>NZ_CP178323.1:0-4955000 GCF_047199225.1 Pseudomonas sp. DL
GTTTCGAGCGATCCCTACGAGCCGGAAGAACCCAGCATCGATCCGCTGGCCGCCGCTATGCCGGCCGGAGCAGCGCCTGCGGTGCGCACCGAGCGCAACGTCCAGGTCGAAGGTGCGCTGAAGCACACCAGCTATCTCAACCGTACCTTCACCTTCGAGAACTTCGTCGAGGGCAAGTCCAACCAGTTGGCCCGCGCCGCCGCCTGGCAGGTGGCGGACAACCTCAAGCACGGCTACAACCCGCTGTTCCTCTACGGTGGCGTCGGTCTGGGCAAGACCCACCTGATGCATGCGGTGGGCAACCACCTGCTGAAGAAGAACCCGAACGCCAAGGTGGTCTACCTGCATTCGGAACGTTTCGTCGCGGACATGGTGAAGGCCTTGCAGCTCAACGCCATCAACGAATTCAAGCGCTTCTACCGCTCGGTGGACGCACTGTTGATCGACGACATCCAGTTCTTCGCCCGTAAGGAGCGCTCCCAGGAGGAGTTCTTCCACACCTTCAATGCCCTTCTCGAAGGCGGCCAGCAGGTGATCCTCACCAGCGACCGCTATCCGAAGGAAATCGAAGGCCTGGAAGAGCGGCTGAAATCCCGCTTCGGCTGGGGCCTGACGGTGGCCGTCGAGCCGCCGGAACTGGAAACCCGGGTGGCGATCCTGATGAAGAAGGCCGAGCAGGCGAAGATCGAGCTGCCGCACGATGCGGCCTTCTTCATCGCCCAGCGCATCCGTTCCAACGTGCGTGAACTGGAAGGTGCGCTGAAGCGGGTGATCGCCCACTCGCACTTCATGGGCCGGCCGATCACCATCGAGCTGATTCGCGAGTCGCTGAAGGACCTGTTGGCCCTTCAGGACAAGCTGGTCAGCATCGACAACATCCAGCGCACCGTCGCTGAGTACTACAAGATCAAGATATCCGATCTGTTGTCCAAGCGGCGTTCGCGCTCGGTGGCGCGCCCGCGCCAGGTGGCCATGGCGCTCTCCAAGGAGCTGACCAACCACAGCCTGCCGGAGATCGGCGTGGCCTTCGGCGGTCGGGATCACACCACGGTGTTGCACGCCTGTCGTAAGATCGCTCAACTTAGGGAATCCGACGCGGATATCCGCGAGGACTACAAGAACCTGCTGCGTACCCTGACAACCTGACGCAGCCCACGAGGCAAGGGACTAGACCATGCATTTCACCATTCAACGCGAAGCCCTGTTGAAACCGCTGCAACTGGTCGCCGGCGTCGTGGAACGCCGCCAGACATTGCCGGTTCTCTCCAACGTCCTGCTGGTGGTCGAAGGCCAGCAACTGTCGCTGACCGGCACCGACCTCGAAGTCGAGCTGGTTGGTCGCGTGGTACTGGAAGATGCCGCCGAACCCGGCGAGATCACCGTACCGGCGCGCAAGCTGATGGACATCTGCAAGAGCCTGCCGAACGACGTGCTGATCGACATCCGTGTCGAAGAGCAGAAACTTCTGGTGAAGGCCGGGCGTAGCCGCTTCACCCTGTCCACCCTGCCGGCCAACGATTTCCCCACCGTAGAGGAAGGTCCCGGCTCGCTGAACTTCAGCATTGCCCAGAGCAAGCTGCGTCGCCTGATCGACCGCACCAGCTTCGCCATGGCCCAGCAGGACGTGCGTTACTACCTCAACGGCATGCTGCTGGAAGTGAACGGCGGTACCCTGCGTTCCGTCGCCACCGACGGCCACCGACTGGCCATGTGCTCGCTGGATGCGCAGATCCCGTCGCAGGACCGCCACCAGGTGATCGTGCCGCGCAAAGGCATCCTCGAACTGGCTCGTCTGCTCACCGAGCAGGACGGCGAAGTCGGTATCGTCCTGGGCCAGCACCATATCCGTGCCACCACTGGCGAATTCACCTTCACTTCGAAGCTGGTGGACGGCAAGTTCCCGGACTACGAACGCGTACTGCCGCGCGGTGGCGACAAGCTGGTGGTCGGTGACCGCCAGCAACTGCGCGAAGCCTTCAGCCGTACCGCGATCCTCTCCAACGAGAAGTACCGCGGCATTCGCCTGCAGCTTTCCAACGGTTTGCTGAAAATCCAGGCGAACAACCCGGAGCAGGAAGAGGCCGAGGAAGAAGTGCAGGTCGAGTACAACGGCGGCAACCTGGAGATCGGCTTCAACGTCAGTTACCTGCTCGACGTGCTGGGTGTGATCGGTACCGAGCAGGTCCGCTTCATCCTTTCCGATTCCAACAGCAGCGCCCTGGTCCACGAGGCCGACAATGACGATTCTGCCTATGTCGTCATGCCGATGCGCCTCTAAACATACTGAATGTCCCTGACCCGCGTTTCGGTCACCGCGGTGCGCAACCTGCACCCGGTGACCCTCTCCCCCTCCCCCCGCATCAACATCCTCTACGGCGACAACGGCAGCGGCAAGACCAGCGTGCTCGAAGCCATCCACCTGCTGGGCCTGGCGCGTTCATTCCGCAGTGCGCGCTTGCAGCCGGTGATCCAGTACGAGGAAGCTGCCTGCACCGTATTCGGCCAGGTGATGTTGGCCAACGGCATCGCCAGCAACCTGGGGATTTCCCGTGAACGCCAGGGCGAGTTCACCATTCGCATCGATGGGCAGAACGCCCGAAGTGCGGCTCAATTAGCGGAAACACTTCCACTGCAACTGATCAACCCGGACAGCTTTCGGTTGCTCGAGGGAGCGCCGAAGATCCGCCGACAGTTCCTCGATTGGGGAGTGTTCCACGTGGAACCTCGGTTTCTGCCCGTCTGGCAGCGCCTGCAGAAGGCGCTGCGCCAGCGGAACTCCTGGCTCCGGCATGGTAAACTGGACCCCGCGTCGCAAGCGGCCTGGGACCGGGAATTGAGCCTGGCCAGCGATGAGATCGATGCCTACCGCAGAAGCTATATCCAGGCGTTGAAACCGGTATTCGAGGAAACCCTCGCCGAATTGGTTTCACTGGATGACCTGACCCTTAGCTACTACCGAGGCTGGGACAAGGACCGGGACCTCCTGGAGGTCCTGGCTTCCAGCCTGTTACGCGACCAGCAGATGGGCCACACCCAGGCGGGACCGCAGCGTGCGGATCTTCGCATACGGTTGGCAGGTCATAACGCCGCGGAGATTCTCTCGCGCGGTCAGCAGAAGCTGGTGGTATGCGCCCTGCGCATCGCCCAAGGCCATCTGATCAATCGCGCCAAGCGCGGACAGTGCGTCTACCTGGTGGACGACCTGCCCTCGGAACTGGATGAGCAGCATCGAATGGCTCTTTGCCGCTTGCTTGAAGATTTGGGTTGCCAGGTATTCATCACCTGCGTGGACCCGCAACTATTGAAAGACGGCTGGCGCACGGATACGCCGGTATCCATGTTCCACGTGGAACATGGAAAAGTCTCTCAGACCACGACCATCGGGAGTGAAGCATGAGCGAGAACAACACGTACGACTCTTCCAGCATCAAGGTGCTGAAGGGGCTGGATGCCGTACGCAAGCGCCCCGGCATGTACATCGGCGACACCGACGATGGCACCGGTCTGCACCACATGGTGTTCGAGGTGGTGGATAACTCCATCGACGAAGCGCTGGCCGGTTACTGCAGCGAAATCAGCATCACCATCCATACGGATGAGTCGATCACTGTCCGCGACAATGGACGCGGTATTCCGGTGGATATCCACAAGGAAGAAGGGGTTTCTGCGGCGGAAGTGATCATGACCGTCCTCCACGCCGGCGGCAAGTTCGACGACAACACCTACAAGGTGTCCGGCGGCTTGCACGGTGTGGGCGTCTCGGTGGTGAACGCGCTGTCCCATGAACTGCGCCTGACCATCCGTCGCCACAACAAGGTCTGGGAACAGGTCTACCACCACGGCGTTCCGCAGTTCCCACTGCGCGAAGTGGGCGAGACCGATGGCTCCGGCACCGAAGTTCACTTCAAGCCGTCCCCGGAGACCTTCAGCAACATCCACTTCAGTTGGGACATCCTGGCCAAGCGCATCCGCGAGCTGTCCTTCCTCAACTCCGGCGTCGGCATCCTGCTGCGCGACGAGCGTACCGGCAAGGAGGAGCTGTTCAAGTACGAAGGCGGTCTGAAGGCCTTCGTCGAGTACCTGAACACCAACAAGACCGCGGTGAACGAGGTATTCCACTTCAACGTCCAGCGTGAAGAGGACGGCGTGGGTGTGGAAGTCGCCTTGCAGTGGAACGACAGCTTCAACGAGAACCTGCTCTGCTTCACCAACAACATCCCGCAGCGTGACGGCGGCACCCACCTGGCCGGTTTCCGTTCGGCGCTGACGCGTAACCTGAACAACTACATCGAGGCCGAAGGCCTGGCGAAGAAGTTCAAGATCGCCACCACCGGCGACGATGCCCGCGAAGGCCTCACCGCGATCATCTCGGTGAAGGTACCGGACCCGAAGTTCAGCTCGCAGACCAAGGACAAGCTGGTCTCCTCCGAGGTGAAGACTGCGGTGGAACAGGAGATGGGCAAGTACTTCGCCGACTTCCTGCTGGAGAATCCCAACGAAGCCAAGGCCGTGGTCGGCAAGATGATCGACGCCGCCCGTGCCCGCGAGGCCGCGCGCAAGGCGCGCGAGATGACCCGCCGCAAGGGCGCGCTGGACATCGCCGGCCTGCCCGGCAAACTGGCCGATTGCCAGGAAAAGGACCCGGCGCTCTCCGAACTGTACATCGTGGAGGGTGACTCCGCGGGCGGTTCCGCCAAGCAGGGCCGCAATCGCCGGACCCAGGCGATCCTGCCGCTCAAGGGCAAGATCCTCAACGTCGAAAAGGCGCGCTTCGACAAGATGCTCTCCTCCCAGGAGGTCGGTACGCTGATCACCGCCCTGGGCTGTGGCATCGGCCGCGAGGAATACAACATCGACAAGCTGCGCTACCACAACATCATCATCATGACCGATGCTGACGTCGACGGTTCGCACATCCGCACCCTGCTGTTGACCTTCTTCTTCCGCCAGATGCCCGAGCTGATCGAGCGTGGCTACATCTACATCGCCCAGCCCCCGTTGTACAAGGTCAAGCGCGGCAAGCAGGAGCAGTACATCAAGGACGACCAGGCCATGGAAGAGTACATGACCCAGTCGGCCCTGGAAGACGCCAGCCTGCACGTCAACGAGCACGCTCCGGGCCTGTCCGGAGCAGCGCTGGAGAAACTGGTCAACGAGTATCGCGGGGTGATCGCCACCCTCAAGCGCCTGTCGCGCCTGTACCCCCAGGAGCTGACCGAGCACTTCATCTACCTGCCTACCGTGTCGGTGGACGACCTGGCTAACGAGTCGGCCATGCAGGGCTGGTTGGAGAAGTTCCAGGCGCGCCTGACCGCCGCCGAGAAGTCCGGCCTGACCTACAAGGCCAGCCTGCGCGAAGACCGCGAGCGCCACCTGTGGCTGCCCGAGGTGGAACTGGTGGCCCACGGCCTGTCCAGCTACGTCACCTTCAACCGTGACTTCTTCGCCAGCAATGACTACCGCTCGGTGTCGCTGCTCGGCGACCAGCTGAACAGCCTGCTGGAAGACGGCGCCTACGTGCAGAAGGGTGAGCGCAAGCGCCCGATCAGCGCCTTCAAGGACGGCCTGGACTGGCTGATGGCCGAAGGTACCAAGCGCCACAGCATCCAGCGATACAAGGGGCTGGGCGAGATGAACCCTGAGCAGCTGTGGGAAACCACCATGGATCCGAACGTCCGGCGCATGCTCAAGGTGACCATCGAGGACGCCATCGCCGCCGACCAGATCTTCAACACCCTGATGGGCGATGCCGTGGAGCCGCGCCGCGACTTCATCGAAAGCAACGCGCTGGCGGTGTCGAACCTGGACGTGTGACGGGTCGGCAGACCGACCCTCATGGAAACCCCGGCCTGGCGCCGGGGTTTTCTTTTTGCGTCAGGTAGCCTGGATATGTGCCTTGCCAAGGTGTGGCCGAGCCCCGGTTGCTCGCCAGCATTGGCACCCTGGACCCAGGCCTCCTGGCGGCGTGGCACCGCTTCTGTGGGCAGCGGTCGTCGGTCGGTTCGGTCGATCGTTGCCAGCCGGCCTTGCTTTGCGCCTCGCGTGAAAACAAGAAGCCCCGCTATGGCGGGGCTTCTTTTATCGAATCGGCGCACAGTGCGCCTTGCAGGGGGCTTTGCGGCCCTTCACGAGACCACCGACGGCTCCGGATGGCTGACCCGCTGCTGGATGGGGCTGATCTCGGCCATGGTCTCGCTGACCCAGGCTTCGGCGCGCTGGTTTAGCTCGGCGATGGCGCGCGGGCCTTCGCCTTCGGCGTGCATGGCCGGGCCGATCACCACCTGGATGGTGCCCGGGTACTTGGCCCAGCCGGCCTTGGGCCAATACTGCCCGGCGTTGTGGGCGATCGGCAGTACCGGTAGCCCGGCGTTGACCGCCAGGGCGGTGCCGCCGCGGGAGAACTTGCCCATCTGCCCCACCGGAATACGCGTGCCTTCCGGGAAGATCAGCACCCAGGCGCCTTTCTTCAGGCACTCGTCGCCCTGCTTGGCCAGTTGCTTGAGGGCCAGCTTGGGCTGGCTGCGGTCGATGGCGATGGGCTTGAGCAGGGCCAGGGCCCAGCCGAAGAACGGCACGTAGAGCAGCTCGCGCTTGAGTACCTGGCTGAGTGGCTCGAAGAAGCCGGAGAGGAAGAAGGTTTCCCAGGTGCTCTGGTGCTTGGAGAGGATCACGCAGGGCTTTTCCGGGATGTTCTCCAGTCCGCGCACCTCGTAGCGGATGCCGGCGACCACGCGGGTCAGCCAGATCGCGAAGCGGCACCAGTTCTGTACCACGAAGCGGTAGCGGGCGCGGAACGGCAGGATCGGCGCGATGAAGAAGCTGAGGGTGCCCCAGACGAACGCGCTGGCGGACAGCAGCAGGTAAAAGAGGACGGTTCTGATGGCCTGCACTGTCGACATGTATTCTGACCTTACTGAAGTAATGCGCTGGCGACTGCCGCCAGATCGTCGAATATCAGGGTGCCCTCTGGCAAGGGCTTGCCCAGCGTACGTACACCTTTTCCGGTCTTTACCAATACCGGCTGACAATCGACGGCCCGCGCCGCCTCCAGGTCACCGATGCTGTCGCCGACGAACCAGATACCCGACAGATCGACCCCGTAGTGCTCGCCGATCTGCCGCAGCATACCCGGCTTCGGCTTGCGGCAGTCGCAACCGTCGTCCGGTCCATGCGGACAATAGACGATGAGGCCGACCTCGCCGCCCTGCTCCGCGACCAGTTCGCGCAAGCGCGCATGCATGGCCTCGAGCACTGCCAGGTCGTAATAGCCACGGGCGATGCCGGACTGGTTGGTAGCCACCGCGACGGTCCAGCCGGCCTGGCTCAGGCGGGCGATGGCCTCGATCGAGCTGGGGATGGGGATCCACTCGTCGAGGGTCTTGATGTAATCGTCGGAGTCGAGGTTGATGACTCCATCGCGGTCGAGAATCAGCAGGGAACGGGACATCGATGCGCAGTTGGCCATGAACGGAAAGGATCGATTCTACCTCAGCCAGCCGGAGCATCGCGGATGGATCGACGAGCCCCCTACGCTGGACAATCTGTACTAGATTCAATAATGGCAATGGAATGGCAATCCCAGGCCAGGGAGTCATTTGGCACGCAGCAGTGGGTGTCTCGGAGTACGTGCGAACCCCTTGGCGGGTGGATCACCGGAGTAATGCAGTAAGCGCCTATCGCATGCCAGCACGGCCGACCGGCCGTGTTTCCACCACAGGTGGAGCGGGCATGACGACGGGGAGTTCCGGGGCGTCTGCCCGTTCCCAAGGACGGTAACCGTGAAACGCCTGAAAAAGACACTGCACCTTTCAAGCTTGTCCCTCGCTTCCCTGGCTCTTTCTTCCGCCGCCCTGGCGGCCGCTCCGGTCATGCTCGACCAGGGCAAGGAATGGACCGAAAGCCACCGCCAGGACTTCTACAGCCGCGACCAGGGCTCGCAGGTGATGCCCCTGCCCTGGCTCAAGGCGTTGCGACAGCCGGATGGAACGCCTTTCCTCGCCGACAGCCTGGCCCGCTACGGCTATTTGCCCAACCCCAAGGCGCCCGCGGAAGGCCTGCCGGTGGGCTTCACCGTAGCCGGCACGGGCGCCCGGCAGATGGTCGGCATGACCTGTTCGGCCTGCCATACCCGGCAGATCGAGGTGAAGGGCACTGCCTATCGGATCGACGGCGGTCCGGCGATCGTCGACTTCCAGGCATTCCTCGCCGACCTCGATCGGGCCGTGGGACCGCTGACCAGCGATGACGCCGCCTTCGACGCCTTCGCCAAGCAGATCCTCGGGGCCAATCCGCCTCCCGGTGCGCGCGACGCTCTGCTCGCGGCGGTGAAGGAATGGTACGAGCCCTATCACACGCTGATCGAGCGCGCGCTGCCCAAGGACACCTGGGGACCGGCGCGGCTGGACGCGGTATCGATGATCTTCAACCGCCTTACCGGGCTGGATATCGGCACCGCGCCGCCCTACCTGATTCCCGACAACATCAAGGCGGCGGATGCGCCGGTGCGCTATCCGTTCCTGTGGAACGCGGCGCGGCAGAACAAGACCCAGTGGCCCGGCTTCGCCGCCAACGGCAACGACCTGCTCGGCCTGGCGCGCAATGTCGGCGAGGTCTACGGGGTGTTCGCCACCTTCCACCCGCAGAAGAGCAAGTTCCACCTGCTGGGCATGGACTACCTGAAGATCAACTCGGCCAACTTCCACGGTCTGGGCAAGCTGGAAGACCTGATCAAGAAGATCGGCCCGCCGAAGTGGCCCTGGGCGGTGGACAAGCACCTGGCCAGGAAAGGCGCGCTGATCTTCGCTCGCAAGACCGACGAAGGTGGCTGCGTGGAGTGCCACGGCATCCGGATCAAGGACCTGGTGCTTTGGGACACTCCGCTGAGGGACGTCGGCAGCGACAGCCGCCAGCACGCCATCCTCGATGGCCAGGTGCAGACCGGCGTGATGGAGGGCGCGCGGATGCCGTTCGGCCAGCCGCTGAAGGCGACCGACGGAGCCTTCGATGTACTCGCCGTAGCGGTGGCCGGTTCGATCCTGCAGCACTTCGTGCCGATCCTCGGTGAGAAGCACGATGCCAAGGCGGCGGCGGTCAAGCCGGAAAGCGTGATGACCGACGAAACCCGGCAACTGCTGACCGCCTTCCAGAAGCCGGTGCGTACCCAGGCCGACCCCTACCCCTACGAGTCGCGGGTCCTGCAGGGGATCTGGGCAGCGGCGCCGTACCTGCACAACGGCTCGGTGCCGACCCTGGAAGAGTTGCTGAAGCCGGCCGCGGAGCGGGTGGAATCCTTCCCGGTGGGCTCGGCCTACGACGTGGACAAGGTCGGCCTCGCCGCCCAGCAGACCCAATTCGGCAGCTATGTGCTGAAGACCACCGGCTGCGAGCAGCGTGATTCCGGCAACAGCCGCTGCGGCCATGAGTACGGCACCAGCCTGTCGGCCGAGGAGAAGCGCGCGCTGCTGGAGTATCTGAAGGTCCTGTAGTGAAAAAGGCCCGGTGTCGCGAGGACGCCGGGCCTTTTCTTCGAGGCGGGACTGGCTCAGCCGAGCAGCGAGATGTCCGCCACCCCGAGGAACGACCCGCGCAGCTTGGCCAGCAGCGCATAGCGGTTGGCGCGCACCGCCGCGTCGTCGACATTGACCATCACATCGGCGAAGAACGTATCCACCGGCTCGCGCAAGGCCGCCAGGCGGGCCAGCGCGGCGCGATAGTCGCGTGCCGCTGCCAGCGGCGCGACTTCGCTTTCGGCGTTCGCCACGGCGCTGCCCAGGGCCTTCTCGGCGGCTTCCACCAGCAGGCTGGAATCCACGTTCGGCGGAACCTCGTCCTCGGACTTGGCGAGAATATTCGACACCCGTTTGTTCGCCGCGGCCAGGGCCTCGGCTTCAGGCAACTGGCGGAAGGCCTGGACGGCCTGTACGCGCTGGTCGAAGTCCAGCGGCGAGCTTGGCTTGAGCGCGCGCACCGACTGGTACACGGCCACGTCCACGCCTTCGTCCTCGTAGCGCGCGCGCAGGCGGTCGAACACGAAGTCCAGCACCTGCTCGGCCAGGCCGGCGGCCTTGACCTTGTCGCCGTATTGCTCGACGGCGGCGTTGACCGCGGCTACCAGGTCCAGGTCGAGCTGCTTCTCGATGAGGATGCGCAGCACGCCCAGCGCAGCGCGGCGCAGCGCGTAGGGGTCCTTGCTGCCGGTGGGAAGCATGCCGATGCCGAAGATACCGACCAGGGTATCGAGCTTGTCGGCCACCGCCACGGCGGCGCCGGTCAGGGTCGAGGGTAGCTCGGCGCCGGCGCCGCGCGGCATGTACTGCTCGTTGAGGGCCAGGGCGACGTCTTCCGCTTCGCCGCCGTGGGTGGCGTAGTAGTAGCCGGCGATGCCCTGCATTTCGGGGAACTCGCCGACCATCTCGGTCGCCAGGTCACACTTGGACAGGATGCCGGCGCGCGCGGCGTTCTGCGCATTGCCACCTATACGTTCGGCGATGTAGGCGGCCAGGCCGGAGACGCGCTGGGCCTTCTCGAACACGGTGCCGAGCTGGGCCTGGAACACTACGTTGCGCAGGCGCTCATTGAAGCTTTCGAGCGGCTGCTTCTTGTCCTGCTTGAAGAAGAACTCGGCGTCGGTGAGGCGCGGGCGAACCACCTTCTCGTTACCGCTGACGATGTTCTCCGGCGCCTTGCTCTCGACGTTGGCGACGGTGATGAAGCGCGGCAGCAGCTTGCCGTTGGCGTCCAGCAGGCAGAAGTATTTCTGGTTGTCCTGCATGGTGGTGATCAGGGCTTCCTGCGGGACCTCGAGGAAGCGCTCCTCGAAGGAGCAGACCAGCGGCACCGGCCACTCGACCAGTGCAGTCACTTCGTCGAGCAGGCTCGGCGGCACTATGGCGCTGCCCTGTTGCTCGGCGGCCAGTTCGGCCACGCGCTTGGCGATCAGCTCGCGGCGCTCGGCGAAATCGGCCAGCACATGAGCGCCGCGCAGGTCTTCCAGATACGCTGCCGGGCTGGAAATACGCACATTGTCCGGATTGTGGAAGCGGTGGCCACGGGATTCGCGCCCGGCTTTCTGGGCGAGGATCTCGCACTCGACCACGTCGTCGCCGAACAGCATCACCAGCCATTGGGTCGGACGCACGAACTCCTCGCGGCGAGCTGCCCAGCGCATCCGCTTGGGAATCGGCAGTTCGTTCAACGAGGCCTCGACGATGCCCGGCAGCAGGCCGGCGGCCGGTTGGCCGGCGATGGTCTGGCTGAAGCGCAGCTTCGGACCGCTCTTGTCGATCTGCTGCAGATCCACGCCGCACTTCTTGGCGAAGCCCAGGGCGGCCTGGGTCGGGTTACCGCTGGCGTCGAAGGCGGCCTGTAGCGGCGGACCGTCTAGGTTGACGGTACGGTCGGGCTGCTGCACGGCGAGTTGCTCGACCAGCACGGCGAGACGGCGCGGCGCCGCATAGAAACGCGCAGCGGCATAGCTCAGACCGGCAGCCTTGAGGCCCTTCTCGATACCGCTGAGGAAGGCTTCGCCGAGGCTGTTGAGGGCTTTTGGCGGCAGCTCTTCGGTGCCCAGTTCGACCAGGAAATCCTTGGCGCTCATCATTCGGCCTCCTTCAGCTTGGCCAGTACTTCGTCACGCAATTCGGGGGTGGCCATGGGGAAGCCGAGGCGCGCGCGGGCCTGCAGGTAGCTCTGCGCCACGGCGCGGGCCAGGGTACGCACGCGAAGGATGTAGCGCTGGCGCTCGGTGACCGAGATGGCGCGCCGCGCATCCAGCAGGTTGAAGGTATGCGAAGCCTTGAGGACCATCTCGTAGGTCGGCAACGGCAGCTCCAGCGCGATCAGGCGGTTGGCTTCGCTTTCGTAGAAGTCGAACAGTTCGAACAGCTTCGGCACGTTGGCGTGCTCGAAGTTGAAAGTGGATTGCTCCACCTCGTTCTGGTGGAACACGTCGCCATAGGTGACCTTGCCGAACGGGCCGTCGGTCCAGACCAGGTCGTAGACCGAGTCCACGCCCTGCAGGTACATGGCCAGGCGCTCCAGGCCGTAGGTGATCTCGCCGGTGACCGGATAGCACTCGATGCCGCCGACCTGCTGGAAGTAGGTGAACTGGGTGACTTCCATGCCGTTCAGCCAGATTTCCCAACCCAGGCCCCAGGCGCCGAGGGTCGGCGACTCCCAGTTGTCCTCGACGAAGCGGATGTCGTGGACCAGCGGGTCGATGCCGATGGCTTTCAGCGAGCCGAGGTACAGCTCCTGGAAGTTCTCCGGGTTTGGCTTCAGGACCACCTGAAACTGGTAGTAGTGCTGCAGGCGGTTGGGGTTCTCGCCGTAGCGGCCGTCGGTGGGGCGGCGGCTCGGCTGGACGTAGGCGGCGTTCCAGGTCTCCGGGCCGATGGCGCGGAGGAAGGTGGCGGTGTGGAAGGTGCCGGCGCCCACTTCCATGTCGTAGGGCTGCAGCACCACGCAGCCCTGCTCGGCCCAGTAGTTCTGCAGGGCGAGAATCAGGTCTTGGAAGGTGCGCACGGCGGGCGTAGTCTGGCTCACGAAATTCACCTGTGCTGAGGCTTCGATACAAAACGCGGAAGTATACCCGATTCCCGCGCCGCCTCGCCCGTCCCCCCGATCCCTGGAAAACCACGGAAAGCCTTATGCCACGCTGCTTCTGGTGCAACGACGATCCCCTCTACATGGCCTACCACGATGAGGAGTGGGGTGTGCCGCAGCGCGATCCCGACGCGCTGTTCGAACTTCTGCTGCTGGAGGGCTTCCAGGCCGGGTTGTCCTGGATCACCGTGCTGAAGAAGCGCGAGCGCTACCGCGAGGTGCTGTTCGGCTTCGACGTGCAGCGGGTGGCACAGATGAGCGACGCGGAGATCGACGAACTGATGCTCGACCCCGGCATCATTCGCAATCGGGCCAAGCTCAACGCTGCGCGGCAGAACGCCCAGGCCTGGCTGGAGCTGGACGACCCGGCTGGGTTCCTCTGGTCCTTCGTCGGCGGCCAGCCGAAGATCAACCATTTCGCCGGTCGCGCCGAGGTGCCGGCGATTACCCCGGAAGCCGAGGCCATGAGCAAGGCGCTGCGCAAGGCCGGCTTCAACTTCGTCGGGCCGACCATCTGCTACGCCTTCATGCAGGCCAGCGGCATGGTCATGGACCATACCCAGGACTGCGACCGTTACGCCCAACTCGTCGGCTAGCCGGGCGCTCCCTGACGGATGCGTTCGGATGTTCCACGTGGAACATCGGCGCGCAGCATAGCTGGTCGCCCCGCTTCCTTGGCTGCCGCCCTCGCCTTCTTCCTGGCGTACAATGCGCGTTCGAGTCGAGCGAGGAGTGTTTCGTGGAGAAATTCAAAGGTGCCCTGGTGGTGGGGGCCCTACGCCTGTTCGCGTTATTGCCCTGGCGTGCCGTGCAAGGCGTCGGGGCCGGCATAGGCTGGCTGATGTGGAAATTGCCGAATCGATCCCGCGAGGTAGTGCGGATCAACCTGTCCAAGTGCTTCCCCGAGTTGTCTGAAACCGAACTGGAAAAGCTGGTCGGACAAAGCCTGATGGATATTGGCCGGACCCTCACCGAAAGTGCCTGCGCCTGGATCTGGCCGCCTGAAAAGTCGCTGAGATACATCCGCGAGGTCGAAGGCATGGAGGTGCTGGAGGAAGCGCTGGCTTCCGGCGATGGCCTGGTCGGCATTACCAGTCACCTGGGAAACTGGGAAGTACTCAACCACTTCTATTGCTCCTACGCCAAGCCGATCATCTTCTATCGTCCGCCCAAGCTGAAGGCAGTCGACGAATTGCTGAAGAAGCAACGCGTGCAATTGGGCAACCGCGTCGCACCTTCCACTCCGGAGGGTATCCTCAGCGTCATCAAGGAAGTGAAGAAAGGCGGTTGCGTAGGGATTCCCGCCGACCCCGAGCCCGCGCGTACCGCTGGGCTCTTCGTGCCCTACCTGGGCACCACTGCCTTGATCAGCAAGTTCGTCCCGCAGTTGCTTTCACGCGGCAAGGCGCGTGGAGTGTTCTTCCATGCGGTGCGCCTGCCCGATGGTAGCGGTTACAAGGTGATCCTCGAAGCGGCTCCGGCGGACATGTACGACAAGGACCTGGAAGTGTCTGTAGCAGCCATGAGCCGCGAGTTGGCGAAGTATGTACGAGCCTATCCCAGCCAGTACATGTGGAGCATGAAACGCTTCAAGAACCGCCCGGATGGCGAGAAAAAATGGTACTGAGGAAAGGGCGTCGGAAGACGCCTTTTTCATATCCGGGTACTATGCTCAGCTCTGCCGCCTCCTCCGCAGGTCCCGAGGGACTCGATGGATAATCAACGACAATACCCACGAACCCCGCTCAAGTGCCGAATCCGTATCAGTCACCCGCTATTTGGCGAGCTGATGGCGCAGACACGCGACCTGTCCGACACCGGGGTCTATGTCAAACACCCGGAGCTGACCCAGCTCCCAACAGGCAGTGTCGTTACTGGCCAGGTACAGGACCTGCCGATCGACGCGCCGATCCTGCAGATGGAAGTCGTGCGAGTCGATGCGGAAGGCGTCGGCCTGCGCTTTCTCAGCGAAGCGTGAACGGTGGTGTTCCACGTGGAACCCCAGGCATGAGCCACTGATCACAGAGTGGGCGAAACCGCTGCCGGTTATCGGCTAGAATGCGCGCCGCTCGGCATGGTGCCGGGCATGGGTTCCCTCACCCCATCGCGCAAAAAGGACAGTACATGTCAGCCTCTTCTCCGGCGGCCTGGCGCGGCACCCTGGCCGGCCTGATCGCCTTCCACATCTTCATCATCATCGCCAGCAACTACCTGGTGCAGTTGCCGATCACCCTGTTTGGCTGGCACACCACCTGGGGCGCCTTCAGCTTTCCGTTCATCTTCCTGGCTACCGACCTCACCGTGCGCCTGCTGGGCAAGGGCCCTGCCCGGCTGGTCATCGCCCGGGTCATGATCCCGGCGTTGATCGCCTCCTACGTAGTCTCGGTGTTATTCCAGGAAGCGGCGTTCCGTGGTTTCTCTGCGCTGCTCGAGTTCAACACCTTCGTCGCCCGGATCTCCCTGGCAAGCTTCCTCGCCTATGTGCTCGGACAGATCCTCGATATCCAGGTATTCGACCGCCTCCGTCGTTCCCGGCACTGGTGGACCGCGCCAGTCGCGTCGACCATCCTCGGCAACCTGCTGGACACCTTCACCTTTTTCTTCGTGGCGTTCTGGCGCAGCGACAATCCGTTCATGGCGCAGCACTGGGTGGAAATCGCCACGGTGGACTACGGAGTGAAGCTGAGCATCAGCCTTCTGCTGTTCGTGCCGCTCTACGGCATGCTACTCAACGGCATCCTGAAGATGCTGCCGGAGCGGCCGCAGAGCAACGCTTGAGGCTCATCGAGGCAATCTGGAGGAAGGGCGCAACGGTCACGGCCGTTGCGCCCTTCTTCATTCAGGAGGTGGTAGCCCGGTGCGCGGCCGTGAGCAGCGTCAGGGCATCGCCGCCGAGCGTGACCAGGATGTGCGCCACGCGCTGAATGGGAACGCCCTGCCCTGTCCGCACTTCGATCCTTTCCAAGGCATGGAGGGGGCCGAGGAGAGCCCTGAGGCGCTCCTGTACGGATTCGAGCATCTCATTGGCGGAGGCGTTCCGGTGAACGTAGAGAATCGCTTGCTCGTATGGGTATTCGACATAGGACGGGACTGAACGCTCTTGCTTCGACATGTTGGCTCCGGAAAAGTAGTTGAAGTCAGGTGTCGCGTTCGGGCTTGGACCGAAGCGATGAGTCGAAGCTAGAGGGCCGGCAGCGGTCGCTCAATGGGGTGTTGGGCGTTCGGGATGCAGGCTACATCGTTGACAGAAGTTGCCTACGAATGTGTGGAACAGGTCTTTGTAAAAGTGTCGTCGGGGCGTGCTCGAACCGTTCCGCCAGCGCTCGATGAGGACGCCCGACCCGTCTGCCGGAACTCCGGCCGGCGGGTGGCGAGAACGCACTGCGCGAGCCTCGGCCGGACGCTCAGGTTCTCGCCCTGTCAAGCTTGCGCAGGAACACCGTCATTTCCTTTTCGGCCTGCTTGTCGCCATGCGTCGCGGCAGTTGCCAGGCCCTGCTCCCAGGCCTGCCGGGCGCCCGCGAGATCGCCGGCAGCCTGGCGCGCCTTGCCCAGCAGCTTCCAGCCGGCGGAATACTTCGGGTCCTGCTCTACGCAGCGCTGGAGGTGTTCCGCCGCGCGTTCGGCGTCGCCCGCGTCCAGGTAGCCCTTGCCCAGGCCGAAGCGCAGCAGCGCATTGTCCACGCCTTTGGCCAGCATCTTTTCCAGACCTTCGATCATCATCCTGCCCTCTTCCAACGATGTCGGCCATTGTGCCCGGCTCCGGCCAGGCTTTGCACGGAACAGAGGGATTCGGCCGTTGCGAAGGAGGCACGCGGCCCCTTGGTGTTCGTAGGCCGAAGCCCTATCGCCGTTCGCGATAGGGCGTGCCTCAGAAGAACGTCAGGCCGGCCTGGAACAGTCGCTCGACGTCTCGGATGTATTTCTTGTCGACCAGGAACAGCAGCACGTGGTCGCCGCTCTCGATGCGGGTGTCGCCATGGGCGATCAGCACTTCCTCGTCGCGCACCAGCGCGCCGATGGTGGTGCCCGGCGGCAGCTTGATCTCGTTGATCGAGCGACCGATCACCTTGCTCGACTTGGCGTCGCCATGGGCTACCACTTCGATCGCTTCGGCTGCGCCGCGGCGCAGCGAGTGTACGCTCTCGATGTCGCCGCGGCGAACGTGGGCCAGCAGGGTGCCGATGGTCGCCAGTTGCGGGCTGATGGCGATGTCGATCTCGCCGCCTTGCACCAGGTCGACATAGGCAGGGTTGTTGATCAGGGTCATCACCTTGCTCGCGCCGAGCCGCTTGGCCAGCAGCGAGGACATGATGTTGGCCTCGTCGTCGTTGGTCAGGGCGAGGAACACGTCGGTCTCGCCGATGTTTTCCTCCAGCAGCAGGTCGCGGTCGGAAGCGCTGCCGTTGAGCACGATGGTGCTGTCCAGGGTATCCGAGAGGTGCCGGCAGCGCAGCGGGCTGCGCTCGATGATCTTTACCTGGTAGCGGCTCTCGATGGCCTCGGCCAGGCGCTCGCCGACATTGCCGCCGCCGGCGATGATGATCCGCTTGTAGCTGTCGTCGAGCCTGCGCATCTCGCCCATTACCGCGCGGATATGGGCCTTGGCGGCGATGAAGAAGACTTCGTCGTCGGCCTCGATCACCGTGTCGCCCTGGGGAATGATCGGCCGGTTGCGGCGGTAGATCGCGGCGACGCGGGTATCCACGTTCGGCATGTGCTCGCGCAGCTGGCGCAGCTCCTGCCCTACCAGAGGGCCGCCGTAGTAGGCCTTGATCCCGACCAACTGCGCCTTGCCCTCGGCGAAGTCGATGACTTGCAGCGCGCCGGGGTGTTCGATCAGGCGCTTGATGTAGTTGGTGACCACCTGCTCCGGGCTGATCAGCACGTCCACCGGGATCGCCTCGTTGTCGAACAGCCCGGTACGGGTCAGGTAGGCCGGCTCGCGGACGCGGGCGATCTTGGTCGGGGTGTTGAACAGGGTGTAGGCGACCTGGCAGGCGACCATGTTGGTCTCGTCGCTATTGGTCACCGCCACCAGCATGTCGGCGTCGTCGGCGCCGGCCTGGCGCAGCACCGTGGGGAACGAGGCCTTGCCTTGCACGGTGCGGATGTCGAGGCGGTCGCCGAGGTCGCGCAGGCGGTCGCCGTCGGTGTCGACCACGGTGATGTCGTTGGCTTCGCTGGCCAGGTGCTCGGCCAGTGTGCCGCCGACCTGGCCGGCACCGAGGATGATGATTTTCATGGCAGGAAACGGCTCGTCAGGTTTCGATCAACGGGCGGATATCTTGATCAGCTTGGCATAGTAGAAGCCATCGTGGCCCTCCACCTGCGGCAGCAACTGGCGGCCGTGGGGCTGTTTCATGCCCCAGGGGCCGGGAAGGTCCAGTTCGCGGGCGCCGGGCGTGCGGGCGAGGAAGGCGGCGATGCTGTCGCTGTTTTCCGCCGGCATCACCGAACAGGTGGCGTAGAGCAGTACGCCACCGACTTCCAGGGTAGGCCACAGCGCGTCGAGCAATTCACCCTGCAGGTGCGCCAGGGCGGCGATGTCTTCCGGCTTGCGCGCCAGCTTGATGTCCGGGTGGCGGCGGATCACCCCGGTGGCCGAGCACGGCGCGTCGAGGAGGATGCGCTGGAACGGCTTGCCGTCCCACCACTCCCCGGTGGCCCTGGCGTCGGCGGCGACCAGGCTGGCTTGCAGGCCGAGCCGCTGGAGGTTTTCCCGGACCCTTACCAGGCGGCTTTCCTCGAGGTCGACGGCGACCACTTCGGCCAGTTCCGGCTGGGTTTCCAGCAGGTGGCAGGTCTTGCCGCCAGGCGCACAGCAGGCGTCGAGGACACGCTGGCCGGGCGCGCTTTCGAGCAGCTCGGCGGCCAGTTGCGCGGCTTCGTCCTGGACGCTGACGCGGCCCTCCGCGAAGCCCGGTAGTTCGCGCACGTCGCGCGGCGCGGCGAGCTGGATGCCGTCGCGGCTGTAGTCGCAGGCGCGGGCCTCGATTCTGGCTTCGGCGAGTTCGGCCAGGTAGGCATCGCGCTCGCCGTGGCGCCGATTGACCCGCAAGGTCATCGGCGGGTGTGCGTTGTTCGCTGCGCAGAGCGCGTCGAGCTGCTCCGGCCAGGCCTGCTTGAGCGCTTTCAGCAGCCAGCGCGGATGTCCCAGGCGCGCTGAGGGATCGCGGTCGACCTCGGCCAGCAGCGTCTCGCCTTCGCGCTGCGCGCGGCGCAGCACGGCGTTGAGCACGCCCTTGGCCCAGCCCTTCTTCAGCTTGTCGGCGCAGCCGACGGTCTCGCCGATCGCGGCGTGCGGCGGAATCCGCGTGTAGAGCAACTGGTAGAGGCCGATCAGCAGCAGGGCGTGGATATCGGTGTCGGCGGCCTTGAACGGCTTCTGCAACAGGCGCGCGGCCAGGGCCTGCAGGCGCGGTTGCCAGCGCGCCGCGCCGAAGGCCAGCTCCTGGGTCAGGCCGCGATCGCGGGGGGCGACCTTGTCCAGTTGCGGCGGCAACGCGCCAGACAGCGAGGCGCGTCCGGCGAGCACCGCGGCCAGCGCCTGGCAGGCGGCGAGACGCGGGTTCATTGGCCGAGCACCTGGCCGGCGGCGAATTGCTCGCGGCGGCTGTTGTAGAGGTCGGCGAAGGCCAGTGGCTTGCCGCCCGGCACTTGCAGGCGGGTCAGGCGCAGGGCGCCTTCGCCGCAGGCGACCAGCAGGCCGTCGCGGCTGGCCTCGAGGATGGTTCCGGGCGCCCCGCTGCCCTGCCCCAGGCTGGCGCCGAGGACTTTCAGCGGAGCATCGGCGAGGCTGGTGTGGCAGACCGGCCAGGGGGTGAAGGCGCGGACCTGGCGCTCCAGTTCGACGGCCGGACGGCTCCAGTCGAGGCGTGCCTCGTCCTTGTTCAGCTTGTGCGCGTAGGTGGCCAGGGCGTCGTCCTGGATCTCGCCATGCAGGGTGCCGGCGGCCAGGCCGGCGATGGCTTCGACCACCGCTTTCGGGCCGAGCGCGGCGAGCCGGTCGTGCAGGCTGCCGCCGGTGTCCGCGGCGGAAATCGGCGTGCTCACCTTGAGCAGCATCGGGCCGGTGTCGAGCCCTGCTTCCATCTGCATCACGGTGACGCCGCTCTCCGCGTCGCCGGCTTCCATCGCGCGCTGGATCGGCGCGGCGCCGCGCCAGCGCGGCAGCAGCGAGGCGTGGCTGTTGATGCAGCCCAGGCGCGGGATATCGAGTACCGCCTGGGGCAGGATCAGGCCATAGGCGACCACCACCATCAGGTCCGCGCGCAGGGCCGCCAGCTCCGCCTGGGCCTCGGCATTACGCAGGCTCTGCGGCTGCATGACCGGCAGGCCATGCTCCAGGGCCAGGCTCTTCACCGCGCTGGGCATCAGTTTCTGCCCGCGGCCGGCCGGCCGGTCAGGCTGGGTGTAGACGGCGACGATCCGATGTGGGGTGTCGAGCAGGGCCTTGAGATGCTCGGCGGCGAATTCCGGGGTTCCGGCGAAGACGATGCGCAATGCTTGGCTCATGCGGGGCTCGCTAAAAGAAAAAGGCTTGCCGGGGCAAGCCTTTGGGGGATGGGGTCACGCCTGCTGTCGATGCTGCTTTTCCAGCTTCTTGCGGATGCGGTCGCGCTTGAGGGTGGACAGGTAGTCGACGAACAGCTTGCCGTTGAGGTGGTCGCATTCGTGCTGGATGCATACCGCCAGCAGGCCTTCGGCGACTTCCTCGAAGGGGTTGCCATCGCGGTCGAGGGCCTTGATCCGGACCTTCTGCGGTCGGTCCACGTTCTCGTAGAAGCCGGGTACCGACAGGCAGCCTTCCTGGTACTGGTCCATATCCTCGGTCAGCGGTTCGAACTCGGGGTTGATGAATACCCTCGGCTCGGACTTGTCTTCGCTGAGGTCCATGACCACGATGCGCTTGTGCACGTTCACCTGGGTCGCGGCGAGGCCGATGCCCGGGGCTTCGTACATGGTTTCGAACATGTCGTCGATCAGCTGGCGCACCGCGTCGTCGACCACCTCCACCGGTTTGGCGATGGTCCGCAGGCGCGGATCGGGGAATTCGAGAATGTTCAGGATGGCCATATGCGTTTGTGATGCACTTGTGGAATCGATTGAAAATCCGCTGCTAAGATGGCGCGCAGCTTGAAAACGGCTTCAGACCGCGATTCTCGCGGGCTTCGGGCGTTTCGCGTATGTCGACATGATAAAGGGATTCACTGCATGAGGAAATCACTAGTCGCCCTTCTGCTCCTTGCCGCGAGCGGTCTGGCGCAGGCCCAGGTCGACCTCAGGGAAGGGCATCCGGACCGCTACACGGTGGTCAGGGGCGATACCCTGTGGGACATCTCGGGGAAATTCCTCCGCCAGCCATGGAAGTGGCCGGAACTCTGGCACGCCAACCCGCAGATCCAGAATCCCCACCTGATCTACCCCGGCGACACACTCAGCCTGGTCTACGTCGATGGCCAGCCGCGCCTGGTGCTGAACCGTGGCGAATCGCGCGGGACCATCAAGCTGTCGCCGAAGATCCGCAGCACGCCGATCGCCGAGGCCATCCCGACCATCCCGCTGGACAAGATCAACAGCTTCCTGCTGGCCAACCGCATCGTCGATGACGAGAAGACCTTCACCAGTGCGCCGTACATCGTCGCCGGCAACGCCGAGCGGATCGTCAGCGGCACCGGCGACCGCATCTATGCCCGCGGCAAGTTCGCCGACGGCCAGCCGGCCTATGGCATCTTCCGCCAGGGCAAGGTCTACATCGATCCGAAGACCAAGGAAGTCCTCGGCATCAACGCCGACGACATCGGCGGCGGCGAGGTGGTGGCCACCGAAGGCGACGTCGCGACCCTGGCGCTGACCCGCACCACCCAGGAAGTGCGCCTGGGCGACCGCCTGTTCCCCACCGAGGAGCGTGCGGTGAATTCCACCTTCATGCCCGGCGAGCCGAGCCGCGAGGTGAAGGGCGAAATCATCGACGTACCGCGCGGCGTGACCCAGATCGGCCAGTTCGACGTGGTCACCCTGAACCGTGGCCAGCGCGACGGGCTGGCCGAGGGCAACGTGCTGGCGATCTACAAGGTCGGCGAGACGGTGCGCGACCGCGTTACCGGTGAGTCGGTGAAGATTCCCGACGAACGCGCCGGCCTGCTGATGGTGTTCCGTACCTACAAGAAGCTGAGCTACGCCCTGGTTCTGATGGCCAGCAGGCCGCTCTCGGTAACCGACAGGGTGCAGAATCCCTGACTCGAAACCCCCGCCTCGGCGGGGGTTTCGCGTTTCTGGGGGAAGGAAATTTCATACGACGGTTTCCAGGATGGAAGCCGGACCCTTCCCCTCTTCCTGTCAGCGATGGACCTGCCTGCTATGGATGAGTCGCAATGAAGAACCATTCTCCAGCCGAACTGGAAGCACGGCTGCGCCTGCATGGCCTGCCCGAACTGGGACCCATGCGCTTCCTGCGCTTGATCGAGGCCTTCGGTTCGGCCTCTTCCGCGCTTGCCGCGCCAGCCAGCGCCTGGCGCACCCTGGGAGTGCCTGCCGAGGCCGCCGCCGCGCGGCGCAGCCCGGCGGTGCGGGAAGCGGCGGGTGAAGCCCTGCGCTGGCTGGAAGGTCCGCGCAGGCACCTGCTGATGTGGGACGACCCGGGATACCCGGCACTGCTCGCCGAAGTCGCCGATGCCCCGCCGCTGCTGTACGTCGAAGGCGCTCCGGAGACTCTGGAACGGCCGCAACTGGCGATGGTCGGCAGCCGCCGCGCCAGCCCCGCCGGGCTGGGCACCGCCCGGAGCTTTGCGCGCAGCCTGGCGCAGGGCGGCTTCGCCATCACCAGCGGGCTGGCCCTGGGCATCGATGGCGCCGCCCACGAGGGCGCGCTGGAGGCTGGCGGCGCGACCGTGGCAGTCCTCGGCACCGGCCTGCGCAGGCTCTATCCGCGGCGCCACGAAGCGCTGGCGCGGCGCATCGTCGAGGGTGGCGGCGCGCTGGTTTCGGAGCTGCCGCTGGACAGCCCGCCGCTGCCGGCAAACTTTCCCCGGCGCAACCGCATCATCAGCGGACTCTCGCTGGGTGTGCTGGTGGTCGAGGCAAGTCCCGCCAGCGGCTCGCTGATCACCGCGCGGCTGGCGGCGGAACAGGGGCGCGAGGTGTACGCCATTCCGGGTTCCATCCACCATCCCGGCGCACGTGGCTGCCACCAACTGATTCGCGATGGCGCGCTGCTGGTGGAAAGCGTCGGGCACGTGCTCGAAGCACTGCGCGGCTGGGCGCAGGCGGAGCCAGCGGAAGCGCCGGCGCAGCCCCTGCCCCACCCTTTGCTGGCGCTGCTGCGCGCCGCGCCCTACACCAGCGAAGGCCTGGCCGCCGCCAGCGGCATGACGCTGCCCGATGTGCTGGCGACGCTCAGCGAACTGGAACTCGACGGCCGGGTCGCCTGCGAGGCCGGCACCTGGGTGCATCGCTCCGGCTGAAACCGTACACTTCGCGCACCCTGTCCGCTGGAGTGAGTCGATGATCAGCAGCTTTCGTGCGCAATGCGCCGCCCGGGTCGTCCGCGAGGGCGGCGTGATCGCCTATCCCACCGAGGCGGTATGGGGGCTCGGCTGCGACCCGTGGAACGAGGATGCGGTGTATCGCCTGCTGGCGCTGAAGGCGCGGCCGGTGGAAAAGGGCCTGATCGTGGTGGCGGCGAACATCCACCAGCTCGACTTCCTTCTCGAAGACCTGCCGGACGTCTGGCTGGACCGCCTGGCCGGTACCTGGCCGGGGCCGAACACCTGGCTGGTGCCGCACCAGGAGCGCCTGCCGGAGTGGGTCACCGGCGTCCACGACAGCGTCGCCGTGCGGGTCACCGACCATCCCCTGGTACAGGAACTGTGCCATCTCACCGGTCCGCTGATCTCCACCTCGGCCAATCCGGCCGGGCGCCCGGCGGCGCGCACGCGGCTGCGGGTGGAGCAATACTTCCACGACGAGCTGGACGCTATCCTCGGCGGCGCCCTTGGCGGGCGCCGCAACCCCAGCCTGATCCGCGACCTGGTGACCGGACAGGTCATCCGCCCGGCCTGAGTACGCGCTTCAGGGCAACAGTACGGTCGAGCCGGTGGTTCGCCGTGCGGCCAGTTCGGTATGCGCCCTGGCTGCTTCGGCCAGGGCGAAGCGCTGGTTGATCTCGATGCGGATGTCGCCGCGCTCGATCAGGCCGAACAGCTCGTCGGCCATCGCCTGGAGTTTTTCCGGGGTATCGGCGTAGCTGCCCAGGGTCGGCCGGGTCACGTACAGCGAACCCTTCTGCGAGAGGATGCCCAGGTTGACCCCGGTCACCGGCCCCGAGGCGTTGCCGAAGCTGACCAGCAAGCCGCGCGGCGCCACGCAGTCCAGCGAGGTTTCCCAGGTATCCTTGCCCACCGAGTCGTAGACCACCGGGCACTTCTTCCCGTCGGTCAGTTCGAGCACCCGCCGCGCCACGTTCTCATGGCTATAGTCGATGGTCTCCCAGGCACCGTGCTGCCTGGCCAGGCGCGCCTTTTCCGGCGAGCTGACGGTGCCGATCAGCTGCACTCCAAGGGCCTTGGCCCATTGGCAGGCGAACAGGCCCACGCCGCCCGCGGCGGCATGGAAGAGAATGGTTTCGCCGCCCCGCAGTTCGTAGGTCTGGCGCAGCAGGTATTGGGTGGTGAGCCCCTTGAGCATCACCGCGGCGGCCTGTTCGAAGTCGATGCCGTCGGGCAGGTGGACCAGCTTCTCCTCCGCCAGCACATGCAGTTCGCTGTAGGCGCCCAGCGGGCCGGTGGCGTAGGCGACGCGGTCGCCGACCTTGAAACGGGTCACTTCGCTGCCCACCGCCTCGACCTCGCCGGCCCCTTCGCTACCCAGTCCCGAGGGTAAGCCGGGGGCCGGATAGAGGCCGCTGCGGTAGTAGGTGTCGATGAAGTTCAGGCCAATGGCGCGATTGCGCACGCGGACTTCCCGGGGGCCCGGCTCGGCGGGTTGGTAGTCGCGGTATTCGAGGACTTCGGGGCCGCCGTAGGCAGCGAACTGGATGCGCTTGGCCATGCTGGAACTCCTGCTTCGTCAGGGTTTCGGACGGTCGCGCCGGGTGGGCGACCCTGGGTAAAGGCCTTCATCCAAGCCTTCCCCTTGACGGCCGTCAAGCGCCGGCTACCCATCCAGGGTGGTATGCTTGCGCCCTCGTTTCGTCGCCAGCCCGCGCCCCGCGCGGCCTCCCCGCTCCAAGGTGAACTCCGTGACCGACCGTATCGCCGCTGTCAAAACCTACCTGCTCGACCTGCAAGACCGCATCTGCGCCGCCCTCGAGGCGGAGGACGGCAAGGCCCGCTTCGCCGAGGACGCCTGGGAGCGTCCGGCCGGTGGCGGCGGACGGACGCGGGTAATCGGCGACGGCGCATTGATCGAGAAGGGCGGGGTGAATTTTTCCCACGTCTTCGGCGATAGCCTGCCGCCCTCGGCCAGCGCCCATCGGCCGGAACTGGCCGGGCGCGGTTTCCAGGCGCTCGGCGTGTCGCTGGTGATCCATCCGGAAAACCCCCACGTGCCGACGTCCCATGCCAACGTGCGTTTCTTCTGCGCCGAGAAGGAAGGCGAGGAGCCGGTCTGGTGGTTCGGCGGCGGCTTCGATCTGACCCCCTACTACGCCCACGAGGAAGACTGCGTGCATTGGCACCGGGTCGCTCGCGACGCCTGCGCGCCGTTCGGCGCGGACGTCTACCCGCGCTACAAGGAATGGTGCGACCGCTACTTCCACCTCAAGCACCGCAACGAGCCGCGCGGCATCGGCGGCCTGTTCTTCGACGACCTCAACCAGTGGGACTTCGACACCTGCTTCGCCTTCATCCGCGCCATCGGCGATGCCTATATCGACGCCTACCTGCCGATCGTCCAGCGCCGCAAGCACACGCCGTTCGATGAACGGCAGCGAGAGTTCCAGGCCTATCGTCGCGGTCGCTATGTGGAGTTCAACCTGGTCTTCGATCGTGGCACCCTGTTCGGCCTGCAGTCCGGCGGCCGTACCGAATCGATCCTGATGTCGTTGCCGCCGCAGGTGCGCTGGGGCTATGACTGGAAACCCGAGCCGGGCAGCGAGGAAGCGCGCCTGACCGAGTATTTCCTCGCCGACCGCGATTGGCTCGCCGGCCAGCCCTGACCCGCCCGCAGGGGACGAGTCCGCTCGTCCCGTCCCACTCCGGCAAAGGAACGACCCATGGACCGCTATTGCGTATTCGGCAACCCCATCGGCCACAGCAAGTCGCCGCTGATCCACCGCCTGTTCGCCGAGCAGACCGGCGAGGCGCTGGTCTATGACGCGCAACTGGCGCCGCTGGACGATTTCCCCGGGTTCGCCCGGCGCTTCTTCGAGCAGGGCAAGGGCGCCAATGTCACCGTGCCGTTCAAGGAAGAGGCCTATCGTCTGGTGGACGAGTTGAGCGAGCGGGCCACCCGGGCCGGGGCGGTGAACACCCTGATCCGCCTCGCCGACGGTCGCCTGCGCGGCGACAACACCGACGGCGCCGGCCTGCTGCGGGACCTGACGGCGAACGCCGGGGTCGAGCTGCGCGGCAAGCGGGTTCTCCTGCTCGGCGCCGGCGGTGCGGTGCGTGGGGTGCTCGAACCCTTCCTCGGCGAGTGCCCGGCGGAGTTGCTGATCGCCAACCGCACGGCGCGGAAGGCCGTGGACCTGGCCGAGCGGTTCGCCGACCTCGGCGCGGTGCACGGCTGCGGTTTCGCCGAGGTCGAAGGGCCTTTCGACCTGATCGTCAACGGCACCTCGGCCAGTCTTGCCGGCGACGTGCCGCCGCTGGCGCAGAGCGTGATCGAGCCCGGCCGTACCGTCTGCTACGACATGATGTATGCCAAGGAACCGACTGCCTTCAACCGCTGGGCCGCCGAACGCGGTGCGGCGCGTACCCTGGATGGCCTGGGCATGCTGGTGGAGCAGGCCGCCGAGGCATTCTTCCTCTGGCGCGGCGTGCGTCCTGCCTCGGCGCCAGTGTTGGAGACGCTGCGCCGACAGTTGGCAACTGTCTGAGTTGTCAGGCGGCATTTGAGACGTACGTCTCAAATTGGCTTCCATCTGACATGTAGGAATCACAAAACCGGGTTAAGACTTCAGGCTTCACTCACTCTCGAGCGCTGCCGATGAAAACCTTCGCCCGCCTGGCCGCCGGTCTCTGCATCTGCGCCATCGCCAGCCAGGCCAACGCCTGGTCGCAACCGACCCACAAGAACATCGTCAAGGATGCCCTGGCCTTCATGAACTCCTCCTACGCCACCGAGGAGATGCGCCAGGCCTACCGGTTCTACGTGAGCGCCGCCGGCAGCGAGGCGCAGGCCGGGGAGATCCTCGGCCAGGCGGCCTTCGACGTGGACGACTTCAAGGACACCCGTCTCGGTGGCTGGTGGGTCGGCTACGAACACGCGCCGCTGTGGGGCGCGGCTTCGGGCATCGTCAACTACACCTCGTACTGGCACTTCCTCAACCTGGCCCGGGACGGCGACTCCCATGGCAACCCCCACGGCGGCTACGACTACCGCTACCACAAGGTCGACGGCGGCATCGCCGACGTCGACTGGTACGCCATGGTCTATCTCTACAACCGCGAGCTGAAGCGCGAGGACTTCGACACCACCGAGGCGCACTACCGCCAGGGCACCCGCTCGGACTGGCAGGAGCACTACGGCGACTTCCAGACCGCCGCCTTCCAGCCGATCGATAACCTCGCCACCTACTGGTTCGAGCAGTTCCGCGCCGCGCCTTCGCTGCAGACCATCGGCTATGCCCTGCATGCCACCGGCGACGTGGCCCAGCCGCACCATGTGTGGATCACCTCGGCCAACGGCCATTCCAGCTGGGAAGGCTGGGTCGACGACCACTACGCCAGCGAGAAGCTCAACGACCCGGCGGCGGTGGCCAACCTGGTGGGGCGCTACGACCCGAGCAAGAGCATCCGCGACCTGCTCACCCAGACCGGCCAGGTCGCCTACGCGCGCCCCGAGCCGCTCTACGACACCAGCTACGAGACGCGCCTGCGGGTGGCGAAGGAGCTGATTCCCGAGTCCATCGCCCTGACCGTCACCGTACTGACCAAGGGCGCCAACAGCTTCGATGCAC
Source organism: Pseudomonas sp. DL (assembly GCF_047199225.1). Lineage (NCBI taxonomy): Bacteria > Pseudomonadati > Pseudomonadota > Gammaproteobacteria > Pseudomonadales > Pseudomonadaceae > Pseudomonas > Pseudomonas sp. DL. The sequence continues at coordinate 27,727 of NZ_CP178323.1, forward strand.
CGACTGCTCTCTGATCGCGCCCGGGGCTGGCGTCGCGCACTGTGCGGGATCGTCCTCGGGCTGCTGGCGTGGAGCGCCCATGGCGTCCCCGCCAAGGCGCCGCAGGATCTGCGGATCGACGGCGAGGTGCTGCCGGGGAGAAGCATCGACTTGCTCGAGCAGGCCCTGTCGCGGGTCAAGTTCAACACCGACCCGCAGCAGTTGCGCCGTGGCCTGGTGGAAAACCGCCTGCTGGCGCGCGCGGTGGAAGACCAGCTCACCGCGCAGAGCCGCGCCGATCTCGACGCCAGCGTGGAGATCGAGGCCGGCAACCTGCTCGAACAGGTATACGGCAGGCGCTACCGCGAGGACCTCGGGCCATACCTGCGCCAGCCCCGGGCCCTGAGCGCGGAGCGTTTGCGCGAGGTGCTGGCGCCGAGGAGCCGCGGCCTGGTGGAAAACAGCCTGCTGCTGGACGAGACGCAGCGCCGCGAGGCGGCCGGGGTCGAGCTGATCGGCTGGCAGTTTCCCGGCCAGCCGGCACAGGTCCTCGACCTGCTATCGCTGTACGAAGGCGACAACGTCCAGGGCCAGGTGGAATTGCAACAGGGCAACCTCGCTTACCTGGCGCGCCAGGTCCAGACCCGCATCCGCCGCGACTACCTCTGGTACCGCCTGGCCCGGGACGGCTTCGGCCCGGCAGAGCGGCAGGGCGTGAGGACCCTGGTGCGGGACAAGCTGGTGCGCCATCGCTATCTGCACCAGATCGGCCTCTACAGTGATTTCCACCATGAGTCCGATGCGCTGCGGGAACTCGCCGGCAAGGTCAGCGACAAGGACGCCGAGGCCTACTATCGGCGCAACCTGGAGCGTTACCGCAACGTCGCGCAGGTGCAGGCGGCGCATATCCGCCTGGCCGACCAGGCGAGCGCGGACAAGGTCTACGCCGAGTTGCGCGGCGGCCTGGCCTTCGACGAGGCGGTACGCCGCTATTCCCTGGCCGACGACAGGGACCGCGACCCGCCCGGCGACCTAGGCCTGATACGGCCCCAGGACGGCCGGCTCGACCTGCTGCGCAAGACTGCGCTGATCCAGAAGGCCGATACGGTTTCCCAGCCGATGCGCATCGACGGCGCGTTCGAGATCGTCCGGGTGCGTAGCCGCGAGGATCGCCAGTTGCCCCTCGACGACCGCAGCGTGCGCTTCGAGGTGAACCAGGCGGTGGCGCGCGAGCAACTGGCAGCGCAGTTCGAGACGCGCCTGCGCAACCTGCTGGCCGGCGCCAGGGTGGAAGGCCTGTGAAGCGCTGGCTCGGCGTTGCCCTCGGCTGCAGCGGGCTGGCGATCGCCCTGGCCTGCGCCGGCGTGTTGCTGGCGCCTGCCGATATGGCCGCTTCCTCGTCTTCTCCGTCGCCAGCCAGGACGCTTGCGGCACTGCCCGCGGTCGACGACCGTCCGCCGCCGCCGGCGCCGGTGCGATCGCAAGCGGCAGCACCGGCGTACGAGGCGGAGCCGCCGGTGGCGGAACTGGATCGCGAGCAGGCGATCCAGTTCATGCAGATGCTGCGCGACGAGGGCGACCCGCGCAGCCCGCCGCTCGGCGGCCTGCAACCACGCCAGGGCGCGACGGCGCAGGAGCTGGCCGATCCGAAGCAGTACCAGGCCTTCGAGGAACGACAGACCCGCGAACTGGTACAGGCCTACACCAGCGGCGTACAGCAGATACCGGAAATCCGCGCGCGGATCGAGGCGGCCGAACAGGGTGGCGAGCGCAGCGCCGAGGAAATCGACGAGGCTCGCGCCGCCCTTGGACAGTTGGAGATGATGCGCGACAAGCTGCAGCGGGAATCGCCGCAACTGCTGCCCGGCGACAGCGCACCGACATCGCCGGCGGCGCCCTGAGCGTCAGCCTTCGTAGTGCAGGCGGCAGCCTTCGTCGGCCTGCCGGCCCAGCGCTTCGCGGACCTGCGGGCGGGCGTGGCGCAATACCAGGCGGCGGCCCTCGGCGTGCAGGCGGCGGGCTTCCTGCTGCAACAGCACTGCGCCGGCGAAGTCGATGAAGTTCACCTGGCGGGCGTCCAGCACCAGCCGTGGCCTGTCGCATTGGCGCATGAGGCGTTGCAGGTAGTCGCAGGCGCCGAAGAAGATCGAGCCTTCGATGCGCAGCACTTCTTCCTCGTCGTTGCGCTGGCGCAGTACGCGTGGTGTCGAGGTGCGCCGCAGGTAGAAGACCAGCGACGCCAGCACTCCCGCGTAGATGGCGTTCTGCAGCGGCAACAGCAGCGTGGCCAGGGCGGTTAGGCCGGCCACCAGGCATTCGGCGCGGCCGCTGCGGTAGAGCGCGCGGAGCGCCGGGCGGTCGATCAGGCCCCAGGCGATCAGCAGGATGCCTGCGGCCATCGCCGGCAACGGTACATGTTCGATCAGGCGCGCACCGAGCACGGCCAGCAGTGCCACCCAGAGCGCCGAAAACGCACCCGCCAGCGGGGAGCGCGCACCGGCTTCCAGATTGAGCCCGGAGCGGGTGAAGGAACCCGCCGACAGGCTCGCCGACAGCCAAGGCCCGAGCAGGTTCGACAGACCCTGGGCGCGGACCTCCTGGTTGGCATCGAACGCGTCTCCCTGGCGCGCGGCCAGGGCGCGGGCGATCGACAGGCTGGTGACCAGCCCGAGCATGCCGCAGGCCACCGCCGCAGGTAGCAGGTCGAGGATCGATCGGGAATCGAAGACCAGCGGATTCCAGCCCGGCAGTGCGCTCGATAAGGCCTGCACATGGGCTACCGAGGCGAAGGTCCCGGGTAGCGCCCAGACCAGCGTGGCACCGCCCAGCAAGCCAAGCAGCAGGGCCGGCCAGCGCGGTCGCAGGCGCCTGACCAGCAGGCTGAGCGCGAAGCTGAAGCCGCCCACCAGCAGCGATGGGCCATCGAACTCGGCGAACCGCGCCAGCAGCCGCCAGCCGTTTCCCGGCGCTGCGCCCTCCCCGCTCGCGGCCAGGCCGAGAAGATAGGGCAGTTGGCCGAGGACGATCAGCAGCGCCGCGCCAAGGGTGAAGCCGAGCATCACCGAATGCGAGACGAAATTGACCAGCGACCCGACGCGCAGGACGCCGAGCAGCCACTGGAAGGCGCCGGCGAGAAAGGTCAGCAGCAGCACGGCCTGGACGTATTGCGGGCTGCCCAGCGGCGCCAGCGGGGCCACCGAACTGAACAGCAGCACCGAGATCGCCGCGGTGGGACCGCTCACCAGGTGGCGCGACGAGCCCCACAGGCAGGCGATCGCCACTGGCAGCATCGCCGCGTACAGGCCGTACTCCGCTGGCAGGCCGGCGATCAGCGCATAGGCCATCGATTGCGGCAGTGCCAGGATTGCGCCATTCAGGCCGACCCAAGCCTCGCGCCCGAGCATGCCCCGGTGCAGCCCCGGTAGCCAGGCGAGGAACGGCAGCAAGCGCGTCCACATGGCGCTATGGCTGGCCGCGAACCGCGGCCAGGGCGTCGCCGCCGTCGCGGCTGGTCACCCCTTGCAGCCAGGCCTCGAGCACCCGCGGGTTGGCCTTGAGCCAGGCGCGGGTCGCCGAGGCCGGAGTCGCCGTGCCTTCCAGCGCGTCGCTCATCAGGCGGTTCTCCATGTCCAGGTCGAAGCGCAGGTTGGCCAGCAGCCGCGCCGGGTTCGGGCACTGCGCGGCGTAGCCCTTGCGTGCCAGGGTGTAGACCTGGCCGCGGTCGCCGAAGTACTGCTCGCCGCCTTCCAGGTAGCGCAGGTCATGGCGGATGTTCATCGGGTGCGGCGTCCAGCCGAGGAACACCAGCCAGCGCTGGCGCTTCTCGGCCCGGCCGAGTTCGGCGAGCATCGCCTGCTCGCTGGACTCCACCAGCTTCCAGTCGCCGAGGCCGAACTGGTTGGCGTCGATCATCTTCTGGATCGACTGATTGGCCGGCGCGCCGGAGCCGATCCCGTACAGCTTGCGGTTGAAGCGTTGCCCTTGCGCGGCGAGGTCCTCGAAGCGGTGTACGCCGGCGTCCCAGACGTAGCGCGGCACCGCCAGGGTGAAGCGGGTGCCGTCGAGGTTGCGACCGAGGCGTTCGACCTGGCCGCTGGCGACGAACTTGTCGTGATAGTCCTGGTGCGCGGGCATCCAGCCGCCGAGGAAGGCGTCCACCTGGCCGTCGCGCAGGCCGCCATAGATGATCGGCACCGACAGGGTATCGATCTTCACCTGGTAGCCGAGGCTTTCCAGGAGAAACGCGGCAGTGGCGTTGGTTACCGCGATATCGCTCCAGCCTGGATCGGCCAGCCTGACGCGGGCACAGGCGGGGTCTTCGGCGTATAGCGAGGCGCTGCCCAGGAACAGGGTGGCGGCCAGCAGGCAGGTGGGAAGCCGGTTCATGGAAGTGCCCTCGTGCTCAGGGTTGCGGGAAGCGCGCGCGGCGCTCGAGATCGTCCAGGTCGATATGGTTGCGCATGTACTGCTGGCTTGCATCGACCCACGGCTGGTGGTCCCAGCTGGCCAGCCGTCCTCGCGCCAGCGCGGCGGCCACCAGGCGTCGGCGGCGCTGGCTGTCGAGTACGGCGCGGGTGATCGCGGGGATGTCCCAGCGTCGCCGGGCCTCGTCGAGGAACGCCTCGAACGTTCCGCGATGGGCCGGACTGGCGGCGAGGTTCTCGCGCTCCTGCGGGTCGTTGCGCAGGTCGTAGAGCAGGCAGGGGTCCTGCTCGGAGTAGATGAACTTGTAGTCGCCGCGGCGGATCATCATCAGCGGGCTGAGGGTGCCCTCGGCGGTGTATTCGCCGATCACCTCGTCATGCCCGCTGCCGTCGCGCAGGTGCGGCAGCAGCGAGCGGCCTTCCAGCGGCAGGCGTGGATCGACCTGGCCGCCGGCCAGCTCCACCAGGGTCGGCAGCAGGTCCACGGTGGATACCGAAGCGCCGATGCGGCGCGGCGCGAAGCGCGCCGGCGCATGGACCAGCAGCGGCACGCGCGCGGCCATCTCGAACCAGTGCATCTTGTACCAGAGGCCGCGCTCGCCGAGCATGTCGCCATGGTCGCCGGAGAACACCACGATGGTGTCGTCGGCCAGCCCGCATTCCTCCAGGGTCGCCAGCAGCGCACCGATCTGCGCGTCGACGTAGCTGCAGGCGCCGAAGTAGGCACGCCGGGCGGCGCGGATGCGCTCCTCGGGCAACGGCTTGTCCCACAGGTCGATGACCTTCAGCAGGCGTTGCGAATGAGGGTCCTGCTCCTCCTGGGCGAAGCGCTGGCGCGGCAGCGGGATGTCCTCGTCGCGGTAGAGATTCCAGTAGCTCGCCGGGATGCTGTAGGGGTCGTGCGGATGGGTCATCGACACGGTCAGGCAGAATGGCTGGCCGGCGTGCTGGCGAACATGGTCGTAGAGGTACTGGCGGGCCTTGAACACCACCTCCTCGTCGAAGTCCAGCTGGTTGGTGCGCACGCAGGGACCGGCCTGCAAAACCGAGGACATGTTGTGGTACCAGCTCGGGCGCACCTCCGGCTCGTCCCAGTTCACCGCCCAGCCATAGTCCGCCGGATAGATGTCGCTGGTCAGGCGTTCCTCGTAGCCGTGCAACTGGTCGGGACCGCAGAAGTGCATCTTGCCCGACAGCGCCGTGCGATAGCCGAGGTTGCGCAGGTAGTGGGCGTAGGTGGGGGTATCGGCGGCGAAGTCGGCAGCGTTGTCCCAGGCGCCGATGCGGGTAGGCAAGCGACCGCTGACCAGGGTGAAGCGCGACGGCGCGCAGAGCGGGCTGTTGCAGTATGCCGAGTCGAACACCACGGCCCGTTCGGCGAGGCGCGAGAGGTGAGGCATGCGCAGCGCCGAGCGCGGATCGTGAAGCGGCAGCAGCGGCGCGGCCATCTGGTCGGCCATGATGAACAGGATGTTCGGCGAGGTCTTCATCGGGCGGCTTATCCCATGCGATTGGGTTATGCGATAGTGCTGCGTCGATCATCAGTGCATCGAAATCCCTGGTAAACCGCATGGGGCTGGATGCGTTGGATAAGCCGGGCTTATGTGAGAACACCTCATGCCGCCATCCCTCGACCTGCTCCGGGTATTCGAGTCCGCCGCCCGCCAACTCAGCTTCACCGCTGCCGCCGAGGAACTGGGGACCACCCAGCCTGCGGTCAGCCAGCAGATCAAACGCCTGGAGAAAGAGCTGGCGACCCCTCTGTTCCAGCGCGTTCATCGAGGCATCGTGCTCACCGACGCCGGCCAGCTTCTGCTCCGCCACGTGGCCGCCGGCCTCGAGACGATCGATGCCGGCATCGCCGCGCTGGGCGCGCGCCAGCGCCACGAGGTGCTCCAGGTGGCCACCGACTACGCCTTCGCTGCCTACTGGCTGATGCCGCGCCTTCCGCGCTTCCATCAGGCCCATCCGCACCTGGACGTGAGCCTGGTGACCAGCGAGCGCGGCCTGGCCGGCCAGCGCGGCGATATCGACGTGGCGATCCTGTTCGGCGACGGTCGTTCCAAGCACGGCGAAGCGCACCGGCTGTTTCGCGAGGAGGTGTTCCCGGTCTGTAGCCCGCGGCTGGTCGAGGGATTGCAGTTGCCGCTGGCCAAGGCGCACCTGGCGCGCCTGCCGATGCTGCATCTGAAGCCGGCGCAGCACGCCCGCTGGTTCGACTGGCCGGCGTTGTTCGAAGCGTTGGCCATCGATCGGCAGCCGATTCCGGCGGTGCTCAGCTTCGACAACTACACCTTGCTGATCCAGGCGGCCATCGCCGGCCAGGGCGTGGCCATCGGCTGGCGCCACCTGGTCGACGGCCTGCTCGAACAGGGGCTGCTTTGCCGGCCCATTGGCGAGAGCTGCCTGTCGCGATACGGGTACTATGCGGTATTGCCGGAGCGCAAGCGGCGCCAGCGGCTGGTCGACGGTTTCGTCGACTGGCTGCAGGCCGAGTTGCAGGCCGGCGGCGCTTGAAGAGGTGACGATGAACGAGTATTCCACCCCCCGCATCCAGGGCTTCCATGCTCACGTCTATTTCGATGCGCAGAGCATCGAGCGAGCCCGCGCCCTTTGCGAAGAGGCGGCGCGGCGCTTTCCGCTGAAGATGGGGCGGGTCCATGAGCGGCCGGTAGGGCCGCATCCGGACTGGAGCTGCCAGCTGGCGTTCGCTCCCGAGGTGTTCGGCGAGCTGGTGCCCTGGCTGGCCATCCATCGGCAGGACCTGGTGGTGTTCATCCACCCGGTTACCGGCAACGATCTGCTCGACCATCGCGACCGAGCCATCTGGATGGGAGCCATTCGCCCGCTGGACCTGTCGATCCTGGACGAAGGCCCGCAACGCTATGACTTCGCCGTGCCTTGAGGCGCGGTCATCGTCATCCAGTCGTGCAGTTCGCATTGCAGCTCGCCCAGTGCCGTCACCAGGTCGTCGACGGCATCGGCGAGCTTGCGCACGGAGCTTTCGCCGCAGGCGATCTCCAGTTGGTGGCAGGCGCGTTCCACGGCGTGGGCGTGGATCAGCGAGGCCATGCCCGCCAGGCGGTGCGCCAGCTCGTTGAGTTCCTGGGTCTGCTCGCGCTCCTGGGCGCGTCGCAGCTTGCGGGTGTCTTCGTTGTTGCTGGTCATCAGCTGCGCGACGAGCAGGCGGCTGATCTCCGGTTGGTTGGCGCGGTCGCCCAGGGCGGCGGTCAGGTCGAACGTTCGCATGGGATCCTCAGATCAGCTCGTGGCGGCGGGCGAAATCGATCAGGCCGGCCAGGGAATGGGCGTTGAGTTTCAGCATGATGCGTGACTTGTAGGTGCTCACGGTTTTCTCGCTGAGGAACAGCTGCTGGGCGATGGCCTTGTTGGTGTTGCCGTTGGCCAGGTACTGCAGCACGGTCATCTCGCGGTCGGAAAGGCTTTCCAGCATGCGGGCCTCGTTGTCGCGGCTCTGCTGGTTGATGCTGCGCAACGCCCCGGTGGGGAAGTGGATGTAGCCGGCCAGCACGGCCTTGGCGGCGAGCAGCAGCTCGGAGAGGTTTTCCCTTTTGCTGACGAAGCCCATGGCGCCGGCCTGCAGGCAGCGCGGGGCGAACTGCGCCGGATTCTGCCGGGTCAGGACCAGGACCTTGGTGTCCAGCTTCAGGGACTTCAGGCGGGCTATCACTTCGAGACCGTCGATCTTGGGGATGCCGATGTCCAGGATGGCCAGGTCGGGAGACTTCTTGCGGGCTACCTGCAGGGCTTCGGCACCGTTGTCGGCCTCGCCGACGATGGTGAAACCGTCGCGCTCGAACAGCAAGCGCACGGCCAGGCGGATAGCGGGATGATCATCGACGATCAGCACCTTACTCATGCGAACCTTCTTTGAATGCGTTGGCTATTTGGGTGAGGCGCTATTCAAGGCTTCGGCAGAGTCGGCGGACAATAAGACGTTTCTGAAAGTGACCGTGAATTTTTCCTCACGGTTCTGGCAGCGTGCAACGCAAGGCCAGGCGCAGCGGGTTGCCTGCGCCTGGAGAATGCCGCTGTCAGGGTCTGTCAGCGTGCGTTGCGCACGCCTTCGGCCAGCTCGCCGCACAGGGCGAGGACATCCTTGACCGCCTGGGCATTGTCGCGGGCCTTGGCGATCCGGTCGATCAGCGCCGAGCCGACCACCACGCCGTCGGCCAACCGCGCGACCGCGGCGGCGTGTTCGGCGCTGCGGATGCCGAAGCCGATACCGATCGGCAGGTCGGTATGCCGGCGCAGGCGCGCCACTGCTTCCTCGACGTGCTCCAGGGTCGCCGCGTTGGCGCCGGTGACGCCGGCCACCGACACGTAGTAGACGAACCCGGAACTGCCTTCGAGCACCGTCGGCAGGCGCTGGTCGCCGGTGGTCGGGGTGGTCAGGCGGATGAAGTCGAGGCCGGCGGCCTGGGCCGGGTGGCAGAGGTCTTCGTTGTGCTCCGGCGGCAGGTCGACCACGATCAGGCCGTCCACCCCCACCTCCTTCGCCTCGGCAATGAAGCGTTCGACGCCGTAGTGGTGGATCGGGTTGAAGTAGCCCATCAGCACCAGGGGCGTCTCACTGTCGCCGCTGCGGAATTCGCGGACCATCTGCAACGTCCTGGCCAGGGTCTGGCCGCCTTCGAGGGCGCGGATGTTGGCCAACTGGATGGCCGGGCCGTCCGCCATCGGATCGGTGAACGGCATGCCCAGTTCGATCACGTCGGCTCCGGCCGCCGGCAGGCCTTTGAGGATTTCCAGGGAAGACGCGTAGTCCGGGTCGCCGGCGGTGACGAAGGTCACCAGGGCGGCGCGGTTTTCCTGCTTGAGCTGGGCGAAGCGGGTCTGCAGGCGGCTCATGCTTTCGACTCCTGTTGCATGTGGTGCATGACGGTCTGCATGTCCTTGTCGCCGCGACCGGACAGGTTCACCACCATGATGTGCTCCTTGGGCAGGCTGGGCGCACGCTTGAAGACCTCGGCCAGGGCATGGGAGCTTTCCAGCGCCGGGATGATGCCTTCGAGGCGGCAGCAGGTGTGGAAGGCCTCCAGGGCTTCGTCGTCGGTGATCGAGGTGTACTCGACGCGGCCGGTGTCGTGCAGCCAGGCGTGTTCCGGGCCGATGCCGGGATAGTCGAGGCCGGCGGAGATGGAGTGTGCGTCGATGATCTGGCCATCCGCGTCCTGCAGCAGGAAGGTGCGGTTGCCGTGCAGCACGCCGGGAACCCCGCCGTTCAGGCTGGCCGCGTGCTTGCCGGTGTCGATGCCGTGGCCGGCGGCTTCCACGCCGACGATCTGCACCCCGGCGTCGTCGAGGAACGGGTGGAACAGGCCCATGGCGTTGGAGCCGCCGCCGATGCAGGCGACCAGCGAATCGGGCAGGCGCCCTTCCTTCTCGGCCAGTTGCTCGCGGGTTTCCTTGCCGATCACCGCCTGGAAATCGCGGACCATCGCCGGGTACGGATGCGGGCCGGCGACCGTGCCGATCAGGTAGAAGGTGCTGTCGACGTTGGTCACCCAGTCGCGCAGCGCCTCGTTCATGGCGTCCTTCAGGGTACCGGTGCCGGCGGTCACCGGGATCACCTCGGCGCCCAGCAGCTTCATGCGGAAGACGTTGGCCTGCTGCCGGTCGATGTCGGTGGTGCCCATGTAGATCACGCACTGCAGGCCGAAACGCGCGGCGACAGTGGCGGTGGCCACGCCGTGCATGCCGGCGCCGGTCTCGGCGATGATGCGTTTCTTGCCCATGCGCCGGGCCAGGAGGATCTGGCCGATGCAGTTGTTGATCTTGTGCGCGCCGGTATGGTTCAGCTCCTCGCGCTTGAGGTAGATCTTCGCCCCGCCGCAGTGCTCGGTCAGGCGCTCGGCGAAGTACAGCGGGCTCGGCCGACCGACGTAGTCGCGCTGGAAGTAGGCCAGTTCCTCCTGGAACGCCGGGTCGTCCTTGGCCTTCTCGTACTCGCGGGCGAGGTCGAGGATCAGCGGCATCAGGGTCTCGGCGACGTACTGGCCGCCGAAGCGACCGAACAGGCCCTTGGCGTCGGGGCCGTTGCGATAGGAAGTCATGGAGGGCTCCAGGAAATGACGTATGGGCAGAATCTAATCCCCCCCGCCGGGTAAAAGAAACCGATAAGATTGCTCAAACCTGTCAGGAAAACTCACGAATAGCCATGAGCCGCGACCTCCCTTCCCTGAATGCCCTGCGCGCTTTCGAAGCCGCTGCCCGGTTGCACAGCATCAGCCTGGCGGCTGAGGAACTGCACGTTACCCATGGCGCCGTGAGCCGGCAGGTGCGGTTGCTCGAGGACGATCTCGGGGTGGCCCTGTTCGGCAAGGATGGACGCGGCGTAAAACTCACCGATTCCGGCGTTCGCCTGCGTGACGCCTGCGGCGATGCGTTCGAGCGACTGCGTGGCGTCTGTGCCGAGCTGCGCCGGCAGACCGCCGAGGCCCCGTTCGTCCTCGGCGTACCCGGCAGCCTGCTGGCGCGCTGGTTCATCCCGCGGCTGGACCAGCTCAACCGTGCCCTCCCCGACCTGCGCCTGCAACTGTCCACCAGCGAGGGCGAGTTCGATCCGCGTCGTCCCGGCCTGGACGCCATGCTCTGGTTCGCCGAGCCGCCCTGGCCGGCGGACATGCAGGTCTTCGAACTGGCGCCCGAGCGCATGGGCCCGGTGGTCAGCCCGCGCCTGGCGCAGGAAACCGGCCTGGCCCAGGCGCCCGCCGCGCGGCTGTTGCAGGAGCCGCTGCTGCATACCGCCTCGCGACCCCAGGCCTGGCCGGCCTGGGCCGCGAGCCAGGGGCTGGCGGCGGAGGCGCTGCGCTATGGCCAGGGGTTCGAGCATCTCTACTACCTGCTGGAAGCGGCGGTGGCGGGCCTCGGCGTGGCCATCGCCCCGGAGCCGCTGGTCCGCGACGATCTCGCCGCGGGCCGCCTGGCGGCGCCCTGGGGCTTCATCGAGACCGATGCGCGCCTGGCCCTGTGGGTACCGGCACGCCTCCACGATCCGCGTGCCGGGCGCCTGGCGCAATGGTTGCGGGAGCAGTTGGCAGGCTGAGCGCTGGCGATTTGCTGCACTTTTCCGGCTCGGCTAGTGTCCATTGAACAGAGGCGCCCGTCGGGCGCGAAGAACCAGGCATCGTCCGGGGAGAGAGTTCATGTCCAATCACCACACCTACAAGAAGATCGAACTGGTCGGCTCGTCCAAGACCAGCATCGAGGACGCCATCAACAACGCCCTCGCCGAAGCGGCGAAGAGCATCCAGCATCTGGAATGGTTCGAGGTGGTGGATACCCGCGGGCACATCGAGAACGGCGCCGTCGGCCATTACCAGGTGACCCTGAAAGTAGGGTTCCGTATCGCCAATAGCTGATGGCACCCTGGAAACCTGTCCACGATCGCCTGCGCCCTGGAAAGGCCGCCGTGTCTTTCCGCTTCGCCGGATCATGCACAGGCTATGAGGGCGGCGTGCCTCCATGGGCGGCGCGCTCGTCTCAACCTTGCCGCATTTGGCAAGCCTGACCCGTTCGGGTCTTCATCCATGCAACGAGGGAATGTGTTCATGAAGAAGTTGATGTTGGCAGTCGGCCTGTTTGCCGTGGCGGGCAGCGCATTCGCCGCCAAGCCCTGTGAGGAACTGAAAGCCGAGATCGATGCGAAGATCAAGGCCAACGGCGTTCCTGCCTACACCCTGGAAATCGTCGACAAGGGCAGCGTCACCGACAAGAAGGTAGTCGGCACCTGCGACGGCGGCACCAAGGAAATCGTCTACCAGCGCGGCTGATGCAGCGCCTGCGACGAGCAGTATCCGGGGCCGGCTTTCCCATGGGAGCCGGCCCTTTCTTTTTGCCGCGATGAGTACCCTGCCAACGATGGGTCTTGTTGCAGTTCGTCGAGAAGGCGTGCCATCTAACGGATTAATCCCAAAGTCTGTGTTAGGTTTTTCGGCACGCCCAGATGGCCTTGTGCCTTACTTCCGGATTGTCCGACTCATGGAAGACGGATTTCGGAATATTCCTGCTTACCCGCTGTAGCCGCTGGGCCAACATCGCGCCTTTCTGTATTTCAAGGAATGAAATCGTGGCTCTCCATCGCCTGGCCTTTATCTTCCTGTGCCTGCCGCTCATGGCCAGCGCCGCCCCCTTCACCTCCCCCGGCGACCGCGACCTGATCCGCGACCGCCAGCAGCGCCTGCTGGACGAACAGCGCAAGCGCCTGGAGGAACTCCAGCAACTGCCCGGCAAGGGAGCGCCCGCCGCTGCGGATGCCTCCGGCGACGACGAGCGCTGCTTCGAGATCCGCCGCATCGAGCTGGAGGGCGCCGGGCACCTCGGCGAAAGCGCGCGTCGCCAACTGCTGGCGCCCTACCAGGGGCGCTGCCTGGGCGTCGGCCAGCTCAATGCGCTGCTCAAGGCCGTCACCGACCATTACCTGGATCGCGGCTACGTCACCACCCGCGCCTACCTGCCACAGCAGGACCTGGCCTCCGGGACCCTGCGCATCATCGTCGTCGAAGGCCGCCTGGAGGGCCTGGACAGCTCCGCGCTGGCCAGCCCGCGCGAACTGGCGATGAGCTTTCCGGGCAGGACCGGCGAGTTGCTCGACCTGCGCGAACTGGAGCAACTGGTCGACCAGTTGAGCCGCCTGCCGTCGCGCCAGGCGCAACTGGAGCTGGTGCCCGGCAGCGAGGTCGGCGGCAGCCGGGTGCGTCTCAAGGGCGAGCGCGACAAGCCCTGGCGGGTCTCCGCCACGCGCAACAATGACGGCGACGTCAGTACCGGCGAGCAGCAGATGGGCCTGGGCCTGGACTGGGACAGCCCGCTGGGCCTGGCCGACCAGCTCAACCTGCGCGCCAACCGCGACGCGGTGACCGACCGCTGGCGCCATTCCGACAGCCAGAGCCTGTTCTACAGCCTGCCCTGGGGCTGGTGGACCTTCACCTACGGCTACAGCCAGAGCGACTACCGCACGCGCAACGAGGCCAGCGGCTTCCCCTTCAAGCTCGATGGCGACAGCCGCAGCCACCAGTTCCGCGCCGAACGCGTGCTGCACCGCGACGGCGTGAGCAAGACCGCCATGAGCCTGGGGCTCAGCCACCAGCGCACCAACAACTATGTCGAAGACACCCGCCTGGAAGACCAGAGCACGCGGATCACCGAGACCCAGCTCGGCTTCAACCACGGCCGGCGGATCGGCAGCGGCTTCGTCAACCTCGACCTCGGCTGGCAGCAGGGCATCGGCGCCCTTGGCGCGCAGGGTCGCGGCCACCCGCACGCGGGCGATCCGAATGCGCGCTACGACAAGTACAGCCTGACCCTCAGCTACCTGCAGCCGTTCCAGCTATGGGGCGAGCGCTTCAGCTTCGACAGCCTGGCCACCGGGCAAAGGAGCGAGGACGTGCTGTTCAGCCCGCAGCGCATCAGCCTCGGCGGCAACAGCTCGGTGCGCGGCTTCAAGGACCAGACCCTGACCGGCGACAGCGGCGGCTACTGGCGCAACCAGTTGCGCTGGCGGCGTGCGGTGGAATGGGCGCCGCTGCGGCCCTGGCTGCAGGAATACGGCGTGGCCTTCGCCTACGACGTCGGCGTGATCCGCCACGACCGCTACAACGACGGCGCCAGCGGGCGCATGAGCGGCAACGCCATCGAACTGGATGCCCGCGGCCGCTATTTCGCCGCCAGCGTCGGCTTCGCCCGCTCGCTGGAGCGGCCCAGCGCCATCGAGCGGCGCGAGCACCCGATCTATTTCCGGGTCGACGCGTTCTTCTGAAGACGCGGCGACCTCCTGAACGCTTTAGGAAAGCGCCTACCTGCATCGAGGCCCTTTCCTTGGAAAACCTTGCTTAACCTCGCCGGGCCCCTACCCGCCAAGGAGTAACGATATGGACATCCGCAGCCCGCTGAACCAGTGCATCGCCCTGTCCCTGGCCGGCATCCTGTTCCTCAACCCGATCGTCGCCGCGGCGGCGGGGCTGGCGCTGGACAAGGCCGCCGGCGGCAACACCGGCCTGAGCCAGGCGGGCAACGGCGTGCCCGTCGTCAATATCGCCACGCCCAACGGCGCCGGGCTGTCGAACAACCATTTCCGCGACTACAACGTCGGCGCCAACGGGCTGATCCTCAACAACGCCACCGGCAAGACCCAGGGTACCCAGCTCGGCGGGATCATCCTCGGCAACCCCAACCTCAAGGGCCAGGCGGCGCAGGTGATCCTCAACCAGGTCACCGGCGGCAACCGCAGCACCCTGGCCGGCTACACCGAGGTGGCCGGGCAGTCGGCGCGGGTGATCGTCGCCAACCCGCACGGCATCACCTGCCAGGGCTGCGGCTTCATCAACACGCCGCGCGCGACCCTCACCACCGGCAAGCCGATCATGGACGGCCAGCGCCTGGAGCGCTTCCAGGTGGACGGCGGCGACATCGTCGTCGAAGGCGCCGAACTGAACGTCGGCAACCTCGAACAGTTCGACCTGATCACCCGCAGCGCCAAGCTCAACGCCAAGCTCTACGCGAAGAACCTCAACATCGTCACCGGCCGCAACGACGTCCAGGCCGACAGCCTGCAGGCCACGCCGCGCGCCGCCGATGGCAGCGAGAAGCCACAGCTGGCGATCGACAGCTCGGCGCTGGGCGGGATGTACGCCGGGGCGATCCGCCTGGTCGGCACCGAGCAGGGCGTGGGGGTGAAGCTGGCCGGCGACATGGCCGCCAGCGGCGGCGACATCCGCATCGACGCCAGCGGCAAGCTGAGCCTGGCCCAGGCCTCCAGCCAGGGCGACCTGAAGATCGCGGCCCAGGCCGTGGAGCTGAACGGCAAGACCTACGCCGGCGGCAGCGCCGAGATCCGCAGCGCGGAGGAACTGGTCAACCGGCAGAGCCTGGCGGCGCGCGAACGCATCGCGCTGGAGGCGGCGCATATCGACAACGCCGGGGTGATCGAAGCCGGCGTCGAGCCAGACGAGCGGCGCAACGCGCGCGGCGACCTCGAGCTGCGCAGCGGCACCCTGCGCAACGCCGGCAGCCTGGTGGCCAGCCGCGCGCTGGAAGCGAAGGCGAGCCAGGCGCTGGACAACCAGGGCGGCAGCCTGAAGGGGGCGACCGTCCGGGTCGACGCCGGGCACCTGGACAACCGTGGCGGCAAGCTGCTCGCCGAGGGCGAACTGCGGGTCGAGGCGAGCAGCCTGGACAACCGCCAGGACGGCCTGTTGCAGAGCCGGGACCGCGCCATGGTCAAGACCCGTGGCGATCTCGACAACCGTGGCGGCCAGGTGATCGGCCTGAACGACCTGGAGGTCGGCGCGGCGACGCTCGACAACGGCCAGCAAGGCCTGCTCGGCAGCCAGCAGTCCACCCGCGTCAGCGCCCAGGCGCTGGTCAACCGGGGGGACGGCGAAGTCTCCGGCAAGCGCCTCGAGGCCCGCGTCGGCAGCCTCGACAATCGCGGCGGCAAGCTGATCGGCGACGACCTGCTGGTGGTCGCCAGCGGTGCCATCGACAACCGCCTCGGCTTGTTCTCCGCGGCCAACCGCCTCGACCTGCGGGCGCGCAGCCTGGACAACAGCGGCAAGGGCACGCTGAGCAGCCGGGGCGGCCTGGAGGTCAGCCTCGGCGGCCTGCTGGACAACCGCGATGAAGGCAACCTGCTCAGCCAGGGCGCGCAGCGCGTGACGGTGGGGCAACTGGACAACCGCGCCGGCGGCCTGCTGTCGAGCCGCAGCGAGTTGAACGTCCACGGCGCCAGCCTGGACAACCGTGGCGGCGTGCTGGTGGCCGACGCCGGCCTGAGCGCCACGGGAGGCGCCTTCGACAACCGCGACGGCGGCAGCGCCAGCGGCAAGGCTGGCGTGCGCGTGGAGGTCGCCAGCCTGCGCAACGACCAGGGTGGCAAGCTGCTCAGCGATGGCCGCCTGGACCTCGCAGCGAACGCCGTCGGCAACGCCGGAGGGCGTATCGCCGCCAAGGGCGACCTGCAGGCGACGCTTGGCAGCCTGGCCCAGCAAGGTGGCGAACTGGTCAGCGAAAAGACCCTGAAGGTCGCGGCCGACACGCTCGACAACAGCCAGTCCGGGCTGATCGCCGCGAATGGCGGCATCGCTATCGAGGCGCGGCAGGTCGACAACCGCGCCGGCGAGATTTCCAGCACCTCGAAGGTCGCCGTGAACGCCCGCGAGCAACTGGACAACCGCGGCGGCAAGGTCATCGGCGACAGCGGCCTGCGCCTCACCGTGCAGCGCCTGCTGAACCAGGCCAAGGGGGTGCTGGCCGGGCGCGACGGCCTGAGCCTGGACGGCGGCGAACTGTTCAACGGCGACGGCGGTCGGCTCGACAGCCAGAACAGCCTGAGCGTGAGCCTCGGCGGCGTGCTGGACAACCAGGGCGGCGCGCTGGTCAGCGAAGGCAGCCTGACGGCGCGCGCCGCGCGCCTGGACAACCGTGGCGGGACCTTCTCCAGCGCCGGTGCGCTGGCGCTGACCAGCCAGGCCGCGCTGGACAACCAGGGCGGCAGGCTGCTCAGCGATGCCGGCGTGACGCTGCAGGGCGCCAGCCTCGACAACAGCCGTTCCGGCGTGATCAGCGCCAAGGGTGCGGTGGATATCCGCACCGGCGTGCTGGACAACAGCCGCAACGGCGGCATCGGCAGCAACGCCGGCATCACCCTGGTGGCCGCCCGGCTGGACAACGGCCAGCAGGGCCGGGTCAGCGCCAAGGGCCTGCTCGACGCCAACCTGAAAGGCCTCGACCAGCGCGGAGGCGGCGTCCTGGTCAGCGAAACCGGCGTCACCCTCGACCTCAATGGCGGCACGCTGGTCAACCGCGACGGCGGCCTGATCGCCACGCCCGGCGCGCTGCTGCTGCGCCAGCTCGGCGCGGTGGACAACGGCGCCGGCGGGGAAATCTCCAGCGACCGCGCCTTCACCCTCGCCGCCGCCAGCCTGGACAACCGCGGCGGGCGCCTGATCGGCGCCGCCAGCCTGACCCTGCGCATCGCCCAGGCCCTGGACAACAGCCTGGGCGGGGTGATCTCCGGCGCCGCCGGCCTGGACATCGCGGCCGCTCGCCTGGACAACAGCGCCAAGGGCACCCTGGCCAGCCGCGCCGGCATCGACCTGCGCGTCGACGGCGCGCTGGACAACCACGCCGAAGGCACCGTCTCCGGCGCCCGCCTGACGCTCGCCAGCGCCTCGCTGGACAACAGCGGCAAGGGCCTGCTCTCCGGCAACGCCGGCCTGAGCGTCGCCACTGGCGCGCTGGACAACGCCGAGGGTGGCCAACTGATCAGCCAGGGCGTCTTGGACGTCAGCAGCGCCGACCTCGACAACCGTGGCGGCGCCCTCAGTGGCAAGCAGTCGCTGCGCCTGAGCGCCGCCAACCTGGACAACCGTGGCGGCCTGCTCACCAGCGACGGCGAACTGGAACTGACGGCAGGGCGCGTCGATTCCGCCGACGGCGGCGAAATCTCCGCCCGGGGCGACCTGCGCCTGACGGTCGAGCGCCTGGTGCAACGCCAGGGCCGGCTGGTCGGCGAGCGCGGCGTCAGTCTCGACCTGCGGGGCGGCGACCTGGACAACCAGGGTGGCCTGATCAGTGCTCGCGGCCCGCTGAGCATCGAGCGGCTGAACGTCCTCGACAACCGCCAGGGCGGCGAGATTTCCAGCCAGCAGGGCTTCGAGCTGCTGGCCAGACGCATCGACAACGGCCAGCAGGGGCGCATCATCAGCGCCGGGAAACTGCGCCTGGACGCCGACGCGCTGGGCAACGCCGGCGCCGGCCTGCTCTCCGGATGGCAGGGCCTGACGGTGACAGGCGGGAGCCTGGACAACAGCGCCGGCGGCACCCTTTCGAGCAAGGACGGCGAGCTGGCCATCAGCCTCGGCGGCGCGCTGGACAACCACGGCCAGGGCGCGCTGGTCAGCAAGGGCGCGCAACGGATCGACGCCGCCAGCCTGGATAACGCCCAGGGCATCGTCTCCGGCGAAAGCGACGTGACCCTGAGCATCGCCGGGAAGCTGGACAACGGCCAGGGCGGCCTGGTCTCGGCGCAGCGCGCGCTGAGCTTCGAGCGCGACGATACGCTGCTGAACAACGCCGGCGGCCGGATCAACGGCGGCAGCCTGCTGCTCAAGGGCGCCAGCCTGGATAACAGCGACGGCCAGTTGATCAGCCAGGGCCGGCTCGACGCCATCCTCGGCGGCGCCCTGGTCAACGCCGGCGCGGCGCGCCTGGCCAGCGGCGGCGACCTGCTGCTGCGCAGCGCCAGCGTCGACAACCGCGGCGGCAAGCTGGTCAGCCAGGGGCTGCTGGAGATCAGTGCCGGCAGCCTCGACAACAGCGCCTCCGGCACCCTCGCCAGCCAGGCCGGCATGAGCCTGCGCCTGGGCGGCGGCGCCCTGCGCAACCAGCAGGACGGCCTGATCTTCAGCCAGGCCGGCGCCCTCGAGGTGCAGGCCGGCAGCCTGGACAACCGCCAGGGCACGCTCCAGGCCCAGGGCGACAACCGGCTGCGTATCGGCGGCGCGCTGGACAACCAGGGCGGCCGCCTGGACAGCCGGGCCGGCAACCTCGACCTGCAGAGCGGCAGCCTCGACAACGGCGCCGGCGGCGTGCTCAACAGCGCCAAGGGTTGGCTGAAGCTGGTCACCGGGCTGTTCGACAACAGCGCCGGCGTCACCCAGGCGCAGTCGCTGGAGATTCGCGCCGGGCAAGGCGTGCGCAACCAGCAGGGCCATCTCTCGGCGCTGGGCGGCGACAACCGCATCGTCACCGCCGACTTCGACAACCAGGGCGGCGGCCTCTACGCCAGCGGCCTGCTCAGCCTCGACGGCCAGCGCTTCCTCAACCAGGGCGCGGCGGCGGGCCAGGGCGGCAAGGTCGGCGCCGGGCGCATCGACTTCAGCCTGGCCGGCGCGCTGGCCAACCGCTTCGGCCAGTTGGAAAGCGAAAGCGAGCTGCACCTGCGCGCCGCCGCGATCGACAACAGCGGCGGCAGCCTGCGCGCCCTCGGCCGCAGCGGCAGCACGCGGTTGGTCGCTGGCGGCCTGAACAACGCCTACGGCGTGCTGGAAAGCGCCAACCAGGACCTCGACCTGCAACTGGGCAGCCTGGCCAACGCCGGCGGGCGCATCCTCCATACCGGCAACGGCACCTTCGGCCTGGATTCCGGGCAGGTGATCCGCGCCGGCGGCGAACTGACCACCAATGGCCTGCTGGACATCCGCGCCAGCGAATGGACCAACAGCAGCGTGCTGCAAGCCGGACGCCTGAACCTGGACATCGGCACCTTCCGCCAGACGGCCGAGGGCAAGCTGCTGGCGGTGCAGTCCTTCACTGGCCGCGGCGGCGACTGGAGCAACGACGGCCTGCTGGCCAGCGACGGCAGCTTGCGCCTCGAGCTGAGCGGCGGCTACCGTGGCAACGGCCGCGCCACCAGCCTCGGCGACTTCGCCCTGAACGCCGCCAGCCTCGACCTCGGCGACGCCGCCAGCCTCGCCGGCGGCGCCAATGTCACGCTCGGCGCCGGCAACCTGCTGGTCAACCGTGGGCGGATCACCGCCGCCGGCGACCTCGTGGCCAGCGCCGCGAGCCTGAACAACTACGGCACCCTGGGCGGCGGCGGCAGCCTGCGATTGAACGCGCCCGCCCTGCTCAACGAGCGCGGGTTGCTGTTCAGTGGCGCCGACATGACCCTGCGCGCCGGCGACATCACCAACCTCTACGGGGATGTGTACAGCCTCGGCAGGCTGGATATCGCCCGCGACGATGCCGGCAACCGTGCCGCCAGCCTGCGCAACCTTTCCGGGGTGATCGAGAGCGGCAAGGACTTCAGCCTGCGTGCCAGCCTGATCGAGAACCGTCGCGCCGTGCTGGAAAGCAAGTCGGGCCTGTACACCGCGAAGATGGAGCAGACCGCCTGCATCGAAGGCGTCAACGCGGGCGACTGCAGCGGCAAGCGCAACGCCATCTGGACCATCACCCAGCGCGACAAGACCGAGGTCACCGCCAGCAGCGCCATGGGGCAACTGCTGGCCGGAGGCGACTTCGCCATCGACGGCGGCACCCTGAACAACCTTTCCAGCCTGATCGGCAGCGGCGGCAACCTCACCGCCAACCTCGAAGTCCTCGACAACCAGGGCCTGGAAACCGGCGAGCTGGAAACCATCCGCGTGCTGCGTACCGCTCGCGGCGGCGATATCGGCGGCATCGACCAGAAGTCGCGCAACTTCACCAACCTCTACTGGTACCAGAGCGCCAATTTCGACCCGGCGCGCGCGGGCGAGATCCCCGCCGCGCTCAACGCGATCCTCAGCGACTGGTCCTTCGAGTACGAATTCCCGAGCAAGGGGCCGACCCCGATCAGCAGTGGCGACCAGTCCTACGCAGCGGTGATCCAGGCCGCCGGCGACGTCACGGTCAATGCCAGCACGCGCATCGACAACGGCGTCACCCGCCCCGGCTACACCTTCGTCGGCAGCGGCCGCCAGGTGGGCGACAGCGCGGTGGGCGGCAGCGGGGTTTCGGTGGTCGTGCCGCTGACCTCGCAACTGCCGCCCGACCTGGCGCGGCGCCAGGTCAACCCGGTTACCCTGCCCGGCTTCAGCCTGCCCCAGGGCGACAACGGCCTGTTCCGTCTCAGCTCGCGCTTCGCCGAGGACGGCAATGGCAGCGCCGCGCTCGGTGCCGGCGCCGACCGCACCCAGGGCGGCAGCGGCGTCTCGGTCGGCCAGCAAGGCGCCGGCAACGTCGCCGGTACCTGGCAGGGCCAGGGCGTGCGAGTCGACGGCCTGGCTGGCGCGGCCAACGTCCAGGGTCAGGGCGGCAGCACGCTCGGCGGTAGCCTGCCGGGCGTCGCCCGGGTCCAGGGCGTGCCCGGCAACGCCACGCCGAGCGCCAGCCACAAGTACCTGATCGAGACCAACCCGGCGCTCACCGAACTGAAGCAGTTCCTCAACTCGGACTACCTGCTCAGCGGCCTGGGCATGAACCCGGACGCTAGCAAGAAGCGCCTCGGCGACGGTCTCTACGAGCAGCGGCTGATCCGCGACGCGGTGGTGGCGCGCACCGGCCAGCGCTACATCGACGGGCTGAGCAGCGACGAGGCGCTGTTCCGCTACCTGATGGACAACGCCATCGCTTACAAGGACAAGCTCCAGCTGCAACTGGGCGTGGGTTTGAGCGCGGAGCAGATGGCGGCGCTGACCCACGACATCGTGTGGTTGGAAGAGGTCGAGGTGAACGGCGAGAAGGTCCTCGCGCCAGTGGTCTACCTGGCCCAGGCGGAGGGTCGGCTGGCACCCAACGGTGCGCTGATCCAGGGCCGCGACGTGAAGCTGGTGAGCGGCGGCGACCTGCATAACGTCGGTACCCTGCGCGCGCGGAACGACCTCTCGGCGACGGCCGACAACCTCGACAACAGCGGCCTGATCGAGGCCGGCAAGCGCCTCGACCTGCTCGCCGGCGACTCGATCCGCAACCGCCAGGGCGGGGTCATCGCCGGGCGCGATGTGAGCCTCACCGCGCTGACCGGCGACGTGATCAACGAACGCAGCGTGACCCGCTACGACAGCGCGCTCGACGGCCGCACCTGGGAGCGCAGCTTCGCCGACAGCGCCGCGCGGGTGGAGGCGGCGAACAGCCTGAACGTCCAGGCCGGACGCGACATCGCCAACCTCGGCGGGGTGCTGCAGAGCCGCGGCGACCTCAGCCTCGACGCCGGACGCGACGTCACCGTCGCCGCCGTCGAGGACCGCCAGGGCCAGACCCGCTGGAACACGTCGCGGCTACAGAGCGTGACCCAGCTCGGCGCCGAAGTCAGTGCCGGGCGGGACCTGAACGTCAGCGCCGGGCGCGACCTCAGCGCAGTGGCCAGCGCCCTCGAAGCGCGCCGCGACATCGCCCTCTCCGCCGGGCGCGACGTGACCCTGGCGGCGGCGGCGAACGAGGAGCATGCCTACAGCAAGACCAGGAAGGTCACCTACCAGGAAGACAAGGTCGCCCAGCAAGGCACCCGCGTGGACGCCGGCGGCGACCTGGCGATCAATGCCGGACAGGACCTGCGCCTGATCGCGAGCCAGGCCAGCGCCGGCGACGAGGCCTACCTGGTGGCCGGCGACAAGCTGGAACTGCTGGCCGCCAACGACAGCAACTACTACCTGTACGACAAGAAGAAGAAAGGCGACTTCGGCCGCAAGGAAACCCGGCGCGACGAAGTCACCGACGTCAAGGCGGTGGGCAGCCAGATCAGCAGCGGCGGCGACCTCACCCTGCTCAGCGGCGGCGACCAGACCTACCAGGGCGCGAAGCTGGAATCGGGCAACGACCTGGCCATCGTCAGCGGCGGCGCGGTGACCTTCGAGGCGGTGAAGGACCTGCACCAGGAAAGCCACGAGAAGAGCAAGGGCGACCTGGCGTGGAACAGCGCCAAGGGGAAAGGGCAGACCGATGAAACGCTTCGGCAGACCCAGATCGTGGCCCAGGGGAATCTGGCGATCAAGGCCGTGGAAGGGCTGAAGATCGACCTCAAGCATATCGACCAGAAGACCGTAAGCCAGACCATCGACGCGATGGTGCAGGCGGATCCGCAACTGGCGTGGCTGAAGGAGGCCGAGCAGCGCGGGGATGTGGACTGGCGCATGGTGCAGGAGGTGCACGATAGCTGGAAGTACAGCAACTCGGGCATGGGGCCGGCGACGCAGATCGCTGTCGCCATCGCGGCGGCAGCCATCGGTGGCATGGCGGCAGCGGGAGCGCTCAGTGGTGCAGGAGTGGGTGCCAGTAGCTTCGCCATGGGCGCAGGAGTTGGTGCGGCAGGAAGCCTGTCGGGCACGGCAGCGGTCAGCCTGATCAACAACAAGGGCGATCTCGGGAAGGTGCTGAAAGACAGCTTCAGTAGTGACAGTCTGAAGCAGATTGCTATTGCGAGCCTGACCGGGGGGCTGACGGCTGAGTACTTCGACGGGATTCTTCAGACCAAGACTGATCCGCTTACTGGAAAGGTCACGGTAGACCTCAGCAGCCTATCTGGTGTTGGTCGCTTCGCTGCCAATCAGGCGATGCAGAACGCTACATCCACTGTACTGAGCCAGGCCTTGGGCCAGGGCGGGAGCCTGAACGAGGCGCTGAAGAGCGCGCTCTACAACAGTTTCGCGGCGGCAGGTTTCAACTTCGTCGGCGATATCGGCCAGGAATACAGCCTGAAGCCAGGCGATCCTTCGATGGTGACCATGCACGCCCTGATGGGTGGCCTGGCGGCGCAGGTCAGCGGTGGCGATTTCGCCACGGGCGCCGCGGCGGCTGGCGCCAATGAAGCGCTGGTGGCCAAGCTAGACCAGGCCTTCAAGAGCTTGAGCCCTGAGAACCGTGAAGCCATGGTCACTATGGGGTCGCAATTGGTTGGTGTTCTGGCTGCGGCGGTACGCGATCCTGATGTGACAGGCAAAGCTCTGGAAAGCGCTGCTTGGGTAGCGAAGAACTCGACGCAATACAACTTCCTCAACCATCAGGATGTGGCCGATCTGGATAATGCCTTGCAGAAATGCAAGTCCCAGGGAAATTGCCGTCAGGTAGAGGAAGAGTTCAAGGCGCGTAGCGACGAGAACCGGCGGAGGTTGAATGGCTGCGTGGCTGCGGGTAATTGCGCGGAGATTCGTG
The DNA here is from genome assembly GCF_047199225.1 of Pseudomonas sp. DL. Classification (NCBI taxonomy): domain Bacteria; kingdom Pseudomonadati; phylum Pseudomonadota; class Gammaproteobacteria; order Pseudomonadales; family Pseudomonadaceae; genus Pseudomonas; species Pseudomonas sp. DL. The sequence goes on from NZ_CP178323.1 coordinate 51,786, forward strand.
CGGAGATCGATGCGGGGTCTACGGCTCTCAACGAGCTGGTGGCCCGGCAGGAAACAGCTAATCCGGGAGGAAGTGACAGCGATATAGCCTACGGTTTCCTGATGGGCCGAAACGTCGTCGACTGGACGACGGCTGGTCAGTTGCACCTGGAGCAGACCGCCAACCTCTGGTGGAACGGCAATCCACAGTGGCAGAAGGAAGTCGGTGCATACCTGGACCAGACGGGGTTCAATCCGTTCGGAATCGGCGTTCCGGCAATGGGCGGTGCCGCTGGCAAGGTATCGGCCAAGGCGCTCATGAATGCGCTGAAGGCGGGAGAGTTGCCCAAAGGAGAGGTGGCCCCAGGAAAGGCTAATCTGCCTACCATTGGGGCGTTGGCGGATGCTGAGGCGGGGATGCCTTATACGCATCCAATAAAAACACCTTCAAATGAGACTGCTCGACTTTTAGCTTCATCTCAAGAACCTTATAAAGGTGGGCAGTCAATTACAAATGCTGGCAGGGCCGTTACTAAGCATCCTGAGTACTTTGGATTCAGTTCAACACAGGAACTACGGAAGATGTACCGGACAGACTCTCAGATTAATGAGCTTGCTGGAAAGGCAATAAATGAAATACTCCAGAGTGGAGTGAAGAGTAGTGGCGCCGGGGGAAGATATCCGGGAGGCTGGATAACTTATACATTACCAGACGGTCGGGCTGCTAGTTGGGGTGGGGATGGTAAATTTATTGGATTTAGAGGGGTGCAAAAATGAAGGTAAATTTGGTTTTTGAAAAAGTTGGAGATATTAATAGTGATTATCCATATCTTTGTGTATATAGGGAGGGGGAGAGAGAGCCTTTTATGGAGATATCAGTGAATCAAGAAAGAAAGATTGAGTTTGTTTTTTATTCTAGAGCTGATAATTTATCCCTAAGCTCTGAAGAATTCTATGAAATATATGGTAGAGCGGAAGCTTTTTTGCCCCAAGCTTTAGAGAATGAAGATTCACTGTAATGCTTAAATAAAGAGACTGGCTATAATGGGATGATTTATTTTTCTGACTCTAGTTTTTTGAGCAAAGGAGGCATCCGTGATGCTTAATTAAGGGCGAGTAGTTTAAAACAGGGGACCATAAACAGCATAAAGGGGACAGATTTATTTTCCCTACTCTAATTTTCTAAGCAGGGAGGCTCCAGCGCAGACGCCGTAAGGAGGCTCCGCGATGCCTAGGCAGAGGCGAGTGGTTTTACTGAACTATCCGCTTTACGTGGTCCAGCGGGAACACAATCGGCAAGTGGTATTCGCCGAGGACGAGGACTACCAGCGTTACCTCTCCGATCTACGGGACCTCAAGGATGCCTTTGGTATCAAGGTCTACGCATTTTGCCTGATGACCAACCATGTCCATCTGCTCTTGGCGCCTGGTGATTCGCTGTCTGGCTTGGCGCAACTGATGAAAACGCTGGCGGCGCGCACGACACGATATCGGAATCGCTTGGAGGGCCGTTCCGGAACGTTGTGGGAAAGTCGCTATAAATCGAGTGCCGTACAGAGCGATGCCTACCTGCTGGCGTGTTGCCGGTACATCGAACTGAACCCTGTTCGGGCGCGGATGGTGGACGATGTGGCGGCCTATCCCTGGTCAAGTTATGGGCTGCGGGCGGATTGGTTGAAGGAGCCAAACTGGTTGGATATGGATCCCTGCTTCATTGAGCTAGGTCAGACGGCCGAAGAGCGATATCGGCGATACGTAACGTTCGTGAAAGAGGCGATACCGGCCGAGGAATTGAAGCTGATTCGCGAGGCGGTTCAGCGTGGACAACTGACGGGCAATCAACGGTTCGTGGACGAGATCGAGCGGGAAGCCGGGGTGAGAATAGAGCGGCGTGGGCAAGGGCGGCCGAGATTAGAGTAGGGAAAATAAATCTGTCCCCTTTTTTCCCTCTTTTCTCCTTTTCTCGTCGCGGGGCTACCTTCTGCGGAACTAAAGATAGGTGGAAATAGTAAGAAAAATATTGCTGTAAAGATTCGTTTTGAAAATCCTTAGGGTGTAATATGAATAGTTCCTGTCAGCATGTTTTATGTGGTTTGGTGGACTTTTCAAAGAAGCTTCCAGATAATATTGTTAAGGTAAGGAAAGGGATGACATTTTTTGTTGAGAGATCGGCTCTATATAGTTTGAGTATTTTAAAATTGTTATTTTTTGTTAGCGTTAATAGTGGTGCGAAAAAAATATTTTTCTGCTTTTTGGTAGCCCAAAAAAATAAATTTGAGATCTCCTCGGTTTATGAGGTTGATCTGCTTGAAGTTAATTTTACTGAGATAGAGAATAGGCTGTGTTCTTTATATGAAGAGCATGTTTTAGTTGGAGAGGTAGGTAGAATAGTAGCTTTTTCAGATATGGTCTCATGGGTTCTGTATGAAGAGGTTTTAGAAGAGATAGGGGTTTTGGTTATGTTGGATGAAACGAAATCTGTATATTCAAATTTTGATTTTGGCGAGTTCGTTAGTAGAGAGTTTATGATGGAGCAGGCTGATTTGGGTTTATACCGGAAAGAGTACGTAGATAAACTTATTTCTAATTATTAACATAAAGGAAGAATTTTTATTTTCCCTATCCTAATTTCTGAACACGGAGGCTCCAGCGCAGGTTCCGTCAAGGGGGCAAGATGCCTAGGTAAGGGAGAATGGTTTAGCGAGTTATTTGCTTTGAGTGTTTCTGCGTGGCGCAGTTTCTGAAATTAGCAGCATAAAGGGGACAGATTTATTTTCCCTACTCTAGTTTTCTAAGCAAGGAGGCTCCGCGATGCCTAGGCAAGGGCGAGTGGTTTTACCGATTATCCGCTTCACATGGTCCAGCGGGGACACAATCGGCAAGTGGTATTCGCCGAGGACGAGGACTACCAGCGTTACCTCTCCGATCTACGGGACCTCGAGGATGCCTTCGATAACAAGCTCCATGCATTTTGCTGAATAACCACCCATATCCATCTGCTCCTGGCGGCTTGCCGGCCCTCCTTTCTACTGCCCCGTTCCACAGCGCCCCAATGTACTAGTACACCGGAAACCGCCGTCTCCCGTTGAACGGGCGGGCCCCGGCCCCCTACCATTCGCAGCACACCGACCCGCGCAAAGGGAGCGGGATGCCGCGTAGGCAGGCCGCCATGGAAGGAGAAGCACATATGCCGGTACTGGCTCTGAGACTCACCGCCCTGGCGGCCCTTGTGATCAGCGTGTCGGGGTGCGTCATGGAGGCCTATGGCAGTCGCGCGCGTAGCGATGCGCAATCCTGGATCGGCTTGCCGATCCAGGACGTGATCAAGCGCTTCGGCGAGCCGGAACGCGTGACGGGGGATGCCGCCAGGCAGAAATACGTGTGGAAGGAGTACGAGAACTATAGCCACGACTACGACTACACCTACTACGAGCAGGGCCATGGCAATACGCCCAACAGCTCGGTCCTGAACCAGAAGACCGGCACGGCCAACCAGAGCGGCTATTACACCTGCATCTACGAGTTCTTTGCCGACGCCTCGGGCAGGGTGGTCGATGCGACCGCGCGGGGTGAGTGCCGCTAGTTCCAGGCGCTCTTCACGCCGCAAAGGGTGATTGGCTCAGCCAGCCACCGCCTTGTCTCCGACCTCGCAGAGACGCCTCAGTCCAGCGCGGAGGCGTCCCCTCCCCTCGCTCCGCCGTGATCGCCAGGCCGCCCTGCCTCACCCGGGTCCTGGTCCGGTCCTCGAAACCCGGCCGTTGCAGCCAGTAGCCGCGCAGGTTGATGCGGGGCGCCAGGCGGTTGCCGTCGCGTTCGTCCAACGGTGCTCCGGGGTTTCCCCGGCGCCTCACAACAGGATCAGCAGCGCTCCTACCAGCAGCCCCGCCAGGCTGAAGGGCAGCGTTTGCAGGGCCAGCCGCTTGCCGCCCACCAGCACGACCAGGCCGGCCTTGACCAGGCTGTTGCTCAGGGCGGCAAGGGCGATGCCGCGGCTGGCCACGCCTGGATCGAGTTCGCCCTGCGCCGCGCGGGCCAGGGACAGGGTGATCGCGTCGACGTCGGCGAGGCCGGAGAGCAACGCGACCGCATAGATGCCGGCGTCGCCGAACAGCCGCCGGCCGACCTCCACCAACAGCAGGATCGCGCTCAGCAGGGCGGCGAAACGCATGGCCGGGAGCAGTTCGAAGGGGTTGCGCAGGCCTGGCTCGTCGGGCGCCTCCTGGCTGGCGCGGCCGCCGCGCAGGGCGTGGAACAGCGTGCCGCCAAGGTAGACGAGGGTGGTGGCGGCGAATGGCAGGGCCAGTTCCTTCAGCAAGGCCGGGTGGATCGCGCCGATCTCGACGAGGATGCGCGGGAACATCAGCGCCGAGGTCGCCAGCAGGGCGCACGCCAACAGGGCGTCGGGCATGCGCTCGCGCAGGCGCGCCAGGGTCAGGGTCATCACCGTGGAGGACACCAGGCCGCCGAGCACCGCGGTCAGCAACAGGCCCTTGCGCGAGCCGATCAGGCGGATGGCCAGGTAGGCGGAGAAACCGAGGGCGGCGATCAGCACCACCATCCACCAGGTCAGGTAGGGATTGAAGAACGCCCAGGGACCATAGCCCTGGTTGGGCAGCACCGGCAGCAGGACCACGGAAATGAACAGCAGCTTGAGGGTGCCCGATAGCTCCTCGGCGGTCAGGCGCTTCAGCAGGGCGTGGAGCTTGTCCTTGAGGCTCAGCAGCAGGGTCAGCACGATGCCGCCGGCGGCAGCCAGCAGGCGCTGTTCGGTGAGGGCGAGGCTGCCGAGGAGGAAGGTCATCAGCAGGGCGATCTCGGTGGTCATGCCCTGGTCGCCGCCACGCCTGACATCGCTCACGTAGCCGGCCACGGCCAGCGCCGCGAGGGCCAGCAGCAAGGCTACCCAGACTGCGCTGCCCAGTTCGCCCGCCAGCAGGGTGGCGAAGCCGCCGAGCAGGCCGGCCAGGCTGAAGGTGCGGATTCCGGCGATCTGCCGCGCATCTTCGTGGTCGCGCTCCTGCCAGCCGCGCTCGGCGCCGATCAGGAGGCCGATGGCCAGGGCCGTGCACAGGCTCAACAACAGATCCAGGGAAAGCGTCATGCTCGATTCCATTCGCCGGGAGAGAGGATGGCGACGTGCCTGTGCGCACCATAGCAGCAGACGACCCCGAGGCGCCCGCACGGCGGTGCGCCGTCCACCAAGAGCCCGTCGCTGCCGCCGATATCCATCGGGTTCTCCGCCCCGGTGTAGGCGCACGGGAGCTGGCGTAGGGAAAGTCCGCTGTTTTTCGGCCGCTGACGGTTCTCTTTCCGCGTGCTCCGACGGCCGCCAACAGTAAAAAAACCACGGCCAATCCTGATAGGCGGAGGGGCGCCTCGTTCCTAGACTGGCGGGGAAACATCAGGAGACGTCAATCATCATGCATATTCAATCATCTCAGCAGAACCCGTCTTTCGTGGCTGAGTTGAGCCAGGCCGTGGCCGGGCGCCTGGGACAGGTCGAGGCCCGCCAGGTGGCCACTCCCCGGGAGGCGCAACAACTGGCCCAGCGCCAGGAAGCACCGAAGGGCGAGGGCCTGCTCTCCCGCCTGGGGGCCGCCCTCGCGCGTCCCTTCGTGGCGATCATCGAGTGGCTGGGCAAACTGCTGGGGAGCCGTGCCCACGCCTCCACCCAGGCGCCGCTCTCCCGTCAGGACGCGCCGCCTGCCGCCAGTCTCTCGGCCGCCGAGATCAAGCAGATGATGCTGCAAAAGGCACTGCCCCTGACCTTGGGCGGACTTGGCAAGGCGAGCGAGCTGGCGACTTTGACAGCGGAGAGGCTGGCGAAGGATCACACGCGCCTGGCCAGCGGCGACGGCGCCCTGCGCTCGCTGGCCACCGCCCTGGTCGGGATTCGCGATGGCAGCCGGATCGAGGCTTCCCGTACCCAGGCTGCCCGCCTGCTCGAACAGAGCGTTGGGGGGATCGCGCTGCAACAGTGGGGGACCGCGGGCGGTGCCGCCAGCCAGCATGTACTCAGCGCAAGCCCGGAGCAACTGCGCGAAATCGCCGTCCAACTGCATGCGGTAATGGACAAGGTCGCCCTGTTGCGCCACGCGGTAGAGAGCGAGGTAAAGGGCGAGCCTGTCGACAAGGCGCTGGCGGATGGCCTGGTGGAGCACTTCGGGCTGGAGGCGGAGCAGTACCTCGGCGAACACCCGGACGGGCCGTACAGCGATGCCGAGGTGATGGCGCTCGGTCTTTATACCAACGGCGAGTACCAGCACCTGAATCGTTCCCTGCGTCAGGGGCGAGAGCTGGATGCGGGCCAGGCGTTGATCGACCGGGGCATGTCTGCCGCGTTCGAAAAGAGCGGACCGGCTGAACAGGTCGTGAAGACCTTCCGCGGCACCCAGGGCAGGGATGCCTTCGAGGCGGTGAAAGAGGGCCAGGTCGGCCACGACGCCGGCTATCTCTCCACCTCCCGGGACCCCAGCGTTGCCAGGAGCTTCGCGGGCCAGGGCACGATAACCACCCTGTTCGGCAGATCCGGGATCGATGTCAGCGAGATATCGATCGAGGGCGATGAGCAGGAGATCCTCTACGACAAGGGGACCGACATGCGCGTGCTTCTCAGCGCCAAGGATGGGCAGGGTGTGACCCGTCGGGTGCTCGAAGAGGCCACGCTGGGGGAACGGAGCGGCCACGGCGAGGGACTGCTCGATGCCCTGGACCTGGCAAACGGGACGGATCGTTCAGGCAAGCCCCAGGAACAGGACCTGCGCCTGAGAATGCGCGGCCTCGACCTGGCCTGACCGGTCGACGGCAGAGACGGACACTCCCAAGGGGTGTCCGTTTTCATTTGCGCCGTACAGCGTCGGGCGCAATGGGCGGCAAGGAGGCCTGCCTGGCTGCCACCGGTTGGTGGCGGACACCGGTGCCCGGCGTCCCACCTCGATCCTGCGAACGAGACGCAGTCAGAATTCTCCGAGTATGCTTCCTGCATAACGAAACGATCGGAATAACTGTGGTAACTTTGCCGCCCACCGAGATGGCCTATTGATGGCTCATACGGTTCGTGCATCGCTTCCCGCACGATTGTTTCGGATTTCCAAGGCCGGCCGGGAGCGCCGGTTGATCGACGCATTCGTATTTCAAGGAAAGAAATCGTGGCCACCCCATTTCGCCCCTCGCCTTGGCGCGCCGCCGTGCCGCCTGGCCTTCCTCGATTTTCACTACGCCCTCTTTTCCGCACACGGGGCGGCTAGAAGCCGCTCCGCGTCGATAGCGTTTTTTTCCAGGAGAACCCCATGAGTCACAGCGCCAAGAAAGCACTACTGCCGCTCCTCGCCGTCGCCACCCTGGCCGGCCTGGCGGGCTGCGCCACCGAGACCTCCACCGCGTTGCCGGTACAGCAGGTCGAGAGCGTCAACCGACCCTACAGCGGCGTGCGTTCGCCGATTGCGGTAGGCAAGTTCGACAACCGCTCCAGCTACATGCGCGGGATCTTTTCCGATGGCGTCGACCGCCTCGGCGGCCAGGCCAAGACCATTCTCATCACCCACCTGCAGCAGACCAATCGCTTCAACGTGCTGGACCGCGACAACATGAGCGAGATCCAGCAGGAAGCGGCGATCAAGGGCCAGGCCCAGCGCCTGAAGGGTGCCGACTACGTGGTGACCGGCGATGTCACCGAGTTCGGCCGCAAGGAAGTCGGCGACCGCCAGCTGTTCGGCATCCTTGGCCGCGGCAAGTCGCAGATCGCCTACGCCAAGGTGGCGCTGAACATCGTCAACATCTCTACCTCGGAGGTCGTCTATTCGACCCAGGGCGCTGGCGAGTACGCCCTGTCCAACCGCGAGGTGATCGGCTTCGGCGGCACCGCCAGCTACGACTCGACCCTCAACGGCAAGGTTCTCGACCTGGCCATGCGCGAGGCGGTGAACAAGTTGGTCAACGCGGTCGATAGCGGGGCCTGGAAGCCACAGAACCAATAATCCACCAGAAACCAGGGAATCACGGCACACATGAGCAAGACGATCACATGGACGGCGGCGCTGCTGGGGAGCATGGCGCTGGCCGGGTGCAGCGGACCGAAGACGCTGTACCAGTGGGAGGGCTACCAGGCCCAGGTCCACGAATACTTCAAGGGTGAATCCAAGGAGGCCCAGGCGCAGGCGCTGGAAGCCGACCTCGAGAAGATCCGGGCGAAGAACGGCGCGGTGCCGCCGGGCTACCACGCCCAGCTGGGGCTGCTCTATTCCAGCATCGGCAAGGACGACCAGATGGTCCGCGAGTTCGAGACCGAGAAGGCGCTGTTTCCCGAGTCGGCGACCTACATGGACTTCCTCCTGAACAACGCCCGTGGAGGTGCCCGTTGAAACTCGCCCGACTGTCCGGCCTGGTGGCCGGTTTCACCCTGCTGGCCCTGCTCGGCGGCTGCGCGCCGACCAAGAGCGTCGATTACTCGGCGTTCAAGCAGGCCAAGCCGCGCTCGATCCTGGTCCTGCCGCCGCTGAACGAGTCGCCCGACGTGAAGGCGACCTACAGCATGCTCTCGCAGGTCACCTTCCCGCTGGCCGAGGCCGGCTACTACGTAGTGCCGGTGGCGCTGGCCGACGAGACCTTCCGCCAGAACGGCCTGACCAGCGCCGGCGACGTGCACCAGGTGTCCCCGGCCAAGCTGCGCGAGATCTATGGCGCCGACGCGGCGCTGTACGTCACGGTGAGCGACTACGGCACGCGCTACATGGTGATCAGCAGCGCGACCATCGTCACCGCCAGCGCCAAGCTGGTCGACCTGCGATCCGGCACCACCCTGTGGACCGGCTCGGCGACCGCCTCCAGCGAGGAAGGCAACGGCGGCAACAACGGCGGCCTGGTGGGCATGCTGATCACCGCGGCGGTCAAGCAGATCATCAACAGTTCGGTGGAGGACGCCGGTTATCCGATCGCCGGGATGACCAGCGCGCGCCTGCTCTCGGCCGGCCAGCCGGGCGGACTGTTGTACGGCCCGCGCTCGCCGAGGTACGGCAGCGACTGAGCCGTGCGCCGGGGCTACGGGGACGTCTCCGTGGCCTCGGCGCAAGCCGCCGGGAGGGGCTTGGCCGCTGCGTTGCGCTTGGCCATGTACTGGCGGATCAGGTCGTCGAGCAACGCCCGGATGGCGCGCCGCTCGTCCAGCCGCAGGCGGCCGATGGCCTCGAACTGCAGGCGCAGGTCTTCCGGTAGCGCCTGCCGCTCGCTGCGCTCGCAGACCAGCCAGTCGAGGGGCACCGCGAAACGTCCGGCGATGGTTTGCAGCACCACCAGCGACGGGTGCCCGCCCTTGGTTTCGAAGTGCCGCAACTGGCTCACGGTGACGCCCAGTCGCTCGGCCATCTGCCGTTGGGTCAGGGCGTTCTGCTGGCGTAGGCGTAGGAGATTCTGCGCGAAGCTCATGGAAAACTCTCCAAGTCAGGGGAAATCCTTGCCACCGCCCCGGTGATGCGGGCGATGGCGGTTGTCTCCATCATCGGCGTTCGCACTCTTCGACTCTGCCCTACCGTTCCGGCGCGGGCCTGGGAAAGCTCCGGGTCGTGAGTCCGAGGTTTCCCCGCGTGCCGCCTTTTTCGATTCAGTAGAGGCTGAAGCGACGGGCTACCGTCCCGTTGGCCTGCGTCGGCGGCAGTTTGGCTCCGCGGCGAAGCGATAGGACGCGAGGGCCTTGCGCCTGGCGAGGACTAGTCCGCTTGCGCCCCCTGCGCCAGGGCGTTGCCGACGCCCACCAGCAGCGCCCGGGTCTGCGCCACGATGGCGCTGCGGTAGGCCTCGTAGCGGGCGTCGCTGATGGCGTTGTCGTTGCGCGCGCCGCCGCCGCTCGCCGGTACGCCGGTGTAGTAGTTGTTCATCACCGGTACATGGATGTGCCCGGCGGGAATCTCCAGGCGGAACGCGTCGCGCAGCACCGTGTTGCGGTAGGCGCTCTCGTTGGACAGGTAGTCGCCGCCACCGCCGTTGCGCGCGCAGATCCGTCGGTTCGGCGGGAGCACCAGGGAGGGATCGGGCATGGCGTTCATCACCCCGTTGGTCGGCACGTTTTCGGTGCGCGGGTTGGCGCAATCGGGGAAGAAGTCGTAGTTGGTGTGCCAGGTGACGTCGAAGCCTTCCGTGGCCTGGCTGGTAGCGCCCGGCGGCCGCTCGATGCCGCGCCAGGTATCGGCGGCGAGCAACTGGCGGACCGGCAGCGAGGCCTTGGAGAACTGTGCCGGCAGGTTCTGCCGCCAGCGGCTGGCGCTGTCGTAGCCGAGCCAGCGGCGCGGCGGGTTGATATTGCAGCCGGAGCCCCGCAGGGAAATCGGCGCGGTGCCGGGATTGGTCACGCTGCCCAGGGGAAGCACGTAGTTGGGCAAAGCGCTGTCGGCGGGGCAGTAGACGATGCCGTCGTTGCCGGCGGAGGAGCCGTGGAAGCGGCCGTTCCAGGCCTCCAGCCAGAACTGGTTGGCGCCGCCCTGGCTGATGGTGATGGAGGCGTCGACCCGGCGCGGGCCGGGGCGGAACCAGGGGCCCAGGGTGTCTTCCTGCATGCCGCGGTTGAACGGGTCGTAGCTGACCGGCAACAGGTAGGCCTCGATACGCAGCAGGCTGCCGTCGGCCAGCCTGAACTCGCGGCCGTCCAGCGCAAGGGCGGTGGCGCCCGAGGGGTTGCCGTTGCGCAGGCCGGTGTTCGCCGTCCCGGGAGTGCCCAGGGTGAAGACGTCGAAGCCGCTGATGATCATCCGCCGGTAGCGCGAGCCGTCGGCGGCGTAGCGGCGCGGCAGGTCGATGTCCAGCTGTCCGCGCGAGGCGCGTTCGAAGCGCCATTGCAGCGCCTGGGCCTGGGCCTTACCGAGGTGGAAGGATGGCGCCCACTGGCGCAGGGTGCGGGTCATGTAGAGGCGCGTCCAGTAGAGCATGCGGTCATCGCTGGCCGGCAGCGCGCCGGCGGGAATGGCGCGGCGACCCTGGGCCCGGTCGACGGCGGCGCGCCACAGCGCGCGGCCCTCTTCGGTGACCAGCTTCAGTGCCTTGGCGTAGCTGGTGACCGGGGTGCGGCCGTCGGCGGCGCACAGGCGCTTGGCGAAGGCCGGTTCGAAGCCGTCGAAGCCGGCGCCCTTGACGATGCGCTCGGCCAGCGGCGTCTGGTCATGGGTGACGACGTTGGCGCCGCTGAACGGCAGCGGCGTGTCGAGCCGGCGCTCCTCGTAGGACAACGCTGCCTCGCGGTTCCAGGAGCAGGCGACGCTGGGCGGCTTGCGGGCGCCGGCGAGGTCGCCGTTGGCGGCCCAGCCGGCGCCGGGCAGCAGGGCTGCCGAGACGGCCAGGGCGAAGAGGGAGTATCGGCTTGCGTGACGGGCGTAGCGCATCGGGTGGACTCCTGTTCTTGTTCGGTTCATGGGTCGATCGGTGCGGCGGGCGGAGCGCGGGCGAGCGGCGCCCGCCGGCGGCGGGGGCCGGGACCGACGCAAGGTGCGTCGCGGGTTGCTGCGGTGGCGGACGGGAGGGCGGTGCTAGGGGGCGCGTGTCGCCGGTAGACGGAGGCGCGCGGAGGGAGGGTTGCGGGACGACGCGGAGGCGTCTGGGAAAGTCAGGTCCTTTGCCATGGATGCACCGATCGTTGTTCTTGCTGTTGTGGGGCGTCGGTGGGTGCACGGCCGGACTTCGCACCCGTGCGGCATTCTTGGAGGCGCCGGCGCGGTGCGTCCAACGAATTTATGTGGCCGCCGGGGATAGGAAAAGTTGATGGCGAACCGGTGCCGAAGCCCCCTGCCCCGGTACTTTCGCTGGCGCTGCGGCAATCCACCGCACTGGCGCGTTCGCTCGGGCTGGTCTTTGCTCTCCGGGGTCCGGCGGCTCGCCGGCGAGTCTTGCGGTGCGCCGCGAGCGGACGGGCGTTCGGTCCTTCTGCAGGCAAATGCCCTTGTTTTCGGAGAAGGACACGGATCGTTGATCGCTGTTTCGACCAAGGAGGTCAGATGAAAAGGAAGATGCTGGCGGCTTCGCTGCTGCTGTGGATGTTCTCGCTGACGGCGCAGGCGGACTGCGCGGTGCTCGGGCCGGGGGAAGATCCCTGCGCGGGCCCGGTGCTGGGACCGACCGTCTGCGAGTGCCCGTGATGACCGACTGTACCCTCGACCAGGGACAGGGAGCGTTCGATTACCAACCAGGAGGTTGCAAATGAAGAAAGTACTGTTGGCTGTGTTCCTGCTCTGTGGCTTCTCTCTTACCGCCCAGGCCGCGTGCCCGGTTTTCGGCCCGTCCGAGGACCCGTGCAGCGGGCCGGTGTTCGGTCCGTCGACCTGCGAATGCCCTTGAGGTAGGTCGTCTGGCGGGCCCGGTGCAGCGGGCCCGCTTCCGGATGGATCGCTCGCTCGAAGTTGCCTTCTTTAATTCTCCATTCCCCGCGCCGCCCTACTTTTCCCGCTCGTCCATCGTCGCGTCGAACGTTGCCACGAAATCAGCGTCGATGGACAACTCTTATATTCAATAGTTGTACGATCTGAGTTTGTTGTAGTCATTTGCTTAGTTGGCTATTCATATGATTGCCGTAAAGCAATTATAAGTTTAATTGGATTGGCCTTCTAAGTCTTTGGAAAGAGCCGTGAACGACCCTGTAATATCTGGTTGTAGAGCCGCGTAATGATGTTTCAGGATATTTCATTAATTTTGTAGATTATTGTTTTTCCTTTGTTTTTTTAAAAACAGCTACCAGATTTAGATAGATATTAATTAACTCGGCCACGTTTTTTCCTGTTCTATCATTGGCCTTCCTTGGGCGCAGGCCTGCCGAAACTGATTATCTTCAGGTCCTCGAAAAGTTCATACATCGACCGCCTTGGGCGAAGCATTCGTACGCCGGAAATCTGTCCGGCCGCACGGATGTTTTCAGCATGTTCTCTGGATGAGTTTCCCGATAAACATCAATTAGAGGAGTTTCCCTATGTGCGGTCTCGCGGGTTGGGTGGATTACACGCGCAAGCTCGACGACGAATTTCCGGCGATCTTCGCCATGACCGATACGCTCGCCTTGCGCGGGCCGGATGCCGAGGGCATCTGGAAGCACCGCAACGCCCTGCTGGGTCACCGGCGGCTGGCGGTCATCGACCTCAGCGGCGGCGTGCAGCCGATGTCCTATCGCTTTCCCACCGGCCAGGAGGTCACCCTCGTCTACACCGGCGAGGTGTACAACCACGATGCCCTGCGCGAGCGGTTGCGCCGGGCCGGACATGAGTTCCGCACCCGCAGCGATACCGAGGTGGTTCTGCACGCCTATCTGCAATGGGGCGAGCGTTGTTGCGAGTACCTGACCGGGATGTTCGCCTTCGCCGTCTTCGATGGCCGCGACGGCCACCTGCTGCTGGTGCGCGACCGCCTGGGCATCAAGCCGCTGTATTACGCGCGGCACCGCGAGGGACTGCTGTTCGGCTCGGAGATCAAGTCCATCCTGGCGCATCCGGAATTCGCCGCCAGGCTCGACGCGGTCGGCCTGGTCGACCTCCTGACGCTGTCCCGGGGCACTTCGCAGACGCCGTTCCGCGAGGTCCAGGAACTGCTGCCCGGCCACCTGCTGTCCTGGCGTCCCAATTCCCAGGCGAAGTTGCGCCGCTACTGGGAGGTGCGCCGCCAGGAGCATGCCGACGACCTGCAGAGCACCGTGCAGCGCACCCGCGAACTGGTCACCCGCGCCCTGGGGGCGCAATTGCACGCCGACGTTCCGGTGTGTTCGCTGCTATCGGGTGGGCTCGATTCGACCGCCCTGACCGGCATCGCCCAGCGCATCGCGAAGGCGGAGCACGGCGGCGACATCAATTCGTTCTCGGTGGACTTCGTCGGCCAGGCCGAGCAGTTCCGCAGCGACGACCTGCGTCCCGACCAGGACCAGCCGTTCGCCCTGCTGGCCGCGCAGTACATCGGCAGCCGTCATCGCACCGTGCTCATCGACAATGCCGAACTGGTCTGCGAACGAGCGCGCGAAGAGGTATTCCGGGCCAAGGACGTACCTTTCACCTTCGGCGACATGGATACCTCGCTGCACCTGATGTTCGGCGAGATCCGCCGGCATTCCACGGTGGCCATCTCCGGTGAAGGCGCCGACGAGCTGTTCGGTGGCTACGGCTGGTTCCGCGATCCGCAGGCGGTGGCTGCGGCGCGCTTCCCCTGGGCCTCCAGGGTGCGCCTGCCGGCCGGCTTCATCGACGCCGGTTTCAACCGCCGCTGCGATCTCCTCCAGTACCAGCAGGCCAGCTACGACGATGGGCTGCGCCAGGTCGAACACCTGGCCGGCGACAGCCCGGAGGAGCGGCGGATGCGCGAGTTCAGCCACCTGCATCTGAAGCGCTGGATGGTGCTGCTGCTCGAACGCAAGGATCGCCTGAGCATGTGCAACGGCCTGGAGGTGCGGGTGCCCTACACCGACCATGAGCTGGTGGAGTACGTCTACAACGTGCCCTGGTCGATCAAGAGCCGGGACGGCGAGGAGAAGTGGCTGCTCAAGCGGGCCTGCGCCGACTATGTCCCGGAAGCCGTGCTCAAGCGCCGCAAGAGCCCTTATCCGACTTCTGCCAACCTCGGCTACGAGCGTTTCCTGCGCGGGAGCGTGCGGCGCCTGCTGGAGGACGCGGCGAACCCGGTGTTCGGCATCGTTTCGCGAGAGTTCCTGGCCGCCGAACTGGAGCATCCGGAGGGGTACTTCAACACCCAGGTGAGCCGCCACAACCTGGAGACCGCACTGGCGCTGGAAGGCTGGCTCAGGTTGTACGGGCTCTCCGCCTGAGCGTGACGCGGGGCGTGGCGGGTTCGGGCTGCTGTCCGGCCCGCCGGCGTCTTCAGGCGTCGGGCATTTCGCCGCGTTCGCCGAGCCCCACCGGCATGCCTTCCACGCCGGCATGGAACAGCAGGGCTTCCACCGGTTCGGCCCCGGCTATCAGGCGATGGATGATGTTCATCAGGCAACCCGCCGCCTCGCCTTCCAGCACCCGCGTGCTCTGGGCTCCGTCGCGGGTCTCCAGGCGCAGTTCGCCCTTGAGCACGTAAAGCGCGCTGGGCATCGGATGGACCTGCCAGTCCAGGCGTTCGTGGGCGGCCAGGCTCAGGCGCTGCACGGTGAGCTGCGGCTGGCCAAGGGGATAGCCGAGGTAGAGCGAGCCGTTCCAGGCGCAGCCGCTGCGCAGCAGGGTTTCGCGGTGCGGACTGGTTGCGGCCGGGAGGTCGCGGCTGGGTGGGAACACATGCACGTGGCTGGGGCGAAGGTCCATCGGGCGTCCTGCGCTTGTCGGTGTTTTTCCTCAGTCAAGCCGGCTTTCACCGCCTGCTCCACTGCCGCTTCTGCTAGGCGGCAGCGGGCCATCAAGGAGGCGGTTGGTTCATCGCAGGCGGCGGCTTTCTCCTTTAGCCTCGGCGCATCGGCGGATAACGCTGCGCGTTATGCGCCCTACGACTTCCCGATGAGAGGCGATGCCTTCTCAAGCCTCGCGGATGAACCGCACGGGTACCCGCTCGGTCAGCCAGACGCCGTTCTCCGCCTGGTGGAATAGGTGCCCGGCCAGGTGCATGTCGCGCGCGTCGATTTCCAGCAGAACCGGGCTGCCGTAGCGGCGGCCGACTTCCAGGGCGGTGGCGCGGCGGGCGGAGAGATGGACGTGGTGGCGGCTGCCGGGAACCAGGCCGCGCTCGCGGATGGAGTCGAGGAAGCGGCTGGCGGTGCCGTGGTAGAGCACTGCGGGCGGGACCGCGGGGGCGTAGGCGATGGCCACCGCGGCATGCGAGTGGCCTTGCACGGCGCGGATGCGCTGGCCATCGGCGGAGAGGGCGAAGCGCTTCTTGTCGTTGTTCTCGACCACCGCGCCGAGCAGCATGCGGTCGAGGGCGCGGCCGTCCCGCGCCGCGCCGGCGATCAGGGCGTCGATGTCGGCCCAGCCTTCGCCGTCCAGCGTCAGGCCGATGGCCTCGGGCTGGTGGCGAAGGACATAGCTGAGGAACTTGCTGGTGTCGTCGAGGGTTTTCCGATTCATTCCATGGTCCTTGTGCGTGCCATCCCGGCGCGGGAACCTCAGGCGCCGCCGAGGAAGTCCATCTTGCCCAGTTCGACGCCGTTGTGGCGGAGGATGGCGTAGGCGGTGGTGACGTGGAAGAAGAAGTTGGGCAGGGCGAAGCCGAAGAGGAAGTCGCGGCCGTTGAAGCTGATCTCCTGGCCGCGCACCTTGAGGGTCACGTTGCGCTCTTCGGCGCCGTCCAGTTGTTCCTCGCGGATGCCCTCGAGGAACTCGACGGTGCGAGCGATGCGTGCCTGGAGTTCGTCGAAGGTGGTTTCCGTATCCGCGTAGCTCGGCACTTCCAGCCCGGCCAGCCGCGCGCCGGCGCCCTTGGCGGCGTCGCTGGCGATCTGCACCTGGCGCGCCAGGGGGAACATGTCCGGCGCCAGCCGGGCGTCGATGAAGATGCGCGGATCGATGTTCTTCGCTTCGGCGTGGGCGGCGGCTTTCTTCAGGATCGCCGAGAGGTTGCCGAGGGTGCGCAGGAAGGTCGGGATCGAAGCCTGGTAGATCGACAGGGACTTGGACGTGCTCCAGACAGGGGATAAAGGTGCGTCGAAGGCGGCGCGTCCAGCAGTCTACCCGGCTTTCACGCCAGCGCCAGGGGGCCCGCCTCGTCCCAGTGCGGATCGGCCGCCATCCGTTCGACCAGGAAGTCCAGCAGCGCCCGCAGCGCCGGCGGCATCTGCCGGCGCGAGGCGTACACCGCGTGGATGCCGAGCACCTGCGGCGACCACTCCGGCAGCAGCGCCACCAGGCGTCCGCTACGGATCAGCGGGGCTGCCGAGTACAGCGGCTGCTGGCTGATCCCGGCACCGGCGGCGGCGGCCTCCAGCAGCACGGTGGATTCGTTGGCGCTGAGACTGCCACCCACCGGCACGCTGGTCGGCTCGCCGTCGCGCTCGAACTGCCAGAGACTGCGGCCGAAGTAGGAGTAGGTCAGGCAGTTGTGCAGCGCCAGGTCCTCCGGGCGCCGCGGGGTGCCGTGGCGGCGCAGGTAGTCCGGCGCGGCGCAGATCACCGAGCGGCATTCGCCGAGGCGGCGGGCGATCAGGTTGGGGTCGAGCTGGTTGGCGATGCGCAGGGCCAGGTCGATGCGCTCCTCCACCAGGTTGACCACCTGGCTGTTGACCTGCAGGTCGATGGCGGTGCCCGGGTAGCGCTCGACGAAGGCGGCGGCGGCACGGGTCAGCCAGGCCTGGGCGAAGGACAGGCTGCTGGTGATGCGCAGGGTGCCGCGCGGGCTGTCGCGGCGGGTCTGGCCGGTGGCCTGCATGGCGTCGGCCACGGCGAGCATCTCGCGGCACTGTGGCAACAGCTCCGCGCCGGCGTCGGTCAGGCTCAGGCGGCGGGTGCTGCGGTGCAGCAGGCGTGCGCCGACCCACTCCTCCAACTCGGCGAGGTAGCGCGAGACCATCGCCCGGGACATGTCCAGACGCTCGGCGGCGGCGGTCTGGCTGCCGCTGTCGATGACTTCGACGAAGACGCGAGTGGCGGTCAGGCGGTCCATGATTCGCTCGATCCATGCAACAAAGCTGTGATTATTGCGGGGCTTTTTGCGCGCTTTCAAGCAACTAACATGGCAAGCCTCTGATCCCACTGCCTGGAGAACCGCTCATGTCGCGCCATGGATTGCTTCGTTCCCTGTTCGCCGCCGCCGCCCTGCTGGGTGCCGCCGGCGTCTTCGCCGCCAGCGCCGAACCGCTGCGGCTGGAGGTCTACAACCCCGGCGAGAAGGCGATCTTCGCCGTGTCCTCGGAACTGCTGGTGGGCCAGCGCGAGGCGATGCTGATCGACGCGCAGTTCTCCCGCGCCGACGCCGAGCAACTGGTCAAGCGTATCCAGGCCAGCGGCAAGACCCTCAGCACTATCTACATCAGCCACGGCGACCCGGACTTCTACTTCGGCCTCGACGTGCTGAAGGCCGCCTTCCCCG
Organism: Pseudomonas sp. DL; assembly: GCF_047199225.1. Taxonomy (NCBI): domain Bacteria; kingdom Pseudomonadati; phylum Pseudomonadota; class Gammaproteobacteria; order Pseudomonadales; family Pseudomonadaceae; genus Pseudomonas; species Pseudomonas sp. DL. The sequence continues at coordinate 69,728 of NZ_CP178323.1, forward strand.
AGGCGAAGATCCTCGCGACGGCGCAGACCGTTGCACACATCCAGGCGACCAAGGACGCCAAGCTGGCCTACTGGGGGCCGATCCTCAAGGACAACGCGCCGACGTCGCTGGTGGTGCCGGAGCCGCTGAAGGGCGACCAGTTGAAGCTGGAAGGCCATGCCCTGAAGGTGGTCGACCTGAAGGGGCCGAGCCCGGACCGCACGGTGCTGTGGATTCCGTCGCTGAAGACGGTGGTTGGTGGCGTGCTGGTGGAATCCGGTTCGCACGTCTGGACCGCCGATACCCAGACCCAGGCCTCGCGCCAGGCCTGGGTGGCGATGCTCGACCGGATCGAGGCGCTGCAACCGCGGCGCGTGGTGCCCGGCCATTTCACCGGCGAGGAGCCGAAGGGCCTGGACGGCGTGCGCTTCACCCGTGACTACCTGAAGGCCCTGGAAGCCGAACTGCCCAAGGCCAGGGATTCCGCCGCGCTGGTCGAGGCGATGAAGCGCCGCTACCCGAACCTGCCGGGCGAGGAAGGCCTGGAGCTGAGCGCCAAGGTGCTCAAGGGCGAGATGCAGTGGCCCTGAGCCGCGCCCGCCGATAGCCGCTGATCGAGGCGTCCCCTGCGGGGCGTCTCGTGGAGACCGAGATGAACGACCTCACCCTGCATTACCTCTACGATCCGCTCTGCGGCTGGTGCTACGGCGCCTCGCCGCTGCTCGCCGCCGCCCGCGAGGTGACGGGTCTGGACGTACGCCTGCATGGCGGCGGCATGATGACCGATGCCAACCGCCAGCCGGTCGGCGCCGGTCTGCGCCACTACGTGATGCCCCATGACCTGCGGATCGCCCAACTGACCGGCCAGCCGTTCGGCAAGGACTACTTCGACGGCCTGCTGCGCGACACCAGCGCGGTATTCGACTCGGCCCCGCCGACCGCCGCCGTGCTTGCCGCCGAAGCGCTCGACGGCCTCGGCGCGGCGATGCTGGCGCGGATCCAGCGTGCCCACTACGTCGAGGGCCGGCGTATCGCCGAGCGTCCGGTGCTGCTCGAGCTGGGTGCCGAACTGGGGCTTGGCGAGGGCTTCGCCGAGGCGTTCGACGCCTGCTCCGGCGAGCCGCTGCGCGCGCACTTCGCCGACAGTCGGCGGCTGATGAACCGTCTCGGCGCCGCTGGCTTCCCGACCTTCGCCCTGGAGCGCGACGGCCGCCTGCAGGTGCTCGACACCGGGCGCTACCTCGGCCAGCCGGACGACTGGCGGGCTCTCCTCGAAACGCGGCTGCGCCTTGCCGGCGGCAGCGATGCCGTGGGCGGGGCCGCGGCGCCGCTCTGCCGCATCGACGGTTGCGCCTGAATCCCGCCGCCGCGCAGGCGGACTGAACTTGTCCGGCTGCGTCGTCCTCCCATGTAGACATGCCCGCTCGCCGACGCGAGCGGATGTCCATCCACAGCTCCGGAGGAGTCGACATGAAGAAGACGGCATCGGCGGTCTGGCAAGGCGGCCTGAAAGACGGCAAGGGCACCCTTTCCACCGAAAGCGGCGCGCTCAAGGACAACCCCTATGGCTTCAATACCCGCTTCGAGGGCGCACCGGGAACCAACCCGGAAGAGCTGATCGGCGCGGCCCACGCCGGCTGCTTCAGCATGGCCCTGTCGATGATGCTCGGTGAGGCCGGCCTGACCGCCGAACGTATCGAGACCCGCGCCGAGGTCACCCTCGACAAGCAGTCCGACGGTTTCGCCATCACTGCCGTGCACCTGGTGCTCAGGGCGCGCGTGCCGGGGGCGGACGCGCAGACCTTCGAGCAGATCGCCAACAAGGCCAAGGCCGGTTGCCCGGTATCCAAGGTGCTCAACGCGAAGATCAGCCTGGACGCCAGCCTCGCCGGCTGAGCGGAACGCTTCCCCAGCCCGGCGAACTGGCCCTGGCCTGCCGCAGTCGAATGCGGCAGGATGCGCTGCGCAGCACTCGGCTGCCAGGCATCGACGAGGAGTGACGGGTCATGAAAACCATCGGGCTGGGGATTGCCGCCTTGCTGTTCAGCGCCACGGCGCTGGCCGCGCCGAAGCCGTGCGAGGAACTCAAGGCGGAGATCGAGACCAAGATCCAGTCGGCCGGGGTGACCTCCTACACCCTGGAGATCGTGCGCAACGACGAAGTCAGCGACCCGAACATGGTGGTCGGCAGTTGCGAGAACGGCACCAAGAAGATCATCTACCAGAAGAACGACGGCTGAGCCGCTGCGTTTCAGTACGGCGGGCAGCGGCTGGTCTGGAAGTTCGAACGGGCGACCACCTCGCCACGCTCGTCGCTCAGTAGCGCCAGCGCCCTGCGCAATTGCGGGCGCACCTCCAGGCGATAGCGCCGGCCCGCCTCGAAGCCGTCATAGACCACCTGCTGGTAGCAGTTGATCTGCACCGGCTCGCCGAAGCCGCCGCCCCCGCCGCCGGAACCGCCATAGAGTTCGTACTGGAAGCGCACCTCCAGCACATGGCGTCCCGGAGTGACCTGGAAGTAGCGCCCGTCGCTCAACCGCTCGCCGTCCAGGCGCTCGGCCAGCAGGGTGTTGGCCGGCGCGCTGCGCAGCTCGACCCAGGCCATCTGCGGGTCCGGCTGCGGCAGCGGTCCGGCGCAGCCGGCGAGGAGCAGCAGCGCGAGCGGGACGAGACGGGTGAGTGGACGCATGGGGCGGGCTCCGGAGGGCGTTCAGCTCCTAGCATAGCGCCCTCGCCTTGCGCCGTTCAGACCTTCGCGCAGCGTCCCTCGCGGCCGCGCGCCAGTTCCCTGTTGTCCTGGTCGTAGAGCTTCGCCCAGGGACGGAAGCCGATGTGCCCGGCCTCCAGGCGGTAGCGCTGGCCGGCGCTGAAGTCCTTGAACTTGAGGTTGAGCTGGCAATCGCGCCAGAGCGGGCTGTCCACGGGGCCGATGTTGGTCGGGTCGACGGTGAACTGGTAGCGCACCGTGAGTTCGCGGGTGCCGGGATCGACCTCGAAGTAGCGCGTGCGGTCCCAGCTCTTGTCGTCGACTTCCACGGCGGCGAGATCGGCGTCGGGCTGGGTATCGAGGTCGACCCAGGCGCGGTTCGGGTCGGGGGTGGGCATCATCAGTGAGCAGCCGCTCAGGACGAGCAGGCCACCGGCAAGCAGCAGCGTACGCATAGAAGACTCCGAAGCTCCTTTAACCCGGCCGCCATCCGTTGCGCCTTGGAAAAACGCCTTGCGTTCCTCCGCCTCGCCGGATCGCGGACCGGTGCTGGTAGGGCGGCGGGCGGTCCGCGTGCTGTGCTATGTTCCGCCCATGCCACGCCGCCTTCGCCATCCGCTTGCTGACCTTCGACTGCCCCGTTGGGTTCCCTGCCTGGCGCTGTTGGCGCTGAGCGGTTGCTCGACCGTCTCCTACTACGGGCAACTGGCCAGCGGCCAGTTCGCCCTGCTGCGCGCCCGCGAGCCGGCCGCCGCGGTGATCGCCGACCCGCAGCGCGACGCGCGCTTGCGCGAACGCCTGGCGAAGGCGGAAAAGGCCCGGCAATTCGCCAGCGAACGCCTCGGCCTGCCGGACAACCGCAGCTATCGCCTGTACGCCGATATCGGCCGGCCCTACGTGGTATGGAACGTGTTCGCCACCCCGGAGCTGTCGCTGCAGCCGGTCACCCATTGCTTCCCCATCGCCGGCTGCGTGGCCTACCGCGGCTACTACAGCGAGGCCGCCGCGCGCGCCGAGGCGGCGCGCCAGCGGGCGCTCGGCGACGACGTCTACGTCGGCGGGGTGCAGGCCTACTCGACCCTCGGCTGGTTCGACGATCCGATCCTCAGCAGCATGCTGCGCTGGGACGACGAACGGCTGGCGACCTTGATCTTCCACGAACTGGCGCACCAGAAGTTCTACCTGCGCGACGACACCGCCTTCAACGAATCCTTCGCCACCTTCGTCGAACAGGAAGGTACCCGCCAGTGGCGCGAATATCGTGGACTGCCGCCGGCGGACGGCCGCGAGGAGAAGCGCCGCGAGCAGTTCACCGCGCTGGTCCTGGCCAGTCGTGCGCGCCTCGAAGCACTTTATGCCGGGCCGTTGGACGATGCCGCCAAGCGTGCCGGCAAGGCTGCCGAATTCCAGCGCCTGCGCCGCGAGTACGCGGCGCTGAGCCAGCGCGAATGGGGTGGCGAGTCGCCGTTCAAGGCCTGGATCGACGCGCCGTTCAACAATGCCAAGCTGCTTCCCTTCGGCCTCTACGACCAATGGGTGGCGGCGTTCGCCGTGCTGTTCCGCCAGGTCGGCGGCAACTGGCCGGCGTTCTATGCGCGGGTCCGTGCCCTTGGCCAGCTCCCCCTGGCGGAGCGCCAGGCGGCGTTGCAGCGGCTGGCCGCCGCAGCGCCCTGACGCCTGCTCAGGCGGCGAGCTGGTCGGCGTAGCACCAGCGCGTGGCCAGCCGGCCGATCGGCCAGAGCAGCGCCAACAGGCCGACGCCGAGCAGCGCCACCAGCAGCGTATAGCCGATGCCAGCGGGCGCCAGGCCGAGGATCATCAGCAGCGCCAGCCCCCCGCCGACCGCCAGCAGCGCGACGCTCCAGAGCAGCATGGCGACCACCGCGAGCAGCAGCGCGCGGCCGGCGGCGAAGCGTTGCAGGCGCGCCGGCAGGCGCGTGCAGACGGCGCCGAAGAGCAGCGCCGCGGGCAGCGCCACGCCGCTCAGGTACAGGCCGTATAGCCAAGGCTCGTCGTAGCGCAGCAGGGCGTAGGGAAGGAACTGCATCAGCTTGAAACACAGCGTGGCGAAACACAGCGCGGCGCCCAGGGCGACCTGCCAGGCAGCGACGCGGGCTTCTTCCCCTTCGGCCAGGCGCGGCGAGTTCACCCGGCTGCCGAGCAGCACCAGCCCCAACGGCAGCAGGCTGCCCAGGAGCAGGTAGACCCAGCTCATCGCTTCGTTGAACGCCATCAGCCAGACGCCGTAGCTGGATTGCGCCGTCACCCACTGGTAGAACGGCAGCGTCAGCGGTGCCAGGCCGATCCCGGCGAGCATGCCGCAGACCAGGTTGAGCAGACCGTAGCCGATCAGCAGCAGCGCCAGCGGGCGGAACTCGATGAGCTGCCGCTTCTCGCGGTAGGCATGCAGCACCAGCAGGTTGGCCGCCGCGTAGAACACCAGGCCGGTGAACCAGTGCGGCGCCATCAGTTGCAGGTGCTCGGAGAAACGCTGGCGGATCTCGCCGATGTCGTTGTACCACTGGATGCCCAGGCTTACGGCGAAGGACAGGCAGGTGACCAGCGCCAGCACCGCGATGAACGCATAGGGCTGGGTGGTGGCGGGCACCTCTCTGGCCGGCGGCTGCACCGGGGCGGTGGGGGTGGCGAAGGGATTGTCGGTCATGTCAGGCGTCCTTGTCTGAAACGGAGCATGGGTCAGTGGGATTCCAACACCTGCCGCAGGGCGGCGAGGTCGGCGCAGTAATGGGTCGGCTGGTGCGCGCGCAGTTCGTCTTCGCTGCCGAAGCCGTAGCCGACGCCGATGCAGGCGACACCGTTGCGGCTGGCGCCGAGCAGGTCGTGCATGCGGTCGCCGATCATCAGGCAATGCTCCGCTGCCAGGCCTTCGCTGTCGAGCAGATGGCGGATCAGTTCGTCCTTGTGCGTGCGCGTGCCGTCCAGCTCGCTGCCGTAGATCGCCTTGAAGTGACGGTCGAAGGCGAAGTGGCGGGCGATCTCGCGGGCGAACACGCCGGGCTTGCTGGTCGCGACGTAGAGCGTGTGGCCGCGTCCGACCAGGGCTTCGAGCAGCTCGGGAATGCCGTCGAACACGCGGTTCTCGTAGAGACCGGTGACCCTGAAGCGCTCGCGGTAGTGGTTCACCGCCTCCCAGGCGCGCGCTTCGTCGAAGCCGTAGGTCTGCATGAAGCACTGCAACAGCGGGGGGCCGATGAAGTGTTCCAGGCGCGCCAGGTCCGGCTCGTCGATGCCCAGGCGGGCGAGGGCGAACTGCACCGAGCGGGTGATGCCCTCGCGTGGGTCGGTGAGGGTGCCGTCGAGATCGAAGAGGATGTTCGGGTAGCGCAGCGTGGCGTCACGCATGGTAGTCCTCGGCGATGTGCAGGTCCTTGAGCTTCACGTAGTTGCCGGCGGTGTAGGTGAAGAAGCCGCGCTCCCTGTCGCTCAGCGGACGGGCCTTCTTCGCCGGGCTGCCGACGTAGAGGAAGCCGCTCTCCAGCACCTTGCCCGGCGGCACCAGGCTGCCGGCGCCGAGGATCACTTGGTCCTCGATCACCGCGCCGTCCATGACGATCGAGCCCATCCCCACCAGCACCCGGTTGCCGATGCTGCAACCGTGCAGCAGGACCTTGTGCCCGACGGTCACTTCGTCGCCGATGCTCAGCGGAAAACCGTCCGGGTTGAAGGGGCCGGCGTGGGTGATGTGCAGCACGCTGCCGTCCTGGATGCTGCTGCGCTGGCCGATGCGGATGCGGTGCATGTCGCCGCGGATCACCACCAGCGGCCAGACCGAGCTGTCGGCGCCGATCTCGATGTCGCCGACGAGCACGGCCGAGGGATCGACGAAGACCCGCTCGCCGAGCAGTGGCGTTTTGCCCTGGTAGGAACGAATGGTCACGATAGTTTTCCTCAGGCTGCGGATGCCGCCGATTGTATTTAAGATGGTCGGGTATTTCCTTAGCCAAGGTTGCCAACGTGAGCGCGAATCCCCTTCTGCAGGCCTACGACCTGCCGCCTTTCTCCTCCATTCGCCCGGAACACGTGAAGCCGGCCATCGAGCGGATCCTCGCCGATAACCGCGCCGCCATCGCCCGCCTGCTGGAAACCCAGCGCGAGCAGCCGACCTGGAAGGGCCTGGTGCTGGCGATGGACGAACTCAACGACCGTCTGGGCGCCGCCTGGAGTCCGGTCAGCCACCTCAACGCGGTGTGCAACAGCGCCGAGCTGCGCGAGGCCTACGAGGCCTGCCTGCCGGAGCTGTCGGCCTACTCCACCGAGCTGGGGCAGAACCGCGCCCTGTTCGAGGCCTACGAGGCGCTGGCGAAGAGCCCCGAGGCGGCCGGCTTCGACGTGGCCCAGAAAACCATCCTCGAACACGCCCTGCGCGACTTCCGCCTGTCCGGCATCGACTTGCCGGCGGACAAGCAGAAGCGCTATGCCGAGGTGCAGTCGCGCCTGTCCGAGCTGGGTAGCCGTTTCTCCAACCAGCTGCTCGACGCCACCCAGGCCTGGACCAAGCATGTCACCGACGAAGCCGCGCTGGCCGGCCTGACCGATTCGGCCAAGGCCCAGATGAAGCAGGCCGCCGAGGCCAAGGGCCTGGACGGCTGGCTGATCAGCCTGGAGTTCCCCAGCTACTACGCGGTGATGACCTATGCCGATGACCGCGCCCTGCGCGAAGAGGTATACGCCGCCTATTGCACCCGCGCCTCCGACCAGGGCCCGAACGCCGGGCAGAACGACAACGGTCCGGTGATGGAAGAGATCCTCGACCTGCGCCAGGAGCTGGCCGGCCTGCTCGGCTTCGCCAACTACGCCGAGCTGTCGCTGGCGACCAAGATGGCCGAGTCCAGCGACCAGGTGCTCAGCTTCCTCCGCGACCTGGCGGTGCGCAGCAAGCCGTTCGCCGCCCGCGACCTGGAGCAGCTGCGCGCCTATGCCGCCGAGCAGGGCTGCGCCGAATTGCAGAGCTGGGACGCCGGCTACTACGCCGAGAAACTCCGCGAGGCGCGCTACAGCGTGTCCCAGGAGGCGCTGCGTGCCTACTTCCCGGTGGACAAGGTGCTTTCCGGCCTGTTCGCCATCGTCGAGCGCCTCTACGGCATCCAGATCCGCGAACTGCACGATTTCGAACGCTGGCACGCCGACGTACGCCTGTTCGAGATCCTCGAGAACGGCGAGCACGTCGGCCGCTTCTACTTCGACCTCTATGCCCGCGCCAACAAGCGCGGCGGTGCCTGGATGGACGGCGCCCGCGACCGCCGGCGCGACGCCCAGGGCCGGCTGATCGACCCGGTGGCCTACCTGGTGTGCAACTTCACCCCGGCGGTGAACGGCAAGCCGGCGCTGCTGACCCACGACGAGGTCACTACCCTGTTCCACGAGTTCGGCCATGGCCTGCACCACCTGCTGACCCGCGTCGAGCATGCCGCCGCCTCGGGGATCAACGGGGTGGCCTGGGACGCCGTCGAGCTGCCCAGCCAGTTCATGGAGAACTGGTGCTGGGAACCGGAAGGCCTGGCGCTGATCTCCGCCCACTACGAGACCGGCGAGGCGCTGCCGCAGGACCTGCTGGAGAAGATGCTGGCGGCGAAGAACTTCCAGTCCGGGATGATGATGGTCCGCCAGCTGGAGTTCTCCCTCTTCGACTTCGAGCTGCACGCCACCCACGGCGACGGCCGCAGCGTGCTGCAGGTGCTCGAGGGCATCCGCGACGAAGTGGCGGTGATGCGTCCGCCGGCGTACAATCGCTTCGCCAACAGCTTCGCGCACATCTTCGCCGGCGGCTACGCGGCCGGTTACTACAGCTACAAGTGGGCCGAGGTGCTGTCCGCCGATGCCTTCTCGCGTTTCGAGGAAGAAGGCGTGTTCAACCCCGATACCGGGCGTGCCTTCCGCGAGGCGATCCTGGCCCGCGGCGGCTCCCGCGAGCCGATGCTGTTGTTCGTCGATTTCCGCGGTCGCGAGCCGTCCATCGACGCCCTGCTGCGTCACTCCGGGCTGGTCGGGGAGGCCGCATGAGCCCGGCGATCACCAGGAAGCGCTTCATCGCCGGGGCGGTCTGCCCGGCGTGCAGCGAACAGGACAAGATCCAGATGTGGGAAGAGGACGGCGTGCCGCACCGCGAATGCGTGGCCTGCGGCTACGCCGACACGCTCAACGCCCAGGGCCAGTCGATCCCGAAGGAGCTGGGTACGCGGGTCAACCAGAACGCGCCGAAGCCGGCCAACCCGAAGGTGCAGTCGGTGCAGTTCTTCCCCAATCCCAAGCTGAAGAAGAAGCCCGACGCCTGACCGCTCGCCGCCGACCGGCGGCGATGGCTGTGGGCCGGGGCCCGGTGCGATACTGTATCCATATACAGTATTTCGCCGGGTTCCCCTCATGAGCGCTCCCCTGCCCCCGCGCGGTCGCGGTACCGCCAGCGACCCCCTCAACCGCTTCGCCCCGACCCACAGCGAGGCCTTCGACGATGGCTGGGAGCAGGACGTGCCGCCGATCCAGCTCACCGAGGTGCGCGAGGAGATCGCCCGCACGGTGATCTCCCGCAACCAGTCGCCGGACCTCCCTTTCGATCGTTCGATCAATCCCTACCGTGGTTGCGAGCATGGCTGCATCTACTGCTATGCGCGGCCCAGCCATGCCTATTGGGACCTCTCGCCGGGGATCGATTTCGAGACCCGGCTGATCGCCAAGAGCAACGTCGCCAGCGCGCTGGAGCAGGAACTGAGCAAGCCCGGCTATCGCTGCGCGCCGATCAACCTGGGCGCCAATACCGACCCCTACCAGCCGCTGGAGCGCGAACGCCGCCTGACCCGCCAGGTGCTGGAGGTGCTGCTGCGCTTCCGTCACCCGCTGACCATCGTCACCAAGGGCTCGCTGATCCTTCGCGACCTCGACCTGCTGCGCGAACTGGCGGAGCAGAACCTGGTGGCGGTGATGATCAGCCTGACCACCCTCGACGACGAGCTGAAGCGCATTCTCGAACCGCGCGCGGCGGCGCCCTCGGCGCGACTGCGGGCGATCCGCACGCTCAGCGGCAACGGCATCCCGGTGGGCGTGCTCTGCTCGCCGATGATCCCGATGGTCAACGACATGGAGCTGGAGCGCCTGCTCCAGGCGGCGCGGGACGCCGGCGCGCGCAGCGCCGCGTACATGCTCCTGCGCCTGCCGCGCGAAGTCGGCCCGCTGTTCGAGGAATGGCTGGCGGCGCACTACCCGCAACGCGCCGAGCATGTGATGAGCCTGGTCCGCCAATGCCGTGGCGGCGAGGTCTACGACAGCCGCTTCGGCCACCGCTTTCGTGGCCAGGGACCGTTCGCCGACCTGCTGGCGCAGCGTTTCGCGGTGGCGATGAAGCGCCTCGGGCTGGACCGCCGCGAGGGCTTCGGGCTGGATTGCAGCCGGTTCGCCGTGCCGGGGGCGCAGATGGCGTTGTTCTAGCGTTTTCCCCGCGGTGCAGCATTTCGTATAGGGCGGAGTAGCGGCGGAGCGTGCCGGTGGCGATATCCGCCCTGCGGGAAGAACCGCTGCCGCCGGGAAGCCGGAAACGTCGGAAGCAGCCGTCCCGGCGAACGCTCGACCTTCAGGCCGGTCGGGTCAGCGCGCCAGCCCCCTCAACGAAACGGCGACCCGAAGGTCGCCGTCGCGTTCGTGCCGGTAACGAGGCCGATCAGGCCTTGGCGCAGCTCGGCGGCGCCCAGTCGCCCATGTCCGGGCTGTTGCAGACTTCCCGGATCATGCCCTGGCCCTGGGAGGCCACCTTGTTGCCTTCGCTTTGCGCGTCCTGGGCCTTGCGGATGGTCTGCTCGGTGGCGACCGCTTCCTTCGGCACCTTGGGATTGCTGCCGGTCTTGGGCTTGCTGCCGCCTTTCGTAGTGCTGGCGCGGTTCTCGGCCTCGGCGACCTTGGTCACCTCGGCGCGCGGTACGCCGACCTGCTGCAGGTCTTTCTCGTAGGCCTGGGTGTAGTTGCTGATGTTCTCGCCGGCACGGCCGTTGGCGGCGACCAGCAAGGCGTTGGTCTCCTGCAGGCCGCTGACGATCTCGGCCAGGCGCTTGCGCCCTTCGGCTTCGTTGATCGACTTGTTCTTGCGACCGTCGAGCAGAGCCTTGAACTGGCTCTGGTAGCAGCTTTGCGCCGACTTGGCGTAGGCCACGCTACGGTTGATCTCGACGGTGCTGCGGTCGACGTCGGTACCGTAGGAGCCGATGCGCGCGCGGTCATCGCTGATCTGCTTCTGCTTCTCCATGTAGTAGCCCGCCGCGCCGCCGGCCAGGGCGCCGCCTGCGGCAGCGAGGGCGGCATTGCGGCCGCGGTTCTCGTCGCTGGCCAGGCCGCCGGCCAGGCCGCCCAGGAGGCCGCCGGTAATGGCGCCGGTGATGGCCGAATTGCGCACTGCGTTATCGGTGCTGCGCAGGTGCGACACCGGCTCGTAGCAGGACGGGTAGTATTCCGCGCGGGTGGTCTGGGCGACCGAGCCGACGCCGCTGCTGGCGCAGCCGCTGAGCAGCACGCCGCTGGCGGTCAACAGGCAGAGCGCGTAGCGCGCCGAGGTGATCAAACGGTTTTCGCTGGGTTGGCTCATTGCATCTCACTCCTGGTTTGATGAACCGCCCGGCTGCCGAGAGGGGCCGGACGGAACTCCTTCAACGCCCGCTGGACGCGAGCAATTCCTTCAATACCGCCTCCGGCTCGGCCCGGTGCTGCTGGCGATAATCTCCGACGTGTTTGACGAACAGGGTCGCGCGCTTGACCAGGCTCTTGCCCAGAACCGGGTTGCGATTGAGTTCTTCCTGGATGCGCTGGAACTGCGCCTGGATCACCGCGTCGGTGTAACGGGTGCCGGTGGCGAGGTTGTCGATGTAGATGGCCAATGCGCCATCGAGGGCGCTGCGCCCGTTGGCGATGGCGCCGGCATAGAGCTGGGCGGTCGCCTGATCCCTGGCTGCCACGGCTTTCTCCCTGTCCTTCTTGAGGTTGGTCAGGCGTATGTTGTAGTTGTTGATCGTCTCGGCGACCAGTGCCGCCGACTGTATCAGGTTTCCGGCGGCCTCTTCGCGCTGCCGGGCGATCAACGAAACGTTACGCTTGAGTTCCTCGTTTATCTGGGCCAACTGCGCCTGCATCTGCGGGTCGCGGGTGGCGGCAATGATTCCGTCCAATTGCTTGGTGGGATCTTGAGCGTCATCGATGGCATCGGTCAATGCCGCTAGTCGGCCTTCCTTCTGCCACTGGGCGAACAGCTCGGGATAGCGCGAGCGCGGCGCGGACAGCGCGCCGATGGCGACACGGAAACCGGTGGTCTCGTTGCGCTGTTCGCTGCCGTCGGCGGCGAACAGCGGGTATTCGCGGCGCATCCCGGTGAATAGAGTCATCTCGCCTTCGAGATAGTTCCCGCCCTTCACCACGAAACCGCCATATGTGCCCTGCCGGCGACCGGCGTGGACCAGTTGGAAGGACTCCTGGACCATCTCCGCGGCATTGCCGATCACGTCGAACAGGCCCAGCGGGTTCGGCCGCTTCATCCCTACCGGCAACAGTCGCGCGGCCTGCCCGGTGCCGCCGGCGACCTGGTTGTACACCGCCCAGTCGCCCAGCGGGCCTTCCTGGTCGCTGCCCTCGACCTTGCGCGGGAACAGCCGGCCTTCCAGTTCCTGGCGGCTTACCGCCTGGCCGCCGCGCGCGGCGAACTCCCACTCGACCTCGGTGGGCAGGCGGACGAAGCCGATGCCGCCGTCCTCGGGATTCTTGCCGCGGCCGCTGACCGGCAGCAGTTCCGGGTGGTTCTTCAGCAGCCAGGCGCTGTACACCGCGCCGAAGCGTTCGGCGTCGAAGCGCGAGAGGTTGACCTTGGGCAGCCGCGCGGCCATCCCGTCCGGCACGTCGCAGGCCGGCGCCTCGCCCTGGCCGGAGAGCGCGGCCGCCTGGCTCATCACCGCGGCGTACTGGCGGGCGGTCACCTCGTACTTGCCGATGAAGTACAGCATCGGCTTCAGCGGGGTGCCGGCGGCAGGCTTCGGCAGGCTGGCGGAGAGCTTCTGCTGCCAGGCCGGTGCCAGGTCGGCGAGGCTGAACTGGCCGTTCACGTAGTCGCGCCGGTAGCCGGAGATGAACGACTGCTGGTAGCCCGCCTCGCCTTCGTTGAAGGCGTAGCCGAGGTTGACCTCGCGATCGTCGAGGGCGCCTTCGGCGAGTACGTAGACATGCCGGAAGACCATCTCGCCGCCACACGGCAGCGGCAGGGCGACGTCGTCGGCCAGCGGCTTGGGATTGTCCGGCGAGTCGCCTTCGGCCCAGGCCGGCGCGGCAAATGCCAGGCAGGCGCCAAGGGCGAGCGGAAGAATGGCTTTCTCAAACATCGCGTAATCCCTCTGCGGCTTCGATCCGCGCCGCGCGCCAGCCGCCGCTGGCGGCGGCCAGGACGCTGCACAGCAGCGTGGCGAGCAGCGCCGTCAGGTAGTGGCTGGGCAGCAGGCGGCAGACGAACTCGCCGCTCTGGTTGTCGAACAGGTGGTTCAGCGCGCCGGCCGTGGCGGCGTACAGCAGCCCGGCGAGGAACAGGCCGAAGACGGCGCTGAACAGCGCCAGGAGCATGACGAAGCCGACCAGCGCGGCGGTCGGGAAGCCCAGCAGACGCAGCACCGCCAGGGCGCGGCGCTTGCGTTCGACGGCGGCCAGGCTGCTGGCGGCGATGGCGGCGAAGGCACCGCCGATGGCCAGCGCGGCGACGATCCAGAACACCAGGCCGAGGTTGCGGCTGAGGCTGCGCACCTGGGCGATGGCCTCGGCCTGGGTGGCGACTTCCACGCCACTCGCGACGAAGTGCCGGCGCAGCCCTTCCACCGCATCGAGGTCTCGGGCGTACAGGCGGAAGCCCGGGTAGATGCGTGCGCGCGGGGTCTCGCCGGCCTTCCCCGGCCAGCCGTAGGCGGCCACCGCGCGACCGTCGCGATAGTCCTCGGCGGCTTCCAGCAGGGCCAGCGGGGCGAACAGCGCGTCGCGGGCGAAACGCTCCTGCGGCAGCACCGCGAGCACTTCCAGCTCCAGGCGCTGGCTCTGTGCCTGGCCATCCATGCGCCGGCCGATGCGCGCGACGATGCGCTCGCCAGGCTGGGCGCCGAGTTTTTCCGCGGCGCCGTGGCTGAGCACCACGCGGGTCGGCCGGTCGGGTTGCGGCAGGCCGGCCAGCAGCGGGTCGCCGGCGGCGCTGGGAATCATCTCGACGCTCAGGGCGGTCTCGCCGCCGCCGCTGAGGTCGGCGGTGGCGGCGATCTGCCGGGTGCGCGGCACGGCGAAGGCGACGTCCGCGCGTGCGGCCAGGGCGGCGATGTCCTCGGCACGGTAGCGGGCGCCGCCGACCGGAATGATCTCGCGCACAGAAGGCGCGCGCTCCAGCCGCTCGGTGAGGGTGCTGACCAGGCCGTACTTGAGGCCGAACAGCACCAGCAGCGGGGTGATCACCGCCGCCAGGGCGAAGATCGCGCAGAGCGACAGGCGCGCCTCGCCGCGGTAGTCGGCCCAGGCCAGCGAGAGCAGCAGGCCGGCGCGCATCAGCCAACTTCCTCGAGGCAGGCGCCGACGCTGTCGTCGGCCTCGCGTTGCCAGCGGATGGCCAGGACTTCCAGGCCGGCGGCGCGAGCCAGGCGCTCGTCGTGGGTGGCGACCACGGTGCAGGCGCCGCGCTCGCGGGCCTGCTCCACCAGCAGGCGCATCACCCGTTCGGCGTTCAGCGGGTCGAGCGCCGCGGTCGGCTCGTCGGCCAGCAACAGGCGCGGCGCATGCGCCAGGGCGCGGGCGATGGCGACCCGCTGGCGCTGGCCGACCGACAGCGCCGCCGGTTTCTTGTCCAGCTGGTCGCCGATTTCCAGCCGCTCGGCCAGCGCCTGCACGCGCTCGGCGGACGGGGCGCCGAGCAACGCGCAGGGCAGGCCGATGTTGCGCCGCACATCGAGGAACTCGAGCAACCCGCCGCTTTGCAGCACGTAGCCGCAGTGCTGCCGGCGCAGCGCCGCCAAGCGGTCCTGGCGGCCGTCGCGCCAGAGCGCGGCGATGTCCTGCGGGCGTTCCCCGGCGAGGAAATCGAAGCGCCCGCCCGGGTCCGGCGCCAGGGCCAGCGCCAGCAGGTCGAGCAGGGTGCTCTTGCCGCAGCCGCTGGGGCCGACGATGGCCAGCTGGCGACCCGCGCGCAATTCCAGCGCCGGCACCCGCAGGCGGTAGCGCTGGCGACCGGCGCCGTGGCTGCGGGCGACCTCGTGCAGGCGCAGGATCATGGCAGCGTCGACAGCGGCACGCGGTACAGCGCGTCGCCGGCGTCGGCGTCGCCGAACCGGACCCAGTTGGCGACGTCGTTGTGGAAAGTTTCGTAGAGGCGGATCTTCGACTCCAGTTCGTCGATGAAGTCCTGCTGTTCGGCGACGCTCAGCGACAGCCAGAGGTCCTGGGTCATGTTCAGCGACTTGCTGCGGTACGGCAGGCCTTCCAGGTATTCGCCGAGCACGCCGCTCTGCGCCAGGTTGCTGCCCTTCACCAGTTGCGCCGGGTCGCGGCTCATGTAGGCGCTGGCGCTGGCGATTTCCTGGAAGAAGTCCTTGGGCGAGGTCTGGGTGCGCTTGGCCGCGTCGACGATCAGTTTCAGCGACTGTTGCAGTTCGTTGAGTTGCAGCTTGCTCAGCAGCACGCAGACCTGGAACGCCGGCAGCGCCGGGTTGGTCAGGTCACGGTCGGCGGTCCAGGCGGTGACGACCTGCGGCGCGCGCACCGGGTCGCGGCGACCGAGGAATTCCATCTGCATGGCGTAGCCGATGGCCGCCGACTTGCTCGCCACGCTTGGCGCGGCGTCGAAGCGCGGCGCCTGCGGCTTGCGGTTGCCGGCGTCGTGGACCAGGTCGGCGAACACCGTGCCGATCTCCTTCACCGTGTTGCCGAAGGCGTTCACCTCGCCGCCGGCCACCGGGATGTAGAGGTCGGCGATCTTCGGGTTGGCGTCGGCGGTGAGGCTGCGGTACTGCTGCTCGGCGTAGCCGTGGTTGTTCTTCCCGGCCGGGGTGCGCAGGTGCAGGGCATAGATCTTCACGCCCTTGCGCAGCGCCGCCTGGCGGACCTCGGCCTCGTTCATCTGGGTGCGCCCGAGCGGGTCGTTCTTGCGCAGCGCGCCGGCGTCGGTGACCAGCAGCACCACGCGCCCGGCGTAGGGCGACCAGTCCATTTCGTCGACCGCCTGCATGATCCCGGCGAAGGCGTCTTCGTTGAACGAGTGGCTGGAGACGTCGGTGGCGCGCACCTGGCTGCTCAACTCGGCGAAGCGCTGCGCGTCGTTGCCCGGTTGCAGCGGCACCAGGGTCTTGCTGACGTATTCCAGGCCGGGGGTCTTGTCGGTGTTGTTGCGGAAACCGACCAGGCCGAAGCTGACCTTGTCCAGGTCGCCGCGCTCGCCGATCTGCCGCTGCAGGCCGTCGATCACCTCGCGCACGCGGTCGATGTAGGGCTGCATCGACACCGAGGTGTCCACCACCAGGACGATGCCGGTGCGGAAGGTGTCGCTCGCCGCGCCGCTGGCGCCGCCCTGCCCGGCCTGGCCCGGCGCCTGGGGTGCCGCGGCGCTGCCGCCGGGGTCGATCGAGGCGACCTCCAGCAACTGCGCCGGCTGGCCGTCGGCGTCGAAGCTTTCCTTCGAGTCGAAGATCGGCAGCAGGTAGAACTGGTCCTGGGGGATCGCCCGGTCGTTGGGCTCGACCGCGACCACCTGCGGATCGCCCTTGTGATCCACCGCCTGGGTCAGGGTATCGCGCGCTGCGCGGGTATCGCCGAGCAGGCGCTCGACCTGCTCGGCGCTGTTGAGGAACATCACCGGCGCGCGGCCGGAGCGTTCGGTGAACTTCAGCACCAGGCTCTGCTTCCAGTCGCTCACCGCGCTGGCCGGCAGCCAGCCGTCGCCCTCGCCGTTGCTGGAGGCGCCGACGCGCAGCCAGGGGCTGCCGCCGACCTGCTTGCGGGCGTACACGTAGAGCACCGAGAAGGCCGGCACCGCGCCGGCCCGGGGCGGGCCGCCAGCCTCGGCGGAGATGGCCGCGCCGGGTTTGGTCAGGACGCGCTGGAACAGGGTCTTCTTGCCTGGCATCAGCAGCGGACGCTCGCCGCCGTCCTGTTCGGCATCGGCCACCGGGGTCTGCTGCTGCGGCTTGTCCGCCGGCGTCTGTCCCAGCGGCGCTGGATCGGCAGCGCTCGGCGCGTCGCCCGAGCCCAGCAGCCACCAGGCGCCGCCGCCGATCGCCAGGAGCACGGCGGCCGCGGCGGCGGCGATCAGCGGCGTGCGGCTGCCGCCGGCACGCGGCTTCGCCGGTGGCAGCGGAGGCGGCGGGGGCGATGGCGGTTTCGCCGCTTGCGATGGCGGAGGCGGGGGCGGCGTGGCGCCGCCGGCGCTGGGCGTGACCGGCGGCAACTGGATCGATACCGGTTGCAGGCCGCCGAGGTCGGCGGGCGGCATGGGCGCGGGTTCGGCCGGCGGCGGGTTGCTCGCTCGCGGCGAGCCCTGCGGCGTCGCCAGCGGACGGATCTGGGTGGCTTCCAGGGCGCTCGGCGCCAGGCGGTCGAGGGCGGCGATCAGCGCGCCGGCGGTTGGGAAGCGCTCGGCCGGGTCCTTGGCCAGCAACTGGCGCAGGATGTCCTGGTAGCGGCCCTGCTCGATCGGCAGTTCCGGCAGCGGCTCGGTGAGGTGGGCCAGGGCGGTGGAGAGCGAATCCTTGCCGTTGTAGGGCAGCTTGCCGGTGAGGATCTCGTAGAGCACCACGCCCAGCGCGTAGAGGTCGGCGCGGCCGTCGATCTCCTGCCCGCGGGCCTGCTCCGGGCTCATGTAGCTGGGGGTGCCGACGGCGAAGCCGACCTGGGTGAACTGGGTATTGTCCTCGATCGACTTGGCGATGCCGAAGTCCGAGAGCACCGCGGTGCCGTCGGCGCGGAACAGGATATTGGCCGGCTTCACGTCTCGATGCACCAGGCCCTGGGAGTGCGCGTAGCCGAGCGCGGCGGCCACCTGCCGTACGTAGACCAGGCCCAGCTCGGGATCGAGGCCCTGCTGGATGCGCTCCTTGAGCGTGCCGTTGGGCAGGTATTCCATGGCCATGTAGTAGCAACTGCCGACGTTGCCGATGTCGTGGATGGTCACCGTGTTCGGGTGCGACAGCCGCGCCAGGGTCCGACCTTCGCGCAGGAAGCGTTCGGCGAAGCTCGGGTCGGCGGCCAGCGCCGCGGCCATCACCTTCAGCGCCACCTTGCGCTGCAGCGAGCGCTGGGTGGCCAGGTAGACCGTGGCCATGGCGCCTTCGCCCAGCTCGCGTTCGATGTCGAATCCCGGAAGTTCTATGTCCATGTCCGTCTCAGAAGGCCCTGACCACCAGGGCCGTGATGTTGTCCGGGGCGCCGCGGGTCAGGCCCAGGTGGACCAGGCTGCGGACCACCGCATAGGGATCGCTGTGGCTGAGCACGTCGCGCAGTTCGCTGTCGTCGGCGGTCTTGTTGAGGCCGTCGCTGCAGAGCAGGAAGCTGTCGCCGGGCAGCACGTGCAGCGCGGCTTCCGACAGTTCCAGTTGCTCGTGCACGCCGACCGCGCGGGTGACCACGTTGGCGCGCGGATGGTGGCGCGCCTCTTCCTCGCTGATCAGTGCGTTGTCGAGCAGCTCCTGGACGTAGCTGTGGTCCCGCGAGATGGCTTCCAGCACGCCGCCGCGCAGGCGGTACAGGCGGCTGTCGCCGGCCCACAGGCAGCTCGCCTGGTTGCCGCGCGCGGCGAGCAGTACCAGGGTGCTGCCCATCACGCTGACGCCACGCAGGCCGGCCTCCTGGCGAACCCGCTCGTTGACCTGGGCGAGGCCGGTGCGCAACGCGCCGACATAGGCCGGTAGCGAGGAGGCCGCCGGGATGCGCCGCAGGGTATCGACGATCAGGCTGCTGACGAAGTCGCCGGCGGCGTGGCCGCCCATGCCGTCGGCGACCACCCAGAGTCCCGCCTCGGGGGCGTCGAGACTGGCGTCTTCGTTGACCTTGCGGACCATGCCGACGTGGCTGTAGCTGGCCGACCTGTAGTAGCTGACTGAGTTGGGCACCATCAGTTGTCCTTAACCGGGTATGCCGGGAAAGAGCGGGATCACCTCGCCCTCTCCGGTGAGGAATCGTCCGAACGCCGGCGCCGGCGGCAGGCCCTGGTAGCGCATCAGGCCGGCGGAGATCCGTGCCGAGCCGCGTCCCCACCAGTGGCTGGCGCCGTCGCAGGCGTGCTGGGCCAGCGCGGCGAGGCGCTGCGCCGGGGTCACCGCTTCGCTGCGCAGCAGGTTGCCGCTGATCAGCGATTGTTCGATGCGCGGTCCGCAGGGCGGTGCCGGGAGCTGCGCCACCGCCTGCTCGAAGGCCTCGACCTCGGCCTCCGGTTCCAGGGTGGAGAGCAGCAGGCTCTCGACCTGTTCGAACCAGCCGTCGTCGCCGCCGACCAGCCCGCCGAGGTCGGCGTTCGCCGGTAGCAGGCAGGCGACGGTCAGCGGGAAATAGCGACCGACCCGGTCGATGCTCGGCATCACCACTCCGGTCACCGCTTCGCCGCCGAGCAGGCCGGGGGCGATGGCGAAGCGCCACAGCGGGCTGGTCAGGTAGGCGTCGAGCCAGGCCGCGCCGAGCTCGTCCTGGCTGGCGCGCATGCCGCTGGCCAGCCAGGCGTCCCAGGGTTCGACGAAGGTGTTCGGCAGGCCGCGGCTGACGAAATCGCCGCGGCCGGCCAGCTTGCCGTAGAAACCGACGCTGTTCAAAGGCGCTCCGGGAGGCTGAAGCCGGACACGACCCGGCTCTTGAAGGGGTTGAAGGCGCTGCTGGCGCGCAGCTCGCAGGCGATGCTGGAGCCGTCGATGCGCAGCCGCAGGGTGAAGCGGTCCGGCGAGTTGCCGCGTTCCAGGTCCGACTGGTCGAGCAGGCGGAACCAGGCCCAGGGGCCTTCCAGGGTCAGGCCGGAACGGCCGCTGCTGGGCGGCGGCGTCACCGTCAGGCGGACCACGCCGAGGCCGTTGGCGCTCGGCCACTGCATCGCCACCGGGCGGCTGGGGCCGTGGTCGTAGGTCAGCTGCTGGCCGTCGAGGTCGAGGATGAACTGGCTGATCGCCGCGTCCATGGTCACCGGCTTGAGCTCGAAGCGCACCGTCGGTTGCATGCCGCCGGAGCGGAAGAAGGCGTCGCGGATCGCCGCTGCGCGCTGGAAAGTGTGCAGCACGCCGGGGTTGATGCCGAGCTTCTGCGCCGCGCCGGGCTGCCAGCGCCAGGTGCTGGCGGAGGTGTCGACGTAGGGTTGCAGGTACTGGCGGAAGTAGCTGTCCATCACCCCACCGGCACCGAAGAAGTGGCCGAAGTCTTCCAGGGTGGCGTCGCGCGAGCTGCCGGCGGCGATCGGGTAGCGCCCGGCCAGGGACTGCCGGTAGACGCTGACCACATCGCTTATCCAGGCCGCGTTGAGCTGGTTGCGCACGCTGCCCATCATGCTGCTGGTGGTGGAGTTGACCACGTTCTTCACCAGGCCCTGGACCACCGGCGGCTGGCGCTCGGCGCTGAGGGCCACGCGCGAGGCGGCGGCGGCCACCTGGTTCTTGGCGTCGCCGAGCAGCGAGTCGCCGCTGGCTCCGGCCATGGCGCTGACCTGTACGTAGAGCGCGTTCATGTCCTCCAGCAGGCTGTCGATCGGCGCCGGCTCGTTGCCGCCCTCGCCCTTGCTGACCAGGCTGTTGAGTTCGGCGAAGTGGGCGCTGATCGGGTCGCTGTCGACCTGCCGCGGCTGTTCGCGGGTGCCCTCTTCCTCCTGGCCGACCAGCGAGCCGAGGCGCTGCTTGAGCTTGTCCACGGTGCCGTCGGCGGCCTTCTTCACTTGCGCGGCGACCAGCCGGTCGCCCTTCTGCAGGTCGGTCTCGCGGGCCACCGCCTCGAGCAGCTTGCGGAACGGCGAGGTCGGCCCGGAGAGAATGCGCAGCACGTCGGCGGCCTGGGTGACATTGGTGATCGGCACCACGGTGAGGTCGGCGAGCAGGTCGTCCCACTGCCGCAGGTAGTCCTGGAAGTACAGGCGACGCACGTCGAGGGCCAGGTTGGCGGCATCGCCGGCATCGTTCAGGTCGCGCCCGAGCACCCACTGTTCCTCGGCGATGGTGCCGGCCTGGCTGAGGCTGGCGGTGAGGAACACCTCGCGATAGCCGCGATAGGTGAAGAAGCCGCTGAGCGGGTCGGTGAGCGGCTTGCCGCTCTTGCGCGCGAACACCAGCGGCGCGTCGCGGCCGGCGGCGTCGCTGATGCGGAAGTCGGGCACGTCCTTGGGCAGCCTCTGCCGCTTGACCCGGTCGTAGACCCGCTGCGCCACCGGCAGTTGCTGCAACTGGCGGCGCAGGTCCTCGACCTGGTCCTGGTCCAGGCGCGCCGACGGCGGCCGCCGTTCGAGCAACGCGTCGAGGTGCGCGTGCAGCGCCTGGCGCTGTTCCGGCGAGAGGTCGCGCGGCAGGTTGCGTTCCCAGTCGAGGCTGATCCAGGCCTTGATGAAGTCGGCGTCGTAATGGTCCGGGCTGCCGAGCATCAGGTAGGCCTTCAGGCCCTCGTAGAGGAAATCGCTGCTGCCGCCGGAGCGCAACTGTTCCTCGATGCGGGTCACCAGGCGCGGGGCGAACACCGCGATCAGCAGCTTGCGGTAGACGCTGGCGGACTCCTCGCCGAGCATGTCGCCCTGGTACAGCCCGTAGCCTTCGGCCCAGCTCGGCGCGTCGCCGGCGAGATTCTGCACCGCGTTGAGCTGTGGCAGTACGGCCAGGACGTCGCGCTGGGCCGGGCTCAGCGACTCGATGCCGCGCGCCAGCGGGTCGACGCGCTGGTCGACCGCGGCGATGTAGCTCTGGTTGGCGCGGTAGCTGGCGATCCATACCGCCGTCACCGCCAGCACCACCAGCGCGGTGGCGCTCAGCGCGCCGATGGTCAGCCACTTGCGGCGGCGCTCGACCTTCGGGTTGGTGCCGACCAGGCCGCGTTCGCCGAATGCCACTTCGCGGAACAGCCGCTCGATGAAGTAGCTGCGCCCGGTTCCGGTCTGCCGCGCCAGGTGCTGGCGGTCGAGGTTCATCGACTGCGCCATGCTGCCGATCAGGCGGTCGATCGGACTGCCTTCCTGGGTTCCGCTGGTGAAATACAGGCCGCGCAACAGCGGGCGTTCCTCGTAGGGGTTGGGCTTGAACACGCCGTTGAGGAACTCGCCGAGGCATTCGCGCAGGGCGGCGAATTGCTGCGGGAAGCCGTAGACCAGGTCGCGCCGCGCCGGGTCGCGCTCCTGCTGCAGGCGTTCCACCAGGCGCGCGGTGAGACGCTGTTCGAGCAGGGCGAATTCGCTGTCGAACACCGCCAGCGGGCCTTCCGCGCTCTTGCCGTCGTCGAGGGCGAAGGTCATCCCCCAGACCTGCGCGCGTTCCTCGCGGTTCAGGCTGTCGAAGAACTCCATGAAGCCCGGCACCAGGTCGAACTTGGTCAGCATCACGTAGATCGGGAAGCGCACCCCGAGCTGCTGGTACAGCTCCTGGATGCGTGCGCGGATCGCCTGGGCATGGGCGGCGCGCTCGGCGTCGCTGCCCAGCAGCAGGTCGGAAAGGCTGATGGCGATGAACGCGCCATCGATGGGGCGGCGCTTGCGCTGGGTCTTGAGCAGGTCGAGGAAGCCCAGCCAGGCGGCCTTGTCCACCTGGGCGTGGCTGTCCTGGGTGGTATAGCGGCCGGCGGTGTCCAGCAGCACCGCTTCGTCGGTGAACCACCAGTCGCAGTTGCGCGTGCCGCCGACCCCGCGGATCGCCCCGGCGCCCATCTGTGCGGCGAGCGGGAAGTCCAGGCCGGAATTCATCAGCGCGGTGGTCTTGCCCGAACCGGGCGGGCCGATGATCACGTACCAGGGCAACTCGTACAGGTTGCGCCGCTCGCTGCCGCCCAGCTTGGCCCGCTTGAGCAGGGCCAGGGCCTCGTCCATGCGTTGCTTGAGGGTCGCCAGCTCTTCGGCGGTGGCGACGCTGGCGGCGTCCGGCGCGCTGACCTCGGCGAGACTCTGCATGACCTTCGCCGCGTTGCGCCGGGCCTGCACGATGCGCAGCACGCGGAAGCCGGCCCAGACCAGGAACAGCAGGACGATCAGCACCCAGCGGCTGGTCGCCGAGGCCAACGGTTCGTAGTTGCCCAGGCGCAGCAGCGGGCCGAGGAACCAGATGATCAGGCTCAGGGCGAGCAGGCCGAGCACCGGCACCACCCAGCGCGCGAAGAAGTTGAGGAAGCCTTTCATTGCGCGCCCTCCGCGAATACGGTGATTTCCACCCGGCGGTTGCGTGCGCGGCCTTCGGCGCTGGCATTGGTCGCCACCGGCTCGGTGTCGCTGCGCCCTTCGGCGGTGAAGCGGCCGGCGTCGCCGGTGGTCGCGCCGAGCAGGTCGGCGACCTCCTGGGCGCGGGCCTGGGACAGCTTCCAGTTGGACGGGTAGCGCAGCGTGGCGATCGGCCGGTTGTCGCTATGGCCGGTGACCAGCACCTGGCCCTTGACCTTGCGCAGGGCGTCGGCGATGCGCAGCAGCAGCGGCTGGAACTCGTCGCGCACGCTGGCGCTGGCGCTGGCGAACAGCTCGTCGCCGCGGATGGTCACCACCGAGCGGTCGACGGCGTCCTCCACCGCCACCCGCTGGGCCTTGATGTCGTCGGCGAGGAAGCGCGCCAGGCGTGGCCGCTCGATCACCCGCGGCTGCACCGCCGGGCGGTCGATGGCCTGCACCGGGATCTCGCCGATGGCGTGGATGCGCTTGAACACCGGCTCGGCGTCGGCGGCCAGCTTCATCCGCAGGCCGAACAGCAAGGCCAGCAGCAAGGCCAGGCCGATGGCGATACCGACCCACGGCGGCAGGTATTGCGAAAGGCGGTCGCGCATCACGCTGAGGCCGCGCCAGTGCGGCGACAGTTCGTGCTCGTACTCGCCGCGGGTGCTGCGGATCACCGCCGCGGTGCGCTCGCGCAGCGCCTCCAGTTGGCTGCGGCCGTCGTGCATGACCCGGTAGCGGCCTTCGAAGCCGAGGCTGGTGCACAGGTACAGCAGCTCCAGCAGGTGCAGGCGCTGGTGCGGGTTCTGCAGGCAGTGTTCGAGCAACTGGAAGACCTTCTCGCCGCCCCAGGCCTCGTTGTGCAGGGTGATCAGCAGGCTCTGCTTGCCCCAGTCGCTGGTGCTGCCCCACGGCGTGCTGAGCACCGCTTCGTCGAGGGCGGTGCAGAGCACGTAGCGCGCCAGCATCACTTCGTCCGGCGCCACGCCGGCCTGGCGTGCCTTCTCCTCGAACTGGCGCAGGTAGCCGAGCAGTTGCGCGCGCAGGCTGGCCGGCGCCGGATGGGCGATGGTGTTGCGCAGGCGGGTGAGCATCGCCAGCAGTGGGCCGGCGGCCTGCTCCAGCGGGTTGAGGCCGTCGCCGCGGCCGCTCAGCGGCGCCAGGCTGGCCATCGGCGGCGGCGTGTAGGGATCGCCGCCGCGGGGGCCGCCGGCCGGTTCCGGGGCGCGGCCGCCGGGACGCGGCATGATCATGGTGCGGTCGTCGGGCGGGCTTCCGTTGCCGCCGCCGGCCGGGGTGCCGAAGGGATCGTCGATGGGAGGCATCGTTGCTTATCCTCGAATGGCCCAGAAGGCCAGGTTCAGCCCGGGGAACTGGCCGGCGATGTGGAAGGCGAAGCCGCCGGAGTGCGTCAGCTGCTTCCAATGCGCGCTGCCGCGGTCCAGTTCGAAATAGGTGGAGCCGGCGTGGTAGGGGATCTGCCGCGGCGCCACCGGCATCGGCAGCAGGCCGATACCCGGCAGTTGCAGGTTGACCAGGTCGCGGATGTGCTCCACCGAGCCGACCTTGGCCTGCTGCGGGAAGTGCCCGCGCAGGCTCTCGCCGGGGACGTCGGCGCGCACCACCAGGACGAAGCTGGCGTTGTCGATCAGGCTGCGGTCGCTGAGCATCGCGACGTGCACGCCGTAGGCCTTCTCGACGATCGGGATGGCGATCGCCTTGGCGTCGATCACCGTCGCCAGCGCCTGGCGCAGGGCGAGCATCACCGGGGCGAAGCTGGCGGCCAGGTCGTCGTGGTTGTACACCGGGTACTCCTCGGGACGCCGCTGGCTGGCGGTGAAGGTACAGAACTCGCCGGCCAGGGCCACCAGTTCGCGGTACAGCTCCTGCGGGTGCAGCGGGCGCACGCGGGACAGGTGACCAGTGAGGGCCTCGGCGCGGTTGACCAGTTGCAGCAGCAGGAAGTCGGCGATTTCCGAGGCGCCCCCGGCGCTGGATGCCACCACCCGCCCGGCGAGGGCTTCGCCGCGCTGGTGGAGCAGGCCCAGCAGCTCCTTGGCGAAGGACGCCAGGGGCGGCGCGGCGGCAATGTCGAGCACCGGCGGCAGGTAGTCCTCGTCCAGGCTCAGGGCCTGGTCCGCGCGCTTCTCGCGGACCCGCGCGACGCCCACCGCGGCGTATTCGCCGAGGCCGTCGCGCTCGGTCAGCAGGCGGAACGCCTGGCTGCCCAGGGCCACCGGGGCGCGGCTCTCGAAGGCGGCATTGTCGTCGCGCACTTCCTGCACCTGGCTGACGTAGCGGGCGCCGCCGAGGGCCTCGCCCTCCTCTACCGTGTCGCGGGTGCCGACCCGCTTCAGCGGCAGGCCGAGGTAGACGATGCCATCGCGCAGGCTTTCCTCGACATTCAGCGGCGCCGGCGCCGGATCGTCGGCGGGGATGTTGAACGGCGTACCATCCGGCAGCACGCCGCGGGCGCTGACGATGGCCAGCTTGCCCTGGGTCAGCAGGGCATCGTCCAGCTTCAGCTCGGAAAAGCCCCAGCCGCCCGCCAGGAGCGAGCGGCAGCGGCCATCCACCAGGGTTTCCAGGTAGCGGTCGTGCTGCTGGAAATGCTGTGGCCGCAGGAACATGCCTTCGGACCACACCACGCGGTTATTCCAGGACATAGGGACTCCGAAGGTTCAGGGCGCGGGACGCGCGACGATGCCGATGGCCTGCGCGCCGAGCGTGATGTCGAGATGGCTGGTGCGTTGCCCCGGCACGTCGAGGACCTGGCGCCAGGTGGCGCGGTCGAGGTCGCGGTAGGCGGCGACGAAACCGAGCTGGCGGGTCTGCTCGTCGAGCGTGCGTTCGATGCGCCGTTCCTCGCCCGGACGCAGGAGGAACTCGTCCTGCTCCACCAGGTCGCCACCGAGGGTCGACTGGGCGTTGTCGGTGAGGGCGAAGTAGTCGGCGCGGCCGAACGCGGTGTCTTTCTTCAGCTCGTACAGCCGCAGGCGCAGCGGCGCCGCCTGGCCGGCGGCGGACGGGTTGAGGTTCGGTGCGGCGTGGAGCCAGATCACCACCCGGGTCGGCGGGGTTTCCGGCGGGCTGGACGAACAGGCGGCGAGCAGCAGCCCGAACAGCGCGACGATCAGTTTCTGCATGGTGTCGTCCTCATTGACGTTGTTTCTCCTGGTGTTCGTTGGCGTCAGGAACGCCGTAGTCGAGCGCTGTGTTCCTCGTAGGCGCGGCTGAATTCGCGGCCGAAAAGCTCCTGGAAGTCGTCCTCCGCCTCGCGCAGGATCTTCGCGTACAGCTCGGTGAAACTGTCCCAGTTCTGTGCCTGGCGGGCCCCCGGCAGCAGGCCGGAAAGTCCGGCCGGCTTGCCGAAGCGGGCTTCCAGCGCGGCCGGTTCGAAGCGCGCCAGCAGGTGGCGGATGGCGGCCTGCACGCCGGCCATCACCGCCAGCTGGTGCGCCTTGAGGTCTTCGAAGCTGTCGGCCACCGCGCGATCCGGCGCCATGAACGCCTGGTTGTCGCGGCGCAGCAGGAGCAGCATGGCCTCGTCGACGTTCGGCGCGAACTTCAGCGGGTTGTTCTGCACCGGCTGGATCATGGTCTGCGCCATGCGGAACTCGCCCTTCAGGCTGGCCCGCGCGCGCAGCACGTCCACCAGTCCTTCCACCAGGCCGCGATAGCTGCGGCCGATGGCTTCCATCTGCGCTTCGGCGCCGGCCGGGTCGACCTTCAACTGGGTCATGCCGGCGCCGCGCAGGAACGCTTGCAGCAGGTCGCCGCCGGCCGACGCGGCGGCGCTTGCCGGCGGCGTCGGCGCCGCCACGCTCGCTGGCTGTGGCTGTGGCTGTGGCTGTGGCTGTGGCTGTGGCTGTGGCTGTGGCTGTGGCTGTGGCTGTGGCTGTGGCTGTTGGGTGATCCCTGGGTCGGCGAAGGGCATCGCCAGCGGCGTCGGTTCGGCCGTCGGCAGCGGCTGGGCGACGGGCGTGGCGCTTGGCGCGGGCGTGTTGCCGAGCAGTTCGGCGAACGGGTCCCAGTCGGCCGGAATCAGCGGTGCGCCGCCAGCGGGCGGTGGCGCCGGGGTGGTCGCGGGGGGCGGCGGGATCACCGGTTCCGGCGGGCGGAAGTCGTGCTGTTCGGCCGGTACATGGTCCGGACGCGGCGCCGCGCCGGGCGGCGGCGGGGTGAGGAAGTCGAACAGGTCGGGCTTGGTGTCCAGCGGCGAGCCGCCCTGGAAATGCGCCGTCACCGCGGGGTGCGGGGTGGGCGCCGGTTCGGCGAAGGCAGGCGCCGATCCGGCGGCCTGCCGGCTCATCAGGGCGTCGAAGCTGGTGAACGGATCGGTCTGCGGATTGCCGCTGCCGGGCAGGGCGATGTCATGGCCGAGCTGGACGAGGATGTCGTATTCGCCGAGGCGGACGGTCTCGCCGTCCTGCAGCGGCTCGCTGTTGCCGCGGCGCAGGCGGTGCCCGGCATTGACCAGCAGCACGCCGTTGGTGCTGGTGTCGGTGAGGTAGTACACCCCGTCGCGGTTGAGGATGGTGCAGTGGCGGCTGGAGACCAGGCGCTCCGGGTCCGGCAGGACCCAGTCGTTGTCCGGGCCCCGACCGATGGTCAGCTGTCCCTGGTCCAGTACCTTTTCCGAACACTGACCGGGGGTCAGCTTGTGGTAGCTGGTGATGGTCAATCGCAGCGGCATTGCTACTCCTTGCATTGCCAGCGCCCGGCTCTTCCAGGCGCTCACCCCCGTGCCCGAGGGATTTCGGTTCGCATCCAGGCTGGCCCGACGGCTTTCCGGCGTTTCGTCGCCTCGGGAAGACACATCGGGTGGTACCGGATTATAAAAGACTAATCCTACGTCTTTTAAAGATTTGTCCGATCTGCGGTGTCATGCAACTAGTGGCGTTGTGCCTTCCTTGACAAGCCTTGCGGCATGCCACAAGAATTTTGCCAACCTTTCGAGTCATCCGATATTCATCAATGGCTCCTACAAGATCCGACGGAGTGGATCTTACAAGCGAAGGTGAGGGCCGCGCAGCGGCTTCGATGATAGGGAGATCGTCACCGTGCTGGATGTACCCGTTTTGCTGGCTGCCGTATCCCCGGACTCGCCCTGTGGCGACGATCTGGAGTACGACGCCGCGTTCCTCGAACTCGAACGCATCGCCCAGGGCCAACCCGAGCGCCAGATGGGCGATGCCGTGCTGCCCGCCGAGCCGCCGGAGTGGCCGCGCGTACGCGCGCTGGCCAGCGAACTGTTCGGCCGTAGCAAGGACCTGCGGGTAGCCAACCTGCTGCTGCAGAGCAACGTCGCCCTCGACGGCCTGGACGGGCTCGCCGACGGCCTGCTGCTGGTCCGCGAGCTGCTCGGCCAGTACTGGGACGGCGTCTATCCGTTGCTCGACGCCGATGACGACAACGACCCCACCTTCCGTATCAACGCCCTCACCGGCCTGGTCGCCGAACCGCTGCTGCAACTGGTCTGGGCGATCCCGCTGGTGCGCTCGCGGGCGTTCGGCCCGGTCAACCTGCGCGCCGCGCTGAACGCCGCCGGGCTGCAACGCTTCGCCAGCGAGACCCTGAGTCCCGAGCAGATCGCCGGCGCCTTCGCCGATGCCGACGCCGATGCGCTGGCCGCCACCCGGCGCGCCCTGGATGGCGCCCAGGAACATGCCCTGGCCATCGAGAGCGGCGTCGCCGAACGGGTCGGCTCGGCCCAGGGACTCGACCTCGGTCCCCTTCGTCAACTGCTGCGCCAGGCCCTCCAGGTGTTCGACCTGTACGGCCCGCAGGGCGCCGGCGAGCCCTTGGCGCCGGGCGCCGAAGCGGCCACCGACGAGCAGGGGGGGGCCGCGCCTGTCGCAGCCGTCGCCGCGCCGGCACCGCGAGCCAGCGGCGAGATCGCCAACCGCGAAGACGTCCTGCGCCAGCTCGACCGCCTGCTCGAGTATTACGTTCGCCACGAGCCGTCGAGCCCGGTGCCGGTGCTGCTCAAGCGCGCCAAGACACTGGTGACGGCCGACTTCGCCGAAATCGTGAGGAATCTCATCCCCGATGGGATTTCCCAGTTCGAAACCCTGCGAGGCCCGGAAAGCGAGTAACGCCTAGCGGCCGTCCGGGCCAACGCTGCAAGCCGCCGGGGCGATTCCGACGGCGCTAACAACCGCCGTCGCGCGAGGGAGAAACAAGATGGGAAGCACTACCAGCAGTCAGAAGTTCATCGCCAGGAACCGGGCGCCACGCGTGCAGATCGAGTACGACGTGGAGTTGTACGGTGCCGAGAAGAAGGTCCAGCTGCCCTTCGTCATGGGCGTCATGGCCGACCTCGCCGGCAAGCCCGCCGAACCCCAGGCGGCGGTCGCCGACCGCAAGTTCCTGGAGATCGACGTGGACAACTTCGATGCCCGGCTGAAGGCGATGAAGCCGCGGGTGGCCTTCAACGTACCGAACGTGCTGACCGGCGAAGGCAACCTGAGCCTGGACATCACCTTCGAGAGCATGGACGACTTCAGCCCCGCCGCGGTGGCGCGCAAGGTCGATTCGCTGAACAAGCTGCTCGAGGCGCGTACCCAGCTGGCCAACCTGCTGACCTACATGGACGGCAAGACCGGCGCCGAGGAAATGATCATGAAGGCGATCAAGGACCCGGCTCTGCTTCAGGCCCTGGCCAGCGCGCCGAAGCCCAAAGACGACGAGCCGCAGGCGTAAGAGGATTCCAGCATGGCCGAATTGAGCACCGAGAACCTGGCCCAGGGCCAGACCACCACCGAGCAGACCAGTGAGTTCGCCAGCCTGCTGCTGCAGGAGTTCAAGCCCAAGACCGAGCGCGCCCGCGAAGCGGTGGAGACCGCCGTGCGGACCCTCGCCGAGCATGCCCTGGAGCAGACCAGCCTGATCTCCAACGACGCGATCAAGTCGATCGAGTCGATCATCGCGGCGATCGACGCCAAGCTCACCGCGCAGGTCAACCTGATCATGCACCACGCCGACTTCCAGCAACTGGAAAGCGCCTGGCGCGGCCTGCACTACCTGGTCAACAACACCGAGACCGACGAGCAACTGAAGATCCGCGTGCTGAACATCTCCAAGCCGGAGCTGCACAAGACCCTGAAGAAATTCAAGGGCACCACCTGGGACCAGAGCCCGATCTTCAAGAAGCTCTACGAAGAGGAATACGGCCAGTTCGGCGGCGAGCCCTATGGCTGCCTGGTCGGCGACTACTACTTCGACCAGTCGCCGCCGGACGTCGAGCTGCTCGGCGAGATGGCGAAGATCTCCGCCGCCATGCACGCGCCGTTCATTTCCGCCGCCTCGCCGACGGTGATGGGCATGGGTTCCTGGCAGGAACTGTCCAACCCGCGCGACCTGACCAAGATCTTCACCACCCCGGAATACGCCGGCTGGCGTTCGCTGCGCGAGTCCGAGGACTCCCGCTACATCGGCCTGACCATGCCGCGCTTCCTGGCGCGCCTGCCCTACGGGGCGAAGACCGATCCGGTGGAAGAGTTCGCCTTCGAGGAAGAAACCGACGGCGCCGACAGCAGCAAGTACGCCTGGGCCAACTCGGCCTACGCGATGGCGGTCAACATCAACCGCTCCTTCAAGCTCTACGGCTGGTGCTCGCGGATCCGCGGCGTCGAGTCCGGCGGCGAGGTGCAGGGCCTGCCGGCGCACACCTTCCCCACCGACGACGGCGGCGTGGACATGAAGTGCCCGACCGAGATCGCCATTTCCGACCGCCGCGAGGCGGAGCTGGCGAAGAACGGCTTCATGCCGCTGCTGCACAAGAAGAACACCGACTTCGCCGCCTTCATCGGCGCGCAGTCGCTGCAGAAACCCGCCGAGTACGACGATCCGGACGCCACCGCCAACGCCAACCTGGCGGCGCGCCTGCCCTACCTGTTCGCCACCTGCCGCTTCGCCCATTACCTGAAGTGCATCGTTCGCGACAAGATCGGTTCCTTCAAGGAGAAGGACGAGATGCAGCGCTGGCTGCAGGACTGGATCCTCAACTACGTCGACGGCGACCCGGCCCACTCCACCGAGACCACCAAGGCCCAGCACCCGCTGGCGGCGGCCGAAGTGGTGGTGGAGGAAGTCGAAGGCAATCCGGGTTACTACAACTCGAAGTTCTTCCTTCGCCCGCACTACCAGCTCGAGGGACTGACGGTATCGCTACGCCTGGTATCCAAGCTGCCTTCGGCCAAAGAGGCCTGAGGCATTCAACGACAGCGCCTGCCATGGTGGCGGGCGCTTGCATAGCGTAGTGGCGCGAGCCACACGGGAGGAAAGATGGCTGTTGATATGTTCATCAAGATCGGCGACGTCAAGGGTGAGTCCAAGGACAAGACTCACGCCGAGGAAATCGACGTGCTGGCATGGAGCTGGGGCATGTCCCAGTCCGGGTCGATGCACATGGGCGGTGGCGGCGGCGCCGGCAAGGTCAACGTGCAGGACCTGTCGTTCACCAAGTACATCGACAAGTCCACGCCCAACCTGATGATGGCCTGCTCCAGCGGCAAGCACTATCCGCAGGCGAAGCTGACCATCCGCAAGGCCGGCGGCGAGAACCAGGTCGAGTACCTGATCATCACCCTGAAGGAAGTCCTGGTGTCCTCGGTGAGCACCGGCGGCAGCGGTGGCGAGGATCGCCTGACCGAGAACGTGACCCTGAACTTCGCCCAGGTCCAGGTCGACTACCAGCCGCAGAAGGCGGATGGCGCGAAGGACGGCGGTCCGGTCAAGTACGGCTGGAACATCCGCCAGAACGTGCAGGCCTGATGAGCCGGCTGCCGGTCATGGCGTGGCCAGGCCATGCCGTGGCCGGTGCGAGCGCCCGCCATGCCGGGTGCCGAAGGCGCGCGCGGCGCGCCGCGGACCTCGTCCGCCCGACCTCCTGCCGGAGGTACTGAATTCCACCGGGTCGTCCGTCGCGTCCGCCGGGCGCCATGGCCGACCCTTCATTCGCATCCGGGCGCCTGGGCTCCCGGCTACAGGGAAGTATCGCGATGATCGCCGAAGAACTGTTGCGCGCCGGGCGCCTGGACGATGCCTTGAAAGCCTTGCAGGAACAGGTGCGCAGCCAGCCGTCGAACGCTACCCTGCGGATCTTCCTGTTCCAGCTGCTGGCCGTGATGGGCCAGTGGGCGCGGGCGCAGAACCAGCTCAAGGTGGTCGGCGAACTGGATGCCTCGGCGCTGCCGATGGTACAGACCTACTCCACCGCCATCGACTGCGAGGCGCTGCGCCGCGAGGTGTTCGCCGGGCGCCTGACGCCGGTGATCCTCGGCCAGCCGGCGGAATGGATCGCGCCGCTGTTGCAGGCCCTGAGCCTGGACGCCGAAGGCCATGGCGAGGCCGCCCAGGCCCTGCGCGAGCAGGCCTTCGACGCCGCGCCGGCGGTGCCCGGGCGGATCGGCGAAGCGCCGTTCGCCTGGCTGGCGGATGCCGACACGCGCCTCGGCCCGGTGCTCGAGGTAATCGTCAACGGTCGCTATGCCTGGTTGCCGATGAGCAACCTGCGCAGCCTCAAGGTCGAGGCGCCGAGCGACCTGCGCGATCTGGTCTGGCTGCCGGCCGAACTGACCCTGGCCAACGGTGGCGCCACCGTCGCGCTGCTGCCGGCGCGCTACGCGGAAACCGTCGAGCACGGCGACGACGCCGCGCGCCTGGGGCGCAAGACCGAATGGCTGGACAGCGGCCTGCCGGTCGGCCAGCGGCTGTTCGTCACCGATGCCGGCGAGACCGCGCTGTTCGACCTGCGTGAACTGGACTTCGAGCCGACGGACGCCTGACATGGCCGAACTGACCCTCCAGGAGCGCCTGCAGCCGTCGCTGCTCGACCGCCTCACCGACGACGAGCCGGGCAACCTCAAGGAAGCCGCGGAGCGCCGGGTGCTGACCCTGAACCAGCTGAAGGCCTCGGTGCTGCGCGACCTGGCGTGGCTGTTCAACACCACTTCGCTGTTCGACCACGGCCCCGCCGCACGGATGCCGGCCGGCAACTCGGTGCTCAACTACGGGCTGCCGGCGCTGGCCGGGCACACCGCGTCGAGCGTCGACGTGCATGCCATCGAGGCGCTGCTCACCGAGACCATCGCCACCTTCGAGCCGCGCATCATCCGTTCTTCGTTGCGGGTGCGCGCGCAACTGCTGCCCGGCGAGATGGACCACAACGCCCTGAGCTTCGAGATCGAGGGCGACCTCTGGGCCGAACCGGCGCCGCTGCGCCTGCTGCTGACCACCAACCTGGACCTGGAGACCGGCCACGTGCGCGTCGCCCAGGGCGAGCGGAGGCGTACATGAACCCGCGCCTGCTCGAGTACTACAACCAGGAATTGCAACACATCCGCGAAAGCGCCGCGGAGTTCGCCGAGGAATTCCCGAAGATCGCCGGGCGCCTGTCGCTGTCCGGCTTCGAGTGCGCCGACCCCTACGTCGAGCGCCTGCTGGAAGGCTTCGCCTATCTCACAGCGCGGGTCCAGCTGAAGCTCGACGCGGAGTACCCGACCTTCACCCACAACCTGTTGGAAATCGCCTACCCGCACTACCTGGCGCCGACCCCGTCGATGACCGTGGTGCAGTTGCGCCCGGACCCCAACGAAGGCGCCCTGAGCAGCGGCTTCAGCGTCGAGCGCGGGGCCTCCCTGCGCGGCCAGCTCGGCCCCGATGACCAGACCGCCTGCGAATACCGCACCGCCCACCCGGTGACCCTGTGGCCGCTGGAAGTGGCCCAGGCCGACTACTTCGGCAATCCCGCCGCGGTGCTCGGCCGCCTCGCCGCCAGCGAGCCGCGGGCCAAGGCCGGCCTGCGCATCCGCCTGCGCAGCGGCGCCGGCATCCCGTTCGACAGCCTGTCGCTGGACGCCCTGCCGCTCTACCTGCACGGCGCCGACGAACAACCCTACCGCCTCTACGAACAATTGCTCGGCAACGCCTGCGCGGTGTTCGTCCGCGCCCCGGACAATGCCTGGGTCGAACGCCTGCCGACGAGCAGCCTGCGTGCGCGCGGCTTCGACGACGAGGACGCGCTGCTGCCGGTGGTGCCGCGGGCGTTCCAGGGCTACCGCCTGCTGCAGGAATACTTCGCCCTGCCGGCGCGCTTCCTGTTCGTCGAGTTCTCCGGCCTGAACCGCGCCCTGCGTCGATGCCACGGCGAGGAGCTGGAACTGGTCGTGCTGTTCGGCAAGCACGACCAGCGCCTGGAGGGCACGGTGGACGCGGAGCAACTGGTGCCGTTCTGCACCCCGGCGATCAACCTGTTCCCGCGCCGCTGCGACCGCATCCACCTGTCCGACCGGGTCAACGAGCATCACGTGATCGTCGACCGCACCCGTCCGCTGGATTTCGAGGTGCATTCGCTGCAACAGGTGAGCGGCCACGGCAGCGGTCCGGAGCAACCCTTCCAACCGTTCTACGCGGTGCGCGACCCGGCGCGCTACGGCCGCGAGCAGGCCTACTTCAGCGTGCGCCGCGAACCGCGCGTGCTGTCCAGCAAGCAGCGGCGCAAGGGCCCGCGCTCGACCTACGTCGGCAGCGAGACCTTCGTCGCCCTGGTCGACGCCAACCAGGCGCCCTATCGCCACGACCTGCGCCAGCTCGGCATCGCCGCGCTGTGCACCAACCGCGACCTGCCGCTGTTCATGCCGATCGGCGCGCACAAGAGCGACTTCACCCTGGAGGACAGCGCGCCGGTCATGCAGGTGCGCTGCCTCGCCGGACCGAGCCGGCCGCGCGCCAGCCGTGCCCACGATGCCAGCGCCTGGCGGCTGATCAGCCAGCTGTCGCTGAACTACCTGTCGCTGGCCGAGCGCGGCCAGGGCGCCGCCGCCCTGCGCGAGCTGCTGCGGCTCTACGGCGACAGCGGCGATCCGGCGCTGCAATTGCAGATCGAGGGCCTGCGCGAGGTCAGCAGCAAGCCTTGCACGCGGCGCCTGCCGATGCCCGGGCCGATCGTCTTCGGCCGTGGCCTGGAGATCACCCTGGACTTCGACGAGAACGCGTTCCGCGGCACCGGGGTGTTCCTTCTCGGCGCTGTGTTCGAGCGCTTCCTGGCACGCTACGTGTCGATCAACAGCTTTACCGAGACGGTGCTGCGCACCGGCGAACGGGGCGAGGTGATGAGATGGCAGGCGAAGCCGGGCAGCCGTCCGAACCTCTGAACCTGCTCGCCGGGATGGCGGCGGCGCCCTGGGACTATGACTTCTTCCAGGCGCTGCGGCGCATCGAGTGCGAGTCGCCGCAACTGCCGCGCCTCGGTCATTCGGTGCGGCTGGCGGACGACCCGCTGCGTCTCGGGCAGAAGCCCGACTGCACCTTCGCGCCCTCGACCCTGGCCTCGGTGAGCCAGGCCGGCACCGCTGCGGTGCCGCGCCTGGACCAGTTCTTCTTCGGCCTCACCGGCCCCAACGGGCCGCTGCCGCTGCACCTCACCGAATACGCCCGGGAACGCCAGCGCAACGTCAACGACGCGACCTTCAAGCGCTTCATGGACGTCTTCCACCACCGCCTTCTGACCCTGTTCTACCGGGCCTGGGCGGAGGCGCGGCCGGAGATCAGCCACGACCGGATCGACGACGACTACTGGTCGGCGCGCCTCGCCGCGCTCTCCGGGCGCGGCATGCCGAGCCTGCGGGGGCGCGAGCCGCTGGCGGATACCGCACGCTACTACTACACCGGCCACCTCGCCGCGCAGACCCGCTACCCGGACGGCCTGCGGGTGATCCTCGCGGAGTATTTCGAGGTCCCGGTGGCGGTCGAGGAATACGTCGGCCAATGGCTGGAGCTGCCCGAGCGCAGCCGCCTCGGCGTCGACTCGACGAGCCTGGGCATGGACGTCTGCCTGGGCACCCACGTCTGGGACCGCCAGCACAAGTTCCGCCTGCGCCTGGGGCCGCTGGACCTCGATCAATACCAGCGCTTCCTGCCCGACGGCGACCACTTCGTCGAGCTGGCCGCCTGGGTCGCCGAATACCTGGGCGAGGAGCTGGACTGGGACGTCAACCTGGTCCTGCAACGCCACGAAGTACCCCCGCTGGGCCTGCAGGGCGGCGGGCGGCTCGGTTTCAACACCTGGCTGGGCGATCCCGGCCAGGACGCCAGGGATCTACTGCTGGCCCGCCAGTACGCCACTGCGCGGCCGCACGAGCACAAGGAGAAGGAACATGAGTGAGATCAGTCGCGTTGCGCTGTTCGGCAAGCTGAACAGCCTGGCCTACAAGGCCATCGAGGCCGCCACGGTATTCTGCAAGCTGCGCGGCAATCCCTATGTCGAGCTGGTGCACTGGTTCCACCAGATCCTCCAGTTGCCGGACTCGGACCTGCACCAGATCGTCCGCCAGTCCGGGATCGACCCGGCGCGCCTGGCCAAGGACCTGACCGAGGCCCTCGACCGCCTGCCGCGCGGCTCGACCTCGATCACCGACCTGTCCTCCCATGTCGAGGAAGCGGTGGAGCGCGGCTGGGTCTACGGCAGCCTGATGTTCGGCGAGAGCCAGGTGCGCACCGGCTACCTGGTGATCGGCATCCTCAAGACGCCGAGCCTGCGCCATGCCCTCACCGGGCTGTCGGCGGAATTCGCCAAGCTCAAGGTCGAGGCGCTCACCGAGCGCTTCGACGAGTACGTCGGCGCCTCGCCGGAGAACGGCCTGTCGGCCAGCGACGGCTTCAACGCCGGCGCCGCCCCGGGCGAGGCCAGCGGCGCCCTGGCGCCGAGCGCGATGGGCAAGCAGGAGGCGCTCAAGCGCTTTACCGTGGACCTCACCGAGCAGGCCCGTAGCGGCAAGCTCGACCCCATCGTCGGGCGTGACGAGGAGATCCGCCAGTTGGTGGACATCCTCATGCGCCGCCGGCAGAACAACCCGATCCTCACCGGCGAGGCCGGCGTCGGCAAGACCGCGGTGGTGGAAGGCTTCGCCCTGCGCATCGTCGCCGGCGACGTCCCGCCGGCGCTGAAGGACGTCGAACTGCGCGCCCTCGACGTCGGCCTGCTGCAGGCCGGGGCGAGCATGAAGGGCGAGTTCGAGCAGCGCCTGCGCCAGGTGATCGAAGACGTGCAGAGTTCCGAGAAGCCGATCATCCTGTTCATCGACGAAGCCCACACCCTGGTCGGCGCCGGTGGCGCGGCCGGCACCGGCGACGCCGCCAACCTGCTCAAGCCGGCCCTGGCGCGCGGCACCTTGCGCACCGTGGCGGCGACCACCTGGGCCGAGTACAAGAAGCACATCGAGAAGGACCCGGCGCTGACCCGGCGTTTCCAGGTGGTGCAGGTGGACGAGCCGTCCGAGCACAAGGCCATCCTGATGATGCGCGGCGTCGCGTCGACCATGGAGAAGCACCACCAGGTGCAGATCCTCGACGAGGCGCTGGAGGCGGCGGTCCGGCTGTCGCACCGCTACATCCCGGCGCGCCAGCTGCCGGACAAGTCGGTGAGCCTGCTGGATACCGCCTGCGCGCGCACCGCCATCAGCCTGCACGCGGTGCCGGCCGAGGTCGACGATAGCCGCCGGCGCATCGAGGCGCTGGAAACCGAGCTGGCGATCATCCGCCGCGAGAGCGCCATCGGCGTCGCCACCGCCGAACGCCAGCGCAACGCCGAGACCCTGCTGGCCGAGGAGCGCGAGCGCCTGTCCGCCCTGGAGCAGCGCTGGGCCGAGGAAAAACGCCTGGTCGACGAACTGCTGGAGACCCGCGCCCGTCTGCGTGCCGCCGCCGAAGCGGTGGACGCCGGCGGCGTGCCGCTGGGCGAAGGCGAGGCGCGTCTCGACGAGGAACAGCGCCAGGCGCTGCATGCGCGGCTGGCGGAGCTGCAGGCGCAACTGAGCGCGTTGCAGGGCGAAGAGCCGCTGATCCTGCCGACCGTGGACTACCAGGCGGTGGCCTCGGTGGTCGCCGACTGGACCGGCATCCCGGTCGGCCGCATGGCGCGCAACGAGATCGAGACCGTGCTCAACCTCGACCAGCACCTGAAGAAGCGCATCATCGGCCAGGACCACGCGCTGGAGATGATCGCCAAGCGCATCCAGACTTCCCGCGCCGGCCTCGACAACCCGAGCAAGCCGATCGGCGTGTTCATGCTCGCCGGCACCTCCGGGGTGGGCAAGACCGAGACCGCGCTGGCCTTGGCCGAGGCCATGTACGGCGGCGAGCAGAATGTCATCACCATCAACATGAGCGAGTTCCAGGAAGCCCACACCGTCTCCACCCTCAAGGGCGCCCCGCCCGGCTACATCGGCTACGGCGAGGGTGGCGTGCTGACCGAGGCGGTGCGTCGCAAGCCCTACAGCGTGGTGCTGCTGGATGAAGTGGAGAAGGCCCACCCGGATGTCCACGAGATCTTCTTCCAGGTCTTCGACAAGGGCGTGATGGAGGACGGCGAAGGCCGGGTGATCGACTTCAAGAACACCCTGATCCTGCTCACCACCAACGCCGGCACCGAGATGATCGCCAGCCTCTGCGCCGATCCGGAACTGATGCCCGAGCCGGAAGCCATCGCCAAGTCGCTGCGCGAACCGCTGCTGAAGATCTTCCCGCCGGCGCTGCTCGGCCGCCTGGTGACCATCCCCTACTACCCGCTCAGCGACGACATGCTCAAGGCCATTTCGCGCCTGCAACTGGGGCGGATCAAGAAGCGCGTGGAGGCGACCCACAAGGTGCCGTTCGAGTTCGACGAGGGCGTCGTCGACCTGATCGTCTCGCGCTGCACCGAGACCGAGAGCGGCGGCCGGATGATCGACGCGATCCTCACCAACACGCTGTTGCCGGACATGAGCCGCGAGTTCCTCACCCGCATGCTCGAAGGCAAGCCGTTGGCCGGGGTACGTATCAGTAGCCGCGACAACCAGTTCCACTACGACTTCGCCGAGGCCGAGTGACAACCGGCGACACGCAGAGCAGTAGAAGGAACCGTCGATGGGATTGATGCAACTGACCCGCCTGGTCCAGGTGGATTGCCCGCTGGGGCCGGACGTGCTGCTGTTGCAGCGCATGGAGGGACGCGAGGAACTGGGACGGCTGTTCGCCTACGAGCTGCACCTGGTATCGGAAAATCCCAACCTGCCGCTGGAGCAGTTGCTCGGCAAGCCGATGAGCCTGTCGCTGGAGCTGCCCAGCGGCAGCCGGCGCTTCTTTCACGGCATCGTCGCGCGCTGTAGCCAGGTGGCCGGGCACGGCCAGTTCGCCGGCTACCAGGCCACCCTGCGGCCCTGGCCGTGGCTGCTGACGCGCACCTCGGACTGCCGCATCTTCCAGAACCAGAGCGTGCCGGAGATCATCAAGCAGGTGTTCCGCGACCTCGGCTTTTCCGATTTCGAGGATGCCCTCACGCGCCCCTACCGCGAGTGGGAATACTGCGTGCAGTACCGCGAGACCAGCTTCGACTTCATCAGCCGGCTGATGGAACAGGAAGGCATCTACTACTGGTTCCGCCATGAGCAGAAGCGCCACATCCTGGTGCTCTCCGACGCCTACGGCGCGCATCGCAGCCCGGGTGGCTACGCCAGCGTGCCGTACTACCCGCCGACCCTCGGCCATCGCGAGCGCGACCACTTCTTCGACTGGCAGATGGCACGCGAGGTCCAGCCCGGTTCGCTGACCCTCAACGACTACGACTTCCAGCGCCCCGGCGCGCGCCTGGAGGTGCGTTCGAACATCGCCCGGCCGCACGCGGCGGCCGACTACCCGCTGTACGACTATCCCGGCGAATACGTGCAGAGCCAGGACGGCGAGCAGTACGCGCGCAACCGCATCGAGGCGATCCAGGCGCAGCACGAGCGCGTGCGCCTGCGCGGCGTGGTGCGCGGGATCGGCGCCGGGCACCTGTTCCGCCTGAGCGGCTATCCGCGCGATGACCAGAACCGCGAGTACCTGGTGGTCGGCGCCGAATACCGGGTGGTCCAGGAACTCTACGAAACCGGCAGCGGCGGCGCCGGCTCGCAGTTCGAGAGCGAGCTGGACTGCATCGACGCCAGCCAGTCGTTCCGTCTCCTGCCGCAGACTCCGGTACCGGTGGTGCGAGGTCCGCAGACCGCGGTGGTGGTCGGACCCAAGGGCGAGGAGATCTGGACCGACCAGTACGGCCGGGTCAAGGTGCACTTCCACTGGGATCGCCACGACCAGTCGAACGAGAACAGCTCCTGCTGGATTCGCGTGTCCCAGGCCTGGGCCGGGAAGAACTGGGGTTCGATGCAGATCCCGCGGATCGGCCAGGAAGTGATCGTCAGCTTCCTCGAAGGCGACCCGGACCGGCCGATCATCACCGGGCGGGTCTACAACGCCGAGCAGACGGTGCCCTACGAGCTGCCGGCGAACGCCACCCAGAGCGGGATGAAGAGCCGTTCGAGCAAGGGCGGCACGCCGGCCAACTTCAACGAGATCCGCATGGAGGACAAGAAGGGCGCCGAGCAGTTATACATCCACGCCGAGCGCAACCAGGACAACCTGGTCGAGAACGATGCCTCGCTGTCGGTCGGCCACGACCGCAACAAGAGCATCGGCCACGACGAGCTGGCGCGCATCGGCAACAACCGCACCCGCGCGGTGAAGCTCAACGACACCCTGTTGGTGGGCGGGGCGAAGAGCGACAGCGTCACCGGCACCTACCTGATCGAGGCCGGCGCGCAGATCCGCCTGGTCTGCGGCAAGAGCGTGGTGGAGTTCAACGCCGACGGCACCATCAATATCTCCGGCAGCGCCTTCAACCTCTACGCCAGCGGCAACGGCAACATCGACACCGGCGGCCGCCTCGACCTCAATTCCGGCGGCGCCAGCGAGGTCGACGCCAAGGGCAAGGGCGTGCAGGGCACCATCGACGGCCAGGTACAGGCGATGTTTCCGCCGCCGGCGAAGGGCTGAGGCGGCGGCATCCTGGCTGCCCGCCCTTGGGCAGGACGCCGCGGGAGCCTTGACGATTCGCGCATGTCCTCGCCAGGCAGAAGCGGCGGTCGCTCAAGACCGATGGTGTTGCGCTCAGGGCAGATCGACTTTCAGGCCGCGGCCAGTGCGTATACCGACGTAGTAGGCGTCCTTGAGGGCCCTGGAGAGTTCCGGGTCGGTTTCGTCGAATTCCTTCACGGCGATGCTGCCGAGGGTCAACCGGTGCAGTGCGGAACGATCCAGGCTGCGGTCGAGCAGGACGGACCTGATGTACTGCAATTGCTTTTCCGCGGACAGCAGGACCTCGTATCCCGGATAGCGGGCCAGCCGGTCGACGACCAGTGCCAGAGCGCGGTCGATGTATTCGATGGGTGTCATGATCCCTCCCGGGGAAGCAGACCGAAGGAGCCTTTCTCGTTGGAGAACAGTTGTTGCGCGCCGCCTTTGGCGGGATATGACTGTCCCTTTACCGACCAGAAGTCATCGGTCGGCGCAGCGGTGCTGCGCAGGACCTCGACCTTCTGGGTCGTCCTGTAGGAGTTGAGGACCTTGGGTTCGATGGTGTTCGCCGCCCGGTTGGTGCCCATGGGGTTGATTCCCAGCTCCGTGGGCTGCACGCGCGGGCTGAGTGTATACCAGTTGCCCTGCGGCGCTCCGGGGGACTGGTACTGCCACAGGTTCTTGCCGGGCGCGAGGGTTTCCACACGGACCGGATGGTTGAAGTCCAGGCCGTTCATGTACGACTCGGCATCGGCAGGATCGATGTCCTTCGACTTGAAGAACTTGGCGGCGGTTTCACGATTCCCGCGGTAGTTGATGTCG
The DNA here is from genome assembly GCF_047199225.1 of Pseudomonas sp. DL. Classification (NCBI taxonomy): domain Bacteria; kingdom Pseudomonadati; phylum Pseudomonadota; class Gammaproteobacteria; order Pseudomonadales; family Pseudomonadaceae; genus Pseudomonas; species Pseudomonas sp. DL. Next base: position 111,442 of record NZ_CP178323.1, read on the forward strand.
TGGTCGAGGTTGCCGGAACGGCCGAACTTGTTGTTCAGGTAGGCGCGTCGTTGCGCGGTTTCGGAGGTCACCGCTGCCGGACGACGACCGGCGAGTTTCGGCCCGAAGCCCAGCAATGCCATCCCCGCCACGCCCTGGAACAGGTCGCGGTAGCCGGGACCGAGGCGGTCGCCGAGGTCGCCGAGCAGGGCCATGCCGCCCATCATCAGCCCGCCGATGGCGACGAAGCCGGCCAGCGCCGCGACCCCGGCCATCGCCGCCAGCAGCAGGCCGCCGGCAAGGGCCGCCAGGCCCAGCGCCTCGAGGCCGGTGTGCAGCCATTCCTCCAGGTCGAGGACGAAGGCCACCCGCTCGGTGGGGCCGCCGATGAAGGTGTCCTGGCTGCCGGTCTTGATGTGCGCGCCGCAGACCATCTTGCTCTGCAGGCGCGCCGCCGGCTTGCCGTTGATGTACACGGTGGCGCTGCCTTCGGCGATCAGCACCGGGAACGGCCACAGCGGATGGTTCAGCGGCAGGCCGCTGCAGGTGACGGAGACGTCGTCGCCGGCGCGCATCGCGTTGCGACTGTTCACGTAGACGTTGAAGCTGCCGCGTATGAGCACCCCGGTGGTCGGCTCGGGTAGCTCGAAGATGGTGGTCAGGCCCTTGACGATCTGGAACATCGACAGCCCGCCGGCGGCGATCGAACCGGCCAGGATCACCGCGGCCAGGCCGCCGGTGGCGGCGGTGGCGGCGACCACGGCGGCGCCGATCAGGGCTCCGGCCACGGCTCCGGCGACCATCGCGGCGACACCGAAACCGTGGGCTATCTCATCGCCCAGTCGGGCGGCGGCTTGCGCATCCATGCGTCGGTACTCGGATCAGCTAGGGGTCGGGCGCGGGACCAGGGTCTGCATCGCCTGCTTCCAGGCCGGCTCGTGGTGCGGCAGGTCAGCCGGGGTGGTGGTCAGGGTGGTGATCAGCACCGCCGGGCGGCGCTCGATGAACACCTGGCGCAGCATCAGGTCGCGGCCCTCGCGCTGCCACTGGTAGTCGAGGAGCACGGCGGCGTGGCCGTGGATGTTGATGTCCCAGCGCTTGTGCAGCTTGAAGCCGGGCAATTGCTTCTCGGCATTCTCCAGTTGGCGGGCGACATAGTCGGCGAACGGCGCGTCGCCCTGGCTGGCGTCGCGGCTGATGACGAAACTGGCTTCGCGGGCGGGGCCGCTGGCGGGGAGCTTGAAGATGTTGATGCTCTGGTCCTGCCAGGCATCGGGAATCTCGAGATCGGCTTCGTGGAGGCGATAGAGCGTCACTGTGTTAACCCCTTCCCTAGGATTCTGAGTGAGTCATTGCTGGACAAAAGCTTTACGGAATGTTGCTCGCGAATCAAGGCTTTCCTGGCCCGAAGCGGCCTTTCGTGATGGCCTTCTGCCTGTTCGCCGTCGGTCGGGGCGCTCGTCGGAATCTGTGTCACGCATCTCCCCTTTCCACCGCATCCGCGCCTATGCTGCTTGGGTGGCGCCGCTCCAACGGCGCCAGTGATGGACGTGGATCAAGGATGATTTCATGGCACTTGCGCAACAGACCCGCCTGGTCCGGGTCGACAGTCCGCTCGGCGCGGAGGTCCTGCAATTGCAGCGAATGGAGGGTCGCGAAGAGCTCGGCCGGCCGTTCGCCTACGAGCTGGAACTGATCTCGGAAAACCCCGACCTGCCACTCGACGGGCTGCTGGGCAAGCCGGCCAGCCTGGCGCTGGAACTGCACGACGGCAGCCGGCGGCATTTCCACGGCATCGTCGCCGCTTGCAGCCAGGGATCCGGCAACGGCCAGTTCGCCAGCTACCAGGTCACCCTGCGCCCCTGGCTGTGGCTGCTGACGCGCACCTCCGACTGCCGCATCTTCCAGAACCAGAAGGTCCCGGACATCATCAAGCAGGTGTTCCGCGACCTCGGCTTCTCCGACTTCGAGGACGCCCTGAGCCGCTCCTACCGCGAGTGGGAATACTGCGTGCAGTACCGCGAGACCAGTTTCGACTTCGTCAGCCGGCTGATGGAGCAGGAAGGCATCTACTACTGGTTCCGCCACGAGCAGAGCCGCCACATCCTGGTGCTCTCCGACGCCTACGGCGCGCACCAGAGCCCGCCGAACTACGCCAGCGTGCCCTACTACCCGCCGACCCTGGAACAGCGCGAGCGCGACCATTTCTACGACTGGCACATGGCGCGCGAGGTGCAGTCCGGCTCACTGAGCCTCAACGACTACGACTTCCAGCGTCCCGGCGCGCGCCTGGAGGTGCGTTCGAACATCGCCCGCTCGCACGCGGCGGCCGACTACCCGCTGTACGACTACCCCGGCGAATACGTGCAGAGCCAGGACGGCGAGCAGTACGCGCGGACCCGTATCGAAGCCTTGCAGGCGCGCTACGAACGGGTGCGCCTGCGCGGCCGCGCCCGCGGCCTGGGTTCGGGCCACCTGTTCAAGCTCAGCGGCTACCCGCGCGAGGACCAGAACCGCGAGTACCTGGTGGTCGGCGCCGAGTACCGGGTGGTCCAGGAACTCTACGAGACCGGCGGCGGCGGGGTCGGCGCGCAGTTCGAGAGCGAGCTGGACTGCATCGATGCCGGCCAGGCCTACCGCCCCTTGCCGACCACTCCGCTGCCGATCGTCCGTGGCCCGCAGACTGCGGTGGTGGTCGGGCCCAAGGGCGAGGAGATCTGGACCGACCAGTACGGCCGGGTCAAGGTGCATTTCCACTGGGACCGCCACGACCAGTCCAACGAGAACAGCTCCTGCTGGATGCGCGTCTCCCAGGCCTGGGCGGGGAAGAACTGGGGCTCGATCCAGATCCCGCGGATCGGCCAGGAAGTGATCGTCAGCTTCCTCGAAGGCGACCCGGACCGGCCGATCATCACCGGGCGGGTCTACAACGCCGAGCAGACGGTGCCCTACGAGCTGCCGGCGAACGCTACCCAGAGCGGCACCAAGAGCCGTTCGAGCAAGGGCGGCACGCCGGCCAACTTCAACGAGATCCGCATGGAGGACAAGAAGGGCGCCGAGCAGTTGTTCATCCATGCCGAGAAGAACCAGGACATCGAGGTCGAGAACGACGAGACCCACTGGGTCGGCCACGACCGGACCAAGACCATCGACCACGACGAGACCGTGCACGTGAAGCACGATCGCACCGAGACCGTGGACAACAACGAGACCATAACCATCGGCGTCGACCGCACCGAGAAGGTCGGCAACAACGAGAAGATCAGTATCGGCGCGAACCGCACCGAGGACGTCGGCAGCAACGAGACCATCAGCATCGGCGTTGACCGCACCGAGAAGGTCGGCAGCAACGAGAAGATCAGCATCGGTGCCAATCGCACCGAGGACGTCGGCAACGACGAGACCATCAGCATCGGCGCGAACCGTAGCGAGTCGGTGGGCAACAACGAGACGATCAGCATCGGCGCCGACCGCAGCGAGTCGGTGGGCGCCAACGAGACCATCGACATAGGCGGCAACCAGAGCACCAGCATCGGCAAGAACGAGTCGCGCAGCGTCGGCCAGGGCCGCGATACCTCGGTGGGCAAGGACGATAGCCTGGACGTGGGCAAGAGCTTCACGCTCAACGCCGGCGACTCGATCACCCTGGTCACCGGTGCCGCCAGCATCCGCATGAAGAAGGACGGCAGCATCGTCATCAGCGGCAAGAACATCACCATCGACGGATCCGGGGCGATCAACGTCAAGGCCGACAAGAACGTGGTGGTGAAGGGACGCAAGATCCTCCAGAACTGAAGCGGCGCAGAGCCAGGGAGTCAGCGCATGAGTGTCGAGATCCATCTACCCGGGGCCACGACGGCCCTTCCCGCGCGCCTGGACGGCGTGGTCATCGGCGTCCTCCTCGACGTGCCGGACGCCGCCGCTCCGGTGGTCGCCTATCCCGGTTGCCCGAGCGAGCACGGCCTGGCGGCGGCCACCACCACTCAGCTCAGTCGCGCCGACATCGGCGCCCAGGTAGCGCTGATGTTCGTCGCCGGCGATCCGCGCCAGCCGCTGCTGATCGGCCGCATCCAGCGCCTGCCGCAGGAAGCGCTGGCGCAACTGGACGGCGAGCGCCTGGAGTTCAGTGCCGAACGCGAGATCGTCCTGCGTTGTGGCAAGGCCAGCATCACCCTGACCCGCGCCGGCAAGGTGATCATCCGTGGCGCCTATCTTTCCAGCCGCTCCACCGGGGTCAACCGGATCAAGGGCGGTTCGGTGCAGATCAACTGAGCGCGGCGGGCCCGACATGGAACTGTTGAACGCCACCCCGCTGGCCGCCGCCTACAACCAGGGGCTCGACGCCGAAGGCCGGGAGTCGCTGGTGGTGATCGCCAAGGGCAGTTTCGACCTGCCGCTGGACGGTCGCGAGGCGCGCCTGCTGGACGAGCAGCAGACGCTGCTGATGGTCGATGAATTCTATGGCGAGCCGGGGTTTTCCGCGCCGCGCCGGGAGTGCGAGTTCGTTCCCTTCAAGCCGTTCTGCGATGTGCTGGTGCTGGGCAGCGCCCAGGCGCCCGGCGGGCGGCCGGTACAGCAGTTGACCGCGGGCATCCGCGTCGGCCGGGTGAGCAAGGCGCTGACGGTGCATGGGCCGCGCCAGTGGGAACCGGGATTGCTCGGTGCCGGCGCGGGCGTCGCGCAGCCGTTCCAGAGCCAGGACATTTCCTACGCCAGTGCCTTCGGCGGCAGCCATGCCTCGCCGGACAACCCCGGTTTCATGGATTGCTACATGGCCAATCCGGCCGGATGTGGCTGGTTTCCGCGCAGCGCCGACACCGCCGAGATCGTCGGCACGCCGATGCCGGCCACGGAAAAGCTCGGCGAGCCGGTGGACAGCCCCCACGGCCGCTTCACGCCGATGGCGCTCGGCCCGCTCGGCCGCCACTGGCAGGCCCGGGTCGGCTTCGCCGGCCGCTACGACGACGCCTGGCTGGCCGAGCGCTTCCCGTTCCTGCCCGCCGACTTCGACGAGCGCTACTTCCAGTCCGCGCCGGCCGACCAGTGGACCGACCATCTGCGCGGCGGCGAGGAGGTCCTGCTGCTCAACCTCACCGGCGAGGAGCGCGCGGCCTTCCGCGTGCCGCGCAGGGAGGTCCCGGTGACCTTCTTCCTGAAAAAGGGTGGCCACGAAACCGCGCAGGCACGGATCGATACCCTGCTGGTGGACTGCGACGCCCGTCGCGTGGAAGTCACCTGGCGCATTCGCCGGCCGTTGAAGCGCAACCTGTTCGAGATCGCCCAGGTGCTGGTCGGCAGCAAGTCCGCCGCCTGGTGGCGCGCCCGCGAGCTGGGCAAGGACTACTACCCCTCGCTTGCCGCGTTGGCACGCAGCCGCCAGGCCGAGGAGGACGAGGCATGAGCCAGGCCCTGAGCATCGTCGCCTCCGGCATGGTCAGCGCGGTCGGTCTCAGCGCGCCGGCCAGCTGCGCGGCGATCCGCTGCGCCCTGGACAACTTCCAGGAAACCCGTTTCATCGACCAGGGCGGCGAATGGTTGCTTGCCGCCAGCGTGCCGCTGGAGCAGCCCTGGCGCGGCCGCGCCAAGCTGCTGAAGATGGCTGCGCGAGCCATCGACGAGGCCTTGCGCGGCCAGCCCGATCTCGATTGCACGGAGCTGCCGCTGCTGCTCTGCGTCGCCGAGGGCGACCGTCCCGGACGCTGCGCGGGGCTCGACGAGTCTTTCCTGCGTGACCTGGAAGGCGAGCTGGGACGACGCTTCCATCCCTCCTCGGCACTCATCGCCCGTGGCCGGGTCGGTGGCGCGGTGGCCCTGCTCAACGCGCGCAAGCTGATCCAGGGCGGCTGCCGGCAGGTCCTGGTGGCCGGCGTCGACTCCTTCGTCAGCGGCCCGACCCTGGCCGCCTACGAGGCCCGCGAGCGGCTGCTGACCAGCCAGAACTCCAACGGCTTCATTCCCGGCGAGGGCGCCGCCGCCGTGCTGGTCGCCGCGCCGCTCCACGAGGAGGCGCCGCAGCTGCTCTGCATCGGCCTCGGCTTCGGCATCGAGAAGGCCACGGTGGAGAGCGAGGACCTGCCGCTGCGCGCCGACGGCCTGAGCCAGGCCGTGCGCGCCGCCCTCGCCGAGGCTGGCTGCGGCCTGGAGCAGATGGACTACCGGCTCACCGACATTTCCGGCGAGCAGTACTACTTCAAGGAGGCCTCGCTGACCCTGAGTCGCAACCTGCGCGTGCTCAAGCCGAAGTTCGACCTCTGGCACCCCGCCGACTGCATCGGCGAATGCGGCGCCGCCATCGGTCCGGCGTTGCTCGCCGTGGCCCTGGCCGCTTCGCGCAAGGGCTACGGCGACGGGCCGAACGTGTTCTGCCACCTGGGCAACGACGCCGGCGAACGCGCCGCCGCGCTGCTCAGCTATCGACGGGTGAGGGCTGCCTGATGGCCAACGAGGTGTACGCCAACAACATGGAGATCTCCTGCAAGGCGGCGAGCGGCAAGTCCATCGCGGCCTTCCCGGATGTCTGCTTCACCCCGCCGCAGGCGCCGCCGACGCCGTTGGGGGTACCGATCCCCTACCCCAATACCGGCCTGTCCAAGGACACCACCAAAGGCACCCGGACCATTCGCATCACCCGCAAGGAGGTGATGCTGAAGAACAAGAGCTACTACAAGACCAGCTACGGCGACGAGCCGGGGCGGGCGCCGAAGAAGGGCATCGTCACCAGCAAGATCAAGGGCAAGGTGTACTTCACCTCCTGGTCGATGAACGTCAAGTTCGAAAGCAAGAACGTGGTTCGCCACCTCGACCTGACCACCCACAACCACGCGTCCTTTCCTGGCAATACGCCGGTCTGGCCCTACCTCGACCAGGCCACCGTCGATGCTGGTGGTGGACCGTGCAGCAATGAAGTGAAGAAGGAGAAGAAGGATTGCGCTGACTTCAAGCCGCATGGCAGCAAGGATGCCTGCGCTGGCCTTGGCGCGGGCAAGCCTTCCGGCAAGAAGACCAGCAACGAAGCTGACCGACTGGCAGACAAGGTCGCTGCCCGAAAATGCCTGACCGCGCGCCGGTGTGCCCTGCAACCGTACAAGCCGAACAGTTGCTGCCCGCAGCAGACCGCTCACCACCTGATCGAGGCCAGCGCCTTGCACGACAAGGGACGTGGTGGAAAAGGCTCGGTACCCCTCAAGGGGATATCCAACTATTCGGAGAACAAGGCTCCTTGCGTCTGCGCGGAGGGCGTCAATCAGAACGTGGGTACCCACGGCCTCATGCACACGTTCCAGAGCGCCGCTGCCGCGAAGTCGCGCAGTGGAACCCTGCAATTGTCCAATGGCAGCTCCATCTCCGCGAAGAAGACCACCTACGGAACGGCGAAACGTCAATCCATGGCTGCCATGGGCAAGGTCTTTCCGCAGTCGAAATGCTCGAAGGAATGTCTGTCCGCTCAGCTCGACAACTATCACAAGCAGTGCGGAATCAACGCCAGAACACCCATCAAGGCCGTTGAAACCGGCCAGACCGACGTCACGGCTGCGACGCAGGCGATAAAGACCCGCAATGCGCGTCTTGGCGCCACGAGGAGTCGAGTCCGCTAGTGACCGTTACAGGAGATTGAAATGTTGAAGAAACTCTCGCCGATTTTCTCGAACATCACCGGCGTCGTCCGCTATCAGGACCTGGCGTACGTGGCCTCGGTATCCGACGAGATCCAGGAGCAGAACATAGCGCACAGCTATGTCACGGAGTGGGACTGCGGAACCTGGTGTGTTGCTGGCGAGGATGACGACATGCTGCCCTGGGAGATCGTGTCGGCCACGGTAGTGCACGAGCCGGTGGAACAAGCATTGTTTCTGGGCGCTCGGGGCCAGGTATTCTGCATGGGCTCCGGCGACATCCATGAAGAGCAGTTGCCCGACGGCGACGATGCCATCGGTGGCCGGGGCAATATGCGCGGCGTTGCCTGTATCGACGGGGTGGCCTATGCCTGCGGGATGGATCGACAGGTCTACCGGCGCTTCGACGAGAACGACTGGCGTGCCATCGACAGCGGCGCTCGGCCTCCGGCAGGCAGCGAAGCGGTGGTCGGATTCGAGGCCATCGGCGGCTTCGGTGCCAGGGAAATCTATGCCGTCGGCTGGGACGGGGAGATCTGGCAGTACGACGGCAAGCGCTGGCAGCCCCGGGAGAGCCCGACGAACTTGATCCTGACGGCGATCTGCTGCGCGGAAGATGGCTCGGTTTACGCCTGTGGACAGGCGGGAACGCTGCTGCGTGGACGCAACGACCACTGGGAGATCATCGCCCAGGACGATGTCGATGAAGACTTGTGGAGCCTCGCGTGGTTCGACGGCGCACTCTACGTGTCGAGCGCAACGGCGGTCTATACGCTGGTCGGTGGCCATCTCAAGGAGGTGGACTTCGGTGATGAGCAACCCCAACGCTGCTTCCACCTTAGCGCTGCCGACGGCGTGTTGTGGAGCATCGCCGCGAAAGACATCTTCAGCTTCGACGGCCAGCAATGGACGCGCATAGATTGAGCATCGCAGCGATCGTCGACCAGCACGCCGAGGAAGCCGCCTTCCTTGCCCTGCTCCGCGACTACGCCGTGCGTGCGCCCCATTACGACCTGGAGGAGCTCGCCGAGCTCGATCAGCGCATCGAGGCGCACCTGGACGGCTTGGCGATCGCCGGCCAGGCCGGCCATGACGCCCTGCTCGAGCAACTCGACGCGCACGCCCAGGGCGAGGCGTTCGCCCTCGCGGTGCTGGCCATGCAGGCAGGAGACGATGCGTTGATCGGACGGATGCGCGCCTGTCTTGCGGCGTCTCCGGAAGCCCGGCGCGGTTTCGCCGCAGCCCTCGGCTGGCTCGACTGGGACCAGGCGCGGCCCTGGGTGGAGCGCCTGCTGGCCTCGCCCGAGCCGCTGTTCCGCGCCATTGGCCTGGCCGCCTGCGGCATGCACCGGCATGACCCGGGGCCGGCGCTGCTGTCCGCCCTTGGCCACGCCGACCCGGCGGTGCTGGCGCGCGCCGCGCGCACCGCCGGCGAGCTGCGTCGGCGCGACCTGATGGCGAATATTCGCGCCTATCGCGCCCACGATGACCCGAGCCTGCGCTTCTGGGCCAACTGGGCCACCGCGCAGATGGGCGACGAGGAGGCGTTGGGGCCATTGCGTGCGTTCGCCGGGCAGCCCGGCCCGTTCCAGCTGCCGGCGACCAGGGTGCTGCTCGCCTGGCAGCCGCGCGACACCAGCATGGCCTGGATTCGCCAACTGATGCAGGCGGCGGACACGCGGCGGATCGGCATCCAGGCCACCGGCCTGTTCGGCGATCCGGTGGCGGTGCCCTGGCTGATCCAGCAGATGCGCGACGAGAGTCTGGCGCGGGTCGCCGGCGAGGCCTTCAGCCTGATCACCGGCGCCGACCTGGCGCTGCTCGACCTGGAGCTGGAGGCCTTGCCCGACTACGACCCTGGCCCCAACGACGATCCCGACGACGAAGACGTCGCCCTCGACGACGATGAGAACCTCACCTGGCCGGACGCGGCACGGGTTACCGCCTGGTGGCGGGACCACGGCGCGCGCTTCGTCGCCGGGCGCGCCTACCTGCTCGGCGAACCTCTGGGCGAGGCGCACTGCCGCCAGGTCCTGCGCGACGGCCAGCAACGCCAGCGAATGGCTGCGGCGTGCCTGCTGGCGCGCTTCGTGCCGAACCTGCCGCTGTTCCCCACCGGTGCGCCGGTGCGCCGCCAACTGGACCTGTTCTGATAGCTGGCTGGCACCGGGCGGCCAGGTCATGGCCGCTGGCGCGGTGCGCCGGGTTTTCCCATTCGACGAATTTCCCTGCACGTAGCCAACCGGTTGACTGAAACCTTTCACCACTTATGCGGGGCGAATGGAAATGCCACTCGTTTGCCATGATAGCCTGTCGACATCCTCTGGAAATATCGTGAAAAAAGCTGACAACGTGCGAGATAGAGGGATTTTTTAATTTATGGTTAAGCTTCGGGCATTAGCGTTGAGCACCAGAGGTGACCGATCGGTCACGTAGGTCGCTCTGCGTTTGTTGTGCCTTTTTCCTATGGGGAAAGCGTCGGCAGACGTGGGAAAATTCAATCGATCCACTCATCGAGGTTCCGAACCATGCCAGACCGTATGCGGGGCGTTAAGTCCGATTCTCCAGAGCAGGAAAGCGCTGACGATGCATTGAAAAGGATTGTCGATGGATTCCAGCATTTCCGCCGGGAGGTCTTTCCCGAGCAGCAGGCGCTGTTCAAGAAGCTCGCCAATAGCCAGCGGCCGCGGGCGATGTTCATCACCTGCGCGGATTCGCGCATCGTTCCCGAGCTGATCACCCAGAGTTCCCCCGGCGACCTGTTCGTCACCCGCAACGTCGGCAACGTGGTGCCGCCCTACGGGCAGATGAACGGTGGCGTCTCCACCGCCATCGAATACGCTGTGCTGGCGCTGGGCGTGCACCACATCATCGTCTGCGGCCACTCCGACTGCGGGGCGATGCGCGCCGTGCTCGACCCGCAGACCCTGGAACGCATGCCGACGGTCAAGGCCTGGCTGCGGCACGCCGAGGTGGCACGCACGGTGGTGGCGGACAACTGCGACTGCGGCGCCAGCCACGACACCCTCGGGGTGCTCACCGAAGAGAACGTGGTGGCCCAGCTCGATCACCTGCGCACCCACCCCTCGGTGGCCTCGCGCCTGGCCAGCGGGCAACTGTTCATCCACGGCTGGGTGTACGACATCGAGAGTGCGCAGATCCGCGCCTACGACGCCAAGCAGGGTCGCTTCCTGCCCCTCGACGGCGAGCATCCGGTGCCGATGGCCACGCCCGCGCCGCGCTACCTGAACTCGTGATATCGGCGGCCGTGCGGGCCGCCGGATAACAACAGCGTTTTCGCGTCACCTTTCGCCGTTCCTGCCATGGACGACCTCTGGGAAGCCCCGTTCCGGGGCTGAACGGGTCGCTATTACGAGAAAAAACACACTGCGCACACACAACCGGCGCCGGGCCTGGTCCTGGCGTCGCTCCCTCGTCGTGGAAAAAATTCGCAGGAGAACTGTGCCATGCATGTTTCAAAGGTGTTTCCGTCCCTCCGGGACACGTTGCCGCGGGACCTGATGGCCTCCGTGGTGGTGTTCCTCGTCGCCCTGCCGCTGTGCATGGGCATCGCCATCGCCTCCGGGATGCCGCCGGCCAAGGGCCTGCTCACCGGCATCGTCGGTGGCCTGGTGGTCGGCTTCCTGGCCGGCTCGCCGCTACAGGTCAGCGGCCCGGCGGCCGGCCTCGCGGTGCTGGTCTTCGAACTGGTGCGTACCTACGGGGTGGCCATGCTCGGGCCGATCCTGCTGCTCGCCGGCGCCATCCAGCTGCTCGCCGGGCGGCTGCGCCTGGGCTGCTGGTTCCGGGTCACCTCGCCGGCGGTGGTATACGGGATGCTCGCCGGCATCGGCATCCTCATCGTCCTTTCGCAATTGCACGTGATGCTCGACCTGGCGCCCAAGGCGTCCGGCCTCGACAACCTGCTGGCATTCCCCCGGGCGGCGTTCGCCGCGCTCGGTTCGCTGGGCATGGACAGCGGCCTCGACGCGGCGCTGCTCGGGCTGGGCACCATCGCGGTGATGTGGGGCTGGGACAAGCTGCGTCCGCAACGCCTGCGCTTCCTACCCGGCGCGCTGCTCGGCGTGAGCCTGGCGACCCTGGCCAGCCTCTGGCTGGCGCTGGACGTGCGGCGGGTCGAGGTACCGGCCAACCTCGGCGAGGCCATCGACTGGCTACGCCCGGCCGACCTGCTGGCCCTGGCCGATCCCTCCCTGCTGCTGGCGGCGGTGGTGGTGGCCTTCATCGCCAGTGCGGAGACCCTGCTCTCGGCGGCGGCGGTGGATCGCCTGCACGACGGCCCGCGCTCGGACATGGATCGCGAGTTGTCCGCCCAGGGTGTCGGCAACATGCTCTGCGGCCTGCTCGGCGCGCTGCCGATGACCGGGGTGATCGTACGCAGCTCGGCCAACGTCAATGCCGGTGCGCGAACCCGCGCCTCGGCGATCTTCCACGGCCTCTGGTTGCTCGCCTTCGTCCTCCTGCTCGGCAGCCTGCTGCGGCAGATTCCGGTGGCGAGCCTGGCCGGGGTGCTGGTCTATACCGGGGTCAAGCTGGTCGATTTCAAGGCCCTCGGCAACCTCTCTCGCTACGGCCGGATGCCGATGCTGGTGTACGCGGCCACCGCCCTGGCCATCGTCTTCACCGACCTGCTGACCGGCGTGCTGGTGGGCTTCGCCCTGACCCTGCTGAAGCTGGTGCTGAAGGCGGCGCGGCTGAAGATCGCCCTGCGCTACACCGGCGAGCATGAAGCCGAGCTGCGCCTGAGCGGCGCCGCGACTTTCCTCAAGGTGCCGGCGCTGTCGCGGGTGCTCGACGAGGTCAAGCCGGGGACCACCCTGCACGTACCGATGGATAACCTCAGCTATGTCGACCATGCCTGCATGGAGCTGCTCGAGGATTGGGGGCGGATGGCACCGGTGCAGGGCTCGCGCCTGGTGATCGAACCGCGCGCCTTGAAGCGTCGCCTGGAAGGGCGCCTGCGCGGCAGCGTCGGGTTGGGCGGCGCGCGCAATGGCGGGGCGGTCAGCCCAGGCTGAGTTCCACCCCGAGCTGCTTCGACAGGCACGGCCACTGCTGCCAGGCGGCGACCACCCGCGGGTTCTTCAGGTTCTCGCGGTAGGCGCGGGCCGAGTCGGCGTCGAAGGTGGTGGCGTCGAGCATGTTCTCCACCGCATGGTGGACGGCTTCGTCCAGCCGGTTGGCGAAGGGCTCGCCGATCAACTGGTGGGCCACCAGGTTGGCTACGGTGGTGTCCAGTGGGATCAGTGCCTGGCCGAAGTGGGCGATGTAGCGGTCGTTCACTTCTTCCACCAGGCGGTGCGCCAGGTAGGCTTCGTCGAGCAGGGCGTCGAGGCCGTCGTGGCCGGCGAGCAACGCCGGCGGGGTGAGGAAGAACTGCTCGGCGACCTTCAGCACCGGCTTGATCCGTTCCTCGATGCCGGCTTCGCGGGCCACGCTGTTGGCGGCGTCGAGCAGGTCCGGTACCTGTTCGACGTAGGCGTGGACGAAGCGGGTGAGTATGTCTTCCGTGTTCTCGCCTTGCGGCTGGATGGTGCGATGCAGGCGGGGCAGGCGGCTGGCTATCAGATCAGCCAGGTGACCGTGGCGGGCTTCGCTGAGGTGCGCCTGCTGGATGAGTTCACGGAGGGCAGCGGTGTTCATGGGGTCTCCCATACAACGGGGATGGTGAAGAAGAGGAGAAACATAGCCGGCGGCGCGCGCCGGCTAAGACGCGATTGTCATAATCGCTTCGTGGTTATGCGAGGATGATATATCAGGCGGCCACCATTCGCCTGCAAAGCCACGCCGCTCGCGGCTTTTAGAGAAGAAACGGCACTTTCCAGCGACGTTTTTACGCTGCGTTGTTATGTCGCAGCCGCTGTCTATACTCCCACTCGAATGCTGAACCTGATGAACCCGGCCTGCCTTGCTGTGTGCCGAGGTGCGACGGTCAAAGTTCGTTGTCTTGGCGGTCCACCCCTTGGCCGTTGGCGTCTGCCGGCGGGATAAAAACAACGATAAGGGGAACCCGAATGCTGCGACATCCACGAGTCTGGATGGGCTTCCTTTTGCTCTCGGCGATCAGCCAGGCGAATGCCGCCTGGACGGTCAACATGGCCCCGGGCGCTACCGAGGTGAGCCGGTCCGTCTTCGACCTGCACATGACCATCTTCTGGATCTGCGTGGTGATCGGCGTGCTGGTCTTCGGCGCGATGTTCTGGTCGATGATCGTCCACCGCCGCTCCACCGGCCAGCAGCCGGCGCACTTCCACGAGAGCACCACGGTGGAAATCCTCTGGACGGTGGTGCCGTTCGTGATCCTGGTGGTGATGGCGGTGCCCGCCACCCGCACCCTGATCCACATCTACGACACTTCCGAGCCGGAGCTGGACGTGCAGGTCACCGGCTACCAGTGGAAGTGGCAGTACAAGTACCTGGGCCAGGACGTCGAGTACTTCAGCAACCTGGCCACCCCGCAGGACCAGATCCACAACCGGCAGGCGAAGGACGAGCATTACCTGCTGGAGGTGGACGAGCCGCTGGTGCTGCCGGTGGGCACCAAGGTGCGCTTCCTGATCACCTCCAGCGACGTGATCCATTCCTGGTGGGTGCCGGCCTTCGCGGTCAAGCGCGACGCCATCCCCGGCTTCGTCAACGAGGCCTGGACCAAGGTCGACGAGCCCGGCATCTATCGCGGCCAGTGCGCCGAGCTGTGCGGCAAGGACCACGGCTTCATGCCGATCGTGGTCGACGTCAAGCCCAAGGCCGAGTTCGACCAGTGGCTGGCCAAGCGCAAGGAAGAGGCGGCGAAGGTCAAGGAACTGACCAGCAAGGAGTGGACCAAGGAAGAGTTGGTTGCGCGCGGCGACAAGGTCTACCACACCATCTGCGCCGCCTGCCACCAGGCCGAAGGCCAGGGCATGCCGCCGATGTTCCCGGCGCTGAAGGGTTCGAAGATCGTCACCGGGCCCAAGGAGCACCACCTGGAAGTGGTCTTCAACGGCGTGCCCGGCACCGCCATGGCGGCCTTCGGCAAGCAGCTCAACGAGGTCGACCTGGCCGCGGTGATCACCTACGAGCGCAACGCCTGGGGCAACGACGATGGCGACATGGTCACCCCGAAAGACGTCGTCGCCTACAAGCAGAAACAACAATAGGAGACCGCCATGAGTGCTGTGATCGATACGCCCGACCACCATGCCGGCGACCACCACCACGGACCGGCCAAGGGCCTGATGCGCTGGGTGCTGACGACCAACCACAAGGACATCGGCACCCTCTACCTGTGGTTCAGCTTCATGATGTTCCTGCTCGGCGGCTCGATGGCCATGGTGATCCGCGCCGAGCTGTTCCAGCCCGGCCTGCAGATCGTCGAGCCGGCGTTCTTCAACCAGATGACCACCATGCACGGCCTGATCATGGTCTTCGGCGCGGTGATGCCGGCCTTCGTCGGCCTGGCCAACTGGATGATCCCGCTGATGATCGGCGCGCCGGACATGGCCCTGCCGCGGATGAACAACTTCAGCTTCTGGCTGCTGCCGGCGGCCTTCGGCCTGCTGGTCAGCACCCTGTTCATGCCCGGCGGCGGCCCCAACTTCGGCTGGACCTTCTATGCGCCGCTGTCGACCACCTTCGCCCCGCACAGCGTGACCTTCTTCATCTTCGCCATCCACCTGGCCGGGATCAGCTCGATCATGGGCGCGATCAACGTGATCGCCACCATCCTCAACCTGCGCGCCCCGGGCATGACCCTGATGAAGATGCCGCTGTTCGTCTGGACCTGGCTGATCACCGCGTTCCTGCTGATCGCGGTGATGCCTGTGCTGGCCGGCGTGGTGACCATGATGCTGATGGACATCCACTTCGGCACCAGCTTCTTCAGCGCCGCCGGCGGCGGCGACCCGGTGCTGTTCCAGCACGTGTTCTGGTTCTTCGGCCACCCCGAGGTGTACATCATGATCCTGCCCGCCTTCGGTGCGGTCAGTGCGATCATCCCGACCTTCGCGCGCAAGCCGCTGTTCGGCTACACCTCGATGGTCTACGCCACCGCCAGCATCGCTTTCCTCTCCTTCGTGGTCTGGGCGCACCACATGTTCGTGGTCGGCATCCCGGTCACCGGCGAGCTGTTCTTCATGTACGCCACCATGCTGATCGCGGTGCCCACCGGGGTGAAGGTGTTCAACTGGGTGACCACCATGTGGGAGGGTTCGCTGACCTTCGAGACGCCGATGCTGTTCGCCGTGGCCTTCGTCATCCTGTTCACCATCGGCGGCTTCTCCGGACTGATGCTGGCGATCGCCCCGGCGGACTTCCAGTACCACGACACCTACTTCGTGGTCGCCCACTTCCACTACGTGCTGGTGCCCGGCGCGATCTTCGGCATCTTCGCCTCGGCTTACTACTGGCTGCCGAAGTGGACCGGCCACATGTACGACGAGACCCTCGGCAAGCTGCACTTCTGGATGAGCTTCATCGGCATGAACCTGGCGTTCTTCCCGATGCACTTCGTCGGCCTCGCCGGCATGCCGCGACGGATCCCCGACTACAACCTGCAGTTCGCCGACTTCAACATGGTTTCGTCGATCGGCGCCTTCATGTTCGGCACCACCCAGCTGCTGTTCCTGTTCATCGTCATCAAGTGCATCCGCGGCGGCAAGCCGGCCCCTGCCAAGCCCTGGGACGGCGCCGAGGGCCTGGAGTGGAGCATCCCCTCGCCGGCGCCCTACCACACCTTCAGCACCCCGCCCGAGGTCAAGTGAGGAGCGCGTCATGAGCGATGCCAAGGTCGATACCCGCCGCCTGGTCGGCCGCCTGCTGCTGGTGACCGTGCTGATGTTCGCCTTCGGCTTCGCCCTGGTGCCGCTCTATGACGTGATGTGCCGCGCCCTGGGGATCAACGGCAAGACCGCCGGCAGCGCCTACAGCGGCGAACAGCAGGTGGATGTCGGGCGCGAGGTGAAGGTGCAGTTCATGACCTCGAACAATATCGACATGGTCTGGGAGTTCCGCTCCGCCGGCGACCAGTTGGTGGTGCATCCCGGCGCGGTGAACCAGATGGTGTTCTACGCGCGCAACCCGAGCGACAAGCCGATGACTGCGCAGGCCATCCCGAGCATCGCCCCGGCCGAGGCCGCCGCCTACTTCCACAAGACCGAATGCTTCTGTTTCACCCAGCAGGTGCTGCAACCCGGCGAGAGCATCGAGATGCCGGTGCGCTTCATCGTCGACCGCGATCTGCCCAAGGATGTGCGGCACGTGACGCTGGCCTACACCCTCTTCGATATCACTGCGCGGAAGCCGCCCGTACCGGTTGCGGGGCGATAAGGAGAACAACATGGCAAGCCACGAACACTATTACGTCCCCGCCCAGAGCAAGTGGCCGATCATCGCCAGCGTCGGCCTGCTGGTGACGGTGTTCGGCCTGGGTACCTGGTTCAACGACCTCACCGCCGGCCACAAGGAATCCCATGGCCCGTGGATCTTCTTCGTCGGCGGGCTGATCATCGCCTACATGCTGTTCGGCTGGTTCGGCAACGTCATCCGCGAGAGCCGCGCCGGACTCTACAGCGCGCAGATGGACCGCTCGTTCCGCTGGGGCATGAGCTGGTTCATCTTCTCCGAGGTGATGTTCTTCGCCGCCTTCTTCGGCGCGCTGTTCTACGTCCGCCACTTCGCCGGTCCCTGGCTCGGCGGCGAGGGTGCCAAGGGCGTGGCGCACATGCTCTGGCCGAACTTCCAGTACAGCTGGCCGCTGCTGCAGACCCCGGACCCGAAGCTGTTCCCGCCGCCGAGCGCGGTGATCGAGCCGTGGAAGCTGCCGCTGATCAACACCATCCTGCTGGTCACCTCCAGCTTCACCGTGACCTTCGCCCACCACGCCCTGAAGAAGAACAAGCGCGGCCCGCTCAAGGCCTGGCTGGCGCTGACCGTGCTGCTGGGGATCGCCTTCCTGATCCTGCAGGCCGAGGAGTACGTGCACGCCTACAACGAGCTGGGCCTGACCCTCGGCGCCGGCATCTACGGCTCGACCTTCTTCATGCTCACCGGCTTCCACGGCGCCCACGTGACCCTCGGCGCGCTGATCCTCGGCATCATGCTGATCCGCATCCTGCGCGGTCACTTCGATGCCGAGCACCACTTCGGCTTCGAGGCCGCCAGTTGGTACTGGCACTTCGTCGACGTGGTCTGGATCGGCCTGTTCATCTTCGTCTACGTGATCTGACCGCCACCGGGGGAATCAGAAATGCCAGGGCGCGTGGCTGTTCAGCTCGCCGCTGTAGAAGCCCCAGGCGACCAGCGCCAGGGTCGCCGCGGCGAGCACCACGCGGACGGTCAGCGAATTGACCACGCGGGAACCATGGCCCTGGTCCTTGACCAGGAAGAACAGGCCGCTGAACAGGCTCACCAGGGTAGCCAGCAGTAGCAGGACGATCGCCACTTTCAACATGGTGGGACTCCGGCGATGGGGGGATTCATGCAGTATAGCCAGCGCCTCGGGGAGGCCGGACGCAATGACAGACGCAGCATGCGTGGCGCGTTCCGCCCCGGCCTGCTGCCGACCCTGGTGGTCCTCGGCCTGCTGCCGGTACTGCTCTGGCTGGGCACCTGGCAGTTGCAGCGGGCCGACGAGAAGCGCGCCCTGCTGGCCAGCTACGAGGCCCGGCGCGGCGCCGAGCCGGTGTCGCCCGGGCAGCTAGAGGGACTGCGCGACCCGGCGTACGTCCGCGTGCGCCTGCACGGCCGCTTCGACGAGCGGCATACGCTGCTGCTGGATAACCGGCTGCGCAACGGACAGGCCGGGGTCGAGGTGCTGCAACCCTTCTACGACCAGGCCAGCGGCCTTTGGCTGCTGGTCAACCGCGGCTGGGTCGCATGGACTGACCGACGCTCGCCGCCGACGCTGGAAACCCCCGACCGCGTCCTCCTGCTCGACGCCTGGACCTACCTGCCGCCACCCGGCGGCCTGCACCTGGCCGACGCGCCGGCCGGCGGCTGGCCGCGCCTGGTGACCCAGCTCGACATCCCGGCGCTGTGGCAGGCCTTCGGTCGCGCCGGGCTGCCCTGGGAAATCCGCCTGGAAGCGGGCGACGCCAGCTTCGACACCGATTGGCCCCTGGTCTCGATGCCGCCGGAGCGGCACACCGGCTACGCCGTGCAGTGGTTCGCCCTGGCGACGGCCCTGCTCGCCCTCTACCTCTACCTCGGTGTGCGCCGCGCACGGGAGAAAAACCATGAGTCTCGCGATTCCGATGCCTGAACGTCCGCGCCGCGCCCGTGGCCGCCTGCAACTGCTGGCGATCATCGGCCTGGTGGTGGGGCCGATGCTGCTCGCCAGCGCCATGTACAAATGGAGTTTCTGGGTTCCGCAGGGGCGCAGCTACAGCGGCGCGCTGATCGGCAACGGCCAGACCCCCGCCGACCTCGGCGTGCAGGGACGCAGCCAGGGCGAGCAGTGGCAACTGCTGGTGACCGCGCCGGGTACTTGCGGCGAGGACTGCCAGCAACTGGTCTACCTGGCCCGCCAGGTCAACATCGCCCTCGGCCGCGAAGCCTCGCGCGCCGGCCACGCCCTGGCCGCCAGTGGCGAGCTGCCGGCGGACTTCGCCAACCTGGTGAGGCAGGACTACCCGCGCCTGCAGCGCTACGGCCTGGACCCGGCCCTGTACGACAAGGCCGGCGGCGGTGAGCGGCCGCTGCTGTGGGTGGTCGACCCGCACGGCAACCTGGTGCTGCGCTACGACGCCAAGGCCAACGGCAAGAAGCTGCTGAAGGACGTGCAACTGCTGCTCAAGCTCTCGCATATCGGTTGATCGGCGTGGCCGGCGCGGTTCCCGGCCCGATGAGGACAGAACGACAAGAAAAAGGGGCCCGCGAATGACAGGCGCAACCCGCAAACCCGGTTTCACCGTCGCCGTGCTGGCGACCCTGCTGGCCGCCGTGGTGGTCCTGCTCGGCGCCTATACCCGGCTGACCCACGCCGGCCTCGGCTGTCCGGACTGGCCAGGCTGCTACGGCTTCGTCCACGTGCCGCTGAGCGAGGCGCAACTGGCCCACGCCGAACTGCACTTCCCCGACGCCCCGGTGGAGGCACAGAAGGGCTGGAACGAGATGATCCACCGCTATTTCGCCGGCGCCCTCGGCCTGCTCATCCTTGGCCTGGCGTTGCATGCGCTGGTCCGCCGCGGGCGCGACGGCCAACCGCTGAAGCTGCCGCTGCTGCTGCTCGCGGTGGTGATCGCGCAGGCCGCCTTCGGCATGTGGACGGTGACCCTCAAGCTCTGGCCGCAGGTGGTCACCGCCCATCTGCTCGGCGGCTTCACCACCCTGGCGCTGCTCTTTCTCCTCGCCCTGCGCCTCTCCGGACGCTTCGCGGCGCGGCGCTACCCGGCGGCGACCCGCGGACTGGCGGGGCTGGCCCTGCTCCTGGTGATCGGCCAGATCGCCCTCGGCGGCTGGGTCAGCAGCAACTATGCGGCGGTGGCCTGCATCGACCTGCCCACCTGCCATGGCGAGTGGTGGCCGCGGATGGACTTCGCCAACGGCTTCCACCTGACCCAGCACATCGGCCCCAACTACCTCGGCGGCCAGCTCGACAGCGACGCGCGCACGGCGATCCACATGACCCACCGGATCGGAGCGCTGTGCGTGACCCTGGTCCTCCTGCTGCTCGCCTGGCGCCTGCAGCGCAGCGGCCTGGTCTGGCCGACCGCGCTGATGCTGCTCGGCCTGTCGCTGCAGATCGGCCTGGGCATCAGCAACGTGCTGCTGCACCTGCCGCTGCCGGTGGCGGTGGCGCACAACGGCGGTGGCGCCCTGCTGCTGCTCAGCCTGGTGCTGGTCAACTATCGCCTGCGCGCGCCGGCCAGCGTCCGCGCGCCGGCACCGTCGCCGCAGCGCGTGCGCCGCACGCTGCCGCCGGCGCAAGGTTCGCGGCTGAAGGCCGCCTGACAGACAGAAGGATGGAGGTAAGGATATGGCCACCGTCATCGATCGCCACAGCCAGCCGACCTGGCGCGACTTCCTCGAACTGACCAAGCCCAAGGTCGTGGTGCTGATGCTGATCACCTCGCTGATCGGCATGCTGCTCGCCACCAAGGCGCCGCTGGATGGCTTCGTGCCCTGGCAGGTGCTGATCTTCGGCAACCTCGGCATCGGCCTTTGTGCCGGCGCGGCGGCGGCGGTCAACCATGTGGTGGACCGGCGCATCGACTCGATCATGGCGCGGACCCACAAGCGGCCGCTGGCCGAGGGCCGGGTGTCGCCGAGCATGGCGCTGGGCTTCGCGCTGCTCCTGGCGCTGGCCGGGATGGCCGTGCTGCTGGCCTTCACCAACCCGCTGACGGCCTGGCTGACCCTCGCCTCGCTGCTCGGCTACGCGGCGCTCTACACCGGCTTCCTGAAGCGCGCCACGCCGCAGAACATCGTCATCGGCGGGCTCGCCGGGGCGGCGCCGCCGCTGCTCGGCTGGGTCGCCATCACCGGCCACCTGAGCGCCGAGCCGCTGTTGCTGGTATTGATCATCTTCGCCTGGACCCCACCGCACTTCTGGGCGCTATGCATCCACCGCAAGGACGAATACGCCAAGGCCGATATCCCGATGCTGCCGGTGACCCACGGCGAGCGCTACACCAAGCTGCACATCCTGCTCTATACCCTGGTGCTGTTCGCGGTGAGCCTGATGCCGTTCGTCATCCACATGAGCGGGCTGGTCTACCTGCTCTGCGCCCTGGCCCTGGGCGCGCGCTTCCTCGACTGGGCCTGGGCGCTCTACTGTGACAGCCGGCCACATGCGGCGATAAAGACCTTCAAGTACTCTATCGTCTACCTGTTCCTGCTGTTCATGGCGCTGCTGGTGGACCACTATCTGCCGCTGAAGCTGCTTCTCTGATCCCACTCTAGAGCCTTGCCCACCCATGACTCGAGTCAACAAGACCGTCCTCGTCCTCGTCGCCCTGGTCGCCCTGGTCCTCGGCCTCACCGTGCACAAGGTGCTCACCGCCCAGCGCCAGGCCGATCCCACCGTGCTGCTCGACGCCGGCATCGTGATCCTGCCGCAGACGCGCAAGGTGCCGGCGCTGGAGTTCACCAACCAGGACGGCCAGGCGGTCAGCACCGCCAGTCTCAAGGGTCGCTGGCACCTGCTGTTCTTCGGCTACACCTTCTGCCCCGATGTCTGCCCGACCACCCTCGCCCAGCTCCGCGAATTGCAGGGCAAGCTGCCGCAGGAGGTGCGCGACGACCTGCAGGTGGTATTCGTCAGCGTCGATCCGAACCGCGACACGCCGCAGCAGATCAAGCAATACCTGGGCTACTTCAACGCCGGCTTCCAGGGGCTCACCGGTACTCCGGAGAACATCCAGAAGCTGGCCAACGCCATGAGCATCCCCTACATCCCCGCCGACACCAGCAAGCCCAACTACACCGTCGACCACAGCGGCAACCTGGTGATCATCGGTCCGGACGGCGAGCAGCACGGCTTCATCCGCGCGCCGCTGAACAACGCCAAGCTGGAAGCCCAACTGCCCGGCGTGCTCAAGCCGCAGGCCTGATTCCCTTTCCTTCCCCCACCGTCCGCGGCGTTCCGGGCCTCAGGCCCGGCGCATGCCGATGTGCGGGATGTCGTCTTCCAGGTAGACCTCGGTGACCGCGACGAAGCCATAGCGGCCGTAGTAGGCCTGCAGGTGGGCCTGGGCCGAGAGGTACACCGGGGTGTCCAGCCAGAGGCGCTCCGCCGCCTGCAGCGCGCGTTCCATCAACTGGTGACCGAGCCCCTGGCCGCGCGCGGCCGAGGAACTGACCACCCGGCCGATCACCACCTGGCCCTCGTGGCGAACCGGGTCCAGCAGGCGCAGGTAGGCGAGCAACTGGCCGTCGCGCCAGGCCATCAGGTGATGGGTATCGCCGACCAGGTCGAAGCCGTCGACTTCCTGGTAGGGGCATTTCTGTTCCACCACGAAGACCTCGGTGCGCAATTGCAGCAGCGCGTAGAGTTCCTTCAGGGTGAGGTCGGCGTGGTGCTTGCAGGTCCAGTCGAGCGACATGGTCGGGATTCCGGGACAGGAGACAGGAACGCGGTTATGCCATGGGCGGCGGGCCGCTGGAAAGGCGTGGCCGGTCGGTTTCGTTTCAGAACCCACGCGACTATCCTTTGCCGAACGGCTGGAGGTGTCTCATGCGTTGGGAAGAACTGAGCGAACAACCCTGTTCGCTGGCGCGGGTGCTGGCGATCCTCGGCGATCGCTGGACCCTGCTGGTATTGCGCGACTGCTTTCTCGGCGTGCGCCGTTTCGACGACTTCGAGCGCAGCCTCGGCGTGACCCGTCACGTCCTCGCCGACCGCCTC
The DNA here is from genome assembly GCF_047199225.1 of Pseudomonas sp. DL. Taxonomy (NCBI): domain Bacteria; kingdom Pseudomonadati; phylum Pseudomonadota; class Gammaproteobacteria; order Pseudomonadales; family Pseudomonadaceae; genus Pseudomonas; species Pseudomonas sp. DL. The sequence continues at coordinate 134,380 of NZ_CP178323.1, forward strand.
AAGCGCCTTGTCGAAGCGGAGATACTGGCCAAGGTGCCCTACCAGGAAAGGCCGCTGCGCGAGGAATACCGGCTTACCGAGAAAGGGATGGAACTGTACCCGGCCATCCTTTCCCTGGTGAACTGGGGCGACCGCCACCTCGCCGGCGTCGAGGGGCCGCCGCTGGAGCATGTGCACAAGCATTGCGGCCAGCACATGCATGGCGTGCTGGTCTGTTCCGAATGCGGTGAGCCGCTGCACGCGCGGGACGTGACGGTACGCGAGGGGCTGTTCTGGAAGGGGCGCCTGCTGCGGCGCGGCTGAGCGTTCCAGGCCTGGCCGCCGACGCGAATCGGCGGATAAACGCCGATGGCGTTACGGCAGGAAGGACGCTGTCGTACCAGGCTCCGCCGACCGGTCCCCTCTCTTCAGGGAGAGGACGTGCCGGGCAGGCCGGGACAGGCAGAGTAATTGGTGCGCGGATATCACTCGAGCCCTTGCCAGTTGACAAGTTCCTTTTAAGAACTAACTATCGTCTCTATTGGGTTCTAAAAAAGAACTAACAAGAGAGGCCTCTGCAATGACCCAGCGCAAAGCGGTTCTGGTAATGGGCGCCGGCGACGCCACCGGTGGCGCCATCGCCCGGCGGTTCGCCCGCGAGGGCTACGTGGCGTGCGTCGCCCGGCGCAACGCGGAGAAGCTGGAGCCGCTGGTGCAGGCCATCCGCGACCAAGGCGGCGAGGCCCTGGCCTGCGGCTGCGACGCACGCCAGGAGCAGCAGGTGATCGACCTCTTCGCCCGCATCGAGGGTGAGGTCGGTGCGCTGGAGGCGGTGATCTTCAACGTCGGCGCCAACGTCTGGTTCCCGATCACCGAAACCACCGAACGGGTCTATCGCAAGGTCTGGGAGATGGCCGCCTTCGGCGGCTTCCTCACCGGCCGCGAGGCGGCGCGGGTGATGCTGCCGCGGCAGCGCGGAACGATCATCTTCACTGGCGCCACCGCCTCGTTGCGCGGCCGCGCGCATTTCGCCGCGTTCTCCGGCGCCAAGTTCGCCCTGCGTGCCCTGGCCCAGAGCATGGCGCGCGAGCTGGGGCCGAAGGGCATCCACGTCGCCCACCCGATCATCGACGGCGCCATCGACACCGACTTCATCCGCGAAACCCTGCCCGAGCTGTACAAGCGCAAGGAGCAGGACGGCATCCTCGATCCCGAGCACATCGCCGAGACCTACTGGCAGATCCACTGCCAGCCGCGCGACTGCTGGGTGCACGAACTGGACCTGCGCCCCTGGATGGAAACCTTCTGATCCCCGCCACGGAAAGAGCCACGCATGAGCAAGCAAATCGAGTTCTTCTTCGACTTCGGCAGTCCCACCACCTACCTCGCCTGGACCCAACTGCCGCGCATCGCCGCCGCCCATGGCGCGAGCATCGCCTGGCGGCCGATGCTGCTGGGCGGCGTGTTCAAGGCCACCGGCAACCATTCGCCGATCGAGGTGCCGGCCAAGGGGCGCTACACCCTCCACGACCTGGCGCGCTATGCGAAACGCTACGGCGTGCCGCTGGCCTTCAACCCGGCCTTCCCGATCAACACCCTGACGCTGATGCGCGGCGCCCAGGGCTATCTCGGCGGCGAAGGGTTCCAGCCCTACCTGAAAGCGGTGTTCGAAGCGTTGTGGGTACGACAGCAGAACCTCGGCAAGCCCGAGGTGGTCGCCCAGGTGCTGGCGGAGGCTGGGTTCGATCCGGATGAGTTCCTCCGCCTGGTTGGCGACGAGCAGGTCAAGGAGGGGCTCAAGGCGACCACCGAAGAGGCGGTGCGGCGCGGCGTCTTCGGCGCGCCCAGCTTCTTCGTCGGCGACCAGTTGTTCTTCGGCCAGGATCGCCTCGATTTCGTCGCCGAGGCCCTCGCCGGCTGATCTCCCCTTCCCCGCGGCGAGCCGCTCTGGCCCGCCGCCTTGCGCCATCCGAGCGCCCTTGTCCCGGCTGCGGCCCGCGCGTGCCGTGGTTCCTGGCCATTCGTCGCGCCCGCCGATAGCGGCTTGTCAGGCTGACTTCTTTGCGTATAGGCTGAACTGGTCAGACCGGTAATACCACAATAAAAATGCGTTCATCGCCCGCCTCCGCGAGGCCCGATGGAAGCGCCGAATGGAGACTCCTGCGATGTTCATCAAGCGCTGTTCCCGCTCGATATTCCTGCAAGTCGTGATTGGCCTGGTGATAGGCGTGATCTGCGGGGTCGGCATTCCCGACCTGGCCGTGCAGATGAAGCCGCTGGGCGATGGCTTCATCAAGCTGATCAAGATGCTCATCGCACTGATCGTCTTCTGCGTGGTGGTCAACGGCATCTCCGGCGCCGGTGACCTGAAGAAGGTCGGCCGCATCGGCCTGAAGTCGGTGATCTACTTCGAAATCCTCACCACCATCGCCCTGGTCCTCGGCCTGGTGGTCGCCTACAGCCTGGGCCTGGGCAGCGGCGCCAACATCCATCTCAACGAACTGCCCGCCGGCGACGTCGCCCTGTATACCGGGCGCACCCAGGAGATCCACGGCCCCGTGGCATTCCTCATGGGCCTGATCCCGACCTCTGTGTTCAGCGCCTTCGCCGAGAACGACATCCTCCAGGTCCTGCTGTTCTCCGTGCTGTTCGGCAGCGCCCTGAACCTGGTCGGCGAGCAGGCCAGCGGCGTGGCCCGCCTGATCAACGAATTCAGCCACATCGTGTTCCGCATCATGGGCATGATCGTGCGCCTGGCACCGCTCGGCGTGTTCGGCGCGGTGGCCTTCACCACCGCCCGCTACGGCGTCGACTCGCTCAGCCACCTGGGCGCGCTGGTGCTGGTGTTCTACGCCACCTGCCTGGTCTTCGTCATGGCGGTGCTCGGCAGCGTCCTGCGTCTCTCCGGGGTGCGCATGCTGCCGTTCCTGCGCTACTTCCGCGAAGAGCTGCTGATCGTGATGGGCACCGCCTCCTCCGACGCGGTGCTGCCGCAGGTGATGCGCAAGCTCGAGCACATGGGCATCCGTAGCTCCACGGTAGGCCTGGTGATTCCCACCGGCTACTCGTTCAACCTCGACGGATTCTCGATCTACCTGACCCTGGCGGTGGTGTTCATCGCCCACGTCACCGGCACGCCGCTGGCGATGACCGACCTGATCACCATCCTGCTGGTTTCGCTGGTCACCTCCAAGGGCGCCCACGGCATTCCCGGCTCGGCCCTGGTGATCCTCGCCGCCACCCTCACCGCGGTGCCGGCGATCCCGGTGGCCGGCCTGGTGCTGGTGCTTTCGGTGGACTGGTTCATGGGCATCGGCCGCGCGCTGACCAACCTGATCGGCAACTGCGTGGCCACCGTGACCATCGCCCGCTGGGAAAACGACATCGATATGCCGCGCGCGCAGGCCATACTCGACGGGCGCCTGGAGGCGCCGGCCAAGGCCGACGGCGAGCCGCTCAAGCGCAGCGCGGTGGCCGGGGAAGGCAAGCTGCATGGCTGACGCGCCGAGGCGCGTTGCACGTCCGATTGGCAAGTAAAGGGAGGCGACATGTTTTCTTCGTCCAAGCTGGTCAACGCGGTTGCCCAGCGCCTGCTCGACACCATCGAGCAGGGTCGCTGGGTCGCCGGCCAGATGTTGCCCGGCCAGCGCGAGCTGGCTGAACAGATGGAAATCAGCCGGCCGAGCCTGCGCGAGGCGATCATGGTCCTGGAGACCCTGGGCGTGGTCCGTTCGCTGCCGGGCAAGGGCGTGATGGTCCTCGAACGCAGCGAACCGCTGCGCGAGGTCGCGGCGCCCGGCGAGGCGACCATGGAAGACGTCCTGCAACTGCGCTATGCGCTGGAGCCGTTCATCGTCGGCATCGTCGCGCAGAGCGCCGGGGCGGCGGAGATCAGCGAACTGCGGCTGTTGCTGCTGGACCTGCGCGAAGCGGTCGAGGATGGCGACCCGCAGGCTCTGGTTGAGGCCTACACGGCCTTCCACCGGCGCCTGGTGAAGCTCACCTCGAACCCGATCTTCCTCAGCGTTTCCGAACAGATCGGCAGCGCCCTGGAACGCAGCGACAACCTGGTGCGCCGCCAGCCGGAATACGCCGAGGAGATCCTCCAGGAACACGACGCCATCCTCCGTGCGATCCGCCAGCACGACAGCGAGCGGGCGAGCCAGGCGATGCGCCAGCACATCCTCAACGAAGGCGCGCGCCTGAACATCGACCTGCGCTTGCCGCAGGTCTGATCGCCCGCGCCAGGGTTCCAACCCGGGACCGTCGCGGCGCCCGGACGGCTTTCGTCCGCCGCCTGCGAAGGCCCACAAGCACGACTCGACAGGTGTGAACATGGTCGGATTCGAAGCACGTACCCAGCAGGGCGCCGCGCTGCGCCCCACCAGCCATTTCGTCTACGAAAGCATCTACACGGCAATCCTGGAAAAGCGCCTGGCGCCGGCCGCCAAGCTGAGCAAGGAAACCCTCGGGCAGATCTTCCGGGTCAGCAACGGCACCATCCAGCGTGCCCTCACCCGTCTCGCCGAGGACGGCGCGGTGGTGATGCCGCCGAAGGAAGTCGCCAGCGTCGCCCGCCCGGACGAGCGCCAGGCGCGGCAGGTGCTGGACGCGCGCCTGCTGGTGGAAAGCGAAGTGGTGCGGCAACTTCCCGCGGGGCTGGATCCCGCCACCCTTGCCGAGCTACGGGCGCTGGTCGACGAGGAGCAGGCTTGCCTCGCGGCCCGCGACAGCGCCGGGCTGATCCGTCTCGCCGGGCGCTTCCACCTGCGCCTGGCCGAACTGACCGAGAATCCCTTGCTGCAGGGTTTCGTCCGTGGCCTGGTGGCACGCGCCTCGCTGGACATCGCGCTGAACAAGGGGGCGGTCTATACCGCCGAGGCCTGCGCCGCGCAGCGCGCCCTGCTCGATGCCCTGGAGGACGGCGACAGCGCGGCGGCGGCTGCGCTGATGGACGCTTACCTGCGAGGCCTGTTCGCCCGCATGCGCTTCCTGCCTCCACCCACCACCGACCTGCGCGAGGCATTCGGCATGAAGGCCCCTCGCGGGGAAAAACGCCGGAGGGCCTGACCTCCCCGGCCGCCGCCTACCAGATCTGGCAGGCGGTGGTGGCTGGTGGCCAGCCTATAGTGAAGCGGGTCAGGGATGGCGCCGTGCTGGTCGAAGTAGCCAAGGGTCCGTTGTGAGCGCCCGGTCCTGTCCGTGACGTCCTACAGGAAGCTGTGAACGCATGGTTAACGGAGATCGACATGGCATACGCAGAATGGATCGCAGTGAAGGTCGTGGTATCCAAATCCATCGGCACGGTGGGCATCCGCAACGCCACCTTGCAATGGGGCAAGTTCTACCGCTACACCAACAAGGACGACGAGATTTCCACCGAGGAAGTCAGCAGCATGAACGTGCAGGCCGGCAGCCCGCAATGGATCGCCTCCTGCGGACGGGAGAACGCTTCGTCCGGCACCCAGGGCAGCTTCGACTGCTACGACGGCAACACCAAGATGGGCACCTTCAGCTGGGATGACCCGTGGAAATCCGGCGCCACCAACACCTGGAGCTTCACGCCGGCATCGGCGGACTATGCTGGCATCACCAGCGGCGGCAACGCTACGGGCACGGACATCGGCGAGGTCACCCTGACCCTCGGCCGCTTCTCCTGACGGTACCTGGAGCTGGCCGGCAGTCCGTCGGTCAGCTCCAGCGCTCATCCCCGTCCGTGGCGAACGCTCGCCGCAGCGCCTCGATGGCGACCTTCACCTTGGCCGGCTGGGCCTCGCGCCGTGGCGTCACCGCATAGATGCCGAGCCCGGGAATCCTCCACTCCGGCAATAGCTGTTGCAGGCGCCCGTCGTTCAGCGCGTCGCGCACCTCCGGCAGCGGCTGGTAGGACACGCCGAGTCCGTCGAGGGTGAACTGACGCACCGCGAGCATCCCGTTGGCGGCCACCCGTGGCTCCAGGCGCAGTTTGCAGACTTCCCCGCCCGGCCCGCTGAGCGTCAGGTGGTTGAGGTGGTTCGAGGTGTTCAGGGAAATCCAGTCGACCTCGGTCAACTGCTCCGGACGGTTGATGGGCGCCCGTTGGCGCAAATAGGCCGGCGCCGCGCAGAGCACGCTGCTCCAATCGCCGAGGTGGCGCGCCACCAGGCTGGAGTCGGCGAGATGGCCGACGCGTATCGCCAGGTCGATGCGCTCGGCGACCAGATCGATGCGCTCGTCCTGGAAGAACAGCTGCAGGCGCAACTGGCGGTGGTTCTCCAGCAACGGTTTCAGCGCCTGGGTGATCAGCGTGCCGGAGAACCCCACCGGCGCCGCCAGGCGCAACTCACCCACCGGCGCATCGCGCCATTCGCCAAGCCGCCGCTCGGCTTCCTCGGCGATCGCCAGCATCTGCGCGCAACTGCGATAGAACGCCTCGCCGGCCTCGGTCAGGGTCAGCCGGCGGGTGGTGCGATGCAGCAAAGTGACCTGGGCGCGGCTCTCCAGCTTGCGGATCTGCTGGCTGACTGCCGAAGGGGTCATGCCCAGGCTCTGGGCCGCGGCTGCCATCGAGCCCTTGTCCACCACAGTGGCGAAGATCGCCATGCCTTTCAGCGAATCCATGCCGGTTCCTCCTTGCGGGAGACTGCGCCTGGGGAAAAGTCACCGGAAAAGGCGCGAGAAAGCATGCCCAGCGGGCGAGGTCGTCGAGTTACGGAAAAATACGGACGCGTATGGGAGCGAAGCATGAGTCAGCCAAAGAACTAATCAGGTCGCAGTGGTCGCATGTTGGTCGCTCTCATTGGTCAGGTCGAAAAATGTCCATTTTTTGTGAGTTATGGATGTTTCGTCCGAAATAATTCACTACGTACAAGTCAAGGGAAATATTCATTTTGAAACATCTTGTAACCGTGTGACCACTTTCAGGGGGTAATTTCGACCCTGTCGATGCGCAAAATCTGGATTTCCTTGCCTTTAACCCGAAACGGGGCGCTGAACGGCCAGCGCTCCAGGGTCAGGGTGCGTACGCCTGGCACCTCGCTGGGCCGCCCTGCCCCCTGGTTGGCTACCTGCTGCAGCGGTTTCACCTGCTCGACGATGTCCTGAACGGCTTTCAGAGCTTTTTCCGGGCCGATCAGCACGACGTAATGGTCGTAGATGGCGTCCAGGTCGGCGGCCGCCTTGCGGGTCCACTTCAGGCTCATTGCAGCCCCCAGCGCTTCTCGATCTCGGTGTGTTCCAGCAGGCGACCGGCATTGGCATCGGCCAAGCCTTCATCGATGGCAGCGACCTGCCACTGCTGCCTTTCCAGGTACTGCGCGAGCGCCTGCCGCAGGTGGTAGGGGCGGTCGCGGTGGGTGGCGCGGGCCAGTTCGTCGAGGGCCGCGACCAGGGCGTCATCGGCGCGGAACGAGACTACGGTGCTCATTTTCTGATCAGCTTCGTTTTCGATGTATACGGTGTTTACAGTGAAAACGAATGTATACGAAAGCTTTCGGGCGAGCAATCGCCCGGCTGTTTCGTCCGTCGAAAAAACCTTTATCGATCAGTGGGTTGAATGAGGAGCCCGCCCCGAGCGGGGCGGGCGGAAGGACGGCGTGGGATTACCAGGCCTGGTTGAAGTGGAAGCCCTGCCTGGGCGAGAAGCGGGTGTTGACGAGCTTGTAGCCTTCCTCGCCGCGTGGCTTGACCAGCGAGACCTGGCCGACCTGCGGTTGGGTGATCTGTTGCAGGGTGGTCAGGCTGGCCTGCTTGAGCACCTCGGGGTTCTTCGCCCAGTCCTTCACTTCGCGTGGCTTGACCTCGACGGTGACCAACCAGCCCTTTTCCACGGCCGGGCCGTAGTCGTCGGGCTTGGCGGGGTCCACCGAACGGACGCTGACGTCGAAGCCGCTGCTGTAGCAGAAGGCCTTCGACTCGGGCTTGTAGTCCTCGCGGCCGGCGGGCGTGAGGTCGTAGGAATCGCCGTCGCGGCGCAGCAGGCCGACGCCGACCAGCGCGTCGTAGACCGCGGCGTTGCCTTTCGCCGGGCCGGGGCCGGAGAAGCTGTCGGAGAGCGTCACCGGGAACGTCTTGAACAGGGTGGAGCTGGCGCAGGCGGGTTTGTCGAAGCCGCGCTCGGCGAGCAGGCGGGCGATCTCCTCGCTGGACGGAGCGGAGTCCGAGCAGGCGGCGAGGAACAGTGGGAGGGCGGCGACGAGGCCGCGCAGAACGCGTGTAGGCATGGGCATGTCCTTTGTCCATTGGCGCAGCCGGATCGGCTGCGCGGCGAATTCTAGCGGCTGTGGCACCATGGGCGCACATTCGACCCAAGGAGGAGAACCCATGCGCCTGCCTGCGAACCTCGGCCGCCTGCTGCCGGCCCTGTGCCTGGGCGTCCTGTTGAGCGCCTGCAGCACCTTCGGCCAGCGCGATCCGTTGCGTATCGACCTGGTCGGCCTGGAACCCCTGCCGGGGCAAGGCATGGAGATGCGCTTCATGGTCAAGCTGCGGGTACAGAACCCCAACGACGAGCCGATCGAATACAACGGCATCGCCCTCGACCTCGACGTCAACGGCCAGCCCCTGGCCAGCGGCGTCAGCGACCAGACCGGCGAGGTGCCGCGCTTCGGCGAGCGGGTGGTGAGCGTGCCGCTGACCGTCTCCGCCTTTTCCGCCTTCCGCCAGGCCTGGGGCCTGAGCAACAACGCTCCGACCCAGGGCATGCCCTACGTGGTGAAGGGCAAGCTCGCCGGAGGCCTGTTCGGCACCGTGCGCTTCAGCGAAAAGGGCACCCTCGACTTCTCCGGGCCGGCCGTCGGCGCGCCGAAGACCAAGGGGCTCTGAGGCGGTTCGGCAGGGGAGCGAGAAACCCTATATAATCTGCGGTTTTCGTCCCCCTGCTGAAGAGAGAATGCCGTGAGCACGCTGCCGCCCTGTCCCCAATGCAACTCCGAATACACCTACGAGGATGGTGCGCTGCTGGTCTGCCCGGAGTGCGCCCATGAATGGTCGCCGAACGAGGCCGCTACGGCGTCCGATGATGGCAAGGTGATCAAGGATTCGGTGGGCAACGTTCTCCAGGACGGCGATACCATCACCGTGATCAAGGACCTGAAAGTGAAAGGCTCCTCGCTGGTGGTGAAGGTCGGCACCAAGGTGAAGAACATCCGCCTGGTGGACGGCGACCACGACATCGATTGCAAGATCGACGGCATTGGCGCGATGAAGCTGAAATCGGAATTCGTCAGGAAGGTCTGAGACGACCTTGCCTGAAGAAGCCCGGCCATTGGCCGGGCTTTTCTTTGGAGGGCTGTCTGGGTTATTCCCCCGGTGGTGGACTCAGACCCGCGCCGTCTTCCCGGCGTAGTCCTCGCCGAGGCGCGGCTTGCGTCGCGCGTTGAGCAGCCCGAGGCAGACGGTGAAGATCGTCAGCAGAGCGGTGGCGAACACCTCGTGACGGTGCTCCGGCATGATCAGCATGATGCTCAGCGCGGCGACGATGAACAGGATCACCGCCCAGGTCAGCCAGGGATATAGCCACATGCGGAACTCGATGGGCTGGCCGCTGGCCTGCAATTGCTTGCGCATGCGCAACTGGGCCACGGCGATCACCAGGTACACCAGTAGCGCCACGGCGCCGGAGCTGGCGAGGAGGAAGGTGAAGACCTTCTCCGGTGCGAAGTAGTTGACGATGGTGGTGAGGAAGCCCACCGCGGTGCTGGCCAGCACCGCCGGGCGTGGTACGTGGGCGGTGTTGGTCAGCTTGAGCACGCTCGGGGCGTCGCCGCGCTTGGCCAGGGAGAAGACCATCCGCGACGAGGTGTAGATCGCCGAGTTCAGGCAACTGGCCACGGCGACCAGTACCACCAGGTCGACGATCAGCTTGGCGTGCGGGATGTCCAGCAGCTCCAGGGCGCGCTGGTAGGAGCCGACCTGGATCAGCAGCGGGTCGTTCCACGGCACGATGGAGATCACGATGAAGATCGACACCAGGTAGAACAGGCCGATCCGCCAGATCACCGAGTTGGTGGCGCGGGTGATCTGCTTCGCCGGGTCCTTGGACTCGGCGGCGGCGATGGTGACGATCTCGGTGCCCATGAAGCTGAACATGGTCGTCAGCAGGGCGCCGAGCACCGCGCCGTAGCCGTTCGGCACGAAGCCGCCGTGGCTCGCCATCAGGCTGGACAGGCCGCTGACCTCACGCTCCGGCAGGCCGCCGACGATGGCCACCGCGCCGAGCACGATGAAGGCGATGATGGCGATCACCTTGAGCAGCGCGAACCAGAACTCGAACTCGCCGTAGCGGGCCACGCTGAAGAGGTTGGTGACGGTGAGCAGGAAGGTCACCGCGAGGGCGAAGATCCAGGTGTCGATGGCCGGGAACCAGGCGTTGAGGATGGCCGCGGCGGCGATCGCTTCGAGTGGGATCACCAGCACCCAGAACCACCAGTAGAGCCAGCCGATGGTGAAACCGGCCCAGCGGCCGATGGAGCGGTCGGCGTAGGTGGAGAAGGAACCGGTATCGGGGGAGGCGACCGCCATTTCGCCGAGCATGCGCATGACCAGCACCACCAGGGTGCCGGCGATCAGGTAGGCGAGCAGGGCGGCCGGGCCGGCGGCGGCGATGGCATGGCCGGAGCCGACGAACAGGCCGGCGCCGATCACCCCGGCGATCGACAGCATGGTGACGTGGCGTTGTTTCAGGCCGGGCGCGAGCGAGGCGTTGCGCTTGTTCGGCAGTTGTGAAGCCAGTACGACTTTGGACATCGTTGAGACCCTTTAATTGTTCTTGGGCAAGGTCTGGGCCGCCTTGTGGGCGACGCCATGGGTGCGGCCGTGGGTGAGGTTTCACGGCGGTGGAACGTTGCGGACTCCTGATTGCGGAAAAAGAAAAAAGGCATGGTCGTTACCGACCATGCCTGTCGTCGTCAGCCTTCAGAGGCTGGGGAAGGCGAATTGCGAGGCCTCGTGGCTGGCCCGCTGCGGCCAGCGCTGGGTGATGGCCTTGCGTCGGGTGTAGAAGCGCACGCCGTCCGGGCCGTAGGCGTGGAGGTCGCCGAACAGCGAGCGCTTCCAGCCGCCGAAGCTGTGGTAGGCCACCGGCACCGGCAGCGGGACGTTGACGCCGACCATGCCGACCTCGATCTCGTCGCAGAACAGGCGTGCGGCCTCGCCGTCGCGGGTGAAGATGCAGGTGCCGTTGCCGTATTCGTGGTCGTTGATCAACTGCATGGCCTCTTCCAGGCTGTTGACGCGAACCACGCACAGCACCGGGCCGAAGATCTCTTCCTTGTAGATGGTCATTTCCGGGGTCACCCGGTCGAACAGGCTGCCGCCGAGGAAGAAGCCGTTCTCGTGGCCGGCGACCTGGTAGCCGCGGCCGTCCACCACCAGCTCCGCGCCCTGGGCCACGCCGCTGTCGATGTAGCCGGTGACCTTGGCCTGCGCGGCGGCAGTGACCAGCGGGCCCATGTCGAGGCCGCAGGAAGTGCCGGCGCCGATCTTCAGCGCCTTGATCTGCGGAACCAGCTTGGCGATCAGCGCGTCGGCCACCTGGTCGCCGACGCATACCGCCACCGAGATCGCCATGCAGCGCTCGCCGCAGGAGCCGTAGGCGGCACCCATCAGCGCGCTGACGGCGTTGTCGAGGTCGGCGTCGGGCATCAGCACCGCATGGTTCTTCGCGCCGCCCAGGGCCTGCACGCGCTTGCCGCGCTTGGTGCCCTCGGCATAGATGTATTCGGCGATGGGGGTCGAGCCGACGAAGCTGATGGCCTTCACTTCCGGCGCCTGGAGCAGGCCGTCCACGGCTTCCTTGTCGCCGTGCACCACGTTCAGCACGCCCTTCGGCAGGCCGGCTTCGTGGAACAGCTCGGCGATCAGCAGGGTGGAGCTGGGGTCGCGCTCGGAGGGCTTGAGGATGAAGGTGTTGCCGCAGGCGATGGCCAGCGGGTACATCCACAGCGGCACCATCGCCGGGAAGTTGAACGGGGTGATCCCGGCGACCACGCCGATCGGCTGGAAGTCGCTCCAGGCGTCGATGTTCGGGCCGACGTTGCGGCTGTACTCGCCCTTGAGGATTTCCGGGGCGGCGCAGGCGTACTCGACGTTCTCGATGCCGCGCTTGAGTTCGCCGGCGGCGTCTTCCAGGGTCTTGCCGTGCTCTTCGCTGATCAGCTTGGAAATCCGCGCCTCGTTCTGCTCCAGCAGTTGCTTGAAGCGGTACAGCACCTGTGCACGCTTGGCCGGCGGGGTGTTGCGCCAGGCCGGGAAAGCGGCCCTGGCGGCATCGATGGCTTTCTGCAGGGTCTTGCCGTCGGCCAGCGGGACCTTGTGGATGGCTTCGCCGGTGGAGGGGTTGAAGACGTCGGCGCTGCGGCCGTTGTCGGCGACCATTTCGCCGTTGATCAGGTGGTGGAGGGTGCCCATCTTGTCTTGTTCTCTCTTCGCTAGGGGTGACGAAAGGGCCGTGGCCCTTTCCCTTTACCCGCTCCCTGGGGAGCGGGTGCGGATTACTTGATCTCGGTCTCGACGAAGACCACTTCGTGTGCGCTGGCGTTGATCACGTTGTGCTCGACGCCGGCCTTGCGGAAGTAGGCCTGTCCGGCGACCAGCGGCGCGTGGCGGTCGCCCTCGGGGGTTTCCAGCAGCAGCGTGCCGTCGGTCAGCGGTACCACCACATAGTCGTGGCCGTGGCGGTGGCGCCCGGTTTCCGCGCCGGGGGCGAAGCGCCATTCGGTCACGATCACCTCGGCGTTGTCCACCTGCACGGTGGGTACGGCTTGCGGGCGGCCGCTCATCAGGCGATGCCGTTGAGCGCTTCGCCGACCGCGTCGAACAGGCGGTCCAGCTCTTCCGGCCTGGCGTTGAAGGTCGGGCCGAATTGCAGGGTATCGCCGCCGAAGCGCACGTAGAAACCCTGTTGCCAGAGCTTCATGCCGGCCTCGAACGGACGCACGGTCGGATCGCCGTCGCGCGGGGCGATCTGGATCGCGCCGGCCAGGCCGCAGTTGCGGATGTCGATGACGTTCTTCGCGCCTTGCAGGCCGTGCAGGCCCTTCTCGAAGTGCGGCGCCAGCTCGGCGGACTGCTGCACCAGGTTGTCCCTGGCCAGGATGTCCAGCGCGGCGAGGCCGGCGGCGCAGGCGACCGGGTGCGCGGAGTAGGTGTAGCCGTGGCTGAACTCCACCGCGTGCTCGGGCAGCGCCTGGTTCATGAAGGTGTCGTAGATCTCGCTGCTGGCGATCACCGCGCCCATCGGCACGGCGCCGTTGGTGACCTGCTTGGCGACGTTCATCAGGTCCGGGGTGACGCCGAAGTACTCGGCGCCGCTGTAGGTGCCCAGGCGGCCGAAGGCGGTGATCACCTCGTCGAAGATCAGCAGGATGTTGTGCTGGTCGCAGATCTCGCGCAGGCGCTGCAGGTAGCCGACCGGCGGTACCAGTACGCCGGCGGAGCCGGACATCGGCTCGACGATCACCGCGGCGATGTTCGAGGCGTCGTGCAGTTCGATCAGCTTGAGCAGCTCGTTGGCCAGCTCGACGCCGCCGGTCTGGGCCATCCCGCGGGTGAACGCCATGCCCGGTTGCAGGGTGTGCGGCAGGTGGTCGACGTCCATCAGTTGGCCGAACATCTTGCGGTTGCCGCCGATCCCGCCGAGGCTGGTGCCGGCGACGTTGACCCCGTGGTAGCCGCGGGCGCGGCCGATCAGCTTGGTCTTCTGCGGCTGGCCTTTCAGGCGCCAGTAGGCGCGGGCCATCTTGATCGAGGTGTCGGCGCACTCGGAGCCGGAACCGGTGAAGAACACGTGGTTCAGTTCGCCTGGCAGCAACCCGGCGATCTTCTCGGCCAACTGGAAGGACAGCGGATGGCCGTACTGGAAGCCCGGCGAGTAGTCGAGGGTACCGAGCTGGCGAGCCACCGCCTCCTGGATTTCCTTGCGCGAGTGGCCGGCGCCGCAGGTCCACAGGCCGGACAGGCTGTCGTAGACCTTGCGGCCCTTGTCGTCGGTCAGCCAGCTGCCTTCGGCGGCGACGATGATCCGCGGGTCCTTCTGGAAGTTGCGGTTGGCGGAGAAGGGCATCCAGTGGGCGCGCAGGTTGAGTTCGCTGGAAACCGGCGGGGCCACGTTGAGCGGCTGGTTCATCGTTCGATCCTCGGGCTTTCTTGTTGGAAGGTTCCGCGCACGCGGCGGCGGAGCGTTGGATCAAGCTTGGCCCTGACGAAAGGTTAGATAAAGCTTATTCTTCTCACGTTTAGTTTCGACTGGGTAAAACAATAATGGCCAAATCCCGCAACCCGTCGCTCGGCCAGGTCAGCGATTTCGATATCCGCCTGCTGCGCATCTTCAAGACCATCGTCGAGTGCGGCAGTTTCTCCGCCGCGGAGAGCACTCTCGGCCTCAGCCGCTCGGCGATCAGCCTGCACATGGGCGACCTGGAGAAGCGCCTGGGCATGCGCCTGTGCCAGCGCGGCCGCGCCGGCTTCGCCCTGACCGACGAGGGCCGCGAGGTCTATCGCGCGACCCAGACCCTGCTGGCGGCGCTGGAGGGGTTCCGCGCCGAGGTCAACGACCTGCACCAGCACCTGCGCGGCGAACTCAACATCGGCATCATCAACAACCTGGTGACCCTGCCGCAGATGCGCATCACCCACGCTCTCAGCGCGCTCAAGGGGCAGGGACCGCAGGTGCGGATCAACATCGGCATGACCACCCCCAACGAGATCGAACTGGGCGTGCTCGACGGCCACCTGCATGTCGGCGTGGTGCCGTTGATCAGTCCGCTGTCGGGGCTCGAGTACCTGCCGCTGTATGACGAGCACGCGCAGCTCTATTGCAGCCGCGGCCACGCACTGTTCGAGCGCGCCGACGGCGATATCGCGGTGGACGAGGTGCTCGCCGCGGACGCCGTGGCGCCCAGCTACCGCCTGCCCGCCGAAGCCCAGGCGCGCCACCAGGAGCTGAACAACAGCGCCAGCGCCTCGGACCGCGAGGGCATGGCATTCCTGATCCTGACCGGCAACTTCATCGGCTACCTGCCGTCGCACTACGCTGCCGACTGGGTCGCCGCCGGGATGCTGCGGCCCCTGCTGCCGGAGCGTTTCCACTATGCCATCGCGCTGACCATCGTGACCCGCAAGGGACGCCGGCCGAACCTGGTGCTGGAGCGCTTCCTGGAGGCGGTGGCGGTGTCGTGAGGGCGCGGATGGAGTAACGCGAGCTTCGGCCGCCCGCCGAACGGCGTCTTTTCTCTACGGCGCGAGGAGGTGGCATGCAGCGACGGGCCGAGCCAACGCGGGAAAGAGACTCTCACCCCTTCGCATGGCGCCGCTCCCCCATCACCCAGGTCTCCGCCACCGCGCGGTCGTCGCCCAGGGTGTTCAGCACGAACAGGGTATCGGCCAGGCCGCGCGCATGCTCCATGCGCTGGGCGATCATCGGCGTGGCGGCCAGGTCGAGGGCGACGAAGTCGGCTTCGCGGCCGGGCAGGAAGTTACCGACCAGGCCGTCCAGGTCGAGCGCCCTGGCGCCGCCGAGGGTGGCCAGGTAGAGCGCCTGGAACGGATCGAGGCTGGTGCCGCGCAATTGCTGGATCTTGTAGGCGTCGGCGAGGTTGGCCAGCAGCGACAGGCTGGTGCCGCCGCCGACGTCGCTACCGATGCCGACGCGGATGCCGTATTGCTGGGCGCGGCCAAGGTCGAACAGGCCGGAGCCGATGAACAGGTTGGAACTGGGACAGTGCGCCAGCGCCGCGTTCTTGTGCGCCAGGCAGCGGCATTCGCGTTCGGAGAGATGGATGCCATGGGCGAACACGCTGCGTTCGCCGACCAGGCCGGCGCGATGATAGACGTCCAGGTAGTCCTGCGCCTGGGGAAACAGCTCGCCGACCCAGGCGACTTCCTTGAGGTTCTCCGAAAGATGGGTGTGCAGGTAGACGCCGGGATACTCGTCCAGCAGGCGCGCCGCCGCGGCCAGTTGCTCGGGCGAGGAGGTCGGCGCGAAGCGCGGGGTGACCGCGTATTGCAGGCGCCCGTTGCCGTGCCAGCGCTCGATCAGCGCGCGGCTCTCGGCGTAGCCACTGGCCGCGGTATCGCACAGCGCCGGCGGCGCGTTGCGGTCCATCAGCACCTTGCCGGCGATCATCCGCAGGCGGCGCTTCTGCGCGGCCTGGAAGAATGCCTCGGCGGATACCGCATGGACCGTGCCGAACACCAGCGCGGTAGTGGTGCCGTGGCGCAGCAGTTCGTCGAGGAACAGCTCGGCCTGGGCGGCGGCGTAGCCGGCATCGGCAAAGCGCTGCTCGGCGGGAAAGGTGTGGGTTTCCAGCCAGTCCAGCAGTTGGGTGCCGTAGGAGGCGATCACTCCGAGTTGCGGGTAATGCACATGGCAGTCGACGAAGCCGGGCAGCAGCAGGCGCTGCGGATGCTCCTCCAGCGGCAGGTCGGCGGGCAGTTGCGGCAGCAGGTAGGTTGCGTGATCGAGCGCGCGCACGTGGCCGTGTTCGATCCACAGCAGGCCGTCCTCGAAATACTCCCAGGCCTTGTCGCCGAGTTTCGCCGGGTCGCCGAGGAAATGCAGGATCCGCCCGCGATGGGCCGAACTGCTCATCGCGCTCCCGCCGTGGTCGGAGTGCAGGATAAGTGGGGGGACGAAGTTGCCAGCAGGTACTGCATCGTTCATCTCCTCTGCTGCCGGAATGGCGCTTTCGCCTCTTTAGTCCGGGAAATCGACGGAAATATCCCGTCTTTGGCGCGTGATCTCGCTTCCGCCATTATGCACTGTGCGCATGCTGTGGATAAGTCTGTGTGTAGCGCGTGTGCGGAAAGATTGCACGAGCCATTGCGGGATGTGCCCATCTGGCTTCCGGCAGGCGATCCGCGGAAAGCGTTCCGGCACCTTGAATCCGCCTTGCGAAATGCCCGGTCGGCAACTGGCGCTTCTGTGGGTTTGTCTGTGGAAAAGCTGTTCGCATTCCCCGTTGAAAAAATGCCTTCGGCGGTCGCGGGAAAGGCATTGGACGGAGCCGCAGGATTTCTCCCGGTTGGCGAAAGAGCCAGGGAAAAGGTGCTGTGGAATGCGCCACGACGGTGCATCGCGAAACTGTGGACAGCGGATCCACCCATGGCGCCGCCGAGCATGCTTCCGTCGATCGCCGCGGACTTTCCTGGAAAGCCGGAAAACCCAGTATTCATGGGCATCATGGCGTCTAAAGGGGAAGTCCTGGAGACATTTTCACGGGCATTCCCGTTCCGCGGGTTTCCTGTGGAAAAGCTGTTGGCAAACTGTGCCGGAAGCGGGCCGCCGGGGCTGCCCCAGGGATTCGGCCGACCCGTGGCTTGGCCGGGAGAGATCGTCCTGCCGTGCTCCTCCGAACGGCTGTCGATATCTTGTGGATAAAGCTGTTGGCAAAGTGTTGGAAAAAATGCCTTGCCAGGTCGCGCCCATGGCCTGCCGGGTTGGCTGTTTTCTGTCCACCGCCGATGTTGCGAAAATCGCCGGGACGATCGGCGCGGGAGGCTTCCCAAGGTCCCGGATGGGCTCCCGACACGCTGTGGATAACTCTGTGAGCAAGGTGGTGATGACTGTTTTGCGACAAATGCTCACGCGGGTGCGCCGCAGGGTTGCCCGCAAATGTGCCGCGGCGTCCCAGGCGTGCCCCGGCTTGGTGCCGCTCGGCGCGGGAGCCTGGTCCGTGGCTCCCGGTGCAAGCCGCGTTCCAGGGCTTTCCTGACCTCCTGGCCAGGTATTTGCACCGGCCGCCGCATCGTCGAGCAACCGATCGGGTCCGCCATGTCCGCACCTTCCTCCTTCGCGCCGCCGCGCCTCGAACTGCGCGGGATCAGCAAGCGTTATCCGGGTTGCCTGGCCAACGACCGCATCGACCTGTGCATCGACGCCGGCGAGATCCACGCCCTGCTCGGTGAGAACGGCGCCGGCAAGAGCACGCTGATGAAGATCATCTACGGCGTGACCCGTCCCGATGCCGGCGAGGTCCGCTGGCAGGGCGAGCCGGTGCAGGTACGCGACCCGGCTCGCGCCCGGGCGCTGGGGATCGGCATGGTGTTCCAGCATTTCTCCCTGTTCGAGACGCTCAGCGTGGCGGAGAACATCGCGCTCGCCCTCGGCGCCGAGGCGGGCAGCCCGCGCCGGTTGGAGGCGCGTATTCGCGAGGTGTCGCAGCGCTACGGCATGCCGCTGGAGCCTCGCCGGCTGGTCCATGGGCTGTCCATCGGCGAGCGCCAGCGGGTGGAGATCGTGCGCTGCCTGATGCAGGACATCCGCCTGCTGATCCTTGACGAGCCGACCTCGGTGCTGACCCCGCGCGAGGCCGAGGATCTCTTCGTCACCCTGCGCCGTCTTGCGGAGGAGGGCTGCAGTGTCCTCTTCATCAGCCACAAGCTGGCCGAGGTCCGTGCGCTCTGCCAGCGCGCCACGGTGCTGCGCGGCGGACGGGTGGCCGGACAGTGCGTGCCGGCGCAATGTTCCGATCTCGAGCTGGCGCGGCTGATGGTGGGCGACGCCGAGGGCCTGGCGGCGGAGTATCCGAAGGCTACCGGCGGCGCGCCTTTCCTCCAGGTGCGCGACCTGCACTGGCGCAACCCGGACCCCTTCGGCGTGTCCTTCGCCGGCCTCGATCTGGAGGTGCGCAGCGGCGAGATCCTCGGTATCGCCGGGGTCGCCGGCAACGGCCAGGACGAGTTGCTCGCTCTGCTCAGCGGCGAAGTGCGCCTGCCGCGCGCCCAGGCCGAGCGCATCCGCCTCGGCGGCTGCGCCGGCGCGCACCTGGCGCCGGATGCGCGGCGCCGCGCCGGCCAGGCCTTCGTGCCCGCCGAGCGGCTGGGGCACGGCGCGGTGCCGGAGATGAGCCTGGCGGACAATGCGCTGCTCACCGCCTTCCAGCAGGGCCTGGTGAAGCGCGGGTTGGTCCGGCGGCGCAAGGTGCTGGCGCTGGCCGAGGAGATCATCCGCCGTTTCGCCGTGAAGGCCCCGGGTGCCGGGGCGCCGGCCCGCAGCCTTTCCGGCGGCAACCTGCAGAAGTTCATCCTCGGCCGCGAGATCCTCCAGGCCCCGCGCCTGCTGGTGGCGGCGCATCCCACCTGGGGCGTGGACGTCGGCGCGGCGGCGCTGATCCACCGCGCGCTGATCGCCTTGCGCGATGCCGGTACGGCGATCCTGGTGGTCTCCGAGGACCTCGACGAGCTGTTCCTGCTCAGCGACCGCATCGCCGCGCTGTGTTCGGGTCGGCTGTGCCCGGCGGTCGCCACCGCGAGCGCTTCGCCGCAGCAGGTCGGCGGCTGGATGGCCGGTCAATTCGAGGCGCCGGCGGCGGTCGCCGGCGCCGTTGCCCAAGGGAGCCTGTGATGCTGTTGTCCCTGGAACCGCGCGGCCGGCAGTCGCGCTGGATGCTGCTGGCCTCTCCGCTGCTGGCGGGGTTGCTGACCCTGGTCTGCGGCGCGCTGCTGTTCGCCTGTCTCGGCCACGATCCCTGGCAGACCCTGCATACCGTGCTGGTACAGCCGCTCAGCGACCTCTATGGGCTCGGCGAGCTGCTGGTCAAGGCCATGCCGATCCTGCTCTGTGCCCTCGGCCTGGCACTGGCCTACCAGGCGCGCGTGTGGAACATCGGCGCGGAGGGCCAGTTGCTGGTCGGCGCCCTGGCCGGCAGCGCGGTGGCGATCCAGTTGCTCGACTGGCAGAGCCGCTGGGCGCTGGCCTGGGTGCTGCTCGCCGGCACCGCTGCCGGGGCGCTCTGGGCCGGGTTCGCCGCCTGGCTGCGAACGCGCTTCAACGCCAACGAGATCCTGACCACCATCATGCTCAACTACATCGCGCTGAACCTGCTGCTGTACGGCGTGCACGGGCCGTTGAAGGACCCGGATGGCTTCAACTTCCCGCAGTCGGCGCTGTTCGGCGAGGCCAGCCGCCTGCCGGCGCTGTTCGAGGACAGCCGGGTGCACCTTGGCGCATTGTTCGGCCTGCTGGCGCTGGCGGCGGTCTGGGTGCTGGCGCAGCGCAGCTTCCTCGGTTTCCAGGTCCGCGTGCTCGGCCTCGACCGCCGCGCCGCCGGTTTCGTCGGTTTCCGCGAGAAGCGCCTGGTCTGGTTCGTGCTGCTGTTCTCCGGCGCGCTGGCAGGCCTGGCCGGCGTCTGCGAGGTCGCCGGGCCGATCGGCCAACTGGTGCCGCAGGTCTCGCCGGGCTACGGCTATGCGGCGATCACCGTGGCCTTCCTTGGCCGTCTCAATCCGTTCGGCATCCTCTGCGCCAGCCTGCTGATGGCGTTGCTCTACCTCGGCGGCGAGGCCGCGCAGATGAGCCTCAACCTGCCATTGGCGCTGTCCGGGCTGTTCCAGGGGATGATGCTGTTCTTCCTCCTCGCCTGCGACGTGCTGATCCTCTACCGCCCACGTTTGCACGGACGCTGGCGCAAGCGCCCGGCGCTGCGCGACGCCCTGGCCTGAGCCGAACCGCCGAGGAACCACGATGGATATCGATCTGCTCGACAACCTGCTGTTCGCCATGGTCCGCACCGGTACTCCGCTGCTGCTGGTGGCCCTGGGCGAACTGGTCTGCGAGAGAAGCGGGGTGCTCAACCTGGGCCAGGAGGGGATGATGCTGTTCGGCGCGGTGATCGGCTTCATGGTCGCCTTCTCCAGCGGCAGCCTGTGGCTCGGCGTGCTCCTCGCGGTGCTCGCCGGCATGCTGCTGGCGGCGCTGTTCGCCGGGGTCGCCCTGTACCTGAACGCCAACCAGGTGGCCTGCGGGCTGGCGCTGACCATCTTCGGCGTCGGCCTGTCGTCGTTCGTCGGCGCCGCCTGGGTCGGCAAGCCGCTGCAAGGGTTCGCCCCGCTGGCGCTGCCGGTGCTGGGCGAGTTGCCGCTGCTCGGGCGCATGCTGTTCGCCCAGGACGCGCTGGTCTACCTGAGCCTGGCGCTGTTCGCCGCGGTCGCCTGGATGCTCCTGCGCAGCCGCGCCGGGCTGGTTCTCCAGGCGGTCGGCGAGAACCCCGACGCGGCCAGCGCGATGGGCCTGCCGGTGCTGCGCGTGCGCACCCTGGCGGTGCTCTTCGGCGGCGCCATGGCCGGCCTGGCCGGTGCCTACCTATCGCTGGCCTACACGCCGATGTGGGCGGAGAACATGACCGCCGGACGCGGCTGGATCGCCCTGGCGCTGGTGGTCTTCGCCAGTTGGCGGGTGTTCCGCGTGCTGCTCGGTGCCTGGTTGTTCGGCCTGGCCAGCATCCTGCACCTGGTGGCCCAGGGGGTCGGGCTGTCGATTCCGGCCAACCTGCTGGCGATGCTGCCCTATGCGGCGACCATCCTGGTGCTGGTCCTGCTCTCCCGCGATGCCCTGCGCACCCGGCTGTATGCCCCGGTTTCCCTGGGCCAGCCGTGGAAGGCCGGGCACTGACGAGGGCAGGTTCTTCGATTAGTTGTTTTAACTATTTATATATTCTTCGATAGATTTAGATAATTTCACTGATGGCCTAAATCAATGGGGCATTTTTGCCGAACCCCGTTAAGATTCTCCCAGTCGATTTGAAACACCCCATTCAACTGAGAGAGGAACGACTGATGTCCCTGATCAACACTCAAGTCCAACCGTTCAAGGTCAACGCTTTCCACAACGGCAAGTTCATCGAGGTGACCGAGGAATCCCTGAAGGGCAAGTGGTCGGTCCTGATCTTCATGCCGGCTGCCTTCACCTTCAACTGCCCGACCGAGATCGAAGACGCCGCCAACAACTACGGCGAGTTCCAGAAAGCCGGTGCCGAGGTCTACATCGTGACCACCGACACCCACTTCTCGCACAAGGTCTGGCACGAAACCTCCCCGGCAGTCGGCAAGGCCCAGTTCCCGCTGATCGGCGACCCGACCCACCAGCTGACCAACGCCTTCGGCGTGCACATCCCGGAAGAAGGCCTGGCCCTGCGCGGTACCTTCGTGATCAACCCGGAAGGCGTGATCAAGACCGTCGAGATCCACTCCAACGAGATCGCCCGTGACGTCGGCGAGACCGTGCGCAAGCTGAAGGCCGCCCAGTACACCGCCGCCCACCCGGGCGAAGTCTGCCCGGCCAAGTGGAAGGAAGGCGAGAAGACCCTCGCTCCGTCCCTGGACCTGGTCGGCAAGATCTAAGACCGCGCCGGCGGCATTCGCCGCCAGCCTCTCCGGCGGACGATCCCTCGCGGATCGTCCGCCCTTCACCCAGCCAACGCGCCGTGCAGGGCGGATGTCTCATCCGCCGGGGATACGTTTGCCCGAATTTCGAGGAGCTGAACCATGTTGGACGCCAATCTTAAAACCCAGTTGAAGGCCTACCTGGAAAAGGTCAGCCAGCCGTTCGAGATCGTCGCGTCCCTCGATGACAGCGACAAATCCCGCGAGCTGCTGGGCCTGCTGCAAGACATCGTCGGCCTGACCGACAAGATCACCCTGAAGACCGACGGCAGCGATGCGCGCAAACCGTCGTTCTCGTTGAACCGCCCCGGTGCGGACATCGGCCTGCGCTTCGCCGGTATCCCCATGGGCCACGAATTCACCTCGCTGGTGCTGGCCCTGCTGCAGGTAGGCGGCCACCCCTCCAAGCTCGACGCGGACGTGATCGAGCAGGTCAAGGGCATCGAGGGCACCTTCGAGTTCGAAACCTACTTCTCGCTGTCCTGCCAGAACTGCCCGGACGTGGTCCAGGCGCTGAACCTGATGGCCGTGCTCAACCCGAACATCCGTCACGTCGCCATCGACGGCGCGCTGTTCCAGGATGAGGTCGAGGCGCGCCAGATCATGTCGGTGCCGAGCATCTACCTCAACGGCGAAGTCTTCGGCCAGGGCCGCATGGGCGTGGAAGAGATCCTCGCCAAGATCGACACCGGCGCCGCCGCCCGCGACGCCGAGAAGCTGACCGCCCGCGACGCCTTCGACGTGCTGGTGGTCGGCGGTGGCCCGGCCGGCGCCGCGGCGGCGATCTACGCCGCGCGCAAGGGCATTCGCACCGGCGTCGCCGCCGAGCGCTTCGGCGGCCAGGTGCTGGACACCATGGCCATCGAGAACTTCATCTCGGTGCAGGAGACCGAAGGGCCGAAGCTGGCGCGGGCGCTGGAAGAGCACGTGCGTCACTACGAGGTCGACATCATGAACCTGCAGCGCGCCAGCAAGCTGGTTCCGGCGAAGAACACCGGCGAGTTGCACGAGGTGCAGTTCGAGAGCGGCGGCAGCCTCAAGGCCAAGACCCTGATCCTCGCCACCGGCGCTCGCTGGCGCGAAATGGGCGTGCCCGGCGAGCAGGAATACAAGGCCAAGGGCGTGTGCTTCTGCCCGCACTGCGACGGCCCGCTGTTCAAGGGCAAGCGCGTGGCGGTGATCGGCGGCGGCAACTCTGGCGTCGAGGCGGCCATCGACCTGGCCGGCATCGTCGCCCATGTGACCCTGCTGGAATTCGACAGCAAGTTGCGCGCCGATGCCGTGCTGCAACGCAAGCTCTACAGCCTGCCGAACGTCGAGGTGATCACCAGTGCCCTGACCAGCGAAGTGAAGGGCGACGGCCAGAAGGTCACCGGCCTGGTGTACAAGGACCGCAACTCCGAGGAGTTCAAGTCGATCGAGCTGGAAGGCATCTTCGTGCAGATCGGCCTGCTGCCCAACACCGAGTGGCTCAAGGGCAGCGTCGAGCTGTCGCCGCGTGGCGAGATCATCGTCGACGCCCGTGGCGAGACCTCGCTGCCCGGCATCTTCGCCGCCGGCGACGTGACCACGGTGCCGTACAAGCAGATCGTGATCGCCGTGGGCGAGGGCGCCAAGGCTTCGCTGAGCGCCTTCGACCACCTGATCCGGACCTCCGCGCCGGAGTGACCCGGCCAGCGACCGTCGAACCAGGGACGCCCGGAGCGCGAAAGCGCCCCGGGCGTTTTCGTTGGCGCGACCGCCCGCCTCAGGCCGGGATATCCAGGTTCGCGTGGCCCGGCGCGGCGGCCGCCTCGGCGTAGACCTTCTCGTCGTCCTCGATCACCCGCGAGGCCGGCCCCACCAGCAACGGGTCGGGCTCATGGGCGATGCGCCGGTCCTTGTCCGGGTAGTCCAGCGAGTGCAGGAAGTGGCGGATGCAGTTGAGTCGCGCGCGCTTCTTGTCGTCGGACTTGATGACCGTCCACGGCGCGTCGGCGGTGTCGGTATGGAAGAACATCGCCTGCTTGGCGGCGGTGTAGTCGTCCCACTTGTCCAGAGACTTGATGTCGATGGGCGACAGCTTCCAGTGCTTGAGCGGATCGTCGCGGCGCGAGATGAAGCGCCGCAGTTGTTCCTCGCGGCTCACCGAGAACCAGTACTTGAACAGCAGGATGCCGCTGTTGGTGAGCATGCGCTCCAGCTCCGGCGCCTGGCGCATGAACTCCAGGTATTGCAGCGGCGAACAGAAGCCCATGACCCGCTCGACGCCGGCGCGGTTGTACCAGGAGCGGTCGAAGAAGACCATCTCGCCGGCGGTGGGCAGATGTTGGATGTAGCGCTGGAAATACCACTGGCCCTGCTCCTGGGAGGACGGTTTCTCCAAGGCTACGATCCGCGCGCCGCGCGGGTTCAGGTGTTCCATGAAGCGCTTGATGGTGCCGCCCTTGCCGGCGGCGTCGCGGCCTTCGAACAGGACCACCACGCGCTGGCCGGTCTCCTTCACCCAGCTCTGCACCTTGAGCAGTTCGATCTGCAGGTCGTGCTTGGCCTTCTCGTACTCGTTGCGGCGCATCCGCGTGTGATAGGGATAGTTCGCCGGCAGGCTCGCCGAGGTGCTGTCCTCGCTGCTGCCGTGGGGCGCACTGGCGACCTGCAGGGCCACCGGCTTCTGGCTGATTGCCTGGATCTCCTCGCGGGCCTTCTGCGCCGGGCTGGCCACTCGCGGGCGGCGGGTCGCCGGCTTGCGCGGGGCGCGGCGGGCGGCTGGCCGGGCCGGCTTGGCCGGCTGCGCGGCGGGTTGCTCGGGGGAGGGGGGACTGACAGTGGGTTCTTCGCTCATGCGGGACTCCTTCCGTTCTACGTTTTCAGCTATGCAGTCCCCCACTCTATGCCCCTGCCGGGAGGCGTCCGTTGACCCCCATCAAACCGCGCCCGGCCGCCACCGGGAGGAAAGCCTTACACCTCTCCAGAAATCCCTTGTAGGATATCGCCACGCGCGTGGCGTCCCGTCGTCGCCCCGCGGACCTGGATCAGCAGACAGGGTGAACACTGAGCTGGCTCTCATCAACCGAGGGCCGGCAGCGTTCGCGCCGGCCCGCCGATCCGACGAAGGTCCGCACATGTCCCGCACCTGGATTCGCAATCCCCTCGCCATCTTCACCGCCAACGGTCTCGACGCCGCCGGCGGCCTGGTCGTCGAAGACGGCCGCATCGTCGAGCTGCTCGGCGCTGGCCAGCAGCCCGCACAACCTTGCGCCAGCCAGTTCGACGCCAGCCGGCACGTGGTGTTGCCGGGGCTGGTCAACACCCATCACCACTTCTACCAGACCCTCACCCGCGCCTGGGCGCCGGTGGTCAACCAGCCGCTGTTCCCCTGGCTGAAGACCCTCTACCCGGTCTGGGCGCGGCTGACCCCGGAGAAACTCGAACTGGCCACCAAGGTGGCGCTGGCCGAGCTGCTGTTGTCCGGGTGTACCACTGCCGCCGACCACCACTACCTGTTTCCCGGCGGCCTCGAACAGGCCATCGACGTGCAGGCCGGGGTGGTCGAGGAACTGGGCATGCGCGCCATGCTCACCCGCGGCTCGATGAGCCTCGGCGAGAAGGACGGCGGCTTGCCGCCGCAGCAGACGGTGCAGGAGGCCGAGACCATCCTCGCCGACAGCGAGCGACTGATCGCCCGCTACCACCAGCGCGGAGACGGTGCCCGGGTGCAGATCGCCCTGGCGCCCTGCTCGCCGTTCTCGGTGACTCCGGAGATCATGCGCGCCAGCGCCGAACTGGCGGCGCGCCACGACGTACGCCTGCACACCCACCTGGCGGAGACCCTCGACGAGGAAGACTTCTGCCTGCAGCGCTTCGGCCTGCGCACCGTGGACTACCTGGATAGCGTCGGCTGGCTCGGCCCGCGCACCTGGCTGGCCCACGGCATCCACTTCAACGCCGAGGAGATCCGCCGGCTCGGCGAGGCGGGCACCGGTATCTGCCATTGCCCGAGTTCGAACATGCGCCTGGCCTCGGGCATCTGCCCGACCGTGGAGCTGGAGGCGGCCGGCGCGCCGATCGGCCTGGGAGTCGATGGCTCGGCTTCCAACGACGCCTCGAACATGATCCTCGAGGCGCGCCAGGCCCTGTACCTGCAACGCCTGCGCTACGGCGCCGAGCGGATCACCCCGGAACTCGCCCTGGGCTGGGCAACCCGTGGCTCGGCACGCCTGCTCGGGCGCAGCGACATCGGCGAGCTGGCCCCCGGCAAGCAGGCCGACCTGGCCTTGTTCAAGCTCGACGAGCTGCGCTTCTCGGGTAGCCACGACCCGCTCTCGGCGCTGCTGCTGTGCGCTGCCGACCGTGCCGACCGGGTAATGGTCGGCGGCGCCTGGCGAGTGGTCGACGGTGCCGTGGAAGGGCTCGACCTGGCCGCCCTGATCGCCCGCCACCGCGAGGCGGCGAGCGCCCTGATCGCCGGGTGAGGCGGGCGCCGACAGAGGAGGCGCCAGGCTTCCTCTGTCGGTTCGCATAGGTCGGCGCGTGGCCCGCAACTGGCTAGACTGTGGCATTCCCCACCAGGAGCCGCCCCATGTTACGCGCCGCCCGCCCATGCAATCGCTTTTGCAGCCTTCTGCTAGGACTCGCCCTGCTGATGCCCGCCAGCCTTCCTCTGTCCGCTGCCGAAACGGTGGCGCCGCCATCGCCGCGGACGCTGATCATCGACACCGATCCGGGCGCCGACGATGTGATCGCCCTGCTGTTCGCCATGGCCTCGCCGAAGGAGCTGAAGATCCAGGCGCTGACCACCGTCGCCGGCAACGTGCCGCTGGAAAAGACCGCGCGTAACGCCCGGCTGGCCCGCGAGTGGGGCAAGCGCCCGGATATCCCGGTCTACGCCGGCGCCCCGCGACCGCTGCTGCGCACGCCGATCTACGCCGCCGACGTGCACGGCAGCGAAGGCATCAGCGGCGTCGAGGTGCATGAGCCGAAGCAGCCGCTGGCCGAAGGTAACGCCGTGGACTACCTGATCCGCACCTTGCGTGCGGCGCCGGAGAAGAGCGTGACCCTGGCCATGCTCGGCCCGGAGACCAACCTCGCGCTGGCCCTGACCCAGGCCCCGGACATCGTCAAGGGCATCCGCGAGATCGTGATCATGGGCGGCGCCCACTTCAACGGCGGCAACATCACCCCGGCCGCCGAATTCAATATCTTCGCCGACCCCCACGCGGCGGAAATCGTGCTCAAGAGCGGGGCGCCGATCACCATGCTGCCGCTCGACGTGACCCACAAGATCCTCACCAGCCCCGAGCGCATCGCCAAGCTGCGCAACCTCGGCAACCAGGCCGGCAAGACCGTCGCCGACATCCTCGACGCCTACGTCCAGTACGACATCAAGTACTACGGCCTGAAGGGCGGCCCGGTGCACGACGCCACGGTGGTCGCCTACCTGCTCAAGCCCTCGCTGTTCAAGGGCAAGCGGATCAACGTGCAGGTCGACAGCCGCGAGGGCATCACCTTCGGCCAGACCGTGGCCGACTGGTACGGCGGCCTCAAGCAGCCGGCCAACGTCGAGTGGATCAACGAGGGCGACGCCCAGGGGTTCTTCGACCTGCTCACCGAGCGTATCGCCCGCCTGCCCTGAGTCTCTCGTCGTACGGCCGGCGCCGGGTCAGCCGTGGCGCCGGCTGGCGAGTTGGCGCAGGGCCTGCTCGGCGTCGCCGACGACTAGCGTTGCCGGCACCGCCAGCATCAGGTTGAGCGGCAGGCCGAACTCTTCCAGGGTCATGCCGTCGCGGTCGCGGGTCGGATCCTCGCCGACCAGCTCCGGGGCGTGCCGGCGGATTCGCTCGGCGTAGCTGCCGGCGTCGTCGACGTAGCCATAGACCGGCTTGCCGAGGGCGGTGGCATAGCCGACCTCGAAGGCGGTGCCGCTGTCCGGCTCGGCGCCGCGGAAGAAGTTCAGGTTGGCCAGCACCGCGTCGGCGCGTTCGATCAGGCCGATGTTGGCGCGGTAGATCCAGGCCGCCTGTTCGCGCGGCTCGGCGAGCTGTTTCGGCAGCGCGTTGTCCAGCGGGTAGAGGCCCTCGAAACCGTAGCGTGCGCACAGTGCCTTGAGTGCTTCGCCGTGGGCGACGGCGTCGGCGCGGAACACATCGGGACCGGCCAGATAGAGTTTCCGCGGCCTGGCCGCGGCGCGTACGCCCGGCAGGCTGCCGAGCAGGGCGCCGGCGGGCAGCAGCAGGGCTGCCAGGCGCAGGAAGGTACGACGGCTGCTGGAACCCTTGGATCGGTTCATCGGATGCCTCTTGCAGGCCGGCCTCCCGGATGGGGCCGTTGTTGTCCAGGATTATGGCCGGCAAGCGACGGGCCGGGCGGCGGCTATCTGCCAGCAGCTAGGCGACGGCCTTCCCGCGATGTCAGGCGCGCTCGAGTTCCTCGGCGAGGCGTCGCAGGGCCTCGCGCGGGCCGCCGGCGACCAGCCGCGAAGGCACCGCCAGCATCAGGTTCAATGGCAGGCCGAAACCCTCCAGTTGCCAACCGTCGCGGTCCTCGCCGGGGTGCTCGCCGAGCCATTCCGGGGCCAGCCGGGCGAGGCGCTCGGCGTAGGCGCCGGCATCGCTGAGGTAGGCATATACCGGCTTGCCCAGGGCCAGGGCGTAACCCACTTCGAAGGCGGTGCCGCTGTCCGGCTCGCTGCCGCGGAACGGTTCGAGGTTGGCCAGCACGCAGTCGGCGCGCTCGATCAGGCCGACATTGGCGCGGTAGATCCAGGCGGCCTGTGCGGCTGGCTCGCGGATGTCGGCGGGCAGGGCGTGGTCGAGCGGGTAGAGGCCGACGAAGCCGAACTCGGCGCAGAGCGCCTTGAGGGTTTCGCCATGGGCTTCGGCGTCGGGGCGGAAGACGTCCGGCCCGGCCAGGTAGATTGCGGTCATCGCGTGCGTGCCTTGTTACGGAAAGCCAGCGCCCATGGTAGCGCCATCGTGGCGGCGCCGGCATGCACCAAGCGATGGCGCGCTGCACCGTCCTGCAGCCGCGCCGGCATGACGCGGCGCGCAGAAGCGCGAGCTTGAGCGGAGTTGTCCGGGTGGTCAGGTAATTGCATCGGCGGGCGGGCTGAACGCGAAGCCACGCCCGATGGCCAACCCTGCACTCACCGGAGCACGCCCATCCATGAAACACCGTCGCACGCAATCCCGCATGTCCGTCCTGCGCCGCCTTGCCGCCGTCCTCGGCCTCGGCGCCTGCGCTCTCGCCGCCGAGGCCGCCGAACCACTGAAGATCGGCTTCGTCTATGTCGGCCCGGTCGGCGACCACGGCTGGACCTACCAGCACGAACTGGGCCGCCGCGAACTGGTGGAGCACTTCGGCGACAAGGTGAAGACCAGCTTCGTCGAGAACGTCGCCGAGGGCGCCGACGCCGAGCGGGTCATCCGCAACCTGGCGAAAGACGGCTACGGCCTGGTCTTCACCACCTCCTTCGGCTACATGAACCCTACCGCCAAGGTGGCCCGGCAGTTTCCCAAGGTGACCTTCGAGCACGCCACCGGCTACAAGCGCGACAGGAACCTCGGCACCTACCTGTCGCGCTCCTACGAGGGACGCTACGTCGGCGGCTTCCTCGCGGCGAAGATGACCCGCAGCCACAAGATCGGCTACATCGCCTCGTTTCCGATTCCCGAGGTGATCCGCGACATCAACGCGATCCAGCTGGCGCTGGACAAATACGACCCGCAGGCCGAACTCAAGGTGATGTGGGTGAGCACCTGGTTCGATCCGGGCAAGGAGGCCGACGCGGCCAACGCGCTGATCGACCAGGGCGTCGACGTGGTGTTCCAGCACACCGATAGCCCGGCACCGATCCAGGCCGCCGAGCGTCGCGGGGTGTACGCCGTGGGCTACGCCTCGGACATGCAGCACTTCGGTCCGAAGACCGTGCTCACCTCGATCGTCAACGACTGGGGCCCGCACTATATCCGCTCGGCCCAGGCGGTGATGGACGGCACCTGGAAATCCGAGGACTTCTGGGGTGGCCTGGCCGAGAGTACGGTGGTCCTGCCGCTGAACCAGGAGGTGCTGCCGGCGCCGGTGCGGGAAGAGGCGGGCAGGCTGATCGAGTCGATCCGCAGCGGAGCCTTCCACCCCTTCACCGGGCCGATCCGCGACCAGTCCGGCAAGGAGCGTTTCGCCGCCGGCGTCAGCGCGACCAATGCCGACCTGGCGTCGATGAACTATTACGTGGAAGGCATCAAGGCCGACCTGCCGAAGTGAGCCCTGGCCTTGTATGGAAAAAGTCGCCGAGCGCAGGCACTTTCCGTACAGGACCCATCGAGGAGAGCGCGATTGGACCGTCTACCCATCATCGACATCGCCCCGCTCTACGGCGCCGACCGTGGCGCCTGGAACGACGTGGCGCGGCGGATCGACCAGGCCTGCCGCGAGTGGGGCTTCTTCTACATCGCCGGACACCCGTTGCCGGCCGCGCGCTTCGAAGCCCTGCTGGCGGCGGCGCGGGAGTTCTTCGCGCTGCCCGTCGAAGAGAAGCTGAAGATCGATATCACCCGTAGCCGCAATCATCGCGGCTATGGCGCGATCGCCACCGAGCAGCTCGACCCGGCGTTGCCCAGCGACTTCAAGGAGACCTTCGACATGGCCCTGCACCTGCCGGCGGAGCATCCCGACGTGCGCGCCGGCAAATCCTTCTACGGGCCCAACCGACACCCCGACCTGCCCGGCTGGGAGGCCCTGCTGGAAGGACACTATGCCGACATGCTGGCGCTGGCCCGTACCGTGCTGCGCGCCCTGGCCATCGCCCTGGGGATCGAGGAGGACTTCTTCGATCGCCGCTTCGAGCAGCCGGTCAGCGTGTTCCGCCTGATCCACTATCCGCCGGCCTCGGCCCGGCAGAGCGCCGACCAGCCCGGCGCCGGCGCGCACACCGACTACGGCTGCGTGACCCTGCTCTACCAGGACGCCGCCGGTGGCCTGCAAGTGCAGAACCGCCAGGGCGAATGGATCGACGCGCCGCCCATCGACGGCACCTTCGTGGTCAACATCGGCGACATGATGGCGCGCTGGAGCAACGACCGTTACCGCTCGACCCCGCACCGGGTGATCAGCCCGCGCGGGGTGCACCGCTACTCCATGCCGTTCTTCGCCGAACCGCACATGGACACCGAGATCCGCTGCCTGCCGGGCTGCTTCGACGCGGACAACCCGCCGAAGTATCCGCCGACCACCTGTGGCGATTGGCTGACCTCGCGCTTCGCGCAGACCTATGCCTATCGGCGCGGCGAAACGGCCTGAGCCGCCCGTCGCGCGCGGGAGCGGCTCGTGGGTTTGCCGCGGGCCTGACTCCCGGGACAGGTTAAACTTGCCGGCCAAGACCAGCCTGATCGAGAACCCACCCCATGTACGAATGGCTCAACGCCTTGCCCAAGGCCGAACTGCACCTGCACCTGGAAGGTACCCTGGAGCCGGAGCTGCTGTTCGCCCTCGCCGAGCGCAACCGCATCGCCCTGCCCTGGAACGACGTCGAGACCCTGCGCAAGGCCTACGCCTTCAACAACCTGCAGGAATTCCTCGACCTCTACTACGCCGGCGCCGACGTGCTGCGCACCGAGCAGGACTTCTACGACCTGACCTGGGCCTACCTGCAGAAGTGCAAGGCGCAGAACGTCGTCCACGTCGAGCCGTTCTTCGACCCGCAGACCCACACCGATCGCGGCATTCCCTTCGAGGTGGTGCTCGCCGGCATCCGCGCCGCGCTACGGGACGGCGAGAAGCTGCTGGGCATCCGCCATGGGCTGATCCTCAGCTTCCTCCGCCACCTCAGCGAGGAACAGGCGCAGAAAACCCTCGACCAGGCGCTGCCGTTCCGCGACGCCTTCATCGCCGTCGGCCTCGACAGCTCGGAAGTAGGGCATCCGCCGAGCAAGTTCCAGCGGGTCTTCGACCGGGCCCGCAGCGAAGGCTTCCTCACCGTCGCCCATGCCGGCGAGGAGGGGCCGCCCGAGTACATATGGGAAGCCCTCGACCTGCTCAAGGTCGAGCGCATCGACCACGGCGTACGCGCCTTCGAGGACGAGCGGCTGATGCGGCGGCTGATCGACGAACAGATCCCGCTGACCGTCTGCCCGCTGTCCAACACCAAGCTCTGCGTGTTCGACGACATGAGCCAGCACACCATCCTCGACATGCTCGAACGCGGCGTGAAGGTGACGGTGAACTCCGATGACCCGGCCTACTTCGGCGGCTATGTCACCGAGAACTTCCATGCCTTGCAGCAGAGCCTGGGAATGACCGAGGAGCAGGCCAGGCGCCTGGCGCAGAACAGCCTGGATGCGCGCCTGGTGAAGTGAGGGGCGGCGTGCCGGATAGCCCGGCGCGCGACCCGCAAGGCGTTTCGTCGTCGCTGGCTTCTCGGTATTTATGATAAGCATTATCATTTGAAGGCCTGCTCAGCATTCCCATGGCGCCGCCCCGGCGCCGGCTTTCGTGCAGCCGTCCTCACCGATGCCCGACCGCGACCTACCTCCCGGCCCGCGCCCGGATGCCTTGCCGGCAGACGGCGAGGCGGCGCGCCGCGCGGATCTCCTCAAGGCCTTCCTGGCCCAGCGCCAGCGCATGGAAAGCCTGGTCAGCCGCTGGGTCGGCTGCCGGGCGACCGCCGCCGACCTGGTCCAGGAGCTGTTCCTGCGTTTCTGGCGGCGCCCGGCCGCCCCGGTGGAGGAGCTTGGCAGCTACCTCCTGCGCAGCGCGCGCAACCTGGCCATCGACCACTTGCGTGGCGAAGGATCGCGGCAACGGCAACTGGACGACTGGCTGCCGGAGCAGCGCCAGGGCGAGCCGGTCGGTCCCGAGCAGGCGCTCGAGGCCGGCGACCAGTGGCGCCGGGTCGAGGCCGCCTTGCGCGGCCTGCCCGAGCGCACCCGGCGGATTTTCCTGCTCAATCGCATCCACGGCCGCACCTACGCGGAGATCGCCCAGGCCATGCAGCTTTCCCAAAGCGCCGTGGAAAAACATATGATGCGCGCCCTCGACGCCTGCAAGGCGAGCCTGGCCGGCCCGGCCGGCGAGCAGGCAAGGAGCGCCCAGCCATGACCCGACCCGATAGCGACGCCGCGCCCTACGAGCCCGTCCTCGAGCAGACCGCCCAGGCCTGGCTGGTGCGCCTGCGCGGTACGCCGGATGCGGCGACCCGGCGGGCCTTCGAGGACTGGCTGGCGCAGCGGCCGGCGCATGCCGAGGCCTATGCCCGCGCCGAGGCGCTCTGGCGCCTGACGGAAATACCGGCGAGCCGCCTGGCCATCGAAGAGGCCGATGCCCTGGAAGCCTACCTGCGGCCGCGCCGAGCGTCGCGCAACCCGCGGCGCTGGGCCTACCCGCTGGCCAGCGTCGCCTGCCTGCTGGCGATGCTCTGGCTGGGCGGCTGGTGGCAGCCCGGCGACTGGCTGCAGGACTGGCGTGCCGACTATGTCGCCGCGCCGGGACAGGTCGCCGAATGGAAGCTGGCCGATGGCTCCTACCTGAGCCTGGACGCCGGCAGCGCGGTGCGCGTGCGTATCGACGGCGGCCAGCGGCGGGTCGAACTGCTGCGCGGCGCCGCCGCGTTGCGGGTGAAGCGCGACACGCTGCCATTCGTGGTCGAGGCCGGCGAAGGCCGGGCGCGGGTACTGGGCACCGAGTTCGAGGTCCGTCGCGGCGCCGGGGAGACCCGCGTCACCGTGCTGCAAGGGCGGGTCGCGGTGAGCGCCGGCACGGGCGCGGGCGCCGCCGAGGAAGTGCTGGGCGCCGGCCAGCAGGTCGGCTTCGCCGACGGCAGGCTGGGCCGGCCCGTGGCCATCGACGCCGCCGCCGCGCTGGCCTGGCGCCAGGGCTGGCTGAGCTTCTACCGGCGGCCGCTGGCGGAAGTGCTCGACGAACTCGCTCGCTACTACCCCGGACGCATTCTCCTGCTCGACGACGCGCTCGGCCGCCAGCCGGTCAGCGGCAGCTTCCGCAGCGACGATCCCGAAGCCGCGCTGAAGTCGCTGCAGGCGGTGCTCGGCTATCGCCAGCAGATCCTGTTCGGACGCCTGGTGGTGATTCGCTGACGGTGGCCCTGGTCCGTTTGGCCGCAGGAATCTTTCCCGGCGAAGAATTTTTTTGCCCTGCGGGGTGAGGTAAATCCGGCGCCGCTTCGTGTAGTGCTCATGACCGCGATTGATTCGCATTAGAAAAGCGACCGACACGAGCAACCCATGACCCCGTTCCCGCGCTTCGCCCTGCGTACTCTCCCCGCCCTGTTCCTCAGCCTCGGCTGTCTCGCCGCCACCGTGCAGGCCGCCGAGGCGGTTCGCTACCGCTTCAGCCAGGCTGCCGCGCCGCTGGCCCAGGCGCTCAACGCGTTCAGCCGGGCCAGCGGGCAGACGCTGCTCTACACCGCCGAGCTGCCGCCGCAGGCGACCGCTCCGGCATTGCACGGTTCGCTGGACGCGGAGGAGGCGCTGCAACGCCTGCTGCAGGGCAGCGGCCTGCGCGCGCGGCGGATCGACGAGCGCACCCTGACCCTGGAACCGATCCCCGCCAGCGGCGCGCTCGACCTCGATGCCACGACGGTCTCCGCCGCCGCCCCGGCGCAGGGCTACCGGCCGGCGGCCAACGCCTCGATCAGCCGCGGCGATGCGCCGCTACTGGAAATCCCCCAGGCGATCAGCGTGGTCCCGGCACAGGCGCTGCAGGACCAGCGCCCGCGCAACCTTGACGACGCGCTGGGCAACATCAGCGGCATCACCCAGGCCAACACCCTCGGCGGTACCCAGGACGCGGTGATGAAGCGCGGCTTCGGCGACAACCGCGACGGCTCGATCATGCGCGACGGCATGCCCTCGGTGCAGGGCCGCAATTTCACCGCCACCGCCGACCACGTCGAGGTGCTGAAGGGGCCAGCATCCCTGCTCTATGGCATCCAGGATCCGGGCGGGGTGGTCAACGTGGTGAGCAAGAAGCCACAACTGCAACAAGCCAACGCCCTGACCCTGCGTGGCTCGGCCTACGCCCACGGGCGCAACGGCAGCGGCGGCCAGCTCGACTCCACCGGCCCGCTGGGCGACAGCGGACTGGCCTACCGGATGATCCTCGATCATGAGGACGAGGATTACTGGCGCGACTTCGGCAAGAGTCGCGAGATGCTGGTGGCGCCCTCGCTGGCCTGGTACGGCGAGGACACGACGGTCAACCTGAGCTACGAGCACCGCGAGTTCACCACGCCGTTCGACCGTGGCACGGCCATCGACCCGCGTACCAACCGCCCGCTGGACATCCCGCGCAGCCGGCGCCTGGACGAGCCCTTCAACATCACCGAGGGCCGTTCCGAGCTGACCCGCCTGGATCTCGAACGGCAGCTCGACGACACCTGGAAGGCCCACTTCGGCTACGGCTACAGTCGCGAGACCTACGACGACAACCAGGCCCGGGTGATGGCCGTGAATGCCGACGGCACCCTGACCCGGCGCATGGACGGCACCCACGGCGCGGTCAGCAGCGACAGCTTCGCCACCCTCGGCCTGAGCGGAACGCTGCAACTGGCCGGGATGCAACATGACCTGCAATTCGGCATGGACCACGAGAAGCGCAAGATCTTCCGCGCCGACCTGCTGCGCGACAGCAAGACCAGCCGCTTCGACTACCTCGACCCGGTCTATGGCCAGGTGGTGCCGTCGACCCGGGTGGTCGCCGGCGACAGCGACCAGACCGACAAGCTGCGCAGCGACTCGCTGTACTTCCAGGACTCGATCCACCTGGACGAACGCTGGATCCTGGTCGGCGGCGCGCGCTACCAGATCTACGACCAGCTCGCCGGGCGCGGCCGGCCGTTCAACGCCAACACCGATATCAACGGGCAGAAATGGGTGCCGCGCGGCGGCCTGGTCTACCGCCTGAGCGACGAGGTTTCGCTGTACGGCAGCTACACGCGCTCGTTCAAGCCGAACTCGACCATCGCCCCGCTGAGCACCGGCGAGACCATCGATTCGGCGATCCTGCCGGAGGAGGCGACC
Organism: Pseudomonas sp. DL; assembly: GCF_047199225.1. Classification (NCBI taxonomy): domain Bacteria; kingdom Pseudomonadati; phylum Pseudomonadota; class Gammaproteobacteria; order Pseudomonadales; family Pseudomonadaceae; genus Pseudomonas; species Pseudomonas sp. DL. Next base: position 170,502 of record NZ_CP178323.1, read on the forward strand.
TCCTGGGAGCTGGGCGCCAAGCTGGATGTGCCGGGGCGTCTCAGCGGCACCCTGGCGCTGTTCGACATTCGCAAGAAGAACGTGCTGGTCAACGAACTCGACGGTGCCGGCAACAGCAGCGTGCGCGCCGCCGGCCGGGTCCGCTCGCGCGGCCTGGAGCTGGACCTCACCGGCCAGCTCAGCGAACGCTGGAGCCTGATCGGCAGCTACGCCTGGCTCGCCGCGGAAGTCACCGAGGACCCGACCCTGGAGGGCAAGCGCCTGCAGAACGTGGCGCGCAACACCGCGTCGCTGTCGGCGGTCTACGAACTCGGCCAGCTCTTCGGCGGCGACCGCCTGCGCCTGGGCGGCGGCGCGCGCTACGTCGGCAAGCGCCCGGGCGACCCGGCCAATTCCTTCGACCTGCCGTCCTACACCGTGGCCGATGCCTTCGCCAGCTACGACACCCGCTTCGGCGGGCACGGCGTGAAGTTCCAGCTCAACGTGAAGAACCTGTTCGACCGCACCTACTACCCGTCCAGTGCCAATCGACTGTACGTGGCGATGGGCGAGCCCCGGCAGTTCCAGGTGTCGACGACGGTGGAGTTCTGAGTCGGCGCTCGCTCCAGGTGGGGTTCCCCGGCGTCCTCCTGGACGTGGAGGCCCCCCTGAAGGGCGAAGGGTCGGCGCGATGCTGCCCGACCATGCTCCATCCGGTTCCTTCTTCCCCCAGGGAAGGGATTGCCCGGCGCGTGAGTCGTTCCGCCATCCAGTGCCTTCTCCCTTTGGGGAAAGGAAGGCGGAGAACCGCCTGGCACGACCTCGCCGCACGCCACACCTCGTTCCCAACCCGCCCGTTGGGTACCATGCCCGCACCACTCGCCGCCACGGCCGCCCCATGAACCTCGACAACCGCATCAAGTTCCGCCACCTCGCCTGCTTCCTCGAAGTCGCCCGCCAGCGCAGCTTCGCCAAGGCGGCGGATGCCGTGGCGGTGTCGCAGCCGGCGATCTCCAAGACCCTCAAGGAACTGGAGGAAATCCTCGGCGCGCGCCTGTTCGAACGGAGCAAGGCCGGCGCCGAGCTGACCGAGGCGGGCGTGACCTTCCTGCGCTATGCCGGCCCCTGCGTGCAGGCCCTGCGCGACGGGGTGAACACCCTGCGCGGCCACGAGGCGCAGGTCGAGACGGTGCGGGTCGGCGTGCTGTCGACGGTGGAGAGCCTGGTGGTGCCCGAGGTGATCCGGCGCCTGCACCGGCGCCACGGTGCGCTGGTGGTCAGCGTCGCCACCGGACCCAGCGCCTACCTGCTGGCGCAACTGAAGGTCGGCGAGCTGGACCTGGTGGTCGGGCGGATGACCGATAGCCCGGACATCCAGGGCCTGACCTTCGAGCACCTGTACAGCGAGTCGATGATGCTGGTGGTGCGTCCCGGCCACCCCTTGCTCGCCGCGCCCCTCGGCGACCTGCAGCGGCTGGCCGAATTCCCACTGGTGCTGCCGCTGGCCGGCACCACCATCCGCCGCCACGCCGACAGCCTGTTCGTGCAGTGGGGCATCGCGCTCGCCAGACAGCGCCTGGAAACCCTCTCGCCGACCCTCAGCCGCAGCTATGTGTTGCGCAGCGAGGCGATCTGGGTGGCGCCGCGCGATGCCGTGCGCCTGGACGTCGGCAACGGCGAGCTGGCCGAGCTGGACCTGGGTATCCGCGAACCGGGCGGTTCGGTCGGGCTGTGCCACAACGCGGCCTTGCCGTTGCCGCTGGGGGCGCAATGGTTCAGCGCGGTGTTGCGCGAGGTGGCCGCCGAGTTGCACTGATAAAGCATAACCAAATGGTTATGTATGGGGCCGGATAATTCACTGTCCCCGTCCCGCCTCCTGCGCAAGACTTCGTTTTCCATGCCTGAATCCACAAGCCTGGCGACCGATAACGCGAATAACAGGAGCCCGACATGCACGACGCCGAAAGCCGTCGTTTCGTCATCCGTGACCGAAACTGGCACCCCAAAGCCTTGACCCCCGACTACAAGACCTCCGTGCCGCGCTCGCCGAGCCAGGCGCTGGTGAGCATCCCGCAATCGCTCTCGGAAACCAGCGGGCCGGACTTCTCCCACCTCAGGCTCGGCCGCCACGACAACGACCTGCTGCTCAACTTCGACCACGGCGGCCTGCCCCAGGGCGAGCGCATCATCATGTTCGGCCGGGTCTTCGACCAGTACGGCAAGCCGGTCCCGCACACCCTGGTGGAGATGTGGCAGGCCAACGCCGGCGGGCGCTACCGGCACAAGAACGACCGCTACCTGGCGCCGCTCGACCCGAACTTCGGCGGCGTCGGCCGGACCCTCACCGACAGCGAGGGCCACTATTACTTCCGCACCATCAAGCCCGGGCCCTATCCCTGGCGCAACGGCCCCAACGACTGGCGCCCGGCGCACATCCACGTGTCTGTCAGCGGCCCGGCGATCGCCGCGCGGCTGGTCACCCAGATGTACTTCGAGGGCGACCCGCTGATCCCCAAGTGCCCGATCATCCGCACCCTTGCCGACCCGGAGGCGGCGCAGAGCCTGATCGGCCGGCTCGACATGAGCATGGCCAACCCGATGGATTGCCTGGCCTACCGCTTCGACATCGTCCTGCGCGGGCAGCGCAAGACCTTCTTCGAGAACGTCTGAGGAGCCGACCATGAGCCACGAACTGCTGCGGGAAACCCCTTCCCAGACCGCCGGTCCCTATGTCCACATCGGCCTGGCGCTGGCCGCCGCCGGCAACCCGACCCGTGACCTGGAGATCTGGAACCGCATGGCCCGCGAAGACGCGCCGGGCCAGCACATCCTCCTGCTCGGCCACGTCTACGACGGCAACGGCCACCTGGTGCGCGACTCGTTCCTGGAGTTCTGGCAGGCCGACAGCGAAGGCCGCTACCAGGAGCGCTACGATCCGGAGCGTCCGTTCAACAGCTTCGGCCGCACCGCCACCACCTTCGATGCCGGCGAGTGGACCCTGCACACGGTCAAGCCGGGGGTGGTGCGTAACGCCCAGGGCGTGCCGATGGCGCCGCACATCAACGTCTCGCTGTTCGCCCGCGGCATCAACATCCACTTGCAGACCCGGCTGTACTTCGATGACGAGACCGAGGCCAACGCCGCCTGTCCGGTGCTCAACCTGATCGAGCAGGCGCCGCGTCGCGACACCCTGCTCGCGCAGCGCTGCGAAGTGGACGGACAGCTCGCCTACCGTTTCGACATCCGCATCCAGGGCGACAACGAGACGGTGTTCTTTGACTTCTAGGCGCATCGATCGCGCGGGAAGGAAGGGCGCCCTTGCCGGAGCGGCAAGGGCGTACCCAGAACCCGCCGATGGGTACCTGACATTACTCCCGGAGGGCGATGGGTAGCCCCGACAGTACTACAGTCGGAGGCGCTCCGGTCAATTGCGATGATCGAACGAGTGTCCGATAATCGGCGAGCCTTTCCGTGACCCGAGCCCGAACGTCCATGAGCGAACTCCCGGAACACCCCGCCACCCTGGCGCCGCCGACCGTCCTTTCGCCGGCCAAGCGCATCGAGGCCTTCACCGGCGATCCCAACTTCATGACCTCGCTGGCCCGTGGCCTGGCGGTGATCCATGCGTTCCAGGAGCGCAAGCGGCACCTGACCATCGCCCAGATCAGCCACCGCACCGAGATACCCCGCGCCGCCGTGCGTCGCTGCCTGCACACGCTGATGCAGCTTGGCTACGCCACCACCGACGGGCGCACCTACTCGCTGTTGCCGAAGGTGCTCACCCTCGGCCACGCCTACCTGTCGTCGACGCCGCTGGCGATCACCGCGCAGCCGATCCTCGACCGCCTCAGCGAACAGCTCCACGAAGCCTGCTCGATGGCCACCCTGGAGGGCGACGACGTGCTCTACATCGCCCGTTCGGCCACTCCCCAGCGGCTGATTTCGGTGGACCTCAACGTCGGCAGCCGGCTGCCCGCCTATTGCACCTCGATGGGCCGCATCCTCCTCGCCGCGCTGGACGACGACGCGCTGCACGCCTACTTCGGCGGAGTGGAGATGCAGGCCAAGACCAGCCGTACCCTGTATACCCCCGAGACCCTGCTGCCGTGCCTGGTGGAGATTCGTCGCCAGGGCTGGTGCATCGTCGACCAGGAGCTGGAAGTCGGCCTGCGCTCGCTGGCGGTGCCGGTACGCGACTCCGCCGGCCATGTGCTCGCCGCGCTGAACGTCGGCACCCATGCCGGGCGGGTCTCCCGCGCCGAACTGGAAAGCCGTTTCCTGCCGTTGCTGCTGGAGGCCAGCCGCGAGCTGAGCGCGCGCCTGTTCACCTGACGCCGGAGGCGATCCCCTCCACAAGTTTGGAAAAGGAACCCCCGCTTCCATCTGATAGTCGCAATCCTTGGGGACGCGGCTAGAATCCCTGCCAATTCTGGGAGTTTCCGGCCGGATCGGCCGGTATCTGTATGGATCGCGAAGGGGAAGGCATGTCAGACGCCAGAGGCGCTTTTCATTCCAAAGGTCGCTGGTCGCGGATGGCGCTGCCCGCCATCCTGTGCGCCGGCCTGCTTGTCGGTTGCGGCGCCGAGCCGCCCGCCGAGGAACACGTCCGTGTGCTGGCGCAGACGGTGAAGATGGCCGAGTTCGCCTCGGCCACCTCGATCACCGGCGACATCCAGGCACGGGTACAGGCCGACCAGTCGTTCCGTGTCGGCGGCAAGATCGTCGAGCGCCTGGTCGATGTCGGCGACCACGTCGCGGCTGGCCAGGTGCTGGCGCGGCTCGACCCGCAGGACCAGCGCAGCAACGTGGAGAACGCCCAGGCGGCGGTCGCCGCGCAGCAGGCGCAGTCGAAGCTCGCCGACCTCAACTACCAGCGGCAGAAGGCGCTGCTGCCCAAGGGCTACACCAGCCAGAGCGAGTACGACCAGGCGCTGGCCTCGGTGCGCAGCGCGCAGAGTTCGCTGAAGGCCGCCCAGGCGCAGTTGGCCAACGCCCGCGACCTGCTTTCCTATACCGAGCTGCGTGCCTCCGACGCCGGGGTCATCACCGCCCGCCAGGCCGAGGTCGGCCAGGTGGTGCAGGCCACCGTGCCGATCTTCACCCTGGCCCGCGACGGCGAGCGCGACGCGGTGTTCAACGTCTACGAGTCGTTGTTCAGCCACGATGTCGACGGCCAGCGGATCACCGTCAGCCTGCTCGGCAAGCCGGAAGTCACCGCCAGCGGCAAGGTCCGCGAGATCACCCCGACGGTGGACGAGCGCAGCGGTACGCTGAAGGTCAAGGTCGGCCTCGACTCGGTGCCGGCGGAAATGAGCCTCGGCAGCGTGGTCAACGCCAGCGTCGCCGCGCCGGCCGAGCACAGCGTGGTGCTGCCCTGGTCGGCGCTGTCCAAGGTCGGCGAGCAGCCGGCGGTCTGGTTGCTCGACCAGCAAGGCAAGGCGCGTCTGCAACCGGTGCGGGTGGCACGCTACGCCAGCGAGAAGGTGGTCATCGACGGTGGCCTGGAGGCGGGCCAGACGGTGGTCACGGTGGGCGGTCAACTGCTCCATCCGGGCCAGGTGGTCGAGGTGGCCCAGCCGCCGCAGCCGACCCAGAGCACCGCCAGCCGCGACGCCGTGGGCGGAGGCCAGCCATGAAGCCGTTTTCCCTCGCCGGCCTGTTCGGCTTCGCCCTGCTCCTCTCCGGCTGCGGCGACGAGCCGCCGCCGGCACCGCCGCGGCCGGTGCTGACGGTGACCGTGAAGACCCTGAAGAACGACGACCTCGGTCGCTTCGCCGGGAGCATCCAGGCGCGCTACGAGAGCGTGCTCGGCTTCCGCACCAACGGACGGATCGCCTCGCGCCTGTTCGACGTCGGTGACTTCGTCGGCAAGGGCGCGCTGCTGGCGACCCTCGACCCCACCGACCAGCAGAACCAGTTGCGCGCCAGCCAGGGCGACCTGGCCAGCGCCGAGGCACAGTTGATCGACGCCCAGGCCAATGCCCGGCGCCAGGAAGAACTGTTCGCCCGCAGCGTCACCGCCCAGGCGCGCCTGGACGATGCGCGGACCCGCCTGAAGACCAGCCAGGCCAGCTTCGACCAGGCCAAAGCGGCGGTGCAGCAGGCCAGGGACCAGCTTTCCTACACGCGCCTGGTGACCGATTTCGACGGCGTCATCACCACCTGGCACGCCGAGGCCGGGCAAGTGGTCAGCGCCGGCCAGGCGGTGGTCACCCTGGCCCGGCCCGAAGTGCGCGAGGCGGTCTTCGACCTGCCCACCGAGGTCGCCGAGAGCCTGCCGGCCGACGCGCGCTTCCTGGTCAGCGCCCAGCTCGACCCGCAGGCCAGGACCACCGGCAGCATCCGCGAGCTGGGTCCGCAGGCCGACGCCTCGACCCGCACCCGTCGCGTGCGCCTGAGCCTGGCGCAGACGCCGGAGGCGTTTCGCCTCGGTTCGACCATCCAGGTCCAGCTGAGCAGCGCCGGTAGCATGCGCAGCGTGCTGCCGGCCAGCGTGCTGCTGGAGCGCGACGGCAAGACCCAGGTCTGGGTCGTCGATGGGAAACAGTCCAGCGTGGCCCTGCGCGAGGTACAGGTGCTCAGCCGCGACGAACGCCAGGTGGTGATCGGACAGGGCCTGGCCGACGGCGACCGGGTGGTCCGCGCCGGAGTCAACAGCCTCAAGCCCGGCCAGAAGATCAAACTCGACGAGGATGCGCGATGAAGGGCGGTTTCAACCTGTCGGACTGGGCCCTGCGCCACCAGTCCCTGGTCTGGTACCTGATGGCGGTATCGCTGGTGATGGGCGTGTTCTCCTACCTCAACCTGGGGCGCGAGGAGGATCCCTCGTTCGCCATCAAGACCATGGTCATCCAGACCCGCTGGCCGGGCGCCACGGTGGACGACACCCTGGAGCAGGTCACCGACCGCATCGAGAAGAAGCTCGAGGAGCTGGACTCGCTGGATTACGTGAAGAGCTACACGCGACCCGGCGAATCGACGGTCTTCGTCTACCTCAAGGACACCACCAAGGCCGGCGACATCCCGGATATCTGGTACCAGGTGCGCAAGAAGATATCCGACATCCAGGGCGAATTCCCCCAGGGCATCCAGGGACCGGGTTTCAACGACGAGTTCGGCGACGTGTTCGGCAGCGTCTACGCCTTCACCGCCGATGGCCTGGACTTCCGCCAGCTGCGCGACTACGTGGAGAAGGTGCGCCTGGACATCCGCTCGGTGAAAGACCTGGGCAAGGTGCAGATGATCGGTGCGCAGAACGAGGTCATCTACCTCAACTTCTCTACCCGCAAGCTGGCCGCCCTCGGTCTCGACCAGCGCCAGGTCGTGCAGAGCCTGCAGGCGCAGAACGCGGTGACCCCGTCCGGCGTAGTCGAGGCCGGCCCCGAGCGCATCTCGGTGCGCACCTCCGGCAACTTCCGTTCGGAAAAGGACCTGCAGGCGGTCAACCTGCGGGTCAACGATCGTTTCTACCGGCTGTCCGACCTGGCCAGCATCAGCCGCGATTTCGTCGACCCGCCGACCTCGCTGTTCCGCTACAAGGGCGAGCCGGCCATCGGCCTGGCGGTGGCGATGAAGGAGGGCGGCAATATCCTCGAGTTCGGCGAGGCGCTCAATGCGCGCATGCAGGAGATCACCGGCGAACTGCCGGTTGGTGTCGGCGTGCACCAGGTGTCGAACCAGGCCCAGGTGGTGAAGAAGGCGGTCGGCGGTTTCACCCGGGCGCTGTTCGAGGCGGTGGTGATCGTCCTCATCGTCAGCTTCGTCAGCCTCGGCCTGCGCGCCGGGCTGGTGGTGGCCTGCTCGATCCCGCTGGTGCTGGCGATGGTCTTCGTGTTCATGGAATACACCGACATCACCATGCAGCGGGTTTCCCTCGGCGCGCTGATCATCGCCCTCGGCCTGCTGGTGGACGATGCCATGATCACCGTGGAGATGATGATCACGCGCCTCGAACTGGGCGACTCGCTACACGACTCGGCGACCTACGCCTACACCTCGACGGCCTTCCCGATGCTCACCGGGACCCTGGTGACGGTGGCCGGCTTCGTACCCATCGGGCTCAACGCCAGCTCCGCTGGCGAGTACACCTTCACCCTGTTCGCAGTGATCGCCGTGGCGCTGCTGCTGTCGTGGATCGTCGCGGTGCTGTTCGCCCCGGTGATCGCCGTGCACATCCTGCCGAAGACTCTCAAGCACAAGTCGGAGCAGAAGAAGGGCCGCATCGCCGAGCGTTTCGACAGCCTGCTGCACCTGGCGATGCGCCGGCGCTGGACGACCATCTTCCTCACCGCGCTGCTGTTCGGCGTGTCGCTGTTCCTGATGAAGTTCGTCCAGCACCAGTTCTTCCCGTCTTCCGACCGTCCGGAACTGCTGGTCGACCTCAACCTGCCGCAAAACAGCAGCATCCACGAGACCAGGGCGGTGATGGACCGCCTGGAAGCGACGCTGAAGGACGACGAGGACATCGACCACTGGAGCGCCTACGTCGGCGAAGGCGCGATCCGCTTCTACCTGCCGCTGGACCAGCAGTTGCAGAACAACTTCTATGGCCAGCTGGTGATCGTCACCAAGGACCTGGAGGCCCGCGAGCGCGTCGCCGCACGCCTGCGCGATCGCTTGCGCAAGGACTACGTCGGCATCAGCACCTACGTGCAGCCGCTGGAGATGGGGCCGCCGGTGGGACGACCGATCCAGTACCGGGTCAGCGGACCGCAGATCGACAAGGTCCGCGAGTACGCCATGGGCCTGGCCGGCGTGCTCGACGGCAACCCGAACATCGGCGATATCGTCTACGACTGGAACGAGCCCGGGAAGATGCTCAAGATCGACATCGCCCAGGACAAGGCGCGCCAGCTCGGGCTTTCCTCCGAGGACGTGGCGCAGATCATGAACAGCGTGGTGACCGGCAGCGCGGTGACCCAGGTGCGCGACGACATCTACCTGGTGAACGTCATCGGCCGCGCCGAGGATAGCGAGCGCGGCTCGCTGGAGACCCTGGAGAGCCTGCAGATCGTCACGCCCAGCGGCACCTCGATCCCGCTCAAGGCGTTCGCCAAGGTCAGCTACGAGCTGGAGCAGCCGCTGGTGTGGCGCCGCGACCGCAAGCCGACGATCACGGTGAAGGCGTCGCTGCGCGGCGAGATCCAGCCCACCGACCTGGTCGCCCGGCTGGCGCCGGAGGTCAAGCGCTTCGCCGACGGCCTGCCGGCGAACTACCGGATCGAAGTGGGCGGCACGGTGGAGGAGAGCGGCAAGGCCGAGGGCCCGATCGCCAAGGTGGTGCCGCTGATGCTGTTCCTCATGGCGACCTTCCTGATGATCCAGTTGCAGAGCGTGCAGAAGCTGTTCCTGGTGGCCAGCGTCGCGCCGCTGGGGCTGATCGGGGTGGTCGCGGCGTTGCTGCCGACCGGCACGCCGATGGGCTTCGTGGCGATCCTCGGGATTCTCGCGCTGATCGGCATCATCATCCGCAACTCGGTGATCCTGGTGACCCAGATCGATGCCTTCGAGAAAGACGGCAAGACGCCCTGGGAAGCCGTGCTGGAAGCCACCCACCACCGCACCCGGCCGATCCTGCTGACGGCGGCGGCGGCCAGCCTGGGGATGATCCCCATCGCCCGCGAAGTGTTCTGGGGGCCGATGGCCTATGCGATGATCGGCGGCATCGTCGCCGCCACGCTGCTCACGCTGATCTTCCTGCCGGCGCTGTACGTCGCCTGGTACCGGATTCCGGAACCGGGACGCTGAGCGCGGCGTAAGGGGAAGGGGGCGCCGCCGTAGCAGAGTCTGTGCGGGGGGAAGGAGAGCGGACGGCGGGTGGGCCATCCGCCCCGACGCCGGGCAGGGTATGCCCGGCGTTGCTACGGCGACGGCGGCCAGTATAGGCAGCCCGGCGTCAGGGAAAATCCGACCAATTTACGAATCTGTTTTGCAACCGAGGTAATAGTGGACACATTGCAAGGCATGCGCGTGTTCGCCAGGGTGGTGGACAGCGGCAGCTTCACTTCCGCCGCCCAGGCCCTGGACCTGTCCACCGCGCAGGTATCGCGGCTGATCTCCGACCTGGAGGCGCACCTGCAGACGCGCCTGCTGCACCGCACCACCCGGCGCCTGGCCCTGACCGAAGCCGGCGAGCGTTACCTGGAACGGTGCCGCGGGATCCTCGAGGACATCGAGGTCGCCGAGGCCGAAGCCGCCGGCGCGCACATCCGCCCCTGCGGCCGCTTGCGCGTGCAGTCGCTGATGGGCATGGGCCAGCATCACCTGGTGCCGATGATCGCCCGCTACGGCGCACTGTTCCCCGACGTGGTGATCGAGCTGACCCTGTCCCAGCGCAACCCGGACATGCTCGAGGAAGGCCAGGATGTGCTGATCACCGGCGAGCGCCAGTTGCCCGACTCGGAGTTCGTCGCCCAGCGCCTGGGCAGCATCCACAGCGTGCTCTGCGCCAGTCCCGGCTACCTGCAGCAGCACGGCGTGCCACGCTCGGTGGACGACCTGGAGCGCCACGTCTGCCTGCGCCTGCAGGACCCGGCCTACCCGGAGGGCTGGATTTTCGCCGACGAGCAGGGCGAGCGCACCGTCAGCCCGCAGAACACCTTCATGGTCAATGTCGCCGAGGTCATGGCCCAGGCGGCCAAGGCCGACCTCGGCATCGCCCTGCTGCCCAGCTACGTGGCGGCCGCGGCGCTGCGCAACGGCGAGCTGCTACGGGTGTTGCCCGGCCATGCCATGCACCAGCGGACCATCTATGCGCTGTATCCCTCGCGGCGTTACCTGGACGCGAAGATCCGCACCTGGGTCGATCTGTTGCAACAGGAACTCCCCCAGGCATTCGCCCGCGACGAAACTACCATGCAAAGTTCAAGTTACTGGGCACAGTGAAGGATTGTTGTTATTGAGGTAATACTCTCTCGTCTGTTTGGCTATTTTTCCGAGCATGGCGGTTAACTAATATGGCGCCTGTCCCAAGTGAACAGGGTGTCATCGGAGACCCGCCATGAATCGCCAGATCCTTGCTGCCGCCATACTCAGTTTGTTTTCCCTCGCATTTTCCCAGGCCGGTTTCGCCGAAGAGTCCTCGCTGATGACCAACCGCATGGTCGACGCCAACCAGCAGGCCATCGAGCACCAGCAGGAACTTTCCGCCTCCGCCGCGCAGGCCGGGGCCCGCAGCGACTCCTGATCTAGCGCATGGCGCCAGCCGCGCCATGGCTTCCCCCGGGTACTCGGGAAGCGTGAGCCTGGGTACCCTGTCCTTGCGCCGCATATGATATGCGGCGTTTTTTTTGCCTTCCTGACCGTTCGGACAATTCTTGCAGAATATGTAAAAGACTTTCGTTGGATATCGGGTTTTTCCGATAGTGGCAAAAAAATATAATCGCGCCAGCTCAATGGATAATTGTCGCTGGCTGTCGACGATATTCGTTCTGTCTTCATCGATCTCGCCATGCAAGAGCGGGACGTGGAAAGCCTAAAGCCCGATGAGTCGAAGAGACTTTCAATAGAAGAGTCCGACTGCGTTCCAGCCGGTTTCCAGTGTCCGGAAATACACTGGCAAGACTTCCCGACGCCGAACTTTGATTGCTCCTATTCGACGTCTTCTCAAGGCCGCTGATACCAGCGGCCTTTTTTTTCGGGTTGCGCCCGGCTGGGCGCCCCATGGGAGCGATCGCCCGCGCGACGCCAGCAGAAGCGTCGCCGGGAACGACACCACAACACGCTTTCCGGCCTTGCCGGATTTCACCACGCTGTAAGAAGGAGCAACCGCAATGAGGAATCTGTTCGCCTTGACGCCGATGGCGCTGGCGCTGTGCACCGCGTCCGCCGCCTGGGCCGATGAGGGGGAAGCCAAAGAAGGCTTCATCGAAGGCTCCAGCCTCCAATTGCTGACCCGCAACTACTACTTCAACCATGACCGCCGGCACGCTTCCGGGCACGACAGCAAGGAATGGGCGCAAGGCTTCATCGCCACCTTTCAGTCCGGCTACACGCCCGGCGTGGTCGGCTTCGGCGTCGACGCCTACGGCATGCTCGGGCTGAAGCTCGACGGCGGCGGCGGTACCGGCGGCACCAGCATCCTGCCGATCACCGCGCCGAGCAAGGAAGGCTACGAATCCGGCAAGGCGCCCGATGAGTTCTCCAGTGGCGGGGCGGCGCTGAAGATCCGCGCCTTCGACACCGAGCTGAAGCTGGGCGACCAGTTCCTCAGCAACCCGGTGGTCGCCGGCGGCGAGTCGCGCATGCTGCCGCAGACCTTCCGCGGTGTGAGCCTGACCAACAACAGTTTCGAGGACCTGACCCTCACGGCTGGCCAGGTCAGTTTCACCAAGTACTACAACCAGAGTGGCCACCGTCGCCTCGGCTCGTACTACGGCGAACTGCCGGGCGACCGCGACAGCCATCATCTCAGCTGGCTGGGCGGCACCTGGGGCGGCATCGAGGGCTTCACCAGCAGCCTGTACGCCGCCGAACTGCAGAACGTCTGGAAGCAGTACTACGCCGACGTCGACTACACCTACGAGATCGACGACAACTGGTCGCTGAACCCCGGCGCGCACTACTACAAGACCGTCGACAGCGGCGACTCGTTGCTCGGCCGGATCGACAACAACACCTACAGCCTGCATTTCGCGGTCGGCTACAGGCAGCACACCGTCACCGCGGTGCTGCAGAAGGTCAACGGCAACACGCCGTTCGACTACATCAACCAGGGCGACAGCATCTTCCTCGACAACTCGCAGCAGTATTCCGACTTCAACGGTCCCAACGAGAAGTCCTGGAAGCTGCAATACGACTACGACTTCGTCGCCCTCGGCCTACCCGGCCTGAGCGCCTCGGCCTCGTACTCGCGCGGCAAGCTGGACCTGACCCGGGTCGATCCGGACAGCCCCGGCTACGGCGGCTGGTACAGCGCCGACGGCAAGAACGCCAAGCACTGGGAACGCGACCTCGACCTGCAGTACGTGGTCCAGGGCGGTCCGGCCAAGGACCTCTCGCTACGCCTGCGCTGGGCCACCCACCGCGGCACCGGCGGCTACAGCGCGGTGGACAACGACATCGACGAATACCGGGTGATCGTCGACTATCCCATCGACGTGTTCTGAGCCCCGCGCGCTGGGCCCTTCGCCGGGCTCAGCGCTGGCGGAACAGTTCGCCGGGAGTGAAGCCGAAGAGTCCCTTGAAGGCGGCGATATAGGCCGAGGTCGAGTCGTAGCCGCTGTCCAGGGCGGCGCCGGTGACGCTGTCGCCGGCCTCCAGCGCGTTGAGCGAGGCGAGCAGGCGCTGGCGTTGGCGCCAGAGCCGGTAGTTCATCCCGGTCTCGCGCTGGAACAGGCGCGACAGGGTCTTTTCCGAGGTGCCCAGGCGCTGCGCCCAGTCGCCCATGGTCAGGCTCTGGGTCGGTTCGTCGATCAGTGCCTGGCACAGCCGCAGCAGGCGCGGCTCGCGCGGCATCGGCAGGGAGAAGGCGACCTCCGGCAGCAGCCGCAACTGGTCCAGCAGCACCTGCACCAGCCGCGATTCGGCGCTGTCGCCCTCCGGGTAGTCCACCGGCAACTCGCAGAAACTCTTGATCAGCTCGCGCGCCAGCGGCGTCACCTCCAGCACCCGGCAGCGCGTCGGCGCCCAGGCGCAGGCGTCGCCACGGATGTACAGGCTGCGCATCTCGGCGCGGGTGGAGGTGACCACCTCGTGTTCCAGCTGCGCCGGAATCCAGATCGCCCGCTGCGGCGGGGCGAAGAAGCTGCCCTCGGCGGTATGTACGCCGAGCACGCCGCTGATGGCGTAGGAAAGCTGTACCCAGGCGTGCCGGTGGCGCGAGGTCCAGGAGCCGGCGCGCAGGCTTTCGGCGCGCGCGTAGACCGGCCGTGGCAGGCGGGCGAGGGTGGGAATCGGGCGGTGCAGTTCCGCAGGCTGTCCGTTCATCGTCATGACTTGGCGTCGTGTCGCTAGTCGGCAGAGTCTGGCAGGGCTAACCTGCCGCCTCAAGTTTCCCGGAGCCCACGCCGATGCTCGACTTCTCCGCCCACGCGCTTCCCTACGCCTCGCAACGTTCGCCGGTCCATGCCCGCCGCGGCATGGTCGCCACCTCGCAGCCGCAGGCGGCGCAGGTCGGGCTGGAGATATTGCGCCGTGGCGGCAATGCCATCGACGCGGCGATCGCCACCGCCGCCGCGCTGACGGTGGTCGAGCCGACCGGCTGCGGGATTGGCGGCGATGCCTTCGCCCTGGTCTGGACCCGCGGACGCCTGCACGGCCTGGACGCCAGCGGGCGCGCGCCGGGCCTGCTCGATCGCGAGCGGGTGCGCGCCGCCGGCCACGAGCGGATGCCGCTGTACGGCTGGACGCCGGTCACCGTGCCGGGCTGTCCGGCGGCCTGGGGCGAACTGTCGCGGCGCTTCGGCAAATTGCCGTTCGAACAACTGCTGCGGCCGGCGATCGAGCTGGCTCGCGATGGCTTTCCGGTCTCGCCGGTGATCGCCCGCCTGTGGCAGAGCGGCCTGGACAAGTTCCGCGCGGCGTTGCCGCAGCGGCCCGAGCTGCGGGCCTGGTTCGACGAGTTCCTCATCGACGGCCGGGCGCCGCGCGCCGGCGAGGTGTTCCGCCAGCCGGGCCAGGCCGACACCCTGGACGAGCTGGCGCGCAGCCAGTGCGAAAGCTTCTATCGCGGCGAGCTGGCCAGGGCCATCGTCGGCCACGCCGAGCGCAGCGGCGGCTACCTGCGCGCGGAGGACCTGGCCGGCTACCAGGCGAAGTGGGTCGAACCGATCTCGCTGAACTACCGTGGCTATGACGTCTGGGAGATTCCGCCGAGCGGCCAGGGCCTGATCGCCCTGATGACCCTGAACATCCTCAAGGGCTTCGAATTCGGCGAGCGCGACTGCGCGCGGACCTGGCATCGCCAACTGGAGGCGATGAAGCTGGCGTACGTCGACGGGCTGCACTACATCAGCCAGCCGCAGTCGATGCGGGTCTCGGTCGAGGAACTGCTGCACGAGGACTACGCCGCCAGCCGCCGTGCGCTGATCGGCGAGCGCGCGCTCGATCCCAGCCCCGGCCAGCCGAGGCCGGGCGGCACGGTGTACCTGGCCTGTGGCGACGAGGAGGGCAACCTGATCTCGTTCATCCAGAGCAACTACCACGGCTTCGGCTCCGGCGTGGTGGTGCCCGGCACCGGCATCGCCTTGCAGAACCGCGGCGCCGAGTTCAGCCTCGATCCGGACCACGTGAATTGCCTGGAGCCGGGCAAGCAGACCTTCCACACCATCATTCCCGGTTTCCTCAGCAAGGACGGCGTGCCGCTCGGCCCGTTCGGCGTGATGGGCGCCTATATGCAGCCGCAGGGCCACGTGCAGATGGTGATGAACCTGGTTGACTTCGGCCTCAACCCCCAGGCTGCCCTCGACGCGCCGCGCTGGCAGTGGCTGGGCGGGCTGCGCGTCGGCATCGAACATGCCGCGCCGCGCGCGCTGGCGGCGGAGCTGGCGCAGCGTGGGCACCAGGTGGAGATCGCCTACGACTCGACCAGCTACGGGCGCGGCCAGATCGTCCTGCGCGACCCGGCCAGCGGCGTGCTCTGTGGCGGCACCGAGCCGCGCACCGATTCGCAGATCGCGGTGTGGTGAGGGGACCCATGTGGGTGAGGCGGGGAGACCTGTCCGGCGGATAATGCCCAAGGCGTATCCACCCTGCGGATGACGAAGCAAGAAGACCCGGCAGGCATAGGCTGCCAGGCGACCCGTACTCGAGCGCGCTCCGCTACGCAACATCGAGAGCGCCTTCTGGTTGTCATGCCACCGGAGTCTCCCAGGCCCTGGCGAATTTACGTCCGGGCGTCCTGAAACCCGACGAAAAACCCCATTCGGGGATGAATTCCGCCCGCCGTCTCTGGCATCATCCGCGCCGCTTCTCGCCCGAACGCCGGGGCGGTGATGTGTAGAAAGACCACGCACTGTTTTGTGTACAAAAGTCTGCTGATTCTTTTTGTCACAAATCGTTTTTGTGTATCCAGTTTTCTTCGCGCTGCCAACCCAAAGTCGAGCACGCCCCTCCCGACCACGCACCAGTGCAAGGCAAAAACTGTCCTTGGGGTCAGGTTTTTGCCGTCGTAGAGAGGTTGGAGGCATTTCGCCGCCTTTGTCCAAAACACTGAAAAAACAGGCGTTCCCTTCGCCGCAGGAAACCCGGCGAAGCGCCCGCGCCGTCTTGGCTTCGTTCTTGCTATCCATGGCGAGGCCTGACCGCTCGGACAGGTTCGCCCACTAGAAGAAAAGCTATTCACTCCAGGAGCGTTTCAATGAGCCGCACACTCGCCACCGTGATGCTAGCCGGGGGGCTACTGGCCGCAGGCCAGGCTGTCGCCGAAGACCATGACATGACGCCGACCCACGAGACCGACTCGGGGCCGCTGCTCTGGCACAACGAGAGCCTGACCTACCTCTACGGCAAGAACTTCAAGATCAACCCGCCGATCCAGCAGACCTTCACCCTGGAACATGCCAGCGGCTGGACCTGGGGCGACCTGTTCATCTTCTTCGACCAGATCAACTACAACGGCAAGGAAGACGCCAGCAACGGCAAGAACACCTACTACGGCGAGATCACTCCGCGCCTGAGCTTCGGCAAGCTCACCGGAGCGGACCTCTCCTTCGGCCCGGTGAAGGACGTGCTGCTGGCCGGCACCTACGAGTTCGGCGAAGGCGACACCGAGGCCTACCTGCTCGGCCCGGGCTTCGACCTGGCGATCCCCGGCTTCGACTACTTCCAGCTCAACTTCTACTACCGCAAGCCCGACGGCAACCGCGTGCGCGCCGGCGCCTGGCAGATCACCCCGGTGTGGTCCTACACCATTCCGGTGGGCAACTCCGACATCCTCATCGACGGCTACATGGACTGGGTGATCAACAACAAGAGCGCCAGCACCAGCCGCCGCAACCAGAGCGACTATCACGCCAACCTGCACTTCAACCCACAGGTCAAGTACGACCTGGGCAAGGCCCTCGGCTACGAGCCTAAGCACCTGTACGTGGGCCTGGAGTACGACTACTGGTCCGACAAGTACGGTGTGAAGGACTCGCAGTACTTCACCACCGACCAGAACACCGCAAGCTTCCTGGTCAAGTACCACTTCTGAGTCCGTCGCGCGGGGCTGCCGGCCGGGCCCCGCCAGCGCGCCCCGTCATTGCGCGCCGTGCATCGGCACGGTGCGCGACGGTCGCCTTCGTCGTCCTTGCGTTTGCCTCCCGTTGTTCGCTCGACCCACGCCGGGCGCGCCCTGCAGCCTGAGCGGCAGGAATAAGCTGATCACCTGGACAGCTTTTTGCAGAAGCCGTGCATCCTCCTCCTGTCCGAGGAGCGCCACTTGAGACGGCCCGATGCATAGCGAAGACCAGCGCCCCAACGACCTCATCTACGGCCTCGACGACCGGCCGCGCCCGCTTCCCGCCTTCCTTGCCGCGCTACAGCACGTGCTGGCCAGCTTCGTCGGTATCGTCACTCCGCCGCTGGTGATCGGCTCGCTGCTCGGCCTCGGCGAGCACCTGCCATACCTGATCAGCATGGCGCTGATGGTTTCCGGCGCCGGCACCCTGATCCAGGCGCGCCGGCCGTTCGGCATCGGCGCCGGGATGATCTGCCTGCAAGGCACCAGCTTCGCCTTCCTCGGCGCCGTGCTGGCCGCCGGGATGCTGGTGAAGCAGCGCGGCGGTGGTCCCGAGGAGATCCTCGCGATGATCTTCGGCGTGTGCTTCTTCGGCGCCTTCGTGCAGATCGTCCTCAGTCGTTTCCTCGGCCATCTTCGCCGGGTGATCACGCCGCTGGTCACCGGCATCGTCATCACCCTGATCGGCGTCAGCCTGATCAAGGTCGGCATCACCGACCTCGGCGGCGGAGCCGGGGCCACGGACTTCGGCGCACCGGCCAATCTCGCGCTGGGCGCGCTGGTGCTGCTGAGCATCGTCCTGCTGAACCGCTCGCGCCTGCCCTGGCTGCGCCTGGCCGCCATCGTCATCGGCCTGGCGCTGGGTACCCTGGCGGCCTGGGCGACCGGCCTGTTCGTTCCGCGGGCGTTGCCCGAGCTGCCGCTGGTCAGCCTGCCGCAGCCGTTCCGCTTCGGCTTCGCCTTCGACTGGATGGCCTTCCTGCCGGTGGCGCTGATCTACCTGATCAGCAGCATCGAGACAGTCGGCGATCTGACCGCCAACTGCATGCTCTCGCGGCAGCCCCTGGAGGGACCGGCGTACCTGCAGCGGTTGCGCGGCGGGGTGCTCGGCGACGGCGTCAGTTGCCTGCTGGCAGCCACCTTCAGCGCCTTCCCGAACACCACCTTCGCGCAGAACAACGGGGTGATCCAGCTCACCGGGGTTGCCAGCCGGCACGTCGGGATCTATATCGGCGGCGTGTTGCTGGCGCTCGGCCTGTTCCCCTGGGTCGGCGCGATCCTCCAGCAGATCCCCAAGCCGGTGCTCGGTGGCGCCACCCTGGTGATGTTCGGCAGCGTCGCCGCCGCCGGCATCCGCATTCTCGGCCAGACCCCGATGGACCGCCGCAGCGTGCTGATCATCGCCGCCTCGTTCGGCGTCGGCCTCGGCGTGGCCGCGCAGCCGACCCTGCTCGACCAGATGCCGGCGGTGGTGAAGACCCTGTTCGACTCGGCGATCACCAGCGGCGGCATCACCGCCATCCTGCTCAACCTGCTGCTGCCCGAGGAGCGCGTTGCCGAAGCGGCGCAGGCCAGCGCGAAGGGCGGCGCCCTGGCGCGCTGGCGCAAGCCGCTGGGTTGATACGGGCGTTTGCAAATTTTTCCGCGCCTGGCTTGTGTCCCGCGGCCGGGCTGGGGTATCAACGCGGGGATCACGCCGATGGAAACCTGCGCATGACCCTGACAGTGCCCGCCCACGACCCGGCCGCCCGCGACAAGCCGGCCGGGCGCATCCGCCAGAAGAACGAGGAGGCGATCCTCGCCGCGGCCGAGGAGGAGTTCGCCCGCCACGGCTTCAAGGGCACCAGCATGAACACCATCGCGCAGAACGTCGGCCTGCCCAAGGCCAACCTGCACTACTACTTCGGCAACAAGCTGGGCCTCTACACGGCGGTGCTGAGCAACATCCTCGAACTCTGGGACAGTACCTTCAACACCCTCGGCGTCGACGACGATCCGGCCGAGGCGCTGGCCCGCTACATCCGCGCCAAGATGGAGTTCTCCCGCCGCTACCCGCTGGCCTCGCGGATCTTCGCCATGGAGATCATCAGCGGCGGCGAGTGCCTCACCGCGCATTTCAACCAGGACTACCGCAGCTGGTTCCGCGGCCGCGCCGCGGTATTCGAGGCCTGGATCGCCGCCGGCCGGATGGACCCGGTGGATCCCGTGCACCTGATCTTCCTGCTCTGGGGCAGCACCCAGCACTACGCCGACTTCGCCAGCCAGATCGGCCTGGTCACCGGCCGCAAGCGCATGTCCAGGCAGGACTTCGCCGCCGCCGCCGACAACCTGGTGCGGATCATCCTCAAGGGCTGCGGACTGATCCCGCCGGCGGCCTGAACGCGATGCCGAGCACCCTGCAAGGCCTCGCCGAATACCGCGAGGAAATCCGCAAGAGCCGCTTCCACACCATCGCCGCCCCGGTGGCCGACGAGGACGAGGCGCAGGCGTTCATCGCCGCCCACCGCGACGCTTCCGCCGGACACAACTGCTGGGCCTGGAAGTGCGGCGCGCAGTACCGCTTCAGCGACGACGGCGAACCCGGCGGCAGCGCCGGGCGGCCGATCCTGGCGGCCATCGAGGGACAGGACATGGACTGCGTGGCGGTGCTGGTCAGCCGCTGGTTCGGTGGCATCAAGCTCGGCACCGGCGGCCTCGCCCGCGCCTATGGCGGCGGCGCGGCCAAGTGCCTGCAGCAGGCGCCGCGCAGCGAGCTGGTCGAGCGCTGTCGGGTGCGCTTCGCCTGTGCCTTCGCCGACCACGCGCTGCTCAAGGCGCGCAGCCTGGCGCTGGGCGCCAGCGCGGCGGCCGAAGACTACGGCGCCGACGGCGTCGTCCTGACCCTGGAGTTGCCGGTGGCGCGCTTCGAGGCGCTTCAGGCGCTGCTGGTGGACCTCAGCCGAGGCCAGGTGCGGCTGCAGCGGCTGGACGCCTGAGGAGGCTCAGCGCGCTGGAGCCGGGCGGGAAGGGGCAGGAAGCGGCGGGAGCGCGGCGAACACGCATTTGTCGCGGCCGCTGCGCTTGGCGTCGAGCAGTGCGGCGTCGGCGCGATTGACGGTCTGCGAATAGGTTTCGCCGATGCGGTGTTCGGTAACGCCGACGCTGGCGGTGACGCTCAGCGCCTCGGTGCCGACGCGTACCGCCAGGGTCCGTACGCTGTCGCGCACCCGCTCGAGTACCGGGCCGGCGTCCTGCAGGCGGGTCTGTGGCAGCAGCAGGAGGAATTCCTCGCCGCCCCAGCGGCCGCAGAGGTCGTATTCGCGTAGCTCGGACTCCATGGCACGGGCGATTTCCACCAGCACCCGGTCGCCGCTGTCGTGGCCCCAGGTATCGTTGACCTGCTTGAAGAAGTCCACGTCGAGCATCGCCAGCACGTAGCTCTGGCCGTGGCGCTGGGAGCGTTCGTTCTCCTCCCTGAGGCGCTCCAGCAGCATGCGTCGGTTGGGCAGGCCGGTCAGCGGGTCGCGGATCGAGGCTTCCTTCAGCGCCAGGTTGAGGTCGCGCATCATCTGCTGGTAGCGGTCGGAGATCCGCGCCACCTTTTCCAGGCGCCGCAGTTGCTTGTGGTAGCGCTCGGACAGCGACAGGTTCTGCTCCCGCGCCATCGACTGGAAACCGTCGGAGATCCGGGCGATGCGCTCCAGCCGCACCAGTTGCTCCAGCGATTGCTGGCGCAGGCGGGCCAGCGCCTGGTGCAGCGGATGCCCGTGGAACTGCGGATCGGCCAGCAGGCCGTCGATCCAGGCGTCCAGTTCGCGTTCGCGGCTCATCGTCGGCTACTCGTCGTGGGCCTGGATGGCGAAGGGGAAGCTGCAATCCTCGCGGAACTCCTCGGCCAGCTCGGCGACCCGTTCGTTGCGCCGGTCGTAGTGCCAGCGCAGGCTGACCGGGCGACCGCCCTGGTGGGCCTCTTCGAGCAGGTCGAGGATGTCCATCATGGCCTTGATCGAACTGGTGTTCAGGTACAGCAGGCGCAGGTCCAGTTCCAGCGGCCGCTGCCCGTCGGCGAGGAAGCGCTCGACCCAGTCGATCACCTGGCCGAACAGTTCATAGGAGTTTTCCGGGTAGGAATCGCCTTGCATGGACAGGCGTCCGGCCTGCCAGTCGCCCTGGATGGCGGGCGTGGACTGGGTGCCGGGTATGTGCAGGTCACTCATGATGGTGTTCTTCCTAAAACACGGGGTCAGATCACGGCGCGCAGGCTGAAGAAGGCGCGCCCGTCGGGCTGTTCCTTCAGCGATGCGGCCAGTGGTTCGCTGGACTTGCGGGCGATGTCCAGCAGGCCGAGACCGGCTCCGCTGGCGCAGCCGCTGTCGCGCGGGCGGCGTAGCTGCTCCTTGTAGGCGGCCTTGAGGGCGGCCTTGTCGAGGTTGGCGATGGCCTGGATGCTGCGCACCAGGCTCTGGCCGTCGTCGCGCTCCACCAGGTTGCCGGCGGACACCACGTAGTGGCCGTCCTCGTTGCGGGCGATGGCTACCGTGGCCGCCGCCTCGTGTTCGCCGTAGCCCTTGAGATTGGCGTAGTGGCGGATGTTCTGGGTCATCTCGATGTACACCGCGAAGACGTCCATCGCTTCGCTCGGCTTGGCCTGTTCGGCGTGCAGGTAGTTGCGCAGCGCGTGGCCTATCTCCTCGATCAGGCTGCGCGAGATCGGTCCGTTGAAGCAGAGCAGGATGCGTTGGCGGGTGTAGCTTTCACGCATGGCCAGCAGGTCTAGCGTTTCCATGGGTGCCCCTAGTCGAATCGGAAGGACAGGATGGTGATGTCGTCGCGTTGCGGGTGCTCGCCCTGGTACTCGGCGAGCGTCGCCACGAAGGCCTCGGCCTGCTCGGGGAGCGGCTGCCGCGCGTGGTCGCGGAGCATGTCGGCGAAGCGCCGGCTGCCGAAGCCGAAGCCGTGTTCGCCGCCGGCCTGGTCGAGGAAACCGTCGGTGCTCAGGTAGAAGGTCCAGCCCGGCGCCAGCGGTACCTCGATGTTGCGGTAGTCGCCACGGCGCTTGTCGCCGATCGCCCGGCGCGCGCCCTTGAGTTCCTGGACCTCCTCGCCGTCGCTGGCGTACAGCGAGATCTTCGCCCCGGCGAAGGCCAGCTGGCGGCGCCGGCGGTCGACCCAGACCAGCCCGGCATCCATGTTGGTGGCCAGCGCCTGGGGGATCTGCTCCTGGCTGAGCATGCTGCGCATCGCCTGGTCGGTCTCGCCGAGGATCGCCGCCGGGTCGCGGCTGCCCACCGCCTCGATGGCGTGGTCGATGGCGGCGCGGGCGAGCATGGTCATCAGCGCGCCGGGCACGCCGTGACCGGCGCAGTCGACCACGCCGATCAGGTAGCCGTCGGCCTGCTCGCGGTACACGTAGAAGTCGCCGCCGACCACGTCGCGCGGTTTCCACAGGATGAAGTGATGCTCGCCGAGCGTGGCGCTGAGCTGGCGGTCGGGGAGGATCGCGCGCTGGATCAGGCTGGCGTAGTCGAGGCTGTCGCCGATCTTCTTCTGCGCGGCGGCCATCTCGCGGTTGGCTTCCTCCAGCGCCTGGGTGCGCTCCTGGACCTTGTCTTCCAGCTCGGCGGTGTGCCGGCGGACCTGGTCGGCCATGCTGGCGAAGGCCTTCGACAGCGAGCCGATCTCGTCCTGGCGCGCCAGCGGCAGCGGCGTGTCGTAGCGTCCGGCGGCGATCGCCTTGGCCGAGCGCTTGAGGCTGCGCAGGGGGCGCAACAGCAGGCGCTCGACGGCATAGGCGAAGCCCAGCAGCAGGGCCACCAGCAACAGCAGGAACGTGCCCGCCAGCGGCCATAGCCAGCGGTTGTCGAGGACCTGGGCGGCGTGCAGGTCGACGGCGGTGAGCACGTACCAGCGCAGTTGGGGAATGTAGGCCACGGCGAAGAGTTGCTGGCGGCCGTCGAGGCCGGCCCACAGGCAGTGCACCGAGCCGGCCTTGGCGCGGGCCAGGCGCATGGCCTCGCGCAGGGCGTCGCGCTGTTCCGGCTGGTCGAGCAGGTCGAACACCCGGTGGCGTTCGCTGGCGCCGCCGGCGGCGGAGCTGTAGGCGATCAGGCGGCGGTCCGGGTGGGCCTGGATGGCGCCGTCGTCGCCGACGATCATCGGCGTCACGCCCGGCTCGCGGGCGATGATGAAGTCGTCGAGGAAGCCGCTCAGGTCCAGGCCGCTGCCGGCCAGGCCGATGGGCCGGCCCTGGTCGCGGATCACCAGGTTGAACCAGACCTTGGTCAGGTTCAGCTTGCTGTCGACATTGACGTTGATGTTGTAGGCGGCGCTGTTGCGCAGGGTATTGAAGTACCAGGCGTCTTCCGGGTCGCCGGCCTCCAGGGTGTAGCGCGGCCGTTCGCTGTAGGGTTGGCTGCCGTCGTTGAAGTAGTAATGCTGGGAGCCGCTGGCGATGATGAAGTAGGCGTGGTCGCGGAAGTCGCCGCGGTAGCCCTCGGCCTCGCGGAAGAACAGCGCGCGGCGCGCCGGGTCGTCTTCCTTCAGCAGCCAGTCGCGGGTCACCACCGATTCGGCGAAACGGCGCGACAACGCCAGTTCGCGGGAGACCGGGGCGAGGATCTTCTGCCGGTGCAGCAGGGTGAAGTTCTTCGCGTAGGCCAGGCCGAAGTGCGTACGGATGTCGTCCATCGCGCGCCAGCCCAGCAGCACCGCCGGGACCAGTGCCAGGGCACAGGCCAGCAACAGCGCCACCACCGATTTGCCGCGCAACCCCCAGTTCGCCGCCATGGCTATCCCTATCAGTTTCTCGCCCGGCCCGCGGCCGAAATCATGGATCGAAAGCGTGTGTCGAACTTTTGGCGAAAGGGCCAATTGTGCAGATGTGCATTATTTCAGGCAACGTAATTTGGTTTTATTTCGCCATTAATTTGACGTCACAATGATGGCGAGCAGGCAAAGGCCCGTGGTTCGGGCCTGTCGTCGGCGGGGGCTCGGCGGGGGAGGTTGCGGGGGGCGGCGAAAAAGCGCAGCGGGCCGGCCAGGATCCCGCTCAGAGGCGGTTGCCGCTGCCGCGCCGGGCGGCTTGCTGGAGCAGCGCGGCGGCGATCCGTTCGAGCGGCAGCACGTCTTCCGCGGCGCCCAGTTCCACCGCTTCGCGGGGCATGCCGTAGACCACGCAGGTAGCCTCGTCCTGGGCCAGGGTGTAGCCGCCGGCCTGGCGGATCGCCAGGAGCCCGCGCGCGCCGTCCTTGCCCATGCCGGTGAGCAGGCCGGCGAGCAGGTTGCGCCCGGCGCAGCGAGCCAGCGACTCGAACATCACGTCCACTGCCGGGCGGTGGCCGTTGACCTGCGCCTGGCGGTTCAAACGCACCACGTAGTTGGCGCCGGAGCGCTGCACCTCCATGTGGTGGTCGCCCGGCGCGACCAGGGCGTGGCCGGGCAGTATGCGGTCGCCGTCGCGCGCTTCGCTGACGCTGAGCCGGGTCAGGCGATCCAGGCGCTCGGCGAAGCTGCGGGTGAAGCCGGGAGGCATGTGCTGGGTGATGACCACCCCGGGACTGTGCGCCGGCAGGCCGAGCAGCACTTCCTTGAGCGCCTCGGTGCCGCCGGTGGAGGCGCCGAGGGCGATGATCTTCTCGGTGCTGAGCAGCGGCGCCGCGCTTTCCGGCGGCGCCGGCGCGTCCGCCGCACGGCGGCGCAGGCGGGCGCGGGCGACGGTCTTGAGCTTGGCGCGGATTTCCTCGGCATAGGCCTGCATGCCTTCGGCGATGCCCAGCCGGGGCTTGGCGATGAAGTCCACCGCGCCCAGTTCCAGCGCGCGCAGGGTGGCTTCGGAACCGCGCTCGGTGAGCGAGGAGATCATCAGCACCGGGGTCGGCCGCGCCTTCATCAGCTTGTCGAGGAAGGTCAGGCCGTCCATTCGCGGCATTTCCACGTCGAGGCTGATCACGTCCGGCGCGTGCTGCTTGATCAGGTCGCGGGCGACGAAGGCGTCCGGCGCGCAGCCGACCAGGCGCAGCTCCGGGTCGGCCTGGATGATCTTCTTGAGCAGGCTGCGGATCAGGGCGGAATCGTCGACGACCAGGACACTGATGGGCATGGCGGGCTCTCCCGGAGAGTCAGAACAGGTCGATGGGGCCGCCGTCCGCGTTGCGGTCGATACGGCGGCGGTAGTCGCGTTCACGCTGCAGCACGGTGTCGTTCTTCAGCTCCACCAGGGACTTCACCAGGACCCGGCCATTGCGCGGGAAGAAGTAGATCTTGCGCGGGAAGGCCTCCAGCACGTCGCTGGCGAGCAGCGGGATACGCTCGGTGGCCAGGTAGTCGAGGGTGAACTCGACGTTGCGCTGGCCGATGGCGGCGCTGATCTGGCGCAGTACCGAGCCGCCGCCGAAGACCTTGGCCTGCAGGCGCTCGCGGCTGGCGCCGAGGGCCAGCATGCGGTTGATCAGCAGTTCCATGGCGTGGCTGCCGTAGCGCGCCGACGGCGAGGCCAGGTCGCCGCCGAGGCCGCGCTCGGGGAGCATGAAGTGGTTCATCCCGGCGATGCCGTTGAGCGGGTCGCGCAGGCACACCGAGACGCAGGAGCCGAGCACGGTGACGATCACCAGGTCTTCGCCGCTGGCGAAGTATTCGCCGGGCAACAGCTTCACCGCATCGCAGGCGAAGTACGGATCGTAGTAGCGGTTCAGCGGCGCGCCTTCCCGGGCCTGGAGATTCATCGCGATCAGGCCGGGCTGTAGACGGTCTGGCCGACGGAGCGCACCAGGTGGCTGGCGTGGACGAAGTTCTCCGAATGCCCGGCGAAGAACAGGCCCTCCGGCCGCAGCAGGGCCACCATGCGTTCCAGCAGGCGGGTCTGGGTCGGCTTGTCGAAGTAGATCATCACGTTGCGGCAGAAGATCGCGTCGAGTTCCCCGGCGATCGACCAGTCTGCCTCCAGCAGGTTGATCTGGCGGAACTCCACCAGTTGCCGCAGTTCCTCCACCACCCGCGCCTTGCCGGCGTTGGGCCCGGTGCCGCGGAGGAAGAAGCGTTTCTTCAGCGGCGCCGGCATCTGCTCCAGGCGCTCCAGCGGATAGACGCCCTGGCGGGCGCAGTCGAGCACCCCGGTATCGATGTCCGAGGCGACGATCTTCACCGGCGGATCGAAGCTGCCCAGCGCCTCCACCAGGGTGATGGCGATCGAATAGGGTTCCTCGCCGGTACTCGCCGCCGCCGACCAGATGCGCAGCGGGCGATGCCGCTGCAACTGGCGGCGGGCGAGGTCGGCGAGCAGGGGGAAGTGGTGGCGTTCGCGGAAGAATGCGGTGAGGTTGGTGGTCAGCGCGTTGACGAACAACTGCTGCTCGCCCGGCTCGCGGTCGAGGTGGGTGAAATATTCGGCGAAGCTGCCGAGCCGCAGCAGGCGCAGGCGCCGCGAGAGGCGGCTATAGACCAGTTGCGCCTTGCTCTCGGCCAGGCTGATGCCGGTCAGCCGGTAGAGCCGCTCGCGTACTTGCTGGAAGTCCTCGCGGGTGTAGTGGAACTCCTGGTTGCCGAACACCGGCGAAGGCGTGGAGGTGGGCATTGGCGTCGGGTTTCCCTGGTCGACCCTAAGGGCTTGCCGCCCTCCGCCTGGCGGAGGCGCGGCGTGGTCTCAGAACTCTTCCCAGCCGTCTTCCTTGCGCGCCTTGCTGGCCCGCGCCATGCCGCTGCGGGCCAGCGGCGCCGGCGCGCTGGGGCGTGGCGCGGACGGCCGCGCGCTGGCGAGCTGGACCACGCTCGGCGGAGTGTCCAGCCTGAACACCGCCACCGACTGGTTGAGCAGGCCCGCCTGCTCCTGCATGGCCTCGGCCGCGGCCGCGGCTTCCTCCACCAGCGCGGCGTTCTGCTGGGTCATGTCGTCCATCTGCGAGACCGCGCTGTTCACCTCTTCGATGCCGGTGCTCTGCTCGGCGGAGGCGGCGGCGATCTCCGACATGATGTCGGTGACCCGGCGGATCGCCACCACGATGTCGCTCATGGTCTGTCCGGCCTGGGCCACCAGGGTGTTGCCGTTCTCCACCTTGTCCACCGAGTCGGAGATCAGCGTCTTGATCTCCTTGGCCGCGGCGGCGGAACGCTGGGCGAGGGTGCGCACTTCCCCGGCGACCACCGCGAAGCCGCGGCCCTGCTCGCCGGCGCGGGCTGCCTCGACCGCGGCGTTGAGGGCGAGGATGTTGGTCTGGAAGGCGATGCCGTCGATCACCCCGATGATGTCGGCGATCTTGCGCGCCGACTCGTTGATCGAGGACATGGTGCTGACCACCTTCTGCACCACGGTGCCGCCCTGGGTCGCCACTTCCGAGGCATTGGCCGCCAGCGAGTTGGCCTGGCGGGCATTCTCGGCGTTGAGCTTCACCGTGCTGGTCAGTTCTTCCATGCTCGAGGCGGTTTCCTCCAGGCTCGACGCCTGCTGCTCGGTGCGCGCCGACAGTTCGGCGTTGCCGCTGGCGATCTCGCTGGCGGCGGTGTTGATGGTGTCGGCGGCCTCGCGAATCTGCCCGAGCATCCGCGACAGGCTTTGTGCGGTGTCGTTGGAGAAATCCTTGAGCTGGCCGAAGGTGCCCTGGTAGTCGGCCTCGATGCGCTGGGTGAGGTCGCCCTGGGCCAGCGCCCCGAGCATCCGCGAGACGTCGCGCAAGCCGCGGTCGGCGGTATCCACCAGGCTGTTCAGGTCCTTCGCCAGCCTGAGGAAGAAGCCTTCCTTGCCGGCCTCCTCGACGCGCTTGCTGAAGTCGCCGGCCGCCGCCGCCTGCACCAGTTGCGAGACTTCCTGCTCGGCGCGGTGTTCCTCGGTGCGGTCGGTCCATTGCACGGCGGAGCCGAGGCGTTCGTTGGCGTCGTTGAACACTGGCACCACGTCGAGGGAGAAGCGCCGGCCGCCGAGGTTGAGCTCGGCCTTGTGCACGCCGGTGAGGTTGGCCAGCAGGTGCCGCTGGTGCGCCGGATTCTTGTGGAACACGTCGATGTTGGCGCCCATCAGGCGGCCGGCGTCGAAGTTCGGCAGTTGCTTGCGGATATCCGCTTCGGCGCGACCGAGCATCTCGCTGACGGTGCGGTTCATGTAGATGATGTTGAGGTCGTTGTCGGCGATCATCACGTTGGCCGAGACGTTGTCCAGCGCGCTCTTGATCCGCGCGTTGTAGGCCGCCGTGGCCAGTTGCGCCGAGGTCGCCTCGGCGGCCCCGCGCAGGCGTTCGCGAACGCCGTCGATGGCTTCGGTGATCTGCGCCTTCTTGCCCGGCAGGCGGTCCATCAGCGGCTCGAAGTTGCCCTGGCCGTAGGCGGTGACCACGCTGACCACCTTCATCTTCACCGCGATGTGCGCGGCCACCAGTTCGTTGACGCCCTTGGCGATGCGCGCCGCGCGACCTTCCAGGCGTTCGGCGGGAATCGTCTGGTCGATCCAGCCGGCTTCGTGCTGGCGGCTCATCTCCGCCAGCCCCGCCTCCAGGCTTTCCACCTGCTGGAGTTCGGCGCGTTGTTCGCGCAGTTGCCGCTGCAGCGCCCGCAGGCTGTCGTAGAGACGCTCGTAGCCGGGCGCCGGGGCCTCGCCGACGGCGGTGTCGAGCTGGCCGTCGGCGAACGACTGGAGGAGCGTGGCGATCCGGTCGGCGCGTTGCTGCGCCACCGCATGTGCATTGAACAGACCCATTTCGATATCCCCTGCCTATCCCTCGTTGGCGCCGCTCAGGCCGCGGCTTCGTCGACCAGCGCCATTTCGCGGCTGGTCATCAGTCTCTCGATGTCCACCAGGATCAACATGCGCTCGCCCGCGGTGGCCAGGCCGAGCAGGTATTCGGTGTCGAAGCTGGCGCCGAACTCCGGCGGCGGCCTGATCGCGTCGCCGCCCAGTGCGATCACGTCGGATACCGAGTCCACCACCACGCCGACGATGCGCCGGCCGATGTTGAGGATGATCACCACGGTGAACGGGTCGTAGGTGACCTCGGCGAGGTGGAACTTGATGCGCAGGTCGACGATCGGCACGATCGCCCCGCGCAGGTTGATCACGCCCTTGATGAAGGGCGGCGCGTTGGCGATCGCGGTGACCTGGTCGTAGCCGCGGATCTCCTGCACGCGGAGGATGTCGATGGCGTACTCCTCGCGGCCCAGGGTGAAGGTCAGGTATTCCTGCGCCGGGCCGTTCGCCTGGCTTGCCTCAGTGCCGTTCATCGGCGGTGTCCTCCCGCGCCGCCAGGCGTGGCAGCGCATCGACGTCGAGAATCAGGGCGACGCTGCCGTCGCCCATGATGGTGGCGCCGGCGATACCCTCCACACGGCGAAAATTCTGTTCCAGGCTCTTGATCACCACCTGCTGCTGGCCGACCAGTTCGTCCACCTGCAGGGCGAAGCTGCGCCCCTCGGACTCGAGGATCACCACGATGCCCTGCTCCGGCGCCGGCGCTTCGCCGCCGATGCGCAACAGCTCGTGCAGGCTGAACAGCGGCAGGTACTCGCCGCGTACGCGGATCATCGCGTTGTCTTCGCCGCCGAGGCCGCGCACGTCGTCGCTGCGCGCCTGCAGCGACTCGACGATGTAGGTCAGCGGAATCACGTAGTTGACCGCTTCGACGGCGACGATCAGGCCGTCGAGGATCGCCAGGGTCAGCGGCAGGCGGATGCCGATGCGAGTGCCCATGCCGGGCGCCGAGTCGATGTCGATGCGCCCGCCCATGGCACCGATGTTGCGCTTCACCACGTCCATGCCGACGCCGCGTCCGGACAGCTCGGTGACCGCCTCGGCGGTGGAGAAGCCGGGCATGAACACCAGTTGCCAGACCTCGGCGTCGCTCATCCCGTCATGCACCGGCAGGTTGCGCTCGCGGGCCTTGGCGAGGATGCGCGGACGCGACAGGCCGCGACCGTCGTCGGAAACCTCCACCACCACGCTGCCGCCCTGGTGGCTGGCGGCGAGCTTCACCGTGCCGCTCGCCGGCTTGCCGGCGGCGAGGCGTTCGGCGGGCGTTTCGATGCCGTGGTCGATGCTGTTGCGGACGATGTGGGTGAGCGGATCGCTGAGTTTCTCGATCACGCTCTTGTCCAGTTCGGTGTGCTCGCCGTGCAGGTGCAGCTCGACCTGCTTGCCCAGGCGCGTGGCGGTGTCGCGCACCAGCCTGGGGAAGCGGCTGAAGATGAAGTTGATCGGCAGCATGCGGATCGACATCACCGATTCCTGCAGGTCGCGGGTGTTGTGTTCGAGCTGGGCCAGGGCGTGCTGCAGGCGCTCGTGGCGGCTCGGGTCGAGCTGCTCGCCGAGCTGGCCGAGCATGGCCTGGGTGATCACCAGTTCGCCGACCAGGTTGATCAGGCTGTCGATCTTTTCCACGCTGACCCGGATCGAGCCGGACTCGCCGTCGCCACGCACGGGCGCGACTGCGCCCCTGGCCGTCGCGGCGACGGCTTGCGCGGGCGCACTGGGCGCGGCGGGGCTGCCGGGGGCGCCGTCGAACAGGCCGAAGGCGCGTTCCTCCGCCGGTGGGGAACCCGGTGCCTCATCGAAGAGGCCGAACGCTTCGCTCGCGGCCGGTGCGCCGGGCGCCTCGTCGAAGAGCCCGAACGCTTCCGGTGCGGCCGCTCGTTCCGGAGCGCCCGGGCCTTCGTCGAAGAAGCCGAAGGCATCGTCGTCCGCGGTTTCCCTGGCGGGCGCGTCGTCGAACAGGCCGAAGCCTTCCTCCGCCGCTTCCTGTTCCGGCACCCGCAGCCAGCCGCGCAGCCGCTCGACCGTCTCCAGTAACGGCACCCCGGGGTCGGGACTGCCGCTGCGATGGGCGTCGAGCAGGCGCTGCAACACGTCGCGGGCTTCGAGGAAGGAACTGATCATGTCCGGCCGCAGGTGCATCTGGCCGCAGCGGATGCGGTCGAGCAGGGTCTCCAGTTCGTGGGTGACGGCGGTGATGTCGTCGAAACCGAACATTCCGCTGGAACCCTTGATCGAATGCGCGGCGCGGAAGATGCCGTGCAGCGTCTCGCTGTCCGGCCGGTCCAGGTCGAGACCGATCAGGAGGAGTTCGAGGGTGGCCAGGTGTTCCTCGGTTTCCTCGAAGAACACCTGGAGAAACTGGCTCATATCCTGGGGCATGGGACCTCCCCCGCGGGGGAACGGGAATCAGGGCAGGACCTTGCGCGTCACTTCGAGCAGTTTCGGCGGGTCGAACGGCTTCACCAGCCAGCCGGTGGCGCCGGCGCTACGCCCCTGCTGCTTCATCGCGTCGCTCGATTCGGTGGTCAGCATGAGGATCGGCACGCTGCGGTAGCCGGCCAGGTTACGCAGGCTGCGGATCAGCGACAGGCCGTCCATGTTCGGCATGTTCTGGTCGGTGAACACCAGGCTGTAGCTCTTGCTCTGGGCCTTGCCGAGGCCTTCCTTGCCGTCCGCGGCCTCGTCCACCTCGTAGCCGGCGGACTTCAGGGTGAAGCTCAGCATCTGGCGGATAGACGCCGAGTCGTCGACGATCAGAATCGGTTTGCCCATGGTCTTGCGTCCTCACGGTGTCCCTACCGCAGCGCCAAGCTCGGCGGCGAAGGTGGTGTGTGCCAGGTGGCTGTGACGGAGGGCTCTGATGGCCCTTTGCTAGTTCCAGTAAAGACAATGTCCGGTGGATTTCAATTATTGGCGCCGGTTTCTCGTCGGATAGTTATCCGGTTAGACGGATTGGCTATCGATACCCCTCAGAACAATTCCACTTCGCCCACGTTGACGCTGTTCTGGCTCACCGGGCTGGGCAAGGGCCGGCGCAGTTCCTCGACCTCCCGTGCGACCCGTTCGGGCCATTCCTGGCGCGGTCGCGCCTCCAGCGCGCCGAGGCCGAGGGCGAAGGCGCCAAGACGCGCATGGTGCTTGCGCATCTGGCCGAGCAACTGGCTGCCCATGTCCTGGAATTGCAGGGCGGTGACCGCCGCGTCGACGCCCTGGCCGACTTCCAGCGAGAGCCGGTCCAGTTCGTGGATGACCTTCAGGGTGTGCCGGTTCATCGCCTCCAGGTCATCGAGCATGCCCTGGATCTTGTGCTTGGAATCGAGGGCGAAGGACATGTCCTTGTCGGCCAGTTGCGAGATCGCGCTCTCGGCGTCCTGGATCTCGTGGTGGACCACGTCGACGTGCTTGCGGATGGCGGCGGAAAACTCCGTGGAGCGGGTCGACAGCGCGCGCACTTCATCGGCGACCACGGCGAAGCCGCGGCCGCTCTCGCCGGCTCGGGCGGCCTCGATGGCAGCGTTGAGGGCGAGCAGGTTGGTCTGCTTGGCGATGGCGTCCATGTCCTGGGTCGACTGCAGGATCTCGGTGATCTTCAGCCG
This sequence comes from Pseudomonas sp. DL, assembly GCF_047199225.1. Lineage (NCBI taxonomy): Bacteria > Pseudomonadati > Pseudomonadota > Gammaproteobacteria > Pseudomonadales > Pseudomonadaceae > Pseudomonas > Pseudomonas sp. DL. Next base: position 202,942 of record NZ_CP178323.1, read on the forward strand.
CACCTGGTCCATGCGTTCCACCAGTTGCTGCGAGGTCCGGCTGGTTTCCAGGGTAGCCTCGACGAACAGGCTGAGGGTCTGCTGGGTGGTCCTGACGAAGTCCTGGAAGTTGATGCCTTCGTCGACCTGGCCGCGCCCGTCGTAGCGCTCGATCAGCGAATGGGACAGGCCGCGCTGGGTATCGATGCGTTCGGCGAGGCCGTGGAAGCTGTCGCTGAGCTGGCGGATCGCCGAATGCAGCAGTTCGTCGATCTGCCGGGCGTGACCGTCCAGTTGCGCGGTTTCGTCGGCGAGCGCCCGTTGCGCCGCGCTCCAGGCCGGCGAAGCGGCATCCGCCTGCGGGTTGGCATTCGCTACCGCTTGCCGAGGGGCGCGCAGGAGGAGGACGAGCATGGCCAGGCTGGCGAACCAACCGAGCGCCAGGACCAGCCAGACGCCGAGGCCGACGGCATGCAGCCCGGCGCACAACGCCCAGGGTAGGGAAAGCAGGCCCAGCTTCAGCAGCAGGGGCCGGGATGGTAACGAAACACCGAGGGACTCGCGCATGCTGCACTCCATGTGCCGGATCGGAGCAGGGCTTCCAGGCGGTCCCTCGGGACCGTGCGGAAGACGCCTTCCAAGCTCGTCGGCGGCGTTTTCTAAAACTAGAGTCCCAATCGGTAATGTCAAACTGCCGTTTTTCCGGCGAGGCCGGTGCCAGGGCCTTTTCCCGTTTGCCGAGGCGACGGATGGCTGGCGCTAGCCGGTTGGGAAGGCGGAGAAGCGCCGGGCCAGGTCCTGGCGGCGGAAGTAGTCGACGACGAAGTCGACGAAGACCCGGGTCTTGGCCGGTAGCAGCTTGTTCGCCGCGTAGTAGAGGCTGGTGTTGCCGGCGTCGACGTACCAGTCCGGCAGGACCCGCACCAGGGCGCCGGACTCCAGGTAGGCATAGGCGTGCTGCATGCATACCAGGGTGATGCCCAGGCCCATCGCGGCGACCTCGCAGGTGGCTTCCGGGTCGCTCATGGTCATGCGTTCGCGCAGCTCTATCGGCGCCTCCTCGCCGTTGCGCCGGCGCAGCGGCCAGGAGCGCACGCGGCCGGTCTGCGGCGAGCGGATGCGGATCCCGTCGAAGCCGCCCAGGTCGCCTGGATGGCGGATTGGCGGCTTGTCGCGGAGGTAGGCGGGCGAGGCGAGGAGGATCAGGTGGCCCGGCGTCAGGTTGCGCGCCACCACCCCGGGCGGCAGTTCGAAACCACCGCCGATGGCGGCGTCGAAGCCTTCGCCGATGAGGTCCACCTGGCGATTGTCGAAATGCCAGTCGGGCACGATGTCGGGATAGCGTTCGAGGAACTCGCCGAGCAGCGGCAGGATGTAGTCGCGGCCGAAGGCCAGCCCCATGCTGACCTTCAACGTGCCGCTGGGTTGGTTGCCGACGCTGGAGACGTTGGCGAGAGCGGTCTGGATGCCCTCCAGGCTGCCGCCGACCTCTTGCAGGAAACGCTCCCCGGCTTCGGTCAGGGTCAGGCGCCGGGTGCTGCGCTGGAACAGGCGCACGCCGAGGTTGCTTTCCAGGCGGGCGACGTTCTTGCCCACCCCGGCCGGCGTCAGGCCCAGGCGCCTGGCGGCCTCGGCGAAGCTACCGGCCTCGGCGCTGCGGACGAAGCACTGGATGTTGCTGAGGGTTTCCATGGGAAAGGGCCCGCATAAACCATTGGTATCGGCTGAATATAGCGATTACCCGCTACCAGGTCTGCAATGGACGACGGAAACTCGGGGCCTGTCTATCCACTCCGATGGAGATTTCCATGTCCGTATCCTCTGCATCCCTCGCCGGCAAAGTCGCCTTCGTCCAGGGCGGTTCCCGCGGCATCGGCGCCGCCATCGTTCGCCGGCTGGCCGCCGAAGGCGCCAGCGTCGCCTTCACCTACGTCAGCTCGGCGGACAAGTCCCGGGCCCTGGCGGCCGAACTCGAAGGCGCCGGAGCCAGCATCCTGGCCCTGCATGCCGATAGCGCCGACGCGGCCGCGCTCGTCGCCGCCGTCGACGAAGCGGCGGCTCGCTTCGGACGCATCGACATCCTGGTCAACAACGCCGCCGTCCTCGCCCTCGGTTCGGTGGAAGAGCTGCCGCTGGCCGACTTCGAGCGGACCCTGGCGATCAACGTGCGCAGCGTCTTCGTCGCCACCCAGGCGGCGGTCAAGCACATGGGCGACGGCGGGCGGGTGATCAGCATCGGCAGCACCAATGCCGAACGCATGCCGTTCGCCGGCGGCGCCACCTACGCGATGAGCAAGTCGGCGCTGGTCGGCCTGACCAAGGGCCTGGCCCGCGACCTCGGCCCGCGCGGGATCACGGTGAACAACGTGCAGCCGGGTCCGGTGGATACCGACATGAACCCGGACGACGGCGACTTCGCCGAGGCCCTCAAGGGCCTGATGGCGCTGCCGCGCTACGCCCGCAGCGAGGAAATCGCCAGCTTCGTCGCCTACCTGGCCGGGCCGGAAGCGGCCTACATCACCGGGGCCAGCCTGACCATCGATGGCGGTTTCTCGGCCTGACCCGGGTCGCCTCGTTCCACCCGGCGAAGTAGCCCCTCTCCCCGACCTTCTGGCCAGACGTTCCCTCCTGAAGGGAGAGGGCGAGGGGAGAGGTTCCGCTTATCGCAGCAGGAAAGGCGAAGCCCCCTCTACGACACCGGTCTCGCTGACGTATCGCTTCCAATGCTCGATCAGCTCCGCCAGCTTGCCCGGCTGGCTGTCAGCGAGGTCGTGGATCTCGCCCGGGTCGCGGGCCAGGTCGTAGAGCTGCCAGGTGGCCGGGCCCACCGGGGCCGGCAGGTACACCGCCTTCCAGTCGCCCTGGCGGATCGCACGCATGCCGAACAGCTCCCAGCCGGTCACGGTGTTCTCGTCGTGGGCCGCCTCGGTCTCGCCGGAAAGCCAGCCCAGCCACGACCTGCCGCGCGGCTCGGCGATCTCGCGGCCGCGCCAGCGCTTGCCTGGGTGGCGGACACCGGCGAGGTCGAGGAGGGTCGGGGTGACGTCCATCACCGTGGCGAAGGCATGGCTGATCGCACCCTGCCGGCTTAGCCGCGGGTAGCGCACCAGCGCTGGCACGCGAATCCCGCCCTGGGTGGTGAATGCCTTGTACAGGCGCGATGGTGCGGTGGCCGCCTGGGCCCAGCGCGGGCCATACCAGACGTAGGAATTGGCGCGGCCGATGTTTTCCAGGCTGTTGTCGTAGTGCCGGTCGAGAAAGCCCAGCAGGTCCGGGCCGAATTTCGGGAACGCCTCCAGCAGGGCGCCTTCGGCGCCGTTGTCGGACATGAACAGGACGAAGGTGTTGTCCAGCTCGCCCTGCCGGCGCAGGTAGTCCACGACCCTGCCGATGTTCCAGTCCATGCGCTCGACCATCGCCGCGTAGACCTCCATCGCCCGCGCCGACTTAGCCCGTTCCTCGTCCTCCAGGGCCTCCCACTCGCGGGTCAGGGCGAGCACCGGATGGGCTTCGACGTCCGCTTCCACCAGGCCCAGCTCCTTGAGCCGGGCCAGGCGTTCCTGGCGCAGCGCTTCTGGACCGGCGTCGTAGCGACCGCGGTACTTCTCGACGATCTCCCGCGGCGCTTGCAGCGGCCAGTGCGGCGCGGAGAACGGCAGGTAGGCGAAGAACGGCCGGCTCTGGTCGCGCTCCTTGAGGTATTGCAGCAGCTTGTCGCCGAAGGCGTCGGAGGAATAGAAGCCCTCCGGCAGCGTGTCGAGGTAGCGCTCGTCTTCCACGTAGAGCGCTGGCGTACCCTTGAGGATGCGCGGAGTGCTTTCGTCGTAGGGCGGCTCGAAACCATAGTGGTTGGCGGCGCCCGGCAGCAGCGAGAAGGAACGCTCGAAACCGCGTGCATGGGGCGTCTGTTCCGGCTTCAGGCCGAGGTGCCACTTGCCGGCCATGAGGGTCTGGTAGCCGGCCTCGCGGAGCAGCTCCGGCAGCGCCACCACGCGCTCGTTGAGATGCCCTTCGTAACCCGGCTTGCCTTCCAGTTCCGGGGTCAGCGCCTCGGCCATGGTGCCGATCCCGGCGATGTGGTGGTCGGTGCCGGTGAGCAGCATCGAGCGGGTCGGCGAGCAGGTCGAGGCGGTGTGGAAGTCGGTCAGGCGCAGGCCGGCGATGGCCAGGGCGTCGAGGTTCGGCGTGGCGATCTCGCCGCCGAAGGCGCCGATATCGGAGAAGCCCAGGTCGTCGGCGACGATCACCAGGAAGTTGGGGCGTTTGCTCATGCGCGGGTCTCGTCTGGATGGGAGGAGAAGGTGGGGCCCTCGCCCCCGCCCTTCCCGCAGGGGGAAAGGGCCAGGGCAAGGGGCTTTTCAGCAAGCGATGAATTCGAAGGGCAGGTTTTCCACCCGTCGCGGCGGCGGCGCGACGTACTCGCCGTCGGCGGTCAGTTCGTGCAGCAGCGCTTCGCGCTGGCGCAGGAAGTCGAAGCCACCGCGCTCGCGCGGATGCGCCAGGCCCACCTCGACCACCCGCCTGATCCGCCCCGGACGCGGCTCCATCACCACCACCCGGTCGGCCAGGTAGAGCGCCTCCTCGACGTCGTGGGTGACCAGCAGGGTGGTGATACGGGTGCGCCGGCGGATCGCCAGCAACTCTTCCTGCAACTGCTGGCGGGTCAGTGCGTCGAGGGCGCTGAACGGCTCGTCGAGCAGCAGCAGGCGCGGGCTGGCCACCAGGCCACGGGCGATCGCCACGCGCTGGGCCATGCCGCCGGACAACTGGTGCGGGTAGGCACGCTCGAAGCCGTGCAGGCCGACCAGGCGGATGTATTCGTCGATCCGCGCCGCCTTGTCGGTTTCGCCAAGGGCTTCGTTGACCAGGCCGAGGGCGACGTTCTGCTGCACCGTCAGCCAGGGGAACAGGCGGTGCTCCTGGAACACGATGCCGCGTTCGCCGCCGATGCCGGCGATTGGCCGGCCGTCGACGCGGATCTCGCCGTCGTAGTCGCGGTCCAGGCCGATCAGCAGGCGCAGCAGGGTCGACTTGCCGCAGCCACTAGCGCCGACGATGGCGATGAACTCGCCCTCGCCGATCTCCAGGTCGAACTGCTGGATCGCTTCCAGTCGCCGGCCGTCCACGGCGAAGTGCTTGCGCACCTGGCGGAAGCTGACCAGCGGGGTGCCCGTGGCGGGCGCGGTGAATGCGTTCATGCGTGTCTCCAGCGCGTGGCGCGCGCTTCGATGCGTTGGCCGAGGGCATTGAGCAGGGCGCCGGTGAGGCCGACCAGGAGCATGCCGGCGCCGATCAGGTCCATGCGGAACAATTGCTGGGCGCCGATCATCAGGCTGCCGATGCCGCCGTCGGAGGGCATGAAGTACTCGGCGCCGATGGTTCCCAGCCAGGCGTAGATCAGCGCCAGGCGCAGGCCGGCGAACACCGACGGGGCGGCACCCGGCAGGACCAGCCGGAGCAGCCGTCGCCAGGGACCCAGGCGCAGCACCCGGGCCGCCTCGCCGAGGCTCGGCGGCAGGCTGGCGATGCCGCGCTGGGTGGCCAGCAGCAGCGGGAAGAAGGCGGCGATTGCGACGAACGTCAGCTTGGCCGGTTCGCCCAGGCCGAACCAGGCGGTGAGCAGCGGTACCCAGGCGAAGATCGCCACCTGCCGCAGTGCCGCGAAAGTGGGGCCGAAGAAGCGTTCCGCCGGGCGCCACAGGCCGAGCAGCAGGCCGCCGAGGAAACCCAGGCCGCCGCCCAGCAGGAGCCCGCCGAGCGTGCGCTTCAGGCTGTCGAACAGGGCGCCTGGGAGGCTGCCGTCGAGCGCTCCGCTCCAGGTCGCCCGCGCCACTTCCAGAGGGCTGGCGAGGATCGCCGGATCGACCCATTCGGCGCTGCTCGCCGACTGCCACAGGAGCAGCAGCGCCAGCGGCGGCAGCCAGACCTGCAGGCGCTGCCAGCCGCGTCCCGGCGGGCGCCGGCGGAATTCGCCGGTGGCGGCTTGCGGCCAGTGCAGCAGGCGGCGGTCGAGCCACTGGATGGCGCGGTCCATGCCCACCCCGACCAGGCCGATGATGAGGATGCAGACGAACACGATGTCGAGCATGAACAGTTGCCGGCCCTGCACCATCAGGTAGCCGATACCCTCGCTGGAAGCCAGCAACTCGACCGCCAGCAGCGAGGTCCAGCCCTGCGCCAGGGCCAGGCGCAGCCCGGTGAGGAAGGCCGGCAGCGCCGCCGGCAGGATCAGCCGCCAGACCAGCAGGCGTGGCGGCAGGCGCAGTACTGCGGCGGCTTCGCGCAGCTTGGGCTGGGCGTCGCGCACGCCGACCAGGGTATGGATGGTCACCGGCACCACGACCGCTTTCACCAGCACCACCAGCTTGAGCAGTTCGCCGATGCCGAAGAACAGCATGAACAGCGGGATCCAGGCCAGCGTGGGGATTTGCGCGAGGGCGCTGAAGGTGGGGAAGACCAGGCGCTCGGCACGCGGACTGAAGCCCAGCCAGGCGCCTAGCGCGGCGCCGCTGGCGACCCCGGCGAGCAGGCCCCAGGCCAGGCGCCGCAGGCTGATCGCCAATTCGCTCCAGAGTTCGCCGGCGAGCAACTCGCGGGCGCTCTGCCAGACCAGCTCGGGAGTTGGCAGCACCTGGGCCGACATCCAGTGGCGATGGCTGGCGACCCACCACAGCAGCGCCAGCCCGAGCGGCAGCAACCAGGGCAGCAGGCCGTCCCCCAGGCGCCGGGCGAAAGCCGCGGAGGGCGGCGGCGCCAGGCGCGGCAGGGGCCGGCTCCAGGCGGGCGAAAGGGTTTTATCGATATTCTTCATGGGAATATAAATCGCCGAATAAATGCATTTTTTCGCTAAGAAGGGCCATTTAAAGAAAGGCCCCAGGCAGCGGCAAATGCATTTGGAGAATATTTTCCATGCTCTGGCTGCATATGACGCGGAGAGGCCCGTGCGGCCTGTCATACTGCTTGTGGTTATAAAAAAATGAATTTTTATTATTTATTTTCGAGGCGCCGCTGTGCATAGCTAGCCGCACACCCGCTCCCGGCGGGAATCCCTCTCTTCCCGTTCCAAGGAGCCGCCCCATGAAAGCGCTTACGTCTTCCCTGCTCGGTCTGTTCGCCGCGCCTGTCCTCGCCGGCCTGCTCGGTGCCTACGTGCCGCTGGCGAGCGCCGCTCCGCCGAAGGAAATCCGCATCGCGGTGCCGGACGTCAGCGCCGGCAGTTCGCACTCGGGCGGCGGCGTGGTCGACGTGCTCTACACCCGCCAGTTGCTGGAGAAGGAGTTCGCCAACGACGGCATCGCGGTGAAATGGAGCTTCTTCAAGGGCGCCGGCCCGGTGGTCAACGAAGCGTTCGCCAACGGCCAGGTGGACTTCGCCTACCTCGGCGACCTGGCGGCGATCATCGGCAAGTCCGGAGGCCTGGACAGCCGCCTGCTGGCCGCTACCGCGCGAGGGGTCAACCACTATCTCGGCGTGCAGCCGGGCTCCGGGATCAAGACCCTGGAGGATCTCAAGGGCAAGCGCGTAGGCATCTTTCGTGGCACCGCCAGCCAGTTGTCGTTCGACAATGCCCTGGCCAGCGTCGGTCTCAGCGAGAAGGACCTGAAGGTGATCAACCTCGATTTCAGCGCCGCCCTGTCCGCCCTCGCAGCCAGGCAGATCGATGCCACCTGGGGCCTGGCCGGACTGTTCGCCCTGCGCGACCGCGGGCTCGCGGAAATTCCGCTGAGCACCCGCGACCTGAACGGCGCCGGCACCCTGCAGGCGCTGCTGGTCGGCTCCGGAGCCTTCGTCGATGCCCATCCGGACATCACCGAGCGGCTGCTCAAGGTGCAGTTGCAGGCCCAGGACTGGCTGGCCCGCGAGGAGAACCGCGACGCTTACATCGAACTGGTGTCGAAGCAGGCCAGCTACCCGGTGGTGATCCTGCAGAGCGAGTACCGTGGCCGCAAGCTGGGCGACGCCCTGTCGCCGCGCCTGGACGCCGATTTCCTTGGCCGGCTGGATGCTTCGATCCAGGCGGCCAAGCGTTTCGGCCTGATCCGTCGCGAATTCAGCGCCGAGCAGTGGGCCGCGCCGGAACTGCTGGAGGCGGCCGGCAAGCTGGCGAAGGCCAAGGCCGTGGCGCAGGCGGCGGAGTGACGCCGAGCCGGGGACGGCCGAGGCGGCGCCGTTTCGTAGCAATTTGTAATATGTTTCGAGATTCTTGCACCGACCCAACCAATGACTGGATCGAGCGAAGTATCCAGCCGTTGGTCGGGGATTCTGCGTATATCGCGTCATGAAAGTTTCACGCGGGTAATCCGCAGGTTATTCCGCGATCATTTCGTTCGTTAATCGCCCCATATATTCAGATACAAAATCGGCACTGCCAATTCTTCCAGTTTTCCCTTCCGACAATTCTCCCGACCCTCCCCGGAAACAACTCCAAGTATCTCGCGGCGAACCGCCGCGTCCCGCATCTAGCCTGCCCATCACTACGACAGCGCGGCGCCAGCGCCGGGCCTCGCCCTGCGCGTCGGCGGCATTCCTGATTTTCTTTCGGAGGAGAGCGGTCATATGAATCTCGATAGCAAATTGTTCGACGCGACACTCGATCTCGAACGCGTGAAAGTTTCGGTGAGAACGCTGGTGAAGTTATCCCGCCAGGAACAATCGGCGATCATCCGGACCCTCAACGAGTTTGGTTTCCTGCTGTTGCGCAGCGAACAGGGCGAAGACAGGCAGGAACTTCTCGCGCTCAAGGAGTTGTTCGGCCGCGCCGCCCCCCACCCGCGCGCCGACGCCGACGGCATCGTGCCGATCAGCAATGCGCGGTATGTCAGCGGCTACCTCGGCTCCACGCCGCTGGAGCACAAGCTGCACACCGACGGCGCTTTCCTCGACACCCCGGAGCAATTGTGCAGCCTGCAATGCGTGCGCAACGCCCGGGAGGGCGGGGAGACCCTGCTGGCCAGCGCCGGACTGGCCTTCGAGCGCCTGCGCCGGCGCATGCCGACCAAGCATCTCGGCCTGCTGCGCGGCGACGCCCTGACCATCGTGCGCAAGCACCAGAGCAGCACCCAGCCGGTGTTCCGCCTGAACGGCGAGGCGCTGGGCATCAAGTTCCGGCAGAACGATGGGGCGGCCGAGGTGGTCGAGCATCCTGTGGCGGTGGAGGCCTTCGCCGAACTGGTGGCGGCGCTCGAGGATCCGGCCTGCCAACTGCGGATCAAGCTCGAGCCGGGGGAAATCCTGGTGCTCGACAACACCGCGGTGTTGCACGGGCGCACTGCCTTCTGCGCCAACGAACTGCGCGAGATGCGCCGGCTCAACTTCGACGGCCACGGCCGCCTGCGGGCGGAGCTGGAACTGGGCTTCAAGGTGGGGTTGTGATCGCACAGTTCGTCGCGGTGGTGCTGCCGATCCTGATCTGCACCGGGATCGGTTTCGCCTGGAGCCGTTCCGCCGGGCCGGTGGATACCCGCGCGCTGGTGTTCCTGGTGGCCAACGTCGGCTTTCCCTGCCTGCTGCTGTCGTCGCTGGACCGCCCCGGCCTGTCCATTGGCATGGTGGCCGGGGTGTTCCTCGCCACCGCGCTGGCGGTGCTGGCGTTCGCCCTGCTGGGCCTGGTCGCCCTGCGCCTGCTGCGGATGCCGGTGCGGCGCTACCTGCCGTCGATCATGCTGCCGAACTCCGGGAACATGGGCATCCCCATCGCCTACCTGGCCTTCGGCGAGGAGGCGCTGGTGTATGCGGTGGCGTTCTCCACCCTGATCCAGGTGGGCCACGCGACGCTCGGCGTCTGGTTCGCTTCGGGCGATATCACCCCGGCGAGCATCCTGCGCAACCCGATGATCTATGCCCTGGCCGTGGCGCTGGGCCTGATCGCCCTGGGCTGGAGCCTGCCGCCGCCGTTGCGCGATGTGACCCGCCTGCTGGGCGGGATTACCGTGCCGCTGATGCTGGTGATGCTCGGCCTGTCGCTGGCCGGTCTGCGCCTGCACGAGACCTGGCGGCCGTTGCTGCTGTCTCTGGTGCGGGTCTGGGGCGGTTTCGCGGTCGGCTATGGGATCGCTGCCGGCCTGGGCATGGAGGCGGTGGCGGCGGGCACCTTCGCCATCCAGTGCGGGATGCCGACCGCGGTGCTCACCTACCTGTTGGCCAAGCGTTACGACGGACCGGTGAACGAAGTGGCAGGCATGGTGCTGATCACCACGCTGCTGGTGCTGCTCTCCACGCCTTTGTTCATCCAGTTGCTGCCGCGCGCGTGAAGACGATCCGGGCCGCCCCGCGGGGCGGCCCGGGGCGTCACCAGATCGAGCGGGAGTAATCGACGACCAGCCGGGTTTCGTCGATGTCGCCGTCGAGATAGCTCGCGTTGCCCCGGTGCCAGGCCTGCGAGGCGCGCAGCGCGAGGCCGGCGAGGGGGCCCGCCTTGACCCGATAGGCGAAGCCGAGGTCGTTTTCCCGGTGCCGCCCGTCACGCCCGTAGAGTCCGGCGTAGATGCTCTCGGCGGCACTGCTGGCGCTGGCCCCGGCACGGCCGCGGGCATGCAGCGCATGCAGGCTGAGCCCAGGCAGGCCGAGCGCGCCGAGGTCCAGGTCATAGCGTAATTGCCAGGAACGCTCGCCCGGTCCGTTGAAGTCGGAGTAGCCCACCGAGTTGGCCAGTACCATGGACGCGCTGGAGCGCCCGTCGCCGAAGGCCATGTAGTCGAACGGCTGCTCGCCATGGACACGCTGGTAGGCCAGGGTGATGCGCTGCGGCCCCTGTTCGTAGCCCAGGGCCAGGGAGCTGGCCAGGGTGTCGATGCGGCCGAAGCGGCTCTGGCCGCTGTCGCGGGTGCGGTAGGCGTCGAGGTCGACCCGCAGCGCGCGCTCCCCGCCCAGCGGCTGGCGATGGCTGGCGCCGAAATAGGCCTGCTGCCAGATGTCGTCGAAGCGCGAGACGTAGAGCGACAGTTGCAGCCGCTCCGTGGCCTGCCATTGACCGCCGAGGAAGCCGACCGCGTCGAGGCGCACCGGATAGGCGCCGAGGCGTCCGTAGACGGTGCTGATGTCGCCGCGGACCTTGGATTCGCCGGGGCCGGAGGCGGCGGTGAAGCGCCCACCCTCGAGCAGCAGCCCGTCGAACGAGCGGTCCTCCAGCAGCAGGCCGTAGGCCATGCCGGCCAGCGTGCGGTTGCTGCTGGCGGCGAACACCGGCGCGCTGGTGGTGGTCTGGCCGTACTTCAGGCGGGTTTCGCCGTGGCGTAGCCTGAGGGCGCCACCGACCTTGCCGTAGCGATGGTCGGGATGGCCGTCGGCGCCGACCGGCAGGTTGCCGGTGCCGGTGCGGCCGCCGCCGCTGTCCAGTTGCAGGCCGAGCATGGCATGGGCGTCGAGGCCGAAGCCGAGGCTGCCCGGCGTGTAGCCGGAGGCGAACTGGAGGCGCAGGCCCTGGGTGGCTTCCTCACGGTAGCCGTTGCGCTCGCTCCTGGGCTTGAAGCGGTTGCGCCCGGCGTTGTTCGGGCTGTCGCGGTAGTCGCGGTTGAAGTAGTAGGTGCGAGCGAGGAACTGCAGTTCGCTGTCCTCGACGAAGCCCCCATCCCCGGCCGTCGCGGCCGCCCCTTCGGAAAGCGTGCCGGCGACCAGGCCGGCGAATACAGCGCGTCTGAGATTTTGCATTTATTGTTTTCTCCCACCTGAGTGCCAGGTGGGCGCAGTCTCGGAAGTCGCTCCGCAGGCCGCTTGTGTTTCCCTGCCTCGGCTTTTGCCGGGGCCTGCCATTGGCAGGGGCTGGCATGTGCAACGGCAGGCCGGGTCAAGCATTTCGGAAGTCACCGACGGAGAGTGTGGCGTCGGCCGTCATCCGCAACGGCCGTGGGTGGGAGCCTAGGCTCCCGATGCAACCTCGCCTCAGGGAATACGCTTCATGAACAACAAGACCCTATGCCCTTCGCTCTTGCTCTGCCTTTCGCTGCTCGCACCGCTGTCTTGTCTCGGGGAGACCGCCGCCGCGCCCTATCCGCTGGCCCACCCACCGCGCCTGGCCGACTACCTCCCGCCGCCGCCGGCGGCGGACTCGGCTGCGGCCGTCGCCGATCTCGGCGCGGTGCTGGAGGCGCAACGCCTGCGCACGCCCGAACAGGTACGCCGGGTACGCGCCCACGACCAGTGGGAGGACAACGTCTTCCCCTTCGCCGGCGACCTGCTGGGCGCCTCGTTCGACAAGGAACGCCTGCCGCTGACCCGGAGTTTCTTCAACCGCGCCCAGGAAAACCTGGTCGAGGTGCTGATGCCGGCGAAGAAGCACTTCGCCCGCCCGCGTCCCTACGAAGTGACACCGAAGGTGAAGCCGGTGCTGCCGCCGCCGGAGGGGGAGTCCTATCCCAGCGGCCACACCATGGACAGCTACTTCAAGGCCTCGCTGCTGAGCATGCTGGTGCCGGAGCATCACGATGCGTTCTTCGCCCGCGCCGAGGAGCATGCGCAGAGCCGTGTGCTGGCCGGCGTGCACTTCCCCAGCGACCTGGAAGGCGGGCAGACCGCCGCCGCGGCGCTGGTGGCGAGCCTGCTGGCCGATCCGGCGGTGGCCGCCGACTTCGCCGCGGTGCGCGAGGAGCTGCGCGGCGCGCTGGGGTTGCCGAAACTCCAGTAGAGGAAGGGAAAGCGCGCGGCGGCTCAGGCCGCCGCGTGTTGCGCCTGGTCCAGTTCCACCAGCGTCTCGATCATCGCCTTGGCCGCTGCCGAAAGCCGGTAGCCGCTGCGGCTGATGATGCCGCAGCGGGCGCTGAGGCTATCCAGGTTCTGCGGCAGGTTGCGCCACTGTAGCGGTTGCAGTTCGCCGCGCTGCAGGTAGGGGCGCAGGGTCTCGTCGCTGGCGATGCCGATGGCGTCGGTCTGGCGGACGATACGGATCAGCGCGTGCATGTTCTCGCAGCGGATGTTGGCGGCGAAGTCGATCTTGCCGCTGAGGTTCGCCAGCAGCTTGCGGATGCCCGGGGGAATCAGGGTCGAGGCCAGCGGGTAGTTGAACAGGTCGTTGGTGGACAGGCTGTCCTTGCCCAGCAGCGGATGTTGCGGACGGCAGAAGAACTGGCCGCGGCGCGGGGTCAGCGGGCGCGTCTGGAAGTTCGGGTCGGCCTCGAAGTCGCGGATGTCGGCGACGAAGAATTCGATCTCTTCGCGGAGCAGGGCGCGGCTGAGCTTTTCCCAGTTGTCCACGTCCAGGCTGATCTGCACCCGCGGGTGGCGGTTGATGAAGTCGGCCACCGCGTCCGGCACCAGTTGCTGGGCCGGCGCCGGCCCGCTGCCGAAGCGCAGCTCGCCGGCATCCAGCTTGTTCAACTGGGCGATCTCGTGGATCAGGTTGGCCGACCCCTGCACCAGGCTCAGCGCGTGTTGCAGCACCACCTGGCCTTCCGGCGTCGGGCGCAGGTCCTTGCTGCCACGGTCCACCAACTGACAGCCAAGCTCCTGCTCCAGGCCCTGGATGCTGCGGCTGAAGGCCGGCTGGGTGATGCCCATGGCGTCCGCCGCGCGGACGAAACTGCGGTGTTCGGCGAGGGCGATGAAGTAACGCAGTTGGCGCAGATCCATGATGCTTTACCGGCATTGGAAATATTGGACAAAGGCATTTGCCGTTCGGGATGTGCTGGTTTTAAATGCAAGCTCTTATTCCGTCAACAAAGAACAAATTAGAAAAATATGCGATTTAGTAATAAGCATAGATAGACCCCAGGAGCTGAACATGGTCCACCGTGCCTTTGCCGCCCCACCTCCGCCGTTCCGAATGCCCTTCCGCGTCGCCGGCGGCTGTCGCCCCTGACAGTCGCCCGGGGCTGAGCCGTCCGCCGGCCCCCTTCGAACCTTTCGCCAGATCGCTGCCTTGCGCGGCATGGCCGCCTGCTGCCTGCGTCCGGCTGCGCCGGAACCGAGGACATTCACGATGAAGCACCACTACCGCCTGCCGCTCCGCCGAACGCCGCCCGGCGGCTCCGACTACGCCCTGGCCCTGCTGCTCGCCCTCGGCGGTGCGTTGCCGGCCAGTGCCGCCGATGCTCCCGCGCCCGCCGAGGAAGCGCCGCCGCTGGCCAGCAGCCTCCCGGACAAGGCCGATACGGCCCTGGGCAAGGTCACTGTCACCGCGCGTCGCCGCGAGGAGGATTCGCAGAAGGTACCGACGCCGATCACCGTGCTCGGCGGCGAGACTCTCGAGGCCCAGCGCATCTCCCGGGTGCAGGACCTGCAGCAGGTGCTGCCCAGCGTCAATGTCGCCTACATCCATGCGCGGCAGTCGAGCGTCGCCGTGCGCGGCATCGGCAACAACCCCGCCAGCGACGGCCTGGAAGGCAGCGCCGGGATCTACCTCGACAACGTCTACCTGGGACGTCCGGGAATGGCCGTGTTCGACCTGCTGGACATCGAGCAACTGGAGCTGCTGCGCGGTCCGCAGGGCACCCTGTTCGGCAAGAACACCACCGCCGGGGTGCTGAACATCAGCACCCGCGCGCCGACCTTCACTGCCGAGCGTACCGTCGAGGTCTCCGGCGGGCAGGATGGCTACTTCCAGGGCCGCGGCACGGTTTCCGGGCCGCTCGGCGAAACCCTCGCCGGACGCCTCTCGGCCTATCGCACCCGCGACGACGGCTACATCAAGAACATCCACGACGACAACTATCTCAACGGCGGCGAGCGCCAGGGCGCGCGCGGGCAATTGCTGTTCGAGCCGAACGAGGACTTCAGCCTGCGCTGGATCGCCGACTACAACGAGGAGGATTCGAGCAACGGCAGCATGGTGGTCTACGGCGGCGCCGAGCGTTTCTGGCAGCGCGCCGCGCTGGTCGGCGCTTCGCCGTTGCGCGATCCGCAGCGCAGGAAGGTCAACATCAACGGCCGCCAGCACGTCAGCGTGCACCAGGGCGGCAGCTCGCTGGAGGCCAACTGGAACCTCGCCGGCGGCTACCGCCTGACCTCCATCAGCGCCTACCGCTACTGGCACTTCACCCCGGCCAACGACGAGCAACTGAACGTCTCGGCGATCAACGACACCGGGGTGGAAGTGCACGACCGGCAGTTCTCCCAGGAGATCCGCCTGGCCTCGCCCACCGGCGGTGCCTTCGACTACGTGGTGGGCGCCTACGCGTTCAGGCAGAACCTCGGCAACAAGACCTTCACCTCCTACGGACCGTTGGCCGACCTGTACCTGCTCGGCGCCAATCTCGGCGCGCTGAACGACACCTACTCGAAGGCCAACGGCAAGATCGAGACCGACAGCTTCGCGCTGTTCGCCCAGGGCACCTGGCACCTCACCGAACGCCTGGACTTCACCGCCGGCCTGCGTGGTACCTACGAGGAGAAGAACGCCAAGGTCGAGCGCTTCGCTCCGCTGGGCGGCGCGGCGGTCGGCGGGGTCGGCGCGGCGGTGCGCAACGGCCAGCTCGGCGCCTACGATTCCGGCGATCTCAGCCAGTACAACTTCGCCCCTTCGGCGTTGCTCAGCCTCAGCTACCAGTTCAGCGACGACCTGCTCGGCTACGCCAGCCTGTCCCACGGCGAGAAGTCCGGCGGGGTCAACCTGGCGGTGGGCAGCGCACCGAGCGCCGGCGCCGATTCGCTGCTGGTCGGACCGGAGCGCGCCAACGACGCCGAGCTGGGCCTGAAGAGCACGCTCTTCGACCGGCGCCTGCTGCTCAACGCCAACCTGTTCTGGACCGGCATCCACGGCTACCAGGCCACCACCCTGTACCAGGCGCCGGGCTCGACCCAGTTGGTGCAGGTGCTGGCCAACGCCGGCAGCGTGCGCTCGCGTGGTCTGGAGTTCGAGGCCACCGCGCTGCCGTTGCGCGGCCTGACCCTGAACTTCAACGGCTCCTATAACGACGTCACCTACCTGTCGTTCAAGGATGCCCCGTGCCCTGCGGAAGTCAGCACCCGGCCCGGCGCGCCGAGCAGTTGCGACCTCACCGGGCAGCGCGTGGTCGGCGCCTCGAAATGGATCGCCAATCTCAATGGCGAATACCAGTGGCGCCTCGACGACCGCCTCCAACCCTACGTCAGCGCCAGCTACGCCTACCGCTCCGCCGCCGAGGGCACGCTGGACAACTCCGACCTTTCGAAGATCGACGGCTACGCCCTGGTGAACCTCGCCGCCGGTCTGCGCAGCGATCTCGGCGACGGCCAACTGGACACCTCGGTATGGCTGAAGAACGCCTTCGACAAGGACTACTACCTGAGCGCCTTCGCCAGCATCAACGGCTCCTACACCGCATCGGTGGGGCAGCCGCGCACGCTCGGCGTATCGCTGCGCTACGACTTCTGAGCCTTCACCCACGCAGTACCCCACGCATGAGGAACATGACATGAGCAATGCAGCACAAGCCCTCGCCACGCCGGTACGGCTCGACGTCCGGCCGGTCGCCGGACGGATCGGCGCGGAGATTCGCGGTGTGACCCTGTCCGGCGAACTGGACGTCGCCACCGTCGAGGCGATCCAGGCCGCCCTGGTACGCCACAAGGTGATCTTCTTCCGGGACCAGAGCCATCTCGACGACCAGACCCAGGAGGCCTTCGCCCACTTGCTTGGCGAACCGGTCGCCCACCCCACCGTGCCGTCCCGCGAAGGCACCCGCTTCCTCCTCGAGCTGGATGGCGCCGAAGGCCGCCGGGCCAACTCCTGGCATACCGACGTGACCTTCGTCGAGGCCTACCCGAAGGCCTCGATCCTGCGCAGCGTGGTGGCCCCGGAGTCCGGCGGCGACACCGTCTGGGCCAACACGGCGAGCGCCTACGCCGACCTGCCGGCGGAGCTGCGCGAGCTGGCCGACCGGCTCTGGGCGGTGCACAGCAACGAGTACGACTACGCCGGGGTCAAGCCCAGCGCCTCGGTGGAGCAGTTGGAGAACTACCGCAAGGTGTTCACCTCGACCGTCTACGAGACCGAGCACCCGGTGGTCCGCGTGCATCCGCAAAGCGGCGAGCGGACGCTGCTCCTCGGCCACTTCGTGAAACGCCTGAAGGGTCTTTCGCAGCATGACTCGGCGCATCTCTTCGCGGTGCTGCAGGGGCACGTCACGCGCCTGGAGAACACCGTGCGCTGGCGCTGGCAGGCCGGCGACGTGGCGATCTGGGACAACCGCGCGACCCAGCACTACGCGATCGACGACTACGGCGACCAGCCGCGCGTGGTGCGCCGGGTGACCCTCGGCGGCGACGTGCCGGTAGGCATCGACGGGCAACGCAGCCGGACGATCCGGAAGGCATGACGGACCCGGCCCTCTCCTCGCCGGGGAGGGCGACCACAGGAAGAACGAACCCGCGAGGACCCCTTACATGAGCCAATCCGCCACCGCCCGGCAACCCGAACCCGAGGTCGCCGAGGCATTCCGCATCACCCCCCTGGAGGCGCCGCTGGGCGCCGAAGTCCGTGGCCTCGACGCGCGCCGGCCGCTGGCGCCGGAGCAGGTCCTGGCGCTCAAGCAGGCGCTGCGCGAGCACCACATCCTGGTGTTCCGCCAGCAGCACCTCGACGATGAGCAGTACTTGCGCTTCGCCACCCTGTTCGGCTCGGTGTTCCAGCCGCCGGCGGACATCCCGGTGCTGTCCTCGGGTGGCGACGGCAAGGTGCCGGACATCGTCAAGGTGGCCAACACCGGCGACGGCGAACTGGGCAACTTCGCCCTGCCGGCACACATCGACCACCAATGGACGCCGGTGCCGTCCTCCGGCTCGTTCCTCTACGCACTGGAGGTGCCGTCCAGTGGCGGCGAGACGCGCTTCACCAACCTGGCGCGCGCCTACGAGAGCCTCGACGAGGCGACCCGGCGCGAGATCGATGGCCTGCGCCTGATCAACTACAACCCCTTCATCCGCCTGCGCGAGGGCGGCTACGGCGGCGGTTTCGCCACCTACCGCACGCCGGACATCGAACCGATCCAGGGCAGCGAGCACCCGCTGGTACGCACCCACCCGGAAAGCGGCCGGCGCGTACTGTTCCTCAGCGCCCACACCGAGGTGGAGATTCCCGGCTACGACCCCGCGCGGGGCCAGGCGCTGATCGGTCGCCTGCGCGAACATCTGGCGCGCCCGGAACTGAGCTACAGCCACGCCTGGTCGGTGGGCGACATCGTCTGGTGGGACAACCAGGCCGTGCTGCATGCGCGCAACGCCTTCCCGGCCAGCGAGCGGCGGCGCCTGAAGCGCATCAGCCTGGCGGGCAGCCGTCCGTTCTGAGCCGGCATCCCCCAGCGTGCGCCGGCTCCTCCGTTGCCGACCGGCGTAGGTCGCTGCGCGCCGCTCTGGCGAGCCCCTTCCGTTCCGGCGAATAGCTAGCAGAACTGCGACATGCTGTCGCAGTTCTGCCATTTCTCCGCGTCTATCCTGCCCATAGGGCAATTCGCCTTTGGTCTAACGAGCTGGCCTGCAGCGCCCATGGAAAGGCGATCCTGACTTTGTAGTCAAAGTTTTGCTTTGCTACTTTGGCCAGGCATCAGGGATTGCTGATACAGCGTATTAAAAACATTAATTACCCCGGCATTCCGCGGCGCTGGCAGGATATTTTCCCGTCGAAGCCGTAGCGGCTTGACCTGATAGCCGGTCATTCACGGCAGGGATGTCATATTCTCGCGCGGGCTTCCCCGGATAGGCTGCACGCCAGTCAGGACGCGCCCGGCGGCGATGGGCGGGAATTGTTGGTCGGTTTATGACTTGTAGTTTCTCTGTCGTATGCCTTCAGAACTTGTTGAAGGCTTTTCGGCTCGATTGCACAATGCCGCGCCAAGGTTCGTTCGCGAATCGCGGTATGTGAGCTAGACCTCCGCAGCCGGTGCGCCATCCGCAGTGCCCCGGACTACTCGACAATCACGCAGGAGATTCGTGAGTGCAGATCGGTGTCCCCCTCGAGACCCATGCCGGTGAGACGCGGGTTTCCGCCACCCCGGAAACCGTCAAGAAGCTGATCGGCCAAGGCCACCAGGTGATCGTCCAGAGCGGCGCCGGCGTCAGCGCCAGCCAGCCGGACAGTGCCTATGAAGCCGCCGGCGCGACGATCGGCAGCGCCGCCGAGGCCTTCGGCGCCGACCTGGTGCTGAAGGTGGTCGCGCCCAGCGCCGCCGAGCTGGCCCAGATGAAAAGCGGTGCCGTGCTGGTCGGCATGCTCAACCCCTTCGACAACGAGAACATCGCCCGCATGGCCGAGCGCGGCATCACCGCCTTCGCCCTCGAGGCCGCGCCGCGTACCTCGCGGGCGCAGAGCCTGGACGTGCTCTCCTCGCAGGCCAACATCGCCGGCTACAAGGCGGTGATGCTCGCCGCCAACCACTACCCGCGCTTCATGCCGATGCTGATGACCGCCGCCGGCACCGTGAAGGCCGCCCGCGTGCTGATCCTCGGCGCCGGCGTCGCCGGCCTGCAGGCGATCGCCACGGCCAAGCGCCTGGGCGCGGTGATCGAGGCTTCCGACGTGCGTCCGGCGGTGAAGGAGCAGATCGAGTCGCTCGGCGCCAAGTTCGTCGACGTGCCCTACGAGACCGACGAAGAGCGCGAGTGCGCCGAAGGCGTCGGCGGCTACGCGCGGCCGATGCCGGCCTCGTGGATGGAGCGCCAGGCCAAGGCCGTGCACGAGCGCGCCAAGCAGTCGGACATCGTCATCACCACCGCGCTGATCCCCGGCCGCAAGGCGCCGACGCTGCTGCACGAGGCGACCGTGGCGGAGATGAAGCCGGGCTCGGTGGTCATCGACCTGGCCGCCGCCCAGGGCGGCAACTGCCCGCTGACCGAGGCCGACCAGGTCGTGGTCCGGCACGGCGTGACCATCGTCGGCCACAGCAACCTGGCCGCGCTGGTACCGGCGGACGCCTCGGCGCTATACGCGCGCAACATCCTCGATTTCCTCAAGCTCACCCTGAACGCCGAAGGCTTCAGCGTGAACCTCGAGGACGACATCGTCGCCGCCTGCCTGATGTGCCGCGACGGCCAGGCGGTGCGCAAGAACGGCTGAGCCGCTGCGTCGGGAAGCTTCGATAACGATAAATGCGCACGCCTCGCGCCTGCGCCCTGAAGACCGGTGAAAACGATGGATATCATTTCTGACGGGATCTACAACCTGATCATCTTCGTGCTGGCCGTGTACGTCGGCTACCACGTGGTATGGAACGTCACCCCTGCCTTGCACACCCCGCTGATGGCGGTGACCAACGCGATTTCCGCGATCGTCATCGTCGGCGCCATGCTCGCCGCCGCCCTGACCGTGACCCCGCTGGGCAAGGCCATGGGCACCCTCGCCGTGGCCCTGGCCGCGGTCAATGTGTTCGGTGGCTTCCTGGTCACCCGGCGCATGCTGGAAATGTTCAAGAAGAAAGCGCCGAAGGCGGGGGGCCACTGATGAGCATGAACCTGGTCACCCTCCTGTACCTCATCGCCTCGGTCTGCTTCATCCAGGCCCTGAAAGGCCTGTCGCACCCGACCACCTCGCGCCGCGGCAACCTCTTCGGCATGGTCGGCATGGCCATCGCCGTGGCCACCACCGTCGGCCTGGTGTTCAAGCTGGGCGCGGAGATCGCCACCACCGGCGTCGGCTACATCGTCGTCGGCCTGCTGGTCGGCGGTACCGCCGGCTCGATCATGGCCAAGCGCGTCGAGATGACCAAGATGCCCGAGCTGGTCGCCTTCATGCACAGCATGATCGGCCTGGCCGCGGTGTTCATCGCCATCGCCGCGGTGGTCGAGCCGCAGTCGCTGGGGATCGTCGCGCACCTGGGCGACACCATTCCCACCGGCAACCGCCTGGAGCTGTTCCTCGGCGCGGCCATCGGCGCCATCACCTTCTCCGGTTCGGTGATCGCCTTCGGCAAGCTCTCCGGCAAGTACAAGTTCCGCCTGTTCCAGGGCACCCCGGTGCAGTTCTCCGGGCAGCACCTGCTGAACCTGGTGCTCGGCCTGGCAACCCTCGGCCTGGGCCTAGTGTTCATGTTCACCGGCAACCTCACCGCCTTCGCCGTGATGCTGGCGCTGGCCTTCGTCCTCGGCGTGCTGATCATCATCCCCATCGGCGGCGCCGACATGCCGGTGGTGGTGTCGATGCTCAACTCCTATTCCGGCTGGGCCGCGGCGGGTATCGGCTTCTCGCTGAACAACTCGATGCTGATCATCGCCGGCTCGCTGGTCGGCTCTTCGGGCGCGATCCTCTCCTACATCATGTGCAAGGCGATGAACCGCTCGTTCTTCAACGTCATCCTCGGCGGCTTCGGCGCCGAAGCCGACGCCGGCGGCCCGGCGGGCTCCAAGGAGCAGCGTCCGGTGAAGTCCGGTTCGGCCGACGATGCCTCGTTCCTGCTGACCAACGCCGACAGCGTGATCATCGTCCCCGGCTACGGCCTGGCGGTGGCCCGCGCCCAGCACGCGCTGATGGAACTGGCGGAGAAGCTGACCCATCGCGGGGTCACCGTGAAGTTTGCCATCCACCCGGTCGCCGGGCGCATGCCGGGGCACATGAACGTGCTGCTGGCCGAGGCCGAGGTGCCCTACGAGCAGGTGTTCGAGATGGAGGACATCAACTCCGAGTTCGGCCAGACCGACGTGGTCCTGGTGCTCGGTGCCAACGACGTGGTCAACCCGGCGGCGAAGAACGATCCGAAGTCGCCCATCGCCGGCATGCCGATCCTCGAGGCCTACAAGGCCAAGACCGTGATCGTCAACAAGCGCTCCATGGCCAGCGGCTACGCCGGCCTGGACAACGAGCTGTTCTACCTGGACAAGACCATGATGGTGTTCGGCGACGCCAAGAAAGTCATCGAAGACATGGTCAAGGCGGTGGAGTGATTCCCCGCTGAGTCCACCAGAACCCCGGCCCAGGCCGGGGTTTTTCGTTTTCGCGGGTTGCCCGCGCAGCGTTCTCCGCCGCTTCCAACGGCGAAAACACCAGCCTTTCAGGAATATTTTTCATGCCCGCAAGGCATGGGTTTTTCGTCGGATCGCTGTAGCCCGCCAACCACGCGGCCTGTGGCGACAGGGGCGAAACCCATAGCTCCAGAAGTTATTTCCATAACAAAAATAATTACTTCAGGCGCTAAGCCTCCTTGCCAATCATGCAACTCCCTGCGCCGCTAGGACTCCAGCACGGACCTGAGCGGCCATCGAGTTCGTCAGTGCAAGGAGCTTTTCATGGCAACACCCCAGCCCGTCGATGCCCGCACGCAGCCCTGGCGCGAGACGCCCGGCGGCGACCTGGTGGCGCTCGGTCGGCCGGTTCGCCAGGCGTTGCACCTGGTTCGCCACAACCCGGCACAGGGTCGGGTGCTCAGCCGGCGCGAGACGATCCTGCTGGTCCTGTTCGCCCTGACCCTGCACGGAGCGGTGATCCATTGGCTGAGCCAGCAGAGAACCCCGGCGCTGCCCGAGGTGCCGCCACAGGTGCCGCCGATGACCATCGAGTTCACCGCCCCGGCGCCGCCGGTGGTGGAACCGCCGCCGCCCGAGCCGTTGCCGCCGGTGGTCGAGGAACCGCCACCGCCGGTGGTCGACGAGAACGCGGTGAAGCCGCCGCCGCCGAAGCCGGTGCCAAAGCCGAAACCCAAGCCCAAGCCGCAACCCCGGCCCAAGCCGGCGCCGAAGGCCGTCGAGCCGGCTCCGCCCGCGCCGCCGCAACCCGCCGCGCCACCCGCCCCGCCGGCGCCGGCCGCCGCCCCGGCGCCGCTGACGCCGCCGTCGGCGAACGCCGGCTACCTGCACAACCCGGCGCCGGAATACCCCGCCCTGGCCATGCGCCGCGGCTGGGAGGGCACCGTGCTGTTGCGGGTGCATGTCCTCGCCAGCGGCAGCCCGAGCGAGATCCAGGTGCAGAAGTCGAGCGGACGCGAAGCCCTCGACCAGGCCGCGGTGAAAGCGGTCAAGCGCTGGTCCTTCGTTCCCGCCAAGCGCGGCGACAAGGCCGAGGACGGCTGGGTCAGCGTACCGATCGATTTCAAGTTGAACTGAATCTGCAGCGTCACGAGGAGCATCCGTCATGAGTCTGTTAACCACCCCGCTCGAATCCGTCGAAGGCGCCGTCATCTGGCTGCTGGTCGGCTTTTCCGTGGTCACCTGGGGCCTGGCCCTGGTCAAGGGCGTGCAGTTCGCCCGGCAGAAGCGCCAGGACCGCCAGTTCCAGAAGCAGTTCTGGAGCGCCACCAGCCTCGACTCCGCCGGCGAGCAGGCGCAGGACAAGCAGGGCGCCGGCGCCCGCGTGGCCCAGGCCGGCTTCGCCGCGATCCAGGTGCAGGACAACGGCCAGCCCGACCTGGCCCAGTCGATCAACCACCAGGACCGTCTCGAACGCGCCCTGCGCCAGCAGATCCAGCGCGAGCGGCGTTCCCTGGAGTCGGGCCTGGCGGTGCTCGCCTCGATCGGCTCGACCTCGCCCTTCATCGGCCTGTTCGGCACCGTCTGGGGCATCATGGAGGCGCTCAAGGGGATCAGCGCGGCCGGCTCGGCGAGCCTGGAGACCGTGGCCGGGCCGATCGGCAGCGCGCTGATCGCCACCGGCGTGGGAATCGCCGTCGCGGTGCCGGCGGTGCTGGTCTACAACTACTTCCTGCGGCGCCTGAAGCTGACCGCCGCCGACCTCGACGACTTCGCCCACGACTTCTACAGCCTGGCGCAGAAGAGCGCGTTCCGCGTCATCGTCCATCCCTCCGCCGCGCGCCAGGCCGGCAACCCCTCGCGCAACGTGAAGGAGGCGTCCTGACATGGCCTTCTCGACCCAGGACAGCGACGAAGTCCTTTCCGAAATCAACGTCACCCCGCTGGTCGACGTGATGCTGGTGCTGCTGGTGGTGTTCATCGTCACCGCGCCGCTGCTGACCAACTCGATCCCGATCAACCTGCCGAAGACCGAATCGGTGGCCCCGCCGGAGCAGAAGGATCCCCTGGTGGTGAGCATCGATGGCGCCGGCAAGCTGTTCGTCAACAAGGACGAGATCCAGCCGGAGCTGCTGGAGAGCAACCTGGCCGCGGCCAAGGCGAAGGACGCCGAGGTCCGCGTGCAGTTGCAGGCCGACGAAGGGGTGAACTACGGCCAGGTGGCGAAGGCCATGGCTTCCATCGAGCGCGCCGGGATCACCAGGCTGGCGGTGATCACCGCACGCTGAAGCGAATCCACGCCGTCCGGCGCAGGCCGGGCGGGCAACGGTTTCGACCGCTCCGATCCGGGCAGGGGAGAGCGGTCTTTTTTATTCCGGATGGACGCTCCTCGGGTGTGTCCGCCGAGGCCGGGCTCGCGAATGCGTCGCGCACCCTGTCCGGCGCTCGCACGTCCCACGCCTGGGCGCTCAGGCCTGGCGTGCCGGCGCATCCTGCTCCTTGGCGTCCTCCGTTCCTTCGACTTCCCATTCACCGGCCCAGTCCTCGCCGAACAGTTCGCTGGGATGCTGGGTGCGGCTGGCGCCGTTGCCGCAGCCCATAGATTCCGCCGAGCAATAGCGATCGCAACCCCAGCAGATGCGCTCCGGATGGCTGGGATGGAGAGGAAATTTCTTGGCCATGATCCTGTCCCGATACCTGATGCCTGCGCTCAGGTATACCGCCGATGGCTTGCGCCGCCCAGGCGTTGCCGCGGAAAAGTGGCTTCGGCTTGCGCTGGATCAACTCGATTGGCGTATATGTATTAATAGAATATTAAAATTGCTTTTTATTCCTTAGAGAAAAAAGGCTGCGCCCTTACACTTCCCTGGTGATGAATTTTTCTGGAGGGTTCTCCATGCACAGCGAACGCGTCCGTTATGTGTTGGTGCCCGGTTGGTACGGCTCGGAAGACGCCCATTGGCAAAGTCACTGGCAGCGCGCGCTGCCCAATGCCTCACGGGTCGAGCAACAGGACTGGATCACCCCGCTGCGCGCCGACTGGATCGCCGAGCTGGACGCCGAGATCCGCCGCCAGCCCGGGCCGGTGGTGCTGATCGCGCACAGCCTGGGTTGTGTGACAGTGGCGCTGTGGGCGGCCCAGGCCGAGCGCCGGGTGCGCGACCAGGTACGCGGCGCCCTGCTGGTGGCGCCGGCCGACGTCGAGCGCGAGAGCTGCGCCGAGGCGTTGCGCAACTTCGCGCCGATCAGCCGCGAGCCGTTGCCGTTCCCCAGCGTGCTGGTGGGTTCCGACAACGACCAGGCCTGCAGCCCGCAGCGCGCCATGCACCTGGCCCGCGCCTGGGGCGCGGAGACGGTGATCCTGCCCGAGGCCGGGCACATCAACGTGAAGTCCGGCCACGGCGCCTGGGAGGCCGGCTACCGTCACCTGTTCCGCTTGCAGTACCTGATCGACAGCCAGGCTCGTCGCCGCGCCTGATCCTCCAGATCGTTAACCTTGGCGTAACGGTTCGTCGCCCGGCTTGATTGAACAGGCCTGGCGGCCTGCCTAACGTGGCTCCTCACGACAGCGTGAAACCTGGAGCCGACATGACGACACCGATCTCTCCCCCGCCGCAGTGGTCGCGGCGCCGCCAGGAAAAGCAGCGGCGCCTCGAGCGCGTGCGCGGCCTGGCTGACGGCGCGGTGCTGCCGCGCGAACGCCTGGTCGCCGCGCTGGAGGCGCTGATCGCGCCGGGCGATCGGGTGGTGCTGGAAGGCAACAACCAGAAGCAGGCGGATTTCCTCTCCCGTTCGCTGGCGCGGGTCGATCCCGGCAAGCTGCACGACCTGCACATGATCATGCCCAGCGTCGGCCGCCCGGAGCATCTCGACCTGTTCGAACTGGGCATCGCGCGCAAGCTCGACTTCTCCTTCTCCGGCCCGCAGAGCTTGCGCATCGGCCAGTTGCTCGAAGACGGCCTGCTGGAGATCGGCGCGATCCACACCTACATCGAGCTGTACGCGCGGCTGGTGGTCGACCTGATCCCCAACGTGGCGCTGGTCGCCGGTTTCGTCGCCGACCGCGAAGGCAACGTGTACACCGGGCCGAGCACGGAAGACACCCCGGCGCTGGTGGAGCCCACCGCGTTCAGCGACGGCATCGTCATCGTCCAGGTCAACCGTATCGTCGACGACCCGCGCGACCTGCCGCGAGTGGATATCCCGGCGTCCTGGGTGGACTTCGTGGTCGAGGCCGACCAGCCGTTCTACATCGAGCCGCTGTTCACCCGCGACCCGCGCCACATCAAGCCGGTCCACGTGCTGATGGCGATGATGGCGATCCGCGGCATCTACCAGCGGCACAACGTGCAGTCGCTGAACCACGGCATCGGCTTCAACACCGCGGCCATCGAGCTGATCCTGCCGACCTACGGCGAGTCCCTCGGCCTGAAGGGCAAGATCTGCCGACACTGGACCCTCAACCCGCACCCGACCCTTATCCCCGCCATCGAGAGCGGCTGGGTCGAGAGCGTGCACTGCTTCGGCACCGAGCTGGGCATGGAGGGCTACATCGCCCAGCGTCCCGACGTGTTCTTCACCGGTCGCGACGGCTCGCTGCGTTCCAATCGGATGTTCTGCCAACTGGCAGGACAATACGCCGTCGACCTGTTCATCGGCGCTACCCTCCAGGTCGACGGCGACGGCCATTCCTCCACCGTCACCCGCGGACGCCTGGCCGGCTTCGGCGGCGCCCCGAACATGGGCCACGACCCGCGCGGCCGGCGCCACTCGACGCCGGCCTGGCTGGACATGCGGGGCGAACCCGAGGCCTTGCTGGAGCGCGGCAGGAAGCTGGTGGTGCAGATGGTCGAGACCTTCCAGGACGGCGGCAAGCCGACCTTCGTCGAGCGTCTCGACGCGCTGGAGGTGGCGCGCCAGACCGGCATGCCGCTGGCGCCGGTGATGATCTATGGCGACGACGTCACCCATGTGCTCACCGAGGAAGGCATCGCCTACCTGTACAAGGCGCGCTCCCTGGAGGAACGCCAGGCGATGATCGCGGCGGTGGCGGGGATCAGTCCGATCGGCCTGCGCCACGATCCGCGCGAGACCCAGCGGATGCGCCGCGAAGGGCTGATCGCGCTGCCCGAGGACCTCGGCATCCGCCGCACCGACGCCTCGCGCGAGCTGCTGGCGGCGAAGAGCATCGCCGAGCTGGTCGAGTGGTCCGGCGGGCTGTACCAGCCGCCGGCGCGTTTCAGGAGCTGGTGATGAACGCCATCGCGAACCTCGCGGCGACGCCGTGCGCCGACCTCGGCGAATGCCTGGCCGACCTGGCGGTGGACGCCCTCATCGACGAAGCCGAACTGTCGCCCAAGCCGGCCCTGGTGGACCGCCGCGGCAATGGCGCGCATGCCGACCTGCACCTGGGCCTGATGCAGGCCTCGGCGCTGAGCCTGTGGCCGTGTTTCAAGGAAATGGCCGACGCCGCCCAGCGGCATGGGCGCATCGATGCGCGCCTGCGCGGCGTCCTTGGCCAACTGGGGCGCGACGGCGAGGCGGCGATGCTGCGTACCACCGAAGGCGTGAACACCCATCGCGGAGCGATCTGGGCGCTCGGCCTGCTGGTCGCGGCCGCCGCTCTCGAACCGCGCCGCACGCAGGCCGGCGAAGTGGCCGCGCGCGCAGGACGCATCGCCCTGCTCGACGATCCGGCGGCCGCCATCGGCGACAGCCACGGCGAGCGCGTCCGTCGGCGCTACGGCGTCGGCGGCGCCCGCGAGGAGGCGCGTCTCGGCTTCCCCCGCGCAGTGCGCCACGGCCTGCCGCAGCTATGGCGCAGCCGCGAAGGCGGCGCTGGCGAGCAGAACGCCAGGCTCGATGCGCTGCTGGCGATCATGAGCGTCCTCGACGATACCTGCGTGCTGCACCGCGCCGGCCGCGTCGGCCTCGCCGTGATGCAGGATGGCGCCCGCGCGGTGCTCGCCGCCGGCGGCAGCGCCAGTCTCGCCGGGCGTCGCCGCCTGTGCGAGCTGGACCGCCGCCTGCTGGCGCTGAACGCTTCGCCCGGCGGCGCCGCCGACCTGCTGGCCGCCTGTCTTTTCCTCGATCGCCTGCCCGCCGTGTCCGGTGGGTGGGCTGGGAGTCTCTGAGATGGAAACCCTGACCTTCGAATTTCCCGCCGGCGCTCCGGCGCGCGGTCGCGCCCTGGCCGGCTGCGTCGGCTCCGGCGACCTGGAGGTGCTGCTCGAGCCGGCCGCCGGAGGCGCGCTGAGCATCCAGGTGGTGACCTCGGTAAACGGCAGCGGCCCGCGCTGGCAACAACTCTTCGCGCGGGTCTTCGCGGCGTCCACGGCGCCGGCCGCGTCGATCCGCATCCACGATTTCGGCGCCACTCCCGGGGTGGTCCGCCTGCGCCTGGAGCAGGCACTGGAGGAGGCTGGCCATGACTGACGTCGCCCGCCTGCTGGCGCTGCGCAGCTTCACCGAACTGGGAGCGCGCCAACGCGCCCGTGCCCTGCTTGACGCGGGCAGCTTCCGCGAGTTGCTCGATCCCTTCGCCGGCGTGCAGTCGCCCTGGCTGGAACGACAGGGCATCGTGCCCCAGGCCGACGATGGGGTAGTGGTCGCCCGTGGCCTCCTCGACGGCCAGCCGGCGGTGCTCGCCGCCATCGAAGGTGCTTTCCAGGGCGGCAGCCTTGGCGAAGTCAGCGGAGCGAAGATCGCCGGCGCGCTGGAGCTGGCCGCCGAGGACAATCGCAACGGCGTTCCGACCCGGGCCCTGCTGTTGCTGGAAACCGGTGGCGTGCGCCTGCAGGAAGCCAACCTCGGACTGGCGGCGATCGCCGAGATCCAGGCGGCCATCGTCGATCTGCAGCGCTACCAGCCGGTGGTGGCGGTGATTGCCGGGCCGGTCGGCTGCTTCGGCGGCATGTCCATCGCCGCCGGGCTGTGCAGCTACGTGCTGGTGACCCGCGAGGCGCGCCTCGGCTTGAACGGTCCGCAGGTGATCGAACAGGAGGCCGGCATCGCTGAATACGACTCGCGCGACCGGCCGTTCATCTGGAGCCTCACCGGCGGCGAGCAGCGCTTCGCCAGCGGTCTCGCCGACGCCTACCTGGCCGACGACCTCGATGAGGTACGCACCTCGGTACTCGCGTATTTCGCCAAGGGCCTGCCGGCACGGCCGCGCTGCCGCCGCGCCGAGGATTACCTGCGGCGGCTGGGCGACCTCGATACCGCCGAGCAACCGGATGCCGCCGGCGTGCGCCGGCTGTACCAGGGGCTGGGCCAAGGAGATGCAACATGAGCCAACCGTTCGCTTCCCGTGGCCTGGCCTGGTTCCAGGCGCTGGCCGGTAGCCTCGCGCCGCGTCCCGGCGATCCTGCTTCGTTGCGCGTCGCCGATGCCGAGCTGGACGGCTACCCGGTGCGTTTCCTGGCCGTCGTGCCCGATCCCGACAATCCGTTCCCGCGCGCTCGCCAGGGCGAGGTCGGGCTGCTCGAGGGCTGGGGCCTGGCCGCCGCCGTCGACGAGGCGCTGGAGGCCGACCGCGAGGCGCCACGCAAGCGCGCGCTGCTGGCCATCGTCGACGTGCCGAGCCAGGCCTACGGCCGCCGCGAGGAGGCCCTGGGTATCCACCAGGCGCTGGCCGGGGCGGTGGATGCCTACGCCCGCGCCCGACTCGCCGGGCATCCGCTGATCGGCCTGCTGGTGGGCAAGGCGATGTCCGGCGCGTTCCTCGCCCACGGCTACCAGGCCAACCGCCTGATCGCCTTGCACGATCCGGGGGTGATGGTCCACGCCATGGGCAAGGCCGCCGCCGCGCGGATCACCCTGCGCAGCGTCGAGGAACTGGAGGCGTTGGCGGCGAAGGTGCCGCCGATGGCCTACGACATCGACAGCTACGCGTCGCTCGGCCTGCTCTGGAGGACCCTTCCGGTGGAGACCGTCGAGGTGCCGTCGACGGCGGACCTGGTGCGGGTCCGCACCTGCCTGGGCGAGGCCCTGGCCGATATCCTCGGCGGCCCGCGCGACCTCGGCGGCCGCCTCGGCGCGGCCAACCGCGAGGCGTCGGCGCGGGTGCGCCGGCTGCTGCGCGAGCAGTGGTGAATTCAGGAGCGAGCCGTGGTCATCGCGAACAGCTCACAGCGGGGCTCCAGCCGGCGACGGCTCGCTCCTGATCCGATGCGTCGCAGGGCAGGGCCGGAACCCCATGACTTGCTCCTGGGCATGGCGCCGGCGCATTTGCCGGAGAATGCTCCGGCCTGGGTCTGCGCGGCACTGAAGGCCGGCTGGCCGGTGGTGGTGCGCCGTGCGCCGGCAGATCCTGCGCGGGTGGCCATCGGCGTGCGCGGCCTGGCGCGGGAGCAGCGCTGGGCCGGCTGGATGCCGTTGGCGGCAATCACCCGGCGCTTGCGCCCGGAAGCGCTGGGCCAGCGCGAGCCGGCGATGCTGCGCGATCTGCCGGCCTGGCGTGCCTTGCGCGACCTGCGTGCGCCGCTGAACGCGCTGGGACTGGCCTGGGGCGTGACCGGCGGCGCCGGTTTCGAGCTGGCCAGCGGGGTCGCCGTGCTGCATCCGGACAGCGACCTCGACCTGCTGCTGCGCACCCCGCGCCCGTTCCCGCGCGATGACGCGCTGCGCCTGCTGCAGTGCTTCGAGCAGTGTCCCTGCCGGATCGACCTGCAACTGCAGACCCCGGCGGGCGGCGTGGCCCTGCGCGAATGGGCCGAGGGTCGGCCCCGGGTGCTGGCGAAAGGCAGCGAGGCGCCGCTGTTGCTGGAAGACCCCTGGCGGATCGCGGAGGTCGAGGCATGAGCGTGCTGTTCGCCTATCCCGGCCAGGGCGCCCAACGTCCCGGCATGCTCGCGGCCTTGCCCGACGAACCGCCGGTGCGCGCCTGCCTGGAGCAGGCGGCGGACTGTCTCGGCCAGGCGCCGGCCGAACTGGAGAGCGCCGAGGCCTTGCACGGCACCCGCGCGGTGCAGTTGTGCCTGCTGATCGCCGGGGTCGCCGCCAGCCGCCTGCTGGAGACGCGCGGGCATCGGCCGGGGCTGGTCGCCGGGCTGTCCATCGGCGCCTATCCGGCGGCGGTGGTAGCCGGCGCGCTGGACTTCGACGACGCGCTGCGTCTGGTGGCGCTGCGTGGCGAACTGATGCAGGCCGCCTGGCCCGAGGGCTACGGGATGAGCGCCATCCTCGGTCTCGAACAGGCGCAACTGGAAGCGCTGATCCTGGCGGTGCGGCGCGAGCACCCGCCGCTCTACCTGGCCAACGTCAACGCCGAGCGGCAACTGGTGGTGGCCGGCAGCGAAGCGGCTCTGGCCGCCCTCGCCGAACGCGCCCGTGCCGCCGGCGCCAGCGCGGCGAAGCGCCTGGCGGTGAGCGTACCGTCGCACTGTGCGCTGCTCGACGAACCGGCCGCGCGCCTGGCCGAAGCCTTCGCCGGCATCCGCCTGCATCGGCCGCGCGTGCCCTACCTGAGCAGCAGCCGGGCGCGCCTGGTCGCCGAACCGGCCGCGCTGGCCGACGATCTCGCCGGCAACATGGCGCGCCGCGTCGAGTGGCTGGCGACATTGCGCAGCGCCTACGAGCGCGGTGCCCGCCTGCATCTCGAGCTGCCGCCGGGACGGGTCCTCAGCGGTCTGGCGCGGCCTCTGTTCGGCTGCGCCACGCCGGCCTTCGAAGGCTCCCGGGCGGATACCCTGGACGCGCTGTTGCGCGAGGAGGAAAAGAGAACCCGATAAGCGTTCGTTCGAGGCATAAAAACAACAACATCGATCCGCAACCGAGGACAACAATAATGATTATCTACGGTGTCGCACTGCTGTCTCTGTGTACCCTCGCCGGGCTGTTCATCGGCGAGATCCTTGGCGTGCTGCTCGGCGTGCCGGCCAACGTCGGTGGCGTCGGCATCGCCATGCTGCTGCTGATCTTCGTCGGCAGCTACCTGGGCAAGCGTGGCCTGCTCTCGGCGAAGACCGAGCAGGGCGTGGAGTTCTGGAGCGCGGTCTACATTCCCATCGTGGTCGCCATGGCCGCCCAGCAGAATGTCCTCGGCGCGCTGAGCGGCGGGCCGGCCGCTATCCTCGCCGGCATCGCCGCGGTCGCCGTGGCCTTCGCCCTGGTCCCGCTGCTCGACCGCTTCGGCCGGAAGAAAGCCGAAGGCGCCCGGCCATTGAAACCGCGCACCAGCGTGCAGGGGTGAGCGCCATGTTCGAGTCCCTGAACAAAGTCATCAATGGCTACGGCCTGATCAGCGGCTTCGCCATCATCGGCGTGACCATGGCGGTGTCCTACTGGTTGTCGGCGCGCCTCACCCGCGGGCGCCTGCACGGCTCGGCGATCGCGATCTTCCTCGGCCTGGTGCTGTCCTACGTCGGCGGCGTCGCCACCGGCGGGCAGAAAGGATTGGTGGACGTGCCCCTGATGTCCGGTATCGGCCTGCTGGGTGGCGCCATGCTGCGCGACTTCGCCATCGTCGCCACGGCCTTCGGGGTGAATGTCGAGGAGCTGCGTCGGGCAGGGGTTTCCGGGGTGGTGTCGCTGTTCCTCGGGGTCGGTTCGTCGTTCGTCGCCGGGGTCGCGGTGGCCATGGCGTTCGGCTACACCGATGCGGTCAGCCTGACCACCATCGGCGCCGGCGCGGTCACCTACATCGTCGGACCGGTGACCGGCGCCGCCCTGGGGGCCAGCTCCGAGGTGATGGCGCTGAGCATCGCCGCCGGGTTGGTGAAGGCGATCCTGGTGATGGTCCTGACGCCTTTCGTCGCGCCCTACATCGGCCTGAACAATCCACGTACGGCGGTGATCTTCGGTGGTCTCATGGGCACCTCCAGCGGCGTCGCCGGCGGCCTCGCCGCCACCGACCCGAAGCTGGTGCCCTACGGTTGCCTGACCGCGGCGTTCTATACCGCCATCGGTTGCCTGCTGGGGCCGTCGCTGCTGTATTTCAGCGTGCGCGGCCTGGTTGGGTGAGCGGGCTCGTCCGGGCACCCTCTCCCTGAAGGGCGAGGGTTGGGGAGAGGTCAGCGGGCTGGACTTCCGTCCGCTATCCCGCCGCCTCCTGCTCCAGGCGCAGGCTGTACATCCGGCACTCCGCGAGCAATGCCAGCAGGTTCGGGTCGCGCTCCTTGGCCTTGAGGAACACCACGCCGATGTGCTGCTGCAGGCGATAGCGCGGTTGCAGCGGGATCAGCCGCACGCGGTTCTCGTAGACCGCCTCGATGCGTTTGGGCAGCAGCGCATGGCCGACCCCCGAGCTGACCATGCTGAGGAGGGTGAATATGTCGTTCACCTGCATGGCGATCTGCGGTTCGAAGCCGGCCTGCTGGAACACCCGGGTGCCGTCCTGATGGGTGGCGAAGCCCTGGGTGAGCGTGACGAAGGGCGTGTCGCGCAGGGTGCTGAGATCGATCTCGGCGAGCCTGGCGTAGGGCGAGTCCACCGGCACGGCGAGGAAGATGTCATCGGAGAACAGCGGCAGGTGCTCGCAGTCGGGATCGCTGACGCTGTCGTTGAGCGACACCAGGATGGCGTCCAGCTCCATGTTCTTCAGCTGGTAGAACAGATCGACGTTGGAGCCGAGGATCAGGTCGATGTTCAGCGCGCTGCGTCGCAGCTTGAGGCCCATGATCAGTTGCGGCACGGTCTTCACCGTCAGCGAATAGAGCGCGCCGAGCTTGAAACGCTCGGCGGAGAAGCCGGCCGCCTCGCGGGTCAGGCGCACCGTGTCGAGTACCTCCTGGACCAGCTTCTGCGCGCGCTCCTCGAGCACGTAGGCGCTTTCCAGCGGGGTCAGGTTGCGTCCCTCGTGCTTGAACAGCGGGCAGCGCAGGGCGCTTTCCAGCGAGTGGATGGCGCGGTGCACGCTGACGTTGCTGGTGCCCAGTTCCGCCGCCGCGCGCGCCAGGTTGCCGGTGCGCATGAAGGCGAGGAAGGTTTCCAGCTTCTTGAGGGTGATTTCTTCGTCGATCAGCATCCGCGTTCCCCTGGCCGGTGGCGTCGGGGGATTGTGCCTGAGGCGGCGCGGGAGGGGTAAAAAGGGCCGTCATGTCCTAGCGCGTGGCGGAGCATGACGGCCTGGAAACGCCTTGGGGAAGGCGGAGTTGCACTGACCGGATGGAATCCCGCTTCGGCAGCCTGAGCCGCCGATAGGCTAACGGAACTCAGCGGATGGAGCGGATGGTGCCCTTGCTGCCGGTGACCTGCCGGACCGGGGTGGTCCGGAGCGCCGGCCACCCTAGCAACGGAGGCTTTTTGCCACAGTCATTGGATTCGTCTTTGTCAGAAAGAAAGTTCCTCTTGGAATGTCGGAAAGCTGAGGGTCAGTGCCGGCGCTCGGCAAGCTTGCCCAGTTGCTCCCGGCAGTAGTCGACGAACAATCGTGCCGGCTTGGTCAGTTGCGCGCGTTTCAGCCAGGCGGCGGCGAGCCCGGAGGTGGACACCGGCTCGGCGAGGTCGACCATGACCACCTTCTTGCCGTCGTAGGTGCATTCCGAATGCGGGCGGGTGACCAGCAGGGAGAAGCCGAAGCCCTGGCCGACCATGCCGCGCACCATCTCGATGGACGGCGAGCTGAAGGCGATGTTCGGCGTCAGGCCGAGTTCCTCGAACAGGCTGACGAAATAGGTGCGGCTGGGCTGCACGTCGAGCAGGATCATCGGTTCCAGGCACAGGTCGCGCAGCGACACTTGCGCCTGCCCGGCGAAGCGGTGCCCTTCGGGGAGCAGCGCATGGGGTCGTTGCGGCGGCATCAGCGGCTCGGTCTCGATGGTCGAGTCGAGGTCGTGCTCGTAGAGGAAGGCCAGGTCGAAGCGCCCGGAGGTGAGGCCTTGCACCAGTTCCTGCTGCTCGCCGTCGCGTATGCGGATCTCCACCCCCGGATAGGCCTGGCGAAAGCCGGCGATCAGGCCCGGCAGGTAGAGCGGGGCGACCGTCTCGAAGCAGCCGATGTCGATCTGCCCGGCGATCACGTCGTTGTCGGCCAGGGCGTTCTGCTCGAACTCGTGAGCCATCCGCAGCAGTTCCTGGGCCTTGCGGTAGAAGCGCGCGCCGGCGGGGGTCAGCGACACGCCCTGGGCGTGGTGGCGGATGAACAGCTGCACGCCGAAGCTTTCCTCCAGACCCTTCACCGCGGTGGAGATCGACGGCTGGGCGATGTACAGCTTGCGCGAGGCCTCGGCCACGCTGCCGCATTCCACGGTGGTCACGAAATACTTGAGTTGCCGCAAGGTATAGGACGCCACTGCAAGACCTCATCGGCGCATCATCCTCCCCGGGCCGGGCGTGCGCGCCTCGATTGTTGTGTCCGCCGCGCTGCAAGCAAGTTGCAGGCCGCTGCCGAGCGTCGCGGCGCTGGCCGCGACGACGATTGCCCGCCTGCACGATAACCCAGCACGACGCACTTTGCCGGGGCACGCCTGGCCAGCTTTTTCTTATGTCCCGAGGACATTTTTAATAATTTTCCTTCGCCGCGGCTTGCGCGACCATCCTTCCCCATCGACCCCATGGACAGCGGTCCGCCTCCCGGCGGTCCGGGCCATGCGTGCAGAACCACGACCGGCGCAGACCGGCGAGATAACAAGGAGAAGGTGGGGTGTTCGAACTCAGCGATTGGCAACGGCGCGCCGCGACACAGCGCTTCATCGACCAGGCCCTGATCGGCGGCCGCCAGCGTCCAGCCGCCAGCGGCGCTACCTTCGACGCCATCGATCCGGCGAGCAATCGCCTGCTGGCGCGGGTCGCGGCCTGCGATGCGGCCGACGTCGACGCGGCAGTGGCCGCCGCCCGCCGCGCCTTCGACGAAGGCCCCTGGGCGCGTCTCGCCCCGGTCGAGCGCAAGCGCGTGCTGCTGCGCCTGGCCGAGCTGATGCTGGCCCATCGCGAAGAGCTGGCGCTGCTCGACTCGCTGAACATGGGCAAGCCGGTGATGGACGCCTGGAACATCGATGTACCCGGCGCCGCCCACGTCTTCGCCTGGTATGCGGAAAGCCTCGACAAGCTCTACGACCAGGTCGCGCCGACCGCCCAGCAGACCCTGGCCACCATTACCCGCGTGCCGCTGGGGGTGATCGGCGCGGTGGTGCCGTGGAACTTCCCGCTCGACATGGCCGCCTGGAAGCTCGCCCCGGCCCTGGCCGCCGGCAACTCGGTGGTGCTCAAGCCGGCCGAGCAGTCGCCGTTCTCCGCCCTGCGCCTGGCCGAGCTGGCCCTGGAGGCGGGGGTGCCGGAAGGCGTGCTGAACGTGGTGCCGGGCCTCGGCGAGCAGGCCGGCAAGGCCCTCGGCTTGCACCCGGAGGTGGACGCACTGGTGTTCACCGGCTCCACCGAGGTCGGCAAGTACTTCATGCAGTATTCCGCGCAATCCAACCTCAAGCAGGTCTGGCTGGAGTGCGGCGGCAAGAGTCCGAACCTGGTGTTCGCCGATTGCCGCGATCTTGACCAGGCGGCGGAAAAGGCCGCCTTCGGCATTTTCTTCAACCAGGGCGAGGTCTGTTCGGCGAACTCGCGCTTGCTGGTGGAGCGTTCGATCCACGACGAGTTCGTCGAGCGCCTGCTGGCCAAGGCCCGCGACTGGCAGCCGGGCGATCCGCTGGACCCGGCCAGCCGCGCCGGCGCCATCGTCGACCGCCGGCAGACCGCCGGGATTCTCGCCGCCATCGAGCGGGCGCAAGGCGAGGGCGCGACCCTGCTCGGCGGTGGCCGCCAGTTGACGATCAACGGTTCGGACAACTTCATCGAACCGACCCTGTTCGGCGACGTACGCCCGGACATGCAGCTGGCCCGCGAGGAAATCTTCGGTCCGGTGCTGGCGATCAGCGCCTTCGACTCCGAGGACGAGGCCATACGCCTGGCCAACGACAGCCGCTACGGCCTCGCCGCCTCGCTGTGGAGCGACGACCTGCACCGTGCACACCGGGTGGCGCGGCGCTTGAATGCCGGAACGGTGTCGGTGAATACCGTGGACGCGCTGGACGTCGCGGTGCCTTTCGGCGGCGGCAAGCAGTCCGGCTTCGGTCGCGACCTGTCGCTGCATTCCTTCGACAAGTACACCCAGTTGAAGACGACCTGGTTCCAGTTGCGCTGAAGACGCGACGGACGCGACACGACTCGATGCCGATAACGACAACAAGAGGACGATCGAATGAACGACACGCCGAACGTGCGTGAGCCGGCCCTGCGCCGCGTGCTCGGGCTGGGACCGCTGCTGGCGGTGGCCATCGGCCTGGTGGTTTCCCAGGGCGTGATGGTACTGATGCTGCAAGGCGCCGGGACGGCCGGCCTGGGCTTCATCGTGCCGCTGGGAGTGGCCTACCTGCTGGCGCTGAGCTACGCCTTTTCCTTTTCCGAGCTGGCCCTGATGATTCCCCGCGCCGGTAGCCTGAGCAGCTACACCGAGGTGGCCATCGGGCATTTCCCGGCGATCCTGGCGACCTTTTCCGGCTACGTGGTGGTGGCGATGTTCGCCCTCTCGGCGGAACTGCTGCTGCTCGACCTGATCATCGGCAAGGTCTACCCCGGCGCGCTGCCGCCGATGCTGGTGGCCTACGGCGTGCTCGGCCTGTTCACCCTGCTCAACCTGCTCGGCATCGACATCTTCGCGCGCCTGCAGAGCGCGCTGGCGCTGCTGATGATGATCGTCCTGCTGGTGCTCGGCCTGGGTGCGGTGAGCAGCGACCACGCTTCCGCGCAGACCGCCCTGGCGAGCGGCTGGAACCCGCTCGGGGTAAGCGCCCTGGCGCTCACCGCGATGGCCGTGTGGGGCTTCGTCGGCGCCGAGTTCGTCTGCCCGCTGGTGGAGGAGACGCGGCGTCCGGAGCGCAACATCCCGCGTTCGATGATCCTCGGCCTGAGCATCATCTTCCTGACCATCGCCCTCTACTGCTTCGGTGCGCTGCTGTGCATCCCGCAGGCGGAACTGGCCGGCGACCCGCTGCCACACTTCCTCTTCGCCAACCGCGTGTTCGGCGAGTACGGCCAGCTGTTCCTGGTGATCGCCGCGATCACCGCCACCTGCAGCACCCTCAACTCGTCGCTGGCGGCGATCCCGCGGATGCTCTACGGGATGGCGCAGAACGGCCAGGCCTTCCCGCAATTCAAGCAGCTCAGCCGGCGGGCGCGCACGCCCTGGGTGGCGGTGCTGTTCGTCGCCGCGATCACCGGCCTGCCGATCCTGATCCTCGGCCAGGACCCGGACTCGATCAACCTGCTGCTGCTCGCCGCCGCGCTGGCCTGGCTGCTGGCCTACATCATCGCCCACGTCGACGTGCTGGCCCTGCGCCGTCGCTATCCGCACATCGCCCGTCCGTTCCGCACGCCGTTCTACCCGCTGCCGCAACTGTTCGGCATCGCCGGGATGATCTACGCGGTGGTCCACGTCTCGCCGACCCCGGAAATGACCGGACGGATCTTCGCCAGCGCCGGCGTGGTGCTCGGCGTGGTCTCGCTGGTGGCGGTGGTGTGGATCAAGGGCGTGATGCGCAAGCCCCTCTTCGTACCCGAACCGCTCGAGACGGCCGGTGAGACTGCCCAGGGCAAGTCCGTCGCCCTCGATCCCCTGCAATCCCCTTCGGCCTGACGCGCCAAGGGAACAAGGAGAACACAGACGATGACCGCTCAGCTCAACCCGCAGCGCGACACCCGCGACTACCAGCAACTGGACGCCGCGCACCACATCCACGCCTTCCTCGACCAGAAGGCGCTGAACCGCGAAGGCCCGCGGGTGATGGTCCGCGGCGATGGCCTGCAGCTCTGGGACAACGACGGCAAGCGTTACCTGGACGGCATGTCCGGCCTCTGGTGCACCAACCTCGGCTACGGCCGCCAGGACCTCGCCGCCGCCGCCAGCCGCCAGCTGGAACAACTGCCGTACTACAACATGTTCTTCCACACCACCCACCCGGCGGTGGTGGAGCTTTCCGAGATGCTCTTCAGCCTGCTGCCGGACCACTACAGCCACGCGATCTACACCAACTCCGGCTCCGAGGCCAACGAGGTGCTGATCCGTACCGTGCGGCGCTACTGGCAGATCCTCGGCAAGCCGCAGAAGAAGATCATGATCGGCCGCTGGAACGGCTACCACGGCTCGACCCTGGGCAGCACCGCGCTCGGCGGGATGAAGTTCATGCACGAGATGGGCGGCATGCTGCCGGACTTCGCCCACATCGACGAACCCTACTGGTACGCCAACGGCGGCGAGCTGAGCCCGGCCGAGTTCGGTCGCCGCGCGGCGCTGCAACTGGAGGAGAAGATCCTCGAACTGGGCGCGGAGAACGTCGCCGCCTTCGTCGCCGAGCCCTTCCAGGGCGCCGGCGGCATGATCTTCCCGCCGCAAAGCTATTGGCCGGAGATCCAGCGCATCTGCCGGCAGTACGACGTGCTGCTGTGCGCCGACGAAGTGATCGGCGGCTTCGGCCGCACCGGCGAATGGTTCGCCCACGAACACTTCGGCTTCCAGCCGGACACCCTGTCCATCGCCAAGGGCCTGACGTCCGGCTACATCCCCATGGGCGGCCTGGTACTCGGCAAGCGCATCGCCGAGGTGCTGGTGGAGCAGGGCGGGGTGTTCGCCCACGGCCTGACCTATTCCGGCCACCCGGTGGCGGCGGCGGTGGCCATCGCCAACCTCAAGGCGCTGCGCGACGAGGGCGTGGTCACGCGGGTCAGGGAGGAGACCGGCCCCTACCTGCAACGCTGCCTGCGCGAGGTCTTCGGCGACCATCCGCTGGTCGGCGAGGTCCAGGGCGCCGGCTTCGTCGCCGCGCTGCAGTTCGCCGAGGACAAGGCGACCCGCAAGCGCTTTGCCAACGAGAACGATCTGGCCTGGCGCTGCCGCACCATCGGCTTCGAGGAGGGCGTGATCATCCGCTCCACCCTCGGCCGCATGATCATGGCCCCGGCGCTGGTGGCCGGGCGTGCCGAGATCGACGAACTGATCGACAAGACCCGTATCGCGGTGGATCGTACCGCGCGCGAGATCGGCGTGCTCTGACGCGCCCCGGCGGCCCGGCCTCGGCCGGGTCGCCTGCGACACGGAGCGTCCCCCCATAACGACGATGCGGCGCCTGGCGACCGCGCGCGGAACCGTTTCGGCCTCTGGCCGGCAACTGCCTCAGCAACATCACAACAATGCCAATCGGCTGTGGGAGTGTTCCATGTTCAAGTCCTTGCACCAGTACGCACACGTGTTTTCCCGGTTGTCCCTGTTCGGCCTGGCGTTCGCCGCGGCGGCCCAGGCGCAGAGCCAGAGCCTGACGGTGATCTCCTTCGGCGGCGCGACCAAGGCCGCCCAGGAACAGGCCTATTTCAAACCCTTCGAGCGAAGCGGCGGCGGGCAGGTGGTCGCCGGCGAATACAACGGCGAAATGGCCAAGGTGAAGGCCATGGTCGACGTCGGCAAGGTCAGCTGGGACGTGGTCGAGGTGGAGAGCCCCGAACTGCTCCGCGGCTGCGACGAGGGGCTGTTCGAACGCCTCGACCCGGCGCGTTTCGGCGACCCCGCGCAGTTCGTCCCCGGCACTTTCAGCGAGTGCGGGGTGGCCACCTACGTCTGGTCGATGGTGATGGCCTACGACTCGACGAAGCTGGCCAGGGCGCCGCAGTCCTGGGCGGATTTCTGGAACGTCCGCGAGTTCCCCGGCAAGCGTGGCCTGCGCAAGGGCGCCAAGTACACCCTGGAAGTGGCGTTGCTGGCCGACGGGGTGAAGGCGGAGGACCTCTACAAGGTACTTGCCACCCCGGAGGGGGTCAGCCGCGCCTTCGCCAAGCTCGACCAGCTCAAGCCGAACATCCAGTGGTGGGAGGCCGGCGCCCAGCCGCCGCAATGGCTGGCGGCCGGCGACGTGGTGATGAGCGCGGCCTACAACGGGCGCATCGCCGCTGCGCAGAAGGAGGGGGTGAAACTGGCCATCGTCTGGCCCGGCAGTCTCTACGATCCGGAGTACTGGGCGGTGGTGAAGGGCACGCCGAACAAGGCGCTGGCGGAGAAATTCATCGCCTTCGCCAGCCAGCCGCAGACGCAGAAGGTGTTCTCCGAGCAGATCCCCTACGGGCCGGTACACAAGGGCACCCTGGCGTTGCTGCCGAAGACGGTGCAGGAGGCGCTGCCGACCGCGCCGGCCAACCTCGAAGGCGCGCGGGCGGTGGATGCCGAGTTCTGGGTGGACCACGGCGAGGAACTGGAACAGCGTTTCAATGCCTGGGCGGCGCGCTGAGCGCGCTGCGCGTCGGCAAAAAAACGACGGGCCCCAAGTCGTCCGGGCCCGTCGGGTCAAAGCGCTGACGGGGTGATCAGCGCAGCTCTTCCAACAACCCCTGCAGATACCGACAGCCCTCGGTATCCAGCGCCTGCACCGGAAGGCGCGGCGCCCCCACCTCCAGGCCGGAGAGGCCCAGGCCGGCCTTGATGGTGGTCGGCAGGCCCCGGCGGAGGATGAAGTCGAGCAGCGGCAACTGCCGGTAGAACAGCGCGCGGGCCTTCTCCAGGTCGCCGTCGAGCACCGCCTGGTAGAGCTGGCCGTTGAGCGTCGGGATCAGGTTCGGCGCGGCGCTGCACCAGCCTTTCGCGCCGGCCACGAAGGCTTCCAGCGCCAGCGGGTTGCAGCCGTTGTAGAAGGGCACCCGGCCTTCGCCGAGCAGGCGCAGCTTGTGCATGCGCTGGATGTCGCCGGTGCTCTCCTTGACCATGGTCACGTTGTCCACTTCGCGGACGATGCGCAGGATCAGTTCCACCGACATGTCGATGCCGCTGGTGCCCGGGTTGTTGTAGAGCATCACCGGCACGCCGATGGCTTCGCCCACCGCGCGGTAGTGCTGGAACACTTCCGCCTCGTTGAGCTTCCAGTAGGAGATCGGCAGGACCATCACCGCCTCGGCGCCGAGGGATTCGGCGAACTGCGCGCGGCGCACGGTCTTGGCGGTGGTCAGGTCGGAGACGCTGACGATGGTCGGCACGCGATGGGTGACGGTCTTCAGGGTGAAGTCGACCACCTCGTCCCATTCCGAGTCGCTCAGGTAGGCGCCTTCGCCGGTGCTGCCGAGCGGGGCGATGGCGTGCACGCCGCCGTCGATCAGGCGCTCGATGGAGCGGCCGAGGGCCGGCAGGTCGAGACCGCCGTCGGCGGCGAAGGGGGTGATGGTGTAGCCGATGATGCCGTGGATGGATGCGGACATTGGATGTACCCGTGACATTGAGTGGGAAATGCCAGGACGGACCTGGTGGGAAAGGTCGTTCAGCTCAGGCAGTCGCTGTTGCGCGGCAGGCAGCGCCGGGCGTAGTAGTTGAATGCGGCGCCGTGGCGCTTCGGGGTGGAGATCCAGTCGTGGGCCTCGCGCGCCAGGGCCGGCGGGATCGGCTTGATCTCCCCGGCGGCCATCGCCAGCAACTGCATCTTCGCCGCGCGCTCGAGCAGCACCGCGATCACGCAGGCCTCCTCGATGCTTGCACCGGTGGCCAGCAGGCCGTGATGGGAGAGCAGGATGGCGCGCTTGTCGCCGAGGGCGGCGGAGATGATCTCGCCTTCCTCGTTGCCTACCGGCACGCCCGGCCAGTCCTTGAGGAAGGCGCAGTCGTCGTATAGCGGGCAAAGGTCCATGTGCGAGACCTGCAGCGGTACTTCCAGGGTCGACAGCGCGGCGATGTGCAGCGGGTGGGTGTGGATGATGCAGTTGACGTCCGGGCGGGCGCGATAGACCCAGCTGTGGAAGCGATTGGCCGGATTCGCCATGCCGTGCCCGTGGAGGACGTTGAGGTCTTCGTCGACCAGCAGCAGGTTGCCGGCGCTGATCTCGTCGAAGCCCAGGCCCAGTTGCTGGGTGTAGTAGGTCCCCGCCTCCGGGCCGCGCGAGGTGATCTGCCCGGCGAGCCCGGAGTCGTGGCCGGCCTCGAAGAGAATCCGGCAGGTCAGGGCCAGCTTTTGCCGGTCAGTCCACGTATTATCGCCGAGGCTGCTTTTCATCTGCTTCAGCGCGTGCTGGATCAGTTGATCCTTGGGTAATTCCAGTGTCGTAGCCATGCGAGGTTCCTTTGACGGAGCGAGTCGGGGGAAACGCCAGGCAGTTGCGCGCCACGCAACGACCCGGCTGTAAATGACACGGATCAAGTTATATGACACAAAGTGTCATTAGCAAGAGAAAAGTTTCATCGCCATCGGGAGAAGGCTGTCCTCAATGTCCATGCGCTTGAAATTGCTGAGAAAAAAACTCGGGGTCACGCTGGAGACCCTGGCTGAGAAGACCGGCCTGACCAAGAGCTACCTGTCCAAGGTCGAGCGCGGGCTGAACACGCCGTCCATTGCCGCCGCGCTGAAGCTGGCGAAGGCGTTGAACGTGCAGGTGGAGGAGCTGTTCTCCGAGGAAAGCGACGGTGTCGACGGCTACAGCATCGTTCGTCGCGACCAGCGCAAGTCGCTGTCCAGCGGCGACGACGGCCCGGCCTACGCCTCCCTCGCGCAGCAGATCGGCGCCCGCGCGCTGTTGCCGTTCATCGTCCACCCCCCGCGCGATTTCAGTCACTCGACGTTCAAGGAGCACCTCGGCGAAGAGTTCATCTTCGTCCATGAGGGCCAGGTCGAGGTCGACTTCATGAACCAGCGGATCATCCTCGAGCGCGGCGACGCCCTGCATTTCAACGCACAGAAGCCGCACCGCATCCGCTCCCTGGGGGAGACCCAGGCGGAATTGCTGGTGGTGATCCACAGCGACGAATGAGGCGACGGCTTCGGTCGATCGGATGCTTGCTAACGTTCTGTTCGATTATCGAACTGTTAATCGATTATCGGATTGTGAGCCCTCGGACCCCGGCGTAAGGTTCTCGTCACGTGCCGTCCAGGCAGCGCACAACAAGACGAGACCCGACCGATGGCTGAAATCCTCTCCCTGCGCGAAGCGGTGCGACGCTTCGTCCACGATGGCGACAGCGTCGCCCTCGAAGGCTTCACTCACCTGATCCCGACGGCCGCCGGCCACGAGCTGATCCGCCAGGGCAGGAAAGACCTGACGCTGATCCGCATGACTCCCGACCTGGTCTACGACCTGCTGATCGGTGCAGGCTGCGCGAAGAAGCTGGTGTTCTCCTGGGGCGGCAAC
The DNA here is from genome assembly GCF_047199225.1 of Pseudomonas sp. DL. Lineage (NCBI taxonomy): Bacteria > Pseudomonadati > Pseudomonadota > Gammaproteobacteria > Pseudomonadales > Pseudomonadaceae > Pseudomonas > Pseudomonas sp. DL. The sequence goes on from NZ_CP178323.1 coordinate 246,787, forward strand.
CCCGGCGTCGGTTCGCTGCACCGCCTGCGCGACGCGGTGGAGAAGGGCTGGCCGCAACCGCTGGAGATCGAGGAACACAGCCACGCCGACCTCGCCAACGCCTATGTCGCCGGCGCCTCCGGGCTGCCCTTCGCAGTGCTGCGCGCCTACGCCGGCTCCGACCTGCCGAAGGTCAACCCGCTGATCCGCAGCGTCACCTGCCCGTTCACCGGCGAAGTGCTGGCGGCGGTGCCCTCGGTGCGCCCGGACGTCAGCGTGATCCACGCGCAGAAGGCCGACCGCAAGGGCAACGTGCTGCTCTGGGGCATCCTCGGCGTGCAGAAGGAAGCGGCCCTGGCGGCGAAGCGCTGCATCGTCACCGTCGAGGAGATCGTCGACGAACTGGACGCCCCGATGAACGCCTGCGTCCTGCCGAGCTGGGCGCTCAGCGCCGTGTGCCTGGTGCCCGGCGGCGCGCATCCGTCCTATGCCCACGGCTACTACGAGCGCGACAACCGCTTCTACCAGGACTGGGACCCGATCGCCCGCGACCGCGAAAGCTTCACCGCGTGGATCGACGAATACATCCGGGGGACCGAGGATTTCGGCGCCTTCCAGGCCAAGCTCGCGGAGGGCAAGCGATGAGCAGCTACAGCACCAACGAGATGATGACCGTGGCCGCCGCCCGCCGCCTGCACAACGGCGCGGTGTGCTTCGTCGGCATCGGCCTGCCGTCGAAGGCCGCCAACCTGGCGCGCCTGACTTCCTCGCCGGACGTCGTGCTGATCTACGAGTCCGGGCCGATCGGCGCCAAGCCCAGCGTCCTGCCGCTGTCCATCGGCGACGGCGAGTTGGCCGAGACCGCCGATACCGTGGTCCCCACCGGCGAGATCTTCCGCTACTGGCTGCAGGGCGGACGGATCGACGTCGGCTTCCTCGGCGCGGCCCAGGTCGACCGCTTCGGCAACATCAACACCACCGTGATCGGCGACTACCGCCAGCCCAAGGTGCGCCTGCCGGGAGCCGGCGGCGCGCCGGAAATCGCCGGCAGCGCCAAGGAAGTGCTGATCATCCTCAAGCAGTCGCACCGCACCTTCGTCGACAAGCTGGCCTTCGTCACCTCGGTCGGCCATGGCGAGGGCGGCGACTCGCGCCAGCGCCTGGGCCTGCCGGGCAAGGGGCCGGTGGCGATCATCACCGACCTGTGCATCATGGAGCCGGAAGCCGGCAGCAACGAGTTCGTGGTCACTTCGCTGCATCCGGGCGTGACCCGCGAGCAGGTGGTCGAGGCCACCGGCTGGGCGATCCGCTTCGCCGAGCGGGTCGCCGAGACGCCCGCGCCGAGCGAGGTCGAACTCGCCGCGCTGCGCGACCTCGAGGCGCGCACCGCGGCCGCCCATGGACAGAAGGGGAGCGACGAATGAGCCGCGAGGTATTCATCTGCGATGCCGTGCGCACGCCGATCGGCCGTTTCGGCGGCAGTCTTTCCGCGGTGCGCGCCGACGACCTCGCGGCGGTGCCGCTGAAGGCCCTGGTCGAGCGCAACCCGGGGGTCGACTGGTCGGCGTTGGACGAGGTGTTCCTCGGCTGCGCCAACCAGGCCGGCGAGGACAACCGTAACGTGGCGCGCATGGCGCTGCTGCTGGCCGGTTTGCCGGAGAGCGTGCCCGGCGTCACCCTCAACCGCCTCTGCGCCTCGGGGATGGACGCCATCGGCACGGCGTTCCGCGCCATCGCCTGCGGCGAGATGGAGCTGGCCATCGCCGGCGGCGTCGAGTCGATGTCGCGCGCGCCGTACGTGATGGGCAAGGCCGATAGCGCCTTCGGGCGCGGCCAGAAGATCGAGGACACCACCATCGGCTGGCGCTTCGTCAATCCGCTGATGAAGGAGCAGTACGGCATCGACCCGATGCCGCAGACCGCCGACAACGTCGCCGACGACTATCGCGTGTCGCGTGCCGACCAGGATGCCTTCGCCCTGCGCAGCCAGCAGCGCGCCGGCAGGGCGCAGGAGGCCGGTTTCTTCGCCGAGGAAATCGTCCCGGTGACGATTCGCGGGCGCAAGGGCGACACCCTGGTCGAGCACGACGAGCATCCGCGTCCCGACACCACCCTGGAGGCGCTGGCCCGGCTCAAGCCGGTCAACGGGCCGGAGAAGACCGTCACCGCCGGCAACGCGTCCGGGGTCAACGACGGCGCCGCCGCGCTGGTCCTGGCCTCCGCCGAGGCAGTGGAGAAGCACGGCCTGACTCCGCGCGCGCGGGTGCTGGGCATGGCCAGCGCCGGCGTCGCCCCACGGATCATGGGCATCGGCCCGGTGCCGGCGGTGCGCAAGCTGCTGCGGCGCCTGGACCTGGCGATCGACGCCTTCGACGTGATCGAACTCAACGAAGCCTTCGCCAGCCAGGGCCTGGCCTGCCTGCGCGAACTGGGCGTGGCCGACGACAGTGAGAAGGTCAACCCGAACGGCGGTGCCATCGCCCTCGGCCACCCGCTGGGGATGAGCGGTGCGCGGCTGGTCCTCACCGCGCTCCATCAACTTGAGAAGAGCGGCGGCCGGCGCGGCCTGGCGACCATGTGCGTAGGCGTCGGCCAAGGCCTGGCGCTGGCCATCGAGCGGGTCTGACTGGCACAACCGGGTCGCCCGCCCGGTATCAAGAGCGCGCGTCGCGCGGCGCTGCCCATGTTTCGGCGGCGGCGCGGCGCGTGTGCAGCGGAACAGGACGCTCCGTCGCACGGTCAGGATGAAACGGACCCTGTCGAGAGAACAACAGCATGACTGCCCCTGTTCACCAGTACAGCAACGAAGAACGCCGCAAGCGCATCTTCGCCATCGTCGGCGCCTCCTCCGGCAACCTCGTGGAATGGTTCGACTTCTACGTCTACGCCTTCTGCGCGATCTACTTCGCACCGGCCTTCTTCCCCTCCGACAACCCCACGGTGCAGTTGCTGAACACCGCCGGGGTCTTCGCCGCCGGCTTCCTCATGCGCCCCATCGGCGGCTGGATGTTCGGCCGCATCGCCGACAAGCACGGGCGCAAGACCGCCATGCTGATCTCGGTGGTGATGATGTGCGCCGGCTCCCTGGCGATCGCCTGCATGCCCACCTACGCCAGCATCGGCACCCTGGCGCCGGCCCTGCTGTTGCTGGCGCGGATGTTCCAGGGCCTGTCGGTGGGCGGCGAGTACGGCACCAGTGCGACCTACATGAGCGAGGTGGCGCTCAAGGGCCAGCGCGGCTTCTTCGCCTCGTTCCAGTACGTCACCCTGATCGGCGGACAGTTGCTGGCGGTGCTGGTGGTGGTGATCCTGCAGCAGTTGCTGAGCGAAGACGAACTGCGCGCCTGGGGCTGGCGGATTCCCTTCGTGATCGGCGCGATCACCGCGGTGATCGCCCTCTGGCTGCGGCGCTCGCTGAACGAGACCGCTTCGAAGTCGACCCTGGAGCGCAAGGAATCCGGCACCTTCGCCGAGCTGTTCAAGCACAAGCGGGCCTTCTTCACCGTGCTCGGCTTCACCGCCGGCGGCTCGCTGATCTTCTACACCTTCACCACCTACATGCAGAAGTACCTGGTCAACACCGCCGGGATGAGCGCCAAGACCGCCAGCGCGGTGATGACCTTCGCCCTGCTGGCGTACATGCTGATGCAACCGCTGTTCGGCATGCTTTCCGATCGCATCGGGCGCAAGACCTCGATGCTCTGGTTCGGCACCCTGGGCACGCTCTGCACCCTGCCGATCCTGCTCGCGCTGAAGACCGTGAGCAGTCCCTACATGGCCTTCTTCCTGATCATCCTGGCGCTGGCCATCGTCAGCCTGTACACCTCCATCAGCGGCCTGATCAAGGCCGAGATGTTCCCGCCGGAGGTGCGCGCCCTCGGCGTCGGAGTGTCCTACGCGGTGGGCAACGCGATCTTCGGCGGCTCGGCCGAGTACGTCGCCCTGGGGCTGAAGTCGGTAGGGATGGAGAACGTCTTCTACTGGTATGTTTCAGCCATGTGCCTGCTGGCGCTGCTGGTCTGCGTGAGCCTGCCGGACCTGCGCAAGGTCAGCTACCTGAACGACGAGCCCTGACGGGCCGGGAAAAGGAAAACCGATGAGCGACGTACCCGCCAACCAGTTGTTCGATGCCTATTTCACGGCGGCGCCGATGCGCGCGGTGTTCTCCGACCGCGGCCGCCTGCAAGGCATGCTCGACTTCGAGGCCGCCCTGGCCCGCGCCGAGGCGCGCACCGGGGTGGTTCCCGCGACGGCGGTGGCGCCGATCGAGGCGGCCTGCCGCGCCGAACTGTACGACCCGCTGGCGCTGGCCGAGGCGGTCGCCACTGCCGGCAACTCGGCGATCCCGCTGGTCAAGGCGCTGGGCCGCCAGGTGGCGGCTGGCGACGCCGAGGCCGAGCGCTACGTGCATCTCGGCGCCACCAGCCAGGACGCCATGGACAGCGGCCTGGTGCTGCAACTGCGCCGTGCGCTGGCCTTGCTCGAGCAGGATCTGCAACGTCTTGCCGAGGTCCTGGCGGACCAGGCCGAACGGCATGCCGACACGCCGCTGGCCGGGCGCACCTGGTTGCAGCACGCCACCCCGGTGACCCTGGGCATGAAGCTCGCCGGCCTGCTCGGTGCCTTGACCCGGCACCGCCAGCGCCTGCGCGAGTTGCGCCCGCGCCTGCTGGTGCTGCAATTCGGCGGCGCCTCGGGGACGCTCGCCGCGCTCGGCGAACAGGCCCTGCCGGTGGCCGCGGCGCTGGCCGAGGAGCTGGGCCTGGCTTTGCCCGAACAACCCTGGCACACCCAGCGCGACCGCCTGGTGGAATTCGCCAGCGTGCTCGGCCTGGTGGCCGGTAGCCTCGGCAAGTTCGGTCGCGATGTCAGCCTGCTGATGCAGACCGAGGCCGGCGAGGTCTTCGAGCCGGCCGGCGCCGGGCGCGGCGGTTCCTCGACCATGCCGCACAAGCGCAACCCGGTGAGCAGCGCGGTGCTGATCGCCGCCGCCACCCGTGCGCCGGGGCTGGTCTCGACCCTGTTCGCGGCGATGCCGCAGGAACACGAGCGCAGCCTCGGTCTCTGGCACGCCGAGTGGGAAACCCTGCCGGAACTCTGTTGCCTGGTTGCCGGCGCGCTGCAACAGGCGATCGGCCTGCTCGAAGGCCTGGAGGTGGACGCCCAGCGGATGCGCCGCAACCTTGGCCTGACCCACGGCCTGGTGCTCGCCGAGGCGGTGAGCATCGCCCTGGCCCGCCGTATCGGCCGCGAAGCCGCGCACCATCTGGTGGAACAGTGCTGCCGCCGCGCCGTCGAGCAGCGCCGCGAGTTGCGCGCGGTGCTCGGCGAAGAGGCGCGGGTGAGCGCCGAGTTGTCCGGCGACGAACTGGACCGCCTGCTCGATCCCGCCCATTACCTCGGCCAGGCCCGCGCCTGGGTCGAGCGCGCGCTCGCCGAACACCATGCCCTGGGCTTCGAACCCCATCCCGCCTGACTGGAGATCCCTTCGTGCCAACCGTACGCCTCGCCGACGGCGACCTGAACTACTCCCTGGAAGGACCGGCCGGCGCGCCGGTCCTGCTGTTGTCAAACTCGCTGGGCACCGACCTGGGCATGTGGGACACGCAGATCCCCGCACTCACCGCCCATTTCCGCGTGCTGCGCTACGACACCCGCGGCCACGGCGCCTCGCTGGTCACCCCCGGACCGTACGCCATCGGCCAGCTCGGCGCCGACGTGCTTGCCCTGCTCGATGCCCTCGAGCTGCCGCGCGTGCATTTCTGCGGGCTGTCCATGGGCGGCCTGATCGGCCAGTGGCTGGGCATCCACGCCGGCGAGCGGCTCGGCCGGCTGGTGCTGTGCAACACCGCGGCGAAGATTGCCAGCGACGAGGTCTGGAACACCCGCATCGATACCGTCCTGAAAGGCGGCGAGCAGGCCATGCGTGACCTGCGCGACGCCTCGGTGGCGCGCTGGTTCACCGCGGGCTTCGCCGAGCGCGAGCCGGCGCAGGTCGAGCGCATCGTCGCGATGCTCGCGGCCACCTCGCCGCAGGGCTACGCGGCCAACTGCGCTGCGGTACGCGACGCCGATTTCCGCGAGCAGCTCGGGCTGGTCCAGGCGCCGACGCTGATCGTCGCCGGCAGCCACGATGCCGTGACCACTCCGGACAACGCCCGCTTCATGCAGGCGCGCATCGCCGACGCGCAGTTGGTCGAGTTCGCCGCCGCGCACCTGTCCAACGTCGAAGCGGGCGACGCCTTCAGCCGCCGCCTGGTCGATTTCCTGCTGTCCGCCTGAGGAGCCGCCGATGGACGAGAAACAACGCTACGAAGCCGGCATGCAAGTGCGCCGCGCGGTGCTCGGCGACGCCCATGTCGAGCGCAGCCTGGCCAACCTGACGCCGTTCAACGAAGAGTTCCAGGAAATGATCACCCGCCACGCCTGGGGCGACATATGGACCCGTCCGGGGCTGCCGCGACACACCCGCAGCCTGGTCACCATCGCCATGCTGATCGGCATGAACCGCAACGAGGAACTCAAGCTGCATCTGCGCGCGGCGAAGAACAACGGGGTGAGCCGCGACGAGATCAAGGAAGTGATCATGCAGAGCGCCATCTACTGCGGTATTCCCGCGGCCAACGCGACCTTCCACCTGGCCGAATCGGTGTGGGACGAGCTTGGCGTGGAGTCGCAGCAGGCGTCCCGGTAGGTCGCCGGCGGCGCTAGCGGTAGGGCGAATGGCGTCGCAGGCGTTATCCGCCGATACCCCGAGGGCCAACGGCGGTTATCCGTCCTGCGCGTGGGTCGGCAAGGCGGCGCTTCCCCTTGCCAATCGCCGGCGTTTCCCGGAAGGTCGACAGCTCCGTCATCCCTTCGGTCCGCCATGAGCCGCAAGCTGCATATCCACGCGCCCGCGATCCACTACTTCGACATGGTTCGCCGCTGCCATTCGATCCGCGAAGCCGCGCGGCGCCTGAACGTCGCCTCGTCGGCGGTGAACCGGCAGATCCTCAAGCTGGAGGACGAGATCGGTGCGCCGCTGTTCGACCGCCTGCCCGGCGGCCTGCGCCTGACCGGAGCCGGGGAGATCTTCGCGCGCCACGTCACCGTGGTCCTGCAGGACATGGAGCGCGTGCGTTCCGAACTGGACGCGCTGCAAGGCCTGCGCACCGGCCATGTGGAGATCGCCACCATCGAAGCGGTGACCAGCGACCTGCTGCCCTGCGTGCTCAAGGCGATGCGCGAACGCTACCCGGACATCACCGTCGGCGTCACCCTGCTCGGTTCCCAGGCGATACCCGAGGCGGTGAGCAGTGGCGCGGTCGACCTCGGCCTGGCCTTCGCCCTGCCGCGCAGCGCCGACCTGCAACAGGTCAGCGTCGGCCATTTCCGCCTCGGTGCCATCGTCTCCCCGCAGCACCCGTTGGCGCGACACCAGGCCATCGCCTTCGCCGATTGCGTCGAACATGGCCTGATCATGGCCAAGAGCGAGCTGTCCATCCATCACCTGCTGGCGCCGCTCCAGCGCCGTTTGCGCGAACCGCGCCGGGCGGTGCTGGAGAGCAGCTCCCTGGAGCTGTCGCGACAACTGGCGCGGCGCGGGCTCGGCGTCGCCTTCCAGACCCGCCTGGGGATCGAGGCCGACATCGCCCAGGGCGAGCTGCGTTTCCTGCCGCTGAAAGACAATGGCGGCATCCACAGCGACCTCGGCCTCTACGTGCGCACCGGCCGTTACCTGCCGGTGGCGGTGGACGCCCTGGCCCGGCAGATCGCCGAGGAAGTGCGCCTGCGCGAGCGCGAGGAAGCGCGCCTGAACGAGGCCTGAGCGGCGCTCGCGCCGATGCCAGACGGCTTGCCCGAGCTTGCCCGTCCGCTGATGCCGTTTCGGCATCGGCATGTTCGATATTCTGTTCTTTGGTCAGCGCGGCGAAGTGCCGATACTGCCCCGCGACCCCGGCGCGAAACCGGGGGCTGAGTCGCCACAAGAACAACAAGCAACCAGCAGGACACACAGCATGAAGAAGATGATGCAGGGCGCCGTCGCCCTGATCGCGCTCGTCGGCGCCGGGGAGAGCATGGCGCTGGAATGGATGAGCAACAGCGTCGGTTTCCGTTACGGCCAGCAATTCACCAACCCGAACAACCCGGACAAGTTCGCCAAGCGCATCTACAGCTTCACCCACGCCGACGGCTATCGCTACGGCAGCAATTTCTTCAATCTCGATGTGTTCCTTTCCGACAACCGCGACCCGCGCAAGGGCACCGACCATGGTGGCAGCGAAGTCTATGCGGTCTACCGCCACCAGCTCTACGCTTCGCGGGTGTTCGACCGGCCGCTGGGCACCGGCCTGGTCAAGGACTACGCCTTCACCCTGGGCTTCGACGCCAGCCGCAACAACAACCTGGCTTCGGCCAAGAAGCGCGCCCTGGTGTTCGGCCCGACCCTCAAGTTCAACGGTCCCGGCGTGCTCGACCTGAGCCTGCTCTACTACCGCGAGAAGAACCACTTCGGCGTGCCCGGCGCGCGCCATCCCGACCACACCTTCGACACCACCTACATGCTCAACCTGACCTGGATGCGGCCGTTCAAGGTCGGCAACCATGCGGCGAAGTTCCAGGGCTTCGTCAACTACGTGGGAGAGAAGGGCGAGGACTACAACGACAAGGACACCGCGGCGGAAACCCTGGTCCGCACCGCCCTGATGGTCGCCGCCCTGCCAGGCGACAAGCGCCAGCCGAACCTGTGGCTCGGCGTCGGCTACGAGTATTGGCACAACAAGTTCGGCGTCGACGGTGGCACCGGCAGCCGCACCTCGACGCCGACGTTGAATATGGAATTCACCTTCTGAAGCGAAGCGCCGTCGCCCTACGCGATGCCGCCAACCCTGGGGTGGGGCGGATAACGCCACCGGCGTTATCCGCCGATACACCGAAGCCCGGCGGCGGATAACCGCGAGCGGTTATACGCCCTACGCGATGCCGACCCCTGGAGTAGGGCGGATAACGCCACCGGCGTTATCCGCCGATACACCGAAGCCCGACGGCGGATAACCGCAAGCGGTTATGCGTCCTACGCGATGGGGCAGTTTCACCCCGCATCCGCGTGACTGACCAACCCCTTCAGCAGCACCGCGGCGGTGGCCAGTGCAGCCGGCAGCACCAGGGCGGTCAGCACCTGTTCGAAGTTCCAGCCCAGGCCCAGCAGGGTGGCGCCGATCCAGGCGCCGAGGATGGCGCCGAAGCGGCCGATACCGAGCATCCAGGAGACCCCCGTGGCCCGCCCCTGGGTCGGATAGAAGCGGGCCGCCAGCGACGGCATCGCCGACTGCGCGCCGTTGATGCACATGCCGGCCAGCAGCACCAGGGTCGCCAGCAGGGTGACCTGGCCGAGGCTCTGGCCGACGCACCAGGCGAACACCCCCGCCAGCAGGTAGAACAGGCCGATCACCTTGTGCGGGTTGAAGCGATCCATCGCCCAGCCCACCGCTACGGCGCTGAGCACCCCGCCGAACTGGAACAGCGCGCCGATGAACGCCGCCTGCTCCAGGCTCGCGCCGCTATCGCGCATCAGGGTCGGCAGCCAGCTGGTGAGCAGGTAGACGATCACCAGGCCCATGAAGTAGGTCAGCCAGAGCAGCAGGGTGCCGGCGCTGTAGGTACCGGAAAAGATCACCGCGAACACGTTGCGGGCCTGCACCGTCTGCTGCTCGGGGACGTGGAAACTCCGTGCCAGCGCCACCTGCGCCGGGGCGATGGGGGCCAGCACCTGGCGTACCCGCTCGCTGCCGCGGTTGCGCACCACCAGGTAGCGCGCCGATTCCGGCAGGCGGAACAGCAGGACTACCGCCAGGACCAGCGGTAGCAGGCCGCCGAGCAGCAGCAGGCTGTGCCAGCCGAACAGCGGGATCAGCTTCGCCGAGACGAATCCGCCGCAGGCCATGCCCAGGTTGAAGCCACAGAACATGCTGGTTACCAGCAGCGACTTGAGGCGCTCGGGGGTGTATTCGGAAAGCAGGGTGGTGGCGTTGGGCATCGCCGCGCCGAGGCCGAGGCCGGTGAGGAAGCGCAGCGCCAGCAGTTGCTCGACGTTGGTGCTGTAGGCCGAGGCCAGGCTGAACAGGCCGAAGAGGAAGACCGCCGCGACCAATACCAGCTTGCGTCCGTAGCGGTCGGCCAGCGGTCCGGAACCGAGGGCGCCGAAGACCATGCCGATCAGCGCGGCGCTCATCACCGGACCGAGGCTGGCGCGGTCGATGCCCCAGTCCTGGGTCAGCGCCGGAGCGATGAAGCCCATCGCGGCGGTGTCGAGGCCATCGAGGAAGACGATCAGGAAGCACAGCAGGACGATCCGCCATTGGTACGGCGAAAGCGGCTGGGCATTGATGAAGGCTTGCACGTCGAGTCGTTCGACGGCGGGCAGGCTGGGGCTGTTCATGGGACGGGTTCCGCGGCGAGAGTGAGGGCGTGGGACGAGGGTCGGACGCGTGGCTCAGGTGCAGGCGGCGGAAGGCAAGGCGTGCTGCGGCATGTCGGGATTCCCCTGTTGTTTTTGTAGCGGAGGCGCTCGGCCTGCCGGGGTGCAGACACATTACGGAGGGCCATGGGGAGTGGCAATCCGATAATCGTTTATCGGTTCGCTGATCGAACGAAACCCTGTGAAATCTCGACCTTCGCCAGGCTGTGAAAATCCGGAACCAGATTCTAGAATCCTGCCTTTCCTCGACTCAGGAACTCCCCTCCATGGCCGGTAGCCTCATCGAACGCGCCCTCGGCTTGCTCGAACTCCTCGCCAGCGATGCCCGTGGCCTGCCCCTGCAACAACTGGCGGACCGCCTGGATATCCCCAAGAGCGCCGCGCACCGCATGCTCGCCGAGCTGATCCGGCTCGGCTACGTGCGCCAGGACGACGACACCAGCCGCTACCGCCTCAGCACCCGCCTGGCCGCGCTGGGCTTCCGCTTCCTCGCTTCCAGCGGGGTAGTCGACCTGGTCCAGCCGGTGCTCGACGGGCTCGCCCGGGAGACCGGCGAACTGGTGCGCCTGGGGGTGATCGAAGGCGATCGCCAGACCTGGATCGCCAAGTCCCAGGGCGCCACCTCCGGGCTACGCTACGACCCCGACATGGGGCGCGAGGCGCCGCTGTTCTACACCGCATCCGGGCATGCCTGGCTGGCCAGCCTGAGCGACAAGGCGGCGCTGGCGCTGGTGGAGCGCCAGGGCGTAGGGGCGGCGCGGGACTTCGGTCCCAACGCGCCGCGCTCCAGGAGCGAGCTGCTGCGCTACCTGAAGCGCGCCCGCGAGCACGGCTATGCCTGGCAGATCGAATGCTCGGCGCCGGGCATGGCGGCGATGGCCGCACTGGTGCGCCACCCCGAGGACGGACGGGCTCTCGGCGTGCTCAGCGTGGCCGGGCCGAGCGCACGCTTCGGCGAGGCGCGCATGCACGAACTGGCGCCCCTGCTCCTGGCCGCGGCGCAGGACCTGTCCCACGCCAGCCAGGCGTCCGAGCTGTTCCGCTGAGCCATCCGGCCCGGCCCCAGTCCTTTCCCGACATCAGCGTTCGAATAGCGAACGCTTTCTTGCCTGTCACGAGCCCGCATGCGGCGGGCCTTTCCGCACTTCCATGGATGCCCCGGCGGTAGTGCCGTCTCGAAGCGCTCTTGCGCGGGGCCAGCCATTCGTTCAAATAATCTCCCTCGCTAAATCTGGAACGACGTTCTGGAATCTTGAAGCGAACAAGAAAACAACGATTGGGGACCGCCTTGGACGCACCGCTTCGCATCGCCCTCATCGGCGCCGGCAATATGGGCCGCCAGCATTACCACCGCTTGCAGCGAATCGCTGGCGCGCGCCTGTGTGCGGTGGCCGATCCGCAGGGTCAGGCGTTCGCCGCGGACGCCGGCGTGCCCTGGTTCGGCGATCATCGGAGGTTGCTGGAAGAAGCCCGGCCGCAAGCGGCGATCGTCGCCAACCCGAGCAACCTGCATGTCGCCACCGCCCTCGACTGCCTCGCCGCCGGGGTGCCGCTGCTGCTGGAAAAACCGGTCGGCGTGCAGCTCGACGAAGTGAGCGAGCTGGTCGCCGTCGCCCGGCGATCTGGCGTTCCGCTGCTGGTCGGTCACCATCGTCGGCACAATCCGCTGGTCGTGCGGGCGCGCCAATTGATCGCCGAGGGCGCGCTCGGTCGGTTGCTGTCGGTCACCGCGCTCTGGCAGTTGAAGAAGCCCGACAGTTATTTCGAGGTGGCCTGGCGTCGCGAGCCCGGCGCGGGAATGTTGCTGACCAACCTGATCCATGACCTCGACCTGCTCCGCTACCTGTGCGGGGAAGTGCGGGAGGTGCAGGCGCTGGCCGGCAACGCTATCCGTGGCCTGCCCAACGAAGACAACGTCGCGCTGCTCCTGCGCTTCGCCAATGGCGCCCTGGGCAGCCTGACCGGTTGCGACGCTGCGGCGGCGCCCTGGAGCTGGGAGCTGGCCGCCGGGGAGAACCCGGTCTATCCGCGCCAGGCCGACCAACCCTGCTACCTGCTGGCCGGCACCGAGGGTGCCCTGAGCCTGCCCCAGCTCCGCCGCTGGCGCTACGCCGAGGCCCGGCAGGGCTGGCACGACCCGCTGGCGGCCAGCGTGGAGGCCGTGGCGGCAGGCGACCCCCTGCAACGCCAGCTAGAGCACTTCGTCCGGGTCGCGCGGGGCGAGGAAGCGCCATTGATGGATGCCACCGACGCCGCTCGCACCCTGGCGCTGGTCGAGGCGGTTCGCGAGGCCGCGCGCAGTGGCCGGGCCTGCGCGCCGGCCAGTTTCTGAACCGCTGACGATGAGGTAGTGCATGGAATCGAGGATTCTTTCCCTGGCGGCGCTCACCGTGCTCGAGCTGTCGCCCCCGGACATGGTCGAGGCTGCCGCCCGCGCCGGCTACAGTCATGTCGGCCTGCGCCTGGTGCCGGCCACCGTGGAAGAGCACCACTATCCGCTGCTGGCCGATGCCGGCCTGCGCCGGCGGACCCTGGCGCGGCTGCGCGACAGCGGAGTGCGCACGCTGGACGTGGAGATCCTGCGCCTGCGTCCGGACACCCGCGTCGGCGAGTTCGCCGCGGTGCTGGAGGTCGGCGCCGAGTTCGGCGCGCGCTATGTGCTGGTGGCCGGCAACGATGACGACGAGCGGCGCAGCGCGGACAATTTCGCCGCGTTGTGCGACCTGGCGCGGCCGCTCGGCCTCGACCCGCACCTGGAGTTCATGCCCTGGACCGGGATCCGCGACCTGCGGCAGGCCGCGCGGGTGGTCGAGGCGGCGGCGCGGGACAACGCCGGCCTGTTGCTGGACGCCTTCCATTTCGACCGCTCGGCCAGCAGCCTGGAAGACCTGCGGGCGATCCCGCCTGCGCGCCTGGGCTACGCGCAACTCTGCGATGTCGTCGGGCCGCGTCCGACGTCGATGGACGAAATCCTTCGCCAGGCCCGCGAGGAACGGCGTTTCCCTGGCGATGGCGGGCTCGATCTGCTGGCGCTGCTGCGCGCCCTGCCGGAGAACCTGCCGCTGAGCCTGGAGGTGCCCGCGCTGGATCTGCTCGCGCGCGGCGTGGATGGCACGGAGCGGGCGCGGCTGGCGATCGAGCGGACCCGGGCGCTGCTCGCCCGCCTGTAGCGCCACCGCGCAGGCAGGTTGCCCGTTTGCATAATGGAACGGGGTTCTATAGTTTCCAAACGTTGAAGCCGATCGTTTCTTTCCTCGATGGCGGGTACCGTCAGAATAAATAGCCTGCTATCGATTTGCCCTGGTGCCCGGACCCTCTGATGAACGCATCCACCTCCCCGCTGCCCGCCAGCGACCAGACCCTGCGCGGCATCCTGCTGATCTGTGCCGCGGTGTTCCTGTTCGCCAGCCACGACGGGTTGTCCAAGTTCCTTTCCGGTTTCTACCCGATCGTCATGGTGGTCTGGGCCCGCTACCTGGTGCACACCCTGCTGATGGTCGCCGTGTTCGTGCCGCGCAACGGCCTCGCGGTGATCCGCAGCCGCCGTCCGCTCATGCAGTTGGCGCGGGCGCTGTGCCTGATCGGCACCAGCCTGTTCTTCACCACCGGCCTGCGCTACCTGCCCTTGGCCGAGGCGACCGCGGTGAACTTCCTGGCGCCGCTGCTGGTGACCGCGTTATCCGTGCCGTTGCTGAAGGAGAAGGTCAGCCTCGGTCAATGGCTGGCGGTGCTCACCGGCTTCATCGGCGTGCTCTTCATCGTGCGTCCCGGTGGCGCGCTGTTCACCCCGGCGGCATTGTTCCCGCTCGGCTCGGCGCTGTGCTTCGGGCTCTACCAGCTGCTCACGCGGATGCTCGCCAACAGCGACAGCCCGACCACCAGCAACTTCCTCGCCGGCATCTTCAACACGCTCATCATGAGCCTGCTGGTGCCGTTCTTCTGGCAGACCCCAAGTCTTCTCCACGGCCTGATGATGATCGCCCTGGGCGGTTGCGGCATGGGCGGCCACCTGCTGCTGACCCAGGCCTTCCGCCATGCGCCGCCGGCGACCCTGGCGCCGTTCAGCTATGGCCAGATCATCTTCGCCGGCCTGCTCGGCCTGCTGGTGTTCGGCCACGTGCCGGACGCCTGGGCGCTGCTCGGCATCCTCGTCATCTGCGCCAGCGGCCTGGTGGTCGCCTGGCGCCGTGGCCGCTGAACGCAACGGGGTCGGCGCGTAGGCTTCACAACAGGCTCAGCGGATAGCTGACGATCAGCCGGTTCTCGTCGAAGCGGGTATTGCTGCCCCAGTCGCGGCGCTGGCTGGAGTTGCGCCAGCGGACGTTGAGACGCTTGAAGGCGCCGCTCTGCAGCGTGTAGCCCAGCTCGCTCTCGCGTCCCCATTCGCTGCCGTCGTCGGTGACTCCGGCCAGGCGCACATGGTCGCCATGCAGGTAGCGGGTCATGAAGGTCAGGCCGGGTAGGCCGAGGCCAACGAAGTCGAAGTCGTAGCGCAGTTGCCAGGAGCGCTCGCCGGGATTGTCGTAGCTGGCGTTGTAGCTGTCGTTGGCCAGGGTTCCGCCGCTGGTGCCGTTGACCCGCATCCAGCCGTCGTCGCCACTGACCTTCTGCAGGCCGAGATAGAGGGTATGCAGCCCATAGCGCGCGGAGAACAGCGCGGAAACGGTGCGGTTATCGAGCTTGCCGGCGCGCGCGCTGCCAGCGTCGCGGCCACGGAATCCGCCGAGGTTGGCGCCCAGCAGCCAGTCGCCGAGCGGCTGGCTGTGTTGCAGTTGCAGGTACTGTTGGCGGTAGATGTCCTTCAGCTCGGCGTTCCACAGGCCGAGCAGGCTGCGTTCGCCATTGAAGCGATATTCGCCGCCGGCGAAATCGAAGCGGTCGGAAGTGGCGGCTGGCCGGCCGAACAGCGACATGTCCTGCATGCTTGCGTCGTTGCGCGGGCTGTTGCCGCGGAACTGGCCGGCGTAGAGGGTCAGGCCGGCGATCTCGTTGGCGCTGAGCTGGCCGCCGCGGAAGGTCTGCGGCAGCGAGCGGCCATCGTCGGAGCGGAGGATCGGCAGCACCGGCATCCATTCGCCGATCTTCAGTTCGCTGTTCGAGACGCGCAGCTTGCCGGCCACCGCCAGGCGTCCGAAGTCGTCGGCCGGGCGGCCGTCGTCGTGGATCGGCAGCAGTTGGGTGCCGGCCGTTCCCTTGCCGCCATCCAGCTTCAGGCTGTAGAGACCAAGGACATCGAGGCCGAAGCCGACGCTGCCCTGGGTGAAGCCGGAGCGGGCGTCGAGGATGAAGCTCTGCGTCCACTCCTCGGCCTTGCCCTGGCTGGCATCGCCGACGAAGTTGCGGTGCAGGTGGAAATTGCGCGCGGTGAGG
Source organism: Pseudomonas sp. DL (assembly GCF_047199225.1). Lineage (NCBI taxonomy): Bacteria > Pseudomonadati > Pseudomonadota > Gammaproteobacteria > Pseudomonadales > Pseudomonadaceae > Pseudomonas > Pseudomonas sp. DL. The sequence continues at coordinate 262,595 of NZ_CP178323.1, forward strand.
CTGGCCTTGGCGTCTTCGAGGAAACCTTGCCCGGCGTGGACGTGCCCGGCATGGACTGGCAGGCCGGCGCCCAGGCAGAGGGAAGCGCAGAGCGCGCGGACGTGGCTCGGGTGCGACATGGGTGTGTCCCTTCGTTCTTGTTCTCTAGGCAGGGAGGTGCCCGGCGAGCGCCGGGCGCTTGGACTCAGGCTTCGATCCGGCGCGGAGCCATGAAGTACAGCCAGGTCAGGGCGATGAAGTACATCGCCGGGATCATGGTGAAGAGCACCGCGTAGTTGTTGTTCGTCGCGGTCAGTACGCCGCCGACGATCTGGGTCATGAACATCCCGCCCAGCGCCGCGCACATGCCGCCGAAGCCGAACACCGTGCTCATCAGGTGCTTGGGCGTGTAGTCCATCACCAGGCTCCAGATGTTCGCCGTCCACGCCTGGTGCGCGCCGACCGCCAGGGCGATGGCCAGCACGGCGATCCACAGGCCGCTGGCGTTGGCGGCGAACACCACGCCGACGATGGTGCAGGCGAACAGCAGCATCGACAGCAGGCGCGCGCGGATCGCCGGCATGCCGCGGCCGATCAGCCAGGACGAAAGGATGCCGCCGCCGACGCTGCCGAAGTCGGCGGTCAACCAGATCAGGATCAGCGGGATGCCCATCTGCGTCACGCTGATGCCCAGGCCGTACTGCTGGTTGAGGAACGGCGGCAGCCAGTAGAGGTAGAACCAGAACACCGGCGCGGTGATCGAGTAGGCCAGGGCGAAGGCCCAGGTGCCGCGGCGGCGGAGAATCTGCGAGAAGGGCACGCGGGTGGCGGGCGGCTCCTCCTGCTGCTGGATGTATTCCAGCTCGCTCTGCTTCACCCGCGGATGCTCCTCGGGGTTGTAGTAGTTGCGCCACCAGAACACCAGCCAGACCAGGCCCAGCGCCGACATGCAGAGGAACGCCGCCTGCCAGCCCCAGACGCCGAGGATCAGCGGCAACAGGGCCGGGGTGACCATCGCGCCGACATTGGTGCCGGCGTTGAAGATGCCGGTGGCCACCGCCCGTTCCCCGGCGGGGAACCACAGGCGGGTGGTCTTCACGCAGGCCGGGTAGTTGGCCGCCTCGGTCAGGCCGAGGATGAAGCGACAGACCATGAAGCCCGCCGCCGAGGTCGCCAGGCCGTGGGCGCCGGTGGCCAGGCTCCAGAGCAGCACGGCGAGGAAGAACGCGCGCTTGACCCCGACCTTGTCGATGAAGCGGCCCTGGAGGATGAAGCCGATGGCGTAGCCGACCTGGAACCAGAAGTTGATGTTGGCGTAGTCCATTGCCGTCCAGCTCATCTTCTCGGCCAGGATCGGCTGCATCACGCCGAGGGCGGCGCGATCGATGTAGTTCAGGGTGGTGGCGAAGAACACCAGGGCGAGCATGCCCCAGCGCGTCCGGCCGACGGCGAAGGCGTTGCGGATCCTGCCGCCGCGGGATTCCCGCGGGGCGTCGGCGGCGAGCAGTCGAGAGCTGGAAGAGTGGATCATTGACGGGGCCATCCTTTCGGCGGCCGGTGCCTGGGCGCCCGGCCTGGATTTGTCGTTCTGGGTTGCACGCGGGCGGGCCAGGGGCCGCGCCGGTGTCAGCGGGCCAGGGGCGGTCGGGCCGGACGAGCGGCCAGCGGACGGGATGGAGGGCGGACGGAGAGGTCGGCGATGGACATGAGCGGGTACCCGATTCTTGAAATTGTTATGTCGCGTGGGTTGCGCAGGTGCCCGGAAAGAAGCGCGGAGCGCTTCCGGCAGATCGGGACGGCCTGCACGGGTGGCAGCGATGGTGCGCGATTGGTCGAAAAAGCGTCAATTCGATAATCGTGCTTCCGTTCGATATTCGAACGGAATACTAACCAGTTCGTACATTTTGCGTTGCCCGTCAGTTGGCGCAAACCAATAATCGGCTTGCCGGGCGAGCGGTCTCAGCGACCCGAAGTGGCTTCCCGGCGCATCCCGCGCGGGCTATCCGCGCCTCCGCCGTTCCGCCGCCGGCCCTCGCGCGGCGCCAGGCGCCGTAGGGCGCATTGAGGAGTCGAAGCATGCAGCGTTCGATCGCCACCGTATCCCTGAGCGGCACCCTGCCGGAAAAGCTCGAGGCCATCGCCGCCGCCGGTTTCGACGGGGTGGAAATCTTCGAGAACGACCTGCTTCATTACGACGGCAGCCCGCGCGACGTACGCCGGCTGTGTGCCGACCTGGACCTGGAGATCCTGCTATTCCAGCCGTTCCGCGACTTCGAGGGCTGCCGCCGGGAACGCCTGGAGCGAAACCTGGAGCGCGCCGAACGCAAGTTCGACCTGATGCAGGAACTCGGCACCGACCTGGTGCTGGTGTGCAGCAACGTCGCTGCCGATGCCCTCGGCGAACCGGCGCTGCTGGCCGATGACCTCCGGCAGTTGGCCGAGCGCGCCGCCGTCCGCGGCCTGCGCATCGGCTACGAGGCGCTGGCCTGGGGGCGCCAGGTGAACACCTGGGAGCAGGCCTGGGACCTGGTGCGGCGGGCCGACCAGGCGAACCTCGGGCTGATCCTCGACAGCTTCCACACCCTCTCGCTGGACGGCGATCCCCGCGGCATCGCCGATCTTCCGGGGGAAAAGATCTTCTTCGTGCAGATGGCCGACGCGCCCTTGCTGGCAATGGACGTGCTGGAATGGAGCCGGCACTTCCGCTGCTTCCCGGGTCAGGGCGGCTTCGACCTGGCAGGCTTCCTCGCGCCGGTCGTCGCGTCCGGCTATCGCGGTCCGCTGTCGCTGGAGGTCTTCAACGACGGCTTCCGCGCCGCGCCGACTCGCGCCAACGCCGTCGACGGCCTGCGCTCGCTGCTCTACCTCGAGGAGAAGACCCGCGAGCACCTGCAACGCCAGACGCCGCACGTGGCGGTGGACGAGCTGTTCGCGCCGCCGCCGGCGAGCCTCTGCGACGGCATCGAGTTCCTCGAGTTCGCCGTCGACGAGACGCTCAGCGCGCGCCTTGGCCAGTGGTTGCAGCGACTGGGCTTCGCCAGGGCCGGCGAGCACCGTTCGAAGAATGTCAGCCTGTTGCGCCAGGGCGACATCAACCTGGTACTGAACGCCGAGCCCTATTCCTTCGCCCACGGTTTCTTCGAGGCCCACGGACCGTCCTTGTGCGCCACCGCGCTGCGCGTGCGTGACGCCGGCCAGGCGCTGGAGCGCGCTCGTGCGTACGGAGGCCAGCCGTACCGCGGACTGCTCGGCCCCAACGAGCGGGAAATCCCGGCGGTGCGCGCCCTCGACGGCAGCCTGCTGTATCTGGTCGAGCGGCACACCGAGGGCCGCAGCATCTACGACAGCGACTTCGTGACGAACGACGCCGACACCTCCGGCCTCGGCCTGCGGCGCGTCGATCACGTGGCCCTGGCGCTGCCCGCCGAAGGCCTGGACAGCTGGGTGCTGTTCTACAAGAGCCTGTTCGACTTCGGCGCCGATGACGAGGTGGTGCTGCCCGACCCCTATGGCCTGGTCACCAGTCGCGCCGTGCGTAGCCCCTGCGGCAGCGTGCGCCTGCCGCTGAACATTTCCGAGGACCGCAACACCGCCATCGCCCGTTCGCTGTCCAGCTATCGCGGTTCCGGCGTGCACCACATCGCCTTCGATTGCGCCGACATCTTCGCCGCCGTGGCCCAGGCCAAGGAGGCCGGGGTCGCACTGCTGGAAATCCCGCTGAACTATTACGACGACCTCGCCGCGCGCTTCGACTTCGACGACGAGTTCCTCAGCGAACTGGCCTACTACAACGTCCTCTACGACCGCGACGCCCAGGGCGGCGAGCTGTTCCATGTGTTCACCGAGCCGTTCGAGGAGCGCTTCTTCTTCGAGATCCTCCAGCGCCGCCACGGCTACGCCGGCTACGGCGCGGCCAACGTGCCGGTGCGCCTGGCGGCGATGGCGCAAGCGCGGCGGGGTGTGCGCCGGGTCAAGCTGTGAGAATTGTCGGGGCTCCGGCAGGTGCTCTTCCTACAGCCGGGCGGGCCCCGCATAATCGGCCGCAATTCCCGCCGGCCACGAGTGAGTCACCGATGTCCAAGCCTGATCCCGCCGTCGTGGAGGAATCCGCTCCGCGCGGCAAGGGACGCAAGAACAATCCCGAGAAGACCCGCCAGGACATCCTCCGCGCCGCCATCGACGAGTTCGTCGCCCAGGGCCTCTCGGGTGCGCGGGTGGACGCCATCGCCGAGCGCACGCATACCTCGAAGCGGATGATCTATTACTACTTCGGCAGCAAGGAGCAGCTCTACCAGGCCGTGCTGGAGAAGCTCTACAGCGACATCCGCGGTATCGAGGGCACCCTGCGGCTGGGCGCGCTGCCGCCGGCCAAGGCGATGGAGAAGCTGGTGGAGTTCAGCTTCGACTACCACGACCGGCACGTGGATTTCGTGCGCATCATCAGCATCGAGAACATCCACAAGGGCGAGCACATCGCCAGCAGCGAACTGGTGCAGAGCGTCAACAGCTCGATCGTCCAGAGCATCGCCGAGATTCTCCGCCGCGGCGAAGCGGAAGGGGTGTTCCGCGCCGGGCTGGAGGCGCTCGACGTGCACATGCTGATCAGTTCGTTCTGCTTCTACCGGGTGTCCAATCGCTACACCGTGTCGCGGATCTTTCGCACCGACCTGCACGACGCCGAGGTTCGCCAGCGGCACCGGCGGATGATTGGCGAGGCGGTATTGCGCTACATCCGTGCCTGACTCCGGTCCCCTCTCCCCTTGGCGGGAGAGGGGCGCCACTCAGTCGCCCAGGCTGGCGAAGTGCGCCTGCATGCGCGCGGCGTCGGCCGCCACCCCGCTGAACAGTTCGAATGCCTTCACCGCCTGGAACACCGCCATGGTGCCGCCGTCCAGTGTGCGGCAGCCGAGGGCGCGGGCGTGGCGCAGCAGCTCGGTTTCCAGCGGAAAGTAGATCACCTCGGCGACCCACAGGTCGGCGCGCAACAGTTCCGCCGGCACCGGCATGCCGGGTAGCTTGGCCATGCCCACCGGGGTGGTGTTGACCAATCCCTGGGCGTCGCCCAGGGCGCCGGCCAGGTCGCTGCCGGCGAGCGCTCGTGGCGCGCCGAAGTGCTGGTTGAGGTTGTCCGCGAGGGCCTGGGCCCGCGCCGGGTCGACGTCGAACAGGACCAGCCGCTCGACGCCCTCGGCGAGCAGCGCATGGGCCACTGCCGCGCCGGCGCCGCCCGCGCCCATCTGCACCACGCGCTGGCGCGGCGCGCCGGCCAGGCCGCGCCGAAAGCCCTCGGCGAAGCCCAGGCAGTCGGTGTTGTGGCCGATGCGCCGGCCATCGCGCAGCACCACGGTGTTCACCGCGCCGATGCCGCGTGCCTCGGCGGAGAGGTCGTCGAGCAGGGGGATGATCGCCTGCTTGCAGGGGAAGGTGACGTTCAGCCCGGTGAAGCCGAGGTCGCTGGCGGCGGCGAGCAGGAACTCCAGGTCGTCCGCCGACTTGCCCAGCGGGTCGAGATCGATCAGCCGGTACAGATAGCGGATGCCCTGGGCGTCGCCCTCGCGCTCGTGCAGGGCAGGGGTCCGCGACGCCTGGATGCCGGCACCGATCAGGCCGGCGAGAACCGATCGCGGCGCGCTCATGCGGCCGCCTCGAAACGCTCGGCGAAATGTTCCAGGGCCAGGCGGTAGCCGAGGCTGCCGAATCCGCAGATCACCCCCAGCGCCACCGGCGAGACGTAGGAGTGGTGGCGGAACGCTTCGCGCTGGTGGACGTTGGACAGGTGCACTTCGACCACCGGCAGTTCCACCGCGGCCAGGGCGTCGCGCAGCGCCACCGAGGTGTGGGTCCAGGCGGCGGGGTTGATGACGATGCCGGCGACCCGGCCGCGGGCCTGGTGGATCCAGTCGAGCAGTTGGCCTTCCTGGTTGGTCTGGCGGAAGTCTACGGCGAAGCCGCGCGTTTCGGCGAAGGCCGCGCATTCGTCGGCGATTTCGCCCAGGGTCCGCCGGCCGTAGGTCTGCGGCTCGCGGGTGCCGAGCAGATTCAGGTTGGGGCCGTTCAGGACCAATACCGTGCGCGTCATGGCGCAGCCTCCACAGCAATGATGTCATCGATGCCGGGAAAATGTACCGAACGGTTACTTTTGTAAACCGGACGCCGTCGCCAACGGGACGAAAGCGTTCGATTATCGGCGTCCGCTCACTCGCCTGCCGCCGGTTGCGTCGCGCCGCGGCCGCGCAGGGTCATGTCGGGCAGTGCCGAGGCCACCGCCAGGCCGAGCAGCGCCACCGCCGCGTTAACCAGGAAGAGCACCTTGAAGGCATCCGCGAGGACATGCTGGAGGATCACCCGGGCCGGCCCGCTGGCGGCGTCCAGGCTGCTCAGCAGGGCGCTCTCGGAAAAGCCCTGGTCGAGCCCGCCGCCGATCCGCAGGTGCTTGAGCAGGGCCAGCAGGATCGCCGACATCAGCGCCACCCCGACCGCCCCGCCGAGGGAGCGGAACAGCGTCGCGTTGCTGGTGGCGACGCCGATGTGGCGTTGCTCCACGGCGTTCTGCGCGGCCACCAGGCTGGTCGGGAACTGGGTACCGATGGCGATCCCGGTGAGCAGCATGCACAGCCCGGACAGCCAGTGGTCGCCGACCGGGACCAGGGCCAGGCCGGCGATGCCGCAGGGCAACAGGACGGCGCCGAGCAGGATCAGCGGCTTGTAGCGTCCCAGGCTGGCGGTCAGCCGCCCGCAGCAGTACGCGCCCAGCGGCAGGCCCATGACCAGCGGCAGCAGATGCAGCGCGGCGCTGTCGGCACCGGCGCCGGTAACGCTCTGGTAGCGCAGCGGTACCAGCACGGTCAGCGAGATGGCCTGGAAGCTGGCGAAGAACGCAACCAGCCAACTGAGGGTGGCGGCGCGGACGGCGAACAGTTGCATCGGCACCAGCGGTTCGCGGAAGCGCCGCTCCTGGGCGACGAACAGCAGCAGGGCGAGCGCCGCCAGGGCGAACAGGCCGAGCAGCGCAGGGTCGCTCCAGGCTGCGCCCTGGCCGATCTGGGTGATGGCCAGGAGCAGCGCGGTGAGGCCCACCACCATCAGCACGATGCCCAGGTAGTCGATCACCGGTTGCCGGCGCGGCACCGGCAGGCCGACCAGGGTCCGCCGCGAGATGGCCAGCGCGAGAAGGCCGATCGGCAGGTTGATCCAGAATACCCAGCGCCACGACAGGTACTCGGTGAGCAGGCCCCCGAGCACCGGGCCGGCGACGCTGGCGATGGCGTACATGCTGCTGAAGTAACCCTGGTAGCGGCCGCGCTCGCGCGGCGGGACGATGTCGCCGATGATCGCCTGGCTCACCGCCATCAGCCCGCCCGCGCCGATCCCCTGCAGCACTCGCGCCAGCACCAGTTGGCCCATGCTCTGCGCGAGCCCGCAAAGCAGCGAGGCGGCGGTGAACACGACGATGGCGAAGAGCATCAGACGGCGGCGGCCGTAGAGGTCGCCGAGCTTGCCGTAGATCGGCATCGATACGGTCATCGCCACCATGTAGGCCGAGATCACCCAGGCCAGCAGGTCGAGGTCGGCGAAGTCGGCCGAGATCGCCGGCAGGGAGACGGCGACGATGGTCTGGTCGAGGGCGCTGAGGAAGATCGACAGCATCAGGCCGGCGAGGACGGTACGGACGGCGGGCGGGTTCTGGGCGAGATCGGACAAGACGGCACCTGGGGCGGACGGAACGCGAAGGCAGCGGGCATCATACTGCGCCTGGGGTAGGACAGGTGCCGCGGAGAATCGATCCGTGGGCCGTCTTTCGTCGATATCCGCCTGCGCCAACGTTGCGTCCCGCCTTGGGAAAGGTGCCCCGGCGTTGCGCCGGGGTGGCGCGGCCTACTCGATTTCCTCGTAGGGCAGGCCGACATAGTTCTCGGCGATGGTCGCCAGGCCCGCCTCGGAGCCCAGGTAGTACTCCAGTTCGGTCTGCTGGATGCGCTGGCTGAACGCGTCGGTGTCGGGGAAGCGATGCAGCACCGAAGTCATCCACCAGGAGAAGCGTTCGGCCTTCCAGATCCGCCGCAGGCAGATTGCCGAGTAGCGTTCCAGCAGTTCGCCGCGCCCTTCGCGGTAGGCCTTCAGCAGCAGCCGGTAGAGCGTGCTGACGTCGCTGGCCGCCAGGTTCAGTCCCTTGGCGCCGGTGGGCGGCACGATGTGCGCGGCGTCGCCGGCGAGGAACAGCCGGCCATGCTGCATCGGCTCGACCACGAAGCTGCGCAGCGGCGCGATGCTCTTCTCCAGCGAAGGTCCGGTCACCAGTTTCTCCGCCACCTCGGACGGGAGTCGCGCCTTCAGTTCCGTCCAGAAGCGCTCGTCGGACCAGTCCTCGACCTTCTCCGACAATGGCACCTGCACGTAGTAGCGGCTGCGGGTGGCCGAACGCTGGCTGCACAGGGCGAAGCCGCGCGGATGGTTGGCGTAGATCAGTTCGTGGCTGACCGGCGGGGTGTCGGCGAGCAGGCCGAGCCAGCCGAACGGATAAACCCGCTCGAAGACCTTCAGCCGCTCCGCCGGGATCGATTGCCGCGAGATGCCGTGGAAGCCATCGCAGCCGGCGATGTAGTCGCAATCCAGGCGCAGCCGTTCGCCGTCGCGTTCGAAGGTCACGTAGGGGCGCTCACCTTGCAGGTCGTGCAGGCGCACCTCGGCGGCCTGGTAGACGGTAGTGGCGCCGCAGGCTTCGCGGGCCTCCATGAGGTCGCGGGTGACCTCGGTCTGGCCGTAGACCATCACCGTCTTGCCGCCGCTCAGGCGCTTCAGGTCGATGCGCCGGCGCTGCCCGGCGAAGGCGATCTCCACGCCTTCGTGGACCAGCCCGTCGCGCGCCATGCGCCGGTCGACGCCGGCCTCGCGCAGCAGGTCGACCATACCCTGTTCCAGCACGCCGGCGCGGATGCGGCCGAGCACGTAGTCCGGGGTCTGGCGTTCGAGGATCACGTTGTCGATGCCGGCCTTGTGCAGCAACTGGCCGAGCAGGAGGCCGGACGGACCGGCGCCGATGATGGCGACTTGAGTCTTCATTGCGGATAGCCCTCTCGCTGTTATGGCTGGCCGGCGGCGCATGCGCCGGCGCTGATCTTGTCTGGAGGTGGCTGTATTTTTGTTTGCCGTGGAGTGCTATAGAAGGCAAATTGCCGATCTATTTCTGGACTTTTATAAAGTCTGTTCGGCAATCGGCCATTTCGCTCGGAGGGCTCGATGACGGATTCCATCCGCGACGTCCCGGTGTTCAAGCTCTACGGCGCTCCCCTCGAATGGCCGACCCCGGACCTGCTGCACTGCGAGTCGATCCCCGCCCGCAGTCGTCTGCACGACTGGGAGATCAAGCCGCACCGGCACGCCGATCTCGCTCAGTTGCTCTACGTGCGCAAGGGCTGGGCGCAGCTCCAGGTCGAGGGCGAGCCGACTCGCGTCGAGCAGCCTTCCATCCAGTTCGTACCGCCGTTGTGCATCCATGGCTTCCAGTTCTCCGAGCGCATCGACGGCTACGTGCTGACGGTCGCCGCACCGTTGCTGGCGCGCTTGCAGGCGCACCTCGGCGCGCAGCGCCAGGCGCTGGAGGCGCCGGGGTTGTACCCGGTGGGCGCGGACCGGCGCTATATCGACACGCTGTTCGACGCCATAGACGGCGAGTACGCCGGCGCTGCGCCGGCGCGCGAGCTGTTGTTGCAGTCGCTGATCGGCGTGCTGGCGGTGTGGCTGGGGCGGCAGGTGATGGTCCGGCGGGCGGAGGCACGGCCGGGTCGTGGTCAGGAATACCTATCGGCCTTTTCGCAACTGGTCGAGCGGCATTTCCGCGAGCACCTGGGAATCGACGAGTACGCGCGTCGCCTGGGCATCTCCCCGGCACACCTGAACAGCGTGGCGCGCCGCCTCAGCGGGCAGACCGCACTGGGCATCGTGCACCAGCGCCTGCTGCTGGAGGCCAAGCGCGACCTGGTCTACACGGCGATGACGGTGAACGAGATCGCCGACCGCCTCGGCTTCAGCGAGCCGGCCTACTTCACCCGTTTCTTCAAGCGCCTGAGCGGCGTCTCGCCGAGCGCTTTCCGCAAGGGCGACTAGTGTTCGCGGCGCAACTGGACGATCTCCAGCGCGCGTCCCTCGTCATCACGCGGGCGTCGGCCGCTCTCGACGAAGCCGCAGCGCGCGTAGAACCCCAGCGCCTCGCGGTTGGCGGCGTAGACCTCGACTTCCAGCGCGCCCTTCAGGGTTGCCGCGTGCTCCACCAGTTGCCGGCCGATCCCGCGCCCGTGGGCCACCGGAGCGACGAAAAGGCCGCCGATGAAGGCATCGAGCAGGCCGATGAAGCCCAGCGGCGTATCGCCGTCCAGCGCCAGCCAGGTTTCCGAGGCATCCAGATAATGATCGCGAACCAGTGCCTTCTGCTTCTGCAACTCGGCTTCGCCGAGGAAACCATGGCCGACGCGCGAGGCCTCCAGCCAGATGGCCAGGGTGGCATCGCGGTCGGCGGGAATGTAGCGGCGGATTTTCAGCGGAGAGGACATGGCGGCAGCTCGCAACGGGAACAGCCGCGGATTATCGCGTGAGCCGGCGGGAAAAGGGTAGGTCCGGCATGTACGCTTCAGTCGCCGCGGATGTACTGTTCCAGTTGCTGGATCAGCTCGGCCTGCTCGGCGATCGCCGCCTTGACCAGGTCGCCGATGGACAGCAGGCCGAGCAACTGGCCGTCTTCCACGACCGGCAGGTGGCGCAGGTGGCGATCGGTCATCAGGTTCATGCAGGTGTCGACGCTCTGCTTCGAGTCCACGCTGACCACCGGCGCGCTCATGATCGCGCTGATCGGCGTACCGATGGACGAACGGCCCTTGAGGACCATCTTGCGCGCATAGTCGCGCTCGCTGACCACCCCTACCACCTCGCCATGGTTCACCACCAGCAGCGCGCCGATGTTCTTTTCCGCCATCAGGCGCAGGGCGTCGAGCACCATCTCGTCCGCTCCGATGGTGTACACCTGCTGGTTCTGCTTGGCGTTCAACAGTTGTGCCACGGTTTTCATACGCGCCCCTCCGGAGCCGTTCTCACGTCCAGCAAGAATCGTAGACGGCGAGCGGATCGGCAAGCGGGGAAAACGGCATCGAACCGATTGAAAAACGTCATCATCGCTTTCCCGACGAAGGTAGGGCCCGCGCTATTAGTCTTTCCCTGCGGGGCTAGTGCAGCACCCGTGCGAGCCCTTCCGGCGACTGGCCGGTGACGTAGCAATGGCGGTGCCGGTCGAGGCTGAGCGGGTGGCCGGCGTCGGTCAGCAGCCTGGCGATGCCCTCGAGGTGTTCCTTGACGTTCACCTGGTATTCCTGCTCGGTCAACGGCACGACCCACAGCAGGTCGACCGGATGCGCCGACAGGGCGAAGCCGTCGAACAGGGAGGCATCCTCCTCCAGCGGCGCCGGGAGGAGAAGGAAGTGCCGCAGCAGGCTCTGCTCGTAGAGCGGGAAGCCGAACGCCACCGCATGTCCATGTCCCAGGGCGAGGCGCTCGTGGAATGGCAGGCCGGCGAGCCATTGCAGGTGGCGCAGGTCATCGCCGCCCAGTTCGTCGAGATAGCAGATCAGCTCGGCGGACCAGCGCGCCTTGCCCATGTAGGGCGCGAAATGCATCGGTGCCTGGCTCATCCCGGCGGTGATCACCACATGGTGCGGCCGCCGGGTGCTTTCCAGGCGATAAGCGAAGACCGCCATTTCCGGCGCCGCTACGCAGTGTCTCCAGAAGTCCCGGCAATCCAGGGTCATGGCGGGCGCACAACCGAAATGGGCGTCGTATTTCTCGCGCAGCCGGGCGATGTAGTCGTTCATCTTCGGTCCTCTGGACTTAGCGGGTGGGGCCGGACATGGGGCGCCGGGGGCGCGGCCGTTTCCATGCGAGGGCAGACCAGTGATGGCTGATCCTGGTTGCCGTTGGGTGACCAATGGAATGCGAACGGCGACTGCCGAGAAATCGGCTCGTTCCGAGAGAGGCGAGAGGCTTTCCTTCTTGGTGCGTAGGAAAGCGCTGAGGGCAGCTGAGGGTATCTGTCGGGAACGGAAAAAAGCCCGTCGGGAACGGGCGAAGAGGGAAGCTTACCAGGGCAGCGGGAAGTGGCCTTCCGCGCGCAGGTAGTCAGGATCGGGGGTGAATGGGTCGATCTTCTGCCGCTCGCTGCAACCCTGGCGTTCGCAGTCCCGCAGGCGCTGCAACGGCGAGCGGTCGTCGCGCTGGATGCGGATGCCTGTGACAGGCGCGCCTTCGGAAAGGCTGTAGCTGCGGCCGCTCTCGCAACCGGGCAGGGTCAGGCAAAGGCAGAGGAGCAGGGTGGTGTGCGGGTGTCGTGGCATTGCAGGTCGAATGGGCTTGCGAAGGCCGCCCATGCTATCAATCGGCCAGCAAATAGGGGGCCGGATGGACAGTCCATGACCGGGATGAGAGTTGCTTCGCAAACCCGGAGATGCCCTCGAAAGGCTATTGCCTCACGCGGGAAAGCCCGTCGAAGGCCCACAGCAACTTGCCCAGGACGAGGGTCAGCGCCTCTTCTTCCGGGCCGGAGCCGAGACCCGCCAGCAGCCTTTCGTCGAGCCCTGCGACCTGTGCCAGGGCCTGCTCGAACACCGCCTGTGCCGCGGGGCTGCGGCGCACCAGCACGGCGCGCCCGTCGTCCGGATCCGGCAGGCGGCTGACCCAGCCGCGCCGCACCAGCCGTTCGATGGTCCGGCCCAGCGCAGTGCGGTCGGTCTGTGAGTGCTCGATGAGCACGCTCATCGGCACGTCACCGTCGAAGGCGTGGATGATCCGCAACGCACGCCATTCATGCAGCCCCAGTTCGAGAGGGGCAAGCAGGGCGGTGAGTTGCCGTTCGCGCTGGCGGACGATCTCCGTCATCAGGTACAGCGGGCCTTGGGGCAGCCCCAGTGCGTTTGTCTCGGTCATTGGCCCGGTCACCTTCCTCGATCCTCTTTCGCCAGGGCGGGGATTGTAGCGCTCAGGCGTCGCCGAATCCGTAGTCGCTCCAGCGTTCTTCGACTCGCCTGCGCAGCGCCGTCGGATAGGCGTGGCGGAACGACGCCGTAGCGGCACGCATTTGCCCGGCGAACTGTTCCGGGTACAGGCAGTTGATCACCAGCCGACCGCCGCTGCCTCGTGCCTTGTCCTCGGCATCGAGGTAGGGAACCATCGGGAAGTCACGGATCTGCGGGAAGGCGAAATGGTCGTGCAGCGGATGCGCGCGGGTCGCCAGCGCCCATACCACCTGGTCGATCTCGGTGACGTCGATGTCGTTGCCGACCAGGATCAGCTTCGGCACCAGGTGTCCGGCATGCGAGCCGAAGACGGTCTCGGCGACCCGTGCGGCGAAGGCCGCGGCGTCGGTGCCCAGGGCCGCCAGGCGCTGCACGTCGATCGACAGCACGGCCCAGCAGGTCGCCGCCTCGTAGGAGCACCAGACCATGTCCACCGGCAGTCCGGCGTTCTGCGCCACGTCCAGCAGTTGCGCGGAAATCATGGTGCCCCAGATGGTGTGGTTTTCCTCCGGTGGCGTGCCGGCGACGCAGATCGGCAGGATCGGCTGGTCGCGGAAGCTCAGCGCATGGACGTGGAACAGCGGCTGCGGCTTGCCGGTGGGGAAGGAATAGCCGTGGTATTCGCCCATCGGGCCTTCCAGCGCGGTTTCGTCGAGGCTGATCTCGCCCTCCAGGACGATCTCGGCATTGGCCGGAACCCACAGGCCGTTGGTCTGCGTGCGCACCACCTCCACCGGCTCGCCGACCAGGGCGCCCACGTAGCCGGCTTCGCTGACCCCCTCCGGCAACGGCATGCCGGCCGCCGCGAGTGCCGCTGGCGGTGCGCCGAGGGCCATCGCCCAGGGCGTTGGCTTGCCCTGGCGGCGCCACTGCTCGCGGATGATGCCGATGTGCTGGGTGGGAATGGTCGGACCCGCCAGGGTGTTGCGGTCCACCAGCATCAGCCGGCCCACCGACCAACTGTCCCAACTGCCGTCCGGCGTCTGTACCACGTGGAAACCGTAGGTGCCGAAATAGCGCCCGCCGTCCTGCTCATGGAGCAAGGGAACCGGGAAGCGGGTCAGGTCCACCTGCTCGCCGAGCCAGACGTTTTCCTGCACCGGCCCGCGCTCCAGCCGGCGCGGCGCGATCGGTTCCGCGCGCATCGCGGCGCGCAGCATGGCCACGATGTCCCGCGGCCCGCTGTGTTCCGGCAGGCCGAAATGCAGCGCCAGGCGCGAATGGGCGCGGGCCCTGTCGGCGCGCAGGCCGGCCGGCGCGCCCAGTACCCGCGCGCCGGGCAGGCTGTCGCGGATGTTGTGGAACAGCGGGGCGGGTGCGCGGCGTTCGTAGACCCGGCGGGTGATGGCGCCGATCTCCAGGTTGGCGTCGACCTCGGTGTGCACGTCCACCAGGTCACCCTGGCGACGCAGGTGGTCGACGAAGTGGCGGAAATCCAGGGCGCTGCGGTTCATCGGCTCGCCACTCCATATAAGTGCGTGTGCACGCATCCTATTGAATGGTTCCAGGCGAGGTCAAGAAGTGCTGCGCTCCGTTCCGGGGATTCGTCGGGCCGTCGTGGCACGCGGCAAACCCCGCAGTGGCCGCTCAACGCACCATATAGTCCATCTGCCATGGCCGCGGAATCACCAGTGCCAGCAACGCGAGAAGAGCCGCCAGCGCTGCGCTCGCCGCCATCGCCGCGAGGCCCAGTTGCTGTTCCAGTAGGGCGCCGAGCACCGCGCCGACGCACATGCCGCTCCAGGGCACCAGTTGCACCCGCCAGCCGTTGCGCCGCTCGCCCAGCAGCCAGCGGCCGAGGCCGCGGCCGAAGCGGGAGAGGGCGCCGGTGACGTAGGTCAGGCCGATGGGCAGGCCGTTGACCTGCTCGACCACGGCGTTGAGCATGCCCATGGCGAGGATCGCGGCGACCAGCGCCGGCACGTTCCAGTCGAATGGCCAGACCGCCGACAACGCCAGCAGCATCGCGCAGCAGACCAGGATCGGCGCCGCCCGGCGCCCGCTGAAGCGCGCCAGTATCACTCCCAGCGCGTTGCCGACGACGAAACTGGCCAGGGCGACGCTCAGCCGCACCAGCCCGCCGAAGTCGCCCTCGCCCAGCGATACCGCCAGGCGCGTGGTGTTGCCGCTCATGAAGGAAACGAAGTCGCCGGTGGCGAGGAAACCGATGGCGTCGGTCATGCCTGCCAGTACCGACAGCCCGGCCACCAGGCCGAGCCCGACACGCCCGCGCGTCCGCCGCAAACGAAGGCGCCGCGCGCTGCTACCCACCATGCTGTCTGGAAGCATCCGGAGAAACCACCCGCAGGAAGAGAAGGTCCGCCCCAGTGCGGACTCCCGATCTTAAGGCTCTCCCCAGGGAAAAGGCCAGGGGCGAGGCGGAGCGTCTGGGGCCGAAGATCCTGGTCAATCGGCAATGACAGTGCGGGGCGGGGCCTCAGATATCGAATACCGGTACCTGGTTTCCACCCAGTACCTCGATCTTGTCGGTCCGGTAGACCACCATCGCCTTGCTGCAGGTCACCGTGGAACGACCCTCTTTGCTGGCATTGAGATACACCGTGCCCTTGCCGGCGTAGACCGCTCTCGCGTTGGCGGCGATGCGCAGCTCGAGGGCCGCCGCTTCTCCGTCCTCGTCCCCGGCGAAGTCGCACCCGTAGAGGGCGATGGCCAGTTCCTTGCCGAACAGTTCGAGAAGGGTCGCACCAAAGGCCTGGGGCTCGACGAACTGCTTGCCCTGGACACGCCGGGCCATGACGTCCGCGGTGCTCTCGCCGTGGGGGTTGCCCAGCCAGAGTTGGCCAGCCGTGCCGTGGGTGGCGATGAGGATCGTATCGATGAAGTACTGTTCGCCGCTCTCCGCGGCAACCTTGCCTAGATCCCGAACCAACTGGGCGTAGTTGGTATCTGCCTTGATCGCGAAGGCCGGCTTGTAGAGCTTGTTCCGCGCATAGGCGACGACCGCCTCCGCGAAGGCGCTGCCGGAGTCGCCTCTCCGGATCTCCTGCTGGAAGTCGTGGTAGATGACCAGGACCGCCCCTTTCCTGACCGGGCCGCTGAGCCCTCCCTTGACGATGTCGAGGGCGAAACGGAAATTGGCGCTGAGCACCTGGGACGCATGGGTAGGAAAGGTATCCGTATCGGTCAGCAGTTCTACTTCGGTACCGACCAGCACCTCCTTTCGTTCGTCGCCCTCCGCCCAGGGCGTGTCGTCCACATCCGTTCCGTAGATCCTTGCGTCCAGGTCGACCTCGACGAGCGTACTCACTGTGAAGGGCACCAGAAGCTCTTCCGGGCCGAGTCGATTCTTGACCACGGCGCCCTTGCCTTGCTTGGCGATTTTCGTGACTACGCCATGCCATGAGCGCATCCTGTTGCTCCTGTGGGAGTCCTGGTAGGAACGGCATCCGAGCATGCAGAACTATAGACGTGAAACGGCCAGCCCCGAGGAACTATCCGCCGATCGACCCTCCATCTGGCCCCGGCCTTGGGTGCCATTCCCGGCCGGACAGGATCGGTTGCTCTGGTCTCTGCGGCGAGGGACAGGCGCTGCTCGGCGGAGCGGGTGGCGGTGAGGCAGGTCTTGTCTAGTCCTGAAATAGGTTTACACCTGCTCAGGTAGGCCGATAGGCCTCAAAACGCCCGATGCACCGCATCGGGCGTTTTGTTTTTCAGGGCCATGTGAGGCCGCTCTGTGTTGTAGATCTGCACGGCTTCAGCAACCATCTTCCTTGCCTGCTCCAGATTTTCAGGGCTACTCAGCAGCAGCTCTGTTTTGAGGATCCCGTAGATGCGCTCAGCTAGCGCGTTCTGGTAGCAGTCATATCCGTCAGTCATCGAGCACTGGACGCCATGCCGTGCATGCAGTGACTGATACAGCGCCGAGCAATATTGAATACCGCGATCCGAGTGGTGGACCAGTGACTGGCGACGCTGCCGTTTGCGTAGGGCCTGCCTAAAGGCTTATGCAACTGACTTGGCATGCAGGCTTTCATGCACATGATGGCCAACAATTTTTCTGGAATACGCATCCGTTACCAGGCTTAGGTACAGCGGGCCGCTACTGGCTGGCAGGTAAGTAATGTCCGCCGCCCAAACGTGCTCCGGTCCTGACGGGACAACCTGGTTCGGGCCTGACTTGAGTAGGTTCGGATGGCGGTAGAAGGTGAAAGCTTTGTGTTGTCTTGTGATACGCCCGCTTGGGCAACACCAGCAAACGGCGCTCTCCCAGGACCTGAAATAGTCGGTCTCGGCCAATTTGGAGCCGCCTATCAGGCTGGCAATGCAGCAGATAGTGCAGCTTTCGTGTGCCTAGTCGTGGCTGACGTATCCGGATTTGTTGAACAAATTCGACAACCCGATCTGCCTGGCGTGCTTTGCTATCAGCAGCTCGATTGCGCTTGTAGTAAGCCTGTCGGCTCATGCCAAGAAACTGACAAGCCCTGGCAATGCTCAGTCCTGCGACTTGACCTTGCGAGAGGACTTGCCGGATCGCTTTTTTACGACCGATACACCGTAATCATTTTTCAGGACATCGACGACGGTCTCGAAGAACTGATCCTTCTGGCTCATCAACTCAAGCTGCTGCTCAAGCTCTTTGATCCGCTGCTCTGGAGTGAGCGTTTTGGGGTCAGACATCGCGCAACTCCTCTCGGCCCGAATCGACGCCCCTTGGCTCCAATCCTGCCGACCATGCTTGCGCAACCATACCAGAACCGTCGACCGGCCCTGGATGCCATACCGCACCTGGGCCTGCTTGTAGGTCACCTTTCCTTGTCATCTGACGAAAACTCCATCTGGCGCGGGACACCATCGACCTATAAATCGTCCTGCCAGTCGGTGCTGGGTTTGAGGCTGCTCAGGAACTCTTCCAGGGCATAGTCTTCGCCGGGCGGCAACCGGGTCGTGAGCCGACTGGCGGGCGCCACCGGGTCGGCCGATGGCGGCGGACCGTCGCCGCTGGCGGTCTGCGGCAGCAGGTCGACGCCGAACGGGTCGTGAACGGGCTTCTTCCCCGGCGTCGGCGAGCTGATGCCGATCAGGGTCGCCTGGTCCTTGCGCCGCAACGGCATCACCATGCTGCTGTCGCCGTTGAGGTAGCTGGCCATGGTCGCCAGGGTGATGCCAACGAAGGGCGAGGCCGCGCCGGTGTCGCCCAGGCGCTGGGTCAGGTCGTAGCTTTCCCGCGAGTCCAGCAAGTCCAGCGAACTCTGCGCGGCGCCCAGCGCCGGGGTGAGTTCGGCCAGCGGCGTGGCGTTCAAACCGCCGTCGTAGAACAGCCGGGCGGGCGCCGGCCTGAGCCCGGCACTGGCCGTCTTCCAGGCAGCGGCCAGTTGTGCGGTGAGAGCTTCGCGCTTGAGCCGTTCGCCGGTATCCGGGTGGGTCAGCGGCACACTCACCGGCCGATGCAGCCTGGCCAGCACCGGCAACGCATCCCACTGCTCCAGAGCCCGCTCGGTCCAGGGCTGGGGAATGAACGGCGTGGGGCGGAACTCCACCGGCGGCTTGCGCCAGCCCCAGCCACGGAACTCGGGGTCGATCCGGTTTTCGTTGACCTTGGTGTAGGGGGCGAACTGGCGTAGCCAGTCGACCCGCTCGGGGCGGCCGACGATCAGGGCGACCATTGCATCCGTAAGCGTTCCAGGTATCCGAGGGCCTGACACAGCGCCTAGTGACTTGAATGTTACATCTCTACTGGAAAGCGCCCCCGCCATACTGATGCCTTCATTCGCATACACCAACACTGCTGGCAAGTCAGGGTTGCGTTCGAATAAACTGAACAACGCCTCCAGTACTCCTTCAGGCGTATCGTTACAGATAATGCCATCCTGCAAATTGGCAATCCGATGCCAATGCAGTCCAGCCGGAACACGGAGATCATTGACTTTTACTGACAGGCTTTCCCGCGTCTCCTCCGGAGTGAAGCGTAGGTTAGGAGTGCTCGGATCCCAACCACGCACCACCGTCACCGTCGGTATCGGCCATTTCTCCAGGAAGTTTTTCAGCCCTAGTTCCAAGGCGTCCGCTTGGCGCTTTTCATACGCCATATCCTTGTCATCCGCAGACGTCGGATACTTCTTCGGGTCCATCGGCAGGATGCTGCCGACATGCAACGCCTCGGCCTGTGCGGCATTCTGCTCCTGCAAGGCCTTCCACACTTGCCCCTGGCGAAACACATCCAGGCTCATGCCTATGCTGAGCACGTCCAGGGTTTCCAGGCGCGGCGAAGTTGTCGGTGGGTGATAAGCATCAGCGGACATGGTGGCCTCCTTGGCCGGGGCGTAGGCGGTAACGGACGTGGCCGGACTGGCAAAGCAGCGCATCGAGGATAGCGGCGACTCGGCCGCCTGCCCCACAGGGCAGTTCAAAAGGACGCCAACGAGAGAGAAAGCTGAGAGCATCAAGCGCATTAGATTGTCCCCCCAAAGCGCACCGCCTGCTCGTGGTAACGATCTAGGATGGTTTGTGTCCCGACTAGGGAAGGCAGTCTATTTCCTACTACCACAGGGAACTCGCCACTCTTGCGGTAAGCTACGGTGGCGTCTATTAACTGGCTGTTTTTAGATTCTTCCGCACGGTACAAAGCACGCACCTCTTCATCCGGCAGATCAACAGACGCATCACCTTGACTAAATATTCCTTTGTCCGAAGCCTTCCAATCCAACCGCCAATCCGCCACCCGACACAGATACTGATAGAAAACCACATCATCCACGCTGTCCCCGGCCCCGATGGCCAGGTCATAGGCCAGTACCCGCCGGTTATGCTCCGGGTTGTTGGGTATGGCCGAGTGGAACGACAAGGGCTCCAGATGGCCCTCCGCCGTCTGCAGGCGCAGCCGGGCCTCGTAGGGAGTTTCCGCGCGGGTGACCAGAACCATGCCGGTGCCCAGTTCACGAGCGGAAAACACATGGGTCTGCTGGGCCAATTCCTTGCCTTCGTTCAACGCCCTCTCCACGCTGCGCGCGTCGCGCCCGTAGCGGTACGCCAGCGCGGCGTCCACCTGTTGCGCGACGGCGTGCCCGCTGTCCTTTTCCTTCCAGCCGCCGTTGCTTACGCCGATGGCGGCGTCGATCGGATCGAGGGTATCGCGCACCTGATAGACGCCGCTGGCGGAGTTCTCTCCCGGCGCCGTGACGGCTCCGTCGAAATCGAATCGCGCTTCCGTCGGCAACGGCAGACGCGGCGCGGTCAGCAGCACGTTGTCGCCCTGGTCGAAGTTCGCCCGGCCGAATCTGTCCTTGCCGCCCAGCCCGGTGTCTTCCCAGGTCTTCTCGCCGGCCAGCAGAAGAGGATAGACATGGGGAGGGGCGTGCCCGCCGATCTTTTCCTTCTCGCCATTGCGCTTGCGTACGGTGAAGATGCGCTGGTGAAAACCCTGCGGCAGCCCGGTCCTTCCCGGGAGCCCCTTGACCTGCTCAGCAATGCCGCGCCAGCCGATACCCTGGACGTTGGCAAGTCCCACCGTCTGGTCCTGGGGCGTGAAATACAGGTAGACACTGCCGCGATTGTCGCGCTCATCGAAGCTGAGCCGTTCCCCGTCGATGGTCGTCTGGCAGCCCTGGCCACCCACCCAGCCGGGGCCGCCTATCGCGCCGTAGCCTTGGCGGTTGCGCAACGCGACGCTGCTCAGCGCGGGGACCGGATGGCGTCGGCCGCAGATGAACTCGAGGATACCTTTGAGCGTGGCCAGCCGCGCCTCTCTGGTCTGCTGGCTGCTCCAGCCCTGGAGCTTCTCGTTGAGGGGTTCGAACAGGCCGTAGGGTGAGTTGAGCATGATCACCCCGTCCGCCGGCGCCACGCCGTCATCCTTGAGGAAGGCATGTGCCAGCAGGGTCAACAGGGTGCCCTGGCTGTGCCCGACGACATTGATGGTGTCGTCGGGGTAACGCTTGCGGATGATCTTGATCAACATGGCCAGGCGCATGGCCGCAAGGACCATGTACTTGCGCCCTGCCGCCGAAAACAGCGGATGGGTCATGGTGCCGCCGAACCAGTCCAGCGAGATGAAACCGAACAGCTTGCCGTTGAAACCCTGGCCCCACATGTCCGGCAGGTTGGTGGTGGCATTGACGAACTGCCCGCCTTCCTTGGTGCCGGACTTGTCCAGCCGGTTGCCGTTGCGGTCCAGCCATTCGCCGTGGGCCGCGGTCTTGTTGATGTATTGCTCTTCCTCGCGGAAGCCCCAGTAGAAAGGTACGACTACGCTGCGTACGGCGGCCCCGCCGGCGCCACTGGCGAACTTGCGCCGGTAGTAGACGATGTCGGGGTTCTCCGCCTTGCCTTCGTCGTCCGCCGGCAGGCTGTAGCCCGCCGGCGTCAGGTAGCCGGGATTGGCCTGCCCGCCGGGCAAGGTCGGCGGCATGTCCAGGCGTTCATTGAGCCCCTGGCAGAGCCCTCGCTCGATCCGTTCGTAGCAACCCGCGAGATCGTTGACGCCATGCACCACGATGGTCACGCAAGGCTTGGGCGGAGGCGGCACCAGGTGCACGTCGCCGCCCTTGGGCAAGGTGATGGACTGGGCAGAGACGATCGTCCTCGACCGAACCCTATCGTTCATGGCTTCTCTCCTTGCCGCTCCTCGGCGTTGCGTCGTGCCAGGCAGGTCGCTTCGTCGAGCAGCATCCAGTTGCCAGGTTCGCCGGCCAGGCAGAATTCGACGGCAATGCTGGAAACCGTTTGCCGGTGCCGACGGCTACGCTCGTTGAAATGAATGAATGCGTTGTAGCTCCCATCTGGCTGCAAGCGCTCCGGCCGGCGCAGGAGCACGCTGGAGCCGGGATAGTCGCCGAAGACCTCGATCTCCCCGGCACGCCACCCGGGCGGGAGCTCGATCCGCCACAGCGTTTCCTGGCAATGGCTGCCGACCCGCCGACATACCGAAACACGGGTGATCTCGACGTCGTTGGTTTCCGCCAGCAAGGGGCGTAGATCCAGTGTCACGCGCCCGGAGCCGGCGTGCACCGGGATCTGCGGTGGCAGTTTGGAAACGGCCAGGGCCTGGGCGCTTCCCAGGCCGAACAGGCAGGCAATGAGCAAGGTCTTGCATTTCATTGGTCAGTATCCCGTTGGGAAGTTTTTCAGTACGCCAGCGAACCTGCTGTTCGCAGAGGCTTCCCCGAACTCGTTCTTCTCGAGGAAATAATCTCGAACGATGTCTCCCTGCTGTTCGATGTTGTAGTCCTTCAACGTCTTTCCCGGCTCCAACCGGTAGGCGTACTGGTCGCCTAGGAGAAACTGCCTGGCTTGCTGGTAGGCCCCCACCAGAAGGACGTTCACGCCATGCTGGTGCTGCCAGACATGGGTCATTTCGTGAATGAACAGACCCTGGCGCTGCAGGCTCTCCAGGCTCCAGTCCGCCACGCCGCGCAACTCCTCGCCGAAGTAGATGTGGCCGTTCGGCGCCATCACGTAGTCCTTGCCCTGCCAGGGGACATAGTCCTCGTCGCGCAGGCGGACCGTGGAATAGTCGATGGAATCGCCGAATACGCCTTTCGCCAGGCTGATTTCCCCTTCGCTGAGAGCACGTCCGGCCTCGGCGTCGGGGCCACTCAGGAGCTTGCCGACTGCAACCGCCGCGCCAACCGCCGCTGCTATCCCGGCAACTGCGGAGGCGGGCGATTTCGTGTGTTTCATATCGACCTTGGCGATGTTCATCGCATCCTTCTGCAGCAGCTGGGTAGCGCCTTCGGCGTCGGTGACGCCCTCGATGACCTCGCCGTTGGCCATGGTGATGGTATAGGGCACGTTGGGCATGGCCGTCTGCCCGTCCAGTTGCTTGAGGACGAACCGCCGCTGCGTCTCGCCCACCTCGAACTGCGGCAGCTCGGCTTCCAGGCTGGCCGCGCCGACATGACTGTGCTTCGCCGCCTTGACCACGAAGTTGCCGGGCATGCCCAGCTCGATGTTGCCGCCCTTGAGGGTCAGGTAGGCGCCGCCGCACATCAGGGTGATGTGCTCCTTCGCGGTGACCAGCACGTGCTGCTGGCTGGCGCTGACCTCCACGCTCTGCTCGGCTTCCAGGCGGATGTCGTTCTTCTGCGCCTGCAGCAGCATCGGCCCCTGGTGGGTGATCTGGCGCAGCTCGCCGCCCTGGGCGAACAGGCCGATGTCGCTGCCGGCGTTGATCACCACCTTCTGCCCGGCGGTCACCTGCTGGTTCTGCCGGGCCACGCTGTCGACGTGCTCGCCGGCGGCCAGGGTCAGGCTCGCCGGCGTCGCCGCGGCGATCCCTGCCGGACCGCTCAAGGCGATCGCCGGCTTGCCTCCGTTGCTCTTGCCGGACTCGTCGTTGGCACCGTGGCCGAGGTCGCGCACGGCTTCCTGGAGGGTTTGCTGCGGCGCCGCGTCGTGCCCCACGCCCTGGTGCTCCCCGGCGTAGTCGCCCAGCTCGCGGGCCAGCTCCAGCGCCGCCTCCAGCACCTGCACCACGACGCCTCGGTCGAGATGGCCGGCGCCGGCCCTGAGCTGCTCCTCGGTGCTCAGCAGCAGCCCCTTGGCCGCACGCACCGCGCCATGTTCGTCGGTGCGCAGTTCGAAGCCCTCGCCGCGCGGCTTGCCGCCTTCGGGCCGAGGATGGGTCAGGTAGCCCAGGTGCAGCGCGCTGGCACCGTGGTCGCTCATCAGCGCCGCACTGATCTGCGCCGTGGTGTCGTCGATGCGCAGCTCGTTGGCCCGGCTGCCCTTGTACTCCTTGCTCTTGATGGTGCTGAGGATCTTGTGGTCGGGCAGCGCGTAGGGCGGCCGGTTGGTCGCCCGGTAGGTACGCCCGGTGACGATCGGCTGGTCGCAGTCGCCGTCCAGGTAATCGACGATCACCTCCTGGCCAATCCGCGGGATCGCCATGTGTCCCCAGTCGGCACCCGCCCAGTTCTGCGCGACCCGTATCCAGCAGGTACTGAACTCATCGTGACGTCCCTCGCGATCCCAGGGGAACTGGACTTTCACCCGTCCCCACTCGTCGCAATGGATCTCTTCCCCTGCCGGGCCGACTACCGTCGCGATCTGCGGACCATCGATACGCGGCCGAGGCAGCGGTGCGGGACGCCATTCGACGTCCTCGGGTACCAGTTCGGCGCGCAGGTCGTAGCTCACCCCCAGAGGGGCGTCGGCGGACTCTTCCTCCTGGCCGGCATACTGGGTGCCGCGATGGACCACCCGCACCGGCCGCCACCAGGCGTTGAAGTCGGCACGCGGATGACCTTCCAGGGCAAAGGCGTGGCCCGGGATCAGCCGCGGGTCGTCGCCGCTGACCGATGCCACCCGTGCATCGCGCCGATGTCCTCTGAGGCGGCTTTCGCTGAAAGGCCGGCCCGCGCCGCTCCGCTTGTAGCGACCGGGGTAGTCGTAGCGCTCGTAGGACGAGTCCTGATGCTCGAGCGCCTCGCCAGCGAGATGATGCTCCTGGTCGTAGGTCGGGCGCTTGAAGCTGTAGTCCCGCTGGGTCTGTCGAGCCGTACGAACATTTTCGCTGTAGCGGAAAGAATGAAGCACCGGCTGCGGGTTGTCGCCCTCCGGCTGGGCGCTGAACAGCACCGGGCCGCCGGCGATACGCTCCTGGACGTAGAGCCGGTCGCTGCAGACCAGGGTGTGGCGGTGTTCGTCGAAGCGGAAGTAGTAGACCAGGCCTTCCTCGAAGGCCAGCCGGTCGTGCAGGTAGTGATCGCTGTCGCCGGCCTGCACGCAGTATTCGCGCGGCAGGTGCTCATGGTAGATGCGCTGTTCGTAGTCGAGCACCCGGTGTTCCTTGAGCAGCGCCTGGAGAATCTCCGGAACACTCTTCTCCTGGAAGATCCGCCAGTTGCAGCACAGCTCCAGGCGCGCCAACTGTGGTTCCAGCAGCAGTTCGTAGCGGGTCCGGCGAAAACCCGAGCTGCCTTGGGTGAAGTGGCTGACGATGCCATGGACGTAGCGGGCCGGACGGCCGTCCTGCCAGAGGGTGAAGGTGCCCGGCTGGTCGAGTACCTGCTTGAAATCGATGGCGTTCTTGTCGCTGGCCAGCTTCAGGCTCAGGCGGAAAGGCTCGCAGAGCGCTTCTTCCAGTTCGAACTCGACGACATCGAACGCAAGGTTCCCTTCGCCAACGACGAAGGTGAATTTCAGGTCTCTTTGACGCATGGATCGTTCCCTGTTCCGGGTGGGCAGTTCCTTTCCAATCCATTGGAGGAGCAAGCCACGTTACTCTTGCTCAGCCGGCGCCGAAAGTCTTTGGCTCTGTGTCGATTTCGCGAAGTCGCGGACATTTTCGGCTCGACGGAGAACCGGCCGCACAGGTGTACGACCGGTGTGCCTGTCAACTCACCCTGCCACCGGCGAGCGCCAGTCGTCGGAGCCGGAGGTGCCGGAGACTTCGTGGGTCCAGGTGATCTTGCGGTAGGTGAAGTGCACGTCTTCCAGGTGGGTGAAGTGGGCGTTGCCCGGGTCCTGGCAGTTGTGCATGTAGTCCTTGATGTCGACGATGATCGCGTCTTCCAGGACGGTGGTGTAGTAGTGCTCCTGGGTGCCGGCGGCGGAGGTGCGGTACCACTGGATCTCGACCTTGGTCAGGCGCTCGCCGGAGGTCAGGGCGGCCAGCAGCAGCGGCGAGGCCTTGTCGAAGACCTTGGTGATGACCACCGGCTTGTGCACGCGCTGGCCGGTCGGCTGGCCGGACTGCGGGTCGCGCGGGATGATCACTTCGTGGTTGAAGCCCTGGACCATCACCTGGTCCTCGTGGCCTTCCTGGTAGGTGTTGCCGACCGAATCCTCGGTGAAGGCGCCGGCGGTGATCAGGCCCTGCTTGGTGCCGGTGATGGACATGTAGGCGGGGGTTGCCATGGATACGTTCCTTGTCGTTGAAAGTGCCCAGGCGATATGCCGGGGGCATCGGTGCTAGACAAGAACCGTGCCACTAGTCTTGAAACTCTTTTCCATCAAGGCGTTATTGGGGGAAGCCAAAAATTCGCTGGCGATTCTCATGGGAAGAACACTGAAAATTGCGCAACTTTTTGCACACCGCTTGCAAAAAGTTGCGCATTCTCTCGGAGCTCTTTGGGTGTTTGTTCCCTAGCGTTCTATCCACAGCTTTATCCACCAAAAAGTTGCACAATGGCTTTTGGATTGTGAGGCTGAATGGTCGGAGTATTTTCTGCCTCTGCCCCTATCCAAACAACGCTTCAGCACGGGTAGTCTGATTGTCCAAACGTTCACCAAGCCCAGCCGGTACAAGCTCACCTTTCCACCGTATGCGTGACCTCTCCCTCAGCCGGTATTCCCCCAATGGGGGCGAACCGCCGTTCAAATGCGGGTGGCCGGCTTGAAGTCGGATAGTCTGACCTCAAAACCGGCAAATCGCCGGTTTTGGATCTCCTGCATTGCAGACAAAGGCTCGCTGCGTTCAAGCGCAAATACGGGAATATCCCGCATTTGAAAACCCGGCTTCAAAAGTACGCAAAACGTCCTTTTGACTGCGGACGAAATTCGTCGTCAGTCGGTGTTTTGTGCGTCCGAATTTCGGACGCACAAAATCCCCCAGATTCGGGGTATTACGAGAGTCTCGTAAAACTCTCACTCCAGCCACCGGCTGAAGCCGCCACTACAAAATATTCGTAGTGAACATGCCCTGATTTTTCAGGAGATGATCGCGCGACCGTGGCCGCAATTTTGTGGAGATGGCGACCCCGCTGAGTTACGGCCTCGGGCATTAACGTTGGAGCAACGTTGGCTAACGGTGGACTAACGTTGATCGCGTTACCGGGAAGGGGCGCATTTCAAGTGCGCCCCTTGGCGCGACCAGCGATGGCTCCGAACTGAGCCATGGGCTAACGCGGCGCTATCTCACAACCACCAATGGGGGAAGTGAGGAGAATCCCACCTTGCCTGACCAATCGCCAGGGGATCGAACTTACCGGGAGCGACGCAGGCCACCCGGTTGCCCTGCTGGAAATGACGACAGACATTTGAGCTGGCCGGCATAAAAAAGCCCCGCCTGAGCGATTCAGGACGGGGCTTTCCTTTAGGCTTACTGCACCCACCATGCACCCATGAGAGGTGGCTTGTGGCTAATGACTTTTGGTAAGTGCTTGATTTGTATGGCGCATCCGGCG
Organism: Pseudomonas sp. DL; assembly: GCF_047199225.1. NCBI lineage: Bacteria > Pseudomonadati > Pseudomonadota > Gammaproteobacteria > Pseudomonadales > Pseudomonadaceae > Pseudomonas > Pseudomonas sp. DL. The sequence continues at coordinate 289,710 of NZ_CP178323.1, forward strand.
GGATTCGAACCCACGACCCCTGCCTTCGGAGGGCAGTACTCTATCCAGCTGAGCTACGGATGCAGCGCCGCGGCTCGCGCGGCAGGCCGCAATCATACGCATCTCGTCGGCGGGAGTCCATTCCATGTGCGTACGTTCGTGATTTCGAACGAAAACGACCGTCCGTCGAGGATATGCTCAGAAAAGCAGCAGAATTTTCCGACTTTCGTTGATTTTATCGAACGGGGTATTGCCCTTTGTCAGTGGTGGCCCTAGGATTCGTTTGAGATTTCAAACGCCCCCAAAGCCACAACAACAGGAGACCGGGGAATTGGCATCAGTTCAGCCGGCCGCGTGCCCCTGGAATGACCTCTTTCTGACCTGCCCGTCGCTCGTCCGGCCTTTCGCGCTGCCGGGCCGCCGTGGTGCCGGCGTGGCGTTTCGTCCGCGATCCCTTTTCCGCACGAGCCTTTCGTATCCTCCCCGACGCCTGCCGGCGGTCGCGTTCGTCCGCGTCCGCCCGTTGCGCATGGTGGCCGGCCGGTAACGGCGACGCCGCTGGCACAGGGCGCAGGAAATGGAACACCGGGGCGCTGGCCCTTTCGAATAACCAGCAGGCAACACTTTCCGGTTACAACCGAACCAGACAACCAGGCACGCGGGGTAGTCGAGGTAGACCCGCTGCTCACGGCATTCCTCGAAGGAGACAGGTCATGCAACTCAAAGATGCCAAGCTGTTCCGTCAACAAGCCTACGTCGATGGCGCCTGGGTGGATGCCGACAACGGCCAGACCATCAAGGTGAACAACCCGGCCACCGGCGAGATCATCGGCAGCGTGCCGAAGATGGGCGCCGCCGAGACCCGCCGCGCCATCGAGGCTGCCGACAAGGCCCTGCCGGCCTGGCGTGCGCTGACCGCCAAGGAGCGCGCCAACAAGCTGCGCCGCTGGTTCGACCTGATGATCGAGAACCAGGACGACCTGGCCCGCCTGATGACCATCGAGCAGGGCAAGCCGCTGGCCGAGGCCAAGGGCGAGATCGCCTACGCCGCCTCCTTCCTCGAATGGTTCGGCGAAGAAGCCAAGCGCATCTACGGCGACACCATTCCCGGCCACCAGCCGGACAAGCGCATCATCGTGATCAAGCAGCCGATCGGCGTGACCGCGGCCATCACGCCGTGGAACTTCCCCTCGGCGATGATCACCCGCAAGGCCGGCCCGGCCCTGGCCGCCGGCTGCACCATGGTGCTCAAGCCTGCTTCGCAGACCCCGTATTCCGCCCTGGCCCTGGCCGAACTGGCAGAGCGCGCCGGCATTCCGAAGGGCGTGTTCAGCGTGGTCACCGGTAGCGCCGGCGAAGTCGGCGGCGAGCTGACCAGCAACCCGATCGTGCGCAAGCTGACCTTCACCGGTTCCACCGAAATCGGCCGCCAACTGATGGCCGAGTGCGCCCAGGACATCAAGAAGGTGTCCCTGGAGCTGGGCGGCAACGCGCCGTTCATCGTGTTCGACGACGCCGACCTGGACGCCGCCGTCGAGGGCGCGCTGATTTCCAAGTACCGCAACAACGGCCAGACCTGCGTCTGCGCCAACCGCCTGTACGTGCAGGACGGCGTGTACGACGCCTTCGTCGACAAGCTGAAGGCCGCCGTGGCCAAGCTGAACATCGGCAACGGCCTGGAAGCCGGCGTGACCACCGGTCCGCTGATCGACGCCAAGGCCGTGGCCAAGGTCGAGGAACACATCGCCGACGCGGTCTCCAAGGGCGCCAAGGTGGTTTCCGGCGGCAAGCCGCACGCCCTCGGCGGCACCTTCTTCGAGCCGACCATCCTGGTCGACGTGCCGAAGAACGCCCTGGTGTCCAAGGACGAGACCTTCGGCCCGCTGGCGCCGGTGTTCCGCTTCAAGGACGAGGCCGAGGTCATCGCCATGTCCAACGACACCGAGTTCGGCCTGGCGTCCTACTTCTACGCCCGCGACCTGGCCCGCGTGTTCCGCGTCGCCGAGCAACTGGAGTACGGCATGGTCGGCATCAACACCGGCCTGATCTCCAACGAAGTGGCGCCGTTCGGCGGCATCAAGGCCTCGGGCCTGGGCCGCGAAGGTTCCAAGTACGGGATCGAGGACTACCTCGAGATCAAGTACCTCTGCCTGGGCGGTATCTGAGCCCGGCGAGGAACGCATCCGGAGGGGCCGGACGGCAGGCAAGAGCTGCGCCGTCCGGTGTCGACGTTGCCGGTGGTGGCACCGGACGAACCGGGAGACGCGGTCGCCGATCGCGAAGCGGCTCCGAGCCCTGGCGGGCCTGCAAGTCCCGAGGCAGTCGATCATCGCATGCTGCCTTGGGGAGCTTCCTTCCCGCCTTCATCCTTTGACCCGGCCGACCCGATGAGCGGCCACTGAGGAAGCCATGAGCAAGACCAACGAATCCCTGCTGAAGCGTCGCCAGGCCGCGGTACCCCGCGGCGTGGGCCAGATCCACCCGGTCGTCGCCGAGCGCGCCGAGAACTCCACCGTCTGGGACGTGGAAGGCCGCGAGTACATCGACTTCGCCGGCGGCATCGCCGTGCTGAACACCGGCCACCTGCATCCGAAGGTGATCGCCGCGGTCCAGGAGCAACTGGGCAAGCTGTCCCACACCTGCTTCCAGGTGCTGGCCTACGAACCCTACATCGAGCTGGCCGAGGAAATCGCCAAGCGCGTGCCGGGCGACTTCCCGAAGAAGACCCTGCTGGTCACCTCCGGCTCCGAAGCCGTGGAGAACGCCGTCAAGATCGCCCGCGCCGCCACCGGCCGCGCTGGCGTGATCGCCTTCACCGGCGCGTACCACGGCCGCACCATGATGACCCTGGGCCTGACCGGCAAGGTGGTCCCGTACTCCGCCGGCATGGGCCTGATGCCGGGCGGCATCTTCCGCGCCCTGGCGCCCTGCGAGCTGCACGGCGTGAGCGAGGACGACTCCATCGCCAGCATCGAGCGCATCTTCAAGAACGATGCCCAGCCCCAGGACATCGCCGCGATCATCATCGAGCCGGTGCAGGGCGAGGGTGGCTTCTACGTCAACTCCAAGTCCTTCATGCAGCGCCTGCGCGCCCTGTGCGACCAGCACGGCATCCTGCTGATCGCCGACGAAGTGCAGACCGGCGCCGGCCGTACCGGCACCTTCTTCGCTACCGAGCAACTGGGCATCGTTCCTGACCTGACCACCTTCGCCAAGTCGGTCGGCGGCGGCTTCCCGATCTCCGGCGTGGCCGGCAAGGCCGAGATCATGGACGCCATCGCGCCCGGCGGCCTGGGCGGCACCTATGCCGGCAGCCCGATCGCCTGCGCCGCGGCACTGGCCGTGCTGAAGGTGTTCGAGGAAGAGAGGCTGCTGGAACGTTCGCAAGCCGTCGGCGAGCGCCTCAAGGCCGGCCTGCGCGAGATCCAGGCCAAGCACAAGGTGATCGGCGACGTTCGTGGCCTGGGTTCGATGGTGGCCATCGAGCTGTTCGAGGGCGGCGATACCCACAAGCCGGCCGCCGAGCTGGTCAGCAAGATCGTCGTCCGTGCGCGCGAGAAGGGCCTGATCCTGCTCTCCTGCGGCACCTACTACAACGTCATCCGCTTCCTCATGCCCGTCACCATCCCCGACGCGCAACTGGAGAAGGGCCTGGCCATCCTGGCCGAGTGCTTCGACGAACTCGCTTAAGCTTCACCGGCAAAGCGATACCCCCGAGGCCCGCGCGTCCGCGCGGGCCTTTCTTTCAGAGGCTTCACGGAAACGGAAGCCTCTTTTTTCTGCCAGGGTTTTCCGCGAAACGCCCGACGAACGGTTTTCGCCTGTTACCCTTGGGCGCCTGGCGCATACGAATCCTCCCGCATTCCTCCGGTCGTTCCGTTCGTGGCGATTAGGACAGGTCCTAGAGGCGCACCGTGTTCGTCCGTCATACCCTTGTGTGCCCGCGGGCCGTGTCGTGCCCGCCTGTCATGCCTGGTGCGTCCCGCTCGGTTCGCCAGGTTCGAAGAGGAACGCCATGAGTGCCGCGAAAAAGGCCCCCGTCATCCTGATTGCCGACCCGGACCCCTGGAGTCGCGACTTGCTTGGCCAACTGGTCCTCGGCGTGCGTTGCGATGCCCGGCTGGTCCTCTGCGGCGATGGCGGAGAAGCGCTGGCGCATTGCCGGCGCCGGCGCTTCGCGTTGATCCTGGCCGAGCTGAACCTGCCGCAGGTGGATGGCTTCGAGCTGCTGCGCGAAGCGCGCCTGCGCCGCTCGGTCGCCGAGCAGCCGTTCATCCTGATCAGCGACCGCGCCGACCAGGCCAGCGTGCGCGCCGCCGTGGCACTGGCGCCGACCGCCTACCTGGTGAAGCCGTTCCAGGCCGAGAACCTGATGCAACGCCTGCGAGGGTTGTTGCTGAAGGGCGACGAAGTGGTCGCCTGTCCGCTGCCGGAGCGGGACGCGGGCGAGAACCTGGAGGCTTTCCTCGAACGCGCGCGCGACTCCGCGGAGGGGGCGCCGTTGCTGGCCGACGTGCGTGCCGCCAGCGATCGTTGCCTGAGCGCCGAGGAGCATCCGCTGCGCGTGCTGGAGGATGAGTTCGGCCGCGATCCGCAGATCACCGCTGGCCTGATCGCCGCCGCCAACAGCGCCGCCCGGCACGTCGGTCCGGCCTGCCAGACCCTGGGCCAGGCCCTGCGGCGGCTGGGACTCGGGCACAGCCTGAACCTGGTGCTCGGTTTCAGTCTGCAGCGGGCCATCCAGCTCGGCGAGCCGCTGCTGGCCGAGCGCGCCATGCACTTCTGGGATCTTTCGCAACGTTGCGCGGACATCGCCTGGGAACTGGCCGACGCCCTCGGCGCGGACGTCGAGCGCTGCTATACCGCAGGGCTGCTGCATCGCCTGGGCGACCTGGCGCTGCTGCGGACATTGCAGGATTGGTGCGATGGCGGCGGCGCGCTGGACGAGGCGCGGCTCGACGAGCTGCTGGGGCGTTTCGGCGCCAGCTTCGGCTCGGCCCTGCGGGCGCGTTGGCGGCTGCCGCTGGAGCTGCGCCGGCTGATCGCTGCGGCGTACCAGTTCGGTGGCGTGCTTTCCCGCGAAGAGCTGATCCTCAGCCTGGCGACCCAGGCCGCCAGCCTGCCCGAGGACGACGCGGAGCAACTGGCCGAGAGCAAGGCTGCCCGCATGCTCGGCCTGGACGGCGAACGACTGGCGAAACTGCTGCAGCCCTGAGCCGTCCTCGCTGGGCCTTTGTCCCATAGGGCGGATAACGCGGCGCGTCATGCGCCGCTGGGCATGGGCGCGGTTGCAATCGAGCCTCTTGCCGGGGAGATCGGCTCCTACGCACGCCGCCGAGTTGCCGGCCGTGGATGGGCGGGAGCGAGCCTAGCGCCGCAGCTCGGCGCGCAACAGGTCCAGCGCCGGGTCGATGTCGTCCCGTTCGATGCAGCCGAAGCCGAAGAGGAAGCCGGCCTGTGCCGGGGTTTCCGCGTAGAAGGGCGGCAGGGTGCCGACCTCCAGGCCTTGCTGGCGCAAATGACGGGCGATGCGCAGCACATCCAGCGGTTCGCGACAGCGCGCCGCGAGGTGGATCCCGGCCACCGCCGGCAGCGCTTCGAGCCAGGGGCTCAGGTCGCCGTGCAGGCGTTCCAGCAGGCGCCCGCGACGCTGGGCGTATTCGCGTTGCAGGCGGCGCGTATGGCGGGCGAAGTCGCCGCGCTGGATGAACAGCGCGAGGGCGCGTTGCTGCAAGGTCTCGCTGTGCCGGTCGACCAGCTTGCGCGCCGCCAGCACCGCTTCGCGCAGGCTTGCCGGCGGCAGCAGGTAGCCGAGGCGCAGCTCGGGGAAGAGGGTCTTGGAAAAGGTCCCGAGGTAGGCCACCTGGCCGTTCCGGTCGAGGCTGCGCAGCGACTCCAGCGAACGCCCGTCGAAGCGGTACTCGCTGTCGTAGTCGTCCTCGATGATCAGCGCCCGGTGGCGCTGCGCCCAGTCCAGCAACTGCAGGCGCCGCTCCAGGCTCATCGGCATGCCCAGCGGGAACTGGTGCGACGGGGTGACGTAGACCAGCTTGGCGTTGTCCGGCAGCAGGTCGACGCGCAGCCCCTCGGCGTCCACCGGCACTCCGCGCACCTCGGCGCCGGTGGCCAGCAGGCTGGCGCGGGCCGGCGGATAACCGGGTTCCTCGACCACCGCCAGGTCGCCGGGGTCGAGCATCACCCGGGCCAGCAGGTCGAGTCCCTGCTGGGCGCCCTGGGTGACCATCAGGGCGTTCCAGTCGCACTGCACGGCGCGGTTGATCGCCAGGTAGCGGGAGATCGCCAGGCGCAGCTCGGGGTCGCCTTCGGTTTCCTTGTAGAACGCCGGCGAGCGCTGTTGCAGGCGTAGCGCCTGGAGCACGCAGGTACGCCAGGTATCGAAGGGAAAGCGGCGCTTGTCGGTCGTGCCGCCGGCGAAGCTGTAGCGGAGCGGTGCTCGCTGGTCCATCAGACCGGACTGCGGTTCGATGCGTGCCCAGCGCGCGGCCGGCCGCAACGGACCGTCGGCGCGCTGCGGCGGCGCTTCCCCGGCGGGCCCGCGGGCGACGAAGGTGCCGCTGCCGACCCGGCCTTCGAGGAAGCCCTCGCTGGCGAGGCGCTCGTAGGCTTCGCTGACGGTCTTGCGCGACACTTCCAGGCGTTCGGCGAGGTAGCGCGTGGCTGGCAGGCGATCGCCGGTGGCCAGGCGACCATGGAGGATCGCGTCGCGCAGCTGGCGATAGAGCTGGCCGACCAGATCGTGGCGGCCGTCGAGGATCAGTTGCAGTTCCATGGCGAAATTGGCTACCTGGTATTTCTGGTAATTGGCTCTTCGTGGAAGCCAAAGGCAGGCTTAGTGTTACCCCATGCCGCGCCGCTTTCCACTCTCGCGGCTGCCAATCAGCCAAGGAGATTCGCCATGACCACCCGCCTCGAATGGGCCAAAGCCTCCCCCGACGCCTATGCCGCCATGCTCGGCCTGGAAAAGGCCCTGGCCAAGGCCGGCCTGGAGCGCCCGTTGATCGAACTGGTCTACCTGCGCACTTCGCAGATCAACGGTTGCGCCTACTGCGTGAACATGCATGCCAACGACGCGCGCAAGGCCGGCGAGACCGAGCAGCGTCTGCAAGCGCTCTGCGTCTGGCAGGAAACCCCCTACTTCACCCCGCGCGAGCGCGCTGCCCTGGCCTGGACCGAGCAACTCGCCCGCCTCAGCCAGGGGGCGTTGCCGCACGGCCTGCTCGACGAACTGCGTGAGCACTTCGACGACAAGGAGATCGCCGAACTGACCCTGGCGGTCTCGGCCATCAACGCCTGGAACCGCTTCGGCGTCGGCATGGGCATGCAACCGGAATGAGGTGGACGGCGATGAAGGCCAATCGATCGATCGCCTGCCTGCTGCTCGCCGCGCTGCCGACGCTGGCCAGCGCCCATGTTGCGGAGAAGGTGGAAACCCTGCACGACCAGGCCCTGGCCGAGATTCCCGGCCATCGTGGGTTGATGCTGACGGTGTCGTTCAAGCCCGGCCAGGTCTCCGCGCCCCATGTGCATCCCGGCTCGGTGTTCGTCTACGTGCTCGAAGGCACCGTGCAGACGCAACTGGAAGGCGGCCCGGTGGAGACCTACACGGTGGGCCAGAGCTGGTACGAGCCGGCGAACGTGCCGCACCTGCTGGCACGCAATCCCGATCCGATGAAGCCGGCCAAGTTGCTGGTCTGGGAGTTGCTCAAGGAGGGCGACCCGATCCTCAAGCCACTGGAGCGCGGCGCCCACTGAGGTGTCGCTCGTTCGCCCGGAGGAGCGTCCGTCATGAGCGCCAGCCAGGTCATCCGTATTCGCGCGCGCAATGGTCAGTCGGAACGGCTTGGCCTGCGCCTGCAACAACTGGTCGAACCAGGGCTGGAGGCGCCGGGTTGCCTGGAGTACCAGGTGCGCAGGGACGCCCTCGAGCCGGATCTCTGGCTGGTGTGCAGCCAGTGGCGGGAAGCGCAGCAGATGTTCGACTACCTGGCCGGCGGCATCCAGCAGGTATTCGCCGAAGTGCTCTGGCGCTCCCTGGCGGCGAGCCTCGAAGTGCAGGATGACGCAGGCTAGAGCAAACCCAGCTCGGCGCAGACGATCAGTACCTGCTCGCGCAGCCAGAGGTTCGCCGGGTCCTGGTCGGCGGCGCGGCTCCATGACAGGTGCAGGGCGAACGGCGGCAGCCCGGGCGGTGCGAGGCAGGCGTGATGGCGGCCATCGTCGAGCAGTGCATGGATACGCCGTGGCAGCATCAGCACGAAGTCGCTGCCCGACAGCAGTTGCAGGGCGGCGACGTAGCTGTTGGCGCGCGCGGCGACCTCGCGGCTGCGGCCCTGGCGTCGCAGCCACGTGTCCACCAGGTTGGCGTTGCTGGCGTCGAGCGGGGTCGGGAAGACGAAGCGGCGCCTGCAGAACTCGTCCAGTTCCAGGCGCTCGTGGCGCGGCTGGGCACGATCCTGTACGCAGAGCAGCTCGTCGCTGAACAGGGCGAGCGCCTGTAGCTCCGGTGCCGGTCGGTGGTACTCGGGACCGAAGTCGAAGACCAGGTCGACCTGGCCGTCGAGCAATGCTTCGGTGGGCAGTTCGGGACCCAGGCGGCGGATGTCCAGGCCGATCCTCGGGCCGTTGGCGGCGAGCCGTCGCAGGAGTGCCGGAAGGATCAGCAGCTCGACGTATTCCGGCGCGCAGAGGGTAAAGGTCCGCGGCTCGCCACGCGGGTCGAAGCTGCCCTGGGCGGCGTGACAGGCGTTGATGCGGGCAAGCATTTCCTCCACATGGGGCAGCATGGCGCGACTCTTGTGGGTCGGCTGCATGCCGCCGCGGGTGGCGATGAACAGCTCATCGTCGAAGGCCTGGCGCAGCTTCTTCAGGCAGTAGCTGACCGTCGACGGACTGAGGTTCAGGTGTTCGGCGACCTCGACGAGGTTCTGTCGTTGGTGGACCTGTAGGAAGACCAGCAGGTCCTGCATGTCGACCTTGCGCAGGCCGTTGGCGATCAGCATCGGGGCGTCCTGACGGCGTCGGGAGCGCCATCAGAACCCGTCCCTTTCCTCAGCGCAAGCTTTCGGCGCCGACGCCTTGCGGCTGTCGCTCGACGAACAGTGCCGCATAGCGCCGCGGGTCGAAGCGCAGGCCCAGCCCCAGTAGCAGCGCCGCCACCGTGGCCAGCCCGAGCCAGGCGCCGGTGAAGCTGCCGAGGCTGTCGCGCAGCAGCCCGGCGATCCATGGTGAGACCCCGGCGATCAGGTAGCCGGCGCCTTGTACCAGGGCAGCCAGTTGACCGGCGCGTTGCGGCGCGTCGAAGTGGTCGAGGCAGACGATCAAGCCCATGGGGAACAGCCCGCCGATGCCCAGTCCCAGGCACAGCGCCCAGAGCAGCGGCAGGCTGGCCGGCGCCCAGGCGAGGCCGAGGAAGCCGGCCAGCATCAGCGCCGTTAGCCCGACCAGCACCGGGCGGCGATCCCGCGAGCGGCTGGCCAGGGCCGGCGCGAGCAACCCGGAGAGCACCTCCATGGCCGTCAGGAAACCGAGCAGCAGCCCGGATTCCTGGGCGCTCCAGCCCTGCTCCAGGTAATAGGGCGCGAGCCAGGCCAGCACGCAGGTGTAGCAGGCCGTGCCGAGGCCGAAGAACAGGACCAGCAGCCAGGTCCGTGGATAGCGCAGGAGGCTCCTGCCGGGCTGTGCGGCGGGCAGGCGCAGGCGGGTGCCGGGTTGCAGCCACCAGGCCAGCAGCGCGAGCGCGGCGAGCGCCGCCCAGGCACCGAGGCCGAGCCGCCAGCCGGCGTGCTCCGCCAGGGTCGGCGCGGCGCTGGCGGACAGCGCCGCGCCAGCCATGATGGCGGTGACGTAGAGCCCCATGCAGAGCGGCGTGCGCGCGCCGAAACGGGCCTTGATCAGGGCCGGCATCAGCGCCTGGATCAGGGCGATGCCGAGACCGGCGAGCATGGCGCTGCCGAGCAGGTCGGGCAGGCCTCGGCTGCCCAGGCGCAGGGCGCTGGCGGCGCCGATCAGCAGCAGGGCGAGGGCCACCGAACGCCACTCGCCGACGCGGCGGGCGATGCCCAGGCCGAAGAACATGCCGAGGCCGAGGGTCAGCACCGGCAGGGCGGTCAGCAGCGAGACGTCGCCGAAGCTGAGCGCGATCTCGCCGCGCATGGCGTTCAGCAGTGGGCCGACGGCGGCCATGGAGGGCCGCAGGTTGAGGCCGACCAGGACGATGGCGGCCATCAGCCAGAGGGTGCGGCCGGGTGGGTTGGCAGTGGGCATGGCGATCTCCTTTCGGGAGCACCATTGCGCCTGCGCCAGGGCGCGGCGGCAAATCAAAATCCGCAGGGCGGATTCGAAAAAATGCGCTGGCCAGGGAGTCGGGGCGGACGCTGGAGCAGCGTGGCGAGTCGCGAGGTTATCCGCCCCGCGCGACGCGCGGCCTCACTCCGCGCTCAAGCGCATCAGGCTTTCGCTCAGGGCCCGCGCGTGGCGGTCGACGATGATCGGCGCCCAGGGCCTGCCGGAAGCGCTGACCAGCGCGCTGCTCTTGCTGTTCAGGTCGCGCAGGGCCTGGCTCAGGTACTCCCAGCGGTTTTCCAGTTTCTTCAGTCCCGCCGGGTTGGCGCTTTGCGCCACCAGCAGGGCGATGCGCCGGTCGATCAGCGGAACCAGCACGCTCTCGTCCTGGCCGAGATAGTCCCGGGGCTGCTCGCGGGCAGTCTCCAGCCCGCCCAGGTAGGCGCGCGCCAGGTATTGCAGGGACAGGTACTCGACCCGCACCGGCAACTGCCAGAGCGGCAGGGGCTGGCCTGGCGGGGGCGGCGGCACCTGGCGTTCCACCAGGTTGAGGAAGTCACGCAGGGCGCGGCTCAGTTGCTGCGGGTAGCGCCAGGGCAGGTCCTCTTCGCGGGGGCCGTAGGCCGCGCCCTCACGGATGCGCGCCACCAGCGTCTTTTCGCCTTGCCGCAGGAGCACCCCCTCGGGGGCGGCGGAGAGCGCTCGATCGAGGCTGGCGAGGTCCTTCTCCAGTTGCGCCGCGTGCTGTTCCTGGAAACCCTCGCCGCGCAGCAACAACAGGCTGCCCACCGCGCGACAGGCCTGGACCTGCAGTTGTTGCAGGGCGCGTTGCTGGTCGTCGAGGGTAGCGCGCGCCGGCAGCGCCAGCAGCAGGCAGTAAAGACAGAGGACAGCGAAAAGGGCAGGACGGGGCATGGGGAGATCCTGTTGTTGTCGTTATGGATATCCGCACCGAGGGCAGGTGCCCTGCACACGGTAGCCGGCCATCGTGCGCCTGCAAGCGTTCGAAAGTGTGATTCGCGCTCAGCCGTGGGTGGCCGCGCGCAGGCCGGCGAGGTCGAGAATCTCGATGCCGCCGTAGCTGAGCTGGAGGATGCCCTGGGCTTCGAGGTCCTTGAGGATCTGGTTGGTGGTCTGCCGTGACAGCGACAGCATCAATGCCAGCTGTTCCTGCGGCAGGTGCAGGACCTGCCGGCTGCGGCTGTTGTCGTAGCCCTCGGCGAGCATCAGCAGGCGCCGCGCCAGGCGTTGTGCGGCCGGCAGCAGGGCCATCTCTTCCAGGGCGATGAATGCCAGGCGCAGCTTGTGGCTCATCAGCAGGGCCACGTCGCGCCAGTAGTGCGGCTCGCGGCGAAGCAGTTCGAGCAGCGCCGCCTGCGGTACCTGGAGTAGCTGGGTGTGGCCTTCGGCGTAGGCGTCGTGGGTGCGCGCCTGGCCGTCGAACAGGGCGATCTCGCCGAACCAGTGCGGCGCTTCCACCAGGATCAGCAGCGCCTCCTTGCCGTTCTCGCTGACCGCGCTGATACGGATCGCGCCCTCGACCACGCAGTACAGTCCGCAGGGCGCGTCGCCGCGGGCGAACAGGCGCTGGCCCGGCGGCAACTGGCGCGGTTGGGCGAGTGCCAGCAGGTGCGTCTGCAAGGCCTCCGGCAAACCCTGGAACCAGCGGCCGGCCTGGAGTTGCGAACGGTAGTCGGTACGCTCGTTCATGTTTGTCGTCTAGCTGACAGAGTGGAAAACCGGGGCGGCGCGATGATGCGAGAACCCTGGCGTGAGACCACAACAATGAAAACCCTAGTCGATCACCTTGCGCAATACGCCGCCTACCACCGCGACCGGCGCAACATCTTCAGCCATTTCATCGGCATTCCGATGATCGTCCTCTCCATCGCCGTGTTGCTGGCGCGGCCGGCGCTGGGGTTCGGCCTGTCTCCGGCGCTGCTGCTGGCGCTCGCCGCGGCGCTGTTCTACCTGCGCCTGGACCTGCGCTTCGGCGTGGCCATGACGGCGCTGCTGGCGCTGACGGTGTGGGGCGCTGCGCAATTGGCGGCGGGGACTACCGCTGCCTGGCTGGGCTGGGGCGTCGGCCTGTTCGTGGTCGGCTGGATCATCCAGTTCGTCGGTCATTACTACGAAGGGCGCAAGCCGGCCTTCGTCGACGATCTCAGCGGGTTGATCGTCGGTCCGCTCTTCGTGCTGGCGGAACTGGCCTTTCTGCTGGGGCTGCGCGGCGACGTGCAGCGCGAGGTCGAGGAGCGCGCCGGCCCGACCTGCATTCGCGAGCACAAGCGGGCGGCGTGAGGCGGTCTCCCGCGAGCGCGGGAGACCGGGGTGGGAGCGTTACTTGCGATCCGCAGCGATGCGCTGGCGGATGTGATCGGCGCGGGCCTGGGAGCCCGGGTGCGAATCGAACATGCTGCTGTCGCCGCCGCCCAGCTTGGCCAGCTTCTCGAAGGCGGTGACCAGGCCCTGGGTGTTCACTCCGCGCTTCTTCAGTAGCTCGTAGGAGAAATCGTCGGCGTCGGATTCCTGGGACTGGGAGAACTGCGCGTTGACCAGCGATTCGGTGAGTTCGCCCAGCTGGGAGCCGGACAGGGCGGCCAGCGCGCCGCTCTTCGAGGCGCCGGCGGCGCCGCGCACCGCGGCGGCCGCGTAGGCGGTCTGGGCGGCCTTGCGGGTGTGGCCGAGGGCGACGTGGCCCATCTCGTGGCCGAGTACGCCTTCGATCTCGTTGTCGCTCATCAGCTCCATCAGCCCGCTGTAGACGCGGATGCAGCCGTTGGCCATGGCCCAGGCGTTGACCTCCTCGGTGAGGTAGACCTTGTAGTTCACCGGCACGCCGTCGATCTGGTCGCCCAGGGCCTTGGCGATCTTGTCCAGGCGCTGGCCGTACTTGCTGTTGGCCGGGGCGATGCGGTTTTGCTGGTCGGACTCGGCGCAGGCCTGGTCGGCGACCTGGCGGACCTCGGCGTCGCTCAGGGTTGCAGCCTTCACCGCCATCATGCCGTGCTGCATGAGGTCCCCCTGGGGCAGGTTCTGGCAGCCGGCCAGGGTGGCGCAGGCGAGGGCCAGGGCGGAAAGGGAAAGACGGGTCTTCATCGTGTGCTCCTTGCGATAGGTGGCGTTCCGTGCCGGACGGGCGTGTTCCGCCCGGTGCCGCGCGCCCGGTGGGGGTCGCGCGGCGGCGGATGATAGCGACTTGTGCCGTTCGTCGGAAGTCCCGCGAAGGCCGCAGGCCCGCCCTGGCGGGTGCGCAATGCGTCCCTGGCGTCAGTGGAAACCGCGCCAGGCGAGGTCGGCGCCGAGCAGCAGGAGACCGACGAAGAAGCAGCGCCTGAACAGCGTCGCGCTGATCCGCTGGCGCAGCCACTGGCCGAGGAGCATCCCGCCCAGCGCCGGGACCAGGGTCAGCAGCGAGGCGCCGAGCATCTGCGGTTCGAGCAGGTCGCCATGCACGCCGAGAGTGACCGCCAGGGCCAGGGTCGAGGCGCTGAACGACAGGCCGAGGGCCTGGACCAGTTCGTCGCGCTGCAATCCTAGGGCTCCCAGGTAGGGCACCGCGGGAATCACGAAAATCCCGGTGACCGCGGTCAGCGCGCCGGTCGCCAGCCCGACCAGCGGGCCGGCCCAGGGCTCGTGGCGTGCCGGCAGGTGCAGCGGGATCGCGGCCAGGCCGAGCAGCGCGTAGGCCGCCAGGGCCAGGCCGAGCACGCCGGTGGCCTGCCTTGGTGCGTCGCCGCCGAGCCATGCGCCGACCAGCAGGGTGCCCACGATCACCCCGAGCAGCAGGCCGGCCAGGCGCTTCATCAAGCCGAGGAAGCGCGGGCCGCAGGCGAGCTGCCAGAGGTTGGTCACCATCGACGGCACGATCAGCAGCGCCGCCGCCTGCATCGGCGGCATGGCCAGGCCGAGCAGGCCCACCGAGACCGTCGGCAGGCCCAGGCCGACCACGCCCTTGACGAAGCCCGCGAGAAGGAAGGTGAGGGCGATCAGTGGGATCAGGGCGTGGAGGTCGACGGACATGCGGGTTCTTCCTTGTCTCGGGCTGGCGCGAACGGGCGATGGCGGCCAGTATCTCTCGTCGTCGACAGGCAATGTTTCATCCGGAGGTGAAGCATGCAATTCAATCCCGGCTTCAGTTCGCTGGCGGCGCTGCTCGCCGATCCCGGCCGCGCGCAGATGATCTGGGCACTGATGGATGGCAGCGCCCGCCCGGCCAGCGAGCTGGCGCTGCTGGCGGGCGTCTCGCCGTCCTCCGCCAGCGGCCACCTGGGACGGCTGGTCGAGGGCGGCGTGCTGAGCCTGGAGGCGCGCGGGCGCAATCGCTTCTATCGCCTGGCCGGGCCGGAAGTGGGACAGGCGGTGGAAGCGCTGGCCAGCGCCTCCCTGGCCCTGCAGCCGCAGCGGCGCAGCCTGCCGCCGAGCCACGGCACGCCGTCGGCGTTGCGCGAGGCGCGGACCTGCTACGACCACCTGGCCGGCGAACTCGCGGTCGGTGTGTTCGCACGGATGCTGGATGCCGGCTGGATCGAGCAGGAGGGCAGGACGCTGCGCCTGAGCGCGACCGGCGAGGCCGGGCTGGCCAGGTTGGGAATCGACCTGGCGGAGGTCCGCCGCCGCCGTCGGCAGTTCGCCTGCGCCTGCCCCGACTGGAGCGAACGCAAGCCGCACCTCGGCGGCGCGCTGGGGGCGGCGTTGCTGGAGGCCTGTCTGCGCCAGGGCTGGTTGCGGCCGCAGGACGGCTCGCGGGCGTTGCAGGTGTCGTCGAAGGGCCGCGCGGGACTGCGCGGCCTGGCGGAGCGCACGGCGGGCTGAACCCGCCGCGGGATCAGAGATTGGCCACCGGCTGGAAGGCCTTCGGCTTGAAGTAGAGGGTCTCGCCGCGGGCCAGGCCGGCCAGGCTGTCGTGGTCCTTCACCACTTCGGCTTCGATCAGTTCGTCCTGGCCGTCGACCTTCAGCGTTACCCGGGTGATCGCCCCCAGCGGACGGATGTCGCGGACCTCGGCGGCGCGGTGCTCGGCCACCGCGGAACGCGACAGCGACACTTCGTGGGGGCGGAACAGCAGGTGCTGGTCGTTGCCCAGTTGCAGGCGGTTGGAGTCGCCGAGGAAGTGGTAGACGAAATCGCTGGCCGGGTTCTCGTAGACCTCGCCGGGCGAGCCGATCTGCTCGATCACGCCCTTGTTCATCACCACGATGCGGTCGGCCACTTCCATCGCTTCTTCCTGGTCGTGGGTGACGAACACCGAGGTCAGGTTGATCTCCTCGTGCAGGCGCGCCAGCCAGCGGCGCAGCTCCTTGCGTACCTTGGCGTCGAGGGCGCCGAAGGGTTCGTCGAGGAGCAGGATCTTCGGCTCCACCGCTAGCGCGCGGGCCAGGGCGATACGCTGCCGCTGGCCGCCGGAGAGTTGCTCTGGATAGCGGTCGGCGAGCCAGTCGAGCTGCACCATGTTGAGCAGCTCGTGGACCTTGGCCTTGATCGCGGACTCGCCCGGCCGCTCGCCCTTGGGCTTCATGCGCAGGCCGAAGGCGACGTTGTCGAACACCGTCATGTGGCGGAACAGCGCGTAGTGCTGGAAGACGAAGCCGACGTTGCGGTCGCGCACGTCGTGCTGCGAGACGTCCTCGCCATGGAACACGATGTTGCCGGCGTCCGGGGTTTCCAGCCCGGCGATGATCCGCAGCAGGGTGGTCTTGCCGCACCCGGAGGGGCCGAGCAGGGCCACCAGCTCGCCGCTCTGGATATCCAGGTTGATGTTGTCCAGGGCCTTGAAGGCGTTGAAGTTCTTGCTGACGTTACGGATTTCGATGCTCATGGTTCATTCCTCGTCAGCATTGCTTTTCAGTCGGGACATGCGGGATTCGCTCCACTGCTTGAGCAGAAGGATGACCAGCGCCATCAGCAGCAACAGGCTGGCGACGCTGAAGGCGGCGACATGGTTGTATTCGTTGTAGAGGATCTCGACGTGCAGCGGCAGGGTGTTGGTGACACCGCGGATATGCCCGGAAACCACCGACACCGCGCCGAACTCGCCCATCGCCCGCGCGGTGCAGAGCACCACGCCGTAGATCAGGCCCCACTTGATGTTCGGCAGGGTCACGTGCCAGAACATCTGCCAGCCGTTGGCGCCGAGCAGGCGGGCGGCTTCCTCCTCCTGGGTGCCCTGCTCCTGCATCAGCGGGATCAGTTCGCGGGCGACGAAGGGCACGGTGACGAAGAGGGTCGCCAGGACGATGCCGGGCACCGCGAAGACGATCTGGATGTCGTGGTCGCTCAGCCATTCGCCGAAGTAGCCCTGGGCGCCGAACAACAGCACGTAGATCAGGCCGGCGATCACCGGCGAGACCGAGAACGGCAGGTCGATCAGGGTCACCAGGATGCTCTTGCCGCGAAACTCGAACTTGCTCACGCACCAGGCGGCGGCGACACCGAACAGCAGGTTGAGCGGCACCGAGATGGCCACCGCGATCAGGGTCAGCTTCAGCGCGGCCAGCGCGTCGGGTTCGAGGATCGCCTCGAAGAAGGTGCCGAAACCCTGCTTCAGCGCCTCGCTCAGGACCACGTAGAGCGGCAGCAGGAGGAACAGGGCGAAGACCAGCCAGGCCAGGACGATCAGGGCCAGGCGGCCGCCGGCGTTGCCGCGGCGGGAGGCGCTGGCGGTGGCAGCGGAAATGCTTGCACTGGACATGGCGCCCTCCTTACGGGGTTTCGATGCGACGCTGCAGCAGGTTGATCAGCAGCAGCAGGATGAAGGACACCACCAGCATCAGCACGCCGATGGCGGTGGCGCCGGTGTAGTCGTACTGGTCCAGCTTGACCATGATCAGCAGCGGCAGGATCTCGGTCTTCATCGGCATGTTGCCGGCGATGAAGATCACCGAGCCGTATTCGCCGACGCCCCGGGCGAAGGCCAGGGCGAAACCGGTCAGCCAGGCCGGCAGCAGCGCCGGCACGAGGATATGGCGGAACACCTGCAGCGGCCTGGCGCCGAGGCAGGCGGCGGCTTCCTCGACTTCCTTGGGAATGTCGGCGAGCACCGGCTGCACCGTGCGGACCACGAACGGCAGGGTCACGAAAGTCAGCGCCAGGGTGATCCCCAGGGGGGTATAGGCGATCTTGAAGCCGAGGTCGCTGGCGAACTGGCCGACCAGGCCGGCCGGCGCATAGAGCGCGGTGAGGGCGATACCGGCGACGGCGGTGGGTAGGGCGAAGGGCAGGTCGATCATGGCATCGATGATCTTCCGTCCGGGGAATTCGTAGCGCACCAGGACCCAGGCCAGCAGCGTGCCGATCAAGCCGTTGAGCACGGCGGCGGCGAGCGCGGTGCCGAAGCTCAGCTTGAGCGCGGCGAGCACCCGCGGCGCGCTGATGATGGCCCAGAATTGCTCCCAGCTGAGCTGGGTGGTCTTGAGGAACATGGCCCCCAGCGGGATCAGGACCAGCAGGCTGAGGTACACCAGGGTGTATCCCAGGGTCAGCCCGAAGCCGGGTATGACCGGGGAAATGCGTCGTGACATGTTCTGTCCTTACTCTGCGTTGGAACGCTTGGTGGCTCTCCCGGTGCCGGTTCCTTCCGGCAGTGGGCCCGGTACGGGACCGGGCCTGCTAGCCCCCTCGCCCGTCCGGGAGAGGGTCTGGGAGAGGGGCCGTGGTTCGGGCGACGGGTCTGCCGTCGCGATCATTGCGCCTGGTAGATCTGGTCGAAGATGCCCCCGTCGTTGAAGAACTTTGGCTGGGCCGTCTTCCAGCCGCCGAAATCGGAGTCGACGGTGACCAGGTTCAGTTTCGGGAACTGCGTGGCGAACTCGGCGGCGACCTTCTGGTTGCGCGGCCGGTAGAAGTTCTGCGCGGCGATGCGCTGGCCTTCCTCGCTGTACAGGTATTGCAGGTAGGCCTCGGCGACCTTGCGGGTGCCTTTCTTCTCGACCACCTTGTCGACCACCGCGACCGGCGGTTCGGCAAGGATGGAGATGGAGGGTACGACGATCTCGAAGTTTTCCCCGCCCTGTTCCTTCTTCGCCAGGAACGCCTCGTTCTCCCAGGCCAGCAGCACGTCGCCGATCTGGTTGTTGACGAAGGTGATGGTCGAGCCGCGGGCACCGGTGTCGAGTACCGGTACGTGCTTGTACAGCGCCTGCACGTAGTCCTTGGCCTTCTCGTCGCTACCGTACTGCTTCTTCGCCCAGGCCCAGGCGGCGAGGAAGTTCCAGCGCGCGCCGCCGGAGGTCTTCGGGTTCGGCGTGATGACTTCCACGCCTTCCTTGGTCAGGTCGCCCCAGTCCTTGATTCCCTTGGGGTTGCCCTTGCGCACCAGGAACACGATGGTCGAGGTGTAGGGGGTGCTGTTGTCCGGCAGGCGTGCCTGCCAGTCGGCCGGCAGCAGCTTGCCGAGCTTGTGCAGTTCGTCGATGTCGCCGGCCAGGGCCAGGGTCACCACGTCGGCCTTGAGCCCGTCGATCACCGCGCGGGCCTGCTTGCCGGAGCCGCCGTGGGACTGCTGGACGGTCAGGTCCTCGCCGCCCTGGGCCTTCCAGTGCTTGATGAAGGCCGCGTTGTAGGCCTGGTACAGCTCGCGGGTCGGGTCGTAGGAAACGTTCAGCAGTTGCGTGGCTGCGGCAACCGGGCCGGAGACCAGGGCGCTGGCGAGTGCGGCCAGGGCGAAACGACGAAGGGACATGTGCAGCTCCTAGGTGTGTGCTGTTTCGATTGTTCTAATGGGGTGTTGGCGGAACGACGGGAACACGGGGCGTCAGGCGCGCATTCGCGGCCGACAGCTGCAGTACCGGTGCGGATGGGGTATCGAACGGATGTTCATGGCGAGACGCCTCCGGTGGTCCAGTCGGGTCGTGTGCTTCAGGCCTGCTTGACGGCCGGTTGCTGCAGACGGAATTTTTCCTTGCGCTCGATCTGCACCACCTGGCCGTTGTGCACGGTGATCTCGACGGCGCCGAAGCGCAGGCCGCGCAGGGCACTCTGGATTTCACGCAGGATGGTGGCTTCGTCCTGGCCATCCAGGCTTCTGAGGGTTGCGCTCATGGGTCTCTGCTCCTGTGGCTCGAGGTGCCGCGTTGCTCGACGAAGTGGAAGCGGCGTGAGGCGCATAGTAAGCAGTGGGCAATATTCTTAAAAATATTGTTTAAGAATCTTTATAGGTAAAGTGGTTATAAGACGGCGAAGCGGCCCGGCTTCGCCGCCAGGCTCAGTCTTCCGGCAGCGCCACGGGCGGCAGGTCGAAGCGCAGCGCTTCCGCCGGTTGCGGCCGTCCGTACCAGTAGCCTTGGCCGAAGTCGCAGCCATGTTCGCGCAGGAACAGCGCCTGGTCCTGATGCTCGATGCCCTCGGCAACCACCCGCAGCCCCATGCTTTGCGCCAGGGCAACGATCGCCCGGGCGATCGCGGCGTCGTCCACCGCGCCGGGCAGGCCGGCGACGAAGCCCTGGTCGATCTTCAGCTTGTGCACCGGCAGCCGCTTGAGGCGCATCAGCGAGGAATAGCCGGTGCCGAAGTCGTCGATGGCCAGGTTCACGCCGAGGATACGCAGGCGGCAGAGCAGGTTGAGGGACTGCTCGAAGTCCTCCATCACCGCGCTTTCGGTGACTTCCAGCTCCAGGTAGCGGGGCTCCAGTCCGGACTCTTCCAGGGCATTGGCGATCCTTTCCTCCAGGCCGCCGCGGTTGAACAGCCGGCTGGAGACGTTGACCGCGACGAACTCCAGCTCGACGCCGCGCTGTTGCCACTCGCGCATCTGCCGGCAGGCACGCTTGAGCACCCAGTTGTCCAGCGCGGCGATCAGCCCGCATTCCTCCGCCACCGGGACGAACTCGCCTGGCGGCACCAGGCCGCGCTCGGGATGCTGCCAGCGCACCAGCGACTCGACGCCGACGATCCGCCCGCTGGCCAGGTCGTGCACCGGCTGGTAGTGGACGCGCAGTTCGTCGTGATCCAGCGCATGGCGCAGGGCCGATTCCACCTGGACATGGGCGCGGGCCCGGGCGGTCAGCACGCGGGTGTAGAAGGCGTAGGCGTTACGCCCGCTGTCCTTGGCCTGGAACAGCGCGGCGTCGGCGTGTTGCATCAGGTGGTCGACGTCGCTGGCGTCTTCCGGGTAGAGGCTGACACCGAGGCTTGCGCTGATATAGATCGGCTGGCAGTGGATGTCGAACGGCGCGTTGAAACCGTCGAGGATGCGCTGCGAGAGTCGCGCGACGGCTTCCGGGTCGTCGTTCTCGACGAGGATGGCGAATTCGTCGCCGCCCAGTCGCGACAGCAGGCAGCGCTCGTCGAGCTGGTGTTGCAGGCGCTTGCTGACCTCCTTGAGGAGCATGTCGCCAGTTGTATGGCCGAGGCTGTCGTTGATGTGCTTGAAGTGGTCGAGGTCGATCAGCAGCAGGGCCCCGGCCACCGTCCGGTCCTTGCCGTTCTCCAGCGCCTGCTCGATGCGCTCGCGCAGCAGCACGCGGTTGGGCAGGCCGGTCAGCGAGTCGTGGTGGGCGAGGAAGTCCAGCTCGTTCTCCGAGCGCTTGATGCTGCTCAGGTCGGAGAACACCCCGACGTAGTGGGTCAGCTGGCCCTGGTCGTTGCGCACCACGCGGATGTGCAGCCACTGCGGGTAGATCTCGCCGCTCTTGCGCCGGTTCCAGATTTCTCCGCTCCAGACGTCCTGCTCGCGCAGGGCCAGCCACAGGCGCTGGTAGAACGCCTGGTCCTGGCGGCCGGAGCGGAGGATCGCCGGGGTCTTGCCGAGCACGTCTTCGGAGCGGTAGCCGGTGATGCGCTCGAAGGAAGGGTTGACGTGCACGATCACCGCCTGTGCATCGGTGACCAGAACCCCCTCGCGGGTGCTGTCGAATACCGCCGCGGCCTGGCGCAGGTGGTCTTCCTTGAGCCGCTGCAGGGTGATGTCGCGGGCCACGCCAGTGTAGTGCAGCGGCTTGCCCAGGGCGTCGCGGAGGACCCGGCCGCGCGAGTGGATCCAGCGGTAGTCGCCGTCCTTGTGGCGCAGGCGGTAGATGTGGTCGAGATTGTCGGTCAGGCCCTGCAGGTGGTTGCGGTGGGCCTCCAGCACGGTGGCGTACTCTTCGGGGTGCAGGCGCTTCTTCCAGGTCTCGATGGGGTCGCCGAGTTCCTCCGGAGCGAGGCCGATCAGCGCGGCGTAGCCCGGCGAGACGAACATCCGGTCGGTCACCAGGTCCCAGTCCCAGAGTCCGTCGCGCACCGCTTCCAGGGCGCGGTTCAGGCGCTGCTCGCTGCCGTGCAGTTCGTCGTAGGCCTGGGCCTTGCGGCGGAACTGGCGTACCAGGTAGAGGTACAGGAGCAGGCCGGTTGCGGCGAAGAAGAACAGCCGCTTGGCGGTCATCCAGAACACCAGTTGGTCGTGGTCCTGGACCTGGTTTTGTAACAAATGATCGCTCAGGAACGCCCAGGCGATGGCGATTGCGAGATAAGCCAGGCTCAGGCGAAGGGCACTCAGGCGGGGGCTCATGGGATTTTCAGTGGGCAATTATTGGCCGGGCAGTATAAATGATGGCCATCCGGCCCTGTTCATATCTAAAAGAACGGATGGTAATCCCCAGCCGCTTGGTGATAATGCCCCCAGGTTTTGTCAGACAAGGCCCTCATCACTCCCAAGTCCCCCCGAGGTTCAGTACCGCCTATGTGGTTCAACGGTTTTCTCGACCTGTCGCCGTGGCAACTGGTGGCAGTTACCCTGGTGCTGACGCATATCACCATCGTCAGCGTGACCGTCTACCTGCATCGCTATTCCGCCCACCGTGCACTCGACCTGCACCCCGCGCTGCAGCACTTCTTCCGTTTCTGGTTGTGGTTGACCACAGGGATGAACACGCGCGAATGGACCGCGATCCACCGTAAGCACCATGCCAAGTGCGAGACCGTCGAGGATCCGCACAGCCCGGTGCACAAGGGCCTGTTCACCGTCCTGCGCGCAGGCGCGGAGCTGTACAAGGCCGAGGCGAAGAACCAGGACACCCTGCGCATCTACGGCAAGAACTGCCCGGACGACTGGATCGAGCGCAATCTCTACTCGCGCTTCCCGATCGGCGGCGTGGTGCTGATGGCGCTCATCGACCTGGCCCTGTTCGGCGCCCTTGGCCTGACCGTCTGGGCCGTGCAGATGGTATGGATTCCGTTCTGGGCCGCCGGCGTGGTCAACGGCCTCGGCCACGCGGTCGGCTATCGCAACTTCGAATGCCGCGACGCCGCCACCAACCTGGTGCCCTGGGGCATCCTCATCGGCGGCGAAGAGCTGCACAACAACCACCACACCTACCCGAACTCGGCCAAGCTGTCGGTGAAGAAGTGGGAATTCGACCTGGGCTGGGCCTGGATCAAGCTGTTCAGCTTCCTGCGCCTGGCCAGGGTCGCCCGGGTCGCGCCGATCGCCCATCGGGTCGAGGGCAAGCACAGCCTGGACATGGACACCGCCATGGCGATCCTCAACAACCGCTTCCAGATCATGGCGCAGTACCGCAAGCTGGTGATCGCGCCGCTGGTCAAGCAGGAAGTGGCCAAGGCCGACGAGTCGGTGCGCCACCTGTTCCGCCGCGCCAAGCGCCTGCTGTCGCGCGAGACCAGCCTGCTGCAGGACCGCCACCACGTGCGCATCGACTCGATGCTCGCCCACAGCCAGGCGCTGAAGGTGATCTACGAGAAGCGCCTGGCGTTGCAGCAGATCTGGGCCAAGACCAGCGCCAACGGCCACGACATGCTGGCGGCGATCAAGGACTGGGTGCATGAGGCGGAAGCCAGCGGTATCCAGTCGCTGAAGGAGTTCGCCGCGCAACTGAAGACCTACTCGCTGCGTCCCGCCTGACGCCTGGCGCGCCCTCGCGGGTGCGTCAGCCGCCTCTGCAACACGCCGGCTCCTGCCGGCGCGTTGCGTTTCGGCGTCGCCAATGCGACGCCCCGCCGATACTTCTCTTCCTCCGCAAGTCGACTTGCCCGATCCGGGATTCAGCCCGGGCGGCGCCCGGCCTATCTTCGGCGTGCCCAGGCGCCACGCCGGGCGTCACGCAGAACAACAAGAAAAGGAGCGCGGGCGATGTTGCTGGATTACCTGATCATGCTGGTCTACGCCCTGGCCATGCTGGGCCTGGGCTGGTACGGAATGCGCAAGGCGAAGAGCCAGAGCGATTTCCTCGTCGCCGGACGCCGCCTCGGCCCCGGCCTCTACCTGGGAACCATGGCCGCGGTGGTGCTCGGCGGCGCGTCGACCATCGGTACGGTCAAGCTCGGCTACCAGTTCGGCCTGTCCGGCTTGTGGCTGGTGTTCATGCTCGGCCTGGGGATCATCGTCCTCAGCCTAGTGTTCTCGCGGCAGATCGCGCGCCTGCGGGTGTTCACCGTGACCCAGGTGCTGGAGCAGCGCTACCAGGCCTCCTCGCGCCTGATCGGCGGGGTGGTCATGGTCGCCTACGACCTGATGGTGGCGGTCACCGCGACCATCGCCATCGGCTCG
This sequence comes from Pseudomonas sp. DL, assembly GCF_047199225.1. Taxonomy (NCBI): domain Bacteria; kingdom Pseudomonadati; phylum Pseudomonadota; class Gammaproteobacteria; order Pseudomonadales; family Pseudomonadaceae; genus Pseudomonas; species Pseudomonas sp. DL. The sequence goes on from NZ_CP178323.1 coordinate 313,471, forward strand.
GTCACCGAGGTGGTATTCGGCATCCCGCGGATCCCGGCGATCCTCTGCGGTGGCGGGATCGTCATCGTCTATTCGGTGATCGGCGGCATGTGGTCCCTTACGCTGACCGACATCATCCAGTTCGTGATCAAGACCGTCGGTATCTTCCTGGTCCTGCTGCCGTTGTCGATCGACGGCGCCGGTGGCCTGGCGCGCATGCAGGAGGTGCTGCCGGCGGGCTTCTTCGACCTCGGCCACATCGGCCTGGATACCATCCTCACCTACTTCCTCCTGTACTTCTTCGGCGCGCTGATCGGCCAGGACATCTGGCAGCGGGTGTTCACCGCGCGCAGCGAGACGGTGGTGCGCTACGCCGGGCTTGGCGCCGGCGTCTACTGCATGCTCTACGGCGCCGCCTGCGCGCTGATCGGCGCGGCGGCGCGGGTCCTCCTGCCGGACCTGGCGGTGCCGGAGAACGCCTACGCCGAGATCACCCGCGAGGTACTGGCGCCGGGCCTGCGCGGCCTGGTGGTGGCGGCCGCGCTGTCGGCGATCATGTCCACCGCCAGCGGGTGCCTGTTGGCGGCGGCCACCGTGCTGCAGGAAGACATCTACGCGCGCTTCCTCCGCCCCGGTACCACCAGCGACATCCGTCTGAGCCGTTGCATCACCCTGCTGATGGGCGTGGCGATGCTGGTCCTGGCGTGCCTGGTCAACGATGTCATCGCGGCCCTGAGCATCGCCTACAACCTGCTGGTCGGCGGCCTGCTGGTGCCGATCGTCGGCGCGCTGCTGTGGCGCCGGGCCAGTCCGCAGGGGGCGATCGCCAGTATCGTCGCCGGTTGCCTGGCGGTGATCGCCTGCATGGCCCGCGACGGCCTGCTCGCCAACTCGCCGATCGTCTACGGCCTGCTGGCCAGCCTGGCGACCTTCGTCGCGGTCAGCCTGGCTACCCGTCCTGCCGCCAGCCTGCGAGCCCAGCCGGAATGAACCCACCGCGCCGGGCGGCGCCCGGCGCTTTCTTCCCGCCACACGGAGATGCTCCATGTCGAACGACCATCCGCAGCCCCTCGACGCCGCCGAGATTCCACGCTTCGCCGGTATCCCGACCTTCATGCGCCTGCCGGCGTTCACCGACCCGGCGGCGCTGCAGGTCGGCCTGATCGGCGTGCCCTGGGATGGCGGCACCACCAACCGCGCCGGTGCCCGCCATGGCCCGCGCGAGGTGCGCAACCTGTCCAGCCTGATGCGCAAGGTGCATCACGTCAGCCGCATCGCGCCCTACGACCTGGTGCGGGTCGGCGACCTCGGTGATGCGCCGGTGAATCCCATCGACCTGCTCGATTCGCTGCGCCGCATCGAAGGCTTCTATCGCCAGGTCCATGCCGCCGGTACCCTGCCGCTGTCGGTCGGTGGCGACCACCTGGTGACCCTGCCGATCTTTCGCGCCCTGGGTCGCGAGCGGCCGCTGGGCATGGTGCATTTCGATGCGCATTCCGATACCAACGACCGCTACTTCGGCGACAACCCCTACACCCACGGCACGCCATTCCGCCGGGCCATCGAGGAAGGTCTGCTCGACCCGCTGCGCACGGTGCAGATCGGCATTCGCGGCTCGGTGTATTCGCCGGACGACGACGCTTTCGCCCGCGAGTGCGGCATCCGCGTGATCCACATGGAAGAGTTCGTCGAACTGGGCGTCGAGGCGACCCTGGCCGAAGCCCGGCGGGTGGTGGGCGACGGGCCGACCTATGTGAGTTTCGACGTCGACGTGCTCGACCCGGCCTTCGCGCCTGGCACCGGCACCCCGGAGATCGGCGGCATGACCAGCCTCCAGGCCCAGCAACTGGTCCGCGGCCTGCGCGGGCTGGACCTGGTCGGCGCCGACGTGGTGGAAGTCTCGCCGCCGTTCGATGTCGGCGGCGCCACGGCGCTGGTGGGGGCGACCATGATGTTCGAACTGCTCTGCCTGCTTGCCGAGTCGGCCGCGCGAAGCGCCTGACGGCGTTCCGCCGGCCTGGCTTTGGCGCTATAACGAAGGCGGACCGAACGCCATGGGGGCGGGAATGCTGGGCAACCTCAACGACATCGACCTGCGCATGCTGCGCACCTTCTGTGCCATCGTCGAGGCCGGCGGCTTCACTGCCGCCCAGGCGCGCCTGAACACCAGCCTGTCGCGCCTGAGCGTGCTGGTGCGCGACTTGGAGGTGCGCCTGGGCTATTCCCTGTGCCGGCGCGGCAACGGCGGTTTCCAGTTGACCGAGGAGGGGCAGGAACTCTACGACGCCGCGCTCGGCCTGTTCAGCGACATCGCCCGTTTCCGCGAGCAGGTCCGCGGCCTCGGCGGGCGCGATCGCGAGGCGTTGCACCTGGGCTGCGTCGATGGCGTCATCGGCCAGCATTGCCTGCCGTTGCCGCTGGCCATCCGGCTGTTTCGCCAGCGCGCCCCGGAGGTGCTGCTCAAGCTGCACACGCGGCGTCCCGACGAACTCGAGCACGCGGTGCTGGAAGAGCGCCTGCAACTGGCGGTGGGGGCCTTTCACCACCGGTTGTCCGGGCTCTACTACCAACCCCTGTTCCGCGAGGAGCAGAACCTCTATTGCGGCAGCGCGCACCCCTTCTTCGCCCGGGCGGACGACGAGCCGACACTGGACGAGATCTGCGCCGCCGACTATGTCGGCCGCGGCTACATGGCGGAAAACCATCGCCCGCACGACCTGCGCTTCAACCAGGGGACCGACGCCTACACCATGGAGGCCATCGCTACCCTGGTCTTCAGCGGCACCTACATCGGCTACCTGCCGACGCACTATGCCGCCACCTGGGTCGCCGAAGGGCGCATGCGGGCGATCCGGCCACGGCAACTGGCCTACGACTCGGAATTCCATTGCATTACCCGTCAGGGACACGAAGAACGACCGACCCTGACCCTGTTCCTGCGCTCGCTGTTCGAGGCGCAGAAACAACTGGGCGTGCAGGCTCCGGCGAATACGAACGGCATCGCTCGGCAATTGTGATCAAGCGCACTGGCTGGAGCCTTTCCCTGCCGTTCGGCGGGCATTTCTGTATCGCCGCGACCCCTGCGCTAAGTTGGCGGTCGAACCCGTTCCGCGAGCAGAGCGACGATCCATGGACGACCTAACCGGCATTCCCGAAGACCCGCAGGAGGCCGCGCTGGCCTTGCTGCACAGCCGTGCCGAAGTGGCCCGGCTGAAGGAGCGCGAGCAACTCTTCAGCGCCTTGCTGGCCAGCGTCAACTCGGTGCTCTGGGCCTACGACTGGCAGAACCGGCGAATGGTCTACGTCAGTCCCGCCTACGATAAAATCTTCGGCCGTTCCGCGGCGCTGCTGCTGGCGGACTACGAGGAATGGCGCAACAGCATCTACCCGGACGACCTCGACTACGCCGACAGCAGCCTGCTGCAGGTGCTCGAACGTGGCGCCGTGGAACAACGCGAATACCGCATCGTGCGTGGCGACGGCGAGGTCCGCTGGCTCAACGACAAGTGCTTCGTCAGCCGCCAGGGCGAGGCGGGACTGCCGCTGATGGTGGTGGGCATCGCCGAGGACATCACCGACAAGAAGCACATGGAGAGCGAGCTGCAACGGCTGGCCACCACCGACGTGCTGACCCAGAGCAGCAACCGTCGCTATTTCTTCGACAGTGCCGAGGCGGCCTTCAAGGAGTGTCGCCGCGAGGGGATACCGTTGGCGTTCCTGCTGCTGGACGTCGATGATTTCAAGAAGATCAACGACCGCTTCGGCCACCAGGTCGGCGACCAGGTCCTCCAGCGTATCGCCCAGAGCGGCAGTGCCGCGCTGCGCCGTGGCGACCTGTTCGGGCGGATCGGCGGCGAGGAGTTCGCCGTGCTGCTGCCCGGCTGCGACGAGCAGACCGCGCGACAGATCGGCGAACGCCTGCAGCGCGAGGTGCAACGCCTGCGCTTCCAGGAGGGCGAGCACAGCTTCGGGATCACCGTCAGCCAGGGCCTGACGGTCCTCCAGGCCGATGACGAGGGACTCGGTGCCCTCTACAGCCGGGCCGACGCCGCGATGTACTCGGCCAAGCGCCAGGGCAAGGACTGCATCGTCGTGGGCTGACCGCTGGGCAAACGTTTCCGTTTTGTCGACGGCGCCACGGAATACCTCTTTGGGGAGGCGACCGGCAGGTCGCGGCTGCGGTACAATATTCCTTAAAGCTATTAAATATGAATAATTAATTCTTTTTAGGTTTATTGCGGATATTTTACTGTTTATTACCCACGCGCTATAAAGCGCGGGAAATAACGAATTCTGAAACGTGGCGGTAACTCGCCAGAAAGGAAGCTGTAATAGGCGGTTTTCTGCCGACACCCTTCGGCCCGTCAGCCGGGAGAAGGGCAGGAAGCCCGAGAGGACGCGAAGGCGGAGCCCGATGGAAAGATTGGCTTACAAATTGCCTTCACTGGCGGTGGGTCGAGACACCCGCCGCACAATAACAAGACACGAGTACGCCCATGCACACGCTTCCGTTCGCTGCCTCCCTGCCTGCTTGCCTGCCCCGTCGTTCCATCGTCGCGGGTTGCGCCGTTTCCTGATCCATCGAATGCCGAGTTTCGCGCGCGCCATCTTCCGGGATGGTACGGCGCTCAGTGTTTCAACGACCGGTCGGGCCCACGCGTTCCACTTCCCCCGACCGGAAGACAATTAGCAATACCAATGGGGAAAAGACCAATGAAGAGTCGCAAGATCAACAAGTCACGACTGGCCCTGGCCATCACTGCCGGTACCCTCGGTGCCCTGGCGCAACAGGCGGTCGCCGCCGGTTTCATCGAGGACAGCAAGGCATCGCTGACCCTGCGCAACTTCTACATCAATACCGACAACCGCAATGGCACCGCCTCGCCGAGCAAGCAGGAAGAGTGGGGCCAGGGCTTCATCCTGAATTACCAGTCGGGCTTCACCCAGGGCACCGTCGGCTTCGGCGTCGACGCGCTGGGCCTGCTCGGCGTGCGCCTGGACGGCGGCGGCCGTGCCGGCAAGAGCGGCCTGGACCGCCAGCCGGGCACCGTGTTCCCGCTGGAAAGCAACGGCGAGCCGGTGCACGACTTCGCCAGCCTGGGCCTGACCGCCAAGGCCAAGGTGTCCAACACCGAGTTCCGCTACGGCACCCTGCAGCCGAAGCTGCCGGTGGTCACCTACAACGACGGCCGCCTGCTGCCGGTCACCTTCGAGGGCGGCCAGGTCACCTCGACCGACCTCAAGGACTTCACCCTGGTTGCCGGCCAACTGGAGCACTCCAAGGGCCGTAACTCCACCGACAACCGCAGCCTGAGCATCGCCGGCGCCAACGGCAGCAGCGCCAGTTCGCGCGACAGCAACAAGTTCTACTACGCGGGTGGTGACTACAAGGTCAACAAGGACCTGACCCTGCAGTACTACTACGGCAACCTGGACGACTTCTACAAGCAGCACTTCCTCGGCCTGATCCACAACTGGCAGATTGGCCCGGGCGTCCTGAAGACCGACCTGCGCGCCTTCGACAGCAGCTCCGACGGCAAGAACGGCAGCCGTTCCGGCCGTGCCGACGGCTACGTCAGCAGCGGCTACTACGGCAGCGGCGTGACCAAGGGCGAAGTCGACAACCGCGCCTTCAGCGGCCTCTTCACCTATACCGTCAGCGGCCACAGCATCGGCGCCGGCTACCAGATCCTCAACGGCGACAGTGACTTCCCGTTCCTGAACCGTGGTGATGGCGAAGGTTCTACCGCGTACCTGATCACCGACGTGCAGATCGGCAAGTTCCAGCGTGCCGGCGAGCGCACCTGGCAGGTCCGCTACGGCTACGACTTCGCCACCGTCGGCGTGCCGGGCCTGACCTTCAATACCATTTACCTGAGCGGCGACAAGATCAAGACCGCCCGCGGCGACCAGAGCGAGTGGGAACGCGATATCTCCCTGGCCTACGTGATCCCGGACGGCACCTTCAAGGGCCTGGGCTTCACCTGGAAGAACGCCTCCTTCCGCAGCGGCCTGCCGGCTGCCGGTTCGAGCAACAACCAGCGCGACCAGGACGAGAACCGCCTGATCGTCAGCTACACCCTGCCGCTGCTGTAAGCTCCGGCCGGACAGGAAAAAGCCCGCGTCCTCCTGGAGGACGCGGGCTTTTTTCATTCATGGCGCCACTCGGCGTGCCGGGCCGGCCAGGGCGAACAGCGCCGCGGCTGGCCATCCGCCCTGCGGGATGCCCGTCAGGCCTTGCGCGGCGCCGGTTGCTGCTGGGTGATGCAATGGATGTTGCCGCCGCCGAGGAGGATCTCGCGCCCCGGGACCATCACCACCTCGTGCTCGGGGAACACGCGCTGGAGGATCGCCCTGGCCTCGGCGTCCTTGGGATCGTCGAAGCTCGGCGCGATGATGCCGCCGTTGACGATCAGGAAGTTCACGTAGGAGCCGGCCAGGCGAATGGAGGGATCGCGCGGCTGGCTGCCCTCGACGATATCCACGCCGTCGCACTCTTCCTGGGTCGCGTACAGCGGGCCGGGGATCGGCATCTTGTGTACCACCAGCTTGCGTCCCTTGGCGTCGCGGCTTTCTTCCAGCATGCGGAGGGCGGCCTGGCAGCGCAGGTAGTTCGGGTCGTCCTGGTCGTCGGTCCAGGCCAGCAGCACCTCGCCGGGACGCACGTAGCAGCAGAAGTTGTCGACGTGGCCGTCGGTCTCGTCGTTGTAGAGGCCGTTCGGCAGCCAGATGATGCTCTCCACCGCAAGGTAGTCGCGCAGGGTCCGCTCGATCTCCGCCTGGCTCAGGTGCGGGTTGCGGTTGTGGTTGAGCAGGCATTCCTCGGTGGTGATCAGCGTGCCTTCGCCGTCGACGTGGATCGAGCCGCCCTCGAGGACGAAGTCGTCGGTGCGGTAGCGGGCGCGCCGTTCGATCTCGAGGATCTTGCGTGCCACCTGGTCGTCGCGCTGCCAGGGGAAGTACAGGCCGCCTTCGAAGCCGCCCCAGGCGTTGAAGCCCCAGTCGACGCCGCGTACATCGCCCTTGTCGTCGATGACGAAGGTCGGGCCGGTGTCGCGGACCCAGGCATCGTCGCTGCTGATTTCCACGACGCGGATGTTGCCGTCGTCGAGGCGTGCGCGCGCGTTCTCGTACTGCCCGGCGCTGGCGCAGACGGTGACCGGCTCGAAGCGCGCGATGGCCTTGGCCACCGCGGCGAAGGCCGCCTGGGCCGGCTTGCCGCCGTTGCGCCAGTTGTCCGGGCGTTCCGGCCAGACCATCCAGGTCTGCTCGTGGGGTTCCCATTCGGCGGGCATGCGGAAGCCGTCGGCGCGTGGGGTGCTGGTCGGGTTGCTCATCGCTGCTCCTGAAATCGTTGCTATGCGCGGCGGACGCCGGCGCGGAATGCGCGGGGCCTCCCCGCGCGGATCGTTTCCCGAGGCCTCACGACTCCAGCGAACCGTCCAGGGTCTTCAGCGGACCGTAGAGGTTCGGCCGGCGGTCGCGGAACACTCCCCAGGCGCTGCGGGTGCGCTCCAGCGCATCGAGGTCGAAGGTGTGGACAAGGATACCTTCCTCGGTGCGGTTCAGCTCCTCGACTTTCTCGCCGAACGGGTCGGCGATGAACGAAGAACCATAGAAGGTGATGTCGTAGCCATCCTGCTCCTCGCGGCCGATGCGATTGGAAGCCACCAGCGGCATCAGGTTGGCTCCGGCATGGCCTTGCTGCACGCGCTGCCAGTGATCGCGCGAGCTGATGCTGGCGTCGTGCGGTTCGCTACCGATGGCGGTCGGGTAGAACAGGAGTTCCGCGCCGAGCAAGGCCATGCTGCGCGCCGATTCGGGGAACCACTGGTCCCAGCAGATACCGACGCCGATCCGTGCGTAGCGGGTCTGCCAGACCTTGAAGCCGGTGTCGCCCGGATTGAAGTAGTACTTCTCGTGGTAGCCCGGGCCGTCCGGGATGTGGCTCTTGCGGTAGACCCCGAGGTTGCCGCCATCGGCGTCGATGACCGCGATGCTGTTGAAGCGGGCGCGCCCGGCGCGTTCGAAGAAGCTGATCGGCAATACCACCTGCAACTCCCGGGCGAGGGCCTGGAAGTGGGCGATGGCGGCGTTCTCCTCGACCGTGGTGGCCAGCTGCAGGTAGTCCGGGTTCGGCTTCTGGCAGAAGTAGGGGGTCTCGAACAGTTCCTGGATCAGGATGATCTGCGCACCCCTGGCGGCGGCCTGGCGCACCAGTTTCTCGGCGCGGGCGATGTTCGCCGGACGATCCCAGGAGCAGGCCATCTGGGTGGCGGCGACGGTGACGTTGCGGGTCATGGAGCACCTCGTGTGCTGGCTCGGATGGCTGCCGGGCTTGGCGGCGGCCGGTTGTGGGTCGGGCGGGCGGGAACGGGGTGTCGCGCCCGATCGAGTGATGGGCGGATTTATATCCGATAAAAATCGGACTGTGAAGCGGTTTAAGGGGGTGTTATGGATTTTCTATCGATTTAAATCGGATATAAATCCGGATAATGGTTCGCTACGCTTTTCCAGGATCGGCGGCAGGTAGAGCCCCAGGTAGGCGTCGAACACCCGCATGCCTTCTTCCGCCAGGCGTGCGTCGATGATCCCGTGACGCTGGACCGACAATGCGTAGACGCGATCGCCTAGCTCCATGGCCAGGCTGAAGATCTCGATATCGGTCGGCAGCGGTGGCAGCAGGAAATGCCGCTCGAACAGGGCGCGCATGGCCTGGCCGAGTTGCACGTCATGCTGGCGATCGGCCTGGGTGACTTCGGCCAGGCCGTGGCTGGCGAGAATCAGTTGGCGGGCCGCCGCGTCGCGGGCGTAGACCGCCAGCATGCGCTCCTCGACGATCCGCGACAGGTCGCGCCAGCAGCGCAGGCCTGCATGGTCCACCGGCTGTTCGAGGCACGCGCGGAAGGCGGCGTGGACCTCGCCGGTCAGCCCCTGGAGCAGGGCCGGCACGCTGGGGAAGAAGTGGTAGACCGACGATGGCGGCATTTCCGCGCGTTCGGCCACGCTATAGATGGTCAGGCCGCCGATGCCTTCGTCGGCGAGCAGGCCGCGGGCGGCGTCGAGGATCGCGGCGATCCGGGCCTGGCTGCTGGCGCGGGGCTTGCGGGTGGACGAGGTGGGCTGCATGGCGGGTCTCCGGGCGTGAGCGGCTATTGGACGCCAGCTCACGCGACCGGGGCAAGCCGCTCAGTGGCTGGCGCCGCGGAAGGCCTTCCAGATCTCGTCGACCACCGGCCGGAGTTTTTCCGGCGGCGTTTCCAGGGCGAACAGGCGGAGGCTGGTGTCGCGGTCCGGATACAGGCCGGGTTGCTGGCGCAGGGCGGGATCGAGGAAGCCGGCGGCGTCGGCGTTGCCGCTGGGGTAGAGGGTGGCGGCGGTGATCTGTGCGGCGATCTTCGGTTGCATCAGGTAGTCGATGAAACGGTGCGCCTCGCGTGGATGCTGGGCGCCGGCCGGGATCACCAGGTTGTCGATGAACAGCACCGAGCCTTCCTGCGGTACCTCGAAACTTACCGGCTGGCCCGCCTTGGCCGCGCGCAGGGCGTCGCCGACCCAGGCCATGGCCAGGCAGAGGCGACCGCCTTCGAGGTCGGCGATGTAGCGCTCGCTGTCGACGTAGCGCAGGTTCGGTCGCAGTCCGTGCAGCGCCTCGGCGGCGCGGCGTACCTGGCTCGGCGCAGTACGACCGAGGTTGCGGCCCTGGTAGTTGAGGAGGATCGCCAGGGTTTCGTCCGGCGCGTCCAGCAGGCTGATGCCGCAGCTTTTCAGGCGCTGGCTCTGGCTGGCGTCGAACAGCAGGCTCCAGCTGTTGGGCAGCGGCCCGCCATAGGCGGCTTCGGCCTGCGGGGTATTGATGGCCAGGCCTACGGCACCCCATAGATAGGGGACGGCGTGGCGATTGTCAGGATCGACCGCGGCCAGTTTGCTCAGCAATTGACGGTCGAGATGGCTGCGGTTGGGCAGCTGGGTGAAGTCCAGCGGCCGCAGCAGGTTGTCCTTCAGCAGGGCCGGCAGGGTGTCGTGGGAGGGGACGGCGACGTCGATCGCCTCGCCACTGCGCAGCGCCTTGTCCAGTTCCTCGGCGGTGGCGAAGGTGTGGTACTCGACGCGGATGCCGGTGTCCTTCTGGAAGGACTCGAGCACCTGCGGGTCGATGTAGTCGTTCCAGTTGTAGACGCGCAGGGTCTCCTCGGCCTGGGCCAGCCAGGGTGCGAGGGCGAGGAACAGCAGGGCGGAAAGGCGGGGCATGGAATCTTCTCGCTGGACGGAACGGAGCGGACGATGGTGCCGGAGCCAGGCGGCAGAGGCATTGATGCAGGCCAGCATCGAGTCTGGCGGGAGGCGTGGCGGCAGGCTGTGCCGTGGCGCACATTTCCCGGTTCCGAGAAAAGGACCGGGGCGGTTTCCCAGACACAGACGCCCCCGCGTTGAGTGTCTGCGAAACCGCCCCGGATTTCGCTGCGTACGGCGCCGGCCCAGGACCGGCGCGCCGATACCGCTACCTCAGACGGTATGCAGGTACCAGTTGTACTCGAGGTCGGAGATCGAGTGCTCGAACTCCTCCAGCTCGCTTTCCTTGCAGGCGACGAAGATGTCGATGTACTTCGGGTCGATGTACTTCGCCATGATCTCGCTTTCGTCCAGCTCGCGCAGGGCGTCGCGCAGGTTGTTCGGCAGGCTCGGCTCCATCTGCTCGTAGGAGTTGCCTTCGATCGGCGCGCCCGGCTCGACCTTGTTGGTCAGCCCGTGATGAACGCCTGCCAGCACCGCTGCCAGTAGCAGGTAGGGGTTGGCGTCGGCACCGGCCACCCGATGTTCCAGGCGTACCGCGTCCGGGCTGCCGGTGGGCACGCGCAGGGCCACGGTGCGGTTGTCCAGGCCCCAGCTCGGCGCGTTCGGCACGTAGAACTGCGAACCGAAGCGGCGGTAGGAGTTGACGTTCGGGCAGAGGAAGGCCATGGAGGCCGGCAGGGTCTCGAGCACACCGCCGATCGCATGGCGCAATGCGGCGTTCTGCTCGGGATCCTCGCTGGTGAAGATGTTGTTGCCGTGCTTGTCGAGCAGCGAGATATGCACGTGCAGTCCGTTCCCGGCCTGGCCCGGATAGGGCTTGGCCATGAAGGTGGTGTCCATCTCGTGGTCGTAGGCGATGTTCTTGACCAGGCGCTTGAGCAGCACCGCGTGGTCGCAGGCCTTGAGGGCGTCGTTGACGTGGTTGAGGTTGACCTCGAACTGCGCCGGTGCGGATTCGGCGACGATGGCGTCGGCCGGGATGCCCTGGGCGCGGGCGCCGTCGATGATGTCCTGGAGGCACTCGACGTATTCGTCGAGGTCGTCGATGGAGTACACCTGCACCGACTGCGGACGCTTGCCGGAGATCGGCGAGCGCGGCGGCTGCGGCCGGCCGTTCACGTTCTCCTGGTCGATCAGGTAGAACTCCAGCTCGAAGGCGGCGACGATGGTCAGTTCCATCTCGGTGAACCTGGCCACCACCTGGCGCAGGACTTCGCGGGGGTCGGCGAAGAACGGCTCGCCTTCCAGTTCGTGCATGGTCATCAGCAGTTGCGCGGTCGGGCGCTTCTGCCAGGGTTCCATGGAGAGGGTGCCGGGGATCGGGTAGCAGATCCGGTCGGCGTCGCCGATGTCGAGACCCAGGCCGGTACTCTCTACGGTGGAGCCGGTGATATCGAGGGCGAACAGGGAAGCGGGGAGATTGATACCTTTTTCGAAGACTTTGTTCAGACTGTTGCGTTCGATCCGCTTGCCGCGAACCACGCCATTCATGTCTGCAATAAGGAGGTCGACGAACTGGACCTCGGGATGTTCCTTGAGGAACTCGCTCGGTTCAGTGAGCTGAACGGCACGCTGGGGTACCGACATGATGCAACACCTTTTTTGTTAAAAATTTCAATCATGCGGGGGGTAGGCTATGAGTCAATCCGAAAGCCTGTGGGATGTCAATAGCCGCCAAAAACGCCCTCTTGTGGGGCGTTGAGGCCGTTTTCAGGGCATTTTCGCCGGACGAAAAGCCGAAAAAAACCTCGCGTCGAAGGGTGTTCAGGAGTGCGTGTTCAATTTTTTACAGGCCTATTGTGTAAAAAAATGAACAACGCTAAGCTCGGCCAAACCCCATAACATCTACAAACAACGGGTGTCTCATGTCTCGCCTGCCGTTAATCGGCGTCACCGCCTGCACCAAGCAGATCGGTCTTCATCCCTACCACATTGCCGGCGACAAATATCTGCGTGCCGTCGTCAACGGCGCTGGCGGTCTCCCGCTGATCATTCCTGCGCTGGGCGAGTCGATCGACCAGGCAGCCCTGCTGGACAGCGTCGACGGCTTGCTCTTCACTGGCTCGCCGTCGAACGTCGAGCCCCGTCATTATAGTGGACCGGCGAGCGAGCCCGGCACCCTCCACGACTCCGACCGCGACGCCACCACGCTGCCGCTGGTCCGCGCCGCCATCGACGCCGGCATTCCGGTCCTCGGCATCTGCCGCGGTTTCCAGGAAATGAACGTGGCTTTCGGCGGCAGCCTGCACCAGAAGGTGCACGAGGTCGGAACCTTCATGGACCACCGCGAGCCGGCCGACCAGCCGCTCGAGGTTCAGTACGCGCCGCGCCATGCCATGCATGTGCAGCCGGGCGGAGTGCTCGCCGGTATCGGCTTGCCGAGCGAGTTCCAGGTCAATTCCATCCATGGCCAGGGCGTTGATCGTCTGGCGCCGGGCCTTCGAGTAGAAGCACTGGCGCCTGACGGGTTGGTCGAAGCCATCTCCGTAGAAGGTGCAAAAGCCTTCGCTCTTGGTGTGCAATGGCACCCGGAGTGGCAGGTTCTGACGAACCCCAACTATCTCGCTATCTTCCAGGCTTTCGGTAAGGCCTGCAGCAAGAGGGCGGGGCAACGTTGAGTCCGGCTGTTGGGGCCGGACTCTCAACCCTGAGGTCTTTATGACTACCAAGTTAGACCAGCTGACCAGCTGGCTGAAGGAACGCAAGATCACCGAAGTGGAATGCCTGATTTCCGATCTGACAGGCATCGCCCGCGGCAAGATCTCGCCGACCAACAAATTCATCGCGGAAAAGGGCATGCGCCTGCCGGAGAGCGTTCTGCTGCAGACCGTCACCGGCGACTACGTGGAAGACGACATTTACTACGACCTGCTCGACCCGGCCGACATCGATATGGTCTGCCGCCCGGACGAGAATGCCGTGTTCCTCGTCCCCTGGGCCATCGAGCCCACCGCGATGGTGATCCACGACACCTTCGACAAGCTCGGCAATCCCATCGAGCTGTCGCCGCGCAACATCCTCAAGCGCGTGTTGAAGATGTATGCCGACAAGGGCTGGCGGCCGATCGTGGCGCCAGAGATGGAGTTCTACCTGACCAAGCGCAGCGACGACCCCGACTATCCGTTGCAGGCCCCGGTGGGCCGCTCCGGACGCCAGGAAACCGGGCGTCAGTCGTTCTCCATCGACGCCGCCAACGAGTTCGACCCGCTGTTCGAGGACATGTACGACTGGTGCGAGGCCCAGGGCCTTGACCTGGATACGCTGATCCACGAGGAAGGCACCGCGCAGATGGAGATCAACTTCCGTCATGGCGACGCCCTCGACCTGGCCGACCAGATCCTAGTGTTCAAGCGCACCATGCGCGAGGCCGCGCTCAAGCACAACGTCGCCGCGACCTTCATGGCCAAGCCGATGACCGGCGAGCCGGGCAGCGCGATGCACCTGCACCAGAGCATCGTCGACGTGAAGACCGGCAAGAACATCTTCTCCAATGCCGACGGCACCATGAGCGAGCTGTTCCTGCACCATATCGGCGGCCTGCAGAAGTTCATCCCGGAAGTGCTGCCGCTGTTCGCGCCCAACGTGAACTCGTTCCGCCGCTTCCTGCCCGATACCTCGGCGCCGGTGAACGTCGAGTGGGGCGAAGAGAACCGTACCGTCGGCCTGCGCGTGCCGGACTCCAGCCCGGAGAACCGCCGGGTCGAGAACCGTCTCGCCGGCGCCGACGCCAACCCTTACCTGGCGCTGGCTGCCAGCCTGCTGTGCGGCTACATCGGCATGGTCGAAGGCATCAAGCCGAGCGCCCAGGTCAAAGGTCGCGGCTATGAACGCCGCAACCTGCGCCTGCCGCTGACGATCGAAGCGGCGCTGGAGCGCATGGAGAACTGCAAGCCCCTCGAGCAGTATCTCGGCAGCAAGTTCATCAGCGGCTACGTCGCGGTGAAGCGTGCGGAGCACGAGAATTTCAAGCGGGTAATCAGCTCCTGGGAGCGGGAATTCCTCCTGCTTTCCGTTTGATCCTGACCGGGGGCGGCCGGCGTGGTCCGCCGCTCCCGGACAGTCTTGAATAGAAGAGGTGTGACATGAACAGCCAAATCACCAACGCCAAGACCCGTGAGTGGCAGGCGTTGAGCCGCGACCACCATCTGCCGCCGTTCACCGACTACAAGCAGTTGAACGAGAAGGGCGCGCGGATCATCACCAAGGCCGAAGGCGTCTATATCTGGGACAGCGAGGGCAACAAGATCCTCGATGCGATGGCCGGCCTCTGGTGCGTCAACGTCGGCTACGGCCGCGAGGAGCTGGTCCAGGCCGCCACCCGGCAGATGCGCGAGTTGCCGTTCTACAACCTGTTCTTCCAGACCGCCCACCCGCCGGTGGTCGAGCTGGCCAAGGCGATCGCCGACGTCGCTCCGGAAGGCATGAACCACGTGTTCTTCACCGGCTCCGGCTCCGAGGCCAACGACACCGTGCTGCGTATGGTCCGCCACTATTGGGCGACCAAGGGCCAGCCGCAGAAGAAAGTGGTGATCGGCCGCTGGAACGGCTACCACGGCTCCACCGTCGCCGGCGTCAGCCTGGGCGGCATGAAGGCGTTGCATGAGCAGGGTGATTTCCCCATCCCGGGCATCGTCCACATCGCCCAGCCCTACTGGTACGGCGAGGGCGGCGACATGTCGCCGGACGAGTTCGGCGTCTGGGCCGCCGAGCAGCTGGAGAAGAAGATTCTCGAAGTGGGCGAGGAAAACGTCGCCGCCTTCATCGCCGAGCCGATCCAGGGCGCCGGCGGCGTGATCGTCCCGCCGGACACCTACTGGCCGAAGATCCGCGAGATCCTCGCCAAGTACGACATCCTGTTCATCGCCGACGAAGTGATCTGCGGCTTCGGCCGTACCGGCGAGTGGTTCGGCAGCCAGTACTACGGCAACGCCCCGGACCTGATGCCGATCGCCAAGGGCCTCACCTCCGGCTACATCCCCATGGGCGGGGTGGTGGTGCGCGACGAGATCGTCGAAGTGCTCAACCAGGGCGGCGAGTTCTACCACGGCTTCACCTATTCCGGTCACCCGGTGGCGGCCGCCGTGGCCCTGGAGAACATCCGCATCCTGCGCGAAGAGAAGATCATCGAGAAGGTGAAGGCGGAAACGGCACCGTATTTGCAGAAACGCTGGCAGGAGCTGGCCGACCACCCGTTGGTGGGCGAAGCGCGCGGGGTCGGCATGGTCGCCGCCCTGGAGCTGGTCAAGAACAAGAAGACCCGCGAGCGTTTCACCGACAAGGGCGTCGGGATGCTGTGCCGGGAACATTGTTTCCGCAACGGTTTGATCATGCGCGCGGTGGGCGACACTATGATTATCTCGCCGCCGCTGGTGATCGATCCGTCGCAGATCGATGAGTTGATCACCCTGGCGCGCAAGTGCCTCGATCAGACCGCCGCCGCCGTCCTGGCTTGAGTCCCTGAGCGGACTTTTGCCAGACTGCGCCAGTGCGTTGGCCAGGCTCACCGGGTGGTGACGCGATCGGTTGCGCCACCGCCCGGATACTTCAACAAAAATGGAGCTACCCCGCATGATGAAACGTTTCGGTAAGACCCTGCTCGCCCTGACCTTGGCGGGCTCTGTGGCCGGTATGGCGCAGGCTGCGGACAACAAGGTGCTGCACGTGTACAACTGGTCCGACTACATCGCGCCGGACACCCTGGAGAAGTTCACCAAGGAAACCGGGATCAAGGTCGTCTACGACGTCTACGACAGCAACGAAGTGCTGGAAGCCAAGTTGCTGGCGGGCAAGTCCGGGTACGACGTGGTGGTGCCGTCCAACTCCTTCCTCGCCAAGCAGATCAAGGCCGGGGTCTACCAGAAGCTCGACAAGTCCAAGCTGCCGAACTGGAAGAACCTGAACAAGGACCTGATGCACACCCTGGAAGTCAGCGACCCGGGCAACGAGCATGCGATTCCCTACATGTGGGGCACCATCGGCATCGGCTACAACCCGGACAAGGTCAAGGCGGCCTTCGGCGACAACGCGCCGGTGGATTCCTGGGACCTGGTATTCAAGCCGGAGAACATCCAGAAGCTGAAGCAGTGCGGCGTCAGCTTCCTCGACTCGCCGACCGAGATCCTCCCGGCGGCCCTGCATTATCTCGGCTACAAGCCGGACACCGACAATCCCAAGGAACTCAAGGCGGCCGAAGAGCTGTTCCTGAAGATCCGTCCCTACGTCACCTACTTCCACTCGTCGAAGTACATTTCCGACCTGGCCAACGGCAACATCTGCGTCGCCATCGGCTACTCCGGCGACATCTACCAGGCCAAGTCCCGCGCCGAAGAGGCGAAGAACAAGGTCACCGTCAAGTACAACATTCCCAAGGAAGGCGCCGGCAGCTTCTTCGACATGGTCGCCATTCCGAAGGACGCCGAGAACACCGAGGGCGCCCTGGCCTTCGTCAACTTCCTGATGAAGCCGGAAATCATGGCCGAGATCACCGACGTGGTTCAGTTCCCCAACGGCAACGCGGCGGCCACCCCGCTGGTGTCCGAGGCGATCCGCAACGACCCGGGCATCTACCCGAGCGAAGAGGTCATGAAGAAGCTGTATACCTTCCCCGACCTGCCGGCCAAGACCCAGCGGGCGATGACCCGCAGCTGGACCAAGATCAAGTCCGGCAAGTGATCCGCGAGGAGCCCGGCGGCGCCTGAAGCCGCCGGCGCTCCGGCACGAGAGAACCGGAACGCGGCCGGGTTTCCTCCGGCCACGCTCCCCTGCGAAGAGGTTCGACTCTTTTGCCCGTTCGTCCAGACGCTTCCTCCTGGGGGCCCGACGACCGGACGCAGTATCGACGACGAAGACGCTGCCATGGGCGCTGCGCCAATCTGCCGCGCCGGGGCCGGTCGTGTCGCTCGCACCGGGGCCGAGGGCCCGGAAAACCTGAAACCAACACGCCGGTAGGGAACCCAGCTCACTCATGTTTCCCGGCGGAATCGTCGGGTTGTCATGAAACCCGAGTGATCTGGGCTTACATCGGCACTTGAAGAACACGGGTCGAACAGGCAGGGTGCTGCCGTGAAAAGGCCCGGAACAGGAGTCGGACATGCAACATTCCATTGGCAAGACACTGCTGGTAGCCGCTCTGGCTACGGCGATCGCGGGCCCCGTGCAGGCGGAGAAGAAGAGCCTGCACATCTATAACTGGACCGATTACATTGCTCCCACCACCCTCAAGGACTTCACCAAGGAGAGCGGGATCGACGTCAGCTACGACGTCTTCGACTCCAACGAGACCCTCGAGGGCAAGCTGGTCTCCGGCCACTCCGGCTATGACATCGTGGTGCCGTCGAACAACTTCCTCGGCAAGCAGATCCAGGCCGGTGCCTTCCAGAAGCTGGACAAGAGCAAGCTGCCGAACTGGAAGAACCTCGATCCGGCGCTGCTCAAGCAACTGGAGGTCAGCGACCCGGGCAACCAGTACGCGGTTCCCTACCTGTGGGGCACCAACGGCATCGGTTACAACGTGGCCAAGGTCAAGGAAGTCCTCGGTGACCAGCCGATCGACTCCTGGGCCATCCTCTTCGAGCCGGAGAACATGAAGAAGCTCGCCAAGTGTGGCGTGGCCTTCATGGACAGCGGTGACGAGATGCTGCCCGCCGCCCTCAACTACCTGGGGCTGGATCCCAACACCCACGACCCGAAGGACTACAAGAAGGCCGAGGAAGTCCTGACCAAGGTTCGCCCCTACGTCAGCTACTTCCACTCCTCCAAGTACATCTCCGACCTGGCCAACGGCAACATCTGCGTCGCCTTCGGCTATTCCGGGGACGTCTTCCAGGCCGCTGCCCGCGCCGAAGAGGCCGGCAAGGGCATCGACATCCAGTACGTGATTCCCAAGGAAGGCGCCAACCTGTGGTTCGACCTGATGGCGATTCCCGCCGATGCCAAGGCCGCCGATAACG
This sequence comes from Pseudomonas sp. DL, assembly GCF_047199225.1. Taxonomy (NCBI): domain Bacteria; kingdom Pseudomonadati; phylum Pseudomonadota; class Gammaproteobacteria; order Pseudomonadales; family Pseudomonadaceae; genus Pseudomonas; species Pseudomonas sp. DL. The sequence continues at coordinate 331,695 of NZ_CP178323.1, forward strand.
CCTACGCGTTCATCGACTACCTGCTGCGTCCGGAGGTGATCGCCAAGGTCAGCGACTACGTCGGCTACGCCAACGCGATACCGGGGGCCCGCCCGCTGATGGACAAGAGCGTCAGCGACAGCGAGGAGGTGTATCCGCCGCAGGCCGTGCTCGACAAGCTCTACGTTTCCGCCGTGTTGCCGGCCAAGGTGCTGCGCCTGCAGACCCGTACCTGGACCCGGATCAAGACCGGCAAATAAGTTCAAATTCCGCCCGGTAGCGTGACCGGGCTCAACGACTTGGGAGTTGTGGTAATGGCGATAGCCTCCGGTGCCTACAAGAAAGCCCTAGAGGGCAACCAGCAGCCGAAAGAGGTGCTGGTAAAGATCGACCGGGTAACCAAGCAGTTCGACGAGACGCTGGCGGTGGACACCGTGTCCCTGACCATCAACAAGGGCGAGATCTTCGCCCTGCTCGGCGGCTCCGGTTCGGGTAAATCCACCCTGTTGCGCATGCTCGCCGGTTTCGAGCGGCCCACCGAGGGGCGGATCTTCCTCGATGGCCAGGACATCACCGACCTGCCGCCCTACGAGCGGCCGATCAATATGATGTTCCAGTCCTATGCGCTGTTCCCGCACATGAGCGTGGCGCAGAACATCGCCTTCGGCCTCAAGCAGGACGGCCTGCCCAAGGCCGAGATCGACGAGCGCGTGGCCGAGATGCTCAAGCTGGTGCACATGACCCAGTACGCCAAGCGCAAGCCGCACCAGCTCTCCGGCGGCCAGCGCCAGCGGGTGGCCCTGGCCCGTTCGCTGGCCAAGCGGCCGAAGCTGCTGCTGCTCGACGAGCCGATGGGCGCGCTGGACAAGAAGCTGCGCTCGCAGATGCAACTGGAACTGGTGGAGATCATCGAGCGCGTCGGCGTGACCTGCGTGATGGTGACCCACGACCAGGAAGAGGCCATGACCATGGCCCAGCGCATCGCCATCATGCACCTGGGCTGCATCGAGCAGATCGGCAGCCCGATGGACATCTACGAGACCCCGGCGAGCCGCCTGGTCTGCGAGTTCATCGGCAACGTCAACCTGTTCGACGGCGTGCTGGTGGAGGACGTGCAGGACCATGCGGTGATCGCTTGCCCGCAGCTGGAGAACCCGATCTACATCGGCCACGGCATCAGCACCCGCGCCGAGGACAAGCGCATCACCTACGCGCTGCGGCCGGAGAAAGTGATGATCAGCGCGCAGAAGCCGGACAACCTGGAACACGCCGGGCACAACTGGGCCCAGGGCACCGTCTACGACATCGCCTACCTTGGCGGCCACTCGGTGTACTACATCAAGCTGGCCTCCGGGATGATCGTCCAGGCCTTCATGGCCAACGCCGAGCGCCACGTCGCCCGGCCGACCTGGGACCAGTCGGTGTACATCAGCTGGTACGACGACAGCGGCGTGGTACTGCAGTCATGAAATTCGCCAACAGCCTGAAAAAGCGCATGCCCACCGGGCGGCATGCGGTCATCGGGGTGCCGTTCCTGTGGCTCTTCCTGTTCTTCCTGCTGCCCTTCGCCATCGTGCTGAAGATCAGCCTGGCGGAAGCGGACGTGGCCATCCCGCCCTATACCGAGATCTTCGCCTACGCGGACCAGCAGTTGCAGGTGCTCCTCAACCTCGGCAACTACCTGATGCTGACCGATGACCCGCTCTACATCGATGCCTACCTCGGCTCGCTGAAGATGGCCTTCATCAGTACCCTGATCTGCCTGCTGGTGGGCTACCCGATGGCCTACGCCATCGCCCGCTCCAGCCAGTCCTCGCAGACCGTCCTGCTGCTGCTGATCATGATGCCGACCTGGACGGCGATCCTGATCCGGGTCTATGCCTGGATGGGCATCCTTTCCAACAACGGCCTGCTCAACAGCGTACTGATGGGGCTGGGGCTCATCAGCGAGCCGCTGACCATCCTCAATACCAACATCGCGGTGTACATCGGCATCGTCTATTCCTACCTGCCGTTCATGATCCTGCCGCTCTACGCCAACCTGGTGAAGCACGACCCGAGCCTGCTGGAGGCCGCTTCCGACCTGGGCGCGCGTAACTTCACCAGCTTCTGGAAGATCACCGTGCCGCTGTCGAAGAACGGCATCATCGCCGGCTGCATGCTGGTGTTCATCCCGGCGGTGGGCGAGTTCGTCATCCCGGAACTGCTCGGCGGCCCCGAGACCCTGATGATCGGCAAGGTGCTCTGGCAGGAGTTCTTCAACAACCGCGACTGGCCGGTGGCGTCCGCCCTGGCGGTGGTGATGCTGGCGATCCTGATCATCCCGATCATCCTGTTCAACAAGAACCAGGCCAAAGAACTGGAGGGCAAGGTATGAGCCAGCACAGCGTATCCCGCTCCGTATCCCGTTCAACAGGCTCTCTATCCAGAAGCGTGGCCAAAGAACTGGAGGGCAAGGTATGAAGCGCTGGAATTTCTCCAACGTCATGCTGATCGTCGGCCTGCTCTTCATCTACCTGCCGATGCTGATCCTGGTGATCTATTCGTTCAACGCCTCCAAGCTGGTGACGGTGTGGGGCGGCTGGTCGGTGAAGTGGTACGTCGGCCTGCTGGACAACACCCAACTGGTCAGCTCGGTCGGACGCTCCCTGGAGATCGCCTTCTATACGGCGTTCTCCTCGGTGCTCCTCGGCACCCTGGCGGCCTTCGTCCTCACCCGCATCCCGCGCTTCCGCGGTCGTACGCTGTTCGGCGGCATGGTCACCGCGCCGCTGGTGATGCCGGAAGTGATCACCGGCCTGTCGCTGCTGCTGTTGTTCGTGGCCATGGCGCAACTGATCGGCTGGCCGCAGGAACGGGGTATCGTGACCATCTGGATCGCCCACACCAGCTTCTGCTCGTCCTACGTGGCGGTGGTGGTGTCGGCGCGCCTGCGTGAACTCGACCTGTCGATCGAGGAAGCGGCGATGGACCTGGGCGCCAAGCCCTGGAAGGTGTTCCTGCTGATCACCATCCCGATGATCGCGCCCTCGCTGGCGGCGGGCGGCATGATGTCCTTCGCCCTGTCGCTGGACGACCTGGTACTGGCCAGCTTCGTCTCCGGACCCGGCTCGACCACCTTGCCGATGGAAGTGTTCTCGGCGGTACGCCTGGGCGTGAAGCCGGAGATCAACGCGGTGGCCAGCCTGATCCTGCTGAGCGTTTCGCTGTTCACCTTCTTCGCCTGGTACTTCACCCGCCAGGCCGAGGAGCGGCGTCGCCGGGCGATCCAGCAGGCGATGGAAGAGACCGCGACCGACTGGCAGAAAGGCTCGCCGACCCCGGCCTGAGCCCTCCGCCGAAAAGAAAAGGCCACCTGCGGGTGGCCTTTTTCATTGGCGCGTCGGTGGCGGGAAATGCCTGGCTACGCTCCGTAGGGCGACGCCCGAGGCGTTATCCGCCGATACCCCGTTGTATCCGGCGGACAACCACCATGCGGTTACTCGCCCGACCCCACGCCGACCGGCTCAGCGCTTCGGCTCCAGCACCAGCACGCCCTTGCTGTTCGCCTTCACCTCGTTTTCCTCGTAGTGCTGCGGCAGGTAGTGGCCCTCGATGTAGGCCTCGGCCTGGTCGTCGTAGTGGCCGTCGAAGGGCACGCCGCTCTGCCCGACCGGGTTGATGCCGAGGCTGTGGGTCGGGTCGGCGAAGTCCACCAGGCGCCGGGTCGATGGACCGTAGGTGACCGCCCAGGGGGCCGGGCCGATCTTCGCCGACAGATTGTTCGGTACCTCGTGGGTGCCGGGGGCGGCGAACGGACCGACGTTGAGAAGGCGCTTGAGCAGCGCCTGCTGGCCCAGGGCGTGCTCGTGGGTCAGGGTATGCGCCTTGCCCCACAGCCAGCCGGACGGGTCGTTGCCGAGGGTGCCGCGCAGATGCGCGAGGGAGGCGTTCCAGGCGGCCCTGACGATATCCGCGCGGGTTTCCCGGCGTTCTGTGCGGCGGTCGTCCCACCAGGGCGAGTCGGCGTCGGCAGCCAGCCGAGGCAGCGCGCTGTCGATGGCGCGGGTGGCGATCAGGCTGTCGAAGAAGGCATCGCCCAGTTCGTCGTGCAAGGCGCCCTCGGCAATCTGGAACAGCAACTGGTTGAACAGCGTGGCGGTGGTCGAGTCGACCGGGTAGTCGCCGTTCCAGGCCGCCAGTTGCTCGACCAGGCGCTTGCCTTCGGCGTCGTCGACCACCTCGCGCAGGACCGGCAGCAAGGGTGCGAGCAGGCGTGGCGCGTAGCCGGTGCGATTGCTGAGTTGCAGCGCGCGGCTGTTGTCCAGGTTCCATTTGGTGCCGCGGTCGGCCAGTTGGGTATCCAGCCACTGGCCGCGGTCCGCCAGGTTGTAGTAGCCGGGAATCGGCCGGCCATTGGCCGGGACCGGCTGGAAGTTGGCGGAGACGATATAGCCGCGCGCCGGGTTTTCCTCCTGTGGGTTGTCGGCGAACGGATAGAAGCCGGACTTGTCCGCCTCGCCCTTGCTGCCGTCGAGGATGAAGCTCGGGTTCACCCCCTCCGGCCGCTTCGGCAGGGCCGCCGAGGCCCACCAGCCGATATCGCCGGCGGCGTTGGCCCAGACCAGGTTGAGTCCCGGCGAATGGATCTTCGAGGCCGCCGCGCGGGCCTTGGCCAGGGTATCGGCGCGATTCAGCTGGTAGAAGGCGTCGAGCACCGGGTTCTCGGTCTCGAGGAAAGCCCACCACATGGCGATCGGGGTCTTGCCGGAGCTGGCGCCGAGCGCGTCGTTGACGATCGGACCGTGGGGCGAGCGGCGCAGGGTGAGCTTCACCGGCGCAGCGCCCTTGACCGCGATTTCCTGCTCCTCGCTCTGCAGGTCGACCCATTCGCCCTGGTACCAGACCTGGTTGGGGTTGTCCGGGTTGACCTTCTCGGCGACCAGGTCGAGGTCGTCGTTCTGGAACATCGTCAGGCTCCAGCCGAACGCACGGTTGTGGCCCAGCGAGGCGAAGGGGTTGAGCGCCTGGTGGTGGCCATAGAGTTCGAAGCCGGGCGCGCTCAGCTGGGCCTCGTACCATACCGCCGGCGCGGCGAAGCGGATATGCGGGTCGCCGGCCAGCAGGGGCTTGCCGCTGGCGGTGCGGCTGCCGGCGACGACCCAGGCGTTGCTGCCCTCGAACTGCGGCAGGCCGGCGTCCTCCAGGGCCTGCTGGCTGAGACGGGCGAGGGCGCCGAGGTCCTTCCAGTCGCCGGCGCCCAGTGCGCCGGAGGGCGTCAGCACGCCCTGCGGATGCCAGTCGAGATCGAAGATGCGCAGGTAGTCGCTGCCCAGTTCGTCGCGGATGTAGGTCAGCACCGGCTCGGTGCGGAAGGCGGCGGCGAAGCTGTAGGCCATGTAGCCGGCGATGCTCAGGGTATCTTCGGGGGTGAAGGGACGCCTGGGTATGCCCAGCAGATCGAATTCGAGCGGCGCCGGGTTGTTTTCCTGGAACTGGTTGACCCCGTCCAGGTAGGCCTCCAGCACTTTCCAGGGCTGCGACTGCTTGTCCTGGCGGGCGCTGTATTCGGCGGCGTGGTCGCGGATGCGCAGGGTGCGGAACAGACGGTCGGTATCCACCAGCTTGGGTCCGAGCACTTCGGCCAGCTCGCCGCGCGCCAGGCGCCGCAGCATTTCCATCTGGAACAGGCGGTCCTGGGCGTGCACGTAGCCGAGGGCGCGGTAGAGGTCGGTCTGGTTCTGCGCATACAGGTGCGGAACCCCGCGCTCGTCGTAGCGCACGTCGACCGGCGCCTGCAGGTGGGCCAGGGCGAGCGAGCCGTTGCGGAGCGGCTGCTTGGCATGGAGGTACCAGGCGCCGCCGGCAGCCGCGGCGGCGACCGCCACGGCGATCACGGTCAGGGTGCGTTTCATCGATCCTTTCTCCTTGTTGTAGTGCCGAGCATTCTGCGGATGCCGCCGGCCCGCGGCATTGACCGAATGCTCGGACCCTGGAAGTCTTTGGTCAATCGCGAGGAGCCGCCATGCAGGACGACCCGTCTACCAGCCCCCTGACCCATTCCGCCACGTTGCGGCGTCTGTTGTATGAAGCCCTGGACGCCCTCGGGCTCGACCCCACCCGCGTCTACCGCAGCGTCTACCGGCGTATCCCGCTGCCGCCGCCGACCCTGGGCGGCCGCCTGGTGCATGACAACGCCCCGTTGTTCTGGACCGAGCTGGCGGCGGTGACCGGCGATGCCGACATCGGCCTGCACCTGGGCGAGGCAATGAAGCCGCGCCTGCTCGATGTGGTCGGCTACCTGCTGCTGTCCGCGCGCGACCTGGAGGAGGCGCTGCGCAGCTTCGTGCGTTTCCAGCACATTCTCTCCGGCGGTTTCGCCGCGCGCCTCGAGGTCGAAGGGGAAACGGCAAGGCTGATCCTCGACATCAACTACCTGGGCTATGTCTCGCTGCGCCAGCAGATCGAATGCCTGATGCTGCTGTTCCTCAAGCTGCTGGCGCTGATCAGCGACGACGAGTTCGTCGCCGAGCGCATCGAGTTCCGCCACCGAGCCCCGCCGCGGCTGGGCGAACACCGCCGGTTGTTCGGCAGGCTGCCGCTGTTCTCGCGGCCGCACGATGCCCTGGTGTTTTCCGCCGCCTTGCTGCGGCGTCCTTCGCGCAACGCCAATCCGGACATGCATGACGTGCTGACCCGCCACGCGGAAGAACAGTCCCGCGAACTCAGCGAGAACCGCTTGCTCAATCGCGTGCGCTACCTGATCGAGCTGCGCCTCGGGGAGGGCTATGGCTTGCGCCAGTGCGCGGCGGAGCTGGGCCTTGGCAGCGGTGCCTTGCAGCGTGCGCTGGCCGCTGGGGGAGCGAGTTTCCGGCAGGTTCGCGATGAGGTTCGCCGGCAGCGGGCGAGCGAGATGCTGTTGGCCGGTCGCGCCATCCGCGAGGTGGCCAAGGCTTGCGGGTTCGCCGAGCTGTCGCCGTTCTACCGGGCCTTTCGCCGCTGGCACGCCGCGCCCCCGGAGCAATACAGGGCGCGGCTGGCGAAGCGGGAAGAGGGTTACTCGACCAGCGGTACCTGACGGCCGATCTCCAGGGTGGCGATGGCGTCGAGCTGGATCTCGATCTGCAGGAAGCGCATGGCGCGCTTGGGCGAGACGTTCTTGGCGATGCGCTTGACGTACTTGTCGCGCAGTTCCAGACGGTCCTCCTGGAGGTCGTCGACACGCTCGATCAGCTTGCTCGCCTGGTCGTCGCTGACGTTGCCGCTGTTGTAGGCCTGGGCGTAGTCGAGCAGGAGCTTGAGGGTTTCCTTGCTGAGCTTGTCCGACTCGGTGCGGTAGGTGTTGTAGATCGGCCAGAACTTCTCGCCTTCCTGGTCGGTGAGGTTCATGTTGGCCTCGACGATGCGCTTGCGCTTGTAGTCGACGTCGGCCAGGTCGTTCTGGATCTGCGCCTGGTGCTCCTTCATCAGTTCCTTGCTGCTGGGCTGAGGGTCGTTCTGGGCGGCCATCAGCGGCAGGCTGACGAGGGCGAGCAGGGCGAGGGTGGGACGTAGGGACATGCAGCGACTCCTTGGTTCGGCAACGGCCCCTCGTGGGCCGACCCGGGCAGTGTAGCCGCTACGCCTTCCGGCGCCCCCTCCGGAAGGCCCGGTGTTGAGCCAGGTCAGCCTTTTCCCGGGGTCCAGGGGCAGTAGCAACCCACGGCGAGGGTATGGGTGGCATCCACCGGACGTCCCTGCAGCAGCGCTTCGAGGATCGGTTCGATGAAGCTGTTGCTGGAGGTGCATACCGCGCCCTCGCTATAGGGGCCGAAGTAGGCCAGGCGGCCGTCGCGGTCCCAGATCGCCACGGCCGGGCTGGCCGGCAACTGCTCGGAACCGGGCAGACCGGCGAGGGGGCGCAGGGCGGCCAGGTTGTCCGGCAGGCGGCCCTGGCTGCCAGGCTTCTGCAGGACATGGAACTCCACGCCCTTGCCGGCGAAGCGTTCGATCAGCTCGCCGAGGTGCTGCTGGTTGCCGACGTTGCAGGGGCAGGCCGGGTCCCAGAAATGCACCAGGCGGATCGCCCCCGGCCCGGCCAGCTCGGCCGGCAGGCGCAGGCTGTCGCCGGAGAACAGGGTGGTCTGCTCGCTGAACGGGCGGATGTAGCGGATCTCGAACCACCAGTAGGCGGCGAGCAGGCCGCCGGCCCAGAGCAGGCCGACCAGGCTGACGAGGAGCGTCTTGCGGCGGGGAGTCATGGCATTCACACGGAAAACGGGTGCCAAGCTTGCCATGTGTTCGCGCGCAGCTGAATATCCCTGGGTTTCGCCCGTGGCCCGGCCACGAATCGATTGCAGCCCGGAACCGCCGATGTCAGAAGCCTTCAACCCCGATTACCTGCGCCAGCACCTGCGACCCTTGGCCGCGGCCGAGGCGGACGCCGCCGTCCTCGCCTACCAGGCCTACTACGGCCTGGACCTGCGCTCCCGCCATCCGCGCCTGCAAGCGCGGCTCGGCAGCATGGCGGTCGACGGGCGCCGCCTGGCGGTGCAGGCCTGGCTGCTGCCGGAAGCGCGCGGCAGCCTGTTGCTGATGCATGGCTATTACGACCACATGGGACTGTATCGGCACGTGGTCGACTGGGCGCTGGGCATGGGCTTCTCGGTGCTCGCCTGCGACCTGCCGGGGCATGGCCTGTCCGAAGGCGAGCGGGCCAGCATCCGCGACTTCGCCGAATACCAGGCGGTGTTCAAGGGCCTGCTGGGCCAGGCTGCCGAACTCGACCTGGCGGCGCCCTGGCACCTCTGCGGACAAAGCACCGGGGGGGCGATCCTGCTGGACTACCTGCTGCACGGCGGCGAACGTCCCGAGCTGGGCGAGACGATTCTCCTGGCGCCGCTGGTGCGCCCGCGCGCCTGGGGCTGGTCGAAGCTCAGCTACCGCCTGCTGAGCCCCTTCGTCGACTCGATCCCGCGGCGCTTCTCGGAGAACTCCAGCGATCCGCAGTTCCTCGACTTCCTCCGCGAGCACGATCCGTTGCAGCCACGCACCCTGCCGACCGCCTGGGTCGGCGCGCTGACCCGCTGGGTGCCGCGCATCGAGCGGGCACCTCGGCGTGCCCTGAGCCCCCTGGTGGTGCAGGGCGAGTCCGACGAGACGGTGGACTGGCGCCATGGCCTGAAGGTGCTGCGGGAGAAATTCGACGAGCCGCGGATACTGTTGCTGGAAGAGGCGCGCCATCACCTGGCGAACGAAAGCGAGGGGCTGCGGCGGCGCTATTTCGATTTCCTGAGCGACGCGCTGGGGGCCTGAGTTCCAGGCCCCGCGTCGATCAGGGGGCGACCGCCTGGTCCACCGCCAGGCCGGCTTTCAGCGCGGCCAGGGCCGCCTGGTAGTAGCTGCGGCCGGCCGGCGACTCGGCGAAGTTCACGTACTGGGTGAGTTCCGCATCGGAGAGATCGCGGTAGACATACAGCAGGGTGTTCTCCAGGTCCGCGCCGATCTGCTGCACCAGGCGCTGGCGCTGGCCTTCCAGCAACTGGCCGGTCTGTCCGCCGCCAAGCAGGCCGGGGAGGCCCGGAAGCATCTGGCTGAGGCTGTCGGCGGCGACCCCGGCCAGGGCCAGGCTGACTTCCGCGCCGGCCTCTCGGGCCGGAAGGACCTGGGCCAGGCGCTTCACCAGGGCCCGGCGTGGCTCGCTGGCGGTCTGCCGCGGCAGGCCGTTGCTGTGCTGGAGCAACTGGTCGCGGCGGGTGGCGAGCACCTCGGCGGCGACCACCTTGCGCCCCAGCGGCGACTCGAAGAAATTCAGCGGGCTGGCGCTGTCCGGCAGGTTCTCGCGCAGGCCGTTGAGGGCGCGCTGGTCGACTTCGGCCGGGGCGAAGCGGCGATTGCTGTTGTCCACCAGGGTCTGGTAGAGCGCGGGCGGCAGCTTGTCCTGGTAGCGCTTCTGCGCCGCGTCCAGGGCATCGCTGAAATGCGCGCGCTGGTCGGGCCAGCCAGCGGCCTGGTACAGGCGTTGATAAGGGTCGGCCAGGGCGGGCAGACCAACCAGCAGTAAAGCGAAGGCGAGCAAAGCGCGCATTGATACTCCTTTGGCGGCGAAAGCCTCGTCGTTCGGGTGGTGCCGTCCATGGGGCGCTATTGTCGACATGCGGCGGACCGCTTGTCGAGACACCGGGGCGGCACGCTACAATGGACAATGCACATCAACGTCAATCATCCCCTCCTGCATCGCATCGTCGATGAACTGGTCGACCAGGGCTGGTCGCACCAGAGCATCTTCATGCCTGAGCGTCTGACCACCAGATTGGCCGAAGAGTGCCGCACCCGTGCGGTCGCGGGCGACCTGACCCCGGCGGCGATCGGCCGCGGCGACGGCCAGGTGATCCGCGAAGGCATCCGCGGCGACCTCACGCAATGGCTGGAGCCCGGAGAATCCGAGGCCTGCGACGAATACCTGGGGGTGATGGACAGCTTGCGCCAGGCGCTCAACGCCTCGCTGTTCCTCGGCCTCGAGGATTTCGAGTGCCACTTCGCGCTGTACCCGCCGGGCGCCTATTACCAGAAGCATGTCGATCGTTTCCGCGACGACGACGCACGCACCGTCTCCGCGGTTCTCTACCTCAACGATGCCTGGTTGCCCGAGCATGGCGGCGCGCTGCGCCTGCACCTGCCGCAGCGGCAGGTGGACATCCAGCCGACGGGCGGTAGCCTGGTGGTGTTCATGTCCGCCGGCACCGAGCACGAAGTCCTGCCCGCCAGCCGCGACCGGCTGTCGCTGACCGGCTGGTTCCGCCGGCGCAACGAATCCCTCCTGCAACTTTCCTGAACCCTAGGCGGCGTCGCCGCCTCAGTGACCCCAGACCCTGATCGTGCCGCGCAGGTCGGTGATGTCGCGCAGTTCGATGCGGCCGATCGAGTTGTCGCCGATGTACAGGTCGCTGGCCACCCGCAGGCGGATGCGCTGCGCCGGCAGGCCGCTGGCGATCAACTGGTCGTTGATGGTGGCGAGGTCCGGCAGGCTGATCGCCAGTTGCTGCCCGCCGCCGCTGCCGGTGGTCACGTCCAGTGCCAGGGTCGGCTGCTCGACGCCGAAGATCGGCAGGCTCAGGCCGAGCTGGGCGGCGCCCAGGGGGATGTTGCCGCCGCGCCCGTCCGGGCAGTCGCCGGCCTTCACGCAGCCGTTGTCGATCACCAGGTTGCGCAGCGAGAGGCTGCCGCCGTCGTCCACCCAGGCGACCCTGGCCGCGCCGGCGCGCAGGTCCAGGCGCAGGCTGATGCCGGCCTGGCCGGTGACCTGGCTGAGACTGTCGTTGTCCAGGGCCTCCATGGCCGCCTGGCTGGCAGCGCTGGCGAGCAACGCGGGGGCCAGGAAAAACGGTAGAAGCGAGCGGGTCGGGAGCATGACGGGCGGGTCCTTCGCGGTTGCGCGGGAAGCCAGTCTGCTCGGGGCGGCGGAGGTTCGCCATGGGCCGCCCGCAGTTCTATCCTAAGGATCGGCAAGAAATAGCCCTGGTCCCCGCCATACGGGCGCTGGAGCGCTACCGCGAGGCCTAACTCCGGTTGGGTCGAGGGCGGGTTTCCCCGGTGCTTCCCGGCTACTGTTACCGGGCGTGACCATCGGCGAGCGGCGGGCTACTCTGTGTGCCTGTCAAAGGGGTGGAGCATCCATGCAGAAGGTTCTGGTCAGCCGTTGCCTGCTGGGCCACCTGGTGCGCTACGACGGTGGCAGCCATGGCCCGTTCGACCTGCTCTCGCGCTGGCATGCGCAGGGGCGGATCGTCGCCCTTTGCCCGGAGGTCGCCGGAGGCCTGCCGACGCCCCGCCCGCCAGCGGAGATCCCCGGCGGCCAGGGCGGCGAAGTGCTGGACCGGCTGAACCGGGTCTTCACCGTCGACGGCGAGGATGTCAGCGAAGCATTCCTGCTGGGTGCGGAGGCGGCAGTGGAGCTGGTCCGCCGCCATGACATCCGGATGGCCGTGCTCAAGGCGCGCAGTCCTTCCTGCGGCAACCTGGAGAACTACGACGGGCGCTTCAACGGCAACCGGGTCGCCGGCGAGGGCGTTACCGCCGCCGCCCTCAAGCGCATGGGCGTGCTGGTATTCAACGAGGATGAACTGGACCGCGCCGCGGTCTGCCTGGCCGGCCTCGACGCCGGCGGCTGAACTCAGCGCCGCAGCGGCGCGGTCAGGCGGTTCTCCAGGGCTTTCTGCACACGCTCGAAGAGTGCCGAAAGCAGCCAGTAGATCCCGGCGGCGGCGAGATAGAGCGGCAGCGGCTGGAAGGTCTCGGCGATGACCTCCTTGGTCGCCAGCATCAGTTCGGTCACGGTGATCACGGAGATCAGCGAGGTGTCCTTGATCAGGCTGATCAGGCTGTTCGACAGGCTCGGCACCGCCAGGCGCAGGGCCTGCGGGGTGATGATGTTCCACAGGGTCTGGCCCCAGGTCAGGCCGACCGAGAGCCCGGCTTCCCATTGTCCCTTGTCGATGCCGAGGATCGCCCCGCGCATGGACTCCGAGAGATAGGCCGCGACATTCAGGGTCAGCGCCAGGATGCCCGCGGTGACCGGGGTGAACTCGATGCCTACGCTCGGCAGCCCGTAGTACAGGACGAAGATCTGCACCAGCAGTGGCGTCCCGCGGAAGGCGCTGACGTAGACCGCGGCGATCTGCGAGACCACCGGCACCTTGGTCACCCGGACCACCGCGACGCTGAAGCCGAGGATCAGGCCCAGGACCATCGATACCGCGGCGAACAGCACGGTATACATCGCGCCCTGGAGCAGGAAGGGCCAGGCCATCCCGAGCAGCTCGACCAGGTTGGCGAGCCATTCGAGCAATTTCTGCAGCGAATTCATTCAACACTCCATCGACAAACACGACGGCCGCGTCTCTCGGGCGCGGCCGCTTCCCCCGTTCGGGCGGGAGCTCACTTCGGCGGCTGGCTGACGTCCAGGCCGAACCACTTTTCCGAGAGCTTGGCGAAGCGGCCGTCGGCCTTGATCTTCTCCAGCGCCGCATTCAGCGCCTCGCCGAACTTCGGATTGTTCTTCCGGTAGGGAATCGCCATGTTCGCCACCGGTCCCACCGCCGCGCCGGGCTTGACCGGCAGCTTGGCCTCGCGGATGGCGAAGGGGATCAGCAGGCGGTCGTTGAGCGCCGCGTCGATGCGTTTGCTGGCCAGGTCCTGCAGGTATTCCGGGGCGCCCGGATAGGTGCGCACGTTGACGCCGGCCACCGACTTCGCCAGGTCGGCGTAGTTGGTGCCCTGGCCGACGCCGAGCTTGAGGCCCTTGAGGTCTTCCAGCGACTTGAACTGGCGGGTTTCGTCGGCGCGCACGATCAACTGGGCGCTGGAGATGGTGTATGGCTCGCTGAAGTCGAAGACCTTGCGCCGCTGCTCGTTCACCGAGACCTGGTTCAGCGCGATGTCGTACTTGCCGCTCTGCAGGCCGGCGAGGATGCCGCTCCATTCGGTGGTGACGAATTCCGGCTTGACCGCCAGTTCGGCGGCCAGCAGTTCGCCCAGTTCGGTCTCGAAGCCGGTGAGCTTGCCGCCCTGCTTGAAGTTGAACGGCGGATAGGTGCCCTCCAGGGCGATGCGCAGGGCGCCGCGCTGGTGGACGTCGTCGAGCAGCTCGGCATGGGCCAGCGGAGCGGCCAGGGATACCAGCATCAGCAGGCGGGGCAGAAATCGCATGTAGTACTCCTCGGGTGGGAATGAACGTCGGTCGGGCCTATGCTGTTCGTTCAGCTTAGCCGGGCCCGCGTCCTGGACAATCGCGAACCTACTGGGTTGCATGCGGTCTTTCCAGGGGTTGCGGGCATTGACCCGGATTATGTGCGCGAGCGCCGCTCTAACACGGGCTTCGCAGTGGAAATCGCTGTGCCAGCGATGCCTTTCCCTGATTCGGAAGGCACGAAGAGTGCCGGGGAAATTCCGTCCAGTGGTGTTTCCCGGGTGCTAACGGAAGTGAAAACAGGAGACTCCCATGAGAGTGACATTGCCTTGCCTCGGTCTAGCCGCCCTGATGTTCGGCGCATCCGCCAGCCTGATGGCTGCCGACCTGCCCCGGACGAAGGCGCCCGAAGGGGCGAAAGTGTATTTCATCACGCCGGCCGATGGTGCAACCGTCGACAAGACCTTCACCGTGAAATTCGGCCTGAAAGGCATGGGCGTGGCGCCGGCCGGCGTCGACATGCCGGATACCGGCCACCATCACCTGTTGGTGGACCTGAAGGAGCAGCCGGCGATGAACCTGCCGCTGCCGATGACCGACAACATCCGCCACTTCGGCAAGGGCCAGACCGAAACCGAGATCACCCTGCCGCCGGGCAAGCACACCCTGCAACTGCTGGTGGGCGACAAGAACCACGTGCCGCTGGAGCCGACCGTGGAGTCGGAGAAGATCACCGTTACCGTCAAGTGACGGAAACGAAAAAAGGAGGCCGCTGGGCCTCCTTTTTCCTTTCCGCCGGACGCTGCCTTAGAACAGCACGCGGCTACGGATGGTACCGTTGACCTGCTGGAGTTTCTCCAGGGCCAGGTCCGAGTACTCGGCATCGACGTCGATCACTACGTAGCCGACCTTCTCGTTGGTTTGCAGGTACTGGCCGGAAACGTTGATGCCGTTGTCGGCGAAGACCTTGTTGATCTCGCTCATCACGCCGGGGATGTTGGCGTGGATGTGCAGCAGGCGGTGCTTGCCCGGGTGCGACGGCAGGGCCACTTCGGGGAAGTTGACTGAGGACACCGAGGTGCCGTTGTCGCTGTACTTGACCAGCTTCTCCGCCACTTCCAGGCCGATGTTGGCCTGTGCCTCGGCGGTGGAGCCGCCGATGTGCGGGGTCAGGATCACCCGGTCCAGGCCACGCAGCGGGCTGGCGAATTCCTCGTCGTTGGATTTCGGCTCGACCGGGAACACGTCGATGGCGGCGCCGATCAGGTGCTCGTCCTTGATCGCGGCGGCCAGGTGGTCCAGCTCGACCACTGTGCCGCGCGCGGCGTTGATCAGGATGCCGCCCTTCTTCATCGCGCGGATTTCCTTCTCGCCGATCATCCACTGGGTGGAGGGCAGTTCGGGAACGTGCAGCGAGACGATGTCGGACATGCCCAGCAGCTCGTGCAGGCTGCCGATCTGCACCGCGTTGCCCAGCGGCAGCTTGGTCACGGTGTCGTAGAAGAACACCTGCATGCCCAGGGCCTCGGCGAGTACCGAGAGCTGGGTGCCGATCGAGCCGTAGCCGACGATGCCGAGCTTCTTGCCACGGATCTCGAAGGAATTCGCCGCGCTCTTGATCCAGCCGCCGCGATGGCAGGAGGCGTTCTTTTCCGGGATGCCGCGCAGCAGCAGGATCGCCTCGGCCAGTACCAGCTCAGCCACAGAGCGGGTGTTCGAGTAGGGCGCGTTGAACACGGCGATACCGCGTTCGCGGGCGGCGTTGAGGTCGACCTGGTTGGTGCCGATGCAGAAGCAGCCGACCGCGATCAGTTTCTTCGCGCAGTCGAAGACCTCTTCGGTCAGCTGGGTGCGGGAGCGAATGCCGATGAAGTGCGCATCGGCGATCCTTTCCTTCAGCTCGTCGCCGGAAAGCGCGGTCTTGAGGTACTCGATGTTGGTGTAGCCGGCGGCCTTCAGCGTGTCCACGGCGTTCTGGTGGACACCTTCGAGAAGAAGGAACTTGATCTTGCTCTTGTCGAGAGAGGTCTTGCTCATCTGCGTAAACCTGTTGTCCCGGAGGAAGTGGCTGGAAAGCGAACTGCGCGAAGCGGGTCCGGCCGGCGCTGGCCGGCACCCGCAACTCGGCGCCCAGAGGCACTAAGCGCGGGGGGCGTATGCTAGCATGTTCTCCCTTTTCCTTGCCCGGTTGCGACCTGAGTTGTTCTCAGGACGACCATGAATCATTTGAGAGTTCCCGAATGACCCGCGAAGCCCTGATCGAATCGCTCAAGCCCCTGGTCGAGCCTGGCAAGCTGCTCGACGACGCCGCCTCCCTGGACGCCTACGGCAAGGACTGGACCAAGCATTTCGCCCCTGCGCCGCTGGCCATCGTGTTCCCCAAGAGCGTCGAGCAGGTCCAGGTGATCGTCCGCTGGGCCAACCAGCACAAGGTCGGTCTGGTCCCGTCGGGCGGTCGTACCGGGCTCTCCGCCGCGGCCGTGGCGGCCAACGGCGAAGTCGTGGTGGCCTTCGACTACATGAACCGGATCCTCGACTTCAATGCCTTCGACCGCACCGTAGTCTGCCAGCCGGGCGTGGTTACCAAGCAACTGCAGACCTTCGCCGAGGAAAACGGCCTGTACTACCCGGTTGACTTCGCTTCTTCCGGTTCCAGCCAGATCGGCGGCAATATCGGCACCAATGCCGGCGGGATCAAGGTCATTCGCTACGGCATGACCCGTAACTGGGTGGCCGGGATGAAGGTCGTCACCGGCAAGGGCGACCTGCTCGAGCTGAACAAGGACCTGATCAAGAACGCCACCGGCTACGACATGCGCCAGCTGTTCATCGGCGCCGAAGGCACCCTGGGCTTCGTGGTCGAGGCGACCATGCGCCTGGAGCGCACGCCGAAGAACCTCACCGCTATGGTCCTCGGCACGCCCGACTTCGACTCGATCATGCCGGTGCTGCATGCCTTCCAGAGCAAGCTCGACCTGACCGCCTTCGAGTTCTTCTCCGACAAGGCCCTGGCCAAGGTCCTGGCCCGTGGCGACGTACCGCGGGCGTTCGAGACCGACTGCCCGTTCTACGCCCTGCTGGAGTTCGAGGCGACCACCGAGGAAGTCGCCAACGAGGCGCTGGCCACCTTCGAGCACTGCGTCGAGCAGGGCTGGGTGCTGGACGGGGTGATGAGCCAGAGCGAGCAGCAGTTGCAGAACCTGTGGAAGCTGCGCGAGTACATCTCCGAGACCATCTCCCACTGGACGCCGTACAAGAACGACATCTCGGTCACGGTTTCCCGGGTGCCCGCCTTCCTCAAGGACATCGACGCCATCGTCGAGGCCAACTACCCGGACTTCGAGGTGGTGTGGTTCGGCCACATCGGCGACGGCAACCTGCACCTGAACATCCTCAAGCCGGAAAACCTCGGCAAGGACGAGTTCTTCGCCAAGTGCGCGACCGTCAACAAGTGGGTGTTCGAGACCGTCGAGAAGTACAACGGCTCGATTTCCGCCGAGCATGGCGTGGGCATGACCAAGCGCGACTACTTGACCTACACCCGCTCGGAAACCGAAATTGCCTATATGAAGGCACTGAAGGCGGTGTTCGACCCCAACGGGATCATGAATCCCGGCAAGATCTTCGCCGAGTAGCAGGTGTCGCAACGCAGAGGGCCGGTCATCCGGCCCTTCTCGTCTGTGGCGGGCGCCACGGATGCCTTTCCACCCGTTCAGGAGTCGGTAAATGAGTTACCAGCATCAATATATCGACGGCACCCCGATCCACTTCCCCCTGGGCAAGCTGGTCTGCGTCGGGCGCAACTACGCCGAACACGCCAAGGAACTGAACAACCCGGTTCCCACCGAGCCGCTGCTGTTCATCAAGCCCGGCTCCTGCGTGGTGCCGGTGAGCGGCGGGCTGAGCCTGCCGCAGGAGCGCGGCTCGGTACACTACGAGGCGGAAATCGCCGTGCTGATCGGCAAGCCGCTGTCGCGCAAGCCGAACCGCGAGGAGGTCCTCGACGCGATCTCCGGCTATGCGCCGGCGCTGGACCTGACCTTGCGCGAGGTCCAGGCGAAACTGAAGGAAAAGGGCCTGCCCTGGGAGCTGGCAAAGAGCTTCGATGGCGCCGGCGTGCTGTCGCCGTTCGTGAACGCCGACCAGTTTCCCGACCCGACCGACATCGGCATCCGCCTGACCATCAACGGCGAGGTGCGCCAGGACGGCAACAGCCGCGACATGCTCAATCCGATCGTGCCGCTGATCCAGCACATCGCCGGGCATTTCTCGCTACAGGCCGGCGATGTGGTGCTGACCGGCACGCCGTCCGGGGTCGGGCCGCTGAACAGCGGCGACGAGTTGCTGCTCGAATTGCCGGGCGCCAGCCGTTTCGAGACCCGCGTGCTCTGAACCGCTGCGGCCGCCGGGGGGCGGCCGACTTCCCTAGCGCCGGCAGCGGAAGCGACTGTCGGTCGGCTGGCCGACGCTTCGATTGACAGGCCGGGGGCAATGCCCTTTCATGGCGACGCCCAAGAAAACACCTGGCCAAACAGTCGAGCCTCGCCCATGTCCCTTGCCTCCAAGCTTCCCCGTTTCCGCTGGCTGCTGCCGGCGTTCGTCGTGCTCGTCGGCGTGGTGCTGACCATCGTCATGCATTGGGACGATCGCGCCGGCCTTTGGTGGAAGGAAAGCCAGGCCAGCCAGCAGCAGCGCGACGAAAGCATCTGGCTGCCGGGCTATCGGGTGGTGATCGACGCCAAGCCGTTGCAGGGCCTGGAGGAGGAAGAAACCTCGGACCTGGCCTACAACCCGGCAACCAGGACCCTGTTCACCGTTACCGGCAAGCGGCCGCTGCTGGTGGAGCTGTCGCTCACCGGCGACGTGCTGCGCACCATCCCGCTGCTCGGCCTGAGCAATCCCGAAGGCGTGGCGGTGCTGGAGAACGGCAACGTCGCGGTGACCGACGAGCGCCGCAATACCCTGACCATCTTCCATGTCGACCCGCAGACCGCCGAGCTGAGCACCAAGAGCCTGGCCGAATTCCCGCTGGGCAATATCGGCAAGAAGAACAAGGGCTTCGAGGGCATCGCCTGGGATCCGCGCCAGCAGCGTCTGTTGCTGAGCAAGGAGCGCGATCCGATGACCCTGTTCAGCTGGAAGAGCGACGGCGGGCCGAGCCTGAGCGGGGCGATGACCGCGCTACCGAGCGACGACCTGTACATGCGCAACGTCTCGGCGCTCAGCGTCGACCCGCGTACCGGCCATACCCTGGTGCTGTCGGCCGAATCGCATCTGCTGCTGGAGCTGGACGAGAAGGGCGAGCCGGTCAGCTTCATCAGCCTGCTCGGCGGCTTCAACGGCCTGGACAGCAAGATCCCGCGCGCCGAAGGGGTGGCCATCGACGACGAGGGCACGATCTACATGGTCAGCGAGCCGAACCTGTTCTACGTGTTCCGCAAGAAGAGCGGCGAGCGCCTGGCCACCAGCGACGCCGATTAAGCTTCGCTTAAGCGCCGATTAAGCCTGGTTTCAGCAAGGCTTCGTAGCCTGGACCCATCGAAACCAACTACGAGGCGTTACCCATGAAACTTCGTCACCTGCCCCTCATCGCTGCCATCGGCCTGTTCTCCACCGTCACCCTGGCCGCCGGCTATACCGGCCCGGGCGCTACCCCGACCACCACCACGGTGAAGGCCGCGCTGGAAGCCGCCGACGACACCCCGGTGGTCCTCCAGGGCACCATCGTCAAGCGCATCAAGGGCGACATCTACGAGTTCCGCGATGCCACCGGCAGCATGAAGGTCGAGATCGACGACGAAGACTTCCCGCCGATGGAAATCAACGACAAGACCCGGGTCAAGCTGACCGGCGAAGTCGACCGCGACCTGGTCGGCCGCGAGATCGACGTCGAGTTCGTCGAAGTGATCAAGTAAGGCCCTGAATCGAAACGGCCCGCCTCTCTTCCGGGAGGTGGGCCGTTTCGCGTTCCGACCGGGCGAAGTTGCGGGCGGGCTTACCGGTGAACCCCTTCGAAACCCTGTAGCACGTTCACTGCGTTGATCCCGATTTCCTCCACCGCGTAGCCTCCCTCCATCACGAACAGCGTGGCCAGGCCGAGCTTGCCGATGGCTTCGCCCATGCGCAGGTAGTCGGGGCTGTCCAGGCGGAACTGGGAAATCGGGTCCTCCTTGAAGGTATCCACCCCCAGGGAAACGATCAGGACGTCCGCCGCATAGGCCTGGATCTGCCGGATCGCCGCCTGCAGCGCCTGGCTCCAGGTCGCCCAGTCGCTGCCGGCCGCCAGTGGGTAGTTGAAGTTGTAGCCGGTGCCGACGCCGTTGCCCTTCTCGTCGGCGTAGCCGAGGAAATAGGGGTATTCGAAGCGCGGATCGCCGTGGATCGAGGTGAACAGCACATCGGCGCGGTCGTAGAAGATGTCCTGGGTGCCGTTGCCATGGTGGTAGTCGACGTCGAGGATCGCCACCCGCCCGGCGCCCCGGTCGAGGAAGGCCTGGGCGGCGATGGCGGCATTGTTGAAGAAGCAATAGCCGCCCATGTAGTCGGCCGCGGCGTGGTGGCCCGGCGGGCGACAGAGCGAAAATACCGAGCGCGCGCCGTTGGCGAGTTCGGACTGGCCGCTGAGGGCGACGTTGGCCGAACTGGTGATCGCCTGCCAGGTCCCGGCGGTGATCGGCGCGCCGGCGTCGAAGGAGTAGTAGCCGAGGCGACCGTCGATGTTGTCCGGCTCCGTCTGCCGCAGGCGCCGGGTCGGCCAGGCGATCGGCAGCATGTCGTGGCTGCGGCCGGTGGCCAGCCAGTCCTGCCAGGCGTTCTGCAGGAAACGCACGAAACCCTCGCTGTGCACCCGGCGGATCGGTTCCAGGCCGAAGTCGCGCGGCGCGCGGACTTCGCCGAGGCCGACGGCCTTCACGCGGTCGAGGACCATGTCGGCGCGGCTGGGTTTTTCGAAGCAGGGGGTGAACTGGCCGCCGATCAGTTCGTGCCGGCCGTGGTGCAGGCGATGGTCGTCGCTGTAGATGGTCAGCATGTCGGGCTCCCGGGCTCAGTTCTGTTCGGAGAAGGTCACGGTCGGCGCCTTGCGGCGGAAACCGCCGGTATGCAACGCCAGGTAGGCGAGGCCGGCGGCGAACCAGGTCAGGCCGATCACCAGGGTCAGCGCCGAGAGGCTGGTCCACAGCCACAGGGTCAGGCCCAGGCCGATGGCCGGCACCAGCCCGTAGCGCAGCAGGTCGCGCGGGGCGCGGCGGCCGTCGAGCAGCAGGTAGCTGCGGATCACCGCCAGGTTCACCGCGGAGAACGCCACCAGCGCGCCGAAGCTGATCATCGAGGCCAGGGTGGTGAGGTCGATGACCACCGCCAGCAGGGAAATCACCGAGACCACCAGGATCGCGATCACTGGCGTCTTGAAGCGCTCCGAGAGGCTGCCGAACACGCGCCGCGGCAGGATGCCGTCGCGGCCCATGCTGTAGAGGATGCGCGACACCGAGGCCTGCGAGGCCAGCGCCGAGCCGGCGGCGCCGGCGACGTAGGCGGCGGTGAAGAAGCTGGCGAGGAACTTGCCGCCGGCCGCCAGCATCACTTCGTTGGCCGCCGACTCGGCGTCCTGGAATACGCTGCCGGGGAACACCAGTTGGCTGAAGACCGCCAGCACGGTGAACAGCAGGCCGGCGCCGACCGTGGTGATGACGATGGCGCGCGGGATGTCGCGTTGCGGGTCGCGGGTTTCCTCGGCCAGGGTCGAGACCGCGTCGAAGCCGAGGAACGACAGGCACAGCACCGCCGCGCCGGCCATCAACGGGGCGAAGCCCGGCTGGCTGCCGTCGCCGACGAAGGGCAGGCTCAGGTCCAGCGAGGGGATGCCGGCCAGGTGCTTGACCGCCATGGCGACGAACACCACGGCGAAGACGAACTGGGCGCCGACGATCACGTTGCTCATGCCGGCCACCGAGCTGATGCCGATCACGTTGAGCACGGTGACCAGGCCGATCGCCGCGAGCACGAAGACCCAGGCCGGCACCATCGGGAAGGCGATGTTGAGGAACAGGCCGATGAGCAGGTAGTTGATCATCGGCAGGAACAGGTAGTCGAGCAGCAGCGACCAGCCGGCGAGGAAGCCGACGCAGGGGCCGAAGCTGAGGCTGGTATAGGAATAGGCCGAGCCGGCGATGGGATATTTCTTCACCATGAAGCTGTAGGAAAAGGCGGTGAAGAGCATCGCCGCCAGGGTGATCAGGTAGGCGCTGGCGGTACGACCGCCGGTGATCTCGGTGACTACCCCGTAGGTGGTGAACATGGTCAGCGGAACCATGTAGACCAGCCCGAAGAAGACCAGGGCGGGAAGCCCGAGGATGCGCCGCAGGCCGGTGCCCTGGGCGCTGTGGACGTACTCGGGGCGCTTGCCGCCGATGAGGATGCCGTTGTTGCGTTCGCTGGCCATGTTCCGCTCCTCGCGAAATGCCGTATCGATCCCGCAGGCGGCCGCTTGGGCGGACCTTTCCTGCGCCGGGTGAATGGACGGGCTAGTGGAAAACCGCTGGGGTTTCCGCCGGGTCGGTGGAAATGGCAGTGACGAGAGGGCGCGCGGCGTGTGCGGGCACGGGCGTTGGGGCGTCGATAGTGTTCATGGCGTTCTCAGGAAGCGTTCTTGTTGGATTTCTAGCTCGCGGTCGCGAGGTTCCCTTGGGCTCTGCCGGCGCCGTTTCCGCGGCTCCGGGCGACCCCTCGAGGAGGGCGCGGTTCGACTCTAGCAATCCGGTTTCGCCGGGGAGAACCCTGTAGACGGTCAAAAAGGGATCGAGATGGCCAAGCTGGCTGGCCGGCCAGCGCTGGCGCGAGCTGGCCGCCAGCGCCGCGTCGATCATTTCTTAAGCTTGGTCCAGACCTTGCTGCGCAACGCCAGGGCTTTCGGCGAGCAGAGCTTGAACGGCTTCAGGCGGTCGAGCTTGTCCTGCGGGGTGTTGATCGCCGGGTCGTCGAACAGTGCTTTCTCCATGAATTTCTCCGAGCCGACGATGGCGTTGTTGTACTTGGCGAAGTTGGAGGCGGCGGCGATGTTCTCCGGGCGCATCATCCAGTCGATGAAGACGTGGGCTTCCTTGACGTTGCTGGCGTCGCGCGGAATCGCGAAGTTGTCGATGAACAGCCGGATGCCTTCCTTCGGATAGACGTATTCGAGGCTGGCGCGTTGGGCGTGGGCGCGGTGGAAGGCGCCGTTCCACTGCTGGTGCATGGCGACCTCGCCGGCGGCCATGCGCTCGATGGTGCCGTCGCTGTTGTACATGGCCAGCGCCGGCTTTTGCCTGAGCAGCAGGTCGAGGACCTTCTGCGCTTCCCTGGCGTCCTCGGTGCATTCGTCGATGCCGAGGTAGTAGGTGGCGGGAATGAACAGTTCCTCGATGGAGTTCAGAGCCACCACCTTGCCTTTCAGCTCGGCTGGTGGTTCGAAGAACGGCTTCCAGCTTTCTTCCAGCCTGCCGCCCGGCACCTTCGCCGTATCGTAGCTGTAGCCGGTGGTGCCCCAGAGATAGGGAATGCTGTAGTCGTGGCCGGGATCGAAGCCAAGGGTCCGGAAGTTTTCCTTCAGATTGCCCAGGCTCGGCAACTGGCTCTTGTCGAGCTTTTGCAGCAGCCCCTCCTTGACGAATATTTCTATGAAACTGTCCGACGGCACCACCACGTCGTAGGCGCCGCCACCGGCCTTGAGCTTGGCCAGCAGCGTCTCGTTGCTGTCGTAGGCGTCGAGGGTGGCCTTGATCCCGGTGTCCTTCTCGAACTTCTTCAGCAACTCCGGCGGGTAGTAGTCCGACCAGTTGGCGAAGTGCAGGGTGCCTTCGGCGTGAGCCTGGCCGCCCAGGGCTAGACCGGCGGCGAAGAGCAGGGTGAGCGGTGTGCGGTAGGTCATGATGGACTCCTGGCGATCTTCTGTTTTTTCTTCGTGGAGGCAGGTTCTCAGCGGCGGCGTTGGCCGAGGTAGTACGACAGGGCGACGAAGGCGATGGAAATCATGAGGATGATCGAGGAAATCGCATTGATCTTCGGGGATATGCCCATGCGGATGGAACTGAAGATGTACACCGGCAGGGTGGTTGCGCCGGCGCCGGCGACGAAATAGGTGATGACGAAATCGTCCATCGAGATGATGAACGCGAGCATCGCCCCGGACAGCACGCCGGGCATCAGCAGCGGCAGGGTGATTTTCCAGAAGGCCTTCCACGGCGAGGCGTAGAGGTCGGCGGCGGCCTCCGCCAGGCGCGGGTCCAGGCCCTCCAGGCGGGCGCGGATCGGCAGGTAGGCGAAGGGGATGCAGAACACGATGTGGGCGATGAGGATGGTGAACAACGACAGCTTCAGGCCGATGAAGGAGAAGAACATCAGGGTCGCCACCGCGGTGACGATCTCCGGCACCAGCAGCGGCAGGCCGAGAACGCCGTTCATCAGGGTCTGCCCGCGGAAGGCGCGACCGCGCATGCCCAGCGCGGCGAGGGTGGCCAGGACGGTCGAGGCCAGGGTGGCGAGGGTGGCGACGAGCAGCGAGTTCTTCGCCGCGCGGAGGATTTCCGGATCGTTGGCCACCACCGCATACCATTTCAGGCTGAAGCTCTCCCAGAGCGTCGCCGACTGGCCGCTGTTGAAGCTGAGCACTACCAGCACCAGGATCGGGATGTAGAGGAAGGCGAAGAACAGCCAGGCGGCCTGGCGCACGCCGCTGAAGGTCCAGAGTGGATTGCGGCCGTTCATGGCTGGCCTCCGCCGGCGTTGGCCCGGAAGCGCAGGTTGTAGATCAGCATCGCCAGCAGGACGAAGGCCAGCAGGGCGAACGAAAGGGCGGCGCCGAACGGCCAGTTGTGCGCGGTACCGAATTGCAGCTGGATCAGGTTGCCGATCATCAGCGCCTTACCGCCGCCGAGCAATTCCGGAATGATGTAGCTGCCCAGGGCCGGGATGAATACCAGGATGCAGCCGGCGACTATCCCCGGCATCGCCAGCGGCACGATCACCCGGCGCAGCGCTTTCCAGCGGTTGGCGCCGAGGTCGAATGCCGCCTCCACCAGGCGCCAGTCCATCTTTTCCAGGCTGCTGTAGATCGGCAGCACCATGAACGGCAGGTAGGTATAAAGGAGGCCGATGATCACCGCGTTGTCGGTATAGAGCAGCCCCAGCCCGGTGTCGGTCAGGCCGATGCCTTGCAGGCCGGCGTCCACCAGCCCGCCGTTGCGCAGCAGCAGGATCCAGGCGTAGACCCGCACCAGCAGGTTGGTCCAGAACGGCACGGTGACCAGGAACAGCAGCAGGTTGCGCCGGCGTTCCGGTTGCAACGCCAGGTACAGCGCGGTGGGGAAGCCGAGCGCCAGGCAGCCGAGGGTGGTCAGCAGCGACAGCCAGAACGAGCGCTGGAAGATGCCCAGGTAGTCGGCGTTGAACACCAGGCTGTCGTCCAGGTCGCGTTCCCAGAGGAAATTGAGGTAGGCCTCCAGGCTGTGCTGGCCCCATTTCACTCCGCCGTAGTCGCCGGATTGCTGGATCGACACGGCGAACATGATGCCCAGCGGGATCACCAGGAACAGCACCAGCATCAGCATCGCCGGGCTGCTCAGCAGCAGGCGCCGACGCAGCTGCCGGCGTTCGGCCGACTGTTGCGCGGTAGGTCGGCCGGCGGTGCTCATTCGGCGAGCACCCGGATGGCGGCGGCGGGAATCCGCACCCGCACCTTCGCCCCCGGACTGTGCGGGCAGCGTGCGCCGTCGCGGTTCTGCTGGCGCACGCGGAAGCCCGGCTGTCCGGCCACGTTCAGGTGGTAGACGGTATCGGTGCCGACATAGACGATGTTTTCCAGCACGCCTTCCAACTGGCCGTCGGCGGCCAGTTCGGTGCGCTCCGGGCGGATCGCCAAGGTCACAGCGCCGCTGCCCGGGGTCGTCGCGGCCAGCCGCTGGCCGTCCGCCAGGCGCACGCCGTCGGCGTCGGCCTGGCCCTCGAGGAAGTTGGTTTCGCCGATGAAGTCGGCGACCGCCCGGTTCAGCGGCGCCTCGTAGATGTCGCTGGGCGTGCCGACCTGCAACACCTTGCCCTTGCTCATCACCGCGATGCGGTCGGACATGGTCAGCGCTTCCTCCTGGTCGTGGGTGACGAAGATGAAGGTGATCCCGGTCTCGTGCTGCAGGCGCTTCAGCTCGATCTGCATTTCCTTGCGCAGCTTCAGGTCCAGCGCCGACAGCGACTCGTCGAGCAGCAGCACCTTGGGCCGGCTGGCCAGCGCGCGGGCCAGGGCGATGCGTTGCTGCTGGCCACCGGACAACTGGTCGGCGCGGCGCTTGCCGACCTCCGGCAGCTTCACCAGGTCGAGCATGCGGCTCACGGTGGCGTCGATCTCGCTGCGCGGGCGGCCCTGCATCTCCAGGCCGAAGCCGATGTTGTCGGCGACGCTCATGTGCGGGAACAGCGCATAACTCTGGAACACCGTGTTGACCGGGCGGCGGAACGGCGGCAGGCCTTCCATGTGTTCGCCATAGAGGCGGATGCTGCCGGAACTGGGCTGTTCGAAGCCGGCGATGAGGCGGAGGAGGGTGGTCTTGCCGCAGCCGGAAGGGCCGAGGAGGGTGAAGAATTCGTTGGCGTGGATATCCAGGGACACATCGTCAAGGGCCTTCAGGCCTTGGCCGGGGGTACCGAATTCCATGCAGATCCGCTCGATGGCTATCGCGCTGGTCATGCTGAATTCCATGCAGTCAAGCAGTTGTTATTGTTGAGGTTTTGCGGTTTCTGGGGCCCGCTTCACCTGCTGCGGTTCGATAATGACCGGGGCGCCGCGGGCGCAGAACGATAGATGCGGCCAATAAGGGATCGAACAGGCCAATCTGGTGGCGCTGGAAGAAGACTGCGGATGCTCTCTTGTCGTCTCTTTCGGACAGGAAACTCGGACCTGTCCGAGTCGCCCGGGCGGCTGGCTGACTTTAAGCTTGGCTTCAGCCTGGAGCCGTAGCTTGCGTAGGAAAGGTCGGGCGCAGCCCGTTTCCATACAGCGTACAGGCTCTATGCTATGACTATCCACGCCCAAACTCCCGAGCCGTTTTCCATGTCCCGAGCTTTCACGCCTCGCCGTCTGCTGCTGGCCGTCCTGCTGGTCGCGCTGTCCGCGCTGGTCCTTCTCGGCCAGAGCTTCCGGGTCTTCGACCGGGCCTGGTTCGCCGTCCAGGAGTGGCGTCACGCCGATGCCTGGAAAGAGCGCTCGATATGGCTGCCGGACTACCGCGTGCGGATCGAGGCGCAGCCCATCGAGGGGTTGAACGACGACGTTTCCGCGCTGACCTTCGATCCCGACCGGCGCACCCTGTTCACCGTGACCAACCAGCCGGCGCAGATCATCGAGCTGTCCTTGCAGGGCAAGGTACTGCGGACCATCCCGCTGACCGGCTTCGGCGACGCCGAGGCCATCGAGTACATCAGCCGCGGCGTCTACGTGATCACCGACGAGCGCCAGCAACGCCTGGTCAAGGTGCGCCTGGAGGACGACACGCGCTTCATCGACGCTGCCGATGCCCAGCAGCTTTCGCTGGGTATCGGCCTCAACGGCAACAAGGGTTTCGAAGGGCTAGCTTACGACGCCGAGGGCAAGCGCCTGTTCGTCGCCAAGGAGCGTGACCCGGTGCGCATCTACGAGATCCACGGTTTCCCCCACACCCAGGCGGACAAACCGTTCGCCGTGCACGTGGTGGACGACCCCGGGCGCGACAAGCGCCTGTTCGTCCGCGACCTGTCCAGCCTGCAGTTCGACGAGGGCACCGGGCACCTGCTGGCGTTGTCCGACGAGTCGCGTCTGGTAGTCGAGCTGGACACCGACGGCGAGCCGGTCAGCACCCTGTCGCTGCTGCGCGGCATGCACGGCCTGAAGCGCAGCGTGCCGCAGGCCGAGGGCGTGGCGATGGACGACCGTGGCGTGCTCTACCTGGTCAGCGAGCCGAACCTGTTCTACGTGTTCAGCAAGGACGAGCCGGCGCAGCCCTGACGCGGCCTACGGGGACGGCAGGAGCGTCCCCTGGCCCGCTCAGAACTGCCAGTTCACCCCGAGCGAATAGCCCGCCTGGTTGCCTTCGCTGTGGGCGAAGCGGCTGTTGGCTTCGGCGAAGACCCCGAGCTGCTCGGTGATCGCCAGTTGCGCGCCAAGCTGGGCGCGGCCGAAATCCTTGTCCACGCCGCCCATGTCGGCGACCCGGACACGCCCGTCGCCGCGGCTGGTCAGGTCCATGTCGTCCAGGCGTCCGTTCGCCAGCTCGCGGACCCAGCGCAGGCTGGCGTAGGGTTGCAGGCGCATTCTCGCGCCCAGCGCCAGCTCGCCGCGCAGGCGCCAGCCGAGACTCGCCTCCAGCGAGTCGTAGTCCTGCTTCTCGTAGCCGAGTGCGGTACGCAGGGCCTCGTCCTCGCGGAAGTCGTCGATGCGGTAGTGCATGTAGTCGAGGCCGGCCAGCGGCCCGCTCCGCAGTTCGCCGAAGCTGAAGTCATAGCCGCCTTCCAGCCGGGCGCCCCAGGACCAGGCCGAGGTGTCGCCCGACAGACGCTGGTCGAGCAGCACCGGCCCGCCGGCGGCCTGGAGGTAGACCGAACGCTTGCTGTCGTAGCGGGTATGCCCGAGGTTCAGCTCGCCGGCCAGCCATTCCGGACCGCCGTCGTTGTACAGGCCGAACAGGCCGAGCTGCCAGGTGTCGCCCTCGATGCGCCCACCATGGTCCAGCTTGTCGCGGCTGCGCTGGAAGGCCAGGCTGCCGCCGAGAGTCAGGGCCTCGCTGTAGCGGTAGTCGCCGAGCAGATGCACGCCGGCGCGCCTGGACTCCGGATTGCCAGGCATGTCGAAACCGCTGTCCGGCGAGACCTCGCCCTCCGCGCCCACCTCGCCGTCGAAGCTGCCTACCGGCCGGTTGCTGCCGAGCAGGGTCAGCCAGCGGCGGTCGTGCAGGCGGGTCAGTGCCTGATGCTGGCGCTGCAACTGGTCTTCCATCTGCCGCGCCAGGGCGCCGCCGGAGGCGGTGGAGGCCAGCAGGTCGGCGTTGGTCAGCTCCAGCACCAGGCGCGTCAGCAGGCGGGAAAAGTCGCGCATGCGTTGCTCGATGCGCTCCTGGCCGAGGGCGTTGGTCAGTACTTCCTTGTTGTCCTCGGCCGGGTCGTGCCAGGTTGAGCCGCCGGGAATCGCCGGGTTGTCGGTCTGCTCGTAGCCGTCCAGGTCGCCCAGTTCCCAGTTGGTCGCCTCGATGAACAACACCGGGATGTCCATCCCGTTGAAGCTTTCGCCGTCGCTGCAGCAGCCGGTACCCGCCGGGTATTCGGCGTTCAGGCCGGGGTTGGTGAACAACGGGATGTCCAGCTCGCGGGCGATGCGCAGGATCTGTTCGCGGTAGGCGCCGAGGGCCGGGCTGGACACGCTGTTGGAGCCGGCATGGGCGTACATCTTGTCGCCGGTGACCAGGCTGTCGAGGTTGATCATTCCCAGCAGGTTGGCGCGCTGGCTGGCGTCGAGGGACTCGACGTAGGCACGCGAACCGCGCAGGCCTTCCTCCTCGGCGCCGAAACCGACCACCTCGAGGCCGTTCTCCAGGGCGATGCCGCCGAGGTTGCGGGCGATCTCGGTGAGCACCGCCGCGCCCGAGGCGTTATCGTCCAGGCCCTGCAGGGTCGGGCGACCGTAGTAGGTGTCGTAGTGCGCGCCGAGTACCAGGAACTTCCCGCTGCTACCGGGCGCCGAGGCGATGACGTTCTGCGAACTGCGGTTGCCGGCCCAGGTGAAGTCCTGGCGACTGGTCTGGTAGCCGAAGCCCAGGCGCGACTGCATCAGTTCGCTGGCGCCGGCGAAGCTGGCGGTGCCGCGATAGCGGCCCGGGTAGTCGGTGATCAGGCGCTCCAGGGTCTCCCCGGCGTATTCCCCGTATTGGTAGGCGTTGGCGCCCAACGACAGCGCGGCACATCCCAGGCCTACAGCGACAGCTAATGGTTTGAACACGGCACTTTCCTCTGTGTCGGTACGATGGTGCATCGAATGATGCTCGCGCCGCGGAAAGCAGGATGCGGACCGTTTCATGTCCCGGTGGCACGAAGTGACGCCTGGTCGACCTGCGGTGTCGCCAGGTTGTAAGAAGCGTCGCTCCTGGCGATGGGCGGGAAGCTTCGTGCTGGACGTAGTGTTACCGGCGATGGCCGGTACTGGGGCGTGACTTCCCGTTTCGGGGCTTGGTAACCGCGAGCGGTCGATTTACAGTGCTCGCCCTGCCGATCTCCTGGATACCCGTCGCATGAACATTTTCCGCGAAGCCCTGCTCAACCGTCGCCTGAAGAAGGCCCTGGCACGTCACGGTTGCCGCATGGCCAGCGGGGTCGAGACGCTGCGCGACGGCACGCAGGTGACGCTGGAGCCGAACGTGAAGCTGGGCAAGGCGAAGATCCATTCGCCGGCACTGGAGGTCGGCGCCTATACCGACGTGGTCAGCGGCTGCGAGTTCTTGGAGGTGGCCAGCATCGGCCGCTTCTGCTCGATCGCCACCGGGGTGGTGATCGGTCAGCCGCGCCGCTCGCATCCAATGCACTGGCTGAGCACCCACGCCTTCACCGCCAATCCGAAGCTGTTGCGCAAGCCGTTGCAGCCCGAGCGCGAAGCGACCCCGGCGCGGATCGGCCACGATGTATGGATCGGGCGCGACGCGCTGATCCTCGATGGGGTGGAGATCGGCACCGGCGCGGTGATCGGCGCGCAATCGCTGGTCAATCGCGACGTGCCGCCCTACGCGGTGGTGGCGGGCTCGCCGGCGCGGGTGCTCCGTTATCGCTTCGCGCCGGAGCTGATCGAGCGACTGCTGGCGAGTCGCTGGTGGGAGTTGCCGCTGGACGTGCTTGGCGAATTGCCGCTGGACGATCCGCAGGCCTGCGTCGAGGCGCTGGAGCGTCGGCCGCCGCAGGCGTGCCAGGAGGCGCGGCGCTTGCGCATCCGGCACAAGCCGTTCGCCATCGAATGGCTGTCCTGAGGCCCGCAGCCGCCGCCGGCGTCGACGGCGGCCAGGGCTGGGTCAGCTTTCGTCGCTGAGACCGGCTTCCGGCGCTGCGCGCTTCACCGACTGCACGCCGGCTTCGGCGTTGGCCTGGCTGGCATAGAGCTGGCTCTGGCCGACGACCTGGCCATTGGTGGCCTTGAGTACGAAGTGGAACTTGCCGTTGCTGGCCGGCTTGACCTCGAAGGCACCGTCGCGCTGGGAGTTCTTGCGCACCGACTCGATGCCGCCGAGCGCCGAGTCCTTGGCCTTGTACAGTTCGCTGGTGAGAATGATCTCGCCGTTGGCGGCATGCAGGTTGAAGTGGAACTGGCCGTCTTTCGCTTTCTTCAGATGGAATTTGGCTGCCATGTCTAGCTCCTTGTTCACAGGGTGAGGCGGATCGCAACGGACCAGCCGTCTGCTGAGACACAGCGTAGCCGCTTTTGTTGCAGTGTCGCCCCGCTCCGGTCATCGGCCCTGGGGCAAGCGGGCTCAGGCCTTGAGGGTCTTGACGCCGTCGGCGGTGCCGAGTAGCAGCAGGTCGGCCGGGCGGGCGGCGAACAAGCCGTTGGTGACCACGCCGACGATGGCGTTGATCTTCTCTTCCAGTTCCACCGGGCTGTCGATGCGCAGGTTGTGCACGTCGAGGATGATATTGCCGTTGTCGGTCAGCACGCCTTCGCGGTAGACCGGATCGCCGCCGAGCTTCACCAGTTGGCGGGCGACGTGGCTGCGAGCCATCGGGATGACCTCCACCGGCAGCGGGAACTGGCCGAGGATGGGCACCAGCTTGCTGGCATCGGCGATGCAGATGAAGGTCTTGGCCACCGCGGCGACGATCTTCTCGCGGGTCAGCGCGGCACCGCCGCCCTTGATCAGCTCCAGGCGCTCGTTGCTTTCGTCGGCGCCGTCGACGTAGAACTCCAGCTCGCTGACCGTGTTCAGCTCGTAGACCGGGATGCCATGCTCCTTCAGGCGCTTGGCGGTGGCCTCCGAACTGGCTACTGCGCCGTCGAACTCGGCCTTGTGGCGGGCCAGGGCATCGATGAAGAAGTTGGCGGTGGAGCCTGTGCCGACGCCGACGATGCTCTTGCTGTCGAGGTGCGGAAGAATGTGGTCGACGGCGGCCTGTGCCACTGCCTGCTTGAGCTGATCCTGGTTCATCCCGGGTGCCTGTCTGGTTGCCTGGCCGGCCGTCCCGGCGGCGCAGGCGGAGGGTGCGCGCGGCCGGGGCGGCCCGGCGGGTTTCCGGCACGTCCTGTGCCGCTGCGATACGAAGGGACGAATTATAGCGGCCTGGCGTCCTCCGGTCTTGCCCCGGATGACCGGCAGTCGCGGTGTTTTCCTGCGGCGCGCCGGTAGTCCGCCCGGCGGGCCTGGAGTAGACTCCGGGCTTCCGTGAAGTCCGCCGAACCGCCTCCGATGCTCGAACAATACGTCAAGAAGATCCTCACCTCGCGCGTCTACGACGTCGCGGTGGAAACGCCCCTGCAACCCGCCCGCCAGTTGTCCGAACGCCTCGGCAACCAGGTCCTGCTCAAGCGCGAGGACCTGCAGCCGGTGTTTTCCTTCAAGATCCGCGGCGCCTACAACAAGGTCGCGCAGCTCACCGAGGAGGAGAAGGCCCGCGGGGTGATCGCCGCCTCGGCCGGCAACCACGCCCAGGGCCTGGCCCTGGCGGCCAAGCGGCAGGGGATCAGGGCGGTCATCGTGATGCCCAAGACCACCCCCGAGATCAAGGTCCAGGCGGTGCGCGCCCACGGCGCCAAGGCGGTGCTGCACGGCGACGCCTTCCCCGAGGCGCTGGCCCACGCGCTGAAGCTGGTCGACGAGAAGGGCTACACCTTCGTCCATCCCTACGACGATCCGGACACCATCGCCGGCCAGGGCACCGTGGCCATGGAGATTCTCCGCCAGCAGCCCGGCCGCCTCGATGCGATCTTCGTCCCGGTGGGCGGTGGCGGACTGGTCGCCGGCATCGCCGCCTACGTCAAGTACCTGCGTCCGGAGATCAAGGTGATCGGCGTCGAGCCGGACGAGTCGAACTGCCTGCAGGCGGCCATGGCCGCCGGCGAGCGGGTGGTGCTGGGCCAGGTCGGGCTGTTCGCCGACGGCGTGGCGGTGGCGCAGATCGGCCAGCACACCTTCGACATCTGCAAGGACCACGTCGACGAAGTGATCACCGTCAGCACCGACGAGATCTGTGCGGCGATCAAGGACATCTACGACGACACCCGCTCGATCACCGAGCCGGCCGGCGCGCTGGCGGTGGCCGGGATCAAGAAGTACGTCGAGCGCGAGCGCGCCGAGGGGCAGACCCTGGTGGCGATCGACTCCGGCGCCAACGTCAACTTCGATCGCCTGCGGCATGTCGCCGAACGCGCCGAACTGGGCGAGCGCCGCGAAGCGATCATCGCGGTGACCATTCCCGAGCGGCCGGGCAGCTTCAAGGCCTTCTGCGAGGCGGTCGGCAAGCGCCAGATCACCGAGTTCAACTATCGCTACCACAGCGGCAGCGAGGCGCACATCTTCGTCGGCGTGCAGACCCACCCGGAGAACGACCCGCGCGAGGCGCTGGTGGCCTATCTGCGCGAGAAGGGCTTCCCGGTCCTCGACCTGACCGACAACGAACTGGCCAAGCTGCACATCCGCCACATGGTTGGCGGCCATGCGGTGAAAGTCAGCGACGAGATGGTGTTCCGCTTCGAATTCCCCGAGCGGCCCGGCGCGCTGTTCAACTTCCTCACCAAGCTCGGCGGGCGCTGGAACATCTCGATGTTCCACTACCGCAACCATGGCGCGGCCGACGGCCGGGTGGTGGCCGGGTTGCAGGTGCCGGAAGACGAGCGCCACCTGATCCCGCAGACCCTGGAGGCGATCGGCTATCCGTACTGGGACGAGACCGCCAACCCGGCCTACCAGCTGTTCCTCGGCTGACCCGCGGCGGCTCGCCGACACGGGCTGCTAAGCTTCACGGGCAGGTGATCTCCTTCCTCGGGAACTGAGCCCGCCCCCGGCCCCTCAAACGGGCCGGGAACACGGACAAGGATGCGCTGATGGAACATTTTCTCCAGATCAAGATTCTCCACGGAGTCGCCACCGTGCTGCTGTTCGGCGGCCTGCTCGGCCTGGCGTTCTACGCCTGGCGCAGCTGGCGGACGGGCGACGCGGCTCGGGTCGCGCGCGGTTTCAAGCGGGTCCGCCTGATCGGCTGGCCGCTGCTGGGGCTCAGCCTGCTGGCCCTGCCGGTCAGCGGCTGGTGGCTGGTGCACCTGGCCGGCTGGCCGTTGGGCCAGAGCTGGCTGCTGTTCGGCGCCTGCCTCTATCTGCTCGGCTGCATCTTCTGGCTGGTCCTCGCCGGCCGCCTGGCGCGGGTCCAGCACCAGGCCGGCGCCGCCGAGACGGCGGGGGCCGCGCTGGGCGAGCAGACCCTGCGCGAGATCAAGGTGGGCCTGGTCATGGCCCTGCTCGGTGCGGCCAGCTTCATCGCGGTGGCGGTACTGATGGTCAGCAAGCCGCTCTGAAACGCCAACGAAATGGACTTCACCGGCCTTCGCCGGTTCTGTAGGAACGCATGCGTATTCTGCTGGTAGGCGCGGGAGGTTTCGTCGGGCGGCACCTGCTCCCGGCGCTGCTCGCCGCCGGACACGAACTGCTCCTCACCGCGCGCCGCCCGCCGGTCGATGCGCCTGCCGGCGTACGCTGGCTGGCGCTCGACCTGGAGCGGCTTGCGGAAAGGCCGGACAGCTTCGCCTGGCCCGCCGGGGTCGACCTGCTGATCAATGCCGCCGGCACCATGAGCCTCGACGAGGCGAGCATGGCTCGCGTCCAGGACAGCGGCGCGCGAACACTCTTCGACCTCGCTGCAGCCCATGGGGCGAAGGTCCTGCAGATTTCCGCGCTGGGCGCCGGTGCGCACCCGGACGTGGCCTTCCTCGCCAGCAAGGCGGCGGCCGACCGCCACCTGCTGGAACTGGGCATCCCGGCGCTGGTGCTGCGCCCGTCCCTGCTGCTGGGGCCGGGCGGCGCCAGCAGCGCCTGGCTGGAACGCCTGTCGCCGCTACCGCTGATTCCCTTGCTGGACAATCGCGCGCGCCTGCAACCGCTGCATGTCGAGGACCTGGTCGGCGCGGTGCTGGCCTTGCTGCGCCGCTGGCCGGAGCGGGCGCAGGTGATTCCGCTGGTGGGTCCGCAGGCGCTGACCCAGGGCGAGCTGCTGGACGAGCTGCGCCGCGCCCAGGGTTGGCCGCGCGGCCGCTATGCGGTGCCGCCCGCGGCGCTTCTCGATGCGTTGGGCGGGCTTGGCCGGCGTGCTGGCTGGCGGACACTGAGTCCATCGATGCTGAAGCTGGTGCGCCACGACAACCTGGCCGACCCGGCACTCCTCGATGCGGCCTGCGGCTATCGTTGCGCGCCGCTGGCCAGTCGCCTGCTCGGCTGGCCGCAGGCGGCACGCAGCCTGGCGGCGCTGATGCGGCCGCTGATGCTGGCGGCCCTGGTGCTGATCTGGCTGGGTACCCTGGTCGCCTGCCTGGGGCCGGGTTACGGTTGGGGCCTGCGGATCCTCGGCGAGGCCGGCATCCACGGCTGGCCGGCGAGCCTGGCGGTGATCGCCGGGGCCCTGCTCGACGGCGCGCTCGGCGTCGGCCTGCTGCTCCGCCGCTGGCGCCGGCGCGCGCTGCTGGCACAGTTCTGGCTGATGCTTGGCTACAGCCTGGCGATCAGCCTGATCCTGCCGCACTACTGGTACGACCCCTACATGGCGGTCGGCAAGAACATCGTGCTGATGGTGGCCACGCTCTGGCTGCTGGGCGACGAACCTCGAGCCAGGGAGGCCCGTGGATGAACCTTTACCTGCTGCTGAAGACCCTGCATATCCTTTCCTCGACCATTCTCTTCGGCACCGGCCTGGGGTCGGCCTACTACGCCCTGCGCGCCTGGCGCAGCGGGCAGTTGCCGGTGATCGCGGTGACCTTCCGCCACCTGGTCGCCGCCGACTGGCTGTTCATCGCCACCACCGCGGTGTTCCAGCCGCTCAGCGGCCTGGCCATGGTGCATGTCGCCGGCTGGTCGCTGGCCCAGGGCTGGTTGCTGTGGAGCCTGGGCCTCTACGTGTTCGCCGGGCTCTGCTGGCTACCGGTGGTGTGGTTGCAGATCCGCGTACGCGACATGGCCGAGGCGGCCTTGCGCGAGGCGCGGCCCATCGAACCGCTGGCGTACCGCTACATGAACGCCTGGTTCATCCTCGGCTGGCCGGCCTTCATCGCCTTCATGGTCATCTTCTACCTGATGGTCAACAAGCCGGTCTGAGAGTCCGCTCGGCGCAACCAGAGCAACGCCAGGACCAGGAGCGCCAGGGAACCGCCCCAGTACAACCAGGCGAAGCCGCCGGGCCGCTCCAGCAGGAGGAAGGCCAGGGCCGGGCCCAGCGCGGCACCGAGGTCCTGGACGATGGAGTAGCGGGTCATGAAACCGACCACGTCGCCGGCGCGGGCCACGTCGGCGGCGAGGGCGTCGGTCAGGGTGGTGAGGGCGGTGGCGACCAGCATCACCAGCAGGGCGATGGCCAGCCAGGCGAGAATGGGCAGCCTGCTGGAAAGCAGGCCGAAGCTCATTGCGCCGACCAGTAGCGCAGCCACGTAGAAGCGCCGACGCCCGCGCGGGCCATCCGACCAGGCACCGAAGCGCCCGGCCAGCCAGGGCTCCCAGGACCAGCGCAGGGCCTGGATGATCCCGGAGAGGCCGGCGGCGCTGAGCGCCAGGCCGAGCAGGCTGACCTCGGTGCCGAAGCTGCGGGCGATCAGCGCGCTCAGGGTGGCGGCGAGTACGCCCTGGATCAGGAGCGCGGTGGCGAAGCCGCTGAGGATCACCAGGCCGCGCGGCGGCGGGCGCCTGGCGACGCTGGTGGCTGCCGTTGCGGCGGAGGTCCGCGCATGTCCGGCGGGACTCTCCGGCAGGTCGAAACCCTTCGCCAGCAGCGGCAGGCCGAGCAGTGCCAGGAGCGCGAAGGACAGCGCCAGCGCCGGCAGGCCGAGGACCGGCACCAGCAGCCCGCCGAGCAGCATGCCGACCAGGCTGCCCAGGCGGTAGAGGCCGTTGTACAGGCCCATGGCGCGGCCGCGCTGGTGGTCGGCGGCGCAGTAGACCACCGCCGAGAGCCCGCCGATGCGGAAGAACGACCAGCCGATCCCCCACAGTCCGCGCAGCAGCCCCCAGGCCAGGAAACCGCTGGCCAGGCCGTAGCCGGCGGTGCTCAGCACGCCGATGACGACCGCCAGGAGCAGGCCGGTCTTCAGTGCCAGGTGCTTGTACAGGCGGCCGATCAGCGGATTGAAGGGCAGGCGGATCAGGCGGTTGATCGACAGCAGCACGCCGACCTGCCAGAGCGCCTCCAGGCCGACCTCGTGCCAGTAGATCGGCAAGGCGATATAAAGCATCGAGTCGCCGGCCAGGCATAGCGCGGTGACCAGGGCGACGATCACGACCGGCCGCAGCGAGCCGGGAGCGGGGGCTGTGTGGGGCATCCTGGGGCCGCCGTGGCGCCGCCCGTCGGACGGCGCGCCTGTCAGTGGGTCAACGCAGGGAAATGATCGGCCAGCCGCGTTTTTCCGCCTCGGCGCGTAGGCGCGGATCGGGGTCGACGGCCACCGGCCGGCTGACCTTTTCCAGCAGCGGCAGGTCGTTCAGCGAGTCGCTGTAGAAGCTGGCGCCTTCCAGGTCCAGGCCGTTCTCGTCGAGCCAGCGTTGCAGGCGCACCACCTTGCCGCCCTGGAAGCAGGGCACGTCGAAGGTCTGCCCGGTGTAGCGGCCGTCGCGCATCTCGCACTCGGTGGCGATCAGGGTCTCCACCCCGAGCCGTTCGGCGATCGGGCCGGTGACGAAGCGGTTGGTGGCGGTGATGATCACCAGCCGGTCGCCGGCGGCGCGGTGCTCGGCGAGCAGCGCCTCGCCCTTGGCCAGCACGATCGGCTCGATCACTTCCTGCATGAACTGGCGGTGCCAGGTTTCCAGCTGGGCCATCTCGGTGCGACCGAGGATCGCCTGGGTGAAGGCCTGGTAGGCAAGGACGTCGAGCTTGCCGGCGACGTAGTCGGCATAGAAGGCGTCGTTGCGCGCCTGGTATTCGGCGGCGTCGACCAGGCCGCGCTGGCACAGCCATTCGCCCCAGCTATGGTCGCTGTCGCCGGCGAGCAGGGTGTTGTCGAGATCGAAAAGGGCCAGACGCACGGGGTGACTCCATCGGTTGGCGGGTGGCGGAAGGGCCGCGAGAGCCTTTTGCGAAGGCTCCCACCGGGCCTTGGGAAAGCCCCTAGCCTACCGGCTTTTGCCGGCCCTGTATCCTCCCCGCACGAGTCGCAAAGCCGCGCGTTGCCGCTATCACAAGCTTTATGGAACAATGCGGGCACATGCGATTTCGAGGATGTCCCAGCGTGATCGATTCCGATGGTTTTCGCCCGAATGTCGGCATCATTCTCGCCAACGAGGCGGGGCAGGTGCTGTGGGCGCGGCGTATCAATCAGGAAGCCTGGCAGTTCCCGCAGGGAGGCATCAATGATCGCGAAACGCCGGAAGAGGCGCTGTATCGCGAGTTGAACGAAGAAGTCGGGCTGGAGGCCGGGGACGTGCGCATCCTGGCCTGCACCCGCGGCTGGCTGCGCTACCGTTTGCCGCAGCGCCTGGTGCGGACCCACAGCCAGCCGCTGTGCATCGGCCAGAAGCAGAAATGGTTCCTGCTGCGGCTGATGTCCGACGAGGCGCGCGTGCGCATGGATATCACCAGCAAGCCCGAGTTCGACGGCTGGCGCTGGGTGAGTTACTGGTACCCCCTGGGACAGGTGGTGACCTTCAAGCGCGAGGTCTACCGCCGCGCCCTGAAGGAACTGGCCCCGCGCCTTCTGGCGCGGGACTGAACACGGAGACAAGGCCCCGAGCATGCTCAACACGCTGCGCAAGATCGTCCAGGAAGTGAACTCCGCCAAGGATCTGAAGGCGGCGCTGGGCATCATCGTGCAGCGGGTCAAGGAAGCCATGGGTACCCAGGTCTGCTCGGTGTACCTGCTCGACACCGAGACCCAGCGTTTCGTCCTGATGGCCACCGAAGGCCTCAACAAGCGTTCCATCGGCAAGGTCAGCATGGCTCCCAGCGAAGGCCTGGTCGGCCTGGTCGGCACCCGCGAGGAGCCGCTCAACCTGGAGAACGCCGCCGCCCACCCGCGCTACCGCTATTTCGCCGAGACCGGCGAGGAGCGCTACGCGTCGTTCCTCGGCGCGCCGATCATCCACCATCGGCGGGTGATGGGGGTGCTGGTGGTGCAGCAGAAGGAGCGCCGCCAGTTCGACGAAGGCGAGGAAGCCTTCCTCGTCACCATGAGCGCCCAGCTCGCCGGGGTCATCGCGCATGCCGAGGCGACCGGTTCGATCCGCGGCCTGGGCAAGCTCGGCAAGGGCATCCAGGAAGCCAAGTTCGTCGGCGTGCCCGGCGCCCCCGGGGTCGGGGTGGGCAAGGCGGTGGTGGTGTTGCCGCCGGCCGACCTGGAAGTGGTGCCGGACAAGCAGGTCGACGACATCGACGCCGAGATCGCCCTGTTCAAGCAGGCCCTGGAGGGCGTTCGCGCCGACATGCGCGCGCTGTCGAGCAAGCTCGCCAGCCAGTTGCGCAAGGAAGAACGCGCGCTGTTCGACGTCTACCTGATGATGCTCGACGATGCCTCCATCGGCAACGAGGTCAAGCGCATCATCCGTACCGGCCAGTGGGCCCAGGGCGCCCTGCGCCAGGTGGTGATGGAGCACGTGCAGCGCTTCGAGCTGATGGACGACGCCTATCTCCGCGAGCGCGCCTCCGACGTCAAGGACATCGGTCGCCGCCTGCTCGCCTACCTCCAGGAAGAACGCAAGCAGAACCTGACCTACCCGGAACAGACCATCATCGTCAGCGAGGAGCTGTCGCCGGCGATGCTCGGCGAGGTGCCGGAAGGGCGCCTGGTCGGCCTGGTCTCGGTGCTCGGCTCGGGCAACTCGCACGTGGCGATCCTCGCCCGTGCCATGGGCATCCCCACGGTGATGGGGGCGGTCGACCTGCCGTACTCCAAGGTCGACGGCATCGACCTGATCGTCGATGGCTACCACGGCGAGGTCTACACCAACCCCTCCGCCGAGCTGGTGCGCCAGTACAGCGACGTGGTCGCCGAGGAGCGCGAGCTGAGCAAGGGCCTGGCGGCCCTGCGCGAGCTGCCCTGCGAGACCCTCGACGGCCACCGCATGCCGCTCTGGGTCAACACCGGCCTGCTCGCCGATGTCGCCCGCGCCCAGGAGCGTGGCGCCGAGGGAGTGGGCCTGTACCGCACCGAAGTGCCGTTCATGATCAACGACCGCTTCCCCAGCGAGAAGGAACAGTTGGCGATCTACCGCGAGCAGCTCAGTGCCTTCCACCCGCTGCCGGTGACCATGCGCACCCTGGATATCGGCGGCGACAAGGCGCTGTCCTACTTCCCGATCAAGGAAGACAACCCGTTCCTCGGCTGGCGCGGCATCCGCGTCACCCTCGACCACCCGGAGATCTTCCTGGTCCAGACCCGCGCCATGCTCAAGGCCAGCGAAGGACTGGACAACCTGCGCATCCTGCTGCCGATGATCTCCGGCACCCACGAGCTGGAAGAGGCCCTGCACCTGATCCACCGCGCCTGGGGCGAGGTGCGCGACGAGGGCGTGGACATCGCCATGCCGCCCATCGGCATGATGGTCGAGATTCCCGCCGCCGTGTACCAGACCCGCGAGCTGGCCCGCCAGGTCGACTTCCTTTCGGTCGGTTCGAACGACCTGACCCAGTACCTGCTGGCGGTCGACCGCAACAATCCGCGGGTCGCCGACCTCTACGACTACCTGCATCCGGCCGTTCTGCATGCGTTGAAGAAGGTGGTCGACGATGCCCACCTGGAAGGCAAGCCGGTGAGCATCTGCGGCGAGATGGCCGGCGATCCCGCGGCTGCCGTGCTGCTGATGGCGATGGGCTTCGACAGCCTGTCGATGAACGCCACCAACCTGCCCAAGGTGAAGTGGCTGCTGCGCCAGATCACCCTGGACAAGGCCCGGGACCTGCTCGGCCAGTTGCTCACCTTCGACAACCCGCAGGTCATCCACAGCTCGCTGCACCTGGCGTTGCGCAACCTCGGCCTGGGTCGCGTGATCAACCCGGCGGCTACCGTCCAGCCCTGATTTCCCGCGCGCCGGACGCTTCGTCGTGCGGCGCTTACGCTTTCCCCGCAAGCGTATAGACTGCCTGCCATTCGGTAGAGGCCACTGGCCAGTCGAACGTGCGAGGGATTGCCGCAAAATGGACGAACGGGCGTCGAAGCCGCCAGGTCTTCTTCCGCTGTCACGCGAAGACCTTGAGAAAACCCTGCGATATGCCCTGGAGATCGTCAGCGACGGGATCTGGGACTGGAACATCGCGACCAACCAGGTCAGCCGCAGCGCCGGCTGGTACCTGATGCTCGGCTATCCGCCGCATAGCCTGCCGGAGAGCGTGGAGACCTGGAAGAGCATCATCCATCCCGAGGACTATCCGCGGGTGATGGCCAGCTTCCAGGCCTACCTCGACGGCGAAAGCCCGGAATACTGCGAGGAATACCGCTGCCGCACCTACAGCGGGGATTACCTGTGGATCAGCGATCGCGGGCGTTTCGTCGAGTTCGACGAGCGCGGCGAGCCGCGGCGGATGATCGGTGCGCACCACGAGATCCATCAGCGCAAGCTGGTCGAGCTGGAGTTGCAGCAGCGCAACGAGGAACTGTTCGACTGGAACCTGCGTCTCGAGGAACTGGTGGCCGAGCGCACCGAGGCGCTGCACCGGGTCAACCAGGCGCTGGCCTCGAAGATGGCCGAGGCCCAGCGCCTGAGCGAAATCGATCCGCTCACCGAGCTGTACAACCGACGCAAGTTCGAGCAGTGCCTGCACCATGAATGGATGCGCCGGCAGCGCCATGGACGCGCCACGGCACTGGTGATGATCGATGTCGATCACTTCAAGCGGATCAACGACCTGTTCGGCCACTCCACCGGTGATCGCGTGCTGGTCGCCTTCGGCCGCCTGGTTGCCAGCGAGCTGCGCGAGGTCGACGTGCTGGCGCGCTGGGGTGGCGAGGAGTTCATCCTGCTGCTCCCGGAAACCGGCCTGGAGGCCGCGGCGGCCTTGGCCGAACGCCTGCGCCAGCGGGTTCGCTCGCAGTCCTTCGAGATGGGCGAGCGGTTGACCGCCAGCTTTGGCGTCGGCGTGCTGAATGATGGCGAGACCCTCGACCTGCTGCTGTGCCGGGTGGACGACGCCCTCTATCGGGCCAAGCAGCGTCGCGATTGCGTGGCCTGTTGCTGAAGGTCAGCCTGGCGGCAGCACCAGGCTGACCTCGCCGAGCCGGGCGCCGGACGGCCCGAAGCTGCGCTCGATCATCTCCCGCGTGCCGTCGGCGTGTACCCGTACGACGCTGCTGGCGCGAGTGCCGTAGCTCGGGCTGGCGATGAACACGCTGGAGAGCAGGCGTTCCGTGGCCAGACCCACGCCGGTATCCGGCAACTGGCCGTCGGCGGCCGGCGCTGCGTCGGCCAGCAGCTCCAGCAGGGCCTGCGGATGCGGCTCGGCAAGCCGCTCGGCGAGGGCGGCGCGAGCCTTGAGCAGCTTCGGCCAGGGCGTATCGAGGGCCGCGTTGGACAGCCCGTAGATCCCCGCCGGCAGCAGGCGCGGTGGCCCTACGCGGGGGTTGTAGTGCCAGAGCTGATGGCGATCGCCAATGAGCAGGTTGAAGCCGGAATAGTCCGCGGCGCGCCCGGCGACCTGCGCCAGGTAGTCGGCCGGGTTGCCGCCGCCGCGCAGGAAGTCCGCCACCAGTTCGCCACGGGAGCGCTTGCCGAGAGCCTGCGACGGATCGCGGACGTTGGTCAGGGCGGCGAAACGGCCGGCCGGGCCGAGCCCCAGCCAGGTGCCGCCGGCCTCCAGGTCGCGTCCGGCGAATACCCCCTCGGCGTCCTCCCAGGCCGCCAGCGGCAGGCTCGGGCGGGCATAGAATTCGTCACGGTTGGCGGCGACCAGCAGCGGCAGGGCGTGCCCCGGTTGCCAGGCGAAGACGATCAGGCACATGCGCGATCCTTGGGATGGGCTGGCCGTCAGGCTAAAGGCATCCGCCATCGCCGTTCAAGCACGACGCCTGCCGCACGGCGCGCAATTCCGTTACCATGCCGGCTTTCCAACGGGGGCGTGCATGGAGTTTCTCCTCTATATCGTGCTGGGCGCCTGTGCCGGCGTGCTGGCCGGACTGTTCGGCGTCGGCGGCGGCCTGATCATCGTCCCGGCGCTGGTCTTCAGCTTCACCGCGCACGGTTTCGGCGGCGACGTCCTGACCCAGATGGCGGTCGGCACCTCCCTGGCGACCATCGTCTTCACTTCGATCAATTCCATTCTCGAACACCATCGGCGCGGCGCGGTGCGCTGGCCGGTGTTCGCCTGGATGACCCTCGGCATCCTCATCGGCAGTGCCCTCGGCGCGCTGACCGCGGCGCAGATCAAGGGGCCGCTGTTGCAGAAGATAATCGGGGTGTTCGCCATCCTGGTCGCTTTGCAGATGGTTCTCGACCTCAAGCCCAAGGGTAGCCGCGAGGTGCCCGGCAAGGGCGGCCTGACCCTGGCCGGCGCGGTGATCGGCTGGGCCTCGGCGATCTTCGGCATCGGCGGCGGTTCGCTGACCGTGCCTTTCCTCAGTTGGCGCAGCGTGCCGATGCAGCAGGCGGTGGCGACTTCCTCGGCCTGCGGCCTTCCTATCG
The DNA here is from genome assembly GCF_047199225.1 of Pseudomonas sp. DL. Classification (NCBI taxonomy): domain Bacteria; kingdom Pseudomonadati; phylum Pseudomonadota; class Gammaproteobacteria; order Pseudomonadales; family Pseudomonadaceae; genus Pseudomonas; species Pseudomonas sp. DL. The sequence continues at coordinate 375,135 of NZ_CP178323.1, forward strand.
CCATTTCCGGCGCTCTGTCGTTCATCGCGGTCGGCTGGCACAACCCGCAGTTGCCGGAGTGGAGCCTGGGCTACGTCTATCTGCCGGCGTTGGTCGGCATCGCCGCCACCAGTATGCTGTTCGCCCGCTTCGGCGCGCGCCTGGCGCATCGTTTGTCGCCGCGCGTACTCAAGCGACTGTTCGCCCTGCTGCTGTTCAGCGTGGGCATAAGTTTCCTGACCCCCGATCTCGCTTTTCTGTCGTAGGAGTTATCGATGCTGACGTATCCCCAGATCGATCCGGTTGCGCTGGCCATCGGCCCGCTGAAGATCCACTGGTACGGGCTGATGTACCTGATCGGGATCGGCGGCGCCTGGCTGCTGGCGTCGCGCCGGATGAAGCGCTTCGACCCGACCTGGACCAAGGAGCGCCTTTCCGACCTGGTCTTCTGGGTCGCCTGCGGCGTGATCCTCGGTGGCCGCCTGGGCTACGTGCTGTTCTACAACCTGGACGAGTACATCGCCAACCCGACGCTGATCTTCGAGGTCTGGAAAGGCGGCATGTCCTTCCATGGCGGCCTGCTCGGCGTGATGCTGGCGGTCTGGTGGTTCGGCAAGCGCCATGGCAAGAGCTTCTTCCAGCTGATGGACTTCATCGCCCCGCTGGTGCCCATCGGCCTGGGCGCCGGGCGCATCGGCAACTTCATCAACTCGGAACTGTGGGGCAAGGTCAGCGATGTGCCCTGGGCCATGGTCTTCCCCAACGGCGGCCCGCTGCCGCGGCATCCCTCGCAGCTGTACCAGTTCGCCCTGGAAGGCGTGGCGCTGTTCGTCATCCTCTGGCTGTTCACCCGCAAGCCACGGCCGACCGCCTCGGTCTCCGGCCTGTTCGTGCTGTGCTACGGGATCTTCCGCTTCGTCGTCGAATTCGTCCGCGTGCCGGATGCCCAGCTCGGCTACCTCGCCTGGGGTTGGCTGACCATGGGCCAGGTGCTCTGCGTACCGATGGTGCTGGCCGGCATTGCCCTGATGGTCTGGGCCTACCGCCGCGACGCGGCGCAGCCGAAGGCGGCCTGAGCCGCTTTTCGTGCCCGGGGCGGATAACGTCGCAGGCGTCATCCGCTCCGGGCAGCCGGCTTTCCGCTCCAGGGCGTGCATGGCTTGCGCCGGTCGCGCCGAACTGGCGATGCAGGCTCCGTCGCCGTAGACTTGGCCATCCTTCTGTCATCCCTCGGTGGGAGCCGCCACGTCGGCGCCGCACCGATATCGATCCGAGCCTCCGATGAAACAGTACCTCGACCTGATGCGCCACGTGCGCGAGCACGGCACCTTCAAGAGCGACCGCACCGGCACCGGCACCTATAGCGTGTTCGGCCACCAGATGCGCTTCGACCTGGCCGCGGGCTTCCCCCTGGTGACCACCAAGAAGTGCCACCTCAAGTCGATCGTCCACGAGCTGCTGTGGTTCCTCAAGGGCTCCACCAATATCGCCTACCTCAAGGAGCACGGCGTCTCGATCTGGGACGAATGGGCCGACGAGAACGGCGACCTCGGCCCGGTGTATGGCTACCAGTGGCGCTCCTGGCCGGCGCCGGACGGCCGCCACATCGACCAGATCGCCAACCTGATGGCGATGCTGAAGAAGAATCCGGACTCGCGCCGGCTGATCGTCTCCGCCTGGAACCCGGCGCTGATCGACGAGATGGCCCTGCCGCCCTGCCACGCGCTGTTCCAGTTCTACGTCGCCGACGGCAAGCTCAGCTGCCAGCTCTACCAACGTTCGGCGGACATCTTCCTCGGCGTACCCTTCAATATCGCCAGCTATGCCCTGCTGACCCTGATGGTGGCGCAGGTCGCCGGCCTGCAGCCGGGCGAGTTCATCTGGACCGGCGGCGATTGCCACCTGTACGCCAACCACCTGGAGCAGGCCGACCTGCAGCTGACCCGCGAGCCGCTGCCGTTGCCGAGCATGAAGCTGAATCCCGAGGTGAAGGATCTGTTCGACTTTCGCTTCGAGGACTTCGAGCTGGTCGGCTACGAGGCCCATCCGCACATCAAGGCACCGGTCGCGGTCTGACCCTTCGGCGGAGCCGTCGGCTCCGCTCAACCGAACAGGCGACGGTACCAGGGAAGCGCGCGCCAGTCCCGCAAAGCCCGCTCCGCATCTTCTGCGCGTTGCAGCGCCTGTTCCAGGGCCTGCTCCAGCGGAGCGACCGGATGGCTCATGGCATGGCCATGGCAGAGCTGGAAGTCGTCCAGCAGGTTCGGCGGTAGCGCGAAGGCGCCTTCCAGGCGTGCCTGTTCCTCCGCCAGGTAATAGCCGTTGAGGCCGTCGAAGTGGACGAAACGGTAGCCCGCGGCGAGCAGCGGCGCTTTCCACTCGGGGTCGTGGTCGAATGGAGTTTCCGCGAGGATCAGCCACGGGCGCCAGCGGTTCAGGTCGAGGCCGCGGAGCACCGCGCCTTCCAGCCCTTCGACGTCGATCTTGAGGAAGTGGATCGGCCCTTCGACATGGGCCGCGCAGATCGCGTCCAGGGTGCTGACCTTCACTTCGCGCGGGGTGGCCGTGCAGCCCTCGGCCTGGCGCTGGCGGGCTAGCTCGGGGTCCAGGGTGGAGAGACCCGAGGCGGCCATCTCGTAGAGCGTGGCGCGGCCTTCGCGCTCGCCAATGGCGAGGTTCAGGTTGAGGTCTTCCGGCCGTTCCCGCTCCAGCTCGCGGTGCAGGTGGGGCAGCGGTTCGATGTTGATGCCGCGCCAGCCGCGCTCGTAGAACGCCAGGGTGACCGAGTCGATCCGCGGGTGGTTGGCGCCGACGTCGATGTAGAACCCCCTGGGGAAGAGTTTCAGGGCCCGCCAGAGTCGGACGTCTTCCAGGTTCTGCGCGTAGGAAACGAAGGGCATGGGCCTACCTCTTGGGCGATCGTCGCCCAGTCTGTCATTCCCCGCGCCCGCTCTCCAGCAATTCGGCCAGCGCGTCGATCTGTTCCTGGCGGTCGCTGCCGCCCACCCGCCTGCCGTTCAGCGACGACCACTCCGGATGCGCGCGCGCCTTGCGCAGCGCTTCCGGCAGCTTGCCTTCGCGCCACTGCTTGTCCTCCGGGGTTTCCAGGCGGATCGCCTCGACCGCCGCGTGGCCGCGCGTTTGCAGGGCTGCCAGGAGCTGCCGTTGGCGCAGCGCGAGCAAGCGCAGCACGGCGTCGTTGACAGTCAGCTCGCGGGCGCCCTTGAGCTTGCCGAGCAGGCGCGAGCCGTAGTGGCCGACGGTCTGCCAGGCGCCGCCGGCGAGGGCGCCGAGGGCGGCGGCGGCGCCAAGGGTGACGCCGCCCACCAGCAGGTCGATGCCGGCGCCGGCCGCGGCACCGGCCGCAACCCCGCCGCCGAGGCGGATACCGAGTTGGCGCAGGGTCTCCGGATTGAACAGATCGTCGCCCCAGCGGCCGTCGAGCAGCGGCAGGTCGGCGGCGCGGGCGTCGTCCCTGGCGAAGGCGTAGAGCCGCAGCAACGCTTCCACGCAGGCCTGCTCGCGCTTGCGCACCTGCTGGTGCAGGTCGCGGGTGGCTTCCTGCACGGCGCTTTCGCCGCCGGGCACCAGGCGCCGGCAGGCGGCGACGTCGACCAGCAATTCGGCGATCAGCCGTTGCCCGGCGCGCAGGCGCGCGGCGGCCTGGGTCTCATGGTCGGCGATCAGCCGGTCGAGTTGCGGCCGGGCGCGCTCCAGCAGCAGCGCCAGGCTCTCGTAGAGGCGCTGTTCGCCGTCCAGCGGCGGCGCCACGCTGTCGAAACGCACCAGGGCGTGCAGGCCCAGGCGAGCGAGGGCGGCGCGCCACTCCTCCTCGCGATGCTGCGGGCTGGCGACGAAGTTCAGCACCGGCAGCAGCGGCCGGCCGCAGCCGGCGAGCACCGCCAGTTCGTCGCGATACTTGGCCAGTACCGGTTCGCGGGCGTCGATCACGTAGAGCCCGGCGTCGGAGGCGAGCAACTGGCGGACCACCTTGGCTTCCTGTTCGAAACGCCCGCGCGCTTCGTTGCTGTCCAGCAACCGCGCCATGCGTTCCGGGCCATCGAGACGCTCGCCGGGGCGCTCCAGGGCGTCCAGGTAGTCGAGCAGGGCGATGGCGTCTTCCAGGCCGGGCGTGTCGTAGAGTTCCAGCAGCGCTTCGCCGTCCACCGACAGCCTGGCGCCCTCGACGTGGCGGGTGGTACTGGGGCGATGGGAGACTTCGCCGAATCCGCGGTCGCGAGTCAGGGTGCGCAGCAGCGAGGTCTTGCCGGTATTGGTGTGGCCGACCACGGCCAGGATCAGCGGCTCAGTCATGGCCGGTCTCCAGCCAGGCCAGCGGCGAGGTCTCGCCGTGCGGCAGTTGCAGGCGTTCCAGGGCGGCGTGCCAGTCACCCAGGCGGTCGCTGTCGAGCGCTTCGCCGGGCGGAGCCTGGAGCAGCCAGATGCGGGTGCTGGCGGCGCAGCGGGCGAGTTCGCCGAGCAGTGCCAGGGTGCCGCGGTCCGGCGAGCGACGCGGGTCGCAGGCGATGGCCAGGCGCGCCGGCGGGTAGCGGGTCAGTTGTTCGAGCAGGCGACGGCGCTGCTGGCCGTCGTCGAGGATGCCGGCGTCGGCGACGCCTTCGGCGAGCTTCGGCGGCCAGGGCCGGCGATCGTCCAGCTCCACCGCCACCAGCACCGCTCCGGCGGCTTCCTGGCTGGACTGGCCGCCCTGCGGCTCCGGCAGCCAGTCCGGTGCCGCGACGCTGACGCCGAGGCGTTCGCTGGCCGGCATCAAGCGTTCGCGCAGCAGGCTGTAGCATGGGTCGTCGAGGTCCAGGTCGAGGTGGGCCAGGCCGCGTTTCCAGCGCCACAGGCAGAGCAGACCGAGCAGCGCGCGCGGCAGGACCCCATAGACCAGCAGTACGCCTACCAGCCAGCCGGCCCAGGCGTGCCGTGCGGCTTCGCTGGCCAGGGCGGCGTCGCCGCTGGCGCGGATCAGCTCGGCGTCCGGCAACGGGAAGCCAAGCAACGCCGGCAGGGCGCCGAGCGCCTGGGTAAGGGCGATGAAGGTATCGCTGCCGAGAATGGTGGTTTCCCAGACGAAACCGTAGCGGCGGGTCGCCAGCAGGCCGAGGAGCATGGCCAGCGCGGTCAGCAGGCCGAGCAGCCAGAGCCCGTGGACCAGCGCGCCGAGGCCCCAGCGCGCCAGCCGGCGCCGGCCGAGCAGGACCAGTAGCGCCGGCGCCAGGTGCGCGGCGCGGGCATCGCGCGCCAGCTTGCCGCTGAGCCACAGCCAGAGCCGGCCGAGCGCGCCCGCGGCCTCGCCGCCGGCGAGCAGGCCGAGGGCCCAGCCGAGCAGGGTCAGCAGGTGCAGGCCGAGTAGGCTGGCCAGCGCCCAGAACACGTTGACCGGGCGCTGGCCATCGCCGAGCGCGGCGAAGGCCAGTCCGGCGCCGCTGGCCAGGGCCAGCACCAGCAGCAGGGCCAGCGCCAGCCGCGAACCCTGGCGCCAGGTCCGCTGGGCGTCGAGCAGGCCCTCGCGGCGGCCCAGCCAGTGGGCGCGGGTGAGAATACGGCGCGGCAGGGAACCGCCCTGGGCCAGCGCCTGGCGAACCGCCTCGCTGTCTTCCAGCGGACCGGCCTGCTCCTCGCGCAGGCGAACGGCCTCGGTCAGCCAGAGGGCGTCGAGGCCGGGATGCGTCGTGTGACTCAAGTCACCTCCTGTGTCGATTTCCCTGCCGAGCGTGAATCGTGCCCGGCCAACGGCGTCTGATCAGCGCCAAACATAGCAAAAAGCGCCCCGGCGGCTCATGCTGGCTTGCCAGCCGGCTGGCGGCGGGGTGTGGGATTTTGACTGGCGCCGTGGCGAAAGCGTTCGGCGCCGGTAGCGAGAGGAACACTGAGATGAAGGTAGTACGCCGATACCCCCTGGCGCTGTTGCTGGGGATGGCGGGCGCGCTGGCCGACGAGTTGCCCGATGGCTCCTTGCTGCAACGCTATGGCGTGCAGGCCGACCAGTTGCCGACCCTGGCGGCGGATCCGCCGTCGCGCAAGGAGGAGAAGGAAACGCCGTCGCGCTTCCGGGTGGAGCCGGAGCAGCCCTTGGTGACCTTTGGCGTCAAGGACCACAAGGGCATGGAACCCACTGGCAACCCGTCGATCGACGCCATGCACGAGCGCGATCGGCGGATCTGCCGGAACATCAGGCGGCAGGCACTGGAGAAAGGCAAGGCACAGCCCTTCGACGGCTACATCGAGTGTCCATGAGGCCGGCGCCCGCGTACGAGCGCCGGTCGGGCTGCGTCAGCGCTGCTCGCGCAGGCGCACGGCGACGTCCGGCTGGTCGCTGAACAGGCCGTCGATGCCGGCGTCGAGGTAGGCCCTGATCTCGCCGGCCAGGTCGCCGCGCGACTGCGGGTTGCCGTCGGCGCTGCGGAACTCCGCCGGAAGGAAGCTGTTTTCCGCGCGGAAGGTGTAGGGATGCACCTTCAGCCCGGCGGCGTGGGCGTCGCCGACGAAGCGGGTCGGCTGGCCGAGGTTGCCGTTGGCATCGCGGGGAATCACGTAGCTCTTGTCCGGACCGACCCCGTAGGCGTAGCGCGCCACCTGGCGCAGGCCCTTGGCGGTGGCCATCTCGGCGTAGGTCAGGCTGCCGCCGGCAGCCTGCTGGTCGTAGGGCTGGCCGCTGCCGTAGAGCTGGACCAGGCGGATGCCGGTGAGGCGCTTGAGTTCCTTCAGGTTGTTCACCTCGAAGGACTGGATGAATACCGGCGCGCGCGGACCGAGGTAGCCGTTGCGGTGCAGGGTCTTCACCAGCGGGCGTTCCATGGCCAGGCCGAGGCGCTGGAAGTGGGTGCCGTGCTTGATCTCGGGGTACAGGCCGATGGTGCGCTGCTGGCTGATCTGCAGGCTTTTCACCAGGTCGATGATCTCCTGCAGGGTGGGGATCTCGAAGGTGCCGTCCAGGCGCGCATTGCCCGGGCGGATCGTGGGGATGCGCTCGATGGCGCGCAGGGTCTTCAGTTCGGCGAGGGTGAAGTCTTCGCTGAACCAGCCGGTGAGTTCCACTCCGTCGACTTTCTGCGTGCGCTTGCGGTCGGCGAATTCCGGGTGCTGGGCGACATCGGTGGTCAGGCCCAGCTCGTTGTCGTGGCGGGCGACCAGCTTGCCGTCGCGGGTCATCACCAGGTCCGGCTCGACGTAGTCGGCGCCCATCATCACCGCCAGGGCGTAGGCGCCCAGGGTGTGTTCCGGTACGTAACCGCTGGCGCCACGGTGGGCGATGACCAGCGGCGAGCGTTCGTCGCTGGCTGGGTGGCGAACGGAGGCCTGGCCCTGGGCCCAGTCGATGGCGCGTTGTACGTTGCCGGTGTCGGCGTGGGCGGCGCTGGCCAGGCCAGCGGCGAGCATCAGGCAGGCGGCGCCGAGGTGGCGGCGCAGGAAGGCTGGTTGCATGACGGGTCCTCGTCGGCGGTTCGGGAGTGTTCCAGTCCAGCAGAGTGACGCAGCCAGGTGATACTTCTTTGCCCGTTTCGCGACATTCCCGTGACAATCGCCGCCAGCGTGACGACGTCGGCGTTTTCCCGGCCAATCCAACGAAAGGGGCGGACGGCCGGGGCAGGGTATAGGGTGACGGCGCTCGCATAACAATAAGAGGATCGGTGATGGCTTCCGCGCAACCTGCCTCCGCGTTTCCCTGCCTGTCGTTGCAACTGGCCTGCCTGTTGCTGGGCGCCTGGCTGGCCTTCGATGCCCACGGCGGCGGCCAGGCCGTGGCGCCGCCGGCCCGTGTCGAAGCGCGTGTGCCGACGGCCGCTACCGATGACTGGGGACGCCAGCCGGACAGCCTGATGAGCGCCGTGCCGCCGCGCACGCTGGAGGCGAGCGTCGGCGCCCGCGGCTCGGGATCGGCGAGTTCGCGACTGTGGATCGCCGATACCGACTTCCGCCTGCACGACGACATCGGTTTCTTCATCCAGCGCATGCTGATCCGCATGGAGCCGACTCGTCCCGGCGCGCCCTTGTCGCTCGACGATCCGACGGCGATGGTGGCGCGGATCCAGGCCGGCGAGATATTCGTCAGCGACGCCACCCTGGCGACCCTGCTCAACCAGGACCTCGCTGCGTCCCGCGCGGCCGTGCGCAACCTCAGTATGAACACCCGCAAGGACGGCCAGGAAGTGCGTGGCGAGTTGTTGCGCAAGGGGCGCTGGCGGCCGCTGCGGATGCTCACCGAGATCGAGCTGAGCGGTCCGCTGGAGGTGACCCTGGTACCCCGGCGGATCTTCGTCGACGGGGTCGAGGTCACTTCGTCGCTGGCGGCGGCCTCGATCGAGATGTCCGAGGTGCTGAAGCTGAAGACCCGGCACATGGAACTGGTCGGCAACCGCATCCGCGTCGACCTCGACGGATTGTTCCCGCCGCCGCGCCTGGACTTCCGCGTCAGTCGCCTGGCCCTGGCCGACGGCGGCATGCAACTCGCCCTCGGCGACTCCCTGGCCGACCTGCAATGGCCGGCATTACGGGCGCCGGACAGCTACATGTTCATCGAGGGCGGCGATATCAAGATGGCGCGCACCGTGCTGGTCAAGGCCTATGCCCTGTTCACCAGCCTCAGCCCGGGGCAGCCGCTGCTGTTCAATCTCTACGACTACCGGCGGCAACTGCAGAACGGCGTGATCCGCCTGCGCGAGGACGGCATGGTGCAGATCGCCGTGTCGCCGGTGAAGGCGCCGGCGCCGCTGGAGGCACGGCTGTGAGCCGGCGTCCGTGGGGCGTACTGCTTGGCTGTTGCCTGTTGGCGGCCAGCGCGGCCCAGGCCGAAAGCGCCATCGACCGGCAGCAGCGCGAACTGGCCCTGCTGCGCGAGGGCTGGTACCGGCAGGTCCCGCCGGCGCCGTTGCCGCTGCCCATGCGTACGGCCGGGCCGGCGGATTCCGGCCAGGATGGCGTCGGCATACTGCTGCGCAACGTGGACATGTACCTGCGCGGCAACATCGGTTTCCACGTGCCCGAGGTGAAGGGCTGGCTGGTGCCGAACCGGGCCGGCCAGCCGGTGGACTTCGACCGTCCGCAGGACATGCATTTCCAGGTGATGGAGGGCGAGGTGCTGCTCAGCCCGCGGCAACTGGCCAACCTGTTCAACGAGCACATCCTCGCCTACGACGGGACCATGTTGAAGGACTTCCGCATGAGCAGTGCGGCGGGACGCCTGGAGGTGGAGGGGCGGGTGCGTCCGCTCGGCGTAGGGCCCTGGCTGCCGCTGCGGCTGGGCGGCGGCGTGGAGGTGGACGCGGCCAGCGGCGCGCTGGTCTATCGGCCCGACCAGTTGAGGGTGATCGGTCTGCCGCTGTACGGGGCGATGAGCCTGGTCGGCCTGCCGATGTCGGCGCTGGTCAGCCTCGATCGGCCGGGGGCGAGCCTGGTGGGCAGCGCCATGCGCCTGGACTACCGCAAGGTCTTCCCGCTGCTGGGCATCGACGGCCACGTACAGGAGGCCTGGCTCGACGACCAGGGGCTGCACCTGCGTTTCTCCCAGGCGCCCGGCCAGCCGTCGCCGGTGTTCAGCCCGCCGGCCGCAGCGGGCCCATCCTTCCTCTGGCTACAGTCGGGCGACCTGAAGATCTTCGAAATCCTCATCACCTACGCCCAGGTGCTGCTGAAGACCGAGACCCCGGACCAGGTGCTGACCTTCAACCTGCAGGACTACCGCAAGGTGCTGGCGACCGGCACCACCCAGGTCAACGAGGATGGCACCTTCTTCATGCAGGTGCCGCCGTATGCCAATCCCTTGTAGGCCGGCCCGCACAGTTGGCCTGGAGTCCGCCGGCGCGAGTGTTTATCCTCGCGCCTTTGTCCTTCCACGATGAGGTAACCCCATGGCACGACCGCTGGCGATGATCGCCGCCCTTGGCGAGAACCGCGCGATCGGCATCGACAACCGCCTGCCCTGGCGCCTGCCGGCCGACCTCAAGCATTTCAAGGCGATGACCCTCGGCAAGCCGGTGATCATGGGGCGCAAGACCTGGGACTCGCTGGGTCGGCCGCTGCCGGGCCGGCTAAACCTGGTGGTCAGCCGCCAGGCCGGCCTGGCACTGGAGGGTGCGGAAGTGTTCGCCAGCCTGGACGCCGCGCTGGCGCGCGCCGAGGCGTGGGCGCAGGCGGAGGACGCCGACGAACTGATGCTGATCGGCGGCGCCCAGCTCTATGCCGAGGCCTTGCCGCGCGCCGCGCGCCTCTACCTGACCCGGGTTGGCCTGGCGCCGGAGGGCGACGCCTTTTTCCCCGAGATCGATGGTGCGGCCTGGCGCCTGGCGTCGAGCATCGAACACGCCGCGGCTGACGATGCGCCTGCCTACGCCTTCGAGGTATGGGAGCGCCGCTGACGGTTCCAGGCGGGGTCAGAGGGTGATCAGCTCCGCCTCGATCTTCTTCCCCGCCACTTCCAGCACGCCGATCCCGATCGGCAAGCTGAAGCGCCGCGGCCCGGCGCTGCCCGGGTTGAGGTAGAGCACGCCGTCGCGCTCTTCCTTCAGCGGCTTGTGCGAATGTCCGGCGACCACCACGTCGATGCCTTCGGCGGCCGGGTCGAGGTCGAGTCGCTTGAGGTCGTGCAGCACATAGAGGGTCAGCCGGCCGATCTTCAGCAGCAGGCGCTCGGGGATGTCCGCCGCCCAGTCCTGGGTGTCGTTGTTGCCGCGCACCACCGAGAGCGGCGCCAGGCGTTCCAGCTCGGCGAGGATTTCCGGCTTGCCGATGTCGCCGGCATGGATCAACTGGTCGCAGCCGCGCAACCGTTCCAGCGCCTCGGGCCGGAGCAGGCCATGGGTGTCGGCGATCAGGCCGATGCGCAACGGGCGGCGGGACTGGGGCATGGGCGCGGGTCCGGGTTGCGGGACGGAAGAGGGTGGCCGACGGGCATGGCCATGCCGTCGATCATACCCAACCATTGGCCGGGTACGAAAACCCTTCGGCGAAAACCGCGACGCCACCCGGAGGTGGCGCCGCGCCTATCAGTGTCCGGCCTTCTGGACCGGGCTTTCCGGCAGGAACCAGTTCAGCAGCAGGGCGCAGATGCCGCCGGTGGCGACCCCGGACTCCAGCACGTTGCGCAGCGCCGCGGGCATGTGCGCGAGGAACTCCGGCACCTGCGAAACGCCCAGGCCGAGGGCCAGGGATACGGCGATGATCAGCAGGGCACGGCGGTCCAGCTGGATGCCGGCGAGGATGTTGATGCCCGAAGCGGCCACCGCGCCGAACATCACCATCGCCGCGCCGCCCAGTACCGGTTCCGGCACCGCCTGGATGACCCCGGCGACGCTCGGGAACAGGCCGAGCAGGACCAGCATGGCGGCGATCCAGAGGCCGACGTAGCGGCTGGCCACGCCGGTGAGCTGGATCACCCCGTTGTTCTGGGCGAACACTGAGCTGGGGAAGGTATTGAAGATACCGGCGAGGAACGAGTTGGCGCCGTTGACCAGCACGCCGCCCTTGATCCGCTGCATCCACAGCGGGCCTTCCACCGGTTGCTTAGACACCTTGCTGGTGGCGGTGACGTCGCCGATGGCTTCCAGGGAGGTGACCAGGTAGATCACCAGCATCGGGATGAACAGCGGCCAGGAGAAGTCCAGGCCGAAGTGCAGCGGGGTCGGTACCTGGAACAGCTCGGCCTGGTGCATGCCGGTGAAGTCCAGGCGACCGAGGTAGCCGGCCAGCGCGTAGCCGACGGCCAGGGCGATGACGATGGCGCAACTGCGCATCCATACCACCGGGATGCGGTTGAGCACCACGATGATGCCCAGCACCACACCGGACAGCAGCAGGTTCTCGCCGTTGGCGAAGGTGCCGTTGGACATCGCCGAGAAGCCGCCGCCCATGCTGATCAGGCCGACCTTGATCAGGGTCAGGCCGATCATCAGCACGACGATGCCGGTCACCAGCGGGGTGATCAGCCGCTTGACGAACGGCAGTATGCGCGAGATGCCCATCTCGACGAAGGAGCCGGCGATGACCACGCCGAAGATCGCCGCCATCACGCTTTCCACCGGCGTGCCCTGCTTGACCATCAGCGCCCCGCCGGCGATCAGCGGGCCGACGAAGTTGAAGCTGGTGCCCTGGACGATCAACAGTCCGGCGCCGAACGGGCCGAAGCGCTTGCACTGGACGAAGGTGGCGATGCCGGAGATCACCAGCGACATCGACACGATCAGATTGGTGTCGCGCGGCGATACGCCCAGCGCCTGGCAGATCAGCAGGCCGGGGGTAACGATCGGCACGATGATCGCCAGCAGGTGCTGGAGGGCGGCGAGCAGGGCGATGGGAGCGCTGGGACGGTCGTCCAGGCCATAGACCAGGTCGTTGCGGGCGCTGGCGTCCGACGGGCTTTGCAGGGAACTCATGGTGGCGGTCCGGGGAAAAAGAGCGCGATTTTACTGGGCGAACACGGTCTCGCCCAGGCCTGGCTGCGCCGCATGTCGGCGGATAACGCCGGTGGCGTATGCGCCCTGCGGTTGGAGCGTGGGTGAGCGGTAGGGCGAATGACCGCTTGCGATTATCCGCCATTCGGCGCGCGTACGCGTGAATGAAAAAGCCCGGCGCGGGACCGGGCTTTTTTCGTCGCGGGACGATTCAGCCGTCCAGCAGCGCCTTGTTGCGTACCGCGCCCTTGTCGGCGCTGGTGGCGAGCAGGGCGTAGGCCTTGAGCGCGGTGCTGACGCGGCGGGCACGCGGCGCGGCCGGCTTCCAGCCCTTCTTGTCCTGTTCGGCGCGGCGTGCGGCGAGTTCTTCGTCGCTGACCAGCAGGTTGATCGAGCGATTGGGAATGTCGATCAGCACCTTGTCGCCGTCCTGCACCAGGCCGATGGCGCCGCCGGCGGCGGCTTCCGGGGAGGCGTGACCGATGGACAGGCCCGAGGTGCCGCCGGAGAAGCGTCCGTCGGTGAGCAGGGCGCACTGCTTGCCCAGGCCCTTGGACTTCAGGTAGCTGGTCGGATAGAGCATTTCCTGCATGCCCGGCCCGCCCTTCGGTCCTTCGTAGCGGATGATCACGATGTCGCCGGCCTTCACCTCGTCGCCGAGGATGCCTTTCACCGCGGCGTCCTGGCTTTCGAAGATCTTCGCGCTGCCTTCGAACACGTGGATCGACTCGTCGACCCCGGCGGTCTTCACCACGCAGCCGTCGAGAGCGATGTTGCCGTAGAGCACGGCCAGCCCGCCTTCCTTGGAATAGGCATGCTCGACGCTGCGGATGCAGCCCTCGGCGCGGTCGTCGTCCAGGCTCGGCCAGCGGGTGTTCTGGCTGAACGCGGTCTGGGTCGGGATGCCCGCCGGACCGGCCTTGAAGAAGGTGTGCACGGCTTCGTCGCGGGTCTGGGTGATGTCCCACTGGGCGATGGCGTCGGCCATGCTCGGGCTGTGCACGGTGGGGACGTCGGTGTGCAGCAGGCCACCGCGGGCCAGTTCGCCGAGGATGGAGAAGATGCCGCCGGCGCGATGCACGTCTTCCATGTGGTACTTCTGGATGTTCGGCGCCACCTTGCACAGTTGCGGCACCTTGCGCGACAGGCGGTCGATGTCGCGCAGGTCGAACGGCACCTCGGCCTCCTGGGCGGCGGCCAGCAGGTGCAGGATGGTATTGGTCGAGCCGCCCATGGCGATGTCCAGGGTCATGGCGTTCTCGAAGGCCTTGAAGTTGGCGATGTTGCGCGGCAGCACGCTGTCGTCGCCTTCGCCGTAATAGCGCTGGCAGAGTTCCACGGCCAGGCGCCCGGCGCGCAGGAACAGTTGCTCGCGGTCGGCGTGGGTGGCCAGGGTCGAGCCGTTGCCCGGCAGCGACAGGCCGAGCGCCTCGGTCAGGCAGTTCATCGAGTTGGCGGTGAACATGCCGGAGCAGGAGCCGCAGGTCGGGCAGGCGCTGCGCTCGTACTCGGCGACCTTCTCGTCGGAGCAGGAGTCGTCGGCGGCCACCACCATGGCATCGACCAGGTCCAGGCCGTGGCTGGCCAGCTTGGTCTTGCCGGCCTCCATCGGCCCGCCGGAGACGAACACTACCGGGATGTTCAGGCGCAGCGCGGCCATCAGCATGCCGGGGGTGATCTTGTCGCAGTTGGAGATGCAGACGATGGCGTCGGCGCAGTGGGCGTTGACCATGTATTCCACGGAGTCGGCGATGATCTCCCGGCTCGGCAGCGAATAGAGCATGCCGTCGTGGCCCATGGCGATGCCGTCGTCGACGGCGATGGTGTTGAATTCCTTGGCCACGCCGCCGGCCTTCTCGATCTCGCGGGCGACCAGTTGGCCGAGGTCCTTCAGGTGCACGTGGCCGGGCACGAACTGGGTGAAGGAGTTGGCGATGGCGATGATCGGCTTCTTGAAGTCTTCGTCCTTCATCCCGGTGGCGCGCCAGAGGGCGCGGGCGCCGGCCATGTTGCGGCCCTGGGTGGAGGTTTTCGAGCGGTAATCGGGCATGACGATTTCCTGCGGCTAATCAGGTTCGGGTTATGACTGTATCGTGAGCGTCGAAGGAACCGGATGCAAACGGGGAATAGCCGAGTGTACGGAGTTGGCCGGGGTCTGAATGGGGTCACCATTGGCGACGGCCTGGGCTCACTGCCCGCCGGGGGATGATTGGCGAGGAATGCCCGGATTCTAAGCCCAGAGCGGGCGAATGGGGAAGGCTGGCGGTCGGCGGAGCGGCGCGTCGCGACCCGGCTGGCGTCTTGCGCCGCCCGTCGCGCCATGAGCGGCGGTGGCCGTAGGGCGGATGAACGCAGGCGCTCATCCGCCGGGACGGGCTCAGCCGTTGGGCAGCAGCCGGCAGGTCAGGCTCTTGATGTAGCGGGTTTCCGCGATCGCCAGGTGCACCGGATGGTCGGGGCCCTGGCCGCCGCGCTCGAGCAGCTGGATGTTGCGGTCGAGATGGCGGGCGCTGCCGATCAGGATGTTCTGCAGGTCGTCCTCGGGCAGGTGCATCGAGCAGGAGGCGCTGAGCAGGATGCCGTCCTTGCTCAGCAGGCGCATGGCCTGTTCGTTGAGACGGCGGTAGGCGGCCTCGCCGTTCTTCAGGTCCTTCTTGCGCTTGATGAAGGCCGGCGGGTCGGCGATCACCACGTCGAAGCGTTCGTCGGCGGCCTTCAGCTCGCGCAGGGCCTCGAACACGTCGCCCTCGACGCAGGTGACCTTCTCCGCCACGCCGTTCAGTGCCGCGTTGCGCTCGACGCCGTCGAGGGCGAAGGCGGACGCGTCCACGCACATCACTTCGCTGGCGCCGAAGGCGGCGGCCTGGATGCCCCAGCCACCGATATAGCTGAACAGGTCGAGGACCCGCTTGCCCCGCACGTAGGGCGCCAGGCGCGCACGGTTCATGCGGTGGTCGTAGAACCAGCCGGTCTTCTGCCCGGCCAGCACCGGCGCCTCGAACTTCACGCCGTTCTCTTCCAGGGCGACCCACTCCGGCACTTCGCCGTAGGCATTGGCCACGTAGCGCTCCAGGCCCTCGGCGTCGCGCGCGCTGGAGTCGTTCTTCCAGAGCACGGCGGCGGGCTTGAGCACCTGCAGCAGGGCGGCGAGCACCTCGTCCTTGCGCAGTTCCATGGCTGCGGACGCCAGTTGCACCACCAGCACGTCGCCGAAGCGATCGACCACCAGGCCGGGCAGCAGGTCGGAATCGCCGTAGACCAGCCGGTAGAACGGCTTGTCGAAAAGCCGCTCGCGCAGGCTGAGGGCGATGTTGATGCGATGAACCAGCAGCGATTTGTCGAGAACGTGCTTGGTATCACGGGAAATGAGGCGGCCGCAGATGAGATTGTTCGGGCTCAGCGCGACGATGCCCAGCGGCTTGCCGTTGGCCATTTCCAGCACCGCCTGGTCGCCGGCGGCGAAGGCATTCAGCGGCGTCGCGGCGACATCCACCTCGTTGCTGTAGACCCACAGGTGGCCGGCGCGCAGGCGGCGCTCGGCGTTGGCTTTGAGACGCAAGCTGGGCAGGGTCATGGGAAAGGCTCCGGCAAAAGAGCGCGATTATAACGCAGCGACGGGATTCGCCGCTGCGCGAACGCGGGCCGTTCAGCCGGCGAGGATTTCGATGAATCGACGGTTGAAGGCCGGGATGTCTTCGGGTTTGCGGCTGCTCACCAGCTTGCCGTCCACCGCTACCTCCTGGTCCACCCAGTGGCCGCCGGCGTTGTTGATGTCGTCCTTGAGCGACGGCCAACTGGTCAGGGTACGACCCTGCACCAGGCCGGCGGAGATCAGCAGCCAGGCGCCGTGGCAGATCACCGCCACCGGCTTGCTCGCCTGTTCGGCGCGGATCGCCAGTTCCTGGGCCTTGGCCAGGCTGCGGATCTGGTCGGAATTGATCACCCCGCCGGGCAGCAGCAGGGCGTCGTAGTCGTCCAGGCTGGCGTCTTCGAAGGTGCCGTCGACGCGGAAGGCCTCGGCTGGCTGGTGATGGTTCCAGCCGCGCACCTCGCCGGCCTTGTCGGAAAGAATCCTTACCGTGGCGCCGGCGTCTTCCAGGGCTTTTTTCGGACCGGTCAGTTCGACCTGTTCGAAACCGTCGGTCACCAGGGCGGCGACGACCTTGCCGTGCAGGGATTGGGTCATGGCATGTCTCCCGATATCAGAAGGGGTATTCATTCCGACCCTGGCGGCTGCGGGAAAAGTTCCATGTCCGTTGCCTGGCGCCGCTTTTCCGGCAGAAGCCCGCCCCATGGCGGGGTTCTCCGGGTAAACTGCGCGCACCGTCAACTTTCGCCTCCGTCCTCATGGTCCAAGAACTCACCGCCGAGCAGATCCGCCAGGCCCTGCAAGGCATCAGCGTGCCGCCGCAACCCCAGATCATGGTCGACCTGCAGATGGAGCAGGTCATGCCCAATCCGGACCTGAAGAACATTGCCAGGCTGATCAGCCAGGACCCGGGCCTTTCCGGGGCTCTCCTGAAACTGGTGAACTCGCCGTTCTTCGGCCTGGCCAATCGCATCACTTCGATCCAGCGCGCGGTGAACCTGCTGGGCAGTCGTTCGGTGATCAACCTGATCAACGCCCAGTCGATCAAGGGTGAGATGAGCGACGACACCATCGTCACCCTCAACCGTTTCTGGGACACCGCCCAGGACGTGGCCATGAGCTGCCTGAGCCTGGCCAAGCGGATCGGCTACGAATCGGTGGACGAAGCCTACGCTCTCGGCCTGTTCCACAATTGCGGCATCCCGCTGATGCTCAAGCGCTTCCCGCACTACATGGCGGTGCTGGAAGAGGCCTACGCCGCCGCCAGCGACGAACGCCGGGTGGTGGACACCGAGAACCGCGTGCTGAACACCAACCATGCGGTGGTCGGCTACTACACCGCGCGCTCCTGGCGCCTGCCGGAGCACGTCTGCGAGGCGATCGCCAACCACCACAACGCGTTGTCGATCTTCGGCGACGAATCGGCACGCGATACCCAACTGAAGAACCTGCTGGCGATCCTGAAGATGGCCGAGCACATCTGCGGTTCGCACCGGGTCCTCGGCAACCAGCCGGAAGACCACGAATGGAACAGCATCGGTGCGCTGGTGCTGGACTACGTCGGGCTCACCGACTACGACTTCGAGAACCTCAAGGGCTCGATCCTCGAGCTGGGCGTCGGCCAGGGCAGCTACTGACTGGCCGCGCCGCGGCGCTTCCTGCTAAGGTGCCGCGGTCAACCGGATTGCTGCCGCCATGCCCGAACTACCCGAAGTCGAAACCACCCGCCGGGGCATCGCCCCCTACCTCGAAGGCCAGCGCGTCGAGCGCGTGATCGTGCGCGAGCGGCGCCTGCGCTGGCCGATTCCCGAAGACCTGGACGTGCGCCTGTCCGGACAACGCATCGTCAGCGTCGAGCGCCGCGCCAAGTACCTGCTGCTGGGCGCCGAGGCCGGTACGCTGATCAGCCACCTGGGCATGTCCGGCAGCCTGAGGCTGGTGGAGAGCGGCACCCCGGCCAGTCGCCACGAGCACGTCGACATCGAGCTGGCCTCGGGCATGGCCCTGCGCTACACCGATCCGCGGCGCTTCGGCGCCATGCTCTGGAGCCTGGCGCCACTGGAACACGAGCTGCTGCGCAACCTCGGCCCGGAACCGCTGACCGACGCTTTCGCCGGCCAGCGTCTGTTCGAGCTGTCGCGCGGGCGGAGCATGGCGGTCAAGCCGTTCATCATGGACAACGCGGTGGTGGTCGGGGTCGGCAACATCTACGCCAGCGAAGCGCTGTTCGCCGCCGGCATCGATCCGCGCAAGCCTGCCGGGAGCATCTCCAAGGCGCGCTACCTGCGCCTGGCGGAGGAGATCAAGCGGATCCTGGCGATCGCCATCGAGCGCGGCGGCACCACCCTGCGCGATTTCGTCGGCGGCGACGGCCAGCCCGGTTACTTCCAGCAGGAATTGTTCGTCTATGGCCGTGGCGGGGAGTTCTGCAAGGTCTGCGGCAGCACCCTGCGCGAGATCCGCCTAGGCCAGCGCGCCAGCGTGTACTGCCCGCGCTGCCAACGCTGAAGCGCCGCGCCGCGCATACTCTACCGCCACAAGAAGGGCCGCCACGGTGAGCGGCCTGCCATAAGAAAGGTGCACGATGTCCGGCAATTACCTGCCTCGCAACACCCTGGTCGAGTCGCTCGGCCATGCCATGCTGAAACTCTCCGGCTGGAAGATCGAGGGCCAATTGCCCGCGCTCGACAAGTTCGTGGTGATTGGCGCCCACCACACCTCGAACTGGGACTTCGTGGCCTTCCTCGCCGCCAAGTTCGTCCTGCGTCTGAACGCCCGCTGGTTCGGCAAGCACACCCTGTTCAACGGCCCGCTGGGCGGCCTGATGCGGCGCTGGGGCGGTATCCCGATCCAGCGCCACCTGAAGCTGAATACCGTGGACCAGGCGATCCAGGCCTTCCGCGAGCACCGCGAGTTCATGCTGATCATCGCTCCGGAAGGCACGCGCAAGAAGGTCGACCGCTGGCGCATGGGCTTCTACCACATCGCCCGTGGCGCCGGCGTACCGGTGGTGCCGGCGGCGCTGGACTACGAAAACCGGCGGATCGTCATCGGCGAACCCTTCTGGCCGACCGGCAACGAGGACGCCGACCTGTGCAGCCTGATCGGCTTCTACCGGCCGTTCATCCCGAAAAAGCCGCACTACGCATTCCTCGGCGATTGAAGGCGGTCACGCTGGCACTACCCGCAGCGCTGTTATAGTTAGGCGATATCTGCCCAACCAAAAACCAGAAAGGACCGCCTCCATGAACCTGTTTCGCACCACCGCGCTCGTGCTGGCGCTGACCACCGGGCTCTCGTCCATGCCCGCGCTGGCGGATGCCGTGCAGGAAAACGCCAGCGGCGACCCGATGTACACCGTCGAAGCGCCCCCCGCGTACGCCATGATCGGCGATCTGCTCATCGCCCGTCCCTTCCTGATCGCCGCCACGGCCGTCGGGGCGGTGGCCTTCGTGGTCAGCCTGCCGTTCACCGCGGCCAGCGGCAGCGTCGGCAAGGCCGGCCAGGCGCTGGTGGTCGATCCGGGCAAGGAAGCCTTCGTCCGTTGCCTGGGCTGCACCACCAGCGGCTATAACCACGACGAAAGCTGAGTTTCCAACGGAATGAAAAAAAGCCGGTCATCGACCGGCTTTTTGTTTTCTCGATGCATTGCAGGGGGCACGGAGATTGGGCTAAGTCTTTTCTTCCGCCACGGCAGGCGGCAGCTATAGCGCCGCATCGGCCGATGACAGATGTTCCGCACGGACCGTTCGCGGCACTTGATCGGACTCTCCGATGGTGACAGTGTCCTGCTGACCAGCAAGGTCACAAGGTCGACCAGGGGTGGCCGACCGGCTCAACCAAGATAAGGATTTCGCGTATGTTCAGTCAGTGGGTGTTCCTGTCCGTCCTTGCTCTTGCCGTACCCTCGTTCGCCTGGGCGGAGGATGCGGTGTCCGACCTCGCCAGGGAGCAGTCCAAGGCCGAGCAGGGCGACAAGCGCGGCGATGAACTGTTCGCCGAATTCACCCGCCTCCGCCAGGCCGCCGAGACGGGGGAGCCGCAGGCTCTGTTCGATTTCGGCGCCTACTTCTACCAGCAACAGAACTACGCCAGCGCGCGCGAATGGTGGGGCAAGGCGGCCGCTGCGGGGATGGTCCGCGCGCAGATCCAACTGGCCATGCTCTATCGCGATGGTGACGGCGGGCCACAGGACAAGACCGAGGCGGCACGCTGGTTCCGGAAGGCCGCGGAGCAGGGGGATGCCGCCGCCCAGAATGAAATGGGCGTTCTCTACTGGAGAGGCGAAGGGGTCGACCAGGACCGGGTGAAGGCCGGGACCTGGTTCGAACGCGCGGCGGCCAGCGGTAGCGAAGACGCCGAAACCAATCTGGGATGGTTCTACCTGGACGACTCGCAAGGCGTCTATTCCGCCACTTCAGACGAGGAAGCCGCCCTGCTGGACCGTTATGCCGGCAGCCGGGAAAAGGCCTTCCAGTGGTTCTGCAAGGCTGCGACCCAGGGAGATGCCCGTGCCCAGTTCAAGGTGGGCGAGGCCTACTGGAACGGTTCAGGTGCCGGGATGAACAAGCTGCAAGCACGGCTCTGGCTGGAAAAGGCCGCACAGCAGCAGGATGCGGATGCCATTGCCTGGCTGGAGAGCGCCGCGAACGCAGCCTGGTACACCCGCCTGGAAAACTGGATTCATGCTGCGCTGGATGGAGAGCTGTCCGGTGTCGCCGACTGCTCCGGTGCCGCCGATCGCCGGCACTCCGGCCGAGGCATGGAGGGCGCCCCGTCTGACCCGGAGGCGGTGGAAGCCAGTGCGGAGGATGCGCAGCAGGCGGTTGAAGCGGCGAGCCAGTGAGGCACGCCGCCTGGATTGCCAGCCGGACTCGTCGGCGAAATCCCTACGCGGCGCCTATCTGGGTGAGATCGTCGAACATTTTTTGAGCGCTGTCTCTCGTTTGTTCAGTGCGGCCGAGGCTGCGCTTGCGCCTCCAGGGACAGAGACGAGTAGCCGATCCCGCGCGGGTCGCTGGCGGCGTCGACGCGGCCGCTGCGCTTGTCCCAGTAGAGCACCTGCTGGTTGCCGTAGCTGCGCTCCAGGCGTTTGAGCTGATAGCCGCGCCGGCGCAGTTCGGCGGCCTCGGCATCGCTGAAGGCGCGCGGTTCGTACTCGACGACGTCCGGCTTGTACTGGTGGTGGTAGCGCGGCGCGGCGACCCATTGGCCGACCGGGCGACCGTCGAAGTACTGCAGCATGGAGATCAGAACCATGCTCGGGATGCGGCTGCCGCCAGGGGTGCCGAAGGCGGCGAAGTCGGTCGGGCTTTCCAGGAAGCTCGGACTCATGCTCGACAGCGGGCGCTTGCCGGCCGCCACCGCGTTCGCCTGGCTGCCGGCCAGGCCGTAGCTGTTGGCGCCCTGGGTGTCGGCGGCGAAATCGTCCATCTCGTTGTTCAGCACCACGCCGGTACCGGGAACGGTGAAGGCGGCGCCGAACGGCAGGTTCACCGAGAGGGTGGCGGCCACCGCGTTGCCCTGGGCATCGATCACCGCGAAGTGGGTGGTGTGGTCGCCTTCGCGCCAGGCCGGCGCCTCCGGCAGCGCCGAGCTGGGCGTGGCGCGGCGCGGGTCGATGCCGGCGGCAAGGCGCTTCAGGTAGTCCGGCGCCAGCAAACTGGGCAGCGGGTTGGCGACGAAGTCCGGGTCGCCGAGCAGGCCTCGATCGCGGTAGGCACGGCGCAGGACCTCCAGCACGTAATGGGCACGCTGTACCGGCTCGGCCTTCTGCCACGGCAGCTGTTCCAGCATCTGCAGGCTCTGCGCCAGGGCGACGCCGCCGGCCGAGGGCGGCGGTGCGCTGATCAGTTCGCGGCCGTTGGCCAGCTTCACCTCCAGCGGGCGGCGTTCGATCACCCGGTAGTCGCGCAAGTCGGCCGCGCTCCAGATGCCGCCGCCGGCGCGGACCCCGGTGAGCAGCTTGTCCGCTGTCTCGCCTTCGTAGAAACCGATCCGCCCGTAGCGCCCGAGGCGTTCCAGGGTACGTGCCAACTGCGGTTGGCGGAGCAGGTTCCATTCGTCGGGGATTCCGCCCTTGTCGAGGAAGATCCGCGCGGTTTCCGGGTCCTTGCGCATCGCTTCCAGGCGCATGGCGGCGCGGTCACGGTAGATCCGGTCGACGGATACGCCATCCACCGCCAGGCGGATCGCCGGCACCAGATTGTCGGCCAGGGGCTTGCGTCCGTAGCGGCTGCTCAATTCGACCAGCGCCGCCGGCAGGCCGGGGATCGCCGCCGCCAGCGGGCCGTCGACGGACAGCCTGGGGTCGACCTTGCCATTGCGCCGGTACATGTCGGCGTAGGCGGCCTTCGGCGCGCGCTCGCGGGCGTCGAGGAAGCGATAGGTCGGCTGCGCACCGGCCTGGCGCAGAAGGAAGAATCCACCGCCGCCGAGTCCCGAGCCGTAAGGCTCGGCTACCGCCAGGGCAGCGGCGATGGCCGCCGCGGCGTCGAAGGCGTTGCCGCCATTGGCCAGGGTTTCCAGGCCGGCGACGGTCGCGGCCGGATGTGGCGTGGCGACGGCGGCCTGCTGCGGTGCGTGGGCGTCGCCGCGAAAGCTGTCGGCATGCGCCGCGAGGCTGAGCAGGGACAGGCCGCAGGCGGCGACCAGGGTACGGACGGGCAGGTTCAGGAAGGACATGGCGGCTCACTGTTCAGCGGCGTTCGCGGGACGGGACCGCGAACGCCTCAGACTGGATTGCCAAGGATAGCCAAAAGCGCGTCGGACGGGGCGCGAACCGTCCCTGAAGGACAGGCGCCGGCGGGGATCAGGCCTTGCCGGTGATCTTCCGGTATTTCTCCATCAACTGGTCCTTGCTCTCGACATTGGCGTCGTCAAGGGGAATGCAGTCCACCGGACAGACCTGCTGGCACTGCGGCTCGTCGTAGTGGCCGACGCACTCGGTGCAGAGATTGGGATCGATCACATAGATTTCTTCGCCTTGCGAGATCGCGCCGTTCGGGCATTCGGGTTCGCAGACGTCGCAATTGATGCAATCGTCAGTGATTTTCAGGGACATCTAACAACTCCAACCGCGACGGACAGCCACGGCATCGGTAACGGGAATAGCGGAATTGTGCCGCATCGGCGCCCGCAGTGCACGCGGGACGCCGACGGGAGGCCGGCGGAGAGACGCGGATCAGCGCTTGAAACGTTCCGCCAGGGCGTCTGCCACGGCCGGATGCACGAACTTGCTGATATCCCCGCCGAGAGCGGCGATTTCCCGGACCAGCGTCGAGGAAATGAAGGAATACTTCTCCGACGGGGTGAGGAACATGCTTTCCACGTCGGGGGCGAGCTGGCGGTTCATGTTGGCCAGCTGGAACTCGTACTCGAAGTCGGAAACCGCGCGCAGGCCGCGGAGGAAGACATTCGCCTTCTGCTCCTTGACGAAGTGCGCCAGCAGGGTGGAGAAGCCCACCACCTCGACGTTCGGCAGGTGCTTGGTGACCTCCTGGGCCAGCGCCACCCGCTGTTCCAGGCTGAACAGGGGGTTCTTCTTGGGGCTGGCGGCGACCGCGATGATCACATGGTCGAAAAGCCGTGAAGCACGTTCGATCAGATCGCCGTGACCCTTGGTGATGGGATCGAAGGTGCCTGGGTACAGCACTCGGTTCATCGCTACGTCCTGGCAGGGTTTCGTAAGGGAATCGGATGGTAGCGCAGGGATGCCCGTGCGGCCAAGACGCACGGGCCATCGGCCTTTAGCCCATAGGTCTGATGGCGCCGGGCCGGCTGCCGCGGCGCGCGGCCGGCCCGGCGGCGGTTCAGGCCCTGGCCAGGCGTTCGGCCAGCGCGCTGGCCAGTTGCGCGGTAAGACCGTAGACCGAGAGCTGCGGGTTGGCGCCGATGCTGGTGGGGAACAGCGAGCCGTCGTGGATCGACAGGTTCCGCAGGTGGTGATGGCGGCCGAGGCTGTCGGCCACCGCCACGGCCGGGTCTTCGCCCATGGCGCAGCCGCCCATGACGTGGGCGCTGCCCAGGCGCGTGCGGTAGATCTCCAGGCGCAGGCCGTCGATGATCCCGCGCGCCTCCTGCAGGTTCTTCGCGCTACGCGCGTCGCTGTGCACCGGCCGCACTTCCCGGGCGCCGGCGGCGAACTGGATCTCCGCCATGGTATGGAAGGCACGGCGGATACCGTCCCAGGTGTAGTCGGTCATCCGGTAGTCGAGCACCGGGGTGTCGTCGCCGCGCAGGCCGACCGAGCCCTCCGCGCTGTCCGGGTGGAAGCCGTCGCGGAGCAGGGCGAGCATCATGTTGGTATGCGGTAGCTGTTCCATGCGCAGGGCGTTGTCGCTGCCGAAGCCGCCGAGCAGCACCGAGGCCAGCGACGGTTGCAGCGGCGGCACCTCCAGTTTGTAGGACATGCGTCCGGTGACACCGTCGTCCCATTGGAAATGGTCGGAGTAGATCGACTGCGGTGCGCCGTAGAAGGGGTTGATCACCCGGTCGAACAGCCCCGCGCTGAAATTCACCGTGTGCAGGAAGGTGCGCTTGCCGACCCGCTGGCTCGGATCAGGCGCCTTCGAGCGGAGAAGAATCGCCGGGGTGTTGATGCCGCCGCCGGAGAGCACGTAGTGCCTGGCCCGGACCCTGATCCGGCGGCCGTTGGGCGCCACGCAGCGCTCATCCATGCCCAGGCATTCGAGGCCCGTCACCTTGTCGCCGTCCAGCAGCAGCCGGTTGGCGCGCGCCAGGTAGAGCAGCTCGCCACCCTTGTCGAGGGTCGCCGGGATGGTGGTGACCAGCATCGACTGCTTGGCGTTGACCGGGCAGCCCATGCCGCAGTAGCCGAGGTTCCAGCAACCGAGGACGTTGCGCGGGATGACCTTCCAGTGATAGCCGAGCTTCTCGCAGCCCAGGCGGATCACGTCGTTGTTGGCATTCGGCGGCAGCGCCCAGGGCGCCACGTGCAGGCGCTGCTCCATTTTCTCGAACCAGGGCGCCATGTCCTCCGCGCTGTGGCCCTTGACCCCGTAGACCTGGGCCCAGTGCTGCAGGGTCGGTTCCGGGGTGCGGAAGCTGCTGGTCCAGTTGATCAGGGTGGTGCCGCCCACGGCGCGGCCCTGGAGGATGGTGATGGCGCCGTCCTTGCTCATCCGGCCGATGCCTTCCTGGTACAGCTCGGGGTAGGCGTCGGCCTCCTGCATCTTGAAATCGCTGCTGGTCTTCAGCGGGCCTTCTTCCACCAGCAGCACCTTCAGGCCGGCGGCGCTGAGGATTTCCGCGGTGGTGCCGCCGCCGGCGCCGGTGCCGACCACGACCACGTCGGCCTCCAGCTCCAGGTCGTCGTCCAGGCGCGAGCCGTTGTAGGTTTTCCAGCCGCGGGCGAGGCCCTCGGCGAACAGATCGGGTACAGGCATGAATGCACTCTCAGGCTAGGCGGCTTCGGGCTCTTCGTATTGTTCCGGGGGCGGCTCAAGCGATCTTCGGCGGTCCGGGGTAGCCACAATGGGCCCACGCCTCGGGGCGGGCGTACCAGGCCATCATCGCCAGTTGCATCAGCGAACTGTGGCCCATCCGCAACAGGCCGATGAAGCTGTTTTCCCAGCGCGAAAGGAATGCCCGCACGTCGTCGCCGCTGGCGTTCTCCCAACTGCCCCAGATACCGGTCAGCGGGCCACGGGTGAGCGGCAGGGCGAGCACGTCGAAGAGTTGCTGGGTGAGCTTGAACATCTCCGGGGAGAGCCGCGCCAGGTTGTGGTCGAGGCTCTGGATCGCGCCCTCCACGGCTTTCGGCATCTGCTCGGCGGAAACCGCGCCGAGCAGCATCACCGGCAGCAGCGCACGGAGGAACGGCAGGTCGGATTCGCGGACCTTTTCCAGGCCGCTCGCCGGTTTCTCCGCCGAACAGCCGGTGAGGCTGGCGGTGACGCCCGCGGTGGCGAGGAAGGCGCCGCCGATCAGGCCGACTTTCATCAGGCTGCGTCGGGACAGGCCGGCGCTTTCAAGGGTGGTGTCGCTCATTGTTGTTATGTCACCTGCAGCGTAGGAATGAGGGGGCGCCGCACGCGCCCCGGTTCAGCGCACGAACAGCTTGTAGACGAGCTTCTGGATCGACTTGCCGTAGGGGGGGTAGATCATTCGCGCGGCGTTGAAGCGCGGCTTGCTGAACACGCCCTTGGCCTTGCTGAAGGTGAGGAAGCCTTCGTGGCCATGGTAGTGGCCCATGCCGGAGGGACCGACGCCACCGAACGGGATGTCGTCCTGGGCGACATGCAGCAGGGTGTCGTTCAGACACACACCGCCTGAGTGGGTCTCGTGCAGCACGCGCTGCTGCTGCGCCTTGTCGTAGCCGAAGTAGTACAGGGCCAGCGGTCGCGGGCGCTGGTTGACGTAGGCCAGGGCGTCTTCCAGGCGCTCGTAGGGGATCACCGGCAGCAGCGGGCCGAAGATTTCCTCCTGCATCACTTTCATGTCGTCGCTGACGTTCAGCAGCAGCGTCTGCGGCAGGCGCCGTTGCTGGCCTTCGGCGAACAGCGGGACGAGGGTCGCGCCCTTCTCGCGGGCGTCGTCGAGATAGCCCCGGAGGCGGCCGAGCTGGCGCTCGTTGATGATCGCGGTGTAGTCGGGGTTGTCCGAAAGACGCGGGAAGAAGCCCTGGACCACCTCCTTGTACTGACTGACGAATTCCTCGACGCGCCGGCTCGGTACCAGCACGTAGTCGGGCGCGACGCAGGTCTGCCCGGCGTTGAGGCTCTTGCCGAAGGCGATCCGCTCGGCGGCGTCCTTCATCGGCACGCTGTCGGAGACGATCGCCGGCGACTTGCCGCCCAGCTCCAGGGTGACCGGGGTCAGGTTCTCGGCGGCGGCGCGCATCACGTGCTTGCCGACGCTGGTGGCGCCGGTGAACAGCAGGTGGTCGAACGGCAGCTTGGAAAAGGCCACGCCGACGTCTACCTCGCCTAGCACCACGGCGACCTGGTCCTCGGGGAAGATCCGCGCCAGCAGGTCCTTGAGCAGGCGCCCGGTGGCCGGGGTCGACTCGCTCATCTTGATCATCACCCGGTTGCCGGCGGCGAGGGCCCCGGTCAGCGGGCCGATGGAGAGGAACAGCGGATAGTTCCAAGGCACGATCACCCCGACCACGCCCAGCGGCTGGTACACCACCTGGGCCGAGGCCGGCTGGAATTGCAGGCCGACCGCGCGGCGCGCGGGCTTCATCCATTTCTTCACGCGCTTGGCGGCGTAGTGGATGCCGTGCAGGCTGGGCATGATCTCGGCGAGCAGGGTCTCGTCGGCGGAGCGCGCGCTGAAGTCCCGGTCGATGGCCTCGATCAGTGCCTGCTGTTCCTTGAACAGCAGGTCGCGCAGGGCCTTCAGCCACTGCACGCGCTGCGTGGCGTCGGGCATCGGCTGCGCCAGGTAGGCGGCGCGCTGGCGGGCGAAGAGGGCTTCGAGCTGGTTGATTTCCTGCTGGCTCTGCTGCAGGTAGGCGATATCGGCGACCATGGGCTGGCTCCTCGGCGAAGCGTGGGCGGCTGCGTGGCCGCGCGTCTGTCGTTATGGCGGACCTGGTTCGGTCCGATGAATTTCGCTGCGTCGCTGGATTTCTAGAGTAAATACTCTAAAGTGTCAAACAGCATGCCTGCCAGCCCGGCGCTTGCGTACCCAACGAAAGGCGGGCCGGTCGCCGGCCGCCGCCCCGGGGGCTGACCCGGGCGGCCGGCTTTGTGTACCTTCTACGCTGTCACGGCGGGGCGCGCCCCGCACTGTTACCCGAACGAGCCCGTCGTCCCCATGGCACCACGCATCAAGACCCGCGATCGCATCGCCCAGGCCAGCCTGGAACTGTTCAACGCCCAGGGCGAGCGCAGCGTCACCACCAACCATATCGCCACCCACCTGGGTATATCGCCTGGGAACCTCTACTACCACTACCCGAACAAGCAGGCGATCATCGCCGAGCTGTTCGCCGAGTACGAAAGCCACGTCGAGAGCTTCCTGCGCCTGCCCGAAGGGCGGGGTCTGACGGTGGACGACAAGACCTTCTACCTGGAAGCGCTACTGGCCGCGATGTGGCGCTACCGCTTCCTCCACCGCGACCTCGAGCACCTGCTGGAAAGCGACCCGGAGCTGGCGGCGCGCTACCGCGCCTTCGCCCAGCGTTGCCTGGTCAACGCCAAGGCGATCTACCGGGGCTTCACCGAGGCCGGCATCCTGCGGATGAACGAGACCCAGCTGGAGGCCCTGACCCTCAACGCCTGGATCATCCTCACCTCCTGGGTGCGCTTCCTCTGCACCACCCTCGATCTCGACGGCGACCTCAGCGAGGCGCAACTGCGTCGCGGCATCTACCAGGTGCTGGCGCTGGAGAGCGGGCACATCGAGGCGCAGGCCCAGGATGCGGTGGACGGGATTTCCGAGCGGCTCTACGTGCCGCTCTGATCGCGCAGGGTTTTCTCCAGCACCTGCTGGATGTGGATGCCGTGGCGGCGGAAGAAGGCTTCGGTACCGAGGGTGGCGTCGGTGAACAGGTAGGCGCCGCGGTGATCCTCGGCGAAGCGCCGCAGCAGGGCTGCGCCGACGCCGCTGCTCTGTGCGCCGGGCAGCACGGCGATTTCCGCCAGCCAGACGCGAATCGGTGTTTCTTCCTCGGCGCGCAGCAGGCCGACCAGGCGGCCGTCGCGTTCGGCCAGCAGGGAATACCCGGAATGCTGGTACAGCGTGCGTAGCTCGGCAGGCGGCATGCGCCGGTCCCAGCCGACCGCCGCGTGGATCGCCAGGATCGCCTCGCAGTCGGCGTCGTCGAGCATCGGGTTGTGCCGCAGCGTCAGTTCCATTCGCCCCCCTTTTTCCTTCAGCCTGTTCCTATTCTGCCGCCCGTCGCCGGACGCCGGCCAGCTCAGTGCTGTCGCAGGCGGGCCTCCAGCCAGTCGGGGATGCGTCGTTCCAGGTAGTAGGTGGGCTGGCGCGGAGAGCCGTCGACGAAGCCGACGTGACCGCCGCGGGCGTGCAGCTCCAGCTCGGTGCAGGGTGCCAGTTCGCTGCGATCGGGCAGGCTGCGGGCGAACACGAAGGGGTCGTCGCTGGAATGGATGATCAGGCTCGGCGTGCGGATGTCCGGCAGGTAGTAGCGGCTGGACGCGCGCCGATAGTAATCCCTGGCGTCGGCGAAGCCGTGCAGCGGCGCGGTGACCCGGCCGTCGAAGTCCCAGAAGGTGCGCATGCCCTCCAGCGGACCGAGGCGTTGCAGGGCGGCCAGGCCTTCCGCCTGGCCCTGCTCGCCGAACAGCCGCTGCTTGTCCTGCACGTAGGCCAGCATGGCCTTCATGAAGTGCGCCTGGTAGACCCGGGAAAAGCCCAGGCCGATGCGGTCGGCGCACTCGTCCAGGCGGAACGGCACCGACACCGCGACGCCGCCGAGCAGCGGGCAGTCCCCAGCGGTTTCGCCCAGGTACTTGAGCAGCACGTTGCCGCCCAGCGAATAGCCGACCGCGTACAGCGGCGCTTGCGGGCGCCTGGCGCGCAGGTGCGCGACCACCTCGGCGAGGTCGTCGCTGACCCCGGAATGGTAGCCGCGCGGCAGGCGGTTCGGCTCCCCCGAGCAACCGCGCCAGTTCAGCGCCACGCTGGCCCAGCCGCGCTCCAGCAGGGCGCGCTGCAGACCGAGGATGTAGTGCGACGAGGATGACCCGGTGAGGCCGTGCAGCGCCAGCACCAGCGGGGTCTCGGCATCGTGCGGGCCGGCCCAGTCGAGGTCGATGAAGTCGCCATCGGCCAGCCACAGGCGTTCGCGCTGCCGTTCCAGGGTCGGCCCGCGGCGGAAGAACGGGCTCCACAGGGTCTGCAGGTGCGGATTGGGCAGCCACCAGGCGGGCTGGAAGGTCGGGGACGCGGTCATGCGCAGGTCATGGGCGGTGGTGGTGTGGCCACCAGCTTACCAGCCGAACTCGTCGGCGAGGTCCTCCGCCCGCTGGCGCGAACCGAGGATCGGTTGCAGTTCGTCGACGAGCTGCTGCCGATAGCGGGGCGCGACGCTGCAGTCGTCCAGCAGGATGTCCTCGCCGGCGCCGCTCCAGACCTCGCCGAAGCAGACCAGGCTGGCCGCCATCTGCCACAGGTCGTCGAAGCACGGGGCCGGGTCCCAGCCCCTGCCGCCATGCAGGTCGAAGAGTATGCGCCCGCTGCCGGTCTCGAGGATGAACGGGTCGGCGCCCTGGTCGGCCACCACCAGCCAGTCGTCCTGCCAGCCCGACAGGCGCTCGCCGCTGATGCCGTGCCAGCGATAGCCGGCCTGGCGCTGCCAGAGGCGGGCCAGGGACGGCAGGAAAAATGGGTTGCCGGCACTCTCCAGGGTGCAGTCGAGTGGGCCGACCTCGCGGTAGAAACGCTCCAGCTCGGCGGGCAGGGCGATATCGCCCTGCCAGTCGGCGGCGGGTTGCGCCGCGCAAGGCTCGCCAAGCGCCAGCAGGCGTTGGCGAATGCTCGCGGAAGCCGGGCTCATCCTCAGGCTCCCCGCTGCCAGAGCGCGTAATGTACGTTGCCGGCTTTCTTTTCCCGGTGCAGCCGCCAGTTTCCGGGCAGGCCGAGGGACGAGGGGACGCTCTCGCTCTCGGTATAGATCCAGGCGTCGGGGTTCAGCCAGCCGCGGGTTTCGAGCAGGCGGCAGGCGTCCTGCAGCAGGTTCTGATGGAACGGCGGGTCGAGGAACACCAGGTCGAAGGTGCTCGGAGCCTGGTTTCCCAGGTAGCGCACGGCATCGCCGAGGACCAGTTGGGCGGTGCCGCACTTGAGCGCGTCGAGGTGGTTGCGCAGGGCCGCCACCGCTTCGCCGTTGGTATCCAGGGCCAGCCCTTCGCGGGCGCCGCGCGACAACGCCTCGAGGAACAGCGCGCCGCTGCCGGCGAAGGGATCGAGCACCCGTGCGCCTTCGACATAGGGTGCCAGCCAGTTGAACAGGGTCTCGCGGACCCGGTCCGGGGTCGGTCGCAGGCCGGGCCCGTCGGGAAAGACGAAACGCCGGCTGCGCCATTCGCCACCGATGATCCGCAGCTGTCCCTGGCCGCCGTGGCGGCCGGGGGCTTTCGCAGTAGGTTTACTCATCAATGCTCCGGAACGCCGCTGGGTTGCTGGGCCGGCTTGGCGGTGGGTGGCGGCAGGGGTTTCTGCGGCACGCTCGGGCCGGCGCTGACGATGACGAAGGCGTCGGCGTCCAGGTGCTTGGCCATGGCGCTCCTGACCTGTTCGACGCTGAGTCCCTCGACCTGCTTGAGGAAGCTTTCCAGGTAGTCCAGCGGCAGGCCGTAGAAACCGATGGCGCCGAGCTGGCCGACGATGTCGGCGTTGCTCGCGGTGGACAGCGGGAAGCTGCCGGCCAGTTCGCGCTTGGCGTCGTCCAGTTCCTTCTGGGTCGGGCCGTTGGCCAGGTAGTCGCGGACGATGTCCTGGACCAGCTTCAGCGCCCCCTCGCTGAGTTCGGCGCGGGTCTGGAAGTTGATCATGAACGGACCGCGTGCCTGCATGGCGGTGAAGCCGGAATAGATGCCGTAGGTCAGGCCGCGCTTTTCTCGCACCTGGTCCATCAGGCGGGTGCCGAAGCCGCCGCCGCCGAGGATCTGGTTGCCCAGGTAGAGCGCCGCGTAGTCGGGATCCTGGCGGTCGATGCCAAGCTGGGCGAGCATCAGGTGGGTCTGCTCGGAGGGGAAGTCGATGTGCGTCAGGCCGGGCTTGGGCGTTTCCGGCTGGACGGTCTTGGCCAGCGCCGGGCCCTGGGGCAGCGCCTTGGAGACTTCCGCGGCGATCGCTTCGGCCTCCTGCCGCGAGAGGTCGCCGACCAGCGCGATGACCACGTTGCCGGCGGCGTAGGCCTTCTTGTGGAACGCCTGCAATTGTTCGCGGCTGATCGGTGGAACGGACTTTTCGTCGCCGTCGCTGGAGTGCGCGTAGGGATGCTCGCCATAGAGGCGCTTGAACAGCTCCAGGCCGGCCAGCTTGCCGGGGTTCTGCTTCTGGTACTCGAAACCGGCCAGGACCTGGTTCTTGATGCGTGCCAGGGCGTCCTCGGGGAAGGTCGGCTGGCCGATCACCTGTTCGAACAGCTTCAGCGCCTGGGTCCGCTTGTCGGCATCGGACAGGCTGCGCAGGCCGGCCACCGCCATGTCGCGGTAGGAGCCGTTGCTGAACGAGGCGCCGAGGTCCTCGAAGCCGGCGGCGATGGCAGTGGTGTCCTTGCCCGGCACGCCTTCGTTGAGCATGGCGTTGGTCAGCATCGACAGGCCGGGGGTGCCGGCGTCCTGGCTGCTGCCGGCGGCGAAGGTCAGGCGCAGGTCGAACATCGGCAGTTCATGGGCTTCGACGAACAGCACCTTGGCACCTTCGGCGGTCTTCCATTCCTGGATGTCCAGCTTGCGATGGACCGGCGCCTGCTTGGCGACGTCCTTCAGCGACTGCAACTGGTTTTCCTCGACCGCCGCGGCATGGGCCGCCGCCGGGGTCTGGGGGGGACGCGCGACGAAATAGGCCAGCGCGGCCAGCAACGCGATGACGATCAGGCCGAGCAGGCCATAACGCAGCCCTGTGCGCTCACTCATGACGGGCCTCCTTTTCCTCGGCCTTCACAGGCAGCACTTGCGCCAGGGTCAGGCGCGACGGGGTGAAATAGGTGCGGGCGGCTTTCTGGATATCGTCCGGAGTCACTGCCTTGAGGGCCTCCAGGTCCTGGTCGATCAGCTTCCAGGACAGGCCGACGCTTTCCAGCTGGCCGATGCTGCTGGCCTGGGCGGCGATGGAGTCCTTCTCGTAGACCATCCCGGCGATCATCTGCGCGCGCACGCGCTCGATCTCCGCGGCGCTGGGCGGGTTCTGCTTGAGGTCATCGAGCTGCTTCCACAGACCGGCCTCGACCTGCTCGAGGGTCTTGCCCTTCTGCACGTTCGGCGTGGCCGAGAGGACGAACAGGCTGTCGCCGCGGTTGAACGCGTCATAGTAGGTGGAGGCGCCGGCGACCAGCTCCTCGCCGCGCTCCAGGCGCGAGGCCAGGCGGGCGCTGTAGCCGCCATCGAGCAGCGCGCCGATCAGGCGCAGGGCGTTGACTTCGCGAGGGTTCTCGCTGCTGCCCAGGCTGGGCACGTTGAAGCCCATGATCAGGTTCGGCAGCTGGGTGCGTACGTACAGCTTGAGCCGGCGCTCGCCGGGCTCGGCCAGTTCCAGCGGCTTGCGCGCCGGCGGCAGCTGGCGCCAGGGGATCTCGCCGAAGTAGCGCTTGGCGAGGGTCTTGACCTCGTCGGCGGTGACGTCGCCGACCACTACCAGGGTGGCGTTGTTCGGCGCGTACCAGGATTCGTACCAGTGGCGCAGGTCGTCGATGGTCATGCGCTGCAGGTCGGCCATCCAGCCGATGGTCGGGGTGTGGTAGCCGCTGGCCGGGTAGGCGGCGGCCTTGAAGCGCTCGAAGGCGAGGGCGTTGGGATTGTCGTCGGTGCGCAGGCGGCGCTCCTCCTTGATCACCTCGATCTCGCTCTTGAACTGGTCGGCCGGCAGGCTCAGGTGGGCCATGCGGTCGGCTTCCATCTCCAGCGCCACCGGCAGGCGGTCGCGGGCCAGGACCTGGTAATAGGCGGTGTAGTCGTCGGTGGTGAAGGCGTTCTCTTCCGCACCCAGGTCGCGCAGCACCCGCGAGGCTTCGCCCGGGCCGAGCTTTCGGCTGCCCTTGAACATCATGTGTTCGAGGGCGTGGGACAGGCCGGTGAGCCCGGGTGTCTCGTAGCTGGAGCCGATCCTGTACCAGAGCTGGGAAACCACCACCGGGGCGCGGTGGTCTTCACGCACTATGACCTTCAGGCCGTTGTCGAGGCTGAACTCGTGGGTGGGCTGGGTTTCCGCCGCCTGGGCGAAAAGCGGGAGACAAAGGCTGGCTAGGAGCAGGCCGACGCGGCGGCGAGCTGGGGTTTTCATGGTGATCTGGACCTTTCGTGCCGCCACCGGGGTCTCAGGTCACTGCGGGGCAGGACCCTTAGCCCCGTCGGGCGAGGAGATGCTAGGATACCCATCCGTTTTCCGGGCGGCCACGTCCCGTGCCGCTCCCTTGAGATACAAGCATTCATGTTTGGTTCCAACGACGACAAGAAGGCCCCGCAGGGCGGGGAAAAGAAAGGTCTGTTCGGCTGGTGGCGGAAAAAGCCGCAAGCCGGCGAGCAGCCTGCCGATCAGCCTGTCGAGCCGGTCTCCGAGACAGCGGCCGCCGAGCAGCGCGCGCCTGCCGATGACGTGGCGCAATCCCTGACAGAACAGCCAGGTCGGCAGCAGCCCTCCGCTGCCGAGCCGGCCGAGCCGGCGCCGGTTGCCGAAGCACCGCTCGCCAGTGACGAGCCAGCGTCGGCCGAGGAGCATTCGCCCCGGCCCGAGGCGCCCGTCGCGCAACCCGAGCCTATCCTGGCTGCCGAGCCCGAGCCCGAGCCCGAGCCCGAGCCCGTTGCGCCGCTGGCCGCCGCTCCGGCAGTCAGCGAGCCGGCGACCAGGCCGGGCTTCTTCGCCCGCCTCCGGCAGGGACTGTCCAAGACCAGCGCCAGCATCGGCGAAGGCATGGCCAGCCTGTTCCTCGGCCGCAAGGAAATCGACGACGACCTGCTCGACGACATCGAGACGCGCCTGCTGACCGCCGACGTCGGCGTCGAGGCCACCACCCTGATCGTGCAGAACCTGACCAAGCGCGTGGCGCGCAAGGAGCTGGCCGACAGCGGCGCGCTGTACAAGGCGCTGCAGGAAGAGCTGGCCAGCCTGCTGCGCCCGGTGGAGCAGCCGTTGCAGGTCGACGTCGCGCGCGAGCCCTATGTGATCCTGGTGGTCGGGGTGAACGGCGTGGGCAAGACCACCACCATCGGCAAGCTGGCGAAGAAGCTGCAACTCGAGGGCAAGAAGGTCATGCTGGCCGCCGGCGACACCTTCCGCGCCGCCGCCGTGGAGCAGTTGCAGGTCTGGGGCGAGCGCAACCGCATCCCGGTGATCGCCCAGCACACCGGCGCCGACTCCGCCTCGGTGATCTTCGACGCGGTGCAGGCCGCCAAGGCCCGCGGCATCGACGTGCTGATCGCCGATACCGCCGGACGCCTGCATACCAAGGACAACCTGATGGAGGAGCTGAAGAAGGTGCGCCGGGTGATCGGCAAGCTGGACGAGACGGCGCCCCATGAGGTCCTGCTGGTGCTCGACGCCGGCACCGGGCAGAACGCCATCAACCAGGCCAAGCAGTTCAACCTCGCGGTGGAGCTGACCGGCCTGGCCCTGACCAAACTGGACGGCACCGCCAAGGGCGGGGTGATCTTCGCCCTGGCCAAGCAGTTCGGCCTGCCGATCCGCTATATCGGTGTCGGCGAGGGGATCGACGATCTCCGTACCTTCGAGGCCGACGCCTTCGTCCAGGCACTCTTCGCAGAGCGGGAGAACGCATGATCCGCTTCGAGCAGGTCGGCAAACGCTATCCCAACGGCCACGTAGGCCTGCACGAGGTGTCCTTCCGCGTGCACCGTGGCGAGATCCTCTTCGTCACCGGCCACTCCGGCGCCGGCAAGAGCACCCTGCTGCGCCTCATCCTGGCGATGGAGCGACCGACCAGCGGCAAGCTGTTGCTCGGCGGCCAGGACCTGGGGCGCATCACTACCGCGCAGATCCCTTTCCTGCGCCGGCAGATCGGCGTGGTGTTCCAGAACCACCAACTGCTCACCGATCGTACGGTGGCGGACAACATCGCCCTGCCGCTGCAGATCCTCGGCATGCCCAAGCCGGAGATCGCCAAGCGCGTGGCCTCGGCCCTGGAGCGGGTGAACCTGAAGGAAAAGGGCGAGGCGTTGCCTTCCGACCTTTCCACCGGCCAGCAGCAGCGGGTCGGCATTGCCCGCGCCATCGTCCACCAGCCGGCCCTGCTGCTGGCGGACGAACCCACCGGCAACCTCGACCCGCGACTCGCCTCGGAAATCATGGGCGTGTTCGAGGATATCAATCGCCTGGGCACCACCGTACTGATCGCCAGCCACGACCTGGCCCTGATCGCCCGTATGCGCCATCGCATGCTGACCCTGCAGCGTGGCCGGATCATCGCTGACCGTGAGGATGAGGCCTGATGAGCGCCAACGATCTTCCCCGTGGCCCCGAAGAGGGCGCACCGGAACGCAAGACCCGCGAGAAACCGAGCCAGGAGCAGACCGACTGGAGCGGCTCGTTCAGCGCCTACCTGGAAAGCCATCGCGCCAGCCTGGTGGACAGCCTGCGCCGGTTGTTCGGCCACCCGTTCGGCAGCTTCTTCACCTGCCTGGTGATGGGTATCACCCTGAGCCTGCCGATGGGCCTCTCGCTGCTGCTGAACAATGTCGAACGGCTCGGCGGCTCCTGGCAGCGGGCGGCGCAGATATCCCTGTTCCTCGACCTGAAGACCAGCGAAAATCAGGGCCAGGACCTGCGCGAGCAGATCGAGCGCCTGCCGGACGTGATCGAGGCCCAATTGATCAGCCGCGAGCAGGCGCTCAGCGAATTGCAGGAACAGTCCGGCCTGGGCGAAGCGCTCAAGGAGCTGCCGGAGAACCCGCTGCCGCCGGTGATCTCGGTCACGCCCAAGCAGATCGACCGGGCCGGCCTGGAGGCACTGCGCCAGCAGCTCGCGGAGCTGCCTCATGTGCAGCAGGCGCAGCTCGACCTGGTATGGGTCGAGCGCCTGAGCGCGATCCTCAAGCTCGGCGAACGCTTCGTCTTCGGCCTGACCATCCTGCTGGTGCTGACCCTCTTGCTGGTGGTGGGCAACACCATCCGCCTGCACATCGAAAATCGCCGTAACGAAATCGAGGTGATCAAGCTGGTCGGCGGGACGGACGGTTACGTGCGCCGGCCATTCCTGTACATGGGCGCGTTGTACGGCCTGGGCGCGGGCATCCTATCCTGGGCGCTGCTGGCCTATTCGCTGAACTGGCTGAACGGTTCGGTGGTCAACCTTTCAGGGCTGTACGGCAGCGACTTCGGCCTGCAGGGCGTGCCGCTGGACGACGGCCTGTCGCTGACCGTTGGCGCGGTGCTGCTTGGCTGGGTCGGCGCCTGGCTGGCCGTGGCCCGCCACCTGCGCGAGCTGGCGCCGCGCTGAGGACAGGCGGATCACGACCGGCCAGCGGGTCGCTGTAAAGGAACTTATACACCCGCTTGCAGTCAGATATCCGAGTGCTACACTGCGCGAGTTTCGTGAATCGGAGGATTCGCATGACCACTTCTTTGCAACCTGTACATGCCTTGGTTCCAGGCGCAAACCTGGAAGCCTACGTGCACTCGGTGAACAGCATTCCGCTGTTGTCGCCGGAACAGGAGCGTGAACTGGCCGAACGCCTCTTCTATCAGCAAGACCTGGAAGCGGCGCGGCAGATGGTGTTGGCGCACCTGCGCTTCGTTGTTCATATCGCCAAGAGTTATTCGGGGTACGGCCTGGCCCAGGCCGACCTGATCCAGGAAGGCAACGTCGGCCTGATGAAGGCCGTGAAGCGTTTCAACCCGGAAATGGGCGTTCGCCTGGTGTCCTTCGCCGTGCACTGGATCAAGGCGGAGATCCACGAGTTCATCCTGCGCAACTGGCGGATCGTCAAGGTCGCCACCACCAAGGCGCAGCGCAAGCTGTTCTTCAACCTGCGCAGCCAGAAGAAGCGCCTGGCCTGGTTGAACAACGAGGAAGTCCATCGCGTCGCCGAGAGCCTGGGGGTCGAGCCCCGCGAAGTGCGCGAGATGGAAAGCCGCCTGACCGGCCAGGACATGGCGTTCGACCCGGCCGCCGACGCGGACGACGAGAGCGCCTACCAGTCGCCGGCGCATTACCTCGAAGACCACCGCTACGACCCGGCGCGCCAGTTGGAAGACGCCGACTGGAGCGACAGCTCCAGCGCCAACCTGCACGAGGCGCTGGAAGGCCTCGACGAGCGCAGCCGCGACATTCTCCAGCAGCGCTGGCTGTCCGAGGAGAAGGCCACGCTGCACGACCTGGCGGAAAAGTACAACGTTTCCGCCGAGCGTATCCGGCAGCTGGAAAAGAACGCCATGAGCAAGCTGAAAGGGCGGATTCTCGCCTGATCGCCGCGCCTCGCGAAAACCGCACCCCGCAAGGGTGCGGTTTTTTTCTGCCCGGAGGAATCCCATGCCGCGCAATACCCGCTGGCTGTTCTACCTGTCGCTGGCGGTCCTGACCTTCGTCGTCGGCGCCTGGCTGGTCCGTACGCCGGAACCGGCGCGACCGTTGCCGTGGCTGGCCGACTGGCAGGAGCAGGTGCTGGCGCCGTTGGCGGACAACGCCCTGACCCTGCGCCAGCTGCACGACGCGGTGGATGGCGAGTTGTGGGTGGACCCGCGCCTAGATGGCGTGCGCCTGGCCTTCCGTGGCCGCCTGCTGGGCGACGGCGGCCCCTGGCAGGTGGAAGGCGAGCTGGGCCTGAGCGCCGAGGAGCAACTGAGCCTGCAGCGGGCATCTGCGTTGCAGCCTGGCAGCGCGCCGCAGCCATTGAGCGCCGGATTGGAAGGACAGTTGGGCGACAAGCCGATCGTGGCGCTGAGCATGATTCCCGAAGGCAGGGTCGGTGCCGAGCGGCTGCTGGCCAGTCTCGGCCAGCCGCGCCTGCGCCTGCAACTGGCCCAGGGCGAGGCCTGGGTCTATCCGCAACTGGGCCTGACCGCGCACCTGCCGGACGACGACTTGCGACTGATGCTCGCGGTGCCGCGCCAGGCCCTGGAAAAACCGCCGCGTTGAGCTTTCAGCGCTCCAGGCGCAGCAGGTAGTCGTCGCCGCCCAACTGCCACATCTGCTGGCGAATCCAGGCCGCGCGCTGGCGTACGTAGGGGCCCGGCCTGGCCGCGCTCCATTTCAGCGGGCTGGGCAGCACCGCGGCGAGCTGGCTGGCCTGGGTGCGGCTCAGGCGCTCGGCGTCGAGGCCGAAGTGATAGCGTGCCGCAGCCTGCGCGCCGAAGACGCCCGGGCCCCATTCGGCGCTGTTCAGGTAGACCTCGAGAATCCGTTGCTTGGTCCAGAGCGTCTCGATCAGCAGGGTGAACCAGGCCTCCAGGCCCTTGCGCAGCCAACTGCGCCCGGACCAGAGGAAGACGTTCTTCGCCACCTGCTGGCTGAGCGTACTGGCGCCGCGGATACTGCCGCCGCGTTCGTTGTGCGCGAGGGCCTGCTGGATGGCCGGCAGGTCGAAGCCGTGGTGCTCGGCGAAGTGCTGGTCCTCGCCGGCGATCACCGCGACCTTCAGGCTGTCCGGCAACTGCTCCCAGGAGCGCCAGTCGCGCTGCAGGTCGATGGGCTGGCCGTCGACCCAGGAGCCGACCTTGCGTTCGACCATGACCATGGTCCCCGGTGGCGGCACCCAGCGCAGGACCGCGACCAGCACGACGCTGGCGGCCATGAACCAGAGCAGGTACTTGAACAGGCGGCG
Source organism: Pseudomonas sp. DL (assembly GCF_047199225.1). Classification (NCBI taxonomy): domain Bacteria; kingdom Pseudomonadati; phylum Pseudomonadota; class Gammaproteobacteria; order Pseudomonadales; family Pseudomonadaceae; genus Pseudomonas; species Pseudomonas sp. DL. The sequence continues at coordinate 414,530 of NZ_CP178323.1, forward strand.
GAACAGGGATCGCAACATGCGCGGCTTGGCTTGGAAGAAGGGGGCGGCCATTATAGCGGGCTGGATGCTATCACCGGAGTCTTGTCCATGCTTCGTCCCTTCCTGTTGTTGGCGGCATTTTTCGGTTTCACCGGCGTGGCCCTCGGGGCGTTCGCCGCCCACGGCCTGAAGAAGCAGCTGAGCGCCGAGTACCTGGCGGTATTCCAGACCGGCGTGCACTACCAGTTGATCCATGCCCTGGCGCTGTTCGGCGTGGCGCTGCTCGCCACCCGCCTGGACGGCCGCCTGGTGAGCGCGGCGGGTGGCCTGTTCACGCTGGGCATCCTGCTGTTCTCCGGCAGCCTCTACCTGCTGACCCTAAGTGGCATCGGCAAGCTCGGCATCGTCACCCCGTTCGGCGGCGTCTCCTTCCTCGCCGGCTGGCTGTGCCTGGGGCTGGCCGCCTGGCGCCTGGGCAACGCCTGAGACCGGTTGCCTCAGGCGGCGCACTTGTCGACAAGGCGCCTTGGTCATCGGGGTGGATCGGGCTAGAATGCCGCTCCCTTTCACTTTCGTGACCGTCCAGCCATGCAGATTCAACTGAACGGCGAGCCCTTCGAGCTGCCCGACGCGCAGAGCGTCGCGGACCTGCTGGCCCGCCTGGAGCTTGGCGGCCGCCGCGTGGCCGTCGAGCTGAACCTGGATATCGTGCCGCGCAGCCAGCACGCCAGCACCGCGCTCAAGGATGGCGACCGCGTGGAGATCGTCCACGCCATCGGCGGCGGCTAGGCCTGGCCCCCGAACCCTTCCATCGGCCCCGCAAGCCTTTCCATCCAGGAGTCATCCGATGAGCCAAGCATCCAGTACCGATACCCCCTTCGTCATCGCCGGCCGTACCTATGGCTCGCGCCTGCTGGTGGGGACCGGCAAGTACAAGGACCTCGACGAGACCCGCCGGGCCATCGAGGCCTCCGGAGCGGAGATCGTCACGGTGGCGGTGCGGCGCACCAACATCGGGCAGAATCCCGGCGAGCCGAACCTGCTGGATGTGATCCCGCCGGATCACTACACCATCCTGCCGAACACCGCCGGCTGCTATGACGCGGTCGAGGCCGTGCGCACCTGCCGCCTGGCCCGCGAGCTGCTGGACGGGCACAACCTGGTCAAGCTGGAAGTCCTCGCCGACCAGAAGACCCTGTTCCCCAACGTCGTCGAGACCCTCAAGGCCGCCGAGCAACTGGTGAAGGACGGCTTCGACGTGATGGTGTACACCAGCGACGACCCGATCATCGCCCGCCAGCTGGCCGAGATCGGCTGCATCGCGGTGATGCCGCTGGCCGGCCTGATCGGCTCCGGCCTGGGCATCTGCAACCCCTACAACCTGCGCATCATCCTTGAGGAAGCCAAGGTCCCGGTGCTGGTCGACGCCGGCGTGGGCACCGCTTCCGATGCAGCGATCGCCATGGAGCTGGGTTGCGAGGCGGTGCTGATGAACACCGCCATCGCCCATGCCAAGGACCCGGTGATGATGGCCGAGGCCATGAAGCACGCGATCGTCGCCGGTCGTCTCGCCTACCTGGCCGGACGCATGCCGCGCAAGCTGTATGCCAGCGCCTCGTCGCCGCTGGACGGCCTGATCGACTGATACCGACTACCTGGGGCGGGCTGTCCGCCGGATGCGGGAAGCGTCCGGCAGGCAGCCCGCCCTTCTGTCTCTAGCAAGGTTTTCTTTTCCATGAGCGATACCCCGCAATCCCCGGCCCAGGACTCCCTGGCGGAACACGACGAAGCACGGCCGATGCGCACCGTGAAGAGCTTCGTGATGCGCGCCGGGCGTATGACCGAAGGCCAGCAGCGTGGCCTCGACCTGGGCTGGCCGAAGTTCGGCCTGGAACTGAGCGATGAGGTCCAGGACTTCGACGCGATCTTCGGTCGCCAGGCGCCGCGGACTTTCGAGATCGGTTTCGGCATGGGCCATTCCACCCTGGAAATGGCCGCCGCTGCGCCTGACATCGACTTCATCGGCGTCGAGGTGCACAAGCCGGGCGTCGGCGCGCTGCTCAACGGCCTGCTGACCCAGGGCCTGGGCAACGTGCGGGTGTATAGCTGCGACGCGCTGGAAGTGCTGCGCCACTGCGTGGCCGACGCCAGCCTCGATCGGCTGCTGCTGTTCTTCCCCGATCCCTGGCACAAGAAGCGCCACCACAAGCGGCGGATCGTCCAGCCGGAATTCGCCGAACTGGTGCGGCGCAAGCTGAAGGTCGGCGGCGTGCTGCACATGGCCACCGACTGGGAGCCCTATGCCGAGCACATGCTGGACGTCATGAGCGCGGCGCCGGGCTACCGCAACCAGGCCGAAGACGGCCGCTTCGTGCCGCGCCCGCAAGAGCGTCCGGTGACCAAGTTCGAGCGGCGCGGGGAGCGCCTGGGACATGGCGTCTGGGACCTCAAGTTCGAGCGCGTCGACTGATCCACCGCACCAGCGACGTACCCCTGGCGCCGAACCGGCGCCGGGACTCCAAGCAGACCGGGAACACCCGGCGGACCTCACCTTCAAGCTGCACGTTTCCCGGCTTCGGCCGGATCCAATAATAAGAGCGGCACGGCTCGGCCGGCTGCAAAGGAGACTGCTGTGTTGAAGAAACTGGGCATCCTGTTGCTCGGGGCCGGTTGCGCCTGGGCGGCGCAGGCCAAGGTAGACGAAGTCCAGGCCGCACGCCTGGACCAGGACCTGACCCCGCTGGGGGCGGAGCGGGCCGGCAACGCCGATGGCAGCATCCCGCCCTGGACCGGCGGCATCACCCAGGCGCCGGCCGGCTACCGGCCCGGCATGCATCACCTCGACCCGTTCGCCGCCGATCGTCCGCGCCTGGTCCTCGACAGCCGCAACATGGCCGCCTACCAGGCGCTGCTGACGCCGGGCACCCAGGCCTTGCTGCAGGCCAACCCGGACTACCACCTGCGGGTCTTCCCCACCCGCCGCAGCGCATCCCTGCCGCAGCGCCTGTACGACGCTACCCGCGCCAACGCCAGCCGCGCCGAGCTGATCGCCGACGGCAACGGCGTGCAGGGCGCTGCCGCCGGCGTGCCCTTCCCCCTGCCGCAGAGCGGCCAGGAAGCGATCTGGAACCACATCATGCGCTACCGCGGCGAGCAACTGCACCTGCAGACCAACCAGGCGGCGGTGCTGGCCAACGGCAGCTACAACCTGCTCAAGCTCGACCGCTACCTGTACTTCGTCTATGGCCGCGAGGGGATGATCCCGGAGAACCTCGACAACACGTTGTTCTACTACAAGTACAAGGTGGTCGCGCCGGCGCGCCTGGCCGGTTCGGCGCTGGTGGTGCAGGAAACCCTCGACCAGGTGCTGTCGATCCGCAAGGCCTGGCGCTTCAACCGTGGCGAGCGGCGCGTGCGCCGCTTGCCGACCCTGGCCTACGACAGCCTGCAGCCGGATACCAACGGCATGGCCACGGCGGACACCGTGGATGTCTACAACGGTGCACCGGACCACTACGAGTGGGCGTTGCTCGGCAAGCGCGAGATGCTGGTGCCTTACAACAGCTACGCGGTGCACCAGAAGGGCCTCGCCTATGGCGACATACTCAAGAGCCGCTTCATCAATCCCGACCTGCTGCGCTACGAGCTGCATCGCGTCTGGGTGGTCGAGGCGACCCTGCGCAAGGGCTTCAGCCATCCCTACGCCAAGCGCCGCTTCTACCTCGACGAAGACAGCTGGCAGATCCTCGCCGCCGACATCTACGACAAGGATGGCGTGCTGACCCGGGCCCAGGAAGTCCATCCGATCAACTACTACGATGTGCCGCTGGTCTCCAGCACCCTGGAAGCGATCTACGACTTCAAGGGCGGCCGCTACTTCGTCGATGGGCTGGACAACAACGAGCCGATGTACGACTTCGGCGTGCAGGTCGGGCCGCGCGACTTCACCCCGCAGGCGCTGCGCCGGGAGGGGAACTGAGGCGGACGGCCCTCAGACGATCAGCTCGGCGCCGCGTAGCGTGCCGTCGTCGTCCAGGCGCGCCGGCGCCGGGCTGATCTGCAGGTACTTGATGCTGTCCCGCGGAATCAGCAGCAGGTCGCCGTCGACCTCGACGCTGAGATAGGGCGTGTCCAGTTGCTGACGGATGCTGCGGGCAACCTCGGCCGGGTCGTCCTGCTGGCGCGGGAAGCGCAGCGACAGGCGCTGGCCGTCGGTGAAATGCAGGTAGAGGTGCTTGATCGGTTTCATGCGGGCTCCCGGAGGCCATGACGCTCTTGGGGACGGCGCTGGCCGCCGGGAGACCGGGGGCTCAGCTGCGATCGGCGATCATGCCGATCACGAAGAACACTAGCAGGAGCACGGGCGCCAGGGTGTAGTTGTTGAAGTAGCCGAGGCCCTTGGCCAGCCAGGGGGTGACGAAGACCATCGCCAGGCCGTAGCCGACCGCGCAGATCAACACGAACAGCAGGGTGCGGAAGACGAAGTTGAGGCTGCCGATGCGCTGCTGTACCCAGGCGTTGATCGCCGGGCCGAACAGCACCAGCAGGGTGGCCATGATGGCCAGGGAAATGTCCGACAGGTGGCTGCGGCTCCAGCGCGACAGGGTGGCGATCAGGTCCAGCGCGTAATCCATCGAGGGTTCCTTGTAACGAATCGGCGTGTCGGTCGGCGGAGTTTACCTGCCTGCCGGCACGGATGGGCGTGCATCCGTCGTCACGGCAGGAAATGTTGCAGCAGGTCGTTGAGGAACAGCTGGCCGCGTTCGCTGGGACGCAGGTGCTGCGGGTCGTCGGCGAGCAGCCCGGCGTCGCGCGCGGCGGCGCAGGCATCGGCGATCGCCGCCAGTGGCTGGCCGGTGCGCTGCGGGTAGAGCGCGGCGGGGACGCCGTCGACCAGGCGCAGCACGTTCATCATGAACTCGAATGGCAGGTCGGCCGCTTCCAGCGGGCGCTCGCCGGCCTGGAAGGCCTTTTGCGGGTTGAGGTAGTCCTTCGGCAGGCGGGTCTTCCAGGTCCGCACGATGCGTCCGTCCGGCGCGCTCAGCTTGGCGTGGGCGCCGGCGCCGATGCCGAGGAAGTCGCCGAAGCTCCAGTAGTTCAGGTTGTGCCGGGCGCGCAGGCCGTCGCGGGCGTAGGCGGAGGTCTCGTACTGGCGGTAGCCGTGCTCGTCGAGCAGGGCCTGGCCGGCTTCCTGGATGTCCCAGAGGATGTCGTCCTCGGGCAGCTCCGGCGGCTGGCTCCAGAACACCGTGTTCGGCTCCATGGTCAGTTGGTACCAGGAGAGGTGCGTGGGGGCCAGGGCGAGGGCCTGGCGCAGGTCGGCCAGGGCGTCGTCGAGGCTCTGCCCGGGCAGGCCGTGCATCAGGTCGAGGTTGAAGTTGTCGAAGCCGGCCTGGCGCGCCATGTCGGCGGCGCGCACTGCCTCGGCGCCGTCGTGGATGCGCCCCAGGGCCTGCAGCTTGTCGGCCTGGAAGCTCTGCACGCCGATGGACAGGCGATTGATGCCGAGGCGCCGGTAGTCGGCGAACTTGACCTGTTCGAAGGTGCCGGGATTGGCTTCCAGGGTGATCTCGATGCCGTCGGCGAAGCCGACCCTGCGCTCGACGCCTTCCAGTAGCCGGCCCAGGGCCTTGGCCGAGAACAGGCTGGGCGTGCCGCCGCCGAAGAAGATCGAACCCAGGCGCCGGCCGTGGACATGGCGCAGGTCTTGCTCCAGGTCGGCGAGCAGGGCGTCGACATAGGCCTCTTCGGGCAGCTCCGGGCCAGCGGCGTGGGAGTTGAAGTCGCAATACGGGCACTTGCGCACGCACCACGGGATGTGCACGTACAGGGCCAGGGGCGGGAGCTGGAACGGGGTGGCTTGGGTCACGGCGGGGCGGGGTGGAGGCGGTTTCGGGGCGCTATCGTGGCATGAGTTCGGCCAACCTCCAAGGCGGCCGGACGAAACGCCGTGCCGACGCCGCCCGGGGGCGCCGCCGGCGGTTGCGGCTCAGAGACCCAGGCGCTGCTTGAGCAGGGCCATGGCGCGGGCTCGGTGGCTGAGGCGGTTCTTCTCCTCGGGCGCCAGCTCGGCGCTGGAGCAGTCGCGTTCCGGCACCCAGAACAGCGGGTCGTAGCCGAAGCCGTGGGCGCCGCGGGCTTCGCGGAGGATGCGGCCTTCCCAGATGCCCTCGCAGAGGATCGGCAGCGGGTCGTCGGCGTGGCGCACCAGCGCCAGCACGCTGACGAACTGTGCGCCGCGCTCGGCGTCCGGGACATCCTTCATGGCCTCCAGCAGCTTGGCGTTGTTCGCCGCGTCGCCCCGGCCGTCGGCATAGCGCGCCGAGTAGATGCCCGGCGCGCCGCCGAGGAAGTCCACCGCCAGCCCGGAGTCGTCGGCCAGCGCCGGCAGGCCGGAGAGGCGTGCGGCGTTGCGTGCCTTGAGGATGGCGTTCTCGACGAAGGAAAGACCGGTTTCCTCCGGTTCCACCTGGCTGAACTCGCCGATCGAGCGCACCTTCACGCTGGCGCCGAGCATGGCCTGGAGTTCCTTGAGTTTGCCGGCATTGTGGCTGGCCAGCACCAGCTGTTCGAGCTTGATCATTCGTCCGGGAAGATTTCCTTGTTGAAACTGAAGGTTTGCGCAGGTTCGCCCTTGGCCTCGACCTTGATGGTGAAGACCAGGGTCTCGCGCTGGCTGATCGGGAATTGCGCCAGGTTGTAGATGGCGCCTTCCTCGCTGACTCGGCGGAACTCCAGGGGGATGACCTTGCCGGTCAGGTCCTTGGCCGAGCCGGTCACGGCGGCCTCTACCGGCTTGCCTTTCTCCATCGGCACCACGTTGATCACGCCCTGCGCCTTGCTGCGTACCAGGCCGACCGCGCTGGCCACGTTGGGCTGGAGGAAGCTGGAGTTGAACACGTTGTAGTGGACGTCCAGGTCGCCGAAGCGCTGCACCTGCTCGGCGAGGACCGGCAGGCTCAGGCAGAGGCCGAGGACGAAAGCGGTGAAGCGGCGCATGATGGTTTCTCCTGAAAGGTGGCATGGACGTTGTCCATGGTCTGCTGCCGGCGGCCTTGGCCGGCTTCGGCAGCGCTCTCCCGAGGACGAGCGGAGGGGCGCCCGGCCCTGGCCCGCAGCCTGGCGCGTTCCTAGACGGCGAGGTTGCGGGTCTGCACTCCGGGTCCGGTGACCCGGTAGATTCCAATCTCACCCAATAGATTAGGCCACAGCCGGCTGGCCCAGCCATGCCGGTGGTCACGGTCTACGGCCAGGCGGTCGAGCACGCGCATGCGCAACTGGCGGCACAGGCGCTCGAAGTCCTGGAAGGTGCAGAAATGGATGTTCGGCGTGTTGTACCAGGTATACGGCAGGAACTCGGAGACCGGCATCCGGCCGTTGCGCGCCAGGTACCAGCGGCAGCGCCAGTGGCCGAAGTTGGGGAAAGTGATGATGCAGGTCTTGCCGACCCGCAGCATCTCTTCGAGGATCTTGTCCGGATAGTGCACGGCCTGTAGCGCCTGGGTCATCACCACCACGTCGAAGCTGTCGCTGGCGAAGTTGCCCAGGCCCTTGTCGAGGTCCTGCTCGATCACGTTCACCCCGTTTTCGATGCAACGGGCGATGTTGTCGGGATCGATCTCCAGGCCGTAGCCGCTGACCTGCTTGTGGTCGCGCAGCCAGGCCAGGAGTTCGCCGTCGCCGCAGCCGAGGTCGAGGACGCGGCTGCCGGCGGGAATCCATTCCTGGATGATTTCGAGATCGGCGCGCATCGGATCCTCACACGCTGATGCGGTTCATGTAACCGCTGAAGGCTTGCAGGTACCGGGGGATCGGCATGAGGAAGGCGTCGTGGCCTTGCGGGGCGTCGATCTCCAGGTAGCTGACGTTCTTTTTCGCCGCGATCAGGGCGTCGACGATTTCCCGCGAGCGGGCCGGCGAGAAACGCCAGTCGGTGGTGAAGGACATCAGGCAGAAGTCCGCCTCGACGCCCTCCAGGGTGCGCACCAGGTCGTCGCCGTGGGCGGCGGCGGGGTCGAAATAGTCCAGCGCCTTGGTCATCAGCAGGTAGGTATTGGCGTCGAAGCGGGTGGAGAACTCCTCGCCCTGGTAGCGCAGGTAACTCTCGACCTGGAACTCGACGCTGTGCAGGTCGTAGTTGAGCTTCTCGGTCTTCAGTACGCGGCCGAACTTGGCGCCCATGGCGTCGTCGGACAGGTAGGTGATATGGCCGACCATCCGCGCCAGCTTGAGGCCGCGCTTGGGAATCACGCCCTGTTCCTGGAAGTAGCCGCCGAGGAACTCAGGGTCGGAAAGAATCGCCTGCCGGGCGACTTCGTTGAAGGCGATGTTCTGCGCCGACAGCTTCGGCGCGCTGGCGATGCACAGGCAGTGACGGACGCGTTCGGGGTAGCTGATGGTCCATTGCAGCGCCTGCATGCCGCCGAGGCTGCCGCCGACCACCGCGGCCCACTGGCGGATGCCGAGGCGGTCTGCCAGGCGCGCCTGGCTATGCACCCAGTCTTCCACCGTGACCATCGGGAAGTCCGCGCCGTAGACCTTGCCGGTCGCCGGATTGATGCTGGCGGGGCCGCTGGAACCGTTGCAACCGCCGAGGTTGTTGAGGGCGACGACGAAGAACTTGCGGGTGTCGATCGGCTTGCCCGGACCGATGCAGCTGTCCCACCAGCCCGGCTTGCGCTCGTCGACGCTGTGGTAGCCGGCGGCGTGGTGGTGGCCGGAGAGGGCGTGGCAGATCAGCACCGCGTTGCTCTGCGTGGCATTCAGCTCGCCGTAGGTTTCGATCACCAGGTCGTACTCGGCCAGGGACTTGCCGCTGGTCAGCTCGAGCGGTTCGTTGAAGTGCAGCGTCTGGGGGGAGACCAGACCGACGGAGTCGTCGGGGAAGACTGTGGGCATCGACCCTGCTCTCGAACAAAGGAGGGCGCCAGTCTAAAGAGCGTCGCCCCCAGCGGCAAGCGCGCTGGCGCGCGCCGTGGGAGCGGGGTCAGGCGCGCTGCGAGCCGGGCAGGTTGACCACCTTGGCCTGGCGCTGCAGGGGCGAGGGGCGGCGCAACTGGCGGAGGATGTCGCCGGCTTCGCGCAACTGTTCCTGCAATTCCCCGGCGAACCCGGCGAAGGCCTGGCTGCGCTGGCGTACCTGCTGGGTCTCCTGGGCCAGGCCCTTGAGGCGGAGCATGTGGCTTTCGAGCAACTGTTTGTTTTCCAGGGTGTGCTGCATCAGCGGCATCAGCGCGTCGTTGGCCCAGCGCTCGGTTTCCTCGCGCAGGCGCTGGTGCAGGCCGACCACCTCCTGCACCAGGGTGGCGAAGAAGCGCCGGGTCAGCAGGCGTTGCTCGGTAAGCACGGTCTTCAGCTGCAGGCGGAACTGGTCGCCCTTCTTCTTCAGTTGCAACAGTTCGCGCTGGTAGCGCTGGACCCGTAGCTGCGGCGCGTCGAGGGCGTAGAGCGGGTTCTCCTCGTTGTGCCGGCGGTAGATGGCGGCGACCATGCGGTTGGCCATGCCGGCCTCGTGCTCGAGGTTGTCGAGGTCGTGCTCCACCGCGCGGAAGAACGCCAGGATCGCCTGGTTGATGCCGACCGTGGTCAGGCTGCCGTTGAGGTTGCGCCGCACCTTCTGTAGGTGCTGTTCCATGCGTTCGCTGCGGATCGTCTCGCGCAGCGTCGCGCCCTGGTGCTGCAGCAGGCGCTGGTTGGTCTTCAGGTTGAGCAGGCGGCGGTGGTGGCGGCCGTGGTCGTCCTTGGTCTTCGCGGTCAGTTCGAACAGCAGTTGGCCGCTGTCGCGCTGCTTGTCGTCGAGCAGCGCGCGCTGTTCCTCGACCTTCTCCAGGCGCAGGCGCAGCAGATGCTGGCTGTTGTGCAGCAGGCCAAGGACCTGGCCGAGCACGGAGTTCTCCAGCAGCGCTTCCTTCTGCGCGACGATGCGCTCGCAGAGCAGCGCTTCCAGCCGATCCAGGCGACTGCGTTCGAGCAGCGCCGGTTCGCCGCGGACCTTGGCCAGCAGCGCCTGCTTCGCCGACAGCGGCAGCACGTCGCCGCGCTGCAGGCCGAGCTGGCGGGCCGTGCCGTCCTGGATCAGGCGGATGGCGTTCTGTACGAAGCGCTCGCCGGAAAGGTCGTCCCAGAGCACGTCGATCTTGTTCAGCACGGCGAACAGGCTGCTGTGGCCGTCCTCGCGCAGTGGCTGGATGTACTTCTGCCAGATTTCCATGTCCGAGGCGGTGACACCGGCGTCGGCGGACAGCAGGAACAGGATCGCCTGGGCGTTGGGCAGCATCGACAGGGTCAGCTCCGGCTCGCTGCCGAGGGCATTCAGGCCAGGCGTGTCGAGGATCCGCAGGCCCTGGCGCAGCAGCGGGTGGTCGAAGTTGACCAGGGCGTGGCGCCAGGCCGGGACGCGCACCTGGTCGGGCTCGTCGGCGGCTTCCAGGGCGTCCGGGTGGAAGCCGAGCTGGATCGCCTGTTCCACCGGCAGCGCCTTGGTCTTGGCGACCTGGGCGAAGGCCTGGGCCATGCCCTCCGGGTCGCCGGTGTCCAGCGGAATGTTCACCCAGTGGCGCGGCACGCGCTTGAACTGGGCGACGCTGGCGTCGGCCAGGCGCGTCTCGATCGGCAGCAGGCGGATGTAGCTGCGCTCGGCGCGCGGATCGTGGAACAGCTCGGTGGGGCACATGGTGGTGCGTCCGGCGTGGGACGGCAGCATGCGCTGGCCGTAGCCGGCGAAGAACAGGCTGTTGATCAGCTCGGTCTTGCCACGCGAGAACTCGCCGACGAAGGCCAGGGTGATGTGGTCCGCGCGCAGTTGGCGCAGGGCGCGTTCGAGCTTGGCCTCGACCGCCGGGCTGTTCAGCCGGCTGCGCTCCAGCCAGCCGCGATAGCGGGTGATTTCCCGCATCAGCTCGCGCTTCCAGGCGACGTAGGCGTCGATTTGATGGCTGAGTCTTTCCATGCTCATCCAGGGGCTCCAGGGCGCGGGACCGGCGGGGGAAGGATGGCGTGGATTATGCGGGGGAGCGGGGGAGCGTCAATTGGCCTGCTTCACATTCCTGCACGTAAGGTCGGTCAAGCGGGTCGAGCGGCGATCCCCAGTTCCTCCGGCAATCGGGTCGGACGGCGGATGCGCACCCGTTTCTGCCGGTTCAGCTCGCCGCTTTCGAGACTCACCAGGCTCTTGGCCACGCCGAAGGCCTTGCCGAGGAAGGCCAGCAGATGGGCGTTGGCCTTGCCCTCCACCGGCGGTGCGGTGAGGCGGATCTTCAGGCGCTCGCCGTGCAGCCCGGCGAACTCGTCGCGGCTCGCCTTGGGCTGCAGGTGGCAATCGAGGAGCAGGTCCTCGCCGTCCCAGCGGTAGAAGCTCAGAGGAAAATGCTCAACTGCTGGGGCATGCCGGTCATGGCCGCCAGGTTGTTGATCACCAGCATGTCGATCAGCTTCAGCGCGAGGAACGCGAAGATCGGCGAGAGATCCAGTCCGCCGAGGTTCGGCAGGAGCTTGCGGAACGGCATCAGCAGCGGTTCGCAGATCTGGTTCACCAGTTGCGCGCCGGGGTTGTAGCTGCCCGGGGCGACCCAGGAAAGGATCACGCTGATGATCAGGGCGAAGAAGAACACCTTCAGGAACAGCGAGGTGACGGCGATGATCGACCAGATCAGCAGTTGCATGATGAAGCCGCCGACGCCGTAGCCCATCAGCATCAGGATCAGGATCATCAGCACCAGTTGGATCAGGATCGCCAGCACCAGCGAGGCCAGGTCGATCCCGCCGAAGCCGGGGATGATCCGCCGCAGCGGGTTCAGCAGCGGCTTGGTGGCGCGCACGATGAACTGGCTGAGGGGGTTGTAGAAGTCCGCGCGGACCAGTTGCAGGATGAAGCGCAGCAGCACGATCAGCAGGTAGAGGCTGCCGAGGGTCTGGAGGATATAGATAGCAGCGGTGTTGAGGCCGATCATCGACTACTCCTTATTGGCCAAGCTGTTCGGCCAGCTCGGCGGAGCGCTGGCTGGCGGCGTTCAGGGCCTGCTCCACCAGTGCTTCGAAGCCGTTGGCCTGGAAGGATTTGATCGCCGCCTCGGTGGTGCCGTTGGGCGAAGTCACCCGGCGCCGCAGTTCGGCCGGCTCGACCTCGCTGGACAGCGCCATCTGCGCCGCACCGAAGGCGGTCTGCAGGGTCAGGCGCGAGGCTGTCTCGCGGGACAGGCCGAGCTTCTCGCCGGCGTCGGTCATGGCCTGCATCAGCAGGAAGAAATACGCCGGGCCGCTGCCCGACACCGCGGTCACCGCGTCGATCTGCGCTTCGTCGTCCAGCCACAGGGCGATGCCTACCGCAGACAGCAACTGCCCGGCCTGCTCGCGTTGCGCGGCGCTGACCTGCGCGTTGGCGTACAGCCCACTGGCGCCCTGGCGCAGCAGCGCCGGGGTGTTGGGCATGCAGCGGACCACCGGGCGCGGCTGGCCGAGCCAGGCTTCGAGGCTGGCGCAGGGGATGCCGGCGGCGATGGAGACGATCAGTTGCTCCGGCTTCAGCGCCGGCGCCAAGGCCTGGCACACGGCTTTCATGGCCTGCGGCTTGACCGACAGGACCACGACGTCGGCGTCGGCCACGGCCTCGGCGTTGGACTCGACCACGTCGATGGCGAACTCGCCGGCGATCTTCGCGCGTTGCTCGGCGCCCGGGTCGCTGGCGCGGATCTGCGCCGCCGGCACGCCTTGGGCGCGCAGGCCGCCGATCAGGCTGGCGGCCATGTTGCCGGCGCCGATGAACGCTATGCGGGGTGTGCTCATAGGGGATTCCTTCAAGAAGCCGGCGCGCCGTAGTCGCGGGCGCCGAACAGGGCGGTACCGATGCGGACCCAGGTCGCACCTTCGCCGATGGCTGCCTCGAGGTCGTCGCTCATGCCCATGGACAGGGTGTCCAGGCCAAGGTTCAGGTCCAGCAGCAGTTCGCGCAGGCGGGCGAACGCGGCGTGTTGCGCGGCGCGTTCGGCGGTGGGTTCGGGGATGGCCATCAGGCCACGCAATCGGAGGTTGGGCAGTTGCTTCACGGCCTCGGCCAGGGCCGGCAGGTCCTCGGGGGCGCAGCCGGACTTGCTGGCTTCGCCGCTGACGTTGACCTGCAGGCAGACATTCAGGGGCGGCAGCCCGGCCGGGCGTTGCTCCGACAGGCGCTGCGCGATCTTCAACCGGTCCACCGAGTGCACCCACTGGAAATGCTCGGCGATGGGCCGCGTCTTGTTCGACTGGATGGGGCCGATGAAGTGCCAGTTCAAGGGTAGGTCGGCCAGTTCGGCCTGCTTGCCGAGGGCCTCCTGCAGGTAGTTTTCGCCGAAGTCGCGAAGGCCGGCGGCGTGCGCCTCGCGCACCGCGGCGGCGGGCTTGGTCTTGCTCACGGCGAGCAGGCCGACCGTGGCCGGATCGCGCCCCGCAGCTTGCGCTGCCTCACGGATGCGCGCGGCAACCTTTGCAATATTCTCTGCTATCGTGGACATTACCTGCGCCCTATGGAAGTGCGGTCGGCGTCGGCTCGACGCCCTCGAAACCGCCGGCCTCGATGGCCATCTTCCTGTTCCAGTGTCGAGGTTCCGCGTCTGGCGCAGGACACCACGCGTGTCCTGGAAGCACCCTGGCTCATCCGGTGTTTTCCTTGTCCGAGACGGCGGCTTTGGCGGCATTCTACCTGCTTGCTTGTAATTGGGGAGTCCCATGGATATTACCGAGCTGCTCGCCTTCAGTGCCAAACAGGGCGCTTCGGACCTGCACCTCTCCGCCGGCCTGCCACCCATGATCCGGGTGGATGGCGATGTACGCCGGATCAACCTGCCACCGCTGGAACACAAGCAGGTGCATGCGCTGATCTACGACATCATGAACGACAAGCAGCGCAAGGACTTCGAGGAATTCCTCGAGACCGACTTCTCCTTCGAGGTGCCGGGCGTCGCGCGTTTCCGGGTCAACGCCTTCAACCAGAACCGTGGCGCCGGCGCGGTATTCCGGACCATTCCCTCCAAGGTACTGACCATGGAGGAGCTTGGCATGGGAGAAGTGTTCAAACGTGTTTCAGACGTCCCGCGCGGGTTGGTACTGGTCACCGGGCCGACCGGTTCGGGCAAGTCCACCACCCTGGCGGCGATGCTCGATTACCTGAACAACACCAAGTACCACCACATCCTCACCATCGAGGACCCGATCGAATTCGTCCACGAATCGAAGAAGTGCCTGGTCAACCAGCGCGAGGTGCATCGCGACACCCTCGGCTTCAGCGAAGCGCTGCGCTCGGCGCTGCGGGAGGACCCGGACATCATCCTGGTCGGCGAGATGCGCGACCTGGAAACCATCCGCCTGGCCCTGACCGCGGCGGAGACCGGCCACCTGGTATTCGGCACCCTGCACACCACCTCGGCGGCGAAGACCATCGACCGGGTGGTCGACGTGTTCCCGGCCGAGGAAAAGGCCATGGTTCGCTCGATGCTCTCCGAGTCGCTGCAATCGGTGATCTCGCAGACCCTGATCAAGAAGATCGGCGGCGGCCGGGTGGCGGCCCACGAGATCATGATCGGCACCCCGGCGATCCGCAACCTGATCCGCGAGGACAAGGTCGCGCAGATGTATTCGGCGATCCAGACCGGCGGCTCGCTGGGCATGCAGACCCTCGACATGTGCCTCAAGGGCCTGGTCGCCAAGGGCCTGATCAGCCGCGAGAACGCCCGCGAGAAGGCGAAGATCCCGGAAAACTTCTGATCCTGGCGCCGATCCGCCGCGCTTCGCCCGAATCCCGGAACTGCGTCTAGGATTCAAGAGCGGGAGAGCGGTACCGTAGGCGCATTCCTACCTATCCTTGCCGGCGAGCGCGTCCAGCGCCCGCTCGCCCGTATCCGGCTCGCCGTCGCGGCGCGCCCCTGAGTGAGCGAGAACATCATGGAATTCGAAAAGCTGCTGCGCCTGATGGTGGAAAAGGGCGGCTCCGACCTGTTCATCACCGCCGGCGTACCGCCGTCGATGAAGGTCAACGGCCGGGTGATGCCGGTGACCAAGACGCCGCTGTCGCCGGAGCAGACCCGCGAGACCGTGCTAGGCGTGATGAACGAGCAGCAGCGCCGCGATTTCGCCGAGAACCATGAGTGCAACTTCGCCATCAGCGCCCGCGGCATCGGCCGCTTCCGGGTCAGTGCCTTCTACCAGCGCAACCTGGTGGGCATGGTATTGCGCCGGATCGAGACCAACATCCCGACCCTGGAAGAGCTGAAGCTCCCGGAAATCCTCAAGAAGCTGGCGCTGACCAAGCGCGGCCTGGTGATCTTCGTCGGCGCCACCGGCACCGGCAAGTCCACCTCGCTGGCGGCGATGATCGGCTACCGCAACAAGAACTCCACCGGGCACATCATCTCCATCGAGGACCCGATCGAGTACATCCACCAGCACCAGGGCTGCATCGTCACCCAGCGCGAGGTGGGGCTGGACACCGACTCCTTCGAGGTGGCGCTGAAGAACACCCTGCGCCAGGCGCCGGACGTGATCATGATCGGCGAGGTGCGCTCGCGGGAGACCATGGACCACGCCGTGGCCTTCGCCGAGACCGGCCACCTGTGCCTGGCGACCCTGCACGCGAACAACGCCAACCAGGCGCTGGAGCGGATCATCCACTTCTTCCCGGCCGACCGTCATGGCCAGGTGTGGATGGACCTGTCGCTGAACCTCAAGGCCATCGTCGCCCAGCAACTGGTGCCGACCCCCGACGGCAAGGGGCGGCGGGCGGTGATCGAGGTGCTGCTGAACACCCCGCTGGCCGCCGACCTGATCCGCAAGGGCGAGGTGCACGAGCTGAAGCCGCTGATGAAGCGCTCCACCGAGCAGGGCATGCAGACCTTCGACCAGGCGCTGTACCAGCTCTACACCCAGGGCGAGATCACCTACGAGGACGCCCTGGCCCACGCCGACTCGGCCAACGACCTGCGTCTGATGATCAAGCTCGGTTCGGAAAGCGACGCCGACCACCTGTCGAGCCTGACCCAGGGCCTGAGCCTGGAAATCACCGACGACGACCCTGCCGGCCGGCGCTTCCGCTGAACCGTCTTCAGTAGGCCAGCGGCTCCTCGGCCTGGGCGCAGGCCGAGGTTTCCAGTTGCAGGGTGCTGTGTTCGATCTCGTAGCGGTCGTGCAGCAGCGCCTTCACCGTTCCCAGCAGCGCCTCGGCATCGACCAGGGCCGGGTCGTACACCAGATGGCTGGTCAGGCTGATCTTGCCGCTGGTGATCGACCACACATGCAGGTCGTGCAGCCCGGTCACGCCGGGAATCCCCAGCAGCGCTTCGCGCAGCTCGGCCAACTGGATTTCCTTCGGCACCCCTTCGAGCAACACATGCAGGCTCTCGCGCAGCAGGATCCAGGTGCGCGGCAGGACCCAGAAACCGATCAGCACCGCCACCAGCGAGTCGACCCAGGCCCAGCCGGTGAAACGGATCACGATCGCGGCGACGATCACCCCCAGCGAGCCGAGCATGTCGCTCCAGACCTCCAGGTAGGCGCCCTTGACGTTCAGGCTGTTGCCCTGGGCCGGCGCCAGCAGGCGCATGCTGGCCAGGTTCACCAGCAGGCCGAGCACGGCGATCACCAGCATGCCCACGGACTGGATCTCCGCCGGCTGGTTGAGCCGCTCGTAGGCCGCGTAGAGGATATAGAAGGCCACGCCGAACAGGAGGAAGGCGTTGAACGCCGCGGCGAGGATCTCGAAGCGGTGGTAGCCGTAGGTCAGGCGATCGTTGGTCGGGCGCCTGGCGATGTTGATCGCGGCCAGGGCGATGGCCAGGGCCACGGCGTCGGTGAGCATGTGCGCGGCATCGGAGATCAGTGCCAGGCTGCCGGTGAGGATGCCGCCGACGACCTCGGCGACGAGGAAGCTTCCGGTCAGCAGCAACGCCCATTTCAGGCGGGTCGAGTTGGTCTGGGCGAAGCTGTGCTCGTGTCCGGCGCTCATGGCGGCTCCTGTGGGGCGGTGGCGGCAGCACCAGCCTACAGGATAGGCAATTGCAAAACTGTCATGCACCGGGCCGCTCTGGCGCGGCGTCCGCCGCTCCGCTAACCTGCGGCTCAAGCGCGGCCGCAGCCGCGCACGGAACGAGGGGGACGCATGACTCAACAGCACGACACCCATAGCAAGGCCATCGGCTACCTGCTGTGGATCTTCGGTTTCACCGGTTCGCACCGCTTCTATTACGGCAAGCCGATCACCGGGACGATCTGGTTCTTCACCTTCGGCCTGTTCTTCATCGGCTGGATCATCGACCTGTTCCTCATCCCGTCGATGGACCGCGAGGCCGACCGGCGCTTCCAGGGCGGCAACCTGGACTACAACGTGGCCTGGATCCTGCTGACCTTCCTCGGCGTGCTCGGCGTGCACAGGATGTACATGGGCAAGTGGATCACCGGGATCATCTACCTGTTCACCGGCGGCCTGTTCTTCCTCGGCGTGCTCTACGACTTCTGGACCCTCAACGGACAGGTGTCCGAGCGCAACGGGCCGCAGCGCATCTGAGGCTCGTCGCCAGGTGCGAGAAGCCCGCCATCCGGCGGGCTTTTTCATGGGTGGCGCCACGGTCGGCAGGGAATTCCTCCGGCGGGACTTAAGGAACCAAAGGTTCTAACGTTCTACCTGTAGGTTATTGGCGCCCGCGCGCGCCAGCCCCTATGGTCTGCAAGCCCCAGAACGGATAGGTGCAATGGCTCACGAGGCCGCGCACCGTATCGCTCCGTGCGGAAACACCGAAAGGAGAAAAGATGACTTCCGACTCACGTCCCGCCGTGCTCGACCTGATCGGCAACACCCCGCTGGTTCGCGTGACGCGCTTCGATACCGGCCCCTGCACCCTGTACCTCAAGCTCGAATCGCAGAACCCCGGCGGCTCCATTAAGGATCGCATCGGTGTCGCCATGATCGAGGCCGCCGAGCGTGACGGCCGCCTGCGGCCCGGTGGCACCATCGTCGAGGCCACCGCCGGCAACACCGGTCTCGGCCTGGCCCTGGTCGGTCGCGCCAAGGGCTACCGGGTGGTGCTGGTGGTGCCGGACAAGATGTCCACCGAGAAGGTCCTGCACCTGCGCGCCATGGGCGCCGAGGTGCACATCACCCGCTCGGACGTCGGCAAGGGCCATCCGGAGTACTACCAGGACGTTGCCGCGCGCCTGGCGCAGGACATTCCCGGCGCCTTCTTCGCCGACCAGTTCAACAACCCGGCCAACCCGCTGGCCCACGAGTGCGGCACCGGCCCGGAGCTCTGGGCGCAGACCGGCCACGATCTCGACGCCATCGTCGTCGGCGTCGGCTCCTCCGGTACCCTGACCGGCCTTACCCGGTTCTTCCAGAAGGTCCAGCCGGAGCTGGAGATGGTGCTCGCCGATCCCGAGGGCTCGATCATGGCCGAGTACTCCCGCTCCGGCACCCTGGGTACGCCGGGTTCCTGGGCGGTGGAGGGCATCGGCGAGGACTTCGTACCGGCCATCGCCGACCTCTCCAGCGTGCGCCATGCCTATTCCATCAGCGACGAGGAAAGCTTCGCCATGGCCCGCGAACTGTTGCGCGTCGAGGGCATTCCCGGCGGCTCCTCCACCGGCACCCTGCTGGCCGCGGCGCTGCGCTTCTGCCGCGAGCAGAAGGAGCCGAAGCGGGTGGTCAGCTTCGTCTGCGACACCGGCACCCGCTACCTGTCGAAGATCTACAACGACCAGTGGATGACCGACCAGGGCCTGCTGCAACGCAAGCACTACGGCGACCTGCGCGACATCATCGCGCGGCGCTTCGAGGAGGGCCGGGTGATCAGCGTCGGTCCGGACGACACCCTGCTCACCGCCTTCCAGCGCATGCGCCTGGCCGACGTTTCGCAATTGCCGGTGCTGGACGATGGAAAACTGGTCGGTGTGATCGACGAGTCGGATATCCTGCTCGGCGTCCACGCCGACGCGCCACGCTTCCGCGATGCGGTAAGCAGCGCGATGAACGCCGCGCCGGAAACCCTCGCGCCCGGCGCCAGCCTGGCCCAGTTGCAGGCGGTCCTGGACCGCGGCCTGGTGGCGATCGTTGCCGATGCCAGCGGCTTCCACGGCCTGATCACCCGTTTCGACCTGTTGAACCATTTGCGGAGAAAGCTCACATGAGCCAGCACGACCAGCATCCCGACGCCCCGGCCCAGGCCTTCGCGACCCGGGTCATCCACGCCGGGCAGGCCCCCGATCCCTCGACCGGCGCGATCATGCCGCCGATCTATGCCAACTCCACCTATATCCAGGAAAGCCCCGGGGTACACAAGGGGCTCGACTACGGCCGCTCGCACAACCCGACCCGCTGGGCCCTGGAGCGCTGCGTGGCCGACCTCGAGGGCGGCAACCAGGCCTTCGCCTTCGCCTCCGGCCTGGCGGCGATCTCCTCGGTGCTGGAGCTGCTCGACGCCGGTTCCCACATCGTTTCCGGCAATGACCTCTACGGCGGTACCTTCCGCCTGTTCGAGCGGGTCCGCCGGCGCAGCGCCGGGCATCGCTTCAGCTTCGTCGACCCGACCGACCTGCAGGCCTTCGAGGCCGCGCTGACCCCGGAAACCCGCATGGTCTGGGTGGAAACCCCGAGCAACCCGCTGCTGCGCCTCACCGACCTGCGCGCCATCGCCCAGCTCTGCCGCGCCCGCGGCATCATCAGCGTGGCCGACAACACCTTCGCCAGCCCCTACATCCAGCGCCCCCTGGAACTGGGCTTCGACGTGGTGGTGCACTCCACCACCAAGTACCTGAACGGCCATTCCGACGTGATCGGCGGCATCGCCATCGTCGGCGACAACCCGGACCTGCGCGAGCGCCTGGGCTTCCTGCAGAACTCGGTGGGCGCCATCTCCGGGCCGTTCGACGCCTTCCTCACCCTGCGTGGGGTGAAGACCCTGGCGCTGCGCATGGAGCGCCATTGCAGCAACGCCCTGGCCCTGGCCCAGTGGCTGGAGCGCCAGCCGCAGGTGGCGCGGGTCTACTACCCCGGCCTGGCTTCGCACCCGCAGCATGAGCTGGCGAAACGGCAGATGCGTGGCTTCGGCGGGATGATCTCCCTCGACCTGCGCTGCGACCTGGCCGGCGCCCGGCGCTTCCTGGAGAACGTGCGGATCTTCTCCCTGGCGGAGAGCCTGGGCGGGGTGGAAAGCCTGATCGAGCATCCGGCGATCATGACCCACGCCAGCATCCCGGCGGAAACCCGCGCCGACCTGGGCATCGGTGACTCGCTGATCCGCCTGTCGGTGGGCGTCGAGGCGCTGGAGGACCTGCAGGCCGACCTGGCGCAGGCACTGGCGAAGATCTGAGGCTCCGCAGGGAGCGGCGCCGACCGGCGCGGCTGCCGGCCATCGGGTGTTCCCGGCGAGCATGCCTCGGCGGATAACGCTCCGCGTTATTCGCCCTGCCGTTGAGGCGGGTTGGTGGCAGAGGTTGGGATAGGGCGCCCACCCCGGCAACGGATACGCCCCCGGAATCGCGAACGCGAAGATGAAAAAGCCCGCCGGATGGCGGGCTTTTTCGTGGTGGCAGGGATCAACCCTCGTGGGTCAGGTGTCCGTCCACCAGGGTGTAACGCACTCGTCCCGGCAGGCAGTGACCGACGAACGGGCTGTTCTGCCCCTTCGAGTACCAGCTCTCACCGGCCAGGGTCGAACCCTGCGGGTCGAACAGCACCAGGTCGGCGGCCTGGCCGACCGCCAGGCGCCCGGCAGGCAGGCGTAGTGCCTGGGCCGGGCCGTGGGAGAGGCGGGCGAGCAGGGTCGGCAGGTCGAGCAGGCCGTCCTGCACCAGCGTCATCGCCAGCGGCAGCAGCAACTCGGCGCCGCTGATGCCCGGCTCGGTGGCGGCGAACGGCGCGTTCTTGGCGTCCGCCTCGTGGGGTTGGTGGTGGCTGGCGATGGCTTGTACCACGCCGCTCTTTACCGCCTCGCGCAGGGTTTCGCGGTCGGCCCTGGTGCGCAGCGGCGGTTGCACGTGGTAGAGGCTGGAGAAGCCCACCAGCGCTTCGTCGGTGAGGATCAACTGGTACAGCGCCACGTCGCAGGTCACCGGCAGGCCACGGGCCTGGGCCTGGGCGACGAGTTCGATGCCGCGGGCGCTGGTCAACTGGCTGAAGTGCGCGCGCACGCCGCTCTGTTCCACCAGCAGCAGGTTGCGGGCCAGGGCCACGGTCTCGGCGGTCTCCGGGATCCCCGCGAGGCCGAGGAAGCTGGCGGTCGGGCCTTCGTGGGCGAGGCCGCCTTCGGCGAGATCGGTGTCCTGCGAGGTGAAGATCACCGTCAGGTCGAAGGTCGCCGCGTACTCCAGGGCGCGCCGCAGGATGCGGTTGCTGGCGAAGCCATGCAGGCCATTGGTGAAGGCCACGCAACCGGTGTCGCGCAGGGCCACCAGTTCCGACAGTTGCTCGCCGCCGAAGCCGCGGGTCAGCGCGCCGATGGGGTAGACCTTGGCGTTGCCGGCCTCGCGGGCGCGGTCGAGGATCAGCTCGGCCACCGCCGGGGTGTCCAGCACCGGCCGGGTGTAGGGCGGGCAGCACAGGCTGGTGGTGCCGCCGGCCGCGGCGGCGCGGGTCTCGCTTTCGACGTTGCCCTTGCGTCCATAGCCCGGCTCGCGCAGGGCGACGCTCAGATCGACCAGTCCCGGCGCGGCCACCAGGCCGGCGCCGTCGAGGGTCTTCTGGGCGCTGAAGCCGGCCGGCGCGGCGCCGATGGCGACGATCTTGCCAGCCTCGATGTGGAGGTCGCCGACCTGGTCCAGGCCACTGGCCGGGTCGATGACACGGGCGCCTCGGATACTGATGGTCATTCGGCGTCCTCCTGTTCCAGCTGGCGTTGGGTGTTCTGGCCGCTCATGGCCATGGACAGCACCGCCATGCGGATGGCGATGCCGTAGGTGACCTGGTTGAGGATCACCGACTGGGCCCCGTCGGCCACCGCCGACTCGATCTCCACGCCACGGTTGATCGGGCCAGGGTGCATGACGATGGCATCCGGCTTGGCCAGCTTCAGGCGCTTCTCGGTCAGGCCGTAGAGCTTGAAGAACTCGCCCTCGCTGGGTAGCAGGCCACCCTGCATGCGCTCGCGTTGCAGGCGCAGCATGATCACCACGTCGACGTTCTTCAGGCCTTCGTCGGCGTTGGTGAACACGCGCACGCCGTACTGCTCTTCCAGGCCGATCGGCAAGAGGGTGCGCGGGGCGATCACGCGGATGTCCGGGCAACCCAGGGTCTTGAGCGCCAGCATGTTCGAACGGGCTACTCGCGAATGCAGGATATCGCCGACGATCGCCACCGATAGCTGCTCGAAGTTCCCTTTGTGTCGGCGGATGGTCAGCATGTCGAGCATCCCCTGGGTGGGGTGCGCGTGGCGGCCGTCGCCGCCGTTGATCACCGCCACGTTGGGGCTGACGTGCTCGGCGATGAAGTGCGCCGCGCCCGAGTCGCTGTGGCGCACCACGAACATGTCGGCGGCCATCGCCTCCAGGTTGCGCAGGGTGTCGGTGAGCGTCTCGCCCTTGCTGGTGGAAGAAGTGGATACGTTCAGGCTGATCACGTCGGCCGACAGCCGCTGGGCGGCCAGCTCGAAGGTGGTGCGGGTGCGCGTGGAGTTCTCGAAGAACACGTTGCAGACGGTCTTGCCGCGCAGCAGCGGGACCTTTTTCACCGCGCGGGCGCCGACCTCCAGGAAGGAATCGGCGGTATCGAGGATTTCGGTGAGCAGCTCGCGGGGCAATCCGTCGAGCGAGATGAAGTGGCGCAGCTGGCCCTGGTCGTTGAGCTGCAGCGGGCGCTTGGCGTCTGTCGGCATGGGGCAGGCCCTAGTGAAGAGGATCAGGAAGCGGAGGAAAGGACCTTGCGCTCGAGGGCGAGCGGTGCGGGACCGACCAATTTTACCCGTTCATCGCGACCCAGGGACAGGGTCTGGCCGACCACGTCGGGGCGGATAGGCAACTCCCGGGCGTTCAGGTCGAGCAGGCAGACCAGGGTCACGCTGGCCGGACGGCCGTAGTCGAACAGTTCGTTGAGTGCGGCGCGGATGGTACGGCCGCTCATCAGCACGTCGTCCACCAGCACCAGGTGCTGGCCGTCGATCTCGAACGGCAGCGCCGACGGGCGGACCTGTGGATGCAGGCCGTTCTGGGTGAAGTCGTCGCGGTAGAAGGAGACGTCGAGGGTGCCCAGCGGCTCTTGGTTGCCCAGTTCCCTCAGCAGCGCCTCGGCGACCCAGATGCCGCCGGTATGGATGCCGACGAAGCGCGGCCGCTCGATGCCGCGCTCGGCGAGATGGGCGCGCAGGTCGCTGGCCATGCGCGGCAGGAGTTCGGCGGGATTGGGTAGGCTCATGGTGGCTCCTCGCTGACATCGATGGGATGGCCGCCGGGAGAGCCCGCTGTAGGGAGGCGCCCGCGGTGGCGAAAGCATAATGGCAAACGGCGGCGTGCCGGCTGCCATGGGTCAATCCGGGTGTTCGGCCAGCCAGCCTTCCAGCAGCAGGGCGGCGGCCAGGGCGTCCACCGGTCGCTCGCGGTAGCCGTCGCGCTGGCCCTGGGCCAGGCGCTCGCCCTTGGCGGCGTAGGTCGTGAGGCGTTCGTCGTGGGTAAAGACCGGCAGGTTGAAACGGCCGTTGAGGCGGCGGCCGAACTTTTCCGCGCGCTCGCTCATCTCGCTTGGGCTGCCGTCCATGTTCAGCGGCAGGCCGACGACGATGGCGTCCGGCTGCCATTCCTTGATCAGCGCTTCCACCCGGTTCCAGTCCGGCACGCCGTTCTGCGCCTTCAATACGCACAGCTCGCGGGCCTGGCCGGTCACCGCCTGGCCGACGGCGACGCCGATCTGCCGGGTGCCGTAGTCGAAGCCCAGCAGCAGGCGCAGCGGCTTGTCGCTGGCCATCAGGCGTGACCGGCCTGGGCGGTGAGCAGGCTGAGGTTGACGCCCAGGCGCGCGGCGGCGGCGCTGAGGCGCTCCTCGGGCGGCAGGTCGAAGAGGATCGCCGGGTCCGCCGGGCAGGTCAGCCAGGCGTTGTCGCTCAGTTCGGCCTCCAGCTGGCCGGCTTCCCAGCCGGCATAGCCAAGGCTGATCAGGCTCTTTTCCGGGCCGGTGCCGGCGGCGATGGCGAACAGCACGTCCTGCGAGGTGGACATCGCCAGCTCGCCCAGTTCCAGGGTCGACTGGTAGCTCAGGCCGCTGGGGTGGAGGACGAAGCCACGGTCGGTCTGCACCGGGCCGCCGTTGTAGATGTCGATGTGCTGGCAGCGCGCCGGCGGCAGGGCGTCCGGCTTGAGCTGTTCGAGGACTTCCGCCAGGTTGAGGCCGCTGGGACGGTTGATCACCAGGCCCATGGCGCCTTGCTCGTTGTGTTCGACCAGGTAGGTCACGGTCTGGGCGAAATTGGGGTCGGCCATGTGCGGCATGGCGATCAGGAAATGATGCTTGAGGTAGGTTGGGCTGCTCTGTTTCATGGCCGCTAGTGTCCTGCTTCGGACGCGAGAAAGCCAGCCTTGCCGGCGCTACTTGCTGGACAGCCGGTCGCCGCGTTCGAAGCGCCAGGTACGGATGATCTCCAGCCGGTCGATGTCGGCCAGGTCGCCGCTGAACGGCGCATAGGGCGCGGCCAGGCGGACGATGCGCTGGGCGGCCTGGTCGAGGATCGGCTCGCCGGAAGACTCCAGCACCTGCACCTCGTAGATGGTGCCGTCGCGGTTGATCGACACCAGCAGCCGCAGGCTGCCGTAGAGCTTCTGCCGGCGGGCCTCGTCGGGGTAGTTGAGGTTGCCGATGCGTTCGATCTTCTTGCGCCAGTCTTCCTTGTACCAGGCGCCCTTGTCGCGCATGGTCGAGGCGGCGCTCAGGCGGTGGATGCGCGGGCGCTTGGCGTAGGCCTGCTGCTCCTTGGCCAGGTCGGCCTCGAGGCTGGCGATTTCCGCCGACAGCTGGGTTGAGTCGAAATGCGGCGCCGGCTTGGCGACCTGCTCGGCCTTCTGTGCCTGGGTCTTGCTCGGTGCCTTCTGCTGGCGCTGGCGGGTGGTGGTCACCGCGGCCTTGGGCGCCTCTTCGCTCCTGGCCTGCTTCGGCGTAGCCGGCGGCGCGACTTTCTTCACCTGGTTGTCCTGGAACGGCGCGACCTCGGTGGTCTTCGGCGCGGCCTTGTGCTCCAGGGTTCCGCTGCCCTGCTGGTTCATCTGCGCGAGGTAGTCGGCCTTCTCCGGCGCCTTGTCGCTCTTGAAGGTGGCCAGGGTGATTTCCAGGGTCTTGCTGATCTGGCTCGGCGCGGGCATGGAGAAGCCCACCCCGAGGATGAGGGCGACGTGCAGGATGGCTGCGATGAACAGGGTGAAGCCCAAACGGTCCGCCGGGCGGACGCCGGCAGCGGCGGAGGGGGACTTGAGGACGGCGGCGTTCATTGCGGATCGTGGTGGCTGGCGTGGGGCGAAGTCTGCCGATGGGGGGCGGAAAAGTCTATGACGCACTCCGCGCCTTGGACACGCGGTCGCTCGCCGTGGCGCATCGGGCGGGCCGAGGCGGGCGGACCGAGGCCCGCCCGCGCGATTCAGCGGGCAGCCAGCTGGGCGGCGATGGCGTCCATCAGCTTGTCGCCGATGCGGGTGTCGAAGGCCTGGTCGATCTCGCGGATGCAGGTCGGGCTGGTGACGTTGATTTCCGTCAGATAATCGCCGATCACGTCGAGGCCGACGAACAGCAGGCCGCGCTCGCGCAGGTGCGGGCCGACCTCGGCGGCGATCCAGCGGTCGCGCTCGCTCAGCGGCTGGGCCACGCCGCGGCCGCCGGCGGCGAGGTTGCCGCGAGTCTCGCCCTGGGCGGGGATGCGCGCCAGGCAGTAGGGCACCGGTTCGCCGTCGATCATCAGGATGCGCTTGTCGCCGTCCTTGATTTCCGGCAGATAGCGCTGTGCCATGATCTGCTGGCTGCCATGCTGGGTGAGGGTCTCGAGGATCACCGAGAGGTTCGGGTCGCCTTCGCGGTGACGAAATATCGACGAACCGCCCATTCCGTCCAGGGGTTTGAGAATGATGTCACGATGCTCGGCGGCAAACTCGCGCAGAATATCGGATCGCCGGCTGACCATCGTCGGCGGAGTGCACTGGGTGAACTGCGTGGCGAAGAACTTCTCGTTGCAGTCGCGCAGGCTCTGCGGCCGGTTCACCACCAGGGCGCCGGCACGCTCGGCCTGTTCCAGCAGGTAGGTCGAATAGACGAATTCGTTATCGAAGGGCGGGTCCTTGCGCATCAGGATCACGTCCAGTTCGTGCAGCGGTTGGTCGCTTTCCGCTTCCAGTTCGAACCAGCGGGAGGCATCGTTGAAGACCTTCAGCGGGCGCATGCGTCCACGCGCGACGCCGGCCTTCTGGTAGAGGTCCTGCTGTTCCATGTAGAACAGCGACCAGCCGCGGGCCTGGGCAGCCAGCAGCATGGCGAGCGAGCTGTCCTTCTTGAAGTTGATGCGCGCGATGGGGTCCATGACGATCCCGAGGCGTACGCTCATGGGAATTCCTCCGAAAGGGGGTGGGTTGTCCGGTCGCGGCGGGGAGGCCGCGTGGCAAGCGGGTTTGACGCTCAGGTTGGCGCCCCGTTTGCGCTTGGTCAAGGAAAAAGCCGGCCTGTTCCGGGCATTATGGATAGAGTTGCGTCGAGTGTGCTAAAAAGGCCCGCGATTGGGTCGCAGCCCGTCGGTGACAGGGCGTTAGCGCACTGAAGAAAACACAGAAGAATGATTCACCGAGTCGATATAGGGCGAACATGGAACAGCAATCCGACGGTTTGAAAGTGATGGTGATCGACGATTCGAAAACGATTCGTCGCACCGCCGAAACACTGCTGAAAAAGGTCGGTTGCGACGTGATCACGGCAATCGACGGCTTCGATGCCCTGGCGAAGATCGCCGATACCCATCCGAACATCATTTTCGTCGACATCATGATGCCGCGCCTGGATGGCTATCAGACCTGCGCCCTGATCAAGAACAACAGCGCGTTCAAGTCCACCCCGGTGATCATGCTGTCCTCCAAGGACGGCCTGTTCGACAAGGCCAAGGGGCGCATCGTCGGCTCCGACCAGTACCTCACCAAGCCGTTCAGCAAGGAAGAGCTGCTGGGCGCGATCAAGGCACACGTACCCAGCTTCACCCCGGTGGACGCCGTTTCCTGATATCCGGCCGCATGGCCGTTGATGCTTATTTCGTGATGGGGATCCCATGGCTCGTATTTTGATTGTTGATGACTCTCCGACCGAGATGTACAAGCTGACCGCCATGCTGGAAAAGCATGGTCACCAGGTACTCAAGGCCGAGAACGGCGGCGACGGCGTCGCCCTGGCCCGCCAGGAAAAGCCCGACGTGGTCCTGATGGACATCGTCATGCCCGGCCTCAACGGCTTCCAGGCGACCCGTCAATTGACCAAGGACGCCGAGACCAGCGCCATCCCGGTGATCATCGTCACCACCAAGGACCAGGAGACCGACAAGGTCTGGGGCAAGCGCCAGGGCGCTCGCGACTACCTGACCAAGCCGGTGGACGAAGAGACCCTGCTGAAAACCATCAATGCGGTGCTGGCGGGCTGAGCCCGTCGCAGCGCATCGCTCACCCTGACCCCGGAAAGACCAGGCCCCGCATGTCGGACGTTCAGACCCCCTTCCAGCTCCTCGTCGACATCGATCAGCGCTGCCGACGCCTGGCCGCCGGCCTGCCGGCCCAGCAGGAGGCGGTGCAGAGCTGGAGCGGGATCGGCTTCCGCATGGGCGGGCGGTTCTTCGTCGCCCCCATGGGGGAGGTCGGCGAAGTCCTGCACGAACCGCGCTACACCCAGCTGCCGGGCGTGAAGACCTGGGTCAAGGGGGTGGCCAACGTACGTGGCCGCCTGCTGCCGATCATGGACCTCTGCGGTTTCCTCGGCACCGAACTGTCGCCCTTGCGCAAGCAGCGGCGGGTACTGGTGGTGGAGCACCTGGACGTGTTCGCCGGCCTCATCGTCGATGAGGTGTTCGGCATGCAGCACTTCCCGGTGGACACCTTCAGCGAACAGCTGCCGCCACTAGAAGCGGCACTGCAACCCTTCATTCATGGCGTCTTCCATCGAGAGCAGCCGTGGCTGGTGTTCAGCCCGCATGCGCTGGCGCAACACCAGGGCTTCCTCGACGTCGCCGTATAAACAGCTTCACCGGTTGGGCCGGTCTGCCGGCCCGTGTCGTGACATGGAAATCGTAATCGTGGTCGGTCCGGGCGGGGGCCAAATATGAAGAAAATCAACGCAGGCAATCTTTTCGCGGGCATGCGCAGCAGCTCGGTGATCGCGGGGCTGTTCATCGTCCTCATCGTCTCGATCGTGTTGCTGTTCGCCAACTTTGCCTACCTCAACACCCAGTCGAACCATGACAAGCAGTACATCGGCCATGCCGGCGAACTGCGCGTCCTGTCGCAGCGGATCGCGAAGAACGCCACCGAAGCGGCGGCGGGCAAGGGCGAGGCGTTCAAGCTCCTGAAGGATGCGCGCAACGACTTCGAGAAACGCTGGAACATCCTGGTCAACGGCGACGAGAGCACATCCCTGCCGCCCAGCCCCGAAGCGGTGAAGCCGCAGATGGACGTGGTGCAGCAGGACTGGGATGGCCTGCGCAAGAACGCCGACTCCATCCTCGCCAGCGAACAGACCGTACTGTCCCTGCACCAGGTGGCCTCGACCCTCGCCGAAACCATCCCGCAGCTGCAGGTGGAATACGAAGAGGTGGTCGACATCCTGCTGGAGAACGGTGCCCCGGCCGACCAGGTCGCGGTCGCCCAGCGCCAGTCGCTGCTCGCCGAACGTATCCTCGGCTCGGTGAACAAGGTGCTGGCCGGCGACGAGAACTCGGTGCAGGCCGCCGACAGCTTCGGCCGCGACGCCAGCCTGTTCGGCCGCGTACTGAAGGGCATGCAGGAAGGCAACGCGGCGATGAGCATCTCCAAGGTGACCAACGCCGAGGCGGTGGATCGCCTGAACGAGATCGCCGAACTCTTCGAGTTCGTCTCCGGTTCGGTGGACGAGATCCTCGAGACCTCGCCCGACCTGTTCCAGGTCCGGGAAGCGGCGAATAACATCTTCAGCGTTTCGCAGACCCTGCTGGACAAGGCCTCGCAACTGGCCGACGGCTTCGAGAACCTGGCCGGCGGGCGCAGCATCAACCTGTTCGCCGGTTACGCCCTCGGCGCCCTGGCCCTGGCCTCGATCATCCTGATCGGCCTGGTGATGGTGCGCGAGACCAACCGCCGGCTGGCCGAGACCGCCGAGAAGAACGACCGCAACCAGGCCGCGATCCTGCGTCTGCTCGACGAGATCGCCGACCTCGCGGACGGCGACCTGACCGTGGCCGCGACCGTGACCGAGGACTTCACCGGCGCCATCGCCGACTCGATCAACTACTCCATCGACCAGCTCCGCGAACTGGTGGAGACCATCAACCAGACCGCCGTGCAGGTGGCCGCAGCGGCCCAGGAGACCCAGTCCACCGCGATGCACCTGGCCGAAGCCTCCGAGCACCAGGCGCAGGAAATCGCCGGCGCCTCGGCGGCGATCAACGAAATGGCGGTGTCGATCGACCAGGTATCGGCGAACGCCTCGGAATCCTCGGCGGTAGCGGAACGTTCGGTAGCCATTGCCAACAAGGGCAACGAGGTGGTGCACAACACCATCACCGGCATGGACAACATCCGCGAGCAGATCCAGGACACCTCGAAGCGAATCAAGCGCCTCGGCGAATCGTCCCAGGAGATCGGCGACATCGTCAGCCTGATCAACGACATCGCCGACCAGACCAACATCCTCGCCCTGAACGCCGCGATCCAGGCGTCGATGGCCGGGGACGCGGGCCGCGGCTTCGCCGTGGTAGCGGACGAGGTACAGCGACTGGCGGAACGTTCCTCGGCGGCGACCAAGCAGATCGAGGCGCTGGTGAAGACCATCCAGACCGACACCAACGAAGCGGTGATCTCGATGGAGCAGACCACCTCCGAGGTGGTCCGCGGCGCGCGCCTGGCCCAGGACGCCGGTGTGGCCCTGGAGGAGATCGAGAAGGTATCCAAGACCCTCGCGGCGCTGATCCAGAACATCTCCAACGCCGCCCGTCAGCAGGCATCGTCGGCCGGCCACATTTCCAACACCATGAACGTCATTCAGGAGATCACCTCGCAGACCTCCGCCGGTACCACCGCCACCGCACGGAGCATCGGCAACCTGGCGAAGATGGCGAGCGAGATGCGCAACTCGGTATCCGGCTTCAAACTGCCGGAGGGCGTGGAGCAGGCCTGAGCATAGGCGCGGCGGCCGCCTGGCGGGCGCCGCGTCGACACCTTGGACGAGGGGCACGGCATGCAGGCGAACGGCGTCTGGTCACTGCAGCCGCTGGCCGATATGTCGGCAGCGGAGTTCCGCGACTGGCAGGTCCTGTTGGAGAACCGCACCGGCGTGGTGCTCAACGAGCAACGCCGGACGTTCCTGCAGGCCAGCCTGACCGCGCGCATGCGTGAACTGGGCATCGGCGACTACCACAGCTACTACCGCCAGGTGACCGACGGTCCGCGTGGCGCAGTGGAGTGGGCGACCCTGCTGGACCGCCTGACCGTCCAGGAAACCCGTTTCTTCCGTCATCCCCCGTCTTTCGAGCTGCTCGAGCGCTACCTGGGCGAGCGCCTGCGCCGCGAAGGCATGCCGCGGCCCTGGGCCCTGTGGAGCGTCGGCTGCTCCAGCGGCGAGGAACCCTACTCGCTGGCGATGTGCGCCGCGCAGATGTTGCGCGGGCAGGAACGGGAAGATTTTTTCGGCGTCACCGGAACGGATATCAGCCTTCACGCCCTGCAGCGGGCGCGGCAGGCGAACTATCCGGCCCGCAAGCTGGAGCAACTGGAGGCCGGGCTGGTCGAACGCTATTGCGAACGCCAGGCCGACGGCAGCTTCAGCGTGAAAACGATACTGACCGAGCGCGTCTGCTGCGCCCGGCTGAATGTGCTGGACCTGGCGAAGGCGCCCTGGTCCGGCATGGACGTGATTTTTTGTCAGAACCTGCTGATCTACTTCCGTCGCTGGCGACGGCGCGAGATCCTCAACCGGTTGGCCGAACGGCTGGCGCCGGGAGGCTTGCTGGTGATCGGGGTCGGCGAAGTGGTCGACTGGAGCCATCCGGAGCTCGAGCCGGTCGCCGACGAGCGGGTCCTGGCCTTTACCCGTAAGGGGTACTCAGGCACATGAATGGAGTGGCTATGGGTGACCGGCACGACTACGTCGCTCTGGAGTGGGTGAAAGGCGAGATCGCCGAAACCCTGAAACAGGCGCGCCAGGCGCTGGAAGCGTTCGTCGAGAACCCGCAGGACCCGACCCGCATGCGGTTCTGCCTGACCTACGTGCACCAGGTGCAGGGCACCCTGCAGATGGTCGAGTTCTACGGCGCGGCCCTGCTCGCCGAGGAAATGGAGCAGTTGGTCCAGGCCTTGCTGGACGGTCGCGTGCCGAACCAGGGCGAGGCCCTGGAAGTGCTGATGCAGGCGATCCTGCAACTGCCGGTCTACCTCGACCGGATCCAGACCGCCCGGCGCGACCTGCCGATGGTGGTCCTGCCGCTGCTCAACGACCTGCGCGCCGCGCGCGGCGAGAAGCTGCTCTCGGAAACCAGCCTGTTCGCGCCCGACCTGTCGCAGCGCCAGCCGCAACTGGACGGCGAGGCCATCGCGCAACTGCGCACCGACGAACTCGGCGGCTTGCTGCGCAAGCTGCGCCAGACCCAGCAGATGGCCCTGGTCGGCCTGCTGCGCAACCAGGACGTGGCCACCAGCCTCGGCTACCTGGCGCGTGTCTATGCGCGCCTGGAGGGCCTGTGCCGCGAGGCACCGCTGGGGCCGCTGTGGAGCATCGCTTCCGGCCTGGTCGAGGGCCTGGCCAACGGTAGCGTGGTCAACAGCGCCTCGGTGCGCACCCTGTTGCGCCAGCTCGACCGCGAACTCAAGCGCCTGGTCGAGCAGGGCGCCGACGGCCTGAACCAGGCCGCGCCGGACGAGCTGGTGAAGAACCTGCTGTTCTACGTGGCCAAGGCGCCTTCGCAGTCGCCGCGGATCCGCGCTCTGAAGGAACAGTACCGCCTCGACGAGGCGCTGCCCGACCACGAGACGGTGGACGCCGAGCGCGCCCGCCTCGCCGGACCCGACCGCGACGCGATGCGTTCGGTGGTCGGTGCCTTGTGCGAGGAACTGGTGCGGATCAAGGACAGCCTCGACCTGTTCGTGCGCAGCGACCGTGGCCACCCCTCGGAACTGGACGCCCTCCTGGCGCCGCTCAAGCAGATCGCCGATACCCTGGCGGTACTCGGCTTCGGCCAACCGCGCAAGGTCATCCTCGACCAGTTGGACGTCATCCACGCCCTGGCCCAGGGCCGCCGCGAGCCGAGCGACGCGATCCTGATGGACGTCGCCGGCGCGTTGCTCTACGTCGAGGCCACCCTGGCCGGCATGGCCGGTCCCGGCGACGAGCGCAACAGCGAGGAAAGCCGTCTGCCCACCACCGATGTGGCGCAGATCCACCAGTTGGTGATCAAGGAAGCGCGCAACGGTCTGGAGCAGGCCAAGGACGCGATCATCGAGTTCATCGCCTCGCAGTGGAACCACGAGCACCTGGCCCGCGTGCCGGAGCTGCTGACCCAGGTCCGCGGCGGCCTGGCGATGATCCCGCTGGAGCGCGCCGCGACCCTGCTGGAAACCTGCAACCGCTATATCCAGGAACAGCTGCTGGCGCGCAAGGCGGTGCCGGACTGGCAGAGCCTGGATACCCTGGCCGATGCCATCACCAGCGTCGAGTATTACCTGGAGCGCCTGAGCGAGGACCATGCCAGCCAGAGCGACCTGATCCTCGACGTCGCCGAGGACAGCCTGGCGAACCTCGGCTATACGCTGAAACCGAATTCGTCGGCCCCGGCCGAGCCTGGCCTGTCCGGGCCCGCTGCCATCGAGTCCCCGGCTGCCGAGCCGGAGAGGCCGGAGGCGGTCGTCGAGGTCGCCGAGACAGCGGAGCAACCGCCCGCCGACACGGCTCCTGCCGAGGCCGCGAGGGAAGATGCCCCGCAGCTGGCCAGCGACGACAACTGGACCCTTGGCGAAGTCGCGCCCGACGCCGGCGAGCCGTCCCTCGACCTGGCCCTGGACCTGCCGCTGGACGATTCCGCCGAAGTGCCGCCGGCGTTGCCGGAGGTGGTCGAGGAGAGCGGCCAGCCGCAGTCGACCTCGGCGCCTGCCCGCAGCCTGGACGATTTCAGCCTCGACGAGATCGATCTCTCCGGCCTCGACCTGCCCGCCGATGCGGCCCCGGCCTCCGGGCCGGCGGCCCTGGCGGACTGGTCGCTGCCGGAGCAGTGGGGGCTCGGCGATGACCTGGCGCAGCCGGCGCAGGCCGGCGAGACGTTGGATCTGAGCCTGGAGGAGCCGGCGCTGTCCTTCGACGCGCCGCTGGAAAGCCTCGAGCCGTTGCCGGCGCTGGAGCCTTTCGACGGCTCCGCTGAACAGGAGCTGGTTCTCGATGCGCTCGATCCGCTGCCGCTGGATGTAGCCTTGCCGGAGGCGGAGGGCGAGGTGTCCGCCTGGGAGGGCTCGAGCCTGGAGGAACTGGATCTTTCCGACCTCGATCTCCCCGAGGTGCAATTGCCCGAGGCTGAGGCCGAGGCGCCGCCTGCCGCCGAGGCGCTCGCCAGCGAAGAGCCGGCCCTGTCTCTGGCCGAGGTGATGGCTGCGCCGGTGCAGCCGATCAATCCGCCGGCGCAGAACGTTCCGGTCAGCCTGCTGCCACCGCCGGCCGACGAGGAACCGGTGGACGAGGAACTGCGCGAGGTCTTCATCGAGGAGGCCGGCGAGGTCCTGGAGACCATCGGCCGCTACCTGCCGGCCTGGAAAGCCGACCACGACGACCGCGAAGCGCTGACCGAGGTACGCCGTGCCTTCCATACCCTCAAGGGTAGCGGGCGGATGGTCCGTGCCCTGGTGATCGGCGAACTGGCCTGGTCGATAGAGAACCTGTTCAACCGCGTGCTCGATCGCAGCATCGCCGCCAGCGAGCCGGTTCAGCGAGTGGTGGACCAGGTCGTGGCCCTGTTGCCTGAGCTGGTCGAGGAGTTCGCCGCCAATGCCCAGCGCCAGCGCGACGATGTCGACCTGCTGGCGGCCACCGCGCATGCCCTGGCCAAGGGCGAGCCGCTGCCGGAACCGCCGGCGCCGGACGACGGCGGAGTACCGCCGGAAGCCGGGGCGGAGCAGCCGTCGAGCCTGGACAACGGCGTCCAGGCGCCGCCATTGGCCGACGCGCCGCAGGCCGCTGCCGAGGCGCAGAGCGACGTCGAACTGCTCGATCCGCAACTGCTGGAGATCTTCACCAACGAGGCGGAAACCCATCTCGAGGCCCTGGTCGGCTTCCTCGCCGACTGCGCCCGCGAACTGCCGCAGCCGGTCACCGATGCCTTGCAGCGTGCCCTGCATACCCTCAAGGGCAGCGCACACATGGCCGGCATCCTGCCGATCGCGGAGATCGCCACGCCGCTGGAAAAACTGGTCAAGGAATACAAGTCCAACCTGCTCGCCTTCGACCTGCGCGAAGCGGAGTTGCTGCACGACGCCGAGCAACTGTTCCGTATCGGCCTGGAGCAGGTCGGCGCGCAACGGCCATTGAACCCGATCCCCGGCAGCGACGCGTTGCTGGAGCGTATCGAGGCACTGCATCAGGAACGCATCGCCTCGCTCGAGGCCGAGCGCTACAGCGATGCCGGCGAGCGCCGCGATCCGTTGCTGATCGAGGCGTTCCTCGTCGAAGGCATGGACATCCTGCTGGACGCCGAGGACCTGCTCGAGCGCTGGCACGAGCATCCGCAGGAGCGCCAGGAACTGAGTGCGCTGCGCGAGGAGCTCAGCACTCTGGACCGGGGCGCCCGGCATGCCGAGCTGCCACAGGTGGAAGAACTCTGCCAGGCCTTGCTGGCGCTCTACGATGCCGTCGAGGAAGGCCGCCTGGCGGTCAGCCCGGCGTTCTTCGAGGAAGCCCGCCAGGCCCACGAGGCGCTGATCGGGATGATGGACCAGGTCGCCGCCGGCCTGCAGGTCACGCCGCGTCCGGAGCGGGTCGCGGCCCTGCAGGAGCTGTTGGAAGCGCCCGCCGCCGAGGCCGTTCCGTTCATCGACCCGGAGAGCCTCGGCGCCGACGATTTCCCCCCGGAAGACGAAGAACCGGCCCTCCCCGAGGCGGTCTTCGAAGAGGCCGGGACGCCTGCCGAGGAGACCGTACCGGCAGCGCCTGCACCGGCTCCCGGCCGCGAGCTGGACGAGGAAATGGTGTCGATCTTCCTCGAAGAGGCGGTGGACATCCTCGAAAGCGCCGGCCAGGCACTGGCCCAATGGCAGGCCGAGCCGGGCGCGCTGTCTTCGCTCAGCGCCCTGCAGCGCGACCTGCATACCCTCAAGGGCGGCGCACGGATGGCCGAGATCGCCGAGATCGGCGACCTGGCCCACGAGCTGGAGGCCCTCTACGAAGGACTGGTCGACCGCCGTTACCAGCACTCCCCGCAACTGGCCGGATTGCTGCAAGCCTGTCACGACCGCCTGGCCGAACAGCTCGACCAGTTGAGCGCCGGCCAGCCCCTGGCCGACCCGCACGACCTTATCCAGTCGATCCGCCGGTTCCGCCAGGGCCCGGTGGCCGAGGCCGCGACACCGGGCGAGGCGGAAAGCCCTGTCGAGGAACTCGTTGCACCTGCCGTCGAGGAGCCCGCCGCGCCTGCTGCGGAGGCGTTCGAAGAGCGCGATCCGGAACTGGTGGAGATCTTCCTTGAGGAAGGCTTCGATATCCTCGACAGCGCTGCCGCCGCGTTGCAGCGCTGGATGGACGACGTCGACAACACCATCGAACTGGAAGCCTTGCAGCGCGACCTGCATACCCTCAAGGGCGGTGCGCGGATGGCCGAGATCGGCGAGATCGGCGACCTCGCCCATGAGCTTGAATTCCTCTACGAAGGCCTCTGCGGTGGACGCCTGCGCGCCAGCCCGGCCTTGTTCGGCCTGCTGCAGCGCTGCCACGACGAGCTGGCCGAGATGCTCGAGGCGGTGCGTGGCCACCGCACGCTGCCCGACGGGCAGGCGCTGATCGCGGAGATCAGGCGCCTGCGCAGCGATCCCGACGAGCAACTGAGCGTACCCACCAGCGTCAGCCTCAAGCCGCTGGCGGCGAAGGGCGCGGCAGCCGACGAGAGCGAGATCCTCGACATCTTCCTTGAGGAAGCCGACGACCTGCTGGAGAACCTCGAACTGGCGCTCGGCCGCTGGGACGGCGGCAACGGCGACGCCCAGCCGCTGGACGACCTGCTGCGGATCCTGCACACCCTCAAGGGCGGTGCGCGCCTGGCCGGACAGACCGAGCTGGGCAACCTGGCCCACGACCTCGAGCAGTATCTCACCGATGCGCAGCAACAGGGCGCGCCGTGGCCGGACAGCCTGCTGCTGGATGCGCAGTCGGGGCTGGAAGGCCTGCAGCGGCAGGTCGACCTGTTGCGCGAGCGGCTGGCCGAGGACGACGAGGCCGGTGAGCGGCCCGAGCCCGCCCAGGCGCTGGTCCAGGCCGACGATACCGACCGCGCGGTGGCCTCCGCGCTGGCCGAGCTGACCCGCCTGGCCCCGGCGGCTGGCGCGATCATGGCGGCCGAGGCGGCGCCTCCGGCCGCCCCGGCCACCACCCTGCCGTTCGTGCGCAAGGCCCAGGAGGCGGCCCAGGAGGCCGCTTCCCGACGTGCCCCGCAGGAGCTGGTGAAGGTGCCGGCGGAACTGCTGGAGAACCTGGTCAACCTGGCGGGCGAGACCTCGATCTTCCGCGGCCGGGTCGAGCAGCAGGTGAGCGACGTCGGCTTCACCCTCGGCGAGATGGAGTCCACCATCGAGCGGGTGCGCGACCAGTTGCGCCGCCTCGACACCGAGACCCAGGCGCAGATCCTCTCGCGTCACCAGGCCGATGCCGAACGCGCCGGCTACGAAGAGTTCGACCCGCTGGAAATGGACCGCTATTCGCAGTTGCAGCAGCTCTCGCGCGCACTCTTCGAATCGGCCTCCGACCTTCTCGACCTGAAGGAAACCCTGGCGGCGAAGAACCGTGACGCGGAGACCCTGCTGCTGCAACAGGCGCGGGTCAACACCGAACTCCAGGAAGGCCTGATGCGCACCCGCATGGTGCCGTTCGATCGGCTGGTACCGCGTTTGCGGCGGATCGTCCGGCAGGTGGCCGGCGAGCTTGGCAAGCAGGTCGAATTCGTGGTCGGCAACGCCGACGGCGAGATGGATCGTACCGTCCTCGAACGCATCGTCGCGCCGCTGGAGCACATGCTGCGCAACGCCGTGGACCACGGCATCGAGTCCGGCGAGACGCGCCGCGCGGCGGGCAAGCCGGAGCACGGTACGATCCGCCTGAACATCGGCCGCGAGGGCGGCGACATCCTCCTCACCCTCTCCGACGACGGCGCCGGCATCCGCCTCGACGCGGTACGGCGCAAGGCCATCGAGCGTGGCCTGATGAGCGCCGACAGCGACCTCAGCGATCATGAAGTGCTGCAGTTCGTGCTCGAGTCCGGTTTCTCCACCGCCGAAAAGGTCACCCAGATCTCCGGGCGCGGCGTCGGCCTCGACGTGGCCAACTCCGAGGTCAAGCAGCTCGGCGGCTCGGTGAGCATCCAGACCGAGCCGGGCCAGGGCACCCGCTTCAACGTGCGGCTGCCGTTCACCGTGTCGGTGAACCGGGCGCTGATGGTGCTATCCGGCGAGGATCTCTACGCGGTGCCGCTGAACACCATCGAGGGCATCGTGCGGGTTTCGCCCTACGAACTGGAGGCGCTCTACGACCAGCGCGGCGAGGCGGGGCTGGATACGCCCAGCTTCGAATACGCCGGGCAGTCCTACGAACTGAAGTACCTCGGCGAGCTGCTGAACAACGGCCAGGAACCCAAGCTGGTCGGCCAGTCGCTGCCCTTGCCGGTGATCCTGGTGCGCTCCTCGGAGCATGCGGTGGCGGTGCAGGTCGACTCGCTGGCCGGTTCCCGCGAGATCGTGGTGAAGAGCCTCGGTCCGCAGTTCGCCGGGGTCGCCGGGATTTCCGGGGCGACCCTGCTCGGCGATGGCCGGGTGGTGGTGATCCTCGACCTGCTGGCGACCATCCGCTCCCGGCACGCGCTGCTCGGCCAGGAAAGCCGTCGCGAACGCCTGGCGCTGCGCCAGGAAATGGCGGCGAGCGAAAGCGAGCAGCAGCGGCCGCCGCTGGTCATGGTGGTGGACGACTCGGTCACCGTGCGCAAGGTCACCACCCGCCTGCTGGAGCGCAACGGCATGAACGTGTTGACCGCGAAGGACGGCGTGGACGCCATCGCCCAGCTCCAGGAGCACCGTCCGGACATCCTCCTGCTGGACATCGAGATGCCGCGCATGGACGGTTTCGAGGTCGCCACCCTGGTGCGTCACGACGAACGCCTGGGCAACCTGCCGATCATCATGATCACCTCGCGGACCGGCGAGAAACACCGCGAGCGCGCGCTGGGCATCGGCGTCAACCAGTACCTCGGCAAGCCTTACCAGGAAACCGAGCTGCTCGAAGCCATCCAGTCCCTGGTCGGCCAGCATGAGTGAGCGCGCCACGCCACGGGTCGCGGTGATCGCCGACACCTCGTTGCAGCGCCACGTGTTGCAACAGGCGCTGCTCGGCCATGGTTACGAGGTGGTGCTCAACGCCGACCCGGCCAGGGTCGACGACGCCGCGCTGGAGTGCGCGCCCGACCTGTGGCTGGTGGACCTGACCCAGCAGGACGACTCGCCGCTGCTGGACAGCCTGCTGGAGCAGGACCGTGCGCCGGTGCTGTTCGGCGAGGGCCACGCGCCGGAGCGGCATACCGAACATTACCCGCGCTGGGAACGGCGGCTGATCGGCAAGCTGAAGCGCTTGATCGGCGACCCCAGTGATGGCGTTGGCGACAGCCTCGGCGCATTGCTCGACGAGGAGCGTCCGCCGCGCCTGGAGATTCCCGGCGACCTCGCGGCGATGCCGCTGCAGGCCGGCGAAGCGGCCCGCGAGGTGTGGCTGCTGGCGGCCTCGCTCGGCGGCCCGGCGGCGGTGAAGGCATTTCTCGACGCCTTGCCCGGCGGCCTGCCGATCGGCTTCCTCTATGCCCAGCACATCGATGCCAGCTTCGAGCAGAACCTGCCGCAGGCAGTCGGCCGGCACAGCCAGTGGCATGTGAAGAACGTCCGCGACGGTGAAGCGCTGCGTTGCGGCGAGGTCATGGTGGTGCCGGTGCTGCACGAGCTCGGTTTCCACCACGACGGGCGACTGAAATGCAGCCAGCGTTCCTGGCCGGAACCCTACACCCCGTCCATCGACCAGATGATGCTCAACCTGGCCCAGCAGTTCGGCCCCGACTGCGGGGTGATCGTTTTCAGCGGCATGGGTAGCGACGGCAGCGCCGCTGCCGCCTACGTGCGGCGCCAGGGTGGCGAGGTATGGACCCAGCGCGCCGACAGTTGCGTCTGTTCGAGCATGCCGGACAGCTTGCGCGAAGCCGGTTACAGCAGTTTCAATGCCAGCCCCCGCGAACTGGCCGAGGCATTGGTCAAGCATCTGGCCGCACGCTGCGCGCCGACAGGAGTCGAAACATGAACCAGGCCGTGATCGAGCAGGATGGCATGAGCCGGAACACCCCAGCCAACCCGACCCCGGACAGCCTCACCGGGCTGCTCCTGCCGCTGAGCGACCGCACCCTGCTGTTGCCCAACGTCGCCGTGGCCGAACTGATCGCCTATCGCAACCCGCAGGTCGCCGCCGGCCTGCCGCAGTGGTACCTGGGCCAGGTGGCCTGGCGCGACCTGCGCCTGCCGCTGCTGTCCTTCGAGGCGGCCTCCAGCGGCGAACAGCAGCCGGTACTCGGCAGCAGCGCGCGGGTGGTGGTCATCAACGCCCTCGGCGGACGACCCCATGTGAAATTCCTCGCCCTGCTGGTGCAGGGCATTCCGCGCTCGGTGCGGCTGGACGCCAATCTCGCGAGCACCGCCGCGCCGCTGGCGGCGCTGGAACTGGCGGCGGTGGACATCGGCGGCGAAACCGCACGGATTCCGGACCTGGCCGGGCTCGAAGAGAAGCTCGCCGACGCCGGCCTGATCTGAGCCGTCCATGGCCGGCCTGCAGCACGCGCGGATCGGCGCCTTCCTCGAGGTCGCCAGCGCCAGCCTGGCCGGGCACCGCTTCGAGAAGCACAGCCACGACGAGTTCGTCATCAGCGCCAACCTCTGCGGATTGGAAGATGTCTGGCTGGATGGCCGTACCTTCCAGGCCGACAGCGGCGACCTGACCCTCTACAACCCGGGGCAGATCCAGGGCGGCGGCGTCCGCGACGGCCAGCCCTGGCGCTTCGCCAGCCTCTATCTGCCTGCCGCCGAACTGGCGAGCAGCCTGGATCTTTCCTCCGTCGAGTTCGACCGCCCGCTGCTGCGCAGTCCGGCGCTGGGCCGCGAGTTGGCCGCCAGCATCGAAGCCTTGCTGGCCAGCGACCGTTTCGCCCGCGAACGGGGCGAGGAGCGCCTGCTGGATTTCCTTGGCCGCCTGCTGGCGGCGAGCGGCACCCGCCTGCCGCAGAGGGCCGATCCTGGGCGCCCGGCTGTCGCCCGCCTGCAGGCGCTGCTCGCCGAGCGCCTGGCCGAACCGCCGGACCTGGATGAGATGGCGGAGCAGGTGGGCCTGTCGAAATACCACCTGCTGCGGGCGTTCAAGAAGGCCACCGGGCTCAGCCCGCGCCAGTGGAGCATGCAACTGCGCACCCGCCGCGCCCTCGGCCTGTTGCGCCGTGGCCTGGCGGTGGGCGAGGTGGCCCACGCCCTGGGCTTCGCCGACCAGAGCCACCTGACCCGTTACTTCACCAGCGCCTACGGCATTTCGCCGGGCCGCTACCAGCGCGCCGTGCGCGGCTGAACTGCGCAATCCGGTTCAAGTCGGCGGAGCCGCCGGCCGGGATAATCCGACGTCCCACCACGGAGTCGTCGTTCCATGCTCGCCATCTTCCTCGCCGCCTTGCTGTTCGGTTTCGCCTTCAATGTTTCCCCTGGCGCGGTGTTCAGCGAAACGCTGCGCCGCGGTTTGACCGGCGGCTTCCGCCCGGCGTTGCTGGTGCAACTGGGGTCGCTGATCGGCGATGCCGTCTGGGCCCTGCTCGGGCTTACCGGACTGGCGCTGCTGCTGGGCTACGAGCAGGTGCGGATTCCCCTGACCCTGGCCTGTGCCGCCTACCTGGCCTGGCTCGGCGTGCAAGGCTTGCGCGACGCCTGGAGTCCGCCGCTGGCGGCGGAGGATGCCGGCGAGCAGGGGCGCAACGCCTTCGGCGCCGGCGCGGCGATCTCCCTGTCCAATCCGAAGAACGTGGTCTACTGGGGTGCCCTCGGCAGCGCCCTGGCGGGGATCGTCGACGGCACGCCGAACCAGGCGCAGTCGCTGGTGTTCTTCGCCGGTTTCATGCTCTCGTCGCTGATCTGGTGCTTTTGCTGCGCGGCGCTGGTGGACTGGCTGCGGCGCAACACCTCGCTGTTCTGGCACCGCGTCAGCTACGCCGGTTGCGGCGTGCTCCTGCTCGGCCTGGCGGGACTGGCGCTGCGCGGGCTGTAGACGCGCCTCAGGCCGGCGCCAGGCGCCGCCGCAGCAGGCGTTGGCGCAGGCTTTCGAACCTGCCGAGGTCGACATGCCGGGCATGGTCGCCGACGACGATCCGGCCGTCGGGCAGCTCCGCCCAGTGCTGTAGTCCGCCCTCCAGGTCCAGTTCGCCGTAGCGGATGCGCAGCGCCCGGCCGGATTCGAGGTGCCAGAGCTGGGCGAGGTCCCGCGAGCGATGCGGTTCCAGCCACGGCGCCAGGAGCAGCCAGCCTCCGTCCAGGGCCTGGAGCTTCAGGTAGGGGCCTTCGGCCAGGCCGTCCAGCGAGTGGCTGCGGATCTCGCCGCTGTCGAGCCGGCCTTCGCAGAGCGTTTCACGCTCCAGCCAGACGATGGTCCCGGGCGCCGCCGAGGTCGGTTGCGCCGGATCGGCGGGCAGATCCTTGCCGACGGGGAACGGCAGGGGCTGGATGCGTGCCTCGCGCCATTCGAAGAACTGCCCGCGGGAGAGCAGGCAGACGCGCTGGTCCGGAGTGGTGAAGACCGCCGGCGGATTCTCGATGGAGCGCCGCGCTTGCGGCACCTCGAAGAGCAACCGCGGTTCGTCGTTGCCCTGGGCGAAGCCCGGATAGAGGAAGAACAGGCCGCGGTCGGCCAGGAGCAGGTCGTCCCCGGCCAGGCCGATGGCAAGTTCCGGGGTGCGGCGTTGGCGCAACGACTGCGCCGGCGGCAGCGGCAAGGGCGGTAGTTCGGGCGTCAACGAGGCGAGGTCGCGGGAGCGATGCAGCCAGGCGTAGGGGCTTCCCGAACGGGTCATCCTGACCCAGGCGTGCAGGCCGTCCGCCGAACTGGCCCGGCAGAGCAACGCGCCCTGGGTTTCCTCCGCGCCATCGGGCAGGCGTTGCAGCCTGGGCCATTGGCGCAGGTCCAGCAGGTCGCGGCTGTCCTCGCCCGGCAGGCGGGCGATGGCCAGGCCGGGCGCCAGGTGCTCGGCGTGTTCGAGGCAGATGTAGGCCGAAGCCGGCGCCAGGCCGGCCGGCGCGGCGGCGGGGAGGGCCGCCCGGGCGCCCTCGGGGGCGTTTTCCTGGCGCAGCGTGCGGGCGTTGTGGCCCTGCGCTGCGAGTGCATCGAGGAGGCGCTGGCTGTGGGGGGCTCCGACCACGTACAGGTTCAGGCTGTCGTCTTCGTCCAGGCGTTCCACCAACGCCAGTCCGAGGGATTCCAGCTCCTGGCCGAGGGCTGGCAGGAAATCCTCGGGAAGGTCGTCGCGCAGGCGCTCCAGCAGCGTCTCCAGTGCGGCGGAGGCCAACTGCGGGAAGCGTCCGGCATAGTCTCGGCGGAGTACGCCGAGCACGTCGGGCAGGCGGATCTTCCAATCGAAGGTAACGGGCGTGTCCATGCGTGCGATCCGTTGCGAAGTGGGTTGCGCAACGGTATTCACTGGCTGTCGCCGTTGTAAAGCGGCGGGAGGGATATCAGGTGAAGTCGCCCCAGAGTTGCTGGGCCACCGCCAACGCTACCACCGGCGCG
Source organism: Pseudomonas sp. DL (assembly GCF_047199225.1). Classification (NCBI taxonomy): domain Bacteria; kingdom Pseudomonadati; phylum Pseudomonadota; class Gammaproteobacteria; order Pseudomonadales; family Pseudomonadaceae; genus Pseudomonas; species Pseudomonas sp. DL. Next base: position 457,710 of record NZ_CP178323.1, read on the forward strand.
GTCTCGGTGCGCAGCACTCGCGGGCCGAGGCGCGCGGAGTGGAAACCGGCCGCCTGAGCCTGCTCCACCTCGGCATCGCTCAGGCCGCCTTCGGGACCCACCAGGAAGGCCAGGCGCGACGGCGGCGCATGGCTGGCCAGGGGGGCGGCCACAGGGTGCAGGACCAGCCTGAGGTCATCGTCCCGCCCGCGCAGCCAGTCCTCCAGGGCCAGAGGCGGATGGATCAGCGGCAGGCTCGAACGGCCGCACTGCTCGCAGGCGCTGATCGCCACCTGGCGCCAGTGCTGCAGGCGCTTGTCGGCGCGCTCGTCCTTCAGGCGCACTTCGCAACGCTCGCTGACGATCGGGGTGATTTCCGCCACCCCCAGCTCGGTGGCCTTCTGGATCGCCCAGTCCATCCGCTCGCCGCGCGACAGGCCTTGCCCCAGGTGGATACGCAGGGGCGAGTCGGGCTGGCCGGCGAACTGCTCGCGGAGTTCGACGCGGACATTCTTCTTGCCGACCTCGACCAGCTCGCCGAGGTATTCCCGGCCGCTGCCGTCGAACAGTTGCACGGCGTCGCCCGTGGCGTGCCGCAGCACGCGGCCGATGTAGTGGGCCTGGGCCTCGGGCAGGTCGTGCTGGCCGAGGGAGAGAGGCTGGTCGACGAAGAAGCGGGACAGGCGCATGGCGATTCGAGGGTAGTGGCGACAGGCGCGCAGTTTACTGCCTGCCGCGGGGCGCTGGAACCGGCCCCCTCGGAACGAAGGGGCGGCGACGTTCAGCCCGGATCGCGGTGGTCCGGGTGGAAGTCGCTGACCGCCACGCTGACCGCGTCGCGGGTGGCGATGTCGATGCCTTCGCTGGCCACCTCGGCGAGGAAGTCGATCTGCTCCGGGGTAATCACGTAGGGCGGCAGGAAATACACCACGCTGCCCAGCGGGCGCAGCAGCGCGCCGCGCTCCAGGCCATGCTGGAAGACCTTCAGGCCGCGGCGCTCCTGCCAGGGGTAGGGCGTCCTGGATGCCTTGTCCTGGACCATTTCGATGGCCAGGACCATCCCGGTCTGGCGCACCTCGGCGACATGCGGGTGGTCGGCCAGGTGCGCGGTGGCCCTGGCCATGTGGGTGGACAGCGCGCGGTTGGCCTCGATCACCTTGTCTTCCTCGAAGATGTCCAGGGTCGCCAGGGCGGCGGCGCAGGCCAGCGGGTTGCCGGTATAGGTGTGCGAGTGGAGGAAGGCGCGCAGGGTCTGGTAGTCGTCGTAGAAGCCCCGGTAGACGGTCTCGCTGGTCAGCACCGCGGACATCGGCAGGTAGCCACCGGTGAGGGCTTTGGACAGACAGAGGAAATCCGGGGCGATGCCGGCCTGCTCGCAGGCGAACATCGTCCCGGTGCGGCCGAAGCCCACCGCGATCTCGTCGTGGATCAGGTGCACGCCATAGCGGTCGCAGGCTTCGCGCAGCAGCTTGAGGTAGACCGGGTGGTACATGCGCATGCCGCCGGCGCCCTGGATCAGCGGTTCGACGATGACCGCGGCGATCTCGTCGTGCCCTTCGGCCAGGGTGCGCTCCATATGGGCGAACATGTTCCGCGAATGTTCTTCCCAGCACATGCCGTCCGGACGCAGGAAGCAGTCCGGGCTGGGCACCTTGATGGTGTCGAGCAGCAGCGACTTGTAGGTTTCGGTGAACAGCGCCACGTCGCCCACCGACATCGCCGCGATGGTTTCGCCGTGGTAGCTGTTGGTCAGGGTGACGAAGCGCTTCTTGCGCGGCCTGCCGCTATTGAGCCAGAAGTGGTAGCTCATCTTCAGCGCGACCTCGATGCCCGCCGAGCCGCTGTCGGCGTAGAACACCCGGTCGAGCCCCGGCGGGGTGATCTTCACCAGTCGCTCCGACAGCTCGATCACCGGCTGGTGGCTGAATCCGGCGAGGATCACGTGCTCCAACTGGTCGACCTGGTCCTTGATGCGCTGGTTGATGCGCGGGTTGGCGTGACCGAACACATTGACCCACCAGGAACTGACCGCATCGATGTAGCGCTTGCCTTCGAAATCCTCCAGCCAGACGCCTTCGCCGCGGCGGATCGGGATCACCGGCAGGCGTTCGTGGTCTTTCATCTGGGTACAGGGATGCCAGAGTACGTTCAGGTCGCGCTGCATCCAGTCGGCGTTAAGGCCCATGGGCTGTCTCCTCGGATCGATCGGCAAAGCCTATGCAATGGGGGTGAGATGAACAACCCGGCGGGTTGGGACACATCCGACAGCAGCCGCCGACGGACTCCTATGGTGGCCCAAACGGCTCTGGCGTATGCTGCGCGCCGTTGCGTCTTTGCTTTTTTCCTGGGGAGTCCGGTATGTCGTTAAGGTGGCTGCGCGCCGCGGCGTTTCTCATGTTGGGGGTGTTCAGCGCGGTGGCGCTGGGCAAGGATAAACAGCCTACGGCGATCGTCGTCGGCGCGGGCCTGGCAGGCCTGAGCGCGGCCTACGAATTGCAGAAGGACGGCTGGCAGGTCACGGTGCTCGAAGCGCGGCCGCAGGTGGGCGGGCGTTCCGGCCTGGCCACCAGCGAATGGGTCGGCAACCAGAAGGTCCAGCCCACGCTCAATGCCTACCTGGACACCTTCAAGCTGAAGCCGGTGCCGGCGCCGGACTTCGTCCGCACCCCCAGCTACCTGATCGACGGCCTGTACTACAGCAGCAGCGATCTCGCGCTCAAGCAGCCGAACGTCGCCGCCGACCTCAAGCGCTTCGAGTCGACCCTGGACGATCTCTCGGCATCGATCTCCGACCCGCTCAACCCTGCCTCGAGCAATACCCTGTTCGCCCTCGACCAGATGAACGCCGCGCGCTGGCTGGACAAGCTGAACCTGTCGCCGACCGCGCGCCTGCTGGTCAACCAGCGTATCCGTTCGCGCTACGACGAACCGTCGCGCCTGTCGCTGCTCTACCTCGCCCAGCAGGGCCGCGCCTACCGTGGCGTCGACGACCGCGACCTGCGCGCGGCGCGCCTGCCCGGCGGCAGCCAGGTGCTGGCGGAAGCCTTCGTCAAGCAGATCAAGACGATCAAGACCAAATCCAAGGTGTCGAGCATCGTCCAGGCCAAGGACGGCGTCGCCGTCAAGGCCGGCAGCGAGACCTACAAGGCCGACTACGTGGTTCTCGCCGTGCCGCTGAAGGCGCTCGGCCAGATCCAGATGACCCCGTCCCTGAGCGGTACCCAGATGTCCGCGCTGAAGGGCACCAACTATGGCTGGCGCGACCAGATCCTGCTGAAGTTCAAGCGTCCGGTGTGGGACGACAAGTCGCGCCTCTCCGGCGAGATCTTCAGCGACCAGGGCCTGGGCATGATCTGGGTCGAGCCGGCGCTGAAAGGCGGCGCCAACGTCCTGATCAACCTGTCCGGCGACAACGCCCGCGTGCTGCAGGCTTTCGGCGACCGGCAGATGGTCGATCAGGTGCTGATCCGCATGAACAAGTTCTATCCGAAGATGCGCGGTGCCTTCGCCGGCTACGAAATTCGTCGCTACAGCGCCGATCCGGGTACCGGTGGTTCCTACCTGGCCTACGGTCCGGGCCAGGTGACGCGTTTCTGGCGGATCTGGGAACAGCCGCTGTCGCGGGTCGCCTTCGCCGGCGAGCACACCGATGCGCTGTACCCCGGCACCATCGAGGGCGCGCTGCGTAGCGGCAAGCGCGCGGCCAGCCAGGTGCGCGACCTGTATGCCGGCAAGACGCCGGTGATCGAGGGCGCGCCGATGGTGGCGAAGGCCGAGAAGGTGGCCGCACCGACGACCGGCGGCGAGAAGAAGAACCCGTTCGCCTGGTTCACCCGCCTGTTCGATTGATCCCCTTCGCCGGCGCCGGAAGCTCCGGCGCCTTGCGCTTCCCGGTTCGCAGCGCAATCCGGGGTTTTTTCTTAGCCTGCGAACCTATCTTGTGAATCGATGTTTCAAAGCAGAATTTTCTGCTTTAACTCGATGGATTTGCCGCTAGTCTTGAGGCTTCGCTTTTCAAGGAAGTTTTTCATGCAGTGGCGCAATACCTCATCCCGTTACGGCGTATTCAGCCTGTTCCTGCACTGGGGCAGCGCGCTGGTGGTCTTCGGCCTGTTCGGCCTGGGCCTGTGGATGCGCGAACTGAGCTATTACGACCCCTGGTACCACCCCGCGCCGGCGCTGCATAAAAGCATCGGCATCCTGCTGGCCATTGCCCTGCTGGTGCGGATCGTCTGGCGTTTCGTCAGCCCGCCGCCGCCGGCGCCGGCCAACCACGGTCCGCTCACGCGGGTAGCGAGCAAGCTTGGCCACCTCGCGCTGTACGGGCTGCTGCTGGCGGTGATCGTCGCGGGCTACCTGATTTCCACCGCCGACGGCGAACCGATCAGCGTGTTCGGCTGGTTCTCCGTGCCGGCAACCCTCAGCGGGCTGCCCGACCAGGCAGACGTCGCGGGTGAAATCCATCTCTACCTGGCCTGGGCGCTGGTGGTCTTCGCCGTCCTCCATGCCCTGGCCGCCCTCAAGCATCACTTCGTCGACCGCGACCCGACCCTAAAGCGCATGCTCGGTCGCTCGTCGAATGATCAACAACCACGTTAAGGAGAATGTCCATGCTGAAGAAGACCCTTGCCGCGCTGGCGCTCGGCTCCGCACTGTTCACCGCCGGCCAGGCAATGGCCGCGGACTACAAGATCGACAAGGAAGGCCAGCACGCCTTCATCGAGTTCCGCATCAAGCACCTGGGCTATAGCTGGCTGTACGGCCGCTTCAACGACTTCGACGGCAGCTTCACCTTCGACGAGAAGAACCCGTCGGCCGACAAGGTCAAGGTGACCATCAACACCAACAGCGTGGACACCAACCATGCCGAGCGTGACAAGCACCTGCGCAGCGGTGATTTCCTCAACGTCAGCAAGAACCCGACCGCTACCTTCGAATCCACCGAAGTGAAGGCCAACGGCGACAGCGCCGACATCACCGGCAACCTGACCCTGAACGGCGTGACCAAGCCGGTCACCATCAAGGCCAAGCTGATCGGCCAGGGCGACGACCCGTGGGGCGGCTACCGTGCCGGCTTCGAAGGCAGCGCCACCCTGAAGCTGAAAGACTTCGGCATCAAGATGGACCTCGGCCCGGCATCCCAGGAAGTCGAGCTGCTGCTCTCCGTCGAAGGCATTCGCCAGTAAGCGGATACCTGAAACGAAAAACGCCGGCGATCGCCGGCGTTTTTCATTGTGCTTCGAAAAGAATGTTCTTAAATATCCTCAAGCGGTTGCGCGGCCAGGCACTGGTCGAGGAGATGCACCAGGGTGGCCTGTTCCACCGGGGTGAGCGGGGCAAACAACTCGTCATGCACGCGTGACATGATGGCCTCCGCATGCTGGTGGATGGCCAGCCCCTCGTCGGTGAGGAAGAGCTGGAAGCTGCGCTGGTCGCTGGGGTTGCGCTCGCGGCGGACCAGGTTTCTTCCCTCCAGCTCGCGGATCTTCCGGGTGATCAGTGCCTTGTCGCGGCACATCTGGCGTCCCAGGTCCTGCAGGTTCAGCCCGCGTTGTTCGTCGATAAGCTTCAATACATGGACGTCGGGCGGGGTCAGGTCGAGTCGCTGGCAATCGAGCTCGCTCTGGATGCGCGTCCGCACATGCTGGAAGACCGCCATCAGCGCGGGCATCAGGTCGGGATTCACGGGGTAGTTCATTGGTTTGGCCGAGTAAACCTAATGTAAATGTGGTTGATCCAGTCAACTATTTTGCTTATTTTAGTTGACCTTATCAACCTTGTTTCAGGTTCTGAATATGGGCCATGGCGCCGGGTGGATAACCGGCCATCGAGCTAAAACGTTTCAGGTGTTTTCACGCGAGGCTTTCGGACGTTTACAAACACCTATGAATGTAAGTATTTTGCCTGCCTTCTTCGAGCCGGTGCAGCGCCTTCACGCTGCATCGGCCGCTTTCGCTCATGAGGACAACGCTATGCAACGAACGCCAGCCATGCGTGTACTGGTTCCGGCCCTGCTGGTCGCGATTTCGGCCCTTTCCGGGTGCGGAAAAAGCGAGGCGCCGCCGCCGGCGCAAACGCCGGAGGTCGGGATCGTGACCCTGGAAGCGCAGACGGTGACCCTGAATACCGAGCTGCCGGGCCGGACCAATGCGTTCCGCATCGCCGAGGTGCGTCCCCAGGTGAACGGCATCATCCTCAAGCGCCTGTTCAAGGAAGGCAGCGACGTCAAGGCCGGGCAGCAGCTCTACCAGATCGACCCCGCCACCTACGAGGCCGACTACCAGAGCGCCCAGGCCAACCTGGCTTCGACCCAGGAACAGGCCCAGCGCTACAAGCTGCTGGTCGCCGACCAGGCCGTGAGCAAGCAGCAGTACGCCGACGCCAATGCCGCCTACCTGCAGTCCAAGGCGGCGGTGGAGCAGGCGCGGATCAACCTGCGCTACACCAAGGTGCTGTCGCCGATCTCCGGCCGCATCGGCCGTTCCGCGGTGACCGAAGGCGCCCTGGTGACCAACGGCCAGGCCAACGCGATGGCCACCGTGCAACAGCTCGACCCGATCTACGTCGACGTCACCCAGCCGTCCACCGCCCTGCTGCGCCTGCGCCGCGAACTGGCCAGCGGCCAGTTGGAGCGCGCCGGCGACAACGCGGCGAAGGTCTCCCTGAAGCTGGAGGACGGTAGCCAATACCCGCTGGAAGGTCGCCTCGAATTCTCCGAGGTTTCCGTCGACGAAGGCACCGGCTCGGTCACCATCCGCGCCGTGTTCCCCAACCCGAACAACGAGCTGCTGCCCGGCATGTTCGTTCACGCGCAGTTGCAGGAAGGCGTCAAGCAGAAGGCCATCCTCGCTCCGCAGCAAGGCGTGACCCGCGACCTCAAGGGCCAGGCTACCGCGCTGGTGGTGAACGCGCAGAACAAGGTCGAGCTGCGGGTGATCAAGGCCGACCGGGTGATCGGCGACAAATGGCTGGTTACCGAAGGCCTGAACGCCGGCGACAAGATCATTACCGAAGGCCTGCAGTTCGTGCAGCCGGGTGTCGAGGTGAAGACCGTGCCGGCGAAGAATGTCGCGTCCGCGCAGAAGGCCGACGCCGCTCCGGCGAAAACCGACAGCAAGGGCTGATCAAGGGGATTCGTAATGTCGAAGTTTTTCATTGATAGGCCCATTTTCGCGTGGGTGATCGCCTTGGTGATCATGCTCGCGGGCGGCCTGTCGATCCTCAGTCTGCCGGTCAACCAGTACCCGGCCATCGCCCCGCCGGCCATCGCCGTGCAGGTGAGCTACCCGGGCGCCTCGGCCGAGACGGTGCAGGACACCGTGGTCCAGGTGATCGAGCAGCAGATGAACGGGATCGACAATCTGCGCTACATCTCCTCGGAGAGTAACTCCGACGGCAGCATGACCATCACCGTGACCTTCGAACAGGGCACCGACCCCGACATCGCCCAGGTCCAGGTGCAGAACAAGCTGCAACTGGCCACCCCGCTACTGCCGCAGGAAGTGCAGCGCCAGGGGATCCGGGTGACCAAGGCGGTGAAGAACTTCCTCATGGTGGTCGGTGTGGTTTCCACCGACGGCAGCATGACCAAGGAAGACCTGTCGAACTACATCGTTTCCAACATCCAGGACCCGCTCTCGCGGACCAAGGGCGTCGGTGACTTCCAGGTGTTCGGCTCGCAGTACTCGATGCGCATCTGGCTCGACCCGGCCAAGCTGAACAGCTACCAGCTGACCCCCGGCGACGTGAGCAGCGCGATCCAGGCGCAGAACGTGCAGATTTCCTCCGGCCAGCTCGGCGGCTTGCCGGCGGTCAAGGGCCAGCAGCTCAACGCCACCATCATCGGCAAGACCCGCCTGCAGACCGCGGAGCAATTCGAGAACATCCTGCTCAAGGTCAATCCCGACGGTTCCCAGGTGCGCCTGAAGGACGTCGCCGATGTAGGCCTGGGCGGCCAGGACTACAGCATCAACGCGCAGTTCAACGGCAGCCCGGCGTCCGGTATCGCGATCAAGCTGGCCACCGGCGCCAACGCGCTGGATACCGCCAAGGCGATCCGCCAGACCATCGCCAACCTGGAACCGTTCATGCCGCAGGGCATGAAGGTGGTCTACCCGTACGACACCACCCCGGTGGTCTCGGCCTCGATCCATGAGGTAGTGAAGACCCTCGGCGAGGCGATCCTCCTCGTGTTCCTGGTGATGTACCTGTTCCTGCAGAACTTCCGCGCCACGCTGATCCCGACCATCGCCGTACCGGTGGTGCTGCTGGGGACCTTCGGCGTGCTCGCCGCGTTCGGCTTCTCGATCAACACCCTGACCATGTTCGGCATGGTGCTGGCCATCGGCTTGCTGGTGGACGACGCCATCGTGGTGGTGGAGAACGTCGAGCGGGTGATGGCCGAGGAAGGCCTGTCGCCAAGGGAGGCGGCGCGCAAGTCCATGGGCCAGATCCAGGGCGCGCTGGTCGGTATCGCCATGGTGCTCTCGGCGGTATTCCTGCCGATGGCGTTCTTCGGCGGCTCCACCGGGGTGATCTACCGGCAGTTCTCCATCACCATCGTGTCGGCCATGGCCCTCTCGGTGATCGTGGCGCTGATCCTCACCCCGGCGCTCTGCGCGACCATGCTCAAGCCGATCGAGAAAGGCGACCATGGCGAGCACAAGGGCGGCTTCTTCGGCTGGTTCAACCGGATGTTCCTTTCCACCACCCACGGCTACGAGCGGGGCGTGGCGTCGATCCTCAAGCATCGCGCGCCGTACCTGCTGATCTACGTGGTGATCGTGGCCGGGATGATCTGGATGTTCACCCGCATTCCCACCGCGTTCCTCCCCGACGAGGACCAGGGCGTACTGTTCGCCCAGGTACAGACCCCGCCGGGCTCCAGTGCCGAGCGTACCCAGGTGGTGGTGGACTCGATGCGCGAATACCTGCTGGAGAAGGAAAGCTCTTCGGTCAGCTCGGTGTTCACCGTGACCGGCTTCAACTTCGCCGGCCGCGGCCAGAGTTCGGGCATGGCGTTCATCATGCTCAAGCCCTGGGAAGAGCGTCCCGGTGGCGAGAACAGCGTGTTCGAACTGGCCAAGCGCGCGCAGATGCACTTCTTCAGCTTCAAGGACGCGATGGTGTTCGCCTTCGCGCCGCCGTCGGTACTGGAACTGGGTAACGCCACCGGCTTCGACCTGTTCCTCCAGGACCAGGCGGGCGTCGGCCACGAAGTCCTGCTCCAGGCGCGCAACAAGTTCCTCATGCTCGCCGCGCAGAACCCGGCGCTGCAACGCGTGCGCCCCAACGGCATGAGCGACGAACCGCAGTACAAGCTGGAGATCGACGACGAGAAGGCCAGCGCCCTCGGCGTGTCCCTTGCCGACATCAACAGCACCGTGTCCATCGCCTGGGGTTCCAGCTACGTCAACGACTTCATCGACCGTGGCCGGGTCAAGCGGGTCTACCTGCAGGGCAGGCCGGACGCGCGGATGAACCCGGACGACCTGAGCAAGTGGTACGTGCGCAACGACAAGGGCGAGATGGTGCCGTTCAACGCCTTCGCCACCGGCAAGTGGGAATACGGTTCGCCGAAGCTGGAGCGCTACAATGGCGTGCCGGCGATGGAGATCCTCGGCGAGCCGGCGCCCGGCCTGAGTTCCGGTGACGCCATGGCGGCGGTCGAGGAGATCGTCAAGCAATTGCCGAAAGGCGTTGGCTACTCCTGGACCGGCCTGTCCTACGAGGAGCGCTTGTCCGGCTCGCAGGCGCCGGCGCTGTATGCGCTGTCGCTGCTGGTGGTGTTCCTCTGCCTGGCGGCCCTGTACGAAAGCTGGTCGATTCCGTTCTCGGTGATGCTGGTGGTGCCGTTGGGCGTGATCGGCGCGCTGCTGGCGACGTCCATGCGCGGCCTGTCCAACGACGTGTTCTTCCAGGTGGGCCTGTTGACGACCATCGGCCTGTCGGCGAAGAACGCCATTCTCATCGTGGAGTTCGCCAAGGAGCTGCACGAGCAGGGCAAGGGCATCGTCGAGGCGGCCATCGAAGCCTGCCGCATGCGTCTGCGGCCGATCGTGATGACCTCCCTGGCGTTCATCCTCGGCGTGGTCCCGCTGGCGATCTCCACCGGCGCCGGCTCGGGCAGCCAGCATGCGATCGGTACCGGCGTGATCGGCGGCATGGTCACTGCGACCGTCCTGGCGATCTTCTGGGTACCGCTGTTCTACGTGGCGGTCAGCACGCTGTTCAAGGACGAGGCGTCCAAGCAGCAAGCGTCCGTCGAAAAGGGGCAATGATATGAAACGGTCCTTCCTTTCCCTGGCGGTAGCCGCTGTCGTTCTGTCCGGCTGCTCGCTGATCCCCGACTACCAGCGCCCCGAGGCGCCGGTAGCCGCGGCCTACCCGCAAGGGCAGGCCTACGGGCAGAACACCGGCGCGGCGGCCGTTCCGGCCGCCGACATCGGCTGGCGCGAGTTCTTCCGCGACCCGCAGTTGCAGCAACTGATCGGCGTGGCGCTGGAAAACAACCGCGACCTGCGGGTCGCCGCGCTGAACGTCGAGGCCTTCCGGGCGCAGTACCGCATCCAGCGGGCCGACCTGTTCCCGCGGATCGGCGTGGACGGTAGCGGCACCCGCCAGCGTTTGCCGGGCGACCTGTCGACCACCGGCAGTCCGGCGATTTCCAGCCAGTACGGGGTGACCCTGGGCACTACCGCCTGGGAACTCGATCTCTTCGGCCGCCTGCGCAGCCTGCGCGACCAGGCCCTGGAGCAGTACCTGGCGACCGAACAGGCGCAGCGCAGCGCGCAGACCACCCTGGTGGCCAGCGTGGCGACCGCCTACCTGACGCTGAAGGCCGACCAGGCGCAGTTGCAGCTGACCAAGGACACCCTGGGCACCTACCAGAAGAGTTTCGACCTGACCCAGCGCAGCTACGACGTCGGCGTCGCCTCCGCGCTCGACCTGCGCCAGGCGCAGACCGCCGTGGAAGGCGCCCGCGCGACCCTGGCGCAGTACACCCGCCTGGTAGCCCAGGACCAGAATGCGCTGGTCCTGCTGCTGGGCTCCGGGATCCCGGCGAACCTGCCGCAAGGCCTGGGCCTGGACCAGACCCTGCTGACCGAAGTGCCGGCGGGTCTGCCGTCGGACCTGCTGCAACGGCGCCCGGACATCCTCGAGGCCGAGCACCAGCTCATGGCTGCCAACGCCAGCATCGGCGCCGCGCGCGCGGCGTTCTTCCCGAGCATCAGCCTGACCGCCAACGCCGGCACCATGAGCCGCCAACTGTCCGGCCTGTTCGACGCCGGTTCGGGTTCCTGGTTGTTCCAGCCGTCGATCAACCTGCCGATCTTCACCGCCGGCAGCCTGCGTGCCAGCCTGGACTACGCGAAGATCCAGAAGGACATCAACGTCGCGCAGTACGAGAAGGCGATCCAGACGGCGTTCCAGGAAGTCGCCGACGGCCTGGCCGCGCGCGGTACCTTCACCGAGCAGTTGCAGGCGCAGCGCGATCTGGTCAAGGCCAGCGACGAGTACTACCAGCTCGCCGACAAGCGCTATCGCACGGGGGTGGACAACTACCTGACCCTGCTCGACGCGCAACGCTCGCTGTTCACCGCGCAGCAGCAACTGATCACCGACCGCCTCAATCAGCTGACCAGCGAGGTCAACCTGTACAAGGCCCTCGGCGGCGGCTGGAACCAGCAGACCGTGACCCAGCAGCAGACCGCGAAGAAGGAAGATCCCCAGGCCTGATCGCCTTCCGCGCCATGCAAGAACGCCGACCCTAGGGTCGGCGTTTTTTTATCCTCGCGGAAGTCGGCGGGTCCGCGTCACGGACCCGCTCGGCCTTAGCGGTTGCGGGTCAGCAGTGCGGGGCGCTCGCCCTTGCGCCGCGGTTCCAGCTCGTCGAGCTGCTCGGCGGTGGGGAAGCGATCCATGCGCACCAGGTCGCGCTTGTTGATCACCACCGGCTGGCGGCTCGGCTGCTTGCCGGTGCCATACTCGGACGGCTCGCGCAGCGGCGCGTCGCTCATCCGCGAGGCATTCTCGCGACCCTGGCCGCGCGGCTTGCCGGCGCGCGGTTTCTTCGCCTTGCCCTGGCCGGCACCCTGACCGCGAGCGCCGCCTTGAGCGGCGCCCTGGCTCTTGCCGCGAGCTTGGCCCTGGCCACGACCCTGCTGGCCGGTGCCGCCCTGGGGTTTCTGCTGGCCACCGCGGCGTCCGCGTCCCTTGTTTTCCTGGCCCTGGTAGGGGCTGACGTAGTCGGCGCGGTTGCCGAAATTGTCGAAGTCGTCGTCGAGGAACTCTTCCGGATCGCGATTACCGTCGACTTCCGGCGGCCGATTGGGCTTGGCCGGACGCGCTTCGCGGCTCTGCCGCGGCTGCTGCGCTTGGCCGGCCTCGCGGTTTTCCTTGTTCTTGCCACCGCGACGGCGGCGCTTTCCAGCCGGCTTCTCGGTACCGTCCTGGGCCGCAGCGACATTGCTGTCGGGGTTGCTCGCCTGGGCGTCTTTCGGCTTGCGCTCGCGGCTGCTGCGCCGTTCCTTGTCGCGGCGCGGCTGCTTCTGCGGCGCTTCGCGGGGCTCCGGCTGGGCCACCTCGGGCAGCACGGCCTCGGGGTCGAAACCCTGGGCATCGCCATCGGGAATACGCTGTCTGGTCATCTTCTCGATGGCCTTGAGCAGCTTCTCTTCGTCCGGCGCCACCAGCGAGATCGCCTCGCCGCTGCGTCCGGCTCGGCCGGTACGGCCGATGCGGTGGACGTAGTCTTCCTCGACGTTGGGCAGCTCGTAGTTGACCACATGGGGCAACTGGTCGATATCCAGGCCGCGGGCGGCGATGTCGGTCGCCACCAGGATGCGCACGTCGTTGGCCTTGAAGTCGGCCAGCGCCTTGGTCCGCGCGTTCTGGCTCTTGTTGCCATGGATCGCGGCGGCCGGCAGGCCGTGCTTGGTCAGGTACTCGGCGAGACGGTTGGCGCCGTGCTTGGTACGGGTGAAGACCAGCACCTGTTCCCAGGCGCCGACGGTCACCAGGTGCGCCAGCAGGGCGCGCTTCTGCGGCGCCGGCAGGCGGAACACGCGTTGCTCGATGCGCTCGACCGTGGTGTTCGGCGGCGTTACCTCGATGCGTTCCGGGTTGTGCAGGAGCTTGTTGGCGAGGTCGACGATGTCTTTCGAGAAGGTTGCCGAGAACAGCAGGTTCTGGCGCTTGGGCGGCAGCTTGGCGAGAACCTTCTTCACATCGTGGATGAAGCCCATGTCGAGCATGCGGTCGGCTTCGTCGAGGACGAGGATTTCCACGTGGGACAGGTCGACCTTGTTCTGCCCGGCCAGGTCGAGCAGGCGCCCGGGGCAGGCGACGAGTACGTCGACGCCCTTGGCCAGGGCCTGGATCTGCGGGTTCATGCCAACCCCGCCGAAGATGCAGGTGCTGTTCAGCGGCAGGTCGCGGGCGTAGACCTTGAAGCTGTCATGCACCTGGGCGGCCAGCTCACGGGTCGGGGTCAGTACCAGCACGCGCGCCTGGCGCGGGCCGTGGCGGTGTTCGCGGTCGGGATGACCGGCGGGGAACAGGCGCTCCAGTACCGGCAGGGCGAAACCACCGGTCTTGCCGGTGCCGGTCTGTGCCGCAACCATCAGGTCGCGACCTTGCAACACGGCGGGAATCGCCCGCTGTTGCACGGGAGTGGGCTGGCTGTAGCCCGCAGCCTCCACAGCGCGGGCAAGCGCCTCGGAGAGTCCGAGGGAAGAAAAGGACATGCGGGTTTTCCTATATGGGCCGGGGCGAGGCCGGCTGCTGTGAAATCACCAAGTTCTGCGAACTCCTGTCTACCTTCGGGCCCTGTCGGCCAGGGCGGAAGGTCTGGCCGCGGCGCTGCGTATGCGCTCGGTGGCCGGTGTCGAACGGGTGCCCTCGCGGGCATGGCCGCGCACCTGGTCGGGGGCGCTGGCCGGTTCGCTCCCGGCCCTGGGTGGGGGGGCCGGGGGCAGCGTCAACGGAGGGCTGCGGTCAGAGCAGGTCACGCTGGCGCAAATGCTGGCGGATCTCGTTGGCCCGGGAGCCAAGGAGGTTGCGCAGCAAGCTGTGATTCAGCCAATCCTCGATTTGTTCCGCAATCGGTTCCTGCGGATAGCGTTCGATGGCATTGGTCGCGGCTTTCTCCCACCAGACGGGGCCGCAGGCCCGGTCGAACTCGTTACTGTATTCGTGGCAACCGTAGAGCAGTTCGATACTGAACTGGCGCATCGGAGCCGGCAACGGCAGGGTTCCCAGCTTGTACAGCAGACGCTTGGCACGCGGTGGGCGTGGCAGTCGATCGGTCACCTTGAGGGTGTCGTCGAGGGCTGCAGCGCTGAGAAGGGAGGAACCGTGCTTGCACAACCAGGCCTGGATCTTCGCGCGGAACAGCTGTTTCCGGCTCCAGTAATGGTGGATCAGGTCGGTACAACCCACCAGCTCCAGCCGCTTGTGGGCGGCGACGGCCAGGACGAATTCCTCAAGAGTATAGGCACCGTTGGCAATTGGATAGAGTTCATCCATTAATTCCAACGAACGGTCGAGTATTTTCGCCTCTTCCCGAGGCAGGCCGATGACGCCGGAGTTGAGCTGGTGCATCTCGTCGTCGGCCCAGCTGCGCTCGAACAGGTAGGGCGAGAGGTCGCGGTAGAGCGGGAAGTTACGGTGTTCGCCATAGCGCGCGCCGATCGCGTTGCACAGCAGGCTGCCGGGCTGGATGCGGTCGAACAGGCGCAGGGGCGAACTGTGGAAGAAGGTATCGGTGTCGATCAGCAATGCCTGGTCGGCGTCTTCCAGGGCGTCGCGCAGGGCCACGTGCTTGGCGCGGAAGTGATAGCCGTGCGGTTGGCACCAGGCGACCAACTCCTCGGCCGTCACTTCGCGGACCTGCACCGGCAGGCCGGCGTAGGGACTGGGGTCGTCGGTATAGACCCTGACCGTCAGGCCATGCGCCGCCCCGTCGCGGAGGTGGGCGAAGGCGCTGGCGATGCTGAACAGGGCTTCCTGGTGGTAGGTCTGTCGCCCGTAGACCAGGTAGATCAGATGCTTGCGTGAGTTGGCCATGTCTGTCGTGGATCGCGTGAGAGGCATCCCTGCCGGTATACGCTGCCGGGCCGAACCGCGTGGGCGGTATCAGCGTGGCAGCTGGAGATTCTTCCAGATCGCCAGGCTCGGATCGGCCTGGTTCAAAGTATAGAAATGCAGTCCCGGTGCGCCGCCCTCCAGCAGGCGTTCGCACATCTCGCTGATGACCTGCTCGCCGAAGGCCTGGATGCTGCGGCTGTCGTCGCCGTAGGCTTCCAGTTGCTTGCGGATCCAGCGCGGCAGTTCGGCGCCGCAGGCGTCGGAGAAGCGCGCCAGCTTGGAGTAGTTGGTGATCGGCATGATGCCGGGGACCACCGGGATGTCCACGCCGAGCTTGGCGACCCGCTCGACGAAGTAGAAATAGGCATCGGCGTTGAAGAAGTACTGGGTGATGGCGCTGCTGGCGCCGGCCTTCACCTTGCGCACGAAGTTCGCCAGGTCATCCTCGAAGCTACGCGCCTGGGGGTGGACCTCCGGATAGGCGGCGACCTCGATGTGGAAGTGGTCGCCGGTCTCGGTGCGGATGAAGTCCACCAGTTCGTTGGCGTAGCGCAGTTCGCCGCTGGCCATGCCCATGCCCGACGGCAGGTCGCCGCGCAGGGCGACGATGCGGCGGATGCCGGCCTCGCGGTAGCGGCCGAGCAGTTCGCGCAACTCGGCTTTCGAGTCGCCGACACAGGACAGGTGCGGCGCGGTCGGCACCTTCACCTCGCCGTCCAGTTGCAGCACGGTACTCAACGTGCGGTCGCGGGTGGATCCGCCGGCGCCGTAGGTGCAGGAGAAGAAGTCGGGCTTGTAGCCCGCCAGGTTGCGGGCGGTGGCCAACAGCTTTTCATGGCCGGCCTCGGTCTTCGCCGGGAAGAACTCGAAGCTGAAACGGCGTTCGCTCTGACTCATGATCGGTTCCTTGGACGCGACCACGGCCGCGCCTCTTCTTGTTGATTCCGACTAGCGCCGGGTACTTCAGTAGTACTGGCGGTAGTGCTCGATTTTTTCCCGCAGGCGTCGGGCCGTCGCGGCGTGGGCATGGCCGAGGCGAGCGAGGATCAGCTGCGACTCCTGGTGGTAGTTCGCGATCTTGTCCTGGTTCCAGGTCTGCGGCGGTGGCTGCAGGTTGGTGATGCGGTCGCACAGCTTGACCAGGGCGTACTGCGCCGGGCCCTCGGCAAGCGCCTGGAGATAGTCGTCGAGGGAACGCTTGGGGCCGTCGCCGACGCGCTTGCTCAGGGCCTGCACGCCGGCACAGACGAACTCGCCGAACTGTTGCCGCAGCTCCTCGGGTGAGGTCGCCGTGTCTTCCAGGGTGTCGTGCAGGACCGCGATCTGCAGGGTTTCCCCGAGCCGTTCGATGGCACCGTCGCGATCGGCGGCCAGCAGCTCGTTGGCGACCATGCCCAGGTGCACCAGATAAGGCAGCGGCGAGCCGCTGAGGGTCTGGTTGCGGTGGGCGCGGGCGGCGAACAGCCAGGCCTGGTTGTAGCGATCGGCGAGGTGCGTGGACATCGTGGGAGCGCTCATGCGAACGGGGCAGGCGCATGGCGCCTGCCCCGTGGTCCGCTTAGTAGCGATAGGTGTCCGGCTTGAACGGGCCTTCCACGCTCACGCCGATGTACTCGGCCTGTTTCGGGGTCAGCTGGGTGACCACGCCGCCGAAGCCCTTGACCATCTCCAGGGCCACTTCCTCGTCGAGCTTCTTCGGCAGCACTTCGACGCTCAGGCGCTTGGCCTTCTCGGCGGCCGGCAGGTCGGCGTACTTCTGCTCGAACAGGTGGATCTGCGCCAGCACCTGGTTGGCGAAGGAACCGTCCATGATCCGGCTCGGATGGCCGGTGGCGTTGCCCAGGTTGACCAGGCGGCCCTCAGCGAGAAGGATCAGGTAGTCGTCGTTGTGCGCGTCGAAACCGTCCTTGCCGGTGCGGTGGATCTTGTGCACCTGCGGCTTGACCTCTTCCCAGGCCCAGTTCTTGCGCATGAAGGCGGTGTCGATCTCGTTGTCGAAGTGGCCGATGTTGCAGACCACCGCGCGTTTCTTCAGCGCCTTGAGCATGTTGGCGTCGCAGACGTTGACGTTGCCGGTGGTGGTGA
Organism: Pseudomonas sp. DL; assembly: GCF_047199225.1. Taxonomy (NCBI): domain Bacteria; kingdom Pseudomonadati; phylum Pseudomonadota; class Gammaproteobacteria; order Pseudomonadales; family Pseudomonadaceae; genus Pseudomonas; species Pseudomonas sp. DL. Next base: position 474,864 of record NZ_CP178323.1, read on the forward strand.
CGATCAGGTCGATCTTGCCCAGCAGCGCGGCGTCGATGCTGGCCTCGGTGCCGTCGTTGATGCCGTTCTTGTACGGCGATACGACTTCGAAGCCGTCCATGCAGGCCTGCATGGCGCAGATCGGGTCGACTTCCGCGACCTTGACGATCATGCCTTCCTGGCGCAGCGACTGCGAGGAGCCCTTGCCCACGTCGCCGTAGCCGATCACCAGGGCCTGCTTGCCCGACAGCAGGTGGTCGGTGCCGCGCTTGATGGCGTCGTTGAGGCTATGGCGGCAGCCGTACTTGTTGTCGTTCTTGCTCTTGGTCACCGAGTCGTTGACGTTGATCGCCGGGACTTTCAGGGTGCCGTTCTTGAGCATGTCGAGCAGGCGGTGGACCCCGGTGGTGGTCTCTTCGGTGATGCCGTGGATGCGCTCGAGCATCTGCGGGTATTTCTTGTGCAGGATCTCGGTCAGGTCACCGCCGTCGTCCAGCACCATGTTGGCGTCCCACGGCTGGCCATCCTTGAGGATGGTCTGCTCGATGCACCATTCGTACTCTTCCTCGGTCTCGCCCTTCCAGGCGAACACCGGGATGCCGGCGGCGGCGATGGCGGCGGCGGCCTGGTCCTGGGTGGAGAAGATGTTGCAGCTCGACCAGCGGACTTCGGCGCCCAGCGCGACCAGGGTCTCGATCAGCACGCCGGTCTGGATGGTCATGTGGATGCAACCGAGGATCTTTGCGCCTTTCAGCGGCTGCTGGCCGGCATACTTGCGGCGCAGGCCCATCAGTGCGGGCATTTCCGATTCGGCGATGATCAGCTCGCGGCGGCCCCAGGCGGCCAGGGTGATGTCGGCGACCTTGTAGTCGGTGAAACCGGCGGGCGTCATGACAGCGCTCATGCGTAACTCTCCATTCGTTGTCTGCGAATGGGCGCCGTTGGTGCGTTGACAGACCGGCGAGGCCGGCCTGAGAGCGCGCTCCGTTCGAGCCTGACAGGCCTAGGCCTGCTGCAGCGCCCCTCGAACGGAAGGCGGGAGCGACCCGAAAGGGCCGCCTGAGCGGGCGATTATAGCGGCGCCACATGAAACTCCCAAGTCACCCCTGATACGCCGCTCGTCGCCGTGCGTCGCGCCCTCGGGCTGCGGCGATGCACCGCAGCGCAGAAGCGCGGGGAATTTGCGGTTCAGGATGCTAGAGTGCGCGGTCATGAGAATCGCTCCCATCTCCCGCTCGCCGCTGCTGCAGTGGCTGAGCTTCGCCCTCTGTGCCTGCGTGCTGGTCAACGCGCTGGCTTGCGGCGTCCTGCACCTGCAGGCGCTGGGAGTGGGCAGCGACAAGGGGCAGAAGGCCAGCGTCGGGCTGTTCTGCGTCGCCGGTGCCAGCCAATGGCTATCCCTGGATCCCGACGACGGGTCCGCCGGCGATCCTGCACCGGTCAATCCCCAGTTGCCGATGAGCTGCCCGATGTGCAGCGCCCTGGTGCTGTTCGTCGCGCTCGGGGTGATCTGGTCCTGGCGCTTGCAACGGCGACGCCAGGCACGTTTCCGCCCGCCCGCCACGCGCGAGCCGGTGCCGCCCCGGTACGTCTGGCCGCCGGCCAACCCGCGCGCTTCCCCCGCCTGATCCTGAACGCCCGCCGCGCCGGGCATTTGCATCCGTCGCCCGTCCTGCCTCGTCCGCGCAGCGCTCGCCGCTGTCCATCCGGGCGAGGCGGGCGTGCCCACCATGCCTTGCTTCAGGATCGCTCGATGAAAAAGCACTCCACGGCCCGCCGCGTCCTCGCGCTGGGTCTCAACCTCACCCTGGCCGGCGTTCCGGCCTTGCTCTGGGCCGATGAGGAACCCACCGAACTGCCCGCCCTCACCGTCAGCGCCGGCGCCGCCGGGGAAACCCCGCCGGCCCTCGATCTCGACGACAGCGCCGGCGGCGGCTCGCGCCTGGGCCTGAGCCTGCGCGAGACTCCCGGCTCGGTAAGCGTGGCCAACCGTGCCAGCTTCGAGCGGCGCGGCCTGCGCAGCACCCAGGACATCGCCAACAGCCTGCCCGGCGTGAACGCCTCGGCGCCGCCCGGCTTCGGCGGCTTCGTCACCTACCGCGGCTTCAGCTCGAACCAGGTCAACCAGTTGTTCAACGGCATTCCGGTGCAATACAGCAGCGCCATGCGTCCGCTGGACGACTGGATCGTCGACCGCGTCGAGCTGGTCGGCGGTCCGTCCTCCTTCCTCAACGGCGCCGGTGCCGTCGGCGGCTCGCTGGACTACATCAGCAAGCTCGCCGACCGCTACGGCGATTTCATGGAAGGCCGGGTGCGCTACGGCAGCTACGACGATTCGGAAGTCGCCTTCGGCTTCAACCAGGCCCTGGGCATCGGCCCCGAGCCGAAGCACTTCGTGCGCCTGGACGTCAGCCGCAGCGGCGGCAACGGCTACGTCGACCGCAATTCGCGCGAATCGTGGAACGTCGCTTTCTCCCTGCTCAGCGACCTGACCCCGGACCTTTCCCACACCCTGGCCCTGGAGTACCAGGACGAGCAGGAAGACAGCCCCTACTGGGGCACGCCGGTGCTCAATCCCTACGCCGGCGAGCTGAAGATCGACAAGAGCCGTCGCCGCGAGAACTACAACGTCGCCGATGGCCGCTACGAACAGCGCGTGCGCTGGCTGCGCTCGATCCTCGAATACCGGGTCAGCGACAGCACGCGCTGGCGCAACACCTTCTACCACTACGACGCCGAGCGCGATTACCGCAACCTCGAGACCTACCGCTACAACGCCGACAACAGCGGGGTGGTGCGCTCCAACGCATTCCTCCAGCGCCACGACCAGCAGCTCAACGGCAACCGCTTCGAGCTACAGCACAGCCAGCCGCTGTTCGGACTGGCCAGCGACTGGGCGCTGGGCTTCGACTACAGCATCAACAAGCAGACGCGCTTCCCGAGTACCGCCTCCGGGCCGTTCGGTACGGTCGATCCGGCCAGTTTCGAGCCGGGCCACTTCTACGACCTGCCGGGCATGCGTCCCGGCCACCGGAAGGACCGCAGCAACGAGGTGCGCACCAGCGCGTTGTTCGCCGAGAACCGCCTGGGCCTGACCGACGAGCTGTCGCTGGTCACCGGGCTGCGCTACGACCACCTCGACCTCGACGTGCGCAACCATCGGACGGTGACCGCCAGCGATCCTGCACACTTCGAACGGCGCTGGGACGTGCTCACCGGGCGCGCCGGGCTGGTCTACCAGTTCACTCCGCACGCCAACGTCTACCTGCAATACAGTACCGCCGCCGACCCGCCGGGCGGGGTGCTGACCAGCGCCAGCTTCGGCCAGGTCCGCGACTACGACCTGTCCACCGGCGACCAGTGGGAGCTGGGCAGCAAGTTCGATTTCCTCGACGGTCGCGGCAGCGCCACCCTGGCCGCCTACCGCATCGTCCGCCGGGACTTCTCGGTGGCCGACCCGAACAACCCCAACCTCAGCGTGCCGGTGGGCCAGCAGACCTCCAGGGGCATCGAGGCCGCCGCCTCCCTGCGGATCACCCCGAAGCTGCTGGCCGAGGGCAATTTCGCCTGGGTCGACGCGCAGTACGACGAGTTCACCGAGAACGTCGGCGGCGTCGCCGTCTCGCGCAAGGGCAAGACGCCGCCGAACGTGCCGGAGCGGGTCGGCAACCTGTGGCTGACCTACGACTTCGACCCGGCCTGGCAGGGTGGGGTGGACGCGCGCTACGTGTCCTCGGTGTACGCCAACAACGCCAACACCTGGCACGTGCCGTCCTACACGGTCTACGGGACTTTCCTCAGCTACCGGCTGGACGAGCGCACGCGGATCACCGGGCGCGTGCGCAACCTCACCGACGAGGTCTACGCACGCTTCGTGCAGAGCACGCCGCTGTACTACGTCGGCGACCCGCGCACCTTCGAGCTGAGCGTGCAGACGCGCTTCTGAGGAGTCGTCGATGAAACGCTACCTGTACCTGTGGCACCGCTGGCTGGGCATCGGCTGCTGCCTGCTGATGGTGCTCTGGTTCGTCTCCGGCATGGTCATGCTGTATGTCGGCTATCCCAAGCTGACTCCGCTGGAACGCCTGGCCCACCTGCCCGAGCTGGACGGCTGCGAGGCCTGCGTACCGCTGCGGACGGCCCTCGCCGGCGGCGATGGAAAGACCCCGCGGAGCATCCGGCTGGCCAGCGTAGGAGGCCTGCCGACCTACCTGCTGGACGATGCCGACGGACGCACGCGTGCGCTGGCGGCGCGCGACGGCCGACCGCTGGCGGTGGACGCGGACAGGGTGCTGGCTTCGGCCCGTGCTTTCAGCGGCGAAGTACCGATGCAGTTGCAAGGGCGGATCGAGGAAGACGCCTGGACCCATACCCGCAACCTCGATCCGCACCGGCCGCTATGGCGGGTGCAGGCCGCGGACGAGCAGGGCCGGCTGCTCTACCTGTCCTCGCAGACCGGCGAGGTGGTACGCGACGCCAGCCGCCGGGAGCGCGCCTGGAACTGGCTCGGCGCCTGGCTGCACTGGCTCTATCCGCTGCGCGGCGGCTGGTTCGACGGGCAGTGGGCGAACCTGGTGATCGGCCTGTCGCTGCTGGCGACCCTGGCGACCGTCCTCGGCATCCTCGTCGGCCTGCTCCGCTGGCGCTTCCGCAAGCCCTATCGCAGCGGCTCGCGCTCGCCCTATGCGGGCGGTTTCCAGCGCTGGCACCACCTCGCCGGCCTGCTCTTCGGCGCGCTGGTGCTGAGCTGGATCTTCAGCGGGCTGATGTCGATGAATCCGTGGAACCTGTTCGGCCGCGGTACGCCGTTCGACCTCGCGGCCTACCAGGGCGGTAGCTGGGACCGGGCGCTGCCCGCCGGACTGGAGGCGGACGCTGTCCTGCGGCGCTTGCGTGCCGCCGGGTTGCGGGTGCGCGAGCTGGAGTGGCGGGCGCTCGACGGCGAGCCCTATGCGCTCGGGCGCAGCGCCAGCGGCAACAGCCTGCTGCTGACGGCGGATGGCGAAATCCTCCGCGAGCTACCCGCGGATCGCCTGCTGGCGGCGGCTCGCGCGCTGCTGCCGGGCGTGCCGATGCAGGCCGAACGGTTGGAACGCTACGACTTCTATTACTACCCGCGCGAAGAACACAGCATGATGGGCTACCTGGAGCGGCGCCTGCCGGTCTGGCGCCTGCGTTTCGACGATCCCCGGCATACCTGGGTGCACCTGGATCCCTACAGCGGCGCGGTGGTTGGCGTGCTCGACGACGGTCGGCGCGGCAGCCGCTGGCTGTTTTCCCTGTTGCATAGCTGGGACTGGCTGCCGCTGCTGACCCGGCGTCCGCTGTGGGACCTGTGGATGCTCGGTTTCAGCCTCGGCGGCCTGGTGGTCTGCGCCAGCGGCTGCTGGATCGGCTGGCGTCGCCTGCGCGGCCGCCGTCCGAAGCGTCGCTGAGAGGGGCTACCTGGCAAGACTGGGCGTCGCCGCACGCCCGGATTTGCTGGTAGCCTTGGTTGAATTCGCAGTAATGGATCGCACATGGGCACACACAAGATCGAGATCCGCCGCCGCAACGTCGAGAAGATTCTCCTGGCCGCCGAAAAAGTCTTCGCCGAAAAAGGCTACGCCGGCACCTCCATGGGCAACATCGCCGAAGAAGCCGAACTGCCGCGCTCCAACCTGCACTACTACTTCAGCACCAAGGACGAGCTGTACCGCGACGTCCTCCTCGGCCTGCTCGAGGTCTGGAAGCAGGACGCCCTCTGCTTCGAGATGTTCGATGACCCAAGGGTGGTATTGACCAGCTATATCCGCGCGAAGATGAACCATTCGCGCACCCGCCCGCATGGCTCCAAGGTCTGGGCCAACGAAATCATGCATGGCGCGCCGCTGCTCGGCGCCACCCTCGACGACAGCCTCTACGAATGGGCCAAGATGAAGGAGGCGAAGATCCGCCAGTGGGTCGAGGAAAAGCGCATCCTGCCGATCGAACCGAGCAGCCTGCTCTACATGATCTGGGCCTCCACCCAGCACTACGCCGACTTCGGCTACCAGGTCGAGGTGCTCAACGGCCACCAGCCGCTCAGCGACATGCAGTTCGAAAGGGCGGTACAGACGGTGACCAGCGTGGTCCTGCGCGGAATCGGATTGGAGCCCTGAGCAGCGGAGCCTTCGCTAGAAGGCTCCGGCGATGGCTCAGCTGGCGCGGGTGAAGTCCACCGCTTCCGCCTGTTCGAGGAACACCGTGGTCTGCGCCGGGACCGTCTCGGCGAGCAGCCGTCCGCCGCGGATCGAGTAGCGCACCGGGACCTGCCGGCGCACCGCGTCGAAGCCGTCGCGGGCCGGCAGCACCAGCAGGTTGGCCGGATGGCCGACCTCGATGCCGTATTCCCGCAGGCCGAGGGTGCGGGCGCTGTTGCGGGTGATCAGGTCGAGGCCGCCGTCGATCTCGTCGTAGCCCATCATCTGCGTCACGTGCAGGCCCATGTGCAGCACCTGCAGCATGTTCGCGGTGCCCAGCGGGTACCAGGGGTCGAACACGTCGTCGTGGCCGAAGCAGGTGTTGATCCCGGCACCGAGCAGTTCCTTGACCCGGGTGATGCCGCGGCGCTTCGGGTAGTCGTCGAAGCGACCCTGCAGGTGGATGTTCACCAGCGGGTTGGCGACGAAGTTGATTCCCGACAGTTTCAGCAGGCGGAACAGCCGCGAGGTGTAGGCGCCGTTGTAGGAGTGCATCGCCGTGGTGTGGCTGGCGGTGACCCGTGCGCCGAGGCCGTCGCGATGGGCGAGCATGGCCAGGGTCTCGAGGAAGCGCGACTGCTCGTCGTCGATTTCGTCGCAATGCACGTCCACCGGCAGGTCGTAGCGCTTGGCCAGGTCGATGGCCTTGTGCAGCGACTCGACGCCCAGCTCGCGGGTGAATTCGAAATGCGGGATCGCCCCCACCACGTCGGCGCCCAGGCGCAGCGACTCCTCCAGCAGTTCCAGGCCGTTGGGGTAGGAGAGAATGCCCTCCTGGGGGAAGGCGACGATCTGCAGGTCGACCCAGGGCGCCACTTCGCCGCGCACCTCGAGCATGGCCTTGAGCGCGGTGAGGGTCGGGTCGGAGACGTCGACGTGGCTGCGCACGTGCTGCACGCCGTTGGCGATCTGCCATTTCAGGGTCTGCCAGGCGCGCTGCTTGACGTCCTCGTGGCTGAGCAGGGCCTTGCGCTGGGCCCAGCGCTCGATGCCTTCGAACAGCGTGCCGGAGCGGTTCCACTCCGGCTGGCCGGCGGTCTGGGTGGTGTCGAGGTGGATGTGCGGCTCGATGAACGGCGGCACGGCAAGACCGCCGGCGCCGTCCAGGCGCTCGCCGGCGTCGTCGGCGGCCTGTTCCATCGGCACCAGGGCGGCGATACGGCCATCGGCGACGCGCAGTTGCCAGAGACCTTCGCGGCCGCGCAGGCGCAGGTTGTCAATCAGCATGGAGGACCTCTTCTGGTTTGTTCGGGCTGCGGCTCAGCAGGGGATTGAGCAGCAGGTAGGCGATGGCGGCGCCGAGCACCGCGTTGACCGGCACTATCCCCGGCAGCCAGTGGCCGGCGGCGGTGCCGCAGGCGACGGCGAGGATCGCCGCCCAGTTGATCGCCTGGATGTCCGCGCAGGGGTGCTGGCGGTAGCGCCGGCGGTGACTCAGGTAGTCGGCGATGATCACCCCGCCGATGGGCGGGATGGCGGCGGAGAGGAAGGTCAGCCAGCCGACGAAGTGGTTGTACAGCCAGAGCGCGGCGAGGGTGCCGAGGGCGCCGTTGAGCATCGCCAGGAAGCGGCTGGAGAGGCCGGTGATGTTGGCGAAGCCGAGGCCGGAGGCATACAGCGCGTTGTCGTTGGTGGTCCAGATGTTCAGGCCGAGGACCAGGATCGCCGGGATCAGCAGGCCCTGGGCGATCATCACGTCGGAGATGTCCGACTTGCCCACCGCCGCCGCGCCGGCCGCGCCGAAGATGAACATCAGCGAGTTGCCGAGGAAGAACGCCACCAGGCACACCACCACGGCGGTACGCGCGCTGCGGCCGAAGCGGACGAAGTCGGCGGTGAGGGTGCCGGCGCTGACGAACGAGCCGACCACCAGGGCGATCGCGGTCGAGAGGCTCAGCGGCGCGCTCGGCGTCACCTGCTGCAGCGCCGCCAGGCCGCCGGCGTCGCGCACCGCGAGCCATACCGAGTAGCTGCCGAGAACGACGATCGCCGGGACCGCGATGGCCGACAGCAGGGTCAGACCGGCGATGCCGAAGAACACCGTGAGGGTCATAAGCGCTCCGGAAACCAGGATCAGCAGGTTGACGTCGAGGCCGGTGGCCTTGGCCACCGGGATGGCGAACATCGCTACGCCGACGCCGAACCAGCCGACCTGGGTGCCGCCGAGCAACGCCGAGGGCAGCCAGGAGCCCTTGCTGCCGAACGAGTAATGCGCCAGCAGGTGGGTGGAAAGGCCGGTGCGCGCGCCGATGAAGCCGAGGATCGCGGTGTACAGGCCGAGCATCAGGTTGCCCAGCAGCACGGCGAGGAAGAAGTCGTCGTAGCTCAGGCCGGTGCCGAGGGTGCCGCCGGTCCACATGCTGGCGGAAAAGAAGGTCAGGCCGAGCATCACCACGCTCAGGGCCAGCGCGCTCTTGCGCGCTGCCAGCGGGACCGGTTGCTGGCTGTAGTTGCTGTCTGCGGACATGCGCGAGTCTCCGTGGGGCGCCGGCCGTCCGGGAGCGTCGGCCGGGCCGCGGCGAATGGTAGTCGAAGGCGGGTCGATCCGACAGACGCCGTTGCGCGTCGTCGGACCGCAGCGGCACGCAGGAAGCGTGCCGGCGCGCGGCAGGGCGGCGTCCGCCGGGGATGCGGGCGCCGCCCTGCGTTCAGGAGGCTTCGCGGTAGGGGTTGCGCGGATCCTGGGTCCAGTTGAGATAGGGCTTGCCGGTGTCCTGCGGCACCATTTCGATGCAGTTCTCCACCGGACAGGTGATCTGGCACAGGTTGCAGCCCACGCACTCGGCGTCGATCACTTCGTAGCGGTGCGTACCGTCGGCCCGGGGCAGGCTGGCGATGGCCTGGTGCGAGGTGTCCTCGCAGGCGATATGGCAGCGGCCGCAACCGATGCAGGCGTCCTGGTCGATGCGGGCGATCACCTGGTAGTTGATGTCCAGGTACTTCCAGTCGGTGGTATTGCCCACCGCGCCGCCGCTGAAATCGGACAGCCGCTGGTAGCCATGGCTGTCCATCCAGCGCGCGAGACCGTCCTGCATGTCCTCGACGATACGGAAGCCGTGCAGCATCGCCGCCGTGCATACCTGCACCGCGCCGCAGCCGAGCGCGACGAATTCCGCTGCGTCGCGCCAACTGCCGATACCGCCGATGCCACAGATCGGCAGGCCGCGGGTCTGCGGGTCGCGGGCGATCTCGGCGACCATGTTCAGGGCGATCGGCTTCACCGCCGAGCCGCAGTAGCCGCCGTGGGTGCTCTGGGTGCCGACCACGGGCAGGGCGACCATGCGCTCCAGGTCGACGCTGGTGATCGAGTTGATGGTGTTGATCAGCGACACCGCGTCGGCGCCGCCACGATGGGCGGCGCGCGCCGACTGGCGGATGTCGGTGATGTTGGGGGTGAGCTTGACGATCACCGGCAGCGAGCAGTGGGTCTTGCACCAGCGGGTGACCATCTCCACGTACTCCGGTACCTGGCCCACCGCCGCGCCCATGCCGCGCTCGGGCATGCCGTGGGGGCAACCGAAGTTCAGCTCGATACCGTCGGCGCCGGTGGCTTCCACCAGCGGCAGGATGTATTTCCACGACTCCTCGACGCAGGGCACCATCAGCGACACGATCAGCGCGCGGTCTGGCCAGTCCTTCTTCACCTGGGCGATCTCGCGCAGGTTGATCTCCAGCGAGCGGTCGGTGATCAGCTCGATGTTGTTGATCCCCTGCACCTGGCGGTTCGGTCCGAAGTGCGCGGAATAACGCGACGACACGTTGACCGCCGCGGGGTCTTCGCCGAGGGTCTTCCAGACCACCCCGCCCCAGCCCGCCTGGTAGGCGCGGACCACGTTGTAGGCCTTGTCGGTGGGCGGCGCGGAGGCCAGCCAGAAGGGGTTGGGCGACTTGATGCCGGCGAATTCGATAGACAGGTCGGCCATCACGCAGCCTCCACGTTGAGCATGAGTTGGGCGTGGATCGCTTCCGCCGCCAGTTTGCCGTGCTGCACCGCCTGCACGGTGAGGTCCTCGCCGAGCGCCACGCAGTCGCCGCCGGCGTAGATGCCGGGGATGCTGGTGCGCATCTGTCCGTCGACCTGGATGCGCTCGCCGTCGCGCCGCAGTTGCGCTGCCAGCGGATCGCCCAGGCTGGCGCCTTCGAAGGCCTGGCCGATGGCCTTGAAGATGGCGTCGGCGGCCAGTTCGAAGTGCTCGCCGGTGTCGCCCAGGCGACCGTTCTCCAGGCGCGTGCGGGCGAAGCGCATGCCGCGCACCCGGCCTTGCTCGTCAAGCAGTACCCGTTCCGGTCGGGCCCAGGTCAGCAGGCGCACCTGGCTGGCCTTGGCGATCTCCTGCTCGTGGCCGGTGGCGCCCATTTCCTCGAAGCCACGGCGGTAGACCAGGTTGACGTCGCGGGCGCCGAGCCGGCTCATCTGCACCGCCATGTCGATGGCGGTGTTGCCGGCGCCGATGACGATGCAACGGTCGGCGACGGGCAGGTCGAGCAGGTCGTCGCTCTGCCGCAGCTCGCGGATGTAGTCGGTGGCGGCGAGCAGGCCGGGGGCGTCCTCGTCTTCCAGGCCGAGGCGCTTGCTGGCGGCCAGGCCGATGCCGAGGAACACCGCGTCGTACTCGTCGTGCAGGGCGCCGAGCGCCAGGTTGTCGCCGAGACGCTGGCCGTGGCGCAGTTCGATACCGCCGATCTGCAGGAGGAATTCCACTTCGCGCCGGGCGAAGTCGTCCACCAGCTTGTAGCGGGCGATGCCGTACTCGTTGAGGCCGCCGGCCTTGGCGCGGGCCTCGAAGAGCACCACGTCGTGGCCGTGCATGGCCAGGCGGTGGGCGCAGGACAGCCCGGCCGGCCCGGCGCCGACCACGGCGATGCGCTTGCCGGTGGCCGGCGAGCGCTTGAACGGATGTTCGCCGAAGCCGGCGTGGTCGAGGGCGTAGCGTTGCAACTGGCCGATCAGCACCGGTGCGCATTCCTGGGCGTTGTTGCGTACGCAGGCCCGCTGGCAGAGGATTTCCGTGGGGCAGACGCGGGCGCAGCTGCCGCCGAGGATGTTCGCCGAGAGGATCTTCTGCGCCGCGCCCTGGACATTCTCCTGGGCGATGCTGCGGATGAACCCGGGGATGTCGATCTCGGTCGGGCAGGCGTTGACGCAGGGCGCGTCGTAGCAGTACAGGCAGCGGGCGCTTTCCAGGGCGGCCTGGCGGGCGTTGAGCGGCGGCGCGAGGTCGGCGAAGCGCTCGGCGAGCGTGTCCGCGCCGGCGTCCGGACGGGGGAGGTGGTTCAGGGAATCGATCACGGTTGTAGCCTCTCTTCTGGTTTCTTCTCGGGGCAGTCAACGGCAATACGGCACCGTCCGGCCTCTACGGGCCGGTCCGGTATTGCGGGAAGGATCAGCGCTCGACGGCGACCGGGCGCTGGCGTTCGGCGCGGCGGCCGAGCACTTCGTACACCGACGGGTAGGCCGGGCGCTCCACGTAGCGTCCGGCGCCGGGTTCGGCGCGCAGGTCGCCGGCGGCCCAGAGCAGCTTGCCCTGGCTGATGGTGTGGCTGGGTATGCCGCGCACGGTGCGACCTTCGAAGATGTTGAAATCGACCCGCTGGTGATGGGTGGCGGCCGAGAGGGTGCGGCTGCCCTGCGGGTCCCAGAGCACCAGGTCGGCATCCGCGCCGACGCGGATCGCGCCCTTGCGCGGGAACAGGTTGAAGATCTTCGCGGTGTTGGTGGAGGTCAGCGCGACGAACTCGTGCATCGACAGGCGCCCGCTGTTGACCCCGGCGTCCCACAGCAGCGCCATGCGGTCCTCGATGCCGGCCGTGCCATTGGGAATCTTGCTGAAGTCGTCGCGGCCCATGGCCTTCTGCTCGGCGCAGAAGCAGCAGTGGTCGGTGGCGGTGGTATGCAGGTTGCCGGACTGCAGGCCGCGCCACAGCGCTTCCTGGTGTTCGACGGGACGGAACGGCGGGCTCATCACGTAGCCGGCCGCGGTGGCCCAGTCCGGGTGGCGGTAGACGCTGTCGTCGAGCAGCAGGTGCCCGGCCAGCACCTCGCCGTAGACCGGCTGGCCCTTGGCGCGGGCATAGGCGATCTCGTCCAGCGCCTCGCGGCTGGAAATATGCACCAGGTACAGCGGCGTACCCAGCGTCTCGGCGATGCGGATGGCGCGGCTGGCGGCCTCGCCCTCGACTTGCGGCGGACGCGACAGCGGATGCGCCTCGGGGCCGGTGAGGCCCTGGGCGAGGAGTTTCTGCTGCAGGTGGAAGACCAGTTCGCCGTTCTCCGCGTGCACCGTCGGCACCGCGCCCAGCTCCAGGCAGCGCTCGAAGCTGGCCACCAGGGTATCGTCGGCGGCCATGATGGCGTTCTTGTAGGCCATGAAGTGCTTGAAGCTGTTCACCCCGTGCTGTGCCACCAGCTCGCCCATTTCCCGGGCGACCTCGTCGCTCCACCAGGTGATGGCGACGTGGAAGCCGTAGTCCGCAGCGGATTTCTGCGCCCAGCCGCGCCAGGTGTGGAAGGCCTCCAGCAGCGACTGTCGCGGGTTGGGGATGACGAAGTCGATGATCGAGGTGGTCCCTCCGGCCAGCCCGGCCGCGGTGCCGCTGAAGAAGTCCTCGCTGGCCACCGTGCCCATGAAGGGCAACTGCATGTGGGTATGGGGGTCGATGCCGCCCGGCATCAGGTACTGGCCACCGCCGTCGAGGACGTCGCAGCCGGAGGGGGTTTCGAGGTTCTCGCCGATGGCCTGGATGAGGCCGTTGGCACAGAGCACGTCGGCTCGATAACTCTCTTCGTGAGTAACCACGGTGGCGCCACGGATCAACAGGGACATGCCGTCTTTCCTCGCAGGCTGACCGGTCGTTGCCGGTTCTTGAAATTGTTTTTTCGCCATGCGCCGAGGACTTTTGTAATCCTGTCAGCGCTGACAGGATTCGAATCTAGATGCTGATCATCGATTGAGCAAGATTATTTTCAAATGGTTGTTTGAGTTTGTAACTTATTGATTTTAAATAATTAAAAATAAATATCACCAAAATGGTGAGGGTTCTCACCATTTTGACGCGCTTGACAAGAATTCAAAAAGGTCGAGATTTCCCATGCAAAATCAGCCGCTTGAAAGCCGTGTTCGAACGGTTGTGGGGAGATGAAAAAAGTTCGCCTGCACTCCTTTGGTTCCTGACCGGGGCGACAGGCTCGCGCATTTCCCCCGGTGACACGCCGGACTGCCCGTCAGCGTGTCACCGACGTTGTCGATGAAGTGTTTCAGATCAGTCGGTTACCTCCAGTAGACCGGCCTGCCCAGTGACGTCGCGGGGTTTTCGGCACGCTTATTGAGTGCCGCCCGCCACGGCATTGTCCGGACCGGAGGTGCAGTACTGGTGGTGCGGTACTCCGGCCATCGCATTAGCCCGATGAGCGAATAACTAAAAGAATTCTGGAGAGGCCCATGCAACAGAGCAGATCGGAAGTGACCGAGCGCGACGGCTTGGTCGAGCTGTCCGCCGGCAGCGACGTACTCGACAGCCCCCGCTACAACCATGACATCGCCCCGACCCGGGTGGAACAGCGTACCTGGAACAGGTGGCACATCACCGCGCTGTGGATCGGCATGTCCATCTGCGTGCCCACCTACACCCTCGGCGGCGTCCTCACCGCCTACTTCGGCCTCAGCGTCGGCGAAGCGCTGCTGGCGATCCTGCTGGCCAACCTGGTGGTGCTGATCCCGCTGACCCTCAATGCCTTCGCCGGCACCCGCTACGGCATTCCCTTCCCGGTGCTGCTGCGCGCTTCGTTCGGCATCATCGGCTCCAACGTGCCATGCCTGATCCGCGCCGTGGTCGCGTGCGGCTGGTTCGGCATCCAGACGCTGTTCGGCGGGCTGGCGATCCATCTCTTCCTCGGTTCGATCTTTCCCGCCTGGAAAGCCCTCGGCGGTACCGGCGAGGTGATCGGTTTCCTCCTGTTCTGGGGGCTGAACCTGTGGGTGGTGCTGCGCGGCGCGGAGTCGATCAAATGGCTGGAGACACTCTCGGCACCGCTGCTGGTGCTGGTCGGCCTCGGCCTGCTGGTGTGGGCGCTGCCGCACATATCGGTCAGCGAACTGCTGGCGCAGCCGCCGAAGCGCCCGGAAGGCGCCAGCGTCACCGGCTACTTCATGGCCGGGCTGACGGCGATGGTCGGCTTCTGGGCCACGCTGTCGCTGAACATCCCCGACTTCAGCCGCTATGCGCGTAGCCAGAAGGACCAGATACTCGGGCAGATCTTCGGCCTGCCGCTGACCATGTTCCTGTTCGCCGCCCTCGGCGTGGTGATGACCGCCGCCTCGGCTTCGCTGGTGGGCGAGACGGTTTCCGACCCGGTCAGCCTGATCGGGCACATCCCCAGCCCCGGCTGGGTGGCGGTGGCGATGGCGTTGATCATCGTCGCCACCCTCTCGACCAACACCGCGGCGAACATCGTCTCGCCGACCAACGACTTCCAGAACATCGCACCGAAACTCATCGGCCGCACCCGCGCCGTCTGGCTCACCGGTTTCATCGGCCTGGCGCTGATGGCCCACGAGTTGCTGAAGAAGCTCGGCTGGATCGTTTCCGACCTCAGCCTGGAAAGCGTCTACTCCAACTGGCTGCTCGGCTACTCCAGCCTGCTCGGGCCGATCGCGGGGATCATGGTGGTGGACTACTTCCTGGTGCGCAGGCAACGCCTCGACCTCGCCGGACTCTACCGCGACGACGTCTACCCGGCCTGGAACTGGCCCGGCTTCGCCGCCTTCGCGGTGCCGGTGGCGCTGACCGTCATGGCCCTCGGCAACCGCCAGTTCCACTGGTTCTACGACTACGGCTGGTTCACCGGCTCGCTGCTCGGCGGCGCGCTCTACTACGGCCTCTGCGGCCGCCGTGCGCGGAGCCCGGCGGCATTGGCCAAACCGCTGCCCTGATGGGCATACAGGCGGCCGGCGAGCCGCCGACACCTACTCCAAGCCTGAGGAGACGACAATGAGCACTGCCCGGAACGTCCTGCAATCCACCCAGCGACACATCGATGGCCAGCGCCTCTGGCAATCGCTGATGGATCTCGCCCGCCTCGGCGCCACCGCCAAGGGTGGGGTCTGCCGCCTGGCCCTGAGCGATCTCGACCGCCAGGCCCGCGATCTCTTCGTGCAATGGTGCGAAGCGGCCGGCTGCACGGTCAGCGTCGATCGGGTCGGCAACATCTTCGCCCGTCGTCCCGGGCGTAACCCGGACTTGCCCCCGGTGATGACCGGTAGCCACATCGACACCCAGCCCACCGGTGGCAAGTTCGACGGCTGCTTCGGGGTGATGGCCGGCCTCGAGGTGATCCGCACCCTCAACGACCTCGGGGTGGAAACCGAGGCGCCGCTGGAGGTGGTGGTGTGGACCAACGAGGAAGGCTCGCGCTTCGCGCCCTGCATGATGGGCTCGGGCGTATTCGCCGGGAAGTTCACCCTGGAGGAGACCCTGGCCAAGCGCGATGCCGACGGTGTCAGCGTAGGCGAGGCGCTGGACGCCATCGGCTACGCGGGAGCGCGCGATTGTCTCGGACATCCGGTGGGCGCCTATTTCGAGGCGCACATCGAACAGGGGCCGATCCTCGAGGACGAGGAGAAGACCATCGGCGTGGTGCTCGGCGCGCTCGGGCAGAAATGGTTCGACCTGTCCCTGCGCGGCGTCGAGGCACACGCCGGGCCAACGCCGATGCACCTGCGCAAGGACGCCCTGGTCGGTGCCGCGGCGGTGGTCGAGGCGGTCAATCGCGCGGCCCTCGGCCATCAGCCGCATGCTTGCGGCACGGTCGGCTGCCTGCACGCCTATCCCGGTTCGCGTAACGTGATACCCGGCGAAGTGAAGATGACCCTGGACTTCCGCCATCTGCAACCGGAGCGCCTGGACTCGATGATCGCCGAGGTCCGCCAGGTGATCGCCGCTACCTGCGAGAAGCATGGCTTGCAATACGAGCTGGTGCCGACCGCCGATTTCCCGCCGCTGTACTTCGACCAGGGATGCGTCGGCGCGGTGCGCGAGGCGGCGCAGGCGCTGGGCATGCCGCAGATGGACATCGTCAGCGGCGCCGGCCACGACGCGATCTTCCTCGCCGAACTCGGTCCGGCGGGGATGATCTTCGTGCCCTGCGAGAACGGCATCAGCCACAACGAGATCGAGAACGCCAGCCCCGACGACCTGGCCGCCGGCTGCGCGGTGCTGTTGCGGGCCATGCTCAAGGCCTCCGAGGCGATCGCCGGCGGCCGCCTGGCGGCCTGAGTGGCGCTTCCATCGAGGCGCCGGCATCGACCGCCTTCTACACGGGGTCGGTAGGGCGAATAACGCCAGGGGCGTTATCCGCCGATGCTCGGCTGGCCGGCGGATAACCGCGTTGCGGTTATGCGCCCTACGTCGCGGTGTTGCGCGGGGTACGGTGGGGCGTTGTCCGCCGATGCGTCGCTGGGGCGGGGCGCGGGGCTCAGATCACCTTGCTGTCGCGCAGCCTTTCCAGCGCGGCCGCGTCCAGGCCGAGGAGCGTCTCGAGGACCTCGTCGGTGTGCTGGCCGAGGGTGGGCGGCGGGTTGCGGTATTCCACCGGCGTCTCGGACAGGCGGATCGGGCTGGCTACCTGCGGCACCGTCCCGGCCAGCGGGTGCGGTAGCTCCACGCGCAGGCCGCGGGCCTGCACCTGCGGGTCGGCGAACACCTGCGCCAGGTCGTTGATCGGCCCGCAGGGCACGCCGGCGCGCTCCAGGGAAAGAATCCACTCGGCGGTGGTGTGCAGCACCGTGGCCTGGCGGATCAGCGGGATCAGCACCTCGCGGTTGGCCACCCGCGCCTTGTTGGTGGCGAAGCGCGGGTCGTCGGCCCATTCCGGGTGGTCTGCCAACTCGGCGAACTTGCGGAACTGGCTGTCGTTGCCGACCGTGAGGATCATGTCGCCGTCGGCGGTGGGGAAGTCCTGGTACGGCACGATGTTCGGGTGTGCGTTGCCCAGGCGCCGCGGCGGCACGCCGGTGGTCAAGTAGTTGAGGGTCTGGTTGGCCAGGCAGGCGACCTGCACGTCGAGCAGGGCCATGTCGATGTGCTGGCCGATGCCGCTAACGTCGCGGTGGGCGAGGGCGGCGAGCACCGCGGTGGAGGAGTACAGCCCGGTGAGGATATCGGTCAGCGCCACGCCGACCTTCACCGGACCGGCGCCTTCCTCGTTGTCGGCGCGCCCGGTGAGGCTCATCAGGCCGCCCAGGCCCTGGATCATGAAGTCATAGCCGGCGCGCTTGGCATAGGGGCCGGACTGGCCGAAGCCGGTGATCGAACAGTAGATCAGCTTCGGGTTGACCTGCTTCAGCGATTCATAGTCGAGGCCATAGGCCTTGAGCCCGCCGACCTTGAAGTTCTCCAGCAGGATGTCGGCCTTGGCCGCCAGTTCGCGAACGATGCGCTGGCCTTCCGGCTGGGTGAAGTCCACCGTCACCGACTTCTTGTTGCGGTTGGCCGACAGGTAGTAGGCCGCCTCGCTGGTGTCGTTGCCTTCGGCATCCTTGAGGAACGGCGGGCCCCAGGCGCGGGTGTCGTCGCCGCTGCCGGGGCGCTCGATCTTGATCACCTCGGCGCCGAGGTCGGCGAGGATCTGCCCGGCCCAGGGGCCGGCCAGGACACGGGACAGGTCGAGTACGCGGATATGGGAAAGGGCGCCGGGCATGACGGTTCTCGCTGCTGGGGGCTGGAAACGGAAATGGCCGGGAAGACGGGTTCCTTGCCCGTCCCCCCGGCGGCCGGCGCGCTACCGTGAAAAAGCGCGCCGGGGTGTTGCTCGGTGGCTCAGAAGAATGCCTGGATGCCGGTCTGCGCGCGGCCGAGGATCAGCGCGTGGACATCGTGGGTGCCCTCGTAGGTGTTCACCACTTCCAGGTTGACCAGGTGGCGGGCGATGCCGAATTCGTCGGAGATGCCGTTGCCGCCCAGCATGTCGCGGGCCAGGCGGGCGATGTCGAGGGCCTTGCCGCAGCTGTTGCGCTTCATGATCGAGGTGATTTCCACCGCCGCGGTGCCTTCGTCCTTCATCCGCCCCAGGCGCAGGCAGCCTTGCAGGGCCAGGGTGATCTCGGTCTGCATGTCGGCCAGCTTCTTCTGGATCAGTTGGTTGGCGGCCAGCGGGCGGCCGAACTGCTGGCGGTCGAGCACGTACTGGCGGGCGGTGTGCCAGCAGAATTCGGCGGCGCCCAGGGCGCCCCAGGAGATCCCGTAGCGCGCCGAGTTCAGGCAGGTGAACGGACCGCGCAGGCCGCGCACTTCGGGGAAGGCGTTCTCTTCCGGAACGAACACGTTGTCCATCACGATCTCGCCGGTGATCGAGGCACGCAGGCCGACCTTGCCATGGATCGCCGGGGCGCTCAGGCCTTCCCAGCCCTTCTCGAGGACGAAGCCGCGGATCTGCCCTTCGTCATCCTTGGCCCAGACCACGAAGACGTCGGCGATCGGGCTGTTGGTGATCCACATCTTGCTGCCGCTCAGGCGATAGCCGCCGTCGACCTTCTTCGCCCGGGTGACCATCGAGCCCGGGTCGGAACCGTGGTTCGGCTCGGTCAGGCCGAAGCAGCCGATGTATTCGCCGCTGGCCAGCTTGGGCAGGTACTTCTGCCGGGTGGCTTCGTTGCCGAATTCATGGATCGGCACCATCACCAGCGAGGACTGCACGCTCATCATCGAGCGATAGCCGGAGTCGACGCGCTCGACTTCGCGAGCGATCAGGCCATAGCAGACGTAGTTGAGGCCGCTGCCGCCGTAGGCTTCGGGAATGGTCGCGCCGAGCAGGCCGGTCTCGCCCATCTCGCGGAAGATCTTCGGGTCGGTCTGTTCGTGGCGGAAGGCTTCGAGCACGCGCGGGGCCAGCTTGTCCTGGGCGAACTGCTGGGCGCTGTCGCGAACCATGCGCTCTTCTTCGGTGAGCTGCTGGTCCAGCAGCAGGGGATCTTCCCAGTTGAAGCTAGCTTTGGTGGCCATGCGTACATCCTCGTCAAGCGGTAGCGGAGGCTGGCGTGGGCCAGCCGGAATGGAAGCATCCTAAGAGCCTAGCGAATGGGGCGGCAAACGAGGAATTCGCACGCACTTGTGCTATTTTCTCACTCCGAGAAAATGAGTCTCGTATTTCATGCCCTTGAAGAGGCGCGAGGAATCGTGACCTGGGCGTCATAGATGCGAAACCGGCACTCCGGAGTCCTCCATGCGACGCAAGATCCCTTCCACCGCCGCGCTGGTCAGCTTCGAATCCGCCGCGCGCCACGAGAGCTTCACCAAGGCGGCGGAGGAGTTGTCCCTGACCCAGAGCGCGATCTGCCGGCAGATCGCCACGCTCGAGGAGTTCCTCGGTGTCGAGCTGTTCCGTCGCTCGCGGCGCGGGGTCAAGCTCACCGAGGCCGGGCTGTCCTATAGCCGGCGGGTGGCGGTACGCCTCGACGCGGTGGAGCGCGACACCCTGGCGGTGATGGGGCACCAGGGCGGCGGCGCGATCGAACTGGCGGTGGTGCCGACCTTCGGCACCCAATGGCTGTTGCCGCGGCTCAAGCGTTTCCAGCGGCTGCACCCGGAGGTCACGGTCAACCTGACCAACCGCACCCGCCCGTTCCTCTTCGCCGACACCGAGTTCGACGCCGCGCTGTACTTCGGCGACGCCGACTGGTCGGGTACCGTCTCGCATTTCCTGATGCGCGAGAATCCGGTGCCGGTGTGCAGCCCGGAGCTGCTGGGCGGGCGTCGAACGCTGAGCGCCGAGCAGGTCGCCGGGCTGCCGCTGATGCAGCAGAGCACCCGGCCCTACGCTTGGCGCCAGTGGTTTCACTCCCAGGGACTGAACGTCGCCCACGACATGAGCGGGCCGCGCTACGAGCTGTTCTCCATGCTTGCCCAGGCGGCCATGCACGGCATGGGCGTGGCCCTCATACCGCCCTTCCTGATCCAGGACGAGCTGGCCGACGGAAGGCTTATCGTGCCCATGCAACATGCCTATTTGAGCGAGAATGCGTATTACCTGATCATTCCCGAGCGCAGGGTCGAATCGGCGATGCTCAATGCCTTCCGCGACTGGCTGGTGGAAGAGGCCAGGCAGTACCGCGAGGCCAACGGGCTGGGCTGAACGCGCAGGAACATCGGGTGGCGCAGGCAGGACGCGCCGCCCCCGGGACCGGGCCGATCCGCCGGGTCCCGCGGAGCCGCGGCGGCGATACCGCCGGGCATCCTCCACGACGGCCAGGATGGCGGCCGCGGAGCACCACACCAGGAGTTCACATGAATTTCCACACCCGCAAGTGGGTCAAGCCAGAAGATCTCAACCCCAACGGCACCCTGTTCGGCGGCAGCCTGCTGCGCTGGATCGACGAAGAAGCGGCGATCTACGCGATCATCCAGCTGGGCAACCAGCGCGTGGTCACCAAGTACATTTCCGAGATCAACTTCGTCAGCTCGGCGCGCCAGGGCGACATCATCGAGCTGGGCATCACCGCCACCGACTTCGGTCGTACCTCGCTGACCATGACCTGCCACGTGCGCAACAAGATCACCCGCAAGAGCATCCTCACCATCGACAAGATGGTCTTCGTCAACCTCGGCCCGGACGGCCTGCCGGCGCCCCACGGCAAGACCGAGATCACCTACATCAAGGACCAGTTCAAGGAAGACGAAGTCCTGCCCTGAGCGGCGCGACGAGCGGCCGGCACCTGTGCCGGCCGCCGTGTTTCAGAACAGCCGGGTGAGCAGCCAGTAGAGCGAGGCCGAGAGCAGGATCGCCGCCGGCAGCGTCAGCACCCAGGCCATCAGCAGGTTGCGGATGGTCTTCCACTGTAGCCCCGAACCGTTCGCCGCCATGGTCCCGGCCACCCCGGAAGACAGCACATGGGTGGTGGAGACCGGCAAGCCATACAGGTCCGCCGCGCCAATGGTCAGCATCGCCACGGTTTCCGCCGAGGCGCCCTGGGCGTAGGTCAGGTGGGTCTTGCCGATCTTCTCGCCGACCGTCACCACGATGCGTTTCCAGCCGACCATGGTGCCCAGGCCGAGGGCGATGGCCACGGCGATCTTCACCCATAGCGGGATGAACTTGGTGGCGTCGTCGATCTTCTGCTTGAACGCCTGCAATTTGCCGCGGGTGTCGGCGTCGAAGCGGCCGACGCCGTCCTTGTCCATCAGGCGGATCGCCTCGGAGGTCAGGTACATGTCGTTGCGCACGTTGCCCATGGCTTCCGCCGGTACCCGCGAGAACGCGCCATAGCCTTTCACTTCCTGGCCGATCGAGCCGGTCAGGGCGGCCAGCGCCGGGATCAGCTCAGGCGATGCCTGCTTGCTGCGCACGTAGTCGGAGAGTACCTGGCGCGGATCGGCCGGCGCCGGTTGCGGCGCGCTCTTCACCAGCGCTTGCTGGGTGACCTCGGCGACGGCGGCGAACTGCACCGCCTGGTCCGCCGGCATGGTGCGGTTCAGGGCGTAGGCCATCGGCAGGGTGCCGACCAGGATCAGCATGATCAGGCCCATGCCTTTTTGTCCGTCGTTGGAGCCATGGGCGAAGGACACCCCGGTACAGGTCAGGATCAGCAGGCCGCGGATCCACCAGGGCGGCGGCGCCTTGCCCTTCGGCGCCTTGTACAGCGCGCGGTTCTTCACCAGCAGGCGCAGCGCCAGGAGCAACAGGGCGGCGCAGGCGAAGCCGATCAGCGGCGAGAGCAGCAGGGAGTAGCCGACCTTGGTCGCCTGGCCCCAGTCCACCCCGCTGGTGCCATCGCGCCCATGCATCAGCGCGTTGGCCACGCCGACGCCGATGATCGAGCCGATCAGGGTGTGCGAGGACGACGCCGGCAGGCCCAGCCACCAGGTCCCGAGGTTCCACAGGATGGCGGCGATCAGCAGGGCGAAGACCATGGCGAAGCCGGCCGAGGAACCGACCTGCAGGATCAGTTCCACCGGCAGCAGGGCGATGATGCCGAAGGCCACCGCGCCGCTGGAGAGCAATACGCCGAGAAAGTTGAAGCAACCCGACCAGACCACCGCGAAGTGCGGCGGCAGCGAGTGGGTGTAGATCACCGTGGCCACCGCGTTGGCGGTGTCGTGGAAGCCGTTGACGAACTCGAAGCCGAGGGCGATCAGCAGGGCCACGCCGAGCAGCAGGAAGGGCGTCCAGGTGGTGATCGCGGAACCGACGTCATCGACGTCCTGCATCAGGCTGTAGGCGCTGAACAGCAGTCCGGTGGCGAGCACGGCGAAGAATACGAGGGCGGTGAGGCGGCCGGGACGCTGCTCGAGATGGGGCTTGTGCGCGTTGCCGGCGGCACTGGCGACGGCGACGGCGGGAAGGACATCGGAGGTCATGGTGCGGGTCCGCGCTGGGGATGACCGGCACATGATGGGCAGGCGATTGTGACAAGTTATGTCTTTCGCATACCGGCTTCGTCTGGCGAAGAAAGGACAAGGGCCGCGGGAGGCCGCCGGAAGCCGGATGGGGTCGGGCGCCAGGCGGCCTGCCCGCTGCGGCCGCGAAGATTAATGAATTCCTGTGGCGAGTGCCATCATTTCGTCGCTAAAAAGTTGGCATGTTGAGGGATTTGCCGATCCGGACACGCGCGGGGAAGGCGAGAGCCACTGGACTAGACTGAGAAGTGCGCGGCGGGGCCGGTCGCTTGCCGGCCCGGTGCGCGGGACGAGCGCCTTCGTCCCGGGGTGGCCCGGCCGGGCGGTCGGGGAGGTCGATATGCGGATGCTGTGCCGGCTCGCGCTGGCGCTGTTGCTGTGCTTCGCCGGCCCGGCCTGTCTCGCGGCCTCCGGACCGGTACGGGTGCTCTCGGTGGATGGTGCGATCGGCCCGGCCAGCGCCGATTACCTGGTGCGCGGCATCGAGCGTGCCGCCGAGGACGGCGCGCAACTGGTGGTGCTGGAACTGGACACGCCCGGCGGCCTGGACGCATCGATGCGGCGCATCGTCAAGGCGATCCTCGCCAGCCAGGTGCCGGTCGCCGGTTTCGTCGCGCCCAGCGGGGCGCGGGCGGCGAGCGCCGGCACCTACATCCTGCATGCCTGCCATATCGCGGCGATGGCGCCGGGGACCAACCTCGGCGCCGCCACCCCGGTGCGCCTGGGGACGCCGGACAAGCCCGCAGAGAAGCCCCCGGCGCGGGACGTCGAACCCATGGCGCGCAAGCAGGTCAACGACGCCGCCGCCTATATCCGTGGCCTCGCGCAGTTGCGCGGGCGCAACGTCGAATGGGCCGAGCGCGCGGTGCGCGAGGCGGTCAGCCTGGCGGCGCACGAGGCGGCGGCGCAGAAGGTGACCGACCTGCAGGCCCGCGACCTGCCCGACCTGCTGCGCCAGCTCGACGGCCGCAGCCTGCGCGTCGGCGAGCGCGCGCTTACCCTGGCTACCGCCGGCGCCACGGTCGAGCGCCAGGCACCGGACTGGCGCGCGCGGTTGCTGGCGGTGCTCACCGATCCCAGCGTGGCGCTGATCCTGATGATGATCGGCATCTACGGGCTGATCTTCGAACTGGCCAATCCCGGCATGGCGTTGCCCGGCGTGCTCGGCGGCATCTGCCTGCTGCTTGGCCTGTACGCCCTGCAGATGCTACCGGTCAACTACGCCGGGCTGGCGCTGATCGCGCTGGGCCTGGCGTTCATGGTGGGCGAGGCGTTCGTCGCCAGCTTCGGCGTGCTCGGCATCGGCGGAATCGTCTCGTTCGTAGTCGGCGCGCTGATCCTGATCGATACCGAGGTGCCCGGCTACGGCATTCCGCCCGGCCTGGTGGTGGCCTTGGCGTTGCTCAGCGCCGCGCTGATCGTCGGTCTGCTGGGCATGGCCCTGCGTACTCGCCGGCAAGCGGTGGTAAGTGGCACCGCCGGATTGGTCGGCAGCCTGGCGACGGTGGCGGCGGTGGATTCCGAACAACCCTGCGCAGGCTGGGTGCAGCTCCAGGGCGAGCGCTGGCGGGTGCTCGCCGCGCGGCCGCTGGCGGTGGGCCAGCCGGTCTGGGTGCTGGCGCGCAAGGGCCTGCTCCTGGAAGTCGCGCTGGCCGATGAAGGAGGTGGATGATGGGTATTTCCTATGGTTTGGCGATGTTGCTGGTGTTCCTCGCGCTGCTGCTGTTCAGCGCGCTGCGCATCCTCCGCGAGTACGAGCGCGGCGTGGTGTTCCAGCTCGGGCGGTTCTGGAAGGTCAAGGGGCCGGGGCTGGTGCTGGTGATCCCGGCGATCCAGCAGATGGTGCGCATCGACCTGCGCACCATCGTCCTCGACGTGCCGCCGCAGGATGTGATTTCCCGCGACAACGTTTCGGTGAAGGTCAACGCGGTGGTGTACTTCCGCGTGCTCGATCCGCAGAAGGCGATCATCCAGGTGGAGAACTACCTGGCCGCCACCAGCCAGTTGGCCCAGACCACCCTGCGCGCGGTGCTGGGCAAGCACGAGCTGGACGAGATGCTCGCCGAGCGCGAGCGCCTGAACCTGGATATCCAGCAAGTGCTCGATGCGCAGACCGACGCCTGGGGCATCAAGGTGGCGAATGTGGAAATCAAGCACGTCGATCTCAACGAATCGATGGTTCGCGCCATCGCCCGGCAGGCCGAGGCGGAGCGTGAGCGCAGGGCCAAGGTGATCCATGCCGAGGGCGAGCTGCAAGCCTCGGAGAAACTCATGCAGGCGGCGCAGATGCTCGGCCGGCAGAGTGGCGCCATGCAGTTGCGCTACATGCAGACCCTCGGCGCGATCGCCGGCGACAAGAGTTCGACCATCGTCTTCCCGATGCCGATCGAACTCTTCGGCGGCAAGTACGCAGGTGCCGCGCCGCGGAACGAAAAGGCCGCCGGAGAGGAAGAGGAGAGGTGAACGCGTGCGGTTTGTGATGGAAATATCATCGAGCCGCGACACGGGGACATGCGTGCCCGGGGTCGGGATGGCTATGCTGTGGCGATCCACTCCCGGGACGCTCCTTCATGCTGCGATGCGCACTCCTGCTGCTGACATTGCTCCTCCCTTGCGCGCTGCCTGCCGCCAACCTGCGCCTGGTCGGCGACTCCTGGCCGCCTTTCGTCGATTCGCGCCTGCCTGGCAACGGCCTGGCGGTGGAACTGGTGACCACCGCGCTCAAGCGCGCCGGCTTCGACTCGAGTTTCCAGCAGGTACCCTGGTCGCGTGCCCTGTACGGCGTGCGCAGCGGCGACTACGACATCGCCCTGAGCGCCTGGTACGAGCCCGCCCGCAGCCTCTACGGGCAGTTTTCCCGCGCCTACCTGAGCAACCGCATCCGCCTGCTGCAACGCAAGGGGCGGGGTATCGAGTTTTCCCGCCTGAGCGACCTGCGTCCCTACCGCATCGCGGTCGTGCGCGACTATGCCTACGCGCCCGAATTCGACCGTGACAGCCGTCTGCAGAAGGTCAACGTGACCAGCTTCGCCAACGCCGCGCGGATGCTCGAGGCGGGGCGGGTCGACCTGGCGGTGGAGGACGAGCTGGCGCTGGGGGTCGCCTTCAAGGGCGAACTGGCCGATTTGCGCGACAAGCTGGAGGTACTGCCCATCCCGCTTGGCGAGAACGGCCTGCACCTGCTGGTGAGCCTGAGGAATCCCCGGCATGACGAGATCGTCGACGGCTTCGACCTGGCCATCCGCGGCATGCGCGACGACGGCAGCTACCAGCGCCTGCTGGAGCGCTACGGCGCGCGCTAGGGCTGGCCTGGCAGTGGCTGCGCGCCGGCCAGTTCCTTCTTCAGCAAGTGCGCGGCCAGGGTGCGCAGCGGGGCGAGCTGGCGGCAGATGTGCGCCAGTTGGGTCTGTACCAGGCGATGGCTGTCGTCCATGTCCTCGGGCATCTGCTCCAGTTCCTTGGCCAGCGCTTCCTCCTCTTCGCTGTAGATGGCGACCGGGCGTTTCTGTTCCAGGCTCGCGGCGATTTCCTCGAGGCTGGCGGAGAGCCGCTCGGCGGCGCGCTCCAGGAGGCCGTCGCTGGCGTCCTCGGGCAGGCTTTCGCGGTGCGCGCCGAGACCGGATAGATAGCTGAGCAGGGTGTGCGAGAGGACCAGGAAGCGGAAGCCGATCTCGGCGTCCTTCCTGAAATGGCCGGGTTCCAGGAGCATGTTCGACAGGGTGGTCGACAGCGCCGCGTCGGCGTTGTGCGCGTTGCGCCGGGCGGTGCGGTAGTCGAGGTCGTCGCGCTTGCCGGTGGCGTACTGCTGCATGATCTGCCGCAGGTAACGGCTGTTGCAGGCGAGGGTGTTGGCGAGCATGCGGTTGAGCCGGCGGCCCTGCCAGTCGGGCAGCACCAGGAACACCGCGAGGCCGGCGATCAGGCTGCCCAGCAAGGTATCGAACAGGCGGGGCAGGATCAGCCCGTAGCCATCGCCGACCTGGTTGAAGCAGAACAGCACCAGCAGGGTGATCGCCGCCGTCGCCAGGGTATAGCGACTGCTGCGGGTGGCGAAGAAGGCGACCCCGGCGGCGACCGCGAACAGCGACTGCACCAGCGGGCTGGGGAACAGGTCGATCAGCGCCCAGCCGACCACCAGGCCGACCACCGTACCGAGGATCCGCTGCACCAGGCGCAGGCGGGTCGCGCCATAGTTGGGCTGGCAGACGAACACCGTGGTGAGCAGTATCCAGTAGCCCTGGGTCGGATGGATCCAGTGCAGCACGCCGTAGCCGGCGGTCAGCGCCAGGGACATGCGCAGGCCGTGGCGGAACAGCAGCGAGGTCGGGGTGAGCTGCTGGCGCAGGCGCTCGAAGGCGTCCTTCAGGCTGCGCGGCGAGCGGTCGAGCAGGGCGCTGTCCTGTTCGTCGGCGATGGCGTCCGGGTTGCTCGCCCCGGCCAGCTTGCGGTCCAGCGTGGTGAGGTTGGCGGCCAGGGCGCCGAGCGAGCGCAGCAGGCCCTTCCAGGCCGGGTTGCTCTGCTGGCGCAGGTGTTCGAGCGAGGCCTGGAGGTCTTCCAGGGCCAGCTCGCGGTCGGCGTAGTCGAACGGCTGGCGCAGGCGGATAGCCCGCGCCAGGGCCTGGCAGGCCTTGCCCTGCTGGTTGAGCAGGCGCTGGCAGCGGAACAGCACGTCGCTGTGGAAGAACGCCTCGGCCAGCCGGTTGTACGGGTAGTGCGAGGAACTGGCGCGCTCGTGGACGTCCTGGGCGATGAAATAGAGCTTCAGGTAGCGGCTCACCTTGGGGCCCGGCCGGCCATGGCCGAGACGGTTGAGAATGGTCTCCTTGGCCTGGTTCAGCGCCACCACCACCTTGCCGTTCTGCCGTGCCAGGGCGAGGCGCTGGCCCTCCACGTCGAGCTGGCGCAACGGTTCGAACAGGCTCGACTTGATCCTCAGGTATTCGCCCAGCTCGAAATACAGGCGGGAAAGACTCTGCTGCACCGGCTGGTTGGAGAACAGCGCGTTCCACAGTACCGAGAGCAGCCCGTACCAGGCCGCCCCGGCCACCAGCAGCAGCGGTTCGTGCCAGACATCGGCGACCTCGCCGCCGCGCTGGTCCACGCCGATCATGGTGTAGATCGAGAGGATCAGGGTCGCCGAGGCGATCGCCGCATAGCGCTCGCCGAGGGCGCCGAGGAGGATCATGCCGAACGCCGACAGCGCCATCCCGGAAACGAACAGCCAGGGATAGGGGAACAGCAACTCGACGGCGAAGGCGGCGACGCTGAAGCACAGCAGGGTCACCAGCAGCGCTTGCAGGCGGCCGAGCCAGTTGTCGTCGGTCTCCGCCAGGGCGCTGGCGATGATCCCGAGGAACAGCGGGATCAGCAGCTCGATGCGGTCCTGCCACCAGCACAGCAGCAGGGCGCCGGCCAGGGCGATGAATACCCGCAGGCTATAGGCGAACTTGTCGAGGGCCCAGAGGCGGCGGAGCGTGTGTGTCAACGAAGAGGGCGGCATGGGGGCGGAGTGCTATCCGATGGTCCGTGGTTCAGCCTATGTGGCCTGTCCGGCTAATTCAATCGGCCGATTTCGCGCGACTGGAAGTCCGCTGCCCGCCGCAGTCGCAGGAAGCGCTGCCGTGGGCAACTCGGTCGAGCCGGGCATCTGGCGGATGCAGGCTTCGTGCCTGCGAACGCTAAGACGTCGTCGCCGCGCCGAACGTTACCCGGCGGCGATATCGCGCGCCGGAGCGGGCCCGGCAAGCGAAGCGGCGGCGCGCTAAAGCAGGCGGACCTTGAACGAGCGACCCTTGATCTTGCCTTCGCTCAGGCGCTTGAGGGCCTGGTGGGCGAGGCCGCGCTCGATGGCGACGAAGGCCTGGAAGTCGAAGATGGCGATCTTGCCCACCGCGCTGCCGGGCAGCCCGGCGTCGCCGGTGAGGGCACCGAGCAGGTCGCCGGGGCGCACCTTGTCCTTGCGTCCGCCGGCGATGCACAGGGTGCTCATCGGCGGCAGCAATGGCTCCGGGCTGGCCTTCAACTGGCCGAGGGCGTACCAGGCCAGCGGCTGCTTCTGCAGGTCCTCGATGGCCTGCGCGCGGCTGGCCTCGGCCGGCGCCACCAGCGACAGGGCCAGGCCTTTCTCGCCGGCGCGACCGCTGCGTCCGATGCGATGGATGTGGACCTCCGGGTCGCGCGCCAGCTCGACGTTGATCACCGTTTCCAGGGCGGCGATGTCCAGCCCGCGGGCGGCCACGTCGGTGGCCACCAGTACGTTGCAACTGCGGTTGGCGAACACCGTCAGGACCTGGTCGCGCTCGCGCTGCTCCAGGTCGCCGTGCAGGGCCAGGGCGGAAATCCGCTGCGCCTTCAGTGCGTCGGCCAGCTCCTGGCACTGCTGGCGGGTCTGGCAGAAGGCCACGCAGGACTGCGGCCGGAAATGCTGGAGCAGGCGTACCACGGCGTCCATGCGCTGCTTCGGATCGATCTCGAAGAAGCGCTGCTCGATCTGGCTGTCGGCGTGCAGCGACTCGACCCTCACCTGTCGCGGATCGCGCATGAAGGTCTTCGCCAGCTTCTCGATGCCGTCCGGGTAGGTGGCGGAGAACAGCAGGGTCTGCCGGCGCTCGGGGAGCTGGCCGATGATCTCGGCGATGCTGTCGTAGAAGCCCATGTCGAGCATCCGGTCGGCTTCGTCGAGGACTAGGGTATTGAGCCCGTCGAGGACCAGGGTGCCTTTGCGCAGGTGCTCCTGGATGCGCCCCGGGGTGCCGACCACCACGTGCGCGCCGTGCTCCAGCGAAGCCACCTGCGGGCCGTAGGGGACGCCGCCGCAGAGGGTCAGGACCTTGATGTTGTCGGCGGCGCGGGCCAGCCGGCGGATCTCCTTGGCGACCTGGTCGGCCAGTTCGCGGGTCGGGCACAGCACCAGCGCCTGGCAGCCGAAGTAGCGCGGGTTCAGCGGGCTGAGCAGGGCGAGGCCGAAGGCCGCGGTCTTGCCGCTGCCGGTCTTGGCCTGGGCGATCAGGTCGTGGCCCTGGAGGATCAGCGGCAGGCTCTGCGCCTGGATCGGCGTCATCTCCCGGTAACCGAGGGAGTCGAGATTGGCCAGGAGGTCCGCGGAAAGCGGCAGCGAGGAGAAAGCGGTGGAGGTCACGGGGCAGGGCTCGGCAGGCGATACGAGCGGCTAGTCTAGCAGCCTGCGGCGGCTTGCCGCGTGCGATCGCCGCCGGAGCAGCAGCGACAGGCAATGTATCTTTGGCCAGTACCGTTCGTCCGAAAAACGAAAAAAGCGCGTTTCTGTATTTTTATACAGGTTCGCTTTCCTCAGTTTTTTGTCGTAGAGTGCTGACACTGTGTTTGCATGGGTCGCCGTCGATCGTGACCTGATGCGGTCGGAAATTCCAGCCCGTCCTGCTCGACTCCTTGTAACTCCTTGCAACTCAGTTACCGGCTACGATTTCGTGGCTAAATCAATACCCATAGTTCCAAGGAGAACTTGCAATGTCCCGTCAGAACGGCACCGTTAAGTGGTTCAACGAAACCAAAGGCTACGGCTTCATTACCCCGGAAAGCGGCCCGGACGTTTTCGTTCACTTCCGTGCCATCGAAGGTAACGGCTTCAAGACCCTGGCCGAAGGCCAGAAGGTCAGCTTCGAAGTCGTACAAGGCCAGAAAGGCATGCAGGCCGAGCGCGTTCAGGTGATCAACTAAGATCCCTGGGCCCCAGCCCGAAGAACCCGGATGGAAGCATCCGGGTTTTTTATTGCCCGGAGAAAACCGTCACAC
Source organism: Pseudomonas sp. DL (assembly GCF_047199225.1). Taxonomy (NCBI): domain Bacteria; kingdom Pseudomonadati; phylum Pseudomonadota; class Gammaproteobacteria; order Pseudomonadales; family Pseudomonadaceae; genus Pseudomonas; species Pseudomonas sp. DL. The sequence goes on from NZ_CP178323.1 coordinate 505,220, forward strand.
TGTCTTCGCCTGCCGTTCACCCTGTCTTGACGAGTTCCCGCCCAGAGTGGCCCGGTCCCGTTCGGAGTCGTTTCGATGAAGCCTGTGCAATCCCGTCGTCTGGCCTTCGCCGCGCTGTTGTCGCTGTCGTTCTCTTCCGCGTCCTGCCATGCCGCCACCGAGCACTGGGGCTGGATCGAGCAGTCCTGGCTGATGCCCGAGCGCATGCAGGCCAAGGCCAAGCTGGATACCGGCGCGCTGACCTCGTCGCTGGACGCGAGGAATATCCATCGCTACAGGAAGGACGGCGAGCGCTGGGTGCGCTTCGATGTCGTGCTGCCCACCGCCGACAGCAAGGCGCCGGTCAGCGTGACCTTCGAGCGCAAGGTGCTGCGGCTGATCAAGGTACGCGGCGCCGGCGGCAGCGACAGCCGTCCGGTGGTGGCGATGGACATCTGCCTGGGCGCCAAGCTGCTGCGCGAGCAGTTCTCCCTGCGCGACCGCGGCAACATGAACTATCCGGTGCTGCTCGGTCGCCGCACGCTCGAACACCTCGGCGCGGTCGACGTGTCCCGAACCTTTACCCGCAAACCTACCTGCAGCGCGCTCGCCGCTCAGTAGAAGAACCAGCGCAGCAGTCCAGCGCCCAGCGCCACCCAGAACAGCACGATCAGCGCAGCCATCCACAGGTTGCGCGGGTGCGTCTCGACCTCGCGAGCCCGCGCGCGGCACTCGGCGAGCAGCGTGGGTGGGGTGAGGCGGATCGCCAGCCAGATCCCCAGCGGCACCAGCAACAGGTCGTCGAGGTAGCCGAGCAGCGGTATGAAGTCCGGGAACAGGTCGATCGGACTCAGCGCATAGGCCACCACCAGCAGAGCCACCAGTCGGGCCAGCCAGGGCATGTGCGGATGGCGGCTGCACAGCCAGAGGGCGATGACCTCGGTCTTCAGCTCGCGAGCCCAGCGCTTGAGCGTAGCGATCCAGGCCATCCTAGAGGTCCGGGTCCTTTTCCGGATCGACCCGGCGCGGGCTGGTGCGACCGTCCTCGCTGCCGAGCTGGAAGAAGATCGCCGCGGCCAGCATCGACATCAGGCCGACGCTGACATAGGTGGCGTGGAAGGCGCCGAGTACGGTGTCCTGCCCCGTATCCAGGTCGGTCTGGAAACCGCCCAGCAATGCCGCCGCGCAAGCCACGCCGAGGCTGATCGACAACTGCACGACCACCGACATCAGGCTGTTGCCGCTGCTGGCGTTGCTGTCCTGCAGGTCGATCAGGGTGAGGGTGTTCATCGCCGTGAATTGCAGGGAGTTCACCGCGCCGAGCAGGCTCAGGTGCAGCAGCAGCCAGACGTAGGGGGTGTCCTGGTCGACCAGGCCGAAGCCGGCGATCAGGCAGCCGAGGATCAGGGTGTTGCCGACCAGCAGCTTGCGATAGCCGAAGAAGTCCAGCAGTGGCTTGGCCATCGGCTTGGCGACCATCGCGAACAGCGCCAGCGGGATCATGGTCATGCCCGCGGTGGAGGGCGGGTAGCCCAGTCCCACCTGCAGCAACAGCGGGGTGAGGAAGGGCAGGGCGCCGCTGCCCAGGCGGGCGAACAGGTTGCCGAGGATGCCGACGGCGAAGGTCCGCGCCTTGAACAGGCTCGGTGGGAACAGCGGCTTGTCGATGCGTAGCGCGCGCAGCCAGTAGGCGGTGAGCAGGACCAGTCCGCCGATCAGCAGCAGGACCACGCGCAGGTGCGACAGGTGCAGCTCGCCGAGTCCTTCCAGGGCGATGGAGATCAGCACCATGGAGCCGCCGAAGAGCAGGAAGCCGATGCTGTCGAAACGGCTCGGCACCGGGCTGCGCAGGTCCGGCATCAGCTTCATCGCCACCAGGCAGCCGAGCAGGCCGACCGGCAGGTTGATCAGGAAGATCCAGTGCCAGGAGGCGTACTCCACCAGCCAGCCGCCCAGCGTCGGTCCCGCCAGCGGGCCGAGCAGGCCGGGAATGGTGACGAAGCTGAGCACCCGCACCAGGTCCTGGCGCGGGTAGACGCGCAGGATCACCAGCCGTCCCACCGGCATCATCAGCGCGCCGCCGACGCCCTGTACGATGCGCGCGCCGACCAGCAGTTCGAGGCTCGGCGACAGCGCGCAAAGCAACGAGCCGAGGCTGAACAGCAGTACCGCGCCGAGGAATACCCGGCGTGTGCCGAAACGGTCGGCGATCCACCCCGAGGCCGGTATCAGCAGGGCCACCGTGAGCAGGTAGGCGATCACCACCGCCTGCATGCGCAGCGGGTTTTCGTTCAGCGAACTGGCCATGCTCGGTAGTGCGGTGTTGAGGATGGTGCCGTCGAGGGCTTGCATGAAGAAGGCGACGGCGACCAGCCAGGGCAGTTGGCGGGCGATGCGGGGGGTGAGCTGGAACGGCTCGCTCATGGACGGGCTCCCTCGGGCGGACAGGGCCCAAGCATAGAGAAGTTCTCGCCGCGATGGGACGGCCGGCGACCGGATCGGGGCGAACAGCGGGCATTGCGGCGGAAGTCGCGGCCAGAGAGGTCGCCTTTCATTGTCCTGGGTCAAGCCGAAGCGCTGGCGCTCGCCGGCTGCTGTGCTAGTACTCAAGAGTCACCCCGTCAGTGGCTGCGGATGCGACGTCGGCGCTTCGTCATCGCACGGACATGTCCCGCGTTGCATGCTCGACGGCGCGTGCTTCACCGCCTTGTCGCGATGTTCTCCACGCAGCGCTCGGCGACCCCGGTCGCCGCTGCCGTCGCCGAAGCCCACCTTCCGTGGAAACAGGAGTCCTCCCATGGCCCAGGAACTTTGCGCTATCTGCCACGAACGTCCCGCCGTCGCCCGCGTCAGCCTGGTACAGAACGGCCAGCGCCGCGAACTCGCCCTCTGCGAACTGCACTACCGCCAGTTGATGCGCCAGCAGCGCATGCGCTCGCCGCTGGAGTCGCTGTTCGGCGGCGGCAGCCCGTTCGACGAGATCTTCTCCGGCTTCGGCGAGCAGAGCCCGGTCACCCCGGTGCGCGCCCGCGAGCCGGAGGCGGTGGACATCGCCGAGTACTTCAGCAAGCAGACCACCGAGTACCTGCAACGCGCCGCGCAGGTCGCCGCCGAATTCGGCAAGCGCGAAGTGGACACCGAGCACCTGCTCTACGCCCTGGCCGACGCCGACGTGGTGCAGGCGGTGCTCAAGCAGTTCGGCCTGTCGCCGGCCGACCTCAAGCAGTACATCGAGGCCAACGCCGTGCGCGGCGCCAGCAAGGGCGAGGCGAGCGAGGACATGACCATCTCGCCGCGGGTGAAGAGCGCCTTGCAGCATGCCTTCGCCCTGTCCCGCGAACTCGGCCACAGCTATGTCGGCCCCGAGCACCTGTTGCTCGGCCTGGCGGCGGTGCCGGACAGCTTCGCCGGGACGCTCCTGAAGAAGTACGGCCTGACCGAGCAGGCGCTACGGCAGAAAGCGGTCAAGGTGGTCGGCAAGGGCGCCGAGGACGGCCGCGTGGACGGCCCGAGCAACACTCCGCAACTGGACAAGTTCAGCCGCGACCTGACCCGGCTGGCCCGCGAAGGCAAGCTCGATCCGGTGATCGGCCGCTCGAAGGAAGTCGAGACCACCATCGAGGTTCTCGCCCGGCGCAAGAAGAACAACCCGGTGCTGATCGGCGAGCCCGGCGTCGGCAAGACCGCCATCGTCGAAGGCCTGGCCCAGCGCATGGTCCAGGGCGAGGTGCCGGAGGTGCTGCGCGACAAGCGCCTGGTCGAACTGAACATCAACGCCATGGTCGCCGGCGCCAAGTACCGCGGCGAGTTCGAGGAACGCCTCAAGCAGGTGATGGACGAACTGCAGGCGGCGCAGAGCGAGATCATCCTGTTCATCGACGAGGTGCACACCATCGTCGGTGCCGGCCAGGGCGGCGGCGAAGGCGGGCTGGACGTGGCCAACGTGCTGAAGCCGGCGATGGCGCGTGGCGAGATGAACCTGATCGGCGCCACCACCCTCAACGAGTACCAGAAGTACATCGAGAAGGACGCCGCGCTGGAGCGGCGCTTCCAGCCGGTGTTCGTCCCCGAGCCGACGGTGGAGCAGACCATCTCCATCCTCCGTGGCCTGCGCGACAAGCTCGAAGGCCACCACAAGGTGACCATCCGCGACGAGGCCTTCGTCGCCGCCGCCGAGCTGTCCGATCGCTACATCGGCAACCGCTTCCTGCCGGACAAGGCCATCGACCTGATCGACCAGGCCGCCGCCCGCGTGCGCATCGCCAGCACCTCGCGGCCGGCCGAGATCCAGGAACTGGAGGCCGAGCTGGCGCAGCTCAAGCGCGAGCAGGACTACGCCGCCAGCCGCAAGTGGTACGACGAGGCGAAGGTCTTCGAGAAACGCATCCAGGAACGCAAGGAACACCTCGAGCAGATCACCGAGCGCTGGCAGCAGACCCAGGGGTCGAAGACCGAGGAGGTGCGGGTCGAGGACATCGCCGAGATCATCTCCAGGCTCACCGGCATCCCGGTCACCGAACTGACCGCCGAGGAGCGCGAGAAGCTCCTGCAGATGGAAGAGCGCCTGCACCAGCGGGTGATCGGCCAGCAGGAAGCGATCACCGCGGTCAGCGACGCCGTGCGCCTGGCCCGCGCCGGGCTGCGCCAGGGCAGCCGGCCGATCGCCACCTTCCTGTTCCTCGGCCCGACCGGGGTGGGCAAGACCGAGCTGGCCAAGGCCTTGGCCGAGGTGGTGTTCGGCGACGAAGACGCGATGATCCGCATCGACATGAGCGAATACATGGAGCGCCACGCGGTGTCCCGGCTGATCGGTGCGCCGCCGGGCTACGTCGGCTACGACGAGGGCGGCCAGCTCACCGAGCGGGTGCGCCGGCGGCCGTACAGCGTGATCCTGCTCGATGAGATCGAGAAGGCCCACGCCGACGTCAACAACATCCTCCTGCAGGTGTTCGACGACGGCCGCCTGACCGACGGCAAGGGGCGCGTGGTGGACTTCACCAACACCATCATCATCGCCACCAGCAACCTCGGCTCCGAGCTGATCATGAAGAACGCCCAGGCCGGCGAGTTCGCCCAGCCGCCGGAGAAGCTCAAGCGCGAACTGATGACTACCTTGCGCGGACATTTCCGCCCGGAATTCCTCAACCGCCTCGACGAGGTGATCGTCTTCGAGTCGCTGAGCAAGGCGCAGATCGAGGACATCGTGCGCCTGCAACTGGAGCGGGTGAAGCGCGCCGCGCACGCTCAGGACATCTACCTGCACATCGACGACAGCCTGGTCGGCCACCTCGCCGAAGAGGCCTACCAGCCGGAGTTCGGCGCCCGCGAGCTGAAGCGGCAGATCCGCCAGCAACTGGAGACGCGCCTGGCCACGGCGATGCTCAAGGGCGAGGTGAAAGAGGGCGAGACGGTCACCTTCTTCTACGACGCCAAGGACGGCGTCGGCTACCGCAAGGGCGCCGCGCCGAAGCCGGCGGCACGCAAGAAATCCGGCGCCGGCGAGACGCCCAAGGGCCGCGCGACGGCGGCGAGGAAGCCGGCGGCGAAGAAAGGCGCCGCCGCCAAGGGCAAGGCCGACAAGCCGAAGGCCAAGTGACCCGACCAAGGTTGGGGAACAAGGCACCGGCCGGCCGGTCGAAATCTCACCCCGGCCTGCGAATGCGGCCGGGGCGTTCGATATCTCATGAGGAATTGCCGATGCGCGTCACCACCCACGCTACCCTGGCCGCGGCCCTGCTGCTCAGCGCCGCCTCCGCGTTCGCCTTCAATCTCGGGGATGCCGCCAAGGCGGTCGCCGGGGCATCCCAGGGCGACTCCGCCCAGGTAGCCACCACCCCGCAGACCAGCGGTCTGCTCGGCGCACTCACCGGCCAGCTCGGGGTCAGCCAGGAGCAGGCGGTCGGCGGTACCGGCGCCCTGCTCGGCCTGGCCAAGAACCAGTTGGCCGGCAACGATTATTCGCAACTGGTTAAGACTATCCCCGGCCTCGACAAGCTGGCCGGCAACAACGCCCTGGCCGGTCTCGGCGGGCTCGGCAACGTGCTCGGCAAGAGCGGCGGCGACAGCAAGGGCCTCGGTTCGCTGCTCGGCAATGCGGACAGCATGGGCGACGTGAACAAGGCCTTCGGCACCCTGGGCATGGATAGCGGGATGACCGAGAAGTTCGCCCAGGTGCTGGTCGACTACTTCGGCAAGCAGGGCGCCAACAGCGAGCTGCTGGGCAGCCTGAGCAATCTCTGGGGAGTGAGCAAGGCGGGCGGCTCGTCGCTGCTCTGATCTGCCGCCAGCGGATCGGCGGATAACCGCGCTGCGGTTATTCGCCCTACGAAGTGGGTGCGGCGCCCGGATATTCGTTGCCCGCACCGGTAGGGCGAATAACGCCCCCGGCGTTATCCGCCGCCGCGCCATGGAAACGGCGGATAACCGCGTTGCGGTTATTCGCCCTACGAGGTGGGTGCGACCCCCGGGTATTCGTTGCCTGCACCGGTAGGGCGAATAACGCCCCCGGCGTTATCCGCCCGCCGTGGAAACGGCGGATAACCGCGTTGCGGTTATTCGCCCTACGAGATGGGTGTGTTTCGGCCGGTACTTCAGCGCAGTTGCCGCAAGCGGGCGATGCGTTCGTCCTTTTCTTCCCACATGCGCGAGACCCATTCCTGCACGTACTGGCGGAACACCGGGTCGTTCTCGTAGTCGCCCTGCCACAGGGCGGGATCGATCGGGCGGGTCTGGATGTCGACGATCACCTTCGGCACCCGTCCGCAGAGCAGGTCCCAGAATCCCGGCACCTTGTCGCTCGGGTAGACCACGGTGACGTCGAGCAGGGCGTCCAGTTGCTCGCCCAGCGCGGCGAGGACGAAGGCCACCCCGCCGGCCTTGGGCTTGAGCAGGTGGCGATAGGGCGACTGTTGCCGGGCCTTCTTCTGCTCGCTGAAACGCGTGCCTTCCAGGTAGTTCACCACGGTCACCGGGATGCGCTTGAACTTCTCGCAGGCGGCCTTGGTGATCTCCAGGTCCTTGCCCTTGAGTTCCGGGTGCTTCTCCAGGAAGGCCTTGGAATAGCGCTTCATGAACGGATACTCCAGCGCCCACCAGGCCAGGCCGAGGAAGGGCACCCAGATCAGCTCCTTCTTGAGGAAGAACTTGAAGTAAGGGGTGCGCCGGTTGAACACCTGGATCAACGCGGGGATGTCGACCCAGGACTGGTGGTTGCTCACCACCAGGTACGAGGTGTCCTGGCGCAGGTCGCCGGCGCCGCGCACGTCCCAGACCGTCGGCGTGCAGGTGGCGAAGATCCACTTGTCGATCTCCGCCCAGGTCTCGGCGATCCACATCACGCCCCTGGAGCAGAGGTCCTTCAGGCGCTGGCCGGGGAGCACCAGCTTGAGCAGTGCGATCAGCATCATCGGGCCGATCAGGATCAGCGTGTTGAGAAGCAGCAGAAGGCTGCTGGTCAGGCCGGTCAACAGTTCCCGCATGGTTGGTTTCCCTGTCCTGGGTGTGGGTCGACGCGGCCCATCATACGCATCCGCGCCGCGCCGCCCAAGCCGCCGGCGTGGCGAACGAAACCGCGCCGTGCTAGTCCTATGTGGACCTCGTATCACTTCAGGAGATGCCCGCGTGAAGCGTGCCCTTGCCTTGCTCTCGCTGTTCGCCCTGCCGGTCCTCGCCGCCGAACCCAACCTCTACGGCCGCTACGAATGGGTCTCCCTGCCGGAGCTGGACCGCACCCTGCAGGCGAAGATGGACACCGGCGCCTACACCTCCTCGCTGTCGGCCAAGGACATCGAGTTGTTCCAGCGCGACGGCGAGGAGTGGGTGCGCTTCCGGCTGGCCACCAAGGAGGCCGACGGCTCGGTGTTCGAGCACAAGCTGGCGCGCATCGGCAAGATCAAGAACCGCGCCGACAACCGCAACGGCGAGGACGAGGATGAGGACCGCCTGAGCGAACGCCCGGTGATCGACCTGCAGGTCTGCCTGGGCGGAGCGATGAAGACCATCGAGGTCAACCTCACCGACCGCAGCGCCTTCAACTATCCGTTCCTGATGGGCACCAAGGGCTTGCGCAAATTCCACGTCGCGGTCGATCCCTCCGAGCGCTTCGTCGCCGACAAGCCCACCTGCAAGTAAGCGTCCTACGCCACCGGCGGCGCGATTGACGCGCGCGCCGGCTTGCGGCACCGTTCCGGCATTCCCGTCAGCCGCCGTCACGCCATGCCGCATATCCTGATCGTCGAAGATGAAGCCGCGATTGCCGACACCCTGCTCTACGCCCTGCAGGCCGAAGGCTTCGCCACCACCTGGGTGACCCTCGCCGGCGAGGCGCTGGCGTTGCAGGAGCGCCAGCCGGCGGATCTGCTGATCCTCGACGTCGGTCTGCCGGACATCAGCGGTTTCGAGGCCTGCAAGCGCCTGCGGCGGTTCTCCGAGGTGCCGGTGATCTTCCTCACCGCGCGCGATGCCGAGATCGACCGCGTGGTCGGCCTGGAGATCGGCGCCGACGACTACGTGGTCAAGCCGTTCAGCCCGCGCGAGGTGGCGGCTCGGGTCAAGGCCATCCTCAAGCGCATGGCGCCGCGCCCGGCGGCGCTGGAAGGGGCCGCGCCGAGCGGGCCGTTCCAGGTCGACGAGGAGCGCGTGCGGATCCACTACCGCGACACCCCGCTCAACCTCACCCGCCACGAGTTCCGCCTGTTGCAGACGCTGCTCGGGCAGCCCGAGCGGGTATTCAGCCGCGAGCAGTTGCTCGACGCCCTCGGCGTCGCCAGCGAGGCCGGCTACGAGCGCAACATCGACAGCCACATCAAGAGTCTGCGCGCCAAGCTGCGTCAGGTGAACGAACGCGGCGAAGCGATCCAGACCCATCGCGGCCTGGGCTACAGCTACAGCCCGGACCACGCCTGATGCCGCTCGGCGTTCGGATCTTCCTGGTCTACTTCCTGTTCGTCGGTCTCACCGGCTACTTCGTGCTGAGCACGGTGATGGACGAAGTGCGCCCCGGCGTGCGCCAGTCCACCGAGGAAACCCTGGTGGACACCGCCAACCTGCTCGCCGAGATCCTCCGCCAGGACGTGAAGAACGGCACCCTGGCACAGAGCGACCTGCCGGAGATGCTCGAGGACTACGGCAAGCGGGTGCCGCAGGCGGATATCTGGGGCTTGCGCAAGGAGGCGGTGAACCACCGCATCTACGTCACCGACGCCAGCGGCAAGGTGCTGCTGGACTCCGCCGGGGTGGCCGTCGGCCAGGACTATTCGCGCTGGAACGACGTCTACCTGACGCTCCGGGGCCAGTACGGCGCGCGCTCCAGCCGCGAAGACCCGGACGACCCGGATTCCTCGGTGATGTACGTGGCGGCGCCGATCAAGGATGGCGGGAAGATCATCGGGGTGGTTTCGGTGGCCAAGCCGAACAGCAGCCTGCAACCCTACATCGACCGCTCGCAGCGGCGCCTGGCCTGGCTCGGTGCCGGGCTGATCGCCCTCGGGCTGCTGGTCGGCGGCCTGCTCTCCTGGTGGCTCAGCGGCGCGCTGCGGCGCCTCACCCAGTACGCACAGGCGGTCAGCGAGGGGCGCCGCGCCGAGCTGCCGCGCTATCGCGGCGGCGAGATGGCGCAACTGGCTGACGCGGTGGAACGCATGCGCACGCAACTGGAAGGCAAGGACTACGTCGAGCGCTACGTGCATACCCTGACCCACGAACTGAAGAGCCCATTGGCGGCGATCCGTGGCGCCGCCGAGTTGCTCGACGGCGAGATGCCGGCCGAGCAGCGGGCGCGCTTCGTCGGCAACATCGCCGGCGAGAGCGAGCGCCTGCAACAACTGATCGAGCGCCTGCTGAGCCTGGCCCAGGTGGAGCAGCGGCAAGGCCTGGAGGAGGTCGGCAAGGTCGACCTGCGGGAGATCGCCGCGTCCCTGCTGGAAGGCCAGGCGGCGCGTATCCAGCGCCAGCGATTGCGGGTGGAGAACCGCCTGGAAGGTCCCTGCGAGGTTCGCGGCGAGCAGTTCCTGCTGCGCCAGGCGCTGGCCAACCTGCTCGACAACGCCCTCGACTTCACCCCGCCCGGCGGCATCCTTCGCCTGCTCGCCGAGGTCGACGGCGAGGGTATCGCCTTGCGCCTGTTCAACCAGGGGCCGGCGATTCCCGACTACGCCCTGGCGCGCCTCACCGAACGCTTCTACTCGCTGCCGCGCCCGGCCAGCGGGCGCAAGAGCACCGGGCTGGGACTGAACTTCGTCGCCGAGGTGGCGCAACTGCATGGCGGCCGGTTGCAGGTCGGCAACCGCGACGACGGCGTCGAGGCGCTGCTCTGGCTGCCGCGCGGCTGAGGCGCCTCCACGGAAACTCCATCGACTCTCCACACGGCGACCCGAAGCCCGCCATCGCGGCGCCGCAGACTTTCCGCCATCACCCCGACGGAGAGTCCCCCCATGAACCGCACGCTGGCCTACAAGCTCGGCGCCATCGCCCTACTCATCCTGCTATTGCTGATTCCCCTGTTGATGATCGACGGCCTGATCCGCGATCGCCAGGAGGTTCGTGACGGCGTGCTGCAGGATATCGCCCGCAGCTCCAGCTACAGCCAGCGCCTCACCGGCCCGCTGCTGGTGGTGCCGTACCGCAGGACGGTGCGCGAGTGGGTCACCGAGGAGAAGACCGAGAAGCGCGTGTTGCAGGAGCGCGAGCAGCGCGGCGAGCTGTACTTCCTGCCCGACCGCTTCGCCCTCGACGGGCAGATGCGCACCGAGCTGCGCTACCGTGGCATCTACCAGGCGCGCCTGTACCACGTCGACAACAAGGTTGCCGGCTACTTCCAGGTGCCTGCGCACTATGGCATCGAAGAAGACCTGGAGGACTACCAGTTCGAAACGCCGTTCCTGGCGATGGGCATCAGCGACATCCGCGGCATCGAGAATGCCCTGCGCCTGTCCCTCAACGGTGCCAGCGTCGACTTCGAGCCGGGTAGCCGGGTCGGCCTGCTCGGCAGCGGTGTGCACGCACCGCTGCAAGGCGTCGACGGGCGCCAGGCGCAGCGCCTGGAGTACGCCTTCGACCTGTCGTTGCTCGGCAGCGAGCGGCTGGACATCGTGCCGGTGGGCCGCGACAGCCAGGTCATCCTGAAGGCCGACTGGCCGCACCCGAGCTTCGGCGGCGAGTTCCTGCCCAGCGAGCGGGAGATCACCGCCCAGGGCTTCACCGCGCGCTGGCAGACCAGCTTCTTCGCCACCAACATGGAAGAGGCGCTGCGCAGTTGCGTGGAGGAGCAGCGTTGCGACGGCTTCCAGGCGCGCGCCTTCGGCGTCGGCCTGGTCGATCCGGTGGACCAGTACCTGAAGGCCGACCGCGCGATCAAGTACGCGCTGCTGTTCATCACCCTGACCTTCGCCGGCTTCTTCCTCTTCGAGGTGCTCAAGCGCCTGGCGGTACACCCGGTCCAGTACGCGCTGGTCGGCCTGGCGCTGGCGTTCTTCTACCTGCTGCTGCTGTCGCTGGCCGAGCACGTCGGCTTCGAGCTGGCCTACCTGGTCTCCGCCGGAGCCTGCGTCGGCCTGATCGGCTTCTACCTGTGCTTCGTCCTGCGCAGCGTGGCCCGAGGGCTGGGCTTCAGCGCCGGCCTGGCAGGGCTGTACGGCCTGCTCTACGGCTTGCTGAGCGCGGAGGACTACGCCTTGCTGATGGGCTCGCTGCTGCTGTTCGCGGTGCTTGCCGCGGTGATGGTGCTGACCCGCCGCCTGGACTGGTACGGGGTCGGCCGCAAGGACTTCCCGGCGGTACCCGCCAGGGCCTGACGACGAAGGCGGCGGCGCCGGCCGCCGCCGATTTCCAAGGAGGAAAAGCATGCGCCTGTTCTTCGAGTTCACCCTCTGTGCCGCCCTCGGCCTGCTGGTCAGCGGCGTGATCCTGATCTTTCTGCTGTTCTTCGGCAAGTTCGGCCTGATCGAGTACTGGATCGCCAGCGGCAAGCCCCTGGCCCACGCCATGCTGGTGCTGATGCCGGACGGATTCTGGGAAGGCCTCAGCGGCATCGAGGGCGCCGCCGGCAATCCGCACGTGCGCTCCTTCCTGGAGCTTTGCATGGGGCTCGGACAGAGCGCGCTGTTGCTGGGCCTGCTGCTGTTCCGCCTGGTGTGCTGGAAATGAACGGCTATGTCGGCCTGCGCGACGACCGTCGCGACGGCGAGCGCCTGGCGGCGCGGATCGGCCTGCTGTTCCCCGGCCCCTCGGCGGCCTGGCTGCAACGCGCCGAGCGCCTGCGGCGGCAGCAGGCGTCGGCGGGCCTCGGGGTCAGGCGCGGGTGGCCTGCATCGACGGGCGCTGGCTGACTTCGGCGAACCAGGCGGCGAGTCGCGGGTAGCGGCCGCGCCAGTCCCACTCCGGCTGGCGCAGGTCGAGATAGCCCAGGGCGCAGGCGACGCCGATGGCGGCGATGTCGAAGCGCGCCTGCAGTTCGGCGATGCAGTCGCCCTCCAGCCACGCCAGGGACCGCCCGATCTTTTCCCGCTGTGCTTCGAGCCAGGTGTCCCAGCGCTTCTCCTCGGGGCGGACGAAGGTTTCGTAGCGGGACAGCACCGCGGCGTCGAGGACGGCGTCCGCCAGCGAGGCGATGGTCAGGCGTCGCCAGCGGGCGCTGCCTTCGCGGGGGATCAGCGGTTCGCCGACGTGCTGCTGGTCGAAGTAGTCGCAGATCACCCGGCTGTCGTGCAGCACCTGGCCGTCCGGCAGGCGCAGGGCGGGAATCTTGCCGGCCGGGTTGCTGGCGTTGAGCTGCCGGATGGGCGCGACCGGCGTCGGCGTGACTTCCTCGAGCGCCACGCGCTCGCGTTGGCCGGTTTCGTGGAGCAGGACCAGGACCTTGCGCACGAAGGGCGAGGCGGCGGCGTAGAACAGCGTATGGGTAGCGCTCATGCGGGCTCCTTGGAAGGATCAGTCGCGGACGACGCGCAGACGATCGGCGGCAGGCTCGGCGCTCCAGGTTTCTCCGGGGCGACCGCCGAGCAGGGCGTTGCCGGGCGCCGGCCGGTCGCTGGGCAGGACGCGGAATGTCGCCTGCCCACTGTCGAAACGCAAGAGCGCCCCGCTGGCGGCGTCGTGCAGCCAGACACGGTCCATGGCGTCGACCCGCAGGCTGTCCGGGCGGGCCTGGCTGTCCGGCAGCGGCCAGCTCTGCCACGAGGCATCGCTGGGATCGTAGCGGTACAGCCGGGCGCCACCGCTGTCGCTGGCCCAGAGCCTGCCGATGGAGTCGGCGCCGATCCCGCGCAAGGCCTTCGTGCCTTCAGGCGCGGGCAACCGCTCGGCGCTGCCGTCGAGCGGATCGACATGCACCAGCGCGTCGTCCTGCGCGTACCAGACCTCGCCGTCCGGGGTGACGCAGATGCCGTTCGCCGCCTTGCCCTGGGGCGAGGGCCAGACCTCCACCAGGCGCCTGGCTGGGTCGAGGCGACCGTGGAAGCCGCGGCTGCCGGTGAACCAGAGGCGCCCGTCGTCGTCGAATACCGCGGACTCGAGCCCGGCCGGCGCGGCCTTGGCCGGTAGCGGGAAACGTTCGCTGCCCAGGCGCTCGCCGCCGATGCGAAGGATGGCGTTGAGGCCGCTGTCGAGCACCCAGGCGTTGCCGCTCTCGTCGCTGACGATGGCTCGCGGCCGCGCGCCTTCGCCGAGCGGCACCTGCACGCTCTCGCCACTGGTCGGGTCGAGGCGCCCCAGCGAATGCCCGCCGTCCGCGCCGTACCAGACCGCACCCTGTGCACTGGGCGCGACCGCGTAGGGCGCGGAGCCCTTGTCCAGCGGGTAGTACTGTTCGCCGGCCAGGGCGGCGCCGGTCGACGACAGGGCCAGGAACAGGCCCAGCAGCGGGTAGGGCAGGTGACGCATACGGTTCTCCCGGAACGACGAGCGGAACGTGGAAAGGCTCTGTCTTGCTATTCTGGCAGCGCATTGAGCATAGGAGGAACTGCGAATGGCCACAGTGGAAATACTCGGGGCGGAATGCCGCGCGGGGGGCGCGGTGAACGACGATGCGCTGGGCTGCACGGCGCAGGCCGCCTGGGTGATCGACGGTGCCACCAGCATCGGTCGCAGCGTGCTGGGCGTGGAAAGCGACGCGCGCTGGCTGGCCCAGGCGGTGGACCGGCACCTGCGGTTGCTGCTGGAAGTCGAGCCCGAGCAATCCAGCGAGACCCTGCTGCGGCGCCTGCTCAACGATATCCAGGGCGACTTCCGCGCCCAGAGCGGCCGCGACTGGCACGACCTCGAAGACATGCCGGCGGCCTGCCTGAGCCTGCTGCGGATTCGCGGCGGAGAAATCGAACTGCTCAACATCGGCGACAGCCGGATTCTCGTCGAAGGCGCCGACGGCCAGGTACGCAGCTTCGGCGATTCGGCCCTACACGAACTGGATCGGCAATCCCTGGCGCATTTCTGCCGGATGCGCGAGGAACATCCGCAGTGGGATCACGCCGAACTGTTCAAGGCCAGCCGCCCGCGCGTGCGGCAGAACCGCCTGCTGATGAACAAGCCCGAGGGCTACTGGGCGCTGGACATCAGCGACCGCTGGCTCGGCCAGGTGCAGCGCGAGACCTTGCCGCTCGCCGCGTTGCGTTCCTTCGTGCTGATGACCGACGGCTTCGACCGGCTGGTCGAGCCTTTCCGCCGCTATACCGACGAACAGTTGCTGCGGCGCCTCGAGGACGTCGGAGTGAGCGCCATGCTCGACGAGTTGCGCGAGATCGAACAGGGCGACGACCAGGCCCTGGCTTTCCCGCGTTTCAAGATCCACGACGACGCCAGCGCGCTGTGGGGTCGGATCGCGGAGTGAACGACGATCTCCGGCGCCCGGAATGCAGGTCCTCCCCGATGCGCCGGCTACCGATATCCCGGCCCTCTCCCACAGGCGGGAGGAGGGCATCCGGTGCCCGGAAGGTACGTTCTGCGGTAGGGCGGATAACCGCGAAGCGGTTATCCGCCGTTGCGCACCTGTGACGCGTCGCTTACCACTTGTAGCTGACGCTGCCCACCACGCTGCGCTGGTCGCCGTAGTAGCAGTAGTAGCCGTCGCAGGACGCCAGGTAGTCCTTGTTGAACAGATTGTTGGCATTGACCGCCACGCTGACGCCTTTCAGGCTGCCGTTCAATTGGCCCAGGTCGTAGCGCACGGCGGCGTCGTACAGGGTGTACGAGCCGGCGTAGCCGTCGTAGGTGTTGGCCTGGTCGCCGTAGGTCGAGCCTACGTAGCGGGCGCCGGCACCCAAGCTGAAACCGTTCAGCGCACCCTCGTGCCAGGTGTAGTCGGCCCATAGCGAGGCCTGGTTGCGCGGCGCCTGTTGCAGGCGGTTGCCTGCGTACTGGCCTTTTTTCACTTCGGTGTCGGCGTAGCTATAGGAGCCGATCACTTTCAGATTGTCTGTGACGTTGCTGGTGGCTTCCAGCTCCAAGCCGGTGACCTTAACCTCGCCAGCCTGCGAGGTAGTGGGTGTCCCATTGACGTTGTCGGTGACCCTCACGTTCTCCTGGCGTAGGTCGTAGACGGCTGCGGTGAACAGCGAATCGGAGCCTACGGGTTGATACTTGACGCCCAGTTCCCATTGTTTGCCTTCGGTGGGTTTGAACATCTTGTTGGAGCCTATATCGTCGGCGCCGGTGCTTGGCTGGAATGACTCCGCATAGGAAAGGTAGGGCGCCAGGCCGTTGTCGAAGATGTAGCTCAGAGCTGCGTTACCGCTGAATTTCTTGTCGCGGCTGGTGTTGGTGGCATCGTTCTGATTGTAGAACGTGGCGCCGGCATGTACCCAGTCCTCGCGGCCGCCGAGGGTCAGGCGCCAGTTGTCGAGGGCGATCTGATCCTGGACGTAGAGCCCGGTCTGATAAGTCTTCTGTCGGTAGTCATAGAACGCACTAGAGCGCGATGGCTTGGGAATTGGCTGACCATAGATCGGGTTGTTGACGTTGGTCGGCGGCACACCGGTGAAGTTGTAGATCGAGGTGTAGTCGGTGCGGGTGCGGTTGTGATCGATACCCAGCAGGAGAGTATGGCGCAGCGCACCGGTCTCGAAGTCAGCCTGGAAATTGTTATCTACCACGAACTGACTGATGTCCTCGTCCACCGAGGTCGTCATGCGCTGTAAGGTGCCGTCGGCGCTGGCCGCATCGATACTGCTGGTTGGCGTAAGCGTCTGGAACGACAGGTCGTTGCGCAGGTAGCGCAGGTTCTGGCGGAACTGCCAGACATCGTTGATGCGCCGTTCGAAGGAGTAGCCCAACCAATAGTAGGTGCGGTCGTAGAAGTCCCAGTCCGGATCGCCGAGGTTTTTGTGATGGGAAATCTTTCCGAATGGAGCATCGTATTTGGTCCCGCGTAACGGCAAGAATTGGCTGGTGGCGGCTGTATCGTCGCGGTTGAATTGGCTGAGGAAGGTCAGCCGGGTATCGTCGTCGATGTTCCAGGTCAGGCTCGGGGCGATGTTGTAGCGCTTGTCGTCGATATGGTCGACCTGAGTGTTGCTGTCGCGCACCACGCCGGAGAGGCGATAGAGAAAGCGCCCCTCGTCGTCGATCGGGCCGGTGCTGTCGAAGCTGACCTGCTTGTGGTTGTAGTTGCCGATCTCGGCCTTCAGTTCATGGCTGGCGATGCCCTGCGGGCGCAGGCTGACCATGTCGAGCATGCCGCCGGGCGGGGTCTGGCCGTAGACCGAGGAGGCCGGGCCGCGGAGCAGGGCGAGGCGCTCCAGATTCCAGGTCTCCAGCTTCGGGTTGTTGTATGAGCCTGTCGCCATCGGCAATCCATCGAGGAACTGGGTCGGCTTGAAGCCGCGCACCTTCAACCAGTCGGAACGGGAGTCGCTGCCGAAACTGCTGGCGACGACGCCGGGCATGTAGCGCACCGCGTCGTCGAGGTTGTGCACGGCGCGGTCGGTCATCTGCTGGCGGGTCGCCACCGAGATCGAACGCGGGGTCTCGAGGATCGGCGTATCGGTCTTGGTGCCGGTCATGCTGCGCTTGGCCACGTAGCCGCTGGTCGGCCCCAGTGGGTCTTCCTCGGCGCCGCTGACCGTCATCGCCTGCAGCGACAGGGTGTCTTCCGGCACCTTGCGCAGGCTGTAGGTGCCGCCGGCATTTTCCACCAGTTCCAGGCCGCTGCCCTTGAGCGCTTCGCGCAATGCGCCGGGCGCGTCGAAGCGACCTTGCACGGCGTGGGCGCTGCGTCCTTCGGCGAGCGCCGGATCCAGGGTGAGGACCAGGCCGGCCTGGGCCGCGATGCGGTTCAGGGTGCCTGCCAGCGGCCCGGCGGCGATGCGGTAGTCGCGCACGCTGGCCTGTTCGGCCGGGGCGGCGTGGAGGAACGGTGCGGGAACGGCGAGGGCGATGGCTAGGGCGAGCAGGCCGGGACGGAACGTCGGGCGGGGCATGTGCGGGGCTCCTGGATGGAAACGAGTCTCAATGCCTCCTTGCCGGACGAGTCGGAAAAAGTGATAGGGCCGGCGGGAAAAATTTTTCGCCGGCCCGTTCGGTTCAGCGTGGCACCACTTCGAACCACCAGGCGTTGTGCCTCACGCTGCGCACCGGCAGGCTCGGCTCCAAAGCCTGAAGGGCGAGGCGGGTGTCCTTCAGCGGGAAACTGCCGGTGACGCGCAGGTCGGCGATGCTCGGGTCGACCTGCAGCAGCGCCGGCGAATAGCGCCCCAGTTCCGCCACCAGGTCGGCCAGCCGGGCGTTCTCCACCACCAGCATGCCTTGTGCCCAGGCGCCGGCCAGGGCCGGGGCCGCTTCGCTGGCCTGCAGGCCTTGCGGCAGGATCAGCACCTGCTGGCCTTCCTTGATCACACGCTCTTCGCTGAGCGTTTCCGCGCGCGCGGCCACCGCCGACTGCAACACGGTGAGGCGCGTGCCGGGTTCCTCGCGGCGCACCAGGAAGCGCGTGCCGAGGGCGCGCATGTCGCCATCGGCGCTGCTGACCACGAAGGGGCGCGGGTCGCCATGGGCGGTTTCCACCAGGATCTCGCCGGCCAGTAGCACGACCTGGCGGCGTTCGCCGTCGAAGCGGACGTCGATGGCGCTGCGGCTGTTCAGGCGCACATGAGTGGCATCCGGGAGGGTCAGCTCGCGCTGCTCGCCGGTGGCGCTGTAGGCATCGGCCAGCAGGTAGCGGACCGGGACGTAGCGGTTGGCCACGCCGAGCCCGACGCCTAGCGCCAGCACTAGCCCCAGGGCGCTGCCGCCGAGCCGGCGCAGGCGGCGCTTGAAGCGTGCGTTGCCGGACAGCAGGGCGTTGCGTGCCGGCCCGTTGGCGGCTCTCGCCAGGTGCCGGTCGAGGCCGCCGAGCTGTTCCCAGGCGCGTTCGTGTTCGGGATGCGCCGCGTACCAGCGGTGGAAGGCGCGGTGATCGTCGGGATGGGCTTCGCCGGAGTCGAGCAGCAATTGCCAGGCGATGGCTTCGTCGAGCACCCGCGCGCGTACCGGCGAATGACGATCGTCGGCGCTCACCGGGGCTCTCCGTAGAGGGCGATGTAGCACTGGCGCAGACCCTGGGCCAGGTATTGGCGCACGCGCGGCACCGAGACTCCGAGACGCTCGGCGATCTCCGCGTGGGGCATGCCGTCCAGGCGGCTATAGAGAAACGCGCTACGCGCCTTCAGCGACAGCGTGCCAAGCAGGCGATCGATCTCGCGGAGGTCCTCGAGAATCAGGTACTGCTCTTCGGCCGAAGGCTGCTCCGCTTCCGGAACCAGCGCCAGTTCGGCGAGATAGGCCTGTTCAAGGGCGGCGCGGCGGAAGTGGTCGATCATCAGACCGCGCGCCACCTTCGCCAGGAACGCGCGCGGTTCGCGCAGGCCGGGCAGCTCCGGGCGGCCGAGGAGGCGAACGAAGGTGTCCTGGCTGAGGTCTTCGGCGCGCTGGCGGCAGCCGAGGTTGCGGTTCAGCCAGGCAAGCAGCCAGCCGCGGTGGTCCCGGTACAGGCTACCCACGAATTCGCTGTTGCTGACGTCACCCGCCGACACGACCGCTCCCCATCCCGAAACGGGATTGAATGGAAAAACGAGAATTATTCGCAAATGATCGCAAAGTGCGACTATCCCTGCAATTGGCGTCCGTCGGGAAGCCACTTGAGTCGTCCCGCTGGTTTGCCGGAGGATCGGTGTTCCCATAACAAGAACAGGAGTCTCGCCGTGGCCGAACCTTTGCTGATCATCGGTTCCTATCTGTCCCCCTATGTGCGCAAGGTGCTGGTGCTGCTGGAACTGAAAGGCATCGCCTACCGCATCGACCCCATCGTGCCGTTCTTCGGCGACGAGGCCTTCGAGCGCCTCAGTCCGTTGCGCCAGATACCGGTGCTGGTGGACGGTGACTTCGTCCTCAACGATTCCAGCGTGATCTGCCAGTACCTGGAGGAGCGCTACCCGCAGCCGAGCCTGTATCCCGCCGACATCGGCCAGCGCGCCCAGGCCCGCTGGCTGGAGGAGTACGCCGATTCGCGGCTGGGCCAGGTGATCATCTGGCAGTTGTTCCACCAGTTGGTGATCAACCGCGGCATCTGGCAGCGCGAACCCGACCAGGCGATCCTGCAACGCACCTACGACGAAGACCTGCCGTCGATCTGCAATTACCTGGAAGGGCGGATCCCGCCGAGCGGCTGGCTGTGCGGCGAGCTGTCCATCGCCGATGTCGCCGTCGCCTGCCTGTTCCGCAATGCCCAGTTGGCGCGCTACCAGGTCGACGGCGAGCGCTGGCCGCGCCTGGCGCGCCTGTTGGCTGACGCTTTCGCCCTGCCGGCCTTCCAGCATCTGGCGCGTTTCGAGAAGGCCACCGCGCAGACCCCGGTCGCCGAACAGCGCCAGGCGCTGCGCGAGGCCGGCGCGCCGCTCAGCGCGACCAGCCACGCCCGCGAGCGGCCGGTGCGCGGTCCGATGAGCCGCTGAGAGGGAGTGCGGGCGGCGCCCAGGGCGCCGTCCTGATGAAGCGCCATTCAGCGCCTCGATAAGACCTTCGCGACGCTGGTGGATCCAGCGTCCGGGCATATTTTATATAGACCAGTCTATATAAAACGGAGGCCGCACCGTGATGAACGTCCCCGAAGGATTCCAGCCGCTGTTCCGCAGCAGTCCGTTGCTCGACCTGCTCGGTCCTTTCTTCTGCCGGCAGGACGCCCAGCGCCGGTGGGTGGTGGCGCTGCGCATCGACGAAAAGCATTGCAACCACGGTGGCACCGCCCACGGCGGCCTGCTCTCGACCCTGGCCGACGTTGGCCTCGGCTACGCCATGGCGTTCTCCCGCGAACCGCCGCAGCCGATGGTCACCGTCGGCCTGCGCCTGGACTTCTGCGGGGTCGCGCGGGTCGGCGACTGGCTGGAGGTGCATACCCGGGTCGACAAGCTCGGCCAGCGCATGGCCTTCGCCTCGGCCCGGCTGCACAGCGGCGAGCGCCTGGTGGCCAGCGCCAGCGGCGTGTTTCATCTGCCCTGAGGCTCGGGCATGCTTGCCCGGTCGTCTGCCGTGAGTTGGGGAGTCAGGTTTGCCGAAGAAGTCCAATGCCGCCGAACGGATCGTCCATGCCACCGCCTCGCTGCTGGCCAGCCGCGGGTATTTCGGCACCGGGCTGAGCGACATCATCGCTCGCGCCGAGGCGCCGAAAGGCTCGCTCTATCACTATTTCCCCGAGGGCAAGCCGCAGATCGCCAGCGCCGCGATCGGCTTCGTCGCCGACGAGGTGGCGTCCTTCCTCGACCGCGCCGGGACCCAGGCCCCCCATGCGCGCAACGTCCTCCGCCAGTTCACCGCGACCCTGCGTGGCTGGCTGGAGCATTCGCGTTTCGAAGAGGCCTGCCCGGTGCTTTCCACCAGCCTGAGCATCGACGCCGAGCTGGCCCCGGTGCACGCTGAATGCCGCCGGGCGCTCCGCGCCTGGCACGCCAGCATCGAGCGTGCGTTGCGCGCCGACGGACTGGCGGAAAAGCTCGCCGCCTCGCGTGCCTGGCTGATCCTCGCGGCGCTGGAGGGGGCGGTCGCGGTGGCCCGCGTCGAGCGGTCGTTCCAGGCGCTGGATGCAATCGAGGAAGAATTGCAGGCGCTACTGCCGGCCTAGGCGGGTGTCGCGCCCAGGCCGGCCAGGTATCCGTCAGTGCTGCACGCTGTCCACCGCGATCGCTTCGCCGGAAACTTCGCGGTAGGCCGTGCGGCGCTTGGCCAGGGCGTAGTGGATCAGGCCGGCCAGGCCGGCGCCGAAGAACCAGGAGAACGGCGATAGCTCGGCGAATGCCGGCAACAATGCCAGCAGGGTGGAGATGATCGCCGCCGGGACGAACGCGGCGATGGCCCGCGGGTTCACCCCTCGCGCGTAGTGATAGGCGCCGGCGCGGCTTTCGGTGTACAGCTCCGGCAGGTTCACCCGGCCTTTCCGCACCAGGTAGTAGTCGACCATGATGATCCCGTACAGCGGGCCGAGCAGCGCGCCGAGGCCGCCGAGGAAGTAGAGGATCACCCCGGGGCTGTTGTACAGGTGCCAGGGCAGGATCAGCACCGCGATGGTCGCGCTGATCAGCCCGGCGCGGCGGAAGTTCAGCAGGTTCGGCGCCAGGTTGGTGAGTACGTAGGCCGGGGCGACGAAGTTGGCCATGATGTTCACCGCCACGGTGACGATCAGCAGCGCCAGGCTGGCCAGCACCAGGAAGAGGGTGTCGGGGATCGCGGCGACGATGTCGGTGGGGCTCTGGATGAGCTGGCCGTCGATCCTGAACTGGGCGCCGGCGAGGACCACCGCGAACAGGCCGAACAGCAGGATGTTCACCGGCAGCCCCCAGAAGTTGCCGACGCTGATGGTGCGGCGGTCCGGGCAGCCGCGGGCGAAGTCGCAGAAGTTCAGGATCATGGTGCCGTACAGGGTCACCCAGAACGCCGCACCGCCGAAGATCTTCAACCACATCTGCGAACCGCTCATGGGTTCGCCGCTGGACCAGGCGATGGAGGCGCCGGCGCGCAGGTACATCCAGGCGGCGAGGGCGGCGACGGTGAGCAGGATCACCGGTCCGGCGAAGGATTCGTAGCGACGCACCATCTCCATGCCGTAGGCGAAGATCAGCAGTTGCACGCACCAGATGGCGACGAAGGTCGCCCAGCCCAGGCTCGACAGGCCGAGGATGGCGTCCTGGTCGTAGGCTGCGAGCCCCGGCCAGATCGCCGTCAGCAGCACGCGCAGGACGATGGAGGCGAGATAGGTCTGGATGCCGAACCAGGCGATGGCGATCACCGCGCGGATCAGCGCGGGGAGTTGCGCGCCGTGGATGCCGAAGGCGATGCGGCACATCACCGGGTAGGGCAGCCCGGTCTTCTGGCCCATGTAGCCGGACAGGTTCATCAGCCCGTAGACCATCAGCGCGCCCAGGGCCAG
The DNA here is from genome assembly GCF_047199225.1 of Pseudomonas sp. DL. NCBI lineage: Bacteria > Pseudomonadati > Pseudomonadota > Gammaproteobacteria > Pseudomonadales > Pseudomonadaceae > Pseudomonas > Pseudomonas sp. DL. Next base: position 527,577 of record NZ_CP178323.1, read on the forward strand.
CGCGGCGAGGATCTGCGCGCCGCTCATGCCGAGGGCGAAGAGGCCGATGGCGAAGGAGTAGTTGGCGATATTGTGCACGTCGTTGGTCCACAGCGCGAACAGGCTGTAGCGTCCCCAGCGGCGCCCTTCGGCCTTGGTCGGGGCGAGATCGGCGCTGTACAGGCGCGGGCTCAGCGGCGGCAGTTCGGAGCCGGCGTGATGGCTGGCGCGGGGCAGGCAATCGAGACTGGCGGGAGTGCCCAGGTCCAGGCGCGCCGCCGAGAACTCCGCTGCGCGCAGCCCGGCGCGTGGCAGGCAGTCGAGACTGGCCGGAGTGCCCAGGTCGAGCAGTGAGGCGGAGAACTCCGCGCTCCGCTGACCGGCGCGCGGCAGGCTGTCGAGGCTTTCCAGGGTGCCGAGGTCGAGCAGCGAGGGAGAAAACTCGCGGGGCGAGGCGGGCGGCTTCGGGGTGCTGGACATGGCGGTCTCCTCCGGCAGTCGGAAGAACTCGGCGCGAGGTCGGGTTCGTCTGTTGTTTTTGTATACAAGAATTTCGAAGATTTAAGCCAGTTATGTGCCAACCGATCCTCGACCGAATTTTCCGCGCTCTGCGGAAACCGGCCTTTCGGCGGCAAGCCCCTGAAACCGCTTGGGAAAAAGCTGTCGCTTCGATCAGGTAAGAATTTCGAACCGATTCATAGGCTTATGCGGACGGACGAGGGAGAGGGAAAAAAAGCGGGACGCCAGGAGGTCGCATTGGGAAAATTGTGCACAATAATTGTGCCCAGTGTTACCGCTGCGCCCGTCGACGGTGCGCGGCGCGAAGCTCAGCCCGTCCGGGAAATATCCAGGCCCTTCAACTGCCCGATCATCCACGCATGGGCGTCACGCCCGACATGCTGGACGTGGCTGTAGAGCCGCAGCACGTAGGGCGGAATGTCGAACGGAGCGGGATACAGGGCGAGGCCGGCGGCTTCCGCCAGGGCCCGTGCGGCATGTCGCGGAGCGGTGAGCAGGAAATCGGTGGAGCCTGCCAGGAACAGCGCCGCCAGCACCGTCGGCAGTTGCACCGCCACTTCGCGACGCAGGCCGGAGCGGGCCAGCAGCCGGTCGATCACCCCGCTGTCCTCGTTCCACGGCGTCACCACCGCATGCCGTTCGGCCAGGTAGCCCTCCAGCGTCGGCGCCCCGGCGAGGCGTGGGTGGTCGCGCCGCGCTACCACCACGTAGCGGTCGGCGAACCAGTCATGGGCCTGGATGCCTTCGGGCAGGCGCTCGTGTTCCTCGTCGTAGCCGAGGGCGAAATCGATCCGCCCGCTGGCCAGGGCCTCCACCGACAGCTTGCGTTCCGCATTGACCAGGCGCAGGCGCACTCCGGGCGCGCTGTGCTGCAGGCGGTTCATCAGCGGCGGAAGCAGGGCGAAAGCGGTGTAGTCGGTGGCGGCGAAGACGAAGGTGCGCTGGCTCTGTCCCGGTACGAACGGCCGCCACTCTTCCAGCCCCTCGCCGAGGGCGCGCAGGGCGGCGGCCACCGCAGCGGCCAGGTGCTCGGCACGCTGGGTCGGCTGCATGCGATTGCCCTGGCGCAGGAACAGTTCGTCGTCCAGCCCCTGGCGCAGGCGCCCCAGCGCATGGCTGAAGGCCGAGGCGCTGATCGCCAGTTCGCTGGCTGCGGTGCCGACGTTGCGGTGGCGATACAGGGCGTCGAAGACAAGCAGGAGGTTGAGATCGAGACGGCGCAGCAGGGGATGCATGTTATTCAGTTGCCGATGATAAGAATGCACTTCATGCATCTTAGCAGGCGCACTAGGATGGCCGGATCCCCCACCGGAAGGTTGCCCATGACTCTCGAAATCCGTCCCGCCGTACCGGCCGACGCCGAACAGATCCTTGCCTTCATCATCGAACTGGCCGACTACGAGCGCGCCCGCCATGAGGTGGTCACCGATGTCGAAGGCATCCGCCGCAGCCTGTTCGCCGAAGGCTCGCCGACCCGCGCGCTGATGTGCCTGAGCGAAGGCCGGCCGATCGGCTATGCGGTGTATTTCTACAGCTACTCGACCTGGCTGGGGCGCAACGGCATCTACCTCGAAGACCTCTACGTCACCCCTGAGTACCGTGGCGTCGGCGCCGGTCGCCGGCTGCTCCGCGAGCTGGCCCGCGAGGCCGTGGCCAACGACTGCGGACGCCTGGAGTGGAGCGTGCTGGACTGGAACCAGCCGGCCATCGACTTCTACCGCTCCATCGGCGCGCTGCCGCAGGACGAGTGGGTGCGCTACCGGCTGGATGGCGAGGCGTTGCGCAAGATGGCGGAGTAGCTGGCGGCAAGCCGGCGTTGATGCCGGGGGAGTGCGTGGGGGTAGGGCGAATAGCGCCTGGCGATATCCGCCAGTTTCTCACCGAGGACGCCTGGCGCCTGCCGAGTCATCGCCACCGGTATCCATGCCGCTCTCCCGTAGCGCTGTAGCGTTGTCCCGCAGGAACGCCCACAGGCGTTCCGCTACCGGGCCCTGCGCGCGATCGCGCCGGCGCGCCGCCACCACCTCTTCGCTGCGTCCTGGCAGATGCGGCCCGGCCAGAGCGAGCAGGCGGCCGTCGGCCAGTTCCTCGTCGACCAGGAAGTCCGGCAGGTGCCCCCAGCCGAGGCCCTGGAGGATCACCTCTTTCTTCGTTCGCTGGTCCGGCACGCTGCACTGTCGCGCGCCGGCGAGCATGAAATAGTCCGTCGGCGGAGAATGGCGGGCGCTGTCGCGCATCACACACTGGGCGAAGGGGCGCAGTTGTTCCGGGCGCACCGGTCGCGGCGGAGGATCGCCGAGCAGGCCCGGCGCGATGACCGGGACCAGCCCGACCCTGCACAGGTCGAGCCATTCCAGGCGTGGGTCGGACTTGTCCACGCGATGCAGGATCAGGTCGGCCTCGCCGTCCAGCAGGCGCTCCAGCGGGCCGCTGACGGTTTCGAACAGCAATTGCAGGCGGGTCTGCGGCTGGCTGCCGAAGAACCCTGCGAGCAGCGCCAGGGCCGGGCGCGGCGGGCAGAGGTCGCCCAGTACCACGCGCAGCTCGCTTTCCTCGCCCTGGGCCAGGTGCGCGGCGTGGCCACGCAGCCCTTCCAGTTCGTAGAGCAGGGCCTGGGCACGCTGGTGGAAGGAGCGACCGGCGGCGGTCAGGCCGACCCGGTAGCCGCCCCGTTCCAGCAGCACCAGGCCGAGCTGGCGCTCCAGCCGGGCAACGGCGGCGAACACCGCCGGATGGGAGCGGTGCAGGCGCTGTGCGGCGGCCTGGAAGCCGCCGGCGTCGACCACCGCGTCGAAGCATTGGAGGTCGTGGAGGGTGAAGTCGTGCATGTCAGCTTCCCTGACAGAGTCGTTCCATTCTTTGTAGTTTTTCCCAGGGACCGTCGCAACTAGCCTGGCGTGCATGGCAATCACCCTGACCCCGGAGGCTCCCATGGGCAACCTGTCTTTTCTCGCTACCAGCGACGGCGCCAGCCTCGCCTATCGCCTGGATGGTGCGGCAGAGAAACCGCTGCTGGCGCTCTCCAACTCCATCGGCACCACCCTGCACATGTGGGATGCGCAACTCCCGGCACTGACCCGGCACTTCCGCGTCCTGCGCTACGACGCCCGCGGCCATGGCGCCTCCAGCGTGCCGCCGGGGCCCTACACCCTGGCCCGGCTGGGCGAGGACGTACTGGAGCTGCTCGACGCGCTGGAGGTACGGCGCGCGCATTTCCTCGGCCTGTCCCTGGGCGGGATCGTCGGCCAGTGGCTGGCGCTGCATGCGCCGCAGCGGATCGAGCGGCTGGTGCTGGCCAACACCTCGGCCTGGCTCGGCCCGGCGGCGCAGTGGGACGAGCGCATCGCCGCGGTGCTGCAGGCCGAGGACATGAGCGAGACCGCCGCGGGTTTCCTCGGCAACTGGTTTCCGCCGGCGCTGCTGGAGCGCGCCGAGCCCGTCGTCGAGCGCTTCCGGGCGATGCTCATGGCCACCAACCGGCACGGCCTGGCCGGCTCCTTCGCGGCGGTGCGCGATACCGACCTGCGCGCGCAACTGGCGCGGATCGAGCGGCCGACCCTGGTGATCGCAGGGGCGTACGACACGGTCACCGCCGCCAGCCACGGCGAGCTGATCGCCGCGTCGATTGCCGGGGCCAGGCTGGTTACGCTGCCGGCGGTGCACCTGTCGAACGTCGAGTTCCCGCAGGCGTTCGAAGGCGCGGTGCTGAGCTTTCTCGGCGCAGACTGATTACGCTATCGTCGCGCCTTTTCCCTCGGCGCAGGAGCCGACATGAACGAGCCGGGCAGTTTCATCTGGACGTGGTACGGGCAGGATGAGCATCGATGGGTCCTGCTCAGCGCAGAGGCGTTCCTGGCGCTCGATTTCCTGGCCCTTGACGGTGCCATGCAGAGAGAGACCATCGGCAGTTGCCCGGGCTGCTCTACCTGGTCGGAGAAGGTCGTGCCGTTGCACGAGTGGCTCGAAGGCTGTCCGGGTCACCAGGCCGGGAGTTTTCGCGATGCCTTGAGGCGTGTCTGGGCGCTGTGCAACGAGCTGCCCGAGGAAGCGCTGGGCTGCTTCGACTTCGACATCTATGCCCACCCCGGATGGCAGGCGGTACGTCGAGAGGCCCGGGAGGCGCTGCGGCAGAACGGTTGGGACAGCATCCGTAGCCACGCCGAGGAGCTGCGCGACGACTGTTGGGAGCGTGTGCATGGCTACCCGAAGAAATGAAAAAGCCGCCCCTCGGGGCGGCTTTTCGTTGCGCTGCGGCGAACGGCCTACAGCCCGTTCTTCGCCTTGAACTCACGGCGGCGGCGATGCAGGACCGGCTCGGTATAGCCGTTCGGCTGCCGGGTGCCTTCCACCACCAGCTCCAGGGCGGCCTGGAACGCGACGTTGTCGTCGAAGTTCGGCGCCATCGGCCGGTAGGACGGGTCGCTGGCGTTCTGCCGGTCGACCACCACGGCCATGCGCTTGAGGCTCTCGACCACCTGCTCCTGGCTGATCACGCCGTGACGCAGCCAGTTGGCCAGCAGTTGGCTGGAGATGCGCAGGGTGGCGCGGTCTTCCATCAGACCGACGTCGTTGATGTCCGGCACCTTGGAGCAGCCGACGCCCTGGTCGATCCAGCGGACGACATAGCCGAGGATGCCCTGGGCGTTGTTGTCCACCTCGTTCTTGATCTCTTCCGCGGTCCAGTTGGTGTTCGGCGCCAGCGGAATGGTCAGGATGTCGTCCACCGAGGCCGGGGTGCGCTTGGCCAGCTCGGCCTGGCGGGCGAACACGTCGACCTTGTGGTAATGCAGGGCGTGCAGGGTCGCGGCGGTCGGCGACGGGACCCAGGCGGTGTTGGCGCCGGCCAGCGGATGGCCGATCTTCTGCTCGAGCATGGCGGCCATCAGGTCGGGCATGGCCCACATGCCCTTGCCGATCTGCGCCTTGCCTTGCAGGCCGGTGGCCAGGCCGACGTCGACGTTGTTGTTCTCGTAGGCGCCGATCCACTTCTCCGACTTCATGGCGCCCTTGCGCACCACGGCGCCGGCTTCCATGGAGGTGTGGATCTCGTCGCCGGTGCGGTCGAGGAAGCCGGTGTTGATGAACACCACGCGATCCTTGGCCGCCTTGATGCAGGCCTTCAGGTTCACGGTGGTGCGGCGCTCCTCGTCCATGATGCCGACCTTCAGGGTGTTGCGCGGCAGGCCGAGGACGTCCTCGACGCGGCCGAACAGCTCGTTGGTGAAGGCGGCTTCTTCCGGACCGTGCATCTTCGGCTTGACGATATACACGCTGCCGGTGCGGCTGTTCTTGCGGCTGGTGTTGCCGTTCAGGTCATGAATGGCGATCAGGCTGGTGAACAGACCGTCCTGGATGCCTTCCGGCACTTCGTTGCCGTCCTTGTCGAGGATCGCATCGTTGGTCATCAGGTGGCCGACGTTGCGCACGAACAGCAGCGAGCGGCCGTGCAGGGTCAGTTCGGAACCGTCGGCCCTGGTGTAGACGCGGTCCGGGTTCATGGTGCGGGTGAAGGTGCTGCCGCCCTTGCTGACTTCCTCGGCCAGGTCGCCTTTCATCAGGCCCAGCCAGTTGCGGTAGATCACTACCTTGTCGTCGGCGTCGACCGCGGCGACCGAGTCCTCGCAGTCCATGATGGTGGTGAGGGCGGCTTCCATCAGCACGTCCTTCACGCCTGCGGCATCGGTCTGGCCGACCGGGCTGCTCGGGTCGATCTGGATTTCGAAGTGCAGGCCGTTGTGCTTGAGCAGTACCGCTTGCGGCTTGGCGGCGTCGCCCTGGAAGGCAAGGAACTGGCCAGCATTCTTCAGGCCGGTTTCGCTGCCGTTCTTCAGCGCGACGACCAGCGCGCCGTTCTTCACGCTGTAGGAAGTGGCGTCGACATGGGAGCCGGACTCCAGCGGCGCGGCCTCGTCGAGGAAGGCGCGAGCGAAGGCGATGACCTTGTCGCCGCGAACCTTGTTGTAGCCCTTGCCTTTCTCGGCGCCGCCTTCTTCGCTGATCACGTCGGTGCCGTAGAGTGCGTCGTACAGCGAGCCCCAGCGGGCGTTGGAGGCGTTGAGGGCGAAGCGCGCATTCATCACCGGCACCACCAGCTGCGGGCCGGCCATGCGGGCGATCTCGTCGTCGACGTTCTGGGTGCCGGCCTGGAAGTCTTCCGCCTCGGGCAGCAGGTAGCCGATTTCCTCGAGGAAGGCCTTGTAGGCAGCGGCGTCGTGGGCCTGGCCGGCGCGAGCCTGGTGCCAGCCGTCGATCTTGGCCTGGAGTTCGTCGCGCTTGGCGAGCAGGGCTTTATTCTTCGGCGCCAGGTCGTTGATCACGGCCTCCGCACCGGTCCAGAACGTGTCGGCAGAGACGCCGGTTCCGGGGATGGCTTCGTTGTTCACGAAGTCGAACAGGACTTTGGCGACCTGCAGGCCACCGACTTGAACGCGTTCAGTCATTGTTTGCCTCACTCTGCTCTAGACCAGCTCTGGACCCGGGCCGCACGGCCTTGTAGTCCGAGCCGCGGCATACTACATGATGCTGCGGGAAAAATCAGTGGTTACGCGTCGCGTTACGACTGGATGACGCTTCACGGTCACGTTGGCCAGGCTCAATGTTCGCAAAAAAACTGTACTTTGTTCCAGATAAATCTAAAAACAGTACACGATTTATCGCGAGCCCAACTGCGGCGCGGCGTCGCAGGATGTTTCACTGCGCTGCGAGCGCCTTGCCTATACTCCGGAATCGCCCCAGGAGCCTCGCCATGCCCGTCCATGCCGCATCCCTCGCCGATCTCGCCGACCTGGTTCCGCTGTTTTCCGCCTACCTCGACTTCTACGAAGTGCCGGCGCCGGAAGAGCAGGTTCGCGCATTCCTCGCCGAGCGCCTGCGCCAGGGCGATTCGACCCTGTTCCTGGCCAGGGATGCCGAGGCGCGGGCGCTGGGCTTCGTCCAACTCTATCCGCTGTTCGCCTCCCTGGCGCTACGACCTTCGTGGCTGCTCAGCGATCTCTACGTCCGCCCGGAGGCGCGTCGCCGGGGTGTCGGCGAGGCCCTGATGAACCAGGCCCGGGGTTTCGCCGAAAGCATGGGCGCCTGCGGCCTGCAACTGGAGACGGCGAAGACCAACCACGCCGGGCAGTCGCTCTACGAGCGCCTCGGCTATGTCCGTGACGAACAGTTCTACACTTACTGGCTGCAGCTCTGAACTCCCATTCGTCCCAGCAGGAGGCAAGCTCATGGATCACCTGGTCCTGACCGTGATCGCCACCGACCATCCCGGCCTGGTCGAGCGCATCGCCCAATGCATCGCCTCCCACGGCGGCAACTGGCTGGAAAGCCGCATGTCGCGGATGGCCGGGCAGTTCGCCGGGATACTGCGGGTGGCCGTGCCGGCGGAAGGCTACGACGAACTGGTGGAAGGGCTACAGGGCCTGTCCAGCCACGGTATCCGCGTGCTCCTGGCGGAAAGCGGGATCGAGCCGGTATGCAACTGGAAGCCTATCCACCTCGACCTGGTGGGCAACGACCGCCCCGGTATCGTGCGTGACATCACCCGGCTGCTGGCCGAGCACGGGGTGAACCTGGAGAGCCTGTCCACCGAAGTGCGCCCGGCGCCGATGAGCAGCGAACCGCTGTTCCATGCCGATGCGCTGCTGGCGGTGCCGCTGACCCTGTCGCTGGACACCCTGCGCGAGCGACTGGAAGACCTGGCCGACGACCTGATGGTGGAATTGGTGCTGGACGCGTCCTGAAGTTGTTCAGGAAAGCCGGGGACGGGCCTGTGGAAAAGCCTTGGGTGAAACCCTGAAGCCCAGGCGCCGCGAGGCTTGGAGGTCGTAGCGCGTTTTTTGACCAGCTGCGTTGCGGTTATTCCCAAACCAGGTGGACCAGCCTGTGGGTATTCTGTGTGGATAACCTTGCAGGCCTTTATCCATGGGCGATACAAGGGTTTGGTCGTTTTCTGAGCAGCCTCTCTTGCGCTTTTGCTTGTGGATTAACCTTCGCCGCTATCGTTGCCCCTGTGCACAAATAACGTGGAGCAGTCTGTGGGTAAGCCGGGGAAAAATCCATGCAGGCCTTTATTCATCGGTATTACAGGTATCCGTACGTTTTTTGATCGATGGCTTTTCCGGTTCATCCACAGTTGCTCACAAAAGCCTTGGGCAGCTTTGTGGATAAGCCTTGTGTATATCGTTGTAACCCTTGGTAAGCCTGGCATGCAGCGGTATGCTCAAAGACTGATCAGGCGCTTTGCAGGGCCTCTTCCGAAGAGTTATCCACGTGCCTGCGGAGAGGAGAAGGCAGGTCTATGCACAAAGTGCGTGCATGATCCTGTGGAAAAGCCTGGGGTGGATCGCTGAGCGTCAGTATTGGCGGGGGATAGGAAGGAGTGCGTGTTTTTTCGCCAGGCTTGCGGAGTTCCGCAAGCCTGGGGATAACGTCAGCCCGGCTGGGGAAGGCGGCGCAGGCTGCGCCAGGCGTCGAAGCTGTAGACGGCCAGGGCGAGCCAGATGAAAGCGAAGGCGGTCAGGCGGCTGGAGTCCAGATGCTCGCCGAACAGCAGGATCGCCTGTAGCAGGACCAGCGTCGGCGCCAGGTATTGCAGGAAGCCCAGGGTGGCGTAGGGCAGGTGCCTTGCCGCAGCGTTGAAGCAGACCAGCGGAACCAGCGTCACCGGGCCCGCGGCGACCACCCACAGGGCTTCCGGGGTGCTCCAGAAAGCCGTTTCGCTGGTCGGCCCGTCGGCGAAAAACAGCAACCAGACCAGCGCCAGCGGCAGCAGCAGCCAGGTTTCCACCACCAGTCCGGGCAGCGCGGCGACCGGCGCCTTTTTGCGGATCAGGCCGTAGAAGCCGAAGGTCAGGGCCAGCACCAGCGACACCCAGGGCAGGCTGCCGAGTTGCCAGACCTGCTGCGCCACGCCCAGCGAAGCCAGGGCCACCGCCAGCCATTGCAGGGGACGCAGGCGTTCCTTGAGCAGCAACATGCCGAGCATCACGTTGATCAGCGGATTGATGTAGTAGCCCAGGCTGGCTTCCAGCATGTGGCCGTTGTTCACCGCCCAGACATAGGTCATCCAGTTGCTGGCGATCAGCAGTCCGCTGGCGGCCAGCACGACGAAGCGCTGCGGATTCTGGCGCAGCTCGCGCCACCAGCCCGGGTGCTTCCAGAACAGCAGCAGGACGGCGCCGAACAGGGCCGACCAGACCGCGCGCTGGACGATGATTTCCACCGCGGGAATGCGTTCGAGCAGTTTGAAGTAGAGCGGGAACAGTCCCCAGATCACATAAGCCGTCAGGCCGAGGACATAGCCCCGACGGAGGTTGGCGGTCGCCATGGAGAATCCTTGAAACGTCAGGCAGGTAAGAATGGCCGTGCACGGTATGCACGCGCGGATGACCTGTGAATTCTAGTAGGGGGGTGGCGAGCTTGTCTGCGCACAGTTCCCGCGGAAAAGCACCGGCACACTTGCCGTTCCCTCGCCTGCCCCGCGGCGGGACGGATAGCGCCGCGCGCCATTCGCCCCGTCCGCAGGAGGCTCAGAACAGTCGCAGCGGTTCCTCGTCCAGCGCCGCCAGTTGTTCGCGCAGCACCAGCACCTGCTCGCCCCAGTAACGTTCGCTGCCGAACCAGGGGAAGCTCGGCGGGAACGCCGGGTCGTCCCAGCGCCGCGCGAGCCAGGCGCTGTAGTGCATCAGGCGGAGGCTGCGCAGGCCTTCGAGCAGCGGTAGCTGGCGCGGGTCGAAGTCGTGGAACTCGTTGTAGCCGTCGACCAGTTCGGCAATCTGCGCCAGGCGTTCGTGGCGCTCGCCGGCGAGCATCATCCACAGGTCCTGGAGGGCCGGGCCCATGCGGCAGTCGTCGAGATCGACCATATGGTAGACCTCGTCGCGGCACAGCAGGTTGCCCGGATGGCAGTCGCCGTGCAGGCGGATCGGCTGGTAGGGCACCTCGGCGAACAGGGCGTCGAGGCGTTTCAGCAGGTCGCGGGCGACCGACTCGTAGGCCGGCAGCAGGCTCCTGGGGATGAAATTGCCTTCCAGCAGGGTGGCCAGCGAGGCGTGGCCGAAGTTATCCACAGCGAGCGCCTCGCGGTGCTCGAACGGCCGCGTGGCGCCGACCGCGTGCAGGCGGCCGAGCAACTGGCCGAGGCGGTAGAGCTGGTCGAGATTGCCCGGCTCGGGCGCGCGCCCGCCGCGCCGCGGGAACAGGGCGAAGCGGAAGCCGGAGAATGCGAACAGGCTTTCGCCGTCGCGCGACAGCGGCGCCACCACCGGCACCTCGCATTCCGCCAGCTCGGCGGAGAAGGCGTGCTCCTCGCGGATCGCCGCGTCGCTCCAGCGGTCCGGTCGGTAGAACTTGGCGATCAGCGGCTCGCCGTCCTCGATGCCGACCTGGTACACGCGGTTTTCGTAGCTGTTGAGCGCCAGCACCCGTGCGTCGCTGAGATAGCCGAGGCTTTCCACGGCATCCAGGACGAGGTCGGGGGTCAGTTGGTCGAAGGGATGGGACATGACGGGGCATCCAAGGCTCGAAAGACCCCTAGTGTACGCAAGCCGGCGCGGGCCGGCAGGTTCACAGCGGCGTGCCGAGCAGGACCTGGGCTGGATCGAAGGAGGCGATCACCTTCTGGCCCTTCTTCAGCCCCAGGCTGGCCAGGCGTTCGCCGGACAGCAGCGCGCAGAGGGTAAGACCGCTGCCCAGGGCGATGCGCACCTCGCTGGGACCGGCCTTGGCCGCGAGGATTTCCTCCAGGGTGCCTTGCAACTGGTTCGGCTGGTCCTCGCGCGGTTCCAGCCCGACGTCCAGCCAGCCGGCCTTGATCAGCGCCAGTACCGGGCGGCCGCGACCGAGTTCGAGTTGCTCGGTGCTGGCGCGGGTGATCAGCGCCTCGATGCGTTGCTGGCCTGGCAGCTCGATGGCGATGCGGTCGTGGAAGCCTTCGCCATGGATCGACAGGACCCGCCCGTGCAATTGGTTGCGTGCGCTGGTGCGGAGCATCAGGCGGCCGATCAGGTTGAGGTCCTCGGCGTCTTCCGCGGCCTGCAACACCTGCGCTTGCAAGGCTTCCAGGCGCCGGTAGAGAGCCAGCAGGCGTTCGCCCTCGGCGGTCAGCCGGGCGCCGCCGCCGCCCTTGCCGCCGACGCTACGCTCGACCAGCGGACGCTCGGCCAGGTTGTTCAGTTCGTCGATGGCGTCCCAGGCGCCCTTGTAGCTGATGCCCACGGCCTTCGCCGCACGGGTGATGGAGCCCAGTTCGGCGATCTGCGCGAGCAGGGCGATGCGTTGCGGGCGACGGGTGACGTGCTGGGCGAGAGTGGAGAGTGCGGACATGGAGGCTTCGCTATGAGCGGACGTATACGGCGAAGGCTCCAACAGCCATGGGCAAAACGCAAGGGCGTCACTCGGCGGCCTGGTAGAGACCGTAGCCGGCGGCGGCGCCGGCCAGGTCCCAGGCGAGGTCCTTCCAGCTCCAGCCGCTGCCGGCGGAACGGCTGTCGTAGAACTCCTTGCCGACGCCGAAGGCGAGCGAGAAGCTCAGGCCGAAGCGTGCCTGGCGAGCGCCGCGCAGGCCGCGGTCGTGGGCCATCTGCATGCCCGCCGCGGCAAGGGCCGCGGAACTGGCGAAATGCAGGGCCTTGTCTTCGCCCAGCCAGTCGTCTTCGGCGAAATGGCTGCAACCGCCGAGCAACAGGCAGGCCGCGACCAGCAGTGCGCGCATGGATCCTCTCCCGTATCGGTTGCGCGGCAGTTTAGCCCAGCTCAGCCGGGCTTCGGCGTGCGCGCCAGGCAGTAGACGTCGACCCGCGCGGCGCCCGCCCGGCGCAACAGGCGGGAAAGGCGCTCGGCGGTGGCCCCGGTGGTGAGCACGTCGTCCACCAGTGCCAGGTGCAGCCCGCGAACATCGCTGGCGGGCGCCAGGGCGAAGGCGTGGCGCAGGTTGCGCCGCCGCACCGTCGCGTCCAGCCCCTGCTGGGCCGGAGTATCCAGCACTCGCCGCAGGCTGTGCGGATCGCAGCGCAGGTCCAGCTCGCCAGCCAGTCGCTCAGCGAGCTGTTGCGCCTGGTTGAAGCCGCGACGACGTTCGCGCCGAGGCGCCAGCGGGACCGGCAGCAGGCGTGCCGGGCGCGGCAGGCCTTCGGCGTAGCGTTGCCGCAGGTGTTCCGCCAGCAACTCGCCGAGCAGCCGCCCCAGCGGCCAGGCCGCCTGGTGCTTGAAGCGGTTGATCAGGCTGTCGAGCGGAAAGGCGTAGCGCCAGGGCGCGATCGCCTGTTCATAGGCCGGCGGGCGGCGCAGGCACTCGCCGCACACCTGGCCGTCCAGCGGCAGGGGTAGGGCGCAGCGCCGGCACTGCTGGCGCGACCAGGGCAGGTCGGCGGCACAGGCGCGGCACAGCGGGCGGGCCGGCTGGTCGCTGCGGGCGGCGCAGAGCAGGCAGGCCGGCGGCGGCAAAAGCCAGCGCGTGAGAGGACGAAGCGGGAACGACATGGCGGGACTTCCTGGCGGATGTCGCACCATGCAACCGCAGGCGCGCGCCGCCGACCAGCCGTTGCCAGCGGGTTCGGAACTCGCCTGTGGATAACCGAAACCTTCCTTCGCTCCTTGCGGAAACGGCCGACACGTGGATCAGTGGATGAGCCAGCTCATGACGATCAGGCCGAGCACCGTCCAGATCACCCCGCCGACTATCGAGCGGCGCAAGAAGGCGCGTATACCGCTGTAGAGCAGCAACAGGCCGAGCACCAGGAAGACGAAGCTGAACAGCGATGCGTCCATGCCGATGGCCCTGGCCAGGCCGTGGAGGAAGTCGTCCATGGCGCCCCAGATGCCGCCCAGCAGGCCGGAGAGCAGGTCCACCACGAAGCGGATCGCCCTGCCCAGCATCTCGCCCAGTCCGTCGAAAAAGCCTTCTGTACCCATGAGTGTCCTGTCCTGAGTGTTCCCAGCGTTGGATCAGAGATTAGCCGCCGGGTTCAGCGCCGGCTGCTGCTTTGCTGCGGAGCGAGGAACGACTGGCGGAAGTATTCGCGGAACGCGCGCATCCCGGCGCTCGCTTCGGTGTCGCGGCGCCAGGCCAGGCCGACGCTCATCGACGGCACCGGGTCGACCAGCGATAGCGTCTCGATGCGTTTGCCTTCCAGCGACCAGGGCCGGTACACCAGGTCGGAGAGGATGGCCACGCCGGAGCCGTTGGCGACCATGCTGCGCACCGCTTCCACCGAACTGGTATGGAGGATCACCTGTGGCCGGTGTCCGCTCTGTTGCCAGTAGCGCAGCGCGCTCTGCCCGGCCTCGTCGACGGTGAGCATGATGTAGGGCTCGCCGGCCACGTCGGCAAGGCCCAGGTCGGCCTTCTCGCCCAGCGGATGGCGGCTGGGCAGCCACAACCGGCGCTCGGAGTTGAACAGGGTTTCGGCGGCGATCCCGGGCTCGGTGAGATTGCCGGTGAGCAGCACGGCGATGTCGTAGCGACCGTCGAGGAGGCCGCGCTCGATGCTGGCGCGCTCGTCCTCGAACAGTTGTAGCTCCAGTTCCGGGTACCACTGCGCCAGGCGTTGCAGGTGGTGGGGGAGGAAATAGCCCATCACGGTATAGCTGGCGGCGACCTTCAGGGTGCCTTCGACCCGGGTGTCCGGTTGCGGGCTGTTGAGCGCGTCGTCGACGCTGCGCTGGATCGAATAGGCGTGGTTGAGGAAGTGCCGGCCGCTGTCGGTCAGGTTCATGCCCTGGGCCGTGCGGGTGAACAGGGCGACGCCGAGCATGCCCTCCAGTTCCTGGATCGCGCTGGTCACCGCCGACTGCGAGATGTTCAGGTGGATGGCGGCCTGGGATATCTGGCCGAACTCGGCGGTGGCGATGAAGTAGCGAACCTGGCGGAGGGTCAGGGCCATGGGGAGCATCCGGAGGAGGTATCTGTTTTTCAGAAACCAGTCTATCGAATAATAAATCTACCCAATACCTTTCCCGGCTTTTACCGTGGCTCCATCCAACAACAAGACAGATGAGGCCTGCGGGCAATGACTGAAGTCGACCTCAATTCCGACATGGGCGAAGGCTTCGGCCCATGGACCATCGGCGATGGCGTGGACGCGGCGATCATGCCGCTGATCAGCAGCGCCAACATCGCCACCGGTTTCCATGCCGGCGACCCGAGCAGCATGCGCCGCACCGTGGAGATGGCCGCCGAGCATGGCGTGGCCATCGGCGCCCATCCGGGCTTCCGCGACCTGGTCGGCTTCGGGCGTCGGCACATCGCCGCGCCGGCCATCGAGCTGGTCAACGACATGCTCTACCAGCTTGGCGCACTGCGCGAATTCGCCCGGCTGCAGGGCCTGTCGCTGCAACACGTCAAGCCCCACGGCGCGCTCTACATGCACCTGGCGCGGGACGAGGTCGCCGCGCGCCTGTTCGTCGAGACCCTGCAACGCCTGGAACCGGAACTGCTGCTCTATTGCATGCCCGGTTCGGCCACCTGGCGCATCGGCCGGGAACTGGGCCAGCCGCTGGTGCGCGAGTTCTACGCCGACCGCGACTACGACCGCAGCGGCTCCATCGTCTTCACCCGGCGGGTCGCCGCCCTCGATCCGCAGCAGGTCGCCGACAAGGTCCTGCGCGCCTGCCGCGAGGGCAAGGTGCGCACCGTCGAGGGCGAGGACCTCGACATCGCCTTCGACTCGGTGTGCATCCACAGCGATACCCCCGGTGCCCTGGAGCTGGTCGCCAGCACCCGTGCGCGCCTGGAGGGCGCCGGCATCCGCATCAAGGCGCCGCGTTGAGCACCGCTCGCCTCGGCGAGCCTCGCGACAAGCTTTTCTGCCATTTCCTACAACGTTCGAATAATGAGGATTCGTCATGGCCGAACATAACGTGCAGTCCCCCTTGCCCGGCACCTTCTATCGCAAGGCCAGCCCCGACGCGCCGCCCTACGCGGAGGTCGGGCAGGCGGTCGAGGCCGGCAGCGTGATCGGGCTGATAGAGGTGATGAAGCAGTTTTCCGAAGTGCAGGCCGGGCAGGCCGGCATACTCCAGGCGTTCCACGTGGAAGATGGCGAGGCCATCGAGCCGGGCCAGGTGCTGGCGGTGATCGCCAGCGCTACCTGAGGAGGATGCCATGCACAAGCGACTGAACAAGCTGCTGGTGGCCAATCGCGGCGAGATCGCCGTGCGCATCATCCGCGCCGCGCAGGCACTGGGCATTCCCACGGTAGCGGTGTGCAGCGAGGCGGATCGCGATTCGCTGGCCGCGCGGCTGGCCGATGAGGTACGCCTGATCGGCCCTGCGCGGGCCGACCGGAGCTACCTGGATATCGAGGCGATTCTCATGGCGGCGCGGGAAACCGGTGCCGACTCGATCCATCCCGGCTACGGTTTCCTCTCCGAGAACCCCGCCTTCGCCGAAGCGGTGCAGGCGGCCGGCCTGGTCTTCGTCGGTCCGGAGGCGCAGACCATCCGCCGCATGGGCGACAAGGCCGAGGCGCGGCGTACCGCGATGGCCGCCGGGGTGCCGGTGGTGCCGGGCTCGCCCGGCGAGCTGGGCGACCTCGACGCGGCGCTGGCTTGCGCCGAAGAGGTCGGCTATCCGCTGCTGGTCAAGGCCTCCGCCGGCGGCGGCGGGCGTGGCATCCGTATCGCCCACGACGCCGACGAACTGCGTCGGGAATTCCCCATCGCCCAGCGCGAGGCGCAGGCCGCCTTCGGTTCGCCGGCGGTGTACCTGGAGCGCTTCATCCGCCAGGCACGGCACATCGAAGTGCAGATCCTCGGCGATGGCGAGCGCGCGGTGCATCTGTTCGAACGCGAATGCTCGCTGCAGCGGCGGCGCCAGAAGGTCTTCGAGGAGGCACCTTCGGCGGCGCTGGACGGCGCGCAGCGCCAGGCCCTCTGCGAGAGCGCGGTGCGCCTGGCGCAGAGTCTCGGCTATCGTGGCGCGGGCACCCTGGAATACCTGTTCGACGCGCACAGCGGCGAGTTCTTCTTCATCGAGATGAACACCCGTATCCAGGTCGAGCATCCGGTCAGCGAGATGGTCACCGGCATCGACCTGGTCCAGGCCATGCTGCGCATCGCCGCCGGCGAGGCGCTGCCCTGGCGCCAGGAGGACATTCGCCTGAACGGCGCGGCGCTGGAGATGCGGATCAACGCCGAAGACCCGGCGCGCAATTTCTTCCCCAGCCCCGGCACCGTGGAGCGCCTGGAATGGCCGCAGGGCGAGGGCGTGCGAGTGGACAGCCACCTGTATCCCGGCTACCGGGTGCCGCCGTACTACGATTCGTTGCTGGCCAAGCTGATCGTCCATGGTCGCGACCGCGACGAAGCGTTCGCCCGCGCGCGCCAGGCGCTGGAGCGCACCGTGCTGGCCGGCATGGCCACTACCCTGCCGCTGCACCGCTGGCTGCTCGCCGATGCGCGGGTACAGGCCGCGCAGTTCGATACCGCTACCCTGGAAACCTGGCTCGCCGAGCGGACCGCCGCCGCGCAGGAGGTTTGAGATGCACGCCAACATCCGCTACAGCTTCGGCGGCGACGAGCACCTGTTCGCCGAGGTCGCCGAAGCCATGTCGCTGGAAGCCTTCTTTCGCGGCATGGCGATCACCCGCGCGATCGAGGCCCTGCAATTGCCCGGGGTGCTCGACGTGTGCCTGGCCAACGCCTCGTTCCAGGTCCGCTTCGACCCCGACCGGCTGGCCCCGCAGGCGCTGCTGGAGACCGTGCGCGGCCTGGAAGCCGAGGCGGTCGCCGCGCGCAGCATCGAGACGCGTATCGTCGAAGTGCCGGTGTTGTACAACGATCCCTGGACCCACGAGACCCTGATGCGCTTCCGCGACCGTCACCAGGACCCGGACTCCACCGACCTCGAGTACGCCGCGCGGATCAACGGCTACGCCGACGTGCAGGCGTTCATCCAGGCGCACAGCGGCACGCCGTGGTTCGTCTCGATGGTCGGTTTCGTCGCCGGCCTGCCGTTCATGTACCAGATGGTCGAGCGCGAACGGCAGTTGCAGGTGCCCAAGTACCTGCGTCCGCGCATCGACACGCCGAAGCTGACCCTCGGCCACGGCGGTTGCTTCGGCTGCATCTATTCGGTGCGCGGTGCCGGCGGCTATCAGATGTTCGGCGTGACTCCGGCGCCGATCTTCGATCCCCGCCAGGGCCTGCCCTATCTCGAGGAATCTATGGTGTTCTTCCGCGCTGGCGACATCGTCCAGTTCCGCCCCATCGAGCGGACCGAGTACGAGCGCATGGCGGCCGAAGTCGAATCGGGCACATTCGACCTGCGCATCCGTCCGGTGAGTTTCGATCTCGACGCGTTCCTCGCCGATCCGCGAGGCTGCACGCAACATCTGCAGGAGGTACTGCATGTCGATTAAGGTGCTCAAGCCCGGCCTCGCCACCTCGGTGCAGGACGCCGGCCGCGAAGGCCACTATCACCTGGGCATCCCGCCGTCCGGCGCGCTCGACCAGTATGCCCTGCGCGCTGCCAACTTGCTGGTGGGCAACGCACCGACCGCCGCCGTGTTGGAGTGCGCGTTGCTGGGGCCGCAGCTGGAGTTCCAGCGCGACGCCCTGGTGGCCGTGTGCGGGGCGCGCATGACGCCTCGTCTGGAGGGCGCGGAGATGCCGCTGGATACTTCCTTCCGGGTTCGCGCCGGCCAGGTCCTGGGGTTCGATTTCATCCGTGCCGGCGCCCGTGGCTATCTCGCCATCGACGGCGGCATCGCGGTGCCCGAGGTGCTGGGCAGCCGTTCGACCTACGGTCTGGGGGCGATCGGTGGCTTGCAGGGACGACGGCTGGCGGAGGGCGACCTGCTGCCCCTGGGGCCTGCCTCGCCCTCTGCCGTGGAGGGCTTGGCGCTGCCGCGTTCGCTGCAGGTGGAGGTCGGCGGCGAGGTGAGCTTGCGGGTAGTTCCCGGACTCTACGTCCATCGCCTGACCCCCGACGCGGTCGAGCGTTTCTTCGCCGAGACCTGGACCGTCGGTTCGGAGGCGGACCGCACCGGCTACCGCTTCAAGGGCGGCACGGCGCTCCGGTTCGAGCCGCGCGAACAGCCATTCGGCGCAGGCTCGGACCCGTCCAACATCGTCGACGCCTGCTATCCCATCGGCTCGATCCAGGTACCGGGCGGGCTCGAACCCATCGTCCTGCATCGCGATGCGGTGTCCGGTGGGGGATATGCCACGCTGGGCACGGTGATCAGCCCCGACCTGAACCGGCTGGCGCAGATGCAACCGAACCAGAAGGCGCGTTTCGTCGCCGTCAGCCTGGAGGAAGGTCTCGAGGCGCGTCGCCGTTACAACTGGCAAGTGCAACGACTCCAGCACTTCTTCCTGCGCTGAGTCGTCGATACCGGGCCGCTTCGGTCTGCGAAGCGGCCCCGGGCGGTCACTTGTAGTAGACCTCTATCGCGGCGGTGGCGTTGAAGGGGCCTGGCGTTGGAGTGCCCGTCATCCACCTCACCTGGGCGAGGAAGTTTCTTATGACCACCAATTGGTTCTGGCTATTGGGCACCAGTACGAACTCCTTGCCGATATCGATGATGCTGCGGTCTTCCTGCTTGAGAAGTCGGATTCCCACGGACTTGTTGTTGTTATCCAAAAGAGTGTCCGAACCCCACAGGGAGGTGTTGCCGGAGGGGAGGAACATCGCGTTCAGGCCATAGGCGCTGCT
This sequence comes from Pseudomonas sp. DL, assembly GCF_047199225.1. Lineage (NCBI taxonomy): Bacteria > Pseudomonadati > Pseudomonadota > Gammaproteobacteria > Pseudomonadales > Pseudomonadaceae > Pseudomonas > Pseudomonas sp. DL. The sequence goes on from NZ_CP178323.1 coordinate 546,727, forward strand.
GCAGTTCTTATTGGCGGTGACGCTGAACGGAAGTTCCTTGAGGATCTGGTCCCGGCTGGCGAAATAGGCCTGCAGGCTTTGGAAGTCGACGGTTTTCGGAGAAAGGCTGATTGTGGACGCGCAGGCGACGTAGCGAAGGTTATTCAAGCCGTGGAGGGTCATGCGGAAGTTGTACCCCCCTATGTTATTGATAGCGCTCTCGCCATCGAACTGGAAAATCGGGTAGGCGTTTACCCCTGTGATAGGACCTTCCTTACCGGTACTGGGACCTGCCCGCTTGGAGAGAAAGAAGTTGAAGTTGACGGTCATCTTCTTCGCCCTGCCTTCGCAACCTCGTCCCGTCCAGCAACCATCGAAGTGCATGCCGATCTCCTTTCGGCACTTGTCGAGTGTCGAGCAGCGCAGGTCTTCGCCGTTCAGGTTGATGCCCACCTCCAGGTCCGAACCCAGCGCGCCCTGACCGGTTGGACTCAGGTAGAAATAGACCTGCTCTGGCCCCCAGTCGCGATCCTGGAAGCAAGTGATCGATATGGAGTAGTTCGGAGACCGCCAGAGTACGGTGTCCTTGGGGAGGACCGATGGAACAGCGATGCTCGTATCGATGTAGACATAATCTTCGGTTTGCTTGTTGTCCGATTTCCAGCACATCAAGGCGAAGCTTTTCTGCGACAGGACGAGCAGCATTGCGACAAGCATGTAACGGATGAAGGCATTCATGGGGTTCTTCTGCAGGTTGTTAATCGATTCTTGTTTTTGCAGAGCATGCCGCGCCTGTTGCAGGTGCGGCCTAGCGGTCACTTGTAATAGACCTCTATCGCGGCGGTGGCGTTGAACGGGCCTAGAATGGGTCTGCTCGTCATCCACCTCAGTTGGGCGAGAAAGTTCTTCGTCACCGTCGTCTGGGTTGGGGCGTAGGGAATGAACTCGAACTCCTTACCGATACTGATGACGCTGCGATCCTCATTGAGGAGCCTGATGCCCACTGTTGGATTGTCCTTGGCCAGCAACGTATCCGTGCTCGACAGGGTGGTATTGCTGGCGGGAATGAACATAGCGTTCAGGCCATAGGCGCTGTTGCAGCTCTTATTGGCGGTGATGCTGAAGGGAAGTTCTTTGATGACCAGATTCTGTGCGGCAAATTGCGATTGCAGTATCTGGAAGTTGAGGGTCTTTGGAGAAATGCTTAGCGTGGAGGTGCAGGCGACGTAGCGGAGGTTGTTCATGCCAAGGGCATACATACGTAGGTTCCGGCCCCCCAGGTTGTTGATGCCTCCCACTCCATCGAACTGGAACAGTGCGTAGGAGTTTACGCCCGTGATGGGACCTTCCTTGCCGGGAGTGGGGGCGGCGAGTTTGGAGAGGAAGATCTGGAAACGGACCTGCTTGGTCTGAGCCATGCCTTCGCATCCCCCCCGTCCTCCTGTCCAGCAACCATCGAAATGCATGCCTATCTTCTGCCGGCAGCCGGGGAGCGAGGAACAACGGAGGTCCTCGCCGTTCAGGTTGATGCCCACCTCCAGGTCCGAGCCCAATGCGCCCTGGCCGTCCGGACTGAGATAGAAATAGACGTCCTCAGGTCCGGTGTTTTCGCGCTCCTGGTAACACCTGACGGAGAAATCGTAGGTTGGAGAGCGCCAGAGCACGGTGTCCTTGGGCAGAGCCGAAGGCACGGCGATGCTCGTGTCGATGTTGACATAGTCGATCGTTGCCTTGTTGTCCGCTCTTTCGCAGGTCAGCGCATAACCTTTCTGCGCCAACGCAACCAGCATTCCCACAAGTAGTGTTCGGGTAATTGCATTCATGGTGTATTCCGGGCCTCATGGGTGTTTGGCGTTGGTCTCTACGCCTGATTTCAATGCGCCGTGATAAGGGTGGAGGTTCCCTCCGTCGCTGACGATCGCGTAACGCACTTTGTCGGGATGGCAGGCGGCGATGTCGAACTGGTGATTGGAGAAGGGCGCCAGCATCAGGTGTTCGATGGCTTCGCCGCAGCTCCGCTCCGATGCGTCGAGGAACTCCAACTGGCTGAAGGTGATGTGGTAGGGCGAAGGATTGTGTGCCTTCGGATTGCCGCTGGTGCCGAGCGTCCACGTCACGCCCTCGTTCGCCTGCTCGACGGTGGCTTCCAGGGGCGGCCGATAGAACAGCTTGAAGCGATGGCGTAGGGCGATCTGCAGGGTCTCGGGAGTACTGGGCGCGTGCGGCACGTCCAGCACGCTCAACAGCAGGTAGGTCTCGCGGTCGGTGGGCAGGCCCTGGCCCTGGTAGAGCACCTCCACCTTGGCCCGCTGGCCGGCGCCCAGGCGGAGCAGCGGCCTGGACACGGCGAAGGGCAGCGCCTGCCCCTTGCCGTCGGTACCCCAATCCAGGGAGATTTCCGCCAGGGCCGGCTCCTTGCCCTCGTTGACCAGCGTGATCGGCAGGCGCTTGCCTTTCATCACGAAACGGTTCTGGCCGTCGAACGAGAGATCGGCATGGGCGGACATGCACAGCCAGGCGAATATCGATGCAAGAACCATCCGAAGCCAACTTCGGACCTGGAAGAGGCGCTTTCCATTCATATTCCTGAATGTGCCCGAATGAAACCCGTATCGTGTTTTGGAAAGTGGTTGGTCGGAAGGGTCGAATATATTTTTCGTTATACTTCCGCTGCGCTTTGAATGGCTATATTTAGGGTGGTTGGTTGCGTTCATGGTTCAAGTCTGGATAACTTGTTTTCGTTGCGCACCGCTAGGGTGGCAAGAGATTCAATGTTTCTCCATGTTAGAAACCTGCCAGGGAATATATAAATAAGATATTTCCTATTTCTTGTAGGAAATATCCTAAGCATTACTTGTAGTTTTCCGAGGTAGTTGCGCCGTTTCTTCTAGGGAGCCGAATGCCACATAGAGGACGAGGCCGATTGGAGCAGTCGATGACTACTGGCTTCTACATGAATGATCAAATATTGATCAGATGTAGTCCTGTGCCCTGGGTTGGGTTGACAGCGTCATACAGCCACTTATGATGCCCTTGAGCCTGACCCCCGGCGTGCCGGGGCTCCCCGACAAAAGGCGCCATACAAGCGTCGAAGGAATCTTCCCCATGAGTGCAACCGCTTCCGTCGCCACCCGTCACGACTGGTCCCTCGCCGAAGTCCGTGCCCTGTTCGAGCAACCGTTCAACGACCTGCTGTTCCAGGCGCAGACGGTGCATCGCGCGCACTTCGACCCGAACCGCGTGCAGGTCTCGACGCTGCTGTCGATCAAGACCGGCGCCTGCCCCGAGGACTGCAAGTACTGCCCGCAGTCCGGCCACTACAACACCGGCCTGGACAAGGAGAAGCTGATGGAGGTGCAGAAGGTCCTCGAGGCGGCGGCCGAGGCCAAGGCCATCGGTTCGACCCGCTTCTGCATGGGCGCTGCCTGGAAGCACCCGTCGGCCAAGGACATGCCCTACGTCCTGGAGATGGTCAAGGGCGTGAAGAAGCTCGGCCTGGAGACCTGCATGACCCTCGGTCGCCTGACCCAGGAACAGACCCAGGCGCTGGCGGACGCCGGCCTCGACTACTACAACCACAACCTGGATACCTCGCCGGAGTTCTACGGCAACATCATCACCACCCGCACCTACAGCGAGCGCCTGCAGACCCTGGCCTACGTGCGCGAGGCGGGGATGAAGATCTGCTCCGGCGGCATCCTCGGCATGGGCGAGTCGGTGGACGACCGCGCCGGCCTGCTGATCCAACTGGCGAACCTGCCGGAGCACCCGGAGTCGGTGCCGATCAACATGCTGGTGAAGGTCAAGGGCACGCCCCTGGCGGAAGAGAAGGACGTCGATCCCTTCGACTTCATCCGCACCCTGGCGGTGGCCCGGATCATGATGCCGAAGTCCCACGTGCGCCTGTCCGCCGGCCGCGAGCAGATGAACGAGCAGATGCAGGCGCTGGCCTTCATGGCCGGGGCCAACTCGATCTTCTACGGCGAAAAGCTGCTGACCACGAAGAACCCGCAGGCCGAAAAGGACATGCAGTTGTTCGCCCGTCTCGGCATCAAGCCGGAAGAGCGCGAAGAGCACGCCGACGAAGTGCACCAGGCCGCCATCGAGCAGGCGTTGGTGGAACAACGCGAATCGAAGCTGTTCTATAACGCCGCTTCCGCCTGACCATACTGGAAGGGAGGGCGCCGCCGTCCCTTCGTTGCAGCCGCTGATGTCGGCCCTGCGTGGACGGGTGCGCCTGCGTCCGTCCAGCAACACGAGCGACCTGCCATGTCCTTCGATCTCGCTTCCCGCCTCGCCAGCCGGCGCGCGGAAGACCTCTACCGCCAGCGGCCGCTGCTGGAGTCGGCCCAGGGCCCGGACGTCGTGGTCGACGGCCAGCCGCTTCTGGCCTTCTGTTCCAACGACTACCTCGGCCTGGCCAACCATCCCGAGGTGATCGCCGCGCTGCGCGCCGGCGCCGAGCGCTGGGGCGTGGGCGGTGGCGCCTCGCACCTGGTGGTCGGCCACAGCGGCCCGCACCACGAACTGGAGCTGGCCCTCGCCGAATTCACCGGGCGGCCCCGTGCGCTGCTGTTCTCCACCGGCTACATGGCCAATCTCGGCGCGGTGACCGCGCTGGTCGGCAAGGGCGACACGGTGCTGGAGGACCGCCTCAACCACGCTTCGCTGCTGGATGCCGGATTGCTCTCCGGCGCGCGTTTCTCGCGCTACCTGCACAACGACCCGGCAAGCCTCGCCGCGCGCCTGGACAAGGCCGAGGGCAATACCCTGGTGGTCACCGACGGGGTCTTCAGCATGGACGGCAATCTCGCCGACCTGCCGGCCCTGGCCGCCGTCGCGCAGGCCCGCGGCGCCTGGCTGATGGTCGACGACGCGCATGGCTTCGGCCCGCTGGGCGCCAGCGGCGGCGGGATCGTCGAACATTTCGGCCTCGGCCAGGAGCAGGTGCCGGTGCTGATCGGCACCCTCGGCAAGGGTTTCGGTACCGCCGGCGCCTTCGTAGCGGGCAGCGAGGAACTGATCGAGACCCTGATCCAGTACGCCCGGCCCTACATCTACACCACCAGCCAGCCGCCAGCGGTGGCCTGCGCCACCCTGAAGAGCCTGGAGCTGCTGCGCCGCGAAAGCTGGCGGCGGCAACACCTGGCGGCGCTGATCGCCCGTTTCCGCCATGGCGCCGAGGCGCTTGGCCTGACCCTGATGGACAGCTTCACGCCGATCCAGCCGATCCTGGTCGGCGGCAGCCGCCAGGCCGTGGCCCTGGCCGGCATGCTTCGAGCCCGTGGCATCATGGTCGGCGCGATCCGCCCGCCAACCGTGCCGGCCAACAGCGCGCGGCTGCGCGTCACGCTGTCCGCCGCGCACAGCGAAGCGCAGGTCGACCGCTTGCTCGAAGCCCTCGGCGAAAGCTGGCGACAGCTGTCGTCTAGCCTTCTGGCAGAGATCGAAGCCGAGGAGGGAGACGATGCGTGACCACCTGATCCTGTTGCCGGGCTGGGGCCTGGGCAGCGCACCGCTGGAACCGCTGCGCGACGCGCTGCACGAGCGCGAGCCGCACCTGAACGTGTTGATCGAGCCGCTGCCGTCGCTGGACGCCGCCGCCGACTGGCTCGACGAACTCGACGATAACCTGCCGCGCGATAGCTGGCTGGCCGGCTGGTCGCTGGGAGGCATGCTCGCCGGCGAACTGGCGGCGCGCCGCGGCGACGATTGCCGGGGACTGCTGACCCTGGCCAGCAATCCGTGCTTCCGCGTGCGCGAGGACTGGCCGAACGCGATGCCGGCGGAAACCTTCGAGGACTTCTTCGAGGCTTTCCTGCTCGAACCGCACCTGACCCGCAAGCGTTTCACCCTGCTGGTCAGCCAGGGTGCGCGCGACCCTCGGACCCTGGCGCGGCAACTGCAGGTGGCGCTGCCGCAACTGGAGCGCGAGGCGCTGGTCGCCGGCCTGCAGTTGCTCGGCCAACTGGATACCCGGGCCGCCCTGGAAAACTTCCGCGGGCCGCAATTGCACCTGTTCGCCGAAGCCGATGCGCTGGTGCCGCTGGCCGCCGCCGAGGCCCTGCTCGAGTGGCTGCCGGACGTCGAGGTCTCGACCCTGGCGGCCAGTCACGGCCTGCCGCTGGAATGCCCGGACGAGGTGGCCGGCGCAATCCTGAGATTCCTTCGCGAGGGTGACGATGCCTGACGATTCCTCGCCGCTGCTGGCGCCCCATGGCGTTGCCGCGCTGCCCGACAAGCGCCAGGTCGCCGCGTCGTTTTCCCGCGCGGCGGCCAGCTACGACGCGGTGGCCGAACTCCAGCGCGGCGTCGGTGAGAGCCTGCTGTCGGCATTGCCGGAAGGCTTCTCGCCGCGCCGCTGGGTCGATCTCGGCTGCGGCACCGGTTATTTCAGCCGGGCCCTGGAACGACGCTTCGGTGCGGCCGAGGGCCTAGCCGTGGATATCGCCGAAGGCATGCTGCGGCATGCCCGCGCGCGCGGCGGCGCCAGCCATTTCATCGGCGGCGACGCCGAGAGGCTGCCGTTGCGCGACGGCAGTTGCGACCTGCTGTTCTCCAGCCTGGCGATCCAGTGGTGCGCCGACCTCCCGGCGGTCCTGGCCGAGGCGCGGCGGGTCCTGCGGCCGGGCGGCGTGCTGGCGTTCAGCAGCCTGTGCGTCGGTACCCTGGGCGAGTTGCGCGACAGTTGGCGGGTGGTGGACGGCTTCGTCCACGTCAATCGCTTCCGCGCCTTCGCCGACTACCTGCAACACGCGGCCGGCAGCGGCCTGCTGCCGCTGACCCTGCGCCACGAGGACCGGCTCCTGCATTTCCCCGACCTGCGCAGCCTGACCCACGAACTCAAGGCCCTGGGCGCGCACAACCTCAACCCCGGGCGGCCCGACGGCCTGACCGGGCGCCAGCGCATCCGCGCGCTGGTCGCCGCCTACGAGCGTTTCCGCCAGCCCGAGGGGCTGCCCGCTACCTACCGCGTCGTCTTCGGCGTGCTGCGCAAGGATTCCTGAACCATGCCGGCGTTCTTCGTCACCGGTACCGACACCGAGATCGGCAAGACCACCATCGCCGCCGGCCTGCTCCACGCGGCCCGGAGTGCCGGCCTGAGCACCGCCGCGGCGAAGCCGGTGGCCTCCGGCTGCGAGCCCACGGCGCAAGGCCTGCGCAATGGCGACGCGTTGGTGTTGCTCGGCCAGTGCTCGCTGGCGCTGGCCTACGAGCAGGTCAACCCGCTGGCCTTCGCACCGGCCATCGCCCCGCACCTGGCGGCGCGCGAGGCTGGCGTCGAACTGAGCGCCGCACGCTTGCACGAGGCGGTGCGCGAGGTGCTGGCGCTACAGGCCGACTTCACCCTGGTGGAGGGCGCCGGCGGATGGCGCGTGCCGTTGCTGGGCCGCGAGAACCTGTCCGACCTGGCGCGCCTGCTGGCGCTGCCGGTGGTGCTGGTGGTCGGCGTGCGCCTGGGCTGTATCAACCATGCGCTGCTCAGCGCCGAGGCGATCCTGGGCGACGGCCTGGCGCTGGCCGGCTGGGTGGCCAACGTCGTCGACCCGCCTACCTCGCGCCTGGAAGAGAACCTGGCGACCCTCGCCGAACGCCTGCCGGCGCCCTGCCTGGGTCGGGTACCGCGCCTGGAGGAAGCCACTCCCGCGGCCGTGGCCGCGCACCTCGACCTGCGGCCCCTGGGTATCGGGCTATAAACAGCGGGCCGTCCATAACCAACGGGCGGTACCCAGCGCCGGCCAAGTCTGCTTGAATAGAAGCCACTTGCTATCGCAGTGGCGCGTGCGCGTCCCCAGGAGTAGAGGGTGGAAATTTCCGGCAACGCTTTCGTCAGTGGTCTCAACGCGGTGCAGTCGGGCAGCGCCCGCGTCGCCCAGGCCGGCAGCGAGATCGCCCGCAATACCGTGGAGGCCCGTTCGGCCCAGGCCGAGCAGATGGTCGAACTGACCCGCGGCAAGCTCGAGGCGCAGAGCGGCGCCCGGGTCATCGAGGTAGCCGACGAGACCCTCGGTACCCTGATCGATACCCACGCCTGACTTCCTGGCGGCCGGCAGCGGCCGCCCCGACCCTTCCTTTTCCGACTGTCACCCGGCGGCCCCTGAAGCCTGCCGGGCGCTTCGCCATGGGCTTTACTGAGAGAGACGAAAGTGCTTTGGAAGGACGTGGCTGCCAGTGATTTCGGGCATGACCGAGCGGTCGGTTCGGATGCTTGACAAGGGATTGGCGTAAACGTATGTTTCAAACGCCTGTTTGAGAGCCGGGACGCATGAGTGCGTCCGGCAAGGCGACCGGGAGCGATCCCGCACTGCGACCGCAGACTCTGGACATCCGTCCGGTCGCCGATTAACCAGAACCCTTCGTAGAGGTTGACTGCTATGCCTGATTACAAGGCCCCCTTGCGTGATATCCGTTTCGTTCGCGACGAGCTGCTGGGCTACGAAGCGCACTACCAGAGCCTGCCGGGCGCCGAAGACGCGACTCCCGACATGGTCAACGCCATCCTCGAGGAAGGTGCGAAGTTCTGCGAACAGGTGATCGCTCCGCTGAACCGCGTCGGCGACCTGGAAGGCTGCACCTGGAGCGCCGACGGCGTGAAGACCCCGACCGGCTTCAAGGAGGCCTACCAGCAGTTCGTCGAAGGCGGCTGGCCGAGCCTGGCCCATGACGTCGAGCACGGCGGCCAGGGTCTGCCGGAATCCCTCGGCCTGGCCATCAGCGAGATGGTCGGCCAGGCCAACTGGTCCTGGGGCATGTACCCGGGCCTGTCCCACGGCGCCATGAACACCCTGCATGCCCACGGCACCGCCGAGCAGCAGGCAACCTACCTGACCAAGCTGGTCTCCGGCGAGTGGACCGGCACCATGTGCCTGACCGAGCCGCACTGCGGCACCGACCTGGGCATGCTGCGCACCAAGGCCGAGCCGCAGGCCGACGGTAGCTACAAGGTCACCGGCACCAAGATCTTCATCTCCGCCGGCGAGCACGACATGGCCGACAACATCGTCCATATCGTCCTGGCCCGCCTGCCCGACGCCCCGCAGGGCACCAAGGGCATCTCGCTGTTCATCGTGCCGAAGTTCCTGCCCAACGCCGAAGGCAACGCCGGCGAGCGCAACGCGGTTTCCTGCGGTTCCATCGAGCACAAGATGGGCATCCACGGCAACGCCACCTGCGTGATGAACTTCGACGCCGCCACCGGCTTCCTGATCGGCCCGCCGAACAAGGGCCTGAACTGCATGTTCACCTTCATGAACACCGCTCGCCTGGGTACCGCGCTGCAAGGCCTGGCCCATGCCGAAGTCGGTTTCCAGGGCGGCATCGCCTATGCTCGCGAGCGTCTGCAGATGCGCTCGCTGACCGGTCCGAAGGCGCCCGAGAAGCCCGCCGACCCGATCATCGTGCATCCTGACGTGCGCCGCATGCTGCTGACCATGAAGGCCTTCGCCGAAGGCAACCGCGCGATGCTGTACTTCGCCGCCAAGCAGGTCGACATCGTCCAGCGCAGCCAGGACGAAGAGCAGAAGAAAGCCGCCGACTCGATGCTGGCCTTCCTCACGCCGATCGCCAAGGCGTTCATGACCGAAGTCGGCTTCGAGTCCGCCAACCACGGCGTGCAGATCTTCGGTGGCCACGGTTTCATCGCCGAGCACGGCATGGAGCAGAACGTCCGCGACAGCCGCATCTCGATGCTGTACGAAGGCACCACCGGCGTTCAGGCCCTCGACCTGCTGGGTCGCAAGGTGCTGATGACCCAGGGCGAGGCGCTGAAGGGCTTCACCAAGATCGTGCACAAGTTCTGCCAGGCCAACGAAGCCAACGAAGCCGTCAAGGAATTCGTCGCTCCGCTGGCGCAGCTGAACAAGGAGTGGGGCGACCTGACCATGAAGGTCGGCATGGCCGCCATGAAGGATCGCGAGGAAGTCGGCGCCGCTTCGGTGGACTACCTGATGTACTCCGGCTACGCCTGCCTGGCCTACTTCTGGGCCGACATGGCGCGCCTGGCCGCCGAGAAGCTGGCCGCCGGCACCGGCGAGGAAGCCTTCTACAAGGCCAAGCTGCAGACCGCGCGCTTCTACTTCCAGCGCATCCTGCCGCGTACCCGCGCCCACGTCGCCGCCATGCTGTCCGGCGCCAGCAACCTGATGGAGATGGCCGAGGAAGATTTCGCCCTCGGTTACTGATGGCACGGGCCGCTGGCGGCCCGTTCCCCAGGTGAGAAAGAGCCCGCCCTTCGGCGGGCTTTTTCATGCCTGCGATCCGCTGCATCCTGGCCTTCCGACCTCGGGGTTATGGCGTTGCATTCAGCGTCCGCAGCGTGATTGTAGGCGCCCGCCCGGCGCAGTAGCTTCGAGGGATTCGCGCCTGTGGGGCGCCCCTGCCGAGGAGAACAGAGATGCCGGAATACAAGGCTCCGCTGCGCGACATGCGCTTCCTGATCGATGAGGTATTCGACTTCCATGGGCGCTACCAGGCGCTCGGCGCCAGCGACGCGACCCCGGACATGGTGGCGGCGATCCTCGATGAAGGGTCGAAATTCTGCGAACAGGTTCTGGCGCCGCTGAACCGCTCCGGCGACGAAGAGGGCTGCCACTTCGACAACGGCGTGGTGACCACGCCCAAGGGTTTCAAGGAAGCCTATGCACAGTACGTCGAGGGTGGCTGGAACGGTGTCGCCAGCGATCCCGCGTACGGCGGCCAGGGCCTGCCGCACTCGCTGGGTCTGCTGCTCAGCGAGATGATCGGCGCCAGCAATGTCTCCTGGGGCATGTACCCGGGCCTGACCCGCGGCGCCATGTCGGCGATCCACGCCCACGGCAGCCAGGCGCAGAAGGACCTCTACCTGGCGCGGATGACCGCCGGCACCTGGACCGGCACCATGTGCCTGACCGAGCCGCACTGCGGCACCGACCTGGGCATCATCAAGACCCGCGCGGTGCCGAACGCCGACGGCAGCCATGCGATCAGCGGGACGAAGATCTTCATCTCCGCCGGCGAGCACGACCTGAGCGAGAACATCGTCCACCTGGTGCTGGCCAAGCTTCCCGATGCGCCGGCCGGGACCAAGGGTATCTCGCTGTTCATCGTGCCGAAGTTCCTTCCCGACGCCGAAGGTAACGTGGGCGCGCGCAATGCGGTCTCCTGTGGCTCCATCGAGCACAAGATGGGGATCAAGGCCTCGGCCACCTGTGTGATGAACTTCGACGGCGCCACCGGCTACCTGATCGGCGAGCCGAACAAGGGCCTGCACTGCATGTTCACCATGATGAACCACGCCCGCCTGGGCACCGGCATGCAGGGCCTGTGCCTTGGCGAGACCAGTTACCAGGGCGCCGTGCGCTACGCCCGGGAGCGCTTGCAGATGCGCTCGCTGACCGGGCCGAAGGCGCCGGACAAGCCGGCCGACCCGATCATCGTGCACCCCGACGTGCGGCGCATGCTGCTGACCATGAAGGCGTTCAACGAAGGCAACCGCGCGCTGGCCTACTTCACCGCCCAGTTGCTCGACACCGAGCACCTGTCGCAGGACGCCGCCGAGCGCGAGCGGGCCGCCGACCTGCTGGCCTTCCTGACACCGATCTGCAAGGCCTTCATGACCGAGACCGGGCAGGAGGTGACCAACCTCGGCATGCAGGTCTACGGCGGCCACGGCTACATCCGCGAGTGGGGCATGGAGCAGTTGGTCCGCGATTGCCGCATCGCACAGATCTACGAAGGCACCAACGGCATCCAGGCCCTCGACCTGCTCGGCCGCAAGGTACTGGGCAGCCAGGGCAAGCTGTTGCGCGGTTTCACCAAACTGGTCCACCAGTTGTGCCAGGCCCAGGCCGAGCATCCGCAACTGAAGGGACAGGTCGCGCAACTGGCGGCGCTGAACGCGCAGTGGGGCGAACTGACCCAGCAGGTGGGCCTGGCGGCGATGAAGAATGCCGACGAAGTGGGCGCCGCCTCGGTGGACTACCTGATGTTCTCCGGCTACGTGACCCTGGCCTATTTCTGGTTGCGCATCGCCCTGGTGGCGCGCGAGAAGCTGGATGCCGGCAGCGGCGAGGCCGCGTTCTACGAAGCCAAGCTGGCCACCGCCGACTTCTACTTCAGTCGCCTGCTGCCGCGCACTGCGGCGCACGCCGCGGCGATCCAGGCCGGCGCGGCGGGCCTGATGAGCCTGTCGGCGGAGCAGTTTTCGCTCTAGCGGCTGCCGGGGCAGGGGCGCGGCGCTTCTTCCCCCGGTTTCTCCCGCACCCGCCGGGCCCGTCGGACTCCCGGCGAACTCGCTCGAGCCCGCGAAAAGCGGGCTTTCTCATGCCTGTCGCATAGAAGACCGATATAGACTTTCAGGTCACGACGTGACGCTACAAGTCCGAAATGTTGGTGGTGTAGACTCGGCCGCGGCACGCCTTTCGTGCCTCCATTTTGTTGCCGCTGGCCCCCGGCCGGCGATCGGTACGATCGAGGATTCCCCACATGGCTGATTACAAAGCTCCGCTGCGCGACATGCGCTTCGTCCTCAATGAGGTGTTCGAGGTCTCCCGGCTCTGGGCGCAACTGCCGGCGCTGGCCGAAGTGGTCGACGCCGAGACCGCCGCGGCGATCCTCGAAGAGGCCGGCAAGGTCACCGCCGGTACCATCGCCCCGCTGAACCGTCCGGGCGACGAGGAAGGCTGCCAGTGGAACGCTGGCGCGGTGAGCACCCCGGCCGGCTTCCCCGAGGCCTACCGGACCTACGCCGAAGGCGGCTGGGTCGGCGTCGGCGGTGATCCGACCTACGGCGGCATGGGTATGCCCAAGGTGATCTCGGCGCAGGTCGAGGAACTGGTCAACTCGGCCAACCTGTCGTTCGGCCTGTATCCGATGCTGACCGCCGGCGCCTGCCTGGCGCTCAATGCCCATGCCAGCGACGAACTGAAGGACAAGTACCTGCCGAACATGTACGCCGGTATCTGGGCCGGTTCCATGTGCCTGACCGAGCCGCATGCCGGCACCGACCTGGGCATCATCCGCACCAGGGCCGAGCCGCAGGCCGACGGCTCCTACAAGATCAGCGGGACCAAGATCTTCATCACCGGCGGCGAGCATGACCTGACCGAGAACATCATCCACCTGGTGCTGGCCAAGCTGCCCGACGCCCCGGCCGGGCCGAAGGGCATCTCGCTGTTCCTGGTACCGAAGGTGCTGGTCAACGCCGACGGTTCGCTGGGCGAGAAGAACAGCCTGGGTTGCGGCTCCATCGAGCACAAGATGGGGATCAAGGCCTCGGCCACCTGCGTGATGAACTTCGACGGCGCTACCGGTTGGCTGGTGGGCGAGGTCAACAAGGGCCTGGCGGCGATGTTCACCATGATGAACTACGAGCGCCTTGGCGTCGGCATCCAGGGCCTGGCCACCGGCGAGCGCTCCTACCAGAGCGCCATCGAATATGCCCGCGAGCGTATCCAGAGCCGCGCGCCGACCGGCCCGGTGGCCAAGGACAAGGCCGCCGACCCGATCATCGTGCACCCCGACGTGCGTCGCATGCTGCTCACCATGAAGGCGCTGAACGAAGGCGGCCGCGCCTTCTCCAGCTACGTCGCGATGCAGCTGGACACCGCCAAGTACAGCGAAGACGCGGTCACCCGCAAGCGCGCGGAAGAGCTGGTGGCGCTGCTGACCCCGGTGGCCAAGGCATTCCTCACCGACATGGGGCTGGAAACCACCATCCATGGCCAGCAGATCTTCGGTGGCCACGGCTTCATCCGCGAATGGGGCCAGGAGCAACTGGTGCGCGACTGTCGCATCACGCAGATCTACGAAGGCACCAATGGCATTCAGGCGCTCGACCTGGTGGGGCGCAAGGTGATCGGCAGCGGCGGCGCCTTCTCCCGTCACTTCACCGACGAGATCAAGGCCTTCGTCGCTTCCGCCGACGAGGCCCTGGGCGAGTTCAGCAAGCCGCTGGCGGCCGCCGTGGAGAACCTGGAAGAGCTGACCGCCTGGCTGCTCGACCGCGCCAAGGGCAATCCCAACGAGATCGGCGCGGCGTCGGTCGAATACCTGCATGTGTTCGGCTACACCGCCTATGCCTACATGTGGGCATTGATGGCGCGCACCGCGCTGGCCAAGCAGGGCGAGGACGACTTCTACGCCAGCAAGCTGGGTACCGCGCGCTTCTACTTCGCCCGCCTGCTGCCGCGCATCCATTCCCTGAGCGCCTCCGTGCGCGCCGGCAGCGAGTCGCTGTACCTGCTGGACGCCGAGCAGTTCTGAGGCCTGGCGCCTGAGACGGAAAGCCCCGCGATGCGGGGCTTTTTTCTGGGCGCCGGGGGCTCGGCGCGCGGGACGGGTGGGGGGATATCCGCTTGCGGCTATCCGCCATTCCCAGGGTTTTCTCGGGGCCGTGATGGGACAGGGTGAGCGGCGGATAACGCCGTTGGCGTTATGCGCCCTACGGCTCCTCGCGCAGGGTGGGCGGTAGGGCGAATAACCGCTTGCGGTTATCCGCCATTCCCGTGGTTTTTCTCGCGCCGTGAGGGGACAGGGTTGTCGCGGTCCGTCGCGGAGGATACGGGGATATCCGTTGATGGCGTCTCGACCGCCTCAGTGCGAGGTTCCCTCCGCATAGCCGATCTTGTTGCCGACGTTGTACTTGCCCGACGGCTTGTTCATCGGCAGTCGCTTCACTTCCTCCAGGCTGTGCGCGTCGTAGACCACCAGCGCGCCGTCGCGGTCCCAGACGCTGAGCAGGGCGTAGCGGCCGTCGCGGGTGAACTCGACGTGGCCGGCCACCTTGCCCGGGCTGGGGCGCAGGCGATGGGCGATTTCCAGGGTCTGCTTGTCGATCAGCAGGATCTCGTCGTGTTTCTTGCCAAGGAAGGTATCGGTCCAGGCGTAGGGCGAGTCGGCATGGCTGCGCATGAAGAAGCCGGGGCCGTCGGTGACGATTTCCTTCAACGGCTTCCAGTTTTGCAGGTCGATCACCGAGATCACCCCGCGGCTGATGTTCGGCGTAGCGAACACCCAGCGCCCGTCGCGCTTCCAGTAGATGCCCGAGCCGAGGTGCGGCATGCCCGACAGCGGGATCGAGGCGACCCGCGCGCCGCTGTCCAGCTCGATCACCTCGCCGCCCCTGGCCTGCCGCGAGCTGCCCAGCAGGTAGCGGTAGTCGGGGCTGAAGGAGAAGTCGTCGAGGTAGTCGGCCACCGCCAACCGTTTCGGCGCGACCGGCTTGCCGTTGGCATAGGGCAGCTCCCACAGCTCGTGGACGTCCTTCAGGGCGACCACGAAGCTGTGTCGCGGCGGTGCCGTGTATACCGCGCTGACCCGCGAGGCCTGGCCCTGGGCGTCGGCCGCCGGGATGACCTGCACCAGGGACAGGTCGCGGGCGTCCAGCAGCACCAGGTTGCCGGGCAGGTAGTTGCCCACCAGGACCCAGCGCCCGTCGTCGCTGACCGCCAGGTTGCGCGTGTTGAGGCCGGCGCGGACCTCGGCGACCACCTTCAGGTTGTACAGGTCGTAGAGGGTTACCCAGCCGTCGCGCGAGGCGAAGTACACCAGGCGCCCGTCCGGGGAGAACTTCGGACCTCCGTGCAGGGCGTAGCGCGAGGGGAAGCGGGCGATGGGCTCGAAGCGATCGCCGTCGAGGATGGTCACGTGGTGGTCGCCGGACTCCACCACCACGAACAGGTTCAGCGGGTCGGCCTCGAAGCGGGGCCTGGACGGCAGGGTGGCGAGGGGATGCGGCTGAACCTGGCTGGCCCGGATGTCCTCGGCGCTCCACTGCGGTTCGCGCGGCGGCGCCTGGTAGAGATAGGCGACCAGGGCGTCCGCCGCGGCGTCGTCCAATTGACCGGCAAAGCCGGCCATCTGGGTTGCCGGACGACCGTGCAGGATCACCTCGCGGGCCTGCGCCGGCTTCAGCCGCGAAAGGCTTTCCGGGAGCAGGGTCGGGCCGCTGCCGCCGAGCCGCCCGGCGCCGTGGCAGGCCTGGCAGTGCTGGCGGTAGAGCGCTTCCCCCGGCGCTTCGCCGGCCTGTGCGAGGGCGCCGAGGAGCAGGCCGAGGGCGAGGCCGATCAGGCGCATGCGACGGCCTCGCGGCTGACCGGCGAGCCGGCGCCCAGGTATGACGGATGCGCCATCGCGCGCTCGGCGAAGAGCGCGACCACCTGGCCGACGACGATCAGCGTCGGCGGCTTCAACTGGTAGCGTCGCGCCAGCGCCGGCAGCTCGGCAAGGGCGCCGCGGGTCACCTGCTGGCCCGCCTGGGTGCCCTGGCTGACCAGCGCCGCCGGGGTGTCGCTGGCGAGGCCGTGCTCGACCAGGCGCGCGGCGATCTCGGCGAGGTTGCCCAGGCCCATGTAGAACACCAGGGTCTGCTTGCCACGCGCCAGGCCGGCCCAGTCGAGGTCGAGGCGGCCGTCGTTCTGCAGGTGGCCGGTGACGAAGGTGCAGGACTGGGCGAGGTCGCGGTGGGTCAGCGGGATGCCGGCGTAGGTACTGCAACCGGAGGCGGCGGTGACGCCGGGGACCACCTGGCAGTCGACGCCGGCTTCGAGCAGGCGCTCCAGCTCCTCGGCGCCGCGACCGAAGATGAACGGGTCGCCGCCTTTCAGGCGGACCACCCGGCGTTGCTGCCGGGCCAGGCGCACCAGCAGCTCGTTGATTTCTTCCTGCGGCAGGCTGTGGTGGCCGCAGCGCTTGCCGACGTAGATGCGCTGGCAGCTTTCCGGCAGAAGGGCGATCAGCTCGCGGGCGACCAGGCGGTCGTAGACCACCACCTCGGCCTGTTGCAGCAGGGCCCAGGCGCGCAGGGTGAGCAGGCCCGGATCGCCGGGGCCGGCGCCGACCAGGGCGACGCTGCCGGCAGGGAAATCGACATCGAGGAGGGACGGCGGAATCACGGTAGTGTTCATGAGGCTTTCCTTAGACGGCGTGCAGCGCGATGCGCTCGAGGCCGATTTCCTGATCGCTGAGGTAGCAGCCGGGGTCTTCGCCCCAGAGTTCTCCGCCGGCCCAGGCGCGGGTGCGGGTGTTGCCGTTGCAGATGTCCAGCCAGCGGCATTGGCTGCAGCGCCCGACCACCGGTCGCGGGCGCTGGCGCAGTTGCAGGAGCAGCGGGTCGGGGCGCTCGAACCAGAAGTCGGCGAAGCGCTGATGGCGGATGTTGCCGACGCTGTGGTGCCACCAGTAGCTGTCCGGATGCACCTCGCCGGTGTTGTCGATGTTGGCGATGCCCTCGCCCGAGGCGTTGCCGCCCCAGTCCAGCAGCAGCTCGCAGAGACGCGCCAGTTGCTGCGGGCGGCGGCGCTTGAGCCAGTCGAGGAGAAGGATCGCGTCGGCGTCGTTGTTGCCGGTGACGAAGTCGCTGTCGCGCCCCTGCCGGATGTCCTGGTCGGCCCGTTCGAAGAGCAGCGCGAGGGCCTCGCGGGTGCGCCGGTGGTGGGCGTCGAGGGCGCGGCTGCGGCGGCCGCGGCCACTGTAGTTGAGGTGCGAGAGGTAGAACTTCTGCACGTCGAGTTCGCGCATCAGGTCGAGCAGTGCCGGTAGTTGCGCGGCGTTCTCCTCGGTCAGGGTGGTGCGCATGCCGACGCGGATATCCGCCTCGCGGCACAGGCGCATGGCCGCCAGCGCGGCGTCGAAGCTGCCCTGCTTCTGGCGGAAGCGGTCGTGGGTCTCGCGCAGGCCGTCGAGGCTGATGCCGACGTAGTCGAAGCGGGCCTCGGCGACGCGCTGGATGTTGCCTTCGTCGATCAGCGTACCGTTGCTCGACAGCGCCACGAACATCCCGGCCTGGCGCGCATGGGCGGCGATCTCGAAGAGGTCCGGGTGCATCAGCGGCTCGCCGCCGGAGAGGATCAGCACGCGCACTCCGGCGGCGCGCAGGTCGTCGATGCCGCGAAGGATTTCCGCGGTCTCCAGCTCGCCACGGAAGTCGCTGTCGGCGGAGGTGGAGTAACAGTGCTTGCAGGTCAGGTTGCAGCGCCGCAGCAGGTTCCAGATCACCACCGGGGCGCGCCTGCCGCCGGCGCGGCGCGGCGTCGGCGCGTCCTCGGTGAGGCTGCGCAGGTAATGGCTGATCCTCAGCATGGACGTTCCTCCTTCTGCGCCAGGCGCAGGCCGGTCTTCTTCAGGATGCGGCTGCTCACCAGCATCTCGTCGGCGCGACAGTCCTCGCCGAGCAGCAGGCGGATCTGCTGGCGATAGCCTTCGATCTCCGCTTCGCTGCGGCCGTGAACCATGGCGAACAGGTTGTAGCGCCACTGCGGCAGATGGCGCGGGCGCCGGTAGCAATGGCTGACGAAGGACAGCCCGCCGACCAGCCGGCCGAGGCGTTCGATGCGTTCGTCGGCGACGTCCCAGACGGTCATGCCGTTGTGCCGGTAGCCAAGGCGATAGTGGTTGGGCACCGCGGCGATGCGCCGGATCACCCCGGCGTCGCGCAGGCGCTTCAGCAGCGCCAGGGTCTCCGCCTCGCTCAGCCGCAGTTGCGCGGCGATCCACGCCCAAGGGTCGGCGACCAGCGGCAGGCCGGCCTGGGTCAGTTCGATCAGGCGGCGGGCGAGCAGGGCGTCAGAGGGGGAAATGCAGGCCGACATGGTAGGTCGCCTCCTTGGGCAGGTCGAGTACCGCCAGCCCGCTCTCGCGCTCCAGCCGTGCGAGAGTCTCGGCGACCTCCGCCGGGCTGTCGCAGGCGACCACCAGCCACATGTTCAGGGCGTGCTCGCGACGGTAGTTGTGGGCGACCTGCGGCCAGCCAGCGAGCAGCGCGGCGATCTCTTCGAAACGCGCCTCCGGCACGCTCATGGCGGCCAGGGTGAAGGCACCGCCGAGGGGCTCGATATCGAACAGCGGACCGAAGCGGGTCAGGGTGCCGTCGTCGAGCAGGTCGTCCAGGCGGCGCAGGATGTCTTCCTCGCGGCAATCCAGCTCGGCGGCGAGCAGCGCGTAGGGATGCGGCTCCAGCGGCAGGCCGTGTTGCAGGCGGTTCAGCAGGCGCCGGTCGAACTCATCCATGGCGGCGCTCCAGGTCGGCCGGCGGCGCGGTGTAGCGGCCGCCGCACTGCTTGTAGGCGCGCAGGCTGAACAGCCAGCGGTGCGGTGTCTGGCGCAGGGCGTGGCGCTCCAGCAGGGCCTCGATCTGGCGTTCCACTTCGCCGCGCTCGCGGCCGTGGATCATGCAAAACAGGTTGTATGGCCACATCGGCAGGCGACGCGGGCGGCGGTAACAGAGCGAGACGATCGTTTCGTGGGCGAGGGCGCGGCCGACGGCGTCGACCTCCGCGTCGGCGACGTCCAGCACCAGCATGGCGTTGGCGGTATAGCCCAGGGCGCGGTGGTGGAGGATCACTCCGAAGCGGCGGAACAGGCCGTCTTCGTCCCAGCGGCGGACCTGTTCCAGCACTTCGTCTTCGCCGGCGCCGATGCGTTCGGCGAGCACCCGGTAGGGCCGGCTGGCCAGCGGCAGGCCCTGTTCCAGCAGGTAGCGCAGGTGTTGCCGCTGCGGCGCGGCGAGGGGTTCGACGGGGTTCATCGGCTGGCCTCCAGGGGAAACGCGAGGTCGATGCAGTAGGCTTCCTGCATCGGCAGGTCGAGGGGTTGCAGGCCGGTGTCGGCGGCGATCTCCGCCAGTACCCGGTCGAGTTGCGCGCGGTCGCCGGCGGTGAGCACGAACCACAGGTTGTAGCGGTGTTCGCGCTGGTAGTTGTGGTTGACCTCGGCGTACTGGCTGATGC
This sequence comes from Pseudomonas sp. DL, assembly GCF_047199225.1. Classification (NCBI taxonomy): domain Bacteria; kingdom Pseudomonadati; phylum Pseudomonadota; class Gammaproteobacteria; order Pseudomonadales; family Pseudomonadaceae; genus Pseudomonas; species Pseudomonas sp. DL. The sequence continues at coordinate 566,409 of NZ_CP178323.1, forward strand.
GCTCGGCGACCCGTTGCAGACGCTCCTCGGGCACCGCCAGGGCAGCCAGGGTGCTGGCCCCGGCGCGTTGGTGGCGGAGCACCGGGCCGACCCGCGACAACGCGCCGTCGGCTTCCAGGCGACGCAGCCGTTCGAGCACCTCGGCTTCGCTGCAACCCAGGGTCTCGGCCATCCGCCGATAGGGTTCCGCGCAGATCGGCAGGCCTTTCTGGTAGCGGGCGAGGAGGCGGCGGGAGAGGTCGTCCATGGTGCCTCCTAGAGTCCGATGTGCTGGGCGCGGTGGCTGAAGAAGATGCCGCTCGGGCTGCGGGCCGGAAGGCTGCCGATGCGCTTCAGGCGGTACGGGTCCCAGACCTGCAACTGGTCGGCGTCGCGCACCGAGATCCAGACCTGGTCGCCGCGCCCGCTGAATTCCATGTGCAGTACGCCGGGGCCAGGGCGCAGGGTTTCGATCACTTCGTGGGTCTCGCTGTCGATGACCTGCACCTTGTCGTTGTCCGGGTAGGCGAAGTTGACCCAGATCTGCCGGTCGTCCGGTCGAGTCATGACGAACACCGGCTGGCCGGCGACGTCGATGGCGTCGGTCTGCTTCCAGTCGCGCGCGTCGAGCACCAGCACCTGGTGATGGCCGACCGCCGGGACGAAGGCCTGGTCGCTGGCGATGGTCCAGCCCTCCAGGTGCGGCATCTTGTACACCGGCAGCTTGCGTTGGCCGCGGCCGTAGTCGCCGAGTACGCGCCTGACGCCGCGCTCCGGGTGCCAGAGGTCGAGCTGGGCCATGCCGTCCTCGCCGAACAGCCCGGCCATGTAGTAGCGCCCGTCGGGGCTGATGAGGGCGTCGTAGGGTTGCTTGCCGATATCGCGGAAGCGGGTCAGGTGCGGCGTGTCGCCCTGGCTGAAGTCGGCGATCCAGATCTCGCCGCTGTCGAACAGGCTGAACACGAAGCGCTGCCCGGGCGCGTCGACCAGGCCGACCACCCGGGAGTTCCTGTCCTGGCCGGGGAGGCGGGTGGCGGGAATCTCGGCGACCAGCTCCAGGGTGCGGCTGTCGAACACCTTGACCCCGCCCGGCTCGTAGTTGGATACCGCGACCAGCCGACCGTCCTGGCTGATCGCTCCGCCGATGCTGTTGCCGCCCTGGATCAGGCGCTTGTCGATGCGCTGGGCCAGCAGGTCGAGCTTGGTCAGGCCGCCGTCGCGACCGAATACGTAGGCGTAGCGCTGGTCGCGGGAGAACACCAGGGAGGCGTGGGACAGGTCGCCGAGGCCTTCGACCCGCGCCAGCGAGGTCTTCGCCGTGCCGTCGAGGATCTGCACGCTGCCGTCGGCGCGTTCGATCAGCACGCCGAGGTCGCCGCTGCCGCGCAAGGGCGGCTGCTGGCTACAGCCGGCGAGCAGGGCGAGGAAAAGCGGCGCGAGGGGACGCAGGTTCATGGGGCGATCTCTCCTTCGATCAGGCGGTCCACCAGCCAGCCGGCGTCGTCTTCGCTGAGCAGGCCGGCCCAGGGGGGCATCGGGGTTTGCGGACGGCCCATGAGCACGGTGGCGACCAGCGATTCGCGCGGCTTGCCGCGCAGGGCCTCGGGGGTCAGCGCCGGGCCGAGGCCGCCGGTCAGGCGCAGGCCGTGGCAGGAGCCGCAGTCCTGCAACAGCAGGTGACGCAACTGGGCCTGGCGACGGGCATCGGGATGCTCGTCGGCCAGGCCCGGAAGAGGACAGGCGAACGTCAGCGCGAGGGCCAGCCACAAGGCGTGGCTGGCGGCGCGCCGGAAGTCCGGAGGGGCGTTCATTTCTGCGACAGGACCCACTTCGCCAGGGTCTGCGCCTCGTCGTCGCTGACCGCGTTCGGCGGCATCGGGATCGGGCCCCAGACGCCCTGGCTGCCGTTCTTGATCCGCTGCGCGAGTTCCGCTTCGGCGCCGGCCTGGCCGGCGAACTTGGCGGCGACGTCCTTGTAGGCCGGGCCGACCATCTTGGTGTCGATGGCATGGCAGGCCACGCAGCCCTTGTTCTTGAACAGCACTTCGGGGTCTTCGGCCCAGGCGCCCTGGGCGAGCAGGGTGCCGGTGGCGAGCAGCGAAAGCAGTGCGTACGGTTTCATCACGGTTCCTCGTAGGGGGGAGCGTGCGGGGCGTGCCCCGCACGCGGGTCTCAGTACACGTCGTGCTGGGTGTTGTAGACGTTGAACTTACCGGTCGGGGTGATCAGCCGCGGGTCCTTGACCACGGCCTTGAGCTTCAGGGTCTTGTCGTCCACCACCACCAGCGCGGAGCTGTCGTTCTTGCCGTTCCACACCGAGAACCAGACTTCATCGCCGCGCTTGTTGTACTCGGGCTGCACCACCCGCTTGGCGCCTTCGCCGAGATCGGCCCATTCGGCGATCGGCAGCACCTGGTACTTGGCGTCGAGGTTCTTCAGGTCGAACACCGCGACGCTCTGGCTGATCCTGGCGTCGGGGTTGAAGGTGGTGTCGACGTAGAGGTGCGAGGACTTCGGATGGGTCTTGATGAACAGCGAGCCGCCGCCCTGGCCCTGTAGTTCGGCGACTTTCTTCCAGGCGTACTGCGGATGGTTCTTCGGATCGGTGCCGATCAGCGAGATGCTGCCGTCGCCCAGGTGGCTGGTGCTCCACACCGGGCCGTACTTGGGATGCACGAAGTTGGCGCCACGCCCCGGGTGCGGGGTCTTGCCGACGTCGACCAGGGCCGACAGGCGACGGTCCTTGGAGTCGATCACGGCAACCTTGTTGGAGTTGTTGGCGGCGGTCATGAAGTAGCGGTGGCTGCTGTCCCAGCCGCCGTCGTGGAGGAACGGCGCCGCACCGATGCTGGTGACGGTGAGGTTGTCGATATCCTTGTAGTTGACCAGCAGGACCTTGCCGGTCTCCTTCACGTTGACGATGAACTCGGGGTGCTCGTGGGAGGCGATGATCGCCGCCACGCGCGGTTCCGGGTGGTAGGTCTGGGTGTCTACGGTCATGCCGCGGGTGGAGACGATCTGCTTCGGTTCCAGGGTCTCGCCGTCCATGATCGCGAACTGCGGCGGCCAGTAGGCGCCGGCGATGGTGTAGCGGTCCTCGTAGCCCTTGAACTTGGAGCTTTCCACCGAGCGCGCCTCGATGCCGATCTTGATCTCGGCGACCTTGGTCGGCTCCTTGGCCCACAGGTCGATCATGTCGATCCGCGCGTCGCGGCCGATCACCAGCAGGTAGCGGCCGGAAGCGGACATCCGCGAGATATGCACGGCATAGCCGGTATCGATGACCTTGACGATCTTTTTGCTGTCGCCGTCGACCAGGGCGATCTGCCCGGCGTCGCGCAGGGTCACCGAGAACAGGTTGGGCAGGTCGAGGTCGTTGAGCTGTTTCTTCGGCCGGTCCTCCGGCTTCACCAGCACCTTCCACGATTCGCGCATCTCCGGCATGCCCCACTCCGGCGGTTGCGGCGGGGTGTGCTGGATGTACTTGGCCATCAGGGTGATCTGTTCCTTGCTCAGCTCGCCGGAGCTGCCCCAGTTCGGCATGCCCAGCGGGGTGCCGTAGGTGATCAGCGCTTCCAGGTATTGCTGGCCGCGTTGCTGGGTGATGTCCGGGGTCAGCGGCTTGCCGGTGGCGCCCTTGCGCAGGACGCCGTGGCAACCGGCGCAGCGTTGGAAGTAGATCTGCTTGGCCTCGTTGAACTCGCTTTCACTCATGTCGGGGGCACCGTTGGTGCGCACCACGTGAGCGGGATCGACGGCGGAAGCGGCACCCTGGTATTGCTCGGCGGCTTTCATGTCGTCCTTGGCGTGAGCGGTGGCCAGGCCCAGCAGCGTCAGCGAGGCGAGCAAGGTGCCCACCAGTGGCTTGCCAAATGGCATGGTCTATCTCCTCAGGAGCCCTGCGAGGCGCTCCCTTAGCAGTGTTTTGGGGGTGGCTGCGTCGGGAACTCCCGGGAATTCATGGCGCGAAAGGATCATAGAAAGCAGGGTCTTTACCCTTGCTTGACCGGAATCAAGATTGCGTTGCTTTGCGCTTGTGGCACCTTCCAACTGTGAATAGCGTGCGGTCCTAATCCCTAGCGCAGGAGTAGGACATGCGGGACGCGACACCCTTCTACGAGGCCACCGGCCATGAGATCGAAGTCTTCGAGCGCGCCTGGCGGCACGGCCTGCCGGTATTGCTCAAGGGCCCCACCGGTTGCGGCAAGACCCGCTTCGTCCAGTACATGGCGCGGCGCCTGGAACTGCCGCTGTACAGCGTCGCCTGCCACGACGACCTGGGCGCCGCCGACCTGCTCGGCCGCCATCTGATCGGCGCCGACGGCACCTGGTGGCAGGACGGCCCGCTGACCCGCGCGGTGCGCGAAGGCGGTATCTGCTACCTGGACGAAGTGGTGGAGGCGCGCCAGGACACCACGGTCGCCATCCACCCGCTGGCCGACGACCGCCGCGAGCTGTACCTGGAGCGCACCGGCGAGACGTTGCAGGCGCCGCCTTCGTTCATGCTGGTGGTGTCCTACAACCCCGGCTACCAGAACCTGCTCAAGGGCCTGAAGCCCAGCACCCGGCAGCGTTTCGTCGCGTTGCGCTTCGACTACCCGGCGGCGCAGCAGGAGGCACGCATCCTGGTCGGCGAGAGCGGTTGTGCCGAGACCCTGGCGCAGCGCCTGGTGCAGTTGGGCCAGGCGCTGCGGCGGCTGGAGCAGCACGACCTGGAGGAAGTCGCCTCGACCCGCCTGCTGATCTTCGCCGCGCGCCTCATCGGCGACGGCATGGACCCGCGCGAGGCGTGCCGGGTGGCGCTGGCCGAACCGCTCTCGGACGACCCGGCGACGGTGGCGGCGCTGATGGACATCGTCGATCTCCATGTCGCCTGATACCGTCGAGCGGCGCCTGCCCGGCGACCTGGCGATGTGGTTCTTCATCCTCGCCGAACTCAGCGTGTTCAGCCTGCTGCTGCTGGCGTTCGCCGGCGCCCAGGCCTGGCAGCCGGAGCTGTTCCGTGCCGGCCGGGAGCAACTGGATAGCCGCTGGGGCCTGTTGCTGACCGTGGCCCTGCTCAGCTCCGGCTGGCTCGCCGCGCTGGCGGTGCATGCGGTGCGCCGCGGACGGCCGCGCCAGGCGAGCGGCTGGTTGCTGGCGGCGCTGCTGCTGGCGCTGGTCTACGTCGGCCTGAAGCTGCACGAGTACGGGCGGCTCGCCGATCTCGGCCTGGACATCGAGCACGACACTTTCTTCACCCTCTACTGGTGCCTGACCGGCTTCCATTTCCTCCACGTCCTGCTCGGCCTGCTGATCCTCGGCTGGCTGGCGCAGGCCTGCTGGCGCCGGTGTTATACGCCGCAGGCTTGCTCGGGACTGGAGTCGGGAGTGCTCTACTGGCACATGGTCGACCTGGTCTGGGTGCTGCTGTTCCCGCTGGTCTACGTCCTGCAATGAGGTGCCGATGCGAACCCTGACCCTCTGCTGGCTGGCGTTGCTGGCGCTGGCCGTGACCGGTGTGCTGCTGGGTGGCGCCGGCTACTCTCCCTGGCTGCTGGCGGCGGTGCTGGCCTGCGCGGTGGCCAAGGGTTGGCTGATCGGCGAGCGCTTCATGGAGCTGGCCCATGCCCCGGCGCTATGGCGCCGCCTGCTGCTGGCCTGGCCGCTGCTGATGGCCCTGGCGGTGGGCGCTGCGCTGTACCTGGCGCGGATGAATAACTGAGTAAATCGTTCGGGAATCTTGATTGCCATCAAGCGGGTTCGCCGCCGCCGCTTCCTAGAATCGCCGCACCACCCATTCCAGGAGGCCGCATGTCCGAGACCTTTACCAAAGGCATGGCCAGGAACATCTATTTCGGCGGGAGTGTGTTCTTCATCCTGCTGTTCCTGGCCCTGACCTACCACACCGAGAAGACCCTGCCCGAGCGCACCAACGAGGCCGCGATGAGCGCCGCGGTGGTGCGCGGCAAGCTGGTCTGGGAACAGAACAACTGCGTCGGCTGCCACACCCTGCTCGGCGAGGGCGCCTACTTCGCGCCGGAGCTGGGCAACGTGGTCGGACGCCGTGGCGGCGAGGAGGGCTTCAACACCTTCCTCCAGGCCTGGATGAAGATCCAGCCGCTGAACGTGCCGGGCCGCCGCGCCATGCCGCAGTTCCATCTCAGCGAGGGCCAGGTCGACGACCTGGCCGAGTTCCTCAAGTGGAGCTCGAAGATCGATACCAACCAATGGCCGCCGAACAAGGAGGGTTGATGATGTCGCCCAATGGCTCCCTGAAATTCGCCTCGCAGGCGGTCGCCAAACCCTACTTCGTGTTCGCCCTGATCCTCTTCGTCGGGCAGATCCTGTTCGGCCTGATCATGGGCCTGCAGTACGTGGTCGGCGACTTCCTGTTCCCGGCGATCCCCTTCAACGTCGCGCGCATGGTGCACACCAACCTGCTGATCGTCTGGCTGCTGTTCGGCTTCATGGGCGCTGCCTACTACCTGGTGCCGGAGGAGAGCGACTGCGAGCTGTACAGCCCGAAGCTGGCCTGGATCCTGTTCTGGGTATTCGCCGCCGCCGGCGTGCTGACCATCCTCGGCTACCTGCTGGTGCCCTACGCCGGCCTGGCCAGGCTCACCGGCAACGAACTGTGGCCGACCATGGGCCGCGAGTTCCTCGAACAGCCGACCATCAGCAAGGCGGGCATCGTGATCGTCGCCCTGGGCTTCCTGTTCAACGTCGGCATGACCGTGCTGCGCGGGCGCAAGACCGCCATCAGCATGGTCCTGATGACCGGCCTGATCGGCCTCGCCCTGCTGTTCCTGTTCTCCTTCTACAACCCGGAAAACCTCACCCGCGACAAGTTCTACTGGTGGTGGGTGGTGCACCTGTGGGTGGAAGGCGTGTGGGAACTGATCATGGGTGCGATCCTCGCCTTCGTGCTGGTGAAGATCACCGGGGTCGACCGCGAGGTGATCGAGAAGTGGCTCTACGTGATCATCGCCATGGCGCTGATCAGCGGCATCATCGGCACCGGCCACCACTACTTCTGGATCGGCGTGCCCGGCTACTGGCTGTGGCTCGGCTCGGTATTCTCGGCGCTGGAGCCGCTGCCGTTCTTCGCCATGGTGCTGTTCGCCTTCAACACCATCAACCGCCGCCGCCGCGACTATCCGAACCGCGCGGTCGCGCTGTGGGCCATGGGCACCACGGTGATGGCCTTCCTCGGCGCGGGAGTGTGGGGCTTCATGCATACCCTGGCGCCGGTCAACTACTACACCCACGGCACCCAGCTCACCGCCGCCCACGGCCACATGGCCTTCTATGGCGCCTACGCGATGATCGTGATGACCATCATCTCCTACGCCATGCCGCGCCTGCGCGGGATCGGCGAGGCGATGGACAACCGCTCGCAGGTCCTGGAGATGTGGGGCTTCTGGCTGATGACCGTGGCGATGGTGTTCATCACCCTGTTCCTCTCCGCGGCCGGGGTGCTGCAGGTCTGGCTGCAACGGATGCCGGCGGACGGCGCGGCGATGACCTTCATGGCCACCCAGGACCAGCTGGCGATCTTCTACTGGCTGCGCGAAGGCGCCGGGGTGGTGTTCCTCATCGGCCTGGTCGCCTACCTGCTGAGCTTCCGGCGCGGCAAGGCGGCCGCCTGAGATGGCCTTCGCCGTCGAGCTGGAGGAATGGGTCGGCGCCCACTGGCACCGCTTCATCACCCGCCATGCCAGCGGCGAGTTCGAGGCGGCGCGGGTGACCCTGGAGAGCATGCGGCGTCCGCTCGGCATGCTCTTCCGGGCGCTCGGCGGCGCACCGGGGGTAGCCCTCGAGGCGACCCCGGCGCGCCGCCTGCTGCTACGCCGCACCTGGTTGCAGCGGGTCGCCGGGACCTGCGAGCAGGCCCCGGTGTCCTGGTTCAACGGCGACAGCCTGCGCCTGCCGGAATCCCTCGCGGTCTATCCGCAGGCCGAGCTGAACCGCGAACTGTATCGCTGGCTGGCGCTGCTGGCGGCCAGCGCCGGGCCGCTGCGGCACTGGGCCCAGGACAACCAGCGCTGGGCGCGGCAGTTGCTCGATGCCTATCCGGCGCTGCGCCCGCGCTACGCCCGGCTGGTCGCCGCGCATCTGCGCCAGCGCCCGTCGCTGGACGATTGCCCGGCGGCAGACGCCGAACTGGAAATCGCCCTGCGCCGCGCGCTTGCCGAGCCGGGCAGCGTCGAGCGCTTCCCGCGAGTCGAGCGGGCGCCCTGGCCGGTGCCGCTGTGGCTGTATCCCGGCGAGCGCTGGACGCCTTCCGCCAGCCCGGAGGACGGCGAGGAAGCGGCCGCCGGCGCCGGCAAGCGCCAGGTCGCCCGCAGCGGAGCGCGCAAGCGCGCCGAGCGCGTCGAGGAGCGCGACAGCGAGCGCAACCTGCTGCTGTTCCGCCTGGAAAGCCTGCTCAGTTGGTCGGAGCACCTGGCCCTGGACCGCTGTAGCGACGACGAGGACGACCCGGACGGCGCGCGCGTCGCCGAAGACCTCGACTACCTGTCGCTGTCGCGCCAGCGCACGCAGAAGGGCGGCGGCCTGCGCCTGGATCTCGACCTGCCGGCCGCCGACTACGATGACCTGCCGCTCGGCCCCGGGCTGAAGCTGCCCGAGTGGGACTATCGGCAGCAGCGCCTGCTGAGCGACCACGTGCTGCTGCAACCGATGCGGCCGCGCGGCGCGACCAGCGCCAGCCTGCCGGCGCACCTGGAGAAGACCGCGCTGCATCTGCGCCGCCAGTTCGCCTGCCTGCGCGACGGCCGCCAACGCCTGCGCCAGCAGCCGCAAGGCGACGAGATCGACCTCGATGCCTGGCTCGACTTCCAGGTCGAGCGGCGCCGCGGCGGTTCCACCCAGCCAGGCCTGTTCCTCGAACAGCGGCCGCGCCGGCGCGACCTCGCCTGCCTGTTGCTGGCGGACCTGTCGATGTCCACCGAAGCCTACCTCGACGACCAGCGGCGAGTGATCGACAGCATCGTCGACAGCCTGCTGCTGTTCGGCGAGGCGTTGCAGGCGCTGGGCGACCCCTTCGCGCTGTACGGGTTTTCCTCGGTGCGCCGGCAGCAGGTGCGCTGGCAGGTGCTGAAGGACTTCGACGAAGGCTACGGCGGCGAGGTCCGCGGTCGCGTGCTGGCGCTCTCGCCGGGCTACTACACGCGGATGGGCGCGGCGATCCGCCGGGCCAGCCAGGTGCTCGGCGGGCAGCCGCAGAAGCGTCGCCTGCTGTTGCTGTTGAGCGACGGCAAGCCCAACGACCTGGACCGCTACGAGGGCCGCTACGGCATCGAGGACACCCGCCAGGCGGTGATCGAGGCGCGCAGCCAGGGACTGGTGCCCTTCTGCATCACCATCGACAAGGAGGCGGCGGACTACCTGCCCTACCTGTTCGGCGCCGACGGCTTCGCGCTGGTCGAGCGCGCCGGGCAGTTGCCCGAGCGCCTGCTCCAGCTCTATCGGCGCCTGCGCCGCTGAGATGCCTCAGGGAGCATCGCGCGGCAACCAGAGCATCATGCCCAGGCAGAACAGCGCCAGCCCGACGCAGAACCAGGCGAAGCGCCGCTGCCGGCGACCCTGGAGCTGGTGCTGGGAAGCGCTGGGCAGCGGCATGCCGCACTGTTCGCAGGCGCTTTCCGCGCCTTCGGTTTCATGGAGGCAATACAGGCATTGGCGCATGGGCGTTCTCGCGGGCTCGACCCCGCCAGCTTGCCGGCGGACGGGCCGTGGCGCGCTTGACCGCGATCAAGCGGCGGCGCTGTTCACTCGAAGCACTCCAGGCGTTCGCGGTCGAGGATGCTGATTTCGCGGCCGTCGAGGTGGATGATGCCCTCGTCGCCGAGGCGGTGCATGATTCGCGAGAAGGTTTCCGGCTGGATCGACAGGTGACCGGCCACCAGTTGCTTGGCCACCGGGATTTCCACCCGGCAGTTCTCCCCCGGCGCGTGGGCGGCGAGGGTCAGCAGGTAGCGCACCACGCGGTGGGTGGCGTTCTTCAGGGAAAGCGTCTCGATCTCGTCGATGCGCTGGTGCAGGCGGGTGCTGAGCTTGGCCAGCAGGGCCAGGGCCAACGGGGTGTTGTCCTGCAACTGGCGCAGGTAGGCCTTGTTGGAGAAACGGAACAGCTGGCTGGGCACCACGGCCTGGGCGGTGGCCACGTAGTTCGGGGTGTCCATGAACATCATCGCCTCGGCGAAGGTGTTGCGTTCGTTGGTCACTTCGAGAATCTTCTCCTGGCCTTCCGGGGTCAGCCGGTAGATCTTCACGCAGCCGGAAATCAGGTAGTAGAAGGCGTGCGCCGGCTCGCCCTGGCGGAACACGTAGGCGCCCTTGTCGAGGTTGACCAGGTCGCTGCTGGCGAGCAGTTCCTGGAGCTGGACGGGAGAAAGCGGTTCGAACAGGTGGTGGCTTTGCAGCAACTGCTGGTGGACGCGCTGGAATTCCATGCTGGGAAGGCTCGCGATGATGAGGGGACTGGCCACTGTAGCGGGCCCGGCGCAGATCATCTTGACGCACGGCAAGCTCCCGGCGGCTGGGTGTTGCCGTCGGTCCGGCGAGCGGAACTATTACAGCGTGTAAGCCAAGGCTTACAAACGGCGGTGGTTTTGGCTGCTTTCTCCCCCTCGCGGAGATGCGTAATCTTCAAACCGTCAGGACATTGCGCAGGAAGCGCCAAAGACAATACGGAAACTCAGGGAATCCACCATGGATGGTGGCGTAGCACGGATGTCAGGATAGAGGTCTGCAAAACCCCGCCCAAAAGGCGGGGTTTTTTATTGCCCGAGGAAAACCGCGTCGCTCAGACCACGCCTTCCAGCAGCGAGCGCAGCAGCTCGACGCTGGCGTGCTGGCGTTGCGCGTCGCGGTAGACCAGGCCGACCTTCAGCGGGATGCGCGGTTCGCTGAGCGGTTTCCACAGCAGCCGCTGGTTCGAGTGCATCTGCCGTGCCTTGCCCGGTAGAACGGTGGCGAAGCGGGTCTGCGGCAGGCTGTCGAGAATCCCGCTCATGTGGTTCAGTTCCGCCTGCACCCGCGGCCGCCGGCCGATCGCGGCGAGTTGCTCCTGCCAGATCTGGCGCGCACGGAACTCCTCGCCGAGCAGCAGCATCGGCAACTCCGCGGCCTGGGCCAGGGACACCTTCCTGAATTCCTTCAACGGGTGTTCCTCGGGGATCACCAGCTGCAATTCGTCCTCGTACAGCTCGACGCTGTGCAGGCCCGGCTGGCGCGGCGGCAGGAAACCGATGCCGATGTCCAGGTTGCCGGTGAGCAGGCGCCGCTCGATGTCGATTCCCGACAGTTCGTAGATCTGCACCCGCAGGTGCGGCTGCGCGGCATGCAGGCGTTCGACCATGTACGGCACCAGGCTGGCGTTGACCGTCTGCAGTACGCCGATCGCCAGGCTGCGCGGGGTCTGCCCGCGGAATACGCGCATCGCCTCGCGGGCCCTTTCCAATCCCTCCAGCAGCGGTACCGCATGGTTGTACAGGGTGTGGGCGGCGACGGTCGGCAGCAGGCGCTTGCCGCTGCGCTGGAACAGCGAGACGTCGAGGTTCTGCTCCAACTGGCGGATCTGCTGCGAGAGGGCCGGTTGCGACAGGGCCAGGCGTTCGGCGGCGCGGCCGACGTGGCCTTCTTCGTAGAGCGCGACGAAATAGCGGAGTTGGCGAAAATCCATAAGCTGTTCTTATCGATGAAACTGGAAAATCGAAATGGAGTGGGTCCCGCGTGAGGCACTAGTCTAGCTGCATTGGCGGTACATCGGGTGGTCGCGGAGCAATGGAGCAGATAGTCGTAAACGGTGTTTTCATAGGTAAAGTCGAAGAAACCTGGGGCGGATTGGTCAGCGCGATCGACAAGCTGCCGGTCGAGCAGGAGTTCTGGCTGGGCCACGATGGCCTGCCCGGCGACGAACAGGCCGACATCCGCCACCACGGCGGCCTCGAGCGCGCTCTCCATCACTATCCCGCCGAGCACTACCGCTACTGGCGCAAGCGCCACCCGCTGAACCGCTGGCAACTGCCGGCGTTCGGCGAGAACATCTCGACCTACGGCATCACCGAAGCCGAGGTCTGCATCGGCGACCAGTTCCATTGGGGCGATGCCCTGCTGGAAGTCAGCCAGCCGCGTTCGCCCTGCTATCGCCAGGGCCAGCGCTGGAATCTTCCCGAGCTGCCCGACGAATTGCAGAGCGGCGGCCGCTGCGGCTGGTTCTATCGGGTCCTGCGCAGCGGCATGGTGACTCCCGGGGACCAGCTGAAGCTGGTCCAGCGGCATTACCCCGAACTGACCGTCGCCCGCCTATTGCAGTGGTATTTCGGCGATCCCCTGGAGCCTCTCGGGTTGCGCCAGATGATGGCCTGCGACGCGCTCTCCCAGCGTTGGCGCAAGACAGCGGCGAAACGCCTGTCCAGCGGCGTGGTGGAAGACTGGGGGCCGCGCCTGCGCGGGCCGTCGGATTACCGGGAGCATGCCTCTTGAGCGACTACCTGATCACCCTGAGCCAGTCCGGCCGGCTGTTGGCCAGCATGACGGTGAGCGCCGCGCGCTTTGCCGAGGTGCGCGAGCTGATGCGCCAGCGCTTCCCCGCCGGCGACGGCTTCGAACTGCGCTTCGAAACGCGCCGGGAAAAGCGTCGGCTGCTGGAGCAGGGGCCACAGGGCGTGCGCCTGCTGGCGGTGGAGTACATGACCGAGGAACTGAAAGATGGCTGATGCGCTGGATAGCCTGCGCCTGATGCGCACCCAGGAACGGCCCGAACAGGTGTTCGTCCGTGGCCAGGGCTCGTGGCTGTGGGACAGCGACGGACGCGCCTTCCTCGACTTCACCCAGGGCCTGGCGGTGAACTGCCTTGGCCACAGTCCCAGCGTGCTGGTCCAGGCCCTGGCCCGGCAGGCGCGGGAGCTGGTCAGCGCCGGCCCCTGCCTGCTCAACCGGCCGGTGCTGGCATTGGCGCAGCGCCTGTGCCTGGCGACCGGCAGCGACCAGGCCTACTTCCTCACCAGCGGCGCCGAGGCCAACGAAGCGGCCATCGCCCTGGCGCGCAAGTGGGGCCGCCTGCATCGCGGCGGCGCGCAACGGATCGTCAGCACTGTCAACAGCATCCATGGACGCACCCCGGGCACCCTGACGGCTTGTGGCAAGCCGGCGCAGCATGGCCTGGAGGGATTTGCCAGGGTGCCGTTCAACGACCTCGACGCCATGGCCGCGGCCATCGACGAAGAGACGGTGGCGGTGATGCTGGAGCCGGTGCAGGGCGATGCCGGGGTGATCCCGGCGACCCTCGACTACCTGCGTGGCATCGAGCGGCTGTGCCGGCAGCGCGGCGTCCTGTTGATCCTCGACGAGGTGCAGACCGGCATCGGCCGCTGCGGCGCGCTGCTGGCGGAGGAACTGTACGGGGTACGCGCCGACATCGTTACCCTCGGCAAGGGCCTCGGCGCCGGGGTGCCGCTGTCGGCGCTGCTGGCGCGTGGCAACGCCTGCTGCTTCGAACCGGGCGACCAGCTTGGCACCCACCACGGCAACGCGTTGATGACCGCTGCCGGGCTGGCGGTACTGAATACCGTGCTGGAGCCGGGTTTCCTGGAGCAGGTGCGCGAGCAGGGCACTCACCTGCGCGATGGCCTGGCCCGTGTCGCGCGTCGCTATGGGCATGGTCCGCTGCGCGGCCAGGGACTGTTCTGGGGGCTGCCGCTGATCGGCCAGCGCGCGCCGGCGGTGGTTCGCGCGGCGTTCGGCGAAGGCCTGCTGATCAACGCGCCGCAGCCGCACTGCCTGCGTTTTTCCCCGGCGCTGACGGTGAGCCGGGCCAACGTCGACGAAATGCTGCGGCGACTGGAACGGGCCCTGGCCCGGGTCGCCAACCGACACGAGGAGGTGGCCTGATGCGCGCCCTGGTATTGCAACACGTTCCCTTCGAAGGCAGCGCGCGGATCGGCGACTGGATCGGCCGCCACTGCGAGCACGAGCACGTCTGCTACCTCTACGCCGACGCCCACCTGCCTGCGCTGGACAGCTTCGACCTGCTGGTGGTGATGGGCGGGCCGATGAGCGTCCACGACGAAGCGCAATATCCCTGGCTGGTGGCGGAGAAGCGTTTGATCCGCGCGGCGCTGGATGCCGGCAAGAAGGTCCTCGGCATCTGCCTCGGCGCGCAGCTGCTGGCCCAGGCGCTGGGGGCTGCGGTACGCCCGGGACGCCAGGCGGAGATCGGCTGGTGGCCGCTGCACAGGTACAGCCAGGCGCTGGGCTCGCCGCTGGGCGAGCGCCTGCCGGAACGGCTGATGGCGTTCCACTGGCACGGCGAGACCTTCGACCTGCCGGCCGGCAGCGTGCCGCTCTATGGTTCGGCTGCCTGCGCAAACCAGGGCTTCATCTGGAACGAGCAGGCTATCGGCCTGCAATGTCACCTGGAAAGCACCGCGGAGAGCATCGAGGCGCTGCTCGATGCCTGCCCGCAGGACCTGCAACGGGAAGGGGCGGTGCAGAGCGCCGGGAGGATCCGCCAGGGTGTCGCGCATTGCCGCGAGGTGGCGCCGGTGCTGTTCCTGTTGCTCGATTACCTGGCGCATCGGCCGGCGGAGATCGCACGCCGGGCCTGATCGCCAGAAAGATTCCTCTGTCCTCGCATGCGCCTCCGGACGTCGTTTTGGTCCTGTGGGGCGCTTTTTTTATTCTAGGCTGCGTGCTTTCCCAACCAGGGCTCCAGTAGTGCCAGGTCGCGACGCAGGCTTTCGGCGAACAGGTGCAGGCGGGTGGGGTTGTCCAGCTCGCCGGGCTGGATGCCGACGAAGGTGAAGGTTTCGTCGTGCTCTCGGGCGGCGACATTGATACTGACGGTGCCGTCGTAGTGCATCCGGCACTGGCAGTCGTAGCCTTCCAGCGCCTGGTTCAGGCTGCGCTGGATCTCGCCGAGATCGGGGTGCTTGTTCTTGCTCATCGCGTCGCTCATGCAAGGGGATGGGGCTTTCTTCTCGTGCAGGGCGAGTCGGGTGGATGCGTCGACGACCTCGGGACCGAGGGGCGGCGTAGCCTCCCGGCCGGCGCGGCGTCTGGGCTTCCCGCCCGGACATTGCTTCCTGTATCGCCAGGGTAGGGGTGCCTCCGCTATCGTTTCGCGATGCAAATGCACTAGCACCGCTAGTGCAATCGTCACGCGTGCGCGGTCAGGGCGGGCGGGCATCCTTGCTGCCCCCGGAAAATCGCTCCATCCAAGAGGAACAGCATGAACGACCAGGTACTGCGTACCCAGACCGACCGCCGCCAGTTGCAGCAGATCATCGCCGGCCTTACCGAAGGGGTGATCCTGATCGAGCCGGACCAGCGCATCCTCTGGGCCAACGAGGCGGCCCTGGCGATGCACGGCGTCGATTCGCTGGAAGGCCTGGGCGCCGATACCGGCGAGTATCGCGAACGCTTTCGCCTGCGCTACCGCAACAATCATCCGCTGCAGGAGGGGCAGTACCCGGCCGAGCGCCTGGTGGCTGGCGAGTGCTTCAGCGACGTGGTGGTGGAAGTGTTTCCCGCCGCCGACGAGGACACCCGCTGGGTGCACCGCGTGCGCGGGTTGGTGCTGACCACCCCCGAGGACAAGCCCGACTGCCTGGTGCTGATCCTCCACGACGCCACCGAGTGGGCCAGCGCCGAGCAGCGCTTCGAGAAGACCTTCAATGCCAACCCGGCGCCGGCGGTGATCTGCCGGCTCAGCGACTACCGCTACGTGAAGGTCAATGTCGGTTTCCTGGAAATGACCGGCTATGCCCGCGACCAGGTGATCGGCCGTTCGGTGTACGAGCTGGACGTACTCGACCAGGCCGAGCGCCGCGAACTGGCGGTGGAGCGTCTGGGCGCCGGCGAGACCATCCCGCAGATGGAGGCGAGCCTGCGGGTGGCGGAGGGCGGACGCAAGTGCGTGGTGGTCGCCGGGCAGCCGATAGAGGTCGGCGAGGAGGCCTGCATGCTCTTCACCTTCACCGATCTCGAACCGCGGAAGAAGGCCGAGGAGGCCCTGCGCAAGAGCGAGGAGCGCTTCGCCAAGGCCTTCCGCATGGCACCGGTGCCGAGCCTGGTGCTGTGCGGCGACGACCTGCAGGTGCTGGACATCAACCAGGCCTTCAGCGAAACCTTCGGCTACCAGGCCGAGGAACTGCTCGGCGAGTCCACCGTCGCCTGCGGGCTGTGGCAGGACGGCGGCGCCGAGCGCCTGGGCGAGCTGCTGGCGCAGAGCGGCAGCGTGCGCAACGTCCAGCTGCGCCTGCAGCACAAGGATCGCAACGGCCTGGACTGCCTGGTCTCGGCCGAGGCGGTGAGCCTCAACGAGCAGGACTGCGTGCTGGTGGCCTTGCTGGACATCAGCGACCGGCGGCGCACCGAAATGGAGCTGGTGCACGCCATCGAGACGGTGATGCAGGACGCTTCCTGGTTCAGCCGCACCCTGATCGAAAAGCTCGCCAACGTTCGCCGCGCCAACGCGCCGGGCACCGGCGCCGAACTGGCCGACCTGACTGCGCGCGAGCGCGAGGTGTTCGACCTCATCTGCCAGGGCCTGGCGGACAAGGAGATCGCCAAGGAACTGGGCCTGGCGCCGAACACCGTGCGCAACCACGTGGCGACCATCTACGCCAAGCTCGATGTCCACAGCCGTGGCGAGGCCATCGTCTGGGCACGCGAACGCGGATTCGCGCCGGAGCCGCGCAACGGCAACGGGCGCAAATAAACGAAGAGGGTACGAATGCACCAGGGCGGCTGGTGCATTCGTACCTGTCGCCCGCTCCCGTCGGCGCCGACACTGGCGCAGCACGCCCGGCATGCCCCCGCCCGTGGTCGTGCACCTTTTCTCCGCGGCGCGAGCCGCGCCGTCCGCACGTCTGTTCCCCTCGCCAGTTTCGCTCTGGCGGGGGGCTTCCCGCCTCCTTTCGAATATTTGCCCCTCTGCCTCTGCTGGTGCGCGACGGCATCCTGCCGGCCGTTTGCGAATGCTCGGGACTGGTGTCGTGAAATTTTAAGTGTTATTTTTCATGAAAAATAACCAATATAATTTCACGGAGGTCGCGATGTTCCTGCAATCCAACGAGCATGTCGGCACTTACTACGCCGCCGTCAATCCCGAACTGATCCAGCCGCGCCAGTCCCTGGAGGGCGACCTCGACTGCGAGGTGCTGGTGGTCGGCGCCGGTTTCAGCGGCTTGCACACGGCGCTGCGGCTGGTCGAAGGCGGGAGCCAGGTATGCGTCATCGAAGCCAGCCGGATCGCCTGGGCGGCCTCCGGGCGCAACGGCGGGCAGGCGCTGCCCGGCTGGTCCAGCGACCTGCCGCCGCTGGAGGCCGACCTCGGCTACGAAGGCGCACGCCGTCTCTGGGACGGCATGCTCTGGGCGGCCGGCGAGATGCGCGAGTTGCCGCAGCGACATGGCTTCGACTGCGACTACCGGGTCGGCCACCTATGGACGGCGATCCTGCCGCGCCGGGTCGGCCTGCTCTACGACTGGCAGGCCGAGGCCAACCGTCGCTGGGGCTACGAGGGGCTACGCTTCGTGGCGAAGGACGAGTTGCCCGAATGGATCGCCAGCGAGCGCTACCTTGCCGGTCTCTACGATCCCCACGCCGCACACCTGAATCCGCTCAAGCTGGCGTTCGGCCTGGCCGCCGCCATCGAGCGCGCCGGCGGGCGTATCCACGAGCGGACCCGGGCCCTGAACTATCGCGAGGAGGGCGACGGCTACCGGGTCCGTACCGAGCACGGCGAGATCCGCTGCGCGGCGCTGGTGCTGGCCTGCAACGCCTACATCGACGGGCTGGACAGCGAGCTGTCGCAACGGATGCTGCCGGTGGGCACCTATCAGGTCGCCACTGAGCCGCTCGGCGAGGAACGGGCGAAGTCGTTGCTGCCGCGCAACTGCTGCGTGACCGACAACCAGTTCGTCCTCGACTACTTCCGCCTGACCCCGGACCACCGCCTGCTGTTCGGCGGCGGCTGCACCTACCTGGGCGGCATGCCCAGCGACATCCGCGCCGCCACCCGGCCCTATCTCGAACGGGTGTTCCCGCAGTTGCGCGGGGTGGCGCTGGAATACGCCTGGGGCGGGCATATCGACTGCAGCATGCGGCGCACCCCGGACATCGGCCGGCAGGGCAACCGCTACTGGCTGCAAGGCTACTCCGGCCACGGCGTGCTGCCGAGTCTGGCGGCGGCCAGGGCGGTCAGCGACGCGCTGCTCGGCGACGACGAGACCCTGGCGCTCTACCAGCGTCTGCGCAATCCGAAGTTTCCCGGTGGCCAGCGCTTCGCCGCGCCGCTGGAAGCCCTGGGCAAAGCGTATTACCGTTTGCGCGACCTGTTCTGAGAGGGCCCGGAGCCGAGATGAGCGAAGTAGCCGACGACCTGGCGGAGATCGCCAGCCTGGTGCGCGAATTGCGCAAGCGCAAGGGCATCACCCTGCAGGCGCTGGCCGACGGCATTCGCCGTTCGGTGGGCTTCGTCTCCCAGGTCGAGCGCGGCCTGTCGCGGCCGGCGGTGGACGACCTGGTCGCCATCAGCCAGGTGCTCGGGGTGCCGGCGACCTACTTCTTCTGCTCGCCGAAGACCCAGGCCTCGCCCTGGGTGACCCGTCCGGGCGAGCGTCGGACCCTGGCCTACGCTCGTGGCGCCAGCGACAACCTGGTGTCGCCGCGTCTTGGCGGTGCCTTCTTCATGCTCGAAACCTGCCTTGAAGCGGGTGCCGACAGCGGCGAGCGCGACCTGCTGGACAGCTCGGAGCAGGGCGGCTACGTGCTCGAAGGCGAGCTGACCCTGTGGCTGGAGGACGAGGAGCTGCGCCTGCAGGCCGGCGACGGTTTCCAGATTCCCAGCCATATGCGCAGCCGCTATGCCAACCGCAGCCAGGCGCCGGTCAGGGTGCTCTGGGTATACGCCTGACGAGGCGAGTTACCCTGTCGTTTGCCGGATAACGCCGGGGAAAGGCTGGCGTCGCCCGTTGCGCGAAGACTTCCGGCATCGGCGAGAACCGTCGCCGACCGATGAAAAAAGCCCGAGGCACAGGCCTCGGGCTTTTCGTCACCAGCGTCCGGAGGCGCCGCCGCCGCCGCTGGAGCCGCCGCCACCGCGGAAGATGCTGCCACCGCCGCTGCCGCCTCCCCCACCGCCGCCGCGACTATTGAGGATGGCGCTGAGGATGGCCATCAGCACTTCGCCGGGAAGCAGGAACAGGGCGTAGATGAACAGGGTCGGGGCCAGTACGCCGAGACTGTCGTCCGCCGCGCGGTCGACGTTCTGCCACAGGCCCATGCTCAACAGCCAGGCCAGGCCGGCGACCGCCGCGCTGCAAAGCAGGAAGCGGCCGATGCTGCGCCGCCGCATCCACTGCAACGGCAGCAGGCGTCCGAGTAGGGCCACGGCGAGCAGGACCGCCACATAGACACCGAGGTAGACCGGGTTGCCCCAGAGCTGTCCGCTCAGGCCGCTCTTCTTTTTCGGCTCCGGCGGGGCGCTGTCATACACCTCACCCTCGTCGACCGGTGGCGGCAGGGCCCGCGGCGGCGTGGCCTCGGGAACTGCCGGCAAGGCGTCGACGGGAGCGCTGGCGGTAGCGCTTTCCGGGTTCTTCTCGGCATCGATCAGTTGCACCAGGCTGTCCACGCCGGCCTGGATTCCGCCATAGAAATTGCCCTGGCGGAACTGCGGCGTGATCCGCTCGCTGATGATCCGTCCGGCCTGGACGTCGGTGATGGCCCCTTCCAGGCCGTAGCCGACCTCGATGCGCAGGGTGCGGTCGTTCTTCGCCACCAGCAGCAGGACGCCGTCGTCGACCTTCTTCTGGCCCAGCTTCCATTTCTCGAAGGTACGCACCGCGTACTCCTCGATGGAATCGTCGCCGGTGGTCGGGACCAGCAGCACCGCGAGCTGCGCGCCGCTCTTGGCTTCCAGGGCGGCGAGCTGTTGCTCCAGGTGCTGGCGCTGGTCGCCGGAAAGGGTCGCGGTGAGGTCGGTGACCCGCGCCGTCAACGCGGGTATCGGTGGCACATCGGCCCAGGCGACCAGGCTGGCGAGCAGCAGCCCGGCGCCCAGTAGCAGCCGGCGCATGGCTTACTGCGCCGGTTGCGGGTTGCCGAAATCGACTTTCGGCGCGGTGGAGATGGCCGCTTCGTTTTCCACGCTGAAGTTCGCCTTGGGCTTGTAGCCGAACAGCTTGGCGGTGATCACGCCGGGGAACTGGCGCAGCAGCACGTTGTATTCCTGTACCGACTTGACGTAGCGGCCGCGAGCGACGGCGATGCGGTTCTCGGTGCCTTCCAGTTGGGTCAGCAGGTCCTTGAACAGGCCATCGGCCTTCAGTTGCGGGTAGTTCTCGGTGACTACCAGCAGGCGCGAAAGCGCCGAGCTCAGTTCGCCCTGGGCCTTCTGGAAGCGCTGCACGGCCTGCTCGTCGTCCAGTTGGTCGGCGTTCAGTTGCACGCTGCCGACCTTGGCCCGGGCCTCGGTGACCTGGGTCAGGACCGACGCCTCATGGGAGGCATAGCCCTTCACCGTGCTGACCAGGTTGGGCACCAGGTCGGCGCGCCGCTGGTACTGGTTGAGCACTTCCGACCAGGCGGCTTTCACCTGTTCGTCGCCGGCCTGCATGGCGTTGTAGCCGCAGCCGCTGAGCAGCAGGGCGAGGACGGGAAGGAGGGCATTTCTGAGGAATCGAGGCATGGTGGTACTCATCCGGGTTGAGAAAGCTCGATTGTAGACCAGCCAATGGCCAGCACGTTCCTTGTGCCGGCACGGATATCGGCGCTGTCAGGCGGTGCGGCGGCCGAACGCCAGCTTGGCCGCCAGGACCAGCAGGCAGAACACGAACAGCGCCAGCGACCAGACCGCCATGGACTGGCCGAGCAGGGTCCAGACCACTTCGCCGCACAGCCCCTCGGGCTGGAAGACCTGCGGCAGCCAGGTATCCAGCGGTATCCATTCGGGGAAGCCCATGAACATCTTGCAACTGCCCATGCCCTGGGCAGCCAGTTTCTCTTCCGCGACCAGCGACCAGGCGTGGTAGATCCCGCCCAGGCTGGCGGCGAGCATGCCCAGCGCGGCGATGCCGCCGGCGATCCGCGAACGCGGGGCGAGGCTGCCGACGATCCCGGCGAGCACCAGGCCGAGCACGTCCAGGCGAATGAAGATGCACAGCGAGCAGGGCGCGAAGCCGCGCACGTGCTGGAGGTAGAGGACGAAAGCGAGGATCAGCAGGCCGCCGATGGCGACCGCGGGCCAGAACAAGCGATTGTCGAGGGGCTTGAGGAGAGCGCTCAAGGCAGGGATTCCTGTGTCGTTGATAAGGGAGGCCGGGCCGGCACTGTGCGGCGCTGGCCGATGGTAGTCCATCAGGATTGTCCGAAGATTAAGCCGTTTGACGTAACGATGTCTGCTGCATGTTTCTCCGCTTTCGTAGGAGCTTTCAGGGAAAAACGCCGCAACGAGGCGAGCATTTGGAGCCTCCGCCGGGATAGACTATACTGGTCTATACCAATAAGGCCCGTCATGCTAGCCACCAGCCTGGTGCTATGCGCCGCCGTTCTCCACGCCACCTGGAACACCCTGGTCAAGTTCAGCAGCGACCGCTTGCTGGTGGTCGCCTGCATGGACGTGGTCGGCGTGCTCTGCGCCATCCTGCTGTTGCCCTTCGTCAGCCTGCCGCCGGCCGAAGTCTGGCCCTGGCTGCTCGGCGCCACCGTCCTGCAACTGCTCTACCGGGTACTGTTGATCGAGGCCTACAAGGTCGGCGACCTGGGCCTGGTCTATCCGCTGATGCGCGGGCTGTCGCCGCTGGTGGTGCTGGGCCTGACCCTGGCGTTCGGCGGCGAGCAGCTCAGCGGCCGGCAGATCCTCGGCATCCTGTTGATCCCCTTCGGCATGCTTTGCCTGCTCTGGGGCGGCGGCGGTTCGCGGCTGCCCTGGCGGACCCTGCCGGTGGTGCTGCTGATCGGCCTGTGCATCGGCGGCTACACCTGGAGCGACGGCAACGCCTTGAAGCGCTGGCCGTTGGCGCTTGACTACCTGGTCTGGCTGACGCTGCTTTCCGGCCTGCCGTTCCCGCTGATCGCCGTCGGCGCGCGAACCCGCGCCTTCGCCCGCTTCTGGGCGCTGGAGTGGAAGCTCGGCCTGGCGGTCGGGGTCTGCGTGCTGGCCAGCTACGGCCTGGTGCTGTGGGCCATGCAGCTGGGGTCGATCGCCGAAGCGGCAGCGTTGCGCGAGACCAGCGTGCTGCTGGCGGTGCTGTTCGGCATGCGCTTCCTCAACGAGCCGTTCGGACTGCCACGCCTGCTGGCGTGCGGCCTGGTGCTGGCCGGAATGCTGCTGATGAAGCTCTGAAGGGGCTGTGCCTTTACAGAACGAGCGGCGCCAGCTTGAGTTGCAGTTCCACAACTACAAGGAACTGCCATGACCATCGCTTTCTGGTGCGTGCTGATCGCGATCTTCCTGCCTTACGTCTGTACCTCCATCGCCAAGTTCGGCGGGGAGGGCTACGGCGGTCGGGCCAACGCCGACCCGCGGGCGTTCCTCGGTTCGCTCGAAGGCTTTCGCCGGCGTGCCAACAACGCCCAGTTGAACGCTTTCGAAGTGACCCCGGCGTTCGCCGCGGCGGTGATCATCGCCCATCTGGTCGGCAACGCTTCGCAGGCGACCCTGGATAGCCTGGCCATTGCCTGGATCACCAGTCGCCTGCTCTACGTCATCTGCTACCTCGCCGACTGGGGGCCGTTGCGCTCGCTGGTCTGGTTCGTCGGCATGCTGCTCATCGCCGCGTTCTTCGTGGTTTCCGCCTGAGCAGCCCGCTGCGGCCTATGGCCGCAGTGCGGGCGCGCGGCTCTGGATCAATCGGCGGTGGCGGCGGATAATCCGCGGCTTCCGTGATCGACCCTGAAAAAAGAGCCTTGCCATGAAGCTGAAGTCCCTGCTCGTCGTGCTGCTGGCCGGCGTCGCCCTGAGCGGCTGTCACCGTATGGATCCCAATTCGCCCGAGGCCAAGCGCCAGGCGATCTTCAAGGAAATGCTACGGACCAGCGAGGACATGGGCGGGATGCTCCGCGGACGCCTGCCCTTCGACGCGGAGAAGTTCCGCGCCGGATCGGCGAAGTTGCACCAACTGGCCGACCAGCCCTGGCAGTACTTCCCCAGTCCCAAGGCCGGCGAGGAGGGCGAGGACACCCGCGCCAAGGACGAGGTCTGGCAGCGCCAGCAGGAGTTCAAGGCCGCCACCCAGGTCTTCATCGACGCGATGAACCGTCTTCAGGACAACACCCGCCAGGCCACGCCGACCCCGGATGGCGTACGCAAGGACTTCGCCGCGGTGGAAGACGCCTGCGAAGCCTGCCACAAGAAATTCCGCGCGCTCTGAGGCCGGACCGGGCGTCATACGCCGTGCCTGGAAGGCGCGAGGGGTAGGGCGAATGAGCGCTGGCGCTCATCCGCCGTTGCGGCAGCGCTGGGCGGCACCTGGTGTCCCGCTGCGGCGCGGATGGCGGATAACACCATGGGCGTCATACGCCTTGCGTGGGAGGCGCGAGGCGTAGGGCGGTACCTGGTGTCCTACTGCGCCTGGGCCTGTTCCAGGCCTTTCTTGGCCTCTTCCAGTTCGGCGCGGGCCTCGGCCAGCTTGGCCTTGCGTTTCTCGATCTTCTCCGGATCGCCCTTGCCCATGGCCTTGCGCAAATCCTTCTCGCGTTCGCTGACCTCGCGCTCGCTGTCGATCACCTTCTGCTTGTTCTCCCTCAGCAGGCCGGCTTCGGTGCAGTGTTCCTTGACCTCGGAGAGGGCCTTTTCCAAGCCGGCCACCTGGCCTTCGTTGGCGAACGAGCGGGCCGTTTCCAGCTTCGCCTCGATGGCGGCCTGCTTGGCGGCGCAACCGCTGAGTGGGGCGCCTTTGGCGGCGCCCGGCTGGGCGGCAGAGAGCGGCAGGGCGACGGCGAGCAGCAGCCCGGCCAGCGGCAGTGAAGGACGAATGGACATCGGTTGGCTCCTTGATCGAACGGCCGGTGCGGTTGCCGGACGACGGCTCGGCCGAGCGTCCTGGCAGGCGGATGAGGCAGGCGGCAGCCGGCGTGACAAAGGCGCAAGTGTGCCAGCAAACGGCACGGTTGTGGTTGTCCGGGAGCAAAGTACGCCGCCCCGGGGTCTCTGGAGAAGGGCCATGGTTCGGGCATTCCGGCACAACCCGGCCTAACGTTGTCCGAAGACACCGAGAACGGGAGAACCGCGATGCGTACGCTGATCCGCCTGGTTCGCACGCTTATCCTGCTGCTGGTCCTGGCGCTGCTCGCCGGCGCCTGGTGGTGGTTGCAGGACGAGGCCCTGCGCCCCCCCGCGCTGGCCGGCCACAGCGAGGACTCGAGTCTGAAGGTCGCGGGCCTGCGCCGGCATTACCTGCTCTACGTGCCGCCGGGCGTGTCCGAGGGAGCGCCGTTGCTGGTGGTGCTGCACGGCTCACGGGGCGACGGCGCGCAGATGCGCCGCATCAGCGGCTACGGCTTCGACCGGCTGGCGGCGCAAGAAGGTTTCCTGGTGGCCTACCCGGACGGCTTCGAGGGCCACTGGAACGATTGCCGCAAGGCCGCCAGCTATTCGGCGCGGCTGCGTGACGTCGATGACGTGGCTTTCCTCCGCGCGCTGGTGGCGCGGCTGGCCCAGGAATACCGCGTCGATTCGCAGCGGGTATATGTCGCCGGCTACTCCAATGGCGGCCAGATGGCTTTCCGCCTGGCCGCCGAAGCGCCGGGGTTGCCGGCGGCGATCGCAGCGGTGGCGGCGAGCCTGCCGACCACGGGGAACGATGCCTGTCGGCCGGTCGAGCGGCCGACCGCGGCGTTGCTGATCAACGGCACGCGCGATCCGATCAATCCCTATCTCGGCGGCAAGGTCAGCCTGTTCGGCTTCGGCGACCGGGGCGCGGTACGCTCGACCCTGGACTCGGCACGCTGGTGGGCCGGCCTGAACGGCATCGCAGCGCCGCCGGACGTGGCGCCGCTGACCCGTCCCGGCCCGGTCTGGACCGAGCGCCAGCGCTGGCAGGAAGACGGCCATCCGCCGGTGGAGCTGCTCAGCGTGCATGGCGGCGGCCACGTGCTGGCGCAGCCGGACTATCGCTTCCCGCGGATTCTCGGCAAGAGCGACCCGGAACTGGACGCGCCAGTGGAAATCTGGCGCTTCTTCAGCCAGTTGCCGCGCTGAGGCTCAGACCTCGAAGACGAATTCCGGACGGAACCCGCCTCTCTCGTGGGGATAGCCGCCCGGATTGGCCAGCACCCGTGCCCGGCCGATGCGGTAGTCGAGGGCGTCGTGGACGTGACCGTGCAGCCAGTAGTCGGCCTGCGCCACCAGTTCGTCGAGGTTGGAAGCGAAGGCTGGCGACAGTGGGTTGCCGACGAACTGCGGCGGGATCGACAGGGCACTGGGCGCGTGGTGGCTGACCACCAGCGTCGGGCCGTCGTGGGGCCGCGCCAGCTGTTCGGCGAGCCAGTCGCGCGAGGCCTGGTGCAGGGCGATGCTCTGCTCGGGGGTGAAGTCGCCACCGAACCAGTCGATGCAGCTGAAGTCCGGCATCGATTGCAGGGCCAGCTCATGGGCGGGTGCATAGCCGTCCGCGCCATAGAGCTGGAAGTCGGTCCACAGGGTGGCGCCGAGGAAGCGCGCCGGGCCGATCCGCGCTTCGTCGTTTTCCAGGAAGTGGATCTCCAGCGCCCGGGCGATATTGCGCATCGCCTGGGTCAGGTCGGTCATTTCCGAGGAGTAGAACTCATGGTTGCCGGCGACGTAGACGATCTCGCTGTCGGCGAAGGTCTCGCGGGCCCAGTGCAGGCCTTCCAGGTGGCTGTGGATATCGCCGGCCAGCACCACCACGTCGGCCTCGACCTCTGGCAGTTGGCGTCGCCCGTCGAAATGTTCGTGGTGGAGGTCGGACAGCAGGCGGATCTTCATGGCACGGCTCGGCGGTAGGCGCGGCGGACCAGCATAGCTCCGCCCACCCCGGGGTTGAAGGCCGACAACGATTGACGCAGGTCATGGCTGTGCGGGAAAACCTCGCTGGCCTCGCTAATTCCCCCATGAAGTTAAGGGACAATTAAGACTGGACGCGCAGGGTTCATTCCAGCGATTCGCGCGTTCTGTCGGGGAGTGGTGCCAATGAAACTGTTATGGGGAGTTCTCGCCGCCGCGCTGGCGGCCTGGGGCCTGACGCTGGCCGTCGATCCGCCGGCGAGCCTGGACATCTGGGTGGTGCGCAAGCAGGCGATCCTGCTTACCGGGGTAGTGTCCTTCGCCCTGATGACGTTGATCATGCTGCTGGCGGTGCGTCCGGTCTGGCTGGAGAAGCCGCTGGACGGGCTCGACCGCATGTACCGCCTGCACAAGTGGGCGGGCATCCTGGCCATCGTCCTCGGCCTGTTGCACTACCTGCTGGAGTTGGCCGGCCCCTGGCTGGCGGGTATCGTCGGCAAACCGGTGAAAGGCCCGCGGGTGGAAACCTTCCTCGATGTCTTCCGTGGCTCGGCCAAGGAGTTGGGTGAATGGTCGGCGTGGATTCTCGGCGGGATGCTGCTGGTCACTCTCTGGCAGCGCTTCCCGTATCACCTCTGGCGTTATGTGCACAAGGCGTTGGCCCTGGTCTACCTGGTACTGGCCTTCCATTCCGTGGTGCTCGCCCCGGCCAGCTACTGGAGCCAGCCGGCCGGCTGGCTGGTGGCGGCCTGCGCACTGCTCGGTTCGGCCTGCGCACTGTTGTCTCTGAGCGGGCGGATCGGTCGCACGCGTCGCCATGCGGGCGTGGTCACCGCCGTCGAGCGGCACGGCGAAAGCCTGCTCGAGGTGACCTGCCGGCTGCAGGGCGACTGGTCGCACAGGGCCGGGCAGTTCGCCTTTCTCACCTGCGACCGCCTGGAGGGTGCCCATCCGTTCACCATCGCCAGCGCCGACCTCGGCTGCGGCGAGGTGCGCTTCAGCATCAAGGCGTTGGGCGACTACACCCGGCGCCTGCAGGACAACCTGGAGGTCGGCGCCAGGGTCGAGGTGGAGGGGCCATACGGCTGCTTCGACTTCCGCCGTGGCTTGGCCGGGCGGCAGGTCTGGGTCGCCGCCGGGATCGGCGTGACGCCGTTCATCGCCTGGCTGGAGTCGCTGCAGGCCGCGCCGGAAAGCGCGCCATCGGTGGAGCTGCACTATTGCGTGCGCAATTCCCAGGAAGCGCTGTTCGCCGGGCGCTTGCGCGAGCTTTGCGAACACCTGCCCAGCGTGACCCTGCACATCCGCTATAGCGACGAGCAGGGCAAGCCGCAGGCGGCGCAACTGGGCGTGCTGAAGAACGCCGAAGGACGCTGGCCGAGCGTCTGGTTCTGCGGTCCGCAGGGGCTGGCCGACAGCCTGCGCCGCGATCTGCGCCGGCAGGGCATGCCGCTGCGGCTGTTCCACCAGGAAGCCTTCCGCATGCGCTGAGCCTGCCGGAAACGAAAAAGCCCCGCCGAAGCGGGGCTTTTTATCGCGCGGTCGCTCAGAGGCCGGCGGCGTCGCGCAGGAGAGCGGCCTTGTCGGTCTTCTCCCAGGTGAACGCGGTGAAGGTATCGCCGTCCACGGTCAGCTCGAACGGATGACGACCGAAGTGGCCGTAGGCCGCGGTCGGCTGGTACATCGGGTGGAGCAGGTCGAGCATCTTGGTGATCGCGTACGGGCGCAGGTCGAAGTGCTCGCGGACCAGTTGCACGATCTTCTCGTCGCTGACCTTGCCGGTGCCGAAGGTGTTGATCGAGATCGAGGTCGGCTGGGCCACGCCGATGGCGTAGGAAACCTGGATCTCGCAACGCTCGGCGAGGCCGGCGGCGACGATGTTCTTCGCCACGTAGCGGCCGGCGTAGGCGGCGGAGCGGTCGACCTTGGACGGGTCCTTGCCGGAGAACGCGCCGCCGCCGTGGCGGGCCATGCCGCCGTAGGAGTCGACGATGATCTTGCGTCCGGTCAGGCCGCAGTCGCCGACCGGGCCGCCGATCACGAAGTTGCCGGTCGGGTTGATGTGGAACTGGGTGTCCTTGTGCAGCAGCTCGGCCGGCAGCACCTGCTTGATGATCAGCTCCATCACGCCGTCGCGCAGGTCGTTATAGGAGACTTCCGGGTTGTGCTGGGTGGACAGCACCACCGCATCGATGCCGACCACCTTGCCGCCTTCGTAGCGGCAGGTCACCTGGGACTTGGCGTCCGGGCGCAGCCATGGCAGCAGGCCGGACTTGCGCGCCTCGGCCTGGCGCTCGACCAGGCGGTGGGAGAAACAGATCGGCGCCGGCATCAGCACGTCGGTCTCGTTGCTGGCGTAGCCGAACATCAGGCCCTGGTCGCCGGCGCCCTGGTCTTCCGGCTTGGCCCGGTCGACGCCCTGGTTGATGTCCACCGACTGCTTGCCGATGATGTTCAGCACGCCGCAGGTGGCGCCATCGAAGCCGACGTCGGAGCTGTCGTAGCCGATGTCGATGATGACCTTGCGCACCAGCTCTTCCAGGTCGACCCAGGCGGAGGTGGTGACTTCACCGGCGATGATCGCCACGCCGGTCTTGACCAGGGTTTCGCATGCCACGCGAGCGTACTTGTCCTTGGCGATGATGGCGTCCAGCACCGCGTCGGAGATCTGGTCCGCGATCTTGTCCGGATGGCCTTCGGACACGGACTCGGAGGTGAAAACGGAATATTCGCTCATCAATCGGTTCCTACATTACCGGTGGGTGAGGCGGCTTTCGGATGCATCCCTGGCGAAGTGCCGGACCTGGATCTGGAAGCCATTGCGTAAACCAATGTAAAGACTCTCGCCGGGCGTGAGCCCTGCGGCGTCGGCCCACTGGGCCAGGTCCTCCTGTTCGAAACCCAACCAGAGGTCGCCGCAGGCCTCCCTGGCCCAGCCCTGGTTGTGCCGGCACAAGTCCGTCACCAGCAGGCTGCCGCCCGGATGGACCAGGCGGGCCAACTGTTTCAGCGCCTCCGCCGGCGCGGCGAAGTGGTGCAGGACCATGTTCAGCACCACGCAATCGGCCGGTTCGGCGGCGTCCTGCAGGGCATCGGCCAATTCCAGGCGGACGTTGCCCAATCCTTCTTCCTTGCAGCGCTGGCGCGCCAGTTCCAGCATCGCCGCGCTGTTGTCCAGCGCCGTGACCTGGCGGAAACGCCTGGCGAGTTCCGGCAGGAATCCGCCGTCCCCCGGGCCGACCTCCAGCGCCGTGGCGCCGGGGGCGAAGGCCAGTGCGTCGAGCAAGGCCAACACGCTCTCACGGTATTGCGGCAGTCCTGCGATCAGGTCCTGCTGGGCCTGGAACTTGTCCGCCGCGCGGGCGAAGAAGTCCTGGCTGACCGCCGCGCGCTGGGCGTGCACGGCATCGATCCGCGCCCGCACGTCGTCGGGTAGCGCCCGTTCGTCCACTTCCTCCAGCAGCGCCGCGTGCAGCGCGCCGCCGGTGCGTTCGGCCAGGGGCAGCGAACGTCGGTAGAAGATCGCGTTGCCCTCGCGGCGCGTCGCCACCAGCCCGGCCTGGGCCAGCACCTTGAGGTGGTGGCTCATGCCCGACTGGCCGATGGCGAAGATCTGCGCCAGCTCCAGCACGCCGAACGAATCGTTGGCCAGGGCGCGCAACACATTCAGTCGCAGCGAGTCGCCAGCCGCCTTGCACAGCGCGGCGAGCGGGTCGTAGTCGTCTGGTCGTATCGAAGGCACGCGAAGGCTCATGGAGGCGCAGTCTAGTACCGGGTCCGAACCCCGGCAATGCCTGTATCAAAAATTTTTGATATTGATGACGGGTGGCCGTCGCGCAATTGCAATCCGGCTGCGCCAGGCTTCTGGCAAAACCGGTCGGCAGCGACATACTGTCCCCCTGCCGATCTGTCATTGCCCCTTGGGCCTTCGGTGGGCGAAAATGGCGCCCTTTTTTTCACTCCTGGTCTTCCGACCAGCAACCCCCGTAGGAGAATTGCGATGCCCAGCCGTCGTGAGCGAGCCAATGCCATCCGTGCACTGAGCATGGATGCCGTGCAGAAAGCCAACAGCGGCCACCCGGGCGCCCCGATGGGCATGGCCGATATCGCCGAGGTCCTCTGGCGCGACTACATGCAGCACAACCCGAGCAACCCGCAGTGGGCCAACCGCGACCGCTTCGTGCTGTCCAACGGCCACGGCTCGATGCTGATCTACTCCCTGCTGCACCTCACCGGGTACGACCTCGGCATCGAGGACCTGAAGAACTTCCGCCAGCTCAACTCGCGCACCCCGGGCCACCCGGAGTACGGCTACACCGCCGGCGTCGAGACCACCACCGGTCCGCTCGGCCAGGGCATCGCCAATGCGGTGGGCATGGCGCTGGCGGAGAAGGTCCTGGCCGCCCAGTTCAACCGCGACGGCCACGCGGTGGTCGACCACTACACCTACGCCTTCCTCGGCGACGGCTGCATGATGGAAGGCATTTCCCATGAGGTCGCCTCGCTGGCCGGCACCCTGCGCCTGAACAAGCTGATCGCCTTCTACGACGACAACGGCATTTCCATCGACGGCGAGGTCCACGGCTGGTTCACCGACGACACCCCGAAGCGCTTCGAGGCCTATGGCTGGCAAGTGATCCGCAACGTCGACGGGCATGACGCCGACGAGATCAAGACCGCCATCGATACCGCGCGCAAGAGCGACCAGCCGACCCTGATCTGCTGCAAGACCGTGATCGGTTTCGGCTCGCCGAACAAGCAGGGCAAGGAAGAGTGCCACGGCGCGCCGCTGGGCGCCGACGAGATCGCCGCGACCCGCGCCGCGCTGGGCTGGGAGCACGCTCCGTTCGAGATCCCGGCGCAGATCTACGCCGAGTGGGACGCCAAGGAAACCGGCGCCGCCCAGGAAGCCGAGTGGAACAAGCGTTTCGCCGCCTACCAGGCTGCCCATCCGGAACTGGCCGCCGAATTGCTGCGCCGCCTGAAGGGCGAGCTGCCGGCCGACTTCGCCGAGAAGGCCGCGGCCTACGTCGCCGATGTTGCCAACAAGGGTGAGACCATCGCCAGCCGCAAGGCCAGCCAGAACGCGCTGAACGCTTTCGGCCCGCTGCTGCCGGAGCTGCTCGGCGGTTCCGCCGACCTGGCCGGCTCCAACCTGACCTTGTGGAAGGGCTGCAAGGGCGTCAGCGCCGACGACGCCGCCGGCAACTACGTGTTCTACGGCGTGCGCGAATTCGGCATGAGCGCGATCATGAATGGCGTCGCCCTGCACGGCGGCTTCATTCCCTACGGTGCGACCTTCCTGATCTTCATGGAATACGCGCGCAACGCCGTGCGCATGTCCGCACTGATGAAGCAGCGCGTGCTCTACGTGTTCACCCACGACTCCATCGGCCTCGGCGAGGACGGCCCGACCCACCAGCCGATCGAACAACTGGCCAGCCTGCGCCTGACCCCGAACCTGGACACCTGGCGCCCGGCCGACGCGGTCGAGTCGGCGGTGGCCTGGAAGCATGCCATCGAGCGTGCCGACGGTCCGTCCGCGCTGATCTTCTCCCGCCAGAACCTGCCGCACCAGGCGCGCGACGTCGCCCAGGTGGCCGACATCGCCCGCGGCGGCTACGTGCTGAAGGACTGCGAAGGCGAGCCGGAACTGATCCTGATCGCCACCGGTTCGGAAGTCGGCCTGGCCGTGCAGGCCTACGACAAGCTCAGCGAGCAGGGCCGCAAGGTCCGTGTGGTATCGATGCCATGCACCAGCGTCTACGAGCAGCAGGACGAGTCCTACAAGCAGTCCGTGCTGCCGGTGGAAGTCGGCGCGCGCATCGCCATCGAGGCCGCCCATGCCGACTACTGGTACAAGTACGTCGGTCTCGACGGGCGCATCATCGGCATGACCAGCTTCGGCGAGTCGGCGCCGGCCCCGGCGCTGTTCGAGCACTTCGGCTTCACCCTGGACAACGTCCTGGCGGTGGCCGAGGAGCTGCTGGAAGACTGATGCACACGCTCTACTGGCGGGACCTCGAAAGCCCCGCCAATGGCGAATGGCTGGGCCTCGCGGTCCAGGTGGAGGGCGCCCATCGGGCGCCCTCTTTCCTTCATCTGCAATCCGGCGGCCAGGCCCGCATTCGCCTGATGCGTGGCGATCAGCCGCTGCTCTGGGCCACCCAGTTGCCGTACCACGATGGCATCTGGCTGGTGAAGAGCCTGGTCGCGGCGAGCCCGGCGCAGGCCAGCGTGCCGCCCATCGACTCGCCGACCCTGGAAGCGTTGCGCGGCCTGCGCGGCGAGGCCCGCTACAAGGCCTGGAGCCGCTATTTCGTCGAGACCCTGCGTACCAGCCCGGGCAGTTGCCTGGAGGCCGGGCGCTGGTTGCTGCGCCTGTCGCTCGCCGAGCAGGTGCCCGCCTGGCAGCCACCGCAGAGCCACGATCCGCGCGAACGGGTGCTGGAACGCTGGCGCTACCGCAGCGTCGGGCGCGACGCACTGTTGCCGGACTGGCGCTTCTACAGCCTGGAGAAGGTCCTCGACGACGACTGGGTGCAGTGGCTCGACTGGTGGGGGCGCGACAACGACGCCCTGATCGCCCTGCGCCGGGTCGAGGATGACGAGGGGCGGGTCAAGTGGTGGCGCAAGAAGGCCCGCGAAGGCGAGCTGCCGCCGGTGCTGGCGCTGCGCCTGAACTGCCTGGATGCCTGCGTGATCCTCGATGGCCACTGCCGGCTGCGCGCCGGCCTGCTGGAGAACGTCGCGCCGGAGATCCTGGTGCTCTGTGCCTACGACGAGCAGCCGATGCCGGTGGATACGGCGCAGCGCGAACGGGTGCTGCAATCGCTGGCGCAGCGGGTCGACGCGCCGGTGCGCCGTGGACGCCGGCCGCTGGATAGCGAACAGCTCAACCAGGTGCTGCTGCGCCTGTTCGACGACCGTCCCTGGCCGCGAGTGCTGACCCGTGCCCGCGCGGTGCTGAAGGAAGAACAGTGGTGCGCGGAAGTGCGCGACTGGCTGGCCGCCCGCGAGCGTCTGGACGCGCTGGAGCCGATCATCCGTCGCGTCGAGTAGCGCGCCAGCGCCGCAGCCATTCCAGGCCTGCCGAGGTGTCGCCGCGCGGACGGTACTCGCAGCCGATCCAGCCCTGGTAGCCGAGCCGGTCGAGTAGCTCGAACAGGTAGGGGTAGTTCACTTCGTTGTCGTCATCCGGCTCGTGGCGGTCGGGTACCCCGGCGATCTGGACGTGGCCGATATTGCCGATGTCGCGACGCAGGGTGGTGGCCAGGTCGCCCTCGACGATCTGGCAGTGGTAGCAGTCGAACTGTACCTGCAGGTTGTCCGCGCCGACCTCGCGGCAGATGGCCTGGGCGTCGTCCTGGCGGGTGAGGAAGAAGCCCGGCATGTCGCGGTTGTTGATCGGCTCTATGAGCACCGTCAGCCCGGCGCCGGCGGCTTCGCGGGCGGCATGGGCGAGGTTGTCGAGGTAGGTCTCGCGGTGGCGGATGCGGTCGGCGCCGGCCGGCAGCAGTCCGGCCATGACATGGATGTGGCGGTTGCCGAGGACCTGGGCATAGTCGATGGCCTGGGCGATGGCGCGGCGGAATTCGGCCTCGCGCCCCGGCAGGCTGGCCAGGCCGCGCTCGCCCCTGTCCCAGTCGCCGGGTGCGGCATTGAACAGCACCTGGCGCAGGCCGTGGTCGTCCAGCCGGGCCTTCAGTTCGGCCGCAGGGTAGGCATAGGGGAACAGGTACTCCACGCCCTCGAAGCCGTCCGCGGCGGCGGCGGCGAAGCGTTCGAGGAAGTCGTGGCGGGGGTAGAGCATGCTGAGGTTGGCGGCGAAGCGGGGCATCTGGCGCTCCTGGCGGTCGGTGGATGCGGGCGAGCCTTGCACAACGGAACGCGGTCGCGCCAGCCAGGTGTCGCATGAATCGTTTCAGCGCCTGCACGCGAGCCGTCGCCGCGGCGCACGCCGCGCCGCGCGGGTCGCGGACGGTTCCCAGGCGGGCCCATCCCCCGCATAATTGGCGCCTTTCACTGGCCCCTTGCCGGAGCTATCCCTGCCGATGTCCACCCCGCCTTTTCGCGTCGCGCTCAATGGCTATGGCCGTATCGGCCGCTGCGTCCTGCGCGCGCTGCACGAGCGCCCGGAGCAACTGGGCTTCGAGATCGTCGCGCTGAACGACCTGGCCGACCAGGCCAGCGTCGAGTACCTGACCCGCTTCGACTCCACCCATGGCCGCTTTCCCGGCGAAGTGAAGGTCGACGGCGACTGCCTGCACATCAACGGCGATTGCGTGAAGGTGCTGCGCAGCCCGACTCCGGAGGCCATCGACTGGCAGGCGCTGCGGGTCGACCTGGTGCTGGAGTGCTCCGGCCAGTACACCAACCGCGCCCAGGCCGAGCGTTTCCTCCGCGCCGGCGCGCCGCGGGTGCTGTTCTCGCAGCCGATGGCGAGCGAGGCGGACATCGACGCCACCATCGTCTATGGGGTCAACCAGCAGGACCTCAGCGGCCGCGAAACGCTGGTCTCCAACGCCTCCTGCACGACCAATTGCGGGGTGCCGCTGCTCAAGCTGCTGAACGAGGCGATCGGCCTGGAATACGTGTCGATCACCACCATCCACTCGGCGATGAACGACCAGCCGGTGATCGACGCCTACCACCATGAGGACCTGCGCCGTACCCGTTCGGCGTTCCAGTCGGTGATCCCGGTGTCCACCGGTCTGGCGCGCGGCATCGAACGCCTGTTGCCGGAACTTGCCGGGCGCATCCAGGCCAAAGCCATACGCGTGCCCACGGTGAACGTCTCGGCGCTGGACATCACCCTGCAGACTTCCCGCGACACCTCCGCCGCCGAGATCAACCGGGTGCTTCGCGAGGCTGCCGAAAGCGGCCCGCTGCGCGGACTGCTGGCTTATACCGAGCTGCCGCACGCCAGTTGCGATTTCAACCACGACCCCCATTCGGCCATCGTCGATGGCAGCCAGACCCGCGTTTCCGGGCCTCGCCTGGTCAACTTGCTGGCCTGGTTCGACAACGAATGGGGATTCGCCAACCGTATGCTCGACGTCGCCGGACACTACCTGCGCGCCGCCGTGCCTGATCAACAAGTACCCAAGGACTGATTGTCATGACCGTGTTGAAGATGACTGACCTCGACCTCAAAGGTAAGCGCGTGCTGATCCGCGAGGACCTCAACGTGCCCGTGAAGGACGGCCAGGTGCAGAGCGATGCACGGATCAAGGCCGCCCTGCCGACCCTCAAGCTGGCCCTGGAGAAGGGCGCGGCGGTGATGGTCTGCTCGCACCTGGGCCGTCCGACCGAGGGCGAGTTCTCCGCCGAGAACAGCCTGAAGCCGGTGGCCGAGTACCTGTCCAAGGCCCTGGGCCGCGAAGTGCCGCTGCTGGCCGACTACCTCGACGGCGTCGAGGTCAAGGCGGGCGACCTGGTGCTGTTCGAGAACGTGCGCTTCAACAAGGGCGAGAAGAAGAACGCTGACGAGCTGGCGCAGAAGTACGCCGCGCTGTGCGACGTGTTCGTGATGGATGCCTTCGGTACCGCCCACCGCGCCGAGGGGTCGACCCACGGCGTGGCCAGGTTCGCCAAGGTCGCCGCCGCCGGCCCGCTGCTGGCCGCCGAACTGGACGCGCTGGGCAAGGCGCTGGACAACCCGGCGCGGCCGATGGCGGCGATCGTCGCCGGCTCCAAGGTTTCCACCAAGCTCGACGTGCTGAACAGCCTGGCCGGCATCTGCGACCAGCTGATCGTCGGCGGCGGCATCGCCAACACCTTCCTCGCCGCGGCCGGACACAAGGTCGGCAAGTCGCTGTACGAGGCCGACCTGGTCGAGACCGCCAAGGCCATCGCCGCCAAGGTCAAGGTGCCGCTGCCGGTGGACGTGGTGGTGGCCAAGGAATTCGCCGAGAGCGCCGTGGCGACCGTCAAGGCCATCGCCGAGGTCGCCGACGACGACATGATCCTCGACATCGGCCCGCAGACCGCCGCGCAGTTCGCCGAGCTGCTGAAGACCTCGAAGACCATCCTGTGGAACGGTCCGGTCGGGGTGTTCGAGTTCGACCAGTTCGGCGAGGGCACCCGTACCCTGGCCAATGCCATCGCCGATAGCGCGGCGTTCTCCATCGCCGGCGGCGGCGATACCCTGGCGGCGATCGACAAGTACGGCATCGCCGAGCGGATCTCCTATATTTCCACCGGTGGCGGCGCGTTCCTCGAGTTCGTCGAGGGCAAGGTCCTGCCGGCCGTGGAAATCCTGGAGCAGCGCGCCAAGGGCTGACGCAGACGGGGCAAACCATTCGCCG
The DNA here is from genome assembly GCF_047199225.1 of Pseudomonas sp. DL. Classification (NCBI taxonomy): domain Bacteria; kingdom Pseudomonadati; phylum Pseudomonadota; class Gammaproteobacteria; order Pseudomonadales; family Pseudomonadaceae; genus Pseudomonas; species Pseudomonas sp. DL. The sequence goes on from NZ_CP178323.1 coordinate 602,661, forward strand.
TCCTCGGGGGTCACACCTTTGAGGACGACGAAAAAAGGAGGTGCCCCATGCGTTCCGTAACCTTGCCACTCCTGATGTTCTGCCTGGGCCTGGCCGCCTGTAGCGGCGATGGCGGTCGACGCCCGAGCACCTGCGAGGTGATCAGTCCGCCGGACGTGATGGTGCCGACCGAGCAGAACCGCCAGCGGGTCGAGCAGCAGAGCAGCGGCGATCCGACCGCCGGACAAAAGCCGGTGGAATGCCCGTAGTGCTTTTCTGCCAGTTTCTACGGAAAGGGCTGGGGATTCGCCAGCGTACGCAGTAGCATTGCGCCTTTCCTGTGACAGGCAAGGCCAGCCGGCCGCCGCGCGGGCCGCTTGCGGCCCGGCGAGGTGCGGTGGAGCGTTCCGCACGGATGGAGGATGGACATGAACTACTCGCGTATCGCCCTGTTCGGCGGCTTCGCCGCCGCGGCGCTGCTGGCCGGCTGCTCCGCTTCCTCCGGCAAGCCGGGCGGCAAGGACTGGACCCGCTGGACCTGCGACAGCAAGGCGGTGATCGAATGGCGCTATATCGACGGCAGCAAGAACATCGTCGACCTGCGCCTGAAGGACGAGGACGACGTGGTCCACCACTTGGAGCAGGAACCTGCGGCCGTCGGCGCTTTCTATAGCGACGGACGCCTGGGCTTCCACCTGGAGAACGACGAAGGCCTGGTGTACTGGGTCGAAACCGACGACCTCATCGGTCGCGGTTGCAAGGCGCGCTGAGTCGCGCCGGCAGGGGCGCGGCGCCGCGACCGCTCCTCGCAAGGAACTTGAACCGGGCCTGCCCCTGCGGCAGGCTTCTGAATCACTGAACGACCCCGCGATTGGGAGATACGAGAACCATGGCACTCATCAGCATGCGCCAGATGCTGGATCACGCCGCCGAATTCGGCTACGGCGTGCCGGCCTTCAACGTCAACAACCTCGAGCAGATGCGCGCCATCATGGAAGCGGCCGACAAGACCGATTCGCCCGTGATCGTCCAGGCTTCCGCCGGTGCTCGCAAATACGCCGGCGCGCCCTTCCTGCGCCACCTGATCCTCGCCGCGATCGAAGAATTCCCGCACATCCCGGTGGTCATGCACCAGGATCACGGCACCAGTCCCGACGTCTGCCAGCGTTCCATCCAGCTGGGCTTCAGCTCGGTGATGATGGACGGCTCCCTGCGTGAAGACGGCAAGACCCCTGCCGACTACGACTACAACGTCCGCGTGACCCAGCAGACCGTGGCGTTCGCCCATGCCTGCGGCGTGTCCGTGGAAGGCGAGCTGGGCTGCCTGGGTTCCCTGGAAACCGGCATGGCCGGCGAGGAAGACGGCGTCGGCGCGGAAGGCGTGCTGGACCACAGCCAGTTGCTGACCGATCCGGAAGAAGCCGCCGACTTCGTGAAGAAGACCAAGGTCGACGCCCTGGCCATCGCCATCGGCACCAGCCACGGCGCCTACAAGTTCACCAAGCCGCCGACCGGGGACACCCTGTCGATCCAGCGCATCAAGGAAATCCACGCGCGCATCCCGGACACCCACCTGGTGATGCACGGCTCTTCCTCGGTACCGCAGGACTGGCTGGCGATCATCAACGAGTACGGCGGCGAGATCAAAGAGACCTACGGCGTGCCGGTCGAGGAAATCGTCGAGGGCATCAAGTACGGCGTGCGCAAGGTGAACATCGACACCGACCTGCGCCTGGCTTCCACCGGTGCCATCCGCCGCTTCCTGGCGCAGAACCCGAGCGAGTTCGACCCGCGCAAATACTTCTCCAAGACCGTCGAGGCCATGCGCGACATCTGCATCGCTCGCTACGAAGCCTTCGGCACCGCCGGCAACGCTTCCAAGATCAAGCCGATCTCCCTGGAAGGCATGTTCCAGCGCTACGCTCGCGGCGAGCTGGATCCGAAGGTCAACTAAGCGCCTTCGTTCGAACGGGAGCCCCGCTGGTCGGGGCTCTTGCACATCCGCCCCGGGGAAATCCGATGCGCCGCTGGCTCCTGACCCTGCCGTTCCTGCTGCTGGCCGGTTGCGCTGGCCTGCACGCGCCGTCCCGCGACGTCGAGGAGGCCGCGTCGCCGAGCGTAGCGCGCGATCCCGCCGACCCGCAGGATTGCCTGGCGCGCAGCGACTGCACGACCAAGACTTCGCGCACCCTGCTGTTCGTCTTCGACTATGCAGAGGCCGGCGGCGAACTGGTGGTGCGCGACGGCCGCCAACTGGAAACCCCGCCGGCGCCGCAACGCTCCACCTGGCCGGCGTTGCGCATCCAACTGGCCGAGCCGGTCAACGGTCGCTTCGAGTTCGAGAGCCCCTGCCTGCGCAAGAGCGGCAAGGGTTGCCGCTACAGCCAGGCTATGCTGCTGAAGGTCTACCGCAGCTACCTGGTCGGCAAGCCTTGCTCGCTGCTCAGCCCTCGCGCAGTGAAACGCTGCGTCGACCCGGCGGCGACCGCCGCGCGGCGCTGAGTCAGGGCTGCAGGTCGAACAGCGCCTTGCCGTCCATGTCGAACGGCGCCGAGAAATGCTCGTGGATCACCTTCCAGCCGTCGCCGTGCTTGCGGTAGCCGGCGCTGACCCGCATCCACGAGGAGTGCGGCTGGCCGTCCGGGCCGGTGCCGCCGCAGTGGCAGAGGTAGTGGGCGAAGGCGACCTGCGGGTCGGCATGGATCTGCAGTTCGGCGATATCGAAGGTCATCGGTCCTTTGCACATCTCGGTGCAGGCCTGCCAGTGCTTCTGGTAGGCGTCGCGCCCCTTGAATTGCAATTGCAGGATGGCGTCGAAGGCGACGATGTCCTCCGCGTAGTACGAGACGATGCGCGGAACGTCGCTGGCGCGGACGGCGGCTCGCCAGTCTTCGATCAATTGGCGGATGGCGCTGACTTCGCTGCTCATGGCTGACTCCTGGTTGTGGCGGGGGACGCCGGCGTGTGCCGGGATGCTTTTACCCTGGTCGTCGGGTGGGCCTTCGGATCGACAATAGCCTCTTCCCCGAGAGGTCCACGAAGCCCCTGACCAATGGCTGCGAGCCACGCCGCGCAAGGCTTTGAACCGTTCGTCTGGAATTCGTGGGAAAACCGCTGTGCTATACCTCGGGCTTTCCCTGCCGCCCAGGAGGTCCCTCATGTCGTCCGTACACAGCGCCGCCCAGCAAGGTTTCAGCGCCGAGGCCCAGCGTTACGCCCAGGGCCGGCCCGAGTATCCGGAAGCGCTCTCCGACTGGTTGCGCGATGCCCTTGGCCTGCGTCCGCAGACCGTCGCGGTGGACCTCGGCGCCGGCACCGGCAAGTTCACCCGCCTGCTGGCCCGTACCGGCGCGCGAGTGGTCGCGGTGGAACCGGTGGATGCGATGCGCGCCCAGCTTGCCGAAGCCTTGCCGCAGGTCCAGGCGCTGGCCGGTAGCGCCCAGTCGATTCCGCTGGCCAACGGCTTCGCCGACGCCCTGGTGTGCGCACAGGCCTTCCATTGGTTCGCCACCGTGGAGGCGCTGGAGGAAATGCGCCGCGTGCTGACGGCGGAAGGCAGGCTGGGGCTGGTGTGGAACGTGCGTGACGAGTCGCTGGATTGGGTCGCCGAGATCACTCGCATCATCACCCCCTACGAAGGCGACGCGCCGCGCTTCTACAAGGGCGACTGGCGTCGGCCGTTCGAGCGCGCGCCCTTCGGACCGCTGCGCTTGTCCACCTTCGCCTACGAGCATGTCGGCCCGCCGGAGCAGGTGATCGTCTCGCGCTTCCTTTCGGTGAGCTTCATCGCCGCCTTGCCGGAGACGGAAAAGAACGCCGTGGCGGCGCAATTGCGCGAGCTGGTCGCCAGCCATCCGGCGCTCAAGGGGAGGGAGCAGGTAGCGCTGCCCTATCGCACCGAGGCCTATCTGGCCGAGGCGCGCTAGGCGTACTGCCCCGCCGCATAACCCGAGGCCCAGGCCCACTGGAAGTTGAAGCCGCCGAGGTGGCCGCTGACGTCCAGTACTTCGCCGACGAAATACAGCCCCGGCGAGCGCTGCGACTCCATGGTCTTCGACGACACTTCGTCGGTGCTCACCCCGCCCAGGGTCACTTCCGCGGTGCGGTAGCCCTCGGTGCCCGAGGGCGTGACCCGCCAGGCCGAAAGCTGCCCGGCGATACCCGCCAGTTCGGTCGGGGTGTACTGTTTCATCGGCTTGGAGACGAACCAGCGGTCGGCCAGCAGTCCGGCGAGCTTCTTGGTGAACAACTCGGCGAGCAGGGTCTTCAGCTCGCTGTTGGGACGCTCGCGCTGTTGCTGCGCCAGCCATTCGCTGGCGTCGTGGTCCGGCAGCAGGTCGATTTCCAGGGTATCGCCCGGTTGCCAGTAGGAGGAAATCTGCAACATCGCCGGGCCGCTGAGGCCGCGATGGGTGAACAGCAGGTTCTCGCGGAACGCTTGGCCGTTGCAGCTCACCCGGCAATCCACGGAGGTGCCGGAAAGCTCGGCGCACAGCTCCTTCAGCTGGTCGGTGATGGTGAACGGCACCAGGCCGGCGCGGGTCGGCAGCACCTCGTGGCCGAACTGGCGCGCCACCTGGTAGCCGAAACCGCTAGCGCCGAGGGTCGGGATCGACAGGCCGCCGCTGGCGATCACCAGCGACTCGCAGCGCATCTCGCCGGCGCTGGTACGCAGGTGGTAGCCGGCGTCGTCGCGGGCGATCTCTTCGATCGAGGTGTCCAGCAGGATTTCCGCTCCGGCCTCGGCGCATTCGCGCAGCAGCATCTCGAGGATGTCGCTGGACTTGTTGTCGCAGAACAGCTGGCCGAGTTTCTTCTCGTGGTACGGCACCTGGTGCTTGGCCACCAGGCCGATGAAGTCCCACTGGGTGTAGCGGGCCAGCGCCGACTTGCAGAAGTGCGGATTGCGCGAAAGGAAGTTGGCCGGCTCGGTGTACAGGTTGGTGAAATTGCAGCGCCCGCCGCCGGACATGAGGATCTTCTTGCCGGCCTTGTTGGCGTGGTCGAGTACCCGCACGCGGCGCCCGCGTCCGGCCGCCGTCATCGCACACATCAGCCCGGCCGCCCCGGCGCCAACGATCAGCACATCTGTACTTGCCACTGTCCCACTCCGCTCATCGGAAACGGCGCGCATCTTACCCGAAGCGGCGGTCGGCCGCCGGAGCTCCCGACGCGGTACACTGGGCGTTTTCCGCGAACCGCCGGACCCGTGCATGATCCCCCTCAAGTACCTCCAGGCCTATCCCGCATCGCTGCAGGACCAGGTCCGCCAGCTGATCGCCGAGAACCGCCTGGGCGAGTACCTCGAGCGCCGCTACCCGGGGCGTCACGATGTGCAGAGCGACAAGGCGCTGTACGCCTACACCATGAACCTCAAGCAGGAACACCTGCGCAACGCGCCGGGCCTGGACAAGGTGCTCTACGACAACAAGCTCGACGTGGTCCAGCGTGCCCTCGGCCTGCACACCGCGATCTCGCGGGTGCAGGGCGGCAAGCTCAAGGCGAAGAAGGAAATCCGCGTGGCTTCCCTGTTCAAGGACGCCGCCCCGGAGTTCCTGCGGATGATCGTCGTCCACGAACTCGCCCACCTGAAGGAAAGCGAGCACAACAAGGCGTTCTACCAGCTCTGCCAGTACATGCTGCCGGACTATCACCAACTGGAGTTCGACCTGCGGGTGTACCTGACCTGGAAGAGTCTCTAGCGGCTGTTACAAGGATGAATTCTCGATGGGAAGCGCTTCGCAACGTTCGGTGCAGGATCTTTATGAGGACGTGGGAGATCACTACCGGATCTTTATCCGGGCGCCATTCTTTCAATTGCTGAAACACAGGGACTACTGGGTTCCCCTGCTGTATTTCTTCTTCGTGTTGATCACGATGTTCTGGGACTTGTATTGCCACTCCGGACAGTACCTCTACGAAGTCAGGAGTCTGCTGCCTTTCTATCTGTTCCCCTTTCTGATCGCTGCGCTACGGATAGGCGATATCGTCGTCGATACGCGCTGTCGCAATGTGGAGAGCCTGGGAGGCTTCGAGCGCTCCGCCGAGAGCAGTCGCTACGTCCAGCTTTCCCTCTACGAACGGCAATGGTTCCGGCTGCGGTACCAGGCCTATGGCAGTAACCTCCGCTGCCTGGCGGGCGATCTGGTGGAGAACTGGCGCCTCTGGAAGGAGGTGAATTCGAAGGCCGCGAAGGATATCGACGGCGCAGTGATGCTGCGATTCTTTCTGCCTCCCCGGGATCTTGCTCGTCTGGTCACGCTGTTGGCTGCGCTCATTGCGGTCATCGCCACGCTCATCATTACCCTGGGGGCTGACAGGCAGGGCTATTTCGAGTTTGTCGACAACCTGCCCGCCTATCTGAAACTGTATTGGGGCGTCGTTTTCATCGTTGCCTTCAGCGGTCCATACATGATCTTCCTGGGGATGCAGGCGCGCCTGGTACTGCGCGCAATGATCGACGCATTGTCCATTTCCCAACCAAGCGACAAGCTGTTCTATCAATTCATCCAGCGGCTCATCTGGGCGGACGGAGTGAAACCGGCGAATCCCAGTGCCAACAGCAGGGTGCTACGGGCGGTCGACTCCATGGTCGATTTCTTCTACGAGGAGTGGAGAAGCGCCATCGGCAAGCTTGTGCTGTGGCTCGTTGCCCTGCTTGCGCTGCTTCTTTGCACGCTTTTGCATTGCCTGCTCCGAGTCTTTTGCTCGGCGAGAACGTTGGGAGAGGCGCTGATGCGGATTCTCTTGGCTGTTCTGGGGAGCGTTTGCCGGATAGTCGCGGCGATCCAGCGCTTGAATCTTGCCGTGCCCTTCCACTGGACCTTCTTCGTGCTGACGGGAACGGGAGCCTTGTTCGCAACCCTCTGCGGGCAGCCCTGACTCAGACTGTCCGGCGCAAGCGCGCCACCGTCTCCGGCAGTTCGCGCATGTGCTCGACGATGGCGATGGCGCCCAGCTCGCGCAGTACCTCGGCGTGCCCGGCGGGAATGTGCCCGGCGCCGACGAAGCCGATCACCCGCATCCCCGCGGCGAGGGCGGCGCGGGTGCCGGTGCTGCTGTCTTCCACCACCAGGCAACGCTCGGGGGCGACGCCGAGCAGGCTGGCGGCGTGCAGGTAGACGTCGGGTGCGGGCTTGGGCAGGGCGACCATATCGGCGCTGGCCAGGCGTTCGCCGATCAGTTCGCTGAGCCCGGCGCGCGCCAGCGAGCGCTCCAGGCTGTGGCGGCGGCTGTTGGAGGCCACCGCGACGGGCAGGTCCAGGGCCAGCAGCGCCTCGCGTGCGCCGGGAATGGGTTGGACCTGGGCGACCATCTCCTCGCTGCGCTGGCGCACCTCGCGGTTGAAGCTGTCGGGGATGCGCAGGCCGAAGTGCTTCTCGACGCGATCGAGGATGTCGCGGCTGGTCAGGCCGAAGGTGCCTTCCAGCAGGCGCTGCAGCTCCTCCAGCGGCGCGTAGGCGCTGAGCGCCTCGTACATCACGCGCTCGGCGATGACCTCGCTGTCGACCAGGACGCCGTCGCAGTCGGAAATCAGTGCGTCGATGGGGTGGGGCATGGGCTACCTCGCTGCGGGCGTTGGCGCAGGGCGCCGGAGTGGGAGCGAGGCATTCTAACCCCGGTCAGGGGCGGGAAGGGAAACAGGGAGAGGGAGAACGCCGGGCCGTGCGGCCCGGCGGGAAGGAATCAGGCGATGCCCTTCGGGTTCTGGCCGTACTGGTTCTGGCCGGCGTCGCTGTCCTTGGCCAGCAGGTAGATCAGGTACAGGCCGACGATCGGGATCAGCGCGATCAGCATCCACCAGCCGCTCTTGTTGATGTCGTGCAGACGCCGGGCGGTGACGCCCAGGGCCGGCAGCAGCACGGCGAGCGAGTAGAGATTGGCGATCGGCAGGAGCTTTTCACTGATCAGGCCGAGCACGACGCTCAGCGCGACGGAGATGATGATGTTCACCAGGGTGAACATCCAGTATTCCTTGCGACGGGCACGCCCGTTGAAGTCGAAGTAGTGTTCCTTCACGCATTTCAGAAACCATTCCATGTTTGCCTCCTGGGCGTACTGGTAAAGCGGGAGAGTGGGTGCCGCGACAAGTACCCCCGCGCCTCCTTGCCGGGAAAGCACAGTGTAGCCGTACTGTCAGTGAATTCGTACAGGATGTTGCGAAAATCATTCACATTGCATAGCAGCGGATCGCCGAAATGTGCGCCGGTAGCGCTTTCAGCGAGCGGAGTCGGCCTGGCGGCGGAAACGGCCCGGCGATTCGCCGAAGGCCTGGCGGAAATTGCGGGAAAACGCCGCCTCCGACTGGTAGCCGGTCTCGGCGGCGATATCCAGCAGGCTCTTCTGCGTTTGTCGCAGCAGGCCGCGAGCCTTCTCCATGCGGATGCGGGTCAGCAGGTTCCACGGCGAGGTTCCGCCGAGGGCGGAGAAGGCGCGGACGAAACTGGCCCGCGACATCGCCGCCTGCTGGGCAAGCTGTTCCAGGGTCCAGGCATGCTCCGGGCGTTCCAGCATGGCCCGCAGGGCTCGTCCCAGGCGGGCGTCGCCCAGCAGGCCGAACAGGCCGTCGCCCAGCGGTTGGCGGTCCAGGTAGGCGCGCAGGGCCAGGGCGAACAGCGCGGTGGCCAGCGCGTCGATGATCGAGCGGGCGCCGCTGCGGGTGCTCTCGGCTTCCTCGCGCATCAACCCGATCAGCGCGCGCAGGGGCTGCTGGGTCGACTCGTCCATATGCACCAGCAGGCGCTCGGGTAGCGCGCCGAACAGGCTGGCACCGGCGTGATAGCGGTAGCTGCCGCAAAGCATGTCGAGGGCCTCGCCGGGGCCGTTCAACTGGTACAGCGGGATGCTGCCGCGGTGCTCTACGGTGGGTTCGCAGGGTTGCGCCGGGCTGTCGCTGCGCAGGAGGTGCGGGGTGCCGCGTGGCAACAGAATCAGGTCGCCGGGATGCAGGTCGAGGCGACCGCCATCGAGGAATTCGCAATAGCAGGTGCCGGCCATGACGATATGGAAGGTCGCCTCGCCGGGCACCGCTTGCGGGTGCTCCAGCGCCCAGCTGCCCTGTAGCTGGCAGCGCTGGTCGAGGCGGCCCTGCAGGTTGGCGAGCTGGATGAGCCGGTCGAGTGGGTCCATGGGATGAGCCGATCAGGTCGAAAGTAGAGACGCATGGGCAGGCGGCGCGGTCCAGACTGGTCGAGACTGGTAACCCGACGCGCCACTCCCGGCGCGAAAGCAACGGAGAATATCACCATGCTGAACAACTGGACCGAGTTCGTCCCCGCCGTGAAAAAAGCCTTCGGTGCCCTGGGCAAGCAACACCCGAAGATGCTCGCCGCCTATGGCGCGCTGGAGGAAGCCAGCGCCGAGGGCGCCCTGGATGCCAAGACCCGCGAACTGATCTCCATCGCCGTGGCCATTACCACCCGTTGCGACGGTTGCATCGGCGTGCACACCGAGGCCGCGCTGAAGGCCGGCGCCAGCGAGGCGGAAATCGCCCAGACCCTGGCTACCGCCATCTCCCTGAATGCCGGCGCCGCCTATGTCTATTCGCTGCGCGCGCTGGAAGCCTACGACCAGTTCAAAAAGTGAGGCCGTACAGGCGCTGCAGGTAGAACAGCAACCCCAGCCAGGCCACCAGGGCCAGCCAGCCCAGCCCCAGCAGGCCCTTGCGTAGCAGCGTCGAGGGCCTGCCATGGAGCAGGTCGACCAGGCTCAGCATGCCACCGAGCAACAGCAGGCCGAGCAGCGCCTGGGTGTACTGGGCGAAACTCGGCGACAACGCCTCGTCGCCGTGGGCGGCATAGTTGTACAGGTTCCAGGCGCAGATCAGCGTCGCCGGCAGCAGCGCCAGCAGCGCGCCGAGCCAGCGCCCGCGGACATGCAGGAGGAAGCCCGCGAGCAGGCCGACCAGCCCGGTACCCAGCGGTAGCAGCGCCAGGCCCTGGCTGAGGTAGACCAGGTCGACGCCGTCGGCGAGCGCCATCGGGGTGACGAAACGGTAGCTGCCGCTGGCGCAGAGCAGCACCGAAAGCAGCAACAGGGCGTAGCCCGGCAGGTACGGCCAGAAGGCGGGACGCGGGGGCAGGTCGGACATGGATGTTCCTTGCGGGTTGTCCGCTCGCATGAGCGTAGGCTCAAGCGTACCGCTGCGCGTGACAGGCGGCGAGTACCGTTGCGGTTGAACCCTCCGCGAATGGCGGGAGTCAGTCATAGGGTGACGCGAAAAAACGCCGGCTCACGCGCCGGACACCGTATCGACCCTGGACCAAGGAGTTCCGTTCATGGACCTGATCCGCATCCTCATCGCCATCCTCCTGCCGCCGCTGGGCGTGTTCCTGCAAGTCGGCTTCGGCGGCGCCTTCTGGCTGAACATCCTGCTCACCCTGCTCGGCTACATCCCGGGCATCGTCCACGCGGTGTACATCATCGCCAAGCGTTGAGGCCCCTGCTCAGGCGTAGTTCCATGGTTCCTTCACGGTGAAGTCCCGCCACGGGTCTTCGCCGTGGAAGGGGCCGACATAGAGCACCTCGCCGCCCCGGACGATCCATTCCATACCGTGTTCGCGGTCCCATTCGCAGTTCAGCGACAGGTGGATCACCGCTTCGTCGCCCTGTTCCGGGTCGGGCACGATCAGCTCGCCCGGCTCGATCCGTTCCAGCACCCCGCGCGCCGGCGCGACTTCCTCCGCAGACTCGCCCAGCCGCTCCAGGCGCGCGGCGCGGTAGCGCAGGCTGGCGGCACAAAGCCGCTCGACCACGGCGTCATCCAGTTCGTCGAGGGCTCGGGCGCAGCGCCAGGCGTAGGCGTCGTCGGCCTCGTTCTCGATGAACAGGCTGATGTAGCGCCGGTACAGGCGCCAATACACTTCGCCCATGTTCGCATCGTCCAGGTTGCGGATCAGTTCCATGCGTGGTCTCCCTGTTCAGCAGCGTTCGGTGAGGGCGATGCCACGGCCGTCGCCGAAGCCATCGTGTACGTGCAGCCACAGCGGGATCGGCCAGGCCCAGCCGCCGGCCTTCCACCAGCACTCGGCGAACCAGGCTTGCAGCGTATCGGCGAGCAGATCGACGCCGCCGAAGCCGTCGGCGAAATAGGCTTCGTCGAAATCCGGGGCATGTCCCAGGCCGAGCGCCAGGTCCAGCGCCTTGCCGGGAAACAGGCGCGGGTCGCTGGCGTCCACCCGGTTGCTGGCGCCATTCAGGTACAACCACGCTTCCGCTGCGTCGCGTCCGTCCTCGCCGAGGAACAGTTGGATCTCGCCGTCGCGCAGTCCTTCCTCCAGGGGTTGCCGGAGCAGCTCGCGCAGGCGCTGGATCACGCCCGGCGCGGCGCGTTGCAGGTCGCGGCGGTAGCGCTCGCGGAATTGTTCGGGGCTGAGGCCGAAAGGAATCATGGGCGTTTCTCCGTCATTCGGGCAGGCAGGGCCCGGCTTCCAGCCAGGCCTCCAGGCTGGGTGCCAGGGGTTCGAAGCAGTCCGGCGTCATCGCGCCATGGTCGACCAGGAACAGCGCCTGCCGGTGATCGTCCAGGGCCATCACCACGGCGCGGCCGCCGCTGTCGTCGCCTATGGCCAGGTAGCCGGGGCAGTAGAGAGAGGTTTCGAAGGCCCGGTTGCGTTCCAGCAACTCGTCGGCGGCGTAGAGCAGCAGGCCCGGCTCGACGAGGCGGCCGCCGTGCTGCTCCAGAGCGGCGACGAAGGCAGCCGGCAGCGGTCGTCCGAGCCAGGCCTCTAGGGCATCCAATTCAGGCTTCATCGGGCTCGTCCAGGGCGAACAATGCATGGTGGCGGGCATGGGCCAGCAGGCGTTCGCCCAGCGCGTCGGCCAGGGCGTAGAAGCGCGTGTCCAGCGCATCCAGGGCCGCTTCGCAGTCGCGGTCGGGTTCATCGGCCCAGGTCGGCATGCGCAATTGGCGTTCGGCCTGGGAGACTGGCACCGGACCGTCGCCGAACAGCAGGGCGGCGGCTCGCTCCAGCAGGGCCAGGGCGTCCTCCGCCTCCAATTCGCGAAGACCCGCGCGCGCCGCCTGGTACTGGTCGCCGGAGGAGTTGCCGAAGTACTGGTCGAAGCCGCCGTTGTGCACTTCGCCGCTGAGCACGCTCACTGCGTAGTAGCTCCGTTCGGCCGGCGACAGCCCGGCGAATCCCTCGCGGCCATCGTAGACGCGATTCACCAGCGCGCTCCAGTACAGCGCCTGCGGACTCGCCAGGTAGCGCCGTCGCTCCGCGTGGAAGTGCTTGCCATCCTCGATGTTCTGCCGGTAGCCGCCCTTGCAGGGCATGCACAGTCCGTCGTTTCTCGCCGCCGTGGTCGGGAGAATGAGATGGCCGCAGGCGCGGCAGGGAAGGCGGTCGGTCATGAGCGGTCCTTGCTGGTGGAAGGGGCTCATTATTGCGCAGGATCGTTCAGCTTGAACGACAGTTTGGCTTGCCAGCCTGGCACGGCATTGCCCGCTGGCATGACCGACCCTCTCTCCCTTCGGGGAGAGGGGCATGAGGACCGGCGCGGAGCGAGAAGCATCACCCCGCGCCAGCCCCCTCAGCTACGACTCACGGAAACGGCCACGCCGGCGACCCCTGGCTCATGTCCAGAAGCTTCACCGTGCTGTATTCGTTGGTCCGGTTGTTGGCATAGAAGAACGCCGGCTGCTCGGCGAAACCGTAGGCCGCCACCTGCGCCTGGGCCGCTGCCGAGGTACGGATGCCCCATAGCGCGAAGGTTGGCCGCTGGTCGCGCTGGGTCAGCCAGGACAGGCCGAGCAACAGGTTGTCGTTGCCGTCCGTGCTGCTGGCATCGCCGCTGTTTCCCGGGCGCTGGGCGTAGGTGCCGTAGCCGAGAGCGGCCTTGTTGGCGTCCCAGTCGGACTTGTCCACCTGGCGCTGGTGCAGGTAGAGCAGGGTCCAGATGTCCCAACCCTGCAGCGGATCGTTCTTCAGGTCGGCCCAGTAGTGCACCCACTGGGTATAGAAGGCCATCCGCTCGCCGTTCAGCGCGTAGGTGCCCGGGTCTTCCCACAGGCGCTTGTATACGCCTGCCAGCGGATCGGCCTCGGCGCGTCCGGCGACGATCAGGTTGTAGGCGTTGCGGTAGTTGACCCGCGTATCGTCGAGGTTCTGCCCGAACTCGCGGAGCACGCGCCAGTCCTTGTGCAACGGGAATATCTGGTTGGAGATTTCGCCCGAGCGCCCGCCGTAGACCTTCAGTCGATTCACTTGCAGGTTGTGGCCCAGCTCATGGCTTTCGCCCCAGCCACGCGGGTTCAGGCCCCAGGTCTGGTCGTAGGGGTTGCCGCTGCAACCGCCGCCGCACTGGGCGTACTGGTCGACGTTGATGTGCTGGGTGCCGGGCAGCTTGTGTAGGGTCTCGCTGTCGCAGTCCCAGCCGCGCGCCGCGCATTCCTGCTGGATTGCCGGAGTCTTCGCCTGGTTGGGAATGGCGAAGCCGGCCAGGGTGTAGGCGTCGTCGATGAACACCTCGTTCAACTCACGGATGAAGCGCTGGACGTCGCCGCCATAGTCCTTGTCGATCGAGCCACGGACCTTCTCCACCTTGGCGTGGACCTCCACCGAGCCGCTGCGGATCTCCAGCCAGTCGGCCTTGTCGGCGTCCAGCGCCTGGATGAAGTCGGCAATCGCCTGGCTGCTGTCCTCGCCCGGCTGGATGTCGAGGAACGGCTGGCTGGCCGCGCCGGTTACCTTGACGGTTACCGTCTGACCCGGCGTGGCGCCGCTGTAGACCAGTTGCAACAGGCCGCCGTAGGGCGATACCAGCGCCACCGACTGGTTTGCCTGGAGCTTGATGTCCGGGCTCTTGAGGAAGCGCGGGCGGTCATACTGGCGGGTATTCCACAGCCGCGTCGAGCCGATGCGCTGGGTGTTCAGGCCGACCGCCAGGCTGGCCTGGCCAGCGTCTTCGATGCGAATGCTCAGGCGCTTGCCCGGCGCCGCCATGCGGCCGATGGCGGTGAAGCCCTGGGCCGACGGCAAGGTGAGGGTCAGGGTTTCCTCCGAGCCCGATACCGGCATCGACTGTTGGCGCTGGCCGGCGTAGCTGCCCAGTTCCTTCTGCGCCGCGCCGGCCTCGCGCACGTAGCCGACGATGGCGTCGGCGACGAAGGTTTCCTGGAAGCGCGCCGTGTCGGCGGCCTTGTCCATCGGGTAGCGGATGTTCTGCCGCACCGCGTCGGCCCACAGCAGCCAGAGCCGCAGCGAGGTGGTGCCGGGCAGGGCGAAGAGGTTCTGCGCCTTCTGGTTGTAGGCGTCGAGGGCGCCTTTCAATACATCGACGCGCTTGCTGAAGTCGCTCAGTCCCGGCACGTCGTCGCAGGTGGTGCGACCGACGTAGGAGGTGCATTTCGACCAGTCGTAGTCCGTGCGCCAGCTACCGTCGACGATCTGCTGCACCAGCGCCGGGTCCTGGCCATAGGCGCCGCCCAGCTCGACCGAACGCGTCCGGGTGCGGCTGGATGGCACCCTGTCCTTGTCCCAGTAGTTGCCGCCGTAGGGGCCTTCCTGCAGGCCCAGGCCGGCGAGGATCTGCTGGCCGGTGCTGCTCTGGTTCCAGCCATTGGTGTGCACGAAGAGGATCGGCAGCCCGGCCTGTAGCCGTGCGCGCACCGTGGCGCTCAGGCTAGCGGCGCTGGCGCCGTTGCCCAGTACCAGCAATTTGCTGGTGCTGGCGCAACTGGCGTCGGTCAGCGCGTTGCAGGCGGCGTCCGCCGGTTGCAGGCCGGCGCTCTTCAGGCCGTTGAGAGTGGCGGTCTTGTCCACCCCGACCACGCTGACCTTGAAGTCCTTCGCAGTAGCCGCGCCCGGGTCGCCGTTCACCAGCCACTGCACCGCCCGCTTCAGCAGCGGTGCGTGGGCGGCATTGGCCCCGCTCAGTTGGGTGAGCACGTTGGTGCCATAGGCCAGCCCGCGGCCGCCGGCCTCCAGGCTCAGGCTGGCGAGCACGCGCCCCTTGTCGCCAATGAGGAAGGGCAGGGTATTGTCCGGGTTTGCCGGCAGGACCCACATGCTGGCGGCGCCAGGATCATAGGCTTGGCTGAGGTTCTGGTAGAGACCGTCGAGCAACTGGGTGCGGGTCTGGCGGATGCGCTCGACCTGCTGCTGCAGGCGCAGGGCGACCAGGTGGCTGTCGGTCAGTTGCGAGGAATTCCCGCTGACCAGTGCCGCATCGAGGATTTCTTCCTGGGTGGCCGCCTGGGCGGACAGCGCGCCAGCCAGGCAGAAACCGGCCAGCAACGCTCGGTGGCGAGGGATGGGTGAGCGACTCATGTTCTCTCCTTGCAGTGAGGGAAATGCAGTGGTGGACAGGCTCACAACTGGCGCTATCGGCCCGTGGAGGGCGGCATATTGTTATGGGTGCGCCGGGTATCGCGTCGAACAGGGAATGGGCCTCGGACAATGCCGGAAATACGCATGGGCGATCCGCTGCATCGAACGAGTCAAGGCGAGAGGAGCATGTTGGGAAAGGCGGAAAAACTATCTGTTCTGGTTGTTTTTGAACTGCGTCTGATTATTTTGATTTTATTTTTACCGATTGTTCGAAGCGCTCTGGAATAGGCGCTCCAGCGTTTCCTGTGACGAAACGATCCAGACTTTGGTTAGGGTCTTGGAAAATACCGAGGATGTATTTCCAGAGCTGTCGATCGAGTTGGAAGTTGCAGTTTCATGAAGGTTTAAGTACTTCGAAGTTACCGCGTTGGCGATGGAATCGATATCGTCCGGTAGTGCCTTCGGAAGTGCCTGATAAGTGCCTTCCCACGCTCAGGCGGCGAACAGAGCCGCCACGTCCATCTGATTCCGCTCCGCCAGCGCCAGTTCGCCTTCGCCGAAACTTGCGCTGCTGCCGCCTACACCCTGCGATTGATCGCGCAGTGGGTGGCGATTGACACCGAAGCCTGTGACCTGCAGCACGGCTCTCCGGTGCAACGGTAGAGACCTATCGGCAGGTGCTGGAAACCTGCCGTTTCCAGCACGAAGATGCCGTAGGGTGAGAGAAATACGTGGTCGATCTGTGTCGTGCCGTCCGGCGTGTTCAGGGTGACGTTGTGCAGGCGGCGGTAGGTGTGCCTGTCCAGTTGCCAATGGGCGAACAGGCGCACCAGCAGTTCACCGATCTGCCCCTTGGCCCAAGGCGATTTGAGCAGGCCGATCAGCAGGGCTGCCGGGATAAACCAGGTCAGCATGCCCCAGACCTGGGCGACTATCGGGCTGTAATCCACTTTCTTCCTTGAGCCGAGCTGCTTAATGGAGAGGCGACCATTGTCCTATGGCGCGATGACGCATCAAGGACTGATGAGCCCGGTGCAGGCGCTCAGCGTGCTATCTGGTAACGGGTGCTACGCCCTCTGCCGGGCAGTCGCTCGATGCAGCCCTTTTCCAGCAGGTCGCTCAGGTGGCGGGTCGCTGTGGCTTTGGAAACCTTGGCCACAGCTTGGTATTGCGCCGCACTGATGCCCTCCTCGAACCCCCTTTCGCCGCCATCGAGCAGGCGGTTAAGCACTTTGATCTGCTCCGCCGATAGCGTTTGGCTGCGATGTGCCTGCCAGAAGCGCGCCTTGACCAGCACGCGGTCTATACGGGCAAGGGCTTGCTCCAGGCTCTTGAGCAAGGTTTCGAGAAACCACTGCAGCCACTTGGTGATATCCAGCCCGCCTTTCTGACTGGCTTCTAGGATGCGGTAATAGCCGGCGCGGTCGTCGAGGATGCTCGCAGACATGGCGTAGAAGCGAATGGCTTGCTGCTCACCCTGAGCCAATGCCAGATCGGTGATAGCGCGGGTGAGGCGACCGTTGCCGTCGTCGAAGGGGTGCAGGGTCACGAACCAGAAATGGGCGATGCCGGCGCGCAGAAAGGGATCGAGGCTGGCATCGCGGCGGCTGCTCTCGAACCAGGCGAGAAAGTCCGCCAGTTGCGCTTCCAGCCCCGCGCGGGGAGGGGCTTCGAAATGGACTGTCGGGCGGTCGATGCGACCGGAAACCACCTGCATGGGCTCTTCGCCACGCAGTGCACCGATGTGTAGCGGTCGAGTCAGCAGTTGCTCATCAGTGGGGAATAGCCAACGGTGCCAGGTGAACAGTCGCTGTTCGTCTAGCGGCTCTTGATGTGCGTGGGTGGCATCGAGCAGCAGTTCCGCCAGGCCTTCGGAGCGAGAGGTGGTTCGACCTTCTTCGTGCAATCCCAGTCGCCGTGCCAGTGATGAGCGCACCGAACCGACATTCAGTTGCTCTCCCTCAATGGCTGAAGAGGTGACGATGTTCTGCAGCATGGCATCCAGGCTGCTCTGCACTTCGGTGTCACTCCCCACGGCACCGAGCATTCCTAACAAACGACCCTGAGCCTGGCTACAGGAGCGCAGCAGTGGTGCAAGCGCTTCGGCTTGCCAGTTGAACTGCGGCCAGTCGGGCTGCTGCCAGATCCAGAGTGGGTCGTTCATAAGGGATATTCATGAGCCGATTAGAGAGCCTATTCGGCTCATTTTGTGAGCCGATAATGGCAACTATTCGGCTCACTGTCTAATTCTCAAGCTGGGTTGATAGCTTGATGAGCATGCCTGTTCAGGGTGACTGAGTCAGCTAAAGCGCCTGTTTCAGCACGTCAAAAACCTTGTGGGCAGAGGTCGGCCGTACCCCTTGGGCATCGATAAAATTTGATGCAGGGACATGTAGCTCTCGGGCTACAAAATGGGGGCAGGTCACATGCGCTCGGAGCCGCAGTGCTGGATGTACACGCCGCGTACCATCTCGTCTTCGGTGCGGCGTGCCCAGTCTTCGGCGTCGCGCTTGGTGCGGAAGGTTTTTTCGTTGGTCGGCCAATCCGTTTTGCGGCCCACGGGAAGGGGGGACGACTGTTGCCATCAGATAAGGACTCCAAAGGCAGACTGGCTAACCAGTACTGTACCGACTTTGTACCTTTTGGCCATGGAGTCGTTTATGAGGCCACTACCCTAGAAAGCGCAAAGCCGCGCAGTGCGCGGCTTTGAAGGTGGTGGGCCCACACGGACTCGAACCGTGGACCAAAGGATTATGAGTCCTCTGCTCTAACCGACTGAGCTATAGGCCCCCAGAAGGTCGGCGGATTATACCGGCGCTTCTCGGGGAGCGCCAATCGGCTGGCGCGGTTTGAGGAATTTGCTGGCGAACAGCTCGGCGGGCAGCGGCGGACTGAGGACGAAGCCCTGGATCTGCTCGCAGCCTTCGTGGGTGAGGAAGCTCTGCTGACCTTCGGTTTCCACGCCTTCGGCGATCACCGTGAGCTGCATGCTGCGGCCGAGGGCGATGATGGCGCGGGTGATGGCGGCATCGTGGGGATCGTCGGGAAGGCCGCGGATGAACGACTTGTCGATCTTCAGGATGTCCAGCGGCAGGCGCTTGAGGTAGCTGAGCGAGGAGTAGCCGGTGCCGAAGTCGTCGATCGCCAGCTGTACGCCGAGGCGCTTGAGGCCGTGGAGGACGGCGAGGGCCTCCTCGGTCTGGTTCATGATGAAGCTCTCGGTGATTTCCAGTTGCAGCCGCGACGGTTCCAGGCCGGACTGCTCCAGCAGTTGCTCGAGGCGTTCGATCAGTTGCGGCTGGCCGAGCTGGGCGCCGGCGAGGTTGACCGACAGCGGGCCGAACGGCGCGTGCAGCTTTTGCCATTCGCCCATCTGCTGGCAGGCGTGTTCCAGCACCCAGTCGCCGAGGGGCAGGATCAGGCCGCAATCCTCGGCGAGGGGGATGAAGCGCTCCGGGGAAATTTCCCCGAACAGCGGATGGTACCAGCGCACCAGTGCCTCGGCGCCGACCAGCAAGCCGCTCTCCAGGCTCAGCTTGGGTTGGTAGTAGAGCTGCAACTCGTCGCGCTCGAGGGCGCGGCGCAGTTCGGTTTCCAGCGCCATGCGCTCGGTGGCCAGGTAGGTCAGTTCGCGGGTGTAGTACTCGATGCGGCTGCGGCCCCGCGACTTGGCGCGGTACATGGCGGCGTCGGCGTTCTTCACCAGGGTCGGGGCGTCGTCGCCGTCCTTGGGGAACAGGGCGATGCCGACGCTGGCGCTGACGAAGAATTCATGACCGTCGGCCTGGAACGGCGCGGTGAAGGCATTCAGCAGCTTGCGCGCGACGTGCTCGGCGTCGCTTTCCTGGTGCAGGCCGGGGAGCAGGATGATGAATTCGTCGCCCCCCAGGCGGGCCACGGTATCGACGTCGCGCAACTGGTCGCGCAGGCGTTCGGCGATGGCCTTGAGCAGCAGGTCGCCGATGGGATGGCCGAGGCTGTCGTTGATGTGCTTGAAGCGGTCCAGGTCGATGAACAGCACGGCGCCGGGACGACTCTCTTCGCGGGCCTCGTCGAGGGCGTGATTGAGCCGGCTCTCGAACAGCAGGCGATTGGGCAGGCCGGTGAGCGGATCGTGGTGGGCCTGGTAGTCGAGCCGGGCCTGGGCGTATTTGAGGGTGGAGATATCGGCGAAGACGCCGACGAAGTGGGTGATCTCGCCCTGCGGATTGTGTACCGCGCTGATGGTCAGCCATTCGGGGTACAGCTCGCCGGTCTTGCGTCGGTTCCAGATCTCGCCCTGCCAGTGCCCGTCGCGCTCCAGCTGGTTCCACATGGCGAGGTAGAAGCTGGAGTCGTGTTGTCCGGAGGAGAGCAGGCTGGGCGAGCGTCCCAGCGCCTCCTGCTCGCTGTAGCCGGTGATCTCGCTGAAGGCGCGGTTGACCGCGGTGATGCGTTGGCGGGTATCGGTGATCATCACGCCTTCGGCGGTGCTTTCGAAGACGGTGGCGGCCTGCTGCAGCTTCTCCTGCATGAGCTGGCGCTCGGTGATATCGCGGGCGATGGTCAGCACGCAGTCCTCGCCATCGATGCTGATCCGGTGGGCGGACATCTCGCACTGGCGGATGCCACCGTTGCGGTCCCGTACAGGGGCGGTGAAGCCCTGGGTCAGGGTGTGGTGGCGTACCAGCGAGATCAGGCGCTTGCGGTCCTCGGTGTCGACCCACAGGCCGAGTTCGAGCGTGGAGCGGGAGATGACCTCGTCGCGGCGGTAGCCGGTGAGACGGGTGAAGCCTTCGTTCACGTCGATCAGCGTGCCGTCTTCGAGGCGGCTGATCAGCAGACCGTCGGGGTAGGCATGGAAGGCGTTGGCGAACTTCTCCTCGGAGATCCGCAGCAGTTCCTGGGTCTCCACCAGGTGGGTGATGTCGCGGATCACCACCACCAGCGCCGGGGTCTGGTCGAGGGCCACGTGCTGGGCGCTGAGCAGCGCGCTGAAGGTACTGCCATTGCGGCGCCGCAGGGGCACCTCGAGGTTGGTCAGGTTGCCGTGGCCGAGCTTTTCCAGGACCTGCGGGCCCAGGCCGGGGAGTGCCCAGATGCCCAGTTCGGTGGCGGTCTTGCCGATGGCGTCGTCGGCGGCGATGCCGATCTGCTGCTCGAAGGTGCTGTTCACCGCGAGGAAGCGGCCGTCGGCGCCGTTGGCCAGTACCACCATGTCCGGGCAGTGGTGGAACACCGAAGCGAACTTCTGTTCGGACAGGCGCATGGCCTGCTCGGTGAGCTTGGCCTCGGTGATGTCGATCATCAGACCGCGCAGGAGCAGGTCCCGGCCTTGCGTGATCGGGGTGACCAGATCGCGAATCCAGACTACCCGGCCGTCGGCGGCGAGCATCCGGTAGTCGAAGCTGTGGTCGCGTCCGGCCTGGCTTTCGCTCATGCAGTAGTGGATGGCGTACTCGGCGTCCATGGGGTGCAGGGTCCGCTGCCAGAAGCCCGGCTGCAGCCATTCGCCGAGGGGATAGCCGAGCAGGCGTTCGGCGTGGGGCGAGACGTAGGTGAAGCGGTTCTCCTCGAGGCGCATTTCCCAGGCGATGGCATTCAGGCTTTCCACCAGTCCCCGGTAGTGCTGTTCGCTGTCGCGCAGTTCGCGCTCCAATTGCCGCCGGCGACTCACCTCGCGGCGCAGGCGGCGGTTCATGGCCAGCAGTATGGCGACCGAGACCAGGATCAGCAGGACGATGGGAAGACCGTAGGTCGCCATCTCGCGCCAGGCCGGACGTCGGTCGAGCAGGCCGCCGACCCAGGGGGCCTGGAGTCGCTCGATCTCCTCGGCGCTGAGGTCGGCGAGGACCTTGTCGACGATCCCGGCGAGGATCGGTTGTCCGCGCGGCACGGCCATCGCCAGTTGGTAGCGGTATGGCGTCTCGCCGCTGATCTCCAGGCCGTTGAGCTTGAGCTGGCGGAGGTTCCATACGCTGGAGGCGAAGTCGCCGACGAAGGCGTCGGCCTGGCCGGTGGCCAGCGCCTGCAGGGCTGCCGCTACCGAAGGCAGCGGCAGCAGGGTGAGGTCGGGATGCTGGGCGATCAGCAGTTCGTGAGGAGCATAGTGGTCGACCACCGCGACCTTGAGTCCGTAGAGCTCGTCGATGCGCTTCGGCATCGTGCCGTTCTTGCGTGCCAGGATGATGATCGGGAAGTCCAGGTAGGGCCGGGTGAAGCTCAGGTACTCCTGGCGCTCCGGGGTAGCCATGATGCCGGGCAGCAGGTCCAGCCGACCGTCCTTGGCCTGCTCCAGGACCTGCGTCCAGGTCTTCGGTTCGACAGGCGTCGGGCTGACGCCCAGGCGTTCCTGCAGCAGGCTGACGTAGCCGGCGGCGAGTCCCTGGTAGCGGCCCTGTTCGTCGCGGAACTCGAATGGCGGCCAGGAGGTGTCCACGCCCAGGCGGATGCTCGGGTGCTCGGCCAGCCAGGCCCGTTCCTCGGGCGTGAGCGTGAGTGCGTCGGCCAGCCCCGGCCAGCAGCAGGCCAGACACAGGAGAAGCACGGCCTGTAGACGCTGCATGAGGCGGTCTCGCGGTGGACGGGAATATAAGCGGAAGTGTAGACGCCGGGCGGCGGGGCAAGCGGCAAAGAAAAACCCCCGGTTTTTCAGGCCGGGGGTTCGTTCGTCACTCGTCGAGGAAGGAGCGCAGGTGCTCGCTTCGCGACGGATGGCGCAGCTTGCGCAGCGCCTTGGCTTCGATCTGGCGGATCCGCTCGCGGGTCACATCGAACTGCTTGCCGACTTCCTCGAGGGTGTGGTCGGTGTTCATGTCGATGCCGAAGCGCATGCGCAGCACCTTGGCTTCCCGGGCAGTGAGGCCGGCGAGGACTTCGCGGGTGGATTCCTTGAGGCTCTCGCTGGTCGCCATCTCGATCGGCGACTGCATGGTGGAGTCCTCGATGAAATCGCCCAGGTGCGAATCTTCGTCGTCACCGATCGGGGTTTCCATGGAGATCGGCTCTTTGGCGATCTTCAGTACCTTGCGGATCTTGTCCTCAGGCATGTCCATGCGCTCGCCAAGCTCTTCCGGGGTGGGCTCGCGACCCATTTCCTGGAGCATCTGGCGGGAGATGCGGTTGAGCTTGTTGATCGTCTCGATCATGTGCACCGGGATGCGGATGGTGCGTGCCTGGTCGGCGATCGAACGAGTGATCGCCTGGCGAATCCACCAGGTGGCGTAGGTGGAGAACTTGTAGCCGCGACGGTATTCGAACTTGTCCACCGCCTTCATCAGGCCGATGTTGCCTTCCTGGATCAGGTCGAGGAATTGCAGGCCGCGGTTGGTGTACTTCTTGGCGATGGAAATCACCAGGCGCAGGTTGGCCTCGACCATTTCCTTCTTCGCCCGGCGAGCCTTGGCTTCGCCGATCGACATCGCGCGGTTGATTTCCTTGATCTCGGCGACGGTCAGCTCGACCTCGCTTTCCAGGGCCGCCAGCTTCTGCTGGTTGCGCAGGATGTCGTCGCGCAGGCGCTCGATGGCCTCGGCGTACTTCGGCTTGCTCTTCAGGACGCTGTCGACCCACTTCTCGTCGGTCTCGTGGTTCGGGAACAGGCGCAGGAAGTCGGCACGCGGCATGCGCGCGTCACGCACGCAGAGCTGCATGATGGCGCGTTCCTGGGCGCGCACGCCTTCCAGGGCGGAGCGCACGCGGGCGACCAGGGCGTCGAACTGCTTGGGCACCAGCTTGATCGGCATGAACAGCTCGGCCAGGCCGGTGAGTTCGGCGGTGGCCTGCTTGCTGCCGCGACCGTGCTTCTTCAGGGCCTTCTTGGCCTTGTCGAGCTGCTCGGAGACCGCGGTGAAACGCAGGCGGGCTTCTTCCGGATCCGGACCGCCGTCGCCTTCGTCGTCGCTGTCGCTGCTGTCGTCGCTTTCTTCTTCCTCGTCGTCCTTCTCTTTCGAGTCGGCGGAATCGTCCTTCAGGTTGACCGGCTCCACCTCTTCGGCGGGCAGGCTGCCGTCATCGGGATCGATATAGCCGCTGAGGACGTCGGAGAGGCGACCGCCTTCGGCGACGATGCGATTGTAGTCGGCCAGGATGCTGTCCACCGTGCCCGGGAACTGGGCGATGGCGCTCATCACTTCGCGGATGCCTTCCTCGATGCGCTTGGCGATTTCGATCTCGCCTTCGCGGGTCAGCAGTTCCACGGTACCCATTTCACGCATGTACATGCGCACCGGGTCGGTGGTGCGACCGATGTCGCTTTCCACCGCGGCCAGGGCCGCTGCGGCTTCTTCCGCTGCGGCTTCGTCGGTATCCGCCTCGGCCAGCAACAGGGCATCCGCATCCGGGGCTGTCTCGAATACGTTGATCCCCATGTCGTTGATCATGCGGATGATGTCTTCCACCTGTTCCGGATCGGAAATATCCTCCGGCAGGTGGTCGTTGACCTCCGCGTAAGTCAGGTATCCCTGCTCACGGCCTCGGGCGATCAACTCTTTCAGACGAGATTGCTGTTGCGCTTTTCCGGACATAACACCCTATCCACTGAAGGTCTTGGCGGGCAAAAAATAAGCAGAGGATTATACCTGATGCCTGGGCTGAGGCGCCAGTTCAGCTCTGGGAAGGCGATGAAGCGGCAACACTGTAGTGCTCTCTGAGCAAGGCTTTCTCTTCATCGGTCAGTTCACTGTAGCTCTTCTGCATGACGCTGCGTAAACGCTCCTCCCGCTCGCCGAAACGCTGGCTCTCGGAGAGTTTAGTAATGGTGTCGAAGAACTGCTTTTCAAGGTTCTCCTGGACGATCAGCCACTCCTTCTCGCCCAGGGCCTGCAGCAGGCGGCCCTGGGGCGTGCCGTGCCAGCGCGCGATGAGTTGCATCGAGCTCTGCCGCGGGTTCTTCTGCAGGGCTTCCAGCAGGGACACCAGCAACTGGGCGTAGGTATCCTGCTCCCTGGCGAGGGTGCCCGCATCGTCGACCTTCAAGGCCAACTGCGGATGATGCAGCAAGGTGCGCAGGGCGTTGAGGGTGGTGGACTCCACGCTGACCGGCGTTCGTTGCGGAGCCTTGAAGTCGCCGCGGCCGCCTTTGTCCCACTTCTTCTTGCCATCCCACTTCTTGCCGTCCCAGGGCTTCTTGTCCGTGTTCCAGCTCTTGCGCGGTTGCGCCTCGCCATAGCCTGGCGCAGCGTCGAACGGCGCATGGGAGGGCTCGTTCTCGTAGTAGGCGCTGGCGGCGAAATAGTCGTCGCCGTCCAAGACGCCGCTCGCTCCGTGGTCCATGGACGACGGCGGCGGGCTGTGGTGCGCCAGTTGTCCGATGTTTTCGCCGGACAGGCCGGTGATTTCCGACAGACGTTGCCGCATCAGCAGGCGCAGGTTGTTCCCGGGAATCTTCTCCAGCAGCGGCGCGGCGAGGGTCGCCAGGTGGGCCTTGCCTTCCAGGGTGGCGGGGTCGGCCTCCAGCATCAGTTGCTGGAAGAAGTACTCCGCCAGCGGCTGGGCCTGCTGGGTGATGCGTGCGCGGAAGGCATCCTCGCCCTCGGCGCGTACCAGGCTGTCCGGGTCCTCGCCCTCGGGGAGGAACAGGAAGCGCACGCGCTTGCCGTCCTGCAGGTTCGGCAGCACCGACTCCAGGGCGCGCCAGGCCGCCTTGCGCCCGGCCTGGTCGCCGTCGAAACAGAACAGGATGCTCGGTACCAGGCGGAACAGGCGCTTGATGTGTTCCTCGCTGGTCGCCGTGCCGAGGGTCGCCACCGCGTTGCGGATGCCTTGCTGGGCCAGGGCGATGACATCCATGTAGCCCTCGACCACCATGATCTCGTCGAGGTCGCGATTCTTCTGCCGGGCCTCGTAGAGTCCGTAGAGTTCCTGGCCCTTGTGGAAGACCGGAGTCTCCGGGGAGTTCAGGTACTTCGGCTTGTCGTCGCCGAGCACCCGGCCGCCGAAGGCGATGATCCGCCCGCGGCTGTCGCGGATCGGGAACATCACGCGATCGCGGAAGCGGTCGTAGCGCTTGCCGGTGTCGCTGTTCTCCACCAGCAGGCCGGCGTCGAGCATGGCCTTGAGTTGCAGGTTGTCGCCACCCAGGTGCTTGAGCAGGTTGTCCCAGCCGGGCGGGGCGAAACCGAGGCCGAAGTCGCGGGCGATCTCGCCGGTCAGGCCGCGGCCCTTCAGGTAGTTCACCGCGGCTTTGCGCGCGGGGTGGCTTTTCAGCGCCTGCTTGTAGAACTCGGCGGCGGCGCTGAGCAGCGGGTAGAGCGGCGAGTCGGTCGGCTGGCGCGGCGTGTGCCCGCGTCCGCCGCGTTCCTCGCGCGGCACGTCCATGCCGGCGCGCTTGGCCAGTTCCTCGACCGCCTGGGGGAACTCCAGCTGGTCGTGGTCCATGACGAAGCCGAGCGCGTTGCCGCCGGCGCCGCAGCCGAAGCAGTAGTAGAACTGCTTGTCCGGGCTGACGGTGAACGAGGGAGTCTTTTCCTTGTGGAACGGGCAGCAGGCGCTGTAGTTCTTGCCGGTTTTCTTCAGTTGGATGCGTGAACTCACCACCTCGACGATGTCGGTGCGGTTCAGCAGGTCATCGATGAAGCTTTGCGGTATCAGGCCGGCCATGGTGTTCTCGAAAACGACGGCGCGTGGGCGCAGAGCGGCAGCATAGCAATTATCGCCGGGCCGATCAGGCCGGCGCGGTGTTTCAGGAGGGGAGGCGCGCCTTCAGGCGCTGGCTGACCTGTGCCATGTCGACGCGACCCTGGACCTGCGGTCGCAGCAGGTTCATCGCCTTGCCCATGTCCTGCGGACCCTGGGCGCCGCTGTCGACGATGCTGCGCTCGATCAGGGCGTCGATCTCATGGTCGTCCAGGGGCTTGGGCATGAAGTCCTGGAGCACGAGGATCTCGGCAGCCTCGACCTCGGCGAGGTCCTGGCGGCCGGCGTCGCTGAACTGGCGCTGGGCGTCGCGGCGCTGCTTGATCATCCGGTCGAGGATCAGCAGGGCTCGGGCGTCATCCACCTCGATGCGTTCGTCGACTTCGACGCGCTTGATGTCCGCGAGGGCCAGGCGCAACGTGGTCAGCCGCGGCTTGTCCTGGGCGCGCATGGCGACCTTGACGGCGTCGAGGAGGCGGGATTTGATTTCGCTCATGGCGGAAAGCCGAAAGCCCGGCCGGGGCCGGGCTGAGGCACGATCACTGACGCGTGGGCGTCGAGTGGATCAGTACAGGCGCTCGCGACGGCGCTGTTCGCGCTGTACTTTCTTCGCGTGGCGCTTCACTGCGGCAGCGGCCTTGCGCTTGCGCTCGGCAGTGGGCTTCTCGTAGAACTCGCGGCTGCGAACTTCAGCCAGTACACCTGCTTTTTCGCAGGAGCGCTTGAAACGACGCAGGGCTACGTCGAAGGGTTCGTTCTCTTTTACTTTGACGGCTGGCATCCAGGTCGTACCTTCACTGATTACCGGGGGTTGAACGTACTCCGGCAAGGTGGCGCGGATACGTCGGTTTTCAAGGGTTGCGGATATTAACGGTTCGGCCGGAGGAATGCAAAGCCTCCGATCGAAAAACACTGGTCTGGCGCAAAGCCGCCGATTATCATGCGCGGCTTCGTATTTGCCAAGCTCTAAGGCTCAAGCCCATGCGCGTGCTGGGACTGGAAACGTCCTGCGACGAAACCGGCGTCGCCCTTTACGACAGCGAACGCGGCCTGCTGGCCGACGCGCTGTTCAGTCAGATCGACCTCCATCGCGTCTACGGCGGCGTCGTGCCCGAGCTGGCCTCGCGCGACCACGTCAAGCGCATGCTGCCGCTGATCCGCCAGGTGCTCGACGAGTCCGGCTGCACGCCGGCGGATATCGACGCGATCGCCTATACCGCCGGTCCCGGCCTGGTCGGCGCCCTGCTGGTGGGGGCTTCCTGTGCCCAGGCGATGGCCTTCGCCTGGGGCGTGCCGGCGGTCGGCGTGCACCACATGGAAGGGCACCTGCTGGCGCCGATGCTGGAAGAGCAGCCGCCGCGGTTCCCGTTCGTCGCCTTGCTGGTTTCCGGCGGTCACACCCAGTTGGTGCGGGTGGACGGCATCGGTCGCTACCAGTTGCTTGGCGAATCGATGGACGACGCCGCCGGCGAAGCCTTCGACAAGACCGCCAAGCTGATCGGCCTGGGCTATCCCGGCGGTCCGGAAATCGCCCGCCTGGCGGAGCTCGGCACTCCTGGCCGCTTCGTGTTCCCGCGGCCGATGACCGATCGCCCCGGCCTGGACTTCAGCTTCAGCGGGCTCAAGACCTTTACCCTGAACACCTGGCAGCGTTGCGTCGAGGCCGGCGACGACAGCGAGCAGACCCGCTGTGACATCGCCCTGGCGTTCCAGACCGCGGTGGTCGAGACCCTGCTGATCAAGTGCCGTCGCGCCTTGAAGCAGACCGGCCTGAAGAACCTGGTGATCGCCGGCGGCGTCAGCGCCAACCAGGCGCTGCGCAGCGGCCTGGAAAAGATGCTCGGCGAAATGAAGGGGCAGGTGTTCTACGCCCGCCCGCGCTTCTGCACCGACAATGGCGCGATGATCGCCTACGCCGGCTGCCAGCGCCTGCTCGCCGGCCAGCATGACGGCCCGGCGATCAGCGTCCAGCCGCGCTGGCCGATGGAGTCGCTGCCGGCGGTCTGAGTGGCCGCCAGGTCGCAGTCAGGCAGGTGTCGATGACGCAGCTGGGCCAGACTGCATGAAGTTTTTTCCTTTTATGGATTAGAAATGCCGTTCGCGGCCGGCGAACAGATCGCGTAAGTTGGCGCGGTGCCGCCAGACGATCAGGCCGGTCAGCACGGTCATCGGCAGCAGCGCTCCGGGCTGCTGCCAGGCCAGCAACGGCAGGGTCAGCGGGGTGGCCACCAGCGAGGCGAGCGAGCTGGTGCGCGACAGCTTGAAGGTCAGCAGCCAGGCCGCCGCGGCCAGCAGTACGGCCGGCGGATAGAGGCCGAGGAGCATGCCCGCGGCGGTGGCGACACCCTTGCCGCCGCGGAAGTTGAAGTACAGCGGGTACAGGTGGCCGATCACGGCGGCGATGCCGACCCAGGCCTCCTCCATCACGCCGAGCCCCAGCCAGCGGGCGACCAGCACCGGCAGCAGGCCTTTGCCGACGTCGCCGAGCAGGGTCAGGATGGCGAGTTTCTTCCCGGCGACGCGCAGCATGTTGGTCGCGCCGGGGTTGCCGGAACCGCTGGCGCGCGGGTCCTGGGTGCCGAACCAGCGGCTGAGCAGGACGGCGAAGGAGAGGGAACCGAGCAGGTAGGCGAGGATCGCCAGTAGCCAGACCATGGATTCCACCGAGGACGAGGATGTCCTCGATTCTAACGGGGCGGCGCACGCTTGTCGTGGCATCCCTTGGAGCGGGTAGCGAAGTGGACAGAGTTTTTATCGAAGGCTTGGAGGTCGATACCGTCATCGGCGTGTACGACTGGGAGCGCGGCATCCGTCAGTGCCTGCGCCTGGACCTGACCCTGGGCTGGGACAACCGACCGGCCGCCGCGGGCGACGATCTCGCCCTGGCGCTGGACTATGCCGCGTTGTCCGAGCGGGTGCAGGAGTTCGCCCGGGAATCGCATTTCCAGTTGGTGGAAACCTTCGCCGAGCGCCTCGCCGAGGTACTGATGGGCGAGCGCGGCATTCCCTGGCTGCGCATCCGCGTGACCAAGCCCGGCGCGGTGCCGGCGGCCCGTGGCGTTGGCGTGGAGATCGAACGCGGATGTCGCTGATCCCGGTCTACCTCGGCCTCGGCAGCAATGTCGAGCGTGAGCGCCATCTGCATGCCGGCCTCGATGCGCTGGCCGCTTTCCTTCATGACCTGCGTTGTTCGCCGGTATTCGAGAGCGAGCCGGTGGGTATCAAGAGCGGGCCGTTCTTCAACCTGGTGGTGTCTGCCCGCACCGATCTGCCGCTGGCCGAACTGAGCCTGCGACTCAAGCACATCGAGGCCGACAATGGCCGCTATGCGCCAGAGCGCAAGGGGCTGCCGCTGGATATCGACGTGCTGTTCTACGGCGACCTGGTGGGCGATTTCGATGGCCTGGTGCTGCCGCGCGCCGAAGTGCTGAAGAACGCTTTCGTGCTCTGGCCCTTGTCCGAGCTGGCGCCGAACCTGGAGCATCCGGTCGCCCGCCAGCCGCTGGGCGATCTCTGGCGCGAGACGAGGATCCAGCAGAAGCTCTGGCCGGCGCCATTCGAATGGCGTGGCCAGGCGTTGACTCCCGAAGCGCTGCTTCAGGCCTTTCCGCGTTCTTCCTTGTAGGCCTTGAGTGCGGCGAGGCGCGCACGCTTCAGCGCCTCGCCCAGTTCCGCGCCCTTCAAGCCCTTTTCCACCAGCGGCTTCACGCTGACTGCCCGCGCTGCCTGCGCCGCGCCGAGCAGGTAGGCGGCCTGCGGATAGTCCCGCTGTTCCAGGCCGAGGCGGCCGCGCGCGTCCATCTCGCTGGCGGCGACGAACTCCTCGAAACGCTGCGGGCGGCGATACACGTCGAAGCTCTGCAACAGCTCCAGCAGTGTATTCGGGCGCAGCTCCAGCGCCCGATGGGCGTGGGTGTGGTACTCGCCCACCAGGCGCGCCAGTTCCTGGCAGTCGCGCGGCACCCTGAAGCGCTGGTTCACCGCATCGATCAACGGCACGCCGCGAGCCTCGTGGGCGATATGGCGGGGCCAGTCCGCTTCGCTGGTGAGTCCCTTGCCCAGGTCGTGCAGCAGGCAGGCCCAGCGTACGCTGAGCGGCTGCCGGTGGCGGGCGCATTGCTGCAATACCGACAGGACATGGACGCCGGTATCGATTTCCGGATGGTGGGCCGCCGGCTGCGGTACGCCGAATAGCGCCTCGACTTCCGGGATCAGTTCGGCCAGGGCGCCGCAGTCGTGCAGGACCTGGATGAAGACCTCGGGGTTGGGTTCCATCAGGGCTCGGGAAATTTCCTTCCAACTGCGCTCCGGGGTCAGCGCCTGCAACTCGCCGGATTCCGCCAGTTGGCGCATCAGGGCGAGGGTTTCGGCGGCGATCCGGAAGCCCAGGCCGGCGTAGCGGGCGGCGAAGCGCGCTACGCGCAGGACCCGCAGGGGATCCTCGGCGAACGCCGGGGAAACGTGGCGCAGCAGGCGCGCCTCGAGGTCTGCCTGGCCGCCGTAGGGATCTATTACACGGCCCTGTTCGTCCTCGGCCATGGCGTTGATGGTCAGGTCACGGCGAGTCAGGTCTTCCTCCAGGGTCACCTCGGGGCTGGCATGGAAGGTGAAGCCGCCGTAGCCGCGCCCGCTCTTCCGCTCGGTGCGCGCCAGGGCGTATTCCTCGCCGCTCTGCGGATGAAGGAAGACCGGGAAGTCGGCGCCCACCGGGCGGTAGCCGCGGGCTAGCATCTCGTCGCTGCTGGCACCGACCACCACCCAGTCGATATCGGTGACCGGACGGCCGAGAAGGCGATCGCGCACGGCGCCGCCGACCTTGTAAATCTGCATGGGAATCCTCCGCGTGATAGGCGGAAGTCTACCCCAGGGTGTCCTAGCGGGCGCGTGGAAGCTGCCGGAGCAGGGCGCCGACCGCCAGTTCGAGCTGTTCCGGATTGGCCCTGGCGGGGCTGAGGCCGGTGCTTACCATACCTTCCCAAAGAACGCGCTCCTCCAGGTCGACCAGGCGCACGCGCAATGTTCCGGTTTCGTCGCGCAGGCGGTGGATCGCCAGATAAGGCCCCATGCCGGAGGTGGGCGGAAGGTCGGGGCGGAATTCCAGAGGTGCGTCGCGCAGCGCCAGCCAGTAGTAGACGCGGAATTGCGGGGTAGCGCTCTCGTGGTAGCCGTGGGCCGCCAGTCCCTGGCGCAGCTCTGCGTTTATCAGCGGATAGCGGTTGCGGTAGGGCAGGGCGTCGACCGCCTGTTCCGGCGGCATCAACTGGAAACCTTGCAGGCCGGGCAGTCCGGCGCTGGCCGGATGGGTCACCCGGGCGCTGGGGATGTGGCTGGCGCAGGTGGCCAGGACGAGGCAGAGCAGGACGATGGCGAACAGGCGCATGGCGGCTCCCGTGGACGGCCGGCTTCTTGTTCTGCTGTGGGCGGCCCGACCGTGCCGGCATGCTGGCCGGCGGTCGGGGCGGACGTCAACCGATCAAATGGGCGGGATGATCAGGTCCAGGCGCGGGTAGCCTTCCTCGCCCTCGCTGGCGCCCTTGGGCGGCATGTGGTGGGTCTGCACGAGCTGGTCGCCCTGCAGGGTCTCCAGGTGGATATCGAAGCCCCACAAGCGATGCAGGTGCTTGAGCACGTCGGCGGTGGAGTCGCTCAGCGGCTGGCGGTCGAACTGCTGGTGGCGCAGGGTCAGCGAGCGGTCGCCGCGACGGTCGACGTTCCAGATCTGGATGTTCGGCTCGCGGTTGCCGAGGTTGTACTGCGCCGCCAGGGTCTCGCGGATGGTGCGGTAGCCGGCTTCGTCGTGGATCGCCGCGACCAGCAGGTCGTCCTTCTGGTCGTCGTCGAGAATGCTGAACAGCTTCAGGTCGCGAATCACCTTGGGCGAGAGGAACTGCAGGATGAAGCTTTCGTCCTTGAAGCTCTTCATGGCGAACTTCAGCGTGGCCAGCCAGTCGCTGCCGGCGATATCCGGGAACCAGCGGCGGTCCTCGTCGGTAGGTTCCTCGCAGATGCGGCGGATGTCGCGGTACATGGCGAAGCCCAGGGCGTAGGGGTTGATGCCGCTGTAATAGGGGCTGTCGAAGGACGGCTGGTAGACCACGCTGGTGTGGTATTGCAGGAACTCCATCATGAAGCCGTCGTTGACCAGGCCTTCGTCGTAGAGGTCGTTGAGCAGCGTGTAGTGCCAGAAGGTCGCCCAGCCTTCGTTCATCACCTGGGTCTGGCGTTGCGGGTAGAAATACTGGGCGATCTTGCGCACGATGCGGATCACCTCGCGCTGCCAGGGCTCCAGAAGCGGCGCGTTCTTCTCGATGAAGTAGAGGATGTTCTCCTGCGGCTCGCTCGGATAGCGCGCCATGGATTGTTCCTTGTCCTTGCCGCCGACGCGCGGGATGGTCCGCCAGAGGTCATTGACCTGGCGCTGGATCAGTTCCTCGCGCTCCTTCTGCCGCTGCCGCTCCTCTTCCGCGGAAATCGGGTAGGGACGCTTGTAGCGGTCGACACCGTAGTTCATCAGGGCGTGGCAGGAGTCGAGCAGGTCTTCCACCGCGTCGATCCCGTAGCGCTCCTCGCACTGCATGATGTACTGCTTGGCGAACACCAGGTAATCGATGATCGAACTGGCATCGGTCCAGGTGCGGAACAGGTAGTTGCCCTTGAAGAAACTGTTGTGCCCGTAGCAGGCGTGGGCGATCACCAGCGCCTGCATGCACTGGGTGTTTTCCTCCATCAGGTAGGCGATGCAGGGGTCGGAGTTGATCACGATCTCGTAGGCCAGGCCCATCTGGCCACGCTTGTAGTTCTTTTCCGTACTGAGGAAGTGCTTGCCGTAGGACCAGTGGTTATAGCCGATCGGCATGCCCACCGAGGCGTAGGCGTCCATCATCTGCTCGGCGGTGATCACCTCGATCTGGTTCGGATAGGTATCCAGGGCATAGCGCTCGGCGATCCTGCTGATTTCCCGGTCGTACTGCTGGATCAGCTCGAAGGTCCATTCCGAGCCGGTGGCGATGGGCTGGCGCTTGCTCATGCGACGAGCCTCCTCTGGAACAGCTCGCGGAACACCGGGTAGATGTCCGATGCCGAGACGATCTGCTGCTGGGCGAAGCTGTCTTCGAAGGCTTCGCGCACGCGCTCGTACTCGAACCACAGGGCCTGGTGTTCGCGCGGGGTGATCTCGACGTAGGTGTAGTACTGGACGAACGGCATGATCTGCTTGAGGAGGATGTCCCGGCACACCGGCGAGTCGTCGTTCCAGTTGTCGCCGTCCGAGGCCTGGGCGGCGTAGATGTTCCACTCATGGGTCGGATAACGCTCGGCCATGATCTCCTGCATCATTTTCAGCGCGCTGGAGACGATGGTGCCGCCGGTCTCGCGGGAGTAGAAGAACTCCTCCTCGTCGACCTCGCGGGCGCTGGTGTGGTGGCGGATGAACACCACTTCGATCTTCTCGTAGTTCCGCTTGAGGAACAGGTAGAGCAGGATGAAGAAGCGCTTGGCGATGTCCTTGGTCGCCTGGGTCATCGAGCCGGAGACGTCCATCAGGCAGAACATCACCGCCTTGGAGGTGGGGTTGGGCTGCTTGACCAGCAGGTTGTACTTGAGATCGAAGGTATCGAGGAACGGCACCCGGTCGATGCGCGCGCGGAGCTTGGCGATTTCCAGCTCGAGTTCCTGGATATCGCCGAGGTTGTCCGGCTCTTCGCGCTTGATCCGCTCCAGTTCCTTCAGCGCCGCGCGCAGCTTGGCCCGGCTGCCGCCGGACAGCGCGATGCGCCGCGCATGGGCCGAGCGCAGGGTGCGGACGATGTTGATGCGCGACGGGTTGCCGTCGTTGCTGATGCCGGCGCGGACGGTCTTGAAGGTGTCGGTGCCGGTGATGTGGCGCTTGACCAGGTTGGGCAGCTCCAGGTCCTCGAACATGAAGTCGAGGAATTCCTCCTGGGTGATCTGGAAGACGAAGTCGTCCATGCCTTCGCCGCTGTTGCTGGCCTTGCCGCCGCCGCGGCCGCCCCCGCCGCCGGATGGGCGGGCGATGTGCTCGCCGGCGGTGAATTCCTTGTTGCCGGGGTGGACGACGGTCTGCCGCCCGCCGCGGCCATGGTGCAGCACCGGTTCGTCGATATCGCGCCCGGGAATGCTGATCTGCTCGCCGTGCTCCATGTCGGTAATGGAACGCCGGCTGACGGCCTCCTCGACGGCCTTCTTGATGTGTTCACGGTAGCGCCTCAGGAAGCGCTGGCGGTTCACCGTGCTCTTGTTCTTGCCGTTCAGACGCCGGTCGATGACGTAGCTCATGAATGCTCCTCAGGGCCTGTGGCGCCCCGCCGGAGCGGAGGCGCCGAGGTCCGAATGCGACGGCGACCGGTACGGTCGCAGCGACCGTACCGATGGCAGACTACTGCGACTTGCGAACCCGCAGGTACCATTCCGACAGCAGGCGGACCTGCTTCTCGGTGTAGCCGCGCTCGACCATGCGTTTGACGAAGTCGTTGTGCTTCTGCTGGTCCTCCTTGCTGGCCTTGGCGTTGAAGCTGATGACCGGAAGCAGGTCCTCGGTGTTGGAGAACATCTTCTTCTCGATCACTACGCGCAGCTTCTCGTAGGACAGCCAGCTCGGGTTCTTGCCGTTGTTGCCGGCGCGGGCGCGCAGCACGAAGTTGACGATCTCGTTGCGGAAGTCCTTCGGGTTGCTGATGCCCGCGGGTTTCTCGATCTTCTCCAGTTCCTCGTTGAGGGCGGCGCGGTTGAGGATCTCGCCGGTTTCCGGGTCGCGGTATTCCTGGTCCTGGATCCAGAAGTCGGCGTACAGCACATAGCGGTCGAAGATGTTCTGACCGTATTCGCTGTAGGACTCCAGGTAGGCGGTCTGGATTTCCTTGCCGATGAACTCGACGTAGCGCGGCGCCAGGTATTCCTTGATGAAGCGCAGGTAGCGCTCGCGGGTTTCCGGCTGGAACTGTTCCTGCTCGATCTGCTGTTCGAGGACGTAGAGCAGGTGTACCGGGTTGGCCGCTACCTCGTGCGGGTCGAAGTTGAATACCTTGGAGAGGATCTTGAAGGCGAAGCGGGTGGAAAGCCCGGCCATGCCTTCGTCGACCCCGGCCGAGTCGCGGTATTCCTGGATCGACTTGGCCTTGGGATCGGTATCTTTCAGGTTTTCGCCGTCATATACCCGCATCTTCGAGTAGATATTCGAGTTTTCCGGCTCTTTCAGCCTCGACAGCACGGAGAACTGCGAGAGCATCTTCAGGGTGTCCGGCGCGCAGTGGGCATGCGCCAGCGAGCTGTTGACCAGCAACTTGTCGTAGATCTTGATCTCGTCCGCCACGCGCAGGCAGTACGGCACCTTGACGATGTAGATGCGGTCGATGAAGGCCTCGTTGTTCTTGTTGTTGCGGAAACTGTGCCATTCCGACTCGTTGGAGTGAGCCAGGATGATGCCGCTGTAGGGCAGGGCACCGAGGCCTTCGGTGCTGTTGTAGTTGCCTTCCTGGGTCGCGGTCAGCAGCGGGTGCAGGACCTTGATCGGGGCCTTGAACATCTCGACGAACTCCATCAGGCCCTGGTTGGCCCGGCAGAGGGCGCCCGAATAGCTGTAGGCGTCCGCGTCGTTCTGCGGGTATTCCTCCAGCTTGCGGATGTCGACCTTGCCGACCAGCGCGGATATGTCCTGGTTGTTCTCGTCGCCGGGTTCGGTCTTGGCGATGGCGATCTGGTTGAGGATCGAGGGGTACAGCTTGACCACGCGGAACTGGCTGATGTCGCCGCCGAACTCGTTGAGGCGCTTGGTTGCCCAGGGCGACATGATCGAGCGCAGGTAGCGCCTCGGGATGCCGTAGTCCTCCTCGAGGATGGCGCCGTCTTCGTCGGGGTTGAACAAGCCCAGCGGCGACTCGAAGACCGGCGAGCCCTTGATCGCGTAGAAGGGCACCTTCTCCATCAGTTGCTTGAGTTTTTCCGCCAGGGAGGATTTACCGCCGCCGACCGGGCCGAGCAGGTAAAGGATCTGCTTCTTCTCCTCCAGGCCCTGGGCCGCGTGGCGGAAGAACGCGACGATCTGGTCGATGCATTCCTCCATGCCGTGGAAGTCGGCGAACGCTGGGTAGCGGCGAATCACCTTGTTGGAGAAGATCCGCGACAGCCTGGAGTCCACCGAGGTGTCCAGCAACTCCGGCTCGCCGATCGCCATCAGCAGGCGCTCGGCGGCGGAGGCATAGGCTGTCTTGTCTTGCTTGCAGAGGTCGAGATATTCCTGGAGGGAATATTCCTCTTGACGGGTCGCTTCGAAGCGTTCCTGGAAGTGACTGAAAATGCTCATGACGTCTCCTCGCTCGATGCAGTGAGCCGGCGCGGGATCGGTCGTGCGGGTGCGGGGGGGCCGCCAGCCAGGCCGGCGAGAATCCCCCAGACTCCGTCGCTGCACGGTGCTTCCCTTTCCGCCAGCGCTCCTAACGGTCACAGCCGATGGCCCGGAAGCCGGTGTGCCGGCTCTCCCCTGTTTTGGATGGCCTGAGGAAAAGAATAGTTCGTTCTGGACGGAGTAAAGGAAGAAAGGCGAGAGAAGTTACAGTTTTTTTGGCGGGGTAGCGGCGCGGCCTACTCCGCTTCGCCGCTGCTGGTATCCGCGGGATAGACGCTGCGCCATAGCTCGAAGCCGCCGTCGAGGCTGTAGACGTCGCTGAAGCCCTGCTGGATGAAATAGGCGGCGGCGCTCTGGCTGGAGTTGCCGTGGTAGCAGACCACCACCAGCGGAGCGTCGAGGTCGGCGGCGGCGATGAAGTCCGCCACCGAGTGGTTGTCGATGTGCCGCGAGCCGCTGATATGGCCGACAGCGAAGCTCTGCGGGTCGCGGATGTCGACCACCTGGGCGCCGTTTTCGCGGAGCTGGCGGGCCTGTTCGGGGGCGATGCGCTGGAAGGTGTCGCTCATGTCGGGGTACCTGTGTACAGGGCGTCCACCGGACGCCGGGGATTCATGCGGGCGTGGCGGCGGGTCTGGCCGGCGCGCGCTGTTCGGCGCAATCGCAGCTCAGGCGTTCGCCGCTGTCGACGTTCAGCAGGGTCATCCGCGCGCCCCAGACGCAGCCGGTGTCCAGGGCGAACAGGCCGGGCTCGTCGCAGTGGCCTTCGAGGGCCGCCCAGTGGCCGAAGATGATCTTCTCACCGCGGGTCTTGCGCGAAGGGAAGCTGAACCAGGGGGCGTAGCCGGGCGGCGCGGTGTCGAGGCCTTCCTTGCTCTTCAGGTCGAGCTTGCCATCTTCGGTGCAGAAACGCATGCGGGTGAAGTAGTTGGTGATCACCCTCAGGCGGTCGATGCCATGCAGCTTCTTGTCCCACTTGGCCGGCTCGTTGCCGTACATGCCGTCGAGGAACAGCGGCAGGCGCTGGTCGTCGCGCAATGCTTGCTCCACCTCGGCTGCGCGCAGGCGGGCTTTTTCCAGGCTCCACTGCGGGGGGATGCCGGCATGCACCAGGGCGACCTTGCGTTGTTCGTCGTAGTGCAGCAGCGGCAGGCGACGCAGCCAGTCGAGCAGTGGCTCGCGGTCCGGCGCCTCGAGGATTTCCCGCAGCGTGTCGGACTTCTTCAGGCGCTCGGACTTGTGCGCCACCGCCAGCAGGTGCAGGTCGTGGTTGCCCAGAACGCTGACCACCGACTCGCGCATGGCATAGAGGAAGCGCAGCGTCTCCAGGGACTGCGGGCCGCGGTTGACCAGGTCGCCGACCAGCCACAGGCGGTCCTTGGCCGGGTCGAAGGCGACGCGCTCCAGCAGGCATTTCAGGGGATCCAGGCAACCCTGCAGGTCGCCTACCGCGTAGACCGCCATCAGTGCAGCGCTCCCGGTACGGCCAGGCGAAACACCGGGATCGCGGCGTCGAAGGCGATTCCGTCGCTGCCGAGCATCTGGTAGCTGCCGCGCATGCTGCCGACCCGGGTCGCCAGCACCGTGCCGCTGGTGTAGGTGTGTTGCGCGCCGGGGGCGATCAGCGGTTGCTCGCCGACCACGCCGGCGCCGCGAACTTCCTGGGTACGGCCGTCGCCGTCGGTGATGATCCAGTGGCGCGACAGCAGTTGGGCCGGAACCTCGCCCTGGTTCTCGATGGTCACCGTGTAGGCGAAGGCGAAACGGTTCTGCTCTGGGGCGGACTGTTCCGGAAGGTAGCGGGTGTCGACCCTGACGTTGACCTGGTGCTGGGTATCGCTCATACGGCTTGCCTGATTCCTGACGAGTGTCTCACCAGACTAACGATTGCCTGGCAGCTCGGCCAGCCGGTTGGCCAGGCGGACGAATGCGGCCAGGTCGAGTTGTTCGGGACGGAGGGTCGGATCGACCTCTGCGGCCTCGATGTCCTCGACGCTCAGGAGAGGCTTGAGGGTATTGCGCAGGGTCTTGCGGCGCTGGTTGAAGGCCTCGCGGACCACCCGCTCGAGCAGTTTCGGATCGCGTGCCGGATGGGGCGGCTCGGTGAAGGGGGTGAGACGGACGATGGCCGAGTCGACCTTGGGCGGCGGGTTGAACGCGCCGGGGCCGACGTTGAACAGGTGCTCCACCCGACAGTGATACTGGACCATGATCGAAAGCCGGCCCCAGTCCCCGCCGCCCGGCGTGGCCGCCAGGCGCTCGACCACTTCCTTCTGCAGCATGAAGTGCATGTCCTCGATCACCGGCGCGTACTCCAGCAGATGGAAGATCAGTGGCGTGGAGATGTTGTAGGGCAGGTTGCCGACCACTCGCAGCTTCTCGCCGCTCTCCACCAGCGAGGCGAAATCGAACTTGAGGGCGTCGCCCTGGTGCAGGCTGAAGCGCGACTCGAGGCCGAATTTCAGCTTCAACAGGGGGATCAGGTCCTGGTCGAGCTCGATCACGTCCAGGCGTGCGCCGCTGCCCAGCAGTCCCTCGGTCAGGGCGCCCTGGCCCGGGCCGATCTCCAGCAGGCGCTGACCCTCGCGGGCATGGATGGCACGGAGGATGCGGTGAATCACCCCGGCATCGTGCAGGAAGTTCTGGCCGAAGCGCTTGCGCGCGCGGTGTTGGTAAAGCTCGGACATTGGAAACGGTTCCAGGCTGCGGGCCCCAGGCCAAGGCGGGAGGCGCGGATGCGAAAGGGCGCCATTTTAACAGCGAAGCGTCG
The DNA here is from genome assembly GCF_047199225.1 of Pseudomonas sp. DL. Classification (NCBI taxonomy): domain Bacteria; kingdom Pseudomonadati; phylum Pseudomonadota; class Gammaproteobacteria; order Pseudomonadales; family Pseudomonadaceae; genus Pseudomonas; species Pseudomonas sp. DL. The sequence goes on from NZ_CP178323.1 coordinate 641,656, forward strand.
GGCCGGCAGGGCTAAACGATGGCCGACCGCCGTCAGCAGCGGCTGGCCGCCATCTGGTAGGCGGTTTCCAGGGCGACCTGCAGGCTGCCGCTATCGATGCGGCCGCTTCCGGCCAGGTCGAGCGCGGTACCGTGGTCGACAGAGGTGCGGATGATCGGCAGGCCGAGGGTCACGTTCACGGCGGCACCGAAGCCCTTGTACTTGAGCACGGGGAGACCCTGGTCGTGGTACATCGCCAGCACCGCGTCGCAATGCTCCAGGTGCTTGGGAGTGAACAGGGTGTCGGCCGGCAGCGGGCCGACCAGGTCGAGGCCTTCGCCACGCAGGCGCTCGAGGCAGGGTTCGATCACCTCGATCTCTTCCCGGCCCAGGTGACCGCCTTCGCCGGCGTGCGGGTTGAGTCCGCAGACCAGGATGCGCGGATGGGCGATGCCGAACTTGTCGCGCAGGTCGGCGTGGAGGATGCGCGCGACCCGGGACAGGCGCTCGTCGCTAATGGCGTCGGCGACCTCGCGCAGCGGCAGGTGGGTGGTCGCCAGGGCCACGCGCAGGCCGCGAGTGGCCAGCATCATCACCACCTGGGCGGTGTGGGTGAGGTCGGCGAGGAATTCGGTATGGCCGGAAAAGGGGATGCCGGCTTCGTTGATCACGCCCTTGTGCACCGGTGCGGTGATCATCCCGGCGAAGTGCCCGTCGAGGCAGCCCTGGCCGGCGCGGGTCAGGGTTTCCAGGACGTAGGCGGCGTTGGCTCGGTCCAATTGCCCGGGCCGGACCGGGGCGGCCAGGGGCGTATCCCATATGTACAGTTGGCCGGCCTTGGCCGGTCGCTCTGGCCAGGCGGCCGGGGAAACGTCCTTGAGGTCGATCGCCAGGCCCAGTTGGCCGGCGCGCTCTTGCAGGAGCGTGCGGCTGGCGATGGCGATCAGGGGGTGGGGCTGGGCGGAGCGGGTGAGCAGCAGGCACAGATCGGGTCCGATACCTGCCGGCTCGCCGGGAGTGAGCGCGAAGCGCAGGCTCACTGCTTGATTTCCACGTAGGCCTCGTCGCGGATCTGCCGCAGCCAGGCTTGCAGTTCCTCGTCATACTTGCGGTTGCGCAGTACGCTTACCGCCTGCTGCTCGCGGAACTTCTCGCTGCTGTCGGTGGCGCGACGGCCGAGGACCTGCAGGATGTGCCAGCCGAACTGCGAGCGGAACGGTTTGGACAGCTCGCCCTGCGGGGTATCGTTCATCACCTGACGGAACTCGGGCACCAGGGCTTCCGGATCGATCCAGTTCAGGTCGCCGCCGTTGAGGGCGGAACCCGGATCTTCGGAGAAGCTCTTCGCCAGTTCGCCGAAGTCTTCCCCGGACTGGATGCGCTCGTACAGCTTCTGCGCCAGCTTCTCGGTCTCCGCTTCGCTGCGGATTTCGCTGGGCTTGAGCAGGATATGGCGGACATGCACCTCGTCACGGACCATCTTGCTGCCGCCGCGCTTCTCTTCCAGCTTGAGGATGATGAAGCCGCCGGGGGTGCGGACAGGCTCGGTGACGTCGCCGACGGCCAGGGAGCCGATCATGCTGTCGAACGGCTGCGGCAACTGGGCAGCCTTGCGCCAGCCGATCTCGCCGCCTTCCAGGGCGTTGTCGCCGGCCGAGCGGGAAATCGCCAGTTGGCCGAAGTCGGCGCCCTGCTTGAGCTGCTGGTAGAGCTCCTGGGCCTGCCTTGCGGCGGCCTGGATCACGTCCGAGGACGCGGCTTCCGGCACCGGGATCAGGATATTGGCCAGGCGGTACTCTTCGGAAAGCTGGATCTTGCCCATGTCCGAGGCAAGGAAGTTCTTCACCTCCTGCTCGCTGACCTGGATGCGCTCGGCGACCCGGCGCTGACGCACACGGCTGATCACCATCTCGCGACGGACTTGCTCGCGGGCGTCGGCGTAGGACAGGCCGTCGCGGGTGAGGGCGGCCTGGAACTGCTCCAGGCTCATGCCGTTGCGCTGGGCGATGGTGCCCATCGCCTGGTTCAGCTCCTCGTCGGAGATACGGATGCCGGAGCGGTCGCCGATCTGCTGCTGGATGTTCTCGATGATCAGGCGTTCCAGCACCTGCTGGGTCAGCACGTGCTCGGGCGGCAGCGGCGCGCCGCGCTTGAGCAGCGTCTGGTGCACTTCACGCAGGCGCTGGTCGAGCTGGCTCTGCATGATCACATCGTTGTCGACGATGGCGACGACCCGGTCCAGTGGTACCACTTCGGCATGCGCGAAGGAGCAAAGGAGTGCTGCGCCCAATGCAAGGGGGCGCAGCCGATTACATAGCTTGATCTTCACGTTGACGATAACCTTGGATGCCTTTGTCGAGGAACATTTCCGTCTTGTTGCCTACGATGCCGCCGAGGCCCTTCAGGACGATCTGCAGGAAGACGCCGCGGTCGGCCTTTGCGTTCTGCGTAAGGAAGGCATCGTCGTCCACATCCAGCCAATAACGGTTGATCAGACGCAGCTTCCAGCAGCAGCTGTCGTATTCGAAGCCACCGAAGGCTTCGAGGGTGCGGTTCTTGTTGTAGTCGTACTGCCAGCGGGCGAGCACGGACCACTGCGGCACCATCGGCCAGATGACCGAGAAGTCGTGCTGTTTGATGATGTCGTCCTCGCGGCCGTACATGAACCGTCCCGTGGAGCTGTTGAAGCGGCGAGCATCTTCGCGGTAGCGATAGCCAGCATTGACCACCTTGTTTGGATTGTCTTCTGGCTGATAGTGGAACATGGCGCTGCCAGATTCTGTACGACTGGTGTTGGGATTCCAGTTGAAGTCGGAGCTGACCCTCCAGTCGCGGTTGAAGCGGTATTGCCCCATCAGTGCATATGGAGAACGCCAGCTATCGGTATCCGGATCTTTCAGATCAGGATTGGTCGCACGCAGACGATCCAAATCTTTTTCGGTCAGGCCGGGCAGTTGTACACGACGATCACGGAAGTAGTAAATCTGTCCAGCACTCAAGCTGGCGCGCTCGAATCCATTGGGTTCGATGAAGCGGGTAGTCACGCCGAGCGACAATTGGTTGGCGTCTCCGATACGGTCACGGCCGGAGAACCGATTCTCTCGCCAGAGGGAGTCATAGCTGAACGACGGTTCGCTGGTGTCGAATACTGGAATATTGTCCTGGTCCTTGTACGGAACGTACAGATACATCGCTCTTGGTTCCAGGGTTTGCCGAAACTGCGTGCCGGCAAAGGTCATATCACGGTCAAAATACAGGCCACTGTCAACCTTGGCCAACGGAAGCGAGCGATCCTGACTGCTATCGAATGTTTCGTCATATGCAGTAAGGGTTTGCTTGCCCTGGCTGTCCAGATCCAGATCGTACTTCGTATAGAGGAACTTCAGGGTCGGGGTCAGATAACCCCAACTCCGGGTCATCGGCAGACTCATGCCGGGTTCCAGGTGTGCCCGGTCGCCATTGGCCCGGGCCAGACCCTTCAGGTTGTTGTCGACACGGGGTACTCGGGAACCGATAGGGTCGTTCTCGTCCGCGATGTAGTATCCGTCATCGAGGTCTCTGTCGAAGCGGACGAATTCGGTTTTGTAGTCGAATTTCAGGCCGCCCGGATTGTATGGCAAGAAACCGTCGAAGGTGACCTGCGGCAGACGGTTGTAAGGCGTCACGTCGGTGGTGGTCGCCAGTTGATAACCTTGCAGGTTCAGGCGACCGGTAAAGGTATCGCCCCGGTAGGTCACGCTGCCGCGCTGATTGACATAGGTGGTACTGCCTACACCCAGGTCAGTATCCAGGTCCTGGAAGTAATAGGGATCGCTGATCCGCGTGTAGTCGACCTCGGCCAGCCAGCGCGAATCGAGGCCGGTGGTGTTCTTGAGGCCGTACAGCCAGCGGTCCTTGCTGTAGTCCGGGAAGTTCTCGCGGTGATCGTCCTTGTCGTTCAGGTAGGCGGCGTTGACGGTGCCTTCGCTGCTGTGGGTCAGGTAGCGGAACTCGCCTTCCAGCATCATGCCGCGCTTGGCCATGTAGCGCGGGTACAACGTGGCGTCGTAGTTCGGCGCCAGGTTGAAGTAGTACGGGGTGACCAGGGTGAAGCCGGTGTCGCTGGTGCTGCTGAAGCTCGGCGGCAGGAAGCCGGACTGGCGGCGGTCGTCGATCGGGAAATAGATGTACGGGGTGTAGAACACCGGGAAGTCTTTGACCCGCAGGGTCGCGTTGGTCGCGGTGCCGAAGCCGGTGGCCGGGTTCAGCTTGACGTTGTTGCCCTTCAGGGTCCAGGCGTTGCTGCTCGGTTCGCAGCGGGTGTAGGTGCCATCCTTGAGCATGATGATGGCGTTCTCGCTGCGCTTGGCGTAGAGCGCGCTGCCGCGGGCATGGGCCTTGTGGATCACGTACTCGGCGTTGTCGACCTGGGCTTCGCCGTTGTCCAACTGGACCTGGGCGTGGTCGCCGACCACCAGCATGCCCTTGTCGCGCAGCTTGACGTTGCCGACCAGTTCGCCGCGGTTTTCCAGCTGGTGCAGGTTGGCCTCGTCGCCTTCCACCTGCATGCTTCCCTGGCGCAGGACCACGTCACCGGCGAGGGTGGCGATCTGTTTTTCCTGCTCGTAGCGCGAAGCCTTGGCGGATACGTAGGTCGGGCTCTCGTCGCTGGGCGCGCCGTCATCCATGCCCGGACGCACCGGCTCGATGTAGGAGCCGCCGCAATAGGGGCCGATTTCCGCCAACTGGGCGGCGGTCAGTTTTTCCCGAGGAATCCAGTCGAGGTGCGAATAGTCCGCACTGCGGGATTTCAGCGCGCGACCGCCGGACTCGGTGACCAGGCGCTGGGTCGGCTCTGCCTCGACGGTTTCGCCTCCGCTGCCGGACACGCTGCTGCCCGCCGCGGCGGTGCTGACCGAGGTCGCGGTATGCGCCGGGCGCGGTGGCAGGTTGGCATTGGCGTTCTGCAGCGGGGAGCAATCCCAGCCGCCGGTGGCCGACACCTTGCAGTCGAACTGATCGGCGGCCTGTACAGTCAATGCTGCGACCGGCTGCAGAGCCAGCAGGCTGCCGGTGACCAGCAGGGGAAACTTTCTTCGAAACACGAGGGATTTCACTGCCATCTTGTTAATCCGGGCTTCCTGCGCGCCATCGGCCCGGTGGGCCGCACGCCTCTCGATGGGCTGAAAAAGATGCTGGATAATAAAGCATGACCTGCGCAACGGCTAGGGCCGTGGAGAACCCCGTAAATGTCTGATGATGCCCGTTTCCAGCAGCTGAATCGCTGGTTGGACTCTTGTTTGCCCGAGTTGTTCGTTGCCGAAGGTTGGGGGGAAGTGCCCCCCGCCGAACTGATCCCGGCCAGTAGCGACGCCAGCTTCCGTCGTTATTTCCGCTGGCAGGGAGGGGACCGCAGCCTGGTGGTGATGGACGCGCCGCCGCCCCAGGAAGACTGCCGACCGTTCGTCAAGGTCGCCGGACTGCTCGCCGGAGCCGGCGTGCATGTGCCGAGGATTCTCGCCCAGGATCTGGAGAACGGTTTCCTGCTGCTCAGTGACCTGGGCCGGCAGACCTACCTCGACGTGCTTCATCCCGGGAATGCCGACGAGCTGTTCGAACCGGCCCTGGATGCGCTGATCGCCTTCCAGAAGGTCGATGTCGCCGGTGTCCTGCCTGCCTACGACGAAGCGGTGCTGCGCCGCGAGCTGCAGCTGTTCCCCGACTGGTACCTGGCCCGCCACCTCGGCGTGGAGCTGGAGGGCGAGACGCTGGCCCGCTGGAAACGGATCTGCGACCTGCTGGTACGCAGCGCGCTGGAGCAACCGCGGGTGTTCGTCCATCGCGACTATATGCCGCGCAATCTGATGCTCAGCGAGCCCAACCCGGGCGTCCTCGACTTCCAGGACGCCCTGCACGGCCCGGTCACCTACGATGTCACCTGCCTGTACAAGGACGCCTTCGTCAGTTGGCCGGAGCCGCGCGTGCATGCCGCGCTGAACCGTTACTGGAAGAAGGCGACCTGGGCCGGCATCCCGCTGCCGCCAAGCTTCGAAGACTTCCTCCGTGCCAGCGACCTGATGGGCGTGCAGCGCCACCTGAAGGTGATTGGCATCTTCGCCCGTATCTGTCACCGCGACGGCAAGCCGCGCTACCTGGGTGACGTGCCGCGCTTCTTCCGTTATCTGGAAACCGCCGTGGCGCGCCGTCCCGAGCTGGCCGAACTGGGCGAGCTGCTGGCCTCGCTGCCGCAGGGAGCCGAGGCATGAAGGCGATGATCCTCGCCGCCGGGCGTGGCGAGCGCATGCGGCCGACCACCCTGCACACGCCCAAGCCGCTGATCGAGGCCGCCGGCGTGCCATTGATCGAGCGTCAGTTGCTGGCGCTGCGCCAGGCCGGAGTCGACGACTGGGTGATCAACCATGCCTGGCTTGGCGAGCAGATCGAGGCCTATCTCGGCGACGGTTCGCGCCTGGGCGGGCGGATCGCCTATTCCCCGGAGGGTGAACCGCTGGAAACCGGTGGCGGAATCTTCCGCGCCCTGCCGTTGCTCGGCGAGCAGCCGTTCCTGTTGCTCAACGGCGATGTCTGGAGCGACTTCGACTACTCTCGGCTGCATCTTGCCGACGGCGACCTGGCGCATCTGGTGCTGGTCGACAACCCGGCGCACCATCCCGCCGGCGATTTCCACCTGGATGCCGGCGGACGGGTGGGCGAGACCCGCGAAGCGGGCGGCAACCTTACCTACAGCGGGATCGCCGTACTGCATCCCGCGCTGTTCGAGGGCTGCCAGCCGGGCGCCTTCAAGCTGGCGCCGCTATTGCGCAAGGCCATCGCCGCGGGGCGGGTCAGCGGCGAACACCATCGTGGGCAGTGGGTCGACGTCGGTACCCACGAGCGCCTGGCGGAAGTCGAGCGATTGCTGGCGGAGCACGCCTGAGATGCTCTGGCCCGCTACGCTGATCGGAGCCGGAGCCGGCTGGGCCCTGGCCAGCATCCCCGGCGCCCTGCTCGGCGGCCTGCTGGGGCAACTGCTGGACCGCAGGTTGCGCCTGGAGTCCTGGCGCGGCCTGCTGGCGCGCTTGCGCGGGCGGGCGGTGAACGATGAGGACGACCTGCTGTTTCAGTTGCTCGGCTATCTGGCCAAGAGCGGCGGGCGGGTGGAGGAGATGCATATCCGCCAGGCGCGCGAGGAGATGGCGTTGCGCAAGCTCGATAGGCGAGCCCAGCGGCGTGCCATCGCGTCCTTCGGCAAGGGCAAGGCCGGCATCGCCCATCTGCAGGCGGAGGTCGCGCGTCTGAAGGGCGAACGTGCGGAGGCAGTATTGCTCGCCTGCTGGCGGATGGCCTGGGCTGGCGGCGTGCTCAGCCAGTCGGCGCGACAACTGGTGTTGCAATGGGGGCGCTGGCTGGGTTGGTCGGCGGAGCGAACGGAACGCTTGTCGGCGCGGGTCATGCCGAAGCGGACGCGCGCTGTCGCCCGGGATAGCTACCGTGAGGCCCTGCTGCTGCTCGGCGTGGAGGCCGGAAGCGAGCCGGCGCTGATCAAACGCGCCTATCGCAAGCTGATCAGCCAGCACCATCCGGACAAACTGGCGGGAGCCGGCGCCAGCGTCGAGCGCGTGCGTGCGGCTACCGAGAAAACCCGTGAATTGCAGGCGGCCTACGCCCTGGTCCGAGAGCGTGAGGGGTTCCGCTGATCACTCCGCAGGTTTCTGCGCATCGGCCTGCAGGTGAAGGCTGAGCCAGCCGCGGATTCGTCGGTACAGTTGCTCCTGCTCCGCCTTGGGGTCGGCCGGTAGCGCCTGCATCGCGATTTGTACGTAGGCCGGGTGTTTCTGCCGCTTGCCGGCCTGCATGCGCAGCCTGGCCGCCTCGCGGTCGGCGCGGGCGTCGCGGTAATAGAAGTCGCCGGTCGCCAGTTTCAGCTTCGGCACCATATCTTCCAGCGCCGGGCGAAAATCGCGCGGTACCTCCGCGGCAACCAGCAGCAGGTTGTGGATTTCCGCAGGCTCCTTCTCCGCCAGGTAGCGTGCCGCCCAATAGGCGCCCGTGCCATGACCGAGCAGGACGACGCTTTTCGGTTCGTGCTGCAGGGCCAGGTCGATGCTCGCCTGCAGGCGCGCCATGACCCGTTCGGCGTGCGCCTTGCGCTGCTCGACCGGATCGATGGCTGGGGGAGGGGCCTGGTCCTCGCTCTGCGCCGGTTCGCCGCTGCCGGCTTCGGCGGTGCTTTCCGGCGCCGGCGCGTTGCCGCTTTCGCCTTTCACGTCAGGCTTGCTTGCGCTGTCCGCGGCGCTGGCGTCCTTGTCGGCGCTGGCGCTGGCGGCGGATTCCGCAGGGCGGGTAACCGGCGCGGTGCTCTGCGGGTCGGGCAGGGCCAGGCTCAGGGTCTGCCAGCCGGCATCCGGCAGTTTGCGCCTTAGCGGGCCGATGGCTTGCGGCCAGTCCGGACTTTCGCCATCACCGGGAACCAGGATCACCACACCTTCGGCCTCGGCGGTGTTGGCTGGCAACCAGAGGGTGAGGAAGCTTTCGTCGCCGGCCTTGAGGATCTGCTGGCCGTCCTCCGGCAACTGGCGCTCCAGCCCCTTGGCCTCGTCCTGGCTGCGCTCGCTGACCGCCGGGCGTTCCACGGGGGCCTGCGGCTGGTCCTTGGCGGCCTCCTCTTCGGCATGAACGAAAGCCGGCGGCAGGAAAGCGGCGGCCAATAGCAGCGGCAGCAGGGCGGAGGGCTTCGGCAGTAGAGAGAAGGCCGGCATTGGAAATTCCCGATAGACAATCCAGAAGGCAGCCTAAACCCAGAGCACTTCTTTGTCAGGCCGAGCCTTCGCATGGTTCGCCGGTCGCGCTCGCGGTAAGGTATGCCCGCTTTTCCTTCCGTTGCGGTGTATTCCGTGGAGTGTCGCCGGCATGTTGCGTCGTTGCTGTCTGCTCTTCTTCTGTCTGCTGTTGAGCCTGCCCGTGCGAGCGGAGGAGTCGGTCGCCTTGCCGCTGGCGGCGGAGTTACGGACCTGGCTGGCGGAGCATCGGGAATTGCGCGTCGGGGTGGTCACCGAAGCGCCCTATGCCCAGTACGACCGCCGCCTGCAACAGTATTCCGGGGCCAACGTGGAGCTGATGGGCTGGCTGGCCACGGCAATGCAGGTGACCTTGCGGTGGCAGGGCTATCCCGACCAGGCGGCGCTCGACGATGCCCTGCGCGCTGGGCGCGTGGATATCGCTCCCGGCCTCAGCCAGACCCCAGCCGGGCTGCGCTTGTGGCTGTTCTCCGATCCCTACCTGCGGGTTTCCCGGCTGGTGGTGGGGAAGCGCGATGGCAGCGGCAGCGTCGAATTGGAGCAACTGGAGCGCGATACCCGGGTTGCCGTGCGGGCCGGCAGTTCGGTAGCTGACTACCTCAGCAGCACCTATAGCGGCCTGCAGTGGGTGTCGGCCGATTCCGAACGCGAGGTGCTGCGCGCCGTGCTCGCCGGACAGGCACGCTACGCGGTGATCGACGAAGCGCAACTCAGCCGCCTGACCCGCGAACCGGAGTTCGCCGAGCTAGCGGTGGTTGGCGATATCGGCTACCCGCAGCTGCTGCGGGTGGCGACCCGTCGCGACTGGCCGGAACTGGCGATGGTGGTCGACCAGGCGTTGCGCTCGCTGCCGCGCAAGTCCCTGGACCAGTTGCACGAGCGCTGGTTGCAACCCAAGTATCCGCGCCTCGGCGAGTCGCCGGGGTTCTGGCAGAACCTGTCGATCCTCCTCGGCCTGCTGCTGGCCGGCGCGCTGGCGGCGGTGTTCCTCCAGCGGCGCCAGCAGCATGCGCTGGAAGCCCGGCTGTACGGCGCCCGCCGCGACCTGGAGCTGCGCCAGGCGGCCGAGGAGGCGCTGCGCCTGACCCAGTTCTCCATCGACAACAGCACCCTGGGCATCCTCTGGGTCAACTGGGACAGCCGCGTACGCTACGCCAACCGCGCCGCCGAACAGATGCTCGGCCATGCCGACGGTCAACTCGTGGACCGTCCGCTGGCCGACTTCGAGCCCGGCCTGGACATGGACCGCTGGTTGAATCTTTGGCGTCGTGCGCGCAATAGCGAGGAGGGCCCGCTCAGCTTCGAGACCCGCTGCCTGCGCGCCGACGGCAGTTGGCTGCCGGCCGACGTCTCGCTTAGCTTCCTGCGCTTCGGCACGTCCGAGTATCTGGTGGTGTTCCTCAGCGACGTCACCGAGCGCCGCCGTGCCCGTGAGGCATTGCAGGAAAGCGAGGCGCGGATGAAGGGCATCGCCTCCAACGTGCCGGGCATGGTCTTCCGCCTGGAGCGCCCGCGGGCCGGCGCGTTTTCCGACTTCGCCTATATCAGCGAGGGCAGCGAGGCGCTGGTCGGCTACAGCGCTCGCGAACTGATCGAAAGCGGCCGCGGCATTCGTGGCCTGGTCCATCCCGACGACCGCGAGCGCTACTGGTCGAGCCAGATGGCTGCCCTCGACGAGAATCGCGACTGGCATTGGCAGGGCCGCATCCTCACCCGCCAGGGCGAATTGCGCTGGGCCGACATCAAGGCTTCGGCGCGCTGTTTCGAGGATGGTCGTGCGGTCTGGGATGGGGTGGTCTGGGACATCACCGCGAACAAGCAGATCGAACTCGAACTCGGCGAGTCGCGCGCCCAGCTCCGCGAGCTGTCGGCGCACCTGGAGTCGGTGCGGGAGGAGGAGAAGGCGCGTATCGCCCGCGAGGTCCATGATGAGCTGGGCCAGGTGCTGACGGTGCTGAAGCTGGAAACCTCGATGTGCGAGCTGGCCTATGCCGATGCCCAGGAGGGCCTGCGCGAACGCCTGGGCAACATGAAAAAGCTGATCGCCCAGTTGTTCCAGCTGGTGCGCGACGTGGCTACCGCACTGCGCCCGCCGATCCTCGACGCCGGAATCGGCTCGGCGGTGGAGTGGCAGGCGCGGCGCTTCGAGGCGCGCACGCAGATTCCCTGCCTGGTGGAGGTGCCGGAGAACTCGCCGCAGTTGGTCGACGCCAAGGCTATCGGCCTGTTCCGCATCCTCCAGGAGGCGTTGACCAATGTCATGCGGCATGCCGAGGCGCATACTGTGCAACTGCGTCTGCTGCGCGAGGGCGACGAGCTGTGCCTGAGCGTCAGCGACGACGGTCGCGGGTTCGATGTTGCCACGGTGGGGCGTGGCAGTTCCTTCGGCCTGGTCGGCATGCGTGAGCGGGTGCTGATGATGGGCGGTACGCTGGACATCGACAGTGCCCCCGGCGAGGGCACCACGCTCAGCGTGAGGATTCCGCTGGGCGTCGCGGGCCCGTGACAAGAACAACCGCCGGCAAGGCGGAACAGCGTGAGGCAGCAAAGAGTGGTGATCCGAGTCCTGGTCGCTGAAGACCACACGATTGTCAGGGAAGGCATCAAGCAACTGATTGGCATGGCCAAGGACCTGCAGGTGGTCGGCGAGGCCACCAATGGCGAGCAGTTGCTGGAAACCCTGCGCGGAACGCCTTGCGAGGTGGTCCTGCTGGATATCTCCATGCCCGGCGTCAATGGCCTCGAGGCGATTCCGCGGATTCGCGCGCTGAACGAGCCGCCGGCGATCCTGGTGCTGTCGATGCACGACGAGGCGCAGATGGCCGCCCGCGCCCTGAAGATAGGTGCTGCCGGCTATGCCACCAAGGACAGCGATCCGGCATTGCTGCTCACCGCGATCCGCAGGGTCGCCGGCGGCGGACGCTACATCGACCCGGACCTTGCCGATCGGATGGTCTTCGAGGTCGGCCTGACCGATTCGCGTCCGCCCCATGCGCTGCTCTCCGAGCGCGAGTTCTCGGTGTTCGAGCGGCTGGTGCAGGGCGCCAACGTCAACGAGATCGCCCAGCAACTGGCGGTCAGCAACAAGACCATAAGTACCCACAAGGCACGCCTGATGCAGAAGCTCAACGCGCATTCGGTAGCCGACCTGGTGCGCTACGCGATGGAGCACCGCCTGCTCTGACAGGGGCGTTCGCCCAGGTTTTGCTCGCGGCTTGTGCGCCAGGTCCGGTTTTCGCGATCTGCTGTCTACCTGGCTTCCGCGCGGCAGGGAATGATGCTTGCCGGCCAACACGATAAGGAGAAGAAACGATGTTGCCAGCCATGAGGACGGGCCTGTTGTGCGCCCTTCTCGGAGTTACCGCGCCCGCCTGGGCGGAATACGTGACCGTGATTTCCTTCGGCGGCGCCAACAAGGAAGCCCAGGAAACCGCGTTCTACAAACCCTTCAAGAGCGCCACCGGCAATCGCGTGGTGCATGGCTCCTACAATGGCGACCTGGCCAAGCTCAAGCGCATGGTGGAGATCAGCCACGTCTCCTGGGACGTGGTGGAAGTCGAGGCGCCGGAGCTGGCGCGCGGTTGCGAGGAAGGTCTGTTCGAGAAGCTGGACATGGCGAAGGTCGGCGATCCCGCGGATTTCGTTCCCGGCGCGGTGCAGCCCTGCGGAGTCGGCATCTTCGTCTGGACCACGCTGCTTGCCTACAACCCCGGCAAGGTTGCGGGCAGCCCGCAGGGCTGGGCGGATTTCTGGGACGTGAAGAAGTTTCCCGGCAAGCGCGGCCTGCGCTGGGGCGCCAAGTACAGCCTGGAGTTCGCCCTGATGGCCGATGGCGTGGCGCCGAAGGACGTCTACCAGACGCTGGCGACGCCCGCCGGCGTCGAGCGGGCATTCCGCAAGCTCGACGAGCTGAAGCCCTATATCCATTGGTGGAAGTCCGGGCAGGACCCTGTGCGCGACCTGGCCGATGGCACGGTGGTGATGAGTTCGGCCTACAACGGGCGGATCGCCGCGGCGCAGGCCGAGAAGCAGCGCCTGGCAATGGTCTGGAGCGGCGGCGTCTACGATTTCGACTTCTGGGCGCTGCCGGTCGGGGTTTGGAAGAAGCAGTTGGCCGAGGAGTTCATCCGTTTCGCCAGCCAGCCGGAGCAGCAGAAGGCTTTCGCCGAGAACATCGCCTACGGCCCGGCCAACCGCAAGGCGGTAGGCCTGCTCGATCCGCAAGTGGCTGCCAACCTGCCGACCGCGCCGCAGAACATGCAGAACGCGGTGGGTATGAACGTGGCCTTCTGGGCGGAGCACGGCGAGGCCCTGGAGCAGCGTTTCCAGAACTGGGCCAAGCGCTGAGGAGGCCGTTGCGCGCCAGCCGGAGAGCGCTGGCGCGCAAACCTTTGCTCTTCTCGAAAGCTCCTTCCCAGAGCGGTCTGGCCCATTCCGGGGGGCATCTTTTTTGTAGGGCGATTCCTACAAAGAGCTTTCCTTTCCCCTGATAGAAAACTCTCTTGCCGGCCGATTTGCGTCCTGCGCCGGGTTCTCTAGGCTGTTCGCACAGCATCCATAAAACGAACAAAGGTGCGGTTATGGCCGAGACTCAAGGCGGCGATGTGCTGGTCAGCTTCCGTGGCGTGCAGAAAAGCTACGACGGCGAGACCCTCATCGTGAAGGATCTCAACCTGGACATTCGCAAGGGCGAATTCCTCACCCTGCTCGGCCCCTCCGGGTCCGGCAAGACCACCAGCCTGATGATGCTGGCCGGTTTCGAAACCCCCACCGCCGGCGAAATCCTCCTGGCCGGTCGCTCGATCAACAATGTCCCTCCGCACAAGCGCGACATCGGCATGGTGTTCCAGAACTATGCGCTGTTCCCGCACATGACCGTGGCCGAGAACCTGGCCTTTCCCCTCAGCGTCCGTGGCATGAGCAAGACCGACGTGAAGGAAAGGGTCAAGCGCGCGTTGTCGATGGTCCAGCTCGACGCCTTCGCCGGGCGTTATCCGGCGCAGCTTTCCGGTGGCCAGCAGCAGCGCGTGGCGCTGGCCCGCGCGCTGGTCTTCGAGCCGCAACTGGTGCTGATGGACGAGCCCCTGGGAGCGCTGGACAAGCAACTTCGCGAGCACATGCAGATGGAAATCAAGCATCTGCACCAGCGCCTCGGCGTCACCGTGGTCTACGTCACCCACGACCAGGGCGAGGCGCTGACCATGTCCGACCGGGTGGCGGTGTTCCACCAGGGCGAAATCCAGCAGATCGAGCCGCCGCGCAATCTCTACGAGCAGCCGCGCAACACCTTCGTGGCCAACTTCATCGGCGAGAACAACCGTCTATCCGGGCAGCTTCTCAGTTGCGACGGCGAGCGCTGCGTGGTCGGGCTGCCGCGCGGCGAGAAGGTTGAGGCGCTGGCGGTCAACGTCGGCCAGCCGGGCGAGCCGGTGACCTTGTCGATCCGCCCCGAGCGGGTGCGCCTGAACGGTGCCAGCGAGTCTTGCGTCAACCGTTTCTCCGGCCGCGTGGCCGAATTCGTCTACCTGGGCGACCACGTGCGTGTGCGCCTGGAGGTCTGCGGCCGCGACGACTTCTTCGTCAAGCAGCCGATCGCCGAGCTGGACCCGACGCTGAGCGTCGGTGATGTGGTTCCGCTGGGCTGGCAGGTCGAGCATGTGAGGGCGCTCGACCCTCTGCCGGCGGCGTGAGCGCCGGCAGTCCCGAACCGTACCGAAGCAACCCTGCACTGTGGAGAGAACAATAATGTCGAAATCCCTGAAAGCGGCCAGCCTGAAGTTCGCCACCCTGGCGGCCGGCCTGGCCTGCGCGGCCCAGGCCATGGCGGTGGACCTGACCGTGGTGTCCTTCGGCGGGGCCAACAAGAGCGCCCAGATCAAGGCGTTCTACGAGCCCTACCAGAAAGCCACCGGCAACAGGATCGTCGCCGGCGAATACAACGGCGAGATGGCCAAGGTCAAGGCCATGGTCGATACCAACAGCGTGTCCTGGGACCTGGTGGAAGTGGAGTCGCCGGAGCTGTCGCGCGGCTGCGACGAAGGCCTGTTCGAGGAACTCGACCCGGCGCAGTTCGGCAAGACCGAGGACTTCGTGCCCGGCGCCATCCAACCGTGCGGCGTGGGTTTCTTCGTCTGGTCCACGGTGCTCGCCTACAACGCCGACAAGCTGAAAAGCGCGCCGACCAGTTGGGCGGACTTCTGGGACATCAAGAAATTCCCCGGCAAGCGCGGCCTGCGCAAGGGCGCCAAGTACACCCTCGAATTCGCCCTGATGGCCGATGGCGTGGCGCCGAAGGACGTCTACGGCGTGCTCGCCACCAAGGAAGGCCAGGATCGTGCCTTCAAGAAGCTCGACGAGATCAAGTCGAGCATCCAGTGGTGGGAGGCGGGCGCCCAGCCGCCGCAGTACCTGGCTTCCGGCGATGTGGTGATGAGTTCTGCCTACAACGGTCGGATCGCCGCGGTGCAGAAGGAAAGCAACCTGAAGGTGGTATGGAACGGCGGCATCTACGATTTCGACGCCTGGGCCATCCCGAAGGGGGCGAAGAAACGGGAAGAGACCCTGAAGTTCATCGCCTTCTCGGTGCAGCCCCAGCAGCAGAAGACTTACTCGGAAAACATCGCCTACGGTCCGGCCAACAAGCAGGCGGTGCCGCTGCTGGACAAGGCCCTGCTGAAGGACATGCCGACCACTCCGGAAAACATCCAGAACCAGGTGGCAATGGACGTGACCTTCTGGGCCGACTACGGCGAACAACTGGAACAGCGCTTCAACGCCTGGGCGGCCAGGTAATCCTCGCCTGACCCTCCAGAGAGGGCCGGAGGGGCCGCCGCGCGGCGGCTCCTCCTACCGTTCCACACTTTCCAGGGTCGCCCCGACGGCCCGCTTTTTTTCCGGAGTTCGCTATGGCCACAGCTGTGCCCATGTCCCAGGCCGCCGGCAGCACCCTCAAGCAACGCCTGGCGCGCGCCGAGCGGATGAACCGCCTGAAGTCCCAGGCGCTGATCCTGCCCCTGCTGGCCTTCCTGGTCCTGACCTTCCTGGTGCCGATCGCCGCCCTGCTCTACAAGAGCGTGTCCAACCCGGAAGTGGTTCGCTCGTTGCCGCTGACGGTAGAAGCCATCTCCGCCTGGGACGGCAAGTCGCTGCCGGCCGACTCCGTCTACAAGGCGCTCAGCCAGGATCTCGCCGAGGCTCGTCGCAACCAGACCATCGGCGATCTCTCCAAGCGCCTGAACATGGAACTGGCCGGTTATCGCAGCCTGATGGCGAAGACCGCGCGCAAGCTGCCGTTCAAGGAGGAGCCCGCTTCCTACAAGGACGCCATGGAGCAGCTCGACGAGCGCTGGGGCGACCCCGCCTACTGGCAGGTGATCCGCCGCAACGCCAGCAGCTATACGCCCTATTACCTGCTCGCAGCCCTCGACCACCGGATCGACGATCTCGGCGAAGTGGCGCGCGCCACCCCGGACCAGGCCATCTACCTGGACATCTTCGCCCGCACCTTCTGGATGGGTGCGGTGATCACCGTCATCTGCCTGCTGCTGGCCTACCCGCTGGCCTACCTGCTGGCCAACCTGCCGACGCGCAAGAGCAACCTGCTGATGATCCTGGTCCTGCTGCCGTTCTGGACCTCGATCCTGGTACGTGTCGCCGCCTGGATCGTCCTGCTGCAATCGGGTGGCCTGATCAACGGCGCGCTGCTCAAGCTTGGCCTGATCGACCAGCCGCTGCAACTGGTGTTCAACCGCACCGGCGTATACATCGCGATGGTGCACATCATGCTGCCGTTCATGATCCTGCCGATCTACAGCGTGATGAAAGGCATTTCGCCGAGCTACATGCGCGCCGCGATTTCCCTCGGCTGCCACCCGTTCGCCAGCTTCTGGCGGGTGTATTTCCCACAGACCGTCGCGGGCGTCGGCGCCGGTTGCCTGCTGGTGTTCATCCTGTCCATCGGCTACTACATCACCCCGGCGCTGCTGGGCAGCCCGAACGACCAGATGGTCAGCTACTTCGTCGCCTTCTATACCAACAGCACCATCAACTGGGGCATGGCCACCGCCCTCGGCGGCCTGCTGCTGCTCGCTACCCTGGTGCTCTACGTCGTCTACAGCTGGCTGGTGGGCGCCAGCCGCCTGCGCCTGGGATAGAGGGCCTTCCGAGAAGGCCAACCGATTCCCCTCTGCCTTCGGAAAAAAGGTTGCCCGGAGGGCGGGGAGAGGGGGATCCGCACGAAACACATTGGAGAGCGAGTCATGCTGAGTCCCTACATGTCCCCGGTCGAGCGCCTGTGGTTCTACTCCCTGCGCATCCTCTGCGGCCTGGTACTGCTGTTCCTGGTACTGCCGGTGCTGGTCATCGTGCCGCTGTCGTTCAACTCCGGCACTTTCCTGGTCTACCCGCTGCAAGGGTTCTCCCTGCGCTGGTACGCCGACTTCTTCCAGTCCGCCGAGTGGATGCGCTCGTTGACCAACAGCATGATCGTCGCTCCGG
Organism: Pseudomonas sp. DL; assembly: GCF_047199225.1. Classification (NCBI taxonomy): domain Bacteria; kingdom Pseudomonadati; phylum Pseudomonadota; class Gammaproteobacteria; order Pseudomonadales; family Pseudomonadaceae; genus Pseudomonas; species Pseudomonas sp. DL. The sequence continues at coordinate 658,908 of NZ_CP178323.1, forward strand.
CGGCGACCCTGCTGGCAATGGTCTTCGGCACTCTGGCAGCAATCGGCCTGACCCGCGGCGAGTTCCGCGGCAAGGCACTGGTGATGAGCCTGATGATTTCGCCGATGGTGGTGCCGGTGGTGATCATCGGCGTGGCCAGCTACCTGTTCTTCGCTCCGCTGGGGCTCGGCAACAGCTACCTGTCGCTGATCGTGGTGCATGCGGTGCTCGGCGTGCCGTTCGTGATCATCACCGTCTCCGCGACCCTGCAGGGGTTCAACTACAATCTGGTGCGCGCCGCCGCCAGCCTCGGCGCGCCGCCGCTGACCACCTTCTTCCGGGTGACCCTGCCGCTGATCGCTCCGGGAGTGATTTCCGGCGCGCTGTTCGCCTTCGCCACCTCGTTCGACGAAGTGGTAGTGACCCTCTTCCTCGCCGGTCCCGAGCAGGCCACCCTGCCGCGGCAGATGTTCAGCGGCATTCGCGAGAACCTGAGCCCCACCATTGCCGCCGCGGCGACCTTGCTGATCGGTTTCTCCGTACTGCTGTTGCTGACCCTGGAATGGCTGCGCGGGCGCAGCGAGAAGATGCGTACCGCACAACCCGGCGGCTGAGGCGCAGGGCGCGCCCGGCTTGGTCCGGGCGTCGGCTGCTGCGGCGAAAAGTCGTCATTTTCACCGCCAAAAACCGATAACGGCTACAATGCGCGCCTTCCGTGATCCCCTTTGAGGTGCGCCATGCAACCCTTCGCCATCGCTCCGTCGATCCTTTCCGCCGATTTCGCCCGCCTGGGCGAGGACGTGGACAAGGTGCTCGCCGCCGGTGCCGACATCGTTCACTTCGACGTGATGGACAACCACTACGTGCCGAACCTGACCATCGGCCCGATGGTCTGCTCGGCGCTGCGCAAGTACGGCGTGAGCGCGCCGATCGACGTGCACCTGATGGTATCCCCGGTGGATCGCATCATCGGCGACTTCATCGAAGCTGGCGCCACCTACATCACCTTCCATCCGGAAGCTTCCCAGCACATCGACCGTTCCCTGCAACTGATCCGCGACGGCGGTTGCAAGGCGGGCCTGGTGTTCAACCCGGCCACTCCGCTGGAGGTGCTGAAGTACGTGATGGACAAGGTCGACATGGTCCTGCTGATGAGCGTCAACCCCGGCTTCGGCGGGCAGAAATTCATCCCCGGTACCCTCGACAAGTTGCGCGAGGCACGCGCCCTGATCGATGCCTCCGGTCGCGAGATCCGCCTGGAGATCGATGGCGGCGTCAACGTCAAGAACATCCGTGAGATCGCCGCGGCGGGCGCCGATACCTTCGTCGCCGGCTCGGCCATCTTCAACGCCCCGGACTACGCCGAGGTCATCCGCGCCATGCATGCCGAACTGGCCCAGGCGCACCAGTAATGAGCGCTGCGGAGCCGTTCTTCGCCACGCGCCTGCCGCGTCTGGTGATGTTCGACCTGGATGGCACGCTGGTCGATTCCGTTCCCGACCTCACCGCCGCGGTCGACAGCATGCTCGCCAGCCTCGGGCGGCCGCCGGCGGGCATCGAGAAGGTCCGCCAGTGGATCGGTAACGGCGCACGCGTCCTGGTGCGTCGCGCCCTGGCCGGAAGCATCGAGCACGACGGCATCGGTGAGGAGGAAACCGAAGCCGCGCTGGCGTTGTTCATGGAGGCCTATGCCGACAGTCATGCGCTCACCGAGGTCTACCCCGGCGTCGTCGACACCCTCAAGTGGCTCAAGCGCAACGGCGTGGAAATGGCGCTGATCACCAACAAGCCGGAGCGCTTCGTCGCTCCGCTGCTGGATGAGATGAAGCTGGGTCGCTATTTTCGCTGGATCATCGGCGGCGACACCCTGCCGCAGCAGAAGCCCGACCCGGCGGCGCTGCTGTTCGTGATGAAGATGGCCGGCATCGAGCCCGAAGATGCGTTGTTCGTCGGTGACTCGCGCAACGACGTGCTCGCCGCCAAAGCTGCCGGCGTGCGCTGCGCGGCGCTGACCTATGGCTACAACCACGGCCGGCCGATCGCCGAGGAAGCGCCCACCCTGGTCATCGACAACCTGCGCGACCTGCTGCCTTGCGCCGACCAGGCCGCTGAGATAGTGTTGCCGGACGACTCCCTTTCCCCCTCCGACCAGCGAGATCAAGCCGTGGCGGTCAGCAAACTCTGGATGAAGGTCATCAAGGCCCTGGCGCGTTGGCGCTGGCGCGCCTGACATCATCCTCCGCCGGATAGCCGGCGCGCGTTTGCACCCTGTTGACCGTTCTCTCCTCCGATGAGGCTGATCATGAATCGCGAAGAATTCCTGCGGCTGGCCGCCGATGGCTACAACCGCATCCCGCTGTCCTTCGAGACCCTTGCCGACTTCGACACGCCGCTGTCGATCTACCTGAAGCTGGCCGACGCGCCGAACTCCTACCTGCTGGAGTCGGTGCAGGGCGGCGAGAAATGGGGGCGCTATTCGATCATCGGCCTGCCGTGCCGCACGGTGCTGCGGGTCTACGACCATCAAGTACGGATCAGCATCGATGGCATGGAAACCGAGCGCTTCGATTGCGCCGACCCGCTGGCTTTCGTCGAGGAGTTCAAGGCGCGCTACCAGGTGCCCACCGTGCCCGGCTTGCCACGTTTCGATGGAGGCCTGGTCGGCTACTTCGGTTACGACTGCGTGCGCTACGTGGAAAAACGCCTGGCCACCTGTCCGAACCCGGACCCGCTGGGCAACCCGGATATCCTGTTGATGGTGTCCGATGCCGTAGTGGTATTCGACAACCTGGCCGGGAAGATCCACGCCATCGTCCTCGCCGATCCCTCCGAGGAAAATGCCTACGAGCGCGGCCAGGCACGTCTGGAGGAGCTGCTGGAGCGTCTACGCCAGCCGATCACCCCGCGTCGCGGCCTCGACCTCGAGGCGGCCCAGGGTCGTGAGCCGGCGTTTCGTGCCAGCTTCACCCGCGAGGACTATGAAAACGCGGTAGGAAGGATCAAGGACTACATCCTGGCCGGCGACTGCATGCAGGTGGTGCCGTCGCAGCGCATGTCCATCGAATTCAAGGCGGCGCCCATCGACCTGTACCGCGCGCTGCGCTGTTTCAATCCGACGCCCTACATGTACTTCTTCAACTTCGGCGACTTCCATGTCGTGGGCAGCTCGCCGGAGGTGCTGGTACGGGTCGAGGATGGCCTGGTGACGGTGCGCCCGATCGCCGGTACCCGTCCGCGCGGGATCAACGAAGAGGCCGACCTGGCATTGGAGCAGGATCTGCTGTCGGACGCCAAGGAGATCGCCGAGCACCTGATGCTGATCGACCTGGGGCGCAACGACGTGGGGCGGGTGTCCGATATCGGCGCGGTGAAGGTCACCGAAAAAATGGTGATCGAACGTTACTCCAACGTCATGCACATCGTGTCCAACGTCACCGGGCAATTGCGCGAGGGGCTCAGCGCGATGGACGCGCTGCGGGCGATCCTGCCGGCGGGCACTCTATCCGGCGCGCCGAAGATCCGCGCCATGGAGATCATCGACGAGCTGGAGCCGGTCAAGCGTGGAGTCTACGGCGGCGCGGTCGGCTACCTGGCATGGAACGGCAACATGGACACCGCCATTGCCATCCGCACCGCGGTGATCAAGAACGGTGAACTCCACGTGCAGGCCGGCGGCGGTATCGTTGCCGACTCGGTGCCCGCGCTGGAGTGGGAAGAAACCATCAACAAGCGCCGGGCGATGTTCCGCGCCGTGGCGCTGGCCGAGCAGAGCGTCGAATAAGACGGCGCGAGGCGGAAGAAAAGAAGGCGGATGGCGTTTGCGTCATCCGCCTTTTTTGTGCCCGGCTGGACCCACGCATTGGCTTCGCCCTACGCGGAGCCGCTTTCGTAGGGCGAATATCGCGGCGCGATATCCGCCAGGGGGCAGGACGCCGAACCCGCCTCAAGGTGAAGTGATCGATATGTCCGGTTGGCGGATGACGCCTTCGGCATTACTTGCCCACGCAGAAGGCGCTTTCGTAGGGGGACATCACCACGCGATATCCGCCAGGCGGAGCATGGTGTCGCTCCCTACGATGCTGGCAACGGCGGGCCGCTCAGGATGCGATGCTGTCAGCGCCCGGCTGTGCTCGACGGGCGCCTCCGGCTTGGTTCGCGCGCTGGTCGACGTAGGCGGCGAGGTGATCGAGGGCCACGAACTGCATGGCCTTGTGGCTATCGTCGAGGGTCGTCACCGGCAGGGCGATCCGCCCGCATGCCAGGGCCTTGCTGAAGTTTTCCTTGTTCAGGTTGCGAAACCAGCGTTCGCGAACCTGCTCCAGCGGCACCAGGACGTCGCCGAAGATGCGGTAGACCAATTCCACGGTTTCCTGGCGTGGAATCGGAGTGCTAGGGGCGATGGATGGCTGCATGGTATTCCCTCCTGCGGCTACACGTCGTTGAGGGGAATATAGCTCAGGTTGTTTTCTTGTTCAATAGCTGAAGTTGTAGAGCGGGCGAGCGCCAGGCGCTCACCGCACCAGGGACGGGCCGCGCCGGTGGCGTACGGTGGACCACCAGAAGACCCAACCGATCATGCTGATCTGGCGGCTGCGCATGTCCTCCGGCGAGTACTCCTCGTCCGGATATTCCTCGCGGTTGAAGCTGCGCAGGCGAATGCCGCCGCCGGGCAGGCGATAGACGAACTTCACCCGCAGCATGCCGTCATGTTCGAGGGCGTAGATCTCGCCATCGGTGATATGGGTGGTGGCGGTGTCCACGCCGATGGTGGAGCCATCCATGATCAGCGGTTCCATGCTGTTGCCGGTGAGTTGGGCGCAGATCGCCGCCGACGGATCGACGCCCGAGGCACGCAGCGTGGCATAGGAAAAACGCAGCTTGCGCCCCTCTATCTCGCGTACCGCAGTGCGTCCGGCGCCGGCGGACATCTCCACTTCCTTGTACAGCGGCAGTTCCACTTCGTCTTCGTCCAGCGGTGTGTCGCTGTCCCACGGATGCAGCGGTTCCAGCACCAATGGGCTGCCATCGGCCACGGACACGGCACTGCGCGCGGCTGGAGCGCCTTCGCCGGTCTGCAGCCAGACCGGCGAGACGCCCAGGGCCGCCGCGATCTCGATCAGCTTGCGGGTGCTCTGGGCCTTGCCCGAGGTCAGCTTGTGAATGGTGTTCTGCGAAACCCCTGCCGCTTCGGCGAGGGTTTCCTGCTTCAGGTTGCGCATCGCCATGGCCTGCTTGAGGCGAGCGGCGAAGCTGTCGGGCGGGATCTGGGTGCTCTTGTCCATGCTCGGCAATCTACAGACCGATGGATTTTCTGTAAAGAGCCTAGGTGTTGACGATAAATAGCTTTGGTTGTAATTTCTCTTCCGTCAGAAAGCGGAAGGGGTGAGTTCCACAACTTCCCACCCGCCTTTCAGAGATTTCACATGGGTGCAAGGACGCACCCGGTTGTCGGCGACCGACGATGCAGGTGCCGACTGCTTGGGTGCCGGGGCCATGGGAAAGCGCTCCGGCACCTGGAGGGCCGGAGCGCCGTCCATGCAGACGCTCCGTCCCGCTCATTCATTCTGTCGCCGACCTGCTTCAGGTACGGCGGCGTCGTACAGGGAGTCATTGCCATGTCGCGAGATACGCACTCGCCATTTCCGCGCAGAGGAACGCAGGTCGCCGAACCGGCGCCGCGCATCTGTCATGTTCCATCCATTCGGCCGTCGGGCGTCGGGCACGCCAGGGAGGCTTTCCATGGCTGACCTTGCCGATCACGCCAACGAACTGGTCCTGGCTCGCCTCGACGGCCTCCTGGCGGCGCGCCCGGCGCTGGCCATCCGCGAGTCCGCGGAAGACTGCGAGGACTGCGGCGAGCCCATTCCCCAGGCGCGCCGCCGGGCGGCACCGGGCTGCAGTCGCTGCATCGACTGCCAGGACCGCCACGAGCGCCGTTGAACCGACCTCATGCCGAGCCCTCGCGGGCAGTGAAAGGAGACACGACCGTGATCAAAGCCATCGATGAAATGCTCAAGCTCTGGGCCGAGGAAATGCACGCGCCAGGCAGCAACGGAGGCGGCTACGCCGGCGGCAACCTGATCGCCATGCTGATCGCCAGCAAGGGCGAGGTGGTCCGCGGCCACCGTGGCAGCCGGGTGATCCTCGACCGTGTGGCGGAGGTCGATCGCCTGGTAAATCGCCTACCCGAGGAACTGAAGAACGTGGTGGTGGAGCACTATCTCAATCGCGACAGCTTCCCCGAGCAGAAGTACCGCCACTGCGGTTGCAGCCGCAACACCTTCTATCTGCGCCTGCATGTGGCGCACCAGGGTATCCAGGACGGCCTGCTGCGGCGGGTGGCCTGAGTTCCTGGACCGGATACCGTGTCCCCCCTGGAATTTTCCAACCGGCCTTCGAGCCGGTTTTTTTATGCCTGTCGCCCATGGAGGCGGTGAGTCCCATGCACAGCAGCGGACCCTGCACGGTAGAGGCGGATTCGGGCTGGCGTAGCCATCCTTTTCGTCAGTCGATGCCGGGCTTTCCACATCGGAAGTGGGTATGCGCTTGCCCGGATGCCTGGCGAAGGTTCCCAGGGCGGTATATCACCCTCATATCGTGGTGCGTCTCCCTCCTATTGCAGTGGATTGTCGAGAAGGCATTGCCGGGCTGGGAATCGGGCGGTAAAAAGTAGTCATTCTTGTAAAGGTGCGTCCCCAGGGAGGCACTCGTGAAGCACCGGAACCCGGCCCTGGCGCCGGGTTTTTTATTGCCCGGGAAAACGTTCGTGCGGACGTGCCCGGCGCTGCCTGCCAAGGAGGGACCCATGGGCAACGAACCGCAGACACTGACGGAAATGCCGCTCTGGGTACTGATCCTGCTCGCCGCGCTGGGCGGCGTCAGCGGCGAGATGTGGCGTGCCGACAAGGCCGGTCTCGGCGGCTGGGCCTTGTTGCGGCGCCTGGCGCTGCGCTCCGGCGCGTCGATTGTCTGCGGCGTGGCGGTGATGCTGCTGGCATTGGCTTGCGGCGCCGCGCTGCTGTTCGCCGCGGCGCTGGGCAGCCTGACCGCCGCGGCCGGCGCGGAGATCGCCGTCGGTCTCTACGAACGCTGGGCCGCCCGGCGCCTGGGGGTTTGCGAGCTGCCCGAGGAGGAGCCGCATGAGCGGACATAAGCGCCAGGAGGATCGATGAAACTGACCGAGCAGCAATTGCTGCGCATTTTTCCCAACGCCCGCCTCGTCGCGGGCGTTTTCGTTGCGGCGTTGCAACGGGCCATGGACGAGAGGGAGATCGACACACCGGCGCGGCGTGCCGCGTTTCTCGCCCAGGTCGGCCACGAAAGCAGCCAGTTGAACCGGCTGGTGGAGAACCTCAACTACAGTGCCCAAGGCTTGGCGGCGACCTGGCCGAGCCGCTATCTCGGCCCCGACGGGCAGCCCAACGCGTTGGCCTGGCGGCTGGCGCGCAATCCGCAGGCGATTGCCGACAACACCTACGCCACGCGCAACGGCAATGGCGACGAAGCGTCCGGCGATGGCTGGCGCTTCCGTGGGCGTGGCTTGCTACAGATCACCGGGCGTGCCAACTACCGGTTGGTCGGCGAGGCCCTCGGCGAGCCGCTGGAAGCCGAGCCCTGGCGCCTGGAGCAGCCCGTGCCGGCGGCCCGCAGCGCCGCCTGGTGGTGGGCCGGTCACGGGCTCAACGAGTTGGCCGACCGCGGCGAGTTCGCTGCCATCACCCGCCGCATCAACGGCGGCCTGAATGGGCAGGCGGAGCGCCTGGCGTTGTGGCAGCGGGCCAGGGCGGTGCTGTCATGAGCCGGCTCGCTCTGCTCCTGCCGGCCGTGTTGCTGGTCCTGCTGGCCGGCGCCTTGCTCGGCGGCGGCCTGGTTGCCCGCCACTATCGTCCGCAACTGGAGGAGGCCCTGGGCCAACTCACTGCCAGCCGCGTCGCCAGCGGCCAGCTCGAGGCTTTGCTCGATGAGCAGCAGCGAGCGCTGGCGGCGGTGCGGGCGAGCGCCGAGAGGCGCGCGAAGGACGTCGAGCAGGCACTCGGCGAGGCCAGGGCGCAGGCCGCGGAGCAGTATGCCGCGGCCGTGCGTCTGCTCCAGGAACCCGACATTGGTGTGGACTGCCAGGCGGCAGGTGCGGCGATCGACCGGGAGCTGGGACTATGACTCGTCTCCTGCTGGGGCTTTGTCTGCTTTTCGCGGGCTGCGCAGCCTCGCCGACGACACCTCGCCCCGTGCGCGTCGAGGTTCCCCTCGCAGTGCCCTGCCGTGTACCTGACGTGCGCCCGCCGAGCTGGGCCGGCGCCACGCTGAAGGCCGGCGATTCGCTGCAGGCCAAGGTTCGCGCATTGCTCGCCGAGCGCCGCCAGCGGCAGGGCTACGAACTCGAATTGCAGGCGGCATTGCGTGCCTGCCGCTGAGACACTGGGCGCATATGGACGTCGATGGACGTGTGTCCGGCGCATATTGCCGTGTATTGATTCCGCAGCGTTGTCGAGCCGGGAATCGGTCGGTACAACGTAGTCATGCTTGTACAGGTGTGTCCCCCCAGGGATGCCACCTGCAACCTCAGAGCCCGGCCAGTGTGCCGGGCTTTTTCGTTTGCATCCGACAACGGCTCGGGACGTGGAGGCTCCTCGCCGACCGCGTACCGCGCCACGGCCGACCGTCCTGGGGACGGGGCCAGACGACCCGCCTGGTGCGGGTCTTTTCATGTGCATAAAGGAGAGTTTTCCATGTCCATCCTGACTCAAGGTACCCAGATCTACGCCCTGGTTCCGCCGGTATCCGGTACCGGTGCCGCTACCGTCCTGGAGATCGAAGGCGTGACTTCGTTCAACCCGGGCGGCAATCCGGCCGACCAGATCGAAGACCCGTGCCTGAGCGACACTTCGCGCAAGTACAAGAAAGGCCTGCGCACCCCTGGCCAGGCGACCCTCGGCATCAACGCCGATCCACGCCTGGCCAGTCACGTTCGGTTGTTCCAACTGTCCGAGAAAGATGGCGAGACGAGCGTCAAGTGGGCCATCGGCTGGTCCGACGGAATCGACGTAAAGCCGACCGTCAGCACCGAAGGCGACGATTTCGTGCTGCCGCCGGCGCGCACCTGGTTCACCTTCGAAGGCTACGTCAGCGACTTCCCCTTCGATTTCGCCAGCAACACGCTGGTCGCTACCCAGGCCACCATCCAGCGTTCCGGCGCCGGCAAGTGGACGCCGAAGTCGGCTTGAGGAGCGCGTAGATGAATCTCAACGAACTTCGTGCGGCGGGCGGTTTCATCGAGTCGGCGCTGGTGCGCAAGGAGATTACCTGGACCCGCGTTCCCGCCGGCAGGAAGAAGGCGGTCAGCGACACCTTCCAGGTGTTCGTCCGACGCAACAGTTTTGGCGCGGTGGAGCGCCTGTTCTCCGCCGAAGGCGACCAGCAGAGCCGCAACGCGCGCTACCTCGCCGAATGCATTCGCCTGGGCGAGACGGGAGAGGAAAGCCTGACCTACGAACAGGCCTACGACCTCGACCCGGCGCTGGGCTTCCTGCTGCTGCAGGCGGTCGGTGAGGTCAACCGGGTCGAGGACGCGGAAAAAAACTGACCCCCGCCGACGAGGTTTGGCACGAACTGGTGCTGAACGGCGTCGGCGGGTCGACCATTGCCGAGGCCAAGGAGCGGCTCAGCTACGCCGAGTACCGCGCCTGGGTCGCCTATCTGAACAAGCGCGGCTCGCTCCATCCGGGACACCGGCTGGAGCTTGCGCTGGCTCGGATCGCTGCGTTGCTCGGGCATGCGCTGGGAGCGGACGCCGATCCCGACGCGTTCCGTCCGCATATGGCTCTCCAGCCCCTTTCGCTGCACCAGGCGATGGATCAATGGGCATGACAGGCCACCCCGCTGCGGCGGGGTCTTTTTCTGGAAGACATGAATCATGGCCACGAATACCGACGGCAGCCTGACGCTCGACCTGGTCCTTCGCAGCGAAGGGTACAGGGCCGGGATGGACAAGGTTGGCAGGATCAACGATCAGAAAATGCGCGCCATGGAGGCGCGCGCGGAAAAGGCTGGCAAGGCTATCGGCAAAAGCCTGGACAGTTCGGCACTGATTGCCAGCAGCGTGCTGGACCAGGCGCTGGACATGCTGGGCAGGACCAGTCGCCAGGTGGGGCAGGCCAAGAAGCCTGTGCAGAGCGCCCAGGACAAGGTACTGGCCGAGTGGAAGACCCGGCAGAAGGAGCTGGGCGAAGCCTGGAAGAGCTATCGCGAACCACTCCAGGATCTGTCCAAGCTCAACGAAGCACTACTGAAGAACTCTTCCGACAAGCTCGACAAGGCGCTGCTCAATCTCAGCGAGACCGGCAAGCTGTCGCTTGCCAACGTGGGCAAGGCCGCCTACGCCGATGCCGCGCGCCTCGCCTCGCGGCAGATGACCCTGATGCTGCTGGACGGGCTGTTTGGCTGGGTCGCCAGCGTCGGTACCGAGAAGCCCAAGGTCGACGACAAGGCGGGCAAGGGACAGGCGAAGGCTGGCGACGACGAGAAGGAACAGCCGTCGCTCCAGTCGCAGGTCTTCAAGCAGTGGCTGTTGCAGATGAACAGTGTCTGGGGCGCCTACCGCGCGCCGCTGCAGGATATCTCCGGGATGACCGACGAGCTGTTCAGGAATGCGTCGGAGAAGCTCGAGAAGTCGCTGTTCAATTTCGCCACTAGCGGAAAGCTGTCCTTGAGCAACTTCGCCAAGACGGTGATCGACGATGTCGCCCGGATCGCCGCGCGGCAGCTTTCAATGCTCGCCCTGGACGGATTGTTCGGCTGGATGAATGGCAAGGCCGGCATCACCGAGGCGCAACTGGCCAGCCAGAAGCCCTATACCTCGCTACTGGAAAAGGCCCGAGCAGATGCGGGACAAGCGGCTGCGGGCGCTCCCGCGGCCCAGGGTGCCGCGCCAATGCCGGCAGCGGCGATGGATGTCGGCGCGATGGTGGCCACTGCTTCCGGGCAGACCGGGGACGGTTCCAAGGTATCGGCTGGAGGGGCTTCGGCGAGCGCTGGCAAGCCGGTGGGCAGTTGGGTCGAACAGATGGACGCCTCCTGGGCGAGCCTGCGCGACCAGGCGCAGGACGTCTCGGGAATGATGGACATGCTGTTTACCAACGCCTTCACCAATATGGAGAACGCCCTGTTCACCTTTGCCACCACGGGCAAGCTGTCGTTCAAGGATTTCGCCGACTCGGTGATCCAGGATATGGCGCGGATCGCCGCGCGGCAGGCGACGCTGCAGATCATCGGCGGCATCGTCGGTGCGGTCAGCGGGTTCTTCGGTAGCGGCGCAACGGCGGGCTCGCGGATTTCCGACTATACCGGCTCGGACATGGCCAATTGGGTCAGCAAGCAACGCGCCGGAGGCATGCCTGGGTTCGCCAGGGGCGGTGCCTTCAACGATGGCATCCAGAGCGCGCCGGCGCTGTTCAGCATGGCCGGCGGTCGTCCGGCGCTGATCGGCGAGCGTGGGCCGGAAGCCATCATGCCGCTGAGTCGCGGTTCCGATGGCGTGCTCGGCGTGCGCGCGCTCGGCGGCGGCGAGGGTGGCAACGTCTTCAATTTCTCCACCAGCGTCAGCCTGGGCGGCGGCCGCGAGGGCGCGGCGACGGCCAGCGGCGACGACGGTACGGGACAGCAGCTGGCGGGAATGATCAACGATGCCGCGCGCAACGTGGTGGCGCAGGAGCTGCGCCCCGGCGGCCTGGTATGGAGGATGGTGAATGGCTGATCTGGAACGCTTTACCTGGGACATCTCGATCGATTCCGCCGGCCAGGCGAACCAACTGGTACGCCAGGTGCAGTACGGCGGCGGCTACAGCCAGGCGCTCGGTGACGGGCTGAACAACCTCAGCGAGACCTGGCAGGTTTCGCGTACCGGCGATCTCGCGCTGATCGGCCCGATCCGCGATTTCCTCAAGCGCCACGGCGGCTACCGCTCGTTCCTCTGGACCTTGCCCACTGGCGAACCGGTACGGGTGCGCGCCCAGGGCTGGCAATTGCGGCCGCGCGGCAACGGCGTGTTCACCCTGAACACCACCTTCCAGCAAGTCTTCAATCCGTGAGGTAAGCATGACCATCACAGCCGATGACCAGGCCCTCGAGCCTGGGGCGCTGGTGCGCCTGTTCGACCTGGATTGCACCGGGTTCGGCGGCGAGATGCTGCGCTTCCACGGCCACCTGCAGCAGGGGCCGATCCACTGGCAGGGCAACGCCTACCAAGCTTGGCCGCTGGAGGCGCGCGGCTTCGAGCAGCGCGGCGACGGCCGGGCCAGTTCGCCGACCCTTAGCGTGGGCAACATCGACGGCAGCATCAGCGCGCTCTGCCTGTTCTTCGATGGCCTGGTAGGCGCGCGCCTGACCGTGCGCGAGACCTATGCGCACTACCTGGATGCGGCCAACTTCGCCGAAGGCAACCCGCAGGCCGACCCCTCCCAGGAGCGCCTGAACATCTGGTTCCTCGAGCAGAAGACCGCCGAGAACAGCGTCCAGGTGACCTGGGAGCTGTCCGCTCCGCCGGACTTCCAGGGCCAGCAGATCCCGGCGCGCCAGATCACCTCGCTGTGCCACTGGTGCATCACCAACGAGTACCGCGGGCAGGACTGCAACTACACCGGCACGGCGATGTTCGATGCCGACGGCAATCCGGTGGACGATCCGGCGCTGGACCGCTGTGGCGGCCGGGTCAGCGATTGCAAGCTGCGCTTCGGCGCGGACAACCCGCTGTCCCACGGCGGCTTCGCCGGCGCCGGCCTGGTCAGGATGTGAGCATGGAACTGAGCCGCAGCCTGCAGCGGGCCATCGCCGCACACGCCGCCCGCGAGCATCCGCGCGAATGCTGCGGGCTGATCGTTCGCGGTGCGCGTCAACGCCGCTACGTGGCCTGTCGCAACGCAGCCGGATCGCCCAGCGAGCACTTCGTGATCGATCACCAGGACTGGTGCGCCGCCGAGGACCAGGGCGAGGTCCTGGCCATCGTCCACAGCCACCCGGACGTTCCGGCCACGCCGAGCATGGCCGATCGGGTCAGTTGCGAACTGCATGGTCTGCCCTGGGTGATCCTGTCCTGGCCGGAAGGCGATGTCGCGCATCTAGCGCCGGAGGGCTATCGGGCGCCGCTGCTCGGCCGCGAGTTCGCCCACGGCGTGCTCGACTGCTGGAGCCTCTGTCGCGACTGGTACCGCCGCGAGGCAGGTCTGGAGCTTCCGGACTATCCGCGCCGCGACGGTTGGTGGGAAACCGGCGAGAGCCTCTACGAGCAGCACTATGCGGCGGCTGGATTCCGGCCGGTGCCGCTGGCCGGAATCCGCCGCGGCGACATGCTGGTGATGCAGGTCGGGAGGGCGCTGCACCCGAACCACGCGGGCATCTACCTGGGCAATGACTGGCGTCTGGACAGCGAGCCGGTCCAGGCGCTCGGCGGCGACGGACCGTTCCTGCTGCACCACCTGTACGGACGGCTGTCGACCCGAGACGTGTTCGGCGGACCCTGGATCGAACGCACGCGCCTGGTCTTGCGGCACACGCGGATGCCGCAGTGAACGACATATTCAAGCGAGCCGTCGGAATCGGCTCTTTACGAGAGGAACAGGTCCATGAATGACACCCTGAGTCAGGGCCTCACCACCATCCGTCTGTACGGGGTTCTGGGCAAGCGCTTCGGCCGCATGCACGGCCGGTTGTTGGAAAGCGGCACGGTACGCGAGGCGATGAGCGCCCTGAAGCACACCATGGAGGGATTCGAGACGTTCATGCGCGAGGCGGAATCGAAAGGGCTGACCTTCGCCGTGTTCCGTGGGCGTACCAACCTGTCCGGCGAGCAACTGGACATGCGCGGACGCGAGGATATCCGCATCGTGCCGTTGGTGATCGGGAGCAAGCAGTCCGGATTGTTTCAGACGGTATTAGGAGCTGCACTCATTGCCGTAGGTGTCTTCGCAACGAGTCTTACGCTCGGGACAAGCACGTTTCTGATCTCTGCCGGCGCCAGCATGATGCTCGGTGGCGTCATGCAGATGCTCAGCCCCCAACCCAAGGGCCTGAAGGGCCGAGAGGCCCCCGAGAACGCCCCCAGCTATGCCTTCGGCGGCCCGGTCAACACCATCGCCCAGGGCCATCCGGTCGGCGTGCTCTACGGCAAGCGCCGCATCGGCGGCGCGGTGATCAGCGCCGGCATCTATGCCGAGGACCGGCTGTAGCCGGCAACGCCGTAACAGGCCCGCCATGCGCGGGCGTTTTTTTGCCTGAAGGAACGTCATGAACAAGACCATCACGGGCCACAAGGGTGGCAGCAAGAAGCCGCGCCAGCCGGTGGAGATGCCGGACTCGGTGCGCTCGATCGCGCGGGCGAAGATTCTCCTGGCACTGGGCGAAGGCGAGTTTGACGGTGGCGTCGACGGCCGTTCGATCTACCTGGACGATACGCCGCTGCTGGCGGCGGACGGCTCGGTGAACTTCCCCGGAGTGACCTGGGAGTTCCGTCCGGGCTCGGTGGACCAGGAACACATTGCCGGTGTGCCCGCCGTGGAAAACGAACTGGCGGTCGGCGTCGAGCTCAAGAGTGACGCGCCCTGGGTCCGCGCGGTAAGCAACACCCAGCTCTCGGCGGTGCGCCTGCGCCTGTCCTGGCCGGCCATCCAGCGCCAGCAGGAAAACGGTGACGTGGTCGGCTACCGCATCGACTACGCGATCGACATCGCCGTCGACGGCGGTGCCTGGCAGGAAGCGCTGAAGGCTTCGCTGGACGACAAGTCCACCAGCCGCTACGAGCGCTCCCACCGTGTCGACCTGCCGGAGGCGCGGAGCGGCTGGCAGGTGCGCGTGCGCCGCCTGACGCCGAACCAGAACAACAACCGCGTCGCCGACACCATGCGGGTCGAGGCGATCACCGAGGTGATCGACGCCAAGCTGCGCTACCCGAACACCGCGCTGCTGTTCGTCGAGTTCGATGCCAGCCAGTTCCAGAGCATTCCGCAGATATCGGTGGAAGCGCGCGGCCGGCGGGTGCGGGTGCCGAGCAACTACGATCCGCAGACCCGTAGCTACAGCGGCACCTGGGACGGCTCGTTCAAGTCGGCCTGGACCAGCAACCCGGCCTGGCACTGGTACGACATCGTGTTGCACAAGCGCTTCGGCCTCGGTCGGCGGATCGACGCGAGCATGGTCGACAAGTGGTCGCTGTACCGCATCGCCCAGTACTGCGACCAGTCGGTGCCCGACGGCAAGGGCGGCCAGGAGCCGCGCTTCAGCTGCAACCTGTACCTGCAGAGTCGCGCCGAAGCCTGGACAGTACTGCGCGACCTGGCAGCGATCTTCCGCGGCATGTCCTACTGGTCCGGCGCGGAAATGGTGGCGGTCTCCGACATGCCGGAGGACGAGGCCTACACCTTCTCGCCGTCGAACACCGTGCGTGGCGACGACGGCAGCCACTTCAACTACAGCAGCAGCCGCCAGCGCGATCGCCACACCCTGGCCCTGGTCAACTACGACAATCCGGGCAACGGCTACCAGAGCCAGCCGGTAGCGGTGAACAATGATCGCGCGCAGCGCCGCTACGGCATCAGCCAGTTGGAGATCACCGCGATCGGCTGCACCTCCGAGGGCGAGGCGCAGCGGCGTGGCCAGTGGGCGCTGCTGACCGAGGAGCTGGAGCAGGACGCGGTGACCTTCCGCACCGGCATGGATGGCCGTGGGCTGGCGCCGGGGAAGATCATCGCCGTAGCCGACCCGGTCAAGTCCGGCAAGCAGATCGGCGGACGCCTGAGCGCGGTGGATGGCCGCGCGCTGACCCTCGACCGCGACGTCGAGGCCCGACCCGGCGATCGCCTGCTGGTCAACCTGCCGAACGGCAAGGCCGAGGCGCGCAGCGTCCAGTCGGTGGTAGGCCGCGTGCTGAGCGTGACCGCCGCCTATTCGGAGACGCCTCGGCCCCAGGGGCAGTGGGCGCTGCAGAGCAACAGCCTGACCACCCAGCGCTTCCGCATCATGAGCATCACCCGGCCGGAGGACAATCTTTTCGAGATCACCGCGCTGCAACACAACGCGAGCAAGTTCGACGCCATCGACAACGGCGCGCGCATCGAGCTGCCGCCGGTCACCAGCATTCCGCCGGGCGTGCAGGCGCCGCCGCAGAACGTGCGGATCAAGGCTTTCACCAAGGTCGACCAGGGGGTGGCGGTGACCAGCCTGTCGGCCTCCTGGGATGCCGCGCCGAACGCGGTGGCCTACGAGGCCGAATGGCGCAAGGACTCGGGCAACTGGGTGCGGGTGCCGCGAACCTCGGCGCTCGGTTTCGACGTGCCGGGCATCTATGCCGGTCGCTACTTGGTGCGGGTACGCGCCTTGAACGTGATGGAGGTCGGTTCGGTCTACGCCAGCAGTGTGGAAACCGCTCTCGAGGGCAAGACCACACCGCCGCCGGCGCTGGCCTACCTGCGCTGCGTGGCCGGCCCCTGGCGCATCGGCCTGGAGTGGGGGTTTCCGGCCAGCGGCGCGGCGGACACCGCTTACACCGAGATCCAGCAGTCCGCCACGCCCGGCGGCAGCGAGGAGACCGCACGGGCGCTGGGCCTGTTCGCCTACCCAGGCAATACCCACCTGGTATCGCCGATACCGGCCGGCGAACGGCTGGCGTTCCGCGGTCGCTTGATCGACCGTAGCGGCAACGTCGGCGCCTGGTCGAACTGGGTCACCGGCACCAGCTCCAGCGACGCCAGCGAATACAACCAGTTGATCACCCAGGAGTACGTCGAGTCGGCGCTGGGCCAGCAATTCTTCTCCGATATCGAGCGGATGCAGGTGGATATCGGGGGCTTGCAGAAGCAGGTCGGCGACCTCGCCGACATTCTGCTGTACGACCCGACCAAGGTCTACGCGAAGAACGACATGGTGCGACAGGGGCAGCGGTTGTACCAGGCACTGAAGGCTGTGCCGGCGAAGACGGCGCCGCCGAACGCGGCCTACTGGTCCGATATCGGCCAGTCGCTGGAAACCGCCAACGGGCTGGCGCAGCAGGTGGCGAGCCATACCGCTGAAATCAGCGAACTCGACGGCAGGATCGAAGCAGCGGCATCGAATCTGGATGCGCTGCAAGCTGCCGCCCGCGGGGAACCGGCGACCGGAGAGAAGGCGGATGCGCTGAAGGGCTGGGACACCATTGCTCGAGCTGCCACCGAAGTCACCGTGCGGGCGAACGAGGACGAAGCGCAGGCGAAGCGGACGAGCTTGCTTGAGGCGTGGACCGGGACGGCGGAGGGCAGGATCGCCACCGTCGAGTCGGTCGTTGCGTCGAACAATGCCGTAACCGTCCAGCGCCTGGATCAGCTATCCGGACAGGTTGCGAGCAATGCCTCGGCCATCAGCACCGAACAGACCGTCCGCGCCAACGCGGACAGCGCCCTGGGACAGCGGGTGGATACCGTCAGCGCACGCACCGATACCAACGAGGCGAACATCCAGACCACATCTCAAGCGGTTACCTCGCTGGATGGCAACGTGAAGGCGCTCTACAGCGTGAAGCTCCAGGCGCATGCCAACGGGCAGAAGTACGCCGCTGGCTGGCAACTGGGCTTCGACAGCGGTACGAGTGTGACGACCATGGCGTTCCAGGCTGATCGGTTCCTCTGGTTCAACAGTTCCAGCGGGCAGACCGTGGCGCCGGTTTCGATCGTTGGCGGCCAGATGTTCATCAACAACGCGATGATTCAGGATGGGTCAATCACTAATGCCAAAATTGGTAGTTCAATTCAGTCAGACAACTATGTTGCGGGTCAGACTGGTTGGAGGCTGACGAAGTCAGGGCAGTTTGAAATTAATGGAACTGTCCCTGGGCAGGGGCGAATTACTATAACTAACCAGCTGGTTCAGGTTTATGACGGTGATAGTGTTCTTAGAATTAGACTTGGAATTTGGTCTTGAGCGAGGTCTTGCCAAATGTTTGCTGGTCTTCAAGTGTTTAATGGTGCAGGGGGAGTAATGGTTGATACCAATATTCCCTATGCTAAGCTCTTAGGCATCGTCGAAAGTACGGGGACAAACAACGGGCAGGTGACTGTCAGTATGTTCGAAAGTGGTCAGCCTTTCGCTGTTGTACTTCCGTCTGCTTACACACCCCCAGGCTATTGGTCTTTCCCAAACTATCCCATGGTGGAAATTAGTGGAGGAACTCTGAAGTGGGTTTTCTACGACTTCTACGCAGGTACAGGCGGTGGTACTCGCTGGCCTTGTAAGATCGTCTACGGGATTTACTGATATGTTCCAGTGCTTCAATGAAAACGGAAACATCCAGTTCGATGCTAACCTGATGTCTTATGGCTTCAGGGAAAAGCATGAGGTTCTAGGTGTAGCCGATCCTCATACTGGCTTTCTGACCTTCACTGTGGATGTGTTTTCCCCGGTAGCTCCGATGCTCTTCGTGCACCGTTCGGACAACGACCCGTACACGAAAGAGTTTGCCTATTCTCGTGTAGAGTATTTGACTGGTTTGTGGAGGTTCCAATACTACTGTGCCTGGATTCCGAGCATGACTCGTAAGTTGATGGTTTACATCTTTGACCGCATGCAGGTTGGTGGTAATTTTGGCTTGCAAACTTTCGACACAGCAGGCAATATAACCTTCAACACGAACCAGATACCTCTACGTATTGCAGGCATGTACAGCCCTCCGGCTATTGTAAATAGTAACGGTAGTGCGCAACTGCCGACAACTACTTGGACTCTTCCTCCTGGGCGGACTTATGCAGTTAATACCGCGAGTCTACGTATGGGGCTCGATGTACAGGAATATCCTGCTGGTGGTTCCCCACACTCATCTCTTCTGGAAGAGATGGTTTCTATTGACGGCAACATACTGAAGGTGGCGTTCTTCTTCGCCTCTGATGGCCTGGAACTGGGCAATGCTCCCGGACGGTATTACCAGGGTGGTCGTCCTCTATTGACCGTAGCTGACGTAACTGGCTTGTAGCGGTTCTAAATTTTACATTCCCTTCGAAGAGGATATTCCCAATGTCTTGGTACTCCGCTGGCACCGTAGCGGTGACCGCAAATAGCCCGACCGTTACCGGTACTGGCACACAGTTCTCGTCCAATGCCCGGGTCGGCGATGCATTTCGTGGCCCCGATGGTTGTTGGTACGAGGTCACAAACGTCGCCAGTTCGACGGTCATCTCGATCAAACCCAACTACCAGGGCAGCACGGCCAGCGGCCAGCCCTATGCAGTGGCGCCGATCCTGGGCTACGACAAGGACCTATCAGATCGTTTCAACCAGATCGCGATGGACTGGGGGGCGACCCTTGCGGGCATAAAGCCGTGGGCCCTGTCCAATACCGGCACGCAAGCGCAGGCGGACATGGGAATGACGGCGGTGGGGCGGGGACTCAACGCCGCAGCGACTGCTGAGAATGCCCTGAGCTTTATTGGTGGCATGCCGAAGTCGATGTCCAATCTGCGGGCTGTCAGCGACGCCAATAATGTCCCGAACGAATGCGGGTTCTACGGTATCAGCGTCGGCCCTTGGGCGAACCTGCCGCCGGGCATTGATTCGCTGAACCCGGTTGGCTCGATGCTCTACCACCAACCCTACGATGCAAGTACCGCTGTGCAAATGTTCATCCCGCGCACGTCGGATCTCGCATATTTCCGCCGGAAGGCTGCCGGTACGTGGTCCACCTGGATGCGGTTCTTGACCGATAGGCAGCTCTCCGGGACCGTGAGCAATGACGGAAGTGGAGTGCCAAACGGCGCAATCATCCAGCGCGGGAGTAACGTGAACGGAGAGTACGCCCGGTTCGCGGATGGTACGCAAATCTGCTGGCGCCGGTACGCTGCTGCGTTAGACGTAATCAACCAATCCGGAAGCCTGTTCATAACTCCAGGCGGCACGACTCTGACGTTCCCGGCCGCGTTCGTTAGCGCGCCCGTAGTCTCCGACGCTACGATCAGAAATACCGGATACTCTGGGCGTGGTTGGGGAGCTGTGTACTCGGTAGATGCGACAAGCTGTGCGTGGTACGGATTTTCGACAACATCTGCGCTTGCGGCATTGCTGCCGGGCTTTATCGCTACGGGGAGGTGGTTCTGATGATCATCACTCTTTCTCCGTATTTACCGCTCCCTGAAAGCGACGAGCACCTGTCGCTGAGCAGGACTGGCGATGTGCTCACCGTGAACGGTCAGCCGTTCGACTTCACACCGCTACCGGAGGGCGGTGAACTGCCGGCTGAGGCGATTGGATCGGAGTGGTTCGCTGGTTCCGTAGTGCGACGCGCCGGCCGCATCCAACTGATCCTGCGGTTCCCGCTTGCCGTCGATGCCAGTGCCGCCGCTCGCTTCCCTGAACCGTTGCTGATCAAGGCCGATGGCCCGGTGGAGTTGCCGCGATGATCGATTGGAGCAAGGTAAAGACCGCCGAACAGCAGGCGCAGGAGCGCAGGCAGGCTGAGTACGATGCCGCAGCCGCGGCGCGGGCAAATGCCTACCGCCTGGAGAGTGACCCGCTCAAGACCGAGGCTGAATTCGATGCGATCAAGGCCGGCACCGAGCCGGACTACTCTGACTGGATCGCCAAGGTAGAAGAGATCAAGGGGCGATATCCACTTCCTTGAACCCGCCCGTCATGTAAGCAGGCTTCAGCGCCACCCCGAAGCCTGTCTTGACAGTAGCATCCCCTGCGTCGGCCGCTCCGGCCGGCGCTCTTCCCGACATCCCGCTGTTGCACCCATCCTCTCCACTGGGCTATGTTCCCCAACATGGCTCCGTGAGACCGCTATCGTGATCCACCTCAGCAGCATCATCACCTCCCTCATCAAGGCATTCGCCCGTTGGCGCTGGCGCGCCTGACTTCTTTTTCGCCGGCCTGGCCGGTCACGTCTCCCTGCGTCCCCCGTTTTCCACAGGCATAATGCCGACGTTCCACTCTCCCTTCCTCCGCGAGCGCGCCGGGAAACGGGGGTGGCGAAAGCCGGGTGATGCGATTCGCATAAGAATGAAATCAAGAGGTTACAGCCAGCATGCTGCTGATGATCGATAACTACGACTCCTTCACCTACAACCTGGTGCAGTACTTCGGCGAGCTCAAGGCCGAGGTCAAGGTGGTGCGCAACGACGAACTGAGCGTGGAACAGATCGAGGCCCTGGCGCCCGAGCGCATCGTCCTTTCCCCCGGTCCCTGCACCCCCAACGAGGCCGGCGTCTCGCTGGCCGTGATCGAGCGCTTCGCCGGCAAGCTGCCATTGCTCGGTGTCTGTCTTGGCCACCAGAGCATCGGCCAGGCCTTCGGCGGCGAAGTGGTGCGGGCGCGGCAGGTGATGCATGGCAAGACCAGCCCGATCCACCACAAGGACCTCGGCGTGTTCGCCGGCCTGGCCAATCCCCTGACGGTGACGCGCTACCACTCGCTGGTGGTGAAGCGAGAGAGCCTGCCGGAGTGCCTGGAGATCACCGCCTGGACCCAACATGCCGACGGATCGCTCGACGAGATCATGGGTGTACGCCACAAGACCCTGAATGTCGAGGGCGTGCAGTTCCATCCCGAGTCCATCCTCACCGAGCAGGGCCACGAGTTGCTGGCCAACTTCCTCCGCCAGCAGGGCGGCGTGCGTGGGGAGGGCAACTGAGATGGATATCAAGGGAGCCCTCAATCGCATCGTCAACCAGCTCGACCTGACCACCGAGGAAATGCAGGCGGTCATGCGCCAGATCATGACCGGGCAGTGCACTGACGCGCAGATCGGCGCCTTCCTGATGGGCATGCGGATGAAGAGCGAAACCATCGACGAGATCGTCGGCGCGGTGGCGGTGATGCGCGAACTGGCCGACGGCGTGCAGTTGCCTACGCTGAAGCATGTGGTCGACGTGGTCGGCACCGGCGGCGATGGCGCGAACATCTTCAACGTGTCCTCGGCGGCGTCCTTCGTGGTCGCCGCCGCTGGCGGCAAGGTCGCCAAACACGGTAACCGCGCGGTCTCCGGCAAGAGCGGCAGCGCCGACTTGCTGGAAGCCGCCGGCATCTACCTGGAACTGACCTCCGAACAGGTGGCGCGTTGCATCGACACCGTCGGCGTCGGGTTCATGTTCGCCCAGGTCCACCACAAGGCGATGAAGTACGCCGCCGGTCCGCGCCGCGAGCTGGGCTTGCGGACTCTGTTCAACATGCTTGGCCCACTGACCAACCCGGCGGGAGTCAGGCACCAGGTGGTCGGGGTGTTCACCCAGGAACTGTGCAAGCCGCTGGCTGAAGTGCTCAAGCGTCTCGGCAGCGAGCATGTGCTGGTGGTGCATTCGCGCGACGGGCTGGACGAGTTCAGTCTGGCCGCGGCGACCCACATTGCCGAGTTGAAGGACGGCGAGGTACGCGAGTACGAAGTGCGTCCCGAGGACTTCGGGATCAAGAGCCAGACCCTGATGGGGCTGGAGGTCGACAGTCCGCAGGCCTCGCTGGAACTGATCCGCGACGCTTTGGGGCGGCGCAAGACCGAGGCTGGGCAGAAGGCCGCCGAGCTGATCGTGATGAATGCCGGCCCGGCACTGTACGCTGCCGATCTGGCGACCAGCCTGCACGAGGGCATTCAACTCGCCCACGATGCCCTGCACACCGGGCTGGCACGGGAGAAGATGGACGAACTGGTGGCCTTCACCGCCGTTTACAGAGAGGAGAACGCACAGTGAGTGTGCCGACGGTTCTGCAGAAGATCCTCGCCCGCAAGGCCGAGGAGGTCGCCGAGCGCCGTGCGCGCGTCAACCTGGCCGAGGTCGAGCGGCTGGCGCGTAGGGCCGATGCGCCGCGCGGCTTCGCCAATGCCCTGCTGGAGCGGGCCAAGCGCAAGGAGCCGGCAGTGATCGCCGAGATCAAGAAGGCATCGCCGAGCAAGGGCGTGCTGCGCGAACACTTCGTCCCGGCAGAGATCGCCCGCAGCTACGAGGCGGGTGGCGCGGCGTGCCTGTCGGTGCTCACCGACGTGGACTTCTTCCAGGGCGCCGATGCCTATCTGAAGGAAGCGCGGGCCGCCTGTGCGCTGCCGGTGATCCGCAAGGACTTCATGATCGATCCGTACCAGATCGTCGAGGCGCGGGCGATCGGTGCCGACTGCATCCTGCTGATCGTCTCGGCGCTGGACGACGTGCTGATGGCCGAACTGGCGGCGACTGCCAAGTCGGTCGGTCTCGACGTACTGGTCGAAGTGCATGACGGCACCGAGCTGGAACGTGCGCTGAAGACCCTGGACACGCCGTTGGTGGGCATCAACAACCGCAACCTGCACACCTTCGAGGTGAGCCTGGAAACCACCCTCGACCTGTTGCCGGAAATTCCCCGCGACCGCCTGGTGGTCACCGAGAGCGGTATTCTCAACCGGGCCGACGTGGAGCTGATGGAAGTCAGCGAGGTCTATGCCTTCCTGGTTGGCGAGGCGTTCATGCGGGCCGACGATCCTGGCCTGGAGTTGAAGCGCCTGTTCTTCCAGGAGCGTGGCGGCGTGGTGCTGGGCGCCGATCCTGACTGATCCGCGCTGTCGAATCCCATGAAAAAGGCCGGTTGCGACCGGCCTTTTTCATGGGTGCTGTTCAGCGGGTGCCGAAGACCACCATGGTCTTTCCTTTCACATGCACCAGGCCCTGCTCCTCCAGGCTCTTCAGCACGCGTCCGACCATTTCCCGCGAGCAGCCGACGATCCGGCCGATCTCCTGGCGGGTGATCTTGATCTGCATGCCGTCCGGGTGGGTCATGGCGTCCGGTTGCTGGCACAGGTCCAGCAAGGTGCGGGCGACGCGTCCGGTGACGTCGAGGAAGGCCAGGTCGCCCACCTTGCGGGTGGTCTTGCGCAGGCGGTCGGCCATCTGGCTGCCGAGGGTGTAGAGGATCTCCGAGTCCTGCTGCGACAGTTCGCGGAACTTCGCATAGCTGATCTCGGCGACTTCGCATTCCACCTTGGCGCGAACCCAGGCGCTGCGTTCCTGTTCGCTGCCTTCCTTTTCGAACAATCCCAGCTCGCCGAAGAAATCACCGCTGTTGAGGTAGCCGATGATCATTTCGCGGCCGTCGTCGTCCTCGATGAGGATGGTGACCGAACCCTTGATGATGAAGAACAGCGTTTCGCAGCGATCGCCGGCATAGATGATGGTGCTCTTTGCGGTGTAGCGGCGGCGGTGACAGTGTGCGAGCAGCTTGTCTAGGTGTTTGAGTTTGGGTGTGTGGGTAATAGCTACCATGCCCGAGTCCCGAAAGAATAAAGAATATGCCTGACGTACAAGGCGATGTTTTTTTGAGTTCTTATGGAGAGACCTGCCAGGGCCCGGGAGCTCAGCGGAGAGCTCCCCCCAACCGGGCAGATCAGGAAGTGTGCCAGTAAACCGCGTCCAGCTTAACAGACGGGCCATGAAGGTCGATGTGATTTTGCGACGCAGCTATCAGGACTGTGATCCCGTACTGTCCTTGGGCCCTGTGCTAAGCTGGCGCCCTTTGCCGGCGGGAGTCTGAACGATGAAAGCGCGTATCCAGTGGGCGGGCGAGGCGATGTTCCTCGGCGAGTCCGGTAGCGGCCACGTGGTGGTCATGGACGGTCCGCCGGACCATGGCGGACGCAACCTCGGGGTGCGCCCTATGGAGATGGTCCTGATCGGCCTCGGCGGCTGCACCAACTTCGATGTGGTCAGCATCCTGAAGAAGGCGCGCCAGCCGGTGGAGAGCTGCGAAGCCTTCCTCGAGGCCGAAAGGGCCGACGAGGAGCCCAAGGTGTTCACGAAGATCCACGTGCACTTCGTGGTCAAGGGCCGCGGTCTCAAGGAGGCCCAGGTCAAGCGCGCGGTGGAGCTGTCGGCGGAGAAATACTGCTCGGCGTCGATCATGCTCGGTCGCGGCGGGGTGGAGATCACCCACGACTACGAGATCGTCGAACTCGGCTGAGACGACATCCGGTCATCATAAAAGGGGCGCAAACTCTGGCGGAGGCTTGATTGGCTCTGCATAATGCGCCCCTTTTTTCGTGCCGCGCGATTCCGTCGGGCGGCCGTTCAGTTCGGAAGATTCTTCCGCTCTGATAGACGTTTCCCGAGCCATCCCGGTCGGGTGACCAATGGCGCCAGCCGGCGCCCGTGCAACTCAACAAACCACAATCGCCATCGCGAAGAGGTGTTAACCGTCCTACGCAGGTGCGTCGTTCGCATCTGACGGGCATGCCCCAACCCTGCGGCAGAGCCGCAAGCAACCGAGAGAGTTCCCCACGGTGAAAAGCAAACTCAAGCTCCACGGGTTCAACAACCTGACGAAGACCTTGAGCTTCAACATCTACGACATCTGCTACGCCGAGACGCCCGAAGACCTCCAGGCCTACGTGCAGTACATCGACGAAGAGTATGACGCGGAGCGTCTGACGCAGATTCTTACCGATGTTGTCGACATCATCGGCGCCAATATCCTGAACATCGCGCGTCAGGACTACGACCCCCAGGGCGCCAGCGTGACCATCCTGATCTCCGAGCAGCCGGTCACTCCGACCGACAGCCAGATCGAAGAGTCCCCGGGCCCGCTGCCGGACACCATCCTGGCGCACCTGGACAAGAGCCACATCACCGTGCATACCTACCCGGAAATCCATCCGGTGGACGGCATCGCGACCTTCCGCGTGGACATCGACGTTTCCACCTGCGGAGTGATCTCCCCGCTGAAGGCCCTGAACTACCTGATCCACCAGTTCGACTCGGACATCGTCACGGTCGACTATCGGGTCCGCGGCTTCACCCGCGACATCGAGGGGCGCAAGCATTTCATCGACCACGAGATCAACTCGATCCAGAACTATCTCTCCGACGACACGCGCGAGGCCTACCAGATGACCGACGTGAACGTGTACCAGGAGAACCTGTTCCACACCAAGATGCTGCTCAAGGACTTCGAACTGGAGAACTACCTGTTCGGCGACGCTACCCGGACGCTCTCGGCGGAACAGCGTGAGCAGGTCACGGAACGGCTCAAGCACGAAATGCTGGAGATCTTCTACGCGCGCAACATGCCGCGCTGATCGTACACGAGAAAGAAAAAGCCCGCTTCGAGCGGGCTTTTTCATGCGTGCGATTCAGATGCGGTAGGTGCTCTTGGTCATCACCTTCGCCAGCAGGCTCATGCCCAGCTTCACCGGTGCCGGGAAGCGCAGGCCGCCGGCGGCCAGGGCGTTGCTCGAATGCTGTTCCTCGTCGATACGCATCTGCTCGAGGATGGCACGGGATTTCCGATCCTCTTGGGGAATCTGCGCCAGGTGTTCGTCCAGATGCTTGCACACCTGGTCTTCGGTGGCGGCGACGAAGCCCAGGCTGACCCGGTCGCTGACCAGCCCGGCGGCGGCACCGACGCCGAAGGACAGGCCGTAGAAGATCGGATTGAGGACGCTGGGACGGCTGCCCAACTGGCGGATGCGTTGCTCGCACCAGGCCAGGTGGTCGATCTCCTCCTCGGCGGCTTCCTCCATCGCCTCGCGGACCTCGGGCAGCTTGGCGGTCAGCGACTGGCCCTGGTACAGCGCCTGGGCGCAGACCTCGCCGGTGTGGTTGATGCGCATCAGGCCGGCGATATGGCGGGTGTCTTCCTCGCTCAGTTCGCCATCGGGTTCCACGATGGCCGGCGACGGTCGCGCCGGCTGGCCGCTGAACGGCAGCAGGGTGCGCAGGGCGGAGTCGGCCTGCAGCAGGAAACGGTCGATGGGCGAATAGTGGCGGTCGGCGGACATGGCGCACCTCCGGAAACGAAAGATCGCACCAGTTTACCGGAAGTGCGCTGATAGCAGGATGTTGCGGACGGGCTGCGATGTCGCAGCGCCAGCAGGGATTCAGCCCGGGGGCCAGTGCATCTGGCGTTGACCCAGCACGTGCATGTGGATGTGGTGCACGGTCTGCCCGCCAAGGTCGTTGCAGTTCATCACCACACGGAAGCCTTCCTCGCAGCCCTGCTCCCGGGCCAGGCGCTGGGCGGTGAAGAGGATATGGCCTGCCAGCGGCCGGTCGGCCTCGGTCAGGTGCTCGAGGGTGGGAATGTGCCTTTTCGGGATGACCAGGAAGTGCACCGGCGCCTGCGGGCCGATATCGTGAAACGCGACAACTTCCTCGTCTTCGTAGAACTTGCGCGCGGGAACTTCCCCCGCCACGATCTTGCAGAACAGACAGTCCATGGGCGATTCCTCCGGCCTCGGGTGCTTTCCCGAGTGTAGCGGTGCCCGTCGCGACCGCCCAAGCGTGAAGGAGCCGCAGTGAAGAACGACATACACGACCTCGGCCTGGTCCTGGATTCCCGGGTCAAGCTGATCCTGATCGAGTCCTGGGACGAGCCGAAGGTGATGGAAACCCTCACCGGCCTGGCGGTCAGGCGCGGCCTTGGCCTGTATGCCTGGTCGGTGACCGAGGGCGTGCAGCGCCTGGGCTTCGGCGGCGAGCCGCTGGGCGGGGAGGAGAGCCGCGACCCGGTCGCGGCGTTGCGCTTGATCAAGCACGATCAGCAGGCGAATCTCTACGTGCTCTGCGACCTGCATCCTTTCCTTGGCGACAGCCCGACCCTGGTGCGCCTGCTCAAGGAAATCGCCATGGCCGAAGGCAATCATCGACCGACCGTGGTGCTGGTGTCCCATGCGCTGAAGCTGCCGGCCGAGGTGCAGCGCTTCGCCGCGCGGTTCTCGCTGTCCCTGCCCAGCGAGGACGAACTGCTCGGCATCGTCCGCGAGGAAGCGACGCGCTGGAGCGAGCGCAACCGTGGTGCCCGCGTGCGCACCGACAACCG
Source organism: Pseudomonas sp. DL (assembly GCF_047199225.1). Classification (NCBI taxonomy): domain Bacteria; kingdom Pseudomonadati; phylum Pseudomonadota; class Gammaproteobacteria; order Pseudomonadales; family Pseudomonadaceae; genus Pseudomonas; species Pseudomonas sp. DL. Next base: position 686,658 of record NZ_CP178323.1, read on the forward strand.
GACCCTGCAGCAGGTGGTGAAGAACCTGCGCGGGCTCAGCCATGCCGAGGCGCGACTGCTGGCGCGCAACGTGATCTGCAACGATGGAGCGATCACCCAGGAGGACCTGCCCGAGCTGAACCGCACCAAGTTCCAGCTACTCGACCTGGAGGGCGTGCTGAGCTTCGAGTACGACACCGCGCGCTTCGCCGAGGTCGGCGGGCTTGCCGCGCTCAAGCGCTGGCTCGGCGAGCGTCAGTCGGCGTTCCTCGCCGGCACGCCTGGCGACCAGCCGAAGGGCATGATGCTGGTCGGCGTACAGGGCGCCGGCAAGAGCCTGGCGGCCAAGGCGGTGGCCGGCCTCTGGGGCTTGCCGTTGCTGCGTCTGGATTTCGCCTGTCTCTACAACAAGTACTTCGGCGAAACCGAGCGCAACCTGCGCGAGGCGCTGCGCCTGGCCGAACAGATGGCGCCCTGCGTGCTGTGGATGGATGAAGTGGAGAAGGGCATTTCTGGCGGCGACCAGGACAACGGCGTCAGTCAGCGCGTGCTGGGTACCCTGCTGACCTGGATGGCCGAGCGCGAGGCGCCGGTCTTCATGGTCGCCACCGCGAACGCTATCGACCGCCTGCCGCCCGAACTGATCCGCAAGGGACGCTTCGACGAATTGTTCTTCGTCGACCTGCCGACGCCGGAGGTTCGCGCCGAGATCTTCCGCATCCACCTGCAACGCCGCGAGCTGGAGCCGGCACAGTTCGACCTCCTTCTGCTGGCGGCTGCCAGCGAGGGTTTCAGCGGGGCGGAGATCGAGCAGGCGGTGGTGGCGGCACTGTACGCCGGGCAGGCGCGACAGCAGGCGGTGGATCAGGAGCTGTTGCTCAGGGAGCTGTCGCGAACCTCGCCGCTGTCGGTGCTGATGGCGGAAAAGCTCGCCGCGCTGCGGACCTGGGCCAAGGGGCGGGCGGTGCCGGCAGACTGAGCCGACGGCTAACCTCGTTGCCCTGCGAGGAGAGGCCGATCAACCCCGTGGGGCGGAGGGTACCGCCGAGGCGTTGATCCGCGCGGCGAGTCGGCGTACCAGCCAGCGTGGCGCCAGGCGTGGGCTCAGCGCCAGCAGGCGATTGCGCCAACCGGGGACGATCAGGGCGCGGTTCTTGTCCAGCCCGCGCAGGGCCAGCAGCGCGACTTCCTCCGGGGTCATCATCAGCTTGCTCCGGTCGAGCCTGCCGAGCCGCATCCCGGCTTCCCGGAAGAATGCCGTGCGGGTTGGCCCAGGGCACAGCACCGAGACCTTGACGCCGCGCTCTTTCAGTTCTTCCCGCAAGCCTTCCGAGAAGTGCAGGACGTAGGCCTTGCTGGCGTAGTAGTTGCTCATCCAGGCGCCGGGCTGGAAGGCGGCCACCGAGGCGATATTGAGTATCTGGCCCCCGCCCTGTGCCGCCATGCGGGCGCCGAGGGAGTGGCAAAGGCGGGCCAGGGCCAGGATGTTGAGTTCGATCAGCTCCTGTTCCCGCGCCCATTCCTGGTCGATGAAGGGGCCGGAGGTACCGATCCCGGCATTGTTAACCAGCAGGTCGATCTGTCGTTCGCCCTGTTCCAGTTCGTGCAACAACCCTGACAGTTGCAGCGGCTCGGAAAGATCGCAGGTGCGGAACAGCACTTCCACGCCGAAACGCTGCGCCAGCTCATAGGCGATGCTCTCCAGCGCGTCGCGCTGGCGCGCCACCAGGATCAGGGCGCGACCGCGCCGGGCCAGGGCTTCGGCTAGGGCCAGGCCGATACCGCTGGAAGCGCCGGTGATCAGGGCATAACGGGGCATTCGAGACTTCTCCGAAACGGACGGGGAATTGGACCCCGCCCGTCGCGAGGGGTTGCGTGGCTACTGTTGGTCGTCGTCTTCCATGGCCTCTGCCGCCGCCGTGGCGGCTTCATCGGCTTCGGCCGCCGCTGCGGCGGCCTGCTCGTCGGTGGTGTACGGGTCGGCTGGAGCGCTGGCGCCGCCGTCATAGTTCGCTCGCTCCAGGTAACCCTGGTAGGACGGCAGGGCGATGGCGGCGATGATACCGACTATCGGCAGCAGGATGATCAGACTGGCCAGGACTTTCACCCCGGTGCTGTTCGCCGGCGGCGGCGGACCGTAGCGGTTGGCGCCGGTGCTGCCGGGCAGGACCAGCATCAGGATGCCGAACACGCTGCCGACGAAGGGGACGAAGTTGAGCAGCCAGAGCCAGCCCGACCAGCCGAGGTCATGCAGGCGCTGCACGCCGATCATCACGGCGATGACGATGAAGGCGATCGAGGCCAGGGCGGTGACGGCCACGCCGACGGTTTCGCCGAGCAGGAAGCCCAGGCCCATGATGACCAGGAAGCACAGCGTCATCGCCATCGACCAGCCGAGATAGCGCAGGCGTCCGATCCGGCCGTTGGTGGTGAACACGTTCAGCTCGCCGAACTCGGGGAGGGCGTCGCCGACCTGGGCGCTGGGCGGTGTGTAGGGAGACGCGCCCGCAGCCGCGGTGGCCGCAGGCGCGGCGTTTTCGCCGAGCTGCGCCTGGCGTGCCAGGTACTTCTCGATGATGACGCCGCAGGCCGAACATTCCGCTCCGCTGGGCTGTTCATGGCCGCATTTCGGGCAGGTCATGGGAGGCAGGTCTTGCGCCGGGGTTTCCTCCGCGACCTGGGGGTTGTGATCGGGCGTTTCCACCAGGCTCAGGCTGGCCGCCAGGTCGACTTCCTTGTAGGCATTGGCGCCGGCCTGGCGCAAGGCGGTCAGGTAACGCTCCGCCTCGGCCTCTGGAAGTTCGCGTTTCAGCACCACCGGGCGACCGCCGAAGAGGGCGTCGATCTTGCCCGGTTCGCTCTTGAACAGGCGGGCGAGATTGTCCTTCACGGTTTCGAGCGATGCGTCGGGCATCAGCTCGCCGGAGAAGACGATCTTGAAGCGTTGGTCGGTCATGCAGGCATCCTTGTCAGCTGGGGTGAGAGAAATGCAGCCGACAGCCTAATCGGCGGCCTTGGCGCCCACAAGCGCGAGATGAGAACTCCCGCACAAGCCGGGGCGCCGTGACCCGGCGGTTTCAGTGCGGCCAGCGGTTGGCCAGGCGATCCATGTTCCGCAGGGCGGCGCGATATTCCCGGTCGAGGCGGGCGACCAACTCGTCGACGCCGGGCAAGTCGTCTATGTTGCCCGCGCCCTGGCCGGCGGACCACACGGTCTTCCAGGCCTTGGCCTCGTCGTTCACCGGCTTGAGCTTCTCGCCGTAGTTCATGTCTGCCTTGTCGGTCAGGCGCTTCAGATCGTAGCCGGCGGCCTCCAGGCTTTGCCGCATGAAGCTGGCCGGTACGCCGGACACCGCCGGGGTGTGCACGATGTCGGCGGCGCGTGCCTCCAGGATCATCTGCTTGTAGGCGTCGGAGGCATTGCTCTCGCGGGTGGCGATGAAGCGAGTGCCGAGATAGGCCAGGTCGGCGCCGAGCATCTGTGCGGCGAGAATCTCGTGGCCGTGGTTGATGCAGCCGGCCAACAGCAGGGTCTTGTCGAAGAACTGGCGGATTTCCGCGACCAGCGCGAAAGGGCTCCAGGTCCCGGCGTGCCCGCCCGCGCCGGCCGCCACCGCGATCAGGCCGTCAACCCCGGCCTCGGCGGCTTTTTCGGCGTGGCGGCGGGTGGTGACGTCGTGGAACACCAGGCCGCCGTAGCTATGCACAGCGTCTACCACTTCGCGCACTGCGCCGAGGCTGGTGATGACGATCGGTACGCGGTGCTCGACGCAGATCCGCAGGTCGGCCTGCAACCGCGGATTGGTGTTGTGGACGATCAGGTTCACCGCATAGGGCGCGGGATTGTCCAGCGCTTGCAGGCCGGCCCCGATTTCCTCCAGCCAACCCTCGAAGCCGCTGCTCTCGCGCTGGTTGAGCGCCGGGAAGCTGCCGACGATGCCGCTGCGGCAGCAGGCCAGCACCAACTGCGGGTTGGATACCAGGAACATCGGCGCGGCCACCATCGGCAGTCGCAGGCGTTGGTCGAGCAGGGCGGGCAAGGACATGGACAGGACTCCTGGGTCAGAAAGGTTTGAGCACCACCAGTAGGACGATCAGCAGCAGGAACAGTACAGGCACTTCGTTGAACCAGCGGTAGAACACATGGCTACGCCCCGGCTCGCCGCGGGCGAAGCGCTGGAGCATGGCGCCGCAGGCGTGGTGGTAGCCGATCAGCAGGACCACCAGGGTCAGCTTGGCGTGCAGCCAGCCTTGGCTCAGCCAGCCGGGGGTGAGATAGAGCATCCAGAGGCCAAGGACCAGGGTGGCGAGCATCGAGGGCATCATGATCCCCCGGTAGAGCTTGCGCTCCATGACGCAGAAGCGTTCCCGGCTGGTCTGGTCCTCGCTCATGGCGTGGTAGACGAACAGGCGCGGCAGGTAGAACAGGCCGGCGAACCAGCAGACTACGGCGATGATATGGAAGGCTTTGAGCCACAGGTACATCAGGACATCCTCTTGATCACGGTGCCCCGATAGTAGAGGGATGGCTGGAACGCGTCACCCTGGCGGCTTGCCGCTGTCTGATTTGCCGGCAGATATGGCCGCATAACAGGTAGGAACATTCGGATAGGGCCTCGCAGCAATTTCTGCCCGACGACCCCGGGGGCTAGACTGCCGACCGAAGGGCCGAACCGGTCGCAAAGCCGGACGCCCAGCGCTGTTCATGCCGGCGCTCGGCTCTTATCATTGGCCTCTTTTGGCTAGCTTGCCTCAGCGCGCGGAGTGATGGACAGATGATCAAGGTCGGCATCGTTGGCGGTACGGGTTATACGGGCGTGGAACTGCTGCGCCTACTGGCGCAGCATCCGCAGGCCCGGGTGGAAGTGATCACTTCGCGTTCCGAGGCGGAGGTGAAGGTCGCCGACATGTACCCGAACCTGCGAGGTCATTATGACGACCTGCAGTTCAGCGTGCCGGACGCGCAGCGCCTCGGCGCCTGCGACGTGGTGTTCTTCGCCACGCCGCACGGTGTGGCGCACGCGCTGGCTGGCGAACTGCTGGACGCCGGGACCCGGGTCATCGATCTGTCCGCTGACTTCCGCCTGGCGGACGCCGAGGAGTGGGCGCGCTGGTACGGCCAGCCGCATGGCGCTCCGGCGCTGCTCGACGAGGCTGTCTACGGCCTGCCGGAAGTGAACCGCGAGAAGATCCGCCAGGCCCGCCTGATCGCCGTGCCGGGTTGCTACCCGACCGCGACCCAGCTGGGCCTGATCCCGCTGCTGGAGGCCGGCCTGGCCGACGCCTCGCGGCTGATCGCCGATTGCAAGTCCGGGGTCAGCGGCGCCGGTCGGGGTGCCAAGGTTGGCTCGCTGTTCTGCGAGGCGGGCGAAAGCATGATGGCCTACGCGGTCAAGGGGCATCGGCATCTCCCGGAAATCAGCCAGGGCCTGCGTCGGGCCTCCGGCGGCGAGGTCGGGCTGACGTTCGTACCGCACCTGACGCCAATGATCCGCGGTATCCATGCAACCCTTTATGCCCATGTCGCGGATCGCTCGGTCGACCTCCAGGCGTTGTTCGAGAAGCGCTACGCCGACGAACCCTTCGTCGACGTGATGCCGGCCGGCAGCCATCCGGAGACCCGCAGCGTGCGTGGCGCCAATGTCTGCCGAATCGCCGTGCATCGCCCCCAGGGCGGCGACCTGGTGGTGGTGCTGTCGGTGATCGACAACCTGGTCAAGGGCGCCTCGGGTCAGGCGCTCCAGAACATGAACATCCTGTTCGGGCTGGACGAGCGCCTGGGCCTCTCGCATGCGGCCCTGCTCCCCTGATGTCCGGCTGGGAACTCCAGTTCCGTGATCCACGGCGGGCCTGGCTGGTCCGCCTCGGGGTGGGTGCGCTGCTGCTGGCGGTTCCGCTGGCGTTTCTCGGCGGTCGCTGGTCGACCGGGGCGGACGCCGCTCGCAGCGAGGCCGATGCGCAACGCCAGGAAACCCTGATCGGCGAGCAGAAGGCCGAGCTGGAGCGCCTGCGTACCGAAATCGAGGTGTTGCGCAGCGGAGAACGCCTCAGCCAGCAGGCCACCGAACAGAGCCGGCAGACCATCAAGCTGCTTGAGGACCAGGTGTTCAAGCAGCAACAGGACATCGCGTTCTACAAGGGGGTAGTCGCGCCGGCCAGCAAGGCGGATGCGCTGGAAATCCGTGCCTTTGAGGTGCAGGGCACGGACGACCCGCAGCGCTTCCGCTATAAGGTGATGCTCAGCCGCCTGGGCAGGGACGACCGCAAGCTGGATGGGCGGCTGAAAGTCCGCATCAGCGGCAAGCTGGCGCGCAAGGACGCTACCTACGACCTCGAACAGCTCTCGCCGGAACTGGGCAAGACAGGGCTGTCGATTTCCCTCCGGCATTTCCAGTCGATCCCAGAAGGGGGGCGTTTCGCCGAGCTGGAGCTGCCGAAGAACTTCATCCCGAAGCTGATCGACGTACGTGCGGAGCTGAATGGCCAGTCCAAACCGCTACAGCGCCGTTTCGATTGGCCGAAGCAGTGAGTGAGCATTATGTGGAGCAAGAACAAAGGCCGGGCCGACGTCCAGCGTTTCACCGGGCAGACCAGCCTGATCGCCAGCGGCGCCGAACTGGTCGGTGACATGAACCTCAAGGGCGCGGTGCAGATCGACGGCACCGTCCGCGGAGCGTTGCAGGCGCACGAAGGGCTGGTGCGGGTCAGCGCCGGCGGTCGTGTCGACGGCGAAATCCGGGCCCCCCATGTGATCATCGACGGTCAGGTGGATGGCGACATCCATGCCATCGAACGCCTGGAGCTGGGGGCCCAGGCCCGGGTGAAGGGCAATCTTCACTATGGGCTGATCGAAACCGCCATGGGGGCCCAGATCGAGGGCCGCCTGTGCCCGATGACCGAGGCCAGTCCGCGCCCCCTGGAACTGCCTGCCAGCGTGGAAACTGTGGATTAGTTGACCATTTTTCTGGGACAAGAGGATAATGGGCGTAATGTTGTAACGCACGGCCTCAAGCCGGGAGATTCGGAAACATGAGCATCGAGACCTTCACCCCTACGCCCCTGCTCTTTACCCCAGGCGCAGCCAACAAGGTGAAGACGTTGATTGACGAAGAGGGCAATCCTCGCCTGAAACTGCGTGTATTCGTCACCGGCGGCGGTTGCTCGGGCTTCCAGTATGGCTTCACCTTCGACGAAGATATCGCCGATGACGATACCGTGATCGAGCGCGATGGCGTGGGCCTGGTGGTGGACCCGATGAGCTTCCAGTACCTGGCGGGCTCGGAAGTCGACTACCAGGAAGGCCTGGAAGGTTCGAGGTTCGTCATCAAGAACCCGAACGCCGCCACGACTTGCGGTTGCGGACAGTCGTTCTCGATCTGACGTCGATGGGGCCGCTACGAAAACGCCGCGCTTATATGCGCGGCGTTTTCGTTTCAGGCGGGATACAGCGCGCCCAGAGTTCTGGGACCGAGCGCACCGGTCACATCAGGGCAGTTGCCGGGCAGGCGCTCGAGAAACCGATGGGCTAGCCAGGCGAATGCCATGCCCTCCATCCAGGCAGGGGGAATGCCGTATTCGTCGGTACTGGCGACCCGAGCTTCGGGCATCAGCAGGGCCAGGCGCTTCATCAGCGCCGTATTGAAGGCGCCGCCGCCGCATACCAGCACCTCTTTGCAGTCCGGCTGGGCGTCCAGCAGCGATTCGCTGATGCTGCGCGCGCTCAGTTCCAGCAGGGTTGCCTGGATATCCGCTGCCGGCAAGGCAGGGTGACGAGCCAGGTGCTCCTGCAGCCAGGACAGGTTGAAGCGCTCGCGCCCGGTGCTCTTGGGGCCACGCGCGGCGAAGAACTCATCCGCCAGCAGGCTTGCCAGCAGTGCGTGGTTCATCTGGCCGCTGGCGGCCCACGCACCGTCCCGGTCGAAATGTTCGCCGCGTTGGTGATGAATCCAGGCGTCCATCAGCACGTTGCCCGGGCCGCAGTCGAAGCCGCGTACCGGCTTTCCGGGGCTGAGCAGCGAAACGTTGCTGAAGCCACCGATGTTCAGGACCGCCCTGGAGGCGTCATCATCGCCAAACAGCGCCTGATGGAAGGCCGGTACCAGCGGGGCGCCCTGGCCGCCGGCTGCGACGTCGCGGCGGCGGAAGTCGGCGACGACATCGATGCCGGTCAGCTCCGCCAGCAGGGCGGGGTTGCCGATCTGCACCGTGAAGTGGCGAGCGGGTTCATGTCGGATGGTTTGACCGTGACTGCCGATGGCACGGACTTCGTCGGGGCTCATCTGCTGCTGGAGCAGCAGTTCGCGCACGCCCTGTGCTGCAAGGGCGACCCAGCGTTGCTCGACTTCGGCGGCGCGGGCGATTTCATCGGGACCGGGGACGCACAGGGCGAGGATGTCTTCGCGCAGCCCGGCCGGCATGGGTAGGTAATGGGAAGCGAGCAAGGTGGTGCGATCACCTTGCTCGATCAGGACGATGTCCATGCCGTCCAGGCTGGTTCCGGACATCAACCCCAGGTAGCGCGGCACGATCAGCGCTGCTTGTTCAGGGCCAGGAGGGTTTTCTTCTCCTGATCCATGCGCGCGATCATCGGCTGGGTCTGCGCCATGAAGCGCTTGCGATCTGCGCCACCGAGCGGGTCCGCCATGGGCAGCTTGGCACTCAGCGGATCGACGTGACGGCCATTGATCTGGAACTCGTAGTGCAGGTGCGGGCCGGTGGCCAGGCCCGTCATGCCTACGTAACCGATGATCTGGCCCTGCTTCACGCTGGTACCGGCGCGGATACCCTTGGCGAAGCGGCTCATGTGTCCGTAGATGGTCCGATAGCGCTGGCCGTGCTGGATCACCACGGCGTTGCCGTAGCCCCCCTTGCGTCCGGCTTCGAGGATCTTGCCGTCTCCGGTGGCCTTGATCGGTGTGCCGATGGGGGCAGCGTAGTCGACGCCCTTGTGCGCGCGGATCTTGTTCAGGATCGGGTGGCGGCGGCCCAGGGAGAAGCGCGAGCTGATGCGGGCGAAATCCACCGGCGTACGGATGAATGCCTTGCGCATGCTGGAGCCGTCGGCGCGGTAGTAGCTGGTATTGCCCTGCTTGTTGGTGTAACGCACGGCGGTGTAGGTCTTGCCGCGGTTGACGAAGCGGGCGGCGAGGATATTGCCGGTCGCCACTTGCTTGCCGTTGACCTTGTGCTGTTCGTAGATCACGTCGAACTCGTCGCCCTCACGCAGATCGAGGGCGAAGTCGATGTCGTAGCCGAAGATATTCGACAGCGACGTGATCAGGTTATAGGGCAGGCCGGCGTTACGACCGGCAACGAACAGCGAGCTGGTGATGCGGCCATGGGCATAGGCGGTATGCAGGTCTATCTGGGCCTTCTCGCGTTTGAAGGAGTAGCCCTTGTCGGTCTTGTCCAGGCCGATGGTCTCGAGTTCGCTCTGCTTGACTCGCAGCGCCTGCAGTTCTCCTTTGGGGTCGAGCTTGAGCTTGACCTCCTGGCCGACCTTCAGATGGGTGAAGCGCTTGGCATCCTTGCTGCTGGTCAGCATGTCGTGCATGGCCGAGGTGGAAAGGCCTGCCTTGGTGAATACGGTCGACAGCGTATCGCCACTGGCGACGCTGATGGTCTTCCACTCGGGATCGACGGGCTTGATGTCGGCATCGGCTACAGATGCGCCCGGCTTGTCCGAGTCTTGCTCGGCGGTGTTGTCGTCGGAGGCGCCTTCTACCTGAGCGAAAGGCGTGCCTTCGTCGCTGGAATTGGTGACCGATTGCGGCAGGAGGTCGTCTTTCTCCTGAAGGAGGCGATCGGTGTTGCTTTCAAGCTCCAGATTGAGCGTGGTCCTCTTGGCCTCGACTTCGCTCGAGGGGAACACCAGTAGTGCCAAACTGAGGAGCGCTGCAACACCGCTGGCGGCCAACAAGTGGCTTTTCGGGTAATACGGCGGCGCTTTCTGATCGGATTGCGTCATGGCGTGATTGGTGTTTTTGGATTGTGAATAAATAACTGCCTAAAATATAACCAAAATCTCCTTGAATCAAGCCAAAAGTCGCGTCTGGCCTGGCTCCGTCCCCCTGACGGTCGGCAAAATTTGTTTTTAGTCTGCGATCTTGTATGGTTGGTTCCCTTTCGATTTTGGCAATTGGGCAGAACCTGTAAATGAAGTCGGTTGAAGAGCAGCTGGCGCTGATCCAGCGCGGTGCAGACGAGATCCTGGTAGAGGCGGAACTGGTGGCCAAGCTGAAGCGTGGCCAGCCCTTGCGGATCAAGGCCGGCTTCGACCCGACCGCTCCCGATCTGCATCTTGGCCATACCGTGCTTATTAATAAGCTGCGCCAGTTCCAGGACCTGGGGCATCAGGTGATCTTCCTCATCGGCGACTTCACTGGGATGATTGGTGACCCCAGTGGGAAAAGTGTTACCCGTCCTCCCCTGACGCGCGAGCAGGTTCTGGAGAATGCGGAGACGTACAAGTCCCAGGTCTTCAAGATCCTCGACCCGGCCAAGACCGAAGTAGCCTTCAATTCCACCTGGATGGACCAACTGACCCCGGCTGACTTCATTCGTCTTGCCTCTCAGTACACCGTTGCGCGGATGCTGGAGCGTGATGACTTTAGCAAGCGCTATGCCAGCAATCAGCCCATCGCTATCCATGAGTTCCTCTATCCGCTGGTCCAGGGCTATGACTCCGTCGCGCTGAAGGCGGACGTCGAGTTGGGTGGCACCGACCAGAAGTTCAACCTGCTGATGGGGCGCGAGCTGCAGCGTGCCTATGGCCAGGAGGCCCAGGTGATCCTGACCATGCCGTTGCTGGAAGGGCTGGATGGCGTGAAGAAGATGTCCAAGTCGCTGGGCAACTATATTGGTATCCAGGAAGCGCCGGGTGTCATGTACAGCAAGCTGGTCTCCATTCCTGACACGCTGATGTGGCGTTACTTCGAACTGCTCAGCTTCCGTTCCCTGGATGAGATCGATAGCTTCCGCAAGGACGTCGAGGCGGGCGCCAACCCGCGTGACATCAAGATCAAGCTGGCCGAGGAGATCGTCGCCCGCTTCCATGGCGAGGAGGCGGCGGCGAGCGCACACAAGTCGGCCGGCAATCGCCTGAAGGAGGGCGAGCTGCCGGAAGACCTGCCGGAGATCGAGCTGTCGTCCCCCGAGGATATGCCCGTTGCCTCTGTCCTTAATAAGGCGGGGTTGGTGAAGAATGCGGCTGCGGCTCGCGATCTCCTGGGTGCCGGCAGCGTCAAGGTGGATGGGCAGGTCGTCGACCGCACCTTCATGCTGGCGCTGGGTGAGACCCGTGTGTTCCAGGCAGGGAAGAAGGCTTTCGCGCGCATCACGCTGAAGGCTGAATAATTCTTTCAAATAAGTGTTGACGCCAGTTTCTATCTCCCTATAATGCGCACCACTCCCGGCGACGGCGAAGAGTAAGTGCTTGAAAATCAAGGATTTACGGATTCTCTCCCAGGGGTGGTGAAGCGCTCCGGCAGGTTGTCCGCCGCAGCGGTTCGGTCCCGAAAGGGGCTCGAAACGAAGCTTCACCGAGGTGCTTGACAGCGAATTTGAACGCTGTAGAATGCGCCTCCCGCTGATCGGAAGATGGTTTGAAGGTCGGCGCAAGCGGTTGAGTAGAAAAGAAAATTTTCGAAAATAACGCTTGACGGAACGAGAGGTTGCTGTAGAATGCGCGGCCTCGGTTGAGACGAAAGCCTTGACCAACTGCTCTTTAACAAGTCGAATCAAGCAATTCGTGTGGGTGCTTGTGATGTAAGACTGGTGATCGCAAGATTATCAGCAACGCAAGTAACACTCGTGAATTCGAGAGTTTTATCTCTTTTTAAGAGAATGCGATTGCTGAGCCAAGTTTAGGGTTTTCTCAAAACCCAAGCAGTATTGAACTGAAGAGTTTGATCATGGCTCAGATTGAACGCTGGCGGCAGGCCTAACACATGCAAGTCGAGCGGATGAAGGGAGCTTGCTCCTGGATTCAGCGGCGGACGGGTGAGTAATGCCTAGGAATCTGCCTGGTAGTGGGGGATAACGTCCGGAAACGGGCGCTAATACCGCATACGTCCTGAGGGAGAAAGTGGGGGATCTTCGGACCTCACGCTATCAGATGAGCCTAGGTCGGATTAGCTAGTTGGTGGGGTAAAGGCCTACCAAGGCGACGATCCGTAACTGGTCTGAGAGGATGATCAGTCACACTGGAACTGAGACACGGTCCAGACTCCTACGGGAGGCAGCAGTGGGGAATATTGGACAATGGGCGAAAGCCTGATCCAGCCATGCCGCGTGTGTGAAGAAGGTCTTCGGATTGTAAAGCACTTTAAGTTGGGAGGAAGGGCAGTAAGTTAATACCTTGCTGTTTTGACGTTACCAACAGAATAAGCACCGGCTAACTTCGTGCCAGCAGCCGCGGTAATACGAAGGGTGCAAGCGTTAATCGGAATTACTGGGCGTAAAGCGCGCGTAGGTGGTTCAGCAAGTTGGATGTGAAATCCCCGGGCTCAACCTGGGAACTGCATCCAAAACTACTGAGCTAGAGTACGGTAGAGGGTGGTGGAATTTCCTGTGTAGCGGTGAAATGCGTAGATATAGGAAGGAACACCAGTGGCGAAGGCGACCACCTGGACTGATACTGACACTGAGGTGCGAAAGCGTGGGGAGCAAACAGGATTAGATACCCTGGTAGTCCACGCCGTAAACGATGTCGACTAGCCGTTGGGATCCTTGAGATCTTAGTGGCGCAGCTAACGCGATAAGTCGACCGCCTGGGGAGTACGGCCGCAAGGTTAAAACTCAAATGAATTGACGGGGGCCCGCACAAGCGGTGGAGCATGTGGTTTAATTCGAAGCAACGCGAAGAACCTTACCTGGCCTTGACATGCTGAGAACTTTCCAGAGATGGATTGGTGCCTTCGGGAACTCAGACACAGGTGCTGCATGGCTGTCGTCAGCTCGTGTCGTGAGATGTTGGGTTAAGTCCCGTAACGAGCGCAACCCTTGTCCTTAGTTACCAGCACCTCGGGTGGGCACTCTAAGGAGACTGCCGGTGACAAACCGGAGGAAGGTGGGGATGACGTCAAGTCATCATGGCCCTTACGGCCAGGGCTACACACGTGCTACAATGGTCGGTACAAAGGGTTGCCAAGCCGCGAGGTGGAGCTAATCCCATAAAACCGATCGTAGTCCGGATCGCAGTCTGCAACTCGACTGCGTGAAGTCGGAATCGCTAGTAATCGTGAATCAGAATGTCACGGTGAATACGTTCCCGGGCCTTGTACACACCGCCCGTCACACCATGGGAGTGGGTTGCTCCAGAAGTAGCTAGTCTAACCGCAAGGGGGACGGTTACCACGGAGTGATTCATGACTGGGGTGAAGTCGTAACAAGGTAGCCGTAGGGGAACCTGCGGCTGGATCACCTCCTTAATCGAAGATCCCGGCTTCTTCATAAGCTCCCACACGAATTGCTTGATTCACTGGTTAGACGATTGGGTCTGTAGCTCAGTTGGTTAGAGCGCACCCCTGATAAGGGTGAGGTCGGCAGTTCGAATCTGCCCAGACCCACCAATTGTTGGTGTGCTGCGTGATCCGATACGGGGCCATAGCTCAGCTGGGAGAGCGCCTGCTTTGCACGCAGGAGGTCAGGAGTTCGATCCTCCTTGGCTCCACCATCCAAACAATCGTCGAAAGCTCAGAAATGAATGTTCGTAGATGAACATTGATTTCTGGTCTTTGCACCAGAACTGTTCTTTAAAAATTCGGGTATGTGATAGAAGTAAGACTGAATGATCTCTTTCACTGGTGATCATTCAAGTCAAGGTAAAATTTGCGAGTTCAAGCGCGAATTTTCGGCGAATGTCGTCTTCACAGTATAACCAGATTGCTTGGGGTTATATGGTCAAGTGAAGAAGCGCATACGGTGGATGCCTTGGCAGTCAGAGGCGATGAAAGACGTGGTAGCCTGCGAAAAGCTTCGGGGAGTCGGCAAACAGACTTTGATCCGGAGATCTCTGAATGGGGGAACCCACCTAGGATAACCTAGGTATCTTGTACTGAATCCATAGGTGCAAGAGGCGAACCAGGGGAACTGAAACATCTAAGTACCCTGAGGAAAAGAAATCAACCGAGATTCCCTTAGTAGTGGCGAGCGAACGGGGATTAGCCCTTAAGCTTCATTGATTTTAGCGGAACGCTCTGGAAAGTGCGGCCATAGTGGGTGATAGCCCCGTACGCGAAAGGATCTTTGAAGTGAAATCGAGTAGGACGGAGCACGAGAAACTTTGTCTGAACATGGGGGGACCATCCTCCAAGGCTAAATACTACTGACTGACCGATAGTGAACCAGTACCGTGAGGGAAAGGCGAAAAGAACCCCGGAGAGGGGAGTGAAATAGAACCTGAAACCGTATGCGTACAAGCAGTGGGAGCCTACTTGTTAGGTGACTGCGTACCTTTTGTATAATGGGTCAGCGACTTATATTCAGTGGCAAGCTTAACCGTATAGGGTAGGCGTAGCGAAAGCGAGTCTTAATAGGGCGTTTAGTCGCTGGGTATAGACCCGAAACCGGGCGATCTATCCATGAGCAGGTTGAAGGTTAGGTAACACTGACTGGAGGACCGAACCCACTCCCGTTGAAAAGGTAGGGGATGACTTGTGGATCGGAGTGAAAGGCTAATCAAGCTCGGAGATAGCTGGTTCTCCTCGAAAGCTATTTAGGTAGCGCCTCATGTATCACTCTGGGGGGTAGAGCACTGTTTCGGCTAGGGGGTCATCCCGACTTACCAAACCGATGCAAACTCCGAATACCCAGAAGTGCCGAGCATGGGAGACACACGGCGGGTGCTAACGTCCGTCGTGAAAAGGGAAACAACCCAGACCGCCAGCTAAGGTCCCAAAGTTGTGGTTAAGTGGTAAACGATGTGGGAAGGCTTAGACAGCTAGGAGGTTGGCTTAGAAGCAGCCATCCTTTAAAGAAAGCGTAATAGCTCACTAGTCGAGTCGGCCTGCGCGGAAGATGTAACGGGGCTCAAACCACACACCGAAGCTGCGGGTGTCACGTAAGTGACGCGGTAGAGGAGCGTTCTGTAAGCCTGTGAAGGTGAGTTGAGAAGCTTGCTGGAGGTATCAGAAGTGCGAATGCTGACATGAGTAACGACAATGGGTGTGAAAAACACCCACGCCGAAAGACCAAGGGTTCCTGCGCAACGTTAATCGACGCAGGGTTAGTCGGTTCCTAAGGCGAGGCTGAAAAGCGTAGTCGATGGGAAACAGGTTAATATTCCTGTACTTCTGGTTACTGCGATGGAGGGACGGAGAAGGCTAGGCCAGCTTGGCGTTGGTTGTCCAAGTTTAAGGTGGTAGGCTGAAATCTTAGGTAAATCCGGGGTTTCAAGGCCGAGAGCTGATGACGAGTTGTCTTTTAGATGACGAAGTGGTTGATGCCATGCTTCCAAGAAAAGCTTCTAAGCTTCAGGTAACCAGGAACCGTACCCCAAACCGACACAGGTGGTCGGGTAGAGAATACCAAGGCGCTTGAGAGAACTCGGGTGAAGGAACTAGGCAAAATGGCACCGTAACTTCGGGAGAAGGTGCGCCGGCTAGGGTGAAGGATTTACTCCGTAAGCTCTGGCTGGTCGAAGATACCAGGCCGCTGCGACTGTTTATTAAAAACACAGCACTCTGCAAACACGAAAGTGGACGTATAGGGTGTGACGCCTGCCCGGTGCCGGAAGGTTAATTGATGGGGTTAGCGCAAGCGAAGCTCTTGATCGAAGCCCCGGTAAACGGCGGCCGTAACTATAACGGTCCTAAGGTAGCGAAATTCCTTGTCGGGTAAGTTCCGACCTGCACGAATGGCGTAACGATGGCGGCGCTGTCTCCACCCGAGACTCAGTGAAATTGAAATCGCTGTGAAGATGCAGTGTATCCGCGGCTAGACGGAAAGACCCCGTGAACCTTTACTGTAGCTTTGCACTGGACTTTGAGCCTGCTTGTGTAGGATAGGTGGGAGGCTTTGAAGCGTGGACGCCAGTTCGCGTGGAGCCATCCTTGAAATACCACCCTGGCATGCTTGAGGTTCTAACTCTGGTCCGTGATCCGGATCGAGGACAGTGTATGGTGGGCAGTTTGACTGGGGCGGTCTCCTCCTAAAGAGTAACGGAGGAGTACGAAGGTGCGCTCAGACCGGTCGGAAATCGGTCGCAGAGTATAAAGGCAAAAGCGCGCTTGACTGCGAGACAGACACGTCGAGCAGGTACGAAAGTAGGTCTTAGTGATCCGGTGGTTCTGTATGGAAGGGCCATCGCTCAACGGATAAAAGGTACTCCGGGGATAACAGGCTGATACCGCCCAAGAGTTCATATCGACGGCGGTGTTTGGCACCTCGATGTCGGCTCATCACATCCTGGGGCTGAAGCCGGTCCCAAGGGTATGGCTGTTCGCCATTTAAAGTGGTACGCGAGCTGGGTTTAGAACGTCGTGAGACAGTTCGGTCCCTATCTGCCGTGGACGTTTGAGATTTGAGAGGGGCTGCTCCTAGTACGAGAGGACCGGAGTGGACGAACCTCTGGTGTTCCGGTTGTCACGCCAGTGGCATTGCCGGGTAGCTATGTTCGGAAAAGATAACCGCTGAAAGCATCTAAGCGGGAAACTTGCCTCAAGATGAGATCTCACTGGGAACTTGATTCCCCTGAAGGGCCGTCGAAGACTACGACGTTGATAGGCTGGGTGTGTAAGCGTTGTGAGGCGTTGAGCTAACCAGTACTAATTGCCCGTGAGGCTTGACCATATAACACCCAAACAATCTGATGATTGTGTGTTGTAAGGTGAAGTCGACGAACCGAAAGTTCGCATGAACCGCAAACACCTTGAAATCACATACCTGAATCCGGATAGACGTAAGCCCAAGCGAACGGATATCCAACCGAATTGCTTGACGATCATAGAGCGTTGGAACCACCTGATCCCTTCCCGAACTCAGAAGTGAAACGACGCATCGCCGATGGTAGTGTGGGGTCTCCCCATGTGAGAGTAGGTCATCGTCAAGCTCCTATCCCAAAACCCCTGGTCAGCGATGACCGGGGGTTTTGCTTTTGCGCGCGGAAAAGTCTGCGAAAATCCGGGGAAAAGGCAGCTATACGGCAGGGCTTTTCGTAGGCAAAGCGCAAGTGCCTCTATATGATGCGTGCCTGGCTAGTGTGGGGCGTCTATGCAGACCTTGCTGAAACTACTTCAAGACGGGCGATTCCACTCCGGTGAGGAGTTGGGGGCAGTACTGGGCATCAGTCGCAGTGCAGTCTGGAAACGCTTGCAGCACCTGGAGGCTGAACATGGCCTGCAGTTCCACAAGGTGCGTGGCCGGGGTTACCGTCTGGCGAGTCCCCTCAGTCTCCTGGATCCGCGGAAGATCGACAGCCTCTGGCCTGTCGAGATCATGCCCACCGTCGATTCGACCAATAGCGAGGCCATGCGTAGGCTCGCGGCTGGAGCCTCGACGCCTTTCGTTATCGTCGTCGAGCAGCAGACTGCCGGGCGTGGACGTCGCGGCCGAGCCTGGGTCAGTCCCTATGGAGAGAACCTCTATTATTCTCTGGCCATTACTGTCAGGGGGGGCGCTCGGGAGCTCGAAGGGTTGAGCCTGGTTGTCGGTCTCGCGGTGCTCCGGGCCCTGGAGTCTTTGGGCGTCCGGGACGCCGGGTTGAAGTGGCCGAACGACCTTCTGCAGGGAGGCAAGAAGATCGCCGGAATTCTCCTGGAGCTGAGTGGCGACCCCGCGGATCTGTGTCATGTCGTTATCGGCATAGGGATCAACGTCAACATGAAGACCGCCACTGATATCGGCCAGCCTTGGACCTCCCTGCGCGAAGCGCTGGGGGAGCTGGTGGATCGTTCGCGGCTGCTTTCTGCTCTCAATCGGCAGTTGGCCGATTATCTCGATAGGCATTCGCGCGAAGGCTTTGCTGCAAGTCGCGAGGAGTGGGAGTCCTGCAATCTCTGGCAGGGTGCCCAGGTCATTCTCTCGACTGCTCTGAGTTCCATCGAGGGTCGTGTGCTGGGTGTCGATAGCCGAGGAGCGCTGCGCCTCGAGGTGGATGGCGTGGAGCAGGGGTTCAGTGGAGGGGAGCTTAGTTTGAGGTTGCGTCAATGATTCTTGAGCTCGACTGTGGAAACTCGCTGATCAAGTGGCGGGTCATCGAGGGCGCGGCACGGTCGGTCGCCGGTGGCCTTGCGGAGTCCGATGATGCCCTGGTCGAACAGTTAACATCGCAGCAAGCGCTGCCAGTGCGAGCCTGTCGCCTGGTGAGCGTTCGCAGCGAGCAGGAAACCTCGCAACTGGTCGCACGGTTGGAGCAGCTGTTCCCGGTTTCGGCGCTGGTTGCATCATCCGGCAAGCAGTTGGCGGGAGTGCGCAACGGCTATCTCGACTACCAGCGCCTGGGGCTCGACCGCTGGTTGGCCCTCGTCGCGGCTCATCACCTGGCTAAGAAGGCCTGCCTGGTCATCGATCTGGGGACTGCGGTCACCTCTGATCTGGTCGCGGCGGATGGTGTGCATCTGGGGGGCTACATATGCCCGGGCATGACCCTGATGAGAAGCCAGTTGCGCACCCATACCCGACGTATCCGCTACGACGATGCAGAGGCCCGGCGGGCGCTTGCCAGTCTTCAGCCAGGGCAGGCCACGGCCGAGGCGGTTGAGCGGGGTTGTCTGCTCATGCTCAGGGGGTTCGTTCGTGAGCAGTACGCCATGGCGTGCGAGCTGCTCGGTCCGGATTGTGAAATATTCCTGACGGGTGGGGATGCCGAACTGGTTCGCGACGAACTGGCTGGCGCCCGGATCATGCCGGACCTGGTTTTCGTAGGGCTGGCACTGGCTTGCCCGATTGAGTGAGAGGATCTATGCGCTGGTTCTTCCTGTTTCTCCTTGCCCTGAACGTCTTCTACTACGTCTGGCACCAGCAGCAATCCCCGCTACGGGCCAAGGAAATCGCACCGCTGGAACTCTATAAGGATGGGCAGAAGAACATTCTGCTGTTGGCCGAGAGCAACCTTGCTTCCAGGGCGCGCTCGGGATCGCAGGTGCCGGCGCCGAGTGTGCCTCCGGCTGCCGAAGAGTCGATCGCATCCGAGTCGGCCTGTCTCTATCTTGGCGGAGGCGGTGAGGAGGCGGATGCCCGAAGGTTGCAGCAGCGCCTGTTGGGCCTGGATATCGAGGCGGAGGTCGAGGCCCGTGGGGAGATGAGCGTCGATTACTGGGTCTATCTTCCTCCGCTAGCCTCGCGGGAGGCTGCGCTTCGTCAGTTGAAGGAGCTTCAGGCGCGCAATATCGACAGCTACCTGATTGGCGAGGGAGTGCTGGCCAATGGCATTTCTTTGGGGATGTTTTCCGCGCGGGATTCGGCTGAAAGTGCGCAGGTGCGTCTCAAGACGGCAGGTTACGAGGCGGAGCTGAAGGAATTGCCCCGCGGGCAGCGTGATTTCTGGGTAAGGGTGGCCCCCGGCAGCCGGCGCCTGGTGGATGAGCAACTGCTCCAGGAGCTGGCTCGGGACTTCAAGGGATTGCAGCATCAAATAATGTCGTGCAAAGGTGTTGCATCCCCCTGATGGTTTGCATAGAATGGCGCCCGCTTCGCAGGGGGAAGGCTGAAAGACTCCTACCATGAAGTTGCTGTTGAAACCTAAGTTCAGGTTTTTTAAGAGAAAACTCTTGACAGCAAGGTGGCAGACGTAGAGAATGCCGCCCACCAGTTTGGAGGGATTCCCGAGTGGCCAAAGGGATCAGACTGTAAATCTGACGTCATAGACTTCGAAGGTTCGAATCCTTCTCCCTCCACCAGTTTAAAAGCGTGAGCTTCGGGCTCCGCGGGTATAGTTCAGTGGTAGAACCTCAGCCTTCCAAGCTGATGATGCGGGTTCGATTCCCGCTACCCGCTCCAGTCAAGTTGCTTGTGTTTCGCTCATGTAGCTCAGTTGGTAGAGCACACCCTTGGTAAGGGTGAGGTCAGCGGTTCAAATCCGCTCATGAGCTCCATTTATCCAGGGGCAGATATGAAAATATCTGCCCTTGTTCTAATGGTAGCGTGATCCGCTCAATTCCTTGAAGGGGATGGTCTCCATGGCTAAAGAAAAATTTGAACGGAACAAGCCGCACGTCAACGTCGGCACCATCGGTCACGTTGACCATGGCAAGACCACTCTGACCGCTGCACTGACCAAGGTCTGCTCCGACACCTGGGGTGGTTCCGCTCGTGCTTTCGATCAGATCGACAACGCGCCGGAAGAAAAGGCCCGCGGGATCACCATCAACACCTCGCACGTTGAATACGATTCCGCTGTTCGTCACTACGCCCACGTTGACTGCCCCGGTCACGCCGACTACGTGAAGAACATGATCACCGGTGCTGCCCAGATGGACGGCGCGATCCTGGTTTGCTCGGCTGCCGACGGCCCCATGCCGCAGACCCGCGAGCACATCCTGCTGTCCCGCCAGGTAGGCGTTCCCTACATCGTCGTGTTCCTGAACAAGGCCGACATGGTCGACGACGCCGAGCTGCTGGAACTGGTCGAGATGGAAGTTCGCGATCTGCTGAACACCTACGACTTCCCGGGCGACGACACCCCGATCATCATCGGTTCCGCGCTGATGGCGCTGGAAGGCAAGGATGACAACGGCATCGGCGTAAGCGCCGTGCAGAAGCTGGTAGAGACCCTGGACTCCTACATTCCGGAGCCGGTTCGTGCCATCGACCAGCCGTTCCTGATGCCGATCGAAGACGTGTTCTCGATCTCCGGTCGCGGTACCGTGGTAACCGGTCGTGTAGAGCGCGGCATCATCAAGGTCCAGGAAGAAGTGGAAATCGTCGGCATCAAGGCGACCACCAAGACCACCTGCACCGGCGTTGAAATGTTCCGCAAGCTGCTCGACGAAGGTCGTGCTGGTGAGAACGTTGGTATCCTGCTGCGTGGCACCAAGCGTGAAGACGTAGAGCGTGGCCAGGTACTGGCCAAGCCGGGCACCATCAAGCCGCACACCAAGTTCGAGTGCGAAGTGTACGTGCTGTCCAAGGAAGAAGGTGGTCGTCACACCCCGTTCTTCAAGGGCTACCGTCCGCAGTTCTACTTCCGTACCACTGACGTGACCGGTAACTGCGAGCTGCCGGAAGGCGTAGAGATGGTAATGCCGGGCGACAACATCAAGATGGTTGTCACCCTGATCGCTCCGATCGCCATGGAAGATGGCCTGCGCTTCGCGATCCGCGAAGGCGGCCGTACCGTTGGCGCCGGCGTGGTTGCCAAGATCATCGAATAATATCGGTTGATCTTCCCCTCTCAGGCCGGCATAATGGTCGGCCTGATTTTGCTTCAGGCCAGTAGCTCAATTGGCAGAGCGGCGGTCTCCAAAACCGCAGGTTGGGGGTTCGATTCCCTCCTGGCCTGCCAGATTTCCCAAGTAAATCTGGCTTTTCTTCACGAGATTCCTAACAGATGAATGCCAAGGCAGAAGCCAAAGAATCACGTTTTGATCTCTTGAAATGGCTCTTGGTTGCCGTTCTGGTTGTGGTTGCCGTTGTGGGCAATCAGTACTTTTCGGCTCAACCAATCCTGTATCGCGTTCTCGGTATTCTCGTTCTGGCGGTGATCGCTGCCTTCCTGGCTCTGCAAACGGCCAAGGGGCAGGCCTTCTTTAGTCTTGCTAAGGAAGCGCGCGTCGAGATTCGCAAGGTCGTATGGCCGAGTCGTCAAGAAACAACTCAGACCACGCTGATCGTGGTCGCGGTAGTGCTGGTAATGGCGCTGCTGCTGTGGGGGCTCGATTCCCTGCTGGGTTGGTTGGTTTCCATGATTGTAGGTTAAGGGTGCGCCGTGGCTAAGCGTTGGTACGTTGTGCATGCATACTCGGGCTACGAGAAGCATGTCATGCGCTCGCTGATCGAGCGTGTCAAGCTTGCTGGCATGGAAGAAGAGTTCGGCGAGATTCTGGTTCCCACCGAAGAAGTGGTGGAGATGCGGAACGGCCAGAAGCGCAAGAGCGAGCGCAAATTCTTCCCTGGCTATGTGCTGGTTCAGATGGAAATGAACGAAGGTACCTGGCACCTGGTGAAGGATACCCCGCGTGTCATGGGCTTCATCGGCGGGACTGCCGACAAGCCGGCTCCGATCACCGATCGTGAGGCTGATGCAATCCTGCGTCGCGTGGCCGATAGCGGCGACAAGCCCAAGCCGAAGACCCTGTTCGAGCCGGGCGAGACCGTTCGTGTCATCGATGGTCCTTTCGCCGACTTCAATGGTGTCGTCGAAGAAGTTAACTACGAGAAGAGCCGGATCCAAGTGGCCGTGCTCATCTTTGGCCGCTCTACCCCGGTGGAGCTGGAGTTCAGTCAGGTCGAAAAGGTCTAGCTGAAAACGCATCCCTCACCCCGCAGCCCAAGGCTGCGGGGTTTTGTCGTCACTGGGATAAACGCGAAAGCAACCGGGGAGCCTTCAGGCGCTTGTACCCGAATTTGGAGTAGCAAATGGCTAAGAAAATCCAGGCTTATATCAAGCTGCAAGTAAAGGCCGGTCAGGCCAACCCGTCGCCGCCGGTCGGCCCTGCCCTGGGTCAGCACGGCGTGAACATCATGGAATTCTGCAAGGCGTTCAACGCCAAGACCCAAGGCCAAGAGCCGGGCCTGCCGACTCCTGTGATCATCACCGTTTACAGCGACCGTAGCTTCACCTTCGAAACCAAGAGCACCCCGGCTGCCGTCCTGCTGAAAAAAGCAGCTGGCATCACCAGCGGCTCCGCTCGTCCGAACTCCCAGAAAGTCGGCACCGTTACCCGTGCCCAGCTGGAAGAGATCGCCAAGACCAAGCAGGCTGACCTGACCGCTGCTGATCTGGACGCTGCTGTACGTACCATCGCTGGCTCCGCGCGCAGCATGGGCCTGAACGTGGAGGGTGTGTAATGGCTAAGCTGACCAAGCGCCAGAAGGCGATTGCCGAGAAAGTAGTTGCCGGCAAGCAGTACAGCTTCGAAGAGGCCGCCAAGCTGCTGGCCGAGCTGTCCACCATCAAGTTCAAGGAGTCCGTGGACGTTGCCGTGAACCTCGGCGTCGATCCGCGTAAATCCGACCAGGTCGTTCGTGGCGCCACCGTCCTGCCGAACGGCACCGGCAAGAGCGTCCGCGTTGCCGTCTTCACCCAGGGTCCGGCTGCCGAAGCCGCTCTGGCTGCCGGCGCCGACAAGGTGGGCATGGACGAACTGGCTGCCGAAATGAAAGGCGGCGACCTGAACTACGACGTCGTCATCGCTTCCCCGGATGCCATGCGTGTCGTCGGCCAGCTGGGCCAGATCCTCGGCCCGCGTGGTCTGATGCCGAACCCGAAAGTCGGCACCGTGACTCCGGACGTCGCTACCGCCGTGAAGAATGCCAAGGCTGGTCAGGTACGTTTCCGTACCGACAAGAACGGCATCATCCACAGCTCCGTCGGTAAGGTCGATTTCGAGCCGGCCAAGCTGCAGCAGAACGTTGAAGCGCTGCTGGCCGACCTGAAGCGCCTGAAGCCGTCCTCGTCGAAAGGCGTGTACGTCAAGCGCGTGACCCTGAGCACCACCATGGGTCCGGGCCTGCAGATCGACCTGGCTTCCCTGGAAGCCTAAGTGAAATCGTGCAGCGGGTTCTGCCCGCTGCACAGGTATTGGGGTCCCTGCCTGGCGGGGGCTATCCAAGACCGTAGGTGGCGCAAGCCTTAAACCACAAGCCTACGCAGATGGTGCTCCCGATTCGGTTACCGAATCAGACACCAAAACGACGTCCGGCCCCGGCTGGACGAAACGGTAACATCCAGGAGTAAACCCGTGGCAATTAAACTCGAAGACAAGAAGGCCATCGTCGCTGAAGTCAACGAGGCTGCCAAAGCTGCCCTGTCCGCTGTCGTGGCCGATGCCCGTGGCGTGACCGTAGGCGCCATGACCGGACTCCGTAAAGAGGCCCGCGAAGCTGGTGTGTACGTGAAAGTCGTACGTAACACCCTGCTCAAGCGCGCCGTTGAAGGCACCCAGTTCGACGTGCTCAACGACGTGTTCAAAGGCCCGACCCTGATCGCTTTCTCCAACGAACATCCGGGCGCTGCCGCTCGTATCTTCCGTGAGTTCGCCAAGGGTCAGGACAAGTTCGAGATCAAGGCGGCTGCCTTCGAGGGTCAGTTCCTCGCAGCCAATCAGATCGACGTACTGGCAAGCCTGCCGACCTACGACGAAGCCGTATCGCAGCTGATGAGCGTGATTCAGGGCGCTACCAGCAAGCTGGCTCGTACTCTGGCGGCCATTCGCGACCAGAAAGAAGCTGCTGCCGCCTAAGTCGGCTCGCAAGCGCTTTCAATCTTATTTGTTTAATACGATGGCCGCAGGCCGTCCCCCAATACAGGAATTAGAGTCATGGCTCTGACCAACGAAGACATCATCAACGCCGTATCCGAAATGTCCGTCATGCAAGTGGTCGAACTGATCAAGGCGATGGAAGAGAAGTTCGGCGTTACCGCTGCTGCCGCTACCGTTGCCGCTGCTGGCCCGGCTGCTGCCGCTGCCGAAGAGCAGACCGAGTTCACCATCGTCCTGGCCGAAGCTGGCGACAAGAAAGTGAACGTGATCAAGGTCGTTCGCGAACTGACCGGTCTGGGTCTGAAAGAAGCCAAGGCCGTCGTAGACGGCGCTCCGGGCGTGGTGAAGGAAGGCGCTTCGAAAGAAGAAGCCGAAGCCGCCAAGAAAGCCCTGGAAGAAGCAGGCGCCAAAGTCGAGCTCAAGTAAGCGACGACCTTGCGTCTACAGCCCGAGCGTCAAGCGAAAGGCTGATGGCTGGTGGCTTTTGCCACCGGCCTTTTTCCGTTCTGGGTGGACTCGCCTCGGGCGTTCCACCCAAGACGTGAAAGTGCCCCGAGTGGGCAATGCAGGCCAAGGGGTCTGCAAGATTTTCCGGCTGCTCCCGTCGGAGACGCCAAACAAGCAGGTGACCAAGCTGGGGAACGCTGATGGCTTACTCATACACTGAGAAAAAACGTATCCGCAAGGACTTTAGCAAGTTGCCGGACGTCATGGATGTGCCGTATTTGCTGGCCATCCAGCTGGATTCCTATCGCGAATTCCTGCAGGCTGGCGCAACCAAGGAGCAGTTCCGCGATATCGGTCTGCACGCGGCCTTCAAGTCCGTTTTCCCGATTATCAGCTATTCCGGCAATGCTGCCCTGGAATACGTCGGCTACCGTCTGGGTGAGCCGGCATTCGATGTCAAGGAGTGCGTGCTGCGCGGCGTGACCTTCGCCGTACCGCTGCGCGTGAAAGTTCGCCTGATCATCTTCGACCGCGAGTCGTCGAACAAGGCGATCAAGGACATCAAGGAACAAGAAGTCTACATGGGGGAAATCCCCCTGATGACCGAGAACGGTACCTTCATCATCAACGGTACCGAGCGTGTCATCGTCTCCCAGCTGCACCGTTCCCCGGGCGTGTTCTTCGACCACGACCGTGGCAAGACCCACAGCTCCGGCAAGCTGCTGTACTCCGCGCGGATCATTCCTTACCGCGGTTCCTGGCTGGACTTCGAGTTCGATCCGAAGGACTGCGTGTTCGTCCGTATCGACCGTCGCCGCAAGCTGCCGGCCTCGGTACTGCTGCGCGCGCTCGGCTACAGCACGGAAGAGATCCTCAACGCCTTCTACGCGACCAACGTCTTCCACATCAAGGGCGAGACCCTGAACCTGGAACTGGTCCCGCAGCGCCTGCGCGGTGAAGTCGCGAGCATCGACATCAAGGATGGCAGCGGCAAGGTGATCGTGGAGCAGGGGCGTCGTATCACTGCCCGCCACATCAACCAGCTGGAAAAGGCTGGCGTGAGCCAGCTGGAAGTGCCGTTCGACTACCTGATCGGCCGTACCATCGCCAAGGCGATCGTGCATCCGGCTACCGGCGAGATCATCGCCGAGTGCAACACCGAGCTGACCCTCGACCTCCTGGCCAAGGTGGCCAAGGCCCAGGTCGTGCGCATCGAGACCCTGTACACCAACGACATCGACTGCGGTCCGTTCATCTCCGACACCCTGAAGATCGACAACACCAGCAACCAGCTGGAAGCCCTGGTCGAGATCTACCGGATGATGCGTCCGGGCGAGCCGCCGACCAAGGAAGCTGCCGAGACCCTGTTCGGCAACCTGTTCTTCAGCGCCGAGCGTTACGACCTGTCGGCCGTAGGCCGGATGAAGTTCAACCGCCGTATCGGTCGTACCGAGATCGAAGGTCCGGGCGTCCTGAGCAAGGAAGACATCATCGATGTGCTCAAGACCCTCGTCGACATCCGTAACGGCAAGGGCATCGTCGATGACATCGACCACCTGGGCAACCGTCGCGTCCGTTGCGTCGGCGAAATGGCCGAGAACCAGTTCCGCGTGGGCCTGGTGCGTGTCGAGCGCGCGGTCAAGGAACGCCTGTCCATGGCCGAAAGCGAAGGCCTGATGCCGCAGGACCTGATCAACGCCAAGCCGGTGGCTGCCGCGATCAAGGAGTTCTTCGGTTCGAGCCAGCTGTCGCAGTTCATGGACCAGAACAACCCGCTTTCCGAGATCACCCACAAGCGCCGCGTCTCCGCGCTCGGCCCGGGCGGTCTGACCCGTGAGCGTGCGGGCTTCGAGGTTCGTGACGTACACCCGACCCACTACGGCCGCGTGTGCCCGATCGAAACCCCTGAAGGTCCGAACATCGGTCTGATCAACTCCCTGGCGACCTACGCCCGCACCAACAAGTACGGCTTCCTCGAGAGCCCGTACCGCGTGGTCAAGGACAGCCTGGTAACCGACGAGATCGTGTTCCTGTCGGCGATCGAAGAAGCCGACCACGTCATCGCCCAGGCTTCGGCGACCCTCAACGAGAAGGGTCAACTGGTGGACGAGCTGGTGGCCGTGCGTCACCTGAACGAATTCACCGTGAAGGCGCCGGAAGACGTGACCCTGATGGACGTGTCGCCGAAGCAGGTCGTTTCCGTCGCTGCCTCGCTGATTCCGTTCCTCGAGCACGATGACGCCAACCGCGCACTCATGGGCTCGAACATGCAGCGTCAGGCCGTGCCGACCCTGCGTGCCGACAAGCCGCTGGTGGGTACCGGCATGGAGCGCAACGTGGCGCGCGACTCCGGCGTCTGCGTCGTGGCTCGCCGTGGCGGTGTGATCGACTCGGTCGATGCCAGCCGTGTCGTGGTTCGCGTGGCGGATGACGAAGTCGAGACCGGCGAAGCGGGTGTCGACATCTACAACCTGACCAAGTACACCCGTTCCAACCAGAACACCTGCATCAACCAGCGTCCGCTGGTGAGCAAGGGTGACGTGGTCGCGCGCGGCGACATCCTGGCCGACGGTCCGTCCACCGACATGGGCGAACTGGCCCTGGGCCAGAACATGCGCGTAGCGTTCATGCCCTGGAACGGCTTCAACTTCGAAGACTCCATCTGCCTGTCCGAGCGCGTGGTCCAGGAAGATCGTTTCACCACGATCCACATCCAGGAACTGACCTGCGTCGCTCGTGACACCAAGCTCGGCCCAGAGGAAATCACCGCGGACATCCCGAACGTGGGCGAGGCCGCGCTGAACAAGCTGGACGAAGCCGGTATCGTCTACGTCGGCGCCGAAGTGCAGGCCGGCGACATCCTGGTCGGCAAGGTCACTCCGAAAGGCGAGACCCAGTTGACTCCGGAAGAGAAGCTGCTGCGCGCGATCTTCGGTGAGAAGGCGTCCGACGTGAAGGACACCTCCCTGCGTGTGCCGACCGGCACCAAGGGTACCGTCATCGACGTTCAGGTCTTCACCCGCGACGGCGTCGAGCGCGATTCCCGCGCGCTGTCCATCGAGAAGATGCAACTCGACCAGATCCGCAAGGACCTGAACGAAGAGTTCCGCATCGTCGAAGGCGCGACCTTCGAGCGTCTGCGTGCCGCCCTGGTCGGTGCCAAGGCTGAAGGTGGCCCGGCGCTGAAGAAGGGCACGGAGATCACCGACGACTACCTCGACGGTCTCGAGCGCGGCCAGTGGTTCAAGCTGCGCATGGCCGACGACGCCCTGAACGAACAGCTGGAGAAGGCCCAGGCCTACATCAGCGATCGTCGCCAGCTCCTGGACGACAAGTTCGAGGACAAGAAGCGCAAGCTGCAGCAGGGCGACGACCTGGCTCCGGGCGTGCTGAAGATCGTCAAGGTCTACCTGGCGATCAAGCGTCGCATCCAGCCGGGCGACAAGATGGCCGGCCGTCACGGTAACAAGGGTGTGGTCTCGGTGATCATGCCGGTGGAAGACATGCCGCACGATGCCAACGGCACCCCGGTCGACATCGTCCTCAACCCGCTGGGCGTACCGTCGCGTATGAACGTCGGTCAGATCCTCGAAACCCACCTGGGCCTCGCGGCCAAGGGGCTGGGCGAGAAGATCAACCGCATGCTCGAAGAGCAGCGCAAGGTCGCCGAACTGCGTAAGTTCCTGCACGAGATCTACAACGAGATCGGCGGTCGCGAGGAAAACCTCGACGAGCTGGGCGACAACGAGATCCTCGCGCTGGCCAAGAACCTGCGCGGTGGCGTACCGATGGCGACCCCGGTGTTCGATGGCGCCAAGGAACGCGAGATCAAGGCCATGCTGAAGCTGGCCGACCTGCCGGAAAGCGGCCAGATGCGTCTGTTCGACGGCCGTACCGGCAACCAGTTCGAGCGTCCGACCACCGTCGGCTACATGTACATGCTCAAGCTGAACCACCTGGTGGACGACAAGATGCACGCCCGTTCCACCGGCTCGTACAGCCTGGTTACCCAGCAGCCGCTGGGTGGTAAGGCACAGTTCGGTGGTCAGCGCTTCGGTGAGATGGAGGTGTGGGCGCTGGAAGCCTATGGCGCGGCGTACACCCTGCAGGAAATGCTGACGGTCAAGTCGGACGACGTGAACGGCCGGACCAAGATGTACAAGAACATCGTGGACGGCGATCACCGCATGGAGGCCGGCATGCCCGAGTCCTTCAACGTTCTGATCAAAGAGATCCGTTCGCTCGGCATCGACATCGAACTGGAAACCGAATAACACGTGACGCTAGACGGTGCGGCTGGTCAAGGCCGGTCGCACCGGGTCCGTGAGGAGGAAAGGCCTTGAAAGACTTGCTTAATCTGTTGAAAAACCAGGGTCAAATCGAAGAGTTCGATGCCATCCGTATTGGCCTGGCTTCGCCCGAGATGATTCGTTCCTGGTCTTTCGGCGAAGTTAAAAAGCCGGAAACCATCAACTACCGTACCTTCAAGCCGGAGCGCGACGGCCTGTTCTGCGCCAAGATCTTCGGCCCGGTGAAGGACTACGAGTGCCTGTGCGGCAAGTACAAGCGCCTCAAGCACCGCGGTGTGATCTGCGAGAAGTGCGGCGTGGAAGTCGCCCTGGCCAAGGTGCGCCGCGAGCGCATGGGCCACATCGAGCTGGCTTCGCCGGTTGCCCACATCTGGTTCCTGAAGTCGCTGCCGTCCCGTATCGGCCTGCTGCTGGACATGACCCTGCGCGATATCGAGCGCGTGCTCTATTTCGAGAGCTACGTGGTGATCGATCCGGGCATGACCACCCTGGAAAAGGGCCAGCTGCTGAACGACGAGCAATACTTCGAGGCCCTCGAAGAGTTCGGTGACGATTTCGATGCTCGCATGGGCGCCGAAGCCGTTCACGAACTGCTCAACGCCATCGATCTGGAGCACGAGATCGGCCGCCTGCGCGAAGAGATTCCGCAGACCAACTCGGAAACCAAGATCAAGAAGCTGTCCAAGCGCCTGAAGCTGATGGAAGCCTTCCAGGGCTCCGGCAACAAGCCTGAGTGGATGGTCCTGACCGTCCTGCCGGTGCTGCCGCCGGACCTGCGTCCGCTGGTTCCGCTGGATGGCGGTCGCTTCGCGACTTCCGACCTGAACGACCTGTATCGTCGGGTGATCAACCGTAACAACCGTCTGAAGCGCCTGCTCGACCTGGCCGCTCCGGACATCATCGTGCGCAACGAAAAGCGCATGCTGCAGGAAGCCGTCGACGCCCTGCTCGACAACGGCCGTCGCGGTCGCGCCATCACCGGCTCGAACAAGCGTCCGCTGAAGTCGCTGGCCGACATGATCAAGGGCAAGCAAGGTCGCTTCCGTCAGAACCTGCTCGGCAAGCGCGTGGACTACTCCGGTCGTTCCGTGATCACCGTGGGCCCGACCCTGCGCCTGCACCAGTGCGGTCTGCCGAAGAAGATGGCCCTGGAGCTGTTCAAGCCGTTCATCTTCGGCAAGCTGGAAGGTCGTGGTATGGCCACCACCATCAAGGCCGCCAAGAAAATGGTCGAGCGCGAGCTGCCCGAGGTCTGGGACGTTCTCGCCGAAGTCATCCGCGAGCATCCGGTTCTCCTGAACCGTGCGCCGACCCTGCACCGTCTGGGCATCCAGGCGTTCGAGCCGGTCCTCATCGAAGGCAAGGCGATCCAGCTGCACCCGCTGGTCTGCGCCGCGTACAACGCCGACTTCGACGGTGACCAGATGGCCGTCCACGTTCCGCTGACCCTCGAGGCCCAGCTGGAAGCGCGCGCGCTGATGATGTCCACCAACAACATCCTGTCGCCCGCCAACGGCGAGCCGATCATCGTTCCGTCGCAGGACGTGGTAATGGGTCTGTACTACATGACCCGTGAAGCGATCAACGCGAAGGGCGAGGGCATGGCCTTCGCCGACCTGCAGGAAGTCGACCGCGCCTACCGCAGCGGCCAGGCGTCCCTGCACGCTCGCGTGAAAGTGCGCATCAACGAAAAGATCAAGGGTGAAGACGGCCAACTGACCGCCAATACCCGTATCGTCGACACCACCGTCGGCCGCGCGCTGCTGTTCCAGGTCGTTCCGGCCGGCCTGCCGTTCGACGTGGTCAACCAGTCGATGAAGAAGAAGGCGATCTCCAAGCTGATCAACCACTGCTATCGCGTGGTGGGTCTGAAGGACACCGTCATCTTCGCCGACCAGCTGATGTACACCGGTTTCGCCTACTCGACCATTTCCGGCGTGTCCATCGGCGTCAACGACTTCGTCATCCCGGACGAGAAGGCGCGGATCATCAACGCCGCCACCGACGAAGTGAAGGAGATCGAGAGCCAGTACGCCTCCGGCCTGGTAACCCAGGGCGAGAAGTACAACAAGGTGATCGACCTGTGGTCGAAGGCCAACGACGAAGTGTCCAAGGCGATGATGGCCAACCTCTCGAAAGAGAAGGTCGTCGATCGCGAGGGCAAGGAAGTCGACCAGGAGTCCTTCAATTCCATGTACATGATGGCTGACTCGGGTGCGCGGGGCTCCGCGGCCCAGATCCGTCAGCTGGCAGGTATGCGTGGCCTGATGGCCAAGCCGGACGGCTCGATCATCGAGACCCCGATCACCGCGAACTTCCGTGAAGGCCTGAACGTACTCCAGTACTTCATCTCTACCCACGGTGCTCGTAAGGGTCTGGCGGATACCGCGCTGAAGACCGCGAACTCCGGTTACCTGACCCGTCGTCTGGTCGACGTGGCCCAGGATCTGGTAGTGACCGAGATCGATTGCGGTACCGAGCACGGCCTGCTGATGTCGCCGCACATCGAAGGCGGCGACGTGGTAGAACCGCTCGGCGAGCGCGTGCTCGGCCGTGTGATCGCGCGCGACGTGTTCAAGCCGGGCAGCGACGAGGTCATCGTGCCGGCCGGCACCCTGATCGACGAGAAGTGGGTCGACTTCCTCGAAGTGATGAGCGTCGACGAAGTGGTGGTGCGTTCCCCGATCACCTGCGAAACCCGTCATGGCATCTGCGCCATGTGCTACGGCCGCGACCTGGCGCGTGGCCATCGCGTCAACATCGGCGAGGCGGTCGGTGTCATCGCTGCCCAGTCCATCGGTGAGCCGGGCACCCAGCTGACCATGCGTACCTTCCACATCGGCGGTGCGGCCAGCCGGACCTCCGCGGCCGACAACGTCCAGGTGAAGAACGGCGGCACCATCCGCCTGCACAACCTGAAGCATGTGGTTCGTGCCGACGGCGCGCTGGTCGCGGTTTCCCGTTCCGGCGAACTGGCGGTTGCCGACGACTTCGGTCGCGAGCGCGAGCGCTACAAGCTGCCGTACGGTGCGGTGATCTCGGTCAAGGAAGGTGACAAGGTCGACCCGGGCGCTATCGTCGCCAAGTGGGACCCGCACACCCACCCGATCGTCACCGAGGTGGACGGTACCGTGGCCTTCGTGGGCATGGAAGAGGGCATCACCGTCAAGCGTCAGACCGACGAACTGACCGGCCTGACCAACATCGAAGTGATGGATCCGAAGGACCGTCCGGCTGCCGGCAAGGACATCCGTCCGGCCGTGAAGCTGATCGATGCCGCGGGCAAGGACCTGCTGCTGCCGGGTACCGACGTACCGGCGCAGTACTTCCTGCCGGCCAACGCCCTGGTCAACCTGACCGACGGCGCCAAGGTGAGCATCGGTGACGTTGTCGCGCGTATCCCGCAGGAAACCTCGAAGACCCGTGACATCACCGGTGGTCTGCCGCGCGTTGCCGACCTGTTCGAGGCTCGTCGTCCGAAAGAGCCTTCGATCCTGGCGGAAATCAGCGGCACCATCTCCTTCGGCAAGGAGACCAAGGGCAAGCGCCGCCTGGTCATCACGCCGAACGATGGCAGCGATCCGTACGAGGAGCTGATTCCGAAGTGGCGTCACCTGAACGTGTTCGAAGGCGAACAGGTGAACCGCGGCGAAGTCATCTCCGACGGTCCGAGCAACCCGCACGACATCCTGCGCCTGCTGGGCGTGAGCTCGCTGGCGAAGTACATCGTCAACGAGATCCAGGACGTCTACCGTCTGCAGGGCGTGAAGATCAACGACAAGCACATCGAGACCATCCTGCGTCAGATGCTGCGCAAGGTCGAAGTCAGCGAGTCCGGCGACTCCAGCTTCATCAAAGGCGACCAGGTGGAACTCACCCAGGTGCTGGAAGAGAACGAACAGCTCGGTACCGAGGACAAGTTCCCGGCCAAGTACGAGCGCGTTCTGCTGGGTATCACCAAGGCTTCCCTGTCGACCGAGTCGTTCATTTCAGCGGCGTCGTTCCAGGAGACCACCCGCGTCCTCACCGAGGCGGCGGTCACCGGCAAGCGCGACTTCCTGCGTGGTCTGAAAGAGAACGTGGTCGTGGGTCGCCTGATCCCGGCCGGTACCGGTCTGGCTTACCACAGCGAGCGCAAGCGTCAGCGCGACCTCGGCAAGCCGCAGCGTGTGAGTGCCAGCGAGGCGGAAGCCGCACTGACCGAAGCGCTGAACTCGAGCGGTAACTAAGCATCAACGACAAGCCCCGGCTATCCCGATAGCCGGGGCTTTGTCTTGACGGTGTACAAGAACCTCTTTACTATTTTGTACCCCGAAAATTGGCAGGGCGCATGCTCTGTCATTTCGTTTGTGTGTCGTAAGACAATCAGTGGAGCTATAGATGGCAACTATCAACCAGCTGGTGCGTAAGCCGCGCAAGCGCATGGTCGACAAGAGCGACGTGCCTGCGCTGCAGAACTGCCCGCAACGTCGTGGCGTATGCACCCGCGTATACACCACCACGCCGAAAAAGCCGAACTCGGCACTGCGTAAGGTATGCCGTGTACGTCTGACCAACGGTTTCGAGGTTTCCTCGTACATCGGTGGTGAAGGTCACAACCTGCAAGAGCACAGCGTAGTGCTGATCCGTGGCGGTCGTGTAAAGGACCTTCCGGGTGTGCGTTACCACACCGTGCGCGGTTCGCTGGACACCTCGGGTGTCAAAGACCGTAAGCAGGGTCGTTCGAAGTACGGCGCCAAGCGTCCGAAGTAATAGCGTTTTTATATTTATCTGAGTCGATAAGAGTAAGGTCGGGCGTAACTTGACTGTTATGGTCCCGGGCTAACCTGAAGACCGTTTGAGGGCTTATCAATGCCAAGACGTCGTGTAGCGGCCAAGCGTGAAGTGCTGGCTGATCCGAAATACGGAAGCCAGATCCTGGCCAAGTTCATGAACCACGTGATGGAAAGCGGCAAGAAAGCCGTTGCCGAGCGTATCGTTTACGGTGCGCTGGACAAGGTGAAGGAACGCGGCAAGGCCGATCCCCTGGAAACCTTCGAAAAAGCTCTCGATGCCATCGCTCCGCTGGTCGAAGTGAAGTCCCGCCGCGTAGGTGGTGCGACTTACCAGGTTCCGGTCGAAGTCCGTCCGTCCCGTCGTAATGCCCTGGCCATGCGTTGGCTGGTGGACTTCGCCCGCAAGCGTGGCGAGAAGTCCATGGCTCTGCGCCTGGCTGGCGAGCTGCTGGATGCCGCTGAAGGCAAGGGCGCAGCAGTCAAGAAGCGTGAAGACGTGCACCGTATGGCAGAGGCCAACAAGGCCTTCTCGCACTACCGGTTCTAATCGCGCTGCCCAACCCCCGAGGACCTTATTGTGGCCCGTACTACACCCATCAACCGCTACCGTAATATCGGTATCTGTGCCCACGTTGACGCGGGCAAGACCACCACCACGGAGCGGGTTCTGTTCTATACCGGCGTCAACCACAAGCTGGGCGAAGTGCATGACGGCGCTGCGACCACCGACTGGATGGTGCAGGAGCAGGAGCGCGGTATCACCATTACCTCCGCTGCCGTTACCACCTTCTGGAAGGGCTCGCGCGGTCAGTACGACAACTATCGCGTAAACGTCATCGACACCCCCGGCCACGTAGACTTCACCATCGAGGTGGAGCGTTCCCTGCGTGTACTGGACGGCGCTGTCGTGGTGTTCTGTGGCACCTCCGGCGTAGAGCCGCAGTCGGAAACCGTATGGCGTCAGGCCAACAAGTACGGCGTACCGCGCATCGTCTACGTCAACAAGATGGACCGCCAGGGCGCGAACTTCCTGCGCGTCGTCGAGCAGATCAAGAAGCGCCTGGGTCATACCCCGGTTCCGGTCCAGCTCGCCATCGGCGCTGAAGAGAACTTCGTCGGTCAGGTCGACCTGATCAAGATGAAGGCCATCTACTGGAACGATGACGACAAGGGCATGACCTACCGCGAGGAAGAAATTCCTGCGGAGCTCAAGGACCTGGCCGAAGAGTGGCGTTCCAGCATGGTCGAGGCTGCGGCCGAAGCCAACGAAGAGCTGATGAACAAGTACCTCGAAGAGGGCGAGCTCTCCGAAGCCGAGATCAAGGAAGGCCTGCGTCTGCGCACCCTGGCGTGCGAGATCGTTCCGGCCGTCTGCGGTTCCTCGTTCAAGAACAAGGGCGTTCCGCTGGTTCTCGATGCCGTCATCGACTACCTCCCGGCTCCGACCGAGATCCCTGCGATCAAGGGCGTCAGCCCGGACGACGAGACCGTCGAAGACGAGCGTCATGCCGACGACAACGAACCGTTCTCGTCCCTGGCGTTCAAGATCGCTACCGACCCGTTCGTCGGTACCCTGACCTTCGCCCGCGTTTACTCCGGCGTCCTGAGTTCCGGCGACTCCGTCCTGAACTCGGTGAAAGGCAAGAAAGAGCGCGTCGGTCGGATGGTGCAGATGCACGCCAACCAGCGTGAAGAGATCAAGGAAGTGCGCGCAGGCGACATCGCTGCCCTGATCGGCATGAAGGACGTCACCACTGGTGACACCCTGTGCTCGATCGAGAAGCCGATCATCCTCGAGCGCATGGACTTCCCCGAGCCGGTAATCTCGGTCGCTGTAGAGCCGAAGACCAAGGCTGACCAGGAGAAGATGGGTATCGCCCTCGGCAAGCTGGCCCAGGAAGACCCGTCGTTCCGTGTCAAGACCGACGAAGAGTCCGGTCAGACCATCATCTCCGGCATGGGCGAGCTGCACCTGGACATCATCGTCGACCGCATGAAGCGCGAGTTCGGCGTCGAGGCCAACATCGGCAAGCCGCAGGTTGCCTACCGTGAGACCATCACCAAGGACAACGTGGAGATCGAAGGCAAGTTCGTTCGCCAGTCCGGTGGTCGCGGTCAGTTCGGTCATTGCTGGATCCGTTTCTCGGCCGCGGACGTGGACGAGAAGGGCAACATCACCGAAGGCCTGGTGTTCGAGAACGAAGTCGTGGGCGGTGTGGTTCCGAAGGAATACATCCCGGCGATCCAGAAGGGTATCGAAGAGCAGATGAAGAACGGCGTCGTTGCCGGCTATCCGCTCATCGGCCTGAAGGCTACCGTTTTCGATGGTTCCTACCATGACGTCGACTCCAACGAGATGGCGTTCAAGATCGCTGCTTCCATGGCGACCAAGCAGCTGGCCCAGAAGGGCGGCGGCAAGGTGCTCGAGCCGATCATGAAGGTAGAGGTGGTGACTCCTGAGGACTACATGGGTGACGTGATGGGCGACCTGAACCGTCGTCGTGGTCTGATTCAGGGGATGGAGGACACGGTTTCCGGTAAGGTTATTCGTGCCGAGGTTCCGCTGGGTGAGATGTTCGGTTATGCGACCGACGTGCGTTCCATGTCCCAGGGTCGCGCGAGCTACTCCATGGAATTCTCCAAATACGCCGAAGCTCCGTCGAACATCGTCGAAGCGCTGGTTAAAAAACAAGGTTGATTCAGCCCTTTAAGTAAGAGGTTTACTGTCGTGGCTAAGGAAAAATTCGAACGTAACAAACCGCACGTCAACGTCGGCACCATCGGTCACGTTGACCATGGCAAGACCACTCTGACCGCTGCACTGACCAAGGTCTGCTCCGACACCTGGGGTGGTTCCGCTCGTGCTTTCGATCAGATCGACAACGCGCCGGAAGAAAAGGCCCGCGGTATCACCATCAACACCTCGCACGTTGAATACGATTCCGCTGTTCGTCACTACGCCCACGTTGACTGCCCCGGTCACGCCGACTACGTGAAGAACATGATCACCGGTGCTGCCCAGATGGACGGCGCGATCCTGGTTTGCTCGGCTGCCGACGGCCCCATGCCGCAGACCCGCGAGCACATCCTGCTGTCCCGCCAGGTAGGCGTTCCCTACATCGTCGTGTTCCTGAACAAGGCCGACATGGTCGACGACGCCGAGCTGCTGGAACTGGTCGAGATGGAAGTTCGCGATCTGCTGAACACCTACGACTTCCCGGGCGACGACACTCCGATCATCATCGGTTCCGCGCTGATGGCGCTGGAAGGCAAGGATGACAACGGCATCGGCGTAAGCGCCGTGCAGAAGCTGGTAGAGACCCTGGACTCCTACATTCCGGAGCCGGTTCGTGCCATCGACCAGCCGTTCCTGATGCCGATCGAAGACGTGTTCTCGATCTCCGGCCGCGGTACCGTGGTAACCGGTCGTGTAGAGCGCGGCATCATCAAGGTCCAGGAAGAAGTGGAAATCGTCGGCATCAAGGCGACCACCAAGACCACCTGCACCGGCGTTGAAATGTTCCGCAAGCTGCTCGACGAAGGTCGTGCTGGTGAGAACGTTGGTATCCTGCTGCGTGGCACCAAGCGTGAAGACGTAGAGCGTGGCCAGGTACTGGCCAAGCCGGGCACCATCAAGCCGCACACCAAGTTCGAGTGCGAAGTGTACGTGCTGTCCAAGGAAGAAGGTGGTCGTCACACCCCGTTCTTCAAGGGCTACCGTCCGCAGTTCTACTTCCGTACCACCGACGTGACCGGTAACTGCGAACTGCCGGAAGGCGTAGAGATGGTAATGCCGGGCGACAACATCAAGATGGTTGTCACCCTGATCGCTCCGATCGCCATGGAAGATGGCCTGCGCTTCGCGATCCGCGAAGGCGGCCGTACCGTTGGCGCCGGCGTGGTTGCCAAGATCATCGAGTAATCGCTGATCCTGCCATCAGAAAAGGGGCCCTCCGGGGCCCCTTTTTTCGTTCGTTGGTTAAATATTGACACCCTGTGGGGGCATCCGTACAATTGC
Source organism: Pseudomonas sp. DL (assembly GCF_047199225.1). NCBI lineage: Bacteria > Pseudomonadati > Pseudomonadota > Gammaproteobacteria > Pseudomonadales > Pseudomonadaceae > Pseudomonas > Pseudomonas sp. DL. The sequence continues at coordinate 724,549 of NZ_CP178323.1, forward strand.
GCCTCCTTTTAACGGGCGTAGTCCGTCCGTTGGGAATGGTAAATTGGAGTCTGAGGTCAAATGCAAAACCAACAAATCCGGATTCGGTTGAAGGCTTTTGACCATCGCCTGATCGATCAATCAACCCAGGAAATCGTGGAAACCGCGAAACGTACTGGTGCTCAGGTGCGTGGTCCAATCCCTCTGCCGACCCGCAAGGAACGTTTCACCGTGCTGATCTCTCCGCACGTCAACAAAGATGCGCGTGATCAGTACGAAATTCGTACACATAAGCGTGTACTGGACATCGTCCAGCCGACGGATAAAACCGTCGATGCGCTGATGAAGCTCGATCTTGCTGCAGGCGTTGAAGTACAGATCAGCCTCGGCTAATGCCTTCGGCATTGGTCGTGTAACGCTCTGAAATGGGCGGCCATAGCGGGTGAAAGCCCCGTACACTCAAGAGGTTTACAACATGACAATTGGTGTTGTCGGTCGTAAATGCGGCATGACCCGCATTTTCACCGAGGAAGGTGTCTCTATTCCGGTTACGGTCATCGAGGTCGAGCCGAATCGCGTCACCCAGTTCAAGACTGAAGAAACCGATGGCTACCGTGCAGTGCAAGTCACCGCCGGCGAGCGTCGTGCTTCTCGCGTTACCAAAGCGCAAGCTGGTCACTTTGCCAAGGCGAATGTCGCCGCCGGTCGCGGCGTGTGGGAATTCCGTCTGGGCGAAGAGCAGTATGCCGCTGGTGACCAGATCACTGTCGATCTGTTCCAGGCAGGCCAGATGGTAGACGTTACCGGCGAGTCCAAGGGTAAGGGCTTCGCGGGCACCATCAAGCGCTGGAACTTCCGTGGTCAGGATAACACCCACGGTAACTCCGTTTCCCACCGCGTCCCGGGTTCCATCGGCCAGTGCCAGACTCCTGGTCGAGTGTTCAAGGGCAAGAAAATGTCCGGTCATCTGGGTGCGGAGCGGGTAACCGTTCAATCCCTGGAGATCGTGCGCGTCGATGCTGAACGCAATCTGCTGCTGGTCAAGGGTGCCGTTCCCGGCGCTACCGGCGGTGATGTGATCGTGCGTCCGGCAGCCAAGGCTCGCGGTTAAGGGGGAAGCTGAGATGCAATTGAATGTGAACGGCGCTCAGGCTATCGAAGTCTCCGAGCGTACCTTTGGTGGCGAATTCAACGAGACCCTGGTGCACCAGGCAGTCGTGGCCTACATGGCTGGCGGCCGTCAGGGCAGCAAGGCGCAGAAGACTCGCTCCGAAGTCTCTGGTGGTGGCAAGAAGCCGTGGCGTCAGAAGGGCACCGGTCGTGCTCGTGCTGGCACCATCCGTAGCCCCATCTGGCGTGGGGGCGGCACCACTTTCGCCGCTAAACCGCGTAGCCACGAACAGAAGCTGAACAAGAAGATGTACCGCGCAGCACTGCGCTCCATCCTTGCCGAGCTCGTTCGTCTGGACCGTCTGGTCGTCGTTGCCGACTTCGCTGTCGATGCACCGAAAACCAAGGGCCTGGTTGCCAAGCTGGACACCCTGGGTCTGAAAGACGTGCTGATCGTGACCGATGGTGTCGACGAGAACCTGTACCTCGCTGCGCGCAACCTGGCGCACGTCGATGTACGTGATGTCCAAGGTTCCGACCCCGTCAGCCTGATCGCCTACGACAAGGTGCTGGTCACCGTGTCCGCCGTGAAGAAGTTCGAGGAGCTGCTGGGATGAACCAGGAACGCGTATTCAAAGTGCTGCTTGGTCCGCACATCTCCGAGAAAGCCACGGGTCTCGCGGACGGCAAGAGCCAATTCGTTTTCAAGGTTGCCACCGATGCAACCAAGCTGGAAATCAAGAAGGCCGTAGAAAGCCTGTTCAGCGTGAAGGTACAGCGCGTCACTACCCTGAACGTCAAGGGTAAGACCAAGCGCACCGCTCGCGGTCTGGGCAAGCGTAACGACTGGAAAAAAGCGTACATCGCTCTCCAGCCGGGCCAAGATCTCGATTTCGCCACCAGCGCTGAGTAAAGGGGTGCATCATGGCAATCGTTAAGTGCAAACCGACTTCCGCTGGTCGTCGCTTTGTCGTCAAGGTGGTGAATCAGGAGCTGCACAAAGGCGCTCCCTACGCACCGCTGCTGGAAAAGAAATCCAAGTCTGGCGGCCGTAACAACAACGGTCGTATCACCACCCGTCATATCGGTGGTGGTCACAAGCAGCACTACCGTCTGGTCGACTTCCGTCGCAACAAGGATGGCATCCCTGCCATCGTTGAGCGCGTCGAATACGATCCGAACCGCACTGCACACATCGCTCTGCTGAAGTATGCAGACGGCGAGCGTCGCTACATCATCGCCCCCAAGGGCGTTGCTGCAGGTGACCAGCTGATCTCCGGTATCGGTGCGCCGATCAAGGCAGGCAACAGCATGCCTCTGCGCAACATCCCGGTGGGTAGCACTGTTCATGGTATCGAGCTGAAGCCGGGTAAAGGCGCTCAGATCGCTCGCTCCGCTGGCGCTTCCGCCCAGCTGGTCGCGCGTGAAGGTGCGTACGTAACCCTGCGTCTGCGCTCCGGTGAAATGCGTAAAGTCCTGGCTGAGTGCCGTGCGACCCTGGGCGAAGTCTCGAACTCCGAGCACAGCCTGCGTTCGCTGGGTAAAGCCGGTGCTACGCGCTGGCGTGGTGTTCGCCCGACCGTTCGCGGCGTGGCGATGAACCCGGTCGACCACCCGCATGGTGGTGGTGAAGGCCGTACCTCTGCTGGTCGTCATCCGGTATCGCCGTGGGGTCTTCAGACCAAGGGTAAGAAGACTCGCTCGAACAAGCGTACCGATAACATGATCGTCCGCCGCCGCAAGTAAATAGAGGGATACCACAGTGCCACGTTCACTGAAAAAAGGTCCGTTTATCGATCTTCACCTGTTGAAGAAGGTCGAAGTCGCGGTGGAAAAGAACGACCGCAAGCCGATCAAGACCTGGTCGCGTCGTTCGATGATTCTGCCGCATATGGTTGGTCTGACCATCGCCGTGCACAACGGCCGTCAACACGTACCGGTTCTCGTCAACGAGGACATGGTCGGCCACAAACTGGGCGAGTTCGCCGCTACCCGCACCTACCGCGGGCATGCTGCGGACAAGAAAGCCAAGCGTTAAGGGGTAAGGAAGATGGAAGTAGCCGCTAAGCTGTCGGGCGCTCGTATCTCCGCCCAGAAAGCCCGCTTGGTCGCCGACCAGATCCGCGGGAAGAAGGTGGGCGAAGCGCTCAACCTCCTGGCTTTCAGCAGTAAGAAAGCCGCCGAGATCATGAAGAAAGTGCTGGAGTCGGCCGTTGCCAACGCTGAGCACAACGAAGGCGCCGATGTGGATGACCTGAAGGTCTCCACCGTCTTCGTCAACGAAGGTCGTTCGCTCAAGCGCATCATGCCGCGTGCCAAAGGCCGTGCTGATCGCATCGTGAAGCGGTCTTGCCATATCACGGTCAAGGTTGCGGACAAGTAACGGAGTCGACAGATGGGTCAGAAAGTACATCCCAATGGCATTCGCCTGGGTATCGTCAAGGAGCACACCTCCGTTTGGTACGCAGACCGCAAGAACTATGCGGATTACCTGTTTGCCGACCTGAAGGTGCGTGAGTACCTCCAAGACAAACTAAAAAGCGCGTCCGTAAGCCGTATCGATATTCATCGTCCGGCTCAAACCGCACGCATCACCATCCACACCGCTCGTCCCGGCATCGTGATCGGCAAGAAAGGTGAAGATGTTGAGAAACTGCGCCAGGACCTGACCAAGCAAATGGGTGTGCCCGTGCACATCAACATCGAGGAAATCCGCAAGCCGGAACTCGATGCCATGCTGGTTGCGCAGAGCGTAGCCCAGCAGCTGGAGCGTCGCGTAATGTTCCGTCGCGCCATGAAGCGCGCCGTACAGAACGCCATGCGCATTGGTGCCAAGGGCATCAAGATTCAGGTCAGCGGTCGTCTGGGTGGGGCTGAAATCGCCCGTACCGAATGGTATCGCGAAGGTCGTGTGCCCCTGCACACCCTGCGCGCCGATATCGACTATGCCACCTACGAAGCGCACACCACTTACGGTGTTATCGGTGTCAAGGTTTGGATCTTCAAGGGCGAGGTCATCGGTGGCCGCCAGGAAGAGCTGAAGCCGGTAGCACCCGCTCCTCGTAAAAAAGCTGCTAGGTAAGGAGTACGCAAATGCTGCAACCCAAGCGTACGAAGTTCCGCAAACAAATGACCGGCCACAACCGTGGTCTGGCTCATCGTGGTAGTAAGGTCAGCTTCGGTGAGTACGCACTGAAGGCCACTAGCCGTGGCCGCCTTACTGCTCGTCAGATCGAGTCCGCGCGTCGTGCGCTGACCCGTCACGTGAAGCGTGGCGGCAAGATCTGGATCCGCGTATTCCCTGACAAGCCTGTCACCAAGAAGCCCCTCGAAGTTCGTATGGGTAAAGGTAAGGGTGGGGTCGAGTACTGGGTAGCCCAGATCCAGCCGGGCAAGGTCCTGTACGAGATCGAGGGTGTTTCCGAAGAGCTGGCGCGTGAGGCTTTCGCCCTGGCTGCTGCAAAGCTGCCCCTCGCCACCTCCTTTGTTAAGCGGACGGTGATGTGATGAAAGCGAATGAACTTCGTGAAAAATCCGTTGAGCAGCTGAACGAGCAACTGCTCGGCCTGCTGCGCGACCAGTTCAATCTGCGCATGCAGAAAGCAACTGGCCAGTTGGGGCAGTCTCACCTGCTCTCGCAGGTTAAGCGCGACATCGCTCGCGTTAAAACTGTGCTCAATCAGCAAGCAGGTAAGTGATCATGGCTGAAGCTCAGAAAACCGTCCGTACGCTGACCGGCCGCGTCGTCAGCGACAAAATGGACAAGACCGTCACCGTACTGATCGAGCGTCGCGTCAAGCACCCGATCTACGGCAAATACGTCAAGCGTTCGACCAAACTGCACGCACACGACGAATCCAATCAGTGCCGCATTGGTGACCTGGTCACCATTCGCGAAACCCGTCCGCTGGCCAAGACCAAGGCCTGGACCCTGGTTGATATCGTTGAACGCGCGGTGGAAGTCTAAGGACTAGGGGTCGGAGAAATTATATGATTCAGACTCAATCCATGCTCGATGTCGCTGACAACAGCGGCGCGCGTCGTGTGATGTGCATCAAGGTGCTCGGCGGTTCCCACCGCCGTTACGCCGGCATCGGCGACATCATCAAGGTCACCGTCAAGGAAGCGATTCCGCGCGGCAAAGTGAAGAAGGGCCAGGTCATGACTGCCGTGGTCGTTCGCACCAAGCACGGCGTACGTCGTACCGACGGTTCCATCATCCGCTTCGACGGCAACGCCGCCGTCCTGCTGAACAACAAGCAGGAGCCGATCGGCACCCGTATCTTTGGGCCAGTGACTCGTGAACTCCGTACCGAGAAGTTCATGAAGATCGTCTCGCTCGCCCCCGAAGTGCTGTAAGGAGTAGCCGTCATGCAAAAGATTCGTCGTGACGACGAAGTAATCGTCATTGCCGGCAAGGACAAGGGCAAGCGTGGCAAGGTGCTGAAGGTTCTCGCTGACGACCGTCTGGTCGTCGGCGGGGTGAACCTGATCAAGCGCCACACCAAGCCCAATCCGATGCTCGGCCAACAGGGCGGTATCGTCGAGAAGGAGGCGCCTCTGCACGTCTCCAACGTCGCCATCTTCAATACTGAAACCAGCAAGGCTGACCGCGTTGGCTTCAAGGTAGAAGACGGTAAGAAAATTCGTGTCTTCAAGTCGACCCAGAAACCGGTTCAGGCTTGAGGCTGCTAGGTAGATCACCATGGCACGATTGAAAGAAATTTATCGGAAGGAAATCGCGCCCAAGCTGAAAGAAGAGCTTCAGCTGGCGAACGTGATGGAAGTTCCGCGCGTTACCAAAATCACCCTGAACATGGGTCTTGGCGAGGCGGTCGGTGACAAGAAGATCATCGAGAACGCCGTAGCCGATCTGGAAAAGATCACTGGTCAGAAGCCGGTCGTGACTTACGCTCGTAAGTCCATCGCAGGCTTCAAGATCCGTGAAGGCTGGCCGATCGGCGTCAAGGTCACCCTGCGTAGCGACCGGATGTACGAGTTCCTGGATCGTCTGCTGTCCATCTCCCTGCCGCGCGTGCGTGACTTCCGCGGCCTGAATGCCAAGTCCTTCGATGGTCGCGGCAACTACAGCATGGGCGTGAAAGAGCAGATCATCTTCCCGGAAATCGATTACGACAAGATCGATGCGCTGCGTGGCCTGGACATCACCCTGACCACCACCGCTCGTACGGATGACGAAGGTCGCGCCCTGCTGCGTGCTTTCAAATTCCCGTTCCGTAACTGATTGGAGTAGGAACATGGCTAAAGAGAGCATGAAGAACCGCGAGCTGAAGCGTCAGCTGACGGTAGCCAAGTACGCCAAGAAGCGTGCCGAGCTGAAAGCGATCATCGCTAATCCGAACTCCTCTGCGGAAGAGCGTTGGAATGCCCAGGTCGCCCTGCAGAAGCAACCGCGTGACGCCAGCGCCAGCCGCCTGCGTAACCGTTGCCGCCTGACCGGTCGTCCGCACGGCTTCTACCGCAAGTTCGGCCTGAGCCGTAACAAGCTGCGCGAAGCCGCCATGCGCGGCGACGTACCGGGTCTGGTGAAAGCCAGCTGGTAATCGCAGCGAACGGTGTCGCCAGTCGGCACCGTTGATCGCGACATCGAATCAAGCCCCTCATGGGGCTTGATTCGTTTTGGCGTGATCTCTAGAATACCCGGCTCCCCTGAGCCTGGGTTTGTTTCGCCTGGCGTTTATGGGCGAATTGAAGTTGAAGGCTTATTCTTTTGTATCAGGAGCGTTAAGCCCATGAGTATGCAGGACCCGTTAGCAGACATGCTAACTCGCATCCGTAATGCCCAGATGGCTGAAAAGACCGTCGTAAGCATGCCGTCCTCGAAACTGAAAGCGGCGGTAGCCAAAGTCCTGAAGGACGAAGGCTATATTGCGGATTTCCAGATCAGCTCGGAAGTAAAACCCCAGCTGTCCATCGAACTGAAGTACTTCGAAGGCAAGCCTGTCATCGAAGAGGTCAAGCGCATCAGCCGTCCTGGCCTGCGTCAGTACAAATCCGTTGAGCAACTGCCGAAAGTTCGTGGCGGCCTCGGTGTGTCGATCGTCTCCACCAACAAAGGTGTGATGACCGATCGTGCTGCCCGTGCTGCTGGTGTTGGCGGCGAAGTGCTCTGCACTGTGTTCTAAGGGGAATCAGCATGTCTCGCGTTGCTAAGAACCCCGTCAAGCTGCCTGCCGGCGTTGAAATCAAACTGGCTGGTCAGCAACTGTCCATCAAGGGCGCCAAAGGTGCTCTGGAGCTCAAGGTCCATCCTTCGGTCGAAGTGATCCAGGACAGCGGTGAGCTGCGTTTTGCTGCGCGTAACGGCGACCAGCAGACTCGCGCCATGGCTGGTACCACCCGTGCTCTGGTGAACAACATGGTAGTCGGCGTCAGCCAGGGCTTCGAGCGCAAGCTCCAGCTGGTCGGCGTTGGTTACAAAGCGCAGGCCAAGGGCCAAGTGCTGTCCCTGTCCCTCGGCTTCTCCCATCCGGTTGATTACGAACTGCCGGCCGGCATCGTCGCTGAGACCCCCAGCCAGACCGATATCCTGATCAAGGGTATCGACAAGCAGCTGGTCGGTCAGGTTGCTGCCGAAATTCGCGACTTCCGTCCGCCGGAGCCTTACAAAGGCAAGGGCGTGCGTTACGCCGACGAAGTCGTCCGTCGTAAAGAAGCCAAGAAGAAGTAGGGCATAGCAAATGAGCGTCAAGAAAGAAACCCGTCTGCGTCGCGCTCGCAAGGCACGCCTGAAGATGCGCGAGCTGGAAACCGTACGCCTCTGCGTGTACCGCTCTTCCCAGCACATTTACGCCCAGGTCATTGCGGCCGACGGCGGCAAGGTCCTGGCCAGCGCCTCGACCCTGGACAAAGACCTGCGCGAAGGTGCCACCGGCAACATCGATGCAGCCAAGAAAGTTGGTCAACTGGTCGCCGAGCGCGCCAAAGCGGCCGGCGTCACCCAGGTGGCGTTCGATCGTTCTGGCTTCAAGTACCACGGCCGTGTGAAAGCGCTGGCTGATGCCGCTCGTGAAGGCGGACTGGAGTTCTAAGTTATGGCAAACAACGAGCAAAAGCGCGACGAAGGCTACATCGAGAAGCTGGTTCAGGTTAACCGCGTCGCCAAAACCGTAAAAGGTGGCCGTATCTTCGCTTTCACCGCACTGACCGTGGTGGGTGATGGCAAGGGTCGCGTTGGTTTCGGTCGTGGCAAGGCGCGTGAAGTGCCGGCCGCCATCCAGAAAGCAATGGAAGCCGCTCGCCGCAACATGATCCAAGTCGATCTGAACGGCACCACCCTGCAGTATCCGACCAAGTCCGCCCATGGCGCCTCCAAGGTGTACATGCAGCCGGCTTCGGAAGGTACCGGCATCATCGCCGGCGGCGCCATGCGTGCCGTTCTGGAAGTGGCTGGTGTGCAGAACGTTCTGGCCAAGTGCTATGGCTCCACCAATCCGGTGAACGTGGTTTACGCCACCTTCAAGGGCCTGAAGAACATGCAGGCTCCGGAAGCAGTAGCGGCCAAGCGTGGCAAGAGCGTCGAGGAGATTCTCTAACCATGGCAACTGTCAAAGTCACTCTGGTCAAGAGCCTGAACGGCCGTCTGGCCAACCACAAGGCTTGCGTCAAGGGTCTCGGCCTGCGTCGCATCAATCATACCGTCGAAGTTCAGGACACTCCTGAGAACCGCGGCATGATCAACAAGGCCTACTACCTGCTGCGTGTGGAGGGTTAATCCATGCAACTGAACGATCTGCGTTCCGCGCCGGGTGCCCGTCGCGAAAAGCACCGTCCGGGCCGTGGCATCGGTAGCGGTCTGGGCAAGACCGGTGGCCGTGGTCACAAAGGTCTGACCTCCCGCTCCGGTGGCAAGGTCGCTCCGGGCTTCGAGGGTGGTCAACAGCCTCTGCACCGTCGCCTGCCGAAGTTCGGCTTCGTTTCCCTGAAGGCCATGGATCGTGCTGAAGTACGCACCTCCGAGCTGGCCAAGGTCGAAGGCGACGTCGTCAGCCTGCAGACCCTGAAGGATGCCAACCTGATCAACCAGCACGTACAGCGCGTCAAAGTCATGCTGTCCGGCGAAGTTGGTCGTGCGGTCACCCTGAAAGGTATCGCCGCCACCAAGGGTGCGCGTGCGGCTATCGAAGCAGTTGGCGGTAAATTCGAGGACTAAATGGCTAAGCAAGGTGCTCTCTCTGCGCTAAGCAACGGCGGTCTGTCCGAGCTCTGGGCACGTCTGCGTTTCCTGTTCCTGGCGATCATCGTCTATCGGATCGGCGCGCACATCCCAGTTCCGGGCATCAACCCCGATCGCTTGGCGGCACTGTTCCGGCAGAACGAGGGGACCATTCTTAGCCTCTTCAACATGTTTTCCGGCGGCGCGCTGGAGCGCATGAGTATCTTTGCACTGGGGATCATGCCGTACATCTCGGCATCGATCATCATGCAGCTCATGACCGCTATCAGCCCGCAGCTGGAGCAGTTGAAGAAAGAGGGTGAGTCTGGGCGTCGCAAGATCAGCCAGTACACCCGCTACGGTACTGTAGTCCTGGCACTGGTCCAGGCCATCGGCATGTCCGTTGGCCTGGGCAGCCAGGGCGTAGCCTTCTCCAACGACTTCGGCTTCTACTTCGTGGCTGTCACCACCTTCGTGGCTGGTGCCATGTTCATGATGTGGCTGGGCGAGCAGATCACCGAGCGCGGTGTCGGCAACGGCATCTCGATGTTGATCTTCGCTGGTATCGTTGCAGGCCTGCCGCGCGCCATCGGTCAGTCTTTCGAGTCTGCCCGTCAAGGTGACATCAACATCTTCGCCCTGATCGGCGTCGGCCTGCTGGCCGTGGCGATCATCGCGTTCGTGGTGTTCATCGAGCGTGGCCAGCGTCGCATCGCGGTGCATTACGCCAAGCGCCAGCAAGGCCGCAAGGTGTTTGCAGCGCAGACCAGCCATCTGCCGTTGAAGGTGAACATGGCGGGTGTGATTCCCGCGATTTTCGCCAGCAGTATCCTGCTGTTCCCGGCGTCCCTGGGCTCCTGGTTCGGTCAGTCGGAAGGCTTGGGTTGGTTGCAGGACGTCGCGCAAGCGATCGCTCCGGGGCAGCCGCTGAACATCTTGCTGTTCACTGCAGGGATCGTTTTCTTCTGCTTCTTCTATACAGCGCTGATGTTCAACCCGAAGGACGTGGCGGAGAACCTCAAGAAGTCCGGTGCATTTATTCCGGGCATCCGTCCGGGCGAACAGTCCGCTCGCTACATCGATGGCGTGCTGACCCGTTTGACCATGTTCGGTGCTCTGTACATGACGGCTGTCTGCCTGCTGCCCCAGTTCCTGGTGGTTGCGGCGCACGTGCCGTTCTATCTTGGCGGGACCTCGCTGTTGATCGTGGTCGTGGTTGTCATGGACTTTATGGCCCAGGTGCAATCTCACCTCGTTTCTCACCAGTATGAATCCCTGATGAAGAAAGCCAACCTGAAGGGCTACGGCAGCGGCATGCTGCGCTGATAGACCCGTAAGGTTCGAGGAGTTGGTGATGAAAGTTCGTGCATCGGTCAAGAAGCTGTGCCGTAACTGCAAAATCATCCGTCGCGATGGCATCGTGCGGGTGATCTGCAGCGCGGAACCGCGTCACAAGCAGCGCCAAGGCTGATTGTGATCCACGCGTGATAACCCGGCAGCTAGTGTGCTGCCGGGTTGATTATTTGCTATTACAGCGCTAATATCCGCGCCCTTTCTTGGCTTCCTGGGCGCAGGGTAGCTGTCAATTGGAGTTTTTCTGAATGGCCCGTATTGCAGGCGTCAACATTCCGGATAACAAGCACACTGTTATCTCGCTGACCTACATCTATGGTGTTGGTCGCACTACTGCTCAGAGCATCTGCGCAGCCACCGGCGTAAACCCGGCTGCCAAGATCAAGGACCTGAGCGACGAGCAGATCGATCAGCTGCGTAACGAAGTCGCGAAGATCACCACCGAAGGTGACCTGCGTCGCGAAATCAACATGAACATCAAGCGTCTGATGGACCTCGGTTGCTACCGCGGTCTGCGTCATCGTCGCGGTCTGCCGGTTCGCGGTCAGCGTACCAAGACCAACGCGCGTACCCGCAAGGGCCCGCGTAAGCCGATCCGCAAGTAATCGCGTAGGAATCTAGTCATGGCAAAACCTGCTGCTCGTCCCCGTAAGAAAGTCAAAAAGACAGTGGTCGATGGGATCGCCCACATCCACGCGTCTTTCAACAACACCATCGTGACCATCACCGACCGTCAGGGCAACGCACTGTCCTGGGCGACCTCCGGTGGTTCCGGTTTCCGCGGCTCGCGTAAGAGCACCCCGTTCGCTGCCCAGGTAGCGGCCGAGCGTGCCGGCCAGGCTGCCCTGGAATACGGTCTGAAGAACCTGGACGTCAACGTCAAGGGCCCGGGCCCGGGCCGCGAGTCCGCCGTTCGCGCTCTGAATGCTTGCGGCTACAAGATCGCCAGCATCACCGACGTAACCCCGATCCCGCATAACGGCTGCCGTCCGCCGAAAAAGCGTCGCGTGTAATAGGAGACAGTGAGAAATGGCTCGTTACATTGGTCCCAAGTGCAAACTGTCTCGCCGTGAAGGCACCGACCTGTTCCTGAAGAGCGGCGCCCGCGCCCTCGACTCGAAGTGCAAGGCTGAAAACGTTCCTGGCCAGCATGGCCAGCGTCGTGGCCGTCTGTCCGACTACGGTCTGCAGCTGCGTGAAAAGCAGAAAGTACGTCGCATCTACGGCGTGCTGGAGCGTCAGTTCCGCGGTTACTACCAGGAAGCTTCCCGTCGCAAGGGTTCTACCGGTGAGAACCTGCTGCAACTGCTCGAGTGCCGCCTGGACAACGTCGTATACCGCATGGGCTTCGGTTCCACTCGTTCGGAATCCCGCCAGCTGGTATCCCACAAGGCCATCACCGTCAACGGTCAGACCGTCAACATCCCTTCCTACCAAGTGAAGGCCGGTGACGTCGTAGCTGTTCGCGAAAAATCGAAGAACCAGCTGCGTATCGCTCAGGCTCTGGAACTCTGTGGCCAGCGCGGTCGCGTCGAGTGGGTCGAAGTCGACCTCGACAAGAAGGCTGGTACCTTCAAGAGTGCTCCGGCTCGCAGCGACCTGTCCGCTGATATCAACGAAAACCTGATTGTCGAGCTCTACTCCAAGTAAGGGCTAGAAAATAGGTGCATCCATGCAGAGTTCGGTAAATGAGTTCCTGACCCCCCGCCACATCGATGTGCAGGTGGTCAGTCAAACCCGCGCCAAGATCACGCTCGAGCCTCTCGAGCGTGGTTTTGGTCACACCCTGGGCAACGCGCTGCGTCGCATCCTGTTGTCCTCCATGCCTGGCTGCGCAGTGGTCGAGGCCGAGATCGACGGCGTACTCCACGAGTACTCGGCGATCGAAGGTGTGCAGGAAGATGTAATCGAGATCCTGCTGAACCTGAAAGGTCTGGCCATCAAGCTGCACGGTCGTGATGAAGTGACGCTGACCCTGGCTAAGAAGGGCTCGGGTGTTGTGACTGCTGCCGATATTCAGCTGGATCACGATGTTGAGATCATCAACGGTGACCACGTTATCGCCAACCTGGCAGACAACGGCGCGCTGAACATGAAGCTGAAGGTAGCTCGTGGCCGTGGCTACGAGCCTGCCGACGCACGTCAGAGCGATGAAGACGAAAGCCGCAGCATCGGCCGTCTGCAGCTCGACGCATCGTTCAGCCCGGTCCGTCGTGTCTCCTACGTGGTGGAAAACGCCCGTGTCGAGCAGCGCACCAACCTGGACAAACTGGTCCTGGACCTGGAAACCAACGGCACCCTGGATCCCGAAGAGGCTATCCGTCGCGCCGCTACCATCCTGCAACAGCAGCTGGCAGCGTTCGTGGACCTCAAGGGCGACAGCGAACCCGTCGTTGAAGAGCAGGAAGACGAGATTGATCCGATCCTCCTGCGCCCGGTCGATGACCTGGAACTGACCGTACGTTCGGCCAACTGCCTGAAGGCGGAAAACATCTACTACATCGGTGACCTGATCCAGCGCACCGAAGTGGAGCTGTTGAAAACGCCGAACCTGGGCAAGAAGTCCCTGACCGAAATCAAGGACGTTCTGGCTTCCCGTGGTCTGTCCCTCGGTATGCGCCTCGATAACTGGCCGCCGGCAAGTCTTAAGAAAGACGACAAGGCCACTGCCTGATCGTCGTAACTACCGAACGTAAAGTTTGGAAAGGAATTGAACCATGCGCCATCGTAAAAGTGGTCGTCACCTGAGCCGCACCAGCGCGCACCGCAAGGCTATGTTCCAGAACATGGCGGTGTCGCTGTTCGAACACGAACTGATCAAAACCACCCTGCCCAAGGCCAAGGAACTGCGTCGCGTTGCCGAGCCGCTGATCACCCTGGCCAAGGAAGACAGCGTCGCCAACCGTCGCCTGGCTTTCGACCGTACCCGTTCGAAAGCTGCCGTTGGCAAGCTGTTCAACGACCTGGGCAAGCGCTACGCCAACCGTCCGGGCGGCTACCTGCGCATCCTGAAGTGCGGTTTCCGCGCTGGCGACAACGCCCCCATGGCGTACGTCGAGCTGGTTGATCGTCCTGTCGGCGGTGAAGTCGTAGAAGCTGCCGAATAAGGCATCTGCTGCACAAGAAACCGGGCCTAGGCCCGGTTTTTTTATTACCTGCCTTAAAGTTTTTATCTATCGGATCGCTTTCTTTAATAAATTGGATTGCGGGAGGGCTGTCATTCATCCTTAACCTGCTTTTACGAAAAGCTACGTTCGGATAAGCGAGATCAATGCAAAGGGCGCTTGGTTCAGCCGACAGGTTGTCCTCCGCCAATCCCTGGTCCACGCTGATGATTTCCGTGTAGCCGCTTCGCTTCATAGCACGTTAGCCGTTGAGGAGAGAGTAAATGGAAGAGAAGACCCGCCTGACCACTGCCGCTGGCGCACCGGTGGTCGATAACCAGAACGTGCAGACCGCCGGTCCGCGTGGCCCGATGTTGCTGCAGGACGTGTGGTTCCTCGAGAAGCTCGCCCACTTCGATCGCGAAGTGATCCCCGAGCGACGCATGCATGCGAAAGGCTCCGCGGCCTACGGCACCTTCACCGTCACCCATGACATCACCCCCTACACCCGGGCGAAGATCTTCTCCCAGGTCGGCAAGAAGACCGATATGTTCCTGCGCTTCTCCACCGTCGCCGGTGAGCGTGGCGCGGCGGATGCCGAGCGTGACATCCGCGGCTTCTCCATGCGTTTCTACACCGAGCAGGGCAACTGGGACCTGGTCGGCAACAACACCCCGGTGTTCTACCTGCGCGACCCGCTCAAGTTTCCCGATCTCAACCACGTGGTGAAGCGTGACCCGCGCACCAACCTGCGCAATGCGACCTTCAAGTGGGACTTTTTCTCTCACCTCCCCGAGTCGCTGCATCAGTTGACCATTGACTTCAGCGACCGCGGCCTGCCGAAGAGCTATCGGCACATCCATGGTTTCGGCAGCCATACCTTCAGCTTCATCAATGCGAACAACGAGCGCTTCTGGGTCAAGTTCCACTTCAAGACCCAACAGGGCATCGAGAACCTGACCAACGCCGAGGCTGCCGAAGTGATCGCCCAGGACCGCGAGAGTTCGCAGCGCGACTTGTACGAGAGCATCGAGAAAGGCGACTTCCCCCGCTGGAAGATGTACGTGCAGATCATGCCCGAGAAGGAAGCGGCCACCTATCGCTACAACCCGTTCGACCTGACCAAGGTCTGGCCCCACGGCGACTACCCGTTGATCGAAGTGGGCTTCTTCGAGCTGAACCGTAACCCGGACAACTACTTCGCCGAGGTCGAGCAGGCCGCTTTCACGCCGGCCAACGTGGTGCCCGGTATCGGTTTCTCGCCGGACAAGATGCTCCAGGGCCGTCTGTTCTCCTACGGCGACGCCCATCGCTATCGCCTGGGCGTCAACCACCACCAGATCCCGGTGAACGCCGCGCGTTGCCCGCACCAGGTCTACCACCGCGACGGCGGCATGCGGGTGGACGGCAACAACGCCCATCAGCGCGTCACCTACGAGCCGAACAGCTTCAACCAGTGGCAGGAGCAGCCTGACTTCTCCGAGCCGCCGCTGAGCCTGGAGGGCGCGGCGGACCACTGGAACCACCGGGTGGACGACGACTACTACAGCCAGCCCGCCGCGCTGTTCCATCTGTTCACCGACGAGCAGAAGCAGCGGCTGTTCGCCAACATCGCCGAAGACATCCGCGATGTACCGGAACAGATCCAGCGTCGCCAGATCGGCCTGTTCCTCAAGGTCGACCCGGCCTACGGCAAAGGCGTCGCCGACGCCCTCGGCCTGAAGCTGGACTGATGGCCTGATGAGGCCCCCGGCCCCCTTCCTAGGAAGGGGGCTTTTTTATCTGCATTGGCTTGACCCGGATCAGGCGGAGCCGGGAGCATATGCGGCTAGATTCCTAGTTTTCTCCAGGGAGAGCCCCCCGATGCAAGGCCATCCGGAAGTCATCGATTACCTCAACACGCTGCTGACCGGCGAGCTGGCCGCGCGCGACCAGTACTTCATCCACTCGCGCATGTACGAGGACTGGGGCTTCAGCAAGCTCTACGAGCGCCTCAACCACGAGATGGAGGAGGAGACCCAGCACGCCGACGCTCTGCTGCGCCGTATCCTCCTGCTCGAAGGTACGCCGCGCATGCGTCCCGACGATATCCACCCGGGCACCACGGTGCCGGAGATGCTCGAGGCCGACCTCAAGCTCGAGCGCCATGTCCGCGCCGCGCTGGCCAAGGGCATCGCCCTCTGCGAGCAGCACAAGGACTTCGTCAGCCGCGACATCCTCAAGGCCCAGTTGGCCGACACCGAGGAAGACCACGCCTACTGGTTGGAGCAACAGCTTGGCCTGATCGCCAGGATGGGCCTGGAGAACTACCTGCAATCGCAGATCTGACCCTACCCCGCGGATACGAAAAAGCCCCTGCGCCTCACGGTCGCAGGGGCTTTTTCATGAGCGCCCGGCAATCAGGCGCGATCGCGTTCCAGCAACGGCTTGAGGAAGTGGCCGGTGTGCGACTGGGACATCTCGGCCACCTGCTCCGGCGTGCCGTTGGCGATGATCTGGCCGCCCTTGGAGCCGCCCTCGGGGCCGAGGTCGACCAGCCAGTCGGCGGTCTTGATCACGTCCAGGTTGTGCTCGATCACCACCACGGTGTTGCCGTGGTCGCGCAGGCGGTGGAGCACGTCGAGCAGTTGCTGGATGTCGGCGAAATGCAGGCCGGTGGTCGGTTCGTCGAGGATGTACAGGGTCTTGCCGGTATCGCGCTTGGACAGCTCGCGGGACAGCTTGACCCGTTGCGCCTCGCCGCCCGAGAGGGTGGTCGCGCTCTGGCCCAGCTTGATGTAGGACAGGCCGACGTCCATCAGCGTCTGCAGCTTGCGCGCCAGGGCGGGGACGGCGTCGAAGAACTCGCGGGCTTCCTCGATGGTCATCTCCAGCACCTCGTGGATGCTCTTGCCCTTGTAGCGGATCTCCAGGGTCTCGCGGTTGTAGCGCTTGCCCTTGCAGACATCGCAGGGAACGTAGATGTCCGGCAGGAAGTGCATCTCCACCTTGATCACGCCGTCGCCCTGGCAGGCCTCGCAACGGCCGCCCTTGACGTTGAACGAGAAGCGGCCGGGACCGTAGCCGCGCGAGCGGGCCTCCGGCACGCCGGAGAACAGTTCGCGGATCGGCGTGAACAGGCCGGTATAGGTCGCCGGGTTGGAGCGCGGGGTACGACCGATCGGGCTCTGGTCGATGTCGACCACCTTGTCCAGGTGCTGCAGGCCGTCGAACGAGTCATACGGCGCCACTTCCAGGGTAGTCGCGCCGTTCAGCGCGGTGGCGGTGATCGGGAACAGGGTGTTGTTGATCAGCGTCGACTTGCCGGAGCCCGAGACCCCGGTGATGCAGGTGAACAGGCCGACCGGGATTTCCAGGTTGACGTTCTGCAGGTTGTTGCCGCGGGCGCCTTTCAGCTTCAGCAGCTTCTTCTTGTCGCGCGGGGTGCGCTTGGCCGGAACCGCGATTTTCTTGCGCCCGGAAAGGTACTTGCCGGTCAGCGAGTCGGGGTGGTTCATCACCTGGTCGGGCGTACCTTCCGCCACTACCTGGCCGCCGTGCACGCCGGCGCCCGGACCGATGTCGATGACGTAGTCGGCGAGTCGGATCGCGTCCTCGTCGTGCTCGACCACGATCACCGTGTTGCCGAGGTTGCGTAGGTGGGTGAGGGTGCCGAGCAGGCGCTCGTTGTCGCGTTGGTGCAGGCCGATCGAGGGTTCGTCGAGGATGTACATCACTCCCACCAGGCCGGCGCCGATCTGGCTGGCCAGGCGGATGCGCTGGGCTTCGCCGCCGGACAGGGTGTCGGCGCTGCGGTCGAGGGTCAGGTAGTCGAGGCCGACGTTGACCAGGAATTGCAGGCGGTCGCGGATTTCCTTGAGGATCTTCGCCGCGATCTCGCCACGGCGGCCGGTCAGGCTGAGTCCGGCGGCATACTCGCAGGCTTCGCCGACCGGCATCGCGGTGATCGCCGGCAGCGTCCGGTCGCCGACCCACACATGCCGCGCCTCGCGGCGCAGGCGGGTACCGTGGCAATCCGGGCAGGGCTGGGTGCTGAGGAACTTGGCCAGCTCCTCGCGGACCGTGGCCGACTCGGTCTCGCGGTAGCGCCGCTCAAGGTTCGGCAGGATGCCTTCGAAGGGGTGCGAGCGCTTGACGATGTCGCCGCGGTCGTTGAGATAGCGGAAGTCGACGTTTTCCCGGCCGGAGCCGTAGAGCACCACCTTCTGGTGTTCGGCGCCGAGTTCGTCGAAGGGGTCTTCCAGGCTGAAGCCGTAATGCTGGGCCAGCGAACCGAGCATCTGGAAGTAATAGACGTTGCGCCGGTCCCAGCCGCGGATCGCGCCCTCGGCCAGGGTCAACTCGCCGTTGACCACCCGGCGCGCGTCGAAGAATTGCTTCACGCCGAGGCCGTCGCAGGTCGGACAGGCGCCGGCCGGGTTGTTGAAGGAGAACAGCTTGGGTTCCAGCTCGCTGATAGAGTGGCCGCAGACCGGGCAGGCGAAGCGCGCCGAGAAGATGATCTCCTCGACATCCTCGTCCTCGTCCATCGGTGCTACCAGGGCGATACCGTCGGCCAGGGACAGGGCGGTCTCGAACGACTCGGCCAGGCGTTGCTGGAGGTCCGCGCGAACCTTGAAGCGGTCCACCACCACATCGATGCTGTGCTTCTTCTGCTTATCCAGCTTCGGCACTTCGTCGAGTTCGTAGAGCTTGCCGTCGACCCGGGCGCGGACGAAGCCCTGCGCGCGCATCTCGTCGAACACCGCCAGGTGCTCGCCCTTGCGCTCGCGGATCACCGGCGCCAGCAGCATCAGCTTGCTGCCTTCCGGCAGGGCCAGGACCTGGTCGACCATCTGGCTGACGGTCTGCGCCTCCAGCGGGATGTCGTGGTCCGGGCAGCGCGGGGTACCGACGCGGGCATAAAGCAGGCGCAGGTAGTCGTAGATCTCGGTGATCGTACCCACGGTGGAGCGTGGGTTGTGGGAAGTGGACTTCTGTTCGATGGAAATCGCCGGCGACAGCCCTTCGATGGTGTCCACGTCCGGCTTCTCCATCATCGACAGGAACTGCCGGGCGTAGGCTGAGAGGGATTCCACGTAGCGCCGCTGGCCTTCCGCATAGAGCGTGTCGAAAGCCAGGGAAGACTTGCCGGAACCGGAAAGACCGGTGATCACGATCAGTTTGTCGCGTGGCAGTGTGAGGTCGACGTTCTTCAGGTTGTGGGTACGCGCCCCACGAATCAGGATCTTATCCACAGCGGCCTCGCATGGCGGGCGAAAACCGCTGATTATACGGCTGGCCGCTAGCGCGCGGCAAAGTGGCGCGCCTGTGCCGCGAGGGGGCGGACTGGTAGAATGCGCGGCATTTTTCCGGCGCGGGCATTGCCCTGGCCGCCCAGGAGCGGGCGGCGGCGCCATCGGCAGGGGCATGAGGCCTTGCCCTGCAGCGGTTTCTTCCATGAGGGTGTTATGCACGACTCACATACTGAGCGGATGAGCGGTACCGAAACGCGAGCGGCCGTCGGGCTGTCACTGGTATTCGCCTTCCGCATGCTCGGCATGTTCATGGTCCTGCCGGTGCTGGCCACCTACGGCCAGGACCTGGCCGGCGCGACCCCGGCGCTGATCGGCCTGGCCATCGGCGCCTATGGCCTGACCCAGGCGATCCTGCAGATTCCCTTCGGGACCATTTCCGACCGCATCGGCCGGCGCCCGGTGATCGTCGTCGGGCTGCTGATCTTTGCCGCCGGCGCGGCCCTCGCGGCCAATGCCGACTCCATCTGGGGGGTGATCGCCGGCCGCGTCCTGCAGGGCGCCGGGGCGATCTCGGCGGCGGTGATGGCACTGCTCTCCGACCTCACCCGCGAGCAACACCGGACCAAGGCGATGGCGATGATCGGCATGAGCATCGGCGTCTCCTTCGCCGTGGCCATGGTGCTCGGCCCGGTGCTGACCCATCTGTTCGGCCTGCATGGGCTGTTCTGGTTCACCGCCGGGATGGCGCTGGTCGGCCTGCTGCTGATCCTGTTCTTCGTCCCACAGCCGGACCACATGACCCAGCACCGCGAATCCAGCGTGGCGCGCCAGGCCCTGCTGCCGACCCTGAAGCACGGCGACCTGCTGCGCCTGGACGCCGGCATCCTGATCCTCCACGCCATCCTCATGGCCAGCTTCGTCGCCTTGCCGCTGGCACTGGTGCACGAGGGTGGCCTGCCCAAGGAGCAGCACTGGTGGGTCTACCTGACCGCGCTGCTGGTCGGTTTCTTCGGCATGGTGCCGTTCATCATCTACGCCGAGAAGAAGCGTCGCATGAAGCGCGTGCTGACCGGCGCGGTGGCGACCCTGCTGGCCTGCGAACTGTTCTTCCTGGTCTTCGGTCACAGCCTGGCCATGCTGGTGGTCGGCACGGTGGTGTTCTTCACTGCCTTCAACCTGCTCGAAGCCTCGCTGCCGTCGCTGGTCAGCAAGGTCTCGCCGGCCGGCGGCAAGGGCACGGCGATGGGGGTGTATTCCACCAGCCAGTTCCTCGGCGCGGCGCTGGGCGGCATCCTCGGCGGCTGGATGTTCCAGCACGGCGGGCTGAGCATGGTGTTCATCGGATGCGCGGTGCTCGCTGCCCTCTGGCTGGCGATTGCTGTTACCATGCGCGAACCGCCTTATGTGACCAGCATTCGCCTGCCGCTCGCGCCCGCCGCGCTGCAGGACGCGGTGCTGGTCCAGCGATTCAGGGCGTTGCCCGGTGTGGCAGACGCCGTGGTAGTGGCCGAGGAGGCCGCCGCCTATGTCAAAGTGGATACCCAACAAGTGGATCGCACCGCCCTCGAGCGCCTGGCCCAGGCCGCGCCGGGCGGATGCTGAACCTTAGGAGAACGTCATGGCCCGTGGGGTTAACAAAGTCATTCTGGTTGGTAACGTCGGTGGTGACCCGGAAACCCGCTACATGCCCAACGGCAATGCGGTGACCAACATCACCCTCGCCACCAGCGAGAGCTGGAAGGACAAGCAGACCGGCCAGCAACAGGAGCGCACCGAATGGCACCGCGTGGTGTTCTTCGGCCGCCTGGCGGAGATCGCCGGCGAGTACCTGCGCAAGGGTTCCCAGGTCTACGTCGAAGGCAGCCTGCGCACCCGCAAGTGGCAGGGCCAGGACGGTCAGGATCGCTACACCACCGAGATCGTGGTCGACATCAACGGCAACATGCAGTTGCTCGGCGGCCGCCCCTCCGGCGACGATTCGCAGCGCGCCCCGCGCGAGCCCATGCAGCGCCCGCAGCAGGCCCCGCAGCAGCAGTCGCGTCCGGCCCCGCAGCAGCAACCGGCGCCGCAACCGGCCCAGGACTACGACAGCTTCGACGACGACATTCCGTTCTAAGCGACGCCCTTGCGGCGCGGCCCGTCCGCGCCACGGGCAGACCTTCGAAGACCCCCTGCCGCCCTCGGGCCGCAGGGGGTCTTCGTTTTCAGGCGACGCCGCGCTGCAAGGGCACTTCGTCCAGGCCGCCTATGGCGGATAGAGCTTCCCGCATGGCACTGAGCTTAAGGCAGGTTTCGCGATACTCGTGGGCCGGTTCCGAATCGCCTACCAGACCGCAGCCGGCGAACAGGTAGCCCCGGCCCGGCGTGAGCAGGGCCGAGCGCAGCGCCACCAGGAAATCGCCGTTGCCTTCGCCGTCGAGCCAGCCCAGCGGCGCGGCGTACCAGCCACGGTCCATCCCTTCGTGCTGGCGGATGTAGTCCAGCGCCGCGCTGCGTGGGTAGCCGCCCACCGCGGGGGTCGGATGCAGCGCCTGCAGCAGCCGCAGGATGCCGCCTGCGTCGGCGAGGCGGGCGCGGATCGGCGTGTTCAGGTGCTGGACTCGCGCCAGTCGTTTCAGGCCGGGCGCATCGGGGATTTCCAGCACCTCGCTGAAGGGTTCCAGGGCCGTACGGATCGCCTCCACCACCAACTGGTGTTCGTGCCTGTCCTTGGCGCTGTCCAGCAGGGCCTGTCCGAGCCGCGCATCTTCCTGGGCATCGCCGCCGCGGGCGATGGTCCCGGCCAGGGCATGGGTGAGTGCCTCGCCGGCGCGAATGCGGACCAGGCGTTCCGGGGAGGCGCCGAGGAAGCAGGCGTTGCCGCGGCGACAGGCGAACAGCTGGGCGTCGGCATGTTGCAGACGCAGGTGTTCGATGACCTGCCACGGCTCGATGTCGCCGAGAGGCCGGGCCTGGGTGCGGGCCAGCACGACCTTGCCGAAGCGTCCCTGGCGGACACTGCTTACCGCGTCGCTCACCTTGGCTTCCCATTGCCTGCGCTCCTGCGCCGAAGCGTCGCCCTGCGCGCCAGCGGTCGGCCCCGAGGGCCGGCGTCTGGCCGGCTGCCTCAGGCGCAGTAGCGCCGAGCAGTGGTAGGCGGCCAGGGCCAGGGCATCTTCGCCGGGCTTGGCCAGGTGTTGGCAGAGTACCCGGTAGCGTTCGCCCTCGCGCAGCACGGTGATGCCGGCGAGCATCAGGCTGGCATCGGCGAAGGCTTGCCAGTGTTCCTCGCGCGGGCCGCGCGGATCGAAGCGGAATCCGCCGCACAGGCGCGGCGCCAGCGGGCCCTCGACCACGGCGTCGGCGCAGAGCAATTGCCAGTTTTCCTCGATCCGGGCGAAGCGCTGTTCGCCGTGGCCTTGCAGCTCCAGGGCGCAGCCCCAGGCGAAGAACGCCAGCTCGGGCTGTTCCCAGTACAGGCAGGGCGTTTGCCGGTCGTCCCAGGCACCGAATACCTGCAGCGGGTCCAATGGGTCGATCTCGAACGACGCCGCCACCAAGACCGGACGATCGAGCGCCTGCGCCTGGCCGATGGCGCGCTCGAAGGTGCCGCGCAAGGCGTGCAGGCACTGGCTCAGGGGCGCCAGCCGGCTCATGCGGCACCCCGTGTCTGGCGCCAGTACTTGATCTGCTCGGCGATGTACCAGTGGATGATCTGCGCGAACAGTCCCTCGACGAAGGGCGCGTCGAGTCCGTTTTCCTCGGCCCAGCGGGCGCGCTCGGGGAGCATCGCGGCGACCCGCTCGGGCGCCGGAATCGCCGCCTCGCTGGCCTTGAAGCGCGACGCCGCCTTGACGTAGTCCATGCGGCGGCCGAGGGCCTGGACGATATCCAGGTCGATCCGGTCGATGGCCTCGCGGATGTCCGCCAGGCCGGTGCAGTCTTCGGGAGTTTTCATCATGCAACCTCTCGGGAAAGGGCGTCGGGATGTGCGAGGCGGCGCAGCAGGTGCTCGATCACCGCGTCGCGCCCCTCGCTCAGGTAGAAGTGGCCGCCAGGAAAGCGCCGCAGCCTGGCGGGAGTCCGGCTGGCGTCGCTCCAGGCCTGCGCCTCGGCGGCGCTGACTTCCTCGTCGTGCTCGCCGAGGAGGACGTCGAGGGCGCAGGCCAGGGCGATGGGCTGCGCCCGTCGGTAGGTCTCGATCGCCTGGTAGTCGGCGCGCAGGATCGGCAGGAACAGCGCGCGCAGGTCGGCGTCCTCGAGTAGCTCGCTGGCGCCACCCTGGCGGCGGACGTCCTCCAGCAGCGCCGCCTCGTCGCCGCGGTGCAACGCGCCGCCGCGTTGCCGGTGCGGTGCCGGATGGGCGGAGACGAACAGGTGGCGCAGCGGCGCGCCGGCGCTTTCCAGGCGCAGGGCGGTTTCGTAGGCCAGCGCCGCGCCGAGACTGTGGCCGAACAGCGCCAGGGGCGCGTCGGCGAAATCGCGCAGGGCGAGGGCGGCGCCGTCGGCGAGGTCCTCCAGGCGGGTGGCCGGCGCCTCGTTGAAGCGGTCCTCGCGACCCGGGTACTGCAGGGCAAGCAGGTCGATGTCTGGCGGCAGGCGTTCGCTCCAGCTACGGAAGAAGCTGGCGCTGCCGCCTGCATGGGGGAAGCAGGCCAGGCGCAGGCGCGGCATCGGCGTCAGGCGGAACGGCCGGACCCAGGCGGCGCTCATGCGCGGGCCTCCAGCTCGCGGCGCAGGCGCTCGCGCAGGTCCTTCTTGCTGATCTTGCCGATGCCGGTTTGGGGGAAGGCCGGGACCAGCTCGATGCGGTCCGGCACCTTGAACGCGGCCAGCCCGCAGGCGTGCAGGTATTGCTTCAGCTTCAGCGCCGAGGGCGCCGGCTGGCGCGGGATGACGAAGGCGCAGGTGCGCTCGCCGAGCAGGCTGTCGGGCATCGCCACGACGGTGGCGTCGTGCACCTGCGGATGGGCTATCAGCAGGTTCTCCACCTCTTCTGCGGCGATCTTCTCGCCGCCGCGGTTGATCTGGTCCTTGTCGCGGCCCTCCACCACCAGGTAGCCGTCCTTGTCGCGGCTGACCCGGTCGCCGGTGCGGTAGAAGCCGTCCGCGCTGAAGGCCTTGGCGTTGTGTTCGGGCAGGCGGTAGTAGCCGCGGATGGTGTAGGGGCCGCGCACGGTCAGTTCGCCGACCTCGCCGGGGCCGACCTCGCGGCCCTCGGCGTCGACCACCCGCACTTCGTCGTCCGGCGACAGCGGCCGGCCCTGGGTATGCAGCACGCGTTCGGGCGGATCGTCCAGGCGGGTGTAGCAGATCAGCCCCTCGGCCATTCCCAGCACCTGTTGCAACTGGCAGCCGAGCACCGGTGCGACGCGTTGCGCGGCACTGCTGCCGAGCCTGGAACCGCCGACCTGGAGCAGACGCAGGCTGGATAGATCGGCGCGGCGGCTTTCCTGGGCATCCAGCCAGAGCATCGCCAGCGGCGGTACCAGGGCGGTGTGGGTGACCCGTTCACGGGCGATCAGGGCGAAGCAATGCTCGGGATCGGCGCGCTGGCTGACCACCACGCGGCCGCCGGCCAGCAGCGTGCCGATCACTCCGGGGCAGCAGAGGGTGAAGTTGTGCGCCATCGGCAAGCCGGTGAGGTACACCGTGTGCTCGTCGAAGCCGCAGACCTCGGCGCTGGCGCGGACGTTGTAGAGATACTCGCGATGACGCCGGGGAATCAGCTTCGGCGTGCCGGTGGTGCCGCCGGACAACTGGAAGCAGGCGATATCCTCGGCGCGGGCGGCGCATTCTTCCAGCGCGTCGGCCTGGTACAGCGGTGCCAGCGCTTGCAGCGGCGCCTCGGCCTCGCCGTGGATCAGCGCCATCCGGCAGGCGCCGCTGGCGAGCAGCTCACGGGCCATCGGCCGTGGGTCGAAGCCGTCGATCCGTTCGGCGCCGATGTAGGCCTTGGCCTCAGCGAAGCGGCAGAAACCGCTGATCTCATGCTGGCGATGGGCGGGGAGGGCGAGCACCGGGCGTACGCCGAGCTGGAACAGGGCGAAGCAGGTCTCGACGAAGGCGATGCCGTTGGGCAGGTGCAGCACTACCGTGTCGCCATGTGCGAGGCCGGCCTGGCGCAGTCCGGCTGCCAGGCGGCGGCAGCGCTGGAGCAGGTCGGCATAGCTGAGCCGCTGGTCGTCGTCGCAGAGCGCGATCCGCCGCGGATGGCGCGCGGCGCTGGCGGCCAGGGCTTCGGCGAAGTTCTGGTCCTGCCAGTGGCCGGCGTCGAGATAGCGGCGGACGAAGGCGGCGGGCCAGTCGGGGGCGTCGTCGACGGCCGATGGGGTGGCGGGCGAGGAAGTCATGCGATCTCCGTGGATGCGGTCGATTGCCATTGCTGGGAAATGAGATTTATTATCATTGGCGGGCGGCAGGGACCGCGCAAGCCCGCGCCTTTCGATTGCGGGGCTTTTTCATTCGCTGCAGGGGCGGAGTGCAGGGCGCTTTGTCCATCTCCGCTAAAAAGTCCCCCTGCCCCCACGTATCCAGGAAGGCGTCGCCGCGTCGGCAGCGCCCGGGCTACAGGAAAACCTGATGACCATCACCATCATTGCTCCGCCACAGGCCGATGCCGCCGCGCCGGCACCGGGCAACCGGCCCGGCGTCGCGCACATCGATCCGAACATGAAGCTGGTGACCGGAACCTTCTGTTCGGCCAGCGAGGACTGGTTCGAGGAACCGCTGGAGCGCGGCCTGCGCCTGATCCTCGTGCAGAGCGGCCAGTTGCGCTGCCGGATCCCCGGCCAGCCCGAGCACCTCATCGAGGGGCCGAGCCTGTGCACCATCGCCAACGACGGCGACTTCACCTCGGCGCAGATCTACGGCACTGACAAGCCGTTGCGCTACACCATCGTCCAGCTCGGCGTCGAAGCCCTGGACAGCCGCCTCGGCTGGCTGCCCGAGCAACTGATACGCCGCCCCGGCGGCGATCCGCGGATCATGAGCTGCCCGGCGCCGCGGGCGATGCAGGCGTTGGCCTCGCAGATCGCCACCTGCCAGATGCTCGGTCCGACCCGCGATCTCTACCTCGGCGGCAAGGCCCTGGAGTTGGCCGCGCTCAGCGCCCAGTTCCTTTCCGGCGAGGGGCGCCCCGTCGAGGAGCCGCGCATCACCTGCTCGGAGGTCGAGCGCATCCACGCCGCCCGCGACCTGCTGGTCGGCGCCTTGCAGGAGCCGCCGTCGCTGGACACGCTGGCCAGCCGCGTGGGCATGAACCCGCGCAAGCTGACTGCCGGCTTTCGCAAGGTGTTCGGCGCCAGCGTATTCGGCTACCTGCAGGAATACCGCCTGCGCGAGGCGCACCGGATGCTCTGCGACGAAGAGGCGAACGTCTCCACGGTGGCCTACCGGGTGGGCTACAGCCCGGCGCATTTCTCCATCGCTTTCCGCAAGCGCTACGGCATCTCCCCCAGCGAGATTCGCTGAGTCTCCGCGACGACCCCCGACCCGGCCACGGGAGGGGTGTCGCCGCTGCGGGATGACGCTGCATCTAACGAAACAGTCCGGCTGTCTAAAGCATTGCCGGCCAGGCCTCCCAGGCAAGTGAGATAAGGTCGCATTTGATAATCGTTGCCAGGAACTGGCAACCGACCTCAGATGCTTGCCCTAGGGAGCCCCCATGGATCTGCCCCCCGATTCCCGTACCGCCCTGCGCGACTGGCTGACCGAGCAGCTCGCCGACCTGCTCGGTGAACCGCTTGCCGACGTGCGCGCCCTGGCGGACGACGACGACCTGCTGGGCTGCGGCCTCGACTCGATCCGCCTGATGTACCTGCAGGAACGCCTGCGCGCGCGTGGCTCGACGCTGGACTTCGCCCAGTTGGCGCAGCGCCCCTGCCTGGGGGCCTGGCTCGACCTGCTGGCCTGCGCGGACCGGCTGTCCGCCCCGGCAACGGTCGCGCTGCCGGCGGCGCAGGATCGCGACCAGCCGTTCGAGCTGTCTTCCGTGCAGCAGGCCTACTGGCTGGGACGTGGCGCCGGCGAGGTGCTGGGCAACGTCAGCTGCCATGCCTTCCTGGAATTCCGCGCGCGGGATGTCGACCCGCAGCGCCTGGCCGCGGCGGCGGAGTGCGTGCGTCAACGCCACCCGATGTTGCGGGCGCGCTTCCTCGACGGTCGCCAGCAGATCCTTCCGACGCCGCCGCTGTCCTGCTTCGACCTGCAGGACTGGCGCACCTTGCAGGTGGACGAGGCCGAGCGCGACTGGCAGGCGCTGCGCGACTGGCGCGCCCATGAATGCCTGGCGGTGGAGCGTGGCCAGGTGTTCCTGCTCGGGCTGGTGCGCATGCCGGGCGGCGAGGATCGCCTCTGGCTGAGTCTCGACCTGCTTGCCGCCGATGTCGAAAGCCTGCGCCTGCTGCTGGCCGAACTGGGCGTTGCCTACCTGGCGCCGGAGCGCCTGGCGGAGCCGCCGGCGCTGCATTTCGCCGACTACCTGGCGCGCCGTGCGGCGCAACGCGCCGAGGCCGCGGCGCGGGCCCGCGACTACTGGCTGGAACGCCTGCCGCGCTTGCCGGACGCGCCGGCCCTGCCGTTGGCCTGCGCGCCGGAAAGCATCC
Source organism: Pseudomonas sp. DL (assembly GCF_047199225.1). Taxonomy (NCBI): domain Bacteria; kingdom Pseudomonadati; phylum Pseudomonadota; class Gammaproteobacteria; order Pseudomonadales; family Pseudomonadaceae; genus Pseudomonas; species Pseudomonas sp. DL. Next base: position 752,093 of record NZ_CP178323.1, read on the forward strand.
GCCAGCCGCGCACCCGGCGCCTGGCATTCCAGCTTTCCGCCGGCGAGAGCCGGCGCCTGGAGCGTCTTGCCGCGCAGCATGGCGTGACCTTGTCCAGCGTGTTCGGCTGCGCCTTCGCGCTGGTCCTGGCGCGCTGGAGCGAAAGCGCGGAATTTCTCCTCAACGTGCCGTTGTTCGATCGGCATGCCGACGACCCGCGTATCGGCGAGGTGATCGCCGACTTCACCACCCTGTTGCTGCTGGAGTGCCGGATGCAGGCCGGGGTGTCCTTCGCCGAGGCGGTGAAGAGCTTCCAGCGCAACCTCCACGGAGCCATCGACCACGCCGCATTCCCCGCCCTGGAGGTGCTCCGCGAGGCGCGCCGGCAGGGCCAGCCACGCTCGGCGCCGGTGGTGTTCGCCAGCAACCTGGGCGAGGAGGGCTTCGTCCCGGCGGCCTTCCGCGACGCTTTCGGCGATCTCCACGACATGCTCTCGCAGACCCCGCAGGTCTGGCTCGACCACCAGCTCTACCGGGTGGGCGACGGTATCCTGCTGGCCTGGGACAGCGTCGTCGGCCTGTTCCCCGAAGGCCTGCCGGAAACCATGTTCGAAGCATACGTGGGGCTGCTCCAGCGTCTCTGCGACAGCGCCTGGGAGCAGCCCGCCGATCTGCCGTTGCCCTGGGCGCAGCAGGCGCGCCGGGCCCTGCTCAACGGCCAGCCGGCATGCGCCACGGCGCGCACCCTGCATCGCGACTTCTTCCTTCGCGCCGCCGAGGCGCCGGATGCCGACGCGCTGCTCTATCGCGACCAACGTGTCACCCGCGGCGAACTGGCCGAGCGTGCGCTGCGCATCGCCGGCGGCCTGCGCGAAGCCGGGGTGCGCCCCGGCGACGCGGTCGAGGTCAGCCTGCCGCGCGGACCGCAGCAGGTCGCGGCGGTATTCGGCGTGCTCGCCGCAGGCGCCTGCTACGTGCCGCTGGACATCGACCAGCCGCCCGCACGGCGGCGCCTGATCGAAGAGGCCGCCGGGGTATGCCTGGCGATCACCGAGGAGGACGATCCGCAGGCCTTGCCGCCGCGCCTGGATGTCCAGCGCCTGCTGCGCGGCCCGGCGCTGGCCGCCCCCGTGCCGCTGGCGCCGCAGGCGAGTGCCTATGTGATCTACACCTCGGGCTCCACCGGGGTGCCCAAGGGCGTCGAGGTCAGCCACGCGGCGGCGATCAATACCATCGACGCGCTGCTCGACCTGCTGCGGGTGAACGCATCGGATCGCTTGCTGGCGGTCTCCGCGCTGGACTTCGATCTGTCGGTCTTCGACCTGTTCGGCGGCCTCGGCGCCGGTGCCAGCCTGGTCCTGCCGGCCCAGGAACAGGCGCGCGATGCCGCTGCCTGGGCGGAGGCTATCCAGCGGCATGCGGTGAGCCTGTGGAACTCGGCGCCGGCCTTGCTGGAGATGGCCCTCAGCCTGCCGGCGAGCCAGGCCGACTATCGCAGTCTGCGGGCGGTGCTGCTGTCCGGCGACTGGGTGGCCCTGGACCTGCCCGGCCGCCTGCGCCCACGTTGTGCCGAAGGCTGCCGCCTGCATGTGCTGGGTGGCGCTACCGAAGCGGGCATCTGGTCGAACCTGCAGAGCGTCGATACGGTGCCGCCGCACTGGCGTTCGATTCCCTACGGCCGGCCATTGCCGGGACAGGCCTACCGGGTGGTCGACACCCACGGGCGCGACGTGCCGGACCTGGTGGTCGGCGAGCTGTGGATCGGCGGCGCCAGCCTGGCCCGCGGCTATCGCAACGATCCCGAACTCAGCGCCCGGCGTTTCGTCCACGATGCCCAGGGCCGCTGGTATCGCACCGGCGATCGCGGTCGCTACTGGGGCGACGGTACCCTGGAATTCCTCGGTCGGGTCGACCAGCAGGTGAAAGTGCGCGGCCAGCGCATCGAGTTGGGCGAGGTGGAGGCCGCGCTGTGCGCCCAGGCTGGCGTGGAGAGCGCCTGCGCGGCGGTGCTCGGCGGTGGCGTGGCGAGCCTCGGCGCGGTGCTGGTACCGCGCCTGGCGCCACGGGCCGAAGGCTCCATGGAACTACCGGTCGCACAGCCCTTCGCCGGCCTGGCAGAGGCCGAGGCGGTACTCACCCGGGAAATCCTCGGCGCGCTGCTGGAGGCGCCGCTGGAGCTAGACGACGGTTTGCGCCGGCGCTGGCTGGACTGGCTAGCGGACTCCGCCGCCAGCGCGCTGCCGCCGCTCGACGAGGCGTTGCGCCGGCTCGGCTGGCAGGCCGCGGGGCTGACCGCGATGGGCAACGCTCTGCGCGGCCTGCTCGCCGGCGAACAGGCGCCGGCCGCGCTGCTCCTCGATCCCTGGCTGGCGCCGCAGGCGGTGGCCGCGCGCCTGCCGGACGGCCGCGAGGCCCTGGCGCGCCTGCTCGAAGCGCTGCCTACGCCGGCTGCCGGCGAACGCCTGCGGGTGGCGGTGCTGGATACCCGCGCCGGGCTCTGGCTCGACCAGGGCATGGCCTCGCTGTTGCGCCCGGGGCTGGAACTGACCCTCTTCGAACGCAGTCGCGTCCTCCTCGACGCCGCCGCCACCCGCTTGCCGGAACGGATCGTGGTGCAGGCGCTGGACGACGGCCTGCTACCTGCCGAGCACCTCGGTCGCTACGACCGGGTGATCAGCTTCGCCGCGCTGCACGCCTACGAGGCCTGCCGCGAAGGCCTGGCGCTGGCGGCGGCGCTGCTGCGCCCGCAGGGCCGCCTGTTGCTGGTGGACCTGCTATGCGAGTCGCCACTGGCGCTGCTCGGTGCGGCCTTGCTCGACGACCGGCCGCTGCGCCTGGCGGAGCTGCCGAGCCTGTTGGCCGATCTCGCCGCTGCGGGACTGGCGCCGCGTTGCCTGTGGCGCAGCGAGCGGATCGCCCTGGTCGAGGCGCTGGCACCGGGACTCGGGCTCGACGCCGCCGCGCTCCAGGCCGGCCTGGAGCAACGCCTGCCCCAGGCGATGCGGCCCGAACGCCTGTGGTGCCTGCCAAGCCTGCCGTTGAACGGCAATGGCAAGGTCGATCGTCGCCGCCTGGCCGAGAGCATGACCCGCGCACTCGGCGAGTGTCGTCACGAGCCCTCGGCGGAGGAGCCGCTGGAAGCCCATGAGCAAGCGCTGGCCGAGTGCTGGGAAGCGGTTCTCAAACGCTCGGTGTGTCGTCGCGAGGCGAGCTTCTTCAGCCTCGGCGGCGACAGCCTGCTGGCGACCCGCCTGCTGGCCGGCATACGTGAGCGTTTCGGCGTACGCCTGGGCATGGCCGACTTCTATCGCCAGCCGACCCTGGCCGGTCTTGCCCGCCACTTGCAGGCGCAGACCGTCGAAATCGTGGAAGAGGGCGTGCTATGAGCCTCGGCGAACTGCTGGAAACCTGCCGCAGCCGGCGCATCGACCTCTGGATCGAGGCGGGCCGCCTGCGCTATCGCGCCCCCCAGGGCGCCCTCGACGCCGGCCTCGCCGAGCGCCTGCGGGCCGAGCGCGAGGCCCTGCTGGAACACCTGGAAGGCGGCCCTGGCTGGCGCGCCGAACCCGACCTGGCCCACCAGCGCTTCCCACTGACCCCGGTGCAGGCCGCCTACGTGCTGGGCCGCCAGGCGGCCTTCGACTACGGCGGTAACGCCTGCCAGCTGTACGCCGAGTACGACTGGCCGGCCGACACCGATCCGGCGCGCCTGGAGGCGGCCTGGAACGCCATGGTCGAGCGCCACCCGATGCTGCGCGCGGTGATCGAGGACAACGCCTGGCAGCGCGTGCTGCCCGAGGTGCCCTGGCAGCGGCTGACCGTGCATGCCTGCGCGGGGCTCGACGAGGCCGCTTTCCAGGCGCACCTGGAGCGGGTTCGCGAACGCCTCGACCACGCCTGCGCGGCGCTCGACCAGTGGCCGGTCCTGCGCCCCGAGCTGAGTATCGGCCGGGATGCCTGCGTACTGCACTGCTCGGTGGATTTCACCCTGGTCGACTACGCCAGCCTGCAATTGCTGCTTGGCGAATGGCGCCGCCGCTATCTCGATCCGCAATGGACGGCGGAACCGCTGGAGGCGACCTTCCGCGACTATGTCGGCGTCGAGCAGCGCCGACGCCAGTCGCCAGCCTGGCAGCGCGACCGCGACTGGTGGCTGGCGCGTCTCGACGCGCTACCGGGGCGTCCCGACCTGCCGCTGCGGGTGCAGCCGGACACCCGGTCCACGCGCTTCCGGCACTTCCACGCGCGCCTCGACGAGGCCGCCTGGCAGGCGCTCGGCGCGCGCGCCGGCGAACACGGCCTGAGCGCTGCCGGCGTGGCCCTGGCGGCCTTCGCCGAGACCATCGGTCGCTGGAGCCAGGCACCGGCGTTCTGTCTCAACCTGACGGTACTCAACCGGCCGCCGCTGCATCCGCAGCTGGCGCAGGTGCTCGGTGACTTCACCGCGCTCAGCCTGCTGGCAGTGGACAGCCGCCACGGCGACAGTTTCGTCGAGCGTGCCCGACGCATCGGCGAGCAGATGTTCGACGACCTCGACCACCCGACCTTCAGCGGCGTCGACCTGCTGCGCGAACTGGCGCGCCGGCGTGGTCGCGGCGCCGATCTGATGCCGGTGGTGTTCACCAGTGGCATCGGCAGTGTGCAGCGCCTGCTCGGCGATGGCGAGGCGCCGCGCGCGCCACGCTACATGATCAGCCAGACCCCGCAGGTCTGGCTGGACTGCCAGGTCACCGACCAGTTCGGCGGCCTGGAGATCGGCTGGGACGTACGCCTCGGGTTGTTCCCCGAGGGCCAGGCGGAAGCCATGTTCGACGACTTCGTCGGGCTGCTCCGGCGCCTGGCGCAGAGCCCGCGCGCCTGGACCGACGGCGATGCCACGGAACCCGTCGAGGCGCCGCCGCAGGCGTTGCCCGGTAGTGCCCGGAGCATCGCCGCCGGTTTCGCCGAGCGTGCCCTGCTGACCCCCGACGCCACGGCGATCCACGATGCCGCCGGCAGCTACAGCTACCGCCAGGTCGCCCAGCACGCCAGCGCCCTGCGCCGCGTCCTGGAAGCGCACGGCGCGGGCCGTGGCCGGCGGGTCGCGGTGATGCTGCCGAAAAGCGCCGCGCAATTGGTCGCGGTGATCGGCATCCTCCAGGCCGGCGCCGCCTATGTGCCGGTGGACATCCGCCAGCCTCCGCTGCGGCGCCAGGCGATCCTCGCCAGCGCCGAAGTGGTCGCGCTGGTCTGCCTGGAAAGCGATGTCCCGGACGTCGGCTGCGCCTGCGTGGCCATCGACCGGCTGGCCGCCGACAGCGCCTGGCCGCCACCGCCCGCGGCGGAGGTGGCGGCGGACGACCTCGCCTACGTGATCTACACCTCCGGCTCCACCGGCACGCCCAAGGGCGTGATGCTCAGCCATGCGGCGGTGAGCAACACGCTGCTCGACATCAACCAGCGCTACGGCGTCGACGCCAACGACCGCGTCCTCGGCCTCGCCGAGCTGAGCTTCGACCTCTCGGTCTACGACTTCTTCGGCGCCACCGCGGCGGGGGCCCAGGTGGTCCTCCCGGACCCGGCGCGCGGCAGCGATCCATCGCACTGGGCGGAACTGCTGGAACGCCACGCCATCACCCTGTGGAACTCGGTGCCGGCCCAAGGCCAGATGCTCATCGATTACCTGGAGAGCGAGCCGCAACGTCACCTGCCGGGACCGCGCTGCGTGCTCTGGTCCGGTGACTGGATTCCGGTCAGCCTGCCGACCCGCTGGTGGCGGCGCTGGCCGGACAGCGCGCTGTTCAGCCTGGGCGGCGCTACCGAGGCGGCGATCTGGTCGATCGAGCAGCCGATCCGCCCGCAGCACACCGAGCTGGCCAGCATCCCTTATGGCCGTGCCCTGCGCGGGCAGAGCGTGGAAGTCCTGGATGCCCGCGGGCGGCGCTGCCCGCCGGGCGTGCGCGGCGAGATCCATATCGGCGGGGTGGGCCTGGCGCTCGGCTACGCCGGCGATCCGCAGCGCACCGCCGAACGCTTCGTCCGTCACCCCGATGGCCGTCGCCTGTATCGCACCGGCGACCTCGGCCGCTACCTGGCCGACGGCAGCATCGAGTTCCTCGGTCGCGAGGACGACCAGGTGAAGATTCGCGGCCACCGCATCGAACTGGCCGAGCTGGACGCCGCGCTGTGCGCCCATCCGCAGGTCAACCTGGCGGCCACCGTGGTGCTCGGCGAGACCCACGAGCGCAGCCTGGCCAGCTTCGTCACCCTGCATGCGCCGGTGGAGGCTGGCGAGGATCCGCGTACGGCGCTCGACGCGGTGCGCCAGCGGGCGGCCCAGGCCTTGCGCCGCGACTGGGGCAGCGAGGAGGGCATCGCCGCGGCGGTGGCCGCACTCGACCGTGCCTGCCTCGCCTCGTTGGCCGCCTGGCTGGCCGGCAGCGGTCTGTTCGCCAGTGCGACGCCGCTGGACTTCGCCACCCTGTGCCAGCGCCTGGGTATCGCCGAGGCGCGCCAGCGCCTGCTGCGCCACTGGTTGCGCCAGCTGGAGGAGGGCGGCTACCTGCGCGCCGAGGGCGAGGGCTGGCTGGGCTGCGCCGAGCGTCCCGCGCAGAGTCCGGAGGACGCCTGGACGGCGTTCGCCGGCTGCGCGCCGGCGGCGCTCTGGCCGGCCGAGCTGGTCGCCTACCTGCGTGACAGCGCGCAATCCCTCGGCGAGCAACTGGCCGGGCGGATCAGCCCGGCGGCGCTGATGTTCCCGCAGGGCTCGGCGCGCATCGCCGAGGCCATGTACAGCCAGGGCCTGCATGCCCAGGCGCTGCACGAGGCCATGGCCGAGGCCATCGCCGCCATCGTCGAGCGCCAGCCGCAACGGCGCTGGCGCCTGCTGGAGCTTGGCGCCGGCACCGCCGCCGCCAGCCGCACGGTGATCGCCCGGTTGGCACCGCTGGTGCAGCGAGGGGTGGAGGTGGACTACCTGTTCACCGACGTTTCCAGTTACTTCCTCGCCGCCGCCCGCGAGCGCTTCGCCGACCAGCCGTGGGTACGCTTCGGCCGCTTCGACATGAACGGCGATCTTCTCGACCAGGGCGTGGCGCCGCACTCGGTGGATATCCTGCTCAGCTCCGGGGCCTTGAACAACGCGCTGGACACCCCGGCGCTGCTGGCCGGCCTGCGCGAGTTGCTGAGCGCCGACGCCTGGCTGGTGATCCAGGAACTGACGCGCGAGCACAACGAGATCAGCGTCAGCCAGAGCCTGATGATGGAGAACCCGCGCGACCTCCGCGACGAGCGCCGCCAACTGTTCGTCCACACCGGGCAATGGCTGGAGTGGCTGGCGGCACAGGGTGGCGACCTGGCTTGTGGGGTGGTGCCGCCGGGCAGCGCTCTCGACCTGCTTGGCTACGATGTCCTGCTGGCTCGCTGCAAGACCGACCGCGCCCGCCTGGAGCCGGCCGAGCTGCTGGCCTTCGTCGAAGCGCGGGTGCCGCGCTACATGCTCCCGGCGCAGTTGCGCGTGCTCGAACGCCTGCCGGTCACCGGCAACGGCAAGATCGACCGCAAGGCCCTGACCGGCTTTGCCCGCCAGCCCCAGGCGGACCTTCGGCATGGCGTCGCGCAGGCACCGGCCGACGAACTGGAGAATGCGCTGCTGGCACTCTGGAGGGAGGTGCTGGACAACCCGTCGCTGGGCGTCGAGCAAGACTTCTTCGGGGCTGGCGGCGACTCGCTGTTGATCGCCCAGTTGATCGCCCGTTTGCGCGAACGACTGGAAAGCGCCCGCCGGCATCCGTTCGATCGCCTGCTACGCTGGGCGCTCAGCCAGCCGACGCCGCGCGGCCTGGCCGAACGCCTGCGCAGCGCGCCGGACGAGGGCCGTGGGCCAGCCCTGGCCGCGGCGCGCGGCGTCGCCCCGGCGCCGGCCGGCATGTCGCGCGCACCGCTCGCCGAGGGCGCGGTGGCGCTCGACCCGCTGGTGCGCCTGGTGCCCGGCGAGGGCGTGCCGCGGGTGCTGGTCCACGAAGGCCTCGGCACGCTACTGCCGTACCGCCCGCTGCTTCGCGCCCTGGGTGAGGGGCGGCCGTTGCTGGGGCTGGCCGTGCATGACAGCGACGCCTACCTGGCGATCCCCGCCGAGCATCTCAACGCCTGCCTCGGCCGCCGCTACGCCGAGGCGCTCCATCGCGCCGGGCTACGCGAGGTCGACCTGCTCGGCTACTGCTCCGGCGGGCTGGTCGCCCTGGAGACCGCCAAGTCCCTGGTCCAGTGCGGGGTGCGCGTGCGCCAACTGGATATCGTCTCCAGCTACCGGATTCCCTACCGGGTGGACGACGAGCGCCTGCTGTTGTTCAGCTTCGCCGCGACCCTCGGCCTGGATACCGCGGCGCTCGGCTTCCCCGCGCCGGAGCGTCTCGGCCAGGCGGTGCAGGCGGCGCTCGCGCAGACACCGGAGCGCCTGGGCGCCGAGGCGCTGGCGGGGCTGCCGGGCCTGGCCGATCTCGTCGCCCTGCGCGGCCGCGTGCTACAGGCGGCCAGCGGTAGCGCCGACGCCGTCAGCGTCGAACGCGACACCCTCTACCGACTGTTCTGTCACTCGGTGCGTGCCAGCCAGGCCGCGGCGCCGGAGCCCTACGTCGGCGCGCTGCGGCTGTTCGTGCCGGACGCCGGCAACCCATTGGTGCCGCGCTACGCCGAGGCCCTGGAGACCCAATGGCGGGCCGCCGCGCTCGGCGCGTGCGGCATCCACGAGGTGCCCGGCGGGCACTTCGACTGCCTGGGCGAAGCCCTGGCGCAATTCTTGTCGAAACCCATGCCAGAGGAGGCGAGCCGATGAGCGACGTCCGTTCCGTGGTGGTCGCCGGTTCCCGGTTCGGCCAGTTCTATGCCGCCGGCGTCGCCGCCGATCCGCGCTTCGTCCTGCGCGGCATCCTTGGCCAGGGCAGCCGGCGTTCGCGGGCGTTGGCCGAGCGCCTCGGGGTGGAGACCTGGTGCGAGGTCGAGGCGTTGCCGGACGATGTCCGCCTGGCCTGCGTCGCGGTCGGCGGCGCGGCACGCGGCGAGCAGGGCCCGGCGCTGGCCGAGGCGCTGATGGCGCGTGGCATCGACGTGCTGATCGAGCATCCGTTGCTGCCGCGCGAATGGCAGGACCTGCTGCGCAGCGCCGAGCGCCTGGGCCGGCGCTGCCTGCTCAACACCTTCTATCCGCAGTTGCCGGCGGTGGCGCGTTTCATCGAGCTGGGCCGCCAGTTGCATCGCCGGCGCGGCATCCGCCACCTGGACGCGGCCTGCGGGGTGCAGGTCGGTTTCGCCACCCTGGACATCCTCGCCGCGTTGCTGGAGGGCGTCGGCCCCTGGTCGCTGGAGTCGCCCTCGAACGACCTGTCGGCGATGCGCGGGCTGTCCCTGGTGTTGGCGGAAGTGCCGTTGAGCCTGCACGTGCTCAACGAAATGGCGGCCGCCGACGACGGGCGCATGACCTTGTTGCAGCGCGTCAGCCTGACCACCGATCGCGGCACGCTGAGCCTGCTCAGCCCCCATGGCCCGTTGTTGTGGACGCCTGCGGTGGCGGTACCGGCAGAGGATGACGACGGCCTGTTCGCGCTGTTCGACGAGATAGCCGGCGAACCGCTGCCCAGCGCCCAGCTCTGGTATGCCGAACCGTGCAGCTGGGCCCAGGTGCACCAGCGCCTGTGGCCGGCGGCGGCGGCCGAGGCGCTGGCGCTGCTCGCCGACGGCGACGAGGTGCGCCGGCGCAACCAGCGCAGCCTGGAGGTCGCCGCCCTGTGGCAGCGGATCGGCGAGCGCCTTGGCTTCCCCGAGGCGCCGCCGGCGTCGCTGGCGCCGGCGAGCCTGGAACAGGTGCTGGAGCAAGCCTCGTGACCCCGGTGCTGTGGCGCCTGCTGCGCACCTATCGCTGGCGGCTGGCGGCGGCCATGGGGTTGCAGGCCCTGGCCGGGCTCTGCTCGCTGTTGCCCTGGATGCTTCTCGCCTGGCTCGCCGAGCCGCTGGCGCGCGGCCAGGCGCAGCCGGCCCTGCTGGCCCTGGTGCTGCTGGCGGTGCTGGCCTGGCTGGGCTGCCAGGCGCTGGCCGCGCACCTGGCCCACCGGGTCGACGCGGACCTCTGCAACGACCTGCGCCTGCGCCTGCTGGCGCACCTGCAACGGCTGCCGCTGGACTGGTTCGGTCGCCAGGGCCCGGACGGCGTGGCGCGCCTCGTGGAGCAGGACGTGCGGGCCCTGCACCAACTGATCGCGCACGCTCCCTACGATCTCAGCAACCTGTTGGTGGTGCCGCTCGTCGCGTTGCTCTGGCTGGCCTGGCTGCACCCCTGGCTGCTGCTGTTCTGCCTGCTGCCGCTGGTGTTGGCCGCCGCCGGCTTCCTGCTGCTGCGCTCGGCGCGCTACCGCGACCTGGTGCTGCGGCGCAACGCCGCGCTGGAAAGGCTCTCGGCGGACTATGGCGAATTCGCCCACAACCTGCTGCTGGCCCGACAGTACCCCGGCGCCGGCATACAACAGGGCGCCGAGGCGTCGGCGGCGGCCTTCGGCGAAGCGTTCGGCGCCTGGGTGAAGCGGGTCGGCCACCTCGCCGCGCTGGTCTACGTGCAGTTGTCGACGCCCTGGCTGCTGGCCTGGGTCCTGCTCGGCGCGCTGGTCCTGGATGCCCTCGGCGTGCCGCTGGCGCTCGGCCAGGCCTGTGCCTTCCTGCTCCTGCTGCGGGCCCTGGCCGCCCCGGTGCAGGCGCTCGGCCACGGCGGCGACGCGCTGCTGGGCGCGCGCGCCGCCGCCGAGCGCCTGCAGCAGGTATTCGACCAGGCGCCGTTGGCCGAGGGCCGCTCGACCCGCGAGCCGGTCGATGGCGCGGTGGCGCTGCACGGCCTGGGCCATGCCTATGAAGGCGTGGAGGTCCTGGCCGATATCGATCTGGAGCTGGAGGATGGCAGCCTGGTGGCCCTGGTCGGCCCCTCGGGCTCCGGCAAGAGCACCCTGCTGCACCTGCTGGCGCGCTACATGGACGCGCAGCGCGGCGAACTGGAGGTTGGCGGCCTGGCACTGAAGGACATGCCCGATGCCGTGCGCCACCGGCATATCGCGCTGGTCGGCCAGCAGGCGGCGGCGCTGGAGATATCCCTGGCCGACAACATCGCCCTGTTCCGCCCCGATGCCGATCTCCAGGAGATTCGCCAGGCGGCCCGTGACGCCTGCCTCGACGAGCGCATCATGGCCCTGCCACGTGGCTACGACAGCGTGCCGGGACGCGACCTGCAACTGTCCGGCGGCGAACTGCAACGACTGGCCCTGGCCCGTGCGCTGTTATCGCCGGCGCGCCTGTTGCTGCTCGACGAGCCGACCTCGGCGCTGGATCCGCAGACCGCCCGGCAGGTCCTGCGCGACCTGCGCGAGCGTGGCGGCGGCCGGACCCGGGTGATCGTCGCCCATCGTCTGGCCGAAGTCAGCGATGCCGACCTGATCCTGGTGCTGGTCGCTGGCCGTCTGGTCGAACGCGGCGAGCACGCGGCGCTGTTGGCGGCGGACGGCGCCTATGCGCGCTTGTGGCGTGAACAGAACGGCGCGGAGGTGGCGGCATGACCCTGTTCGAACGAATGCGTGCGCTGCCCGAAGACTGCCGTGCCGCGTTGCGCCGGGCGAGCGCCTGGACGGTCCTGGCGGCGCTGCTGGACGCCGCTTGCGGCGTATTGCTGGTGCCGCTGGTCGAGGCCTGGTTCGCCGAAGGCGCGTTGCCCTGGCGCTGGGTCGCCGCGTTGCTCGGCTTGAGCCTGGCGCAGGCGCTGTTGCAGTACCTGGCCCTGCGTCGCGGTTTCGCCGCCGGCGGCTCGCTGGCGGCTGGACTGGTGCGCAGCCTGGTGGCGCGCTTGCCGCGCCTGGCGCCGCCGGCGCTGCGCCGGGTCGCGCCGGCCGAAGGCCTGCTGCGCGGTCCGGTGATGCAGGCGATGGGCATTCCGGCGCACCTGCTGGGGCCGCTGATCGCCGCATTGGTGACGCCGCTCGGGGTGATCCTCGGGCTGTTCCTGATCGACCCGTCCATCGCCCTCGGCCTGCTCGTTGCCGGTGCCGTCCTCGCTGCGCTGTTGCGCTGGAGCGGGCGGCGCAATCTGGCGGCGGAGGATGCCCGGCTGGCCGCCGAGCGCGACGCTGCACGGCAGTTGCAGGCGTTCGCCGAACGCCAGCCGCTGCTGCGCGCGGCGCAGCGCGAAAGCGTCGCCCGCCAGGGGCTGGAAGAGGCCTTGCGCAGTCTCCACCGCAGCACCCTGGATCTGTTGCGGCGCAGCCTGCCCAGCGGCCTCGGCTTCGCCCTGGCGGTGCAGGCGGCGTTCGCCTTCGCCCTGCTCGGCGGCGCCTGGGCGGTGGAGCGGCAATGGCTGGACGGCGCGCGACTGGTGGCCGTGCTGGTGCTGCTGGTGCGCTTCATCGAGCCGCTGGCCCAGCTCACCCATCTCGACCAGGCGTTGCGCGGCGCCTGGCAGGCGCTGGATACCCTGCTGCGGGTTTTCGCCCTGGCTCCGCTGCGCAGCCCCGAGCCGGGCGAGCGGCCGCACGACGCCAGGCTGGCGGCCGAGGCCGTGGAATTGCGTCTGGAAGATGGCCGCGCCTTGCTCGAGGACATTTCCCTGAGGCTGGAGCCGGGTTCGCTGAACGTCCTCGTCGGACCCTCCGGGGCCGGCAAGAGCAGCCTGCTGGCGCTGCTCGGGCGGCTCTACGACGCCGACGCCGGGTGTGTCCTGCTGGGTGGCGTGGATATCCGCCGGTTGAGCGAAACGACCCTCGCCGCCAGTCGCAACCTGGTGTTCCAGGACAACGGCCTGTTCCGCGGCAGCGTTGCCTGGAACCTGCGCATGGCGCGAGCGGACGCCGATCTCGAAGCGCTGCGCGAGGCGGCACGGGCGGTTGGCCTGCTGGAAGAGATCGAGGCCTGGCCGCAGGGCTGGGACAGCGACGTCGGTCCCGGCGGCGCGCTGCTGTCCGGCGGCCAGCGGCAACGCCTGTGCCTGGCTCGCGGGCTGCTCTCGACGGCGCCGTTGCTGCTGCTCGACGAGCCCACCGCCAGCCTCGACGCCGCCAGCGAGGCGCAGGTGCTGCGCAGCCTGCTCGGGTTGCGCGGCCGGCGCACCCTGCTGGTAGTGACCCACCGCCCGGCGCTGGCGCGTCAGGCCGACCAGGTACTGCTGCTGGAGGAGGGGCGCCTGCGCCTCAGCGGACGTCACGCCGATCTGCTCGTCCGGGACGACTGGTATGCCGGTTTCGTCGGGCTGGCGGGCGAGGAAAGTTCCGCGACGGCCGTGGATCGATAGAGAAAGACCGGCAATCGAAAAAGCCCCGGAGATGATTTCTTCATAATGATAAGCATTATCAAATCGTATATCCCCCGAGGCTGTTCGAACGATGAAAACGGAGACGAAGGTGATCAAGGGACGCCAGGGCATCGCCCGCAATCGGCACACCCCGTTGTGCCTGGGCCTGCTGCTGGCGCTGAGTCCGCTGGCCGCGGCCGTGGCCGACGCGCGCAAGGACGGCGAGACGGAACTGCCGGACATGGTGATCAGCGGAGAAAGCACGTCTGCCACCCAGCCGCCGGGGGTGACTACCCTGGGCAAGGTGCCGCTCAAGCCGCGCGAGCTGCCGCAGTCCGCCAGTGTCATCGACCATGAGCGCCTCGAACAGCAGAACCTGTTCAGCCTCGACGAAGCCATGCAGCAGGCCACCGGGGTCACCGTGCAGCCGTTCCAGCTGCTGACCACCGCCTACTACGTGCGCGGCTTCAAGGTCGACTCCTTCGAGCTGGACGGGGTGCCGGCACTGCTCGGCAATACCGCCAGTTCGCCGCAGGACATGGCGATCTACGAGCGGGTCGAGATCCTCCGCGGCTCCAACGGACTGCTGCATGGCACCGGCAACCCGGCGGCCACCGTCAACCTGGTGCGCAAGCGGCCGCAGCGCGAGTTCGCCGCCAGCACCACCCTCAGCGCCGGGCGCTGGGACCGCTACCGCGCCGAGGTCGACGTCGGCGGCCCGCTGAGCGCCAGCGGCAACGTGCGCGGCCGAGCGGTGGCCGCCTACGAGGACCGCGACTACTTCTACGACGTGGCCGACCAGGGCACCCGCCTGCTCTACGGGGTGACCGAGTTCGACCTGAGCCCCGACACCCTGCTCACCGTCGGTGCGCAATACCAGCACATCGACTCGATCACCAACATGGCCGGGGTACCGATGGCCAAGGATGGGTCCAATCTCGGACTGTCCCGCGACACCTACCTCGATGTCGACTGGGACCGCTTCAAGTGGGACACCTACCGCGCCTTCGGCTCCCTCGAACAGCAACTGGGCGGCGGCTGGAAAGGCAAGGTCAGCGCCGAATACCAGGAAGCCGATTCGCGCCTGCGTTACGCCGGCTCCTTCGGCGCCATCGACCCGCAGACCGGCGACGGTGGCCAGCTGATGGGCGCCGCCTACAAGTTCAAGAGCATCCAGCGCAGCCTCGACGCCAACCTCAATGGGCCGGTGCGACTGTTCGGCCTGACCCACGAACTGCTCGGTGGGGTCACCTACGCCCAGGGCGAGACCCGCCAGGACACCGCACGCTTCCTCAACCTGCCGAACACCCCGGTCAATGTCTACCGCTGGGACCCGCACGGCGTGCCGCGCCCGCAGATCGGCCAGTACACTTCGCCGGGCACCACCACCACCACCCAGAAAGGCCTCTATGCCCTGGGCCGGATCAAGCTCGCCGAGCCGCTGACCCTGGTGGTCGGCGGCCGCGAAAGCTGGTGGGACCAGGACACCCCGGCCACCCGCTTCAAGCCCGGTCGCCAGTTCACGCCCTACGGCGGGCTGATCTGGGACTTCGCCAGGGACTGGTCGTGGTATGTCAGCTACGCCGAGGTCTACCAGCCGCAGGCGGATCGCCAGACCTGGAACAGCGAGCCGCTGAGCCCGGTGGAAGGCAAGACCTACGAAACCGGGATCAAGGGCGAACTGGCCGACGGCCGCCTGAACCTGTCGCTGGCGGCGTTCCGCATCGACCTGGAGAACAATCCGCAGGAAGACCCGGACCATCCGGGGCCGCCCAACAATCCGTTCTACATCAGCGGCGGCAAGGTGCGCAGCCAGGGCTTCGAGCTGGAAGGCACCGGCTACCTGACGCCCTACTGGAGTCTCTCGGCCGGCTACACCTACACCAGCACCGAGTACCTCAAGGACAGCCAGAACGACTCGGGGACGCGCTACTCCACCTTCACCCCGAGGCACCTGCTGCGCCTGTGGAGCAACTACGACCTGCCCTGGCAGGACCGGCGCTGGAGCGTCGGCGGCGGACTCCAGGCGCAGAGCGACTACAGCGTCGACTACCGCGGCGTGAGCATGCGCCAGGGCGGCTACGCACTGGTCAACATGCGCCTGGGCTACAAGATCGACGAGCACTGGACGGCGGCGGTCAACGTCAACAACCTGTTCGACCGGACCTACTACCAGAGCCTGTCCAACCCCAACTGGAACAACCGCTACGGCGAACCGCGCAGCTTCAACGTCAGCCTGCGGGGCGCGTTCTGATGCCGCGCCAGTCGGGCTTCGGCTGGGCCTGGCGGGTTCCGCTGGCGCTCGCCGGCAGCCTGGCGGCGGCGACCGCCAGCGGCTATCTGTTGACTCGCGGGCTGCCCCTGGACGACCCGCTCGAGCGTCTCTACGCCGGGCTCTTCGGCGCGCTCGGGGTGGGCTTGTTGCTGCTTGTCGGCGGGTTGGTGGCGCGTGATCCGGGCAACTTCGCCTGGCGCCTGGGCGGTAGCCTGCTGGCACTGGGCCTGGCGTTGTGGCTGCTGGCGGGGCGCGGTTGAAGTGGCGGCGCGTCCTCTCCTGCTCTCGCTGCACGGTGGCGCCGGCGCGCTGTTCGGCGTGCTGCTGTTCGTGGTGCTGTTCAGTGGCGCCTGGAGTCTTGGCCACGACGACCTGCGCGAGTGGCTGCGGGCCCCGGCGCAGGCGGGAGGAGAAGCCCTTGCGCTGGAGCGCCTGCTCGAACGGGCGGGCGAGGAAGGCGTCGACATCCGCGATGCGACCCTGCTGCTGCCTGCTCCCGGCCATGCCGCCTTCAGCGTCTGCGATGCGCGCCTGGACTGCCGGCTGGACCTCGACCCGGCCAGCGGCCGGGTGCTGCCACCGACGCCGGCGCTGGACCTCCTGCTGAACCTGCACAAGAGCCTGTTCGTCGGCTTCCCCGGGCGGGTGCTGGTCAGCCTGTTCGGCGTATCGCTGTTGCTGCTGTGCCTGGCCGGCGTGCTGCTGCACAGCCGCCGCTGGCGCGACCTGCGGCGTTGGCGGCGGGACCGCGGGCTGCGCCTGGCGCTGTTCGACCTGCACGGCCTGATCGGCATCTGGGGACTGCCCTGGCTGCTGTTGTTCGGTTTCACCGGCGCGCTCAGCGGGCTGGGCGCGCTCGGGACCCTGCTGCTGGCGCCGGTGGCCTACCCGCAGGAACCGAACCGGGTGTTCGTCGAGTTGATGGGACCGCCGCCGCCCGCCGCCGAGGGGCGGCCATTGGCGTCCCGCATCGATCTCGACCGCCTGCTTGCCGGCGATGCCGTGCGGGCGCCCGGCTTCGTCGCCCAGCGCTTGAGCCTCAGTCATGCCGGGGATGTCGCCGGCAGCGTGGAGATCGCCGGTATCCAGCGTGGCCTGCCGAGTACCGCGAACTTCGAGCGGCACCGCTATCGGCTGGCCGACGGCGCCCTGCTCGGCGAGCGCAGCTCGGCGCAGCGCGGGTTCTGGCTGCGCGCCTTCATCGCCGTGCAGCCGTTGCATTTCGCCCAGTACCAGTGGCTCGGGCCGGGCTGGTCCGCCGCGTTGCGCGGCCTGCACCTGGCGATGGGCCTCGGCGCCTGCCTGCTCTGCGCCAGCGGCCTGTACCTGTGGCTGCAACGACGCGCCTCGGCGCCGGACGCCCGCGTACGGCTCTTGCAGCGCCTGAGCCAGGGTTTCTGTGCCGGCCTGGTGGCGGCGGCCGCGTTGCTCCTGCTGGGGCTGCAACTCGTGCCCTCGGAGCTACTCGCCGGACCCTGGCCGGGGCGGCTGTTCCTTGTCCTGTGGGCCGCCGCTGGCCTGGCGACGTTGCTGCTGCCGGGCGACTGGCCGCTGGCGCGCGGGTTGCTCGGCGTCGCCGGGCTGGCCTGCCTGGCGGCCGCCGTCGCGCACCTGGCGCCCTGGCTCATGCGCGGCCGGCTGCCGGCCCTGGGCCCCGACCTCACCCTGATCCTCTGCGGCGCGCTGCTCATCCGGCACGCCTGGATGCAGGCGCGCGCCGCCGCGCCACCCGCCCACCCCCGTGTCACCGGAGACCACCATGCTTGAGCTGTATCGCCACCGCCGCCTGGTCATCACCCTGGCGTTGCTCTACCTGTCCCAGGGCATTCCCATCGGCCTGGCCATGGACGCCCTGCCCACCCTCCTGCGCCAGAATGGCGCGCCATTGCAGGCGCTGGCCTTCCTGCCCCTGGTGGGGCTGCCCTGGGTGGTCAAGTTCCTCTGGGCGCCCTGGGTCGACAACCATTGGTCGCGCCGTCTCGGCCGGCGGCGTAGCTGGATCCTGCCGATGCAATGCATCGTCCTCGCCTGCCTGCTCGGCCTGGCGACGCTCGGCCTCGGCGTGGCCAGTGCCGGTTGGGCGGTTGGCCTGCTGGCGCTGGCTTCGCTGGCCAGCGCGACCCAGGACATCGCCACCGACGGCATGGCGGCGGAGCACTTCAGCGGCGAGCTGCTGGCCAAGGTCAACGCGGTACAGATCGCCGGGGTGATGATCGGCTTCTTCGGCGGCGGTGCCGGCAGCCTGATCCTCGCCGGGCATTTCGGCCAGCGCGCGGCGTTTCTGGTCATGGCCTGCGTGCCGCTGGCAAGCCTGTGCTGCGTGCTCGCCCTGGGGCGCGGCGACCCCCACGAACTCCCCCCGGCACCGGCCGCCAAGGCCAGCCTGCTGCGCTTCCTGCGTCGGCCGCTGGCGCCTTCGCTGCTGGCACTGGCACTGCTGTCGGCGATGACCGCGGTATCCGGCTTCGGCCTGTCCAAGCTGTACCTCAGCGATGCCGGCTGGGCCTTGCAGGACATCGGCCGGCTGGGCATGAGCGGTGGCCTGGTCACGGTATTCCTCGGCTGCGGCGGCGGCGCCTGGCTGGTCAGGCGGATCGGCCTGTGGCGCGGTTTCGCCCTTGGCGTGGTGCTCGCCGGTTGTTCGGCGCTGCTCTGGTATCTGCAGGCCGGTCGCTGGTTGGCACTGAGCGAAGGATTGGCGTGGACCTGCGTGCTGATCGGCTCGCTGGCTACCGGCATCACCTCGGTGGCGATCCTCACCGCGGCGATGCGCTTCGCCGGCCAGGGCGGCCAGGCCGGCACCGATGTCACCGCGGTGCAGAGCACCCGAGACCTCGGCGAGATGCTGGCGTCTTCGTTCCTGGTCAGCCTCACCGCGCAGATCGGCTATGCCGGCGGTTTCCTCACCGGCAGCGCCCTGGCGGTGCTGGCCCTGTTGCTCGCCCTGCGCCTGCAGGCCGGCGAGGGGCGCGGGGAGTGGAAGGGGCGGGCGGAAGAGGCCTGAGGCGCTGCCGATAGGCGCGCAGCGCCCGGCACCCGCACGGATGCCGCCTCTCCCGCGGACGGGAGAGGCGGGAGAGGGCAGGCGCGGTGGCCTGCCCGGTGTTGCTAGCGTGGCCGTTCCACCTGGTTGCGGTAGCTGCCGGTGATCGCTTCCAGCGCCGCGCTCTTCTCGGTCTTCGGTCGCGAAGCGGCGGCCCATTCCTCTTTTTCCCGTTCTCGGTTGGCCAGGATGATCTTGTTGGCGGTCGGCCGCCGCGCTTCTTCGTATTCGCGCAGGGCTGCGGCCACGTCGGCGTTGCGCGCCAGCGCGGCGGCCAGCTCGATGCCGTCGAGGATCGCCTGCGAAGCGCCGTTGGCGCCCATCGGATACATCAGGTGGGCGGCGTCGCCGAGCAGGGTGATGCGTCCCCGGCCCCAGTGCGGCAGCGGATCGCGGTCGACCATCGGGTACTGCAGGATCAACTGGTTGCGGGTCAGCAGGTCGCGGATGTCGAACCAGCCCAGGTCCCAGTCGGCGAAGAACGGCAGCACGTCCTCCAGGCGCCCGTCGCGGTTCCAGTCGGCCTCGTTGTCGAGCTGGCCGACGGCGGCGCTCGGCACCATGCACACCCAGTTCACCAGCGACTTGCCTTCGGCCGCGTGACGCGCCGAGATCGGATAGGCGACCAGGCGCGACCAGTGCTCGTCGTTGGCGACGATCATGGTCTTGCCGTCGAGGAAGCGGTCGAACTCGGTGACGCCGCGCCACATGGTGATCCCACCGTGGGACAGCGGCCCCTGGTCGGGATGCAGGTGCGCGCGGACCGCCGAATGGATGCCGTCGGCGCCGACCAGCACATCGGCACCGAGCGCCTGGGGCTTGCCGTGTCCGTCGCGGGCGCCGATCAGCACGCGGCCGTCGCGCTCCTCGATACGCTCCACGCCGAGACCGGTGCGTACCGCCTGTTGGCCGAGGCGCTCGCGCACCGCGGCGAGCAGGATCATCTGCAGCTCGCCGCGATGGATCGAGTACTGCGGATAGGCGTTGCCGGCTTCCACCCCGCGCGGCTCGGACCATACCGTGGCGCCGCTCTGGTCGATGTAGCGCAGCTCGTGGGTGGGGATGGCGGTGGCCGCCAGCGCCGGGCCGAGGCCCAGTTCGGCAAGGGCCTCGACCGCCGCCGGCTGGATATTGATGCCGACGCCAAGGGGGCGTATCTCGCTGCTGCTTTCCAGCAGCGTGACCTTGCCGATGCCGGCCTGGTGCAGGGCCAGGGCGCAACTGAGGCCGCCGATGCCGGCGCCGGCGATGAGGATATCGATGGGTTCGCTCATGGGTGCTTCCTTTTCTCGAGTGTTCGAATCGATGGGGGTTCGGCTGGGATGGATGACCGTTTACCGCGATGAAACGTCGGCGCAGCGGCGGATAACGCCGGTGGCGTTATTCGCCCTACGGCCCGGCTCCGGGGCCGCGGGACGCATATCCGCCGTGAAACGCCGGCGCAGCGGTGTCGTCACGGTTGCAGGTAGCGGTGCTTCCAGCCTCCTTCGTCGCGGTCGTAGCGCAGGCGCTCGTGCAGCCGCTCGGTGCCGTTGCCCCAGAACTCCACCGACTCCAGGCACAGTTCGAACAGGCAGTAGCCCGGCGGGCGCGGCAGCGGGCCGTCGGTTTCCGCCAGGCGCCGGGCTTCGGCGCGCAGGGCGTGGATGTCGGCGAGGGTTTCGCTCTGCCGCGAGGCGATCGACATCGGGTGGGTCTGGTACGGGCGGCTCAGCCACTGGGCGTCGGCGCGCTCGTCGGGCAGGCGTTCGGCGCGGCCGTTGAGAATGATCTGCTGGCTGCTCTCGCGCCAGTACAGCACCCCCGAGGCCCAGGGGTTCTGCGCCAGTTCGCGGCCCTTCTGGCTATCGGCGTGGGTGGCGAACACCACCCCGCGCTCGCCCAGCTCGGCGATCACCACGATCCGCGTCGACGGCCGGCCCTGCCCGTCGACCGTGGCCAGGGCCAGTGCCCGCGGCTCGCGCACGCCATAGCGGCGGGCGCGTTCCAGCCAGTTGCGCAGCACCTCCATGGGGTTCGCCGGCGGCGCCTCGAACTCCGGGAAAGGGGCTTCGATGGTCCCGGTGAGGGACTCGGAAATGTTCGCGTTGACGCCCATCACGGCGTTCCTCCGTTCTGCCCGTTCACAGGTAGGCCCGGCCTTCGGCGAAGGCCGCGCCGTTGCCCGACACTTCCACCGCCGAGACCCGCTCGCCGGCGCCCTCGGCGCGGGCGTACATGCGCGACGGCCGGCCGATCTCGACGCCCTGGAGGATCTCGATCTGCTGCCCGTAGGGGATCTGCCGGTGGCGCGCCAGGTGGATCGCCAGCGGCCCGGCGGCGGAACCGGTGGCGGCGTCCTCGACCACGCCGTAGGCCGGCGAGAACATGCGGCTGCGCCAGTGCCGCCCGGCGCCGGCGAAGCAGTTCACCGCCAGGTCCGGGAAGTCGCACAGCGCGCGGTGGTCGGGGTGCAGCGCGGACAGCGCGGCGACGCTCTCCAGGCCGACGAACACGTGGCGCGGGCCGTTGCGGTAGACCTCGATGGGAAAGGTCGAGCCCTTCAGGCCGAGGGCGGCGAGCAGCTCGGCCGGGCGGCTGAAGTGCTCCCAGGTGGGGATCGGCTGCTGCATGCTGCAGGCCACCACCTTGCCGTCCTGGCGCTCCAGGGCGAAGGGCACGGTGCCCATCCTGGTCTCCAGGAACAGCCTGTCCTTGTCGGTCTCGGCGCCCAGGGCGATGGCGGTGCCCAGCAGCGGGTGGCCGGCGAACGGCAGTTCGTTGACCGGGGTGAAGATGCGGATGCGCGCGTCGCCGTCCTGTTGCGGGCGGAGCACGAAGGTGCTCTCCGACAGGTTCATCTCCCGCGCCATGCGCTGCATGCGCTCGCCGCTGAGGTCGTCGCAGTCGAAGAACACCGCCACCGGGTTGCCTTGCAGCGGTTCGCTGGCGAAGGCGTCTATCACGACATATCTGTGCATGGGCTCTCCTGGCTCAGGGCCGCCGCTCGACCAGCGCGTGACGCAGCAGGTCGGCGATGATGCGCGGACCCTCGCGGGTCAGCACCGATTCGGGGTGGAATTGCATGGAGGCGAAGCGCGGCCCGCGCAGGGCATGGACCTCGCCGGTCTCGCGGTCGCGGCTGATCTCGATCGGGCCGACCTCGGGAATCTCGATGCGGTCCTGCAAGGCGCGCGCGGCGAAGGTGTTGTAGAAGCCGACGCGCTCGGCGGCGCCGAACAGGTCGATCTGTTTCTGCACGCCCTGGTTGGGCTCCTGCCGGCGTTGCAGGTCCAGGCCCAGGCACAGGCTCAGCACCTGGTGGCTCAGGCACACGGCGAGGAACGGCCGGCGCTCGCTGAGCAGCGAACGGATGGCCAGGTGCAGGTGGCCGATCTTCGGCTGGCCGATCTCGGTGGGGTTGCCCGGGCCGGGGCCCATGATCACCAGGTCGTAGCCGTCGAACGAGTACGGCTCCTGGAAGCCGCGCACGGTCACCGTCAGGCCCAGCGACTTGAGCTGCTTGGCGATCATCGAGGTGAAGGTGTCCTCGGCATCGACGATCAGCACCTCGCGTCCGGACAGGTCGGCCTGCAACTGCTGGCGCTCGCTGGCGCCGCGCAGCCAGAAGTCGGCGATCGGCGCGTTGCGGCTGGCCAGCGCCGCCACCACGTGCGGGTGCGAGCCCAGGCGCTGCGGCGCCTGGCTCTTCAGCGCGGCGATCAGCCCGGAAGCCTTGGCCCGGCTTTCCGCCGCCTCGCCCAGGGGATCGGAGTGACGCACGATGGTTGAGCCGACGCCGATGCGCAGGCGGCCGTCGCCCTCGATCTCGGCGGTGCGGATCAGGATCGCCGAGTCCAGCGTGCGCCCGCCCTGGCCATCGCCGCCGATCAGCGCCGCCACCCCGCTGTAGTAGCCGCGACCCTGCGGCTCGTAGCGGCGGATCACCCGGCAGGCGCTTTCCAGCGGGCTGCCGGTGACGGTCGGGGCGAACAGCGTCTCGCGCAGCACCTCGCGCACGTCGCGGTTGGTCTGGCCCTCGATGAAGTACTCGGTGTGCGCCAGGTGCGCCATCTCCTTGAGGTAGGGACCGAGCACCCGGCCGCCGTCCTCGCAGATCCGCGCCATCATCTTCAGCTCCTCGTCCACCACCATGTACAGCTCGTCGGCTTCCTTGCGGTTGTCGAGGAATTCCATGACCTCGGCCAGGTTCGGCCCGGCCGGCGGGTAGCGGTAGGTGCCGCTGATCGGGTTCATCACCGCCAGGCCGTCGCGCACGCTGATGTGTCGCTCGGGCGAGGCGCCGACCAGGGTGCGTTCGCCGGTGTGGACGATGAAGGTCCAGTAGGCGCCCTTCTCGCGCAGCAGCAACTGGCGGAAGAAACTCAGCGCGCTGGCCGTGGCGTAGCCGTCGATGCGCGCCTGGAAGCGCCGCTTGATCACGAAGTTGGCGCCTTCGCCGCGACCGATCTCGTCGGCGATGACCCGCCCGACCACTTCGGCGTAGGCCTCGTCGTCGAGGTCGAAACCTTCCTCGCTCAGTTCCAGCGCCTGGTTCGGCAGCAGCGCCAGGGCCTGTTCCAGCGGCAGCAGCTCCTGCTCCAGGACCTTCAGCGCCAGCAGCGGCGTGCCGTCGTCGAGCGCCTCGAAGCCGCGCTCGGCGATCTGCCGGTAGGGAATCAGCGCCAGCAGGTCATGGCGCGGCAGGCCCGGGCCGGGCTCGTCCAGCGGCAGGTCGGCCAGGCCGTGCAGTTCGAGCGCCTCGCCGCGGATCACGTCGAGCAGGCCCGGGCCATTGCTTTCCGGGCGGTAGAGCAAGGCGAACGGCGCCGGCCGTTCGAGCAGGCGCTGCAACAGCGATGTGGGCAGGGCGTTCATTCCAGCACCTCGTCGGTGGTGACCACCATCGCGCAGCGGCTGGCGGCGTATTCCAGGGCCATGCGGTGGTGCGCCTCGCTGAAGTCGGCGATGGCGTCGGCCACCAGGAACGGCTGGATGTCGTTGGAGTAGGCGTCGACCGTGGAGATCAGCACCCCGACGTGGGCGTATACGCCGCACAGCACCAACTGGTCGCGGCCGGCGGCGCGCATCCGCTGGAGCAGGTCGGAGTGGAAGAAGGCGCTGTAGCGCCACTTGGTCAGCAGCCAGTCGTCCGGCCCCGGCGCCAGCTCCTCGACCACCTCGCGGTCGGCCGGACTGGCGCGCATGCCCGGCCCCCAGAAGTCCTTGAGCAGGCCGCGCTGCTCCTCGGTCATGCTGCCCGGCTGGGCGGTGTAGGCGATCTGCACGCCCTGCTCGACGCACCAGCGGCGCAGCCGCGCGGCGTTGGCCACCAGTCCGGCGCGCAGGCTCTCGGGCAGCGGGCGCAGGAAGTAGCGCTGCATGTCGTGCACCAGCAGCACCGCGCGCCGCGGCTCCAGGCTCCAGCGCGCCAGGTTGGCCGGCAACTGCTGGGCGGTCGGCAAGGGATAGGCGGTGATTTCGGGAATGCCGCTCATGCCACGGTCTCCAGGGGGAAGGTTGCGCTCGGGATCGCTTCTGCGCCGGACCAGGCCATCACCGCGCTGAGTGCCTGCCAGGGGTTCAGCCGCGGATCGCAGAGGCTGGTGTAGTGCCGGCCGACCTGGTGCAGGCCGCTGGAATCGGCGACGCACTCGGTGACGTCGTCCGGGGTGGTCTCCAGGTGCAGCCCGGCGGCCACGCCGCCGGAGCCGGACACCGCCAGGCGGAACGCCGCCACCTCCTCGGCGATGCTGCGCACCAGGCGGGTCTTGTTGCCGCAGGGCGCGACGATGGTGTTGCCGTGCATCGGGTCGCTCAGCCAGATCACCGGGTGGCCGGCCGCGCGCACCGCTTCCACCAGCGGCGGCAGGCGCTCGCCGACCTTCTGCGCGCCCATCCGCGCGATCAGCGTCAGGCGCCCCGGCTCGCGGCGCGGGTCGAGGCGCTCGCAGAGCGCCAGCAACTGGTCGCGGCCGATCTCCGGGCCGACCTTGCAGGCCACCGGGTTGAGCACCTCGGCCAGCAGCGCCACATGGGCGCCGTCGACCTGGCGGGTGCGCTCGCCGATCCACGGCCAGTGGGTCGAACCGAGATAGACCCGGCGCTGCTCGTCCTCGCGCAGCATCGACAGCTCGTAGTCGAGCAGCAGCATCTCGTGGCTGGTCCAGACCGGCGAGGCATTCGCCTCCTGCCCGGACGCGGCGTCCCAGCCCAGGTGGCGCATGATGTTGCGCGCCGCCGCATAGCCCTTGAGGATCCGCTGCGGATCGGCCCGGCGCTGTTCGGCATGGGCCTCGCGGCCGTTGACCATGTCGCCGCGATAGACCGGCAGGGTCTGCTCGCCGACCTGCTCGTGCGGCTTGGAACGCGGCTTGGCGTACTGCCCGGCGATGCGCCCGACGCGGATCACCGGCCGCCGGCCGGCCAGGCGCAGGGCGCCGGCCAGCAGTTCCAGCACGGCGGCCTTGCGCGCCACGTTCTCGGCATGGTGGTCGTCCATGTCCTCGGCGCAGTCGCCGCACTGCACCACCAGCGCCTCGCCGCGGGCGACCCGCGCCAGGGTCGCGCGCAGGGCCAGGATGTCGCCGGCGCGGATCAGCGCCGGACTGCCGCGCAGGTACGCCTGCACGTCGCGCAGGCGCGACGGATCGCCCCATTCGGGTTGCTGCAGCGCTTCGCAGCGCCGTACGCGTTGCAATAGATCGTCCATGGTGGGTCCCCCTTCGGCAGGAGATATCGTTTCGATCAAGTGGGAATGCCTTCGCGTTTTATTTCCGGGACCGGAATGCTCAGGGCGCGCAATTGTTGGAAGACGTTCATGAATTCGCGGTTGCGCTTGATCTTGCCGTCTTCAAGTTCGAAGGAATGCAGGAAGTGGTTCTCGTAGTAGCCTTCGGGATATCCGGGGAAAAGAATCTTGCCGTGACCGTCGCATTCGACCCAGAAATGATTGGGGTCGTCGGTTCCGAATATATTTATGTTGTACCACTCCCAATCGGGAAAGCACTTCAATGACCAGACGGCATGTTCCGCAAGTTTGTCTTTGCCACGAATGACGATGGGCGAGCCGGTATCGGTGGTCCATAAACCGCCACAGCCGTCCTCGACGAAAAGTTCATGGCGGCGCAGGCGATCCTGGCCTTTGGTATTCATGTACTTCTCGACGGTGGCGCGATTCTTTTCGCGAAGTTCGTTGGCATCGGTGAAACCGATTGGATTTGTCGTATCAGGCATCGTCAATGCTCCTTGGCGGTAGATGTCATTCAAGTGGGAATACCGTCACGTTTTATTTGCGGAACGGCTATTCCCAATGCACGCAGTTTCTGTATCGGGTTCATGAACTCGCGATTACGTTTTATCCGGCCGTTCTCGAGTTCGAAGGAATGGATGTAGTGGTTCTCGCAATAGCCCTGCGGATACCCCGGGACCAGCGCCTTGCCGCGCCCGTCGCACTCGACCCAGAAGTGGTTCGGATCCTCGGTCTCGAAGATCCGCACGTTGTGCCACTCCCAGTCGGGGAAGCAGCGCTCGAGCCACTCGGCGAGCCGCCTGAGGCTCTCATGGCCCCGGAAAACCAGGGGTTCGCCGCTTTCCGTGGTCCAGTTGCCGGCGCAGCCGTCCTCGACGAACAGGCTGTGCCGCTGTAACCGTTCGGCCCCCTTCATTGCCATGTAGCGCTCCACCGTGGCGCGATTCAGGCGCCGCAGACGCTCGATGTCGAGGGGTGTTTCCCTGTACCGCTGACCGTTCATGCGCCGCCTCCGAGAGGGCTCTCCAGGTATGCCGGAGAAACTTTTCCCTCGCGGCATCGGTTATTCGCTGGCGCGCAGGAGTTCGTCGCTCGGTAAGGGAGCGATATTCGCTGGGCGCATTATTTATACGTAGGGTGAAATTTCGCGTTACATATGTTCGCCTGTCGTTTCCAATTTTCGAAAGGCAATAGGAGTTTCATCCCGGGTTTCTTTTGGAAACCTGTCGGTAATTGATTCGCAATGCTTTCGTTAAGGTGCGACAGACGAGGTCGCGAAGACTTTCAGCGTCATTCCGTGAAGTGTTTCAAATAGCCAGCATCCCTGGTCGCTGATGTGGATTGCATAAAACACAGAACGCTCGTACCGGCTCAACTACAAGATCTGGTAGGTGCCAGACAGGGTATGCGGGATTGCTAAGCTGATGCTTCCTGCAATGCCGGAGGTTGTAGCCAAGTTGTAATTTTATTCTTTCGGTACGCAGGAAAAGGCTCTGGAACAGGCAGTTGGAAAGTTCCAGGGTTGTTTCCGCAACGAGATCCAGGGAGCGCTGATCCGGGGGATGAGCGCATTTTTTCTCAAAGTTCCGAATGAACCGGGGTGTTCTGCGGTATTTCTCGCCGAGCGGGCAAGAAGTGCGAAATAGAGCGCTTGGGTACTTCTCGGGTTACGGAAATGTGTAACGAGAGAGAATAAAAGATGAATAATTCGAATCTTGCTGCTGCGCGTAATTTGATACAAGTTGTTACCGGGGAATGGAAGTCCCGTTGCGTCTACGTCGCTACGCGCCTCGGGCTGGCGGATCTGATCGAGAGCGGGATCGACAGCGACGAGACGCTGGCCGCCGCGGTCGGTTCCGATGCCGAGCGCATCCATCGACTGATGCGCCTGCTGGTGGCCTTCGAGATCTTCCAGGGCGATACCCGCGACGGCTACGCCAATACCCCCACCAGCCACCTGCTGAGGGATGTCGAGGGCTCCTTCCGCGACATGGTGCTGTTCTACGGCGAGGAGTTCCACGCCGCCTGGACGCCCGCCTGCGAGGCGCTGCTCAGCGGTACCCCAGGCTTCGAGCTGGCGTTCGGCGAAGACTTCTACAGCTACCTGAAGCGCTGCCCGGATGCCGGCCGGCGCTTCCTGCTGGCGATGAAGGCGAGCAACCTGGCCTTCCACGAGATCCCCAGGCTCCTGGATTTCCGCGGGCGTAGCTTCGTCGACGTCGGTGGCGGTTCCGGCGAATTGACCAAGGCCATCCTGCAGGCCGAGCCCAGCGCCCGGGGCGTGATGCTCGACCGCGAGGGTTCCCTCGGCGTGGCCCGCGACAACCTCTCCAGCCTGTTGGCAGGGGAGCGCGTCAGCCTGGTGGGCGGCGACATGCTGCAAGAGGTGCCGTCCAACGGCGATATCTACCTGCTGTCGCGGATCATCGGCGATCTGGACGAAGCCGCCAGCCTGCGGTTGCTCGGCAATTGCCGCGAGGCGATGGCCGGCGACGGCCGGGTGGTGGTGATCGAGCGGACCATCTCGGCCAGCGAGCCGTCGCCGATGTCGGTGCTCTGGGACGTGCACCTGTTCATGGCCTGCGCTGGCCGTCACCGCACCACCGAGGAGGTGGTCGACCTGCTCGGGCGCGGCGGCTTCGCGGTGGAGCGGATCGTCGACCTGCCGATGGAAACCCGCATGATCGTCGCTGCCAGGGCCTGAATCGGAACTTTCAACGGTTGGCCCCGGCGGTTTCGCCGGCGGCCAGTTGGCCGGCGCCCGGCGCCAGGTCGCCGCTGCCCCAGCCGAGCGCCTTGTAGAGCGCGATGACGTTGACGAACGAGGCGGTCTCCGCCTGCGCCAGTTCCTCGCGGATCTGGTACAGCGCGCGCTGGTTCTCCAGCACCGCCAGGTAGCTGCCGGCGCCGGCGCGGTAGCGTTCGTTGGCGATCTCCAGGGCGTTCGCGCCATGGGTCGCGGACTGGAACAGGGCGACCAGCCGACGCTGGTGTTCGGCCAGTTGGTTGAGCGCGTTGCCGACGTCCTCCTGGGCCAGCAGCAGGGAGCGCTGGTAGCGCGCCAGCGCGGCGTCGGACTGCGCCTCGACGGCGCGCAGGCGGGCCCGCACGTTGCCCAGGCGGAACGCCGGCCAACTGACGCTGGGCGCCAGTTCGAAGGCGCGCGAGGCGCTGCCGAGGTCGCCGCTGCGCAGGGCGAAGAAACCGATGAAGCCGCCCAGGTCGAGGCGCGGATAGAGTTCGGCGGTGGCCGCGCCGACGTCTTCGGTGCTCGCTGCCAGTTGCCGCTCGGCGCTGACTACGTCGGGGCGCTGGAGGATCAGGCGGTCGACGTCGCCCAGCGGCAGGTTCTTCGCCAATGGCGCGGCGGCGCCGCCGTCGAGGATCGGCGCGCCGCTGCCGGGTGCCTCGCCGCGCAGCACGTCGAGGCGATAGCGGGCGCTCTCCAGCGCGGTCGTCAGTGGCGGAATCGCCGCTTCGCTGCGCAGCAGGTTGGCCTGGGCGTTCTCCACGTCCTCCGGCAGGCCGCTGCCCAGTTGCAGGCTGCTGCGGGTCAGCTCCAGGGTGTCGCGCCAACTGCGCACCTGGGCGCGCGCCACGTCCAGCCGGCGCTGGTAGCCCTGGATCTCGAAGTAGGCGCGGGCGGTGTCGGCGGCGATGCTCAGGCGTACCAGCCGGAGGTCGGCGTCGGCCGCTTCGGCGCGGGCCAGGGCGGCGTCGGAAAGTCGGCCGAGGCGGCCGAACAGGTCGATTTCCCACTGCGCGTCGAAGCCGGCGCGGTAGCTCTCCGCCAGGCGCCGGCGCGGCTCGCCGTCGTAGTCCAGCTGTTGTTCGATGCTGCGGCTGTAGCCGGCCTGGCTGGTGACCTGCGGCAACTGGTCGAGCCAGCGGTCGTCGAACAGCGCGCGGGCGCTGCGCAGGTTGGCGCGGGCCTCGCGGATGTCGTGGTTGCGCGCCAGCGCCTGGTCGACCAGGCGCACCAGTTGCGGATCGTCGAAGAAACTCCACCAGGGCGCTTCCCGCCGCTCGCCGGAGAACTCGCCGAGGTGCTCGCTGGCGACGCGTGGCGGCGGCGACTGCGGACGCTGGTAGTCGGGGCCGACGCTGCAGGCGGCCAGGCCGGTGCCGACCGCCAGGGCCAGCGCCAGGCGCGAAAGGTTCGGGTAGGAGCGCTTCATGCCTTGTTCACCAGCAGATCGGCCTCGGCCAGTTGCCGGCTGCGCGGGCTCTTGTCGACTTCCGCGTGGTTGCGCGCCAGCAGGGTATAGACGGTGGGCAGCACGAACAGGGTGAAGAGGGTGCCGACCAGCATCCCGGAGACGATCACCACGCCCAGGCCGAAGCGGCTGGCGGCGCCGGCGCCGCTGGCGAAGAGCAGCGGCACCAGGCCGAAGACCATTGCCGCGGTGGTCATCAGCACCGGCCGCAGGCGGATCTGCGCGGCGCGCAGGATCGCCGCGCGGCGGTCGAGGCGCTCGTGGAGTTGCAGTTCGTTGGCGAACTCGACCATGAGGATGCCGTGCTTGCTGATCAGGCCGATCAGGGTGACCAGGCCGATCTGCGTATAGATGTTCATCGTCGCGTAGCCCAGCGCCAGCGGCAGCAGCGCGCCGCAGATCGACAGCGGCACGGTGATCAGGATGATCAGCGGGTCGGCCAGGCTCTCGTACTGCGCGGCGAGCACCAGGTAGATCACCACCAGGGCGGCGAGGAAGGCGAACACCAGGGTGTTGCCTTCCTGGGTGTATTGCCGCGAGTCGGATTGCCAGTCGTGGCTGAAGCCGGCCGGCAGGCCGCGCGCCACGTCGTCGAGGAAGGCCACCGCCTGGCCCATGGAGACGCCGGGCGCGGGGATCGCCTGGAGGGTCGCGGCGTTCTGCTGGTCGAACTGGATCAGCTTGTTCGGTTCGACCTGAAGCTCCACCCGGACCACCGTCGACAGCGGCACCAGGTTGCCGTCCTGGGTGCGCACGAACTGTCGTGCCAGCGCTTGCGGAGTGAAACGCTGGTCGCGCAGGCTCTGTGGGATCACGTCGTAGGAGCGGCCCTCCATGCCGAAGCGGTTGACGTAGTTCTCGCCCACCAGCACCGCCAGCGACTCGCCGATGTCCTGCATGCGGATGCCCAGGCTGTTGGCCTTGGCGCGGTCGATGCGGACCTGGACCACCGGGTTGTTGTAGTCGAGGTCGCTGTCGACCACCACGAACAGCCCGCTCTGTCGGGCCTTCTGCTTGATCTCTTCCATGGTCCGGTAGAGCACCGGATAGTCCTGCGGGCTGCGCAGCACCATCTGCACCGGCAGGCCGCCGGTGGAGCCGGGCAGGGCTGCCAACTGGAAGGCGAAGATGCTGCTGCCCTCGACGTCGCCGACCTTGCCTTGCAGCTCGGACTGGATCGCCGAGGCGTCGCGCTCGCGCTTTTCCCAGGCCGCCAGGTTGATCCCGCCGAAGCTCGCCGCCGGTCCGTCGGTGCCGTTGATGATCCAGGTGCTCACGGTTTCCGGGATGCTGGTGTAGACCTGGTCGAGCTTGCGCGCGAACAGTTCGACATAGTCGAGGTTGGCGTGCTGCGGCGCCTTGATCGCGGTGAGCACCGCGGCCTGGTCCTCGGTCGGCGCCAGTTCGCGCTTGGGCATCGAATACAGCAGCGGCAGGCTGATGCACACCAGCAATGCCAGGCCGCCGGTCAGCCAGCGGTGGCCCAGGGAGAACTCCAGGACCTGCCCGTAGCGCCGCGTCAGGCCGCCGAAGAACCACTCGGCGGCGCGGCCCATGCGCCCCTCGTTCTGGTGCGCCTGGAGCAGCAGCGAACTCATCACCGGCGACAGGGTCAGCGCCACCACCCCGGACACGATCACCGCGCCCGCCAGGGTCAGGGCGAACTCGCGGAACAGCGCGCCGGTGAGGCCGCCCATCAGGCCGATGGGGGTGTACACGGCGGCCAGGGTGATGGTCATGGCGATCACCGGGCCGGCCACTTCGCGGGCGCCGATCAGCGCCGCCGCCACCGGCGACTTGCCTTCCTCGATGTGGCGGTGGACGTTCTCCACCACCACGATGGCGTCGTCCACCACCAGCCCGATGGCCAGCACCATCGCCAGCAGGGTCAGCAGGTTGACGCTGAAGCCGAAAGCCAGCATCAGCGCGGCGGCGCCGAGCATCGACAGGGGAATGGTCGCCACCGGGATCAGCACGCTGCGCAGCGAGCCGAGGCAGAGGTAGATCACCAGCACCACGATCAGCAGCGCTTCCACCAGGGTCCGCACCACCTCGTCGATGGAGGCCTGGATGAAGCGCGAAGTCTCGTAGGCGAGGTCGACGCGGACATCCGGCGGCAGGGTCTTCTGGATCTCCGGCAGCAGCTTGCGGATGCCGTCGACGATCACCAGCGGGTTGCCGGTGGGCGTCGGGAACAACCCCAGGTGCACCGCCGGATCGCCGTCCATCAGTGCGCTGGTCTCGGTGGCCGCGGCGCCCAGTTCGACGGTACCGACGTCGCGCAGGCGCACCAGGCCGTTGCCATCGTTGCGGATGACCATCTCGCGGAAGTCGTCGACGTTGGTCAGGTCGGTGTTGACCCGCACGTTGGACAGCACGTACTGCCCCTTCACCATCCCCGGCGCCGCCTGGTAGTTGTTGCGGCGGATCGCCTCGGCCACGTCGGAGGCGGTCAGGCCGCGCCCGGCGAGGCGGTCGGCGTCGAGCCAGAGGCGCATGGCCAGGCGCTGGCCGCCAAAGGTCTGGACCTTGGCCACGCCGTCGATGGAAGAGAACATCGGCTCGACCACCCGCGACAGGTAGTCGGTCAACGCCGGGATCGGCAGGGTCTTGCTGGAAAAGCCGACGTAGGCTACCGCGGTGGTCTCGCCGGAAGAGCGTTCGATCACCGAGTCGTAGGCACGCTCGGGCAGCTTGTAGCGCACCGAGTTGACCTTGGCCATGGTCTCGGTCATCGCCTGGGTCGAATCGCGGTTGAGCAGCATGCGGATGGTCACCACGCTACGCCCCTGCACCGAGGTCGAGGAAAGGTAGTCGATGCCCTCCACCGACGACACCGCCTGGGCGATCGGCTGGGTGACGAAGCCTTGCATGAGATCGGCGGAGGCGCCGGGGTACTCGGTGGTGACGGTGATGGTCGAGCTTTCCAGCAGCGGGTACTGGCGGATCGGCAGCTTGCCCAGGGAGAACAGGCCGAGCAGCAGGATCAGCGTGCTGACCACCAGCGCCAGCACCGGCCGGCGGACGAACAGGTCGGTAAAGGTCATCGCGGGGTTCCTTCAGCGGCCTGCGACCGGCACGGGGGGCGCGGCACTGCTCAGGGTGTCTTCCTTGACCGGTTCCACGGCCATCCCGTCGCTCAGGTTGATCTGTCCGGAAGTCACTACCCGGTCGCCCTCGGCGAGGCCCTGGAGGATTTCCACGCGACCGTCCCAGCGCTCGCCGATCCGCACCGAGACGCGCTTGGCGCTGAGCGGCCGGTCGCCGTCCTGGTGGGCGACGAACACGGTGTCGCCGTAGGCGGTGTAGGTGACCGCGGTTTCCGGCACGCTCAGCGACGGCGCGTCGGCTTTGCGCGAGACCCGGATGCTGGCGAACATGCCGGCGGCGAGCAGGCCTTCGGGGTTGTCCAGCAAGGCCTGGACCTGCACCGTGCGCGACTTGCCGATCAGCGGGTCGATGGCGCTGATGCGCGCCGGGAAGCTGCGCCCCGGATAGGCGTCGACCAGGACCTCGAGGGGCTGGCCGAGCTTCAGCTCGGGGCTGGTGCTTTCGTCCAGGGAGAAATTGCTTTTCAGGGTCCGCGCATCCACCAGGCTGGCCACCGGCTCGGCGACGCCGAGGTACTGGCCGAGGTGCACGCGGCGGATGCCGAGCTGGCCGGAGAAGGGCGCGCGGATCGCCTTCTGGTCGATCAGCGCCTGGGTCTGGCGCACCGCGCCGAGCGCCATGTCGCGGGCGGCGACGGCGTTGTCCAGCTGTTCCTGCGAGGCGACGTTGCGCTCTACCAGCTTGCGCGCACGGGCATGGAGGATCTCGGCATTGCGCAACTGCGCCTTGAGACGGATCAGCTCGGCCTGTTCCACCGCGTCGTTGAGTTGCACCAGCAACTGCCCTTGCTGCACCTGCTGGCCCGATTCGAAGGCGATGCGGGTGATCCGTCCTGCCGCTTCGGCGGCCACCTGGACCTGGCGACCGGCCTCCAGCTCGCCGACGCCATCGAAGACGCGCGGCACCACCCGCCGCTCCACCGAGGCGAGGGCGACCTTCACCGGCGGGTAGCCGGCGAAACCGCCGGCGTCTTTCTTCGCCGAGCCGGTGGCGTAGACGGCGATGCCGATAACCGCCGCGCAGATGAGCGCGGCACTGGCGATCAGGACGGGTTTCTGCATGATCGCCTCAGGCCTTCTGGTAGGTGGCGGCCACGGAGACGTCCTGGCGCAGCCGCTGACGTTGCGCGCTGGCGATGGCCGTGGCGATCAGGCCGCCGATCACCGCGATGTGTTCGAGGGCGAAGAACATCGCCAGCTTGGCTTCGACGCCGGTCTTGCTCCAGAAGGTGTGGACGATGAGGATGGTCAGCAGCAGGAACACCGCCAGCGCCCCGGCGCCGAGCCATAGCTTGCGGTCCAGCAGGACCAGCGCGGAGCCGGCCAGCAGGGTCACGGCGGTGGCGATGTTGAACAGCCAGGCCGGCTCCAGGCCGGCGGCGCGCATTTCCTCCAGGCTGGCCTGATAGTCGAACAGCTTCGCCAGTCCCGAGGCGACGAACATCAGGGCCAGGCAGATCCGGGCGGTCAGCCAGAGCCAGTTGCTTTCGAGCGAGTTATCGATGAAGCGCTGCATGGGTCGTTCCTTGTGCTGGTCGCCATCCGGCGCCGCGAAGCGGCCGTGGGGGCGGTTCGTGGTCCTGGGGAAACGGGGCGGTATGACCGCAGCGGGGACTATAAAACCTCAAGTTAAGTTGAGGTCAAGGGCGTCTGTGATTAGCGCTATAGGCCTTGCTGGGCGTGGGTTTAAGGTGGATTCGTTGGTGTCGCGGGACGGTGGGATGAGGGGCTGACGATTGGTCGCGGGGACTATTGGGGGAGGGGCTGGGTGTAGCTTGCGGGCAACCCGTCGCGACGGTTCCCCCTGGAGCGAGACGCCTTCGCGGCATCACTGTCGCTCGACCCGCTGCGCGACGATTCGACCTCCTGCCGGGGCGAGTTAGCTCCCCCATCGTCTGGAGGGCAAGCATGACAAACCTCTACGTGGCGGATCCTGGTTCCGTAGGGCGAATAACCGCTTGCGGTTATCCGCCGGTTCTCCGGGACAGCGGCGGATAACGCCCCTGGCGTTATTCGCCCTGCAGGACTTGCCGTATGTGGGCGGAAGCTCCATGCCTGTGGGCCTTGGAGCCAGGGCGGGCTTCGGGTCTGGCTCCGTGGTGCGGATGACCGCTTAGCGCCGATCCGCCGGCCCAGCGGCATATCGGCGGATGGCCGAGCGCAAGGTCACGGCACCGCCACGAAGCGCAGATCGCTCGGCGACCCCACCTCGACGCTTTGCAGCGTCTTGCCCACCTGGCCGCTCTGCGGATCGCGGGCGAACACCCGCAACTGGTCGCTGTTCTGGTTGGCCACGAGGACGAAGCGCCCGCCGGGCGAGAAGGCGAATTCGCGCGGCTCGGTGCCTTCCACCGAGCGCCGTTCGACGAAACGCAACTGGCCGCTGGCCGGGTCGACGGCGAAGGTCACCAGTTGGTTGTCGTCGCCGCGATTGAGCACGCCGAGGAAGCGGCCGTCGGCGGACAGGTGCAGGGCGCCGGCGCCGACTTTGCCCTGGAAGCCGGCAGGCGCCAGGTCGTGGGTCTGCAACTGACGCAGGCGGCCATTGCCCTCATGGGCGAACACCATCACCTGGCCGCTCAGTTCCAGGGTCAGGTAGGCGAAACGCCCGTCGGCGCTGAAGATCAGATGGCGCGGGCCGCTGCCGGGCGGGGTCGGGACGAATGCCGGATCGGCCGCCTGCAGCGGACGTTCGGCCTGTTCCGGGGCGTAGCGGTAGACGAATACCTTGTCGGCGCCGAGGTCGGGGGCGAACAGGTACTGGCCGTCGGGCGAGGACACCACCGAGTGCACATGACCGGAAACCTGGCGCGGATGCACCTTGCTGGCCTGGTGCGACTCCACCTGCACCACCGGCGCCAGCGAGCCGTCCGCGCGCACCGGCAGTACCGCCACCGAGCCTTCCGGCTGTACCGAGTAGTTGGCGACGAACAGGTAGCGACCGTCGTGGCTGAGGCTGCTGTAGGTCGGATGATCGCCGAGGGTCTGGACCTGGCTGATCTGTTGCAGGCGGCCGCTGATCGGATCGAAACGGTAGGACGTGGCGCGACCGACGGTATCGCCCTTGCCGCCCCGTCCGTTCTCGTTGACCACGAACAGAGTGCGTTGGTCCGGGGCGAAGGTCAGGTACGAGGGGTTGCTGGTATGGGCCACGCGCAGCGGGCCTTTCACCGAGCCGTCGGCGCCGTCGAAGCGGTATACCTGGATGCCCTCGCTGGAGCCTTCGGTATAGGTCCCCACCAGCAGGTTGTAGAGGCTGGCGGCCTGGGCCTGGGGCGCCACGCCGGTGAGCGGCGCGAGGGCCAGCAGGCAGAGGGTGGGCAGTCTTCTCATGGGCAACTCCGTGGCTCGCTATTGTTCTGATGGCTCGGGGTTGGACCGGAGCCAGGCCGTTGGGTTCGCCCCTGGCCGCTCAGTCGCCGGCCTGGCCCAGCACGCCGCGCCAGCGTTCGAAGGCGGCGGTCGCGTAGCCTTCGCGCCAGACCAGCCAGGTGTCTACTTCGGCAAGGGGCAGGCTGCGCAGCGGCGGCGTGCCGAGCAGTTGCAGCACCGAGCGCGGCAGCACGCCGACACAGGCGCCGGCGGCGACGCAGGCGAGGATCGCATGGTAGGAGCCGACTTCCTGCACCGTCAGCGGCGTGCCCAGGCTGTCCTCGGCCAGTTGCCGGTAGGTGCAGCCACGGGCGAAGCCGGCCAGGGTGCGCAGGCGCACCTCGGCGACGTCGTGGACCGGCGGGTGTTCGGCCGGCAGGATCATCAGCAGTTCCTCGCGGAACAGCGGCTCGCCGCGCAGGCCGCTGCCATCGAGTTCGCCGGCCCAGCCCGGGCCGGCGGCCACCAGCGCGCAGTCCAGGCGCCGCGCCCGCACCCCATCGAACAACGCGCGACTGGTGCCGGTGGAGACTTCCAGGGCGACCCGCGGACAGGCCTTGTGATAGCTCGCCAGCAGCGCCGGCAGGCGGCTGGCCGCGGTGCTTTCCATGCTGCCCAGGCGCAGGCGCCCGCCGGGCTCGGCGGGATGCATCGACTGACGCGCCTCGTCGGCGAGAGCCAGCAACTGCTCGGCGTAGGCGAGGAATTCGCTGCCGCGTTCGGTCAGGCTCATGCGCTTGCCGTCGCGCAGGAACAGTTCGACGCCCAGGTCCTCCTCGAGCTGGCGGATCCGCGTGGTGACGTTCGACTGCGCTCGCTGCAACTGCTGAGCGGCGCGGGTGACGCTGGCTTCGTGGGCGACCGCGCGGAAGATTTCGAGGGAGGAAAGGTCCATCGATCTATCTCTTTATGAGAATGAATTGTTAAAAATATTCTTTTATGAAGATATATTGGTCAAGCGTCGGCCGACGCGGTGTCGTCCGACCGGGAGAGGGAATCGCCATGACTGACCGCTTCACGCGCCTGCTCGGCATCCAGCAGCCGATCATCCAGGCACCCATGCTCGGCGTCTCCACGCCGGCGCTGGCCGCCGCCGTATCCAACGCCGGCGGGCTCGGTTCGATCGCCATCACCGGTAGCGCCGCCGAGAAGGGCCGGGCGCTGATCCGCGAGGTGCGCGGGCTGACCGACAAGCCGTTCAACGTCAACCTGTTCTGCCACCGCCCGGGGCAGGCCGACCCGGCCCGCGAGCGCGCCTGGCTGGACTACCTGAAGCCGCTGTTCGCCGAGTTCGGCGCCGAGCCGCCGGCGCGCCTGAACAACATCTACCTGAGTTTCCTCGAAGACCCGACCCTGCTGCCGATGCTGCTGGAAGAGCGGCCGGCGGCGGTCAGCTTCCATTTCGGCGCGCCGCCCCGCGACCAGGTTCGCGCGTTGCAGGCGGCGGGCATCCGCGTACTGGTCTGTGCCACCACGCCGGAGGAAGCAGCCCTGGTGGAGGCCGCCGGCGCCGATGCGGTGGTCGCCCAGGGCATCGAGGCCGGTGGCCATCGCGGGGTGTTCGAGCCGGAGCGCGGCGACGCCGCCATCGGCACCCTGGCGCTGGTCCGCCTGCTGGCGGCGCGCGGTTCGCTACCGGTGGTGGCTGCCGGCGGGATCATGGACGGACGGGGCATCCGCGCCGCCCTGGAGCTGGGCGCGAGCGCCGTGCAGATGGGCACCGCCTTCGTCCTCTGTCCGGAGTCCTCGGCCAACGCCGCCTACCGCGAGGCGCTGAAGGGGCCGCGCGCGGCGCGCACCGCGCTGACCGTGACCATGTCCGGGCGCAGCGCCCGCGGCCTGCCCAACCGGATGTTCTTCGATGCCGCCGCGCCTGGAGTGCCGCCCTTGCCGGACTATCCGTTCGTCTACGACGCGACCAAAGCGTTGCAGACCGCCGCTCTGGCTCGCGGCAACCATGATTTCGCCGCCCAGTGGGCCGGCCAGGGCGCGGCGCTGGCGCGGGAGCTGCCGGCCGCCGAACTGCTGCGCACGCTGGTCGAGGAACTGCGCGGCTGAGGGAGGCCGTTCGCTGCGCGCGACGATGACTGTCTCTGTTCAGTTACCCCTGTGTTGTGCTTTTCTGCCTCCAGCACTGGAACGACAGGTGGAACATGGGACAGGACAAGTTGAAGGTCGCCGTTCTCTTCGGCGGCAGCAGTGAGGAACGGGACGTCTCCATCGCCAGCGGCGCGCAGGTGATCCAGGCTTTGCGCAGCGCCGGCCACCAGGTGCTGGCGGTGGATACCGCCAGCGGCCTGCTCGGCGCGGAGGAAGAGCGCCGCCTGCTGGCGAGCAAGGTCAAGGAGGTCCCGCCGGACTCCGACTCGCTGGCGATCATCCGCAGCGGCAAGCAGAGCCTGCTGAGCGCCGGCGAACTGGCTGGGGTCGACGTGTTCTTCCTCGCCCTGCACGGCGGCACCGGCGAGGACGGCACCCTGCAGGCGCTGCTGGATGCCGGTGGTTTCGCCTATACCGGCAGCGGCCACCTGGCCAGCGCCATGGCGATGGACAAGGACGTGGCCAAGCGCCTGTTCCTCGCCGCCGGGGTGGAGACCGCCAGTTGGCTGATGGCGCCGGCCTCGGAAGAGGCTGTGCGCGAGCAACTGGGCTTCCCCCTGGTGGTCAAGCCGAACAGCCAGGGCTCCACCGTGGGGCTGTCCATCGTGCATTCCCAGGCCGAATTGCAGCCGGCCATCGAGCTGGCCGGGCGCTATGGCGACCAGGTGATGCTGGAGCGCTTCGTCGCCGGCCGCGAGGTCACCGTCGGGGTGCTCGACGACCAGGCGCTGCCGGTGGGCGAGATTCTCCTCGGCGGCCAGGAGGTCTTCGACTACGAGCACAAGTACCAGGCCGGCGCGGTGCGCGAGGTGTTTCCCGCCGACCTGCCGCCGGCGATCGCCGCCGAGGCCCAGCGTCTGGCGCTGAAGGTACACCGGGCGCTGAAGCTGAGCGGCTACAGCCGCACCGACTTCCGCCTCGACGAACAGGGCCGGCTCTGGTGCCTGGAGGTCAATACCCTGCCGGGCATGACCGCCACCAGCCTGCTGCCGCAGGCCGCGGCGGCGGCCGGGATCGGTTTCGCCGAACTCTGCGAGCGGATCTGCCGGCTCGGCATCGAGCGCTGCAAGGGCGCGCGCAAGGCGCGTTCCTGATTCCCGCGGCCCGCCGCCGGGGCGGGCCGCGCCTTTCGCTCAGGCCTCGAGGTTCTCGACCCGCTCGAGGGTGTCGTAGAGGCTGTAGCGCTCCTGTTCGTCGCGTCGCACCCGGCCCATGGCGACGCACGGATCATGGGTGAAGACCAGTCGGCCGTTGCGGGCGATGAGGCTGTCCAGCAGGCGTTCCTTTTCCTCGATCAGGCCTTCCGGGAAGCGGTCGTAGCCCATGGTCAGCGGTAGGTGTACCCAGGGTGCGCCGGGGATCAGGTCGCCGCTGAATACCACCGGGCCGTCGGGCATGGCGATCTCCGGGAGCATCTGGCCCGGGGTATGGCCTTCGCTGAAATGGAAACGCCAGCCCTCGCCCAGATGCGCCGAGCGCTCGCCGTCGTCGAGCAGCTCCAGGCGTCCGCTGGCCTGCAGCAGGTCGAGCAGTTCCGGCACGAACGAGGCTCGGTCGCGCGGGTGCGGCTGGCGCGCGCGCTGCCAGTGGCGGCGGCCGCTGACGAAATGCGCGTTGGGGAACAGCAGGCGCGCCGGCTGGCCTTCTTCCCAGGCGGCGAGCAGGCCGCCGGCGTGGTCGAAGTGCAGGTGGGTGAGCAGCACCACGTCGATGTCGGCGTCGTCCAGGCCGACCGCGGCGAGGCTGTCGAGCAGTACGTGGCGCTCTTCCTGGACGCCGTAGCGCTGGCGCAGGGCGGGCGGGAAGAACGCGCCGATGCCGGTCTCCACCAGTACGTTGCGCTCGCCGTCGCGCACCAGCAGGGCACGGCAGCCGAGGTCGATGCGGTTCTCCGCATCGGGCTGCATCCAGCGTGACCAGAGCGCGCGCGGGGCATTGCCGAACATGGCGCCGCCGTCGAGTTTCTGGCTGTTGCCGAGGAGGGTGGTGAGGGTTCGCATGGATATGTCCTTGTTCCTGGTCTAGCGAATAACCGGCGGTTGCGTCGTTTTTCAAGAATGCCTGGCCGGCTTCCCGGGCGTCGTAGGGCGAATAACCGCTTCGCGGTTATCCGCCGTTATCGCGGGCTGTCGGCGGACAGCGCGTTGCATGCTGTCCCGGAAAAAACACGCGGCCCACGGGCCGCGCGACAACGCTCGACGGAAGCTTCAGAACTGTTCCGCCTCCAGGCCGTACAGGCTTTCGCTGCCGGCTTCGACGGCGGCGGCGAGGGAGTGCACGCGGGGCAGGATGCGGGCGAAGTAGAAGCGCGCGGTGGCCAGCTTGCCGTCGTGGAACGCCGGGTCGACCTCGCGCTGGCGCAGCGCGGCGGCGGCCATGCGCGCCCAGAGGTAGGCGTAGGCGGTATAGCCGAACAGATGCAGGTATTCCACCGAGGCTGCGCCGATCTCGCGCGGGTCGTTGCCGGCGCGGGCGACGATGCCCTGGGTGAGGTTGTCCAGCAGGTCCAGGGCGGTCAGCAGCGGGGTGACGAACTCCGCCAGTTCGGCGTTGGCGCCGGCGGCGAAGGCTCGCACCTCGCGGCTGAAGATGGAGAGGAACAGCCCGCCGTTGGCGACCACCTTGCGGCCCATCAGGTCGAGCGCCTGGATGCCGTTGGTGCCTTCGTAGATCTGCGCGATGCGTACGTCGCGCACCAGTTGCTCCTGGCCCCATTCGCGGATGTAGCCGTGGCCGCCGAACACCTGCTGGCCGAGCACGCAGCTCTCCAGGCCGGTATCGGTGAAGAAGGCCTTGGCCACCGGGGTCAACAGGGCCACCAGGGCTTCGGCCTGGCTGCGTTCTTCCTGGTCCTCGGCGTACTTGGCCAGGTCGAGCTGCTGCCCGACATAGGTGGAAAAGGCGCGGCCGCCCTC
Organism: Pseudomonas sp. DL; assembly: GCF_047199225.1. Classification (NCBI taxonomy): domain Bacteria; kingdom Pseudomonadati; phylum Pseudomonadota; class Gammaproteobacteria; order Pseudomonadales; family Pseudomonadaceae; genus Pseudomonas; species Pseudomonas sp. DL. Next base: position 793,122 of record NZ_CP178323.1, read on the forward strand.
GGTCAGCGCCTTCATGGTGAGCAGCATGCGGCGCACGTCGGGGTGCACGATGATCGGGTCGGCGGCCTTGTCCCTGGCCACCGGGCCGGTCGGCGCGCGGCTTTGCAGGCGCTCGCGGGCGTAGGCGACGGCGCTCTGGTAGGACATCTCGGCGCAGCCGATGCCCTGGATGCCGATGGACAGGCGCTCGTAGTTCATCATGGTGAACATCGCCGCCAGGCCCTTGTTGACTTCGCCGACCAGCCAGCCACTGGCGCCGTCGAAGTTCATCACGCAGGTGGCCGAGGCCTTGATCCCCATCTTGTGCTCGATGGAGCCGCAGTGCACCGCGTTGCGTGCGCCGAGCGCGCCGTCGTCGCCGACCAGGAACTTCGGCACCAGGAACAGCGAGATGCCGCGCGAACCGGCCGGCGCGTCGGGCAGCTTGGCCAGCACCAGGTGGATGATGTTCTCGGTGAGGTCCTGCTCGCCGCCGGTGATGAAGATCTTCGTCCCGCTGATCCTGTATGAACCGTCGGCCTGCGGCTCGGCCTTGGTGCGGATGATGCCCAGGTCGGTGCCGGCGTGCGGTTCGGTCAGGCACATGGAGCCGGCCCAGGTGCCGGCGTACATGTTCGGCAGGTACCTGTTCTTCAGCTCCTCGCTGCCGTGCGCATCGAGGGCCAGGCAGGCGCCGGCGGAAAGGGTCGAATAGAGGCTGAAGCTGGCGTTGGCCGCGTACATCATCTCCTCGAACTGCACTGCCAGCATCTTCGGCATGCCCATGCCGCCATGGGCCGGATTGCCGGTGAGGCCGACCCAGCCGCCCTCGGCGTAGGTCGCGTAGGCCTCGCGGAAGCCGGCCGGGGTGCGCACGGCGCCGTCCTGCCACTGCGCGCCTTCTTCGTCGCCACTGCGGTTGAGCGGCGCGAGCAGGCCGCCGGTGACCTTGGCCGCTTCCTCGAGGATGGCGTCGGCGGTGTCGGCGTCGATCCGCTCGGCCAGTCGCGGCAGGCGCTGCCACAGGGCGGGGGCGTCGAACACGTCGTTGAGCAGGAAGCGCATGTCGCGCAGCGGGGCGTTGTATTCAGGCATTGCACACCTCGTCGGTGAACGGCCGGCGGGACGGCCGCAGGTACAGGGTTGCCCGTGCGCATCCTGCCTACGGCCGCCGTGGCACGGCCGTTGCACGGGCAATTCGGCTGGCGGCGCTCAGAGGGCGGCGGCCCACTCGCGCAGCACGTATTTCTGGATCTTGCCGGTGGAGGTCTTCGGCAGTTCCGAGAACACCACGGTACGCGGAATCTTGAACGCGGCCAGGTGTTCGCGACAGAACGCGACGATCTCGCTCTCGGCGAGCCCCTGATGATCGCTCTTCAGGGTAATGAACGCACAGGGCGTTTCCCCCCACTTTTCGTCGGGCCGCGCCACCACCGCCGCCTCCAGCACCGCCGGGTGGCGGTAGAGCACGCCCTCCAGTTCGATGGTGGAGATGTTTTCGCCGCCGGAGATGATGATGTCCTTGAGCCGGTCGCGGATCTCGATGTAGCCGTCCGGATGGCAGACCGCCAGGTCGCCGGTATGGAACCAGCCGCCGGCGAAGGCTTCCTCGGTGGCGCTGGGATTCTTCAGGTAGCCCTTCATCACGGTATTGCCGCGCATGAAGATCTCGCCGATGGACTGGCCGTCGCGCGGCACCGGCTCAAGGGTCTTCGGGTCGGCCACCATCACCCCTTCGAGGGTCGGGTAGCGCACGCCCTGGCGCGACTTGATCGCGGCGCGTCGCTCCAGCGGCAGGTCGTCCCACTCGCCGTGCCAGGCGCAGACCGTGACCGGGCCGTAGACCTCGGTGAGGCCGTAGACATGGGTGACGCGGATGCCCATCTCTTCCACCGCGCCGATCACCTTGGCCGGTGGCGCGGCGCCGGCGACCATGGCATGCACCGGGTGGTCGATGGCGGCCTTGGCCGAGTCGGGCATGTTGATCAGGGCGTTGAGCACGATGGGCGCGCCGCACAGGTGGCTGACCTGGTGCTCGCGGATCAGGGTGAGGACCTTTTGCGGATCGACCCGCCGCAGGCAGACGTGGACGCCGGCCAGCGCGGTCACCGTCCACGGATAGCACCAGCCGTTGCAGTGGAACATCGGCAGGGTCCAGAGGTACACCGGGTGCTGGCCCATGGACCAGGTCATCTGGTTGCCCAGCGCGTTCAGGTAGGCGCCGCGGTGATGGTAGACCACGCCCTTGGGGTTGCCGGTGGTGCCCGAGGTGTAGTTCAGCGAGATCGCCTGCCACTCGTCCCGGGGCCATTCCCAGGCGAACTGCGGGTCGCCCTCGGCGAGCAGCGCCTCGTAGTCCAGTTCGCCAACCGGGCGGCCTTCGCCATACTCGGGGTCGTTGACGTCGACCACCAGCGGCGGGTGGTCGAGCATACCGATGGCGGCATGGATCACCTCGTGGAATTCGTAGTCGGTGATCAGCACCTTGGCTTCGCCGTGTTGCAGCATGAAGGCGATGGCTTCGGCGTCGAGGCGTACGTTGAGGGTGTTCAGCACCGCGCCGATCATCGGCACGCCATAGTGCGCCTCGAGCATCTCGGGGATGTTCGGCAGCATCACCGCCACCGTGTCGCCCTGGCCGATGCCGCGCCCGGCCAGGGCCGAGGCCAGGCGTCGGCAGCGTTGGTAGGTCTGCGCCCAGTCGCGGCGGATGTTGCCGTGGATCACCGCGGGGTAGTGCGGATAGACGCTGGCGGTGCGCTCGATGAAGCTCAGCGGCGTCAGGGCGATGTGGTTGACGGCGGCGGGCGCGAGACCCTGTTCGAAGATCGACATGAAGAGTACCCCGTGGCTGATTGTTAGCTCTGTTCTGGGTAAGGGTCACGATCTGCCGCGCGCGGAGAGACTGCGTCGAAAACGGCTGGTTTCTCTGGCTCGGCAGATCGTGAACAGCTTCCAAGGACCAGGCGAAGCGCTCCTTGGGTTGGGGCGATTTATAGCAACGATGAAAAATATATGGAAGTTAAACCATAAGCTTATAGTATAAATACCATATAAGTTCCCAGGATCATCTTCCGCCCATGAGTCCGCTTCCCGCTTCGCCTGCCCTCAACAGCCTCCTGCGCCTGCTGCGCGAGGGCGCGCCGCTGGTCGAGCGGGTCGGTGCGCTGCGCCGCTTGCTGCTCGAACATCCGGGCACGCGCCAGGCCTGGTACCTGGCCTGGCAGCCGCAGGCGCAGACCTATACCCCGGTGCCGCCGTCGCCGGCGCTGCCGCCGGGCGCCGGCGAGCCGAACCGGGCCAGCGACCTGGCGTTGCGCGAGCGGCTGGTGCGCGACGGCCGGCTGGCTCTGGACGAATTGCGGCGTTCCGCGTCCTGGCTCGGCGCGCGCTTGCGGCGTGCCGGCGTGGAGCATGGCATGGCCTTCGCCCTCGACCTGCAGGCCGGCGACGAAGGCCTGCTGCTGGTGGCCAGCGATACGCCGCAGAGCGCTGCGCTGGACTGGCTCGGCCTGCTCCTCGCACCGTTGCTCGCCGCCGCCCGTGGCGTCACCCGCGCTGCACCGTTCCTCGCGGCCGACCCGCAGCCGGCGCTGCTGCTCGACGGCGAGGCGCAGGCGGTGGAATTCAACCAGGCCTTCCTTGCCTTGCTTGGCGAGCGGCCGCGCGAGGCCTGGCGCGCTTACCTCCCGGCCAACCATGGGCAACTGGTGCGCGCCAGCCTGGGGCAGGCGCGGGCCCTCGGCGAGGTGGAGGCGGAGTGCGACGGACGCATCCTGCTCTGGCAGTTCATTCCCGACAGCGCCGAGGCCCGGGTGCTGGCGCGCTGCCGCGACGCCACCGCCAGCCTGCGCGGCGAGCGCGAGGCGGCGCGGGCCAGCCGGCTGTACCGGCTGATCACCGAGAACACCACCGACCTGATTTCCCGGCATACCCTCGACGGCATTTTCCTCGACGCCTCGCCGGCCTCCTGGACCCTGCTCGGCTACTGGCCGGAGGAACTGCGCGGGCGTCCGGCGCAGGCGTTGTTCCACCCCCAGGACCGCGGCCAGGTGGCGCTGCGCGCGCGCGAAGCGCTGGAGCAGGACGGCTACCTGACCATCACCTACCGTATCCGCCACCGCGACGGCCGCTACCGCTGGTTCGAGACCGCCAGCCGGGCGATCCGCGAGACCTACACCGGGGCGGTGGTGGAGGTGGTCAGCGTGTCCCGCGATGTCACCCGGCGGGTCGAGGCGGAGGAGAACCGCCGGCGCCTGGCCGAAGTGGTCGAGGCGAACACCGACCTGGTGCTGTTCGTCGAGCATGGCGGCCGCGTCACCTACCTCAATCCTTCGGCACGTGCCGCCCTCGGCATCGCCGACGGGCAGGAGGCGCCGGCGCTGGAACGCCTGCTGGCCGGCGACACTCCGGCGCGGCTGGCCGAAGAGGGTTGGCGACAGGCGCGCGATGGCGGCGTTTGGAGCCGCGAGGGGCGCCTGCAACCGCAGGACGGGCGTCCGTCGCTGCCAGTCTCGCTGGTGTTGCTGGCCCATCGCGGCCGCGGCGAGGAGCGCTATTACTCGCTGGTGGCCCGCGACATGACCGAACGCGAACTGCGCGAGGCCCAGCAGCGCCGTCACCAGGACGAACTGGCGCACACTGCGCGGCTGGTCACTCTCGGCGAACTGGCCTCGGGCATCGCCCACGAGATCAACCAGCCGCTGGCGGCGGTGATGAACTACGCCAGCGCCAGCCAGCGTTACCTGGCCGTCCTCGGCAGCCAGCCCGAGGCCGCCGGGCGGGTGGCCGAGGGGCTGGCGCGGATCGGCGAGCACGCCGGCCACGCGGCGGAGGTGATCAAGCGCCTGCGCGCCTTCCTGCGCAAGGGCCAGCGGCGCCTGCAGGCGCTCGACCTCAACCAGGTGGCACGCGAGGCCATCGGCCTCTGCGCGTGGGAAGCCGGGCACTGGCAAGTGGCGGTGGAAGAGGCGATGACCGACAATCCGCCGCCGCTGTATGCCGACCGCGTGCTGCTCGAACAGGTGTTCCTCAATCTGCTGCGCAACGCCATCGAAGCCAACCGCGAGGCGCATCCCGGCTCGCCGTCGCGGGTCGTCATCGGTAGCCGCGTCGAGCCCGGCGGGCTGCTCTGCCTGTGGGTTCGCGACCAGGGACCGGGAGTGCCGGCGGATCAGCTGGAACACATTTTCACGCCGTTCCACACCAGCAAGCCGGAAGGGCTGGGCCTGGGCCTGTCGATGAGCCGCAGCATCGTCGAGGGCTTCGGCGGCACCCTCGAAGCCGAGCTGCCGGCGGATGGCGGGTTGCTCATGAACTGCCGGCTGCCGCTCGCCGCCGGCGCCACGGGAGGGTAACGATGGCTATGCCTGACGAAGCGCTGGTCTACGTGGTCGACGACGACCAGGGCATGCTCGAATCGACGGTCTGGCTGCTGGAATCGGTCGGCCTCAAGGCACGGCCCTTCACCCAGGGCCGGGACTTCCTCGATGCCTGCGAGGGCGGCCGCCATGCCTGCGTCCTGCTCGACGTGCGGATGCCCGGCATGGGCGGGCTGAACGTGCAGGACGAACTGCTGGCGCGCGGCATCGACCTGCCGGTGATCTTCGTCAGCGGCCATGCCGACGTGCCCATCGTGGTGCGCGCCTTCAAGGCCGGTGCGGTGGATTTCATCGAGAAACCCTACAACGAACAATTGCTGCTCGACAGCGTGCAGCAGGCCCTCGATCGCCACGCCCGTCGGCGCCGGCGCGGCGATCTCGACGCCGGGTTGCGCGAACGCCTGGACAGCCTCACCCCGCGCGAGCGCGACGTGCTCTTGCCGCTGGTGCGCGGCTATACCAGCCGCGAGGTGGCCGAGCAACTGGAAGTCAGCGTGAAGACCGTCGACCTCTACCGCGCGCGGGTGATGAAGCGCATGCAGGCCCAGACCCTGCCGGAGCTGGTGGGCATGGCCATCGCCGCCGGGCTGGTGGACCCGCTGCGCTTGCGCGAGGGCACCTGAGCGCGCGCGGGCCCTGGCGCAGGGCGGGAAGTGGCATAGTTTGATATCTCATATGGTTATATGAAAACCATATTTCACCGGATGTTTGGTTATTAATAGACTGCGGCCCACCCGGCGCCCGACGTCGAACCCCATTCCTCCGCGAGATACCCATCATGAAGATTCGCCTGCTTGGCGCAGCCGTGGCGGCTGTGTTCACCCTGATCGGCAGCGCTGCCCATGCCGACGACCTGGCCGACATCCGCAAAAAGGGCGAGATCGTCATCGGCACCCTTGGCACCGACGAGCCGAACAGCTTCATCGACCCGAAGACCCGTCAGATCATCGGCTACGAGGTCGATCTTGGTACCGAGATCGCCAAGGCCATCGGGGTCAAGCCGGTGTTCAAGCAGATTTCCGTGGCGGCGCGTATCCCGGAGTTGCAGCAGGGCCACGTGGACCTGCTCGCCGCCTCGCTGACCCACAACAAGGAGCGCGAGGCGCTGGTGGATTTCTCCTATTCGATCATCGTCACCGGGCAGAAGGCCCTGGTGAAGAAGAACGCCGGCTTCGCCTCGCTGCATGACCTCGACGGCAAGAAGGTGCTGACGGTCAAGGGCGGCACCCAGGAGCCGAACATCCGCAAGGCGCTGCCCAACGCCCAGGTGGTCACCTTCGAGACCAGCCAGCAGGCGCTGCTGGCGTTGCAGCAGGGCAAGGGTCAGGCCTTCGTCGACGACGAGTCGGCACTGGTCAACGATTTCGGCAAGCTCGGCGCGGCGGCCGGCGGCTACGCCATCCTGCCGGAGAACCTGAGTACCGAGGCCCTGGCCATCGCCTTCCGCAAGGGCAATCCGCAACTCAAGCAACTGGTCGACTCGACCCTCGCCGGCCTGGAGCGCAGCGGCGTGGCGGAGCAGCTGTACCTCAAGTGGTACGGGCCGGGCACCAAGTCCAACCTCAGCGAGCGCCACTTCAAGATCGATTCCGACCGGATCCCCGAGTGAGCGCCTGACGTCTCTGCGTGACGGCGACCATGCGCGTCGCCGCCCGTCCCCTGTGAGTCCTCGCGGACAGCGTGCGCCTTTCCCATGTTCGAGTTCGATTTCTCCCTGCTGCTGCGCGGCCAGTACCATGAGATGCTGGTCGCCGGCCTGCTGCTGTCGCTGAAGCTGGCCGCCGTCACCCTGGTCTTCGCCGTGCCGCTGGCGATGCTGGTGGCGCTGCTGCGCCTGGCGCCGTTGCGCGCCCTGCAATGGCTCGGTTTCGCCTATGTCGAGAGCATCCGCAACGTACCGCTGCTGGCGCACATGCTGTTCTGGTACTTCGCCGCGCCGGAATGGCTACCCGAGGACCTCAAGGCCTGGCTCTACGCCGGCAACATCGAGGCCGCCAGCGCTATCGTCGCGCTGACCCTGTACACCGCCGCGTTCATGAGCGAGGACATGCGCAGCGGCATCCGCGCGGTGCCCACGGTGCAACTGGAGGCCGCCCGCGCGCTGGGCTTCGGCTACCTGGCGAGCATGCGCCTGGTGATCCTCCCGCAGGCCTTGCGGATCACCGTACCGCCGCTGATCTCGCAAACCCTCAACCTGTGGAAGAACACCAGCATCGCCACGGTGATCGGCGTCGCCGAGCTGATGTACCAGGCCGGCCAGGTGGAGAGTTCGACCTTCCGCAGCTTCGAGTCCTTTGCCTTCGCCACCGCGGCCTATCTCAGCGTATCGCTGCTGATCACCGGCGCCGCCGCCTGGTACCAGCAGCGCTATCCGGGAGTCGAACGGCGATGACCACCCTGGAACTGATCGATAGCTACTGGCTGTACTTCCTCGTCGGCCAGTACCCCAACGGGCCGTTGGGCGGGCTGGCCCTGACCCTGGTCCTGGCCTCGCTGGCGCTGCTGCTGGCGCTGCCACTGGGCATCCTGCTCGGCCTGGCGCGGGTCAGCCCCTGGCGCTGGCTGCGCTGGCCGATCACCGCGCTGGTCTTCGTGGTGCGCGGGGTGCCGTTGCTGATGGTGATCTTCTGGGCCTATTTCTTCCTGCCGACACTCACCGGCCAGCGCACCGACCAGTTCACCACCATGCTGCTGGCGCTTGTGCTGTTCGACGCGGTGTACCTGGCCGAGATCGTCCGCGCCGGCATCCAGGGCCTCGACCGTGGCCAGTTCGAGGCGGCGCGTTCGCTCGGCCTGGGCTACCTGGCGAGCATGCGCCTGGTGATCCTCCCGCAGGCGCTGCGCAACATGCTGCCGTCGTTGGTCAACCAATTCGTCTCGACGATCAAGGAGACCTCCCTGGGCTACATCATCGGCCTGGCCGAAGTCAGCTTCATCGCCTCGCAGATCAATACCCAGGTATTCACCCTGCCGACCCAGGTCTACCTGATCCTCGGCCTCACCTATTTCATCCTGTGCTTCGGACTGTCGCGTTTCGCCTTCTGGCTCGAACGCCGCCAGGCGCAGCGCGGCAATCCCAAGGAGGCCCGATGATCCGGCTGGAAAAGGTCAACAAATGGTACGGCGCCTACCACGCCCTGGCGGATGTCGACGAACAGGTCGGCCGCGGTGAGGTGGTGGTGGTCTGCGGACCCTCGGGCTCCGGAAAATCCACCCTGATCCGTACCCTGAACCGCCTGGAACCGATCCAGGGCGGGCGCATCCTGATCGATGGCCAGGACATCCACGCTCCCGGCCTGGACCTCAATCGCTTCCGCTCGCACATCGGCTTCGTGTTCCAGCAGTTCAATCTGTTCCCGCACCTGAACGTGCTGGACAACTGCACCCTGGCGCCGCTCCGTTTGCGCGGCCTGAAACCCGCGGAGGCACGCCGCCAGGCCATGGCGCTGCTGGAGCGGGTCGGCCTGGCGGACAAAGCGGCGGCGTTCCCCGCGCGGCTTTCCGGCGGCCAGCAGCAGCGCGTGGCGATCGCCCGCGCGCTGGCGATGGAGCCGCCGCTGATGCTGTTCGACGAACCGACCAGCGCCCTCGACCCGGAGATGGTCGGCGAGGTGCTGCTGGTGATGCGCGACCTGGCCCGCGACGGCATGACCATGGTGGTGGTAACGCATGAGATGGGCTTCGCCCACGACGTCGCCGACCGCGTGCTGTTCATGGACGCCGGCCGGGTGCTGGAGCGCGCCAGCCCCGACGATTTCTTCAACCGCCCGCAGCACCCGCGTGCGCGGAAGTTCCTCGCCGACATCCGCACCCCCTTCGCCCAACCCCTGTGAGGAACGCCATGAGCACTCCGAGTCTGCCGATCATCGATATCGCCGCCCTTGCCGGCAGCGACCCGGCGGCGCGACGGTCGGTCGCCGTGCGAATCGACCGCGCCTGCCGCGAGCAGGGCTTCTTCTACGTGGTCGGGCACGGCGTCGAGGCGCAACTGGTCGAGCGCCTGGAGCGCCTGGCGCGGCAGTTCTTCGCCCTCGACGAGACGAGCAAGCTGCGCTGGCGCATGGAGCTTGGCGGGCGCGCCTGGCGCGGCTATTTCCCTCTTGGCGGCGAACTGACCTCCAACCGCCCGGACTGGAAGGAAGGCTTGTACCTGGGCAGCGAACTGGACGCTGAGCATCCCGAAGTGCGCGCCGGGACGCCGCTGCATGGCGCCAACCTGTTCCCCGAGGTGCCCGGCCTGCGCGAGACGCTGCTGGAGTACCTGGACGCAACCACCCGCGTCGGCCACCGGCTGATGGAGGGCATCGCCCTCGGTCTGGGACTGGAAGCCGACTACTTCGCCGCGCGCTATACCGGCGATCCGCTGATCCTCTTCCGCCTGTTCAATTACCCGAGCCAGCCAGTGCCGGAGGGCCTCGACGTGCAGTGGGGCGTCGGCGAACACACCGACTACGGCCTGCTCACGCTGCTCCACCAGGACGCCATCGGCGGCCTGCAGGTGCGCACCCCACAGGGTTGGCTGGAGGCTCCGCCGATACCGGGCTCGTTCGTCTGCAACCTCGGAGACATGCTCGAACGCATGACCGGCGGCCTCTACCGCAGCACGCCGCACCGGGTGGCACGCAACACTTCGGGGCGCGACCGCCTGTCGTTCCCGCTGTTCTTCGATCCGAACTTCCATGCCCGCGTGCAGCCCATCGAAGGGCTGCCCGAGGTGCCGGAACAGGATGACAGCGCCCGTCGCTGGGACCAGGCCAACGTCCACGCTTTCCACGGCGAGTACGGCGACTACCTGCTGAACAAGGTGGCCAAGGTATTCCCGCAGTTGCGCCGCGACCTGCTCTAGGCGCGCGGCCGGACGCTACGCTCCGGCCGCGCTGGCGGGTTCAGCCGAGCGGCGCCGGCGACCGCACCGGCTGGTAGGAGCGCTCGCCGCCCAGGGCTTCCGGCGTACGGCTGCTGCCCTGCAGGGCGGTGTCGAAGACCCCGGCGAAGCGCTGGCGATCCTCCAGGCTGGTGGCCAGCGCATGGCCATAGGAGACGATCGCCTGGTTCACCGGGAAGCGCTCGGCCTGGTAGCCGGCCAGGGCATCCTCCAGCGCGCAGGCGTCGCGCAAGGCCAGGTCGAGGGCGTCGGCCAGGGCGCTGGCGTCCTCGATGGCCAGGTTCATGCCTTGGCCGGTGATCGGATGCACGTTGTGGATGGCGTCGCCGAGCATCGCCACGTTGTCCGCCCAGTAGCGGTCCAGGTTCAGGTAGCCGATGGGGATGCCCTTGAAGCGCGAAGTGCCGGTGACGGCGGCGATCGCCTCGGCGCTCTCGTCGCCGACGAAGCGTTGCAAGCGTCGGCGCAGCGACTCGCCGCGGGTGTCGGCCATCAGCTCGCGCGCCTCCTCCCTGGGGAAGCTCACCACCAGTCGCGCGCGGTCGAAACCGATCGGATAGAAGTAGGCCAGCCCGCCCTGCGAGTCCACGTACAGGCGGTTGCGCTCGGCCACGCAGGGCGCCAGGGCGAAGGTGCCGACCAGCATCGGCGACGGGTAGGGGCGGCGTTCCACATCGATATCGAGCAGCCGGCGGCGCACGTAGGAGGCGATACCGTCGGCTCCCACCACCACCCGCGGACGCAGCACGCGGCCGTCGTTCAGGCGCACCTGGTCGATCGCGTGGCGCTCGTCGCGCTGCACCGCTTCGATGCGGGTCTCGAACAGCATCTCGACGGTCGCTTCGCCGTCGATCTTTTCCAGTACCAGGCGGCGCAGCGACTCGCAGGGCATGAGGATGAAATAGCCGCGCGCGTCGACGCTGGAATAGTTGAAATAGCGAAGCAGCTCGCCGTCGTGATAGACCTCCAGCTCATGGCGGACCCGCCCACCGCGACGGGTCACCTCGGCCAACAACCCGGCCGCCTCGACCACCCGGATGCCGGCCGGCTTGAGCAGGTCGGCGCCGTTGATCGCGCGTTCGCGCCGTGCCTGCTCCACTACCACCACGCGGTGGCCCTGGCGGCCGAGCAGGTAGGCGAGCATCGCCCCGCCGATGCCGCAGCCGTTGATCAGTACATCGATATGGTTGTCCGTCATGGATGAGTCTCCGTGTCGTTCCTGGCGGAAAAGGGAAGGGTGGAGGCAGCAGCATAGCGACGGAACGTTATGCAGAATGGGTGTTGTCTGCACTTGGTCGCCTGTCCGGCCCGGTTGTCCGGTCTCGCCGCCAGGCGGGAGTGCCGGCCCTTGCGGGCCGGACAGCTTCAGGAAGCGTCGATCCAGATGGTCTTCAACTCTGTGTACTGGTCGTGTGCCCAGACCGACTTGTCGCGACCGCCGAAGCCTGACTCCTTGTAGCCGCCGAAGGGCGTCGAGGCGTCGCCCTCGCCGAAGCAGTTGACGGTGACGATCCCCGCGCGGATCTCCCGCGACAGGCGCAGTGCGTGGCGCAGGCTGCCGGTGTAGGCCGAGGCGGCGAGGCCGTAGACGGTGTCGTTGGCCAGGGCGATGGCTTCGTCGATGTCGTCGAAAGAGGTGACCGAGAGCAGCGGGCCGAAGATTTCCTCGCGGAACAGCCGGCTGTGCGGCGAGACGCCATCGACCACGGTCGGCTCGACGAAGATGCCAGCCTCGGTGGCGCCGCCGAAGCGCACCGCCAACCGCTCCGTCCTGGCCTGGTCGAGGTACGCGCGGACCTTCTCGAAGTGCGCCGGGCTGACCAGCGCGCCGAGGCGATTACGCGGATCCAGCGGGTCGCCCATGCGCCACTCGCGGAGCTGCGCGCCGATGCGTTCGAGCAGCGCCTCGCGGACCTCGGCGTGGACGATCAGCCGCGAGGACGCCGAGCAGTTCTCGCCCATGTTCCAGAACGCGCCGTTGACCACGTGTTGCGCCACCAGGTCGAGGTCCTCGACATCGTTCATCACCACCGCCGGGTTCTTGCCGCCGCACTCCAGTACCACCCGCTTGAGGTTGGACTCGGCGGCGTACTTGAGGAACAGGCGGCCGGTCGCGGTGGAGCCGGTGAAGCTGACCATCGCCACGTCCGGGTGGCGGCCCAGCGGTTCGCCGGCCTCGCGGCCGCCGCCGGGGACCACGTTGAACACCCCGGCGGGGATCCCCGCCTGGCTGGCCAGTTCGGCGACGCGCAGGGCGGTCAGGCTGGTCTCGGGGGCCGGCTTGACCACTACGGAGCAGCCTGCCGCCAGCGCCGGGCCGATCTTCCAGGCGAGCATCAGCAGCGGGAAGTTCCACGGCAGCACCAGGCCGACCACGCCGATCGGCTCGCGTACCACCATGGCCAGCGCCGCCGAACCGACCGGGGCGGTGCCGTCGTAGATCTTGTCGATCAGTTCGGCATGCCAGCGCAGGGTATTGATGGTTTCCGGCAGGTCGGTGTGCTGGCATTCGCGGATCGGCTTGCCGCTGTCGAGGCTCTCCATCACCGCCAGTTCCAGCAGGTGCTCTTCCAGCAGCTCGGCCAGGCGCAGCAGCGCCGCCTTGCGCTCGGCGGGCGTGCGCGAGCGCCAGCGGCCGTCCTCGAACGCCCGCCGCGCGCTGGCCACGGCGTGCCCGACGTCCTCCGCGTCGCAGGCGGCGACCTGCGCCAGCAGCTCGCCGGTGGCCGGGTTGGTCGAGGCGAAGGTGCGGCCGCCGCAGGCATCGCGGAACCCTCCGTCGATGAAGGCGCGCTGGGGAAGGTCCAGCGTCGCGGCGATGGCCGCGTATTCCTCCCGGCTCAGCAGCTCAGTCATGGCGGCCACCCTCGACGATCCGCGCGACCTCGCCCTTGAGCCTGGCGACGATCTCCGCCAGTGCCGCCTTGCCGGCCTCGTCCAGCGCCTTCAGCGGCGCACGTACGCCGCCGGCGCGCAGGCCGGCCAGTTCGCAGCTGTGCTTGATCGACTGGACGAAGTGACCGCTTTCGAGAAAGTCCATCAGCGGCATCATCGCCGCCATGATGCGCCGGCCCTTGGCGAAGTCGTTCTCGACCACGCAGGCCTGGTACAGGGCGAGGTGTTCGCCAGGGATGAAATTGGAGCCGGCGCAGACCCAACTGCGCGCGCCCCAGGCGAAGAACTCCAGGGCCTGGTCGTCCCAGCCGCAGGACAAGGCGATCCGCGGGTGGCGGCAGGCCAGGCGGTGCAATTGCGCGGTGGAGCCGGAGCTTTCCTTGATCGCGACGATGTTGCGGCAGCCGGCGACGGCGGCGAAGAACGCCTCGTCCATCTCCACGCCCATCCGCGCCGGATAGTTGTAGAGCATGATCGGCAGGCCGGCGGCGCGGTCCACCGCCAGCACGTGCTCGGCGATCTCCCGCGAGGTCGGCAGCGCGTAGGGCGGCGAGCCGACCAGGATGGCGTCGGCGCCGATGGCGCGGGCGGCTTCGGCGTAGGCCAGCGAGTCCTCGGTGCGGATCGCGCCGGTTCCCACCACCAGCGGCAGGCGCCCGGCGATGACTTTGCTGGCGTGGGCGGCGAGGGCCAGGCGTTCCTCGGCGGTGTGCGCGTAGTACTCGCCGGTGGAGCCGCCGATCACGATGCCGTGCACCTTCGACTCGACGAGAAACTCCAGGACCTCGGCGAAGGCCTGGGTGTCGATGCTGCCGTCGGCGCTCAGCGGGGTGATGGCGGGGGTATAGATACCTTCGAATTTCACGGGGGTTCCTCCTGTGGGATGCTGGGCCGCGGCGCACCCGGCGGACGCTGCCGCGGCGGGTGGTTCAGGTGAGCGAAGCCGCCTGCTGCAGGTTCAGCGAACGGGTTTCCGGCGCCAGGGCCCAGGTCACGAGCAGCCCGAGCAGGGTCACCAGCGCGGCGGCGTACATGGTCTGGGCGGTACCCAGGGTTTCCAGGGAAAGCGGCACCAGGTAGGTGCCCACCGCGGCGCCGACGCGCGATAACGAGGTGCCGACGCCGACCGCGAAGGCGCGGATCTCGGTGGGGAACAGTTCGTTCGGGTAGACCAGTTGCAGCACCTGGGCGCCGCCGATGAACAGCGCGTAGGCACCGAACAGGCCGAGGATGGTCGCCTCCGAGCCGGCGTGGAAGACGCCCAGCCCGAGCAGCGCCAGGCCGGACCAGAGGAAGCTGTGCAGCAGCATGCAGCGCCGGCCGATGCGGTTGATCAGGCGGGTGGCGATGATGCAGCCGATGACGAACAGCAGGGTGATCGCCACCGAACCGTAGGAGGCCCAGTCGCCCTTCAGGTTCAGCGCCAGCAGCACCTTGGGCGCGAAGGCGTAGACGGCGAACACGGGGATCACCGAGCAGGTCCAGAACAGGGTGACGAAGAGCATGCGCTTGCCGTAGCCGGCGTAGAGCAGGTGCCAGATGGTGACCTTCCGTTCCAGCGCCTGTTCGGGCAGGTTCGCCAGCGAGAAGGCTTCGCCGTAGACCTGGCGGATGACCCGTTCTGCGTCCGCGTCGCGGCCCTTGCTCAGCAGCCAGCGCGGCGACTCGGGGGTGCCGATGCGTAGCAGGAACAGCACGGCGCCGATCGCCGCGGTGCTGGCCAGTACCAGGCGCCAGGCGTCCTCGCCGCCGCTGCGCAGGATCAGGTCGCCGACCAGGTAGGCGAAGGCGGCGCCGGCGAACCAGAGGATGGTCAGGGTGGCCAGGCGCGGTCCGCGATACTTCTTCGGCAGGAACTCCACCAGCAAGGCGGTGGCGACCGGGTACTCGATGCCCACCGCCACGCCGATCAGGAAGCGCAGGACGAACAGCGCCGCCGCCGAGTCGACCCCGTACTGCGCCAGGGAAGCGAGGACGAACAGGCTGGGGCCGACGAAGAACAGCCTGCGGCGGCCCAGGCGGTCGGTCAGCCAGCCGCCGAGGAAACCGCCGAAGAAGATGCCGACCAGCGCCGAGGCGGCGATCATGCCCTGCCAGAAACTGTTCAGTTGCAATGCCGCGGTCATCTGCAGCATCGCCACGCCGATGATGCTCAGCACGTAGCCGTCGACGAAGGAGCCGCCGCCGGAGCGCAGGGTCAACAGCCGGTGGAAGGCGTTGAGGGGTACGTCTTCGATCGAGGTCGTAGGATTTGTCATTATTGTCTCCTGGTTCTAACCGCTGCCGGTGAATTCGGGCCGAGCGAATCCGCGAGGCTGGAACGCTCTCCAGCTCCGGTCTTCAATGGCCGTCTGAATCGAAGTCGGCGCCCGTGGGCGCGTTACTAGGGATGCCTAGCTTTCTCTACCTGCTCGATACTGCCCCCACCTCAGGTTGAGGTTCACGCCAAGGGAAAGGAGTGGTTCGGGTGGATTGCCGCTGGGACCGGGCGCGCGCAGCAGGAAGTCGATCAGCTCGTTGCGTTCGCCCGCCAGCCAGTCGGCCAGCAGCTTCCCGGTGACGGTCCCGCGGGTTACCCCCAGGCCGTTGCAGCACAGGGCGCCATAGACGTTGGGCGCCAGCTCGCCGAAGTGCCCCATGTGGTTCCTCGACAGCGCCAGCGAGCCGCCCCAGGTGTAGTCGAAGCCGACTTCCGGGAGCATCGGGAAGCGCTGGCGGAACGAGGCGCGATGGCGTACGGCGAAGCGCTCAAGGTACTTCCCGGCGCTGCGTCCGTCAGGGTTGAAGCTGAAGCTGTTGCGGATCAGCAGGCGGTTGTCCGGGGTACGCCTCACCGTGGTGCCGTAAGGGTCGGCCGGGATCAGGCCCCAGTAGGGGCGCCCGCCGAGGCGGGCCTGCTCCTCGGCATCGAGCGGCCGGGTCAGGCTGGCGTAGGTGAAGATCGGCAGCATCCGCCCCTGGAGGAAGCCGAAGCTCATGCCGAAGGCGTTGTTCGCGAGGACCAGGCGGTCGGCCAGGATGCTGCCGTGGGGATGGCTCAGCAGGGTCCTGTCGCCATATTCCACGGCGGTGATCGGTGTGTGTTCGTAGAGGCTGACGTTGCCCGGCAGGCTGTCGGCCAGGCCCTTGACCAGGGCCGAGGGCTGCACCAGCAGGGTACCGGGGGTGAACAGGGCCTTGCGATAGAAAGCGGTGCCGATGTGTCCCGGGAGGTCGTCCGCCTCGATCACCTCGTAGGCCTGGCCGAGCCGATCGAGGCCGCGCCGGTAGGCGTCGAGCACAGCCACGCCGCGCGCCTCGACGGCCGCCTGGTACTTGCCGCAGGCCTTCATCTGGCAGTCGATGGCATGGCGCTGCACCTGTTCGCGGAGCAGCGACTGGCCGGCGAGATTGAGCTTCAGGCCGATCCGGGCGGTCGCTATGTCGCCGATG
This sequence comes from Pseudomonas sp. DL, assembly GCF_047199225.1. Classification (NCBI taxonomy): domain Bacteria; kingdom Pseudomonadati; phylum Pseudomonadota; class Gammaproteobacteria; order Pseudomonadales; family Pseudomonadaceae; genus Pseudomonas; species Pseudomonas sp. DL. The sequence goes on from NZ_CP178323.1 coordinate 809,694, forward strand.
TAGTCGTCGGCGCCGATGTCGTGGGGCAGGTCGATGGCGAAGCCGGCGTTGCGCCCGGCGGTACCGAAGCCGACTTCCTGGGCCTCGACCAGGACGATCTCCTCGTCGGGAAAATGCAGCGCCAGCTGGCGCGCGGCGGCGAGGCCGGTGAAGCCGGCGCCGACCACCACCCAACGGGCGGCGCTCCTGCCGTAGTGGGCCGGCTTCGGCCGCCGCGGCGGGCTGAGGTGATACCAGCCGCAGGAACGGTCGTCGGCCGGAAGGTGGGTTACTTTCGTCATCGCAGGGACCTGACTCTTGTTATTGGAACCCGGTAACCATCCCCTGCGTGACCGCCTCCGCTTCTCGGGCGGGGCCGTGGCGCGGGGGCTCGCTAACCCTCGTAGACCAGCGCCACCTCCACTCCGGCCGGTGCCGCGTACTCGGCCATGCGCCGGCGCGACAGCTCGAAATGCGCACGGACGATGTCCGCCGCCGCATCCGGATCGCGCCGCTGGATGGCATCGACGATCTGGTCGTGCTGGTCGCAGGCGAGTTCCAGGTCGCGTTGCATGTCGTCGGTGGTCGGATGGCGGTAGAAGATCTTGCCCAGCCGCGCATGGTCGATCAGCAAGCGGCGCAGGCTCGGCATGAGGTAGTCGTTGTGGGCCATCCTGCCGATCTCCAGGTGGAAGGCGTCGTTGTGGATGACGCGGTTTTCCACATGCTTCTCTTCGATGGCCTTGCGGAAATCTTCCTGGATCGCCTTGAGCGTCTCGATCTCCGCTTCGCTGGCATGGGTGGCCGCCAGTTGCGTGGTGGCGATGTAGATCAGCGGCGCGGCGAGAAAGAAGGCGTGCAGCGAGTCGTGGCTCATGGCCGCGACGCGCGGCGCACGGTTGGCTTCCAGTTCGATGTAGCCCTCGGCGGCGATCTGCCGCAGCAGTTCGCGCACCGGCGGGCGCGAGAGGCCGAACTCGTCGCACAGGGCGAGTTCGTCGACGACCGCGCCGGGCGCCAGTTCCATGCTCAGGATCCGCCGGCGCAGCGCATCGCCCAGCACCGCCTTGCGGTCGAAGGGGGCATCGGCGCTGTTCGAGTCGACGTCGGGTTGGGCTTTCATGGAGGCCTTTCTACTTGTCATGGGCTTTGTCTACAGTTTGTATAATGACTATAGGGTTCTGTTAGTCAATATGTCTACAGGTTTTCGGGGCGTCTCCGCACCGTTCGTCCGCGCTGTTTCCGCTGACGCCGTGGCGTGTGAAAGGGGCAGCCCCCCGAGGGCGTATTTGAGCACATTCCCCCGGCGCGCCAGGGAGGCGCCAAGTCACATGGCTTGCGCATATGATGGAGCGCCCGGGGTTTTCGCCGTGACGGCAGGCGTCGCGGCCCGCTGGCCGGGAACAAGAAGAACAAGAGGCACGAATCGATGGAAAGAAGGCGTTTCAGCGCCGCCCTGCAAGGGCAGAACCTCAGGTTCACCGGGGCCGGGGAGGGGGGCTCGGCACGGGCGCGGGTGGGCTTCCTGCTGCTCGAACACTTTTCCCTGCCGGCCTTCACCCAGGCGCTGGACACCCTGGTGACCGCCAACCTGATCCGCAGCGAGTCCTTCGCGGTGAGCAACTTCAGCCTGAGCGGCGAGCCGGTGACCAGCGACCTCGGGTTGCTGATCTGCCCGGACCTGGCGCTCGCCTCGGCGGCGCTGCAAGGACTCGACCTGCTGGTGGTCTGCGGCGGTTTGCGCACGCCCCTGCGCTCGTCCGCCGCGCTGCGGGAAGCGTTGCAGGACGTGGCGTCGCGCGGCGTCGCCCTGGCCGGGCTGTGGAACGGTGCCTGGTTCCTCGGCGACGCCGGCCTGCTGGATGGCTACCGCTGCTGCATCCATCCCGAGCACCGCGCCGCCCTCGCCGAGATCGCCCGCAACAGCCAGGTGACCAGCGACAGCTATATGGTCGACCGCGACCGCCTGACCGCGGCCAGCCCCACCGGCGCCTTCAACCTGGCGCTGGAGTGGATCGCCCGGCGCCACGGGCGCGACCTGGTGGAGGCGGTGGTGGATATCCTCGCCTTCGAGGAGTCGCGCTACCGGCGGGTGCGCCCCGCCCTGCACGAGAAGATGAGCGAGCCGCTGCGCGAAGTGATCAACCTGATGGCGGCGAATATCGAGGAACCGCTCAGCCAGGAGCAGCTCGCCCACTACGTGGGGCGCTCGCGGCGGCAGATCGAGCGATTGTTCCAGCAGCAGCTCGGAACCACGCCGGTGCGCTACTACCTGGAGTTGCGGATCACCGAGTGCCGGCGCCTGCTGCAACATTCCGACCTGACCATGCTGGAGGTCCTGGTCGCCTGCGGCTTCGTCTCGCCCAGCCACTTCAGCAAGTGCTACACCGCCTTCTACGGCTACCCACCGTCGAAAGAAGTGCGCTACGGCAACGTCCGCTCGACGAAATGAGGGCGTTTCGCCGGACGCGGCCGGCATGCTAGAACGGACCTTTCGCCCTGGCCTGCGGAGGTCCTGCGCCATGTCCCAGCCTTTTCTCTGGCGTCGCGTCAACGACTCGTCCGGTTTCGCCGAGCCGCGGGTGTTCATCCGTGTCTACCTGGAACCGGGCAGCATCGATGCGGCCATCGCTTTCTACGAAGACCTGCAGGGCGTCGCCCACGACATGCGCTTCGACTTTCCCGAGAAACGCCTGACACTCGCCGCGGTCGGCGCCTTCCTCCTGCTGGAGGGCAGCGACGAGGCGCTGGCGCCGTTCCGCAGCACCACTGGCACCCTGCTGGTGGACGACATCGAGCCCTATCACCGGCGGTTGCTGGCTGCCGGCGCGCAGATCATCTTCGGGCCGGCGCGCGCGCCCACCGGCGCCTGCTTCAATGCGCTGCTGCCGGACGGCACGGTGGTCGAGTTCGTCCACCACCGGCCGCAGCCGGGCGAGGCCTGAACCTCAGCCCTCGCGCCGGGCGGCGCAATCGTCCATGGCCGCGCCGATCGCCTGTTCGCCGCGGGCCAGCAGCGCTGCGCTGGCGCCGCGGATATCGCGGGCTTCCTTGTTCTGGCTGAGCTTGAACTTGCCGACCAGGCGGGTGATCTCGATTTCGATGCCGACGATCAGCCGGAGCATCTCGTCGATGTAGTCGGCGGGGCCGTCGGTCATTTTCCAGGGCGTTTCCTGGGTCGCCTCGTGGGTGCGGGTCAGGCGCGCCACCAGTCCGCGCACATAGCGTTCGTCGTCGCGGATCCGCACCCGGCCGTGGGCGTGGACCACCCGGTAGTTCCAGGTCGGCACCTGGCGGTGGTGCTCCTGCTTGCTCGGGTACCACTGCGGCGAGATGTAGGCATCGCCGGCGCGGAACACCACCAGCACCTCGTCGCCGTCGCGCAGCTCGCTCCAAACCGGGTTGTTGCGCGCGACATGGGCTTCCAGGGTGCCTTGCGCGCCCTTTTCCGGGCTCAGCTCGAACGGCAGGTGGTTGGCGTCCAGGCCCGCTTCGCCGTGGCTGACCAGCAGGCCCAGCGGATAGTCCCGGATCAGCGCGTGCAGCGCCTGCGGGTCGGACTCTTCGAAATGCGAAGGCAGGTACATGTTCTGTTCTCCTCGGGGACTCGGCCCTTATACGCTGTCGGTGGGTTCCGTCGCCACGCACAGCAGGCGCGAGTCGGCGCGCATGCCGGGCATCATCAGGCGCAATTCGTCGAGCAGCAGGCCGCCCGCTTCGTGCAGGGCCGCCAGCGGCATTTCCGGCAGGCTCTCGAGGATGAACCACATGCGCCGGGCGCTGGCATCCAGGCGGGTGCGCACGCCCTGGCGCCAGTTCCAGCGGCGGCAGGTGACGCCGAGGTCGTCGCGCCAGACCACCTCGCCGGGGTCGGGGGATTCGTCGACCGCCTCGCCGTTCTTCAGGGTGTCGAAGGTCTCGCTGCCGTCGGCGACCACCAGGCGCGGCGTGCCGGCATAGGCGGCGAGGTTCTCGCCGCCTACCGGAATGGCGAATTGCACGCTGATGGCGTTGTACAGGTCCACCACCGGGTCGATGCTCGGCAGCCCACCGTCGCGCAGCGCACGCTTGCGCAGGGCTTCGGCGGAGCAGGGGGTGCGCTGCGGCTTGGCGCCGAAGCGGCGGAACGCCTCGGCCCAGGCTGCCAGGTGCGCCTCGGCCCAGTCCGGTTCGCCACGCGCCAGCGCCTGGCAGGCGCGCTCTACGGCGCGGTCGGCGATTTCCGGACGAACGATCGGCGCCGCCTCGACGGTGAGGCTCAGGGCGCGGAAACCGGGGGCGAGGGCGGCCACCTCGGCGGCGATGACGGGGAGGATCGGGGCGTGCTCGGGCATGGTCGTCTTCAGGGTTCGGTGAGATGGAGGGGGCGGGGCATTCGGCTTGGCCGGCGCGTAAAGCGGTAGGTGGATTTTTACCATCCGGGCTCCGCCCTCACCATGAAATCAGCGAATGAATTATTAGCTGTGCTGATGATCGGGTGGTCGGGTTCAGCTGCGCTAATGGCGGGAGCGGCGTTCGCTTGCCGGCGAAGCCGGCGCCAGAGCCTTCCGCCGGCCGGGAGGGGCTGGACAGCGAGACGCGAGGGGCGCAGTGTTCGAGCGGTCAGAACCGCCACCACCCGAGGTAGAACGCAGATGGCCAAGGCAGCCGATGTGGTTGTGCAATGCCTGGAAAACGAGGGCGTGCAGTACGTCTTCGGAATTCCCGGCGAGGAGAATCTCGACCTGCTGGAGTCCCTGCGCAAGTCGCAGATCCGGCTGGTGCTCACCCGCCACGAACAATCGGCCGGCTTCATGGCCGCCACCTACGGGCGCCTCACCGGCAAGACCGGGGTCAGCCTGTCGACCCTCGGCCCGGGCGCCACCAACCTGGTCACCGCCGGCGCCTACGCCTACCTGGGCGGCATGCCGATGCTGATGATCACCGGGCAGAAGCCGATCAAGAAGTCCAAGCAGGGCCGCTTCCAGATCCTCGACGTGGTCGGCATGATGCAGCCGCTGACCAAGTACACCCACCAACTGGCCTCCGCCGACAACATTCCCTCGCGGGTCCGCGAGGCGTTCCGCCTGGCCGAGGAAGAGAAGCCCGGCGCGGTGCACCTGGAGCTGCCGGAGGACATCGCCGCCGAGCAGACCGACAGCCTGCCCATCCCGCCGAGCCTGAGCCGCCGGCCGCTGGCGGAATACAAGGCGATCTGCGCCGCGGTGGAGAAGCTGCGCGCCGCGCGCAGCCCGATCCTGGTGATCGGCGCCGGGGCCAACCGCAAGATGACCGCCAAGGTCCTCAAGCAACTGATCGACAAGACCGGCATTCCCTTCGTCACCACCCAGATGGGCAAGGGCGTGGTCGACGAGCGTCACCCGCGCTTCCTCGGCAACGCCGCGCTGTCCGCCGGCGACTTCGTGCATCGCGCGGTGGAGGCGGCCGACCTGATCGTCAACGTCGGCCACGACGTGATCGAGAAGCCGCCGTTCTTCATGGTTCGCGGCGGTACCGAGGTGATCCACGTGAACTTCCGTTCCGCCGAGGTGGACCCGGTGTATTTCCCGCAGATCGAAGTGGTGGGCGACATCGCCAACGCCATCTGGCAGATCGGCGAGGCGCTGGACGATACCGCGCACTGGGACTTCACCCGCCTGCTGGCGATTCGCGAGGCCAACGAGGCGCAGGTCGCCGAAGGCGCCGACGACCCGCGCTTCCCGCTCTATCCGCAGCGCCTGGTGGCCGACGTGCGCCGGGCGTTGCCGTCGCAGGGCATCGTCGCCCTGGACAACGGCATGTACAAGATCTGGTTCGCCCGCAACTACAAGGCACACATGCCCAACACCGTGCTGCTGGACAACGCCCTCGCCACCATGGGCGCCGGCCTGCCCTCGGCGATGGCCGCGCACCTGGTCTACCCGGACCGGCCGATCGTCGCGGTGTGCGGCGATGGCGGCTTCATGATGAACAGCCAGGAACTGGAAACCGCGGTGCGGCTGAAGATGAACCTGACGGTGATCATCCTGCGCGACAACGGCTACGGGATGATCCGCTGGAAGCAATCGAACATGGGCTTCGCCGACTTCGGGCTGGACTACGGCAACCCGGACTTCGTGCACTACGCCGAGGCCTACGGCGCCCACGGCCACCGGGTCGACAGTGCCGAGGGCTTCCTGCCGCTGCTGGAGCGCTGCCTGGGCACGCCCGGGGTGCATGTGATCGATTGCCCGGTGGATTACTCGGAGAACGACCGCATCCTCAACGTCGAGCTGCGCGAACGCGCCCTGGCGGTCTGAACCGCCGGAGCGTCGCGCCGGCGTGCGTTCCGGCGCGACGGCTCAGAACAGCGACAGGTTGTAGCTGGCGATCAGGCGCACCTCGTCCACGTCGCGCGCCGAGCGCTCGAAGTCGGTGCGGTAGGTGGCGTTGCGCAGGCGCAGGCTGAGGTCCTTGAAGCGGCCGCTCTGCACGATGTACTTCAGCTCGATGTCGCGCTCCCATTCCTTGCCCTCGTCGCCGTTGGCCAGGCGGATATGGTCGCCGTTGACGTAGCGGGTCATGAAGCTCAGGCCGGGCACGCCGACGCTGCGCAGGTCGAAGTCGTAGCGCAGTTGCCAGGAGCGTTCCTCGGGGTTGGCGAAGTCGTTCACCTGCAGGTAGTTGGCCAGGTACGGATTGCTGCCGTCGAGGTAGGGCATCGAGCTGGCGCCGTTCATCCGCTGCCAGCCGGCGCTGAGCGTGTGGCCGCCCTGGGCGTAGGCGAGCAGCAGGCTGAGGGCGCGGTTGTCGATCTTGCCGGCGCGGGCCGCGCCGGCGTCCTCGCTGTCGAACCAGCGCAGGTCGGCGCTCAGCTTGCCGGCGCCGACCTGCCGCTTGCCCACGGCACCGAGGTAGCGCTGGCGATAGACGTTGCGCAGGCCGCCCTGGGCGTATTGCAGCAGCAGGCCGTCGTTGACCTGGTAGTCGAGTTGGTAGGCGTCGAAGCGGTTGCCGGTGGTGTCGCAGGCGTAGCGTTTGTTCTTGCAGTGCAGGCGGATGTCCTGGGCGTCGCTGGAGTCCCGCGCGGTGTAGCGCTCCAGGCGGGTGGCGGAGAACCTGAGCCCGGCGATCTCCTCGCTGGTCAGCTGGGCGCCGTGGAACAGGGTCGGCAGCAGGCGTCCGTCGTTGTATTTCAGCAACGGCATGTCCGGCAGCATCGCCCCGTACCTGAACTGTGTCTGCGAGAAGCGCATCTTGCCGGCAACGCCGGCCTTGGCGTACTGGTCGACCGAGCGACGCGGATCGTGGCCGCTGGAAGGCAGCAGGCCGCTGTTGCTGTCCGCGGGGCTGGAGTCGAGCTTGATCCCGAGCATCGCCAGGGTATCCACGCCGAAGCCCAGCGCGCCCTCGGTATAGCCCGAGCGCAGGTCGAGGATGAAGCCCTGCGCGGCTTCCTCGCGCTTGGAGGCGCCCTGCGGGTTGGCCGAGCTGCCGTCGCGGAAGTCGCGGTTGAAGTAGACGGTGCGCGCTTCCAGGCGCGCGCTGCCGTCCTCGAGGAAGGCGGCAGGGGCCGGGGCGACGAATCCGCCGCACAGGGCGAGGGCGCCCAGGCCGCGAAGGGTGCGGGGCGAACGGGGGGAAAACGGGGAGGACATGCGGTGACTCTCGACAGCGGGGGGTAAAAAAGCGCGCGAAGGTGTCACAGATGGCCGGCGGGGTCTTTGCGACCTTGGTCTAGCCGAGAAGGCGCGCACGGATCGTCGGCCAGGCAGGCCTCTAGCGGGTCGGACGCAGCGTGCCGAAAGCGACGAAGAATCCTCCGCAGCCCCCTGTGAAACGCTGCCCCGCCCGTGCCAGCCTGATCGTCACGTTTGCGCCAGGATCTCCGGAGGCTAGCGCTTCACGCAGACGAACAGGGCATTCCCGGAGCTGCCGGCCCAGGGCGTGATCCGTTCGTAGTCGTGTTCGAAGACCTGCACCTCGAAATGCGTCTGCAACAGGTGCTGCAGCTCGGCGAAGCCGAGGGCGACCATGGGGTGTTCGTCCTCCCAGGTCTGGGTCGTTCCGTCCGTGGTTTTCTCGATACCGAGGCGCAGCGCCTGGCGCTCGCCCTCGCCGCTGTAGTACCAGCCGGAACCGAAGGTGAAGCGGCTGCCTCGATGCTCCACGGAATGGCGGACGAACGAGCGATTGTCGATCTGCCCCTTGTCCACCGTGTTGAAACAGAACACGCCGCCATCCGCCAGTGCGCCATGCACGCTGGCCAGGCATGCGCGCAAGCGCTCCAGCCCTGCGTTGTAGTGGATCGAATAGAGGAAACAGGTGATCAGGTCCAGCGGCTCGTCCACCTGGAAGCCGGCCATGTCCTGCCGGCTGAAGTGCGCTTCGGGGCAGCGCTGTCGGGCGAGGTCGAGCATCGGCTGGTTGATGTCCAGGCCGGCGCTGCGATAGCCGAAATCGAGGAAGTGCCGCACGTGAGGGCCGGTACCGCAGGCCAGGTCCAGGTGCCGCCGGCCCTGGTTGCCGAACAACTGGTGCAGGCGACGCACGCAGTGGCTCTGCGCCTGGTAGTCGATGTCGGCGCACATCAGGTCGTAATAGTGGGACAGGTCGGTGTACAGCGCGGTGGCGGACATGGGCGGCAAGGACCGGCGGCGAAGGGCGCGGCATGGTACCCCAGGCCCGGGCCTTGCCGGCGAAAAAACAGGCACCGGCCGGCGGATCGCGGGCGGACTTCAGTCGAAACGCGGCCAGTCGTCGGCGATCCTGCACCAGCAGGCCATCGATGCGACCTGGACATGCTTCTGTTTCGCCGCCGGGAAGGGCGTGTCCAGGCTGCCGAGGGCGACCGATACCCAGTCGGCGAACTCGCCTTCGCTCCTCGACCAGAACAGCGGCGAGCCGCAGCGCGAGCAGAAGCGCCGGAGCACGGCGGGTGAGGAGCGGAACGCGGCGAGCAGGTCGGCGCCGCGGTCGATGTGCAGGTCCGCGACGGGGACGCTGCCATAGCTGGCGAATGCCGCGCCATGGGCCTTGCGACACTGGCCGCAGTGGCAGTGAGAGAGTGCGCGCGGGGGCGAGGACAGTCGGTAGTGCAGCGCGCCGCACAGGCAACTGCCGTGGAAGGTCTGGCTCATCGGAGGGCGTTCCCGCATTCGCAAAGGCGGCGAGTCAAGCAGCCCTCGCCACGCTTGTCGAGCGCCTCCTCCGGTCGCGGGCTGTCGGTGCGGGCGTCGATGTCTGCTAGGCTCTGCCGTTTCACCCTAGGAGTATTTCCCCATGGCCCGAGCCACTGCCCGCCACATCCTGGTTTCCAGCGAAGCCAAGTGCAACGAACTGAAGACCGCCATCGAAGGCGGTGCCGACTTCGCCGAAGTCGCCCGCGAGCATTCCTCCTGCCCCTCCGGCCGCGACGGCGGCAACCTGGGCTCGTTCGGCCCCGGCCAGATGGTCCGCGAGTTCGACCAGGTGGTCTTCAGCGCGCCGCTGAACGTGGTCCAGGGGCCGGTGAAGACCCAGTTCGGCTACCACCTGCTGGAAGTCACCAGCCGCCAGGACTGAACGTACGGCGGCGCATAACGCCCCTCTTCCACGCGCCGATCCAGGCGTAGGGCGAATAACCGCTGCGCGGGATAGACGGCGGATAACGCCGTTGGCGTTATGCGCCCTACCTGTCCCGGACGACGAAAGAAGCCGCACTTCCAGGTGCCAATCCGGGCGTGGGGCGAATAACCATTGCGCGGGATAAACGGCGGATAACGCCGTTGGCGTTATGCGCCCTACCTGTCCCGGACGACGAAAGAAGCCGCACTTCCAGGCGCCAATCCGGGCGTAGGGCGGATAACCGCTGCGCGGGATAAACGGCGGATAACGCCGTTGGCGTTATGCGCCCTACCTGTCCCGGACGACGAAAGAAGCCGCACTTCCAGGCGCCAATCCGGGCGTAGGGCGAATAACCGCTGCGCGGTTATCCGCCGGTGCGCGATCGATAGCCTGGCTGGCCTCAGGGCGCGAAGTAGCGGGAGATCTGCGAATAGACGCCGCTGAAATCGGAGAAGTAGTCATTGCGCTGTGAGGTGGGCGCGCCGCAGTACGAGGGGCCGCCGTACAGGCCACCGCGCAGCTGGTAGGAGCCGTCGCCGGCGACGGTCAGCAGGCCCGAGCCGGACGAGCCGCCTTCGACCACCGCCGACGGCCAGTCGACGCGGGTCAGGGCGGTATGCCCGTCGTAGGTGACGCCCACTGCCGAGACGTTGCCCTGCGAGTACTTCTTGGCGTCGCCGCGCGGATGGTGGATGTCATGGCCGAGCGAGCCGTTGGCGATCGGCGTGGCGCTCCAGCCCTGGTAGAACACGCCGGCCGGCGGAGTGCGCTTGAGTTCCAGCAGCAGGGTGTCGCGCTTCGCGTCGCGGTGCAGGATATTCGCCCCGCCGGTCAGCACGGTGACGCTCTGGTTGATGGTCGAGGCGTCGCCGTAGCACTGGGTGGTGTTGTAGAACCAGATGGTCTGCAGCGTCGCGGCGGTGGCCTGGTCCTCGATGCAGTGCGCGGCCGACCAGAACAACTGGCGCTTGGGCGAGTTGCCGTTGTTCAGCAGGGTGCCGGTGCAGATGTAGCTGCCGCCGTCCGCCGAGCTGGTGAAGACCATCTTCGCCACCGCTGCGGTGGCGTTGTCGTAGGCCCGCGTGCCGCTCTGGGTCGCGCAGACCGCATCCACCTCGCAGCTGCCGCTGGCGCCGAAGCCGTCGCGGTAGCCGGCCTTGTACAGGGAGTCGGCGAAATACGATACCTGGGGTACCGACAGGCGCAGGTCGCCCGGTTGCAGGTTGGCCGGCAGCACCAGTTCGACGGTCAGGGTATCGCCCTCGATGACCGGGCTCCAGTAGGGACGGTTGACCGAGAGGTCCTTGCCGCTGGCCTCGAAGATTTCCTTGCCGGCGCCGGCGAAGTGCAGCAGCACGTCGTCGGGCAGCGAGCCGCTGCGGGTTTCCAGGCGAATCGCGGCGCGCAGGCTGGCGGCCCCCGCAGCGCTGATCGGGAAGCGCGCGGTGTGGCGCCCGTCCGGAGTGTCGATCCATTCGAGGGTTGCCAGGTCGATTTCCGGAGTCGCCGTTTTCAGGCCCACCCCCACTTGCAGCGGCGTACCCGGTTTCGGCGCCAGCGGCGCGGCGCGGGCCACGCGGCGGGCGGGGGGCGCGGCGAAGTGGATGCCGGCCGCCGAGATCGCCGCGTTGGGGTTGGCGAAGCGGGCGTGACCGGTGCTCGCCGGGGAGGCCTGGAGCACGGCGACGTCGCCAGTCATCTCGCTCGCACCGGGCGCCGCCAAGGCCTGGCTCGCGCCGGCAGCCAACGCCAGAACCAGGCATGCATTCAGGTACGTTCTCTTATGCATGAATCGACTCCTTCAGTTTTTTGGGAGGGCAACTTCCTCAATCGTTCGCGTGGCGAAAGATATGCAGGTGTGACGGAGTCGTTCAAATATTTTTTATATTCGTTTCTGCTAGCTATTAAATATGAAGAAGCGTTTATGGATAGCAGAATAGATAGCTATTTCCTTCACTTGCCATTGATGTTGGATTGCTCTCTCTACCAACTAAAGTTTGGTCTGGAGTGGTTCTGCAGAGCCTTCGGTTTGCTTCAGAGAGGTGCAGGATGTAGTGCGTGAGTGCTTTACTGGTGCGGCTGTCGATGTGATCGGGTTAACGAAATCCTGATTTTCAAGTTATCCGGTTTGACCACTGCCGAATATAAGGCTGGGTGAATCTTCCATTCACCGCTCGGAAACCGTTCCGATGTTGGCTTGGTTGAATTCCAGGATATCCGGCTTATGGTCGTATAAGTCATCTCTATAATCGCGGGGCATATATAGAGCCCTGGCCGCTTACCATTACTCCAGGGTTTTCCAGGATACGCCGCCGCCCTTGTTTCAGAGCGGCGGATGCAACGGCGGCGCATGCCGCGCGATCAGTTCGGCGACCCACTCGATGAACACCCGCAGCTTGCCGCTGACGTGGCGGTTCGGCGGGAACGCCAGGTACAGCGGCATCGGCTCCAGGCTCCAGTCCTCGAACAGCGGCAGCAGCTCGCCGCGGGCGAGGGGCTCGCGCGCCATGTAGTGCGGCAGCCAGAGGATGCCCAGGCCGGCCAGCCCGGCCGCCAGGTAGGCGTTGCCGTCGTCCACCGCCAGCACATGACGGCCCGCCACCCGCAGGCATTCCTCGCCCCTGCGCATGGCGTAGGGCAGGGCCTTGCCGGTGCGCGCCCAGAGGAAGCCGACGATACGCTGGTGGCTGTCCTCCAGTTCGCGCGGGTGGCTCGGCACGCCGGCGCGCTGCAAGTAGGCCGGTGCCGCGTAGACCCCCAGTTGCAGGTCGCCGACCCGCCGCGCCATCAGCGACTGGTCGCGCAGTTCGCCGCCGCGGATGACGCAGTCGACGTTCTCGTCGATCAGGTCGACGAGCCGATCGCTCACGCCCAGGTCGATCTGGATCTCCGGATAGCGCGCATGGAACTCGGGCAACGCCGGGATCAGCAGCAGCCGCGCCAGCGGGCTCGGTACGTCGATCCGGAGACGCCCGCGGGGCGCCAGGGCGGCGCTGGAGAGGCTGGTCTCGGCATCGTCCAGTTCCGCCAGCAGACGTACCACCCGCTCGTAGTAGGCGGCGCCGTCGGCGGTCAGGTTGAGCTTGCGCGTGGTGCGGTTGAGCAGGCGTACCCGCAGCCGCGCTTCCAGTTGCTGGACCAACTGGGTGACGCTGGTGCGGCTCATGTGCAGCGTCTCCGCCGCCTTGGTGAAGCTGCCGGTATCCACCACACGGGCAAAGGCCTGCATCGCATCGAAACGGTCCATCGGGACTCCGGGTCGTCGGGGATTGTTTGGATTCTACAAACAGTCATGGCCAGGGTTGCGCGTTTATCCACGGCGCGCACGACCTTACCGTTCTTCCATCGACGATGACGGGGCCGGGAGCCCCAGGATGGAGGTATCGCATGACTGTACGCGACGTGGTTTTCCCCGCCGGCCGCCAGGCCCTCTACGAGCGCAACCGCTATTCCCCGGCGGTCCGCAGCGACGGCCTGCTGTTCGTCTCCGGCCAGGTCGGCAGCCGCGACGACGGCTCTCCCGAACCCGAGCTGGAGACCCAGGTCCGCCGCGCCTTCGACAATCTGAATGCGGTGCTCGCCGCGGCCGGTTGCGGGTTCGACGATGTGCTCGACGTCACCGTGTTCATGGTCGACGCCGAGGCCAACTTCGAGCGCATCTGGAAGATCGTCCCGGAGTACTGGGGCGAGGCGCCGTACCCCACGCTGACGGCGGTGGGGGTGAACTGGCTGTATGGCTTCAGCTTCGAGATCAAGGTGGTCGCGAGGTTGCCGGAGGGGCGGTGAGAGCCGATGCGCAGTGCCGGGGCCAGCTCGGCTAGCGCCGGGGCTCTGAGGGACGCCGCAGGCTTACCCAGGCCGGCGCGTGGTCGCTGGCGTGCTCCTCGCCGCGCACCCAGCGATCCACCCCGGCGTCTTCCAGGTGGTCCGCCAGGCTGGCGCTGAGCAGCAGGTGGTCGATGCGCAGCCCGGCGTCGCGTTGCCAGTGCTGGCGGAAGTAGTCCCAGAAGGTATAGAGGCGCCGGTCGGGGAAACGCTGGCGTAGCGCGTCCACCCAGCCCTGCCGCAGGAGGCGCTCGAAGCACTCGCGGGACTCCGGCTGGAGCAGGGCGTCCTTTTTCCAGGAGCGGGTGTCGTAGATATCGAAGTCGCTGGGCACCACGTTGAAGTCGCCGGCCAGCACCACCGGATGGCCGCTCTCCATCAGCTCGGCGGCGTGTCGGATGAGGTGCTCGAACCAGGCCAGCTTGTAGTCGAACTTCGGTCCCGGCTGGGGATTGCCATTGGGCAGGTACAGGCTGGCCACCAGCAGGCCGTCGACGGCCGCTTCGAGGTAGCGGCTGTGGGGATCGCTGGCGTTGCCCGGCAGGCCGCGGCGTACCTCCAGCGGCTGGCTGTCGCGGGCGAGGATGGCGACGCCGTTCCACGCCGACTGGCCCTGCCAGATCGCGCCGTATCCGGCCCTCTCCAGCGCCGCGGCGGGGAAGCGCGCGTCGGGCGTCTTCAGTTCCTGCAGGCAGACGATGTCCGGCGCTTCCCGCTCCAGCCAGGCCAGCAGCGCGGCCAGCCGGGTCTGGATGCCGTTGACGTTGAAGGTGGCGATCTTCAGGGTGTCCACCGCTTGTCTCCGCGAATGACGATCAGGCGGCCGCCTGCAGGGCTTCGCCGATGGCTTCGTTGAACGCCTGCAAGTCACCCGGGTTGCGCGAGGTGATCAGGGTCCAGCCGTGCGCCGGGCAGACTTTCACCCGCGTGTCGACCCAGTCCGCGCCGGCGTTGGTCAGGTCGATACGCACGCTGGAATAGGAGGTCAGGGTCTTGCCGCGGGCGACACCGGCGTCGATCAGCAGCCAGGGGCCGTGGCAGATGGCGGCGACCGTCTTGCCTGCGTCGCTGAATTCCCTGACCAGGCGCTGGGCCTCGCTGTCCTGGCGCAGGGTGTCGGCATTCACCGTGCCGCCGGGGACCAGCAGCAAGTCGTAGTCCTCGGCGCGCAGGCCTTGCAGCCTGGCGTCGGAATTGACGATCAGGTCCTTCTCGCTGTCGTGCACCCAGGTCTGCGCTTCGCCGCCCTCGATGGTCGCGTGGGTGACCGTGGCGCCCTGTCGCTTCAGGGTCTTCAGCGGTTCGAGCAGCTCGTCGCGCTCGATGCCGGTGTTGGCGGTGATGACCAGGACGTTCTTGCCTTGCAGCTTCGCGCTCATGGTTTTCTCCTCTGCTGGGGCGCCCGTGGCGGGCACCGTGGCGTGACATGCAGGAGAGTGGAAAGCTGGAGCGCCGGGGAGTTCGAAAGATTTGCCGGGCGGTGGGCCGGATCCTTGGCCTGTCAGCCTCCGGCGTCAGCGGAACAGCAGCGAATGATGCGCCGCGCCACCGGTGCGCGCGCCGTCGCCCACCGCGATGGCGACGTTGCCGGCCGCCAGCGCCGCGTCGCCGCAGGCGAAGACGCCGGGAACGCTGGTTTCGCGCATGCCGTCGGTCCTGATGAACGGCCCGCTCGGGCCGTCCTCGAACTCGCAGCCGAGCAACGCCGCCAGCGGGCTGGCCATGCGCGTACGCGGCTGGGTGAACAACCCCGCGAGCGTAATCGTGCGGCCACTGGCCAGGGTCACGTCGGCGCGCGCGCCGCCCAGCGCGACCACGGCTTCGCGCTCGATCGTCACGCCGCGCCGGTCCAGCCTGGACATTTGCTCGGCATCCGGTTCGAAGACGCCGTTGAGGAAAAAGGTGGTCGCTCCCCAGTCGGGCAACATCAGGGCGTGGTGGATGGCCAGCGGTGAGGCCGCCAGTACGCCAATCGGCCCGCCGTCCAGTTCGTAGCCGTGGCAATACGGGCAATGGAACACGTGCCGTCCCCAGCGCTCGGCAAGACCGGGGATCTCCGGCAGCTCGTCGGCGACCCCGCTGGCGAGGATCAGCCGGCGCGCGGTGAAACGTTCTCCGTTGGCGGCCTTCACCACGAAACCGTCCGCCTCCTTCTTCGCCGCGACGGCGGCTTCGGACAGCCACTCGACGCTGGGATAGGCCAGCAACTGCGCGCGGGCGTCATCGGCGATGGCCGCCGGATCGCGGCCGTCCTGGCCGAGAAAGCCGTGGGAGGCCCGGGCGAAGCGGTTGCGTCGCAGTCCCGTATCCATCACCAGCACCCTGCGCCGCGCCCGCGCCAGTTGCATGCCCGCGGAGATGCCGGCGTAGCTGCCACCCACGATGATCACGTCGAAAGTCATGGCGTATCTCCCATTCGGATAGTCACGAAACAACGTAAGTTTCATGAGATGCGCTTGTCAACGCTCTCGTAACTTTTTCTGTAGCGAGACATACTCATGGTCTTTCCGTCACGAGCCCGCCGTTCATGAGAAACGACACCCGCCTCTCGCGCATGCTCCATGTGCTGATCCATATGGCCCGCCACGAAGGGCCGGCGACGTCCGAAGCCATCGGGCAGATGCTCGGCACCAACCCGGTGGTGGTGCGACGGACCATGGCGCTGCTGAAGAACGAAGGCTACGTGAGTTCGGAGAAGGGCCATCGCGGCGGTTGGCGGCTGGCCAAGCCGTTGGCGGACATCACCTTGCTGGATATCCACCAGGCGCTGGGAGCGTCCTCGATCTTCGCCATCGGCCTGTCTACCGATCATCCGGAATGCCTGGTCGAGCAGGCGGTCAACGAAGCGCTCGGCGAGGCGTTCGAGGCGGCGCAGGCGTTGCTCCTGGAGCGCCTGGGGAGCGTCACGCTGGAGCAGTTGGCGAGCGAGTTCGAGCGCCGCTATCGGCCTTGCTGAGGCGCCTCGAAGGGCCGTTCGGACACCGCCGCCGCGCCTGCGGAGGCACGCCGGCGGTCCGGGATCAGAGCGAGTACTTCACCGTGAACATCAGGTTGCGCGGCTCGCCGTAGTTGAGGTTGCCGAAGTCGATGCCGCTGTAATAGTACTTGTCGAACAGGTTGTTGAAGTTCAGCCGCGTGTCGATCCGTTCGTTGACCTTGTAGCCGAGCATGGCGTTGACCACGGTGTAGCCGCCCTGCTGGAAACCGGTGCTGCTGTCCTCGGTCTTGCTCTGGGTGGCCAGGTCGCCGCCGACGCGCCATTTGTGCAGTTCGCCGGGTAGCGTATAGCTGGTGGCGAGCTTGAACAGGTGGCGTGGCTTGGCCGCGTCGAATGGCTTGCCCTCGTTGGCCTTGTTGCTGTCGTGCTTGTACTTGGCGTCGACGTAGGTATAGCCGGCCATCATCTGCCAGTCGTCGCTCAGCGCACCGCTCAGCTCCAGGTCGACGCCCTGGCTGCGGACCTTGCCCGAAGCGCGCGAGCAATAGCGCGAGGTGGGGCTGAAGGGGCATGGCGAGGGGCCGCCGACGTCCTCGGTGGCGCGGTTTTCCTGGTCGATCTGGAACAGCGCGATCTGCGAATTGAGCGCGCCGCCGAAGTGTTCGCCCTTCAGGCCGATCTCGTAGTTCTTGCCGGTGATCGGGTCGAGCAGGCCGCCGCCGGCGTCGAAGTTGCTCTGCGGCTTGAAGATGTCGGTATAGCTGGCGTAGACCGAGTAGGTCTGGTTCAGGTCGTAGATCACCCCGGCATAGCGGGTGACGTTGCGGGTGACCTTGTAGCTGTCGGTATCGGCGTCGGCCTTGTACCAGTCCAGGCGCCCGCCGAGGATCACTTTCAGCGGGTCGGCGAGGTTCAACCGGGTGGTGAGGTAGGCGCCTTTCTGTTCCTGGTCGAGCTTCATGCCCCACAGGCTGGTGTTCAGCCTCGGCTTGAGAGTCGAGCTCGGGTCCCACTGGGTCGGGTCCATCGGCCCGGTGAGGGTGCCGTCCTTGTTGAACAGGCTGCCCCAGCCGCCGTGGCCGTCGAAGCGTTCCTGGCGATAGCTGGCGCCGACCACCAGCTCGTGCTCGCGGCCGAGCAACTGGAAGGGACCGTTGGCATAGGCGTCATAGCTGTCGTGGTCGTCGGTGTAGCTGTAGTCGCCGGGGTTCTGGGTCATGCTGGCGCAGCCGGTGGTCGAGTAGTAGCAGTCGTTGTACAGCCCGAGCATGTTGATTCGCGCCCACAGCTTGTCGGCGGCCAGCTTCATCTGCCAACCGTTGGCGAAGCGGTGGGTCAGGTCGCTGAACAGGTGGGTGGTGTCGGTATCCCAGTAGGACCAGTCGGCGCCGTAATAGGACGAGCGCTTGAGGTCCAGGTGGCGGCCGCCCAGCGGGCTGGGCAGGCCTACCCAGTTGTCGTTGCGGTTGTCGTTCTGGTTCGAGGCGCCGATGGCGAAGGTGGTGTCCGGGCTCAGGTCGGCTTCGGCGATCCCGTAGAACACGCCGCGTTCGCTGCTGACGTGGTCCTGGAAGCTGTTGCCTTTCTGGTAGGCGACCACCGCGCGGCCGCGCAGGGTTCCTTCGCTGTTCAGCGGGCCGGAAACGTCGGCCTCGCTGCGATAGCGGTCCCAGGTGCCGACGCTGCCTTGCAGGGAGGCGCGGAAGTCCTGGGTCGGACGCTTGCGCACCATGTTGATCGCCGCCGCCGGGTTGCCTGCGCCCTGCATCAGTCCGGTGGCGCCGCGCACCACTTCGACGCGGTCGAACATGGCCAGGTCGGCGGCGGAAATGACGTCCTGGGTATAGGTGGAAATGCTCGTCGGCAGGCCGTCGTACATGATGTTGTCGACGTCGAAGCCGCGCGCCGCGTACTTCACCCGGGCCGGCCCGTACTGTTGCACGGTGAGGCCGGTGACGCCCTTCACCGCGTCGTTGAGGTCGCGCATGCCCTGGTCGTCCATGCGCTGGCGGGTGACCACGCTGACCGACTGAGGGGTCTCGCGGATCGACATCGCCAGCTTGGTCGAGGTGCGCATCGCCCGCGTGGTGTAGGAGCCGCTGTCTTCGGTGATGGCGGCGGTGGCCGGGTCCTGGGTGGCGACCACGCTGAGCGCGCCGAGGTCGACGCTGTCGCCGGGGGCGATGCCGGCACCTGTCGCCGCGGCCTCGACCCAGGCGTCGCCGCCCCGAACCTCCCCGCTCAGTCCGGAACCTGCGAGCAGACGCTGCAGTGCCTCGCTTGGCTCCAGCTTGCCGCGTAGGGCCGGTGCGCGCCGGTCGGCCACGGCCGCGCGGTCGAAACGGATGCGCAGGCCGCTGGCGCCCTGCAATTGCTCGAGGGATGCGGCCAGGGGCTGGGCGGGAAGGTCAAGGGCGATGGGAGCGGCCTGGGCGGCCAGGGAAAGCGAGGAGAGACCGAGCAATAACGCACTGGAAACGACGTGTTTCATCTGCAGTGTCCTGGATGGCGGCGCAGGCAGGCCATTGGCGCGACCGGCTGCGTTTCTTGTTTATGTGGGAAACCGGCGTAGGAATTCGCGGCGGGGCAAGTGTATGTAAATGTAAAAATGGAGTAAATGATAGAGATTATCGTTATCAGTAGTATTCGCAGGAATCCGATGAACTGCGTCCTGCCAGCGGCTGACGGGGATTTCCGCTGGATACCTCCCGTGAAGGCCGTCTGGATTCGTGACTCCAGCGCAAATGAATTTGCTCGATTCGGCTCTTAATCGAAGAGATGTAAGCCGCCACACTGCGCTTCATTCGAGCCATCCCGCCCACGGAGCGCAGCCATGTCGTCCACCATCCACCCCCTCCCGTCCTTCGGTCTCGGCACCTTCCGCCTTACCGGCCAGGTCGTCGTCGACTCGGTGCGCAGCGCCCTCGAACTGGGCTATCGCGCCATCGATACCGCGCAGATCTACGGCAACGAGGCGGATATCGGCCGCGCGATCGCCGAGAGCCGCGTACCGCGTTCCGAGCTGTTCCTCACCACCAAGGTCTGGGTCGACAACTACGCCCGCGAAAAGCTGCTCGCCAGCCTGCGCGAGAGTCTGGAGAAACTGCGCACCGACCGGTTGGACCTGGTCCTGATCCATTGGCCGGCACCCGGCAACGGCGTCGAGCTGGCGGAGTACATGGCGGCGCTGGCGGAAGCCAAGTCCCTGGGCCTGACCCGGCGGATCGGCGTCTCCAACTTCAACATCGAACTGACCCGCCAGGCCATCGCCGCGGTCGGTGCGGGCGAGATATCCACCAACCAGATCGAACTCAGCCCTTACTTGCAGAACCGCGCGCTGACCGCCTACCTCGAGGAGCAGGGCATCGCGGTCACCTCGTACATGACCCTGGCCTACGGCAAGGTACTGAAGGACCCGACGCTGGCCGGGATAGCCGCCAGGCACCGGGCCACGGTCGCCCAGGTGGCGCTGGCCTGGGCGATGCAACTGGGCTACGCGGTGATTCCGTCCTCGACCCGCCGCGAGAACCTCGCCAGCAACCTGCTGGCGCGCGACCTGCGCCTGGACGCCGAGGACATGGCGCGCATCGCCGGCCTCGAGCGTAACGGCCGCGAGGTCAGTCCGCAGGGCCTGGCGCCGGCCTGGGACTGAGAACCGCGTCGAAGGTCCGCCGCGGTGCATGAGCGGGGCGGCCGAGGCTCCGGTCGCGCGGCCGGTTCAGAGCTCGATGCGGTATTCGATCACACCCGGCTTGTCCGCCACCCGGTCGTACAGGCGCTGTGCCCTGTGGTTGCTTTCCTGGGTATGCCAGTAGAGCCGCGCGCAGCGACGTTCCTCGGCCTGCCGGCGGACGTACTCGATCAACTGCTTGCCGATCTGCTGGCCGCGCACGTCGGGCGAGACATAGAGGTCTTCCAGGTAGCAGACGTCCTGTGCCGCCCAGGTCGAGCGGTGGTAGAGGAAGTTGACGATGCCATGCAGGCGGCTACCGTCGCTGGCCACGGCGCAGTGCATCGGTTCGCCCTCGTCGAAGAAGCGCCGCCAGGTGGCCTCGGTGGCCTGTGCCGAGAGTTCGACTTCATAGAACGCCTGGTAGGCCTTCCAGTATTCGAGCCACTGCTCGAAGTCCTCGGGTGCCACGGGGCGTACCGATACCAGTGTGTGCAGGGATTGCATCCAGTGCTTCCTTTTTTGGCTTGATGGGGCGATCCGGCGGAGGCCGGGACCGAGGGTCTTGACCCGGCTGTTTTTATAGCCGCCTAATGGCTTGCCATACCCCACCAATTAGATAATCGAGGGCAGACCATTTGTTCAGGCAGTCACTGCTCGAGTCGGTCAAGGCGCGCCTCCTCCATCCACAGCTCCAGGCCCTGCCGCTGCATGCGCGAATCCAGCGCGCGATCCGCCAACTGATCCTCGACGGTGCGCTGGCGCCGGGCAATCCGTTGCCGGCCTCGCGGGCGCTGGCGCAGTCGTTGGGGGTATCCCGCGACACCGTCGAAGCGGCCTATTCGCACCTGCATGCCGAGGGCTTCATCGAGCGTCGGGTCGGCAGCGGCAGCGTGGTCGCCGCGGCTACCCGGCTGTCCCCCGGCCGGCGCGGCGCGGGCGCTCCACGACGGGGCGGCGGCGCGCCGCGACTGAGCCGGCGTGGCGAGGCGATGCAGGCTGGCGGCGGGGTTCGCGAGCAGCTCGTCCCGCGCCCCTTCGCTCCCGGCGTGCCGGAGACCCGCACCTTTCCCCTGGCGACCTGGGAGCGCCTGCAGCGCCAGGTCCTCAAGGAATACGGCGCGCGCGCCCTGACCCATGGCGACCCGCAGGGTGCCGAACCGCTGCGCCAGGCGATCGCCGACTACGTCAACCTGGAGCGTGGCGCACGCGCCACGGCCGACCGGGTACTGGTGCTGACCAGTTCGCAACAGGCGCTGGGTCTTTGCGCCAGCGTGCTGCTCGACGCCGGCGAGCGGATATTCGTCGAGGACCCGGCCTACTACGGCGCGCGCAAGGCCTTCGAGGCCGCAGGCCTGGAGTGCCTGCCGGTCCCGGTCGACGAACAGGGCCTGCGGCCCGAGCCGATCCTCGCCCAGCCGCAGGCGGCGCGGGCGCTGTGCCTGACCCCGTCGCACCATTACCCGACCGGCGTGACCCTGTCGCTGGAGCGCCGCCTGGCGCTGATCGAATGGGCGCAGCGGCAGCAGGCATGGATCATCGAGGACGACTACGACAGCGAGTTCCACTACGCCGGCCGGCCCACCGCCTGCGTGCAAGGCCTGGACGCCCACGAGCGGACGCTCTACATCGGCACGTTCACCAAGTCGCTGTTTCCCGGCCTGCGCATCGGCTACATGGTCCTGCCGCCGGCGCTGGTGGCGCCGATGACCGTCGCCCGCTCCCTGCAGGACGGGCACAACGCCTCGCTGGCGCAACTGACCCTGGCGCGCTTCATCGCCGGCGGCCATTTCGGCGCCTATGTGCGCGGCATGCGCAATCTCTACGGCGAGCGCCTGGGATTCCTCGCGGAGCGGGTGGGCAAGCGTCTGGGCGGCCTGGTCGAGCCGCGCGTGCCGGCCGGCGGGCTACAGATGCCCGGGCTGCTTTGCGCGGGAATCGACGAAACGCGCGCCGTCGCGGCGGCATACCGCGCCGGTGTCGAGCTGGTCGGGCTCAGCGCCCTGCATCTCGCCGCGCCACCGCGAGCGGGTTTCCTGATGGGCTTCGCCGCCTACACCACGGACGAGCTGGAGGCGGCGGTCGGGGTCCTCGCGAAGACCCTGCGCGGTTTGCGTGCGAATCCCTAGGCCGCCGGCAAGCGCTCAGTCGCGCAGGGCGTAGACGTAGGCATCGACCTGGGCGCCGTCGGCCAGCGTTACCCGGGTCGCCACGCGCCGGTATTCGGTGCCTTCGAATTCATCCAGCGCGGGCCAGTGCTCGGCGAGGCGGTCGGAGACGAACACATGGCCGTGGATTTCCTCGCCGTCGGCGTCGATCGCCAGGCCCGGAAAGCCCATCCCGGCACCCCAGCCCTTTTCCAGCAGGCGACCGCGGAGGCTGGCCGCCTGCCATTGCCCGCCGATCTTCTGCATCAGGTGTTCGTTGGGACGGCCGGGGCCGAGGCTGCCGTAGACGAAGAGTCGCTGCATCGATAACTCCCTTGAACGGAAGAGCGTGGGCGCAAGACGCGAAGCCTTCCGCCCGCGCCTTTCACTTGCTTGCCAGCGGTGGAGTACGCGGCGGCACGATACGCCGCGAGCCGGTCGACTCGAAGGCCGCGGCGAAGCGCAGCAGCGCCGAGTCGTCGTAGGCGCGGCCGGCGAAGGTCAGGCCCACCGGCATGCCGATGTCGGCCATCACCCCCATCGGTACGGTGACCGTCGGCACGCCGAGGTGGCGGATGGCGAGGTTGCCGTTGGCGACCCAGACACCGTTGCTCCAGGCGATGTCGGCCGAGGCCGGGTTGACGTCGGCGTCCGCCGGGCCGACGTCGGCGACGGTGGGGAAGAGCACGGCGTCGAGGCGCAGGCGTCGCATCCACTCCTCGAGGTCGATCCGCCGGGTTTCCTCGAGGCCGCGCAGGCCATCGGGGAGGGTCGCGATCCGGTCCCAGGGCTTGATGCCGCGCTCGGCCATCCGCACGTATTCGTCCATGCCGGCGGCCAGGTCGCCCTCGCGGTTGGGCAGGGTGCCGGGGTCGTGGGGGAATATCTGCGGGCCGTCGACATCCGCCAGGCGGTTCAGCTTCGGATCGCCATTGGCGCGCAGGAAGTCGTCGAAGCCCCAGGCCGAGAGTTCCCACAGCTCGTCGTGGAGGAATTCCTTCGACACCAGGCCGCGGTTGAACACGGTGGGCGCGCCGGGTCGGTCGCCTTCGCAGTTCGACACCAGCGGGAAGTCCACCTCGATCACTTCGGCGCCGGCGGCTTCCAGGGCCTTGCGCGCCTGTTCCCAGAGGGCGATGACCGAGGGCCGGGTATGGATGCGCTGGCCGGTCGGGCCGCCGATCCCGGGGGACTCGCTGGTGCCCGCATCGGGGTCGGCGTTGATGAACATGCGCGGCACGCCGAAGCGCTTGCCGGCCAGGGCCTCGGCGCCTGCGGCCAGGGCCGGGTAGCTCGCCGGGCGTACCTCGGAGGCCTTGGGGATCGGCACCCAGGGCTGCATGCGCCAGAGGTCGCCGCGGGTATCGGGATCGTCGGCGACCACTACGTCGAGGATTTCCAGCAGGTCGGCCATGCTCCGCGCATAGGGCACCACCACGTCCATGGTCGGCGTCAGCGGCCAGTTGCCGCGCACCGAGATCACCCCGCGCGAAGGGGTGTAGGCGCACAGGCCGTTGTTCGACGCCGGGCCGCGCCCGCTCGACCAGGTTTCCTCGGCCAGGCCGAAGGCGGCGAAGCTGGCCGCGGTGGCGGTGCCGGCGCCATTGGAGGACCCCGAGGCGAAGGGCGCGGTGAGGTAGGCGGCATTGTACGGGCTCTCCGCGCGGCCGTAGACGCCGCGCTGCATGCCGCCGTTGGCCATGGGCGGCATGTTGGTCTTGCCCAGGCAGATCGCCCCGGCGGCGCGCAGGCGCTCGACGGTGAAGGCATCGCGCTGGGCCACCAGGTCCTTGAACGCCGGGCTGCCGGAAGCCGCGGTGAGGCCCTTGACCAGGTAGCTGTCCTTGGCGGTGTAGGGAATGCCGTCCAGCGGACCGAGGGGCTCGCCACGCGCCCGGCGGGCGTCGGAGGCCTGCGCTTCGGCCAGCGCATCGGGATTGCGCACCACCACCGCGTTCAGCGCGGTGGGCGTGCCGGGTGCATCGTAGGCGTCGATCCGCGCCAGGTAGGCCTGGACCAGTTCGACCGCCGTGGTACGACCGGACTCGAGCGCGTCACGCAGCTCGGCGATGGAAACCTCGGTGACCTCGATCATGCTGTCACCGCCTGGCGAATGGAGACGGGGAGACCGTTAGCGACGCTCATCATCGTTCCTCTTGTTCTCTGCTTGCTGCGACGGGGGCCGCGAGGCGGCCGGGTCGATACAGGGGATGCAGTGTACATCCTGGCCGGCGCTCGCGGCTTCCCTGGCGGGGCGCGGCAACGGCCTCGCAGGTCCTGGCCAGTGTCTGGGGTTGCCGCCGAAGCGCGGCGTCGGAGAAAGTCCGCGGGCTGTCGCCGGCCGCCGGCGAGGCGTAAGGTGCGGCGTCGGGGGGACCATTTCACACAGGGGAATCGTCATGACGAATCATCGTACCGCGCTGGTCACCGGCGCCACCCGTGGCATCGGCCTGGCCCTGGCCAGGCGCTTGGCGGCCTCCGGCTGGAGTGTAGTGGGCATCGCCCGCCATGCGAGCGACGACTTTCCTGGACGTCTGCTGTGCTGCGACCTGGCCGATCCTGCGCAAACCGCCGAGACGCTGCGCGGATTGCTCTCGGAAAGCGCCGTGGATGCCTTGGTCAACAACGCCGGGATCGCCTTGCCGCAAAGCCTGGAGAACCTCGACCTGGCCGCTCTGCAACAGGTCTTCGACCTCAACGTGCGGGTCGCCGTGCAGCTTGCCCAGGCCTGCCTGCCGGGGCTCAAGCGTTCGCCGGCGGGCCGCATCGTCAACCTGTGCAGCCGGGCGATCCACGGCGCCCGCGAACGCACCGCCTACGCCGCGGCGAAGAGCGCGCTGGTCGGGGTGACTCGCACTTGGGCGCTGGAGCTGGCGCCGCTGGGCATCACGGTCAACGCGGTGGCGCCCGGGCCGATCGAGACCGAGCTGTTCCGCCAGACCCGCCCGGTCGGCGGCGAGGAGGAACGGCGGATTCTCTCGACCATCCCCATGCAGCGGCTCGGGCGGCCGGACGAAGTGGCCGCGCTGATCGAGTTCCTGCTCAGCGAGGGCGCTTCGTTCGTCACCGGCCAGGTGATCGGTGTCGACGGCGGCGGCAGCCTGGGCGGTCGTTGAGGCCGGGGCTCAGATCCGGCGGCTGCGCAGCAGTAGCCAGAGCAGGTAGAAACCGCCGAGCAGGCCGGTCATCAGGCCGATCGGCAGGTTGGCGACGTATGCCAGGCGCTGGCCGAGCAGGTCGGCGGCCAGCAGCAGGACCGCGCCCATCAATGCGCCGGACAGCAACGGCACCCCGGCCGAGCGGGTCAGGCGCCGGGCCAGTTGCGGGCCGGCCAGGGCGATGAAGGCGATGGGGCCGGCCGCGGCGGTGGCGATGGCGGTCATGCCGACGGCGACCAGGACCATCTGCAAGCGCACGCGCTCCACCGCCACGCCGAGCTGGGCGGCGCTGGCATCGCCCAGCTCCAGCACTTCCAGGCGACGACCGTGGTACAGCGCCAGCGGCACGCTGGCGAGCAGGCCCAGCGCTGCCGGGACGACGTGCGACCAGGTCCGGGTGTTCAGCGAGCCGGCCAGCCAGAGCTGGGCATACATCGCCTGGTCGAGGTTGCCGGTGACCAGCAGCAGGCTGTTCAGGCCCGACAGGCTGGCGCCGACACCGATGCCCACCAGCACCAGGCGGTAGCCGCCGGCGGTGGCGCCCCGGCGCGCCAGCAGCACCACCGCCAGCGCCGTGCAGAGGCCGGCGGCCAGCGCCGCCAGCGAGGTGGCCAGCGGGCCGGCATCGAACAGGATGATCTGCACGATGGCGCCGCTGGCGGCGCCGGTGGTGAAACCGATGACGTCGGGCGAGCCCAGCGGATTGCGCGAGATCGACTGGAAGATCGCCCCGGCCATGCCCAGCGCGGCGCCGACCAGGCAGGCGGTGAGCACCCGTGGCAGGCGTACGCGCTGGACGATGCGCTGGGCGGTGGTGTCCTGGCCCTGGCCGAGCAGGCTGGCGAACACCTCTGCCGGGCCCAGCGCCAGGCTGCCGGTCCCCAGCAGCGCCGCTGCCAGCGCCAGTCCGACCCCCGCGAGGACCAGGCAGGCCAGCGCCGCCCGTGGCCGCCAACGCAGCGACAGGGAGCCCAGGCGCAGGGCGTGGAGACCGTTCACAGGCGGCTCAGGCGGAAGCGCCTGACCAGGACGATGAAGGCCGGTCCGCCGAGCAGCAAAGCGACGATTCCGGCGGCGATCTCCGCCGGCGCCGCCAGCAGCCGCCCGAGGATGTCGGCGCCGAGCAGCAGGCCGGCGGCGATCAGCGCCGAGAAAGGCAGGATCCAGCGCTGGTCCGGTCCGGCCAGCAGTCGCGCGAGGTGCGGGGCGACCAGGCCGACGAAGGCGATCGGCCCGGCCAGGGCGGTCGCCGCGCCGGCCAGCAGCATCACCGCCAGGCAGGCGAGCAGCCAGGTCAGGCGCAGGTCGACGCCGAGCGCCCGGCCGATCTCCTGGCCCAGGGCCAGGGCATTGAGCCTGGCGGCGAGGGCGAAGGCGGCGGCCAGCCCGGCGCCGATGGCCAGGCCCGGCCATCCGAGCAGGGCGAAGCCGCTGCCGGAAAGCGAGCCGGCGGCCCAGTGGCGGAAGCGGTCGAAGACTTCCGGCGGGGCGTTCAGCACGATGATCCCGGTCAGCGAGGCGAGCATCACTGACAAGCCGGCACCCGCCAGCACCAGGCGCACCGGGTTGGTGCCGGTCTCGCGGGCCTGGCCGAGAAGGAATACGGCGATGCCGGCCAGGCCGGCGCCGAGGAAGGCGCAACCGAGGTACTGGCCCATGCTCGCCAGGTCGAACAGCGCGACCCCGACGATCACCGCCAGCGCCGCGCCGGCGTTGATCCCCAGCAGGCCGGGTTCGGCCAGCGGATTGCGCGTCAGCGCCTGCATCAGCGCGCCGGCCACTCCCAGCGCCGCGCCGGCCAGCAGCGCCACCAGGGTGCGTGGCAGGCGCAGTTCGCGTACCACCAGGTGGCGATCATCGTGCGGATCGACGGCTTGCAGGGCGTCCAGGGTGACCGCCAGGGGCACCGGCCGCGAGCCCAGCGCCAGGCTGGCCAGGGCCGCCAGCGCGAGCAGCAGCGCGCCGGCGAGCAGGCCCCAGGCGCGCAGGCGCCGGCGGCGCATCGGGGACGCCTGCATGAGCGGACTTCCGGCGAACGGGCGCATGGCTCAGCGGAAATGGCGGGCGACGTTGTCGATCATCTGCCGTCCCGAGTAATAGTCGATGCGGAAGGAACTGGGGCCCAGGGCGTACACGCGCTTTTCGCGGACCGCCGACAGGTTGGCCAGCACCGGGTCGGCGAGGAACGCCTGCACGTCGTCGTCGCTGGCGCCGAGCAGGAACACGCTGTCGCCGGCGATGGCGGCGGGCAGGTTTTCCCGCGAGATGAACTGGAAGTCCGAGGCGCGCGTCACCTTGCCCGCCAGCGCCTCCGGCAGTTCCGCCACCTGGAAGCCGAGGGCCTCGAGCAGGCGTGCCTGGGGGCTGGCCTGGCGGCCGATGGAATAGCTGCCGGCGATGTTGTAGCCGACCACGCTGACCGGGCCCTGCGGCGGCGCGATGGCCGCGGCGACTTCGGCGGTGTAGGCGTCGAAGCGCTGGATGGCGGCCTGCGCCTGGCGTTCCAGGCCGGTGTGCCGGCCCAGCTCGGTAGCCAGTTCCTGCCAGCTGTGTTTCGAGTAGTCGACCACCAGCGTCGGTACGCCCTGCGCCTCCAGCTCCGCACGGTATGGCGCGGCGCTGTCGGCGCCGGTGGCGGAGGCGACCAGCAGGTCCGGATCCTGGGCGATCACCGCTTCGATGTCGAAGCGCAGGTTGCGGTAGAGCACCTCGACGCCACGTTGGTCGGCGACCTTCGCCCATTGCGAGAAGAAGCCCTTGGCGTCGGTCAGGCGACTTGGCGTGGTGGCGGCGCTGGCCACCAGCGGTGCGTCCATCGCCAGCAGGATGCCGGTGACGCTCGGGGTGGTGGAGACGATCCGCGCCGGCTTCGGCTCCCCGGCCGCGGCGAGGGTGGCGAACAGGCTCAGGGCGAGGGCGAGTAACGGCAGGGCGGAGCGGCGGCGGGTCGGCATGAAGGCTGTTTTCGCTGTAGGGGAAGCCGGGCGGACGGATTCATATGATAATGCTTCTCATGCAGTCTATTCCATAATGTAGAATCGATTCCACATATTCGAGCCATTCTTATCCAGGAACCTCCCATGACCCATCGCCTGCACGCGGACGCCGTGACCTTGCGCCGCGACGCGCGGACCGTTTCGCGGAATCTCTCGCTGGCCATCCCCGAGGGTTCGTTCAGTGTGATCGTCGGGCCCAACGCCTGCGGCAAGTCGACCCTGCTGGCGGCATTGTCGCGCCTGTTGGCGCCGGCCGAGGGCCGGGTGGTGCTGGACGGCAGGGATATCCACAGCCTGCCGGGACGGGAAGTGGCGCGGCGTCTCGGCCTGCTGCCGCAGAGCGCGCTGGCGCCGGATGGCATCACGGTGGCCGAGCTGGTGGCGCGCGGGCGCTATCCGCACCAGTCGTTCCTGCGCCAGTGGTCGCCGGCGGATGAGCGCGCGGTAGCGGCGGCGTTACGCGCCACGCGGGTCGACGGCCTGGCCGAGCGACCGCTCGATGCGCTCTCCGGCGGCCAGCGGCAACGCGTGTGGATCGCCATGGTGCTGGCGCAGGAAACCCCGTTGCTGCTGCTCGACGAGCCGACCACCTACCTGGATATCGTCCACCAGATCGAATTGCTCGAACTGCTCGCCGAGCTGAATCGCCAGGGGCGCACCATCGTCGCCGTGCTGCACGACCTCAACCAGGCCTGCCGCTATGCCTCGCACCTGATCGCCATGCGTGACGGCGCGATCCTCGCCGAGGGCGCGCCGGCGCATATCTTCACCGAGCGTCTGGTGGAGGAGGTGTTCGGCTTGCGCTCGTTGATCATCGCCGACCCGGTCAGCGGCACGCCGCTGCTGGTGCCGCGCGGGATCGCCGCCGACGCGCCGGGCTGAGGTGGCTCAGCGCGGCGGCGGCCGCATGCCGGGGTGGAGTACCAGGCCACCGGTGGACTGGTTGACCTGCAGCGCCTCGTGGAACAGCGCGTCGCGGTCTTCCGCCGACTGCAACTGGCCGAGATCGGTCACCGTGGTCATGGCGCAGACGATCTCCTGCTGGGCGTCGAACACCGGCGCCGCCTGGCCGGTGACATTCGACAGCAGGTGGCTGGTCAGTTCGGCCCAGCAGCGCTCACGCACCTCGTCGAGCAGCGCGCGGCTCGGCGGGCTGCCGCGGAAGTGCGCCGGTTGCTGCTTGCGCGCGGCGTCGACCACGGCCTTCGGCAGGAAGGCCTGGAACACCAGGCCGCAAGCGGTATTGTCGATGGGCAGGATATCGCCCAGGGCCAGCGGGTTGATCGAGAAATAGGCGCTGCGGTACCAGCGCACCAGGGTCGGGCCGCGCTCGGTCCAGATCGCCACCCCGCCGCTGGCGGCATGCCGTTGGGCCAGGGCCTTCATGTGGCGGGCGGCGATATCCACCGCGTCGATCCGCTTCAGCGCGCCTATGCCGATGCTCAGCGCCGCCGGCCCGAGGTCGTAGAGACCGCTGAGCGGGTCCTGGCGGGCCAGGCCTTCCTTCACCAGGCTCTGCAGGTAGCGGTGCGCGGTGGAGCCGCCGGTGCCGGTGCGCCGGGCCACTTCGCCGAGGGCCAGTTCGCCTTCGGCGTTGGCCAGGGTCTTCAGGAAGCGCGCGGCGATGGACACCGACTGGATGGTGCCGGAGCGCTTTTCGCCCGGGGCGTCCGGCATCTCGTCCGCCGGGGGCTGCGAAGTATTCAACGGCTCGGTCTCCTCACCACGGTTGATCCATAGGCTTCGGTCCGCGCTGCGGTGGCGCGGGCGGCGCCCATGATACCGATTCCCCGGGGCGGTGGGGCGCCGCGGAAGGGACGGGCGTAGGAGATTTAATATTTCGCAATGAGGAATCTATTCCCCATTGAGGAATGATCTGGTGGCGTGATAGCCTGAATGGAAAAGAGAGTCATTCCCATTTGGAGAGGATCCTTGAACGCCCGCACACACCGCACGCTCAACCGGGGAATCGGCGTCGTCACGCTGTCCACCCTGCTCGCCTCGCCATCGGCACTGGCCCGGGAAAACCCGCCCGCCGAGGACGAACCCGCCGCCCTCGAGGCGCTGGTCGTGACCGGCGAGAAACGTGAACGCTCGCTGAAGGACACGGCGTCCTCGGTATCGCTCATCAGCGCCCGCGACATCGACCGCAAGCAGACCGGCAACGCCTCGGTCGCCGAGGTGATCAATGGCAGTCCCAACGTGGTCTACACCGACTCGGTGGGCGCGCCGATCATCCGCGGCCAGGACACCCAGGGCCCGAACAACGGGCAGAACGTGTTCTGGGGCGGCACAGTGCCGCGGGCGACGATCAACCTCGATGGCCACTACCTGAACTACAACGAGATGTTCTTCGGCGCGACCTCGGTCTGGGACGTCGACAGCATCGAGGTGTTCCGCGGCCCGCAGACCACCTCCCAGGGCGCCAACGCCATCGCCGGGGCGATCATCGTCAACACCAAGGACCCGACCTTCAGCCCCGAGGCTGCCTACCAGGCGGAGATCGGCAGCTACCATTCGCGGCGCAGCTCGATCGCAGTGTCCGGCCCGCTGGCGCAGGACTTCGCCGGGCGCCTGGCGGTGGACTACGCGGGTCGCGACACCTTCATCGACTACGACAACCCGAAGTTCCAGGACAGCGGCACCGACCAGGACTTCCGCGCCCTCAACGCGCGCGCCAAGCTGCTCTGGCTGCCCAGCGGAATTCCGGGCCTGGAGAGCAAGTTCACCTTCTCCCACAACGACAGCAATCGCCCGACCCAGGAAGCGGCGACCCGCCCGTTCGACAAGCTCGACCATCGCTCGACCACCATGCCCAGCTGGGAGCAGGACACCAACACCAGCATCCTCGACGTCGCCTATGACCTCGACAACGGCATCCGCCTGTTCAACCAGGCGCAGTACTCGCTGTCCTCGGTGCACCGCACCACCGGCGCGGGCGGCGAGGGCGACGCCGACATCCGCCAGAAGAACGCCTCCAACGAATCGCGGGTCAGCTTCGGCGAGCAGGAGGACCGGATCAGTGGCATGGGCGGGGTCTACTACGCCCGCACCCGCACCGACGAGACACTGCACCTGCGCGGGCTGTCGGCCTTCGACGACACGAAGAAGAACCTCGGTGTGTTCGGCGAGCTGAACTACCGCCTGAGCGACCGCTGGACCCTGACCACCGGCCTGCGCTACCAGGAGGATCGCATCGAGCGCAGCGGCAACTCGGTGCTGGCGCCGCGTCCGCTGGACTACCAGAAGACCTTCTCGGCCTTCCTGCCGAAAGTCTCCCTGGCCTTCGCCGCGACCCCGGACTGGACCGTCGGCGGCCTGGTCAGCCGCGGCTACAACCCCGGGGGCGTGTCGCTCAACCTGACCACCCGCAACTGGGCCTACTTCAAGGAAGAAACCATCTGGAACTACGAACTGTTCACCCGCGCCAGCCTGCTCGACGGCCGCCTGCTGCTGAACGGCAACCTGTTCTTCATGGATTTCAAGGACGCCCAGTACAACATCCCGGTGGTGGTTTCGCCGGGGGTGGCGCAGTCGTACACCATCAACGCCGAGAAGGCCCACGCCTACGGCATGGAGCTGGACCTCGACTATCGCCTGCGCGACGACCTGCGGCTGAAGGCCAGCGCCGGCGTGCTACGCACCCGGATCGACGAGATGTCCGGCAATACCGGCTACGAGCACAACGAGTTCGCCCGCTCGCCGGGCTATACCCTCAGCTTCGGACCGAGCTGGGACTTCACCGAGCGCCTCAACCTGAACGCCCAGGTGCGCTACCTGGACGGCTACTACTCGGACACCGCCAACACCAAGGCCTACTCGATCAAGGCCTACACCCTCACCGACGCCCGCGCCAGCTACCGCTTCAACGACCAGGTGCAGCTCTATGGCTACGTGAAGAACGTGTTCGACGACCGCTCGCCCACCTACATGCAGGAAAACCGGGGGATCGGCGGCATCGAGGCGAGCATGACGCAGCCGCGGACCCTCGGCATCGGCATCAAGGGCACCTTCTAGGCGCCCCGAGAAGCCGGCCCCGCGCAGGGCCGGCCCAGCCCCAGAGCCCATACAGGAGATTGGCACGATGAGTACCCCGAAACGCCTGCACATCGGCATGTCGCTGGCCCCCACCTGGCTCAGCGGCGATGCCTGGCGGCGCCCCGACAGCAATATCGAAGGCATCTTCGGCAGCGATTTCGCCGTCGACATCGCCAGGCGCTCCGAAGCCGCCCACCTCGACTTCGTGTTTCGCCCGGACGTCAGCAGCCTGCCACTGGACGTGCTGGAGACCGGCTCCGGCTTCGCCAGCCTGGATCCCACCGTACTGCTTGCCGCGGTCGCCCGCGAAACCTCGCGGATCGGCCTGGTGTCGACGGTCTCCACCACGTTCTATCCGCCCTACGTGGTGGCCCGGCAGCTGCAATCGCTGCACTGGATCAGCAACGGCCGCGCCGGCTGGAACATCGTCACCGCGCTGCAGGGCCACGAGAACTTCGGCCTGGACGCGATGCCCGATGCGGAGCAGCGCTACGCGCGCGCCGCCGAGTTCACCCGGCTGGTGCACGACCTGTGGGACAGCTTCCCCCGCGAGGCACTCCTGGTCGACCGCGAGAGCGGCCGCTACGCCGACGTTTCCCGGGTGCACCCGGTCGACCACGACGGCGAATTCCTCAAGGTCAAGGGACCGCTCAACCTGCCGGCCTTCGGCGAGGCGCGGATTCCCCTGGTGCAGGCCGGCGCCTCCGAGAGCGGGCGCGACTTCGCCGCCTCGGTGGCCGACCTGGTGTTCGCGCCGACCCCGGACAAGGAGGCTGCCCTGGAACTGCGCCGCGACCTTTCCCGCCGCGCCGAACGCCACGGTCGCTCGCCGCGCGACGTGCGCCTGCTGCCGGGCTTCAGCCTGTACCTGGCGGAGAGCCGCGAGGAGGCGCGGGAAATTTTCATGCAGACCCACGCGCGCCTGGACCGCGCGCGCAAGTTCGCCACGATCAGGCAGATGCTCGGCCTCGACCTCAGCGACTGGCCGCTGGACCGGCCGATTTCCGCGGCCGACCTGCCGCCGCCGGTGGCCAACCCCGGCAGCCGCACCCACACCGACCTGCTGCGGCGCCTGATCGAGCGCGAGACGTTACGCCTGGACCAGTTGCTGCTGCGCCCCGAGGTGGTTTCCGCGGCGCACTGGCAGGTCATCGGTACGGTGGACGATGCCGTCGAGCAGATCGTCGACTGGGCCGCCGCCGGCGCCATGGACGGTTTCATCGCCGCGCCGGGAGGCTCGGTCGGCTCGCTGCGGCTGTTCCTCGAACAGGTGGTGCCGCGCCTGGTGGAAAAGGGGCTGTTCCGCGAGCGCTACAGCGCCACTACCTTCGCCGGGCACCTGGCAGAGGAATGATGGAAAGGGCCGGCGACGGCCGCGTCCTGGCGGCGATGGCGAGCGAGTGACCGCCTGCGGATTGGCCGCCTGACGGGCCCGCTGTATCGCAGCACGCCATCCGACCGGTGGGACGTGGTACAGGCGAGGGAGCCTCTGCCTTGGCGTAGATACCGTCGTACCCCGGGGATCATCCGGACAGGTCGCAGCCTGGGCAGCGCTGGCCGTCGGCAGGCCTGGCATTCTGCTGTTACAACCATCCATCCATTCCTGCGGAAACGAGTGAACTCAATCGCCCCGAGCGCTGTCTGTCAGCCGTCGGCCCAACCGGGCCGGGCGCATGGCCCTTGGCCATGCGGTAGCCCCGCCCCGGTCGCGCGCTTGTCCATAACAATTCGACTGGCCGGCTTTTTCGCTCCCCTTTGCGGGTTTCGTTCTCTCGCCATGTGAAGATTGCCATGTCCCTATCCCGTCGCATCCCCGCCGCTCTTTCCCCGTTCCAGAACCGCGTCATCGGAGCCTGCCTGCTCGGCGGCCTGCTGGCGGCCGGCGCCCCGGCGCAGGCCGAGGAGGCGACCGGCAACGCGCGCTGGGTGAGCGACAGCCTGACCACTTTCGTGCGCAGCGGCCCCACCGATGGCTATCGCATCGTCGGCACCCTCACCTCCGGGCAGAAGGTCGAGCTGCTTGGCACCCAGGGCAACTACAGCCAGGTGCGCGGCGAGAACGGCAGCACCGTGTGGATTCCCAGCCGCGACTTGCAGGAGGTTCCCGGCCAGGCCGAGCGCCTGCCGCAACTGGAACAGAAGGTGGCCGCCCTGACCGCCGAGCTGGACGGCATCAACGACACCTGGAAGACCCGCGTGCAGGGCATGCAGGAAACCCTCGACACGCGCAAGAAGCTGATCGACGAATTGCAGGCGGCGCGCAGCAACCTGGACGCCGAGCTCGGCAAGGCCCGCTCCGACCTGCGTGCGGTGCAGGCGCAACTGGGCGACGAGAACAAGCAGGTGCTGATGCGCTACATGGTCTACGGCGGCAGCATCGCCGGCGCCGGCCTGTTCGCCGGGCTGATCCTGCCGTCGCTGCTGAGGGTGCGGCGCAAGCGCAACGACAAGTGGTTCTGAGCCTCCGCCCGCGTCTCTGCGTTTCGTAAAGCAAGCCCCGCCGGCCGCGGGGCTGTGTCGCAAGCGCGACAAGGGCTGAAGCGTCAGCCGCCCGGCGAGACGATGATCTTCACGTTGTGCTCCTTGTTGTTCACCAACTCTTCGAAACCGCGCTCGACGATTTCTTCCAGGCCGATGCGACCGGTCACCAGCGGTGCGATGTCGAGGCGGCCGTCGGCTATGAAGGCGATCACGTCGGCGAACTCGCCGTTGTAGGCGAGGGCCCCGAGCAACTGCTTCTCGGTGGAAACCAGCTCGAAGAAATTGAATTCACTGGGCTCCTCGAAGATTCCCACAAGCACGCATTTGCCGGCCTTGCGGATGGCATCGATGGCCAGCTTGGCGGTGTGCTTGTTGCCGATGCATTCGAAGCTGACGTCGGCGCCAAGCCCGCCGGTGAGGGCGCGGATTTCGCCTAGGGCGTCGCACCGCGAGGGGTCGAGCACCTGGCTGGCGCCGACCTCCAGGGCCTTGGCCTTGCGCGCCGAGGACATCTCCAGGGCGATCACCTGTGCCGCGCCGGCGGCGCGCGCGCACATGATGGTGCTCAGGCCGATGGTGCCGGCGCCGACCACCACCACGTTCTGCCCGAGCAGGCTGCCGGCCTTCTTCACCGCGTGCATGCCCACCGCCAGCGGCTCGATCAGCGCGCCGGCCTCGCTGGGAAATCCGGCCGGCAGGGCGTAGAGCAGGTTGGCCGGTACGTTGACGTATTCGGCGAAGGCGCCGTTGTTCATCAGCCCGGTGAAGGCCAGGTTCTCGCAGATGTTGTACAGCCCATGCCGGCAGTAGTAGCAGGTGCCGCAATGCTGGCAGGCGTCTGCGGCGACCGCCTGGCCGACGGCGAAGCCGGTCACGCCGTTGCCGAGGCGGACGATTTCGCCGCTGAACTCGTGGCCGAGGATGCATTGATCCTTGAGGCCGGTGAGCGGGTGCGGCGCCTCCACGGGGATGAATACCGGGCCGGCCAGGTATTCGTGCAGGTCGGAGCCGCAGATGCCGCACCAGTGCACACGGATCTGCACCCAGCCGGGCGGCGGCTCGGCCGGGAGCGGCACGTCTTCCACGCGGATATCGTGGCGGCCGTGCCAGACGGCGGCGCGCATCGCCGCGTTGGCTTGCGGGGAACTGTTCATGTCGGTCGTCTCCTCAATGCTGGCGGAGGAAGTCGAGCAGCAGGCGGTTGACCTGCTCGGCGGCTTCCATCTGCACCATGTGCGCCTGTCCGGGAATGATCTCCACCTGGGCTGGCAGGCCCTCGGCATGCCGCGCCGGGATGATCGCGTCATCGCTGCCCCAGATCGCCAGGACCGGCTGGCGGCCCTCGCTCGCCACGGCACGCAGGTCGTTGCGCTGGCGACCGTCGGCGAACAGGTTGTCCAGCAACTGGCGCAGGGCCGCATCGACGCCTTCCAGGCGCTTGTAGCGGAGCATGTCCTCGAGCATCTGCCGGGTGACCAGCGCGGGGTCGGAGAACAACTGCACCAGTTGCGGCTTCAACGCGTTGCGGTTGGCCGCCTCGACGAAGCCGCGCAGGTAGTCGCCGTTGATCTCCTCGCCGAGGCCGGCGCTGCCGATCAGGCTCAGCGACAGCACCCGCTGCGGCGCCAGGCGCGCGCAGTTCAGCGCCACCGCTCCCCCCATGGAGTGACCGGCCAGGTGTACCTGTTCCAGGTCGAGGTGGTCGAGCAGGGCCAGCACGCTGCCGCTGAGTTCATCGAGGTCGCCGCGCACCAGGGCCTTGCCGGACTCGCCGTGGCCCGGCAGGTCTAGAGCGATCACCCGCCGCTCGGCGGCCAGCGCCTCGTGGTTGAACAACCAGTTGTTCAGGTCGCCACCGAAACCGTGGATCAGCAGTAGCGCCGGATCGCCCTCGCCGCGGTCGAAATAGCGCAGGAGGCGCCCGTCCAGCTCGACTTTCCGCGGTGCCGGTCCGCTATCCCCAGCGTCCTCGTCGGCGGGTACGAATTCGGCCTGGAAGCGTTGCACCAGTGCGTCGATCTCCTCGTCGCTCGCCTCGCCCTCGACCACCACGCCGAGCAGCGCGCCGACCGCCAGGGTCTCGTCCTCGCGCGCCACCTTGCGCCGCAGCACGCCCGAGAAGGGCGCCTCGACGCTGCTGGAGATCTTGTCGGTCTCCACGTCGAGCACCTCGTCGCCTTTCTCGATATGCGCGCCCTCTTCCTTGAGCCAGGCGTCCACCCGACCCTCGGTCATCGACAGGCCCCACTTGGGCATGGTCAGTGTATGGATCCGGCTCATGCCGCGTCCCTCCCTTCCAGGGCCTGGCGCACGGCTGCCTCGATCTTCGCCGCGTCGGGGATGTAGAGGTCTTCCAGGGCGTCGGAGAAAGGCACCGGCGTATGGGGCGCGGTGACCCGGCGGATCGGCGCGCGCAGCGCGGAGAAGGCCCGTTCGGCGACCAGCGCGGCGATGTCGGTGGCCATCGAGCAGCGTGGGTTGGCTTCGTCGACCACCACCAGGCGGCCGGTCTTTTCCACGCTTTCGAGAATGCTGTCCTCGTCCAGCGGGCTGGTGCTGCGCAGGTCCAGTACTTCGCAGGAGATGCCCTGGCGCG
The DNA here is from genome assembly GCF_047199225.1 of Pseudomonas sp. DL. Taxonomy (NCBI): domain Bacteria; kingdom Pseudomonadati; phylum Pseudomonadota; class Gammaproteobacteria; order Pseudomonadales; family Pseudomonadaceae; genus Pseudomonas; species Pseudomonas sp. DL. The sequence goes on from NZ_CP178323.1 coordinate 847,086, forward strand.
CCAGGCTGGCGGCGGCGTCCAGCGCCAGGTGGACCATGCGGCCGTAGGTCACCAGGGTGACGTCGTCGCCGTCGCGGAGGAAGTTCGCCTCGCCGAAGGGTACGCTGTACAGCTCCTCGGGTACCTCGCCCTGCATCGAATAGAGCAGCTTGTGCTCGCAGAAGATCACCGGGTCGTTGTCGCGGATCGCCTGGACCAGCAGGCCCTTGGCGTCGTAGGGCGACGACGGGCAGACCACCTTGAGGCCGGGGATGTGGGTCCATAGCGAAGTGAGCATCTGCGAATGCTGGGCGGCGGCGCGCAGGCCGGCGCCGACCATGGTACGGATCACCAGCGGGGTGACCGCCTTGCCGCCGAACATGTAGCGGAACTTGGCGGCCTGGTTGAGGATCTGGTCCAGGCAGCAACCGGCGAAGTCGACGAACATCAGTTCGCACACCGGGCGCATGCCGCGGGTGGCGGCGCCGACCGCGGCGCCGACATAGCCGATCTCTGACAACGGGGTATCCAGCACACGGCCGGGGAACTGGTGGTAGAGGCCCTTGGTGACCCCCAGCACGCCGCCCCAGGCGTCGTCCTCGCCGGGCGCGCCGGCGCCGCCGGCATTGTCTTCGCCCATGATGAAGACGCTCGGGTCGCGGCGCATTTCCTGGGCCAGCGCCTCGTTGATGGCCTGCTGGTAGCTGATCTTTCTCGCCATGATGGTTCTCCTCGTTCTTGTTTTCGGGCGGCTCAGGGATAGGACACGTAGACGTCGCGCAGCAGGTCGTCCGGCTCCGGCTTGGGATCGTTCTTCGCGCGCTGCACGGCATCCTCGATGCGCGCCTCGACCTCGGCGTCGATGGCGTCCAGGTCGCTGGCGGAGAGCAGGCCGGCGTGGCAGGTGCGTTCGCGGAACTGCTTGAGGCAGTCGCGGGTTTCCCTGTAGTGCTTTACTTCGTCGGGATCGCGGTAGGTCTGTGCGTCGCCCTCGAAGTGTCCGTAGTAGCGGGTCAGCTTGACTTCGATCAGCGACGGCCCCTCGCCGGCGCGGGCGCGCTCGATGGCGGCGCCGGCAGCCTCGTGGACGGCGAAGAAGTCGAAGCCGTCGACGGTCACCCCGGGCATGCCGAAACCGGCGGCGCGGTCGGCGATGTGGTCGCAGGCCACCGACCAGTTGGCCGCGGTGGCCTCGGCATAGCCGTTGTTCTCGGCGACGAACAGGCACGGCAGGTTCCACACCGCGGCCAGGTTCATCGCCTCGAACACCGCGCCTTCGTTGGAGCCGCCATCGCCGAAGAAGGCCACCGCCACCGCATCGCTGCCTTTCAGCTTGGCCGCCAGCGCGGCGCCGGCGGCCAGCGGCGCGCCGGCGCCGACGATTCCGTTGGCGCCGAGCATGCCTTTCTCCAGGTCGGCGATATGCATGGAGCCGCCCTTGCCCTGGCAGACCCCGGTCTTCTTGCCATAGATTTCCGCCATCATGCCGTGCACGTCTACGCCCTTGGCGATGCAGTGGCCGTGGCCGCGATGGGTGGAGGCGATGCAGTCGTCGTCGCGCAGGTGCGCCATCACGCCGGCGGCGGAGGCTTCCTCGCCGGCGTAGAGGTGGACGAAGCCGGGTATCTCGCCCGTGGCGAACTCGACGTGCAGGCGTTCCTCGAAGGCGCGGATGGTGCGCATCACGCGGTAGGCATGGAGCAGTTGGTCGGTGCTCAGAGTGGACATCTTGTTGTTCTCCAGGTTGTCTTCACGGGGTCATCGGGGTTCGCTGGCCGGCCAGCAGGCGATGGCGGGCGGCGTAGGCGAGGGTGGCCGGCACATCGACGCTGAACGGGCCGGAAGGGTCGAGGGTGATGCTCGGGCGGTCGGTGGCGCTGAACTCGATCTCGCGCTCTCCGTCCAGCGCCAGGGTCCCGCTGGACAGGCTCGGTGCGTGGGCCACGCCGGGTTGCAGGTAGCCGGCGGCAGAGACCCCGCAGCCCACCAGCAGGCCCGGCGCCAGCGGCACCAGCAGGCTCTCGCGGGCGTCCGGATGCAGGCGCATCCAGGCGCCGTGGGGCTCCTCGCGGCTCACCGGCGACCACAGTCCGCAAAGCGCCGAAAGGCCGATGGCGTGGGGTTCGGCGAAGCTGACGAAGACTTCGGCGAGGTCTTCGGCGCGACTGATGGCGCGGGCGCCGATGAACGGCTGCGGCGACACCGCGACGTCCACCAGCGCCCACTCGCAGAGCCCGCGGCGCGGCTCGCGCACCAGCAGGCGCTTGTTGCGTCGCAGGCCGATCTCCGGCGGCACCCGGTTGCTGGCGCAGAGGCCGCCGGCGAGCCCCGCGCCGGTGGCTTCGCGCAGCTCCGGGAAGGCGTTGTTGGTCCCGGTGGACAGCGCCAGCAGGGGGACGTCGCCGACCTCGGCGGCCACTGCCTTGTGCGTGCCGTCGCCGCCGAGCACGGCGATCAGCGCCACGCCGCGCTCGACCATGCGCCGCGCCGCCAGGCGGGTATCCTCGACGCTCTGGCGCAGCGGCATGTCGAGGAACTCCAGGAACGGCCAGTGGCCGTCGCGGGCCTGGCGGGTCTGGCTGGCCCGGAGCACGGCGGCGGCGATGCCGGTCATGTCCGGCGGCAGCAACGCATGGCGGATGCCGGTGGCGCCGAAGGCGGCGAGCAGGCGTTGCACCACCGATGCCTTGTCGGTGCTGGAGTGCAGCCCGGCATGGGCGGTGAGGCGACGCAGGTCGCGACCGGAGGCCGGGTTGGCGATGATGCCGACGATCGGCGAGGGCGGGGTCATAGCGAGAATCCGCCGTCGACGGCGATGGCCTGGCCGGTGACGTGCGGCGCGCAGGCCAGGTAGACGACGAGCTGGCCCATGTCTTCGACGGTCTGCGCCTCGCCCTGGGGCAGCAGGCTGGCCTGGTGGCGTTCCCAGGACTGCGCCTCGCTTTCGCCGGCCTGCCGCCAGCGGCCCGACAAGCCGTCCTCGCCGCGCCACATTCCGGTGCCGACGATTCCCGGGCAGAGCGCGTTGACCGTCACCCCGTCGCGCGCGACCTCCTTGGCCAGGGCATTGCTGAAACCGATCACGGCAAACTTCGAGGCACAGTAGTGGGCGAGGTCGGGGAGACCGACCTTGCCGGCGATCGATGACAGGTTGACGATCCGCCCCCAGCGCTGCGCCTGCATCAGCGGCAGTTCGGCCTGGCAGCAGAGGAACACGCCGCGGGCGTTGACGTTCATCACCCGGTCCCAGTCGGCGAGGCTGAGTTCGGCGACCTTGCGGATGCTGATCACCCCGGCATTGTTCACCGCCACGTCGAGCCGGCCGAACTCCGTGGCGACCCGCTCGACCATCGCCCGGACGCTGTCGCCGTCGCTGACGTCGACCCCAAGGGCCAGGCTGCGGCGACCGAGGCTGAGGATCGCGGCGGCGGTTTCCTCGGCGACCTGCGGATCGAGGTCGGCCACCGCCACGTCGGCGCCGGCGCGCGCCAGGGCGAGGGCGATGCCCCGGCCGATGCCGCGTCCGGCGCCGGTCACCAGCGCGACCCGGGAAGACAGGGAGAAATCGTCGGACGACGTAGCGTGCATGCTTCACCTCTGATTGTTCTTGTAGGTGTATGCGGCAGGGCGTTGGGAGGAGCGGACAGTCCGCCCTGCCGTCGCCGTGGCTGGAGCAAGGCCGATGCCAGGTTGCGGCGTGGCGGCCGGAAGGCCCGTCGTAGAGCGCCGGCATGGGAAGGCCGGCGACCGCCGGGGCGACGTCCGGCGAGACAACCCATGTCATCGCGCACGGGTTCCCGGCGAGACGCTGAGACGCTCCGTCTCAGTCGTCGGCTGTGGCGGCCCGGCGCTTGTCGAGGGTCGCCGATGGGCGCTTAATGGGCGGCACAACAACAAGATGCCGAGCAACGGAGGCCCCATGCTTTCCGCACACTCGAAGGACCATGTGGACTGTGTCAGCCGTGTCCTGAGGAACGCCGCGCGCCTGCCGCAGGCGCCGGTGCCGACGCCGATCCTCGACTCCTGGCGCCGCTCCATGGAGCAGCACCGTCTCGACCCGGGGTCCCTGCAAGGGCCGCGGATTCTCTCGCAGACCCTCCTCGACGAATGTCGCGAGCGTTCCGAACTGTTCCTGCGCATCGCCAGCGAAGAGGTGGCGCGACTGCATGGACGGGTGCGCGATGCCGACTACTGCGTACTGCTCACCGATGCCCAGGGGCGGACCATCGACTACCGTGTCGAGTCGACCATCCGCAACGACTGCCGCAAGGCCGGGCTGTACCTCGGCACCTGCTGGTCGGAAGGCGAGGAGGGCACCTGCGGGGTGGCCGCCGTACTCACCGACAGGACTGCGGTGACGGTGCACAAGCGCGATCACTTCCGCGCCGCCTTCATCGACCTGACCTGTTCCGCGGCGCCGGTCTTCGATCCGCAGGGCGAGTTGCTCGGTGTGCTCGACGTTTCCGCCGTGCAATCGCCGGACGACCGCCGCAGCCAGCATCTGATCCGGCAGATGGTGGCGCAGAGCGCGCGGGAGATCGAAAACGCCTTCTTCATGCACAGCGCCCAGGGCCATTGGGTGCTGCGCGCGCACCGTGCGCCGGGCTACGTCGACAGCCAGCCGGACTACCTGTTCGCCTGGGACGCCGATGGGCGCCTGCTGGCGTTGAACCCGGCGGCGCGGCACTACCTGCGGCAGCGCCTGGGGCAGGTGCCGAGCCACATCGGCGAGGTGTTCGACCTCGACGCCCTGCACGCCGCCGCCGACCAGGCGCCGTGCCTGCTGCGCGGCCAGGCCGGCGAGCTGCACGTGCGTCTCAGCGCGCCGCGGGCCAAGGCGCGGCGGCTGGAGCGCGAGGTGCCCGACGACGCTGCGCTCGACCCGCGCATCGCCGAAAGCCTGCGCCTGGCGGTGCGGGTCAAGGACCGCAACCTGCCGGTGCTGATCCAGGGCGAGACCGGCGCCGGCAAGGAGGTTTTCGCCCGCCAGTTGCACCAGGCCAGCGCCCGTCGCGACAAACCCTTCGTCGCGCTCAACTGCGCGGCGATTCCCGAAAGCCTGATCGAGAGCGAGCTGTTCGGCTACGTTGGCGGAGCCTTTACCGGCGCGGCGGCGAAAGGGATGCGCGGCCTGCTGCAGCAGGCCGATGGCGGTACCCTGTTCCTCGACGAGATCGGTGACATGCCGCTGGGCCTGCAGACCCGCCTGCTGCGCGTGCTGGCCGAGGGCGAGGTGGCGCCGCTGGGGGCTGCGCGCCGGCAGGCTGTGGATATCCAGGTGATCTGCGCCACCCACCGCGACCTGGCGGCGCTGGTGGCGGCCGGCGGCTTCCGCGAGGATCTCTACTTCCGCCTCGGCGGCGCCCGCTTCGAACTGCCGCCGCTACGCGAACGCAGCGACCGGCTGGCGCTGATCCGGCGCATCCTCGACGAGGAAACCGCGCACTGCGGCGTACGCATCGAACTCGGCGAGGCAGCCCTGGAATGCCTGCTCGGCTATCGCTGGCCGGGCAATGTCCGCCAGTTGCGGCATGTGTTGCGCTACGCCTGCGCGCTGTGCGGCGGCGCCACCCTGCAACTCGCCGACCTTCCGGCAGAGCTGCGTGGCGAAGGCCGGACACCGGCCAGTGCGTGCGAGAGCGGCGGCGGTCCGGAGCGCGACGCCCTGCTCGACGCCCTCGTGCGGCATCGCTGGAAACCCATGGCCGCGGCGCGGGAACTGGGTATCTCGCGAGCGACCCTGTATCGGCGGGTGCGCCGGCATGGCATCCGCATGCCGGGCCAGGCGGACGACTGAGGTGCGCCGGCGGCCGGCGCAGTCGTCAAGCGCGGAAAATCAAAACCAGCCTTGAGCCTTGCCCCGTTAATGCCGGTGGGCTTTCCCTGTAGCGTTCCGGGCAGCGGCGCAACCCGTTCGGTCGCGCCCCGCCAGGAGCCTACGGAGGAAACCCATGCCCGCCCCGCACCAGCCAGCCCGCAATCCGACCGGGGAGTTCGACCCATGCCGCTAGCCCTGCTGCTCGCCATGGGCGCGTTCTCCCTGAGCCTGTCGATTTCCCCCGGTCCGGTGAACCTGACCATCGTCGCTTCCGGCGCCAACCATGGTTTCCGCCGGACCCTGCCGTTCGTCACCGGCGCCACCCTCGGCTTCGTCCTGCTGCTGGCCTTCGTCGGCTTCTGGTTCGTCCGCGCGATCGAGGCCTACCCGCGCTTCTTCGACTACCTGGGGATGGCCGGCGCGGCGTTCATCGCTCATGTGGGCTACCGCATCGCCACCGCGGATCCACGCCTGGCCCTGGAGGAAAACGGGGTCCCCGGGTTCTTCCAGGGCGTGCTCCTGCAATGGCTCAATCCCAAGGCCTGGATCGCCTGCGCTTCCGGCGTGGCCTTGTTCGCCAGCCCGAGCACGCACGCGCCGCTGCTGGTCTTCATGGCCATCTACCTGGTGGTCTGCTACCTCTCGCTGGCCGCCTGGGCACTGCTCGGTGACCGCGTGGCGCTGCTGCTCGACAGCCCCCGGCGGGTGCGCCTGTTCAATCGGGCGATGGGCGGCACCCTGGTGCTGACCGCTGGCTACATGCTCTACCTGCAGCTCGCCGCTAGCCCGGATTGAAGGCCTCGTAGAGGCGATTGATGAGGGTATAGGCGATGCTGCTGGCGGGTACGTTGGGCGGCCACACCGCATACACCTTCAACGGCTCCAGGCGCCATTCCGGCAGCACCGCGCGCAACTCGCCGCGGCGGATCGGCTCGTCGCTCAGGTAGGTCGGCGGCGCGGCCAGGCCGACGCCGAGGCGGGCCAGGCGGCAGGAGGCTTCGACGCTGTCGACGCGCACCCGCGGGGTGTAGTCGACGCGTACCTCCTCGTCGTCCCGCGCATGACGGAATAGCCGGCTGTCGGGGCGCATGCCGAGCCCGATCCATTCCAGCCGCTGCAGGTCGCGCGGGTGTTCCAGCGGCGCGTGCCGGGCCAGGAATGCCGGTGCCGCCACTACCTGGCGCGGCAGCAGGAACAGGTGACGGGCCTTCAGCGAGCTGTCCGGCAGGTCGCCGATGCGGAAGGCGATGTCGATGCCGTCGCCGATGATGTCGTGGCGGCTGTCGTCGCAGGCGATGCCGAGGTCGAGGTCGGGATGCTCCTCGATGAAGGCTGCCAGGTGACGGGTGAAGTCGCCGTTGACGAACACCGCGGGCATCGAGATGCGCAGGCTGTTGCGGGTCGAGACGGCGCGCTGGCGGAACTCGATGAAGCCCTTCTCGTAGAGTTCCAGCATGGAGCGGGCGGTGTCCAGCAACTGCGTGCCGTCCTGGGTCAGCGACAGCTTGCGGCTGTTGCGGTAGAGCAGCGCACGGCCCAGGTTCCGTTCCAGCCTGGACAGGTGCAGGCTGGCGGTCGCGGCGCTCAGGCCCAGCGCCTCGGCGCCGCCGGAGACGGAGCCGGTCTCGGCGATCTTGGCGAATACGATCAGGTAGCGGATGTCGTCGATCATGCGGTCTCTCGTCGCGGGGGCTGGGTGCATCCTGCGCGATGGCGGCCAGCCGGACAAGCGCGAGAGGTAGAGAGCGGCGGCGCTTCCCGGGCTTTTCAGCGCAGGCTCCAGAAACCCAGGCGACCGAGGCTCGCCGCCAGTCGCAGACGCGACGTCTGCCAGTTGCCGAGGGCGCGGATGTGCTGGTCCTCGGCGCTGGCGTAGGCGGTCAGGGCGTTGAGCAGCTCGATCATGCTGCCGACCCCTGAGCGGTAGCGGCCCTGCACCACCTCCAGGCTTTGCCGCGACTGTTCGACCAGTTCGCGGGTGCGCGCCAGGCTGCGGGTCTCGACGCTGAGCGACTGGTAGTTGTTCCACACCTCCAGCGAAACCTGCTGCTCGGTGTCGGCCAGCTCCGCTTCGCTGGCTTCGCGGCGGGCCAGGGCGTTGCGGACCTGGTAGGTGCGTTCGAAGCCTTCGAACAACGGGATGTTCAGTTGCAGGCCGATGCTGCGGTCGCGTTCGCGGGTATCGCCGTTGAACGCCATCGCCTGGTCGCTATGGCTGCGTGCCAGGTTGGCGCTCAGCGCCAGGCTCGGCCGGCCGGCGGCGCGGCTTTCCTCCACCGAGGCGGCGGCGGCTTTCAGCCGCGCCTGGGCGGCGAGCAGCGCCGGATGCTCGCGGCGGGCTTCGGCGAGCATCTCGTCGATGGCCTTGACGAAGCCGGTGTCGGGTTGCGCCTCCAGCTCGCCGGAGAGGCGCAGCGGGGTATCCGGCGCCAGGCCCATGCGCAGGGCGATGACGCCGAGGGCGTTGCTCAGGGCGCCTTCGTCGCGGACCTGGGCGAGGCTCGCCTGGGACAGCGCGGTCTGCGCCTGCAGGCGATCGGAAAGGGCGGCGGCGCCGGCCCGGTACTTGGCGTCGGCGGCTTCCAGGTTCTGCGCCGCCAGCTCCGCGACCTGCCGCGAGGCGGCCAGGCTGCGCTGGGCGGCGAGGGCGTCGTAGTAGGCCTGGGCGGCGAGGGCGAAGGTGTTCTGCAGGGTCGCGTCCTGGCTGGCGTTGGCCGCCAGCAGCAACTGCTGGGCGTTGCGCAGGGCGGCGCTGCGGCGGCCGAAGTCGAACAGCACCCAGCTCAATTGGAGGCTGGCGCCACGCCGGTGGCGATGGCCGTCGCCGGAGAGGTAGGGGGCATCGCGATAATCCATGTCGCTGTAGCCGCGACTGGCGTCGAGACGGCCGTCCAGGCGCGGCAGGTAGGCGGACTTGCCGATCCCGACCTGGGCCGCCTGGGCCTTGGCATTGGCCCAGGCGAGGCGGGTCTGTGGGTCGTGGCAGAGGATCCGCTCGATGGCTTCCTCCAGGCTCAGCTCGGTCGGTGGCGGCCCGCCGCGGCAGGGCAAACCGCTGCCGCCGAGGTCGTAGACCGCCTGGCCGGCGACCTGGCCGGCGGTGCCGAACACGTCCGGCTCGTAGGCGGCGGCGCCGGGAACCAGGCCGAGCAGGCCGCACAACAGGCCGGCGAGGGCACGCATCAGGCCTGCTCCCGCGCCGCGGCGGCCTGGCGTTCGGCCAGGCGCGCGGTGCTTTCGTCGAGGCTTACCTTGCCCTGGCCGAGGACTATCACGCGGTCCGCCGAGGCGATGGTCTCGGGCCGATGGGCGACCATGATGCGGGTGATGCGCAGCGCGCGAATGGCGGCGTTGACCCGCTGTTCGCAGTGTACGTCGAGGTGGCTGGTGGCTTCGTCGAGGAACAGGATGCGCGGCTTCTTGTACAGCGCCCGGGCCAGCATCACCCGCTGCTTCTGGCCGCCGGAGAGCACCGTGCCCATGTCGCCGACCAGGGTGTTGTAGCCCATCGGCATGGCCTGGATGTCATCGTGGATGGCAGCCATCTGCGCGCACTGCAGCAGCCAGGGCATGTCCGGTTGCGGGTCGAAGAAACTGATGTTGTCGCTGAGCGAACCGGCGAACAGCACGTCGTCCTGCAGCACCGTGCCGACCAGTTCGCGCAGGCCGTCCAGGCCCAGTTGCGCAAGGTCCAGGCCGGCCATGCGGATCTGTCCCTCCACTGGCGGGAGGATGCCCAGCAGGACGTTGAACAGGGTGCTCTTGCCGCAGCCCGAGGGGCCGACGATGGCCACCGACTCGCCGCCGGCGATGCGCAGGTCGAGGCCGTCGAGGACCCAGGGCTCCTGTTCCGCGTAGCGGTAGCGCAGGCCCTGGATCTCGATGCTCGCCTCGCGCTCGCGGAGGTTCTCCGGGAGGATGTCGCCGTGGCTGACCTCCGGGGCCTGGAGCACGATGTCGGCCAGGCGCTCGCCCTGCAACTGGAGCATGCGCAGCTCGAAGAACTTGTCGATCAGGCTGCCGACGCGGCTGTCGAACTGCGACTTGTAGGCGTTGAAGGCCATCAGGATGCCGACGCTGAACTGGCCGTCCATCACCATGGTCGCGCCGAGCCAGATCACCAGCAGGTTCTCCACGCCGAACAGCAGGCCGTTGAGCTGCTGGTAGAACAGTTGCAGCTTCTGCGTACGCAGGCCGGCGTTGATCTGTTCCACCAGCAGGCCGAGCCATACCGAGCGGCGCTCGTCCTGGCGCTGGAACAGCTTCAGCGGGCGGATGCCGCGCACCGTCTCGAGGAAGTGGCTCTGCTGGCGCGCGGCGTGGACGATCTGCTCCTCGGTGGCGTTGCGCAACGGCCGGTACCAGATCCAGCGGCCGAGGGCGTAGAGGCTCATGGCGGCGATGGCGATGGCCGCCAGTGGCGGACTGTAGAGCAGCATCATGCCGAGGGTGGCGACGGTCATCAGGCCGTCCAGCACCGCCGAGAGGAAGGCCGCGGTGAGGGTCTGCTGGATGCTGTTCACCGCGCCGAAGCGCGACACCACGTCGCCCAGGTGGCGCTTCTCGAAATACTGCGCGGGCAGCCGCAGCAGGTGGCTGAAGACGTTGGCCTGCCACTGCACGCCGAGCAGGGTGCTCATGTGCATCATCACCCAGGCGCGCACCCCGCTGACCGCCTGCTGCATCAGCAGCAACAGGCCGAAGCCGATGGCCAGGGTGCTGAGCAGGTCACGGTCTTCGCTGACGATGACGTTGTCGATGGTCCATTGCAGGAAGAACGGACTGATCAGCGAGAACACTTCCAGCGCGCCGGCGAGCAGCAGCACCTGGGCCAGCGAGCGGTACAGCCCGGTGACCTTGCCGAGCATGCCCAGCAGCTTGATCCGCGGCGGCGCCTCCTGTTTCTCGAAGCCGCTCTCCGGCCAGAGTTCCAGGGCTACCCCGGTGAAGCTCCGCGAGACTTCCTCCAGGCCCAGCCGGCGCTGGCCGTGGGCGGGGTCGTGGAGCACCGCGCCGCGCCCGTCGACCGCCTTGAGCACGACGAAGTGGTTGAAGTTCCAGTGCAGCACGCAGGGCAGCTTGAGCTTGCCGAGGTCGCCGAGGTCGAGCTTCACCGCGCGGGTGCCCAGGCCGAGGCGGTGGGCGGTCTGGATCAGTTGCTTGAGGGAGATGCCCTTGAGCGATACGGAGAAGCGCCGGCGCAGTTCCATCAGGCCGGTATGGTGGCCGTGGTAGCCGGCGATCATCGCCAGGCAGGCCAGGCCGCATTCGGTGGCTTCGGTCTGCAGCACCAGCGGCAGGCGGCGGCCCAGGCGCAGGGCGAGAGCGTCGAGAAAGGCCATGGGTCGTTCCTAGAGTTTGCCGGTCAGGCTGTAGAGCGGTTCCAGCACCCATTCGTAGAGGCGCCGGGTGTCCTGGAGGATGTCGGCGTCCAGCAGCATGCCGCTCTGCAGCGGACGCGGCTGGCCGTAGGCGGTCACCGCCTGGTCGTCGAGGGTTACCCGCAGCCGGTACAGCTGCTCGCCATCCTGGCCGAGCCCCGGTACGCCGCCGACCATGCTGGAAAGCTCGGCATAGGAGACGCTGGCGCGGGAGATCGACTGCACCTTGCCGTGGTACTGGCCGAACTTCTGGTACGGATAGGCCTGGTAGCGGATCAGCACCGCGTCGCCCGGCCGGATGAAACCGATGGACTTGCTCGGCGCGTAGAGTTCGGCCTGCAACGGGGTGTCGGCGGGAACGATGCTCAGCAGCGGACGCGAGCTGTCGACGGTCTGCCCGGCTTCGGCGAGCACGGCGGTGGCGATGCCGCTCTCCGGCGCGGTGACCAGCAAGGTGCGCTTGGCTTCGCTTTCGGCCAGGTCCTGCTCCACCGCGCTGAGCTGGCGGCGGGTTTCCGCGAGCTGGTTGGCCTGGCGCGCGGAAAGCCCGGCGAGTTCGTTGCGGCGCTCGGTCAACTGCTGCCGCAGCGACGTGCGTTCGCGCTCCAGGCCTTGCAGGGTCTGGCGCTGGCCGAGCAGCTCGGCCTGGCGCTGCTGCAACTGGTCCATGGAGATGTAGCCCTTGTCCATCAGCCCCTGGTAGCGCGCGGCGGCGTCGCTGGCCAGCGCCAGCAGGCGTCGCTGGCTGTCGGTCTGGGCGGCGAGGGTGGTGAGTTCGCGCTGCAGGCTGGCGACCTTGCTGGTCAGGCTGTCGCGCTCGTCGTCTTGCAGGCGGCGAAGCTTTTCCAGTTCGTCGCGCAGGGAGTCGCGGCGTTGTTCCAGGCGCCTGCTGATGCCGGCCTGCACCGGGCCGGCATCGCTGCCGTAGCGTTCGCTGGAAAGCACCATCAGGCGCTCGCCGCGTCGTACCGCCTGGCCTTCCTGGACGAACTTGCGCAGCACGATGCCGGCCTGCGGCGCGTGCACCTTGACCTGGCCGCTGGCGGGCACCAATTGGCCGCTGACGGTGCTGCGCTTGGTGTAGCTGCCGAACAGGAAGAAGCCCACCACCAGCAGCGCCATCGCCGCGGCCAGCAGGGTGAGAAAAGTGAAGGAGACCGGGCGGATCAGCACGATCTCGCCCAGGCCGCCGGCATGCTGGGCGTCGAGGGCTTCCTGGCGAAACATGGTGGCTGGATCCTGGATTCGAATAATACTTGCATGACACTCCGACACCCTTGCGAAAGTTCAAACGCATGAAGTGCCGGAGTGCGACTTTTCTAATTAGATGGTGGTGCGGCCTACATCACCGGGACCGAAGTTTTCCCGGTATTGGCCCAAGTAACCGACAGCCGTCTCTGCATTGGTGAAGAGACCGACCGTGCCCCCGGCAATAGCGCCCATTGCGGTTGGCACGATCAGGCCGACCAACTGGGAAAGAGCGCCGAAGCCGAAGCCGCCGGCACCGCCCCATTTCCCGCCGATTGCCATGCCCGTCGCGGCGCCGTCGACGGCGCCTACGATCATGCCGGAAAGAGTTCCACCCGAAACGCAGGTGACTTCAATGTCATTGAGTTCTTTCATTTCATATATCTCCTTTAGGCTTCCCATGAGTCTGGAAAGCCATTCGATGGTACTAATCCGAAAGAGTGGGATGAACTGCCAGGATTAGCGGTTTTTCATGGGCTCGATAATTCGTTTGACAATGAGTTTCAATATTCGGCGGATGAAGGTTTGCCACTCCGGGTAAACTTTGCGAATGATTAAGGCCGGTTCGTGCGACACCTCGATAAGACCTGTTGAACAAGTCAACGCCGTATCGAGGGCTCATTCATATCGGCTCCGGCCAACCGCTCTTCGTCCGAGTCAGTACGGCCTCGCATAGCGGCATTTCATGGCATCAGCCGGTCGAGCAGCGGCGAGCTGAACAGCCGATGCGGATCGGCTTCGTTCAACTGGCGCACCGCGCTGTCCCAATCGTTGTCTGCGACCAGGCCCTGGCGTAGCGACTGCGCCACCAACTGGTCGACCACCGTCGGCTCGTCCCAGGCGGCGGCGGGGCTGTAGCCCCAGCCCTTGCTCCACTCCACCCGCAGCGAGGCGTAGTCGCCGCTGAAGTGGTCGAACAGCCAGGCCTCGAACTCGTGGTAGAAGGCATTGGCCTGCGGGGTACCGGGCAGGCTGAGGATGTCCAGCCAGATCGCCGTGTCCCACTCCGGTTGGTCGGGGCGCGGACGGATCGCCGACAGGCTGGGCACCTGGGCGCCGGGAACGATCGACTCGCCGGGCTGGTCGAGCCCGCTGACGCGAATCTCCACCGGGCCGTTCATGGGGTAGTGGCCGTTGGCGCGGTAGGCGGCGACCATCGTCTGGTACTGCAGGTAGAACTCGTTGATCACCCGCTGCACGTCGCGACGCCGGGTCAGCACCGCGTAGCCGTTGGCGGTGACGCGCAGCGTGCTGGGCTTGATGTACAGCAGCAGGTCCTTGCTCCAGCCCCACAGGTCGTAGCCCAGGGTCAGCGCCATGCCGCCCACTACCAGGTCGTACTGCAGCTTGCCGAGCAGCGGGGTGAGTTCCGGGTGGCCGGTGTTGATCGCCGCCAGCAGGTCGGACAGCGCCTTGGGAATGTTGTCGGAGAAGGGGTAGTTGAACGGGCCGTTGACCGCGCGGGCGCCGAACGGGCAGCGCGGGGTCGGCGTCCAGACCTTCAGCCAGGGCTTGTCGGTGAAGGGGAACCAGATGGCCTCGGCGCGTCCGCTTTTCTGCAGGAAGCTGTCGAAGGTCCTTCCGCCGCTGCCGGCTGCGGCGAACATCTCGCTCGCCGGGATGTTCACGTAGCTCTGGCAGCGCATGCGCTTGTTGACCCCGGCCTGGAGGGTCGCCTCGACGATGAAGGCGCGTCCGAGGTGGACGAGGAACGGCGCGCAGGCCGGATCGTCGCGGCGGAAGGTCTTCAGCACGTATTTTCCGGCGGCGCCGTCCCAGACCACCGCGGTCAGCGCCACGATGCTGTTGCTCAGGGAGCCGTAGCTCTGCCCCGGCAGGCGGCTTTCGCCCTGCGCCGGGATGCCGGTGCCGTGGCCGTCGATGGCGAGCACCCCGCCGAGGGTCAGGTCGCCCGGCGCCGGCGTGGCGACGAAGCCGAGCTTGACCCGCTCCAGTTGTTTCAGCAGGGCTTCCATGGTGACGCCGGTCTGCGCGCTGAACAGGCCGAACTCGCCCTGGGCGTCGATCCGTACGCGGGTCAGGTAACGGCTGGTTTCCACCAGCACGATGCGGCTCTCGCAGTTCTCGCCGCCTTTCAGCAGCAGCGGGGACCAGTTGTGACCCATGCCGCGCGGGCGCACCTTGAAGCCGTTCTGCCAGGCCCAGTTGACCACCGCGAGAACCTCTTCGTTGGTGCGCGGGGCGCAGCTCCAGAGGTCGTCGGCGGCGATTTCCCCCGACCAGTTGCGGAACGCCCGCCGATAAAGTTCGAGGCCGGCCGGAAAGCCTGCCGGCGCCGGACAACTGCTGGCGGCGGCTTCGGCGGGCTGGATGACGAAGGCCGGGGTCCAGCCGGCCACCAGGCCGACCGCGCCGAGCGTGGCACTCTTGCCGAGGAAGCTGCGGCGCGACAGGCCGCCGGATTCCTGGTCGGGATCGCCGACGAAGGCGTCGGCGTGCTGGATGAGGTCGTGCATGGCGGTTCTCCTGATCGGGGCGCTGGTCGCCCCTTCCCGGTTGCCGGGTCCTGGGTCGCCGCCGGGGGCGTCCGGGTCTCCGGCGACGGTGGAGGCCCGCTCCGCGACGGGAGCGGGCCGAGGTCCTGGGATCAGGTCCACTCGGTGTCGTAGTGGTAATCGATGCGGCTGGTGTCGCCGCCGAGCAGGCCGCCGACCGCGGCGACGCCCTTGAACACGCCGTAGCCGAGGGTGTCGGCCAGTTGATGGATGGGGGTCAGGCCGACGGCGTTGAACACCTTGCCGACCGAAGAGATGACCGACGTGTTGAGCAGGTCGTTGGACACCTTGACCACATCGACGATGGCATCGCCGACGAAGCTGAAGAGTCCGGCGCCCGATACCTGGTCGATTTCATCGAAGCTCAGTTCCTGAAGTGTGGCGAGTTGCATGGCGCTATTCCTTCATCAATCAAGTTTTGAGCGATAGCCGGCCCTCTCGCATAAACATCGGTTTGCGAAGATAGAGTGACTATCGGTTGCCAGCCGCTCTGGAAAAGTACTTTGCCGGCTGGTCGCTGAAAATTACTGATCTGCCGGCGAGAGTGTCAATCTGGGAAGTTGATAGGGTGAACCTGGAATATCCATGCTAGGCAAATGACGCCGATATTCTGTCAGTGGAATTGGTCGATGTTTTTTCGAATGCCGCGATAAGCATCTGGATATTGCTGATCCATTGATATTCGTGGGTACTGGGAAGCGGTTCGCTATTTTTATGAGATGATGCGCCAATCCAGAAAAGTATCGAATTATTGCTTTCGGAAAAAATTCAACTGCCTTGCTGATAGGTTTCTTCCGGTCGAGTTATTGAAGTCCATGTCCGGTCTTGCGTTGTTTTTCAAAGTAGAGAAACCGGCGTCATAAATTTGTGCGGATAACTGGCGGGCAAACTTTCCCAGGCTGCGCTTCTGTTGCGGGGAAGTGCTTCGGTTCGTGTCGAGGCGCTTTCCAGTCTTGACAGCCCGGCACAGGCGCGTAGAGTGCCGCGCATGAATCGTGCAGCCCTGACCTTCAAGCGCTATTACGCCTATCTGCTCCCTCATTGAGGCGGTAGATGCGTCGCTGCATTCCCGAACCGCCCGAGGCGGCGGTCCGGTGAACTCCCTCCCAACCTGTCTCCTCGGGCATCCACCGTGCCAAAGGAGATACCCGTGTCCGTCCCGACCCATCAGCAAGACCTGATCGCCCTGCTCGAAGAGCGTGGCTTCGTCCACCAGTGCACCGACCGCGACGGCCTCGCCGCGCACCTGGCCGCCGGTCCGGCAACCGCCTACCTGGGCTTCGACGCCACCGCCGACAGCCTGCACGTCGGCCACCTGCAGGGCCTGATGCTGATGCGCTGGCTACAGAAGGCCGGGCACCGCCCGTTGCTGCTGATCGGTGGCGCGACCACCCGGATCGGCGATCCGAGCTTCCGCGATTCGAGCCGGCCGATCCTCACCGAGGCGCAGATCCAGGCCAATATCGACGGCATCGCCCGGGTTTTCTCGCGCTACGTCGAACTGCACGACGACAGCCTGGTGAACAACGCCGAATGGCTGGACGGCGTCGGCTACCTGGAGTTCCTCGACCGGGTCGGCCGGCACTTCTCGATCAACCGCCTGCTGACCTTCGACGCCATCAGGCAGCGCCTGGACCGCGAGCATTCGCTGTCGTTCCTCGAGTTCGGCTACACCCTGCTGCAGGCCTACGATTTCGTCGAACTGTCGCGCCGGCGCGGCTGCACCCTGCAACTCGGCGGCGCCGACCAGTGGGCGAACATCATCAACGGCGTGGAGCTGTCGCGACGCCAGGGCGGCGCCCAGCTGTTCGGCCTGACCATGCCGCTGCTGGCCACCAGTGACGGGCGCAAGATGGGCAAGTCGGCGCAGGGTGCGGTATGGCTCAACGCCGAGCGCCTGGCGCCGTTCGACTTCTGGCAGTTCTGGCGCAACTGCGATGATCGCGACGTCGGTCGCTTCCTCGCCCTGTTCAGCGAACTGCCGATGGATGAGGTGCGCCGCCTGGGCGCCTTGCAGGGCGCCGAGCTGAACGAAGCGAAGGTGGTCCTGGCCAATGCCGCCACCGCCCTGGCGCACGGCGAGCACGCCGCGCGATCCGCCGCCGATGCCGCGCGCGGGGTGTTCGCCGACGGTACGCGGGACAGCGGCCTGCCGGTGATGAAGCTATCCCGCGCGCGCCTGGCGCAGGGACTGTCGCTGACCGACCTGCTGCTGGAACACGCGATCCAGCCCTCCCGCAGCGCGGTCCGCCGCCTCGCCGCCGGCGGCGGCCTGCGCCTGGACGGCACGCCGGTCAGCGATCCGGACGCGCCGCTGGCGGGCGAGGTCGACGGGCTGCGCCTGAGCCTGGGCAAGAAGCAGCATTTGCACCTGCGACTCGAGGATTGAGGTGCCTGCGGCCCCAAGGGGCCGCGCTTCACCAGAGCTTTAGCGTGTAATTGACGATGAAGCGGTTCTCGTCCAGGTCCGCACCGTAGCGGCTGCGGTAGGTGATGTTGCGCCATTTCAAGGCGACGCTCTTCAGCGGTCCGCTCTGGATCACGTAGGACAGGTCGGTGTTGCGCTCCCATTCGCTGTCGTCGGCACGGCCGGCGCCGCGGTCGATGTCGCGGCCCTGTACATAGCGGGTCATGAGGTTCAGGCCGGGCAGGCCGAGGCCGGCGAAGTCGTAGTCGTAGCGCAGTTGCCAGGATTTCTCCTGCGGTCGGGTGAAGGTCTGGTAGGCCATGAGGTTGGCCACGTAGGGCGTGGTGTAGCCGTTGAGCACCGGAAAGGCGTCGTTGCCGATCATCTTCTGGACACCGATGCCGAAGGCGTGGGCGCCGGCGCGCAGGGTGAGCATGGCGTTGAGGTTGCGATTGTCCACCGGCCCGGAGATCGCCGCGCCGTCTTCGCCGCTGTCGAAGTAGCGCAGGTCGCTGCGCAGCGACAGCCCTTCGCCCAGCGGCAGGGTGTGCAGCAGGCCGAGATAGTGCTGTCGGTAGATGTCCTTGAGCTGGCCGTAGTAATAGCTGGCGCTGAGCCGAGGGGTGAAGGCGTAGGTCGCGCCGGCGAGATTGAACTCGTCGCTGGCGTGGGCCTTGTCGCGGCCCATGATGTACATGTCGTCGCTGCCGGCCGACTCGCGAGTGCGCGACTTCCACAATTGCCCCGCGGTGAGGGTGAGACCCTCGATCTCGCTGGAGGTCAGCAGCGCGCCGTCGAAGGTCTGCGGCAACAGGCGCACGTCGTCGCGGAACGCCACCGGCAGTTGCGGCATGAGGATGCCGACCTGTAGCTGGGTCTGCGAATAGCGCAGCTTGGCGGTCAGGCCGAGGTGACTGTAGTCGTCCACCGGCTCCTTCGAATTCGCTCCGAACGGCAGCGTGCCATCGTTGCTACGCCCGCGTCCCGAGTCGAGCTTGACGCCGAGCAGCCCGGTAGCATCCAGGCCGAAGCCGAGCGGGCCGTCGGTGAAACCGGATTGCAGGCGCAGGACGAAGCCCTGCGACCAGTTGCCGGCCTGCGATTGGGGCGCATCGTGCTGGCGGTAGTCGCGCAACTGGTAGAAGTTGCGGAGGTCGAGGTGGGCGCTGCTGTCCGCGAGGAATTCCGCTTGCGCGGCGAGGGGCAGGAGGCCGAGGCCAAGCGCATAGCTGCGCCAGGCGCACGGGCGGGGGCATGCCGTGATCATCGATTCTTCCCTTGGTTGTTGTTCTTGTAGGTATGGGTGACGCCGATTGCACGGTGAGTTTTAGCATATTGTTAACTTGTTAATGAAGTGTTGGCGATCCTCCCGGAAGCTTCGCTAGCCTCTGCCCCTTTCCATGCTCATCGAGCATTGACGGTAAGGCGCTGGAGAGCGAAGCCAGCCTGGAATCTTTCGCCTTCTGCGCATTTGGTTAATCTGTTAACGTTGTCGGCCCGCGAAAGGAGCCAGGCCCGCGCGCTGCCAGGGTGAACGAGGTCGCGGCGCGAGGATTTCCCGGACGGCGAACTTGCATCCGCGTGCACGGCGGTGTCGTCTGGACCGAAAGGCGAAGAAGAGGAGGGCGAGCGTGCCTGCGAGTGCATCGAGGATTCAGGTCGGAAGCGGCGAACGACGCCTGTTGCTGCTGTTGTCGGCGCTGGTGGCGTTCGGCCCGCTGTCGATCGACATGTACCTGCCGAGCCTGCCGGCGATCGCCGCCGATCTCGGCGCCAGCGATGCCCAGGTGCAGCGGAGCATCAGCGGCTTCCTGGTCGGCTTCTGCGTCGGCATGCTGTTCTACGGCCCCTTGTCCGACCGTTTCGGCCGGCGCCCGGTGCTGCTGGCCGGTATCGCCTTGTACCTGTTCAGCAGCCTGGCCTGCGCGCTGGCCGACAGCGCGGGGCAACTGGTCCTGCTGAGGGTGCTCCAGGCCCTCGGCGGCGGCGCCGCGTCGGTGCTGGCGCGGGCCATGGTGCGCGACCTCTATCCGTTGGGCGAGGCCGCCCGGATGCTGGCATTGATGCACATGGTGACCATGCTGGCACCGCTGGCCGCGCCGCTGCTCGGCGGCTACCTGATGCTCTGGGCCGGCTGGCGCGCGTTGTTCGTGGTCCTGGCGCTGTTCGCCGGGCTCTGCCTGCTGGCGGTCTGGCGGGTCGCCGAAAGCCACCCGCCGGAGCGCCGCGGCGGCAGCCTGGCCCAGGCCTTTCTCGCCTATGGGCGGCTGCTCGGCGACCGTCGCGCGCTGGGCTACGTGCTGTGCATGGGGCTGGCGTTCGCCGGGATGTTCGCCTACATCAGCGCCGCGCCCTTCGTGTTCATCGAGCATTTCGGCGTGCGCGCGGAGCGCTTCGGCTGGTTCTTCGGACTGAACATCCTCGGCGTGATGCTCGCCACCTGGTGCAGCGCGCGCCTGGTGCGCCGCCACGGTCCGCGGCCGCTGCTGCGGGCCGGCAGCCTGCTGGGCTGCGTGTCCGGGCTGTTCCTCCTCGGCTATGCGGCGCTCGGCGAGCGGGGCGGGTTGTGGGCGCTGGTGCCCGGCCTGCTGTGCTTCGTCAGCGTCACCGGCCTGCTCGGCGCCAACTGCATCGCCAGCCTGCTGGCGTTGTATCCCGGACAGGCCGGGGCGGCTTCGGCGGTGGCGGTGTCCGGGCAGTTCGGCCTCGGCTGCCTGGCCAGCCTGGCGGTCGGCTGGCTGGCGCTGCCCGGCGTGCTGCCGATGGCGCTGGTGATGGCCGTCTGCGGCGTCGGCAGCCTGCTCGCGCTGGGCTTGGCCCTGCACGGCGGAAACCGTTGATTTCCTTCTGCATACCCGCATGCAGCCTGTGTTTTTTCCGCTACTCTTCTGCACTTTCGAAACCAGTCATCCAAGCTCGGACCCTATGTCAACGCCAAGACCCTCCCTGACCCTGACCCTGTTGCAGGCTCGCGAAGCCGCGATGAGTTTCTTCCGCCCCTCCCTCAACCAGCACGGCCTCACCGAGCAGCAGTGGCGGGTGATCCGCATCCTGCGCCAGCAGGGCGAGATGGAGAGCTACCAGTTGGCCAACCAGGCCTGCATCCTGCGCCCGAGCATGACCGGCGTGCTGGCGCGCCTGGAGCGCGACGGCATCGTCCGGCGCTGGAAGGCGCCCAAGGACCAGCGGCGGGTCTACGTGAACCTGACGGAAAAGGGCCAGCAGTGCTTCGTCTCCATGAGCGGCGACATGGAGAAGAACTACCAGCGCATCCAGGAGCGGTTCGGCGAGGAAAAGCTCGCGCAGTTGCTGGAACTGCTCAACGAGCTGAAGAAGATAAAGCCCTGAAGCGACTGGCCGGCGTCATGCCGGCCAATTCTTGTCCCAGTGCCGGCAGTCGCCCTGGCAGCGACCGGGACAGCCGCAGCCGGTGCGGCTCCTGCCGGTTTCCCGCTCGACCCGGCGGGCCACCTCCTCGTCGTCGGCGAACGGCAGCATGCTCGCCTGGTCCAGGGTCTTGGCGTGGCGCAGGCTCCAATGCACGCCGAAGAACAGCACGGCGACCGCCAGCAGCTCCAGCAGGATCTCGCTCCAGCTGAATTCCATGATGATTCTCCTCGTCGGCTGTCGAGCCTTGCCCGCAGCGTGGCGGGCGAGGCTCGGGAAGGGACGCGCTGTCGCGGCTCAGGCCATGCGGGCCGCCGCGAGGATTCCTTCCGGGCGCGCCTGGCGTACCGTGCGCCAGGTGTTGTAGCTCATCAGCAGCATGCCGGTGAGGAAGAACCCGCCACCGACCAGGCGCACGATGAAGCCCGGATGGCTGGCCACCAGCGACTCGACGAAGGAGTAGGTCAGCGTGCCGTCCTCGTTGACCGCGCGCCACATCAGGCCCTGGGTAATGCCGTTGACCCACAGCGAGGCGATGTACAGCACGGTGCCGATGGTGGCCAGCCAGAAGTGCGCATTGATCAGGCCGACGCTGTGCATCTTCTCGACCCCGTAGACCTTGGGAATCAGGTGGTAGAGCGAGCCGATGGTGATCATCGCGACCCAGCCGAGGGCGCCGGCGTGGACGTGGCCGATGGTCCAGTCGGTGTAGTGGGAGAGGGCGTTGACGGTCTTGATCGCCATCATCGGGCCTTCGAAGGTGGACATGCCGTAGAACGCCAGGGACACCACCAGGAAGCGCAGTATCGGGTCGTCGCGCAGCTTATGCCAGGCCCCGGAGAGGGTCATCATGCCGTTGATCATGCCGCCCCAGCTCGGCGCCAGGAGGATCAGCGACATCACCATGCCCAGCGACTGCGCCCAGTCCGGCAGCGCGGTGTAGTGCAGGTGGTGCGGGCCGGCCCAGATGTACAGGGTGATCAGCGCCCAGAAGTGGACGATGGACAGCCGGTAGGAGTAGACCGGGCGCCCGGCTTGCTTGGGCACGAAGTAGTACATCATGCCGAGGAAGCCGGTGGTCAGGAAGAAGCCTACGGCGTTGTGCCCGTACCACCACTGGACCATGGCATCGGTGGCGCCGGAGTACATCGAGTAGGACTTGAACCAGCTCACCGGCAGCGACATGTGGTTGACGATGTGCAGCATCGCGGTGGTCAGGATGAACGAGCCGAAGAACCAGTTGCCGACATAGATGTGCTTGACCTTGCGCTTGATCAGGGTGCCGAAGAACACCACCGCGTAGGCGACCCAGACGATCGCCAGCCAGATCGCGCCGGTGAACTCGATCTCGGCGTATTCCTTGGTGGTGGTGTTGCCCAGCGGCAGGCTGACCAGCAGGATCACCGCCACCGCCTGCCAGCCCCAGAAGGTGAAGGCGGCCAGGGTGTCGGAGAACAGTCGCACCTGGCAGGTACGCTGCACCGTGTAGTAGCTGGTGGCGAACAGCGCGCAGCCGCCGAAGGCGAAGATCACCAGGTTGGTATGCAGCGGCCGCAGGCGGCCGAAGCTGGTCCAGGGCAGGTCGAAGTTCATCTGGGGCCAGACCAGTTGCGAGGCGATCAGTACGCCCAACCCCATGCCGATCACGCCCCATACCACGGTCATGATGGCGAACTGGCGAACCACCTTGTAGTTGTAGGCAGGTTCCGTCGTTGCTTTGTTCATCTGTACAGTCCCGAAAGAAATGAACAGCCGGCGACCGCCGTCGAGGGGGGAGACGGGGCGCCGGCCGGAGCCTGCAATCTAAGGGCTGGGGCGGGGGTAAAACAGCTTCAGGTCGATATGGAATTTGGGTATCAGATGGGGCGGGGGAAGGCGGTCGTGCAGGGCGGCGGCGCATACCGGGATGGGGGACGCGAGCCGATCATGGCGGATGACCGCGCGCGGTTATCCGCCCTACGCCGGGGTGGCTTTCCGTCTGCGGGGCGTCATCCCGCCAGCGACTGGGCGATCCGCCCGAGTGTCTCCATCGCCTTCTCCTGCCGCGCGCTCCACGGGTGCCCGTAGTTGAGCCGGGCGCAATGGGCGAAGCGGCGGGTGGCGGAGAAGATCGGCCCCGGGGCGAGGCTGATGCCCTGGGCCAGGGCCAGTTGGAACAGGCGCAGCGAGTCGACCGCCTCGGGCAACTCCAGCCAGAGGAAGTAGCCGCCGCTGGGACGGCTGACCCGGGTCTGCTCGGGGAAGTAACGCGCCACCGCCGCGAGCATGGCGTTCTGCTGGGTCTCCAGGGCGTAGCGCAGCTTGCGCAGGTGGCGGTCGTAGCCGCCGTGCTGGAGATAGTCGGCGATGGCCGCCTGGGCCGGGATCGACGCCGACAGGCTGGTCATCAGCTTCAGTCGCTCGATCTGCTCGGCGTAGCGTCCGCCGGCCACCCAGCCGACCCGGTAGCCCGGCGCCAGGCTCTTGGAGAAGGAACTGCAGTGCATCACCAGGCCTTCCTGGTCGTAGGCCTTGACCGGTTTCGGCGCCTGCTGGCCAAAGTACAGCTCGGCGTAGACGTCATCCTCGATCATCGGCACCTGGTGGCGCGCCAGCAGCTCGGCGAGGGCGCGTTTCTTCTCGTCGTCCATGCTCGCGCCCATCGGGTTCTGGAAGTTGCTCATGAACCAGCAGGCCTTGATCGGCAGGCGCTCCAGGCTGTCGGCGAGCACTTCCAGGTCGATGCCTTCGCGCGGATGCACGGGGATTTCCACCGCCTTCAGCTTCAACCGTTCCAGCACCTGCAGGGTGGCGTAGAACGCCGGCGCCTCGATGGCCACCAGGTCGCCGGGACGGGTGACCACCTGCAGGCAGAGGTTGAGTGCCTCCAGCGCGCCGTTGCTGATGACCAGTTCTTCCACCGGCAGCAGCAGGCCGCCGACCATGTAGCGCAGGGCGATCTGCCGGCGCAGGCCATGGTTGCCCGGCGTCATGTCGGCGACCACCGATTGCGGGTCCATGTCGCGCACCGCGTGGGCCATCGAGCGCGCCAGGCGCGGCAGGGGAAACAGTTGCGGACTGGGGAACGCCGAGCCGAAGGGTACGGTGTCCGGGTCCTTGATCGAACTGAGTACGGAGAACACCAGCTCGCTGACGTCGACCTCGGTGGCGTCGGCCTGGCGCGGGCTGATCTCCGGTTCCGGCAGCGGCCGCTGCACGTGCTGGCAGACGAAGTAGCCGGAGCGTGCGCGGGCCATGATCAGCCCACGGCTTTCCAGCAGGTAGTAGGCCTGGAACACGGTGGAAGCGCTGACCCCGTAGGTACGGCTGGCGTGCCGTACCGAGGGCACCTTCTGCCCGGGGGCGAGGACGCCGGTGCGGATCAGCTCGGCAATCTCGTCGGCGAATTTCTCGTAGCGCTTCATCTTGTCCTGGCCGCTGTCCTGGCTGGCCGTGGGCACGGCCGCTGGCGCCCACTCTATGCGCGCCGGGACCGTGTTGTCATGCCTCATCGCGGCCTCCTCAGCGCGCCGGCGAAACGAAGGTGCTGGTGCTGCCGACCGCCAGGCTCGGGTCGTCGATGCCGCGCAGGCTGAACGCCAGCGGTTGCGAGCCGGCCCTGGCGCGTTCGGCGGTAGAGGCCACCGACACCGGGAAGTCGAGGATCTCGCCGGGCTTCAGGCTCAGGGTGTGCTCGCCCTGCAGGCGGAACTCCGGCGCGTCGTCGAGTTGCAGGCGATAGCGCTGCGGCTGCTGGGTCTTGTTGATGACCTTGAGGGTGTAGATGTTCTCGATCTGCCCGGCGGCGTTCTCGCGGAACAGCCCACGGTCGCGGGTCACGTCCAGCGAGGCCAGCGGGCGGGCATCAAGGGCGACGACGAAGGCGCCGATCATCGCCAGCATCACCGCCGCGTAGCCGACCAGGCGTGGACGCAGGAAGCGGGTCTGGCCACCTTCCAGGGCGCGTTCCGAGGTGTAGCGCACCAGGCCGCGTTCATAGCCCATCTTGTCCATGATCGAGTCGCAGGCGTCGACGCAGGCGGCGCAGCCGATGCAGGCGATCTGCAGGCCGTCGCGGATGTCGATGCCGGTGGGGCAGACCTGCACGCACTGCTGGCAGTCGATGCAGTCGCCGAGCCCCTGGGCGCGCGGATCGCTGCCTTTCTTGCGGGCGCCGCGGGACTCGCCGCGGGCGGCATCGTAGGACACGATCAGGGTGTCCTTGTCGAACATCACGCTCTGGAAGCGCGAGTAGGGGCACATGTGGATGCACACCTGCTCGCGCAGCCAGCCGGCGTTGACATAGGTGGCGGCGGTGAAGAACAGCACCCAGAACAGGCTTTCCAGGTCCAGCTGGAAGCTGAACAGGTCGGCCACCAGCGGCCGCACCGGAGTGAAGTAGCCGATGAAGGTGATCGCCGTGACCAGGCTCACACCCAGCCACAGCGCGTGCTTGGCCGTTTTGCGCAAGAGCTTGGCGGCGCTCGCCGGACCCTGGTCGAGCTTGATCCGCGCATTGCGGTCGCCCTCGGTGACCTTCTCGCACCACATGAACACCCAGGTCCACACGCTCTGCGGGCAGGTATAGCCGCACCAGACGCGGCCGGCGAACACGGTGATGAAGAACAGGCCGAAGGCGGCGATGATCAGCAGCGCCGAGAGCAGGATGAAGTCCTGCGGCCAGAAGGTCGCGCCGAAAATGTAGAACTTGCGTTCGGGCAGGTCCCAGAGCACCGCCTGGCGGCCGTTCCAGTTCAGCCACAGGGTGCCGAAGAACAGCAGGAACAGCAGGCCGCCGCCGAGGCGGCGGAAGTTGCGGAACAGACCGGTGAAGCTGCGGGTGTAGATCGGGCCGTTCACCGCCGACGGCAGCTTGCCGGGCGCGGGCGGCTGTTTCGACGGAGCGGCCGGTGCGGCGGGCTCGACCTGGATCGCGGGAATTCTTTCGCTCATTTTTCGTAGGCCCATCAGGCTGGAGAGGCGGTTGCGACTATAGGAACCGGCTGATGGGCGAAACAGCGGCAGATCGAGCGGGAAAAACCGTATCAGATGCTTCCGGAAAGCAGCGGCCCAGCATTGCCGCGGGTTGCCGGGCGACCTCGGGCAGTACAGATATGCGCCCCGTGGCAACCGGTCGCAGGCGGCACGAATTCGCCGCCGTCGGCCATCTGATGTGTTTTTTTCGGCGGAATCTGCCGCTGTTTCGCTGTCTGTACGCGGGCGATAGTGGGTGCCAGTGAACACCGGCCCATCCTGTCGCCAGAAACAGGGGCGCAGCCGGTCCCCGGTTTCTTCGCCACGCACCCTGCCCGTCATCGGTGGAGAAACCCTGTCGATGAGGGCTTTGCGATGTACCAGTACGACGAATACGACCAGGCGCTGGTGAGCGAGCGGGTGGCGCAGTTCCGCGACCAGATCGCCCGCCGCCTCGACGGCGAACTGAGCGAGGAGGAGTTCCTCCCGCTGCGCCTGCAGAACGGCCTGTACCTGCAGAAGCACGCCTACATGCTGCGCGTGGCGATTCCCTACGGCACCCTCTCGTCGCCGCAACTGCGCGCCTTGGCGCACGTCGCCCGGCACTACGACCGCGGCTACGGGCACTTCACCACGCGGCAGAACATCCAGTTCAACTGGATCGAACTGGAGCAGGTCGGCGATATCCTCGAACACCTCGCCGGCGCGCAGATGCATGCGATCCAGACCTCCGGCAACTGCGTGCGCAACATCACCACCGAAGCCTTCGCCGGGGTCGCCGCGGACGAATGGACCGACCCCCGGCCGCTGGCCGAGATCCTGCGCCAGTGGTCGACGGTGAACCCGGAGTTCCTGTTCCTCCCGCGCAAGTTCAAGATCGCCCTCAGTTCGGCGGTGGAAGACCGCGCCGCGGTGCAGATGCACGACATCGGCCTGTACCTTTACCGCCACCCCGACGCCGGCGAGTTGCGCCTGCGGGTCCTGGTCGGCGGCGGCCTGGGACGCACGCCGATGCTCGGCCAGGTGATCCGCGACGACCTGCCCTGGCAGCACCTGTTGTCTTACGTCGAGGCGATCCTGCGGGTCTACAACCGCTACGGCCGGCGCGACAACAAGTACAAGGCGCGGATCAAGATCCTGGTCAAGGCGCTGGGCATCGAGGCTTTCGCCCGCGAGGTGGAGGAAGAGTGGCAGCACCTGCGCGACGGCCCGGCGCAACTGACTGCCGAGGAGTGCCAGCGGGTCGCCGAGCGCTTCGTATTGCCGCGCTACCTGCCGCCGGCCGACGGCGAGCTGGCCTACGGCAGCGCCCGTGCGGCCGATCCGGCCTTCGCCCGCTGGGCCTCGCGCAACGTCCAGGCGCACAAGGTGCCGGGCTACGCCTCGGTGGTGCTGTCGACCAAGCCCGGCGCCAGCGCGCCGCCGGGCGACGTCACCGCGGAGCAGATGGAACGCGTCGCCGACTGGGCCGAGCGCTACGGTTTCGGCGAGATCCGTGTGGCCCACGAACAGAACCTGGTGCTCCCCGACGTGCGCCTGGAGAACCTCCACGCGCTGTGGCGCGAGGCTTGCGCAGCCGGCCTCGGCACGCCTAACCAAGGCCTGCTCAGCGACATCATCGCCTGTCCCGGCGGCGACTACTGCGCGCTGGCCAACGCCAAGTCGATCCCCATCGCCCAGGGTATCCAGCAGCGCTTCGAGGACCTCGACCACCTGCACGACATCGGCGAGCTTAGCCTGAACATCTCCGGCTGCATGAACGCCTGCGGCCACCACCACATCGGCAACATCGGCATCCTCGGCGTCGACAAGAACGGCAGCGAGTGGTACCAGGTCACCCTCGGCGGCGCCCAGGGCAGGGACAGCGCGCTGGGCAAGGTGATCGGGCCATCGTTCAGCGCTGCCGAGGTGCCGGCGGTGATCGAACGGATCGTCGAAACCTTCACCGACCTGCGGGTCGGCCCGGAACGTTTCATCGACACCTTCAACCGGGTCGGCCTGGAGCCGTTCAAGGCCCGGGTCTACGCCAGGATGGAGGAACCGGCATGAACAACCTGATCCGTTTGCGCGATGGCGTCGCCGAGGTCTGCCGCGACGATCCCTGGCAACTCCTGCGCGAGTTGCCCGACGCGCTGCCGCCGGGGCCGTTGCTGCTGCCTCTGGCGGCCTGGCTGGAGCGCCGCGGCGAGGCCGGAGCCGCCGCGCCCTGGCTGGCGCCGGACGATGAGGTGGAGGCCTTGCTGCCGCACTTCGCCGAGCTGCCGCTGATCGCCGTCGACTTCCCCAGCTTCCGCGACGGTCGTGGCTACAGCCTGGCCTACCTGCTGCGCGTGCGCCTGGGGTGGAGCGGCGAGTTGCGCGCAGTGGGCGACGTGTTGCGCGACCAGCTCAGCCATATGCGCCAGTGCGGCTTCGATGCCTTCGCGGTGCGCGAGGACAAGAACGTCGAGGATGCGCTCAAGGGGCTGGCGGGCTTGAGCGTGCTCTACGGCCGCTCGGCGATCGAGCCGCGACCGTTGTTCCGCCGACGCTAGGCATACGCCCCCGGACCGACGCCGATACCTGCCGCAACGCCGACCTGGCCCCTCTCCCGCAGCGGGAGCGGGGCGCACCCCTCAGCCGTAGACCGAGGAACTGGCGGACGGCGCCGGCGCGCCGCCCTTGAAGCGCCCCGCCAGCTCGCGCAGCGAACGCATCAGCAGGCTGGTGTCCACGCCCACCGCGACGAACGCGCAGCCCAGCTCCAGGTAGCGCCGCGCCAGTGTCTCGTCGGCGGAGAGGATGCCGGCGGCCTTGCCGGCCGTGCGGATGCGGTGGATGGCGTCCTCTATGGCCGCCTGCACCTCGGGATGGCCTGGATTGCCGCGATGGCCCATGGCTGCGCTGAGGTCGGCCGGACCGATGAACACGCCGTCGACGCCCTCGACGGCGGCGATCGCGTCGAGGTTGGCCAGGCCCTCCAGGTTTTCCACCTGGACCAGCAGGCACATCTGCTCGTCGGCGTGGTTCAGGTACTCCGCCACGCTGTTCCAGCGCGAGGCCCGGGCCAGCGCACTGCCGACCCCGCGTACGCCCGCCGGCGGATAGCGCACGGCGCGCACCAGCCCTTCGGCCTGGGCGGCGCTGTCGACCATCGGTACCAGCAGGGTCTGCGCGCCGATGTCGAGCAATTGCTTGATCAGCGCAGTGTCGCCCTGCACCGGGCGGATCACCGGCTGGCCGGGGTAGGGCGCCAGCGCCTGCAACTGGCCGAGCAGGCTGCGCAGGTCGTTGGGCGCGTGCTCGCCGTCCAGCAGCAGCCAGTCGAAGCCGGCGTTGGCGGCCAGCTCCGCGCAGTAGGGATCGGCCAGGCCGAGCCACAGGCCGATCTGCGCCTCGCCGCTGCGCAGGCGTTGCTTGAAGCGATTGACGGGCAGGTCCATGGAAATGCCTCCTCAGACGAAACGGCAGGAGATGCTGCCGAGCAGGTCGTAGTCGACGTGGAAGGTGTCCCCCGGCGCGGCCGCCACCGGGCGGGTGAAGGAGCCGCCGAGGATCACCTGGCCGGCCTCCAGGCAGACGCCGTAGGGCGCCAGCTTGTTGGCCAGCCAGGCGACGCCCTTGGCCGGGTGGTTGAGCACCGCGGCGGAGACGCCAGACTCCTCGATCACGCCATTGCGGTAGAGGATCGCCGGTACCCGCCGCAGGTCGATATCGCCTGGCCGTACGGCCCGGCCGCCCATCACCACGCCGGCGTTGGCGGCGTTGTCGGAGATGGTGTCGAAGACCTTGCGCGTGACTTTCGTTTGCGGGTCGACCTGCTGGATGCGCGCATCGATGATCTCCAGCGCCGGGATCACCCACTCGGTGGCCTCGAGCACGTCGAACAGGGTGCAGCCCGGTCCCTTCAGCGGCTTGCCGAGGATGAACGCCAGCTCCACCTCGACCCGCGGCACGATGAAGCGCTGGAAGGGGATGTCGCTGCCCTCCTCGAAGAACATGTCGTCGAGCAAGGCGCCGTAGTCCGGCTCGCTGATGTTCGACGAGACCTGCATGGCGCGCGAGGTCAGGCCGATCTTGTGGCCCTTGAGCACGCGCCCGTCGGCGATCTTGCGCTCGACCCAGGCGCGCTGGATGGCGTAGGCGTCCTCGATGGCGATGTCCGGGTAGTCGAGGGAGAACTGCCTTACCTGCTGGCGCGAGCGTTCGGCGGCGTCGAGGCGGTTGGCGGCTTCCTGGATCAGACGGGGATCGAGCATGGTCGGGGTCTCTCGGTTCAGCGTGGGTTGACCACGGCGGCGGGGGTCCGCAGGACCAGGCCGGCGCCGAGGGCGATGAGGATGGCCAGCAGGTACAGGGCCAGGCTGGCGCTCTGGGTGGTGTCGCGCATCCAGCCGATCAGGTAGGGCGCGAGGAAGGCGGCGATGCTGCCGAAGGAACTGATCAGGGCGATTCCGGCGGCCAGGGTGGCGCTGGAAAGGAAGGCCGGCGGCAGTTGCCAGAACATCGGCAGGGCGGCGCTGGCGCCCATCCCGGCGATCACCAGGCCGCCCATCACCAGCCAGGCGCTGGTCGGTGCCAGGGCCGCCAGGCTGAGCCCGGCGGCGGCCATCAGCAACGGAATGCCCAGGTGCCAGCGGCGCTCGCGCAGGCGGTCGGAGGAACGGCCGATGAAGATCATGAAGGCGCAGCCGGCGAGATAGGGCACCGCGCTGAGCATGCCGATGCGGCTGTCCTGGGCGATGCCGGCGCCATGGATCAGGCTCGGCATCCAGAACGCGATGGTGTTCACCGCCAGCATCACCGCGAAATAGATCGCCACCAGCAGCCACACCTGCGGATTGCTGAAGATGCCGGAGAAGGAGGTGATGGTCTTGCGCTGCTCCTCGCCGGCCAGTTCCTCGCGCAGCAGGTGCTTCTGTTCGTCGCTGAGCCACGTCACCCGTTCGAAGCTTTCCGGCAGCGAGCACCAGACCACCACGCCGAGCAACACAACCGGCAGGCCTTCGATCAGGAACATCCACTGCCAGCCGCGCAGTCCGAGGGCGTCATGGAAGCCTTCTAGGATCCAGCCCGAAAGCGGTCCGCCGATCACCCCGGCCATGGGCACGGCGATGGCGAACAGAGCGGTGATCTGCCCGCGTCGGCGCGCCGGGAACCAACGGTTCAGGTAGACCAGGATACCGGGGAAGAAGCCGGCCTCGGCGACCCCCAGGAGAAAGCGCAGCAGGTAGAAGCCGCGCGCGGTCTCCACCAGCAGCATGGCGGTGGAGAGACAGCCCCAGACCAGCATCAGGCAGGCGATCCAGCGGCGCGGGCCGATCCGTTCCAGCATCAGGTTGCTGGGCAGGCCGAACAGCGCATAGGCGATGAAGAACAGCCCGGCGCCGAGACCGTAGACGGTGTCGCTGAAGTGCAGGTCGGCGCTCATCTGCAACTTGGCGAAACCGATGTTGATGCGGTCCAGATGGGCGAAGACGTAGCACACCAGCAGCAGCGGCATCAGCCGCCAGGTGACGCGGTCGTGGGTGCTGTCGCTGAGAGGCAGGGTGGTGCTGTTCAGGGTGCTGGCTGTGCTCATGATCTTGTACTTTTTGTGAGCGCCCGGACGTCCCGGCGACCTGACGGTGGCCGGGAGGCGAGCTGGGTGAGTGCAGCGTTATGGCGGGCTGGTCAGTCCGCCGGGTTGTTCAGGAATTCATGCACGTTGTTGCGCTTGTAGTTCAGCTCCGCGTCCAGTTCGGTGAGTTCGAAGGACAGCGCCAGCAGGCGTCGCGCCTGGAGCTCGGCGAAGTGCGCGGTGATCACCTCGAAAAGTGCCTCGGCGACTTGCCGGCGAGTCTCCAGGTCGCGACCGGCGCCGACTTTCAGGGTCATGTGGACGAAGGCGTAGTCGTGCCTGCCGTCGGCCATGCGCCAGGTGTCCAGGCGCACGCCGCGGCTGCGGATGCCGCCGAGCGGGAAAACGCCGCTGGCGCCGAGGCAGGCGTGGACCTTCTTGAACAGGCCGGGCAGGTCGGCTTCGGCTTCGATGTTGTCGGTGTATTCGGCGATGAAGTGCGGCATGGTGGTGTCCTCAGAGGCGGCTGGCGCAACTGGCGCCGGCCGGGTTGCCGGCCTGGGCGGCGGGGATCGCCGAGCCGTCCTGGGCGGTGACCGGGAATACCGCGTTGATCTGCCCGGTGCCGGAGGAGCCGAAGTAGGGCGTCACGACCTCCGCCTTGCCGTCGTAGGCCGACCAGCCGAGGGCGCCGAGGAGCATCGCGGTGTCGTGCATGAAGCCTTCGCCATGGCCCTTGGAGGCGTACTCGGGGAGCATCCCGCAGAACTCGGCCCAGCGGCCCTCCTGCCACATCTGCACGACTTCATGATCGAGAACCTCGAGGAACGGGCTCCAGATGCGGTCGGAGAAGTCCGGCGCCTGGCCGTTCTGGGCGAAGCGGTGGGACAGCGAGCCGCTGGCGAGGAACGCCACCGTGCCGTCGTAGTGCTCTTCCACCGCCTTGCGCATGGCCCAGCCCAGGCGCGCGCTGTCGTTCAGGTAATGCACGGTGCACAGGGCGGAGACCGAGACCACCTTGAAGTGGCGGTCCTGGTTCATGTAGCGCATCGGTACCAGGGTGCCGTACTCCGGGCCGAGGGTGGTGGCGTCGTGGGCCAGGGTCTCCACGCCGAGCGCGTTGCAGCCCTCGGCGAGGATGCGGCCCAGCTCCGGGTTGCCGGGGAAGCCGTACTCCATGTTGGCGATGAAGTGCGGCAACTCGTTGCTGGTGTAGAGCCCCTCGAAGTGCGGCGCGCAGTTGATGTGGTAGCCGGCGTTGACCAGCCAGTGGGTGTCGAACACCACGATGGTGTCGACCCCCAGTTCGCGGCAGCGCCGGCCGATCTCGCGGTGCCCGTCGATCGCCGGCTGGCGGCAGCCGTGGCGCGGGCCGGGCAGCTCGGACAGGTACAGCGAGGGTACGTGGGTGATCTTGGCAGCCAGAGCGACTTTGCCCATGACGATTCTCCTGGTGGCCCGTTGGGCCTGGCAGCGGGCGCGGCCGTTGGCGGCTGGCCCGGATTCTTCTGATTGTGTCTGCACGCCGGCGCTGCTGGCGGCCTCGGGCGGCCGCTCTGCACGAGCGCGCCCTACACGCCCCAGCGGGGGATGTGATGGCTGCCCATGGATATACACACGTTCTTGATCTCGGCGAATACCTCGAAGCTGTATTCCCCGCCTTCGCGTCCGGTGCCCGAGGCCTTCACCCCGCCGAACGGCTGGCGCAGGTCGCGCACGTTCTGGCTGTTGATGAAGACCATCCCGGCCTCGATGCCGCGTGCCAGGCGATGGGCCTTGCCGATGTCCTGGGTCCAGATGTAGGAGGCCAGGCCGTATTCCACGTCGTTGGCCAGGCGCAGCGCCTCGGCTTCGTCCTTGAACGGGATCAGGCAGACCACCGGGCCGAAGATCTCCTCCTGGGCGATGCGCATGCGGTTGTCCACGTCGGCGAACACCGTGGGCTGGATGAACTGCCCCTTGCTCAGGTGCGCCGGCAGGCCGGCCGGACGCTCCAGGCCGCCGGCCACCAGGGTGGCGCCTTCCTCGAGGCCGATGCGGATGTAGCCGGTGACCTTGTCGTAGTGGGCCTGGGTGATCATCGAGCCGACCTGGGTCTTCGGGTCCTGCGGATCGCCGACGATCAGGCGCCTGGCGCGCGCGGCGAACTCGGCGACGAACTGCGGGTAGACGCTTTCCTGGACGAAGATGCGACTGCCGGCGGTGCAGCGCTCGCCGTTCAGCGAGAAGATGGTGAACAGCGCGGCGTCCAGCGCCCGCTCGAGGTCGGCGTCTTCGAAGACCAGCACCGGCGACTTGCCGCCCAGTTCCATCGAGTATTTCTTGATCCCGGCCGCCTCCATGATCCGTCGCCCGGTGGCGGTGCCGCCGGTGAAGGACACCGCGCGCACGTCGCGGTGGCGAACCAGCGCGTCGCCGGCGCTGGCGCCGTAGCCCTGGACCACGTTGAACACCCCCGGCGGAATGCCCGCCTCGTGCACCAGGCGGCCCAGCTCGTTGGCGGTCAGCGGCGACAGCTCGGACATCTTCAGCACCGCCGTGTTGCCCAGCGCCAGGCACGGCGCGGTCTTCCAGGTGGCGGTCATGAACGGTACGTTCCACGGCGAGACCAGGCCACAGACGCCCACCGGCTGGTACAGGGTGTAGTTGAGCATCTGGTCGTCGACCGGATAGCTGTGCCCGTTCATCCGCGTGCAGACTTCGGCGAAGAACTCGAAGTTGTGCGAGGCGCGCGGGATCAGCACGTTCTTCGTCTGGTGGATCGGCAGGCCGGTGTCGAGGGTCTCAAGTTCCGCCAGGTGCGGCACGTTCCGGTCGATCAGCTCGCCGAGCCGGCGCATCAGGCGCGCGCGCTCCTTGGCCGGGGTATTGGCCCATTTCGGGAAGGCTTCCCGGGCCGCCGCCACCGCCGCGTCGATTTCCGCCGCGCCGCCGCTGGCGACCTCGCCGATCAGCTCGCCGGTGGCCGGGTTGTAGTTCTCGAAGACGTCCTTGCTTTCGACCTCGCGGCCATTGATCCAGTGTTTGATCATTCTGCGTGCTCCTGTGCGCGGGCGCGGAAGAATTCGGCCTCGCTGACGATTCGGTTGACCAGGCGACCGACGCCTTCCACCTCCACCACCACTTCGTCGCCGGGGACCACGTCGGACAGGCCTTCCGGGGTGCCGGTGGCGATCATGTCGCCCGGCTGCAGGGTCATGAAGCTGGAGAAGTATTCGATCAGGTAGGGGATGTCGAAGATCATGTCCGCGGTGCTGCCTTCCTGGCGCAGCTCGCCGTTGACCCAGGTGCGCAGGGTCAGCCGGTTCGGCTCGGGAACCTCGGCCGCGTCGACGATCCACGGCCCCACCGGGGTGGTGGCGTCGCGGTTCTTCACCCGCAGGTTGGGCCGGTAGTAGTTCTCCAGGTAGTCGCGGATCGCGTAGTCGTTGCACACCGTGTAGCCGGCCAGGTAGCCGAGGGCGTCCTCGCGGCGGACGTTGCGCGCCGGCTTGCCGATCACCGCTACCAGTTCGCACTCGTAGTGCATGTAGTCGACGTTGTCCGGACGCCAGCTGACCTGGCGGTGGCCGGTGTAGGTGCCCGGCGACTTGATGAACGCCAGCGGTTCGCTGGGCGCCTTGAACGACAGTTCGGCGGCATGGTCGGCGTAGTTCAGGCCGAGGGCGAACATGCTCCCGGTGGCCGGCGGCAGCCACTCCACCCGGTCCTCGGCGAGCAGGGTGCCGTCGGCCAGGCGGACGGCGTTGGCGTCTTCCACGGTGACCTGGTGAACCCGGCCCTGGTAGCGGATGCGTGCGTGTTTCATGGTCGGTTCCTCATTCCGCGACGATGCTGTTGGCGAGGCGGCCGAGGCCGTCGATCTCGACCTCGACGCGGTCGCCGGGATGCACGTCGACGCGCCCTTCGGGGGTGCCGGTGATCAGCACGTCGCCGGCGTGCAGGGTCATGAACTCGCTGATCTCGGCGATCAGCCGCGGGATGTCGCGCACCAGGTTGGCGGTGTTGTTGCGTTGGCGCAGTTCGCCGTTGACGTACAGCTTCAGCTCCAGCGCATGGGGATCGGCGATCTCCTGCGTCGGCACCAGTTGCGGACCGAACGGGCAGAAGCCGTCGCGGCACTTGGCTTTCACCGCCGGGCGGTAGTAGCTGTCTTCCGGCAGGCTGAACTCGTTGACGATCACGTAGCCGGCGACATGCGCCATGGCCTCTTCCTCCTTCACCCGGCTGGCGTCGCGAGCGATCACCACGCCCAGCGCCGGGCCCGGTTGCAGGCGCTCGACGCCGCGCGGGAAGAGCACCGGGGCGTCGTGCTCGTTGCGGGTATTCGGTGTCTTGATGAACAACACCGGCTTCACTGGCGGCTTCTGGTAGGGCGGCTGCTGGAACTCCGGCAGGCGGCTGTCGAGCAGGCCCTTGTAGTTCAGCGCGACGCCGAACAGGGTGCCGGCGGCGACGTCATTCAGTGCGCGGCTCATTGTGGTGGTGTCTCCTGGCGCGATAAGCGAACGGCGAGGGGGCCGTCCTGGCGAAAACTCGTTAATGTGTTAACGTTATATTTAACATGTTAATGATCGTCAACCCCGGTTGCTGCGCCATTCGTCCCGGGGAGGTGGCAAGAGGCGCCGTCTGCGGTATACGGATGCCCGCGACGGCTTGCGTGCGCAGCCGGGAAGAACAACAAAGAGAAGATCGCCATGCCAGAGCGCCAGCCGATCCCCAACATCAACATCGGGCAGGTCTACGACCAGCGCTATGCCGACGCCGAGGTGCACTACGATGCGCTGGGCAACCTGGCCGGATTCTTCGGTCGCAACATGCCGGCGCACCGGCACGACCGCTTCTTCCAGGTGCACTACGTGAAGAACGGCGCGGTGCGGGTCTATCTCGACGAGCGCCAGTACCTGGAGTCGGGGCCGATGTTCTTCCTCACCCCGCCGACCGTGCCGCACGCCTTCGTCACCGAGGCGGACGCCGATGGCCATGTGCTGACCGTGCGCCAGCAACTGGTGTGGAGCCTCACCGAGGCCGAGCCGGGCCTGGCGCCCGGCCCGCAGGTGGCGCCGGCCTGCGTGGCGCTGGGCAACCTGGAGGGCGGCGCGGCCGAGGAGGCGGCGCGCCTGGCGCTGCTCTTCGAGCAGTTGCGCAGCGAGTCGATGGCCAGCCGTCCCGGCCGCCAGCAGATGCTGCTGGCGCTGACCCGCCTGGTCATGATCAGCCTGCTGCGTCTCTCGGCCAATTCGGTGGCTGCGCGGCCGATGCGCCACGAAGACCTGCAGATATTCCAGCGCTTCAACGCGCTGATCGAGGAGCGCTATGCCGAGCACTGGCCGCTGTCGCTCTACGCCAGCCGGATCGGCGTCACCGAGGCGCGCCTCAACGACGTCTGCCGGCGCATCGCCGACCTGCCGTCGAAGCGCCTGGTGTACGAACGGCTTATGCAGGAGTCCAAGCGCCTGCTGCTGTTCACCGGCGGCTCGGTGAACGAGATCTGCTACCAGCTCGGCTTCAAGGACCCGGCCTACTTCAGTCGTTTCTTCGTGCGTTACGCGGGGCTCACCCCCAGCGCTTACCGCCAGCGACAGGCCGACGGGGAGTCCCGTCGCTGAGCGGGTGGGCGGGTATACTCGCGCTCCCACTCGAACAGGAAGCGTTTCTCCATGCATGATGCAGCCACCTCCATGCCGCCGCAGGCTCCCGCTACCTGGGCCGACTACCTTGCCGGCTACCGCTGGCGAGGGCAGGGCGAAGGATGTTCCGCGGCCACTGTCCACCGCCTGGAGGCTGCGCGGCGGCCGACCCTGTTCGTCAAGCAGGAAGTGCTGTCCGCACATGCCGAGCTGCCCGCCGAAATCGCCCGCCTGCGCTGGCTGCACGGTGCCGGCATCGATTGCCCGCAGGTGCTGAACGAAACCCAGAGCGACGGCCGGCAATGGCTGCTGATGAGCGCCGTGCCGGGGGACACGCTGTCCGCGCTGGCGCAGCGCGGCGAGCTGGAGCCCGAGCGCCTGGTGCGCCTGGTGGCCGCCGCCCTGCGCCGGCTGCACGATCTCGATCCGGCCGCCTGTCCCTTCGACCATCGCCTGGAACGGCGCCTGGACACCGTGCGCCAGCGGGTCGAGGCCGGGCTGGTGGACGAGGCGGACTTCGACGACGACCATCGCGGTCGCAGCGCCACGGAGCTGTACCGCCTGCTGCTCGACCGGCGTCCGGCGGTCGAAGACCTGGTGGTCGCCCATGGCGACGCCTGCCTGCCAAATCTGCTGGCGGAGGGGCGGCGCTTCAGCGGCTTCATCGATTGCGGCCGGCTCGGCGTCGCCGACCGGCACCAGGACCTGGCCTTGGCCGCGCGGGACATCGAGGCCGAACTCGGCGCGGCCTGGGCCGAGGCCTTCCTCGTCGAATACGGCGGCGATATCGACGGCGAACGGCTGGCGTACTTCAGGCTACTGGACGAGTTCTTCTAGAGTAGGGCCGGTTCGGATCCGGTGCGGATTCGGCCTGCCGTTGCACGAAAACGAGGTACAACGGCATCGGCCACTATCGCCAACGCCACCGCGCGCCCTCGCTCGTTCCGCGGAGTCGCCGGTTCAGTTCAGCCGGTACTGCGCCAGTTCCTTCGCCGAAAGCACGCGCATCCGTTTGGGATCGGTGCTTTGCATGGCCTGTACCAAGGTGCTGGGGATATCCATTTCGCGGAAGTAGGCGGCGGAGTCGTAGCGCATGCCGTTGGCCGAGCGCGAGTGCAGCGAGTCGCCGTGGGCGTAGTAGGGACGGTGCAGGCCGACGTAGCCGCGTACGGTCTTGCGCTTGCCGGCCGCCAGCAGGTAGACGCAGGTGCCCTGGCAGACGCTGCTCGACGGCACCAGCGCGTCGAAGCCGGATTCGCGCAGCAGGCGGCCCATGCGGATCGCCTCCGGCACGCTGCCGCCGATGCTGTTCAGCAGGAGCAGCTTGCGCGAGTAGGTTCCCGGATTGTTGCGCAAACCCTTGAGCAGCGTCTCGTAGTCGCCCGGCGCGATCTCCTCCGAGACGCGGACCGTCAGCACCCGCCCCATGCTCTTGTGTTGCAGCGAATGCACTTCGACCCTGGCCAGTGCGGGAGCCGCGCAGAACACGGCGAGGCAGGCGAGGACGGTCCGGAGGCGGAGGCGGGGCATGGAACGGGGCGATCCTGTCAGACGGCGATGGCTGCCGAAGATACCTGCAAGCGTTGCATTGTGCACGGTCCTCGTCGTCAGGACGAGGAGCCGGTCTCCGCCTGGCGCACCGGCAGGCGCAGGCAGAAGGTGATGACGTCGTCGCGGCAGTCCACGTCGATACGCCCCTGGTGGGCCTGGGCGATGGCCTGGGAGATGTACAGGCCGATACCGAGGCCGTTGCGGTTGCGCTGGTTGTCCGCCGACTCGCGCTTGAACGGTTCGAACAGGTTGGCCAGCTGCGCTTCGGAGAGGCCGCTGGTTTCGTTGAGCACGCTCAGGCACACCTCGCCGCCCTGGCGGGTCAGGGTGACCAGCACCGGCCGGCCGGGCAGGCCGTGATGACGGGCGTTGCTCAGCAGGTTGGCAGCGACCTGGGCGTAGCGGTCCGGGTCGACCACGGCACGAACCTGCGGGTCGATGGCGATCTCGATCACCAGGCCGGGATAGGCGACGTCGGTTTCGCAGACGATCTGCTGCACCAGTTGCGAGACGTCGGTGTCGACCGGGTTCACGGTGAGGCCGATGCCCGATTGCAGGCGGCTCATGTCGAGGATCTGGCTGACCAGCCGTTCCATGCGGCTGCTGGACGCGGAAATGTGTTGGCGCAGTTCGGTGGTGCGGGTGTCGCTGGAGGACAGCAGGGCCGCCGCCATGGAGATCGACTGCAACGGGTTGCGCAGGTCGTGGCCGAGCACCGCGATCAGGCGCTGGCGCATGCGGTCGACCTCGGCCGCATGGTTGAGGCACAGTTCCATCAGGTCCAGGCGCAGCTTTTCGGCGATCGCCAGGTCGGTTTCGCTCCAGGGCGTGGAGTGGCCGCGGACCACTTCCTCCCAGGCCTCGAACGAGCCGCGCGGGGTCAGCCGCGGGCCGGAGGGGCCGATGGTCAACAGCTTTTCCGGCTTGCCGCCCCAGCGGATGCGGTGCACTTCCTCGTGGCGGAACCAGAAGATCCAGCCCGATTCCTGGCGGTGGAAACGGATCGCCAGCACACCGCAGCAGTCGCCGCCGTCTGGAGAGTCCTCGCTGGGCTGCGGCCAGTTGTCGGTGTGGTAGATGTCCCGTTCCGGGTCGCGCTGCAGGCGTTGCAGGACATTCCCGGCCTGGCGCTCGAAGTCGCCGCGGATGCTCAGGGTGCGGCCGCCGAGCATGACCAGGGCGCCGTCGCAGGGAATCAGTGCGGCGATGCCATCGTCCGGGTGGGCCAGTGCGCCGAACAGGTCGTCGGCGTCCCGCGCGCGGCGAGCCAGGGCCAGCCTGCGCTCGGTGGACACGCGCAGCAGTTCGGCGATACGCCCCTGCTCCAGGCGCTCGACGATGGCGCTGCAGACCTGGGAGAAGATCTGGAACGACATGCGCACCGGGTAGGGAATCAGTTTGGGCGACATGTGATGGCAGGAGAACAGTCCCCAGAGCTTGCCGCCGACCACGATGGAGATGCTCATCGAGGCGCGCACGCCCATGTTGGTCAGGTATTCGCAGTGGATCGGCGAAACGCTGCGTAGCACGCTGTAGCTGAGATCGAACGATTCGTTGGTCTCCGGGTTCAGCGCGGGAAACACGCGCATCGGCGTATAGGCCACGTCGGCGATCAGCCTGATCGGGTTCTGGATGTACAGGCGACGCGCCTGGGCCGGGATGTCCGAGGCCGGGTAGCGTTGCCCCAGGTAGCTTTCGAGGTCTTCGCGACGGCTCTCGGCGACCACCTCGCCGGAGTCGTCATGACGGAAACGGTAGGCCATCACCCGGTCGTAGCCGGTCATCCGGCGCAGTTCGTCGGTGACGTTGCTGAGCAGGCTGGCGGTGTCGTTGTGCAACTGGACCTGGGCGATGATGCGCTGGGCGTTGAGGGTGAAGGAGGTGATCGACAGCGTGTCCGCGGTGCGGATCTCGAACTCCAGGTAGAACACTTCCTTGTAGCTGTGGCCGATCACGTCGAACAGGTGTTCGCCGATCCGCGTCTCGACGCTGTTCGACCATGGGCCGTTGCCGGTCAGTCCCTCTTCGAGCATGCGCAGGACCTCCGGCCCCACCTGCTCCTGCGTCAGGTAGGAACCCGGCGAGGCGACGAAACCCAGTAGCGCCTGGATGTTCTCGCTTGCCGCGAGGACCATGCCGTCCGCGCGCAGGGCGATCAGCGCCCCGTGCGGCTGGATCGCGCCAGGCACGTGGATGGGTTCGTCCTCGCAGTTCGCCAGGGTAACCGGGGTGATGCTCGTCATCTATCGTCCAGCCTGGTCTCCAGGCAGTCAGGCTTCGTCGAGAACCCATCGACGAAACGAAAGGAATGTAGCCTGTGCCGCATCCTGCGCAAGGCCGATGGCTTCGGGGCTGTCGATCTGCCGGGCGAGCTGTTCGAGAAACTCCTGCCAGCGCACCCCGGTTGCCTGGCCGTAGCCCCGCAACCACTGTAGCGGCAGACCGGGCAGGCGTGGAGCTAGTCGTTTGTAGAGATACGCGCCGCCCAGCGTCGCGCCTTCCATCACGTAGGCCACCCCGAAGACCTCCGCGGCCCGTGTCGCATTCGGCAGGTCGGCGCAGCGCGGTAGCGCCTCCACCTGCGCGCGGCTCATGCCGCCGGCCAGCAGGTCGCTTTCCAGCCAGGTGCTCTTGACCAGCCGCGCGTCGGCCCGCAGCGCCGCCGGCCAGCCGCTGCGGTTGTCGCGCAGCGCGCGCTCCAGAGGCTCCAGCCAGCCAAGGATGCGTCCGGCATGGTCGAGGTAGGCGCGGTCGTCGAGATCGTCGTCGCCCAACGGCGAACGGCGGTCCAGTTCTGCGTGCAGGTCACGGGTGGCGTCGCGGAGTGCGGCGAGGGCTGGCGATGGAGATGGGGACATGAGGTCAGGGCCAGCGATTCGAGGCATGAACGGAAAAGAGTAGCAGGAAGCCGTACGCCCGGCTCGGAATAAATGGGCATCCCCG
This sequence comes from Pseudomonas sp. DL, assembly GCF_047199225.1. Taxonomy (NCBI): domain Bacteria; kingdom Pseudomonadati; phylum Pseudomonadota; class Gammaproteobacteria; order Pseudomonadales; family Pseudomonadaceae; genus Pseudomonas; species Pseudomonas sp. DL. The sequence continues at coordinate 888,438 of NZ_CP178323.1, forward strand.
CGCGCGGCGCAGGGATGCCGGAGCGGGCGCGCTCAGGCCGCCTCGGTCTGCACCACCCGGTAGCAGGGGACGTAGGCCGCGCCGCCGGGCAGCTTCATCCGGTGCTGCTTGACGAAGGCCTGCAGCAGGCGGTCCAGCGGCAGCATCACCGCCGGGTCGCCGTGGATCTCGTAGGGCCCGTATTGCTCGATCATGCGGATGCCGTTGTCCTTGACGTTGCCGGCGACGATTCCGGAAAACGCGCGGCGCAGGTTGGCCGCCAGTTCGTGGGGCGGCAGGCTGCGGCTGAGCTGGAGGCTGGCCATGTTCTCGTGGGTCGGCTCGAACGGGCGCTGGAAGCTTTCATCGATCTTCAGCATCCAGTTGAAGTGGAAGGCGTCGTTGCGCTCGCGGCGGAACTGCTTCACTTCCTTCAGGCCCTGGGCCATCTGCTTGGCCACCTCGGCCGGGTCGTCGATGACGATCCGGTAGTGGCGCTGCGCCGCATGGCCGAGGGTCGCCCCGACGAATTCATGGAGCTGCTGCAGGTAGGCTTCGGCGCTGCGGGGACCGGTGAGGATGACCGGGAAGGGCAGGTCCTGGTTGTCCGGGTGCATGAGGATGCCCAGCAGGTAGAGGAACTCTTCCGCGGTCCCGGCGCCGCCGGGGAAGATGATGACCCCGTGGCCGACGCGGACGAAGGCTTCCAGGCGCTTCTCGATGTCCGGGAGTATCACCAGTTCGTTGACGATCGGGTTCGGCGCCTCGGCGGCGATGATTCCCGGTTCGGTCAGGCCCAGGTAGCGACCGCCGACGATGCGCTGCTTGGCGTGGCTGATGGTGGCGCCCTTCATCGGTCCCTTCATCACCCCCGGTCCGCAGCCGGTGCAGACGTCCAGGCTGCGCAGGCCGAGCTCATGGCCGACCTTCTTGGTGTACTTGTATTCCTCGCTGCTGATCGAATGACCGCCCCAGCAGACGACGATCTTCGGCTCGACGCCGGGGCGCAGCGTACGGGCGTTGCGCAGCAGCTGGAAGACGTAGTCGGTGAGGCCCTGGGAACTGTCCAGGTCGACGTGCTGGCTGTCCAGCCCGCTCTGGGTATAGACGATGTCGCGCAGGGCGCTGAACAGCATCTCGCGAGTACTGGCGATCATCTCGCCATCGACGAAGGCGTCGGCCGGCGCGTTGATCAGCTCCAGGCGCACGCCGCGGTCCTGCTGGTGGATACGCACCTCGAAGTCCTTGTAGGCGTCGAGGATGGTCTTGGCGTTGTCGCTGTGGGCGCCGGTATTGAGGATCGCCAGGGCGCACTGGCGGAACAGTTGGTAGGTCTTGCCGTTGGCGGTTTCGCTCAGTTGTTGCACTTCGCGTTGGGAGAGGGTTTCCAGCGTGCCTTTCGGACTGACCGAGGCGTTGATCACAGGGCGATGAGACATGTGCGATTCCATGCAGGGGATGCGGCGGCGTAGAAGAGCCGCGGCATCCGGATAAGGGAGCGCCGGGCAGGTTGCGTGCCGGGGGAGAGGGCGATCAGCCGTCGGAGTGGGGCGACGAGGCAACCGTGCGCTGGGGCTTGGCTCCAGGGTCTTGGTTAAATGTAATAGCGAGAACCTGACTGATCTGACAAGGAAAATCTCGAATTTATCTGTCGCCGGCCTGGCACCGGGGAAATCCTGCCACTAGCCGTGGACGAAAAGATCCGGCATCGGCTGGGATAATCGACTCTTCTCCTGATATCGTTGCGTTTCCGCCGGATGCTCGGCCAGTCGAAGGGAGGAACGAAGCATGTCGTATGAACAGTCCAGCAGCGTACCTAGCGACTTTCTTTCCTCCTTTTTCCAAGAGCCTGTCATCCATGATCGAACTCAGAACCATCACCCGCGACGATTGGGAAACCTGCATTGACCTGAAGGTCGCCCGCCACCAGGCGCACTTCGTCGCTTCCAACCTCTATTCGCTGGCGCAGAGCCGCTTCCTGCCGGGGTTCCGCGCGGTCGGCATCCACCACGGCGGGCGCATGGTCGGCTTCGCCCTCTACGGCCCCGACGCCGACGACGGCCACTACTGGCTCTACCGCCTGATGATCGACCGCCGCTACCAGGGCAAGGGGCATGGCCGCGCCGCCCTGCAACGGATCATCGCCAGCGTGCGCCGGACGAGGCGGCGCAGCGATCGCCTGATGGTCGCCTACGCCGTCGACAACGATGTGGCCCGCCAGCTTTATCGGGATGCCGGCTTCGTCGAACAGGGCCTCGCGCCCTGGGGCGAGACGATGGCCTGCCTGATGCTGCCGGAGCCGTCCCATCGCTCCGGGAAGGTCGCCGGAGCGCCGGGCGGGCGTGCAGCGCACGGCGTCCCGGCGTAGAATCGCGGGATTCGGCAGTTCCCTCCAATACCTATAACGACCATCCAACGCACATCGCCGCCCCGGACCCTTGCGTCCGGGGCGTTTTCCGTCGTGCGTGGCGAGGGTCGCGGGACCTGCCCGTCCGCCCCCTGCTCCGGAACCGAACGCCCCATGGACAGCACCTCCGAAACCCGCAGCGGCAGCTGGCTGAGCGTGATCGCCCTGGCCCTGGCCGCCTTCATCTTCAACACCACGGAGTTCGTCCCGGTCGGCCTGCTCAGCGACATCGGCCACAGCTTCGAGATGCCCACCTCGCAGGTCGGCCTGATGTTGACCATCTATGCCTGGGTGGTGTCGCTGGCCTCGTTGCCGATGATGCTGCTGACCCGCAATATCGAGCGGCGCAAGCTGCTGGTCGGGGTATTCCTGCTGTTCATCGCCAGCCACGTGCTGTCCGGGCTGGCCTGGAGCTTCCAGGTGCTGATGCTCAGCCGGATCGGCATTGCCTTCGCCCACGCGGTGTTCTGGGCCATCACCGCTTCGCTGGCGGTGCGCGTGGCGCCGCCGGGACAGCAGGCCAAGGCGCTAGGGCTGCTGGCCACCGGCACCACCCTGGCGATGGTCCTGGGCATCCCGCTGGGGCGGGTGGTCGGCGAGGCCCTGGGCTGGCGTACCACCTTCATGGCCATCGCCGGACTCTCGGTGCTGACCCTGCTCTACCTGGCGCGCTCCCTGCCGCTGCTGCCAAGCCAGAACTCCGGTTCCCTGCGCAGCCTGCCGATGCTGTTCCGACGCCCGGCGCTGGTTTGCCTGTACGTGCTGACCGTGGTGGTGATCAGCGCCCAGTTCACCGCCTACAGCTACATCGAGCCCTTCGCCAAGCAGGTGGCGCAGATGAGCGGCGAGGCGACCACCCTGCTGCTGCTGTTGTTCGGCGGCGCCGGGATCTTCGGTTCGATCCTCTTCAGCCGCTACAGCGAGGCTTTCCCGCGAGGCTTCCTGCTGGCCGCGATCCTCGCCTTGGGCAGCAGCCTGGCGCTGCTGCTGCCGCTGTCCGCGCAGCCGACCTGGCTGATGGCGCTCAGCCTGCTCTGGGGCATGTCGATCATGTGCTTCGGCCTGGCCCAGCAGTCCCGCGTCCTGCGCCTCGCCTCGGACGCCACCGACGTGGCCATGGCGCTGTTCTCCGGCCTGTACAACGTCGGCATCGGCGCCGGCGCGCTGCTCGGCAGCGTGGTCAGCGAACGCATGGGCCTGGCCTCGATCGGCAACGTCGGCGCCGCGCTGGCGCTGGCCGGCCTGCTGCTCGCCCTGTTCGCCGCACTGCGCTACGCGGAGGCGCTGAAAAGCACGTCGTTGTGAGCGGTCATACCTGGGGTCGGATGATTCGGCGGAGGAATCCGCCCGCTTGATCTAGTCTTCTGTGACGAAAAGGCGCAGGGAGTGCGGGATTGCCCCGCGCCGGGCCGGCGCAGGGACGGAATATCGGGTGAACGTACAACAGAGCAAGTTCAGGCTGAGCCGCTGGGCGGGCGCGACACTGGCGCTCGGACTGCTGCTGTCCGGGCTGGGCGCCTGGGGGCTGGCGCTGGTCAACGAGCAACAGGCGCGGATGGCGCTGGAACGCGAGGCGGAACTGCTGGCCGAGGCGGTGACCCGCCGCGTGGAACTCTACCAGTATGGCTTGCGCGGGGTGCGCGGTGCCTTGCTGACGGCGGGCGAGGCGCACATCGACCGCGAACTGTTCCGCCGCTACAGCCTGACCCGCGACATCGACCGCGAGTTTCCCGGCGCCCGCGGCTTCGGCTTCATCCGCCGGGTGGCGGCCGCCGACGAGGCCGGGTTCCTGCGCCAGGCGCGGGCCGACGGCCAGCCGGAGTTCCGCATCCAGCAACTGACTCCGCACGATGGCGAGCGCTACGTCATCCAGTACATCGAGCCGGTGGCGCGCAACGGCCAGGCGTTGGGCCTGGACATCGCCTCGGAAGCCAATCGCCGGGAGGCCGCCCGCGCCGCCCTGGAGACCGGGCAGGTGCGCCTGACGGGGCCGATCACCCTGGTCCAGGCCAGCGGCTTGCGCCAGCAATCGTTCCTCATCCTGATGCCGATCTACCGCAGCGGCATCACTCCACCGCCGGGGCCCCAGCGCGAACTCGAAGGCTTCGGCTGGAGCTATGCGCCGCTGCTGACCGGCGAGGTGCTGGCCGGGTTGCCCATCGACAACGCGGCGATCCACCTCGAACTCAGCGACGTCACCGGCGACGGCGCTGCCGTGCCCTTCTTCGTCAACGGCGCCGCGGCGCCGGCTCAACGCCTGTTCGGCCACATGCTGCGGCGGGAGATCTACGGTCGGCACTGGCAGATGGCGTTCAGCGCACTGCCGCTGTTCGTCCAGCGCCTGCACCAGCCTTCGCCGCGCATCCTGTTCCTGGCCGGCAGCCTGGTCAGCCTGTTGCTGGCGGCGCTGGTCAACGCCAGCGCCCTCGGCCGCCTGCGCCGGCGTCGGGAGGCGGCGACCCAGGCGCGGCTGGCGGCGATCGTCGGCAATTCGGCGGACGGCATCATCGGCGTCGGCCTCGACGGCGTCATCAGCGACTGGAATCGCGGGGCCGAGGCGTTGTTCGGCTACCGCGAGGAGCAGGCGGTCGGGCGGCGGGTGGTGGACCTGCTGGTGCCGCCATCCAAGGAGAACGAGGAACTCGACATCCTCGCCCGCATCGCCCGTAAAGAACAGGTGGTCAGCTTCGATACCGTGCGCCGGCACCAGGATGGCCACCTGCTCGACGTGGCGGTGACCGTCTCGCCGATCCTCGGTCCGGACGGCGGCGTGGTCGGCGCCTCGAAGACCGTACGCGACATCTCCGCGAAGAAGGCCGCCGAGGCCCGCATCCGCGAGCTCAATACCGGCCTGGAGCACCAGATCGCCGAGCGTACCGCCGAACTGCGTCGGTTGAACGTACTGCTCGGCAGCGTGCTGCAGGCGGCGTCCGAGGTGTCGATCATCACCCTCGACCGCGACGGCATCATCAGCGGCTTCAATCTCGGTGCCGAGCGGATGCTCGGCTACCGCGCCGACGAGGTGGTCGGCAAGGCCTCGCCGACCCTGCTGCACAGCGAGCGGGAGTTGCTCGCCCGCGGCCAGGAGCTGGGCGAGGAGGGTTTCCGCGTGCTGGTGGCGCGGGCCGAACAGGAGGGCGCCGAGACCCGCGAATGGACCTATCTGCGCAAGGACGGCTCGCCGCTCAGCGTGACGCTTTCGGTTACCGTCCTGCGCGACGAGGCTGGGGCGATCAACGGCTACCTGGGCATCGCCGTCGATGTCACCGAATGGCGCAACGCCGAGCGCGAGATGGCCGCGGCGCGCGACCAGTTGCAAATGGCCGCCGACGTGGCGCGCCTGGGCATCTGGCGCTGGAACCTGGCCGACGACAGCCTGCAGTGGAACGAGCGCATGTGCGAGCTGTATGGCCAGCCGCTGGCGTTGCGCGACGGCGGCCTGGTCTACGAGCATTGGCGCAGCCGCCTGCATCCGGAAGACCTCGAGCGCACCGAGGCCAGCCTGCGCGCGGCGGTGGAGGGGCGCGGCAACTACGATGTGATCTTCCGCGTGGTGCTGCCCGACGGCGGCATCCGCTTCATCCAGGCCGGCGCGCAGGTCGAGCGCGACGCCGACGGCAACCCGCTGCAGGTCACCGGGATCAATATCGATATCACCAGCGACCAGCAACTGCAGGCGCGCCTGCGCGAGGCCAAGGAGCAGGCGGACGCCGCCAGCGCGGCGAAGTCGTCGTTCCTGGCGAACATGAGCCACGAGATCCGCACGCCGATGAATGCCGTGCTGGGCATGCTGCAACTGGCCCGGCAGACCGATCTCAACGAACGCCAGCGCGACTACCTGGACAAGGCCAGCTCGGCGGCAACCTCGTTGCTCGGCCTGCTCAACGACATCCTCGACTACTCGAAGATCGAGGCCGGCAAACTGGTCCTGGAAATGCTCCCCTTCGAGCTGGAGCCGCTGATGCAGGACCTGGCCGTGGTGCTCTCCGGCAACCAGGGCGACAAGGACGTCGAGGTGATCTTCGACATCGATCCCGAGCTGCCCAGCGCGGTGGTCGGCGACCGCCTGCGCCTGCAGCAGATCCTCATCAACCTGGCCGGCAACGCACTGAAGTTCACCGCCCGCGGGCACGTCCTGGTGAGCTTGCGGCGTCTGGCGCACGACGCCCACCTGGTGCGCCTGCGGGTGCTGGTGGCGGACACCGGCATCGGCATCAGCGCGGAACAGCAGCAGCGCATCTTCGAAGGTTTCACCCAGGCCGAGGCGTCCACCTCGCGACGCTTCGGCGGCACCGGCCTCGGCCTGTTCATATGCAAACGCCTGGTCGACCTGATGGGCGGTGAATTGCGGGTCGAGAGCGCGCCGGGCAGCGGTAGCCGGTTCTGGTTCGACCTGGACCTCGACGTCGCCCACGACCAACCGCTGCGTGCGGCCTGCCCCGGGGCCGGCGAACCGCTGCGGCTGCTGGTGGCGGACGACAACCTGGTGGCCGGCGAGCTGCTCGAACGCACGGTCGGCGCCCTCGGCTGGCGCGCCGACTGCGTCGGCAGCGGCAGCGAGGCGGTGGCGCGGGTCCAGGCGGCGATGGCCGAGGGCCGTCGCTACGACGTGGTGCTGATGGATTGGCGCATGCCCGATCTCGACGGCCTCAGCGCGGCGCAACTGATCCGCCAGTTGCAGGGCGACCTGCCGCCGCCCATGGTGATCATGATCACCGCCTATGGCCGCGAGGTGCTGGCCGATGCGCGCGACCACAGCGCGCCGCCCTTCGTCGATTTTCTCACCAAGCCGGTCACGCCCAAGCAACTGGCCGACTCGGTGCTGCATGCGTTGCACGGCGAACAGGGCGCCCCGGCCAACCCGCCGCCGCGCCCGGTGGAGCGCACCCAGCGGTTGCGGGGCGTGCGTCTGCTGGTAGTGGAGGACAACGCGCTGAACCGCCAGGTCGCCGCCGAGCTGTTGAGCAGCGAGGGCGCCCGGGTGGCCCTCGCCGACGGCGGGCTGGCGGGCGTTCAGCAGGTGCTGGAGGCGAGCGTGCCGTTCGACGCGGTGCTGATGGACATGCAGATGCCGGATATCGATGGTCTCGAGGCGACCCGGAGAATCCGCGCCGACGGGCGCTTCGCCGGGCTGCCGATCCTGGCCATGACCGCCAACGCCTCGCTGGCCGACCGCGAAGCCTGCCTGGCGGCGGGCATGAACGACCATGTGGCGAAGCCGATCGACAAGGAGCGCCTGGTGCTTTGCCTGCTCGGTCATCTCGGCAGGAGCGGCGCCAGGGGCGCGCCGGCAACGGCAGCGGACGCGGGCGAACTGGTCGAGGCGCGGGGCGATATCGTCGGGCGTTTCGGCGGCAGCCTGGAGCTGATCGTCCAGGTGTTGCGGCGCTTCGTTCCGGATATGCAGGACCTCTTCGCCCAGCTCGAACGCCAGCTCGGCGAGGGCGATGTCCAGGGCAGCGCCGCGACCCTGCATACCATCAAGGGCAGCGCTTCCACCGTTGGCGCCAGCGCCCTGGCCGGCCGTGCCAGCGAGCTGGAGCAGGCCCTGCGCCGCGCCGATCCGCGGCGCGGTATGGAAATCCTCGCCGGCATCCGCCTCGACGAACTGCGCACCCTGTGCGATGCCTGCCTGCTCCGCCTGCAGGCGATGTTCGGCGACGTGCAGGCGGAGTCGGCGAGCTGAACCCCGGCGCGGTGGCCTGTCCCGCCAAGAATTCAGGCGGACCCGGGGCTCGCCTGCATCCGCTGCGGCCTGTAGGGCGAATAACGCCATGGGCGTTATCCGCCGATACTCCTGAAGCCCGCCCAGGTCTTGAGCGACATCCTCTTCCTGTCGTTCAATGCCTTCAGGCGTCGCGCAGCAGGTCGTGGGCGTTGAGCAGGGCGTAGGCGACTTCCGGGCGCTTCTCCAGGCCGCGGCGGATGGCGGCGGGAATCGCCTGGCGGGTCTTGCGGCAGAGCCCCGGCTGCTCCTCGAAGCGCATGCGGATGCCGCGCATGCTGCGCACCTCGCCGAAGGCCGGGGCGATCCGCAGGCGGATGCCCAGTTGTTCCTCCATGCGCCGCAGCAGGTGTTCCAGGTCTTCCAGGCTGCGCAGGGCTTCCAGGCGAGCGGCCAGGCGCTGCTCTTCCTGGCGGGTCAGGAGGAGGATGCGACGGTCCGCGCCGGGCGCCTCCAGGCGCTCGCGTTCGCAGACGCAGGCGCCGGGCGGGCAGGGCTGGCGGAGGGGCGGGGAAGCGCTCATGGCACCATCATAGCCAGGACCGGCGTCCCGCGCCGCTACGCTCCGTCGCCCTCGCGAGCGCGCTTCAGCGCTTCAGCGGCACCTTGCCCTGCTGCTCCAGGCCGCTGAGGATGGCGTAGGCGATCTTCACCCGCTCGGCATTGGGATAGTTGCGGTTGGCCAGGATCACCAGTCCCAGGTCGCGGCCCGGGACGAACGCCACGTAGGCGCCGAAGCCGTTGGTGGAACCGGTCTTGTTCAGCAGGCGCTGGCCCTCCAGCGCCTGTGGCGCGGGCAGCCTGGCGATCCTGTGCGGTTGCAGCGCCATCGGCGTCGAGTTGCCGGCCTGCAGGCGCTTCAGGGAGATCGGCCAGTCGTAGGCTTCCCAGCCCAGGCCCTGGGTCATGTCGCCGACCTTGTAGTAACCGCGATGGGTGGCATCGAGCGCCTGCGCCCAGGGCCTGTCCAGGCGCTCCGGATGCAGGTTGGCATCGACGAAGCGCAGCAGGTCGGCCGCGCTGGTCTTCACCCCGTAGCCTTCGGCATCCAGCGGGCCGGGACCGACCCGTAGCGGGCGGTCGTCCTTGCCGTAGCCCTGGGCGTACTGCGCCAGCGCCGCCTCGGGCACGTCGAGGTGGGTCTGTTCGAGGCCCAGTGCCGGGAACACTTGCTGCTCCATGAGTCGTTCGAACGGCTGGCCCAGGCTGCGCGCGGCGAGATAGCCGAACAGGCCGATGCTCGGGTTGGAATAGAGGCGCTGGCTGCCCGGCGCGTAGGTCGGCTGCCACTGGCGGTAGTAGTCGCGGATCTGTGCCTGGTCCTTCTGCACCGAGTCGGGGAACTGCAGCGGCAAGCCGCCGGCGGTATAGGTCGCGAGGTCGAGCAGGCTGATGCCGTCGAAGCGGCTGCCCTGCAGTGCCGGCCAGTGCTGGCTGGCGCGGTCGTCGAGGCGCATCTTGTCCTGGGCCAGGGCATAGCCGGCGAGGGTGGCGGTGAAGGTCTTGCTCACCGAGCCGATCTCGAACAGGGTCTCCGGCGTCACCTGGCGGCCGTCCTCTTTCGAGGCCAGCCCATAGCTGAAGTAATGCGGTTCTCCTTTCAGGCTGATGGCTACGGCCAGGCCCGGAATGTCATTGGCCTTCATCACCGGTTGTACGGCGGCGTCGACCAGTGCCTTCAGGCGATCCGCCGGGGCCTCGCCGGCAATGGCCGGGGTGGTGGCGAACAGCAGTGTGGAAGCGGCGATGCCGCACAGGCAGGGGAATCTGGTATCGCGCATGAGGATTGGCGTCCTTTGTCGTTGGCTGCATGAGAAACCGCCCCGGGAGCGCTCCTTGATCGGCGGGCGGGGAAAATCTAGGCTTGCGCAGGATTTGCGGCAAACGACGAATACTCGCGGCAGCCATTAGAAAAATTTGGAGCAGAGATTGGTTCGACCCCATTTGCCGCTGAACGCCCTGCGCGCCTTCGAAGCTTCGGCCCGGCACCTGAGCTTCACCCGCGCGGCCATCGAGCTGTGCGTGACCCAGGCGGCGGTCAGCCACCAGGTGAAGAGCCTCGAGGAGCGTCTCGGCGTGGCCCTGTTCAAGCGTCTGCCGCGCGGCCTCATGCTGACCCACGAGGGCGAGAGCCTGCTGCCGGTGCTGTGTGACTCCTTCGACCGCATCGCCGGCCTGCTGGAACGTTTCGAGGGTGGCCACTACCGGGACGTGCTCACCGTCGGCGCGGTCGGAACCTTCACGGTCGGTTGGCTGCTGCCGCGGCTGGAGGACTTCCAGGCGCGCCATCCCTTCATCGATCTGCGCCTGTCCACCCACAACAACCGCGTCGACATCGCCGCCGAGGGGCTCGACTACGCGATCCGCTTCGGCGGCGGCGCCTGGCACGGCACCGAGGCGCTGGCGTTGTTCGAGGCGCCGCTGACGGTGCTCTGCTGCCCGGAGGTCGCCGCCCAGTTGCACAGTCCCGCCGACCTGCTGCAGCACACCCTGCTGCGCTCCTACCGCGCCGACGAGTGGCCGCTGTGGTTCCAGGCGGCCGGACTGCCGGCGCACGCGCCACTGACCCGGAGCATCGTCTTCGACACCTCGCTGGCCATGCTCGAGGCGGCCCGCCAGGGTGTCGGCGTGGCCCTGGCGCCGGCGGCGATGTTTGCCTGGCAACTGGCCAGCGAGAGCATCCGGCGTCCGTTTGCCACCGAAGTGAGTACCGGCAGCTACTGGCTGACGCGCTTGCAGTCGCGGGGGGAGACCAGCGCGATGCTGGCGTTCAGGGAGTGGTTGCTGGGCCAGGCCGTCTTGGAGAGCGAGGCGCAGCGTTATATCGGTTCGGGTATAAAGATGTAGAAGCGTCCGTTCTGCCTGAACGCTCTGGCGTTTCCGAGATTGATACGGTTTCTGGCGTTCGGATTGTGATTGGAGTGGTCAACGGCGTGACTGATATGGGCCGGTTTGTCTGAGTCTTTGGTCGGGCCGGACAGCGTCACCCCCAAGCTGGCCGCATATGCTCGGCGAGCGGCTACAACTTCATTCTCAGGCATACCTCTCCGGCCTGTTTCCGCCACGACCGCCAGTTCGCACAAGCGGCCTGGATTATCCCTGGTGATTACCAGACGGGCTTCAGCGGCCAATAGCTCAAGCAGGGCTATAGAGGGGCGACAGCCCTGTGCGCTGCGCCTCTTGATAGTGTCCATAAGCGGTTCCATAGGGCCTCCTCTCGGGTACCGGTGGTTGTTAGAAGTATTGACGACGGTGCGCTTAAAGCAACCGGGAGCAGGTGCCGGTTGCGGCGAAACGGCGGATAACGCTTCGCGTTATGCGCCCTACGGGAGCGGTGCTCGGCTTGCCGGCGGAAGGCGTCTACGGATTTCCGGTTCCCGCGTCGAAATAAGAGCCCGTGGACTTGGCCAGTCCCGTCCACATCTCGTCGAGATTGCGGAAGTTCCAGGTTTCCGCCGGCTCGAAGCCGACGATTCGGTCGGTCTGTCCGGCCCTACCCAGGTCTACCACCTGCTGCGGGATCGGCACCTTCGAGCGGGCCGAGAAGAATACCTTGACCCGTGGCGTCAGCAGCGAGCGGCCGTGTTGTTCGAGGACCACGCCGAGGCGCCCGCTTTCCAGCCTGACCAGCGCGCCGACCGGGTAGATGCCCACCGCCTTGACGAAGGCGCGGAACACCTGCGGGTCGAAGTGCCCGTTCCATTCGGCCATGCGTCGGATCGCCTCGGCGGCGTTCCAGCCCTTCTTGTAGGGACGGTCGGAGGTGATCGCGTCGTAGACGTCGCACACCGCGCCCATTCGCGCCAGCAGGCTGATCTGCTCCTGCGCCAGGCCGAAGGGGTAGCCGGTGCCGTCGATGCGCTCGTGGTGGTGCAGGCAGACATCCACCACCAGGGCGCTGACCTGGCGGCAATCGAGCAGCATCCGCGCGCCGTTCTGCGGATGCCGGCGAACCAGGCCGAACTCCTGGTCGGTGAGCTTGCCGGGCTTGTTCAGGATCGGATCGGGCACCGCCATCTTGCCGATGTCGTGCAGCAGTCCGGCCAGCCCCGCCTCGCGTACCAGCGGGTCGGGCAGTTCGAGCTGGCGGGCGAGGGCGATCATCAGCGCACAGACCGCCACCGAATGCATGTAGGTGTATTCATCCGAGGTCTTCAGCCGTACCAGGCTGAGCAGCGCGTTGGGATGGCGCAGCACCGAGGCGGAGATTTCGTCCACCAGCTCCGATGCATGCGCGGTATCGATGGCCTGGCCCATGCGCGCGTCGCGGAACATGCTGACCACGGCGGCCTTGGCACGGCTGCAGAGCAGGGCGGCGTGGCGGATTTCCTCCTCCAGGGCGACCCGCGCCGGCGAAGGGCCGGCCGGCATGGTGACCGGCAGGACCGCAGCGGCCGAGACCGCCGCTTCCTCCGGGAGGTCGAGGCCCTTGCTGGCATCGATCCAGACTTCCTTCACGGCGCTTTCGCGCAGGCGCTGCAGGTCGGCCTGGCTGTCGAGCAGGAAGCCACCTCTTTTCCAGAACGGGTGGTCCAGCCACGAGCCGCAAAGGCTCTGGACGAACATACCGAGGCGAAGCTGGGTTACCGGAATGCGTTTCAGCACGATGGGCTCGACCTCGAGACTGGGCCAGGTGGCTGTCTCCTAACGGTAGCCGAGATGGGCCGGCGGGAGTGAGAGATGCCCGGCACTTCGTCGGCATGCCCGCGCTCGATTGCGTATCGCTTTGTATCCATGCGCGGTTTCGATACCTCCGGCGTACAAATCCACGTGTCGGGCGATACACCCCCGATACATCTCCCAGGCGAAATGGCCACATCCGAACCGCGGCGCCCGGGACGACCCCAGAAGGTCCCGCCGCCCGGTTCGTACCGGCGCCCACCAGCGCCGCGCCTGCGGCCCGGCCGCGTTTACTGTGGAGAAGAAGCATGTCCGTTTTCGATTCGCGTCAAAAGACTTCCGCCAGCCTGCTCGGTGCCGTACTGGTGGGGGGAATGCTGCTCGGCGGTTCGGCGTTCGCCGTCGAGCCGCTGGGCCAGGGGCTGCAACTGGCGGCGGCGAGCGCCGGCGAAGGCAAGTGCGGAGAAGGCAAGTGTGGTAGCGGCGGCTCCGCGAAGACCCCGGCCAAGGCCGGCGCCGAGGGCAAGTGCGGGGAGGGCAAGTGCGGCGACGCCTCCTTTGCCCGAACCGACACCGATCACGATGGCAAGGTCTCGCGCGCCGAGTTCCTCGCGGTGGCCAAGGACCGTGCCGGTGAGTTCGACAGCATCGATAGCGACCATGACGGCTTCATTTCCGAAGCCGAGGCCTACGAACACCTGCGCAAGACCTACGAGGCCAACGGCAAGCCGATGCCCGCCGGGCTGTTCAGCAAGCTGGAGCAAGGCCGGCACTGAGCCTTTCCACACCCTGGCGGCGCCCTCTCTTTCCCCTGGGAAAGCGGGGGCGTCGCCGTTTCCGGAGCGATCCCATGACCCTGATCGACAACGCCGCCGGCCTCGGCCTGAGGCGCGGCCTGCTTCCGCAACTGCTGGCGATGGCGCCCGGCGCGGTGGACTTCCTCGAATGCGCGCCGGACAACTGGATCGGCGTCGGCGGTGCCTTCGGTGCCGACCTGGAGCGCCTGGTGGAGCGCTTTCCACTGACCTGCCACGGTCTCTCGCTGTCCCTCGGCGGCTCCACACCGCTGGATGCCGCCTTCATCGAGCAGACCCGACGCTTCCTCGTCCGCCACCGGGTCGCGTTGTACAGCGAGCACCTCAGTTACTGTTCCGACGATGGCCATCTCTATGATCTGTTGCCGCTGCCGTTCACCGAGGCCGCGGTGCGTCACGTCGCGGCGCGCATCCGCGAGGCGCAGGAACGCCTGGAGCGGCGCATCGCGGTGGAGAACATTTCCTACTATGCAGCGCCGTACCGGGAGATGAGCGAGATCGAGTTCGTCAACGCGGTACTCGACGAGGCCGACTGCGACCTGTTGCTGGACGTCAACAACCTGTTCGTCAACGCCTGCAACCACGGCTACGACGCCCTCGACTTCCTCGCCCGGCTGCCGCCCGGGCGGGTCGCCGCCTACCATGTGGCGGGGCACTACGACGAGGCGCCGGACCTGAAGATCGACACCCATGGTGCCGCCGTGAAGCCCGGCGTCTGGGCCTTGCTTGGAGCCGCCTATCGTCGCTTCGGCGTGCGCCCGACCCTGCTCGAGCGGGACTTCAACTATCCGCCGCTGGGCGAACTGCTGCTGGAAGTGGAGCAGATCCGCCAATGGCAACGCGACGAGGGACGCCGTCATGGATGAGCGCCTGCGCCAACAGCAGTTCAGCCTCGCCCGGCACCTGCGCGACCCGCTTGGCAATGCGCCGCCGCCGGACATCGAAGAACGTCGCCTGCGGGTCTACCGCGAGCTGTTCTACAACGCCATCGAAGGCCTCCTTGCCAGCGGCTTCCCGCGCTTGCGCGGGCTGCTTGGCGAGCAGCAGTGGCATGGCCTGGTGCGCGAGTTCTATCGCGAGGAGAGAAGCCATACCCCCCTGTTCACCCGTATCGCCGGGGTCTTCGTCGACTACCTGCGGCAGCGGGGCGAGTATCGGCCGGCGTGGCAAGCCGAGTTGGCCCACTTCGAATGGAGCGAAACGCGCCTCTACCTGGCCGAGCCCGACGATCCGCCGTATCGGCGTGAAGGCGACCTGCTCGACGGGGTGCCGCTGCTGTCGAGCCTGGCGCTGCCGCTGGGCTATCGCTGGCCGGTGCATCGGCTCGAAGAGGACGTCGCGCTCGCCGAAGCGCCTGCGGAACCGACCCTGCTGTTGATGCACCGCGATTCCTCGCATCGCGTGCATACCGCGCGCCTGACTCCGCTGGCCTACCGCCTGCTGGAGTCGCTGGCGAGACGGCGCCTGAGCGGGCGCGAGCACCTGGCGGCGCTGGCGCTCGAGGCGCGGAGTGCGCCCGGAGCGCTCGACGCGGCGGGGCTGGAGTTGCTGGCAGCGTTGCGGACCCAGGGTGTCGTGCTCGGAACCCTGGAACGCGATTGGGCGGGCGGATGACGACGCAGCCCTTGTGGAGTCGATGCATCGGCGGATAGCGCCTTTGGCGCTATCCGCCCTACGTGGTGGGTGGGACGGTCTTGGTGTAGGGCGGATAACCGCTTGCGGTTATCCGCCGGGGTGGGTCCGGTGTATCGGCGAATAGCGCCGTTGGCGCTATTCGCCCTACGCGGTGGGTGGGATGGTTCTGGCTTGCTGTGAAAACCCCCGGAGGCGATCGCGTTCCGGGGTTTTTCCGTGGCTGGCCGAATCCTAGCGGGACAGGCCCAGGCGCCGCCCGAGCCAGTGGTCCAGGCTCAGCTTCCCCGCCCCCGCCAACAGCAGCGGCAGCAGCGCCGCCAGGTAGATCGCCGGGAGCTTGAAATTGCCGAAGCCGTGGTCGGTGATCGAGTAGCCGCGGGCCAGTTCCGCCAGGCTCGACCACTCCGCCGGCCAGTGTACGGCGGCGGTCGCCACCAGGGTGACGACGATCAGCACCAGGGCGGTCAGGCGGGTACCGAGGCCGAGCAGGAGGAACAGCGCGCCGAGCAGTTCGGCCCACAGCGACAGTTCCCAGTTGAAGGCGGCGGGCAGGCGGTCGAAGGGAAAGGGGAAAGCCGACTGGATATCGCCGAACCAGTTCTCGCCGTTCCACTTTTCCCAACCGGACTCGAAGAACTCCCAGGCCAGGAACAGTCGCAGGGACAGGTCGGCGCTCCAGCCGCCGCAGCGGTCGAGCAGGGCGAAGGGTCGGCGCCAGGCGCGCAGGTCGGATGCTTGCATGATCGATGTCTCGTTGAGGGCGGTGGATGGGTCAGGCCGGCTGTACGTCGCGACGACGCAAGCGCACGGCGAGCTTGGCGGTGAGCTTGAGGACGATGGCGGAGAAGATCGTGGCGAACGCCAGTACGTACCAGCCGCCCATGGGGATGCGTTTGAAGAACGACAGGCAGAAGATGCCCGCCAGCACCCAGGTGCCGGTCGAGTGCAGGGCTTTCCAGGCGCGTGGGCCGAGCAGTCGGGCCGGGGTGCGGAAGGAGGTGAGGGTGAGCAGCAGGATGAACAGGTAGCCGATCGAGCCGGGGATGTTCGCCGCGACCGAGCGGCCGCTCCAGAATGTCTCGGGGAACAGCTTCCAGTAGGCCAGGATCAGCAAGGCGTGTACTGCGTGGGAGAAGGCGAAGGCCAGGCCCAGGTAGCGCCTTTCACGGAGCAGCGCGCGGGTCCCCGGGCCGGGCACCAGGGTCGCCAGCGAGGACGCGAGGAAAGCGGCGAGGAACAGCGCGAAGGAACTGCGCGCGGTGGCGCGGATGGCGGTGCGCAGGCCCTCCACCGGTTGCGCCTGGAGAGCCAGGACGAGGGCGGTCATGCACAGCACGGCGACGGCGAGGACGGCGAACAGTCGCCAGCCGTGCCAGGCGGATTGAGAGGTTGGGACGGTCATGGTGGGGCTCCTGGTTGCCGGGAGCGGCTCGGCGATGTGCCGCCGCTTCCCGTGGCCAGGAGTGTTGCAAGCGGGTTTATCCGCAGTGTGTCCGCCGAGGGCGGTTATGTATCGCTCTGTACGGGCGCCTCAGGGGTCCAGCTCGATGCGCGCGCAAAGCCCGCCGCCGGCGCGGTTGGCCAGGGTCAGGCGGCCGCCGAGGGCCAGGCTCAGCTGCTGCGCGATGGCCAGGCCGAGGCCGGTGCCACCGGTGTCGCGATTGCGCGAGTTTTCCACCCGGTAGAAGGGCTTGAGCACCTCGTCGAGTTCCTCGGCGGGAATCCCCGGGCCATTGTCCAGCACCTGGATTCGCGTGCCGCCATCGGTACGGCGTTCCACTTCCAGGCGCGCGGCGCCGGCGAACTTCAGCGCATTGTCGACCAGGTTCACCAGCACCCGGCGCAGGGCGTGCGGACGGGTGTCGATCACCGCGCCGGTACGGCCGTCGAGTTGTACCTGCTTGCCGCTGTCCTGGTAGTCGAAGACCAGGCTGTCGAGGAAGGCGTCGAGGTCCACCCGGCAACTGGTTTCGGTGCTGCCGTGCATGCTGCGGGCATAGGCCACGCCTTCGCGGACCAGGTGCTGCATCTCTTCGAGATCGTTCCACAGCTTGTCCCTGTCGCTGGAGGCGTCCATGAACTCGACGCGCAGCTTCATCCGCGTGATCGGCGTCTGCAGGTCGTGGGAAATCGCCGCGAGCAACTGCATGCGCTCCTTGAGGTAGTCGGCGATGCGCGCCTGCATGGCATTGAAGGCCGCCGCCGCATGCGCCACTTCGCGTGGGCCGGTTTCCGCGAGAGGCTGTGCCGGACGATTCGGATCGAGATGTTCCACGGCCTTCACCAGCCGGGTCAGCGGACCGATGGCGGTGCGCACCGCGAGGCCGGTGCAGAGCAGCAGCAGGAGCAACTGCACCAGCAGTACCAGCGGCAGCCAGCCGGACAGCGGCACCGGGGCCGGCGTGACGTCGATGGTCAGCGGGCTGCCGTCGCGCAGGCGCAGGAGGACCTGGAAGTGCGGACGGCTGTCGGCCACCGTGCGCAGGGTCAGCGGGTATTGACCGTCGAGGGCGCGTTCGATGGAGTGCGCGGCAACCGGCGCGTCGGCCAGCGCCAGCGGCTGGCCGGGCTCGCCGGCGTCGAGGCGATAGCGGTAGGTGCGTCGTTCCAGGCGCGGCAGCCAGGCCTCGCGCTCGGCGGGCGTCAGGCGGTCGAGCATGGCTACCGAGATCGCCACGTCCTGTTCGAGGCTGTCGAGCATCATGTGCTTCGCGGTCTGGTAGCGCTCGTAGAACTGCGAGGCGAAGGACAGCCCGTAGGCCAGCACCAGCCCGGCGAAGAGGATCAGCGCCAGGCGCGCGGCGAGGCTGCGCGGGCGCGGCACGGCGAGCTTCATGGATGGGCCTCGACCAGTCGCACCGGCAGCGAGAACACATAGCCCTCGCTGCGCACGGTCTTGATGTACTCCGGTTCGCGGGCGTCGTCGCCGAGGCGTTGGCGCAGGCGGCTGACCAGCAGGTCGATGGAACGGTCGAAGATGTCCGCCTCGCGGCCCTGGGTCAGGTTGAGCAACTGGTCGCGACTGAGTACCCGTTGCGGATGATCGAGGAACACCCGCAGCAGGCGGTACTCGGCGCCGCTGAGGGCGACCACGGTGCCGGCGTCGTCGAGCAGGTGGCGGGCGCTGGTGTCCAGTTGCCACTGGCCGAAGCCGATCAGCCGGCTGCTCTCGCTCACGGTGAGGTTCGGCGGCAGCATCCGCGTACGCCGCAGCACGGCGTTGATCCGGGCAAGCAGTTCGCGGGCGGAGAAGGGCTTGGTCAGGTAGTCGTCGGCGCCCATCTCCAGGCCGATGATGCGGTCGGTCTCGTCGTTGCGCGCGGTGAGCATCAGCACCGGCGTGGCCTTGTGCTTGCCGACGCGCAGCTCGCGGCAGAGCAGCAGGCCGTCGTCGCCGGGCATCATGATGTCGAGGACGATCAGGTCCACCGTGTTGGCTTCGAGGAACGCGCGCATCTGCCGGCCATCGGCGACGATGGTGGTGCGCAGGCCGTTCTTCTTCAGGTAGTTGCCTACCAGCTCGCGAATCTCGCGGTCATCGTCGACGATCAGGATGTGATCGACATGCTCCATTGCCTGGCTCCCGTGGCGGTTGGTGTGCTTGCAAGCAGTGTATCCGCGCCCGCGGCGCTTGCCTGCCGGGGTTTGTATTGCACTGTATCCGGAGCCGGGGCGAATACCGGGGCGTGCAAAAAAGCCCGGTTGTCGCTGTCGCGAACGGGGGAGACGACGGATGGCGCCGGGCGCGATTCGTCCGGCGGGAGCGGGGCGGCGAATGTACGGCCATGTATCGGCCGGCAGCGGCGATACAGCGGCTGACGAATCGGGCATTCCAGCGACACATCCGGGACAACTCCGCGGCCTGGAATAGGCCTCGACGAAGGCATGTCGCCTTCCACCGACGCGGTCCTGCCGCCAGGAGATCCCCCATGACTCGCACCCTGCTCGCCACCACCCTGCTCGCCGCGCTTGCGCTTCCCGCGTTCGCCGCCCAGGCCGCCGCACCGGTACCGACCGAAAGCTACCGCTACGGCATGCCGCTGGATGTGCACAAGGTGGTGGCGACCCAGGAACAGGCGTCGACCACCTGCGAGATCGTCGATGCACGGATGGACTACCTAGACTCCGCCGGCAAGCTGCATTCGCTGGCCTACCGCAAGTACGCCAGCGCCTGCAGCCAGGGCGGCTAGTCAGGCGCCGGCCAGAGCCTGCACGGCCGGTTGTCGCGCGGGCGGTGCATGGGGCGCCGGCTTGCCGAGGATCAGGTCGGCGGCCTTCTCGCCGATCATGATCGCCGGGGCGTTGGTATTGCCGGTGATCAGCGTCGGCATGATCGACGCATCGGCCACCCGCAGGCCTTGCAGGCCGTGCACGCGCAACTGGTCGTCGACCACCGCGAGCTGGTCGTGGCCCATCTTGCAGGTGCCCACCGGATGGAACACGGTGCCCAGGTTGGCGCGGATCCAGGCCTCGATCTGGCCGCGGCTGGAAACCTGCGGGCCCGGTACCAGCTCGCCCTTGAGGTGACGGGCGAAGCTGCGGCTGGCGGCCAGTTTGCGGACCAGTTGGAAACCCTGGACCAGGGTATCGAGGTCGGCAGGGTGGCTGAGGAAGTTGGCTTCGATCAGCGGCCGGTCGTGCGGGTCTGGCGAGTTCAGGCGGACCCGCCCGCGGCTCTGCGGGTGCATCACCGCGACGTGCAGGCTGACCCCGTGGCCGAAGGGGACCAGGCGCTGCGGCTGGTTCTTCAGCGCGGGGGCGACGATCAGACCCAGCTCCGGGGTCTCTGCCTGCGGGTCGAGGCGGAGGAAGCCACCGGACTCGACGGTGTTCGAGGTCAGCGCCCCGCGCCGGCCGAACAGGTACTGCCAGGGCGAGCGCAGCAGCGGCAGCCAGCCCTTCGGCGAGAAGCCCAGGCCGTAGCCGAGCTTGGCCTCGGTGCGGTACATCAGCACGATGTCCTGGTGGTCCTGCAGGTTCTCGCCGACCCCAGGCAACTCATGGCGCTGGACGATGCCGTGGCGCGCCAGTTCCGCCGCCGGGCCGATGCCGGAGAGCAACAGGAGCTGCGGCGAGTTGATCGAGCCGGCGCTGAGGATCACTTCGCGGCGTGCCTGCAATTGCACGACCGCGCCAGCCTGGCTGATCTCCACGCCGGTGGCGCGGGTACCTTCCAGCAGCACGCGCAGGGTCAGCGCCGAGCTGAGCACGGTGAGGTTGGGCCGCGCCAGGGCCGGGTGCAGGAAGGCGCGCGCCGCGCTACAGCGTTCGCCGTTGACCTGGGTGACGTGGAACGGGCCGATGCCTTCCTGGCGCTCGCCGTTGAAGTCGGCGTTGTACGGCCAGCCCATTTCCTCGGCGGCCTGGAAGAACACCTGGTTGATCGGGCCCGGGCTGCGCTGCGCGGCGACGTTCAATTCGCCGCCGCGCCCGTGCCAGGGCGATTCGCCCGGCTCGAAATGTTCCGAGCGGCGAAAGTACGGCAGCAGCTCGTCGTAGCTCCAGCCACGGTTGCCGAGGGATGCCCAGCGGTCGTAGTCGTGGCGGTCGCCGCGGATGTAGATCATCCCGTTGATCGCGCTGGAGCCGCCCCAGACCTTGCCGCGCGGGCAGGCGATCGGCTGGTTGGCGGTGCCGGGCTGGGCGGCGAAGCGATGCATCCAGTTCCACTTCGGGTTGGCGATCAGGCGGATGATCCCGGCCGGCGTGCGGATGTAGGCGGCGGGGAGCGGCGTGCGGTCGCTGGGGCCGGCCTCGACCAGGCAGACCGAGACGGCGGGATCGGCGGAAAGACGGTTGGCCAGGACGCAACCGGCGGAGCCGGCGCCGACCACGATGTAGTCGAACGAGCGGCGGGCAGTGGAAGTCATGTCGGCACCTTTCTGGGTGTGCTGCCGGGCCTCGCCCGGCGTTCTTTTTCGCCCCGCGCCCATGGGCGCGACGCTACTCCATTGGACGGGGAAGCGCGCCCGGCCGCTTGTCCCAGCCTGCCGGCGGGGTTGACCGAGGCTGCCAGGCGGCGCGCTAAAGCCCCAGCAGCGAGCCCATGTCGACCATCAGTTGCAGGCCGACGACGAAACCGTCTCCGCTCAGTTCGCGAGCGCCGGGGTTGTAGTAGTTGTCCGGGTTGAAGATGTACTGCACCGACGGCTCCAGCGCGATGTGCGGGGTCAGTGCGATGTGCGCATTGGTTTCCAGGGCGTACACGTCGCGCTGGCCGAGTTTCGCATCGCCGCCAGCGGCGATCCGCGCCTGGCGCTGGAACTCCAGCTGGTGATCGTTCAGGCGCAGGTAGCTGGCCTTGAGGTTGAGCTTGTCCCGCGTGCGGTCGAAGGGCGCATGGTAGGTCAGGCCCAGCTCGGCGAAATGACGGAACGGCTGCTTGTCGTCGGCCGATACCGACAGCGAGCCGAACAGCCCCAGCGCCCTCGGCGAATCGAGGCGGCCGCCGTCGGCGCGCCAGAACAGCTGCTGGAACTTGAAGAAGCCGCCGGCGCTGCCGTGGTCGCTGGCGCCGGTGAGCGGGTCGACCTGGTTGGCGGTGTTCAGGTAGGCGTTGAGTTCATAGTGCGAGCGGTAGGGATCGAGGCTTTCCTCGCGCTTGTCGCCGATCCCCAGCAGCAGGCTGGTGCCGCTGGCGTCGTCGGTGCCGAAATCGAGGCCATGGCGCTTCTTCAGGTAATCCACCGGGTTGGACTCGAAGGCCCCGGCGTGCAGGTACAGGGTCGGGGTCGCCCGGTACTTCAGGTAGCCGCCCCAGGCGCCGTAGGGCGGCGGCAGGATGCCGGTGGAGGCGTCGATGATCGGGTCGTTGCAGGTGACCACGGTCTCGCAGTTGTAGATCAGGAAATAGCGCCGCGCATTGGTCCGTCCGAGATGGCTGTCGAGGCGTCCGCCCAGCCACTGCTGCTGCCAGGTGAGCAGGCTCAGCTGGTTGGCGCCGATGTCGTTGTGCAGCGGCGCGCCGCCGAAGTAGCTGCCCACCGCGCCCTGCCAGCTCGGCCCGGTGGGCTGACCGGTGCCGCGGTCGAGGATGAACAGGGTTTCCTCGATGTGCAGCGAGGCGCCGTCCAGGCCGGCGAGGGTGGCGAGGTCGAGGTCGGCGCCGAGGAACAGGTCGCCGCTGTTGCCGAAGCTGTGCTGGCGCGGGCCGGTGTCGAGGTTCTTCAGCGACAGGCTCCAGAACTGCGCGTGGGTCTTCACGCCGTGGCGCTGGAGTCGTTCGCCGAACCCGGCCAGCGGGCCGCTGCGGCTGTCTTCGGCGGCCTGCGCGGAGAGACCGAGGAAACCGGCGCAGAGCAGCGCCGGCAAGGTGCGGAGGGTTTTCATGGCAAGGCACTCGTCTTGTTGTTGTTCTGTCGTGCGAATCGCTGTCCGCCCCAAGCGGACAGGTGCATCCGGAGCGAAGGCGGCTCAGGCGCAGAGATAGCCGCCGTCCACCGCCAGCACGGCGCCGGTGACGAAGCTGGCGCCGGGACCGCAGAGGAAGGCCGCGGCGCTGGCCACCTCGGGCGCCTCGCCCCAGCGCGCCAGCGGCGTGCGCTGCATGATCCGGCGGGTGGCCTCGACGTCGGCCTTGAGCCCGGCGCCCAGCGGCGTGTCGATCCAGCCGGGGGCGATGGCGTTGACCCGGATGCGCTCGGCGGCATACTCGCAGGCCAGGGAACGGGTGAGCTGGACGATGGCGCCCTTGCTGGCGCTGTAGGCCGGGCGGTCGGCGGAACCGAAGGTGCTGTACATCGAGGCGATGTTGAGGATGCTGCCGCCGCGCTGCGCCAGCAGCGGCCGGGCCAGTTGGCTGGCGAGCATGGCGGCGCTCAGGTTGAGGCGCAGCACCCGTTCGAAGGTAGCCAGGTCGTATTCCTCGCGGTCGCGGCTGATGCCGGCGTTGTTCACCAGCACATCCAGGCGCGGCAGCGCTTCGAACAGCCGTTGCAGGCGCTGGCTGTCGGTGATGTCCAGTTCTTCCCGGCGAATCCGCGGATGACGCGGTGCGTGCACGCCGTCGGCGTCCAGGCCGAGGGCGACGACTTCGGCGCCGAGTTCGGCGAACTGCATGGCGATGGCCGCGCCGATGCCGGAGCTGCCGCCAGTGACCAGCACCTGCTGGCCGGCGTAGATATCGTGTTGGAAAACCATCGGCGATCGTTCCTTCAGGCGTCGGCCAGGGCCGGGTTGGGATTGACCAGCACCTTGACCTGCGACTTGTCGCGCAGCAGGGCCTCGAAACCGTGCTCGACGGCCTGCTCCAGGGGCACGCTGCGGGTCACTGCGCGGGCCAGGTCGAGGCGGCCGTCGGCGAGCAGGGCGATCAGCTCCGGGTAGGCGTCGCGGTAGCCGACGCTGCCGAGCAGGCGCAGTTCGCGGTTGACCAGGTCGAAGGCGTCCAGCCGGACCTCGCCCATCAGGCTCACCAGCACCAGCTCGCCACCCTTGCGCAGGCTGGCCAGGGCGGCGTCGAGGCTGGCCTGGCTGCCGGCGGCCTCGAAGGCGCAGTCGAGCGCGCCGCCCTCGCGCAGGCGCGCCGCCGTGTCGCCGTCGCGGGCGTCGAGCGCCCGGCTGGCGCCGAACTCCCCGGCCAGGGCGAGGCGCTCGGGACTGACGTCGATCGCGACGATGTCCTCGATTCCGCGCAGGCGGGCGAGCATCACCAGCAGCAGGCCGATCGGGCCGAGCCCGAACACCGCGCAGCGCTGGCCCGGCGCCAGGCTGCTGCGGCGCAGCGCGTGCAGGGCCACGGCGGCCGGTTCGAGCACGGCGGCCTGGCGGAAGCCCACCGCGTCCGGCAGGCGGTGCAGCATGTAGGCCGGCACCCGCGCGCGCTCGGCGAAGCCGCCGTCGCCCATCAGGCCGATGAAGCCCATCGACTCGCAGAGGTTGTAGCGGCCTTCCCGGCAGTAGCGGCATTCGCCGCAGCGGTATTCCGGCTCCACCGCGACGCGGTCGCCGATGCGCAGTCCCTCCACGCCAGGGCCGAGCGCGGCGACCACGCCGCAGAACTCATGGCCGAGGGTCAGCGGCGCGCGGCAACCGGACAGCGGGTGCGCCTCGGCCTGGGGAATCGAGTGCGGGCCGCTCTGGTATTCGTGCAGGTCGCTGCCGCAGATGCCGCAGTAGGCGACTTCCAGTTCGACTTCGCCGGGCCGCGGCGCCTGGCGTTCCAGTTCGCTCAGGCGGAGGTCGCGGGCAGCGTGCCAGCGCAGTGCTTTCATGGTTGGTTTCCTTGCAGGACGGAGGTAGGCGCGCTGCGCTGGCGCGCCAGCACGGCGGGCGCGGTTTCGCGCAGGAACAGCGAGAGGAACGCGGCGAGCAGGGCGCCGCCGCAGGACATCCACATGACGATGGACAGGCCGAAGCGGTCGGCGGCGAAGCCGGCCACGGTCGGCGCGAGGAAACCGCCGACCAGTTCGCCGAGGCCCATGATCAGGCCGAGGGCGGTGGCGATGACGCCGCGCGAGACGGTCTCCGCCGGGATGGTCGCCATGAACAGGGTGAAGCAGCCGAGCCCGGTGTAGGTCAGCAGCAACAGCAGGCCGAGGCTGGTCGCGTTCGGCGCATAGAGCAGCGCCAGCGGGCAACACGCGGCGAGCAGGGAGAACGCCACCAGGGTCGGTCGACGGCCGATGCGATCGGATATCGCCGGTACGGCGAAGCCCCAGACCACCCAGGCGACGCCCAGGCAGCTCATCAGCCTGCCCATGGTCGCCGGGCTGAAGCCGCGGGCGTTGACCAGGAAGGTCGGGGTAAAGGAAATCAGCACGATGAACCAGGTGACGAATACGCAACTGATCAGGGTGCAGAGCAGGATGTTGCGGCTCTTCAGCAGTGCCAGGCGCTTGCCTTTCGCTTCTTCTGCGCGCGGCGCCGGGCGCTGCGCGCGGGGCGGGTCGGGACGCACATGGCGCCAGATCAACCAGGCGATCAGCAGACCCGGCAGCAACGAGACGATGAAGGCGTGACGCCAGCCGAGGGCTTCGGCCAGGGCCACCAGCAGCGGCGGGCCGATCACCGCGCCGAGCAGGCCGGCCGCCGAGCCCTGTAGCAGGCCCATGTTGAGGCCGCGGCGATGCGGCGAGGAGGCCTCGACCATCAGCGATTGCGAGAGCGGCAGGATCGGCCCCTCGGCCAGGCCCATGATGCCGCGGAATAGCAGCAGGCTGAGGAAGCCGCCGACCAGCCCGGACAGCGCCGAGCACAGCGAGAACAGGATCACCGCCACGATCAGCAGCGGCTTGCGCTGCCCGCGGCGGTCGGACCAGGCGCCGACCAGCGCGCCGGATACCGCCCAGGCCAGGGCCAGCACCGAGGAGAGCATGCCCAGGTGGCTGTTGCTCAGTTGCAGCTCCTGTTCCATGAAGGGAAACAGGAAGGACAGCGCCAGGCGGTCGAAGAAGACGAAGCCGAAGGTCAGGAACAGCACGCAGAGCAGGACGTTTTCGTAACTGGCGGAATTGTTGTTATGCGCCATGTCGGTCTCCAGGCCGGGCGGGCCGGCCGGCGGGGAGGCGCGCGTCCGCCAGGGCGGCGCGCGCCCGGGGTCAGCGGAACAGGGAGTCGATGTAGGCGGCGCCGACGCCGATCTTGTCGTAGTGCTCACGGCACATCGCGATGTAGTCGTGGACGTCGAAGATGCCGTCCGCGTTGCCCTTCTCGTCGAGCCAGACCAGCGGTCCCTTGACGATGAAGAATGCACGCATCGGCTGCTCGTGCTCGTAGGCCACCAGGGTGTGGCCCTCGCCGGGCGTCTCGTAGACGAAGTCGCCGGCGGTGGCGGTCCAGTCGTGTTCCAGGTAGCCCCACTTGCCGCTGATGGTGTAGGCGAACACCTCGTGCGGGTGGTAGTGGCGGTTGACCAGGCCGGCGCTCGTCGCCATCAGGATGTCGCACCAGCGGTTTTCGCTTGGCGAGATCCACAGCGGGCGCGACTTCACGGTCTCGGTGAAGGGCACGTAGAGGCGCTCGTCCTCGGTCGGCGCGTTGCGCAGGTAGACCTCGGGCTTGGCGTCCGGCTTGAAGCAGTCGGGAATCGGTTGCAGGTCTTTCCAGAATTCACGGGTGGCGAGTTCGGGCATGGGGCGGCCTCTGTCGTTGTTATCGTCGGGCCGACTCTAGCCATGGGCGGGCCTTCGGGTTTGACCCTGGCGGCCAGGAAACTTGCGCTTTTCGGACATGGCCTGGCGCGACCCGCGACG
Source organism: Pseudomonas sp. DL (assembly GCF_047199225.1). NCBI lineage: Bacteria > Pseudomonadati > Pseudomonadota > Gammaproteobacteria > Pseudomonadales > Pseudomonadaceae > Pseudomonas > Pseudomonas sp. DL. Next base: position 914,811 of record NZ_CP178323.1, read on the forward strand.
CGCCGCCAAGCTGGCCTGCCCAGCGTCGGAGCCGGCTGGAGGGCGATTGACGGAGGAAAGGATTCAGATGTTAATGACGGGGTGCCAGGCGCCTCGCCGACCGACCGCGACAGGTCGGCGGAGCGGCCCGGCGCCTGGCCCCGGAGGCCTTGCCTGAGGTCCGGGAGGTCCACGCAGCGTTCGACGAGAAGAATAAAAATGCCCGCACATGCCTTGCTCGAAACCCGGCGGGCCAGCACCCAGGACATTCCCCTGGAGCAGCGGCTGGCGTTCTGGGAGGACTACAACGCTTCCATCCTGGTTGGCCTGAAATGTTCGTCGTATTCCCAGGCCGGCTTCGCCGCGACCCAGGACAACCTCTGCCTCGAACGCCTGCGGCTGGCCCGCATCGGCGGCAACGAGCACGTGGTGGAGCGCGACCGCTCGATGATCCGCGCAGTGCCCAAGGAGTCGATCTTCGTCTCCCTGGTGCAGGGCAGCCAGTCGTTCTTCTACCAGGACAACGGCTGCAACCTCCTGCAACCGGGCGAGCTGGTGATCTACCGGACCGACAAGCCCTACCTGTTCGGTTTTTCCGGACCGATGCGGCAGTTCATCTTCGACATTCCCCAGGACGATTTCGCCGAGCGCTGCCTGCGCGACTTCAAGGGACCGCTGAAGATCGGCGCGGAAAGCCCGGTGCAGCGCCTGCTGGTGCGGACCCTCGGCGAGCGTACCCGGGATTTCCTCGACAGCCCCCATGGCGAGGATGCCGAGCGCTACCAGGAGGAAGCCTACGACCTGCTGGCGAGCATCATCAGCGACCATGCCGGCGAGCACCGTGCCAGCGCCCTGGGCGCGTCCTACCTGCTGGCGGCCAAGCAGTACATCCAGCAGCATCTCGACGAACCCGCCCTGAGCTGCGAGCGGGTGGCCGCCGCCACTGGCGTCTCCAGCCGGCACCTGGCGCGGCTGTTCGCCCAGGAAGGCAGCTCGCCCGGGCGCTACCTGCAGGAGCGGCGCCTGGAGCGGGCCCGCCAGTTGCTCGCTTCGCCCCAGGGCCGGCGCCTGGATGTCGCCGAGGTCGCCTATCGCCACGGCTTCTCCAGCCAGGCGCATTTCGCCCGGGCCTTCAAGGCGCGCTACGGGATGACGCCGAGCGAGGCGCGTGGCCGCTAGACCCGACTACCGTACCTTTCCTCCTCCTACTGCCAAGGACCCGTTCCGTGACCGACAAGAAAGAGCAGATCGCCCGTTTCATCCAGCGCGAATTTCCCCAGACCCGGGTCGTGGTCGAAGCCGTCAGCGAGCGTAGCGCCACGGTCTGGCAGGCGGTCGACGCCAGCGACCTGCGCCCCGGCGGCACGGTCTCCGGGCCGACCCTGATGGCCATCGCCGATGTCGCGCTGTACGTGGCGGTACTGGGCGAGATCGGCATCGTCCCGCTGGCGGTGACCACCAGCCTGACCATCAACTTCCTGCGGCGTCCCGCGGCGGACCGCCGGGTGGTCGCCGAGTGCCGCCTGATGAAGGTCGGCAAGACCCTGGCGATGGGCGAGGTCTCGCTGTTCTCCGAAGGCGACGCGGAACCGGTCGCCCATGTGGTCGGCACCTACTCGATCCCGCCGGCGCACCGCCGCTGAGGGCGGCGCTCAGGCCACCCGGTGCGCCGCGCGCTGGCGCGCTTCCTCATCGGCGCGGCGCTTGAGGTAGGTGCGGGTGGCCACCGCCGGCGCGTCGCTGGCGACGGAGATCTCGTAGCTATCCTCATCGGCCTCCGCGAGTACCTTTTCCAGCGCGCCGAGGCCTTCCACGTCCTCGACGAAGGCGGCGAACAGTTGCTCGTGCATGAAAGCGCCGACGGTCTCGTCGTCCTGGGCGAAATCGCGTCCGTGGACGATGAAGTAGTGCATGCTGCCGTGGGTCTCCGGGGTGAGGATGTGCGCCGTGCGGATGTGGAATTCCGGTCGCCGCTCGGCGGGCAGGGCTGTGTCGTAGAAGGTCGCGCTGACCTGGTGCAGGCCTGGCGAGAGAAACTCCGAGGTGGTGATGCGCGCCGCCGTGGGACAGCCGTCGAGGCCGGTGGTGCGGCCCCAGACCGGCGACAGGGTGGTCGGCAGCACGTGCCGTACCAGCCGGTAGTGGCCTTCCTTCAGGTCCAGCTCATAGGGCGCCCCGGCGTAATCCGGGGTGCCGATGGTATTGGCGTGGAGGTAGGTGAGATGGGTCAGGTCCATCAGGTTCTCGTGCATGCTCACGTAGTTGCCCGGGTGTAGGAAGTAGCCCTTGGAGCAGGCCCAGCCCGGATCCTCCAGCCAGGGCCGCTGCGGCAGTCGCTTCGGGTCGGCCAGTCGCGGGTCGCCGAGCCAAATCCAGACCAGCGGGCCGCGCTCCAGAAGCGGGTAGTGACGGATGCCGACGCCGCGCGGACAGGCTTTCTGCGACGGTGTCTCGATCAACTCGCCCTGGCTGTCGTAGCGGAAACCGTGATAGCCGCAGACGATCCCGTCCCCCTCCAGGCGACTGCGCGATAGCGGGAAGGAGCGATGCGCGCAGCGATCTTCCAGGGCTACCGCCTGGCCGGCGAGGGTGCGATAGAGCACCACGCGCTTGCCGAGCAGAGTGCGCGCGAGCAGTTCGCGGCCGACCTCCTCGGCGAAGGCGGCGACGTACCACTCGTTGAAGATGAACGACGTATCGCGCGTGGCCATTTGCGCGGCGGCCTTGCGTGAACTGGCGATGAGATTGGCGTTGGGCAGGCTCATGAGGCGTCTCCGTGGTTGTTCTTCGGGGTCAGAGATCGAGTTCCAGGTAGTTGCCGCGGCAGCGTGATACGCAGATCAGCAAGGTTTCCCCGCTGGCCCGCTCGGTGTCGGAAAGCACATGGTCGAAGTGCTCCGGCTCGCCGGCGCAGACGCGTGTCTCGCAGGTCCTGCATATCCCGGCGCGGCAGGCGTAGGGAGGCTCCAGGCCCTGTTCCTCGAGGACTTCGAGGATGCTCTGGTGGCTTTCGACGCGCAGGCTCAGGGCGCTGCGGCGCAACTCCAGGCGGAAGGCGTCGGTGCCGCCGGACGAGGACGCCGGCGTTACTGGAGCGTCGAAGCGTTCGAAGTGCAGGCGTTCCGCGCAGTCGCTCCCGGCGTCGCGGATGGCCTGCATCAACCCGTCGGGTCCGCAGCAATAGAGTTCTTCGTCGGCACCTAGGCCGGCGATCAGCGCGGTACTGTCGAGTGGGTCGCCTTCGTCGCTGCAATGCAGCCGCGTCCGTTCGCCACCGAGCGTCATCAGTTCGGTGAGGAAGGCTGCGCGCTGGCGTTCGCGGACCGCATACAGTAGGCGCCAGTCCTTGCCCTGCGCCTGGCACCAGCGAACCATCGAGAGAATCGGGGTGATGCCGATGCCGCCAGCGACGAAACAGTAGCGCGCGGCGTCTTCGCGCAGCATGAAGTGGTTGCGCGGTGCCGCCGCGTGCAGGCGGTCGCCCGTGCGCAGTTGGCGGTGGATGAAGCGGGCGCCGCCACGGCTGTCGTCGCCAAGGCCTATCGCCAGTTGGTAGCGCTGGCGTTCGCGGCAGTCGTTGAGCAGGGAGTAGTGGCGGATCAGGCCGTTGCCCAGGTGAAGCTCCAGATGCGCGCCGGGGGTGAAGGCCGGCAGTTCGGTGCCGTCCATGGCGGCCAGCTCGACCAGCACCACGTCGCGCGCAACAGCGCGGAAATCGGTGACCTGCAGGTGCAGGCGGGAGGAAGGCGATGCGCTCATTGTCGGGGGTTCCTTCGGCAGACATGCAGCGAGGCTAGCGCTCCTCCAGTGCCGGCCTGTCCCCCCAGAGGTGGACAGCGGGTTTACCGGCGTCCGTCGCGGTTGCTAACGTGTCGGTCGAGGCCTGGACAGGACCTGCCCTTCCTCACCCATTACAACAAGAACAACGATGCGTGCCCGCCACCATGATCAGCTTCTGGAATGCCCCGCCGGGGTCGCCGTCGGCGGACCTGCGCCCCTTCGTCGAGCTGGCCTGCGCCTTGGGTGGCGAAGGCTTCCCCGCCGCTCTGCTGGAAACCCTTGGCCATTGGGTTGCCGCCCGTCATTTCAACGTGCTGCGCATCGGTGCACCGCGCCCCGAACTGCTCCTGGCCGGCACTCGCCATCGCGACGCGCAACTAGTGTGGCGCTGCTGGCAGGCCTATTCGCGGTACTACCACAGCCATGACCCGCTGTTCCTGCGCATGCAGCGCCAGCGCCGCGGCCCGGTGCCGCTGCTGGGCCACCTGCTGGCCGAGGACATCGAGTTCGATGCTTACCGCGAGGCGATCTATCGGGACAATGGCCTGAGCGAGCGGCTGTCGAGCCTGCATTGGGACGAGGAAGGCCGGCCGCTGCTGTTCAATCTCTACCGGCACCGCGAGGACGGCTATTTCAGCGAGCGCGAGATCGCCGCCTTCGAGCAGTGGGTGCCGGCCCTGCTGCAACTGCTGAGGGGGCACCTGGCCTTGCGCCGGGGACGCAGCGCGACCGACGAGTGGCGGCTGGCGCTGTTGCACCGGGCGACGGACCTGACACCCCAGGAGCTGGCGGTCTGCCTGTACCTGCTGCGCGGGTTGAGCCATGCCGGTATCGCCGCCGAGCTGGGGCTCAAGGAAAGCACGGTGAAAACCTACCGCAACCGCGCCTTTGCCCGCCTGGACATCCATTTTCGCAGCCAGCTTTTCGCCCTGGTGCAGGGCTGAGGAGGGCCGGACGCCGCCTGTGGGGCGGCTCCGGAGAGAGGGGTCAGGCGGCTCGGCAGGCTCGCTGCAGGCGATGGAAGCTGCGGCTGAAGTAGACCAGGCCGTCGCCCTGTTCGAGGACCTGGATGTCCTCCAGTTCCAGCAACAGCACCGAGTGGGTGCCGATCTCCTGGACCTCGGCGATGCGTCCCTGCAGGTTGGCCAGGGCGCCGTGCAGCACCGGCAACCCGGCGAGGCCCTCGCGCCAGTCGTGGAGGGCGAAGCGGCGTTCCATCGGGACCTCGGTCATGCCGGCGAAGTGGCGGGCCACCTCTTCGTGTTCGCCGCTGAGGACGTTCACGCAGAGTCGACCGTTGGCCTTGAACACCGTGTTCATCTCGCTGTTGCGGTTGATGCAGAGCATCAGCGTCGGCGGGCTGTCGGTGACCGAGCAGACCGCGGTGGCGGTGATCCCGCAGCGTCCGGCCGGGCCGTTGCTGGTGATCACGTTGACCGCCGCCGAAAGATGCGCCATGGCGTTGCGGAAGGCTTGCTGCCTGGGTTCGAGCTGGGACATGGGGATAACCTCCGAGGCGACGCGGGCGTCATTGGCGGATGCGATCGAGCACGTTGATGTCGTCCGGGTTGTGCAGGTGCGGCACGGTCCAGCCGTTCTCGTCGTAGTCGCCCATGCACTGCTCGACCATGCCGAGCATGCCCTTCATCGCCCCGCTGCCGATCGCCTGGCGCAGGGCCTGCATGCGGATCTCGTCCTGGCTGCCGGCGTAGTTGATCTCGTACAGCTCGTGGCGGCCGCCGAACTCGCTGCCGATGGCGTCCCAGAGCAGCTTGAGGATCTTGATCCGCTCCCGGTGGCCCATGCCGCCGGAGCCGCGGCAATAGGTGGAGAGGTACTTGTCGAGTTGCGGATTGTGCAGGTCGCGAACGCCGGAGGGCAGGTAGATCAGGCCGCTGGCGACCACCTGCTCGATGGTCTTCTTGATCTCCGGGTAGGCCTGCGGCGCCAGCACGCGGTAGGCCTGCAGGGCCTCGGCGCTGGGCAGGAAGGCGCCGCCGTGCCATTCGCTGGCGTTGCCGTACATGGCGTCGGTCAGCGACCAGAACAGGTTGCGCCAGGCCACCACTTCGCCGACCTGCGCCTGCACGCCGCGGAACTCCAGGGAGCCGGTGCATTGCAGGGCCTTGTAGAGGGCGCCGGTGATGAAGTCGAGCTTGACCGCCAGGCGGGTGCAGCCCTGCATCGGGAACAGCCGGCCGAAGCCACCCTGGGGGAACCACTGCTTGCAGCGCTCGAAGTCGCGGTAGATCAGTACGTTCTCCCAGGGGATGAACACCTTGTCCATCACCAGGATCGCGTCGTTCTCGTCGAAACGGCTGGACAGCGGGTAGTCGAACGGCGATCCGGCGATACCCGCCACCAGTTCGTAGGAGGGGCGGCAGATCAGCTTCATGCCGGGGGTGTTCATCGGCGCGATGAACATCAGGGCGAAGTCGGTGTTGTCGCCGAGCAGTTGCGCCGAACCCTGGCCGACGAAGTTGTAGTGGGTCAGCGCGGAATTCGTGGCGACCACCTTGGCGCCGCTGACGACGATGCCGCCGTCGACTTCCTCGTCCACCGAGATGAACACGTCCTTGACCTGGTCCACCGGCTTGTCGCGGTCGATCGGCGGGTTGACGATGGCATGGTTGAGGTACAGGCAGGCTTCCTGGATGCGCTTGTACCAGGTTTTCGCGTTGTCCTCGAAACGCCCGTAGAAGCCCGGGTTGGCGCCGAGGGCGCTGCCGAAGGCGGCCTTGTAGTCCGGGGTGCGGCCCATCCAGCCGTAGGTCAGCCGCGACCACTCGGCGATGGCGTCGCGCTGCTGGCGCAGTTCGTCGGCGCTGCGCGCGTAGCGGAAGAACTTGTGGGTATAGCCGCCGTTGCCGGTATCGGTCTCCCAGCAGAGCTTTTCCTTGCTCTGCGGATCGTGCAGGGCGTCGTAGAGCCGGGCCATGGAGGCGGCCGCGTTGCGGAAGGCGGGGTGGCTGGTGACGTCCTTGACGCGGTCGCCGTAGATGTAGATCTCACGGTCGTCGCGCAGGCTGGCGAGGTACTCCTCGCCGGTGAACGGACGGGTGGCAGAGGCACGGAAATCTTCGGGTTTCATCATCGTCTCCAGTCATTGTTGTTATCTGCGCGAGAGCGCCTGGAGGGGATGATGGGACGGGGGCGGAGCGAGCTGAATGGCTTTTCCGGGGAATGAATTGCACTTTCCATGGCCCCGCGTGACGCCCGGCGCCCGGCCGCGAAGGGCGGCCGGGTGGCGGCGCGTTCAGCTTTCGGCGGGCTGCCAGGCAATCTCCAGGCTTTCGCTGTTGGCCATGCGTTGCAGGTGATCGGCGACCACGTTCTGCATGTGGGCGAGGCTGTCCTCGTCGGGGCTGTTGAGAATCATCAGGACATGGTCGGGGTGGGCGAGCAGCTCGCAGTTGGAGTCGCCGAAGTCGATGAAGCCGCGCTCGGGTGTGAGTTCGACTTCGAACTTGTGGCCCCAGTGCTTGCACAGGCGATTGACGTAGCGTGCCGCCGATTCGGTACGGACATGGGAGGTGGAGCGGAACATGAAGCGAATCCTCTCGGTTGGGGATTTCCGATACTAACCTGCTGAGAGTCATTCTTATTCATCCATTTTGCAGCGGCTTTCGATAATCGCCCGGCAAATGGTCGGCCCTTGTCCGTGGGACAGGGCGAGCGCCCTACCGGAGCCGGCGGAAGTGTTTGCCGGATACGTCGGAAGGCGCTCTCTCTGGAGGGAGAGGGCGAACGCCAGCGGCTTCAGGCCAGCCCGCCGTTTTCCGGCAGCAACGCGCCGCCATCCACAACCAGGGTCTGCCCGGTGATGTAGCTCGCCTCGTCGGAGGCGAGGAAGAGCATGGCGTGGGCGATGTCCAGCGGCTGGCCGACACGCCCGAGGGGGATGTGCGCGGCCAGCGCGGCGGCGTCGCCGAGGCTGCCCAGCGCCGGAGTCGCGACCAGGCCGGGCTCGACGCCGTTGACGGTGATGCCGTCGCCGGCCAGCTCCAGCGCGGCGGCGCGGATGAAACCGTTGACCCCGGCCTTGCTCGCCGCATAGTGCGAGAGCCCAGGGATCGCCGTGCGCGGGCCGGTCACCGAGGAGGTCACCAGGACGCGCCCGGCCACGCTGCGGCGCAGGGCGGGAAGGGCGGCCTGGGTCAGCCGGAAGCAGCTTTTCAGGTTCACCGCCAGGGTCCGTTCCAGGGTGCCTTCGTCCAGTTCCGCGAGGGCGCACTGGGGAAAGGCAGCGGCGTTGTGCAGGAGGATGTCCAACTGGCCGAAGCGCTCCAGGGTCGCGCTCACCGCTCGTCTCGCGGCGTCGTGCTCGCTCAGGTCGACGGCCAGCAGTTCGGCCGTGCCTCCGCCCAGGCGGATCGCCTCCAGGACGGCCTGGCCGCGGCTGGCGGTACGCGTCGCCAGCAGAACCCTGGCGCCTTCGGCGGCGAAGCATTCGGCGATGGCCCGGCCGATGCCCTGGCCGGCGCCGGTGACCAGTGCGACGCGGTTCTCCAAGCGCCTCACGATGGGCGCTCCAGCAGTTCGCCCAGGCAATCGCGGAGCAGGCGGTCGTGCAGTTCGACGTCCTCTGCGCGGGTCGCCGGGCAGGTCAGCGCCATGTTGTGGAATGGCGTCAAGAGCACGCCGCGGTTGAGCAGGTAGAGGTGCAGGCAGGCCTCGACCAGGCCGTTGCGTGCGTGGTGGGCCTCGCCGCCGTTGCGTGGGGCGCGGGTCATGAACAGGTACTCGACGCGCGCGCCGATGCGCGTCACGTGCCAGGGCAGGCGCAGTTCCTCGAGCGTCGCGCGGACGCCCGCCTCGAGCTGCGCGGAGAGCTGGAACATGTGCCGATAGGCGTCCTCCGTCATCACTTCGGCGAAGGTCGCGCGCATCGCCGCCAGTTGCAGCGCGTTGCCGGCCAGGGTGCCGCCAAAGCCGAAATGGTTGATCGCCTGCCCCGGTCGGAAGTGCGGCAGTACCGCCCAGATCCGCTCCGCCTGCGCCTGGCTGCATCCCCAGACGGCGCTGGGAATGCCGCCGGCGATGCATTTGCCGAGGACGAAGAAGTCCGGCTCGAGGCCATGCGCGCCGCTATAGCCGGCGGGACCGCAGGAGATCGTGTGGGTCTCGTCGATGATCAGCGCCACGTCGTGGCGGCGGGTCAGTTCGCGCAGGCCGGCGTGGAAGCCTTCGGCCGGCGGGACCATGCCGACGTTGGTCATGAAGGGTTCGGTGAGCACCGCGGCGACGTCGCCATGGGCGAGGGCGGCCTCCAGCGCGTCGAGGTCGTTGAACTCCACCAGGCGGGTGGTGGTGGCGTGGCGTACGCCATTGGGGTGAACGCCCGCGCGCGGAACCATGCGCCCGGCGGCGTCGAATTCCACCTGCGATTCGTCGACGCTGCCGTGGTAGTTGCAGTTGAACACCACCACCTTGTCGCGTCCGCTGAGCATCCGGCACAGGCGCAGGACGAAACGGTTGGCGTCGGTGGCCGAGGTGGTCACCTGCCAATAGGGCAGGCCGAAGCGCCGCGCCAGTTCGGCGCCGACCCACAGGCTGTCCTCGGTCGGCAGCATCAGGGTCGAGCCGCGCCGCGCCTGGCGGGCGATGGCGTCGGCCACCGCCGGTTGGGCGTGGCCGAACATGGCGCCGCTATCGCCGAGGGCGAAGTCGACGTACTGCTGGCCGTCGATGTCGGTGACGCGCGCGCCCTGGGCCTCCTTCACCAGCAGCGGGCAGTTGCCCGGCCACTGTTGCATCCAGTGCAACGGTGCGCCGTACAGCCAGTGGCGGCGGTTTTCCCGGTAGGCCTGGGCGGAGCGCGGATGCAGTTCGTCGAAGCGTCGCAGCTCGCGCTTGAACAGCGCTTCGACGCGGGCCAGGTCGAGGCCGAAGGTGGTGTCCATGGGCGTCCTCACAGGTCGTGGCGGGTCTGGTTGAGCACCTGGGCCAGGGCGCCGACCGGGAAGTTAACCGGGGTGGCGAAGTCGTCGTCCTGGTAGCCGAAGATCTTGCCGTCGGTGCGCCCGGCTTCCAGGTCGATCAGCAGCACGCCGAGGGTCGGCACGATCTTCTCGCGCCAGACGAACAGGTACAGGCGTTCGGCCAGTCGGTAGCAGTGGCAGCGGTCGGTATCGGCCAGCCCTCGCTCGGCGCCGCGCAGGCATTGCCAGGTGTAGAAGTCGGGATTGAGGTAGACGTGTTCGTAGGCCTCGCTGGCGCTGTAGACGTAGCGGTTGCGCAAGCCGACCAACTCGTCGCTGGGGACGTGCGGGCAGGCGTCGGGCTGCCACGGGCGGTCGAGGCTGCCATGCAGGAACTCGGCCTTCACGCCGGTCAGTTCCCGGCCGGCCAGGGCCCGGGCGAACAGGCCCTGTTCGCAGGCCGTGCGGTCGGGCAGATGGCCGAGCACCGCGGTGAACGCCTGGTTGTCGAAGTCCAGCACCAGGCTGACCGAGACCGGCCGGCCGTTTTCCTGCTTGAGGAAATCCACCAGGTAAAGGTTTTCCCGCAGTGAACTGGCGCGGTAGTCCGACTCGCCGCTGGCACTGCCGTCGGCCAGGCGCCAGCGCAGGCGCTGCGAGTCGAAGGCATGTTCGATGACCCAGCCGTTGGCGAAGTGCAGGACCCGTTCGAGCCCGGCGAGATCGCCGCAGGCGGGAAGGACGTGGTTGTCCGGGGCGAAGCCGTCGGCCAGGGCGCCGACGGTGATCCATCCGGAATGCGAGTGGGCGGACATAGGGTTCTCCTCGTCGTGGGAAACCCATGCTGGCCTGTCTTCGAGTATCCCGATATCGACCGGATGGTTGATAGGTCGATATGCCACGGAAATAGCACGGAGCGGCGAAGGGAAAGTTATCGAAGATGAAGTCTTAGATGGGTTTTCGTTTCTTCTTTTTTGGTTTTTTAGTTAATGGGTTCCTGTTCTTCTATAAGTATTTTCTGAATGTATTCTTATGTACCTATTGGCTGTTATCGGAAATGGACTACATATGTTTTCGTATGATTATTATTTTTAAATCCTGTCTTTCTTTCTAGTATTTGGGTCTGCGTTTATCAGGGCGCAATCTTCGGCTGTCGCGTAATGGTCGGAGGCGCTCTAGGCGGCCGTCCCGGTTGCGCGCAAAGGCTTGGCTACCTTGGCCGGTTCGTACTGCATCGGCTCTCCAGGGAGCAGCCAGGATGTTCCACAACTCCAAAGGAAATCAGATGAACAAGTTCAAACGTGCAATTCTTGCGCCCCTCGTTGCGTCGGGCACCCTTCTCGCGCTGATGTCCCCCGTGGCCCATGCGGTCGATGGGATCGTCAACTTCTCGGGCAACATCACCGACGTCGCGTGCGATATCAACGGCCAGGCGCCGGGTGCGGGCAACGTCACCAACGTCGACCTGGGTATCGTGGCGCCGACCCATTTCACCGCCGTCGGAACCAACTCCACTTTCTAGGAGTTCGATCTGGTCCTCTCCGGTGCCGGCTGCACCAATGACAAGAAGGTTTCCATCGCCTTCGATACGGTCACCAACGTCGACCGTATCAGCGGCAACCTGATGCTGATGGGGCCGTCGAAAGCCAAGGGCGTGCAGATCCAGATCTTCAACAATTCGGCGGCCAACACCACGAAGATCCCGCTGGGCTTGGTCGAGGCCGCCCCGCAGAAGGCAACCATCGACAAGAACACGGCGACCCTGAAGTACAAGGCCTCCTATGTGTCCACCGAGAAGACCGTGATCGCGGGTACCGGCCTGTCCCATATCCGCTACCTCCTGGCGTACGAGTAAGCGGCGGTCGACGGACGAAGAGGTGAGGCCATGGCGCCGCTAATGCATCGTTTTCATTCTTTCGTGGCGGCAAGCGCCGTGGCCATCGCCCTGTGCGTCGGAACGGCTCACGCCGGGCTGATCGCACAGGGCACTCGCGTCGTCTTTCCGGCCAGCGAGCGCGAGGTCACCTTGCGGATCAGCAATACCTCCGGCACTCCCGTGCTGGCGCAAGCCTGGATCGACGATGGCCGGCAGGACGTTCCCCCCGAGGAACTGCAGGTTCCCTTCAGTGTCACGCCGGCCGTGACGCGAGTGGACCCCAATGGCGGCGCCGTATTGCGCATCGCCTACCTGAAGGCCCCGTTGCCGACGGATCGCGAATCGCTGTTCTGGCTGAATATCCTGGAAGTTCCGCCCAGGGACGAAGACGAAAACAATGCATTGCAGTTTTCCTTTCGTTCGCGCTTCAAACTCTTCTTTCGACCCAGCCAGTTGAAGAGTGTCGATTCGGCTGCCGGGAAACTTCAATGGAAGTTTCTGGAGTCAGGGGGAGCAGGAAAAAAGACCGTAGTACAGGTAAATAATCCGACGCCTTACTACGTTTCGTTCGCCAGCGTCGAATTGATTGTCGATGGCCGTGTCATGTCCGTGGGAAAGGGAATGGTCGCGCCATTCTCGACGAAGGAGTTCGACTGGCAGGGAAATCCGAAGAACATGGAAGCCGCTTCCGTCAGATACGAAGTCATCAACGATTACGGTGGCCGCAATACCCTCGATAGGGCACTCGGCAAATAACCCCTCCGTTTCCCCGCTTTTTACTTACGGCCCGACATATGAGTGGCGATTTTAAAATCGCTGCAGGGATTACATATGCCCAAAGTTTCTCTTCATAGGTGCCTGTCCGCTCCCGCTTACGGTGGGCAGGTCGCCCTGTTGCGAATGGCGATACAGGGAGGGATCGCCGTTCGTTCCCTGCGATTCGCCTGTCTGCTGGCACTGTTTCCTTCCCTGTCCTCCTGCCAGTCCTGGTCCTCCGTCGGCGCCGCCGGCGTAGCCGGGGCGAAAGCGAAGGAGGCCAGGGCGGGAGCACCGGCGAAACAGCCGCAGGCGCCCGCGGTGGCCGTTGCGTCACCGGCCGGCGGGTTGGACGCACCGTCGCGGCGGATCGTCTTCGACGCGCAGATGCTGGCCCTGGGGCCGGGCGGACGCTCGATCGATACGTCGCGTTTCGAGCGCGGCGACGTCATCGAGCCAGGCCGCTATCGCCTCGACCTGCTGCTCAACAGCCGATGGCGTGGCGTCGAGGAAGTCGAGCTGCGCCGCCAGCCGGGGCGGGAAAGCGCGGTCTTCTGCTACGACCGGGGCCTGCTGGAGCGGGCGGGCATCGACCTGGAGAAGAGCGCGCGTGGCCAGGACCGTTCCTCGGCTCGCGATCCTCTGCCCGAAGGTTTGCACTGCGACCCTCTCGAGCGCTATGTGCCGGGGGCCCGGGTCAAGCTCGATATCGCCGAGCAGTCGGTCTATGTCTCGGTGCCCAGCTATTACCTGAGCCTGGATTCTTCGAAGACCTATGTCGATCCGGCGAGCTGGGACAGCGGCATTTCCGCCGCCTTGCTCAACTACAACAGCAATCTCCACGTCAGGGAAAACCACGGCAGGAGCGCCACCAGCGGCTATGCCGGGATGAACGCCGGCTTCAATTTCGGGCGGGCGCGCCTGCGCCACAACGGCACGGCCACCTGGTCGCGCCGCATGGGCAGCCATTACCAGCGTAGCGCAACCTATGTGCAGACCGACCTGCCGGCCTGGCGTGCGCAGTTATTGCTGGGAGAAAACTCCACCAGCAGCGAGTTCTTCGATGCGGTGTCCTTCCGTGGAGTGCAGCTTTCCAGCGATGACCGGATGCTGCCGGATTCGCTGCGCTACTACGCTCCGGTGGTCCGTGGGACCGCCAGTACCAATGCGCGGGTATCGGTCTACCAGCGCGGCTACCTCATCTACGAAACCACGGTGGCACCCGGGGCGTTCGCTCTCGACGAACTGCAGACCGCCAGCTATGGCGGGGACCTGGAAGTGCGGGTGACCGAAGCCAGCGGGGAAGTCCGCAGTTTCATCGTGCCGTTCGCCACCACCGTGCAACTGCTGCGCCCCGGAACCACGCGCTACAGCCTGACGGCCGGGCGGCTCAACGATCCCAGCCTGGAGCGTCGGCCGAACATGCTGCAGGGCGTCTACCAGCGCGGCCTGGGCAACGACGTCACCGCATACGCGGGCGGGGCCTTCACCGGCAGCTACATGTCCGGGTTGATGGGCGCGGCGCTGAACACGCCGGTGGGCGGATTCTCCGGTGACGTGACGCTGGCGCGTACCGAGGTTCCCGGCGACGACCGCCTTAGCGGCTCCAGCTACCGTCTCGCCTACAGCAAGAACCTGCCGAACACCGGCACCAACTTTTCGCTGCTCGCCTATCGTTACTCCACCGGTGGCTATCTCGGCCTGCGCGACGCGGCCTTCATGCAGGACCGGGTAGAGCGAGGCGAGCCGCTGGAGTCGTTCTCGCGCTTGCGCAACCGTCTCGACGCCAACATCAGCCAGCAACTGGGCAACGGCGGCAACCTGTACCTGAACGGCTCCTCGCAGCGCTACTGGAGCGGCGGCGGGCGGGCGGTCAACTTCTCCGTCGGCTACAGCAACCAGTGGCGCGACGTCAGTTACTCCATTTCCGCGCAACGCCTGCGCAGCCACTACGAAGGCTTTTCCAGCGGTGACAAGCGCGGCGAGACCAGCACGCTGTTCAGCCTGAACCTGTCCATTCCGCTGGGCGGCGCGGGACGCGGGTCGCCGACCCTGAGCAGCTACCTGACCCGCGACAGCAACAGCGGAACCCAGCTCACCAGCGGGGTTTCCGGCATGCTGGGCAAGCGTGGCGAGGCCTCCTACTCGCTGTCGGCCTCCCATGACCGCGACAGCCGGCAGACCTCGAAGAGCGCCAGCCTCGACTATCGACTGCCGCAGGTCGAACTCGGCTCCAGCCTCTCGCAGGGACCGGGCTATCGGCAGTTGTCGGTCAAGGCCGCGGGGGGCCTGGTCGCGCACAGCGGCGGGATCACCGCGGCACAAACCCTGGGCGAGACGATCGGCCTGGTCCACGCGCCAAACGCCAGGGGCGCGGCTGCCGGCTACTCGGGAAGCCGGATCGACCGCCACGGCTATGCGGTGATTCCCAACCTGCTGCCCTACCAGTTGAACAGCGTCGACCTCGACCCCAACGGCATGGCCGACGAGATCGAACTGAGGTCCAGTTCGCGCAACGTGGCGCCCACCGCCGGAGCGGTGGTGCGCCTCGACTATCCGACGCGGGTGGCAAGGCCCTTGCTGGTGGATAGCCGGATGCCCAGCGGCGAGCCCCTGCCGTTCGCCGCGGAAGTGCTTGATGCCCACAGCGGGCAGTCGGTGGGCGCCGTCGGCCAGGGCAGCCGCCTGGTGCTGCGGGTCGAGCAGGATCGCGGCTCGGTTCGGGTGCGCTGGGGCAACGAGCCGCAGCAGCAGTGCCTGGTCGACTATGCGCTGGGCCCGCGCGAGACGACGCCTCCCGTCCTGCAACTGGCATGTCGCCCGGCGTCGGCCGCCGACCGGGAGCGCACGCTGTGACCGGCGTCGGCCTGGGACGATGCGGCACGGCCTGGGTCCTGCTGGTGGCGCTGGTGGCCGATGCCTCCGCCTCGCTGTCCGTGATCGGGACCCGTTTCATCTATCCGGCGGGCGTTTCCGCGCTGACGATCCGCGTCGGTAACGTCGGGACGCGCCCGGCCCTGGTCCAGGCCTGGCTCGATCGCGGCGACGAGACGGCGGACCCGAGCGCTGTCACGGTGCCGTTCATCCTGTCGCCGCCGCTGTTGCGCATGGACCCGCAGGAGACCCAGGCGCTCCAGCTTCGCCATACCGGCGAGCCGCTGCCGGACGACCGGGAATCGCTGTTCTGGGTCAACCTGCTGGAGGTGCCGGGGCGGGAGGACGGCAGCGGCAACCTGCTGCTGGTGAGCTACCGCCTGCGGATGAAGCTCCTGTTCCGTCCGCAGGGTCTGGCCGGCGATCCGCGAGCCGCCGCGCGCCAGGTCGTCTGGCGCCTGCGTCCGGCGGTACGGCCGGGGCAGCGGGTGCTGCTGGAGGCGGACAACCGCAGTCCCTATCACGTTTCCCTGGTGCGCCTGGAGCTGGGCGAGGGCGACCTCGCCATGTCCCTCGGCAGCGTCACCTTGCCGCCTTTCGCCGTTACCCCGTTGAGTCTGCCGGCCGTGCCCGGCGAGGCGGCGCGGGTCCATTTCGATGCGGTGGGGGATGACGGCCAGATCGAGCGCGGCGACGCGCCGGCAGAGAGATACCCGTAGGAGTTCGGCAGGGCCCGGGGAGTTGGGCTCCTGCCGTAGCACGGCCCTGCGAATAGGTCGCGGGGTTTCACTGGAGGAAGGAAGCACATGAACAAATGCTATGCACTGGTCTGGAACGTATCCCAGGGCTGCTGGAACGTCGTCAGCGAAGGCAGTCGCAGGCGCGGCAAGCCCGCCGGCGCCAAGGCGGCGATCGCCTCCGTCCTGGCCCTGCTGGGCGCCACGGCCCTGGCTCCGGCCTATGCGCTGCCAAGCGGGGGAACGGTGGTCGGCGGGAGCGCGAACGGGGAGATACACCTGTCGGGCGGCAACAGCCTGTCGGTCAACCAGAAGGTCGACAAGCTCATCGCCAACTGGGACTCCTTCAGCGTTGCCGCCGGCGAGCGGGTGATCTTCAACCAGCCGAGCAGTAGCTCGATTGCCCTGAATCGGGTGATCGGCACCAAGGCCAGCGATGTCCAGGGCCGGATCGATGCCAACGGCCAGGTCTTCCTGGTCAACCCCAACGGCGTGCTCTTCGGTCGCGGCGCCCAGGTCAATGTCGGCGGCCTGGTGGCTTCCACGCTGGACATCACGGATGCCGAGTTCAACGGCAACTCCTCCAGATACCGTTTCACGGGTCCCTCTACCAACGGTGTCCTCAACCAGGGAGGCGCCATCACCGCGGCGGAAGGCGGCAGCATCGCCCTGCTCGGCGCGCAGGTCGACAACCGCGGGACGGTCCTGGCGCAGATGGGCGGTGTCGGGCTCGGTGCGGGCAGCGACCTGACGCTGAATTTCGACGGCAACAAGCTGCTCGACATCCGCGTCGACGCCGGGGTCGCCAATGCGCTGGCAAGCAACGGCGGTCTGCTCAAGGCCGACGGGGGGCGAGTCCTGATGGCGGCCAGGACCGCCAATGCGCTGCTCTACACGGTGGTGAACACCCAGGGTGCCATCGAGGCCCGCTCGCTGCGCGGCAAGAACGGGCGGATCGTGCTCGATGGCGGCCCGGACGGCAAGGTCATGGTGGGAGGCGCCTTGTCCGCCAATGCGCTGAACGGACCGGGGCACGGCGGGACGGTCGAGGTCCGGGGGCAGGCGGTGGAGGTGGCCCTGGGCACCCAGGTGAACACGCTCGCCAGCAATGGCCTCAACGGTACCTGGAAGATTGCTGCCGACAAGATCGACGTGCGCCCGTCGGCGGTGTCGGATGGCGTCACCGTTCATGCCGACACCCTGTCGCGGAACCTGGCGAGCACCAATATCGAACTGGTTTCGACCAAGGGCGACCTGGACCTCGACGGCTCGGTGAGCTGGGCATCGGGCAACCGGCTGGGGCTGGGCTCCGCGGCCGACCTGACGCTGAATGGCAGGCTGAATGCCAGTGGCGCCAAGGCTGGGCTGGAGCTGAAGGCCGAAGGCGCTATCGATATCAATGACAAGATCGTTCTCGGCGGGGCTGGCAGCGCGCTGGCCATGGATGCCGGCGAAGGCCACCGGGTGAACGGCACGGCGTCGGTCTCCCTGGCCGGGGCCAACGCGACCTACGTCTCCGGTGGCTATTACTACACGGTGGTGCAGAACCTGGCGCAGTTGCAGGCGATCAACAAGAACCTGGACGGCCTGTACGTGCTCGGCGGCAATATCCTGGGCGGCAGCTATTACTGCACGGCACTGCAGTCCATCGGCGGGCCCGCCGGCGTCTTCAGCGGCACCCTGGACGGTCTCGGCAACAGCATAGGCAATCTCTCGATCAGCAACACCGGGCCGAATGTCGGGCTGTTCGCCCGCTCCTCGGGCACCCTGAGCAACCTGAAACTGAACAACCTGCGGGTATCCGATAACACCTACGGCTCCGGTCCGTCTTCGCTCGGCGCCCTGGTCGGGATCAACAGCGGGCGTATCGCCAACGTCAGCGCCAGCGGGGTCTCGGTCGTCGGCAGCCGACTGCGCTCCAACGCACTGGGCGGCCTGGTCGGGCGCAATATCAACGGGCAGATCACGAACGCATCCGTCAGCGGCGGCGTCACCGGTTATGCGGCGAGCACGGCGGTCGGCGGTCTGGTGGGGGAGAACTTCACCACCGCCTGGGGGCCGGAGGCGGTCATCGAGAACGCCCACAGCAACGTCCATGTGGCTGCACAGTCCACCGAGCGCAACAGCCTGGGCGGCGTCGGCGGCCTGGTCGGACTGAATGCGAAGGCCACGATCAGGGCGTCCGGCAGCCAGGGGAAGGTCGAGACCTACCGGGCCGGCCTGAACGTCGGCGGCCTGGTCGGCTACAACATGTTCGGCCACGTCTCCGATAGTAGCGCCAGCGGCCAGGTGGAGGCCGGCGGCGCGGGGTATACCGGCGGGCTGGTCGGCCTGAGTTCCGGCGGCGAGATATTCCGCTCGCAGGCGAGCGGGTCGGTGTACAGCAAGGGCGGCCTGGCGACCGGAGGGTTGATCGGCAAGGCAGAAGGCAACGGCATGCTCGGAAACCTGAAAGCCAGTGGCAGCGTCACGGACCAGGGCGGCGCGGATCTGGGCGGGCTGGTCGGCAACAATAGCCAGAGCGCCATCGAGACCGCCGAGGCGACGGGCAAGGTCAGCGGCGGCAGCAACAGTCGCGTCGGCGGGCTGATTGGACACAACCTCGGCGGTTCCGTCGCCCATGCGATCTCGCGCGGCGACGTGAGCGGCGGGTTCAACAGTCTGGTGGGCGGGCTCGTCGGCCACAACGGCGGCGAACTGGTCAACGTGGATGCCAGCGGCAGGGTCAGCGCCGCTGCGAGTGCGTCGGTTGGCGGCCTGGTCGGCAGCAACGCCGGTTCGATCCTGTCGGCGCGCAGCAGCAGTACCGTCAACGGCAGCGGGCGCAGCCGCATCGGCGGCCTGGTCGGCGAGAACCAGATCCAGGGACGCATCGTTTCGTCCATGTCGGAAGGCACCGTCAGTGGCGACTACTACGTCTCCATGGGCGGGCTGGCCGGCGTCAACCTGGGATCGATCGAGTACTCCGGCGTCAGCGGCAAGATCGACTTCAAGCCTCAGTCCCATTACGGCCAGATCTACGGTGCGCAGGTCGGCGAGAACCATGGGGTCCTGGGCGGCAACTACGTGATCGGCGAGGCGGCGCTCCTGCCGCCTGCCGGTATCGACTACGGCAACATCTGGTAAGGCCGGCAGGGGAGGTCCCTGGCGGACCTCCCTTCCCGGCCGGGGCCGCTCTCGCCTGGAGTGTGGCCCTCTTCCGCAGGCGCAATCTTGGAGAGTTCCATGAGCATGAGGTTATTTCCCGGCCGCGTTTCCCTGCGCCGCCGGCCTGGCGCGCAGGCTCGGCAGGCGCTCGTTCTCGGCCTCTGCTGCCTGACCGGCGGCCAGGCCTGGGCCCTGAACGAGGTCGCCCTGAACTGCTCGTTCGGCAATGGCAAAGGCTTGCCCTGGCGTGTGGTGAACGAGCTGACCAGCGGCACGGCGAAAGGCACGGTGCTGTTCGCCAGGCCGGTGAGCCTGTTCCTGAACTACAAGCCCCAGGCTTCCCAGGAGGCGCATGAGCTGGTCATCGGGGGGAACTGGTCCGGGGTGGGCTATCCGGGGCCCTACGGCACGGTGGCGTCCGACGTCAAAGGCATCGGCTATCGGATCTCGGTGGATGCCCAGGACGGCGTCAAGCGGGTGATTCCGGTCGACAACCAGCCCCATGCGCTGGACAAGCGAGTCACGAGCTTTTCCGGAAGCACGACCAGCGACTACCTACAGGAACTGGTCCTGACGGTCGACCCCGGCGAGTTGCCTGCCGGGGACCTGAAGGTAACCAGCGTATCCGGCAGCGCCACCCTGAATCTCTGGGCGGTGGACAGGCTGAAGGGCGAAGCGTCCCTCGGCAGCGTCCTGGCGGTGCCTGCGGACAACTACCCCACCGGGGTTTGCCGAAAGCCCTATTCGCTGATCGGCCCGGCCTCCATCGGGATCGGCGGCGGTCCCCCGCCGCCGCCGATCCCGAAGAAATGCAAGGTCGAGGTGGGACGGGAAATCAACGTCAAACTGGGTAGCGTCGCGTTGAAGAACTTCCCGCGGGTCAACGACACCTCCACGGAGCGTTCCTTCGATATTTCTCTCAGCGAGTGTGCGGCGCTGGCCAAGCCGGAAATCGCTTTCCGCGACAAGTATGTCTCGGCGCAGCAAGCGGACCCGACGATCCTCAGCTTGAAGAGCGGCGGCGCGGCGGGGTTCGGCATCGTCGTGAAGAACGGCCTGGACCAGCAGCGGATACGTTTCGACGGCACGCCCTACCCGATGCGGCGTGTCGGCGACAGCGCCGACCTCCCGCTGAGTGCCGCCTACATCCGTATCGGCGCGGAGGGCGAATTGAAGGCCGGGGTCGCCGACGGCGCCGCCGAGTTCACGTTTACCTTCCCCTGAGCGGCGCCGCCGCTCTTTCCCCGGCGTTTCCCGCCCCGCCTCGGGAAGCGCCGTCGGCCGCTTTCGCGCCAGCCCTCGCGAAGGCTCGGCCCCTCACCTCCAGTGGTTGCAGATCGCCGAAGGCGCTCTGCATATCGCTCCGCTGCTCGTCCTGGGTCTCGTGCGCACATGCCATTCCCGCACGCGGAATACCGATATTGCGTATGGGCGGAGGCTTTCTGAGGGATATGCAAGTTTCCTCGGTAGGATTTCGCGCAAATAAACGAACGCTATTTTCCAGGCGATAGTTTCAGGTTGTGGCGGAACTCTTTTTTCAAACTTTTTGCTGCTCTGGCTTGTCCGTTTCGTATTTCATAATTTTTCATAAGTGTCTGCGTAGGCGTTTTTCGGGGGCTGTTTCAAGTGTCTTTGTTGTTAGTTTACGAGGCGAAAAAATAGTAGTTTTACTATATTAAATATCGTCGGTTTCACTAGAAAATACACATGTTCACTTTGAACCGGGGCAGTGGCGTCGGCGGATTCCGAACCGCGCTTTCCTCCTTGCCGGCCGAGCGGCGGCCGCCTGCCTGCGGCAGGCATGACCGAGACCACAGGTTTCCTGGTAACGCTTTCGCCTGCCGTGTACCGCTTAAGGAGACGCAAGGATGTCCCTACATCGCATTCGCGTAATGGTTGCGGATGATCATCCCGCCATTTCGCTGGGTATTTCCTACGAACTGAGTCAGTGCGGTTCTTTGGAGATGCTCGGTCAAGTTTCCAATTCTACCGAGTTGATCGGTCGGCTCAACGAAGGCGACTGTGATGTCGTTATCGTCGACTATACGATGCCGGGCGGGAAATATGGCGATGGACTGGCATTGTTGTCATTGCTGCGGCGACGTTATCCGCATCTGCAATTGGTTGTCTTTACCATGCTGAACAATCCGGGTCTTATCCGGGCCATTCTCAAGCAGGGTATCAATTGCATCCTCAGCAAGTCCGACTCGACCAGTCACCTGCTGGCGGCGGTGAGCGCGGCCTATTCGCGAAACCAGTATTTCTCGCCGTCGATCAGGGACATCTTCGTCAACCAGGTGCTTTCCTCGCACAACGAACGGCTGACGCCCCGGGAGGCGGAAATCGTCCGTCTGTTCGGCTCCGGACTGACCATCACCGAAATCGCCGAGCGCTCGCATCGCAGCGTGCAGACCATCAGTACGCAGAAGGTCAGTGCCATGAAGAAGCTCGGCATCAAGCGCGATGCCGACCTCATCAGGTATGCGGCCGAGGGCTATTGCCGGATGCCCTGACGGATCGGCCCGCTTCACCAGGGCAGCGGCTGGTTCCGATAATCGACGAAGCGACAGGCATTCACGCCCGCGGCATCCTCCACCGCCGCGACCAGTCCGGCGGCGCTTTCCTCGACGCTCAGCGGCGCGCTGTCGCCGCCCATTTCGGTACGCACCCAGCCGGGATGCAGGAGCAACAGGCTGAACGGCAACTCCTCGAACTCGCCCTCCCAGCTGCGTACCAGGCTGTTCAGCGCCGCCTTGCTGGCGCCGTAGAGCGGCATCGTGGCCGACAGGCCCAGCGCCAGGCTGGCCATCTGCGAACTCATGAACGCCACCACGCCACCCCGGCTAACCCGGCCGGACAGTGCCCTGGCCAGGCGCAGCGGCGCGATGGCGTTGGTCAGGAATAGCTGGGCGGTCTGCTCGGCGTCGATTTCCGCCACATCCTGTTGCTGCGGGCCGTAGATGCCGGCGTTGACGATCAGGCGATCGATCCGCCGCTCGCCCAGCATCTCGCCAATGCGTTCGGCGCAATCGTGTTGGTTGAGGTCGCCGGTCACCGCTTGCAAGCGCTCCCCGGCCCGCTCCGCCAGTGCCTGTAGCCCGGGAGAGCCTTGCGGTCGCCGGGCGACGGCGAATACCTGTGCGCCGCGTTGCAGGAAGGCATCCGCCAGTCCCAGGCCGATGCCGCGCGAGGCGCCGACGATCAGAACGTTGTGCATGAGGTTCTCCGGGCGATAAAGCGGACAGGATACCCAAGCGCGTCCCGCTGCGGTAACCGCCGCGGCGACCGGCCGCGGCGGCCTCGACCTTACCGCATGGCGCTGCCGCCCAGGCCGGCGAGGTACAGGTCGAGCAGGCGGTCGTCGAACTCCGGCTCGCGCACGGCGCTCCCGCGCAGGTGTTCCTCGACGTTGGTGCAGTCCCAGAGATAGGTGTCCTGGTACAACTCGACGGTGCTGCGGCCGGCGTACATGTTGTCGCGGAACATGCTCAGCAGGGGATAGAGCGGGGCGTCGCGATTGTCTTCCCAGAGACTTACCCAGTCGTCGAACGGCATCTGCCGAAGGGGACGCCCGGCGCGTCGCCCGAGACGGCCGAAGAACTCGTCCAGGGTCAGGCAGCGCGGAATGCTCGGCACCAGGTTGAATTTCTTGCCCAGCGCCGAAGGCTGGCGGGCGATGACGCTGATCGCCTCTACCATGTAGTCCACCGTGGTCAGGCCCTCGCGCAGCTCGCGCAGGAGCGGCACGGCCCGGTACTCCAGGCAGGTCCGCGCCAGCCGGCTCCACCACTGGTAGTCGGCGTAGGCGCCGGTACGGCTGTGGCAGGTGGCGTAGCCGAGGCGGAAGGTCATCAGCGGCAGGCCGCGTTCGGCGGCGAGGTCGGCGATCTTTTCCATCACCCATTTGCTGCGCACGTAGCCCATGTCGGTGACCACCGCCGGCAGGTTCTGGTCGATGTCGTCGTCCTCGCGCATCAGGCGCTTGCCGGTATGCAGGTGGCCCCAGCTGTACACCGAGATGCTCGACAGCAGCATCAGCGGCTTGCAGCGGCCGCTGGCGCAGAAGCGCAGGACCTGGCCGAGCCCCTCGACGTTGTCGCGCTTCATGTAGCTGTATGGCTGGATGAAGTTCACCGCGCTGGCGGAATGGAAGACCTGGTCGACGCTGCCGGCCAGCTCGCGATAGGTTTCCGCCGGTAGTCCGAAACCTGGTTCTGCGAGGTCGGCGGCGTAGGCCCTGACCCGTCGCCAGTCCGTCTCGGCGAGTTCGATGCGGTGCTGCCGGGCGGCCTGGCGCAGGCGTTCGAGGGCATGGGCGTCGTTTTGCGCACGGACCGGACAATGCAGGTCGGCCTCGCGGCTGGCCAGCAGCTCGGCGAGCAGGTGGGCGCCCATCAGCCCGCTGGCGCCGGTGAGCAGGATGTGCCGTGGCGCCAGCAATTGGGCGGTGTCCATGGGGCGGCTGAAATCCACGTCGGCGGGCAGGCGCACGTCCCGTTGCAGCTCCTGGGCCGGTTCGCTGTCCAGCGCCGGCGGCGCTTCGCCGGCGCGCCGCGCCAGGCTGGCCGCCAGTTGGCGCACGCTCGGGGTGCGGTAGATGTCGTGGATGTAGGCACGGTTGCCGAAGCGTCGGCTCAATTCGCGCACCAGGGCGGCGGCCAGCAGGGAATGGCCGCCGACCTCGAAGAAGCTGTCGTCCAGGCCGAAGTCGGTATGCCCCAGCACTTCCTGCCAGGACAGGGCCACTTGCAGTTCGCCGGGGGTGCCGAAGCGTTGCTCGTCGAGTCGTTCCTGGCATTGTTCGTCCAGGTGTCGACGCAGGGCCTGGCGGTCGATCTTGCCGTTGACCGTGGTCGGCAGGCTGTCCAGCGACAGGTAGCGGCTGGGCAGCATGTAGTCGGGCAGTTCCTGGCGCAGTGCGGTCTTGATGGCGGCGAGCACGGCCCTGGCATCGCCGTCCTGCTGGCGGGGGACCACGAAGGCGCTCAATTGCTGGCTACCGGAGCGTGGGTCGGCATGCGCCAGCACCACCGCGCCGTGGATAGCCGGCTGGCGCAACAGCGCGGCCTCGACGTCGCCGAGTTCGACGCGGTGGCCGCGGATCTTCACCTGGTCGTCCAGCCGACCGAGGAACTGCAGGCTGCCATCGGCCAACCAGCGGGCCTTGTCGCCGGTGCGGTAGAGCCGACGCCGCAGTGCCTGCGAGTAGTGGAAGCGCCTGGCGGTCATGTCCGGGTCGCGCAGGTATTCGCGCGCCAGGCAGACGCCCGCCAGGTTCAGTTCACCGGGTCGGTCGCCATGGCAAGTCCGGTCGTCGGCGTCGAGGATGAATGCCTCGCAGCCGTCGATGGGCGTGCCGATCGAGGCGGGTCGCCGATGTGCTTCGGCGTCGACGATGCGGCAGGTGGCGAAGACCGTGGCCTCGGTCGGGCCGTAGTAATCCACCACGGTATAGGGCAGCCCGCCGGTTGCGACCGGCGGCAGTTTTTCCCCGGCGCAGAACAGGTAGCGCAGCGCCAGCGACGGCGGGGCGGGCTGCTCCGCCAGCGCGGGCACCATCACGGTAGGCGCGAAGGCGTGGCTGATCCGCTGCTCGGCGAAGAATGCCAGCAGCGCCGCCGGGTCTGGGCGCACCTCGTCGGGCACCAGGTGGAGGCAGGCGCCTGCGCACAGGGTGGACCAGATTTCCCATTGGGAAACGTCGAAGCCGACGCCGGCCATCAGGGTGGTGCGGCTCCGTTGATCCATATTGAAGCGCCGGTTGTGCCAGCCCACGAGGTTGGCCAGGGAGCGACTCTCGATCACCACGCCCTTGGGTTCGCCGGTGGTGCCCGAGGTGAAGATCACATACAGCGCTTCGCTGCCGTCGAGCGCCGGTCTCGGCGCGGCACCCGCCGCACTCGTCGCGAGCGCCTGTGCGATGGCCTCCACCGGTTGCCCCGGCAGGTCCTCGGCCTGGGTGGCGAGGGCCAAGGGGGCCTGGCACTGGCGGAGGATTTCCCGCTTGCGCCTGTCGGGTTGCCGACGGTCCACCGGTACGTAGGCCGCTGCGCACTTGGCGGCCGCCAGGATGGCGATGACCAGTTCGGCCGAGCGTTCGGCCAGCAGGGGCAGCAGCTCGCCCCGGGCGACGCCGCGCCTGGCCAGGTGGGCGGCCAGCCGGTCGCTGAGCCGGTCGAGTTCGCGGTAGCTGAACGAGCGCTCGCGATCGACGAGGGCGGGGCGTTCGGGATGGGTATCTGCGTGTTGCCTGAATAAGCCAAGAACAGAATCTTTCGACATGGCTGAGACTCCTGTCTTGCCGGTGGAAAAGACGTTATCCGTGGTTTTTCAGCGTATCGAGCGGGGACCAGGGGGAAGGCTGGCGATAGGCCTGGTCCAAGGCTAGCCCCGAGGGGAAATGCGGCAACTGCCATTTGGTACAGGGTAAGGGGGCTTGCCGCCGGGGTCGCCAGGGGCGCCCCGGAAGTTTTCGGAAGCGGGACCGGACTCAGTCCAGCTGGCCTTCCCGGTCGTCGAAGATCGCTTCTATGGCCAGTCCGAACACCCGGGCGAGCTTGAACGCCAAGGGCAGGCTTGGATCGTAGCGGCCGGTTTCGATGGCGTTCACCGTCTGCCGCGATACCTCCAGCTTTCCGGCCAGCTCCGCCTGTGACCAACCGCGCTCCGCGCGCAACTCGCGAACGCGGTTCCTCATGCGTAGCGCCTCAGTCCCAGGACGCAGCCGATGACCCAGAACGCGCCCATCAGGGGCCAGACGAAGAACATCGAGAGTTTCGGAAAGCCGGTGGTTTCGAGGAAACCGTAGGCGAAGGTGAGCAGGGCGGTGCCGACGAAGGCCAGGGCGAGGGCTTCGAGATGGATGCGCCGGGCCATTTCGTCGAGGCGCCGCAGGTAACGGATCACCACCAGCGCCAGGGCGACCATCGGTGGCACCGGCAGCAGGGCGAGGAAGACCCGGCCGGCGCCCGGTTCCGTGCCTGCCAGCAACTGGCCGCTGATCAGAACGGCAGCGGCATAGCCGACCAGCGCGAGAAGCAGTTCGAGGAAGAAACGTTTGTGGGTCATGGTTGAACCGTCCATGTAAAGGGGGCTTTACATTGGCCGGAATGCTCTTCTTTGTCAAGCAAGCTTTACATTCTCTATGGGCTTGCCTTGGCGAGGAGACTCGGGGATGGTAGCGGGCGGTCTCTGGGAGAACGGCGAAATGGCGACGGGCGACGAATTCGACGCGCTGCTGGCGGAAGCCGGCCGCACACCGATGCGCGGCTGGGAATACGACTATGGCGGACGCATCCGCCTGGAACCGCCGCCATGGGATTTCCCGGGGCGCATGCTGGAGCGCTGCCGGGCCGCCGCCAGCCTGCTGGACATGGGCACCGGCGGCGGCGAATGGTTGAGCCGGCTGCCGTATCGCCCGCCGCTCACCGTGGCTACCGAGGGCTGGGCGCCCAACCTGGAGATTGCCCGGGGTCGTCTGGAGCCCTTGGGCATCCGCGTGGTCGAGGTGGAGGGCGCGCCGGACAACCATCGCCAGGGCCGGGAGGGCGATGGCGGCGGGGCGTTGCCGTTCGCCGATGGCACCTTCGACCTGGTCGGCAACCGCCACGAGTCCTATCTGCCATCGGAGGTCCGGCGGGTGCTGGCGCCCGGCGGCTGTTTCCTCACCCAGCAGGTGGCCGGCGACTTCAACCGCGAGTTCTATGCGTTGCTCGGCGAACCGGCGCCGACGCCGGAGGCGCCGCACTGGAACCTGGGTTTCGCCCGGGCCCAGCTGGAGGCCGCGGAGTTGCCGCCGGTGGCAGGCGGCGAAGGTTGGGAGGTGTTGCACTTCGCCGATGTCGGCGCCCTGGCCTGGTACCTGTTGAACCTGCCCTGGGTATTTCCCGGTTTTTCCTTCAGGCGCCACCGCGAGCGCCTGCGCGGCCTGCACGAGAGCGGCAAGCCGCTGGCGGTGCGGCAGTTCCTCTTCTGGCTGGAGGCGCGCAGCCCCCAGGCCGCGCGCGGCTAGAGGAAGAGTCGCTTCACCAGCTCGGTGCGGCTGCGCGCGCCGGTCTTGCGGAACAGGTTGAGCAGGTGGGTCTTCACCGTCGGCAGGCCGAGTCCGAGGCACTGTGCCAGGCATTTGTTGCTGACGCCGTCGCGCAGCAGCAGGGCGATCTCCCGTTCCCTCGGTGTCAGGCCTTGCAGGCGCTCGGCGCTGGCCGTTGGCGTGGCGCATGCCTGCGCCGCCAGCTCCATCAGGCCATGCAGGGCGCGCAACTGTCGCAGCTCCTGGTCGGAGAAGGCCCCTAGGCGGGCGTCGCGCAGCAACGACAGGGCCGCGACCGGACGCTGATGCGCATGCGCCAGCACCTCGACCACGTCGCAGATCCCGTGGCGTCGCAGGAAGCCCTGGTACAGTGCGCTGTCCTCCGCGGGCTGGCGGGCGATGCCCTGGCGCAGCGGCACCACCGGCGAAGCGCTGGCCAGGCAGTGGCGCGGCTGCAGCGGATCGTAGTCGCGGTAGTGGCGCAGGTAGTCGCGGTGCATGCCGGCCGGCATCCGCAGGAGCTGGAAATCGTGTGCGCGGCAGTCCTCGTCGATGCGATAGAACACGCACAGGCTGGCCGGTACCACCTGGGTGAAGGCCTGCATGCAGCGCGGGCCGAGGTCGGGCGACAGGGTCGAAGGCATGGCGCGGGACTCCCGAGGGACGAGGCGGCGGGACGTCCACTGTCCCGCCTGCCGGGCAGAATGTCCATGCCCCGGCGCGCCGTCTTGTCTCTCTCTGCCTGGCTTGGCAGGCAGCGGCAAGAAACCCGGCAGGCTGGAGCAAGCGAGCGGGGGAGCGGCGGGTCCAGAGTATTCCCGGGTAGTAGGCGCATGCATGACGCAGCGCCGTCGCCAAGCCGAGGAGCACACATGAGTATTGCCATCGACCCGTCCGTCAGCGCCTTCTTGCGCAGTCCCCATGGCCTGCTGATCGACGGTGAGTCCGGGCCGGCGCGTTCCGGCGCCGACATGCCGCTGTACGACCCGGCGACCGGTGCCGAGCTGGCGCGCGTGGCCCGCGCCGGCGCCGAAGACGTCGATCGGGCGGTCGCCGCCGCGCGGCGTGCGTTCGAAGGCAACTGGGCAGGCCAGCGCCCGGCCGATCGCGAGCGCCTGCTGCTGCGACTGGCGGAACGGATCGAGGCGCATGGCGAGCAACTGGCGCAGTTGGAAACCCTGAACAACGGCAAGTCGATCAACCTGTCGCGGGCCCTGGAGGTCGGCGCCTCGGTGGAGTTCATCCGCTACATGGCCGGCTGGGCGACCAAGATCGAGGGTCGCAGCCTCGACCTGTCGATCGCCGCGGTCCCAGGCGCGCGCTACCGGGCCTACACGGTGCCGGAGCCGGTGGGCGTGGTCGGAGCCATCGTGCCGTGGAATTTCCCCCTGCTGATGGCGATCTGGAAGATCGTCCCGGCCCTGGCCTGCGGCTGCACCGTGGTCCTCAAGCCGGCCGACGAAACCCCGCTGACCGCCCTGCGCCTCGGCCAGTTGTGCCTGGAGGCGGGGATTCCGCCAGGAGTGGTGAACATCGTCACCGGCACGGGCGCCGAGGCCGGCGCGGCACTGGCGGCGCACCCGGGCATCGACAAGCTGGCGTTCACCGGCTCGACCCCGGTGGGCAAGCTGATCGGGCATGCGGCGGTGGAGAACATGACGCGTTTTTCCCTCGAACTCGGCGGCAAATCCCCGGTGATCATCCTCGATGACACCAGCCTGGACATGGCTGCCGCCGGTTCCGCCGGCGCGATCTTCTTCAACCAGGGGCAGGTCTGCACCGCTGGCTCGCGCCTCTATGTGCAGCGCAAGCGTTTCGACCAGGTGCTGGAGCGCCTGGCGGCCATCGCCGGCGACCTGAGCATCGGCCCCGGCCTGGATCCGACCACGCAGATCAACCCGCTGGTCTCGGCCAGGCAGCAGGAGCGGGTGCTGGGGATGATCGAAAGCGGGGTGGCCGAGGGCGCCAGCGTGGTCTGCGGTGGGGCGCGCCAGGGCGAGACGGGGTTCTACGTGCAGCCGACGATCCTTGCCGACGTCACCCCGGGGATGCAGGTGGTGCGCGAGGAAATCTTCGGGCCGGTGCTGGTGGCGACGCCCTTCGACGATCTCGACGAAGCGGTGCGCCTGGCCAACGACAGCATCTACGGGCTCGGTGCGAGCATCTGGTCCAACGACCTGCGCCAGGTCATGGACCTGGTACCCAGGATCAAGGCCGGCACGGTATGGGTGAACGCCCACAACCTGCTCGACCCGTCGATGCCGTTCGGCGGCTTCAAGCAGTCCGGCATCGGACGCGAGATGGGCCATGCGGCGATCGAGGCGTACACCGAGAACAAGTCGGTGTGCATCGCCTACTGATATCGATGAATCGGGGGGAGCCGATTCGTTCGGCTCTTTCGCTGCCCTCCGCGGCAGCCTTTTGTGCGACACGCCTCGCCTGCCGGCGGAGCGTACGGGACGCCGGCGCGTCCCGCAGGGCCTGACGCAAGAACAACAACAGCAACGCTGCCGTCGAGGATACGTCGATGTCCAACTCCAGACTCACCCAGCACCTGCTCCGCGGGCGGGTTGGTTTCCCCACCGCCCTGGCCAGTTCGGTCGGGTTGATCATGGCCAGCCCGGTGATCCTCACCGCCACCACCGGCTTCGGCCTGGGCGGCGGAACCTTCGCCGTGGCGATGCTGGTGGCGCTGCTGCTGATGCTGGCGCAATCCACCACCTTCGCCGAGGCCGCCTGCCTGCTGCCGACCCGTGGCTCGGTCTACGACTACCTGTCGTGCGGCCTCGGGCGCTTCTTCGCGATCACCGGCACGCTGTCGGCCTACCTGATCGTCCATGTGTTCGCCGGCACCGCCGAGACCATGCTCAGCGGCACCATGGCGCTGGTCAACTTCGAGTCGCTGAATACCCTCACCGAGCCGGGCGGCAGCGCCTGGCTGGTGGGCGTCGGCATGGTGCTCTGCTTCGGCCTGCTGAATGCGCTGGGGATCACCGCCTTCGGTCGCGCCGAAGTGATCCTCACCTTCGGCATGTGGAGCACCCTGATGATCTTCGCCGTGGCCGGCCTGTTGCGCCTGCCCGCGGTGGAGTTGCAGGGCTGGTTCGGGGCCTCGATGGTCGGCGACGACCTGCCGACCCTGCTGTCGCTGGTGGGCATGGCGATGTTCATGTTCGTCGGTTGCGAATTCGTCACGCCGCTGGCGCCGGAGGTGCGCCACGCTTCGCGGACCCTGCCGCGGGCGATGGCCCTGGGGTTGATCGGGGTGGCCTGCTGCATGTTCCTCTATGGCGCGGCGATGCGCCGGCAGGTGGAAAACCTCGACCTCGGCGGCGGCCTGCACCTGCTGGAGACGCCGATGGCGATCCCGCGATTCGCCGAGCAGGTGATGGGACCGTTCGGACGCATCTGGCTGGGCGTGGGCCTGCTGTTCGCCGGGGCCGCCACCATCAACACCCTGATGGCCGGCCTGCCGCGGATTCTCTACGGGATGGCGCTGGATGGCGCCTTGCCGAAGGCCTTCACCTACCTGCACCCGCGCTTCAAGACACCGTTGCTGTGCATCGCCGTGGCAGCGGCGATTCCCTGCCTGCACGCCTGGTGGCTGGGCGGCGACAGCGAAGGGATCATCCACCTGGTCCTGGCTGCGGTCTGCGCCTGGGGCACCGCCTACCTGCTGGTGACCCTCTCCGTGGTGCTGCTGCGCATCCGTCGCCCGGACCTGCCGCGCGCCTACCGCTCGCCGCTGTTCCCGTTGCCGCAGCTATTCTCCAGCGCCGGAATCCTGCTGGGGATGTTCTACATCACGCCGCCGGGGATGAACCCCGTCGACATCTACCTGCCGTTCGCCCTGATGCTCGGCCTGGCGGCCGCCTACGCCCTGTTCTGGACCCTGTGCGTACAGCGGGTGAATCCGTTCCGTCCGCTGGCGGTGGAAGAGGTGCTGGAGAAGGAATTCGCCGAAGAGGACCAGCAGCAGCGGGAGAGGGCGCATGTCCGCCTGGGCGCGCTGGTATGAGCGTCACTGGCGCGACTGGCGGCCAGCCGCCTATCGCCCCGGAGCCACCCTGGCCCTGGTGCGGCGCAACCTGGCTGCGTGCGACGGCGAGGCGCAGGACGGCAGGCTGTTGCTGCGTACGAAAGAGCTGAGCCTCGAGGTTCGCGAGCGGGTCCAGGCGCACCTGTTCATGCATATCGTCAGCACTGAGTTCAGCCTGTTCGTGGCGGCGCCCGGGGGGCCGCCGGCCAGCCTGGAGCTGCGTCACGCCGGTTGTTTGCGGCGTCGCGGCATCCTTTGCAAGGTACGCAGCGGGAGCGGGCTCGAGCCGTTGCGGGAGGCCTTGCAGGGGGGCGACCGGGTCTTGCTGGAGCAGCTCATGCCGCTGGACTTCCGGAGTTTGCGCCTCTGCCGCGACGACAGGGGCTGGACCGTGAGCCTGGAACACCTGGGGGCGTGCGAGGTGGTCAACCGCTTCCCCGCCTATCGCCGCTACATCCCTCTGGTCGCCGAGCAGCGCCTGGCCCTGCTGGGCGCCTTCGCCCAATTGCAGCGCCTGCTTTCTCCCGCCTGAACGGCCCTTGCCGGCTCTCCCGGATGCGTATCCGCCGGTCCATTTGCGCTAGCTTGTGGGTATATCGATAACATGTTAATCATAACGGCAGCGCTGCGTGGCTCGGTAATTGCCGCGCCATACAACAATAACGATGGCCGTTGCCGTCAGGAGGTGCCCGGTGCATACCCTGTCTTCCGCACACAACAGCTTCGAAGCCTGGAACCAGGCGTTGCGCCAGGTCTGCGGGCGCTTCGAATCGCAGCCCGCGCTGAACCGGACGCTGTTCATCGGCGATATCTCGCGGCAGGACCTTGGCGGTCTGGAGTTGGCGCAGATCCGCACCAACGCAGGGCGCATCGCCCGCCAGGCCACCCATGCCGATCATGACGACGACCGCCACTGCTTCCTGGTCGTCCAGCGCAGCGGCCATGCGCAACTGCGCCAGGGTGGGGACAGCATAGAGCTGGCGCCAGGGGAAATGGCGCTGATGGACTCCGCGGGCGGCTGCGAGATCATTCCCCACGGACTCATCGAACACACCTCGTTCCATCTCTCCCGCGAAGAGGTATGCCGGCACCTGCCACCCAGCCAGCGGGCCTTCGGCAAACTCTCGCCGAACTGCGCCAGCGGTCGCCTGCTGAGCCTGCTGGTGCAGCAGGTGTGCGCCGGAGAACTGCAGCCGTGGGCGGTGGCGGACGAGGGCGGGGCGTTGCAGGAGGCGCTGATCGCCCTGCTCGGGCCGGCGCTACAGCACGCCGGCGAGGAATTGGAGGGACCGCTGGCCGGGCTCTATGGCTACAGTCTGCGCCGGCACGCGGAGCGTCTGATCGAGCAATCCCTGCAGGAGCCGCGCCTGAGTCCGGACATGCTCGCCGGCCGCCTGCGCATCTCGGTGCGCCAGTTGTACCGGTTGTTCGAGGAGCAGGGCGACAGCGTCTGCCGCTACATTCTCCGCCAGCGCCTCAGCCGCAGCGCCGCCGACCTCGGCAACCCACGGCTGCGCGGCGAATCGATCACCTCCATCGCCTTCAAGTGGGGTTTCAGCGACTCGGCGCATTTCAGCCGGGCGTTCAAGAAGCAGTTCGAGGTTTCGCCCAAGGACTATCGGGCCGGCGCGCTACCGGCCTGACGCCGCCGCGCGCTGCCATTCGTCCCGCCGATCCGCGCCGCAGGCGGAGCTGGCCCGGTGAATGCTTGACGCTTCACCGGAGGCACAGCAAGAATGCGGCGTGTCAGGTTGCATGAAAATAACGGCGGCGCTGTCCGGGGTACCTGCCGCGACAAGCAGCACCCGATGCCCGCACCTTTCATGTCGCCAGCGAGGCGCAGGATGTCATTGCCTTGGGGCGTGCGCCGCGTCGCTATTCACTATCAGATTTCGAGTGCCCCCCTACACCATGCGAATGCGCCTGATGCTTTTGGGCGGCGGTAATGCCCTTGGACAGGCGCTGATCCGCCTAGGGGCGGAGGAAGACATCGGTTTCCTCGCGCCCAGACCACCCGAGCAGGGCTGGGATGCCGCCAGCCTCACCACCCTGCTGGACGAAACGCGCCCCGACGCGGTGATCAACCTCGCCTTCTACCACGACTGGTTCCAGGCCGAGCAGGTCGAGGCGGAGCGCCTGGGCGCCCAGGAGCGCGCCGTCGAGCGCCTCGCGGAGCTCTGCCAGCACTACGAGATCCTGCTGGTCCAGCCGTCCAGCTACCGGGTCTTCGACGGCGCCCGCGCCACCGCCTACAGCGAGAAGGACGAGACCCTTCCGCTGGGCCTGCGTGGCCAGGCGCTCTGGCGCATGGAGCAGAGCGTGCGCGCGGCCTGCCCGCGACATGTGCTGATCCGCTTCGGCTGGCTGCTGGACGAAAGCCCGAACGGCTTGCTGGGACGTTTCCTCAGCCGCGCCGAGCAACCGCAGCCGCTGTTCCTCGCCGACGACCGGCGCGGCAACCCGACGCCGGTGGACGACGCCGCGCGGGTGGTGCTCTCGGTGCTCAAGCAGCTCGACTGCCAGGCGCCGCTGTGGGGCACCTACCACTACGGCGGACTGGAAGCGACCACCACCCTGGCGCTGGGACAGGTGATCCTCAACGAGGCGCGTACCTATCGCTCCAACCTGATCCAGGAGCCTTCGGCGGAGGCCCATGCCGCGCGCCCGGACGCGCTCGACGAGCCGCAGCACGCGGTGATGGTCTGCAAGAAGATCCTCCACACCTTCGGCATCAAGCCGCGCGCCTGGCGCGCAGGTTTGCCGGCTCTATTGGACAGGTACTACAGGCATGTTTGAACGCCCCATCCTGATCACCGGCGGCGCCGGTTTCATCGGCTCCCACCTGACCGACGCGCTGCTGGCGCGCGGCTACCGCGTGCGTGTGCTGGACAACCTGTCCACCGGCAAGCGCGACAACCTGCCCCTGGACGACGAACGGGTAGAGCTGCTCGAAGGCGACGCCGCCGACGCGGCGACCCTGGCGGCCGCCCTGAAGGGCTGCGCGGCGGTCGCCCACCTGGCCGCGGTCGCCTCGGTACAGGCCTCGGTGGACGACCCGGTCGCCACCCACCAGAGCAATTTCATCGCCACCCTGAACCTCTGCGAAGCGATGCGCGAGCAGGGCGTGAAGCGCGTGGTGTTCGCTTCCAGCGCAGCGGTCTACGGGCAGAACGGCGAAGGCACGGCGATCGACGAAGACACCCCGAAGTCGCCGCTGACGCCCTACGCGTCGGACAAGCTGGCCAGCGAGTACTACCTCGATTTCTATCGCCGCCAGCATGGGCTGGAACCGGCGATCTTCCGCTTCTTCAACGTCTACGGGCCACGCCAGGACCCGTCCTCGCCCTATTCCGGGGTGATCAGCATATTCACCGAGCGCGCCCTGAAGGGGACGCCGATCACCGTGTTCGGCGACGGCGAGCAGACCCGCGACTTCATCTACGTCGCCGACCTGGTCGATTTCCTGGTCCAGGCGCTGGAGGCGACGGCGGTGGAACCCGGGGCGGTGAACGTCGGCCTGAATCGCAGCATCAGCCTGAAGCAGTTGCTGGCAGAGATCGGCCAGGTGCTCGGTGGCCTGCCGCCGGTGACCCACGCCGACGCGCGAGCCGGTGACATCAGGCATTCGCGGGCGAACAACGAGCGCCTGCTGCGGCGTTTCCGCTTCGACCAGCCGACGCCGATGGGCGTGGGCCTGGCGCGCCTGCTCGGACGCTGATCACCACCAGGGCTTGTTCAGCGCCAGGTAGAAGATCCCGCCCAGCAGGGTGAGGCTGAGGACGCTGAGCAGGCCCTTGCCGGGGCCCCGCGCCATCCGCAGGGCGAACGCCGCGCAGACGATGTAGCCCAGCAACAGCCCCAGCTTCGCCAGCAGCCAGAGCGGCAGCGGCCAGGGCATCGCCAGGTGCACCAGGCCGAGCGCGCTGAGCAGCAGCAGGGTGTCCACCAGGTGCGGTCCCCAGCGGCGGATGCCGCTGGCCTTGCGCCCCGACCAGTTCCAGGCCAGGCGCCAGACGAACAGGGCGGCGCTGCTGAGGGCGAAGGTGATGTGCAGGGTCTTCAGCCAGAGGTACATGGGGTCCGTTTCCGCAGGATGAAAAAAGGCGCCCGAAGGCGCCTTTTCCCGTTGGGGGCGCAAGCCCCGCGACAGTCTACGACTCAGAACTTGTAGCCGAAACCGATCATGTAGACCCACGGATCGACGTCCACGTCGACCTTGGTCTTGTTCACGCCCAGGGCGCTCGGGCCGTTGATGCTGGCCTTGGTGTCGATGTCCATGTACCAGACGGCCATGTTGAACAGCGCGTGCTCGTTGAGCATGTAGTCGAAGCCCAGTTCGCCGGCCAGGCCCCAGGAGTCCTGCAGCTTCATGCTGCTGAAACCCTGCGCCTTGCGGTTGCTGGCGAGGTCTTCGTCGAAGAAGGTGGTGTAGTTCACGCCCAGGCCGCCGTAGGGCTGGAAGGCGCTGTTGGTACCGCCCATGGGGTAGTACTGGAGCAGCAGGGTCGGCGGCAGTTGCTTGATGTCGGCCAACTTGCCGTCCAGGCCCGGGCCGAGGCCCTTGACGTCGACCTGGTGGTTGAACGGAGTGGCGGCGACCAGTTCCACGCCCCACTTGTCGGCGAACATGTAGGTGAAGGTCAGGCCGAGCTGGGTGTCGCTGTCGACAGTCGCCTTGGTACCGCGCTGCTTGGCGCCGTCCAGCTTGATGTCGGAACTGCTGTCGTCGGGATCGACGGTGGCGAAGCCGCCACGGATGATGAAGTCACCGGCCTTGTGTCCTTGAATATCCGCAGCGGCGAACGGGGAGGCGACGGTGAGGGCCAGCAGGGAAGCGGTAAGCCAGGACTTACGCATGATGAGCTCCATTCCTTGTATTAGAAAGTGTTGGTGCTGCTAATGGTCAGCCAGCTAACAGTTGCCTTCCTTGACACAGCTCAATCAATCCTAGGAGCAAATGTGACCGCCGCAACGTAAATGGCGCGGCGGATTGTCGCATGTCGTTCAGCCACCTTCGTATTCGTAGGGCGTCACCTTGCTCGCCTGCATGCGGTAGCCGGCCGCCGCCAGCTCGCTGCTGGCGTTCTCCACCTTGAAGGTGCCCTCGACCCAGAATGGCTGGTACAACTCGTCCATCTGCACGCCCTTGGCGGTCTTCACGTAGACGATCTGGTTCGACGGCGGCGGCGGTACGTGGATGCAGGCGCCGTAGTAGGGGACCAGGAGGAACTCGGTGACCAGCCCGGCCTCGCTGATTTCCAGCGGCACGATGTAGCCCGGCAGCTTGGCCTCGATGCCGTCCAGTGCCTTCACCACCGGGGCGTTGGGGCTCTGCTGGCTGGCCGCCGGACCGGCTTCGCTGAGGGCGTTGGCGAGGTCGTGGATCGGCAGCGGCGCCGGGGCGGGCGGGGCGCCGGCCGGGATCAGTTGCGACCAGGTCAGTTCGCGCGGCGCGGCGCGCGCCACGGCACTGCCCAGGAGCAGGGCGAAAGCCAGCAGGAGGACGGTCAGGGAGCGCAGCATCGGGGAATATCTCCGGGTCATAGGCGGATCGACAGGCCATCGGCCAGGGACTGGCGGTAGGCGCGCCAGGCCGGCACGCAGCCGATCAGCACGGCGGCCGCCAGGATAGCCCCGAGCAGGCTCCACTCATAGTCGCTCGGCCAGGCCAGCGGCAGGTAGATGCCGTAGTTGGCCTGGACGTAGCCCTGGCTGGCGGCGATGCCGAGGTAGAGCAGGCCCAGGCCGAGGGCGACGCCGGCCAGCGCCAGGCTGAAGGCCTCGGCCAGCAGCAGGCCGAAGATGTGCCAGGGGCGCGCGCCCACCGAGCGCAGGATGGCCATCTCCCGGCGGCGCTCGTTGAGGCTGGTGAGGATCGCCGTGAGCATGCCGATCAGGCCGGTGAGGACGACGAACAGCGAGACCACGAACAGTGCCTTCTCGGCGGTGCCCATCAGGCCCCACAGTTCCTGCAGGGCGACACCGGGGAGGATCGCCATCAGCGGTTCGCCGGGATAGTCGTTGACCTCGCGTTGCAGGGCGAAGGTCGCCACCTTGCTCTTCAGGCCGACCAGGAACGCGGTGATCGCCTGTGGTTGCAGGTCCATGTGCCGCGCCTGCTCGGCACTGACGCGCCCGGCGCCCATCGCCGGCACCCCGTTGCGCCAGTCGACGTGCAGCGCCTCCATGCCGGCGAGGGATATGTGCAGGGTGCGATCCACCGGGGTACCGGTGCGCTGGAGGATGCCGACCACGGTGAACGGCTTGTCGTCGTGCTTGACCAGGCTCACCGTGCTCACCCCATGGGCCAGCACGATCTTCTCGCCGAGCCTGTAGTGCAGGGCTTCGGCCACCTCGGCGCCGAGCACCACGTCGAACAGGTCCTGGCCGAAGGCGCGGCCCTCGGCCAGTTGCAGTTCCTGGCCGCGGCCGTAGCGGTAGTGCTCGAAATAGCCGGCATCGGTACCCATTACCCGGTAGCCGCGGTGCGAGTCGCCGAGGGAGATCGGGATCGCCCACTTCACCCGCGGGTTTTCGGCGAAGTGCCGGTAGCTGTCCCAGCGGATGTTGTTGGTCGCGTTGCCGATGCGGAATACCGAGTAGAGCAGCAGGTTCACCGAGCCGGAGCGCGCGCCGACGATCAGGTCGGATCCGGAGATGGTACTGGCGAAGCTGGCCTTGGCCTCGGTGCGGACCCGCTCCACCGCCAGCAGCAGGCAGGCGGAGAGGGCGATGGCGAAGATCGTCAGCAGGGCGGTGAAGCGGCGGTTGGCCAGGCTGGCCAGTGCCAGTCGGAAGAGATACATGCTCAGAGTCCTGCCGGCCGGGCGGCGCGGTTGAGATCGGAAAGGGACAGGCTGCGGTCGAACAGCCCGGCCAGGCTCTGGTCGTGGCTGACGAACAGCAGGCTGGCGCCGGCCTCGCGGCATTCGGCGAAGAGCAACTGGAGAAACGCCTCGCGGCTGTCGGCGTCGAGCGCCGAGGTCGGCTCGTCGGCGATCACCAGCTCCGGCTGGCCGATCAGCGCGCGGGCGGCGGCGACCCGCTGCTGCTGGCCGATGGACAGGCTGTCGGCGCGGCGTTCGTGCAGTTCGCCGCCGAGGCCGAGCTGGCCGAGCAGATGGCTGGCGGCCTGCGCCGGGCTACCGTGGCGTTCGCGGGCGCGCTGACGGCGCAACGCGGAAAAGTGACAGGGCAGCTCGACGTTCTCGCGTACCGAGAGGAATGGCAGCAGGTTGAACTGCTGGAAGATGTAGCCGGTGTGGTCGACGCGGAAATGGTCGCGGCGCGCGGCGGACAGCTTTTCCAGGTCCTCGCCGAGCAGGCGGATGCTGCCGCGGCCGGGCTTCTGCACGCCGCCGAGGAGGCCGAGCAGGGTGGTCTTGCCGCTGCCGGAAGGCCCCTTGAGGAACAGGCTCTCGCCGCGTTCGAGATGGAAGCTGGGAATGTCCAGCAACTCCGCCTGGCCGGGCCAGGCGAAGCCGAGGTTGGTCAGGGTGATCAGTGCGCTCATGGGGGTAGGGGCGGAACGCTCCGCCGGAGCCTCGAGAATGGATGGAGGGGCGCCGCGCCGAATCCCTCGCGGCGCCTCCGGAACGATCCTACAGCTTCAGCTCGGCGCTGGCCGGAGCCAGGTCGGCGCCTTTCTGGCCGTCGGGACCGATCAGTTGTACCTGAATTTTCTGGGTGGCGGGGAAGCGCTTGAAGAACTCGGCGAGGGTCAGCAGCTTGAGCAGCTCGGGCTTCTCGCAACTGAGCTGGTAATGGGCGTGGATATCGGCATGACCGTGTTCGTGTTCGTGGCCTGCCTTCTCCTTGTGCGCGTGGGCCGGCGCCTTGTCGCCGAACAGCGGACTCCGCAGTTCCTGGCTGGCCACCGAGCAGCCGGCGGTGACCGGCAGGGCGAACAGCTCCAGCGGTTTTTCCAGCTGCGCGCGGGCCTTGGCCACGGCGGCCTTGTCCGCGTCGGTGCTGGCGGCGTGTTCGAAACCGACCAGGTTCATCGCCGGGCTGTCCAGCTCCAGTTCGAGGGTCTTGCCGTCCAGCGCCACGTTCAACTGGGCGACGCCGTGCTCGTGCTTGCCCAGGCTGCCATGGGCGTGGTCATGGTCGTGGTCGTCATGGGCCTGGGCGGCGAACGGCAGCAAGACGAGGGCTAACAGCAGTGGGCGCATGAACGGGACTCCGGCAAGGAAGGAAAAGAGTTTGTTACGTTATAACGAATTTTTCCGCCTGCCTAGCCTGGCCGATTTGGCCCCTACGCGCCGACGTGGGAGCATGGCGCGATTCGCTTGTGGAGAAACGAGATGGTGCGGATTCGCGGAAGCATCGGCGACTGGCCGGTGGACCTGACCCTGGAACTGGACGCCGAGGATTGGCGCCAGCTGGCGCAACACGTGCCCCCGCCGCCGCTGGGCGAGCCGCAGGTCGCGGCGGCCAGGGCGCCGGCGCCGGCAGCGCCGGTGGATCGCCTATGGCAGACCGCCCAGGACCTGCTGCGCGGCAGCGGGCGGATCGAGGGGCCGCAGTTGCTGGCGGAGTTGGAGGGGTTCAGCGGCAATGCCGGCGCCGCCAAGCAACTGCTGGTGCGCCTGCGGCACGACGCCCGGGTCAAGGTCGAGGTGGTCGACGGCACCCAGGTGTTCGTCTGGCTGGAGGACTGAGCCCCGCGGACGGGGCTCGGCGACTCAGTAGAGCGCCTGGTACAGCTTGCGGCGGTAGGCGGTGACCAGCGGGTGGTCGTTGCCAAGCAGGTCGAAGACCTGCACCAGGGTCTTGCGCGGCAGGTCGTCCTGGTAGCCGCGGTTGCGCAGGAACAGCTTGAGCAGTCCGTCCAGGGCCGCCTCGTACTGCTGCCGGGCGAGCTGCTGGACGGCCAACTGGTAGGCTGCCTCGTCGTCGCCGGCATCGGCCGCCAGGCGGCTCTTCAGCTCTGCGCTGTCGGGCAGGTCGGCAGCCTGGCGCAGGAAGGTCAGCTGCGCGCGGGCGCCGGCCAGGGCCTGCTTGTGCTCGTCGCTCTTCACCGCGTCGAGGATGGCCTGCGCCTCTTCCAGTTCGCCGCGCTCGGCCAGGCAGCGGGCGTAGAGGATCAGCGCCGCGGCGTTCTCGTTGTTCTCCGCCAGCAGGGCTTTCAGGGTCGCTTCGGCGTCGCCGATGCGGCCTTCGGCGAACAGCGCCTGGGCCACTTCCAGCGGGTCTTCGTCGGGCAGCGCCGGTGCTTTCACATGGGGTTCGAGCAGGGCGCGGATCTGCGATTCGGGCTGGGCGCCGGCGAAACCGTCGACCGGCTGGCCATCCTTGAACAGGACCACGGTCGGCAGGCTGCGGATGCCGAAGCGCATCACGATGTCCTGCTCGACGTCGCAGTTGACCTTGGCCAGCAGCAATTCGCCCTGGTAGGACTCGGCGATCTGCGCCAGCAGTGGCATCAGCGCCTTGCACGGGGCGCACCAGTCGGCCCAGAAGTCCACCAGGACCGGCTTGTGGAACGAGTTCTCGATGACCAGCTGCTCGAAGTTGGCGCCGGTGACGTCGAAGATGTAGGGCGTATCGCTCATGTCGATTCTCGGAAACGCAAGGTGGTGACCACTATAAGTGGGGGCGCGCCGCGCGCAAACAAGCCCGTGCCTCAGGCTTGCCCGCGTTCGGCGTGATACAGGCTGACCAGGCGGAATTCGGCGGGCTCGGCGAGGTCCGGCCAGGTACAGGCTTCGAGCACGTCCAGGCGTCGGTACAGCGGATGACGGAAGTCACGGACCCGCGAGTCGGCGACCAGCGCCTGGCGGCCGCGGCTGAGGAACTGGTCGAGCAGCGGCAGGTTGGCGCGGTCGTAGAGCACGTCGGCCACCAGGATCAGGTCGAAGCGATCGTCCTCGGCGAAGAAGTCCGCCGAATAGCTCAGCTCCACTCCGTTCAGTTCGGCGTTCGCCCGGCTCGCTGCCAGCGCCAGGGGATCCAGGTCGCAAGCCACCACCTCGGCGGCGCCGGCGCGGGCCGCGGCGATCGCCGCCACCCCGGAGCCGCTGCCGAAGTCCAGCACGCGCTTGTCGCGGACCCACTGCGGGCGCGCCGCCAGCCAGCGCGCCAGGACCAGCCCGCTGGCCCAGCAGAAGCACCAGTACGGCGGCTCTTCGAGGATGCGGCGGGTTTCCTCCGGGCTGAACTGGCGGTCCATGTTCTGCGCGTCGATCAGCCACAGGCGCAGGTCGGTGCCGGGCAGCGCGGTGGCGCTGAGCCGGGCGTCGCCGAGCAGCTCGCCCAGCG
Organism: Pseudomonas sp. DL; assembly: GCF_047199225.1. Taxonomy (NCBI): domain Bacteria; kingdom Pseudomonadati; phylum Pseudomonadota; class Gammaproteobacteria; order Pseudomonadales; family Pseudomonadaceae; genus Pseudomonas; species Pseudomonas sp. DL. The sequence continues at coordinate 956,215 of NZ_CP178323.1, forward strand.
CCTGGGTCAGGGCTTGCGGTGCCGTCACGGCGCGCGTACCAGGCGCAGTTCGCCGAGGGACTGGGTGGTCGGCTGGGCGATCCGCAACGGATGCAGGCGCCAGGCCAACTGGCCGGACTGGATCACCCGCGCGTGCAGTTCGACGCGCAGCGCGCCACCGGCCGGCGGGAAGGATTCGGGGTTGAACGGCAGGCGGAAGGGCATGAGTTCGCCGGTGGCCAGCACCGTCTCGCTGGCCAGCAGCCGCTGTGGACGGTCGCGCTCGTCGATCACCAGCAGTGCCATCTGCACCTCGCTGCCGCGTGGCAGGCTGCCCTGGATGCTGCTCAGCGTTCCGCTCAGCTCGCGCAGGTGGGCCGGTAGCACCGGCTCGACCATGGTCACGCTGCGCGAAGCTTGCGGCGTTGGCGCAGGCTTCGGCTTGTCGCTGGAACAAGCGGCGAGGAGAAGGACGGCCAGCAGGGCGATCGGGCGCAGGGTCATGGGCTGCTCCATAGCGGTGGAATCCGGGCGGCGCTTGTATAGCGCAAAGTGTGATTCTTGTCGCGCTTCGCGTAGGCCGCAACGTCCGATTCCTCTCGCCTTTCCCAGCGTGCCGGCGCCGGTCGATTCTGCGGGTGCTCGGTCGGGCGCGGATGCGCTACCATGCGGCTTCCTTCAGCTACGCCTGTATCAGCACCATGCATTGTCCCTTCTGCGGTGCCCATGACACCAAAGTGATTGACTCGCGACTGGTCGCCGAGGGCGATCAGGTGCGCCGGCGCCGCGAGTGCCTGGCCTGCGGCGAACGCTTCACCACCTTCGAGACCGCCGAGCTGGTCATGCCGCGCCTGATCAAGCAGGACGGCAGCCGCCAGCCGTTCGACGAGGACAAGCTGCGCGCCGGCATGCAGCGCGCCCTGGAGAAGCGTCCGGTCAGCGTCGAGCGCCTGGAAGCGGCCATCGGCCACATCAAGCACCAGTTGCGCGCCACCGGCGAGCGCGAGATCAAGTCGCGGGTGCTGGGCGAACTGGTGATGGCCGAGCTGCAGAAGCTCGACGAAGTCGCCTACATCCGTTTCGCCTCGGTCTACCGGCGCTTCCAGGACCTCAACGAATTCCGCGAGGAGATCGAACGCCTCGCCCGCGAGCCGGCCAAGGAATGAACGCCGCCGACCCGCTGTACATGGCCCGCGCCCTGGAACTGGCGCGCCAGGGGCTGTACTCCACCCATCCGAATCCGCGCGTCGGCTGCGTGCTGGTCAAGGACGGCCAGGTGGTCGGCGAGGGCTGGCACGTCCGCGCCGGCGAGCCGCACGCCGAGGTCCATGCCCTGCGCCAGGCCGGCGAGAATGCACGCGGCGCCACCGCCTACGTGACCCTCGAGCCCTGCAGCCACTTCGGCCGCACCCCGCCGTGCGCCGATGCGCTGGTGGGCGCCGGGGTGGCGCGGGTGGTCGCGGCGATGCAGGATCCCAACCCCGAGGTCGCCGGTCGCGGCCTGCTGCGTCTGATGCAGGCCGGCATCGCGGTGCAGAGCGGCGTCCTCGAGGCCGAGGCGCGGGAACTCAACATCGGTTTCATCAAGCGCATGGAACATGGCCTGCCGTTCGTCCGGGTCAAGCTGGCGATGAGCCTGGACGGGCGCACCGCCATGGCCAGCGGGGAAAGCCAGTGGATCACCGGGCCCTCCGCGCGTTCGGCGGTGCAGCGCTTGCGCGCTCGCTCCAGCGTGGTGTTGTCCGGCGCCGATACGCTGCTGGCGGACGATGCGCGGCTCAACGTACGCCCCGACGAACTGGGCCTGAACGCCGAGCTTACCGCGCTCGCCGCGGCTCGCCAGCCGTTGCGGGTGCTGGTCGACGGGCGCCTGCGGGTGCCGCTGGAGTCGGCGTTCTACCAGGCCGGTCCGGCGCTGGTGGCGACCTGCGCCGCCGCCTCGGCGCGCGAACGCTTCCAGGACGCCGGCCACGAACTGCTGGCGCTGCCCTCCGCCGAGGGCCACGTCGATTTGCACAAGCTGCTCCTGGAACTGGCGGCGCGCGGCGCCAACGAAGTGCTGGTGGAGGCCGGCCCGCGTCTGGCCGGCGCCTTCGCCCGGCTGGGGCTGGTGGATGAGTACCGGCTGTTCGTCGCGCCGAAGTTCCTCGGCTCCAGCGCCCGTCCTTTGCTCGACTGGCCGCTGGCGCGGATGGCCGATGCGGCGCAGTTGCGGATCGACGACATCCGCGCGGTGGGCGACGACTGGCTGGTCACCGCGCGGCCCCATCCGCGGGACGCCTGAACTTCGCTGCGCGGCGACGCGGCGGACGATGCACAAGCGGCGCAACTGTGGTAAAACGCCACACGGCCATCTCGGTGGCCGTAACGTTCTCAGGGCGGGGTGAAAGTCCCCACCGGCGGTAATGGCGCGCAAGGCGCCTAGCCCGCGAGCGCTTGCCGGACCGGCCACCGCCGGACGACAAGGTCAGCAGACCCGGTGCGATTCCGGGGCCGACGGTCATAGTCCGGATAAAGAGAGAACGGGATTGCCTGCCTGGGCGTACCCTGTGCGCCCGCAAGATCCCCTTCGATCCAAAAAGCCCTGTTTTTCACGAAACAGGAGTTCGTCATATGTCTTCATCTTGGAATACCCGCGCTATGGCACGCAGGCCGCTCGGCGTCGCGCCGGCCATGCTGCGCGCCTGTGCGGCGGAAAAACGGGAGGTCGCATGTTCACCGGCATAATCGAGTCGATCGGCAGCGTCCGCGCAATGACGCCCAAGGGCGGCGACCTGCGGGTCTACATCGCCACCGGCAAGCTCGACCTGGGCGACGTCAAGCTCGGCGACAGCATCGCGGTCAACGGCGTCTGCCTGACCGCGGTGGAACTGCCCGGCGATGGCTTCTGGGCCGACGTCAGCCGCGAGAGCCTGGCGCGCACCGCCTTCCAGCACCTGAAGGTGGGCAGCCGGGTGAACCTGGAAAAGGCCCTGACGCCGACCACCCGCCTCGGCGGACACCTGGTGAGCGGCCACGTCGACGGCGTCGGCGAGGTGCTCAAGCGCGAGGAGAACGCCCGCGCCATCCAGTTCACCGTGCGGGCCCCGCGCGAACTGGCCAGGTACATCGCGCACAAGGGCTCGATCACCGTCGACGGCACCAGCCTCACGGTGAACGCGGTGAACGGCGCGGAGTTCGAGCTGACCATCGTCCCGCATACGCTCAGCGAAACCATCATGGCCGAGTACCAGCCCGGACGCCGGGTCAACCTCGAGGTCGACCTGCTGGCCCGTTACCTGGAGCGCCTGCTGCTTGGCGACAAGGCCGCCGAGCCCAGCGCCTCCGGCATCAGCGAAGCGTTTCTCGCCGAGAACGGTTTTCTCAAGTAACCCACGAATTGCATAAGGGGGTGCCCATGGCACTCAACACGATCGACGAACTGATCGAAGACATCCGCCAAGGCAAGATGGTCATCCTGATGGATGACGAGGACCGCGAGAACGAAGGCGACCTGATCATGGCCGCCGAATGCGTCCGCACCGAAGACATCAACTTCATGGTCAAGCATGCCCGCGGCCTGGTCTGCATGCCGATGACCCGCGAGCGTTGCGAGCGCCTCGGCCTGCCGCTGATGGTGCAGCGCAACGGCTCCGGCTTCGGCACCAAGTTCACTGTCTCCATCGAGGCCGCCGAGGGCGTCACCACCGGCATCTCCGCCGCGGACCGCGCCCGCACCGTGCAGGCTGCGGCGGCGAAGAACGCCGTGGCCGCCGACATCGTCAGCCCCGGCCACATCTTCCCGCTGATGGCCCAGCCGGGCGGTACCCTGGCTCGCGCCGGGCACACCGAGGCGGCCTGCGACCTGGCGCGGATGGCCGGGTTCGAGCCGTCCGGGGTGATCTGCGAGGTGATGAACGACGACGGCAGCATGGCTCGCCGGCCCGAACTGGAGGCGTTCGCCGCCGAGCACGGGATCAAGATCGGCACCATCGCCGACCTGATCCACTACCGGCTGATCCACGAGCGCACCGTCGAGCGCATCGCCGAGCAGCCGCTCGACAGCGAACTGGGCCACTTCAACCTGATCACCTACCGCGACTCGGTGGAGGGCGACGTGCACCTGGCGCTGACCCTCGGCAAGGTCTGCGCGGAAGAGCCGACCCTGGTCCGCGTGCATAACATGGACCCGCTGCGCGACCTGCTGCAGGTCAACCAGCCGGGCCGCTGGAGCCTGCGCGCGGCGATGACCAGGGTCGCCGAGGCGGGCAGCGGCGTGGTGCTGCTGCTCGGTCACCAGATCGGCGGCGACGACCTGCTCGCCCATGTCCGCGAGATCGCTTCGGCGCCGGCTCCGGCGCCCAAGGCCACCACCACCTACAGCACCGTCGGTGCCGGTTCGCAGATCCTGCGCGACCTCGGCGTGCGCAAGATGCGCCTGCTGAGTGCGCCGATGCGCTTCAATGCGATATCCGGTTTCGACCTGGAAGTTGTAGAATACCTGCCCGCCGAATAAGGCCTGTCCCGCCCGCCGCGTGCAAGATCGCGGTGGGCGCTATGCTGGACGGACCTTTCGACCCTTTTCGCTCGGGGCGCAACGGCGTCCCGGCTCTTTAACAGATGAGACCTGCTCATGACCCTGAAGACCATCGAAGGTACCTTCATTGCCCCCAAAGGCCGCTACGCCCTGGTGGTCGGCCGCTTCAACAGCTTCGTCGTGGAAAGCCTGGTCAGCGGCGCCGTCGACGCCCTGGTCCGCCACGGCGTGGCTGAAAGCGAGATCACCATCATCCGCGCCCCGGGTGCCTTCGAGATCCCGCTGGTGACCCAGAAGGTCGCCCAGCAAGGCGGCTTCGACGCCATCATCGCCCTCGGCGCGGTGATCCGTGGCGGCACCCCGCACTTCGAATACGTGGCTGGCGAGTGCACCAAGGGCCTGGCCCAGGTGTCCCTGCAGTTCGGCATCCCGGTCGCCTTCGGCGTCCTCACCGTCGACTCCATCGAGCAGGCCATCGAGCGCTCCGGCACCAAGGCCGGCAACAAGGGCGCCGAAGCCGCGCTGTCGGCCCTGGAAATGGTCAGCCTGCTGGCGCAGTTGGAGGCCAAGTGAGCAATCAAGACAGCGGCAACCCGGCAGCCAAGCCGCCGAAAGGCAAGACCGCCGCTCGCCGCAAGGCCCGCAGCCTGGCCGTCCAGGCCCTGTACTCCTGGCAGATCGCCGGCCAGCCCCTGCACGAGATCGAGGCGCAGTTCCGCACCGACAACGACTTCTCCGAGGTCGACGGCGCCTACTTCCACGAGATCCTGCACGGCGTGCCGCGACAGAAGAGCGAGCTGGACTCCACCTTCGAGCCCTGCCTGGACCGCCCGCTGGCCGAGATCGACCCGGTCGAGCTGGCCATCCTGCGGCTGTCCACCTACGAGCTGCGCAACCGCATCGACGTGCCCTACAAGGTAGTGATCAACGAGGGCATCGAGCTGGCCAAGACCTTCGGCGCCACCGACGGCCACAAGTTCGTCAACGGCGTGCTCGACAAGCTGGCGCCGCGCCTGCGCGCCGCCGAGCTGCGCGGCGGCAAGCGCTGATCCCGCGCCGGCGGCGTCATGGGTGAGTTCGAGCTGATCCGCCGCTTCTTCGCCGCGGCCGCCTGCGCGGCGCCGGCGGCGGAGGTGGCCCTCGGCATCGGCGACGACTGCGCCCTGCTGGCGCCGCCAGCCGGCGAACAACTGGCGGTCTCCACCGATACCCTGGTGGAAGGCGTGCATTTTCCCGCCGGTTGCGACCCTTTCCTTCTTGCCCAGCGCGCCCTGGCGGTCTCCGCCAGCGACCTGGCGGCGATGGGCGCCGCGCCCCTGGCCTTCACCCTGGCCCTGACCTTGCCGCAGGCCGACGCCGAGTGGTTGCAGGGCTTCGCCCGCGGCCTCGACGCCATGGCCCGGCAGTGCGGCCTGGCCCTGGTCGGCGGCGACACCACGCGCGGCCCGCTGAGCATGACCCTGACCGTATTCGGCAGGGTGCCGGCCGGCCAGGCGCTGACCCGCGCCGGTGCGCGCCCGGGCGACCTGCTCTGCGTCGGGGGCCCGCTCGGCGAGGCTGGAGCGGCGCTGGAACTGGTGCTGGAGCGAAGATCGGCGCCCGCCGAGGTGGCCGAACCGCTGCTGGCGCGCTACTGGACGCCGGCCCCGCAATTCGGTCTGGGCCTCGCCCTGCGCGGCAAGGCCAGCGCCGCCCTGGACATCTCCGACGGGCTGCTCGCCGACTGCGGGCATATCGCCCGCGCTTCCGGCGTTGCCCTGTTGGTCGAATGCCAGCGCTTGCAGGCAAGCGCCGCGTTGAGCGGCCTGCTCGCCGGCGAGGAAGCCTTGCGCCAGCAACTGGCCGCCGGCGACGACTACGTGCTGGTTTTCACCCTGCCGCCTGAGTACCTTGGCGAGATTCGCGCCGCGTGGCCGGCCATGGCCGTCATCGGCCGGGTCGAGGCGGGACAGGGGGTGCACCTGCTCGACGCCGACGGAAAGGAACTCATACCGGCCGCGGCCGGTTACCAACATTTCGGAACCCAACGTGACTGAGCATCCTGATCAGGCGCCGGCGCAGCCGGTGCCGCCGTCGGTCTGGCGCAATCCCTGGCATTTCCTCGCCTTCGGCTTCGGCTCCGGCACCCTGCCCAAGGCGCCGGGCACCTGGGGGTCGCTGGTGGCCATCCCGTTCATCCCGCTGTGGCAGATGCTGCCGGACTGGGGCTACTGGCTGATGCTGGGAGTGACCATGCTGTTCGGCTTCTGGCTGTGCGGCAAGGTCGCCGACGACCTGCGCGTGCACGACCACGAAGGCATCGTCTGGGACGAGATGGTCGGCATGTGGATAACCCTCTGGCTGGTGCCGGAGGGCTGGTGGTGGCTGCTGATCGGCTTCGTCGTGTTCCGCATCGTGGATATTCTCAAGCCCTGGCCGATCAGTTGGGTGGACCGCAACGTGCACGGCGGCGTCGGGATCATGCTCGACGACGTCCTGGCCGGGGTATTCGCCTGGCTGGTCATGCAGGGTCTAGTCTGGGGATGGGTACACTGGCTGGTCTGAGGCCTCCCATGCGTCTGCTCGTCCTGTTCTGCTGCCTGTGGCTGCTGCCCGGCGTCGCTTCCGCCGCCCCCTCCGTGGGCGAGATCCGCGTGGTCAGCGAAACCTGGACGCGCTACACCCAGGAGGACGGTCGCGGGGTGGCCTGGGACCTGTTGCGGGCCGTCTACGAGCCGGCCGGGGTACGCCTGCGGATCGCCAACGAGCCCTATACCCGGGCGGTCGGCCTGGTCCTGCGCGGCGAGGCCGACGCCTGGGTCGGCGCCTACCGCGGGGAAATCGACGAAGCGCTTTATCCTCGCTGGCCCTATGACGTCGATCCGATCGCCGTGCTTTCCCTGAAAGACAATCCGCCGCCGCCACTGGAGGGCCTGAGCCGGTTCCGCCTGTCATGGATGCGTGGCTACGCCTTCGCCCGCTATTTCCCTACCCTGACCCCGCACAGCGAGTTGCAGCGCCGCACCTCGGCGCTGCCGATGCTGCTCAACCACCGGGTCGACTATTTCATCGATTCGCGTCCGGAACTCGAGGAAATGCTCGCAGGGGCCGGAGCGCTGGCGGCTGAGTACCGCATCACCGACGTCACTCGGTTGCCGCTGTATCTTGGCTTCTCCGATTCCCCCAGGGGCCGTGAGCTGCTGGCGCTGTTCGACCGGCGCATGCGGCAGTTGCATGCCAGCGGCGAGCTGGAGCGGATCTTCGCCCGCTGGAACTGGCCCTATGCGCCGTTGAAGGCAATCCTGCCACCCAAGGAGTGATCATGCTGCGGCTGTGCGTCGCCCTGTTTTCCAGCGTTCTCGCGTTGTCCTCGCTGGCCGCGCCCCAGGTGTTCGTGGTCGGCCTGTTCCCCGGCGCGGCGGTACTCAACGTCGATGGCCAGCGCAAGCTGGTCAGGGTCGGCCAGACCGGCCCGCAGGGCGTCCAGGTGGTCAGCGCCGACAGCCGCAAGGCGGTGCTGCGGATCGACGGCGTCGAGCGCACCTACGAACTGAGCCGCGAATACAACGAGGCAGGCTATTCGGCGCCGCAGCGGCAAAGCTTCAGCATCGCCCGCGGTACGGGCGGGCACTATTGGGTGGCTGGCTCGGTGAACGGGCAGAACATGCAGTTCCTGGTGGATACCGGCGCCACCAGCATCGCCATGAACGAGAACGAGGCGCGCCGCCTGGGTATCGATTACCGGGTGGACGGCAAGCCGATGGTCGCCTCCACTGCCAGCGGAACCTCGCGCGGCTGGCGGGTGACCCTGGACCGGGTGAAGATCGGCGGTATCGAGTTGCTGGGTGTCGAGGCGGCGGTGATCGAGGGTGGCTATCCGACCGAAGCCCTGCTCGGCATGAGTTTCCTCAACCGGGTGCGTTGGCGCGAGGAACAGGGAATGCTGCTTATCGAGGCCAAGCATTGAATGTCGCTCGCTCATAACCCGGGGTTCTATTCATCGTCCATCTCGATAGGTATTTGCGGCATTTCGAGCTGACCGGGCGCCGGACGCTGCTGGTACAATGGCGGACTTCCGTTTCCCTAGGAGTTCCCCGGTGTCCGTCGTGTTCGTCGCCGCCTCCAAACTGCCGACTCCCTTCGGCGAATTCACCATGCATGGTTTCCTCGACGAGGAGAGCGGCAAGGAACATGTAGCCCTGAGCATGGGCGACATCGCCGATGGCGCGCCGGTGCTTGGTCGCCTGCATTCCGAATGCCTGACCGGCGACGCGCTGTTCAGCCTGCGCTGCGATTGCGGTTTCCAGCTGGAAGGCGCGCTTGCCGCCATCGCCGAGGAGGGCCGCGGCGTGCTCCTCTACCTGCGCCAGGAAGGTCGCGGCATCGGCCTGCTGAACAAGATCCGTGCCTATGAATTGCAGGATGGCGGTGCCGACACCGTCGAGGCGAACCTGCAACTGGGTTTTGGCGCCGACCAGCGCGACTACGCCATGTGCCAGCCGATGCTCGCGCACCTGGGCGTCTCCTCCCTGCGCCTGATGACCAACAATCCGCGCAAGGTCAAGGCGCTGGAAAGCTACGCCATCACCGTGGCGGAGCGCGTGCCGCTGCAAAAGGGCCTGAACAAGCACAACAGGCGCTACCTGGCGACCAAGGCCGGCAAGCTCGGGCACATGCTCGGCAGCCTGCACCAGGGCGAGGCGGAAACCACGTGAGTCGCCAGCAAGCCCGCGGCGCGCTGGGACGTGCCTGGTGGTTGCAACTGGCGTTGGCGCTGTTGCCGCTGATCCTGGTCGAGTTCTTCCTCGGCGAACTGCAACCCCTTCCCCATGGCCTGGCGATGCCGCTGTTCATCGCCGCGCTGCTGTCGATGTTCGTCAACCTGCCGCTGTTCGGTGCCTACAAGCGTGGTCTCATCGCCACCCAGAAAGCGCTGGATACGGCGGAGGAAGCCGCCGCCTGGGCCCGTCTGGCGCAGGTGCGCCGCAAGGCCCTGTTCGGCGCCAGCCTGCCGGCCTGGATCGGCGTGCCGGGTGTGTTCGCCGGGCTCAACGGCGTTGCGCTGATCCTGCTCGGGGTCACCAGCCTGGTGCTGTTCTGGCTCTACCGTATTCCGCGTCAACTCGGTTGATGCGCTCGTTCTGGCTGCTCGCCTGCCTGCTCCTCAGCCTTTCCGCCGGGGCGGCGCAGCGGGTGGTCAGCCTGGCGCCTTCGCTGACCGACAGCGTCCTCGAACTCGGCGCAGCGCGCCGCCTGGTCGGCGTGCTGGATGGCGGCGAGCGTCCGGCGGCGATTGGCGACCTGCCTTCCGTCGGCCGCTACGGCCAGGTCAATCTCGAACGCCTGCTGGAACTGCAGCCCGACCTGATCCTGGTCTGGCCCGGCAGCGTGCCCGAGGCGCAGTTGCAGCGCCTGCGGGACTTCGGCATCGCCCTCTTCATCGCCGAACCGCACAGCCTCGACGAACTGGCCCTGCAACTGGCTGCGCTGGGCGAGGCATTGGGCGAGGCCGAGGCCGGCCAGCGGTTGTCGGCCAGGTTCCGCGAAGGCATGCGGCGCCTGGCCGAGCGCTACCGGCGGGACAAGCCGCTGAAAGTGTTCTACCAGGTCTGGGACCGGCCGCTGTACACCATTGGCGGACGCCAGGTGATCAGCGATGCGCTGCGCGTCTGCGGCGCCGAGAACCTATTCGGCGACCTGCCGCAGCCGGCGCCGCAGGTCAGCGTCGAGGCGGTTCTGGCGCGCGATCCGGCGGTCATCGTCGCCGGCAGTCACGCCCAGCTCGAACTCTGGCGGCAATGGCCGGCGCTGGCGGCGACGCGGCGCGGACAGCTGTACCGGATCGAAGACAAGAACCTCGAGCGGCCGAGCTTCGCCATGCTGGCGGCGACCGAGAAACTCTGCCGCTCGCTCGCCGGGGCGCGCTGAATGCTTGCCGGTATCGCGCGCTGTATCGGCGGATAACGCCGGCGGCGTTGTTCGCCCTACGGCAATTGGGGGGTAGGGCGAATAACCGCAACGCGGTTATCGCTGCCAGTCGGCGGGGTATGTCGGTATGGTGGTGTATCGGCGGATAACGCCGGTGGCGTTATTCGCCCTACGGCAATTGGGGGGTAGGGCGAATAACCGCAACGCGGTTATCCGCCGTTGTCGCTGGGTTTGGCGCTACTGCCGGTCGAGACGCTGGCGTACTGCCTTTTCGATGCCCGCGGCATCCAGGCCGCATTCGGCGAGCATCTCGCTGGGCTTGGCGTGTTCGACGTAGTAGTCGGGCAGGCCCAGTTGCAGCAGCGGGACTTCGAGGCCCTCGCTGGCGAGGAACTCGCCGACCGCCGAGCCGGCGCCGCCCATCACGGCGTTTTCCTCGATGGTCACCAGCAGTTCGTGGCTGCCCGCCAATTCGCGTACCAGGGCTTCGTCGAGGGGTTTGACGAAACGCATGTCGACGACCGTGGCGTCGAGGCTTTCGGCGACCTTCATCGCCTCCGCCAACTGCACGCCGAAGACCAGCAGTGCGACCCTGCCGCCGCGCCGACGGACCACGCCCTTGCCGATCTCCACCGGTTGCAGGTCCGGATCGATCGGATGGTTGGGGCCGCTGCCGCGCGGATAGCGCACCGCGGCCGGGCCATCGAACAGGTAGCCGGTGGTGAGCAGCTTGCGCAGCTCGTCCTCGTCGCTGGGGGTCATCACCAGCATGCCGGGGATGCAGCGCAGGTAGGAGATGTCGAAGCTACCGGCGTGGGTCGGGCCGTCCTCGCCGACCAGGCCGGCGCGGTCGATGGCGAACAGCACGTCGAGGTGCTGCACGGCGACGTCATGGATCAACTGGTCGTAGGCGCGCTGGAGGAAGGTCGAGTAGATCGCTACCACCGGCTTCATGCCCTCGCAGGCCATGCCGGCGGCCAGGGTCACGGCATGCTGTTCGGCGATGGCGACGTCGAAGTAGCGTTCCGGGTAGCGTTCGCTGAAGGCCACCAGGTCGGAACCTTCCTTCATCGCCGGGGTGATGCCGAGCAGGCGCGCGTCCTGGGCGGCCATGTCGCACAGCCACTGGCCGAAGACGCTGGAATACTTGGGTCCGCCGGTCTTCTTCGGCGCACTGCCGGGAGCTTCCAGCTTGGTGATCGCGTGGTAGCCGATCGGATCCAGTTCGGCCGGGGCGAAGCCCTTGCCTTTCTTGGTCACCACATGGAGGAACTGCGGGCCCTTCATGTCGCGCATGTTGCGCAGGGTAGCCACCAGGGTCGGCAGGTCGTGGCCGTCGATCGGGCCGATGTAATTCCAGCCTAGCTCCTCGAACAGGGTGCCGGGGACCAGCATGCCCTTGGCGTATTCCTCGGTGCGCCGGGCGATCTCCCAGGCCCCGGGCAGGCGCGAGAGCACCTTCTTGCTGCCCTCGCGCATGCTGCTATAGGTGCGGCTGGAGAGGATCTTCGCCAGGTAGTTGGAGAGCCCGCCGACGTTGTGCGAGATCGACATGTCGTTGTCGTTGAGGATCACCAGCATGTCGGCGTCGACTTCCGAGGCGTGGTTGAGTGCCTCGAAGGCCATGCCGGCGGTCAGCGCACCGTCGCCGATCACGGCCACCGACTTACGCTCCTTGCCTTGCAGGCGGGCGGCGATGGCCATGCCCAGGGCGGCGCTGATGGAGGTGCTGGAGTGGCCGACGCCGAAGGTGTCGTACTCGCTCTCTGCGCGGCGCGGGAAGGCCGCCAGGCCGTTCTTCTGGCGCAGGGTGCCCATCAGCTCGCGGCGCTCGGTGAGGATCTTGTGCGGATAGGCCTGGTGGCCGACGTCCCAGACCAGGCGGTCGTCCGGAGTGTCGAAGACGTAGTGCAGGGCAATGGTCAGCTCGACCACGCCGAGGCCGGCGCCGAAATGACCGCCGGTCTGGCCGACGGTATACAGCAGGTACTGGCGCAGCTCGTCGGCCAGGGTTTCCAGGTCCGCCTCGCCCAGCCGGCGCAGTTCGGCCGGCGAAGAGGCGCGGTCGAGCAGGGGCGTGGCGGGGCGCTCGCGGGGAATCTCATGGAGCGTCTTGGGCATCAGGCTGTCGTTATGCAATCCGGAGAGGCCAGCAGTTTACCTGATGCACCGGCCGCGCCCAAGCAAGGGAGCCCCTACCTTTGCCGGGGACTTCCGACGACCCGTCGGTCAGTTGCGTCGCTCGACGATGTAGCGGGCCAGTTGGCGCAGCGGGTCGGCGCTCGGCGGAAAACCGTCGAGGGCGGCCAGGGCCAGGTCGCGCAGCTCCAGGGCATAGCCTTTGGCGGCCTCCAGGCCGAGCAGGGCGGGATAGGTCGGCTTGTTGTGCGCCTGGTCCTTGCCCTGGGTCTTGCCGAGGGTGGCGGTGTCGCTTTCCACGTCGAGGATGTCGTCCTGCACCTGGAAGGCCAGGCCGATCGCTTCGGCGTAGCGCTCCAGGGCGGCCAGCGAGGCGGGCTCGGCGCGACCGCTGGCGAGGGCGCCGAGGCGCACGCTGGCTTCGATCAGCGCGCCGGTCTTGTGCCGGTGCATGACTTCCAGGGCCGCCTGGTCGAGGGCCACGCCGACCGAGCCGAGGTCGATCGCCTGGCCGCCGACCATGCCGGCGGAGCCTGCGGCGCGCGCCAGGCGGGTGAGCATTTCCAGACAGACGGCATGTTCCTGCGGATTGCGCCGGGTGTCGGCGAGCACTTCGAAGGCCAGCGCCTGCAAGCCGTCGGCGGCGAGGATCGCGGTGGCTTCGTCGAAGGCCCGGTGGGTGGTCGGCTGGCCACGGCGCAGGTCGTCGTCGTCCATCGCCGGCAGGTCGTCGTGGACCAGCGAGTAGGCATGGATCAGCTCCACCGCGCAGGCCGCGGCGTCGGCGCGCTGCGGCGCTCCGCCGAGGGCCTCGCAGGCGGCGTAGGCGAGCAGCGGGCGAACCCGCTTGCCACCGTTCATCACGCTGTAGCGCATGGCCTCGTAGAGGCGTTGCAGTTCTTCGCGGGGAGCGACGAACAGGGCGTCCAGGGCGGCATCGACGCGCGCCTGGCAGCGCGCCTGGTAGGCCGCGATCATGCCTCGTCGCCTTCCGCATCGAACGGCGCTTCGCTGAGCTCGCCGTCGCGTTCGAGGAGGATCTGTACCTTCTGTTCGGCCTGGCTCAGCGACGTCTGGCATTCGCGGGTCAGGCGGATGCCCTGCTCGAAGGCGCCCAGCGACTCTTCCAGCGACAGCTCGCCGCTTTCCAGGCGTTCCACCAGGGTTTGCAGCTCGGTGAGGGACTGTTCGAAATCGAGGGTTTTCTTGCGGGCCATCGGGGGAGTCTCGGCGAGGTGTACAAAACCCCGCGACACTAGCAGAGGGGCGGGGGCCGGGCAAATCGGCGGAAGGTCGCTACGACCGATCGGGACGACCATGGCGGCGGCATTGGCTAAGGTGGAGAGAGGTCCAGCGAGGAGGAGCCGACAGGCGATGCGCATCCAGGAGGTCCGGGAACGCAGTATTCCCCTTTCCCGTTACGCCGGCGTGGCGGCTGCCACCGGTGGTTTGAGCACCAGCCTGGTGGCGGTGCTCACCGATACCGTGCGCGACGGTCGGCGTGTGGTCGGCTACGGCCACGCCTCGGTAGGGCGCTACGCCCAGGGCGGGCTGATCCGCGAGCGTTTCGCCCCGCGCCTGCTGGGGGCTCCGGCGGACAGCCTGGCGAGCGACGACGGCAGTGGCATCGATCCGTTGCGAGCCTGGGACCTGATGATGCGCGACGAGAAGCCCGGCGGCCACGGCGAACGCTGCGTCGCGGTGGGCGCCCTGGACATGGCGCTGTGGGATGCCGCGGCCAAGGCCGCCGGCCTGCCGCTGCATCGCTTCCTGGCGCGACGCCTGGGGCTGGCGGAAGACTATCCGCAGCGCGTACCGGTCTACGCCGGCGGCGGCTACCCCTATCCGCACGACGACCTGGGACGCCTGGAAGAGGAACTGCGGCGCTTCGTCGATCTCGGCTACACCCACGCCAAGATCAAGATCGGCGCGGCCGGGCTGGACCAGGACCGGCGCCGTATCGACAGGGCGCTGCGGGTTCTCGGCGACGCTTCGCGGCTGGCGGTCGACGCGATGAACCGCTACGACGCGGAGGGCGCGGTCGACGCAGCGAAAGCCCTGGCGCCGCTGGGGTTGTGGTGGTTCGAGGACATCTGCGACCCCCACGATTTCCCTACCCAGGCCGAAGTGGCGGATATCTATCCGGGGCCCATCGGTGCCGGCGAGGCCTTGTTCTCCCTGGCCGAGGCTCGCTTGCTGGATCTCTATGGCGGCGTGCGGCGGGAGCGCGACGTGCTGGTGTTCGACCCCGTGCATTGCTATGGCCTGCCGGGCTACCTGGCGATACTCGACCACCTGTGCGCCCGGGGTTGGCCGCGCGCGGCCTTCCGCCCGCACGCCGGCTACCTGTTCAGCCTGCACTTGGTGGCGGCCCTGCGCCTGGGTTGGGCCGAGGCTACGCCGTCGGCTTTCCGGCCATTCGACGATTTCGCCGGTGCCCTGCCGTTTTCCTCGGGATTGGCGGGATTGCCACAATCGCCTGGTATCGGCTTCGAGCGCCAGGCGACACTTGCCGGGCTGTTCCGCAAGCTTCTGGAGGCCTAGAGAACGGTGATTGGCTGGGGTTGTGCGGAGGCATTAAAAAAGCCGGCTTGTGGCCGGCTTTTCTGGGGTGGGGTTGGCTTACTTCTGATAAGCCGCGCCTGCCTTAGGAATTCTGCATCGACGAGCCGAGGGCTCGTGAAGGAAGCGCTACTCTAGCAAACTCGGCCAGTCCTGCCCAGCATCCCGCGGGGCTCTATTTCGCCGGCTGCGAGCGGCGCCTGGCGAGAGCGCTCAGCACTTGGGCGACGAGGGCTTGGCCGGCTTGCTTTGCTTCACCGGCGATGCCTTGGGTGGCTGGGGCGCGGGAGCGGTATCCGGACTCAGACCCTCCACGCGGTAGCGCCAACCCTTGACGGCTGAGACCTGCCCGTCGGCGAAGCCCTTGCTGTCGGTCAGTTGCAACCAGTACTGGCGCTCCAGTTCCAGAAGCTGGCCCTGCAGCGTGCCGCCGGCGAAACTCTTGAGCGTGAAGGTCAGCAGCGGTTTTTGCCGCGAGGCCTTGGCCGGCGCGACCTCCAGCAGCCTGAGCGCAGCGAACAGGCGTGCGGCCTGCTCGGCTTCCGCCTCGCCCATCAACTGTGGCCTGGATGGGAACTGTCGCAGGCGGATGCCATCGTCCTTTTCACTGGCTCGGGAAATGTTCAGCCGTACGCCGTTGCCATAGGACAGGGTCAGTTCGCGCAACTGTTCGAATGGCAGGTCGGTCAACCGAGGGTCGAGCAGGGCCAGGTCGTTGACCGGCAGGCCGACCGTTCGGTCGATCAGCCAGGCCCCCTCATCGTCGGCCTGCCTGACCAACTGCCCGCCCTGCGAGGTGCGCTTGCCCAGCAACAGGACCAGCGGCGGCGCGTCGCCGCGCTCCAGGGTGATCCGGCTGGCCTGGCCCTTGCCCTGGTCGGAGAGTCCCATGCGTTCGCGGTTTTCCGGCGAGGCGCTCTTTTCCTCCAGCAGGCGCGCGTCGGCCAGGCTGCGCAACAGCTGCCGGATGGTTTCCCCCGAGGCGGGATAGCCGTCCTTGCTGGCGAGCATCCAGTCCTTGCCATCGCGCCTGGCGCGGATCGTCGGTTGGCCGGGGGTGGCGATGCACAGCGCGGTCACCTGGTGCGGTTTCAGCCCTGGCAGCCAGGCGCGGCTCGCAGGCGGTTGCGCGGGCGGTTGCTGCCGTTCGTGGAGCCAGCCCAAGATTCCGGCGAACAGCGCCAGGGCGAGAGCGAGTCCCGCTACGTTACGCAGGCGCATGTCAGCCCCTCCTCCGGCGTATGCTGCGCCAGCTCCAATGTAGCAGGAGGAACAGGGTGAGCAGTGCCGGCAGCAGGACCGTATTGGCCAGTTTCACCTGTTCCCCCAGGCGCTCGACATCGGCATTCAGCTGGAACTGCAATTGACGTAGTTGCTGGCGGATGCGCAATTTGTCATCGATGAAGCGGCGCAGCGTCGCTTCCATTTCCGGAGTCACCTCCTGGTCGCCGGCGTCCATCGATTGCTGCAAGGTGCGCAGGTTCCTGTCGGTGTCGTTGAGGCTTTGCTGCAGCGCGTTGAGCTGTTCCTGGGCGCGCAGCCCGGCCTCGCGGCGGAGCGCTTCCACGCGGGTGAACGGGCGCTTCGTATGGCCTCGCGAGCGTAGGTCGATCAGCGCGTCCGAACCGGAGAGGTAGTCGAGGGCATTGCCGACGAACAGGTCGTTGTCCGCCCATACCTGCGGCTCGTTGTGGCCGGGCTGTTCCTGGAGCCAGAGCGGATTGCTCAGCAGGTCCGTATCGGCGACCAACAGCACATGGATGTTCGCGCTGTCGCTCAGGCCTTCACCTTGCTTCCCGCGGTCCGCAGGGAAGGCACTCGTCGCCGGCCCCTCGACCTTGGCGGCCAGCACGTAGCGTTCCCCGGTCGGGACCAGGGTGGCGTTGAGCTGCTCCGTCGAGGATTGGCGGAAGCGTTCCAGCGACAGCGGCATGCTGTGCGCCGAGCTGTGCAGCAACGGAATGAAGCGCGTCGAGGCTCCGCCGAGAGGTTCGAGCAGGCCGACGCTGGCGAGGTTGAGGCTTTCCAGGCCGGTGGTCAGCACGTTGTCGTGGGGGAACGTGTCGCCGGGGAGGTGTAGCCAGGTCGGATTGCGCTCCGGACGACGTTCGGCGTTGGGCTTGATCATGGCGAACGAGGCATCCGCCAGCAGGGTATCCGGCCGCAACTGGACGCCCCAGGAGCGCAGCAACGGGGCCAGGTCGGAGCTTTTCCCGCCGTCTGCATCGGCGAGACTCAGAGGGTCGACGAAGGCCAGCAGCTTGCCGCCGCGCAGGACGAACTGGTCGATGGCGTATTGGGTCTGTTCGGACAATTGCCTGGGGTGCACCAGCATCAACACCGAGACTTCGGCGGGGATTTCCGTCGAAGCGAGCCCCAGGGTGCGGATGTCGAACTGTTGGTAGAGCTTGTCCATCATCGCCCAGGGCCTGCTGCCCGGCTGCCCGTCGGTGGGCGCCTGCCCGGTCATCGGCAGCGAGCTCATCAGGCCGACTACCGTGCGTTCCCGCTGTGCGAGTGCCTGGACCAGGCGGCTGAGATCGTATTCCAGAAGCGGCTCTTCTTCCGGCGAGAAGAACGGGATCACCTGGAGGCCGTCGGTCGGGTTGGTGGCCGCCAGGCCAAAGTAGATGGCTTCGCCATTCGGGCCGATGGGCGGCGCCTGCAGGCCGAAGCGCGCGGCACGGTCCTCGTCGTCGGAGAATGGCAGGGGATCGATCACGAACAATCGGACATTGCCATGGCTCCGCCGTGCATAGAGGTCCAGCACTTCCTCGACGCGGCGGGCGTAGTTGCGCAGGGCGGGCAGGTCACTGGCGCGGCTTTTCGAAAAGAACAGGTAGAGGTTGAGCGGTTCGTCGAGACTGTCGAGGACTTCCTGGGTGCCGGCGCTGAAGGTGTAGAGCTTCTGCTGGGTGAGGTCGAACTGCTGGTCGCGCAGCAGCAGGCTGGACAGCAGGTTGAAAGCGAGGAACAGCAGGCCGACCAGCAGCAGGCCGACGCCCGAGTACAGGGTTCGTTTCATGGATGTTTCCTACGCTGCCTTTTTCAGGTCGATGACGATGGTGGTGGCGACCAGCCAGGCGACGATCAGGCTGCAGAAGTAGGCCAGGTCGCGGACGTCGAGCACGCCCCGGCCGAGCGCCTCGAAACGGACCAGCACGCTCAGCGAGGCAATGCCGTCCAGCAGCCATTGCGGAAGCCAGCCGGAGAGCGCCTGTTGTACGTGGGGAGTGCCGGCGCCGACGAATAGCAGGCAGACGAGAACGGTCAGGGCAAAGGCGATGATCTGGTTCTTCGCCAGCGCCGACATGCAGGATCCGATGGCCAGGTAGCCGCCGGACAGCAGCCAGCCGGCCAGGTAGCCGGCGATGATCGCGCCGTTGTCGGGCGAGCCGAGGTAGTTCACCGTCAGCGGCATCGGGAAGGTCAGCAGCAACGCCAGCCCGGCGCAGAACCAGGCCGCGAGGAACTTGCCGGTGACCAGGGTGGCGCGGGAGACGGGCAGGGTCATCAGCATCTCGATGGAGCCGGACTTGCGCTCCTCGGCCCACAGGCGCATGGCCAGCGCGGGGATCAGCAGGAGGTAGAGCCAGGGCAGGCTGGAAAAGAACGGCGCCAGGTCGGCCTGGCCGCGCTCGAAGAAATCGCCCAGGTAGAAGGTGGCCACGCCGGAGAGGACGAGGAATACCAGGGTGAACACATAGGCGAGCGGCGTGGCGAAGTAGCTGCCCAGCTCGCGTCTGAAAATGGTGCCGATGGCGGTCATGCGGGGGTTTCTCGGGTCAGTTGGCGGAACACTTCTTCCAGTTGGCCGTGTTCGGTACGCACCCCGGATACCCGCCAGCCGCTGCCGTGGATCAGGCGGTTGAGCGCGGGAAGGATCTGCGCGCCGGGGCGGGCCAGAATGGTCAGGGTGCCGGCCCGGTCGGGGCGTCCTTCGATACCGGCGACGCCGGGGAGCATGGCGATGGCCAGCGGGTCTACCGGTGCTTCGATGCTGAGGCTGACGGCATGGTGGTAGCGGCTGCGGGTCCTGAGTTCGCCCGGGGTGTTGTCGGCCAGCAGGCGGCCGCCGTTGATCACCAGGGCGCGGCTGCACATGAACGAGACTTCCTCGAGGATGTGCGTGGAAATCACCACGATCTTGCTTTCCGAG
Organism: Pseudomonas sp. DL; assembly: GCF_047199225.1. Classification (NCBI taxonomy): domain Bacteria; kingdom Pseudomonadati; phylum Pseudomonadota; class Gammaproteobacteria; order Pseudomonadales; family Pseudomonadaceae; genus Pseudomonas; species Pseudomonas sp. DL. The sequence continues at coordinate 975,477 of NZ_CP178323.1, forward strand.
AGGTTCTTCACCAGTTGCCGGACCTGGTGCTTCTGATTCGGGTCGAGGCCGTCGGTGGGCTCGTCGAGCAGGAGCAGCTCGGGATCGTGGAGGATCGCCTGGGCCAGCGCGACGCGGCGCTTGAAGCCCTTGGACAGGGTTTCGATGATGCTCCTGCGCTCATCCCGCAGCTCCATGCAGTCCATGGCGCTGTCGATGCGCCGACGTTTTTCCCGTCCGCTGTAGTCGCGGATGGACGCGACGAAGGCGAGAAAGCCCTCGACCGTCATTTCTCCGTAGCTGGGAGCGTTCTCCGGCAGGTAGCCGATCAGCTTCTGTGCCTGGCGCGCCTTGTCCTGCATGTCGAAGCCGAAGATGCGTACGCTGCCGGCGCTCGGCGCGAGGAAGCCGGAAAGCATCTTCAGGGTGGTCGACTTGCCCGCTCCGTTGGGGCCGAGGAGACCGACGATCTCTCCCCGGTCGATGCGGAAGCTCAAGTCGTTTACCACCGTCCGGCCGGAAAAGCGTTTGCTCAGTCTGTCTATGTCGATCATGGTTTCACTGGAAGTTGAGCCGTTTGCTGTTATGCGTAGGGGATCGCATGAGCGCGGTAGATTACCGGGAGTTATTGGCTGGTTTTTCCAGTGGGCTCTTTTTGAGATTAGTTACTTATATTGTTGGGAAACTTCCTACGAACTCTCGTTAAAAGATGGAAGTTATCGAGACTTCCAGGGCAGCCCTGTAGCTGGCGCAGCGCCTTGGTTCCGCTGTGGGAACGCGGCCATGTCGCGCTCGCTGGTGCCTATGTTGGGGACGCGTCGATTCCCCCTGCGGAGTTTCACGAGGGAAGGCAGTTGCCGTTTCGATAGACGGGAAGCGGAATAGCCCGGCCGCCTGGATCTTCCGAACTTCGAGACCAATGCAAGTTGGAGGAAGACCCGACTTCCGCCAGTAGCGGTTATTCCTCGCCTTTCAGCAGCGGAAGGCGAATCTCGAAAGTGGTGCCCTGGCCAACCTGGCTCTGGCAACCGATCCTGCCGCCGTGCCGGTCGATCACCGTCTTGACCATGGCCAGCCCCAGGCCCAGGCCGGCGCTGCCCTCGGCGGAAGCGAAGCGCTGGTACTGGCTGAACAGGCGCGGTAGTTCGGCGGCCGCGATACCTTTGCCCTGGTCGACGATCCGGCAGCTCAGCCAGTCGCCTTCGAGGCGGATGCTCAGGCTGACGACGGTCCCCGCCGGGCTGTACTTGACCGCATTCTCCAGCAGGTTGAACAGCGCGCGCGTGAGCAGGCCGGGGTCGGCCCAGACCATCGGTTCCTGCTCGTCGTCCCAGTCGCGCCGCAGGTCGATGTCTTTCTGTTGCGCGAGGGGCCAGAGCTGGTCGGCGGCGTCCATCGCCAACATGGTGAACATGCACGCTTCGAAGCGGTAGGCGTCGGATTCGGCCTTGGCCAGTTGCACGAAGGCGTCGGTCAGGCCCAGGGCGCGACGGACCTGCTGCTCTATCTGTCGGTAGACCTGCTGGCCGGCTTCGTCCTCGGCGGGGCGGACGTCGAGCAGGGCGAGGATCGCCGAGTGCGGCGCGCGCAGGTCATGGGAGAGGAAGCGCAGGAGGGTGGCGCGCTGGCGCTCGGCATCGCGTTCGGCGCTCAGGTCGATCAGGCTCACCAGCCAGCCGATGGCGGTTTCGCTTTCGACCGGCAGCAGGCGCGCCAGGTCGAGGCGCAGGTCGCGTTCCCGGTGGTCGCGGAACTCGATGGCTTCCAGGGTTTCCAGCGTTGGGCGGGCGCCACCGGCGAGGCTCGGATGGCCGAGTTCGGCCAGGCGCTGGCGCAGTTCGGCGCCGCGCAGCTCGCCGCCGAACAGGTCGCGTGCCTTGCGGTTGGCCAGCAGGATCTGCCCCTGCGGGTCGCAGATCAGGGTCGCCACCGGCAGGCCTTCCAGGCCGTCGGCCATGAACCGCCGGCTGTCGCGGGTGCGGCTGACCGCCTGCTCCAGGGCGGCGATGCGGTTCTGCAATGGATCGTTGCCGGCGCGCGGGGGGCTGGCCCGCTCGGGCAGCACCTTGGGCTCGCGGTCGAGGCGCGCCAGTTCCCAGCCGAAGTAGGCGAGCACCGCGTTCAGCCGGCGCCAGCTCCAGATCAGGTAGGCCAGCAGCAGGCCGACCAGGCTGGCCAGCGGCGACCACCACCAGCCGTTGAGCAGCAGCGCCCAGGAAAGACCCAGGGCCAGGGCCGCGCAGGCCAGGGTGAGGAGCAAGGCGTGGCGCGAGCGGAACAGCATCAGGCCGAGCAGCAGCGCTACGCTGGCGGCGGAGAGCAGGGCGGCGAGCCAGGGTTGCAGGTCGACGGCGGTGCGCTGCTGCAACAGGCCGTTGAGAATGTTGGCCTGGATCTCCACCCCCGGCGTGGTGCCGAGGCTGGCCGACAGCGGGGTGACATAGCGGTCGCCGAGGCCCGGCGCGGTGGCGCCGACCAGGACCAGGCGGTCGCGCAGCAGGCTGTCTGGCACCTCGCCGCGCAACACGCTGACGTAGGGCACGCTGGGGAAGCCCGCGTCGGCACCGATGAAGGGAATGCGGATGGCGTGGTCACGCTGCCAGCCGGGCAGGTTGCGCATGTCGTCGAGGCCGGGCATGGGCATGACGCCGGCATCGGCGAATGCTTGCCAGGCGAGCAGCGGGCGCGGCTGGCCGAGCGGTCCTTCGCGCAGGTAGACGCTGCGCACCGTGCCGTCGCTGTCCGCTTCGACGTTGATATGCCCGATGCCGGCGGCGCAGCCGGCCAGCGGCGCGGTCGGCGGTATCTCCCGTGGCGGTTCGCCGTAGCGCGGCACGCTTTCGCGCAGCAGTGGCAGGAGGACGTTGCCGGCCCGGCACAGCGATCTTGCCAACTGGCGGTCGCTGTCCGGATTGGAGGAGGGTTCGCTGAAGATCACGTCGAGCAGTACGCTGCGTGCGCCGGCGGCGGCCAGGCGATCCAGCAGCTCGGCGTGGACGCTGCGCGGCCAGGGCCAGCGACCGAGGCTTTCCAGGCTACGGTCGTCGATGGCGACGACGAGGATGCGCGGATCGACGGCCAGCGGGGCGAGGTTGCGCAGGCGGTCGTAGAGCAGGTTGTTCAGCGGCAGGCCGCTGCTCAGCGAAAGCAGGGCGGTGAGCGGAAGGAGCAGCAGGCTGACCAGCAGCCATTCGCGCACCAGGCCGCGGAACAGCCGCTGCGCCTGGCTGGGCTCGTCCTGGCGGTCGAGCGCCTTCATCGGCGAGGCCCCGGCGCCCTATCGGGCACTGCCGCCTCGCGGGTAGTAGAGAATGTCGTATACGCTGGTCTCGCCCTCCAGTCCGTCGTTGTCGAAGGCCGAGAGGCGGACGTGGTAGAAGGCCGCCTTGAGTCCGCTGAAACTGACTTCCGGGGTGCTCGAGAAACGCTCCTGCTGGATGCGCAGGAAGTCCGGATCGCTGGCTACCTGGGCACGGTAGCGCTTGGCGCCGTGCAGCGGGGCAAGATAGAGCTTCCAAACCGGAGACTCGCCGTGCTCGCCGCCCTGGCCGCGCAATTGCGGGGCGGGTAGCAGGTCCACCGGCGTCAGCTTGCCCTGCGGCTTGACCTTCAGGCCGCGGCGGGCGTCGACCAGCACGTCCTCGTCCGGCTCGGCCTGCGCCGCCTTGCGAGCCGGGCGCCTGCCGTTGAGCGGCAGGTCGTCGCTGGTCAGCTCGCGGTTCACCGCGACGCGCCCGTCGAGCACTTCGGTCAGCGCCTGGCCGTCTTCGGTGCGGGCGCGGAAGTGGGTACCGCGCACGCCCAGTACGCCGACCGGGGTCAGCACCTGGAAGCGGTCGTGATCGCTCTTTCTCTTCAGGACATAGGACTCGACCTGCCCCGCGCGCAGGGCGATCTGCGGAATGCCGGTGTCCTCGTCGAGGTGCAGGGTGACTTCCGAACTGGAGGGCAGGACGATGCGGCTGCCGTCGCCGAGCAGCAGGCTGACGAAGGCGGTCGGAGAGGTCTTGACGCCTTCCAGTTCGTCGATGTCCATGCCTTCTTCCAGGGGCGTCTGGTTGCCCTTGGCGTCGAGCTTCCAGGCGTCGCCGGCGAGATAGAGCACGCTGGCGGGGAGCGGCTGGGGCAGGCACGTTTCGCCCTGCTCGATGAACGGCGGCCGTTTCGTCTTGGCCGGCGCGGCCGCGACGGAGCCGGCGAGCAGCGCCAACAGTCCGCCCAGCGCCAGGGCGGCGCAAGCCGGAAAGAGGGATCGGGAAGTAAGGGCGAGGGCTGTCATAGGCTTCACTGGGCGGCGGGTCAGGTATCGCTGGCGGTCCGGTCAGGCTGCAATCTGCCTGATCGGGCGCCGGTTTCGCAATCCTTGCAACGACATCGGGAGCCCGCAGGCTCCCTTGTCGTTTCCTCGGCCGCAGCGCCTGGCGGTTGGGCCAGGCGCTTCGGTTCAGTCGTTCTTGTCGCCGATCAGGCGATAGGCCAGGGCGCCGAGTACCGCACCGAGAATCGGCGCGACCCAGAACAGCCACAGCTGGGAAACCGCCCAGTCGCCGACGTACAGGGCGACCGCGGTGCTGCGCGCCGGGTTCACCGAGGTGTTGGTGACCGGGATGCTGATCAGGTGGATCAGGGTCAGGGTCAGGCCGATGGCGATCGGCGCGAAGCCCTGCGGCGCGCGCTTGGAGGTGGCGCCGAGGATGATCAGCAGGAACATGCCGGTAAGTACCACTTCGCTGACCAGCGCGGCTTGCAACGAGTAGCCGCCCGGCGAGTGTTCGCCGTAGCCGTTGGAGGCGAAGCCGGCGGCCAGGTCGAAGCCGGCCTTGCCGCTGGCGATCAGGTACAGCACGCCGCCGGCGGCGAGGCCACCGAGGACCTGGGCGACGACATAGGGCAGCAGTTGGCTGGCCGGGAAGCGCCCGCCGACCCACAGGCCTACCGATACCGCGGGGTTCAGATGGGCGCCGGAGATCGGGCCGATGGCATAGGCCATGGTCAGCACGCTGAGGCCGAACGCCAGGGCCACGCCGAGGTAGCCGATTCCCAGTTCCGGTACGCCGGCAGCGAGTACTGCGCTGCCGCAGCCGCCCAATACCAGCCAGAAGGTGCCGAAGAACTCTGCTCCGTATTGCTTCATGATGAGGTCCTTTTCAGATCCAGGATGGGACGCGGATCGAGGCGTCCGGATAGCGGGAGGGGATGATTCGAACAAGGAAGGGGAGATGACACATCCGTGTGTCGAAGCCAGCCCTGGGGGGATTGGCTCGGTTGCCTGGGGCGATCGTCCGTTACCGACCCCTGACTGTGGTTCGAGTGGTCTCGTTCCACGGCCCGCCGGAGCGGGTTTACACATCCCTGTGTCGGAGCAATCCATTTGCTCCTTGGCCTACTCAGCGGTTGGAAATCTACCAAGCGCGATTTGTCTGCTGTGAGATTTGCCATATTTCTTCAGATTCTTCCGCGCTATTTCAGATTCGTCGCGTTCAAAACACCCAGCGCAACTCGTCACGCACGCTGACGGCGCCGGACAGGCCGACGTTCCACATCTCGGCCCTGGCGCGGGCCGGGCCGTCGAGGCCGAGCGGAGTAGCGAAGGACGGGCTGGCGGTGCCCTGGCTGAACGACGGGGCCTGGACCGGGCCGGCCGGATGGCTTACCGATTCCAGGCCGAGGACCAGGGCAAGGCAGGAAAACTTGCCGAGGGCCTGCAGGTTGATGTCACGCAAACGTTGGCTAACTGGCCGGAAACCCATGGCTACGACTCCTTGATAGGTCAGGCTGGCGCTGGCTCACGGGCTCTTCGTCCCGCTTAATGGCTATTTGGAATCAGGCTATCAAGGGCTGGTCGCGACCAGAGAGATTCGTCACAATTCTTCAGATTTGTACGTAATTCGCCGTTCCTGGAGCGAAAAAGGGGCGTTAGCCCGATTGAACAGGACCAGCTTTTATGCGTGTCGCGATACTGGACGACGAGTCGGCCGAACTGGACCGGGTCGAGCAGACCTTGCAGCAGATACCCGCGCAGGGCGAACAGGCCTGGACGGTGCACCGTTTCGCCCGTGGCGAGGACCTGCTCAAGCAGCTCAAGCGGGAAACCTTCGACCTGCTGATCCTCGACTGGCAGTTGCCGGACCTCAGCGGCCTGCAATTGCTGCGCTGGAGCCGCGAGCATCTGGATGCGCCGCCGCCGGCGATCATGCTGACCAGCCGTGACGCCGAACAGGACATCGTGCAAGCGTTGAACAGCGGCGCCGACGACTATGTCAGCAAGCCGTTCCGACCCAACGAACTGAAGGCGCGGGTAGCCGCCGTGCTGCGTCGCCACGGGGGAACGCGTCCCGCGCAGCATGAGGTGCAGACTTTCAACGACCTCAGCTTCGACGATGCCGAGCTGACCGTGACCCGGGCCGGCGCGCCGATCAGCCTGACCGAACGCGAATACCGCCTGGCCCGCTGCCTGTTCGCCAACCTGGGACGGCCGTTGTCGCGGGAATATCTCTACGAGCGCTTCTGGCCCCACGAGGAAGTGTTGTCCTCGCGGCCGCTGGATACCCACATCTATCGCCTGCGCAACAAGCTTGGCCTGACCGCCGAGCGCGGTTGGCAGTTGCTGACCATCTACGGCTACGGATATCGGTTGGAGAGCGTGGCGACGGTCGACTGAGCGGAGCGGGGTGGCGAGACCGACCTTGGCGGTCGGCGAGGGAGAATGAAAAAGCCCCGCGGCTGCGGGGCTTCTTTTCGGCGAGGCGCGCTTACTTCTGGAACGCGGCCACGGCCTTGGTGATCTCGGCGCGGGCGGCGTCGGCGTTGCCCCAGCCTTCGACCTTGACCCACTTGCCTTTCTCGAGATCCTTGTAGTTCTCGAAGAAGTGCTTGATCTGCTCCAGCAGCAGGGCCGGCAGGTCGGTGTATTCCTTCACGTCCTTGTACAGGACGCTCAGCTTGTCGTGCGGCACGGCGATCAGCTTGGCGTCGCCGCCTGCCTCGTCGGTCATGTGCAGGACGCCAACCGGGCGCGCGCGGATCACCGAACCGGGAGCGACCGGATAGGGGGTCACCACCAGCACGTCCAGCGGGTCGCCGTCGTCGGCCAGGGTGTTCGGGATGAAGCCGTAGTTGGCCGGGTAGAACATCGGGGTGGCCATGAAACGGTCGACGAACAGGCAGTCGGTGTCCTTGTCGATCTCGTACTTGATCGGCGCATGGTTGGCCGGAATCTCGATAGCGACGTAGATGTCGTTCGGCAGGTCCTTGCCGGCCGGGATCTTGCTGTAGCTCATGGGTGACTCCAGAGGTTTCTGGCCAAAAAAGAGGCCGCGATTATAGGCATATTCGGTTGTCGATGCCATGTACCGGCATTCAGCCGTTAGTCGTGTCGCCCGCCGCCTCGCGGTAGTCCGGATGCTCGGCCTGCAGGCGGCGCAGGCGTTGCAGTGGGTCCTGGCGGTAGAACAACTGGAGCTGCCGGTATACCGCCGGATAGGCCTCGTGGAGGAGATCCGGGGCGGTGAAGAAATACTCGCTGGTAACGGCGAAGAACTCCGCCGGATCTTCCGCCGCATAGGGATCGATGGCGGTCTGCGCGTCGGGGTCGCGGTCGAGCAGGGCGTTCATCTCGTCGTAGGCGGCCTGCATGGCGCTCGCCCAGTCGCCGATGCGCATGCCGGCGTGCAGCGGCGGCAGGCCGTTGGCGTCGCCGTTGAGCATGTCCAGCTTGTGCGCCAGTTCGTGGATCACCAGGTTGTAGGCATCCCAGCCACCCCCGCCGACGACGCCGGGCCAGGCCAGGACCACCGGCCCTTGCAGGGACGTCTCGCCGCTGCGTTCGTCGTCGAACTCATGGACTACGCCGCTGGCGTCGCGGTGTTTCTGCGGGCTGACGAAATCGTCGGGATACAGCACCAGTTCGTGGAAGCCCTGGTACCAGTTCAGCTCCGGCAGGTGCAACAGCGGCAGTTGCGCCTGCGCCGCCAGCAGCAGGCGGCCGAAGTCGTCGAGATCGACGCCGGCGAGTGCGGTCAGGTGCTTGTCGGCGAGAAACAGCACGGCCCGCTCGCGCAGGCGGCGGTCCTCGTCGGCGTCCAGGCCGTCGAGGATCGGCAGGTGCCGGCGTACCCGCTGCCAGAACTCTTCGGCCACCGGGTGGCGTGCCAGCAGGCGCCGGCGCCGCCAGGCGCGGAACGACCACATGCTCAGTCGCTCTGGGCCTTGGCCTGTTTGGCGGCGCTCGCCTGCAGGCGATGGCGAATGAAGCCGAGGATCATCGGCAGCAGCGACAGCAGGATGATGCCGATCACCAGCAGCGACAGGTTCTTCTTGATGAACGGCACGTTGCCGAAGAAGTAGCCCAGGGTCACCAGGCCGCCGACCCAGGCCACGGTGCCGACCACGCTGAACATGACGAAGCGCGGGTAGTGCATCTTCGCCATGCCGGCGACGAAGGGCGCGAAGGTCCGCACGATGGGCAGGAAGCGCGCCAGGGTCACGGTCTTGCCGCCGTGGCGTTCGTAGAACTCATGGGTGCGGTCGAGGTAGTCGCGGCGGAATACCTTCGAGTCGGGGTTGCTGAACAGCCGCTTGCCGAGGGTCCGGCCGATCACGTAGTTGGTGCTGTCGCCGGTGATCGCCGCGACCATCAGCAGCCCGCCGAGCAGCCATGGGTCCATGCCGCCGGTGGCGCAGATGGCGCCGGCGATGAACAGCAGCGAGTCGCCGGGGAGGAACGGAGTCACCACCAGGCCGGTTTCACAGAAGATCACCAGGAACAGGATGGCGTAGATCCAGACGCCATAGTTGCTGACCAGCATGGCCAGGTAGGTATCCAGGTGGAGAATCAGATCGATTGGGTTGAAGTCCATTGAGCAACCTGCGGAGACAACGCGTTGAGCGGCAGAGGGCCGCCATTATAGGGGGGCGTCCGGATGGGTGGGGGGCTGTTTGTCGCGATCCCGGCAAAACCACTGATTGCAGGATGTTTCGGTAATTTTTCCGAAATTGGTCGGCATAAAGTCTGCAAGAACAGGAGAAATTTCTAGCAGGGAAGGGCGTGCGATGACACTCCAGCCTTTTGCCCAGCCACCGCTCAGTCTCGCCCTGGGCGCCGGGCGCGACCTCCCGGGGCAGGCCGCGCGGGTTCGCGCCGAATGGCTCGCGCCTCGCCCCGGACGGGCTCCGGCGTTTCTCCTGGCGCTGCTCTGGGGACGCGGTTGCGCCAACGTGGTGCAGGCCATCGAAGGCCATCTCGACGCCCTGTTCGCCGACTACGCCTGTACCCCCGAGGGTTGGCCGGAAGCGCAGGCGGCGCGGCAGGTCCTGGCTTCGCTGAACATGCAGCTCTATCGCCGGCGCCGCGAAGGCGAGCCGGGCGTGCTCGAGCTGGCGGCGGGGTTGCTGCTGGTCCATGCCGGAGGCGTGCACTTTCTCCAGTGCGGCGCCGTCGGCCTGCTGCGTTATCGCCAGGGCAGCCTGCAGCGCCTGGGAGGGAGCGGCCAGCCGCTGGGTAGCAGCGCGGAGCTGGCGCTGGTCCAGCACAACCTGACCCAGGTGGCCGGCGAGCCCTTGTTGCTGGCGCCCCAGCCGCTGCTCGAAGTGGCCGACCTGCGCGCCCTCGGAGAGCGTTGTGCGGGGCTGGCCACGGGGCGTCTGGAGGGCGTGCTGCAGCCGTTGCTGCATGCGCCGGGGGCGGTGGCGCTGGTCTTGCCGGGGGCGCTCGAGGGCGCCCCGGCGGCGCCACGGCATACCGGCTGGCCAGCGCTGGGCGCGGCGTGCCCCGGCGACTGCGTGGATGGCTGGACCTTGCAGGCAGCTTGCGCGTTCGGCCCACCCGGGCGGCTATTTCGCGCCTGCGACGAGCAAGGACGCGAGGCGTTGCTGCTGCTCGCGGCGGTCGATGCCGACGAAGCGTTCTGGCAGCGCGAATGGGCATTGCGGCGCTGCCGTGCGGAGAGCCTGCCGCGAGTATTGTCGTCGCCCCGGTTGCGTCGTCATGCCTTCCAGTTGTTCGCTCCGCCGCGCTGGCCGATGCGCAGCCTGCTGGATTGGGCGCCAGCGCACCTGCCGCTGGAACCGCAATGCGCGCTGGTCCTCCTGGAGCAACTTATCGATGCGGTTCGCGCCTTGCAGCGGCGCGGCGTACAGGGCTTGTGGCTGGCGCCGCGGCAGATCCTGCTGGACGAGGGCGGGCGCCTGCTGTTCCTCCCCGAGGCGGCGGCGATCCTGCCGGGGGTGGCGCGCCAGGCGCTGCCTGCGGACAGCGTGCCGCTGGCGCCGGAGTTGCGTCGCGGCGAGGCGATCGATGGCCGGGCCGACCAGTTCGCCCTGGCGGCGCTGTTCTATTGGCTGCTCTGTGGTCGCTGGCCGTCGATCGCCTGCCCGGAGAGCGACGGCGGATGCCGCTACGAGCCCCTGGGCGAGCGTCAGGCGGACCTGCCGGTCGGCTGGGATGGGGTATTGGCGCGGGCCCTGGCGCCGCGTCCGGAGGCGCGCTTCGAAGCGTTGTCGGAATTCTGGCTGGCCTTGCAGAAGCCGCTAGCGCATCCCCAGCGGGTCTTCGCGCCACGCCGGTTGCAACGGGGCGTGCTGGCCCTGGTCCTGCTCCTGGCCGGGGCTGCGCTGCTGGTCGGCCTGGCCGGTTAACGGATCGACGGCCAGCGTGCGGGTCTGCCCGCTGCGTTCGAGGTGTGCTTCGGCGATCAGTTGTTCCAGCCGGCCGCTGCGACGCATCAGGCGCAGGTTGCGGTCGAGGCTGGCGGCAAGGGCGGCGCCGCGGGCGTGTCTTTTCGGCACCAGTACATAGAGCGGCTTGACCTCCAGCGGCGGTTCGATGAACACCAGGCGATCCTTCAGCGCCGGCACGTTGCGCGCCAGCAGGTGGTAGCCGGTGTAGCGATCGACCACGGCCAGGTCGATACGCCCGCGCAGGAGCTTCTCGAGGTTCTGCCAGTCGTTGGTCACCGCGTCCTTGGTCAGGCTGCGGTCGGCGTCGAAATCCTCCCGGTTGACGTAGCCGCGGACCACGCCGATGCGGTACGGACGCAGGCTTTCCAGATGCGCGGGATTGACCGGCAGCAGGCGCTCGCGCTGGCGGAAGAAGCCCAGTTGCGAGTCGAGCAGGGGGATGGTGGCGTGGAACAGTTCGCGCCGCTCGGGCGACAGGTAGGCCGGCATGAGAGCGTCGAAGCGCCCCTCGGCGGCTTCCTTCAGGGCACGTTGCCAGGGCAGGAACACCAGTTCGGCGCGGTGCCCGTCGAGGGCCAGGGCTTCGTCGAGGATGCGGCTGGCGAGGCCCTTGCCCGGCAGGTCGGGGCCGACGTAGGGCGCCCAGTCGAGGGTCGCCACGCGCAGGGTGTCGGCCTGCGCGCCGGCCGTGGCGAGGAGCAGGCCGAGCAGGACGCCGGGCCAGTGCCAGGTGCGCGAACCCATGGATGCCTCTGCTCTGAGCGATCGGTTGGGAGGTGCCGTGCCTTTGTCTTCAGCTTAGTTCGTCGCTGATCGGCAGGGTGTAGTTCTTGAACTCCTGGTCTTCGCGGAAGCCGATCGACTCGTAGACTTTCTGCGCTACCTCGTTGTCGACGCTGGTGGAGACACGCATGCGCACCGCATGAGTTTCCCGGGCCATCTGCTTGGCGTGTTGCAGCAGGTGGTCGGCGACCAGTTGCCGGCGTGCCTCCTCGGCGACGTAGATGTCGTTGAGGATCCAGACGCGCTTGAGCGACAGCGAGGAGAAGCTCGGATAGAGCTGGCAGAAACCGAGCAGCCGGTCTTCTTCGTCGGCCAGCGCCAGGTAGATCACCGATTCCTTGCGGCGCAGGCGTTTCTCGAGGAATTTCCGCGAGGACTCGGGGTAGGAGAGCATGCCGTAGAATTCGCGGTACTTGACGAACAGCGGCGCCAGCAGGTCGAGGTGTTCGAGGGTGGCTTGCACGATTCGCATGACGGGCCTCGCATTGCGGGAAGGGGCTGCCGGGACGATGCAGGCTGCATGCCAGCAACGCTTCGATGCTGCCCAATCTCCCTGGAAAGCGCAATCCAAGCGAACGTTTGAATCGGCCGAAGGAGGGGCGACGCGCGCCGGCCCATCCTTCGGCCGGGAGGCTCAGTCCCTCGCCAGGAGGAAGTTGCCGGTGCGCGGAGCCTCGCCGTCCAGCGCCTGGACTTCCGCCTCGTCCTTCAGGTTGACCCCGGAAAGCTGCCGCCGGCAGGCCTCGCGCATCAGGTAGAGCAGGCGGTGCGCGGCCATGCCGTAGCTGAGGCCTTCCAGGCGGACGTTGGAGATGCAGTTGCGATAGGCGTCGGTGAGGCCGACCCGCGGGGCCCAGGTGAAGTACAGGCCGAGGCTGTCCGGCGAGCTGAGGCCGGGACGCTCGCCGATCAGGATCACGCTCATCTTCGCCCGCAGCAATTCACCGATCTCGTCGGCCACCGCCACCCGTCCCTGTTCCACCAGGACCACCGGCGACAGCGACCAGCCTTCGGCCAGCGCCTGTTCCTCCAGGCGTTCGAGGAAGGGCAGGGTGTGACGCTGCACGGCCAGCGCGGAGAGGCCGTCGGCGACCACGATGGCCAGGTCGATCTGCCCGTCGTAGCCGGCGGCGTGTTCGCGCAGGCGTTGCACCGAGGCCTCGTCGAGGCGCCGGCCGAGGTCCGGGCGTTGCAGGTAGACGTGGCGGTCGGCGGCGGCGCTGTGCAGCAGCAGGCTGTCGCGGCCGCGCTGGCGCAGGCCGTCGCTGATGGCCGCATGGTCGAAGGGCAGGTGCACGGCGTCGCGCGCCTGGGCGTGGGCGTACTGGAAGTCCAGTTGCGGGCGGGTCGGCAGGCTGGTACCGGTGCGGCCCAGGGCGATCCGCGCGGGGGTCAGCTGGCGCAGCGGCAGCCAGGGGTTCTCGGCGCTGGCGTCGGGCAGGTACTTGTCGTTCATCGGCATCTCCTCAGGCCAGTTGCGCCAGGGCCTGGCGGAACGCCGGCGGTAACTCGTCACCGAAGCGGATGCGCCCGTCGGCCTGGGTGAAGATTCCCATCCGCTGCAACCAGTCCTCGAATTCCGGCGCCGGCTTCAGGCCCAGCGTCTGGCGCGCATAGAGGGCGTCGTGGAAGGAGGTGGTCTGGTAGTTGAGCATCACGTCGTCGGAGCCGGGAATGCCCATGATGAAGTTGATCCCGGCGACGCCCAGCAGGGTCAGGAGCATGTCCATGTCGTCCTGGTCGGCCTCGGCATGGTTGGTGTAGCAGATGTCGCAACCCATCGGCACGCCGAGCAGCTTGCCGCAGAAGTGGTCTTCCAGGCCGGCGCGGATGATCTGCTTGCCGTTGTACAGGTACTCGGGACCGATGAAGCCGACCACGGTGTTCACCAGGAACGGCTTGAAGTGACGAGCCACCGCATAGGCGCGGGTCTCGCAGGTCTGCTGGTCGACGCCGTGGTGGGCGTTGGCCGAGAGCGCACTGCCCTGGCCGGTCTCGAAGTACATCAGGTTGTTGCCTAGGGTGCCGCGCTTCTGGCTGAGCCCGGCCTCGTAGCCTTCCTGGAGGATCTTCAGGCTGATGCCGAAGCTGGCATTGGCCGCCTCGGTGCCGGCGATCGACTGGAACACCAGGTCCAGCGGCACGCCGCGGTTGATCGCCTCGATGGAGCTGGTGACGTGGGTCAGCACGCAGGCCTGGGTAGGAATCTCGTAGCGCTGGATGATCGCGTCGAGCATCTCCAGCAGGGCGCAGATCGAGGCCATGCTGTCGGTGGCAGGATTGATCCCGAGCATCGCGTCGCCATTGCCGAACAGCAGGCCGTCGAGGATGCTCGCGGCGATTCCGGCCGGGTCGTCGGTCGGGTGGTTCGGTTGCAGGCGGGTGGAGAGCCGGCCGCGAAGGCCGAGGGTGTTGCGGAAGCGGGTGACCACGCGGATCTTCTGCGCCACCAGGACCAGATCCTGGACACGCATGATCTTCGATACCGCCGCTGCCATTTCCGGCGTCAGGCCCGGAGCCAGGGCGCGCAGGCTGGCCTCGTCGGCGGCGTCGCCGAGCAGCCAGTCGCGGAAGCCGCCGACGGTGAGATGGGACACCGGGGCGAAGGCGTCGCGCTGGTGGGTGTCGATGATCAGGCGGGTGACCTCGTCGTCCTCGTAGGGAATCAGCGCCTCGTCGAGGAAGTGTTTGAGCGGGATGTCGGCCAGGGCCATCTGCGCGGCGACCCGCTCGCCGTCGTTGCTCGCCGCGACGCCGGCGAGGAAATCGCCGGAGCGCGCGGGGCTGGCCTTGGCCATCACGTCCTTGAGGCTGTCGAAGCGGTAGGTTTCGCCGCCGACGCTATGGGTGAAACGTGCCATGTGTGTCTCCAGTGCCCGGCCTCGCCATGCGGCGGGCCGGGCTTTGTCGTTGTCGCTCTCAGCGCAGGTCCTGTTCCGCCGCCTGGATCGCGGCGAACTCTTCTTCCGGGGTGCCGGACACCAGGTGATGCCGACTGTACAGGGCGAAGTAGCCGATCAGTACAGCGTAGATCGCCACCGCGCCGACCACGACCCGCGGGTCGACCAGGAAGCCGGCGACCACCGCGACGCAGGCCAGCGCCAGGGCTACGCCGGAGGTGAGGATGCCGCCAGGGGTGCGGTAGGGGCGCTGCATGTCCGGGCGGCGGATGCGCAGGGTGATGTGCGCGGCCATCATCAGCACGTAGGAGATGGTCGCGCCGAACACCGCGACCAGGATCAGCAGGTCGCCCTGGCCGGTCAGCGACAGGCCGAAGCCGATCACCCCCGGCACCACCAGGGCCAGTACCGGCGCCTTCTTGCGGTTGGTCAGCGAGAGGCTGCGCGGCAGGTAGCCGGCGCGGGAGAGGGCGAAGATCTGCCGCGAGTAGGCATAGATGATCGAGAAGAAGCTGGCGATCAGCCCGGCCAGGCCGACCAGGTTGACGAACTGGCTCATCCAGGTCGAACCCTTGTAGGCCGACTCCAGCGCTTCCACCAGGGGATTGCCCGAGCCCATCAGCTCCTTGGCTCCGGCGGCCCCGGGACCGACGACCAGAATCAGTGCGGCGAAGGCGAGAAGCACCAACATGGCGCCGATCAGTCCGCGCGGCAGGTCGCGCTTGGGGTTCTTGGTTTCCTCGGCGGCCAGCGGCACGCCTTCGACGGCGAGGAAGAACCAGATCGCGTAGGGGATCGCCGCCCAGACCCCGACATAGCCGAACGGCAGGAAGCTGCTGGCGCCGGTCGCCGCGGTCTGCGGGATGTTGAACAGGTTGGCCGAGTCGAAGTGCGGAACCATCGCGACAATGAACACGCCAAGGGCGATGGCCGCCACCGCGGTGATGACGAACATCAGCTTCAGCGCCTCGCCGGCGCCGAGGATGTGGATGCCGATGAATACGATGTAGAACACCAGGTAGATCAGCCAGCCGCCGACGCCGAACAGCGACTCGCAGTAGGCGCCGATGAAGCAGGCGATGGCCGCCGGGGCGATGGCGTATTCGATGAGGATCGCGGTGCCGGTGAGGAAGCCGCCCCAGGGCCCGAAGGCGCTGCGGGCGAAGCCGTAGCCGCCGCCGGCGGTAGGGATCATCGAAGACAGCTCGGCGAGCGAGAAGCACATGCACAGGTACATGGTGGCCATCAGCAGGGTGGCGAGGAACATCCCGCCCCAGCCGCCCTGGGCCAGGCCGAAGTTCCAGCCGGCGTAGTCGCCGGAGATCACGTAGGCGACGCCGAGCCCGACCAGCAGGACCCAGCCGGCGGCGCCTTTCTTCAGTTGACGGTGTTGGAAGTAGTCGGCGTCGACGCTTTCGAAGTCGACCCCGGAAGTTGCGGGCGCATGGCCGGTTTGTTCGAGGGACATGGGTTTTTCACCTCAATCTTGTTGTTATCGACCCCGGTTTTCCCGGTGGTGTGCTGTACGTGGTGAACGCAGGCAATAGCTATGCCAGCCGCTCTGCAATCGGCCTGGCGAGGAGGTGGAAGGGGCGCCGCCGTCAGCCTCGGCGGCGTGTTTCACGAGCCGGCGCGACCGCTCCGGGAAAGAGCGGTCGCGGCCGGTCCGGGGTCCTACTAGAAGAAGCCCAGCGGGTTGATGTCGTAGCTCACCAGCAGGTTCTTGGTCTGCTGGTAGTGGTCGAGCATCATCTTGTGCGTCTCGCGACCGACGCCGGACTTCTTGTAGCCGCCGAACGCGGCGTGGGCCGGGTACAGGTGGTAGCAGTTGGTCCACACGCGACCGGCCTTGATCCCGCGGCCCATGCGGTAGGCGCGGTTGATGTCGCGGGTCCAGAGGCCGGCGCCGAGGCCGTACTCGGTGTCGTTGGCGATGGCCAGGGCCTCGGCTTCGTCCTTGAAGGTGGTGACGCCGACCACCGGGCCGAAGATTTCCTCCTGGAACACGCGCATGCCGTTGTGCCCCTTGAGCAGGGTCGGCTGGATGTAGTAGCCGCTGGCCAGGTTGCCTTCGAGCTTCTCGACGCTGCCGCCGGCGAGCAGCTCGGCGCCTTCCTGCTGGGCGATGTCGAGGTAGGAGAGGATCTTCTCGTACTGCTGCTGGGAAGCCTGGGCGCCGACCATGGTCTCGGTGTCCAGCGGGTCGCCGCGCTTGATCGCCCTGACCTTTTTCAGCACCTCTTCCATGAATGCCGGGTAGATCGACTCCTGGACCAGCGCGCGGGACGGGCAGGTGCACACCTCGCCCTGGTTGAAGAAGGCCAGCACCAGGCCCTCGGCGGCCTTCTCGATGAACGCCGGCTCGGCCTGCATGATGTCTTCGAAATAGATGTTCGGGCTCTTGCCGCCCAGCTCGACGGTGGAGGGAATGATGTTCTCCGCCGCGCACTTGAGGATGTGCGAGCCGACCGGGGTGGAACCGGTGAAGGCGATCTTGGCGATGCGCTTGCTGGTGGCCAGGGCCTCGCCGGCCTCCCTGCCGAAGCCCTGGACGACGTTGAGCACGCCCGGCGGCAGCAGGTCGCCGATGAGTTCCAGCAGCACGCAGATGCCCAGCGGGGTCTGCTCGGCCGGCTTGAGCACCACGCAGTTGCCGGCGGCCAGCGCCGGGGCCAGCTTCCAGGCGGCCATCAGCAGCGGGAAGTTCCACGGGATGATCTGCCCAACCACGCCCAGCGGCTCATGGATGTGGTAGGCCACGGTGCTGTCGTTGATCTCGGCAGCGGAGCCTTCCTGGGCGCGGATGCAGCCGGCGAAGTAGCGGAAGTGGTCGGCGGCCAGGGGGATGTCGGCGTTGAGGGTCTCGCGCACGGCCTTGCCGTTGTCCCAGGTCTCGGTGACGGCGAGCAGTTCCAGGTTCTGCTCGATGCGGTCGGCGATCTTCAGCAGGATGTTCGAGCGCTCCTGCACCGAGGTGCGGCCCCAGGCGTCGGCGGCGGCGTGGGCGGCGTCGAGGGCCTTGTCGATGTCCTCGGCGGTGGAACGGGGGAACTCGGCGATCGGCTGGCCGTTCACCGGCGAGGTGTTGGTGAAGTGCTGGCCCTTGACCGGAGGCACGAACTCGCCGCCGATGTAGTTGCCGTAGCGGGCCTTGAAGGAAACGATGGCGCCTTCGCTACCGGGATGGGCGTAACGCATGATGGTATCTCCTGGCTCTTGTGCTTATTAGGGGAGGACGCGCTGTCGCGCTTGTCGTTAGCCTGGAGCAAGGGCCGGGCCAGAGTGGCGAAAGGCCCGGAGTAGAGCGTCCTGGAGGTTTCGCAGGGGAGCTTGCGAACGCTCCCTGTCACGCGGGCGGGACGCTCGTGAGTGACACTCTGTACCGTTTTCGGCGCAGCGCATGACTCATCGGTCAGTCCGTCGTTGCATTGCGCCCCGGCCTGTTGGATGCTGCACCGATAGCCGTCCGGAGAGTCGCGGACCGATCCACCGCGCCCAGGCAAGAGACGGCTCGTCCCTCGCGGAGAACCATAACAATGCCTGCCAGTTCCATGAGCCGCCACGCGCGGCAAGTGCTGACCGTCGCCCAGGGCAAGATCCCGCCGGGCGGCCCTGCGACCGATCCGTCCATCGCCCGCTCCTGGCTGCGCTGCCTGGAACAGCACCATCTCGATCCCGGCCAGCCGATGGCGCCGATGGTGCTGGAGCACGCGCGCATGCTCGAACGCCGCGAGCGCCTGCAACAGGTGCTGGAGATCGCCGATGGCGAGATGCACAGCCTCTACCAGCAGCTTTCCGGCAACGACCACGCGGTACTGCTCACCGATGCCCGCGGGGTGATCCTCAATTGCGTCAACGCCGACGCCCAGCGCCAGACCTTCGAACACGCCGGCCTCTGGCTCGGTGCCGACTGGAGCGAGCCCTGCGAAGGCACCAACGGCATCGGCACCTGCGTGGTTGAGCGGCAGGCCCTGACCATCCAGCAGGAAGAGCACTTCCGTAGCCGCCATACCGGCCTGACCTGCTCGGCGAGCCCGGTGTTCGATCCGCAGGGCGAGCTGATGGCGGTGCTCGACGTGTCTTCGGCGCGCCAGGAAGTCTCGCGGCAGAGCCAGTTCCACACCATGGCGCTGGTCAACCTGTCGGCGAAGATCATCGAGGGCTGCTATTTCCTCCGTCGCTTCGAGGGCTCCTGGCTACTGCGCTTCCATGTCCAGGGCGACTATGTCGGCCTGTTCAGCGAAGGGCTGCTGGCCTTCGAGGAAGACGGGCGGATCCGCGCGGTGAACCAGAGCGCGCTGAACCTGCTCGGTTGTCCGCGCCAGCGCCTGCTCGGCCAGCCGGTGGAGACCTTCTTCGATTGCCGTCTCGACGACCTGCTCGGACGCGCCTCGCCGCAACCCAGCGCCAGCTGGCCGCTGCGCACCCGCGAGGGACGGACCCTGTACGCCATGCTGCGCGGCGCGCCGCGGGCGATACCCCAGGCCCTGGCGGTGCCCACGGCAGCGAAGCCGGCGCCTGCCGCGCCCGGCCTGTGCCTGGGCGACGCCGAGCTGGCCGCCGATTTCCGCCGGGCGCTGAAGGTCTACGCGCGCGACGTGCCGTTGCTGCTCAACGGCGAGACCGGTTCCGGCAAGGAGGCCTTCGCCAAGGCCGTGCACCTGGCCGGCCCGCGCGCGGAACAGGCGTTCGTCGCGCTGAACTGCGCGGCGATCCCGGAAACCCTGATCGAGAGCGAACTGTTCGGTTATCGCGGCGGCAGCTTCACCGGCGCGCGCAAGGAGGGCATGCGCGGCAAGTTGCAGCAGGCTGACGGCGGCACCCTGTTCCTCGACGAGATCGGCGACATGCCACTGGCCTTGCAGACCCGCCTGCTGCGGGTGCTGGAAGAGCGCCGGGTGGTACCGCTGGGCGGCGAGCCGGAGGATGTCGACGTGCGCCTGATCAGCGCTACCCACCGCGACCTGGCCGGGCTGGTCGCCGATGGACGCTTCCGCGAGGATCTCTACTACCGCCTCAATGGCATGGTCGTGAGCCTGCCGCCGCTGCGCGAGCGCAGCGACCGCGAGGAGCTGCTGGACTACCTGCTGGCCGAGGAGGCCAGGGGCCAGCGCATCCAGCTCGACGGCGAGGTTCGCCAGGGCCTGCTGGCCTACCGCTGGCCGGGCAACGTCCGGCAGATGCGCACGGTGCTGCGGACCCTGGTGGCACTCTGCGAGGACGGCCGGGTCGGCCTGCGCGACCTGCCCGCGGATATCCGCCAGGCCCTGGCGGCGCTGCCGCCCGCCGCAGCGGCGCCCGCCCCGGCCGCGGGCAACAGCCTGGACGACGCCGAGCGAGCCGCGTTGCTGGCGGCGCTGGACGGCCAGCGCTGGCACGTGAGCCGGGTGGCCGAGCAACTGGGGATCAGCCGCAACACCCTGTATCGCAAGCTGCGCCGGCACGGCCTGGTGCGCGGCCAGGCCTGACGGGCGGGACGGCTCCAGGCGGGCCGCCGCGAGGCCGGCGGGAACCCCGCCGACGCCGCGTCGTCTGATGCCGCGACGCCGGGCGGCCGGCGCCTCCGCTGTGCTAATCTGCCGCCCATTCACAGCGCCTTCGACGGCTTGATCTGCAGGAGTCTGCATGCACATCCACGTACTCGGCATCTGCGGGACCTTCATGGGCTCGCTGGCCGTGCTGGCCAAGGAACTGGGCCACCGGGTGACCGGTTCCGACGCCAACGTCTACCCCCCCATGAGCACCCAGCTGCAAGCCCAGGGCATCGAGTTGATGCAGGGCTACGATCCGGCCCACCTGGAGCCGGCGCCGGACCTGGTAGTGATCGGCAACGCCCTGTCGCGCGGCAATCCGGCGGTGGAGCATGTCCTGAACAAGGGCCTGCCCTACGTTTCCGGCCCGCAGTGGCTGGCCGACCACGTGCTGCAAGGACGCTGGGTGCTGGCGGTGGCCGGTACCCACGGCAAGACCACCACCACCAGCATGCTCGCCTGGGTCCTGGAGCACGCCGGTATGAGCCCGGGCTTCCTGATCGGCGGGGTGCCGCAGAACTTCGGGGTTTCGGCGCGCCTGGGCGGTACGCCGTTCTTCGTGGTCGAGGCCGACGAGTACGACAGCGCCTTCTTCGACAAGCGCTCGAAGTTCGTCCATTACCGCCCGCGCACGGCGATCCTGAACAACCTGGAATTCGACCACGCGGATATCTTCCCCGACCTCGCGGCCATCGAGCGGCAGTTCCACCATCTGGTGCGCACCGTGCCGGGCGAGGGCCTGATCATTCGCCCGAGCGCCGAGAAAGCCCTGGAGCGCGTACTCGGGATGGGCTGCTGGACCCCGGTGCAGACCACCGGCGAAGGCGGCCAGTGGCAGGCGCGCCTGCTCGCCGAGGACGGCTCGCGCTTCGAGGTGCTGTTCGACGGCATCGTCCAGGGCGAGGTGGACTGGCCGCTGACCGGCCTGCACAACGTTGCCAACGCCCTCGCCAGCCTGGCGGCGGCGCGCCATGTCGGCGTGATGCCCAGCCAGGGCGCGGCGGCGCTCAGCGAGTTCCGCAACGTCAAGCGGCGCATGGAGAAGGTCGCGGAGGTCCGGGGCGTGACCCTCTACGACGACTTCGCCCACCATCCGACCGCCATCGCCACCACCCTCGACGGCCTGCGCAAGCAGGTTGGCGCCGATACCCAGGTGATCGCCATCGTCGAGCCGCGTTCCAACTCGATGAAGCTCGGCGCTCATCGCGACGGCCTGCCGGACAGCGTGCGCCAGGCCGACCAGGTGCTCTGGTACGCGCCGCCGAACCTGGGCTGGGACCTGGCCGCCACCGCCGCGCAATGCGCGATACCGTCGCAGGTCTGCGATACCCTGGAGGCGATCATCGAGCAGGTGCGCCAGCAGGCCAGGCCCGGCGCGCAAGTGGTGATCATGAGCAACGGCGGCTTCGGCGGCTTGCACGGCAAGCTGGCCGCGGCGCTGGCCGAGTGAGGGGCGCGATGAGCGGTCCGGAACGCATTACCCTGGCGATGACCGGCGCCTCCGGCGCCCAGTACGGCCTGCGCTTGCTCGATTGCCTGGTGCAGGAAGAGCGCGAGGTGCACTTCCTGATCTCCAAGGCCGCGCAACTGGTGATGGCCACCGAGACCGACGTGGCCTTGCCGGCCAAGCCGCAGGCGATGCAGGCCTTCCTCACCGAATATTGCGGTGCCGCCGCCGGACAGATCCGCGTGTTCGGCCAGAACGACTGGATGGCGCCGCCGGCCTCCGGCTCCAGCGCGCCCAATGCCATGGTGATCTGCCCGTGTTCCACCGGCACCCTGTCGGCGGTCGCCACGGGGGCCTGCAACAACCTCATCGAGCGCGCCGCCGATGTCGCCCTGAAGGAGCGCCGGCCGCTGGTGCTGGTGCCGCGCGAGGCGCCGTTCTCCAGTATCCACCTGGAAAACATGCTCAAGCTGTCCAACCTCGGCGCGGTGATCCTGCCGGCGGCGCCGGGCTTCTACCACCAGCCGCAATCGGTGGAGGACCTGGTGGACTTCGTCGTCGCGCGAATCCTCAACACCCTGGGGATTCCCCAGGACATGCTGCCGCGCTGGGGGGAACAGCACCTTGTCAGCGACGAGTAGGGTGCTGCTGCTGGTCCTGGCGGTGCAGATGGGCGGTTGCGCCACCGTGCGCACCCTGGATGCGGCCAAGCCAGGGGCGCCGGTGGTCTACGCCGGCACCCGGCTGGATTGGTACAGCCTGCACGGCGGCTGCTGCCCGATGGAACGCTTCGGCGCGGAGGCGCCGGCCCATCCGGGGCTCGACCTGCCGGGCAGCGCGCTGCTGGACACCCTGTTGCTGCCGTTCTCGCTGGCCACCGCCATCGGCCTCAACCTCGGCGTCAGCGGCGGCATGTAGGGCGAGACCCGCCCCAGGCTCATTTCCCCAGCTTGCGCAGTTCGTCGGACTCGACGAAGCGCACGCCCTTGCCTTCCTCCAGCGCCAGGCGCCAGAGCGCGCGGGCCAGGTCGCAGGCCTCGATGCCGTGGTACTTGCCGGGAAGGATGCGGGCGATCGGCGCAGCGAGGATCTCGGCCAGGCGGAATTCCTCGCGCGGGCCGAACAGCAGCGATGGCCGGGCGATGGTCAGTTGTGGCCAGCCCTGTTCCTGCAGGGCCTGCTCCAGTTCGCCCTTGACCCGGTTGTAGAAGATCGACGACTTGGCGTCGGCGCCCAGGGCGCTGACCACCAGGTAATGCCGGGCGCCCATCTCCAGCGCGCGCTTGCCCACCGCCAGCGGCAGGTCGAAATCGACCGCGCGGAAGGCCTCCTCCGAGCCGGCTTCCTTGATCGTGGTGCCGAGGCAGCAGAAGGCGGTATCGATGCTGCCGTCGAGTTGCGGCAGCAACTCGGCCAGCGGGCCGACCGGGTTGTCCAGCCGCGGATGCTCGGCCAGCGCCTTGCGGGCAGGGGCGATGACCTTGGCCAGGGTCGGCTCGCTCAATATCCGATCCAACAGGTGCTCGCCGGTAAGACCGGTCGCGCCGGCGAGCAGAACGCGCTTGGGCGTCGAGTGCATGTGTGTTTCTCCCCTTCCACACCAATGAGCGTAGTGCGCGGCGTATCTATTTGCCCGCCGCGCCCTCGCCGGTTTTTCCTTCCCGGAACGCGAGCGCGCGCTCGGCTTGCTGCCCCCGCAGCGTCCGCCAGTGCGCGAGCACGCGTTCCGGTAACCAGGCTTGCGGTTCCGAAGCTTCGAAACCTTCCTCCTTCTCCCTTTGACGCACTTCCTCTTTCGCCAGTTCGAACGCTTTGGACAGATCGTCGGTGCGGTTCAGCGCATTGGCCAGCAAGGCGCGGCCGAAATAGGTGAAGTCGGCGTCGTCGGAACAGCCGAACGAGACCCGGTCGGCACGCGCGGCGGTCAGGATCAGGGTACGTTCGTCTTTCAGCGGCGGGATGAAGCCCCCGCTGTAGCAGGCCGATACCACCAGCACCTTGTCGCGCTGGCGCAGCGGCGCGAGCAGTTCGGCCAGTTCCGCGGCCGGCAGGTCGCCGAGGTTCAGGCCGGGCATGTCCAGGGCCAACTGGTGGTCGCTGGAGCCGTGGCTGGTCAGGTAGATGAAGACCAGGTCTTCCGGCCCGCTGCGTTCGGCCAGGGTGCGCACGGCGCGGGACAGGCTTTCCCGGGTAGCCAGCGGGCGGTCGCCGAAGTGGTCGCGGTGGTTGACCAGGCGAATCACGCCACGAGCGGCGAAACGCTGGCCGAGCAGGTCACCGGCGTAATCGGCCTCGCGCAGGAACACGCCCTGGCGGCCATCGCCGCCCAGGCTCAGGGCATAGAGTTCGCTGGCCGGCGTCGAGGCCGGGATCTTGCGCAGTTCTTCGTCGAGCAGGCGACCCTGGGCCAACAGGCCGATTTCCAGAGTGTCGGGCAGGGCCTTGCCGGCGGCGTCGCGGATGCGCTTGCCGTCGGCCCAGAGTCCCTGCTCACGGCTGCCGTCGGCGCGGTCCAGGGTGCCTTGGCCGGCATAGGCGCCGGCGGCGAAGCCGCCTTCGTAGCGGGTGCCGTCCAGTTGTTCGAGCAGGCCCTGGCCATGGAAGCGCCAGAACTGGAAACCGCCGCGGTAGCGGCTGCCGTCGGCGCCGAGAAGCTCGCCGGGGCCGTTCAGCGCGCCTTCGCTGAAGCGGCCGATCCAGACATCGCCGCTGGCGCTTTCGTAGCGCCCCTGGCCATGGAACTGGTTGTCCTTGAACTGGCCGACGTAGCGGTCGCCATCGGGCCCGCTCCAGCGCCCCTTGCCGTTCAGTTGCCCGTCGCGGAAGGTACCGGCGTACTGGTTGCCCTGGCTGTCGCTGAAGCTGCCTTCGCCTTCCAGGCGGCCCTGGCGGAAGCTGCCCTGGTAGCGGCTGCCATCGCTGCCGTCCAGCGTGCCCTGGCCGCTGTACAGGCCCTTGCGGAAACCGCCGCGGTAGCGAGTGCCCTGTTGTTCCAGGCTGCCTTCGCCATCGAACAGGCCCTGGCGGAAACCGCCCTGGTAGACGCTGCCATCGGCCATCGCCAGGCGTCCCTGACCGTCGAACAGGCCGGCCGCGAAGCCACCGCTGTAGCGGCTGCCGTCGGCGCCCTGCCAGGTGCCATGGCCGTGCAGCAGGCCATGCTCGAAGCGGCCGGCGTACCAGGCGCCGTTGTCGTAGTCCAGCCGGCCCTGGCCTTCCAGGCGCCCGTCCACCAGCTCGCCGCGATAGCGCGCGCCGTCAGGCAGGCGCGCATCGGCCGGGAGCAGCGGTTCGCCCTCGCCACAGGCGGCGAGCAGGATGACCAGGACGGAGCAGAGCGAGAGAGACCTGGCGGGGCGAAGCATGCGGCGTTCCCGATGAGTGGTTCGGTCCGAGGGTGGAGGGGAGACAGTGTGGCGGAAAAATCGTTGCCTGGCAGTAGGGTATTTCCCTGCCGGCCCAGAGCGCCCCCGCGAGCGGGGGCTTTTGGAAGGGGGGAGAGGGGCGCGAAGGCGCCTGGCCGTCAAGCGAACGGCAGCGCTCGCTGGGGCGGGCTCAGACGAAGCAGAGGCTGAGGGTCTCGGCGATGTAGGCGGGTTTCTCCTGGCCTTCGATCTCCAGGGTGGCGCGCGCCTTGATCAGCCACTGGCCGGGATTCTTCTCGTTGACGTCGAGCAGAGTCAGGCCCAGGCGGACCCGCGAGCCGACCCGCACCGGCTGGATGAAGCGCACCGTATCGAGGCCGTAGTTGACCGCCATCTTCAGTCCTTCGGGAAGCACCAGCAGGCCTTCCATCAGCTTCGGGATCAGCGACAGGGACAGGAAACCGTGGGCGATGGTGCCGCCGAAGGGCGTCTTCGCCGCCTTCTCCGGATCGACGTGGATGAACTGGTGGTCGCCGGTGCATTCGGCGAACTGGTCGACCCGCTCCTGGTCGATGGTGAGCCATTCGGAATGGCCGAGATCCTTGCCGACATAGTCCTTGAGCGCTGCTACGGGTACGAATGGCATAAGTCCTCCGGGAGGATGGCTGTTGTTCTCATGGTGCAGGAAGATCAGCACGCGTTGGCGACCGGGTCAAGAAACCATCGGCCTGGCGAATATCGCGTCATGCGGTGCCGCGACTGCGACTGATGGATAGGCGAGGAGCGTGCCAATGTCCCGGCGGGCTGGGCATAATGGTCGGCCCTTGCTGGAGGTGCCCATGTTGCTTCGTGGTCTGACCTGGCTGGTGCTGTTCCAGTTGCTCGGCACAGGTCTGAACGTTCTGTTGTTGCCCATGCTGCCCGGTCCGATCATCGGCCTGGTGCTGCTGTTCGGTTATTTCCTGGCGCGTGGCGAGGTCGGCAAGCCGGTCAACGAGGCGGCCGGCTCGTTGCTGCGCTACCTGCCGCTGCTGCTGGTGCCGGCGGCGGTCGGGGTGATGGCCTATGCGCGGGAGATCGCCGCCGACTTCTGGGCCATCGTCGGCGCGCTGGTATTGTCGCTGGTGCTGTCGTTCCTGTTCGCCGGCTGGATGATGCAGAAGCTCATCGATCGCCAGCAACGTCGCCGGGAGGAGACCTGATGGCCTGGCAGGCCGCCCTCGAGGCGGTGATCCACCATCCGCTGTTCGGCGTCGGCGTGACCCTGGGCGCCTACCAGTTGGCCCTGGCCGCCTATGAACGGACCCGCTGGGTGTTCCTGCAGCCGGTGCTGGTGTCGATGCTGGTGGTGATCGGCGTACTGCTGCTTTGCGGCATCGACTACGACGAATACAGTGCCAGCGCCAAGGTCCTGACCATTCTCCTCGGCCCCGCCACGGTGGCCCTGGCGGTGCCGCTGTTCCTCAACCTGCGGCGTATCCGCCAATTGTTCTGGCCGACCCTGCTGACCCTGGTGGTCGCCGGTACGCTGGCGACGGTGCTGGGCATCGCATTCGGCTGGTTGTTCGGTGCCGAGCCGCGGATGCTGATGAGCATGGCGCCGAAGTCGGTGACCTCGCCGATCGCCATGCTGGTGGCCAGCCAGATCGGCGGCGTGGCGGCGCTGGCCGCCGTGTTCGTACTGATCACCGGGGTACTCGGGGCGATCCTCGGGCCGGAGCTGCTGCGCGCCATCGGCGTCCGGCACCCCGCCGCGCAGGGCATGGCGCTGGGCATGACGGCCCACGCGGTAGGCACTTCGCGGGCCTTGCAGGAAGGCGAGGAGTGCGGCGCCTTCGCCGCCCTGGCGATGAGCCTGATGGGCGTTGCCACCGCAGTGCTGCTACCGTTGGCGGTAGCGCTGGTTGCCTGACGATGCCCGAGGAGTCGCGATGAAGTTGCCGTTGTTTCCCCTCAACGCCGTGCTGTTCCCCGGTTGCCGCCTGGACCTGCAGATCTTCGAGGCGCGCTACCTGGACATGATCAGCCGCTGCATGAAGCAGGGCACCGGTTTCGGCGTGGTGACCATCGGCGAAGGGCGGGAGGTCGGCGAAGCGCCGAGCCGCCTGGCGATGGTCGGCTGCGAGGCCTCGGTCCGCGACTGGCAGCAGCGCCCGAACGGCCTGCTGGGCATCCGCGTGGAGGGCGGTCGGCGTTTCCAGGTGCTGTCGGTGGAGGTCCAGGCCGACCAGCTCAGCGTCGGCGAGATCGAGTGGTTCGAAGACCTGCCGGAGCAACCCCTGACCTACGAACACAACGATCTCGCCGCGTTGCTCAGCGTGCTGGCCGAGCATCCGATGGTGGCCGCGCTGGAGATGGGCGGCGAGCCCGGCGGCCAGCAGGACCTGGCCAACCAGTTGGCCTACCTGCTGCCGTTCGATACCGAACGCAAGCTCGAACTGCTCGCCCTGCCCGACGCGCAGATGCAACTGGCGCGGATCCAGGTGCTGCTGGAGCACCTGCAGGGCGAGTTGGGTATCGACTGAGCGCCAACCCTCACAGCGGCCGGTAGCGCGCAATGGCTTCCGGCAGGGCCCAGCCGGCGGCGATCGCCAGGGTCGCCACGCAGACCGGCAACAGCAGCCACCAGACCCGTTGCGGCAGCGCCGGCAGCGACTCGCGGCGCTGGCTCAGCCACAGGCTGGCGGCGCAGACCGTAGTGGCGAGCAGGGCGCCGGCGACGATGTCCGACGGCCAGTGCACGCCAAGGTAGACCCGCGACAGGGCGATGCTCAGCGACGGGATCACCGCCAGCAGTACCCAGGTCAGGCGCCAGCGCGGCGGTTGCTGGCGGCTGGCGAGGACGCCCAGGGTGAGGAAGAAGGCGAAGGACGCCGAGCTGTGTCCGCTGGGGAAGCTGAAGCTGCTCAGCGGTTCGGCCAGCACTTCCGGGCGGGCGCGGGCGAACAGGGTCTTCAGGGTCTGGTTGGCCAGCGCGGTACCCACCAGGGTGCCGATGGCGAAGATGGCCGGACGCCATTGCCGGGTCAGCAGGAGGATACCGCCGAGCAGCGCACCGGCGATGAACTGGGTGCGGAAATCGCCGAGCCGGGTGACCACCACCATCACCGGGTTCAGGTCGGCGTTGCGATGCTCCTGGACCAGCGTCATCAGGCCCTGGTCGAGGTCCTGGAGGTACGGCCAGGCGACGGTCATCGCCAGCAGCAGGACCAGGCTCAGCGCGGCCGCCACAGCGGTTGCCCAGCGTTTGCGCCGCAGGCTGGCCTGGACTACCACGCCGACCAGCACCGCCAGGCAGGCCGCGACGATCCCGGCTTCGCTCCAGAAGCCTTCCGGCAACGGCAGGCGCAGGGCTGCGCCGGTGGCCCAGCCGGGCAACAGGTAGGCGACCGCCCAGCCGGCGGCGGCGATCAGCGAAACGCCGAGAAAACGGCCGAACGGCATGTCGAGCATGCCGGCGACCATCGGCAGCATCGGTCGCAGGGCGCCGATGAAGCGGCCGACCAGCAGGCTGGCGATACCGTAGCGTTCGAAGTACACCTCGGCGGCGGTGATCCACTGCGGATGGCTGCGCAGGCCGGGCAGGCGGCGGATGTTCTGGTGGAAGCGGCGGCCGATCCAGTACGAGCTGAGGTCGCCCAGCACCCCGCCGGCGTAGGCCAGCAGCAGGGTTTCGCCGAGGCCGAGGGCGCCGCTGCCGGCGATCACCGCGACGCCGAACAGCAGCACCACGCCGGGGAGGACGATACCGACGATGGCCGCGCATTCGAGGAAGGCGATGAGGAAGATGGCCAGCCCCAGCCACTCGGGGTTGGCGGCCATCCAGGCGTTGAAGCTGTCGAGACTCATTGCAGGTGCGGGTCCTGATGTCCGAGTAGATGATAGTCGCGCCCGGCGACCTGGCCGCGGCGCAGTGGGTTGCGGGTGCAGAAGGCGGCGAAGGTGGCATCGACGAAACGGTACGGCAGGTGTTCGTCGCGCCCCTTCGGAATGCCCAGCCGAGCGGCCTGGATCACCTGGCTGGGGCGCTCGCCGACATCGTCGACGAACAGTCGCTGCGGGTCGAAGCGCTGTGCGTCCCACTCCGGCACCTTCAGCCCCATGGCCTTGCACAGCAGGGTCTGGCCGGCGCACAGGCGGCCGATCTCGCGGGGCCGGCCCTGGCTGTCCGGGTTCAGGCTCTGCATCCGCTCCAGCGCCGTGTGGTCGCTGATGCGATCCAGCCAGGGATGGCCGGACTTGATCAGCACCGCATTGCCCGGCCCGCCGGCGCTGAAGTTCAGCGAGTCGCCGCCGCGCGCGTAATACATATAGATGTGCCCGCCGTCGAGGAACAGTGCCTTGCGCTTCTCGGTGTAGCCGAGCGAGGCATGGCTGCCTTTCTCCTCCAGGTAGTAGGCCTCGGTCTCGATGATTCGCGCCGCCAGCCAGAGATTGCCCTGGCGATGGCGGATCACCTTGCCCAGCAACTCGCGGGCGACCAGCAACGCATCGCGGTCGAAGAAGGTGTCGGGGAGCGGCCGGGCGTCGGGCCAGGGCAAACTAAGGATGGGATCGCGGGACATGGGATTGTCGCTGGGACCATGGCAGTCATAGGCTGGCGAATGATAACAACAAGAGCCTGAATCATGGTTGAACGAGAGCGTGTCGACAGTGCCCACATCACGCCCAGCGCCCATTACACCGGGTACGTCTGGTTCCGCCATCGGCTCGCCGAACCGGCCTTCGCCACCGTCTTCGGCCGCTGGGTACACGGCTTCGTCGCGCCGATCAACTGGGGCGCGCAGCTCGGTTTCGGACTGAACATCGAGGATTTCCTGTTACAAAGACACCTCATGATCGACGCGCGCCTGACCCAGGCCGTCGAACGCGAGGGAGTGGTCCAGGTGGTGGAAATGGCCTGCGGGCTCTCGCCGCGTGGGCGACGCTTCCGGCAACGCTATCCACAGTTGCGCTACCTGGAGGCCGACCTGCCGCCGATGGCCGCGCGCAAGGCGGCGTTGCTCCGCGAGCAGGGGTGGCTGGGCCCGGAGCACGCGGTGGCGGCTGTGGATATCCTCGCCGAGGACGGCGAGCGCAGCCTCGCCGCGCTGTTCGCCGGGCTCGATCGCGAGCGCCCGCTGGTGGTGATCACCGAGGGGTTGGTGAACTATTTCCAGCGCCCGGTGATCGAGGCCTTCTGGAGTCGCCTGGCGACCGAACTTAAACGCTTCCCCCAGGGCACCTACCTGACCGACCTCTATCCCGATCTCCGCGAGCACCCGCGCTACCGGCAGATCCGCTGGGGAGTGGGGATCATCGGGCGGCTGACGCGGGGAAGCTATCCGTTGCATTACCGCAATGCCGCGGAAATCGAGGCGGCCTTCGCCCGCTGCGGCTTCGCCTCCACCCTGGTGCTCGACCCGCAGCGCGAAGGCGCCGCCCTGGGCTTGCCGCAGGGACGCCTGCCGAGCCTGGTGCGGGTGATCGAAAGCCGCACGGCATAGCCGCCTCTCAGGCGACCTCCGCTCGCTCCCAGGCGGCGAGGAGGTCGGCCAGTCCGGCGCTGGCCGCCGGATCGGAGTGCGGGAAGATGAAGGCGAAGCCGCCGGCGGTCGAGCGCAGGGGCAGGATGTCCAAGTCCGCCAGGCCGTCGCAGCACAACCGCCAGCCGCGTTGCGGGCGGGATTCGGGCAGCTCGGCGTGCAGCCGCCCGCCGAAATAGCCGAGTTCCACCAGTTCCGCCGCATAGACGCCGAACTGCGGATGTTCCAGCCGAGCGTGCCCCTGGGCTGGCCGATGGCGGACCTCGAAGCGTCGCTCCAGGCCGAGCAGGCGCGTGCGCGGGATCCGCGTGCTGCCCTCGGCGCGCTCCGGCAGTGCCTCGCCGCGCAGGAACGGGCCGTAGAGCCGGGCGCAGGCCTCGCGTCGTTCGAACTGGGCAAGATGGTCGGCGTCGTGGATCAGGGCGAACTCGGCGTTCCCGCAGGCATGGGCGAACACCGCATGTTCCCAGGGCTGGGTGAAATGGTCGTACTCGCCGGCGAGCACCAGGGTCGGGCAGGTCGGGTGCCGCTCGAAGCCGCCGAAGGCCAGCAGGCGCCGGCTATTCTGCCGGTAGCGTTCGATCTCCGCCGCGGTCAGGCGTTGCAACTGGCGCAGCATGGCCTTGCGAAATACCGGGGAGACGCCGGTACGTTCCAGCTGTAGCGGGTTGATCAGGCCGGTCAGTACGCCGTGGGCGAAGGCACTCTGGTCGCCCTCGTCGAGCCGGGCCAGGGCTTCTTCCAGCAGCAGCCGCGCACCGGGGCGGCCGAATGCGGTGATGCCGGCCAGTAGCAGGCGCGCGCAGCGGCGCGGATGGCGGGCGGCGAACAGCGCGGCCAGGGCCGAGCCGTAGGACAGGCCGATGGGCATCAACGGCGGCAGGCCGAGCTGTTCGGCGAAGGCCGCGATCAGGTCGGCGAGGTCTTCCAGGCTCAGTTCCGCCGCCAGTTGCAGGTTGCCGCCCTGGCTCGGCAGGTCGAGCAGGATCACCGGGTGCTCGGCGAGCAGTTCGCTGACCTCGCCGGTGAACGAGCGGAAGCTCTGGAAGGCGCCGCCCAGCAGGAGCACCGGCGGGCGCGGGTCGTCGGCGCGGGCGGCGAAGGCCTGGTAGCGCAGTTGCCAGCCGTCTAGGAAGAGGATATCCGGTTCGCTGCTCAGCGACTGCGCGCTGTAGTCGGTACGGTAGCGCATGGCGAGGCCCCGCGGTGTGTGCGTCGTTATTGTTGTTCTGCCGAGCGGGTGCCGGTGGGTGGCAGTGGCCAGGCTCGCCTCGAAGGTAAACAGAGGTAGCAATTTTGTTTACCTATCCTTCGGCCGGCGCCTGCGCCCGGGTGTCACCGTCTCGCGCACAGCCCCAGGCGCAGCGGGGCTGCCGCGTTACCGCCGGGGGCGATGGAACGCACTGTCTACCGACCGGCTGTTGCGGCTGGGCGCGCCGGGGCTGGCTCGCTATAATCGCGCATTTCCCTGACGCCAGATGCCGAGACCATGACCGAGTCCGTCCTCGACTATATGAGCCGCCTTGGCCGCGATGCCCGCGCCGCCTCGCGGTTGCTCGCGCGCGCCGCCACCGCGCAGAAGAACCGCGCCCTGCTGGCCGCGGCCGATGCGTTGGACGCCGCCCGCGCGGAGTTGTCCCACGCCAACGAGCAGGACCTCGCCGCCGGCCGCGCCAATGGCCTGGAGCCGGCGATGCTGGACCGCCTGGCGCTGACCCCGGCGCGCATCGACGACATGATCGAGGGCCTGCGCCAGGTCGCCACGCTGCCCGACCCGATCGGCGAGATCCGCGACATGCGCTATGTGCCCTCGGGCATCCAGATCGGCAAGATGCGCGTGCCGCTGGGCGTGGTCGGGATCATCTACGAGTCGCGGCCGAACGTGACCATCGACGCCGCCAGCCTGTGCCTGAAGTCCGGCAACGCGACCATCCTGCGCGGCGGCTCCGAGGCGATCCACTCCAACCAGGCGATCGCCCGCTGCATCCAGCAGGGCCTGGCCGAGGCCGGCCTGCCGGCCGCCGCCGTGCAGGTGGTGGAAACCACCGACCGCGCCGCGGTCGGCGCGCTGATCAGCATGCCCGAATACGTCGACGTGATCGTCCCGCGCGGCGGCAAGGGCCTGATCGAGCGCATCAGCCGCGAGGCCAAGGTGCCGGTGATCAAGCACCTGGACGGCATCTGCCACGTCTACATCGATGTCGCCGCCGACCTGGACAAGGCGATTCGCGTCGCCGACAACGCCAAGACCCAGCGCTATGCACCGTGCAACACCATGGAGACGCTGCTGGTGCATGCCGGTATCGCCGAGCGGGTGCTGCCGCCGCTGGCCACGATCTACCGCGAGAAGGGCGTGGAACTGCGCGGCGACGCCGCGACCCGCGCGCTGCTCGGCGCAGACGTGCTGGAGGCTACCGAGGAGGACTGGCGTACCGAGTACAACGCGCCGATCCTGTCGATCCGCATCGTCGACGGGCTGGACGCGGCGATCGAGCACATCAACACCTACGGCTCGCAGCACACCGACGCGATCATTACCGAGAACTTCAGCGATGCGCGGCGTTTCCTCGCCGAAGTGGATTCCGCTTCGGTGATGGTCAACGCCTCGACCCGCTTCGCCGACGGCTTCGAGTACGGCCTCGGCGCCGAGATCGGGATTTCCACCGACAAGCTGCACGCCCGCGGCCCGGTCGGCCTGGAAGGCCTGACCAGCGAGAAGTACGTCGTCTTCGGCGACGGTCACGTGCGCACCTGATGGGCAAACGTATCGGCCTGTTCGGCGGCACTTTCGACCCCGTGCATATCGGACATATGCGCAGCGCCGTGGAAATGGCCGAGCAGTTCGCCCTCGACGAACTGCGCCTGCTGCCCAATGCGCGGCCGCCGCACCGGGAAACCCCGCAGGTGTCGGCCGCGCAGCGGTTGGCGATGGTCGAGCGGGCGGTGGCGGGAGTCGAGCGATTGACGGTCGATCCCCGCGAACTGCAGCGCGACAAGCCGTCCTACACCATCGACACCCTGGAGTCGGTGCGGGCGGAGCTGGCGGCCGACGACCAGTTGTTCATGCTGATCGGCTGGGATGCCTTCTGCGGCTTGCCGACGTGGCACCGCTGGGAGGCGTTGCTGGATCACTGCCACATCGTCGTGTTGCAGCGTCCGGATGCCGACAGCGAGCCGCCGGAGTCGCTGCGCGACCTGCTGGCGGCGCGGAGCGTGGCCGACCCGCAGGCCCTGAAAGGGCCGGGCGGACAGATCACCTTCGTCTGGCAGACGCCGCTGGCGGTGTCCGCCACCCAGATCCGCGCGCTGCTGGGTGCCGGGCGCTCCGTGCGTTTCCTGGTGCCGGACGCGGTATTGAACTACATCGAGGCGCACCACCTGTATCGTGCGCCACACTGATAAAGAAACAGAGACCGACTCAATGCAAACCGAACAACTCGTCCAAGTGGCCATCGATGCCCTGGAAGACCTCAAGGCCCAGGACATCGTGACCCTCGATGTGCGGGACAAGACCAGCGTCACCGACTACATGGTGATCGCCTGCGGCAGTTCCAGCCGCCAGGTCAAGTCGCTGGCCGACAACGTCCTGACCAAGGCCAAGGAAAACGGCGTCAAGCCCCTGGGCAGCGAAGGCCTGGAGTCCGGCGAATGGGCGCTGCTCGACCTGGGCGACGTGGTGGTCCACGTGATGCTCCCGGCGACCCGCCAGTTCTACGACCTGGAGCGCCTGTGGCAGGGCGCCGAGCAGAGCCGCGCCCAGCACCAGCCGGAAGAGTGACGCCGGCATGCGGTTGCGCCTGATCGCGGTTGGCTCGCGCATGCCTCGCTGGGTCGAGGAAGGCTGGCAGGAATACGTCAAGCGCCTGCCGGCCGAGCTGTCCCTCGAACTGGTGGAGATCCCGCTCAACACCCGCGGCAAGAACGCCGACGTGGCGCGCCTGATCCGTCAGGAAGGCGAGGCCATGCTGGCGCGCGTCCAGCCGGGGGAACGGGTGGTGACCCTGGAGGTCGAAGGTCGGCCCTGGAGCACCGAGCAACTGGCTCGCGAACTGGATCGCTGGCGTCTCGACGCACGCACCGTGAATCTCATGGTCGGCGGCCCGGAAGGGCTGGCGCCGGAGGTCTGCGCGCGCAGCGAGCAGCGCTGGTCGCTGTCGCCGTTGACGCTGCCGCACCCGTTGGTGCGGATCCTGGTCGGCGAGCAGATCTACCGGGCCTGGACCGTATTGTCCGGGCACCCCTACCACAAATAGTCCCCAGTCCCGATGCCGCAGCCGATCCACCTGAAAGACCACGAGAAAGACGCCCGCCTGGTGCGTCGGCGCGTCATCGTCGGGGCGGTGGCGGTGGTCTTGCTGACCCTGGTGCTGGTGGCGCGCATGTACCACCTGCAGGTGACCCAGTACGAGTACCATTCGACGCTGTCGGAGAACAACCGGGTCCATGTGCAGCCGATCCCGCCGACCCGCGGGATCATCTTCGACCGCAACGGCGTGATCATCGCCGACAACCGGCCGAGCTTCAGCCTGACCATCACCCGCGAACGCACCGAGGACCTGCAGAAGACCCTCGACACGCTGGTGGAGATCCTCGGCCTGACCGAGGACGACCGGGCCATCTTCGAGAAGCGCATGAAGCAGGGGCGGCGTCCGTTCGAGCCGGTTCCCATCATGTTCGAACTCAACGAGGAACAGATCGCCCGCATCGCGGTGAACCAGTTCCGCCTGCCGGGCGTCGACGTGGCGACCCAGTTCGTCCGCCACTACCCGCTGAAGGAGCACTTCGCCCATTCGGTCGGGTACGTCGGGCGGATCAACGAGCAGGAACTGAAGAACCTCGACCCGATCAACTACAGCGGCACCCACCATATCGGCAAGACCGGCATCGAGCGCTTCTACGAGAGCGAGTTGCACGGCACGGTTGGCTACGAGGAAGTCGAGACCAACGCCCGCGGGCGGGTGCTGCGGGTGCTCAAGCGCACCGACCCGATTCCCGGCAAGGACATCGTCCTGAGCATCGACAGCCGCCTGCAGGAGGCCGCCGAGAACGCCCTGGCCGGGCGGCGGGGCGCCATCGTGGCGATCCAGCCGTCCACCGGCGACGTGCTGGCGATGGTCAGCCAGCCGAGCTACGACCCCAACCTGTTCGTCACCGGCATCAGCTTCAAGGCCTATGCCGAGCTGCGTGACTCCATCGACCGGCCGCTGTACAACCGCGTCCTGCGCGGGCTCTATCCGCCGGGCTCGACGGTGAAGCCGGCGGTGGCGCTGGCCGGCCTCGACGCCGGGGTGGTCACGCCGACCTCGCGGGTCTTCGACCCCGGCTACTACCAGTTGCCCAACTACGACCACAAGTACCGTAACTGGAACCGCTACGGCGATGGCTGGGTGAGCCTGGAGTCGGCGATCTACCGGTCCAACGACACCTATTTCTACGACCTCGCGCACAAGCTGGGGATCGACCGCCTGCACGCCTTCATGAGCCGCTTCGGCTTCGGCCAGAAAGTCGCCCTGGACATGTTCGGCGAAGCCGACGGGCTGATGCCCTCGCGCGAATGGAAGCGCAAGACCCGCCGCCAGGTCTGGTACCCGGGGGAGACCCTGATCCTCGGCATCGGCCAGGGCTACATGCAGGCGACGCCGATCCAACTGGCGCAGATGACCGCGCTGCTGGCCAACAAGGGCCACTGGATCCGCCCGCACCTGGCCAAGACCATCGACGGCCAGCCGCCGGTCGACCCCGACCCGATGCCCGACATCGTGCTGCGCGACCCGGCCAACTGGGACCGCGTCGACTACGGCATGCAGCAGGTGGTGCATGGCGCCCGCGGCACGGCGCGCAAGGTCGGCGCCACCTCGGCCTACCTGATCGCCGGCAAGAGCGGTACCGCCCAGGTGGTGGCGATCAAGCAGAACGAGCGCTACGACCGCTCCAAGCTGCTCGAGCGGCACCGCGACCACGCCCTGTTCGTCGGCTTCGCGCCGGCCAACAACCCGCAGATCGCGGTGGCGGTGATGGTGGAGAACGGCGAGTCCGGCTCCGGCGTCGCCGCCCCGGTGGTCAAGCAGGTGATGGACGCCTGGCTGCTCGACGAGCACGGCAAGCTCAAGGCCGAATACGCGGAACCCGTCGCGCCGCTCGCGGCGGCGGTGGCCAAGCCCGAACCCACGGCAGCCGAGCCGGAGGCGCCCGCCCTTGAACAGTAACTTCGACCGCACCCTGTCCAACGAAGACGTGATGCGCCGGCGCGCCAGCCTGTTGCAGCGCCTGCACATCGACGGGATTCTCCTGCTGCTGTTGCTGATCCTCGGCGCCACCGGCCTGTTCGTCCTCTATTCGGCGAGCGGCAAGAGCTGGGACATGCTGATGAAGCAGGCCACCTCGTTCGGCCTGGGACTGGGCATGATGGTGGTCATCGCCCAGATCGAGCCGCGCTTCATGGCCCGCTGGGTGCCGCTGGGCTACCTGGTGGGGGTCGCGCTGCTGGTGGTGGTCGACGTGATCGGCCACGACGCCAAGGGGGCGACGCGCTGGATCAACATCCCCGGGGTGATCCGCTTCCAGCCCTCGGAGTTCATGAAGCTGCTGATGCCGATGACGGTGGCCTGGTACCTGTCCAAGCGCAACCTGCCGCCGGGGCTCAAGCACATGGTGATCAGCCTGGCGATCATCATCACCCCGTTCGTGCTGATCCTGAAACAACCCGACCTCGGCACCGCCATGCTGATCCTCGCTTCCGGCGGCTTCGTGCTGTTCGTCGGCGGCCTGCGCTGGCGCTGGATCGTCGGCGCGGTGTCGGCGGCGGTGCCGATCGCCGTGGCGATGTGGTTCTTCATCATGCACGACTACCAGAAACAGCGGGTGCTGACCTTCCTCGACCCGGAAAGCGACCCGCTGGGCACCGGCTGGAACATCATCCAGTCTAAGGCGGCCATCGGTTCCGGCGGGGTATTCGGCAAGGGCTGGCTGCTGGGCACCCAGTCGCACCTGGATTTTTTGCCGGAAAGCCACACCGACTTTATCATTGCGGTCCTCGGCGAGGAGTTCGGCCTGGTCGGCGTCTGCCTGCTGCTGGTGCTCTACCTGCTGCTGATCAGTCGTGGCCTGGTGATCACCGCCCAGGCGCAGACGCTCTACGGCAAACTGCTGGCCGGTGGCATCACCATGACGTTTTTCGTTTATGTCTTCGTGAATATCGGTATGGTGAGCGGGTTGTTGCCGGTGGTGGGGGTACCGCTGCCTTTCATTAGTTATGGCGGAACTTCGCTGGTTACCCTGTTGTCAGGGTTCGGGGTTCTGATGTCGATCCATACCCATCGGAAGTGGATCGCCCAGGTTTGAGACCAAGAGTGAAGAACGCAATGCAAGTACTGCGTACATGGGCGGCCAGGGGCGTCCAATGGGTCGGCGTAGCCGGCGTCATTGGCCTGTCCGGGGCGGCCCAGGCGGGGGACTACGACGGCTCGCCGCAAGTGGCCGAGTTCGTCAGCGAAATGACCCGCGACTACGGCTTCGCCGGAGAGCAGCTGATGGGGCTGTTCCGCGACGTGAACCGCAAGCAGTCGATCCTCGATGCGATCTCGCGCCCGGCCGAGCGGGTCAAGCAGTGGAAGGAATACCGGCCGATCTTCATCAGCGACGCGCGCATCAGTCGTGGCGTCGACTTCTGGAACAAGCATGCCGAAGACCTGGCGCGGGCGGAGAAGGAATACGGCGTGCCGGCCGAGATCATCGTCTCGATCATCGGCGTGGAAACCTTCTTCGGCCGCAACACCGGCAGCTACCGGGTGATGGACGCGCTGTCCACCCTCGGCTTCGACTACCCGCCGCGAGCCGACTTCTTCCGCAAGGAGTTGCGCGAGTTCCTCCTGCTCGCCCGCGAACAGCAGGTCGACCCGCTCAGCCTGACCGGCTCCTACGCCGGCGCCATGGGCCTGCCGCAATTCATGCCGAGCAGCTTCCGCGCCTACGCGGTGGACTTCGACGGCGATGGCCACATCAATATCTGGAGCGACCCGACCGACGCCATCGGTAGCGTCGCCAGCTACTTCAAGCAGCACGGCTGGGTCACCGGCGAGCCGGTGGTCTCGGTGGCCGAGATCAACGACGAGAGCGCCGAGAGCGCGGTGACCAGGGGCGTCGACCCGACCATGAGCCTGGGCGAGCTGCGTGCCCGCGGCTGGCGCACCCACGATGCGCTGCGCGACGACCAGAAGGTCACGGCGATGCGTTTCGTCGGCGACAAGGGCATCGAGTATTGGGTCGGTTTGCCGAACTTCTACGTGATCACCCGCTATAATCGCAGCGCCATGTATGCCATGGCGGTTTATCAGCTGGCGGGCGAGATTGCCCGCGCGCGAGGTGCCCATTGAGCAAGCGTGTCCGCTCCTCCCTGATCCTGCCCGCCGTCTGCGGCCTCGGGCTGGCGGCCGTGCTGTTGAGCAGTTGCTCCAGCAAGGCGCCCCAGCAGCCGGCCAGGCAGGCGGGCATTTCCGGGCCGGGCGACTATTCCCGTCCGCATCGCGACGGCGCCCCCTGGTGGGACGTCGACGTGTCGCGGATCCCCGATGCGGTACCGATGCCGCACAACGGTTCGGTGAAGGCCAACCCCTACACCGTGCTGGGCAAGACCTACTACCCGATGAACGATGCGCGGGCCTACCGGATGGTCGGCACCGCGTCCTGGTACGGCACCAAGTTCCACGGCCAGGCCACCGCCAACGGCGAGACCTACGACCTCTACGGCATGACCGCCGCGCACAAGACCCTGCCGTTGCCGAGCTATGTGCGGGTGACCAACCTGGACAACGGCAAGAGCGTGATCGTCCGCGTCAACGACCGCGGCCCGTTCTATTCCGACCGGGTCATCGACCTGTCCTTCGCCGCGGCGAAGAAGCTCGGTTATGCCGAGACCGGCACCGCGCGAGTCAAGGTCGAAGGCATCGACCCGGTGCAGTGGTGGGCCCAGCGCGGCCGGCCGGCACCGATGGTCCTGGCGCAGCCCAAGCAGGCGGTGGCCCAGGCCGCTCCCGCCGCGGCGCAGACGCAGGCGGTGGCGATGGCCCAGCCGATCGAGACCTACACTCCGCCGCCGGCGCAGCACGCGGCCGCCGTGCTGCCGGTGCAGATCGACTCAAAAAAAAACGCTTCATTACCAGCCGATGGCCTGTATCTCCAGGTGGGCGCCTTCGCCAACCCGGATGCGGCGGAGCTGCTGAAGGCCAAGCTGAGCGGCGTGACGGCTGCGCCGGTGTTTATCAGCTCGGTCGTGCGCAACCAGCAGATTCTGCACCGGGTGCGGCTGGGACCGATCGGTTCGGCGGACGAGGTTAGCCGCACCCAGGACAGCATCCGCGTGGCCAACCTTGGCCAGCCGACGCTGGTACGCCCCGACTGAGCGCCTACTCACGCAGGGAATTCCCGCAAGGGATTGTTTGACCATTGGTAGAACCAGAGAGACGGATGAACATCACCACTATCGCGAAACGCTTGTCACTGCTTGTCCTGTTCATCGCCCCTACGGCTGGCTGGGCTGCTGAATCCATGATTCCGGCGCCGCCGCAACTGGCCGCCAAGTCGTACGTCCTGATGGACGGCGAGAGCGGCCAGGTTCTGGTCGAGAACAACGGCGACCAGCGCCTGCCGCCGGCCAGCCTGACCAAACTGATGACCGCCTACATCGCCACCAAGGAGATCGAGGCCGGCCGCATCGGCGAGAACGACCTGGTCACCGTCAGCGAACATGCCTGGCGCACCGGCGGTTCGCGGATGTTCATCAAGGTCGGCAGCCAGGTCTCGGTGAGCGACCTGCTGCATGGCATCATCATCCAGTCCGGCAACGACGCCAGCGTCGCCCTGGCCGAGCATATCGCCGGCAGCGAAGACGCCTTCGCCGACATGATGAACACCACCGCGCAGAAGCTGGGCCTGACCAACTCCCACTTCATGGACGCCACCGGCCTGCCCAACCCGGACCACTATTCCTCCGCCCGCGACATGGCGGTGCTGGCCCGCGCGATCATCTACGGTGAGCCGAGCCACTACGCGATCTACGCGCAGAAGGAATTCCTCTGGAACAACATCAAGCAGCCGAACCGCAACCTGCTGCTGTGGCGCGACAAAACCGTCGACGGCCTGAAGACCGGCCACACCGACGAAGCCGGCTACTGCCTGGTGGCTTCCGCGGTACGCGACGGCCAGCGCATGATCGCCGTGGTGTTCGGCACCAACAGCGAGCAGGCCCGCGCCGCCGAGACCCAGAAGCTGCTGACCTATGGCTTCCGCTTCTTCGAAAGCCGCAACTTCTACAAGAAGGGCACCGAGCTGACCAAGGGCCTGGTCTGGAAGGGTTCCGAGCATGAAGTGAAAGCCGGCCTCGCCGAAGATCTGACCATGACCCTGCCGCGCGGCCAGATGCAGAAGCTGCAGGCCAGCATGGTCCTGGAGCCGCAACTGATGGCGCCGATCCAGCAGGGCCAGGTGATCGGCAAGGTGGAAGTGAAGCTGGACGACAAGGTCATCCGCAGCGCCGACCTGGTCGCCCTCAACGCCGTCGAGGAGGGTGGTTTCTTCCGCCGCCTGTGGGATAGCATCCGCCTGTTCTTCTACGGTTTGTTCAACTGACCGACCGGCGCCCGCCCGCTCACGAGGCCAGCGGGCGCCCGTCCCCGCGGACCACGGGTCCGCCGCCGCCATGACCGATACCCCTGACGTTCAACCCCCGAAAATCGAATTCCCCTGCGAGCGTTATCCGATCAAGGTGATCGGCGACGCCGGCGAAGGTTTCTCCGACCTGGTCGTGGAAATCATCCAGCGCCACGCGCCGGATCTCGACGTCGAGACCCTGGTGGTCCGTGACAGCAGCAAGGGGCGATTCCTCTCGGTGCAGGTGCTGATCACCGCCACCGATGTCGACCAACTGCAAGCCATCCATAACGACCTGCGCGCGACCGGACGCGTGCACATGGTGCTCTGATGGGACTCGAGCTGGGCTTCCGTGAGCTCGGCGAGGTTCCCTACGAACCGACCTGGCATGCCATGCAGCGCTTCGTTGCCGAACGCGACAAATCGGTAATGGACGAAGCCTGGCTGTTGCAGCACCCTGCGGTCTTCACCCAGGGGCAGGCCGGCAAGGCGGAGCATGTGCTGTTCCCCGGCGACATCCCGGTGATCCAGGTAGATCGCGGCGGCCAGGTGACCTACCACGGCCCCGGCCAGTTGGTCACCTACCTGCTGCTCGATGTCCGCCGCCTGGGACTGGGCGTGCGCGAGCTGGTCAGCCGGATCGAGCAGAGCCTGATCGGCCTGCTGGCGTCCTATGACGTGCAGGCCGTGGCCAAGCCGGACGCGCCGGGTGTCTACGTCGACGGGGCGAAGATCGCCTCCCTCGGCCTGCGCATCCGCAACGGCTGTTCCTTCCATGGCCTGGCGCTGAACCTGGACATGGACCTGCGACCGTTCCAACGAATCAATCCCTGCGGCTACGCCGGGATGCCCATGACCCAACTGCGCGACCTGGTTGGGCCGGTGGATTTTGCCGAGGTGTGTACCCGATTGCGCGCTGAGCTCGTCTCACGCCTTGGCTACGCTGAACAGAAGACCCTTACGGGCGGGATCGAACTGACATGAGCACTGTTGTGGAGAAGTCCGGAGAAGCCAAGCCGGGCAAGGTGGAAGTCGGCGTGAAGCTGCGCGGCGCGGAAAAGGTCGCGCGGATTCCGGTGAAGATCATTCCCACCGAGGAACTGCCGAAGAAACCCGACTGGATCCGCGTGCGCATCCCGGTTTCCCCCGAGGTCGACCGCATCAAGCAACTGCTGCGCAAGCACAAGCTGCACAGCGTCTGCGAAGAGGCGTCCTGCCCGAACCTGGGCGAGTGCTTCTCCGGCGGCACCGCGACCTTCATGATCATGGGCGATATCTGCACCCGACGCTGCCCGTTCTGCGACGTCGGTCATGGCCGGCCGAAGCCGCTGGACGTCGACGAGCCGACCAACCTGGCCATCGCCATCGCCGACCTGCGGCTGAAGTACGTGGTGATCACCTCGGTGGACCGCGACGATCTGCGCGACGGCGGCGCCCAGCACTTCGCCGACTGCCTGCGCGAGATCCGCAAGCTGTCGCCGGGGATCCAGCTGGAAACCCTGGTGCCCGACTATCGCGGTCGCATGGACATCGCCCTGGAGATCACCGCCAACGAGCCGCCGGACGTGTTCAACCATAACCTGGAGACGGTACCGCGCCTGTACCGCTCCTCGCGGCCGGGCTCGGACTTCGAGTGGTCGCTGGACCTGCTGCAGAAGTTCAAGCAGATGGTTCCGCACGTACCGACCAAGTCCGGGCTGATGCTCGGCCTGGGCGAGACCGACGACGAGGTCATCGAGGTCATGCAGCGGATGCGCGAGCACGACATCGACATGCTGACCCTCGGCCAGTACCTGCAGCCGTCGCGCAACCACCTGCCGGTGCAGCGCTTCGTGCATCCGGACACCTTCGCCTGGTTCGCCGAGGAAGGCGAGAAGATGGGCTTCAAGAACGTCGCGTCCGGTCCGCTGGTGCGTTCGTCCTACCATGCCGACCAGCAGGCGCACGGCAACAAGATCGGCTGATCGACGCCGCGCCAATGCCTCCGACGCCGCGTCCCTGCACAGGGACGCGGCGTTTTTCATTGGGCAGCCACGAAGCCTCTTCGGACGTAGGACGAACAACCGCTTGCGGTTATCCGCCGGCGCGTAGGTGAGTACCGTTTGCTCTCATCCCTGTGCGGTAACGAAGCGACTGCGCTGGCCGAGCTGCCGCACCGCCTCGATCAGTGCATCGGCCGCCAGGCTGGGTTGGCGCGAGAAGGCGTAGAAACGCGCCTCCGGCAGCGTCGGAAAACCCTGTTCCGGGCCCAGTTCGCGTAGCCCCTCGCGCATCTGGCTGCGCGCCACCACCGTCACGGCGAAACCGGCCAGCGCGGCGGACAGGCAGCCGGCCATGCTGGCGCTCTCGAACACCAGGCGCCAGGGACGCGCAGCGGCGCCGAGGGCTGTAATCGCCGCTTCGCGGTAGACGCAGGGTTCGGGGAACAGCGCCAGCGGCAGCGGTTCGCCCGCGGGCAGCTCGATCGCGGTCGCCGCGGCCCAGACCAGCGGTTCCTCCCAGAGCAGTTCGCCGTCGTCTCCTACCCGCCGGCACTGCTTGCCGAACACCACGTCGGTGCGCCCCTGGGCCTGCTGGCGGAGCAGGTCGGTGGTGATACCGACCTTGAGTTCGATGGATGCTTCGGGGTGCCAGCGGCGAAAGCGTTGCAGGACGCGTGGCAGCCAGGCGCTGGCGAAGTCCTCCGAAGCGCCGATGCGCAGGCGGTCGCGGATCGGCGTGCCGT
Source organism: Pseudomonas sp. DL (assembly GCF_047199225.1). Classification (NCBI taxonomy): domain Bacteria; kingdom Pseudomonadati; phylum Pseudomonadota; class Gammaproteobacteria; order Pseudomonadales; family Pseudomonadaceae; genus Pseudomonas; species Pseudomonas sp. DL. The sequence goes on from NZ_CP178323.1 coordinate 1,019,053, forward strand.
GCAGCCTGGCGCGGGCCTCGCGCTCCAGCTCGACGATGTTGCGGGCATAGGCGTAGAGCGTCTCGCCCGCCTGGGTCAGCTCCAGGCGGCGAGTGGTGCGGCTGAGCAGGCTGACGCCGGCTGTCTGTTCCAGGCGCTTGATATGCCCGCTGACTGCGGAGGGGGTGAGCGCGAGATTGTCCGCGGCGAGGGCGAAACCGCCGCTGTCGACCACTTCGAGAAAGGTACGCAACAACACGATATCCAGGGATTGGGAGGTGGGGACGGCAAGCTCCATGAGGTCTTCCATTCATCTCGTTTCATGAATAGTAGACGCTAACTATTCATGAATCACGCTTGGCAAGCGTCCTAGGATGTCCCTTCTTTCTCTTGGAGAGGTCCGATGAGCCGCTATGCCTTCGTTTCCACCGATGTCCTGGATATCGCCTACCTGGAGTGGAATCCGCAGGGGGCGCGCAGCGCCGTCTTGTTGCACGGTTGGCCGGACAGCCCGCATGCCTGGAAAGACCTGGCGGAGTCCCTGGCGGACGCCGGCTATCGGGTGCTGGCACCAGCCCTCCGGGGATTCGCCCCGACCCGCTTCCGCGATGCGTCTACTCCGCGCAGCGGGCAACTGGCGGCTCTGGCTTGCGATCTGCTGGCATTCGTCGACAGCCTGGCATTGCAACGTCCCCTGCTGGTCGGCCATGACTGGGGGGCTCGCGCGGTGGCTAGTGCCTGCGGACTGCGCGAGGGCCTAGCCTCGCACCTGGTGATGCTCTCGGTGGGGTACGCCAGCAACGATCCGCAGCAAGTTCTTTCCCTGCCGCAGGCCCGTAGCTTCTGGTACCAGTGGTTCATGGCTACGCCACGCGGAGAGCGCGCGCTGCGCGAGGAGGGCGAGGCGTTCGCCCGGCAGATGTGGGACACCTGGTCGCCGCCGGGATGGTATGCCGAGCGCGATTTCCAGGAGGCCGCCCAGGCCTTCTCCGGGCCGGACTGGGTCGCCGTGGTGCTGCACTATTACCGGCATCGCTGGGGCTTCGTCGCGGGGGAGCCGCGCTACGGGGCGGCGGAACAGCGCTTGCTCCCGGCACCGCGCCTGGCGCTGCCGACCCTGGTGCTGCACGGCGGCGCGGATGCCTGCACCCACCCCGACGGCTCCCGCGGACGCGAGCACTACTTCAGCGGGCGTTACCAGCGGCTGGTGCTGGAGGGCGTCGGCCATTTTCCGCAGCGCGAGGCGGCCACCCAAGTGGCGGACGCTATCCTGCGGTTCTGCGCGGATGACTAGGTCCTGGACACCGCAGCGGCGGATAACGCCCATGGCGTTATCCGCCCTACGAACCGGTGTGCCGCGAGCGGTCGCGGCGGACGTGGGGTCGTAAGCTCCGCCGGTGGCCCTATGGCGTCCGCAGGCGGTCGAGCAGCGCCGGGGTCGGATAGCCGTCCGCCGGCCAGCCGAACTCCTGCTGGCAGGCGCGGATCGCCTTGCGCGTATTGGCGCCGATGATGCCATCCACCGCGCCCGGATCGTGTCCGCGGGCGGCCAGTTGCCGTTGCAGCTCGATGCGCTGCGAGCGGCTCAGCGGAACATCCTCCAGCGGCCAGGCGCCGACTATCCGGCCGCCGCCCTTGAAGCTGTCGGCGAGCAGGCCGACGGCCAGGGCGTAGGCGCTGGAGTTGTTGTACTTGAGGATGGCGCGGAAGTTGTGCAGCACCAGGAAGGCCGGGCCGCGGTGCCCGGCCGGCAGCAGCAGCGAGGCCTGTTCGCCGGAGAGTCCGGAGGGCAGGGGGCCGCCGTTGACGCCTTGTACGCCCATCCCTTGCCATTCGCCCAGGGGCTTGCGGATGGTGAGTTCCGCCAGGGAATAGTCGAAGCCTGCCGGCAGGCGGACTTCGAAACCCCAGGGTTGTCCGGCGATCCAGCCGGAGGCTTTCAGGTAGTTGGCGGTGGAGGCCAGGGCGTCGCCGGGCGAGCCCCAGATGTCACGCTTGCCGTCGCCGTCGAAGTCCACGGCATACTGGTTGTAGGTGGTCGGGATGAACTGGGTCTGGCCCATGGCGCCGGCCCAGGAGCCGATCATGAAGGAGGCCGGAACGTCGCCGTGCTGGAGAATCTTCAGGGCGGCGAGCAACTGGGCGTGGGCGAATTCCGGGCGGCGTCCTTCATAGGCGAGGGTCGCCAGGGAGCGGATCACGTTCTTGTTGCCCATGTGCGAACCGTAGTTGCTCTCCATGCCCCAGATCGCCACCACCGCATCCGCATCCACCGCATAGCGCGCGTCGACTTCGCCGAGGATGCGCGCATGCTGCGCCAGGCGCGCCTGGCCCTGGCGAACGCGCAGCGGATCGAGGGCGCCTTCCAGGTACTTCCATACCGGTCGGGTGAATTCCGGCTGGCTGCGGTCGGCTTCGACCACGGCGGGATCGGGCTGGACGCCGGCGAAGGCGCGATCGAAGGTCTGCGCATCGATTCCACCGGCCAGCGCCTGTTGACGGAAGGCGTCGCGCCACTGTTCGAAGCTTTGCCCAGGCTGGGCCTCGTTCGGCGCGCCAGCGGGCACCGAGGCGGCCGGGCCGGCGCCGGAGAAGGGCGCCTTGGTCTGCAGGGGAGCGGCAGGCTGGTTGTATTCGACTGTCGGATTCTTCTGCGCGCAGGCGCTGGAGAGGCCAAGCCCCATGGCGACGACGGTGCTGCCCAGCAGCCCGCTCACCTTCAGCAGGGCGGATCGTTCGGGGTTACGCATTGCTCTCCTCAGCAGGGTCCTCGGGACGGGCCACCTTAGCACGCCGGCCAGGACGCGTCTGCCGTCGTTGGACGCGCCGGCGGGGCCCCGGGTTCGCCAATGTGGTTCCATCGGCGCGGTGGATATCGTTCGCCATATGTTCGGTCACTGTCGGGCGGCCAATGGTTTCGTCCGTACCGCTCCGCCGCCTGTCGAAGCCTCGCGGCGCACCCGAGTCGGGATCGGCGACGGGTCGCGCGGCATGCTCGAGGCCTTCGACTTCTTCTTCCTGGCCTTCGTTCTGCGCGACATGGCTACCCGCTTCGGCGTCGGCATCGAACGCCCGAGCCTGGTTCGTGCGCTGCAATGGCCAGAGGGTTGCCAGTCGGCCGCGCGGGATGTCGAGGCCGCGGATCATGATGGAGGAACCATTGGCTTTTCGCCCAACCCGATGGGGCCAGGGCTTGCGCGCCGACGATAGTGTGCCCATGGGCGGCAGGCTGGCGGTGGGGTTGGTCTTGTCGACGGGCTTCGGGCGGGGTAGGCGGGGCGCGTGGGTGAGGAGGGCGTTGCGGGAGGATGGACCAGCGGCTGTTTCAGGCCGCCATAACGAAAGAAGCCTCCCAGTTACGGGAGGCTTCGCGGCGGTAGCTGCCTTTGCCTTTCTTCACCTGTTCCTGGCGGCTGCGGAACAGTGGCTGGGCGACCAGGGATTTGGCCTTGTTCGGCCGCTTGCTTTTCTTTGCCATGGCATAGGTCCTCGAAGGTGATCGGGCTGGCGCTCGCCAGCGCGCGCATCATCTGCCTGTCGCCGCGGATTGTCCAGTGCCGGTTGCGCCTTCAGGCTGCCGGCAGGCCGAGACGCTGGCCGGCGAGGCTCAGGGCGAGAAGCGAGAGACCGCTCCAGGGGCTGCCGGGTGCCTGTCCCTTGATCTGCGCGTCGATCAACTGGGCATCCCTCAGCATCTGGTTCCAGCGGCTGCTGGAGTGGCGTTGCAGGGCACGGGTCAGCAGCGGACGGCGCTTGTCCCAGACCGGCGGACGCGCCTGGGCGAAGGCTTTCTCCAGCGGGATGCCCTGGCCGTATTGCTGGGACAGGCCAGCCAGCAGGCGGATCTCGCGGGCCAGGCCCCAGAGGATCACCGGCGGCTCGATGCCTTCGCCGCGCAGTCCTTCCAGGATGCGCAGGGCGTGGGCCGCTTCACCGCCAAGGGCAGCGTCGATCAGGCCGAAGACATCGAAGCGTGCGCTGTCGGCGACCGCGGCCTGTACGGTGGCGGCGTCGATCTGGTTGCCCTCGGCGAGCAGCTTGAGCTTTTCGATTTCCTGGGCGGCGGCGAGCAGGTTGCCTTCCACGCGCGCGGCGATCAGTTCCAGGGCTTCGGGGCTGGCGGACAGGCCGGCCTGGGACAGGCGCTGGCGAATCCACTGCGGCAACTGGTGGACGTCGACCGGCCAGACCTGGATGAACTGCGCGGCGTTGCCATCGATCAGGGCCTTGGCCCACTTGGTCTTCTGCGTGCTGCCATCGAGCTTGGGCAGACTGAGCAGGAGCACGGTGTCTTCCGGCGGCCGTTGCAGGTATTCCTGGAGAATCGCCGCGCCTTTGTCGCCGGGCTTGCCGGAGGGCAGGCGCAGTTCGATCAGGCGCTTCTCGGCGAACAGCGACAGGCTGGCGCCGGCCTCCAGCAGCAAGCCCCAATCGAAGTTGGCTTCGGCATTGAATACCTGGCGCTCGCCGAAGTCGCGCTCGCGGCAGGCCTGGCGAATGGCATCGCAGGCTTCCTGGCAGAGCAGCGGTTCATCGCCGCTGACGACATAGACGGGCGCCAGGGGGCCCTGGAGGTGCTTGGCGAGTTGCGCGGGAGTCAGCTTCATAGGAGAAGACGGGGCCGGCGAAACCGGCCCCGGGGCATCACGGGGTGGGGAACTCGATCGGCGACTGCTGCGGCTCGGCGGCGCGGCGCTGGCGCTCCGCCTCGTCGGCGGCGCGCAGGGCTTCGGCTTCCGCCTTGGCCTTGGCTTCTGCCTGGCGCTGGGCTTCGTCGAGTTGCGCCGGGGTCAGCGCCTGGAGGCGCATGGACAACTGCTGGATCAGGTCGCGCCGCATCTCGCTGCGCAGCTGCGCGGCTTCCTGGTCGGAACCGATCAGGTTGTTTTCGTCGTGCACGTAGACCTTCTGCACCTGTACCTGGTTGCTCATCAGGACCAGGTCGTTGGCGCCGACGATCTCGTAGTTGATCGTGTTGGTCAGCTCGAACTCCGCGCCGCGCGCGGAACCGGTGTAGCTGACGGTGCGCTGCTGGTTGTCCTCGCGGACCAGCACCAGGTGGTAGGGCGCGTTGCTGGTGACCTTCACGCCGCTGTTTTCCAGGGTTTCCTTCAGTTCGCGCACGGTCGGGCCGTAGGCGTTGCGCGCGGATACGTCGATTTCCTTGAGCGCGAATTGCGCATCGCCCAGGCCGCGCAGTTGGAAGCCGCAGGCGGCCAGCAGGGTGGTCATACCGATCAGCGCGGCGCTGGTCAGGATACGTTTCATCAAGCTTCCCTCACTCCTGTTGATCAGCGCCCCCGGATGGCCGGGGGCGTCCAATGGAATCGCGTATCAGTTGGCGACGATGTTGACCAGTTTGCCCGGTACCACGATGACCTTGCGGATGCTCAGGCCTTCGGTGAAACGCAGCACGTTCTCGTTGGCGCGCGCGGCGGCCTCGACATCCTCGCGGCTGGCGCTGGCGGCCACGTCGATGTGTCCGCGCAGCTTGCCGTTGACCTGCACCACCAGTTGCAGGGTGTCCTGCACCAGTGCGCTCTCGTCGACGCTCGGCCAGCGCGCATCGATCACCGCTTCGGCATGGCCGAGCTGGCCCCAGAGCACGTGGCAGATGTGCGGAGTGATGGGCGCCAGCAGCAGGACCGCGGTTTCCAGGCCTTCCTGGATCAGGGCGCGGTCCTGGGCGTCCTGGTTCGGCGCCTTCTCCAGCACGTTCATCAGGGTCATCACCGCGGCGATGGCGGTGTTGAACTTGTGGTGCTGGCCGACATCCTGGCTGGCCTGCCTGATCGCCAGGTGGATGGCGCGGCGGACCTGCTTCTGCGCGTCGCTCAGGGCGGCGACGTCCAGCGCGCCGGGGAGGCCGGCGCTGACGTGGGCGTGAGCCAGGCGCCAGACGCGGCGGAGGAAGCGGTTGGCGCCCTCGACGCCGGCGTCCGACCACTCCAGGCTCATGTCCGGCGGCGAGGCGAACATCATGAACAGGCGGCAGGTATCGGCACCGTACTGGTCGATCATCGATTGCGGGTCGACGCCGTTGTTCTTCGACTTCGACATCTTCTCGGTGCCGCCGATCTCGACCGGCTGGCCGTCGCTCTTCAGGCGCGCGCCGACGACCTTGGCCTTGGCGTCACGCTCGACCTCGACGTCGGCCGGGTTGAACCAGTCCTTGCCGCCGTTGGCGGTGGTCCGGTAGTAGGTATCGGCGACCACCATGCCCTGGGTCAGCAGGTTCTTGAACGGTTCGTCGCTGCCGACCAGGCCTTCGTCGCGCATCAGCTTGTGGAAGAAGCGCGCATAGAGCAGGTGCAGGATGGCGTGCTCGATGCCGCCGATGTACTGGTCGACCGGCAGCCAGTAGTCGGCCGCCTTCCTGTCCAGCATGCCGCCTTCGAACTGCGGGCAGGCGTAGCGGGCGAAATACCAGGACGACTCGACGAAGGTGTCCATGGTGTCGGTTTCGCGCTTGGCCGGCTGGCCGCATTTCGGGCAGTTGCATTCGTAGAATTCCGGCATCTTCGCCAGCGGCGAACCGGAGCCGTCCGGTACCACGTCTTCCGGCAGCACCACCGGCAACTGGTCGGCCGGCACCGGGACGTCGCCGCAAGCCTCGCAGTGGATGATCGGGATCGGGCAGCCCCAGTAGCGCTGGCGGCTGATGCCCCAGTCGCGCAGGCGGAACTGGGTGCGCGCCTGGCCCAGGCCCTTGGCCTCGAGGTCGGCGCCGATGGCGTCGAAGGCGGCCTGGTAGCCGAGGTTGTCGTACTTGCCGGAGTTGACGGTGAGCACGGACTCGTCCTTGGCGCCGTACCACTCCTTCCAGACGCTGGACTCGAAGTCGTTGTCGCCCTCGACCTTGGCGATCACCTGGCGGATCGGCAGGCCGTACTTGTTGGCGAACTCGAAGTCGCGCTCGTCATGGCCGGGCACCGCCATCACCGCGCCTTCGCCGTAGTTCATCAGCACGTAGTTGGCGACCCATACCGGCAGCTTGTCGCCGGTCAGCGGGTGTTCGACGAACAGGGAAGTGGCCATGCCTTTCTTCTCCTGGGTGGCGATGTCGGCCTCGGCGACGCCGCCGCGCTTGCATTCGTCGATGAACGCCTGCAACTGCGGGTCGTTCTGCGCTGCCTGGGTGGCCAGCGGGTGTTCGGCGGCGACGGCGACGTAGGTGGCGCCCATCAGGGTGTCCGGACGGGTGGTGAACACCTTCAGTTGGCCGGCGTGGCCGATGGAGGCCTGGTCGTAGGGGAAGCCGATCTCCATCCCGCGCGACTTGCCGATCCAGTTGCGCTGCATGGTCTTCACCTGCTCCGGCCAGCCGGGCAGGTTGTCGAGGCTCTCCAGCAGTTCCTCGGCGTAGGCGGTGATCTTGAAGTAGTACATCGGGATCTCGCGCTTCTCGATCAGCGCGCCGGAGCGCCAGCCGCGCCCGTCGATCACCTGCTCGTTGGCGAGTACGGTCTGGTCGACCGGATCCCAATTGACCGTGCCGTTCTTGCGATAGATCACCCCTTTTTCGAACAGGCGGGTGAACAGCCACTGCTCCCAGCGGTAGTAGTCCGGCTTGCAGGTGGTGACCTCGCGGCTCCAGTCGATCGCCAGGCCGAGGCTGTCCAACTGCGACTTCATGTAGGCGATGTTGTCGTAGGTCCAGGCCGCCGGGGCGACGTTGTTCTTCATCGCGGCGTTTTCCGCCGGCATGCCGAACGCGTCCCAGCCCATCGGCTGCAGCACGTTGCGGCCCTGCATGCGGTGGTAGCGGCTGATCACGTCGCCGATGGTGTAGTTGCGCACGTGGCCCATGTGCAGCTTGCCGCTCGGATACGGGAACATCGACAGGCAGTAGAACTTCTCCTTGTCGGGTAGCTCCCTGACGAGGAAGGACTGGTGTTCTTTCCAGTAGTTCTGGGCCTGGGTTTCGATCTCGAGTGGCTGATATTGCTCGTGCATGGCGCTACTTAGACGTGACTGTTCGAAAGCCTCGTAGCATACATGACCCCCACTCCTGTCGATAGCCCGCGCCGTTTGTCGCCGGGGGCGGTTCAGCCGAACGGGAACGCTAAGCTTGCCCTATGGGCCGTCGATGGCTGGCTGCCCAGTGGTACCTTCAGAGGTGTTCGATGGCTGAGCTGCAACGCGCGAGTGTGACGGGAGGTGGGCTGTACGAGAGGCTGCTGCAGCGTCTCGCCCTGGCTCTGGATGAAGCGGATACGGCCGAGCGCCTGCGTGACGAGCATCCCACGGAGCTTGAGTTGCGTGGTTTGAGCGAAGCGGAGATGGGGCTGATACGCGCCTATCTCGACCAGGACCTGCACTGGTTGCGCGGCTGGCATGCGGCCGCCGAGGAGCTGGCGCTGCTCGAGCGCCAGCCCGGCAGGACACCCCGGCCGCCCCGGCCGCAACCGCCGGCGCCCCGTCGCCACGTCTCGTTGAAACAGCGGCAACTGCTCTGTGCGCTCTGCGGTGCGCCGGTGCAGTGGAGCAAGGGGCATGGCGTGTTGCCGTGCGGCCATTGCGGCTCGCAACTGTTCCGTTCGGGTAACGGCCGCTAGGTTCTCTTTCCGGGAAGTTTCGCCAGGCGTCGCGCAATCCTTTAGATTGCCTCTTCCGACAGGGAGGGGGCGATGCCGATCCGTTATTTCTTCAAGCAACTGCTGCTGCCGCCGGGCGGCCTGTTGCTGCTGCTGTTTTTCGCTTTCTGGTGGCGCACCAGCCGACCGCGGCTGGCGCGGCTGTGCGGTGTCTGCGGGTTCTTCGGTCTGTGGCTGATGAGCATGCCGCTCAGCGTGGAGTGGATGGGGCGCTGGCTCGAAAGCGAACCGGCCCTGCTGGCGGAGGATCTGCCGGGCCTGGCGCAGCGCGCCGACGCCATCGTCATCCTCGGTGCCGGCCGGCAGACCAACGACCCGGCCTGGGGCGACGATGCGCCGAGCCTGCTGGCGGCCGAGCGGCTGCGCTATGCCGCGCGGCTGGCCAAGACCTCGGCGCTGCCGGTACTGATCAGCGGCGGGTTGCATTACGGACGCCCGCCCAGCGAGGCGGCGCTGATGGCCAATGCCCTGTTGCAGGACTTCGGCGTGCCGACGCGCTGGCAGGAAGGTCTCAGCCGTACCACCTGGGAAAACGCCACCCTGAGCGCCCCGCAGTTGCGCGAGGCCGGCGTGCGCCGGGTGGTGCTGGTGACCCAGGCCTGGCACATGCAGCGGGCACGCTGGAGCTTCGAGCGCCAGGGGTTCGAGGTGATCCCGGCGCCGGTCGGCTTCCTCGGCGGGGCCAACCTGCGGCCCTTCGGCGGCTGGCTGCCGGAAGCGCAGGCCTTCTGGCAGAGCGGCATGCTGCTGAACGAGGCGATCGGCCTGGTCGGCTATCGCCTGTTCTACCGCTGAGACGCAACCGGCGCCGCAGGGGCGCCGGTCTTTCCAGGAGGGGCTGGTTTCAGCCGAACAGGCGTCGCTCCTGCGGACGCAACTGGCGGCCGAGCAGAGCCCATAGCAGCAGCACGCCGGCCAACCCGGCCAGCGGCCAGACGCGGTATTGCAGATAGGGCGTCAGGCCCTGCATGGGAATCACCTCGCCGCGCAGGATGCCCTGCTGGAACTGCGGGATCTGCCGGACGATCCGGCCATAGGGATCGATCAGGCCGGTGACGCCGTTGTTGGTCGCGCGGATCATCCAGCGACCGCTTTCCAGGGCGCGCATCTGTGCCATCTGCAGGTGCTGCAAAGGGCCTATGGAAGTGCCGAACCAGGTGTCGTTGCTCACTGTCAGCAACACCTGGCTCTGCGCCGCGAGCGCGGCGGCGAACTCCGGGTAGACCACTTCGTAGCAGATGTACGGGGCGATCTGGTAGCCCTTGGCCTTGAGCAGCGGCTGGTCGGCCGGACCGCGAGCGAAGTCGGACATCGGCAGGTCGAAGAAGGCGATCAGGCCGCGCAGCAGGTCCTGCAGCGGCACGTACTCGCCGAACGGCACCAGCTTCTGCTTGAGGTAGGTGCCCGCGCCTTCGCCGACCACGGTGATGCCGTTGAAGTAGCGACTCTTGCCGTCGGCGAGACGTTCACGCACCGGGACCCCGGTGATCAGCGCGGCGTTCTTCTCGTCGGCGACCTGGCCCATGGCGCCGAGGTAGCCGCTGGCCATGTCCTGGAGAATCGGCACCGCGGTTTCCGGCCAGACGATCAGATCGACGTCCTGCTGCGGCAGGCTCAGGTCGCGGTAGAGGTCGAGTTGCGCGCGGACCTGATTCGGGTCCCATTTCAGCTCCTGGGCGATGTTGCCCTGGATCGCCACTACCCTCAGCGGTTCGCCGGCCGAATGGGTCCAGGCGTGGCCCTTGAGATAGAGGCCGGCCGCCCACGGGCCGAGCAGCAGGACCAGCCCCAGAAGCAGGCTGGCACCGTGCGGGAAGAGGCGCGGCAGGTTCACCAGCAGGGCCGCGCTGAGGGCGATGACGAAGGAGGACAGCCATACGCCGCCCACCGGTACCAGCCCGGCCAGCGGTCCCTGCAACTGGCTATAGCCGGCGTAGAGCCAGGGGAAACCGGTAAGGAACCAACTGCGGAACAGCTCCAGTGCCAGCCACAGGGCGGCGAACGCCAGGGCGTCGCCCAGCGGCGCGTTGTCGCGGCGCAGGCAGCGCGCCCACAGCCAGGCCGGCAGGGCGAAGAAGAAGGCGACGCCGGCGGTGAAGCCGAGCATGAGGAGGCTTGCCAGCGGCACCGAGGCGGCGCCGTAGTCATGGATACTGACGTAGATCCAGCTGGTGCCGGCGCCGAACGCGCCGAAACCGTACCACCAGCCGCGCCACAGGGCGGACTTGCCGGGAAGGCCGCGCAAGCCGAGATAGAGCAGGGCGATCGAGAGGATCGCCAGCGGCCAGTAGTCGAAGGGCGCCAGGGCCAGGGGTGTGAGCGCGCCTGCGGCGAGTGCCAGCAGGTGTCCGGGCCAGCCGGGACGAGAAATCCAACGCATCGAATGTCCTTAGAGCCTGTTCAATGTCCGACTGCGCAGACCGGGGCCGCCTTCGGCTGCCGGACGGCAACGTCCGCGGCGACAGGGGAGTCTGGCGCAAGGCGCAAGAGTAAAGGAGGGGCTGGCGAGACGCCAGAAGGACGGCGCGGGAAGATGCCCCCTCCGCCGCGGCGGAGGGGGCGCGCTCAGTTCTGCAGGGGAGACAGGCGCAGCAGATGGACGCGGCGGCTGTCGGCGTTGAGTACGCGGAAACGGAACTCGCCCAGCTCGACCACTTCGTTGCGCTTGGGCAGGTGGCCGAAGGCGCTCATCACCAGGCCGCCCACGGTATCGAATTCCTCGTCAGAGAATTCCGAGCCGAAGAAGTCGTTGAAGGCGTCCACGGGGGTCAGCGCCTTGACGATGAAATCGCCGCTGGGCAGCGGCTTGATGTAGCTGTCCTCCTCGACGTCGTGCTCGTCCTCGATATCACCGACGATCTGTTCCAGCACGTCCTCGATGGTCACCAGGCCGGCCACGCCGCCGTATTCGTCGATGACGATAGCCATGTGGTTGCGGTTGGCGCGGAATTCGCGGAGCAGCACGTTGAGGCGCTTGGATTCGGGGACGAAGGTAGCCGGACGCAGCAGTTCCTTGATGTCGAAGGGACGCTCGTCGTTGTGCAGGATCAGTGGCAGGAGGTCCTTGGCCAGCAGTACGCCCATGACGTCGTCGAGGCTTTCGCCGACCACCGGGTAGCGCGAGTGGGCGGCTTCGATGATGGCCGGAAGGAATTCCTTCGGCGTCTGGGTCGAGCGGATGCTCATCATCTGCGAGCGCGGCACCATGATGTCGCGCACCTGCAGGTCGGCGACCTGGATCGCCCCCTCGACGATGGACAGCGCCTCGCTGTCCAGCAGCTTGTTGTCGTGGGCATCGCGCAGCAGCTCGAGGAGCTCCTGGCGGTTTCTCGGCTCGTGGGCAAAAGCCTGGGTGATCTTGTCCAGCCAGGACTTGTGCCCGTTGCTCGATCGGTCTTCGCTCATTTTTCCTTGCTCGGTGGCTCTTCGTCGTCGCAGGCGTACGGATCGGGATGACCCAGTTCCGCCAGCAATTCACGTTCCAGTGTTTCCATTTCTTCCGCTTCGGCGTCGTCGATGTGGTCGTAGCCGAGCAGGTGCAGGCAGCCGTGGATCACCAGGTGGGCCCAGTGGGCCTGCAACGGCTTGCGCTGTTCCAGGGCTTCGCGGGCGACCACCGGGGCGCAGATCACCAGGTCGCCGAGCAGCGGGATATCGAGAAGCTCGTCCGGGACATCGGCGGGGAAGGACAGCACGTTGGTCGCGTAGTCCTTGTGCCGGTAGGTGCTGTTCAGTTCCAGGCCTTCGGCCTCGTCCACCAGGCGGATGGTCAGCTCCGACTCCGGACGCTGGCGCAGGGCCAGTTCGCACCAGGCGCGGAACTGCGCTTCGGAGGGCAGGTCCGGGGCGGCGCTGGCGACCTGCAGGTCGAGCTCAAGCGGCATCGTGACCGCCCTTGCCCGTTCCCTCGACCGGCCGCACCTGGCCTTGCTGGCGGCTCTCGTGACGCTCGTAGGCTTCGACGATACGCTGCACCAGCGGGTGGCGGACCACATCCTTGGGCTTGAAGTGGGTGAAGCTGATGCCGGGGACGTCCTGCAGGACCTCGATCACGTGCTTGAGGCCGGAGCGGGTGCCGCGGGGCAGGTCGACCTGGGTGACGTCGCCGGTGATCACCGCGGTGGAGCCGAAGCCGATCCGGGTGAGGAACATCTTCATCTGCTCGACTGTGGTGTTCTGGCTCTCGTCGAGGATGATGAAGCTGTTGTTCAGCGTGCGCCCGCGCATGTAGGCCAGCGGCGCGACCTCGATGACGTTGCGCTCGATCAGCTTGGCCACGTGTTCGAAGCCGAGCATCTCGTAGAGCGCGTCGTAGAGCGGGCGCAGGTAGGGGTCGATCTTCTGCGACAGATCGCCGGGAAGGAAACCGAGCTTCTCGCCGGCCTCGACCGCCGGGCGCACCAGCAGGATGCGGCGGATCTGCTCGCGCTCCAGGGCGTCGACGGCGCAGGCCACGGCGAGATAGGTCTTGCCGGTGCCGGCCGGGCCGATGCCGAAGTTGATGTCGTGGTCGAGGATCGCCTTGACGTAGCGCTGCTGGTTGGCGCCGCGCGGGCGGATGTGCGCCTTGCGCGACTTCAGGGTGACCTGCGGCGCGCTCTGCAATTCCTCGAGGTCTTCCAGGCCGGACTCCTGCAGGTACAGGTGCACGGTGTCGGGGGTGAGATCGGTGCCGTTCTGCGCCTCGCGGTAGAGACGCTGCAGCAGGCGTTCGGCGACCTTGGTCCGGCGCGGTTCGCCGGCCAGTTCGAACTGGTTGCCGCGGTTGCGGATCTCGATGTCGAGGCGTTTCTCGATCTGGTGGAGATGCTCGTCGAACTGCCCGCAAAGTGTCGCGAAGCTGCGGGCGTCGAACGGCTCGAGGATAAAGCGATGAAGTTCCTGGGGGGCGTTCAAGGTGTTCTGTCGTACTCGCCAGTGGCTGATTGATAGGGAAGAGAATAACCGCTGGATATCGTCGCGCAAAGTTGCCGTATCGCGGCGGCGCTTTCCCGGTTCCCGCTGAAACGTTGGTGCACCGTGGCGGCGGGAAGGTTCAGCGAGCCCGCCGTACGGTCGTCGGCCTCAATGCAGGGTGCTGTCGATCAGGGTGCCGCGCAGCGAGTGCGGCAGCGCGTCGTCGATGTGCACCTGGGCGAACTGGCCGATCAGGCGTGGATTGTCGCAGCGGAAGTTGACGATCCGGTTGTTCTCGGTGCGCCCCTGGAGCATGCCCGGGTCCTTCTTCGAGAAGTCGGTGACCAGGATCCGCTGGGTGCTGCCGACCATGCGCCGGCTGATCTCGTAGCCTTGCTGGTGGATGCGGCTCTGGAGGATCTGCAGGCGCTGTTTCTTCACTTCTTCCGGCAGGTCGTCGGCGAGGTCGGCGGCGGGCGTGCCGGGCCGCGCGCTGTAGATGAAGGAGAAGGAGAAGTCGAAGCCGACGTCCTCCACCAGCTTCATGGTCTGCTCGAAGTCCTTCTCGGTTTCGCCGGGGAAACCGACGATGAAGTCGGAGCTGATGCAGATGTCCGGTACCGCGGCCTTCAGCTTGCGGATACGCGACTTGTATTCCAGCACGGTATGGTTGCGCTTCATCGCCGCCAGCACGCGGTCGGAGCCCGACTGCACCGGCAGGTGGATGAATTTCACCAGCTCCGGCACCTCGGCGTGGGCCTGGATCAGCGCGTCGGAGAATTCCAGCGGGTGCGAGGTGGTATAGCGGATGCGCTCGATACCGTCGACGGCGGCGACCACCCGCAGCAGTTCGGCGAAGTCGGCCAGGCGGCCATCGTGGGTCAGGCCGCGGAAGCCGTTGACGTTCTGTCCCAGCAGGGTGACTTCGCGGACGCCGTTCTCGGCCAGGTGGATCACTTCGGCGATCACGTCGTCGAATGGTCGGCTGACTTCCTCGCCGCGGGTGTAGGGCACCACGCAGAAGCTGCAGTACTTGCTGCAGCCTTCCATCACCGAGACGAAGGCGGTGGGGCCATCGACCCGCGGTTCCGGCAGGCGGTCGAATTTCTCGATTTCCGGGAAGGACACGTCGACCTGCGGCTTGCGCGTGCTGCGCGCGGCGTCGATCATTTCCGGCAGGCGGTGCAGGGTCTGCGGGCCGAAGACCACGTCGACATAGGGCGCGCGCTCACGGATCGCGGCGCCTTCCTGGCTGGCCACGCAGCCGCCGACGCCGATCACCAGGTCGGGATTCTGCTGCTTCAGCTCGCGCCACATGCCGAGCTTGGAAAACACCTTTTCCTGGGCCTTCTCGCGGATCGAGCAGGTATTGAGCAGGATGACGTCGGCCTCGGCGGCGTTTTCGGTCACCTCGAGGGCTTGGTGTTCACCGAGCAGGTCCGCCATTCGCGACGAGTCGTACTCGTTCATCTGGCAGCCGTGGGTTTCGATGAAAAGCTTCTTGGCCATGCGCTTCGTCGGACAGTTCGAAAAGGACCGCGCATTATAGAGGGCGGGGCCCCCGGTTCCTAGCGTTGCTGGCCGAAAGGCTGTGCTATGATTCGCGCCCTTCATTTTCCGGCATTGCTTTCCCCGCCATGAACAAGCGCGAAAACCCCATCTACAAGGTGATTTTCCTCAACCAGGGCCAGGTCTTCGAGATGTATGCCAAGCAGATCTACCAGAGCGATCTGTGGGGCTTCCTGGAAATCGAGGAGTTCGTCTTCGGCGAGCGCACCCAGGTGGTGGTGGACCCCAGCGAGGAGAAGCTCAAGGCGCAGTTCGAAGGCGTTCTGCGCAGCTTCGTGCCGATGCACGCGATCGTCCGCATCGACGAGGTCGAGCGCCTGGGTACGCCGAAGATCAGCGAGGCCAAGGGCGCGGGCAACGTCATGCCGTTCCCCATGCCGATGCCCGGCAAGAGCGACTGATTCGCGAAAGGGACGTCAGGGCAGCGGCGCGAAGGGCGTGACGCCGCCGGCAGTCTGCAGTTCGATCAGGTAGTTGCGGAAGATCTGCCCCAGCACCCGGGTGGCGATGTCCAGTTCGTCGCGGTTCATCTGCTCGGCTACCAGGTCGGCGCTGTCCAGGGCGTCCTCGGCGCCGTTCACCGCTGCCATCTTCAGCACGATGTAGGCCTGTACGTTGTTCGCCGGAACCCCTTCGCCACGGAAGAACATGGTGCCGAGGTGGTACTGGGCCTGGGCATGGCCCTGTAGAGAAGCTTTCTCGAACCAGTTGAGGGCGGCCTGGAGGTCGCGCGGGATGCGCTCGCCGTCGTAGAAGAATTCGCCCAGTTCGTATTGCGCCTCGGCGTCGCCGCCATTGGCGACCTGCTGGCAGGCGGCGAGCGCCTGTTGCAATTCTTCGGGAACGGTGTTCAGCGCGCAGCGGCCGGTCGCTGGAATCAGCAACGAGTTGCCTCCCGCCTGCGCGAGCAGCGGCTGGAGGATCAACAGGCAACCCAGGGCGAGGGTGCGGCCGGTACGGAACATGAGGGGAAGACACCTCCTGGATCGGGGCGGGCAAGGGCTGCCCGGCCAACGAAATGCGCTGACCCTCACATTATGAAATAAGCCGACGCCTCCTTACAAAGTCTTTACTGTCTTTTCGGGAACTTTGTCGGCGCGTTTATGCATTTCGGCTAGGAAGGCGTTCCGGCGGGGTGGAGGGCGGCGCCCGGGAAGGGCGCCGCGAAGAGGGTCATTTCAGCGCGGCGAAGGCTTTTTCGGCGGCGTTCAGCGTGATTTCCAGCTCCTTGTCGCCATGGGCGATGGAGGTGAAGCCGGCCTCGAAGGCGCTAGGCGCAAGGTACACGCCACCGTCGAGCATCAGGTGGAAGAAGCGCTTGAAGCGTTCGACGTCGCTGGCCATCACGTCCTCGAAGGTGACGATGGCGTCGGCGCCGCTGAAGTACAGGCCGAACATGCCGCCCGCCTGGGTGGTGACGAAGGGGATGCCGGCGGCGTCCGCGCGCTGTTGCAGGCCGTCGAGCATGCGCGTGGTGTAGGCGGTCAGTTCGTCGTGGAAACCGGGGCGGCTGATCAGGCGCAGGGTGGTCAGCCCGGCGGCCATCGCCAGCGGGTTGCCCGAGAGCGTGCCGGCCTGGTAGACCGGGCCCAGCGGGGAAATCTGCTGCATGATCTCGCGCTTGCCGCCGAAGGCGCCCACCGGCATGCCGCCGCCGATGATCTTGCCGAAGGTCGACAGGTCCGGGGTGACCCCGTAGTAGGCCTGGGCGCCGCCGAGGGCGACACGGAAGCCGGTCATCACTTCGTCGAAGATCAGCACCACGCCGTGTTCGTCGCAGGCTTCGCGCAGGCCTTCGAGGAAGCCCGGCGCCGGCGGCACACAGTTCATGTTGCCGGCAACCGGCTCGACGATGATGCAGGCGACCTCCTTGCCGACTTCGCCCAGGGTCTTGCGCACCGCCTCGATGTCGTTGAACGGCAGGGTCAGGGTGTGCTTGGCGAAGGCCGCCGGAACGCCCGGGGAGTTCGGCACGCCGAAGGTCAGGGCGCCGGAGCCGGCCTTCACCAGCAGGCTGTCGGAGTGACCGTGGTAGCAGCCTTCGAACTTGATGATGCTGTCGCGCCCGGTGTAGCCGCGGGCCAGACGGATGGCGCTCATGGTCGCCTCGGTGCCGGAGCTGACCATGCGCACCATCTCCATCGACGGCACCATGGAGCAGACCAGGTCGGCCATTTCCACTTCCAGCGCGGTCGGCGCGCCATAGGACAGGCCGTGGTCGAGTTGCCGGCGCACCGCGTCGAGCACGTCCGGATGGCTGTGGCCGAGGATCATCGGGCCCCAGGAGCCGACATAGTCCACGTAGCGCTTGTCGTCCTCGTCCAGTACATAGGCGCCTTCGGCGTGCTTGAAGAACAGCGGGGTGCCGCCGACGCTCTTGAAGGCGCGCACCGGGGAGTTGACCCCGCCGGGAATGTGTTTCTGGGCGTTGTTGAACAGCGTTTCGGAACGGGACATGGCTAGCTCTCTATCTCTCGGGCGAGGCGCGGAGGCGTCAGGCAGGTTCGAACAGGGCGCTGAAGGCGCGGGCGCGGCGTTCCACCTCGGCGGCGGACGCGGCGGCGAACAGCGCATGGATCACGGCGACCAGATCGACGCCGCGGGCGATCAGGCCGGGCGCGGTGTCGAGGCTGATGCCGCCGATGGCGGTGATCGGCAGGTGCAGGCGCGGCCGGGCCTGGTCGAGCAGTTCGACGCTGGCGGCGGGGGCGCCGGGTTTGGTGCTGGAATTGAAGAAGCGGCCGAAGGCGACGTAGCTGGCGCCCTCGGCCACCGCCTGCTCGGCCAGTTCCAGTTGGGCGTGGCAGGTGGCGCCGATGATCGCCTGGCGGCCGAGCAGGGCGCGCGCCGCCGACAGCGAACCGTCGGTCTGGCCGAGGTGCAGGCCGACGCCCAGGCGCGCGGCGAGTTCGGCGTCGTCGTTGACGATCAACTGCGCGCCGTGGCGTTCGCAGAGTTCGCGCAGGCTTTCCGCCTCGCGCAGGCGCCGCGCCTGGTCGCTGGATTTGTCGCGGTATTGCAGCAGGCGCGCGCCTCCGCGGAGCGCGGCTTCGACGTAGGGCAGCAGGCGGCCGTCGTCCAGTAGCTGGCTATCGGTGATGGCGTACAGGCCGCGCAGTTTCATCGGCTGGCTCTCAGTGACAGAAGTCGGTGGGCAGGCGGCGCGGCACGTATTGGCCGTGGCCCGGACTCTCGGCGTCGCGCAGGGTCCGCCAGGTGTAGTCGAGGGCGCTCTGCACGGCGCCGTGCAGCGCTTCGCCGAGGGCGATGCGACCGGCCAGGGCGCTGGCCAGGGTGCAGCCGGAGCCATGGTAGCTGCCGGGCAGGCGCTGGCAGGTGAAGGTGCGGCGGCTGCCGTCGCGGCTGTACAGGCGATTGTGCACTTCGCTTTCGTCGCCGTGTCCGCCGGTGATCAACAGGTGCTCGCAGTGTTCCAGCAGGCGCTCGGCGCACTGGTCGGCGCTGCCCTCGGGCAGGTCGGCGAGCAGGCGCGCTTCCGGCAGGTTCGGCGTGGCGATGGTGGCGCGCGGCAGCAGCCGCTCGCGCATGGCGAAGCCGACGTCGCCCTTGCCCAACGCACCGCCGCCGCCGGCGCGCAGCACCGGATCGCAGACCACCGGCAAGTGCGGGTGGGCGGCGAGGATCTCGGCCACCGTGTCGACCATCTCCAGCGAACCGAGCATACCCAGCTTGACCGCCGCGACGGGCAGGTCGGCGAGTACGGCGTTGGCCTGGGCCAGCACCCACTCGCGGTCGAGGACGCGGAAGTCGCTGACGTTGACGGTGTCCTGCACGGTCAGCGCGGTGACCGCCGGGGCGGCGTGGCAGCCCTGGGCGAGCAGGGCTTCGATGTCGGCTTGTAGTCCGGCGCCACCACTGGGGTCGTGACCGGACAGGCAGAGCACTACGGGGCGGGAAGTCGGTGTTTTCATGGCGCGTGAGCTTACCACTAAAAGCGCTTCGTGGCGGCTGCGCGGACGACCTTTCGGGCGCCGCGCCCGGGCCCTGCGTGACACGTCCCGGGCCTGACGTGGCGTGGCGTGTGCTAAAGTTCGGCGAATATTCATACAACGCTCGCCAAGGGCGGACCATGACGAGGGAGGTGGGGCTCCCGGTCCGTTCGAGGAGCACTGCGGGGCATCATGCGGCACTGGCTGATTCTCTTTCTTCTTGCGTTGCCGTGCCTGGCGGGTGCGGTGAGCTTCAACGAGCAGGTCGAGCGCCTGCCGCTGGGGCAGTCCATCGACGTGTTCGAGGACGTGCGCGGTAGCGCCGATATCAACGACATCACCTCGCGGGCCATCGACAGCAGCTTCCGCCGCCATGACAAGGACGTGCTCAATGCCGGCTATTCGCGCTCGGTGTTCTGGTTGCGCCTGGACCTGGACTACCGGCCGGTCGCCTCCAGCGATCCGCGCACCTGGCTGCTGGAGCTGGCCTATCCGCCGCTGGACAAGCTCGACCTCTACCTGCCCGATGGCCAGGGCGGCTACCGCCTCGCCCAGCGCACCGGCGACACATTGCCGTTCGCCAGTCGGCCGATCCGGCAGAACAACTACCTGTTCGAACTCGGCCTCGAGCCGAACAAGCCGCAGCGTGTCTACCTGCGGCTGGAAAGCCAGGGGTCGATCCAGGCGCCGCTGACCCTGTGGTCGCCCAAGGCCTACCTGGAGGAGCAGCCCGAACGCATCTATGTGCTCGGCATCATCTATGGCGTGCTGTTGGTGATGCTGATCTACAACCTGTTCATCTTCCTCAGCGTCCGCGATACCAGCTATCTCTACTACATCCTCTATATCGCTTCGTTCGGGCTCTACCAGGTCTCGGTGAACGGCGCCGGCATCGAGTACTTCTGGCCCGACAGCCCCTGGTGGGCGAACGCCGCCACGCCATTCCTGATCGGTTCGGCGGCGCTGTTCGGCTGCCAGTTCGCGCGCAGCTTCCTGCATACCCGCGACCACAGCGTGTGGGTCGACCGCGGCCTGCTGGCGCTGATGGCGGTCGGCGCGCTGGTCATGCTGATGGCGCTGACCATGAGCTACGCCGTGGCCCTGCGCCTGGCCACCTACCTGGCGCTGGCCTTCACCGGCCTGATCTTCGCCGCCGGCATCCTCGCCTGGCTGCGCGGCATGCGCGTGGCGCGCTATTTCATCATCGCCTGGACCGCCTTCCTTCTCGGCGGCATCGTCAACACCCTGATGGTCCTCGGCTACCTGCCGAACATGTTCCTCACCATGTATGCCAGCCAGATCGGTTCGGCGCTGGAGGTGGGCTTGCTGTCGCTGGCACTGGCCGACCGGATCAACGCAATGAAGGAGGAGCGCGCGCGAATCCTCCAGGAGTCCAGCCGCAAGCTGGAAGCGCTGAACCAGGAACTGGCCAACAGCAACCGCCTGAAGGACGAGTTCCTCGCCACCGTCACCCACGAACTGCGCACCCCGATGAGCGGGGTGATCGGTTCGCTGGAGCTGATGCAGACGGTGCCGATGGACGTCGAACTCGCCGAGTACCAGCGCACCGCCGCCGGTTCGGCGCGGGACATGATGCGGATGGTCAACGACATCCTCGCCCTCATCGAACTGCAGGCCGGCAAGCTCTACCCGCGCCGCGAGCCGTTCAGCCTGCGCGGCCTGTTCGACAGCCTGCGCGCGCAGTACGCGCCGCGCGCCGAGGAGAAGGGCCTGCGCTTCGCCCTGCAACTGGACGACAGCCTGCCGGATACCCTCGAAGGTGATGCCGGCAAGCTGGCCCAGGCGCTGGGCTACCTGGTCGACAACGCGATCAAGTTCACCGCCAAGGGCAGCGTGACCCTGCGCGTCGCCGCCGGGCGTACCCATGACGGGGTGGCGCTGCGGGTGGAAGTGATCGACACCGGCATCGGTTTCGACATGGCCGCCGGCAGCGACCTCTACCAGCGTTTCGTCCAGGCCGACAGCTCGTTGACCCGTGGCTACGGAGGCCTCGGCATCGGCCTGGCTCTGTGCCGCAAGCTGGTGGAGCTGCTTGGCGGCGAGCTGACCCACGAGTCCCGGCCGGGACAGGGCAGCCGCTTCCTCCTGCGCCTGCAACTGACCCAGCCGGCCCAGGGCCTGGCGCCGCCGCCGCGGCGCGCCGGCGGGCAGGCGGTGCGGCGTCCCGAGGAGTGCACGGTGCTGGTGGTGGAGGACAACGCCATCAACCAGTTGGTGACTCGCGGCATGCTGCTCAAGCTCGGCTACCGGGTGCGCACCGCCGACAACGGTAGCGAAGCCCTGGAGTTGCTGGCGCGCGAGCGGCCGGACGGCGTACTGCTCGACTGCCAGATGCCGGTGATGGACGGCTTCGCCACCTGTCGGGCGATCCGCGCGCTGCCCGGCTGCGCGGAACTGCCGGTGCTGGCGTTGACCGCCCACAGCCACAGCGGCGATCGCGAGCGCTGCCTGGCGGCGGGCATGAGCGACTACATGGCCAAGCCGGTCAAGTTCGAAGAGTTGCAGACCCTGCTGCACGATTGGCTGCTGTGCCAGCCGATCGTCACCAAGACCGCCTGAAGCCGTTCCGCGGCTGGCTGAAATGCCGGCCTGCGCGACCTGTATGTCTCTTTAGGCAAAGCCTGAAGCGTGATTCACTGGGAAAAAGTGAATCCGGATTCAGTCATGGTCTATCGTGTCACCGAACGCCGCCTGCAACGCGATTCCGCGCTGCGCGAGCGCATCCTCCAGCTAGGCCTGCGGCGTGTCGCGGAGGGCGGTTTCGCCGCGCTGACCATGCAGGCCCTGGCCGACGACGCGGGGATCGCCACCGGCAGCCTGTACCGCCACTTCCGGGGCAAGGGCGAGCTGGCGGCGGAAATCTTCCGCCGCGCCAGCCAGCGTGAGGTCGATGCCCTGGCCGTCGTTCTGCGCGGTCCCGGCGCGCCCGCCTGGCGCCTGGCCGAGGGCTTGCGGCGCTTCGCCGCGCGCGCCTGGAGCAGCCAGCGGCTGGCCTTCGCCCTGATCGCCGAGCCGGTGGATCCTGAAGTCGACGAGCAGCGCCTGCGCTATCGCGAGGCCTACGCCGCACTGTTCGTCGAACTGCTCGAGGAGGGCCGGCGCAGTGGCGCATTCCAGCTTTCCCTGGTGCCGCTTGCCGCGGCCTGCCTGGTCGGGGCCATCGCCGAGGCGCTGGTCGGCCCCTTGTCTCCCCCGGCGCGCGCCGCTCGCGACAGCGGCCAGCCGGAACCGAGTCTGGAGCCGGTGAGTACGGCTCTGGTGAACTTCTGCCTGCGCGCGGTGGGCGCGCCTGTCTGCGAGGAACCCTCATGAACCTGCACCAGTACGCCGAAACCCACGAAGTGACCAACCAGGTACCGTCGCTGGATGGCGCCAACCTCTACCGCCTCGACCTGCCTCTCCAGGAGTGGGTGCGTCGCTACCAGGGCGGCTGGGCCGAGGAGCGCCTGCAGCGCTACGGTGAGCTGGCCGGCGGCCCGCTGATGGCGGCCGGCTTCCTGGCCAACCAGCACAAGCCGGAGTTCCATAGCCACGACCGCTACGGCAACCGCGTCGACCTGGTGGAGTTCCATCCCGCCTACCACGAGCTGATGCGCGCCGCCATCGAGCACGAACTGCCCTCGCTGCCCTGGACCGACCCGCGCCCCGGCGCCCAGGTGGCGCGGGCCGGGCTGTCCTACCTGCACAGCCAGGCGGAGGCCGGCACCGGTTGCCCGTTGACCATGACCTACGCCAGCGTGCCGGCGATTCGCCTGCAGGCGGACCTGGCCGAGAAATGGCTGCCGAAGATCCTCTCCCGCGAGTACGACCCGCGCAACGTGCCGATGGAGCAGAAGGCGGGCGTCACCATCGGCATGGCGATGACCGAGAAGCAGGGCGGCACCGACGTCCGGGCCAATACCACGCGGGCCTACCCGGTGGGGATTCCCGGGCCGGGGCAGGCCTACGAACTGGTCGGGCACAAGTGGTTCTGCTCGGCGCCGATGTGCGACGCCTTCCTCACCCTGGCCTACACCGACAAGGGCCTGACCTGCTTCCTGCTGCCGCGCCACCGGCCGGACGGCAGCCGCAACCAGTTCTACATCCAGCGCCTGAAGGACAAGCTGGGCAACTGGTCGAACGCCTCCAGCGAAATCGAGTATCGCGGCGCCCTGGCCTGGATGGTCGGCGAAGAGGGCCGTGGCGTGCCGACCATCATCGAGATGGTCGCCATGACCCGCTTCGACTGCATGATCGGCTCCAGCGCACTGATGCGTCAGGCGTTGACCCAGGCCGCCCACCACTGTGCCTACCGCAAGGTCGGCGGGCGGGTGCTGGCCGAGCAACCGCTGATGCAGAACGTGCTCGCCGACCTGGCCCTGGAAAGCGAGGCGGCGCTGGCCCTGACCCTGCGCATGGGGCATGCCCTGGACCGTGGCCACGACGAGCAGGAGGAGAAGTTCGCCCGCCTGGTCACCGCGGTGGGCAAGTACTGGATCTGCAAGCGTGCCCCGGCGATGATCAACGAAGCCTCCGAATGCATGGGCGGTGCCGGCTACGTCGAGGAAACCATCCTGCCGCGGCTGTACCGCGAGGCCCCGGTGAACTCGATCTGGGAAGGTTCCGGCAACGTGCAGTGCCTGGACGTGCTGCGTGCCCTGTCGAAGGAGCCGGGGGTGCTCGACGCGTTGTTCGCCGAACTGGGCGACGGCCATGGCGACGCCCGTCTCGCCGCGCACATCGGCAACCTCAAGGCGGCCTTCGCCGACACCGCCGACATCCAGTACCGCGCCCGCCAGCTCACCGAGGACGTGGCGATCGCCCTGCAGGCCAAGCTGTTGCTGGAAGCCGGCAACTCCGCGGTGTCCGACGCCTTCATCGGCAGTCGCCTGGGGGACGGCGGGCGGGTCTACGGCACCCTGCCGCGCGGCGTCGAGGTCGAGGC
Organism: Pseudomonas sp. DL; assembly: GCF_047199225.1. NCBI lineage: Bacteria > Pseudomonadati > Pseudomonadota > Gammaproteobacteria > Pseudomonadales > Pseudomonadaceae > Pseudomonas > Pseudomonas sp. DL. The sequence goes on from NZ_CP178323.1 coordinate 1,042,989, forward strand.
GCTGTTGGCTCGCGCCACCCCGCACCTGGCCTGAGGCGCGTCGCGATGCAGGCGCATCCGCGCTACCGGGAGCTGGTCGAGCAGGGCTTCGCCGCGGCCAGTTTCGTCGGCGACCTCGGCATCCGTCCGCTGGACTGCGGGCCGGGTTGGGTCGAAGCGGGGCTGGACATCCTGCCCCGCCACGCCCAGCAGAACGGCTTCATCCATGCCGGGGTCCAGGCGACCCTGGCCGACCATGCCGCCGGGGCCGCCGCCGCGACCCTGGTGGAGGAGGGGCAGACGGTGCTGACCCTGGAGTTCAAGCTCAACCTGTTGCGCCCGGCGCTTTGCCAGCGCCTGTTGTGTCGCGCCGAGGTGCTCAAGGCCGGGCGCCAGGTGACGGTGGTCGAGGCCGAGGTGTTCGCCGAGCGGGACGGTCGGCGGCACCTGTTCAGCAAGGCCACCGTGACCATGGCGGTGGTGGCGCTGGCCGAATGAGGTAACGGGAGAAAAGCGCTGTGTTTTCCTGTCGGTACAGGCAAGATGTTTTCCATGCGAACCGACAGGAAGCCCACCATGAGTATCGATTCCGACGACGGGTTCGTCGTCGCCCGCACGGCCGAGGAGGCCGTCGACCGTCTTGCCGAGCTGCACCGCCAGGCCACCGCGGCGCTGAGCCAGGCGCTCAAGCGCTACATCAAGGAGCGCATCGAGCCAAGCGAGGCCGAGCGGCAGAACTTCCACTACCCGCAACTGCGCATCGGCTACCGCTGCCAGGGCGAGGTGCCGTCCACCACCCGCGCCTACGCCAAGGTCCAGGTGCCGGGCGAATACAGCGTCACCGTCACCCACCCCGACGCCTTCCGCAAGTACCTGCTGGAACAGTTGCGTCCGCTGATGGACGATTTCACCGTGCAGGTGCAGGTCGGCCCGAGCCAACAGGACATCCCCTATCCCTACGTGGTCGAGCAGGGCGACGAGCTGGCCGGCTCCGGGGTGACCGCCGCCGAGCTGGCGCGGGTGTTCCCCAGCACCGACCTGTCCGCCGCTTCCGACGACATCGCCGACGGCCTCTACGAATGGGAACGCGCCGACCAGTTGCCGCTGGCGCTGTTCGACGCCGCGCGGGTGGACTTCTCCCTGCGCCGCCTGGTGCACTACACCGGCAGCGACTGGCGCCACGTGCAGCCGTGGATCCTGCTGACCAACTACCACCGCTACGTCGACCAGTTCATCCGCCTCGGCCTGACCCGCCTGCGCGAGGACCCGCGCTTCGTGCGCATGGTCCTGCCGGGCAACGTGATCATCGAACGCGGGATGGACGAAGGCGAGGCCAACGCCATCGTCGCCGGGGTGGTCTGGCACCGCTACCAGATGCCGGCCTACCACCTGATCGCCGCCGATGGCGACGGCATCACCCTGGTCAACATCGGGGTCGGCCCGTCCAACGCGAAGAACATCACTGACCACCTGGCGGTGTTGCGTCCGCATTGCTGGCTGATGATCGGCCACTGCGGCGGCCTGCGGCAGTCGCAGACCATCGGCGACTACGTACTGGCGCACGCCTACATGCGCCGCGACGGCATCCTCGACCGCGCGCTGCCGCCGCACATCCCGATCCCGGCGCTGGCCGAAGTCCAGGTCGCCTTGCAGGAAGCCGCCGCCGAAGTCACCGGCGAGCGCGGCGAGTCGCTCAAGCGACGCTTGCGCACCGGCACCGTGCTCACCTACGACGACCGCAACTGGGAGCTGCGCTGGGCCCAGGAGCGGCCACTGATCAACCTGGCGCGGGCCATCGCGGTGGACATGGAGAGCGGCACCATCGCCGCCCAGGGCTACCGCCTGCGGGTGCCCTACGGCACGTTGCTGTGCGTCTCGGACAAGCCGCTGCACAGCGAGATCAAGCTGCCCGGCTCGGCCAACGCCTTCTACGAGCGCGCGGTGAACCAGCACCTGCGGATCGGCATCGCCGCCCTCGACCTGTTGCGCAGCCAGCTCAACTCGCTGCACTCGCGCAAGCTGCGGAGTTTCGACGAGCCGCCGTTCCGTTGATCGGACGCGCCGCGGTTTCCGTGCGGAAACCTCGGCGCGCTTCTACGCCTCGCGGCGCCGAGGCCCTACAATGATGGCCCTTCGCCCTGCGTGGAACCGCGGCGCCCTCTGCCGGTCGGAACGACCACGCCTGCCATCGATGTGAGCCCCATGCCGTTCAGCGTCCCCACTCATCTCAGCAACCCGCTCCGTCGCTTCGCCCGTCGCCTGGTGCCCGATGCCGCGCCGGAAGTGGCAGCGCCGTTGCCGATGCCGGAAAGCCTGGCCGGCGAACCGTGGTTCTCGGTCGGGCGGGCGGTCGAGGCCCTCGGCGGCGAGCGGGTCGATGGCTGGATCCTGGAAGAATGGCGTGGCTTGGCCCTGCGCGCGCGTTTCAGCGCTTGCTGGCGCGATCCGCGCGGCAACCTGTGGAATGTCCTGCCGCAGGCGGGCGCCATCGCTTTCCTGGCCGACCCGCAGCGGCGCTACGAAGGCGTGCCGCTGGCCGACCAGTACCAGGCGCTCAGCCGCGATGTCCTGCTGGAAGACTATCTCGGCCTGCGGCGCCAACTGGCCCGCGCCGGCCTGGACGACGAGGCCCGCGAGCGCCTGGCCGGGATGGCCGCGCGCCTGGAAAGCTGGCTGGCCCTGGGCGGCCGTGGCGACCAGGCTTGTCCGTGCGGCAGCGGCAAGCGCTACCGCAACTGCTGCTCCCGCCTGGTGGCCTCGGCCTCCTGAGCGACGTTGCGCGGTGCGACGCGCCACTGCTCGCCGGGTTTCGGCGTGCCGAAGGTCGCCGGGTCCACGCCTTGGCTGCGCAGTGCCGCCTGGAGCGCCTTGGGCGGGTCGTCCTGCTGTTCGTCGGTGAGATTGAAGGTACCGAAGTGGATGGCCATGCTGGTCTGCGCCTGCAGCGTGCGATGGGCCTGCACCGCGTCGTCGGGATTCATGTGGTGGTCGCGCATGAACCAGCGCGGCTCGTAGGCGCCGATCGGCAGGGCGGCGAAACGCATCGCCCCGAAGCGCTGGTTGATCAGCCCGAACTCCGGGCCGAGCCCGGTATCGCCGGGAAACAGCAGCGGGCCATCCGGCGAGTCGATGACGAAGCCGAGCCAGAGCGTGCGGTTGGTGTCGCTGCGGGTGCGCGACGACCAGTGCTGCACCGGTACGCCATGCAGCGTCAGGCCAGCGCCCAGCGGCACGGCCTGCCACCAGTCGATCTCCACGACGTCGGCGAAACCTGTCTGGCGGATCAGCCCGGCGTTGCCCAGGCCGCTGACCACCTTGGCCGTCGGCCAGCGCCGGTGGAGCTGGCGCAGGGTTTCCAGGTCGAGGTGGTCGTAGTGGTTGTGGCTCACCAGCACCAGGTCGATCGGTGGCAACTGGTCGAGCGTCAACCCGGGCGGATGGTGGCGCTTCGGGCCGATGAAGGCGAGCGGGCTGACCCGTTGCGACCAGACCGGGTCGGTGAGGATGTTCAGGCCGCGGTGCTGGATCAGCAGGGTGGCGTGGTTGATGTAGGTGACCCGCAGTTCTTCGCCGCGGGCGCGCTCGTTCACCCTTGGCGGCGTTGCCGTCGGCGGCAGGGCGAACCACGGGCGTTGCGGCGGGCGGTTCCACTGCCACTTGAGCAGGTCGCGCAGGCTCTTGTGCGCGGTCGGCTGGATATTGCGGAAACGTTCGCCGTCGAAATGGTCCGAAGGCGGACCCTGATAGGCGCTGCCAGCGCAGCCGGCCAGGGTCAGCAGGCTGATCAGCCAGGTGGGACGCAGGGAGGGCATGAGGGGATGCTCTTGCGGTCAGGCTCTCGGACAACCTAGCATGCCGCCCGGTACCCCGATCAAGCCAACTCGTTTCCAGTCATGTCCCGTCCCCCGCGTCCTTCCCCGCGTCATCCCGTCCGCCCTGCGCCACGCCGGGTGGCCAAGGCGCCGCCGAGCGAGCCGAAGCTGCTGCTGTTCAACAAGCCGTTCGACGTACTGACCCAGTTCAACGACGAGCAAGGGCGCTCGACCCTCAAGGACTTCATCCCGGTGCCGGGCGTGTATCCGGCCGGGCGCCTGGACCGCGACAGCGAGGGCCTGTTGCTGCTGACCAACGACGGTCGCCTGCAGGCGCGCATCGCCGACCCCCGGCACAAGCTGCCGAAGACCTACTGGGTGCAGGTCGAAGGCACGCCGGACGAGGAGCAATTGCGGCGCCTGCGCGAGGGCGTGACGCTCAACGACGGCCCGACGCTGCCCGCCGAGGCGCGTCTGCTGGATGAGCCGACGTTGTGGGAGCGGGTGCCGCCGGTGCGTTTTCGCAAGTCGGTGCCGACCCACTGGCTGGAACTGGTGATTCGCGAGGGGCGCAATCGCCAGGTACGGCGGATGACGGCGGCGGTGGGCTTGCCGACGCTGCGGCTGGTGCGGGTGCGGATCGGCCCCTGGAGCCTGGACGGCCTGGGCCTCGGGGAATGGCGGGAAGTGCCGGCGCGGCTGGACTGACGAGAGGGGCGTCGTCCAGCGGGCGCGGAACGATCAGTAGTACGACTTGATCACGGCGATGCCGCGACCCATCACGTCGCGCCAGGCGTCGCGGGTCTCGGCGTCGCAGTCGCGGTCGTGCTCGGCGACCGCCATCAGCAGGGCGTCCAGCCACAGGTCGTAGAGTTCCGGGCGGATATCCAGCGCGGCGCGCGAATGGCTGGCGCCGAGTGCGCGCAGCTTGCTGTCGGACATGCCGCGGGCGTACATCACCAGGTTCATGATTCCGGCACGCAGCAGGTGTTTCTGCGCAGTCATGTCGGTGGTGGCGAACTTGGCGCGAATCTGCGGGGAACTGGCAAGGAAATGCCGGTAGAAATCATCGAAGAATCCGGTGCTGGCACAGCAGCGTCCATAACTCTGCATGACGCGGTCGGCGGCGTTCATGGCGACTCCCTTGTTCTAGGCAATGGCAAGGCGAGCCGGCCCCGTTGGCCGGGGCCGGCGGATGATTACGAGTGGTTGGATGACGCGCGTGGCGCCGGGGTTACATGCCCGCGCCTTCGAGGCTGCCGATGACCAGGCCCTTGATGATGAAGCCCAGTACGCCCAGGCCGAGGGCGAAGAACAGGATCAGGGTTCCGAACTTGCCGGCTTTCGACTTCTTCGCCAGGTCCCACACGATGAAAGCCATGAACAGGATAAGCACGGTCACCAGACCGGTCATCATCCACTCTTCGAACAGTTCGGGATCCATTGGCAACCTCCGGATTTTCAAGCAAACGAAGTCCGGCTCGCGGTCGGACGGAGCGTGCCATGGGGGGCGGGCAAGGCGTTTATCGTTCTACGAGCAGGCTGCTCTTTATATGCGGGGGCCACGCGGGCATGACAACTGAAACAGGCTGCCGATTATACGGCATGCCGCCTGTTCCGTGTCATGTCCCAGGTCTCGCTACGATCAATCGCGCAGGTGCTCCAGCGGCAGTTCGGTACTCGCCAGCACCTGGTTGAGGACGAAGCTGGAGCGCACGCTGGAGACCCCCTCGATGCGTGTCAGGGTACCCAGCAGGAGCTTCTGGTAGTGGTCCATGTCCGGCACCACGACCTTCAACTGGTAGTCCGCGTCCATCCCGGTGACCAGGCTGCACTCCAGCACTTCCGGGCATTTGCCGATGACTTCCTGGAAATGTTCGAAGCGTTCCGGGGTGTGTCGGTCCATGCCTATGAGGACGAAGGCGGTGAGGCTCAGGCCGAGCTTCTTGCGGTCCAGCAAGGCTACCTGGCGGACGATGTAGCCGTCGTCCTCGAGCTGCTTGACCCGTCGCGAACAGGGCGATGGCGACAGGCCTATCCGTTCTGCCAGTTCCTGGTTGGAGATGCGTGCGTCGCGCTGGAGTTCTTCGAGGATACGCAGGTCGTAGCGGTCGAGTTTGTTCATGGCGAGGATTTCTTTCAGGTTGATTGCCATTGGCAAGGCGAATTTGAGTGATTTATTGCGCAATCAAGGTTCTGGTGAGCAATATTAGCAATCATTGGTCGCGCCTGGCGACGTATTCTTTTACCCAGATTCACGGCCCGGACATCTCGTCCATCACGGCTCGCCCAATCAGGCCAGCCGTGGCCGCCGACCCTACAGGGTTGCGCCGGCCTCCGGGTTGCACACCGCCCAGAAGGTGGAGTGAGGTGAGCCGTCGCCAACAGCGCCGAGCCAGGACAGTTACCCCAGAAGGGAGGTCGACGGGCCTCCCTTTTTCTTTGCCCGCGATCCGGCCCGTGCCGCGCTTTTACCCATTCTTTACCCGGCGTTTACCCACCCTTGGCGGAAAACGGCGGAAAGTCGTTCCCGGGATCATTCGAACGTGGCCGGGCGACCAGGTCCGGGGCGAGGCAGACGATGAACGGTGGATGGTGGCGAATGCTCGGGGTGGGCGCTCTCTCGCTGAGCCTGTGCGTCCAGGCGCAGGCCGACGACGGCCGAGGGGGACGCGGTGGAGCCGGCGGCGAGCGCGGTGTTGCCCACGGACAACCGGGACCTGGCCGCGGCGAAGCGCATGGCGGCAGTTGGGGACCGCATCCCGACTGGCGTCCGGGCCGGGTGGTGGAGGCCTTGCCGCGCGGACACCTGCGGGTGCCCTATCGCGGCGGCGAGTATTTCTTCGACGACGGCTACTGGTACCGACCCGACGGCCCGCGCTATGTGCTGGTCGTGCCGCCCCGCGGGGTGCGCGTCCGCAGCCTGCCGCCCTATGCGGAGCAGGTCTGGCTGGGCAGCGTGCTGTACTTCCTTGCCGCCGGCACTTACTACCTGTGGCATGCCGACACCCGCGAGTACGAAGTGGTCAGCCCGCCGCCGCGGGCAGCGGGACCCGGTTATCCGGTCAGCGGGCCGGCCGCCAGCTACGACGTGGTGGCCTACCCCGCGCGCGGCCAGGGGCCCGACCAGCAGGGCCGCGACCGCTACGAGTGCCACCGCTGGGCGGTGGGCGAGAGCGGCTTCGACCCGGCGGGGGCGACCTACGCGCCGGCCGCCGAGGTCGCCAACGGCTACCGCCGGGCCATGGCCGCCTGCCTGAGCGGGCGCGGCTACAGCGTCAACTGACGGTTTCCTTGCCGACCACTTCCTGCGGGTCGGCATGGATCAGCACCTCGGCCTTCGGGTATTCGCGCTTGATCGCCAGCACTGCGCGGTCGGTCAGGGCGTGGGCCACCGACAGGCTCAGCTCGCCGGGCAGTTCGAGGTGCAACTGGACGAACCAGTGGTTGCCGGAAATCCGCGTGCGCACGTCGTGCGCGCCGAGCACTCCCGGCACGCTGCAGGCGAGTTCGCGCATGCGCTCGCTGATGTCGGTAGGCAGTTCCCGGTCCATCAGGATCGACACCGACTCGCGAGCGATCTGCAGGGCGCTCCAGAGGATGTACAGGGCGATGCCCAGGCCGAACAGGCCGTCGCTCTGTGGCCAGCCGTAGCGGGCCAGGAGCAGTGCCACGAGGATGCTGGCGTTGAGCAGCAGGTCCGAGCGGTAGTGCAGCGAGTCGGCGCGTATCGCGGTGGAACCGGTGCGGCGGATGACGTGGGTCTGGAAGGCCAGGAGAAGGGCCGTGAGCAGCAGCGACAGCAGCATCACCGCGATGCCCCAGGTGGCCGCGCCGAGGGGCTGCGGGTCGCGCAATTGCTCGACCGCCTGGATAGCCACCAGCACCGCGCTGGCACCGATGAACATGGCCTGGGCCAGGCCGGCCAGGGCCTCGGCCTTGCCGTGGCCGTAGCGGTGGTCGTCGTCGGCCGGGCGTAGCGAATAGTGCACCGCCAGCAGGTTGAGCAGCGAGGCGGCACTGTCCAGCAGGGAGTCGGTGAGGCCGGCGAGCAGGCTCACCGAACCGCTCAGCCACCAGGCAATGGCCTTGCCGATGACCAGGGTGACGGCGACACCGAGCGAGGCCAGGGTGGCCAGGCGCAGCAGGCGGGCGTGGGGGGAATCGGGACTCATGGGGCGCTTCTGTCAGGAGGGACGGCGCCACTGTAAACCAACCGGGCGGCGACCGGGCACTGACGCACGGTCGCGCTCGGAGGGCGGATCAGGCGGCCGGCTTCAGGCCATAGGCCGCCAGTTGCTCGACGCTGCCGCTGTGGCGGATGAGGCGCGGGTCGTCGAGCGGCAGTTCACGGCCGATCTCGCGTTCGAGGATAGCCTTGAGCTTGCGGTTGTCGACCTTGCCGTCCGCGCCGACGGCATCCTTGAGCACTTCCGGGGCGACCGAGTACTTGGCGTCGGGCAGGTAGATGGCGCCGGTGGCGAAGTCGACGCCGAAGGCGATCAGGCCGGGGATGATATAGAACAGCAGGCCGATGGCGTCGAAGGCGACGATGGCCGGATCGATGCGACCGTCGATCTGGCCGCGTCGCTCGGGGTAGAACAGCGTACCGCAGGCCGACAACTGGCTCAGCAGGGCTGCACTGAGAACGGCACAGGAAACGCGGGTGGCAAGGCGCATGTATGACCTCCGGGTGAACATGACGGCGAACTATAGCAATCGACCAGCGTTCGGCAATCTTCTGCCGCGACGATGACGATAAGACCGTCGAAAGCGCCTGCCGGTTCGCCGGTATACTTCGTCGGTCAGTCCGGAGCCAGCATGATTTCCCTACCCATCGACGCCGTTGTTCCCGCCCTGCGCCAGGCCCTTGGTGCACAACACCAGGCCGTCCTGGAAGCCCCGCCGGGTGCCGGCAAGACCACCCGGGTGCCGCTGGCCCTGCTCGACGAGCCCTGGCTCGCCGGCCAACGCATCCTCATGCTCGAACCGCGACGCTTGGCGGCGCGGGCCGCGGCCGAGCGGCTGGCCGCCGAGCTGGGCGAAAAGGTCGGCGAGACCGTCGGCTACCGGATCCGCCTGGAGAGCAGGGTCGGCCCGAAGACCCGCATCGAAGTGGTCACCGAGGGTATTCTTGCCCGTCGCCTGCAAGACGACCCGGCGCTGGACGGTGTCGGCCTGGTGATCTTCGACGAATTCCACGAGCGCAGCCTGGATGCCGACCTGGCCCTGGCGCTGACTCTCAATGGCCGCGAACTGTTGCGCGACGAGCCGCCGCTGAAAGTGCTGGTGATGTCGGCGACCCTGGAGGGCGAGCGTCTTGCGGCGCTGCTCGGCGAAGCGCCGGTGGTGCGCAGCGAGGGCCGCATGTTCCCGGTGGATATCCGCTGGGGACGGGCGGCGCAACCCGGCGAGTTCATCGAGCCGCGGGTGCAGCAGGCGGTGCTCCAGGCGCTGGCGGAGGAAAGCGGCAGCGTGCTGGTCTTTCTTCCCGGCCAGGCCGAGATCCGCCGCGTTCACGAAGGCTTGCGCGAGGCCCTTGGCGGTCGCCCCGAGGTGCTGCTCTGCCCGCTGCATGGCGAGCTCGACCTCGCCGCCCAGCGCGCCGCCATCGAGCCGGCGTCGCGGGGCACGCGCAAGGTGGTGCTGGCGACCAACATCGCCGAGACCAGCCTGACCATCGACGGCGTACGGGTGGTGATCGACGCCGGCCTGGCGCGGGTGCCGCGCTTCGATCCGGGTAGCGGCATGACCCGCCTGGAGACCCAGCGCATCTCCCGCGCCTCCGCTACCCAGCGTGCCGGCCGCGCAGGGCGCCTGGAGCCGGGCGTATGCTACCGCTTGTGGTCGGAGAGCCAGCATGAGCAGTTGCCTGCCTACGGCACGGCGGAAATCCTCCAGGCCGATCTGGCCGGGCTGGCCCTGCAACTGGCGCGCTGGGGCGTGGCGCCGGAGGAGCTGGCCTGGCTCGACGCGCCGCCCGCGGCGGCCTACGCCCAGGCCCGCGAGCTGCTCGGGCGGCTGGGGGCGCTGTACGCCAGCGGCGCGTTGAGTGCCCATGGCCAGGCGATGGCCGAATTGCCGACCCATCCGCGCATTGCCCACCTGCTGCTGCGCGGCCAGGCCCTCGGCCTTGGCGAACTGGCTTGCGACGTAGCGGCGCTGCTCGGCGAACGTGACATACAGCGTGGCGGCGGCGCCGACCTGCACAGCCGTCTCGCCCTGCTCGCCGGCGAGGCCCGCACTGGCGCCTCGCGCGGCGCGGTACAGCGCGCCCGGCAACTGGCCCGGCAGTTCCGCGGTTACCTGCGCGGCGCCGCCAGCGAGGCGGTCGTCGATCCCGGTCATCCGCGTTGGCTGGGTTGCCTGCTGGCCTTCGCCTATCCCGACCGCATCGCTCGCCAGCGCCGCGCCGGTGGCGGCGACTACCGGCTGGCCAATGGACGCGCTGCGCAGTTCGGCGAACCGGACAGCCTGATGAAGCAGCCCTGGCTGGTGATCGCCGATCTGGGCAGCCGCCAGGGCCAGCGCGAAGAGCGGATCTACCTGGCCGCCGAACTCGATCCGAGGTTGTTCGATACGGTCCTGGCGGAGCAGGTCAGCCAGCGCGACGAGCTGCAGTGGGACGAGCGCGAAGGCGTGCTGCGCGCCGAGCGCCAGCGCCGGGTCGGCGAACTGGTGCTGTCCAGCGAGGCGCTACCCGGCCTCGACGAAGCGGCGCGCAGCCAGGCGCTGCTCGGCCTGGTCCGGCGCAAGGGCCTGGAGTTGTTGCCCTGGACCCCGGAACTGCGCCAGTGGCAGGCGCGCATCGGCTTGCTGCGCCGGCTGGACCTGGAAGACAAGGGCGAGAGCGAGTGGCCGGACGTCAGCGACGCCGCGTTGCTGGAACGGTTGGAGGAATGGTTGCCGGCCTATCTCGGCAAGGTCACCCGCCTGGCTCACTTCGCCAACCTCGACCTGGCTTCGATCCTCGCCGGGCTGTTGCCCTGGCCATTACCGCAGCGTCTCGACGAGTGGGCACCGAAAACCCTGGAAGTCCCCTCCGGCTCGCGCATCCGCCTGGACTACAGCGAAACCCCGCCGATCCTCGCGGTGCGCCTGCAGGAACTGTTCGGCCTCGGCGACACTCCGCGCATCGCCCAGGGCCGCCTGGCAGTGAAGCTGCACTTGCTGTCTCCCGCGCATCGCCCGGTGCAGGTGACCCAGGACCTGGCGAACTTCTGGCGCAGCACCTATGCGGAAGTCAGGAAGGACCTGAAGGGACGCTATCCGAAGCATTATTGGCCGGACGACCCGCTGGTGGCCGAGGCCACTGCCCGGGCCAAGCCACGCAAGTAGTCGACGGCGCTCAGAGCACCCGGGTCAGGTCGTCGTCGAGGAAGTGCCGGAAACTCAGGCGCTGGCCGTCGGCGAAGTCGAAGTGGCTGTCCAGGGTCGGGCCGTTGAGGACGAACTCCAGGGCCAGCAGGCGCACACCGACCAGGCCGCGCTGCCGGCCGAGGTCGTGCAGGCGGTACTCGCCCGGGCCTTCGTCGTTCTCGCAGGGCCGCGGCGCTTCGCCGCTGCGCCAGAACACCGTCTCGCCCTCGAAGTAGAGGCGATACCAGCGTTGCTCGAACTGCAGGTAGACCACGTTCACCGGATCGGCCGGACGGCCTTCCCACCACCATTCCTGGATCAGCAGCGACTGGCAGACCTGTCCGCGCAGGGCGGGCTGTTCGCCGTTGATCGTGCAGCAGGGGATGGCGGTATGCATCGGGCTCCTCCTCCGGGGTCGGTTCACAGCAGGGACAGGTCGGCGCCGTCGCTCCGCAACTGGTCGTAGGCCTGGTCCAGGCGGTCGCGCAGCGCTTCGGCGCCGGGAATGTGGCGCGAGACGATCATCCGCAGCGGCAGGCGGTACAGTTCCTGGCTCGCCAACGCCTGGCGGCTGGCCGCTTCCACCGGCGCCTGGTAGTCGAGCAGGTAGTCGCCGCGCCCGAGTTCGAGCATGCGCAAGGCAGCGTGGTGGGTGCCGGTGCGGTACAGGCGCAGGTGCAGGTTGGGGTCCTGGATGAAGTTGGTGACCGGTTTCCAGTAGCTGTAGCCGCTGATCAGGATCAGCCGGCGTCCGGCCAGGTCCTGGGGAACCCGCGGTGCCGGCTGGTGCGCCGGGTAGTACAGGTTCAGGCTGACGTGGCCGAGCACGCGCCGCGCCTGGAGGGTGTCGGCGGCCAGCTCCGGCTTGGCCGCGCCGGCCCACAGCGCCACGCTGCCATCCTGCAGCCCCAGGTACAGGCGCGCGCTGGGCAGGGCGCGGAACGCCGGACGATAGCCGGCCCGCTCCAGCAGCAGGCGGACCAGGCGGGCGCCGGAACCGGCGGCGTGGCCATCCCGGGCGGTATAGATGTAGGGGGGGAATTCGTAGTAGCCGACGTTCAACGACGGCCTTGCGTCCTGCGCATGGAGCTGCGGGGCGGCCAGCAGGGCGAACGCCAGCAGCGCGAGCAGGGGCGTTGTGGTGCGTAGGGGCATGGTGTGCGGCCTTGCCGTTTTTTGTTGTTATGAATGGGGGCGAAGCATGCGGCGCGCCGGGCCGCTTGTCCAGCCCGGCGCGCGCCCGGTCAATGGGGCAGCAGGAAGCGCGCGGCGAGCGGCAGGTGGTTGGAGATCTGCAGCGTATCGCTGCGCCGGACCCGGGCATCGAGACGGGTCAGCGAGGGGCTGTGGAACAGGTAGTCGAGGGTCCGATCCGGCCCCTGGACCCGTGGGTCGTTGGGGAAGTGCGTGTACCAGCGAACCTGGTCGACGCCACTGGCCTCTTCCAGCGACGGCACCATCGGGAAGCGCCCGCTCAGGATGGCCAGTTCGCTGTCTTCCCGGTAGGGCGCGCGCAGCGGCGCCAGCAGGTAGGGATACTGGCCGGGCGGCAGCAGGTTGAGGTCGCCGCCGAGCAGCCAGGGCGTGCGCCTGGCCTGCAGTTCGTCGAGTAGCGTACGGGTGGTCTCGACCTGGCGCTCGAGGGTGTCGTCGTTCGCCTGCGGGCGGTCGAAGCGGGCGTTGAGCACGGCCAGCTCGCCGCCGCCGTCGATCGGCAGGTGGCTGACCAGGATCGCCGGGCGCGGCCCGAACAGGCGGTCGAACAGCCCGCCATCGCGTGGCGGCAACTGGCGCCGCTCGGCGCTATCGATGCGATAGCGGCTCAGGGTGGCCTGCTTGCGGCCGACGCTGCCGAAGATGTGCGGCGTCGGCACGAAGGCCGACTTCCACTCGTAGGCCTGGGCGCTGCAATGGTAGAGATCGTTGATGCGCTCCTGGATCAGCGCCAGTTGGTCCTGATCGTCGGTGGCGCTGGAGCCGTCGTCGATCTCCTGGAGCAGGACCAGGTCCGGCTGCTCGTCGCGGATCACCCGGACCACCTCGTCGAGGGTGAACGCCAGGTCTTCGGCGGTGGGGCGCTGGTCCGGGCCGGTGGCATCCGGCAGGTCGTCCCAGAAGACGTAGCGCTTGCCGGCCAGGTACTGGATGTTCCAGGTCATCACCTTCAGGGCCTGCCCCGGCTTCAGCGCCGGCGCGGCGCCCTGGCAATGCAGGGGCGCGGCTTCGCGGTCGGCGGGTTGCCAGCTCAGCAGGTAGCTGGCGAGCAGGGCACCGCCGACCAGCAGGAGCAGGCCGACGAACAGCAGGTTGCGTAGACGGGGCAGTGACATCGCAATCGAGACTATGCTGGAAAGGACCAGAGCATAGAGCTTGCCGCCGCGCATTTCATCCTTGCAGGTCGAATTGACGCAAGGGTTCGCGTTTTTTCGAGCGGGAGGGTACCGCATGCCGCGCAAGGTATTCAGCAGCCAGGCCTACCGCCACAAGGTGGTGCTGGTCAGCGGCGGCTGTTCCGGCATCGGTCGCGCGCTGGCGCTGCGTTTCGCCCGGGCCGGTGCGCGACTGGCGATCCTCGACCTCGACCAGGCGGCGCTGGACAGTTTGGTCCAGCACCTGCGCGACCATCTCGGCGGCGAGGCGCTCGGCCTGCGCTGCGACGTCGCCGACGCCGATGCGGTGGAGCGTGCCGTGGCGCTGGCGGTGGAGCGCTTCGGCGGCATCGACGTGCTGGTCAACAACGCCGGCATCACCCACCGCGGTACCTTCGCCGAAACCGGCCTGGGGGTTTTCCGCAAGGTCATGGCGGTGAACTTCTTCGGCGCCGTGCATTGCACCCGCGCGGCGCTGCCGAGCCTGCTCGAACGGCGCGGACAGATCGTCGTGCTCGGTTCGCTGACCGGTTTCGCCCCGTTGCTCTACCGCAGCGCCTACAACGCCAGCAAGCATGCCTTGCACGGTCTGTTCGACACCCTGCGGATGGAGCTGGAAGGCACCGGCGTCAGCGTGACCCTGGCCTGCCCGGGATTCACCGCCACCGACCTGCGCAAGAACGCGCTGGTCGGCGATGGCTCGGTGACTCGCCAGCCGGTGCAAGTGCTGGGCAGCCAGGTGGCATCGCCGGTGGAGGTCGCCGAGGCGATCTTCCAGGGCGCCGCGCGGCGCCGGCGCCTGCTGGTGCTGTCCAACGTCAACTGGCGGGCGCGGCTGCTGGCGCGCTTCTTTCCGCGTCTCTTCGAAAAGCTGCTGGTGCCGCGCCTGTCGGGACTCAAGCCGCAACCCTGACGGTGCTCAGTGGGCGTGGTCGTGGGCGTCGAAGCCCTGGCTCATGTCCCAGTAGGAGGCCTCGACCTTGTGCCCGTCGAGGTCGCGGATGAAACACCCGTAGTAGGGCTCGCCGTACAGCGGACGCGGGCCCGGCGCGCCCTCGTCGCGTGCGCCGGCGGCCAGGGCCGCGGCGTGGAAGGCGTCGACCTGGGCCTTGCTGTCGGCGAAGAAGCCGACGTGGCTGCCGTTGCCGACGCTGGCGGGACGGCCGTCGATCGGCGCCTGCACCCAGAACTCCGGATAGAGCTTGCCGTAGGCTACGGCGCCGGGGTATTCGAGGATCACCTTGCAGCCGAGGGCGGCCATCACCGCGTCGTAGAAGGCTCGGGCACGGGGAAAGTCGTTGGTGCCGATGGACAGGTGGGAAATGCAGCTGGGGTTGGCCGATTCGTCGCTCATGGTCCGTTCCTCGAGGCAGGGCTCGTCAAGCATAGGCCAGCGCGGCGAATCGGCGCGCGGCGCCGTTCACATCCCGTTGCGTGGCGCCGGACCGAGGCTGTAGATGCGGAAGGCGACGATGGTCAACAGCAGCTGGAAGAACCCGCTGAGCGTATGCAGGGCGACCCGCAGCACGACGGCGTCGCCGGCCGAATCGGCGAGCCAGGCTTCCAGGCTCCAGACCGGCAGCAGGATCACCAGCGAACAGGCGAGGATCAGGAAGAATCGCCCACGGGTGAACTCGAAGCTTTCCCGCAGCGCCTGCAGCGGACTACGGCCGCGCAGCACCAGGCAGAATTCGGCGAAGGACAGCTTCACCATGACGAAGATGCCCGGCAGGATCAGCAGCGACAGGCCGAGCACGATCAGCAGCGAAGTCAGCGCCGCGAGTAGCGCGAAGGCTGGCCACAGGCGCAGCGCGGCGCTCCACAGCTGGCCGACGCGAGGCCGCTCGTCGCGCCCGCGCGCGTCCATGAACAGGATCAGGGCTGCGGTGTAGAGCGGGTAGAAGAGCAGTCCGGCGACCAGGCTCCAGGCGCCCATCTGCTGGGGGCCGACGGCTTCGTCGATCTGCTGCTGGAGCAGGCTTTCGAGGAATATCCAGGGCAGGCAGAGCGGCACCAGGGTGGTCAGGTGGCGGGTGAAGAAGAACCAGGCGTCACGCAGCGGCAGCAGAGGATTCATCGCGGGTCGGCAGATCGGATACGAGCCCGCGACTCTAACCCAGCCGGCCGCCGAGGCCAACGCCTGGCGGCCGCCGTTGCCGTTCAGGCCGCTTCGCGAGCCTGGGCCTGCTCCAGTTCGCGGACCAGCGGCAACACGTGCTTGCCGAAATACTCCACTTCTTCGTGGAAGTGCAGGAAGGCCGACAGCACCAGGTCGACCCCGGCCGCCTTCAGCGCGACGATGCGCTCGGCGATCTGCCGTGGCGTGCCGATCAGGTTGGTCTTGAAGCCGTCGTTGTACTGCACCAGGTCTTCGAAGGTGGATTTGGCCCAGTTGCCATCGCCCTCCGGCGAGGCCTTGCCGGCCTGTTTCACCGCGTCGCCGAAGGCGTTCACCGCCTCGTAGTCGGCCTTGGCGATGATCTCGTCGAGCACCGCCCGCGCTTCCTCCTCGGTGTCGCGGGCAATGATGAAGGCGTTCACTCCGACCTTGACCGAATGGCCGTTGGCCGCCGCCTTGGCGCGGATGTCCTCGACCTGGGCGCGGATGCCGTCGATGCTGTTGCCGTTGGTGAAGTACCAGTCGGACACGCGCGAGGCCATGTCCCGCGCCGCCCGCGAGCTGCCGCCCTGGAAGATTTCCGGGTGCGGCTGCTGGATCGGCTTGGGTTTCAGGGTGTAGTCGTGGAAACGATAGAAATCGCCCTTGAAGGTGAAGTTTTCCTCGGTCCAGATGCCTTTCAGCACGCGGATGAACTCCTCGGAGCGCCGATAGCGTTCGTCGTGCTCCAGCCAGGGTTCGCCGATGCCGGTGAACTCTCCCTTGAACCAGCCGCTGACGATGTTCACCGCGACCCGGCCATTGGTCAGTTGGTCGATCGTCGCCAGTTGCTTGGCCACCACCGCCGGATGCCAGGGGCCAGGCAGGATCGCCGCGATCACCTTGAGCTTCTCGGTGGCCGCCAGCAGGGCGTGGCTGATGGCCACCGACTCGTGCTGGTACTCGGCGCCGTAGCCGGCGGTGAAGCGGATCTGCGAGAGGGCGTAGTCGAAGCCGTTGCGTTCCGCCAACTGGGCCAGCTTGCGGTTGTAGTCGATGTCCCAGCTGGTGCGTTGCTCGATCTTGCTCACCACCAGGCCGCCGCTGACGTTGGGGACCCAGTAGGCGAAGCGGATCGGCTGTTGCTCTTGGCTCATCGGGGGTATCTCCGGGTAGGGGCGTGGTCCGGTGTCTATGAAGGAACCGTGCCATCCCGGATTCATGTTTTCGAATCAATGGCTTATGGGGGATATGGCGGAACCGGCCTGTCTTCTGCCGGACAGCCCTGTTGTCCCGCTGTTGCCCGGCAGACAGTCAGGCCGGCAAGCGCTGCAACAGTTCGGCGGCGCGCAGAACCACGGCGTACTCGCCGTGCAGGTTGGCCAACGCCATCGCATGCACCTCGTCGGCGCTGCGCGGGGTGCCGTGGAAATCGGGCTTGGCGAAGGTGAAGCAGGCGTCGGCCACTACCCAGGTCTGGAAGCCGAGGTTGCCGGCGCTGCGTGCGCTGGCTTCCACCGAGTTCTCCGTGGCTACCCCGACGAGCGCCACCTGGCGGATGTCGCGGACATGGAGCCAGCGTTGCAGGCCGCTGTTGATGAAGGCGTCGGGAACGTTCTTCTCGAACACCGCCTCGTCGTCGCGCGGCGCCAGCGCTGGCTGGAACTCCACGCCAGGCTGGCCGGGCGCGAAGGGCGAGCCGGGCTGCCGGGATACGTGCCGGACGTGCACCACCGGCCAGCCGGCGGCGCGCCAGGCGGCAAGCAGTTCGACGATGCGCGCCTCGGCGCCGGGATTGTTGCGCGGCGGCAGGTCGTGGCGCTGCATGCCGCGTTGCAGGTCGACGATCAGCAGGGCGACCTGGGACCGTGCGGAGCGCTGGGCATCGTCATTCATCGGGAATTCACCGGAGGAACTTGAGATCGTGCAGGGTGCTCCAATATTTCCCTTTGGTGCAATACATCCTTCCTTCTCGAAATGCAGTCGAGGCGTGCGATGAAATCCGATGAGAAAACCCTGATCGACGGCCTGTTCAGCCGCCTGCGCGAGGCCGAGGGACAGTCCGCTCCGCGTGACGCCGAGGCCGAGGCGCAGATCAACCAGCACCTGGTGCGGCAGCCGGCGGCGCCGTACTACATGGCGCAGGTGGTGCTGATCCAGGAAGCCGCGCTGAAGCGCCTCGACCAACGGGTGAAGGAGCTCGAGGCGCAGGTCGCCCAGTTGCAGCAGAGCCGTCCGAGCAGCGGCGGCTTCCTCTCCGGCCTGTTCGGCGGCGGCGCGCGCGACGAGCCGGCGCCGAGCCAATCGGGGCGCCCGGCGGGCTGGGGCGAGACGCGTTTCTCCAATCCGGCGGCGGCCGGCGACATGCGTCCGGGTATGGCGCCCGCCGCGGCGGCCGCGCCTTCGCGGGCCAGCGGCTTTCTCGGCGGTGCGCTGCAGACGGCCGCCGGGGTCGCTGGCGGGATGCTGGTGGCCGACCTGCTCACCGGCATGTTCCGCCACAGCCAGCCGCAGGAAATCGTCGAGGTGATCCAGGACGTCCCGGTGGATAACCTCGACGCCAGCCAGTTTGCCGATCCCGAGCCGGCGACCGAGCGCTTCGCCGATAGCGACTATCCCGCCGACGGCGGTTTCGCCGATGGCGATTTCAGCGACAGCGACTTCAACGACGACTCCAGCTTCCTCGGCGACGACGATTTGTTCACCTGACCGTTAGGGTTGCGGGCCGTGGGCTGCGATAATGGTGGCCCACTGCCGTCGTTCCGGAGTTCCCCTTGAGTCGTCCCGAGTCGCCCGCGGCGAAGAAGATCGCTGTCTTCGCCGATGTGCAGAACCTCTACTACACCGTGCGCCAGGCCTACGGCTGCCATCTCAACTACGCCGCCCTGTGGGCAGACATCGCTCGCGGCGGGAGCATCGTCGAGGCCTATGCCTACGCCATCGACCGCGGCGACCCGCGTCAGCAGCAGTTTCAGCAGATTCTGCGCAACCTCGGTTTCACGGTGAAGCTGAAGCCCTACATCCAGCGTGCCGACGGCTCGGCCAAGGGTGACTGGGATGTCGGCATCACCATCGACGTACTGGATGCCGCGCCACGGGTGGACGAAGTGGTGCTGCTGTCCGGTGACGGCGACTTCGATCTGCTGCTGGAGAAGGTCATCCGCGCCCACGGCGTCGTGGCTACGGCCTACGGGGTGCCTGGCCTGACCGCCAACGCGCTGATCCGAGCGGCGTCGCGCTACGTGCCGATCGAGGGCGGACTGCTGCTCAAGGGCTGACCGGCCGCGCTCCAGAGGACGATGGGAGACGGCGAATCCGCTAGAATGCCGTCCGTTTCCTTTTTTCCGAGTCGCTCATGACGTTCGCTTCCCTCGGTCTGCTCGACCCCCTGCTCAAGGCCCTCGAAGGGCTCGGCCACGGCACGCCTACGCCGATCCAGGCCCAAGCCATACCCCCGGCGCTCAAGGGCCGCGACCTGCTCGCCGCAGCACAGACCGGCACCGGCAAGACCGCCGGTTTCGCCCTGCCGTTGCTGCAGCGGCTGACCCTGGAGGGGCCGCAGGTCGCTGCGAACTCGGTGCGTGCACTGGTCCTGGTTCCGACCCGCGAACTGGCCGAGCAGGTCCACGCCAGCGTCCGCGACTACGGCCAGCACCTGCCGCTGCGTACCGCGGTGGCCTACGGTGGGGTCAGCATCAACCCGCAGATGATGAAGCTGCGCAAGGGAGTGGATATCCTCGTCGCCACTCCCGGGCGGCTGCTCGACCTGTATCGGCAGAGCGCGGTGAAGTTCGCCCAGCTCCAGGCGTTGGTGCTGGACGAAGCCGATCGCATGCTCGACCTCGGTTTCGCCCGCGAGCTGGACGAACTGTTCGCCGCGCTGCCGCGCAAGCGCCAGACCCTGCTGTTTTCCGCGACCTTCTCCGACGCCATCCGCACGCTGGCCCGTGAACTGCTGCGCGACCCGCTGTCCATCGAGGTCAGTCCGCGCAATACCGCGGCGAAGAGCGTCAGGCAATGGCTGGTGCCGGTGGACAAGAAGCGCAAGGCCGAGCTGTTCTGCCACCTGTTGCAGGCCAATCGCTGGCATCAGGCGCTGGTCTTCGCCAAGACCCGCAAGAGCGTCGAGGAACTGGTCGGACTGTTGCAGCGGCAGGGTATCGCCGCCGACTCGATCCATGGCGACAAGCCGCAGCCGGCGCGGCTGCGCGCCTTGCAGCGGTTCAAGGCCGGCGAGGTAGACCTGCTGGTAGCCACCGACGTGGCCGCGCGTGGCCTGGATATCGAGGAAATGCCGCTGGTGGTCAACTTCGACCTGCCGATCGTCGCCGAGGACTACGTGCATCGCATCGGCCGTACCGGCCGTGCCGGTGCTTCCGGCCAGGCGGTGTCGCTGGTCTGCGCCGACGAAGTGGAGCTGCTGGCGGCGATCGAAACACTGATCGGGCAGACCCTGCAACGCCGCGAGGAGCCCGACTTCGAGCCGGAGCACCGGGTGCCGCAGACCGCGCCGGGCGGCGTGGTGCTGAAGAAACCGAAGAAGCCGAAGAAACCCAAGGCCGCGGAGAGCGTCGGCAAGCCCGGCAAGATCCACTTGGGCAGTTGGTTCGACAGCAGCGCGCCGACGGTCAAGGCGGTGCGCAAGGCACCGGGCTTCGGCGCGGGTGCGGCGGGCAAGCCGAAGAAGCGGCCGTCCGGCAAATAGCGAGGCGCTGGCGTACCGGTCTCTAGCGCCTGCCGCGCAACCAGGCCAGCGCGCCGAGTCCGGCCACGCGCCCGCTGGCGAAGCAGGCGGTCAACAGGTAGCCGCCGGTGGGCGCCTCCCAGTCGAGCATTTCCCCAGCGCAGAACACGCCGGGCAGGCCATCGAGCATCAGGTTGTGGTCGAGCGCCTCGAAGCGTACGCCGCCGGCGCTGCTGATCGCTTCGTCCAGCGGACGCGGGCGCAGCAGCGTCAGCGGCAGGCGCTTGATCGCCGCCGCCAGGCGGGCCGGCTCGGTATAGGTGGCGGCGGGGGTGAGTTCACGCAGGAGGCCGGCCCGAACCCCATCGATGCCCAACTGGCTGCGCAGGTGATTGGCCATCGACCTGGAACCGCGCGGGCGAGCCAGGGCTGCCTCGATCTGCTCGCGACGCCTGTTCGGCAACAGGTCCAGCCATACTTCGGCCGAGCCCCGTGCCTCGATCCGTTCGCGGATGGCGGCGGAGAGGGCATAGACCAGGCTGCCCTCGATACCGTCGCGGGTCACGACGAATTCGCCCTGGCGCGGCGTTTCGCCCGCCAGTCCCATGGCCACCGGTTTGACCGGAGCGCCGGAGAACTTGTCGCGAAACAGCTCGCTCCAGCCGTCGATCTC
Source organism: Pseudomonas sp. DL (assembly GCF_047199225.1). Classification (NCBI taxonomy): domain Bacteria; kingdom Pseudomonadati; phylum Pseudomonadota; class Gammaproteobacteria; order Pseudomonadales; family Pseudomonadaceae; genus Pseudomonas; species Pseudomonas sp. DL. The sequence continues at coordinate 1,063,963 of NZ_CP178323.1, forward strand.
GAAACCGCAATTGCTTGGCCGCAGGGGCTCGACCTCGATGCCACGGGCGCGCAGCAGGGGCACCCAGGCGCCGTCGGAGCCCAGGCGCTGCCAACTGCCGCCACCGAGCGCCAGGATCACGGCGTCGGCGCGTATCGACAGGCGCTCGGCGGCGCTCTGGATGTCCAGCGTACCGTCCGCGTTCCAGCCCAGCCAACGGCAGCGGGTGTGGATGAGCACGCCTTGCTCGCGCAGGCGCTCGAGCCAGGCACGGAGCAACGGCGCGGCCTTCATGTCGGAGGGGAACACCCGGCCGGAACTGCCGACGAAGGTGTCGATACCCAGGCCGTGGATCCAGGCGCGCAACGCATCCGCGTCGAATTCGCCGAGCAGTGCGGCGATTTCCTTCTGGCGCCTGCCATAGCGGCCGAGGAATTGTTCCCTGGCCTCGGCATGGGTGATGTTCATGCCGCCGACGCCCGCGAGGAGGAATTTCCGGCCGACCGAGGGCATGGCGTCGAACACTTCCGTGCGTACGCCCGCCTGGCTCAGGACCTCCGCGGCCATCAGGCCTGCGGGACCGCCGCCGACGATGGCGACCTGGGGGGAAGGGGAGGATGCTTGACTGGGCATGTGGACGACGAGCGAGACCTGGGGAAACCGGCGTGCAGTGTAACCGAGGCGAAGACCGCCTCCGAGCCTTGTCGATGCCAGCTGGTCCGCTCGCCGTGCGCCTGGTCAGGAACTGATCAACCGTCGCAAGGCCAGGCACGATGCGCTGCGCGAAGCGTTTTTCGCACCTTATCCACAGGCGGTTCCACATGCTTTGTGGAAATCCGCCGACGCTCGTCGCGTGGCAGGAACGGCTTCCGGTCGCGCTTGCCCGAAGGTGCGCTAGGCCTTGGCTTCGACAGCCAAGCGCCAGGTCAGTGGATCAGCGAATTGCGCTTGGCGAACTCTGCGAGGTCGACCAGCGAACCCAGGCCGAGCTTCTGCAGCAGGCGGGTCTTGTAGGTGCTGACGGTCTTGTTGCTGAGGAACAGCTTCTCGCCGATGGCCTTGTTCGAATAGCCCATGGCGAGGTGCTGGAGGACGATCATCTCGCGGTCGGAGAGCAGGCCGATAAGCTCGCTTTCGGAAATGCGTTCCGGCGGGGTGCCGAGGGTATCGAACGTGAGCGAAGGAAAGAACGTGTAGCCAGCGGTCACCGCGTTCAGGGCGTTGATCAGGTTGTTCAGGTCTTCTTCCTTGTTGACGAACCCACGGGCACCGACCTGGATGCAGCGCTTGCAGAACGCCTCTGCGGATTGCGAAGTGAGTACCAGCACCTGGCTACGCAGTCCCAGGGACTTGATCCGCGAGATCACGGTCAGGCCATCGAGTTTGGGAATGCCGATGTCGAGAATCACCACGTCCGGTTCGTGCTCCCGGACCAACTGGATGGCATCCACGCCATTGTCCGTCTCGGCGACCACCTGCAGACCATGCTTTTCCAGCAGGACGCGCACGGCGAGACGGATGACGGGGTGGTCGTCGACGATCAGGACGGTATGCATAAATTCGATTTACCTTGAGGGACCGGGACAGGGTCGGGATTCGATTTCCCGGGCGCTGCCGCCGGTGGTCATCCATGTTGGGCGCTAGGCCGAGATCGCCGTCCAGAATAGCCTGTTAAGGCGGGGCGACTCGGTTTTTCATGTGGAACCATGCTAATCCAACCGAACCTCCAAATCAGTAGGAAAATTCCCACAAAACATGGGGACTTGTCCCATAGGTCTAGTAAGGGAAACACAGCAGTATATCGCCGGTATTTCCTGGAAACCCTGTGTGGACCGTGATGAATGATTTGAATGTTCTGGTGTTGGAGGATGAGCCTTTTCAGCGCCTGGTAGCCGTCACAGCCCTGAAGAAAGTGGTGCCCGGATCGATCCTCGAGGCGGCGGACGGCAAGGAGGCGGTGGCGATCCTGGAGTCCTGCGGACACGTCGACATCGCCATCTGCGACCTGCAGATGAGCGGCATGGACGGCCTGGCGTTCCTTCGCCACGCAAGCCTGAGCGGCAAGGTCCATTCGGTGATCCTCAGCAGCGAGGTGGATCCCATCCTGCGCCAGGCCACCATTTCGATGATCGAGTGCCTGGGCCTCAATTTTCTCGGCGACCTCGGCAAGCCATTCAGCCTGGAGCGGATCACCGCCCTGTTGACCCGCTACAACGCTCGTCGCCAGGACCTGCCGCGACAGATCGAAGTCGCCGAGCTGCCCTCCGTGGCGGACGTGGTGCGCGGCCTCGACAACGGCGAGTTCGAAGCCTACTACCAGCCCAAGGTGGCCCTGGATGGCGGCGGCCTGATCGGCGCCGAGGTCCTGGCACGCTGGAACCACCCGCATCTCGGCGTATTGCCGCCGTCGCATTTCCTCTATGTGATGGAAACCTACAACCTGGTCGACAAGCTGTTCTGGCAACTGTTCAGCCAGGGGCTGGCGACGCGCAGGAAGCTGGCGCAGTTGGGGCAGCCGATCAACCTGGCGTTCAACGTCCATCCTTCGCAACTGGGTTCGCGTGCCCTGGCCGAGAACATCTCGGCGTTGCTGACCGAGTTCCACCTGCCGCCCAGTTCGGTGATGTTCGAGATCACCGAGACCGGGTTGATCAGCGCTCCTGCCAGCAGCCTGGAGAACCTCGTGCGTCTGCGGATCATGGGCTGCGGCCTGGCGATGGACGATTTCGGCGCCGGCTATTCGTCCCTCGACCGGCTCTGCGAGTTTCCCTTCAGCCAGATCAAGCTGGACAGAACCTTCGTCCAGAAGATGAAGACCCAGCCCAGGAGTTGCGCCGTCATCAGCAGTGTCGTGGCGTTGGCGCAGGCGCTGGGAATTTCCCTGGTGGTGGAAGGGGTGGAGAGCGACGAACAACGGGTACGCCTGATCGAACTCGGTTGCTCCATAGCCCAGGGCTACCTGTTCGCCCGGCCGATGCCGGAACAGCACTTTCTCGACTATTGCTCCGGATCCTGACGCCGCCGCCCTGGCCTCGGCTGCCTCTAGCCGAACGCCGGGCCTCGCGCCGGACGCGTTTCCTTTCTAAACAACTGCCGGCCCTGCCGCACAGACCTTTCATGCGATCAAAACTATTCCTGCTGTTCTTCTGCCTGCTGCTGTCGGGCGGACGCCTGTTCGCCGTCGAAGCGCATCCGTCCCTGACGCTGTTCAGCCAGTTGCGCATCGAGCACGAGGACATGGCGATCGCCGAGGACGACTGGGCCTGGCTGCGCCACAAGGGTCACCTGAGGCTCGGCGCGGCGCTGGACGAGACCTCGCCCTTCAACGTCCGGCTCGACGACGAGAACTACGAAGGCATAACGGCGGACGTCGCCACGCTGGTCGGGCAGTTGCTCGGCATGCGCATCAAGGTCGTGAGCTTCGATACCCATGCGGATGCCGTGGCGGCGCTCGCTGCCGGAAAGATCGACCTGCTTGGCAGCCATTACAGCTCGGCGGGTGATTCCTCCCTGGTGCTCAGCCAACCCTATGCCCGTGATCGATTGGCGGTGTTCAAGCGGATGGGGGAAAAGCGCAACTCGCCGGAGGATCTCGCCGGACTCAGCGTGGCGGTGGCCCGGGAGCATGTCGGGGAATTGCGCCAGCGTTTCCCGCGGGCGCGTTTCGTGGTCTTCGGCAGCCATGACGAGGCCGTTGCCGCGGTGGCTTTCGGACATACCGACCTGTATCTCGACGATGTGCTCAGCGCCTACCACCGGATCAATCGGTCCTATTACGGCTACGTGAGGTTCGAGCGGTTTGCCGATGCCCGCCTGGAAGGGGGCTACGGCTTCCTCCTTCGTCGCGGCGACACGAACCTGTTGCGCGTCGTCAACTCGGCCATCGGAGCGATCAACCAGGACCGTCTCGAAAGCATCGCCAGGCGCTGGGTCGGCAGCGGTTCCCTGCCAACGGGCCAGCGTATCGCGCTGACGCCGCAGGAGAGTCGCTGGATCGCTCGCCACCCGGTGGTGCGGTTGGTCATCAACGACGACCTGGCGCCGCTGGCCTTCTTCAATTCCGACGAGACCTTCTCGGGCATCGCCTCCGACCTGCTGGACATGATTTCCCGCCGCACCGGCCTGCATTTCCAGGTCACGCCTCGCAGTGGCGGCTTCCCCGAGCAGATCGGCGTATTGGCCAGGAAGGAGGCGGACCTGGCGATCATGAGCCGCAGCAGCAAGCGCGAGGAAATGCTGCGTTTCACCCGCTCGTTCCTGTCCACCTCGTACGTCCTCGTCACCCGGGCGGACGACAAGGGACGCGCGGAGAGCCCCGGAAGCCTCGACGGCAAGCGCATAGCGATTCCCGCCGGCCATGTGGGCATGCAACAGGTGCGCGAGCGCTATCCGCAGGCCTCGATGGTGGAGGTCGGCGTCGCGCTGGATGCCATGAACCTGGTCTACGAAGGACGGGCCGACGCGGCGGTGGTGCCCCTGGTCACCGCTCGCTACTACATCGTCCGGTTGTTCCGCGAGAGGCTGGCGATCGCCGACCTGGTTCCCATCGGCGCGGCCACCGCCCACTTCGCCGTTCGCCGAGGCGACGCCGAACTCCAGTCGATTCTCGACAAGGCCTTGCTGAGCATCTCGCCGGACGACCTGAGCGATATCGTCAATCGCTGGCGCTCGCCGCCGGGAATGAGCGGCCAGACCTGGGTCGACTACATCCTGGTGATCACCGAGATCCTGGCGATCGCAGCGGCCTTGCTGCTGCTCTGCCTGGGCTGGGTCACTTATCAGCGCCGGCAGATCAGGGTGCGCGCGCGGGTCGAACAGGCGCTCAGCGATCAGTTGCGGTTCGTCGAGGCCCTGACCGACTGCATGCCTCCGCCGCTGTATGTGCGCGATGTCAACGGACGGATGCTGTCCTGCAACCGCAGCTACCTGCAGAGCGTCGGCTTGAGTTCCGAGGAGGTGATGAACCGCACCGTGCTCGAACTGCCCATGGAAAACTTCGAGACCGCTCCGGAGTTCCATCGCAGCTACCTGATGGCCATGCGCGAGGGCAGGACCATCGAGGCGGTCTACCCGGTGGCGCTGGGCGGTCGGGAGCGCTGGATCGATCACTGGATCCAGCCGTTCCGCGATTCCAGCGGGACCATCCGCGGTGTCATCTGTGGCTGGCTGGACATCACCGAGCACCGCCAGTTGATCGATGAGCTGGAAGAGGCAAAGAATCTGGCCGACGAAGCGAGCCGGGCCAAGACCACCTTCCTGGCGACCATGAGCCACGAGATCCGCACGCCGATGAACGCGGTGATCGGTATCCTCGAACTGGCGCTCAAGCGTGCCGAGACCGGTCGGGTGGACCGTTCCAGCATCGAGATCGCCTATGCCTCGGCGAAGAGCCTGCTGGAGCTGATCGGCGATATTCTCGACATCGCCCGCATCGAGTCAGGTCGCCTCAGCCTGTCGCCGAAACGGGCCAACCTGCGCGAGCTGGTGGAATCGGTGGCACGGGTATTCGAAGGCCTGGCCCGGCAAAAGCGCCTGAGCCTGGTGCTGGAGATCGATTCGAGCATCAACGGCGACGTACTGCTGGATGCCATGCGCTTCAAGCAGATCCTCTCCAACCTGGTCAGCAACGCGATCAAGTTCACCGACGAGGGCTCGATCCGCATCCGCATCGATGGCCGCCAGGTGGAGCCGTCGCTGTTGCAGGTCAATCTCTGTGTGGAAGACACCGGCATCGGTATTTCCCTGGGCGACCAGCAGCAGTTGTTCCGGCCTTTCGCCCAGGTCAACCGCAACCTGCAGAACACCGAGGGCACCGGGCTCGGCCTGGTGATCTCGCGCTCGCTGTGCGAAATGATGGGAGGGCGCCTGGTGATGAGCAGCGAGCTGGGGCAGGGTACGCGGATCGACGTCGAGCTGCGCCTGCAGGTGCTGGAACCGATCGTCGAGAACGTGCGGGCGATCCCGCTCGGCAGTCGCCAGGCGCGGCGGTTGCAGGTGCTGGTGGTGGACGATCATGCGGTCAACCGGCAGATCCTCCATCAACAGCTGAGCTTCCTCGGTCATGACGTGGAGGAAGCGGAGAACGGCCTGAGCGCTCTCAACCTGTGGCATGGGCAACCGTTCGACATGGTCATCACCGACTGCCACATGCCGCTGATGAGCGGCTCCGACCTTGCCCGCTCGATCCGCCAGGAGGAGCGCGAGAATGGCGAGGAGCCGGTGGTCATCATCGGCCTCACCGCGGACGCCCAGCCGGAGGAGATCGAGCGCTGCATCCAGGCTGGAATGAACGAGTGCCTGATCAAGCCCATCGGCCTCGATGTCCTCGAGGAGCGCCTGCTGGCCCTGGGCTTCGCCGCCGACGAGCTGCCCGTCACCATCGATGCCGAACCCGTCGCCATACCGACGGCCCCCCGTCTCTACGACCTGGATTCCCTGCATGCGCTGACCGGCGGCGAGCCGACGATGCTCAGGCGGCTGCTCGACGAACTGCTGACCAGCAACCGCAAGGACCTGGAGACCCTCGAGGGACTGGTGCAACGCCAGGAGACCGGCGAACTGGCCGAGCTGGCGCATCGGATCAAGGGCGCGGCGAGGGTGGTGCGTGGCGAGCAACTGGTGGAAAGCTGCCGGCGCCTCGAGGATGCCTGCCTCAGCCCGAACGCCTCGTTCGCCTGGGTGGAAGAGTGCGCCGTTGGGGTGAAACTGGCGATCCTCGCCCTGGACGAGAGCCTGGTGGAAGAGTGCACGGATTGACGTGGCCCGCGCCCGTTGCCCGGGCGGTAAACCAATCGTCATCGCTTTGCCCGAGGATCGGGCATGTCCAGGCGCGGAAAAGACTACACTCCGGTTGGGGAGCCTTTTCCGCGGAGCCTGACCAAAGATCGGAATACCGCCCTCGCGGGCACCCCAGCCGATTCCTGCGGTCAGATAGTCCTTCTGGAGTGCGTTGAACGAAAGGAACCAAGCGATGGCCGACCTGACCAGCCTGAGCATCGAGCATCTTCGCTCGCCACGGCTGTATACCCACCGTCTGATCCTGCGGCCCTGGCTGGTGCAGGACCGGGCCAGGTTCGCCGAGCTGAATGCCGATCCACTGGTGATGGAGTTCTTTCCGTCCTGCCTGGATCGTGCCCAGAGCGACGCGTTGCTGCGCCGCATCGACGCGCACTTCGCCGAGCACGGTTTTGGCTGGTGGGCGCTGCAGGTCAAGGGCGGCGATCCTTTCATCGGCTACGTGGGGCTGGAGGTCGTGGACTTCGATGCGCCCTTCGTACCCGCGGTGGCCATCGGCTGGCGTCTCGCCGCCGAGCATTGGGCGGAGGGCTTCGCCCACGAGGCGGCCGAGGCGGCGCTGAGCTACGCCTTCGATACCCTTGGCCTGGACCAGGTGGTGGCTTTCACCGTACCGGCCAACGAGAACTCCCTGGGGCTGATGGAGCGCCTGGGGATGCATCGCGATCCCACCGACGACTTCGAGCATCCCGACCTGCCTCCCGGCCACCGCTTGCGGCATCATGTGCTGTACCGGTTGACGCGCGAGGACTGGCTTCGCAGATGAGTCGGCCGTTTCCGAAAAGGCCTCCCATGAACGCGAACCTTCCCCCTTCCGCCATTTCCGAACTGCATGGCCCGCGCCTGCTGCTGCGCGCCTGGCGCGACAGCGACCGCGAGGCGTTCGCCGAGATGTGCGCCGACCCGCAGGTAATGGAATTCTTCCCCAGTGTGCTCGACCGCGCGCAGAGCGACGCCTTGGTCGATCGCGTCCAGGCGCATTTTGCCGAGCGTGGCTACGGGCCCTGGGCCCTGGAGCTACCGGGCGAGGCGGCGTTCATCGGATTCACCGGCCTGTTCGACGTGACCATGGACGTGCACTTCGCCCCGACCGTGGAGATCGGCTGGCGCCTGGCGCCCGCCTACTGGGGGCGTGGACTCGCCCGCGAAGCGGCGGAAACCGCCTTGGACTTCGCCTTCGAGCGGCTGCGCCTGCCCGAGGTGGTGGCCTTCACCACGCCGCCCAACCGCCGCTCCTGGGGATTGATGGAGCGCCTGGGCATGCGTCGCGATCCGGCCGAGGATTTCGACCACCCACTCCTGGCAGCGGATCACCCGATGCGCTGGCATATCCTCTATCGCGTCGACGCGGCCCGCTGGGCGGAGCGGTGAACATGGGCGACGGCGGCGGCGAGGTGCTCTCCTACCATCGCCTCAGCATGCATCGCCCGGAGCGCTACGCACCCGGTCCCGGCGGACTGGACTGGGCGACCCAGCCGGCGCCGTTCCGCCAGTACCGGGGCTGCCGGCAAATCGAACTGCTGCATCGGCCGCTGGAGGAGTCGCCACCCTACGACGGGGTGTTTTCCGGGCCGGCGGCCGCGCCCTCTCGGCTCGATCGCCGCAGCCTCTCGCAGATGCTCTACGACGGATTGGCGCTGTCGGCCTGGAAGGAGGCCGGCGGCACTCGCTGGGCGCTGCGGGTCAATCCGTCGAGCGGCAACCTGCATCCCACCGAAGCCTACCTGCTGCTTCCCGGCGGTACCCTGGAGCCGGCGCCGCTGCTCGCCCACTACCGTCCCGACAAGCATGCCCTGGAGGTGCGCGGCGAACTGCCGGCGCCGCTGGCTTCGCTGCTGGATGACTGCTTGCCGCCCGGCGGCTGCCTCCTGGCATTGACCAGCGTGCCCTGGCGCGAGGCCTGGAAATACGGTGAGCGAGCCTATCGCTACTGCCAGCATGACCTCGGCCACGCGCTGGCCTGCCTCTCGATCGCCGCGGCGATCCAGGGCTGGGAGATGCGCCTGCTGCGCGGCGTCGCCGAAAGTGCACTGGACGGCCTGTTCGGCCTTGACCGGGACGGCTTCGCCGAGTGCGAGAGCGTCGACGCACTGTTCTGGATCGGGCCGGCGCTCACGCAGGAGCCTTCCCTTTCGCCGCGCCTGTGCGAAGGACTGGCGGCCCTGCCGTTGGCCGGCGCGCCGAACCGGCTGTCGCGGGAGTACCGGGACTGGCCGGAGTTGCAGCGGATACATGGGCTATGTCGGGCGCCGCGCCTGCCGGCACGCCCGTGGAGGGTCGCACCGGGCGAGCCCGGCAACGACAACCCCGGCCTGCCGCTGCGACCGCTGCTGCATCGGCGGCGTAGCGCGCAGCGCATGGACGGGCGCGCCGGCATCGATGTCGGGCTGCTGCGGGCCTGGCTGCGCAGGCTGCTGCCGGAGCGCTCGCCGGTGCCTTTCGCGGTCACCGGCGAGGCCGCGCGGGTCGATCTGCTGCTGTTCGTCCATCGCGTCCGGGGCCTGGTGCCGGGGTTGTACTGGCTGGACCGCAGCGGCCTGCGGCGGCCGCCGATGCGCGAGGACTTCCTCTGGCAGCACGTCGATCCGGAGTTGCCGCTGTACCTGTTGCAGGAAGGCGATGCACGCGCGCTGTCGGCGTATCTCTCCTGCCAGCAGGACATCGCCGGCGACGGCTGCGTCGCGCTCGCCATGCTCGCCCATCTCGGTGCGGCGCTCGAAGAAGGTCCCTGGTGCTATCCGCGGCTGTACTGGGAATGCGGGCAGGTCGGCCAGTTGCTCTACCTCGAGGCGGAGGCCGCCGGGCTGTCTGGGACGGGTATCGGCTGCTACTACGACCCCCTGGTGCATGAGCTGCTTGGACTAACGGATGAGTCCATGGCCAGTCTCTACCATTTCACCCTCGGCCGCGCGGTGTGGGACACTCGTCTTTGCAACATGCCCGCGTACCCGGCCATGCGCCGCGACTAGCCCGTCGACAGCCCGAATTCGAGGAAACACCCCATGACCCAGATACTGGACAACCTGGTGGCTTTGCTGAGCCTGGAACCCATCGAGGAGAACCTGTTCCGGGGCATGAGCCAGGATCTCGGCTTCCGCCAGCTCTATGGCGGCCAGGTCCTGGGGCAGGCGCTGTCGGCGGCCAGCCAGACGGTGGAGGACGATCGCCACGTACACTCCATGCACGGCTACTTCCTGCGTCCCGGCGACGCCAGCATGCCGGTGGTGTACCAGGTGGACCGGGTGCGCGACGGCGGCAGCTTCAGCACCCGCCGGGTCACCGCGATCCAGAAAGGCCAGCCGATCTTCACCCTGAGCAGCTCCTTCCAGTACGACGAGGAAGGTTTCCACCACCAGATCGAGATGCCCGAGGTGGTTGGCCCGGATAATCTGCCTTCGGAACTGGAGCTGACCCGCCAGCGCGCCGAGCGGATTCCCGAGCGCATCCGCGACAAGCTGCTGTATCCGAAGCCCATCGAGATTCGTCCGGTCACCCAGCACGACCCCTACGACCCGCAGCCCGACGAACCGGTGAAGTACCTCTGGTTCCGTGCCGACGGCAAGCTGCCGGACGTCCCGGCGCTGCACAAGTACCTGCTGGCCTACGCCTCGGACTTCGGTTTCCTTACCACCTCGATGCAGCCCCATGCCGTTTCGGTGTGGCAGAAGACCATGCAGGTCGCCAGCCTCGACCACGCCCTGTGGTTCCACCGCGACCTGCGCGCGGACGAGTGGCTGCTCTACGCCATCGACAGCCCCTGGGCCGGCAACGCACGCGGTTTCGTGCGCGGCAGCATCTTCAACCAGAGCGGCCAGCTGGTCGCCTCGTCGAGCCAGGAAGGCCTGATCCGCAAGCGTGAGGACTGGGCGTGAGGCTGGCCGACATCCGCCACTGGGTGTTCGACATGGACGGCACCCTGACCCGGGCCGTGCACGACTTCCCGGCGATCCGCCGAGCGCTGGACATCCCCGAGCAGGACGACATCCTGCTGCACCTCGCCGCCCTGCCCGAGGCCGAGGCGGCGGCCAAGCACGCCTGGCTGCTCGAACACGAGCGCGCCCTGGCCGAGGCCGCGCGGCCGGCGCCGGGCGCACTGGAACTGGTGCGCGAGTTGCAGCGGCGCGGCGTGCGCCTGGGCATCCTGACCCGCAACGACCACCAGTTGGCGCTGATCACCCTCGAAGCGATCGGCCTGGGCGGCTGCTTCCCCACCGAGCACATCCTCGGGCGCGGCGAGGCGCGGCCCAAGCCGGACCCTGATGGCTTGCTGCGCATCGCCCGACGCTGGAACGTGACGCCGGCGGAGCTGGTGATGGTCGGCGACTACCGTTTCGACCTCGACTGCGGACGCGCCGCGGGTAGTCGCACGGTGCTGGTCAACCTGCCGGAAAACCCCTGGCCGGAGCTGGCCGACTGGCACGCTGCCGATTGCCATGCGTTGCTCGAGCAACTGCAAACGCCGTAGGAATATCCGGCGGAAAACCTCGAGGGCGGCAGCGCCAGCGGCTCCCCGAAAACGAAAAAAGCGCAGGAAGCCAGGCTCCTGCGCTTTTTTCCTGCGCATCCGTGCGGGATGCGGCGGCCGTTATCAGCCGTTGATCGCGTCGGTCAGTGCCTTGGCCGGAACGAACTTGGCTACACGCTTGGCAGCGATCTCGATCGCCTTGCCGGTCTGCGGGTTGCGGCCGGTGCGCGCGGGACGCTCGGAGACCTTCAGCTTGCCGATACCCGGCAGGGTGATTTCGCCATCGTTCTCCAGGGCGTCCTTGACGATCTCGGCGAGCTGGTCGAGCGCGCTGCGAACGGTGGTCTTCTGCGCGTCGATGGCTTCGGCGATGTCCTGGATCAGTTGGTCTTTGGTCAGTGCCATGGTGGTGTAGCTCCTTGGTAAAAGACTGCGCGAGGGGCCTCGCACAGAAACGGGCGTGATTTTAAACAGCTTGGCGCGAATAAGGTTCCCTTTTCTCCGCTTATTTGTTTCCTCGCACGACGCGCATGACAGAGCCGTTACAGAGGTTTTCGCGGCTGTCCGGAATGATGCCGGCGTCGGTTGCCCGACGCATCCTCATGGTTCTGCCAGGGCGCATGCCTCCGGTTCTTAGTTAAGGATTATTGGTTATTTATAGGTTAGGGTTTCATCCACTAGGGTTATAAGCAGGACATCCCGTCCCTTTCCATCACCGGAGCCTGCTTACCTCGCGCCAACGCCTGGCCCTCGCTCCCCGTTCGAGGTGCCGCATGAGCGAAGCCCGGCTCCACTCGCCCGACCCCAGGACACCGCGACCCATGGCCGGTTGGGCGGCAAGCCTGCGCGACAGTGGCCTGCTGGCGCTGGCAGTGCCGCGCGTGTTCGCCGGCATGGAGCGGGACTGGGGGGAAATCTTCGCTGGCGTCCGCCACCTGGCCGAGCAGGAACTCGAGTTGGCACGGCGCCTGGCCCTGCATCATCTGCAGATCGCTTCCATTCGCCTGCTGGGTAGTCCTGAACAGCAGCGCCGCCTGTTGCCGGCCAGCGTCGAGCGCCGCTGGCTGTGGAGCGAGGCGGTCGATCTGCGGCGCGCCCAGCCCGAAGCGCAGGAGCACTGGCGGGGCGGTTTCCTGGTGGGTGGACGGGGTAGCGATTGCTTCGCCGTGGAAGACGTGGATCGCTTGCTGATCTCAGCCTGGCACGCGCCCTCCCGCGCTCACCTGATCGCTGTCGCCGAAACGGGGCGGGCAGGCATCGACATCTCCGGCCTCGCCGATGGCTCGGGGCTGTTCTTGCCCGCCGGGCAGCGACTGCATTACCAGCGGCTGCGGCTGCATCCCGAGGACATCCTGGTGCCGCCCGGCCTGCCGCCGACCCCGTGCGGGCAACTGCGCGAAGGCTTGACCCGATTGGCCCAGGCCAACCTCGACCTGGGCCAGGCTGCGCGGGTGCCGGGCGACGTGGCGGGGCAGGGAGAGGCGCCGCGTCTCCTCGCCCTCGCGCTGCGTCTTGTCGAACTGGCGGCGGAGTCCTTCCAGGCGGCATTCGCCCGCGGCGGCGCGCTGACATTCCGCGAAAGCGCGGCGGCGTCGCTGCTGGCGAGCGAGGCGGAGGCGGTGGCCCGCGCCGGGCTGCTCGCCTGCCTGCGCCGACAGGCCCTGGAAGCCCGTTTGCTGGGCGCGGCCCTGTAGGGACGGGGGCATGGAGCAAGGGCGGAAGGGCATCCGGGGGCGCATTCGCGCTCATAAACTAATTCCAAAATATTATTTATATCGAGTTTTTTATATCTGTAATCTGCATCGCACCGGACCACCGGACTCGCTGTCGCCACCCATTGCCCGTCCCTGGTCCGTTCTCCTCCGGAGCGCGGCACCGTTGCCTCCGAGGTTCGCCCGATGAAACGCCCGAATTCCCTGCACCGCCTGGTGGCAGCCCTGGCCTTTGCCAGCCTTTCCGTCGCCGCCCAGGCCGCCGACATCACGGTCGGCTACCAGACCGGCATCGACCCGACCAAGGTGCCCCAGGCCGATGGCCTGTACGAGAAAGCCATCGGCGAGAAGATCGACTGGCGCCGCTTCAACAGCGGTCCGGAAGTGATCGCCGCGCTCGCCTCCGGAGACCTGCAACTCGGCAACATCGGGTCCAGCCCGCTGGCAGCGGCGACCTCGCGGAAGCTGCCGATCGTCGCCTTCATCGTTTCCGCGCAGATCAACGCCGCCGAGGCGCTGGTGGTGCGCAATGGAAGCGGGATCGGGAAACCCGAGGACCTGGTCGGCAAGACTATCGCTACCCCGTTCGTTTCAACCTCCCACTACAGCCTGCTCGGCGCCCTCAAGCACTGGCAGATCGATCCGTCCAAGGTGAAGATCGTCAACCTCAACCCGGCCGAGATCGCTGCCGCCTGGCGTCGCGGCGACATCGACGGGGCCTTCGTCTGGTCGCCGGCGCTGGGCGAGATCAAGAAAAGCGGCAAGGTCCTCACCGACGCCGCCGAAGTCGGCCAGTGGGGTGCGCCGACCTTCGAGGTGTGGGTGGCGCGCAAGGACTTCGCCGAGAAGCATCCTGAAATCGTCGCCCGCTTCGCCCGCGTCAGCCTCGATTCCTTCGCCGACTACAACGCGCACAAGGCCGAATGGACCGCCGACTCCGAACCGGTGAAGAAGATCGCCCGGCTGACCGGCGCCGATCCCAGGGACGTCCCCGAACTGCTGGCCGGCTCGACCTTCCCGGAAAGCCAGGCGCAACTGTCCGCCGACCTGCTCGGCGGCGGCACCGCCAAGGCTATCGCCGGCACTGCCGAATTCCTCAAGGAACAGAAGCGCGTGCCGGCCGTCCTCGGCGACTACTCGCCCTACGTCAGCGCCGACTTCGTGCGCCAGGCGGAGCAGGTCCAGGTCGGCCAGCGCTGAATTCCGCGACTCCGCTCCGGCCTGTCGGAGCGGAGGCTTTCTTACCCTACGGAGGGCAGAACACATGAGCCGTCTGACGGCCGAGGCGATCAGCCTCTCATTCGAACAGCGCGGCCAGCGCCGCGCCATCCTCCGCGATCTCAGCCTGGGCCTGGCCAAGGGCGAGTCGCTGGTGGTGCTGGGTCCTTCGGGCTGCGGCAAGTCGACACTGCTGAACATCCTTGCCGGTTTCCAGAAGCCGGACCAGGGACGCGTGCAGATCGACGGCCGGACACTCGAAGGGCCCGGCGGCGAGCGCGGCGTGGTATTCCAGGACGACGCCCTGATGCCCTGGCTCAACGCCCTCGACAACGTCGCCCTGGGCCTGCGCATCCGTGGCCTGGGCAAGGCCGAGCGCACCGCGCGGGCGCGCCAGGTCCTGCAACTGGTGGGCCTCCAGGAGTACGCCGAGCAGTCCGTCGCCCAGCTCTCCGGCGGCCAGCGGCAACGCCTCGGGCTGGCACGCGCGCTGGCGGTCGAGCCGGACTTCCTGCTGCTCGACGAGCCGTTCGGCGCGCTCGACGCGCTGACCCGCGAGCGCATGCAGGTGCTCCTGCTGGACCTGTGGAAGCAGACCGGCAAGGGCCTCTTCCTGATCACCCACAGCGTCGACGAAGCCCTGTTCCTGGCTACCGACCTGGTGGTGATGGACGGCCCGCCGGCGCGCATCGTCAAGCGCCTGCCGGTGGACTTCGCGCGGCGTTACGCCGCCGGCGAAACGGTGCGTTCGATCAAGGCTGATCCCGAGTTCGGCCGTTTGCGCCAGGCGTTGCTGGACGAATTCCTCGATGTCGCGGAGGCCGAACATGCCCACTGATACCCTCGGACTCGCCGTTGCCAATCCTGTCCCGTGCAAGCGCCGTCTGCCCGGCGACCGTCGGCGCTGGGCCGCCGGTGCCAGCGTGCTGGCCCTGGCCCTGCTGTGGTGGGCGGCGACCCGTTTCGGCTGGGTCGACGTGCTGTTCCTGCCGGCGCCCGAACAGCTCTTCGAAGCCCTGCAACGGCTATGGCAGGAGGG
Organism: Pseudomonas sp. DL; assembly: GCF_047199225.1. Lineage (NCBI taxonomy): Bacteria > Pseudomonadati > Pseudomonadota > Gammaproteobacteria > Pseudomonadales > Pseudomonadaceae > Pseudomonas > Pseudomonas sp. DL. The sequence goes on from NZ_CP178323.1 coordinate 1,079,171, forward strand.
CTACCTCGATGCCAGCCTGCTGCAACACGTCGGCACCAGCCTGCTGCGGGTGCTCCTGGCGCTCGGCGCGGCGGTGCTGACGGCGATCCCGCTGGGCGTGCTGATGGGCCTCAATCCCTTGGCCGGAGCGGCCCTCGATCCGCTGGTGGAGTTCTACCGGCCGATCCCGCCGTTGGCCTACCTGCCGTTGATCGTCATCTGGTTCGGCATCGGCGAGCTGAGCAAGGTGCTGCTGATCTACCTGGCGCTGTTCGCGCCGCTGCTGATCGCTACCGCCGCCGGCGTGCGTCGCGTCGACCGATCGCGGGTGCAGGCGGTGCGCTGCCTGGGGGCCAGCCGCTGGCAGGTGGTGCGCTACGTGATCCTGCCGAGTGCCTTGCCGGAGGTCCTCACCGGCCTGCGCATCGCCCTCGGCGTCGGCTGGTCGACCCTGGTCGCCGCCGAGCTGATCGCGGCCAACCGAGGCCTCGGCTTCATGGTCCAGTCCGCCGCGCAATTCCTCGCCACCGACGTGGTGGTGGTCGGCATCCTGCTGATCGCCGCCATCGCCCTGGCCTTCGAACTGGGGCTGCGCTGGGTCCAGCGGCGCTTCGCCGCCTGGGGTTGAGCGCGAGAGTCCCGAGTCATTTCCGAACCGGCCTTCACTCACGCGGCGAAGGCCGGAGCGAGGGCGCGCAGGGCGCGCCCGCAACCTGCCCGACGAGTAGCACGACATGAGCCTGACCATCCAACCCATCAGCCCGGCCCTGGGCGCCATCGTTTCCGGCATCGACCTCGGCGCGCCGCTGGACGACACCGGCCAGCGGGCCATCGAGCAGGCCCTGCTCGAACACCAGGTGCTGTTCTTCCGCGACCAGTCGCTGGAACCCAGGAGCCAGGCGCGCTTCGCCGCCCGCTTCGGCGACCTGCACATCCATCCGATCTACCCCAGCGTGCCGGAGCAGCCGGAGGTCATCGTCCTCGACACCGCGGTCACCGACGTGCGCGACAATGCCATCTGGCACACCGACGTGACCTTCCTCGAGACCCCGGCGCTGGGAGCCGTGCTCGCCGCCAAGCAATTGCCGCCGTACGGCGGCGACACCCTCTGGGCGAGCAGCACGGCGGCCTACGAGGCGCTGTCGGCGCCGCTGCGGCGTCTGCTGGACGGCCTCACGGCGACCCACGACATCGGCAAGTCCTTCCCTCGCGAGCGCTTCGGCGTCACCGAGGCCGACCTGGCGCGCCTGGAGGAGGCCCGCCTGAAGAATCCGCCGCGCTCGCATCCGGTGGTGCGCACCCATCCGGTCACCGGGCGCAAGGGCCTGTTCGTCAGCGATGGCTTCACCACCCGCATCAACGAACTGGAGCCGGCCGAGAGCGATGCGCTGCTGAAGTTCCTCTTCGCCCATGCCACGCGACCTGAATTCACCGTGCGCTGGCGCTGGCAGGAAAACGACGTGGCGTTCTGGGACAACCGCGTGACGCAGCACTACGCGGTGGACGATTACCGGCCACAGCGGCGGGTCATGCATCGCGCCACCATCCTCGGCGACAAGCCCTTCTGACGACGCCGCGCGCGGGCTTCCTCCGGCGGCCCGCGCCGGCAACTGTGCGTTCCGCCAGCTTTTGCTCTCGAAAAGGTCGCCTCTGCGACATTCGCTGTCGTGTCCCGGCGTGCCGCTCTCGCCTAAGCTTGGCGGGTCCAATTGTTTCGAGAGTTTTCATCCATGCAAGAACGCATCCCGGATGAGCTGACCCTGCCAGAGCTCACCCTGCGTGGCCTGATCCTCGGTGCGCTGATCACCGTGGTCTTCACCGCCTCCAACGTCTACCTCGGTCTGAAGGTCGGCCTGACCTTCGCCTCGTCGATCCCGGCGGCGGTGATCTCGATGGCCGTCCTGCGCTACTTCTCCGGCGCCAACATCCTCGAGAACAACATGGTGCAGACCCAGGCCTCGGCGGCCGGCACTCTGTCCTCGATCATCTTCATCCTTCCCGGCCTGCTGATGATCGGCTACTGGAGTGGCTTCCCGTTCTGGCAGACCGCGGCGATCTGCTCCATCGGCGGCATTCTCGGGGTGCTCTATACCATTCCGCTGCGCCGGGTGATGGTGGTGCAGAGCGAACTGCCGTATCCGGAAGGGGTGGCGGCGGCGGAAATCCTCCGGGTCGGCAGCGACGGCGCCGAGGACGAGGAAGACGCCCGCGCGCCGCGTGCCGCCGGTAACGCGCCGGGGCTCTACGACATCCTCGGCGGCGGCCTGGTGGCGGCGCTGTTCAGCCTCTGGAGCAGCGGCTTCAAGGTTCTCGCCGAAGGCTTCAGCGTCTGGCTCAGTGCCGGGCAGGCGGCGTTCCGCCTTTCCACCGGTTTTTCCCTGGCGCTGGTCGGTGCCGGCTACCTGATGGGCATCACCGCCGGCATCGCGATCCTCATCGGCGTGGTGATCTCCTGGGGCGTCGCGGTGCCGCTGCTGACCGTCAACAGCGTGCCGGCCGACGGCCAGAGCCTGTCGGACCTAGCCACCCAACTGTGGAGTTCGCAGGTGCGCTTCCTCGGCGCCGGCACCATCGGCGTGGCCGCGCTGTGGACCCTGGCGACCCTGTTCAAGCCGATGGTGCGGGGCGTCTGGGCCTCCCTCGGGGCAGTGCGCGGCAATAGCCAGGCGAACAGCCTGCGCACCGAGCTGGACATGCCGGCCAAGTGGATCCTGCTGATCGCCGGGATACTGCTGGTCTCGCTGTTCGTGGTCTTCAGCCACTTCCTCGGTGCCGCCGCGCCGGACATGGCCAGCCCGCAGTTCTGGAGTCTGGTGGCGGTATGCGTGGTGTTCGCCTTCTTCTTCGGCTTCCTGATCGCCGCCGCCTGCGGCTACATGGCCGGCCTGGTCGGTTCGTCGAGCAGTCCGATCTCGGGGATCGGAATCATCGCGGTCATCCTGGTGTCGTTGCTGATACTCGGCTTCGGCAGCATCGAGGGCGGCCTGCTGGACCGCCAGAACGGCAAGCTGGCGATCGCCCTGGCGCTGTTTACCACCTCGGTGGTGCTGGCCATCGCGGCGATCTCCAACGACAACCTGCAGGACCTCAAGACCGGCTACCTGGTCGGCGCCACGCCCTGGCGCCAGCAGGTCGCGCTGATCGTCGGCTGCATCGTCGGCGCGCTGGTGATCCCCCCGGTGCTGGAACTGCTCTACAGCGCCTACGGCTTCACCGGGGCCCTGCCGCGCGAGGGAATGGACCCCGGCCAGGCCCTGGCCGCGCCGCAGGCGACCCTGATGACGGCGATCGCCAGCGGGATTTTCCACGACGCGCTGAACTGGAACATGATCCTCATCGGCGTCGCCCTGGGCATCGCCCTGATCCTCGTCGACCTGCTCCTGCGCCGTACCGGCAAGGCCTGCCTGCCGGTGCTGGCGGTGGGCCTGGGGATCTACCTGCCGCCGACCATCGGCATGACCCTGGTGGTCGGTGCGCTGATTTCCTGGCTGCTGGAAAATGCCCTGAAGAAGCGTGCGGCGGCGGCCGGGGTCGACGAAGAGGCTTATGCCGAAGAGCCGAAGCGACGCGGCGTGCTGCTGGCTTCGGGGCTGATCGTCGGCGAGAGCCTGATGGGCATCCTGCTCGCCGGGGTGATCGGCGCCACCGGCGAGGACGCGCCGCTGGCGCTGGCCGGCGCCGGCTTCGCGGGCATCGCCCAGTGGCTGGGACTGGTGGTATTCGTCGCGATCTGCGTGCTGTTCTACCGGCGAGTGCTGGCGCGCTGAGGGATTCGCAGCTGCACGGGGATGGGATGTTGCCGCTAGCGTCATTCCCCGCGGTCAGGGACGGAGGATGAGGGAAGGGGCGCCCTGCGCGCCCCCTTTTCCTGCGCTCAACGCACCAGGTGCAGGAACTGCAGGTGCCGCTCGTACTGGTCGAGCATGTCGTTGATGATCTGCTCCTTGGTGTAGCCCATCAGATCGTAGTCCTGGCTACCTTCGGCGAGATGCACCTCGGCACGGAAGTAGCGGCGGTTCTTCAGGTGCAGGCCGCCCATGCCGGCACGCGCGAAGGACGGCGTGAAGTAGCCGCGCATCAGCACCTGGTAGAGGAACCGATGCTGCTCGCCATGACCGATCTCCAGGCTCAGCGAGGCGTTGCCCGGGTCGAGCTGGGCGTCCACCGCCAGGCCCTTCTCGCGGAACACCTCGGAAACCTCGCTGATCGCCGGGCGCACCACGTCGTTCATGAAGCGGTACACCTCGTCCCGCGAGGGGAAGTGCACGGCCTGCGACAGGCGTCGCTTCCAGCCGCCGGAGCGCTTGCCGTTGCCGCTCATCAGCGGCGCCAGGGAGTGGCTCCGCGCCCGCTGGCGCTGCGACTCCATGTAGAAGGCCTTGTGCAGGCCCCACATCATCAATAGCAGGATCAGCGAGAAGGGCAGGGAGGTCAGCACCACCGCCGACTTCAGCGCGTCGATGCTGCCGGCGAACAGCAGCCCGCCGGTGACCAGCGCGGTGACCGAGCCCCAGAACACCCGCAGCCACTTCGGTCCGTCGTCGTCGGCGCTGCCGCCGTGGGCGGAGAGGGTGGAGAGGACCACGGTGCCGGAGTCCGCCGAGGTGACGAAGAAGACGAAGCTCACCAGCACCGTGACGGTGATCACCGCGCGGCTCCAGGGGTAGTTCTGGAGCATCTGGTAGAGGGCCATCGACGGCTGCTCGATGGCCACCCGGCCGAGTTCGCTGGCGCCGCCGAGGGCCTGCTCCAGGGCGTTGTTGCCGAAGATCGACATCCACGCCAGGGTGAAGCCGAGCGGGATGAACAGCACGCCGAAGACGAATTCGCGGATCGTCCGGCCGCGCGAGATGCGCGCGATGAACAGGCCGACGAAGGGCGCCCAGGCGATCCACCAGGCCCAGTAGAACACCGTCCACGAGCCCAGCCAGTCGCTGGGGCCGCCGTAGGCGTAGAGGTCGAAGCTCTTGCCCGGCAGGTGGCCGAGGTAGTCGCCGACGTTCTGCACCAGGGTGTTGAGCAGGTGCTGGGTCGGACCGGCGAACAGCACGAACAGCAGCAGGCTGCAGGCCAGCAGCATGTTGATGTCGGAGAGGATGCGGATGCCCTTGTCGACCCCGGAGACCGCCACCGAGATCGCCGCGCCCATCATAAGCACGATGAGCGCCATCTGCACCGGGTGGGTATGCGGGATGGCGTACAGGTAGTCCAGCCCGGAGTTGAGCTGGAGCACGCCGAAGCCCATGTCGGCGCCGAGGCCGAACACCGTGGCGATGATGCCGAAGCAGTCCACCGTGTAGCCGATCGGCCCGTTGATGCGCTTGCCGATCAACGGGTAGAGCGCCGAACGCAGGGCCAGCGGCAGGTTGTGGCGGTAGGCGAAGTAGGCCAGCGCCATCGCCACCAGGGCGAATACGCCCCAGCCGTGCAGGCCCCAGTGCAGGAACAGCAGTTCCATGGCCTGCCGCGCGGCTTCCTGGGTACCGGCCTCGCCTTGCGGCGGCTGGAGGAAGTGGGTCAGCGGTTCGGATACGCAGAAGAAGAACAGGGTGATGCTGATGCCGGCGGCGAACAGCATGCCGGCCCAGGACAGGTAGCTGAATTCCGGCTCGTCGTGGTCGGCACCGAGCTTGATCTTGCCGTAGCCGGAAAGCGCGGTGACCACCACGAAGATCAGGTACAGCGTCATCGCCAGCAGGTAGTACCAGCCGACGGTCTGCGAGGCCCAGGTCTGCGCGGCCAGCAGCCATTCGCCGGCGCGCTGGGGGAAGCCGATGACCACTGCGGCGAACAGCAGGATCAGGATCGCCGCACCGTAGAACACCGGGGGATTCATGCGGATGGGCGTGGGGGTGGAGGGGGTGGCGGAGGGCGATTGTGCGTCAGTCAAAACAGGCTGGTCTCCTCGTCCTTAATTTGATCAAGCGTTCAATATAAACACGATCAAGGGCCCGGGAGCCAATCCTTCGGACGTATGGAAGCCTTCGGCGCCGCGCTTTTCCCGCACGTTCGCCGAAGGATTCCTTCAGTTCGCCGCCAGTCCCAAGCGCCGCCTTCCCGCCTCCTCGTCGCCGCCTGCCTGCTCGGTGGCCAGTTGCAGGAGCAGGGCCTGTATCTGCTCCAGCGACGGCGCTCCGGCTTGGCCGAGCAGGCGCCGCAGACCGGCCAGCGATGGGTCTGGCGTTGCCCCGCCAAAATTCAGATGCTGCGGCAGGATTTCTTCCTTGTCGCTGACCAGCAGGGCGAAGTGGACGACGTTTTCCAGCTCGCGGATGTTGCCTGGCCAGGGATAGCTCTCGAGGATCCGCTGGGTTTCCACGCCGATGGCCGGCACCGGCAGGTCCAGGCGCTGGGCATAGACGCCGACGAAGTATTCCGCCAGCGGCAGGATGTCTCCCGGACGTTCGCGCAATGGCGGCAGGCTCAGGCGGCCGTCGTGCAGGTATTGTTGCAGGCCGGCCAGGAACTTGCCGGCGCGCACCGCCTGGTCCAGGTCGACGCTGGTGGCGGTGACCAGGCGCACGTCATGGGGAATCGGCTGCTGCGCGCCGACCCGCAGCACCTCGCGTTCCTCCAGCGTCTGTAGCAGCCTGGCCTGCAGCGTCAGCGGCAGGTCGGCGATCTCGTCCAGGTACAGGGTGCCGCCATTGGCCGAACCGAACCAGCCGGCGCGGCTGCCGACCGGGCCGTTATGGGCGCCGGGAGCGTAGCCGAACAGCTCGGCTTCGGCATGGTTGCGACTGAGGGCGCTGCAACTGACCGCAACGAACAGACCGGCGCGTTCGCTGTGGCGGTGGATCTGCCTGGCGAGCAGCTCCTTGCCGGTGCCGGTCTCGCCTTCGATCAGCACCGGCTGGCCCTGTGGCGCGAGGCGCTCGAGTTCTTCGCGGACCCGGTGCGAGCGTGGGTCGAAGAACACCAGGGCCTTGGCGCGGATGCTCAGCGGACTGCGGTCGGCGTCGGGGAAGGTCAGCGGCGCGGGGCGTGGTTTCTCGCTCATGGGTAACTCCTTGGCGGCACGGGGCGCCTCCAGCGCCTGCGCCGTGACGACGGCCGGAACGGCTGCGGGCGGGGGCCGTTGCGGAAAAAGAAACGCCGGTGCAAGCCATGCGACACCGGCGTGAACAAGGGGCGCTGCAACGGCGCCCAGCGTGGGAGTCGGGACGGGCTGGGGTCAGAAGGCCGGGACCACCGCGCCGGCATATTTCTTCTCGATGAAGGCTTTCACTTCCGGGCTGGTCAGCGCGGCGGAAAGCTTCTTCAGGGCGTCGCTGTCCTTGTTGTCCGGACGCGCCACCAGGTAGTTCACATAGGGCGAATCGCGGTCTTCCAGGACCAGCGCGTCCTTGGCCGGGTTGAGCTTGGCCTCCAGCGCGTAGTTGGTGTTGATCAGGTCCAGGTCGACCTGGTCCAGCACGCGCGGCAGCAGGGCCGATTCGAGTTCCTTGAATTTCAGGTTCTTCGGGTTCTCGGCGATGTCCTTGGGCGTGGCCAGGGCGTTGTTCGGATCCTTCAACTTGAGCAGGCCGGCCTTCTGCAACAGCAGCAGGGCGCGCCCGCTGTTGCTGCCTTCGTTGGGAATGGCGACGGTGGCGCCGTCGGGCAACTCGGCCAGCGACTTGTATTTCCTCGAATAACCACCGAAGGGCTCGACGTGTACGCCGACCACGGTGACCAGGTTGGTGCCCTTGCCTTTGTTGAAGTTCTCCAGGTACGGCAGGGTCTGGAAGTAGTTGGCGTCCAGGCGCTTCTCGGCGACCTGCACGTTGGGCTGCACGTAGTCGGTGAACACCTTGATCTGCAGGTCGACGCCTTCCTTCGCCAGGGTCGGCTTGATCAGCTCGAGGATTTCCGCGTGGGGGATCGGCGTGGCGGCGACGAGGAGCTTTTCCGCTGCATTGGCGGAAACGCTGATGACGGAGGCCAGGGCAGTCAGCAGGAGCAGTTTTTTCATTCTTCGATCCTTGTAGGGCGATGTCCGCCGCTGCGTTCAGGGCGGTGAAGGAGGGGCGCCAACACGCGAGGGGCGGCTTGAAGGGGAGAGTAGCGACTCTTTTTATTCCATAAAAATATTATTTGTTTATTTTTATATTCTATTAATGAATATGAGAGAGCTGAGGCAATTTGTCTCGCGACAACCGACCACAGCAGGACGGTCTAGGCTAACGGGTAAGATTTTCGTACCGAATTGCTCTGCATCAAGGCGGGCGGTCCGGGAATCTGCTTGCGACCCTTCCCGCATTCCTGCCATCCAGGGCTGCGGTCGCTTTCCAATGACAAGAACGATAGCTGAAGGATGTGTTCCAAAACCTTGCGTAGCGTTGCGCGTGAGGAAGCACGGCCGAATCCGCACGTAAGCCGGAAGGGCCGAGAACCTGAAGAGGAGTTGCCATGTTCGGATTGGAGGCTATCGACCTTGCCCGCATCCAGTTCGCGTTCACCGTGTCCTTCCACATCATCTTCCCGGCGATCACCATCGGGTTGGCCAGCTACCTGGCCGTACTGGAAGGCCTCTGGCTGAAAACGAACGAAGAGGTCTACCGCGACCTCTATCATTTCTGGTCGAAGATTTTCGCGGTCAACTTCGGCATGGGCGTGGTGTCCGGGCTGGTCATGGCGTACCAGTTCGGCACCAACTGGAGCCATTTCTCCGACTTCGCCGGGTCCATCACCGGTCCGCTGCTGACCTACGAGGTGCTCACCGCGTTCTTCCTCGAGGCCGGTTTCCTCGGGGTCATGCTGTTCGGCTGGAACCGCGTGGGACCGGGCCTGCATTTCTTCGCCACGGTGATGGTGGCGATCGGCACGCTGATCTCGACGTTCTGGATCCTCGCTTCCAACAGCTGGATGCAGACCCCGCAGGGTTTCGAGATCGTCGACGGCCGGGTGATCCCGGTGGACTGGCTGGCGGTGATCTTCAACCCGTCGTTCCCCTACCGCCTGCTGCACATGTCGGTCGCCGCGTTCCTCGCCACCGCCTTCTTCGTCGGCGCCTCGGCCGCCTGGCACCTGCTGCGCGGGCGCGACAACCCGGCGATCCGCAAGATGCTCTCGATGGCTATGTGGATGGCGCTGATCGTCGCCCCGGTACAGGCGCTGATCGGCGACGCCCATGGCCTCAATACCCTGGAGCACCAGCCGGCGAAGATCGCCGCGATGGAAGGCCACTGGGACAACAGCAGCGGCGAGCCGACCCCGCTGATCCTGTTCGGCTGGCCGGACATGCAGCGCGAGGAAACCCGCTTCAAGGTGGAGATCCCGGTGCTCGGCAGCCTGATCCTCAAGCACAGCCTGACCGAGCCGATCCCGGCGCTGAAGGACTTCCCGCCGGAAGACCGGCCGAACTCCACCGTGGTGTTCTGGTCGTTCCGGATCATGGCCGGCCTCGGCATGCTGATGATCCTGGTCGGCGTCTGGAGCCTGTGGCTGCGCTGGCGCGGCCAGGACAAGCTGTTCAACTCGAAGGCCTTCCTGCGCCTGACCCTGCTGATGGGACCGTCCGGCCTGATCGCGATCCTCGCCGGCTGGTTCACCACCGAGATGGGCCGCCAGCCCTGGGTGGTCTACGGACTGATGCGCACCGCCGACGCCTCCTCGGCGCAGAGCGTGACGCAGATGAGCCTGACCCTGCTGACCTTCGTGGTGGTGTACTTCTCGCTGTTCGGCGTCGGTATCGGCTACATGATGCGCCTGGTGCGCAAGGGCCCGGTCACCCATGAGGGACGCGAGACCAACCCGGGAGGCGCCGGGCAGAAGCGCACGCCGGCACGGCCGTTGTCGGCCGCCGGCGAAGGTTTCGACGAAGAGCACGACGGCCACGCGCAAGCGGCCGACCGCGACCAGGACAAGAGGAACTGAGACATGGGTATCGATCTTCCCCTCATCTGGGCGGTCATCATCATCTTCGGCATCATGATGTACGTGGTGATGGACGGCTTCGACCTGGGCATCGGCATGCTCTATCCGTTCTTCAAGGACAGCGGCGACCGCGATGTGATGATGAACACCGTGGCGCCGGTCTGGGACGGCAACGAGACCTGGCTGGTGCTGGGCGGCGCGGCGTTGTTCGGGGCCTTCCCGCTGGCCTACGCGGTGGTCCTGTCGGCGCTCTACCTGCCGTTGATCTTCATGCTCGTCGGGCTGATCTTCCGCGGCGTCGCCTTCGAGTTCCGCTTCAAGGCCAAGCCGGCCAAGCAGCACATCTGGGACAAGGCGTTCATCGGCGGTTCGCTGGTGGCGACCTTCTTCCAGGGCGTGGCGCTGGGCGCCTTCATCGAAGGCATCCCGGTGGAGAACCGCAGCTTCGCCGGCGGTTCGCTGGACTGGATCGCGCCGTTCCCGCTGTTCTGCGGCCTGGCCCTGATCGTCGCCTACACCCTGCTCGGCTGCACCTGGCTGATCATGAAGACCGAAGGCCGCCTGCAGGAGCGCATGCACGACCTGGCGCGCCCGCTGGCGTTGGTGCTGCTGGCGATCATCGGGGTGGTCAGCCTGTGGACGCCGCTGGCCCATGCCGAGATCGCCGCACGCTGGTTCAGCCTGCCGAACCTGTTCTGGTTCCTGCCGGTGCCGATCCTGGTCCTGGTGACCTTCTATGCGCTGCTGCGCTCGGTGGCCAACAACGACCACGTGAAGCCGTTCGTGCTCACCCTGGTGTTGATCTTCCTCGGCTACAGCGGCCTGGGGATCAGCCTGTGGCCGAACATCATCCCGCCGGCGGTGAGCATCTGGGAGGCCTCGGCGCCGCCGCAGAGCCAGGGCTTCATGCTGGTCGGCGCGCTGTTCATCATTCCCTTCATCCTCGGCTACACCGCCTGGAGCTACTACGTGTTCCGCGGCAAGGTGAAGCACGGCGATGGCTATCACTGAGGAGGCGCCGCATATGGTCCGTACGCCGAGTCATCCCGAACGAGATAGCGCGGCCAAGCCAGCGCTCTGGCGACGCCTGGCCTGGCTGGCGGGTATCTGGACCGCCAGCGTGCTGGCCCTGGGCGTCGCCGCCTGGCTGATGCGCCTGTTCATGAGCGCGGCGGGGCTGGGCGTCCCGCACTGATCGACGATCCCATCCGGGCGCTCCGGCGCCCTTTTCCGAGAGCCCTCCGCTGGAGGGCTTCTTTTTGTCCGCCGATCCGCCAGTGCTCGGTGTTGCGCCCTAGGGCGTCAATCCTCGCGTTCCCGCCTTGCACCATCCAGGCCGGTTCGGCGGATAACCGCGCTGCGGTTATCCGCCCTACGGGAGCGGCGGATGCGCCCTACTGAAGCCTTGGTAGGGCGAATAACGCCGCAGGCGTTATCCGCCGAATTGCCATGGCTTGGCGTTGCGCCGTGGGGCATCAGTCCTCGCGGCCCCTGACCCGTGCCAGTTGCTCCAGTCGCCCCAGGTAGTCGCGCGGGGTTTCGCCGAGCAGGCGGCGGAACATGCTGCTGAAGGCCCGCGTACTGCCGTAGCCGAGGTCGCGGGCGACCACCTGCACGCTGTCGCCGGCCAGCAGGCGCGGCAGGGCTTCGGTCAGGCGCAATTGCTGGCGCCACTCATGGAAGCTCATCTGCAATTCCTGGGCGAACAGCCGCGCCAGGGTGCGCGAGCTGGCGCCGACCCGCAGGCCCCAGTCATCGAGGGTCAGCCCCAGTTCCGGCTGTTTCAGCAATGCCTGGCAGATCGCCTGCAAGCGGCGGTCGCGGGGCATCGGCAGGTACAGCGGCATCCGTTCGAGGTTGGCGATCTCGCTGAGGATCAGCCCTTGCAGGCGCTGACGGAAGTCGTCCAGGCGCGGCTGGCTCTCGAGGTGGATGGCGCGCAGGATCATTTCCCGCAGCAGCGGCGTCACCGCCAGTACGCAACAGTCGCTTAGCGGTGTCGGCGTTTCGGGTTGCTCGATGAACAGGGTGCGCATGTGCACCTCGCCGGACATGAATATCTCGTGCTCCACCCGGGGCGGAATCCATACCGCGCGGGTCGGCGGGATCACCCAGGCGCCGTGGTGGGTGGCCAGGCGCATCAGGCCGCGAGCGGCGTAGAGGAACTGCGCCTGCGGGTGGAAATGCCGCCCCAGGTGATGGCCGTCGGGGAAGTCGAGGGAGATGGCGGCCAGCAGGCCGTCCGGGCGGTGCTCGATCAGCATGTCCGTTTCGATGACCTCGCTGTCCTGTCTGCGCTTTTCGGTCAACCTATCATGCCCGGGTCATGACGCCCATTCCTCACCGACCATTCAGGCCGCACGCCATGAACCGACCTCGAACCGTTATCCGCTTCATCAACGCCGCGCATGTCATCGACCACATGTTCATGCTGATCTTCCCCGCCGCCGTGCTCGGCATGGCCGGCAGCTTCGACCTCGACTACGCCGGTCTGATCGGCCTGTCGCTGGGCGGTTTCATCGCTTTCGGCGCCTGTTCGCTGCCGGCCGGCTGGCTGGGCGATACCTGGAGCCGGCGGCGGATGATGCTGCTGTTCTTCTTCGGTATCGGCGCCGCCGCACTGCTCACCGGGCTGGCCGGCAGCGTACCGATGCTGGTGACCGGGCTGACCCTGATCGGGGTATTCGCCGCGATCTACCACCCGGTCGGCACCGCGATGCTGGTGGCACACGCGGAGAACCGCGGCCGCGAGATCGGCATCAACGGCATGTGGGGTAACCTCGGGGTCGCCTTCGCCGCGCTGCTTACCGGCTTTCTCACCGCGCACTTCGGTTGGCGTGCGGCGTTCATCCTGCCCGGCGGGGTGGCCATCCTGCTCGGCATCGGCTTTTTCTTCTGCGTGCGCGAGGAGCCATCGCCGCACCTGTCGGCCAAGGCCGCGGCGCGTGGCGAGGACAGCGAGGGCCTGTCGATGCGCCGGGTGTTCGGCGTGCTGGCGCTGGTCACCGCCACCGGCGGGGTGGTGTTCAACGCCAGCACCGTGACCTACCCGAAGCTGTTCCAGGAGCGCCTGAGCGACTTGCTGGCGTCGCCGCAGACCCTCGGCGTGGTGGTCAGCCTGGCCTATGCCTTCGGCGCGGTGGCGCAACTGATCATGGGGCGCCTGATCGATCGCCTGAACCTGAAGTTGCCGTTCGTCTTCCTCACCTTCTGCCAGGTGCCGCTGCTGCTGGCCCTGGCCTACGGCCACGGCAGCGCAGTGGTGCTGTTCGGCGCGCTGTTCATGTTCGCGGTGTTCGGCCAGGTGACGGTGAACGATGCGATGGTCGCCCACTTCGTCGCGCCGCAGTGGCAGGCGCGGGTCTTCGCCCTGCGCTATTTCCTGTCGTTCGGCGCCAGCGCGGCGGCGATCCCGATGATTGCCTACCTGGAACCACGGCAGGGGCTGCTGGGGTTGTACCTGGTACTGGCGGGCTTCGCCGCGCTGACCTTCGCCGCGGCGCTGGTGTTTCCGCGTCCGGCGCGCAGCGCCGCGGTGGGCACCTGAGGAAGAGGGCGCCCGGACAGCGCGAGCCGGCCGGGCGCCGATGGCTCAACGCCGTATCAGAGCAGTTCGAGCGCCACGGCGGTGGCTTCGCCGCCGCCGATGCACAGCGAGGCGACGCCGCGCTTGCCGCCTTTCTGGCGCAGGGCGTTGATCAGGGTGAGGATGATCCGCGAGCCGGTGGAACCGACCGGATGGCCCTGGGCGCAGGCGCCGCCATAGACATTGACCTTGGCATGATCGAGGCCGTGTTCGCGCATGGCGAGCATGGTGACCATGGCGAAGGCTTCGTTGATCTCGAACAGGTCGACGTCGTCCTTGCTCCAGCCGGTCCTGGCGAACAGGTTGGTCATCGCGCCGATCGGCGCCAGGGTGAACTCGCTCGGGTCCTGGCTCTGGGTGGCATGGCCGACGATTCGCGCCAGCGGCTTCAGGCCACGGCGCTGGGCTTCCTCGGCGGTCATCAGGACCAGCGCGGAGGCGCCGTCGGAGATCGAGCTGGCATTGGCGGCGGTGATGGTACCGTCCTTGCGGAACGCCGGCCTGAGGCTCGGGATCTTCTCCAGGTTGGCGGTCAGCGGTTGCTCGTCGTCCTTCACCACGCTCTCGCCCTTGCGGCTGGTGACGGTGACCGGGACGATTTCCGCCGCCAGCGAGCCATCGGCGATGGCGGCCTGGGCGCGCTTGAGCGATTCGATGGCATAGGCGTCCATCTCCTCGCGGGTCACGCCGTACTTGTCGGCGGTCTCCTGGGCGAACGAACCCATCAAACGGCCGGTACGGGCGTCCTCCAGGCCGTCGAGGAACATGTGGTCCTTGATCTCGCCGTGGCCCATGCGCAGGCCGCTGCGGGCTTTCTCCAGGACATAGGGCGCGTTGGACATGCTTTCCATGCCACCGGCGACCATCACCTGGTTGGTGCCAGCCTTGAGCAGGTCGTGGGCCAGCATCACCGCCTTCATCCCCGAGCCGCACAGCTTGTTGATGGTGGTGCAGCCGGTGGCGGCGGGCAGGCCGGCCGCCAGCGCGGCCTGGCGGGCCGGGCCCTGCTTCAGGCCGGCGGGCAGGACGCAACCCATGATCACTTCCTGTACGTCCTCGGCGGCGATGCCGGCGCGCTGCACCGCTTCGCGGATCGCGACGGCACCCAGGTCGACCGCGGAAACGCCGGCCAGGCTGCCCTGGAAGCCGCCCATGGGAGTACGGGCGCCGGCGACGATGACGATATCGGACATGGAACGTTACCTCTTGTTCTGGATAGGGTCTGAACGATTCAGTGGGCGGATTCTATCTTGTGACCGGGAGGCTCCGAAAGGTCACGGGGCAAATCACTCTTTTGACTGATGAACAAAGCCCGCCGACGGCTCTAGAGTCGGCCTCATCCTGACAACGAACCCGCTCCCAGGTGTACGCCCCATGCTGAAGACCCGTCTCATCCCGGCCGCCGCCGGCGCTTATCAGTATCCGTTGCTGATCAAGAGCCTGATGCTTTCCGGCCGTCGTTACGAAAAGAGTCATGAAATCGTCTACCGCGACCAGGTGCGCTACAGCTACGCCACCTTCAACGAGCGCGTCGCGCGCCTGGCCAACGTACTCAGCGAGGCCGGGGTGAAGGCCGGCGACACGGTGGCGGTGATGGACTGGGACAGCCATCGCTACCTGGAATGCATGTTCGCCATCCCGATGATCGGGGCGGTGCTGCATACCATCAACATCCGCCTCTCCCCGGAACAGATCCTCTACACCATGAACCACGCCGAGGATCGCTTCGTGCTGGTGAACAGCGAGTTCGTCCCGCTCTACCAGGCGATGGCGGGGCAGCTGGCCACGGTGGAGCGGACCATCCTGCTCACCGACGGCGCGGAGAAGAGCGCCGAACTGCCCGGCCTGGTCGGCGAATACGAGTCGCTGCTGGCCGCGGCCAGCCCGCGCTACGACTTCCCCGATTTCGACGAGAACTCCATCGCCACCACCTTCTACACCACCGGCACCACCGGCAATCCGAAAGGTGTGTATTTCAGCCACCGGCAACTGGTCCTGCACACTCTGGCGATGGCTTCGACCATCGGCAGCCTGGACAGCATCCGCCTGCTCGGTACCAGCGACGTGTACATGCCGATCACCCCGATGTTCCATGTCCACGCCTGGGGCACTCCGTACGTGGCGACCATGCTCGGGGTCAAGCAGGTCTATCCCGGGCGTTACGATCCGGAACTGCTGGTCGAACTGTGGAAGCGCGAGAAGGTCACCTTCTCCCACTGCGTGCCGACCATCCTGCAGATGGTGATGAACGCCAGGGCTGCCCAGGGCGTGGACTTCAAGGGCTGGAAGGTGATCATCGGCGGGAGCGCGCTGAACCGCTCGCTCTACGAGGCGGCCAAGGCGCGCGGCATCCAACTGACCGCCGCCTACGGCATGTCGGAGACCTGTCCGCTGATTTCCTGCGCCTACCTCAACGACGAACTGCTGGCCGGAAGCGAGGACGAGCGCACCACCTACCGGATCAAGGCCGGCGTGCCGGTGCCGCTGGTGGATGCGGCGATCATGGACGAACAGGGCCGCTTCCTCCCGGCCGACGGCGAATCCCAGGGCGAGCTGGTGTTGCGCTCGCCATGGCTGACCCAGGGGTATTTCCGCGAACCCGAGCGCGGCGAGGAGTTGTGGCGCGGCGGCTGGATGCACACCGGCGACGTGGCGACCCTGGACGGCATGGGCTTCATCGAGATCCGCGACCGCATCAAGGACGTGATCAAGACCGGCGGCGAGTGGCTGTCCTCCCTGGAGCTGGAAGACCTGATCAGCCGCCATCCGGCGGTACGCGAAGTGGCGGTGGTCGGGGTGCCCGATCCGCAATGGGGCGAGCGCCCGTTCGCCCTGCTGGTGGTGCGCGAGGGCCAGCAACTGGACGCCCGTGGCCTGAAGGAGCACCTCAAGCCTTTCGTCGAGCAGGGCAACATCAACAAGTGGGCGATCCCCTCGCAGATCGCGGTTGTTACCGATATTCCCAAGACCAGCGTCGGCAAGCTGGACAAGAAGCGCATCCGTATCGAGATCGCCCAGTGGCAGGAAGCCGGCAGCGCCTTCCTGTCGACCGTCTGACGGGGCTTTCCTACACCGCCGAAACGCCCGGAGGCCAAGCAAACGCTTGGTCTCCGCGTTTTCGCGACCGCCCGGTCATTCTCCATCCGCCGCAAAGGCGCGAGCCAGAGTGGTTGCGCCGCGCAAATCACACTTTCGAGGGATCAAGCGGCAGGCAGCGCTAGCTATAGTCCACGCACTCATAACAAAAAACACACATGGAGTAGCGTCGATGACAACCCGTAATCCGTTCTCGCGTCGGGCCCGGTTGCCGTTGGCCGTCAGCCTGGCTTCCTCGCTGGCGGCTCCGGCCTTTGGGGTGACCTTCAACATCGGGGAAATCGAAGGTTCCTTCGACTCGGCGTTGTCGGTCGGGGCCAGCTGGTCGACCGCCAAGCCGAACAAGAACCTGATCGGTGTGAACAACGGCGGCAAGGGACTTTCCCAGACCTCCGACGACAGCCACTTGAACTTCAAGCGTGGGGAAACGTTCTCGAAGGTCTTCAAGGGCATCCATGACCTCGAACTGAAGTACGGCGATACCGGTGTGTTCCTGCGCGGCAAGTACTGGTACGACTTCGAGCTGAAGGACGAGCACCGCGAGTTCAAGGACATCGACGACAGCGGCCGCAAGACCCTGGCCAAGTCCTCCGGCGCCGAACTGCTCGACGCCTTCATCTACCACAACTATGCCATCGGCGACCTGCCGGGCAGCGTGCGCCTGGGCAAGCAGGTGGTGAACTGGGGCGAGAGCACCTTCATCCAGAACGGCATCAGCGCCATCAACCCGATCGACGTCACCGCCTTCCGCCGGCCCGGCTCGGAGATCAAGGAAGGCCTGATCCCGGTGAACATGTTCTACCTGTCGCAGAACCTCACCGACAACCTGTCCGCCGAAGGCTTCTACCAGATCGAGTGGGACCAGACGGTGGTCGACAACTGTGGCACCTTCTTCTCCCAGCCGGACGTGGTGGCCGATGGCTGCGACCAGAACCTGGCGGTGCTGACCAACAACAAGGCGTCCATCAACCTGCTCAACAACGTGCTCGCCGGGGCTGGCCTGAGCGTTACCCCGTCGCCCTGGGACGAGGGCATCCTGGTCCGCCGCGGGCCGGACCGCGACGCTCGCGACAGCGGCCAGTACGGCTTCGCCCTGCGCTACTTCGCCGACGAACTGAACACCGAGTTCGGCGCCTACTACATGAACTACCACAGCCGCCTGCCGATCTTCAGCGGCCAGGGCGCCTCGGCCAGCACCATGGCGGCGATCAACGACCTCGCCACCCGCCTCGCCGCGATCAACCCGGCACTGGCCGCCCAGGCTGCGGCGGCGGCCACCGCCGGCAACTCCAGCTACTTCATCGAGTACCCGGAAGATATCCGCATGTTCGGCCTGAGCTTCTCCACCACGTTGCCCAACGGCACCGCGTGGAGCGGCGAAGTCAGCTACCGGCCCAACGCGCCGGTGCAGTTGAACACCACCGACATCCTCTTCGCCGGCCTCGACCCGGTGAGCATCGGGGGCAACCGCCCCTACGACAACGCCTCGGTGCTGAACGGCCAGGCCGGGCAGGACCTGCACGGCTATCGGCGCAAGGAGATCACCCAACTGCAGACCACCCTGACGCACTTCTTCGACCAGGTGATGGGCGCCGAGCGGCTGACCCTGGTGGGCGAGATCGGCTGGACCCACGTCGGCGGCCTGGAAAGCACCTCCAAGGCACGCTACGGGCGTGACCCGGTCTTCGGACCGGGGCCGCTGCCGGGGACCATCTCCGGCCTGGCCAGCTGCCAGGCGCTGAACGTCAGCACGCTGGGCACCGCCGAAGCGAACAACGTCAGCCGCTACTGCGAGAACGATGGCTATACCACCTCGGACGCCTGGGGTTATCGCGCCCGTGCGATCTGGGACTACAACGACGTGTTCATGGGCGTGAACCTCAAGCCCAGCGTGGCCTGGTCGCACGACGTCGATGGCTATTCGCCCGGCCCCGGCGCCAACTTCGAGGAAGGCCGCAAGGCGGTCAGCCTGGGGGTGGACGCGGAGTACCAGAACACCTACACCGCGAGCCTCTCCTACACCAACTTCTTCGACGGCAAGTACACCACCGTGGACGATCGCGACTTCGTCGCGCTCAGCTTCGGCATGAACTTCTGATGTACGCCGGCCCGGTGCGAACCGGGCCGGCGAGCAGGACTTAACGAGGACGACGAGCGAATGAAAACAACGAAGATTCTTCTGCATACCGGTGTACTGGCCCTGAGCCTGCTGGCCACCCAGGTGATGGCGGCGGTATCCGCCGACGAAGCGGCCAAGCTCGGCACCAGCCTGACTCCGTTGGGGGCGGAGAAGGCCGGCAACGCCGACGGCAGCATCCCCGCCTGGGACGGCGGCCTGGCGACCAACGCCGGCAGCGTCGACAGCCGTGGCTTCCTCGCCAACCCCTATGCCAGCGAGCAACCGCTGTTCACCATCACCGCGCAGAACGTCGACCAGTACAAGGACAAGCTGACTCCCGGCCAACTGGCCATGTTCAAGCGCTACCCGGATACCTACAAGATCCCGGTATACAAGACCCACCGCAGCGCCACCGTCCCGGCGGCGGTGCAGGAGGCGGCCAAGCGCAACGCCACCACCACCAAGCTGGTGGAAGGCGGCAACGGCCTGGAGAACTTCGATACCGCCAACCCGTTCCCGATCCCGCAGAACGGCCTGGAGGTGATCTGGAACCACATCACCCGCTATCGCGGCGGCAGCGTCCGGCGCCTGGTGACCCAGGCCACTCCGCAGGTCAACGGCTCCTACCAGCTGGTCTACTTCCAGGATGCCTTCACCTTCCGTACCAACCTGAAGGACTACAACCCGAACAAGCCGAGCAACGTGCTGTTCTACTTCAAGCAGCGGGTCACCGCGCCCTCGCGCCTGGCCGGTAACGTGCTGCTGGTCCACGAGACCCTCAACCAGGTCAAGGAGCCGCGCCTGGCGTGGCTCTACAACGCCGGCCAGCGCCGCGTGCGGCGGGCTCCGCAGGTGTCCTACGACGGTCCCGGCACCGCCGCCGACGGCCTGCGCACCTCGGACAACTTCGACATGTACAACGGTGCGCCGGACCGCTACGACTGGAAGCTGGAAGGCAAGAAGGAAATCTACATTCCCTACAACAGCTACAAGCTCGACGATCCGAAGATCAAGTACAGCGAAATCGTCAAGGCCGGCCACATCAACCAGGACCTGACCCGCTACGAGCTGCACCGCGTCTGGCATGTGGTCGCGACCCTGAAGCCGGGCGAGCGGCACATCTACGCCAAGCGTGACTTCTACATCGACGAGGACACCTGGCAGGCCGCCGAGATCGACCATTACGACGGTCGCGGCACCCTGTGGCGCGTGGCCGAGGCGCATGCCGAGCAGTACTACGACAAGCAGGTGCCCTGGTACGCGGTGGAAACCCTCTACGACCTGCTCTCCGGCCGCTACCTGGCGCTTGGCATGAAGAACGAGGAGAAACAGGCCTACGACTTCAACTACAGCGCTTCGGAAAGCGACTACACCCCGGCGGCGCTGCGCCAGGAAGGGGTACGCTGAGAAACGGCGTTCCTAGCCACGAAGAAACCGGCCTTGTGCCGGTTTCTTCGTTTTCGCGGGCGGCGTGCCGCTCCGGCCGTCAATTCATTACAAAGTGTTTTCCCGCCTCGCCCGCGGATTCCGTCGTCGCCATCCTCCCGGCGGGCACCTGTGTGGCCGGGAAACGTTTGCCGCGCCTGGACCGCGCCGGGAAACCGGTCTTTCCTTGGTTATCGAGCTGAAGCGCCGGTGCGCTATTTCGTCCGAGCCGATGGATAGTGCTTCAAATAGCCATCACTTGTGGTTAGTCTCCGGAGCGTTCACGCCCCATACATAAACCAAGAAACCGGGTGATGACTGACTTCTCGCGCACCTTCTCGGGCACTCCATCCGCCGTTCTGCCGACGGCCAACCGCTTTTTCCGCCCCCCGCTGCCGTCGGCCCATGTGGCGCGCCCGCGTCTTTGCCGTCGACTGCGCGACGGACTGGACGGTCGCCTGCTGCTGATCGCCGCGCCCGCCGGATTCGGCAAGAGTTCCCTGGCCATCGAGTTCTGCGAAAGCCTCGATCCGCGCTGGCAGAGCCTCTGGCTGGGACTGAGCAGCCGCGAGAGCGATCCCGGACGTTTCCTCGAACGCCTGCTCGATGGCTTGCGACAGTACCACCCGACCCTGGGCGAAGAGGCCCTCGGCCTGCTGAAGATGCGCCAGCGTCACCAGCCGTTCGCCTTCGAGACCTGGCTCGACGACCTGCTCGACGAACTCTGCCCCTGCCTGGACCCGCAGCGTCCCCTGCTACTGGTGCTGGACGATTACCACCTGGCCCAGGGCGCGGTGCTCGACCGTTGCCTGCAATTCCTCCTCAATCACCTGCCCGAGGGCCTGGTGCTGCTGGTCACCAGCCGGCAGCGGCCGGACTGGCACCTGGCGCGCCTGCGCCTGTCGCGGCAATTGCTCGAACTCAGCGAACAGGACCTGCGCCTGACCGCCGAGGAGAGCGGGGCGCTGATGGCCGCCAGCGGCCTCGAACTCGACGAGGACGCGCTGGACGCGCTGCTCGAGCGCAGCGAAGGCTGGGTCGCCGGGCTGCGCCTCTGGCTGCTGGCGCGCGGCGATCCAGAGGAGCAGGTCAGCCCCGGGGTACACGGCGCCGACGAACTGATCCGCGACTACCTGCTGGAGGAGGTGATCGAGCGGCAGCCGCCCGAGGTCCAGGCGTTCCTCGCCCAGACCGCGCGCTTCGAGCGCTTCTGCGCCGAGCTCTGCGATACCGTGCGCGAGGCCGGCGACAGCGCGGCGATCCTCGACCACCTGCAGCAGCACCAGGTCTTCCTCGTGCCGCTGGACGAAAACGGCCAGTGGTTCCGCTACCACCACCTGTTCTCCGACCTGCTGCTGGCGCGTCCCTTGCCCGACTTCGGTCCGTCCGCCGGCTCCCTGCACCTGCGCGCCTGCGGCTGGTTCAGCCGCCATGGCCTGCTCGACCAGGCGGTGGAGCAGGCGCTGCGCGCCGGCCAGCCGGACGTGGCGGCGAGCCTGGTGCAGAACCTGTCGGAAGAGCAACTGCTGGCGGAGCAGAACATCGCCACCCTGCTGCGCTGGAAGATGGACCTGCCGGACAGCCTCCTGGCGAGCACGCCGCGCCTGATCCTGCTATACGGCTGGGCGCTGGCGCTGGCCTGCCAGCTGGATGCCGCGGAAGAACTGGCCGGCCAACTGGCGCGTTTCCTGCCGGCGCCGGACGAGTCCGCGCAGCGCGACCTGCTGGCCCAGTGGCAGGCCCTGAGCGGGGTGATCGCGCGCGGCCGCGGCGATATCGACAAGGCCGAGGCGCACTGCCGCGAGGCCTTGCAGGACCTCGCCGGGGAGCGCTATGGCACCCGCCTGCAATGCCTGTCGACGCTGAGCAACCTGGCGGTGACCCGTGGCGACTTCTGGCAGGCGCGCAACTACAACCGCGACGCCCTGGAGTTCGCCCAGCGCTACGGCAACCCGCTGTTCGAGGCACTGGTCCATTACGACCGCGCCCGCGTCCTCCAGGCGCGCGGCGAGGTGGCGCGCGCCGAGGAGGAGGTGCGCCAGGGCCTGGAACGCCTCCAGCACCTGCCGGCGCAACGCCGCTACGCGGTGCGCGGGCGGCTCCTGCTGTACCGCGGCTACCTGCGCAGCCTGGCGCTGCAGCCGGACGAAGCGCGCAAGTGGATCAAGCAGGGAATCGAGGAAACCCGCAGCTGCCGGGATGTCAGCCTGGTGATCGGCTATTGCGTCCTGGCCAGCCTGGAAGGGCGCCTGGGCAACTACGCGGCGGCGTTCGCCCGGCTTGGCGACGTCGAGCGGTTGATGCATGCCTGGGATATCCCGCCGATCTACTACCTGGCGGCGATCACCCTGATCAAGTGCGAACTCTGGCTGGCCCAGGGCCAGACCGAACTGGCCGGCGTCTGGCTACAGCGCCTGGGCGGCACCTACGGCGGGCAGGCGGCCACGCCGCCGGAATGCAGTCCGCTGCTGCCGCTGCATGTGGAGTTGCTCCAGGCTGGCCTGGAGCGCCGCGAAGGACGCCCGGAGGAAGCCGCCCGGCGCCTGGACCGGCTGGCCCGCTCGACGCGGGAGAACGGCGCGTTGCTGCCGGCTCGCCTGGCCCTCGGCCAACTGGCCGCGCTGCACCTGGAGCAGGGCCGCGAGCGCGAGGCGCTGGCGACCCTGCAACAGGCCATGGAGGGCGCAGTCGGGGGAGCCTTGCTGCCGCTCCACGAATTGCTCGTGCAGCAGCCGGAATGGTTGCGCGAACAGTTGCAGCGCTTCCCTGCCTGTCCCGGCGCCCAGCGCATGCGCGCGCTGTTGCCGGAGCCGCCCGCCGAGCCCGCGGGCGGTGCGGGCGAGGTGCTCAGCGGGCGCGAACTGGCGGTGCTGGAGCTGATCGCCCAGGGGTTGTCCAACCAGGAGATCAGCGAGCGGCTGTTCATCTCGCTGCATACGGTGAAGAGCCACGCCCGCCATATCAACGACAAGCTCGGCGTCGAGCGTCGCACCCAGGCGGTGGCGCGGGCCAAGCACATGGGGTTGTTGCGCTAGGCGCGCCACCCCATGTGCCTGGCGTGCTGGCTCAGGGCTTCCAGCGTCGCAGGAGCAGGGCGTTGCCGACCACGCTGACGCTGGAGAAGGCCATCGCTGCGCCCGCCACCATCGGGTTGAGCAGGCCGAAGGCCGCCAGCGGGATGCCGATCACGTTGTAGATGAAGGCCCAGAACAGGTTCTGGCGGATCTTCGCGTAGGTCCGCCGCGAGATGTCCAGCGCCGCCGGCACCAGGCGCGGGTCGCCGCGCATCAGGGTGATGCCGGCGGCGTGCATGGCCACGTCGGTGCCGCCACCCATGGCGATGCCGACGTCGGCGGCGGCCAGCGCCGGGGCGTCGTTGATGCCGTCGCCGACCATCGCCACCACCCGGCCCCGGCCTTTCAGCTCGGCGACCGTGGCGGCCTTGTCCGCCGGCAGCACTTCCGCGTGTACGTCGTCGATGCCCAGGGCCTTGGCCACCACCGCCGCGCTGCCGCGGTTGTCGCCGGTGATCAGGTGGCTGTGGATATCCCGTCCGCGCAGGGCCTCCACCGCTTCGGCGGCGCCGTCCTTGAGGCTGTCGCCGAAGGCGAACAGGCCGAGCACGCGTTTCTCCGGAGCCAGTTCCAGCAGCCAGGACAGGGTGCGGCCCTCGGCCTCCCAGTCCGCGGCGGCACTCGCCAGCGCGCCGGGCTTGAGTTCCTGCTCGTCGAGCAGGCGGCGGTTGCCCAGGGCCAGCCGGCGACCCTCGACCTCGCCCTGGATGCCGCGACCGCTGAGGGCCTGGCTGGCGTTCACCGGCGGAACCTCCAGGTCGCGCTCGGCGCAGCGCTCGAGCACGGCCTTGGCCAGCGGGTGCTCGCTGCCGCGTTGCAGGGCGCCGGCGAGCCTGAGCAGTTGCTCCTGGTCGTCGCCGCCGAGGTGGATGATCTGCGGTCGCCCGGAGGTCAGGGTGCCGGTCTTGTCGAAGGCCACGCTGGTGACCGCATGGGCGACTTCCAGGGACTCGGCGTCCTTGATCAGGATGCCGTGGCGCGCGGCCACGCCGGTGCCGGCCATGATCGCGGTCGGGGTGGCCAGGCCGAGGGCGCAGGGGCAGGCGATCACCAGCACCGCCACGGCGTTAACCAGGGCCTGCTCCAGGCCGACCCCGGCGACCAGCCAGGCGCCGAGGGTGACCAGCGCGATGAGGATCACCACCGGGACGAAGACCTGGCTGACCTTGTCCACCAGCTTCTGGATCGGCGCCTTGGCGGCCTGGGCGTCTTCCACCAGGCGGATGATCTTCGCCAGCACCGTTTCCCCGCCGAGCGCAGTGGTGCGCAGGAGCAGGCGGCCTTCGCCGTTGATCGCGCCGCCGGTGACCTTGTCGCCGGGAGCCTTGGGCACCGGCAGGCTCTCGCCGGTGATCAGCGCCTCGTCGGCGTGGCTGCTGCCGTCGAGCACCTCGCCGTCCACCGGGAAGCGTTCGCCGGGACGCACCACCACCTCGTCGCCGAGGCGCAACTCGGCGATCGCCACCTCTTCCTCGCGACCGTCGCGCAGGCGCACCGCGCGCTCCGGGCGCAACGCCTCGAGGGCGCGGATGGCGCTGGCGGTCTGGCGCTTGGCGCGGCTTTCCAGGTACTTGCCGAGGAGGATCAGGGCGATCACCACGGTGGAGGCTTCGAAGTAGAGGTGCGGCATGTGGCCGGGCGGGGCGGTCAGCCAGAGGTAGACGCTGAGGCCGTAGCCGGCGCTGGTGCCGAGGGCGACCAGCAGGTCCATGTTGCCGGCACCGGCCTTCACCGCGCGCCAGGCGGAGACATAGAAGCGCGCGCCGATGACGAACTGCACCGGGGTCGCCAGGAGGAACTGCGCCCACGGCGGCAGCATCCAGTGCAGGCCGGCCCATTCCACCAGCATCGGCAGCACCAGCGGCAACGCCAGCAACAGCGCGGCGATCACCCACCAGCGTTCGCGGCGCAGGCGGCGCTCGGCATCGTCCTGGCGTGGTTGCCCCGCGTCGAGCAGGCGGGCCTTGTAGCCGGCCTGTTCCACCGCCTGTAGCAAGGCCTGGCTGTCCACGGCGCCGAGCAGCTCGAGGTGGGCGCGCTCGCTGGCCAGGTTGACGCTGACCTCGCGTACGCCGGGCACCTTCTTCAGCGCCCGCTCGACCCGGCCGACGCAACTGGCGCAGGTCATGCCCTCGATGGACAGTTCCAGGCTGCGCGCCGGAACCTGGTAGCCGGCCTGCTCGACCGCCGCCACCAGGGCCGGCAGGCTGTCCGCCGGGGCCTGTACGCGGGCCTGCTCGCTGGCCAGGTTGACCGAGGCGGCCGCGACCCCGGGCACTTTCTTCAGGGCTCGTTCGACACGGCCGGCGCAGGACGCGCAAGTCATGCCGCTGACCGGCAGATCGAGCTCGGTTAGCGTGGCGCTGTTCATGAGTCCTCCTTGGAATGGACAGAAGTGGCACCGCAGGCGCCCTGGGAGGCGCCGGTGAGATCTGTCGCCAGGTTCAGCCTTGACATCGTGTCAAGGTCAAGCCCCGGATTCATACAGGAAGGCGGCGCAGGGCGCAGTGGCGGCTTTATGTCGCAGGAGCAGGGGGGAGGGGGAATGGCGCTGGAAAACCGTTGCGGCACGGAAAAGCGGAGGGTTTTCACAGGGGTGGGACCGATAACACTAGACCTCGCGAAGGGCTGCGCCAAGGTATTTCGTCGCTTGCGGAAAAAAAACCTGCTGATGACGAAAAGTACTTTTTACCGTCATATTTTTTGCGGTATTTGTGGAACCGTAGACCGCCGAACCCTGCAGCACAGGTGGCGGCCCCGGCCCTCACCTCTGCTGTCAGGCTCTCCCCACCGGAAGAGAGAAGGCGGCTCGCCCCCCGGCGGAGCGCCGACCCGGCATTCCGTCGCCAGGCCCTTAGCAGAAGGTGATCGCGTATGGATGACCACGGACGTTCCCGCCCCACCCAGCCCACCCTGTACGTCCTCGATACCAATGTCCTGATCCACGATCCGAATGCCCTGTTGAACTTCCAGGAACACCGCGTCGCGATCCCGATGACGGTGCTCGAAGAGCTGGACAAGCTGAAGACCGGAAAGCACACCATCGCCGCCGAGTGCCGCCAGGCCATCCGCCTGATCGACCAGGTACTCGGCGAGGCCACGCCCGAGCAGGTAGAGGGAGGGGTACCGATCCAGCGTGGCAAGAACGGCCCCAGCGGCAGCCTGTCGATCCTCATGAGCAAGCGTGCCGAGCCCATCACCTGGCTGCCGGAGCACCTCAACGACAACAAGATCATCAACCAGTTGGTCGAGCTGAAGAGCCGCCACAGCGGCGTGCGCGTGGTGCTGGTGACCAAGGACATCAACATGCGCCTGAAGGCGCGCGCCTGCGGGGTGGACGCGGAGGACTACCACACCGACCAGTTGATCGACGACGTGGCCCTGCTGTCGCGCGGCTACCATTCCCTCGCCGGCTCTTTCTGGGACCGCGTGAGCAAGGTCGAGACCCGCCAGGACCACGGCCGTACCTGGCATCGCGTGCAGCTCACCGACAACCTGCCGGCGGTGCACATCAACGAGTTCATCGTCGACGAACAGGGCTTCGTCGGCTGGATCAAGGGCATCCAGCAGGACGAGCTGACCATCCTCGACCTGCACCAGGAGCCGCTCCTGCACCAGGAAGCCTGGGGCCTGCGGCCACGCGACGTGTACCAGTCGCTGGCGCTGTACGCGCTGCTCGACCCGGACATCCACCTGGTCAACCTGTCCGGTGCCGCCGGTTCCGGCAAGACCATCCTGGCGCTCGCCGCGGCCATCGAGCAGACCATGGTCAGCAAGCGCTACCGGCGCATCATCGCCACCCGCAGCGTGCAGGGCCTGGACGAGGACATCGGCTTCCTGCCCGGCACCGAGGCGGAAAAGATGGAGCCCTGGCTCGGCGCCATCACCGACAACCTCGAAGCGCTGCACATGGACGACGAATGCACCCATGGCAGCGTCGACTACATCCTCAGCAAGGTGCCGTTGCAGTTCAAGTCGCTGAACTACATCCGCGGGCGCAGCTTCCAGCAGAGCCTGATCCTCATCGACGAATGCCAGAACCTCACGCCGCACCAGATGAAGACCATCATCACCCGCGCCGGCAGCGGTTCGAAGGTGATCTGCCTGGGCAACCTGGCGCAGATCGACACGCCCTACCTGTCCGCCACCAGCTCCGGCCTGACCTACCTCACCGAACGCTTCAAGGACTTCCCCCACGGCGTGCACGTGACCCTGCAAGGGGTGCCGCGCTCGGTGCTGGCGGAGTACGCCGAGGCGCACATGTGAGGTAGCCGGCGGCAATCGCCGGCCGATATCCCGCCCGGTTGAAAAAGCCGGGCGGGATATACATCCTGCCAGGCCAGGCCAGGCCAGGCCAGGCCCGGTCCGGTCCGGGGACCGGGCCCGCATCGTTACCCGATCGGGATGAGGCGCCTTGCGCCGGCCTGCCCTACCTCTTTATGTATACAATCATCCCCCTTCCGAACCTCCCCCAGGCATCGCGTCATGCCCTCCAGGGCTTACAATGACTGGCCAGTATCCTCTTCCAGGAGCACCCACGTGCTGACCCATCTCGATTCCCAGGGCCGCGCCAACATGGTCGACGTCACGGAAAAGGCCGTGACCTCCCGTGAAGCCACGGCCGAGGCCGTGGTGCGCATGCGCCCGGAAACCCTGCAACTGATCCAGGACGGCGGCCATCCCAAGGGCGACGTCTTCGCCGTGGCGCGGATCGCCGGCATCCAGGCGGCCAAGCGCACCCACGAACTGATCCCGCTGTGCCATCCGCTGCTGCTTACCAGCGTCAAGCTCGAACTGCAGGCCGAGGCGCCGGACGCCGTGCGCATCCGCGCGCGTTGCCGGCTGGCCGGGCAGACCGGCGTGGAGATGGAGGCGCTCACCGCCGCCAGCGTCGCGGCCCTGACCATCTACGACATGTGCAAGGCGGTGGACCGCGGGATGGTCATCGAGCAGGTCCAGTTGCTGGAGAAGCTCGGCGGCAAGAGCGGCCACTACCGCAAAGAGGAGGAAGGGCAGGCATGATCCGCGTGCAGTATTTCGCCCGTTACCGCGAAGCCCTCGGCATCGACGGCGAGCAGTTGAACTGGGACGCCGGGCTGGCGACCCTCGGCGCCTTGCGCCAGCTCCTGGTGGAGCGCGGCGGGGCCTGGGAGCGTACCCTCGGCGAGCAGAACCTGATGTGTGCGCGCAATCAGGAACTGTGCGGCCTCGACGAGCCGTTGCAGGACGGCGACGAAGTCGCCTTCTTCCCCACCGTCACCGGAGGTTGAACCCATGGCCATCCGCGTCCAGCAGGCAGCTTTCGATCCGGGGCAGGAGCTTAACGCCCTGCATGCGCAGAACGTCGGCATCGGCGCGGTGGTCGGCTTCGTCGGCTACGTGCGCGACTTCAACGACGGTCGCGAGGTCGGCGGGATGTTCCTCGAACATTATCCGGGCATGACCGAGAAGGCCCTCGGCAAGATCGCCGCCGAGGCCGGGCAGCGCTGGCCGCTGCTGCGCCTGGAGATCCTCCACCGCATCGGCCGCCTGGAGCCGGGCGAGCCGATCGTCTTCGTCGGTTGCGCCAGCGCCCACCGGCAGGCGGCGTTCGACGCCTGCAACTTCGTCATGGACTACCTGAAGACCCGCGCGCCGTTCTGGAAGAAGGAAGACACCGCCGAAGGCCCGCGCTGGGTCGAAGGCCGCTGCAGCGACCAGGCCGCCGCGCAGCGCTGGGAGGAGTGACGTCTACCTCCTCGCGCCGCCGGCTTACCTCTTCGGAGGAATAGCCAGCCGGGGGCCCGCGGTTCAGGCTGAGGCATCGCCCGTTCCTAGGACCCCTTCCATGAGCCACCTGGCCACCTCCACCTTCCAGCCGCTGAACATCGCCATCCTCACCGTCAGCGACACCCGTACCCTGGAAACCGATACTTCCGGCCAGACCCTCGCCGACGCGCTGCTGGCCGCCGGTCATCGCCTGCACCAGCGGAGCCTGAAGACCGATGACATCTACCAGATCCGCGCGGTGGTCTCGGCCTGGATCGCCGACCCCGAGGTACAGGTCGGCCTGATCACCGGCGGCACCGGCTTCACCGCGCGGGACAACACCCCGCAGGCGGTCGGGCCGCTGTTCGAGCGCGATGTCGAGGGCTTCGGCGAACTGTTCCGCCAGGTCTCGCAGCGCGAGATCGGCACTTCCACCATCCAGTCGCGGGCGCTGGCCGGGCTCAGCAACGGTACCCTGGTGTGCTGCCTGCCCGGCTCGCCGGGCGCCTGTCGCACCGCCTGGAACGAGATTCTCCTGGCGCAACTGGACAGCCGCACCCGCCCGTGCAATTTCGTCCCGCACCTGAAGACCCCGCCAGCCGTGGCGCCGGTGGCCGGCTGCGGGTGCCGCTCGTGAGCGCTTGCGCCTGCGATGGCGGCCAACTGCGCCCGCTCGACGAGGCGCTGGCCGAACTGCTGGCGCGCGCGCCGCGCCCGCCAGCCTGCGAGAGCCTGGCCCTGGAGCGGGCGCTGGGACGAGTGCTCGGCGAGGACCTGCTGGCGCCGATGGACCTGCCGCATTGGGACAACAGCGCGATGGACGGCTACGCCTTGTGCTCCGCCGACCTGCCGCGCAGCGGCGGCAGCCTGACGGTCGGCGCGCGGATCGCCGCCGGCGACACCCGCGGCATGAGCCTGCCGCTGGGCCAGGCGGCGCGGATCTTCACCGGCGCGCCGCTGCCGACCGGCGCCGACTGCGTGGTGCCGCAGGAACTCTGCGTGGTCGACGGCGAGCGCGTGCAGTTGCCGCCGGTGAGCGCCGGCCAGCATGTGCGCCGGCGCGGCGAGGAGTTGCGTCGTGGCGCGCCGGTGCTGCGTGCCGGACAGCGCTTGCGCCCGCAGGAACTCGGCCTGCTGGCGAGTCTCGGCGTCGCCACGGTCTCGGTGCGTCGGCGCTTGCGCATCGGCCTGCTGAGCAGCGGCGACGAATTGCGCGAGCCCGGCCAGACACTGTTGGCCGGGCAGATCTACAACGCCAACCGTTACTGCATCGGCGCCTTGCTGCGCGGTCTGGGCTTCGAGGTGCACGACGAGGAAGTGCTCGCCGACGAACTGGTGGCCAGCCGCGATGCGCTCAGCCTGGCGGCCTCCGAATGGGACGCGCTGGTCACCAGCGGCGGTGTCTCGGTAGGCGAGGAAGACCACCTCAAGCGCGCCATCGCCGAGCTTGGCGAGGTCAACCTGTGGCGCCTGGCGATCCAGCCGGGCAAGCCGTTCGCCTTCGGCTCCGTGGCCGGCAAGCCCTGGCTGGGGCTGCCCGGCAACCCTGCGGCGGCGCTGGTCACCGCATTGCTGGTGGCGCGTCCGTTCCTGCTTCGCCAGCAGGGACTGTTCGACGTAGTGCCGCGGCCGCTGGCGCTGCCGGCGGCCTTCGACTGGCCGCAACCGCGGGCGCGTCGCCAGTACCTGCGGGCGCGGCTCGATGAACGGGGGCGGGTGGAAATCCACCCGCAGCAGGGCTCGGCGATGCTGCTTGCCGCCAGTTGGGCGGACGGGCTGGCGGTGATCGAGCGCGGCGCCACCCTGGGCGTGGGTGATGCGATCGACTTTCTGCCGTTCTCCGCACTGATGGCCTGAGGCCTTCTTGATCCCGGTCAAGCGCCGACCGGGAGCGTCTTTCTAGAGTGTGGCGCCTGTGCCCCGGGGTTGCCCACTGCCGCGGAGCGCGTTTTTCGCCAGAGGAGCAACCCCATGCAACTGGTCTGTCCGGCGGGCAGCCTGCCCGCCTTGAAGTCGGCCCTGCGACAGGGCGCCGATGCCATCTACGTCGGTTTCCGCGACGACACCAACGCCCGCCATTTCGCCGGCCTCAACCTTGACGAACGCCAGTTGCAGGAAGGCCTGCGGCGAGTCCACGAGGCCGGGCGGCAGCTCTACGTAGCGGTCAACACCTATTCCAGCGCGCAGGGCTGGGAGCGCTGGCAGCGCGCGGTGGACCAGGCCGCCGACCTCGGCGTCGATGCGTTGATCGCCGCCGACGTGGCGGTGCTCGGCTATGCCGCGAAGCGTCATCCGCGGCTCAACCTGCATCTGTCGGTGCAGGGCTCGGCAACCAATGCCGCGGCCCTGGCCCTCTATCACGAACGCTACGGCATCCGTCGCGCGGTCCTGCCCCGCGTGCTATCGCTGGCGCAGGTACGCCAGGTGGCGGCCGGTAGCCCGGTGCCGGTGGAGGTGTTCGCCTTCGGCAGCCTGTGCATCATGGCCGAGGGCCGCTGCCACCTGTCCTCCTACGTCACCGGCGAGTCGCCGAACCTCTGCGGCGTCTGTTCGCCGGCCAGGGCGGTGC
Organism: Pseudomonas sp. DL; assembly: GCF_047199225.1. NCBI lineage: Bacteria > Pseudomonadati > Pseudomonadota > Gammaproteobacteria > Pseudomonadales > Pseudomonadaceae > Pseudomonas > Pseudomonas sp. DL. Next base: position 1,110,625 of record NZ_CP178323.1, read on the forward strand.
GCTGGAGCGAGGAACCGGAGGGGTTGACCTCGCGCCTCAACGAAGTGCTCATCGACCGCTACGCCGCCGGCGAGGCGGCCGGCTACCCGACCCTCTGCAAGGGCCGTTTCCTGGTCAATGGCCAGCGCTTCCATGCGCTGGAGGAACCGACCAGCCTGAACACCCTGGACCTGGTCCCGCAACTGGCGGAAATCGGCGTGGCGGCGGTGAAGATCGAAGGCCGCCAGCGCAGCCCGGCCTACGTCGAGCAGGTCACCCGGGTCTGGCGCCAGGCGCTGGACAGCTACGCCAGCGCGCCGGGCGCCTATAGCGTGCAGCCGCAATGGCAGCGCGCGCTGGCCGGACTTTCCGAAGGGCACCAGACCACCCTGGGCGCCTATCACCGTTCCTGGCAGTGAGGACCGCCGCGATGAAACTGAGCCTGGGACCGCTGCTGTTCTACTGGGACAAGCGGCAGATATTCGATTTCTACGCCGAGATGGCCAGCCAGCCGCTCGACGTCATCTACCTCGGCGAGACCGTCTGCGCCAAGCGCCGGGCGCTGTCCCTGAATGACTGGCAGGCGCTGGCCCGCGAGCTGGCGCAGGCGACCCGTGCCGAGCTGGTGCTCTCCGGGCTGGCGCTGATCGAGGCCGCTTCGGAGCTGTCCAGCCTGCGCCGGCTATGCGAGAACGGCGTACTCCGGGTCGAGGCCAACGACATGGCCGCCGTCTATTACCTCAGCCAGCGCGGCGTGCCCTTTGTCGGCGGTCCGGCGCTGAACCTCTACAACGGTCATGCCCTGGCCGAACTGTATTCCTGGGGCATGCGCCGCTGGATTCCGCCGGTGGAAGTCTCCGGCAAGCTGCTGCGCGGGGTGCTCGACCAGGCTGCGCAGCTGGGCCTGGAGCAATTGCAGACCGAGGTCTTCGCCTACGGTCACCTGCCGCTGGCCTACTCGGCGCGCTGCTTCACCGCGCGGGCGGAGAACCGGCCCAAGGACGACTGCCAGTTCTGCTGCCAGCAGTATCCCGAAGGTATCCCGCTGCTCAGCCAGGAGGGCGAGGCGCTGTTCACCCTCAACGGCATCCAGACCATGTCCGGCAAGGTCAGCAACCTGCTGGCCGACTACCGCTCGCTGGAACATAGCGGCGCCGACCTGCTACGCCTGAGTCCTCGGGCGCAGGGCATGGCCGAGGTGATCGCGGCCTTCGACCGGGTACGCAAGGGTGCCGCTCCGCCGCTCGCCGTGGAAGGCTGCAACGGCTACTGGCACGGCCGGCCGGGGATGCTGCGGGCAGAGGAGGCAGGGCTATGCTGAACCGCCAACGCCTGCTCCTCGGCGTCGCCGGACGCCTGTTGCCGCTGGCGGCGAAGGTTCCGCGCGGGCTCCAGCACCTGGTCCTGCAACGGGTCGCCAACCGGCTGTTCGCCCAGCCGCTGGAGGAGGGCGCCTTCGACCTGCTGGAAGGTCGCTGGCTGCGCCTGGAAGTCAGGGACCTCGGCGTCGGCTGGTGCGTCACCCGGGTGCCCGGCGGCCTGCGCCTGGTCGAACGGCCACGGGCCAGCGTGACCATCCGTGGCGACTGGCGCGACTTCCTGCTGCTGGCCAGCCGGCATGAGGACCCGGATACCCTGTTCTTCCGCCGCCGCCTGGTGATCGAGGGCGACACCGAGCTGGGCCTGGCGGTCAAGAACCTCCTCGACAGCCTCGACCCGGAGCACCTGCCGCCCTGGTTGTGGAACGCCGTGGAACGGGCCGGGCGGGCAGTGCAGGAGGAGCGCGGCGAGGCGCCCCAGGGGCCGGTCCAGGGCGCGCGGGGCGGCTGAGGTCGGTGGAAAGGGGCGTATAGCGACGCCAATGTCGCTGGGCGCGCCCCTCCGATTGGGTGTATTCCCTGAAGCCTGAAACTCACTGAAGCTCTTTTCAGCGAGGCAACGCCCGGTTCGTTGCCGCATGGGCGGCGCGGAGCGAATGGGCGTTTCCCCTGACCAAACGGATAGCCTGTCTGTCCCCGTAACGCCCCTGTCAACTTGCCCCGGTAAACCGGACCTTCGTGAAGCCTGCGGAGAACTCCGGTATGAGTGGGATGGACCTCAAGCGCCGCCGCGTCGTGCAAGGCCTGGGCGCTGGACTGCTGTTGCCGGCGCTGGGCGCGCCGGCGGTGATCGCCTCGCCCAGGGCGCGGCCGAAGCTGACCGATGGCGTGCAATCCGGCGATGTGCAGGGCGACCGCGCGCTGGTCTGGAGCCGCACCGACCGCCCGGCGCGGATGATCGTCGAATGGGACACCCGTAGCGTCTTCAGCGAGCCGCGTCGGCTGGTCTCGCCGGTCACCGACGAGCGCCTCGACTACACCGCGCGCATCGACCTGCGTGGCCTGCCGGCCGACCAGTCGATCTTCTACCGGGTGCGCTTCGAGGATGCCCGCGACGGCAGCCTGAGCAAGCCCTGGTTCGGCCACCTGCGCAGTGCGCCGAGCGAGGCGCGCAATATCCGTTTCGTCTGGAGCGGCGACACCTGCGGGCAAGGTTTCGGGATCAATCCGGATATCGGCGGCATGCGTATCTACGAAGCCATGCGCCGGCGCCAGCCGGATTTCTTCCTGCACAGCGGCGACACCATCTATGCCGATGGGCCGATCCCCGAACGCATCGAGACCGAGAGCGGGCGCATCTGGCGCAACCGGGTGACCGAGGCCAAGAGCAAGGTCGCCGAGACCCTCGACGAGTTCCGCGGCAACTACCGCTACAACCTGCTCGACGACAACCTGCGCCGCTTCAACGCCGAGGTGCCGCAGATCTGGCAATGGGACGACCACGAGACCACCAACAACTGGTCCTCCAGCAAGCAGCTCGACGAGCGCTACCAGGTGAAGGACATCGACGTGCTGGCGGCCCGTGCACGCCAGGCGTTCCTCGAATACGCGCCGCTGCGCTTCCAGCGCCAGGGGCGCGACGGGCGGATCTACCGCAAGGTCGCCTACGGCCCTTTGCTCGACGTGTTCGTCCTCGACATGCGCAGCTACCGCGGCGGCAACAGCGCCAACCTGCAGGCGCGGCGCAGCGCCGCCACCGATTTCCTCGGCCGTGAGCAGTTGCAATGGCTCAAGCGCGAGTTGCGCGGTTCGCGTGCGCAGTGGAAGGTGATCGCCGCCGACATGCCGATCGGCCTCTGCGTGCTCGATGGCAAGGACGCCCAGGGTCGCGACCGCTGGGAGGCCATCGCCAACGGCAACGACGGCGCCGCCCTCGGCCGCGAGCTGGAGATCGCCGATCTGCTGCGCTTCGTCCAGCGCGCCGGGGTGCGCAACACCGTCTGGCTGACCGCCGACGTGCATTACTGCGCTGCCCACCACTACAGCCCGGAGCGCGCCGCGTTCAAGGACTTCGCGCCGTTCTGGGAGTTCGTCGCCGGGCCTCTCAATGCCGGTAGTTTCGGACCCAACGCGCTGGATGGCACGTTCGGCCCGCAGGTGATGTTCCAGAAGGCCCCGCTGGTCCAGAACAGTTCCCCCTTCGCCGGCTACCAGTTCTTCGGCGAGGTGGAGATCGATGCGCAAAGCCGCGCGCTCACCGTCACCCTGCGCGACCTCGACGGCGAGCCGGTGTTTTCCCAGGAACTGCAGCCCGACGGCGCCTGAGCCGCGGCGACCCCATTCCGATAAAGGAGTATCCCGATGCACCCCTTGCGTAACGCCGCCCTGCTGGGCGGCCTGGCCCTGCTGGGCCTGCCGGTGGCCAACGCCGCCGAGCTGATCATCTCCGAGTATGTCGAAGGCAGCGGCAACAACAAGGCGCTGGAGTTCTACAACAGCGGCAGCCAGGTCCTCGACCTCTCCGCCTACCGCGTCGAGTTCTATTTCAACGGCGCCAGCGCGGCGGGCCGCAGCATCGACCTGAGCGGCAGCCTGGCGCCGGGCAAGACCTTCGTCCTCGCCAACGGCGTGGCCGACCCGGCGTTGCTGGCGCTGGCCAGCCAGCGGGTGGAAGGCAGCTGGTTCAATGGCAACGATGCGGTGCTGCTGCGCCGGCGCAGCGGCGAGATCCTCGACAGCCTCGGCCAGGTCGGCTTCAACCCCGGCACGACCTGGGGCAGCGGCGATGTGCAGACCCTCGACCGGAGCCTGGTGCGCAAGGCCGACATCCGCGACGGCGACAGCGATCCCAGCGACGCCTTCGACCCGGCGGCGCAATGGCTGGGCTACCCGCGCGACACCTTCGCCAACCTCGGCCAGCATGGCGCTGGCGAGCCCGGCGGCGGCGAGGAGGCCGGCCTGCGACCGATCCACGAGGTGCAGGGCGCCGGCGCCGAAAGTCCGCTGGTGAACCAGCGGGTCGCCATCGAGGGCGTGGTGGTCGGCGACTTCCAGAACGCCAGCGAGCTGAAGGGCTTCTACGTGCAGCAGGAAGATGCCACGGTGGACGGCGACCCGGCGACCTCCGAAGGCATCTTCGTCTACGACGGCGGCAACGGCAGCGACGTCAAGCTCGGCGACCGCGTCCGGGTGACAGGCCAGGTCCGCGAGTTCAACGGCCTCACCGAACTGGTCGGGCCGCTGCAGGTCAGCGTCCTGGCGAGCGGCGTGGCCTTGCCGACGCCGGCCGGCATCAGCCTGCCGCTGGCCAGCGCCGATGCGCTGGAGCGCTACGAAGGCATGCGCGTGCAGCTCCGCCAGACGCTGACCGTCAACGAGGTCTACAACCTCGGCCGCTACGGCGAGGTCCTGCTGTCCTCCGGCGGCCGCCAGATGACTCCGACCAACGTGGTGGCTCCCGGCGAACAGGCCAAGGCCATGCAGGCGCGCAACGACCTCGACCGGATTCTCCTCGACGACGGCCGCAGCGGGCAGAACCCCGACCCGATCCGCTACCCGGCACCGGAACTGAGCGCCTACAACAGCCTGCGCGTCGGCGACCGTACCAGCGCCATCGACGGCGTGCTCGACTACTCGGCCGGCAGCTACCGTATCCAGCCGTTGCAGACGCCGACCTTCGAGGCGGCCAATCCGCGTCCGGCCCAGCCGGCGGTGGAAGGGCGCCTGCGGGTGGCCAGCTTCAACGTGCTCAACTACTTCAACGGCGATGGCAAGGGCGGCGGTTTCCCCACCTCGCGCGGAGCCAACACGGCCGAGGAGTTCCAACGGCAGAAAGCGAAGATCGTCGCGGCGATCCTCGCCTCGAAGGCGGACATCGTCGGCCTGATGGAGATCGAGAACGACGGCTACGGCGAGTTCAGCGCCATCGCCGACCTGGTCAACGGCCTCAACGCCAGCCTGCCCCAGGGCCAGCGCTATGCCTTCGTCAACCCGAACCGGGCGAAGCTGGGCAGCGACGAAATTGCCGTGGGGCTGATCTATCGCGGCGACAAGGTCCGCACCTATCGATCCGCGGCGGTGCTCGACAGTTCGGTGAACCCGGAGTTCGACGACACCCGCAACCGTCCGACCCTGGCCCAGACCTTCCAGGAGATCAATGGCGGCGAACGCCTGACCATCGCGGTGAACCACCTGAAGTCGAAGGGCTCGGCCTGCGACGGCGACCCGGACACCGGCGACGGCCAGGGCAACTGCAACCTGACCCGGGCGCGCGCCGCCCAGGCCCTGGTGGACTGGCTGGCGGGCGATCCGACGGGCGCCAAGGAGCCTGATCGCCTGATCATCGGCGACCTCAATTCCTATGCCAAGGAAGACCCGGTGAACGTCATCCGCAGCGCCGGCTACACCGACCTGGTGGCGCGTCAGGCGGGCGCAGGAAAGGGCTATTCCTACGTGTTCTCCGGGCAGTCCGGCTACCTTGACCACGCCCTCGCCAACGCCAGCCTGGCGCGCCAGGTACGCGGCGCGGTGGAGTGGCACATCAACGCCGACGAGCCCCGGGTGCTGGACTACAACGTCGAGTTCAAGACCCCTCGGCAGCAGGACAGCCTGTACAACGCCGAGCCGTACCGGGCCTCCGACCACGACCCGGTGGTGATCGGTATCGACCTGCGCCGGGTGGCGATGAAGAAGCACCGCAGGTAGGCAGCGGATAGCGCCCGTGGCGTTGGTCGCCATGCAGAAAGGCCACCCGAGGGTGGCCTTTCTGCATGGCACGTGGGCCTGTAGGGCGAATAACCGCTTGCGGTTATCCGCCGTTGTGGCGGGATCTCGGCGGATAACGCCGGTGGCGTATTCGCCCCACGGAACGGAGGTCACTCCAGGGTGGCCTTGCTGCGTGGCACGTGGGCCTGGTAGGGCGAATAACCGCCTGCGGTTATCCGCCGTTGCGGCGGGAGGTCGGGGATAACGCCGGTGGCGTATTCGCCCCACAGAACGGAGGCCCCACCAGGTTCGTACGTCGTCAGCCGCGCAGCGGCGGCAGGTAGCCCAGTTCCATCAGCTTGATGTCCGCTTCGCCGACGCGCTCGAAATGTTCGCGACGAGTTTCGTCCATCGGTTCGCGGCCGTTCAGCAGCAGGGTGCCACGGCCGGGAATGTCGACCAGCTCCGTAGCCGCCGGGAAGTCCGTGGCCCTTAGCGGATGCGGGCAGAAGCCGATCCAGCCGATGCTGCGGCGGTCCGGGAAGGTCCGCTGGTGTACGAAGTACGCATGCGGAGCGAGCATGCCCCAGGTCGTTTCGGGCCAGATTTCCAGCGCCGCGAGGAAGATCGCGACGAAGGAGGAAGCCGGTGCGTCGAACACTTGCAGCAGGCTGCCGGCATCTTCCAACTGGAGCCTGGACGAGACGGCCCTGCCGCTGGCCTCGTAGTCCAGCGACAACCCGCCCTTGAGCGGATCCTCCTCGCCGTTCCATAGCACCAGTTCCACCGCCCGGGTGCGTCGGTCACGCGACAGGGCCTTGGCGAGATCCTGGCGGTGCTCGGTGACGTTGTGGCTGAGGGCATCGCGCAGGGAGTCGCCGCACAGGTACCAGTTCTCCAGCACCGGATGGAGGGGCGCGAGGGCATCGAGGAAGCGCTCTATCCGTTGCAGGTGCTGGTCGTCGTCCAGTGCGAGGAGCCGTGCCGGATCGAAGTACAGCTCGAATATGTAGCGCCTGAAAGCTTTGGCGTCCGTCATGCGCAATACCCCGGGTTCTCTTCGCAAAACCTTTTCATCTCTTCCTGTTCCTTCGCGCGGGTTTCCTGGTAGTCGTCGTGCTCGTCCGTTCCCGGCATCGGATTCCAGAATGCCTTCAGGTTGGCCAGTCCCATGCGCAGGTACTCCGCGGCGCAGTACTCGTAGACGATCCGCTGCAGGAAGTGCCATTCGACGAACACCGGCGGGGTCGGTCGGGCCTTGTCGCTGTGGACCTCGGCCTTCTGCAGCAGGTCCGACTTCACCTTGGCCCGCGCCCAGGGCCTGGGCACGCCGAGCAGCGGGACGAACAGGAAGGCGTAGTTGGCCTTCGCCTCCAGCAGGGTGCAGCGCGGCTCGTCGAAGCCGTCCCACCAGGTGCCGCTCCAGAACCATTCGTGGGGAAACGGGAAATTGGTCACCCACTGCTGGTAGCGCGCGGACAGGTCCGACATGCTGTGGCCCTTGCCGTTATTGGCGATGGCCATTTCGCCCCGGGACGGCGGGCACTCCACGCAGTCCTTGTCGCGGCCCGGGCTCTTGCTGCAATCGCGCTCGGCTTCCCGGGTCCGGTCGCGGCTCAGCGTGCCGGTCTCGGTCCTGGGCAGGGTCTGCGGAACCGGCATCGGACGCGGTACCGGCCTGGGCAGCGCGCCGGGGGCCGGTCGCGGCAGCGGGCGCGGCGCCGGCATCGGCAAGTGCGGCCGGGGCGGCGCGGGTAGTTCGAAGGGCAGCCGCGGACCCATGCGGGGCAGCGGTCGGAAAAGCGCGCCTATGCCGCTCATGCCGGTCTCCCCGAGGTTTCGTACGCGCGCCATTTCTGGCTGGCCAGGCGAAACTCGACGATCCGTTCGTAGTCCTGGAAGCGTTGTTCCGGGCTGTCCGCCAGCGGCCGGCGCATGTGTGCGAGAAACGCCGGCGTGTCCTGGAAAGCGGGGAAGGCCAGGCCGTGCAGAAGAAAGCGTTCGATCGTCCCGGGCTCTTCGATACCCAGTTCCAGCGCCGTCGCGCGCAGCTCGCCGAGTTGCCGGATGGCGGGCAGCAGGCCGCGTCGTTCGAGCCAGGCGGGAGCCTCCCGGCGTACCTCCAGCAGGACCCGCTCGATGACTTCGTCGTCGCGGACCCGCTGCAGGCGATCCAGTTGGCCGGCATCCAGTTCAAGCATCGGCGGTCCGCTCCGTTTCCCGGTCATAGACGAGGTAGCCGCCCTGCAGGGGCTGCCAGACCTGCCAACGCTCCAGCGGCGCCATCACTTGCGTCCATTGCCGCGCGGTCATGACCTGTTCCAGCGCCCGGCGCACTTCCGGGCTGTAGTAGCGCAACAGCGCCCGGCGGCCGTCGGGCATGCGGGTGAAGAGCAGCCCGGCGAAGTGTTTCGCGAGGTTTTCGAAGGACGCCCGGCTCCACAGCCAGGAGGCCATGGGCGAGCGGCGGTCCCAGTCGCGCAGCCAGCCGAGGAACTCGCCCGATGACGAAAGCGGGGCGCTGTCCATGAATTCGATCAGGACCGGCCCGGCATGGGCGATTTCGTCCAGCTCGCTCCCGGCCAGCAGCCAGCGCGAGCGGATTTCCCCCGCGGCCTTTTCCAGGCGGGTGTCCAGGGTCAGGTAGCGGGCGCCGTCCGCCAGGGCGAACAGGCGGCTGTCCGGCGTAGGCGCCGCGAGCGCCGGCTGGAGCCGGCTCACGGTGCGCCGCCGAGGCTTTCCAGGGGCACCAGGGCCTGGTTGCGGCGTGCCGCCAGCAGCAGGCATTGCAGGCACAGCTTCGGTGGGGCGAGGGCGAGAGCGGGTGCGCCGCCGCCGCTGTTGCCGATCAGCACCGTGCCCGCCCCGCCGACCACCAGGTTGCCGTGGGTGCCGACGCTACCTACCACGGTGGCGGGCTTGCCGTTGATCAGTACGTTGGCGATGACGTTGGCGCTGAGGGTGGCGCCGCAGGCGGTGGCGTCGCCCTGGCGGGCAGCGGACCGATGGTCGAAGAAGACGTCGGGCGAGCCGCCGACGATCGGGTTGCTGCCGTGGCCCGGTAGCGGACACGCGGTCGGATCGCCCAGGCGCGCAGCGGGTTTGCCGCTCATGCTCAAGTCCCTATGAGATAAACCCTGGCACTCTGCCGTGCCACTCGGGGGCGGACAACCTATCTGAACTGCTCAGGAGGCACCTTCGGAAACGGCTTGGGCAACCGCGTCCTTGCCTGGTTGCGCTTGAAGGGATTTCCTACCTGGAAGTCTCGTCACCCGCCTGCGAAAGGCGCAGGCGTACGGAGCGATGGCGCGATGGGGAGGGGAGCCTGGGAGGAGGGAAGGAGGCGTTTCGCACAGCGTCGCGTTCGCTTTGCCTGCGCAGGGACTGTCCGCCGATATCGCGCTGGAGCGACGGATAGCCGCGATAGGGTTATCCGCCCTGCGCCGAGACCGCCGGGGGAGGAGCCAGGGAGGCTGTCCCTGGCTCCTCCCGTGCGATCAGTGATGCTCGCGCGTCGCGCGGAAGCGGATGTCCGGCCAGCGTTCTTCCATCAGGCTGAGGTTGACGCGGGTCGGCGCCAGGTAGGTGAGGTGCCCGCCGCCGTCCACGGAGAGGTTCTCGAAGGCCTTGTCCTTGAACTCCTTGAGCTTCTTCTCGTCGTCGCACTCGATCCAGCGTGCCGACCAGACGTTGATCGCCTCGTAGGCGCACTCGACCTTGTATTCCTCCTTCAGGCGGCTGGCGACCACGTCGAACTGCAGCACGCCCACCGCACCGAGGATGATGTCGTTGTTGCGCTCGGGGAAGAACACCTGGGTCGCACCTTCCTCGGCCAGTTCCTGCAGGCCCTGGCGCAACTGCTTGGATTTCAGCGGGTCTTTCAGGCGCACGCGGCGGAACAGTTCCGGGGCGAAGTGCGGGATGCCGGTGAAACCGAAGTTCTCGCCTTCGCTGAAGGTGTCGCCGATCTGGATGGTGCCGTGGTTGTGCAGGCCGATGATGTCGCCGGCATAGGCCTCTTCCAGTTGCTCGCGCTCGGAGGAGAAGAAGGTCAGCGCGTCGGCGATCTTCACGTCCTTGCCCAGGCGCACGTGGCGCATCTTCATGCCTTTCTCGTACTTGCCCGAGCAGATGCGCATGAAGGCGATGCGGTCGCGGTGCTTGGGATCCATGTTCGCCTGGATCTTGAACACGAAGCCGGAGAACTTCTCCTCGGTCGGCTCCACGCTGCGTTCGTGGGTGGCGCGCGACAGCGGCTGCGGCGCCCAGTCGACGATGCAGTCGAGGACCTGGTCGACGCCGAAGTTGCCCAGCGCGGTGCCGAAGAACACCGGGGTCATCTCGCCCTTGAGGAAGGCGTCCTTGTCGAATTCGTGGCAGGCGCCCTGCACCAGCTCCAGCTCCTCGACGAAATTGTCGTAGAGATCGCCGAGGTGGGCGCGGGCTTCGTCGGAGTCGAGCTTTTCGATGACCTTGGTCTCGATGCGCTCGTGGCCGTGGCCCGGGACGTAGACGATGATCCTGTCGTCGGCCAGGTGGTAGACGCCCTTGAAGTCCTTGTAGCAGCCGATCGGCCAGGTGATCGGCGCGGCCTTGATCTTCAGCACCGCCTCGATCTCGTCGAGCAGCTCGATGGGGTCGCGGATGTCGCGGTCGAGCTTGTTGATGAAGCTGACGATGGGCGTGTCGCGCAGCCGGCAGACTTCCATCAGGGCGATGGTCCGCGGTTCGACGCCCTTGCCGCCGTCGAGCACCATCAGCGCCGAGTCCACCGCGGTCAGGGTGCGGTAGGTGTCTTCGGAGAAGTCTTCGTGGCCGGGGGTGTCGAGCAGGTTGATCATGTGCTCGCGGTAGGGGAACTGCATCACCGAGGTGGTGATGGAGATGCCGCGCTGCTTTTCCATCTCCATCCAGTCGGACGTGGCGTGGCGGTCGGACTTGCGCGACTTCACGGTACCGGCGACGGCGATCGCCTTGCCCATCAGCAGGAGCTTCTCGGTGATGGTGGTCTTACCGGCGTCGGGGTGGGAAATGATCGCGAAGGTACGGCGCTTCGCGACTTCGGCGGCCTGAGTGGTCATGGATGCGTGCCTGCTGGAATCCGTTGGCGTGGGCGCGGGACGGCCCGGAAAAACGCGGGATTATAGCGGTAAAACGCGGCGCGTCGGGATGCCTGTCATCCGGCGATCGATGGAATTGCCGGTGGACAGCGAACTTGTCGCAGTCGTGCCGTTCCAAGCAGCCAGCGGCGGCCACCGCCGGATAGACTGCTTTCATTTCACCCGATCGAAGGAAGTCACCATGAACGGAGTATCCAGACTGCTCTCCCTGGCGTTGCTGGGCGCGGCGCTGCACTGGGCGCCGGCGCAGGCCGAGGAGCAGCCGCGGCTGTTCGAACTGCTCGGCCAGCCCGGCTACAAGGCCACCTGGCATGCCATGTTCAAGGGCGAGAGCGACGTGCCGAAATGGGTTTCCGACGCCAGCGGCCCGAGTTCCCCGTCCACCAGCCTGAGCCTGGAGGGCCAGCCCTACGTCCTGGCCAACAGTTGCAAACCCCACGATTGCGGCAACAACCGCCTGCTGGTGGCGTTCCGCGGCGACAAGAGTGCCGCCTACGGGCTGCAGGTGAGCCTGCCGGACGAGCCCGCCGAAGTCATGCAGACGCCGAGCAAGTACGCCACCTATCGCTGGTACGGCGAACCCTCCAGGCAGGTCCGCGAGCTGCTGATGAAACAGTTGGAGAGCGATCCGAACTGGAAGTGACGCCGGGCCTGAGGGTAACCAGGCCCGGCGGCGGGGAGGGCGGATGATCGCTGGCGATCGTCCGCCGTTGCGCCATGCGCTCCCGCGGTCTTTCTTCAGAAACCGACCGAGGCCTGTACGTACAGGGTGCGCGGCTGGCCGACGTAGAGGCCCTTGTTGTTGTCGTCGAACGAGCGGGTGTAGTAGCGGCGATCGAACAGGTTCTTCACCCCCAGGCCGAGCTTGAGGTCGTTCAGTTGCGGGCCGAAGTCGTAGGTGCCGCGCGCGCTCCAGACCATCCAGCCGGCGATCCGCCCGGTGCTGCCGTCGGCGCTTTCGCTCTCGGTGTTGGCGTTGTCGGCGTACTGGCTGGTCTGGAAGCTGCCGTCGAGGTTGTAGCTCCAGGCGCCGGTGCGGTAGTTGGCGCCAAGGGTGCCCTTGTGCTTCGAGGAGAACGGCACCTGGTTGCCCTTGTTCGGCCCGTCTTCGCGAATGCTCGCGTCGACGTAGGCGTAGCTGGCATAGACGTCGAAGCCGGAGAGCAGCGGGTCGAGATCGGCCAGGTCGTAGGCGATCGCCGCCTCGATGCCCTTGTGCCGGGTCTTGCCGCGGGCGGTCACGCTGTCGGTCTGCTGGTTGCTCTCGTACTGGTTGTCGAAGTTGATCAGGAAGGCGCCCAGTTCGGCGCGCAGGATGCCGTCGTCGTAGCGGCTGCCGAGTTCCCAGGTGCGGGCCTTCTCCGGCTCGATGTCGCCGCTGCGCACCGCCTTGCCCATCTGGCTGTACTGCACGGTGCCGAACGAGCCCTCGGTGTTGGCGTAGAGGTTCCAGCTCGGCGTGAGGTGGTAGATCACGTTGAGCGCCGGCAGCGAGGCATTGTAGCGGCCGCTGTCCTTGCTGTTCTTCAGCAGGTTCTTCTGTTCGGAATCGATCTTCTCGTAGCGGATGCCGGGGGTGATGGTCCAATTGCCGATGTCGATGCGATCGTCGATGTAGAACGCGTTGGCTTCGGTGCTGCCGCGGGTGTCGCGGTCGTTGCGGCTGCCGGTGCTGGGTAGCTGGCCGCTGTCGGCGCGGGTCCAGTAGCGCAGCTCGTGGCTGGCTTCGTTGACGTAGCGGTGGCCGATGCCCACTTCGTGGCGACTTTCGCCCAGCTCGAAGCCCTGGCTGAAACGGGTTTCCAGGCCGCGTACCCAGTACTCGCGCGGCGACAGGGTGAGGTTGCGGCCCTGGTCGAGGTAGCCGCTGCGCAGGGTCTTGGTGAAGAAGCCGGTGACGTTGAGCTTCTGGCTGGCGTTGGGGGTGTATTCGTAGCTGGCGCTGGCCAGGGTACGGCGGCCCCAGAACTTGTCGTAGGGACGGGTCGACTGGTACGGGTCGTCGCGGTAGGCCGCGGTGCCGAGGCCGCCGGGCATGTCGGCCTCGCCGTCGTAGTACTGGGTCATCGCCGAAAACGTGTGTTCGTCGCTGGGCTGGAAGCGGCCCTTGAGGATCAGGTCGTCGATCCGCGTATCGCTGTGCTCGCGCCAATCGCCGCCGCGGGTGCCGGAGTAGAGCAGGGCGCCGCCGAGGCCGTTGGCGCCGGTGCCGCCGATCAGCACGTTGTGGGTGGTCTTCAGGCCGTCCTGGCTGGAGCTGGGGCTGAGTTCGCTGTGCACGTCGAGCTTGGTGGCGAAGTCCTCGGGGATCGCCCGGGTCACGAAGTTGACGATGCCGCCGACGTTCTGCGGCCCGTAGCGCACCGCGCCGCCGCCGCGGACCACGTCCACCGCGTCCATGTTGCCGATGGACACCGGCGCCAGCGACAACTGTGGCTGGCCGTAGGGGGCGAAGGGCACCGGGATACCGTCCATCAGCACCGTCGAGCGCGACGCCAGGCGCGGGTTGAGGCCGCGAATGCCGAAGTTCAATGCCAGGTCGTGGCTGCCGGTGCCGTTGTTGAGCGGCGCGCTGACCCCGGGAATGCGCTCCAGCACTTCGCGGGTGCTGGCCGCGCCTTGGGCCTGGAACTGCTCGCGGCGGACCACGTCGCGCGCACCGGGATGCTCGAAGACGTCGGCGGCGCTGGCGTCGGCCAGCCAGTCGCCGACCACGGTGAGCGCCTGCAGGTTGGCCGGGTCTTCCACCGGCAGCGCCTCCAGGGTATAGGCGCCGTCGCCGCGGGCGCGCGCCTCCAGGCCGGAGCCGGCGAGCAGGGCGGCCAGGGCTTCCTCCAGGGTGTACTCGCCGTCCAGCGCCTGGCTGCGCCGCGCGGCGGTCTGTTCCGGGCTGAAGGCGATCAGCACGCCGGCCTGGCGGCCTAGGTGGTTCAGCGCCTGCTCCAGCGGCTCGGCGGGCAGCCGGTAGTACTGGCGGGCATCGGTGCGGATCTCGGCGGCGCAGGCGCTGCCGGCGGAAACCAGGACGGGACCGCCGAGGCAGGCGAGGAGCAGGGCGCGGCTGAGCGGCGACAGGGCGCGTGACGGGGACATGAGGGACACTCCAGTGGATCTTTCGAGGTTGGCTTTCCTCCTCTGTCACGCGAGGTGGGGAAAAAGGCTCAGGTGCGCGGAAATATCTTTCCGCTCATTCGCGCGGGTGCACGCCGACCCAGTAGCGGGTGACGCGCCGTACCTCCACGGGCAGCACCGCCGGCAGGGTGGCGAGGATCCGCTCGCTATCGTCCAGCGGATAGCTGCCGGAAATCCGCAGGCCGCCGATGCGCGGGTCGCAGCCCAGCCGGCCGGGGCGGTAGCGCGCGACTTCGGCGAGGAATTCGTCCAGGCGCATGCCGGCGGCCACCAGCATGCCGTCGGTCCAGGCGCCGCTGCCGACCGGCAGCGGCTGCGGAGCGCCGAGTCGCTCGCGGTCGAAGTCCAGCTGCCGGCCGCTGGGCAGCAGCAGGCCCTGGCCGGCGTGGTTCTCCACCTGCACCGCGCCTTCGTGGACGGCGACGCGGGTGCGTCCGGCGAACTGGCGCACGTCGAACCGGGTGCCCACCGGTCGCAGCCGGCCTTCCGCGCTGTACACGTGCAGCGGGCGCGGGTCCTGGCCGGTGCTGAGCTGGATTTCCCCGCGCAGCAGGAGCAGGCGCCGTTCGCCGGCATCGAAGCGGACATCCACCGCCGTGTCGCTGTTCAGCTCGAGGCGACTGCCGTCGGCCAGGGCCAGGCGCCGGCGTTCGCCGACGCCGGTGGCATAGTCGGCGCTCCAGCGCTGCAGGCTGCCGCTCTCGCGCAGGCCCCAGGCGCTGCCGCCGGCGGCCAGGACCAGCAGCAGGGTCTTCAGCGCGCGCCGGCGTTGCGGCGAATGCGGTGCGTTGATGGCGGCCAGGGCCAGTGGCGTGCCTATCCCGGCCAGGCGCTGGTTGACCGCCTCGATGTGGCGCCAGGCCTGCTCGTGTTCCGGGGCCGCCTGGCGCCAGCACTCCAAGGCCTGGCGCAGGCGTTCGTCGTCGGCGCCGCCCTGCAGCTCGACCAGCCAGCGCACGGCCTGTTCAGCCACCTGCGGCGGCACCTTGGGTGCGGCGGGCAGGCTCATGGCAGCTCGGCGAAGTAGCAGCGTTGCGCAGCCTTGAGCATGTAGCGCTTGACGCTGCTCAGGGAGATGCCCAGCTGCGTGGCGATCTCGGCGTAGCCCAGGCCGTCGAGCTGGGCCAGCAGGAAGGTCTCCTTGGCCAGCGGCGGCAGACCGTCGAGCAGACGGTCCAGCTCGACCAGGGTCTCCAGGACGATGGCGCGGGTCTCTTCGCTGGGGACTTCCCGCTCGGGCAGGCTGGCCAGGGCTTCCAGGTAGGCGCGCTCGACGTCCTGGCGGCGGTAGTGGTTGCACAGCACGCGGCGGGCGATGGTGGTGAGGAAGGCGCGCGGTTCGTCGATGCGCGCGGCCTGGCGCGAAACCAGGACCTTGACGAAGGTGTCCTGGGCCAGGTCGGCGGCGTTCTGCGGGCAGCCGAGGCGGCGCCGCAGCCAACCCGTGAGCCAGTGGTGGTGGTCGCTGTAGAGGGTATGCAACGCGGCCGCGTGGGCGAGGTCGGCGCTCGACACCTGGACATTCCCGGAGCAGAAGGATTAACGAATGATAATAGTTATCATTTTATGCTGCGGGAATGCCTGCCTACAACCGCAGGCTGTCGGCGCCTGGCTTTCAGGAGGCTTTCAGGGCGGCGCGGTACTGCCCCGGGGTGGCGCCATGGGCTTCGCGGAAGCGCCGGTTGAAATGGCTCGGACTGGCGAAGCCGCAGGCCAGCGAGACCTCCTGGAGCGACTGCGCGGAGTACGCCAGCAGGTCGCGGGCCCGCGCCAGGCGTCGTTCCAGCACGTAGCGGTGCGGCGGCAGGCCGAAGGAGACGCGGAACATGCGCGCGAAGTGGTACTCGGAGAGCGCCGCCAGCTCCGCCAGCGACCCCAGTTCCAGCGGCTGCTCCAGGTGGCTTTCGATGTAGTCGGCCAGGCGCCGCCGCACGTGCGCGGCCAGCCCGCCCTGCCAGCGTACGTCGGTACGCCTGCCGCACCCGGTGAGCAGCAGGTGGTCCACCGCCTGGTGGGCGAGGCTGGTGCATAGCAGGCGCTCGCCGGGTTCGTTCCAGTCCTGTCGTTCCAGGGTCCGGCACAGGGCGGCCAGCGGCTCGTCCTGGATGTAGGTGCGCTCCTCCAGTTGCAGGCTGCGTGGTTCGCAATCGAGGGTGCGTACCGCCGCGCCGGCCAGGCGTTCCGGGCTTATGTACAGGTGCATGAAGCCCAGGCCGCGTGTTACCGCCCAGTCGGAGTGGTGTTCGGCCGGCATCACGCAAAAGCGGTCGGGGCCGCCATAGAGCCCGGGACGATCGCGGCGGAAGGTCTGCCAGCCGCCCTGCAGGTAGAGCGACAGGGTGTGATGGCCGGGGTCGCTGTAGCCGAGGATCTCCGCTTCGTCGCGGTACCAATGGGCGAGCGCCAGGCCGTCGCTGAGCGTGCTGCTGCGCAGCAGGCGCGCATTGGAGGTCCGGTCGAGGGTGCGGAATACCTGGAAATCACTGGGTTGGTGCATGCCGGCCATGCTACCCGCGCCCGGACGCTGCCGCGAGAGGCGGCGGATGAAAAGCGCAAGAATGGACAATGGTCGCGCCCGGCCTCGCCCGCAGACTGACGGCATCCTGTCGTTGCGGAGTCGCCATGAATCTTTCGCTGTACCTGCTCACCGTGCTCATCTGGGGCACCACCTGGATCGCCATCAAGCTGCAGATGGGCCCGGTGGCGATCACCCTGTCGATCGCCTACCGCTTCGCCCTGGCGGCGCTGGTGCTGTTCGCCGTGCTGCTGCTCGGCCGCCGCCTGCAAAGGCTGGACGCACGGGGCCAACGCCTGTGCATGGCCCAGGGCGTATGCCTGTTCTGCCTGAATTTCATCTGCTTCTATACCGCCAGCCAGTGGATTCCCAGCGGCCTGGTGGCCGTGGTGTTCTCCACCGCCACCCTGTGGAATGCGCTGAACGCCCGCCTGTGGTTCGGCCAGCGCATCGCGTCGAACGTGATGGCCGGTGGCGGTCTCGGCCTGCTCGGCCTGGGGCTGCTGTTCTGGCCGGAATTGGTGGGTCACCAGGCCACCCCGGAAACCTTCTACGGCCTCGGCCTGGCCCTGCTAGGCACGCTGTGCTTCTCCACCGGCAACATGCTTTCCAGCCTGCAACAGAAGGCCGGCATCCGCCCGCTCACCGGCAATGCCTGGAGCATGCTCTATGGCACCCTGATCCTCCTGGCGCTGTGCCTGTTCCAGGGCGTGCCGCTGAGTTTCGACTGGAGCGCGCGCTACGTCGGCTCGCTGCTGTATCTGGCGATCCCCGGCTCGGTGATCGGCTTCACCGCCTACCTGACCCTGGTCGGGCGCATGGGCCCGGATCGCGCCGCCTACTGCACCGTGCTGTTCCCGGTGGTGGCGCTGAACATCTCGGCCTTCGCCGAGGGCTACCGCTGGACCGCACCGGCGCTGGCCGGGCTGGTCCTGGTGATGCTCGGCAACGTCTTGGTGTTCCGCAAGCCGAAGGCGCCGGCGCTGGCCGGGCCGGCGCGCTCGACCTAGCGGAGAGGGAGGCGCGCTCAGCCGCGTCGCCACACCTGTGGATTGACCAGGTCCAGCGGCCGCTCGCCGCGCAGGGCCGCCTCGAAGTTCTGCAGCGCCCGCTCGGCCATGGCCCGGCGGGTCTCGTGGGTGGCCGAGCCGATGTGCGGCAGGGTCACCACGTTGTCCAGGGCGAACAGCGGCGATTCGGCCAGCGGTTCCTTCTCGTAGACATCCAGGCCGGCGCCGAGGATGCGCTTCTCCCGCAGGGCGGCGACCAGCGCGGCCTCATCGACCACCTGGCCGCGGGCGACGTTGACCAGGATCGCCGAGGGTTTCATCAGGCCCAGTTCGCGTGCACCGATCAACTGCCGGGTCTGCGCTCCCAGCGGCACCACCACGCAGACGAAGTCGGCCTCGCCGAGCAGTTCGTCGAAGCCGAGGAAGCGCGCGCCGAGTTCCTGTTCCAGTTCCGGCTTGCGGTTGTTGCCGTGGTAGAGCACCTGCATGCCGAAGCCGAAACGGCCGCGCCGGGCGATGGCCGCGCCGATCCGGCCGAGGCCGAGGATGCCGAGTTTCTTGCCATGCACGTCGGTGCCGAACTGCGGGGCGTCGACGGTGCGCTTCCAGTTTCCGGCCTTGACCCAGGCGTCCAGCTCGGCGACCCGTCGCGCGGCGCTGATCAGCAGGGCGAAGCCGAGGTCGGCGGTGGTCTCGGTGAGGACGTCGGGCGTGTTGGTGAGAGCGATGCCGCGGCGGTTCAGGTAGTCCAGGTCATAGTTGTCGTAGCCGACCGAGACGCTGGAGATGACTTCCAGCTGCTTCGCCTGTTCCAGTTGCCTGGCGCCGAGCGGCCGGCCGACGCCGATCATGCCGTGGGTATCGGGCAGGGCGGCGGCGTACTGGGCGTCGATGTCGCCCTGTTTCGGTTCGAGCACGCGGACGTTGAACTGGCATTGCAGGCGTTCGAGATGCTCGGGGGCGAGGCGACTGAAGACGAAGACGTTCTTTTTCATGACGGGACTCTGCAAGCGGGAGCGAAAGCGCCGACCATACCACCGCCATCGAAGCGGCGGGCAGGGGCCCGCCACTGGGCGGGCGATTATCGGCTCAGGAGGGTCTTCCGAGTTCCAGGCCCAGCTCCACCAGCGCCGCTTCGTCGCGCTGGAGCAGGCCGGGCAGGCTTTCCTTGAGGTATTCCACCCAGGTCTTGATCTTCGCGTCGAGATACTGCCGCGAAGGGTACAGCGCATAGACGTTGAGCTGTTGCAGGCGGTGTTGCGGCAGGACCCGCACCAGGGTGCCCTTGCCCAGGTCCTCGATGGCCGAATACACCGGCAGGATGCCGATGCCCAGCCCGGAGCGGATTGCCTCGGTCATGGCGTCGCCGACATTGACCTGGAACGGCGAGGCGCCGATGGAGACCATTTCCTGGCCGTTGGGACCGTCGAACAGCCAGCGATCCAGCGGCACCACCGGGCTGACCAGGCGCAGGCAGTCGTGGCTGGCCAGCTCCGAAGGCTCGCTCGGCGTGCCGTTCAGGCGCAGGTACTCCGGCGAGGCGCAAAGAATGCTGTAGGTCTCGCCGATGCGCTGGGAAATGAAGCCGGAATCGGGCAGCTCGGAGGCCACCACGATGGCCACGTCGAAGCCCTCGTCGAGCAGGTCCGGCACGCGGTTGGCCATGGTCAGGTCGAAGGTCACGTCGCGGTACTGCTGGCGGTAGCCGGCGATGGCGCGGATCACGTAGTGCTGGCCGATGCCGGTCATCGAATGCAGCTTCAGCTTGCCGGCGGGTCGGGCATGGGCGTCGCTGGCTTCGGCCTCGGCTTCCTCGACGTAGGCGAGGATCTGCTCGCAGCGCAGCAGGTAGCGCTGGCCGGCCTCGGTGAGGGCGATGCGACGAGTGGTACGGTTGAGCAGGCGGGTGCGCAGGTGCGTCTCGAGGTTGGCCACCGCCCGCGAAACATAGGCGGTGGTGGTGTTGAGCTGCTGGGACGCCGCGGTGAAGCTTCCGGTTTCCGCCACGCAGACGAAGGCTCGCATGTTTTGCAGGGTGTCCATCGACGGGGCCTCCTAGGCACGCGCAGAAGTGTGTCAGATTGTTGCGAGGGCGGATTATTTCACATTACGCAATAAACAATCGCACTTGAGCCAGCTTATCAGCAGCCGCCAGCCTCTTAAAATTCATCGGCCCCCGAGCGCACGAACGCTCGAGCGGGTTGAACGGCGCCCGTACCGTTCAAATTCCGTGCTTCGCCCCTCCAGGATCAGACAACGTGCCGCGTGCTCTCAGGAAGGAACTGACCTTGGTCGGCTCCTTCGTCGGTTTTCTCGTCGTTTTCTCCGCAATATCCGGTTGTGTCAGTACAGGCGATATCGCCCCCGAGGCCGCCACGCTCGACGCCAACGCCCTGGCCACCGACCATGCGATCCAGGCTGCCGCCCGCGAGGCCGGCTGGCCGCAGGCGCAGTGGTGGAAGGTGTATGCCGATCCGCAGCTGGACGCCTGGATCGAGAAGGCGCTGGACGGCAATCCAGGCCTGGCGGTAGCCCATGCGCGGGTACGCCAGGCGAAGTCCATGGCCGGGCTGGTGGAGTCCATCGAGTCGCCGCAGATCGAGGGCAAGGGCTCGCTGGTCCGCCACCGCTGGCCGGACGACTATTTCTACGGCCCCGGCGACCTGGCGCGGACCACTTCCTGGAACAACTCCACCGAGATCGGCCTGAACTACAAGCTCGATCTCTGGGGGCGCGACCGCAGCGACAGCGAGCGCGCCGTCGACCTGGCCCACATGGCCGCCGCCGAGGCGCGCCAGGCGCAGCTCGAGCTGGAGGGCAACATCGTCCGCGCCTACGTCCAGCTCTCGTTGCAGTACGCCGAGATGGACATCGCCAAGGCCATGCTGCAACAGCAGCGCGACATCCTCGCCCTGGCCCAGCGTCGCCTGCGCGGCGGCATCGGCACGCATTTCGAGGTCAGCCAGGCGGAAGTGCCGCTGCCCGAGACCGAGCGCCGCATCGAGGTGATCGACGAAGAAATCCAGCTCACCCGCAACCTGCTCGCCGCACTGGCCGGCAAGGGCCCGGGCGAGGGCCGCACGATCCGCCGGCCAAGCCTGAACCTGGCGGCGCAGCCGAGCCTGCCCAGCGCCTTGCCAGCCGAACTGCTCGGTCGCCGCCCGGATGTGGTCGCCCGCCGCTGGCAGGTCGCCGCCCTGGCCAAGGGCGTGGACGTGGCGCGCGCCGACTTCTACCCCAACGTCGACCTGATGGCCTCGGTCGGCTTCAGTGCCGTCGGCGGCGGCATGCTGGAGTTCTTCCGCAGCGCCAAGTACACCTACAGCGCCGGCCCGGCGGTGACCCTGCCGATCTTCGACGGCGGCCGCCTGCGTTCGCAGTTGGGCGAGGCGGCGGCCGGCTACGACGCGGCGGTGGAGCAATACAACCAGACCCTGGTGGATGCGCTGAAGAACATTTCCGACCAGTTGATCCGCCTGCATTCGGTGGACATCCAGAAGGACTTCGCCGCGCAATCGGTGGCTTCCGCGCAGAAGACCTACGATATCGCCACCCTGGCCTACCAGCGCGGCCTCACCGATTACCTCAACGTGCTCAACGCGCAGACCCGGCTGTTCCAGCAGCAACTGGTCCAGGAGCAGGTGCAGGCCGCCCGGCTGGCCGCCCATGCCAGCCTGCTCACCGCCCTCGGCGGCGGCGTCGGGGCCGGCGCCGATACGCCGGTGCAGCGGAAGCTGGCGCCGGAGAACGTCCCGGTCAGAGCGGTGTCTTCGCGATGAGCGGCCGCTCCGCTGGTTTCGCCCTGCCCAGCCGCGACGAGTGGCGGCGCGCGCTGGCCGAGTGGGCGCGCAGCGACGGGGCGACCTGGATCTACGTGTTCAAGGTGCTCTGCGCGGCCTTCCTGACCCTCTGGCTGGCGATGCGCCTGGAATTGCCGCAGCCGAGCACGGCGACCATCACCGTGTTCATCGTCATGCAGCCGCAGAGCGGCCAGGTGTTCGCCAAGAGCTTCTACCGCATCCTCGGCACCCTGGTCGGCCTCAGCGTGATGGTCACCCTGATCGCCCTGTTCGCCCAGGAGCGAGTGCTGTTCCTGCTCAGCTCGGCGATCTGGATCGGCCTCTGCACCGCCGGGGCCGCCCGCTACCGTGACTTCCGCTCCTACGCCTGCGTGCTCGCCGGCTACACCGCGACGCTGATCGGCATCCCCGCCACCAGCCATCCGGAAGGCGCCTTCATGCAGGCGATCTGGCGGGTCCTGGAAATCAGCCTGGCGATCCTCTGCTCGGGGGTGGTCAGCGCGGTGATCATGCCGCAGACCACCAGCGCGGCGATGCGCAATGCGCTGTACGTGCGCTTCGGCCTGTTCGCCGCGTTCGTCCTCGACAGCCTGCGCGGGGTCGGCGGGCGCGAGCGCTTCGAAAGCAGCAACGTGGCCTTCGCCGCCCAGGCCGTGGGCCTGGAGACGATGCGCGCGGCGAGCGCCTTCGAGGATCCGCACATGCGCCTGCGCAATGGCCGGCTGATTCGCCTGAGCAGCGAGTTCATGGCCATGAATACCCGTTTCCACGCCCTCCACCAACTGCTCGAACGCCTGCGCGCGCAGGGCTCCACCCAGGTGCTGGAAGCGTTCGAACCGTGCCTGGAGGAAATCACCGGGCTGCTCGAGGAGATCCGTGGCCGCGCCGTCACCGACCATGACGCCGAGCGCTTCGCCCAGCGCCTCGCCGACTGCCGCGAACGCCTGATGGCGCGCATCCGCCAGGCGCGCGGAGAACTGCTGGCGCGGGAGCCGGGCGAAGAGGCGCGGCTGGACTTCAATACCGCCGCCGAGCTGCTCTACCGTTTCGCCGAGGAAATGCACGACTACGCCCTGACCCATGCCTCGCTGGCCGCCCACCGCCACGAGCGCGAGCAGTGGAAGGACGCCTTCACCGCCAAGGCCAACGCGGTGGCGGCGGCAGTGGCGGGGATGCGCACCGGGTTGATGATCCTGCTGTTCGGCTGTTTCTGGATCTACAGCACCTGGCCCAGCGGCGGCACCTTCGCCCTCAACGCGGTGGCGGTCTCGGCGCTGGCCTCGGCGGCGCCGAACCCGAAGAAGGTCGCCATGCAGATGGCCATCGGCACCATGGCGGCGGCGCTGCTCGGCTTCAGCGAGATGTTCTTCGTCTACCCGCATATCGACGGTTTCCCGCTGCTATGCCTGGTACTGGCGCCGGTGTTCGCCCTCGGCGCGTTCATCTCCTCGCGGCCGCAGTGGGCCGGCTACGGTCTCGGCCTGCTGGTGTTCTTCTGCTTCGGTTCGGTGCCGGCGAACCTGACCGTCTACGACCCGGCCCACGTGATCAACGAGTACATCGCCCTGATCCTCTCGATGCTGCTCTCGGCCGCGGCCGCCGCGGTCATTCTGCCGCCCAACAGCGCCTGGCTGTGGAAGCGCCTCGAGCGCGACCTGCGGATGCGCGTGGTGTTCGCCATCAGCGGCAGGAGCAGGGGGCTTGGCTCGGCCTTCGAAAGCGGTACCCGCGACCTGCTGAACCAGGCCTATGGCGTCGCCGCCGGGCGCCCGGACGTGCAGCGCGGGCTGCTGCGCTGGATGTTCCTGGTGCTCGAGGTCGGCCACGCGATCATCGAGCTGCGTCGCGAGCAGGAGCGCCTGCCGGACGAACCCTGCTACGCCGAGGCCATGCCCTGGCGCCAGGCGATCCGCGCCATGGGGCGGGCCCTGATCCGGCTGTTCGTGCGCCCCGGTGCGGAGAACCTGGAGCGCGCCCTGGCGGCTGTCGACCAGGCCATCCACGCGGCCAGGCACACCGACGAACCCTGCGCGCCGCACTTCGACAGCTCGCCGCTACGGCGGGTGCGCAGCTACCTGCACTTCATCCGTTCTTCCCTGCTCGCGCCGACCTCGCCACTGACCGAACTGGCCGGCCGGACGAGCGGCCAAGGTACCGTCCATGCCTCGTGAAATCGCCATCCATGGGGTCTACATGCCGACCCTGACGCTGTTGTTCGTGATCGCCGCGGCGCTCACCTGGGGGCTCGACCGGATCTTCGCCTCGGTTGGCCTGTATCGCTTCACCTGGCACCCGGCGCTGTTCCGGGTCAGCCTGTTCGCCTGCCTGTACGGCGGCCTGTCCCTGACCATCTACCGCTGAGGCGGTAGCGCACCTCTTCGTTATCGTGAGCCGACCATGACCTTGAAATCCGTAATCAGCCTGCTGGCGACCCTGCTGATCCTGCTGGTCGCCGTATTCATCGGGCGGACCCTGTGGGTCAACTACATGGACACCCCCTGGACCCGTGACGGTCGCGTGCGCGCCGACGTGATCAATGTCGCCGCCGACGTTTCCGGGATCGTCGTCGACGTCCCGGTGCGCGACAACCAGTTGGTGAAGAAAGGCGACCTGCTGATGCAGATCGACCCCGACCACTACCGTATTGCGGTGAAGCAGGCCGAGTCGCTGGTTGCCTCGCGCAAGGCGACCCTGGAGATGCGCCAGTTGAACGCCCGGCGGCGCGCGGAAATGGATGAGATGGTGGTCTCCCGCGAAAGCCGCGACGACGCCCACAACACCGCCGCCGCGGCGATGGCCGACTACGAGCAGGCCAAGGCCCAGCTCGACGCCGCGCGCCTGAACCTGGAGCGCACCCGGGTGGTGGCGCAGGTCGACGGCTACGTCACCAACCTCAACGTGCACCGTGGCGACTACGCGCGGGTCGGCGAGGCGAAGATGGCGGTGATCGACAAGAACTCCTACTGGGTCTACGGCTACTTCGAGGAAACCAAGCTGCCGTACATCCGCGAAGGCGACCCGGTGGACATGCAGCTGATGAGCGGCGAACACCTCAAGGGCCACGTGGAAAGCATCGCCCGCGGCATCTACGACCGCGACAACCCGGAAAGCCGCGAGCTGACCGCCGACGTCAACCCCACTTTCAACTGGGTGCGCCTGGCCCAGCGCGTGCCGGTGCGGGTACACATCGACGAAGTGCCGGACGGCGTGCTGCTCTCGGCGGGGATCACCTGCACGGTGATCGTCAAGCCGCAAGGGCGCGACGACCAGGCCTCGGCGGCGCAGGCGCCGGGGCGGGCCGGTTGAGTGGAAGGGGCAGGGAGAAGCCCGGCGGATGCCGGGCTTTTTCGTTTCGGCGGGGCGGAAGAGGGCGCCACTCGCCAGGAATACGCTGCGGTTGGCGGCTGCCGGCGGTGAATATCCACCCGGCGGCCTAGGCCCCGACCTGTTCGGCCGGCGACACGATCAGGCCCTTGCCGCCGCGCGAGCGGCCGGAGCTGAGGTAGTCGGCGATGGATTCCTGGGTGACCTCGCCGAGGAACTGCTGGTCGGGGTCGAGCACCGGCAGCCAGGAGCTGTTGAACTCGTACATCCGCGACAACAGGATGCGCAGGTGCTCGTCGTGGCTGGCGGTGACCCGGAACGGGGTGACGAACGGCGCGCAGGTGCCCTCCTGGCGGCGCAGGTCCTTGCGTCGCACGTAGCCCAGGCCCTTGCCCTGGTCATCCACCACGATCAGGTAGCGCCGGTCGTTCTCGTCCATCAGTTCCAGCGCCTCGGCCACCGGGGTCTGCGGCCGGGCGGTGACCAGGCTGCTGTCGGCGGCGTCTTCGGCGCGCACCAGGAGCAGGCGCTTGAGCGTGCTGTCCTGGCCGGTGAAGGCGCTGACGAACTCGTCCGCCGGGTGCGCCAGCAGGGTGTCCGGGTGGTCGTACTGGAGCAGCCGGCCGCTCTTGAACACCGCCACCTTGTCACCCAGCTTGATGGCTTCGTCGATGTCGTGGCTGACCATGATCACGGTCATGCCGAGCTTGCGCTGCATTTCGAAGAACTCGTTCTGGATCGACTCGCGGTTGATCGGATCGACCGCGCCGAACGGCTCGTCCATCAGCAGCAGCGGCGCGTCCGCCGCCAGCGCGCGGATTACCCCGACGCGCTGCTGCTGGCCGCCGGAGAGTTCGCGCGGGTAGCGTTGCAGGTACTGCTTGGGCTCCAGCTTGACCATGCTCATCAGCTCGCGGGCCTTCTCCTTGCAGCGCGCCTTGTCCCAGCCGAGCAGGCGCGGCACGACCATGATGTTTTCCTCGATGGTCATGTTCGGGAACAGGCCGATCTGCTGGATCACGTAGCCGATGTGGCGGCGCAGGGTGACTTCGTCGAGGTCCGCGGTGTCCTGGCCGTCGATCAGCACGCGGCCGGAGGTCGGCGGGATGATCCGGTTGATCATCTTCAGGGTGGTGGTCTTGCCGCAGCCGGAGGGGCCGAGGAAGACGCAGATCTCGCCTTTCTCCACGGTCAGGCTGACGGAATCGACGGCGCGGAACTCCTTGCCGTTCTTCTGGGTGAAGGTCTTGCTGAGCTTGTCCAGTTCGATCATGTTCGGCTCCTGTCAGTGCGCGCTGGCGCGCAGTCCCTTGGGGGTGAGGATGCGTTGCAGCCATTGCAGCAGCAGGTCGGCGGCGATGGCCAGGAGGCTGACCAGTACCGCGCCGACCACCAGCATCGGCATGTTGCTCTGGCTGATGGAAGTGAGGATCAGCACGCCCAGGCCGCCGGCGCCGATCACCGCGGCGATGGTCATCACGCCGATGTTCATCACCACGGCGGTGCGTACGCCGGCGAGGATCACCGGCACCGCGAGGGGAATGTCGACCATCCGCAGGCGTTGCCAGAAGGTCATGCCGATGCCCTTGCCGGCCTCGCGGATGCCCGCTTCGACGCCGGTCAGGGCGAGGTAGGTGTTGCGCAGGATCGGCAGCAGCGAATAGAGGAACACCGCGGTGATCGCCGGCAGCGGCCCGAGGCCCTGGCCGAATACCGAGTAGACCGGCATCAGCAGGCCGAACAGGGCGATCGAGGGGATGGTCAGCATCACCGTGGCGGCGCCCTGCAACGGGCCGGCCAGCCACGTGAAGCGGGTCATCAGCACGCCCAGCGGCACGCCGACGAGGATCGCCAGGCCTACGGCGACCAGTACCAGCAGCAGGTGCTGGAGGGTGAGCTGGCCGACCTGGGACCAGTCGAGATGGGAAAGCACGCTGAAGAAGTCCATTACTGGCTACCTCCCTGGCCGGCCTGGCCGTCGTCGAGCAGGTGGTGTTCGCGGAGGAAGTCGGCGGCGACCTTCTGTGGCGTCTGCTGCTCGATATCGACCCGCGCGTTGAGCGCCTGCATGGTGGCGTCGTCGAGCCGCTCGATGATCGGATCGAACAGCGTGGCGAACTCCGGATGGCGCTGCATGACCTCCTTACGCACCACCGGGGCGGCGTTGTAGAAGGGGAAGTACTGCTTGTCGTCCTTCAGCACGCGCAGCTTGAAATCCTTCAGGCGGCCGTCGGTGGTGTAGACGAGGCCGAGGAACACCTGGCGGTTCTTCAGCGCGGTGTAGACCAGCCCGGCGTCCATCTGGCGGATGTCGTTGCGGGTGAAGTGCAGGGCGTACAGCTCGCTCATGGGGCCGAGGCCGTCGGGGCGGCCGGCGAACTCCGGGTCCATGGCGAACAGGTGGGTGCTCCCGGGCTCGGCCTCCTGCTGTTCGGCGAGCACCCGCGCGAGATCGCTGACGCTCTGGATGCCCAGGCGCTCGGCCTGTTCCTCGGGCATGGCCAGGGCATAGGTGTTGTTGAAGCGGGTCGGCTTCAGCCAGACCAGGCCCTGGGCTTCGTCGAGTTGCTTGACCCGGCGGTAGGAAGCCGCGGCGTCGAGCTTCTCGTCGATGTGGTTGTAGACGATCAGCGACGAGCCGGTGTACTCCCAGACGATATCCAGTTGGCCGCTTTCCTGGGCGGCGCGGGCCAGGGTGCTGCCCAGGCCGGTGGTGACCGTCACGTCGTAGCCGCGCTTCTGCAGGAACTGCGCGGTGATGGCGGTGAGGATGCGCTGCTCGGTGAAGGTCTTGCCGCCGATGCGCAGGGTTTCCGCCTGCGCCAGGCCGGCGGCGAACAGGCCGGCGCAGGCCAGGCAGAGTGAGCGGATCAGTCGGTTCATCAGGCCTCCTTGGCGGTCAGGCCGCGTTCCAGGAACATGCGGCTGAACAGCACCACCAGGGCGTCCAGCAGCAGGGCGAGGAGCGCCGTGCAGGCGGCGCCGAGCAGCAGTTGCTGGTGGTTGTTCAGGTAGATGCCGGGGAAGATCAGGCTGCCCAGGCTGTTGGCGCCGATCAGGAACGCCAGCGGCGCGGAGCCGACGTTCAGCGCCAGGGCCACGCGCACGCCGCCGACGATGATCGGCACCGCGTTCGGCAGTTCCACCCGCAGCAGCACCTGGTTGGGCGTCATGCCGATGCCGGTGGCGGCTTCCTTCAGCGCCGGCGAGACATTGCGCAGGCCCTCGTAGGTGTTGCGCACGATCGGCAGCAGCGAGGCGAGGAACAGGGCGAGGATTGCCGGGCCGTTGCCGATGCCGATGATCGCCAGGGCGATGGCCAGCACCGCCAGCGGCGGGATGGTGTTGCCGACGTTGAACACCTGCATCAGGCGTTCGGCCTGGGCCTGCATGCCGGGACGGCTGAGCAGGATGCCGGCCGGCACGCCGACCAGCAGGGCGGCCGCCATCGAACTGAAGACCAGCACCAGGTGGGCCTGCAAGTAGAACAGCAGGTCCTCGCGGTAGTGGAGGATGGTCGCGGGGGTGATCCAGTGGATCAGCAAGGCCAGTACGGCGGCTGCGGCGCAGAGGCCGAGCAGGGCCTTGCCACAGGTTTTCACCATGGTCGGGACTCCCTTCGGAATGAGCGTTGGCTACGCTGTCGGGCGCTTCGTCGAAGCGCGGAAACAGGCCGGAAATCAAAGGCTTCGGATGGGCACCGAATTCCCGACCCTGAAAGGGTTGACCGTTCGTCGTTCGCGGAGGTTCAACGAAACGGCCATGCTTGTGCCATGACCGGGCCTGGGCAAGCGGCCGCAGCCGCCGTCTCGCCTGGGCTGGCGGTGAACGAAGAAATTTTCCCGGGGAAGCGGTCGATAATGGTGCTGCCGCGTCGGCGGCGCGCCATGCACCGTATCGGTGCGCTGGACGTCCAGGGCTTTTCTGCGGTTATGATGCGGGTTCCGAAATTTTCTCGGGCTTTTCCAGACATTCGCACCCCACGGTTCACGGATCGGCCTTTTGGGGTAGGTGTTTTACCTTCTGCTAAGGGAGTACCCCGCGTCATGCTCGATCTCGTCGCGGCATTCATTGCCTTGACCACCTTGCTCACCTACGTGAACTACCGCTTCATCCGCCTGCCGCCGACCATCGGCGTGATGGCCACGGCGCTGGTGTTCTCGCTGATCGTCCAGGGGCTGTCGGAACTGGGCTATCCGATCCTCGAGGTGGAGATGCAGGAAATCATCCGCCGCATCGACTTCTCCGAAGTGCTGATGACCTGGTTCCTGCCCGCGCTGCTGTTCGCCGGCGCACTGCACGTCGACCTCTCCGACCTGCGCAGCTACAAGTGGCCGATCGGCCTGCTGGCCACCGCCGGGGTGCTGATCGCCACCTTCGTCATCGGTGGCCTGGCCTACTACACCTTCCCGCTGTTCGGCTGGCAGGTGGATTTCATCTACTGCCTGCTGTTCGGCGCGCTGATCTCGCCGACCGACCCCATTGCCGTGCTCGGCATCCTCAAGTCCGCCGGCGCGCCGAAACCGCTGGCGACCACCATCGTCGGCGAGTCGCTGTTCAACGACGGCACCGCGGTGGTGGTGTTCGCCATCATCCTCGGCATCCTCCAGCTCGGCGAGGCGCCCACGGTCAGCGCCACGGCGATCCTCTTCGTCCAGGAAGCCATCGGCGGCGTGGTCTTCGGTGCGGTGCTCGGCTACGGCGTGTTCGTGATGATGCGCGGCATCGACCAGTACCAGGTGGAGGTCATGCTGACCCTCGCCCTGGTCATCGGCGGTGCCGCGCTGGCCGCGCGCCTGCACGTATCGGCGCCGATCGCGATGGTGGTGGCCGGGCTGATCATCGGCAACCACGGACGCCACTACGCGATGTCGGACGAGACCCGGCGCTACGTGGACAAGTTCTGGGAACTGATCGACGAGATCCTCAACGCCCTGCTGTTCGCCCTGATCGGCCTGGAGCTGCTGCTGTTGCCGTTCTCCTGGCTGCACGTGGCGGCGGCCTTCGCCCTAGGCGGCGCGGTGCTGGTCTCGCGCCTGCTCACGGTGGGCCCGGCGATCCTGGTCCTGCGCCGTTTCCGTGGCGCCAACCGGCAGGTACCGGCGGGCACCATCCGCATCCTGGTCTGGGGTGGGCTGCGCGGCGGCGTCTCGGTGGCGCTGGCGCTGTCCCTGCCGTTGGGGCCGGAGCGCGACCTGATCCTCAGCCTGACCTACATCGTGGTGCTGGTATCGATCCTGCTCCAGGGGCTTTCCATCGGCCCGCTGGTGCGTCGTATCTACGCCGGCCAGCCGCTGGAGAAAAGCGAGGGGGCGCACTGAGCGCAGCCTTCGCAAAGCGAGTGCCCGCCGTCATGGCGGGCGTTTTCGTTGGCGGCCATCAGGCGCTGTCCTGTGGCGCTTCGTTGCGATGGGTGCCGCGCAGGTTCATCGCCGCCAGGCAGACCTGCAGCAGGATCAGCGCATAGGCCTGGGCGTACAGGCCCCAGGCGATCCACAGCAGGTTGCTGGCGAGGAACACCCAGAAGCCGACCTTGCGTCTTCGCCGATGCGCCGACGCCACCAGCCAGGCGGCCACCACCGTGACCAGCATGGCGGGCCATTGCAGGTAGTCCAGCCAGTGCATGCGTGCATCCTTTTTCCGACCTTTGAGGGTCAGACCAGCCCTGGCGCGGCAAAGTGCGGTCGGATCGGATAGCCGTGCAGCAGCGACCTGACCCGCTCCTCGTCGAGTGCTCCGTTGAACTCGGCGCCCAGGGCTTCGCGGTGGATGCCGGTGGCGCCCAGCCAGAGCGTATCGATGCGCGCGGCGAGGGCGCCGGGGACGTCGGTCACCAGCGAGTCGCCGACGAACAGGATGTGCCGCGCGCCGCGCGCTTCCAGTTGCCGCTGGGCGATGCGGAAGGCCGCCGGGTCGGGCTTGCCGTACCAGCTGACCTGGCCGCCTTCCTCGCTGAACAGCTCGGCGAGCATGCCCGCGCCGTATACCGTGCGGCCGCCGGAAACCACCACGCGGTCCGGGTTGGCGCAGAGGAACGGTAGGTCGGTGGCGCCGCGCAGGGGCGCGAAGCGCTGTTCCAGTTCATCCTGGGGAAAGCTGCCGACGCCGACGATCAGCGCCGCCTGGGCGATGTCCTCGACGAAGCGCTCGCGGATTTCCGCCGGCCAGCTCTGCTGGGCCAGGCCGACGCCGGCCAGGTAGATACCGCCACGCCGGTATTCGGCGGTTTGCAGCAGGGCGTCGATGGTCAACTGGCCGGACGTGGTGATGCCGGCGAACCAGTCGCGCCGGATGCCCAGGCGCTCGAGCCCGGCGCTCATTTCCGCCACGCTGCTGGACGAGTTGCTGAGGAACCAGACCGGGCGGCCTTCGGCGTGCCGCCGGGCGAGCCAGGCAAGGGCGCCGGGGAACGCCTCGGTGCCGTCCATCACTACGCCCCAGAGATCGAGAAGGAAGCCGTCATAGTCGGCGCAGAGCGCCTCCAGTTGCGCATGGTCGAGCAGGCGGGTGCTGGTGGCGGCGCTGAAGCGCGGGGAGGTCGGGGCATCGCTCATGGGAGTCTCGTCGCGGCTGTCGAAGTGGGCCGCCGCGTGCGGCGGCGAGTCCCAAGGGTGCCAAACTTGCGTGACGGGACCAAGCCTTTCGGCCCTGCGCGTGTTTACGGCCGGTCGAGCGCCTGGGCCATCCACTCGCGCACATGGCAGACGGCGAAGCGCGACGGGCTGCATTCGCCGTTGGCCATCGCCAGGCGCAGGCCGTCGACGTCGGCGCCGCGCACATAGGCGCTGGCGTCGCGCATGTCGTCCTCGTCGCCGAAACCGCCGTGCTGCATTTCCTCCAGCGCGGCCTGCTTGTCCCAGCCCTGCACGACGATGCGGTACATGGCGGCGAACAGTCCGGTGCGGTTGTTGCCGTGCTTGCAGTGCATCAGTACCGGGCCTTCGCGCTCGGCGGCCTGCAACTGGCGGAGGACCCTGAGCACCTCGGCGTCGTCGACCCGGTCGGCGTGGGTCGGCAGGCTGAGCACCCGCACCGGAGCCTGGCCCAGCCAGGCGCGGTCGTCGTCCTTGATGAAGCTGACCACCGTCTTCACCTGCAGGCGTTGCAGCAGCGCGACGCTCTGTGCGTTGGGCAGCGCGCTGCGATAGAGGGTGGGGCTCATGCGGTAGAGGTTGATCGACGGGTCGACCGCTTGCGCCCAGGCTGGCGAACGCGTGGCGGCAGTCTCGGCGGCATGCAGCGGGCCGCCGAGCAGGAAGGCGCCGAGCACGGCGGCGAGGAGCAGGCGGAGCCAGGCGAGCGGTGAACGGTGCATGTCGGCCTCGTGCGGTGGGTGGCCAACACTAGGCGAGGGCGGGTCAAGCCGAGCTGAAGAGAATGTGAAGAATTCGTTGAGGCAGCCTCACCTGTCAGCGCAGGAAGAATCCATAGACCCTGCCGGAGAAGAACACCAGCAACAGCGCCGGATAGCACAGGTAGTGCAGCACCACGATGAGCAGTGCCGCCGGGCTGGGATCGCCTTTCAGCGAGGCGAGGCCGACCAGCAGCAGGTAAAGGACCCCGAGCACTCCGCCATACAGGGCGACCAGGCGCAAGCGCTCGCCCCAGGTCGGCCAGCGCCGCTGCGCGCGGGCGAACCACCAGGCCAGGCCGCCGGCGACCAGCGCGGCGATCAGCAGGCTGGCCGGCAGGCCGCCGAAGCGGACCACCCCGCGCAGCAGCACGTTGAGCAGGATCGCCGCGGCGATCCCGGCCAGGGCGTAGTAGCGGATGGGTACGGCAAGGCGGTCGCCCATGGCGGTATCTCCTGGCGGTTTCAGAGGCGCGTGTCGAGGCCGAAGCGCTTCTTCAGCAGCCGCTCCAGCAGGCCGCGCGGTAGCCAGCGGGCCAGCGCCGGCAGGGCCCGGCTGCCATTGCCGATGCGCACCAGCGGCGGGCGCGGACGGCGCTGCACGGCGGCTAGCAACTGGCGGGCGAAGTCTTCGGCGGACGTGGGATTGTCCTGGGATGCCGCGGCGCGCGCCTGGATCTGCCGGCGCAACGGCCACCAGGGCGAGCGTTCGTCGACCACGCTGTCCATCTCGCGGCTGGCGCTGGCGCCGAAGTTCGAGGCGATGGCGCCCGGCTGCACTTCCAGCACCTCGACGCCGAACGGAGCCAGCTCCAGGCGCAGGGCATCGCTCAGCGCATGCACCGCGGCCTTGGAGGCGCAGTAGGCGCCGGCGAAGGGCGTGACCAGCACGCCGGAGACGCTGCCGACGTTCACCACCAGGCCGGACTTGCGCCTCAGTAGCGGGAACAGCGCGCGGGTCACGCCGACCACGGCGAACACGTTGGTCTCGAACTGCCGGCGCATGGCGTCGACGCCGCCGTCCAGCAGCGGACCCATGGCGCCGTAGCCGGCGTTGTTGACCAGCACGTCGAGGCCGGCGGCTTCGACTTCCAGTTCCTCGGCCAGACGGGCCAGCGCGGCGGCGTCGTTGACGTCCAGTTGCACCGCCTGGAAGCCGGCCTCGGCCAGGGCACGCACGTCGTCCTCCTTGCGCGCGCTGGCCCAGACCCGGTAGCCGGCGCGCTGGAAGGCGTCGGCGAGGGCGCGGCCGATGCCGCTGGAGCAGCCGGTGACGAAGGCGACGGGTTGGCTCATGGGGCGGCGTTCCTTGGCTGGGAGTTGGAAGGAGGGCGGCCTACCGTACTGGATTCGCCGGCCGCGGAAAACCGCTCGAAGGCTCGGTCAGGCGTCCTTGCGCGCGATCCGTAGCGCCAGCGGCATGCGAACCCTGCGTGTCGAGGTCGGCTCGCCCCAGAGCGCGGCGACCCGTTGCAGGGCCTGGCGCACGAAAGCGTTGCCCTGCGCCTCGCGGCACAGGCGGCTGGCCGACCAGGTGGCCATGTAGTCGAACAACCGGGCCAGGCTCCATTGTTGCTCGATGACGAAGGCCGGCGCGGGGAGTTCGCCCAGCGGCAGCTCGACATCCCGGTAGGCGTTCCACAGCAGGCGGTTCTGTTGCGCCCAGTACGGGCCGATCGGGCGCAGGTATTCCTCGTCGATGGCGGCATCGATCTGCGCGTCGATGCTGAACCAGCCGTAGCCCCAGGCGGCGAACACGCCGCCGGGGCGCAGCACGCGCAGCAGCTCGCGGTTGAAGCGCGAATGGTCGAACCAGTGCCAGGCCTGGGCTACGCAGACCAGGTCGAAGGCGGCGTCGGGATAGTCGGTGGCTTCGGCGTCCTGCACGCTGTAGCGGATACCCGGATGGACAACGGCGTGTTCGATCTGCTGCGCGCTGGTGTCGCTGGCGAGGACTTCGCCGAAGTACTGCGCCAGGCCGAGCGCGGCCTGGCCGGTACCGGTGGCGCAGTCCCAGGCGCGCCGGCGCTGGCCGCAGAGCCCGGCGAGATGGCGGTAGAGCGCATCGGGATAACGCGGGCGGGCGCTGGCGTAGGCAGCGGAGCCCTGGTCGAACAGACGGCGGGTTTCCATCGGGTCCTCCCTCGGTCAGTTGCCGAAACGCCCGTCCAGGCGTTCGGCGCGGAATTCCAGGGTGCTGGCGCGATAGCCCGGACGCAGCGGCGGCAGCGGCAGGCAATCGTGCCAGCTGTCGCCGCCGAGCAGGGCGTTCGGCGCCCGGTAGCGCGGGCTGTCGAAGCTGGTGTCGGCCAGGTTGACGCTGTCGCCGGGGCGGTAGGCGGCGATCCTCCAGCGTAGCTCCAGCAACGGTCGGTCGCTGCCGTTCTTCAGTTCGACCGCCAGCGGCCGGTCCACCGGACAGCGTTCCGGCGCATAGCTCAGGCGCAGTTCCTGGCGTTGCAGGTGGCGGCTTTCGTCGTTGTCCTGCCAGATCACCCAGGCCGCCACCAGGCCCAGCCCGGCGAGAGCCGCCAGGGAGACCGGCAGGGCCTTGGCCGGGTATCGGACGAGGAGGATGACCCAGGTGAGAACCAGCAGCGCACCGATCAGCATTGAAATGTCCTTTCTTCGAAGCCGAGGGGACATCCTAGCGCACTGCTGCGTATCGCAGGCGGTACGGGCACGCTTACGCGGCGGAGGCGCCGCGATATGCGCGAGGGAGGCCGAAAGGCGGGGATGCGGGTTTCGGCAGGCTGGGGATAGCCGCCGCCCCCGGCCTCGCCGTCATTCGCAGCGGCGCTTGCCGCCCGGCGTCAGCAGACGCTCCAGTTCGACGAACAGGCGCTCGGCGTCCTGCGCCTCGCAGTCCTCGCCGTAGCGCTTCTTCAGGCCGTGTTCGCTGAGGGTCAGGTGCAGGGTCGGGACTACCTCGTGGCGCGCCAGGCAGCCTTTCACGCAATGCAGCGGGCAACCGTCGAGGGCCAGGATCGGTCGCCCGGAGCGGGCCCGGCGGACCAGCAGCGGGACGTCGCCGCCGACTCCGGCGATGCAGGACATCTCCGCCAGCCGGGCGCGATCCAGGCGCAGCGCGAGATCGTTGGCCAGTTGCGCCACGTTGGAGCAGCCGGAGCAGGCGTAGACCAGGGGAAGGGGATCGTCGGGGCTGCGTTCGAACATCATGACGGGCGCCTCGTGGAAGGAAGCCGCCAGTATCGACGCAGCGCCGCGGTGGATTTCTTGACCGGAATCAAGCCCGCGCGCGGCTTACACCAGGTCGTTCTCCACCGCCCACACCGCGGCCTCGACCCGCGAACGCATGCCGAGCTTGTGCAGCACCCGCTTGACATGGACCTTCACCGTGCCTTCGGTGATGTCCAGCTTTCGCGCGATCATCTTGTTGCTGTAGCCGTGGGCGATCTGGCGGAGGATCTGCCGTTCGCGCTCGGTCAGCTCGTCGAGGCTCTTCGAGCGGTCGTCGCCCCGCAGGGCCTGGGCGAGGATCTGGGTCAACTGCGGGCTGAGGGTCATCTGTCCGGTGGCGGCCTGGCGGATGTGCTCGAGCAGGCGCTCCGGCTCCATGTCCTTGAGCAGGTAGCCGTCGGCGCCGGCGCGCAGGACGTTGACCACGTCGCCCTTGTCGTCGGACACGGTGAACACCACGATGCGCGCGTCGACTCCGGCCTCGCGCAACGCGCGCAGGGTGTCCAGGCCGTTCATGCCCTTCATGTTCAGGTCCAGCAGGATCATGTCCGGGTCCAGTTCGGCGGCCAGGCGCAGGGCTTCCTCGCCGCTGCCGGCCTCGCCGACCACGCTGAGGTCGTCTTCCAGTTCGAGCAACTGGGCGACGCCCTTGCGCATCATCGGATGGTCGTCCACCAGCAGCAGGCGAACCGGTTCGTCGGCGGTGGCTGGCATGTCCGTCATGGGGTCGGCTCCTTGGCGGCGGAGGGTTGCAGGGCGGTCGGCACGAAGCTGAAGAGCACTCGCGTGCCGTGGGGCGCGCGCGCTTCGAAGCGCAACTGGCTGCCGAGGGTCTGGCCGCGCTCCTGCATGATGGTAAGCCCATAATGGCCGCTGCGGTTCTGCTGCGGATCAAAGCCGACGCCATCGTCCTCGACGGCGATGCTCACCTGGCCGTCGGCCTGGCTGCTCAGGCGCACCCAGGCCCGTTGCGCCTGCGAATGGCGAACCACGTTGGAGAGCGCCTCGCGGACGATCTGCAGGACGTGGATTTCCTCGTTGGGGCTCAGCGGCACGTGTTGCAGGCGGTTGTCCAGTTCGATCGTCACCTCGCCGCGCTCGCCGAACTCGGCCACGGCGTTCCCCAGCGCGGCTTCCAGGCTCGGCTCGTCGAGGCTGAGGCGGAAGGTGGTGAGCAGTTCGCGCAGTTGCCGGTAGGCGCCGTTGAGGCCTTCGCGCAGTTCGTCGAGGGTGTCCTCGATCTTCTCCGCCGGCGCCTCGCGCTTGAGCAGGGTGCCCAGGCGGCTGACCTGGATCTTCAGGTAGGACAGCGACTGTGCCAGCGAATCGTGCAGTTCGCGGGCGATGGTGCCGCGCTCGGCGAACAGGGCCAGGCGGCTTTCCTGTTCCTGTTGCAGGGACAGGGCGAAGGTGCGGGCGATGTTGTCGCAGAAGGTCTCGATCAGTTGCTGCTGCCAGTTCTCCAGGCGGCCGCTGCGGCTTTCGATGAACAGTTCGCCGAAACGGTGGCCGGCGATGGACAGGGGCTGCATCAGCAATGGCTGGGCCAGGGACGAGGGTTGGTCGCAGGCGCTGGCCTGCTCGCGGCAGCTACCGCAGTCGCCCTGCAGGCAGAAGTCCGCCGGGCGCTCGGTGGTGGTCAGCGAACTGTAGGCGCGCTCGACCCCGTCCTTGTTCAGGCAGAGGGTCACGCGGCCGGCGTCGAGCACTTTCTCCAACTGGTTCAGCAGCGGTTGCAGGGTGCGGCTGTCGTAGGGGTTCTCGCCCAGCCGGCGGGCGCTGGCGTAGAGCAGTTCGAGGCGCTGGTGGCTCTGCGAGAGGGCGCGGGTCTTGTCCTCCACGCGCTCTTCCAGGTCGCCGTAGATGCTCTTCAGCTCGCCGGCCATCTGGTTGAAGCGCTCGCCCAGTTGCGCCAGTTCGTCCTCGCCGCTGTAGGTGACCCGCGCGTCCAGCTCGCCGCGGCCCAGGCGGCGGGCGGTGCTGGTGAGTTCGCGCAGCGGGCCGATGACGTGGTAGCTGAGGTCGTAGAGGGTGACGAACACCACCAGCAGGCTGAGGAACAGGCACAGGCCCTGCACCGTGCTGAGCAGTTGCGAGCGGCGCTCGGCCTTGGCCTGGAGGATGCCGACGAAACGGTCGATGTCGCCGACGTAGGCGTCCAGCACGGCGCGTCCGGGCAGCGCGCGCGGGTCCAGGCGCGCGAGGCCCTCGCGCAGCTCCTGGTGCAACTGGCGGATCGGGTCGTCGGCGTCCTGGCGTTGCAGCAGGCGGCGGATGTCGCCGCTGTCGAGGCGTTCGCCGAGGGTCCCGAGCAGCGCCTGGCGGCCTTCCAGGCTGGGCTCCAGGGCGACCCGGTAGGTGAGCATGCGCAACGAGCCGGCGTGGTTGATCACCGCGGCGTCCTGGTGCGTGTAGTCGGCGAAGAGCAGGGCGCTGAACATCCCGATCAGCGCCAGCGATACCAGCAGGGTGAGGTAGCAGCCGAAGCGGACTACCAGGGAGCGGCGCAGGATCGGCTTTCCGGCCCTGTCACTACCTCCAAAGAATCTGTCCCGCTGGTCAGCGTCCGGCGCGGTCGCCTTGTTCATGAGAAAAGCCTTTTAAAACAGTGAGTTGCGCAATAATTTCAGCCGTACCTCTTTCGAGGTAGGGGCGCGCATCTAGGCACGGAACGGCCGGTATTTCATTGATTCCTATCAAATTTGCATAGGAACACCTTCCCTAGGCTCTCGCTGAACGCTGTCCGTGCAGAGAGTTTAGCCATGGCTTCCCTACGTCAGAAACAGTACTCCGTCCTCGGCATGAGTACCTTGTCCTTCGCGGTGAATTTCGCCGTGTGGACGATGTTTTCGATCATCGGCATCCGCATCAAGGACGAGCTCGGCCTGAGCGAATCCCAGTTCGGCCTGATGGTCGCCCTGCCGATCCTCACCGGCTCCCTGGTGCGCCTGCCGCTGGGCCTGATCACCGACCGCTTCGGCGGCCGCATCGTGTTCTTCATCCACATGCTGCTGGTGGCCATCCCGATCTACGGCCTGGCCTTCGCCAGCCAGTACTGGCACTACCTGGTGCTCGGCCTGTTCGTCGGCCTGGCCGGCGGCTCCTTCGCGGTCGGCATCGCCTACACCTCGGCCTGGTTCGAGAAGGAGCGCCAGGGCACCGCGATGGGCATCTTCGGTGCTGGCAATGCCGGCGCGGCGATCACCAACCTGGTGGCGCCGATGATCGTGGTCGCCTTCGGCTGGCGCATGGTGCCGCAGGTCTACTCGGTAGCCATGCTGGTCACCGCCGTGCTGTTCTGGCTGTTCACCTGGACCGATCCGGCGCACCTCAAGGGTGCCGCCGAGGCCAGCCAGCGGCCGACCCTGGCCAAGCAACTGGCGCCGCTCGCCGAGCTGCGCGTCTGGCGCTTCGGCCTGTACTACTTCTTCGTCTTCGGCGGCTTCGTCGCCCTGGCCCTGTGGCTGCCGAAGTACTACATCGCCGAATACGGCCTGGACCTGAAGACCGCGTCCTTCATCACCATGCTGTTCACCCTGCCGTCCGGCCTGATCCGCGCCCTCGGTGGCTGGTTCAGCGACCACTACGGCGCGCGCTCGGTGAACTGGGGCGTGTTCTGGGTCTGCCTGGTGTGCCTGTTCTTCCTCTCCTACCCGCAGACCACCATGACCATCCACGGCATCCAGGGCGACCTCAGCCTGGGCATCGGCCTGAACGTCTGGCTGTTCACCTTCCTGGTGTTCGTCGTCGGCATTGCCCAGGGCTTCGGCAAGGCCAGCGTGTACCGGATCATCCACGACTACTACCCGAGCAACATGGGCACCGTCGGCGGCATGGTCGGGGTGATCGGCGGCCTCGGCGGCTTCTGCCTGCCGATCCTGTTCGGCTACGCCGCCGACCACATCGGCGTGCGCTCCTCCTGCTTCATGTTGCTGTTCGGCCTGACCGTGGTCTGCATGGTCTGGATGCACTACGCGATCAAGCAGCAACGCCGCATCGACGGCCAGGCCGCCTCGGCCGACGTCGACCTTCCTCCCACCCTTCCCACCCACTCCTGAGGAATGCCGTCATGGGCATGATCGCCAATAGCCAACTGAAAGCCGCACGGGGACCGCTGCTGCTCGACTGGCGCCCCGAGGACCCCGAGTTCTGGGCGCGCAACGGCAAGCGCATCGCCAGCCGCAACCTGTGGATCTCGATCCCCGCGCTGCTGCTCGCCTTCGCCGTGTGGATGATCTGGAGCACGGTGACTGTGCGCCTGAACAGCGCCGGCTTCGCCTTCAGCAACGACCAGCTGTTCCTGCTCGCGGCGCTGCCGTCGATCTCCGGCGCCACCCTGCGGGTGTTCTATTCGTTCATGGTGCCGATCTTCGGCGGTCGTCGCTGGACCGCCCTGAGCACCGCCTCGATGCTGATCCCGTGCATCTGGCTGGGCTTCGCCGTGCAGGACCCGAGCACCCCGTACTGGGTGTTCGCCCTGATCGCGCTGCTCTGCGGCTTCGGCGGCGGCAACTTCGCCTCGAGCATGTCCAATATCAGCTTCTTCTATCCGAAGAGCCAGCAGGGCACCGCCCTCGGCCTGAATGCCGGGCTCGGCAACCTCGGCGTCTCGGTGATGCAGTTCGCCGTGCCGCTGGCGGTGGCCGGCGGCCTGTTCGGCGCCTTCGGCGGCGAGCCGCAGCAGCTCGGCGACGGCGGTCGCCTGTGGCTGCAGAACGCCGGCTGGATCTGGGTGCCGTTCATCGCCGTGGTATCGGTCGCGGCCTGGTTCGGGATGAACGACATCGCCGACGCCAAGGCCTCGTTCCGCGACCAGGCGGTGATCTTCAAGCGCAAGCACAACTGGCTGATGTGCTGGCTGTACGTGGCCACCTTCGGCTCGTTCATCGGCTTCTCGGCCGGCTTCGCGATGCTCAGCAAGACCCAGTTCCCCGACGTCAACCCGCTGCAATACGCCTTCCTCGGTCCGCTGGTGGGCGCCCTCAGCCGGCCCCTGGGCGGCTGGCTGGCGGACAAGTTCGGCGGCGCGCGGATCACCCTGTGGAACTACGCGCTGATGATCGGCGGGGTGTTCGCGGTGATCGCCTTCCTGCCGGGCGACGGCGGCCAGGGCAACTTCTTCGGCTTCCTTGGCGCCTTCATCCTGCTGTTCTTCTTCGCCGGCATCGGCAACGGCTCCACCTTCCGCATGATCCCGGTGATCTTCCGCAACGAGTGGGCCCGGCGGGTGCGCGACGGCCAGGCCGACGAAGCCGGCGCGGCGCGCAACGCGAGCATGGAGTCGGCCGCGGTGATCGGCTTCTCCGCCGCCATCGGCGCCTTCGGCGGGTTCTTCATCCCGAAGGCGTTCGGCACCTCGCTGCACATGACCGGCAGCGCCGAGGGCGCCCTCTACGTGTTCATCGCCTACTACCTGAGCTGCATCGTCGCCACCTGGTGGTGGTACGCGCGCAAGGGTGCGGAGAGTCCCTGTTGAGTCCGTCGGCAGCAGCCCGCGGCAACCCCTGATTAGCGTTGTAACGCCCGGCACAGACCGGGTGAGGAGATCAAGATGAGTCACCTGCTCGACCGCCTGCAGTTCTTCAAGAAGAAGCAGGGCGAATTCGCCGATGGCCACGGCGAGACCAGCAACGAGAGCCGCGCCTGGGAAGGTGCCTACCGGCAGCGCTGGCAGCACGACAAGATCGTGCGCTCCACCCACGGGGTGAACTGCACCGGCTCCTGCTCCTGGAAGATCTACGTGAAGAACGGCCTGATCACCTGGGAAACCCAGCAGACCGACTACCCGCGCACCCGTCCGGACCTGCCCAACCACGAGCCGCGCGGCTGCCCGCGCGGGGCCAGCTATTCCTGGTACATCTACAGCGCCAACCGCCTGAAGTACCCGAAGGTGCGCAAGCCGTTGCTCAAGCTCTGGCGCGAGGCGCGGGCGCAGCACGGCGACCCGGTGAACGCCTGGGCCAGCATCGTCGAGGACGCCGCCAAGGCGAAGAGCTACAAGAGCCAGCGCGGCCTGGGCGGCTTCGTCCGTTCCAGCTGGGACGAGGTCACCGAGATCATCGCCGCGGCCAACGTCTACACCGCCAAGACCTACGGTCCGGACCGGGTGATCGGCTTCTCGCCGATCCCGGCCATGTCGATGGTCAGCTACGCCGCCGGCGCCCGCTACCTGTCGCTGATCGGCGGGGTCTGCCTGAGCTTCTACGACTGGTACTGCGACCTGCCGCCGGCCAGCCCGCAGATCTGGGGCGAGCAGACCGACGTGCCGGAGTCGGCCGACTGGTACAACTCCAGCTACATCATCGCCTGGGGCTCCAACGTGCCGCAGACGCGGACCCCGGACGCGCACTTCTTCACCGAGGTGCGCTACAAGGGCACCAAGACCGTCTCCATCACCCCGGACTATTCCGAGGTGGCCAAGCTCACCGACCTCTGGCTCAACCCCAAGCAGGGCACCGACGCCGCGCTGGGCATGGCCTTCGGTCACGTGATCCTGAAGGAGTTCCACCTCGACCGGCCGAGCGCCTACTTCGTCGACTACTGCCGCCAGTACACCGACATGCCGATGCTGGTGTTGCTGGAAGAACACGCCGGCGGCGCGTTCAAGCCGACCCGCTACCTGCGCGCCGCCGACCTGGCGGACAACCTCGGCCAGGACAACAACCCCGAGTGGAAGACCATCGCCTACGACGAGCGCAGCGGCGGGCTGGTCTCGCCCACCGGCGCCATCGGCTACCGCTGGGGCGAGTCTGGCAAGTGGAACATCGCCGAGCTGGACGGCAGGAGCGGTGACCAGACGCGCCTGCAACTGTCGCTGCTCGATGGCCCGGAACATGCCTGCGAGGTGGCCTTCCCGTACTTCGCCGGGCAGGAGCACCCGCACTTCAAGGGCGTCGCCAACGACGAGGTACTGCTGCGCCGGGTGCCGTTCCGCGAGATCGTCGCGGCGGACGGCAAGCGCCTGCGGGTGGCCACCGTCTATGACTTGCAGATGGCCAACTACAGCATCGACCGCGGCCTGGGCGGCGACAACGTGGCGACCTCCTACGAGGACGCCGACACGCCCTATACCCCGGCCTGGCAGGAGCGCATCACCGGCGTCCCGGCGGCGCGCGCGACGCAGGTCGCCCGCGAGTTCGCCGACAGCGCCGACAAGACCCGCGGCAAGG
Source organism: Pseudomonas sp. DL (assembly GCF_047199225.1). Classification (NCBI taxonomy): domain Bacteria; kingdom Pseudomonadati; phylum Pseudomonadota; class Gammaproteobacteria; order Pseudomonadales; family Pseudomonadaceae; genus Pseudomonas; species Pseudomonas sp. DL. The sequence goes on from NZ_CP178323.1 coordinate 1,153,249, forward strand.
CGATGGTGATCATCGGCGCGGCGATGAACCACTGGTACCACATGGACATGAACTACCGCGCGGTCATCAACATGCTGATGATGTGCGGCTGCATCGGCCAGAGCGGCGGCGGCTGGGCGCACTATGTCGGCCAGGAGAAGCTGCGCCCGCAGACCGGCTGGGCGCCGCTGGCCTTCGGCCTGGACTGGAGCCGGCCGCCGCGGCAGATGAACGGCACCAGCTTCTTCTACCTGCACAGCTCGCAATGGCGCCACGAGAAGCTGTCGATGCACGAGGTGCTGTCGCCGCTGGCCGACGCCAGCCGCTTCGCCGAACACGCCCTGGACTACAACATCCAGGCCGAACGCCTCGGCTGGCTGCCGTCGGCGCCGCAACTGAACCGCAACCCGCTGCGCATCGCCGCCGAGGCCGAGGCCGCCGGCCTGCCGGTCGCCGACTATGTGGTGCGCGAACTGAAGAGCGGCGGCCTGCGCTTCGCCAGCGAATCGCCGGACGATCCGCAGAACTTCCCGCGCAACATGTTCATCTGGCGCTCCAACCTGCTGGGCTCCTCCGGCAAGGGGCACGAGTACATGCTCAAGTACCTGCTCGGGGCGAAGAACGGGGTGATGAACGATGACCTCGGCAAGGCCGGCGGTCCGCGTCCCACCGAGGTCGACTGGGTCGACGACGGTGCCGAGGGCAAGCTCGACCTGGTCACCACCCTGGACTTCCGCATGTCCTCCACCTGCATGTACTCGGACATCGTCCTGCCGACCGCTACCTGGTACGAGAAGGACGACCTCAACACCTCCGACATGCACCCCTTCATCCATCCGCTGTCGGCGGCCACCGATCCGGCCTGGGAAGCCAAGAGCGACTGGGAGATCTACAAGGCCATCGCCAAGAAGTTCTCCGCCGTCGCCGAAGGCCACCTCGGCGTGGAGCAGGACCTGGTCACGGTGCCGCTGCTGCATGACACCCCCACCGAGCTGGCGCAGCCGTTCGGCGGCGACGGCCATGACTGGAAGAAGGGCGAGTGCGAGCCGGTGCCGGGACGCAACCTGCCGACGCTGCACCTGGTCGAGCGCGACTACCCGAACGTCTACCGCAAGTTCACCTCGCTCGGTCCGCTGCTGGACAAGCTGGGCAACGGCGGCAAGGGCATCGGCTGGAACACCGAGAAGGAAGTGAAGCTGGTCGGCGACCTCAACCATCGCGTGGTCGAGAGCGGCGTCAGCCAGGGCCGGCCGCGTATCGACAGCGCCATCGACGCCGCCGAGGTGGTCCTCGCCCTGGCTCCGGAAACCAACGGCCAGGTCGCGGTCAAGGCCTGGGAAGCGCTGTCGAAGATCACCGGCCGCGAGCACGCCCACCTAGCGCTGCCCAAGGAAGACGAGAAGATCCGCTTCCGCGACATCCAGGTGCAGCCGCGCAAGATCATCTCCAGCCCGACCTGGTCCGGCCTCGAGGACGAGCACGTCAGCTACAACGCCGGCTACACCAATGTCCACGAGCTGATCCCGTGGCGCACCATCACCGGTCGCCAGCAGTTCTACCAGGACCACCCGTGGATGCAGGCGTTCGGCGAAGGCTTCGTCAGCTACCGGCCGCCGGTCAACACCCGGACCACCGAGAAACTGTTGAACAGGAAGCCCAACGGCAACCCGGAGATCACCCTGAACTGGATCACCCCGCACCAGAAATGGGGCATCCACTCCACCTACAGCGACAACCTGCTGATGCTCACCCTGTCGCGCGGCGGTCCGATCATCTGGCTCAGCGAGCACGACGCGGCCAAGGCCGGGATCGTCGATAACGACTGGGTCGAGGTGTTCAACGCCAACGGCGCGGCGACCTGCCGCGCGGTGGTCAGCCAGCGGGTCAAGGACGGCATGGTGATGATGTACCACGCCCAGGAACGCATCGTGAACGTACCCGGCAGCGAGACCACCGGCACCCGTGGCGGCCACCACAACTCGGTGACCCGCGTGGTGCTCAAGCCGACCCACATGATCGGCGGCTACGCCCAGCAGGCCTGGGGCTTCAACTACTACGGCACGGTCGGCTGCAACCGCGACGAGTTCGTCGTGGTGCGCAAGATGAGCAAGGTCGACTGGCTGGACGAACCCCGCCACGGCGGACTCGGCGGCGACGCCCTGCCGCGACCGCTGCCCCAGGACATTTGAGGAGAGACGCCATGAAAATTCGTTCGCAAGTCGGCATGGTGCTGAACCTCGACAAATGCATCGGTTGCCACACCTGCTCGATCACCTGCAAGAACGTCTGGACCAGCCGCGAAGGCATGGAGTACGCCTGGTTCAACAACGTCGAGACCAAGCCCGGGATCGGCTACCCGAAGGAATGGGAAAACCAGGAGAAGTGGAAGGGCGGCTGGGTGCGCGCGGCAGACGGTTCGATCCGCCCGCGCATCGGCGGCAAGTTCCGCGTGCTGGCGAACATCTTCGCCAACCCGGACCTGCCCGAGATCGACGACTACTACGAACCGTTCGACTTCGACTACCAGCACCTGCATACCGCGCCCAAGGCCGAGCACCAGCCGGTGGCGCGCCCGCGCTCGCTGGTCTCCGGGCAGCGCATGGAGAAGATCGAGTGGGGCCCGAACTGGGAGGAGATCCTCGGCACCGAGTTCGCCAAGCGGCGCAAGGACAAGAACTTCGACCAGGTCCAGGCGGACATCTACGGTGAGTACGAGAACACCTTCATGATGTACCTGCCGCGCCTCTGCGAGCACTGCCTGAACCCGGCGTGCGTGGCGTCCTGCCCGAGCGGGGCGATCTACAAGCGCGAGGAGGACGGCATCGTCCTGATCGACCAGGACAAGTGCCGCGGCTGGCGGATGTGCATCTCCGGCTGCCCGTACAAGAAGATCTACTTCAACTGGAAGAGCGGCAAGTCCGAGAAGTGCATCTTCTGCTACCCGCGCATCGAGGCCGGCCAGCCCACCGTCTGCTCGGAGACCTGCGTCGGGCGCATCCGCTACCTCGGCGTGCTGCTCTACGACGCCGACCGCATCCACGAAGTGGCCAGTTGCGAGAACGAGCGCGAGCTGTACGAGAAGCAACTGGAGATCTTCCTCGATCCGTTCGACCCGGCGGTGATCGCCCAGGCGCGCAAGGACGGGGTGGCCGACAGCGTCATCGAGGCGGCGCAGAAGTCGCCGGTGTACAAGCTGGCGATGGACTGGAAGCTGGCCCTGCCGCTGCACCCGGAATACCGCACGCTGCCGATGGTCTGGTACGTGCCGCCGCTGTCGCCGATCCAGAACGCCGCCACCGAGGGGCACATCGGCAGCGACGGGGTGATCCCGGACGTCGAGTCGCTGCGCATCCCCGTGCAGTACCTGGCCAACCTGCTCACCGCCGGCGACACCGCGCCGGTGCTGCTGGCGCTCAAGCGCCTGCTGGCGATGCGCGCCTACAAGCGCGCCGAGCACGTCGAAGGCCGCCAGGACCTGGAGGTGCTGGCCAAGGTCGGGTTGAGCGTGGAGCAGGTGGAGGAGATGTACCGCTACCTGGCCATCGCCAACTACGAGGATCGCTTCGTGATCCCCAGCGCGCACCGCGAGGAAGCGCTTTCCGATGCCTTCGCCGAGCGTTCCGGCTGCGGCTTCAGCTTCGGCAACGGCTGTTCCGGCGGCAGCAACTCCGCCGTCAACCTGTTCGGCGGCAAGCCGACCAACCGCCGCGACGTGATCCAGGTCGTGCAGATCCAGGAGTGAGCGCCATGAACGATCACAGCCAACTGTTCCGCCTGCTCGCCCTGCTACTCGACTATCCACGCGCCGAGCTGCGCGAGGAGAGCCTCGGCCTGCATGCGCTGATCCGCACCTGCGAACTGCCGGAAGCGCTGCGCGACGGCCTCGCGGCGCTGCTCAACGAGCTCTGCCAGGGCGACCTGCTGGACGTCCAGGCGCGCTACGACGGTCTCTTCGAGCGCGGCCGCTCGGTCTCGCTGCTGCTCTTCGAGCACGTCCACGGCGAGAGCCGCGACCGTGGCCAGGCGATGGTCGACCTGCTCGACCGCTATACCGGGGCCGGCCTGCAGATCGACGTACCGGAGCTGCCGGACTACCTGCCGCTGTACCTCGAATACCTGTCGCTGCTGCCGTTCGCGGCGGCCAGCGAAGGGCTCGCCGAAGTGGCGCACATCCTCGGCCTGCTGGCGCTGCGCCTGGAGGAACGCGGCAGCGCCTATGCGGCGATTTTCGAGGCGTTGCTGGAACTCGGCGGCGAGCGCCCGGACCTCGGCGCGTTGCGTCGCGACCAGGCCCAGGAACAGCGCGACGACAGCCTGGAGGCCATCGACCGGGCCTGGGAGGAAACCCCGGTGAGCTTCACCGACCCCGCCGGCGGTTGCCCGTCGAGCAGCGGCCGCCGTCCAACGGCTTCCACCGAACAACCATTGCAATGGGTCGCCCAGCCGGTACCGCAGATGCAGTACCGCGCGGCCCGCGAAGGAGTCTGAGCATGTCGACCAATCTTCTGTTCTTCGGGATCTATCCCTATGTCGCGCTGCTGATCTGCCTGGTCGGCAGCTGGGCGCGCTTCGACCTCTCGCAGTACACCTGGAAGGCCGGTTCCAGCCAGATGCTCAGCAAGAAGGGCATGCGGGTATACAGCAACCTGTTCCACGTCGGCGTGCTGTTCATCCTCGCCGGCCACTTCGTCGGCCTGCTGACCCCGGCCTCGGTCTACCACCACCTGATCAGCACCGAGAGCAAGCAACTGCTGGCGATGGTCTCCGGCGGCTTCTTCGGCGTGCTCTGCTTCATCGGCCTGAGCGGACTGATCCTGCGCCGCCTGACCGACGCACGGGTGCGCGCCACCGGCAACGCCTCCGACCTGATGATCCTGCTGGTGCTCTACGCCCAGCTGATCCTCGGCCTCTCCACCATCGTCGCCTCGACCCATCACATGGATGGCTCGGTGATGGTGATGCTCGCCGACTGGGCCCAGGCCATCGTCACCCTGCGTCCGCTGGCGGCGGCCGAGGCCATCGCGCCGGTGGGCCTGGTCTACAAGCTGCACGTCGGCCTGGGCCTTACCCTGTTCGTGCTGTTCCCCTTCACCCGCCTGGTGCACATCGTCAGCGCGCCGGTGTGGTACCTGGGCCGGCGCTACCAGATCGTGCGTCAGAAACGTCCTGCCTGAACCCTGGGCGGCCGGCGCATCCGGCGCCGGCCCGCCGAACCGAGGTGATCGATCATGAGTTGCTCCCACTACGAAGAACGCGTCGAGAAGGTCGAACTGCCGCAACTGAAGGTCAACGGCGTGGCCATCGGTGAAGACCTGCTGGCTCGCGAGCTGCAATACCACCCGGCGGACAGCTACGCGCTGGCGCTGGAGGCCGCCTGCCGTGCGCTGATCGTCCGCCAGTTGCTCCTGCAACGGGCCGACGCGCTGGGCATCGAGGCCCGCTGCGAAGACGGCGAGACGCCGGAGGAAGCGCGCATCCGCCAATTGCTGGAGGAAGAGGTGCAGGTCCCGGAAGCCGACGAAGACGCCTGCCGGACCTGGTACGCGGCCAATCCGGGGCGCCTGCTCGGCCCCTGGCGCCTGCAATTGCGCCATGTGCTGCTGGCCTGCGCGCCGGACGACCTGGAAGGCCGCGAGACGGCGCGCAAGCAGGCCGCGGAGCTGCTCGACGAGTTGCGCGGGCATCCCGAGCGCTTCGTCGACCTGGCCCGGCGTTTCTCCGCCTGTCCGTCGAAGGAGGCGGGCGGCGACCTCGGCTGGATCGAGCCGGGGCAGACCGTCCCCGAATTCGAGAAGCGCCTGCTGCGCCGCGCGCCCGGGCTGCTCGAGCATCCGCTGGAAAGCCGCTATGGCCTGCATGTGGTGGAACTGCTGGCGCGCGAAGGCGGCGAGCCGCTCGACTTCGACGCGGCCCGCGCACAGATCGCCGCGCACCTGCAAGCGCAGGTGTTGCAGCGAGCGGTGGGACAGTACATCGGCGTGCTGGCGGGAGACGCCTGTATCGAGGGCTTCGCCTTCGAGGGTGCGGATGGGGCGCTGGTGCAATAGCCTTCGGCGCCGATGTTTCCCTCTCCCTCCCGAAGATCAAACGGAGTACCCAGGACATGACCGACTGGATCGATGGCCAAGGCCGACAGATCGACTACCTGCGCCTGTCGGTCACCGACCGTTGCGACTTCCGCTGTGTCTACTGCATGGCCGAGGACATGCGCTTCCTGCCGCGCCAGCAGGTGCTGACCCTGGAGGAGATCGAGCGGGTCGCCCGGCTGTTCGTCGCCGGCGGTGTGCGCAAGCTGCGCCTGACCGGCGGCGAGCCGCTGGTGCGGCCCGGCATCGTCGGCCTGTGCGAGCGCCTGGCGGCACTGCCGGGGTTGCGCGAACTGTGCATGACCAGCAACGGCTCGCAACTGGTGCGCTACGCCCGGCCGTTGTACGACGCCGGCCTGTCGCGTCTCAACATCAGCCTCGATACCCTCGATCCGCTGCGCTTCCGGGCGATCACCCGCAACGGCGAGCTGGACAAGGTGCTGGCCGGCATCGACGCCGCCCAGGCCGCCGGTTTCCGCCGGATCAAGCTGAACGCGGTGGTGATGAAGGGGCGCAACGCCGATGAGGTGCCGGCGCTGGTGGACTTCGCCATCGCCCGCGGCCTGGATATCAGCTTCATCGAGGAGATGCCGCTTGGCCAGGTCGGCCGCGAACGTGGCGAGAGCTTCTGCTCCAGCGACGAAGTACGCGCGCTGATCGCCCAGCGCCACGCCTTGCTCGACAGCGCCGAGCAGAGCGGCGGGCCGGCGCGCTACGTGCGCCTGGTCGAGCATCCGCAGACACGTATCGGCTTCATCTCGCCGCACTCGCACAACTTCTGCGCCACCTGCAACCGCCTGCGCCTGACCGTCGAGGGCCGCCTGCTGCTGTGCCTCGGCCACGAGCATTCGCTCGACCTGCGCGCGCTGCTGCGCCGCCACCCACTGCACGACGGACCGTTGCTGGAAGCGATCGGCGAGGCGCTCCAGCGCAAGCCGGCGCGCCATGAATTCAGCGCCGCCGGCGAGGTGCAGGTGCTGCGCTTCATGAACATGAGCGGCGGCTGAGGCGACTCGGGGCGCCTCCAGCGGGCCTTCGCCAGCGGCCAGGGCGAGGCCGCTCTTCTGGTAGGCCAGCAGGGTCTCGTCGCCGGTCTCGCTGCTGTACAGCTCGCCCCCGGAAAACATCACGGCATAACCGTCGCAGGAACTGCGTGCGATCACCTAGCTGCGCCGCGCGTCCGGGTGGCCGGGCATGTCCAGCCCGACCGGGTCCCGTACGTCGCTCAGGCACCCTTCGGTACTCGCGCTCGGCGCCGACCTGGGCGCGCTAGCTGGCGGAGCGCGGCTTGCGACGGGTAGCGAAGCCTCTCAAGGGCGTTGACGAAACGAAAAAATCCCCGCGGCATGAGCGTGACGCGGGGATCCAGGCGTAAATAGAGCCTTAACCGTGATAGCTGAAATGGAGCAAGGGGTGATGTCTGCGTAGCGGAACACCTCGCGGGGTGGCTGTGTATGGCTCAAGACTAAGTCCCGCGGGCCGGCGGGCCTATTCCTCGAAGGAGGTAAGGAGGGGTAGCGGAGGAGGGATGGCGATTGACGATGTATACTTTTTGGTCCAGATTGGACGAAAAGTATAAAGGCGGATCACCGTCTGTTTCCTGCCCGGGCCGCGGGCGCACCTTCGTCACCCCTGGAGTCGTCCATGATCAAGTCGCTGAACACCAAGAACCTGCTGGGAGGCCTGCTGCTCGGCGTGCTCGCCAGCGGATCCGCCGTCGCCGCCGATGGCAACCTGCGGATCGGCATCGAGGCCGCCTACCCGCCGTTTTCCTTCAAGACCGCCGAAGGCGAACTGGCCGGCTTCGACTACGACATCGGCAACGCGCTGTGCGCGCAGATGCAGGTGAAGTGCCAGTGGATCGAGCAGGAGTACGATGGCCTGATTCCCTCGCTGAAAGTTCGCAAGATAGACGCCGCGCTGTCCTCCATCACCATCACCGAGGAACGCCGGCGCTCGGTGGACTTCACCCACAAGTACTACTTCACGCCGGGCCGCCTGGTGATGAAGGAAGGCGCCCAGCTCGACGACAGCTTCAGCCAGTTGGCCGGCAAGCGCATCGGCGTGCAGCGCGGCGCTACCGCCGACCGCTTCGCCAGTGCGGTGCTGGCCAAGGCCGGTGCCGAAGTGGTGCGCTACACCAGCCAGGACGAGATCTACCTGGACCTGGTGGCCGGCCGCCTCGACGCCACCTTCGCCGACTCCATCCCGCTGCAGACCGGCTTCCTCGATACCCCGCGCGGCAAGGGCTACGCCTTCGTCGGGCCGGAGTTCAAGGACCCGAAATACTTCGGCGAGGGCGCCGGGATCGCGGTGCGCAAGGGGGACGCCGAGCTGGTCGGCAAGCTCAACGCGGCGATCGACGCGATTCGTGCCGACGGGACCTACAAGCGCATCGAGGGCAAGTACTTCAAGAGCGACATCTACGGCGACTGACCGCTCGCCGGCGGCGGCTGCCGTCAGTCGCCGCCTTCCTTCAGCTCCTTGAGGTGCTTGTAGACCGTCGCCCGGCCCATGTTCAGCACGTTGGCCACATAGTTGGCCGCGCTCTTGCCCTTGAACGCGCCCTCGGCGTGCAGGGCCAGGACCAGTTCGCGCTTGTGCTCGCGGGTCAGCAGGTTCAAGCCGAGCTGGCGCTGCCGCAGCCAGCCGTGCAGGAAGGTGTTGATGCGCTCCTGCCAGTCGTCGCGGAACAGCGCGTCCGGTTGCGGGATCAGCTTGCTCGGCGAGAGGAACAGGTCGAGTGCCGCCTTGGCGCTCTCGAACAGGCTGATGTTCAGGTTGATGCACAGCACCGCCAGCGGCTGGCCGGCGGAGTCGCGCAGCACGGTGCTGACCGAGCGGATCTTCTGCCCGTCCCAGTTGAGCTTCTCGTAGGGACCGATGTTGCGCTCGTCGCTATCGCCTTCGAGCATGTCTTCCAGCGCCGAGTCGTCGCCGACCTCGCGCTTGGACAGGTTGTTGGCGATGTAGTCGACCCGCTGGCTGCGCAGGTCGTGCAGGACCACTTCGGCGTGGGGAAAGAACAGGGTGGCGATGCCGTCGGCGATCGCCCGGTAGTTCTCCAGGCTGGGGTCTTGGCTCGGGCTCATGCGCAGGAACTCTCGTGGGACGACGGGCGAGGCGAGTGTGCCGCAAACCCGCCGCCGGGTCATCAGGGGGACAGGCGGCGCGGCGACAGCATCGCCTCGTCCAGGCCGTGCTCGCGCAGGTGCGCCGGCAGCGGCTGGTGGCGGATCAGCGCGGCGCTGGCCTCGCCCATCGCCGCCGAGGTCTGGATACCGTAGCCGCCCTGGGCGGCGACCCAGAAGAAGCCTTCCGCATCGGCGGCGTAGCCGGCCACCAGGTCGCCGTCGGCGACGAACGAGCGCAGCCCTGCCCAGGTGTGTTCCGGGCGGCGAATGGTGAGGGTGGTGGCTTCTTCGATCAGGTACATGCCGGTGGCGATGTCCAGTTGCTCGGGCTGCACGTCGTGGGCCTCGACCGGATCGGCGTTGGCCGGCGAGCCGAGCAGCATGCCGGCGTCCGGCTTCAGGTAGAAGGATTCGTCGAGGCTGACCAGCATCGGCCAGTCGTGGCAGTCGATGCCCGGCGGCGGGGCGAAGATGAAGGCCGAGCGGCGCTTGGGCTGCAGGCCCAGTGGGCGGACGCCGGCCAGCCCGGCGATGGCGTCGCACCAGGCGCCTGCGGCGTTGACCAGCACCGCCGCGCGGTAGCTGCCGGCGTCGCAGCGGACTTCCCAGGCGCCGTCGACCCGGCGGATCTCCAGCGCTTCGTGGTTGCACAGGACCTGCCCCTGGTTGCGGCGGATGCCGCGCAGGTAGCCCTGGTGCAGGGCGTCGGTATCGATGTCGGCGCCGGTGGGGTCGTAGGTGGCGCCGAAGACCTTGTCGCGACGCAGCACCGGCACGATCGAGCAGGCCTGTTCCGCGTCCAGCAGGCGCATCTGCGGCACCAGCGCCTTGCCGCTTTCGTATTGACGGCGGAGTTCTTCCGGATCGTCGCTGAAGTCGACCACCATTTCCGGACGCGGGCTGAGCAGCGGATGCTCGCAGAAGCCGGCCGGCGGGTTGTCGAAGAAGGCCCGGCTGGCGGCGGTGAGCGCGCGCACCTGGGGTGTGCCGTAGGCCACCGTGTAGTGCGCGGCGGAGCGGCCGGTGGAGTGGTAGCCGGGCTGCGCCTCGCGCTCCAGCACCACGACCCGGCCGTGGGCCGACAGCCAGTAGCCGGTGGATGCGCCGGCGATGCCGGCACCGATGACGAGGTAATCCGCTTCGATCATGCTGCTCTCCTGCATCGCGCGATCAGCCTGCCTGGCGCAGGCGGTAGAGGGCGTTGGCCAGGGCTACGTCTTCCAGGCCCAGGCCGATCGAGCGGAAGAACGCCGGGCGCCGGTATTCCGGACGTGGCGCCTGGCCGCTGAGCAGTTCGGCGAGGTCGCCGCGGATCGCCTCGGGGCTCCAGCCATGCTGTTCGGCGGCGATCAGCATCTCGCCGGCGGAGCCTGGGGTGGTGTGCCGGTAGTCGCAATAGACGTCCATGGCCGCCAGGCTTTCCGCCGGTACCTCATGGGCGCGGGGCGCGTTGGTGCTGATCGAGGTGACCAACGCCGGGCGCTTGAGTTGGCGCGGGTCGATCACTGCTCGGGCCGAGGAGGTGCAGAGCAGGATCACATCGGCTTCGTCCAGCGCTTCCTCCAGGCTGCCGGCGGCTTCGGCGCGCGCGTCGATGGCGCGCAGGCTTTGCAGGCGGCGCTCGTCCAGGCTCGGCGAATGGACTCGCACGCCCTGCCAGTCACGCAGGCCCTTCACGTATTGCAGGTGGGCATGGGCCACCGGTCCGCTGCCGATCAGCGCCAGGCGGCCGGCCTCGGTCGGAGCCAGGGCATCCACCGCCACCGCGGTGGTGGCGGCGGTGCGCGCGGTGGTCAGCCGGGCGGCATCGCAGAGCAGCAAGGGCTGGCCGGTCTGCATCGACATCAGCAGGGTCCAGGCGGTGACCAACGGGCCCTGTTCGCGGACGATGTAGGGCGAAGTCTTGACCCCGTAGACCTGTTCCTGGGCGAGCACGCCGAGGTAGTTGATGAAGTCGCCGCGACCGGCGGGGAACTCCACCAGTTGCTGGGCCGGCTGGAGCGCCTGGCCGGCGGCCAGGTCGAGGAACAGCTGGCGCATGGCCTGGAGGACGTCGATACGGGCGAGTAGTTGCTCGGCTTCGGCCTGCTGGACGATCAGGGGAGTGGCGGCGCTCATGCGATCTCCGGAATGGATGTAAACAATTTGTCCATTCTGGACTTTAAGGTATTGTCGGGCAAGCGCCGACCCGCCTCGATGACCGACGGCGGCACCTGCGTGTCGCAGAAACGAAAAAGGCGAAGCCGGATGGCTTCGCCTTTTTTTCTCCACGCCTGCGTTCAGTGCTTGCGCGGTACCGGCTTGAGCAGTTCGGCCGGCGGCATCTCGCAGGTGATCTTGCGGCCCAGCAGTTCTTCGATCGGCGGCAGGGCGAAGGCATCGTCCTCGCCGGCGAAGCTGATCGAGGTGCCCGAGGCGCCGGCGCGGCCGGTACGACCGATACGGTGCACGTAGTCGTCCGGGTCTTCCGGCAGGGTGAAGTTGATCACATGGCTGATGCCGTCGATGTGGATGCCGCGGCCGGCCACGTCGGTTGCCACCAGGACGCGGATCTTGCCTTCGCGGAAGCCTTCCAGGGTGCGGATGCGCTTGTGCTGCGGCACGTCGCCGGACATCTGGGCGGCGCTGATGCCGTCCTTGGTCAGGCGTTCCTCGATGCGGCGGACTTCGTCCTTGCGGTTGGCGAAGACCATCACCCGTTCCCAGTTGTTCTGTGCCACCAGGTTGTACAGCAGCTTGTACTTGTCGCTGCCGGCCACGGCGTAGACATGCTGCTCGACGGTGTCGCTGGCGACGTTCTCCGGCTCGATCTCGACGATCGCCGGATCGACGGTCCACTGCTTGGCGAGGTTCATCACGTCGTCGGTGAAGGTCGCCGAGAACAGCAGGGTCTGGCGTTCGCCCTTGTGCGGGGTCTGCCGGATGATCTGCCGGACCTGCGGGATGAAGCCCATGTCGAGCATGCGGTCGGCTTCGTCGAGGACCATCACCTCGACCATGTCCAGGTGCACCTCGCCGCGCTGGTTGAAGTCCAGCAGACGGCCTGGGGTGGCTACCAGGATGTCGCAGAAGCGCGCTTCCAGCTGCTTGAGTTGCTTGTCGAAGTCCATGCCGCCGACGAAGGTCATCACGTTCAGCCCGGTGTACTTGGTCAGCGCCGCGGCGTCCTTGGCGATCTGTACCACCAGTTCGCGGGTCGGGGCGATGATCAGCGCGCGCGGCTCGCCCATGTAGCGCTCTTTCGGCGGCGGGGTCTGCAGCAACTGGGTGATGATCGAGATGAGGAACGCGGCGGTCTTGCCGGTGCCGGTCTGGGCGCGGCCGATAGCGTCCTGGCCGCGCAGGGTGAAGCCCAGTACCTGCGCCTGGATCGGGGTGCAGTAGGGGAAGCCGAGGTCATGGATGGCGTGCATCAGGCTCGGGGCGAGGTTGAAGTCGTGGAAGCGGGTCTTGCCTTCCTGCGGTTCGACCACGAAGTCTTCCAGCTTCCAGTTGTCCACCGGCTTCGGTTTGCGTTCGCGGCGCGGCTTGTCGCTGCGCGGCTTGGCGTCCCGGCCTTCTTTGGCGGCGGGTTTGGCGGGCTTTTCGCCTTTCTCGGCCTTTTCAGCGGCGCGCGGGGCGCCGGACTCGTTGTCGGCGCGCGGGGGGCGCGGTTTGCGTGGGCGTTTCTCGGTCGGCTTTTCGCCGGTGGGGGCGGTACCTTTCGCGGTAGCGCCGGCAGGGCCTTGCGGGACCGGGGAGGAACCGCTCTGCGGCTGGGTTCCGTCGGCCTTGCCGAAGATTTTCTTGAGTGCTTTGAGCACGGCGATCTCGTAGTGGTTAAGGAATGAACGGGCGCCAGTGTAAAGCATGTTGCCAGCGGGGAGAAATCCATGCTTGGCCGGCGCCCTCCAGCCCTGGCCGGACGGGGCCTGGAGGGGGCTGCGCGAAGCGCCCGGGGCAGCCTTCGGGAGGACTCGTGCGCGCGACCGGCGGCGCGCTACAAAAAGACAACGGTAGGGCGACGACGGGGGTGGCATCTTCGGGACGGTGCCGGAGCGATCCGGCGAGTGTCCGCCCACTCACCAACGGAAGAACAAGAAAACCATGAATCCGTCCCCATCGATCGTCGGGCTGAGCGATATCGAAGCCCTGGAACGCGTGCCGCTGGAACAGCGCGACCTGCCGTCCAGCACCTACGAACTGTTGCAACGCTCGGCCCAGCGCCACGGCCAGCGTATCGCCCTGAGCTGCCTGCTGCATGGCAGCGCCGCCGAAGAACCGTTGCGGATCAGCTATGCCGAGCTGTTCGCCCGCGTCACCCAGACCGCGAACGCCTTGCACCGGCTGGGCCTGGAAAGCCACCAGGCGGTGTCCTTCCTGCTGCCCAACCTGCCGCAGACCCACTACGTGATCTGGGGCGGCGAGGCTGCCGGGATCGTCAATGCGATCAACCCGCTGCTGGAGCCGGAGCACATCGCCGAGCTGATCCGCGCCTCCAACACCCGGGTGCTGGTGACCCTGGCGCCGTTCCCCGGCACCGACCTGTGGCAGAAGGTCGCCGGCCTGCGCGCGCAGTTGCCGGATCTGTACGCGATCGTCGTGGTCGATCCGGCCAACCTGTTACCGGCGCCGCAGCGCGAGGCGCTCAAGGCCCAGCGCGGGCCGCTGCCGGAGGGCGTGCTGGACTTCGATACGCTGATCGCCGACTGCCCGGCAGACCGCCTGGAGAGCGGACGGGCGATCCATCCGGACGACGTCGCTTCCTATTTCCACACCGGCGGCACCACCGGCACGCCGAAGCTGGCGCCGCACAGCCACTTCAACGAGGTGGCGATGGCCGAGATCATGGGCCTGAACGCCGACTACGGGGTGGACGACGTGCTGCTCTGCGGCCTGCCGCTGTTCCACGTCAACGGCGTGATGGTTACCGGCCTGGCGCCCTTCCATCGCGGCGCCCAGGTGCTCCTGGCCGGGCCCCAGGGCTACCGCAATCCGACCCTGATCCAGGACTTCTGGAAGCTGGTGGAACGCTACCGGGTCACCAGCTTCAGTGGAGTGCCGACCATCTACGCGGCGTTGCTGCAGGTCCCCAGCGATGGCCGCGACCTGTCCAGCCTGCGTTTCGCCCTGTGCGGCGCGGCGCCGATGCCGGTGGAGCTGATCCGCCAGTTCGAGGCGCGTACCGGGCTCAAGGTGATCGAGGGCTACGGCCTCACCGAAGGTACCTGCGGCACCAGTTGCAACCCGCGTGGCGGCGAGCGCCGGCCGGGTTCGATCGGCCTGCGCCTGCCGTACTGCCAGGTGAAGGTCGCGGTGCTCGACGGCGAGGGCAATTACCTGCGCGATGCCGCGCCGAACGAGGTGGGCAACCTCTGCCTGAAGGGCCCGACGGTGTTCAAGGGCTACCTGCAACAGGACCGGAACCGCGATATCTGGATCGGCGATGGCTGGTTCAATACCGGCGACCTCGGTCGTATCGACGAGGACGGCTACATCTGGCTCACCGGGCGCAGCAAGGACCTGATCATTCGCGGTGGCCACAACATCGACCCACAGATGATCGAAGAAGCGCTGCACCGGCATCCGGCCGTGGCCCTGGCGGCGGCGGTGGGCAAGCCGGACGCCAAGGCCGGCGAGCTGCCGGTGGCGTATATCCAGCTCAAGCCCGGCGCCAGCGCCAGCGAGGAAGAGCTGCTGGAGCACGCCAGCCGCCACGTACCGGAGCGCGCGGCGGTGCCCAAGGATATCTGGCTGATCGAGAGCATGCCGGTCACCGCGGTGGGCAAGACCTTCAAGCCGGCGCTGCGCCTGGACGCGATCCGCCGGGTGCTGGAGGAGGAAAGCCGGAGGATCGCCGAGGATATCCGCGTGGAGGTGGTCGCCGACGAGCGCCACGGCCAGCTCGCCCACCTGCACGTTCCCGCGCTTGACGAAAGACGCCAGGCGGCGCTGGAAGAGCTGCTCGGCGGCTACGCGCTGAACTACCGGCTGCACGCCGTCTGAGAGAAGCTCCGGGCGTCAGAGGCGCTTGCGCAGCCAGGCGCCGATGTCGTGGATTTCCTCCAGGGACACCTCGTGGCCCATCGGGTAGTCGTGCCAGCCCACCTCCACGCCCTGCGCCTGCAAGGCGTCATGGGCCGCGCGGCCAAGCGCCGGGTCGACCACGTCGTCCTGGCTGCCGTGCAGGTGCAGGACCGGAATCCGCTTGTGGCGCTCGTCCAGCGCCAGGTCGTCGAAGGTCGGCGCGTAGGTGGATAGCGCCAGCACCCCGCCGAGCGGCTGGGCGTAGCGGCGGAAGGCGGTATGCAGGACCACCGCGCCGCCCTGCGAGAAACCGGCGAGGATGATCCGCTCGGCGGCGATGCCCTTGGCGCGCTGTTCATCGATGAGAGCGATGACCTGGTCGGCGGAGGCGTTCAACTGGTCTTCGTCGATGGCCCGCGCCGGACTGAAGGCAAGGATGTCGTACCAGCTCGGCATGACCCAGCCGCCATTGACCGTCACCGCCTGGCTCGGCGCCTGGGGGAGGATGAAGCGGGTGCTCGGCAGGACCATCTGCAGGGCTTCGGCCACCGGTTTGAAGTCGGTACGGTCGGCGCCCAGGCCGTGCAGCCAGATGATACAGGCGTCGGCATTCGGGGCATCGAGGATCAGGGGTTCGCTCATGACGGCTCCAGGCAGGGGGCATATGCGTTCGGAATGGGAGGACCATTCGACAACAGGCGCTTTCCCGCTCGCAAGTCGGCCAGATTGTCGCAGATCATGCATTCGCCAATTTCCCGCGGATGCGCTTTGCTAAGGGAAGTGCGCCGGGTACGCCGTTCGTCGCCCGCCGCCGTCGCGCCGCCGGCTACCTCTGCCGGTGCCGCGGCGCTTGCGGTTACAGTGCGGCGACCGGCCCGGGAAGCGACCGGCGCGGGGCCGGCGGTTCACCCAGGGGCGGCGAAGGGAGTGGCGAACAGATGACAATAATGAAAGGTACCTGGCTGCTGCTGGCCGCTGTCTGCCTCGGCGCCAGCGCCACGGCCGAGGCCGGTGCGACGCTGGATGCGGTGAAGCGCAAGGGCTACGTGCAGTGCGGCGTCAGCGACGGCCTGCCGGGGTTCTCCTACGCCGACGCCAAGGGCCGTTTCAAGGGGCTCGACGTCGACATCTGCCGGGCGCTGGCCGCCGCGCTGTTCGGCGATGCCGAGAAGGTGCGCTTCACCCCGCTGTCCGCCACCGAGCGGTTTTCGGCGTTGCAGTCCGGCACGGTCGACCTGCTGTCGCGCAACACCTCATGGACCAGCTCGCGGGATACCGCGCTGGGCATCCACTTCACCGGCGTCACCTATTTCGACGGCCAGGGCTTCCTGGTCAATCGCAAGCTCGGCGTGTCCAGCGCCCGCGAACTGAAGGACGCGACGGTGTGCATCCAGTCCGGCACCACCAACGAGCTGAACGTGGCGGACTACTTCCGGGCCCACGGCATCCGTTACAAGGCGGTGCTCGACGACAGCTACGAGAAGAGCGCCCGTGCCCTGGAGGCGGGGCAGTGCGACGTGCTCAGCTCCGACCAGTCGCAGCTCTACGCCCAGCGCCTGAAGCTGGCCAAGCCGGAGCAGTACGTGGTGCTGCCGGAAGTGATCTCCAAGGAGCCGCTCGGCCCGGCCGTGCGGCAGGGCGACGAAGCCTGGTTCAACATCGTTCGCTGGACCCTGTACGGCCTGCTCAACGCGGAGGAGCTGGGGGTCACCTCGAGCAACGTCGAGCGCCAGGCCAGGGACAGCCGCAACCCGGACGTCGCCCGCCTGCTCGGCAGCGAGGGCGACGCCGGCAAGGACTTGCAACTGCCGCGCGACTGGGTGGTGCAGATGGTGCGCCAGGTCGGCAACTATGGCGAGATCTTCGCCCGCAACGTCGGCGACGGCAGCCCGCTGAAGATGCCGCGCGGCCTCAACGCGCAATGGAATCTCGGCGGCCTGCACTATGCGCCGCCGATTCGCTGACCGGCGGGGCTGGCTGAACTCTCGCCAGCACCGACAATCCGATAACAGACAGACGCACCGGTGCCGGTGCACTATAGAGCGACGCGTCATGCCGAACACCGAACAAGAGAAATGCCCGTGAACCTATCGATGACTCCCATCAACAAAGCCAAGGCCTGGGGCGTCCACGCCGTCACCGCCAGTGGCGTGATCCTGGCCTTGCTGGCCCTGCTCGCGCTGGTCGACAACAAACCCCAGGCCTGCCTGCTCTGGCTCGGCCTGGCCCTGCTGGTGGACGGCCTCGACGGCACCCTGGCGCGCAAGTACGAAGTCAAGGAAATGCTGCCGCATTTCGACGGCTCGGTGCTCGACCTGGTGATCGACTACCTGACCTACGTGTTCATCCCGGCCATCTTCATCTACCGCTACATCCCCCTGCCGGAGCATTTCGAGCTGCTGGCGGTGGGCGTGATCCTGGTTTCATCGCTGTTCTGCTTCTGCAACGTCAACATGAAGAGCACCGATAACTACTTCGTCGGCTTCCCGGCCGCCTGGAACGTGGTGGCGGTGTACTTCTACGTGCTCGACCTGCACCCCTGGGTCAACCTCGCCACGGTGCTGGTGCTGGCTGCCCTGACCCTGACCCGGATGAAGTTCCTCCACCCGTTCCGCGTGCGCCAGTTCATGCCGCTGAACATCGCCGTGACTTTCGTCTGGCTGATCAGCAGCGGTCTGCTGATCGTTCAGCAGCCGGCCGACCTGCCGATCCTGCTCGGCCTGTGGTTCGCCGCCTCGGCCTATTTCGTCGGTATCTGCCTCTGGCGCAGCGCCCGCGAGTGGTTCGGCTGAAACGACCCGGCACGACGGCGTTCCCGCCTGGGGACGCCTGGCAAGTCCCTATCATCGCAAGGAACCCCGCATGGCCCACCCCAACGCCGAACTGATCGAGCGCTTCTACCAGGCCTTCCAGCGCCTCGACGGCGAGGCCATGGCGGCCTGCTACGCTCCCCAGGCGACCTTCCACGACCCGGCCTTCGGCGAACTGCGCGGGCGCGAGGTGGGCGACATGTGGCGCCTGCTGACCAGCCGGGCGCGGGACTTCCGCCTGGACTACGCGAACGTCCGCGCCGACGAGAACGAGGGGCGTGCGCAATGGGTGGCCCACTACCTGTTCACCCAGACCGGGCGCAGGGTGGAGAATCGCATCGAGGCCCGTTTCCGCTTCGCCGGCGGTTTGATCGTCGAGCATCGCGACCAGTTCGACCTGTGGCGCTGGAGCCGCCAGGCGCTTGGCGCCAAGGGCCTGCTGCTGGGCTGGGCGCCGCCGGTGCAGCGGGCGATCCGCGGGCAGGCGCGCAAGGGCCTGGCCGCCTACCAGGCTGCCCATCCGGCGGCCGGCTGAGGCTGTCGGTGGCCGAAGCGCGGATAATCTCCTAAGCTCGCCGCGGACAACCCGCAGGACGCCGCGATGATCACGCTCTTCCAGTTTCCCGCCGCATTCAACGTACCCAATGCCAGTCCCTACTGCCTGAAACTGGAAACCTGGTTGCGCCTGGCCGGCCTGGAGTATCAGGTGAAGGTCGTCAGCGACCCGCGCAAGGCGCCCAAGGGCAAGCTGCCCTACGTGCGTATCGAGGGCGAGGCGATCGGTGACAGCGAGATCGTCATCCGTACCCTCGGCGAGCGCTACGGGGTCACTCTCGACGCCGGCCTGGATGCCCGGGGCAAGGGCTGGGCACGGGCGATCACGCGCCTGTGCGACGAACACCTGTACTACCTGATGCTGTATTTCCGCTGGTTCGACGAGGACAGCTGGCGCGTGCTCAAGCCGGTGTTCTTCGGCTCGCTGCCATTCGGCGTGCGCGACGCGGTGGCCTGGGCCATGCGCCGCAAGGTCCGCGCTACCCTCAGGGCGCAGGGACTCGGGGTCCACGGCAGGGACGAACTGCTGGCCTTCGCCCGCGACGACCTCGATGCCCTCGACGGCCTGCTTGGCCAGGTCCCGTACTACGGCGGCGAACATCCGTGCAGCGCCGATGCCGCCGCTTACGGTATCCTCGCCAACCTCATCGAGGCGACCCTGGATACCCCACTCAGCCATGTGGCGCGAGGCTATCCGCGCCTGGTGGCGTATTGCGAGCGGATGCGGGAGCGGGTCTGGAGTGAGTGAGGCGACGGCCGCCACGGCGGCGATCGGGAAGTGTTGGTCGGTCTACCTGGTGAGGGCGGAAAACGGCGCGTTGTACTGCGGCATCAGCGACGATCCGCTGCGCCGCTTCGACACTCATTGCAGCGGCAAGGGCGCGCGGTTCTTCCATTCCAGCCCCGCCCGCGCGCTGGTCTACGTCGAGGCCTGCGCCAGCAAGGGCGACGCCCTGCGCCGCGAGCGGGCGATCAAGGCCCTGAGCAAGCGCGCCAAGGAGCGCCTGTTGGTCGGCGTACCGGTGTTGCGCGAGGTCGGCGAGCCGGCAATCTAGGACGTTCATCTGCGGTCATGGGGTATTCGTGGGTTACCTGAAGAATCATTGGTGGAAACGCTGGATCCGCCGCCGCGGCTGCAAGCTGGCCGGCGGCCCGGCCAGTGTCGGCAAGCGCACCACGCTGGTGCTCGAGGAGCGGGTCGAACTCGGCCACCTGCGCATCGTCCCGCCGAGGCTGGAGATCGGCGCCTACAGCTATGTGCGCAGCGGCACCGACCTGTCCCTGGTGGCGTCCATCGGGCGTTTCTGCTCGATCGGCTCGGACTGCTTCATCGGCCAGGAAAAGCACACCCATCCCAGCGACTGGGTGAGCAGCCACCCCTTCCAGCACACCGGCACCGCGCTGCGCTACGAGCCGGCGCTGAGCTACGCGGAAATCGGCCACGACGTCTGGATCGGGCACAGCGCGATGGTGATGGAAGGTGTCAAGGTCGGGACTGGGGCGATCATCGCCACGCGCGCCGTGGTCACTCGCGACGTGCCGCCCTATGCCATCGTCGCCGGGACTCCGGCGCAGGTGATCCGCTACCGGCATCCGCCGGAGATCATCGAGGGCCTGCTCGCCTCACGCTGGTGGGAGCTGGATAGCGCCTTCCTCACCGGCCTGCCGCTGGACCGACCCCGGGAGTTCCTCGCCGCCCTGGAGGCGCGCGAGGCGCCGCGTGCGGCGTACCGGCGGATGACCATCACCCGCCAGGGGTGCCGGCTGGATTGAGCGCGCCCATCGCCAGGCCCATCGGGCCAGGCGATGGGGCGCCCTTCATGTCCCGGATTGTCATAGGCGTGTTTTCCCAGCCGCGCTAAGCTGGTGCCTCACATCCGCCCGGAGGCGCCCATGTCAGAGCTGATCCTGCATCACTATCCCACTTCGCCCTTCGCCGAGAAGGCGCGCCTGCTGCTCGGTTTCAAGCAACTGTCCTGGCGTTCGGTGATGATTCCGCCGGTGATGCCCAAGCCGGACCTGGTGGCGCTGACCGGCGGCTATCGGAAGACCCCGGTGTTGCAGGTCGGCGCCGATGTGTATTGCGATACCGCGTTGATCGCCCGTCGCCTGGAGCAGGAAAAGGCGGTTCCGGCGCTGTTTCCCGAAGGCCAGGAGATGGTCGCCGCGAGCTTCGCCCAGTGGGCCGACGCGGTGCTGTTCCAGCACTCGGTAAGCCTGGCGTTCGCCCCGGAGTCCATCGCCGTGCGTTTCGGCAAGCTGCCGCCGGAATTCCTCAAGGCCTTCATGGCCGATCGCAGCCAGCTATTCAGCGGCGGCAGCGCCGGCCGCCTGCCGCTGGAACAGGCGCGCCACCAGTGGCCGGCATTCATGGCGCGACTGGAGCGCCAGTTGTCGCGCGAGGACGGCGATTTCCTGTTCGGCGAAGCGTCCGTCGCCGACTTCGCCGTGGCGCACTGCCTGTGGTTCCTCAAGGGCACGCCGGTCACCGCGCCGCTGGTCGACGATTACCCGCAGGTGCAGGCCTGGTTGGGACGGGTGCTCGGCTTCGGCCATGGCGCGCCAGCCGAGATGAGTGTGGAGGAAGCCCTGGAGGTGGCTCGCGGCAGCCAGCCCGCGGCATTGCCGGACGAATCCTTCAGCGACCCCAACGGTTTCCTGCCCGGCCAGGCGGTCGCCATCGCCGCCACCGACTACGGTGTCGACGCGGTACAGGGCGAACTGCTCTTCGCCGGCAGCGAGGAACTCATCCTGCGCCGCGAAGACCCGCGGGCGGGTACCGTGCATGTGCATTTCCCGCGCCTGGGCTTTCGCATCGAGGCGCGTTGAGGCATGCCGGCGGAGACCCCGCCGCTGCGGCCGGACGCCGATCCGCCGCAGTGCGCGTTGCCCGAGGCGAGGCCGGACCGCGACGCCGGCACCAAGCTGCGCGCCGCGGTGCTCGGTGCCAACGATGGCCTGGTGTCGAACCTGTGCCTGGTGATGGGCGTGGCGGGTGCGAGCATGGCGCATTCGTCCATCGTCCTCACCGGGATGGCCGGACTGGTGTCCGGGGCCTGTTCGATGGCCCTCGGCGAGTGGCTGTCGGTGACCAACGCCCGCGAGATGGCGAGCAAGCGCATCGCCGAGGAAGAACGCCTGCTCAGGCTCTGCCCGAACACCGAGACCCAGGAACTGATCGATATCTTCACCGCCAAGGGGCTGAGCGAGGTGTCCGCCCGGCGCGTGGCCCTGCAACTGATGAACGACGGTCGTGGCGCGCTGGACACCTTGTCCCGCGAGGCCCTCGGCATCGATCCGACGGAGTTGGGCGGCAACCCGTGGAACGCGGCGGGCACGTCGTTCCTGCTGTTTTCCCTTGGCGCTCTGGTGCCGGTGGCGCCGTTCCTGTTCCTCGACGGTGCCGCGGCGCTGGTCGCAAGCCTGCTGTCCAGCCTGCTTGCGCTGCTGTTCAGCGGCGCGGTCACCGCCCGTTTCACCGGGCGGCCGCTGGCGTTCTCGGCGTTGCGCCAGGTGCTGGTCGGTACCCTTGCCGCGGCCTTCACCTATGGGTTGGGCACCGCGCTCGGCGTGGGCCTGGGCTGAAAGTCCTTCGCCTGCGGGGGACTCCGTTTTACACTGCGACACCCGGCCGGCGTGGCCGGGAACAGGAAAAACCGACCAGGGAGTGGCCATGAACGCCTACGACATCGAAATCGTCAACGACGCCGCGCACGCCGGCGAAGCCAACCACGGCTGGTGCTTCGGCCTGCCGCCGGGCATCCGTCCGGAGCAGTGGCCGCTGGATCCGGACACCGGCTATCCGCTGATGCACGGCTTCACCCTGCTGCTGCCGGAGGACTACCGGGTGCATGGCCCGGAGATCGTCGCGCTGAGCTTCTTCTCCCTCGCCCCGGACCAGAACGACGGTGGACCGACCAGCGTCGACGGCATTCGCGAGATGCTCATCGATCCGCCCGCGCAACCGCCGGCCGAAGCGGAACTGCGGCCGTTCTGGGAGGCCGGGCGCAATAGCCATCCGCGTCTGCATCGGATGGAGGACATCCTCGGCGGCGCCTATGCGTTGATCCTGCTCGACGCCGCTGAATTCAGCGGCGCGCCCTGCCAGCCGCCGGCGCTGCCGGCGGGCAACCCGCTGTTGGCGCAGACCGAGCCGCCGCAGTGGCTGGAGGCTGGTTCGGCGGCCAGCTTCGTGCCGGACTGGGCGGAGGACGACTACTACCTGCTGCGCGCCCTCGGTGGCCGCCCGGCGGCCGGCCACCAGCAGCGCTACCCCCTGCGCTGGACGGCGCGGGCGCAAGACCCCAACGCCGGGGTGGTGCCCAGCGAATACGGCGACGGCGGCTACCAGCTGCCGCACTACTGGCTGGACGGCAAGATCGAGCGCGACAACTACCGCGAGCATCCCTGGGTGGAAGGGCACCTGCCGAACCATATCGGCGGCACCATGCGTCCGGTGCAGGGCGTACCGGAGATGAGTCCCTTCTACGTAGAGTTCGAGGAATACCTGGGCGGCTACAACTTCGGCGGCGGCAACGCCCAGCTCGATTTCCGCGACATGCGCTTCGACTGGGCCTGCGGCTGAGGAGGGAAAGGGAGCGCCGGCGGCGCTCCGGGGCGGCGCGGGTCAGTCCTTGCGCCGCTTGAGCTGGTCCTTCAACTGGGTCGGCAACTGGCGGATGATAAGCATGTCGCGCTCTTCGTCGTATTCCACCTTGGAGCCCAGCAGGTGCGCCTCGAAGCTGATCGACAGGCCTTCGGCGCGGCCGGTGAAGCGGCGGAACTGGTTGAGGGTGCGCTTGTCCGCCGGGATTTCCGGCGACAGGCCGTAGTCCTTGTTACGGATGTAGTCGTAGAACGCCCGCGGTTGCTGGTCGTCCATCAGTTCCGAAAGCGCGTCGAGGGTCATCGGCTCGCCGATGCGCGCCTGGGAGGTGGCGTAGTCGACCAGCGTCTCGGTCTTCTCGCGGGCCTGTTCCTCGGCCATGTCCTCGCTTTCCACGAAATCGCTGAAGGCTTTCAGCAGGGTGCGCGTCTCGCTCGGCGAATCCACCCCTTCCTGGCAGCCGATGAAGTCGCGGAAATAGTCGGAGACCTTCTTCCCGCCCTTGCCCTTGATGAACGAGATGTACTGCTTCGACTGCTTGTTGTTGCGCCATTCGGAGATATTGATCCGCGCGGCCAGGTGCAACTGGCCGAGGTCCAGGTGGCGCGACGGGGTGACCTCCAGCGACTCGTTCACCGCCACGCCTTCGCTGTGGTGCAGCAGGGCGATCGCCAGGTAGTCGGTCATGCCTTGCTGGTAGTGGGCGAACAGGATGTGGCCGCCGGTGGAGAGATTGGACTCCTCCATCAGCTTCTGCAGGTGCTCGACCGCTTCGCGGCTGAAGCCGACGAAGTCGCGATCGCCCTCCAGGTACTCACCGAGCCAGCCGCTGAACGGGTAGGCCCCGGACTCGCCCTGGAAGAAGCCCCAGGCCTTGTTCTTGGCGTTGTAGCTTTCGTTGAGGTCGGCCAGCAGGTTCTCGATGGCCTGGGAGTCGCCCAGCTCGGCGTCGCGCGCGTGGAGCACGGCCGGGGTGCCGTCGGGCTTCTTCTCGATCAGGTGGACGATGGCGTGATGGATCGGCATGTCAGGTTCGACCTTTCAGGTAATCGGCGGCGCCGCGCAGGTTTCCGCGACGCTGCGGGACACGCCGCTGGCGCGCCCGCGGATCGGCCAGTTTACCCGAGGTTGCCGGCTTCTGCCTGCGTCGCCTGGCGTTCCTGCAGACCGTGCAGGCGCTTGATCACGAAGTTCAGGTGCAGGTGCAGCTCGTACAGCTCGTGGTAGTAGGAGAGCGGCACCTCCACGGTGTTCAGCTCGCTCTCCAGTTTCTCCAGCCGCTCGATCTCGCTTCTCAGTTGCTCGGCGTCGGTACCGCTGTCGAGCTTGCGGTCGATGTCGCGGATGTAGCGGTACCAGCGGTAGATGCGCGCGCGGATGCGCCAGCGATACAGCGGGCCGATGGACTTCATCAGCGGGATGAGGATGGCGATGAACGGGATCAGCAGGATGATGTAGCGGTCCGCCAGGGAGGCGATGCGGAACGGCAGGTAGCGCTGCAGCAGCGGCAGGCCGCTCTTGTAGTAGCGCTCGGCGTCCTCGTGCAGGCGCAGGGTGCGCGGCTCGGCGCTGGGGAAGGCGCCGGGCTTGTCGAGCAGGCTGCCGTCCTTCATCACCTCGCGCGCGGCTTCCAGCACCAGCGGGATCAGCGCCGGGTGGAAGCGTTCGTTGATCACCAGGGTGGCCACCGGCGACAGGGTGCTGATGTTTCGTTCCGGCACGTTGCGCGGCAGGTTGAGCAGGCCCTCGCCGACCTCGACCCGCTTGAGGAACGGCAGGCGCGCCTCGTAGGCGGCGCTGCGGCGGAAGTTGACCAGGCGAAGCTGGTCGTTGTCGGCCAATTTCTGGATCGCCGGGTTCTCCGCCGGGCCGACGATGAACGCCGCGTCCAGCTTGCCGGCCAGCAGGTCGTCGACCACCGCGTTGCCGCCGCGGGCTTCCCAGGTGATCGGATAGTGTCCCGGGGCGATGTCGTTGGCCTGCAGGATCGCCTCGGTGGCGGCGCGGGTGCCGCTGCCGTCGCTGCCGATGGCCAGGCGCAGGTGCAGCAGGTCGCTGAGCTGGTCGATGTGCACGTTGCTGCGGTGGAACAGCCAGAGCGGCTCCTGGTAGACCGCGCCGAGGGTCTGCAACTGGCGCGCCTGCCCGGCTTCGAGCTGGCGCTCCTGGCCGCTCTGGACCAGGGCGATGTCGACCTCGCCGGTGCCGAGCAGGCGCTCCAGGTTGTCGCGCGAGCCGGCGCTGGGCACCAGCTTCAGTTCGAAGCCCTGCTCCTTGAGCTTTTCCCGGAGCTTGCCGGCGAACACGGCGTAGCCGCCGCCCTCGGCGCCGGTGGCCATGGTCGCGCTCATCGGCGGCGGCGGGGCGACGAAATAGAACACCGCGGCGACCAGGGCGGCGATCACCGGGATCAGCCAGAGGTTGGCGCGGATCAGGATGGCGAGGTCCTTGAGCAGGTGCTTGATGCGATTCATGAGCGGTCCTTGTGCTGCTCTCCAGAAGGGTATGACGGATGCGGGCGGGCGCACTCCTCAGCGTAGCCGAGGGTCACCGGCGGTCCGTGCGGAACTGCCGGCAGAGCACCCGGTGGCGATGGCGGAAGATGCGGGTGAGGAACCAGCGTACCAGTCCGGCGGCGAATAGCGGGCGCACGGTCAACTGGTCGACCAGCAGGCATTCCCCGGCCTCGCCCGGTGTCGGCAGGATGCGTCGCTCGTGGCGCCAGAGGCGCATGCCGGTCATCGGCGACTGTTCGATGAAGCCGTGGCCGGGCGTCAGCTCCAGCAGGGTCAGTTGCGAAGTGCCCAGCGGCAGCAAGCCGAACAGGCGCATGTGGCTGCGGAACAGCGGGCGCCGGGGCACTACCTCCAGGTCTTCGAGGCTGCGGATACCGGGCGGTACGCTCATGCTCAGCAACGGGCGTATCTCGCGGAGTATCCCGTCCACCGAGGTGATCCACCGCCAGAGCTGTTCGGGGCTGGCCTGCAGGCGCGATTCGAAATGCAGGCTGATATTCATCGCAGGCTCCTGCTAGGGTTGTGGGAGGACGCGCTGTCCATGGCGCCCGTGCCGTGCAAGCCTAAGCCAGACGAACCGAGACGTCGAACCGAAGGAGGACGCCATGCTGATCCGCGCCGCAACCTCGACCCTGCTGGTGGTCGATATCCAGGAACGCCTGCTGCCGGCCATCGACGACGGTCCGGCGCTGGTCGAGTACAGCCAGTGGTTGTTGCGCGTGGCCCGCGCACTGGACGTGCCGGTGCTGGCCAGCGAGCAGTACAGCAAGGGCCTGGGGCCGACGGTGGCGGCCCTGCGCGATGAGCTGGAGCCCACGCAGATCCTCGAGAAGCTGGACTTCTCGGCCGCCGCCGACGGCGCCCTGCTGCGCGCGCCCGGCGGCGACCGCCGGCAGTTCGTGGTTTGCGGCAGCGAGGCGCACGTCTGCGTGCTGCAGACCGTGCTCGACCTGCTTGGCCGTGGTCGCGAAGTGTTCGTCGTGGAGGAGGCGATCGGCTCGCGGCGGCCGAGCGACAAGGCGCTGGCCGTGGAGCGGATGCGCCAGGCCGGGGCGATGATCGTGTCGCGGGAGATGGTCGCCTTCGAATGGATGGGACGCGCCGGCAGCGACCGCTTCCGCGAGATCAGCCGCAACTTCATTCGCTGAGCGGCGGTTGCTCGGCCTGGTAGCGCCGGGCCTCCTCGCGCAGCCAGTCGGCGAAGGCCTGGTGGCGGTCGCTCGGCGGCTCGCGCTGCGGCCAGACCAGCCAGTAGGGATAGGGGTAGGGCACGCGGATGTCGCCCAGTTGCACCAGGCGGCCCTCGGCGAGGGCGCCGGCGACCAGGCTGCGACGCTCCAGGGCGATGCCCTGGCCCAGGCGCACGGCTTCCAGCAGCAGGTTCGAGTCATTGATCAGCAGTCCGTGCTGCGGTTCCGCCACGCCGGCGCGCTGGCACCAGAGCGCCCAGGATTCGGTGGAGCGCAGTGTAGGGCAGGCGACGATCTCGCTCGGCGTGCGCGGCAGGCGGCCGCCGTTGAAGTCGGGCGCGGCGACCATCAGCAACTCGTCGTCGAACAGGCGTTCCCGACCGACCCCTTCCCAGTCGCCCTTGCCGATGCGTACGCCGAGGTCGGCCAGGCCCTGGCGCAGGTTCTGCACGTCAAGACTGGCGACCAGCCGCACGCGACAGTGCGGATGGCGCTCGCGAAAGCGCGGCAGGCGCGGCAGCAGCCAGTTCAGGCCGAAGGACGGCATCACCGTGACCACCAGCTCACCCTCCCGTGGACGCGCCCGCACCACCCGCGTGGCGTCGGCGATCTCGCCCAGAGAGGCGCGTACCTGCAGGGCGTAGAACCGGCCGTTCTCGCTCAGGCGCAGGCCGCGCCCCTCGCGGACGAACAGGGCCAGGCCGAGGAGGTTTTCCAGCAGCTTGATCTGCTGGCTGATCGCTGAGTGGGTGACGTGCAGCTCGCTGGCGGCCTGGCTGATGCTGCCGAGCCGGGCGACCGCTTCGAAGCTGCGCAGGGCGGTGAGGGGAGGGAGGTCGCTCATGTAAGTTTTTCTAAAGGATTCGCTGAATTTATCTCGATATTTTTCGCGTTGTGCAACGACTAGAGTGATTTTCCCAGGCGTCGCCCTCTTAGCGGCGCTTAATCATCGACAAAGGATGCCGCGATGCAACTGATCGGTATGCTGGATTCGCCTTTTGTGCGCCGGGTCGCCATCGCCCTGCGCCTGCTGGACCTGCCCTACGAGCACCGGCCGCTGTCGGTGTTCCGCAATTTCCAGGCGTTCAGCCTGTTCAACCCGATGGTCAAGGCGCCCACGCTGGTGCTGGACGATGGCACCGTGCTGATGGACTCCAGCCTGATCCTCGATTACCTGGAGTGCCTGGCCGGCCGCGAACGCAGTCTGCTGCCGCAACGGCCGCAGGCCCGTGCACGGGCGTTGAGTCTGATCGGCGCGGCGCTGGTGGCCTGCGAGAAATCCGTGCAGATCTACTACGAACTGAACCTGCGTCCCGAGGAACGCCGCCACGGCCCCTGGCTGGAGCGGGTGGAGGGGCAGTTGCTGGCGGCCTACGACTGGCTGGAGGCAGCGCTGCGCCAGGAGCCGCTGGCACGCGACGGTGGCATCGAGCTGGTCGGGGTGACCGTCGCGGTGGCCTGGCGCTTCAGCCAACTGGTGGTCGCGGAGCGGGTCGCCGCCAGCGAATACCCGGAACTGGCAAGCTATTCGGATTATGCGGAGGGGTTGCCGGTGTTCCTCGATACGCCGCCGGTCTGAGCCCGCGAGGCGCCAGGCTGGCGCCCCTCGAACGGCTCGATTCCGCCTGCGCCCGGCCTCGGTTCGCTGTAGGTCGCTGCCGTCGTCACGGCCCGGACCGGTTGTTGCGAACTGCTGTTCGGCGCCGGCCTGGAGGCGGCCCGGCCCTGGCTCAGCCTGGTCCTGAGCGCGGCCCTCGGCTTGCTCTTCGGCATGCTGCTGGGCGGGCTCTGGTTCGGCTACTGGATCCGCCAGGAGGGATTGCAACTGACCCACCTGCTGCTGGTGGTCTGGGTGCTGGCAAACTTCTTCGTGCTCAACGTCCGCTGGAACTGATGGGGACTGCCGGTACGAGGAGCAGGACGCGAGGACGGCGACAGTGGAGCGAGCCGGACGCCCGTCGATAGCGCGAAGTCGCATCTCGCTCCTGCCACCCGATCCCTCGGCTCCCCTCTGTTCGCACGCGCTGCATGGGCTGACGCAGTTGGAACTGCCCCCGGGCAGTGGCAGCCGGCTGCCTCGAGGGCAGGTGCTCCGGCTGGCTCGGCATGGTCACTGGAGTTCAGCCCCGGGTTCTTCGAGAAAAGCAGAACCTGCTGCATCGGCTCCTTTCGCCCGACTGGGCTCAGCGCAGCTCTTCGGCGGCGGCGACCAGTTGTTCGAGTTGATGGTGGATCTGGGCCCTATCCAGCAACTGCAAGGGCTGGCGGTTCCAGAGCAGCCGTTCGCCGCTTTCGGGGTCGCGGCCTAGGATCGGCTTGCAAGGGTCCTGGCTGAACAGGTTCTGCTCGCTGGCCGTAGCGTCTCCTTGTCCTTCCAGGCGGGTGAACATCAACAGGTGATCGGTCGGATGTTCTGCCAGATGGCAGAGATGCGGGCCCACCTGCAGGCTGAGTACGCTCTCCTCGTCATTGGGCGTCGGGAGATCGAGAGCGAGAAAAAGCTGGTGGATGGCGGCGCGGTAGAGTGGATTCATGGCGTGTTCCGAGTCACTGGAGGCGGCTATTAGAGCAGTGCCAGCCCGGAGAGACTGTTAATCGTGGTTCTCTTTTTTTAGGTTTTGCCGCTGCCGATTCCAGTGAAAAAACGGCGGCCAATCCTGATAGGCGATGGGGTTTCCCGTTCCTAGACTGGCGGAGAAACATCAGGAGAAGGCAACCATCATGCATATTCAATCGCTTCAGCAGAGTCCGTCTTTCGCCGTCGAATTGCACCAGGCCGCCAGTGGGCGTTTGGGACAGATTGAGGCCCGCCAGGTCGCCACCCCCAGTGAAGCGCAGCAGTTGGCCCAGCGCCAGGAGGCGCCGAAGGGTGAGGGGCTGCTCGCTCGCCTGGGCGCGGCGCTCGTGCGTCCCTTCGTGGCGATCATGGACTGGCTGGGCAAACTGTTGGGCTCCCACGCCCGCACCGGGCCGCAGCCCAGTCAGGACGCGCAGCCTGCGGTCATGTCCTCGGCCGTCGTGTTCAAGCAGATGGTGCTGCAGCAGGCATTGCCCATGACCTTGAAGGGACTCGACAAGGCGAGCGAGCTGGCGACCCTGACACCGGAAGGACTGGCCCGGGAGCACTCCCGCCTGGCCAGCGGAGATGGGGCGCTGCGTTCGCTGAGCACCGCCTTGGCCGGCATTCGTGCCGGCAGCCAGGTCGAGGAGTCCCGTATCCAGGCTGGCCGCCTGCTCGAACGGAGCATCGGCGGGATCGCGCTGCAGCAGTGGGGCACCACCGGCGGTGCCGCGAGTCAACTGGTGCTCGACGCAAGCCCGGAACTGCGGCGCGAAATCACCGACCAGTTGCATCAAGTAATGAGCGAGGTCGCACTGTTGCGCCAAGCGGTAGAGAGCGAGGTCAGCAGAGTATCGGCCGACAAGGCGCTGGCGGATGGCCTGGTGAAGCGGTTCGGGGCGGATGCGGAAAAGTACCTGGGCAGACAGCCTGGTGGCATCCACAGTGACGCCGAAGTGATGGCGCTTGGTCTCTACACCGGCATTCACTACGCGGACCTGAATCGCGCTCTGCGTCAGGGGCAGGAGCTGGATGCGGGACAAAAGCTGATCGACCAAGGTATGTCCGCGGCCTTCGAGAAGAGCGGACAGGCTGAACAGGTAGTGAAGACTTTCCGTGGCACCCGTGGCGGGGATGCCTTCAACGCCGTGGAAGAGGGCAAGGTT
Organism: Pseudomonas sp. DL; assembly: GCF_047199225.1. Classification (NCBI taxonomy): domain Bacteria; kingdom Pseudomonadati; phylum Pseudomonadota; class Gammaproteobacteria; order Pseudomonadales; family Pseudomonadaceae; genus Pseudomonas; species Pseudomonas sp. DL. The sequence goes on from NZ_CP178323.1 coordinate 1,183,857, forward strand.
GGCCACGACGACGGCTATCTCTCCACCTCCCTGAACCCCGGTGTCGCGAGGAGCTTCGGGCAGGGCACGATATCCACCGTGTTCGGCAGGTCCGGAATCGATGTCAGCGGGATATCGAACTACAAGAATGAAAAAGAGATTCTCTATAACAAAGAGACCGACATGCGCGTGCTGCTGAGCGCCAGCGATGAGCAGGGAGTGACCCGCCGGGTCCTCGAAGAGGCGGCCCTGGGGGAGCAGAGTGGCCATAGCCAGGGACTGCTCGATGCTCTCGACCTGGCAAGCAAACCGGAACGTTCAGGCGAGGTCCAGGAACAGGATGTACGCCTGAGGATGCGCGGCCTTGATCTGGCCTGACCGGTCGTAAAAGAAAGACGTCACGAACGGACACCTTGGGGTGTCCGATTCTTGGCTCGGCAGCGGATCCGGGTGGAGAGGCGTGCTGGCTATTCGCCCAGTGGTTCCAGGAGGGCTGCTGTCCAGCGCTCCTTGCGCCAGGCCCGGCGCTGCTTCTTGTCGAGGTAGGTCCAGGCGACGAAACGGCTCTGCTTCTGTCCCTGGGCCATGTCCACCACGCGGATATCGCTGGCGCCCAACGTCTTCAGGCGCTCCTGGAGGTTCGGCAGGTTGCTCGCCTTGGATACCAGGGTGGTGAACCAGAACACCTGCGTGGCGAACGCCCGGCTTTCCTCGGCCATGCCGGCCAGGAAGGCCGCTTCGCCGCCCTCGCAGTACAGCTCGGCGCCCTGGCCGCCAAAGTTCAGTAGCGGCAGGGTACGGGTCGGGTCGAGCTTGCCGAGGTTCTTCCACTTGCGCCGGCTGCCGCGCGTGGCTTCGTCCAGCGAGGCGTGGAAGGGCGGGTTGCAGAGGGTCATGTCGAAGCGCTCATCGACGCCGATCAGGCCCTGGAATATCTGCCTGCGATCAGGCTGCCGGCGCAACTCGATGGCAGCGGCGAAGCGTGGGTTGGCGGCGAGGATCGCAGCGGCCGAGGCCAGCGATTGCGGGTCGATGTCGGCGCCGACGAAGCGCCAGCCGTATTCGTGGTGGCCGAGCAGCGGGTAGATGCAGTTGGCTCCGGTTCCGACGTCCAGCGCACGCAGGCCGGGACCGCGTGGAATCAGGCCATCGTGGCTGGCGCCGAGCAGGTCGGCCAGGTAGTGCAGGTAGTCGGCGCGACCGGGAATGGGCGGGCACAGGTAACCATCGGGTATATTCCACTCGCGTACGTCGTAGAACTGTTGTAGCAGCGCGCGGTTGAAGGCTTTCACCGCCGCCGGATCGGCGAAGTCGATGCTCTGCCTGCCGTACGGATTGAGGATGACGAAGCGCTCCAGTTCCGGGCTGCCGGCGATCAGGCGCGGAAAGTCGTAGCGTCCCAGGTGGCGATTGCGCGGGTGCAGCGGGCTGGCGCTCTTGCGCTCGGCGTCGGGATGCGGGCTGGTCGGGCGGGGCATGTTCTCGGTTTCCGTGACGGCGAGGCGGGCATTATTCACATCCGCCGGAGGCTGGCCAGTGTTTCTGCCGAGCGGCGCGCTCCTGGCCCGGTCACAATGGAAACAGCCACGGAATCACCAGCACGCAGACGAACATCACCAGCAGGGTAAATGGCACGCCGATCCGGACGAAGTCGCCGAAGCGGTATTGGCCAGGGCCCAGCACCAGGGTGTTCACCGGCGAGGAAATCGGCGTCATGAAGGCTGCCGAGGCCGCCACCGCCACCACCATGGCGAAGGGGTAGGGCGAGGCGCCGATCTGCTTGGCGGTGGCGATGGCGATCGGCGCCATCAGCACCGCGGTAGCGGTGTTGGAGATGAACAGGCCGATGGCCGCGGTGAGCAGGAACAGGCTGGCCAGCAGCACGCGCGGGCCGGCGTCGCCGAGGGCGTCGACCAGCAGCGAGACCACCAGGTCGATACCGCCGGTCTTCTGCAGGGCCAGGGCGAAGGGCAGCATGCCGACGATCAGGACCAGGCTTTGCCAATGGATGGCGCGGTAGGCGCCGTCCATGTCGATGCAACGGAACAGGCCCATCAACAGGCAGCCGACCAGTGCCGCGACCACGTTGGGCACCACCCCGCTGACCATCAGCGCCACCATCACGGCCAGGCTGAGCAGGGCGTGCGGCGCCTTGCTCAGGGCCGGCGCCACCTCGTCGATCTCCGCCGGCAGGCTGAGCACCAGGAAATCGCGGTTGCGTCCCTGCAACTGGCGGATCGCCTTCCAGGCGCCGATCACCAGCAGGGTATCGCCCAGGCGCAGCTTCTCTTCCAGCATGCCGTCGGTGAGCGCTTCGTGGTCGCGACGCAGGCCGACCACGTTGAGCCCGTACTGCGAACGGAAGCCCAGTTCCAGGACGCTCTTGCCGAGCAGGGTGGAGTCCGGCGGCAGAGTCACCTCGGCCATGCCGACCTCCCGCGACTGGTCGATGAAGTAGCTGGCGCGGAACGGCAGGCGCACCAGGTTCAGCTCGGCGCAGCGCCGGTCCATGTCCTCCGGAGGGGCGAAGACGTCCAGCAGCAACACGTCGCCCGCCTTCAGCTCGGTGCTGCCGCCGACCTTGACCACCTCGCTGTGGAACTTGCGTACCCGCTCCAGGCCGACCACGTTGGCGCCCAGGCGGGTGCGCAGTTGCAGTTCTTCCAGGGTGCTGCCGATCAACGGCGAGCCGAGCTGGACCTGCAGGCGCCGTTCGCGGCCGGCCAGGCGATAGTCGCGGATCAGGTCGCGCAGGGTCCGCCGTGCCTTCGGCGCGCCGACTTCCGCCGGGCTGGCGGCGTTCAGCCAGTTGCGCGTGAGCAGCATGTAGGCCACGCCGATGGCGAGCACCATGAGGCCTATCGGGGTGAAGGCGAAGAAGCCGAAGCCGGCATGACCCTCGCGCGCCAGCTCGCTGTTGACCACCATGTTCGGTGGCGTGGCGACCAGGGTCATCATGCCGCTGATCAGTCCGGCGAAGGCCAGCGGCATCATCAGCCGGCCCGGAGGGATCTTCAGCTTGGCGGCGATGCTCAGGACCACCGGGATGAAGATCGCCACCACCCCGGTGGAACTCATCACCGAGCCCAACCCGGCCACCGCCAGCATCAGCAGTACCAGCAGGCGCGCTTCGCTGCTGCCGGCGCGGGCGATCAGCCAGTCGCCGACCTGGTAGGCCACCCCGGTACGCACCAGGCCTTCGCCGATCACGAACAGCGCGGCGATCAGTATCACGCTGGGATCGCTGAAGCCGGCCAGGGCTTCGTTGAGGGTAAGGGTTCCGCTGACGCTGAAGGCCATGATCACCAGCAGGGCGATCACGTCCAGGCGCAGGCGGTTGTGGATGAAGAGGGCGACGGTGGTGGCGAGCAGGCCGACCACCCAGAGCAGTTCGAGGTTCATGCGGGCATCTGAGCGGGAGGATGCCTGCGAGTGTGGCAGACGGACGCGGATCGCGCCTTGATCTGCTGCAGGTCGACGGCGCCTCCCCGCTTCGCCGCGGAGAGGCGCCGCGGCCCTGTCAGCCGAGGAGGAGGGCGTCGTCGGCGAGCTTCTCGCCGCGCACCTTCTCGAACATCGCCAGCAGGTCCGGTACGTCGAGGCCCTTGCGTTGCTCGCCGGAGACGTCCAGCACCACCTGGCCCTGGTGCAGCATCACCGTGCGCTCGCCCACGTCCAGCGCCTGGCGCATGCTGTGGGTGACCATCATGGTGGTGAGTTTCTTCTCGGCGACGATCCGTGCGGTGAGATGCAGGACGAAGTCGGCGGTGCGCGGGTCGAGCGCCGCGGTGTGTTCGTCGAGCAACAGGATACGCGACGGCTGCAGCGCCGCCATCAGCAGGCTGACGGCCTGGCGCTGGCCGCCGGAGAGCAGGCCGATGCGGTCGCCGAGGCGGTTCTCCAGGCCGAGGCCGAGGGTCGCCAGGCTTTCCCGGAAACCGTCGCGCATCGATGCCTGCACCGCCCTGCCGAGGCCGCGACCGGCACCGCGACGCTGCGCCAGGGCCATGTTCTCCTCGATGGTGAGGTCCTCGCAGGTACCCGCCATGGGGTCCTGGAACACCCGCGCGACGCGGTTGGCGCGGGCCCAGACCGGCTTGCGGGTGACGTCTTCGTCGTCGATCAGGATCTGCCCGCTGTCGATCGGCAGGTCGCCGGAGACTGCGTTGAGGAAGGTCGACTTGCCGGCGCCGTTGGAGCCGATCACGGTGACGAACTGGCCGGCCGGGATGTCCAGCGACAGGCCGCGCAGGGCGCGGGTCTCGATGGGGGTGCCGGGGTTGAAGGTGATCTTCAGGTTCTTCGCGCTGAGCATGGTCAGGCTCCCTTCTTGCCGAGCAGGCGTTTCTTCATCATCGGAATCACCAGGGCGACGGTGACCAGCACCGCGGTGACCAGGTTCAGGTCCTGGGCCTGCAAGCCGATGAAATCGCTGTTCAGCGCCAGGGCGATGAAGAAGCGGTAGACGATGGCACCGAGGATCACCGCGAGGGTCGCCAGGATCAGCCGGCGCGAGGGCAGGATGCTCTCGCCGACGATCACCGCCGCCAGGCCGATGACGATGGTGCCGATACCCATGGAGATATCGGCGCCGCCCTGGGTCTGCGCGAACAGCGCGCCGGCCAACGCCACCAGCGCGTTGGAGATGGCCATGCCGAGCAGGATCATGCCGCCGGTGTTGACCCCCTGGGCACGGGCCATCCGCGGGTTGGAGCCGGTGGCGCGGATCGCCAGGCCTTTCTGGGTGGTGAAGAACCAGTCCAGCAGCAGCTTCGCGGCGATCACGATGAACACCAGCAGCAGCGGCCGGAACACGTAGTCGCTGAGCCATTCCGGCTGCAGCAGGGTGAACAATGTCGGCTCGGCGATCAGCGGTACGTTGGGCTTGCCCATGATGCGCAGGTTGATCGAGTAGAGCGCGATCATCATCAGGATGCTGGCGAGCAGGTCCATGATCTTCAGCTTGACGTTGAGCAGGCCGGTGGCCAGCCCGGCCAGTGCACCGGCGGCGGTGGCCGCCAGGGTCGCGCTGTACGGGTCCCAGCCAAGGGCGATGAGGGTCGCGCAGACCGCGCCGCCGAGCGGGAAGCTGCCGTCCACCGTGAGATCGGGGAAGCGCAGCAGGCGGAAGGAGATGAACACGCCGAGTGCCACGAGGCTGAAGATCAGGCCGATCTCCAGGGCACCGAACAGGGAAAACAGAGACATGACTTCGTAACCGAGTGCGTGAAGGCAGGATTATCGTGCCGTCCGGCCACGGGCGGAACGCCCGCGGCCGGCGGCCGCTTTTTTTACTTGATGACTTCCGCGGCCGACTTGAGCAGTTCGTCGGACAGGGTCACGCCTTGCTTCTGCGCGGCCCCGGGATTGACGAACAGCTGCAGGTTGTCGCTGGTCTCCGGCTTGATCTCGCCCGGCTTCTCGCCCTTGAGGATGCGCACCACCATGCGGCCGGTCTGCTTGCCCATCTCCTTGTAGTTGATGCCGAGGGCGGCGATGGCGCCGCGCTTGACGCTGTCGGTGTCGGAGGCGATCAGCGGGATCTTCGCATCGTTGCCGACCTTGACCAGCGCCTCGTAGGCGGACACCACGTTGTTGTCGGTGTTGGTGTAGATCGCGTCGACCTTGCCGACCAGGCTGCGCGCCGCCGAGCTGACGTCCACCGAACGCGGGGCCGAGGCTTCGACCAGGCTCAGGCCCATCTTCGGCAGCAGTTCCTTCAGCTCCTTGACCACCACCACGGAGTTGGCTTCGCCCGGGTTGTAGACCATGCCGATGCGCTTGGCGCCCGGCACCACTTTCTTGATCAGCTCGATCTGCTTGTCCAGCGCGAGCATGTCGGAAACCCCGGTGACGTTGGTGCCGGAGGCTTCCCAGCTCGGCGTCAGGTGCGCGCCGACCGGGTCGGTGACGGTGCTGAAGACGATCGGGATGCTCTTGGTCGCGGCCACCAGCGCCTGGGCCGACGGAGTGGCGATGCCGACGATCACGTCGGGCTTGTCGCCGATGAACTTGCGGGCGATCTGCGCGGCGGTGCCGGTGTTGCCCTGGGCGCTCTGGTACTGCCACTTGAGGTTCTTGCCGTCTTCGTAGCCGGCCTCCTGGAGGGCCTCCTTGACCCCGTCGCGAGCGGCGTCCAGCGCCGGGTGCTCGACGATGGCGGTCACGGCCACCGACTTCTGCTCTTCGGCGTTGGCGCCGAAGGACAGGGCCATGCCAAGGGCCAGGGCACTGAGGGGCAACCATTTATTCTTATAGGCCTGCATCATGCGGCGATCTCCTGATTGTATTGGCGCGCTGTAGCGAATTGTTCTGATTGGGCGGTGCGGGTACAGCGTGGCCGAAACATCGCATTTTTCGCGCAAGTCGTCAGCAGGTTTGATGTTTTTTCTTGCGGTGGGATTACCGCTGGGGGTGATCCGGGTAAGGTGTCGGCGTCGGACCGTGACCGAAAGGAGGCGACATGCTCACGACCATCGGCCGTTTTTCCCATCCCCTGGAGGCGCAGATCGCTCGCGCCCGCCTGGAGGCCGCTGGAATTCCGGCGTTCGTCGCCGACGAGCACACCATCAACATGCAGTGGCTGTACTCCAACGCACTGGGCGGCGTGCGCCTGCAAGTGCCCATGGTCTGTCGCGAAGACGCGGTGGCGCTGCTGGCCACCGATGAAAGCGAGGCGCTGCGGGCCGAGCAGGGCAGCAGCGAGTTCCAGTGCTTGCGTTGTGGCGGCGACCAGGTGGCCTGGAAGGTGGACGGCCGCCGCCTGGCCTTCCTTGGGATCCTGCTGCTCAACGTACCGCTGTGGCCGATCCGGCGTCGGTTGGTGTGCGAGGTCTGCGGTTTCCGCAGCGAAGTACCGATGCCTCTAAGCGAGTGAAAGCAAAACGCCCGCCTCTGGGAGGCGGGCGCTGGAGTTAGAGCGCGGCGATCTTTTGCCGTTGCTCGGCCAGCTTGGCCAGGGCCTGTTCGGCCTCGGCTAGCTTGGCGCGTTCCTTCTCGATCACGTCGGCCGGGGCCTTGGCGACGAAGCCTTCGTTGGACAGCTTGCCGCCGACGCGCTTGACCTCGCCTTCCAGGCGCTGGATCTCCTTGTCCAGGCGCCCCAGTTCGGCGCTCTTGTCGATCAGGCCGGCCATCGGCACCAATACTTCCATGTCGCCGACCAGGGCGGTGGCGGACATCGGCGCTTCCTCGCCGGCTTCCAGCACGCGGATGCTTTCCAGCTTGGCCAGTTTCATCAGCAGCGGCTCGTTGTCGGCCAGGCGGCGGTGGTCGCTGGGCGAGGCGTTCCTGAGGATGATGTCGATGCGCTTGGCCATGGAGATGTTCATCTCGCCGCGGATCTGCCGCACGCCGAGCATCAGCGCCTTGACCCACTCGATGTCGCCTTCGGCGGCGGCGTCGATCCTGCCTTCGTCGGCCACCGGCCAGGGTTGCAGCATCAGGGTCGGACCTTCCTTGCCGGCCTGGCCCTTGATGCGCTGCCAGATTTCCTCGGTGATGAACGGCATGAACGGGTGCGCCAGGCGCAGGGCCGTCTCCAGCACGCGGATCAGGGTGCGACGAGTGCCGCGCTGGCGCTCGATGGGGGCGTTCTCGTCCCACAGCACCGGCTTGACCAGCTCCAGGTACCAGGCGCAGTACTCGTCCCAGATGAACTCATAGAGGGCCTGGGCGGCCAGGTCGAAGCGGAAGGCGTCGAGCTGGCGGGTGACTTCCTGCTCGGTGCGCTGCAACTGGGAGATGATCCAGCGGTCGACCGAGGACAGCTCGACCGGCTCGCCGTTGACCCCGGTGTCCTGGCCATCGGTGTTCTCGATGACGAAGTTGGCGGCGTTCCAGATCTTGTTGCAGAAGTTGCGGAAGCCTTCGACGCGGCCCATGTCGAACTTGATGTCGCGGCCGGTGGAGGCCAGCGAGCAGAAGGTGAAGCGCAGGGCGTCGGTGCCGTAGCTGGCGATGCCTTCGGGGAATTCGGCGCGGGTCTGCTTGGCGATCTTCTCCGCCAGCTTCGGCTGCATCATGCCGCTGGTGCGCTTTTGCAGCAGGGTATCGAGGTCGATGCCGTCGACGATGTCCAGCGGGTCGAGCACGTTGCCCTTGGACTTGGACATCTTCTGGCCCTGGCCGTCGCGCACCAGGCCGTGGACATAGACGGTCTTGAACGGGATCTGCGGGGTGCCGTCGGGGTTCTTCACCAGGTGCATGGTGAGCATGATCATCCGCGCGACCCAGAAGAAGATGATGTCGAAGCCGGTGACCAGTACGTCGGTGGGGTGGAAGGTCTTGAGGAACTCGGTCTGCTGCGGCCAGCCGAGGGTGGAGAAGGTCCACAGGCCGGAGCTGAACCAGGTGTCGAGAACGTCTTCGTCCTGGCGCAACTCGACCTCGTTGCCGAGCTTGTGCTTGGTGCGCACCTCGACCTCGTCGCGGCCGACGTAGACGTTGCCGGCCTCGTCGTACCAGGCCGGGATGCGGTGGCCCCACCAGAGCTGGCGGCTGATGCACCAGTCCTGGATGTCGCGCATCCAGGAGAAGTACATGTTCTCGTACTGCTTGGGCACGAACTGGATACGGCCGTCTTCCACGGCGGCGATGGCGTCTTCGGCCAGCGGCTTGGTGCTGACGTACCACTGGTCGGTCAGCCAGGGCTCGATGACGGTGCCGGAGCGGTCGCCCTTCGGTACTTTCAGCGCGTGGTCGTCGACCTTCTCGAGCAAGCCCATGGCCTCGAACTCGGCGACGATGGCCTTGCGCGCGGCGAAGCGGTCCATGCCGGCGTAGCTCTGCGGCAGGCTGGGGTCGAGGTTCGGGTTGACGCTGCCGTCGAGGTGGAACACCTGGGCCTGGGCCAGCACCGCGGCGTTCTTGTCGAAGATGTTGATCAGCGGCAGGTCGTGGCGCTTGCCCACTTCGTAGTCGTTGAAGTCGTGGGCCGGGGTGATCTTCACGCAGCCGGTGCCGAATTCGCGGTCGACGTACTCGTCGGCGATGATCGGGATGTGCCGGCCGACGATCGGCAGTTCGGCGAACTGGCCGATCAGCTTGGCGTAGCGCTCGTCTTCCGGGTGCACCGCGACCGCGGCGTCGCCCAGCAGGGTTTCCGGACGGGTGGTGGCGACCACCAGGTAATCCAGGCCTTCGCTGGTCTTCGCGCCGTTCACCAGCGGGTAGCGCAGGTGCCAGAGGTGGCCCTTCTCGTCGTGGTTTTCCACTTCCAGGTCGGAAATCGCGGTGTGCAGCTTGGTGTCCCAGTTCACCAGGCGTTTGCCGCGGTAGATCAGGCCGTCTTCATGCAGGCGCACGAAGGCTTCCTTGACCGCTTCGGAGAGGCCGTCGTCCATGGTGAAGCGCTCGCGCGACCAGTCCACCGAGGAGCCCAGGCGACGAATCTGCCGGGTGATGTTGCCGCCGGACTGTTCCTTCCATTCCCAGACTTTCTCCAGGAACTTCTCCCGGCCGAGGTCGTGGCGGCTCACGCCCTGGGCGCCGAGCTGGCGCTCGACCACCATCTGGGTGGCGATGCCGGCGTGATCGGTGCCCGGCTGCCACAGGGTGTTGCGGCCCTGCATGCGGCGGTAGCGGATCAGCGCGTCCATGATCGCGTTGTTGAAGCCATGGCCCATGTGCAGGCTGCCGGTCACGTTCGGCGGCGGGATCATGATGGTGTAGGGCTGGCCTTCGCCGCTCGGAGCGAAGTAGTCGTTGGACTCCCAGGTCTCGTACCAGGAAGTCTCGATGGCGTGCGGCTGGTAAGTCTTGTCCATGCGAAAGGGGACCAAAGCTGAATATGGCTGGGGAAAATGCGAAGAAAGTCCGGGAGTATAGCGGGGATGGCAGCCCGGGGGTAAGGCCGCGGGCCGCGGCGGGCGCCCGCCGCGTCCGGATCAGCTGTTGCGTTGGCCGAGCAGGCGACCCAGGCGGGCTTGCAGGCGGCGGCGCAGTTCGGCTTCGATCTGCGGGGCGAAGTCGTCGATGACTTCCTGCAGGATCAGTTCGGCGGACGCTCGCAACTCGTCGTCCAGGCGCTCCTGTTCGGCGGGCGCCAGCCCTGCCGTGGTGGCTGCCGCGGTCTGCGGCTCTGGCGCGCGCGGGGCGGTACCGGGGGAGACGACGTCGGAGAGCAGGGGAATGTTGTCCGGCTCGAAGGATTCGGTCAGCAAGGGCGGCTCGTTCCGTTCGTAGAGCAGGTCGTGGATCGACTCCAGGTCATCGAGCAACTGCTCCGGGGGGTGTGTCGGTTTGTGGCTGTCCATGGTCGTGCACTTCAGATACGCGGCAGGCGATGGTCCTGTAGAGGATAGCCCTGCTCCCGGTAGAAGCGGAATTTATCCCGTGCCGCCTGGCGGATCGCCGGCTCCTCGACCACCAGTTCGGCCACCCGCGAAAAGTTCGGGACGAAGCCGGGGGCCTCGAGGGTCAGGTTGATCAGCAGGTCGCGATGGTTCCCCGGGGGCTCGCCCAGGCCCAGGGCGACGGGCGCCTCGGCGTCTTCCTCGGCCAGGCTGTGAGGAATGAAGGCCTCGCCGCGGAAGCTCCACAGGCGGCCGTCCAACTCGCTGCGCTGCGCCTCGTCGGCGCAATGCAGGTAGACCTGCATGCCCTGCCGCCAGGCCTTCTCGGCCAGGCGGCAGGCGACCTGCAGGCGCGCCGACGGATCGGCGCTGGGGATCACGTAGAAATCGACCCGGGTCACTTGGCCCGTTCCAGCAGGTACTGGGTCAACAACGGAACCGGGCGGCCGGTGGCGCCTTTGTCCTTGCCGCCGCTGATCCAGGCGGTGCCGGCGATGTCCAGGTGCGCCCAGTGGTATTTCTTGGCGAAGCGCGAGAGGAAGCAGCCGGCGGTGATGGTGCCGGCCTTCGGCCCGCCGATGTTGGCGATGTCGGCGAACGGGCTGTCCAGCTGTTCCTGGTATTCGTCGAACAGCGGCAATTGCCAGGCGCGGTCGTCGGCGAACTCGCCGGCCTTGAGCAGTTGCCTGACCAGCGCTTCGTTGTTGCCCATAAGGCCCGAGGTGTTGCTGCCCAGGGCGACGATGCAGGCGCCGGTGAGGGTGGCGATGTCGATCACCGACTGAGGCTTGAAGCGCTCGGCGTAGGTCAGTGCATCGCACAGCACCAGGCGCCCTTCGGCGTCGGTGTTGAGGATCTCGACGGTCTGCCCGCTCATGGTGGTGACGATGTCGCCCGGACGGGTGGCTCCGCCGCTGGGCATGTTCTCGGCGCAGGCCAGCAGGCCGACCAGGTTGATCGGCAACTGCAGTTCGAGCACCGCGCGGAAGGTGCCGAAGACGCTGGCGGCGCCGCACATGTCGAACTTCATCTCGTCCATGCCCAGGCCCGGCTTGAGGCTGATGCCGCCGGTGTCGAAGGTGATGCCCTTGCCGACCAGCACGTGCGGGGCCTGGTCCTTCTTCGCGCCGTTGTATTGCAGGACGATCAGCCGCGGCGGCTGGTCGCTGCCCTGGGCGACGGCGAGGAACGAGCCCATGCCCAGCTCGCGCAGTTTCTTCTCGTCGAGGACCTCGACCTTCAGGCCCTTGAACTCCTTGGCCAGGCCCTTGGCCTGCTCGCCGAGGAACGTCGGATGGCAGACGTTCGGCGGAAGGTTGCCGAGATCGCGGGTCAGGGCCATGCCATTGGCGATGGCCTGAGCTTCCTTGCTGCCTTGCTCGACGGCGGCGCTGTCGGCCTTGTCGGCGAGCAGGGTCAGCTTCTTCAGTTTCAGCGGCTCGGCTTTCTGGCTCTTGTAGCGATCGAACACGTACAGGCCATCGGCCAGGGTTTCCACCAGCAGACGCGCCTTCGCGTGGGCATCGCGGCCTTTCACCGCGAGATCGCCGAGGGCCAGCGCGGCATCGGCGCCGGCCAGGCCCTTGAGGGTCGACAGCACGGCGGAGGCCAGCTTGCGGTACTGGCGGTCGCCCAGTTCGCGCTCCTTGCCGGCGCCGACCAGCAGCACGCGCTCGGCCTTGAGATTGGGCAGGCTCTGCAGGAGCAGGGTCTGGCCGACCTTGCCGGCCAGGTCGCCACGCTTGAGCACTGCGCTGATGGCGCCGCCGGTGGCGTCGTCGACCGCCTTGGCGCTGGCGCCGAGCTTGCGGCCTTCGTCTACGGCGAGCACCAGGGTGGCGGTTTTCAGGGTTTCCGGGCGTACGCTTTTAACAAGGAATTCCATGGAAGAGGTCCCCAATACAGACAGTCGGGATGGCGCAAGGGGCGGCATCCGTTAGCGGTAAGCGATTGTTCCGAGCACGATTCGTCCCGAGGACTGACGGTCGCCGCCGGGGCGGTGACGCAGGCAGCGACAGCTTAGTCGTTGCGGCGGGGGTCGTTCCATGCCGAGGATGGCAACCGAGGTTCTACAGCGCCGGAGCCGGGTTGGCGGTGCCTCCCGGCCGTTGCCGCACATGGTCGCACAACTGCGGCGTGTCTGGCACGACTGTGTACGCATGGGAACCCGCGGCCATGCCGCGTCCCTATAATGAACGTTTCGTTCCGCAGGAGTCGCACCGTGCCCGCCAGCAAACCAGTCGCGGATCCCGCCCGGAGTACCGATCCGCGCGATTACCAGCGAGTCGGCCGGCCGCTCGGGGTCATGGCCAAGACCTTCCCGGCGGGGTTCGTGGTCGCCGAGCACCGGCACGAGCGGGCGCAGTTGATCCATGCCCTGTCGGGCGTGATCGAACTGCATGTCGGTCGCACGCTATGGCTGGTCCCGCCGCAGCGCGCGGTATGGATGCCGGCGGGGATGGCGCACGCGATGCTGGCGCGCGGCGAGGTCCGCTTGCACACCGTCTATGCCCGGCCGCAGTCCTGCCCGCCGGAATTCCCCCGGGTGCCGCGCGGAGTGATGGTCAGCCCATTGTTGCGCGAGTTGATCGTGCGCGCCGCCGGCCTGCCGTTGTTGTACGACGAGCGCGGCCGGGAGGGGCGGTTGATGGCGGTGCTGCTGGACGAACTGGAGTGGTCGCGGGAACAGCCCCTGGCCTTGCCCGACCCCGCGGACCGACGCCTGGGAAGAATCTGCCAGGCGCTGCTGGAGAACCCGGCCGACCCTCGCGGGCTGGAGGAGTGGGCGCGCTACGTGGGGGCGTCCTCGCGGACCCTGGCACGGCTGTTTCTCTCCGAACTGGGAGTGACCTTCGTCCATTGGCGCCACCAGGTGCGCCTGGCCGCCGCCCTGCCACGCCTGGCGGCTGGCGAAGCGGTGGCGCGGATCGCCGTGGATCTCGGCTACCAGACGCCCAGCGCATTCAGTGCCATGTTCCGACGCCTGACCGGGAGCACGCCGAGCCGCTACTTCGCCTTGTCCGATTCGGCGTAGCCTTCGTCCGTTGGCGGACGGCGCCGACGCGGCAGGATTCCTATGCTGGGCCCGTTTCCAGACGACTGCCCCGGGAGGCAAGCATGCAACGACTGAACGTGGAATTCCGCTCCGAGGGTGTCGCCCTGCGCGGCTGGCTGTATTTGCCGGAGGCGCGTGCCGAGCGGCCGGCGATCGTCATGACGCACGGTTTTTCCGGGGTGAAGGAGCAGTACCTGGACCGTTACGCCGAGGTATTCGCCGCCGCCGGCTTCGTCGTGCTCCTCTACGATCATCCGAACTTCGGCGACAGCGACGGCGAGCCGCGCCAGGAAATCGATCCGGTGATGCAGCGTCGCGGCTATCGCGACGCGATCACCTGGTTGGGCGCCCAGGCACGGGTCGACGCGAGGCGCATCGGCATCTGGGGAACCAGCTACAGCGGCGGACATGTGCTGGAAGTGGCCGCACTGGATCGGCGGGTGAAATGCGTGGTGGCGCAGGTGCCGACCGTCAGCGGCCACGCCTCGGCGTTGCGCCGGACCCGCGCCGAGCAGTTGCCGGCATTGCTGGCAAGCTTCGACGCGGACCGCCAGCGGCGCTTCGAGGACTTGCCGCCGGCGCTGTTGCCGGCGGTCGCCGCGGGCCCCGACGAGCCTTGCGCGATGGCCGGCGCGGACGCCCACCGGTTCTTCACCGACAGCGCGGCGCTGGCGCCGAACTGGTGCAACCGGGTGACCCTGCGTAGCGCCGAGCTGGCGCGGGAGAACGAGCCAGGCATTCACATGGCGCGGATCAGCCCCACGCCGCTGCTGATGATCGTCGCCGACCGGGACCTGCTCACGCCCACGGACCTTTGCCTGGAGGCCTACCAGCGGGCATTGCCGCCCAAGCGGCTGCTGATGCTCGCCGGCGGCCATTTCACGCCGTACATCGAGCATTTCGACGCCACCAGCCAGGCTGCGGCAGACTGGTTCGTCCGTCATCTCGGAGAGGGCGGCGAGCAGCCAGCGACAGTCGTCGAATAAATCGGCGAGCGCTGAACGAGCGTTCGCCTCGACGGTCTATCGGGCTCTTGGTTCGGCCTGCGCAGTGACAGGCCCGCCGAATCGCAGGATAATGCCGGCTATTTTCTCCGCGCCATGCCGCCATGGCCGGAAACGCGTGATGACGGGGCCGACGGGCCCCGTCAGAGCCTGGCAACCCAGGAGTGTCCGGATTGATCGTTTTCCGTTATTTGTCCCGTGAAGTGCTGGTCACCATGAGCGCCGTCAGCGCCGTGCTGCTGGTGATCATCATGAGTGGCCGTTTCATCAAGTACCTGGCGCAAGCGGCGCAAGGGTTGCTCGACCCCGGTTCGCTGTTCCTGATCATGGCGTTCCGGATTCCCGGCTTCCTGCAGCTGATCCTGCCGCTTGGCCTGTTCCTCGGCATCCTGCTGGCCTACGGGCGACTCTATCTGGAAAGCGAGATGACTGTGCTCTCGGCGACCGGCATGAGCCAGAAGCGCCTGCTCGGCTATACCATGGCGCCGGCGCTGCTGGTGGCGATCCTGGTGGCCTGGCTGAGCCTGTTCCTGGCGCCCCAGGGCATCAACCAGTTCGCCCTGCTGTTGAACAAGCAGGATACCCTGACCGAGTTCGACACCCTGGTCCCGGGCCGTTTCCAGGCAATGCGCGACGGTACCCGGGTGACCTATACCGAGGAACTGTCGAAGGATCGCGGCGAACTGGCCGGCATCTTCATTTCGCAGAAGGACCTCAACAGCAGCAACCAGGAACGCGGCATCTCCATCCTGGTGGCGGAGAAGGGCACCCAGAACATCCAGGCGGATGGCAGCCGTTACCTGATCCTGCACAACGGCTACCGCTACGACGGCAATCCCGGGCAGGCCAACTACCGGGCGATCCAGTACGACACCTATGGCGTGATGCTGCCCAAGCCCGAGGCCAGCAGCGAGGTGAGCGAGCGTGACGCGGTGCCCACCGCCGACCTGTTCGGCAGCGACAACCCACGCTACCAGGCCGAATTGCAGTGGCGCCTGTCGACACCGCTGCTGGTGTTCGTGGTGACCCTGCTGGCGGTGCCGCTGTCGCGGGTCAACCCACGCCAGGGGCGCTTCCTCAAGCTGCTGCCGGCGATCCTCCTTTATATGGGCTACCTGGCCCTGCTGATCGCTGTCCGTGGCCAACTGGACAAAGGCAAGATCCCCATGGCCATCGGCCTGTGGTGGGTCCACGGACTATTCCTGGCGATCGGTCTTCTTCTGTTCTATTGGGAACCCTTGCGCCTGAAGCTGGCGTCCTCCCGTGCCGGTCGCGAGGTGGCGCATGGTTAAGCTCGATCGTTACATCGGTGTCACCGTCTTCGTCGCGATCCTCGCGGTGCTCGGGGTGATCCTTGGCCTGGCGCTGCTGTTCGCCTTCATCGACGAACTCAACGACATCAGCGCCAGCTACGGCATCGGCGACGCCCTGCGCTTCATCTTCCTCACCGCGCCACGGCGCGCCTACGACATGCTGCCGATGGCGGCGCTGATCGGCTGCCTGGTCGGCCTCGGCACCCTGGCCAGCAACAGCGAACTGACCATCATGCGCGCGGCCGGGGTATCCCTGTCGCGGATCGTCTGGGCGGTGATGAAACCGATGCTGGTGCTGATGCTGGCCGGCATCCTGGTTGGCGAGTACGTCGCGCCCTGGACCGAGAACATCGCCCAGAGCGGCCGCGCCCTGGCCCAGGGCGGCGGCGATTCGCAAAGCTCCAAGCGCGGTCTGTGGCATCGCCAGGGGCGCGAGTACATCCACATCAACGCGGTGCAGCCCAATGGCGTGCTGTACGGCGTGACCCGCTACCGCTTCGACGAGCAGCGTGGCCTGGAATCGGCCAGTTTCGCCAAGCGCGCGCGCTTCGAGACCGATCACTGGCAACTGGAAGAGGTCACCACCACCTTGCTGCATCCGAGGGAAAAGCGTTCCGAGGTGGTCAAGCTACCGACCGAACGCTGGGATGCCCAGCTCAGCCCGCAACTGCTGAACACTGTGGTGATGGAGCCCGAGGCGCTGTCTATCAGCGGTCTCTGGCAGTACATCCACTATCTCGCCGACCAGGGCCTGAACAACAACCGCTACTGGCTGGCGTTCTGGACCAAGGTCCTGCAACCGCTGGTGACCGCCGCGCTGGTGCTGATGGCGATTTCCTTCATCTTCGGTCCGTTGCGCTCGGTGACCCTGGGCCAGCGGATCTTCACCGGCGTGCTGGTGGGCTTCGTCTTCCGCATCGCCCAGGACCTGCTCGGACCCTCCAGCCTGGTGTTCGACTTCCCGCCGCTGCTGGCGGTGGTGATCCCCGCCTCGATCTGCGCACTGGCGGGTGTCTGGCTGCTACGCCGGGCGGGCTGACAGGCCCGGCAGGCCGGGTATGAAAAAAGGCCACCTTCGGGTGGCCTTTGTATTTCCTTTTCAAGTCGGGCGGGGATCCAGCGGCCTGGCCGCCGGCGCGACGAAGGCGAAAACAGCGCGCTCTGCGGACCTGTTTCGCTCACTTCTTGTGAGTGTTCTTCGGCAGCCTGACCACCTGGCTCTCCGAATAGCGGTCGTGCCAGGTACGCTTGTCCTTGTCCCAGAGCATCCAGAGGAAGCCGAGGCCGAGGCACAGCCAGGAGGCGATGGCGATCATGAAGCGCAGCAGCGCCTGGAGCAGGCTGATGGCGCTGCCGTCGCGGTTCTGCACGCGCAGTCCCCAGACCTGCATGCCCAGGGTCTGGCCGTTGTGGGTCCAGAATTTGGCGAAGAAGCCGAACAGGGCGAACACCAGCAAGGTCGAGAGCAGCGGGTCGCCGATCAGCGCGCCGCGGTCGGCCAGTTCGCGCAGATGGTCGCTGCCGTAGATCAGTCGAAGGATGCCTTGCTGGTAGACCAGGGTGACCACCATCATCAGCGCCACGCAGAGCAGGAAGTCATAGAACATCGCCGCCAGGCGGCGGACCAGACCGGCAGGGGCATAGTCGCCCTGGGGAGAAAGCATGTGTTTCGGCATCGGCGTGTTCCGTGCGGGGCAAAGCCGGGGATTATACGTCCATCCGCAGCTTGCGCCGCCCACCCGGGCAACGCTTTTCCCCGGCTGTTCTAGTCTTTGCGCAGACCCCAATCATTACGAGTCTTTTCTATGCCGATTCCGGTGAAGCGAGCCAGGAGAAAGGCGCTCCGGCTGTCGTTGTCCGTGCTGGTCGGGGTGATGCCGATCGTCCTGGGGCTGCTCATCCTCTACTGGCAGGCCGAGCGAAGCCTCCAGGAGACGTCCGAGCAGGCAGCCGGGAATGCGGTGCGGCAGTTCGAACGGATGCTCGACAACGCTGCGCTGGCGGCGCGCAAGGTCATGCCGGTGGCGGGGCGCCCCTGTCCCGAGGCCGAACTGGCGCTGCGCGAGCAAGTGGCGATCATGCCGTTCGTACGCTCGGTCAATTTGACGCGCGACAATACGATCTATTGCACGTCGTTGTTCGGCGGCTTCGACGAGCCGGTGCGGATCGAGAACTATGTCGACGGACGCCTCTTGCTGATGCCCGGTAACCAGGTCACGCCGGACGCCGCGCTGCTGGTCCTGCGGGACTCCGACGGCAAGCGCGGGGTATTGGCGGCGATCGACGGGCGCTACTTGAGCTACGTGCTGGACCTCGTCGACCGACGTAGCCGACAGGTGCTGGTGGTCGGTCCCAATTGGCTGGATGCCGAGGGCCGCACCCACCGCGACGCGCCGCCCACCTATGAGGTCGCCGCCGTATCGCTCGCTTCGCAGCGTTATCCGTTGCGGGTGCTGTCGGGCTTCCCCGAGGGCGAGGAATGGCGATCGATCCGCTCGCAGAACCCGGCGATGTTCGGCCTGCTACTGTTCTTCGGACTGCTGGCCGGCACTCTGTGCTACTGGCTATCCAGGCGGGTCGCCTCGCCCAGCAGCGAACTGCGCCGGGCCCTGGAGGCCAACGAGTTCATTCCCTACTACCAGCCGCTGAGTCCCGGCCAGGGCGGACGCTGGATAGGCGTCGAGGTGCTCATGCGCTGGCGTCATCCGCGCGAGGGACTGATCCGGCCCGACCTGTTCATACCTTTCGCCGAGCGCTCGGGACTGATCGTACCGATGACGCGCGCGCTGATGCGCCAGGTCGCGGAAGACCTGGGCGGGCATGCCGGGAAGCTGGAGCCAGGCTTCCACATCGGTTTCAACATCAGTGCCACCCATTGCCACGAACTGGCCTTGGTGGACGACTGTCGCGAGCTGTTGGCGGCGTTTCCGCCCGGGCACATCACCCTGGTCCTGGAGCTGACCGAGCGCGAGCTGATCGAGTCGAGCGAAGTCACCGACCGCCTGTTCGACGAATTGCATGCCCTGGGAGTGAAGATCGCCATCGACGATTTCGGCACCGGACATTCCAGCCTGGCCTACCTGCGCAAGTTCCAGGTGGACTGCCTGAAGATCGACCAGAGCTTCGTCGCCCGCATCGGCATCGATACTCTTTCCGGGCATATTCTCGACAGCATCGTCGAGCTGTCCGCCAAGCTCGACCTGGATATCGTCGCCGAAGGCGTGGAGACCCCCGAGCAGCGTGACTACCTGGCCGCCCGCGGGGTGGATTACCTGCAGGGCTACCTGATCGGCCGGCCGATGCCGCTGGAGAGTCTGCTTTCCAGCCTGACTGTGCAGGAAGGGCAGGGGGCTTCCGTCGTCGCACTTCCGGCGGACCGAGGCTAGCGGCTGAAAGTCCCGCGCCAGGGGCGAGCTGCCAGCTTATTCGTCACGGATGAGCAAAAGGCTCGCAGACCGAACAGGTGCAAACCGCCCCTGGCGCGACAAGAAGCCCGCATCCGCGGGGCTTCTTTTTGGCGTCGGCTGTGGTAGATTTTTTTCGCCGAGCTGGGAAGACAGCAGCTCGGGTAAAAGGCAGCGTCTCGACTCCAGCGCTGCCTTTTTTTATTTGCAGGCCGGATCAGCCAGATCGCGGACAACAAAAAACCGGCGCGAAGGCCGGTTTCTCTGCTGTCCTGGGCTCCCCTGGAAACGCTTGGGAAGTCAGGATGGTGCTCGGGAGGGACTTAAATTCGATTTATATCTATTTGAAAATAAAGTCATAAATCTATTTTTGTTTTTGTAATACCCCCATTCATACCCCCATGTCGAAAGTTGCTCGATAGCCAGGCTCACTTTGCTGGAGTGGTTGCGACTCCTACAGATTGAGCCGCGCCCGTATATCTACAGAAGCCTTGTCTCAGGCCGTTTGACTAGAGTCTTCGTTGGGCAATGTCTCACCATATCGGATAGGGACACCAATGTGAGCTACGCTCAGCAGCGCGCAGTTGGCTACAGGTGATAGCCGTCGGTAGGTGCAAAGGAGTCTGCAATGGCAATCAGGTTTAGGAAGTCAATCAAGGTGGCTCCAGGCGTTCGCCTGAACATCAGCAAAAGTGGGGTGAGTACCTCTGTTGGTGGTAAGGGGTTCACTGCCAACGTCAGTAAGAGGGGCGTAAAAACTACCGCCAGTATTCCTGGGACTGGACTATCTGCTTCCACTTCTTACCCTGTGAGGAAGCGAGGCAGCAGAGAAAGCGCAGGTCTGAACGTTACTGGTTGGGCCATCCTCTGTTTGATTGGTTTGGTGCTCGTCGTCCTGATCCTGAAATGATGTCGGCACGCTCATCTGGGAAGACTTATGGATATCATGGACGACAGACTCATCAAGGCTACCGAGGTCTGCCAGCTAATCGGGCGAGGGAAAACTACCCTCTACAACCTCATACGGAGCGGTGCATTTCCCCCTCCGAAAAAAAATGGTCCGACAAGGCAAGCTGGGGTCTACTTCTCTGAAAGACAGGTTCTTGCGTGGATAGCGGATCATCGAGGCAATTCGCTGCCCACTGATGGCCTGAGGCTCAGTCCCAAGCCAAATGAGATACAGCAAGAGGTTCTCTACGTTGCGGATGTCGCCAGGTTTTTTGGCAAGCCTGAGTCTTCAATCAGAGCTGCCATGCGGACATCGGCCGAGTGGTTGCCTCCTAGCTTCAAGATTGGTTCGGAGTACGTTTGGCTTAGGGAGGATATGCTTCCATTCCTGAGAGCCCTACGTGATAGGTCAAAGACCGTGTTCGACTGACTAAAGGAGGCGGACTGGCTACTGGTGCCTGACTGGATCAGTCGGCATGGATACTGGGCGTCCAGGCAGTTCTCATGCAGAAAAAGCTTGCGCAATCTGTAGGAGAATAGCGATGGGTAAGGGCAGGTATGGAACCAAGACAAGCGAGCTGTCGAGCTGCGCGAGGAAGGCCATCCCATCGCGATAATCAGCGAGATGTAGTGGTCTACTGATCCCGGACACCGATTTAGGCGAAAATCCTTGCCGTGAGAGAGGTGCCTGATGAGCAAGCAACGACGTACGTTTTCCGCCGAGTTCAAACGAGAGGCCGCGGCCCTGGTGTTGGACCAAGGCTACAGCCATATCGACGCCTGCCGTTCGCTGGGGGTGGTGGATTCGGCCTTGCGCCGTTGGGTGAAGCAGCTCGAGGCGGAGCGCCAGGGTGTGACCCCGAAGAGCAAGGCGTTGACGCCTGAGCAGCAAAAGATCCAGGAGCTGGAAGCCCGGATCAACCGGTTGGAGCGGGAGAAAGCGATATTAAAAAAGGCTACCGCTCTCTTGATGTCGGACGAACTCGATCGTACGCGCTGATAGACCAGTTGAGTGAGCAGGAGTCGGTGGAAGTGGTCTGTTCAGCTTTCGATGTGGCGCGGTCTTGCTACTACGTCCACCGTCTTCGACGGCGGCGTGTCGATGCTCGCCGCGTGGCGCTACGCAGCCAGGTCAACCAGTTGTTCAGCCAGAGTCGGGGCTCGGCCGGCAGCCGCAGCATTCTGGGCATGCTGCGCGAAGAGGGCGTGACCATCGGCCGTTTCCGAGTGCGTAGGTTGATGCGTGAGCTGGGCCTGGTCAGCAAGCAACCGGGCTCGCACGCCTACAAACAGGCCACGGTTGAGCGGCCGGATATCCCGAATCGGCTGAACCGCGAATTCGCGACCGAGCATCCCAATCAGGTGTGGTGTGGCGACATCACCTACGTCTGGGCGCAAGGCCGTTGGCACTACCTGGCCGCGGTGCTGGATCTGCATACCCGGCGGGTGATCGGCTGGGCGTTCTCGGCCAAGCCGGATGCCGAACTGGTGATCAAGGCCCTGGACATGGCCTACGAACAGCGCGGCAAGCCACAGCAGGTGCTGTTCCATTCAGACCAGGGCAGCCAGTACGCCAGCCGCCTGTTTCGGCAACGGCTCTGGCGCTATCGGATGCAGCAGAGCATGAGTCGCCGAGGGAATTGCTGGGATAACTCGCCGATGGAGCGCCTGTTCCGCAGTCTGAAGTCGGAGTGGGTCCCGTCAACGGGTTACCTGACGGCGCAGGAGGCCCAACGGGACATCAGTCATTACTTGATGCACCGCTACAACTGGATCAGGCCGCATCAATTCAACGACGGGTTACCACCTGCGGTGGCCGAAGAAAAACTCAACCCACTGTCCGGGATGGGTTGACCACTACAAGAAGCACTGGCAAGCCTCGATGTTCAATCTGGTCTAGGTGAACCACAGCGTCATCGCATATAGGCCGTAGGCTCACAAGCACCGCATCATAGGCCAAGTCATATGGCATGGAGGCGGTATTGGATAGGAGATCGCTTTGGTTGTGTTTGTCGCTTGCCTAGCAGCTTCCCTTCTGGACCCATTGGTGTTCGTCCTTTGCGCGGCTATCGGGTTCTTCATCAAGAGCAGAATCTCGGTACTGATCTCTGCGTGTGTATATGTCGCTATCACGCTTGCCTTTTCAGGCAGTATCCCTGCCTGGGAGCAGCACCCTACTACTATCCTTCTGGCCAAAGCAGCGGCAGGCGCCATTTTCTGCCTGTTTGGCATGGCCGCTAGGAGATTCACCCTAAGACGCCGCAGCTAGAACTTTCCAAAGGAGCCATAAGCCGCCTAGCGTGGAGCCTTCAAGCGGTAACCAGGTCATCTTGCGGGGCGGGGATCTCTAACGGATGCTGCGGGAGTACCGGAGGATCATGGGGCAGTGATTGAAATCAAGGGAGGGGATGGACATGGATCAGAATGAACAGTCTACGTTCGATGTTGAACAGATCAAGATTCGATATGAGGGAGGGGATGCAGACCGGCACGAGCTCGACATGCTTGAGCTTGGCGAGTCGCTCCAGGGCTTCGCTAGGCTTTACTCCACCGTAGCCAATTTTGTAGAGACTGGTGTCTACAGCAAGCAATGGAAAGCTCTAGAGATAAGGGCATACGCCACAGAGCCTAAGGCGAAATGTTTCGAGATGGGGATGCTCCTTTCATGGGCCTCTCAGACTCAAGTGCTTAGCGGGTTGGCCGCGGCCATCATTGGGCCTATCATCGCCTATATCCTGATGAAGCTATCCAACCAGAAGGACGAAATGAAGCATCTCCGCGAGATTCTTGAGAATCAGCTCAAGGAGCGATACGGGAGCGACTCCGCCATCATAAACCGCATGATGGACACGATCGACCGTCTCGCAGATGCCTCGCGCCCCTCCGCCAAGAAGGCGCTTTCTCCAATAGGCTCCTCTTGCCATCACATAGAGGCAATTGGAACTGGCTACAAAGGCGTTTTCGACCAAGCTATGAAGGACGCCATCCAAAGCGAAGATGGTGATGAGCTCACAGGCCAGATCTCACTAGAGATACTCATCACTGAACTCGACGTAGAAAAGCAGACCTGCAAATTCCGCCTTCTCAATGAACCAGATCAAACTGACGAAGACGGTAATCCGTTACGTTTCTCTGGGAAAATTACGGACCCTGAAATCGAATCTCAGGGAAACAAATACAGCATGAGCCTTGCTCTTGGCACGCCCTTAAAGGCTAAGGGTAAGGCAAGGATGCGCGACGGGTACATCAAGATTTTCTTCATATCTGACGCCGAGTAATACGCAACACCCTAACGAGCCCCGCACCCGCGGGGCTTTTCGTTCCAAGCTGTCCTTCCTTCCCGGCTCTGCACTGAGCTGACGACCGCCCCACACCGGCGCTGAACTCGCCCCAGCGCCGTCCATCCCTGCCTAGCGCCTTCCCTGTCGCCATCATAGCCCCGCCGCCAAACAGACTTTCGTTTCAGCTTAGAGCTTTGTCCAGCCGCCTTCCCTTTGGCCTTCTTAATACCACTGCGTACCTTTATCGCGAGCCTACGAGCCCAGCATAGACAGAAGCTAGCTCAGTTATTGTTCGTTACATCTAGATAATCCATACAGAAAACCTGAACACTCTGCCAGAACCCAGCAAATACAGGATGATCTCTCGGTTAGGTGTTTTTATACAAAACAGATAGGTTCAAGTGTCTTGGATTAACAATCATTAATTGCGAGCACTAAACCATGTAGGGATACGCAATGGACGATATTGAGAAGAAAATAAGTGAGGCTCTAAGGGAGGCTGTAAAAATAACAAAAAGTTGTTTTAAGGAGTCTTTTCATGTTTTTTATGATATTTCAATACGGAATCCTATGTCGCTAGGATCTGAAAGGAATATTAAGTCTTGTGTAAATGGTTTTTCTGTTGCATGGCTAAACTTAAAGCCAGAGCTAAACAGGGTGTCTCTGTGTGAGGTGACTATAGAGATTAATTGTCTAGAGGGGGAGTTTGATAAGACTTGTTGGGTGGCTTATAAATATGCATTGTACGGAAGCTTAATAAGTGAAGTTGTCAAGAGGTATCCTGATTTATTTGTAAGACTTGAAAAGGTTTTGACAAAAAGGGAGTTGGAGGTTTTGCGAATGTCAGCGTGTGGTGAAATTGCGCGCTCTATATCTGGTTATCTAAATATTTCATTGCATACCGTTAATACTCATATAAGTAGCGCGATAAAGAAGCTTGGATGTAAAAACAAGCCACAAGCTATCGCTATAGCTACAACGCTTGGCATCCTCTAAGCCTGCTAAAACTAGTAGGTTCAGGACGAATCGCTATTTTTCGCGATAGGCGCATCAGATTACCCGTTCTAGCCTTTTGCTGGCAGGACGAGCTGTCCTGTTGCCTAAGTCATAAAGTTAAGGAGATAACATGGCTACTGCAGAAAGCTTCATCAAAAATTTCATCGAAGACAATTTTGATAATGCTGAGGTACAACAGCTTTATAAGGACTCTAAGCTGGGAGAAGAGTCTTTTAAAGAAAAGCTAGCCGAGTCATACCTTCAGCTGTATAGCCACAAACAATCTCAGGATGTCTTCTTTACTGGTGAGAAGACGAGCTATGTTTCTGGTGGTGGGACGTCAAGTTTATTTCCCATTACCAAGGATATTAATTTTGGGGTGGCGTCTTTTCATGTTGTGGTGAACCAGACCAGTAATGATGGTTACTCTGTTGATGTAACCTCTAAGATCTTGGGGTTTAGTGTAGGTACATCCCGTATGTCTTTCGAGAACGGAACGCTACATCGTGCCGAGCAAGTGGGTGGGAGTGCCCTTGGGGGAAGTTACAGTGTGAATCTGAAAGTCATTGGAGGTTTTGGTCTTCAACTTGAAGCACACGTATGGGTTCAGATCCCTATCGTAGGTAGAAAGTCTGTCGATTTCGGCCCGACTTGGGTTATTTAACCAACGAAGACCCCATCAGTCACGCGGTGTGATGGGGTCATTTTGGCCTGCTCCCCCGATTTCAGTACCACGCCGAACTTAGTAGAGTCCGTTTTCCGAGCAGGAGACGGCAGTGAAAAAGCGTTTTACTGAAGAACAGATTCTAGACTTTCTGAAGCAGCCAGAGGCCAGTGTGCCGGTGAAGAAGCTGTGTCGGCGGCATGGCTTTAGTGATGCCTCGTTCTATACCTAGTGCGCCAAGTTCGGTGACATGACCGTGCCGGATGCCAAGCGGCTCAAGGATCTCGAACTGGAGAACAGCCGGCTGAAAAAGCTGCTGGCCGAAGCCCATTTGGCTATTTTATTTAATTCCAAAGCAGCATGGGCTAATGTTCCTTTCGGCTACGATCAAACCTGATGTCCACTTGGGTGGAATGCGAATTTGCCTATACCCTTTGGAAGAAGAAAAAGATTTGGATCGGCCTTGTATATCTGGAGCCAAGGGTCAGTAGATCCTGACTCAATAAAGTGCTCAACAAGCTTAGGTATCAGTTCGGCTGCGAGGTGGAGCAGCGTATTATCATATGTCCCTTCGGTTCTTGGCTCATAGCTATACCTGCGGGTAGTGAAAACGTCCTTCTTTTCATTAAACGTGTTTACATGGCGCACAAGGCCAAGCTTGCTCCTCAGGTCTGCTGGAATCGCTTTGTACAGCTCAAAAAGATTATGGCCTGGATTCTTGCCTGTTATTTTGAACTGCTCTGCAACGGTACCAGTCAGCTCATTCTCGACAGGTTCCGCCAATAAGCTCTTCAGGAGCGGTTTCCGCCTAGAAGGGTGGTAGATTTTTCACCTCCCCCCCTGGCATCTCCTTATTTTTAGGAAAAATTCTTCCGATTAATGAAGAGAAATCGTCGGCTGCGGTTTCCAGTTCTGCGCTTCAAGGTTTCTCGGTTAGCTCATCCGCAACTGGCCATCCATCGATCCCAACCTGTAGCTTTGAACGCCTACCAAGGTCAGCATTGGTCTTTTTTGCATGACACCCGTCTGGGCCTGAGCAAAGCACCTGACAGTTCTCCTCGGAATCCTCTCCTCCTTTGAAGAGAGGAACCTTGTGGTCAAGTTCAAAGCCTCTTGGAAAGTCACATAACTTTCCGCACATTGCGCAGCATGGGTTATATGACCACACTCTGAGCCTCCTATCCTGAAGCTTTCTGCCTGTGATGCGCCGATCAGAGATAGATGGTAGTGATGGGGTACGATTAATCTGAAGCATTTGTATCCGCGGCTTTATAGTGGTTATTCGACCCATTCTGATTTTCTCATATGCGTACACCTTGCGGTTTTTCTCCTGACATCACCTGACCATGTAGCTGAATGAAGCCTGTAGTGTGTCGCCTTCGGCCCACACCATAGGATATCCTTCTCTAACTTGCTGACCCTTTATCGAAATGGTTATATAGTTTTGGCCTGCGCCGATAGACGCTTTCCCTACGAAGTCGGTGTTTGTACTAGAGTCATAGATGTATACAGTCAAGGCACGCTGATTTCTAGAGAGATGACCTGGAAAAGGTAGAGAGAACCGCCATGCCGAAGCGCTGTCTCCAAAGGTTGTACTAGAACCAGCAGTAAGTTCGATTTCTACCTTGCATTCATAACCATGACGGATGTAGTCTCCTGTAAGGCTCCCATTCCCTACTGCGGGCGTTGCACTGGTCTGCGACCATGTTGGTGTGTAAGTTCGTCGTTGAACATGAACTGAATTGTACTGGCAGTTCGTTGGGTTCTCGATCAAACTTGGAACAGTGCACGATGAACCGATATTGATCCCCTGAGCACTCTCAAGTGCGACCGGTCCGGCAAACGCGACACCATCTAGGGTATGATCGAAGCCGCGCAGCGTAGTTGTTTCTCCGAGCGTCGCGCATCGCCCATTGGAGATATGGAACAGGGTTGACGTGGCGTCATAACGAAGGTCACGGATATAGAACCCCGTCATTGATCCTCCGTTTCCTGCGCCAGGGCCAAGTGCAAAATTAGCACCGCTGAGCCAAATCCCTCGGAAAAAACGTGGGTGCGGGCCGGTATCTCCTGCGATTGCTATGCCGGCGTATGTAGTTGTATCCGTGGGATAGCCTTCAAATGTACTAACATTCGCACCACCTCCGGCATTGTTGTCGAAGTACAATGGTTCGCCGCCCATGTTCACAGCGCGGCAGCGCTCAATTGTCTGGCTGAATCCTGCGGGGATGCGGAACCCCTTGCCGGAAAAGTTCGCCCCATTTCCTTCCAAATTTATATCTAGGATGGTTCCGAGCGATCCCACCAACACCATATCGATATTTGCGCCTTTTTTAATGGTGGTGCCTCTCTGACCTCCACGTCCTAGCCAACGTTGGCTTTGAAGCTGAACCAATGTATCCGTGATTAGGTAGGTTCCATTGGGAAACTCTACATCTGAACCGATACCAGCTGCGGCAATCGCCGCTTGGATAGCAGTTGTATCATCGGTTACTCCGTCACCTACCGCGCCATAATCAGTTACCACTATTTTCCTCAGGGCCTGCAAGCTTTTTAGGTTCTCTCCAACGGTCCCAGAACTGTACGTTTCGCCCGGATCAAACCCAACTATCCCGGCGCCGCCAGTGACCGCCAGCTCCTGCCTAAGCGCCTGATCAACTCTTGCAATCAAGAATGGCTCGTCCTCTCCCCACGTACCGCTAAGGACTATTGGGAAGCTTGCTGGAAGCTTGATGCTATACAGGTTCTCGCCACGTTCAATTAATTGAGTCGCGCGGTCTACTTGCAGCGGAGAACCGTCGATATATGTCAAGGGTGGAAGCTCAAAACCAGAGTTCGCAAGGAATCTAGAGACCCTCTCCTCGATACCAAACCAAGTTGGCCGATGTACGTCGAAGCGGTCAGTCCATTGCTCATTGGTTCGATCATTCATCGCCGTATCGTAGTTCTCGGCGTTATCGTACAGATCCCGTGGATCCTTCGAGCCAAGAGGGTTCCTGGTGTGATATGTGGTCATTTTTGTCCTCCGGAAGATCACTGCTTGGCTTTGGGCCAAAGGTTCATGGCTTGGTCGAGTAGGGCGGCGCTTTCCTGTAGATCGTCAAAGGTACCTAGACTATCCAGATCCTGCTCTTCGAAGTACGCGCGGGCTACCTGCTGGCAGAGACGCTGGAAAGTGCAGCCATCCAGCCAATCGGCATGA
The DNA here is from genome assembly GCF_047199225.1 of Pseudomonas sp. DL. Classification (NCBI taxonomy): domain Bacteria; kingdom Pseudomonadati; phylum Pseudomonadota; class Gammaproteobacteria; order Pseudomonadales; family Pseudomonadaceae; genus Pseudomonas; species Pseudomonas sp. DL. Next base: position 1,211,998 of record NZ_CP178323.1, read on the forward strand.
GTGCTGATGATCCGGCCGAGGCTGTCGAGGATTTCGTTTTCGTCTGCTGCCCTGGTCATTGTTTGGTCTCCAGATTTTTCGCAAGAAGCGCCATAAGGAAAGGTTTAGATTTGCCGTTTTCCACAAGGATGAGCAGCCTGTCCGGCTCGTTTCTTAGCACGCGCACATCTCCCATTTCGTTCCGCAGTGCGGAGAGACGCTGAGCTAAAACGGGGTTCATTGGCTGCTGCGCGATTCGGTCCCAGTGGCTTTGAGGAAGAGATTTCACGAGTCCTATGAGGTCTAAAGGGGGAAGTTCCTCGGGCTTATGCTGGTCGTTGCTGCCGTCGGCTGTCTCTGCCTGGATGGCGGTTGAAGACGTTTCGAAAGCCTTTAGGAAGTCATCGAACGTGCCATAGTCGTCCAGTTCTTCATCTTCGTAGTTCGCGCGAGCGGCGATCATGGCGAGCTTCTGGAAAAGACGTCCATCGAGCCATTCGGCGTTCTTTCCGATGATCTCGCCTATAGCGTCGATGACTGCGTTGCACTGGTGATTGGTGCTCATCGGCTGGACTCCACATTGGCCAATAATTCGGTCAGGACCTTGATATCGCCCTCCAGTCGTTCGATGCGCACAAGTGAATTGATCAACTGCCCAGTCAAAATTGCGGCAGCGGCCATGCCGAAAGGCTCTTTGGCGCCAGCATTGGCGAACTCCTTGGACTCATCGATGATGCGCCTGGCGAGCTTCTGCACGCGGTCTTCGGATGTGCTCATCACGCACCCCACTGAACGCCGGACAGCCAGGATACTGAGCCAGCACGAACCGCTTCCCAGTTCAGGAAACGCTCAGCCAGAGCAGAGGTGAGGTCGTTCTGCCAAAGCGACAGGTACCCGGTGCCGCCTTGCCCATCATCTGTCTGGATGGTTGCGATAGTGGATTGTTTGATATCAACACCTTCATCTGTGAGGAGGATTCCGGCCGGATCGATGAGAGCCACTAGAGCGCCGTTGGAATCCTTCGGTACCGAGTCGCTAGTCACAACCGGGATACCAAACATCTCACCGCCACGCACTGTCAGACTCGTCTCGCCGAGGGACGCTTGTATCATCGACAGCTCAAGGGCTGACTCTGGATGCATCGCGATAACCGCGGTTTCGAGCGAACCACCGAAGTTCGCGAAAAGCGCCCGAATATCAGTGCGCATAGCGTCAGCATCGCTGCCGGATGAAGGGATAGGTGTAACCCCACTGGTGATAGACGCCGGAGACTCAGCGTTACCCGAGTTGGTTGGGTCCAAGAAGGAGACCCCTTCGAGGGCGGCAATAGGATTCACCAGGTCATTGCTAACGGCCGACTCGAACTCGGCGCCTTGTCCCTGAAGTAGTTCGTTGGTTAGCACCAGAAGTGCGGTGACCTTTTTTGAGTCGAGGCGCTTCTGCTCAAACGCAGTGTGCGTGGCCACCTTCGGCTGCCCTTGGGCAGTCCAATACACCGCAGGTCTCTCGGTTTGTGCCAGCACGCGCGTCTCTGCTGGAATGGCCCGGAAGGGTGAGATGGAGTTGATCTTGCCGATCAAAGATCGGGTTTGAACAAGTTCGATAAATGCGCGCCCAGCGGAACGGAAGTCAGGGTCAGCATGTAGATCGCTGGTTGTAACCACCGCCTTTTCCAAAAGGCGGACCACTGCGCTGGAGTGGCCATAAAGTGATCGACTGATCGTCAGAGCTGATTGCCGATCACGGTTGGCTAGAAGCGCTTTGGCGAATTGGGAAAGGACGAGTTCGCGCATGGGTTTCTCCAGAAAAGTTGCTGGAGAAATGGTCGCTTCCCTGCGCTCCTTGAACCATGCCGAGATTTCCGTCTGTTCCGCGAAACCCAGAGTTTTCCGGGTTATCCGTGACCGTACGTCCTTTCGATCGCAATAGCGAGATCGCGAAGACGGTAGAGACGGCGATTTCCAAGTCGCCGGTAGGGCAGTTGACAGACGCCTTCGCTTATCTGCTTCCGCAGTGTGTCTCCACTCGAGTATCCAAGCAGATCAGCAGCGTCGTTCTCACTCACGGCGTGATCACCGGAAAGGCGGATATCCCGTTCTCTACACGCGTCCAGCAGTAACCGGACGGTAGCCTCGACGCGAGCCTCAATTGAATCGGTCATCAGCATCACCTCGCTACCACTTTGCTGGTTTTCCACATACTGGTTTGCTGTTTTTTCGCAACCAAGGATGCGAATGGCACTAATGCAGCCTGCGTTAACCCGTCCTCGAATACGTGAACATCCGCAGGCTTGCTACCAATGCGATAAGAGCCTCCCACCAGAGGTACACGTTTCGTGACTAAGCGTGATTGTGCGTGGTGGAAACGCCTCACTGAGACCAAATTGCCACACTGGCCCAGGTGGGGCCGGGGCTGAAGTCGGCACACTGCTAGACCGAACGAAAATCCAAGGTTGGAAATTTTGCGACGTGGGGCTGCGCGCACTCTTGAGGGCATTTTTGAGCAGGAGGAGAGGTAAATCAGAAGATCTAAATCCCAGGCTGCGCCTGGTATATCTAAGAAGGAGTCCAGAAAATGGACTAAGTGAACTGCTTCCATGCGTCCATTTTCTGGACCGATGAGAGTGTTTTTCATGGCCTAGGCAACCTCCATGAGTCCATTTTTTGGACGCAGTGCGTCCATTTTCTGGACTGGGTGTTTTGTTCTTTCGAGACTGAATTTCCGGGGAGGCGTGGTGGTGGGCGAAATCTCGATCTTCCCTTCGCACGGATCGATAGGGCGCCAAGTAATGGCGTAAAGCGCACAACAGCCACCTGGCTTGATGAACTTGCCTTCTCGAGTACGAATGATCAGATCGTGCTCCTGAAGCTCATCCAGAGCCTTGGCGAGGGTGGTACGGCTGTTCACACCCCATTGCTTGGCTTGAGTGAATGAGGCACTGAGGTCACCGTTGTTCATGCCTCGGTACTGCCGAAGCAATCCCAGCAGTACCTTCAGCGCGCCACCAGAAAGCGTCCGGAAGTCTTCGCTATCCATTACCGCGTGCGGCAAGGCAGCGAAGGTCCCGGACGGGTTACGCCCCTTTGACTTCCTCAGGTTTCGGCCCACGGTTAGTCCGCCTTCTGGGCTTCTACAGGCAAGCCGATCCCGTCGGCGATGATTCGCCGTTTTTTGGAGCGCATGATTTACTCCTTGCCGGGTTCGGCTTGCTCTGCCTGGAGACCTGCCCAGACGGCATCTACAGCAGCTTTCGCCTGGGTAATGATCATCTCAATGGCGTACACGCAGTTGGCCTCAAGCGGCATGCCCTCGGCCTTGCGAGTTAGGGAACGGGCGATGTCCAGCATGCAGGACACGTTTTCGATCACTTCCGGAATAGGCGCGCCGCTATTTACAGAGAACAGAGGCGTATCTTTAAGCCCCGTCAACGCATCGAAGTCCGTTTTCTTAGTGGTTGCACGCTTCATTGGGCACCCCCATTCCGCTCTTCTTCCACGGCGGAGCACAGGTCATAACTAGCTCCCGAGATGTAGGCAGACAAGGCCGCTACAGCGTTAAGCAGGCCGCTTACTTCGTGATCATGAAGATGGTGCTCGCAGCCATCGGCGCCCAGCAGGTTTGCGATTGTCTCCAGTGCAATGCTAGCGGTACTCAGGTTATTTCCGACCTTATCGGCAACAAAGGTGAGATTACGCATGGCTCGCCTCCTGCGTTTCCAGTGCGCGAGCCTGCTTCATGGCTGCGTTGTAACGGCGTAGGCGAACGGCGAGAGATGAATTGCTATGGAGGGCGGCAATTGCGCAGGCGCGATGGAAGCGTGCGCGAGCTTTAGACGGATTGAGGGTGAGGATGCGACGCTTGGTCATGGAAAGATCTCCAATGCTGGATGACTTTCCGCTCGTCTGACGCCAATCAGGGAGAGCGGAGCCGTGCGGCGTTGGCGTACCGGGCATTGGAACCGGCGCATCCGAAGATGCCACCACACGGCCCCACCCATAGAGGTGCTGCCATGCTGCGGACACAAAAAAACCGCTCTGAGGCGGTGTGTCCGCCAATGCTACCGAGACGCCAATCCCGTCTGCCGAATTTGCGGCAGCGAGAAGACTATAGAGCCAGGTCGGAGGGATCGCAAGAGTCATGCTGCAACCCTCCAATTGAGGGTCATCATCGAGAGGGCCCGCTGGGCACGCTTCCGCTGCGACTCGGGGATGCTGTAGCGGTTCACGTCGCAGCCTTTGCCCCAGCGGGTCGGAACACGCTCGGGGACGATATCGAAATCGACCCCCCAGTTGTGTTTCAAGGCGCTGATGGTGGAGTTCAGACAGTGATCGCCCAGCCGCTCGGCTTCGAAGCGGTTTAGAGAGCCGCCAGCGACCAGGTAAGCGAGGATCCTGCTGGTCTTGGTGGGAGCATTGGCGACTGTGATAGTATTACGTTCAGAACGTTGTGGGCTGGCCTGTTGGTCGGCCTTTTTTTTGTTCATTAGGCGGCCACCCCGCGAGCTTCGGCAATGCGCGAACCCATCCAGGCATGAACCTCGTCTTCGGCCCATACAACGGTCATCGGCCCGAGATTGATTTGAGCAGGGAAGGTTCCAGCAGCGATCCGGCGATATAGGTCGGACTTGCTGAGTGATGTGATGGAAAGAACTTCTTTAATGCGGATGAAGCGTTGGGGCCGGGTAGTTTTGTCTGCCATCGCTATAGCCTCCTTGGGGCTGTTTGGGAGCGATGGGCAAATGCTATGGATGACTACCGATTAAGTATTTCCAAGAGATTTAGCTTTTCTTTGGAAGTTTTCGCGATCGGTGATAGCCAGACTTGTAGTACGCGCTTTTTGCCGTTCCGGCGCTAACATTCAGGGCTTTTCCAATTTCATGGAAAAGCCCCTCGTCTACTGGCATGCCTTTTCTTTTCAATCTCATAACCAAGGCGGGAACTGCGAAAGCAAGACGCCGAGCCTTCCTCATGGCAGCAAAATGCGACCCTTTTGGTAGCGTTACTCCGAACGCCTCGTCCAGTGTCTTTACGTGTAAATGTCGCCACTCACGAAAACATTGCTGGTACCCAGCCGAAAGCCATTCAGGCATAGGAAGCTCATGGATCGCGCACAGGCGAAGTGCTTCAAGGACACTGTTCCGCTCTCCTTCCTCAAAGCTAGATCGATAAGCTTCCAGCATCAGCGACCATGCCTGCCAGCGCTGGAACGGGCTTACGGGGCCATCGTCTCCAGCGGCCTTTGCTTGCTCAAAACTCCAAGTTGGGTCGAAGTCTGCAAAATCCATCTCAGGCACTCCTAAGAGCCAGGACATTCGCACCAGCACAGAGCGCATCAATCTCGTTCGCCCAGGCTTGCATCATTCCCCGGCGCTGCTCCAAGTAGCTGGCGTGGTTGTAGGTGTCGCGGATCTCGTCTCTATCACCATGCGCCAGTTGGCGCTCAATCCAGTCACGATTGAAGCCCTGGTTGTTCATCTCCGTGCTGAACAGATGCCGGAAACCGTGCCCGGTCTGGCGTCCTTTGTAGCCGGCCTCGGCCAGAGCCTTGTTAATGGTGTTCTCACTCATCGGCCGATTGGCATGGTTGCGGCCTGCGAAAACCAACTCATACCGGCCGGTAATTTCGTGGATCTGGCGCAGGATGGTTATGGCTTGATGGGGAAGGGGAACGATGTGTGGGCGGCGTGCCTTCATACGCTCCCTCGGGATCGTCCAGGTAGCATTTTTCAGATCGAACTCTGACCAGGGCGCTGCCCGTAACTCTCCGGGCCGAACTACCGTGAGAATCAGTAGTTGGATAGCTGCGCGCGTCAGTGTATTGATCCGTGCTCCATCAACTTTATGTAGCAGTTCAGGAAGCTCTGCCATCGTGACGTGAGGATGGTGACGCGCAACCGGAGCGTGCGCAGCGATGACGTCAAGATCGGTTGCCGGGTTGCCTTCCACCACTCCCTTGGCGAGGCCGTAGCGGAATATCTGACTCAGCCACTGCCGTGCCTTCCTGGCAACGTTGTGTGCGCCGCGTTGTTCAATTCTGCGGATGAGTTCGACCAGTTCCGGGCGGCTGATGGCTCTGACTGGGCGTTTGCCTAACGCAGGCAACAGATCCGACTTCATATATGCCGCGGCTTTGTCGGCAGTCGACTTCGCCCAGCGGGGTGAGCGGTAAGCATGCCATTCCCTTGCCAAGGATTCGAAGGTAAGGCTTTCGTTCTGCTTATTTATTCTCTCTGCCTGGCGCTCGACGCTTGGGTCTTTCCCTTCGGACAGAAGAAGCTTGGCTTCGTCTCGTCGTCTGCGCGCCTGAAGGAGTGTGACAGTGGGGTAGGTGCCGAAAGACAGGAGTTTCTCTTTCCCTGCCATGCGGTACTTGAGGCGCCACAGCTTGGAGCCGTTTGGATTGATTAGCAGGTACAGCCCTTGAGAGTCGCTCAGCTTATAGGGCTTCGCTGCGGGCTTTGCTGCCTTGATGGCGCTATCCGTGAGGGGCATTGAACGGGCTCGTCTGGGGGTATCGTTCGTGACCGAACTAAGATGCCCCCAGATATACCCCCAACGAGTTGGGCTTACAAGGGTTCGCTTGGGAACTGTAGACAACAAAAAACCGGCGCGAAGGCCGGTTTCTCTGCTGTCCTGGGCTCCCCTGGAAACGCTTGGGAAGTCAGGATGGTGCCTCGGGAGAGACTCGAACTCTCACTCTGTCGCCAGAAACGGATTTTGAATCCGCCGCGTCTACCGATTCCGCCACCGAGGCAATGGCGGCGCAGTATAGGGAGGCGCCTACCGTTGGTCAATCGGGTTCGTGGCGGGGAAAACACATTTCCGGTAAGCTACGCGGCCTTTCGAGAGTCTCCCCATGCGTGTCGCCGATTTTCATTTCGACTTGCCCGAGGCCCTGATCGCCCGTCATCCCCTGCCTGAACGCCGCGCAAGCCGCCTGTTGGCGCTGGATGGCCCGACGGGAACCCTCGCCCACAGACAATTCGCCGATCTCCTGGACTACCTGCGTCCGGGCGACCTGATGGTGTTCAACAATACCCGGGTGATCCCGGCGCGCCTGTTCGGCCAGAAGGAATCCGGCGGCAAGCTGGAAGTCCTGGTCGAGCGCGTGCTCGACCAGCACCGGGTGCTTGCCCACATACGCGCCAGCAAGGCGCCCAAGCCCGGCACGCGGATTCTCGTCGAAGGCGGTGGCAGCGCGGAGATGCTGCAACGCCACGACGCCCTGTTCGAACTCGCGTTCGCCGAACCCGTGCTGCCTTTGCTGGAGCGGGTCGGGCACATGCCGTTGCCTCCCTATATCGACCGACCGGACGATGCGGCCGACCGCGAGCGCTACCAGACCGTCTACGCCCAGCGCGCCGGTGCGGTGGCGGCCCCGACCGCCGGCCTGCACTTCGATGAGGCGCTGCTCGAGGCGATCCGCGCGAAGGGGGTGGATACCGCCTTCGTTACCCTGCATGTCGGCGCCGGTACCTTCCAGCCGGTGCGTGTCGAGCGTATCGAGGACCATGTGATGCACCGCGAATGGCTGGAGGTCGGCCAGGACGTGGTGGACGCGGTTTCCGTCTGCCGGGCCCGCGGCGGCCGGGTAGTCGCCGTCGGCACCACCAGCGTGCGCTCGCTGGAAAGCGCGGCACGCGACGGTGAGATGAAGCCCTTCAGCGGCGACACCGACATCTTCATCTACCCGGGCCGGCCGTTCCATGTGGTCGATGCCCTGGTCACCAACTTCCACCTGCCCGAATCCACCCTGCTGATGCTGGTCTCGGCCTTCGCCGGCTACCCGGAGACCATGGCCGCCTACGCCGCGGCGGTGGCGCAGGGCTATCGCTTCTTCAGTTACGGTGATGCCATGTTCATCACCCGCAATCCCGCGCCCCGCGGACCCGAGGACTGATCCATGAGCTTCATGAACTTCGAGCTGCTGGCGACCGACGGCAAGGCCCGTCGCGGCCGCCTGACCTTCCCCCGCGGCGTGGTCGAGACCCCGGCCTTCATGCCGGTGGGCACCTACGGCACGGTGAAGGGCATGTTGCCGCGCGACATCGAGGACATCGGCGCGCAGATCATCCTCGGCAACACCTTCCATCTCTGGTTGCGCCCGGGCACCGAGGTGATCCAGCGCCACGGCGACCTGCACGACTTCATGCAGTGGAAAGGCCCGATCCTCACCGATTCCGGCGGTTTCCAGGTGTTCAGCCTGGGAGCCATGCGCAAGATCAAGGAGGAGGGCGTGACCTTCGCCTCGCCGGTGGACGGCGCCAAGGTCTTCATGGGGCCGGAGGAGTCCATGGCGGTGCAACGCGCCCTGGGCTCGGACATCGTGATGATCTTCGACGAATGCACGCCGTACCCGGCCGACCATGACGTCGCCAAGCGCTCCATGGAGCTGTCGCTGCGCTGGGCCAAGCGCTCGAAGATCGCCCATGGCGATAGCCCGTCGGCGCTGTTCGGCATCGTCCAGGGCGGTATGCACGAGGACCTGCGCCTGCGCTCGCTGGATGGCTTGCAGGAGATCGGCTTCGACGGCCTGGCCATCGGTGGTTTGTCGGTGGGCGAGCCGAAGGAAGAGATGATCCGCGTGCTCGATTTCCTGCCGCCGCAGATGCCGGCCGACAAGCCGCGCTACCTGATGGGCGTGGGCAAGCCGGAAGACCTGGTGGAAGGCGTGCGCCGCGGCGTGGACATGTTCGACTGCGTGATGCCGACGCGCAATGCGCGCAACGGCCACCTGTTCGTCGACAGCGGGGTGATCAAGATCCGCAACTCGGTACACAAGCACGACGACTCCACGCTCGACCCGACCTGCGACTGTTACACCTGCAAACATTTTTCCCGCGCCTATCTGCACCACTTGGACAAGTGCGGGGAAATGCTCGGTAGCATGCTCAATACCATCCACAACTTGCGGCATTATCAGCGGGTTATGGCTGGTTTGCGCGAGGCAATCCAACAGGGTACATTGGCCGCCTTTGTCGATGCCTTCTATGCCAAGCGCGGCCTTCCCACGCCGCCGCTGGATGCCTGACTTTCCTTTATCCAACTCTATTGCTTTGTGACAGGAGTGCTACATGAGCTTTCTAATTCCCGCTGCCTACGCCGACGCAGCCGCTCCGGCAGCCGCTGGCCCGGCCGGCACCGGTTTCGAGTGGGTCTTCCTGGTTGGTTTCCTGGTCATCTTCTACCTGATGATCTGGCGTCCCCAGGCCAAGCGCGCCAAGGAACACAAGAACCTGCTGGGCAACCTGCAAAAAGGTGACGAAGTCGTCACTTCCGGCGGTATCGCCGGCAAGGTGACCAAGGTCGCCGACGATTTCGTCGTCGTCGAGGTTTCCGACAACGTCGAGCTGAAGTTCCAGAAGGCCGCGATTGCCGCGACCCTGCCGAAAGGCACCCTGAAGGCGATCTGATTTTCACCTAAACACATGACGGGGCGCGCAAGGCGCCCCGCGTCATAACGGGCGGTGTCATGCTCAACAAGTATCCTCTGTGGAAATATCTGCTGATCCTGGCGGTCCTCGCCGTCGGGTTCATCTATTCCGCACCCAACCTCTACCCGGACGACCCGGCGGTGCAGATCAGCGGCGCCAGCACGGCGCTGCAGGTCACCCAGGCCGATGTCGACCGCGCTGCCAAGGCGCTGACCGACGCCGGTATCGCGGTGAAGGCCGACAGCCTGTCGAAGAAGGGCGGCCTGATCCGCCTGGTCAAGCAGGACGACCAGCTTCCCGCCAAGGAAGTGGTGCGCCGGACCCTGGGCGACGACTACGTGGTGGCGCTGAACCTGGCCCAGACCACTCCCGAGTGGCTGCGCAAGCTGGGCGGCAGCCCGATGAAGCTCGGCCTGGATCTGTCCGGCGGTGTGCACTTCCTGCTGGAAGTGGACATGGACAAGGCGGTCGATGCCCGCCTGAAGGTCTATGAAAGCGAAGTGAAGAGCCTGCTGCGCAAGGAGCGCGTGCGCTACCGCAGCCTGCCGATCCAGGATCGCGCGATCCAGCTCGGTTTCACCGACAGCGAATCCCTGGACAAGGCGCGCAGCCTGATCGCCAAGGACTTCCGCGATTTCGAGGTCGTGCCCGAAGAGCGCAACGGCCTGCAGGTCCTGCGCGTCGCCCTGACCCAGGCCAAACTGGCGGAAATCCGCGAATACTCCATCAAGCAGAACCTCACCACCGTCCGCAACCGGGTCAACGAGCTGGGCGTATCCGAGCCGCTGGTTCAGCGCCAGGGCGCCAATCGCATCGTGGTCGAGCTGCCGGGCGTGCAGGACACCGCGGAAGCCAAGCGGATCCTCGGCAAGACCGCCAACCTAGAATTCCGCCTGGCCGCCGAGCCGGACGCCCTGAAGTCCGCCACCGAGACCTTCGAGTTCCGCGAGCCGCGCCGGCCGCCGGTGCCGCTGGAGCGCGGGGTGATCATCACCGGCGACCAGGTCACCGACGCCAGCGCCAGTTTCGACGAGAACGGCCGCCCGCAGGTGAACATCCGCCTGGATGGCCATGGCGGCGAGCTGATGAACCGCGCCACCCGCAACAACGTCGGCCGCAGCATGGCGGTGGTGTTCATCGAGCAGAAGCCGGTGACCCGCTACACCAAGCAGATGGTCGATGGCGTCGAGAAGGAGGTCGCGGTTCCGGCGTTCAAGGAAGAGAAGCAGATCATCAGCCTGGCGACCATCCAGTCGCCGCTGGGCAACCAGTTCCGTATCACCGGCCTCGATGGCCCGGGCGAGTCCTCCGAGCTGGCCCTGCTGCTGCGTGCCGGCGGCCTGGCTGCGCCGATGTACTTCGCCGAAGAACGCACCATCGGCCCGAGCCTGGGGGCGGACAACATCGCCAAGGGTATCGATGCGTCGCTCTGGGGCATGCTCTTCGTATCGCTGTTCATCATCGTCATCTACCGTTTCTTCGGCGTGATCGCCACCGTTGCGCTGGCTTTCAACATGGTCATGCTGGTGGCGCTGATGTCGATCCTCGGCGCGACCCTGACCCTGCCGGGCATCGCCGGTATCGTGCTGACCATGGGCATGGCGGTGGACGCCAACGTGCTGATCTTCTCGCGGATACGCGAGGAACTGGCCAATGGCATGTCGGTCCAGAGGGCGATCCACGAAGGCTTCAACCGTGCCTTCACCGCGATCCTCGACGCCAACCTGACCTCGCTGCTGGTCGGCGGCATCCTCTACGCCATGGGCACCGGCCCGGTGAAAGGATTTGCCGTGACCATGTCGCTCGGCATCATCACCTCGATGTTCACGGCCATCATGGTCACCCGCGCAATGGTCAACCTGATCTTCGGCGGGCGTGACTTCAAGAAGCTGTGGATCTAAGGGGACTGAGATGAATATCAAGATCGGTACCATCAACTTCATGGGCATCCGCAACGTCGCGTTTGCCGTCACCCTGATCCTGACCGTCATCGCCCTGGGCAGCTGGTTCACCAAGGGCATCAACTTCGGCCTCGACTTCACCGGCGGTACGCTGATCGAGCTGACCTACGAACAACCGGCCGATCTCGGCAAGGTGCGTGGTCAACTGGTCGGCGCCGGCTACGAGGACGCCGTGGTGCAGAGCTTCGGCGACGCCCGCGACGTGCTGGTGCGGATGCCCAGCGAGGACCCGGAACTGGGCAAGAAGGTCGCTACCGCCTTGCAGCAGGCCGATGCCGGCAACCCGGCGAACCTGAAGCGGGTCGAGTACGTCGGCCCGCAGGTGGGTGAAGAACTGCGCGACCAGGGCGGCCTCGGCATGCTCCTGGCGCTGGGCGGCATCCTGCTGTACGTCGGCTTCCGCTTCCAGTGGAAGTTCGCCCTCGGTGCGATCCTCTCGCTGGTGCACGATGCGATCATCGTGATGGGCGTGCTGTCGTTCTTCCAGGTGACCTTCGACCTGACCGTCCTCGCCGCTGTGCTGGCGGTGGTCGGTTACTCGCTGAACGACACCATCGTGATCTTCGACCGGGTGCGCGAGAACTTCCGCGTGCTGCGCAAGGCCGATCTGGTCGAGAACCTGAACATCTCCACCAGCCAGACCCTGTTGCGTACCATCGCCACCTCGGTTTCCACGCTGCTGGCTATCGCCGCGCTGCTGTTCTTCGGCGGCGACAACCTGTTCGGTTTCTCCATCGCCCTGTTCGTCGGTGTAATGGCGGGTACCTACTCGTCGATCTACATCGCCAACGTGGTATTGATCTGGCTGAACCTGACCAGCGAGGACCTGATCCCGCCGCAGGCCAAGGACACCGTCGACGATCGCCCCTGAGGCGCTCTGGTTCGGCACTCCGGCGCCTGCCGGTCACTCGAGGACTCCCGCTTTTGGCGGGAGTTTTCGTATCTGCGCCAACGAAACGTTTGTCGGGAGCCTGGAACTTGGTGGTTTTTGCCCAGTCCTAGGCAAGGCAAAGGGCGAACATAGCCCGCATTGGATGAAAGCCAGGAGGTACATGTGAACAAGTCGATGCTCGTCGGGGCCGTTCTGGGTGCCGTAGGCGTGACCGCAGGTGGCGCGGTAGCCACCTATAGCCTGGTGGATCGCGGTCCCGACTACGCCGAGGTCGTCGCTGTCCAGCCGGTCAAGGAAACCATCAAGACGCCGCGCCAGGTCTGCAAGGACGTGGCCGTGACCCGCCAGCGTCCGGTCAAGGACCAGCACCAGATCGCCGGTACCGCCATCGGTGCGGTGGTCGGCGGCTTGCTGGGCAACCAGATCGGCGGCGGTACCGGCAAGAAGATCGCCACCGTGGCCGGCGCCGTCGGCGGCGGCTACGCCGGCAACAAGGTGCAGGAAGGCATGCAGGAGCGTGACACCTACACCACCACCGAAACCCGCTGCAGCACCGTGCACGACAGCAGCGAGAAGGTCGTCGGCTATGACGTGAAGTACATGCTCGACGGCAAGGCCGGGCAGATCCGCATGGAGCGCGATCCGGGCAGCCAGATCCCGGTCGACAAGAATGGCCGGCTGATCCTCAGCCAGGGCGAAACGCTGCGCTGAGCCTGACTGTCGCAATGATGCACAAGGGCGCCCGCGGGCGCCCTTGTGCATTTTCATGGAGATGAAAAACCCGGCGCCAGGCCGGGTTCTTCGTCAGCGGCGGATCAGCGCTTCAGCGACGGCGGCAGGTGCGGCTGGATGGTGGTCAGCAGTGCCTTGAAGCATTTGGTGTTGCCGGCGACGATGTGACCCTTCTCGAGGAATTCGTGGCTGCCGGTGAAGTCGCTCACCAGGCCGCCGGCTTCCTGTACCAGCAGGGCGCCTGCCGCCATGTCCCATTCGGACAGGCCGAATTCCCAGAAGGCGTCGTAGCGTCCGGCGGCGACGTAGGCCAGGTCCAGACTGGCGGCGCCGGCGCGGCGGATGCCGGCGGTCTGGCCGACCAGGCTGCGGAACATGTTCAGGTAGTTGTCGAGATTGTCGATCTGGTTGTCGCGGAACGGGAACCCGGTGCCGAGCAGGGCGCCTTCCAGGCTCTTGCGGCCGCTGACGCGCAGGCGGCGACCGTTGAGGGCGGCGCCGCGACCGCGGCTGGCGGTGAATTCTTCCTGGCGTACCGGGTCAAGGACCACGGCGTGCTCCAGGCGGCCCTTGTACTTGCAGGCGATGCTCACGGCGAAGTGCGGTACGCCATGGATGAAGTTGGTGGTGCCGTCCAGCGGATCGATCACCCAGAGGTAATCGGCGCCCTCGCCGCTGCCTTCGATGAAGCCGCCTTCCTCGCCCATGATCGCGTGAGTCGGATAGGCCTTGCGCAGCGCGGCGATGATGGTCTGCTCGGCGGCGCGATCGACTTCGGTCACGTAGTCCTTGGCATCCTTCTCGTTGACCGAGATGACATCCAGGCGTTCGATGGAGCGGAAAATCAGTTCACCGGCGCTGCGAGCGGCGCGCAGGGCGATATTCAGCATAGGCTGCATGGAGAGGTCACCTGGGTCGTTAAAGAAAGCCGGCCATTCTAGCAGAAACCGATGGCGTTTGAAGGGCGACCTGTCGGCCGCATGGTATAAAGCTGACCTCTGCTGTAGGATTTCACACCCTTCAGTAACTTGGCGTTGGAGAGCATCGGCGTTGCTCGACCGTATTCGTGTGGTGTTGGTCAACACCAGTCATCCCGGCAACATCGGCGGGGCGGCCCGTGCCATGAAGAACATGGGCCTGTCGCAACTGGTGCTGGTGCAGCCGGAAAGCTTTCCCCACGGCGACGCGGTGGCGCGGGCTTCCGGCGCCACCGACATCCTCGACGCCGCAAGGGTGGTGGACACCCTGGAAGAGGCCCTGAGCGGCTGCAGCGTGGTGCTCGGCACCAGCGCCCGCGACCGGCGGATTCCCTGGCCGCTGCTGGATCCGCGCGAGTGCGCGACGACCTGCCTGGAGCACCTGGAGGCGAATGGTGAGGTGGCCCTGGTATTCGGGCGCGAATATGCGGGTTTGACCAACGAAGAATTGCAGCGCTGCCAGTTCCATGTGCATATCCCCTCCGATCCCGAGTTCGGCTCGCTGAACCTGGCGGCCGCGGTCCAGGTGCTCACCTACGAGGTGCGCATGGCGTGGCTGGCGGCCCAGGGCAAGCCGACCAAGATGGAAAAGTTCGAGTCCACCTCGATGCTCAACACCGAGCTGGTGACGGCCGACGAGCTGGAACTCTATTACGCGCATCTGGAGAGGACGCTGATCGATATCGGCTTCCTCGATCCGGAGAAGCCGCGCCACCTGATGTCGCGGTTGCGGCGCCTGTATGGGCGCAGCGCGATCAGCAAGCTGGAAATGAATATCCTGCGCGGGATCCTGACCGAAACCCAGAAGGTGGCCCGAGGCCTGTCCTACAAGCGGAGTGACGACTGATGTTCGAACGTGTGCGTGAAGATATCCAAAGCGTATTCCACCGTGATCCGGCGGCTCGCAACGCACTCGAGGTCCTCACCTGTTATCCGGGCCTGCACGCCGTCTGGCTGCATCGGCTGGCCCACGGCTTGTGGACGTCCGGCTGGAAGTGGCTGGCGCGCCTGGTGTCCAATTTCGGCCGCTGGATGACCGGCATCGAGATCCACCCGGGGGCCAGGATCGGCCGGCGCTTCTTCATCGACCACGGCATGGGCATCGTCATCGGCGAAACCGCCGAGATCGGCGACGACGTCACCCTCTATCAGGGCGTTACCCTGGGCGGCACCACCTGGAACAAGGGCAAGCGCCACCCCACCCTCGGCAACAACGTAGTGGTCGGTGCCGGTGCCAAGGTGCTCGGCCCGTTCACCGTCGGCGAGGGCGCCAAGGTCGGCTCCAACGCCGTGGTGACCAAGGAAGTCCCGCCGGGTGCCACCGTGGTCGGCATTCCCGGGCGGATCATCATGCGCGAGGACTCCGAGCAGCAGGCCAAGCGCCAGGCGATGGCGGAGAAGCTCGGCTTCGATGCCTATGGGGTCAGCCAGGACATGCCGGACCCGGTGGCGCGTGCCATTGGTCAGTTGCTCGATCACCTGCAGGCCGTCGACGGCCGGCTCGAGGGCATGTGCCAGGCGCTCACCGCCCTGGGTAGCGACTACTGCGCGAAGGACCTGCCGGTATTGCGCGAGGAAGATTTCGCCGGAGTCAAGGACGAGGACGGCAATCCGGCCGCGTAATGCGCGGCCGGCGGCTTTCTGCTAGCATGTAGCGCCCTGAATTTGCCTAATCCTGAGTAATTTGATCGGTCTTATAGTTGACCTAATTACTCGGATAAGAGCATAATCCGCGTCAACCCCGAATGATCCCGATGGGAAAAGCCCATGCGTCTGACCACCAAAGGCCGCTACGCCGTAACCGCCATGCTCGACCTGGCGCTGCATGCTCAGCAAGGTCCGGTCTCGCTGGCCGATATCTCCGAACGCCAAGGCATTTCCCTGTCCTATCTCGAACAGCTGTTCGCCAAGTTGCGCCGTGGCAACCTGGTGACCAGCGTGCGCGGCCCGGGCGGCGGCTACCAGCTGTCCCGCCATATGTCGGGCATCCATGTGGCGCAGGTGATCGACGCGGTCAACGAATCCGTCGATGCGACCCGCTGCCAGGGGCAGGGCGATTGCCACTCCGGCGATACCTGTCTGACCCACCACCTGTGGTGCGACCTCAGTTTGCAGATCCATGAGTTCCTCAGCGGCATCAGCCTGGCCGATCTGGTCAGCCGCCAGGAGGTCCAGGAGGTCGCGCTGCGCCAGGACGAACGCCGTTGCTCAGGCAAGACGCCTCGTCTCGACAAGATTGAAGCGTCCGCCATCGACTGAGCAGGGCGCCAGCCTGTAGGAGTTACCTGATGAAATTGCCGATCTACCTCGATTACTCCGCGACCACTCCCGTCGATCCCCGCGTCGCCCAGAAAATGAGCGAATGCCTGCTGATGGACGGCAACTTCGGCAACCCGGCTTCGCGTTCCCACGTGTTCGGCTGGAAAGCCGAAGAAGCCGTGGAGAACGCCCGTCGCCAGGTGGCCGAACTGGTCAACGCCGATCCCCGCGAGATCGTCTGGACCTCCGGCGCCACCGAGTCCGACAACCTGGCGATCAAGGGCGTCGCGCACTTCTACTCGGGCAAGGGCAAGCACATCATCACCTCGAAGATCGAGCACAAGGCGGTCCTCGACACCTGCCGCCAGCTGGAGCGCGAAGGTTTCGAAGTGACCTACCTGGAGCCGGGCGAAGATGGCCTGATCACTCCGGCTCTGGTCGAGGCGGCGCTGCGTGACGACACCATCCTGGTCTCGGTCATGCACGTGAACAACGAGATCGGCACCGTCAACGACATCGCCGCCATCGGCGAGCTGACCCGCTCCCGCGGCGTGCTGTTCCACGTCGACGCCGCACAGTCGACCGGCAAGGTCGAGATCGACCTGGACAAGCTCAAGGTCGACCTGATGTCCTTCTCCGCGCACAAGACCTACGGCCCGAAAGGCATTGGCGCGCTCTACGTCCGGCGCAAGCCGCGCGTCCGCATCGAGGGTCAGATGCACGGTGGCGGCCATGAGCGCGGCATGCGTTCCGGCACCCTGGCCACCCACCAGATCGTCGGCATGGGCGAGGCGTTCCGCATCGCCAAGGAAGAAATGGCCCAGGAGAACGCCCGCGTGCTGGCGCTCCGCGACCGCTTCTTCGCGCAGATCGACGGCCTGGAAGAGCTCTACATCAACGGCAGCATGACCTCCCGCGTCCCGCACAACCTCAACGTCAGCTTCAACTACGTCGAGGGCGAGTCGCTGATCATGGCGCTCAAGGACCTCGCGGTCTCCTCCGGTTCGGCCTGTACCTCGGCGTCCCTGGAACCGTCCTACGTATTGCGCGCCCTGGGCCGCAACGACGAACTGGCGCATAGCTCCATCCGCTTCACCTTCGGTCGCTTCACCACCGAGGAAGAGATCGACTATGCCGCGAAGAAGGTGGTCGAGGCCGTTTCCAAGCTGCGCGAACTGTCGCCGCTGTGGGATATGTACAAAGAGGGCGTCGACCTGTCCCAGGTCGAATGGCAGGCGCACTGAGCGCCTCGTGCCCCGGAAAAACGTGAGGATTAGCCATGGCATATAGCGAAAAGGTCATCGACCACTACGAAAACCCGCGCAACGTCGGCAAGCTCGACGCTGCCGATCCCAACGTCGGCACCGGCATGGTCGGCGCGCCGGCCTGCGGCGACGTGATGCGCCTGCAGATCAAGGTCAACGAGCAGGGCGTGATCGAAGACGCCAAGTTCAAGACCTACGGTTGCGGTTCCGCGATCGCCTCCAGCTCCCTCGCCACCGAGTGGATGAAGGGCAAGACCCTGGACGAGGCGGAAACCATCAAGAACACCACCATCGCCGAAGAGCTGGCCCTGCCGCCGGTGAAGATCCACTGCTCCGTTCTCGCCGAAGACGCCATCAAGGCCGCCGTTCGCGACTACAAGCAGAAGAAGGGTTTGCTCTAAGCCGCTCGTGACGAGTAAGGAGTTGCAATGGCCATCAGCATGACCGAAGCCGCCGCCAAACACGTGCAGCGCTCCCTCGAGGGGCGCGGCAAGGGCGAGGGTATCCGTCTTGGCGTGCGCACCACTGGCTGTTCCGGGCTTGCCTATGTCCTCGAATTCGTCGATGAACTGGCGGCCGAGGACCTGGTCTTCGAGAGCCATGGCGTGAAGGTCATCATCGACCCGAAAAGCCTGGTCTATCTCGATGGCACCGAGCTGGACTTCACTCGCGAAGGGCTCAACGAAGGCTTCAAGTTCAACAATCCCAACGTTCGTGGCGAATGCGGCTGCGGCGAAAGCTTCAACGTCTGAGGCCGGCGTGGGTAAACCCTGTCATTTCGCCCAGTTCGACCTGCAACCGGCTTTCCTGGTCGATCTCGACGAGCTCGGCCAGCGCTATCGCGAGTTGGTGCGCAGCGTCCATCCTGACCGTTTCGCCGACGCTCCCGAGCGCGAGCAGCGTCTCGCCCTGGAACGCGCGGCGCAACTGAACGAGGCCTACCAGACCCTGAAGAGCGCTCCGCGCCGGGCCCTGTACCTGTTGACCCTGAGTGGTCACGAGTTGCCCTTGGAGGCTACGGTGCAGGATCCGGAGTTTCTCCTGCAGCAGATGCAGCTGCGCGAGGAACTGGAGGAGTTGCAGGACAGCGCCGACCTGGCCGGCGTGGCGACCTTCAAGCGTCGGCTCAAGGCCGCCCAGGCCGAGCTGGAGCGTGAGTTCGCCGCGTGCTGGGACGATGCGCAGCGCCGCGAAGAGGCCGAACGCCTGGTCCGTCGCATGCAGTTCCTCGACAAGCTCGCGCAGGAAGTGCGCCAGCTGGAAGAGCGACTCGACGATTAATCCCTGCGGCCCCCGGGCCGCACCCCATAGTTAAGACAGAGCATGGCCCTACTGCAGATCGCCGAGCCCGGTCAGAGTCCCAAGCCCCATGAGCGTCGCCTGGCGGTTGGGATCGACCTGGGTACCACCAATTCGCTGGTCGCCGCGGTGCGTAGCGGCGTCGCCGAGCCCTTGCCGGATGCGCAGGGACGCCTGATCCTGCCTTCCGCGGTGCGTTATCACGCCGAGCGGGCGGAAGTGGGCGAGAGCGCCCGCGCGGCCGCCGCGGAGGATCCCTTCAATACCGTCATTTCGGTCAAGCGCCTGATGGGGCGCGGCCTGGAGGACGTCAAGCAACTGGGCGAGCAATTGCCCTACCGCTTCCGCCAGGGTGAGTCGCACATGCCCTTCATCGAGACCGTACAGGGGTTGAAGAGTCCTGTGGAAGTCTCGGCGGACATCCTGCGTGAGCTGCGCCAGCGCGCCGAAACCACCCTCGGTGGCGAGCTGGTGGGTGCGGTGATCACTGTGCCGGCCTATTTCGACGACGCCCAGCGCCAGGCTACCAAGGATGCCGCGCGCCTGGCCGGACTGAACGTCCTGCGCCTGCTCAACGAGCCGACCGCCGCCGCCGTGGCCTACGGCCTGGACAAGGGCGCGGAAGGCCTGGTGGCCATCTATGACCTGGGTGGCGGAACCTTCGACATTTCCATCCTGCGCCTGACCCGCGGTGTCTTCGAAGTCCTGGCCACCGGCGGCGATACGGCCCTGGGTGGCGACGACTTCGACCATGCCATCGCTGGCTGGGTGATCGAGCAGGCTGGCCTTTCTGCCGATCTGGACCCGGGCAGCCAGCGGCAGTTGCTGCAAATCGCCTGTGCGGCCAAGGAGCGTCTTACCGACGAGGCGTCGGTCCGGGTCGCCTATGGCGACTGGAGCGGCGAGCTGAGCCGGGCGACGCTCGACGAGTTGATCGAGCCGTTCGTCGCTCGCAGCCTGAAGTCCTGCCGCCGAGCGGTGCGCGACTCCGGTGTCGATCTGGAAGAAATCCGCTCGGTGGTGATGGTCGGCGGCTCGACCCGCGTGCCCCGTGTGCGCACGGCGGTTGGCGAGTTGTTCGGCTGCGAGCCGCTGACCGATATCGATCCGGACCAGGTGGTCGCCATCGGCGCGGCCATCCAGGCCGATGCCCTGGCCGGCAACAAGCGCGGCGAGGAATTGCTGCTGCTGGACGTCATTCCGCTGTCGCTCGGCCTGGAAACCATGGGCGGGCTGATGGAGAAGGTGATTCCGCGCAATACCACCATCCCGGTGGCGCGCGCCCAGGAGTTCACCACCTACAAGGACGGCCAGACGGCCATGATGATCCACGTGCTGCAGGGCGAGCGCGAGCTGGTGAAGGATTGTCGTTCGCTGGCGCGCTTCGAGCTGCGCGGCATTCCGCCGATGGTGGCGGGCGCGGCGAAAATCCGGGTGACCTTCCAGGTCGACGCCGACGGCTTGCTCGGCGTGTCCGCACGCGAACTGAGTTCCGGCGTCGAGGCCAGCATCCAGGTCAAGCCGTCCTATGGGCTGACCGACGGCGAGATCGCGCGGATGCTCAAGGACTCCTTCGACTACGCCGGCGACGACAAGGCTGCCCGCGCCCTGCGCGAACAGCAGGTCGAGGCGCAGCGGCTGCTGGAGGCCGTGCAGTCGGCGCTGGACGTCGACGGCGAGCGGCTCCTGGACGAAGAGGAGCGCCTGGCCATCGCGGCGCAGATGGACACTTTGCGTGAACTGGCCGGTGGTAGCGACACCGCGGCCATCGAGAACCAGATCAAGCGCCTGTCCCAGGTGACCGACGCTTTCGCCGCACGGCGGATGGACGCGACCGTCAAGGCCGCGCTCTCCGGCCGCCGGCTCAACGAAATCGAGGAATAAGCGAAGATGCCGCAGATCGTGATTCTGCCCCATGCCGATCACTGCCCCGAGGGGGCGGTATTCGAGGCGAAGCCCGGCGAAACCATCCTGGATGCCGCGTTGCGCAATGGCATCGAGATCGAGCATGCCTGTGAGAAATCCTGCGCCTGCACGACCTGCCACGTAATCGTCCGCGAAGGCCTCGACTCCATGGAGCCGTCCGACGAACTCGAAGACGACATGCTGGACAAGGCCTGGGGCCTGGAGCCCGATTCGCGGCTATCCTGCCAGGCAGTGGTGGCCGACGAAGACCTGGTGGTCGAGATTCCCAAGTACACCATCAACCAGGTGTCGGAAGGCCACTGAGCCCGGCGGTAGTAGAGGAGCGTGCAATGAGCCTGAAATGGACCGATGTGCTGGAAATCGCCATCCAGCTCGACGAAAGCAAGCCGGAGGTCGATCCGCGATACGTCAACTTCGTCGATCTGCGGCGCTGGGTGGTGGAACTTCCAGAGTTCTCCGACGATCCTCAGCGTAGCGGGGAGAAAGTCCTGGAGGCCATCCAGGCCGCCTGGATCGAGGAACGGGACTAGCCATAGGCCCGCCCTACGCATTTGCCGGGAACCCGCGTATAATTCGCGGGTTTTATTTTAGGTAAGGCCTGAAATCGCCCGCGGGCGCATTCCAGGCTAGGCGCGCCGGGCCCGATGCCAGGCGCAGCCACGCTGATTCCGGCCCTTTCGGGCCGTTTTCGTCAGCGTCCTGAACGAATCACGGCGTCCCGCCCCGCTGGCGGGGCCGCCCATGCTAGACAACCTTGTTTCGGAGTTTTACCAATGGCACTGCAACGCACCCTGTCCATCATCAAGCCGGACGCCGTTTCCAAGAACGTGATCGGCGAAATCCTGACCCGCTTCGAGAAAGCCGGCCTGCGCGTCGTCGCCGCTAAAATGGTTCAGCTGTCCGAGCGTGAAGCCGGTGGCTTCTATGCCGAGCACAAAGAGCGTCCGTTCTTCAAGGACCTGGTTTCCTTCATGACTTCCGGTCCGGTTGTAGTCCAGGTCCTGGAAGGCGAGGACGCCATCGCCAAGAACCGCGAGCTGATGGGCGCCACCGATCCGAAGAAAGCCGACGCCGGTACCATCCGCGCCGACTTCGCCGTCTCCATCGACGAGAACGCCGTCCACGGTTCCGATTCCGAAGCTTCCGCCGCTCGCGAGATCGCCTACTTCTTCGCGGCTACCGAAGTCTGCGAGCGCATTCGCTGATCGAGCGTGGGTGAGGGTGAAACCATGACAACGACCACCGCCGGCAAGGTGAACCTGCTGGGCCTGACCCAGCCGCAGCTGGAACAGTTCTTCGAGTCCATCGGCGAGAAGCGTTTCCGGGCCGGCCAGGTCATGAAGTGGATTCACCACTTTGGCGTCGACGATTTCGACGCCATGACCAACGTCGGCAAGGCCTTGCGCGAAAAGCTCAAGGCCTCAGCCGAGATACGCGGTCCCGAGATCGTCAGCCAGGATATTTCCGCCGACGGCACCCGCAAGTGGGTGGTCCGGGTGGCGTCCGGCAGTTGCGTCGAGACCGTGTACATCCCCCAGGGCGGACGCGGCACCCTGTGCGTGTCCTCCCAGGCGGGCTGCGCCCTGGATTGCAGTTTCTGCTCCACCGGCAAGCAGGGTTTCAACAGCGACCTCACCGCCGCCGAGGTGATCGGCCAGGTGTGGATCGCCAACAAGTCGTTCGGTACCGTTCCGGCCAAGATCGACCGCGCCATCACCAATGTCGTGATGATGGGCATGGGCGAGCCGCTGCTGAACTTCGACAACGTGGTCGCCGCCATGAACATCATGATGGACGACCTCGGCTACGGTATTTCCAAGCGCAAGGTGACCCTGTCCACCTCCGGCGTGGTGCCGATGATCGACAAGCTCGGCGAGGTGATCGACGTGTCCCTGGCCCTGTCGCTGCACGCACCGAACGACGAGTTGCGCAACAAGCTGGTGCCGATCAACAAGAAATATCCGCTGGGCATGCTGCTGGATGCCTGCCGCCGGTATATTTCCCGGCTCGGCGAGAAGCGCGTGCTGACCGTCGAATACACCCTGCTCAAGGATGTCAACGATCAGCCCGAGCATGCTGAGCAGATGATCGCATTGCTGAAAGACACGCCTTGCAAGATCAACCTGATTCCGTTTAATCCATTCCCGCACTCCGGCTACGAGCGCCCGAGCAACAATGCCATCCGGCGTTTCCAGGACATGTTGCACAAGGGCGGCTTCAACGTGACCGTGCGTACCACCCGCGGCGACGACATCGACGCGGCCTGTGGCCAACTGGTTGGTCAGGTCATGGATCGTACCCGCCGGAGCGAACGTTATATTGCCGTGCGCCAACTGGCCGAGTCCGAGTCGGCGGCGAATCGAAATTGAGTGAGAGGAGGGTTCCGATGACTGTACGCGCCGCGCTGGTGTTCCTGTTGGCAGTTGGGCTGACAGGCTGCGTGACGAGCGGAGATCAGAATCCCCTGAAAACCGACAAGGGCCGTGACGAGGCGCGCGACGCCTATATCCAGCTTGGCCTCGGCTATCTCCAGCGGGGGAACACCGAGCAGGCCAAGGTGCCGCTGCGCAAGGCCCTCGAGATCGACCCTTCCAGCGCCGACGCGCACGCCGCGCTGGCGGTGGTGTTCCAGACCGAGATGGAGCCCAAGCTGGCCGACGAGGAGTACCGCAAGGCGCTCGCCAGCGATAGCCGCAATGCCCGGGTACTGAACAACTACGGCGGTTTCCTCTACGAGCAGAAGCGTTACGAGGAGGCCTACCAGCGTCTCCTGGAGGCCAGCCAGGACACCCTCTATCCCGAGCGCTCGCGGGTCTTCGAGAACCTCGGCCTGGTTTCGCTGCAAATGAAGAAACCGGCCCAGGCCAAGGAGTACTTCGAGAAATCCCTGCGTCTGAACCGTAACCAGCCCAGCGTCGCGCTGGAGATGGCCGACCTGCTCTACAAGGAGCGCGAGTACGTGCCGGCTCGCCAGTACTATGATCTCTTTGCCCAGGGCGGCGGGCAGAACGCCCGTAGTCTGTTGCTGGGCATTCGTCTCGCGAAGGTCTTCGAAGACCGCGACACGGCCGCCAGCTATGGCCTGCAGTTGAAACGCCTGTACCCAGGCTCTCCCGAATATCAGGAATTCCAGGCGGAAAAATGATGAAAGCGCCGCAGCCCGAAGTCGTAGCCACCGCTTCCCGTCAGAACCCCGGGGAAACCCTGCGCCAGGCGCGCGAGCAGAAGGGCCTGTCGCTGTCGCAGGTGGCCGGGCAACTGAACCTGACCGAGAATTCGCTGCGTCAGCTGGAAAACGGCGCGTTC
Organism: Pseudomonas sp. DL; assembly: GCF_047199225.1. Taxonomy (NCBI): domain Bacteria; kingdom Pseudomonadati; phylum Pseudomonadota; class Gammaproteobacteria; order Pseudomonadales; family Pseudomonadaceae; genus Pseudomonas; species Pseudomonas sp. DL. The sequence continues at coordinate 1,236,027 of NZ_CP178323.1, forward strand.
GACAAGCTGCCGGGACACACCTTCTCGCGCGGTTACATCCGCGCCTACGCCAAGCTCATGGGCCTCGACCAGGCCGAGCTGGTCAACAGCTTCGACCATTTCACCGGCACCAATGCCAGCGGCAGCACCGTACAGAGCCTGGGACGGGTCGCCGAGCCGGTGCGCCTGTCGCGCAACGTGCTGCGTATCGTCAGTCTGTTACTGCTCGCCCTGCTGATCGGCTTCGGCTACTTCTGGTGGCAGGAGCATTCCGCGCGCACGCCGGAAACCGCCGGTCTGAGCCTTGAGCATGTCGAAGTGGAAAGCGCCGACGGCACCACCGAGATCCATACCCTGGACGAGCCTGAAGACCAGGCGGTGATCGAAGCGCAGAAGGAAGGCGAGCAAGCGCCCGCCGAGGTTTCTCCGGAAGTCGCTGCCCAGGCCGAGGGAGCGCCGCCGGTGGCGAGCGAGGGCGCGCAGGTTCTCGCCGCTCCGGCCCAGGGCACCCCCGCCGCACCCCAGCAGCCCGTTACCGCCGCGCCTGCCGGCACGGCTCCCGCTCCCGCTCCCGGTACTGCTCCAGCCGTTCCAGCGACGGCCAGTCCGGCCGCCCCGCCAGCGCCGAGCGAACCTGCCGCCGCGCCCGTGGTGGCCGGCGAGGGCCAGGGGGTGGTCAAGGTACAGTTCGTCGCCGATTGCTGGACCCAGGTCACCGACGCCAACGGCAAGGTCCTGGTCAGCGCGCTGAAGCGCAAGGGCGACAGCCTGGAATTGGCCGGCAAGGCCCCGCTGGAGCTGCGCCTCGGTTTCGCTCGCGGCGCCCAGGTCAGCTACAACGGCCAGCCGGTGGACGTGACCCCCTTCGTCCGCGGCGAAACGGCCCGTCTGAAGGTAGGACAATGAGCATTCATAGCGCTTCTCCGATCATTCGCCGCAAGTCTCGGAAAATCTGGGTCGGCAACGTCCCGGTGGGCGGCGATGCGCCGATCGCCGTGCAGAGCATGACCAACACCGAGACCTGCGACGTCGCTGCCACCGTCGCGCAGATCCGCCGCCTGGAAGATGCCGGCGCGGACATCGTGCGGGTTTCCGTCCCCGACATGGACGCCGCCGAGGCATTCGGCAAGATCAAGCAGCAGGTCAACGTGCCGCTGGTCGCCGACATCCACTTCGACTATCGCATCGCCCTGCGCGTCGCCGAGCTGGGAGTGGACTGCCTGCGCATCAATCCGGGCAACATCGGTCGCGAGGACCGGGTCAAGGCCGTGGTCGATGCCGCGCGCGAGCGCAACATCCCGATCCGTATCGGCGTCAATGCCGGTTCGCTGGAAAAGGACCTGCAGAAGAAATACGGCGAACCGACCCCGGAAGCCCTGCTCGAATCGGCCATGCGCCACGTCGATCATCTCGACAAGCTGGACTTCCAGAACTTCAAGGTCAGCGTCAAGGCCTCCGACGTCTTCATGGCCGTCGCCGCCTATCGCCTGCTGGCCAGGCAGATCGAGCAGCCCCTGCACCTGGGCATCACCGAGGCCGGCGGCCTGCGCTCCGGCACGGTGAAGTCGGCGGTGGGGCTGGGCATGCTCCTGGCCGAGGGAATCGGCGACACCATCCGGATTTCCCTGGCTGCCGATCCGGTCGAGGAGATCAAGGTCGGTTTCGACATCCTCAAGTCCCTGCACCTGCGCTCCCGTGGCATCAACTTCATCGCCTGCCCGAGCTGTTCGCGGCAGAACTTCGACGTGGTGAAGACCATGAACGAGCTGGAAGGGCGCCTGGAGGACCTGCTGGTGCCGATGGACGTGGCCGTGATCGGTTGCGTCGTCAACGGTCCGGGCGAAGCCAAGGAGGCCCATGTCGGCCTCACCGGCGGCACTCCGAACCTGGTGTATATCGACGGCAAGCCGTCGCAGAAACTGACCAACGACAACCTGGTGGACGAGCTGGAACGGCTGATCCGCCAGAAGGCGGCCGAGAAGGCCGAAGCCGATGCGAGCCTGATCGCCCGCGGCTGACCCGTTTAAGGACCCTACGTGAGCAAGTCCCTGCAAGCCATTCGTGGCATGAACGACATCCTGCCGGAGCAGACTCCGGCCTGGCGCTATCTGGAACGCACCTTCGCCGGCCTGCTGGACGGCTACGGCTACAGCGAGATCCGCCTGCCCATCCTCGAGTTCACCGAACTCTTCGCCCGCGGCATCGGCGAAGGCACCGACGTGGTCGACAAGGAGATGTACACCTTCCTCGACCGCAACGGCGAATCCCTGACCATGCGTCCGGAAGGTACCGCCGGTTGCGTGCGCGCCGTGCTGGAGCACGGCCTGAGCGGCGGTGGTCAAGTGCAGAAGCTCTGGTACACCGGGCCGATGTTCCGTTACGAGAAACCGCAGAAAGGTCGCTACCGGCAGTTCCACCAGATCGGCGTGGAAGTCTTCAACCTGCCCGGTCCGGACATCGACGCCGAGTTGATCATCCTCACCTGGCGCCTGTGGCAGAAGCTCGGCATGGCCGACGCGGTGACCCTGCAGCTCAACACCCTCGGTTCCAGCGAGGCCCGCGCACGCTATCGCGAGGCCCTGGTGGCCTATCTGCAGGAGCGCTTCGAGCAACTCGACGAAGACAGCCAGCGGCGCATGACCACCAATCCGCTGCGAATCCTCGACAGCAAGGTGGAGAGCACCCAGGCATTGCTGGTCGGCGCGCCGACCCTGCACGACTATCTCGACGAAGAATCGATCGCCCACTTCGAGGGTCTCAAGGCCCGCCTGGATGCTGTCGGACTGCGCTACGAAATCAACCAGAAGCTGGTGCGCGGCCTGGATTATTACTGCCGCACGGCTTTCGAGTGGGTCACCGACAAGCTTGGCGCCCAGGGCACCGTTTGCGGCGGTGGCCGCTACGACGGGCTGGTCAGCCAGTTCGGCGGCAAGCCGACCCCGGGTGTCGGTTTCGCCATGGGCGTGGAACGCCTGGTGCTGCTGCTGGAAACCTTGGGGGTGATCCCCGCCGAACTGAACCGTCCGGCCGACCTCTACGTCTGCGCCTTCGGCGAACCGGCCGAGCTGGCCGCCCTGACCCTGGCCGAACAGTTGCGCAGCGCCATTCCCGGCATACGCCTGCTGGTCAACGCCGGCGCCGGTAGCTTCAAGAGCCAGTTCAAGAAGGCCGACAAGAGCGGCGCGCGCTTTGCCCTGATCCTCGGGGAGGACGAGGTGGCCAATCGCGTGGTAGGTTTCAAGCCCCTGCGTGACGAGGGCGAGCAACAAAGCATTGCCTGGGATGCTCTGCCCGAGCACCTGGCAGCCTGTCTGGCACAGGCTTGAGAACATAAAGAATAGGAGTGATTGGGGTGACATCGCGTACCGAAGACGAAGACCTGGCGCAGATCAAGGACTGGTGGCAGCGCAACGGCAAGCCCCTGGTCACCGGCGGCATCCTCGCGCTGGCAGTGGTATTCGGCTGGCAGGCCTGGCAGAAGTACCAGACCAACCAGGCGCAGGGCGCCTCGATCGTCTACCAGCAACTGATCGAAACCGCGCTGAATCCGACCGGCCAGCCGGATCCGGCGAAGGTGGCGGAGCTGGCCGGCAAGCTGAAGAGCGAGTTCGGCGGCACCCATTATGCCCAGTACGGCAGCCTGTTCGTGGCCAAGGTCGCGGTCGACAGCGGCAAGCTGGATGACGCCGTTGCCGAGCTGAAGGCGGTCATGGACAAGCCGGCCGACGCCACCCTCGGCGAACTGGCGCGGCAGCGCCTGGCCCGGGTCCTGGCGGCCCAGGGCAAGGTCGAGGAAGGCCTGAAGCTGCTCGATGGAGATGCCGACAAGGCCTACGTCTCGACCCGCGAGGAGCTCAGGGGCGACCTGCTGGTGCAGCTCAAGCGCACCGACGAGGCGCGCGCGGCCTACGAGAAAGCCAAGCAGTCGCTGCCCGAAGACGGTGCCGGCGATGCCCTGCAGATCAAGCTCGACGACCTGTCCAAGGGAGAGGCCTGAGATGGTGCAATGGAAACACGCGGCGCTGCTCGCCCTGGCCCTGGCGGTCGTGGGTTGCAGCAGCAACAGCAAGAAGGAACTCCCGCCCGCCGAACTGACCGACTTCAAAGAGGAAGTCGTGTTGAGCAAGCAGTGGAGCCGCTCGGTCGGTGATGGTCAGGGCGACCTGTACAACCTGCTCGAACCGGCCGTCGATGGTTCCACCATCTACGCCGCGTCCGCCGAAGGGCGGGTGATGGCGATCCAGCGCGAGACCGGCGACGTGCTCTGGAAGAAGGACCTGGAACGTCCGGTTTCCGGCGGTGTCGGCGTTGGCTACGGCCTGGTGCTGGTGGGTACCCTGCGCGGTGACGTGATCGCCCTCGACGAAGCCACCGGCAAGAAGAAGTGGACCAAGCGAGTCAACAGCGAAGTGCTATCGGCGCCGGCCACCAATGGCGACGTGGTGGTGGTGCAGACCCAGGACGACAAGCTGATCGGCCTCGATGCGGCCAGCGGCGACCAGCGCTGGATCTACGAAAGCACCGTGCCGGTGCTGACCCTGCGCGGCACCGGCGCGCCGCTGATCGCCGGCAACATGGCCCTGGCCGGCCTGGCCAGCGGCAAGGTGGTGGCGGTCGACGTACAGCGCGGCCTGCCGATCTGGGAGCAGCGGGTAGCGATTCCCCAGGGGCGTTCCGAACTGGATCGCGTGGTGGACATCGACGGCGGCCTCCTGCTGTCCGGCGACACCCTCTACGTGGTCAGCTACCAGGGCCGTGCCGCGGCGCTGGACGTGAACAGCGGCCGCCTGCTCTGGCAGCGCGAAGCGTCGAGCTACGTCGGCGTCGCCGAAGGCTTCGGCAATATCTACGTCAGCCAGGCCAGCGGTTCGGTGGAAGGCCTGGATTCGCGCGGCGCTTCTTCGCTGTGGAACAACGACGCCCTGGCGCGTCGCCAACTGTCGGCTCCGGCGGTGTTCTCCAGCAACGTGGTGGTCGGCGACCTGGAAGGCTACGTGCATCTGCTGAGCCAGGTGGACGGTCGCTTCGTCGGTCGCGAGCGGGTCGACAGCGATGGCGTGCGGGTTCGTCCGCTGGTGGTCGGGAGCTGGATGTACGTGTTCGGCAACGGTGGCAAGCTCGTCGCCTACACCATCCGCTAGACTGGGTTTCAAGTGTCCGGCCGCTGCCGTCCGACGTCAGCGGCCTTTGTGTTTTCTGAATTCTCGTGGAGAGCCGCATGGTTCCCGTTATTGCCCTGGTGGGTCGCCCGAACGTCGGCAAGTCCACTCTGTTCAACCGCCTGACCAAGTCGCGCGACGCCATCGTGGCGGAGTACGCAGGCCTGACTCGCGATCGCCAGTACGGCGAGGCGCGCTGGCAGGGCCGCACCTATATCGTCATCGATACCGGAGGCATCTCCGGCGATGAGGAAGGCATTGATGCGAAAATGGCCGAGCAATCGTTGCAGGCCATCGAGGAGGCGGATGCCGTCCTGTTCCTGGTCGATTCGCGCGCCGGCATGACCGCCGCCGACCAGATGATCGCCGAGCACCTGCGCAAGCGGAACAAGCGCAGCTTCCTGATCGCCAACAAGGTCGACACCATCGATCCCGATCTCGCTCGCGCCGAGTTCAGCCCGCTGGGCCTGGGCGATGCGCTGCCGATCGCCGCCGCCCACGGTCGCGGCATCAACCATATGCTGCAGGAAGCCCTGGGGATCTTCCCCAAGGACAACGCGGAGGAAGAGGGCGAGGGCGAGCCGGCCAGCGAAGAGGTCGCCGAAGGCGAGGAACCGACCCGGATTCCCGGTCCCAGCGAGAAGGACGGGATCAAGATTGCCATCATCGGCCGGCCCAACGTGGGCAAGTCGACCCTGGTCAACCGCATGCTCGGCGAAGAGCGGGTGATCGTCTACGACCAGGCCGGCACCACCCGCGACAGCATCTACATCCCATTCGAGCGCAACGAGGAGAAGTACACCCTGATCGACACCGCTGGCGTGCGGCGTCGCGGCAAGATCTTCGAGGCGGTGGAAAAGTTCTCGGTGGTGAAGACCCTCCAGGCGATCCAGGACGCCAACGTGGTGATCTTCGTCATGGACGCCCGCGAAGGGGTGGTCGAGCACGACCTCAACCTGCTCGGTTTCGTCCTCGAGACCGGCCGTGCCCTGGTCATCGCCCTGAACAAGTGGGATGGCATGGAGGCGGCCGAGCGTGACTACGTGAAGACCGAACTGGAGCGGCGCCTGCTGTTCGTCGACTTCGCCGACATCCATTTCATTTCGGCCCTGCATGGCACCGGCGTCGGCCATCTCTACAAGTCGGTCCAGGAGTCCTTCCGTTCGGCGGTGACCCGCTGGCCGACCAGCCGCCTGACCAGCATCCTCGAGGACGCCGTGCAGGTGCACCAGCCGCCGATGGTCAACGGTCGCCGGATCAAGCTGCGCTACGCCCACCTGGGCGGCGCCAATCCGCCGCTGATCGTGATCCACGGCAACCAGGTGGACGCGGTGCCGAAGGCCTATACCCGCTACCTGGAGAAGACCTACCGGCGGGTATTGAAGCTGGTCGGTACGCCGATCCGCATCGAGTACAAGGGCGGCGAGAACCCCTACGAGGGCAAGAAGAACTCGCTCACCGCGCGCCAGGTCAACAAGAAGCGCCGGCTGATGTCGCACCACAAGAAAGCCGAGAAGAAGAAGAAGGACAAGCGCCGCTGAGGGTGGCGTTTCCTTCGTCGAAAGGCCCGGCAGGTATCCCTGTCGGGCCTTTTTCATTGGCCGCGGCTGTAGCCCGCGGGACGAACCAGGCCGCCGGCGTTGACCGCCGATTCCCTGTCGTGGCGACGAATGATCGCGAGGTGGTTATTCGTCCTGCGCCATCGCCTGGCGCATATTCCCCTCTGACCTGAAGCGGTCACGGTTTTTTCTAAGGCGTGCCCCTGCAGCGTCGCTCCCGGATCGGCTATCCTGCCCTGCCACCCGTCTGGCCGGGCTGTCGTCCGGCGAGTCTCTGCAGGAAGTCCCGATGATTCAGAGCAAGCTGCCGAATGTCGGCACCACCATCTTCACCCGCATGTCGCAACTGGCCGCCGAGTGTGGCGCGATCAACCTCTCCCAGGGCTTTCCCGATTTCGACGGCCCGCCGGAGTTGCGCGAGGCGGTAGGTAGGCATATCGCCGCCGGGCACAACCAGTACGCGCCGATGACCGGCTTGCCGGCCCTGCGCGAGCAGGTGGCGAAGAAGATCGAGCAGTTCTATGGACGCCGGGTGAGCGCCGACAGCGAGGTGACCATCACGCCGGGGGCGACCGAGGCGATCTTCAGCGCGATCCAGGCGCTGGTCCATCCGGGCGACGAAGTGGTGGTGCTCGACCCGTCCTACGACAGCTACGAACCCTCCGTGCAACTCGCCGGCGGGCGTTGCGTGCACGTGCCGCTGGCGCTGCCGGACTTCTCCATCGACTGGCAGCGCATGGCCGAGGCCATCGGGCCGCGTACCCGGCTGGTCATCATCAATACCCCGCACAACCCCAGCGGCGCGCTGATCAGCCGCGAGGAACTGGACCGCCTGGCCGCGCTGATCCGCGACCGGGATATCTATCTGATCAGCGACGAGGTCTACGAGCACCTGGTGTTCGACGGTGTCGCCCATACCAGCGTGCTGTCCCACGACGAGTTGTATCCGCGTTCCTTCGTGGTCAGTTCGTTCGGCAAGACCTACCACGTCACCGGCTGGAAGACCGGCTACGTGGTCGCGCCGCCGGCGCTCAGCGCGGAGCTGCGCAAGGTTCACCAGTACGTCAACTTCTGTGGCGTCACGCCGCTGCAATGGGCATTGGCGGACTACATGGCCGGCCATCCGGAGCACTTGCGGCAATTGCCCGGCTTCTACCAGGCCAAGCGCGACCTGTTCTGCGACCTGCTGCTGGACTCTCGCTTCCGTTTTACCCGTGCGCCGGGCACCTACTTCCAGTGCGTGGACTATTCGGCCATCCGTCCGGACCTGGACGACGTGGCCATGGCCGAGTGGCTGACCCGCGAACACGGAGTGGCGGCGATCCCGGTTTCGGTGTTTTATGAAAAGGCTCCGGACGCCATGCGGCTGGTCCGGTTCTGTTACGCCAAACGCGAGGAGACGCTGCGTCAGGCAGCGGAAAAGCTATGCGCGATCTGACGGTTCTGCCGGACCTGGACATCGCCCTGGTCCAATCCTCCCTGGTCTGGCACGACGCCCAGGCCAACCGCGAGCATTTCGCCGCCCTGCTGGAGAGTGCCGCCGGCGCCGATCTGGTGGTCCTCCCGGAGATGTTCACCACGGGTTTCAGCATGGCTTCGGCCGAGCAGGCCGAGCCCGAACTGGGGCCGACCCATGCCTGGCTGCTGGAGCAGGCCCGGCGCCTTGGCGCGGTGGTCACCGGCAGCCTGATCGTCCAGCTCGCCGACGGCAGCCATCGCAACCGCCTGCTCTGGGCGCGTCCGGACGGCGAGATGCTGCACTACGACAAGCGCCATCTGTTCCGCATGGCCGGCGAACACGAGCACTACAGTCCCGGCGAACGCCAGGAACTGTTCGAACTCAAGGGCTGGCGGGTGCGCCCGCTGATCTGCTACGACCTGCGTTTCCCGGTGTGGAGCCGCGACCCGCACGACACCGACCTGTTGCTCTACACCGCCAACTGGCCCGCGCCTCGTCGACAGCACTGGAACCGCCTGCTGCCGGCGCGGGCGATCGAGAACCTTTGCTACGTGGTGGCGGTGAACCGTATCGGCGAAGACGGCAACGCCTTGCGCTACGCTGGGGATAGCCAGGTCCTGGACTTCCAGGGCGACAGCCTGTTCAACGCGGCGGACGCCGACGGCGTGTTCCGCGTCCGGCTGGACGCGGCGGCACTGGCGGCCTATCGCCAGCGTTTCCCGGCCTACATGGACGCGGATCGCTTCGAAATCCATCCTTGAGTGCCGGAACGTCCGCTTCCGGTCGATGTCCGAGGCCATGACCCGGCGCTGCGCATGATGGCGCAGTGCCGGGAATGGAGTTACCCGTATCCCGCGGCGCCGCGCCGTGGGCATCAGATCAGGAGGAAGACCAATGGGACTGCTCGATTCGATTCTCGGTTCGGCGCTGGGTGGCTCTGAAGGACAGGGAGGTGCTCGCGATCCGAAAGTGGCCCTGTTGATCGGGCTGGTGACCATGCTGATGTCGCGCCAGGGCGGTGCGGCACAGGGCGGTGGCGATGGCGGTGGTCTGCTCGGTTCGCTGGGCAGCATCCTTGGTGGTGCCGGCGGCGGGGCCGCGAGCGGCGGGCTGGGTGGCGTCCTCGGCGATCTGCTCGGTGGCGCCGCGGGCGGTGCCGGGCAGGCGGCGCCGGGCGTGGAGGCCGGCTCACTGGGCGGACTCGGCGGGTTGTTCCAGATGCTCCAGAACGCAGGCCTGGGCGATGCCCTGAATTCCTGGATCGGCGGTGGGCCGAACCAGTCGGTGTCGGCGGCGGACATTTCCCGGGTCTTCGGCGACGGTCAATTGCAGCAACTGGCGGACTCCGCCGGAGTCAGCCAGGGCGAGGCGGCCGAACACCTGAGCAGCCTGCTGCCGGAACTGGTCAACAAGCTGACGCCGGACGGCCAGGCGCCGCAGGGCGACCTGGACATCGGTTCGCTGCTGGCGCGCTTCAGCTAAGGCTTTCCCGTCGATGCGGAGCGGATAGCCGCGATACGGTTATCCGCTCCACTCAACGGGGCGAGGCCGCCCTCGACGGCAGGTCGGTCAATAGGCGCTGGCGCTGTCCAGGCGGTGGATCGCCTGTTCGTCGAGCTTCAGGTGGGTGGCGGCGATCAGGTCGTCGAGCTGTTCCAGGCTGGTGGCGCTGGCGATCGGCGCGGTCACCGTCGGACGAGCGATGAGCCAGGCCAGGGCGACCTGGGTCGGGTTGGCGTTGTACTGCTCGGCCACTTCGTCGAGCGCCGCGAGGATGGCCACGCCGCGCTCGTTGAGATAACCCTTCACCTTCTCTCCCCGGGCTCGCCCGGCGGTGTCGGCCTGGTTGCGGTACTTGCCGCTGAGGAAGCCGCTGGCCAGCGAGTAGTAGCTGATCACCCCGATACCGAGTTCTTCCACCGTCGGCTCCAGGTTGGTCTCGTAGTCGGCACGATCGTACAGGTTGTATTCGGGTTGCAGGCTCTGGTAGCTCGGCAGGTTAAGCCGGGCGCTGACCTGGCGCGCTTCGAGGAGGCGCCGGGCGTCGTAGTTGGAGGCGCCGATGACCCGTACCTTGCCTTTCTTGATCAGTTCGCCATAGGTGGAAAGGGTTTCCTCCAGGTCGGTGTGGGGATCGTCGGTGTGCGACTGGTAGAGGTCCAGGTAGTCGGTCTGCAGGCGTCGTAGCGAGCGCTCCAGGGCCTGCTCGATATAGGCGGCGGAGAGGCCTTTGTGGCCATTGCCCATGTCCATCCCGACCTTGCTGGCGATCACCATGCGGTCGCGTTTGCCGGTGCGTTTCAGCCACTTGCCGATGAGGGTTTCCGACTCGCCGCCCTGGTGCCCGGGAACCCAGCGCGAATAGACGTCGGCGGTGTCGATGCAGTTCAGGCCGGCGTCGAGCAGGGCGTCCAGCAGCCTGAAGGAGGTGCTTTCGTCGGCAGTCCAGCCGAAGACGTTGCCGCCGAATACCAGTGCCGGTATCTCCAGGCCGGAGTTGCCGAGTTTGCGTGTGGTCATGCGTCATCCCTCCTGAGTGCGGTCCTGTGTGGGCGCTTTCGTTCGCACGTCTTGCTGTGACTCCCGGCGGGCGCGGAATGTTCAGCCGGCGCGCAGCGTCCTATAGACTCTGCCGGTTGCCGGGATTTTCCAATGCCGGCCCTGGTAAAGCTTCAGTAAATATCCGCAGGGAGCACACGCATGAACAGCGACACCGAGAATCCGTTCCGCCCACCGGAGGCCCGCCTGGACGAGCCTGACGCCACCCATGGCGAGCCGCTGTACAGGCTTTCCGCGATCGGTCTGGGTACCTTCATCGGCACGCCCCTGGCCGGTGCCTTCCTCGTGGCGGTGAATCTCCGTCGCCTGGGACGGGCGCAGGAAGTCGGGAAAACCTGGCTGGTCGGCCTCTGCCTGTTTGTCCTGCTGCCAGTTCTGGGCGCGATACTGCCGGAGAACATCCCCTCGATCGGCTTCACGGTGGCGCAGATATTCGGCATGGTCTACTACGCCAAATCAGCCTTCGGTCCGGCCCTGGACAGCCACAAGGCAGCGGGCGGAGCGTTCATTTCCAACTGGCGGGCGGCGGGGATCGGCCTGCTGTTCATGTTGGTGGTCCTGTCGGTAGCGATCCCGGTGGTGATGCTGGTGGTGTGAGGGGCAGCCCGCGCTTTGCCTTATCATGAGTTCTTTATCCGCGATGACTGGCCATGACTACACAACGCTACCTGCTCGATGAACTGGAAACCGCCGACATGCTCGAGATCGACGGTCTGCACGCCTGGCGCTTCGAACTCAACGAGAACCTGCTGGACCAGGCGGACCTGGCGGCGGAAGCCGACCAGCCGTTCGCCAGCGAAGACTGGGTGCTGGCGGTGGAAAGCCTGGATGGACGCACCCGTCGCGAGTGGCGTTTTTCCTACAACGCGGTGATGGAAGCCGAGCCCCAGGCCGATGGCGAGTCCTGGCGCCTGACCACAGGGGAGGGGGCGTACCAGCTCCGTTGCCTGGGAGCGGTCAGCGCCAGCGGCGAGGATGAGTGAAGCGACTCAGCTGAAAGATGCCCATGAAAAAAGGGAGCCGCCTGGCTCCCTTTTTCCCTTCCGTGCCGGTCAGGCCGCCTTGGCCTCGGCCTGGGTCACCGCGCGGTTCAGCGCGCTGAACAGGGCGCGGAAGCTGGCGGTGGTGATGTTCTCGTCGATGCCGATGCCGTGCAGCGGGCGCTGGCCCTCCAGGCGGATCTCGATATAGGCCGCGGCCTTGGCATTGGCGCCGGCGCCGATGGCGTGCTCATGGTAGTCCATGATTTCCGCCTTGACCGGCAGGGCGGCCACCAAGGCTTCCAGCGGTCCCTTGCCGATCCCGCGCCAGTGCTGCTTCTCGCCGTCGAAGGAGACTTCCAGGTCGACGGCGCTGGTGCCGTTCTCTTCCTGCAGGCGATGGCTGGCGAGGACGTAGGGCGAGGTCGCCTTGAGGTATTCGTTTTCCAGCAGCGAGTAGATCTGTTGTGCGGTCATTTCCAGGCCGAGACGGTCGGTCTCGCCTTGCACTACCTGGCTGAACTCGATCTGCATGCGCCGCGGCAGGCTGATGCCGTACTCCTGTTCGAGCAGGAAGGTGATGCCGCCCTTGCCGGACTGGCTGTTGACCCGGATCACCGCTTCGTAGTCGCGGCCGATGTCGGCCGGATCGATCGGCAGGTACGGCACTTCCCAGATCGCGTCTTCCTTCTGCTGGGCGAAGCCCTTGCGAATGGCATCCTGGTGCGAGCCGGAGAAAGCGGTATGGACCAGGTCGCCGACATATGGATGGCGCGGGTGGACCGGCAACTGGTTGCACTCTTCGACCACCTTGCGCACCGCGTCGATGTCGGAGAAGTCCAGTTGCGGATGCAGGCCCTGGGTGTACATGTTCAAGGCCAGGGTCACCAGGTCGACGTTGCCGGTGCGCTCGCCGTTGCCGAACAGGCAACCTTCGACGCGGTCGGCGCCGGCCATCAGGCCCAGCTCGGTGGCGGCCACGCCGGTGCCACGGTCGTTGTGGGTGTGCAGGCTGATGATCACGCTGTCACGCTTGTCGACGTGGCGGCCGAACCATTCGATCTGGTCGGCGTAGACGTTCGGCGTGGCGCACTCCACGGTGGCCGGCAGGTTGAGGATGATCTTGTTGTCCGGGGTCGGTCGCCAGACGTCGATCACCGCGTTGCAGACCTCCACCGAGAACTCCAGCTCGGTAGAGCTGAAGATTTCCGGCGAGTACTGGAACGACCACTGGGTATCCGGTTGCTCGGCGGCCAGCTTCTTGATCAGTTTCGCGGCGTTGGTGGCGATGTCCACGACGCCCTGCTTGTCCTGGTTGAAGACGATGCGGCGGAACGACGGGGCGGTGGCGTTGTAGACGTGGACGATGGCCTTCTTCGCCCCGCGCAGGGATTCGAAGGTGCGGGTGATCAGGTCTTCGCGGGCCTGGGTCAGCACCTGGATGGTGACGTCGTCCGGGATGTGGTTGCCTTCGATCAACTCGCGGACGAAGTTGAAGTCGGTATCGGAAGCCGACGGGAAGGCCACTTCGATCTGCTTCAGGCCGACCTGCACCAGGGTCTTGAAGAATCGCATCTTCTTCGCCGCGTCCATCGGTTCGATCAGCGACTGGTTGCCGTCGCGCAGGTCGGAACTGCACCAGATCGGCACCTCGGTGATGGTCTTCGACGGCCAGGTGCGGTCGGGCAGATTGATGGCCGGGAATGGGCGGTATTTCTGCGAAGGGTCTTTCAACATGCTCATGGGGCTAATCCTTTGGAGTCGGTTCCTGGGCCGGCGGGGCCAGGCGAACGCAGTGACGAGATGAAGAGAAGCGTCGCTCAGCCACGCAGTCGCGGGCTGACCAGGCACAGGCAGGCGTGTTGGCGGAGCAGGATGAGGGTGTGTGGTGTTTTCATGCGTACCACACTAGTGAGACTGCATTTGAATGGCAAGCATTAAAGGAAAATTAGTAGAATTTCCCATTTGTGCGGCTTTTGTGGGTTTTTATTCTTTCTCTGCGGTGAAAGCTTGTCCCCGATTGCGCCGCCGGCACGCTCTCCGCAACGGAAAATTCTGCGGCCCCATGCCGCAGAAGAGCCAGCCGCCCTTGTGCGATCATTTCGTTCCCCGTGCCTGGGGCGTATAACGACAGGCGCATTCTTCTTTTCGGCATGACCCGGCGCGAGCGGCCATCCGGCCCGCTACGCGGTGGTCTTCATTCAAGACGGCGGGAGTCGCAGGTGGCGACCACTCTGAAACGACAAGGCATCGGTGCATGGCTGGCTCTGTTCGCCATGCTGATGATCTTCGTCGGGCCGCTGATCTCCCAGTCGATGCCGATGGACCACCCGATGCCGATGGGCGTGGGGATGGGCCACGAAGGCATGTCCCACGAGAACATGGACCATGGCGACATGGCCCATGCCGGCTGTTCCGATGCCCAGCGCTCCGTCGTCCATGCCGGCATGCCGGGGATGGGCGGCGAGGAAGGCAATCGCCTGGCCAGCGACGTGCTCTGGGAGAAGTGCGGTTATTGCAGCCTGTTGTTCCACAGCCCGCCGCTCACCGAAGACGCCTGCCTGGCGCTGTTCTCCGTTCCCTTCGCGACGGCGCCCGCCGTCGCTTTCCTGAACGAGGCGTTCGTCGCCTCGCCGGTGTTTCCCGGCGCCCGTACCCGTGCGCCGCCGTTCCTGATCGCCTGACCTCTTTCAATCCGATAGCCGCCGCTTCCTGGGGGCACCGGCGCGTCTTCGCCGCGCCGGTGACGCGAGCCTGGCCGCGTGCCTGCTCGCCGTGGGGGCGGGGCGGAAGTCACATAGATCATGGAAAAACGTATGTCTACTCAACAACGAGCGGCCGGCAACGCCTGCCCGACCGCCGCTTTCAGCTTCGACCCTGCCCGTCTCGCACAACGCCGCCGCTGGGCGGGAGCCTTCGCCGCTCTGTGCGGCCTGGCCCTGTCTCCGTCGGCGCTCCTGGCCGAGGAACACTCACAGTACCAGGATCACGCCGTGGAGCTGGCGCCGAGCGTGGTCACCGGAGTCGCCCAGAGTTCGCCGCTGACCATCGTCACCAATCCCAAGGAGCCGCGCCAACCGGTGCCGGCCAGCGATGGGGCCGACTACCTGAAGACCATTCCCGGCTTCGCGGTGATCCGCAACGGCGGCAGCAACGGCGACCCGGTGCTGCGCGGGATGTTCGGTTCGCGCCTGAACATCCTCACCAACGGCGGCATGATGCTCGGTGCCTGTCCGAACCGGATGGACGCGCCGACCTCCTACATCTCGCCGGAAACCTACGACAAGCTCACCGTGATCAAGGGCCCGCAGACGGTGCTCTGGGGGCCGGGCGCGTCGGCCGGGACGATCCTCTTCGAGCGTGAGCCGGAGCGCTTCGGCGAACTCGGCTCGCGGGTCAACGCCAGCCTGCTGGCCGGCTCCAATGGCCGCTTCGACAAGGTGCTGGACGCCGCCGCCGGCAACCGGCTCGGCTACCTGCGCTTCACCGGCAACCACGCGCAGTCCGACGATTACGAGGACGGCGCCGGGAATACCGTGCCGTCGCGCTGGAAGAAGTGGAACGGCGACGTCGCGGTCGGCTGGACCCCCGACGAGGACACCCTGATCGAACTCACCGCCGGCAAGGGCGACGGCGAGGCACGCTACGCCGGGCGCGGCATGGACGGCTCGCAGTTCAAGCGCGAGAGCCTGGGCCTGCGCTTCGTCAAATCGAACGTCAGCGATGTGCTGGAGAAGGTCGAGGCACAGGTCTACTACAACTACGCCGACCACATCATGGACAACTTCCGCCTGCGCACTCCCGACCCATCCAGCATGATGCCCATGCCGATGGCGTCCCAGGTGGACCGACGCACCCTCGGCGGTCGCCTGGCGGCCACCTGGCGCTGGGACGACTTCAAGCTGGTCACCGGGGTCGACGCCATGCGCAACGAGCACCGCGCGCGCGGCTCCAAGTACGACATGATGACCGACTACTACACCGACGCCGACCAGTTCCCCTGGAGCAAGGACGCGGTGTTCCACAACTACGGGGCCTTCGGCGAACTGACCTGGTTCGCCGCCGAGCGCGACCGGCTGATCGGCGGGTTGCGCCTGGACCGCGCCTCGGTCAAGGACTACCGGCAGACCCTGAAGTCCGGGCACATGGGCCACGCCATGGCCAACCCGACGGCCAACGACACCCGCGCCGATACCCTGCCCAGCGGCTTCGTGCGCTACGAGCACGACCTCGCCGACTCGCCGACCACCCTCTACGCCGGCCTCGGCCATGCCGAGCGCTTCCCCGACTACTGGGAGCTGTTCTCGCCCAAGCGCGGGCCGAACGGGTCGGTCAACGCCTTCGACAAGATCAAGCCGGAAAAGACCACCCAGCTCGACTTCGGCCTCCAGTACAACGGCGACAAGCTGCAGGCCTGGGCCTCCGGCTACGTCGGGGTGGTCCAGGACTTCATCCTGTTCAGCTATCGCGAGGGCATGATGGGTTCCTCGACCCAGGCGACCAACGTCGACGCGCGGATCATGGGCGGCGAGCTGGGCGCTTCCTACCAGCTCACCGGCAACTGGAAGACCGACGCCAGCCTGGCCTATGCCTGGGGCAAGAACAGCTCGGACGACCGCGCGCTGCCGCAGATCCCGCCGCTGGAAGCGCGCTTCGGCCTGACCTACGAGGAAGGCGACTGGAGTGCCGGCAGCCTGTGGCGGGTGGTCGCGCCGCAGAATCGCATCGCCAGGGACCAGGGCAACGTGGTCGGCAAGGACTTCGACAAGAGCGCCGGCTTCGGCGTCTTCTCGCTCAACGGCGCCTACCGGGTGACTCGCAACGTCAAGCTGAGCGCCGGTGTCGATAACCTGTTCGACAAGGACTACACCGAGCACCTGAACAAGGCCGGCGACGCCGGCTTCGGTTTCTCCGCCAACGAAACGGTTCCAGAGCCGGGCCGGACCTTCTGGACCAAGGTCGACTTCAGCTTCTGAACCTTCAACGAGGCCCCGTCCAGCGGGGCCCGCCTTGCCTGTGTGCGCTCCGATGAGGTGATCCATGCAATCGAACGAAAAGAACGGCCGTGACTTCTACGCGCTGGCCTGGCGCTGGCATTTCTACGCTGGCCTGTTCGTCGCGCCCTTCATGATCCTGCTGGCGCTGACCGGAATCGTCTACCTGTTCAAGCCGCAACTGGATGCGCTGCTCTATCCGCAACTGCTGCGGGTCGAGGCCGGTGCGCAGATGCGCAGCGCCGACCAGTTGCTCGCCGGGGTGCGCCAGGCGCACCCGCAGGCCGCCGTCAGCCAGTACCTGCCGCCGAGCGAGGCGGGGCGCAGCGCGCAATTCGTGATTGGCGAAGAGGGCAGGCAATGGAACCTCTTCGTCGATCCCTACAGCGGGCGCGAACTCGGCCGCCAGGATGCGCAGCTGAATCTCCAGGCGGTGGCCCGGGCACTGCATGGCGAGCTGATGGTCGGGACCGTCGGCGACCGGCTGATCGAGCTGGCCGCCGGCTGGGGCATCGTCCTGGTGGTCTCCGGTCTCTACCTATGGTGGCCGCGCGGGCGGGCGGCGAGCGCGCTGTTCTGGCCGCGCCTGCACCTGCGCGGACGACCGCTGTGGCGCGAGCTACATGTGCTCGCCGGTTTCTGGGGCAGCCTGCTGTTGCTGTTCATGCTGCTCAGCGGGATGACCTGGACCGGCTACTGGGGCAAGCAGTTCGCCGATGTCTGGAACCGCTTCCCGGCGGCGATGTGGAACGATGTGCCGACCTCCGACATGCAGGCCGGTAGCCTCAACAGCGCGTCGCGCCAGCAGGTGCCCTGGCCGCTGGAGAACACTCCGCTGCCGCGCTCGCAGCCGCCGGCGGCCGACGCCCATGCCGAGCATCGCGGGCATTCCGCCCAGGCCGGGCACGCGATGCCGATGGACATGCCGATGCCGGCGGGCATCCCTCTGCAAAGGGTGGTGGATATCGCCCGCGAGCGCGGCGTGGCGGCGGGCTACGGGATCGCCCTGCCGAGCGGGATGGAGGGGGTCTACACGATTTCCGTGTTCCCCGACGATCCGCGCCACGACGCCACCCTGCACATCGACCAGTACAGCGGCAAGGTTCTCGCCGACGTGCGTTGGCAGGACTACAACTCGGTGGCGAGGAGCGTGCAGATGGGCGTCGTGCTGCACGAAGGCAAGCTCTTCGGCCTCGGCAACCAGTTGCTGATGCTCGCGGTCTGCCTGGCGATCCTGCTCAGCTCGGCGAGCGGCCTGTGGATCTGGTGGAAGCGCAAGCCGGCCGGACGCCTTGGCGTGCCGCCGCTGCGCCACGAGCTGCCGCGCTGGAAGAGCGGCATCGCCATCATGCTGGCGCTGGGCGTGGCCTTCCCGTTGGTGGGGGCCTCGCTCCTGCTGGTCTGGGCGCTGGACTGGCTGGTGCTGTCGCGGCTGCCGGCGGTTCGCCGGGTCCTGGCTTGAGACCTGCTGCCCGGCGCTCAGTCGAGGTCGAGCTGGCGGGTCTTCCAGAGTGCCGCCAGCAACAGCACGCAGAGCAGCGCCTCGGCGCCGAGCCAGAGGAAGGTGGTTAGCGCCGGCGAGGCGTCGATCAGCACACCGTAGAGACGCGCCGCGCCGCCGCTGGCGATCACCGCCAGGGCGGCGAGCAGGCCGAGCACCAGGTAGCGGGGGCGCAGGGCGGCATAGCCGAGCAGCAGCCCGATGCCGAAGCTGGTGCCGCCGTAGCTGGCGCGCAGGTCGGTGAGGGCGGCGGGGGTGAGCGGTTCGCCGCTGGTGAGCAGGGAGGCGAGCGGGCCGGGGAAGAAGACGAAGCCCAGGCCGAGGACCACGAACAGTGTCGAGCACAGCCAGAGCAGGCGAAGCGGGTGAGTCATGCGGTGTCTCCCTTGGTCATGAAAGGGGCGCATCGACGCGCCCCCTGTTCCTTCTGACCTCAGCCGGCGCCGCGTTGCTCACTTCTCAGGGCTGGAAGGCACCGATGAAGATTGCCGGGTCGACTCGCGCGTCGTTCAGGCTGACGTTCCAGTGCATGTGCGGTCCGGTGGCCCTGCCGGTGGCGCCGACCTTGCCGAGTACGCCTCCGCGCGGCACCTGCTGGCCGAGCTTCACGTCGATCTTCGACAGGTGGCAGAACATGCTGATGAAGCCCTGGCCATGGTCGACGAACACCGTCTTGCCATTGAAGAAGTAGTCGCCGATGAGGATCACCTTGCCGGCCGCCGGCGCCTTGATCGGCGTACCGGCCGGTACCGCGAAGTCTAGACCGGAATGCGGGTTGCGCTCTTCGCCGTTGAAGAAGCGGCGCAGGCCGAAGGGGCTGGAGAGCGGACCGTCGACCGGCTTGTCGAGCATCAGGTTGCTGGGCAGGCCGGGACTGAAGCGGCGGTAGGCGGCGGTCTGCTCGGCGAGTTCGCGTTCGATGCGCTTGAGGTCTTCCGGCAGCGGATTGACCTGGCGCTTGTTCTTCAGGGTGATGCGCTGCTCGCGGTAGTGCTTGCTGCCGACGCTGAAGCGTTCCTCGTGGTTGCCGGTCGCCGCCCGCACTTCCAGCTTCTGCGGGCCGGGCTTGGTGCTCAGCGGGATGCCGACCACGGCGATCCAGCGGCGGCTCTCCTCGCGCACCACCAGCACCGGCTTGCCCTGGTAGAAGGCCCGCGGCGGCGGGCCTTCCTCGCCGAGGTCGACCACCGCCACCCCGCCGGGCACCGGCTTGTTCAGCAGGCGCATGATGAAGCTGTCGGCCTGGGCGGGCAGGGCGCAGAAAGCGGCGAGCAACAGCGTGGAAACGAAGGCTAGGGTGCGGGGCATCGGCTTCTCGACTCGTCGGGCGTCAAAGCCGTCTATGCTGGCGGAAGAGCGCGGCGGGGGAAAGCCCGCAAGGGTTGCAAACGTTTTCACCTGCGGCACTCTGTCGCGCCCGGCGTTTTTACTTTTGCCCCGCGCTCAGGCATAAAGGGCCCATTCTCCGGAGAACCGACGATGCCCCTGTCACGGCGCCCCGTGGCCTGGCTGGCCAGCCTGGCCGTGCTGATGAACCTGTTCGTGGTGCCGCTTTCGCAGGCGCTGACGACGCAGGAGCGCGCCTCGTTGCTGCTCGGCGGCTTCTGCAGCACCTCGTCCGATTCGCTGCTGCGCCTGAAGCTGGGTGCCGCGCTCAAGGACATCGATCTTCCCGACGACCACGAAAGCCTGGCCCCGCACCTCTGCTGCTGCGCCGGCGCCGCCGGCACGCCCGGACTGGTCGCCTCCTGGCCGGCATTGCCGCTGGCGCCGCTGGCCAGCCCGGCCCGTAACGCCTTCTCCGCCACCGACCTGCCTCCCCTGCGCTATTGGCGCCTCGCCAATCCGCGCGCTTCTCCTGTCGCCTGACTCCTCCCCCGCGCCTTCGACAACCTGGACCTTCGGGTCGGGGCAGGTCGCGGCGCAATACCCTAGCTTCCCCCCTGGAATCGCCGGTCCGACGGAAAAAGACCGGTCATACGCTACTGGAGAGTCACCATGCGCACATCCTTCTTTGCTGCCGCGGCCCTGCTGGCCGTTTCCGCTTTCGCCCAGGCCCACGAGTACAACGCCGGCCAGCTGCACATCGAGCATCCCTGGGCGCTGGCCCTGCCGCCGACCTCGCCGAACGGCGCGGCCTACTTCGTGGTGCAGAACCACGGCAAGGAAAACGACACCCTGCTTGGCGCCGACACGCCGCGCGCGGCTTCCGCCGAGGTGCACGAGCATGTGCACAAGAACGGCATGATGAGCATGCAGAAAGTCGACAGCGTCGACGTCGCACCAGGCAAGGACCTGCGCTTCGCTCCCGGCGGCTACCACCTGATGCTGATGGGCCTGAAGCAGCCACTGGTGGCCGGCGAGCGCTTCCCGCTGACGCTGCATTTCCGCAAGGCCGGCGACGTGCCGGTGGAAATCGTCGTCGAGTCCAAGGCGCCGGCCGAACAGGGCGGGCACGAGCAGCACGGCCACTGAGCGCCGTGTCGAGCAGGGGCGCCCGGCGCCCCGCCTTTGCGTGCGAGGTTCAGAGCATGAACAGCAACAGATATCCCTTGCCGGCGCAGACCGGCCTGGTGGTGGCTCCCGGCCTGCCGCCGAAGAACTCCACCCTGCGTCCGGACCAGCTCAACAAGCGCCTGAGCAGCGCCTGGCACCATCTCTACGACCTTTGCCCGGAACTGCTGAAGATCGATCCGCCGGATGGCCTGACCATCCTCCGTGGTTTCCTGCAATGGGCGGCCGAGCAGAAGGCCGCCTGGAACTGGGCGATGCACCTGCGCCTGTACTGCTGGCTGTTGCAGTCGCCGTTCGGCGCCAAGGTGACCGACGAGCATCTGGAGGTGCTGATGGACGCCTCCGCCGCGCGCTGGACGGTGGACGACACCAGCGCCAACCGCGGCATCCTCCTGGCCAGCCAGGGCGGCGCGCACATCACCCAGGACTGGAAGGCGCCGCAGGCCGGCGCCGGCACGCGTGTGCCGCTGGAGCGCCTGGACCTGCCGGCGCCGAACTGGACATTCGCCTATTGCGCGGTGCCCGACACGCGGCTGCGCGAGTTCCCGGGCTGGAAGCCGTTGCCGGCGCGCGGCTCGCTGGTCGGCTGAGCGCTCGCCGCCCCGCGTGGGGGGCGGCGCCGTTTCAGCGGTTGGCCAGGGCTCGCTGGTTGGAGTCGTAGATGTTGTCGCGTTCCGGAACGTGCCGGCCGGCGAGGCTTTCCAGCCACTCCTCGGTGCTGAGCACGGCGGCGAAGGAGGACTGCAGGACGATGCCGAAGATCCGGTGGATCTCTTCCGCGCTGGCCTGGCCGGCGCGGTTGCGGTAGGGCACCGAGCCGCTGGCGTCGTGCAGGTATTCCACCTGCCAGCCTTCGTGGATCGCCTGGCGGATGGTCGAGTCGTCGCAGTGCTGGGTCATGTAGCCGACCACGGCGAGGGTGTCGATGTCGCGCTCGCGCAGCCAGTCGGCCAGCCCGGTGCCGACGAAGGAACTGGCCAGTTGCTTTTCCACCTTGTGCTGGTAGGGCCGCGAGGCGACCACCTCGTGCAGCTCGGCCTGCCGGCTGCCGCGCGCGAACAACGGCGAGTCCGCCGGTGCCAGGTGCTGCACCACGACGATCGGGATGCCCGCCGCGTGGGCGGCATCCATGGCGGCGCCGATGCGTTCCAGCGACGATTGGATGGAGGGAAATTCGATACGCAGGTTGCCGCTGACGTATTCGTTCTGTACGTCGATGACCAGCAAGGCGCGTTTGGGTTGACGTGCGGACATGGCGTTTCCTCCTGAGTGGGTGAGGCAGATTCTGGTCCCGGCGCGGCGTAGCGAGTGAGTGGCCTGAGAGACAACTTTCGCTAGAATCGGGCCAACCCGCTCATACCCACCGAGGTGTGCATGTCCCGCCAGTCCGTGGCCGTGGTGGCCTTCGACCGCATCAGTCCGTTCCACCTGTCGGTGCCCTGCCTGGTGTTCGGCCAGGAGTGCTACGACCCCTGCGCGCAGGCCTTCGACCTGCGTGTCTGCGCCGCCGAGCCGGGCCGGCTGCGAACCACGGTGGGGTTCACCATCGAGGCCGAGGCCGGGCTGGAAGCGCTGGCCGAGGCGCAGACCGTGATCGTGCCGAGCTGGCGCGATCCACACGAGCGTCCGCCACAAGCGCTGCTGGATGCGTTGATCGCGGCCCGTGCACGCGGTGCGCAACTGGTGGGCTTGTGCCTGGGGGCCTTCGTGCTGGCCGAGGCCGGGTTGCTCGACGGTCGCCGCGCCACCACCCACTGGATGTGGGCGGAGGATTTCGCCGGGCGCTTCCCTGCGGTGCGGGTGGAGCCCGACGTGCTGTACATCGAGGACGACGGCCTGCTGACCTCGGCAGGCACCGTCGCCGGCATCGACTGCTGTCTGCACCTGGTCCGCCAGCGGCTCGGTGCGCAGACTACCAATCACCTGGCCCGGCGCCTGGTGGTGGCGCCGCATCGACAGGGCGGCCAGGCCCAGTTCATCGAGCAGCCGCTGCCGGACAGTGCCCAGGACGGCCGTCTCGGCGAGCTGCTGGTGTGGCTGCGGCAGAACCTCGACCAGGCGCACAGCCTGGACAGCCTGGCACAGCGGGTGCTGATGAGCCGGCGGACCTTCACCCGGCATTTCCGCCAGCTCACCGGCACCACCGTCAGCCAGTGGCTGCAGGCCGAACGCCTGGCCCTGGCCCAGCGCCTGCTGGAAACCACCGAGCATTCGGTGCAGGCGATCGCCGGGCTGGCCGGCTTCGGTTCGGCGGTGTCGTTGCGCCAGCAGTTCTCCGCCGCTTTCGGCCTGCCGCCGCTGGGCTACCGGCGCGCCTTCGCCTCCTAGTCCGCCGGAGGGCGCTTCTGCAACTGCTGGCGCCAGAGCGCGTCCATCGCCTGCAACTGCACCGGGCCGAACAGCGCCTGCGTCGCGCCGGTGTGCCAGGCCCAGAGCTGGTCGCCGAAATCGTAGTGCCACCATTCACTGGGCAGGTTGCTGAAACCGGCGTCGAGCATCGCGTGATAGAGCAGACGACGGTGATCGCGGACGCGTCGCTGGCGCGTGTCGGGCTCCGCCAGGCGTTCGAAGTAGGCGGTGTAGGAGGCCGGCACGGCTTCGTCGAAGGCGCTGCCCATGTCCAGCCAGCGGCCCTGGGCGTCGCACAGGGTGACGTCCACCGCGCCGCCGGTGAGATGCGGGCTGGGCGCCTCGCGGCTGCTGCTCGGCGGCGAGACGAACTGGCGGGTGAGCCGTTCCAGCTCGGCCTCGCCGGCCCGTGGGTAGTGCGCGGCCAGGGCGCTGGACAGGCTGTCGTAGAGATACTGCTGCACGGCGAACGGCCGCCAGGCGTCCAGCACCACCAGGCGCACGCCGCCGGGGAGGGCGGCGGCGACCCGCAGGAGACGCTCGAAGACCTCGCCGCGAGCGTGGCACTCCGGGATCGCGTGAGGAATGCCGAGCTTGTGGTAGGCCGGCCAGACGCTGAACTCGCGGCTCAGCCCGAGCGCCTCCAGCGGCGTGCCGGCATCGACGATGGGGATGCCGGCCACGGCGTGCCAGTCGGGCTCCGGGAGAACGGGGATGGCTTGGGTGAAGTCGGTCATGGCGTCAATTGAGCAGGCGTGGCAGCCACAGGGTCAGGGACGGGAACAGGATCAGCAGCGACAGCACCCCCAGGGCCACGAGGATGAACGGCCAGATACCCTTGAACATTTCCAGGATATCGAGGCGGCTGATGGTCGCCACGATGAACAGGCAGGCGCCCATTGGCGGGGTGATCAGGGCGATGGTGATGTTCAGGGTGAAGATCAGCCCCAGGTGCACCGGATCCACGCCGGCGGCCAGCGCCACCGGAGCGACTATCGGCGTCAGCAGCATCAGTACCGAGACTTCTTCCATGAGCATGCCGCAGACGAAGATCACCGCGCTGATGATGAACAGCATCAGGGTCGGCGAGTGGCCGAACGGCTCCAGCAACTGGGCGAACTCGCTGGCGACCTGGGCGTAGTTGAGCAACCAGTTGACCACCGAAGCGGCGGCGATGATCACGTAGATGCTGGCGGTCAGGCGTACCGTCTCGCGCAGCGAGTTCCACAGCCCGACCAGGCTCAGTTGGCGCTGGAGCAGACCGACCAGCGCCACGTAGAGAGCGATCAAGGCGCCCGACTCGGTGGGCGTGACCAGTCCCAGGACGATTCCGGCGACGATGATCACCGGCGCGATCAGCGCGGTCAGGGCGCCGGACAGCGCCGCCAGGATCTCGCCCCAGGCCGGCGCCGCATGGCGCGCCTGCAGCCCGTTGCGGTAGGCGTACACCGCGTTCAGCAGCATGAAGGCGGCGGCCAGCAGCAGGCCGGGAATCACCCCGGCGAGGAACAGCTCGCCCACCGAGGTGTTGGTCAGCGAGGAATAGAGGATCATGAAGATGCTCGGCGGGATGATCGGACCGATCAGCGAGCTGCCCGCGGTCAGCCCGGCGGCGAAGCGCCGCGAGTAGCCTTCCTTTTCCATGGCCGGCACCAGCAGGGTGCTGAGTGCCGAAGCGTCGGCCGCGGCGGACCCGTTGACCCCGGCGAAGAACACCCCGGCGACCACGTTGACGTGGCCGAGGCCGCCGCGGAAGTGGCCGACCAGGGCGTTGGCCAGGCGCATCAGGCGCGGGGTCATGCCGGAATGGTTCATCAGGTTGCCGGCCAGCACGAACAGCGGGATCGCCATCAGCGAGAAGATGTCCATGCCGCCGAAGAAGCGCTGCGGCAGGGTGTTGGCGAACAGCGCCGGGTCGACGAAGAGGAACCCCACCAGCGCGGTGAGCAGCAGGCAGAGGAACAGCGGCAGGCCGAGCAGGAGGTTGACCACGAAGGCTGCGATCATGGCGATGGCCATCATGCCTGCGACCCTCCCTCGACGGTGGTGCTGGCCGGCTGCCGCGGCCAGGGCCCCTGGAGCAACAGCATGAGGGTCAGCAGGCCGAAGCCGAGCGGCAGGCTGAGCAACGGCCAGGTGCGGCTGACGCCCAGGCCGAGGCTGCGGAAGCGCCCGGCGTTCAGCGCGTAGCGGGTGCTGACCCAGGCGGCGAAGGCGAAGAAGGCCAGCGCCAGCAGCCACTGGTAGAGCCTGAGGGCCTGCGCCAGGCGCGGCGGCAGGCGTTGTTCCAGCAGGTTGACGCGCATGTGCCCGCCTTCCATCCATACCGCGCCGAGCGCCAGCATTACTGCGCCGATGATGAGGTAGCGGGCCAGTTCGTCCATCCAGATCGGCGAGCTGCCGAGCAGGTAGCGGGCGAACACGCCGTAGATGAGCAGGACCAGGTCGAGCAGCAACAGCAGCGTGGCGAGGTTCAGCAACGCGGCGCGCATGCCCTTGAGCAATGACGGCATGGGAGGTACTCCGGAAAGTCGGACAGGCGCGCCCGGCCGACGGCAGCGGCCGTCGGGGGGGCAACGCGCGAAGGTCAGGGGGCGGTGGCGAGACCGGCGTCGCGGAAGGCCATCTCGGTCCAGCGCGGCTCGATGTCCTGGGTCTTCAGCCAGGCCAGGTAGGACGGCTGGCCTTTCTCGCGGAAGGCGGCGAGGTCATCGGCGGACGGCTGGATGATCTGCATGCCCTTTTCCTTGAGGAACGCCAGGTCGCGCTCCTGCTGGGCAGCGACCGCCTCGCGGTTCAGCCGGGTGGCTTCGGCGGCGGCGTCGAGCAGGGCCTGGCGCTCCTTTGCCGGGAGGCTGGCGAGCAGATCGCCGTTGGCCACCAGGAACTGGTCGGAGTACTGGATGTTGGCCAGGGTCAGGTACTTCTGCACCTGGTAGAGGCTGCCGAGGATGATGTAGGAGGTCGGGTTCATCTGGCCGTCGGCGACGCCGGTGCGCAGGCCCATGTACAACTCGGTCCAGGGGATCGGCGTGCCGGAGGCGCCGAAGGCTTCGTAGAGCGCCACCTGGCTGGGATCCATGGCGCGGAAGCGCAGGCCCTGGAAGTCCGCCGGGCCGTGGATCGGCTTCTTGCCGTTGGTGAAGTTGAGGAAGCCGCCTTCCTCGACCACCGCCAGCAGCTCGGTGCCGGTGCGCTCGCGGAAGGCCTCGCGGGCGGCCTGCCAGTAGCTGCCGCTGTCGAAGAAGGCGTGGGCCGCGGCGGCGTCCTTGAACATGAAGGGCGTGGCGCTGACGTAGATCTCCGGGAACAGCGGGGCGATCCCGGCGAAGGAGGCGATGTTCAGGCCGGGGCCGGTCATCACCTGTTCCATGCGCTGCTCCTCTTCGCCGAGCATGCTGTTGGGGTAGAGCTTGAACTGCAGTTCGCCGCCGCTCTTTTCCTCGGCCAGGCGCTTGAGGTTGCTGGCGAACAGGTGCACCAGGTTCTTCTCGCTGTCGGCGGCGCCGTTATAGCTCAGGTTGAGGGTGGTGGCGGCCTGGGCGAGGCTGCCGCCCAGGCCCAGGGCGGCGGCCAGCAGTCCGGCGGCGAAGCGGCGGGCGAGGCCGCGGCGCGGATTCGTGTGCATGTTGTTTTCCTTATGGCAGTCCGAACGGTCGAGGGATCGGCGGCACTTCTTGTCGGGGCGCGGGGCCGGGTGCTCGCACGAAAGCGAAGCAACGCTAGCCGTTGTCTCGTTGACTATTCAAGTCCGGACGTGATGCGAAAAAGGCAACGCCTCAGCGCTGCGAGAGCCCGGGCGCGTCGCCGCTGAAGAAGCGCATGCCGCGGCGCAGGTGTTCCAGGCAGGCGATCGCCGCCACGGTCAGCTCGCGGCCCTTGTGGCTGACGATCCGCGCGCGGGCGTCGCGCAGCGCCGGGTGGGCCAGCGGCAGGCAACGGATATGCCCGGCCTCGATCTCGTGGCTGACCGTCAACTCCGGCATGAAGGCCACGCCGATGCCGGACTTGACGAAATTGGTCAGCACCGCCACCGAGTTGGTGCGCAGCTTCGGCCTTAGCTCGATGCGCTCCAGTTGGGCGGCGATCACCGCCAGTTGGCCCATGCCGGTGCTGTTGTGGATCAACGCCAGCGACTCGTTGCGCAGCGCGCGCATCGGCACCGCGCCGCGGTGTCCGGCGAGGGCATGGTTGGCGGGGATGATCAGGTCGAGGGGCTGGCGGGTGTCGACGTGCACGTCCAGTTCGCCGTCCTCGACCGGGGCGTAGACCAGGGCCAGGTCGACGGCGTCTTCCTTGACCAGCGCCACGCCTTCGTTGGCCCCGGCCATGCGGACCTCCAGCTCGATGCCGGGGTAGCGCAGGATGAAACTCTGCAATGGCTGGGAGATCAGGTCGGCGATGAAGCCCTCGCCGACCGCCAGGCGCACCTTGCCCTGGCGCAGCCCCTGCAGGGCCGACAGACGCGACAGCACGCCCTCTTCGTTGGCCCGTTGCTGGCGGTAGTGCGCCACCAGCAGCTCGCCGGCCTCGGTAGGCGCCACGCCTTGCGGGGTGCGTTGCAGGAGGCGCACGCCGAGATGTTCCTCCAGGCTGGCGAGCTGCCGGCTGATGGCCGAGGGGTCGATGTTCAGGTGCTGGGCGGCGCGGCGAAGAGAACCGTGGTGGATCACCTCGTTGAGGTAGGCCAGGGCGCGCTGGCTGAGGCGGATCATCGCGGCTCAGTCCAGCAGCGACAGGGTCACCGGCGTCCGGTGGTTGTCCTCGACCCGCACCTCCAGTTCGCCTTCCGCCAGGCGCGCCTTCAGGCGCTGTCCCGGCTGGGTCTGGCCGGCATCGCGGATCGCCCGGCCACGCTCGTCGAGGAGGATGCTGTAGCCGCGGCCCAGGGTCGCCAGCGGGCTGACCACGTTGAGCGTCTGCGCCAGTCCTTCGAGGCGCTGACGACGATCCTTCAGTACCTCGCGGGCGGCGCGCGGCAGGCGCGCGGCGAGGCTGTCGAGCTTCTGCCGGAGCAGCGCCAGGGTGCGGCCCGGATGCTGTGCGGCGAGACGTGTCTCCAGGCGGACCAGGCGTTCGTGGCGGACCGCCAGCTGGCGCTCGAAGGCACGGCGCAGGCGCATGTCCAGGTCGTCCAGGCGCTGCGCCTGCTGACGCAGGCGTTCGCCGGGATGGCGCAGGCGGCGGGCGACGCCTTCCAGGCGCAGGCGTTCGCGCAGCAACTGGTCGCGCATGCGCAGCACCAGGCGCCGGCGCAGGCCGTCGAGACGCTGCTGCAGGTCGCCGGCGTTGGGCGCCAGCAGTTCGGCGGCGGCCGAAGGCGTCGGCGCGCGCACGTCGGCGACGAAGTCGCTGATCGATACGTCGGTCTCGTGGCCGACCGCGCTGACGATCGGCGTGGCGCAGGCCGCCACGGCGCGCGCCACCGCTTCTTCGTTGAAGCACCAGAGGTCTTCCAGGGAACCGCCGCCACGGGCCAGGATCAGCGCGTCGAAGCCCTGCCGGTCGGCCAGTTGTAGCGCGCGGACGATCTGCGCGACGGCCTCGCGGCCCTGCACTGCGGTGGGCACCAGGGTCAGCTCGACCTGCGGTGCGCGGCGGCGAAACACGCTGATGATGTCGCGGATCACCGCCCCGCTGGGCGAACTGACGATACCGATGCGGCGCGGATGGGCGGGCAGCGGACGCTTGCGTTCGCTGGCGAACAGGCCTTCGCCGGCGAGTTTTTCCTTCAATGCCTCGAAGGCCAGGCGCAGGGCGCCGTCGCCGGCCGGCTCGACGGTATCGGCGATCAACTGGTAGTCGCCGCGTCCCTCGAACAGCGAGATCTTTCCGCGCACCTTTACCGCCAGCCCGTCGCGCAAGGCCTGGCGTACGCGCAGGGCGTTCTGCCGGAACAGCGCGCAGCGGATCTGCGCGTTGCTGTCCTTGAGGGTGAAGTAGACATGTCCGGAGGCCGGCCGGGCGAGGTTGGACAGCTCGCCCTCGACCCATACCTGCGGGAACACGTCTTCCAGCAGCAGGCGGGCGCGCTGGTTCAGTTGGCTGACGGTCAGCACCTCGCGATCGAGGCCGAGCCGTTGGAAGGGATCGTTACGCATGGGCGGCATGATAAGGCGGCGCACCGGGATGTGCGATCAATCCTTGGCTTCGTTCGGCAGATTCTCCAGGAAATATTCGACGAAGCCTTCCACCAGGGGACTATCGTCGCGTCGCCAGGCCAGCGCCACCTCGCTGTATGCCTCGGCCTCGGCCAGAGACATGAAGCGCACGGCGGGCGGTGCGATGGCGCGCATCGAGGCGGGCACCAGGGCGACGCCGAAGCCGGCCTCGATCAGTTGCAACTGGCTGGTCTTGCGCGACAGCGCGCGCGCCGGGCGTGGGTAGAAACCGGCGCCGAGGCAGAGTTCGGCGGCGCGATAGCTGAGGCCGCCGCGTTGCAGGTGGGGAATGGAGACGAAGGTTTCTCCGGCCAGGGCGGCCAGGGCCACGGGGGCTTCACGGCGGGCCAGCGGATGGTCGGCGGCGAGAGCCAGGAGCAACGGCTCGCGGTACAGGGCGCGCAGGTGCAGCCGGGGATGCTGGCGCAGCACCGGCAGGCGCAGCAGGCCAAGGTCCAGGCGTCCTTCGGCGAGATCGGCGAGTTGCTGCTCGGAGGATTGCTGGGTCAGTTCCAGGCGGACGCCGCTCTGCGCCGCGAGGTAGCCGCGCAGCGCCGCTTGCAGGCCGCCCACCAGCGGCACCGAGCTGGAGTGCCCCAGGCGCAGCAGGCCATGGCCGCCTTCGCCGACCTCGCGAGCCAGGCGCCGGGCGGCCTCCAGGTCGCCGAGCAGGCGCTGCGCGCGTGGCAGGAAGGCGCGACCGGCCGGCGTCAGCTCGACCTGGCGCGGACCGCGGCGGAGCAGTGGGGTGCCGATGCTGTCCTCCAGTTCGCGCACCTGCCGGCTGAGCGCCGACTGGGCGACGAACAGGCGTTCGGCGGCACGGCTGAAGCCGCCGGACTCGACGATTTCGACGAAGTAATGGAGTTGCCGCAAAGAGATCATCGGAAGATTACCCATGCCTTTTCGAGATGGCTACAGGGCTCGGATTGTATTGGCTGGCGCGCCGTTGCGCTCGCTAGAGTGCGCAGGTCGTCGTTCCGGGAGTCGCCATGTCCTCGCTCGATCCGTCAGTCCTGTTCGCCGCCCTGCCGTTCAGCCTATGGCAATGGCTGCTGGTCGAACTGGCCATCGTCCTCGCCTATGTGGTGTTCGGCATCGCCGGCTTCGGCACCGCGCTGGTCGCCGGCCCGTTGCTGGCCGGGGTGCTGCCGCTGTCGCAGATCATTCCGCTGCTGGTCCTGCTGGATTTCAGCGCGTCGTTCGGCAACTGGCTGCCGGCGCGGCGGCAGATCGCCGTCACTGAGCTCAAGCGTCTGCTGCCCTGCATGCTGCTGGGCTGTGCGCTGGGGGCGTACGGACTTCTGGCGCTACGCGCGGAGCTGCTGATGCTGGCCCTCGGCGTGTTCGTCAGTCTCTATGCGCTCTACGCGCTGTTCCTCCAGCCACGCGGCCAGCCGCGCTGGCGGGCGACCTGGGCGTTGCCCTTCGGTGTCTTCGGCGGGCTGTTCGGCGCGTTGTTCGGCAGCGGCGGCTTCCTTTATTCGCTGTACCTGAACGGACGCCTGGCGAGCAAGGAGCAGATGCGCGCCACCCAGAGCGCGCTGATCGGTTGTAGCACCTTCGTCCGCCTGGGGCTGTTCCTGCTCGCCGGGCTGTATGCCGCGCGCGAGCCCTGGCTGCTCGCCGCCTGCCTGCTGCCGGGCATGGCGCTGGGCCTGTGGATCGGCCGTCGGGTGACCCTGCGTCTGTCGCGTGAAGCCTTCGTCCGCCTGGTCACCTGGCTGGTGCTGTGCAGCGGCCTGGCGCTGGTCGGGCGCTACCTGGCCGCTTGAAGCGGCTGCGCCGGGCACAGGCCGAACTGTGCGGCCAGCTCTTCGAGGCGCTGGCGCTGGAAGTCGCGGAACGCCGCGTTGGGCTGCTGCAACTCGATGAAGTCGCGCAGCGGGTCGCGCACCGCGCTGCGCACGCCGCTGAGTTCTTCGATCACAGCCAAGCCGCAGAACGGCACGTAGGCTTCCGAGTAGCCGCCTTCGTGGACCACCACCAGGCGTCCGCCGGCATGCCGCTCGGCCGCGTCGCGGACCATCGCGGTCATCGCCCGGAAGCTGTCGCTGTGCAGTTGCATGCGTGCCAGCGGGTCCACCGCGTTGGCGTCGAAGCCACTGGCGACCACGATCAATTGCGGGCGGAAGCGCTCCAGCGCTGGCAACACGATGCGTTGCATGGCCTGCATGTAGGCGTCGTGACCGCCGCCGGGAAGCAGCGGCACGTTGAGGTTGAAGCCACGACCGCGATCCTCGCCGATGTCTTCGGCGCCGCTGTAGCCAGGCGGGAAGCAGCCGTCCTGATGCAGGGAAATGCTCAGCACGTCGTCGCGCCGGTAGTAGATCGCCTGGGTGCCGTTGCCGTGGTGCACGTCCCAGTCCAGCACCGCGACCCGCTCGACGCCGTGGCGCGCCTTGGCCGCCTCGATGGCCACGGCGATGTTGGCGAAGAAACAGAAGCCCATCGCCTGGTCCGGCAGGCAGTGATGACCTGGCGGCCGCGACAGCGAGTAGGCGTTGTCCGCCTGGCCGGCGAGCACCGCGTCCAGCGCGGCGATGGCCAGGCCGGCGGAGAGCCGGGCGATCTCGTAGCTGCCCGGGCCGATCGGCGCGTCCTGGCCGAGGCTGCCGCCGCCGGCGTCGCTCAACGCCTTGAAGCGTTCCAGATAGTGCGCCGGATGCACGCGCAGCAGGTCCTCGTCGCTCGCCGGCGGTGCGCTGCGCAGTTGCAGGCGGGCGGTCAGGCCGGACACGTCGAGCAGGCTTTTCAGCCGGCGCTTGGTTTCCGGTGATTCGGCGTGTCCGGCGGCGGCAGGCGGTTGCACCCAGCCGCCGACCGGCAGGGTCAGCGCGTGCGGGCCGGCGGCGTGCCAGAGGCAGAGTTCGTCGAAGAAGAAAGCGGTACGTCGGGTCATGGCGGGTATCCGTGGTTCGGGAAAGGGTTTCAGCGTGGCCGGCAGGCCAGGGCCAGCAGCAGCGAGAGGGCGGCCAGGCCGGCGGCGATCGGCAGCAGCGGGAGGAAACCGCCGCTGCCTTCGATGAGTCGTCCGGCCAGCGCCGGGCCGATGGCCAGCCCGCCGCCGATGACCAGGTTGGAGGCGTTCATCAGGCGGCCGGAGCGGTCCAGGTCGGCGAGGCAGGCGAGGATGAACGGCAGGGCGAAGGTCCAGGTGAACTTGAACAGCAGCGCGGCCAGGGCGAAGCGCGCCAGCGGTGGCTGGCCGATCAGCAGGAGGATCGCCGCGGCCATCGCCAGGTAGCCGCCGAGCAGCATCAGGTCGCGCGGCAGGCGGTTGCCGATGAAGGAGGCGCAGGCCGCCCCGGCGATGCCCATCAGGGTGGCGCCGGCGAGTACCTCGCCGCTGGCGCCGGCACCGATCCCCGCGCCTTCGGCGATGGCGCCGATGAAGGTCCAGACGCCGCTGAGGCTGATATAGAAGGTGAGCACGGCGAGGATACCCAGCCCGACCCGCAGTCGCGAGTGAACCGCGCCGGTACTGGCGCGGGCTTCCGCTGGCGGGCTGCCACTGGGGAAGGCCCGCGACAACGGCAGGGCGAGGCCCATCAGGCCGGCCAGCAACAGGTAGCAGGCGGCCAGGCCGAAGCGTTCGAACAGCGCCGGCAGCAGTGCCAGGCCGACGGCGCCGACCACCAGTTGGCCCATCACCCAGAGCCCGTAGACCCGGCTCGGGGTGGCGGTGCTGGCGGCGCTGGACAGGCAGAGGATCATCAGCGAGCCGCCGGCGAGGGCGCTGCAGAAACGCAGGGCGAGCAGCAGCGGGTAGCTGCCGGCCAGCGCCGAGGCCAGGTTGGCGGCGATGAACAGCAGGCCGGCGAGCAGCGCCGCGTGGCGCCAATCGACGCGTTTCAGCCAATGGAAGGCCGGCAGCGTCGCCAGGCTCATGGCGCCCAGCTCCACCGAAAACAGGTCGCCGACCCGCGCCGGGCTCAGTTGCCACTGGGTCGCCAGTTGCGCGGCGACGGCGGGGGCGGTCATCAGGATGGTCGGGGTGATCGCGGCGAACACCACGATGGCCGCGAGCAGCGCGAGGTTGCCGGACGCCGGAGAGGCGCTGGCGAGAGTCTTGTCGGAAGCGCTCATGGCTGCGCCTCCTCAGAACACATGGACCAGGCGCAACAGGGCCTGGCTGCCATGGAAAGCATTGTCGGTGGCGACGTTGCGCGAGAGACCGAACATCAGGCTGTTGCGCCGGTCCAGCCAGTGGCCTAGCTCGAAGCCGAGTTGGGTGTAGCGCTGGTGGGTGTCGTCGAGGGTATGGCCCTGCAGCTTCAGTTCGCCGCCATCGGCGTGCACCAGCTTGAGGGCGCCGTAGGTGCTCTGGCTGAAGTCGTAGGAGGCGAAGGCCTGCAGGCGATAGAGCGGTTTCTGTTCCAGGTCGCTGCCGAAGTAGTCGTCGTTCTTCGCGTAGAACTGCGCTTCCAGGTTGGCTTCCAGCACCCAGTCGCGGCCGATGCCCTGGGTGTAGTTGTAGACGAAGGTGGCGCCCCAGCGGTTGGCGCCGGGCGAGACATCGGGGTTCTTCGCGTGGTACTCGCCCAGCGGCAGGGTGATCAGGGTCAGCAGGCCGCTGTAGCGGCGCCGTTCCGGGTCGTTGATGAAGAACAGGGTGCCGCCGACCTGGGGATCGCCGAAACCGGTCTCGCCGGTATGCCCGGCGCTGCCGGGCAGGCGCGCATCGATGTCGACGAAGGGAATGATGAACTGCGGCGTGCAGAGAGTGCCGCAGATGTCGCTGAAGAACACCTGGCGGTAGGCCATCGCGTTGGTCTTCAGTTCGGCCTTGCCGTTGCGATCGGCCGGCCCGTGGAACTCATGGGCGCGGGTCGCCGGCAGGTAGAGCACGCCGAGCGTGGTGCCTGCTGGGGCGCCGAAGAAGTCGCGGGCGTTGAGGTCGGCGGCGCCGGCTTCGGCGCCCAGCAGGAGCGGGATGCCGAGCAGCGCGAGGGCGCTGGCGGTCGGTGCGGCCATCGAGGCGGTGCGGTGGGTCATGTGTCGGTCTCCCCGGTCGTTGTGTGCCCGGCGTTCGTCGCGCCGGTGGTGGTTGCGCCTTTTCGCAGGCGAAAGGGCGCCCATGCCGCCCATGGCGGGGCGGGCGAAGCGGTGATGGCAGGGGTGGAGGGCTGTCAGCCAGGCGGGAACTGGTGCAGCAGGTGGGCGATGCTCGCCTTGTCGTTGACGCCGAGCTTGGAATAGATGGTGCGTATGTGATGGCGCACGGTGTTCGGCGCCAGGCCGAGGTCGCGGGCGATCTGCTTGTAGGTCTTGCCTTCGCTGAACAGCAGGGCGACGTCGCCTTCGCGATTGCTCAACTGTTCGATCGCGCTCGGTTGCCGCGCGGTGAGCAGGTAGAGGTCGCCGACCTGCCGCGAGTCGATCACCAGGCGCGCATCGCGATAGCCCTGCGGGCTGGTTTCCTCCGGCAACTGCGGACCGGTCCAGCCCGGCCAGGCGCCGAGCAGCAGGTCGACGAAGCCGCGTTCGGCGCAATGCAGCACGCCGTAGCGATCGCATACCGCCATGGCCAGAGCCTGGCGTTCGAGGGATTCGCGCAGGGCCACCAGGGTACGGATCTGGTTGGCCGAGACGGCCGCGGCCAGGTGCGCCGAGAGTTGCCCGAGGAGCAGTTTCTCCTGGTCCGCGAAGGGCGGGCCGCCAGGCGTGCGATAGAGGGCGACATGGTCGCTGAGGCGGGTGATCGGATCGACGTGGATCACGCAGAGCAGCTCACCGATGTCGTGACGCGCGCCAAGCCAGCGCAGCCCGGCGGTGGCCTGCATGTCAACGGCCACGGCGGTGCCCGGGCGGGCGTGTACCAGGCCGACGGTGATGTCGTCGTGGCTGATCGATTTCCAGTCCTCGACATAGTGCTCTTCGAGGTTGAACAGGTGTGCGCTGTGCTCCACCGGCACGCCGTCGATCAGCGCCGCGCGGCCCCACCAGGCACGCTGGAACGGCACCAGTTGCTGCAGACGTTCCAGCGCGGTGCGATGGAAACGCTCCAGGGTCTTGTCGCGCGCCAGCCGGTTGATGTCCAGCACGGCGGCGCCGAACGCCGCGAGCAAGGCTGCGGATGACGAATGCGGGTCAGTGCTCCCTTTCATTCTCTCCCCCGTCCCACTTTTATAGTTCTTGGAATCGGCGTCCCGCCGCCTGGGCGGTCGCTGGGTGACGTACGCAGTATCCGGCCATCCGCCGCCGCGCTGCCATCCTGCAAATGCGGGATAGGACAGGCGGAACGGGGCCTGGCGGGCGCCTTGCAAGATATTTGCCCATTCGCCGTTTTCGGCGATCAACTGCGTTGAGCGGAAGCCCGTGGCTGGGTATAATGTCGCGCTTCCATTTTTCCCGTCTGGGAGCGCCCGCCATGCTGCGAATCAGTCAAGAAGCCCTGACTTTCGACGACGTCCTTCTGATCCCCGGTTATTCCGAAGTCCTGCCCAAGGACGTGAGTTTGAAAACTCGCCTGACCCGCGGCATCGAACTGAACATCCCGCTGGTATCCGCCGCGATGGATACCGTGACCGAAGCCCGCCTGGCCATCGCCATGGCCCAGGAAGGCGGCATCGGCATCATCCACAAGAACATGGGCATCGAGCAGCAGGCCGCGGAAGTCCGCAAGGTCAAGAAGCACGAAACGGCCATCGTCCGCGACCCGGTCACCGTGACCCCCTCGACCAAGATCATCGAACTGCTGCAGATGGCCCGCGAGTACGGCTTCTCCGGTTTCCCGGTGGTGGAGCAGGGCGAGCTGGTCGGTATCGTCACCGGTCGCGACCTGCGGGTGAAGCCGAACGCCGGCGATACCGTCGCCGCGATCATGACCCCGAAGGACAAGCTGGTCACCGCCCGCGAAGGCACCCCGCTGGAAGAGATGAAGGCCAAGCTCTACGAGAACCGCATCGAGAAGATGCTGGTAGTCGACGAGAACTTCTACCTGCGTGGCCTGGTGACCTTCCGTGACATCGAGAAGGCCAAGACCTACCCGCTGGCGTCCAAGGACGAGCAGGGCCGCCTGCGCGTCGGCGCCGCCGTCGGCACCGGCGCCGATACCGGCGAGCGCGTTGCCGCGCTGGTCGCCGCCGGGGTCGACGTGGTGGTGGTGGACACCGCCCACGGCCACTCCAAGGGCGTGATCGAGCGTGTGCGCTGGGTCAAGCAGACCTTCCCGGACGTCCAGGTGATCGGCGGCAACATCGCCACCGCCGAGGCCGCCAAGGCCCTCGCCGAGGCTGGCGCCGACGCGGTCAAGGTCGGCATCGGCCCGGGCTCGATCTGCACCACCCGCATCGTCGCCGGTGTCGGCGTGCCGCAGATCTCCGCCATCGCCAACGTTGCCGCCGCCCTCGAAGGCACCGGCGTACCGCTGATCGCCGACGGCGGCATCCGCTTCTCCGGCGACCTGGCCAAGGCCATGGTCGCCGGCGCCTACTGTGTGATGATGGGCTCGATGTTCGCCGGTACCGAGGAAGCGCCGGGCGAGATCGAGCTGTTCCAGGGCCGTTCCTACAAGTCCTACCGCGGCATGGGTTCGCTGGGCGCCATGTCCGGCTCCCAGGGCTCGTCCGACCGCTACTTCCAGGACGCCTCCGCCGGCGCCGAGAAGCTGGTGCCGGAAGGCATCGAGGGTCGCGTGCCGTACAAGGGTGCCCTGTCCGCCATCGTCCACCAGCTGATGGGCGGCCTGCGCGCCGCCATGGGCTACACCGGCAGCGCCGACATCCAGCAGATGCGCACGCAGCCGCAGTTCGTCCGGATCACCGGCGCGGGCATGGCCGAGTCCCATGTCCACGACGTCCAGATCACCAAGGAAGCCCCCAACTACCGGGTTGGTTGAGGCTGATTGAAATGAGTGCTGCACGGGGCTGTTCGATTCAGCCCCGTGTCGTTTTCGAATTCCGTAGCGAGAGATGGCCATGTCCCAAGACATTCACGCCCACCGTATCCTGATCCTCGATTTCGGCTCCCAGTACACCCAACTGATCGCTCGCCGCGTGCGCGAGATCGGCGTGTATTGCGAAATCCATCCCTTCGACATGAGCAACGAGGCGATCATCGCCTTCGCGCCGCGCGGCATCATCCTCGCCGGTGGCCCCGAGTCGGTACACGAAGCCGACAGCCCGCGCGCGCCGCAGGCGGTGTTCGACCTGAAGGTGCCGCTGTTCGGCATCTGCTACGGCATGCAGACCATGGCCGAGCAGATGGGCGGCAAGGTGCAGGGCTCCGACCTGCGCGAGTTCGGCTACGCCCGCGTCGACGTGGTCGGCAAGGCGCGCCTGCTGGACGGCATCGAGGACCACGTGGACGACGACGGCGTGCTCGGCCTCGACGTGTGGATGAGCCACGGCGACAAGGTCACCGAGATGCCGGCCGGCTTCCACATCCTGGCCAGCACCCCGAGCTGCCCGATCGCCGCCATGGCCGACGATGCCCGCGCCTACTACGGCGTGCAATTCCACCCGGAAGTCACCCACACCAAGCAGGGCCTGCGCATTCTCTCGCGCTTCGTCCTCGACATCTGCGGTTGCGCCGCGCTGTGGACCCCCTCGAACATCGTCGACGACGCCATCGCCACCGTGCGCGCCCAGGTCGGTTCCTCCAAGGTCCTGCTAGGCCTCTCCGGCGGCGTGGACTCCTCGGTGGTCGCCGCGCTGCTGCACAAGGCCATCGGCGACCAACTGACCTGCGTGTTCGTCGACAACGGCCTGCTGCGCCTGCACGAAGGCGACCAGGTGATGGCCATGTTCGCCGAGAACATGGGCGTGAAGGTGATCCGCGCCAACGCCGAGGACAAGTTCCTCGGCCGCCTGGCCGGCGTCGCCGACCCGGAAGAGAAGCGCAAGATCATCGGCCGCACCTTCATCGAAGTTTTCGACGAAGAAGCCACCAAGCTGCAGGACGTGAAGTTCCTCGCCCAGGGCACCATCTACCCCGACGTGATCGAGTCGGCCGGCGCCAAGACCGGCAAGGCCCACGTGATCAAGTCGCACCACAACGTCGGCGGCCTGCCGGAGGACATGCAGTTCGAACTGGTCGAGCCGCTGCGCGAACTGTTCAAGGACGAAGTGCGCAAGATCGGCCTGGAGCTGGGCCTGCCCTACGACATGGTCTACCGCCACCCGTTCCCCGGCCCGGGCCTGGGCGTGCGCATCCTCGGCGAGGTGAAGAAGGAGTACGCCGACCTGCTGCGCCAGGCCGACCACATCTTCATCGAGGAACTGCGCGCCTTCGACTGGTACCACAAGACCAGCCAGGCGTTCGTGGTGTTCCAGCCAGTGAAATCGGTCGGCGTGGTCGGCGACGGCCGTCGCTACGCCTGGGTCGTCGCCCTGCGCGCGGTGGAGACCATCGACTTCATGACCGCGCGCTGGGCGCACCTGCCCTACGAACTGCTGGAGAAGGTCTCGAACCGCATCATCAACGAGATTGCCGGTATCTCCCGGGTCACCTACGACGTGTCGAGCAAGCCGCCGGCGACTATCGAGTGGGAGTGAAGCCACTTCTTCCCTGGTGATTCATCCGAAAGACAACGGCCGTAAGGCCGTTGTCTTTTATGGCTCCGCCAAATGATGTCTGTATAGCGTTGGCTGGTGGTCCGGCAACTGTTTAACGGCCGTTTTACGGTTGAATCGGCCCGTCGATCATGAGATATACTGCTTCGCTTTAATGATGCTTTGCTAATTGTCATGGCAGCTTTTCAGTGAAAAGTGTCGGTTTCTCGGGGCTGTCGAAATTTCGCAGCATTTTTGGGGTTTCATTGTTTTAGAGGCGAGTTTCGGGATGAAAATAAAGGCCGCGTTGATTGTTGATGATCTTTCATTGAGTGAGTGGCAAAAGCGGGCGATTGAAGACTCTTCTGAGTATCTTGATATTCAATTGGTTCTCAGTTGTCGTAATAGCGCGACCAAGAAAAGTGTCATCAAGCATTGCGGGTATTATTTTCTCAATATTCTTTCCCTGAAGAATGATATGACTCGTCGAGTGCAGTTAGACTCTCGTGGCTCAGAAGTCATTCATTTCGATTCTGATTACGAAGGGGCCTGGCAGCGCATCCCGGAAGATGTCTGCGCCCGAATTCTGGATAAGGGAATAAAGCTGGTCATCAAGTTTGGCATGTCTCTGCTCCGCATCGATGGAGGATTGCAGAGGCTGGACATTCTTTCCTACCACCATGGCGATCCAGAGTACTACAGGGGGCGGCCCGCGGGCTTTTATGAGATATATGAAAATGCAGACAGCGTCGGGATCATAGTCCAGAAGCTCTCCAACAAACTGGACGCCGGCGAGGTCTTGGTGCGCGGGTACTCCAAGGTTCATCACCACTCCTACAAGAAAACCTCAAGAAACTTTTATCTGAATTCGGTCGTGCTGCTTCGCAAGGCGCTTGTCAATTACTCTCGGGGAGAGCAGGTGGTATTAGAAAAGCTGGGCAAAAACTACCGTCTGCCCAGCAATTTCACCGTCTTCAAGTTTTTCTGCAAGACTATCTTCCGGGGGCTTGCCCGGCTATCGTACGGGGCGTTTTTCGAAAAAAAATGGAATGTCGTTGCGCTTCCTTACAACGATATTCCTTCGTTGCAAGAATTGTCCGTCTCAGCAGGAAAGATTCCGAAGGTGGAGAAGGGGTATACTTTCTACGCCGATCCTTTCTTTAGTGCGGACGGTAAGCTGATACGTCTCGAAGCCTTGAATGCTAGCAACGGTCTGGGTGAAATCATTGAATTGAAGGCCCAGAGTCTTGACTTTTCACGTGTGATCTTGAAGGGGAATCATTTTTCCTATCCCTATTCGTTCGAGGCGTCTGGTGTCGAATATCTGATACCGGAAGTCGCCTCTCATTCCGCTCCCTGTCTTCTGCCTCCTCCTTTCGCTCTGGAGAGCAAGAAGCTATTCCAGGGAATGGAGGGTGAGCGGATTCTGGATGGCACGCTTTTCGAACACGGGGGCAGGTACTACCTGTTCTGCGGCCAGGCGGTATCAGGTTCGGACAACCTTTATCTTTATGTCGGCGAGAGCCTGGAAGGACCCTACACTTCCCATCCCTGTAACCCTGTGGTGATGAATCCCGGCTCCGCACGAATGGGCGGGCGTATCTTCAAGGAGGGAGGAAAGCTTTACCGGTTCGGTCAGAACAACTCCTATGGTTATGGAAGCAGTCTGGCCGTAAACGAAATCGAGGTGCTCGATCCAGAGCATTATTCGGAGAAGCGTGTAGCAAACCTGGCGTTCCAGGACGCACGCGGTCCGCATACCATCGACATTCATGGGCAAACCATGATCCTCGATTTCTACCAGGACAGATTTTCGCTTCTGGCGGGGTATCGCCGTTTGGTGGCCAGGCTGCTCAGCAGGGGCTGAGCCATTTCCGCGTCGCCAGCAAGTTACCCACGAACTGGGCGGAGCGACTACTGGTCGTAGAGACGCACATGGGGCAGGGTGGCCGACAGGTCGCCGTCTTCTATGTATGCGTCTTGGCAGGCCGGCGAATTTGTGATGTTAGCCATCGATTTTCTTCGCTCGGCGGCGGAAGCTTCTGTGGTTTTACCTATTCCCGAGCAAGCGAGGGAGCGGCTTCAACAAGCAAGTACAAGTCAGGCTCATGTCGAACGGTTATCCACCAAAGTATCGCTCTGATATTGATGGCTTGCGCGCAGTGGCGGTGCTTTCCGTCATTGTGTTCCATGCCTTCCCGGAAGTGTTCGGTGGAGTGACCTGCCCCCAGTTTTAGTACAGCTGCCTAGTTAGTAGGCCCTGGGGTTGATATCAATTTTTCCTGCTTCAGCTGCTGTTGGCGAGTTCGCCAACGTACAGCAAATTCTGCGCCGTCCCGTGCTTTTCTTGCAGCGGTGATGAAACAGCTGCTTACGGGATCGGACGATCTCGATAGGAAACTGGATTCCGCTGCATTCGGAATCCAGTTTTCCACTTCGATAATGACCCTCGTCCCAAGAGCCAGCGCTATCCGCCTGGCCGCTTCCGCATGCGAGGAGAGTTCTCATGGCTATCAGGCAAACCCCCATCAATTCGGGATTCGGAGCGAAAACGCAGGCCAGCGAGGTGATGGCGGGGCGAGACCTCTCCGGAAAGACCGCCATCGTGACCGGCGGCTACTCCGGTCTTGGCCTGGAAACCACGAAGGCGCTGGCCGACGCGGGCGCGCGGGTCATTGTTACGGCGCGCAGACCGGATGTGGCAAGGGAGGCGCTGCTCGGGCTCGACGAAGTCGAGGTGCAGGCGCTCGACCTGGCCGAGTTGGCCAGCGTGCGTCGGTTCGCCGAGGCCTTCTCCGCCTCGCGCCGTCGTGCCGATATCGTCATCAACAACGCCGGTGTGATGGCCTGTCCCGAGACCCGCGTAGGCCCGGGCTGGGAAGCGCAGTTCGCGACCAATCACCTTGGCCACTACGCCCTGGTGAACCTCTTGTGGCCGTCGCTCGCGGATGACGCGCGAGTGGTCGCCGTGTCCTCCGCCGGGCACCACTACTCGGCGATCCGCTGGGACGACGTGCAGTTCGAACGGGGCTACGACAAGTGGCTGGCTTATGCGCAGTCGAAGACTGCCAACGCCCTGTTCGCCATCCAGTTGGATGCGCTGGGTCGCGAGAGGGGTGTGCATGCCTTCGCATTGCATCCGGGCAGCATCGCCACACCGTTGCAACGCCATGTTCCACGGGCGGAGATGATCGCCCTGGGCTGGATGGACGAAGCCGGCAATCCGGCCAGCCCCGACACGCTCAAGACCCCGCAGCAGGGGGCTGCCACCCAGCTGTGGGCTGCGACCTCTCCGCTGCTGGCGGGGATGGGCGGGCTCTACTGCGAGGATTGCGACATCGCAGGCATCGCGCCGGACGACTCGCGCACCCTGGCCGGCGTACGCGAGCATGCGATCGATCCGGAGCAGGCCCGCCGCCTCTGGAGGCTTTCGGCGACGCTCACCGGGATCGACGCATTCGCGTCCTAGTCGAGCACACGGAAGACGTCGCGGATACCGCGCTTTCTGTCCATCAAACAAGCACCGGGATCGATCGAATGACCTCCAGCAGCGTAGGGAAAGGTATTGCCATCTCCGGCATGTTCTTCATGCTCGGATTGTGTTTCGGGAGCCTCAGCTCCCGGATGGCCACGATAAAAGACGGACTCCAGCTTTCCGACGGGGTGTTCGGCAGTGCGCTTTTCGCCATGTCGGCCGGGGTGGTGCTCTCGTTGCCGGTATCCGGCTGGATGATCGCGAAGCTCGGCAGCAGAAACGTTGGAGTAACGGCGATTCTCGCGAACGCCGTTCTGCTGTTGTTGGTTCCCTTGGCTTCTAGCGTCTACCAGCTTGCTGCTCTGTTGTTCGTATCGGGGTTCTCCTATAGCGAATACCCAGGCAAGCCTGTCGGAGGCGCTCATCGGAAAGACCGAGTTACCGTTTTTCCACGGTATATGGGGGTTGGCGGGATTCGTCGGCGCCGGGTTCGGGGCGTTGATGATCGGGCAGGACTTTGCCTTGTCCACGCATTTCGGCGTGATATCGGTGATCGCCTTCCTGGCCGCCCTGGCCTGCTGGCGCTTTCTCCACGACCAGCCTGGCGCGGAGCGGGTCGGGCGGGCCTTCACGATGCCGGACAGGAGGCTTTTCAACTACGGGCTGATCGTTTTTTTCTCGATGGCCTGCGAAGGCATCATGTATGACTGGAGCGTCGTCTATTTCCAGGACGTGGTCTCGGCCGAGCGGCAACTGGTCGGAGTCGGCTTCATGGTGTTCATGGGCGCCATGACTGTCGGCCGGCTTCTGCTGAACCGAGTCGCCGACCGTTTCGGTACGCGCAGCACCTTGCAGTGGAGCGGGGGGCTCGCCTTGATCGGCATGGTCACGACGATCGCCTATCCGAGCCTGCTGGCGTCGATCATTGGCTTCTGCCTTGTCGGTCTCGGCATCTGTACCGTCATTCCGCTGGTGGCGGGGGCCGCCGCCCGCTCCTCGAGCATGGCGCCGAGTTCGGCTATCGCAGCCGTTCTGACGATCGGATTCCTGGGCACGTTGATCGGCCCGCCGCTGATCGGCTTTCTCTCCGAAGCGTTCGGCCTGCGTTATGCCTTCGGCGCGTGCGTGGTCCTGGCCATCGGGATCATCCTTCGGGCGGGAAAGATACCGTGGCAAGCTCCGTCGGTCGTTTGACCATGCGCTCGACCGCTCGGGGAACCTGCCGCATGGGCGGTTCGCCGAGCGCTATGCCCTGCTGGCCTGCCGGCTGCGATAGTCTCTGGGCGAGCATTTCATGATGCGTTTGAAGGCGTTGCTGAAGGCGCTGTCCGAGCCGTAGCCCAGGGTTTGCGCGATCGAGGAAATCGTCGCTTTGCTGTCGCGCAGGGCGCGAGCCGCCAATTGCATACGCCAGTGCGATACATATTCCAGCGGCGCCAGTCCCGCGGTTTGCTTGAAACGCAGGGCCAGCGTGGAGCGCGAGGTACCCGCTACGTCGGCCAGGCGCTCGACCGTCCAGACTTTGGCCGGCTCGGCGTGGATCGCCCGGATCGCCGCGCCTATGCGCGGATCGGACAACGCCAGCAGCCAACTGGGCGTGTCGCTGCCCTTGCCGGCGAGATAGAGGCGCAGCACCTGCGCCAGCATGATGTGGCCCAGGTGGTGAGCGATCAGCGCGCTACCGGGTGACGGGCAGGAAAACTCATGGGCCAGTCGGTGCAG
This sequence comes from Pseudomonas sp. DL, assembly GCF_047199225.1. Taxonomy (NCBI): domain Bacteria; kingdom Pseudomonadati; phylum Pseudomonadota; class Gammaproteobacteria; order Pseudomonadales; family Pseudomonadaceae; genus Pseudomonas; species Pseudomonas sp. DL. The sequence goes on from NZ_CP178323.1 coordinate 1,279,935, forward strand.
CGCCCAGCTCAGTACGGATGCCTGGTCCGAATCGCTTTTCACGACGGTCACCGGAGGCAGCCCGTCGAACAGCAGGTTGGCTTCTTCGCCAAAGGCGAAGCGACCGCCGATCAGGAAACAATCCTCGCTTTCCCCATAGTGCGCGACGCCGTCAGGGGCATCTCGGTAGAGCAGCGTGGCGTCGGCGGCGGGAAGGGATAGATCGCTGCCGACCAGCAGCGGACTGCGGCAGGACACCAGAAAGCAGTCGCCCGCTTCCAGTCGGATCGGCTCTTCCATGCCGTCGGTGGCCAGCAGGCAAGCGCCACGGACTACCACGTTGAACTTCACACCTTCCGGTGCCGGAAAGCGGAGTGCCCAATCGCCGCCGGTCTTCAGGGCGCCGAAGGAGGAGTCCTGGCTGTTGACCAGGGAAAGGACTTCGGAGAGAGGATCCATTGATGCTGGACGATCGCGATAGAAGATAGGAGTTTTTTGCATTCTAAGTCCGGAGATGTTTTCTCACAATGAGATTGCATCAGGTTGCCATCGACTCGGAGAACAGCATGCACGACAGACAGTTTCACATGCCTCCCGCTTTCGGCGGTGAGGCCAGCGACAGTGTCGCTCTCGCGGCGGGAGAGAAGCGATGATCAACCGTCAGATCGTTCTGAGCGAGCTTCCCCGGACTGCGCTCGCTGTCCGGCATTTTCAGGGGCGGGAGGTGCGTTGTCCGGTTCCGGCCGACGGTGAGCTGTTGCTTCGTGTCCTGTACATACCGCTGGACGCCGCCAGCCGGGCCTGGATGCAAGGCGCGACCTATCGCCCCGGCCTCGTGGCCGGGGAGGTGATGGCGGGGTTGGGACTGGCCGAGGTGGTGGAATCGTGCTCGGCGTCGTTCCAGCCCGGCGACCTGGTCTGTGCCGAGACCGGCTGGCAGACTTTCGCGGTCGTGCCGGCGGCCGGGCTCATCAGGCTGCCGCGCCTGGAGCCCCTCACGCACCTGCTCAGCGTCTACGGCGTAGCAGGCCTGACGGCCTATTTCGGCCTTCTCGAATGCGTGAGGCCGGTGCAGGGCGAAACGCTGGCGGTGTCAGCCGCCGCCGGTGCCGTCGGCTCTATCGTCGGGCAGATCGCCAGGATCAGGGGCTGCCGTACTGTCGGCATTGCGGGAGGCGCCAGCAAATGCGCCTGGCTGGTTCGTGAACTGGGTTTCGACGCGGCACTCGACTACAAGACGGGGACGCTGGCCGATGACTTGCGGCGGACCTGTCCGGACGGGATCGACGCGTATTTCGACAACACCGGCGGTGCAATCCTCGATGCCTGTCTGCCGAACATGGCGGAGCATGGACGGGTCGCCTGTTGCGGCGCGATTTCGCAATACGACCTGGACCGACCCGCCGCCGGTCCTGCCGGGATCCCCGGGCTGCTCATCATCAAGCGCCTGACGTTGCGCGGATTCCTTCTTGGCGACTTTCTCGAGAGCAGAGAGCGGGCGCTCTCCGATCTCAAGGCATGGGTCGACTCCGGGCAGATCAAGGTATACGAGGATGTGCTCTACGGACTGGAAAGCCTGCCGGCGGCTCTGGTCGGCCTGTTGAATGGCGAGAACTTCGGCAAGCGCATCGTGAAGGTAGCCTGAGCGTAGTCCGCGACCAGCGATCCGCCGCTGGCGCTGGGGAGCTCTTTTGCTTGCTGCAGGTCAGCGGGAGTGTATTTGTTCCGAGCGAGAACTCGCCTTGTGGGCGTGGAAATGAGAAAATCTATCATTTCCCAGCCGCAGTACCGCGAAGGTGAAGGCTCCATGACATTTACCCGTAGACAAGTGCTCGGCGGCCTCGCCGGGCTGGCGGTGGTCGGCCTCGGCGCCGGCGGCGCGCGCTTCTGGCTGGCGCGTCCGCAGGTGGCGCAGGAGTACGACTACGAACTGATCGCCGCGCCGCTGGACCTGGAGATCGTCCCGGGCTTCAGCAGTCCGGCGCTGGCCTATGGCGGCCAGTGCCCCGGCGTGGAGTTGCGGGCGAAGCAGGGCGAGTGGCTGCGGGTGCGCTTCACCAACAGGCTGGACGAACCGACCACCATCCACTGGCACGGCATCCGCCTGCCGATCGAGATGGACGGCGTGCCGTACATTTCCCAGCCGCCGGTGCAGCCGGGCGAGAGTTTCATCTACCAGTTCAAGACCCAGGACGCCGGCAGCTACTGGTACCACCCGCACCTGATGAGCAGCGAGCAGCTCGGCCGCGGGCTGGTCGGCCCGCTGATCATCGAGGAGCGCGAACCCACCGGGTTCCGCCACGAGAAGGTTCTCTGCCTGAAGACCTGGCACGTGGACGAGCAGGGCGCCTTCACCCCCTTCAGCGTGCCGCGCCAGGCCGCGCGCGAAGGCACCCGCGGGCGCTATTCGACGATCAACGGCAAGCATGTGCCGACCATCGACCTGCCGGCCGGGCAGATTGTCCGGGTGCGCCTGCTGAACGTCGACAACACCGTCACCTACCGTCTCAACCTGCCCAACGGCGAGGCGAGGATCTATGCCATCGATGGCCATCCGGTGGAACCACGCGGCTTCGAGGGGCAGTACTGGATCGGCCCCGGGATGCGCCTGGAGCTGGCGCTGAAGGTGCCGGAAGCGGGCACCGAGCTGTCCCTGCGCGACGGGCCGGTACGCCTGGCGACGATCCGCAGCGTGGCCAGCGCCGAGGCACCTGCCGGCGACTGGCCGAAGCCGTTGCCGGCGAATCCGGTGAGCGAACCGGACCTGGCCAATGCCGAGAAGATCGGTTTCCGTTTCGAGTGGGTCGGGGCGATGTCCGATACCAGCGGCAAGAATCCCTATCCGTCGTTCTGGCAGATCAACGGCAAGGCCTGGGAAGGCGGCGAGGAGCACAAGCACAACGCGCCGCCGCTGGCCAAGCTCAAGGAAGGCCAGAGCTACATCTTCGAGCTGCGCAACATGGCGCAGTACCAGCACCCGATCCACCTGCATGGGATGGCCTTCAAGGTGCTGGATTCGGATCGCCGGGAGATCATCCCGTACTTCACCGACACCTACCTGCTGGGCAAGAACGAGACTGCCCGCGTGGCGCTGGTGGCGGACAATCCGGGCCTGTGGATGTTCCACTGCCACGTCATCGACCATATGGAGACCGGCCTGATGGGGACCATCGCGGTCGGCGAGGCCTGGTGCGGGTGACTAAGCTGATCAGCAACGGCAAGGGCTACCCGACGGTAAAAGGCGTGCGTCCGATCATCGATCGCAGCCGGGACCCGCATTTCATGCGCGAGGCCCTGGCAGAGGCGGAAAAGGCCGCGGCCCTCGGCGAAGTGCCGGTGGGCGCGGTCCTGGTGCGCGAGGGCGAGATCATCGGGCGGGGCTTCAACCGGCCGATCAGTAGCCACGATCCCAGTGCCCACGCCGAAATGCTGGCGATCCGCATGGCAGCGGCGGAGGCGGGCAACTACCGGCTGCCAGGCAGCACCCTGTATGTGACCCTGGAACCCTGCAGCATGTGTTCCGGACTGCTGGTGCACGCACGCATCCAGCGCCTGGTGTACGGCACGGTCGAGCCCAAGTCGGGCGCAGTGGAAAGCCGTGGGCGATTCTTCGAGCAGGAGCATCTCAACCATAGGGTCATGGTCGAGGGTGGCGTGCTGGCGGAAGAATGCAGCCAGACGCTCTCGGCGTTCTTCCGCGCGCGGCGCGAAGCGGCGAAGAAGCCTCGCGAAGACTGACGGATGTTTCTCTTTTCGAACGCTCCGGCTGAAACGTTAAAGCACGTCCTAGCCCCTTCCTCTACTTCAAAAGCCATCTGCATCAATTATTTATCCGGATATTTCGGACGATCGGCATAGGCGTAAAGTCGTAGTCGCCGCGCGCTTCCTTCGTCGAATTGTGTGATATTTTGCACGGCCGCTTGAGCAAGCGGCCCGCAGGCAATGGCTTCAGGTGAGAGCGAGCCCGCCTGCGGATACCCCCGCCGGACCGCGCAGCCGAAAAGCGCGGCCGGTCCGGAGGCGTCCGCGATTCCCGGCCCTGCATTGTCCTCGAAGAAGGCCATCGGTACGGCGGTCCTGGCCGCCTCCCGCACAATGCCAATTCGAAATGCAGGGAGTTGTTGTCATGAGTGATACCCGGGTCCAGCAGTATCAGGATCACGCCGGGGCGGAAGCCGTCGATTCCTCGGGACTGGAGGTCAAGCGCCTGACGTTCCTCGAGGCGGTGGCGATGATCGTCGGAACCAACATCGGCGCAGGCGTGCTGTCCATGGCCTACGCCAGCCGCAAGGCCGGCTTCATGCCATTGCTGCTCTGGCTGGCGGTGGCCGGCCTGTTCACCACCATTTCCATGCTCTACGTCTCGGAAACCGCCCTGCGCACGCGCACCCACAACCAGTTGAGCGGCCTTGCCCAGCGCTATGTCGGCTCCTTCGGCGCCTGGGCGATCTTCCTGTCCGTAGCGGTCAACAGCATCGGCGCGCTGATCGCCTACATGAGCGGCAGCGGCAAGATCCTCAGCGCCTTCTTCGGTATCAGCCCGGCCCTGGGCAGCGTGCTGTTCTTCATTCCGGCCGCCGGCGTGCTGTACCTGGGGCTGAGCGCCATCGGCAAGGGCGAGAAGTTCATCAGCATCGGCATGGTCAGCATGATCCTGATCCTGGTGGCGGCCACCCTGCTCAACGACAATACCGAGTTCGCCCGTCTGCTCGACGGCGACTGGATCTACATGGTGCCGGTATTCAACATCGCGGTGTTCTGCTTCTCCGCCCAGTACATCGTCCCGGAGATGGCCCGTGGTTTCAGCCACGCCCCGGAGCGCCTGCCGAAGGCGGTGATCACCGGGATGCTGACCACCTTCGTCCTGCTCAGCATCGTGCCGCTCTCGGTGATCGCCCTGACCGGCCTGGAGAACCAGTCCGAAGTCGCCACCCTGGCCTGGGGCAAGGCGCTCGGCGAATGGGCCTTCTTCACCGCCAACACCTTCGCCCTGTGCGCCATGCTGACGTCCTACTGGGGCCTGGGCGGTAGCTTCCTGACCAACATCTTCGACAAGTTCCACAAGCTCGGTCCGGAGAACCGGCCGAAGACCCGCCTGCTGGTGCTGGCGATCGTCGCGCTGCCGCCGTTCGTCCTGGCCTACAGCGGGCTGGTCGGCTTCGTCAACGCGTTGTACTTCGCCGGGGCCTTCAGCGGGGTGATTCTCTCGATCATGCCGATCCTGATGCTGCGCTCGGCGCGTAGGAACGGCGACTTCGAGCCGGCCTGGAAATGCGGCTGGATCGCCCATCCGGCGATCCAGGCGGTGATCGTGACGATCTACCTGGCCAGCGCCGCCTACGCCATTTGTAGCGCCATGAACCTGCTGCCGGCCGGCTGGTAGGTCATCGCTGCCGGAAGAGGCCGCCATAGGGCGGCCTTTTTCATGGGATTTATTTTATCCGGATAATATTGTTGCTCTATTTATATCCGGGTATTATTCGGGCGTTCCATCCATGGGAGCCTGTCATGGCCAATGATCCATACATCCAATCCTTCACCTGCTTCGACGGCACGCGCCGGCTGCTGACGGCGGCGCTGCCGGAGGTCGCGCTGGCCTTGAAGCAAGCGGTCGCCGGCGGTGCAGCCGGACCGCTGCTGGTATTCGACAATGCCACTGGGCGCTCCGTCGATCTCGATATCCGTGGTTCCAGCGAGGACCTGCTGGCGCGCCTGGTCGTCGCAGGCGAGCGGCAACCGGCGGAGGAGGCCGCGCCGCGCGGGCGCGGGCGGCCGAAGCTGGGCGTGGTGGCGCGCGAGGTGACCTTGTTGCCGCGCCACTGGGAATGGCTCGCCGCGCAGCCCGGGGGCGCCTCGGTGGCGCTGCGCAAGCTGGTCGAGGAGGCGCGCCGCAGCCAGTCCGGGCGTGCGCGGCAGGCGCAGGAGCGCGCCTACCATTTCATGAATGCGATGGCCGGCGACCTGCCGGGCTTCGAGGAGGCGACGCGTGCGCTGTTCGCCGGGGATCGCGAGGGCTTCGCCGAGCGGATCGCCGGCTGGCCGACCGATGTGCGCGAGCACGCCGCCTGGCTGGCAAGCGACGGAGAATCCTGAGGGGAGGGGGCGGCTAGAGTTTCTCGTCGCCGCTGTCTTCTTCCGGGCGCGTCTTGTTCACGCCGGGCAGGTGCAACCCGCTCTCGGCGATCTGGCTGCCTTCCATCTGCGGCTGGGTCACCCAGGTGAGGATGTCGTAGTAGCGCCGCACGTTCTGTACGAAGTGCACGGTCTCGCCGCCGCGCGCATAGCCGTAGCGGGTCTTGGCGTACCACTGCTTCTGCGCCAGGCGCGGCAGCATCTTCTTCACGTCCAGCCACTTGTTCGGGTTGAGGCCTTCCTTCTCGGCCATCTTGCGCGCGTCTTCCAGGTGCGCGCCGCCGATGTTGTAGGCGGCCAGGGCGAACCAGCTGCGGTCCGGTTCCTTGATGCTCTCGGGCAGTTCGCTGCGGATCTGCACGAAATACTTGCTGCCGCCCTGGATGCTCTGCTTCGGGTCGAGCCGGTTGGACACCCCCATCGCCTGGGCGGTGCGGTTGGTCAGCATCATCAGGCCGCGCACGCCGGTCTTGGAGGTAGCGCCGGGCTGCCACAGCGATTCCTGGTAGCCGATGGCGGCGAGCAGGCGCCAGTCGGTATCCAGCTGCTTGCCGCTCTGCTTGAAGTGGCTTTCGTAGCGCGGCAGGCGTTGCTGCAGGTGCTGGGCGAAGGTGTAGGCGCCGACGTAGCCGAGTACGTCGACATGCCCGTAGTAACGGTCCTTCAGGCGTTGCAGCAGGCCTTCCTTCTTGGCCTGGTCGAGGAACGCGTTGACCTCGTTCATCAGGCTGTCGTCGTCGCCCCCCGGCAAGGCCCAGGCCAGCCCGCGGGCTTCGCCGAAATCGAAGGCGACGCGGACGTTGGGGAAGTACACCTGGTTCATCGCCAGTTCGTTGGAGTCGACCAGGGTCAGGTCGATGTCGCCGACGTCGACCATGCGCAACAGGTCGACCACTTCGACAGCATCGGATTCTTCGTACTTCAGTTCGGGATACTGCTTCTTCAGCTCGGCGAGCTGCTCCGCGTGGCTGCTGCCCTTGAGCACCATGATGCGCTTGCCGACCAGGTCTTCCGGGCGGGTCGGGCGCTGCTGGCCGTTGCGGTAGATGATCTGCGGGGTTACGTCGAGGTAGGTGTGCGAGTAGCGCACGCTGGCGTCGTCTTCGCGTCCCGGGGTCAGGCCGGCCGCGGCGAGCGCCGGGCCGCCCTCGCGGGAAAGCTGGGCATAGAGGTCGTCGAGGTTGTCGGCGGTCTCGATCTTCAGCTCGACGCCGAGACGCTCGGCGAAGCGCTTGGCCAGTTCGTATTCGAAGCCGGTTTCGCCGTTGCGGTCCTGGAAGTAGGTGGCCGGGCTGTTGCGGGTGATCACGCGCAGTACGCCCTCCTTCTGCACGCGCTCCAGGGCGGTAGGGGCTTTCGCCTCGCTACAGCCCGCAAGCAGCAGAAAGATGCCGGTCGCCAACAGCCAGGCGGCGCAACGTAAGCGGTACGCGGTCAGGGCAAACATCGGCGCAGTATACGCAAAGGCGAGACGGCGCCATATCTCGACAGCCGGGACCTTCTCTGCTATCGCCGGGATACCGTTCGTCCGCCGTTTCGCTTGCCCCGTCGCAGAGCGCTGCGGCGCCGTTCTCGAAGTGTTTCGAAGCGGGCCGCCGCGGATCCGATGGAGGGCTATGCGATAGCCATCGGCGCGGGTGCCGCCGGACGGTGCTTTACGGTAGAATGCACGGCCTCTGCGGGCCGGCCCGGCCGGCCCCCACACCTTCCCGTCTCCAGAGGCTGTTCCGACAATGCTGATCCTGCGCGGCGCTCCCGCCCTTTCCGCTTTCCGCCACGGCAAACTGCTCGAGCAACTGACCCAGCACGTACCTGCCGTTACCGGGCTGTACGCTGAGTTCGCGCATTTCGCCGACGTCACCGGCGCGCTCACCGCCGACGAGGAGCAGGTGCTGGCGCGGCTGCTGAAATACGGCCCGAGCGTGCCGGTGCAGGAGCCCAGCGGACGGCTGTTCCTGGTGGTGCCGCGCTTCGGCACCATCTCGCCGTGGTCGAGCAAGGCCTCCGACATCGCCCGCAACTGCGGCCTGGCGAAGATCGACCGGCTGGAGCGCGGCATTGCCTACTATGTGCAGGGCGAACTGTCCGAGAGCGACGCCCAGCAGGTCGCCGCCCGCCTGCATGACCGCATGACCCAACTGGTGCTGGACCGCCTGGAAGGCGCCGCCGAGCTGTTCAGCCATGCGCAGCCCCGCCCGCTCACCGCCGTCGACGTGCTTGGCGGCGGTCGCGCCGCGCTGGAGAAGGCCAACGTCGAGTTGGGCCTGGCCCTGGCCGAGGACGAGATCGACTACCTGCTGAAGAGCTTCGGCGAACTGGGGCGCAACCCGCACGACGTCGAGCTGATGATGTTCGCCCAGGCCAACTCCGAGCATTGCCGGCACAAGATCTTCAATGCCAGTTGGGACATCGACGGGCAGGCCCAGGACAAGAGCCTGTTCGGCATGATCAAGAACACCTACGAGATGAACCGCGAAGGCGTGCTGTCCGCATACAAGGACAACGCCGCGGTCATCGTCGGCCATGTCGCCGGGCGTTTCTTCCCCGATCCGCAGACCCGCGAATACGCCGCCAGCCGCGAGCCGGTGCAGATCCTGATGAAGGTGGAGACCCACAACCACCCGACCGCCATCGCGCCGTTCCCCGGTGCCTCCACCGGTTCCGGCGGCGAGATCCGCGACGAGGGCGCCACCGGCCGCGGCGCCAAGCCGAAGGCCGGCCTGACCGGCTTCACCGTGTCCAACCTGCAGATCCCCGGTTTCGAACAGCCCTGGGAAGTGCCCTACGGCAAGCCCGAGCGCATCGTCACCGCGCTGGACATCATGATCGAGGGCCCGCTGGGCGGCGCCGCGTTCAACAACGAGTTCGGCCGTCCGGCGCTGACCGGCTACTTCCGTACCTTCGAGCAGAAGATCGCTACCCCTCACGGCGAGGAAGTGCGCGGCTACCACAAGCCGATCATGCTCGCCGGCGGCATGGGCAACATTCGCGACGAACACGTGCAGAAGGGCGAGATCAGCGTCGGCGCCAAGCTCATCGTCCTTGGCGGCCCGGCCATGTTGATCGGCCTGGGCGGCGGCGCCGCCTCTTCGATGGCCACCGGCGCCAGCTCCGCCGACCTCGACTTCGCCTCGGTGCAGCGCGACAACCCGGAAATGGAGCGACGTTGCCAGGAAGTGATCGACCGCTGCTGGCAGCTCGGCGAGCGCAACCCGATCAGCTTCATCCATGACGTCGGTGCCGGCGGCCTGTCCAACGCCCTGCCGGAACTGATCAACGACGGCGGCCGCGGCGGTCGCTTCGAGCTGCGCGCGGTGCCCAACGACGAGCCGGGCATGAGCCCGCTGGAAATCTGGTGCAACGAGTCGCAGGAGCGCTACGTGCTGTCGGTGGACGCCGCCGACTTCGAGACCTTCAAGGCCATCTGCGAGCGCGAGCGCTGCCCGTTCGCGGTGGTCGGCGAGGCCATCGAGCAGCGCCAGCTGACCGTCGCCGACAGCCATTTCGACAACAAACCGGTGGACATGCCGCTGGAAGTCCTGCTCGGCAAGGCGCCGCGCATGCACCGCGCGGTTACCCGCGAGGCCGAGCTGGGCGACGATTTCGACGCCGCCGGGCTGGAGCTGCAGGAAAGCGTCGAGCGCGTCCTGCGCCATCCCGCCGTGGCCAGCAAGAGCTTCCTGATCACCATCGGCGACCGCACCATCACCGGGCTGGTGGCCCGCGACCAGATGGTCGGGCCCTGGCAGGTGCCGGTGGCCGACTGCGCCGTCACCGCCACCAGCTTCGACGTCTACACCGGCGAGGCCATGGCGATGGGCGAACGTACCCCGCTGGCGCTGCTGGACGCCCCGGCTTCCGGACGCATGGCCATCGGCGAGACGGTCACCAACCTGGCTGCCGCGCGTATCGGCAAGCTGTCCGACATCAAGCTTTCCGCCAACTGGATGGCCGCCGCCGGCCACCCCGGCGAGGACGCGCGCCTGTATGACACGGTCAAGGCCGTGGGCATGGAACTGTGCCCGGAACTGGGCATCACCATCCCGGTGGGCAAGGACTCGATGTCCATGAAGACCCGCTGGCAGGACAATGGCGAGGACAAGAGCGTCACTTCTCCGGTCTCGCTGATCGTCACCGGCTTCGCCCCGGTCGCCGACGTGCGCCAGAGCCTGACCCCGCAACTGCGCCTGGACAAGGGCGAGACCGACCTGATCCTGATCGATCTCGGCCGCGGCAAGAACCGTCTCGGCGGCTCGATCCTGGCCCAGGTCCACGGCAAGCTCGGCCGCGCCGTGCCGGACGTCGACGACGCCGAGGACCTGAAAGCCTTCTTCGCGGTGATCCAGGGACTCAATGCCGACGGCCATATCCTCGCCTACCACGACCGTTCCGACGGCGGCCTGATCACCAGCGTGCTGGAGATGGCCTTCGCCGGTCACTGCGGCGTCGAGCTGAACCTCGATGCCCTGGCCGATAGCCGCGAAGAGCTGGCGGCCGTGTTGTTCAGCGAGGAACTGGGCGCGGTGATCCAGGTTCGCGAGGGCGCCACTCCGGAAGTCCTCGCGCAGTTCAGCGCCGCCGGTCTCGACGACTGCGTGGCGGTGATCGGCCAGCCGGTCAACGGCTACGAGATCAACCTGAACTACAACGGCGAGACCGTCTACAGCGCCCAGCGCCGCATCCTGCAACGCATCTGGAGCGAGACCAGCTACCAGATCCAGCGTCTGCGCGACAACGCCGACTGCGCCGAGCAGGAGTTCGACGCGCTGCTGGACGAAGACAACCCCGGGCTGTCGATCAAGCTCAGCTACGACGTCAACGACGACATCGCCGCGCCCTACATCAAGAAGGGCGTGCGGCCGAAAGTGGCGATCCTCCGCGAGCAGGGCGTCAACGGCCAGGTGGAGATGGCCGCGGCGTTCGACCGCGCCGGCTTCGCCGCGATCGACGTGCACATGAGCGACATCCTCGCCGGGCGGGTCGACCTGGACGCCTTCAAGGGCCTGGTGGCCTGCGGTGGCTTCTCCTACGGCGACGTGCTCGGCGCCGGCGAGGGCTGGGCCAAGTCGATCCTCTTCAACGCCCGCGCCCGCGACGGCTTCCAGGCGTTCTTCGCGCGCAAGGACAGCTTCGCCCTCGGCGTCTGCAACGGCTGCCAGATGATGTCCAACCTGCACGAGCTGATTCCCGGCACCGAGTTCTGGCCGCACTTCGTGCGCAACCGTTCCGAGCAGTTCGAGGCGCGGGTGGCGATGGTCCAGGTGCAGGAGTCGTCGTCGATCTTCCTGCAGGGCATGGCCGGTTCGCGCCTGCCGATCGCCATCGCCCATGGCGAAGGCCATGCGGAGTTCGAGTCGGAGGAAGCGTTGCTCGAGGCCGACCTTTCCGGCTGCGTGTCGCTGCGTTTCGTCGACAACCACGGCAAGGTCACCGAAGCCTACCCGGCCAACCCCAACGGGTCGCCGCGCGGCATCACCGGGCTGAGCAGCCGCGACGGCCGGGTCACCATCATGATGCCGCACCCCGAGCGGGTGTTCCGCGCCGTGCAGAATTCCTGGCGTCCGGACGACTGGCAGGAAGACGGCGGCTGGCTGCGCATGTTCCGCAACGCCCGGGTCTGGGTGGACTGATCCGGCATGGCGGGCGATGCGGACTCCAACTCGTCGCCCGACCTTCTTCCCGAGGTTCGCCGGGTCTCTCCCGGCGACACCTTGCGGCTCTGTACCTGCGGGGCTTCGGCTTCGCTTCCCGATTGTCCCGCCGACTGCCGCAACGGCCTGACGCTCCACGCGACCCGCGAGCGCCTGTTGCTGTTGTGCCGCTGCGGGCGCTCCGCCGACCTGCCGTATTGCGACGGCAGCCATGCGCCTTCCGCCTCCGGGCTGAAGGCCAGGTGGCGGCGTTTCCGCGGCTGAGCGTAAATCTGTGAACGCCCGCACGAAGGTGTTGTGACGAGCGAACAAATGTTGCGCTTATCTGTCGTAAAGGCAGCGTCAAATATTCATCATGTCAAGGCAAAGTGCCATTATTTGGCGTCGGCAGTCGCACAACCACCGACCGCCTCGTGCAGCATTCGATTCGTGCGGAGAAAACGATGTACAAGCTGTGTTTCTATGTGCCTGAGAGCCATCTGGATGTCGTCAAGCAAGCGGTGTTCGCCGCGGGTGGCGGGCGCATCGGGGCGTACGACAGTTGCTGCTGGCAGTCCCTTGGCCAGGGCCAGTTCCGGCCCCTGGACGGTAGCCAACCCTACCTGGGCCAGGTCGGCCAGGTCGAGCACGTGGCGGAGTGGAAAGTGGAGCTGGTGGTGGCCGACGAGCTCATCCACGCCAGCGTCAAGGCGCTGAAGGCGGCGCATCCCTATGAGACCCCGGCCTACGAAGTCTGGCGCCTGACCGACATGGTCTTCTGAGTTTTCCTCGGACAAGCAAGAAGGGCGGCCAGTTGCCGCCCTTTTCGTTATCCGCCTCACGGGGAGAGCCCGACCCGGGGCTGTGGCGTGGCGCGAACAACCGCTTCGCGATTATCGAACCCGAACGGGGGAGCTGTGGCGTAGGGCGAATAACCGCTTGGCGGTTATCCGCCGATTGGCCGAGGTCCAGCCCTCCTGCCGTCAGCGCCGCAGCAGCGGTTGCAGGGCCTGGCTCAGGGCCGCGGCGCGGGGGCCCACCAGGATATGGCAGATGCCGCCGGCGAGGGAGCTGACGCCCTGTCCGCCGAGACGACGCAGTTGCTCGGTGGCCAGCTTGCGTTCGTCCGCCACGCTGACCCGCAGGCGGGTCAGTGCGACGTCCCGTACCTCGCGCAGGTTGCCGGCGCCGCCGAGGGCGCCGAGCCAGGCCTGGGCTTCGGCGGCGTCGACGGTGGCCTGCATCGACACCACCTCTTCGGCTGCGTTCGGACTGCCCAGCGGCGGTACGGCTTCGCCCGGTTGCGTATCGAAGGGCAGGGCGCGGCGGATCTCGTCGGCGATGCTGTCGGCCTGTGGGCCGACCACCACCTGCAGGCTGCCGGCCTTGCCCGGACGTACCACGGCCATCGCACCGAGGGCCTTGAGCTGGGCGTCCGAGGCCTTGTCGCGGTCGACCAGGCGCAGACGCAGGCGCGTGGTGCAGGCGTCCACCACTTCGAGGTTGGTTGCGCCACCCAGGGCGCGGATGAATGCCGGGGCGCGCTCGGCTTCGGCGTTGTCGCCCGATTCGCTGCTCGCGTCGTCTTCGCGGCCCGGGGTCTTCAGGTTGAAGCGGCGGATGCAGAAGTCGAACACCAGGTAATAGATGCCGGCATAGAGCAGGCCCAGCGGCCAGAGCATCCAGCCGTGGGTGGAACGGCCCCAGCCCAGGGCGAGGTCGATGGCGCCACCGGAGAAGGTGAAGCCGAGGCGGATATCGAGCAGGTCGGTGAGGGCCATGGACAGGCCGGTGAGCAGCGCATGCAGCAGGTAGAGCAGCGGCGCGAGGAACATGAAGGCGAACTCCACCGGCTCGGTGACGCCGGTGAGGAAGGCGGTCAAGGCCATCGACAGGAGCAGCCCGCCGATCAGCTTGCGCCGCTCCGGACGGGCGTTGCGGTACATCGCCAGGCAGGCGGCGGGCAGGCCGAACATCATCACCGGGAACATCCCGGCCATGAACTGGCCGCCCTTCGGGTCGCCGGCGAAATAGCGCGCCAGGTCGCCGGTGACGACGCGCCCGGTTTCCGGGTCGGTGAAGCTACCGAAGACGAACCACACCAGGTTGTTGAGGATGTGGTGCAACCCGGTGACGATCAGCAGGCGGTTCAGCACGCCGAAGGCGAAGGCGCCGAAGCTGCCGCTTTCCAGCATGAGTTGGCCGAGGCCGTTGATGCCCTGTTGCAGCGGTGGCCAGATCACCCCGAACAGCAGGCCCAGGCAGACCGCGCTGATCCCGGTGGCGATCGGCACGAAGCGGCGGCCGCCGAAGAACGCCAGGTATTCCGGCAGCTTCACGTCCTTGAAGCGGTTATACAGGGCGCCCGCCACCAGGCCGCTGATGATGCCGGAGAGCACGCCCATGTCGATGCCCGGATCGATCACCTTGAGCACCGAGATCATCACCAGGTAGCCGATGGCGCCGGCGAGGCCGGCGGTGCCATTGTTGTCGCGAGCGAAACCGACGGCGATGCCGATGGCGAAGATCAGCGCCAGGTTGGCGAAGATCGCCTTGCCGGCGTCGTGGACCAGCGGAATGTCGAGCAGGTCGACGTCGCCCAGGCGCAGCAGCAGGCCGGCGATCGGCAGGATCGCGATCGGCAGCATCAGGGCGCGGCCCAGGCGTTGCAGGCTTTCGATCAGGAACGGGGGCATGGCGGTGGTCTCCGATTGTTCTTGTCAGGCCAGCGGCCAGTGTTGCAGGCAGGCGTCGCGCACCGCCCGGGCGCTGCCCAGGTCCAGTAGCGCCTGGGCGTGGCGGCGGCATTCAGCGGCGTCGAGCTGGCGCACCCGGGTCTTGATCTCGCCGACCAGGTTCGGCCCGACGGACAATTCCTCGACCCCGAGGCCGACCAGTACCGGTGTCGCCAGCGGGTCCGAGGCCAGCGCACCGCAGACGCCGACCCAGCGGCCGTGGCGGGCTGCTCCGGCGCAGGTCTGGGCGATCAGCCGCAGCAGCGCCGGGTGCAGGGCGTCGATGCGGTCGGCCAGGCCGGCGTGGCAACGGTCCATGGCCAGGGCGTACTGCGACAGGTCGTTGGTGCCGATGGAGAGGAAGTCGGCGTGTTCGGCCAGTTGATCGGCGAGCAGGGCGGCGGAGGGCACTTCGATCATCACCCCGAGTTCGGGCAGGCGCTCGATCCCCAACTGCGTGGCCAGCTCGTCGAGGCGGCGACGGATGGCGCGCAGTTCGTCGACCTCGCTGACCATCGGCAGCAGTATCCGGCAGCGTTCCAGTGGTTCGACCCTCAGCAGCGCGCGCAACTGCTGGTCGAGCAGCTCCGGGCGCGCCTGGCCGAGGCGGATGCCGCGCAGGCCCAGTGCTGGGTTTTCTTCCACCGGCAGCGGCAGGTAGTCGAGGTGCTTGTCGCCGCCGACATCGATGGTGCGGATGATCACCTTGCGCTGGCCCATGGCGTCCAGGACCTCCTGGTAGGCGTTGCGCTGCTCCTCTTCGTCGGGCGCGGCGCGGCGCTCGAGGAAGAGAAACTCGGTGCGTAGCAGGCCGACCCCGTCGGCGCCGTTGGCGAAGGCTTCGGCGGCCTCGCGCGGCGAGGCGACGTTGGCGCCGATCTCGATGCGCCGGCCGTCGCGGGTGAGCGCCTCGCGCTGCGCATCGGCCTGCTGGCGGCGGTGTTGTTCCTCGCGCTGCGCCACTTGCAAGGCGACCTGCTCCAGGCGTCGAGCGTCGGGGCTGAGTTCCAGCCGGCCCTGGCCGGCGTCCAGTACTACCTGCCGGCCTTCCTCCAGCTCCAGCAGCCCGGCGCCGAGCGCCACCAGGCACGGCAGGCCCTTGCTACGGGCGAGGATGGCCACGTGGGAGGTGGCGCCGCCTTCGGCCATGCACAGGCCAGCCGCGCCGGCATCCACCAGCGGCGCGAGGTCGGAGGGGGTGATCTCCCGGGCGGCGACGATGGCCCCAGCAGGCACCCGCAACGGTGCGGTGTCGCCGAGCAGCACCCGCAGCACGCGTTTTTCCAGGTCGCGCAGGTCGTTGGCGCGCTCGGCCAGCAGCAGGTTGCCCAGCGCCTGGAGAATCTCGCACTGGGCCTGAATCGCCCGGTGCCAGGCGTGGGCGGCGCCGACGCCCTGGTCGATCAGCATGTCGGCGGCGTCCAGCAGACCCGGGTCTTCCAGCAGCGCGAGATGCGCGGAAAAGATCGCCGCTTCGTTCTCGTCGCCGCCGAGCCTGGCCTGCTGCAGGCTCCCCTGTACGTCGTCGCGCACCCGTTGCAGGGCCTGGTCCAGGGCGAGGTGCTGTTCCTCGGGACGATGCCGGCCGTCATCCGCCGGCAGGCTGATGGCGCCGAGCCGCGCCAGGGGACCGCTGGCCAGGCCGGGCGAAGCGCAGACGCCGGCCAGGGTACCGGCGACAGCCGCAGGTCGCGCCGGCTCGCCCGGGGCGATGGCGCGCGGGGCCTCCTTCGGAGCCCCCGCGGTGGCGCTGGCGAGGGCCGCGAGCAGGGCGTCGAGGGCCGCCTCGCTGTCTTCGCCGCGACAGATCACCTCTACCTCGTCCTGTTCGGCGACCCCCAGGCCCATGATGCCGACCAGGCTGTCGACGCTGGCCACCTGCCCGGCGAAGTGCAGTTCGGCCTGGCTGGAAAAGCCCTGCGCGGTCTTCCGTAGCAGCGCTGCCGGGCGTGCGTGCAGACCGCCATGATGGGCGACCCGCGCCCGCCCGCGGACCTGGCGCTGCGCGGAGCCTTCGCCAGGCGCGGGATTGGCCGGACGTTGCTCGGCCTTCTCCGGACTCAGTTGCAGGAGCGGCGCGCCGACCTCCACCGGGTTGGTGGTCAGCGGGCGTACCTGGAAGCCGTCGCCGTTGGTCAGGATCATCACCGTGATCAGACTGCGGCTGCCGCGGGCGACGCGGTCCAGGTCGAAGCGCAGCAGCGGCTGGCCCTCGATCACCCGCGCACCTTCCTCGACCAGCGCCTCGAAGCCTTCGCCTTGCAGCTGTACGGTATCGAGGCCGACGTGCAGCAGCAGCTCGGCACCGTTGTCGGCGCGCAGGCTGAGCGCGTGGCGGGTTCGCGCCAGGTGGCTGACCAGCCCGGCGCAGGGCGCGTGCAGGCAGTCGTTGAGTGGGTCGATGGCGATGCCTTCGCCCAGGGTGCCGCTGGAAAACACCGGGTCGGGTACTCGGTTGAGCGGCATCACGGGGCCGCTCAGGGGCGCTTTGAGGGCGAGATTCTTGTTGTTCATGGGCGCGCGCTCAGGCTCAGTGGGTTCGGGTGACTTTGCTCAGGTGCCGTGGCTGGTCCGGGTCCATGCCGCGGGCTTCGGCCAGGCCGGCGGCCATGACGTAGAAGCTCTGGATCGCCAGGATCGGATCGAGCGCCGGATGCGCGGCGCGCTGCAGCGGCAGGTCGCGTTCGGCGATGTCGTCCGGGGCAGCGAGCAATACCTGCGCACCGCGTTGGCGCATATCCTCGGCGAGCGCCAGCAGGCCTTCCTGCTCCGGGCCGCGGGGAGCGAACACCAGCAGCGGATAGCGCTCCTCGACCAGCGCCATCGGTCCATGGCGGACCTCGGCGCTGCTGAAGGCCTCGGCCTGGATCGCCGAGGTTTCCTTGAATTTCAGCGCGGCCTCCTGGGCGATGGCGTAGCCGGCGCCGCGACCGATCACCATCAGCCGCTGGCAGTCGCGCAGGGCCTCGATGGCCGGCGACCAGTCGAGCCTGGCGGCCTGCTCCAGCCCGGCCGCCAGGCCCTGGCCGGCGGCCAGCAGGGCATTGTCGCGCTGCCAGTGGGCGAGCAGGCGGGCGCTGGCGCTGAGCGTGGCGATGAAGCTCTTGGTCGCTGCGACGCTGCGCTCGGTGCCGGCGCAGAGCGGCACGACGAATTCGCTGGCGGCTTCCAGCGGCGAATCTTCGGCATTCACCAGGGCGATGCCCAGGGCGCCGCGTTCGCGCAGGATGCGCAGGCTGTCCACGAGATCGGGGCTCTGTCCTGACTGCGAGAAAGCGAAGACGGCCTGCCCGGCGACACGCAGCGGCGAGCGGTTCAGGGTCACTACCGACATGGGCAGCGAGGCCACCGGCAAGCCGGCGTGCTGCATGGCCAGGTAGGCGAAGTAGCTGGCGGCATGGTCGGAGCTGCCGCGCGCGACGGTCAGCGCCAGGTTCGGATCGACCTCCCGCAGGCGCTGGCCAAGCGCCGGCAGGCAAGCGTCGAGCACGGCCAGTTGACGGCTCGCCACCGCGGCGGCGGAGAGCGCTTCCTCGAGCATCAGCGAAGTCATTCGAGTTCTCCTTCCACCATCACGGCGTCGAGTTCCAGGGAGCGATCCAGGCGCACCACATCGGCCCAGGCTGCGGGCGCCAGGCGGCCGCGCTCGGCGAGGCCGAGGTAATCGGCGGGGAATTGCGAAAGGCGTTGCGAGGCTTCGGCCAGGGGCAGGCCGATCTTCACCAGGTTGCGCAGCGCCTGGTCCATGGTCAGGGTGCTGCCGGCCAGGGTGCCGTCGGGCAGGCGCACGCCGCCCAGGCACTTGGTCACCGTGTGGCTGCCGAGCTTGTACTGGCCGTCGGGCATGCCGGCGGCGGCGGTGGAGTCGGTCACGCAGTACAGGCACGGGATCGAACGCAGGGCCACCCTGATGGCGCCGGGATGGACATGCAGCAGGTCGGGGATCAGCTCGGCGTAGCGTGCGTGGGCCAGGGCCGCGCCGACGATACCCGGTTCGCGGTGGTGCAGGCCGGTCATCGCGTTGTAGAGGTGGGTGAAGCTGCTGGCGCCGGCTTCCAGTGCGGCCACGCCGTCCTCGTAGCTGCCCAGGGTATGGCCGATCTGCAGGCGTACGCCGCGCTCGGCGAGGGCGCGGATCAGCGGCCGGTGTCCGGCGATCTCGGGGGCGATGGTGATCACCCGGATCGGCGCGCGGCGCAGGTAGTCCTCGACTTCCTCGAGCACCGCGGCATGGGCGAAGTTGGGCTGCGCGCCGAGCTTGCCGGAGTTGATGTAGGGGCCTTCCAGGTGCACGCCGAGTATCCGTGAACCGCCCTCCAGCGAGCGGCGGCAGTAAGCGCCGAGCTGGCTGAGGATGTCGGCGATCTCCTCGCGCGGTGCGGTCATGGTGGTGGCCAGCAGCGAGGTCGTGCCGAAGCGCCGGTGGGTGCGGGCGATGGTGGCGAAGGCGTCGCCGCCTTCCATGATGTCGCGGCCGCCGCCGCCGTGCACATGCAGGTCGATGAAGCCTGGCAGCAGGTACGGATCGGCGTTGCCGGCCGGATCGCAGGGCTCGCCTTCGATCCGCTGGATACGCCCGTCCTGGATGTGCAGGCGGCCGAGGACCCAGCCTTGCGGGGTGAGAATGTTGCCTTCGAGCATGGCGGCTCCGTGTCGGTCAGCGTCGCAGTTCGGCGACGAAGTCGTAGTAGTCGTTGCGGCAGTAGGTGTCGGTCAGCTCGATCGGGGTGTTGTCCTCGAGGTAGCCGATCCGGGTCATCAGCAGCATCGCGGTGCCCGGCGCGATGCCGACCAACGCGGCATCGGACGCGGACGCGTTGATCGCGCGCACGTGCTGGAGGGCGCGGACCACCGGGCGACCGATGCCGTCCAGGTATTCGTAGAGGGAATCGCCGACCGCTGTCGGGTCCGGCAGCAGGCGCGCCGGCAGGGTGCTGTTCTCGATCGCCATCACTGTGCCGTCGGCCTTGCGCAGGCGCTTCATGCGCGCGACCTTCTCGGTCGGCGAGAGGCCGAGGCGGATCAGTTCGTCGTGGGTGGGCAGGGCGATGCCGCGTTCCAGCCAGGTGGAGCCGGGGGTGAAGCCTTTCAGGCGGAGCATCTCGCTGAAGCTGGAGAGTCGCGACAACGGTTGTTCGAGACGCGGCGTAATGAAGGTGCCGGAGCCCTGGTTGCGGCGGATCAGGCCCTGCTCGAAGAGTACTTCGAGGGCCTTGCGCGCGGTGACGCGGGAAATGTTCAGGGTTTCGCTGAGGTTGCGTTCGGAGGGCAGCGCTTCCTCCGCTTTCCACTGGCCGGCATGGATCGCGCTCTCGAGATTGCGCGCCAGCTGCAGATAGAGGGGGGTGGGTTGCGCCTCGTCGGGACGCAGGGCCAGGAGCAGGTCGTGGGCTGTCTTCATGAGAGGTTCCGATGCGGATTGTGTTGTTGTCGCCCGGTAATGCTGGGAAAACTAATACCACTTGAATACCACGTCAATGCCAGTTGTGCGTCGCGCACGCGTCAGCCAGCCGTCCCGTCGATTGACTCGGCCTGAGTAAGGGATGCAAGGGTTTGACGGATAAAAGAAAACGCCGCCGGAAAATCTCGCGGCGGCGTTCCTGGCGTGGCTGACGGCTGACGAGTGGTATCAGCCTGGTTCTGTCAGGGGCGGATCTCGATCAGCGTGCCGTCTTTCACCACGCTCCAGACTTCGCGCATGTCGGTGTTGTTCATGGCGATACAGCCATTGGTCCAGTCCAGGGTGGAGAAGTACCACTCCGGGTATTCGTCATCCAGCGGGGTGCCGTGGATCATGATCATGCCACCGGCCGGCAGGCCCTTTTCCCGGGCCTTGGCCACGTCGCGGGCGTTGGGGTAGGAAATGTGCATGGAGAGGTTGTAGTTGTTGCTGGTCTTGCGCCAGTCGATCCAGTAGAAGCCTTCCGGGGTGCGGTTGTCGCCTTCGGCCAGCTTCGGGCCGGTCGGGCGCTTGCCCAGCGAGACACGGTAGCTTTTCAGGACGTTGCCTTTGTTGAGGAGCAGCAGTTTTCGCTCGGACTTGAGCACCAGGACCTTGTCCACCTTGCCTTCCAGGCTCGGCGCGGCATTGGCCTGGGTCAGACTGGCGAAGGTCAAGCACAGCAAAGCAAGCAACCAGCGCATGGAAGTGAAATCCCCGATGTTCCCTTGAGCCGCAACGGCGGCGGTGTTCGAGTGTTTGGCGTTCAGTCTTTCTTATAGGAAGCCAGCATAGGTGCAATGGCTTCGTTGCGCACCGGGAAGCAGCCTTCGCGGCGGTCGCTGAAGTAGCATTCTAAGGTACGGCCGATGGTCGGAAAAGCCAGCTCCGACCAGGGAATCTCCGCTTCGTCGAAAAGCCGCACCTCCAGGCTTTCATCGCCGGCGGAGAAATCCAGGTCGAGCAGCTCGGCGCGGAAGAACAGGTAGACCTGGCTGATGTGCGGCAGGTCGAAAAGGGTATAGAGCTGCAGGTCGCCGATCCGCGCGTTGGCTTCTTCCTCTGTCTCGCGGGCCGCCGCCTGGGCGAGGGTCTCGCCGTTCTCCATGAAGCCGGCCGGCAGCGTCCAGTAGCCCAGGCGCGGCGCAATGGCGCGACGGCAGAGCAGGACCTGGCCGTCCCACACCGGCAGGCTGCCGGCGACGATACGCGGGTTCTGGTAGTGCACGGTGTGGCAGGCGTCGCAGACGTAGCGCAGGCGGTTGTCGCCGTCCGGGATGCGCTGGACCACCGTGGCGCCGCACAGGCTGCAGAATTTCATGCCAGGTTCTTCTTCGGGGAAAGGCCTATCTTGCTCGGCTGGCCGGGAGGCGACAAGGCCTCGTGCGGGAGGGGTGGGCTGGCCGGGGCTTTCGTGCCATGATCTCGGGGAAACGACAAGACCTCGGAAACCCCGGCAGTATGAACTGCACGCTCGACGAGCTGCGCCAACGCATCGAGGCGCACCGCCCCCGTCAACTGGATACCGACCAGCGCTTCCCCCAAGCGGCCGTGCTGGTGCCCATCACCCGCAGCGACGATCCGGAGCTGGTGCTGACACTGCGCGCCGCCGGTTTGTCCACCCATGGCGGCGAGGTCGCCTTCCCCGGCGGGCGGCGCGACCCGGAAGATGCCGACCTGGTGCGCACCGCCCTGCGCGAGGCGGAGGAGGAGATCGCCTTGCCGCCGGGCCTGGTGGAAGTGGTCGGGCCGCTGAGCACCCTGGTCTCGCGGCATGGTATCGAGGTCACTCCCTATGTCGCCTTCATTCCCGACTTCGTCGAGTACCAGCCCAACGACGGTGAGATCGCCGCGGTGTTCAACGTGCCGCTGAGTTTCTTTCGCGACGACCCGCGCGAGGTCACCCACCGTATCGACTACTTCGGCCGCAGCTGGTACGTGCCCAGCTATCGCTTCGGCGAGTTCAAGATCTGGGGCCTGACGGCCATCATGGTGGTGGAGCTGGTCAACCTGCTGTACGACGACCCCATCGACCTGCACACGCCGCCGGCTTCGTTCATCAAACTGAGTTGACCGACGGGGCGCAGACCCCGGCCATGAGGAGATCGCGATGAAATACCGCCTGGGCGATGCCCGCGTCGAAACCCATCCCGACAGCTGGATCGCGCCCAGCGCAGCGGTGATCGGCAAGGTTCGCCTGGATGCCGGCGCCAGCGTCTGGTTTGGCGCGGTGCTGCGCGGCGACAACGAGCTGATCCATATCGGCGAGCACAGCAACGTCCAGGACGGCTCGGTGATGCACACCGACATGGGCTATCCGCTGACCCTCGGCAAGGGCGTCACCGTCGGCCACAACGCCATGCTGCATGGTTGCAGCGTGGGCGACTACAGCCTGGTGGGGATCAACGCGGTGATCCTCAATGGGGCGAAGATCGGCAAGTACTGCATCATCGGCGCCAACGCGCTGATTCCCGAGGGCAAGGAGATTCCCGACGGCTCGCTGGTGATGGGCTCGCCGGGCAAGGTAGTGCGCGAGCTGAGCGAGCCGCAGAAGAAGATGCTCGAGGCCAGCGCCGCCCACTATGTGCACAATGCCCGCCGTTACGCCCGCGACCTCGTCGAGGACCCGGCGTGAACGAGCGACCGGTGGCTTCGCCCTGCGTGCATGTCTGCGCGCTGGACGAGCAGGACATCTGTATCGGCTGCCAGCGCACGGCGGCCGAGATCACCCGCTGGGGCCTGATGAGCAACGACGAGCGCCGCGAGGTGCTCGGTCGCTGTTTCGAGCGCGCCAAGGCGCAAGGGCTGGTCAGCGGTTCCGCCTGAAGCGGATTCCGTTTTCTTTCATTTCCGAGGTTCTTCCATGACCCGTATCGGTACCCCCCTGTCGCCGAGCGCGACCCGCGTCCTTCTCTGTGGCTCCGGCGAGCTGGGCAAGGAAGTCGCCATCGAGCTGCAACGCCTGGGTTGCGAAGTGATCGCCGTCGATCGCTATGGCAACGCGCCGGCCATGCAGGTGGCACATCGCAGCCACGTGATCAGCATGCTCGACGGCGCCGCCCTGCGCGCGGTGATCGAGCAGGAGAAGCCGCACTACATCGTGCCGGAGATCGAGGCCATCGCCACCGCGACCCTGGTCGAGCTGGAGGCCGAAGGCTACACCGTGGTGCCCACCGCCCGCGCCGCGCAACTGACCATGAACCGCGAGGGTATCCGCCGGCTGGCTGCCGAGGAGCTCGGCTTGCCGACCTCGCCCTATCACTTCGCCGATACCTTCGAGGACTACCGCCGTGGCGTCGAGCGCGTCGGCTACCCCTGCGTGGTGAAGCCGATCATGAGTTCGTCGGGCAAGGGCCAGAGCGTCCTGAAAGGCCCCGACGACCTGCAGGCGGCCTGGGACTATGCCCAGGAAGGCGGGCGCGCCGGCAAGGGCCGGGTGATCGTCGAGGGCTTCATCGATTTCGACTACGAAATCACCCTGCTCACCGTGCGCCACGTCGACGGCACCACTTTCTGCGCGCCGATCGGTCACCGCCAGGTCAAGGGTGACTACCACGAGTCCTGGCAGCCGCAGGCGATGAGCGCGCAGGCCCTGGCCGAGTCCGAGCGGGTCGCCCGGGCAGTGACCGAGGCCCTCGGCGGACGCGGGCTGTTCGGCGTCGAACTGTTCGTCAAGGGCGACCAGGTGTGGTTCAGCGAGGTGTCGCCGCGTCCGCACGATACCGGCCTGGTGACCCTGATTTCCCAGGATCTTTCCGAGTTCGCGCTGCACGCGCGGGCGATCCTCGGCCTGCCGATCCCGGTGATCCGCCAGCTCGGCCCGTCGGCCTCGGCGGTGATCCTGGTGGAAGGCAAGTCCCGGCAGGTCGCTTTCGCCAACCTCGGCGCCGCGCTGAGCGAGGCGGATACGGCGCTACGCCTGTTCGGCAAGCCGGAAGTGGATGGCCAGCGGCGGATGGGCGTGGCCCTGGCGCGCGACGAGTCGATCGACGCCGCCCGCGCCAAGGCGACCCGGGCCGCCCAGGCGGTTCGCGTCGAACTCTGAGATGCGCCGGCTGGCAACGCTGGCCTGGTGGGCGGCGGCTCTGCCGTTGCTGCCGCTGGCGGTGCCGCTGGCTATCCGCACCCGCCGCCGAGCCTTGCGCCTGGCGCCCGCGGCGGGACCTCGCGAAGGGCTGGTCGGTGGGTCCGGTGCCGAAGAGCCGCTGCGCTTGCTGTTGTTCGGTGAGTCGACAGTGGCCGGGGTCGGCGCCAGTTGCCTGGACTACGCCCTGGCCGGCCGCCTGGCCGCGGCGCTGGGCGAGCGTCTGCGGCGCCCGGTGGCCTGGCAGGCGCTGGGCGAGAACGGTATCACCAGCGGCGAGGCGCGCGAACGCTTGCTACCGCAGGTGGCGGGACGTTTCTTCGACCAGGTGATCCTGGTCTTCGGCGTCAATGACACCACCAGCCTGCGCTCCCTCGAACGCTGGCGCGCCGACTGCGCGGCCCTGATCGACGGCTTCCAGGCGGCCGGCGCGCAGGTGACCTGCACCGCGGTGCCGCCGCTGCAGCATTTTTCCGCCTTGCCCGGGTTGCTGCGGGCCCTGCTGGGGTGGCGCGGGCGGCTGCTCGACGAGGCGCTGTGCGATCTCGCTGGCGCGACCGGCGCCGGCTACTGCCCGATCTCGCTGGACCTGCTTCCGGGCTACCTGGCCATCGACGGCTTTCATCCGTCGCAGCTGGGCTACCAGGTCTGGGCCGGGGCCCTCGCCGACTGGTTGGCGGCGAGGGAGAAGGGCGGCGTCGCGGTAGTCTGAGCGAGACTCAGGACACTGCGCCGAGGTCGTTGTCGCGGGTTTCCTTCAGGCACAGCACCGCCAGCAGGCTGAGCAGCGCCGCTGCGGAGACGTAGCCGCCGACCCAGCCCAGGCCGCCGATGCCGACCAGCTTCTGGGCGATATAGGGCGCCACCGAGGCGCCGAGAATGCCGCCCAGGTTGTAGGCCGCCGACGCGCCGGTGTAGCGCACGTGGGTGGGGAATATTTCCGGCAGCAGCGCGCCCATCGGGGCGAAGGTGACCCCCATCAGGAACAGCTCGATGCAGAGGAACAGGGCGACGCTGAACGTCGAGCCCTGGCTGAGCAGCGGCTCCATGGCGAAGCCGGAGGCGATCGCCGCCAGGCTGCCGAGCAGCAGTACCGGCTTGCGTCCGAAGCGGTCGCTGAGCCAGGCCGACAGCGGCGTGGCGGCGGCCATGAAGAGCACCGCGAGGCACAGCAGACCAAGGAACTCCTCGCGGCTGAAGCCGAGGCTGGCCACCCCGTAGCTCAGCGAGAACACCGTGGAGATATAGAACAGCGCATAACACACCACCATCGCCAGGGCGCCGAGCAGGGTCGGCCGCCAGTGCTGGGCGAACAGCTCGGCGATCGGCAGGCGGACCCTCTCGTGCTTGGCCATGGCCTTGGCGAACACCGGGGTTTCCGCCAGCTTCAGGCGTACGTAGAGGCCGACCACGACCAGCGCCGCGCTGAGCAGGAACGGGATCCGCCAGCCCCACTCACGGAACTGCTCCTCGCTGAGCAGCATCGCCAGGGCCAGGAACAGGCCGTTGGCGGCGAGGAAGCCGATCGACGGGCCGAGCTGGGGAAACATGCCGAACCAGGCGCGCTTGCCGGCCGGCGCGTTCTCCGTGGCCAGCAGCGCGGCGCCGCCCCACTCGCCGCCGAGGCCGAGGCCCTGGCCGAAGCGCAGCACGCAGAGCAGCAACGGCGCCCAGTAGCCGATGCTGTCGTAGCCGGGGAGGACGCCGATCAGGGTGGTGGATACCCCCATCAGCAGCAGCGAGGCGACCAGGGTCGACTTGCGCCCGATGCGGTCGCCGAAGTGGCCGAACAGCGCCGAGCCCAGCGGACGGGCGAGGAAGGCGATGCCGAAGGTGAGGAAGGCGCTGAGCATCTGCGCGGTGCCGGATGTCTGCGGGAAGAATACCGGACCGATCACCAGGGCGGCGGCAGTGGCATAGACGTAGAAATCGTAGAACTCGATGGCGGTGCCGATGAAGCTGGCGACTGCGACCCGGGTGGTCGAGTTGGCCGGTTCCGGAGCGGCGTCGGCGGCGAGGGTGGCGGCGGTCATGGTGGGAAGGTCCCTGGCAGTCGGGGCACGACGGAGTGCTTCCGTGCGGCCGGATGGTTATGGCCAGTGCGCCGATGCGGCGGCGCGGCGCCCGGGTGGGGCGGACGAGATCGGTCGCGCAGGGAGGATGGGGCTGCGCGCCGTGCGCCGGCTGGTACCGTCGGCATCGGGGCCGGGCGGGCAGGCGGGACTGGCGGGTGACTGGCCGGGGCTCGGGCTGCGGGTAGCGGCGGAACCGGCGGCAGGGCTGGATAAGCTGGGGTCGATTATAGAGCGCCGCGGGGCCGGTTCGACAATCCCGGATCAGACGCTGGCGTCGCTTTCGACCAGCGGGGTCAGCGCGCGGGGATGCCAGGCGCGCACGCTTTTCACACGGTTTTCCGCCGACTGCTGGATTTCCAGGCAGTAGGGGCCGATGCGCAGGCACACCGCGCAATCGGGGATCTGCTCCAGGGCTTCGGTGACCAGGCCGTTGAGGGTCTTCGGGCCGTCGCAGGGCAATTGCCAGCCAAGCGACTTGTTCAGCTCGCGCAGGTTGGCGCTGCCGTCGATGACGAAGCTGCCGTCCTCCTGGGCCTGGATATCCGGGTTGTCGAGGCTGTCGAGGTCGTTGAAGTCGCCGACGATCTCTTCGAGGATGTCCTCCAGCGTGACGATGCCGATCACCTCGCCATATTCGTCGACCACCACGCCGATACGGCGCTTCTCCTTCTGGAAGTTCACCAGCTGGGTCGACAGCGGCGTGCTTTCCGGCACGAAATACGGCTCCATGCAGGCCTGGCGGAGATTCTCCTTGGTCAGGCGGCCCTGGGTCAGCAGGCGCGCGATCTGGCGCATGTGCACGACCCCTTCGATCTGGTTGACGTCGTCGCGGTAGACCGGCAGGCGGGTGTGGCTGGTGGTGCGCAACTGCTCGACGATGACCTCGAGTTCGTCGTCGAGGTCGATGCCTTCGATTTCGTTGCGCGGGATCATCAGGTCGTTGACCGTGACCTTCTCCAGGTCCAGCAGGCCGAGCAGCATGTCATGCCGGTTGACCTCGCTGGCCTGGGGGTTGTCGGCCGGATGCAGGGCCTCTTCGTCGCGGCTGCGTCCGCTGTCGTCCTGTTCCGCCGCGGCGACGCCGAGCAGGCGCAGCAGCGCGTTGCTCAGCAGGGTCAGTAGCCACAGCAGGGGCCAGCACAGGCGCTGCAGGATCAGGAGCGGCAGGCTGAGCGGCAGGGCGACGCGTTCCGAGCGAAGGGCGCCGTAGCGGCGCGGCAGCAGGGCGCCGAACAGCAGCAGGAGCAGGGTCATGCCGGGGATGGCGACGGCCAGGCCGATGACGCCCCAGTGGCGCAGCGCGGCCCAACTGGCCAGGGCGGCGGCGCTGACGTTGACCAGGGTGCGGCCGAACAACAGGGTGCCGCGCAGGCGGTCGTCGTGCAGCAGCAGCCAACTGCTGCGCCGGGCCCCGCGCAGGCCTTGCTTGGCCTGCAGGCGCAGGCGGTAACGGTCGAGGTTGAGCAGGGCGGTCTCGACGCAGGAGAAGAACGCCGAGCAGGCGACCAAGAGAACCAGCAGGCCGACCAGGTACCCGGGGTGCAGCTCATCCATGAAGGAGGCCCATCAGATGTGCAGGATGAATTCCCGCACCAGCTTGCTGCCGAAGTACGCCAACATCAACAGGCAGAAACCGGCCAGGGTCCAGCGGATCGCCTTGTGGCCCCGCCAGCCGAGCTGGTGGCGACCCCAGAGGAGCACGGCGAAGACCACCCAGGCGAAGCAGGACAGGATGGTCTTGTGCGCCAGGTGCTGGGCGAACAGGTTGTCGACGAACAGCCATCCGGACAGCAGCGACAGCGAAAGCAGCGACCAGCCGCCCCAGAGGAAGCCGAACAGCAGGCTTTCCATGGTTTGCAGGGGCGGGAAGTTGCGGATCAGCCCGGACGGATGCTTGTGCTTGAGGCGGTAGTCCTGGAGCAGCAGCAAGAGCGCCTGGAACACCGCGATGGTGAGCAGGCCGTAGGCCAGGATCGAGAGCAGGATGTGGGCCAGGATGCCCGGCTGTTCGTTGATCGGCTCGACGGTGCCGTGGGGGATGAGTACCGCCAGCAGGGTGGTGAGGGCGCCCAGCGGGAATAGAAGGAGGAGCAGGTTCTCCACCGGTATCCGCAAGGTCGCCAGCAGGGTCAGGAGAATTACCGCGGCGGCGATCAGGCTGGCGGCGTTGAAGAAGTCCAGCACCAGGCCGGCCGGGGTCAGCAATTGCTGGTAGAGGCTGAAGGCGTGGGCGACCAGTGCCAGGAGTCCGAACAGGAGCAGCAGGGGTTTGCCCGGCGCGGTGCGCTTGGACACACAGGCACCCTGGTAGGCGGCGGTGCCGAGATAGAGAACAGCAGCGATGAGGCTGGGCAGCAGGGGATGCATAAGTCCTTGTAATCGCGGGCCCGAAAGGATGGGAGTTTGGCATAGATCGAGCGTCGCGAGAAAGCCGTTGCGAACAGTTCTCTCGTACCTGTGGCCGGGTTGGCGGACCGCCTGCCGCGGGCGCCGCGACCTCATGGTCCGGCGGTCGCTTCGGCAAAGACGGAACGCATCGGCAAATCAAGGACTTGAGGCTGGCCTCCGGTCGTCGCCGGACACACACTCCGTCTTTCATCGCGTGTCCCGCGACGCGCTCTTGGTTATAATCCGCCGCTTGCCGCAACCCCCGTGGAAGGATCGCGCATGTTCGAAAACCTTACAGACCGCCTCTCGCAGACGCTTCGCCATGTCACCGGCAAGGCCAAGCTGACCGAGGACAACATCAAGGACACTCTGCGCGAAGTGCGCATGGCCCTGCTCGAGGCCGACGTGGCCCTGCCGGTGGTCAAGGACTTCGTCAACAAGGTCAAGGAGCGCGCCGTCGGTACCGAGGTCTCGAAGAGCCTGACCCCGGGACAGGCGTTCGTGAAGATCGTCCGCGCCGAGCTCGAGGAGCTGATGGGGGCGGCCAACGAGGACCTGGCGCTGAGCGTCGCGCCGCCGGCGGTGATCCTGATGGCCGGCCTGCAGGGCGCGGGCAAGACCACCACCGCGGGCAAGCTGGCGCGCTTCCTTAAGGAACGCAAGAAGAAGTCGGTGATGGTGGTTTCCGCCGACGTCTACCGACCCGCCGCTATCAAGCAGCTGGAAACCCTGGCGGGCGAGGTCGGCGTAACCTTCTTCCCTTCCGACGTCAGCCAGAAGCCGGTGGCCATCGCCGAGGCGGCGATCCGCGAGGCGAGGCTGAAGTTCATCGACGTGGTGATCGTCGATACCGCAGGCCGCCTGCACATCGATGCCGACATGATGGACGAGATCAAGCAGGTGCACGCGGCGATCAAGCCGGCGGAAACCCTGTTCGTGGTCGATGCCATGACCGGCCAGGATGCCGCCAACACCGCCAAGGCCTTCAATGACGCCTTGCCGCTGACCGGCGTGGTCCTGACCAAGGTCGACGGCGACGCGCGTGGTGGTGCCGCGCTCTCGGTGCGGGCGATCACCGGCAAGCCGATCAAGTTCCTCGGCATGGGCGAAAAGAGCGAAGCGCTCGATCCGTTCCATCCCGACCGCGTGGCCTCGCGCATCCTCGGCATGGGCGACGTGCTCAGCCTGATCGAACAGGCCGAGCAGAACCTCGACCGCGACAAGGCCGAGAAGCTGGCGAAGAAGATCAAGAAGGGCAAGGGCTTCGACCTGGAAGACTTCCGCGACCAGTTGCAACAGATGAAGAACATGGGCGGCCTCGGCGGGCTCATGGACAAGCTGCCGATGCTCGGCGGGGTCAACCTGGCGCAGATGGGCAATGCCCAGGGTGCTGCGGAGAAACAGTTCAAGCAGATGGAGGCGATCATCAACTCGATGACGCCCGGCGAACGGCGCGATCCGGAAATGATCAGCGGCTCGCGCAAGCGCCGCATCGCCCTTGGCTCCGGTACCCAGGTGCAGGACGTCGGCCGGCTGATCAAGCAGCACAAGCAGATGCAGAAGATGATGAAGAAGGTCACCGCCAAGGGCGGCATGGCCAAGATGATGCGAGGCATGGGCAGTATGTTCCCGGGGGGCATGCCCAAGCTTTGATCGGACGCGCGGCCGCTGGCCACGCCGGCGGTTTCGCTCCGTCGGCCGGCGGGCGGACCGTGTGCTTCCCGCGCTCTCCGCGCCGGCCGATGGGTGGCCGAAAAAGAGATTTGCAAATTCCCCGATAATCCTTAGAATATGCGGCCTTTCGGGCCGTGGGCCCAGCGTGCATTCATTTTGCAAGCACCGACTACAGGAACGAAGTTCACATGGTAACCATCCGTCTTGCTCGTGGCGGCTCCAAAAAGCGCCCCTTCTACCACCTGACCGTGACCAACAGCCGCAATGCGCGCGATGGTCGCTTCGTCGAGCGCATCGGTTTCTTCAACCCGGTTGCGACTGGTGGCGAAGTGCGTCTGTCCGTCGACCAGGAGCGTGCTACCTACTGGCTCGGCCAGGGTGCACAGCCGTCTGAGCGCGTTGCTCAGCTGCTCAAGGACGCTGCCAAGGCAAACGCCTAAGCCGTCATGAGTGAAATGCCGACACCCGCCGACGACCTGGTCGTGATCGGCAAGATCGTTTCGGTGTACGGCATCCGCGGTGAGGTGAAGGTGTATTCCTTTACCGACCCGTTGGACAACCTGCTGGACTATCGCCGCTGGACGCTCCGGCGCGACGGCGAGATTCGGCAGGCCGAGCTGGTCAGGGGGCGCCTGCATGGCAAGGTCCTGGCCGCCAAGCTCAAGGGGCTCGACGATCGCGAAGAGGCCCGCACCTTCACCGGTTACGAGATCTGCATCCCGCGTAGCGAGTTGCCCTCTCTCGAGGAAGGTGAGTACTACTGGCACCAGCTGGAAGGCCTGAAGGTGATCGACCAGGGCAGGCAGTTGCTCGGCGTGATCGACCATCTGCTGGAAACCGGTGCCAACGATGTCATGGTGGTCAAGCCCTGCGCGGGCAGCCTGGACGACCGCGAGCGCCTGTTGCCCTACACCGGGCAGTGCGTGCTGTCGATCGACCTGGCCGCTGGCGAGATGCGGGTGGACTGGGACGCGGACTTCTGATCATCCATGGACAAGCGTTTGTGGGTGGGCGTCGTCAGCATCTTTCCGGAGATGTTCCGCGCGATCAGTGACTATGGCATCACCAGCCGTGCGGTAAAGCAGGGGTTGCTCACGCTGACCTGCTGGAATCCACGGGACTACACCGAGGACCGCCACCAGACGGTGGACGACCGGCCCTTCGGCGGTGGCCCTGGCATGGTGATGAAGATCAAGCCTCTGGAGGGCGCGCTGGCGGATGCCAGGCAAGCCGCCGGGGGCAGGAAGGCGAAGGTGATCTACCTTTCGCCGCAAGGCCGCCAGCTGACGCAGGCGGGCGTACGCGAACTGGCCGAAGAGGAAGCGTTGATCCTCATCGCCGGGCGCTACGAAGGCATCGACGAGCGCTTCATCGAAGAGCACGTCGATGAAGAATGGTCGATCGGCGATTATGTCCTGTCCGGCGGTGAGTTGCCGGCCATGGTGCTGGTCGATGCAGTGACGCGGTTGCTGCCCGGTGCATTGGGTCATGCAGATTCCGCCGAGGAGGACTCCTTCACGGATGGCCTGCTCGACTGCCCGCACTACACCCGACCCGAGGTGTACGCGGACAAACGTGTTCCTGAAGTGTTGCTCAGTGGCAACCATGAACACATCCGGCGTTGGCGTTTGCAGCAGGCCCTTGGGCGGACCTGGGAACGACGCGCCGATCTTCTGGATAGCCGCTCGCTTTCTGGAGAAGAGCAGAAGCTGCTGGCGGAATATATCCGTCAGCGGGACGATAGTTAACGTATCGATGGCTGGCCGATTGCCGGTCTTAGGAGCACAGCATGACCAACAAGATCATTCAGCAGATCGAAGCTGAACAGATGAACAAAGAGATCCCGGCGTTCGCCCCCGGCGATACCGTGATCGTCCAGGTCAAGGTGAAGGAAGGAGACCGTCAGCGTCTGCAGGCCTTCGAAGGCGTCGTTATCGCCAAGCGCAACCGTGGCCTGAACAGCGCCTTCACCGTGCGCAAGATCTCCAACGGCGTGGGCGTGGAACGTACCTTCCAGACCTACAGCCCGATCGTCGACAGCCTGAGCGTCAAGCGTCGCGGCGACGTGCGCAAGGCCAAGCTGTACTACCTCCGCGCCCTGTCCGGCAAGGCCGCGCGCATCAAGGAAAAACTGGTCTAATCCGGTTCTTCTCCGAGAAAAGCAGCCCGAGGGCTGCTTTTTTCATGTCTGGCGTTCGCCTTTCCGGCGGCGCTTCCTACTGCCCACGGCAGCGCATAACCAGTACAACATCCGCGGCACCCAGGCAGCCACTCCATCCGGTATTCGTGGCATGACCCCCAGAGAGCAAGAAATCCTGCGTCGCACCGAGCTTTCCGAAACCCGTGTGACCAAGGCGGTATTCCCGCCCACCACCAATCACCACAACACCCTGTTCGGCGGGACTGCGCTGGCCTGGATGGACGAGGTCTCGTTCATCACCGCGACCCGTTTCTGCCGCCTGCCGCTGGTGACCGTTTCCACCGATCGCATCGACTTCAACCACCCGATCCCGGCGGGCTCGATCGTCGAACTGGTCGGACGGGTGGTCAAGGTCGGCAACACCAGCCTCAAGGTGGAGGTCGAGGTGTACCTGGAAAGCATGTACGCCGACGGTCGCGAGAAGGCCATACACGGCCTGTTCAGCTTCGTTGCCATCGACGACGAAAAGCGGCCGGTTCCGGTCCTGCCGGGGTTCCCGGCCAGCCAGGCGGCTTGAGACAGGCGGAAAGAAGGCACCCACGGGTGCCTTTTCCATATCCCCGGACGATCCGGCCCTGGGTTGGGATCAGGGCCGCAGGCTGATCTTCAGGGAGGCCTGGGACAGGTCGATCTGTTGCAGGCTGACGCTGCCGAACGTCTGCTCGCGCGGCGCGCCGGCAATGCGAATATTGTCGAAGCGCACCTCGCCGATACTGCTCGGCAGGCGCAGGTTGACCGAGCCGTCGGGGTTGAGCGTGCTTTGCGTCTTGCCGGTTTCGTAGCGAACGTCGCTCATCGAGGTTTCCGCCTCCAGGCTGTCGAGCATCGGCATCACCAGCTTCGCCAGTTGCTTCACCGCGGCCAGTCCGTCGCCGCCCTCGGCCTTCAGGAACAGGCCCTCGAGGCTTTCGTTGAGGCCCTGGGCGTTGACGTTGCTCATCTCGACGTCGGTCAGCGGACGCAGGTTCTTCGGCAATTCCTGGCGGCTCATGGCCGCTGGCGGCTGCATACGCTGGATGTCGGCGCTGGCCATCTGGAACGGACTGAGCAGGGCGGCGACCAGGGTCGCGGCCAGGCGCAGGTTGGTCTGCTTCTTCAGCGCCTTCTTCAGTTGCCGTTCGCTCAGCAGGCCCTGCTCGATCAGGGTTTCGCCCAGGCGCTTGTGGTTGCTCAACTGCGCCTGGATCGCGGCGTCCAGTTGGGCGGCGCTAATCAGCCCCTTGTTGATCAGGATCTGGCCCAGGCGGGAATGTTGTTGATTGGACATGGTCATGGCCTGATGAAAAAAGAGGATGATGGCTAGATGCAATCATCCTCTTCGTGGGCTTCGTTTGTCACCCAACCTTGGATAGGGTGACGACGGTCTTTCGTCGGTTCGTTGAAGTCTAGTCGGCGATTTCCGTAGCCTGCGACTTGCTGACTGACGGTTCCGCGTCGATCAGCGACAGCAGCGTCCAGCCGGTGCCCGGCGCCAGCGTGGACTGTGGCGTGGCGACGTGCATCCTGCCGTTCGGATCGCGGGCGAACAGCAGGATCGCGGACTCGCCGTGCAGCGCCTGGTAGTCGTTCCAGCCGAAGGTGTCGGTGAGCAGGGTGGTGCGGATTTCGGCGCCGCGCGACAGCAGGCTGGCGAACTGCGCGTAGGTCAGCGGTCGCTGGCCAAGTGGGCGGCCACGGTGTTCGTCGCTGGAGCGGTGCTTGTCGGTACGCTTGGCTTCCTGGCTGGTCGGCAGGCCGAACAGCTGGCGATGGCCGAACTCGTGGCGGAAGCGCATGGCCGCCAGGGTATTCAGCTCGCCGGCTGGAGAAACCCCCAGCAAATGCCCGATGCCGACCAGGTCGAGGTGGGCTTCGGCGTGCTGCGAGGTGGGATTGCCGAAATAGGTGGGCAGGTTGTCCATGCGGGCGGCGCGGATGTTTTCCCAGCTCGAATCAGTCAGCAGCACGCGGCTGCCGAGGCTCTTCAGGGCCTTGCCGATGGCGCGCCCGACCGGATTGGCGCCGACGATCAGGTAGCCGCTGGGCGAGGGCTCGGCGACCTTCAGCAGGCGCGCCAGGGGGCGGGCGGTGGCGCTTTGCAGGACCACCGTGCCGATGATCACCAGAAAGGTCAGCGGCACCAGCAGCGCCGCCTGGGCATGGCCTTCGGCGCTCAGGCGGATGGCGAAGATCGCCGAGACCGCCGCGGCGACGATCCCGCGCGGGGCGATCCAGCTGAGCAGGGCGCGCTCGCGCCAGCTCAGCGGCGAACCCCAGGTCGACAGCGCCACGTTCAGCGGCCGGGCGACGAACTGGATCAGCAGCAGCACCAGCAGCGCCGCCGGGCCCAGGCCGAGCAGGGCATTGATGTCCAGGCGCGCGGCCAGGAGGATGAACAGGCCGGAAATCAGCAGGACGCTGAGGTTTTCCTTGAAGTGCAGGATCTGCCGTACGTCGACGCCCTTCATGTTGGCCAGGCCCATGCCCATCAGGGTGACGGCGAGCAGTCCGGATTCGTGCATCACCCGGTTCGAGGCGATGAATACGCCCAGCACCGCGGCCAGCGTCGCCAGGTTGTGCAGGTAGTCCGGCAGCCAGTGGCGGCGCAGGACGATGCCCAGCGCCCAGCCGCCGAGGATGCCGAACAGGCTGCCGCAGAGGATCACTCCACCGAAGGTCTGCAGGCTGTGCAGCCAGCCATCGCCTTCGCCGCTGGAGATGATGAAGCTGTACACCACTACCGCCAGCAGGGCGCCGATGGGATCGATGACGATGCCTTCCCAGCGCAGGATGTTCGCCACCGCGGCCTTGGGCCGGACCACCCGCAGCATCGGAACGATCACCGTGGGCCCGGTGACCAGGGTCAGGGTGCCGAACAGCAGGGCCATTTCCCAGCTGAAGTCGAGCAGGTAGTGGGCGGCCAGGGCGATCACGCCCCAGGTCGAGAGCGCGCCGATGGTCACCATTCGGTGCACCACGGTGCCGATTTCCTTCCATTCGCTGAAATGCAGGGTCAGGCTGCCCTCGAAGAGGATCAGCGCCACTGCCAGGGATACCAGTGGGAACAGCAGGGGGCCGAACATCTCGTCCGGATCGAGCCAGCCGAGTAGCGGGCCGGCGACAATCCCGGACAGCAGCAGGAAAAGAATGGCTGGCAGGCGCAGGCGCCAGGCCAGCCATTGACTGAGCAGGGCGGCGGCACCGATGCCGCCGAGGGCGAGCAGGATAGCGTTCTGGTCCATCGAGGATTCCTTGTCAGCGTCGCTCCGCTCGTCCTGAGCCGGGGCGAACCATCGAGCCACATGGCTCCGCTTTTTCCCGCGGGCACGGGAAGCCGGCCGACCTCCTGTCGACCGGCCTGACTAACCATTACGTGGCGATGACGGCCAACGCTCGCGATAGCGCCCAGGCTATGAAAGACTAGCCGCGCTTTCATTTGGTTCGCAGCCTTCATCCATGAGTACCCTCGAACATCCCCTGATCGACCGTTTCCTCGATGCCCTGTGGCTGGAAAAAGGCCTTGCCGACAACACCCGCGAGGCTTATCGCAACGACCTCCAGCAGTTCAACGCCTGGCTCGATGGCCGCGGGCTGCGCCTGGAGGGCATCGGCCGCGACGCCATCCTCGATCACCTGGCCTGGCGCCTGGAACAGGGCTACAAGGCCCGCTCGACCGCGCGCTTCCTCTCCGGCCTGCGTGGCTTCTATCGCTATTGCCTGCGCGACGGCCTGATCGCCGAGGATCCCACCTTGCAGGTGGACCTGCCGCAACTGGGCAAGCCGTTGCCGAAATCCCTCTCCGAAGCGGACGTCGAGGCATTGCTGGCGGCGCCGGAAGTCGACGACCCGCTGGGCCTGCGCGATCGCACCATGCTCGAAGTGCTGTATGCCTGCGGCCTGCGGGTCAGCGAACTGGTCGGCCTGACCCTGGAGCAGGTCAACCTGCGCCAGGGCGTGGTCAAGGTGTTCGGCAAGGGCAGCAAGGAGCGCCTGGTGCCGCTCGGCGAGGAAGCCATCGGCTGGCTCGAACGCTACCTGCGCGAGGCCCGCGGCGACCTGCTCGGCGGGCGGCCCAGCGACGTGCTGTTCCCCAGCCTGCGCGGCGAACAGATGACCCGCCAGACCTTCTGGCATCGCATCAAGCATCACGCGCAGGTGGCGGCGATCGGCACGTCGATTTCGCCGCACACCCTGCGCCACGCCTTCGCCACCCACCTGCTCAACCATGGCGCCGACCTGCGGGTGGTGCAGATGCTGCTCGGCCACAGCGACCTGTCGACCACCCAGATCTATACCCATATCGCCCGGGCCCGCCTCCAGGATCTGCACGCACGCCACCACCCGCGAGGCTGACGCTTTGTCCGAAAAATCCGTACCTACCCGAAAAGAGGCGCTTTCGTAGCGTTCTGCGACAAGCGTCGGGCCCGTCGGGATAGCGGTCTATGGTAGGCTTCGCCGACCGCACGACAGGAGTGACACATGCGCGTGACCCGTTTTCTGGCTGCTGCCGCCCTCGGCCTGATGAGTACCCTGGCCCTGGCAGACAATGCCGATCAGAACATCCGCAAGACCCTGCAGGCCCTGCAACCGGACCTGCCCATCGACTCCATCGCCAGCAGCCCGCTGCAGGGGCTCTACCAGGTGCAGCTGAAGGGCGGCCGGGTGCTCTACGCCAGCGCCGACGGCCAGTTCGTCATGCAGGGCTACCTCTACCAGGTGAAGGACGGCAAGCCGGTCAACCTGACCGAGAAGGCCGAGAGCCAGGCGATCGCCAAGGCGATCAACGGCGTGCCCGCCAGCGAGATGGTGGTGTATCCGGCCAAGGGCCAGGCCAAGGCGCACATCACGGTGTTCACCGATACCACCTGCCCGTACTGCCAGAAGCTGCATGCCGAGGTGCCGGACCTGACCGAGCAGGGGATCGAGGTGCGCTACATGGCGTTCCCGCGGCAGGGGCCGCAGTCGGCGGGCGACAAGCAACTGCAGGCGGTCTGGTGTGCGAAGGAGCCGACCAAGGCGATGGACGCCATGATGAACGGCAAGGAGATCAAGTCTTCCGAGTGCAAGAACCCGGTCGACAAGCAGTTCCAGATGGGCCAGATGGTCGGGGTGCAGGGAACGCCGGCGATCGTCCTTGCCAACGGCCAGTTGCTCCCCGGCTACCAGCCGGCCAAGCAGTTGGCCAAGCTGGCGCTGGAGGCCAAATAGCGCCGGGTCTGCCGAACAATTGACTAATAAAGAGCCGCTTCGTAATGTGCGGCTCTTTTGTTTTCATCATTGGCGATTTCCGCCGCCCGCTGGCGGAATCCATCGCCAGGATGTGTCGTGGCCCGTACAGTGGTCGCGTCAACCTCGATTCGCTCGGGGAACCATAGCAGGCCGGCGCGTCCGGCCGTCGTAGGTGAGATGGGGAGTTCCAGCGTGAAACCGGTCAAAGTAGGCATCTGTGGGTTGGGGACCGTCGGTGGCGGTACCTTCAATGTACTCGAACGCAACGCCGAGGAGATTGCCCGCCGTGCCGGGCGCGGTATCGAGGTTGCGCAGATCGCCGCCCGCCGGCCGAACCCGAAGTGCGATACCGGTGCGACCCCCATCACCGCCGATATCTTCGACGTAGCGTGCAATCCCGAGATCGACGTGGTCGTCGAGTTGATCGGCGGCTACACCCTGGCCCACGAGCTGGTGCTCAAGGCCATCGAGAACGGCAAGCACGTGGTCACCGCGAACAAGGCGCTGATCGCCGTGCACGGCAACGAGATCTTCGCCAAGGCCCGCGAGAAGGGCGTGATCGTCGCCTTCGAGGCCGCTGTCGCCGGCGGCATCCCGGTGATCAAGGCGATCCGCGAGGGGCTGTCGGCCAACCGCATCAACTGGCTGGCCGGGATCATCAACGGTACCGGCAACTTCATCCTCAGCGAAATGCGCGAGAAGGGCCGTACCTTCCCCGACGTGCTCGCCGAGGCCCAGGCCCTGGGCTATGCCGAGGCCGACCCGACCTTCGACGTGGAAGGCATCGACGCCGCCCACAAGCTGACCATCCTCGCCTCGATCGCCTTCGGCATTCCGCTGCAGTTCGACAAGGCCTACACCGAAGGCATCTCGAAGCTGACCAGCGCCGACGTCAACTACGCCGACGCCCTCGGCTATCGCATCAAGCACCTGGGCGTGGCGCGTCGCACCGAGAGCGGCTTCGAGCTGCGCGTGCACCCGACCCTGATTCCCTCGGATCGCCTGATCGCCAACGTCAACGGCGTGATGAACGCGGTGATGGTCAACGGCGACGCCGTCGGCTCGACCCTCTACTACGGCGCCGGTGCCGGCATGGAGCCGACCGCTTCCTCGGTGGTGGCCGACCTCGTCGACGTGGTCCGCGCCATGACCTCCGATCCGGAGAACCGCGTACCGCACCTGGCGTTCCAGCCGGACGCGCTGTCCGACCACCCGATCCTGCCGATCGAAGCCTGCGAAAGCGCCTACTACCTGCGCATCCAGGCCAAGGACCACCCGGGCGTACTGGCCCAGGTGGCCACCATCCTGTCCGAGCGCGGCATCAACATCGAATCGATCATGCAGAAGGAGGCCGAGGAACAGGACGGCCTGGTGCCGATGATCCTGGTTACCCACCGGGTCATCGAACAACGCATCAACGATGCCATCGCCGCCCTGGAAGCGCTGGAAGGCGTGTCCGGGCCGGTGGTCCGTATCCGTGTCGAACAACTGAATTGATCGAACGCCGGGCGCCGCTCGCGGGCCCGCGTCAACAGCGAAGGTTTTGAACATGCGTTACATCAGCACCCGCGGCCAAGCGCCCGCCCTGAACTTCGAAGATGTCCTCCTCGCCGGCCTGGCCAGCGACGGCGGCCTCTACGTCCCGGAAAACCTGCCACGCTTCACCCTCGAGGAGATCGCCTCCTGGGTCGGCCTGCCCTACCACGAGCTGGCCTTCCGGGTGATGCGCCCGTTCGTCGCCGGCAGCATCGCCGATGCCGACTTCAAGAAGATCCTCGAGGAAACCTATGGCGTCTTCGCCCATGACGCAGTGGCGCCGCTGCGCCAGTTGAACGGCAACGAATGGGTGCTGGAGCTGTTCCACGGCCCGACCCTGGCCTTCAAGGACTTCGCCCTGCAACTGCTCGGCCGCCTGCTCGACCATGTGCTGGCCAAGCGCGGCGAGCGCGTGGTGATCATGGGGGCCACCTCCGGCGATACCGGCTCCGCGGCCATCGAAGGCTGCCGCCGTTGCGACAACGTCGACATCTTCATCATGCACCCGCACAACCGCGTGTCCGAGGTGCAGCGCCGGCAGATGACCACCATCCTCGGCGACAACATCCACAACATCGCCATCGAAGGCAACTTCGACGACTGCCAGGAGATGGTCAAGGCCAGCTTCGCCGACCAGGGCTTCCTCAAGGGTACCCGCCTGGTAGCGGTGAACTCGATCAACTGGGCGCGGATCATGGCCCAGGTCGTCTACTACTTCCATGCCGCGCTGCAGCTCGGCGCGCCGCATCGCTCGGTGGCGTTCTCGGTGCCGACCGGCAACTTCGGCGACATCTTCGCCGGCTACCTGGCGCGCAACATGGGCCTGCCGGTCAGCCAGCTGATCGTCGCGACCAACCGCAACGACATCCTGCACCGCTTCATGAGCGGTAATCGCTACGACAAGGACACCCTGCATCCCTCGCTGTCGCCGTCGATGGATATCATGGTCTCGTCCAACTTCGAACGCCTGCTGTTCGACCTGCACGGCCGCAACGGCAAGGCCGTCGCCGAACTGCTGGATGCCTTCAAGGCCAGCGGCAAGCTGTCGGTGGAAGACCAGCGCTGGACCGAGGCGCGCAAGCTGTTCGACTCCCTGGCGGTCAGCGACGAGCAGACCTGCGAGACCATCGCCGAGGTATACCGCTCCTGTGGCGAGTTGCTCGACCCGCACACCGCCATTGGCGTGCGTGCCGCCCGCGAATGCCGGCGCAGCCTGAGCGTGCCGATGGTGACCCTGGGCACTGCGCATCCGGTCAAGTTCCCCGAAGCGGTGGAGAAGGCCGGCATCGGCCAGGCGCCGGCGCTGCCTGCGCACCTCGCCGACCTGTTCGAGCGCGAGGAGCGCTGCACCGTATTGCCGAACGAGCTGGCCAAGGTACAGGCCTTCGTCAGCCAGCACGGCAATCGCGGCAAGCCGCTCTGAGCCTGTCGTGAAAGGAAGAAGCCCGCCTTGATGGCGGGCTTTTTCATGTCTTCTCAAAGGGCAGCGGCGAGTTTGTTGCGCGAGGGGCGGAGCAGCCTCAGTGGATCGTTGAACTGGATGTCGCTGGCCAGCTTGTAGTAGCGCCCGACGAAATAGTCGCGGGCCTGGGCATCGTTCTTTCCCTGGTACAGCACCCAGGCGACGCTGATGCCGGCGAACTCGTTGTACTCGATCTGTCGCAGCGGGCTGAAGTGGGTCGCCGTGGTGGCCGTGGCGCCCCAGGCGGGCACGTCGCGGATCAACGGGCCCTGCCAGAGGATCGGCCAACTGAGCGGCGGCACGACCACATCGGCCAGTCCGGTCAGCAGCAGGGTCGGGGTCTTTACCGTGGAACCGATGGCCAGGGGGCCTGGCTCGATCGGCAGGGCGCCGACCAGCTTCAACCGTGGCTCGATGAGTTGCAGGGCTTGTGCAGAGAGGCTGGCGCTCTGCAGTGTGGCCTGGCCGCCGGCGGAGTGCCCGGCGACCAGCGTCCGGGAAAAGTCGGCCCGGCCATGCAGGGCCGAGGCCGGGTCCCTGTCCAGTTTCGCGACCTCAAGGATGCCGAGGGCGTGCATCAGCGGGAAGGAATTGATGAAGTCGGAGGAGATCACCACGATGAAGCCGTGGCTGGCCCACAGTTTCATCAGTTCGTGATAGTTGCCGGCGTTGGAAAGTATGCCGCCGACGAAAGTGATGACCGGAAGCTTGGCGTCGGACGCGGCGATGTCCGCCGGATAGTAGACGCTGGTACTGATCGGGCTGGCGAAGCCATAGGGGAAAGCCTCGTTGCAGCGGATCGAGCCGTCCAGCAGGACGATCCTGGCGATGGTCCCGACGAAGCCACGACAATCGGCGAGCACGGCGGTGCTGGCGATCTCGGTGTCGGCGACCGGACGCGCGTACTGGTCGTTGGCCAGGCCGACGGCGCCGAACAGCAGCGAGCCCTGTGCCGTGCCGGCGGCGAATGCCAGCGCGAGGATGAAGGCGCGCCAGGCGCCGCGGGGGGATGCGAAGGCAGTCATGATATCCTCGCTGTTCGATGCGCAGGGGGAAGTCTCGTTGTTACTGCCTGACGGACGCGCCGGATACTGCAATTTCAAGCAGGTGAAGGCGTTGCGCGAGGGTGGGATGGTTGGAGTTTTTCCCGGTGCTTCCCTTATAGCGGGCTGATCGTTGCGTTGGCCTGGTTCGGCTCGAATGGCTATTTGCGCCGGCACGTGGCCTTTCGCCAGATGCTGCCGTTAGTCCGGTAAATGCTTGCATCGACGAACCCTATTCGCGTTTTTCGGTCTTTGACGAGTCTTATTCGTCGAAACAGGAGACCTGATTTGGACAGCCTGAAGCAACGACTGGCCGATGCCTTCGCTCCCCATCCCTTCACCCTCAGCCAGCCCCGGCCCGATGGCGGACGGGTGGTCACGCTGGTCGATCCGCAGGGGGAAACCCTGTTGCAGCGGGTCATCGCCAAGGTGCAGTTGAACGACGAAAGCTATCTCGAGGATGCCGTGCAGACCATTCGCCGGGAATTGCAGGTGCTGGTCGGGCGGATGGAGGAAGACGTGCTGGCGACCTTCCGCGAGCGGGATCACGTGCTGCTGTATTCGTCGCGCTAGCACCGTCTCGTTCGAGGGCGCGTTGCGCATCGGGCGGTCAGGCCGAAGGCGCGCGCCGGTGCAGCGGCTCTTGCCGGATGGCGCCATGCTCGTGGAAGCGTGCGGATAACCCCCTCTCCCTGGCTGGATAGGGGAGAGGGGCCGCCCTGTCCGCGGAGCACCGATGAAGGGCTCCGCGTACCGTTCAGATGGCGCCTTCCCGGCGCAGGGCGGCGATGCCCTCGCTGTCGTAGCCCAGCTCGGCGAGCAGGGCATCGGTATGCTCGCCCAGTTCCGGGCCTACCCAATCCGCCGAGCCTGGCGTGGCGGACAGCTTGGGCACGATGCCAGGCATGCGGAATGGCTTGCCGTCCGGCAAGCGTGCCGAGAGGAACATCTCGCGGGCAAGGAATTGCGGATCGCGGAACATGTCTTCGGCGGAGTAGATGCGGCTGGCCGGGACTTCGGCTCGCGCCAGCACTGCCAGCACTTCCTCCAGGGACTGCGAGGCGACCCAGCGGTCGATAACCCCATAGAGTTCGTCGCGGCGCGCATCGCGCCCGTCGTTGCTGGCCAGTTGCGGGTCGCTGGCCAGGTCGTCGCGGCCGATGGCCTGCATGAAGCGGCGGAAGATCGCGTCGCCGTTGGCGCCGATCTGTACGTGGCGGCCATCGGCGCTGGTGTGGATGGAGGAGGGGGTGATGCCCGGCATGATGTTGCCGGTGCGCTCGCGGATGAAACCGAACACGTCGAATTCCGGAACCATGCTTTCCATCATGGCGAAGATCGCCTCGTAGAGGGCGACGTCGACCATCTGTCCCTCGCCGCCGTTGACCTCGCGGTGTCGCAGCGCCATCAGCGCGCCGATCACGCCCCACAGGGCGGCGATCGAGTCGCCGATGGAAATCCCGGTGCGAACCGGCGGGCGGTCCTCGAAGCCGGTAATGTAGCGCAGTCCGCCCATCGACTCGCCGACCGCGCCGAAGCCCGGCTGGTCCTTGTAGGGGCCGGTCTGGCCGAAGCCCGACAGGCGCACCATCACCAGGCGCGGGTTCAGCGCGTGGAGGACATCCCAGCCCAGGCCGAGCTTTTCCAGTACGCCGGGGCGGAAGTTCTCGATCAGGATGTCGGCATCGCCGAGCAGGCGTTTCAGGATCGCCTGGCCTTCGGCGTGCTTGAGATTGAGGGTCAGGGATTTCTTGTTGCGTGCCTGAACGAACCACCACAGCGAGGTGCCTTCGTAGAGCTTGCGCCACTTGCGCAGTGGATCGCCGCCGTCGGGCGACTCGATCTTGATCACTTCGGCGCCGAACTCGGCGCAGATCCGCGAGGCGAAAGGGCCGGCGATCAGGGTGCCGAGCTCGACCACCTTCAGGCCGGCCAGCGGTTTGGGCGAATGTTCCATGCGGTGTCCGTCAGGCTGCAGTGTGCGCATAGCCTAGAGCATTTGCCGGCGGTGCGGGCGGGTGCCGCGGTAGGGTGAGACGTTTCCCGTTTTTTCCCGATATGCCCGGCGGTCCTTCAATTCCTTTTGCATAGAGGGTTTAATGCGGGAGCCGATACAGGATGTAGCGCGCCAGACACCGAGCCAGGGAGGCCCCTCGTGCCATTTCTTTCTCTCTTTCCTCCCCGTGTTTCTTTTCCATGCTCCGGCCGGCCCGGCGTAGATATGCGCGTGCGTTGGATTTTATTACATGTGAGCTGTTGAAATCTTACATGTGATCTCGTAGTGTGAGTCCATGCAACGGAAATCATCAGCCCATTATCAGCGTGTCTTTCGCCAGCGCCTGCGCGAGCAGGGCCTGGTGAAGAAGGAAGTCTGGATCTTGCCGGAGAACGCCGCGGCGCTCGCCGGCACCGAGCGGATGCTGCGTCGCCCGGCTGCCGGAGCGGCTCATTTGGAGAAGGAGGAAGACATGACGGAAGCCCGGGTATGGAACGCTCGCTCGCTGGCCGAGGCCCTGAGCGGCACCGAGCTGTTCAGCAGCGGCGAGGCCCAGATCGAGCTGATCGAGGGGGCGGAAGCGAGTCTCTATGTGATCATGCGCGAATACGGCGACCTGCCGGTGTTCGTCGCGCCCCAGGGCGAGCAGATCATCGTCGAGGCGCTGCTCTGGCCGGAAAGCGACGTTACCGACGCGACCGCCTTCAACGAAGAGGTCCTGCTCAGCCGGCAACTGTTCCCGCTGTCGAGCATCGGCCTGCTCAACCTGCCGGGCGAGGAGCGCTGCTACAGCATGTTCGGCGCGTTGAGCACGACTTCGTCGCTGGCCAGCGTGCTGCACGAAATCGAAACCCTGGCCGGCAACGTGATCCGCGCCACGGAAGTCTACGCCGGCTACCTGAAAGCCCGGGCCTG
This sequence comes from Pseudomonas sp. DL, assembly GCF_047199225.1. Lineage (NCBI taxonomy): Bacteria > Pseudomonadati > Pseudomonadota > Gammaproteobacteria > Pseudomonadales > Pseudomonadaceae > Pseudomonas > Pseudomonas sp. DL. The sequence goes on from NZ_CP178323.1 coordinate 1,324,432, forward strand.
AGGGAGGACACCATCATGACGGTATGGAGCAAGCTGCTGAGCGCCCTGCGCGGCGGAGCCAACGAGGTTGGCGAGGCGATCGTCGACAGCCAGGCGCTGCGCATCCTCGACCAGGAGATCCGCGACGCCGACGTCGAACTGCGCAAGTCGCGGGAAGCGCTGGCCTCGATCATGGCCCGCCACCGCCTGGCCCAGGAGCGCGTCGAGAAGGGCGCGGCCCAGGTCGCCGAGTACGAGCAATACGCGATCAAGGCACTGGAGGCCGGCAACGAGGAGCTGGCCCGGGAGGTCGCGGAGAAGATCGCGACCCTGGAGAACCAGCTCGAGGGCGAGCGTGCCCAGGTCGCGGAATTCGCCGCCAGCGTAGCCCAGTTGCGCAAGTCGGTGAGCCAGGCCGAGGGCAACATCCGCCAGCTCAAGCAACAGGTGGATACGGTCAAGGCCACCGAGAGCGTGCAGAAGGCGCAGATGGCCGTTGCCCAGCGCTACGGCAACTCGAAGAGCAAGCTGCAGACCGCGGTGGACTCCCTGGAGCGGATCAAGCAGCGCCAGGCCGAACGCGCGGCGACCATGGATGCCGCGGCCGAACTGGCCAGCGCGGCGGCGCCGGACGATGCGCTGGACGCCAAGCTGCGCGCGGCTGGGATCAAGGCCTCGGGCAACAGCGTGGATGGCGTGCTGGCGCGCCTGAAGGAAAAGGGCAAGGCCTGATAGGCCCGCGGCCCGGCGAAGGCGTCCGGGCCCGTTTTTCAGGGATAGAGCGACAATGGAAGGTTTCCTGCAGACGGCGCTGTCGTTCCCGACCGTGCTGTTCAGCTTTCTTCTGATCCTAGCGATCATCTACTGGGGCATCGTCGCCCTGGGCATGGTCGAGATCGATGTGCTCGATCTCGACGCCGAGTCGGTCGTCGATGGCGCCGGCCAGGCCGAAGGCCTCGCCGCGCTGCTGGCGAAGCTGAAACTCAACGGCGTACCGGTCACCCTGGTGCTGACCCTGCTGTCCTTCTTCGCCTGGTTCCTCTGCTACTTCGTCCAGCTGTGGCTGCTCAGCGCATTGCCGCTCGGCTGGCTGCGCTACCCGTTGGGCGCCGTGGTGGCGGTGGGCGCGCTGTTCCTGGCGGCGCCGCTGGCGGCCACGCTGTGCCGGCCGTTGCGGCCGCTGTTCCGCAAGCTGGAAAGCACCAGCAGCAAGTCGGTGCTGGGCCAGGTCGCGGTGGTGCGCAGCGGGCGGGTCACCCTGCAACATGGCGAGGCGTTGCTGGAAGACGGCGGCGCCGGGCTGATCCTGAAAGTTCGTGCGGAAGAAAACAAAGGCTTCAAGCGCGGCGATCGCGTCGTGCTGCTGGAGTACCTGGAGGCGGAGCACGCCTATCGGGTCGTTACCGAGGAAGAGTTCCGCGGTATCTGACCCGGGCTCGGTGAGAATCAAGGAGAACTGCTGCTATGGATATGACGTCGCTGATGCCCCTCCTGCTGGGAGTGGGCCTGGTCGTTCTGCTGGTCGTGGGCCTGCTGGCCCTGTTCAAGGCCTTCTACATCAAGGTCCCGCAAGGCACCGCGCTGATCGTCAACGACATGTCGTCGACGCCCAAGGTGCATTTCACCGGTGCGCTGGTCTATCCGGTGATCCACCTGAAGGAGTTCATGCGTATCTCGCTGATCACCCTGGAGGTCGACCGGCGCGGCAAGGACGGCCTGATCTGCCGCGACAACATGCGCGCGGACATCACCGTTGCCTTCTACCTGCGGGTCAACGAGACCCAGGACGACGTGCTCAAGGTGGCCAAGGCCATCGGCGTCGACCGTGCTTCCGACCGTTCGGCGGTGAACGAGCTGTTCAATGCCAAGTTCTCCGAGGCGCTGAAGACCGTCGGCAAGCAGTTCGACTTCGTCCAGCTGTTCGAGAATCGCCAGGACTTCCGTGACCGCATCATCGAGGTGATCGGCAACGACCTGAACGGCTACGTCCTGGAAGACGTCGCCATCGACTACCTGGAGCAGACCGCGAAGAACTCGCTGGACCCGAGCAACATCCTCGATGCCGAGGGCATCCGCAAGATCACCGAGCTGACCGCCACCCAGAACGTCATCACCAACGAACTGGAGCGCAACGAAGAGCTGGCGATCAAGAAGAAGAACGTCGAGACCCGCGAGGCGGCCCTGGCCCTGGAGCGCCAGCAGGCTGACGCCGAGGCCCGGCAGAAGCGCGAGATCGAGACCATCCGTGCCCGCGAGGAAGCGGAAACCGCGCGGGTCAAGGAAGAGGAGCGGCTGAAGGCCGAGCAGGCGCGGATCCAGGCGCAGCAGGAAATCGACGTGCGCACCGAGAACCACCAGCGCGAGGTCGAGGTGGCGCAGCAGAACCGCCAGCGCGCGGTGGTCATCGAGGTGGAGAAGGTCACCCGCGCCAAGGACCTGGAGATCGTCGCCCGCGAGCGTGAGGTGGAGCTGCAGAAGATCGAGAAGGAAAAGGCGCTGGAAGAGCAGCGCAAGAACATCGCCAATGTGATTCGCGAGCGCGTCGCGGTGGAAAAGACCGTGGCCCAGGAGGAGGAGCGGATCAAGGAGGTGCGCGAGGTTTCCGAGGCCGAGCGGGTCAAGCAGGTGATACTGCTGCAGGCCCAGGCGGAAGCCGAGCAGGAGCTGGTACGCCAGGTCAAGCAGGCGGAAGCCGACGAGGCCCGCTCCAAGCACAAGGCGGTGGAAATCAACACCATGGCGCAGGCCGAGCTGGAGGCGGCGTCGAAGCAGGCCGAGGCGAAGAAGCGTCTGGCCGAGGGCATCGAGGCCGAGCGCGCAGCGCCGGGCCTGGCCGATGCGCGGGTGCTGGAAGTCACCGCCGCGGCGAAGGAAAAGGATGGCTTGGCAGCGGCGCGGGTACGTGCCGAACAACTGATCGCCGAAGCCAGGGGCGACGAAGAGCGCGGCCTGGCCGACGCCCGGGTGCTCGAGGCGCAGGCCGCGGCCAAGGAGAAGGACGGCCTGGCCGAAGCCAAGGTGCTGGCCGAGAAGCTCGGCGCCCAGGCGCGCGGCGAGGAGCAGCTCGGCGCGGCCAAGGCCAAGGCCACCAAGGACCAGGGCAGCGCGGAAGCGGAAGTACTGCTGCAGCGCCTGAATGCCGAGGCCGAGGGGCTTGGCAAGAAGTTCGGCGCCCTGGATGCCCTCAGCGACAGCGCTCGCCAGCACGAAGAGTTCCGCATGCAGCTGGAGAAGAGCTTCGAGGAGGCCATGGCGGCCATCGCCGCGAACAAGGACATCGCCAAGGACCAGGCCGAGGTGCTCGCCACCGCGCTGGGCAAGGCGAACATCGAGATCGTCGGCGGCGAGGGCGACTTCTTCAACTCCTTCGCCAAGTCGCTGTCGGTAGGCAAGGCCATCGAAGGTGTGGTCGGCAAGAGCCCGGTGGTGCAGGACGTTCTCGCCCGCCTGCTCAACGGCCGTGGCGCAGCCGCTGCGGTGATGCCGGAACGCAAGAGCGGCCACGAGAACGAGCCGGCGGCGGAAGTCTGAGTCGACCCGCAGCCTCCTCCGCCAACTGCGGAGGCGTTCCGCCCGCGCCCTGAGCGGCGCAGCCCCTGGCGTGGCCTGTTGGCTGCGCCCGGGGCAGGCCGCTCGGGCCGGTTTCCATCGATGACCGCCGTAGACCCAGGAAGACCAGGATGTCGGACACTCAAGCCGCAACTCCCGCGCAGGACGTATTGGACAAGGCCGTTGCCGAGGGCGGCGCCTACGAGGTGCTGCACAAGCGCCTGCTGGAGCAGGGCCAGCGCCTGCGGCAGACCGCCGAAAGGCTCAACGCCAGTCGCCTGGAGGAGTTCGGCGACAGCCAGATGGATGTGATCGGCCGGGTCCGCATCCGTACCGAGAACAACTGCATCGCCCGCGATATCGTCCAGGTCGGCGATTGCCTGCTGTTCGGCTACAACGTGTTCATCGGCCTGCGCAAGGAAACCGGCGTGGCCGACGTGTTCTCCCTCTACCGCCTGGTGGAGGGCAGCGAAGGCTACGAGGCGGAGCCTGTACCACTGGGGGACAGCTTTCTCGCCGCGCCGGGCTTCGTCAACGACTTCAACGAGCTTTACACCTACTACAAGAACACCCGCCTGCTGCAACTGGCGATCCGCGACGGCAAGCTGCTGGCCAGCTTCCAGATCGGCGAGCGGATCACCGACATCCGCGTGTTCCGCTGGTCGATCTCCAGCGACGGCAGCGAGGTCCGCTACATCGACAACCGCGGCGAGCGCGACATCGCCTTGCCGGCACCGTTCGACTTCGAATGGCAGCGGGCTACCCGCGAGATGGTGGTGGAGGGCCGCTTCCCGCACCTGAACATCCTCGACACCCTGTTCGTCGAGACCATTGGCGGCGACCTGACCATCAAGGTCGAGAACAACACCGAGGTCGGCCTGGGCATCTATCGCGAAGAGGTGATGGACAAGACCCAGTCGCTGGACGACGCGCAGGTTGAGTTCGCCCGCCTCGGCAGCCTGCTGCTGCTCAAGGTCCTGCCCTATCGCGAGGAGCAGTGGCGCTACCTGGTGTTCAACAGCCTGACCGGCAAGGTCGAGCGCATCGACGCCATCGGCCTGGCCTGCATCCAGTTGCCGGAGGACCACGGGATCATCTTCCCCGGCGGCTACTACCTGCAGAACGGCGAGTACCGCACCTTCGAGCAATCCATGGAAGGCATGCGCTTCAAGCGCTCGGTACGCTCGCCCAACGGCGAGGACGTGCAGTACGTTTTCTACCATCCCGAGCAGGGGCGGAACGTGCTGCTCACCTACAACCTGATCAACCGCCAGTTGCAGAATCCGCTGTTCGGCCACGGCTACGCGCGCCTGGAGGACGGGCGCATGGTGATCTTCGCCGCCGAAGGCGAGGAACCGACCCGCATCCATCCGATGCAGGTCTGGCAGACGCCGTTCTGCACCGAGGAGTACGCGGCCCGCCAACCGGCGCGTAGCGGTTTTCTCGGGCGGATCGGCAATGCCGAGCTGGTGCGCGGCGTCTCCGACCTCTACGACTTGTGCCGGGAGATCGAGACCCCGGCGGTTTCGATCCAGCGCTACTCGCTGCTGTGCCAGAACACCCAGCGCCTGTTCGACGTCTACCACTGGCTCGGCAGCGACCAACTGGACGGCTTGGCGCCGCTGTTGCGCGAAGTGGCGGCGACCGCCGAGCTGGTGCTCGACGAGTACGAGAAGGTCGAAAGTATCCGCCGCCAGTCGGCCCAGGCGATGGTCGACGCGGAGGAGCGGCACAAGGCGCTCCTCTCCGGCTTGCTGCCCGACGGCTGGGACCGGGTGCAGCAGTTCGTCGACGGGCTCAACGGCATCACCGCCCAGCGTGGGTTGCTGCTGACCATCCGCGAGTACCGTTACATCGACGTGGCGCGACTCGACGCCATGGAGGCCGAACTGCTCGCGGCCCACGAGCGGGTGGCCGCCGCCACCGCGACCTTCCTCGCCAGCGAACAGGCCCTGCAGCCCTTGCTGGAGCGCCTGCAGAGCCTCGATGGCGAGGCGCAGAAAGCCGAGACCGTGGCCCAGCTCGGCGAGCCGCTGGCGGCCCTGGAGGCGATGGCCGGCGACCTCGACATGCTGTCCTCGCTGATGGCTTCGCTGCGCATCGACGACGCGACCCAGCGGACCCGCATCATCGAGTCGATCTCGGAGATCTACGCCCGCCTGAACCAGGCCAAGGCGCGCGCCGAGCAGCGGCGCAAGGGACTCGGTTCGAGCGAGACCGTGGCCCAGTTCGGCGCCCAGTTCAAACTGTTCGGCCAGGGCATCACCAACGCCCTGGCCCAGGCCCAGGACCCCGAGCGCTGCGACGAGCAACTGTCGCGCCTGCTGGTGCAACTGGAGGAACTGGAAAGCCAGTTCGGCGACCATGAGCAGTTCCTCGGCGACATCCTGGCCAAGCGCGAGGAGCTGCTGGAAACCTTCGAAGCGCACAAGCAGACCCTGCTCGACGAGCGCCAGCGCAAGGCCCAGGGACTGCTCGACGCCGCCCGGCGAATTCTCGACAGCCTGCAACGACGCACCGCGCGCTTCACCCAGGCGGAGGAACTGAACGCGTTCTTCGCCGCCGACCCGCTGATCCTCAAGTTGCGCGAACTGGCCGAACGTCTTCGCGAATTGAAGGACAGCGTCAAGGCCGACGACGTCGAGGCGCGCCTGAAGGCCGCGCGCGACCAGGCGGTCCGCGCATTGCGCGACAAGAGCGAGCTGTTCGAGGAGGGCGGCGACGTCATCCGCCTGGGCCCGCGCCACCGCTTCAGCGTCAACACCCAGGAACTCGACCTGACCCTGATGCCGCGCGGCGACGCGCTGTACCTGCACCTGACCGGCACCGATTTCCTCGAACCGCTGCAGGACCCGCGGCTCGATGAGTTGCGCGAGTTCTGGCAGGTGAACCTGGAATCCGAATCGGAGACGCTGTACCGCGCCGAATATCTCGCCGGCGAAGTGCTCGCCGCCGCCGACGCGGGCCGCGATGGCTTCAGCCTGGAGCGCTTGCAGGCGCTGCTGGCGCAGCCGGACGAGCTGGCGCGGGCGATCCGCGATTTCGCCGCACCGCGCTACAAGGAGGGCTACGAGAAAGGCATTCACGACCACGATGCGGCGGCGATCCTGGTTCGCCTGCTGCCGTTGCGCGAGAGCGCCGGACTGCTACGCTACGCACCCTCGGCGCGGGCCTTCGCCAGCCTGTTCTGGAGCCGCCGGCGCGAGGAGCGGGAAGTCGCCGGCTGGCCCGAGCGGGCACGCAGCAGCCGCAGCATCCAGCAGATGTTCGGTCGTGACGACGGCCTGCTCGCCCTTCGCGGCGAAGTGGTCGCGGCGATGCGTGCGCTGCTCGCCGAACAGCCCATCGCGCTGGACCCGCAGCATATCGACGAGGCGGCCGAGTACCTGGTCTGGGAATTGTCCGCCGAGCGTCCCGAATTCACCTTCAGCAAATATGCCCGGCAATTGCAGGAAGGACTCAAGCTGCGCCTGCAAGGCGCGCGTCTATGGGACGACTACCGGCAGACCCTGGAGCGTCTCGGCGAGCGGCCCGCCGCCCAGTGGGAACTGGCCGGCAACTGGCTGCGCGGACTATGTGGCGACGCCGAGTTCCAGCCGCTGGCGGCCTACCTGGACGAGGCGGTGGCGCTCTCGTTGCTGGACGAGGAGATGCCACGACGGATCACCGAGGTCGACCTGCGCTTCCAGGTCGACGGCCTGATGGGCGAGCATCCGCGCATCGTCGAACGCGGCCTGGCGCTGGCGGTGGACGACTTCTTCGGCCGCCTGCGTCGCCATCGCCAGCAGTTCCTGCCGGGGCTGCGGCGCTACCAGGCGCTGCGCCAGGAGATCGTCGAACGCGAGCGCGAGGCATTGCGCCTGGCCGAGTTCAAGCCGCGACCGCTGTCCTCGTTCGTTCGCAACAAGCTGATCAATGACGTCTACCTGGGTGTCATCGGCGACAACCTGGCCAAGCAGATGGGGACGGTGGGCGAGAACAAGCGCACCGACCTGATGGGCCTGCTGATGCTGATCTCCCCGCCAGGCTACGGCAAGACCACCCTGATGGAGTACGTGGCGCACCGCCTGGGGCTGATCTTCATGAAGATCAACGGTCCTGCCCTCGGCCACGAGGTGCGCTCGCTTGACCCCGGGCAGGCGCCGGACGCGACTTCGCGGCAGGAACTGGAGAAGCTCAACCTGGCGCTGGAGATGGGCAACAACGTGATGCTCTATGTCGACGACATCCAGCACACCCATCCGGAGTTCCTGCAGAAGTTCATCTCCCTCTGCGACGGCACGCGCCGGGTGGAAGGGGTGTGGAAGGGCCGGACCAAGACCTACGACATGCGTGGGCGGAAGTTCTGCGTGGTGATGGCGGGCAACCCCTACACCGAGTCCGGCGAGGTCTTCCGCATTCCCGACATGCTCGCCAACCGCGCCGACATCTACAACCTCGGCGACACCCTCAGCGGCATGCAGGAGGCGTTCTCCCTCAGCTACATCGAGAACGCCCTGACCTCCAACCCGGTTCTCGCGCCGCTGGCCACCCGCGACATGGCCGACGTCTATCGCTTCGTCGCCAAGGCCGAGGGCAAGCCGTTCTCCAGCAACGAGCTGGCCCACGGCTACAGCGGTGCCGAGATCAACGAGATCAGCAGCACCCTGCAACGCCTCATGCAGGTGCGCGACGTGGTGCTCAAGGTCAACCAGCAGTACATCGCCAGCGCCGCCCAGGCCGACCAGTACCGCAGCGAGCCGCCGTTCAAGCTGCAGGGCAGCTACCGCAACATGAACAAGATGGCGGAGAAGATCTCCGCGGTGATGAACGATGCCGAGCTGCTGCAACTGATCGCCGACCACTACCAGGGCGAGTCGCAACTGCTGACCACCGGAGCCGAGGAGAACCTGCTGAAGCTCGCCGAACTGCGCGGCAACCAGAGCCCCGAGCAGGCCGAGCGCTGGGCGCAGATCAAGCGTGACTTCCTGCGCAACAAGTCCATGGGCGGCAGCGACGCCGACGTCGGCGGACGGCTGGTTGCGCAGCTCAACGACCTTGTGGAAAGCGTCCGTGGCCTGGCTCGCGAACCCCAGCCGGTACAACCGGCGCCCTGGGACGAGTTGTTGGCTGGATTGCGCCAGCTCGGCCAGGGTGCGCCGGCGCTGAACGTCGAGGTGACGGCGCCTGCGCAGCCGGGCGTGCAGCAGGTGCTGGAGAGCCTTGCCGCCTGCCTGCAGGACAGTTTCCTGCCGCTGATCAAGGTGATGGACCGCAAGATCGACGTCGACCTGCGCACGCACAACTGCATCAACGAGATATCCAGCCGCCTCGACGAACTGGGCCGGTTGCTGGGCGGCGAGCAGAGGCCGCTGGAGAACGATCAACCCTGAGGACACGAGGAGCGGGAAATGGACTTCGACGGATTGGACCGCCAGCTGCGCGACAGCCTGGCCGATCTGAAGCTGAGCAACGAGGAGCGGGACGAACTGCGCCAACTGGGCAGCGAGCTGGCACCCGACCAGGTGCGTTTCCTGCGCAACCGTGCCTTCGACCTGGTGCGTGAGCTGGTCCTCCTGGAGGAGCAGGGCGAACGGATAGCCGCCCTGAAGTGGCTGGAGCAGGTGGTGCGCACCCTGGAGGTTACCGCGGCGCCGCCGCGCAGCCGCGCCAGCGCCTATTTCAGTCCCGGCGAGGAGTGTCGGCGGAAGATCCGCGAACTGTGCCGGCAGGCCAGGCAGAGCCTGGACATCTGCGTGTTCACCATCTCCGACGACCAGCTCAGTGCGGAAATCCTGGCCTGCCATCGGCGCGGCGTTCCGGTGCGGATCATCAGCGACGATGACAAGCAGTTCGACGAAGGCAGCGACATCCATGCGCTGCGCGAGGCCGGCGTACCGCTGCGAATCGACGACAGTCCCTTCCACATGCACCACAAGTTCGCCCTGGTGGATGGCGCCTGGCTGCTCAACGGCAGTTTCAACTGGACCCGCAGCGCCAGCGTCAACAACGAAGAGAACCTGCTGGTAACCGACGACGCCGTGCTGATCGGCGCCTATCGGCGAGAGTTCGAGGAACTCTGGGGCCGCTACGCCCCGCGCTGAGCGGCAGCGACGCGAGAAAGGCAGGGCAGGCGGTCGGCCGGCGGACCGCACGCGGGCGGGTTTCAGGTTAGACTTGCGCCCTTTCGCTTCCCACGCCGGTATTCCCATGGCCCTGCAATCCACGCCCTATAAAGCCGATATTTCCCTCACCGACCTGGACCGCGGGGTCTACGAGACGTTGCGCCTGACCGTGGCCCGGCACCCCTCCGAGACCGAGGAGCGCCTGGCCGTGCGCTTGCTGGCCTACGTGCTGTGGTACGGCGAGCAGATCGCCTTCGGGCGTGGCCTGTCGGACGTGGACGAACCGGCGCTCTGGGAAAAGAGCCTGGACGGCCGGGTCCTGCACTGGATCGAAGTCGGCCAGCCGGACGCCGAGCGCATCACCTGGTGCTCGCGTCGCTGCGAGCGCTTCAGCCTGCTCGCCTATGGCAACCTGCGGGTCTGGCAGACCAAGGTGCTGGACAGCGTGCGCAGCCTGAAGAACATCAACGTCGCGGCAGTGCCCCAGGAACCCCTGGAGAGCCTGTCCCGCGACCTGCCGCGTTCGATCAACTGGACCGTGATGATCAGCGAGGGCACCCTGTTCGTCACCGACGAGAACGGCCAGCACGAGTTGCAGCTGGAGTGGCTGCAGGGCGAGCGTTGATCGCCGCCGCCGTTTCCTTCCGTCGAGCCGAACGAGTGACCTGATGCGTATCGAACCCCGCCCCCTGCCCGAAACCCTGCCCGATCTCGGCGACCTTCCGCCATTGCTGGCGCGCCTGTACGCGGCTCGTGGCGTGCGTTGCGCCGAGGAGCTGGACAAGGGCCTGGCGCGGCTGATTCCCTACCAGCGGCTGAAAGGCATCGAAGAGGGCGTGGCGCTGCTGGTGGACGCCCTGGAGGGCGGCCAGCGGATTCTCATCGTCGGCGACTTCGACGCCGACGGCGCCACCGCCAGCAGCGTCGGCGTGCTGGCCCTGCGCATGCTCGGCGCGGCCTGGGTCGATTACCTGGTGCCGAACCGCTTCGAGTACGGCTACGGCCTGACCCCGGAGATCGTCGGCGTGGCCCTGGAGAAGCGTCCCGACCTGCTGGTGACGGTGGACAACGGCATCTCCAGCGTGGACGGCGTCCAGGCGGCGAAAGCCGCGGGGCTCAAGGTGCTGGTCACCGACCACCACCTGCCTGGCCCGGAACTGCCGGCGGCGGATGCGATCATCAACCCCAACCAGCCGGGCTGCGAATTCCCCAGCAAGGCCATGGCCGGGGTCGGGGTGATCTTCTATGTGATGCTGGCGTTGCGGGCGCGCCTGCGCGAGCTGGACTGGTTCGCCCGGCGCGGGCTGAAGGAACCGAACCTCGCCGAGCTGCTCGACCTGGTGGCGCTGGGCAGCGTCGCCGATGTGGTGCCGCTCGATGCCAACAACCGCATCCTGGTCCACCAGGGCCTCGCGCGCATCCGCGCCGGCCGCGCCCGGCCGGGCTTGCGCGCGCTGCTGGAGGTGGCCGGGCGGCCTCCGGTACGGATCACCTCCACCGACCTGGGTTTCATCCTCGGTCCGCGCCTGAACGCGGCGGGTCGGCTCGACGACATGTCCCTCGGCATCGAATGCCTGCTCTGCGACGACGAAGCGCTGGCCCGCGACATGGCGGTGCAGCTCGACCAGTTGAACCAGGACCGCAAGGCCATCGAGCAGGGTATGCAGCGCGAGGCGCTGGCGCAGCTCAAGGAGCTGAGCCTGGAGCAACTGCCGTTCGGCTTGTGCCTGTTCGACGCCGACTGGCACCAGGGCGTGATCGGAATCCTCGCCTCGCGCCTGAAGGAGCGTTACCACCGGCCGACCATCGCCTTCGCCGATGCCGGCGACGGCAGCCTGAAAGGCTCGGCACGGTCGATTCCCGGCTTCCACATCCGCGACGCGCTGGACGCGGTAGCCGCCCGTCATCCCGGGCTGATCAGCAAGTTCGGCGGCCACGCGATGGCTGCCGGACTATCGTTGCCGCAGGAAAACTTCGGCGCTTTCTCCGCCGCCTTCGATGCCGAAGTACGCCGCCAACTGGCCGAGGAGGACCTGGCCGGGCGCCTGCTCTCCGATGGCCAGTTGAGCATCCAGGAGTTCCACCTGGAGCTGGCGCGCGCGTTGCGCCAGGCCGGTCCCTGGGGCCAGCACTTTCCCGAGCCGATGTTCCACGGGGTGTTCCAGCTGGTGCAGCAGCGGATCGTCGGCGAGCGTCACCTGAAGCTGGTGCTGAAAAGCGAATGCGGCTCGCTGCAACTGGATGGCATTGCCTTCAACATCGACCGCGAGCAGTGGCCCAACCCCACCGTGCGCTGGGCCGAACTGGCCTACAAACTCGACGTCAACGAATTCCGCGGCCAGGAAAGCGTGCAGTTGATGATCGTCCACATGGCTCCTCGCTGAACGCGCCACGGGGCCACGGGCAACCTAGCTGCCCCCTGCTTTTCTGTTAGCTATTCCAGCGAAAACATACAGATTTCCGGCGAAATCAAGGCTACCTGCCAGTTCTGGCAGGTTTGGCCGCGGGTTCTTTTTGGTACACGAAAGCACCGTCGAAAACGGGACCGAGCCAGGGGAGTGCAGTTCCTTCTACCCGAAGGACTGATACGGCTGTTCCGATCAGCCCACAAGGCGGCGGTAAGCGTCGGCCGAGTACTTCGGCCTGAAAAAACCAGGAGAACTGAACAAGATGAAGAAGGTTTCTACGCTTGACCTGTTGTTCGTTGCGATCATGGGTGTTTCGCCGGCCGCTTTTGCCGCCGACCTGATCGACGTGTCCAAACTCCCCAGCAAGGCTGCCCAGGGCGCGCCCGGCCCGGTCACCTTGCAAGCCGCGGTCGGCGCTGGCGGTGCCGACGAACTGAAAGCGATCCGCAGCACGACCCTGCCCAACGGCAAGCAGGTCACCCGCTACGAGCAATTCCACAACGGCGTACGGGTGGTCGGCGAAGCCATCACCGAAGTCAAGGGTCCCGGCAAGAGCGTGGCGGCGCAGCGCAGCGGCCATTTCGTCGCCAACATCGCCGCCGACCTGCCGGGCAGCACCACCGCGGCGGTATCCGCCGAGCAGGTGCTGGCCCAGGCCAAGAGCCTGAAGGCCCAGGGCCGCAAGACCGAGAATGACAAAGTGGAACTGGTGATCCGCCTGGGCGAGAACAACATCGCCCAACTGGTCTACAACGTCTCCTACCTGATTCCCGGCGAGGGACTGTCGCGGCCGCATTTCGTCATCGACGCCAAGACCGGCGAAGTGCTCGATCAGTGGGAAGGCCTGGCCCACGCCGAGGCGGGCGGCCCCGGCGGCAACCAGAAGATCGGCAAGTACACCTACGGTAGCGACTACGGTCCGCTGATCGTCAACGACCGCTGCGAGATGGACGACGGCAACGTCATCACCGTCGACATGAACAGCAGCACCGACGACAGCAAGACCACGCCGTTCCGCTTCGCCTGCCCGACCAACACCTACAAGCAGGTCAACGGCGCCTATTCGCCGCTGAACGACGCGCATTTCTTCGGCGGCGTGGTGTTCAAACTGTACCGGGACTGGTTCGGCACCAGCCCGCTGACCCACAAGCTGTACATGAAGGTGCACTACGGGCGCAGCGTGGAGAACGCCTACTGGGACGGCACGGCGATGCTCTTCGGCGACGGCGCCACCATGTTCTATCCGCTGGTGTCGCTGGACGTGGCGGCCCACGAGGTCAGCCACGGCTTTACCGAGCAGAACTCCGGGCTGATCTACCGCGGGCAATCAGGCGGAATGAACGAAGCGTTCTCCGACATGGCCGGCGAGGCAGCCGAGTTCTACATGCGCGGCAAGAACGACTTCCTGATCGGCTACGACATCAAGAAGGGCAGCGGTGCGCTGCGCTACATGGACCAGCCCAGCCGCGACGGGCGATCCATCGACAACGCGTCGCAGTACTACAACGGCATCGACGTGCACCACTCCAGCGGCGTGTACAACCGTGCGTTCTACCTGTTGGCCAATTCGCCGGGCTGGGATACCCGCAAGGCCTTCGAGGTGTTCGTCGACGCCAACCGCTACTACTGGACCGCCACCAGCAACTACAACAGCGGCGCCTGCGGGGTGATTCGCTCGGCGCAGAACCGCAACTACTCGGCGGCTGACGTCACCCGGGCGTTCAGCACCGTCGGCGTGACCTGCCCGAGCGCGTTGTAAGCTCGGTGGTCCCGGCTGGCACTCCAGGAAGGAATGCCGGTCGGGGTCGCTCAAGCCGTCTTCCGCCAGGAGGGCGGCTGCTTTATGTCGCTTGGGCCGTTGGCCTCCGCGAACCCGGTCTAAAGTTCAGGTGTGAGCTTTATTCCAAGACCGACCGGGAGTCCTGCCATGAGTCTGCTGTTCGAGCCTCTTAGCCTGCGTCAAATCACCTTGCCCAACCGCATCGCCGTATCGCCCATGTGCCAGTACTCGGCGCAGGAGGGCCTGGCCAACGACTGGCATCTCGTGCACCTGGGCAGCCGCGCGGTGGGCGGCGCCGGCCTGGTGATAGTCGAAGCCACCGCGGTGTTGCCCGAGGGGCGCATCACCGCTGACGACCTCGGCATCTGGAGCGACGCGCATGTCGAGCCGTTGCATCGCATCACCCGTTTCATCGAGTCCCAGGGCGCGGTCGCCGGGGTCCAGCTGGCCCACGCCGGGCGCAAGGCGAGTACCTGGCGGCCGTGGCTGGGCAAGCACGGCAGCGTGCCGATCGGCGACGGCGGCTGGATACCGGTGGCGCCATCGGCGATCCCGTTCGATCCCCAGCACACGACCCCCGAGGCCCTGAGCGAGGCGCAGATCGAGGCGCTGGTGCAGGCCTTCGTACGCGCCGCCGAGCGCTCCCTGGCTGCCGGCTTCAAGGTCGCGGAGGTGCATGCGGCCCACGGCTACCTGTTGCATCAGTTCCTCTCGCCGCTGTCGAACCAGCGTCGCGACCAGTACGGCGGCTGCTTCGAGAACCGCATCCGCCTGCTTCTGCAGGTCACCGCCGCGGTGCGCAAGGCCTGGCCGCAAGAGTTGCCGCTATTCGTGCGGCTGTCCGCCACCGACTGGGTGGAGGATGGCTGGAACCCCGACGAGACCGTGGAACTGGCCCGGCGCCTGAAGGACCTGGGCGTGGACCTGATCGACGTGTCTTCCGGCGGTACCGCGGCAAATGCGGAAATCCCGGTAGGACCGGGCTACCAGACCGAGTTCGCCGAACGGGTGAAGAAGGAGGCCGGCATCGCCAGCGGCACGGTGGGCATGATCACCGAGCCGGTGCAGGCCGAGCATATCCTGCGCACCGGTCAGGCCGACCTGATCCTGCTTGCCCGTGAACTGCTGCGCGATCCGTACTGGCCGTTGCACGCCGCCGACGAACTGCGCAACGAGCAGATGCCCTGGCCGCCGCAGTACCTGCGAGCCGCTCATCGCAGCACGCCGCCGCGCAAATCCCTGGAAATGCAGTGAGCCGTCGGGGCCGTCGGCGCGGCGAGGCGCTGGCGGCCCACCTGATGGAAACCTTTGCCGACCTTGGCGGTCTGCCTGGCATCAGGAAATCAACCTGAGCGTTTCGTGGGAGATATTGCGTAATGGCAATATGATGTTATTCTCCCGCGACGTTCGCTCCGGACCGCACTTCGAGAAAGGATGCTCGCATGCACGCCAACGCCGGTTCTCCCCACGCCTCCCTGCCTGACAGCGATGTCGCCCTGCTGGCCAATATCCTGGTCCTGGCGACACGCAACATGAACAACATGACCACCATGCTGGCGCACCTTTCGGTGGAGCTCAGCCAGAGCGAAGAGCCACGCCTGCAACGGGTCGGTCATCGGGTCCTGAACGAACTCTCGGAGCTGGGGGCCGCCCTGGAGACCCAGTGGGACCTGATCGGCGCGCTGGCGCGTTTCTCGCCCCTGCTCGAACGTACCCTGCCGCGCCAGGAACCCCTGGTCACCGAGATCCACCTCACCGAACTGCCGGGCCAGGCGCTGCCGCCCTCCGCCTGATCGGCGCGTCGCTCAGCCCTGCGCGGGGCGCTGCGACAGGTGTTCCAGGTAGCAGGCGATGATGTCCACCGACAGCTTGAGGCGGGTTTCCAGCAGCGCCATGGTCGGCTGGAAGTCGGCCACGCTGAGGGCCTTGAGGAACAGGTCGGCCTTGAGCATCTCCAGAAACTGGCAGGCCACCGCGTAGAGCGTTTCCTCGTCCATGTGAGGAGCGACCGCGGCCAGTCGCTCGCTGAGCAGCAGATAGCTCTGCTGCGGCCCCTGCTCGTAGAAGGACTTGCCGATCGCCGGAAACCGCGGGGATTCCGCCACCACCAGGCGATAGAGGCTCTGGCAGCGGGGATCGAGCAGGCTGGTGAGAAAGCGCCGGCCGAAATGCTCGAGGGTGGCGCTCAGCGTGGCGGCGGGGCGCGGCTGATCGGCGCTGTCGTCGAAGATTTCCTCGATCATGTGGGCGATCACCGCGGCGAACAGGCCCTCCTTGCCGCCGAAGGAGCTGTACAGGGTCCCCCGTGAACCACCGGCCCGTTCTATCACCATGTCCAGGGTGGTGCCTTCGAAACCGTGTTCGAGAAAGGCCTGGGTAGCGGCGTCGAGCATGGCGCGGCGGCGTTGCCTGCCGCGTTCGGTCAGACGGGGAGAAGCATCGTTCATGAGCGGTATCGGGCCTCGCGGGGTGGCGGTCGGAAGGTGCGCATGGTGGGCCGTCGGGACGGTCCGTTCAAGCCTCCAGGCGGTTTGCTGAGAGCGTTTCTCGTTAGGGTTGACGCTGGTCATTTAAGAACTGTATCGTACAGTACTGTTTTGGCAAGCACTTCCGCTCATTCCTCCGCCTTGCCTCCACGCAGGAGTCCCCCCATGAATGCCCCCGCTAAGAGCCTGTTGGATATCGATGCCTTTCCCTTGGTCCAGGTCCGCGAGATGCCCCGCGAGCTGGCCGATGTCGAGCGCTGGTTGGAGGAGGTCGAGGCGCTGCTGGCCGTCGAGCGCGATTTCGCCCTGGTCTATCCGCCGCTCCCGCAGGAAACAGCTGAAGGCGACCAGCAGGCGCGCAAGCGCCTGGTGTTGTGGCTCAAGGAAAATCGCCAGCGCTTCGTCGAGCATTGCCGGGGCATCCTGCTCAGTGCCAACGGCCAGCCGGACAACCTCGCCGACCTGCAGCAACTGGCGCCGGTGCTGCAGGCTGTCTACGGCCCGCCGGTGAGCGTGGCGCCGGACCTGGCGTCCGCCCGCGGCATGGCGAAGGCACTGCTGAGCGGGCCGGCGACGGGGATGAACTGGTGACGCCGCCATGTCCCTGAACACTCCGCGCAACAAACCGTCCCGCACCGAGACCGAAGCTGTCGCTGCCAGCTCGGGACGATCCGCCGTCGGCCGGCGGGATTACACCGAGCAGCTGCGCCGGGCAGCCCGGCGCAATGCCTGGGACCTCTACGGCGAGCACTTCTACTGAGCGGGCGTGCCGGATTGCCATTGGTGCGGGCGATGGAACACATCGTTTGATTCCTGGGCTCTTTACCTCAAGTTAACTTGAGCTATCAGAATCCGCGCAGAGCGTCTGGCGATCTTGCCGGGCGCCACTCCATGCCCGGAGGCAACGATGGATAGCCCGTCCACTCTCGCTCGTCCGCACCCCCAGGCCAGCCCGCGATGGCTGGCAGTTGCCAATGTGATCTTCGCCGGCATCGCCGCTGCCCTGCATGTCGGCAAGGCGACCATCGCCCTGCCGTCGCTGCAACGGAGCTTCGGCGGCGACCTCGCCGCGCTGAGCTGGATCATGTCCGCCTTTCCGTTCGTCGGCGTATTCGGCGGCATCGCCGCCGGCCTCCTGGTGCGTCGTTGGGGAGATCGCCGGCTGCTGACCGTTGGGCTGGCGATTCTCGGCGGGGCGAGCCTGCTCGGTGCGTCGATGCAGGACTTCGCCTGGTTGCTCGCCACTCGCTTCGTCGAGGGGCTCGGTTTCCTCATCGTGGTGGTGGCGGCGCCCGCCGTGTTGCACAGGATCACCAGCGAGACGCGGCGCAGCGTGGTGTTCGGTCTGTGGAGCACCTTCATGGCAGGCGGAATCGCCCTCTCGATGCTGTTCGGGCCGCTGCTCGCGGACTGGCGCGCCGACTGGCAACTGAGCGCACTGCTGGTACTGGTCGCGGCGCTGCTGCTGCCGCTCAGCGTCCCTGCCGACGATGGGCGCAGGGCGGCAGGCGTGAGGCCGGCCGGTCTTGGCACGTTGCTCAAGGTTCCGGCGATCACCCTGCTGGCGCTCGGCTTCACCACCTACAACCTGCAGTTCTTCGCCCTGATGACGTTCCTCCCCGTGTTCCTCATGCAGCGCCTGGGTGTCGCCCTGGAGACTGCGGGACTCATCGGCGCGGCCATCGTCGCGGCGAACGCCCTGGGCAATGTCGCGGCGGGCTTCATCCTTTCCCGCGGCATACGTCCCGGCGCCTTGCTGGCGACCACCGCGATCCTGATGGGAGTCACCGGTGCGGCGTTCTTCCATGCCGCGACGCCGGGGCTCCTGGCGATTGCGCTGGGGTTCGTCTTCTCGGCGGTCGCCGGCATGCTTCCCACCACCGTGCTGGCGACCGCGCCGCTGGCCTCGCCCACGCCTTCGCTGACGCCACTGGCCATCGGCTGGGTAATGCAGGGCAACTACCTGGGGCAGGTGATCGGCCCTTTGCTGATCGGCCTGATCGTCAGCCGTTTCGACTGGTCGGGCGCGATCGGCCTGATGCTGGTCGCGGGCGCGGCGGGGGCCGTCCTGGGGTTCTGCCTGCTGCGTGTGCTGGACGGCCTGCCTCGCGCCATTGCCACGGGTTCCGCGGCTCGCCCCGCGGATTAGAAGAGAAACCGGCTTCGTGCAGGGCGAATAGTCGAGCGACTATTCGTCCTGCGCATGGCGACCAGAGGCCGCCGCCGTCCCTCGGCTCAGTCGTCGCGGGTGAGCACTTCCAGCAGTTCGATCTCGAACAGCAGGTTGGAGTGGGGCTTGATGTGCGCGCCGACCTGCCGTTCGCCGTAGGCCAGGTGGGAAGGGACGAACAGCCGTCGCTTGCCACCGACCTTCATGCCCATCAGGCCCTGGTCCCAACCCTTGATCACTCGTCCGGTGCCGATCACGCACTGGAATGGCCGGCCGCGCTCGTAGGAGGAGTCGAACAGCGTGCCGTCTTCCAGGGTGCCCTTGTACTGGGTGGTGATCAGCGCACCCTTCACTACCTCCTTGCCGTCGCCCAGGAGGAGGTCTTCGATCTGCAGTCGGTCGTTCATGGGGCGGTACCTGCGCGGTTTGCGGAAAGCCGCGATTCTGCCAGCAAGCGCGCCGCCTGTCGCCGAGCCGCCGGATCAGGGCATTGCCAGGCGGTCCGCGGCACGGGCATCATGCCCGCGCCTTTCCGTCGGGAAGGCTACCGCGTTCCGCGATGTCGCGCGCATCGCGGCTGGACACATATCTCAGGGATCATACGAGAACATATCCGCATGCAAAGACTGTCGCGTATCGGCCGCAACACCCTCGCCGTCTCCGTTTCCACCTTGCTCCTCAGCGCCTGCAACCAGGGCGACGATGCGCCGAAGCCTGCGGCGGTCGCGCCGCAACCGGCCGCACCGAGCATGGCTGCACTGAGCATCCCGCTATGCCTCAACGGCCAGTGCGCGGTGATCGACCAGGACGCCAAGCTGCTCGTGCCGTTCGACAACGACTACGACAATATCGTCGCCAGCGCCTACCAGGGCACCCTGATGGCGGCGCGCGAGGAGCGCTGGAACCTGATCCAGGCGAAGGACGGCAAGGTGTTGCGCGACGATATCGGCGAAGCCCTGTCGCTGCTCACCCCCAACCTCTATGGCTTCGTCCGCGATGGCAAGTACGGCGTGGTCGACGGCCAGGGCAAGGAAGTCCAGGCGCCGCGTTTCGACGACATCTACCCCAACAGTGCCAACGAATTCATCATCTACGAGATCGATGGCAAGCGCGGCATCCTCGATGCCAAGGGCAAGCAGCTCACCGAGGCGCTCTACGACACCACCCTGGTCAACGGCAGCGTCGCCGAACACGGCGGCTTGATCAGCGCCGAGCGTGGCGAGGAGAAGTGGATCATCAACCTCGCTACCGGCGAACAGAAGGCCGTGGCCTACGAGAGCCTGGGCGACCTCCACGACGGCGTGATGAGCGCCAGCGTCATCGGCAAGGGCTCCCAACTGGTGGATGCCAAGGGCGACGTGGTCGGTGACGGCAAGAGCTACGATTACCTGGGCACCCCGGCCAACGGCCTGGTCGCGTTCCGCGAGAAGTACGACAGCCCCTGTGGCTACCTCGACTACCAGGGCAAGGTGGCGATCGCCGCCCAGTTCGCCGGTTGCGGCGCCTTCGGCAAGCAGGGTGGGCTGGCCCAGCAGCGCATGGAAGATGGCTCGTCGGGCAAATACGGCCTGATCGATCGCAGCGGCGCCTGGAAGGTGCAGCCGCAGTACGATTCGGCCGACAGCGCCGGCCTCACCGCGCTTGGCTACACCGTCGACGTGCCCGGCCTGGCTGCCGTCGGCGTGAGCACCGGCCTGTTCAGCGCCGACTTCGGCATCTTCAACCTCGACGAAGGCCGCGAGTGGGTGAAGCCGGGTTATGCGCAGATCGGCGCGCTGGGCAACGACCTGTTCGTCGTGGCGAAGAAGGGCGGGCCGCAGAAGACCGTCAGCTTCATGGGTTCGGAAAGCCAGGTGCCGGTGGTGGGCCTGATGGACCGCAGCGGCAAGATGCTGCTGGAGCCGGGCGAACTGATCAGCATCCAGTCTGCGTATGACGGTCGTTTCCTGGAAGGTCTCGACGGTATGGACAACGCTGCCCACACCGTGTTGCTCGATCGCCAGGGACGCACGCTGGTTCCAGCGCTCTGGCAGAAGCTGGAGGTGAATCCGCAGCAGGGTTACATCCTGGGCTACGAAGTCAGCGGCACTGGCGACGAGGCGACGGAAACCTTGCGCGCACTGTACGACCTGAACGGCAAGCCGCGCTTCACCGTGGCCACCACCGATTGCGGCGCCGAACAGTTGCTCGACGGCAATGGCAAGGCGATCTGGCCGCAGGACCCGACCCCGTATTGCCAGTCGGACGACGAGCAGGACGACGAAGGCGAGCCGGAGCAGGAGCCGGCGCCCGTCGAAGAGAGCGAGGAAACCAGCGAGAGCTGAGTTCCCCGGGCGCGTCCGTCCCTTGCGGCGGGCGCGCGGTTCCGCTGTTTCGCCGTGGCTGCTGGCCACGGTCTCCCCTCACTGGCGGTGCCAGAAGTCCGAATACTCCTCGAACGGGTAGCGCTCGCCGTCATAGCGCAGCGTGCGCTTCACCGTGCGCAAGGGTTTGCCGTTCTCCGTTTCGCCGTCGCTGACCCGCGAGGTGATGACCAGGTCGGCAAAGCCGTTGGAGCGTCCGCGGCCGAGTTCCAGGGTCAGGTGCGAGACTTCCTGTTCGAACCCGGGCTCGGCGGAGCAGACCGAGCCTTTCAGCGTCCTCCACTGGTCCAGGTAGGTATTGAGCACCGGCCGCAGCTTGCCTTCGCCGGCCGGCACCACCAGGGTCAGCAGGTTGTCGAAGCCGGCTTCCGGACAACTGGCGCCACGCGCCACGCTATGGAATACCACGCCGAAGGCGCGCACCGTCGGGCTCAGGCGATAGCGCGCGGTGTCCAGCCAGAGGCTGTCGCTGCCGACGGCGACGGAGGCGTCTTCTTCGAAGTCGCTGTCGTAGCGTTCGAGCAGCCTGCCGCTGCGGCTGTCGGCCTTGGCCAATAGCAGATGCGGGTGGCGTTCGCCTTCCACGGCGGTGTCGCCCGGATCCAGGTAGGCCATGGCGATCACCGTCTGCGCGGGGTCGTCCGGCCAGGGCTTGCAGACCACGGCGAGGAACGGACCGGAAGATTCGTACGAAGGGGCTATCCAGCCATCGTGGCCGACCTGCCTGGCTACGGCGTCAAGCAGTCGCGACGCGCAGGGCTGCGGTTCGCGGGCTTCGGCCTGGCTGGCGAGTCCCAGCAGCAGGAGGCAGAGTCGGGCGGAGAGGCGGCGGTTACGGTCCATGTGAAAAGAGTCCTTTGGTGGAGGCGGGCACGGAAGACGCCCGGCGCTGCGGGACATTCTAGCGGCTGCGCGGACCTTGCGAAGCGGGCTGGCGGGGCGGACATATCGCGGCCGCGCTGCTCAGGCCAGGCCGTTTTCCCGGATGTAGATAAAGAGTCCGGCATTGCTGTCCAGGCCAAGCTTGCGCATGGCGCTGCTCTTTTGCGCGCTGATGGTCTGCTTGCTGCGGCACAGTCGGATGGCGATTTCCCCGACCGCCAGGCCGCTGCCGTACAGGCGCAGCACTTCCACTTCGCGCGGGGTGAGTTGTTCGAGGCTGGCCAGGGGCTTGCCGTGCTCGGCTTCGCCCACTTCCAGCAGGTGTGCGATGGAGCGCGAGATGAATGGTCGACGGCCGGCGTGGCGGATCGCCTTGGGCAGATCGTCGAGCATGCCGCGTTTGCTCACCAGGCCGTGAATGCCCAGCTTGAGCAGGGATGAAACGAGTGCCGGGTTGCCGAGCATGGTGACGACGATGATCGGCAGGTCCGGATAGCGCCGCCGGACCTTCTGCACCAGGCGCAAGCCGTCGGCCTGCTGGCTGCCGGGCATCATCAGGTCGGTGATCAGCAGGTCGCAGGGGTGCGCTTCGAGCTGCGCCAGCAAGCCATCGGCGTCCTGGGCCTGGGCGACGATCCGCAGGTCGTCGTACGCACTCAGCAGATAGCGCATGCCGATCAGGGTGAGGGCGTGGTCGTCGACGAGGATGACGCGTGTTTTCATGAAATCGAACCCGATCTAGGTGGAGGTTTCCGCAGCGGCTACCGGCAACGCCGGCAGGCGGATAATCCGCCAGGAGGCAGCTCCGGACGGGCTCGAATTCTAGCGATGGTGTCTGTCGGTTTAATCAGGACTTTTCTGAATGCTAGTAGGAAATTTCCTATGTGTTTTCCCTAGGTTATTTCGAGGGGAGGCCGAGAAACATAGGGTCTTTGAACGGCTTTCGTGGAGTAGGGGTTGAAATCGCTGTCAGTACATTTCTGTCAGTCTTGCTGGACATCGGAAGGGCGCGACGGCAGCGCGGGTTCCGCTGCCGTCGCCGTCCTTCAACCCAGTTCGCGGACTGCCCGCACCGCCTGGTCGATGGCGGCATGGGCGTAGGCATCCCAGGCCGCATCCGAGTTGGCGATGGCGACATTGCCGACCTTGCTTCGCGCCAGTTCCATCAGCGCTTCGCTTTCCGCCTCGTCGTCGTAGAGGGTATTCATGAAGTAGGAGTAGCCGTGCGACCAGCGGTTCACGGTGATGCCGGTGATGTCGCGGCGGTGGTCGAAGCCCGCCGGGCCGAGCATGGCCTGGAGCTGGTCGCGGATGTCCTTTTCCAGTTGCTCGAAGCTCATCGCGTAGAGCTTGCTGCGGCCTACGCGAGCCTGGGTGCGGGCGTCCATGCCGGCGTTCGGGGTGGTCGGCACGTAGACCATGTGCACGCCGATCGGCTGCCGCGGGTCGCGTGGATGCCGGTAGCTGCCGAGGTCGACCGGGAAGTCCAGCTTGATCCGCGAGTAGGGCAGGGTCGGCGCGTAGATCTCGTGGATGCCGAGGGTCTTCCAGGCCTGCCAGTTGCGCAGCAATACCTTGGTGTACACCAGCGGGAACTTGACGTTCTGGCTCAGCGCGTGGGCCTGCTCCTCGGAGAGGTCGCGCAGCAGGTACGGCACCATCATGTTGTAGCAGGCCATCACGCAGTGCTTGCCGCGTACCCGGTGCAGGCGGCCGGTGCGGCTGTAGCCGACATCGACGCCGCCGGCGCGGTTGCGCACGCTGACGGCGGTGCTGTTCAGGCGCAGGCGCACCGGGTGCCCGGCGAGGTCCAGCTTCGAGTAGTCGAAGCGGGCCATGACGATGTCCTCCATGCCTCGGCCCGGCGCCACCGCGGGGATCAGGTCGCGCACCATGAGCCGAGCCAGCGAGGCGTTGCCGTCGGGGAAATGGTAGATGTACGGCTCGTCCATTTCCGCCTGGGCCTCCTCGCTGGGTTGCGGCAGGCCGAGGGCGTCGAAGCCGGGAAAGCCGGCGGCGTATGCGTCGGCCGCCGGCAGGGCGTCGGCGCCGAGGGCAGAGAAGTCGTTGCTGCGGCCCTGGAAGTACTTCACCGAGGTTTCCGAGAGCCCGACGTTCTTGAGCAGGTAGTCGCGGTAGCTGGTCTTCGCCAGGTAGGTTTCCTTCTCTTCCACGCTCTTGCCGGCAAGATAGTCGCGAGGTGACTCGTACAGCGCGATGAGCGCCTCCCGGTCTTCGCGGCTCAGCGGGAAGTCGCCGATGAAGGCGCGCCAGGAGCGGGCATTGAGACGATCGCGGGGGACCTCGTCGGCAACCATTGGCGTCGGGTCGCCGCTGACCAGCTTGTCCACGCCGAAGCTGGCCTTGTCGAAGAACACCGCGCGGGACAGGCCCAGGCCGGGGTAGAAGTCGGTGTCGAAGGCTGTCTCGAAGCGCTTGAGCTCGACGCCCAGGCGTTTCAGCAGGTGTTTGGCGTCTTCGCTATAGAGGGCGTTCGGCGATTGCAGCGACTCGCTGCCGCCGTAGCCGAGGATAGTGCGCCCGCCGGCCTGGAATTCGTTGCGCTTGGCATGGCCGCCGAAGTCGTCGTGGTTCTCGATGACCAGGATGCGCGCCGCGGGGTGCCGTTCGCGATAGAACCAGGCGGCGGCGAGGCCGCTGATGCCGCCGCCGACCACCACCAGGTCGTATTCCTCTTCGATCGGCAGGTGGTCGACATCGAAGGTCTTCTTCTCCCAGCCCATCTGGTGTGCGACTTCGAAGGCCCCCGGATGGCTACCGCGCAGGCCGGTGAGCGCGGGCGGATAGTAGCGGCCGCCGGGGGCGGCGCGGAGGATCTCGGCGGGGGTCAGGCCTGCGGCGATGGTCAGGGCTACGCCGTTCAGGAAGTCGCGGCGGGAGATGGTCATGGGAAGTCCTTTGCGAGGCAGTGGGTGGCTCGGGGGAGCCATGTTCACAGATTGCTGTTGCGAATGCGCGCGGAGCGGCTGGCGTCGGACGCCGACCCGCAGTCGCAGGCGGGCGCGGAGTTTAGAGGGCCATGCCGGCGCGTCGAAGGGCTTTCTGCTGGCACTAGGCCTCTATCTGGAGAAATGTGACATGTGTCGCGCTTTGCCACGGTGTCCGGGGAGGCCGGCAATATCTCGAAGCAAACTCCCGGCGGGCAGCGCGGACGCGAAGGGCTAGAGTCGGTCGAATCCGGTTGTTACCGAACGTCCTGGAGGTTCCTCATGAATACCCGTGGTTTGCTCGACCAATTGCTCAAGTCCGGGCAGGAAATGTTGCAGAACAAGTCCGGCGGCAAGCCCGGCGCCAGCGGCGGCGGACAGCTCGGCAGCCTGCTTTCCGGCGCCGGCGGCGGAGCCCTGGCGGCCGGCGCCATCGGCCTGCTGCTGGGAAACAAGAAGGCGCGCAAGTTCGGCGGCAAGGCGATCACCTACGGCGGCCTCGCCGCGCTCGGGGTGATCGCCTACAAGGCCTACAACAACTGGCAGCAGCAACAGAACGGCGCCGCGCCGCAGGCGCAGCCGCAGACCGTCGACCGCCTGCCGGAAGCCCAGGCCGAAGTGCATAGCCACGCGATCCTCCAGGCCATCGTCGGTGCGGCCAAGGCCGACGGCCACATCGACGAGCGCGAACGGCAGATGATCGAAGGCGAGGTGGCCAAGCTGACCAGCGACCGCGAGGTGCAGGGCTGGCTGGAGCGCGAGCTGAACAAGCCGCTGGACCCGGCCGAGATCGCCCGTGCCGCGAGCACCCCGGAGATCGCCGCCGAGATGTACCTGGCCAGCCTGCTGATGGTCGACGAGGAAAGCTTCATGGAGCGCTCCTACCTCGAGGAGCTGGCGCGGCAGCTGCGCCTGGAACCCTCGTTCAAGCTGGAGCTGGAGAACCAGGCCAGACAGGCGCTGCAACGCCTGGCCTGAGACGGCGGAGCGTCGTTCCGCGGATAACCGCCGCCATCATGGCGGCGGCGTTGCCGAAGGGCCTAGCAGAACCTCTCGCTCGCGCTGGCACAGCTCCAGCAGGAAGTCCCAGGCCACCCGCAGGCGCACCGAGCGGTGCAGCTCCCGCCGGGTGCTCATCCAGTACTCGCGCTGGATGCTTTCCTCGGGCAGCACCGATACCAGCAACGGATCGCGGCTACCCATGAAGTGCGGCAGGATCGCCAGGCCGATGCCGGCCTGTGCCGCCTGCTGCTGGGCGACCACGCTGGTGCTGCGGAACACGACCTGCGGGTGGCGGCAGAAACTGTGGTGGAACATCAGTTCCTGGCTGAACAGCAGGTCGTCGACGTAGCCGATCCACTGGTGCCTGCCGAGGTCGTCGCGGTCGCGCAGCGGCGGCGCCTGTTCCAGGTAGGCGGGGCTGGCGAACAACGCCAGGCGATAGCGGGTCAGCAGGCGGGTGATCACCAGGTCGGCGCTCGGCCGGTCGAGGGAGATGGCGATGTCCGCTTCGCGGTTGGTGATGCTGACGAAGCGCGGCACCGAGACCAGCTCGACCTCCAGGCCCGGGTAGTGGCGCATCAATTGCGCCAGGCGCGGAGCGAGGAAGACGCTGCCGAGGCCTTCGGTGACGCCGATGCGGATCTGCCCCAGCGGCGAGATGCTCTGGCTCATTTCTTCCTGGGCGAGCAGCGCGGTGTTCTCCATCGCCTCGGCGTGCTTGAGCAGCGCCTGGCCGGCCGGAGTCAACTGGTAGCCGCCGGTGTGCTGGGCGAACAGTTGGGTGCCGAGGTCGCGCTCGATGTTCTCGATGTGCCGGGCCACCGTGGCGTGAGTGGTGCCGAGACGCTTGGCGGCGGTCAGCAGGCGACCGCTGCGCTGCAACTCGAGGAAGAAACGCAGGTCATTCCAGTCGAACATGGGGAGAGCCTTCTGCCGGGCCGAGGGGGGGCTGTTAGAAAACGAACAATAGCTGCCCCGAAACGTTTGTTTTTTTATCGCGAATGAACGACTAGCCTCAAGCCGTTCGAGACTTGCCGGTCATCCGCAGGTCCGACGGCCCATCACAAGAACGACAAGACGAGGCTCGCCATGCCCGAGGTACTGGATACCTACGACTACCTCATCGTTGGCGCCGGACCTGCCGGCTGCCTGCTGGCCAACCGGCTTTCCGCCGACCCTGCCAACCGTGTCCTGCTGCTGGAAGCCGGCGGCCCGGACAACTATCCCTGGATCCACATTCCCGTCGGCTACCTCTACTGCATCGGCAACCCGCGTACCGACTGGTGCTTCGACACCGACGAGGTCCCCGGGCTCAACGGTCGTTCCCTGAAGTACCCGCGCGGCAAGGTGCTCGGAGGATGCTCCTCGATCAATGGCATGATCTACATGCGTGGCCAGGCCCGCGACTACGACCAGTGGGTGGCCGAAGGCAATCCGGGCTGGAGCTGGAGAGAGCTGCTGCCGCTGTTCCGCAGGATGGAGGACCATTTCGCCGGGACCAGCGAAATGCACGGCGCCGGCGGCGAATGGCGGGTAGAACGCCAGCGGCTCTCCTGGAAGCTGCTCGATGCCTTCCAGCAGGCTGCGGCGCAGACCGGCATCGCCAGCGTCGAGGATTTCAACGGTGGCGACAACGAAGGCTGCGGCTACTTCCAGGTCAACCAGCGCGGCGGGGTGCGCTGGAATGCCTCGAAAGGCTTCCTGCGCGGCATCGCCCAGCGCGCCAACCTGACGGTTCTGACCCATGCCGAAGTCCAGCGAGTGCTCCTCGAGGACGGCCGCGCCAGGGCCCTGTCGGTCCGTTGGCAGGGCCGCGAGCAGCGCTTCGAGGCGCGCCGCGAGATCGTCCTGAGCGCCGGCGCGATCGGTTCGCCGTGCCTGCTGCAACGCTCCGGGATCGGCCCGCGGGACCTGCTGGAGCGGCTCGGCGCCGGGGTCGTCCACGAGTTGCCCGGGGTCGGTGGCAATCTCCAGGATCACCTGCAGCTGCGCATGATCTACAAGGTCGACGGCGTTCCCACCCTCAACCAGATCGCCGGCAGCCTATGGGGCAAGCTGGGCATGGGCCTGCGCTACCTGGCGAGCCGCAGCGGGCCGTTGTCGATGGCGCCGAGCCAACTGGGCGCCTTCGCCCGCTCCGATCCGCAGCAGCCCTCGGCCAACCTCGAATACCATGTCCAGCCGCTCTCGCTGGATCGCTTCGGCGAGCCGCTGCATGCCTTCCCTGCGTTCACCGCGTCGGTCTGCGACCTGCGCCCGCACAGCCGGGGGACGGTGCGCATCCGCTCGCTCGACCCGGGCGAGGCGCCGTCGATCCAGCCCAACTACCTGAGCGATCCGCGCGACCTGAAGGTCGCCGCCGACGCCATACGCCTGACCCGCCGCATCGCCGCCGCACCGGCGCTGGCCGCCTTCCGTCCGCAGGAATACAAGCCCGGCCCGGAATACCGCAGCGAAGAGGATCTGCAGCGCGCTGCGGCGGAGATCGGCACCACCATCTTCCACCCTGCCGGCACCTGCCGCATGGGCCAGGGGCCGCAAGCGGTGGTGGATGCGCAATTGAGGGTGCACGGAATCCCCGGCCTGCGCATCGCCGATGCCTCGATCATGCCCAGCCTGACCTCCGGCAACACCTGTTCGCCGGTGCTGGTGATCGCCGAGAAGGCGGCGCAGATGATTCTCGCCGAGCGCCGCCGCGAGGCCGCGCCGCAGGTCGTCGAAAGCGCCATGGCGGCCGGCGGCAAGGAGGCGGTGGAGGCCTGAGGATCGCTACACCCCGTATCGCGTGGCGCCCGGCGCCGCAGCGGTCGACGCTGAAAACGGAAATGGCAGACAACAATAAGAGCCCCCACAAGGGGCGGGAGAGCCGCAATGACCGAGTACGCAACGACCCCTTCCTACACAGTGCCTGCGACCACGCCCCAGGAGGAGCGCAAGGTGATCTTCGCCTCCTCGCTGGGCACGGTCTTCGAGTGGTACGACTTCTTCCTCTACGGCGCCCTGGCGGCGGTGATCAGCAAGCAGTTCTTCGCCGGCGTCAACGACACCACGGCCTTCATCTTCGCCCTGATGGCCTTCGCCGCCGGCTTCCTGGTGCGGCCCTTCGGCGCGCTGGTGTTCGGCCGCCTGGGCGACATGATCGGGCGCAAGTACACCTTCCTGGTGACCATCCTGTTGATGGGGTTGTCGACCTTCGCCGTCGGCCTGCTGCCCACCTATGCCTCGATCGGGGTCGCCGCGCCGATCATCCTGGTCACCTTGCGCATGCTCCAGGGCCTGGCCCTGGGCGGCGAGTACGGCGGCGCGGCGATCTATGTCGCCGAGCACGCCCCGGCGAACAAGCGCGGTAGCTACACCAGTTGGATCCAGTCCACCGCGACCCTCGGCCTGTTGCTCTCGCTGCTGGTGATCCTGGCCTGTCGCCAGTTGACCGGCGACGAGTTCGAGACCTGGGGCTGGCGCCTGCCATTCCTGCTGTCCATCGTCCTGCTGGGCATTTCCACCTGGATCCGCCTGTCCATGCGCGAGTCGCCGGCGTTCCTCAAGATGAAGGCCGAGGGCAAGGTCAGCAAGGCGCCGCTGCGCGAGTCCTTCACCCAGTGGGGCAACCTGAAGGTGGTGCTGACCGCGCTGTTCAGCATCAATGCCGGCCAGGCGGTGACCTTCTACACGGCGCAGTTCTACGTGCTGTTCTTCCTTACCCAGGTGCTCAAGGTCGATGGCGGCACCGCCAACGGTCTGCTGATCGTCGCCCTGGTGCTTGGCGCGCCGTTCTTCATCGTCGCCGGCTGGCTGTCCGACCGCATCGGCCGCAAGCCGGTGCTGCTGGCCGGCCTGTTGCTCGCCACGCTGTTCTACTTCCCGCTGTTCAAGGGCCTGACCCACTACGCCAACCCGGCCATCGACCAGGCCAGCCGGCAGTCGCCGATCAGCGTGGTGGCCGACCCGGCGACCTGCACTTTCCAGTTCGACCCGGTAGGCAAGGCGACCTTCGACAGCCCCTGCGACAAGGTCAAGACCTTCCTGGTCAAGGCCGGCCTGCCCTACTCGACGGTGGCGGCGCCCGCCGGCAGCGACGTCAGGGTGCGGATCGGCGAGACCGAGATCGCCGGCTTCGACGCCGAAGCGATGGCGGCCGCGGTGAAGACGGCAGGCTATCCGCAGCAGGCCGACGGCAGCCAGGTGAACAAGCCGATGGTGATCGCCATCATCTTCGCCCTGGTACTGATCTCCACCCTCTGCTACGGCCCGCTGGCGGCGCTGATGGTCGAACTGTTCCCGACCCGCATCCGCTATTCCTCGCTGTCCCTGCCGTACCACATCGGCAATGGCTGGTTCGGCGGCTTCCTGCCCACGGTCTCGTTCGCCCTGGTGGTGTACACCGGCGACATCTTCTACGGCCTCTGGTATCCGGTGCTGATCACCGGTGGTAGCCTGGTCTGCGCCTTGCTGTTCCTCCGCGAAACCCGCCATACCGACATCCACCGGTGAAATCGCGCCCCGTTCCCGGCATGGGGACGGGGCGCACATTCCCTCCGTGATGAGCCTGTCTTCTCAGAAAAGTCTGGCTTGCCAGTTTTCTTTCTTTCTCTTTCTGCCACACTTCTGGCGTCAAAAAACGCCTTTCCAGCGCCTACAATAGCGGGAAAACCCTATGGCGCTGCTTGCCGGTGCCGGGGACGGCCTATACAGTCCGCGCGATTGACGGGCCGTTGTGGCGGCAGGAACGAATCCGGACTCTAGTCTTGGGGAAAAATGTGAAGAACTGGACTGTTCGCCAGCGAATCCTGGCAAGTTTCGCCGTGATCATCGCGATCATGCTGCTGATGGCCGCTACTGCGTACGTGAAGATGTTGACGGTGGAAAAGGGCGCCTACCGTGTCCAGGACGACGCCATGCCGGGGATGTACTTCATCACGCTGGTACGCAGTTCGTGGACCGACAACTACTTGCAGACCCAGGAACTGTTCGGCATCACCGACGACCACGAGCTGAGCAAGGCCGAGGCCGACAGTATCCTCGCCAGCGAGGAGCGCCTGGACCAGCAGATCGCCTCCTACCAGAAGACCATGAACCCGGACGAGGCCCGCGACCACGAGTTGCTCGCCGGTTTCCAGGCCGTGCGCAAGAACTACCTGGAGCAGCACGACAAGGTGCTCGAGCTTTACCGCGAGAAGCGCTTCGAGGAAGCCGGCAAGCTCGTCGCCGGCCCGTTGACCGAGCACTGGCGCGAGGGCCGCAAGTACCTCAACGAGATGATCGAGCTGAACAAGGACATCGCCGACCGCGCCTCGGACAACATCGTAAACGCGGTGGACGATGCCGAACTGAGCATGCTGGTGACCCTGCTGCTGGCGGTGGTGGTAGCCGGCATCTGCGGGTTCCTGCTGTTGCGGGCGATCACCCAGCCGATCCAGAAGATCGTCCGCAGCCTCGACCTGATGGCCGGTGGCGACCTCACCGCACGCCTGAACCTCGGCCGGCGTGACGAATTCGGCGCCATCGAGACCGGTTTCAACGGCATGGCCGAAGAGCTCAAGGGCCTGGTGTCGCAGGCCCAGCGTTCTTCGGTGCAGGTCACCACCTCGGTCACCGAGATCGCCGCGACCTCCAAGCAGCAGCAGGCCACCGCCACCGAAACCGCCGCGACCACCACGGAGATCGGCGCCACTTCTCGCGAGATCGCCGCCACCTCGCGCGACCTGGTGCGGACCATGAGCGAAGTCTCCGGCGCCGCCGAGCAGACTTCGACCCTGGCCGGTTCCGGCCAGTTGGGCCTGGCGCGCATGGAGGAAACCATGCACCACGTGATGGGCGCGGCCGACCTGGTCAACGCCAAGCTGGCGATCCTCAACGAGAAGGCCGGCAACATCAACCAGGTGGTCACCACCATCGTCAAGGTCGCCGACCAGACCAACCTGCTCTCGCTGAACGCCGCCATCGAGGCGGAGAAAGCCGGCGAGTACGGCCGCGGGTTCGCCGTGGTGGCCACCGAGGTGCGCCGGCTGGCGGACCAGACCGCGGTCGCCACCTACGACATCGAGCAGATGGTGCGCGAGATCCAGTCGGCGGTATCGGCCGGGGTGATGGGCATGGACAAGTTCTCCGAGGAGGTCCGCCGCGGTATCGCCGAGGTCGGCCAGGTCGGCGAGCAACTGTCGCAGATCATTCAGCAGGTGCAGGCGCTGGCGCCGCGGGTGCAGATGGTCAACGAGGGTATGCAGGCCCAGGCTACCGGTGCCGAGCAGATCAACCAGGCGCTGGTGCAACTGGGCGAGGCCACCGGGCAGACCGTGGAGTCGCTGCGCCAGGCCAGCTTCGCCATCGATGAGCTGAACCTGGTGGCGAACGGGCTGCGCAACGGCGTATCCCGCTTCAAAGTCTGAGGCTGTGACCGTGTCCCGCTCCACCGGCGATCATCGACGCACCAGCAAGCTGTTCCTGCTGTTCCGCATGGAAGGCGACCGCTATGCCCTGGATGCCCGCGAAGTGGTCGAAGTGCTGCCGCTGCTGCGCCTGAAGCGCATTCCGGAGGCGCCGGAATGGGTCGCCGGGGTGTTCTCCCATCGCGGCGTCCTGGTCCCGGTGCTCGACCTCTGCGCAATGGCCTTCGGCCGCGCGGCGCTGGCCCGCACCAGCACGCGCATCGTGCTGGTCGAATACCGCGCCCGCCAGGACCGGGAGCCGGTCTGGCTCGGACTGATCCTCGAACAGGCCACCGATACCCTGCGCTGCGAACCGTCTGCGTTCCGCGACTATGGCCTGGACAACGGCGGGGCCCGCTATCTCGGTCCGGTCTATGAAGGACCACGGGGACTGGTGCAATGGGTGCGGGTCGAGGCATTGCTGCCCGACGAAGTGCGCGCCCTGCTGTTCCCGCCGGAGTGCGGCGAGGGGACGGCATGAACGATCGCTTCGAACGCCTGCTCAAGAGCAGGATCGGCCTGGATGCCAGCTCGGTGGGCAGCGCGGTGATCGAGCGCGCGGTACGCCAGCGCATGAGCGGCCTCGCGCTGCACGACGAGGACGAATACTGGATGCGCCTGAACGGCTCTCCGGGCGAGGTGCAGGCGCTGATCGAAGCGGTGGTGGTGCCGGAGACCTGGTTCTTCCGCTACCCGGAGTCGTTCACCACCCTCGCCAGGCTGGCCTTCGAGCGCCTGCCGAGCCTGGGCGGCGGACGCGCGCTAAGGATCCTCAGCCTGCCCTGTTCCACCGGCGAGGAGCCGTATTCCATCGTCATGGCCTTGCTCGATGCCGGGCTCTCCGAGTACCTGTTCGAGGTCGACGCCCTGGACGTCAGCGCTCGGGTGATCGAGCGCGCCAGCCTCGGGGTGTACGGCAGGAATTCCTTTCGCGGCGACGAACTGGGGTTTCGCGACCGCCATTTCAGCGAGGTTGCCGAGGGCTACCAGTTGGCCGAGCAGGTTCGCCGCAAGGTGCGCTTCCGCTGCGGCAATTTGCTCGATCCCGGGCTACTGGCGGGCGAGGCACCCTACGATTTCGTGTTCTGTCGCAATCTGCTGATCTATTTCGACCGCCCGACCCAGAGCGAGGTGGTCGAGGTGCTCAAGCGCCTGTTGCGGTCGGACGGCGCGATGTTCATCGGTCCGGCCGAGGCGAGCCTGCTCAGCCAGCACGGCATGCAGCCGATCGGCGTGCCGCTGTCTTTCGTGTTCCGCCGGACCAGCGAGGCGCCCCGCGGCGCGCGGCCCAAGGCGGTGAGCGACGGAGCGCGCCCGGTCGTTGCCGCCGCCGTGGAGCGTGCGAGTATTCGGCCTTCGCCGCCGCCACCGGCGAAACCGCGCCAGCGGCTGTCCAGCCTGGTTCCGCCAGCCAGCGGCCAGCCCCTCGCCAGTCCCGTCGGCGAGTTCGACGAAATCGCCCGCCTGGCGGATGCCGGCCAGCACCGCGAGGCGCGCGCCGCCTGCGAGCGCCAACTGGCCGCGCGTGGGCCGTCGGCCACGGTCTTCTACTGGCTCGGGCTGCTCAGCGATGTCGCCGGGCAGGAGCAGGAAGCCCAGGATTTCTACCGCAAGGCCCTGTACCTGGAGCCGCAGCACGCCGAGGCGCTGGCGCACCTGGCGGCGCTGCTCGCCGCTCGCGGCGACCATGCCGGCGCCCGGCGCCTGCAGCAACGTGCGGCCCGTGGAGTGAACAAAGATGGTTGAGGCGAGCCTGACCTTGCTCGATACCCAACAGGTGGATGACTGCTGGAACCGCATCGGCGTGCATGGCGACAAGTCCTGCGAACGCCTGGCCGAGCATGTCCATTGCCGCAACTGCGAGGTTTACGCTGCCGCGGCGACCTACTTGCTGGACCGCATCGCCCTGCGCCAGGACCAGCTCGACAGCGCCGAAACGATGGACAGCCAGCGCGAACAGAGCGACCTCGGCGAGACGCGTTCGATCCTGGTGTTCCGCCTGGGCGAAGAGTGGTTCGGCCTGGCCACCGGCAGCCTGGTGGAAGTGGCGCCGATGAATCCTATCCATTCCCTGCCGCACCAGCGCTCGCGCGCTCTGCAAGGGGTGACCAACGTGCGCGGCGCGCTGGTCGCCTGCCTTTCCCTCGGCGAACTGCTGGATCTCGAACCCGGCGCCGCGCCGGTCAGCGAGCGCCGGGTGGTTCCGCGCATGCTGATCATTTCCGCCGCCGGCGGTCCGGTGGTGGCGCCGGTGGAGGAAGTCGACGGCATCCATGCGATTCCGCTGGCGCGGATACTGCCGCCCAACCACGCCGACGGCCAGGCCTCGCGCCGGCACGTGGCCGGCGTGCTGCAATGGCGTGAGCGGAGCATCACCCTGCTCGACGAAGGCCCTCTCCTGCAAGCCGTAGCGCGGAGCCTGGCATGACCCCGGACCAGATGAGAGACGCGTCGCTGCTCGAGCTGTTCCGGCTCGAGGCGGAGGCCCAGACCCAGGTGCTCAACGCCGGCCTGATGGCGCTGGAGCGCAGCCCGACCCAGGCCGACCAACTGGAAGCCTGCATGCGCGCCGCGCACTCGCTGAAAGGCGCGGCGCGTATCGTCGGGCTGGACGCCGGCGTGCGCGTGGCGCACGTCATGGAGGATTGCCTGGTGGAGGCGCAGGACGGACGCCTGCTCCTGCAATCGGAACATATCGATGCGTTGCTCCAGGGCTGCGACCTGTTGCTGCGT
Source organism: Pseudomonas sp. DL (assembly GCF_047199225.1). Classification (NCBI taxonomy): domain Bacteria; kingdom Pseudomonadati; phylum Pseudomonadota; class Gammaproteobacteria; order Pseudomonadales; family Pseudomonadaceae; genus Pseudomonas; species Pseudomonas sp. DL. Next base: position 1,359,261 of record NZ_CP178323.1, read on the forward strand.
ATCGGCACCCCGCCAGCCGGCGACGCAGGCTGGGCCGAAGGCGCCGGGCGGGAAGAGATCGACGGCCTGGTGCTGCGCCTCGAAGGCCTGGTGCGCAGCGGCCTGCCGCTGGCCCGCGCGGAGCTGCCGGCGACGACTCCCGGTCTGCCGGAAGCGGTCCCCGAGGCGCCGCCAGCGGCGTCAGCGGCCGCCAGCGACGACAACGACGAGGAGCCCGCCGGGCAGGCGGGCGGCGAACAGGCCGAGGAGCGCCGCAGCCGGGTCCTGCGGGTCACCGCCGAACGCCTGGACAGGCTGCTGGATATCTCCAGCAAGTCGCTGGTGGAGTTCCAGCGCATCAAGCCGCTGGCCGATTCCCTGCAACGCCTGCGTCGCCTGCAGTCCAGCGCCAGCCGCGCGCTCGACGTGGTACGCGAGACGGTCCAGGAAACCGCCCTCGACCCGCAGGCCCAGGCCATGCTCGGCGAGGCGCGGCAACTGATTGGCGAATGCCAGCAGATGCTGGTGCAGCACATCGCCGATCTCGACGAGTTCGCCTGGCAGGGCGGCCAGCGTGCCCAGGTGCTCTACGACGCGGCGCTGGCCTCGCGGATGCGACCGTTCGCTGACGTCCTTAGCGGCCAGGCGCGGATGGTTCGCGACCTGGGCCGCTCGCTGGGCAAGCAGGTGCGCCTGCTGGTCGAGGGCGAAAGCACCCAGGTCGACCGGGATGTCCTGGAAAAACTCGAAGCGCCGCTCACCCACCTGCTGCGCAATGCCGTCGATCACGGTATCGAGGCGCCGGAAACCCGCCTCGCCGCCGGCAAGCCGGCCGAGGGCAGGATCACCATCCGCGCCCGCCACCACGCCGGCATGCTGGTCCTGGAACTGAGCGACGACGGCGGCGGCATCGATCTGCAGCGCCTGCGCGAGACCGTGCTCAATCGCCAGTTCGCCACCGCCGAGACCGCGGCGCAATTGAGCGAGGAGGAACTCCTGGCGTTTCTCTTCCTGCCCGGCTTCAGCATGCGCGAGCAGGTCACCGAGGTGTCCGGTCGCGGCGTCGGACTGGACGCCGTGCAGCACATGGTCCGCCAGTTGCGTGGCGGCGTGCGCATGGAGCAACGCCAGGGGCAGGGCACGCTGTTCCACGTCGAGGTGCCGCTGACCCTGTCCGTGGTGCGCAGCCTGGTGGTGGAGATCGGCGAGGAGGCCTACGCCTTCCCGCTGGCGCATATCGAGCGCATGTGCGAGCTGGAAGCGGAGGAGATCGTCCAGCTCGAAGGTCGCCAGCACTTCTGGTACGAGGGTCGCCATGTCGGCCTGGTCTCGGCTGCGCAACTGCTGCAGCGGCCCGAGAGCAGCCGCACCGAAGGGGCCATCCCGGTAGTGGTGGTGCGCGACCGCGATGCGGTCTACGGCGTCGCCGTGGAGCGTTTCGTCGGCGAGCGTACCCTGGTGGTGATGCCTCTCGATCCGCGCCTGGGCAAGGTGCGCGACGTTTCCGCCGGCGCCTTGCTGGACGACGGTTCGCCGGTGCTGATCCTGGACGTCGAGGACCTCCTGCATTCGGTCGGCAAGCTGCTCAGCAGCGGCCGCCTGGAGCGCATCGATCGCAGCCGGCGGCAGGCCGGCGGGGCGCAACGCAAGCGCATCCTGGTGGTCGACGACTCGCTCACGGTGCGTGAGCTGGAACGCAAGCTCCTGCTCGGTCGCGGCTACGACGTGGCAGTGGCGGTGGATGGCATGGACGGCTGGAACGCCCTGCGCTCGGAGCATTTCGACCTGCTCATCACCGATATCGACATGCCGCGTATGGACGGTATCGAACTGGTCACCCTGGTGCGTCGCGACAGCCGCCTGCAGTCGCTGCCGGTGATGGTGGTGTCCTACAAGGATCGTGAGGAGGACCGTCGGCGCGGTCTCGACGCCGGCGCCGACTATTATCTGGCGAAGGCCAGTTTCCACGATGAGGCCTTGCTGGATGCCGTCGTCGTCCTGATCGGAGAAGCACAGGGTTGAGGATCGGAATCGTCAATGACATGCCGTTGGCCGTCGAGGCGCTGCGCCGCGCGCTGGCCTTCGAGCCGCAGCACCAGATCGTCTGGGTCGCCAGCAACGGTGCCGAGGCGGTGACCCAATGCGCCGCCGATACGCCCGACGTGGTGCTGATGGACCTGCTCATGCCGGTGATGGACGGCGTCGAGGCAACTCGTCGGATCATGGCGGAAAGTCCTTGCGCGATCGTGATTGTTACCGTCGATATCGAGCAGAATGTGCACCGGGTTTTCGAAGCGATGGGATATGGGGCGCTCGATGCGGTGAACACGCCGGCGCTGGGCATCGGCAACCCGCAAACGGCGGCGGCGCCGTTGTTGCGCAAGATTCAGAACGTCGGCTGGCTGATCGGCCAGCGCGATAACCGTGGCAAGGTCCAGGTGGTGCCGCCGAAGGCCGGCGGGGCGCGCCAGCGTCTGGTGGCGATCGGCGCTTCGGCTGGCGGTCCGGCGTCGCTCGCGGTGTTGCTCAAGCAACTGCCGGCCAGTTTCAATGCCGCAGTGGTGCTGGTGCAGCATGTCGACGAGGTCTTCGCCGCCGGCATGGCCGAATGGCTGGCCAGCGAATCGAAGCTGCCGGTGCGCCTGGCGCGCGATGGCGAGCCGCCGATACCGGGGCAGATCCTGCTGGCGGGGACCAACAATCACATCCGCCTGCTGCGCAACGGTTCGCTGGTGTACACCGCCGAACCGCGTTCTTTCGTCTACCGGCCGTCCATCGACGTGTTTTTCGAGAGCGTGGCGAATTATTGGCGTGGCGATGCCGTGGGCGTGCTGCTGACCGGCATGGGCCGCGACGGCGCCCAGGGCCTCAAGCAGATGCGCGAGCGCGGTTTCCTCACCATCGCCCAGGACCAGGCCAGTTGCGCAGTCTACGGGATGCCGAAGGCCGCGGCGGCGATCGATGCCGCGGTGCAGATCCTTTCCCTGGAAAAGATCGCCCCGCGCCTGGCGGAGGTATTCGATTAGCCGGGTTCGACTCCGGCCAGGCGCCAGGGTAGGCGCCGGCGCCCGCCGCGGCGGTGCGTGGAACAGCATTCAATTTGATACGAGGGGCCCCGGTCCCGGAGAGAAACATGCACAACCCTCATGAGAGCAAGACCGACCTGGGCGCCCCTCTGGACGGCGCGGTCATGGTACTGCTTGTCGATGATCAGGCCATGATCGGAGAGGCTGTGCGTCGCTCACTGGCGAGCGAGGCGGGCATCGACTTCCATTTCTGTTCCGATCCGCAGCAGGCGGTGGCGGTGGCCAACCAGATCAAGCCGACGGTGATCCTCCAGGACCTGGTGATGCCCGGCGTCGACGGCCTCACGCTGCTCGCTGCCTACCGCGGCAACCCGGCGACCCGCGACATCCCGATCATCGTCCTGTCGACCAAGGAAGAGCCGACGGTGAAGAGCGCGGCGTTCGCCGCCGGCGCCAACGACTACCTGGTCAAGCTGCCTGACGCCATCGAGCTGGTGGCGCGGATCCGCTACCACTCGCGTTCGTACATCGCCCTGCAGCAACGCGACGAGGCCTATCGGGCGCTGCGCGAGAGCCAGCAGCAGTTGCTGGAGACCAACCTGGTGCTGCAGCGGCTGATGAACTCCGACGGCCTGACCGGGCTCTCCAACCGTCGTCACTTCGACGAATACCTGGAGATGGAGTGGCGCCGCTCGCTGCGCGAGCAGTCGCAACTGTCGCTGCTGATGATCGACGTGGACTATTTCAAGAGCTACAACGACACCTTCGGCCACGTCGCCGGCGACGAGGCCCTGCGCCAGGTCGCCGGGGCCATCCGCGAGGGCTGCAGTCGCTCCTCGGACCTGGCGGCTCGGTACGGCGGCGAGGAGTTCGCCATGGTCCTCCCGGGCACCTCGCCGGGCGGCGCACGGTTGCTGGCGGAGAAGGTCCGGCGCACGGTGGAGAGCCTGCAGATCAGCCACGACCAGCCACGCCCGGGCTCGCACCTGACCGTCAGCATCGGCGTCAGCACCCTGGTGCCGGGCGGCGGCGGGCAAACCTTCCGGGTTCTCATCGAGATGGCCGACCAGGCGCTCTACCAGGCCAAGAACAATGGCCGCAACCAGGTCGGCCTGATGGAACAGCCGGTGCCGCCGGCCCCGGCGGGCTGAGCGGCGCGCGGCGGCCATGCGTCGCCGGCCGGCATTAAATAGAGGCCGGCGTACTGCCTGTGGGGCGCAAGTGCAGTATACTTCGCAGCTTTTCGACGTTTTCCCGCGAGTGAGCGCCAGCCATGGAAATCAACCCGATCCTCAACAGCATCAAGGACCTCTCCGAGCGCACCCAGACCATTCGGGGGTATCTTTGACTACGATCAGAAGCATGATCGCCTGGTCGAAGTAAACCGCGAGCTCGAAGACCCCAACGTCTGGAACAACCCCGAATACGCCCAGAACCTCGGCCGCGAGCGCGCCCAGCTGGCGCAGGTGGTGGAAACCCTGGACGACCTGACCAGCGGCCTGGCCGACTCCCGCGACCTGCTGGACATGGCGGTCGAGGAAGACGACGAGGGTGCCGTCGACGACGTTGCCAACGAAGTCGAGCGTCTGCGCGAGATCCTCGAGAAGCTGGAGTTCCGCCGCATGTTCAGCGGCGAGATGGACCCGAACAACGCCTACCTGGACATCCAGGCCGGCTCCGGTGGCACCGAGGCCCAGGACTGGGCCAACATGCTGCTGCGCATGTACCTGCGCTGGGCCGACAAGCACGGCTTCGACGCCACTATCATCGAGCTGTCCGAGGGCGAGGTCGCCGGCATCAAGGGCGCCACCGTGCACATCAAGGGCGAGTACGCCTTCGGCTGGCTGCGCACCGAGATCGGCGTGCACCGCCTGGTGCGCAAGAGTCCGTTCGACTCCGGCAACCGTCGCCACACCTCGTTCACCGCGGTGTTCGTATCGCCGGAAATCGACGACAACATCGAGATCGAGATCAACCCGGCCGACCTGCGCATCGATACCTACCGCTCCTCCGGCGCGGGCGGTCAGCACGTGAACACCACCGATTCGGCGGTGCGGATCACCCACGTGCCGACCAATACCGTGGTGGCGTGCCAGAACGAACGCTCCCAGCACGCCAACAAGGACACCGCGATGAAGATGCTGCGGGCCAAGTTGTACGAGCTGGAAATGCAGAAGCGTACCGCTGCGTCCCAGGCCCTGGAGGACTCCAAGTCCGACATCGGCTGGGGCCACCAGATCCGCTCCTACGTGCTCGACCAGTCGCGGATCAAGGACCTGCGTACCGGTATCGAGCGCAGCGACTGCGACAAGGTGCTCGACGGCGATCTAGACGAATACCTCGAAGCCAGCCTCAAACAGGGGCTGTAAAGCTGCTGCGCCTGGCCAGGCCGCGTTGGAAAATGGTTCGGACTGCTCGTTTACGATCGTGAACGCCGCGTCCTCGCCATTTCCCGCCTTGCCTGGCCGGCGTTCGCTACGCTTTTCGCCCCTGTTGCGCAATCCGTTTCCACAGGCAAGAGAGCCTAACCAGGAACCACCAAGACCATGAGCGACCAACAACTCGACCAGCACGAACTGCAACAGGAAGAAAACAAGCTGATCGCCCAGCGCAAGGAAAAACTTGCCGCCGTGCGCGAAGCCCGGGCCATCGCCTTCCCCAACGACTTCCGCCGCGACGCCTACTTCGCGGACCTGCAGAAACAGTACGCCGACAAGACCAAGGAAGAGCTGGAAGCCGCAGCGATCCCGGTCAAGGTGGCCGGTCGGATCATGCTCAACCGCGGTTCCTTCATCGTCCTCCAGGACAGCAGCGAGCGCCTGCAGGTCTACGTCAACCGCAAGACCCTGCCGGAAGAAACCCTGGCCGAGATCAAGACCTGGGACCTGGGCGACATCATCGGCGCCGAAGGCGTGCTGGCCCGCTCGGGCAAGGGCGACCTGTACGTCGACATGACCAGCGTGCGCCTGCTGACCAAGTCGCTGCGTCCGCTGCCGGACAAGCACCATGGCCTGACCGACACCGAGCAGCGCTACCGCCAGCGCTACGTCGACCTGATGGTCAACGAGGAAACCCGCCACACCTTCCGCGTGCGCTCCCAGGTCATCGCCCACATCCGCCGTTTCCTCAGCGAGCGCGGTTTCCTCGAAGTGGAGACCCCGATGCTGCAGACCATCCCCGGCGGCGCCGCGGCCAAGCCGTTCGAGACCCATCACAACGCGCTGGACATGGCCATGTTCCTGCGCATCGCCCCGGAGCTGTACCTCAAGCGCCTGGTGGTCGGCGGTTTCGAGAAGGTCTTCGAGATCAACCGCAACTTCCGTAACGAAGGCGTCTCGACCCGGCACAACCCCGAGTTCACCATGCTCGAGTTCTACCAGGCCTACGCCGACTACGAAGACAACATGGACCTGACCGAGGAACTGTTCCGCGAACTGGCCCAGGCGGTACTCGGTACCACCGACGTGCCCTACGGCGACAAGGTCTTCCACTTCGGCGAGCCGTTCGTGCGCCTGTCGGTGTTCGATTCGATCCTCAAGTACAACCCGGAGATCACCGCCGCCGACCTCAACGACGTCGAGAAGGCGCGGGCCATCGCCAAGAAGGCCGGCGCCAAGGTCCTCGGCCACGAAGGCCTGGGCAAGCTGCAGGTGATGATTTTCGAGGAACTGGTGGAGCACAAGCTGGAGCAGCCGCACTTCATCACCCGCTACCCCTTCGAGGTTTCGCCGCTGGCCCGCCGCAACGACGAAGACCCGAGCGTCACCGACCGCTTCGAGCTGTTCATCGGCGGCCGCGAGATCGCCAATGCCTATTCCGAGCTGAACGACGCCGAGGACCAGGCCGAGCGCTTCATGTTGCAGGTCAAGGAGAAGGACGCCGGCGACGACGAGGCGATGCACTACGACGCCGACTTCATCAATGCCCTGGAATACGGCATGCCGCCGACCGCCGGCGAAGGCATCGGCATCGACCGCCTGGTGATGCTGCTGACCAACTCGCCGTCGATCCGCGACGTGATCCTGTTCCCGCACATGCGCCCGCAGGCCTGAGCGCCGCAACAGTCCATGGAAAAGCCGCCTTCGGGCGGTTTTTTCATGGCCGCGCGGTGTCCCGGCCGCCGGGCCAGGGGCCGATAGCCGCCGATCCGCCGGCTGACCACGGAAGGTGCGGGTGGGATCGGAGCTTCCCCGATAGCGGCCGATTGATTCCACGCGAAAAAGTCCGAACAATGCCCCATCGTCCGCGAGCGGAGGAAACACCGTGTCCCGAGTAGCTCCCAGAGACAGCGCCGCGCAGGCCGCCAGCGCGGTAGCCGAAAGCGTTCGTTACCAGGGCCGCAAGGCCAGCCGCCAGGGCAGCGAGCAGCGGCGCCAGGCGATTCTCGATGCCGCCATGCGCCTGATCGTCCGCGACGGCGTACGGGCCGTGCGCCACCGCGCGGTGGCCGCCGAGGCCCAGGTGCCGTTGTCGGCCACCACCTACTACTTCAAGGACATCGACGATCTCATCACCGACACCTTCGCCCTCTTCGTCGAGCGCAACGCAGAGGCGCTGTCGGCGTTCTGGAGCAGCGTGGAGGGCGACCTCCAGGAGATGGCCGCGGTGCTGGCCGACGACCCCGGCGCCCGTGGCTCGCTGGTGGAACGGATCGTCGAGCTTGCCGTGCAGTATGTCCAGGTCCAGCTCACCGAGCGCCGCGAGCACCTGCTGGCCGAGCAGGCCTTCCGCCAGGAGGCGTTGCTCAACCCGCGCCTGCGCGAACTGGCCGATGCCCACCAGCGGATTCTCTCCCTCGGCGCCGTGCATTTCTTCCAGGTGCTCGGTTCCGGGCAGCCCGAGCAGGACGCCAAGGTGTTGACGTCGATTATTCTGCAGATGGAATATCAGGGCCTCGTGGACGGGGTCGAGCAACTGGCCGTGGACGAAATGCGCGCCATACTCAGACGGTACCTGAATCTGGTCATGGGCCTGTGACCTGAGCGTCAACCCCGCCATGGCGGGGTTTTTCATACCCGAACCTTCCCTCGGCCAGCCGGTCGCAGGTTGCGGAGGGTTCCTAAGGAGCGTGTGATGAAAGCCTGGCGTTGCCTGGTGGTCCTGAGTTTCCTGCTGTTGGGCGGTTGCCTGGTCACCTTCAAGGAGCCGATACCGCCGCGCGAGGCGGCGCCGAGCCATCTGCTCGGGACCTGGAGCCGCGAGAACGAGTGGAAGGAAGAACAATTCCTGGAGATCACCCGTTCCGGCAGCAATGTCTACCGTGCGCTCAGCTACGTGGACAGCAAGGACAATACCGAGAGCCTGGAAGACTACGGCTTCACCGTCTCCCACCAGGGCAAGCGCTGGTACCTGTCGGCCGGCCTGCCGAAGAGCCTGGGCGGCAACTTCATCATCGCCGGCTTCGAGATCACCGACGGTGACGAGCTGGTGATCTACAACCTCGACGTCGAGCGCATCGTCGAGGACCTCGGCGCCGGCCAGCTCGACGGCGAGACCGTCGACAGCGATCAGGGCAAGGGCGCGCTGGTGCGCAGCCCGTTGGCGAAGGTCTTCGCCTACCTGAACGATCCCGCCAATTCCGACGTGTTCGTCGAGGCCGCCCGCTTCCAGCGGGTCACCCAATGAGATTGCCGATGAGCCAGCGCAAGGCGCAGAACGACTACCAGAAGATCATCCGCTCCCTGTCCGATCGCATCGTCGAGGCGCAGACGCCGATCCGCGTGCTGGATGCGATCAAATGGGACGACGGGATCCGCCAGGACTTCCTCAAGGGCCGCGGCAAGCATGCGCCGAAGGTCGACCGCGGCTACTACGACAGCCGCCCGCTGGCCTTCGACGCCAGCGCCAAGAAGCAGGAATTCCAGAACATCGAGCGCGACATCACCCGCCAGTTGGGCCAGTTCAACCCGGTCGGGCAGATCATGCGGCGGATGTGCAAGGAATACCGGATGGTCATTCGCATGCTCGAGGCGCGCGGCACCCCGGACCTCGGGCTGATCTCCCAGGAACTCTACGGCTCGGCCTCGGACGCCTTCCATGCCGGCGATCCGACCCTGGCCGACCTCGGCCTGATGCTCTCCGACTACCTGAACAACATCGCCGACCGCGGCGATCTCAAGGATGAACCCAAGACCCTGACCGCCAAGGAGGTCGTACCGATCCTCCAGGCGCGGCTGAACACCGTGTTCGGCGAGGAGGAGGGCACCATCCGCGTGTTCGAGTCCGACGGCATCGTCGCCGACGCGGCGGCCGGCGCCGACTACATCAAGGTACGCGCCGACGCCCTGTTCAACGAGCGCGACGTGCGCGCGCTGGAGGTCCACGAGGGCCTGGTGCACGTCGGCACCACCCTGAACGGCCTGAGCCAGCCGATCTGCACCTTCCTCGCCAAGGGACCGCCGTCCTCCACCGTGACCCAGGAAGGCCTGGCGATCCTGATGGAGGTGATCGCCTTCGCCTCCTACCCGACCCGCCTGCGCAAGCTGACCAATCGCACCCGGGCGATCCACATGGCCGAGGAGGGCGCCGATTTCCTCGACGTGTTCCACTTCTACCGCGAGCAGGGCTACAGCCTGGAGGACAGCTACCAGAACGCCAGCCGGGTCTTCCGCGGCTCGACCCCGGATGGCCTGCCGTTCACCAAGGACCTGTCCTACCTGAAGGGCTTCATCCTCATCTACAACTACATCCAGCTCGCCGTGCGCAAGGGCAAGCTCGAACAGATCCCCCTGCTGTTCTGCGGCAAGACCACCCTGGAAGACATGCGCACCCTGCGCCAACTGGTGGACGAGGGCCTGGTGGCGCCGCCGAAGTACCTGCCGCCGCAGTTCCGCGACCTCAACGCGCTGTCGGCCTGGATGTGCTTCTCGAACTTCCTCAACCACCTCAGCCTGGACCGCATCGAAGCGGACTACGCGAACATCCTCTGACCGTTCCCCGCCGTGCCGGTCTTTCCCGGTGCGCGCGGGCGGTCGGCCGGCAAGCAAGGAGAACGGCGATGGCCAGCCACGAACTCGACTACCGCATCCTCGGCGAATCCATGCAGACCGTGGAGATCGAACTCGACCCCGGGGAAACCGTGATCGCCGAGGCCGGGGCGATGAACTACATGACCGGCGACATCCGCTTCACCGCGCGGATGGGCGACGGCTCCGACGGCAGCCTGCTGGGCAAGCTGTGGAGCGCCGGCAAGCGCAAGCTCGGTGGCGAGTCGGTGTTCATGACCCACTTCACCAACGAAGGCCAGGGCAAGCAGCACGTGGCCTTTGCCGCGCCCTATCCGGGCAGCGTGGTGGCGGTGGACCTGGACGATGTCGGCGGGCGCCTGTTCTGCCAGAAGGACTCGTTCCTCTGCGCAGCCTATGGCACCCGGGTCGGCATCGCCTTCACCAAGCGCCTGGGCGCCGGTTTCTTCGGCGGCGAGGGCTTCATCCTGCAGAAGCTCGAGGGCGATGGCCTGGTCTTCGTCCACGCCGGCGGCACGCTGATCCGCCGCCAGTTGAATGGCGAGACGCTGCGGGTCGACACCGGTTGCCTGGTGGCCTTCACCGACGGCATCGACTACGACGTGCAACTGGCCGGCGGCCTGAAGAGCATGCTGTTCGGCGGCGAAGGATTGCTGCTGACCACCCTCAAGGGCAGCGGCACCGTCTGGCTGCAGAGCCTGCCGTTCTCGCGCCTGGCTGGGCGCATCTACGACGCCACCTTTCGCGCCCGCGAAGAGGTAAGGACCAACAACGGATGAAGCGCCTGCTGATCCCGCTGCTGGTACTCGGCGCGCTGTTCCTCGGTGGCTGCAGTTCGCTGCTGTTCTATCCCGAGCCGGTGGTGCAGATCACTCCGGCGCGCGCCGGGCTGGAGTACCGCGACGTCACCCTGACCACCGCCGACGGCGTGCGCCTGCGCGCCTGGTGGCTGCCGGCGAAGAAAGGCGTGCCGGTGAAAGGCACCGTGCTCTACCTGCACGGCAACGGCGGCAACCTGTCCTGGCACCTCGGCGGCACGTGGTGGCTGCCCGCCGAGGGCTACCAGGTGCTGATGCTCGACTATCGCGGCTACGGCCAGTCGGAGGGCCAGCCGGGACTGCCGGAGGTCTACCGCGACATCGACGCGGCGTTCGCCTGGCTCGACCAGGCGCCGGAGGTGAAGGGCACCGAGCGCGTGCTGCTGGGGCAGAGTCTCGGCGGCGCGCTGGCGATCCACTACCTGGCCGAGCATCCGCAGCGCCAGGGCCAGTTCAAGGCGCTGGTGTTCGACGGGGTACCGGCGAGCTACCGCGGCATCGCCCGGCACATGCTGGACGGTTCCTGGCTGACCTGGCCACTGCAGGTGCCGCTGTCCTGGCTGGTGCCCGACGACGACAGCGCCATCCATTCGGTGGCGCGGCTTTCTGGCGCACCCATGCTGTTCTTTCACAGCATCGACGATACCATTGTGCCCCTCGAGAACGGCATCGCCCTGTACCGCCAGGCGCGGCCGCCGAAGGTCCTGCAACTGACCCGAGGCGGCCACGTGCAGACCTTCGCCGAAGCGACCTGGCAGGAAGTGATGCTGCGCTTCCTCGACGATCCCCATGGCTTCACCGGCCTGCGCCGGCTGGCCGAAATCCCGAACCGCGAATCCGCGAAACCCGAAGGCAATCCATGAGCGACCGTAACGTACTCCCCTGCATCCTGACCGGCATCGGTACCATCTTCGTCACCGTCGGCGTGCTCTGGTACTACGGCTACCTGCATTTCGCCAAGCCGCAGGACGCCCTGTTGCTGGCCGACTTCACCATGCTGAAGAGCCTGCCCGGCGAAGATGTGAAGCTGTCCCTGGAGCCGGCCAAGCAGGTCGCGCAGTGCATCGATGGCGTCCTGGTGCTGTTCGACACCGAGCAGAAGGGCCTTTCCGGCGTGCTGGTGGACAACAGGAAGCACGCCGTGCGCTGCGCCGGACAGGAAGTCCCGCAGGAAGTGAAATGACCGAGGTCCGCGTCTGGCAGGGAGACATCACCCGTCTTGCGGTGGATGCCATCGTCAACGCGGCGAACTCCTCGCTGCTCGGTGGGGGCGGTGTCGACGGCGCCATCCACCGCGCCGCCGGTGCCGAACTGGTGGCGGCCTGCCGCCTGCTGCACGGTTGCAAGACCGGCGAGGCGAAGATCACCCGTGGGTTCCGTCTGTCGGCGGCCCACGTGATCCACACCGTCGGCCCGGTCTGGCGCGGCGGCGACAACGGCGAAGCGGAGCTGCTGGCCAGCTGCTACCGGCGCAGCCTGGCGCTGGCCGAGCAGGCCGGGGCGGCCAGCGTCGCGTTCCCCGCCATCAGCTGCGGCATCTACGGCTATCCCTTGGAGCAGGCCGCGGCCATTGCCGTCGAAGAGGTCTGCCGGCAACGCCCGGCGCACAGCAGCCTGGAGGAAATCGTCCTGGTTGCCTTCGATAGCTCGATGGCCGAGCGCTACCAGCGCTTGCTCGGCGAGCGGCCTGTGGCCCGCTGATACCTGGAAAGCTCAAGCCCCGCCCATGAAAAAGCCCCGCCGGATGGCGGGGCTTTTGGGCTTCCGTAGGGCTTATCAGCCGCTGACGGAGGAGCGTGGCGCGACCGGCTTGGCGTCGTTGGAAATGGTGACTTCCACCCGACGGTTCATGGCACGGCCGGAGCTGGTGCCGTTGCTGGCCACCGGATATTCCTTGCCGTAGCCACGGGTGGCTACGCGTTCCGGGCTGATGCCGCGGCTGAGCAGGGCCATGCGCACCGAGTCGGCACGACGCTCGGACAGGCGCTGGTTGTAGTTGGCGGAACCGGTGCTATCGGTGTAGCCCTCTACGATCACCTGGCGCTCCGGGTTCTGCTGGAGGAACTCGGCCAGTTGCTGGATGTTGCGCATGGCGCCGGGCTTCAGGTCGGACTTGTCGAGATCGAACAGAACGTCGCCGAAGGTCACCATGGTGCCGCGCGAGGTCTGCTTGGCATTCAGTTGGCTACGCAGCTTGTCCAGTTGCGCGGTGCGCGCGTCGAGGCGGGCCTGGGCGCGCTGGGCGGAGGCGTTCTGCAACTGCGCCTCGGCATTGCGCAGGACGATGGTCTGCTTGGCCAGTTCGATGCGCTGGTTGGTCAGGTAGGCCAGTTGGTCCACGTCGCGCTGGTCTTCGCCATCCTGGTAGGCCTTGTCGGCCTTGGCCAGCCAGTCGCCGGCGTCCTTGGTTTCCAGGGCCGCGACCTTGGTCGCGTCGGGCTGCGACTGCAGCGCGGAGAAGTTGCTGCGGGCCTGTTCCAGGTTGGCGTTCGGCGGCGTGGAGCAGGCGGCCAGCGCCAGGGCCAGCAGGGATACGGCGGGGAGGGCAATGTACTTACGCATAGGGGTCATCCTTAATCACGAATCGACGAAAGAAGGGCGGAATCCGGCTTAGTGCTGCGTATCGCGCATGCCTTCCTCACGCAGTTCCATGACGCCCTGCTGGGCATCCTTCACGGCTTTCTGCGCCTTGGCGGCCTGGGTCTTGCGCTCGGCGACCCGGGCGTCCCACTCGGCCTGCTGCGCCAGGCGCTTGGCCTGGTCGTATTCCTTGTCGTTCATGGCGATGCGCGCCTGGCTCAGCTTGTCCTGAGCGGACTTCATCTCGACCGGGGCATATTCCGGGCCGCCGGCGCTCACCGCGTTATTCACCGCGGATTCGGTCACGGCGAACTGCTCGGTCGGCGGGTTGCCGGCGCAGCCGGCCAGGACCAGGCTGCTGCCTACGGCCAGCAGGGCCAGCTTGAGGCCACGCAGGGAACCGGTGTGTTGCTTGCTCATCGCTTTTTGCTCCATGGGAAATTTCCTCTGACAGGGATGCTGATTCCTTGGCTTTCATCTCTGGCCATTACCGTGGGCGCGTTTCCGGCCCTCCGGTCTTTTCTTCCTGCTCACTGAGCAAGCCTCTGCCAGGCCTCTGTTTCAGGGGCTTGGCGATTGGCCATGTACTTTTAGTGACTCCCCCGCTGGTTCAGGGGTTCAAAAAAAAATCTGAAATTTTCTGACTGAACAGTCGGCTTCCGGCGTGGTCGCAGAACGCCACCTCTGCTCACTAAAGCCCGTCCTACAGGGCTCTAGTCCACGAAACGCACAACTGCCGCAGCGCTCCAGGACGGAACACTCGGGCAGAAAAAAGCCCCACCTGAGTGGGGCTGGAGGAGGCCAGTGGGGCCTTTTAGAAACGCTTGCGCAACAGTCGCAGACCGTTGAACACCACCAGCAGGCTGGCGCCCATGTCGGCGAATACCGCCATCCATAGGGTGCCTTCGCCTGCCAGGGTAAGGGCGAGGAACACCGCCTTGATGCCCAGGGCCAGGGTGATGTTCTGGACCAGGATCGCGTGGGTGGTGCGCGACAGCCGGACGAATTGCGGCAACTTGCGCAGGTCGTCGTCCATCAGCGCGACGCCGGCGGTCTCGATGGCCGTGTCGGTGCCCGCCGCGCCCATGGCGAAGCCGATGTCGGCGCGGGCCAGGGCCGGCGCGTCGTTGATCCCGTCGCCGACCATGCCGACCCGCGAGCCGTCGGCCTGGCGCGCTTCCACTTCACGCAGCTTGTCCTCCGGCAGGAGGTTGCCGCGAGCTGCGTCGATGCCTACCTGGGCAGCGATGGCGGCTGCGGTGTGCGGGTTGTCGCCGGTGAGCATCAGGGTCTTCACGTCCAGCGCGTGCAGCTCGCGGATCGCCTCGCGGCTGCTGTCCTTGACCCCGTCGGCGACGGCGAAGAGGGCCCGCACGCGCTGCGGATCACACAGCGCGATGACCGTCTTGCCCTGGCGCTCCAGGGCGTCCAGGCGCTCTTCCAGGGCCGGCGAGCAGAGGCCCAGTTCCTCCACCAGGCGATGGTTGCCGAGGTGGTAGAGGACGCCGTCGATGCGTCCGCTGACGCCTCGTCCCGGCAAGGCAGCGAGGTCCTCGACCACGCCCAGGGCAAGGCCGTCCTCTTCCGCTGCGTTGGCCACGGCGCGCGATACCGGGTGGTCGGAACGCGCGGCCAGGCTGGCGGCGAGCAGGCGCGCATCCGTCCCGTCAGCCTCCGCGATCGGCAGGTAGTCGGTCTGTTGCGGTTTGCCATGGGTGATGGTGCCGGTCTTGTCGAGGGCGACCCAGGACAGCTTGCGCCCGAGTTCGAGGAACACCCCGCCCTTGATCAGGATGCCCAGGCGCGCCGCGGCGGAAAGGCCGCTGACGATGGTCACCGGGGTGGAGATCACCAGCGCGCAGGGACAGGCGATCACCAGCAGCACCAGGGCGCGGTAGATCCAGTCCAGCCAGGCGCCGCCGAACAGCAGCGGCGGCAGCACCGCGGTGGCGAGGGCGATGAGGAATACCACCGGGGTGTAGACGCGGGCGAAACTGTCGACGAAACGCTGGGTCGGTGCGCGGGAACCCTGGGCTTCCTCCACGGCGTGGATGATCCGGGCCAGGGTGCTGTCGTCGGCGCGGCGGGTGACGCGGTACTCCAGCGCGCCCTCGCCGTTGATGCTGCCGGCGAACACCGGCTCGCCGACCTCCTTCTCCACTGGCAGGCTTTCGCCGGTGATCGGCGCCTGGTTGACGCTGGAGCGGCCGCTGGTCACCTCGCCGTCGAGGGCGATGCGTTCGCCGGGCTTCACGCGCACGGTGGCTTCCAGTTCCACTTGCTTGGCCGGCAGCTCCTTCCATTCGCCGCCGACCAGCACGGTGGCCTGTTCCGGAGCCAGTTGCAGCAGGCCGCGGATGGCGTTGCGCGCGCGATCCAGGGACTTCGCCTCGATCAACTCGGCGATGGCGAACAGCACGCTGACCATCGCCGCTTCCGGCCACTGGCCGATGAGCACGGCGCCGGTCACGGCGATGCTCATCAGGGCGTTGATGTTCAGGTTGCGGTTCTTCAGTGCGATCCAGCCCTTGCGGTAGGTCGGCAGGCCGGCGCCGAGGATGGCCAGCAGGGCGAGGCCGGCGACCACCCAGTCCGGCGCCAGGCCGAACCATTCGACGATCTCCGAGGCCAGCGCCATCGCGCCGGCCAGGGCCAGCGGCCACCAGGGTTTCGCCGGCGCTTGCGAGGGGCCGTCGGTATTTTCGCCGGCATCCAGCGGCACCGCTTGCATGCCGAGGCCGGCGATCAGCTTCTGCAGCGGCTCGACGCTGTCGAAGCGATGCTGGACGCGCAGCAGGCGCTGCATCAGGTTGAATTCCAGCGACTCCACTGCCGGCTGGCGACCGAGGGCGTCGCGGATCAGGCGCTCCTCGGTCGGGCAGTCCATCGCTTCGATGCGCAGGTCGCTCCAGCGCAACTCGGCGTTGCCGGCCAGGGTTCCGATGGCGGCCACCGCCGGGCGAGGCGCGTGGCGGTGCCCATGATCATGTCCGTGACCGTGACAGCAAGTGTCGGCGTGTTCGTGGCTCATGGAAACAATTCCCGTTTGACGTGTTGGGTGCGATTGCACACCCTGTAGCAACTACAGAGTCAAGCGGTACTGCCAATTCGGGTAGCCGCGTCGGCGATTGGAGGAGGGTTGGCATGAAGATCGGTGAGCTGGCGAAGAGAACCGGTTGCCCGGTAGAGACCATCCGCTACTACGAGCGCGAAGGCCTGTTGCCCGAGCCCGCGCGTAGCGAAGGCAACTATCGGCAATACACCCTGGCGCATGTCGAGCGCCTGTCGTTCATCCGTCACTGCCGCTCGCTGGACATGACCCAGGAGGAAATCCGTACCCTGCTGGCGTTGCGCGACCGTCCCGAGGCGGATTGCGGCACCGCCAACCGGTTGATCGACGAGCACCTGCATCACGTCGAGGTGCGCATCGCCGAACTCCAGGCATTGCGCGAGCAACTGCGGGATCTCGGCTCACGCTGTACGGTCGCCGGCAACAGCCAGGCCTGCGGCATCCTCCGCGAACTGGAGCAGCCCGCGCCGCTGTCGCCAATCGCCGAGGAATGCGCCGAGGCCGGGCACATGCACGTCCCCGGCGTGCACCGCCGGCATGGCTGAAGCCGCGCTCAGTGACTGGAGGTGTCCTGTTGCGCGACCAGTTCGTGCAGGTACTTGCGCGAGAGCGACAGGAAGCGTGGGGTAGGGCCGACATCCTCATACAGCGGATCGCCCTGTTCGTCGGTGGCCACCACCTGACTCCCCTTCACGTAGGGAAAGCTCGCCTCCAGTTCTTCCAGGGCGGCGCCGACCAGCTCGCCCAGTAGTTCCTCGACGCTGCGCCGCGGATACATCTCGTGCAGCGCGGCGAGGCGCGCGGCGCTTTCGACGTCCAGCGGGATGCTGTAGTGGTTGCGGGCCATGCGGCCCTTGGCGGTGTGTTCCCAATGGCGGACAAGCTCACGGATCTTCATGCTGACCTCTTCAGCCCGGTCGTGGCGGGCGTGCTGGGGGGCCCTCGTGGGGCCGTGCCTCGGTGCGGGCACTTCCTTCAGACTAGACCCGATCGGCGCCGGCAGCCTCGCTTCCGGCCCGGCGGCGCCGTACTGGCACCCTGCGGGCTTGTAAGCGCGGGGGCGCCTGAGCCAAGCTGGTTTCCCACCCGCAGTGGAGACAGGTCATGCCGGAAATCGATGCGCGCCTGCGCGAGGACGTCCACCAACTGGGCGAATTGCTCGGCGACACCATCCGCGAGCAGTACGGCCCGCGGTTCCTCGACAAGATCGAGCTGATCCGCAAGGGCGCCAAGGCTGCCCGCCGCGGTTCCGCGGAGGGCGCCCAGCAGCTCACCGCCACCCTCGACGGGCTCGAGGAAGACGAACTGCTGCCGGTGGCGCGGGCCTTCAACCAGTTCCTCAACCTGGCCAATATCGCCGAGCAATACCACCGTATCCGCCGGCGCCGGCCGAACGAGCCGGAACCCTTCGAGAACCTGGTGCTGGAAGAGCTGCTGGGGCGTCTCAAGGACGCCGGGCATGCCCCCGGGCAACTGGCTCGCCAGCTCGCCGGGCTGGAGATCGAACTGGTGCTGACCGCCCATCCCACCGAGGTGGCGCGGCGCACGCTGATCCAGAAATACGATGCGATCACCGCGCAGCTGGCGGCCAAGGACCATGCCGACCTGCTGCCGGAGGAGCGCAGTCGCATCCAGCAGCGCCTGCAGCGGCTGGTGGCCGAGGCCTGGCATACCGACGAGATCCGCAAGGTCCGGCCGACCCCGGTGGACGAGGCGAAATGGGGCTTCGCGGTGATCGAACATTCTCTCTGGCAGGCCTTGCCGAACGTCCTTCGGCACGTCGACGAGGTACTCCTGCGCAGCACCGGCGAACGCCTGCCGTTGACCGCCGCGCCGCTGCGCTTCGCGTCCTGGATGGGGGGCGACCGCGACGGCAATCCCAACGTCACCGCCAGCGTGACCCGCGAGGTCCTGCTGCTGGCGCGCTGGATGGCCGCCGACCTGTACCTGCGCGATATCGACCGACTGGCCGCCGAGCTGTCCATGCAGCAGGCCTCGCCGCAGCTGCTGGCGCGGGTCGGCGATAGCGCCGAGCCCTATCGCGCCCTGCTCAAGCAATTGCGCGAGCGCCTGCGCGTGACCCGCAACTGGACCCACCAGGCCCTGGCCGGCGAGGTGCCGGCCGCGGAGGGCGTCCTGGAGCACAACCGCGACCTGGTCGAGCCGCTGCAACTGTGCCACGAGTCGCTGCACGCCTGCGGCATGGGCGTGATCGCCGATGGCGCGTTGCTCGACTGCCTGCGCCGCGCCGCCACCTTCGGCCTGTTCCTGGTACGCCTGGACGTGCGCCAGGACTCGGCCCGCCATGCCGCCGCGCTGAGCGAGATCACCGAGTACCTGGAGCTGGGCAGCTACGACGAGTGGGACGAGAAGACCCGCCTGGAATTCCTTCTCGAGGAACTGAACAGCCGCCGCCCCCTGCTGCCGGCGCACTACCAGCCTTCGGCGGATACCGCCGAGGTGCTCGCCACCTGCCGGGCGATCGCCGCCGCACCACCGGCGTCGCTGGGGTCCTACGTGATCTCGATGGCCGGCCAGCCGTCCGACGTGCTGGCGGTGCAACTGCTGCTAAAGGAAAGCGGCGTCGACTGGCCGATGCGCGTGGTGCCGCTGTTCGAGACCCTCGACGACCTGGACAACGCCGGCCCCTGCATGGAGCGCCTGCTGACGCTGCCGGGCTACCGTTCGCGGCTGTCCGGGGTGCAGGAAGTGATGATCGGCTACTCCGATTCGGCCAAGGACGCCGGTACCCTCACGGCGGCCTGGGCGCAGTACCGGGCGCAGGAGAAACTGGTGGAGATCTGCCGCCAGCACGAGGTCGAGTTGCTGCTCTTCCACGGCCGCGGCGGTACCGTCGGTCGCGGCGGCGGGCCGGCCCACGCGGCGATCCTGTCGCAGCCGCCGGGTTCGGTGGCCGGGCGCTTCCGGGTCACCGAACAGGGCGAGATGATCCGCTTCAAGTTCGGTCTGCCGGACATCGCCGAACAGAACCTCAATCTCTACCTCGCCGCGGTGCTGGAAGCGACCCTGATGCCGCCGCCGGCTCCGGAGCCGGCCTGGCGCGCGCAGATGGACCGCCTGGCGAAGGACGCGCTGCTGGCCTACCGCAGGGTGGTGCGCGACGATCCGCAGTTCGTCGAGTATTTCCGCCTGGCCACGCCCGAGCAGGAACTGGGTCGCCTGCCGCTGGGCAGCCGCCCGGCCAAGCGCCGCGAAGGCGGGGTGGAGAGCCTGCGGGCGATTCCCTGGATCTTCGCCTGGACCCAGACGCGCCTGATGCTGCCGGCATGGCTTGGCTGGGAGACCGCCTTGCTGAACGCCATCGAGCGTGGCGAGGGCGCGCTGCTCGGGCAGATGCGCGAGCGATGGCCGTTCTTCACCACCCGCATCGACATGCTGGAAATGGTCCTGGCCAAGGCCGACGCGGATATCGCGCGGCTCTACGACGAACGTCTAGTGCCGCTCGAGCTGCGTCCGCTGGGGCGTCGTTTACGCGACCTATTGTCGCAGGCGGTGCGCGTGGTGCTGGGACTGACCGGGCAGTCGCTGCTGCTCGCCCACGCCAGCGAGACCCGCGAGTCGATCAGCGTGCGCAACAGCTATCTAGACCCGCTGCACCTGCTCCAGGCTGAGCTTCTGGCCCGTTCGCGGCGCTGCCGGGGCGACGCCTGCGGCGGCCTGGAGCAGGCGCTGCTGGTGACGGTCGCGGGGGTCGCCGCCGGACTGCGCAACACCGGATGAGGGAAGGCGGGGGGCAACTTTCGGTGTCTTGTGCGGTGGGGGGGCGCTGTGTATCTTGGACAGCCTTTTCGGCGCCATACAGTGCCGTTTCCTGCAAATACGAGATTGGCCCCACGAGGCGGATCCAGACTTTCGCTTACCAATTCTAAGGAGCATATCGATGCGTGTGATTCTGCTCGGGGCACCCGGTGCCGGCAAAGGCACCCAGGCACGGTTCATCACCGAGAAGTTCGGCATTCCGCAGATCTCCACTGGCGACATGCTGCGCGCCGCAGTCAAGGCCGGCAGCCCGCTCGGCCAGCAGGTGAAAGGCGTGATGGACAGCGGCGGCCTGGTATCCGACGACATCATCATCGCCCTGATCAAGGAACGCATCACCGAGGCCGATTGCGCCAAGGGCTTCCTGTTCGACGGCTTCCCGCGGACCATCCCGCAGGCCGAAGCGCTGAAGGACGCCGGTGTGACCATCGACCACGTGGTCGAGATCGCCGTCGACGACGAGGAGATCGTGTCGCGTATCGCCGGTCGTCGCGTGCATCCGGCCTCCGGCCGCGTGTACCACACCGAGCACAACCCGCCGAAGGTCGCCGGCAAGGACGACGTTACCGGCGAAGAGCTGATCCAGCGCGAGGACGACAAGGAAGAGACCGTGCGTCACCGCCTGTCGGTCTATCATTCGCAGACCAAGCCGCTGGTCGACTTCTACCAGAAGCTGTCGGCCGCCGAAGGCACCCCGAAATACCACAGCATCGCCGGCGTCGGCTCGGTCGAGCAGATCACCGCGAAAGTGCTTTCGGCCCTGAGCTGATCCGCAGCGCTGTAGCACCGACGGCCCGCTTGCGGGCCGTCGGCGTTTCCGGGGCGGCGAAGGCTGGTACAATCGGCGTCTTTTTCACCACGCGGAACCGTCGATGTCCACTCTGTTGGCCCTGGATACCTCCACCGAAGCCTGCTCCGTCGCCCTGCTCCACGAGGGGCGGGCGCTCAGTCACTACGAGGTGATCCCGCGCCTGCACGCCCAGCGCCTGCTGCCGATGGTCCGCGACCTGCTCGACGAGGCCGGCGTCGCCCTGTCCGCGGTGGACGCCATCGCCTTCGGGCGCGGTCCGGGCGCCTTCACCGGCGTGCGCATCGCCATCGGCGTGGTCCAGGGCCTGGCCTTCGCCCTGCAGCGCCCGGTACTGGCGGTCTCCGACCTGGCGATCCTGGCCCAGCGGGCCTACCGCGAGCAGGGTGCGGAGCGGGTCGCCGCGGCCATCGACGCGCGGATGGACGAGGTCTACTGGGGTTGCTACCAGTTGCAACAGGGCGAGATGCGCCTGGCCGGCAGCGAAGCGGTACTGCCGCCCGAGCGGGTCGCCGTACCGTGGGACGCCGCTGCCGCGGACTGGTTCGGCGCCGGCACCGGCTGGGGCTACGTCGAGCGCATGCCGCAGCGCCCGGCCGCGCTGGACGCGAGCCTGCTGCCGCATGCCGAGGACTTGCTCAGCCTGGCCGGCTTCGCCTGGGCGCGCGGCGAAGGCGTGGAGGCGGAACAGGCGCTGCCGGTGTACCTGCGCGACAACGTGGCGACGCCGAAAAAAGCGCCCTGAAAATGCCGCGCAGCGGTAATTGCCAAGCCTTTCGGGGCTGGCTAGAGTGTGGAGACTTCCCCGGGTTTTGATCATGCGTATCGACGGACTTTCTTCCTCTTCGTTGCCGCTGGAGCGCAGCGCCCGACCGGGCTCCGCGGTCACGCCGTATCGCGACATGCAGCGCGAGGTCGAGGCGCGGCGCGAGCAGCCGGCGCCGGTTTCCGGCAGCCAGGGCTTCGAGCAGGCGCCGCAGGCGCGCAAGGTCCAGGCCAGTTCGGCGGGCGGCGACAGCCTGCCGGTCAGCGCCCGCGACCTGCTGGCGTTCCAGCGCCCGGTAAGCAGCCATGCGGCGATGGCCCTGGCCAGCTACAACTCCACCGCCAGCCTCAACATCGACGCCGGCGCCGAGGATGTCCTCGGCCTCGACCTCTACGCCTGAGCGGTTCCCTGCGCTCCCGTGGTTTCCCTTCCTTATTTCCTCGGTTGTCCATCCTGGAACGAGGCGGCCTGGCGCGGCAGCTTCTATCCGCGCGAATTGCGTTCCGCCGACTACCTCGGACACTACGGCGGCATCTTCAACGCGGTCGAGGGCAATACCACCTTCTATGCCCGGCCTTCGGCGGAAACCGTGCGGCGCTGGGCCGAGACGATGCCGGCGGGGTTCCGCTTCTGTGCCAAGTTTCCCCGCGATATCAGTCACGAAGGCGACCTGCGCGAACGGCTCGAGGCCGCCGGCGACTTCCTCGAACTGCTGGCGCCGCTTGGCGAAAGGGTCAGCCCGCTGTGGCTGCAACTGTCGGCGGCGTTCACCCCGCAGCGCCTGGGCGAACTGCTGTATTTCCTCGATGAGCTGAGTCCGCGACGGATTGCCGTGGAAGTACGCCACCCGGCGTTCTTCGACAAAGGCGAGGACGAGCGCCTGCTCAACCGCCACCTGCGCGAGCGTGGCGTGGAGCGCATCTGCCTGGATTCGCGGGCGCTGTTCAGTTGCCGTTCGGACGATCCGGCGGTGCTCCACGCCCAGTCGAAGAAGCCGCGCCTGCCGATCCGTCCGGCGGCCTTCAGCGATACGCCACAGGTGCGTTTCATCGGCGGTCCCGACCTGCCGGCCAACGAGGTGTTCCTTTTGCCCTGGGTCGACAAGGTGGCCGACTGGATCGAGGCCGGCCTGACTCCATACGTATTCCTGCATACCCCCGACAATCACCTGGCGGCCCAGCAGGCCCAGCGTTTCCATGCGCTGCTGGGCCAGCGCCTGCCAGGCTTGCCGGCGCTACCCGAGCCGATCCCGGCCCCGGAAGTGGAGCAACTGGGCCTGCTCTGAGCGCGGCGCTCGACGCTCCGCCGGCCTGCGCCTAGGCTAGGGAGTCCTTTCCCCGCCACGGAGCCCGCCGCCATGACCAGCCAACGCCAACGCGCCGAACGTTTCCGCGACCTGCACCAGGGGCCCGGCATGCTGGTCCTGCCCAATCCCTGGGATGCCGGTTCGGCGAAGATGCTCGCCAGCCTCGGCTTCGATGCCCTTGCCACCACCAGCGCAGGCCTGGCGTTCTCCCTGGGCCGGCGCGACGCGGAAGGCGCGGTGAGCCGGACCGAGGCGCTGGAAAACGCCCGGGCGATCGTCGCCGCCACCGATCTGCCGGTCGCCGCCGACCTGGAAAACGGCTACGGCGATGCTCCGCAAGACTGCGCCACGACCATCCGCCTGGCCGCCGAGGCCGGTCTGGTCGGTGGTTCCATCGAGGATGCCAGCGGGCGCGCCGGACAGCCCATCTATGAGTTCTCCGCCGCGCTGGAGCGGGTCGCTGCCGCGGTCGAGGCTGCCCGTGCGTTGCCATTTCCGTTCACCCTCTGCGCCCGCGCGGAGAACTTCCTGCATGGTCGCGAGGATCTCGACGACACCCTGCGGCGTCTGCGCGCCTACGCCGATGCCGGCGCCGATGTGCTCTACGCGCCCGGTTTGAACCGCCGCGAACAGATCGTCGCGGTGCTCGAAGCGGTGGCGCCGAAGCCGATCAACGTGCTGGTCGGTTCGCCGCGCCTGGAGCTGTCGCTGGACGAGCTGGAAGCCCTCGGCGTCAAGCGCGTGAGCCTGGGCTCGAATCTTGCCCGGGTCGCCTTCGGCGCTTTCCATCAGGCGGCGCAGGCGCTGGCGCGGCGCGACCTGGAAGCGACCCGTGCGGCGATGCCTTTCGACCGCATCAACGACCTGTTCCGCTGAACCCGTGCGCCGCCTGGCCTGGTTGCTGCCATTACTGCTGCTGGCGGGGGCCGTCGGCGCCCTGCGCTACCAGTGGCTCGATCTGCCGGCGCGCTGGAATCCCTGGCTGCCGCTGGACGTGCGCGAACCGCCGAACCTGCTGACCCGCTACAAGCTATGGCGGCTGGCCGACGACCGGAGCCTCTGCGACGCCGCCCTGGCCTCCTCGCAACTGCGCTACCAGCGGGTAGCCGACGACCCGCCATCGGCTACCTGCCCGTTGAGCAACAGCCTGCGCGTGCGTGGGGCGGCGCTGGAGTTGAGCAGCAGCTTTCTCGCCAGTTGCCCGCTGGCGGTGAGCTATGCGTTGTTCGAGCGGCACGTGCTGCAACCGGCAGCCCTGGACATCTATGGCCAGCCGCTGGCGCGGGTCGAGCATGTCGGCAGCTTCGCCTGCCGCAACGTCTACAACCGCGAGGACGGTCGGCGCAGCCAGCATGCCTCGGCCAATGCCCTGGACATCAGCGGCTTCCGCCTGGCCGACGGGAGGCGGATCCGCCTGGCCACGGACTGGGCCGGCGAGAGCGCCGACGGGCGCTTCCTGCGCCGCGTGCGGGACGGCGCCTGCGCCAGTTTCAATGCGGTGCTGGGGCCCGACTACAACGCCGCCCACCGGGATCACTTCCACCTCGACATGGGCCTATGGCAGGTCTGCCGGTGAGCGCGCGCGGGCCAACTCTGGCAAAATCCGCGCTTTCCCCGACGATTGCCCGACCATGACCGATTCCGCCGCTCCTCGCCTGCATGTCCAAGCCCTGTCCGCCGGTTGCGCCGAGGCTGCGCGGCGCTGGGCGGAGCGGCTCGGCCTGCCGCTGGCGGCGGACGACGAGGCGGAGTTCGCCGTGCAGGTCGGCGAGCAGGGCTTGCAGGTCTTGCAACTGGGGGCGGACTCCCCCGGTCCGGTGCGGGTCGATTTCGTCGAGGGCGCCAGCGCCCACCGGCGCAAGTTCGGCGGCGGCAGCGGACAGATGATCGCCAAGGCGGTCGGCGTCCAGCCAGGCATCCGTCCGCGGGTCCTGGACGCCACGGCCGGCTTGGGCCGGGATGGGTTCGTCCTCGCCAGCCTGGGCTGCGAGGTGACCCTGGTCGAGCGCCAGCCGCTGATCGCCGCCCTGCTCGAGGATGGCCTGGAGCGCGCCCGGCGCGATCCCGACGTGGCGCCGATCGCCGCGCGGATGCGTCTGCTCGGCGGCAACTCGGCGGACCTGATGCGCGTCTGGGATGGCGAGGCGCCGCAGGTGATCTACCTCGACCCGATGTTTCCCCATCGCGACAAGAGCGCATTGGTGAAGAAGGAAATGCGTCTGTTCCGGCCGCTGGTGGGCGACGATCTCGACGCCCCGGCGCTGTTGCAGGCGGCCCTGGCCCTGGCCAGCCACCGGGTGGTGGTGAAGCGCCCGCGCAAGGCGCCGATCATCGAAGGGCCCAAGCCCGGCTATAGCCTGGAAGGCAAGTCCAGCCGCTACGACATCTATCCGAAGAAGGCCCTGGGCAAGGGCTGAGTGTCGACACCGCAGGGAGGCGGCGAGCATGCAGCAGACCATCGATTGTCCGATTCGCCGGCGCCTGGCGCACCTGCCCTGGGCCAACGACGGGCGTGCCGGTGTCCGCCACTGGCTGGAGATGCAGCGCGATCCGCTGGCCTGGTTGCAGAAGATGCACGTCGCGCAGCCGGACCTCGCGGTTGCCCGCATGGGCCCGCAGCGCCTCTGGTGCCTGTTCCATCCGCAGGCGGTGCAGGAATTGATGGTCGATCGCCGCGATGACCTGCAACGCTGGCAGCCGGCGCTGTGCATGCTGAAACAGTGGAACGGGCGCAGCTTCATGATGCGCGAGGGCGCCCCCGCCCAGGCCCGGCGCAAAGAAGTACGGCCGCACCTGGCGCCGCCGCCGGCCAGCGAGGTTCGCCGCCTGGCCGCGGAGTGGGGCGAGCGGGTGGAGGAGGGGCGCGAATACGACCTCGACCTGGAAATGGCTGCGTTCAGCGTCACCCTCAGCGGTCACGCGCTGTTCGACGTCGACCTGCAACCGTCGGCCTATCGGATCGCCAAGGCGGTGCGCCTGCTGTCACGGGTGGCATTGCTGGAAATGAGCACCGGCCTGCCGCTGGGCCACTGGTTCCCGAGCAAACTGTGCCCGCGCAAGCGCTGGGCGCTGGGCCAGTTGCGCGAGGCGGTGGGCGAGGTGGCGGAGCGCTCGCCGCGGCCGCTGGCGGACCTGCGCGATGAACTCTGCACCCTGCTCATGGCGTCCCACCAGTCCACCGGCGTGACCCTGACCTGGAGCCTGTTGCTGCTGGCCCAGCGTCCCGAGTTGCTCGCGCGGCTACGCGCCGAGCTGGCGCGAGTGAATTGGACGGCGATCCGCTCGGTCGCCGACCTGCGCGATTGCGCGCTGCTCAGGGCGGTCCTGCAGGAGTGCCTGCGCCTGTACCCGCCGGCCTACGGCCTGGCGCCGCGGCAGGTGACGGCGGACATCGAGGTGTTCGGCCAGCGGCTGAAGCGCGGCGACGTGACCATGGTCTCGAGCTGGATCACCCAGCGCGATCCCCGTTGGTTCGAGGCGCCGCTGGAGTTCCGTCCCGAGCGCTTCCTCGAACCGGCGCGCTGGCCGCGCGGCGCCTACTTCCCCTTCGGCCTCGGCGACCGCGCCTGCCCCGGCACCGCGATGGCGATGATCGATCTGGCGGCGGCGCTGGCCTACTGGGTCGAGCACTGGGACATCATGCACGACGGCGACCTGGCGCCGCGCGGCTGGTTTTCCCTGCGTCCGCAGCGAGCGCGGGTGCGTTTCCGCCGTCGCGCCTGAGCTGCCTCAGCCGCCCGCGGCGAAGGCGCGCAGGAACAGCGCCACCACTTCTTCCACGTGCCGCTCGCCTTCGGCCTCGTCCAGCGGTTCGGCGCAGCCGATCAACAGACGGTAATTGGCGCAGCCCTTGACCAGCATGAAGAAGTGTTCGGCGGCGTGGCGCGCGTCCGGGAACGCCAGCTTGCCGCTGCGGCGGGCCTGCTCGAGGAGGCGTTCCATCTCGTCGATCACCTGCTTCGGCCCGGCCTCGAAGAACAGCTCGGAAAGCTTGGGGTTCTGCCCGGCCTGCGCGGCCATCAGGCGGGTCAGGGCGATCGCCTCGTGGCTGTTGATCAGCCGGTGGAAGCCGCGGGCGATATTCAGCAGGACCTTTTCCAGTGGCGCGCCTTCGGCCAGCTGGAAGTACAGGGCGGGAAGCTGCTCGGCGCACTTGGCCTTCACCGCTTCGCTGAACAGGGTTTCCTTGTCGGTGAAGTGGCTGTAGACGGTGAGCTTGGAAACGCCGGCTTCCGAGGCGATGGCTTCCATGCTGCTGCCGTCGTAGCCGTTGCAGAGGAACAGGCGCTTGGCCGCCTCGAGAATGGCTTCCCGTTTGGCCGGGTCCTTGGGCCGGCCGGGACCGACGGAGGAGGTGGATTCTGACATGCGCTTATACAATTGAAATACTGGACTGATGGGTTCTGTATTTTTACTATACCGCCCAGTATAAGAACTCGAACGCAGTTTGCGGAAGGTGTCACATGTACCGCCATATCCCGCTCGTCGCCCTGTCCCTGTTTTCCTCCCTGTTCCTCGCCGCCTGCGGCAACGGCACGCCGCCGCCAGCCGCGGCGCGTCC
This sequence comes from Pseudomonas sp. DL, assembly GCF_047199225.1. NCBI lineage: Bacteria > Pseudomonadati > Pseudomonadota > Gammaproteobacteria > Pseudomonadales > Pseudomonadaceae > Pseudomonas > Pseudomonas sp. DL. The sequence goes on from NZ_CP178323.1 coordinate 1,386,920, forward strand.
GGCGATCGTCGTCCAGCCCCAGCCGGCGGGGGAGGTGAGCCAGGCCTTTCCCGGCGAGATCCGCGCCCGCCACGAGCCGGAGCTGGCCTTCCGCATCGGCGGCAAGGTCATCCGCCGGCTGGTGGAAGTCGGCGAGCGGGTAAAGAAGGACCAGCCCCTGGCCGAACTCGATCCCCAGGACGTGCGCCTGCAACTGGAGGCGGCGCGGGCCCAGGTCAGTGCCGCCGAGGCCAACTTGCAGACCGTGCGCGCCGAGTACCGGCGCTACCGCACCTTGCTCGACCGCAACCTGGTCAGCCATTCCCAGTTCGAGAACATCCAGAACAGCTACCGCGCCGGCGAGGCGCGGCTGAAGCAGATCCGCGCCGAATTCAACGTCGCCGACAACCAGGCCGGCTACGCCGTGCTGCGCTCGCCCCAGGATGGCGTGATCGCCAGCCGGCGCGTCGAGGTGGGCCAGGTGGTGGCGGCCGGACAGACGGTCTTCAGCCTGGCCGCCGACGGCGAACGCGAGGTGCTGATCGGCCTGCCGGAACACAGCTTCGAACGTTTCCGCATCGGCCAGCCGGTGTCGGTCGAACTCTGGTCGCAACGCGACAGACGCTTCGCCGGGCATATCCGCGAGCTCTCGCCCGCGGCCGATCCGCAATCGCGTACCTTCGCCGCCCGGGTGGCCTTCGACGACCGCGCGACTCCGGCCGAACTGGGCCAGAGCGCGCGGGTCTACGTCGCCGCCGCCGAGGCGGTGCCGTTATCGGTTCCCTTGTCGGCGCTGACCGCAGAGGCCGGCCAGGCGTTCGTCTGGGTGGTCGAGCCGGGCAGCTCGACCCTGCGCCGGCAGGCGGTGCGCACCGGTCCCTATGCCGAGGACCGGGTGCCGGTGCTCGAAGGCCTGAAGGCTGGCGACTGGGTGGTGGCCACCGGGGTCCAGGTGCTTCGCGAAGGGCAGCAGGTGCGTCCGATCGACCGGGCCAACCGCACGGTGAAACTGGCGGCCAAGGAGTAGTCGCATGTCCTTCAACCTTTCCGCCTGGGCGTTGCAGAATCGCCAGATCGTCCTGTACCTGATGATCCTGCTTGGCGCGGTCGGCGCGCTGTCCTACAGCAAGCTGGGGCAGAGCGAAGACCCGCCGTTCACCTTCAAGGCCATGGTGGTGCAGACCAACTGGCCGGGCGCCAGCGCCGAAGAGGTGGCCCGGCAGGTCACCGAGCGTATCGAGAAGAAGCTGATGGAAACCGGCGACTACGATCGCATCGTGTCCTTCTCCCGCCCCGGCGTCTCGCAGGTGACCTTCATGGCCCGCGAGGACATCCATTCCAGCGAGATCCCCGAACTCTGGTACCAGATCCGCAAGAAGATCAGCGACATTCGCGCCACCTTGCCGCAAAGCATCCAGGGCCCGTTCTTCAACGACGAGTTCGGCACCACCTACGGCAACATCTATGCGCTCACCGGCAAGGGCTTCGACTACGCGGTGATGAAGGACTATGCCGACCGCCTGCAACTGCAATTGCAGCGGATCAGGAACGTCGGCAAGGTCGAGCTGATCGGCCTGCAGGACGAGAAGATCTGGATCGACCTGTCCAACACCAAGCTGGCCACCCTCGGCCTGCCCCTGGCGGCGGTACAGAAGGCGCTGGAGGAACAGAACGCGGTGGCCTCCTCCGGGTTCTTCGAGACCGCCAGCGACCGCGTGCAGTTGCGCGTTTCCGGGCGTTTCGATTCGGTGGAGGAGATCCGCGACTTCCCCATCCGCGTCGGCGACCGCACCTTCCGCATCGGCGACGTGGCCGAGGTTCGCCGCGGCTTCAACGATCCGCCGGCGCCGCGCATGCGCTTCATGGGCGAGGACGCCATCGGCCTGGCGGTAGCGATGAAGCCGGGCGGCGACATCCTGGTGCTGGGCAAGGCCCTGGAAACCGAGTTCGCCCGCCTGCAGCAGTCGCTGCCGGCCGGACTGGAACTGCGCAAGGTGTCCGACCAGCCGGCGGCGGTACGTACCGGGGTCGGCGAGTTCATCCGGGTGCTGGCCGAGGCGCTGGTGATCGTCCTGCTGGTGAGCTTCTTCTCCCTCGGCCTGCGCACCGGCCTGGTGGTGGCGCTGTCGATCCCGCTGGTGCTGGCGATGACCTTCGCCGCCATGCATTACTTCGGCATCGGCCTGCACAAGATCTCCCTCGGCGCCCTGGTGCTGGCGCTGGGATTGCTGGTGGACGACGCGATCATCGCGGTGGAGATGATGGCGGTGAAGATGGAGCAGGGCTACGACCGTCTCAAGGCGGCCGCCTTCGCCTGGACCAGTACCGCCTTCCCGATGCTCACCGGCACCCTGATCACCGCCGCCGGCTTCCTGCCGATCGCCACCGCGCAGTCCGGCACCGGCGAATACACCCGCTCGCTGTTCCAGGTGGTGACCATCGCCCTGGTGGTCTCCTGGTTCGCCGCGGTGGTCTTCGTTCCCTACCTGGGGGCCAAGCTGCTGCCGGACCTGGCCAGGTTGCACGCGCAGAAGCACGGCGGCAGCGCCGATGGCTACGATCCCTATGCTACGGCCTTCTACCAGCGCTTCCGGCGTCTGGTGGAGTGGTGCGTGCGCTACCGCAAGACGGTGATCGTCCTGACCCTCGCCGCCTTCGTCGGCGCGCTGCTGCTGTTCCGCCTGGTGCCGCAGCAGTTCTTCCCGCCCTCGGCGCGCCTGGAGCTGCTGCTGGACATCAAGCTGGCGGAGGGCGCCTCACTGCGCTCTACCGGCGAGGAAGTCCAGCGCCTGGAAAAAATGCTGCAGGGCCATGACGGCATCGACAACTACGTGGCCTACGTCGGCACCGGCTCGCCCCGCTTCTACCTGCCGCTGGACCAGCAATTGCCGGCGGCCAGCTTCGCCCAGGTGGTGGTGCTGGCCAAGGACCTGGAGAGCCGCGAGGCGCTGCGCAAGTGGCTGATCGAGCGGATGAACGAGGACTTCCCGCACCTGCGCAGCCGCATCAGTCGCCTGGAAAACGGGCCGCCGGTGGGCTATCCGGTGCAGTTCCGGGTTTCCGGCGAGGACATCCCGCAGGTTCGCGAACTGGCACGCAAGGTCGCCGACAAGATGCGCGAGAACCCGCACGTGGTGAATGTGCACCTGGATTGGGAAGAGCCGAGCAAGGTGGTGTACCTGAGCATCGACCAGGAGCGCGCCCGTGCCCTGGGGGTGAGCACCGCCAGCCTGTCGCAGTTCCTGCAGAGCGCGCTGACCGGCTCGCACGTGAGCTTCTTCCGCGAAGACAACGAGCTGATCGAGATCCTCCTGCGCGGCACCGAGCAGGAGCGTCGCGACCTGTCGTTGCTGCCGAGCCTGGCGGTGCCGACCGAGAATGGCCGGAGCGTGGCGCTGTCGCAGATCGCTACGCTCGAATACGGCTTCGAAGAGGGCATCATCTGGCACCGCAACCGCCTGCCGACGGTCACCGTGCGCGCCGATATCTACGACGATTCGCTGCCGGCGACCCTGGTCGCGCAGATCGCCCCGACCCTGGAACCGATCCGCGCCGAGCTGCCGGACGGCTACCTGCTGGAGGTGGGCGGCACGGTGGAGGACGCGGCGAAGGGCCAGAGTTCGGTGAACGCCGGCGTGCCGCTGTTCATCGTGGTGGTGTTGAGCCTGCTGATGGTGCAGTTGCGCAGCTTCTCGCGGATGGCGATGGTATTCCTCACCGCACCGCTGGGCCTGATCGGCGTGACCCTGTTCCTGCTGCTGTTCCGCCAGCCGTTCGGCTTCGTGGCGATGCTCGGGACCATCGCCCTGGCCGGCATGATCATGCGCAACTCGGTGATCCTGGTGGACCAGATCGAACAGGACATCAGCCATGGACTGGATCGCTGGCACGCCATCATCGAGGCTACCGTGCGGCGTTTCCGGCCCATCGTGCTGACCGCGCTGGCGGCGGTGCTGGCGATGATCCCGCTGTCGCGCAGCGTGTTCTTCGGGCCGATGGCGGTGGCGATCATGGGCGGGCTGATCGTCGCCACCGTGCTCACCCTGCTGTTCCTGCCGGCGCTCTATGCCGCCTGGTTCCGCGTGAAGAAGGACGAGGCGCGGGCCTGACGGGAGAAGGGGACGGGGCGATCGCGCCCCGTCCGTCGGCTCACCTGGCCGCGCCGAAGACCTTCTTGGCCAGGCCGGTGGCGGCAGCCGCCGGGTTCTGGCGGATGCTCTTCTCCTGCCTGGCGATCATCTCGAAGAGCCCGTCGAGGGCCTGCTCGGTGACATAGCCCTCGACGTTGGCGCTCTTCGCATCGACCACCCCAAGGGTCGCCGCCTGGCTGGCGAAGGCGTTGTACTGCTTGACCAGGCCGACCTCGTCGGTGGCCTGCTTGACGATCGGCAGGAACTTCGCGCGCAGCTGTTCGCGGCTGGACTTGTCCAGGTATTCGGTGGCGGCGTCGTCACCGCCCTTGAGGATGCCCTTGGCGTCGGCCACGGTCATCTTCTTCACCGCCTCCACCAGCAGGCCCTGGGCCTGCGGCACGGCAGCCTCGGCGGCGCGGTTCATGCTCGCCTCGAGCTGGTCGACCTGGGCGCCCATGCCGAACTGCTTCATCAGCTTCGCCGCCTTGCCCAGCTTGCCGGGCAGTTCGATGCGCACGTCCGGGTTGTTGTTGAAGCCGCCCGGCTGGCCAAGCTGGCGGACGGCGATCTGCGCGCCCTGGGTCAGGGCGTCCTTCAGGCCGCTGGAGGCGTCGTTCTGCGACAGGTCGGCGAGGGACAGGGCGAGGGCGTTGGCCGAGAGCAGCAGGCCGGCGCAGAGGGCAGTGAGTCGGAACATGACAGCGTCCTTGATGTGGAACGTACGGGGTATCCGGCCGCTCGTCGTGAGGTGGATCGGCAACCGGTAGCGAATAGGAGGTGGAGTGTACTGGAGGGAACCGCCGGTTCGCACCGGCGGCATGCCGCGGTGTGCTTCAGCGCGCCGATTCGACCTGCACGCGATAGGGCTGCGGGTCGCTGCCGTCGAGTTTCACCGAGTGGCGGGTGGTGTTGATGAACAGCAACTGGCCGTTCAGCTCGATGCGCGCGCTCACCGCATAGCTGTGGCCCGGCTTGACCTGCTTCGGGTCGTACTCCAGGTGGAACGCCAGCGGCACCTGGCTGGTGATCTCGCGGGTCTGGCTGGCCAACTGCACCGAGGGGGCGTCGGCCAGGGACACGTCTTCCAGGCTCACGCTCAGGCGCGCCGAGGGCGGCAGGGCGATACGCTCGCGGTAGAAGACCTCACCATCGAAGCTGGCGTTCGAAGTCGATTGCTGGGTACCGCAGCCGGCGAGAATGCTGGCGGCGAGCAGCAATGGCAGTTTTTTCATGGGAGCCTCCTTTCAGACGGAACAAAAAAACGAGCGGGCCTCTGACCCGGGAAACCAGCATAGGTTGCCGGGCCGGAACAGGGAAAGGTCGCAGGATATTTCAGCGGAGCGACGCCCGTCCCTCGCGGGGCGGGCGCCGGGCTTCAGTTGGCGGCCGCGTCGTTGCTTTCGGCGGCGGCTTCCTCGGCGGGGCGCTCCAGCGCCACCTGGCGGATCGACAGACGGATCTCCGCCGGCAGCACGCGCTTGGCGGCGCCTTCGGCCAGTTCGCCGAGCAGTTCGTGGTAGCTCAGCTTGCCGGCCTCGTCCTTGCGCAGCACGCGCAGGTCGAGAAGGGTCTGGATGAAGTGGCGGAACAGGCTCTTGTCGAAGAACTCCGGGGCGTTCAGGCCATGCAGGATCGACAGGCGTTGGGCCATCACGGTGCAGAGGTTCTCCAGTTCCTCGGCGGTCAGGGCGTTCTGCCCGGCGTTGAGCAGCAGGGCGATGGCCATGTAGAAGCGCTGCAGGGTCTGGGTTACCGAACGAGCGAGGAGGATCAGCAGCACGTATTGCCGCGAGCTTGGCGCCGGGCGGATGAAGGTGTCGTTCTCCTGGCGCAGCAGGTCCTGTTCCACCAGGGCCGCCAGCCACTGGTCGATCACCGCGTCGAGTTCGTCCAGGCTCCAGCGGATGAACAGTTCCGCCTGCAGGTAGGGATAGAGCGCGCGGGCGAAGCGCAGCAACTGTTCGCGGCTGATCCGCGAGTTGCTCTGGAAGAAGCTGGCGATCAGCGCCGGCAGGGCGAAGACGTGGAGGACGTTGTTGCGGTAGTAGGTCGCCAGCACCGCGTTCTGTTCGTCGAGATAGAGGATGCGGCCCAGCGCGTCCTTCTGCTCGGCCAGCAGGTTCATGCTCTTCACGTATTCGATCAGGGCCTGGCCGTCGCCGTCCGGCAGGGTCGCGCTGGGCGAGTAGGGCACCTTGCGCAGCAACGCCAGGTAGAGGTCGAGGATTCGCGCCAGGGCGCTTTCGTCGAGGGCCTGGCGGCTGGTGGAGAGCAGCGCCAGGGCGACCAGGTTGACCGGGTTGATCGCCGCCGCGTCGTTGAGGTGGCGGGCGACGTCCTTGGCCAGCAGGTTGGTGGTCTGCGGCAGCCAGTCGGGGCGGTATTCCGGGCCGAGGTCCTGGTCCTGCCAGTCGGGCTGGTGGCGGTCGAGGAACTGGTCGAGATGGATCGGCTCGCCGAAGTTCACCCAGACCTGGCCAAAACGCTGCTTCAGGGCGCCGACCACCTTGAACAGGTCGAATATCGACTCCTTCTTCTTGGTCGCGCCGCGCAGTTCGCCGAGGTAGGTGCGGCCTTCCAGCACGCGCTCGTAGCCGATGTAGACCGGCACGAAGACGATCGGCCGGCGCGAGTCACGGAGGAAGCTGCGCAGGGTGATGGCGAGCATGCCGGTGCGTGGGTGGAGCATGCGCCCGGTGCGCGAACGGCCGCCCTCGACGAAGTACTCGGTGGAGAAGCCGCGGGAGAACAGGGTGTGCAGGTACTCGTTGAACACCGCAGTGTAGAGCTGGTTGCCCTTGAAGCTGCGGCGCATGAAGAAGGCCCCGCCGCGGCGCAGGATCGAGCCGATCACCGGCATGTTCAGGTTGATCCCGGCGGCGATGTGCGGCGGGGTCAGGCCGTTGCGGAACAGCAGGTAGGAGAGCAGCAGGTAGTCGATGTGGCTGCGGTGGCAGGGCACGTAGACGATCTCGTTGCCCTGGGCCACGTCCTGCACCCGCTCGATGTGGTTGACCTTGACACCTTCGTACAGCTTGTTCCAGAACCAACTGAGGATGACTTCGAGGAAGCGGATCACCGGATAGGAGAAGTCCGAGGCGATTTCATTGGCGTAGCGCAGTGCGATGCCTTCGGCCTTTTCCTGGGATATCCGTTCGCTCTCGCATTCCTCGCTGATCGCCTGGCGTACCAGCGGCGCGCGCAGCAGGCCTTTGACCAGGTTGCGGCGGTGCGACAGGTCGGGACCGATCACCGCGGTCTTCAGGTTGCGGAAGTGCACCCGGAGGATACGGTTGACCATGCGCAGCGTGCGTTCGTGGCCCTTGCCCTGTTCCACCAGCTCGCGCAGGTGGATCGGCGCGGAGAACTGCACGCGGGTCTTGCGTCCGAGGATCAGGATACGCGCCAGCTTGCGCAGGCGCCCGGTGACCGCCCAGTTGTCGGCGAACAGCAGCTTCCAGGGGCTCGATTCGCTGTCCGGCGATTGTCCCCAGAACACGCTGACCGGAATGATCTGCGCGTCGTCGAGACCGTTCTGGCCGACCGCGGCGAGCATGCGCACCAGGGTCGGCGAGGCGCCGCGCTTATCCTGGCGGCCGAGCCAGTCGGGTTCGGGCGTCAGGTAGAAGAACGCCGCCGGCTCGATGGCGTCGCCTACCGCTACCGGCATCACCGGACGCGGCAGCCCGGCCTTGCGGCATTCGGTATCCACTACCGCGAGATCGCTGACCGAAGGCTGTTGCAGCACGTAGAGCACCGGCTTGCTGCGGTCGATCTTCAGGGTGAAGGCCGATTGGTTGATGGTTTCCGAGCGTACCCAGAGGTACAGCAGGCGGCGCAGGGCGCCAAAACCAAAGCGGCGGAAAGGGTAGCGGGGCATACGGTGTCTACTGGCAGTTGATCGGGACCCGGCGTGACGGGCGCGGCTAGTTTGCCGCAATCCCCGGAGGGCCGCAAAAGAACGCAACGCGTCCTACGGCGAACGGCGGCGAACAGGTTGCGAATGTAGAACCTTCGGCAGGCGTTCGGGTTCTGTCACGTTTTGCCAAGGTTCTCCCGATGCCCCGTATTGCCAGGCGGCGGGGCGCTTCGGCTATAGTCCCTGCGCGTTTTTCGCGGCCCTGGCCGGACATGGCGGCGGCCGCCGGAACAGGTAGGGGACCATGATCGAAACAAGAAACCTCGGCAAACGCTTCGGCTCGCGGGTGGCGGTGGACGACCTGTCCTTCCAGGTGGAGACGGGGGAGGTACTGGGCTTCCTCGGTCCGAACGGCGCCGGCAAGTCCACCACCATGAAGATGCTCACCGGCTTCCTGGCGCCCAGCGCCGGCACCGCGAGCATCTTCGGCTTCGACATCCGCAACCGCACGCTGCAGGCGCAGCGGCTGATCGGCTACCTCCCGGAAGGTTCGCCCTGCTACGCGGAAATGACCGTGCAGGGCTTCCTCGATTTCATCGCCGAGATCCGTGGCTACCGTGGTGCCGGCAAGCGCGAGCGGGTCGCCCGGGCACTGGGGCTGCTGGAACTGGACGAGGTGCGCCGGCAGACCATCGAAACCCTCTCCAAGGGCTTCCGCCGGCGTGTCGGCCTGGCCCAGGCGATCCTCCACGAACCGCGGGCGCTGGTGCTCGACGAGCCCACCGACGGGCTCGATCCGAACCAGAAGCACCAGGTCCGCGAACTGATCCGCGGCCTCGCGCAGGAGCGCATCGTGATCATCTCCACCCATATCCTCGAGGAAGTCTCGGCGCTGTGCAGCCGCGCCCTGGTGATCGGCGGCGGGCGGCTGCTGGCGGACAGCACGCCGCTGGAGCTGGCCAGCCGCTCGCGCTACCACCAGGCGGTGACGCTCTACAGCGACGAGCCCCTGGATGCCGTGGCGCTGGCGGTGCTGCCGGGCGTGGCGGGCATCGAGGAGAACCCCGCCGAAGGCAGCCTGACCGTCCTGGCGCAGCCGGGCGCGGTGATCTTCCCCCAGGTCAGCGGGCTGGTCGCCGAGCGCGGCTGGCGGATCCGCGAACTGGACGTGGAGCGCGGCCGGCTCGACGAGGTATTCCGCAACCTGACCCGGGGGACGGAGGCATGAAGCAACTGCCGGTGATCTTCAAGCGCGAGCTGGCGAGTTATTTCGCCACGCCGCTGGCCTATGTGTTCATCGTGATCTTCCTGGTCCTGGCGGGTGTGTTCACCTTCTACCTGGGCAACTTCTACGAACGCAACCAGGCCGACCTGGCCTCCTTCTTCGCCTTCCATCCCTGGCTCTACCTGTTCCTGGTTCCCGCGCTGGCCATGCGCCTTTGGGCGGAGGAGCGCAAGTCCGGCTCGATCGAGCTGCTGATGACCCTGCCGCTGACCCGCTTCGAAGCCGTGGCCGGCAAGTTCCTGGCCGCCTGGGCGTTCGCCGGAATCGCGCTGCTGCTGACCTTCCCCATGGTGCTCACGGTGAACTACCTGGGCGAGCCGGACAACGGTGCGATTCTCGCCGGCTACCTGGGCAGTTGGCTGCTGGCCGGCGGCTACCTGGCCATCGGTTCGTGCATGTCGGCCCTGGCGAAGAACCAGGTGATCGCTTTCATCCTCGCCGTGGCCGCCTGCTTCCTGTTCATGCTCAGCGGCGTTCCGCTGGTGCTCGATGCGTTCAGCCAGTGGGCGCCGCAGTGGTTGCTCGATGCGGTGGCCTCGCTGAGCCTGCTGACCCGCTTCGATGCCGTCAGCAAGGGCGTCATCGACCTGCGCGACCTGCTGTATTTCGTCAGCCTGATCGTCGCCTGGCTGGCCGCCACGGCGGTGGCGGTCGAGCTGAAGAAAGCCGAATGAGGGGGAGTCGATGAAACGCGTGTTGTCCTCTGGCGCCGGGCTGTTGCTGATCGCGCTGGCGTTCCTGGCCTTCAACATGGTCTCCGGCCTGCTGTTCAGCGGCGCGCGGCTCGACCTGACCGAGCAGAAGCTCTACACCATCAGCCCCGGCACCAAGCGGATCCTGGCCGGCCTCGACGAGCCGATCAACCTGTACTTCTTCTATTCGGATAGCGGTGCCCGGGAACTGGTGCCGCTGCGCAACTACGCCAGGCGCGTCGAGGAACTGCTGCGCGCCTACGAGCGCGAGGCGAATGGCAGGATTCGCCTGCAGGTGATCGATCCCGAGCCGTTCTCCGAGAACGAGGACAAGGCCGCCGAGTTCGGCCTGCAAGGAATTCCCCTGCAGCAGGGCGGCGACAACCTGTACTTCGGCCTGGCCGGCAGCAACGCCCTGGACGGAGTCCAGGTCATACCCTTCTTCCCGCTCGATCAGGAGGAGTTCCTCGAATACGACATCAGTCGCCTGGTGCAGACCCTGGCCCAGCCGCAGCGGCCGGTGGTCGGCCTGATGTCGTCGCTGCCGCTCAATGGCGGCTTCGACATGGCCAGCCGGCAGCCGACCTCGCCGTGGATGGTCATGGAGGAAATCCGCCAGCAATTCGACCTGCGCAGCCTCAAGAGCGATGCCACGGAAATCCCGCCGGAGGTCTCGGTGCTGCTGCTGGTGCATCCCAAGCAGTTACCCGAGCAGACGCTATACGCCATCGACCAGTTCGTCCTGCGCGGGGGCAAGCTGCTGGCGTTCGTCGACCCCTTCAGCGAGGCCGACAGCGGCAGCGATTTCGCCGCTACGCTGGATGGCGACAAGTCGTCCGACCTCGCGCCGCTGTTCGAGGCCTGGGGGCTGCGGCTGCTGCCGGGCAAGGTGCTCGGCGACGGCGCCTATGCGATGTCCATCAGTCTTGGCCGGGACCAGCGTCCGGCCCGGCATCCGGCCTGGCTCAGCTTGCCGCGCGAGGCGCTGGACCAGGACGACATCGCCACTGCCGGCCTGGAAAGCCTGACCCTGGCGACGCCCGGTATCCTCGAAAGGCTCCCCGGAGCGAGCACCAGCTTCACCCCTTTGCTGCAAAGCTCGACCCAGGCGATGCCATTCGACGCCTCGCGCTTCGGCCTGCTGCGCGACCCCGGCGATCTGATGCGCGAGCTGCGCCCGAGCGGCCGACGGCATACTCTCGCCGCCCGTATCCAGGGGCCGGCGAAGAGTGCCTTCGCGGAGGGCATTGAGGGGCATCGGGAAGGCCTGAAGGAGGCGCGCAACATCAATGTCATCGTCGTGGCCGATACCGACCTGCTCAGCGATCGCATGTGGGTCCAGGTGCAGGACTTCTTCGGCCAGCGCGTGCCGCAGCCCTGGGCCGACAACGGCGCACTGGTGGTCAACGCGCTGGACAACCTGTCGGGCACCGACGCGCTGATCAGCGTGCGCTCCCGCGGCCGGTTCAGCCGGCCGTTCGTGGTGGTCGAGCGCCTGCAGCGCGAGGCCGAGACGAGCTTCCGGCAGAAGGAGGAGCAGCTCAAGCAGCGCCTCGCCGATACCGAGCAGCAACTCGCCGCCCTCCAGCAGGGTGCCGACCCGGAGAAGGCCGTCGAACTGACGCCCGATCAGCAGGCCACGGTGCGCCAGTACATGCAGGAGAAGCTGCGCATCCGCAAGGAGCTGCGCGAGGTGCAGTACCAGTTGAACGCCGATATCGACGCACTGGGCCGCACCCTGAAGCTGGTCAATATCGCCCTGGTTCCCTCGTTGCTCACGGTCGGCGTGCTGCTCGGCTGGCTCTGGCGGCGCCGGCGCATGGCCCGGGGAGGGCATTGACGCATGCGGCGCAATACGCTGATCGTCCTGCTGGCGCTGGTGGCGGCGCTGGCCGGAACCTTCGCCTGGCTGCAGCGCGAGCGCGCAGCCGAGGTACCTGCCTTGCCGGCGGCAGAGCGCTGGCTGCCGGAACTGGACAGCGCGACGCTGAGTGGCCTGCACATGCAGTTTGCCGACGGTTCGCCGGATATCCGGGTCGAGCGGCGTGCGGGCGCGTGGGTCCTGCCGGCCAAGGCCGACTATCCGGCCGACCGGCTACGCTTGTCGGCGCTGCTCGAGGCGTTGGCAGAGGCGCGCAAGGTCGAGGCGAAGAGCGCCAACCCGAAGAACCACGCGCTGCTTGGCCTGGCGGAGCGTGGCGAGGGGCAGGCGCTACGCCTGAGCCTGCATTGGCAGTCCGGCGAGCCTCTGGTGCTGCTGGTGGGCAAGGATGCGCAGCATGGCGGTAGCTTCGTACGACGATTGGGCGACTCGCAGGCCTGGCTGATCGACAAGCGCCTGCCGTTGCCGAACAACGAACTGGAGTGGCTCGACCGGCGGATCGCCACGCTGCCCTTCGCCCGGGTGCGCGAACTGCAACTGCGCTATCCGAAGGGCGAACGCCTGGATCTCTATCGCGACGACGCCGGGCAGCCGAACCTGCAGGTTCGGCAATTGCCCACAGGGCGCAAGCTGGCCTATGAGGCAGCGGCCAACGGCGCGGCGACGCTGTTCGCCGACCTGCGTTTCGCCGATGTAGCGCCGCTGGCGCAGGTGGGATTCAGGCAGGCGCCATTGCTCCTGGCGTTCAGCCTGCGGACGTTTTCCGGCGCGCGCCTGGATGGCGAGATTCGGCGCCAGGGCGAGCAATACTGGTTGTTGCCGAAGAGCGTCGAGGGCTTCGCCGAGGGCGAGGTCGCCGCCCATCCTGACTGGGCCTATCGGATCGAAGAGGACCGCTACCGCGCCCTGGCCCGGCACCTGCCGGAGCTGCTGGCGCGCTGAGCGGGCTCAGCCGGCGGTCTGGCCGGCCAGTTCGCGCATGCGTTGCAGCACGGCGTTCAGGCCGTTGCTGCGCGAGGGCGACAGTTGGCGGGAAAGACCCAGGCAGGTGAACCAGTCGTTGAGGTCCAGGCGCGCCAGTTCGCGGGTCTCGATGCCGTCGACCCGTGCCAGCAGCACCGCCAGCAGGCCGCGGATCAGGCGCGCGTCGCTGTCGGCACGGAAGCGCCAGTGGCCGTCGCGCTGCTCGCCGAGCAGCCAGACCAGGCTTTCGCAACCGTGCACGCGATGCTCTTCCTGGCGTTCGTGTTCCGTGAGCGGCGCCAGGCGCTCGCCCCATTGCAGCAGCAGACGCGCACGCTGTTCCCAACTGGCGGTGTGACCGAAGGCGTCCAGTGCCTCCTGGGCCTGTTCGGGGAGAACCGGGTTCATCGCAGCAACTCCAGTGAGCGGTCGAGGGCCAGGAAGAAGCGCTCCAGGTCGTCGGCATCGTTGTACAAGCCCAGCGAGACACGCAGGGCGCCGGGTACCTCGAGGCGTTGCAGCAGCGGCATCGCGCAATGGTGGCCGGCGCGCACCGCGATGCCCTGTTCGCCGAGCAGGTGGGCGAGATCGGCGACGTGCACGCCGTCGACGCAGAAGCTGGCCAGCGCCGCCTGCGGTTCGCCGAGCAGGCTGACGCCGTCGCGCGCCAGCAGGCCGGCGAGCAGGCGGGCGTGGAGGGCGCCTTCGTGGGCGGCGACTTCGGCTTCGTCCAGGGTGGCCAGCCAGTCGATGGTCGCGCCTAGGCCGATCGCCGCGGAAACCGCCGGGGTGCCCGCCTCGAAGCCGAGCGGAGCGGCATGGAAGCTGGCTTCGTGGAAGCCGGTGTGGCGTACCATCTCGCCGCCGAACTGCCAGTGCGCCAGTTGCTCCAGGGCCTGTGGGCGACCCCAGAGCACGCCGATGCCGTCGGGGCCGTAGAGCTTGTGGCCGGAGAATGCGTAGAAGTCGCAGCCCAGGCCCGGCAGGTCGTGGCGTCCGTGGACGCTGCCCTGGGCGCCGTCGACCAGGGTCCAGGCACCGCGCTCGCGGGCCAGCTGGATCAACTCCACCACCGGTTGCCAGGTGCCGAGAACGTTGGACAACTGGCTGATCGCCAGCAGGCGGGTACGCTCGCCGATGATATGGCGGGCCTGCTCCAGGTCGATCACCCCGCGCTCGTCCAGCGGCAACACGCGCAGGACCAGGCCGCGGCGCAGGGCCAACTGCTGCCAGGGAAGCAGGTTGGCATGGTGTTCCAGGGCACTGACCAGCAGTTCATCGCCAGGCCGGAAATGCCGCTCCAGGCCATAGGCCACCAGGTTGATCGCCTCTGTGGTGCCGCGGGTGAACAGTACCTCGGCCGGGTTGCCGGCGTGCAGCCAGTGGGCGACGCGGCTGCGCGCGGCCTCGAAGGCCCGGGTGGCGCGCTCGCCGGGGACATGTTGGGCGCGGTGGACGTTGGCGGCGCCGCCGAGGTAGTAGCCGTTCAGGGCGTCGAGTACGGCCTGTGGCTTCTGGGCGGTGGCGGCGCTGTCGAGGTAGGTCAGGCCTTCCGCGGCGAAGGCGGAAAAGGCCGGAAAGTCGGCGCGCCAGGGAGACGGCAGGGACATGGCGGACACTGTGCGAGGACGGTTACAGGGGAAAGGGTAGCGCACCCGGCGGCGCTGGCGAGCACCGTCGGGCGAGCGGGGAGGCGAGCTGGGCTCAGTTGTGCGCGTGCAGCGCTTCGTTCAGCTCGATGGCGGTCTTGTTGGTCTTGCACTCCACCGCACCGTTCTGCGAGTTGCGGCGGAACAGCAGGTCGGGCTGACCGGCCAGGTCGCGGGCCTTGACCACTTTCACCAGGGCGTTCTGCTCGTCGAGCAGGGCGACCTTGGTGCCGGCGGTGATGTACAGGCCGGCCTCGACGATGTTGCGATCGCCCAGCGGGATGCCGATGCCGGCGTTGGCGCCGATCAGGCAGCCTTCGCCGACGCTGATGACGATGTTGCCGCCACCGGAAAGGGTGCCCATGGTCGAGCAGCCGCCGCCCAGGTCCGACCCCTTGCCGACGAACACGCCGGCGGATACGCGGCCTTCGATCATGCCCGGGCCTTCGGTGCCGGCGTTGAAGTTGACGAAACCTTCGTGCATCACCGTGGTGCCTTCACCGATGTAGGCGCCCAGGCGCACGCGGGCGGTGTCGGCGATGCGTACGCCGGCCGGGACCACGTAGTCGGTCATCTTCGGGAACTTGTCGACGGAGAAGACTTCCAGCAGCTTGCCCTTCAGTCGCGCTTCCAGTTGCAGTTCGGCCAGTTCGGCCAGGTCCACCGCGCCGATGTTGGTCCAGGCCACGTTCGGCAGGAGCGGGAAGATGCCGCTCAGGTTCACAGCGTGCGGCTTGACCAGGCGGTGGGAGAGCAGGTGCAGCTTGAGGTAGGCCTCCGGGGTGGAGGACGGCGCGGCGTCTTCCGCCAACAGGGTGGCGACCAGCGGCTTCTGGCTTTCCGCCAGGCGCGAGAGCAGGGCCGACTGAGCGGCGTCGATACCCTTCAGGGCGTCGGCCAACTGGTAGGCCTGCTGCGAAGTGAAGGTCAGCGCCTGGTTGCCGGCTGCGTAGCCAAGGATCGGTGCGACGGCGGCGACGATTTCGCTCGAAGGCTTGAGCAGCGGCAGCGCGTAGAACACTTCCAGCCAGGCTTCCTGGCGGTTCTGGGTGCCGACGCCGAAGGCCAGGCTGAACAGGGATTGCGACATGTGGGTTTCCTCGAAACGGAGTGGAACGGTCAGGCCGGACGGCGGCTGAGCAGCAGGCCCAGTCCCGCGCTGCCGAGCAGCGCGGCGCAACCGCGGTTGAACAGACGCCGGGCCCGCTGGCCGGCGAGCAGCCGGCCGAGGTGGAGCCCGGCATAGGAATAAAGAGCGATGGCCAGCCATTCGAGCAGCAGGAATGCCGCTCCGAGCTGGGCGAACTGGGCGCCCAGCGGTTGGCCGGGATCGACGAACTGCGGCAGGAAGGCGGTGAAGATCAGGATGGCCTTCGGGTTGCCCGCCGCCACCAGGAACTCCTGGCGCCCCAGGCGCCAGAGGCTGGGACGCGCCGGGCTGGCTTCGTTCGCCAGTGGCTGCGCATCGGTCCGCCACAATTGCACCGCAAGCCACAACAGGTAGGCAGCGCCGAGCACCTTGATCGCCAGGAACAGCCAGGCCGAGGTGTGCAGCACCAGCGCCAGCCCGGAGGCGGCCAGGGCGAGCATGCCGGCGAATGCCAGCAGGCGCCCGCCGCCGGCCAGCGAGGCGGTGGCGAAACCGTGCCGGGCGGCGTTGTTCAGCGACAGCAGGTTGTTCGGCCCCGGCGCCAGGTTGAGGGCGAAGCAGGCGGGTACGAACAGGGCCCAGGCGACACTCATGCGGCCTCCCGCTCAGGCCAGGGCGACGGCGTAGGCGTCGGGCTTGAAGCCGACCAGCGTCCTGCCGCCCAGTTCCAGCACCGGGCGCTTGATCATCGACGGCTGGGCCAGCATCAGCTCGATCGCCTTGGCTTCGTCGAGATCGGCCTTCTGCGCTTCGTCGAGCTTGCGGAAGGTGGTGCCGGCGCGGTTGAGGACGGTTTGCCAGCCGTGCTCCGCGCACCAGCGCCGCAGGTGTTCGCGGTCGATGCCGACGGCCTTGTAGTCGTGGAAGTCGTAGGCGACCTTGTGCTCGTCGAGCCAGGTCCGAGCCTTCTTCATGGTGTCGCAGGCTTTGATGCCGTAGAGAACGTAGGTCATTGCTTCTCCCGAGGCCCGGGTCTTCCCGGGCCCTGCCGATAGGTCGCCGAAAGGTGATCGCTGGATTATGCCACGTCGTTCCGCCCCTGTGCGGTCTCGGGGCTACCGCGCTCGGGAGCGGCGTGACGGCAGATAGCCGTGGACGGGCGGGCGGACAGGGAGCCGGGCTGTTTCCCTGGCCGGGAACGGAGAGAGCGCAGGTTGAACAGGTCGATTCGGCTCGCTGGAGAGCATCCTTACCGGTACTTTCGGAATGCTCCGGTCCGCGCTGTACAATCCTTCCCCCGCCGAGGAGATTTCCCATGAGTTGCATCGGTCGCCAGATAGACCAATTACGCCTGCAGATACCGGGCTTCGCCTGCAAGCCCGGCTGCCACGATTGCTGCGGGCCGGTTACCGCCTCGTCGGAAGAGATGGCCCGCCTGCCGCTGAAGAGCGAGGCCGAACACGACGCCGCCCTGGCCGAGTGGAACTGCGTCCATCTCGGACCGAACGGCTGCGAGGCCTATGAGGAACGTCCGCTGATCTGCCGGCTGTTCGGCACCACGCCGAACCTGCCCTGCCCGGAGGGGCGGGGGCCCGAAGTGCCGGTGGCGGAGCAGGTGGAGCGACAGGTGCATGCGCTGATCGCCAGCACTCGCCAGGTGCTGGTGTAGCGGCCTGCCCGCCGCTAGGTTTCCGCGGTCTCGGTGGCGCGGGACTGCAGGGCCGGTTCGAAGGCTGGTTCGGGCGGCGTTTCCTCTAGGGGCATCGGCTCGTCCGCAGAGAGTTTCTGGAGAACCGCGGCGATCCGCTCGATGCTCTCTTCGAGCTCGAGCACCCGGTTGACCATGTACAGGATCATCTCCGGCGAACTCAGGTGCGCCAGCCGCATGGTCGCCTGCAAGTCGTCGTGGCGGTTGTCCCGGTCGGCCATCAGTGTTTCCGCCAGGCTCTTCAGCAACAGCATCTCGGCGCGCCTCATGGGCCGCTGCTCCGCGATTCCGCGGTAGGGGAAAAAGCTCGTTCCATCTCGCGACCTACCCGAAACGACTACATCCAAAGGTGTAATTCTACATTGCCATCACTTCGATCGTCGGACAATAGCCGCGTTCCAGACGCCTTGCACAGGTGACGAACGGGACTCGAAGCGGCCTGGTCTGCATGGCCGGGTGATGGGCGAGTTCCTTGATGCGGGGCGGCGGCTGTTTGGCGCAGGACAAAAAAAGCCCCGCCGGGTAGGCGAGGCTCAGGGGGAGAACAGCGTGCGGGGGCTCGCTGTCCGGGATGAATCGTCGTGGTGCGCTTAGCCGCAGGGCTGCTGCGGACCGCCGGTCATGCTCTCGACGCTGTCCAGCACGGCATGGCCCTTGCCGACCTTCTGCACGTCGTCGACGTCGCGCAGGATGCTGCCGCCGTCGCTCATCTGGTTGCGGGTCTTGATCAGGTTGGTGGTGATGTCCAGCAGGCTGCGACCGGTAGCGATCAGGTCATTGGTGGCGCTGGGGGTGCAAGGGGTGTTGGCGGAGGCGACCTGGGCCTGGCCGGGTTGCCCGGGCTGGGTGGTGCGGTAGCCCTGGGTCAGTGCGTTCTGCTGGAGGCAGCCGGAGGTGGCGGCGAACATCGAGGCGAGCAGCAGTGCGGAAGTAAGTCCCTTGCTTGTCATGGCGGCATTCCTTTGTCTGAGTGGGCGCTGCACCCCGTACTCCTTCGGGGCGTCGTCCTGGCCGACGCTACGGCGGGCCTGGACTGAAGGGGAGTGTAGGAGCGTCTCGCACCGCTATGAAATAGCTCGGATGTACTAGTGCGGGAACCTTGGCCGGGCGCCCCGGTCGTCGCCGCGGAGGGGGCGGACGCGCGGGGTAGAGCGGCGGGGCTAGGAAAGACCGTACGGATTGTGCGAATGTCGGATAGCTGCCTACCGATCGCGATGGTGCAATCGGCGCAGTCGCATCGTCCAGGGACGAAGCCGGAGATCCCCGCCCTCATGCAAACCGTGTACACCGTTCTGACCCTGCTGCTGGTCGTCGGCGCCACCCGCCTGGCTGCCCAGTTGCTGCCCTTGCCGCTACCGCTGATCCAGATCGCCGCCGGGGCCCTGCTGGCCTTGCCGTCCCTCGGGCTGCACATTGCCCTCGACCCGGAGCTGTTCCTCTTCCTGTTCATTCCGCCGCTGCTGTTCGTCGATGGCTGGCGTATTCCCAAGCGGGAAGTCTGGCGGATGCGCTGGCCGATCCTGATGATGGCGTTCGGCCTGGTGTTCTTCACCGTGGTCGGCGCCGGCTATTTCATCCATCTGCTGATCCCGGAAATTCCCCTGGCGGCTTCCTTCGCCCTCGCCGCCGTGCTGTCGCCCACGGACGCCCTGGCGGTCTCGGCGATCACCCAGGGGCGGCTGCCCAAGCGCCTGATGCACCTGCTGGAGGGCGAGGCGCTGATGAACGATGCCTCTGGCCTGGTGGCATTCAAGTTCGCCATCGCCGCGGCGATGACCGGCGTGTTCTCGCTGGTGGACGCCAGCCTCAACTTCCTCCTGGTCGCGGTCGGCGGCCTGGCCATCGGGGTGTTCCTCAGCTGGTCGCTGGGCCGCATCCGCGCCTGGATGATCTCCCGTGGCTGGGACGACCCGGCGACCCACGTGGTACTGATGCTGTTGCTGCCGTTCGCCTCCTACATGGTGGCGGAACACCTGGGCGTCTCCGGGATTCTCTCGGCGGTGGCGGCCGGCATGATGCAGAGCTGGGTCGACCTGCTGCCGCGGCAGACTTCCACGCGCCTGCTCAACCGCAGCGTCTGGTCGATGCTGGAGTTCGCCTTCAACGGCGTGGTGTTCCTGCTGCTCGGCCTGCAGTTGCCGGACATCATGAAGTCGGTGGCCAACCACCACGGCGACCTGCTCTGGCGTTCCTCGCTGCTGCTGGCCTACGTGGCGGCGATCACCGCCGTGCTGATGCTGATCCGCTACGGCTGGGTCTATGGCTACTGGAAGCTGTCGCTGCGCATCGATCGCTGGCGCGGCAAAAGCCCGCCCGGGCTGAGCGGCATCTCCCTGCGCCGTCTCTCCGCCCTCAGTGCATTGAGCGGCGTGCGTGGTGCGGTGACCCTGGCGGCGGTGCTGTCGGTACCGATGAGCCTGATGGATGGCAGCGCCTTCCCGCAGCGCGACCTGATCATCTTCATCGCCACCAGCGTGATCCTGATTTCCCTGATCGGCGCGACCATCGGCCTGCCGCTGCTGCTGCGCGGGCTGCCGGCGAGCAACAATGGCGCCCACGAGCGCGAGCGGCGCGAGGCCTGGCGCAAGACCGCGGAGGCGGCGATCCGGGCCCTGGAGAGCGAGGAACTGCCGCAGGTGGAAGGCAACGATGCGGCGAATACTTCGCGGGTCGCCGAGGCGCGTGCGCAGATCATGGCCGAATACCGCCAGTCGCTGGATACCGCACCGACCACCGATGAGGCCCGCGACCAGGCCCAAGCCCTGGAGATCGCCGACAAGGCCTTGCGCCTGAAGGCGTTGCGCGCGCAGCGCCTGGAACTGTACCGGCAGCGGCGTAACAACGAGATCGACGACGAGACCCTGGGCGACATCCTGCGCGAGCTGGACCAGCAGGAAAGCTGGCTGACCAATCGCTTCGCCCGCTGGGTGTGAACGAAAAGGGATCGCCGCGGCGATCCCTTTTCGTTTCTCCGCGCAGGCTTCAGCGCGCCCGCAGGTAGTCGCGGATGCGCTCGGCGGCTTCGACGCACTCGGCCAGTGATGCCACCAGGGCCATGCGCACGCGGTTGGCGCCGGGGTTCTCGCCGTCCACCTCGCGCGACAGGTAGGAACCCGGCACCACCGTCACGTGCTGCTGCTCGAACAGTTCGCGGGTGAATACGGTGTCGTCCACCGGGGTACGTGCCCACAGGTAGAAACTGCCGTCCGGGCGCTGTACGTCGAGCACGCCGTCGAGGATCGCCAGCACGGCGTCGAATTTCTCGCGGTAGAGGCTGCGGTTGGCGCGCACATGGACCTCGTCGTTCCAGGCGGCGATGCTCGCCAACTGGGTCTGCACCGGCATGGCGCAGCCGTGGTAGGTGCGGTAGAGGAGGAATTTCTTCAGGATCTCCGCGTCGCCGGCGACGAAGCCCGAGCGCAGGCCGGGCAGGTTGGAGCGCTTGGACAGGCTGTGGAACACCACGCAGCGGCTGAAATCCGTGCGGCCCAGCTCGGCGCAAGCGTTGAGCAGGCCGGGCGGCGGGGCGTTTTCGTCGAAGTAGAGTTCGCTGTAGCACTCGTCGGCGGCGATCACGAAGTCGTAGCGGTCGGCCAGGGCGATCAGCTTCTTCAGGGTCTCCAGCGGTACCAGGGCCCCGGTGGGGTTGCCTGGCGAGCAGAGGAAGAGAATCTGGCAGCGCTGCCAGGTCGCCTCGTCGACCGCGTCGAAGTCGGGGTTGAAGCCGTTTTCCTCGCGGCAGGGCAGGTAGTGCGGCACGGCTCCGGCGAGCAGCGCCGCGCCTTCGTAGATCTGGTAGAACGGGTTCGGGCTGACCACCAGGCCGGGCGCCTCGCCGGGCTCGCTGCGGCGGACCACGGTCTGGGTGAAGGCGAACAGCGCCTCGCGGGTACCGTTCACCGGCAGTACGTGGCGCGCCGCATCCAGCCAGCCGGCCGGCACCGAGAAGCGCCGCTCGCACCAGCGCGCGATGGCTTCGCGCAGGGCTGGCAGGCCGAGGGTGGTCGGGTAGACCGCGAGTTGGTCCAGGTTCTCCGCCAGGGTTTCGGCGACGAAGCTCGGCGAGCGGTGCTTGGGCTCGCCGATGGACAGTGCGATCGGCTTCAGCGTCGCGGGCGGCCGGGCGCCGCCGAGCAGGGCGCGGAGCTTCTCGAAGGGGTAGGGTTGGAGGTTGTCGAGTGCGGTATTCATGGCGTTGGCAAGGCTTCTCAGAAGTTTATCCGGGTAGGCAGGGTGTCCCGTCCGTTGTCTTGTGACAGCTGCTCGACCAGGGCGGCCTGCAGGCGTTTGCACAGGTCGGGGTCGGCGAGTGGCTGGTTGCGCGCATCGGTGATGTAGAAGACGTCCTCCACGCGCTCGCCGAGGGTGGCGATCTTGGCGTTCTGCACCGACAGGTCGAAATCCAGGAAGATGCCGCCGATCCGCGCCAGCAGGCCGGGGCGGTCGGGGGCGATGACTTCGAGCACCGAGACCTGGCGCAGCGCGTCGGTGGAGATGGTCACCTGCGGGGCGAAGGCGAAGTGCTTGAGCTGGCGCGGCACCCGGCGCTGGATGATGGTCGGGTAGTCGTCGGGGTTCTTCAATGCGTCGATAAGCCCCTCGCGGATCTCGGCGATGCGCTCCGGGTTGTTGCCGATGGAGTCGCCGTCGGCGTCGAGCACGATATAGGTATCGAGGGTGAACTGGCTGGTGGAGGTGATGATCCGCGCGTCCTGGATGCTCAGGTTGAGCTGGTCCATGGCGGCCACGGTGACCGCGAAGAAATCGTGCTGGTCGGCGGCGTAGATGAAGATCTGCGAACCGCTCTCGAACTCGCGCTGGGTGGTTTCCTTGATCAGCACCAGCGGCGTGCCGTCGTCCGGGTGCTGGAGGATCGCCTCGGTGTGCCAGGCCACGTCGCCGGCGGTGTGGCGCAGGAAGTAGTCGTCGCCGAGCTGGCTCCATAACTGCTCGGCATCGTCCTGGTCGATGCCGTTGCGTACCAGTTGGTCGAGGGCCGCGGTCTGCGTCTGGCGGATCTGCTCCTCGCGGTCCACCGGGTTCTCCAGGCCGCGGCGCAGGGCGCGCTTGGTCTCGGTGTAGAGCTGCCGGAGCAGGCTGGCGCGCCAGGAGTTCCAGAGCGTCGGGTTGGTGGCGTTGATGTCGGCCACGGTGAGCACGTACAGGTAGTCGAGGTGGGTCTGGTCGCCGACCAGTTGGGCGAAATCGAAGATCACCTGCGGGTCGGAGAGGTCCTTGCGTTGCGCGGTGGTCGACATCACCAGGTGGTTCTGCACCAGCCAGGACACCAGTTGGGTGTCCCAGAGCGGCAACTGGTGGCTCTGGCAGAAGGCCTCGGCGTCCACCGCGCCGAGTTCCGAGTGGTCGCCGCCACGGCCCTTGGCGATGTCATGGTAGAGACCGGCGATGTAGATCAGTTCCGGCTTGGGCAGACGATCGATGATCTTGCTCGCCAGCGGATATTTCTCGGCCATCTCCGGCCGATTCAGCTTGCGCAGGTGCTTGATCAGGTTGAGGGTGTGGGCGTCCACCGTATAGATATGGAACAGGTCGTGCTGCATCTGCCCGATGATATGGCCGAACTCCGGCAGGTAGCGGCCGAGGATGCCGTAGCGGTTCATTCGCCGCAGGTTGCGGTGGATACCCTGGCTGCTCTTGAACAGCTCGATGAACAGGCTGGTGTTGCGGATGTCGTGGCGGAACTCGTCGTCGATCAGGTGTCGGCTGTCGCGCAGCAGGCGAATGGTGTCGGCGCGCACGCCCTTGATTTCCGGGTGCTGGGCCATCAGCACGAAGATTTCCAGGAGGGCGAACGGGGTGCGCTTGAAGACGTTCGGGTGCGTCACCTCGATGTAGCCGTCGCGCAACTGGAAGCGACTGTTCAGCGGTTGGATCTGCACCGGCTGCTCGCAGGGCAGGATGACTTCCTCGAAGTGCTGGATGATCAGGTCGTTCAGCTCGGAGATCGCCATCACCACCCGGTAGTACTTCTGCATGAAGCGTTCGACCGCTAGCTTGACGTCGTTGTCTTCGTAGCCGAACAGACGGGCGATGCTGCGCTGGTGATCGAACAGCAGGCGATCCTCGGCGCGCCCGGCGAGCATGTGCAGGGCATAGCGGACCCGCCAGAGGAACTCCTGGCTGGAAGCCAGCATGCTGCACTCGCTTTCCACCAGGAAGCCTTCGCGCACCAGGGCGTGCAGGTTGAGGCTGCCGAACTGGCGGCGGGCCATCCAGAGGATGGTCTGGATGTCGCGCAGGCCGCCGGGGGAGCCCTTGACGTTGGGCTCGAGGTTGTACTCGGTGTCGTTGTACTTGGCGTGGCGGCGCTGCTGTTCGTGGCGTTTGGCCAGGAAGAACTCCTTGCTCGGCCACATGTGCGCGCTGCCGGTAACCCGCAGCATGCGCTGGCGCAGGCTGTCAGGGCCGCAGATGGTGCGGCATTCCATGAGGGTAGTGATCACCGTCAGGTCGGCGCGTGCTTCCTCCGCGCACTGCTGCACCGAGCGCACGCTCTGGCCGACTTCCAGGCCGATGTCCCAGAGCAGGGTGAGGAAGCCTTCGATCGGCTCGCGGAAGCTCTCCTGGTCCTCGCTGTCGAGGAGGATCAGCAGGTCGACGTCGGAGTAGGGGTGGAGTTCGCCGCGGCCGTAGCCGCCCACGGCGACCAGGGCGATGTCGGCGTCGTCTCCCCAGTCGAAGCGCTGCCAGGCCTGTTGCAGGATCTGGTCGACGCACCAGGCGCGATCTTCGATCAGGCGGCGGATGTCGCGGCCGCTGTTGAAGCGGTTGTCGAGCACTTCGCGGAATTGCCGGATGGCCTTCTTGAAGGCGGCGATCGGGCTGGACTTCAAGGCCAGTTCCGCCTGGAACTGCCCGCGATCGAACAATTCGGGATCCACCTGCGGCATGCGGCCTTCCTTTATCTGCTAGCGGTTGGGTTCGATACGCGAGCGCCCCGTCTTGGTGCGTTTTTGCGCTGTATTGGTGCGCGCGTTGCGCCGAATCGGGGCGTCGGCCCCGCCGGAATGGGGCGGGGCGTCGAGGCGCACGGCTGGCAGCAAAAGCCGGGCCGGATCAGGCTGCCGAGGTGCGCGGGAAGGTTTCGTCGTTGCGCAGGGTGAGGATCTCGTAGCCATCGGCGGTGACCAGCACGGTGTGCTCCCATTGCGCGGACAGCTTGCGGTCCTTGGTGATCGCGGTCCAGCCGTCGCCGAGCAGGCGGGTCTCCGGGCGGCCCTGGTTGATCATCGGCTCGATGGTGAAGATCATGCCTTCCTTCAGCTCGATGCCGGTACCCGCACGACCGTAGTGGAGGACCTGCGGCTCCTCGTGGAACACCTTGCCGATGCCATGGCCGCAGTATTCGCGGACCACCGAGAAGCCGTTCTTTTCCGCGTGCTTCTGGATGATTTCGCCGATATCGCCCAGGTGCGCGCCCGGACGCACCACGGAAATGCCCTTGTACATGCATTCCTGGGTGATCTGGCAGAGGCGGTCGGCCCATTCCGGGGTCTTGCCGACCAGGAACATCTTGCTGGTGTCGCCGTGGTAGCCGTCCTTGATGACGGTGATGTCGACGTTGAGGATGTCGCCTTCCTTCAGCGGCTTCTCGTTGGGGATGCCATGGCAGACCACATGGTTGATCGAGGTGCAGATCGACTTGGGAAAGCCCTTGTAGTTCAGCGGGGCGGGAATCGCCTTCTGCTCGTTGACGATATAGTCGTGGCAGATGCGATCCAGCTCCTCGGTGGTCACGCCGGGCTTGATGTGTTCGCCGATCATTTCCAGCACTTCGGCGGCCAGGCGGCCGGCGATGCGCATCTTCTCGATATCGTCGGGCGTCTTGATGGTGACGGTCATGCGAATTCTCTTCGGGCGTGCAAGCACGCATGAATAATAAGGAATACGCGATTCTAGCAGACCTGACCGACCGATCTACTCCCGCCCGGCCATCCGCGGCGGGTTTCACTGCGTCCACGGTTATGGTATAAAGCGCCCCGCTCCGAGGCTGCGGCCTTTTCCGGAGCACAAACCCACACATGCATCGACACGATGGCCTGGGTGCCCGCAAGGGTTGGTCATTGGGATGCGTGGAGGCCTAACCCGACTTATCGAGGAACTATCATGTCCCAAGTCAACATGCGCGATATGCTGAAGGCCGGTGTGCACTTCGGCCACCAGACCCGTTACTGGAACCCGAAAATGGGCAAGTTCATTTTCGGCGCGCGCAACAAGATCCATATCATCAACCTCGAAAAGACCCTGCCGATGTTCAACGAGGCCCTGACCTTCGTTGAGCGCCTGGCCGCTGGCAAGAACAAGATCCTGTTCGTCGGCACCAAGCGTTCCGCCGGCAAGATCGTTCGCGAGGAAGCCGCTCGTTGCGGTATGCCGTACGTCGACCATCGCTGGCTGGGCGGCATGCTCACCAACTACAAGACCATCCGTCAGTCGATCAAGCGCCTGCGCGACCTGGAAACCCAGTCCCAGGACGGCACCTTCGACAAGCTGACCAAGAAAGAAGCCCTGATGCGCAGCCGTGACCTCGAGAAGCTCGAGCGCAGCCTGGGCGGCATCAAGGACATGGGCGGCCTGCCGGACGCTCTGTTCGTGATCGACGTCGACCACGAGCGCATCGCCATCACCGAAGCCAACAAGCTGGGCATCCCGGTCATCGGCGTTGTCGATACCAACAGCAGCCCGGAAGGCGTCGACTATGTAATTCCCGGTAACGATGATGCCATCCGCGCCGTGCAACTCTACCTGAACTCGATGGCCGAAGCGGTAATCCGCGGCAAGCAGGGCGCTGCCACCAGCGCCGACGAGTTCGTCGAGGAAGCGCCGGCCGAATCCGCCGAAGGCTGATTCCGGGACGTTCAGACGTCCGACGGTGCGCAGGAAGGGGGCTAGGCCCCCTTTTTGCCACCTTTGAGTTTCTGCCCGGCAGGCCGGGCACAAAGGTTTTTTGAGAGCTACCACTCAAGAGGATTTCGAAATGGCAGAAATTACTGCAGCCATGGTTAAAGAACTGCGCGAGCGTACCGGCTTGGGCATGATGGAGTGCAAGAAGGCGCTGACCGCCGCTGGCGGCGACATCGAGAAGGCCATCGACGACATGCGCGCTGCCGGTGCGATCAAGGCTGCCAAGAAGGCCGGCAACATTGCCGCCGAAGGCTCGATCGCCGTCAAGATCGCTGCCGACAACAAGGCCGCCGTGATCATCGAAGTCAACTCCCAGACCGACTTCCTGGCCCTCCAGGACGACTTCAAGGGCTTCGTCGCCGAGAGCCTGGAAAAGGCCTTCAACGAGAAGCTGACCGACGCCGCTCCGCTGGTCGAAGCGCGTGAGGAAGCTCGTCTGGCCCTGGTCGCCAAGACCGGCGAGAACGTCAACATCCGCCGCCTGACCCGCGTCGAGGGCGATGTGGTCGGCGCCTACCTGCACGGCCACCGCATCGGTGTCGTGGTCAACCTGAAAGGCGGCAACCCGGAACTGGCCAAGGACATCGCCATGCATGTCGCCGCCAGCAACCCGCAGTTCCTGAGCGCTTCGGAAGTTTCCGAAGAAGCGATCGCGAAAGAGAAGGAAATCTTCCTGGCGCTGAACGCCGACAAGATCGCCGGCAAGCCAGAGAATATCGTCGAGAACATGGTCAAGGGCCGCATCAGCAAGTTCCTCGCCGAAGCGAGCCTGGTCGAGCAGCCTTTCGTGAAGAACCCGGAAGTGAAGGTCGGCGACCTGGCCAAGCAGGCCGGCGCCGAAATCGTTTCCTTCGTTCGTTACGAAGTGGGCGAAGGCATCGAGAAGGCCGAAGTGGACTTCGCTGCCGAAGTTGCCGCTCAAGTAGCCGCCACCAAGCAGTAACAAAGACGGTTTCGACTGTCGCCCCGGAAGAGGCTGCCCGCTGATGCGTGCGGCCTCTTCGTCAAATGGGGAAGCGTTCGGGGCAGCTTCCGCGTTGCCGGCCCGCTCGGCGGGCTCGCACGCAACGCAGGCGCAAAGTCGTCTCCGCCCACGACGGCCCGGCCGTCACGTATTTTTATCGCCGCAGGAGAAAAGGTCATGGCTCAGCAACTGAGCGCTCGTCAACCTCGCTATAAACGCATTCTTCTAAAGTTGAGCGGCGAAGCCCTGATGGGCTCGGAGGAGTTCGGCATCGATCCCAAGGTGCTGGACCGCATGGCGCTGGAAATCGGCCAGTTGGTCGGGATCGGCGTGCAGGTCGGCCTGGTCATCGGCGGCGGCAACCTGTTCCGCGGAGCGGCCCTGTCCGCGGCCGGCATGGACCGGGTGACCGGCGACCACATGGGGATGCTGGCCACCGTGATGAACGGCCTGGCGATGCGCGATGCGCTGGAGCGCTCGAACATCCCCGCGCTGGTGATGTCGGCGATCTCCATGGTCGGCGTGACCGACCACTACGACCGCCGCAAGGCCATGCGCCACCTCGGCGGTGGCGAGGTGGTGATCTTCTCCGCCGGTACCGGCAACCCGTTCTTCACCACCGACTCGGCGGCTTGCCTGCGCGCCATCGAGATCGACGCCGACGTGGTCCTTAAGGCTACCAAGGTCGATGGCGTGTACACTGCCGACCCGTTCAAGGACCCGAATGCCGAGAAGTTCGAGCGCCTGACCTATGATGAAGTGCTCGACCGCAAGCTCGGCGTGATGGACCTGACCGCCATCTGCCTGTGCCGTGACCAGAACATGCCGCTGCGGGTGTTCAACATGAACAAGCCGGGCGCATTGCTGAATATTGTTGTTGGTGGTGCCGAAGGCACCCTGATCGAGGAGGGTTGAGAATGATCAACGAGATCAAGAAGGAAGCGCAGGAGCGCATGGGCAAGACCCTGGAAGCGCTGGGCCATGCCTTCGCGAAGATTCGCACCGGTCGCGCGCATCCGAGCATCCTGGATAGCGTGATGGTTTCCTATTACGGTGCCGATACGCCGCTGCGCCAGGTCGCCAACGTCACCGTGGAAGACTCCCGCACCCTGGCCCTGGCCGTGTTCGACAAGAGCATGATCCAGGCGGTCGAGAAGGCCATCATGACCTCCGACCTGGGGCTCAACCCGGCCACCGCCGGCACCACCATCCGCGTACCGATGCCGGCCCTGACCGAGGAGACCCGCAAGGGCTACACCAAGCAGGCGCGTGCCGAGGCCGAGCAGGCGCGGGTTTCCGTGCGCAACATCCGTCGCGATGCGCTGGCCCAGCTGAAGGACCTGCAGAAGGAAAAGGAAATCAGCGAGGACGAAGAGCGCCGCGCCGGCGACGACGTGCAGAAGCTGACCGACAAGTTCATCGGTGAGATCGAGAAGGCACTGGAAGCCAAAGAAGCGGACCTCATGGCTGTCTGAGGCCGGGCTGACGTCATGGAAAAGACCCGGAAGGATGTGTGCGTGCCACGCCACGTGGCCATTATCATGGACGGTAACAATCGCTGGGCGAAGAAGCGTCTTCTGCCCGGCGTCGCCGGCCACAAGGCCGGTGTCGATGCCGTCAGGGCGGTGATCGAGGTCTGCGCCGAGGCAGGGGTCGAGGTCCTCACCCTGTTCGCGTTCTCCAGCGAGAACTGGCAGCGTCCGGCGGACGAAGTCAGCGCGCTGATGGAGCTGTTTCTCGTGGCCCTGCGCCGCGAGGTGCGCAAGCTCGACGAGAACGGCATCCGCCTGCGCATCATCGGCGATCGCACGCGTTTCCATCCGGAGTTGCAGGCGGCCATGCGCGAAGCGGAAGCCGCCACTGCCGGCAATACCCGTTTCCTCCTCCAGGTCGCCGCCAACTACGGCGGCCAGTGGGACATCGTCCAGGCCGCACAGCGCCTGGCGCGCGAGGTCCAGGGCGGGCACCTGGCGGCGGACGATATCTCCGCCGAGCTGCTCCAGGGCTGCCTGGTGACCGGCGACCAGCCGCTGCCCGACCTGTGCATCCGCACTGGCGGCGAGCATCGCATCAGCAATTTCCTTCTCTGGCAGCTGGCCTACGCCGAGCTGTATTTCTCCGACCTGTTCTGGCCCGACTTCAAGCACGCGGCGATGCGGGCTGCCCTGGCGGATTTCTCCAAGCGCCAGCGCCGCTTCGGCAAGACCAGCGAGCAAGTCGAGGCCGAGGCCCGTCCGTCATGCTGAAACAACGGATCATCACGGCGCTGGTGCTTTTGCCCATCGCGCTGGGTGGTTTTTTCCTTCTCGAAGGGGCGTTCTTCGCCCTGTTCATCGGCGCGGTGGTGAGCCTGGGGGCCTGGGAATGGGCGCGCCTGGCCGGCTATGAACAACAGTTCGGCCGCGTTGCCTACGCGGCGACGGTCGCCGTGCTGATGGTCGCTCTCTACCATCTGCCGCAGCTTGCCGGAGCCGTGCTGCTGCTGGCGCTGGTCTGGTGGACGCTGGCCACCGTGCTGGTGCTCACCTACCCGGAAAGCGTCGGCTACTGGGGCGGCCGCTGGCGCCGCCTGGGCATGGGCCTGCTGATCCTGTTGCCGGCCTGGCAGGGGCTGGTCCTGCTCAAGCAGTGGCCGCTGGCCAATGGCCTGATCATCGCCGTGATGGTGCTGGTCTGGGGCGCGGATATCGGCGCCTACTTCTCCGGCAAGGCCTTCGGCAAGCGCAAGCTGGCGCCGCGGGTCAGCCCCGGCAAGAGCTGGGAAGGCGTTTACGGCGGCCTGGCGGCCAGCCTGGCGATCACCCTGGCGGTCGGCCTCTACCGCGGCTGGTCCCTCGGCGCGCTGCTCCTGGCCCTGCTCGGCGCGGCGCTGGTGGTGTTCGTCTCGATCGTCGGCGACCTCACCGAAAGCATGTTCAAGCGCCAGTCCGGAATCAAGGACAGCAGCAACCTGCTGCCCGGCCACGGTGGCGTGCTGGATCGCATCGACAGCCTGACGGCAGCCATCCCGGTATTCGCGGCCCTGCTCTGGGCCGCCGGCTGGGGTGCGCCATGAGTCGACCGCAGCGGATCAGCGTGCTCGGCGCGACCGGCTCGATCGGCCTGAGCACCCTGGACGTCGTCCAGCGTCATCCCGATCGTTACGAAGCCTTCGCCCTGACCGGCTTCAGCCGCCTGGCCGAACTCGAGGCGCTGTGCCTCAGGCACCGCCCCGTCTATGCGGTGGTGCCGGAGCAGGCCGCGGCGATCGCCTTGCAGGGCTCGCTCGCCGCGGCGGGTATCCGCACCCGGGTGCTGTTCGGCGAGCAGGCGTTGTGCGAAGTGGCCAGCGCGCCCGAAGTGGACATGGTAATGGCGGCCATCGTCGGCGCCGCCGGGCTGCCGTCGACCCTGGCGGCCGTCGAGGCCGGCAAGCGCGTACTGCTGGCCAACAAGGAAGCGCTGGTGATGTCCGGCGCGCTGTTCATGCAGGCGGTCAAGCG
Organism: Pseudomonas sp. DL; assembly: GCF_047199225.1. Classification (NCBI taxonomy): domain Bacteria; kingdom Pseudomonadati; phylum Pseudomonadota; class Gammaproteobacteria; order Pseudomonadales; family Pseudomonadaceae; genus Pseudomonas; species Pseudomonas sp. DL. The sequence continues at coordinate 1,417,531 of NZ_CP178323.1, forward strand.
CAGCGGCGCGGTGCTCCTGCCGATCGACAGCGAGCACAACGCGATCTTCCAGTCGCTGCCGCGCAATTATGCCGATGGCCTGGAGCGGGTCGGCGTGCGCCGGATCCTCTTGACCGCCTCCGGCGGCCCGTTCCGCGAGACGCCGCTGGAGCAACTCGCTTCGGTGACGCCGGAGCAGGCTTGTGCGCACCCGAACTGGTCGATGGGGCGGAAGATTTCCGTCGATTCCGCCAGCATGATGAACAAGGGGCTCGAACTGATCGAGGCGTGCTGGCTGTTCGACGCCCAGCCGAGCCAGGTCGAGGTGGTGATCCACCCGCAGAGCGTGATCCACTCGATGGTGGACTACATCGACGGCTCGGTGATCGCCCAGCTCGGCAATCCGGACATGCGCACGCCGATTTCCTATGCCATGGCCTGGCCGGAGCGAATCGATTCCGGCGTTTCGCCGCTGGACATGTTCGCCGTCGGTCGCCTGGATTTCCAGCGCCCCGACGAGCAGCGCTTCCCCTGCCTGCGCCTGGCGAGCCAGGCCGCGGAAACCGGCGGCAGCGCCCCGGCCATGCTGAATGCCGCGAACGAGGTGGCCGTGGCCGCATTTCTCGAGCGGCGCATCCGCTTCAGCGACATCGCGGTTATCATCGAGGACGTGCTGAACCGCGAGGCGGTGACCGCAGTCGAATCGCTCGATCAGGTCCTGGCCGCCGATCGCCGCGCCCGTTCGGTCGCCGGGCAATGGTTGACCCGACACGCCGGCTAGTCTTCGGACGGCCTGGAGGTAGGAGATGAGTGCGCTTTACATGATCGTCGGTACCCTGGTGGCCCTGGGCGTGCTGGTGACGTTCCACGAATTCGGCCACTTCTGGGTCGCGCGACGCTGCGGGGTGAAGGTCCTGCGCTTCTCCGTCGGCTTCGGCACGCCGCTGGTGCGCTGGCACGACCGGCACGGCACCGAGTTCGTGGTGGCGGCCATTCCGCTGGGCGGCTACGTCAAGATGCTCGACGAGCGCGAGGCGGAAGTACCGGCCCATCTGCTCGAACAGTCCTTCAATCGCAAGACGGTCCGTCAGCGGATCGCCATCGTCGCGGCTGGTCCCATCGCCAATTTCCTATTGGCGATTCTGTTCTTCTGGGTCGTCGCCCTGCTCGGTAGTCAGCAGGTGCGCCCGGTCATCGGTTCCGTGGCGCCGGAGAGCCTGGCCGCCCAGGCCGGCCTGGAGGCCGGGCAGGAACTGCTGGCGGTGGACGGCGAGCCCGTCACCGGCTGGAGCGGGGTCAACCTGCAGCTGGTTCGCCGTCTCGGCGAGAGCGGTACGCTGGAAGTGCGGGTGCAGGAAAAGGGCTCGAATGTCGATTCCACCCACCAGGTGCGTCTGGATGGCTGGCTGAAGGGCGAGGACAATCCCGATCCCATCGCCTCGCTGGGCATCCGGCCCTGGCGGCCGGCCTTGCCGCCGGTGCTGGCCGAACTCGACCCCAAGGGGCCGGCGCAGGCCGCCGGGCTGAAGCTCGGCGACCGCTTGCAGAGCATCGATGGCATCGCCGTCGACGACTGGCAGCAGGTGGTGGACAGCGTCCGTGCCCGTCCCGGGCAGCGCGTCCAGCTCAAGGTGCTGCGCGACGGCGAAGTGCTGGATGTTGCCCTGGAGCTGGCGGTGCGCGGCGAGGGCAAGGCCCGGACCGGCTACATGGGGGCGGGGGTCGCCGGTACCGGATGGCCGGCGGAAATGCTCCGCGAAGTGAGCTACGGACCGCTGGAGGCGGTGGGTCAGGCGCTTTCCCGAACCTGGACCATGAGCCTGCTAACGCTCGACTCCATAAAGAAAATGTTGCTCGGCGAGCTCTCGGTAAAAAACTTGAGCGGGCCGATAACCATTGCTAAAGTGGCGGGCGCTTCAGCCCAGTCTGGCGTGGGGGATTTTCTCAATTTCCTGGCCTATCTGAGCATTAGCTTGGGGGTTCTCAACCTGCTGCCGATCCCTGTCCTCGATGGCGGGCATCTGCTGTTCTATCTGGTTGAGTGGGTGCGCGGGCGCCCATTATCCGAACGGGTACAGGCTTGGGGGATGCAGATCGGCATCAGTCTGGTCGTTGGCGTGATGTTGCTCGCTCTGGTCAACGATCTGAGTCGTCTGTAGTCATGTTGAATTCGAATCTGCCGCCCTTTGCGGCAGATTCTCTATTTGTCAGTTGGAAAAAAAGGACTCCATGAAACGCTTTCTGCTACCCGCGCTGCTGTCAGCGCTGATGATCGCCGAGGTTCACGCCGAGTCCTTCACTGTTTCCGATATCCGGGTCAATGGCCTGCAGCGCGTGTCCGCCGGTAGCGTGTTCGCCGCCCTGCCGCTGAACGTCGGCGAGACCATCGACGACCAGGCCCTGGTCCAGGCCACCCGCTCCCTGTTCAAGACCGGCTTCTTCCAGGACATCCAGCTCGGCCGTGATGGCAACGTGCTGGTAGTCACTGTAGTCGAGCGCCCGTCGATCTCCAGCATCGAGATCGAGGGCAACAAGGCGATTTCCAAGGAAGACCTGCTCAAGGGCCTGAAACAGTCCGGCCTGGCCGAGGGCGAGATCTTCCAGCGCGCCACCCTCGAAGGCGTGCGCAACGAGCTGCAACGCCAGTACGTGGCCCAGGGCCGCTACTCGGCCGAGATCAACGCGGAAGTGATCCCGCAGCCGCGCAACCGCGTCGCGCTGAAGATCAACATCAACGAAGGCACGGTCGCCGCGATTTCCCACATCAACGTGGTGGGCAACACCGTCTTCTCCGAAGAAGACCTGACCGACCTGTTCGAACTGAAGACCACCAACTGGCTGTCGTTCTTCAAGAACGACGACAAGTACGCCCGCGAAAAGCTCTCCGGCGACCTCGAGCGCCTGCGCTCCTATTACCTGGACCGCGGCTACATCAACATGGATATCGCCTCCACCCAGGTATCCATCACCCCGGACAAGAAGCACGTCTACATCACCGTCAACATCAACGAGGGTGAGAAGTACACCATCCGCGACGTGAAGCTGACCGGCGACCTGAAGGTGCCGGAAGAGGAAGTGAAGCGCCTGCTGCTGGTACAGAAGGGCCAGGTGTTCTCGCGCAAGGTGATGACCACCACCTCCGACCTGATCACCCGTCGCCTGGGCAACGAGGGCTACACCTTCGCCAACGTCAACGGCGTGCCGGAAGCCCATGACGACGACAAGACCGTCTCGGTGACCTTCGTCGTCGACCCGGGCAAGCGCGCCTACGTCAACCGCATCAACTTCCGCGGCAACACCAAGACCGAAGACGAAGTGCTGCGCCGCGAAATGCGCCAGATGGAAGGCGGTTGGGCCTCCACCTACCTGATCGACCAGTCCAAGGCCCGTCTGGAGCGCCTCGGCTACTTCAAGGAAGTCAACGTCGAGACCCCGGCGGTTCCCGGCACCGACGACCAGGTCGACGTCAACTACAGCGTCGAAGAGCAACCGTCCGGCTCGATCACCGCCAGCGTCGGCTTCGCCCAGAGCGCCGGCCTGATCCTCGGTGGCTCGATCAGCCAGAACAACTTCCTGGGTACCGGCAACAAGGTCAGCATCGGCCTGACCCGCAGCGAATACCAGACCCGCTACAACTTCGGCTTCGTCGACCCCTACTGGACCGTCGACGGCGTCAGCCTCGGCTACAACGCCTTCTACCGGAAGACCGACTACGACGAACTCGACGTCGACGTCGCCAGCTACTCGGTGAACAGCCTGGGCGCCGGCATGAGCATCGGCTACCCGATCAGCGAGACCTCGCGCCTGACCTATGGCCTGAGCGTGCAGCGCGACCAGATCGACACCGGCCGCTACACCGTGGACGAGATCTACGACTTCCTCGACAAGGAAGGCGACAACTTCACCAACTTCAAGGCTTCCATCGGCTGGTCCGAATCGACCCTGAACAAGGGCGTGCTGGCCACCCGTGGTCACTCGCAGAGCCTGACCCTGGAAACCACCCTGCCGGGCAGCGACCTGTCGTTCTACAAGATCGACTACCGCGGGCAGGTCTTCGCCCCGCTGACCGACAACTACACCATGCGCTTCCACACCGAGCTGGGCTATGGCGACGGCTACGGATCCACCGAGCGCCTGCCGTTCTACGAGAACTACTACGCCGGCGGCTTCAACTCGGTGCGGGGCTTCAAGGACAGTACGCTGGGACCGCGCAGTACGCCGTCTATTGCCCGCGATGCCAACGGTAAGCAGATTCCCGGTCCTGATAGCCAAGGTCGTTACACCGACCCGGACCAGGATCCCGAAGCCTTCGGTGGTAACATCCTGATCACCGGCGGCGCCGAGCTGCTGTTCCCGCTGCCGTTCGTCAAGGACCAGCGCCAGTTGCGTACCGTGCTGTTCTGGGACGTGGGTAGCACCTTCGATACCGACTGCCCGACCAAGACCACCACCAACTGCGACGGCATCAAGACCGACAACCTCGCCAGTTCCGTGGGCGTCGGCCTGACCTGGATCACCGCGCTGGGCCCGCTGAGCTTCAGCCTGGCGACGCCGATCAAGAAGCCGGACAACGCGGAAACCCAGGTCTTCCAGTTCTCCCTGGGCCAGACCTTCTGATTTGTACGTAGTACCGAGTAACGAAACCATGCTTTGTGCAGGAGTGCATCGTGCGTAAGTTCACCCAGTTCGTCCTGATCACCGCAGCCATCATGGCGGCTCCTTCGGCGTTCGCTGAAATGAAGATCGCGGTGCTCAACTACCAGATGGCGCTGCTCGAGTCCGATGCCGCCAAGCAATACGCCGTGGATGCCGAGAAGAAGTTCGGCCCCCAGCTGAACAAGCTGAAGAACCTCGAGCGCGACGCCAAGGCGCTGCAGGACAAGCTGGTTTCCAACGGCAGCAAGATGTCCCAGGGCGATCGCGAGAAGGCCGAGCTGGACTTCAAGCAGAAGGCCCGTGACTTCCAGTTCCAGTCCAAGGAGTTGAACGAGTCGAAGGCCGCCGCCGACCGCGACATGCTGAAGAAACTCAAGCCGAAGCTGGACCAGGCCGTCGAGGAGACCATCAAGAAAGGTGGTTACGACATGGTCATCGAACGTGGCGCCGTGGTCGACGTCAAGCCGCAATACGACATCACCCGCCAGGTGATCGAGCGGATGAACCAGCTGCGTTGATGATGAGTACCTTGTCCTACACCCTGGGCCAGCTGGCCGCGCATGTCGGCGCGGAAGTCCGTGGCGACGCGGACCTGCCGATCCAGGGCCTGGCGACCTTGCAGGAGGCCGGACCGGCTCAGCTGAGCTTCCTGGCCAACCCGCAGTATCGCAAGTACCTGCCCGAAAGCCGTGCCGGCGCCGTCCTGCTGACGGCTGCCGACGCCGACGGGTTCGCCGGTACCTCGCTGGTGGTGGCCAATCCCTACCTGGCCTATGCCAGCCTGTCGCATCTGTTCGATCGCAAGCCGAAGGCGGCCGCCGGTATCCATCCCACCGCTATCGTCGCGGCGGACGCCGAGGTCGATCCGAGCGCCAGCGTCGGCGCCTATGCGGTGATCGAGAGTGGCGCCCGCATCGGCGCTGGCGTCAGCATCGGCGCGCACTGCGTGATCGGAGCCCGTAGCGTGATCGGCGAAGGCGGCTGGCTGGCGCCGCGGGTCACGCTCTACCACGACGTCACCATCGGCGCGCGGGTGAGTATCCAGTCGGGCGCGGTGATCGGCGGCGAAGGTTTCGGTTTCGCCAACGAGAAGGGCGTCTGGCAGAAGATCGCCCAGATCGGCGGGGTGACCATCGGTGACGACGTCGAGATCGGCGCGAACACCACCATCGACCGTGGAGCACTGTCCGATACGCTGATCGGCAACGGTGTGAAGCTGGACAACCAGATCATGATCGCGCACAACGTGCAGATCGGCGATCATACCGCCATGGCCGCTTGCGTCGGCATTTCCGGCAGCGCCAAGATCGGCAGGCATTGCATGCTCGCCGGCGGCGTTGGCCTGGTCGGCCATATCGAGATCTGCGACAACGTTTTCGTGACCGGCATGACCATGGTGACCCGCTCGATCACCGAGCCGGGATCGTATTCCTCCGGTACCGCCATGCAACCGGCGGCCGAATGGAAAAAAAGCGCCGCGCGCATTCGTCAACTGGACGACATGGCGCGTCGACTTCAGCAGCTGGAAAAACGCCTGGCTGCCGTGACCTCAAGCGGTGACGCTTCATCTGATGCGTAATTGACGTTTTTTGCGTCACCCTTTTCTGAACAGGCTCCCCCTAACATGATGGACATCAACGAGATTCGCGAATACCTGCCTCATCGCTATCCTTTCCTGCTGGTGGATCGGGTGGTAGAGCTGGACATCGAGGGCAAGCGCATTCGCGCCTACAAGAATGTCAGTATCAATGAGCCGTTCTTCAACGGACATTTCCCCGAGCACCCGATCATGCCGGGCGTGCTGATCATCGAGGCGATGGCCCAGGCGGCCGGTATCCTCGGTTTCAAGATGCTCGACGTGAAGCCCGCCGACGGCACTCTTTACTACTTCGTCGGTTCGGACAAGCTGCGCTTCCGCCAGCCGGTCCTGCCGGGCGACCAACTGCAACTGCACGCCAAGTTCATCAGCGTGAAGCGCAGCATCTGGAAATTCGACTGCCACGCTACCGTCGACGACAAGCCGGTATGCTCGGCTGAAATCATCTGTGCGGAACGCAAACTATGAGTTTGATCGATCCTCGCGCCATCATCGATCCGAGCGCCAGGCTGGCGGCTGACGTCCAGGTGGGCCCGTGGTCCATCGTCGGGGCGGAAGTGGAGATCGGTGAAGGGACGGTGATCGGTCCGCACGTGGTGCTCAAGGGCCCCACGAAGATCGGCAAGCACAACCGCATCTACCAGTTTTCCAGCGTCGGCGAGGATACTCCCGACCTGAAATACAAGGGCGAGCCGACGCGCCTGGTGATCGGTGACCACAACGTGATCCGCGAAGGCGTGACCATCCATCGCGGAACCGTCCAGGATCGCGCGGAAACCACCATTGGCGACCACAACCTGATCATGGCCTATGCGCACATCGGCCATGACAGCGTGATCGGCAACCATTGCATCCTGGTGAACAACACGGCGCTGGCCGGGCATGTCCACGTGGACGACTGGGCGATCCTGTCCGGCTACACCCTGGTGCACCAGTACTGCCGGATCGGCGCGCACAGCTTTTCCGGCATGGGCAGCGCCATCGGCAAGGACGTCCCGGCCTACGTGACGGTCTTCGGCAACCCGGCCGAAGCCCGCAGCATGAACTTCGAAGGCATGCGTCGGCGCGGCTTCAGCAGCGAGGCCATCCATGCCCTGCGGCGTGCCTACAAGGTGGTCTATCGCCAGGGACATACCGTCGAGGAAGCCCTGGCCGAGCTGGCCGAAAGCGCTGCCCAGTTCCCCGAGGTCGCGGTGTTCCGTGATTCCATCCAGAGCGCAACCCGCGGCATCACCCGCTGAGCCATGGCTGACGGATTACGCGTAGCCCTGGTCGCCGGCGAGGCCTCCGGCGACATCCTCGGGTCCGGACTGATGCAGGCGCTGCGGGCGCGGCACCCGGATATCGAGTTCATCGGCGTCGGTGGGCCGCGCATGGAGGCCGAAGGGCTGTCCAGCTATTTCCCCATGGAGCGCCTGTCGGTGATGGGCCTGGTCGAAGTGCTGGGCAGGCTGCCGGAGTTGTTGCGACGGCGCAAGCGCCTGATCCGCACGCTCATCGAGGCCCGGCCGGATGTGATGATCGGCATCGACGCTCCCGACTTCACCCTCGGCGTCGAACACAAGCTGCGCCAGGCTGGCCTGCGCACCGTGCATTACGTCAGCCCTTCGGTATGGGCCTGGCGGCAGAAGCGGGTGCTGAAGATTCGCGAAGCCTGCGACCTGATGCTGGCATTGTTCCCCTTCGAAGCACGTTTCTACGAAGAGCATGGGGTGCCTGTGCGTTTCGTCGGCCACCCCCTGGCCAACACCATTCCCCTGGAGGCGGATCGCGCTGCGGCCCGCGCGCGGCTCGGATTGCCGGCGGACGGACAGGTGCTGGCGCTGATGCCGGGCAGTCGCGGCGGCGAGGTCGGCAAGCTCGGCGCCTTGTTCCTCGACACCGCCCAGCGCCTGCTCGTCGAACGGCCGGGCCTGCGTTTCGTGCTGCCCTGCGCCAGCGCTGCACGGCGCGAACAGATCGAGCAGATGCTCCAGGGCCGCGAGCCTCTGCCGCTGACGCTGCTCGACGGCGCTTCCCATGAAGCGCTTGCCGCCTGCGATGCGGTGCTGATCGCCTCCGGTACCGCGACCCTCGAGGCGCTGCTCTACAAGCGGCCCATGGTGGTGGCTTATCGGGTCGCCGGGCTGACGTACCGGATTCTCAAGCGCCTGGTGAAAAGCCCTTACATCTCCCTGCCGAACCTGTTGGCCGGACGCCTGTTGGTGCCGGAACTGATCCAGGACGCCGCCACCCCGCAAGCGCTAGCCGCAACCCTCTCGCCGCTGCTGGACGACGGCTCGCAGCAGGTGGAATTCTTCGATGCCATCCATCGGGCCTTGCGCCAGGATGCCTCGGCACAGGCGGCGGAAGCCGTCCTGCAACTGGTGGAGCGCCGCTGATGCAACTGGGTCTGGATTTCAATCTGGTGGAGGATCTGGTCGCGGGCGTCGACGAGGTCGGTCGCGGTCCGTTGTGCGGCCCGGTGGTCACCGCCGCGGTGATTCTCGACCCGAGCCGCCCGATCCTCGGCCTGAACGACTCGAAGAAGCTCAGCGAAGCCCGCCGCGAGGCGCTGTTCGAAGAGATCCGCGAGAAGGCCCTGGCCTGGTGCATCGCCCGCGCCGAGGTCGAGGAGATCGACCGGCTGAACATTCTGCATGCCACCATGCTCGCCATGCAGCGCGCGGTCGAAGGCCTCAGCGTGACTCCGCGGCTGGCCCTGATCGACGGCAATCGTTGTCCGAAACTGGCGGTGCCCTGCGCGCCGGTGGTCAAGGGCGACAGCCAGGTGCCGGCGATCGCTGCGGCGTCGATCCTGGCCAAGGTCAGTCGCGACCGAGAAATGGTCGAGCTGGACCGGGTCTATCCGGGCTATGGCATGGCCGGGCACAAGGGATATCCGACCGCGGTCCATCTCGAGGCGCTTTCCCGCCTCGGCCCGACGCCGATCCATCGACGCTCGTTTGCGCCGGTTCGCGAATTGCTGGACGTCTCTGTTCAATAATTGAACGGATGTCGCGTGACTGACCGTATCTGTCGCCTGGTGACAAGCGGCGAGCGACGTCAATAGCGGAAAGTCCTGCCCCTTCCTGCCAAGTGCCATTCACAGCGAAATTTCCTTCGGCTCGCACGTCATTCCGTGTGTGTCCGAAACACGCGGCCTTCTACCCGGGAGGTCGGCTGACAACAATCCGCCACAAGCGGAACAGGGGAGTTATCCATGCAAGAATTCGCCACTCAGGTCGTCGACCTGCTCAACGGCCTTATCTGGGGCAAGATCCTCATCTGGCTGCTGGTCGGTTGCGGCCTGTACTTCACCGTGCGCCTGGGGCTGATCCAGTTCCGCCACTTCGGTCATACCTTCAGCGTGCTCAAGGGCAGCCGCCAGTCGGACGACTCGGGAATCTCCTCGTTCCAGGCGCTCTGCACCTCTCTGGCGGCGCGGGTCGGTACCGGCAACGTCGCCGGCGTGGCGGTAGCGATCACGCTCGGCGGTCCCGGCGCAGTGTTCTGGATGTGGGCGATCGCCCTGGTGGGGATGGCGACCGGCTTCGTCGAGGCGACCCTGGCCCAGTTGTTCAAGATTCGCGACGACAAGGGCCAGTTCCGTGGCGGCCCGGCCTACTACATGGAGAAGGGCCTGGGCGCGCGCTGGATGGGCATCCTGTTCTCGATCTTCCTGATCATCGCCTTCGGTTTCGTCTTCAACTCGGTGCAGGCCAATACCATCACCGGTGCCATGCAGGGCGCCTTCGGCGTGCCGACCTGGATCAGCGGCATCGCCGTGGTGATCCTCACCGCGTTGATCATCTTCGGCGGCCTGCGCTCCATCGCGCGCTTCTCCGAACTGGCGGTACCCTTCATGGCGGTGGCCTACCTGCTGCTGGCGGTGGGCATCATCCTGTTCAACCTCAGCGAACTGCCGGGCGTCCTCGCGATGGTGGTGAAGAGTGCCTTCGGCTGGCACGAGGCCGCCGCCGGCGGCATCGGCGCGGCGATCCTCAACGGCTTCAAGCGCGGCCTGTTCTCCAACGAAGCAGGCATGGGCTCGGCGCCCAACGCCGCCGCCTCGGCCACGCCCTATCCGCCGCACCCGGCGTCCCAGGGCTATGTGCAGATGGCCGGCGTGTTCATCGATACCCTGCTGATCTGCACCGCTTCCGCCGCCATCATCCTGCTGGCCGGACCGCAGGAAGGCGAGGGCATCATGCTGGTGCAGAATGCTCTGACCAGCCAGGTCGGCGACTGGGGCCGCTACTTCCTGGCGGTGATCATCCTGTTCTTCGCCTTCACCTCGATCGTCGCCAACTACTTCTATGCCGAGAACTGCCTGGTATTCCTCGAGCACAACCACCTGGCGGGCCTGTTGATCTTCCGCCTGATCGTGCTGGCGATGGTGATGTTCGGCGCGCTGGCTTCGCTGCCGTTCGTCTGGAACCTCGCCGACGTGTCGATGGGCCTGATGGCGATCACCAATCTGATCGCCATCCTGCTGCTGTCCAACCTCGCGATCAAGCTGGCCAAGGACTATAACGCCCAGCGCAAGGCCGGCAAGCTGCCGACCTTCGACGCCAGCCAGTTCCCGGAAGTCCAGCAGAAGCTCGAGCCGGGCATCTGGGACGACCGCCGCGCCTGAGCGCGGGGCGGGCGACGTTTCTCGGCGCAGCCGAGGCGCATCGTCCGCTCTTGAACCTGTAGCTTTGCCACCGGGCCCGGTACAATCCGGGCCTTGTCGTTTTTGCGTTATTTCTGCTCCGGGGCCTTCATGACCGTATCCTTCGTTCACCTGCGTCTGCATACCGAATTCTCCCTGGTCGACGGCCTGGTCCGGGTCAAGCCCCTGGCCAAGGCAGTGGCAGGGCTGGGCATGCCGGCGGTGGCGGTCACCGACCAGAGCAACATGTGCTCGCTGGTGAAGTTCTACAAGACCGCCATGGGCGCCGGCATCAAGCCGATCTGCGGGGCCGACATCTGGCTCGCCAGCCGCGAGGAAGATGGCCCGCTCAGCCGCCTGAGCCTGCTGGCGATGAACGCGAAGGGCTATCGCAACCTCACCGAGCTGATTTCCCGCGGCTGGAGCGAAGGCCAGCGCAATGGCGAGATCATCATCGAGCGCGACTGGGTCAAGGAGGCGGCGGAAGGCCTGATCGCGCTGTCCGCGGCCAAGGAAGGCGAGATCGGCCACGCGCTGCTCGACGGCGAGGAGGCCAAGGCCGAGGCGCTGTTGCGCGAGTGGATGGAGGTGTTCCCCGAGCGCTTCTACGTCGAAGTGCAACGTACCAGCCGGGTCAACGACGAGGAGCACCTCCACGCGGCGGTGGCTCTGGCGTCACGCTGCAACGCGCCGCTGGTGGCGACCAACGACGTGCGCTTCATCAAGCAGGACGACTTCGAGGCCCACGAGACCCGCGTCTGCATCGGCGAGGGGCGGACCCTCGACGATCCGCGGCGGCCGCGTACCTATTCGGACCAGCAATACCTGAAGTCGCCGGCGGAAATGGCCGAGCTGTTCAGCGACCTGCCGGAAGCGTTGGAAAACACCGTCGAGATCGCCAAACGCTGCAACATCGAGGTGCAGCTGGGCAAGTACTTCCTGCCGGACTTCCCCACGCCCAATGGCATGGGCATCGACGACTACCTGCGGCACGCCTCCTTCGAAGGTCTCGAGGAGCGCCTGGAGGTGCTGTTGCCGAAGGACACCCCGGACTACGAGGCCAAGCGCCAGGTCTATGTCGATCGCCTGAACTTCGAACTCGATATCATCATCCAGATGGGTTTCCCCGGTTACTTCCTCATCGTGATGGACTTCATCAAGTGGGCGAAGAACAACGGCGTACCGGTAGGCCCCGGGCGGGGCTCGGGCGCCGGCTCGCTGGTGGCCTACGTGCTGAAGATCACCGACCTCGATCCGCTGGCCTATGACCTGCTGTTCGAACGTTTCCTCAACCCGGAACGGATCTCCATGCCCGACTTCGACGTCGACTTCTGCATGGAGGGCCGCGACCGGGTGATCGACTACGTGGCCGACGCCTACGGGCGCAACGCGGTGAGCCAGATCATCACCTTCGGCACCATGGCGGCGAAGGCGGTGGTACGCGACGTGGCGCGGGTCCAGGGCAAGTCCTACGGTCTCGCCGACCGGCTGTCGAAGATGATCCCGTTCGAAGTCGGCATGACCCTGGATAAGGCCTACGAGCAGGAAGAAATGCTCCGCGACTTCCTCAAGAGCGACGAGGAAGCCGCCGAGATCTGGGAGATGGCCCTCAAGCTGGAAGGCATCACCCGCGGTACCGGCAAGCACGCCGGTGGCGTGGTGATCGCGCCGACCAAGCTGACCGACTTCTCGCCGATCGCCTGCGACGAGGAAGGCGGCGGCCTGGTGACCCAGTTCGACAAGGACGACGTGGAGGCGGCCGGCCTGGTGAAGTTCGACTTCCTCGGCCTGCGGACCCTGACCATCATCAAGTGGGCGATGGAGATCATCAACCGCGAGCAGGCCAAGAAGGGCCTGGAGCCGGTGAACATCGACTTCATCCCGCTGGACGACAAGCCGACCTATTCGCTGCTGCAGAAGGCCGAGACCACTGCGGTGTTCCAGCTCGAATCGCGCGGCATGAAGGAGCTGATCAAGAAGCTCAAGCCGGACTGCCTGGAAGACCTCATCGCACTGGTGGCGCTGTTCCGCCCGGGTCCTCTGCAGTCGGGCATGGTGGACGACTTCATCAACCGCAAGCACGGTCGCGCCGAGCTGTCCTATCCGCACCCCGATTACCAGTACGCCGGCCTGGAGCCGGTGCTCAAGCCCACCTACGGCATCATCCTGTACCAGGAACAGGTGATGCAGATCGCCCAGGTCATGGCCGGCTATACCCTCGGTGGCGCGGACATGCTGCGCCGGGCGATGGGCAAGAAGAAGCCCGAGGAAATGGCCAAGCAGCGCGGCGGTTTCATCGAGGGTTGCAAGAACAACGGCATCGATGCCGACCTCGCGGGCAACATCTTCGACCTGGTGGAAAAATTCGCCGGCTACGGCTTCAACAAGTCGCACTCGGCAGCCTACGGCCTGGTCTCCTACCAGACCGCCTGGCTGAAGACCCACTTCCCGGCGCCGTTCATGGCCGCGGTACTCACCGCGGATATGCAGAACACCGACAAGGTGGTGACGCTGATCGAAGAATGCCGGCACATGAAGCTGCGCATCGTGGCGCCGGACGTGAACAACTCCGAGTTCCGCTTCACCGTCGACGACGATGGCCGGATCGTCTATGGCCTGGGCGCGATCAAGGGCGTCGGCGAGGGGCCGGTGGAGGCGATCACCGAATGCCGCGCCGAAGGCGGGCCGTTCAACACCCTGTTCGACTTCTGCGACCGCGTCGACCTGAAACGCATCAACAAGCGCACCCTGGAAGCGCTGATCCGCGCCGGTGCGCTGGATCGCCTGGGGCCGCACTACCACGACGAGCTAAAGGCCTACCAGGCTACCGTCGACCTCAACCGCGCCGTGCTGCTGGCGGCGATGGAGGAAGCGATCCAGGCCGCCGAGCAGACCGCGCGCAGCCACGACAGCGGGCACATGGACCTGTTCGGCGGAGTCTTCGCCGAGCCGGAGGCGGATGTCTACGCCAACCACCGCAAGGTCAAGGAGCTGACCCTCAAGGAACGCCTGAAGGGCGAGAAGGACACCCTCGGCCTGTACCTGACCGGCCATCCGATCGACGAGTACGAAGGCGAGGTGCGGCGCTTCGCCCGCCAGCGCATCGTCGAGCTGAAGCCGGCGCGCGATACCCAGACGGTGGCCGGGCTGATCGTCAACCTGCGGGTGATGAAGAACAAGAAGGGCGACAAGATGGGCTTCGTCACCCTCGACGACCGCTCCGGACGGATCGAGGCCTCGCTGTTCTCCGAAGCCTTCGCCGCGGCCCAGTCGCTGCTGCAGACCGACGCGCTGGTGGTGGTCGAGGGCGAGGTCAGCCAGGACGACTTCTCCGGCGGACTGCGCCTGCGCGCCAAGCGCGTGATGAGCCTGGAGGAGGCGCGTACCGGCCTGGCGGAGAGCCTGCGGATGAAGCTGCACGCCGACCTGTTGAAGGGCGATCGCCTGCGCTGGCTGGGCGAGCTGTTCAACCGCCATCGCGGTTCCTGCCCGATCACCCTGGACTACACCAGCGCCGACGCCAAGGCCCTGCTGCAGTTCGGCGAGAGCTGGCGGGTGGATCCGGCGGACGATCTGATCCAGGCATTGCGTGACCAGTTCGGGCGCGACAACGTCTTCCTCAATTATCGTTAATCGCGATGGGCGATAACGCCGTTGTTCCGCGCTCTGCGGCGGGAAAACGCGGATCGCCCTTGCTCCCGGCTCGACCCCTGGCGCCCGATCCCGTAAGGTAGGGCGCCAAACGGAAACGGCCCACTAGAATCTGCGCACGACGGAAGCCTATGAACCCGAACTTTCTTGATTTCGAACAGCCGATCGCCGACCTGCAAGCCAAGATCGAAGAGCTGCGCCTGGTGGGCAACGACAATGCGCTGAACATCAGCGACGAAATCTCGCGTCTGCAGGACAAGAGCAAGGCGCTCACCGAAAACATCTTCGGCAATCTGTCCAGTTGGCAGATCGCCCAGCTCGCGCGCCATCCCAAGCGTCCCTATACCCTCGACTACATCGGCTACCTGTTCAGCGATTTCGAGGAACTGCACGGCGACCGGCATTTCGCCGACGACCCGGCGATCGTCGGTGGCGTTGCCCGCCTCGACGGTTCCCCGGTGATGGTCATCGGCCACCAGAAAGGCCGCGAAGTCCGTGAGAAGGTCCGGCGCAACTTCGGCATGCCGCGTCCGGAAGGCTATCGCAAGGCCTGCCGCCTGATGGAAATGGCCGAACGCTTCAAGATGCCGATCCTCACCTTCATCGACACGCCCGGCGCCTACCCGGGCATCGATGCCGAGGAACGCGGCCAGAGCGAGGCGATCGCCTGGAACCTGCGGGTGATGGCGCGACTGAAGACGCCGATCATCGCCACCGTGATCGGCGAGGGCGGTTCCGGCGGCGCGCTGGCCATCGGTGTCTGCGACCAGTTGAACATGCTGCAATACTCCACCTATTCGGTGATCTCGCCGGAAGGCTGCGCCTCCATCCTCTGGAAGACCGCCGAGAAGGCGCCGGAAGCCGCCGAGGCCATGGGCATCACCGCCGAGCGCCTGAAAGGCCTGGGCATCGTCGACAAGGTCATCGACGAACCGCTGGGCGGCGCCCATCGCGATCCGGCGAGCATGGCCGAATCGATCCGTGGCGAACTGCTGACGCAACTGAAGATGCTCCAGGGCCTGGAAATGGGTGAGTTGCTGGAGCGTCGTTACGACCGCCTGATGAGCTACGGCGCGCCGTAAGCCATCCGGCGCAATGGTACGATCGACAAGCCCGGCATTCGCCGGGCTTGTCGCATGAGGAGCGCAAGCATGCCGGCGGTGCCGCTCGAATCCCGTCTGTTACAGGCCCTGGCGCCCTGGCGCGAAGCGGGGGGCTGGTGCGTGGCGTTTTCCGGCGGGCTGGATTCCACGGTGTTGCTGCATCTGCTCGCCCAACTGGCCCGGAGCGAAGCCTTGCCGGCGCTGTCGGCGCTGCATGTCCACCATGGCTTGCAGGCTGCGGCGGACGGTTGGCCGGCGCACTGCCAGGTGGTCTGCCGGTCGCTGGGTATCCCGCTGCGGGTCGAGCGGGTGCAGGTCGCCGTTGGCGGCAGCATCGAGCAGGCGGCGCGCGACGCCCGCTATCGCGCATTCCAGGCGAACCTGGGCGAGGGACAGGTGCTGCTCACCGCGCAGCACCTCGACGACCAGGCCGAGACCCTGCTGTTCCGCCTGTTGCGTGGAGCGGGCCTGCGCGGCCTGGCGGCGATGCCGGCGAGCCGGCCGCTGGGCGGCGGCCGCCTGTGCCGACCCTTGCTCGGGGTTTCCCGCGCCGAACTGGAAGCCTATGCGCAGACGCACCGGCTGGACTGGGTGGAGGATCCTTCCAACCAGGATCCGCGCTTCTCGCGCAACTACCTGCGCCGGGAGATCATGCCGCGTCTCGCCTCCCACTGGCCGCAGGCCGTCGCCGGCATGGCGCGCTGCGCGGCGCATCTGCGCGAGGCCGAAGACCTGCTGGCTGAACTGGCCGCCATCGACCTCCGGGCCTGCCGCCAACCCTCGGAACTGGATTGGCCGGACTGGCTGGATCTGCCCCGGATCGCCCTGGAGCCTCTGCGCCGCCTCAGCGCTGCGCGCCAGCGCAACCTGCTGCGGGCATGGCTGGGGCAGCTGACGCGGTTGCCGGACAGTGACCACTGGGCCGGCTGGGAGTCGTTGCGCGATGCCGGCGACGATGCCGACCCGATCTGGCGCCTGGAGAGCGGCGAGCTGCGTCGCGGCGCGGGGCGGATCTGGTGGTTGCCGGCGGACTGGCGGGCGGCGGCGGGACCGTTCGTCTGGGAGCGTCCCGCTCATCCATTGCTTCTTCCCGGCAATGGTCGGCTGGCGTTGCTCGGCGAGGTTCCGGCGGGGCCGTTGCGCGTCGACTACCGGCGGGGTGGGGAGGTGCTGGCCCTGGCCGGGCGCGGTCGCCGCGACCTCAAGCGATTGCTCAACGAAGCGGGCGTACCGAGCTTCCTGCGCGGTCGTTTGCCGCTGCTCTTCCGAGCCGACGAACTGCTCGCGGTGGCCAACATTCCTGGCCTGGACAGTCCCCGCGAGGGGGGCTGGCGACTGTCCTGGAGCCCGCCGACGAACGACCCGGGTTTGAGCTAGTAAGCCGTTTCCAGTAGACTACGCTCCCGTCTTGTACTGCTCCCGCCGATTCCCTCCGGAATCAGCAGGAGTTTGCTTTGCCCACGGATTTGTCCGTGGCGGGAGCTGGCCTCCCTTCTCCGAATCCCCGGCGGTTGATCCCGCCTAAACGCTGACTTCTAGGGTTTTTCATGACGCGCTACATCTTCGTCACGGGTGGTGTTGTTTCTTCATTGGGGAAAGGCATCGCTTCGGCTTCTCTGGCTGCGATCTTGGAAGCGCGTGGCCTGAAGATCACGATGCTCAAGCTGGACCCTTACATCAACGTGGACCCGGGCACCATGAGCCCGTTCCAGCACGGTGAGGTCTTCGTGACCCAGGACGGCGCCGAGACCGACCTGGACCTGGGCCATTACGAGCGCTTCGTTCGTACCACCATGACCCAGAACAACAACTTCACCACCGGCCGCGTCTACATGGACGTGTTGCGCAAGGAACGCCGCGGCGACTACCTGGGCGCCACCGTGCAGGTGATCCCGCACATCACCGACGAGATCAAGCGGCGCATCATCAAGGGCGCCGGCGATGCCGACGTCGCCCTGGTGGAGATCGGTGGCACCGTCGGCGACATCGAGTCGCAGCCGTTCCTCGAGGCGATCCGCCAACTGCGCGTCGAGATCGGCGCCAAGCGCGCGATGCTGATGCACCTGACCCTTGTCCCGTACATCGCCACCGCCGGCGAGACCAAGACCAAGCCGACCCAGCACTCGGTCAAGGAGCTGCGCTCCATCGGCCTGCAACCGGACGTGCTGGTCTGCCGTTCCGACCACCCGATCGACGTCTCCTCGCGGCGCAAGATCGCGCTCTTCACCAACGTCGAGGAGCGCGCGGTGATCGCCCTGGAAGACGTCGACACCATCTACCGCATCCCGTCGGTGCTGCATGCCCAGGGCCTGGACGACATCGTCGTCGAGCGCTTCGGCCTGGAGTGCGGGCAGGCCGACCTGTCCGAATGGGACCGGGTGGTCGATGCCAAGCTCAACCCCGAGCGTGAAGTCACCATCGCCATGGTCGGCAAGTACATGGAACTGCTGGACGCGTACAAGTCGCTGATCGAGGCGATGACCCACGCCGGCATCCAGAGCCGCACCAAGGTCAACCTGCGCTACATCGACTCCGAAGACATCGAGCAGCAGGGCACCAGCCTGCTGGAAGGCGTCGACGCCATCCTGGTCCCGGGCGGCTTCGGCCTGCGCGGCGTGGAAGGCAAGATCAGCACCGTGCAGTACGCCCGCGAGAACAAGATCCCCTACCTGGGCATCTGCCTGGGCATGCAGGTCGCGGTCATCGAATACGCCCGCAACGTGCTCGGCTGGAGCGACGCCAACTCCACCGAGTTCGACAAGTCCAGCGGCCATCCGGTGGTCGGCCTGATCACCGAATGGCAGGACGCGACCGGCGCCACCGAGATCCGCACCGAAGCTTCCGACCTGGGCGGCACCATGCGCCTGGGCGCCCAGGAGTGCCAGCTGCAGACCGGCACCCTGGTGCACGACTGCTATGCCAAGGACGTGATCGTCGAGCGCCATCGCCATCGCTACGAAGTGAACAACAACCTGCTGCCGCAACTGGAGCAGGCCGGCCTGAAGATTTCCGGCCGCTCCGGCGACGGCGCCCTGGTGGAAGTGGTCGAGGCCCCGGAGCATCCGTGGTTCGTCGCCTGCCAGTTCCACCCGGAGTTCACCTCCACACCGCGTGATGGCCACCCGCTGTTCAGCGGTTTCGTCAACGCCGCGCTGAAATATTCCGGGAAGGCCTGAGCATGGCACAGAAGATCGTTCGCGTCGGCGATATCCAGATCGGCAACGACCTGCCGTTCGTGCTGTTCGGCGGCATGAACGTGCTGGAGTCGCGCGACCTGGCCATGCAGGTCTGCGAAGAATACGTACGGGTTACCGAGAAACTCGGTATCCCCTATGTGTTCAAGGCCAGCTTCGACAAGGCCAACCGTTCCTCGATCCACTCGTTCCGTGGTCCGGGCCTGGAAGAGGGAATGAAGATCTTCGAAGAGATCAAGAAGACCTTCAAGGTACCGGTCATCACCGATGTCCACGAGCCGTTCCAGGCCCAGCCGGTGGCCGAGGTCTGCGACATCATCCAGCTGCCGGCCTTCCTCTCGCGACAGACCGACCTGGTGGTGGCGATGGCCAGGACCAACGCGGTGATCAATATCAAGAAGGCCCAGTTCCTCGCGCCCCAGGAGATGAAGCACATCCTGACCAAGTGCGAGGAAGCCGGTAACGACCGCCTGATCCTCTGCGAGCGCGGCTCCTCCTTCGGTTACAACAACCTGGTGGTCGACATGCTCGGCTTCGGCATCATGAAGCAGTTCGAGTACCCGGTATTCTTCGACGTCACCCACGCCCTGCAGATGCCTGGCGGTCGCGCGGACTCCGCCGGCGGCCGGCGCGCCCAGGTCACCGACCTGGCCAAGGCCGGGCTCAGCCAGAAGCTCGCCGGGCTGTTCCTCGAGGCCCATCCGGACCCCGAGCACGCCAAGTGCGACGGTCCGTGCGCGCTGCGCCTGAACAAACTCGAAGCCTTCCTGTCCCAGCTCAAGCAACTGGACGAGCTGATCAAGAGCTTTCCTGCAATCGAGACTGCCTAGTCTCCTCAGACCGCCCCGTTCATTCACTTCGGAGTGTTAACAAGAATGGCAAAGATCGTCGACATCAAGGGCCGTGAGGTCCTGGACTCCCGCGGCAACCCTACCGTTGAAGCGGACGTGATCCTGGACAACGGCATCGTCGGCAGCGCCTGCGCGCCTTCCGGTGCTTCCACCGGTTCCCGCGAGGCCCTCGAGCTGCGCGATGGCGACAAGAGCCGTTACCTGGGCAAGGGCGTGCTGAAAGCCGTGGCCAACATCAACGGCCCGATCCGCGACCTGCTGCTGGGCAAGGACGCGGCCGACCAGAAAGCCCTCGACCACGCGATGATCGAGCTGGACGGCACCGAGAACAAGGCCAAGCTGGGCGCCAACGCGATCCTCGCGGTGTCCCTGGCTGCCGCCAAGGCCGCCGCACAGGCCAAGGGCGTACCGCTGTACGCGCACATCGCCGACCTCAACGGCACTCCCGGCCAGTACTCCATGCCGGTGCCGATGATGAACATCATCAACGGCGGCGAGCATGCGGACAACAACGTCGATATCCAGGAATTCATGGTCCAGCCGGTCGGCGCGAAGAACTTCGCCGAGGCGCTGCGCATGGGCGCCGAGATCTTCCATCACCTCAAGGCCGTGCTGAAGGCCCGTGGCCTGAACACCGCCGTCGGTGACGAAGGCGGCTTCGCGCCGAACCTGTCGTCCAACGAAGACGCCCTGGCCGCCATCGCCGAGGCCGTCGAGAAGGCCGGCTACAAGCTGGGCGACGACGTGACCCTGGCCCTGGACTGCGCCTCCAGCGAGTTCTTCAAGGACGGCAAGTACGACCTGGAAGGCGAAGGCAAGGTATTCGACGCCGCCGGTTTCGCCGACTACCTGGCCGGCCTGACCCAGCGCTACCCGATCATCTCCATCGAGGACGGCATGGACGAGTCCGACTGGGCCGGCTGGAAAGGCCTGACCGACAAGATCGGCGCCAAGGTCCAACTGGTCGGCGACGACCTGTTCGTGACCAACACCAAGATCCTCAAGGAAGGCATCGAGAAGGGCATCGGCAATTCGATCCTGATCAAGTTCAACCAGATCGGTTCGCTCACCGAGACCCTGGAGGCCATCCAGATGGCCAAGGCCGCCGGCTATACCGCGGTGATCTCGCACCGCTCCGGCGAAACCGAGGACTCGACCATCGCCGACCTGGCCGTGGGTACCGCCGCCGGTCAGATCAAGACCGGTTCGCTGTGCCGCTCCGACCGCGTGTCCAAGTACAACCAGTTGCTGCGCATCGAAGAGCAACTGGGCGCCAAGGCGCCGTACCGTGGTCGCGCGGAATTCCGCGGCTGAGCCTAGTCTGGTACGGTGAAGGGGTGGCAAGAGCCACCCCTTTTCTTCTCAAGGAGTTCGAGGCTTGAGGTTACGTAGCCCCTACTGGCTGTTCGTGGTGCTGATCCTGGCGCTGGCGGGCCTGCAATATCGCCTGTGGGTCGGCGATGGCAGCCTGGCGCAGGTGCGCGACCTGCAGAAGCAGATCGCCGACCAGCATGGCGAGAACGAGCGCCTGCTGGAGCGCAACCGGATTCTCGAAGCCGAAGTCGCCGAGCTGAAGAAAGGCACCGAGACCGTCGAGGAGCGTGCGCGGCACGAGCTCGGCATGGTCAAGGACGGCGAAACCCTCTACCAGCTCGCCAAGTGAGCTGACGACCCTTCTCCCGATGACGACTTCCGACCTTCCCGCCTTCTGGACGGTGATCCCCGCCGCCGGCGTGGGTTCGCGCATGCGCGCCGACCGCCCGAAGCAATATCTCGATCTTGCCGGTCGCACCGTGATCGAGCGCACCCTCGATTGTTTCCTCGAACACCCGATGCTCAGGGGCCTGGTGGTCTGCCTGGCCGAGGACGATCCCTACTGGCCCGGGCTGGACTGCGCCGCCAGCCGGCATGTGCAGCGCGCCGCCGGGGGCGTCGAGCGCGCCGGCTCGGTGTTGAACGGCTTGCTGCGCCTGCTGGAGTTGGGGGCACAGGCCGACGACTGGGTGCTGGTGCATGACGCCGCGCGGCCGAACCTGACCCGCGGCGACCTCGACCGCCTGCTCGAAGAACTCGCCGAAGATCCGGTCGGCGGGCTGCTGGCGGTGCCGGCGAGGGACACTCTCAAGCGCTCCGACCGCGACGGCCGGGTCAGCGAAACCATCGACCGCTCGGTGGTCTGGCTGGCCTATACGCCGCAGATGTTCCGCCTCGGCGCCCTGCACCGGGCGCTGGCCGATGCGTTGGTGGCCGGCGTGGCGATCACCGACGAGGCTTCGGCGATGGAGTGGGCCGGCTATGCGCCGAAGCTGGTGGAAGGGCGCGCCGACAACCTGAAGATCACCACCCCGGAAGACCTGCTGCGCCTGCAGCGCAGTTTTCCGCACTGAACCCTGGCACAAGAAAGCCGCCCCGAGGGTCGGCTTTCTTGTCGTTGCAGGCTCGCTCGTTCAGCTTTCCAGCGGCACCTCTATGAGGAAGCGGAACAGCGCGCCATGCTGCTCCACCGCCAGGCATTTGTAGCCCTGGCGCTGGGTATCTTCGGGAATCCCGTGGACCGATTGCGAGCAGTCGGTGACCACTTCCAGGCGTTCGCCCGGCTGCATGGTCGCCAGGGTTTCCAGGGTGGCGATGGCGTTGTACGGGCAATGTTCGCCGCGCAGGTCAAGCGACAGGGTCGGTTTGTCGGTCTGGCTCATGGTTCGGTTTCCGCGGTCGGGTGAATCGGGAGGCGTTCAGTTGCACCAGCAGCAGGCACAGGGCCAGGCCGGCGAAGGTCAATAGCAGGCCGTTGCCGGGCCCGAAGCTTTCCAGCAGGTTGAGCTTGGGATAGGGCAGGGCGAGGCGGGTGCCCAACTGGTCCCAAAAGATCGCCACCAGGGTTCCGCCGATGACGTTGCCGATGCCGACCACCCAGAAGTGCACCTGGCCCTCCATCGAGCGGTACATCCAGCCGGTCTCGCAACCGCCGGCGAGGACGATGCCGATGCCGAAGAGAATGCCGCCGATGATCGCATTCGGGCCCATCCAGAAGATCTTCGGCGCGACGCCCAGGCGGATCGCGGCGAAGGTACCGATGCAGGCGGCCGCCATGCCGAGCAGGATGCCGAAGGCGGCGCGGGTCCGGCCGGTGGTCCAGAGGTCCCGTGCGGCGCTGGTGAAGCAGATCTGCGCGCGCTCGATCAGGCCGCCGAACAGCAGGCCGAACAGGCAGGCCATGCCCAGCACCAGCGATACCTCGAAGCGCCAGGCGGCGAACAGCGCGGCGAGCGCCAGCACCGCCAGGCCCAGGCGGGCCTGCAGGCGTGCGCGTCGGGCCAGGCTTTCGGCGCTGGGCAGGGCGCTGGCCGTGGCGCCGACTTTCAGCGGTGTGCGCAGGAACGGCAGCAGGCTGATCTTCACGCCGATCCAGGCGCCGCCGACGGTGGCGAACATGAAGGCCCAGGCGTGCAGGGAAAACATCGGGATACCGGTGAAGAACGCCGCCAGGTTGCAGCCCATCGCCAGGCGCGCGCCGAAGCCGGCGACGATACCGCCGACCAGACCCTGCAGCAGGCGACGTTTGCTGGTCGGCCAGCGCAGGCTGACGTTGCCGGCCCAGAGGGCGCAGCACAGGGCGCCGAGGAACATGCCGATGATCATCACTCCGTCGATCCGGTCCAGCGGCGTGCCTTGAAGGCCGATCAGCCTGAAGTAGCTCCAGTCCTGTGGCTGGTAGCCGAACCAGGACAGCACGTGGCCGCCCCAGCGGGTGAATTCGCCGGTCACCGCCCAGAAGGTGCCGGTGAGCGCGAAGTAGTAGGCGGAGGCGACGCCGAGGGCGACCAGCGCCGGCAGCGGCGACCAGAACCTCACCAGGTAGCGTTGGCGAAACGCATTGAAGGCAGACATGCGACTTCCTTGAATCGATAGCGGGTGGAACGGGAAACCGCCAAGTCTATCGCAGCGGTGAATCGCCTTACTGCTTCAGCGCAGGTTTTTCTCTCCGGCGAGTCCCGGATGGGATTGCGCCAGGCCTTCCTTGAGATAGTCCACCAGTTGCCTGACTTTCGGCGACAGGTGCCGCTGCTGCGGGTACAGCGCCCATACCGCGGTATTCGGCGGCTGGTGGCCTTCCAGCAGGGAGACCAGGCGGCCGCTGCGCAGATACTCGATCACATAGTAGTCGGGCAGCTGGCACAGGCCGAAGCCGCGCAGGGCGGCGTCGAGCACCGCCTGGCCGCTGTTGCAGCGCCAGTTGCCCTGGACCCGGTGCTGGGTTTCCCGGCCGTCCTCGAGGAAGCTCCACAGGTCGCTGCTGCCGATCAGGCAGTTGAACTGGCCGAGTTCCGCCGGCGACTGCGGAGTGCCGTGGCGGCGCAGGTATTCCGGCGTGGCGCAGAGGTACATGACGCGTGGCGCCAACCGTGTGGCGACCAATCGCGAATCGCTCAGGCGGCCGAGGCGGATGGCCAGGTCGAAGCCCTCGTGGAGCAGGTCCAACTGGCGGTTGGACAGCTCGATGTCGACCCGCAGTTGCGGATAGTCGGCCATGAAGGCATTCACCAGCGGCACGATGAAACGTTCGCCGTAGGCTACCGCGCAGGTCATGCGCAGCAGGCCCTTGGGCTCCGCGGAGAGGTCGCTGACCGCGCGCAGGGCTTCGTCGCGGGCGTCCTGCAGGCGCTGGCAATGTTGCAGGAAGGTCTGTCCGGCTTCGCTCAGCGACACTCGCCGGGTGCTGCGGTAGAGCAGGCGGGTCTGCAGGCGCTCCTCCAGGCGGGCGACCTGGCGGCTGATGTGCGACGAGGAAACGCCCATGCGTTCGGCTGCCGCGGTGAACTGCCCGGTTTCGGCGACAGCGACGAATTCGTCGAGTCCTTCCCAGCGATTCATCTGGATTGTCCCTGTATGGCAATAATGTTTTGATTATTGCCTGATTATTCCTTGAAACGCGGTTTTCTACACTTTCCGTTTCAGTGGGTCGCTTAGCGGCCCGCCGGCTTCCATCGTTCAGGAGTTCCCAGATGATCAAGTCCCGTGCCGCCGTCGCCTTCGCCCCCAACAAGCCGTTGGAAATCGTCGAGGTGGATGTGGCGCCGCCGCAGAAGGGCGAGGTACTGGTGCGCATCGTCGCCACCGGCGTCTGCCATACCGACGCGTACACCCTGTCCGGCCAGGATTCCGAGGGGGTGTTCCCGTGCATCCTGGGCCACGAAGGTGGCGGCATCGTCGAAGCGGTGGGCGAGGGCGTGACCTCCCTGCAGGTGGGCGACCATGTCATCCCGCTCTACACCGCCGAGTGCGGCAAGTGCAAATTCTGCCTGTCCGGCAAGACCAACCTCTGCCAGGCCGTGCGCGCCACCCAGGGCAAGGGCCTGATGCCCGACGGCACCAGCCGTTTCTCCTACAAGGGCGAGCC
This sequence comes from Pseudomonas sp. DL, assembly GCF_047199225.1. Taxonomy (NCBI): domain Bacteria; kingdom Pseudomonadati; phylum Pseudomonadota; class Gammaproteobacteria; order Pseudomonadales; family Pseudomonadaceae; genus Pseudomonas; species Pseudomonas sp. DL. The sequence continues at coordinate 1,442,596 of NZ_CP178323.1, forward strand.
GGTCTTCCACTACATGGGCTGCTCGACCTTCTCCGAATACACCGTGCTGCCGGAAATCTCCCTGGCGAAGATTCCCAAGGATGCCCCGCTGGAGAAGGTCTGCCTGCTTGGCTGCGGCGTCACCACCGGGATCGGCGCCGTGCTGAATACCGCCAAGGTGGAAGAGGGCGCTACCGTTGCCATCTTCGGCCTGGGCGGCATCGGCCTGGCAGCGATCATCGGGGCGAAGATGGCCAAGGCCGCGCGCATCATCGCGGTCGACATCAACCCGGGCAAGTTCGATATCGCCAGGGAACTGGGCGCCACCGACTTCATCAATCCGAAGGACTACGACAAGCCGATCCAGGACGTCATCGTCGAACTGACCGATGGCGGCGTCGACTACTCCTTCGAGTGCGTCGGCAACGTGCAGTTGATGCGCGCCGCGCTGGAATGCTGCCACAAGGGCTGGGGCGAGTCGGTGATCATCGGTGTCGCCGGTGCCGGCCAGGAAATCAGCACCCGGCCGTTCCAACTGGTCACCGGCCGCGTCTGGCGCGGTTCGGCGTTCGGCGGGGTGCGCGGGCGCAGCGAGCTGCCGAGCTATGTCGAGAAGGCGCAGAAGGGCGAGATCCCGCTGGATACCTTCATCACCCACACCATGGGGCTGGAGGACATCAACGAGGCCTTCGAGCTGATGCACGAAGGCAAGAGCATCCGCACCGTCATTCATTACTGACAAGCCGTCGCGGCGGGCCCTGCGGCTCGCCACGACCGTTTCACGGAGGTCACGTGAAGGATTCCCTCGAACTGATCGGCAGCCAGAAGACCTTCGGCGGCTGGCACCAGCGTTACCGTCATTTTTCCCGGACCCTGAACTGCGAGATGGTCTTCGCCATCTACCTGCCGCCCCAGGCCGAGCCGGAGGCGGCGCTGCCGGCCCTGTACTGGCTGTCCGGGCTGACCTGTACCGACGAGAACTTCATGCAGAAGGCCGGCGCCCAGCGGGTCGCCGCCGAACTGGGATTGGTACTGGTGGCGCCGGATACCAGCCCGCGCGGCAGCGGTGTCCCCGGCGATCCCGACGGCGCCTGGGACTTCGGCCTGGGCGCAGGCTTCTACCTGAACGCCACGCAGGAGCCCTGGGCCGCGCACTACCGCATGCACGACTACGTGGTGCACGAGTTGCCGGCGCTGATCGAGGCGCATTTCCCGGTGTCCCGGCGGCGCGGCATCAGCGGGCACTCGATGGGTGGGCATGGCGCGCTGGTTTGCGCGCTGCGCAACCCGGGGCGCTACCTGTCGCTGTCGGCCTTCGCGCCGATCTGCCATCCGAGCGATTGTCCCTGGGGCCAGAAGGCGTTCTCCCGCTACCTGGGCGAGGACCCGGCGGCCTGGCGCGAGTGGGATGCCTGTGCGTTGCTCGAGGGTGCGTCCGAACGCTTGCCGATCCTGGTCGACCAGGGCGAGCGCGACGACTTCCTCGCCGTCCAGCTCAAGCCGGAAGCGCTACGCAATGCGGCGGACAAGGCCGGCCACCCGCTGGAGCTGCGTCTGCAACCAGGTTACGACCACAGCTACTACTTCATCGCCAGTTTCATCGAGGATCACCTGCGCCATCATGCCGGGGTTCTCAACGGTTGATCCGCGATACCTGAAGCCTGTCCCGATCCGGGGTAGAATCACGCCCTGATTCCAACCAGGGCGTTTTTTCATGCGAATTGGCCATGGCTACGACGTGCATCGCTTCGGCGAGGGCGACTTCATCACCCTCGGCGGTGTGCGCATTCCCCATAAACATGGGCTGGTCGCCCACTCCGACGGCGACGTGCTGCTGCACGCCTTGTCCGATGCGCTGCTCGGCGCGGCGGCGCTGGGCGACATCGGCAAGCACTTCCCGGACACCGACCCGCGGTTCAAGGGCGCCGACAGTCGCGCGCTGCTGCGACACGTGGTCGCCATCGTCGCCGAGAAGGGCTGGAAGGTCGGCAACGTCGACGCCACCATCGTCGCCCAGGCGCCGAAGATGGCGCCGCACATCGAGACCATGCGCGGGTTGATCGCCGAGGACCTCGGCGTCGCGGTCGACCAGGTCAACGTCAAGGCCACCACTACCGAGCGGCTAGGTTTCACCGGACGCGAAGAGGGCATTGCTGTACATGCGGTCGCTTTGCTGATGGCCCGATGAGCGTTCTCGGCGAACTCGACCTGCTCGGGCCGCGCGCCCATGGGGCAGCCTGCGGCGAGGCGGTGCTCAAGGCCGTGGCCGAGGACTTCCAGGTCGACGAGGTGCTGGACATTCCCCTCAGCGGTGAAGGCGAGCACCTCTGGTTGTGGGTGGAAAAGCGCGGATTGAACACCGAGGAGGCGGCCCGTCGCCTCGGCCGCGCCGCCGGTGTGCAGCAGAAGAACGTCAGCTACGCCGGGTTGAAGGACCGCCAGGCCCTGACCCGGCAATGGTTCAGCCTGCACCTGCCGGGCAAGGCCGATCCCGACCTGGGTGCAGCCGAGGGCGCGGACCTGCGGATTCTTCGCTGCACCCGTCATTCGCGCAAGTTGCAGCGAGGCGCGCATGCCGCCAACGGCTTCACCCTGCGTCTGACCGGGCTGCGGGCGGAGTGTGCCCTTCTCGACGCGCGCTTGGCACGTATCGCCGCGGACGGCGTGCCCAATTATTTCGGCCTGCAACGCTTCGGCCACGGCGGCGGCAACCTGGTCGACGCGCGCAGTTGCGCGGAACAGGACCTGCTGCCGGCGAACCGCAACCTGCGTTCGCGCTTCCTTTCCGCCGGGCGCAGCTACCTGTTCAATCGCCTGCTCGCCGAGCGGGTCGCGGAGGGTAGCTGGAACCGGGCAGCGGTCGGTGACCTGCTGGCCTTCACCGACAGCCGCAGCTTTTTCCTCGCTGGCGAGGAAGAATGCCGCGATGCCCGTCTGGCCGCCCTCGACCTGCACCCCACCGGACCGCTCTGGGGCGAGGGCGATCCGCCGAGCGGCGCCGGCGTCCTCGAACGCGAGCTGGCCCTGGCCGGGAGCGAGCCGGCGCTCTGCCGCTGGCTGGCGAAGGCGGGCATGGCGCACGAACGGCGCATCCTGCGGCTCCCCATCCAGGGGCTGGCGTGGCATTATCCCGAACCTGATGTTCTGCAACTGGAATTCGTCCTGCCGGCCGGTTGTTTCGCCACCGTAGTGGTGCGTGAAATCCTCGACCTGGTACCGACAGGGCAGACGGAAAACCCATGCGCATACTGATTGCCAACGACGACGGGGTGACCGCACCCGGTATCGCCGCGCTTTACGACGCGCTGGCGGATCATGCCGATTGCGTAGTGATCGCCCCCGACCAGGACAAGAGCGGCGCCAGCAGTTCCCTGACGCTGGACCGCCCGCTGCACCCGCAGCGCCTGGACAACGGATTCATCAGCCTCAACGGCACGCCGACCGACTGCGTGCACCTGGGCCTGAACGGCTTGCTGGAGGAATTGCCGGACATGGTGGTCTCGGGTATCAACCTGGGCGCCAACCTCGGCGATGACGTCCTCTATTCCGGTACCGTGGCGGCGGCCATCGAAGGGCGCTTCCTGAAGGGGCCGGCCTTCGCCTTCTCGCTGGTCTCGCGGTTGACGGACAACCTGCCCACCGCCATGCACTTCGCCCGCCTGCTGGTCTCCGCCCACGAGCGCCTGGCCGTGCCGCCGCGTACCGTGCTCAACGTCAATATCCCGAACCTGCCGCTGGATCGCGTACGTGGTATCCAACTGACCCGCCTCGGGCACCGCGCCCGTGCCGCCGCACCGGTGAAGGTGGTCAATCCGCGCGGCAAGGAAGGCTACTGGATCGCCGCGGCCGGCGATGCCGAGGATGGCGGGCCGGGGACGGATTTCCACGCGGTCATGCAAGGCTACGTGTCGATCACCCCGTTGCAGCTGGACCGCACCTTCCACGAAGCCTTCGGCGGCCTCGACGAGTGGCTGGGAGGACTGACGTGATGTCCGAAGACCTGCATCGCCGGGGTATCGGCATGACCTCCCAGCGTACCCGAGAGCGCCTGATCCAGCGCCTGTACGAAGAAGGCCTTTCCAACGCCCACGTGCTCGAGGTGATCCGCCGCACGCCGCGTCATCTGTTCGTCGACGAGGCGCTCTCGCATCGCGCCTACGAAGACACCGCCCTGCCGATCGGCCACAACCAGACCATTTCCCAGCCGTTCATGGTGGCGCGGATGACCGAGTTGCTGCTGGCGGCCGGCCCGCTGGACAAGGTCATGGAGATCGGCACTGGGTCCGGCTACCAGACCGCGGTGCTGGCGCAACTGGTCGAGCGGGTCTTCTCCGTCGAGCGGATCCAGGCGTTGCAGGACAAGGCCAAGGAGCGTCTTGCGGAGCTAAACCTGCGTAATGTTGTCTTTCGTTGGGGCGATGGCTGGGAGGGTTGGTCGGCGTTGGCTCCCTACAATGGAATCATCGTCACCGCGGCGGCCACGGAAGTCCCGCAGTCGTTGCTGGACCAGTTGGCGCCTGGGGGGCGCCTGGTGATCCCGGTCGGTGGCGGCGAGGTCCAGCAACTGATGCTGATCGTCCGCACCGAGGACGGGTTCAGCCGCCAGGTACTCGACTCGGTACGTTTCGTCCCGCTGCTCAACGGCCCGATCGCCTGAGCCGGCGGCCGGCGTCGCCGGCCCGATTGAACGAAAGCGAAGAAGATGGATAAGGGGGAAGGATTGAGGCTAGCAGCGACCCTGCGGCAATGGACTCGGCTCTACGGTGGCTGCCACCTGTTGCTCGGGGCCGTCGTCTGTTCCCTTCTCGCCGCCTGTTCGTCGTCGCCTCCCGGCGGGGTCAAGGTCGTCGATCGCAACGGTTCCGCGCCTGCCGCTGCGCGGCGTACGCCGGTCACCAGCGGGCAGTACATCGTGCGCCGCGGCGACACCCTGTATTCCATTGCCTTCCGCTTCGGCTGGGACTGGAAAGCCCTGGCCGCGCGCAATGGCATCGCGCCGCCCTATACCATCCAGGTCGGTCAAGCTATCCAATTTGGTGGGCGGGCATCGACGCAACCGTCCGTCGCGAAAAACACGCCGGTCGTCGCTGCGCCCGTGGCGACCAAGCCTACCCCGGTTCCACCCGCAGTTAGTACGTCGGTACCTGCCAAGCCCGCACCGGCTCCGGCCTCGACCACGACCCCACCCAGCAGCGGCGCGACTCCCGTCGTCGCGGGGCCTGCGGTGGGGGGGTGGGCATGGCCTGCGAGCGGTACTCTGATCGGCCGTTTTGCCTCAAACGGAAGTTTGAATAAAGGGATTGATATAGCCGGTCAATTGGGCCAGCCTGTCCTGGCTGCGTCTGGTGGGACCGTTGTATACGCCGGTAGTGGTTTGCGGGGCTACGGCGAGTTGGTCATCATCAAACACAACGAGACCTACGTGAGTGCCTACGGTCACAACCGCAGGCTGCTGGTGCGGGAAGGGCAACAGGTCAAGGTAGGGCAATCGATTGCCGAGATGGGCTCCACAGGAACCGATCGGGTGAAGCTGCACTTCGAGATTCGCCGCCAGGGTAAGCCTGTCGATCCACTGCAATATTTGCCACGTCGCTGACCGGGAGTTCGCCCGCCCACATCATGTAGGTGAGCGGGTCCGGGCGTGTCCAGCGGGAAAGGAATCGCCCGGGCTTGAGTCGAACTCATGCAAGGGATAACGACATGGCACTCAAAAAAGAAGGGCCGGAGTTTGACCACGATGATGAAGTGCTCCTCCTGGAGCCCGGCATCATGCTGGACGAGTCGTCTGCCGACGAGCAGCCTTCTCCCCGGGCAACTCCAAAAGCCACCACTTCCTTCTCTTCCAAACAACACAAGCACATCGACTACACGCGCGCGTTGGACGCAACGCAGCTGTATCTCAACGAAATCGGTTTCTCGCCCCTGTTGACGCCCGAAGAGGAAGTCCACTTCGCTCGTCTGGCGCAGAAGGGCGATCCCGCTGGTCGGAAGCGGATGATCGAGAGCAACCTGCGGTTGGTGGTGAAGATCGCCCGGCGCTATGTCAATCGCGGACTGTCCCTGCTCGACCTGATCGAGGAAGGCAACCTAGGCCTGATCCGCGCCGTGGAGAAGTTCGATCCGGAGCGCGGATTCCGGTTCTCGACCTACGCCACCTGGTGGATCCGCCAGACCATCGAGCGGGCCATCATGAACCAGACCCGGACCATTCGCTTGCCGATCCATGTGGTCAAGGAGCTCAACGTCTACCTGCGTGCGGCGCGGGAACTGACCCACAAGCTCGACCACGAACCTTCACCCGAAGAAATCGCCAACCTGCTGGAGAAGCCGGTCGCCGAGGTCAAGCGCATGCTCGGCCTGAACGAACGGGTGACTTCGGTGGACGTCTCTCTTGGTCCGGACTCGGACAAGACCCTGCTGGATACGCTCACCGACGATCGCCCCACCGACCCGTGCGAGCTGCTGCAGGATGACGATCTCAGCGAAAGCATCGACCAGTGGCTGACGGAACTCACCGACAAGCAGCGTGAGGTGGTGATTCGCCGCTTCGGCTTGCGCGGGCACGAAAGCAGCACGCTGGAAGAGGTCGGCCAGGAAATCGGCCTGACCCGCGAGCGGGTTCGTCAGATCCAGGTCGAGGCGCTGAAGCGCCTGCGGGAGATTCTGGAGAAGAATGGCCTGTCGAGTGACGCGCTGTTCCAGTGACGGAAAACCTTAGACCCACTGAAGACCCGGCGTTCGCCGGGTTTTTTGTGTCTGCTCTTGTAAGCATTAACTTACACGGCGTGTGAGCCTAAGTAGATAAATGCCCGGGAGGTTTGCCAAAAACGCTCGGTGAATTTAAGTAACTTATTGAAATTAAAGGAATATATTTTTCTAAAATGGCTGCCGAAGAAGCTTCGCTGGGTTTTCTGGCAGGTTGCGGGAGCACTGGGAATCGCTAATATCACTCCTGCGTACAGGGAACACGCAACCCCGAAGGATCGGGGAAGGGACGTCGCCAGGGAGGCGATTCATCAGGATGATGACGAGGGACTGAAGAGTGGGCGGGGTAATACCCCGCCCCTTTTTTTTGCCTGCCGTTTTACTCGTCGCCAAAGAAAAGGCCCGCTGTTTGCGGGCCTTGGCGTATCAGCGCTCCAGATGCTGGAGCTTGCCGGCGACGCCGTCCCATTCCTCGGCGTCGGGCAGGGCATCCTTCTTCTCGGTGATGTTCGGCCAGATTTCCGCCAGCTCGCTGTTCAGCTCGATGAATTCCTGCATGTTCTCCGGCACTTCGTCTTCGGAGAAAATCGCCTGGGCCGGACATTCGGGCTCGCACAGGGCGCAGTCGATGCACTCGTCCGGATGGATGACCAGGAAGTTGGGTCCTTCGTAGAAGCAGTCTACCGGGCAGACTTCCACGCAGTCGGTGTATTTGCACTTGATGCAGTTGTCGGTGACGACGAAGGTCATTTTCTAGTTCTCTCCTCAGGCGGGCGGCTAAGCGCGCGCGATTCTAGCAGCTTGTGCGGTAGTCCGTCAGACCCGCATCTTCCATGCATATAACAGATCGAGAGCTTGCCGCGGGCTGATATCGTCGGGATTGATCCTCGACAATTCATCGATCACCGGGTGCGGCAGGCTGGCGAACAGGTCGCTCTGCATCGGCGAGGCGGGCTTGCCGCTCTGCTGGCTCGGCATCTCGTGCGGCAGGCTGGTGGTTTCCAGGCGCTTGAGGTGTTCGCGGGCGCGCTGGATTACCGGGGCCGGCACGCCGGCCAACTGGGCCACCGCGAGGCCGTAGCTCTGGCTCGCCGGTCCCGGCAGTACATGGTGCAGGAACACGATGCGTTCATTGTGCTCGGTCGCGTTCAGGTGCACGTTGGCTACCGCGGGCTGGCTTTCCGGCAGTACGGTCAGTTCGAAATAGTGGGTGGCGAACAGGGTGAAGGCGCGAGTCCGGGCCAGGTCCTCGGCCGCTGCCCAGGCCAGCGACAGGCCGTCGAAGGTGCTGGTGCCGCGGCCGACCTCATCCATCAGCACCAGGCTCTTGTCGGTGGCGTTGTGCAGGATGTTGGCGGTTTCGCTCATCTCCACCATGAAGGTCGAGCGGCCGCCGGCAAGGTCGTCGGACGAGCCGATGCGGGTGAAGATGCGGTCCACCAGGGACAGCTCGCAGCGTGCAGCCGGAACGAAGCTGCCGATGTGCGCAAGCAGCACGATCAGCGCGGTTTGCCGCATGTAGGTGGATTTACCGCCCATGTTCGGACCGGTGATCACCAGCATCCGGGTGTCGGCATCCAGCGCCAGGTCGTTGGCCACGAACGGTGTCTCCAGCACCTGCTCGACCACCGGATGGCGGCCCTGCTCGATGTGCAGGCAGGTGTGTTCGACGAACCGTGGGCGATTCAGGTCGAGGTTCAGCGCGCGTTCGGCGAGATTCGCCAGCACGTCCAGTTCCGCCAGCGCCGAGGCGCTGTCCTGGAGCGGAGCGAGGTGGCCGATCAGGCGTTCCAGCAGCTCTTCGTAGAGCGCCTTCTCGCGGGCCAGGGCGCGGCTCTGGGCCGACAGCGCCTTGTCCTCGAAGGCCTTCAGTTCCGGCGTGATGAAGCGCTCGGCGCCTTTCAGGGTCTGCCGGCGGATGTAGTCGGCCGGAGCTTGTTCGGCCTGTACCCGTGGCAGCTCGATGAAGTAGCCATGGATGCGGTTGTAGCCGACCTTCAGGTTGGGCAGGCCGGTGCGGGCCTTCTCGCGCGCTTCCAGGTCCATCAGGAATTGCCCGGCGTTTTCGCTCAGCGCCTGCAGCTCGTCCAGCTCCGCGTCATAGCCGGTCTTGATCACGCCACCGTCGCGGATCACCGCTGGCGGGTTGTCGATGATCGCCTTGGCCAGCAGTTCGGCGAGTTCGGGATAGGTGCCGATGGTGGTGGCCAGCGCCTGCAGGTGCGGCGCTTCCAGTTCGGTCATGGCGTTCTGCAGGTCCGGCAGCGCCGCCAGCGCGTCGCGCAGGCGCGCCAGGTCGCGAGGGCGGGCGTTGCGCAGGCCGATGCGGGCGAGGATGCGTTCGAGGTCGCCGATTTCCTTGAGCTGCGGTTGCAGGTTCTCGAAGCGGTAGCGTTCCAGCAGGCAGGCGATGGACTCCTGGCGGGCTTCCAGTACCGCGCGGTCACGCAGCGGACGGTTCAGCCAGCGGCTCATCAGGCGGCTGGCCATGGCGGTCTGGCAGCGGTCGACCACCGATTGCAGAGTGTTCTCGCGGCCACCGCTGAGGTTGATATCCAGCTCCAGGTTGCGGCGGCTGGCACCGTCGAGGATCACCGTGTCATCGAGGCGGTCGTGGCGCAGGCTGCGCAGGTGCGGCAGGGCGGTACGCTGGGTTTCCTTGGCGTAGGCGAGCAGGCAGCCGGCGGCGCCGATGGCCAGGGTCAGGTTCTGGCAGCCGAAGCCTTTCAGGTCCTGGGTGCCGAATTGCTGGCAGAGGCTCTTGTGCGCCGAGTCGCGATCGAAGTCCCATGGCGCGCGGCGACGTACGCCGCGGCGCTTCTCCGCCGGCAGGCCCTGTGGCCAGTCGTCGGGAATCAGCAGCTCGGCCGGGTTGAGGCGCTCCAGTTCGGCCAGCAGGGTTTCCCAGCCTTTTATCTCCTGGACGCTGAAGCGGCCGCTGGTGATGTCCAGCACGGCGAGGCCGAACAGGCGCTCGTCGCCGAGGATCGCCGCCAGCAGGTTGTCGCGGCGTTCGTCGAGCAGCGCTTCGTCGCTCACCGTACCGGGAGTGATGATCCGCACCACCTGGCGCTCCACCGGCCCCTTGCTGGTGGCCGGATCGCCGATCTGCTCGCAGATCGCCACCGACTCGCCGAGCTTGACCAGCTTGGCCAGGTAGCCCTCCGCGGAATGGAAGGGAATGCCTGCCATCGGGATCGCCTTGCCGCCGGACTGGCCGCGTGCGGTCAGGGTGATGTCGAGCAGTTTGGCGGCCTTCTTCGCGTCCTCGTAGAACAGCTCGTAGAAGTCGCCCATGCGATAGAACATCAATTGGTCGGGGTGCTGATGCTTCAGTTTGAAGTACTGCTGCATCATCGGCGTGTGCTGGGAGAGGTCGGTCATACGGGCCTTCGGAAGCGGGCTTTGGACGGTGCAAAAGAGGGCAATGTTAACCCGATTCACCGGCCTGTGTCGGGTCCGTTCGGAACCGGCGCGGACCCTCAGGTCCGCGCCTGTGCGGGCTGCTTTCAGCGTGCCGCGGTATAGCTGGCGCCGAGCTTCTGCCGACCGTCGGGCAGGTTGATCTGCGCCGGGTCGAGACGCCAGACCCGCGCCGCGGCGATGTCACCGAGGAGCAGGCTGTAGGTCGGGTCGAACGAAGTGCTGGAGAAGATCAGGTAGTCCTCGTTCACCGGCGCGGCATCGGAATTGTCGCCCTGGCAGTGGTTGAGCGGCAGGATCGCCGGGGTGCCGGGCGGGCTGTTGGGTACGACCATGGCCAACTGGTCGTTGCCGGCCGGCTGGGTACGCGAGAGGAAGTAGGCGGTGTAGTCGCGTACCACCGGGTAATAGTCGCGGCCCCCCGCGGCCGGGGTGGCGAGGGGGCTGACCTGGCCGTTCTCCAGGTTCCTGCGCACCACCCGCAGGCTGTCGCCGGCTCCTGTCGCGTAGACCACGTACTTGCCTGAGGGGGTGAGGAACGGCATCGACTCCTCGGTGCTCCAGCCGTCGCTGGTCACAGCTTTCCAGGCGCTCACGCCGACGCTGCCATCGCCATTGAAGACCAGGGTGGCGAGGCGGATGTCGCCCTCGTGCTTGAGCACGACCTGGCGGCCATCGAAGGAGAACTTCGGGTCCTCGTTGCGACCGCCGATGGCCGCGGTCAGGTTGCTCGGCGCCTGGGTACCGCCGATGGCCCAGGCGAACACGTGCCAGGCGCCATTCTGGCGGCCCATGAAGGTCAGGTAGCGGCCGTCCGGGGAGAAATGCGCATTCATCGGGTCCTCGATGTTCCAGCCGGGCTGGTTGAGCTGGCGGGTGCTCTTGCTCTTGAAATCGTGCAGGTAGAGGTTCGAGGAGCCGTCCCCGTACTCCATATAGCTGTGGTAGACCAGGCGCCCGCCGAGCGCGGGCAGGCTGCTGGCGGGTTGCAGGGCCAGGTTGGCGGTGCAGGCCGCATGGGCGGGGAGGCTGGCAACGGGGGAGAGGAGCAGGGCGAGGGAGAGCAGAGAGACCTTGAGTGGCGCTATGTTCATGGGGGGCCTTTCCTTGGACGGTGATGGAGCACGCATGTTCGCGCATTCGCTGCCTTCGCGCGGTTGCGCTTGTCCGAAAGCTGCTTCTGAATGGAAAAGCCGATGGTGTAGGGTAGTCCCTTTCCGTTTCTACCCTGGAGAACAGTGATGACCCTGATGGAGTCCGACCTGACCGCACTGGCCGCCCGCATCGGCGAAAGCCTTCGTTACCTGGGCGAGCAGGTCAGCACGGCGGAATCCTGCACCGGTGGCGGCATCGCCGAGGCGATCACCCGCATCCCGGGGAGTTCGGGCTGGTTCGAGGCTGGCTACGTGACCTACTCGAACCGCCAGAAGACCCTCCAGCTGGAGGTGCCCGAGTCGCTATTTCTGGCAGTCGGCGCGGTCAGCCGGGAAGTGGTCGAGGCCATGGTGCGCGGCGCCCAGCGGCACAGCGGGGCGCGTTTCGCGGTGGCGGTGAGCGGTGTCGCCGGGCCCGACGGCGGCTCGCCGGAAAAGCCGGTAGGCACGGTCTGGCTGGCCTGGGCCGACGGCGAGCGGCTGGTCAGTGAGCGCTGCCAGTTCAACGGCGACCGCGACGCCGTGCGCCGGCAGACGGTGGCGACCGCGCTGACCGGCCTGCTGCGCATGAGCAACGGCGAGAACCCGGGCTAGCCGCGCCTGCGGGCAACCGTTCGGAACATTCTTCCCGTCGGGGGTAGGCGAGCGACTTGCCCTGTGGAATAATACTGTCTACTTATACAGTTGTTCGTGGCCGTCCGGCCGCCCTGACTTCGCGAGGACTTCAATGGACGAGAACAAGAAGCGCGCCCTGGCCGCGGCCCTGGGACAGATCGAACGCCAATTCGGCAAAGGCGCGGTCATGCGCATGGGCGACCATGAGCGCCAGGCGATCCCGGCCATCTCCACCGGCTCCCTGGGCCTGGACATCGCCCTCGGCATCGGCGGCCTGCCCAAGGGCCGGATCGTCGAGATCTACGGTCCGGAATCCTCGGGCAAGACCACCCTGACCCTCTCGGTGATCGCCGAGGCCCAGAAACAGGGCGCCACCTGTGCCTTCGTCGACGCCGAGCACGCGCTCGATCCCGACTATGCCGGCAAGCTGGGCGTCAACGTCGACGACCTGCTGGTCTCCCAGCCGGACACCGGCGAGCAGGCCCTGGAAATCACCGACATGCTGGTGCGCTCCAACGCGGTCGACGTGATCATCGTCGACTCCGTGGCCGCGCTGGTACCCAAGGCCGAGATCGAAGGCGAGATGGGCGACGCCCACGTCGGCCTGCAGGCACGCCTGATGTCCCAGGCGCTGCGCAAGATCACCGGCAATATCAAGAACGCCAACTGCCTGGTCATCTTCATCAACCAGATCCGCATGAAGATCGGCGTCATGTTCGGCAACCCGGAAACCACCACCGGCGGTAACGCACTGAAGTTCTACGCCTCGGTCCGCCTGGACATCCGTCGTACCGGTGCGGTGAAGGAAGGCGACGAGGTGGTGGGTAGCGAAACCCGCGTCAAGGTGGTGAAGAACAAGGTTTCCCCGCCGTTCCGCCAGGCCGAGTTCCAGATCCTCTACGGCAAGGGCATCTACCGTACCGGCGAGATCATCGACCTGGGCGTGCAACTGGGCCTGGTCGAGAAGTCCGGCGCCTGGTACAGCTACCAGGGCAGCAAGATCGGCCAGGGCAAGGCGAACGCCGCCAAGTACCTGGAAGACAATCCGGAGATCGGTTCGGTGCTGGAGAAGACCATCCGCGACCAGTTGCTGGCCAAGAGCGGTCCGGTGAAGGCCGACGCCGAAGAAGTGGCTGACGCCGAAGCCGATTGAGGCCAATGGCGACCGTGCTCGATACGCCCGTCGCCGTGCGGCGGGCGGCCATGGATCTGCTGGCGCGCCGTGAGCACGGGCGCGCCGAGCTTTCCCGCAAGTTGCGCCAGCGTGGCGCGTCTGCCGAGTTGATCGACCCTGCCCTCGACCGCCTGGCCGAGGAAGGTCTGCTCGACGAATCCCGCTATCTCGAAAGCTTCATCGCCAGTCGCGCCCGTAGCGGCCATGGGCCGTTGCGCATCCGTGAGGAACTGGCGCAACGCGGTCTGCCGCGCGTCGATATCGAAAGGGCGCTGGGTGCCTGCGAGGTCGACTGGAGTGCGCAATTGCGCGAGGTCTGGCGCCGCAAGTTCGCCCGCCTGCCGCAGGACGCCAGGGAAAAGGCCCAGCAGGGCCGCTTCCTGGCGTACCGGGGTTACTCCATGGAGTCGATCAGCCGCCTGTTGAACGGCCGCAGCGACGATTGAGCGCGTGCCGGACCGGCAGCTTCAGTCCCAGTTTTCCGGCAGGTTGATGTAGTCCAGCAATTCCCGCAGCCGCCCCTGGTCGCGCCCGTTGAACACGAAGGCGAGGCGGGTCAGGTTGCGGAACTCCGGTTCGTCCTGTTCCTGCTCGCTGTAGGCCTGCTGCTGGAAGCCGCCGCTCAGGCAGAGGCTGGCGAAGTGTTCGTGCAGGTGCGCCAGCGCGGCTTCGTTCAGGGCGTGGTTCAGGCGAATCACGAAAGTGCCTTTCAGCCAGCGGCTGGAGTGGAAGTTGCGGTAGAACTGGGCGATTTCCTTCACCGCGTCTTCGGCCGAATGCACCAGGCGCATCAGGCGCATGTCGGCCGGCAAGATATAGTGATTCTCCAGCAACTGTTCCTGCATGAACTCCAGGGCGTGTTCCCAGTAGCGGCCGCCCGGCTGGTCGAGCAGCACGATCGGCACCAGCGGACTCTTGCCGGTCTGTACCAGGGTCAGCACTTCCAGTGCCTCGTCTAGGGTGCCGAAGCCGCCGGGGCAGAGCACCAGGGCGTCGGCTTCCTTGACGAAGAACAGCTTGCGCAGGAAGAAAAAGTGGAACGACAGCAGGTTGCCGCTGCCGTCCACCGTATGGTTGGCGTGCTGCTCGAAGGGCAGGGTGATGTTGAAGCCCAGGCTGTTCTCCAGCCCGGCGCCTTCGTGGGCGGCGGCCATGATGCCGCCGCCGGCGCCGGTGATCACCATCAGGTCGTAGCGGGCCAGTTCCTCGCCCAGCTTGCGCGCCAGGGCATAGACCGGATGTTCGACTGGCGTGCGCGCCGAGCCGAACACGGTGACCTTGCGTCGCCGCTTGAACTGCTCGAGGACGCTGAAGGCATGCTCCATCTCGCGCAGGGTCTGCAGCATGATCTTGGCGTCCCAGCGGTTGCGGTCGGCCTGGGCCATGCGCGTCACGGTGAAGAGCATCTCGCGGTAGAGCGCGAGATTGGGGCTGTCGCCGGGAGCCGCAAGGGCCGCCAGTTCGTCGACCTTCCGCGCCAGGTCGGTGCCGCTGGTCTGGAAGTGCCGGGAAAGATAGTCATCGGCTTCGTAGGGCATTCGCATACTCCTTCTACAACCACCCTGGACAGGCGGTCATCCGCATACTGCCACGGACTGCGTGACAGTTGCGGACGGCGGCTCAGATCTCGATGCGTTCGCCGGGCTCCGGTATCTCGGCATCCCAGTCGAGACGCTCGCGGATCGCGCCCTGCAGCGCTTCCATCTTTTCCCGCTCGCCATGTATCAGGTATAGCGCTGGACGGTGGGCGAAGTGACCGACCCAGTCGAGCAGCTGCGATTGCCCGGCGTGGGCGGAGAAGCCGCCGAGGGTATGGATCTGCGCCTTGACCGCGATGCGCTGGTGGAACACGCGAACCGCGCTGGCGCCGTCGACGATGTTGCGGCCCAGGGTGCCGCGCGCCTGGAAGCCGGGGAATACCACATGGCATTCCGGGCGCCAGAGGTTGTGCTTGAAGTGATGGACGATACGGCCGCCGGTGCACATGCCGCTGCCGGCGATGATGACCGCGCCGCTCTTGATCCGGTTGATCGCCATCGACTCGTCGGCGCTGCGGGTGACGCGCAGCACCGGCAGCCATTCCTCCAGGCGGGTGGTGCCGGTGCCGCGAATGTACTCGCGGTCGCGGTCGTCGAACTCGTTGCTGTGGCGCAGGTAGATGCCATTGGCACGGGCGGCCATCGGGCTGTCGAGGAATACCGCCTGTTGCGGCAGGCGGCCCTCCTGGTAGAAGCGGCCGAGGTAGTAGAGCAGGTCCTGGGTGCGGCCGACGGCGAACGACGGGATCAGCACGTTGCCGCCGTCGCGGTGCGCCTGGTCGAGAATCGCCGCCAGTTCCTCCAGGGTGTCGTTGCTGTCGCGGTGATCGCGATCGCCATAGGTGGATTCGAGCATCACCACGTCGGCCCGGCTCAGTGGCGAGGGCGCGCGCATCAACGGCGAGCAGGTGTTGCCGAGGTCGCCGGAAAACACCAGGCGGCGCGGTTGCACCTGGTCGTGGAATTGCACTTCGACGATCGACGAGCCGAGGATGTGCCCGGCGTTGTGAAAGGTCACCCGCACGCCACGAGCGACCGCCACGGTGCTGCCGAGGCTGATCGGCCGGCGCAGCTTGAGCGCGCGTTCGGTGTCGGCCTGGGTATACAGCGGCTTGATGCTCGGCTTGCCGATCCGGTTGCGCCAGCGGTTCTCCCACTCGGCGTCCTTTTCCTGGATGTGCGCGGAGTCCAGCAGCATGAGTTCCAGCAGTTCGCAGGTGGCCTCGGTGGCGAAGATCGGGCCCTTGAAGCCCTCGGCCGCCAGGCGCGGCAGCAGGCCGCTGTGGTCCAGGTGGGCGTGGGAGATGACCACCGCGTCGATGCTCGCGGGATCGAAGGGGAAGGGCGCGCGGTTGCCGTTGTCGGCTTCGCGGCGCCCCTGGCGCATGCCGCATTCGAGCAGGACCTTCACGCCATCGAGGGTTTCCAGCAGATAACAGGAGCCAGTGACCTCCTGGGCGGCGCCTAGAAACGTCAGTGATGCCATCGAGCCTCCTCCGTCAGAGCTCTGTCGACACCCCGATACCTTTCGGGGATCGTGGAATGCCATGGAACCTTCGTACAGGGCCAGGGTGAACGAATCGGGGGCGGGGAGCTTGATGCAGGTCAGCGCCCTTTGCCGTGTGCTGCCTAGACTGCAAGGCACCACTAGGGAGGCTACCCACCATGAGTCAGATTCTGCCCAGTCAGGACGAGTTGCTTGCCCATGCGGCGGCCGAGCCGGCGTTTGCCGCGTGGCTGCAAGGCCATGGTCCGCTCCAGCATAGCGCAGAGACCCGCGCCGCCGTGTTCCGCACCGCTCATCAATTGGTCCAAGCCGGGCTGCAACCGGACCTGGCCAGCGTCTACCAGCTGTTCCGCGCCCTCGACCGGCTGACCGCCAGCGCCCTGCGCATCGTCGTGCACATGACCTACGCTCGGCGCATCCGCCTGGACGGCCAGCCGTTGCAGGCCGAGGATTTCAAGACACAGCCCGAGGGCCACACCGGCGGAGCCCTGAACATGGTCCCGGCCTACGCCGGCTATCTGGCACTCAACGTCCTGACCGGCAAGACTCGCGCCTGGCTGATGGGCCAGGGCCATTGCGTGGCCGCCATCGACGCGCTGAACGTCCTCACCGGCAACCTGCACCCGGAGCAGGAGCGCGCCTATGCCGACGGCGAGGAAGGGCTGAACCGCTTGCTGCAGGACTTCTACGGCTACGCCCAGGCCCCCAACGGCGCACCGGCGGCGCCACTGGGCAGCCACGTGAATCCGCATACCGCCGGCGGTATCGCCGAGGGCGGCTACCTCGGCTTCGCCGAATTGCAGTACGCGCACATGCCGCTGCCCGGCGAGACCCTGGTGGCGTTCCTCTCCGATGGTGCCGCCGAGGAACAGCGCGGCAGCGACTGGATTCCGCGCTGGTGGCGAGCCGAGGATTGCGGGGCGGCGCTGCCGGTGATGATCGCCAATGGCCGGCGCATCGAGCAGCGCACCGAACTGGGCACCCATGAGGGGCTGGAGGGCTTCAAGCTGCATCTGCGCCGATGCGGCTTCGATCCGATCAGCTTCGATGGGCGCGACCCGGCCGCCTTCGTCTGTACGCTCTGGGAGATGGAGCAGCGCCTGGAGCGGCGCGTGCAGGAGAAGAACAGCGGCATCCTCCGCTACCCGCTGCCGATTCCCTACGGCATCGCCGAGACGGTCAAGGGCTTCGGCTTCTATGGCGCCGGCAGCAACGCCGCGCACAACCTGCCGCTGCCGGGCAATCCGCATAACGACGAACAGGCCCGGCAACTGTTCAACCAGCATGCAAACGAACTCTGGGTCGAGCCTGAGGCTCTCGAATTGGCCCGCCGGCTGTTCGCCGAGCAGCGCGGCGAGCGTCCCCTCGAACGGGACAACCCGCTGGCCCTGCGCCATCCCATCGAACCGATCATCCCGCCGCTGCGCTATCGCGACGACGCCTGCTCGCCGATGGCCGCGCTGGACCGCTTCTATACCGAACTGGTGGAGGCCAACCCCGACCTGCGCGCCCGGGTCGGCAATCCCGACGAATTGGCCAGCAACCGCCTCGGCGGCGTGCTCAAGGCGCTCAAGCATCGGGTCAGCGAGCCGGAGAGCGAACTGGAATCGGTGAGCGGTCGGGTCATCACCGCGCTCAACGAGGAGGCGGTGGTGTCCGCCTGCCTGGCCAACCAGGGCGGACTCAACCTGGTTGCCAGCTACGAGGCGTTCTGCGTGAAGATGCTCGGCGCGGTGCGCCAGACCCTGATCTTCGCCCGCCAGCAGAAGGAAGTCGGGCGTCCGGCCGGCTGGCTGGGCTGGCCGCTGGTCGCTACTTCGCATACCTGGGAGAACGGCAAGAACCAGCAGTCGCACCAGGACACCACCTTCTGCGAGGCCCTGCTTGGCGAGATGAGCGACATGGTCCGGGTGCTCTTCCCGGCCGATCACAACAGCGCCCTGGCGCTGCTACCGACGATCTACCGCAGCCGGGGGCAACTGGCCTGCCTGGTGATCCCCAAGCGCGACCGGCCGATGGTGTTCGACGCCGTCCAGGCCGAGCGCCTGGCCCGCGACGGCGCGATCCTGGTCGAGGAGCGCTGCGGCTCCGATCCGCTGCTGCTGATCGCCAACGGCAGCTACCAGCTCGAACAGATGCGCCGCGCCGCGCAGCGCCTGGCCGAGGCCGGGCAGGCCTACCGGCTGGTCTACCTGCAGGAGCCGGGACGCTTCCGCGCGCCGCGCGATCGCTGGGAGGTCGAGGCGGTGGCCGACGAGGCGCTGGTGGAACGACTGTTCCCGGATAGCCATGAGCGCCGCGTGCTACTCACCCATATGCGCGCGGAAGTGGCGCGCGGTCATCTTTGGCCGATCCTGCCGGATGCCCGGCGCACCTCGGTACTCGGCTATCGCAACCGCGGCGGCACCCTCGACGAGGCGGGCATGCAGTTCGCCAACCGCGCCTGCTGGGGCAACGTGCTGGCGGCTTGCGCCCGCTTGATGGAGGTCCCGCGCACCGCGCTGCTGACCCCGGAGGAAGCGGCGGCGGTGGCCGGCAAGGGCGATCCGGCGTTGTTGCGCTGAGTTCGGCTGCGTATCGGCGGATAACGTCTGTGGCGTTATTCGCCCTGCCGAACGGGGGCGGGTGTCTGGCGAAGGCAGGGTGTGGGCAGGGTATCGGCGGATAGCGTCGGCGACGTCATTCGCCTACGGAGCGGGGGGACGAAGCGGCTTGAGCAGCCCGTCCAGCCCGTCGATCTTCAGTTCCAGGGTCAACTGCATCAGCCGCCCGAGTTCACCAGGCGGGAAGCCTTTCTTGTAGAACCACAGCAGGTACTCCTCCGGCAGGTCGACCAGCATCCGTCCCTGGTACTTGCCGAACGGCATCGGCGTCCTGGCGATCTTCAGCAGATGCTGCTTGTCCAGCATGGCGACCGCGCGGCGCGCTTACTTCTTGCCCTGGATGCGGCAGCTGCCGGCATCGAAGCGTTCGGTGGCGACCGGCTGGTTGGTCTTGTACTCGGTGAAGCTGTAGGTGAGGATCGCGCCGCGGGCGAGCAACTGGCGATAGCCGGTGTTGCTGCACACGCTATCGCCGAGCTGGCTGCGCACGCTGTCCGGGTTGGAGCGCATGCGCTCGGCGTGGCTGGCGCGTACGCTGAGGTGATTGATCAACTGGTTGCCTTCGACGGTGTAGCCCTGGTCGAGGATGTCTTCGTTGATGGCGCGGGGAGTGCCTACGCTGCTTTCCTTGGCCACTTTCTCCAGCATCTTGCTCAGTTCGAAATCCTTGAGCGAGGCGGCATGGGCGGCGGTGGGCAGGACGAAACAAAGGGCAAGGGCCATGAAGCGCGACATCGAAGATCTCCTGGGGCAATAAGCGGATTCGACCGATGGAGGGGGCGAATTGTTTCCGTCGGCCCATTCCCGGGACGGACGGTGGCGAATGGGCGCCATGTTACCGCGTTCGGGGCGGGGCACGGAAACGCAAAAGGGCGACCGAGGGTCGCCCTTTCGTCGATAGCGGTGCGGATCAGCGCAGCTTGATCTCTGTCCAGAGCTTGTTCAGGGCGCGTCGCTGGCGCGAGTTCAGGTCCTTCAGCGGCTCCAGCCTGGCCTGGGTGGTGGCGTCCGGGAACAGGGCGGCGAGCGTCTTGATTTCCGGCCTGATGAAGGGCAGGGCGGCGGCGTTGGGCGTGCCGGTACCGATCTGGTTGGTCAGCTCGGAAGCGTTCCGACCGTCGAGCATGAAGTCGATGAAGCGGTAGGCCAGGTCGGGGTTCTTCGAGCCCTTGTGGATCACCATGTTGTCGATGGCCAGTACCGCGCCCTGGCGGGGCAGGGCGAAGTCGACCTTGAAGGCGCGGCCGGCAGACTCCGCGTCGGCCCTGGCCTGGTACATGTCGCTGGAGTAGCCATGGGCGACCCAGATGTTGCCCAGGGTCAGCTCCTTGATATAGCTCGACGAGTTGAACGCGGCCCAGTACGGCTTGGCCGCGAGGATCAGCGCCTGGGCTTCCTTCCAGTGCTGCGGGTCGGTGTCGTTGGCGGAGTGACCGAGGTACTTCAGGGCGGCGCCGAACAGTTCCTGCGGGTCGTCCATCACCGTGACCCTGCCCTTGATCTTCTCCAGGACCGCCGGGTCGAAGATTACCGACCAGTCGGCGGGGTCGATGCCCAGTTTGTCTAGCTCGGTCTTGTTGTAGCCGACCAGGGTGGTGGTGAAGGCGTAGGGCAGGGAATAGCGGTTGCCCTTGTCGAAATCCTTGTCGAGGTAGCCCGCGGCCTCGTTGCTCAGGTTCGCCAGGCGACTCTTGTCCAGCTCCAGCAGGTCGCCTTTGCGGATCAGCGCCTCGACCGCGTTCTGGGTCGGGATGATCACGTCGTAGCCGCTGGCCCCGGCGGCCAGCTTGGCCATCATTTCCTCGGTGCCGGAATAGAACTCCTGCACCAGCTCGCAGCCACATTGCTGCTCGAAGCGTTTCAGCGTGTCCTCGGCGATGTAGTCGTTCCAGTTGAACAGATACAGCTTCTCGGCGGCGGTGGCCTGGGCGGCTCCTGCCATGAGGGTTGCGACGAGCAACAGCTTTTTCATCATGGTTCCTTGTTACGGGGTGGCAGGGCTCCGGAAACCGGAGCAGGGCAAGGCCGCGGGCCTCTCCGGGAGGCCCGCGGGTTTCGGCGGATCAATGGCCCTTGATGGCGCTGGGGGAGAGTTTCGAGGCGATCACGATCAGCACCAGGGTGAGCAGCATCAGCAGGGTGGAGACGGCGTTCACTTCGGGCGTCACGGCGATCTTGATCATGGTGTAGATCTGCGTCGGCAGGGTGGCGAAGCCGCCGCCGGCGGTGAAGAAGGTGATCACGAAGTCGTCGATGGACAGGGTGAAGGCCATCAGCGCGCCGGCGACGATGCCCGGCATGATCAGCGGCAGGGTCACCAGGCGGAAGCTCTGCCAGGGCGTGGCACCGAGGTCGCGGGCCGCCTCGGTGAGGCTTTCGTCCATGCCCGACATGCGCGCCTGCACCACCAGGGCGACGAAGCCGACCGAGAAGGTGATGTGCGCGAGGGTCACCGAGAGCATGCCCAGGCTCATGTTCAGGCCGATGAAGAAGATCACCAGCGAGACCCCCATCAGGAGTTCCGGAATGGCGATCGGGGTCAGCACCAGCAGGGGCAGCACGCGCAGCTTGAAGCGATGCAGGGCGACCCCGGCGAGGGTGCCGAGCAGGGTCGCCACGCTGGCCGAAACCAGCGCGATGACCAGCGAGTTGGCGGCGGCCTGGAGCATGTCGCGGTTGCCGAACAGCTTGCGGTACCAGTCCAGGGTGAAGCCCACCCACTCGGCGTTCAGCCGCGAGTCGTTGAAGGAGTACAGCACCACGATCACCAGCGGTACGTAGAGAAACAGGTACACCAGCGCGGTGGCGCTCCAGAGCAGGTAGGGCCTACGCATGGGCGCCTCCCTTGCGGGCGCGCGCGGCGCCCATGCCGAGGGCGACCAGCAGCAGGATGCAGCCGGTCAGGGCGATCGACAGCGCGCTGCCGAACGGCCAGTCGCGGGAGTCGAGGAACTGGCTCTTGATCAGGTTGCCGATCATGATGCCGTCGGTACCGCCGACCAGGTCGGGGATGGCGAACATTCCCAGCACCGGGATGAATACCAGTGCCGCGCCGGCGGCCACGCCCGGCAGCGAGAGCGGGAAGGTCACCCGCCAGAAGCGTTGCCAACGACCGGCGCCGAGGTCCTGGGCGGCGTCCAGCAGGGCCGGGTCGTGTTTCTCCAGGTTGGCGTAGAGCGGCAGGATCATGAACGGCAGGTGCACGTAGACCATGCACAGGATCACCGCGAACGGGGTGAACATCAGGCTGATCGGCTGCGCGCCGAACAGGTCCAGCGTGGCGTTGATCCCGCGGGTCAGGGCACCGGACGGCGAGAGGATGATCATCCAGGCGTAGACGCGTACCAGCAGGTTGCTCCAGAACGGCAGGATCACCAGCAGGATCAGCAGGTTGCGCCACTTCGCCGGGGCCCGGGCGAGGGTGGTCGCCACCGGGTAGGCGAGCAGCAGGCAGGCCAGGGTGGTGACCAGGGCGTAGCCGAAGGATTTGACGAACAGTTGCAGGTACACCCAGCTCTCGGTGAGCCGGGTGTAGTTCTCCACGCTGAGGTCGTAGACGGTCTGCCCGTCTTCGCTGTACATCCAGGGCGCCAGGCCGCCGTAGTCGCCGGGAAAGCGGAACGAGGCGAACAGCATGATCAGCGCCGGAACCAGGAAGAAGAACAGCAGATACGCTTGCGGCGGCCAGACCAGCAGCCACTTGCCGAGGTTCTTTCTCATCGTGTCAGGCCCTGACCAGATGGCCGGCATCGAAGCGCCAGGCGGCTTCCACCGCGTCGCCCACCTCGAAGAACTTGGCTCGGCCGGGCGTGGCGTTGGGCAGCAGGGTTTCCAGGCGCTCGCCGTTCTCCAGTTCGACGATGTACAGGGTCACGTCGCCCAGGTAGAGCAGTTCGGCGACGCGACCGCGGAAGTGCACCTCGTTGCTGTCGGCGGTGACGCTCTGCGCCAGCCGGATCTTCTCCGGCCGCAGGGTCAGCACGCAGGCCTCGCCGGGCTGGGCGTCGAAGGATTTCAGCGCCTGGACCTCGCCCAGGCCCCGGAGGTCGATGCGCACGCGTTCGCCGTCGACCGCCTCGACCGTGGCGTCGAGCAGGTTGCACTGGCCGATGAAGTCGGCGACGAAACGACTGCGCGGGAAGCTGTAGATGGTTTCCGGGGCGTCCAGTTGCTCCACCCGGCCCTGGTTCATCACTGCGATGCGGTGCGACAGCGCCAGGGCTTCGCCCTGATCGTGGGTGACATAGACGAAGGTGATGCCGACGTCCTTCTGCAGGTTGATCAGTTCGATCTGCATTTCTTCGCGCAGCTTGGCGTCCAGCGCCGACAGCGGTTCGTCGAGCAGCAGCAGGCGCGGCCGGTTGACCAGCGCGCGGGCGATCGCCACGCGCTGGCGCTGGCCGCCGGAAAGCTGTGTCGGCATGCGCCCGCCCTTGTCCGCCAGGCGTACGTCCTTCAGGGCCTGTTCGACGCGGGCGTCGATCTCGCTCTTCGCCACTCCGGCCATCTTCAGCGGGAAGGCGATGTTCTGCGCTACGCTCATGTGCGGGAACAGCGCGTAGCTCTGGAACACCGTATGCACCGGGCGCTTCTCCGGCTCGACGCCGGCGAGGTCCTGGCCGTTGAGGCGGATCTCGCCGCTGTCCGGCTGGTCGAAGCCGGCGAGCATGCGCAGGAGGGTGGTCTTGCCGCACCCGGAAGGGCCGAGGAGGGTGAAGAATTCGCCGGTGTTGATCGTCAGGCTGACATTGTCGACGGCGGTGAAGTCGCCGAAGCGGCGGGTCACGTTGCGGATCTCGAGCAAGGGGGGCGTCACTCGTCTGGAGAGGCAGTAAGGTCAGCGGGCGGAGCCGGCTGCCCGGTGTCGAAAAAGGGGGCGGATTATAGGGATCGCATCCCGCTCTAACTAGACGTCTGAGGCCCCTGTGAAGAATTTTTTTTCGCGGCCTCGGAAGTTGTCCGACAAAGCAGGAGCCACGCGGGCTCTGATAGAATTTCGCGGTCGCTTTCCAGCCCGTTTCCTCGAGTCTTCGATGTTCCTTCGCCCGTCCTTTCCGTATCGGGAGCCTGCCCGATGAGCCATGCCGTTTCCCGCTTGCGCCAGGAGCGCCTGGCGCGCAGCCTGAAACCCTTCGTCGCGCGCGGTTCGCGCATGCCGCGCTGCGAAGGCTGTCGGCTGCTGCCGAGCTATTGCATGTGCGCCTGGCGGCCGCGGGTCGAGGCGCGCGCCGGCATGTGCCTGGTCATGCACGACATCGAGGCGCTGAAACCGACCAACACCGGCTGGCTGATCGCCGATACCGTGGCCGACACCTTCGCCTTCGGCTGGTCGCGCACCGAGGTCGACCCGCGCTTGCTGGAGTTGCTGGCCGACCCGCAGTGGCAGCCATACCTGGTGTTCCCCGGCGAATACGTGGCGGCGGAGCGGGTGGTGAACGAGGTCGCCCCGCTGGTGGAAGGCAAGCGACCGCTGTTCATCCTGCTCGACGCGACCTGGACCGAGGCGCGCAAGATGTTCCGCAAGAGTCCCTACCTGGAGCCGTTCCCGGTGCTCAGCCTGCTGCCCGAGCAGCTCTCGCGCTATCGCCTGCGTCGCTCGACCCGTGGCGAGCACCTGTGCACCGCCGAAGTGGCGGCGCTGTGCCTGGAGCTGGCTGGCGACGAGGCCGCGGGCGAGGCGCTCGGCGCCTACCTGGAGGTGTTCAGCGAGCGCTACCTGGGCGCCAAGCGGCACATTCCGCTGGACGAGGCCAGCCCGGCGCACCGTGCCCTGGCGCCGTTCCGTGGCTGAGCGTCAGGCCGGGCGCGCTTCGGCGGCGAGCTTGCGCGGCCACAACTGCGCCACCAGCATGCCCGCCAGCATCAGCGCGCAACCGAAATAGCCGCGCAGGTGCAGGGTCTCGGCGAGGAACAGGGCGCCAGCGATGGCGGCGAACACCGCTTCCAGGGACAGGATGATCGCCGCATGGGAAGCGATGGCGTGCTTCTGCGCCACCACCTGCAGGGTGAAGCCGGTGCCGACGCCGAGCAGGCCGCCGTATAGCAGGGCGGGACCGGCCTGGACGATGGCGTCCCAGTGGATTTCCTCGAAGACCAGTGCCAGCAGCAGGCTGACCGCCGCGCAGGTGGCGAACTGCAGGAAGGCCAGGCGGATCGGGTCGTAGCGGCTGGCGAACAGGCCTACCAGCAGGACGTGCGCGCCCCAGACCACCGCGCCGGCCAGTTGCAGCCAGTCGCCGGAGGCGACCTGGAAGCCCGGGCCGATGCTCAGCAGGGCCATGCCGAGCACCGCCAGCGACGCCCCCAGCCAGGTGCCCGCGCCGGTGCGCTGGCCGAACAGCAGGCCGAGCAACGGCACGACGATCACGTAGAGCCCGGTGATGAAGCCGGAGTTGGTCACGCTGGTGAACAGCAGGCCGACCTGCTGCAGGTTGATCCCGGTGGTCAGGGCGACGCCGAGGATCACACCGGCGAGCAACTGTCCGCGATTGAAGGGTTGCGCGCCGTCGCGTCGCGAGCGCAGCATCAGCAGTGGCACCAGCACCAGGGCACCGAGGACGAAGCGCAGGCCGGTATAGAGGAACGGCCCGATGGCGTCCATCCCCAGGCGCTGGGCGACGAACGACACCCCCCAGATCATGGCGGTGATCAGCATCAGGACATCGGCACGCAGGGCTTGGCTTCGCATGGCTCGCTCGACGGGGCGGGGAGGGTCCGCCACTCTGCCAGCAAGCCGGGGTGTTTGAAAAGACGAACGCGGTGTACGAGGTATCCCTCATTCGGCTTGACCGGTCCGCCCTCGGTCGGCATCCTGAGCGCCGCCTCGGCTGGGCCGAACAAACTAGGACATGTCATGGCTTCTTACGAGATCCTGATCGCCGACGATCACCCCCTGTTTCGCAGCGCTTTGCACCAGGCCCTCACCCTCGGGCTGGGTCCCGACGTGCGCCTGGTGGAAGCCGCCAGCATCGCCGAACTGGAAGCGCGGCTGAACGAGAAGGCCGATTGGGATCTGGTCCTGCTGGACCTCAACATGCCGGGGGCCTATGGCTTCTCCGGCCTGGTGCTGTTGCGCGGGCAATACCCGCAGGTGCCGGTGGTGATGATCTCGGCACAGGAGGAGGCCGCGGTGGTGCAGCGCTCCCGCGAGTTCGGCGCCAGCGGCTTCATTCCCAAGTCCAGCCCGCTGGAAACCCTGCAGCAGGCGGTGCGCGCGGTGCTCGACGGGGACACCTGGTGGCCGCCGCAGGATGCCGCCGCCGAAGCCCTCAGCGAGGAGGCCAAGGCCGCCAGCGCCGGGCTCGCCAGCCTCACCCCGCAACAGTTCAGAGTGCTGACCATGGTCTGCGAAGGGTTGCTGAACAAGCAGATCGCCTACGACCTGAACGTTTCCGAGGCGACGGTGAAGGCCCACGTCACGGCGATCTTCCGCAAGCTCAACGTGCGCACCCGGACCCAGGCCGCGCTGCTGCTGCAACAAATGGAGACGGTTCCCGCTTCTCATTGAGAGACGGCTTAACGCTTTTTTGACCAGCCGGCGGCTAGACTGCCGGCCTTCCGAATCGATGAGAACCCGACGTGTCGCCTTCCCCCTTCAAAGGCCAGACCGGCCTCAAGCGTATCCTCAACGCCACCGGCTATTCCCTCGCAGGTTTCCTCGCCGCCTTCCGCGGTGAAGCCGCCTTCCGCCAACTGGTGCTGCTCAACGTGGTGCTGATCCCGGTGGCCTTCCTCCTCGACGTCAGTCGCGGCGAACGCGCGCTGATGATCGCGGTGTGCCTGCTGGCGCTGATCGTCGAGCTGCTCAACTCGGCGATCGAGGCCACCGTCGACCGCGTCTCGCTGGAACGCCACCCTCTGTCGAAGAATGCCAAGGACATGGGCAGCGCCGCGCAGTTCGTGGCCCTCACCGTGATCACCGTGACCTGGGCGACCATCCTGCTGGGCTGATCTACGCGGACATGAAAAAGCCGGAGGCAGCGATGCCTCCGGCTTTTTCTTGCGTGCGAGGGCGGCGGCTCAGGCCGCCGCGTCGAAGCTGTCGGCCCGCGCCATGTTCCACATGCGCTCGTAGAACTCGCCCTCGATCTTGCCGGAAAGCAGTTCGCCCGGCTTGAGGAAGTAGTGCAGCTGCGAGAACAGGCGGATCTCGGTGTCGGTGATGCGTCGCACCAGGTGCTTGGCTTCGAGCTGCGAGGGATGTTCCAGGCCCGCCGCGGCGAGCATCTCGGCCAGGCCCTTGAGGGTGTTGCGATGGAAGTTGCGCACCCGCTCGGCCTTGTCCGGCACCACCAGCGCGCGCTGGCGCAGCGGGTCCTGGGTGGCGACGCCGGTCGGGCACTTGTTGGTATGGCAGCTCTGCGACTGGATGCAGCCGATGGCGAACATGAAGCCGCGCGCCGAGTTGGCCCAATCCGCGCCGGTGGCCAGGACGCTGGCGATATCGAAGGCGCTGACGATCTTGCCGCTGGCGCCGACCTTGATCTTGTCGCGCAGGTTGAGGCCGACCAGGGTGTTGTGGACGAACAGCAGGCCTTCGCGCAGCGGCACGCCGATATGGTCGGTGAACTCCAGCGGCGCCGCGCCGGTGCCGCCTTCCTTGCCGTCGACGACGATGAAGTCGGGGAGGATGCCGGTCTCCAGCATGGCCTTGGCGATGCCCATGAACTCCCATGGATGGCCCAGGCAGAACTTGAAGCCGACCGGCTTGCCGCCGGACAGTTCGCGCAGCTGGGCGATGAACTGCATCAGCTCGATCGGCGTGGAGAAGGCGCTGTGGCGCGACGGCGAAACGCAATCCTCACCCATCGGCACGCCACGGGTGGCGGCGATCTCGGGGGTGACCTTGTGCTTGGGCAGGATACCGCCGTGTCCCGGCTTGGCGCCCTGGCTGAGCTTGATCTCGATCATCTTCACCTGCGGGTCGAGGGCCTGGGCGGCGAAGCGCTCAGGGTCGAACTTGCCATCGCGGGTGCGGCACCCGAAGTAGCCGCTGCCCAGTTCCCAGACCAGGTCGCCGCCGTTCTCGCGGTGATAGGGACTGATGCTGCCCTCGCCGGTGTCGTGGTAGAAGTTGCCCATCTGCGCGCCACGGTTCAGCGAGCGAATGGCGTTGGCGCTGAGGGCGCCGAAACTCATCGCCGAGACGTTGAACAGCGAAGCGGAGTACGGCTTGCTGCATTGTGGCCCGCCGATGTCGACGCGGAACTCGCAGGGATCGCTGAGCGGCGCCGGACGCATCGAGTGGCTGATGAATTCGTAGCCGGCGGTGTACACGTCGATCAGGGTGCCGAAGGGCTTCTCCGAGCTTTCGTTCTTCGCCCGCGAGTAGACCAGCGAGCGCTGGGCGCGGGAGAAGGGCAGGGCGTCGCCGTCGGCTTCCAGCAGGTACTGGCGGATCTCCGGGCGGATGCCTTCCACCAGATAGCGGATGTTGCCCAGGATCGGATAGTTGCGGCGCACCGCGTGGGGCGTCTGGATCAGGTCGAACAGGCCGAGCAGGCTCAGGGCCACGCCCAGGAGGGTGAACGGCCAGAGCCATTCGGTGCTGCCGAGGAACGGCAGGCTGACCAAGGTGAAAAGGGCGATACAGGCGAAAAACGCATAGCGACTGAGTAGCGACAGATTCATCATGTCTCCAATCTTCAGGCTTCGGTTCAAAATGGTAGTCACCTTCTTCGAGGCGTCTACGACGGGTTCCCCCCGCGCTAACCAAGCGCTGATTATGGGAAACAAACGGGGATAGAAAGCAAGCTAATAATTGTGTCTGGATGGTCGAGCAGCCGAATGGTCGCCGGGAACTCTTTCCGGAGTTGCGAATTATTCTTATCGGAGTAATATGTAACTATATAACATTATGTAGGAGGCATCCCCATGAAACCCGGCATCCATCCTGAATACCGTCCCGTCCTGTTCCATGACACCTCGGCGGACGTGTACTTCCTGATCGGCTCCACCGCGGAGACCGACAAGACCCATACCCATACCGACGGCAAGACCTATCCCTACGTGACGCTGGACGTTTCCAGCGCCTCGCACCCGGTCTACACCGGCGAACAGCGCAAGACCAAGAGCGAAGGCCGCGTGGCCGGGTTCAACAAGCGTTTCGCCGGCTTCGTCGGCGGCAAGGGGGCCTGATGAAAGTCCTCGCCTCGCTGAAACAGGCCAAGCTGCGCCATCGCGATTGCCAGGTGGTGAAGCGCCGTGGCCGGCTCTACGTGATCTGCAAGTCGAATCCGCGCTTCAAGTGCGTGCAGGGCCGGCCGAAGCCGAAGATCAAGCGCCGCTGAGCGGCGACGGGACGGTCGCCCGTCCCGTCAGCCCTGGGCCTGGAGGAACAGGCCGAACAGCTCGGACTGCGACTTGATGCCGAGCTTGCCGTACATGTGCTTGCGGTGGACCTTCACGGTTTCCGCCGAGATCGCCAGCTTGCGGGCGATCTCCTTGCTCGAGCAGCCGCTGAGCATCAGCCTGCCGACCTCCAGTTCGCGCGCCGTCAGCGGCGTGCCCATCTGCTCCGCGACCTTCTCCAGCGAACCCTGCCAGCCCGGCTCCGGCGCCGCGGGGCTGTTCAACACTTCGTCCTCGAAGGCCAGGCGCTGGCGCATCAGCCCGGCCACCCAGGGCCGCACCAGGCCGAGCACGGCGAGTTGCTCGGGGGTGAAGCGGCGCCGCGAGCCGAGCGACAGGCAGAGGGTGCGTTCGCCGGAGAGCTGGACGTTGATCTGGATTTCATCGGCCACCACGTTGAGGCGGAAGTAACGCTGGTAGTAATCGGTCTGCTCGAAGCATTCCGGTGCCACGTCGGCCAGACGGAACAGGCCGCTGCACGGGTTCTCGCGGCTGGCGATGTAGAACGGGTCGAGCAGGTAGAGGCCTCGCAGGTAGTCCTGGAACAGCGGATCCGGCCCGCCGTCGGCGCCCGGGCATTCGGCGAACACCTGTGGCCGGCCCTGGCTGAACAGCAGGGCCACCCAGCTGTCGAACGGAACGTACTGTTCGAGCAGGCGTACCAGGCGAATCCAGAAGTCCGGCGCATCCAGCGCCTCGACCAGTTGCCCGACGGAGCGGTGCCAGGCGATGTCCTGCAAGGTGAAACTCATCTTCTACCCCTGTTGGGTTAACCCTCGGACGTAATTATCGGCGCGGGGAACGCCAAGCATACTGTGCCGACCCCTGCATACGAACAGCGCGCGTGCCGAACAGCGCCGAGAACAACAAGGAATTCCGATGAAAGTCGAACTCGTCCAGATCGCCGGTCGCGATGGCGACACCGCGCACAACCTGGAACGCGCCCTGGCGGCCATCGCCGACTGTGCGGCGGACACCGAACTGGTGGTGTTCCCGGAAACCCACCTGACCGGCTTCCCCAGCGAAGACAACATCGCCGCCCTCGCCGAGCCGCTCGACGGCCCGACGGTCAGCGCGGTGCAGCGCGTCGCCCGTGAACGTAACGTTTCGGTGGCGATCGGCATCGCCGAGGCGGACGCCGGCCGCTATTACAACACCACCCTGCTGATCGCTCCCGACGGCATCGCCCTGAAATACCGCAAGACCCACCTGTGGGCCTCCGACCGCGGCATCTTCACGCCTGGCGACCGCTACGCCACCGCCCTGTGGAACGGCATCCGGGTCGGCCTGCTGGTGTGCTTCGACATCGAGTTCCCGGAAAGCGCGCGGGCCCTCGGCCAACTGGGTGCGGAACTGATCATCGTGACCAATGGCAACATGGACCCCTATGGCCCGACCCATCGCACCGCGATCATGGCCCGCGCCATGGAAAACCAGGCCTACGCGGTGATGGTCAACCGCGTCGGGCATGGCGACGGCGGGCTGGTCTTCGCCGGCGGCAGCGCTGTGGTCGATCCCTACGGCCAGTTGCTCTGCGAGGCCGGGCGCGAAGAATGCCGGCAGATCGTCGAACTGGACCTCGGCCGGTTGCAGGATGCGCGTCGGGATTACCGTTACCTCGAAGAGCGTCGCCTGGTCCTGCCCGGCGAGCGCCGCGAGCACCCGGACGGCCTGCGCGAGCTGCTGATTCCCTGATTCACCGCGGCGCGACAGGAGCGTCGCGTCGTCCTCCGTCCGCCAGCGAGCGGGCGAGGATCGGCCCGGAAAGCCGTAGCACAACGATGGGCGCCCGAGCGTCCGCCGGTCTCCCGGGTGAGGGGAGGCCCCTGCGCCCCGCGGCCCGGCCGGCTGCGGGCCACTGCCATAACAAACGATAATTCCGGAGTAAGCAGTAATGGCCAGACTCAAGCGCACCCTGTCGCTGGGTTCCGTGGTGCTGTTCGGCATCGCCTACATGACCCCCATCATCGTCCTCGGGACTTTCGGCATCCTCGCCGAGACCACCCAGGGACACGTCCCCGCCGCCTACATCGCCGCTTCCCTGGCGATGCTCTTCACCGCCCTCAGCTACGGGCGCATGGCCGCGGCCTTCCCCGTGGCCGGCTCGGCCTATACCTACGTGCGCAAGGCCATCGATTCCCGGCTCGGCTTCATCGCCGGCTGGGCGGTGCTGCTCGACTACCTGTTCCTGCCGATGGCGATCTGGCTGATCGGTGCCGCCTACCTGCACTCGGCCTTTCCCGCGGTACCCAACGCGGTCTGGGTGCTGGCGTTCATCGGCGTGACCACGACGATCAACATCGTCGGCCTGCGCCTGGCGAAGAACGTCAATGGCCTGCTGATGCTGGTGCAGTTCCTGGTCCTCGGCGCCTTCGTCGCACTCTGCGTGCACTACGTGCTGGGCGACCCGGGCAAGCCGTTATGGTCACTGCAACCGTTGCTCGGTGGCGACCTGCAGGTGCCGCTGGTGATGAGCGGTGCGGCGATCGCCTGCTACTCGTTCCTCGGTTTCGACGCGGTCAGTACCCTGACCGAGGAAACCCGCGACCCGCGGCGCAACATCCCGCGGGCGATCCTGCTGATCACCCTGCTGGGCGGGTTGATCTTCATCGTCACCTCGTACTTCGTGCAACTGGCGCACCCGTCGTTCGCCTTCGACAGCGCGGACTCGGCGGCCTACGAGATCGCCCGCAACATCGGTGGCGACCTGTTCGTGACCTTCTTCCTGGTCGGCCTGATCGTCGGCCAGTTCGCCTCCGGCCTCTCGG
Source organism: Pseudomonas sp. DL (assembly GCF_047199225.1). Lineage (NCBI taxonomy): Bacteria > Pseudomonadati > Pseudomonadota > Gammaproteobacteria > Pseudomonadales > Pseudomonadaceae > Pseudomonas > Pseudomonas sp. DL. The sequence continues at coordinate 1,474,412 of NZ_CP178323.1, forward strand.
CCCAGGCCAGCGCCTCGCGCCTGCTCTTCGCCATGGGCCGCGACGGCGTCCTTCCGCGGCCGTTCTTCGGGCGTCTCGGCAAGCGCTTCGAGACGCCGGTGAACAGCATCGTCCTGTGCGGCGTGGTGGCCCTGCTGGCGCTGCAGATGGACGTGACCACCTCCACCTCGTTCATCAACTTCGGCGCCTTCCTCGCCTTCAGCCTGGTCAACCTGTCGGTGGTCTTCCACTACTACCTTGGCGCCGAGCGCCGCGGCCCACGGGAAACCCTGTTGTTCCTGGTATTCCCTGGCATCGGCCTGGTCGCCGACCTGTGGCTGATGGCCAGCCTCGACCATCTGGCGATCATCCTCGGCCTCTGCTGGCTGGCGCTGGGCGCGGTGTACCTGGCGGCGATCACCCACGGTTTCCGCGAGCAGCCGCCGGAGATGCGTTTCGAGGAGGGCTGAGAAAGAATCGACGCCCGTTTCGCGGCGGCAAGGCGCAGGCTCCTGGCCTAGAGTGGCTATCCATCGCCTCCCTGGTTCCGGAGCCGGCCATGTCCGACGCAGCGTTGTTCCTTCCCCTTCCCGATGACGACACCTTGTATGCCGCGCTGTTGGCGCGCGACCCCGCCTACGATGGCTTCGCCTTCGTCGGGGTGAAGAGCACCGGGGTGTTCTGCCGCCTGACCTGCCCGGCGCGCAAGCCGAAGCGCGAGAACACCCTGTTCTTCGATTCGATCAAGGGCTGCGTCGAGGCCGGCTTCCGACCCTGCCTGCGTTGCCGGCCGCTGGAGCGGCTCGGCACGCAGGGGCCGCTGGTCAGCGACCTGCTCCAGCGCCTCGGTCGGCAACCGCAGCGGCGCTGGTTCGAAGACGACCTGGCGGCGCTGGGCTATGACCCGTCCACCGTGCGCCGTGCTTTCAAGCGCGAGTTCGGCGTGACCTTTCTGGAAATGGCTCGCCTGCGCCGTCTTGGCCAGGTCGCCGAGCGGCTGTCCTCGGGCGCGCGAGTGATCGACGCGCAACTGGATGCCAGCTTCGACTCTGACAGCGGCTTCCGTAGCGCCTTCGCGCGCCTGCTGGGCGAGCCGCCGTCGCAGTTGCGCGGGCGCGAGCTGCTCAAGGCGGACTGGCTGCAGACCCCGCTCGGCGCCATGCTCGCGGTGGCCGATGCGCAGGCCCTGCACCTGCTGGAATTCTTCGACCGCCCGGCGTTGAGCGGGGAGCTGAAACGCCTGCAGAAGAGCAGCGGATCGAGCATCGGTTTCGGCCGTTTCGCCTCCATCGACAGGATCGAGGCGGAACTCGCCGACTACTTCGGCGGTACTCCAGTGCGCTTCCAGACCCCCTTGGCGCTGAACGCCTCGGCCTTCACCCGCACGGTCTGGCAGGCGCTGCGCGAGGTACCGTGCGGCAGCACGCAGAGCTACGCCGGGCTGGCCAGGTCCATCGGCTCGCCGTCGTCGGTGCGCGCCGTGGCCCGCGCCAACGGAGCCAACCAGATCGCCATCGTGATTCCCTGCCACCGCGTCATCGGTTCGGACGGTTCCCTGACCGGCTATGGCGGTGGCCTGTGGCGCAAGCGCTGGTTGCTGGAGCACGAGCGGCGCATGGGCGCTGCCGGCTAGCCGGGATCGCCGCCCAGAAGCCGGGCGGGGGCGCGCAACACCGGTTCCCGCTCGACCGCTGCGGGCCGCTGCAAGTCCTCGGCGTCGGCGCGCTCGGCGGTCGACAGGTCGCTGGCGTGGAACCCGGTGATCCGCAACAGGGCCAGGGTACAGGCCAGCGAGACCAGCGCGTAGCAGGCTGAGGCCAGGGCCACGCCGACGATGCTGCCGGTACTGTTGAGAATCCACTGGGCCAGTACCGGCGTACCGCCGCCGACCAGCAGCGAGCAGAGCTGGTAGGCCAGCGACAGGCCGGTGTAGCGCACCCGCGCCGGGAAGGCTCGGGCGAGGATACCGCCCACCGCGCCGTAGAACATCGCGTGCGGCACCGTGGCCAGGCACATGCCGACCGCGGCGATCCAGTAGACCTTGGTTTCCACGGCGAAGAACATCGCCGGCATCAGGATGAACTCCGGCAGCACCATCAGGCATGCCGCCTTGCGCATGTCGATGCGCGAAGTGAGCAGCGCCCCCAGCGGCTGGCTGAGGAACTGCACCACCAGCGCGACCACGATGATGCTGAGGAAGGTGCCCTGGCTGTAGCCGAGGGTCTTGGTCGCCCAGGAGAGGGCGAAGGTGCTCTTGAAGTAGGTGACGTGGATGATCGGCAGCACGCCGGCGCCGAGCAGGACGATCTTCCAGTGCTTGCCCAGCACCTCGGCGAGCGGCAGCTTCACCGTGCGCTTCTGCGCCAGCACACGCTTCATGTCTTCCGACTCCTCCAGCTTCAGGCGGATCACCATGCCGACGATGACCAGCACCGCAGAGAGCAGGAACGGCGCGCGCCAGCCCCAGAGAATGAAGTCCGAGGCGGGCAGGGCGCTGAGGGCGAAGAACGCCAGGGTTGCCAGCAGGTTGCCGGTGGGCGAGCCCTGCTGGGCGAAGGCGGCGTACAGGATGCCCTTGCCCTTGGGCGCGCTTTCGCTGGCGATCAGGATCGCGCCGCCCCACTCGCCGCCGACCGCGATGCCCTGGACGATACGCAGCGCCACCAGGGAGATCGGTGCCCAGATGCCGATCTGCGTATAGACCGGCAACAGGCCGATGCAGGTCGTGGCGATGCCCATCATGATCAGGGTGATCACCAGGGTGGTCTTGCGGCCGATGCGGTCGCCGAGATGGCCGAAGATGATCCCGCCCAGCGGGCGGGCGATGAAACCCGACCAGAGGGTGACGAAGGACAGCAGGGTGGCCAGGCCCGGATCCATGTTGGCGGGGAAGAATACCTTGCCGAACACCAGGGCGGCGGCCAGGCCGTAGATGTAGAAGTCGTACCACTCGATGGTGGTGCCGATGAAGGAGGCGATACCGGCCCTGCGGGCTTTCTTGTGCAGGTCGGCGTCTTCGGGAGAGGGCGAGCGCGGCATGGGTCGAGTCCTGTTTATTGTTGTTCTCGCCGACACGCCGCGCCCTACCGCCCTTCGCTGAAAGGCGGGGCGGAAACGCTGGTTTCCGTGGATGGAGAGCGTGCGTCGGTGTTGACCCGGGTGCCTCGGAGTCTAGGTGGCACCCCCGCAAATCAATAGTCTTTTAATCTTATGGCTCGATAAGGGATTCCATATCGACGTTTTCCGTCAGCCCTCGCTCAGGCGTCGTCCAGGCCGCTCTTCAGCGTCGCCAGGAACGCCTGCGCCGCCCGGGAAGGTTCGCTGGCCGGAAGGATCGCGTGGATCTCCGAACGCGCGCCGGCCGGCTCGATCTCCAGGTAGCGCACCTCGTTCCGCCAGGCCAGGCAGAGGGTTTCCGGGATCAGCGCCACGCCCATGCCGAGACCGACCATGGCGGCGACGGTCTGCCACAGGCGCGCCTCGTGGCGGATGCGCGGGCTGAAGCCGGCGTCCACGCAGCGGGCGATGATCAGGTCGTGGTAGTGCGGGGAGACATGGCGCGGGAAGAGGATGAAGTCTTCGTCGCGCAGTTCGGCGAGGTCCAGACGCGCCTGGCCAGCCAGGCGGTGCCCGGCGGGCAGGCAGCAGAGGAACGGGTCGCTGATCAAGGGTTCGGAGACGATTTCCGCCGGCAGCCTGCCCCAGTGCACGAAGCCCAGGTCGATCTGCCCGCGCTGCAACGCCTGGGCCTGCTCCGCGCTGTTCATTTCGCCGAGCACCACCTCCATGTTCGGGTGCTCCCGTTCGAAACGGGACATGGCCCTGGGCAGGCCGCGGTAGAGCATGGAGTTGACGAAGCCGACGCGCAGTTGGCCGACGTCGCCCTCGGCGGATAGCTGGGTCAGGCGTTTCACCTTCTCTGCCTGCAGCAGCAGGTTGCGCGCTTCCACCAGCAGGACCTGGCCGGCGCCGGTGAGCTTCACCGACTTGTTGTTGCGCAGCAGCAATTGGGTTCCGAGCTGTTCCTCCAGCTTCTTGATGTCGAAGCTCAGCGCCGGCTGGGAGATGAACAGGCGAGCCGCGGCGCGACCGAAATGCAGTTCCTCGGCGACCGCGATGAAGTAGCGAAGCTGTCTGAGATCCATGGCAGGCACCTGGTTCTACGATCTGTTTTTCTTATCGTCGATGATTTTTTTTGTATTGGATGCTTATCGAAGCACTCGCCTAGTCTCGGCGCAAGACAAGCAGGAGCCGCGCCATGACCGCCATGCCCGAAGTACTTCGCGAAGATACGCTGAACATCCCCGACAGCCGTGGGCTGAATCTCTACACCTGCGATCCGGCCCTGGAGCGGCTGCTGGAGGTATACCTGCCGCCGGCGTTGCTCGCCGAATGGCGGCCGCTCCTCGAACGGCTCGGCGCCCGTGCCGGCGGCGAGCTGGACGTGCTGGCGCTGGCGGCGGACAAGAACCCGCCGGTGCTGGCGCCGCGCACCCGCCGCGGCGAGGATTTGCAGAGCATTCGCAAGCATCCGGACTACGTCGCCCTCGAACGGGTGGCCTATGCCGAACTTGGCCTGGCTTCCATGAGCCATCGCCCGGACGGCCCGCCGCCGCTGGTGAAGTATGCGCTCACCCACCTGTTCGTACAGGCCGAGTTCGGCCTTTGCTGCCCGGTCAGCATGACCGACTCGCTGACCCGCACCCTGCGCAGGTTCGGCGCGCCAGAACTGGTCGAGCGCTACCTGCCGTCCCTCGCCTCGCGGGATTTCGACGAGCTGTTCCAGGGCGCCATGTTCATGACCGAGCAGGCCGCCGGCTCCGACGTGGCGCGGACCCGTACCGTGGCGCGGGAGCAGGGCGGCGAGTGGAAGCTCTACGGCGACAAGTGGTTCTGCTCCAACCCGGACGCCGACCTGGCGATGGTCCTGGCCCGCCCCGAAGGCGCGCCGGAAGGAATGAAGGGCGTGACCCTGTTCCTGTTGCCGAAGGTCCGCGAGGACGGCACGCGCAACGCCTATCGCATCGTCCGCCTGAAGGACAAGCTGGGCAGCCGCTCCATGGCCAGCGGCGAAGTCCGCCTGGAAGGCGCCAGCGCCTACCTGATCGGCGAGATCGGCCGCGGCTTCCAGCAGATGGCCGACATGGTCAACATGTCGCGCCTGTCCAACGGCGTGCGCGCCGCCGGGCTGATGCGCCGGGCGCTGAGCGAGGCGCTGTTCGTCGCCCGCCATCGGCGCGCCTTCGGCAAGCACCTGATCGACATGCCGCTGATGCAGAAGCAGTTGCTGAAGATGATGCTGCCCACCGAACAGGCGCGCTCGATGTTCATGCAGATCGCCACGCTGCTGCCGCGCGCCGATGGCGGCGAGGTCGAGGCGCAGAAATGCGTGCGGATCCTCACCCCGCTGATCAAGTTCCGCGCCTGCCGCGATGCGCGACGGGTCACCGGCGACGCCATGGAGGTGCGCGGCGGGGTCGGCTACATCGAGGAGTGGAGCGACCCGCGGCTGGTGCGTGACGCCCACCTGGGGTCGATCTGGGAGGGTACCAGCAACATCGTGGCGCTGGACGTCGCCCGTGCGGTGAGCCGCGAACAGGCGCTCGAACCCTTGCAGCGCCACCTGCGCCGGCTGCTGGATGACAGCGACCTGCCAGGGGACGCCCGCGACCTCTTCGACGAACTGCTGGTGCGAGTGGTCGCGACCATGGCCGACGTCGCCGAGCGCCGCCAGGACGAGCAGGTGCGCCAGGCCGGCAGCGCCCTCTACCACCTGTGCACGGCGATCTTCATGGCCTGGGAGGCCAGCCGCCAGGCACCCGACCAGCGCCGCCTGGCCCTGGCCTTCCTGGTCGCCCGGCACAAGCTGCTGCCGCGCGACCCGCTGCACCTGGAGGGTTGGACCGACCAGGCCGAACTGCTGGCCAGGGTGGTCGGCGAGGTGCCGCTGAGCCAGGCCGAAGCCATGCAATTGCTGCCGGCCTGACTGCCCGCATTCCCGCTCACAACAACCAGAGAGTCGCCATGACCAATCAGACGGGCGCCCTGCGTGGCCTGAAAATCATCGATCTCAGCCGGGTCCTCGGCGGACCCTACTGCTCCCAGGCGCTGGCCGACCACGGCGCCGAGGTGATCAAGCTGGAACCCCTTGGCGGCGACGAGACCCGTGGCTGGGGGCCGCCCTTCGAGGGCGACACGGCGTCCTACTTCAAGGGCGTGAACCGCAACAAGAAGGGCATCGCCGTCGACCTGGCGACGGCGGAGGGCATCGAGCTGCTGCTGCGCTTGCTGGAGGACGCCGACGTACTGCTGGAGAACTTCAAGCCCGGCACCCTGGCGCGCTGGGGGATCGGCTACGAGGAGGTGCTTCGCCAGCGCTTCCCGCGGCTGGTCCACTGCGCGGTATCGGGCTTCGGCGCCGACGGCCCGCTCGGCGGCCTGCCCGGCTACGACGCGGCGATCCAGGCGATGGCCGGACTGATGAGCGTGAACGGCGAGGCCGGCGGCGAGGCGTTGCGCATCGGCCTGCCGATCGTCGACATGGTCACCGGGCTGAACGCCATGGCCGGCATCCTCCTCGCCCTCCACGAGCGCCAGGTCAGCGGGCGCGGGCAGTCGGTGGACATCGCCCTGTACGACTGCGGTATCTCCCTGCTGCACCCGCACCTGCCGAACTACTTCGCTTCCGGACGTACGCCCCGGCGTAGCGGCAACGCCCACCCGAACATCGCGCCCTACGACAGCTACCGCACCGGTACCGAGCCGATCTTCCTCGCCGTCGGCAACGACCGCCAGTTCGCCCGCCTGTGCGAGTACCTGGGAGCGGATGAACTGCCGGGGGACCCGCGCTTCGCCGACAACGGCAAGCGCTCGGTCAACCGCGAGGCGCTGAAGCGCGCTCTGGAGGACTACCTGGCGGCCCACGACGGCCGTGAGCTGGCCGAGCGGCTGATCCGTCTCGGCGTGCCCTGCGGAGCCATCGCCACGGTGGAGCGGGTGGTGGAGCACCCGCACACCCGCCATCGCGGGATGGTCGTCGAACTCGAGGGCTATCGCGGCATCGCCTCGCCGGTGAAGCTTTCGCGCACCCCGGCCAGCTACCGCGCCGCGCCGCCGGTGCTGGGCGGAGACACCCGGGAAGTCCTGGCGGAACTGGGATTGAGCGCCGAGGCGATCGACGCGCTGGTCCGGCGCGGCATCGTCCGCGCCTGAAACCCCTCACGGCACGGCCTGCGCCGTGCAACTCAATCCCCGGGCAATTGGAGATGGCCATGGATTCCTCCCCTGGGGCGGTGCGCCCCGAACTCGTGCTGCTGGAGCGGCCGGAGCAGGGCGTGGCCCTGTTGCGACTGAACCGCCCGGCAGTGCTCAACGCCCTGAACATGCGCCTGCGCGAGGCTCTGGCGGAGCACGTACGGCGCCTCGACGAGTGCGCCGATACCCGGGTCATCGTCCTCACCGGAAATGGCGCGGCGTTCGCCGCCGGCGCCGATCTCAACGAACTGGCGGAGGCGTCCGTGCTGGAGATCCAGCAGCGCGGGGTGGAGCGCCACTGGCAGGCCCTCGCCGCCTGCCGCAAACCGCTGATCGCCGCCGTGGAGGGCCATGCCCTGGGTGGAGGCTGCGAGTTGGCGATGCACTGCGACCTGATCGTCGCCGGTGCCTCGGCGCGCTTCGCCCAGCCGGAAGTTCGTGTCGGCGTGATGCCCGGCGCCGGCGGCACCCAGCGCCTGGTGCGAGCGGTGGGCAAGTTCCAGGCGCTGCGCATGCTGTTTACCGGTTGCACGGTACGGGCGCCGGAGGCCCTGGCCATAGGGTTGGTCAGCGAGGTGGCGGCGGATGGCCAGGCATTGGATCGCGCCCTCGAACTGGCTCGCCAGATCGCCGGCCTGCCGCCGCTGGCGCTGGCGCAGATCAAGGAAGTGGTCCTGGCCGGCGCCGACCTGCCGCTGGACCAGGCCCTGGCGCTGGAGCGCAAGGCCTTCCAGTTGCTGTTCGACAGCCACGACCAGAAGGAGGGCATGCGTGCCTTCCTGGAAAAACGCACAGCGGAGTACCTGGGAAAATGAGCGAGCCATCGATCGTTCTCATCGGTATCGTCGGTACCGGTGCCATGGGCCAGGGCATCGCCCTGCTCGCTGCCTGTGCCGGGCTGTCGGTGCTGCTCTACGACAGCCGCCAGGGGGTGGCGCTGCAAGCGCGCGAGCAGATCGCCACGGTCCTTGCCCGGCAGGTGGAGCGGGGCCGGCTGGAGGCGGAGGCTGTCGAGCGCGCGATGGGCAATCTGCGGGTGGTCGAGGACTTGCGGGTCCTAGGCGGCTGCCAGTTGGTGATCGAGGCGATCGTCGAGAACCTGGAGGCCAAGCAGGCGTTGTTCCGCCAATTGGAAGAGGTGGTCGGCGACGAAGCGATCCTCGCCAGCAATACCTCCTCGCTGTCGGTTACCGCGATCGCCTCGGCCTGTCGCGATCCCGGCCGGGTCGCCGGTCTGCACTTCTTCAATCCGGTGCCGCTGATGCGTCTGGTGGAGGTGATCGAGGGTCTCGCCACCCGCACCGGCATCGCCGAGCGACTGTGCGCCCTGGTGGCGACCTTCGGCCACCAGGCGGTGCGTGCCACGGACAGCCCCGGCTTCATCGTCAACCATGCCGGACGGGCCTTCGGCACCGAGGCGCTGCGTATCCTCGGCGAGGGCGTGGCGCCGGTGGCGGCGATCGACGAAGTCCTGCGCGAGGGCGCCGGCTTCCGCATGGGCCCGTTCGAGCTGTTCGACCTGGTCGGGTTGGACGTCAGCCTGCCGGTGATGGAGTCGATCTACCGGCAGTACTACGAGGAGCCGCGTTATCGTCCGCATCCCTTGCTGCGCCAGATGCTCGCCGCCGGCCGCCTGGGGCGCAAGAGCGGCCAGGGCTTCTACCGCTACGACGGCGCTGGGCAGGTGCCCGTCGCCGCCCCGGCGGTTGCGCCAGGCGCGGCGTTGCCGCCGGTGTGGCTGGGCGTCGACGACGAACATGACCGCGCGCCATTGCTGATGTTGCTACAACGTCTGGGCGCCGAGGTGGAGAGCGGCGAGCGTCCTTCCGGGGCGGCGTTGTGCCTGCTTGCGCCACTGGGCGCCGACGTCAGCGCCGCAGCGCGGCGGTTCGCCGTCGATCCGACGCGCAGCCTGGCCATCGACGTGCTGTCGGACCTGGAGCGACACCGCTGCCTGATGGCCTGCCCGGCGACCCGAGCGGAGCTGCAGCAGGCGGCTCGCACCCTGTTCGCACGGGACGGCGTGGGCGTCACGCTGATTCGCGACAGCGCCGGGTTCATCGTCCAGCGCACCCTCGCCTCGATCGTCAATCTCGCCTGCGACATCGCCCAGCAGGGTATCGCTTCGGTGGAGCACATCGACCTGGCGGTGCGCCTCGGTCTCGGCTATCCGCTGGGGCCGCTGGAGTGGGGCGACCGACTGGGCGCCGGGCGCGTGCTGCGCATCCTCGAACGCCTGCATGCGCTCAGCGGCGACCCGCGCTATCGCCCCAGTCCCTGGCTGCGCCGGCGCGCCCAACTGGGCCTTTCCCTGCGCCAGCCGGACAGCCCGTTGGCCTCCTGATCCTTTCGCGGAGAAACACACCATGCTCGATGCCTATATCTACGCCGGCCTGCGTACGCCTTTCGGCCGGCATGCCGGTGCACTCTCGACGGTGCGTCCGGACGACCTGGCCGGCCTGCTGCTGGCGCGTCTCGCGGAAACCTCCGGGTTCGCCGTCGACGACCTGGAGGATGTGATCCTCGGTTGCACCAACCAGGCCGGCGAAGACAGCCGCAACCTGGCGCGCAACGCGCTGCTCGCAGCCGGCCTGCCGGCGCGGCTGCCCGGGCAGACGGTCAACCGCTTGTGTGCCAGCGGACTGTCGGCGGTGATCGACGCGGCGCGCGCGATCAGTTGCGGCGAGGGTCGGCTGTACCTGGCCGGCGGCGCCGAAAGCATGTCCCGGGCGCCGTTCGTCATGGCCAAGGCGGAGAGCGCCTTCAGCCGCACGCTGGAGGTCTTCGACAGCACCATCGGCGCGCGCTTCGCCAACCCCAGGCTGGTCGAGCGCTATGGCAACGACAGCATGCCGGAGACCGGCGACAACGTGGCCCGCGCCTTCGGCATCGCCCGCGAAGACGCCGACCGTTTCGCCGCTTCTTCCCAGGCGCGCTACCAGGCTGCGCTGGAGGAGGGCTTTTTCCTCGGCGCGATCCTTCCGGTGGAGGTGCGTGCCGGACGCAAGGGCGAGACGCGGCTGGTGGAGCACGACGAGCATCCGCGGCCGCAGGCCGACCTGGCGGCCCTGGCGCGCTTGCCGGCGTTGTTCGCCGGTGGGGTAGTGACCGCCGGTAATGCGTCGGGGATCAACGACGGGGCGGCGGTAGTGCTGCTGGGCGATCGCGCGATCGGCGAGCGCGAGGGCATCCGGCCGCTGGCGCGGATCCTCGCCAGCGCCAGCGTCGGCGTGGAGCCCCGGTTGATGGGCATCGGCCCGCAGCAGGCGATCCTCCGCGCGCTGCAACGCGCCGGCATCGACCTGGACGAGGTCGGCCTGATCGAGATCAACGAAGCCTTCGCGCCGCAGGTCCTGGCCTGCCTGAAGTTGCTCGGCCTGGACTACGAGGACCCGCGGGTCAATCCCCATGGCGGCGCCATTGCCCTCGGCCATCCGCTCGGCGCCTCCGGTGCGCGCCTGGTGCTCACCGCCGCCCGCGGGCTGCAACGCATCGAGCGGCGCTACGCGGTGGTCAGCCTGTGCGTCGGGCTCGGCCAGGGCGTGGCGATGGTGATCGAGCGCTGCCGATGAGACACCGTTCCCCCTAGAAAAAGAGGCGCCCAGGCGCCCGTCCGGAGTGCGTATGAACAACAACAAGAAATGCGCGTTTTTCCTGCTGCCGATCCTTGCCGGCGATAGCGTTCCCGCCCTGGCCGAGGGCTTCCTTGAAGACTCGCGGGCCAGCCTGGCCTTGCGCAACTTCTACATGAACCGCGACTTCCGCGATGGCGCGGGGCGTGCGAAAAGCGAGGAGTGGGCCCAGGGCTTTCTCTTCGACTACCGCTCGGGCTATACCGAGGGCACCCTCGGCGTGGGTCTCGACCTGCTGGGCAAGCTCGGCGTCCGACTCGATTCCGGCGCGGGGCGTAGCGGCACCGGCCTGCTTCCGCTTCGCGACGATGGCAGCGCGGCGGGCGACTACGCGCGGCTGGACGCGACCGCCAAGCTGCGCCTGTCGCGCAGCGAGCTGAAGGTCGGCGGCCTGGTGCCGAAGCTACCGACCATCCAGCCCAACTACGGGCGGCTATTCCCCCAGGTGTTCCAGGGCGCGCTGCTGACTTCCGGCGAACTGAGCGGACTGAGCCTGAACCTGGGACGGCTGACCGAGGTCAGCCAGCGCAACGAGGCGGGCACCAGCGACCTGGCGCTGTTCAACCGCAACCGGCGTTTCGCCGGCGCGGCGCAGGCGGACCGTTTCGACCTGGCCGGCCTGGACTACCGTATCGCCCCGGACTGGACCGGCAGCTACCACTATGGCGAACTGGAGCAGGTCTACGCCCAGCATTTCCTCGGTCTCAAGGGGCGCATCGGCGTCGCCGCGGATAGCCTGGAGAGCGACTTGCGCCTGGCGCTCAGCCGGGATACCGGCGGCGCTCGCGGCGGGCGCATCGACAACCGTTCCTTCAGCGGGTTGCTCACCTACCGCCTGCGCAACGGCCAGGCCTTCGGCCTGGGCTACCAGCGGATGAGCGGCGACCACGGTTTCCCCTACCTGGAGGGGACCGATCCGTACCTGGTCAATTTCGGCCAGTACAACGACTTCGCCGAGGCCGGCGAGTCCTCCTGGCAACTGCGCTACGACTGCGACTTCGCGCCGCTCGGGGTGCCTGGCCTGAGCCTGATGATGCGCTATTTCAGCGGCCACGGCGCGAAACCTAAGGGCGCCGACGGCAGTCGTGAATGGGAACGCGACAGCGACCTGCGCTACGTGTTGCAGGGCGGTCCGCTGAAGGGACTGGGGCTGGTCTGGCGCAACGCTACCTACCGTTCGGCCTTCAGCCGTGACATCGATGAGAACCGCCTGTACCTGACCTATGAGCTGCCGCTGTTCTGAGTCGCTCAGCCCTTGGCGGCGCTGACCCCTTCGAGGGTGGCGAAGGAGGTGTCCTTGGCGGTGAGCAGGAAGTCGCGCATGAATGGCGCATCGAACATGTCCGTGCGGATGGCGGCGAAGAGCGTGCAGTACAGGCCCTTCTCACCGAGGCGCCGGGCCGTCACGTAGCCGCGCGAGCTGTACTCGTGCAGGGCCCAGTTCGGCAGGCAGCAGACGCCGCGACCGGAGGCCACCAGTTGCATCATCATCACGGTCAGCTCGGCTATGCGCACCTGCGCCGGCTCCACGTCGGCGGGGTCGAGGAAGCGGGTGAAGACGTCGAGACGGTCGCGTTCCACCGGATAGGTGATCAGGGTTTCCCGCTCCAGGTCCTCCGGGACGACGTACGGCCGGCTAGCCAAGGCATGCTGATTGGCCACCGCCAGCAGCGCTTCGTAGGTGAACAGCGGCACGTAGGTGATGCCGGGCAACTCGACCGGGTCGGCGGTCACCACCAGGTCGAGGTCGCCGCGGGCCAGGGCCGGCAGCGGCGCGAAGGAGAAGCCCGAGGCCAGGTCCAGTTCGACTTCCGGCCAGGCGTCGCGGAACTGGTCGATGGTCGGCATCAGCCACTGGAAGCAACTGTGGCATTCGATGGCCATGTGCAGGCGCCCGGCGGTACCGCCGGCGAGCCGTGCCAGGTCGCGCTCGGCGGTGCGCAGTTGGGGCAGCAGCGAGTCGGCCAGTTGCAGCAGGCGCAGCCCGGCGCTGGTGAAGCGTACCGGCTTGGTCTTGCGCACGAACAACTGCATGCCCAGGCGCTCTTCCAGTTCCTTGAACTGGTGCGACAGCGCCGACTGGGTAAGGTGCAGGCGCTCGGCGGCTTCCACCAGGCTGTCGGCTTCGCGCAGCGCGTGCAGGGTCTTGAGGTGGCGAAGTTCGAGCATGGCGGCCTCTGTATGAGCAAAACTTGATAGCGGTGCGGATTCGTTGAGTTTGTCTCATACGCCAGGGGCTGTCGACAAGCGATGGCCTCGATCCCGCAGAGCGTGCGATCGTGGAGCGACGGGGAGAAGAGCCCGGCACACGGGACGGCGGCACGGAGCAGCGGCGCAACGCCGCAGAGCCACAACGCCACGACCGCCTGGCGGCATTCATCAAACTGTCACGCTACTGTGGCAGCGCGCTGGACGAAATTTAATCAGAATCGCGCTCCACTGGGGTTTTGCGTTCTGGGTTTTCTTCATGCGTGCTTTCATCTTCCTGGCCGCCTTGTTGTGCAGCCTCTCCTCCTTTGCGGCGGCGCGTTGCGACGCACGCGTACCTACCGAGACGGTCGAACTGGGCGACGTGCGCCTGGCCTACCAGAGCATCGGCCGCGACAGCGATCCGGCCCTGCTGCTGGTGATGGGCCTGGGCGGGCAACTGATCCACTGGCCGGACGAGGTGGTCAGCGCCCTGTGCGAGCAAGGCTTCCGGGTGATCCGCTACGACAACCGCGACGTCGGCCTGTCGGCCTGGAACGTGCCGGTGCCCAGTTCGCGGCTGACCTACGAAGTGGTGCGTTATCGCCTCGGCCTGCCGGTCAGCGCGCCCTATACCCTCACCGACATGGCCGGCGATGCCCTGCATCTGCTCGACGCGCTGGATATCCCCCAGGCCCATGTGCTCGGCGCCAGCATGGGCGGGATGATCGCCCAGCACATCGCCGACATGGCGCCGCAGCGCCTGCTCAGCCTGACCCTGGTGATGACCAGCTCCGGCGCCGAAGGCCTGCCGGCGCCCAGCGAGTCGCTGCTGCGCCTGCTGGCGCGGCGCGAGGCGGCCAGCCGCGAGCAGGCGGTCGAGCAGCAGGCCGACCTGCTGGCGGCGCTGGGCAGTCCGGAAGTGCGCGATGATCGCCAGCAACTTCTGTTGCAGGCCGCACGTTCCTACGACCGCGCCTTCAACCCGGAAGGCGTGCAGCGGCAATTGCTGGCGATCCTCGCCGAACCCAGCCGGGTGCCGCTGCTGAACCGTCTGCAGGTGCCGACCCTGGTGATCCATGGCACCGCCGATCCGCTGCTGCCGGTGATGCACGGCGTGCACGTGGCGGCGCATATCCGTGGCTCGGAGCTGAAGCTGATCCCCGGTCTCGCCCATCGCTTCCAGGAAGCCTTCAAGGAGCCGTTGCTGGCGGCGGTGGTGCCTTACCTGAAGGCCCATCGGCAGGCCAGCGTCGTCCAGCTCTGAAGCCGCGCTCGCGGTCTCAGGCGTGCAGGCGTACCCAGAGGCCCACCAGCACGCTTGCCGCCACCAGCCAGGCCAGCGCCGCCAGGGCCAGCGAGGTCTCCAGGCGGAAGCGCTCGACCAGCAGGTAGAGCGCGGCGAGATAGACGAAGTAGGGGATGATCGACCACATGCCGAAGACGATGGTGGTCTTCAGGTCGTCCAGCGAACGGCCCTTGCCGACGATGTAGTGGGCAATCAGGGCGAAGGTGGGAAACAGCGGCACCAGGCCGGCGATGTAGTAGTTGCGGGTCTTCGACAGGACGGCGAGGAGCACGACCACGGCGGCGCCGATCAGCGCCTTGAACATCAGGTCCACGGGATTCTCGACTGCGGCGGCGCCACCGGCTTGGTGGCGCCGCGCATTATGCCCGGATCGTCCCGTACCCTTCCATAACGAACGAGGCCCGCAAAAGCGGGCCTCGACGTTTCTGGCTGGCGATCAGGCCGCATGCACCCGCGGGCGATGCGGATGCTCGCTCTGCAGGTACTGGCCGAGGCGCACCTGCTGGCTCGGCGAGAGGAACAGGCCGAGCTTGCTGCGGCGCCAGAGGATGTCCTCGGCGTCCTGGGCCCACTCGTGCTTGCACAGGTAGTCCACTTCGCGGGCATACAGGCCGCCGCCCAGGTGCTCGCCGAGATCGGCTTCGCCATTGACCCCGTCCAGCAGGCGCCACACCCGGGTGCCGTAGGTGCGCGCCCAGCGCAGCGCCAGTTCGCGGTCGAGCCAGGCGTAGCGGTTGGCCAGTTGCTCGGTGAGCGCCTCGACGCTCTGCATCTGCTCGCCGCCCGGCAGCGGTGCCTTGGCGGTCCAGGCCGGGCCGAGATTGGCGAAGAACGGCTGGAGCTGCGTCAGCGCCGATTCGGCCAGCTTGCGGTAGGTGGTCAGCTTGCCGCCGAACACCGAGAGCAGCGGCGGCTCGCCGTTGCCGGCGGAGAGCGACAGGGTGTAGTCGCGGGTGATCGCCGAAGGCTCGTCGGACTCGTCGTCGCACAGCGGACGCACGCCGGCGAAGCTGTGCAGGATGTCGGCGGCCGCGAGTTGCTGCTTGAAATGGGCGTTCACCACTTGCAGCAGGTAGGCGGTTTCCTCTTCGCTGATCGCCACCTTGGCCGGGTCGCCCTGGTACTCGCGATCGGTGGTGCCGATCATGGTGAAACGGTCCAGATAGGGGATGGCGAAGACGATGCGGCGGTCTTCGTTCTGCAGGATGTAGGCGTGCTCGCCTTCGTACAGCTTCGGCACGATGATGTGGCTGCCCTGGATCAGGCGGATACCGTAGGGCGACTTCTGTTTCAGGTCGTCCTGGATGAAGCGCGCTACCCAGGGGCCGGCGGCGTTCACCAGGGCGCGGGCGCGGATCGAATACAGGCTGCCGTCGCTGCGCTCCAGGTGCAGGTGCCAGAGTCCCTTGCTGCGACGGGCGCTGACGCAGCGGGTGCGGGTATGGACGTGGGCGCCGTGCTCGCGGGCGGAGATCGCGTTGAGCACCACCAGGCGCGCATCGTCCACCGCGCAGTCGGAGTACTCGAAGCCACGGCGGATCTCGGCCTTCAGCGGGCTGCTGCCGGTGAAGCGCAGGCCGCGCGAGGCGGGCAGCTTCTCGCGCTTGCCGAGGTGATCGTAGAGGAACAGGCCGGCACGGATCATCCAGGCCGGGCGCAGGTGCGGACGGTGCGGCAGGACGAAGCGCAGCGGCTTGACGATGTGCGGCGCCTTGGCCAGCAGGACCTCGCGCTCGGCCAGGGCTTCGCGGACCAGGCGGAATTCGTAGTGTTCGAGGTAGCGCAGGCCGCCGTGGATCAGCTTGCTGCTGGCCGAGGAGGTGTGCTGGGCCAGGTCGTGCTGTTCGCAAAGGAACACGGACAGGCCGCGCCCGGCTGCGTCGGCGGCGATCCCTACACCGTTGATGCCACCGCCGACCACGGCGACATCGTAGACTTCGGCGAGTGGAGCGGAGGGGGTGTGCGCTTGACTCATGTGAAAGGCCCTGAAGTCGAAAGTGAACGTAGTTTTGTTCGAATTCGAAAATAGCTTAGTCGATTGCGCAGTTATTGACCAGCCCGATTCACCAGGCTTTTTCAATTTCGAAGGGGTGCCCGGGCGCTACCGGTTTGCCCGTCCGCGCGGGAACCGCCCCTCTTCCGCATGCGGGAAAGCGGCCGCCGAGGGTCGTGGCGCATGGGCAGGGGTCGGCAGGTGGCTTTTCTGAAACGAACATTCACGGCGCCGAACGGCGCCGTGGCAGGGGAAATGCCTCAGACCAGGTCCAGGTGAACCTTGTGCTGTGCCATCAGGCGGGCGATGGCGGCGGGCGGCGGGCTGTCGCTGATGACCCGGTTGACCAGCGAGATCGGTCCCAGGCGGACCACCGCGTTGCGCCCGAACTTGCTCGAGTCGGCGGCCAGGAACACTTGCCGCGCGTTGTCGATGATCGCCTGGGATACGCGCACTTCCTGGTAGTCGAAGTCGAGCAGGCTGCCATCCTCGTCGATGCCGCTGATGCCGACCAGGGCGAAGTCGACGCGGAACTGCTGGATGAAATCCACCGCGGCCTGGCCGACGATGCCGCCGTCGCTGCGTACGGTGCCGCCGGCGACCAGCACTTCGAAGTCTTCCTTGGCGCTGAGGGTGGCGGCCACGTGCAGGTTGTTGGTGATGATCTTCAGATTGCGGTGGTTGAGCAGGGCGCGGGCGATGGCCTCGGTGGTGGTGCCGATGTTGATGAACAGCGAGGCGTTGTCCGGCACCAGGCTGGCCACGGCTTCGGCGATGCGCTGCTTCTCGTCACGCATCTGGTCGGCGCGCATGGTGTAGGCGGTGTTCTCGATGCTCGAATCGTAGGCCGCACCGCCGTGGTAGCGGCGCAGCAGTCCCTGTTCGGCGAGCTGGTTGATGTCGCGGCGGATGGTCTGCGGGGTGACCGCGAACATCTGCGCCATCTCCTCGATGCTCAGGTAACCGCGCTCGCGGACCTCCTCGATGATGCTTTGCTGTCGGGGGGGCAGGTTCATGGGTTGTTCTCGTGCTGCCGGGCCGGGACCCTGGAAAGTCGCCAAGAATGCCGCACGCGGGGGGCCGTTGTCAGCCGTGCATGAGTCGTAGAGGGCGCCGCGGCGGCACCCGGCCGCCGCGCGCAAACGTTACCCAGGGCATGCCAGAGCGGCGCCCGGGAACACGCCATTCGCCGCATTGCGGCGGACGAATGGCGCCAGCTCGTCACAGTTCGCCGTCGTCCCAGCCGCGAGTGCGCTCCACCGCTTTCTTCCAGCCGGCATAGAGCTTTTCGCGCCGGGGCTCGTCGCACTCCGGCTCGAACACCCGCTCGATCACCGCCTTGCTCTTCAGCTCGTCGAGGCTGCTCCAGAAGCCGCAAGCCAGGCCGGCCAGGTAGGCGGCGCCGAGGGCGGTGGTCTCGCGCATCACCGGACGTTCCACGCGGGTGCCGAGGATGTCGGCCTGGAACTGCATGAGGAAGTTGTTGGCCACCGCCCCGCCGTCGACGCGCAGGGCGCGCAGGCGTTCGCCGGCATCGCGCTGCATGGCGTCGAGCACGTCGCGGGTCTGGTAGGCGATGGATTCCAGGGTAGCGCGGATCAGGTGGTCGGCCTTGACTCCACGGGTCAGGCCGAACACCGCGCCGCGCGCATAGGGGTCCCAATAGGGCGCGCCGAGTCCGGTGAAGGCCGGTACCAGGTAGACGCCGTTGCTGTCCTTGACCTTGGTGGCGAAGTATTCGGAATCGAAGGAGTCGTTGATCACCTTCAGTTCGTCGCGCAACCACTGCACCGTGGAGCCGCCGTTGAACACCGCGCCCTCCAGGGCGTAGCCGACCTCGCCGCGCGGGCCGCAGGCGATGGTGGTGAGCAGGCCATGGGTGGATTTCACCGCCTTGTCGCCGGTGTGCATCAGCAGGAAGCAGCCGGTGCCGTAGGTGTTCTTCGCCTGGCCCGGTTCCACGCACATCTGGCCGAACAGGGCGGCCTGCTGGTCGCCGGCGATCCCGGCGATCGGCAGCTCGCCGCCGCCGACCCCGCCGATCCGGGCGTTGCCGTAGACCTCCGAAGAGTTGCGCACCTCGGGCAGCATCGAGCGGGGAATGTCGAGCACCTCGAGCATCCGTGCGTCCCAGTCGAGGCTGTGGATGTTGAACAGCATGGTCCGCGAGGCATTGGTGTAGTCGGTGACGTGGACCTTGCCTTCGGTGAGCTTCCAGATCAGCCAGGTGTCGATGGTGCCGAACAACAGGTCGCCGTTGCGCGCGCGTTCGCGGGCGCCTTCGACGTTGTCGAGGATCCACTTCAGCTTGGTCCCGGAGAAGTACGGATCGGTGACCAGCCCGGTGGTTTCGCGGATGTAGTCTTCCAGCCCGTCGCGCTTGAGCTGCGCGCAGATCGCCGCGCTGCGCCGGCACTGCCAGACGATGGCGTTGTGGATCGGCCGACCGCTGTGACGGTCCCAGACCACCGTGGTCTCGCGCTGGTTGGTGATACCGATGGCGGCCACCTGGTCGTGCTCGATGCTGGCCTGGGCGAGGGCCTCGACCAGGGTCGAACTCTGCGTGGCCCAGATTTCCATCGGGTCGTGCTCGACCCAGCCGGCCTGCGGATAGAACTGGGCGAACTCGCGCTGGGCCTGGCTGACCACGTTGGCATCGCGGTCGAAGACGATGGCGCGGGAGCTGGTGGTGCCCTGGTCCAGGGCGACGACGTATTTCTTGTTGTGCTTGTCGGTCATGGCTGTGGCCTTGTGGCTATGGCAGGAAAGAACGGGCGGTCAGGAAGCGCGAACCTTCTCCGGCTCGGCTTCGGCGGGCGCTGCGGCGCTCGGCAGATGGCGCGCGATCAGTACACGATAGCCGCCGGCGCCGAGGCAGGCACCGAGGATCGGGGCGAAGATCGGCACCAGGAAATAGGGAATCTCGCGGCCGCCGGTGAAGGCGATGGGCCCCCAGCCGGCCAGGTAGGTCATCAGCTTGGGGCCGAAGTCGCGCGCCGGGTTCATCGCGAAACCGGTCAGCGGGCCCATGGCGCTACCGATCACGGCGATCAGCAGGCCGATCAGCAGCGGCGCCAACGGACCGCGCGGCAGGCCGTTGCCGTCGTCGGTAAGGGCCATGATCACCGCCATGAGGATGGCCGTGATCACCACTTCGACGAGGAACGCCTGGCCGACCGACAGCGCCGGGTGCGGATAGGTGGAGAACACCGAGGCCAGGGCCAGGCTGTCCTGGCTGCCGCGGACGATGTTCTGCGCCTGTTCGAACTCGATGAACAGGCTGCTGTAGAGGGTGTAGACCAGCGCTGCGGCGCAGAACGCACCGGCCACCTGGGCGGTGATGTAGAACGGCAGCTTGCGCCCCTCGAAGCCGGCGAACAGCCACAGCGCGATGCTCACCGCCGGGTTCAGGTGGGCGCCGGAGACGCCGGCGCTGAGGTAGATCGCCATGCTCACGCCGACCCCCCAGATGATGCTGATTTCCCACAGGCCGAAGCTGGCGCCGGCGACCTTCAGGGCCGCGACGCAACCGGTGCCGAAGAAGATGAGGAGGGCGGTGCCGAGGAACTCGGCCAGGCATTGGCCGAACAGGGACGGGGTCGGGGCGGCGGTGGTCATGGGGCCTCTCTTGTCTGTTCTTGTAATTATGGCGGGCAGCCGTGAAAATTGTTCAGTTTCGAAAAAATATATTCACAAAGGAATGCTGTCAAAGCGCGAAGATGAACGTTTGTCCGAAAAACGACCCTCCGGTTTCGTTTTCGCGGCCAATCGAATATCGCTACCGAGGCACGCGGGCCGCGGCATCGGCGCCCGTGCAGCAGGGGCGGCGATGGCTTAAGGTAGGCGCCGGTTTTCAGCCAACGTTCTTCTCCGGGAGTGACCATGACCCCTGCCATCGACCTGCTGAAAAAGACCCGCGCCGCGCACAAGGTGCTCAGCTACAGCCACGACCCCAAGGCACCTTCCTATGGCCTGGAGGCCGCGGAAAAGCTCGGCCTGGACCCGCAGCGGGTGTTCAAGACGCTGCTCGCCGCCACGGAGAAGGGCGAGTTGCTGGTGGCGGTGGTGCCGGTGATCGGCAGTCTCGACCTGAAGGCCCTGGCCCATGCGGCGGGGGCGAAGAAGGCCGACATGGCCGATCCGCAGGCGGCGCAGCGGGCCACCGGCTACCTGGTGGGCGGGATCAGCCCGCTGGGGCAGAAGAAGCGCCTGCGTACCTTCATCGATGAAAGCGCGCGGCAGTACCCGAGCATCCATGTCAGCGCAGGACGGCGCGGGCTGGAAGTGGAGCTGGCGGCCGAGGTGCTGGCCCAGCTGACCCAGGGTTCGTTCGCCGCCATCGGCCGTGAATGAGCCGCTAATCCCGCCGGCCTAGCGGTCGGCATTCGTCTTACTTTTCAATCTGTCAGGTTTTCCATGTCCCACTATCTCCTCGCCATCGACCAGGGCACCACCAGCTCCCGCGCCATCGTGTTCAGTGCCCAGGGCTTGCCGGTGGCGAGCTGCCAGCAGGAATTCAAGCAGTACTTCCCGAAGGACGGCTGGGTGGAGCACGACGGCGAGGAAATCTGGCTGACCACCCTCCAGGTCTGTCGCGACGCGCTCGCCCGCAAGGGCTTGCGCGCGGCCGACATCGCCGCCATCGGCATCACCAACCAGCGCGAGACCACGCTGGTCTGGGACGCCGCCAGCGGCGACCTGATCCACCCGGCCATCGTCTGGCAGGATCGTCGTACCGCCGACTACTGTGCCGAACTCAAGGCCGCCGGCCACGAGGCCAATGTCAGCGCGCGCACCGGGCTGCTGATCGATCCGTATTTCTCCGCCACCAAGCTGCGCTGGATCCTCGACAACGTGCCCGGCGCCCGCCAGCGCGCCGAACGCGGCGAGCTGCGCTTCGGCACCGTCGACTGCTTCCTGCTCTGGCGCCTGACCGGCGGCCGCTCCCATCGCACCGACGCGACCAACGCTTCGCGCACCCTGCTGTTCAACATCCACAGCCAGGACTGGGACGAGGAATTGCTGGCGCTGTTCGAGATCCCGCGCAGCCTGCTGCCGGAGGTACTCGACTGCGCGGCGGAGTTCGGCGTCAGCGAGCCGTCGCTGCTTGGCGCGGCGATCCCGGTGCTGGGCATGGCCGGCGACCAGCAGGCCGCGCTGATCGGCCAGGCCTGCTTCCAGCCGGGCATGGTGAAGAGCACCTACGGCACCGGCTGCTTCATGATCCAGAACACCGGCGAGCAGCCGGTGACCTCGAAGAACCGCCTGCTCACCACGGTCGGCTACCGTCTGGACGGCAAGGTCAGCTACGCGGTGGAGGGCAGCATCTTCGTCGCCGGCGCCGCGGTGCAATGGCTGCGCGACGGCATCAAGCTGATCGACCACGCCCACGAAAGCGAAGCCCTGGCGATCCAGGCCGGCGACTCCAACGGCGTCTACCTGGTGCCGGCCTTCACCGGCCTCGGCGCGCCCTACTGGGACCCGAAGGCGCGCGGCGCGATCTTCGGCCTGACCCGCGACACCGGAATCAAGGAGATCGTCACCGCCGGTCTGCAATCGGTCTGCTACCAGACCCGCGACCTGCTCGAAGCGATGCGCCAGGACGGCACGCCGCCCAGCGCGCTGCGGGTGGACGGCGGGATGGTGGTGAACAACTGGGTGATGCAATTCCTCACCGACATCCTTGGCGTCACCGTGGAGCGCCCGGAAGTCACCGAGACCACCGCCCTCGGCGTGGCCTACATGGCCGGGCTGAAGGCCGGCTTCTATCGTGACCTGGACGACATCGCCAGCCACTGGCACCTGCAGCGCCGCTTCGCCGCACACATGGCCGAGGAGCGCCGCGGCGAACTCTACGCCGGCTGGCAGAACGCGGTGCGACGGGTGCGCAGCGAGGCCTGAGCGGCGTTTCGCGGAAAAAGGCGGCGTTTTTGCCGGCGGCTTCACAACGCCGGCAGGTCGCCGCAAACGCCCGCTCGGGCAATGGGTCGAAGGCAGGGCGAAGTCCCACTGTTACGATCGGAAAAGATCGCACTGTATCGCCCATCCCGGAGCCTGCGGCGGCATGCTGTGGCGATCGTTCCCAGGAGGTCTGCCATGCAGCTCGAGTTCCACCAGGTCGACGCGTTTTCTTCCCGCCCGTTCAGTGGCAATCCCGCCGTGGTCTATCGCCTCGACGCCTGGCTGGCGGACGAGCTGATGCAGATGATCGCGACCGAGCACAACCTCTCCGAGACCGCCTTCGTCGTTCGCGAAGGAGAGGCCTGGCGGATCCGCTGGTTCACCCCGAGCGTCGAGGTGGCGCTCTGCGGCCACGCCACACTGGCTGCGGCCCACGTACTGTTCGAGGTCTACGACGAGCCGGGCGAGCGCCTGGAATTCATCTCGCGCTCCGGTGCGCTGCGGGTCAACCGCGAGGACGAGCGGCTGGTCCTGGATTTCCCCGCGCAGTATCCGAGCGAAGTCGGTAGCACCGTCGAGCTGGAGCAGGCCCTGGGCCTGCCGCCGGTGGACGTGCTGGGCTCCACCGACAAGCTGCTGGTGCTGCTCGAGTCCGAAGAGGCGGTGCGCGCCTGTCGCCCCGACTTCGCGGCCCTGGCGCGGCTGCCCTGGCGTGGAGTGATCGTCACCGCGCGGGGTCTGCAGAAGGATTTCGTCTCGCGCTTCTTCGCCCCGGCGATGGGCGTCGACGAAGACCCGGTCACAGGCTCCGCGCATTGCAGCCTGATTCCCTACTGGGCCCAGCGCTTGAACAAACTGTCGCTGACCGCCCAGCAGTGCTCGGCGCGCGGCGGCGAGCTGTGGTGCCGGTTGGAGGGCGAGCGGGTGAGTATCGCCGGGCATGCGGTGCTGGTGGCGAGCGGAAGGATTCGATTGGGCTGAGGGGCGCTTCAGGAGGGGGATGCCTCGTGCATGCCAGACCTCCACATACCGAAGCCCTGATCCGTAGGGTGAATAACCGCTTGCGGTTATCCGCCGCTTATCCGGGGTATTCGCCCTACAGGCCCTGGAAACGCCGGACAGCTCCCCCGGACATTTCCGCAGGCTCTCTCAGAAGCCCGGGAATTGGATAAAAACCCAGTAGGAGGATGATGGAGGGGCCGGCAAATCCGTCCCGCAGGGACAGGACCGAACGGCACTGCCCTCTATTTTCTGAGGGCAAAAAAGACGCGGGCCGCAGGTGGTGGAACACCTACGACCCGCTAACCACAAACCAGCTTATGAAGGAGCTGACCCATGGCTAAGCCGAATGATACGTCCAACCCCGAGGTAACAGAATCGTCCCCCCGCTTCGTCCCGCTGCTACCCACCTCCCAGGCCGACATGTGTCCGCGTAGCGCCACCCTGTACGTGGACACCCATGCACTCCCCACGCACTTGTTCGACAACGCGAAAGTGCGCTTGAGGTCGGCAATCAACATCCTGGCCATGACCCGTTTGCTCGATGAGAAAGAAGAGCCCGGCGGCACCCTGGCCTACATCAACGGTGCGTTGCTGTCGCTGCTCAGCGATGCCTTGTCCGAAATCGAGGCGGGCCACCCGAGCCTGTAGCGCCGCTCCCTGGCGCGACGCCCCCGGCCTGGCCGGGGGCTTTGCGGCATCGCTCATCACAAGACCTTTTGCCCTCGAACGGCATGGTTGATCGCCGTCCCGGTCCTCGCGAAACGGCCTCCAATTGCCCGAAACTTCCGACCCTTTTTTCGGACGATTTCTTACACCCTTATAAATCAGTAAGTTACGAGGCCTCGAAAAAAGAGGGTTTCTGGCGGGAACAACTCGGTATTTCCTTTTCCTTCAAATGGTTATAGGTTTTCGGGGCTAGTTCACTGCCGTATAGGCAGCTAAGAAACGGCTACGCGACCGGCACCAACAGCGCCGCGCGTTCACTGCCGTATAGGCAGCTAAGAAAAGCGCCTGGCCGAACTGGATCACCCCGTTCTCGTTCACTGCCGTATAGGCAGCTAAGAAAGACGTGTGCAGGATCTCGCCGGCGCCGGCAATGTTCACTGCCGTATAGGCAGCTAAGAAAACGAACGAACAGTTTTTTCAGGTTTTTCATAGGTTCACTGCCGTATAGGCAGCTAAGAAAACATGCCCGAACACAGGGGCGCCCCATCCGGCGTTCACTGCCGTATAGGCAGCTAAGAAAAGAACGAGCCCCGTGTATCGGCTTTGGACTCAGTTCACTGCCGTATAGGCAGCTAAGAAATTTTGGACAGGCCGAGGGGCCGTATCGACGGTGTTCACTGCCGTATAGGCAGCTAAGAAATCGAGCAGCGGCCCGAGGAGTCCGAAGACTTGGTTCACTGCCGTATAGGCAGCTAAGAAATCGATCACAGCAAGCCCTACCTGACGGTCGATGTTCACTGCCGTATAGGCAGCTAAGAAATGTCCCAGGCGCAGATACACCTGCCCGTCCAGGTTCACTGCCGTATAGGCAGCTAAGAAACGCTTGTGGTCCAGCGACTGGCCCTTCGCCGGGTTCACTGCCGTATAGGCAGCTAAGAAACTCAAGAAAGAGCAGAACGGCCAGCCTGCGCCGTTCATTGCCGTGTAGTCCCGTAGGGCGAATGCCGCCATAGGCGGTATCCGCCCTACGGATCGGGTTCCTGGCATGCACGAAGTGAGGCTTGCCCTCCAAGTGGTGGGGCGGCAAACCCGCCCCGTCAGGAGGCCGAGCGGAATCGTTGCGGAGGGGGACGAGTGGCAGGATGCCGCGAGAGCCGCCTCGGTCCACGAAGGACCGTGGCGGCGTGCCGCCGGGAGCAACGATGCAGCGAGGGCACCCCAGCCGAGAAGCGGCTGGGGCCGGATGCCGGGGCGAGTCTTTTGGTTCCTTTTGGACGCTTGCAAAAGGAACTCGCCTGGGAAGGCGAAACAAGAGGCCAAGGCAGGCACAGAAAACAGCTTGACCACCAAACATGACGCCCGCTCAAGCGCTAAGCAACAGCGTCCCCCCTCACTGCCGTGTAGCTAAGAAGTCGCGAGCGATATAGTCCCGTAGGGCGAATACCGCCACAGGCGGTATCCGCCGATGCCCCGGAGAGCCGGCGGATAACCGCAAGCGGTCATTCGCCCTACGGATCGGGCTCCTGGCATGCCCTCCGAGGGGCAGGGCGAGTCTTTTGGACGCTTGCAGAAGGAGCTCGCCTGGAAAGGCGAAACAAGAGGCCAAGGCAGGCACGACAAGCAGCTTGAGCAGCAAACATGAAGCCCGCTCGAACGTCCCGTAGGGCGAATACCGCCACAGGCGGTATCCGCCGATGCCCTGGAGAGCCGGCGGATAACCGCAAGCGGTTATTCGCCCTACGGATCGGGCTCCTGGCTTGCCCTCCGAGTGGTGGGCGAGTCTTTTGGACGCTTGCAGAAGGAACTCGCCTGGAAAGGCGAAACAAGAGGCCAAGGCAAGCACGACGCCCGCTCAAGCGCTAAGCAACAGCTTCCCCCCTTAGTGCCGTGCAGGCAGCGACGGGAGCTGGGGGCCAGTCACGCATTCACGGCCCGCCAGGCAGTCCCCGTGCACCCGGTGCCGAAACGCCACCTTCGTGCCCTGCGTCATGGCCAATGCTCCACGGCAAGTCGCTACCCCTCAGTACCCATCCGCCACCGGTGCCAGGTAGAGCCCGCCCGCACCGAGGGTAATGCGTAGGTTGCGGATCTCTCCGGCGCGCAGGGGCAGGGTCTGTCCGGCGAGGATGGTCATGCCGTTCCGGCAGGCGTCGCCAGGACCGTTCGGCGCAAGACGCACGTCCACCGCGCCGGGTTGCAGGTTCAGGGCCAGGCTGGCGCCCGGTTGCAGGTTGCCGACCAGTTCGTCGTGGACGTACAGGCCGACATCGCAGGCAGTGCCGGACTCGACCCGCTCGCGGGAAACGTTCAGCACCGCATAGCCGATCGGCGCCGGGTCGGGTTGCGCCCAGCCACCGCTGGCCGGTTGCGGGTCCGCGGCGAGCGCCGGGAGGGCGCAGGCCAGGGCGGCGGTATGGAGCAGCGGGCGAAGAATGGGGAACATGGCGGGCCTCGGCGGCGGGGGTGTAGGGAAAAGCTTGGCCGAAGCCGGGGCCCGGGACAAGTCGGGACGGGCATCCGCGTGCCCGTCCGTCGCTGGGGTCAGGCGCCGCGTTGCGGCAGCATGGCGCGCAGTACGTCGTCCTTCTGCACGCGGTGGTGCCAGATGGCAGCGGCGGCGTGGCCGAGGATCAGCGCGAAAAGCAGGTACTGGACGGTGACGTGGGTGCCGCCGGCGAACGCCTTGAAGGCTTCCGGCAGGTCGAACGGGCCGATCTGCACCAGCCAGAACAGGTCCAGCGGACGCTTGCCGGCGAGCATGCCGGAGAGCGGCATGACGATCAGCACCGCGTACAGCAGGAAATGCCCGGCCTTGGCGGCCGCGCGCTGCCAGTCCGGGTTCCCCTCCAGGGTATCCGGGACACCCTGGACGCGGCGCAGCGCCAGGCGTGTCAGGGTCAGCAGGAGTACCGCCACGCCCAGCGACTTGTGCAGGGTGAAGACGTTGCCCTTGCCGCCGAGCAGGCCGGCGAAGAAGTCGGCGCCGTAGGGCAGGGCGATGATCAGCAGGACCGCGACGGCGCTGAGCCAGTGCAGGGCGATCTGTGACGGGGAATAGCGGCGGATGGACATGGTTCTACCTCGTGAAGAACAAGGTGAACATGTTAACCATGTGCTTTGTAGGGTTTAAGCCTCTTTACTCCGCCTTTACCCGTTCTTGACGCTTTGTCGGTTACCGGATATTTCGAGGATTGACCTTGACACCATGTCAAGGTCGAAAATCGCCCCATCGATGACCAACAGGAGGCAATACCATGCAAGTCTTCAAGGTTCAGGGCATGACCTGCGGCCACTGCGTACGGGCGATCACCCATGCGGTGCAGGCGAAGGATTCGGCGGCGGACGTCCAGGTGGATCTTGGCGCCGGCGAAGTCCGGGTCGCCAGCCGGCTCGACAGCACCCAGGTACTCGAGGCGATCCGCGAGGAGGGCTACGGCGCCGAGCTGGCCTGACCCCAGTCGCGCACCAGGCCACGGAACATCGGCTCCAGCAGGTGTTCCGCGTCCGTATCCGGATCGAACAGGCGCGGGTCGCGCAACCAGTCGTTGAACAGGCCCAGGATCAGCGCGTGCAAGGCGCGCGAGGCGATCCTCGGGGTCATGCCCGGATGCAGCCGCACACGGCATTCGTCGCGGGCGAACAACTGCTCGCAGAGTTCGATGAACATCTGCACGAAGGCGTTGTTGCGTTCCTGCGCCTCGCGCAGTTCCTCG
The DNA here is from genome assembly GCF_047199225.1 of Pseudomonas sp. DL. NCBI lineage: Bacteria > Pseudomonadati > Pseudomonadota > Gammaproteobacteria > Pseudomonadales > Pseudomonadaceae > Pseudomonas > Pseudomonas sp. DL. The sequence goes on from NZ_CP178323.1 coordinate 1,502,048, forward strand.
GTGAATTCGCAACGTTGCATCAGGATGGTCAGGATGCGGCGCTTCTTCTCCTGCGTCAGCAACGATTGCACGGCCTCCAGGCAGAGGTCGTAGAGCGAGCGCAGCGGGTCGCTGCCATCGCAGCCGGACAGGCGCTCGGTGAGTTGCTCCGGCGGCAGGCGTACCTGGTTGAGCATCTCGTTGAACAGGTGGGCCTTGTTCTGGAAGTGCCAGTAGACGGCGCCACGGGTCACCCCGGCGGCCCTGGCGATCTGTTCCAGGCTGGTATGGGACACGCCCTTTTCCAGGAACAGTTCCTCGGCGGCCAGGAGGATGGCCGTACGGGTTTTTTCAGAATCTTCCTTTGTGCGTCGCATGCTGTGCTGGGTAGTCGAATCGGTCTCGGCAACGGGGCGGGGAGTGTACCGATTTTAGCCGCGCTCGGGCGGACTCGAAGTATTTCGACACCACCTTTGTCTAATGCTGCTCATTCATGAGTCGTGGATTCCGCGGTTCCACGGTCTCCGGCCATGATCGGCGGGCGTCTTCGGTGTTATGCTGCGCGCTGCTTTTTCGGCGACTCCCCGGCTGTCCGTAGCATCTTCCCGCCAGTACCGGCCTTCAGGCCTGGAGCCGCCCGCCCTCACAGACGATTCAATGATAGGCGTCGTCGTCCCGCTTGCCGGGAGCCGCGCAGGGAAGTGCCTTGCCTGCCACCGACGCGCCCCGTGCCGAGCGATCCATGAACCTGCGCATCCTGCTGATACTGGGAGCCCTGAGCGCCTTCGGGCCACTGGCCATCGATTTCTACCTGCCGAGCTTCCCGACCCTGGCCAAGGCCTTCGCCACCGACGTCGAGCACGTCCAGCTGAGCCTGGCCGCCTACTTCGCCGGCCTGTCCATCGGCCAGTTGCTCTACGGCCCGGTGGCCGACCGCTATGGCCGGCGCCTGCCGCTGCTGGTGGGGGTGAGTATCTTCACCCTGGCCTCGGCCGCCTGCGCCCTGGCGCCGAGCCTGGAGTGGCTGATCGCCGCGCGCTTCGTCCAGGCCCTCGGCGGCTGCGCCGGGATGGTCATCTCGCGGGCAGTGGTGCGTGACCTGTGCGATCCGATCGGCGCCGCCAAGGCGTTTTCCCAGTTGATGCTGGTGATGGGCCTGGCGCCGATCCTCGCCCCCGTGGCCGGCGGCCTGCTGCTGGACTGGCAGGGCTGGCAATCGATCTTCGTCTGCCTGACCCTGTTCGCCGCCCTGGCCGGCCTCGGCGTGGCGTTGTGGCTGCCGGAAACCATCCCGGCCGACGGCGAGCGACCGCCGCTGTCCGGCGCGCTGGGGCAGTACCGGCGGCTGTTCGCCGACCGCCTGTTTCTCGCCTATGGCCTTTCCGGCGGGGTGGCGATGGCCGGGATGTTCGCCTACATCGCCGGTTCGCCCTACGTGTTCATCCAGCTCTACGGGATTCCCGCCGAGCACTATGGCTGGCTGTTCGGCAGCAATGCCGCGGGCTTCATCGTCATGGCACAGGTCAACGCGCGGCTGCTGCGCTATCGCGGGCCGGCGTTCTGGCTGCGGCGGATCATCTGGGGCTACCTGGCGTGCGGCCTGGCCCTGCTGGGCATCGCTTCGCTGCAACCGGCCACGCTGTGGCCGCTGCTGGTTCCGCTGTTCGGATGCGTGGCCAGCCTCGGCTGCATCATTCCCAACGCTTCCGCCTGCGCCATGGCCGGACAGGGACAGCACGCCGGCAGCGCCTCGGCGCTGATGGGCAGCCTGCAGTTCAGCGTGGCGGCGGGCGCTTCGGCGCTGGTCGGCGTGCTCCACGACGGCACGGCGATCCCCATGACTCTGGTGATCGCCGTCTGCGGCGCGGTCGCGACCCTGCTCGCCTGGCAGACCGGGCGCCTGGAGCGCCAGGCCGCCTGAGCGCGGATCAGGCCGTTCGCTGTTTCAGTTCGGGCAGCACATGGGGCGCGCGCAGGCGCGCCTCGAGGCGGTCGACGAAACGCCGGGCCTCGCTTTCGCTACGGAAGTTGACGGCCTGCTGGTCGAGGCAGACTTGCCAGCATTGGCCTTTCGGGGTTTGCGACGGGCGGACGAGGATGTTCATGGCGATTCATCCATCGGGGCTGGAAAGGGAGCTTCAGTCTAGTCCTGTCGGCCCGGAAAACACTGACCGGGATCAGTTTGCCGACAACTGGTCGCCGCTTCGTTTACAGCCCCGCCGCAGAGCGCTTCAGGCTCCTCCCTCGCCCTGCCTTACCCGCTGCCGGTAGGCGCTCGGCGACAAACCCATGACCTTGCTGAACAGGCGCGAGAAGTAGTAGCTGTCGTCGTAGCCGACCGCCTGGCCGACCCGGGCCACGCTCTGGTCGCTGCTGTCCAGCAACTGGCAGGCGTACTCGATCTTCAGGTGCAGGAAGTGCTGGATAGGCGTACGGCCGGTGATCGCCTTGTAGCGACTGACGAAATGGAACTTCGACAGGTTGCAGAAGGCCGCCAGGCGTTCCAGTTCGAGGCGCGCATGCAGGTGTTCGCGCATGTAGGCGTGCAGCCCGTCGAGGTCCAGGCTGCCCTCGCGCAGCGGGCGCAGCAGCGGTAGCTGGCAGAGCAGGCTGCGCAGGCGGCTGGCGGCGAGCAGGAAGTGCTGGAAGCGGTAGCCGCTGTGGCGCACCTCCAGCAGTTGCTCGAAGCCGCCGAGCAGGGCGTGTTGCAGGCCCCAATGGCGCAGCGGGGTGTCGCGGTAGCCGGCGCTGTGTTGCAGCCAGGTGGCGCTGTCGCCGCGCAGGTGGGTCCAAAAGATGGTCCAGGGTTGGCGGTCGTCGGCGGCGTAGTCGTGGGCCATGCCCGGCGGCAGCCAGAGCAGGTCGCCGCTGCCGACCCGGTATTCGCGCCAGGCCTCGCCCTCGCGCACGCGCAACAGGCCCTGGCCTTCGCTGCAATAGATCAGCAGGTGCTCGTCATGGCGCTCGCGGCTCATGCGGTGGTCGCGGGCGCGCCGGTAGTGGCCCAGGGAGGTGGGGTAGAGGTCGCGGCTGAGCGGGTGGACCGCCAGTTTCTCCAGCAGCGCCGCCGGGATCGGCAAGCGCAGGCTGTCGGCCGGCAGGGGCCAGTCGGAGGTGTGCGACATGTCGGTAGCCGGCTCCGCAATATAGTCCATGAACAACACAATTTAGTCGATCTCGCGACCTTCCGCCCAGTGATAGCTTCTTGGCCAAAGCGAGGTCCGAATCGACCTCGTACCAGTCCGCCACAACAATAAAAGCCGGCCTGGCCGGTGCAGGAGGGTTCATGTCAGTCCCAGTCCGCCACCTCATCGCGGGAGCCTTCGTCGAAGGTCTCGGCGCCCAGCGCATCCCGGTCAGCAATCCCCTCGACAACAGCACCCTGGCGGAGATCGCCTGCGCCAGCGCGGAGCAGGTCGAGCAGGCGGTGGCCAGTGCCCGCGAAACCTTCGCCAGCTGGAAGGAAACCCCGGTTTCCGAGCGCGCGCGGGTGATGCTGCGTTACCAGGCGTTGCTCAAGGAACACCACGACGAACTGGCGAAGATCGTCTCCAGCGAGCTGGGCAAGACTTTCGAGGACGCCAAGGGCGACGTCTGGCGCGGTATCGAGGTGGTCGAGCACGCCTGCAACGTGCCCTCGCTGCTGATGGGCGAGACGGTGGAGAACGTCGCCCGCAACATCGACACCTACAGCATCACCCAGCCGCTGGGCGTGTGCGTTGGCATCACCCCGTTCAACTTCCCGGCGATGATCCCGCTGTGGATGTTCCCGCTGGCCATCTCCTGCGGCAACGCCTTCATCCTCAAGCCTTCCGAGCAGGTGCCGCTGACCAGCGTGCGGCTCGCCGAGCTGTTCCTCGAGGCCGGTGCGCCGAAGGGCGTGCTGCAGGTGGTGCATGGCGGCAAGGAACAGGTCGACCAGTTGCTCAAGCACCCGCAGGTGAAGGCGGTGTCCTTCGTCGGCTCGGTCGCCGTCGGCCAGTACGTCTACCACACCGGCACCGCGCACAATAAGCGCGTGCAGAGCTTCGCCGGGGCGAAGAACCACATGGTGATCATGCCCGACGCGGACAAGGCACAGGTCATCAGCAACCTGGTCGGTGCCTCGGTGGGCGCGGCCGGGCAGCGCTGCATGGCGATCTCGGTGGCGGTGCTGGTGGGGGCCGCCCGCGAGTGGATTCCGGAAATCCGCGACGCGCTGGCCAAGGTCCGCCCCGGCCCATGGGATGACAGCGGCGCCAGCTACGGCCCGGTGATCAACCCGCAGGCCAAGGCGCGCATCGAGCGCCTGATCGGCCAGGGCGTGGAGGAGGGCGCGCAACTGCTGCTGGATGGCCGCGGCTACAAGGTCGAGGGATACCCGGACGGCAACTGGGTCGGCCCGACGCTGTTCGCCGGGGTGCGCCCGGACATGGCGATCTACCGCGAAGAGGTGTTCGGCCCGGTGCTCTGCCTGGCCGAGGTCGACAGCCTGGAGCAGGCGATCCGCCTGATCAACGAAAGCCCCTACGGCAACGGCACCTCGATCTTCACCAGCTCCGGCGCCGCGGCGCGGACCTTCCAGCACCACATCGAGGTCGGCCAGGTGGGCATCAACATCCCGATTCCGGTACCGCTGCCGTTCTTCTCCTTCACCGGTTGGAAGGGCTCGTTCTACGGCGACCTGCACGCCTACGGCAAGCAGGGCGTGCGCTTCTACACCGAGACCAAGACCGTGACCGCGCGCTGGTTCGACAGCGACAGCGTGGCCGGGACCAACTTCTCGATCCAGATGCGCTGAAAGGGAGACGGACCGATGACCGACATCGCATTCCTCGGCCTGGGCAACATGGGTGGGCCGATGGCCGCCAACCTGCTCAAGGCCGGCCACCGGGTGAATGTCTTCGACTTGCAGCCCAAGGCCGTGCTGGGCCTGGTCGAGCAGGGCGCGCAGGGCGCCGATAGCGCCTTGCAGTGCTGCGAAGGCGCCGAAGTGGTGATCAGCATGCTGCCGGCCGGGCAGCACGTGGAAAGCCTGTATCTCGGCGACGACGGCCTGCTCGCGCGGGTCGCCGGCAAGCCCCTGCTGATCGACTGCTCGACCATCGCCCCGGAGACCGCGCGCAAGGTCGCCGAGGCCGCCGCGGCGAAGGGCCTGACCCTGCTCGACGCGCCGGTTTCCGGCGGCGTCGGCGGCGCCCGCGCCGGCACCCTGAGCTTCATCGTCGGCGGCCCCGCCGAAGGCTTCGCGCGGGCCCGGCCGGTCCTCGAGAACATGGGCCGGAACATCTTCCACGCCGGCGATCACGGCGCCGGCCAGGTGGCGAAGATCTGCAACAACATGCTCCTCGGCATCCTCATGGCCGGCACCGCCGAGGCCCTGGCGCTGGGGGTGAAGAACGGCCTCGACCCGGCGGTGCTGTCCGAGGTGATGAAGCAGAGTTCCGGCGGCAACTGGGCGCTGAACCTCTACAACCCCTGGCCCGGGGTGATGCCGCAGGCGCCGGCGAGCAACGGCTATGCCGGCGGTTTCCAGGTGCGCCTGATGAACAAGGACCTCGGCCTGGCGCTGGCCAACGCCCAGGCGGTGCAGGCCTCGACGCCGCTCGGCGCGCTGGCGCGCAACCTGTTCAGCCTGCACGCCCAGGCCGATGCCGAGCACGAGGGGCTGGACTTCTCCAGCATCCAGAAGCTCTACCGCGGCAAGGACTGACCCCTACGACCAAAGGTTGATGGCGGGTGCCCGGCACCCGCCCATACTCCAAGGCTCACTCACTGCTTCATCCCTAATAAGAACAATCAGAGGGCTGGAACATGACGTACCTGCAGCAGCACGCCCGCTCGATCGCCGAGCCGGCCGCGTTCTGGGCCGAACAGGCCCGTTCCCTGGCCTGGTACCAGGCGCCCGCGAACATCCTCGAAAGCCTGCCCGACGGCACCCATCGCTGGTTCGCCGATGGCCGTCTGAACAGCGCCTACCTGGCCCTCGACCGGCAGATCGAGGAGGGGCGCGGCGAACAGACCGCGCTGATCTACGACTCGCCGGTGACCGGCACCCAGGACCGCTACAGCTACCTGCGGCTGCGCGACGAAGTGGCGCGCCTGGCCGGCGCCCTGCGGGCCCTCGGGGTCGGCAAGGGCGACCGGGTGATCATCTACATGCCGATGGTGCCGCAGGCGGCCATGGCGATGCTCGCCTGCGCGCGCCTGGGCGCGGTGCATTCGGTGGTGTTCGGTGGCTTCGCTCCCTACGAGCTGGCTCTGCGTATCGACGACGCCACGCCGAAGCTGGTGCTCACCGCTTCCTGCGGGCTGGAGTTCGACCGGGTGATCGAATACAAGCCGCTGGTGGACAAGGCCCTCGAACTGGCGATCCACCAGCCTGCCCACGTCATGGTCTGGCAACGCCCGCAGGCGCCCGCGCGCCTGCACCCGGGCCGCGACCTGGACTGGCAGGACTGCCTCGCCGCCGCCGAGCCGGCCGATCCGGTGCCGGTGGCCAGCGGCGATCCGCTGTACATCATGTACACCTCGGGCACCACCGGTAAGCCCAAGGGTATCGTCCGCGACAACGGTGGCCACGCGGTCGCGGTGCGCTACGCGGTCCGCACTATCTACGGCATGCAGGCCGGCGACGTCTGGTGGGGGATCTCCGACGTCGGCTGGGTGGTCGGCCACTCGCTGATCGTCTACGGCCCGCTGATGTGCGGCTGTACCACGGTGTTCTACGAAGGCAAGCCGGTGCGCACGCCGGACGCCGGCGCCTACTGGCGGGTGATCGAAGAGCACAGGGTGAACAGCCTGTTCTGCGCGCCGACGGCGATCCGCGCGATCCGCAAGGAAGACCCGCATGGCGAACGGGTGAAGCGCTACGACCTGGGTTCGCTGCGCCACCTGTTCCTGGCCGGCGAGAAGCTCGACAGCAGCACCCAGCACTGGCTGGAGGAGCACACCGGGCGGCCGGTCCACGACCATTGGTGGCAGACCGAGACCGGCTGGCCGGTGACCGCGCCCTGCATCGGGATCGCCGGCCACGACCTGCGGGCCGGCTCGACCAACCGCGCGGTGCCCGGCTACCACGTGCAGGTGCTGGACGACGAAGGCCGGCCGCTGGGAGCGAACCGCCAGGGCGCGATCGTCATCGCCCTGCCGTTGCCGCCGGGCTGCGCGCAGACCCTCTGGGGCGACCACCCGCGCTACCTGCAGGCCTACCTGGGCAACTATCCCGGCTACTACCACACCGGCGACGGCGGCTATCTCGACGAGGACGGCTTCGTCTACATCATGGGGCGCACCGACGACGTGATAAACGTTTCCGGGCATCGCCTCTCCACCGGCGAGATGGAGGAACGCGTGGCGCAGCACCAGGCGGTTGCCGAGTGCGCGGTGATCGGCGTGCGGGACGAACTCAAGGGCCACGTGCCGCTGGGACTGGTGGTGCTCAAGGACGATGCCGGGATCGCCGCCGAGCAACTGCAGCGCGAGCTGGTGGCGCTGGTCCGCGAACAGATCGGCGCGCTGGCCTGCTTCCAGCGGGTGGTGGTAGTCAAGCGGCTGCCGAAGACCCGCTCCGGGAAGATCCTCCGCGCGGTGCTGCGCAAGATCGCCGATGGCGAGGACTACGCGGCGCCATCGACCATCGACGACCCGACGATCCTTGGCGAGATCGAGGCTGCGCTGAGGGTGCGCAAGGCGGGATAGCAAAGGCCAGGGGCACGGCGGTAGGGTGGAAAACGCCGCGCCCCGTGGTCCTGCCGTTCAGAACCCTTCGAGAACGATCTTGCCCTTGGCCCGGCCGCTCTCCAGCAGCGCGTGGGCGCGGCGCAGGTTGGCCGCGTCGATGCGGCCGAAATGCTCGCCGACGGTGGTCTTCAACACGCCTTCGTCGATCAGCCCGGCGACCCGCTCCAGCAGCCGGTGCTGCTCGATCATGTCGTCGGTCTGGAACATCGAGCGGGTGTACATGAACTCCCAGTGCAGCGACAGGCTCTTCTGCTTCAGCTTGCCGATGTCCAGCGACGCCGGGTCGTCGATCAGCGCCAGGCGGCCTTGCGGGCGCAGCGCGGCGACGATCTGTTCGAGGTGCTGGTCGGTGTGGGTCAGGCTGGCGACATGGCTGACCTCGGCGACACCGATCCGCTTCAGCTCTTCGGCCAGCGGCTTGCCGTGGTCGATCACATGGTGCGCGCCGAGGTCGCGGACCCAGGCCTGGGTCTCTGCGCGCGAAGCGGTGCCGATCACGTTCAGGCCGGTCAGTTGCCGGGCCAGTTGGACCAGGATCGAACCGACCCCGCCGGCGGCACCGACCACCAGCAGGCTCTGGCCCTGGTCGGCCTTGCCTTCGGCGATCTGCAAGCGCTCGAAGAGCAGTTCCCAGGCAGTGATGGTGGTCAGCGGCAGGGCCGCGGCCTGGGCGAAGTCGAGGCTTTTCGGCAGGTGCCCGGCAATGCGCTCGTCGACCCGATGCAGCTCGCTGTTGCTACCGGGGCGGGTGATGTCCCCGGCGTACCAGACCCGATCGCCAGGACGGAACAGGCTGACCTCGCTGCCGACCGCGCGCACCACGCCCGCCGCGTCCCAGCCCAGCACCTTGGCCTGGCCGGCTTCCGGCTGGGCGCGCTGGCGGACCTTGGTATCCACCGGGTTGACCGAGATGGCGCGGACCTCCACCAGCAGGTCGCGCGGGCCCGGCGTGGGCTCGGGCAGTTCGAGGTCGAGCAGGGCGTCGGGATGGTCGATGGGCAGGGATTGGTAGTAACCGACAGCTTTCATGGGAACTCCGGGAAACGGGCCTCAGGCGAGGCGATAGAGTTGGTCGATCTTCACGTTCTGCAGCAGGGCTTCGTTGCCGCGGCTGAAGCGCAGGAAGTGTTCGGTGTTCTGGTGCCGCTCCAGGGCGGCGTCGTCGCGCCACTGCTCGATCATGTAGAACAGGTGGGAGTCGTGGCGGTCCTGGTGCAGGTCGTACTGCAGGCAACCAGCCTCGGCGCGCGACGGGGCGACCAGGGCGCGCAATTCGCGTTCCAGGGCCTCGGCGTGGCCGGGGGCGGCGGTGATGGTGGCGATCAGGGTGAGGGGTGTGCTCATGGTGGGTTCCTTCGATGGAGCGGAGTCAGGATGGGCTATTTCAAATCGCTGAAAAACAGGCTATCAGGGAAGACTCTTTCAAAGGAATCTTGAAAATGCTGCGTTACGACGACCTCCAGGTGTTCGTCCACACCAGCGACAGCGGCTCGTTGTCCGCCGCCGCGCGCCAGTTGGAGATTTCCCCGGCGGTGGCCAGCGCGGCGCTGAAGCGCCTGGAAAGCGAGCTGGAGGTACGCCTGTTCGCCCGCTCCACCCGCAGCCTGCGCCTGACTCCCGAGGGCGACGCGTTCCTCCTGCATGCCCGCGCCTCGTTGCGCAGCCTGGAGGAGGGGCGCCGGTTGCTGCAGGGCGGCAAGGACCAGATCGCCGGGGTACTGCAGCTTTCCGCGCCCTCCGACTTCGGCCGCAACCTGCTGCTGCCATGGCTCGACGAGTTCCAGGCGCGCTATCCGCAACTGAGCCTGCGCCTGCTGCTCGGCGACCGGGTGACCGATCTCTACCGGCAACCGGTGGACGTGGCGATCCGCTACGGCGCACCGGCCGACTCCAGCCTGGTCGCCCTGCCGCTGGCGCCGGACAACCGGCGAGTGCTCTGCGCCGCGCCGGGCTACCTGGCGGAGCGCGGCGAGCCGCGCCAGCCGGACGACCTGCGCGAGCACAATTGCCTGCTCTACCAACTCGGCGGCCGGGTACACGACCGCTGGGCGTTCCAGCGGGGCCGCCGCAGCCTGACCCTGACGGTCGCCGGCGACCGGGTCTGCGACGACGCCGACGTGGTGCGGCGCTGGGCCCTGGCCGGCAAGGGGCTGGTCTACAAGTCCTGGCTGGACGTGGCCGAGGACGTGCGCGCCGGGCGCCTGCGCCTGCTGCTGCCGGAGTGGCAGGGCGAAGCGACGCCGATGAACCTCTTGTGTACCCACCGCGCCCAGTTGACCCGTCCGGTGACCCTCTTGCGCGCGTTCGTGCGCGAGCGTTGCGACGCATTGCTGGCGGAGGCTCCATGGACGAGGAACTGAACCGGGCGGCGAGCCTGGCCATCGAGCTGGCGGACGTGGACAGCGCCGCGCGCTTGCACGAACGCCTGCGCGAGGCCCTGGCGTTGCCGCCGTGGTACGGATGCAACTGGGATGCCTTCTGGGACGCCATCAGCGGCCTGGTGCCGATGCCCCGGCGATTGCGTCTGCAAGGCTGGAGCGACTTCGCCCGGCGCCTGCCGGAGGAAGCGGCGCAGCTTTCGGCCTGCCTGGAGGCGTTGCGCGAGACGTACCCGCAACTGGCGCCGGAAGTCCTGCGCGACGCTTGATCAGTCCCAGCCGAACAGCTCGGCGGCGTTGCGGCTGCTGCTCGCCGCCAGTTCCTCGGCGTCGACCCCGCGCAGCTCGGCGAGGGCGCGGCAGATGTCCGGCAGGTGCTCCGGACTGTTGCGCTGGCCGGGATGCATCGATGGCGCCATGTCCGGCGCATCGGTTTCCAGCACGATGGCCTCGGCCGGCAGCTCCGCCGCCACCTTGCGCAGGCGGTTGGCCTGCGGCCAGGTCGGCGCGCCGCCGAGGCCGAGGCGGAAGCCGAGCTTGAGGTACTCGCGGGCTTCCTCGCGGCTGCCGGCGAAGGCATGGATGATGCCACGGCGCTCCAGGCGGATGCGCTTGAGGGTGGCGATGGTCGCCGCGTGGGCGCGGCGCACGTGGATCAGCGCCGGCAGGCGGAATTCCGCGGCCAGCCGCAGTTGGGCCTCGAACAGCGCCTGCTGGGCGTCGCGGTCGAGGTGTTCCAGGTAGTAGTCCAGGCCGATCTCGCCGACCGCGCAGAGCTTCGTCTCGCCGCGCAGGCGTTGCAGCCACTGGTGCAGGTCGTCCAGGTGCTGCGGGCGGTGCCGCGCCAGGTAGACGGGGTGCAGGCCGAGCGCCGCGTACAGGCCATCCTCGGCCTGCGCCAGGTCCCAGACCCGTTGCCAGTTCTCGCGGTAGACGCCGAGCACCACCTGGCGCTCGACCCCCAGCGCGCGGCTGCGTTGCAGCAGCGCGGCGCGGTCGGCGTCGAAGTCCGGGAAGTCGAGGTGGTTGTGGGTGTCGACCAGGCGCATGGCGGCCGGCTCAGTCGCGCAGCTTGAGTTGCCGGGGGACGGCGTGCAGGCCCGGCCGGTAGTCGTTCTCCTCGACCGCGCGGAGCGCCAGTTCGAGGGCGTTGGCGGCGATCAGCGCGTGCTGCTGGTAGATCGAGTTGACCTTCAGCGGCACGAAGTCGAGCAACTGGGTGTCGCCGAAGGTCGCCACCCGCAAGCCTTCGGGCCAACCGTCGGCACGCGCCTGGAACACATCGAAGACGCCTTCGAGGAGTACATAGGCAGTGGTCACCAGGGCGTCGGGCAGGTAGCCCAGGCGCTCGAGCAATTGCTCCATCAGGCGGCGTCCGCACTCGCGGCTGAACACCTCGGCATGCTCGACGATGACCTCGCCGCGGAAGTCCTTCAGCGCCTGGCGGAAGCCGGCGGCGCGGTCGTGGCTGATGATCAGGTCCGCCCGCGCGCCGAGCAGGGCGATATGGCGCGGCGCCGGTTGCAACAGGGTTTCGGTGAGGCGGCGCGCGGCGTCCTGGTCGTCGCTGATCACCGAGGCGAAGCGCTGCGGGTCGAGCTGGCGGTCGATGGCCACCACCGGCAGGCCTTCGGCGACCAGCCGGGCATGGGTATCATCCCCGGCCGGCAGGCAACTGGCGACGATCAGCGCGTCGCAGCGGCGCGCGCGGAACAGGTTGACCACCTGGCGCTCGGTCTCCGGCTCGTCGTCGGAGCAGGCGATCAGCAACTGGTAGCCGCGCGCCCGGGCGCCTTGTTCGAGTTGCTTGGCGAGGCGGGCGTAGCTGGGGTTTTCCAGGTCCGGGAGGATGAAGCCGAGGGTGCGGGTCTGCCCGCGGCGCAGGCCGGCGGCCTGCTGGTCCGGCTGGTAGCCGTGTTCCTCGACCACGGCAAGCACGCGCTCGACGGTGGCGGCGCTGATGCGCCGCTGGGCGGCCTTGCCATTGATGACGTAGCTGGCGGTGGTCACCGAGACCCCGGCCAGGCGGGCGATATCACTGAGTTTCAAACCGATCTCTACTGGAGGCGACGACAAGTTGGGCTTCAAGGATCAATCATTATCGGGTAACGTGCCAATTTAATTAAGTGAATCGATTCAGCAAAAGATTCCGGCGAAGCCGGCGCCCCCTGCCCCAGGCTGCCTCGCGCAGCCCGAACGCGGCGCCGCCTACGCTATGGCAGGTCAATGACAACAAGCGGATCACCGCCCCTGGCTGTACGGAAGGCTCCCGCGAGCCGCTTTCCGCTACCGCCGGCACATCCCGCGCCCGCGCCTCGGCGCGGCGGGACGATCCGGACGTGAGACGGGGAGCCGTTCGCTCCTGAGGAGGTTTCCATGCTCGAACTCGATACCCGGCAGATCCGCATGGGCCAGCGCGCCGCGGACAAGGCCGAAGCCCTGCGCCTGCTCGGCGCGGCGCTGGTCGCCGACGGCCTGGCCGCGCCCGGCTATGCCGAGGGCCTGAAGGCGCGCGAGGCACAAGGCTCCACCTACCTCGGCCAGGGCATCGCCATACCCCATGGGACCCCGGATACCCGCGAGCTGGTCTTCAGCACCGGTGTGCGCCTGCTGCAATTCCCCGAGGGAGTGGACTGGGGCGATGGCCAGCAGGTCTACCTGGCCATCGGCATCGCGGCGAAGTCCGACGAACACCTGCAGCTCCTGCAATTGCTCACCCGCGCCCTCGGCGAGGCCGACCTGGGACCGGCGCTGAGCGCGGCCGCCAGCGCCGAGGAAGTCCTCGGCCTGTTGCAGGGCGCGCCGCAGGAACTGGCGCTGGACGCACAACTGGTCGGCCTCGGCCAGAACGCCGAGGACCTCGACGAACTGGCCTGGCTCGGCGCGCGCCTGTTGAAGAAGGCCGGCTGCGTGGAGAACGGCTTCGCCGCCGTGCTCCAGCAGACCGAACCGTTGCCGCTGGGCGACGGGCTGTGCTGGTTGCACAGCGAACAATTGGTGAAGCGCCCCGGGCTGGCCTTCGTCACTCCGGCGCAACCGTTGCAGCACCAGGGGCAACCGGTCACCGGGCTGTTCTGCCTGGCCAGCCTGGGCGAAGCGCACCAGGCGCTGCTCGAACGCCTGTGCGACCTGTTGCTGGAAGGGCGTGGCGCCGAGCTGGTGCGCGCCACCAGCAGCCGCAGCGTACTCGCGGCGCTCGGTGGCGAGCTGCCGCCGGACTGGCCCAGCGCGCGAGCGGTCCTGGCCAACCCGCATGGCCTGCATGCCCGCCCGGCGCAGGCGCTGGCGCAGCTGGCCAAGGGCTTCGCCGGCGAGATCCGGGTACGCCTGGCCGACAGCGAGGCGGCCCCCGTCTCGGCGAAGAGCCTGAGCAAGCTGCTCGCCCTCGGCGCGCGACGCGGCCAGACGCTGGAGTTCAGCGCCGAGCCGGCGATCGCCGAGGACGCGCTGCCAGCCTTGCTGGCCGCGGTGCGCGAGGGGCTCGGCGAGGAGGTCGAAGCGCTGGCGGAGGAGGCCTTGCCCGATGCCGTCGGCGAGGCGGAAGAGGATGCCCGGCCGGCGCCGCTGCGCGCCGGCGAGCGCCTGCAGGCAATCGCCGCGTCGCCGGGCATCGCCAGTGGTCCGGCGCATGTCCAGGTGGCGCAGCGCTTCGAGTTCCAGCCGCGCGGCGAGTCGCCGGCCCATGAACGCGAGCGCCTGCTGCGGGCCAAGCGGGCGGTGGACGAGGAGATCGTCGGCCTGGTCGAACGCAGCACGGTGAAGGCGATCCGCGAGATTTTCGTCACCCACCGGGAGATGCTCGACGATCCGGAACTGGCCGAGCAGGTGCAACTGCGCCTGAATCGCGGCGAAAGCGCCGAAGCGGCCTGGAGTCGGGTGGTGGAAGACAGCGCGGCGCAGCAGGAGGCGCTGCACGACACCTTGCTCGCCGAGCGCGCCGCCGACCTCCGCGACCTCGGCCGGCGGGTGCTGGCCAGGCTCTGCGGGGTGGAGGCGCCGCGCGAGCCGGAGCAGCCGTACATCCTGGTGATGGACGAGGTCGGCCCCTCCGATGTCGCCCGCCTCGACGCCCAGCGGGTCGCCGGCATCCTCACGGCGCGCGGCGGCGCCACTTCGCACAGCGCGATCATCGCCCGCGCCCTCGGCATTCCGGCATTGGTCGGCGCCGGCGCGGCGGTGCTCGGCCTGGAGCCTGGCACGGCACTGCTGCTGGATGGCGAGCACGGCTGGCTGCAGGTGGCGCCGAGCACCGAACAGTTGCAGCAGGCCGCCGCCGAGCGCGACGCCCGCCAGCAGCGCCAGGCCCGCGCCGACGCGCAGCGGCTGGAGCCTGCGCGGACCCGCGATGGCCACGCGGTGGAAGTCTGCGCCAACCTTGGCGACACCGCCGGCGCCGCGCGCGCGGTGGAGCTGGGCGCCGAGGGCGTTGGCCTGCTGCGCACCGAGTTCGTCTTCATGAACAACGCCCGCGCGCCGGACCTGGCGACCCAGGAAGCGGAATACCGTCGGGTGCTCGACGCCCTCGACGGACGTCCGCTGGTGGCGCGGACCCTGGATGTCGGCGGGGACAAGCCGCTGCCGTACTGGCCGATTCCCCACGAAGAGAATCCCTATCTGGGCCTGCGCGGTATCCGCTTGACCCTGCAGCGACCGCAGATCCTCGAGACCCAGTTGCGCGCGCTGTTCCGCGCCGCCGGGGAGCGGCCGCTGCGGGTGATGTTCCCGATGGTCGGCAGCCTCGACGAATGGCGCCAGGCGCGTGACCTGGCGCTGCGCCTGCGCGAGGAAATCCCGCTGGCCGACCTGCAACTGGGGATCATGGTCGAGGTGCCCTCTGCGGCGTTGCTCGCGCCGGTGCTGGCCCGCGAGGTGGACTTCTTCAGCGTCGGCACCAACGACCTGACCCAGTACACCCTGGCTATCGATCGCGGCCACCCGAGTCTTTCGGCCCAGGCCGACGGTCTGCATCCGGCGGTGCTGCAACTGATCGACATGACCGTCCGCGCCGCCCACGCCGAGGGCAAGTGGGTCGGCGTCTGCGGCGAACTGGCGGCCGACCCGCTGGCGTTGCCGCTGCTGGTCGGCCTGGGAGTGGACGAGCTGAGCGTCTCGGCGCGCAGCATCGCCCTGGTCAAGGCCGGCGTGCGCGAACTGCAGCTGGTCGCTGCGCGCGGCCTGGCCCGCAAAGCCCTGGGCCTGGCGAGCGCCGCCGAGGTCCGGGCCCTGGTGGAAGCGGAGGTGCAGTAATGGCGCGGATCCTGACGATTACCCTGAACCCGGCGCTGGACCTCACCGTGCGCCTGCGCCAGCTGGAACTGGGGGCGGTTAACCGCAGCGAGGCGGTGCTGACCCAGGCCGCCGGCAAGGGCCTGAACGTCGCCCAGGTGCTTGCCGACCTCGGCCATCGGTTGACGGTCAGCGGCTTCCTCGGCGAAGACAACCAGCCGCCGTTCACCGCCATGTTCCAGCGTCGTGGCTTCGCCGATGCGTTCGTCCGGGTGCCGGGCGAAACCCGCAGCAACATCAAGCTGGCCGAGCGCGGCGGGCGCGTCAGCGACCTCAACGGGCCGGGCCCGGAGGCCGACGAGCGAGCCCAGGCGGCGTTGCTCGAACGCCTCGACCGGCTTGCCGGGGAGCACGAGCTGGCGGTGGTCGCCGGCAGCCTGCCGCGCGGGGTCGAGCCGGAATGGCTGGGCGAACTGCTGCGGCGCTTGCGGCGCCTCGGCCTGAAGGTCGCCTTCGACAGCAGCGGCGCGGCCCTGCGCGAAGGTGTGAAGGCTGCGCCGTGGATGATCAAGCCGAACGTCGAGGAACTGGCCGACCTCTGCTCGGCGCCGATGGACGACCTGGCCGCACAGCGCCAGGCGGCCGAACGCCTGCGCCAGGACGGGGTAGGCCAGGTGGTGATTTCCCAGGGCGCCGCGGGGGTCAACTGGTTCGCCGCCGAGGGTGCCTGGCAGGCGCGGCCGCCGGCGGTGGAAGTGGCCAGCACGGTGGGTGCCGGCGATTCCCTGCTGGCCGGCATGCTGCACGGGCTGGCCAGCGGCTGGCCGGCCGAGCGGGTGCTGCGTCAGGCCACCGCCATCGCCAGCCTGGCGGTGACCCAGTTCGAGTTCGGCATCGGCGATCCGCAGCGCCTGGCGCGGATCGAAGCGGGCGTCGTGGTGCAGCCATTGGTCGAGGAGGCCTGAGATGAAACTAGCGATCGTCACCGCCTGCCCTGGCGGACAGGTCACCAGCGTGCTCGCCGCGCGCCTGCTGCGGGGCGCCGCCGAGCGCCTGGGCTGGGAAACCTGCGTCGAGGCGAATGCCGGGTCGAGGCCCGAGGGCGAACTGAGCGCCGAACAGATCGCCGAAGCCGACTGGGTCCTGCTGGTCGGCGTCGAGCCGCTGGCGGCGGCGCGTTTCGTCGGCAAGCCGGTGTATCGCGCGCGTCCCGCCGAGGCGCTGGCCGATCCGCGCGCCTTC
Source organism: Pseudomonas sp. DL (assembly GCF_047199225.1). Classification (NCBI taxonomy): domain Bacteria; kingdom Pseudomonadati; phylum Pseudomonadota; class Gammaproteobacteria; order Pseudomonadales; family Pseudomonadaceae; genus Pseudomonas; species Pseudomonas sp. DL. The sequence continues at coordinate 1,518,595 of NZ_CP178323.1, forward strand.
CTCCAGCGGGCCGCCGCCCTGGCGAGCGTGGAGGTCGCCGGGGACGAGGTCGGCCTGGTTGCGCCGGAGGCCGGAGCGGCACCGCGGATCGTCGCGGTGACCGCCTGTCCGACCGGCGTGGCGCACACCTTCATGGCCGCCGAGGCGTTGCAGCTCGCGGCGGGGCAACTGGGCTTCGCGTTGCAGGTCGAGACCCAGGGCTCGGTCGGCGCGCGCAACCCGCTCGACCCGGCGGACATCGCCGCCGCCGACGTGGTCCTGCTGGCCGCCGACATCGACGTGGACACGGCCCGTTTCGCCGGCAAGAAGATCTACCGTTGCGGCACCGGCGTGGCCCTCAAGCAGGCCCGCGCGACGCTCGAGCGGGCGCTGGCGGAAGGGCAGGTCGAGAGCGCGGGCGCAGCCAGCGCGGTGGTCGCCAGGGACGAGAAGCGCGGGGTGTACAAGCACCTGCTGACCGGGGTGTCGTTCATGTTGCCGATGGTGGTCGCGGGCGGCCTGCTGATCGCCCTGTCGCTGGCCTTCGGCATCGATGCCTACAAGCAGCCGGGCAGCCTGGCGGCGGTGCTGAGGACGGTCGGCGACACGGCTTTCGTCCTGATGGTGCCGATGCTCGCCGGCTACATCGCCTATTCCATCGCCGACCGCCCGGGCCTGGCGCCGGGCATGCTCGGCGGCCTGCTCGCCGGGACCCTCGGCGCCGGGTTCATCGGCGGGATAGTCGCCGGCTTCATCGCCGGCTATGCGGCGCGGGCCATCAGCCACGGGCTGAGGCTGCCGGCGAGCCTGGAAGCGCTGAAGCCGATCCTGGTCATCCCGTTGCTGGCCAGCCTGGTCACCGGCCTGCTGATGCTCTACGTGGTCGGCAAGCCGGTGGCCGGGATGCTCGCGGCACTGACCGGGTTCCTCGACGGCATGGGTACCTCCAATGCCATCCTCCTCGGCCTGCTGCTCGGCGGGATGATGTGCGTCGACCTCGGCGGACCGGTCAACAAGGCCGCCTACGCCTTTTCCGTCGGCCTGCTCTCGTCGCACAGCTACGCGCCGATGGCAGCGGTGATGGCGGCGGGCATGGTGCCGCCGATCGGCATGGGCCTGGCGACCCTGCTGGCGCGGCGCAAGTTCGCCGAGAGCGAGCGGCAGGCCGGCAAGGCAGCCTCGGTGCTGGGGCTGTGCTTCATCTCCGAAGGCGCCATCCCGTTCGCCGCCAAGGACCCGTTGCGGGTGATCCCGGCGAGCATCGCCGGCGGCGCGCTGACCGGCGCCCTGTCGATGTATTTCGGCTGCAAGTTGCAGGCGCCTCACGGCGGGTTGTTCGTGATGCTGGTGCCCAACGCGATCAACCACGCCCTGGCGTACCTGCTGGCGATCGTCGCCGGCAGCCTGCTTACCGGGCTGCTCTACGCCGTGCTCAAGCGCGGCGCCGAGCCGGGACTGGCGTTGGGGACCTCGTCCTCGCGGGAGCCGGCGGCTGGCGGATAGCCGCGAGGCGGTCATGCGCCCTACGCCACCTGAGCGACGTGGCAGGGGGTAGGGCGAATAACGCCGCAGGCGTTATCCGCCGAGACTCCGGAGAACCGGCGGATAACCGCAAGCGGTTATTCGCCCCAGCGGTCGATCCGACCTGGGGCGGCCTCAGGCCTGGCGCAACAGGCGCATGCCATCTTCCTGTGCGAGGCTGGCCTCGTTGATCGGCAACGAGCAGGACTGCCCGCGTCCCATCGGGTAGTAGTGGAAGCCGTGGCGGGCCATGCGCTCGGGGTCGTAGAGGTTGCGCCCGTCGAAGATCACCGGGGCCTTCAGGCGCTCCTTGAGCAGCTCGAAATCCGGTGCCTTGAATTGCTGCCACTCGGTGCAGATGACCAGCGCATCGGCGCCTCCCAGGGTCGCCTCGGGGGTGCCCATCAGGCTCAGGCGTTCGTCGTGGCCATAGAGCCGCTGGGTTTCCTGCATGGCTTCGGGATCGTAGGCGCGCACCTGCGCGCCGTGGCGCCAGAGCGCTTCCATCAGTTCGCGGCTGGGCGCGTCGCGCATGTCGTCGGTGTTCGGCTTGAAGGCCAGGCCCCAGAGGGCGAAGGTCTTGCCGCGCAGGTCGCCGTCGTAGAACACCCGGATGCGTTCGAACAGCTTGTGCTTCTGCCGCCGGTTGATCGCTTCCACTGCCTGCAACAGGTCGCTGGAGCAATGCGCCTGCTCGGCGCTGTGGATCAGCGCGCGCATGTCCTTGGGGAAGCAGGAGCCGCCGTAGCCGCAGCCGGGGTAGATGAAGTGGTAGCCGATCCGCGGGTCGGCGCCGATGCCCTGGCGCACCGCCTCGATATCGGCACCGAGGTGTTCGGCCAGTTCGGCGATCTGGTTGATGAAGCTGATCTTGGTCGCCAGCATGCCGTTCGCCGCGTACTTGGTCAGTTCGGCGCTGCGCAGGCCCATGAACAGCATGCGGTCGTGGTTGCGGTTGAACGGCTCGTAGAGTTCGCGCATCACCTGGCGCACCTCTTCGTTGTCGCAGCCGACCACGATGCGGTCCGGGCGCCGGCAGTCGGCGACGGCGGAGCCTTCCTTGAGGAATTCCGGGTTGGAGACGATCTCGAATTCCAGCTCGCGTCCGTCGGCTTCCAGGCGCCGCTCGATGTGCGCGCGCAGGCGGTCGCCGGTGCCTACCGGGACGGTCGATTTCTCCACCACGATGACGGGCTTGCGGCGGTGCTCGGCGATGGCATCGGCCACCGCGAAGACCGCGCCGAGATCGGCCGCGCCGTCCTCGCCAGGCGGGGTGCCGACCGCGATGAACTGCACCCGGCCGTGCTCCACGGCCAGGCGCGCATCGCTGCTGAAACGCAGGCGGCCGCTGTCCAGGCCTTCGCGCAGCAAGGCGTCGAGCCCGGGTTCGTAGATGCTGGCGAGGCCCTGCGCGAGGCGTTCGACCTTGTTCCGGTCGATGTCCATGCACAGTACATCGTGGCCCACTTCGGCGAGGACGGCGGCCTGCACCAGTCCTACATAGCCACTGCCGAATACGCTGATCTTCATGGTGCTTTCCTCGACGGATGATGCGCGGGCGCGGCAGCGGTGCGGCGGGCGTTGACGGTCAACACGCCGAGCACCACCAGGCCTACGCCCAGGGTCTTGCTGGTACTGAAGGTTTCATCGAACGCGGGCAGGCTCGCCGCCAGCAGGTAGACCAGCGCGTAGCTGGCGCTCAACAGGCTGTAGGCGCGGCCCAGCGGCAGGTGGCGCAGGGCGGCCAGCCAGCACAGCAGAGAGGCGGCGTAGGCCGCCACCGCCAGGGCTACCGCGAGCAACGCGGCGCGCTCCGGCGTTTGCCCGGCCCAGGCTTCAGGCAGCGGCAGGCGGCTCATGCCCCAGCGCATGCCGAGCTGGGCGGCGCTGGCCAGCAGCACGCTGCCCAGCGCCGCCAGCCAGCCGCGTAGCGCGTTCATGCGCTCCTCCCGAGCAGGGCCACGCCGGCGACGATCAGCAACAGGCCGGCGAGGTGGCGGCGATCCACCGGCTCATCGAAGACGAAGCGTGCCGCCAGGGTGACCAGGACGAAGTTCAGCGCCAGCATCGGATAGGCGCTGCCGACTTCCACCCGTTGCAGGAGCAGCAGCCAGCAGAGCAGGCCGAGCCCGAGGGCGAGCAGCGCCAGCCACGGCCACGGACTGCGCAGGCGCGCCGTCCAGCCGTCGGCGGCGACCAGGCGCCAGTGCTCCACGGTGAGCTTCTGCGCAACCTGGCCGAGGCCGGTCATGAGCAGGGTGGCGAGCAGCAGCGCGGCGCTCATGGGCGCACCTGCGGCAGGATCGCCAGGACCAGGTTGCCGTTCCGGTAGCGTTCGCCGTCGCCCGGCAACAGCGCCAGCTGGTAGCGGTCGCTGGCGCTGTTGATCCGCAGCAGCACGGCAATCGAGCCGTCCTGGCGTGCCCGCCAGAGCCACTGGCGGATGTCTGCCAAGGGCACGCTGCGCTGGCTGTGCTCGGGGTAGGAGAGGCCGTACTTCAGCTCGCCGCGCGTGTCGTAGAGCGTCACGTCGCTACGACGCAGGCGCCAGGCGAGGGCCGAGGCGGCGCCGAGGTCATTGCTCAGCAGATGGCGGGCGCCGGTCAGTTCATCGAGGTGTTCGGCGACGAACAGGTCGGGGGTCTTGTTCTGCACCACATGGTTGGGCATCGCTGCCGGCAGCAGCGCGATCAGCACCCAGCTCGCCAGCAGCGGCGCGGCCCAGGCGCGTAGCGGGTAGCGCCACTGGGCGAGGCCGGCGGCGGCCCAGGCGCCGATCACCAGCAGGACCAGGAACAGCTCGAAGGGTTCTTCCTGGTACACCGGCTTGCGCAGTTGCAGGTAGGCCAGGGCCGCCAGCGCGAGGAGCGCCAGGCCCAGGTTGAGCAGCCCGTTGCCGCGCAGCGCGACGCTGTTCCCCAGGCGCAGCCGCTGCACCAGGGCGTGGCCCATGAGCAGTGCCAGCGGCAGCAGGCAGGGCATGATGTAGGTCGGCAGCTTGCCCCGGCTCAGGCTGAAGAACGCCAGCGGCAACAGCAGCCATAGCGCCAGGAAGACCACCGGCGCTTGGCGCCGCTCGTGCCAGGCCTGGCGCAGCGCGCTCGGCAGCAGGCCGCTCCAGGGCAGGCAGGCGACCGCCAGCAACGGCAGGTAGAACCACCACGGGCGAGAGTGCTGGGCGTCTTCGCCGGCGAAGCGGCGGATGTGTTCGTGCCAGAAGAAGAACCGCCAGTAGTCCGCTTCCCGCGCATGCACGGCGAGCGCCCAGGGCAGGCAGACGAGCAGCGCCGCCAGCACCGCCAGCGCTCCGTAGCCAAGCAGCTCGCGCCAGCGCCGCTGCCAGAGCATGTAGGGCAGGGCGACCAGTACCGGCAGCAGCCAGGCGAGGAAGCCCTTGGTCAGGAAGCCCATGCCGCAGGCGAGGCCGAGCAGGGTCCAGCCGAGCAGGCGCGCGCGGCGGCTCCCCGCGTCGAGGGCATGCCACAGCGCCACCAGGCTCAGGTTGACCCAGAAGGTGAATTGCGGGTCGAGGTTGGCATAGCCGGACTGCCCGGCGATCAAGCCGAAGCTGGCGTAGAGCAGCGCGCATGCCAGGCTGGTGCGCGGGTCGCGCCACAGGCGGCGGGCCAGCAGGTAGGCGAGCAGGACGCTGAGGGCGGTGGCGACGACCGAGGCGATGCGCACGCCGAACAGGTTTTCGCCGAAGACCGCCTGGCCGAGGGCGATCATCCAGTAGCCGGCGACCGGCTTCTCGAAGTAGCGCAGGCCGAGGAAGTGCGGCGACACCCAGTCGCCGCCCAGCAGCATCGCCTGGCTGATCTGCGCGTAGCGGGTCTCGTCGGGAATCCACAGGCCATGGTTGCTCAATGGAACCAGGTAGAACAGGCCGAAGGCGATCAGCAGCAGCGAACAGGTCTGGCGGCGGCTCATGGCTGGCGCACTCCCAGCCAGCCCTCGCGGCCGGCCAGGCGGCCGCGCACCAGTTCGGCCAGCGGCAGGCTGCGCGGATCGTCCGGCAGCAGTTCGCCCAACGGGCGGAAGCGGATGCCGCGCCGTTCGGCGCGCCGCAGCAGTTCGCGGAACGCCGGGGCGAGGAGCAGCCCCTCGACCTCGGCGTGGATGGTGTAGACGTTGTCGCGGCCAGCGGCGAAGCGTTCCAGGATGAAGTCGTTGTAGGCCTCGCGCGGCAGGCCGGGGCCGACCACCTCGTCGAAGGTCGGCAGGTTCACCGGCACCTGCGGGATGCCAGGGCTGCCGTCGGCCAGGCGCGGGCGGAACGCGCCGCGTCCGCGGCAGTCGCTGTTGTAGCGGAAGCCGAAGGGCTGCTTGGCCTCGACCACCCGGCCGTCGGCGCGCCAACCGGCGGCGGCGGAACAACGCACCGGCTGGCCGAGGATGTCCGCCAGGCAATCGCTGCCGCGGCGGATCTGCTCGCCGAGCTGCTGCACGCTCCAGACGCCGGCGTGGGTCTGCCAGGCATGGTGGTCCCAGGCGTGCAGGCCGACCTCGTGGCCGGCGGCCTGGGTCCGCCGCATCAGCGGGCCGAGTTCGCGGCCGATCGGCTTGCCCGGCCAGGCGGTGCCGGCCAGCAGGATGTCCCAGCCATACAGGCTGGCGGCGCGCGAGCGGAGCATCTTCCAGAAGAACGCCGGGCGCGCCAGGCGCCAGAGGTGGCGGCCCATGTTGTCCGGGCCGACGCTGAAGAAGAAGGTCGCCTTCAGCCCGGCTTCGTCGAGCAGCTCGAGCAGCCGCGGCACCCCGTCGCGGGTGCCGCGGAAGGTGTCGACGTCGATGCGCAGGCCGGCCTGGATCACGCCTGTGCCTCGCGCTCGCGGAGCGCTTCGTGGAGGAAGAAGTCGAGGGTCTTGCCGATGGTCTCGCGCAGTTCGATGGTGGGCTGCCAGTCGAGCAGGCGCCGGGCGTTGTCGATGCTCGGCTTGCGGTGGGCCACGTCCTGGTAGCCGTCGCCGTAGAAGCTGCGGCTCTCCACCTCGCGGAAGCCGGCGAAGGGCGGGAACTGCGCGCGCAGCGGGTGGGCCTCGAACTGGCGCAGCAGTTCCTCGCCGAGCTGGCGGATGCTCGCCTCGTTGTCCGGGTTGCCGATGTTGACGATCTGCCCGTCGCAGCGGCCGTCGCGGTTGTCGATGATCCGCGCGAGGGCCTCGATGCCGTCGTCGACGTCGGTGAAGCAGCGCTTCTGCGCGCCGCCGTCGACCAGGCGGATCGGCGTGCCTTCGACCAGGTGCAGGATGAGCTGGGTGATCGCCCGCGAGCTGCCGATCCGCGCCGAATCCAGGCGGTCCAGGCGCGGGCCCATCCAGTTGAACGGACGGAACAGGGTGAAGCGCAGGCCCTGCTGGCCGTAGGCCCAGATCACCCGGTCGAGCAACTGCTTGGACACCGAGTAGATCCAGCGCTGCTTGTTGATCGGCCCGACCACCAGGTTCGAGCGGTCTTCGTCGAAGTCCGGGTCCTGGCACATGCCGTAGACCTCGGAGGTGGAAGGGAACACCACGCGTTTGCCGTATTTCACGCAGTAGCGGACGATCCGCAGGTTTTCCTCGAAGTCCAGTTCGAACACCCGCAGCGGGTTGCGCGTGTACTCGATGGGCGTGGCGATGGCCACCAGCGGCAGGATCACGTCGCATTTCTTCACATGGTATTCGAGCCACTCCGAATGGATGCCGATGTCGCCTTCGACGAAGTGGAAATGCGGGTCGGCCTTGAGCCGTTCGATGGCGTCGGAGCCGATGTCCATGCCGTGGACCTCGTAGCGACCGTCGCGCAGCAGGCGTTCGGACAGGTGGTTGCCGATGAAGCCGTTGACCCCGAGGATCAGCACCCGCGTGCGGCGCTGCGGACTGCATGCCGCGCCACGCAGGCGCGCGCCCTCGACCAGGCCCAGCTCGGTGGCCAGTTGCGTGCCGGCCAGGTACAGGCCGCGCTCGCCGCGCTGGCCGAAGCGCAGCACCAGCGAGTCCTCGCCGCAGGCGATCCGCAGCGGGTCGCAGGACAGTACGCTGCCCGGCTCGCGGCCGTGGTTGCCGGCGACCACCTCGGCGCTCCAGACGATCAGCTTCTGTTCGCCGACCTGGCAGAAGGCGCCAGGGTAGGGCTGGGTCACCGCGCGCACCAGGTCGTACAACTGCCGTGCCGGCCTGTGCCAGTCGAGCAGGCCGTCCGCCGGGGTGCGCCGGCCGAAGTGGCTGGCCTGGCTCTCGTCCTGCTCGACTTCCGGCAGCACGCCGAGGGCGAGCAGCGGCAGGCTGTCGCGCAGCAGGGCGCCGGCGGCCTTGCGCAGCTTGCCGTGCAGGCTCAGGGCGGTGTCCTCGGGGTCGATGGCGACGGCCTGCTGGGCGAGGATCGGCCCGGCGTCGGCGCGCTCGATCATGCGATGCAGGGTCACCCCGGTCTGCGTTTCGCCGTTGACCAGCACCCAGTTCGCCGGGGCGCGTCCGCGGTAGCGCGGCAGCAGCGAACCGTGCAGGTTGTAGGCGCCGCGTGCGGCGCAGGCGAGCAGCTCGGCGCCGAGCAGGCGGCGGTAGTAGAAGGAGAACAGGAAGTCCGGGCGCAGTTGGCGGATGCGCTCCAGCCACAGCGGATGGTTCACGTCCTCGGGCGCGTGCAGCGGAATGCCGCGCTCGGCGCAGAGGCGTGCGACCGAGGCGTAGAAGGTGTTTTCCCGTGGGTCGTCGGCATGGGTGAAGACGGCGGCGATCTCGTAGCCGGCATTGAGCAGGGCTTCGATACCGGTGCAACCGATGTCGTGGTAGGCGAAGACGACGGCTTTCGAGGTCATGGCGTGGAAGGCTCGCTGGATGAAGAGGTGAAACCGGCCCGCTGCAGGGCCGAGGGAAGCGCGGAGGGCGTGGCGCGGACCACGCGCTCGATGAAGAAGCGCGGCCGCGCGCGCACGTCGCTGTACATGCGCCCGAGGTACTCGCCGAGCAGGCCCATGCCGAGCAACTGCACGCCGCTGAACATGAACAGCACGGCGAACAGCACGAACAGGCCGTTGCCGGCCCAGGCGGCGCCGAAGGCCAGGCGCAGCACGAGGAGGAACAGGGCGAAGAGGAAGCCGGCCAGGGCCATGCCGCCGCCGACCAGGCTGAGCAGGCGCAGCGGCGTGGTGGTCATGCAGGTGACCAGGTCGAACATCAGGTTGAGCAGGCGCATCGCGCTGTATTTCGATTCGCCGTGGGCGCGCTCGGCGTGGGCGACGCGGATCTCGCAGGTATGCCGGGCGAAGCCGTTGGCCAGGATCGGGATGAAGGTACTGCGTTCGCGGCAGGCCAGCATCGCTTCGACGATGCTGCGCCGGTAGGCGCGCAGCATGCAGCCGTAGTCGTGCATGGCGACCCCGGTGGAGCGCTGCACCGCCAGGTTCACCAGGCGCGAAGGCCAGCGCCGCCAGGCCGAGTCCTGGCGCTCGGCGCGGATGCTGCCGACCACGTCGTAGCCCTGCGCGGCGCGCTCCACCAGGCGCGGGATTTCCTCCGGCGGGTTCTGCAGGTCGGCATCGAGGGTGATCACCAGGTCGCCACGGGACTGCTCGAAGCCGGCGAGGATCGCCGCGTGCTGGCCGTAGTTGCGGTTGAGGATCACCGCCACCACGGCGCTGCCGTCGCGTTCGGCGGCGGCCTGCAAGAGTTCCGCGGAGCGGTCGCGGCTGCCGTCGTCGACCAGCACGATCTCGAAGGCGCGGCCCAGCTCCAGGCAGGCGGCCTCGGTGCGGCGCAGCAGTTCGGGCAGGCTGGCTTCCTCGTTGTAGACCGGGATCACCACCGAGACCAGGTCGATCGGATAGGGCTTCATCGACGTTTCTCCAGGATGTCCTCGATGGCGCGGGCGACGCGCTCGATGTCGTCGTCGCGCATGTCGGGGAACAGCGGGATGGAGCACAGGCGGGCCGAGTTCCACTCGCTGTTGGGCAGGCTCAGGCGCGGCTGGCGCTGGCGGTAGTAGTGGTGCAGGTGACTGGCGATGAAATGGATGCCGCTACCGATGCCGCGCGCCTTCAGGGCTTCCATGAAGGCGTCGCGGCCCAGGCCGCAGGCCTCGGCGTCGATGCGCAGGATGAACAGGTGCCAGGCGTGGCGCTGCTTGTGCGCGGGCAGGCCGAGCGGCGCCAGCGGCAGGCCGGCGAGGCGCTCCAGGTAGCGTTCGGCGAGGGCCTGGCGGCGCGCGTTGAGCGCGTCCAGGCGCTTGAGCTGGACCAGCGCGAGGGCGGCGTTGAGGTCGGCCAGGTTGTATTTGAAACCGGGCTCGATCACTTCCGCCTGCGGCTTGCGTCCATGGCTCAGGCGGTCGTAGGCATCGACCCCGAGGCCGTGGAACTTGAGGCGGCGGACCCGTTCGGCGAGGGCGCTGTCGTCGCTGACGAACATCGCGCCTTCGGCGCAGGTCAGGTTCTTGATCGCGTGGAAGGAAAAGATCGCCGTGCCGCGGGAGCCTACCGGGCGCCCGCGGTATTCGCTGCCGACCGCGTGGGCGGCGTCCTCGACCAGGGCGATGCCGTGGCGCCCGGCGACCGTGCGCAGGCCTTCGAGATCCAGGGTGGAGCCGGCGTAGTGCACCGGCACGATGGCGCGGGTGCGCGGGCCGATGGCGGCTTCCACTGCCTGCGCCGAACACATCAGGGTGTCGCGGTCGACGTCGACGAACACCGGGGTGGCGCCGAGCAGGGTGATGACGTTGGCGGTGGAGACCCAGGTCAGCGACGGCGTGATCACTTCGTCGCCGGGGCCGATGCCCAGCGCCAGCAGGGTGACGTGCAGGGCGCCGGTGGCCGAGGATAGCGCCACTGCGTGGCGGCAGCCGAGGCGTTCGGCGAAGCGCTGTTCGAGCTCCTGGTTCTTCGGACCGGTGGTGATCCAGCCGGAACGCAGGACCTGCTCCACGGCGGCGATTTCGTCCTCGCCGATGCTTGGCCGGGAGAATGGCAGAAAGTCCAGTGACATGTAATGAAGCCTCGGTACTGGGAGGGCGGTACGAAGAGGTTATTTATATGTCGCTGAATGCTGCCTGAACGTTTGTTAAGACTCGCTTAACAACGGCTGAATGAAGACTGAACGAACTCGAAGAAACTGGAGGATAAAGCCGGAAGCCTCGTTTTCAGGGGCTTGCAGGGTTGGTTGGAATGGATCTCGGGTGTTTTCTGAGTGGCTTTTATTAATAACCCGAGTCCTGTTTCTTTAAGGGTTCATTAATACTTGATGTCCGCTCCCCGTGAATATTCCGGAAACTTCATGGAAACATGGGGAGGGCCAGGGAAAGTCAATCCCGTAGGTTGTCGGAAAAAAACAACCCCCTGGCGGATCGCTCCGCCAGGGGGCCGGGTCGACGCTTCAGCGGCTGCCGGCGACCACTTGCAGGGCCGGTTCTGCGGTGCGCCCGTAGACGTCTTCCAGGCGCTCGATGTCGTCCTCGCCGAGGTAGCTGCCGGACTGCACCTCGATGATCTCCAGCGGGATCTTGCCGGGGTTGGCCAGGCGGTGCACGGAGGCGATCGGGATGTAGGTCGACTGGTTCTCGGTGAGCAGGAAGGTCTTGTCGTCGCAGGTCACCTGGGCGGTCCCGGAAACCACGATCCAGTGCTCGGCGCGGTGGTGGTGCATCTGCAGCGAGAGGCGCGCGCCGGGCTTCACGGTGATGTGCTTGACCTGGAAGCGGCCGCCCATGTCCACCGAGTCGTAGGAGCCCCACGGGCGGTAGACCTCGCAGTGGTTCTGGGTCTCGCTACGGCCCTGGGCGTCGAGGTCCTTGACCACGTGCTTGACGTCCTGCACCCGGTCCTTGTGGGCGATCATCATGGCGTCCTTGGTTTCCACCACCACGATGTCCTCCAGGCCGATCACCGAGACCAGCTTGCCGTTGCCGTGCACCAGGCAGTTGTGGCTGTCGTGGACCAGCACGTCGCCCTTGGTGACGTTGCCGTTGGCGTCCTTGGCGTGCACGTCCCAGATCGACGACCAGCTGCCGACATCGTTCCAGCCGGCGGACAGCGGCACCACGCAGGCGCGTGAGGTCTTCTCCATCACCGCGTAGTCGATGGAGTTGTCCGGGCAGCATTCGAAGGTGGCGGCGTCGATGTTCACCAGGTCGCCGTCGTGCTGGCTGCGCTCCAGGGCCAGCAGGCAGGTGTCGTAGATGTCGGCGTCGTGCTTCTTCAGTTCTTCCAGGTAGCGGCTGGCGCGGAACAGGAACATGCCGCTGTTCCAGTAGTAGCCGCCGGCGGCGACGAACTCGCGGGCGCGGGCTTCGTCGGGCTTCTCGACGAAGCTCTGCACCCGGCTGACGCCTTCCGGCAGTTGCGCATCGGCGCTCGCGCGGATGTAGCCGTAGCCGGTCTCGGGGCGGCTGGCGGGAATGCCGAAGAGCACCATCTCGCCCTTTTCGGCGGCGTTGGTGGCCAGCGCCAGGGCCTGCTGGAAGGCGCGCTGGTCCTCGATCACGTGGTCGGCGGGAAGGATCAGCAGCAGTTCGTCGCGGCCTTCGGCGACCAGTTTCATCGCGGCGATGGCCACCGCCGGCGCCGTGTTGCGGCCGAAGGGTTCGAGGAGGATCGCCTGGCTCGCCAGGTTTTGTGCCTCCAGCTGTTCCTGGACGATGAAGCGGTGCTCCTTGTTGCACACCAGCAGCGGTGCCTGCATGCCGTCGAAGGCCAGGCGCTTGATGGTCTGCTGGAACAGGGTGTCGTCGCCGGTAAGGGCGAGGAACTGCTTGGGGTACTGCTTGCGGGAAAGAGGCCAGAGTCGCGAGCCGCTGCCACCGGAAAGGATTACTGGGATCATGTTGTTTCTCCTTGAAGCGATGCGTCTGTCTAGGGATCCCGCCGTGCGGCGGGATATCTCGTTACCGGGCTCCACGGAGCCCCGGGTGACCTCTCCAGTGCGCTCCTTCTGCGGGAGCGCTGACGGTTGGTGCGCCGGTGTCGGGCCGGTCTTGTTGTGTGGAATGCCGGGAGGGGCGAGCCCCTCCCGGTCGGTCTCAGTCCGCCTTCACCGGGCGCTTGACCCAGACCGGCGCGAGCTTGCCGCCGCTGCCGGTGACATACAGGCAGACCACCTCGCCGCGGGCCAGGGTGACCGGCTTCAGGTCGCTGACCTTCTTGCTGCCGTCGAACAGCGCCAGGTTCACCTTTACCGGGTTGATCTCGCGGTCGCCGTGGCTTTGCGGGCCGACGTCCTTGACCACGTCGGTCTTGCCGTCGGCGGTCTTCAGGGTCAGCTTCGAGCCGCTGAGGTTCTGCACCCGCACCAGCGCCTTCTGCTTGTTCTTGAACGGCGGCTCGGCCACCAGCTGCGGCTTGCCGCCGGGCTGGCTGACCAGGGTGTAGTAGCTGTCCGGGTCGAGCTTGACCGGCAGGCTCTGCTGGCCGACCTGGGCGGTGTAGCTGCCGGGGGGGAGGAACTTGAAGTCGCTGGAACCGAGCGGCGCGACGTCGTTCAGGCTGGTGCTGCCGACCGACACGTCGAGTTCGCTGTTGCCGGCGTTGTAGGCGCGGACGAAGGCCGAGCCCTTGGGTGCCTGGGGCCCGTACAGGGCGCCCTCGTCGGCCTGCGCGGCGAATGCGGCGACGCCGAGGGAAAGTGCGCAGGCCAGGCGGGTCCAGGTGTGGCGGCGGGTCATCGGGTTCATGGGTATTCCTCCGTTGCTTCTTCTTCAGCGGGGCGCTCGGCCCCGTGGGTAAACAGCCTTGGCTGTGTTCGTTCAATCGTTGCGGCTGGCGGCCAGGCGCTCATCGCGGCCGCCGCTGGCCTTCAGCTGGGCGACCCAGTCGGCGTCGAACTGGCTGAGGTCGCTGGCCATCGGCAGGTAGCGCTCGGGAAACTCCCAGACCAGCAGTTGCGGCGGGTCCTTGCGGAAGCCTTCGTCCTGCAGCAGTTCCAGCATCGGTTCGAGGGGGCCCTTGCCTTCCTTCGCGTAATTGATCAGGTCGGCGGACAGCGCCTGTTTCAGCGCGCCCTCGAAGTTCCACCTGGGGTTGGCGCTGTAGCTGGTGCCGACCAGCGCCAGGCGCGGTTGCTGGCTATCGCCGAAGAGGTCGTCGCCCGCGCCGGACTGCTGGCCGCCCGGCAGTGCCGGCGCGGCTTCGGTGGTGCGTTGCTGCAACTGCTCCGGACGCGGCAGCAGTTCGTCGAACAGCGGGTCCAGCGGCAGGAAGCTGAGCAGGTCGCCCTTGTGCGTGCGTTCTTCGCCGACGCGGGTGACGAAGTTCTGCGCCGGCACATCCAGCAGGTGCGTCTCGCGGATCTCCGCGCCGAGGCGCTGGGCCACGGTTTCCGCGCCGAGCGGCGACCAGTGGGTGTCGGTGCGCAGGAACACCGCGCCGTTGTCCTTGGCCTGGCGCAGGCTGCCGAGCAGGTCGGGACTGTCGATGCCGGCGGCGCGGGCGCGGGCCAGGAAGTCCTGGTAGAGGCTGTCGTGCAGCGCGGCCGGCTGCTCGCGGCCGATGTGCTCGGGATACAGGCGGGCCTTGGCCGGGATCACCGCGAGCACCAGCTTGACGCCGCGCCGGTTCAGCTCCCGCTGCACGCCGCGTACCAGTGCCCAGTTGTCTTCCAGTTGCTGGCCGCTCGGTGCCGGCTTGAACTCTTCGTCGGTGAACAGCCAGCCGTCCTTGCCGATCACCACGCCGGGGCGGCCTTCGTGGAACAGCGTGTAGTCGAGTGCGGCCCAGAGGTTGGTGCCCAGGCGCTTGATCGGGAATTCCTTGTCGTAGTGGGCTTCGAAGGCGTGCGCCAGCTTGCCGTTGAGCAGTGGCGTATCGGCCGCGGCGGAGAAGCCCGGCACGCTCTTCAGCGACCATCCGGCGAGCCCCAGCAGCAGCCCGCCGAAGGCGGCGATATAGGCGTATTGCAGGGGGCGGGAAATGCTCTGTGTCATGGCGTGGGCCTCGCTCAGAACTGGAAGTAGAGGAATGGCGAGTAGCTCTGCGCGGAGAGCTTCAGCACCGAGGCGGCGAACAGCAGGAGCAGCGCCAGGCGGGTGGCCAGGACGGGCAACTGGCTGAGCCAGCTCGGCTGGTAGACCAGCGCGCCGCTCGGCGAGTAGGCGATCGCCGCCGGGTCGCCGGCGGCCTCGCGCGGGGCGCGCGGCTGGGCACTGGCCGGGCCGTCGGCGGCCACTTCGTCGCTGTTCGCCGCGGCCTTGGGCGCCTTGGTCTGCAATGGCTGGTTGTAGAACTGGCGCAGGCCGAAGAACGCCAGCACCAGGTAGGCCAGGACCAGGGTGCCGACCTGCAGGCCGGTGAGGCTGGCGCGGTTCAGTTCGGAGAGCTGCCAGGTGCCGAAGCTGAACATGGCTTCGTACATGCGCCAGGCGACCTGCAGGTTCTCGGCGCGGAAGATCACCCAGCCGATCACCACCAGGAGGAAGGTGAACGCCCACTTCAAAGGGTTGAGCACGCGCGGCGCGGCGTTCACTCCGAGGGCCCGCTCGATCGCCAGCCACATGCCGTGCCAGGCGCCCCAGATGATGTAGGTGAAGTTGGCGCCGTGCCACAGGCCGCCGAGGAGCATGGTCAGGAACAGGTTGCGGTAGGTCTGGAAGGTGCTGCCGCGGTTGCCGCCCAGGCTGATGTAGAGGTAGTCGCGCAGCCAGGTCGACAGGCTGATGTGCCAGCGCCGCCAGAACTCGGTGATCGACTGGCTGATGTAGGGCTGGTTGAAGTTCTCCATGAAGCGGAAGCCCATCATCAGGCCGAGGCCGATGGCCATGTCGCTGTAGCCGGAGAAGTCGAAGTAGAGCTGCGCGGTGTAGGCCAGGGCGCCGAGCCAGGCGTCGCCGGTGGTCGGGTTCTGCAGGGCGAAGCAGTGGTCGGCGAGGGCGGCCAGGGTGTCGGCGATGAACACCTTCTTGACGAAGCCCTGCATGAAGCGGGTGCAGCCTTCGGCGAACTTGTCGACGGTGTGGGTGCGGTGGTTGAACTGGTCGACCAGGTCCTTGAAGCGCAGCACCGGGCCGGCGATCAGGTGCGGGAAGATCGCGACGAAGGCGGCGAAGTCGATCAGGTTGTGGGTCGCCGGGGTATCGCCGCGGTAGACGTCGATGATGTAGCTGATCGACTCGAAGGTGTAGAAGGAGATGCCGATCGGCAGCAGGATGTGGGTCAGCACGAACGGCTGCATGCCGAACGAGGTGATGATCTCGTTGAGGCTGTCGACGCCGAAGTTGGCGTACTTGAAGTACCCGAGCACGCAGAGGTCGACCACCACGCCGAGGATCAGCCAGCGTTGCGCGGCCCTGGTGCGTACGCCGGCGGCGCCGATGCGCAGGCCGATCCAGTAGTTGAAGACGGTGACCCCGGCGAACAGCAGGAGGAAGTCCACCCGCCACCAGGCGTAGAACACGTAGCTGGCGATCAGCAGCAGCAGGTTCCGGTAACGTTCGCCGCTCAGGTAGTACAGGCCGAGAAAGACCGGCAGGAACAGGAACAGGAACACGTTTGAAGAAAAGACCATGCCGTCTCTCTCTCTAGAGCGTCAACCATTCAGGTCGGCCCTGCCTTTCCGCGCCCTGGAGCGCTCGAGGAAAGGCGGGACGACCCGCCGTTTTCCTCCCCGTGGTGTTGCCTAAGGTGTTGCGCCCGCCCGCGTCTGTCGCGCATGGGTCGGGGTGTGGCGCCTGGTCGGCGAGCGGGGTAGAGGGGCGCGTGGCCCCCGGCCTGTGCGCCCGCTTCCCGCCACGCCCTCAACTTCCCCCTTCGCGGCTGAACACCCGCGTCACTTCGCCGCCGAGGCGGAAACTGTTGAACGGCTCGCGGTCCTTCTTCGCCTCGAGCATCTTCGGCTCGCAGCGGTAGAGGGCGCAGTAGGGCTCCAGCCAGGCGTACTTGTTGTCGACCTTGAGGTCGGTCATGTCCTGGTCCTCGCCGGTCTTCTCCTCGAAGGTTTCCTCGTCGTCGACTCCCTTCATCACCCGCTCGGCCAGGCGCTGCAGGGCGCCGTGGTTCTCCTGGCGCAGGTCGACGCCGTTGACCTGGGCGAACGCGGCGATCATCGCCAGCGGTGGCAGCGCATAGTTGTGGTAGGCGAGGGCGCGCTGGCGGCGCTTGAGTTCGTTGGGCAGGAAGCCCTGCTCGTCGACCTGGTTGGCGGCGACCTTGAACTCGCTCACCGCCCAGTCGAAGAGGTCGCGGCGGTTGGTCACCACCGCGGTGGACATCACCGACCAGGCCGCCCAGTAGGAATGGTTGTTGATCTTCTTCAGCGGCAGGCCGCTCCAGTCGCGGACTACCTGGGTGCCGAGCCGGGCGAACCAGTCCTCGATTTCCCGGCTCTGCTCGGCGTGGGCCGCGAGCGGCCGCGAGCTGGAGAACTTCAGGCGCATGTAGGCGCCGGAGAGGCTGCCCAGCGCCCATTTGCGCATGGACTTGCCGGTGTGGTTGAAGTCGTCGCTCTGCAAGGCGCCGGCGCGGGCCCAGGCGCTCATCCAGTTCAGTGCGCAGGCCAGGTCGCCGTCGCGGCCGCTGCGCATGTACTGGGTGACCAGCTTGGTGGCGCCGCGCTCCATGTCGGTGATGTCCTTGATCTGCGAGCGGAAGGTCTTCTCCGCCTTGACGTTGAGGGTCGCCCGCGCCGAATCGGAGCCTTCGTACTTGCTGGTGAAGACCAGGCTGCCGGTATACGGCGGCGGCACCGCGGGGCAGCTGCCGGCGTTGCCCTTGCGCTCGCCGACCGCCGCGTAGTAGCCGGGCGGGGGTACCAGGTCGGCGGCCTGGCTGACCTGGCTGGCGAGCAATGCCGCGGCGAGGGCACCGGGCAGGGCGATACGGATCAGGTGGGACGTTTTCATCGTTTACCTCCCGGCCACCGACTGGCTGGCCTTGGCGGGCGCCGCCTGGCAGATGCTGGCCTGGACCTCCAGGCCCTGGGGCATGTCCTCCGGCGCTTCGATTTCCAGGGAAAGGAACTGCTGGTCGGCCCAGTCGCTGTCGTTGCGCAGCTGGAAGACGTAGCGGCCGCCGGTATCGACGGCTTTCGACTGCTCGATCTTCAACTGCTCGCGGCGGCCGTTCATGTACCAGATGGTGTTCTTCAACTCGTGTACCGAAGGGTCGCTGTAGGTCACGTCGGCGACGTAGCTGCCGCTACGGATCGGTAGCGCGGCGCTGTTCAGCAGCACCTCGTTGCGGCCCTGGCGCAGCTTGACCTTGCGGCTGAGTACGGTCTTCCGGCCGGAGCAGCCGTTGTCCACCAGCGGCATGGCCTGGCGGTAGAAGCTCTTCTGCGCCATGTCGTAGTGGGTGGCGAATTCCCAGATGAGGATCTTCGGCGGGTTCTTGTGGAATTCCTCGCTGGTCATGTACGCCAGCAGCGAACTGTCGAAGCCGCCGCCGGACACCGCGTTGTTGAGGATGTCGGCGCCGCTGAACTCCTCCAGGAAGCCGGCGAAGTTGTAGGCCGGGCCGCTGTTGGAGGTGCCGACCAGGGCGATCTGCGGGTTGCCGCCGTCGCCGAACAGGTCGCCGCTGTCGCTGGCGCCCACCGGCTCGGTCTCGAAGCGGTCGACGTACTGGGTGGCGTAGCTGTTGCCGCAGAGTTGCGCGGCGGCCTTGTGGAAGGTGCCGAGCTTGGACAGCAGGCCGACGCGCTTGCTTTCGAACTGCTTCTTCGGGATCTCCTCGAAGCCGGGCACCTGCTTCAGCGTCTCGGCCACGATCTTCGCGCTGCGCCGGGCGCCATGGGGAGTCCAGTGGTGGTCGCCCTTGAAGTAGTAGGCGTGCTCCTCCTTCTCGTCGAACAGCGGCGAGAAGTCCGGGGTCCAGATGCCGGCCTGGCGGAAGCGGGCGATGGTCGCCAGGTAGTTCTTCTTCGCCAGCTCGTAGTCGAAGCCGGCCTTTTCCGCCGGGCTGAGCTTCTCGCGGTTCACCAGGCCGCGGGTCGGCTGGTAGACCACCACCAGCTCGATGCCCTTGCGCTTGAGTTCGTCGCGCAGTGCGCGGAGTTCGCGCCAGCCTTCGGCGCTGGTGCCGAAGTCGGTACGCAGGTCGTAGGTGGTGCGGAACAGCCAGTCGTCCTGGGCCTGCACCAGGTGGGTGAAGAAGCCCAGGTACTTGGTGTTGTAGCGCGAGTCGTCGGCGGCGGCCGGGCACAGGTTGCCGGCCGGCAGCGCCTGGTAGCTCGGCGCCGCGCCGGGGTCGGCGGCCAGGGCTGCCTGGGCCAGGCAGAGGCCGGCGGCCAGGGCGCTCAGGCGGAACAGTCGGGAAGTGCGGGTTTTCATGCGTCTGGGTCCTCAGTCCTGGAGTTCGGCCTGGCTTTCCACGGGGTCGATCAGCACCGCCTTGTCCTGGCGCACCAGCAGGTCGAGGATCTGGTCCTGCTTCTCGCCGAGAACGCCGGGCAGGCTGATGCCGGAGGATTTGGTCGGGGCGAGCATCGCCACCCGGTACAGTTCGAGGCTCAGCGGCGAATCCACCGAGAGCGGGCCGGAGCCGTTGCCGGCGAGCTTGCCGCCGACCACGATCAGCGAGACCTTGGTGTCGAATGGGTCGAGGGCGATGTTGCGGTCGGTGTTGGTGAGGTCCTTGATGTGGCCGTACACGCCGATCAGCTGGTTGCCCGCCGCGAGGTTCTCGTAGAGGCGGATGTTCACGCTGTTGCGCACGCGGATGCCGTGGCGGCGGTTGGCCAGGACCTGGTTGCCCCAGAGCAGGTTGTCGCCGCTCTCGTAGAGGGTGATACCGTCGGAATGGTTGCGATAGACCTCGTTGTAGGCCACCAGGTTGCCCTCGCTGTTACGGTCGAGGACGATCCCGGAAAGCTTGTTCTCGTAGCTGCGGTTGTTGAAGATGAAGCTGTCGTTGACTTCCCGCGAGACGATGATGCCGTGCTTCTTCCTGGTCCCGTGGACGGTGTTGTCGGCGATGATCAGGCGGTGCGAACGGTCGTGCGGGTCGATGCCGTAGACGATGTTGTCGCGGTAGGTGTTGCCCTTCACCACCAGGTCGTCGGCCTCGTAGCAATAGAAGCCGTACCAGCTGTCGACGATGGTCGAGTCGATCACCCAGCCCTTGGGGCGCGGGCGCTTCATCTGCTTGTCCATGCCCGGGCTGTACTGCGAGATGGAGATGCCGTAGGCCTTGGAGGCGTTGTAGCCGAAGCTGGTGAAGGTGCTGTTGCTCAGGTACACCTCGGCGCCGCCCCAGGAGATCAGGAACGGACGGAACTCGTTGGGCGTCTTGAACCAGGCCGGCTCCTTCTTCGATTCGCTCCAGCCGGTGACCTTGCTGTCGCGGACGAACAGCATGCCGTCGTTGACCAGGAACGCGCCGCGCTCCTGGGACAGGCGCAGTTCCTTGACCTGCTTGTCGATGTCGAGGGTCGCGCCCTGGCTGACCACGATCGGCAGGCGGGCGACGAACACCCCCGGCTCGACCTGTTCCAGCGCGCTGGCGGGAAGCTTGCCGGCGAGCTGGGCGAGGTTCACGTAGCCGCCTTCGATGAAGATCGCCTGGGGCATCTGGCGCTGGCGCTTGACCCATTCGGCGAGGCGGTTGCTGCCACCGGTGAACTCCTTCAGCGGCTGCTGCTGGACCATGCGCTGCACGCTGGCGTGGCCACCCGGCTTGCGCACGATCTTGGCTTCCACCGCGGCGGCGGTGTAGCCGGAGAGGTCGGGCAGTTTCGGCGGGTCCAGGTGCAACGGTTCGGCCGGCGCGGTGGTCACCGTGTAGTTGCCGGTTTCCTTCAGGCCCTGGGTCAGGCCCGGCTCGTTGCCGGCCTGCGCCGGGACCGGCTGCGGTTTCTCCACCGGCTGCGCCGCCCACGCCTGGCCGTGCAGCAGCACCGCGCCGAGCACTGCCGCGGCCAGCGGGCGCAGGCGCGGGAGCCGGCGGCGGGGGATCGAAAGGGAAATGTCGGGCATGTCCGGTTTCCTCGCGGGGCTCAGAAGCGCCAGATGAAGTCGACGAAGGCGCGGTGCATGGTCGAGTCGGTGCCCGGCCCGTAGGCGTCGCCCGGCTTGAACAGGCCGCCGCGGAAGCGGATCAGCGCCGAGGGCTCGTCGACGTACTGGCTCATCGAGGCCGGCAGCAGGCCTTGCTTGAAGTACTTGGTCACCACCAGGTCGAGTTCCTGGCCGATGTCCTTCTCGCCCGGTTGCAGGGCGGCGTTGATGCCGCTGGTACCGATGTCGGAGTCGTCGTCGACGCGCCAGAACTTGTGGTAGACCAGGCTCGCGTCGTAGTCCTCGCGCAGTTGCCAGGAGCCGAACAGGGTGGCTGCCTGGAGGTTGCTCAGTTCGCCGCGGAAGGCTTCGCCGAAGCGGTGCACGCGCGAGCGGGTGCCGGTGAAGTTGGAGCGATTGCTCTCCAGCCCGGTCTGCTGGAACTGCTCCTCGCCGTCCTTGCCACCGCCGCTGCCGCGGGCGTAGCCGACGCCGGCCTTCCATTGCTCGTCGATGTTCCAGCGCAGGCCGAGGTCGACGCCGAAGGCATTGACGTCGCCGCTCTGCTTGCCGGTGGCGATGCGCCGGTCGTCGACCGTGGTGGTGGTCAGGTTGTCGCGGTCGCCGGTCAGCCAGGTGGCGCTGGCCCAGTAGTTCAGCGGCATGCTCGAACGATAGTTGTAGGCATCGCCGGTAGCCTCGATGCCGAGCCAGGTGAGCTGGCCGGTATAGGTCTTGTCGAGGTTGTCGACTTCCTCGCCGGGGCGGCGCAGGTGGCCGCTGTCGTCGGCGTGGTGGATGCGCACGCCGATGCGGTGGTGCGGCGCCCACTGGGTGGAGATGTCGCCGAACACATGGGTGCGGTCCTTGTCCTCCGGAGCCAGTTCGTCGAGGTCGGTGCGGTATTCGCTGAAACGCTGGGCGACTCCGGCGTGGGCGTTGAGCAGGGTGGTCTCGAAGCTCCAGTTCAGCGCCTCGATGTTGGTGTCCTGCCACTGGCCGCTGTCTTCCCGCAGGCGCTGGCGGCCGAAGCGCAGGTGCTCGCCGGGGTAGGCGGTGAGGCCGGCGTAGTCGACCCAGAATTCGCGTGCGGCGAGGTAGCTCTTGTCCGGCTCGCGACCGTCGTTGCGGCTGTTGTTGCCGTCGTCGGTGTCCGATTGCAGGGTGTCGGTCTCGATGGTGTCGGTGGCGGCCACCGCCTGGCCCATGAAGTAGGCGCTCCAGTCGCCCCACTGGCCGAAGGCCCAGGGCCGCAGGTCGATACCGATGTCGTTGAGGGTGCCGCCGGGAGCGGTGCCGAGGTCGCGATCGTTTTCCGATTCGCCGGTGATCTTCACGTCCAGGCCGAAGTTCTTCGGTGCCTCGCCGCTGCCGGCGGCGAACGCCGGCGCGCCGAGCAGCAGGGCGATGGCCAGGGACAGGGCGCGCGGCGCGAAGGACGGCCGCGGGTTGACGGAACGGGAGCTGTTCATAGGCTTTCTGGCTCTTCTTCGTTGATCGGCGAGTCCTGGCTCTGCAGCAGGCTGACGGTGGCCTGCCAGTTGTTGCCGCGGCTCTGTTGTTCGCGCTTAAGCAATTGCTGCGCCTGGCTGCGTTCGGCCGGCGGCAGTTGCGCTTCGATCTGCCCGAGCAGGTCGCTGGCCTGCGGTACCTGCTGCTGCACGGCGAGCTGGCCGAAGACGTAGGCGTTGACCCGGTTCGGCTGGATGCCGCGGCCCTGCGACCAGAGCTGGGCCAGGGCCATGTCGGCGCTGGCCTGGCCGGCGCGGGCGGCGAGGATCAGGTGGTCGACGGCCTTCTGCGGATAGACCTTGCCGAGGAAGCCGCGGCGGTAGATCTGCCCCAGGTAGTAGTTGGCCTGGGGTTCGCTGGCGGCGGCCTTGAGCAGGTGCCGCTCGGCCTTGCGCGGGTCCTGCGGCGCCCACTTGCCGTCGTAGTAGAGGCGCCCGAGGAGCAGTTCGGCGCGTGGCTGGGCGGCGTCCTGGGCGTTCTTCAGGTAGCCGAGCATCTTTTCCAGGTCGCCCTGGTCGGGATAGTCGTAGAGCAGCTTGGCCAGGCTGACCCAGGCCGCGGGGTAGCTCGGCGCGATCTCTTCCAGCAGCGCCTGGGCGGTCTGCGGGTCGGGCTGGCCGAGTTCGCCGTCGGCGAGCACCCCGGCCACCGAGTCGACCCGCTCGCCGGGCACCCGGCCGGCCTTGTAGGCGGCGCGCAGCTGTTCGAGCAGGACCTTCTGCTTTTCCGCGTTGCCCTGCATCTGGTAGACCGTGGCCAGTTCGTACCAGCACACGTCCATGCGCCGCAGCCAGCGCTGGCAGACCTGCTCGATCTCGCCCAGGTGCTGGGCGTAGGTGCCCTGGGTGCGGTAGAGGATGATCTGCGCCAGGTCGGCCTGCGGCAGTCCGCGCGCGCGCCACTGGTCGATGCGCTGCTGCGGGTCGATTTCCGGCCAGGACTGCGGGTACTGCAGGTAGAGCACGATGAGCGGCACCAGGGCACTGTCCTCGCCCTGTTCGAAGGCCTGGCTGAGCAGGCGCTCGGCCTCGCGGTGCTCGGCGTCGCTGGCGCCGGGCTTGGCCGCCAGCCACTTGCCAAGGCGCGCGCGGGCCCGCGGCGAGGTCTGCGCGGCCTCGCGGTAGAGCTTTTCGGCCTTGGCCTGCTGGGCGCTGTCGCCGCTGGCGACCTGCATGTCGGCGAGGCCGACCTGGGCGTCGGCGTAACCCATCGCGGCCAGGGCCTGGTAGTTGCTCTGGGCGGTGGCGAGGTCGCCGCGCTCCAGGGCCTCCTGGGCCAGGCGCTGGTCGGGCAGTCCGGCGCAGCCGGCGGCCAGGGCGATGGCCGAGGCCAGCAGCAGGTGCCGGGACGCCAGGGGCAGGGGAGGGAGGATGGGCATCTTCATGGTCGGGTACCGGTCAGCGAGCGGTGGCCAGGGTCACGGCCTTGTTCAGCAGGGTGCGGCCGGGCAGGCCGCCGATGCTGACCTCGGCCGGGCGGCCGGCGTACTGGGCGTCGAGCGGCTGGTCGGGCTGGATCTGCACGCGGATTTCCGAGGACAGGTCGCCGTCCACCGGCGCGGTGTTGACGATGCGGCCGCTGCGGTTGACGCCGTCGCCGGCGACCTGGAAGTTCACCCGGGTGCCCGGCGCCAGCTCGGCGGCGTTGCGGTAGGGGAAGCGTGCCTCGATGCTGGCC
Source organism: Pseudomonas sp. DL (assembly GCF_047199225.1). NCBI lineage: Bacteria > Pseudomonadati > Pseudomonadota > Gammaproteobacteria > Pseudomonadales > Pseudomonadaceae > Pseudomonas > Pseudomonas sp. DL. Next base: position 1,542,175 of record NZ_CP178323.1, read on the forward strand.
ACGCTGTCGCGCGGCGCGAGGGTGAAGATCACCTGGCCCTTGTTGGCGTATTGCCCGTCGGCTACCAGTTGCTGGACCACGCGGCAGTCGCAGGGGCTGGTCAGGGTCCCTTTCATCTGGTGGCCGAAGAGCTTCTCGATGTTGCCCGGGTTGAGCTGCTCCTCGGTCAGGTTGCCCTTGAGCATGTCCAGCAGGTTGGCCGAGAAGGTAGCGATCGGCGCGCCTTTGGCGACTTCCGCGTTGGGCCCGAGAAGGCTCTGCACGGTGCCCTCGCGGGGCATGGTGATCTGCTGGTTGGGGACGCTGACCACGCCGGAATCGGCATGGGTGACGAAGTACAGGTTGTACATCTGGTTGAGGATGAAGGCGAAGGCGCCGACTCCGACGACGAAGATCGCGGTGCTCAGGGTCACCGCCCGGACCCGGCCGAAGAAGCCCATCCCGCCGTTGCCGCCGCCCTGCTTGCGGGCCTTGGTGAAGTTCTCGCGCTGGAGGGTGTTGAGCATGTCGCCGACGCCGATCACCTCGCCGGCCAGGTAGGAGGTGATCAGGTAGCGCAGGGCCGCCACCTCGCGCGGCTTGAGGTTCTGGAACTCGCAGCCGACGCGGCGGCTGGCGGGGTCCACCGAGCGCACCTGGAACTCCACTTCGAGGGAAAAGCTGATGCTGTCGACCTGGAACAGCAGCTTGCCCTTGTACAGGTCGCCGGGCTGGATCGGTGCGCCGCTCGCGGTGAAGGCGAAGCCGCCGGCGGAGAGATCCAGCAGGCGTGCGTCGACGCCTTCGCGGTTGGCGCCGATGTAGCGGATGCGCGCCGGCAGCTTGACCCGGGCGAACTGGCGCTGGGCTTCGGATTCGTGCACGACGTTGACGTTGACGGCTGTATTCATGGTGTCGGGTCCTGTTCGGTCCAATCTGGGTCGATTTGCGCGCGGGCCGCGGCCCTGGCGTTGTCCGTAGTCGATTCGGTGGTCATACGATGGTCAGCAGCACGGCGACGAAGATGCTGGCGGCAGAGAAGGTCATGGCCCGCGACGACCAGGCGTTGAACCAGCGCTGGAAGCTGGCCAGGCCGCGCTCCAGCTTGGTCGGCTGGCGGGTCCAGGACTGCCGGTCGAGGCGGAAGAACACGTAGATCTTCACCAGCGCGCCGACGATCTGGTTGTAATAGAGGATCAGCGGATAGGCCGGGCCGATGCGGTGCCCGGAGAGCGAGAGGAGCAGGGTCAGCACCAGGCGGGTGAGGCCGATCCAGAGCAGGTACACCAGCAGGAAGGCGATGCTGTACTTGAGGCTGGCGAGGATCGCCACCACCAGGCCGAGCAGGCTGGTCCACATCGAGACGCGCTGGTCGAACAGCACCAGCATGGTGAACCAGCCCAGGCGCCGCGCGCCGAGCTTGAGCGCGCGCGAGTTCTGCCGCAGGTTGTTGCCGTACCAGCGGTACATCAGCTTGCGACTGGCCTTGATGAAGCTCTTCTCCGGCGGGTGCTCGACCGTGTTGATCGCCGCGTCGGGCACGTAGAAGGTGTCGTAGCCCAGGCGCATCAGGCTGAACCAGCTGGACTTGTCGTCGCCGGTGAGGAACTTGAAGCGACCCAGGCGCCAGTGCTCCAGGTGGTCGTTCTCGACGTCGGTGATGAACTCGGGGTTGGTCACCACCCGGGCGCGGAACACCGACATCCGTCCGGTCATGGTCAGCACGCGCTTGGACAGGGCCATCGAGCACATGTTGATGTGGCGCTGGGCGAAGCGCAGCTTGTGCCACTCGCTCATCACGTAGCCGCCCTGCACTTCGCAGAATTCATTGGTGGTGAGGCCGCCGACGTTGGGGAAGAGCTTGAACCAGGGCACGGTCTTCTTCACCACGCCGTGGTCGAGCACGGTGTCGCCGTCGATCACCGCGACCACCGCGTCGTCGTCCGGCAGGTGCCGGGAAATCGCGCGGAAGCCATAGGCCAGGCCGTCGCGCTTGCCGGTGCCGGGAATCCGCACGAAGTCGAGGCTGACCCGGTCCGGCGGGTTCATCTTCTCCCACAGAGAACGGACCAGGACCTCGTCGGACATCTCGACGATGGAGCAGACCACGGTGGTCGGGTAGCCGCTGTCGATGGCTTCGCGGATCACCGAGCGATAGACCATGGCAGTGGTCAGGGCGTCGATGCGGAAACTGGTGACCATCAGGAACACGTGCGACGGGTCGGCCGCGCTGCCCAACTGGCGCACGCGCCGGCGGTAGTACGGGTAGACCACGTGGAGGAACAGCATGCCGCGCAGGAAGTGCACGCCGCCCATGGAGTAGCGCCAGATGCCGACGGCGCCGATAAGCAGGATGAAATCCTTGGAGTCGGCGTCGAACACGGTCTTCGGCACTGCCAGCGCGAGCACCATCAGCAGGCTGAGGAACACCAGCCAGCCGGTGGCTTCGGCGAGGCCACGTTTGTAAGTTTCCATCATCAGTTCCATCGGGCTGGGGACCTTGGCCTCGACGCCGGCGTGCGCTTGTTGTTGTTATGGCGCACGCCGCGGAGACGGCCTTCGGTCCGAGGGCGATAAAGAGGTTCTTTACCGGCTCACGGGGCCAGGGGGCGGCCCGCTACCAGCAGATGCCCTCGGCCTGGGCAGTGGTGGTGTGCGGCATGAAGCCCACCAGGTCGACCAGCTTCTTGCCGCTCGGGGTCTTGTTCACCAGGTCGACGAACAGCTCGTCGCCATTGCCCAGCACCAGCACATCGGAACTCGCCACCACTTCGTCGAGGTCGGAGACCAGCAGTGAGGAGACGTGCGGAATCTTCGACTCGATGTATTCCTTGTTGGCCCCGTGGACACGCGCGTATTCGACGTTGCGGTCGAAGATGCGCAACTCGTAGCCCTTGCCGATGAGCATCTCGGCCAGCTCCACCAGCGGGCTTTCGCGCAAATCGTCGGTGCCGGCCTTGAACGACAGGCCGAGCAGACCGACCTTGCGGGTGTCGTGGCTGGTGATGAGATCGAAGGCCTTCTGCACCTGGTTGGAGTTGCTGCGCATCAACGAACCGAGCATCGGGTGCTCGACGTCCAGCTGGCTGGCGCGATAGGTGAGGGCGCGTACATCCTTGGGCAGGCAGGAGCCGCCGAAGGCGAAGCCGGGACGCATGTAGTAGCGCGACAGGTTGAGCTTGTGGTCCTGGCAGATCACGTCCATCACCTCGCGGCCGTCGACGCCGACCGCCTTGGCGATGTTGCCGATCTCGTTGGCGAAGGTGACCTTGGCGGCGTGCCAGACGTTGCAGGTGTACTTGATCATCTCGGCGACCTCGACGGTCTTGCGGATGATCGGCGCGTCCAGCTCGCGGTAGATTTCCTCGAGAAGGTCGCCGGTCTGCTTGTCCAGTTCGCCGATCACGGTCATCGGCGGGAAGTCGTAGTCCTTGATCGCGGTGCTCTCGCGGAGGAATTCGGGGTTGGTGCCGACGCCGAAGTCGACCCCGGCCTTCTTGCCCGAGCAGTCCTCGATCAGCGGGATCACCACGTTGTTGACGGTGCCCGGCAGTACGGTGCTGCGCACCACCACGGTGTGGCGTTCGGACTTCTCGCGGATGGCGAAGCCGATCTCGCGGCAGACGGTCTCGATGTAGCCCAGGTCCAGGTCGCCGTTCTTCTTGCTCGGCGTGCCGACGCAGATGAACGATACGTCGGAGTCCAGCACGGCCTTCTTGAAGTCGGTGGTGCCCGACAGCCGTCCGGTCTGCCGGCCTTGCTGCAACAACGCTTCCAGGCCCGGTTCGACGATGGGCGACTTGCCCTGGTTGATCAGGTCGATCTTGGTGCTGGAGACATCCACACCAATGACTTCATGACCGCGTGCCGACAGGCAGCCAGCACATACTGCACCGACATAGCCCAAACCAAAGATGCTGATTCGCATCGCATTCACCTCGATTGTTTGTCGCGCCGTTAATGAGGTGGCCGTATGGCCACTTCCCTATCTGGCGAGCCGTTACTACGAGCCCCGATCCAGAGCCCTTGATCCGCCTTCAGGCAGTTTCGAATAGAGTGCTTAGTTGTTCGGCACTCTAATAGGGCAAGTTATAAGTTCATGCCCTTTAATGTTTCAGGTGGGTTTCAATAACGGTGCATAACCCGACCTTGGATGCTTCGTTTTAGTTCGGTCCATAGAATTCAAGTTTCTAAAGGCCTTTAATTTCAACAGGTTGAGTTTGTCCCTCGGAGCGGAGTCCGATTATTCGAGACGGTTTCAAGTTGCTCTGCCCATAACTATCGATAGGCATCGCGGTGATAGGATGTTTTCTCTGCGAGGGAAGTTCCGGCCGTTTGTCCCGCTCGCGAAATATTTGGAAATATCCGTTTGATATCACTTGATACCAACTTGATGGCCTTTCCGTTAAATGCCTGCCAATGGCCACTAGTTGCAGAATGCATGGCGGCTGAAAGTTCCGCGTCACCGGAATGAAACAGAAGCCGCTTTTACCGCCTTAAGCAAACCTTAAGGATTCCTTAATCTTCGACCCATGCACTTTGCAATCGTAATTTGCATGTAATGGCGGGAGGCTGGTAATGGCCAATGGATTACGCCGGAGATGGCATTTCCGCCTCGAATTGGGAAAAAGCAGGTGGGCTGGGTGTGAAAAAATGTGATGCAGTTCCGAATGACTTGCAGACGAACGGTTGAGTAGGCCTATTCGCCACAAGGGCTTTTCCGGGGAGAAAGGCGACGCAGCAGGGGTGTCGGAGGGACGAACGGTAGCGCCAGGAGGCGTCGGCGTGCCGAAAGAGGAGCGGCCCGCCAGGACGGCGGGCCGGGGAGATCAGTCTTGCGGGGCGTCCCTGAGGAATACCAGCTGATCCGGGCCGGATTGCTCGGCGCTGAAGTAATAGCCGTGGGCATTGAAGTCCTTCAGCCCGGCCGGGTCGCGCAGGCGCTCGCGGATCACGTAGCGAGCCATCATGCCGCGAGCCTTCTTGGCGTAGAAGCTGATGATCTTGTACTGGCCGTTCTTCAGGTCCTTGAACTCGGTGTCGATGACCCGCGCTTGCAGTGCCTTGCGCTTCACCGCGCCGAAGTACTCGTTGGAGGCCAGGTTGAGCAGCACGTCGTCGCCCTGGGCGGCCAGCGCTTCGTTCAGCCACTGGCTGATACGCTCGCCCCAGAAGGCGTAGAGATCCTTGCCACGGGCGTTGGCCAGGCGGGTGCCCATTTCCAGTCGATAGGGCTGCATGAGGTCGAGCGGGCGCAGCACGCCGTAGAGACCGGAGAGCATGCGCAGGTGATCCTGGGCGAAGGCGAAATCGTCCTCGCCGAAGTCTTCCGCGTTGAGGCCGGTGTAGACATCGCCCTTGAAGGCGAGCAACGCCTGCTTGGCGTTCTCCGGGGTGAACTCCGGATGCCAGCTGGCGTAGCGAGCGGCATTCAGGCCGGCGAGCTTGTCGGAAAGCTTCATCAGTTCGCTGATCTGCAGTGGCGTGAGCTGGCGCAGTTGCTGGATCAGTTCCTGGGCGTGGTCCAGGTATTGCGGCTGGGTGAAGCGGTGGGTGACCGGCGGGGTCTCGTAGTCCAGGGTCTTGGCGGGGGAAATCACCATCAGCATCGTTCAGGCTCCTCGAATCGTCGGGCGATTGTAGGGGCTGGAGACGTCCGGCTCCACCTATGCGGTCGATAGGGAAAGGCGCCGCCGACCGAACGGCGCCGAGGTATCAGGCCTGGACGGGAGCGAGGTGCGCGGCGACGCTGCCCCGGGCGGCGAACACCACCAGGTGGTCGGCGGCGACGCGGATACCGACGTCATCGCCCGGCTGGTGGTCGGCATGGCTGGGGAAGATCGATTCCAGCTGGGTACCGGTGGGCAATTGCAGGCGGTACAGGGTGGCGGCGCCGAGGAAGGTCTTGCCGACGATCCGCGCCTTCAGCTCGCCCTGCGGCGCGTGCACCAGGTCGTCCGGGCGCAGCAGGACGTCTACCGCGCTGCCGGAAGGCAGGCTGTAGGCGCGATTGCCGCGGATCACGCCGAGTTCGGTCTGCACCGTATCGGGGCTGAGCAACTGGCCGCGAATGAAGTAGCCCTGGCCGACGAAGCTGGCGACGAAGGGCGTCAGCGGCTCGTGGTAGAGGTTGTAGGGAGTGTCCCACTGTTCCAGGTGACCTTCCTTGAACACGCCGATGTGGTCGCAGACGGCGAAGGCTTCTTCCTGGTCGTGGGTCACCAGGATCGCGCTGGTGCCGCGTGCCTTGAGGATCTCGCGAACCTCCTGGCTGAGGCTGCGGCGCAGTTCCACGTCGAGGTTGGAGAAGGGTTCGTCGAGCAGCAGCAACAGCGGTTCGGGCGCCAGCGCGCGGGCCAGGGCCACCCGTTGTTGCTGGCCGCCGGAGAGTTCGTGGGGGTGGCGCGCGGCGAGGTGGTCGAGCTTGACCAGCTCCAGAAGCTCGCGCACCAGGCGCTCGCGTTGTGGATGCTTGCGGATGCCGAAGCCGACATTGTCGGCCACGCTGAGATGGGGGAACAGCGCGTAGTCCTGGAACACCATGCCGATCCGGCGTTTCTCCGGCGCCAGGGTGAAGCCGGGACGCGAGATGACTTCGCCGCCCAGCTCGATCTGCCCGGCCAGCACCGGCTCGAAGCCGGCGATGGCGCGCAGGGTGGTGGTCTTGCCGCATCCCGAAGGACCCAGCAGGCAGCCGATGTCTCCGGCATTGAGGTGCAGGTCGAGGTCCTGCACCACTTTCTGCGAGGCGTAGCCGCAGGCGAGATCTTTCAGGTTCAGCAGCAGGTCGTGGCTCATGGGCTCAGACGTAATGGGCGTGTTCGATCAGCAATTCGAGGAGGGCCTTCTGCGCGTGCAGACGGTTCTCTGCCTGATCCCAGGCTACCGAGCGCGGGTCGTCCAGCAACTCTTCGCTGATTTCCTCGCCGCGGTGGGCCGGCAGGCAGTGCATGAATAGTACATCGTCGGCGGCCCCATCGAGCAACGCGGCGTTCACCTGGTAGGGACGGAACAGGGCGATGCGCGCGGCGGCTTCGTCTTCCTGGCCCATCGAGGCCCACACGTCGGTGCTCACCAGGTGCGCGCCGGCCACCGCCTCGCGCGGGTCGCGGACGACGCGCAGGCGGTCGCCGGCAAGGGCGACGAACTCGGCCTTCGGCTCGTAGCCCTCGGGGCAGGCCACGCGCAGCTGGAAGTCGAACTTCAGCGCCGCTTCTATATAGCTGTTGCACATGTTGTTGCCGTCGCCGATCCAGGCCACGGTCTTGCCCTGGATGCTGCCGCGGTGCTCGTGGAAGGTCTGCATGTCGGCGAGCAACTGGCAGGGGTGCAGGTCGTCGGACAGGCCGTTGATCACCGGCACCTTCGAGTGCGCGGCGAATTCCGTCAGGGTGGCGTGGGCGAAGGTGCGGATCATCACGCCGTCGAGCATCCGCGACATGACCCGGGCGCTGTCGCCGATCGGCTCGCCGCGGCCGAGCTGGGTGTCGCGCGGGGAGAGGAAGATCGCCTGGCCGCCGAGCTGGATCATCCCGGCTTCGAAGGACAGGCGGGTACGGGTCGAAGCCTTCTCGAAGACCATGCCCAGGACCCGGCTCTTCAGCGGCTCGTAGAGCACGCCTCGGTTGCGCAGGTCCTTCAGCTCGCTGCCGCGGCGGATCAGACCGATCAGCTCTTCGGGGCTGTAATCCATAAACGAGAGAAAGTGCCGTACGCTCATCGCTGACTACCTTTTATTTTTACTGCTGGCCGAGGCACTGGCCGGCTTTCGCGAGAGAAAACGGGACTGGACCTGCGGCGGGACCGCAACGTGCGGGAAAATAGGGGAAGGCGCGATCTTATAAGGAAATGTCGCGGAAACACAAGGAGGGGCTTGGAAGGCGCGGGTTACGGGGTTTTTCCCCGGGTCTTCGCCGTTGTCCCGCCGCCAAAGTCCCGCCTCGTCGATCTATCGGTTGGGCGGGGCGACGCTTTATGCTGTGCGCGCCCGAATGCCTTCATGGAGGAGGCGGGTTTCGGACCAGGGAGGTCGAACATGCACACGGGAGAAACACTCGCCGCCGCGCCGCCGGCACGGCCATTGCGCCAATCGCGGCTGGGCGGCCTGTCGCTGTTCCTCGCCCTGGCCGGTGTCGCCATCGCGCTGGTGGTGATGGCGCTGGCGCTCGGCGAGCGGATCGACCTCAGCGACGAGAACCATCTGCTCGGCCTGTTCGCCGCCCTGCTGGCGGTCTTCGCGGTATCGACCTGCGGCCTGGTGCTGGGCCTGGCCGGCCTGCTCAGGCGCAGCCGCAAGCGTCACCTGGCCCTGGCCGGCATCGTCCTCAACCTGTCGTGCCTGCTCTGGGGCTGGCATGCGCTGAGCACGGCGGCGGCCGCGATCCTGATGGTCCTGGGGCAAACCGGGTTGTCGTTCCTCAGCGCCCTGGCGGTGCTGTTCGGCATGATCTTCTTCCGCCAGGCCTGACCCGTTCCGCGACTGTGCGCAGGCAGCCTGGGCGCCCGCCGTTCGGCCGCTCGTTCATCGAATGGCCGCATTGCGGACACTCGTCGCGGATTTGCAGGGGCAGGGGCTCAGTCGGGGAAGGAGGGCGCGAGAGGAGCAAAAGGTGAGCCCCGGAGGTGCGGATCTCCGGGGCTCGTGCGGCACGGTGGTGCGGGCACCGGGTCGCGATCAGCGCTGGAAGGGATAGTACAGCGCTGGATGGACAGTATAGCGCTATGCATTTCGCATGAATCCTTTAGTTAGGTCTTTTTCTCATATTTGCAGCGGTTTCGTGACCGAGGGCAATGAAGTGGCTTTTTCCCCTTGCCGCCCGCCGGAACCCATCCAACGGCTGGCATGCCCTCGTAACCGAAGTCAGAAACGCCAGTCGACGGCCAGTCCGACGCCATGGTCCTTCTCGCGGCTGCCCAGCAGGCCGTTGTAGCCCAGCCGCACGCTCACTTCGCGATTCACCGCTAGGCTGGCGTCGACGCCGAGCAGCGCGGCGTCGCGGGACAGGGCCACGCTTTCCACGCTGAATGGCTGGCTGCCGCTGGCGAACGCCAGGTGGCGTTGCGGGGTGGTGTCGCTCAGGTTGTGGCGCCAGCCGAGGGTGCCGGAGAGCGCCAGGCGGCGTCCGGCATCCAGCTCGAAATGCCGTTTCGCGCGTAGGCCCAGGGTGGTGAAGGCGGCGTCCAGGTTGTCGTCGCCACCCTCCAGGGCCGCGGCACTACCGCGTTCGCGGAAGTCATCGCTGGCGACGTGCACGTAGGCCAGCCCGGCGAAGGGTTCCAGCTCCAGGCTGCGCCAGCCCAACGCGTAGGCGGCCTCGGCGAACAACTGGCTGCTCTGTGCGTCGAGCTTGGCCTTCTGCTTGCCGGCCACGGCGCCGTATTGCAGGTCGCGCTTGACCTCGGCGCGGTGCCAGGCGTGCGCCGCGCCGAGGCTCAGGCGCCATTGCTGCAATTGCCGGCCGAGGTAGGCGCCGAGGTGGTAGCTGTCGATGCTGGCGGAGGATTGCAGGCTGCTGTCCATGTTCAGCGAGCTGTTGCTGTAGCCGGCCACCAGGCCGAGGCGCGTGTCGCTGGCGACCTGGCTGTCGACGCCGAGCAGGAAGCCGCCGACCGAATGCCGGTAGCCTTCGCTACCGTGGCTGCCATCGGCGCTCTTGCCCCAGGAGCCGAGCGCCTTGAACCAGCCTTCGGGAGCCTCCCCGCCGGCCTCGCCGTCGCTGGTCTGGCGCAGGCGTTCGCCGACGCTGTCGCGCAGATAGCGGCTGTCGTTGAGCAACAGGCCGGCGAGCGCCGGGTAGATTTCCCCGGACAATTGCTGGAAGGCCCGTTGGGCGGTTGCGGCGTTTTCCGACAGGAGCAGGCTTTCGTAGACCGGGTTGCCGGCGCCGAGCGTTTCCACGGCCCCAGCGACCGCCGCCTGGTTGGGCGTCTGCGCGACGCTGGCGAGGGTCGTGCCGTTGCGTCCGATATCCAGGCGGATGGCGTTGGCCGCGTAGTCCAGGGTGCCGCCGAGGAACAGGTAGTTCGGCAATACCGCGTCGAAGCGCCCGTCGATGCCGCCGGCGGCGTCGAGGATGTCGTAGCGGCGGCCGACCAGGCTCTCGACCTGGGACTGGCTGAGCAGGTCGGGGCTGTTTTCCATGGCCAGGGTGACGTTGCCGCCCGCGATGCTCGCCTTGCCGCTGGCGACGATCCGGTCGCTGGCGCTTTCCGAAAGCTCCACCGCGTAGGTCGAGCCGGATTCGAAGCGCAGGTCCCCGGCGACCTCCAGGGTGCCGATGGAGTTGCCCGCGGCCACCGTGCCGCCGGAGCGCGCCAGCAGGCCGCCGATCCTGCCGCTGCCGCCGAGGGTGCCGCCGGCATTGACTTCGACGGCGGACAGCAGCGAACCGTCGACGCTGAGCAGCCCGCCATCGACCAGGGTCGGCCCGCGATAGGTGCTGTCGCCGCTCAGGACCAGGCTGCCGGCACCGGCCTTGACCAGGCTGCCCTGGTACTGGCGCTGGGCGGCGGCCTGGTCGCGGGCCATGCCGATGGCATAGTCGGTGCGTTCCTGCTGGCTGGCACCGGCCGGCAAGCCGTTTTCCCAGCCCTTGTCCTTCAGCGTCCGCTGCCAGGCCGCGTGCTCGGCGGCGTCCTCGGCCTGGCGCTGGAGCAGGGCGCTATCGGAAATCGGGTTGCTCCATTCGTCGCGCAGGCCGGCCGGGAGGTTGGCCTCGAAGCGGCCGAGCAATTGTCCAGGCCCATGCATCGCCCGACCGAGATCCGGCACGCCCCAGCCGACGGTGTCGGTGGGGGCGCCGGTCGGCGTGCCGTCGAGCTGGGTGGCGGTGGTCAGCAGAACCTGCAGCGCCTGCTCGTTGTTCAGGTACGGATAGCGCTGCATGACCAGGGCCAGCGCGCCGGTGGCGTGGGGCGCGGCCATCGAGGTACCGGACTTGTTGGCATAGCCGCCGCCGGGCATGGTGCTGTTGATCAGGCGGCCGGGTGTGGTGATGCACCAGTACTTGGCGATGCCGCAGCGGTTGTAGCGCTGGCCGTTCTGCTGGTCGAGGCCGGACACGGCCAGCCAGTGGCCTTCCAGGTCCGGCTGGAAGTAGGGCAGGGCGGAGCGCACGCTGGCGTTGGCGTAGCCGCTGTTGCCGGCGCTGAAGACGTTGATCACGCCCTGGCGGGAGACGCCGGCGGCGGCGTCCAGCCAGGTGGAGCGCCCGTAGTGCTGGGCATAGGCGGCGTGCAGGCCGTCGAGGGTCTCGTAGCTGACGTCCTTGGGCTGGCTGCCCCAACTGTTGTTGATCGCCCGCACCCCGGCGTCGGCCAGCGCCTGGTAGGCGGCCTTGAAATAGTTCGGGTCGGGCGTCGGGCCGAACAGGAAGCTGTCGTTCTGGTTGGTGTTGGCGACGTACACCTGTGCCGCGTAGGCCACCCCGTGCATGCCGACGCCGTCGCGCGAGGCGCCGAGGGTGCCGCCGACGTGGGTGCCGTGGGAGTCGTTGTTGCCGTTCATCGCGCCGCTGACGCTGAACGGCGTGCCGTCGACATAGGTGCCGCTGGCCGTCACCGGCTGGTAGCGCGAGGCGGGGGTATCCGGATGGCTCGGGTCGAAACCGGAGTCCATCTCGCCGATCTTCACGCCCTGGCCGTCGATGCCGGCGGCATAGGCCTGGTCGGCCCGCATCCGTTCCAGGCCCCAGTCCTGCTGGTATTCGGCGGAGCGCCAACTGGCCGGATCGCCGGGCCGACCGGCTTCGACATAGGCGGCCGTGGCCGGCTGGGCGATCCAGGCGCCCAGCAGCAGGGCGGCTGACAACGAGGTGGGGCGAGGGCGGAAGGAGTGGTCGTCGGTCATGCGGTCTCCACGCTTTATTGGTCTTGTCGGACAGGGGTGGACTCGAAGAGACAAGGTTTAGCACCGGCTTTCGCCGCGCCGGAATTCCCAGGTGGATAGTTGACAGCCGGACAAACGGCACGCCTCCCCTCTACCGCGCCCATCGGCCAGCCTGATGCCTGGCGATTCAGCCGACTGACGCTGCTGGCGCGGCGGCGGAAGGCGCCGCATAGTGCCGATTCGACGACTAGACCGGTCGTCTGGTCCTCGCGTACGCGCCGGGCCGCGACGGCCGGCGACGACAATGAAGAGGCGAGCCATGAGCAAGACCCTCCACTACCGTGCGTGCCATCTCTGCGAGGCCATCTGCGGGCTCGCCATCGAGACCGAGAGCGACGAGGGCGGCGTGCCGCGGATCCGCTCGATCAAGGGCGACCCGCAGGACAGCTTCAGCCGCGGCCATGTCTGTCCCAAGGCGGTGGTCCTGCAGGACATCCAGGACGACCCCGACCGCCTGCGCCAGCCGTTGCGTCGGGTCGGCAGCGAGTGGCAGCCGATCGGCTGGGACGAGGCCTTCGCGCTGGTGGCCAGCCGCCTCGGCGAGATCCGCGAGCGCCATGGCAACGATGCGGTGGCGGTCTACCAGGGCAATCCGAGCGTGCACAACTACGGCCTGATGACCCATAGCAACTACTTCCTCGGCCTGCTGAAAACGCGCAACCGCTTCTCCGCGACTTCCGTCGACCAGTTGCCGCATCACCTGGTCAGCCAGCAGATGTACGGCCATGGTTTGTTGATCCCGATCCCCGACATCGACCACACCGACTTCATGCTGGTGCTCGGCGGCAACCCGCTGGCGTCCAACGGCAGCATCATGACCGTGCCGGACGTGGAGAAGCGCCTGAAGGCGCTGAAGGCACGCGGCGGCCGGTTGGTGGTGGTCGATCCCCGGCGCAGCGAGACCGCGGCTATCGCCGACCGGCACCTGTTCATTCGTCCCGGCCAGGATGCGGCGCTGTTGCTCGGGATACTCAACACCCTGTTCGAGGAGAACCTCGGTCGCCCCACGCCGCTGCCGGTCGACGGGCTGGAGCGGGTGCGCGAGGCGGTCGCGGCCTTCGACGCCGAGTCCATGAGCGCGCGCTGTGGCGTGCCGGCCGAAAGCATTCGCCAACTGGCGCGGGATTTCGCCGCCGCCGAACGGGCGGTCTGCTATGGCCGGATGGGCGTTTCCACCCAGGCCTTCGGCACGCTCTGCCAGTGGCTGGTGCAACTGATCAACCTGGTCACCGGCAACCTCGACCGGGTCGGTGGCGCGCTGTGCACCTCGCCGGCCCTGGACCTGGTGGCGAGTACCTCGGGTGGCCACTTCGGCCGTTGGCGCAGCCGCGTCTCGGGGCTGCCGGAATATGGCGGCGAACTGCCGGTGGCGGCATTGGCGGAAGAAATCCTCGGTGAAGGCGAGGGGCAGGTGCGCGCGCTGGTCACGGTAGCCGGCAACCCGGTGCTGTCCACGCCCAACGGGAGGCGGCTCGAACAGGCCCTGGACGGCCTGGAGTTCATGCTCAGCATCGACCTCTACATCAACGAGACGACCCGCTACGCCGATCTCATCCTGCCGCCCACCGCGCCGCTGGAGCACGATCACTACGACACCACCTTCAACGTCTTCGCCGTGCGTAACGTGACCCGTTTCAACGAGGCCGTGCTGCCGCGTCCCGAGGGTGCGCTGCACGACTGGGAGATCTTCGTCGGCCTGGCGCGGGCCTTCGCCGCGCGCAACGGCCTGGAGCTGAAACCGACCCTGGAGCCGCAGCAGATGATCGACCTCGGCCTGCGCGCTGGCGCCTACGGCGACCGTTCCGAGCACAGGCTGAGCCTGGCCACTCTGCGCGAACATCCCCACGGCATCGACCTCGGGCCGCTGCGGCCGAACCTGGCGCCGCGCCTGAAGACCGCCGACCAGCGCATCCAGGCCGCGCCGCCGCTGTTCGTCGACGACCTGCAACGCTTCGCCGCACAGCCGCTGCCTGCGTCCGACCAGTTGCTGCTGATCGGACGACGCCACGTGCGCAGCAACAATTCCTGGATGCACAACTACCATCGCCTGGTGAAGGGCAAGCCGCGTCACCAGTTGCTGATGCACCCGCGGGACCTGGAAGGTCGCGGCCTGGTCGACGGGCAACGGGTGCGGGTGCGCTCGCGGGTCGGCAGCGTCGAGGTGGAGGTGGCGGCGAGCAGCGAGATGATGCCCGGGGTGGTCAGCCTGCCGCACGGCTGGGGCCACGCGCGGCCCGGCGTGCAACTGGCGATCGCCCGCGCCCAGGCCGGCGTCAGCGCCAACGACCTGACCGACGAGCGTCATCTCGACCTGCTGTCGGGTAACGCCGCGCTCAACGGCCTGCCGGTGGAGGTGGAAGCGGCCTGAGCGGGTCGACGGAACGCGAGAGTAAAGCCGAGCGTCGCGCTAGGCTTTCCGATACAATACCGGTCATTATTTGCCGAGTTACCGTGTCGAAACGTTCCTGTTGAGGTAAGCCATGGACATCATCGAAACCATTAAAGAGCAGATCGCCAACAACCCCATCCTGCTGTACATGAAGGGTTCGCCGAACGCCCCGCAGTGCGGTTTCTCCTCGCGCGCGGCCCAGGTGCTGATGGCCTGTGGCGAGAAGTTCGCCTACGTCGACATCCTGCAGAACCCGGAAATCCGCGCCAACCTGCCGAAGTACGCGAACTGGCCGACCTTCCCGCAGCTGTGGGTCAATGGCGAACTGGTCGGCGGCAGCGACATCCTCGCCGAGATGTTCGAGAAGGGCGAACTGCAGACCCTGGTCAAGGACGCGGCGGCCAAAGCCAACGCCTGATCCGCGCATCCGACGAAGAGCCCCGCCTTGTGCGGGGTTTCTTTTTTGTCCGGAGAAACCAGCAAGGAAACCGGGAGCCTCCATGTCGGAAGTCAATCCTCGCCAGGGTCGCCTGGCTTGCATCTATTTCTTCGCCATGGCCGGGCTGGTCATCGGCAACCTGATGGGACGCATCCCGGCGCTCAAGGAGCAGACCCAGCTGGACGAGCGCGCGCTCGGCCAGGCCCTGCTCGGCGTCGGGGTCGGCGCGCTCACGGCGTTCCCGTTGAGCGGTTTCCTGGTCCAGCGCATCGGCAGCCGCAGCGTAGTGATCGGCGGTTGCCTGATCATGCTGCTGGTGTTTCCGCTGCTCGGCCTGAGCCAGGGCTGGTGGCAACTGGCGTTGGCCTTCTACGTGCTGGGCGTGAGCTTCGCCGGGATGGACGTGGCGATGAACATCCAGGCGGTGGATGTCGAGCGCCTGCTCGGCAAGCCCTGCATGTCCATGCTGCATGGCATGTACAGCCTCGGTTGCCTGGTCGGTGCGTTGAGCGCCGCGGCCCTGGCCGGACTGACGCCGTTCTGGCACTTCCTCATTCTCACCGCACTCGGCCTGCTGAGCCTGCCATTCTTCGTACGCGCGTTGCTTCCGCCGGACCCGAGCAAGGCGGGCGCGCGCAAGGGCGGCGGCTTCACCTTGCCGCCGCGGGCCTTGCTCGGCCTGGGCCTGCTGATTCTCTGCGCGTTCGTTTCCGAGGGCGGCGTGGCTGACTGGAGCGCGCTGTTCCTGCACAGCGTTCTGGATGCTTCCGAGCGGGTGGCGGCGCTGGGCTTCGCGGCGTTTTCCGCGGCGATGGTGGTGGGGCGGCTGTTCGGCGACCGCCTGCGCGGACGCATCGACGATGCGCCGTTGCTGCGCGGCCTGGGTTCGCTGGCCACGCTGGGCATGCTGGTGGCGCTGTTCAGCCCCTGGCCGGCGCTGAGCATCGCCGGTTTCGGGGTGGTTGGCCTGGGACTGTCGGTGATGGTGCCGATCGTGATCAGCGCTGCTGGCAACCAGCCGGGCATCGATCCGGTGATCGGGGTCGCCGCCGTCTCTACCGTGGGGTATGGCGGACTGCTGATGGGACCGCCGCTGATCGGCCTGCTGGCCCACGAGATCGGCCTGCGCTGGGCATTGCTGGTACTGGTCGGTCTTTGCCTGTTGCTGGCCCTGCGCGCCGATCTGGTCCGGCGCAGGCCGCGCAGCGCCTGAGGCTTTCTGGCGGCAAGAAAAAAGCGCCGGCGGGGCAGGCCGCCGGCGCTTCGTCGTGGTTCCCGATCAGTCGTCTTCGTGCATGTGCGACTGCAGGTAGTTCTCCAGGCCGACTTTCTGGATCAGGCCCAGCTGGGTTTCCAAGTAGTCGATGTGCTCTTCTTCCGACTCCAGGATGTCCTTCAGCAGGTCGCGGCTGACGTAGTCGTGCACCTGCTCGCAATGCACGATGGCTTCGCGCAGGTCCTTGGTCGCCTTCAGCTCCAGGTTCAGGTCGCACTGCAGCATTTCCTGGGTGTTCTCGCCGATCAGCAGCTTGCCGAGGTCCTGCAGGTTGGGCAGGCCTTCGAGGAACAGGATGCGCTCGATGAGCTTGTCGGCATGCTTCATCTCGTCGATCGACTCGTGGTACTCATGGGCGCCGAGGCGCTTCAGGCCCCAGTCGTTCCACATGCGCGAGTGGAGGAAGTACTGGTTGATCGCGATCAGCTCGTTGCCGAGGATCTTGTTGAGGTGCTGGATGACTTTCTTGTCGCCTTTCATGCCGAATCCTGCCGTCGTAGTGGGTGTGATTCGCCAAGTTTGGCCGCGACGAAGCAGGGTGTCAAACCTAAGTTATTGAAATATAAGGGAAAAAGAATATGAATACGAATGTTTTCTTTCCGCGTTCTGCCGCTAAGTCATTGAATTGAAGGCATAAAAAAACCGGGCGCCAGGCCCGGTTCTTCTGAAAGAGGGATAAAAAATATTTTTCAGGCAGCGACGAACGCCGTAGTCCCGAACGCCGGTACCGGCTGGGCACTCTGCAGGTCGTTGAGGGTTTCGCGTACCACCTGCTTGGCCAGGCATGCGCACTTGCCGCACTGGGTACCGACGCCGGTGGCTTCGCGAACCTCACGATAGCTGCAGCAGCCTTCGTAGATGGCATCGCGGATCTGGTTGTCGGTAACACCTTGGCAGAGGCAGACGTACATGGCGATCTGGCTACTGGGAAGTTGAGTTGGAAAAGATACTAATAATAATGAGAATGATTGTCAAAGTTCCCTGGAGCGTTTTAGTCGGGTTTTTTTCGCCCCCCGACAAATGGCTTTGTCGGACAAAGACTTAGCGCCGGCTGGGGCGGGGTGTATGATGGTTGTTTCCCGGGGAACGGCGCCCCTGCCATCGAGGCTTCACGAGGAGCCGGCAGGCTGCGGTGCCGTCCTTCAACCTTCCGCTTAAAGGAGACATGGAATGAGCGTACTCGTAGGTAAGAAAGCGCCTGACTTCAACGTTGCCGCGGTACTGGGCAATGGCGAGATCGTCGAGAGCTTCACCCTGTCCGAGGCCATCAAGGGCAAGTACGGCCTGGTGTTCTTCTATCCGCTGGACTTCACCTTCGTCTGCCCGTCCGAGCTGATCGCCCTGGACCACCGCATCCCGGAATTCCAGGCGCGCAACGTCGAGGTGATCGGCGTTTCCATCGACTCCCACTTCACCCACAACGCCTGGCGCAACACCCCGGTGGACAAGGGCGGCATCGGCGCCGTCAAGTACACCCTGGCGGCCGACACCAAGCACGAGATCGCCAAGGCCTATGACGTCGAGTCCGACGGCGGCGTGGCCTTCCGTGGCGCGTTCCTGATCGACAAGGAAGGCGTTGTGCGCTCGCAGATCGTCAACGACCTGCCGCTGGGCCGCAACATGGACGAGCTGCTGCGTCTGGTCGATGCCCTGCAGTTCCATGAGGAGCACGGCGAAGTCTGCCCGGCCAACTGGAAGAAGGGCGACAAGGGCATGACCGCATCGCCCGAAGGCGTGGCCAAGTACCTAGCCGAGAACGCCAGCAAGCTGTAAGAAGAGCCTGCTTCGCGCGTTGGAAAAAGCCCCGCTTCGGCGGGGCTTTTTCATGGGCTCGCGAGGGCCGGCAGCCCCATCCCAGGTCACGCGCCTCGCTCCGAAGAGGGGGAGATTGCCTGACCGGTCGCGTAGGACGGATAACGTCCTGGCGTTATCCGCCTAAGTGGGCCGAGGCTCAGTCGTCGTCATCCATCCAGCCGCCCATTTCCTTCCAGCGGTTGACGATGCCGCAGAACAGCTCGGCGGTCTTCTCGGTGTCGTAGCGTGCCGAGTGCGCCTCGCGGTTGTCGAACTCCATGCCGGCGGCCTGGCAGGCCTTGGCCAGGACCGTCTGGCCGTAGGCGAGGCCAGCCAGGGTGGCGGTGTCGAAGCTGGAGAAGGGATGGAACGGATTGCGCTTGATCCCGGTACGCGCCACGGCGGCATTGAGGAAACCGAGGTCGAAGCTGCTGTTGTGGCCGACCAGGATCGCCCGCTTGCAGCCATTGGCCTTCAGCGCCTTGCGGATGCCGCGGAAGATCTCGGTGAGTGCCGCTTCCTCCTGCACCGCCATGCGCAGCGGGTGGTCAAGCTTGATGCCGGTGAATTCCAGCGCGGCCGGCTCGATGTTGGCGCCTTCGAAGGGCTCGATGCGGAAGAAGTAGGTGTGTTCCGGGAACAGGAAGCCTTTCTCGTCCATGCCGACAGTGGTCGCGGCGATTTCCAGCAGCGCGTCGGTGGCCGAGTTGAAGCCGCCGGTCTCGACGTCCACCACTACCGGCAGGTAGCCGCGGAAGCGGCGCGCCATCGGATGGCGCGGGCCGCTGGGGAGGCTGCCGTCGAATTCGTCGTCGAAGTTGTCTTCGCTCATGCCCCGGCCTCCAGCAGTTTCCAGCGGAGTGTCTCGCCGGCGCGCAGCGGCACCACGTCGAAGTCGCCGAAGGGGAGGCTGGCGGGCGCCTGCCATTCCTCGCGGACCAGGGTGATCCGGTCGGTGTTGCGCGGCAGGCCATAGAAGTCCGGGCCGTGCAGGCTGGCGAAGCCTTCCAGCTTGTCCAGCGCATTGCGCTGTTCGAAGGCCTCGGCATACAGCTCGATGGCGGCGTAGGCGCTGTAGCAGCCGGCGCAACCGCAGGCGGCTTCCTTGGCGTGGCGGGCGTGCGGCGCCGAGTCGGTGCCGAGGAAGAATTTCGGATTGCCGCTCACCGCGGCGTCCAGCAGGGCTTCCTGGTGGGTGTTGCGCTTGAGGATCGGCAGGCAATAGAAGTGCGGACGGATACCGCCGACCAGCATGTGGTTGCGGTTGTACAGCAGGTGATGGGCGGTAATGGTCGCGCCGACGTTGGCCGGGGCTTCCCGGACGAACTGGGCGGCGTCGCCGGTGGTGATGTGCTCGAAGACCACCTTCAGGGTCGGGAAGCGCTCGACCACCCGGCGCAGGTGCTCGTCGATGAACTGCTTCTCACGATCGAATACGTCGACCTCGGCGCGGGTCACCTCGCCATGCACCAGCAGCGGCATGCCGACCTCGGCCATCGCCTCGAGCGCTTCGAAGATATTGTCGATGCGGGTCACGCCAGAGTCCGAGTTGGTGGTGGCGCCTGCCGGATAGAGCTTGGCGGCATGCACGAAGCCGCTGGCCTTGGCGGTACGGATTTCCTCGGCGCTGGTGCGGTCGGTGAGGTACAGCACCATCAGCGGCTCGAAGCGGCTGGCGGCGGGGCGGGCGGCGAGGATGCGCTGCCGGTAGGCGTCGGCTTCGGCGGCGTTGCGCACCGGCGGCACCAGGTTCGGCATGACGATGGCGCGGCCGAAGGTGCGGGCGGCGTCGCCGACGGTATTGGCCAGCGCGGCACCGTCACGCAGGTGAATGTGCCAGTCGTCGGGGCGCAGGAGGGTGAGACGGTCGGACATGGGGCTTCCAGGACGGGATTTCGTGGGGGGAAATGCTACCGGAAAAGGGGGGGCGGGGCACTCGCTATCAAGTTTTGTCCGGGCCGTCCGATACATCCTTCGTATTTGGACGCTTTCCCGGAGCCCGCCGTCGTGCAGCCGCGCCTTCTTCTATTGCCTTTCCTGCTCAGCAGCCTGCCGGCGCTGGCGGTGACCTTCCAGACGCGGCTGGAGAGCGTCGAGTGGAAGGTCGAAGGCGACCAGTTCGAATGCCGCCTGTCGCAGCCGGTGGCGAATTTCGGGGTCGGCGAGTTCGTCCGGCGTGCCGGCGAGCAGGCGACCTTCCGCCTGAAGCCCGAGGCCCAGTGGCTGGGGCGCGGGTCGGCGACCTTGCTGGCTGCCGCGCCGCCCTGGCGACCGGGACAGGGCGACATCAACCTTGGCCAGGTCAGCATCGGTAGCGGCGAGGTGCCGTTCAACAGCAACCAGCAACAGGCCGGTCGGTTGCTCACCGGCCTGCTCGAGGGGCGCAGCCCGCTGGTCCGCCATCGCACCTGGCAGGGCGATCGCCTGGAGGTGCGCCTGCTGCCGGCGCGCTTCGCCAGCGTCTACAGCCAGTACCAGGCCTGCATCGCCAAGCTGCTGCCGGTGAACTTCGACCAGGTCAAGCTGGCCCAGGTCGGCTTCCCCGACGGCGGCACGGCGCTGAACGACGTGGCGCGAGCCAAGCTGGACATCATCCTGCAACTGCTCAAGGCCGATCCGAGCATCAACCGGATCGAACTCGACGGGCACTCCGACAACAGCGGCAACCGCCTGACCAACCGCGACCTGTCGCGCCGCCGCGCGCTGGCGGTGCAGGAGTACCTGAAGAGCAACGGGGTGCCGGAAAGCCAGATCAACGTGCGCTTCTACGGCGAGCGCTACCCGCTGGTGGCCAACAACAGCGCCGCCAACCGTGCGCGCAACCGCCGGGTCACCGTGCACCTGTCGCGCGAGGCGGTGGTCGAGCCGGCGACGGAAGCGCCGAAGGCCGAGGACAAGCCGGCGCCGCCCGCGGCAGAACCTGCCGCACCGAAGCCTCCGGCCGCCTCGCTTCAGGGAAAACCCACGGTTTGAGTCGCGCAAACGATAGAATCTGTCGCTTTTGCGTCTAAAGCTGTCGCCCCTCTGTAATTTCCCGAATGCCCTGCGTAGAATTGTCGCTTTTCGTGACGACCCCCGTGGAGTGATGGCATGGCGGATGTGAAGAAGGTAGTCCTGGCGTATTCCGGCGGCCTGGATACCTCGGTAATTCTGAAGTGGTTGCAAGATACCTATAACTGCGAAGTGGTGACCTTCACCGCCGACCTCGGCCAGGGCGAGGAAGTCGAACCGGCTCGCGCCAAGGCCCGCGCGATGGGCGTCAAGGAAATCTACATCGACGACCTGCGCGAAGAATTCGTCCGCGACTTCGTCTACCCGATGTTCCGCGCCAACACCGTCTACGAAGGCGAGTACCTGCTGGGCACTTCCATCGCTCGTCCGCTGATCGCCAAGCGCCTGATCGAGATCGCCAACGAGACCGGCGCCGACGCCATCTCCCACGGCGCCACCGGCAAGGGCAACGACCAGGTCCGCTTCGAGCTGGGCGCCTACGCGCTGAAGCCCGGCGTCAAGGTGATCGCGCCCTGGCGCGAGTGGGACCTGCTGTCCCGCGAGAAGCTGATGGACTATGCCGAGAAGCACGGCATCCCGATCGAGCGCCACGGCAAGAAGAAGTCGCCGTACTCGATGGACGCCAACCTCCTGCATATCTCCTACGAAGGCGGCGTGCTGGAAGATACCTGGACCGAGCACGAAGAAGACATGTGGAAGTGGACCGCTTCCCCGGAAAACGCGCCGGACACCCCGACCTACATCGAGCTGACCTACCGCAAGGGCGACATCGTCGCCATCGACGGCAAGGACATGACCCCGGCCGAGGTGCTCACCGAGCTGAACCGCGTCGGCGGGATCAACGGCATCGGCCGCCTCGACATCGTCGAGAACCGCTATGTCGGCATGAAGTCCCGTGGCTGCTACGAGACCCCCGGCGGCACCATCATGCTCAAGGCCCACCGCGCCATCGAGTCGATCACCCTGGACCGCGAAGTGGCCCACCTGAAAGACGAGCTGATGCCCAAGTACGCCAGCCTGATCTACACCGGCTACTGGTGGAGCCCGGAGCGCCTGATGCTGCAGCAGATGATCGACGCCTCGCAGGTCAACGTGAACGGCGTAGTGCGCCTGAAGCTGTACAAGGGCAACGTCGTGGTGGTGGGCCGCAAGTCCGAAGACTCGCTGTTCGACGCCAACATCGCGACCTTCGAGGAAGACGGCGGCGCCTACAACCAGGCCGATGCCGCGGGCTTCATCAAGCTCAACGCGCTGCGCATGCGCATCGCCGCGAACAAGGGCCGCACGCTGTCCTGATCGATGCGCGCCGCCTGCGATGGAACGAAGAACCCCGGCCATGAGCCGGGGTTCTTCGTTACGGATTGCTGAAAGCGATAGCCGGGGCCGTTCAGGAAGACTTCTGGATCAGTTCGATCTTGTAGCCGTCCGGGTCGGTCACGAAGGCGATCACGGTGGTACCGTGCTTCATCGGCCCGGCTTCGCGGGTGACCTGGCCGCCGTTGTTGCGGATGTCGTCGCAGGCCTGGTAGGCGTCGTCGACCTCGATGGCGATATGGCCGTAGCCGGTGCCGATCTCGTAGGCATCCACGCCCCAGTTGTGGGTAAGCTCGATCACCGCGGAATCCGCCTCGTTGCCATAGCCGACGAAGGCGAGGGTGAACTGGCCGTCGGGATAGTCGTTCTTCCTGAGCAGGGTCATGCCTAGCACCCGGGTATAGAAATCGATCGAGCGATCGATGTTTCCGACCCGGATCATGGTATGGAGAATGCGCATTTTCATTGCCTCGAGCTTCACGGTCAAAGGCGGATTTTACCATGTGGCCGGCAACCGGCTGCGAGATCGGGATCGTCCCCGTCCCGGCGACCGGCCCTTTGCCGGACTTCCCTTCCTACGGGGCGTTTCGCCTCTTCCCTGGGCCGGCCGTCGATAGCCGGTCGGCCTGCCTCCGCCACCCTCCCGAGCTGCCCGCTGCGTCTCCGAGCGTGCCAGGCGTCCCGCCCCCGGTGACCGGCCGAAAGCTCGCTGCGCCTTCGCCATGAGGTCGGAAAAAAGGGGGGTTGACCTTGCCAAGGTGTCAAGGTCGATAACCGGCCACGGAAGCGGTTTCGTCCAGCCAGGCCACGCAGGCTCAGACCAGGAAGGCACAACAATGAATCTCAGACACTTCATCCGCATCACCGCGACGCTAGGTGTCGCGGCCCTTATCGCTGGCTGCGGGGAATCGGCGCCGCCGGGAGCGGCGAGCGCCCCGCCAAGCGTTCCCGTAGCCGAGGTGGTGGTTCGCCCGGTGACACCCTACGCCGAGTTCACCGGCTCGCTGACCGCTGTCGAGCAGGTAGAACTGCGGCCGCGCGTCGCCGGCTACATCCAGGACGTTACGGTGCCGGAAGGCCGCCTGGTAGAGAAGGGCCAGCAACTGTTCCTCATCGACCCGCGCGTGTTCAAGGCGGCGCAGGATGCCGCCAGGGCACGCCTGCGCGAGGCCGAGGCCGCGGCGTTGCTGGCGCGCACCGAACACGAGCGAGCCGAGCTGCTGTATGCGCGGAAGGTCGTCGCCCGGGAGCGGCTCGACAGCGCCATCGCCTCGCGCAATGCCAGCAAGGCCCAGGTCGATGCGGCCAGGGCCGCCCTCGACGCGGCGCAACTGGATCTCGGCTTCACGCGGGTGACGGCACCGATCGGCGGGCGTGTCGGGCATATCCAGGTCACCGAGGGCAACTACGTCACCAATGGCGTCACCGCGCTGACCAGCATCGTTTCGGTCGATCCGCTGTACGTGTACTTCGATGTCGACGAGCGCACCTACCTGCAGGCCCTGGCGCCGACCCGCGGCAGGGAAGGCGAGCAGGCCCCCAGGGTCAAGGTGGCGCTGCTCACCGACGAGTCCTATGGACGAAGCAGTCGCCTCGATTTCCTCGCCAACACCGCCGACCGCGGGACCGGCACGGTCCGGGTTCGGGCGGTGGTGGACAACCCGGACGGGCAACTGACGCCGGGGCTGTTCGCCAAGGTCAGGCTGGAGACCGGCAAGCCTCGCGCGCAGGTGCTGGTCGCCGACCATTCCATCGGCACCGACCAGGGCAGGCGCTATGTGCTGGTCGTCGACGAAGGCAACAAGACCCAGTACCGGCCGGTGGAACTCGGCCCGATGGTCGACGGCCTGCGGGTCGTCCGCCAGGGCCTGCAGCCGGGCGAGCGCATCGTCGTCAAGGGCCTGGTCCGGCCGGACATGCAGATCACACCGCGCCTTGCGGAAATCGATGGCACGCCCGTCGACCTGTCGAAGACCGTGGGGGCCGCACAATGACATTCCCACGCTTCTTCATCGATAGGCCGATCTTCGCCATCGTTCTTTCGGTGCTGATGATGATCGGAGGCATCGTTTCGTTCTTCCAGTTGCCGCTGAGCGAATACCCGGCGGTGACGCCGCCGACCGTGCAGGTGACCACCGCCTATCCCGGCGCCAACCCCGACGTGATCGCGCAGACGGTGGCGACGCCGCTGGAGCAGGCGATCACCGGGGTCGAGGGGATGCTGTACATGTCCTCGCAGTCGGCCACCGACGGGCGAATGATCCTGACCATCACCTTCGACCAGCACATCGATTCCGACATGGCCCAGATCCAGGTGCAGAACCGGGTCTCGCGGGTGCTCTCGCGCCTGCCCGACGAGGTGCAGCGGCAGGGCGTGGTCACCCAGAAGACCTCGCCGGACATCCTCATGGTGGTGCACCTGCTGTCGCCGGAGCAACGCTACGACCCGCTGTACATCTCGAACTACGCCTACCTCCAGGTGCGTGACGAACTGCTGCGCCTGCCGGGGATCAGCGATGTGGTGGTGTGGGGCGCCGGCGAGTACAGCATGCGCCTGTGGCTCGACCCCGACCTGATCGCCGCGCGCGGGCTGACGGCGGGCGAAGTGATCGCCGCGGTACGCGAACAGAACGTCCAGGCGGCGGCCGGCGCCGTCGGCCAGGCGCCGGACTCCACCGCGGCCTTCCAGGTCACGGTGAATACCCTCGGGCGGCTGAGCGACGAAGAGCAGTTCGGCGACATCATCGTCCGCACCGGCGCCGACGGCCAGGTGACGCGCCTGCGCGACGTCGCGCGGATCGAGATGGGCGGCGATGCCTATGCGCTGCGCAGCCTGCTGGACGGCGAGCCGGCGGTGGCCTTGCAGATCATCCAGAGCCCCGGAGCCAACGCGCTGGATACCGCCGAAGCGGTGCGTGCCACCGTGGCGAGGCTCGAAGGCAACTTCCCGGCCGGCCTGAGCGCGCGCATCGCCTACGACCCGACGGTGTTCGTCCGCGCTTCGTTGCAGACCGTGGCCACCACCCTGCTGGAGGCGATCCTGCTGGTCGTGGTGGTGGTGGTGCTGTTCCTGCGTAGCTGGCGTGCTTCGCTGATTCCGCTGATGGCCGTGCCGGTCTCGCTGGTCGGCACCTTCGCCGTCATGCACCTGATGGGTTTCTCGCTGAATACCCTGTCGTTGTTCGGCCTGGTGTTGTCGATCGGCATCGTCGTCGATGACGCCATCGTGGTGGTGGAAAACGTCGAGCGCCACATCGAGAACGGCGAGCCGCCGCTCCAGGCCGCGCGGCGTGCGATGGACGAGGTTACCGGACCGATCATGGCGATCACCTCGGTGCTGGCGGCAGTGTTCATCCCCACGGCCTTTCTCAGTGGCCTGCAGGGCGAGTTCTATCGTCAGTTCGCCCTGACCATCGCCATCTCCACCATCCTGTCGGCGCTCAACTCGCTGACCCTCAGCCCGGCCCTGGCGGGCCTGCTGTTGCGTCCGCGGCCGGCCGGAGGTGCGGTGGCGGGGCGCTTCCAGCGACTGCTCCAGGTCCTCGGCCGACCGTTGCGAAATGCCCCCGAGGCCTACGGCAACGCGGTGCGCAAGGTGGTGCGGGTGAGCGGCCTGGCTCTGGTGGTGTATGGGGGCCTGCTTGGCCTGACCTGGGTCGGTTTCCAGGCGGTGCCACCGGGCTTCGTGCCAATGCAGGACAAGTACTATCTGGTCGGCATCGCCCAGTTGCCGAACGGAGCGTCGCTGGAGCGTACCGATGCGGTGGTCAGGCAGATGTCCCGGATCGGCCTCGACGAGCCGGGGGTGGAGAGCGTCGTGGCCTTCCCGGGCCTGTCGGTGAACGGCTTCGTCAACGTGCCGAACGCCGCGGTCATGTTCTTCATGCTCGACCCGTTCGAATCGCGCACCTCCGCCGATCTCGGCGCGCTGGCCATCGCCGGGCGCCTGCAAGCCAAGTTCGCCAGCATTCCCGACGGCTTCCTCGGGGTCTTCCCACCGCCGCCGGTACCGGGGCTGGGAACCATCGGCGGCTTCAAGATGCAGGTCGAGGATCGCGGCGGCGCCGGGCTGGAAGCCCTGGCCAGGCAGACCCAGGTGCTGATGATGAAGGCCACTGAGTCCGGCCAGCTCGGGGGCTTGATGACCAGCTTCGATATCAATGCCCCGCAGCTCGAGGTGGTGGTCGACCGCACCAAGGTGAAGAGCCAGGGCGTTCGCCTGGCCGATGTGTTCGAGGCATTGCAGGTCTACCTCGGCTCGCTGTACATCAACGACTTCAACCGCTTCGGGCGCACCTACAAGGTCACTGCCCAGGCCGATGCGCCGCACCGCATGCAGGCCGAAGCCATCGGGCGCCTGCAGGTACGCAATGCCGCCGGGGCGATGTTGCCGCTGTCCTCGTTCGTCACCGTGACGCCCAGCTCCGGTCCCGACCGGGTGATCCACTACAACGGCTATCCGTCGGCCGATATCAGCGGCGGCGCGCTTCCCGGCGTCAGTTCGGGACAGGCGGTGGCGTTGATGGAGCGCCTGGCCGGCGAAGTGCTGCCCGAGGGCATGACCTTCGAATGGACCGACCTGACCTACCAGCAGAAGCTGGCCGGTAACAGCGCGCTGTTCATCTTCCCGCTGTGCGTGCTGCTGGCCTACCTGATCCTCGCCGCGCAGTACAACAGCTGGCTGTTGCCGCTGGCGGTCCTGCTGATCGTGCCGATGTGCCTGCTCAGCGCGATCGCCGGGGTGTGGCTGGTGGGCGGCGACAACAACGTGTTCGTCCAGATCGGGCTGGTGGTGCTGGTCGGCCTGGCGGCGAAGAACGCGATCCTGATCGTCGAGTTCGCCCGCACGCTGGAGGCCGAGGGCGCCCGTGCGCTGGAGGCGGTGGTCGAGGCTTGCCGCCTGCGCCTGCGGCCGATCCTGATGACCTCGCTGGCGTTCATCGCCGGCGTGGTGCCGTTGGTCATGGCCAGCGGCGCCGGAGCGGAAATGCGCCAGGCCATGGGCGTCGCGGTATTCGCCGGGATGCTCGGGGTAACGCTGTTCGGCCTGTTCCTCACGCCAGTGTTCTACGTACTGGTACGGGCACTGGCGGCGCGCCTGGAGCGACGCGCCGGCGGCAGCCTGGCGCATCTGGAGGGAGGCCGTCCATGAAGCGATACCTGCGGTCTTCGTTGAGCGCGCTGATCCTGCTGGGCGGCTGTGCCGCGGTGGGGCCCGACTATGCGCCGCCGAGCGCGTCCGCACCGGCCAGCTTCGGCGCGATGCCGGCGGCTATCGATGGCAGTGGCGTGGAGATCGAGTGGTGGCGCGGGTTCGACGAGCCAGCCCTGGAGTCTCTGATCCAGCGGGCGCTCGCGGCGAACCTCGACATCGCCCTTGCCGGCGCGCGCCTGGACGAAGCGAAGGCGCTGCTACGCGAGAACCGCGAGGAGTTCCTGCCGCGCGGCGGGCCGGCGTTCGATTACCAGGCCCGGCGGCGCGGCGAGGTGGAAACACCGGCCGGCCAGCAGCGCGACATCGAGACCTATCGCGGCGCGCTGGATGCTTCCTGGGAAATCGACCTGTTCGGCCGGGTGCGGCGCTCGGTGGAGGCCGCCGAGGCGCAGGCGGGTTCGCGCGAGGCCCTGCTGCGCAACGTGCAGGCGAGCGTCGCGGCTACGGTTGCCATGACCTGGTTCCAGCTACAGGGCATCGAGGCCGAACTTGCGGTGGTCCATGACATCGCCGGCAACCAGCGCGACAGCCTGGAGATGGTCGAGCGCCTGGTCAGCGCCGGCTCCGCCCACGAGTTCGACCGGTTGCGCGCCGAAGCGTTATTGCACAACGTCGAGGCGGCCGTGCCCGACCTCGAACGGCGCCGCGCCGCCACCCGCAATGCGCTGGCCGTTCTCCTCGCGGAAGCCCCGCAGGCCTTCAGCCCGCCGGTCGCCCGTGCCTCCGGGGAAAGGCTGACGCTCCGCACCCTCGGGGTCGGCGATCCGGCGGGACTGCTGGCGCGTCGCGCCGACATCGCCGCGGCCGAACGCAACCTGGCGGCCGCGACCGCACGTATCGGCGTCGAGACCGCGGGGCTGTATCCGCAGGTCGAGGTACGCGGCTCGATCGGCCTGGTCGCCGGCAATCTCGATGCTTTGGACGAGAGTGGTACGTCCTTCAACGTCCTGAACCCGGTGATTCGCTGGGCGTTACTCGACCGCGGTCGCGTGCGGGCGCGGATCGCCGCCAGCGAGGCCCGTGCGCAGGAGGCATTGATCCTCTACGACCGGACGGTGCTGCGCGCCCTGCAGGAGACCGATGATGCCTTCAACGGCTATGGCGCTGCCGCTGACAGGCTCCGCCTGCGCCTGCTCGAGGCGACGGCCAATCGCGAGGCGGCGCGCCTGGCCCGGGAACGCTTCGTCCAGGGGGACGGCGAGTACCTGGACGTGCTCGAGGCGGAACGCTCGGACTACCTCAGCCGGCGCGCATTGAGCATCGCGCGCACCGAGCAGCGCCTTGCCGTCGTGGGTATCTACAAGGCGCTGGGTGGTGGCTGGGAAGCCTGCGCTGTGGCGTGGCTACCGACGATACCTCTCCAGGCGTGGCACGGCAGCGCGACAGTCGCTCCTGATCAGCCGCCGGCGGTTTCCGGCCGCCGGCCTTCGCTCGACTGCCTAGGTCGAGGGCCGTGCGGCGCGTCCTCCGGTTATTTGGCGAACCCCGGGAGTACGGATTGCCTGGCGCGGATCGCTCGTCCCTGTCCGCCTTATCGATAAGTCGGTTCCGAACTCTTTTTCGGTAGTTCATTCAGATGGATGAGTGAAGAGGGCAGATGGAAAGTATCTGCTCGGGACTTCAATGTTCAGAAGAGTGGGGAAGTATTACTTTCTCATTGTTCTTCAGGTACGTTCCGGCTGCCCGCCGTTTCTTATTGAACGAAGTCACTCCTGTGCCTCTGCGCTCGCGCCGCACGGAGACGTCGAATACATATCGTCGAGAGGTTCTTCAGTGGTGAGTGGAGCTGGCTGATGCGGTGTCTCGATTGCCTGGCGGAGTTGTTCTATATGTTCGTTCTTGGCTTTGCCCGTTGTTTGAAGTTTGCGGAATAACCTCTGGAACTATTCATATGAATTTTTGAAAGTTTGGTTTACCTGAGAGATTTATGAGTTGACCTTGTCACGATGGCAGGACTCATGGTTCGCAGGAGTCAACAAACCAGGAGGTTGCGATGTTTTCTTTCCATATTCCGAACATGACCTGCGGCGGTTGTGCCAAGACTGTCACCCGTATCCTGCACGGCGTCGATCCCCAGGCGCGCGTAGAGACCGATCCCCCTCGGCGCGAGGCTAGGGTCGAGAGCACTCTGGACAAGCACGCATTCCTCGAGGCGTTGAGCGAGGCCGGTTATCCGGAGGGCCGTTGAGTGCATGGGCATGACGCAGGCGTAGGGTCGGATAGTAGCGTTTCGCCCAGTGCCGGCAATAGGAAAATGATTTTCATTGAAGTCTGCGCGCCATATGCCATCAATGGCGCTTGGCTATTGTGGAAAGAACGCTTTGGAATTTGTAAATCAATATTTCAGTCGGCCGCGAGGTGACAGTTATGTGAACGGAAAGAGGCGCTGACAGGAAACCCTAAAGGTTATTCTCCGATGGATTCGCAGGCCTTTAGCTCGGGGTTTTTCGCAGCGCATCCAGTGTTATCGAAGAGCACCTTTCGGCGAACTCCGTTGTCCGCCGAGAAGGCCGCTGCATTGCTTGACCTTGCCACCGTGGCAAGCTTTACGGTCGCCCCGCACAACAACAAAAACAAGGGTGATCCAAATGACTTCAAATCCGTTACAGCAATGCTGCAGTTCTTCCTCCGATATGAATATCCGTTCCCAGCGGACAATGTCGGAACCTGCCCGAAATGCATCGGCTCTCCTGGCTGAAGCCTTGAAACCCGGTGCCTCCCTGGACCAGATCACGCTCGCGCTCGAGGCGATTCTCGCGGTCACGGCCAAAGGCCTGGGCGGCGATGCTTCGGCTTACGCGCAGTACCAGGCGTTGCTCCTGGAACTGCACGTAGGCAGCGATCCGCATACGGAGCCGACCCGCCGCTGGATGGCGAGCCAGGTCTACCTGGTCGAGGATCGTTTCGCTCCCGAGCCGGCCGGTTTCAGCGCCGTCCCGGTGGAGGAGTTCCGCAAGAAGGTCGACGCCGAGATCGAGGCGCGCAGCCGGGTGCGCCATCCCATGTCGGTCCACCTGTTCCAGGGCACGCCGCCGGTCGAGGACGTGCGCTTCTTCCTGGAACACCATTGGGTCCGTTCCTACAACTTCTACAGCCTCCTGGCGGAGCTGGCCTTCCGCTTCGAAAACATCGAGGACGCCTCGGTGTTCTACCGCAACCTCTACGGCGAGGCCGGGGCGGAGACGCCGGAGCGCTCGCACCCCGCGTTGCTGTCCCACCTGATGACCTACTTCGACATACCGCTGCGCATCGATTTCCCGGCGCTGCATCCGCTGGAGAAGGCCTACCTCAACAACCGTATCCGTTGCGTGCGGCACACCGATGTCGCCTGGGGCCTTGCGCTCCTGTACGCGGTCGAGTCGGTGAGCTGCGTCAACCACCGGCGCATCTACGAACTCCTGCAGCGCCTGGGCGTGCCCGAGCAACCCAGCGAGTTCCATCGCCTGCACGGCACCCAGGACGAGATCGATACCGAGGAGATGTGGGCGCTGATCGCCAAGTTCGCGCCGAGCGAAGACTTCCAGCGCCAGTTCATGCAGTCGCTGGCGCGCCACTTCGAAATCAACCGGGCCTACTTCGACCTGCTCTGGGAGCAGATGCAGGCGAATTCCCTGGCCATGGCCTGATGCCTATCCAGAACAAGAACAAGGAGTACAGGATGAATACCCGCAATTTTTCCCTGCCGCAGTTGCAGAACCTGCCCATCGAAGAAGCACGCATCGTTGCCGATGCGCTGGCCGTCCACGCTACTTCCCGCCAGATCGATAGCGCCGCGAGCAAGCTGGCCGCGCTGGCCGAGGCAGGGCTCAAGGGCGACCGCCAGGCCTATGCCGCGTACCAGCAGTTGCTCTACGTCCTTTCGTTGAGCGACGACGTGGCGACCGCCCAGACCCGGCGCTGGCTGGCCCGGGCGATCTATCGCGTCGAAGAGCGTTTCATGCCCGCCGCCGATCTTTCCAGGGCGCTGTCCGAGGAGGATTTCCAGAAGCGTCTCGAACAGGAAATCGCCGCGCAGTCCCGCGAGCGGCACCCGATGTCGCAGTACGTGTTCTCCGGCTCGGCCTCCCGCGCGCAGCTCCAGGTGTTCCTCCGTCACCAGTGGTTCCGCACCTTCCGCCTGTACCGCGATGCGGCCGACCTGTTGGTCAACCTGACCGATGTGGACGAGGCCGCGGCGCTCGCGCGTTACCTCTATGGCGAGTTGGGCGAGGAAGACGAAAAGGGTTCGCATCCGCGCCTGCTGGCCAAGCTGCTCGAGGCCATCGGCCTGGAGGCGGACTTCCAGGCCGTGTCGACGATGCCCGAGGAAATCGCCTACCTGAACAATCGCGCCCGTGCCTTCCGGCATGCCGAGGTCGGTTGGGGGCTGGCGGTGTTCTACATCACCGAACTGGTCGTGCCGGGGAACCACGAAAAGCTCTATCGGGCCCTGCTCCAGGCCGGCCTGAGCGAGGACCAGGCGGAGTACTACAAGGTCCACATCAGCCTCGTACCGCCGCGGGCCAAGCGCGAATGGCAACTCATCGCGCGGCGGATTCCGGACGTGCAGTTCCAGAATGCGTTCCTGACCTCGCTATCGCAGCACTTCCGTGTGGAAAGGGCCTATTACGACGCGATCTGGGAAGAGATGCAGAGCGTCAAGTGACTTCCACCGGGACAAAGCGAGCACTCGAAAATGCCAAGTCACATTACGGAATCCCGTATACACGGGGGCGCCTACTCGTCCCCGGCATTCGCCGCGATCTTTTCCGATACCAACCAGGTGCGGAGGTGGCTGGATGTCGAGCGAGCCTTGGCGGCGACCCAGGCCGAGATGGGCATCATCCCCCACGAGGCGGCGCGGGAGATCGACCGCGCCGCCCAGGTGGAGCGCTTCGACCTCACCCAACTGGGCCGCGAAAGCCTGGAGACAGGGCACCTGCTGGTGCCTACCATCCGCGCCCTGGCGAGGTTGTGCGAGGGTAGCTGGGGGGAGTACGTGCACTATGGCGTGACCACCCAGGACATCCTCGACACCGGGCTGATGCTGCAGGTCAAGGAAGCCTGGGGCCATACGCTCGGGCTCCTGCATTCGATCCGTGGCCATCTGCTGGCGCTCGCCCTGCGCCACCAGCACACGCCGATGGTTGCACGCACCCACGGGCAGCAGGCGCTGCCCACGACCTTCGGCTACAAGGTCGCCGTCTGGGTGGATGAAATCGACCGTCACCTGGCGCGCTTCGACGAGGCGCGCGAACGCGTCCTGGTCGGCAATCTGACCGGTGCCGTGGGAACCCTGGCGTCGTTCGGCGCCCAGGGCTTCGAGCTACAGCGGCGAACCCTGGCCAGGCTTGGCCTCGGCGCGCCGTCGACCAGTTGGCACAGCGCCCGGGACCGGGTGCTGGAGGTTGCCGGGTTGCTGGTCCAGGTGTCGGTGACGCTGGGCCGGGTGGCGAACGAGATCTACCACCTGCAGCGCAGCGAAATCGACGAGGTACGCGAGGGCAGCCGGCCGGGACAGGTGGGCAGCAGCACCATGCCGCACAAGCGGAACCCGTCGTCGGTCGACCTGGTCAGCGCGCTGTCGCGGCTGGTGCGGGCACAGATGGTGGCGCTCACCGATGCCGCGTTCCAGTTGCACGAGCGCGACGGCACCGCCTGGCGCATCGAGTGGGCGGCGTTGCCGGAGCTGTTCGTCTACGCCGGCGCCTTGCTGACCCGCATGGAGGCGGTGCTGGCCGAGGGGCTCGAGGTGCGCGAGGAACGCATGCGCGCCAACCTCGACCTGCTGGGTGGGCTGATCCTGTCGGAGCGGGTCATGCTCGCGCTGGCGGGGCAGTTCGGCAAGCAGACCGCCCACGAACTGCTCCATGAGATAACCCAGGCCTCCCAGCGGCAGGGCGTTCCGTTCCGCGAGGCGCTGCTCGGGCAGCCAAGGTTGCGCGGCTGTTTCAGCGCCGAGGCGCTCGAAGAACTGCTCGACCCCGTCGGCTACGTCGGCCTCGCCGCGGAGATGGTCGACCTGGTCGCCGGCAAACCACGAACCGGCGCGTCGGGCGACAGGCCCGAAGGCGCCGCCTCTTCCCAAGGAAATCCCGGTCAGTCCCAGTACGTGATGGAGGATAGGTGATGGATGCTGAATCGCTGGAAATGCTTGCCCGTTCCTCGTGCACCGCGCATCCGCAGAGCTTCGGCGGCGCACCGGCCGAGTCGTCCTGCAAGCACGAACACAGTCACATCGTTGACTCTAAAACCCATGGCGGCGGCTACGCCGGTCCGGTGAGCCGACGGATCTTCTGTAGCCACTGCCGCCTGCAACGCTGGCTCGACGTGGAGGCGGCGCTGGCGCTGGCGCAGGCCGATGTCGGCGTCATCCCGCCCGAGGCCGCGCTGGAGATCGCGAAGGCCGCCAGGCTTTCGGCCGTCGACCTGCAGCAGATCGCCGACGGCGTGGCCAGCACCGGGCACTCGCTGATGCCCCTGCTGGGTGCGCTGCAACGGAACTGCAGCCCCAGCGCGCGCGAGTACGTGCATTTCGGCGCGACCACGCAGGATATCCAGGACACCGCGCAGTCCCTGGAAATGCGCGATGTGCTGGATGAAACGGAGCGGGCGCTGGACATCCTCCTGGACCGGCTCTCGGTGCTGGCGAGCGGGACCCGCAATGCGCTGATGGTCGCCAGGACCCACTCGATCCCGGCGTTGCCAACCACCTTCGGGCTGAAGGTGGCCGGCTGGATCGACGAGTTGCTGCGTCACCGCGAACGCCTGGGCGAGGCGCGCAAGCGGATCCTGGTGGTGCAACTGTTCGGCGGCGTGGGCACGATGGCCGCCTTCGGCGACGAGGCCATGCTCCTGCTCGAAAGCTTCGCGCGGCGGCTGTCGCTGGACGTGCCGCTGGCGGGTTGGCACGTGTCCCGCGACCGGGTTACCGAGTTCGTCAGCACCCTGGCCATGGTCACCGCGTCCCTGGCGCGGATCGCCGACGAGATCCGCACCCTGAACCGCTGGGAGATCGGCGAGCTGGAGGTGGGCTGGACGCAGCAGCAGATCGGTAGCAGCACCATGCCCCACAAGCGCAATCCGGAAGGCTGCGAGCAGGTCGTGGTGCTGGCCCGGCTGGCCAAGGCCCAGGTCCTGCTCGCGTTGGACGCCATGATCCTCGAGCACGAGCGGGACTACCGCGGCACGCGCCTGGAATGGTGTGCGGTGGCGGACGTTTCCCACTATGCGCTGATGGCGCTGTCGCTGCTGACCGACACCATCGACGGGCTCACGGTCCACGACGAGACCATGGCGCGGACGGCGAATGCATACAGCGATGCGATCTGTACCGAGGCGTTCGTCTTCGAGATGGCCAAGCAACTGGGCAAGAGCAGCGCTTACGAAATCATCTTCGAGATCACCCAGGCCTGCCAGCGCAAGCGGATTCCGATGCGCCAGGCGCTCGAGTCGGATCCGCGGGTGGGCGCCGTCATGCCGAAGGAAACCCTGGCCAGGCTGTTCGAGCCGCGGACCCATCTCGGCATGGCCGGGACCATCGTCGACAAGGTGCTGGACAAGGTCGCCAGCCACCACTGAATCACCCGCCGCCAGAGGCGGCGGTACTGCACATCAACGGAGAACAAGAATGACAAAGGCTAACGAGATCGAAACCGCGAAGGTCAAGCAGTTTTCAGCGCGGATCATGGAGGACTACGGCAATACCCTGCGCGGCGCGATGCTCTACATCGGCGACCGCCTGGGGCTGTTCAAGGCGCTCGCCCATGGCCAATGGGTGACCCTGGAGGAGCTGGCACAGCAGACCGGCTACACCACCCGCTACCTGCGCGAATGGCTGGGCAGCATGGTCACCGGCAACTACCTGGCCTACGATCCGCAGAGCAGGAGCTATCGGTTGCCGGCCGAGTTCGTCCCGGTGCTCGCCGACGAGGACTCGCCTTATTTCGCCGGCGGGATCATCCAGTTGAGCGTGCCCTTCGTGAGCATGGCGCCGAAGATCATCGAGGCCTTCCGCTGCGGCGGCGGTTGCCCCGAGGAATCCTTCCCGCTGGAAACCTGGGAAGGCATGGAGCGCATGACCATGCCCTGGTACAAGCACTTCCTCGTGCAGCACTGGATTCCTTCGCTGGATGGCGTCAAGGAAAAGCTCCAGGCGGGTGGCAGCGTGCTCGATTTCGGCTGCGGCAGCGGGCTGGCCGCGATCATGATGGCCAAGGCGTTCCCCGAAGCCCAGGTCTATGGCTGTGACTTCCACGCGCCGTCCATCGAACGCGCGCGGGCGAACGCCGAGGCTGCGGGGGTCGGCGACCGGGTGCGCTTCGAGGTCAGCGATTCCGATGCGCTGGCGGGCAAGAAGTTCGACTTCGTCACGACCTTCGTGGTCATCCACGACGCGACCGACCCGCAGCAGATGATGAAGGACCTGCGCGAGTCGACCGCCGACGATGGGACCTACCTGATGGTGGAACTCAACCTGTCGCAGGAACTGCACGAGAACATGAACCTGTTCGGTCGCGTGATGTACCCGCAGAGCACGCTGTATTGCATGACCTGTTCGCTGTCCCACGGCGGCGAGGGTCTCGGCGCCTTCATGGGCGAGGACCGCGCGCGGCAGATGGCCGAGGCCGCCGGCTTCAGTCGCTTCCGCAAGGTGCCTTCGGAGTGGCCGCCGCTGCCGGCGCTGTTCGAACTGCGACCCTGAGGGCGTTATCCGGGACGGCCGGGACGGCGACCGTCGGATAGCGGTTGCCGTGGCCGCCGCCCGGCGCGTGCCGGCTGGGCATGGCGGTCTCGGCTCGATCGCACCGGTGTTCAGGCCCGCTTCGGCGGGCTTTTCATGGCCGCCGGAAAAACGAAGCCCCGCCAATTGCGGGGCTTGCTTGCGGTGTGGACGTCGCTGCTCACAAGTCGAAGTCGTAGTCCGACAACTGGCGCTGCAGGCGGCGTTCTTCCAGCAGGTTGTCGATGATGCGACGCTTGGTCAGGTTGGTCTTGGCCACCTCGACGCTGGTTTCCTCGCCGTCATCCTCTTCAACGCCGGCTTCGTCGTCGATCTCGAGTTCTTCTTTGGCTTTTGCCATGACATTCACTCCAACTTATGGGGTGGTAATGGCGCACCTTATAGCGACAAAGCCGTGGCTGGTAAAAAAGATTTTTTCAATCGTAAAGATAGGATTTCGAATAGTTGATCAATCGTCTGAAGTCTTGTGCTTGTATTCGCACAGGTCCTCGATCCGACAGCTTCCGCATTGCGGCTTGCGCGCCTTGCAGACGTAGCGGCCATGCAGGATCAGCCAGTGGTGGGCATCGAGCAGGTACTCGCGCGGCACGAACTTCAGCAGTTTCTTCTCCACTTCCAGAACGTTCTTTCCCGGTGCTATGCCGGTGCGGTTGGCGACGCGGAAGATATGCGTGTCCACCGCCATGGCCAGTTGCCGGAAGGCGGTATTGAGCACCACGTTGGCGGTCTTGCGGCCAACCCCGGGCAGGGCTTCGAGGTCCTCGCGGTTGTCGGGAACCTGGCCGCCGTGCTTTTCGATGAGGATGCGGCAGGTTTCGATGACGTTCTTCGCCTTGCTGTTGTAGAGGCCGATGGTCTTGATGTACTCCGACAGCCCCTCGACGCCGAGGGCGTGGATCGCCTCGGGGGTGTTGGCCACCGGATAGAGGCGGGCGGTGGCCTTGTTCACCCCGACGTCGGTGGCCTGGGCGGAGAGGATCACCGCGATGAGCAGTTCGAAGGGGGTGGTGTAGGCCAGTTCGGTCCTTGGCTCGGGGTTGTCTTCGTGCAGTCGGCGGAAGATCTCCGCGCGCTTGGCGGCATTCATTCAATCACTCCGGTGACGCGGACGCGCTGGCGCTGGGTGGCGGGTACGTCGCCCGCCTGCACCTTGGCGCGTTCCGCCAGGCTTTCATCGATACGGTTCTTCAGGGCGATCAGCAGGCCGAGCATGATGAACGCGCCCGGCGGCAGGATCGCCAGCAGGAAGCCCTGGTACTGCGGGAACGGCTGGATCTTCCAGTCCGCCGCCGCCGGGCCGAACAGCAAGTGCATGTCGGCCAGCAGGGTACCCTGGCCGAGCAGCTCGCGCAGGCCGCCGAGGACCAGCAGGACCAGGGCGAAGCCGAGGCCCATCAGCAGTCCGTCGAAGCTGGCGCGCAGCACGCCGTTCTTCGCCGCGAAGGCCTCGGCGCGGCCGAGGATCACGCAGTTGGTGGTGATCAGCGGGATGAAGATGCCGAGGACCTGGTACAGCTCGTAGGTCCAGGCCTGCATCAGCAGTTCGATGCAGGTGGTCAGCGCGGCGATGATCATGACGAACGCCGGCAGCCGGATCGCCTCGCTCACCGCGCCGCGCACCAACGATACCGCGGCATTGGAGCAGGCCAGCACGAGCATGGTGGCCAGGCCCAGGCCGAGGGCGTTGACCGTCGAGTTGCTGGTGCCCAGCAGCGGGCACAGGCCGAGCAACTGGACCAGACCCGGGTTGTTGCGCCACAGGCCGTTGCGGGCGATCTCGCGGAAATCTTGTTCACTCATGTCCGGCAGCCTCTTCGGGGGCGAGCAGGCGTTCGCGGTTGGCGTCGAAGTAGCGCAGCGCCTTGTGCACGGCGCGGACCACGGCGCGCGGGGTGACGGTGGCGCCGGCGAACTGGTCGAACGTACCGCCGTCCTTCTTCACCGCCCAGCCGGCGTCCGCCGGATCGCCCAGGCTCTTGCCGTCGAAACCGTGCACCCAGGGACTCTTGGCCAGTTCGATGCGGTCGCCGAGGCCGGGGGTTTCCTTGTGCGCGACGACCCGTACGCCGAGCAGCCGGCCCTGGGCGGTGACCCCGACCAGTAGCTGGATGGCGCCGCTGTAGCCATCCGGCGCGCTGGCCTGGAGGATCACTGCGCTGGCCTGGCCGTGCAGGCGGGCGACATAGGCCGGACGCGGCGCATCCAGGCCGAGCAGCTTCGGCGCGAAGGTTGGCACCTGGCTGTCCAGCGGATGGTTGTCGTAGCTGCCCGGCGGCAGCAGTTCCAGCAGGGCGCGGCCGCGCGCCTCGCGCTGGGCTTCGGCGATGCGCGCTTCGGTGAATTGCTGCACCAGGGCCACCAGGCCCACCCCGACCAGGGCGAAGAGCCCGAGCAGGAGGGCATTGCGCAGCATCGAACGGCGAGTCGCGGCGTCCATCAGTCGCCTGCCTTGAAGCCGCGCTCGGCCTTGCGATGGCCGTAGGTGCGCGGCCGGGTGTAGTAGTCGATGGTCGGCGCCGCCAGGTTCATCAGCAGCACGGCGAACGCCACGCCATCGGGATAGCCGCCCCAGGCGCGGATGACGTAGGTGAGGACGCCGACGCCGAGGCCGAAGACCAGCCGCCCGCGATTGCTGGTGGCGCCGGACACCGGGTCGGTGACGATGAAGAAGGCGCCGAGCATGGTCGCCCCGCTGAACAGATGGAACAGTGGCGAGCCATGGGAATCGGAGCCGGAACCATTCCAGAACAGCAGGCTCATGGCGAACAGGCCGGCGAGCATGCCCAGCGGCGCGTGCCAGCTGAACAGCCGGCGCCAGAGCAGGAACAGGCCGCCGAGGAGGAACGCCAGGTTGACCCACTCGCTGCCGGCGCCGCCGAGATGGCCGAAGGCCGGGTTGCCGGCGAACAGCTCGTCGACGGTCAGGCTGCGGTCGGTCTTCAGCACGTCGAGGGCGGTGGCGTGGGCCCAGGCGTCCGGCCGGGTAGCGAGGCCGAGGAATTCGCGGAGGCTGTCGGGCAGGCCGAGGGCGCTGTCCGGCGAGGGCCAGCGGGTCATTTCCAGGGGAAACGAGACCAGCGCCACGACGTAGCCGAGCATCGCCGGGTTGAACGGGTTCTGTCCGAGGCCGCCGTACAGGTGCTTGCCGAACACCAGGGCGAAGAAGGTCGCCACCAGGGTCAGCCACCAGGGGGCGTAGGGCGGCAGGGCGACGGCCAGCAACAGGGCGGTGACCAGCGCGCTGCCGTCCTTGAGGAACACCCCCGGCGGACGTTTGCGCAGGGCCAGCATGGCGGCCTCGCAGGCCAGCGCGACGAGGCTGGCCCAGGCCAGGTTGAGCAGGGTGCCCGGGCCGTACAGCCAGGTCAGCGTCAGCAGGCCGGGGACGCAGGCGCCGAGCACCAGGCGCATGATCGCCGGGGTACGGTTGGGGCCGCGGGCGTGGGGCGAGGTGGGGCGGGGCAGGGCCATGGTCACTCCGTGCCGTGTTCGGTCAGGGCGCGCTCGGCGGCGCTCAGGCGCGCGCGGGCGGCGGCGAGTGCGGCGGGGTCGGCGTTCGCCAGGCGTTCGAGCTTCTTCAGGGCGGCGCGGGCGTAGGCCAGCTCGGTCTTCAGCTCGCGGGTGCGTGGGTCGACCGGGCGCTTGTCGATCCGCACCAGCTCCGGCGCCGGCTTGCCGCAGGCGTCCTCGGCGGCATGCAGGTCGCGCTCGGCGGCTTGCAGCTCGCCGCGCAGGCGTTCCAGCTCGCTGTCCATCACCCCGGCCTGCTCGGCCTTCTTCAAGGCCGCGCGCTTGCCGACCAGGGCGATCTTCGCCCGCTTCAGCGCCGCCTGGCCGTCGTCGCCGGGCGCCGCGGGCTTCGGCGCGTGACGCTCGAGGCGGGCCAGGGTGGCTTCGCAACGCTCGACCTCGGCGCGCAGTTCGTCGAGGGTCGCCCGCTGCTCGGCGCCGGGCGCTTCGCCGAAGGCCTTTTCCGAGCGCTTGAGCTGGGCGCGGGCCATGGCGGCCTGGGCCTTGGCCTTCTTCAGTTCGGCTTCGTCGTCGAGCGCGGCAGGCGGTGCGCTGGGTAGGTCGCGCGGCAGGCTGGCTTCGGCATCGGCCAGGGCCTTGTCGGCGGCCTCGGCGGCGGCGCGCAGTTCCGCGACCAGGCCATGCTGTTCCGGGGTGTCGTGGCTGAGCAACTGTTTCTCGGCCTTCTTCAGGGCCACCCGCGCCATGCTCGCTTCGATCTTCAGCCGTTTCAGTCGTTCGCTGCCGCTACCGGCCTGCTTGCGCGCCCTGGCCCGCTCGATCGCCGCCTGCACCGGGTCGACCGCCGTGGCGGGGGCGGCTTCCTCGCGCTCGGCCTGGGCGGCGCGCACCAGCGCGGCCTTCTCCGCGCGTTGGGCGCGTTCTGCGGCCCGGCGCTCCTCGTCGCGGCGCAGGCGAGCCTGGCGTTGCTCGAAACGCTCACGGGACTGTTCGGCCTTCAGCAGCTTCTGCCGCTGCTCGCGGATCTCCGCCTTGGACGCGCGGTAGTACTGCACCAGGGGAATGCTCGACGGGCAGACGTAGGCGCAGGCGCCGCATTCGATGCAATCGAACAGGTTGTGGGCGAGCAATTGCTCGTGCTCGTCGCCCAGGGCGAAGAAATGCAGTTGTTGTGGCAGCAGGCTGACGGGGCAGACCCGGGCGCAGTCGCCGCAGCGGATACAGGGCATGGCCGGCACTGGTTCCGGCAGCTCCGTGGCATCGCCGGCGAGCAGGCAGTTGCAGGTCTTGATCAGCGGCACCGAGAGATCGGGCAGGGCGAAGCCCATCATCGGCCCGCCCATCAGCACGCGTTGCAGGCGTCCCTCGGCGAGGCCGGCGAACGCCAGCAACTCGTGTACCGGCGTACCGATCAGCGCCTCGACGTTCATCGGCCGCTCCAGGGCGCCGCCGGCGAGGGTAGTGATCCGCGAGATCAGCGGCCGACCGAGGACGACGGCATCGTGCACGGCGGCCAGGGTGCCGACGTTCTGGCACAGGATGCCGATGTCCGCCGGCAGGCCGTCCGCCGGGACTTCCCTGCCGGTGAGCAACTGGATCAGCTGGCGCTCGCCGCCCGAGGGATAGCGGGTCGGCAGGGCGACGATGCGATAGGGCCGTTCACCGAGGGCGGCGCCGAGGGCGGCGATGGCTTCCGGTTTGTCGTCCTCGATGCCGACCAGCACCTCTTCGGGGCACAGGATCTGCACCAGGATATCGATGCCGCCCAGCACCTGCGTGGCGCGCTCGCGCATGAGCAGGTCGTCGGCGCTGATGTAGGGCTCGCATTCGGCGCCGTTCACCACCAGCGTATGGATCTTTTCCGCCGGGCGCGCGGCGAGCTTGGCCGCGGTGGGGAAGCCGGCGCCGCCGAGACCGCCGATGCCGGCCGCGCGGATGCGTTCGAGCAACGCCAGCGGACTTTCGGCGCGGAAGTCCGGGCAGGGATGCAGCTCGGTCCAGCGCTCCAGGCCGTCGCTGGCGATGACGATGGCCGGCGCGGGAAGACCGGAGGCATGCGGATAGGGGTGTGCTCCGATCGCCACCACGGTACCCGAGGTCGGGGCATGCAGCGCGGCGCTGACGGTGCCGTCCGGGAGGGCGATGGTCTGGCCCTTGAGTACGGCCTGGCCGACTTCCACGCAAGGTCGCGCCGGCGCGCCGATGTGCTGGCCGAGCGGCACGATGTAGCGCTGCGCCAGCGGCGCCTGCTGGATCGGCAGGGCGGTGGAGCGCTCCTTGTTGGCCGGCAGGCAGAGGCCGCCGGGGAAGGCGTGCAGGGCGCTCATGCCGCTCGCTCCCGGTCGCTGGCGATCAGTCGCGGCGACGGCTGGGGCCACTTCCAGTGGCGCACGTCGTCCGGTATCTCGCGCATCTCGATGCAGTCCACCGGACAGGGCTCCAGGCACAGGTCGCAACCGGTGCATTCGTCGGCGATCACCGTGTGCATCAACCGTGCGGCGCCGACGATGGCGTCCACCGGGCAGGCCTGGATGCACTTGGTGCAGCCGATGCATTCGGCCTCGCGGATGTAGGCTACCCGCGGCGGGGTTTCCTCGGCGGCGTCGAGCGGCTCGGGCTCCAGGTCGAGCAGGTCGGCGAGGGCGCGGATGGTCGCTTCGCCGCCCGGCGGGCACTTGTTGATCTTGTCGCCGGCGGCGATCGCCTCGGCGTAGGGCTTGCAGCCGGGGTAGCCACACTGGCCGCACTGGGTCTGCGGCAACAGGGCGTTGACCTGCTCGGCGACCGGATCGCCCTGGACGCGGAAGCGCACCGCCGCATAGCCGAGCAGCGCACCGCCGGCCAGGCAGATCGGCAGCAGCGCGCCGATCGCCAGGAACACGCCGTTCATGGCCGGACCAACCCGCTGAAGCCCATGAACGCCAGCGACATCAGGCCGGCGGTGATCATGCCGATGGCCGCGCCGCGGAACGGCGCCGGCACGTCGGCGATGGCGATGCGCTCGCGCAGGGCGGCGAACAGCACCAGTACCAGGGAAAAGCCCAGCCCGGCGCCGAAGCCCTGGGTAGTGGCCTGGAGGAAGCCGTATTCAGCCTTGTTGGCGTTGAGCAGGGCGACGCCGAGGACGATGCAATTGGTGGTGATCAGCGGCAGGAAGATGCCGAGCACCCGGTACAGCAGCGGGCTGGTCTTCTTCACCAGCATCTCGGTGAACTGCACCACCACCGCGATCACCAGGATAAAGCCGATGGTGCGCAGGTACTCCAGGTCCAGCGGGCGCAGCACGTAGCGTTGCAGGATATGGCTGCACATCGCCGCCAGGGTCAGGACGAAGGTGGTGGCGAGGGACAGGCCGATGGCCGTCTCGATCTTCCGCGACACGCCCATGAACGGGCACAGGCCGAGGAACTGCACCAGGACAAAGTTGTTGACCAGGATGGCGCTGACCAGGATCAGGGCGAGTTCAGTCATACGCGAAGCATTCGTTGCAGGGCCGGGGCCGTCGGGGGAAATCCCCTATTATCGGGTGGGATTGCCCTGCAAGGCTAGCGCAAACACGTACGAAAGACCGGGAGACGGACTGCCGTTGCGTCTCCCGGGGTCGCGCTCACTGCAACCTGGCCCGCTCCAGCAGCGCCCAGGCCAGGGCGAAGGTCGGTTCGCCATCCTCGCTCTGCTCGCTGGCGCTGACCACGATCCACCGCGCGCCCGCCGGCTTGGCTGCCCACAGGCGGTATTCGCTGCCTGCGGAGCCGCCGTCGTCTTCCTCTACCTTGTAGCGCGCCTCGCCGTCGCCCAGGCGCCTGCTCGCCAGGTCGGTCGGGGGCGGCGCGTCCCGGCGCTGGACCTCCAGTTGGCGTGGGTTGCGCAGCTTGCCGCCTTCGTCGAAGCGGAAGCCCTCGGCGCTGCGCCGCGCGTCGAAGCCGACGGGGCGCTCCACCACCAGCCCGTTCGGGTGGGTCAGGGTCTTGTCGAAGTCCACCCCGGACTCCGCGGTGCAGGCCAGCAGGGCGAGGCTGGCGAGAATCAGGGCGACTGTCTTCATGGGAACCTCATTCCAGGGTCGAGGAAGGTGGCGTAGGCATCGTCGACGAACATCGGCCAGCCCGGCGACAGGTTGTCGTCCCAGGGCCGCGAGGTGTATTCCGAGGCCAGCGCGCGGACATTGTCCCGCGGCCAGTTGCGCGGATTGCCGGCGTAGGCGCGGAGATCGATGGAGGGAAATGCGCCGCGGGTCTTCGGCAGCTTGCGCAGGTCCTGTTGCGACGCGAGGTTGGCGACGTAGCGGATGTAACGGGCGGTGGCGAAGATGTTGAATTCGTCGGAAGCCAGCAGGGTGGCGACCGCCTTGCGCGACAGGCCGCGGCGCACCGGCTGGCCGAGCAGGTCGGTGAACAGCTCGTACTTGATCGCGGTGGAGACCACTACCTGGCCGAGGCCGATGGAGGTGTTGGCGCTCTTGATGCTGACTGCCGCCTGATAGTCCTTGGC
Source organism: Pseudomonas sp. DL (assembly GCF_047199225.1). Lineage (NCBI taxonomy): Bacteria > Pseudomonadati > Pseudomonadota > Gammaproteobacteria > Pseudomonadales > Pseudomonadaceae > Pseudomonas > Pseudomonas sp. DL. The sequence goes on from NZ_CP178323.1 coordinate 1,586,164, forward strand.
GTCTTCGTCGCGAGTCTGGTCACGCTGCTCGGCGAGGATGATCGCGCCGATCAGTTGCGGCGTCAGGTCGTACTTGCGCGCGGCCGCGGACATGACCTTGGCCCGCGACGGCGGGTTGCCCGGATAGGCGTCGGGGAACAGCGTGCTGATCGGCTGGCCGACCAGCGTCTGTGCCTGGTTCAGCTTGTCTTGCGGCGACAGCTGGCTCAGGTAGGCGCCCAGGTCGCCGAGCGGGTTGCTGTACTTGGTGACGGTCGCCGGGTCCTTGTTGAGCAGCTTGAGCTGGTCGCCGAAGGCAATGGACGGCAGGTCGGTCGGATTGACGCCGGTGGCGCCGACCCCGCTGAACGGACCCTGGATCGCCTGGCTGGCCACCCCGGTGGCGCCGGCCGCGGCGAAGCCCAGGCGACCGGCGGCGTCGGCGAGGTCGGCGCAGATGTCGAAGAAAGTGATGGTGGGGAAGTAGATCCAGTTGTCGGTCTGGGTGCCCAGGGGATTGTTGATCAGGCTGCGGATCAAGGCATTGCGTGCCTGGTAGCGCTGCATGGTGGTGCGCCCGGCGATGCTGGCGATCAGCGAGCGCGCCAGTTCCGGCGGGCCCACCCGCTGGAACAGCTTGATCAGCGAGCCGCTCTTGTCGAGTGCGGCGATGGTCGCATCGGGCACGTTGTCGTTGCGGATCGCGGCGATCACCCGGCGGGCTTCCTGGCGGGTCACCTGCCAGTCGTCCCAGCTATAGGAAATCAGTGACTCGATCAGGTCGCTGGTGGCGGTCATCGGTCTTCCTCCTTGTGAGTTGCCAGGCCCGTCAGGCGGTCCTGGGCGAAAGAGCGGACCCTCCCGGTCCGCCCGTATGCCTGGGCTCAGCGCGCCTCGTTCTTGCCGGGCCGCCGCAGCCAGCGCCACAGGCCGCGCAGCAACAGGCCCAGCGGCAGCAGCACGACGAGGAACGGCAGGCTGTAGGCGAAGAACTTCATCGCGGCGATGGTGCCATCGACAAGGTCGTCGAGCAGTTGCCCGGCGGCCGTGGCGAGCTGGCCGAGGCGGCTGTCCGGCTGCGCCTCGCTGCTGAAGCTCAGGGTCAGCAGGTTGGTAGCGATGCGCCGCTGCTGCTGGGCGCCGGCCTGGGCGTTGTCGGCCAGTTGGGCTTCCACCGCGGCGATTTCCTTGGCCAGGGCCAGCAGGTCGCCGACGCTCATGTCCTTGCGCCCCTGGTATTGCTGCAGGGTCTGGTACTCGCGTTGCAGGCGCTCGCGTTGCTGGCGGGTGTCGGCGACCGCCTGGGCCAGGTCCTCGGCGCGGGTCTGCCGGCTTTCCAGCGTGCCGCCCTGGGCAGCGGCCGCGACCAGCTTCTCCACGCCGTCCGGGACGATGCGCACGGTGAGTTCGGCGTAATGGCCGATACCGCCGCGTTGTTCGATGGCGAGCACGTCGCACTGGCCGAAGCGCTCGCTGTTGCAGGCGTCGCGGCTGGCGGCGAGTTGCGCGTCGATACGCGCGGCGGGAAGGCGGATGCCGACGCGGTGTTCGTAGGCGAGGGCGGTGCCGGGTTTGCCCGTCTCGCCCTGGAAACCGGCATTGCCGGAGACGCTTTCGGCGTGTTCGGCGGAGCATCCGTAGAGCGCCGCCAGCAGGACGCCGGCGGCAAGCTTCCATGCGTTCATTCTATCGAGCCCTCCGTGGCTTCGTGGTCTGCGTTACTTGACGCGCTGGCCCGGCTTGGCGCCGCTGTCCGGACTCAGCAGGTAGATCTCCTCGCCACCCGGGCCGGCGGCCAGGACCATGCCCTCGGACACCCCGAACTTCATCTTGCGCGGCGCCAGGTTGGCCACATAGAGCGTCAGGCGGCCTTCCAGGGCACTCGGGTCGGGATATGCGCTCTTGATCCCGGAGAACACGTTACGCTTCGCGTCGCCGATGTCCAGCGACAGGCGCAGCAGCTTGTCGGCGCCTTCGACGAATTCGCACTTCTCGATCAGGGCGATGCGCAGGTCGACCGCGGCGAAAGCGTCGAAGTCGATCTCCGCGGCGATGGGTTCCTTGACCAGCTCGCCGTTGCCGGCGGGTTGGGATGCGGCGGCGAGGTCTTCCTTGGAGGCTTCGATCATGGCTTCTACTTTCGCGGGCTCGATACGGGTCATCAGGGGCTGGAACGGGTTCAACTGGTGGTTGGCCAGCAGGGTCTGGTGGTCGGCCCAGGTCAGCGGGGCGACGTTGAGGAAGGCTTCGGCGGCGGCGGCCAGCTTCGGCAGCACCGGCTTGAGGAAGATCACCAACTGGCGGAACAGGTTGATGCCCAGGCCGCAGACGGCCTGGACCTTGTCCTGCTGGCCTTCCTGCTTGGCCAGCGCCCAGGGCGCCTGTTCGGCGATCCAGGCGTTGGCGCGGTCGGCGAGGGCCATGATCTCGCGCATGGCGCGATTGAAGTCGCGGGCCTCATAGGCCTCGGCGATGCCCGGGGCGGCCTCGCGGAAGGCGGCGAGCAGCTCCGGCGCCGGATCGGCGCCGACCAGCACGCCGGCGTTGCCCTTGTGGATGAAGCCGGCGCAGCGGCTGGCGATGTTGACGACCTTGCCGACCAGGTCGGAGTTGACCTTCTGCACGAAGTCCTCGAGGTTCAGGTCGAGGTCCTCGACGCCGCGGCCGAGCTTGGACGCGTAGTAGTAGCGCAGGTATTCCGGCTCCAGGTGGTCGAGGTAGGTGCGCGCCTTGACGAAGGTGCCGCGCGACTTGGACATCTTCTGGCCGTTCACGGTCAGGTAGCCGTGCACGTTCAGCGCGGTCGGCTTGCGGTAGCCGGCGCCTTCGAGCATGGCCGGCCAGAACAGCGCGTGGAAGTTGACGATGTCCTTGCCGATGAAGTGGTACAGCTCGGCGCTGGAGTCCTTGCCCCAGAACGCGTCGAAGTCCAGCTCGGGACGCCGCGCGCAGAGGTTCTTGAAGCTGGCCATGTAGCCGATCGGCGCGTCCAGCCAGACGTAGAAGTACTTGCCGGGAGCGTCGGGAATCTCGAAGCCGAAGTACGGCGCGTCGCGCGAGATGTCCCACTGCTGGAGGCCGCTGTCCAGCCACTCGGCGAGCTTGTTGGCCACCGACTCCTGAAGGGCGCCGCTGCGGGTCCATTGCTTGAGCATGGCCTCGAAGTCCGGCAGCTTGAAGAAGTAGTGCAGCGATTCCTTGAGCACCGGGGTGGCGCCGGAGATCGCCGATTTCGGGTCCTTCAGTTCGGTCGGGGCGTAGGTCGCGCCGCAGGCCTCGCAGTTGTCGCCGTACTGGTCGGCGGTGCCGCACTTCGGGCAGGTGCCCTTGATGAAGCGGTCGGCGAGGAACATCTGCTTTTCCGGGTCGAAGTACTGGGTCACCGGGCGGGTGTCGATGTGCCCGGCGTCGCGCAGTTTCAGGTAGATCGCGCTGGACAGCTCGCGGTTCTCTTCCGAGTGGGTCGAGTGGTAGTTGTCGAAGTCCACCAGGAAGTCGGCGAAGTCGCCCATGTGCTCGGCGCGCACGGCGTCGATCAGTTGCTCGGAGGTGATGCCCTCGCGCTCGGCGCGGAGCATGATCGCCGAACCGTGGGCGTCGTCGGCGCAGACGTAGACGGCCTGGTTGCCACGCATCTTCTGGAAGCGCACCCACATGTCCGTCTGGATGTACTCCAGCATGTGTCCCAGGTGAATGGAACCGTTGGCGTAGGGGAGGGCGCTGGTAACGAGGATCTTGCGTGGTTCGGACATGGGTTCGGCTTATCGGCTGAGAGCTAAACGGATCGGTCACTATAAAGAAGCGGCGGTTTTTTTTCATCCGCGCGCCACTCGGGTAGGATGACCGGCATCGATTCCCCGCTTAACCCTCAGGAAATCCCCCATGTCCGCTATCACTCGCCAAACGGTGGAAGCCACCCTCCGCCAGTACCAGGACCCCTATCTGAACCAGGACCCCGTCAGCGCCGGCTGCCTGCGCGAGGTGGAGATCCAGGGCGACCGCGTGCGGGTGCGCCTGGAACTGGGGTACGCCGCCGGGCTGTTCAGAAACGGCCTGGCGCAAACCCTGCAAATGGCCCTGGAGGCGCTCGACGGCGTCGCTCGCGCCGAGGTCCGGGTCGACTGCGTGATCCAGCCGCACAAGGCACAGCCGCAGGTCGAGGTGATGGGCAACGTGAAGAACATCGTCGCGGTGGCTTCCGGCAAGGGCGGCGTCGGCAAGTCCACCACCGCCGCCAACCTGGCCCTGGCCTTGGCCCGCGAGGGTGCGCGGGTGGGCATCCTCGACGCGGACATCTACGGACCCAGCCAGGGCATCATGTTCGGCCTGCCGGAAGGCACCCGGCCGAAGGTCCGTGAGCAGAAGTGGTTCGAGCCCCTGGAGGCGCACGGGGTGCAGGTGATGTCGATGGCCTTCCTCACCGACGACAGCACGCCGGTGGTCTGGCGCGGGCCGATGGTCTCCGGTGCCCTGATCCAACTGATCACCCAGACCGCCTGGGACAACCTCGACTACCTGGTGGTGGACATGCCGCCGGGCACCGGCGACATCCAGCTGACCCTGGCGCAGAAGGTGCCGGTGGCCGGCGCGGTGATCGTCACCACCCCGCAGGACCTGGCGCTGCTCGACGCGAAGAAGGGCGTGGAGATGTTCCGCAAGGTGAACATCCCGGTGCTCGGCGTGGTGGAGAACATGGCGGTGCACATCTGCTCCAACTGCGGCCATGCCGAGCACCTGTTCGGCGAGGGCGGCGGCGAGAAGCTGGCGGCGCAGTTCGGCGTCGAGCTGCTGGCGTCCATGCCGCTGTCGATCGCCATCCGCACCCAGGCCGACAGCGGCCGGCCGACGGTGATCGCCGACCCGGAAAGCCAACTGGCGATGCTCTACCAGGAAATCGCCCGCCATGTCGGCGCGCGCATCGTTCTCAGCGAGCGGGCCAGCGTCGGCCTGCCGAACATCAGCATCAGCGACGACTGAGGCGCTCGGGCAGCCGTCGGCGACGGCTGCCTTTGCCCTGGGGCGGCGGCCCCGGTAAGATTCGCGATCATTTTTCGCAGCTTTCGACAGGACACCCTCCATGACCATCAAATCGGACAAGTGGATTCGCCGCATGGCTCAGGAGCACGGCATGATCGAGCCGTTCGTCGAGCGCCAGGTGCGCGGCGCGGACGACAGCCGGGTGATTTCCTACGGGGTGTCCAGCTACGGCTACGACGTGCGCTGCGCCGCCGAATTCAAGGTGTTCACCAACATCCATTCGGCGGTGGTCGATCCGAAGAACTTCGACGAGAAAAGCTTCGTCGACATCAACAGCGACGTCTGCATCATCCCGCCGAACTCCTTCGCCCTGGCGCGCACCGTCGAGTACTTCCGCATCCCGCGCGACGTCCTGACCATCTGCCTGGGCAAGAGCACCTACGCGCGTTGCGGCATCATCGTCAACGTCACCCCGCTGGAGCCGGAGTGGGAAGGCCATGTGACCCTCGAGTTCTCCAATACCACCAACCTGCCGGCGAAGATCTACGCCAATGAAGGCGTGGCGCAGATGCTCTTCCTGCAATCCGACGAGGCCTGCGAAGTGTCCTATAAGGACCGTGGCGGCAAATACCAGGGCCAGCGCGGCGTGACCCTGCCAAAAGCCTGACGCCAGAGCGTTTCGACACCGGAAACCGGGCCTGGCGCCCGGTTTTTTCATGCCTTTTCCGCCAACCCCTCGCTGTTCCCCGCCGGCCGCTCTGGCACGCCTTATCGCGGGCGGGCAGGGGCTTATGCGCAGGCGGCCGCCCGTCCTGTGAAATCTGGCAGTTACCGTTAGCTTTCGAATTGGCTAAAAAGTGTTCATCGGTTACGCGTGAACACGGACGCCAATCGTTTGCGCAGGCCGATCTGCAAGACCCACACAAGCCCCTCGCCTGAAGGGGTACGCATCCGCCGTGGCTGGTCCGCGCGGATGGCCGCTGAGTTACTTGTCTGCCGTTCGAACAATAAGAACGAACTCTACGTAATGCCGGGATACCCGTGGCAGCGATAGCTGTTTGCCTGTTCGAAAATTTTTGGGAGGTGTGAAATGCGGCGCGAAAGTCTGTTGGTATCGGTTTGCAAGGGCCTGCGGGTACATGTCGAGCGCGTTGGGCAGGATCCCGGGCGCAGCACGGTGATGCTGGTCAACGGCGCGATGGCGACCACCGCCTCGTTCGCCCGGACCTGCAAGTGCCTGGCCGAACATTTCAACGTGGTGCTGTTCGACCTGCCCTTCGCCGGGCAGTCGCGTCAGCACAACCCGCAGCGCGGGTTGATCACCAAGGACGACGAGGTGGAAATCCTCCTGGCGCTGATCGAGCGCTTCGAGGTCAATCACCTGGTCTCCGCGTCCTGGGGCGGTATCTCCACGCTGCTGGCGCTGTCGCGCAATCCGCGCGGCATCCGCAGCTCGGTGGTGATGGCATTCGCCCCTGGACTGAACCAGGCGATGCTCGACTACGTCGGGCGGGCGCAGGCGCTGATCGAGCTGGACGACAAGTCGGCGATCGGCCATCTGCTCAACGAGACCGTCGGCAAATACCTGCCGCCGCGCCTGAAAGCCAGCAACCATCAGCACATGGCTTCGCTGGCCACCGGCGAATACGAGCAGGCGCGCTTTCACATCGACCAGGTGCTGGCGCTCAACGATCGGGGCTACCTGGCTTGCCTGGAGCGGATCCAGAGCCACGTGCATTTCATCAACGGCAGCTGGGACGAATACACCACCGCCGAGGACGCCCGCCAGTTCCGCGACTACCTGCCGCACTGCAGTTTCTCGCGGGTGGAGGGCACCGGGCATTTCCTCGACCTGGAGTCCAAGCTGGCCGCGGTACGCGTGCACCGCGCCCTGCTCGAGCACCTGCTGAAGCAACCGGAGCCGCAGCGGGCGGAACGCGCGGCGGGATTCCACGAGATGGCCATCGGCTACGCCTGAACCCTTGACCTGCGAAGACCCGGCCTGGCCGGGCTTTGCGGTTGCATAACGCACGGAGTAGCCCCATGCACGCCATCCTCATCGCCATCGGCTCGGCCGGCGACGTATTTCCCTTCATCGGCCTGGCCCGGACCCTGAAATTGCGCGGGCACCGCGTGAGCCTCTGCACCATCCCGGTGTTTCGCGACGCGGTGGAGCAGCACGGCATCGCGTTCGTCCCGCTGAGCGACGAACTGACCTACCGCCGGACCATGGGCGATCCGCGCCTGTGGGACCCCAAGACGTCCTTCGGCGTGCTCTGGCAAGCCATCGCCGGGATGATCGAGCCGGTCTACGAGTACGTCTCGGCGCAGCGCCATGACGACATCGTGGTGGTCGGCTCGCTCTGGGCGCTGGGCGCACGCATCGCTCACGAGAAGTACGGGATTCCCTACCTGTCCGCGCAGGTCTCGCCATCGACCTTGCTGTCGGCGCACCTGCCGCCGGTACACCCCAAGTTCAACGTGCCCGAGCAGATGCCGCTGGCGATGCGCAAGCTGCTCTGGCGCTGCATCGAGCGCTTCAAGCTGGATCGCACCTGCGCGCCGGAGATCAACGCGGTGCGCCGCAAGGTCGGCCTGGAAACGCCGGTGAAGCGCATCTTCACCCAATGGATGCATTCGCCGCAGGGCGTGGTCTGCCTGTTCCCGGCCTGGTTCGCGCCACCCCAGCAGGATTGGCCGCAACCCCTGCACATGACCGGCTTCCCGCTGTTCGACGGCAGTATCCCGGGAACCCCGCTCGACGACGAACTGCAACGCTTTCTCGATCAGGGCAGCCGGCCGCTGGTGTTCACCCAGGGCTCGACCGAACACCTGCAGGGCGACTTCTACGCCATGGCCCTGCGCGCGCTGGAACGCCTCGGCGCGCGTGGGATCTTCCTCACCAGCGCCGGCCAGGAACCGCTGCGCGGCTTGCCGAACCACGTGCTGCAGCGCGCCTACGCGCCACTGGGAGCCTTGCTGCCATCGTGCGCCGGGCTGGTCCATCCGGGCGGTATCGGCGCCATGAGCCTGGCCTTGGCGGCGGGGGTGCCGCAGGTGCTGCTGCCCTGTGCCCACGACCAGTTCGACAATGCTGAACGGCTGGTCCGGCTCGGCTGCGGGATGCGCCTGGGCGTGCCGTTGCGCGAGCAGGAGTTGCGCGGGGCGCTGTGGCGCTTGCTCGAGGACCCGGCCATGGCGGCGGCCTGTCGGCGTTTCATGGAATTGTCACAACCGCACAGTATCGCTTGCGGTAAAGCGGCCCAGGTGGTCGAACGTTGTCATAGGGAGGGGGATGCTCGATGGCTGAAGGCTGCGTCCTGAACGGTGCTGGCATAACAGATAGGGTTGCCATGATTTTGCCGTATCGGCAAGGCTGCGCGCTTGACAGCGTCATACCCCGGGCCAATTCTGCTGTGATGCATTTTATCGATCAGGGCTTACTGCAATGAGGAATGACGGAGGCTTTTTGCTGTGGTGGGACGGTTTGCGTAGCGAGATGCAGCCGATCCACGACAGCCAGGGCGTGTTCGCCGTCCTGGAAAAGGAAGTGCGGCGCCTGGGCTTCGATTACTACGCCTATGGTGTGCGCCATACGATTCCCTTCACCCGGCCGAAGACCGAGGTCCATGGCACCTATCCCAAGGCCTGGCTGGAGCGATACCAGATGCAGAACTACGGGGCCGTGGATCCGGCGATCCTCAACGGCCTGCGCTCCTCGGAAATGGTGGTCTGGAGCGACAGCCTGTTCGACCAGAGCCGGATGCTCTGGAACGAGGCTCGCGATTGGGGCCTCTGTGTCGGCGCGACCTTGCCGATCCGCGCGCCGAACAATTTGCTCAGCGTGCTTTCCGTGGCGCGCGACCAGCAGAACATCTCCAGCTTCGAGCGCGAGGAAATACGCCTGCGGCTGCGTTGCATGATCGAGTTGCTGACCCAGAAGCTGACCGACCTGGAGCATCCGATGCTGATGTCCAACCCGGTCTGCCTGAGCCATCGCGAACGCGAGATCCTGCAATGGACCGCCGACGGCAAGAGCTCCGGGGAAATCGCCATCATCCTGAGCATTTCCGAGAGCACGGTGAACTTCCACCACAAGAACATCCAGAAGAAGTTCGACGCGCCGAACAAGACGCTGGCTGCCGCCTACGCCGCGGCGCTGGGCCTCATCTGATGCTTAGGGCGCGCCGGCCGGCGCGCCCTACCAGATCTGGCAGGTTGCCTGCCGTTCATCCTCCTTTAGTCTTCCCCCTCATGTGTGTGCTGGTATGTCCTCCGACTGAGAGGGCCCAGGAGTATCAGGGTAGGGATGCCGCCTTTTTTTCTCGGCCGGCACGACACGGGGACTTGGTCATGATCGAATTGCTCTCTGAATCGCTGGAAGGGCTTTCCGCCGCCATGATCGCCGAGCTGGGACGCTACCGGCATCAGGTCTTCATCGAGAAGCTGGGCTGGGACGTGGTCTCCACCTCCAGGGTCCGCGACCAGGAGTTCGACCAGTTCGACCATCCGCAAACCCGCTACATCGTCGCCATGGGCCGCCAGGGTATCTGCGGTTGCGCCCGCCTGTTGCCGACGACCGACGCCTACCTGCTCAAGGAAGTCTTCGCCTACCTGTGCAGCGAAACCCCGCCCAGCGATCCGTCGGTATGGGAGCTTTCGCGCTACGCCGCCAGCGCGGCGGACGATCCGCAACTGGCGATGAAGATATTCTGGTCCAGCCTGCAATGCGCCTGGTACCTGGGCGCCAGTTCGGTGGTGGCGGTGACCACCACGGCCATGGAGCGCTATTTCGTTCGCAACGGCGTGATCCTCCAGCGCCTCGGCCCGCCGCAGAAGGTCAAGGGCGAGACGCTGGTCGCGATCAGCTTCCCGGCCTACCAGGAGCGCGGCCTGGAGATGCTGCTGCGCTACCACCCGGAATGGCTGCAGGGCGTACCGCTGTCGATGGCGGTGTGAGGTCGTCAGCCGTTTCGCGCACTTTTTTCCGCTTCTCCTGCCGCATGCTCGGCCCGCGCCCCGGCGTCATCGGGCGTTCCCCTGCATTCCGGGATTTGGCCGCGGCTGCCGACTTGCGTAGTCTCTCTGCGGTCCGCCATCCCGAGGAGTCGCCATGCCGAAGTCATTCCGCCATCTCGTCCAGGCCCTGGCCTGCCTTGCGCTGCTGGCCAGCGCCAGCCTCCAGGCGCAGGAGAGCCGCCTCGACCGCATCCTCGAGAGCGGCGTGTTGCGCGTCGCCACCACTGGCGACTACAAGCCCTTCAGCTACCGCACGGAGGAGGGCGGCTATGCTGGCTTCGATGTGGACATGGCGCAGCGCCTGGCCGAGAGCCTGGGGGCCAAGCTGGTAGTGGTGCCGACCAGTTGGCCGAACCTGATGCGCGATTTCGCCGACGACCGCTTCGACATCGCCATGAGCGGCATCTCGATCAACCTGGAGCGCCAGCGCCAGGCGTATTTCTCGATTCCCTACCTGCGCGACGGCAAGACGCCGATCACCCTCTGTAGCGAAGAAGCGCGTTTCCAGACCCTGGAGCAGATCGACCAGCCGGGCGTGACGGCCATCGTCAACCCCGGCGGCACCAACGAGAAGTTCGCCCGGGCGAACCTGAAGAAGGCCCGGATCCTGGTGCATCCGGACAACGTGACGATCTTCCAGCAGATCGTCGACGGCAAGGCCGACCTGATGATGACCGACGCCATCGAGGCCCGCCTCCAGTCGCGTCTGCACCCGGAACTCTGCGCCGTGCATCCGCAGCAACCCTTCGACTTCGCCGAGAAGGCCTACCTGCTGCCGCGCGACGAGGCCTTCAAGCGCTACGTCGACCAGTGGCTGCACATCGCCGAGCAGAGCGGCTTGTTGCGCCAGCGCATGGAGCACTGGCTCGAATACCGCTGGCCCACCGCGCACGGCAAGTAATACAGGGCCGGCGAGGGTGGCCGCGGGCCCGCGCGGCCTTCCTTGGCGGCGGCAAAAACGTTATGGTCGGCGCCCCATCCTGGTGCCTGGTCCATGCGTTATCTACTGTTCGTCACCGTCCTCTGGGCGTTCTCCTTCAACCTGATCGGCGAGTACCTCGCCGGCCAGGTCGACAGCTACTTCGCCGTGCTTACCCGGGTCCTTCTCGCTGGCCTGGTGTTTCTCCCGCTGACCCGCTGGCGCGGCGTCGAACCGCGTTTCGTCGGCGGGGTGATGCTGGTCGGCGCGCTGCAGTTCGGCATCACCTACGTCTGCCTTTACCTGAGCTTCAACGTGCTGACGGTGCCCGAGGTGCTGCTGTTCACCGTGCTGACGCCGGTCCACGTGGCCCTGTTCGATGACCTGCTCAACCGCCGCTTCAACTTCTGGGCCCTGGCCGCCGCGCTGGTGGCGGTGCTGGGCGCGGCGATCATCCGCTACGACGGGATCACCGGCGAATTCCTCCAGGGCTTCCTGCTGCTGCAACTGGCCAACGCCACCTTCGCCGCCGGCCAGGTGCTGTACAAGCGCCTGGTGCGCAAGTACCCGTCCGAGCTGCCGCAGCGCCAGCGCTTCGGTTATTTCTTCGTTGGCGCGCTGCTGGTGGCGTTGCCTGCCTGGCTGCTGTTCGGCGATCCGCAGCGCCTGCCGGCCGGCGAGCTGCAATGGGGCGTACTGGTATGGATGGGGCTGCTGGCCACCGCCCTCGGCCAGTTCTGGTGGAACAAGGGCGCCACCGAGGTGGACGCCGGTACCCTGGCGGTGATGAACAACCTGCACGTGCCGGTCGGGTTGCTGCTCAACCTGCTGATCTGGAACCAGCACGCCGACCTGCCGCGCCTGGCCCTGGGCGGCGCGGTGATCGTCGCTTCGCTGTGGGTCAACCGGCTCGGCCGGCGCGAGGTGCGTGCATGAGGATTTCCGGACAGGGCGTGCTGCTGTCGCTGGCCGCCTCGGTGCTGTTCGTTACCCTGCCGGGCTACGTCCACCTGCTGGAGCCGCTGGACAGCCTGCAGGTGGTGGCGCATCGGGTGGTCTGGTCGATCCCGATGGTATTCCTGCTGGTCGTCGCCACCCGCCAGTGGCCGACCCTGCGCGCCGCCTGGCGCCGGCTGTTCGCCGAGCCCTGGCTGCTGGCCTGCTTCCCGCTGACCGCGGCGATGATGCTGCTGCAATGGGGCATCTTCATCTGGGCGCCGTTGGCCGGGAAAACCCTTGAACTGTCGCTGGGCTACTTCCTCCTGCCGCTGGCGATGGTGCTGGTGGGGCGGGTGTTCTACGGCGAGCGCCTGACGCCGCTGCAGGCTATCGCCGTGGCCTGCGCGCTGGCCGGGGTGCTCCACGAGTTCTGGCTGACCCGCGCGTTCTCCTGGGTCTCCCTGGTCACCGCGCTGGGCTATCCCCCATACTTCATGCTGCGGCGCAGGATGGGCGTGGACGCGCTGTCCGGGTTCGTCTTCGAGATGCTCTTCCTGCTGCCGCTGGCGTTGGCCGCGCTGTACTGGCTGGGCGACGAGAGCCAGGCCTTCCGCGAGGCGCCGCGCCTGTGGCTGCTGCTGCCGATGCTGGGGCTGATCAGCGCGCTGGCCTTCGGCGCGATGATGGCTTCCAGCCGGCTGCTGCCGATGGGGCTGTTCGGGATTCTCAGCTACGTCGAACCGGTGCTGCTGTTCCTGGTGGCGGTACTGTTCCTCGGCGAAGCGTTCCGTCCCGAGCAGCTATGGACCTACGCGCCGATCTGGCTGGCGGTGCTGTTGACCGGCTGGGACAGCGCGCGCCTGCTGAGGAAACAGGCGCGGCGGGGCATCTGAGCGAGCCGCAGGCGCCGGAATCAGCGCTTGCGGGTGCTTTCGACCTGGGCGAGGGTGGTCGGCAGGATGCGCTTGCCGGCCAGGTAGTGGCGTTTCCAGTAGCTGCTGTTGAGGTCGGAGACGCGGACCTTCTTGCCGCGCCGCGGCGCGTGCACGAAGCGGTCGTTGCCGACGTAGATGCCGACGTGGTCGACGCTGCGGCTGCGGATCCGGAAGAACACCAGGTCGCCCGGTTGCAGCTTGCCGCGGGAGACCTTGTTGTTGTCCATGTTGTAGATGGCGCGGGCGGTCCGCGGCAGGTCGACGTCGTCGACGTCCTGGAACACATAGTTGACCAGGCCGCTGCAATCGAAGCCTTTCTTCGGCGTGGTGCCGCCCCAGCGGTAGGGGGTGCCGATCATGCTGAAGGCGCGGTCGGTGACTTCGGAAGCGGCGGCCGCGACCACCGAGCGGTTGGCGGACTGGCGGGTGCTGACGACCCGGCTGGGCGACAGGGTGGAATTCTTCGACGGCTTGAAGGTGTGGGTGACCTGGTTGGAAGCCAGGCTGGGCGTCGAGAGGGCGGCCAGAAGGGCCGCGAAGCCTACAGACAGGCATGTCAAAAAGGGTGAACGCATTTCGGCATGTCTTCGCGTGCGTGAATAACGGTCCAGGCTTCCGCTGGTTCGTGGTTACTCTCTGTTCATCGGAGTGTCTTCTGGGTGACCGGAACGAGCCCTCCTGACTCTTCCGACCAGGCCGTCAAACGAAACGGCCAACTGCTTCCGGGCCTGGATGCATTCAGGTTGTCCCGGCGATAACGGGCTTCACGAAGGAAAATCGGGGACTCATCGGCGTTCCCAGCGTATTCCCCTACGAAAGCGGCGGCTATTGTGACCTATTTTGACGCCGGCCTTCTGACCATTCGTCGAATGATCGGTTCCGGATGTGACGCGCCGGTTTCGCCGTGCAAGTGGCGATACTTGCGGGTCCGGCAATGACCTGTTGTTCGCCGTGGCCTTGGAAAGCCTCTGCGCCGGGGGTATGTTCGTGGTCCCCGTACCCGAGTGAAGCCCGTAGAAGCGAGTCCAGATATGACCGAAACAGCCAAGCGTCCCTTGTACGTTCCCCATGCCGGCCCTTCGCTGCTGGAGATGCCGCTGCTGAACAAAGGCAGCGCGTTCAGTACCCAGGAACGCATCGATTTCAACCTGCAGGGCCTGCTGCCGCACAACATCGAGACCATCGAGGAGCAGACCGAGCGCGCCTACAGCCAGTACAACCTGTGCAACACCGATCTGGACCGCCACATCTTCCTGCGCTCGATCCAGGACAACAACGAGACCCTGTTCTTCCGCCTGCTCGAGGAGCACCTGGAAGAAATGATGCCGATCATCTACACCCCCACGGTCGGCCAGGCCTGCCAGGAGTTCTCGAAGATCTACCGGACCCACCGCGGCCTGTTCATCTCCTACCCGGACCGCGAGCGGATCGACGACATCCTGCGCAGCGCCACCAAGAACAACGTGAAGATCGTGGTGGTCACCGACAGCGAGCGGATCCTCGGCCTGGGCGACCAGGGCATCGGCGGGATGGGCATCCCGATCGGCAAGCTGTCCCTGTACACCGCCTGCGGCGGTATCAGCCCGGCCTACACCCTGCCGGTGGTGCTGGACGTCGGCACCAACAACCCGGACCTGCTCAACGACCCGATGTACATGGGCTGGCGCCACGAGCGGGTGAGCGGGGCGCAGTACGAGGAGTTCGTCGACCTGTTCATCCAGGCGATCAAGCGCCGCTGGCCCAACGTCCTGCTGCAATTCGAGGACTTCGCCCAGACCAATGCCATGCCGTTGCTGGAGCGCTACAAGGACGAGCTGTGCTGCTTCAACGACGACATCCAGGGCACCGCCGCGGTGGCCGTGGGCACCCTGCTGGCGGCTTGCAAGGCCAAGGGCGAGAAGCTCAGCGAGCAGACCGTGACCTTCGTCGGCGCCGGCTCCGCCGGTTGCGGCATCGCCGAACAGATCATCGCCGCCATGCAACTGGAGGGCCTGGACGAGGCCCAGGCGCGTCGGCGCATCTTCATGGTCGACCGCTGGGGCCTGCTCACCGACGACATGAGCAACCTGCTCGACTTCCAGCACCGCCTGGCGCAGAAGCGCGCCGATCTCGGTGCCTGGGGCGGCCAGCAGGGCGACGACCTGGCGTTGCTGGAAGTGATCCGCAATGCCCGGCCGACGGTGCTGATCGGCGTCTCCGGGCAGCGCGGGCTGTTTTCCGAAGAGGTCATCCGTGAGCTGCACAGCCATTGCAAGCAGCCGCTGGTGATGCCGCTGTCCAACCCGACCTCGCGGGTCGAGGCGACTCCGCAGGAAATCCTCAACTGGACCGACGGCCAGGCGCTGGTCGCCACCGGTAGCCCGTTCCAACCGGTGCAGGTGGGCGACAAGCGGATTCCCATCGCCCAGTGCAACAACGCCTATATCTTCCCCGGCATCGGCCTGGGGGTGATCGCCGCGCGGGCCAACCGGGTCACCGAAGGCATGCTGATGGCCGCGGCCAACGCCCTGGCCAACTGCTCGCCGATCGTTACCCAGGGCGAGGGCGCCGTGTTGCCGGCGCTGGGCGACATCCGCGAGGTCAGCAAGCGCATCGCCGTCGCCGTGGCCAAGCAGGCCCAGGCCGAGGGCAAGGCCCTGCATACCAGCGACGAGGTACTGAACGACGCCATCGAGGCGAACTTCTGGTTCCCGCGCTACCGTGCCTACCGCCGGACTTCGTTCTGAGGCTCAGCCGCAGGCTGCGCACGGGGGAGAGGCGTTAACCGCCGATATTCCGCGCGATCGGTGCGAGAACGCGAAAAGGCCACCCCGAGGTGGCCTTTTTCGTTGACGGTAGCGCTAGCGCTCAGCGCACATGATCGGGGCGCGTCCGGTGTTCGGCCTGGGTTTCCGGGTTTTCCGCCGCGCGCCGCGCCAGGGCCGGCAGGACATGATCGCGCAGCAGCGGCGCGAGATTGTCCGGCTGCGCTTGGCCGGGGACCAGCCAGGCCAGTTCCTCCAGCTCCGCCTGCGCACAGACGGCGTGGGGCAAGCGGGCGACGTAGATATCGGCATCGACGCGGGTGTTCGCCTCGTTGGCCGCCGGCGCCTGGAAGCTGCCGAGGTGCTCGAAGGTCGAGGCGCCCATCGGCAGGCGCAGTTCCTCCAGCAGTTCGCGCTGTAGCGCGGCGAGGGGCGTTTCGCCCGGCTCGCGCTTGCCGCCCGGGAGCATGAAGGCCTGGGTGCCGCGCTTGCGCACCAGCAACAGGTTGCCCTGGTCGTCGAACAGGCAGGCGGCGGAAATGCTCAGCAGGTTGTCGGTCATTGCGGGTCGTCCTCGGCGATCACCTGGTAGCGCATCTGTACGATGCCGCTGTTGTAGCCATGTTGTTCCAGCAGTTGCAGGCGCCGCTCGCAGCCGCCGGCGAACAGCGGGATGCCGGCGCCGAGCAGCTGCGGAATGACGCTGACGATCACCTCGTCGAGCAGCCCGGCCGCCAGGCAACTACCGGCGAGGCTGCCGCCGCCGGCCAGCCAGACCCGCCGGCAGCCCTGTTCGCCGAGGCGTGCGAGGCCTTCCTGGGGCGTGCCATGGCGCAACTCGACGCCTTCCACCGCGCTCTCCCGGGGATTGCGGGTGAGCACCTGGCAGGGCTTGCCCGGATACGGCCAGTCGCCGAAGCCGCGCACGATATCGTAGGTGCCGCGGCCCATCAGCAGCCCGTCGATGCCCTGGTAGAAGCCGTTGTAGCCATGGTCGTTGCCGCCCTCGGCGAAACGGTCGAGCCAGTCGACGCTACCGTCGGGACGGGCGATGAAGCCGTCCAGGCTGGTGGCGACGTAGTAGATCAGGTGCGGTTTCATGGACGGCGCTCCCCTCGCTTCAGACAGTGGCTTCGTCGCTGCGGCTCGGTGCGGCCAACGCCTCGAACGAACGGGCCTCGGCGTCACGCCCTTCGAGCATGCCCTGCAGCCCCTGGCGCAGGTCCTGGCCGCTGGGCTGCTGGTAGGCGCCGAGGCCGAACTCCGGCATCACCGCCAGCAGGTAGTCGAACACGTCGCCCTGGATGCGCTCGTAGTCGACCCAGGCGGTGGTGCGGGTGAAGCAGTATATCTCCAGCGGGATGCCCTGGGCGGTCGGCTGCAACTGGCGGACCATGCAGGTCATGTGCGGATGGATGTCCGGATGGTTCTGCAGGTAGGCGAGGGCGTAGGCGCGGAACGTACCGATGTTGGTCAGCCGGCGGCGGTTGGCGGCCAGCGGGGCGACCCCGCCGTTGGCGGCATTCCACTCCTGCAACTCGGTCTGCTTGCGGGCCATGTATTCGGTGAGCAGGCGCACCTGGCTCAGGCGCCGCTCTTCCTTTTCGTCGAGGAAACGCACCTGGCTGGAGTCGACGTAGATCGCCCGCTTGATCCGCCGTCCGCCGGACTGCTGCATGCCGCGCCAGTTCTTGAACGACTCCGACATCAGGCGCCAGGTCGGCACCGAGACGATGGTCTTGTCGAAGTTCTGCACCTTCACGGTGTACAGGGTGATGTCCACCACGTCGCCGTCGGCGCCGACCTGCGGCATCTCGATCCAGTCGCCGACTCGCAGCATGTCGTTGCTGGTGAGCTGCACGCTGGCGACGAAGGACATCAGGGTGTCCTTGTAGACCAGCAGGAGGACCGCCGACATCGCGCCGAGGCCGGACAGCAGCAGGAGCGGCGAGCGGTCGATGATGATCGAGACGATGATGATCGCGCCGAACACGAACACGGCGATCTTCGCCAGTTGCACGTAGCCCTTGATCGAGCGGGTGCGGGCGTGCTCGGTACGCGCGTAGATGTCCAGCAGGGCATTCAGCAGCGCGGTGAGGGCGAGGATCAGGAACAGCACGGTGAAGGCCAGTGCCAGGTTGCCGAGGAAGTGCGCGGCCTTGTCCGGCATCTCCGGGATCCACGGCAGGCCGAATTGCACCAGCAGCGAGGGCGTGGTTTGCGCCAGGCGCTGGAACACCTTGTTGCGGATCAGGTCGCCGAGCCAGTGCAGCGCGGGCTGGCGGGCGAGCAGGTTGGCGGCGTAGAGGACGATGTAGCGGGCCACCCGGCCGAGGATCAGGGCGCCCACCAGCAGCAGGCCGAAGGCCAGGCCGGCGTGCAGGATAGGGTGTTGGTCGAGCGCCGACCAGTACCCGGAGAGCTGGTCGAGAAGGGATGTGGAGTCCATGGACAGGCGACTTCCTTTGTAGCGGGCGGGGGGGACGGGCCGGCCCCGCGGTTGAACGGAGATCCCGACGCGGGGGCCAGGAACGCACAAAGGAACCAAGAGTGCCCCATCGGGCGCCGGATCGCATCCCCGACGTGTCTACAAAGGTTTTCCGCCGACGCGCGGGCTCAGCCGGCAAGCTCCTCCAGGGTGCGCCCGCGGGTCTCGATGCCGAAGGCCCAGACCACCAGGGCGGCGACGCCGAAACAGAGGGCGCCGAGGGTGAACACCCCGCCCTGGCCGGTGAGCGGCAGGGCCAGCCCGGTGACCAGCGGGCCGAGCAGCGAGCCGATCCGCCCGACCGCCGAGGCGAAGCCCGAGCCGGTGGCGCGCGCGGAGGTCGGATAGAGTTCCGGGGTATAGGTGTAGAGCACCGCCCACATGCCGAACAGGAAGAATTGCATGGCCAGGCCGAAGCCGATCAGCAGCGCCAGGCTGCCGCCGAACACCGCGGTCTGGCCGTAGGCGTAGGCCATCGCGCCGCCGCCGAGGAGCATCAGCACGCAGCTCGGCTTGCGGCCCCAGCTTTCCACCAGCCAGGCCGCGCAGAGGAAGCCGGGTATCCCGGCCAGCGAAATCAGCACCGTGTAGTACACCGACTGGGTGACGGCGAAGCCGGATTGCTGGAGCAGCGCGCTGAGCCAGGAGGTCAGGCCGTAGAAACCGAGCAGGGCGAAGAACCACAGGCCCCAGACGGTCAGGGTGCGGCGCCGGTAGGCTGGCGACCAGAGTTCGGCGAAGGCGCTGAAGAAGCCCGGACGGCTGCGTTCCCGCTGTGGCTGGCGCAGCGGCGGCGGCAGCTCGGTCAGGCCCAGCGAACGCATCACCCGTGCTTCTATGTCGCGCAATACCCGGTTCGCCTGTTCGCGCCGGCCGGCCTGCTCCAGCCAGCGCGGCGACTCGGGAATCAGGAAGCGGATGGCGAGGACGAACACCGCCGGCAGCGCCAGCACCAGGAAAATGCTGCGCCAGCCGGTCAGCGGCAGCAGGAAGTAGGACAGGCAGCCGGCAGCGACGAAGCCCAGCGGCCAGAAGCCGTCCATCAGCGCAATGTACTTGCCGCGGCGGCTGGCCGGGATCATCTCCGACAGCAGCGACTGGGCGATGGGAAACTCCATCCCCATGCCGATCCCCAGCAATACCCGGTAGAAGGTCAGGCTGTCGAGGTCGCCGGCGGTGGAGCACAGGTAGCTGGCCAGGCCCCAGAGGACGATGCTGGCCTGGAATACCGGCTTGCGCCCGAAGCGGTCGGCGAGCATGCCCGACAGGGCCGCGCCGATCACCATGCCGAAGAAGCTCGAGCTGGCCAGCAGCCCGGCCTGCGCCGAGTCGAGCCCGAACTCGGCTTTGATCGAGCCGAGCAGGAAGGTCATCATCGCCAGGTCCATCGAGTCGAAGAAGAACGCCAGCGCGATGATCACGAAGACCAGTCGGTGATACGGACTCAGCGGCAGCCGTTCGAGGCGTTCGGCGGCGGATGCGGGCGCGTCGGGCATGACCTGGTTCCTCTGGGCGGCGGGCGTCGAACGAGTCTGCGATCGCCGCCCGCGCCGTGCTTGCCTGGCGGCGACCCGGCGTCGAGCCGATTGCGACGCCGGCGCTGGCCGTCGCGCCGCGCGAATAAAGCCTGCGCGCCGGCGCGGCAACCGTTAGGCTATGCACCTGTCCATTTTCACGTGCAATGCCGAGGTTTCCCTTGTTCAGCCAATTTCCCCTCCACGAACGCCTGCTGAAGGCACTGGAAAGCCTGTCCTTCAGCGAGCCGACGCCGGTCCAGGCCGCGGCCATTCCCAAGGCGCTGGAGGGGCACGACCTGCGGGTCACGGCGCAGACCGGCAGCGGCAAGACCGCGGCCTTCCTGCTGCCGCTGCTGCACCGCCTGCTGGCCGAGGACAAGCCGCGCTCCCTGGCGCGCGCGCTGATCCTCCTGCCGACCCGCGAGCTGGCCCAGCAGACCCTCAAGGAAGTCGAGCGCTTCGCCCAGTTCACCTTCATCAAGGCCTGCCTGATCACTGGCGGCGAGGACTTCAAGGTGCAGGGCGCGCGCCTGCGCAAGAACCCGGAGATCATCATCGGCACCCCCGGCCGCCTGCTCGAGCAGCGCAACGCCGGCAACCTGCCGTTGCAGGACATCGAGGTGCTGGTGCTGGACGAGGCCGACCGCATGCTCGACATGGGCTTCGCCGACGACGTGCTGGCCCTGGCCAATGCCTGCCCGGCCGAGCGCCAGACCCTGCTGTTCTCCGCCACCCACAGCGGCGCCGGGTTGAACAAGGTGATCGCCGAGGTGCTGCGCGAGCCGCAAGTGCTGCGCCTGAACCAGGTCGGCGAGCTGAACGAGAATGTCCGCCAGCAGGTCATCACCGCCGACGACGTGGCGCACAAGGAACAGTTGCTGCAATGGCTGCTGAGCAACGAGACCTACACCAAGGCCATCGTCTTCACCAATACCCGGGTCTCCGCCGATCGCCTGACCGGGCGGCTGATCGCCAACCAGCACAAGGTCTTCGTCCTGCATGGCGAGAAGGACCAGAAGGACCGCAAGCTGGCCATCGAACGCCTGAAGCAGGGCGCGGTGAAGATCCTCGTCGCCACCGACGTCGCCGCACGCGGCCTGGACGTCGAAGGCCTGGACCTGGTGATTAACTTCGACATGCCGCGCAGCGGCGACGAGTACGTGCACCGCATCGGCCGGACCGGTCGCGCCGGCGCCGAGGGCCTGGCGATCTCGCTGATCTGCCATGGCGACTGGAACCTGATGTCGAGCGTCGAACGCTACCTCAAGCAGAACTTCGAACGACGCAACATCAAGGAACTGAAGGCCGCCTACCAGGGGCCGAAGAAACTCAAGGCGTCGGGCAAGGCCGCCGGCAGCAAGAAGAAAAAGCAGGACAGGAAGGGCGCCGCCGCCAAGCCCGCGGCCAAGCGCAAGCCCGCCGCGCGGCCGAAGGCCGGGCCGTCGGCGGTGGTCAGCGCCGACGGCATGGCGCCGCTCAAGCGCAAGAAGCCGACGGCGGAGTGATCGCGCGCCGCCGACCGCTTCGGAGGGCGGATAACCGTTTGCTGTTATCCGCCGCGCCGGCGTTGGATGGCGGATAACGCCGCTGGCGCTGTCCGCCCCGGGGGACTGCCTGGCCCCGTTCTCAGCTCCCCGCCGTCGCGCCCGCCTCGTCGTTGGCCGGCGGCGTGGCGCTCTTCACCAGCGGCGTATCGTAGCTGCTCGCCTCGTAGCTCACGCAATGGCGGATCTGCGGCGGACCGTCGCCGGCATGCAGGGCGGTGACGTTGTCGATGACGATCTTGTCGGCCAGGGTCATGCGGTCGAGCATGCGCAGGTGCTGGATCCAGTTGTCCACCAGGAACAGTTCCTGCCAGACCTCCGGGTTGCTCACGTCGCGGAACAGCGACCAGCGCTCCGCGCCGTTGCGCAGGCGCAGGCGGCGCAGCGGCTGGGCGGCGCGAACGAAGTCGCGGGTGCGCTCGGCGGGAATCCGGTATTCGATGGAGACCAGCACCATGCCCCGCCGCGTGTTGAAGACGAAGCTCGGCTGCCCGGGCATGCTCGCCGGCGCGCGGGAAATACTGGCGGCGTCCATTTCCGGCAGGCGCGAGTTGTACAGGAGGATCACCGAGGCCAGCAGCAGGCAGCCGGCGGCCAGCAGCGCGCCGTGCACGGTCATGGTCTCGGCGAGATGGCCCCAGAGGAACGAACCCAGCGCCAGGCCACCGTACAGCGCGGTCTGGTACAGCGCCAGGGCGCGCGCCTTGATCCAGTCGGGGACGAGGATCTGCACCGCCGAGTTGTAGGTGGCGAGGGCGCCGATCCAGCAGCCGCCACCGAGGATCAGCACCGGGAACAGGACCCAGAGGTTGTCCACCAGGCCGAGGGTCAGCAGGATCAGCGCCAGGGTGAAGCCGGCCAGGCTGATCAGCCGGCTGCTGCCGATCCGCTGGCGCAGGCGCGAGACCTGGGTGCTGCCGAGGATCGCGCCGAGGCCGAGGGCGCCGAGCATGTAGCCGTAGATCGCCGCGTCGCCGTCCGGGTTGCGGTGCGCCAGCAGCGGCAGCAGGGCCCAGACCGCGCTGGCAGAGAGGCCGAAGGCGAAGGAGCGCATCATCACCAGGCGGGTGACGGTGGAGTACTGGGTGAAGCGCAGCGCCGCGGTGACGCCTTCGAGGATGCCTTCCGGCGGCAGGCTGCGCTTGGGCACGTCGCGCCGCCACTGCCAGATCGCCCAGATCAGGGCCATGTAGCAGAAGCTGTTGAACAGGAACACCCAGGCCGGTCCCACCGCGCTCAGCAACAGGCCGCCGAGGGCCGGGCCGGCGGCGCGGGCGACGTTGTAGTTGACGCTGTTGAGCAGCACCGCGTCGCTGACCATGCGCGCCGGCACCTGCTCGTTGACCGCCGCCTGCCAGGCCGGGATGGTCACCGAGCCGCCGAGGGAGATCCAGAGGATGGAGATGATCAGCAGCACCGGGTCGAGGTAGCCGAGGAAGGCCAGCAGGGTGGCGAACATCGCTCCGGTCATCTCGAAGCTGAGCCCCCAGAGCATGATCTTGCGCCGGTCGTGATTGTCGGCGATGACCCCGGAGAGGATCGACAGCAGCACCAGCGGCAGTGCCGCGGCGACCTGGATCATCGCCACCATCAGCGGGCTGGCGTGGGCGTCGGTGACCACCCAGGCGGCGGCCACCGACTGGGCCCAGGTGCCGAGGTTGGCGAACAGGTTGCAGATCCAGATGATGCGGAAGGCCTGGATCGAGAACGGCGCCCAGGTGCCGGTGCGTTCTGGCTTGGCCGCTTGGCCTTCGGGTTTGAGGGGCAGGTCGTGCTTGGGCGAAACGGACTGGAGCATCAGATGGGTGCCTTGTATCAGCGTGCCTGATGTCGGGAAAGTCTAGCCGCCTGGCGCCTGGGCGCCATTGATGGCGGTCATGGGGCCGGCCCGGCGTGGATAGACATTGGTCCGATGGCGCTATCGGAGAGTTCCGATGTCCAGGCAGGACAGTGCCCTGGGTGTCCCGCATTGGTAGGCTTGCCGGCACCGAGTCGAGACAAGAGCGAAAAGCCGATGAAGTTGCTGTTGCGTTGCCTGCTGCTGGGGGCGTGGGTCGTCTCGCCGAGCCTGTGGGCCTGGTCCAACCATACGGTGGGCAGCTACCTGGCATTGCGCGAGCTGGCGGCCATCCGCGAGGCGCCGGAAGTCGAGGTGGAGCCGCTGGAGGCGTTCCTCGCCGCCGAGCGCGGCGGACTGGCCGCCCTGCTGGACGAGCAGGAAGCCTACGCCCGCGCGCATATCGGCAACTACCCGGCGCGTCCGGACGCCCTGCGCTTCGCTGCCGAGGGCGAGGCCGGCGACTTGCGTCAGGCGTTCCTCGCGGCGCTGCGGGTCAACCCGGAGATCCGCCTGGCGCTGGCGCTCCAGCCGCTTCCCGGGCAGGACCAGCCGCAGCGTCCGCACCTCAAGCCACAGGAGGTGCTGGTGTTCCAGAACCTCTCGCCGTGGACCGCCTGGCGTTTCATCCGCCTGGAGCCCGGCGAGCGAGTCGCGCCCCTGGCAGTGCTGGCCACCGCCGCCGACGAACCGGACTACGGCCACGACATCAACCTGTTCAGCGACAACCCCGGCGAAGCCGGCCAGCGCTACGGCTTCGGCACCCAGCCATTCGGCGACCCGCGCTTCGAGTTCAGCTCCCAGGCGCCGTTCCACATGGGCTTCTATCACGAGGCGGCGGTGATCTACAGCGGCGCGCCGTTCCTCGCCCGGGCCTGGCCGGAATGGCGTGCCTACCAGTACTTCGGTCTGTCCCGCTTCGCCTTCGCCAACGGTCATCCCTACTGGGGCTACCGGTTCCTTGGCTGGGGCATGCACTACATCCAGGACATCACCCAGCCCTACCACTCCACGCCGCTGCCCGGAGCCAGCCTGGCGGCGATGCTACAGATGGAGGGCAAGGCATTGCTCGGCTACCCGGAGGAAAAGCAGGCGGCCATCGAGCGTGTCGCGAACCGCCATACCGCGGTGGAGAAATACCAGTTCGACTGGCTGCGCCAACTGCTCCGCGACGGCCGCCCGCAGCCGATGCTCGACGCCTACGCCGACACCCGCCGCGACGGTGCCTATCCGGCCTATTCGCCGACCTACTTGCGCGAGGTGGTGGCCGCCGAGTCGAACGCCCACGCCGCGGCCTTCGACGCCGCCATCGGCGAATGGCTGGCCGCCCGCCCGGCCTCCGCCGCGCAGGACTTCAGCGAGAGCAACCAGCCACGCCCCGAGGCCCACGACAATGCGGGGCTGAACGCGCAACTGATCGAGCTGATCGGGCATTTCGGCGCGCATAGCCGGAACATCGTCAGGGCGGCGTTGGAGACGGAGGAGGGTGGGGCGAAGGAGTGAGGGGGCGGCGGATAAGCGGCGGATAACCGCGAGCGGTTATTCGCCCTACGGAGCGGGGGCACTGTCCGGCTTTTTCGGGGTGTGTAGGGCGAATAACGCCATGGGCGTTATCCGCCGATGTCGCGGATGAGCGGCGGATGACCGCGAGCGGTTATTCGCCCTACGGAGCGGGGACGCTGTCCGGCGTTTCCGGGGTGTGTAGGGCGAATAACGCCATGGGCGTTATCCGCCGATGTCGCGGATGAGCGGCGGATGACCGCGAGCGGCTATTCGCCCTGCGGAGCAGGGGCGCTGTCCGGCGTTTCCGGGGTGTGCAGGGCGGCGAACCCGCCCCGCCAGGCGGGGCGATGCCGAGACTTAGTCGCGCAACAGCTCCGCAGGCACCTCGCTGCGCAACATCAACTGGCACTGCTGGCTCTCCGGGTCGAACAGGATCACCGCCTCGCCCCGCCGCAAGGCATGCCGGGCGCGTTCTACACGCACGTCCAGCGGGGTCTCGTCGCCATTGTCGGTGCCTTCGCGGGTGACGAAGTCTTCCAGCAGGTTGTTCAGGGTGTCGGCTTCGAGCAGGTCGTGGGGGATCAGCATTGGCGGTACTCCGGGATGGCGGCGAATGCTAGCGCGACGCATCGCGCACTGTCATGCCTGTCGCGAAGGCTGGCCGAGTAGGCGTTCGAGGGTGGCATAGAGTTCCGCCCGGTCCACCGGCTTGCCGAGGTAGGCGTCCATGCCAGCCTCGATTCCGGCCCGGCGGTGTTCGTCGAGGATGTGCGCGGTCAGGGCGACGATCGGTACGCGTGGCCAGCCCTGGGCACGCTCCTCCCGGCGGATCAGGCGGGTCGCCTCGAAGCCGTCCATTTCCGGCATCTCGCCATCCATCAGGATCAACTGGATGCCGTTCGGATCGCGCAGGTACTCGTCCAGCGCGAGCCGTCCGTTGCCGGCCAGGCGCACCGCGTAGCCGCGCTTGGCGAGGAAGCCGCGCACCACCAGCTGGTTCACCGGGTTGTCCTCGGCGACCAGGATGCATGGGGCGTCCAGGCGTTCGTCCGGGGCCGCCTCGCTGCTCCGCCCTGGCTGTCGGCGCCGCTCCCGGTACAGTTCCAGCAGGGCTTCGCGCAGGGCCTTCACCGCCACCGGCTGGGCCAGGGCCAGCAGGCGCAGGCCTTCGTGCGGCGGCAGGTCCTGGCAGTGCTGCGGCGGGCATAGCAGGAGGATGCGCTGGCCTTGCTCCAGTTGCGCATAGAGGGTGTCCAGCCAGATCGACGGCGGCCCCGGCCAGGGCGCCGCCAGGACCAGCAGGGGCGGTGCGCTGAAGTCCTCCAGGTAGGCGTTCAGCCGTCTCGGCTGCAGGCAGCGTTCGACCCGCAGCCCCCAACGCTCCAGCAATGCCTGCAGGCAGTCCAGGGTCAGGTTGTCCTCGCTGGCCAGCAGGGCCGGGCGGTGTTGCAGCAGTTGCGCCAGTTCATCCGCTTCGCCGGCGTCGAGGGCGGGGCTGAGCGGCAGGTCGACGCTGAACCGGGTGCCCTTGCCCGGCTCGCTGCTCACCTCGATGCGCCCGCCCATCATCTGCACCAGCTCCCTGCTGATCGCCAGGCCCAGGCCGCTGCCGCCGTAGCGGCGGGTGGTGCTGGAGTCGGCCTGGGAGAAGGATTCGAACAGGGTCTTCTGCGCCTGGGCGGATATCCCGATGCCGCTGTCGCTGACGCTGTACAGCAGGCGCTCGCGTCCGCCCTCGTCGAAGCGCCGCTGCACGCGCACGGCGACATGGCCTTCGGCGGTGAACTTGAGGGCATTGCTGAGCAGGTTCATCAGTACCTGGCGCAACCGCGTCGGGTCGCCGTTGAGGCGGCGCGGCACGCCCCTGTCCAGGCCGAGATGCAGGCGCAGGCGTTTTTCCACGGCCTGGGCGCTGAACAGCGCCAGGGTGTCGGAGAGCAGTTCCTCCAGGTCGAAGTCGATGCGCTCCAGGTGCAGCTTGCCGGACTCGATGCGAGCGTAGTCGAGGATATCGTTGATCACCGACATCAGCGCGCTGCCGGAGCTGGCGATGGTCTCCACGTAGGCCGCCTGGCCGCGGTCCAGCGGGGTGTCGCGGAGCAGTTGCAGCATGCCCAGCACGCCGTTCAGCGGGGTGCGAATCTCATGGCTCATCTTCGCCAGGAAGCGGCTCTTCGCCTCGTTCTCCACCCGCGCCTGCTCGGCCGCCTGGCGCGAGCGGAAGCCTTCCTCCTTGAGCGCATTGATGCGGTCGGCGAGGCCGATGGACAGGGTCACCAGTTCCACGGTCATGCCGATCTTGACCACGCTGCTGCCGAACAGGCCGAACAGTTCGAAGCCCAGCGAGGCGGCGGTGGTGACCAGGAACGACAGCAGCAGCGCGCCCCAGGCCAGGATGTAGTAGAGGCCGTAGCGCAGGCCCTGGCGCCAGACGTGGACGCCTGCCAGCAGCAGGCTGAGGGAGACCAGCATCACCGTCAGGCTGGCGAGGACGTTCCAGGCGCGCAGCCCCACCAGCGGCTCGCTGGCCAACAGGACCACGCAGGCCAGCAGCAGGCCGCGGAGGAAGCGGTCGAGGCGCGGGAAGTCGCGGCGGGTGTAGAGGTAGCCGCGGCTGAACTGGATCGACACCAGGCAGCTCAGGTACATCAGCAGGTAGATGCCGGCCGACTCCAGCGCCACATGTCCGGGCAGCAGCTTGAACAGCAGGCCGTCGAAGCTGGCGGAAAACAGGCCGAGGCTGAGGTTGTACAGCAGGTACCAGGCATAGGTGGCCTCGCGTAGCGAGACGAAGAGGAACAGGTTGTAGCAGAACAACCCGAACAGCACCCCGTAGAAGGCCCCGTTGAAGCCCATCAGGGTTTCCTGGCTGGCCGCGCTGGCCGCGTAGGTGCTGAAGTACAGCGGCACGTAGACGGTGCTGGTGCTCTGCACGCGCAGCAGCAGGGTGCTCTCGCCGGGCGGCAGTCGCAGCGGGAACCAGAAGTTGCGCACTTGCACCGGGCGCTGGGAGAAGGCGAACAGGTCGCCGCTCTCCTGCTGTTCGATGCGCCCATCGGCGGTCAGCAGGTAGACCTTGAGGTCGTCCAGCAGCGGGTAGTTGATCTCCAGGAAACCGGCCAGGTCGGTGCCGTTGCGGTTGTCCAGGCGCACCCTGAACCACCAGGCTGCGGCGTTCTTACCGAAGTTCGCGTGGTCGCCGCGCAGGGCGGCGAAGGCCTGCGCCGGCAAGGCGAGGATGTCGCCCAGGCGCGCCTTGCCGCCGGCGTCGCGGTAGTACTCGGCGTACTCGCCCAGGGACAGGCGCAGGTCCTCTCCGTCCAGCGGTGCGGGCGGCTGCGCCCGGGCCGGCAGCGCGCAGCAGAGCAACAGCAGGACCAGGCAGAGTCGAGACATGCAACTACTCCATGGACACGAGTCGGCACGCATGATGCTACGGAGGAAACGAGACAGGCGAGGGAACCTGCCATCAGCCTAGCAGTTGGCTGGAGAGGAGGGCGGCCTCCCCGGGGGGGCGGGGAGGCCGGCGCGGGCTCAGCCCTTGTCGCTGTTGTTGCTGCTGTCGAGCACTTCGTCCACCGGCGGGACGTGGGTGCAGCTTTCCATGTGCACCGGATGCTCGAGCTGCTTGTTGAAGCGTTCCAGCGAGGTTTCCCGGGGCTTGGCGTCGCTGGCGAAGACCGGCGGGCTGAGGATGTAGGCGGTTAGCAGGCGGCTCAGCGCGGCGAGGCTGTCGATGTGCGTGCGCTCGTAGCCGTGGGTGGCGTCGCAGCCGAACGCCAGCAGCGCGGCGCGGGTGTCGTGGCCGGCGGCGATCGCCGACTGCGCGTCGCTGTGGTAGTAGCGGAACAGGTCGCGGCGCAGGGCGATGTCGTGGCGCTCGCCGAGCCGCAGCAGGTGCCGCGACAGATGGAAGTCGTAGGGCCCGCCGGAGTCCTGCATGGCCACGCTGACGCTGTGCTCGTTGGAATTCTGGCCTTCGGCCACCGGGGCGATGTCGATGCCGACGAACTCGCTGACGTCCCAGGGCAGGGCGCCGGCGGCGCCGGAGCCGACTTCCTCGGTGATGGTGAACAGCGGGTGGCAGTCGATCGGCGGCTCCTGGCCGCTTTCCTTGACCGCCTTCAGCGCCGCCAGCAGCGCCGCGACCCCGGCCTTGTCGTCCAGGTGGCGGGCGCTGATATGGCCGCTCTCGGTGAACTCCGGCAGCGGATCGAAGGCCACGTAGTCACCCACCGAGATGCCCAGGCTCTCGCTGTCGGCGCGACTGGCGGTATAGGCGTCGAGACGCAGCTCGATGTTGTCCCAACTGATCTTCAGGTTGTCCACCTCGGTATTGAAGGCGTGGCCCGAAGCCAGCAGCGGCAGCACGCTGCCACGGAACACGCCCTGTTCGGTGAACACCGTGACCCGGCTACCCTCGGCGAAGCGGCTCGACCAGCAGCCTACCGGGGCCAGGCCGAGGCGGCCGTTGGGCTTGATCTCGCGGACCAGCGCGCCGATCGTGTCGAGGTGCGCGGAAACCGCCCGGTCGGGGGTATTCAGGCGGCCCTGGAGGGTCGCCCGGATGGTTCCCCGGCGAGTCATCTCGAAGGGCACGCCAAGTTCGTCGAGCTGCTCGGCGACATAGCGCACGATGGTATCGGTGAAGCCGGTGGGGCTGGGGATGGCGAGCATCTCCAGCAGCACCCGTTGCAGGTAGTTGAGGTCCGGTTGTGGCAGAGGGGTCATGAAGGCACCTCGCGGCTGAGGGGGAAGAGAAGATCGACGAAGCGTTCGGCGGTCGGCTGCGGCTCGTGGTTGGCCAGGCCGGCGCGCTCGTTGGCTTCGATGATCACGTAGTCGGGCTGGTCGGCGGCCTCGACCAGGAAGTCCAGGCCCACCACCGGTATTTCCAGGGCCCGCGCGGCCTGGATCGCGGCCTCGCGGAGGGCCGGATGGAGGGCGTCGGTGACGTCCTCGAGGATGCCGCCGGTGTGCAGGTTGGCGGTGCGCCGCACGGCCAGGTGTTCGCCGCTGGGCAACACGTCGTCGTAGCCATAGCCGGCGGCCCGCAGGGTGCGCTCGGTCTCGTGGTCGAGCGGGATGCGGCTTTCCCCGCCGGTGGCGGCCTGGCGCCGGCGGCTCTGCGCCTCGATCAGCTCGCGGATGCTGTGCCGGCCGTCGCCGATCACCGCGGCGGGACGACGGATGGCGGCGGCCACCACCTCGTAGCCAATCACCAGCACGCGCAGGTCGTGGCCGGCGTGGTAGCTCTCCAGCAGCACGCGCGAATCGAAATGGCGGGCGGCCTCGATGGCCTCCTCGACCTCTTCCGCGGTGCGCAGGTCCACCGCCACGCCCTGGCCCTGCTCGCCGTCCACCGGCTTGACCACCAGCGAACCGTGCTCGGCGAGGAACGCGGCGTTTTCCTCCGCGCTGCCGGCCAGGCGCTGCTGTGGCTGGCGCAGGCCGGCGTGCTGCAGGGCGCGGTGGGTGAGGACCTTGTCCTGGCAGAGGGTCATGCTTACCGCCGTGGTCAGGTCGGAGAGCGATTCACGGCAGCGGATCTGCCGGCCGCCCTGGGTCAGGGTGAACAGGCCGCCCTCGGCGTCGTCGACGCGCACCTCGATGCCGCGCCGGTGGGCTTCGTCGACGATGATCCGGGCGTAGGGGTTGAGGTCTTCCTCCGGGCCGGGGCCGAGGAACAGCGACTGGTTGATGCCGTTCTTGCGCTTGATGGTGAAGGTCGCCAGTTCGCGGAAGCCGAGCTTGCGGTAGAGCGCCTTGGCCTGCTGGTTGTTGTGCAGCACCGAGAGGTCGAGGTAAGCCAGTTCGCGGCTCATGAAGTGCTCGACCAGGTGCCGTACCAGCGCCTCGCCGACGCCCGGCCGGCTGCATTGCGGGTCCACCGCCAGGCACCAGAGGCTGGAGCCGCCCTCCGGATCCTGGAACGCCTTGGCGTGGTTGAGGCCCATCACCGTGCCTACCGCGACGCCAGTGTCGGCGTCCTCGGCCAGCCAGTAGATCGGCCCGCCCTGGTGTCGCGGGCTGAGGCGCTCGGTCTGCACCGGAAGCATGCCGCGCGCCAGGTACAGGCGGTTGATCGCCGCCCAGTCCTCCTCGGTATGCACCCGGCGGATGCGGAAACCGCGTGGCGGACGGCGCGCCGGGCGGTAGTCGGTGAACCACAGGCGCAGGGTATCCGAGGGATCGAGGAAGAGCTGCTGCGGGGCGTGGGCCAGGACCTGCTGCGGCGCCGCCACGTAGAGCGCGATGTCGCGTTCGCCGGGGGCTTCCTGCAACAGGTCGCGGGCCAGTTCCTCGGCGTCCGGGTAGGTCTGCCCGATCAGCAGGCGGCCCCAGCCGCAGTGGATGCTCAGCGGTTTCTCGGTGGGCTCGCTGTGATCTTCGGCGAGACGCGCCTGGAGGCGTTCGTAGGTGGGCGCCTGGATACGTTGCAGGCGCTGGTTGTGCGGGTGAGGCAGATGCAAGTGGCCTTTCATGATCGCTCCTGGTTCGGGCCCCTGCGTTGGGGGCCCATTTTCAAAGTCCCTGTTCGCTGAGCCAGAGGTTGAGGGCGGCCAGCTGCCACAGCTTGGAGCCGCGCAGCGGTGTGAGGTCGCCGTCCGGATCGCTCAGCAGGCGATCGAATATCGCCGGCTGGAACAGGCCGCGGTCCTGGCTCGGGTCCAGCAGCAGTTCGCGTACCCATTCGCGGGTGCGGCCCTGCAAGTGCTTGAGGCCGGGCACCGGGAAGTAGCCCTTGGGCCGGTCGATGACTTCGCTGGGAATCACCTTGCGCGCGGCACCCTTGAGCACCTGCTTGCCGCCGTCGCCGAGCTTGAAGCGGGCGGGAATGCGCGCCGACAGCTCGGCCAGGCGGTAGTCGAGGAACGGCACGCGGGCTTCCAGGCCCCAGGCCATGGTCATGTTGTCGACCCGCTTGACCGGGTCGTCGACCAGCATGATCGTGCTATCCAGGCGCAGCGCCTTGTCCACCGCGGCCTCGGCGCCGGGGCTGGCGAAGTGGTCGCGGACGAAGCGCCCGGCGACGTCCTCGACGCGGAAGCGCTCGCCGACGGTGGCCAGGTATTCCTCGTGGTCGCGGTCGAAGAACGCCGCGCGGTACGCGGCGAAGGCGTCGTCGGCGCCATCCACCTTCGGATACCAGTGGTAGCCGGCGAACAGCTCGTCGGCGCCCTGGCCGCTCTGCACCACCTTGCAGTGCTTCGAGACTTCCCGCGCGAGCAGGTAGAAGGCGATGCAGTCGTGGCTGACCATCGGCTCGCTCATGGCGCGGAAGGCCGCCGGCAACTGCTCGATCACTTCGTGCTCGCCGATGCGCAGGCGATGGTGGCGGGTGTGATAGCGCTCGGCGATCAGGTCGGAATACTGGAACTCGTCGCCGCGCTCGCCGCCGGCATCCTCGAAGCCGATGGAGAAGGTCAGCAGGTTGTCCACCCCGGCTTCGTGCAGCAGGCCCACCAGCAGGCTCGAATCGACCCCGCCGGAGAGCAGCACGCCGACCTCGCGGGCGGCGCGCTGGCGGATCGCCACCGCTTCGCGGAGGCCGTCGAGGACGCGCTCCTGCCAGTCGTCGAGCGTCAGCTCGCGCTCGTCCGGGCGTGGGCCGTAGTCCAGCGTCCACCAGGTGCGCTGCTCGCAGCTGCCGTCGAGGTCGACGCTCATCCAGGTCGCCGGCGGCAGCTTCTTCACGCCCTCCAGCAAGGTGTGCGGGGCGGGAACCACGGCGTGGAAGTTGAGGTAGAAATTCAGCGCCTGCGGATCGAGGTCGCTGGCGATGTCGCCGCCCTTGAGCAGGGCCGGCAGGCTCGAGGCGAAGCGTAGGCGCGAGCGGTCGAGGCTGTAGTAGAGCGGCTTGATGCCGAGTCGGTCACGGGCCAGGAACAGCCGCTGGCGATCGCGCTCCCAGACGGCGAAGGCGAACATCCCATTGAGCCGGGGCAATAAATCGGCGCCCCAGGCATGGTACCCCTTCAAGAGAACTTCGGTGTCGCCGCCGGAGAAGAACCGATAGCCAAGGCTTTCCAGTTCGCCACGCAGTTCGGGGTAGTTGTAGATGGCGCCATTGAACACCATGGCCAGGCCGAGATCGGGATCGATCATCGGTTGGCCGGAAGCTTCCGCCAGGTCCATGATCTTCAGCCGTCGATGTCCGAGGGCGATCGGACCCTGGGCGTGGAAGCCCCAGGCGTCGGGGCCGCGAGGGGCCAGGTGGTGGGTGATGCGTTCGACCGCTGCGAGGTCGGCTGCCTGGTTGTCGAAACGAAACTCTCCTGATATGCCGCACATATTCCTTACCGGTTCTCCGTTGGGGAAGTGGGTTGCGTACCCCTTCCGGGTACATGACTTACCTAACAGAGGACCGTTACAGTTGGAAGGAGTTCTATACGAATTTTCCGGGCCTATCAGGACCCTTAACGAAGAATTTATTATGGTTGAAAGTAATAAGACCGCTGCCGATACCTATTCGCTCGCTATTTTCCGCGCCATCCGCCGTCTCCAGCAGGCCGCCGAAATCCACTCCAAGCGTCTCAGCCGATACGGTGGCCTGACCCCGCTGCAATTGCTGATCCTGCATGTCCTGGCGGTGGAGGGAGAACTGACCGCGACGCAACTGGCCAAGCTGGTCAGCCTGTCCCAGGCATCGCTCTCCGGCGTGCTCGACCGCCTCGAAGGACGCGGCCTGCTCTATCGTCGGCGCGACGAACAGGACCGGCGCAAGTCCTGGCTGCACCTCGACCCGGCCGGCCACGAAGCCCTGGCGGAGGCGCCGCCGCTATTGCCGGAGTACGTGATCGAGCGCTTCGCCGCGTTGCCCGAGTGGGAGCGCCACGGCCTGCTGGCCGCGCTGCTGCGCGCGGCCGACCTGTTCGGCTTGCCGGAAGAGGACGTCGAAGAAGAGTGAGGGCGCCAGGTTCGCTACGAAAGACAGTCGCGTCGGCGGTCTTTACCTGGCGAACCTGCCGATGCCTGGTGGACAAGCGCGTTGTACGCCATGGCGTGACCTATGCGTAGGGCGGATAACGCCGTCGGCGTTATCCGCCAGACGACATGGCATGACCGTCGAGCAGGGCGCATAACGCCGCTTCCCCGGTGCCCCGGCCGCCGAGGAAAGCTACCCGCCGTAGAGCTTCTGCGCCGCCAGGGAGAAGCTCACCGCCACCAGCATCAGCGCGAACAGGCGTTGCAGGGTCGGGCCGCCGAGGCGCTGCGCCAGCAGGTTGCCGCCGAGCACGCCGACCGCGCCGCCGGCGGCGAGGCCGCCGAGCAGCGGCAGCGGCGGGTGGGCGCCGGTCAGGTAGATCAGGAAGCCGCCGCCGGAGACCAGCGCGATCACCGCCATCGAGGTGGCGGTGGCGGCCATCATCGACAGCGGGGTGAACCAGAGTAGCCCCGGCACCACCAGGAAGCCGCCGCCCACGCCCATCAATCCCGACAGCAAGCCGACCGCCAGGCCGATGCCGAGCAGCGGCAGGCTCCGTGCCTGGTCGCTGGCCTCGCGTTTCATCCCGGCGCCGCGCCACATGCGCCAGGCCGACCAGAGCACCAGCAGGCAGAAGGCGACGATCAGCACGCCTTCCGGGACGAAGCGGCCGAGCCATTGGCCGACGGCGTTGCTCGGCAGGCCGGCCAGCGCCAGGACCAGCACCGGCCGCCAGGCCACCTGGCCCTGGCGCGCGCGCGGAATGGCGCCAATCAGCGCCGACAGGGCGACCGCGCCGAGGCTCACGCCGATGGCGTCGCGCAGCGGCAGGTGCAGGCTGAGCAGCAGGGGCAGGGCGACCAGCGAGCCGCCGGCGCCGGTGAGGCCGAGCAGCAGGCCGAGAACGGCGCCGATGCCCAGGGATTCGAAGAGCAGTACATCCATCGTCGATCAACTATTTCCGCGGGTGAGCCAGCCGGTGGTCCGGTATGGCCTGCGCGTGCGGCAGGCCCGAAGGGTAGCGCAAATCGGTGCGCCCGGGGCTTCAGCCGCGCTGCCCGCGCACCAGGTCGCGCAGCAGGAAGCGGTTCGGGTGGCAGGCCTCGGCCACCGCGCGCGGCAGCGGCAGCGGCTCGCCGCAGATCCACGCCGCCAGCAGTTCGCCGGACAGCGGCGCGCTGATCAGCCCGCGCGAGCCGTGGCCGCTGTTCAGGTACAGGCCTGGCAGCCAGGGGCAGGCACGCTCCGGCACCTGGCGGGCGTCGCGGGCGAGCACCGCGTAGACCTCGTCGAAGGCCGCGCGCTCGGCCAGCGGGCCTACCAGGGGCAGGTAGTCGGGGCTGGTGCAGCGGAATGCCGCGCGGCCTTCCAGGCGCTCCAGCGGCAGGTCGTCGGCGCCCAGGCGCTGCAACAGGTCGGGGGATATTTCCCGCAGCAGTTCGAGGTTGCCCTGGTGTTCGGCGAGGGTCGGCGCCAGGTCTTCGCTCTTGAAGTCGAAGCTGGCGCCGAGGGTGTGTTCGTCGCCACGCGGCGGTGCGACGTAGCCCTCGGCGCAGACCACGGTGCGCAGCGCCCGGCTTTGCGGGGTGGCCGGCAGGCGGGTGACCTGCCCGCGAATGCGCTTCAGCGGCAGCTCGGCGGCGGGCGGGAAGTCGCGGATGTCGGCGGCGGTGGCGAGGATCGCGAGTGGCGCGCGGGCCAGGCATTCGTCGCCGGCGTAGGCGCACCAGTCGTCGCCCTCGCGGCGCAAGCGTACTGCCCGGCCGCTCAGCAGGGTGATCCCGGGGGTGGCGGCCAGGGCCTGGCACAGCGCGGGCGGATGGACCCAGCCGGCTTCGGGATAGAACAGGCCGCCGGCGGGCAGGGCGACGCCGGCGAGGCGCTCGGCCTGCTCGCGCTCCAGGCCGTGCAGCAGGTCGGCGGGGAAGGCTGCGGCCAGTTGCGCCTGGCGTTGCGCTTCCTTGGCGTCGAAGGCCAGTTGCAGTACGCCGCAGGCGTCCCAGTCGTGGCCGCGCCGCAGGCGTTCGAGCAGCCGGCGGGTATGGCCGAAGCCGCTGAGCACCAGGCGCGACAGCGGCGTGCCGTGGGCCGAGAGTTTCAGGTAGAGCACGCCCTGGGGGTTGCCCGAGGCTTCCCGGGCGAGGCCGGGATGGCGTTCGATCAGGGTCACCTGCCAGCCGCGCGCGGCGAGGCTGGCGGCGCTGGCGCAGCCGGCCAGGCCGCCGCCGACCACCAGTGCCGCGCGGCGCCCGGCGTGGGGCGCGGGGCGTGCGTACCAGGGCTTGCCGGCGTTCGCCGGCGGCCCCTGGTAGGTGCCGCTGAGCATCTCGCGCTTCTGTCCGTAGCCCGGTACCCGTTGCATGGCGAAACCGGCCTCGATCAGCCCTCGGCGAACGAAACCGGCGCTGGTGAAGGTGCCCAGGGTCGCCTGCGGCGCCGACAGTCGCGCCAGTTCGGCGAACAGTACGGGCGACCACATGTCCGGGTTCTTCGCCGGGGCGAAGCCATCGAGGAACCAGGCGTCGACCCGCGCGTCGAGCTGCGGCAGGCACTCCAGGGCATCGCCCAGCAGCAGGGTCAGGCCGACCCTTCCGCCCGCGAACGCCAGGCGCTGGAAGCCCGGGTGCACGGCAAGGTACTGGCCCAGCAGGGCCTCGCTCCAGGGCGCCAGTTCCGGCCATAGCGCCAGGGCGCGGCGCAGGTCGGCGGCGGCGAGGGGGAATTTCTCCACGCTGACGAACTCCAGGCGCGCGCCGGCCGGCGCGACCCGCTCGAACAGCTGCCAGGCGCAGAGGAAGTTCAGTCCGGTGCCGAAGCCGGTCTCGCCGATACACAGCACCTCGCCGTCGCCCAGCGCGGCGAAGCGCTCGGCCAGGCGGTTGGTGGCGAGGAACACATGGCGCGTCTCGTTGAGCCCGGAATGCCGGGAAAAATATACGTCGCCGAAGGCGCGGGATAGCGGCTGGCCGTTTTCGTCCCAGTCGAGCTGGGCATGCTGGAAGTCGGACATGGCAGAACCTGAAAAAGCGGATGGCGCATTTTACGGGGCTTTGCCGGCCAGCGGCGAGGCGCTGCGCGAACATGCCGCGGCGCCGCGCAGACAGCCGCACGCCGATCCGCTACCTTGAAGGACTCAGGTTAAGGGAGACCTCCATGTTCGAATCCGCGGAAGTTGGCCACAGCATCGACAAGGACACCTACGAGAAGGCCGTCATCGAGTTGCGCGAAGCGCTGCTCGAGGCGCAGTTCGAGCTCAAGCAGCAGGCGCGCTTCCCGGTGATCATCCTGATCAACGGCATCGAGGGCGCCGGCAAGGGGGAGACGGTCAAGCTCCTCAACGAGTGGATGGACCCGCGCCTGATCGAAGTGCAGAGCTTCCTCCGTCCCTCCGACGAGGAACTGGAGCGGCCGCCGCAGTGGCGCTTCTGGCGGCGCCTGCCGCCCAAGGGGCGGACCGGTATCTTCTTCGGCAACTGGTACAGCCAGATGCTCTACGCGCGGGTCGAGGGGCATATCAAGGAGGCCAAGCTGGATCAGGCCATCGATGCCGCCGAACGCTTCGAGCGCATGCTCTGCGACGAAGGCGCGCTGCTCTTCAAGTTCTGGTTCCACCTCTCCAAGAAACAGCTCAAGGAACGCCTCAAGGCGCTGGAAAAGGACCCGCAGCACAGCTGGAAGCTCAGTCCGCTGGACTGGAAGCAGAGCGAGGTCTACGACCGCTTCGTGCATTACGGCGAGCGCGTGCTGCGCCGCACCAGCCGGGACTACGCGCCCTGGTACGTGGTGGAAGGCGTGGACGAGCGCTACCGCGCCCTGACCGTCGGTCGCATCCTCCTCGAAGGGTTGCAGGCCGCGCTGGCCACCAAGGAGCGCGCCAAGCGCCAGCCGCACGCCGCGCCGCTGGTGTCGAGCCTGGACAACCGCGGCCTGCTGGACTCCCTGGACCTGGGCCAGTACCTGGACAAGGACGCCTACAAGGAGCAGCTCGCCGCCGAGCAGGCCCGCCTGGCCGGGCTGATCCGCGACAAGCGCTTCCGCCAGCATTCGCTGGTCGCGGTGTTCGAGGGCAACGACGCGGCCGGCAAGGGCGGCGCCATCCGCCGTGTCACCGACGCGCTGGACCCGCGCCAGTACCATATCGTGCCGATCGCCGCGCCGACCGAAGAGGAGCGTGCGCAGCCCTATCTCTGGCGCTTCTGGCGGCACATTCCGGCGCGTCGCCAGTTCACCATCTTCGACCGTTCCTGGTACGGCCGCGTGCTGGTGGAGCGCATCGAGGGCTTCTGCGCACCGGCCGACTGGCTACGCGCCTATGGCGAGATCAATGACTTCGAGGAGCAGCTCAGCGAGTACGGGATCATCGTGGTGAAGTTCTGGCTGGCGATCGACAAGCAGACCCAGATGGAGCGCTTCAAGGAACGCGAGAAAACCCCCTACAAGCGCTACAAGATCACCGAGGAAGACTGGCGCAACCGCGACAAGTGGGACCAGTACGTGGACGCGGTGGGCGATATGGTCGACCGTACCAGCACCGAGATCGCGCCCTGGACCCTGGTCGAAGCCAACGACAAGCGCTTCGCCCGGGTCAAGGTGCTGCGCACCATCAACGACGCCATCGAAGCGGCGTACAAGAAGGACAAGTGAGGCCCGCCGGAATGCGGCGCCGTCCTCTCCAGGGGATGGCGACGCATACGCCGGATGAATGATCGGTGCCTCGCGCGATTGCCTCGCCTTATCCTCGCTCGATCCGGCCGCTGCCCCGGCGGCCGACCGACAATAACAGCGAGGGTACCCCCATGCGTGAAGTGGTGATCGTCGACAGCGTCCGGACCGGCCTGGCCAAGTCCTTCCGCGGCAAGTTCAACCTGACCCGGCCGGACGACATGGCCGCCCACTGCGTCGACGCGCTGCTGGCGCGCAACGACCTCGACCCGCTGCTGGTGGATGACTGCATCGTTGGCGCCGGCTCCAACGAAGGCGCCCAGGGCCACAACATCGGGCGCAACGTGGCGGTGCTCTCCGGCCTCGGCATCCAGGTGCCGGGGATGACCCTCAACCGCTACTGTTCCTCCGGCCTGCAGGCGATCGCCATCGCCGCCAACCAGATCGCTTCCGGTTGCAGCGAGGTGATCGTCGCCGGCGGCGTCGAGTCGATCACCCTGACCCTGAAGAGCGTCAACACCGACCACCTGGTGAACCCGCTGCTGCAAAGGGAGGTGCCGGGCATCTACTACCCCATGGGGCAGACCGCCGAGATCGTCGCCCGTCGCTACGGCATCACCCGCGAGGCCCAGGACGCCTACGCCCTGCAGAGCCAGCAGCGGATGGCGCGAGCCCAGGCGGACGGGCTGTTCGCCGACGAGATCGTGCCGATGACCACCCGCTACGCGGTGGAGGACAAGGCCAGCGGCGAGAAGCAGGTGCTCGACGGAGTGGTCGACCGCGACGACTGCAACCGCCCGGACACCACCCTCGAAGGCCTGGCCTCGCTGAAGCCGGCGTTCGCCGAGGACGGTTCGGTCACCGCCGGCAACGCCTCGCAACTCTCCGACGGCGCCTCGATGACCCTGCTGATGAGCCTGGAGAAAGCGCTGGCGCTGGGCCTGGAGCCGAAGGCCTTCTTCCGTGGCTTCACCGTGGCCGGCTGCGAGCCGGACGAAATGGGCATCGGTCCGGTGTTCTCGGTGCCGAAGCTGCTCAAGGCGAAGGGGCTGAAGATCGCCGACGTCGATCTCTGGGAACTCAACGAAGCCTTCGCCTCGCAGTGCCTGTACTGCCGCGACCGGCTGGAGATCGACAACGAGAAGTACAACGTCAATGGCGGCTCCATCGCCATCGGCCACCCGTTCGGCATGACCGGCTCGCGCCAGGTCGGTCATCTGGTCCGCGAACTGCGCCGGCGCAACCTGCGCTACGGCGTGGTGACCATGTGCGTCGGCGGCGGCATGGGCGCCAGCGGGCTGTTCGAAGCCGTACGCTGAGCCCGTGCGCGACGGCGGGCCCCGCAGGTCGGGGCTCGCCTCATGGGTTTTATTTACATGACGCTCCGTGCCATCCCCGGCGACTCGCGCTAGGCTAGGCGCCTTTTTCCTTGCATAGGGATGTAGCGATGTCCACCGAGCCCAACTCGCCGTTCGTCGACGACCCGCTGAGCGCCGTCGATGCACGGATTCTCGGCAGCCTCGTCGAGAAGCAGGCGACCACCCCGGAAACCTATCCGCTGACCCTCAATGCCCTGGTCCTCGCCTGCAACCAGAAGACCAGCCGCGATCCGGTGATGAACCTCACGCCCGGCCAGGTCGGCCAGAGCCTGCGCCAGCTCGAGGGGCGCGGCCTGGTCAGGCTGGTGATGGGCAGCCGCGCCGACCGCTGGGAGCACACCTTGGGCAAGGGCCTGGAATTGGTGGCGCCACAGGTGGCGCTGCTCGGCCTGCTGTTCCTGCGTGGTCCGCAGACCCTCAACGAACTGCTCACCCGCAGCAACCGCCTGCACGATTTCGACGACGTCGAGCAGATCCGCCACCACCTGGAACGCCTCGCCGGCCGTGGCCTGGCCGTGCACCTGGAGCGTCGCGCCGGGCAGCGCGAGGAGCGCTACATGCACCTGCTCGGCAGCCAGGCCGACCTCGAGGCCGCCGTGGAGGCGATGGGCAGCGACCCGGAACGCGCCGCGCCGGCCGCTCTGTCGGCCGATGCGGAAGCGCGGATCGCCGAGCTGGAGACGCGCCTGGCGGCGCTGGAGGAGCGCCTGGCCAGGCTCGAAGGAGGGGCGTGATATCGCGGGAGGGCGCAATCGGTGACATGCAGGTTCCGGCGGATAACCGCGAGCGGTTGTTCGCCCTACGGCCCGCAGTGACTTTGTGGGCGGCGCTGCCTGTCGGGTAGGGCGGATAACGCCAGCGGCGTTATCCGCCGATGCGCCGCCCCGCAAGGCGAACGCCAACCCAAAAAAGCCCGGCTATTGCCGGGCTTTTTCATGCGCGCGCGTCGGTGGCCGATCAGGCTTCCGGCTGTACCGGCACGTGGATCAGTTGCAGGCGCTCGCTGCTCCAGGCACGGGTGCTGTTGGTCAGCTCGATGTCGTTGTTCAGCTTGCGCCCGTAAGACGGCACGATTTCCTTCAGGCGTGCCTGCCACTCGGGAGTAGCGACCTTGTCCTTGAAGGCCTTCTCCAGCACCGACAGCATGATCGGCGCGGCGGTCGAGGCGCCCGGCGAGGCGCCGAGCAGGGCGGCGACGGAGCCGTCCGCTGCGGTCACCACTTCGGTGCCGAATTGCAGTACGCCGCCTTTCTCGGCGTCCTTCTTGATGATCTGCACGCGCTGGCCGGCCTGCACCAGCTTCCAGTCCTCGTCGCGGGCTTCCGGGAAGTACTCGCGCAGCGAGGCCATGCGGTCGTCCTGGCTGAGCATCAACTGGCCGATCAGGTACTGGCTGAGATCGAAGTTGTCGATGCCGGCGTTGAACATCGGGCCGATGTTGCCGCTGGTCACCGAGCCCGGCAGGTCCCACAGCGAGCCGTTCTTCAGGAACTTGGTGGAGAAGGTGGCGAACGGACCGAACAGCAGAACCGGCTTGCCGTCGATCATGCGGGTGTCGAGGTGCGGCACCGACATCGGCGGCGAACCCACCGAAGCCTTGCCGTAGACCTTGGCCAGGTGGCGCTTGACCACGTCCGGGTTGGTGGTGGCGAGGAACGAACCGCCCACCGGGAAGCCGGCGTAGCCTTCGGCCTCGGGGATGCCGGACATCTGCAGCAGCTTCAGCGCGCCGCCGCCGGCGCCGATGAAGACGAACCTGGCCTTGACGCTGGTTTCCTTGTCGCCATTGGCCAGGTCGGCCATGGTCACGGTCCAGGTGTTGTCGTCGTTGCGCTTGAGGTCGCGGACCTCATGTTGCAGGCGCAGCTTGAAGGTGTCCTTGGCCGACAGCGAGCCCACCAGTTGGCGAGTGATCTCGCCGAAGTTGACGTCGGTGCCGATCGACATGCGCGTGGCGGCGATCTTCTGCCCCGGCTCGCGGCCTTCCATCACCAGCGGCACCCACTGCTTGATCTGCTCGGGGTCTTCCGAGTACTCCATGCCGCGGAACAGCGAGCTGTGCTGCAGGGCGGCGTGGCGCTTCTTGAGGAAGGCGACGTTGTCGTCGCCCCAGACGAAGCTCATGTGCGGGACGTTGTTGATGAACGACTTCGGATCGTTCAGCACCTTGCGGTCGACCTGGTAGGCCCAGAACTGCTTGGAGATCTCGAAGTTCTCGTTGATCGCCACCGCCTTGCTGATATCCATCGAGCCGTCCGCGGCCTCGCTGGTGTAGTTCAGTTCGCAGAACGCCGAGTGACCGGTGCCCGCGTTGTTCCAGCCGTTGGAGCTTTCTTCGGCGACCTTGTCCAGGCGCTCGACCATCTCGATGGTCCAGCCTGGTTCCAGTTCGTTCAGATAGGTACCCAGGGTGGCGCTCATGATGCCGCCACCGATCAGGAGCACGTCGACCGGTTTTTCCGATTCGACGCTGTTTTTGGAGCAACCCAGCACGCTGACGCACAAAAGCATCAATAAGATTTTTTTCATGGATTTACCGCTAGAAAACGTGGAGAAGCGTGGATACGCACGACATGGCAGGTATTCACCGGGTGAATGATACTGGAACTCACCCCCGATGTGAGTGCGTTCACATGCGGTGACATTTGCCTCGGCGTTCCGCCGAGAATACCTGCCTTCCCTTTCTTGAACGTTTCAGCCGCCGGGAAATAAATTCAGCGCCTGTATCGTTTCAGCGGGAACCCGGCGCGTGGATTTCCGCCGATTGGCGCATCCTGCGGATATACGCGTCGATTTCCCGCTCCGCGTCGAAACGGGTGAAATAGGGACCTTCCAGGGTCCCTTCGCGGGTGGAGAAGAAGTACTGCCCATTCACCGAACTTATGCGATCGCTGCGAAAGCGGGTGGCCGGGGTGGGATCGGTGGAACGTTTCCCCAACATGACGGCGACTCCTGGATAGCGGGCCAAGGTGTTTTCAGTGTAGGCGGGGGTTGGCCGGGCGGCAGGCCGGCGGACGAAAGGAGACGGATTTCCAGGCGAAGGGTTGGGTATTCTATTTTTTGTTATAAGAAAATCTGAATTTATTCTTTTTAACGTCAGCCGGCCTTGGGCATAGTGGGCTCCAACACGAACAAGGAGTGACCCCATGAGCCTCAGACTCGGCGACATCGCCCCCGATTTCGAACAGGATTCCAGCGAAGGGCGCATCCGCCTCCACGAATGGCTGGGCGACAGCTGGGGCGTGCTGTTCTCCCACCCGGCCGACTTCACCCCGGTGTGCACCACCGAGCTGGGCTTCACCGCCAAGCTCAAGGACCAGTTCGCCCAGCGCGGGGTCAAGGTCCTGGCGCTGTCGGTGGACCCGGTGGACTCGCACCTGAAGTGGATCGACGATATCAACGAGACCCAGGACACCCGGGTCAATTTCCCGATCATCGCCGACGCCGACCGCAAGGTTTCCGAACTCTACGACCTGATCCACCCGAACGCCAACGACACGCTGACCGTGCGTTCGCTGTTCATCATCGACCCGAACAAGAAGGTGCGCCTGATCATCACCTACCCGGCGAGCACCGGGCGCAATTTCAAC
Source organism: Pseudomonas sp. DL (assembly GCF_047199225.1). Lineage (NCBI taxonomy): Bacteria > Pseudomonadati > Pseudomonadota > Gammaproteobacteria > Pseudomonadales > Pseudomonadaceae > Pseudomonas > Pseudomonas sp. DL. The sequence continues at coordinate 1,629,125 of NZ_CP178323.1, forward strand.
GAGATCCTCCGGGTGATCGATTCGCTGCAACTGACCGACGAGCACAAGGTCGCCACGCCGGCCAACTGGGAGGACGGCGACGAGGTGGTAATCGTGCCTTCGCTGAAGGACGAGGAAGAGATCAAGCGGCGTTTCCCCAAAGGCTACCGCGCGGTGAAGCCCTACCTGCGCCTGACGCCCCAGCCCAACCGCTGAGGCCGGATTCGTCCCGCCTGCATGGGCAGGCACGGCAGGCGGGACCTTTTATTCGACGGTGCGTGCCGTCATGCAACGCTGTTTAGCCACGAGCAGGGTTTTTGGCCGGTTTCGACCGGCCCTCTTTTTTATGTGCGCCAGCGCGTCGCCGCGACGCTTTTTATCCGCCATCCATTTCCGAAACCGGCTCTGACTTGCCCGCCAGACGGGGAGAAGGCTCGCTCATCCACCTCCTTCCAGGAGCAGACGCATGATCGCCGCTCTCCGTCGCTGCCGGGCCTGGCTGGCCCTGCTCGCCGTTCTTGCCGTGTTTCCCGCGGCAGAGGCCGCCGCCCCCGCTGAAATCCGTCTCGACTATGCCTACTACGCCCCCACCAGCCTGGCGCTCAGGAAGTTCGGCTGGCTGGAGAAAAGCCTGGACGGCAGCGGCACCCGGGTGCGCTGGGTGTTCAGCCAGGGCAGCAACCGTTCCCTGGAGTACCTTAACGCCGGCAGCGTCGATTTCGCCTCGACCGCCGGCCTCGCCGCGGTACTCGCGCGGGCCAACGGCAGCCCGGTACGTACCGTATACGTCGCCAGCCGCCCGGAGTGGACCGCGCTGCTGGTGCGCAAGGATTCGCCGATCCGCAGCCTCGCCGAGCTCAAGGGGCGCAAGGTGGCTGCCACCAAGGGCACCGATCCCTACCTGTTCCTGCTCCGCAGCCTGCACAGCGTGGGCCTGGACAAGAACGACCTGCGTATCGTCCACCTGCAGCATCCCGACGGCCGGGTAGCCCTGGAGAAGGGCCAGGTCGACGCCTGGGCCGGACTCGATCCGCACATGGCGGCCAGCGAGTTGCAGGCCGGCTCGCGGCTGCTCTACCGCAACCTCGGCTTCAACAGCTACGGCGTGCTCAATGTCCGCGAGGATTTCGCCGAACGCCATCCGCAACTGATCCGCCAGGTGCTGGCGGCCTACGAGCAGGCGCGCCACTGGGTGATCGGGCATCCCGACGAAGCCGCGCAACTGCTTGCCGAGGAAGCCGGCCTGCCGCTGGAAGTGGCTCGCCTGCAACTGTCGCGCACCGATTTCAGCCAGCCGCTGCCGGGCGCCGAACAGGTCGCCGCGCTCAAGGCCGCGGCGCCGATCCTGGCGGACGAGCGCCTGGTGCGGCCGGGCGTGGACGTGCAGAAGGTGGTCGACGAACTGATCGCGCCTCAGTGGGCCGCCGAGGTCATCGGCGGTGTCCCGTTGGCGCGCACGGAGCCCTGAGCCATGGTCAGCCAGAGCCTGCGACTGGCCCGGCGAGTCTCGCGCCGGGCGTGGCGACTGCGCGTGCCGGGCGCCTGGCGGGCCTGGGCCTTGCCGCTGCTGGCACTATCGTCGTGGGAGGCGCTGGTGCGCCTGGGCTGGCTGCCGGCCTACCAGATGCCGGCGCCGAGCGGCATCCTGCTGACCCTGGTGGAACTGGCTCGCGGCGAGCTGTGGGGGCATGTCGGCGCGAGCCTGGCGCGGGTCGCCGCCGGCTTCGCGATCGGCAGCGGCCTGGCCCTGGTGGTCGGTACCTGGGTCGGTCTCAGTCGTCGCGCCGAAGCCTACCTGGAGCCGAGCTTCCAGGCCCTGCGGGCGATCCCCAGCCTGGCCTGGGTGCCCCTGCTGCTGCTCTGGTTCGGCATCGACGAGACGCCGAAGATCGTCCTCATCGCCCTCGGCGCCTTCTTCCCGGTCTACCTCGCGCTGGTCGCCGGGGTACGCGGGGTCGATCGCAAGTGGGTGGAACTGGGGCGGCTCTACCGTTTGTCGCGCTTCGCCCTGGTCCGCCGCATCCTCCTTCCGGCGGCGCTGCCGAACCTGTTCACCGGCCTGCGCGGGGCGCTCAGCCTGAGCTGGATGTTCCTCGTCGCGGCGGAGCTGATCGCCGCCACCCAGGGCCTCGGCTACCTGCTCAGTGACGGTCGGGAAACCTCGCGTCCGGACCTGGTGATCGCCGCGATCCTGGTCCTGGCGGCCCTCGGCAAGCTCAGCGATGGCCTGCTCCGCTCGCTGGAGCGCCGGGCCCTGCGCTGGCGCGACAGCTTCGACGGGGAGGGCGGCGCATGAGCGGCCTGCTCGACCTGCTGGAGATTCGCAAGGCCTATGGCGATACGCGGGTGCTGGAGGGCGTGGCGCTGTCGCTGGCGCCCGGCGAGGTGGTCAGCCTGCTCGGCCCCAGTGGTTGCGGCAAGAGCACCCTGCTGCGGATCGCCGCCGGACTGGACGATGACTTCCAGGGCACTGTCGAACGCAACCCGATCCTCGGCTTCGGCCCGGACGGCGAGAACGGCCGCAGCGGCGGAATCGGCGTGGTGTTCCAGGAGCCGCGCCTGTTGCCCTGGCTGACGGTGGCGCAGAACGTCGGTTTCGCCGACGGCTGGCTGGAGGACGAGCACTGGGTCGAGCGCCTGCTCGCCGATGTCGGACTGGCCGGCTGCGGAGGATTGCTGCCCAAGCAACTGTCCGGCGGCATGGCGCAGCGCGCGGCGATCGCCCGCGGTCTCTACGGACGGCCGCAGGTGCTGTTGCTCGACGAGCCGTTCAGCGCGGTCGACGCCTTCACCCGCATGCGCCTCCAGGACCTGCTGCAGGACGTGGTGCAGAACTACGAGATCAGCGTCCTGCTGGTCACCCACGATCTCGACGAGGCGTTCTATCTCGCCGACCGCGTGCTGCTGATGGGCGGCCGTCCCGGACACATCCGCCGCGAGTTCCACGTACCGCTGGCGCGTCCCCGCGATCGCCGGGCGGTGGAGCTGGCCTACTTGCGCGGCGAGGCCCTGACCGAAATGCAGCGGGCGCACGTGTTCTGAGGCAAGACCCCGACCGGGTTCTTATATGCTTTATGGAATAAATAAATGAATAAAAAACATTTATTGGAATATGAGGCCGCCTGTTAAGGTCTATGCAACCTGGTTAGCAAGCCAAACGAATATTCTGTTTTCCGGTTATAAGGAATCCCCCCATGCTCGTCGTTTCCATCGCCGGAAGTCCCAGCGTACGCTCCCGCTCCGGGGTGTTGCTGGAGCGTGCCAGGGACTGGCTGAGCCGTCGCGGCGTCGAGGTGGCCAGCCACCAGGTGCTGGATTTTCCCGCCGAGGACCTGCTGCGTGCCCGCCTCGACAGTCCGCCGGTACTGGCGCTGGCCGAGCAGATCGGCCGCGCCGACGGCCTGCTGGTCGCCACTCCGGTGTACAAAGCCTCGTTTTCCGGCGCGCTGAAGGTCCTTCTCGACCTGTTGCCCGAGCGCGCCCTGGAGCACAAGGTGGTGCTGCCGTTCGCTACCGGTGGCAGCAGCGCGCACATGCTGGCCGTGGACTATGCATTGAAGCCGGTCCTGGCCGCGCTCAAGGCCCAGGAGGTACTGCATGGCGTATTCGCCGTGGACAAGCAGATCGCCTACGCCACCGAGAGCGACCCGGCGCGCCTGGAACCGGTCCTCGAGCAGCGCCTGGAAAACGCCCTGGAAACCTTCCACCTGGCCCTCTCGCGACGGCCGCAGCCGATCGACCCGCAGTTGCTCAACGAGCGCCTGGTGAACGCCCGCTGGAGCATCTGATCCGTCCGCCGCCAGCGCACGCGCGCCGCGGCCCGATTGCACAACGCACACACGACGACCTCACTGTTCCGTCAACGGCGCGGCAGGTTCGGCACCCACAACGACAAAGGAGAGCGCCATGCGCACCATCGCTTTGCGTCGTGGACTGGCGGCCCTGCTGGTGGCGGCCCTGTCCTACGGCGTCCAGGCCGACGAGAAGTCGGCCAACACCCTGCGGATCGGCTACCAGAAATACGGCACCCTGGTCCTGCTCAAGGCCCGCGGCACCCTGGAGAAACGTCTCGCCGAAGACGGCGTGAAGGTGCAATGGACCGAGTTTCCCGGCGGCCCGCAATTGCTCGAGGGACTCAATGTCGGCAGCATCGACTTCGGCGTGACCGGGGAAACCCCGCCGGTATTCGCCCAGGCCGCCGGCGCCGACCTGCTCTACGTGGCCTACGAACCGCCGGCGCCGACCAGCGAGGCGATCCTCCTGCCGAAGGACTCGCCGATTCGGTCGGTGGCCGAGCTGAAGGGCAGGAAAGTCGCCCTGAACAAGGGCTCCAACGTGCATTACCTGTTGGTCCGCGCCCTCGAGCAGGCCGGCCTGAAGTACAGCGACATCCAACCCGTCTACCTGCCGCCGGCCGACGCCCGCGCCGCCTTCGAGCGTCACAGCGTCGACGCCTGGGTGATCTGGGACCCCTACCAGGCCGCCGCCGAGAAGCAGTTGTCCGCGCGGGTCCTGGTGGATGGTCGCGAGCTGGTCGACAACCACCAGTTCTACCTCGCCACCCGGACTTACGCGCAACGGCATCCGCAGGTGCTCGACAAGCTAGTGGACGAGATCCGCGAGGTCGGCGACTGGTCGCGGGCCAACCCGCAGCAGGTGACCGAGCAGGTCGCGCCGCTGCTCGGGCTGCCCGCCGACATCACCCTGACCGCGGTGAAGCGCCAGGGCTACGGCGCGCAGTTGATCACCCCGGCGGTGGTCGAGGCGCAGCAGAAGATCGCCGACACCTTCACCCAGCTGAAGCTGATTCCCAAACCGCTGAGCATCAAGGACGTGATCTGGACGCCACCGGCCGGCAAGGTCGCCAGCGCACCCTGAGCCCGTACCGCCCACATACCGACACGATCATCGCGCGGCTACGCCACGCCGGCGCGCTCACCCTGGAGTCAATTGCGATGAGCCTCGAGATTTTCTGGTTCCTTCCCACCCACGGCGACGGCCACTACCTGGGCACCACCCAGGGCGCCCGTGCCGTCGACCACGGCTACCTGCAGCAGATCGCCCAGGCCGCCGACCGCCTGGGCTTCGGCGGCGTACTGATCCCCACCGGACGTTCCTGCGAGGACTCCTGGCTGGTCGCCGCCTCGCTGATCCCGGTAACCCAGCGCCTGAAGTTCCTCGTCGCGCTGCGTCCCGGGATCATTTCGCCGACCGTCGCCGCGCGCCAGGCGGCGACCCTGGACCGGCTGTCCAACGGCCGCGCGCTGTTCAACCTGGTCACCGGCGGCGATCCCGACGAACTGGCTGGCGACGGCCTGCACCTGAGCCACGCCGAACGCTACGAGGCGTCGGTCGAATTCACCCGCATCTGGCGTCGTGTGCTGGAGGGCGAGACCGTCGACTACGCCGGCAAGCACATCCAGGTGAAGGGCGCCAAACTGCTCTATCCGCCGTTGCAGCAGCCGCGTCCGCCGCTGTACTTCGGCGGCTCCTCGGAGGCCGCCCAGGACCTCGCCGCCGAGCAGGTCGAGCTGTACCTGACCTGGGGCGAGCCGCCGGCGGCGGTTGCCGAGAAGATCGCCCAGGTACGCGAGAAGGCCGCCCGCCAGGGCCGCCAGGTGCGCTTCGGGATCCGCCTGCACGTGATCGTCCGCGAGACCAGCGAGGAAGCCTGGCAGGCCGCCGATCGCCTGATCGCGCACCTCGACGACGACACCATCGCCCGCGCCCAGGCCTCCCTGGCGCGCTTCGACTCGGTCGGCCAGCAACGCATGGCCGCGCTGCACGGCGGTTCGCGCGACAACCTGGAAGTCAGCCCCAATCTCTGGGCCGGCGTCGGCCTGGTGCGCGGCGGCGCCGGTACCGCGCTGGTCGGCGACGGGCCGACGGTGGCGGCGCGGGTCAGGGAGTACGCCGAGCTGGGCATCGATACCTTCATCTTCTCCGGCTATCCGCACCTGGAAGAGTCCTACCGGGTCGCCGAACTGCTGTTCCCGCACCTCGACGTGCAGCGCCCGGCGCAGCCCGAGGGACGCGGCTATGTCAGCCCGTTCGGCGAGATGGTGGCCAACGACATCCTGCCCCGGCAGGCCGCGCAGAGTTGAGAGCGGTCGGAGCGAACGACATGAGCATTTCCAAACGACTGGCCGAGCGCCTGGCGCCCTGGGCGCTGCCGCTGGTCCTGCTGGCGGTGTGGCAGGCGGCGGTTGAGTTCGGCTGGCTGTCCAGCCGCATCCTCCCCGCGCCCAGCGCCGTACTCGAGGCCGGCTGGGCGCTGCTGCGCAGCGGCGAGATCTGGCAGCACCTGGCGATCAGCGGCTGGCGCGCGGCGATCGGCTTTCTCATCGGCGGCGCCATCGGCCTGGTGCTGGGCTTCGTCACCGGCCTGTCGAAGTGGGGCGAACGCTTCCTCGACAGTTCGGTGCAGATGATCCGCAACGTGCCGCACCTGGCGCTGATCCCGCTGGTGATCCTGTGGTTCGGCATCGACGAGTCGGCGAAGATCTTCCTGGTCGCCCTCGGCACGCTGTTCCCGATCTACCTGAACACCTACCACGGCATCCGCGGCATCGACCCCGGCCTGCTGGAGATGGCGCGCAGCTACGGGTTGTCCGGCTTCGCCCTGTTCCGCCAGGTGATCCTGCCCGGCGCGCTGCCGTCGATCCTGGTCGGGGTGCGCTTCGCCCTCGGCTTCATGTGGTTGACCCTGATCGTCGCCGAGACCATTTCCGCCAGCTCCGGCATCGGTTACCTGGCGATGAACGCCCGCGAGTTCCTGCAGACCGACGTGGTGGTCCTGGCGATCCTGCTCTATGCCGTCCTCGGCAAGCTCGCCGACCTCGCCGCCCGCGGCCTGGAACGCGTCTGGCTACGCTGGCACCCGGCCTACCAGGTCAAGGGAGGTGGCGCATGAATGCCCACAACGCCGCCCTTGGCGGCACTCCGCAGCGCCTCAAGCGCGGTATCCCGCTGGCCCTGCGCGGAGTGGCGCGGCGCTTCGGCGAGCGCGAGGTGCTCAAGGACATCGACCTGCTGGTTCCGGCCGGGCAGTTCGTCGCTATCGTTGGCCGCAGCGGCTGCGGCAAGAGCACCTTGCTGCGCCTGCTGGCCGGCCTCGACCAGCCCAGCCGCGGCGAGTTGCTGGCCGGCTCGGCGGCGCTGGCCGAGGCCCGCGAGGACACCCGGCTGATGTTCCAGGACTCGCGCCTGCTGCCGTGGAAGCGGGTGATCGACAACGTCGGCCTTGGCCTGCGCGGCGACTGGCGGGCGAAGGCCCTGCAGGCGCTGCGGGCGGTCGGCCTGGCCGAGCGTGCCAACGAGTGGCCGGCGGCCCTGTCCGGCGGGCAGAAGCAGCGCGTCGCGCTGGCTCGCGCGCTGATCCACGAGCCGCGCCTGCTGTTGCTCGACGAGCCGCTCGGCGCGCTCGATGCGCTGACCCGGATCGAGATGCAGCAACTGATCGAAGGACTCTGGCGCGAACACGGTTTCACCGTCCTGCTGGTCACCCACGACGTCAGCGAGGCGGTGGCGGTGGCCGACCGGGTGATCCTCATCGAGGACGGCGAGATCGGCCTCGACCTGCCGGTGGAACTGCCCCGGCCGCGCTCGCGTGGCTCGGCGCGACTGGCCGCGCTGGAAGCCGAAGTGCTCAACCGGGTGCTGGCGCAGCCGGAGCTGCCGCCGCAACCCGAGCCCGTTTCACCCCTGCCCACGCAACTGCGCTGGGCGCTCTAACCAACCATGCCTCGTTCCGAATCCCCCCAGGAGAAACGCCATGACCATCAAAGCCATCAACGTTCGTAACCAGTTCAAGGGCACCGTGAAGGAAATCATCGAAGGGCCGGTGCTCTCCGAGATCGACGTGCAGACCGCCGCCGGGATCGTCACTTCGGTGATCACCACGCGTTCGGTGAAGGAACTGGAGCTGGCCATCGGTAGCGAAGTGATCGCCTTCGTCAAGTCCACCGAGGTATCCATCGCCAAGCTGTGACGCTGGCTGCGCCGCGCTTGCGGTGGCGAGAAGGGCGGGGACCCCGATGGGGCCCCGCCTTTTTTCGTCGCGTATCGGCAAGGCCGGCCGGTGGCGACGGCTGGCGTGGGTCGCTATGGAGCGGTCGGTAGGGCGAATAACCGCTCGCGGTTATCCGCCGTGGGGGCGACCGGGACTTCTCAGCCCCGGCGCGACAGGGGCTGGCGCTCGAAATGCACGCCGGCCAGGCCGGTCTGTTGCAGGGCGCGGATGTTGGCGTGGTCGTCGCCTTCCGGGTTGTCGCGCACCGCACGGTAGTGCTCGCCGAAGGCCAGCAGGGTTTCCTCGAGGCTGAGGCCCTCGAGGATGGCGAAGCCCAGGGTCTTGCAGGAACCTTCGTTCTGCCCGGCCGGGTTGCTCACGCTGCCGTTGTCGAAGGCGCTCGGCGTGTAGCTGTAGTGCTCGGCGATGAACGCCAGGGTGTCGGTGAACAGGTGGTGTTCGCTGCGCAGACGCGCGCGGAAGTCGGTCAGGGTCATCGAAACAGGCTCATGGTGTCTGGGGCAGGGTTGGCAAGGGGCCCGGTGGCCTCAGGCGTTGCCCTGGCTCTTGGCGAAGGCGGCCTGTTGTTCCGGGCTCGCTTCTTTCTGGTACTTGGCTTTCCACTCGGCATAGGGCATGCCGTAGATCTCTTCGCGGGCCTGGTCATTGCTGACTTCCACCCCGAGGTCGTCGGCGGCGGCCTTGTACCACTTGGACAGGCAGTTGCGGCAGAAACCGGCGAGGTTCATCAGGTCGATGTTCTGCACGTCCTTGCGGGTCTGCAAATGATGGACCAGGGTGCGGAAGGCGGCGGCTTCGAGTTCCAGGCGTTGCTGTTCGGTGAGGTTGGCTGCGGTCATGGCGGTGTTTCTCGACGATGGCTCGGGGCAGGGTGAAGGCACAGGGCCAGGTCCGGCGATGATAAGAGTTGGCGCGGCCGGCGGGCAACGCTTGTGCGCGTCTTCGCGCGGTTCGCTCGTCGGCCGCCTCAGCGATGGCCGGCGAGGGTGATCGAGACCGACTCGGCGAAGCGCAGCGCGTGCGGCTTGTCCACTTCCACCTCGGCGTAGCGCACCGCCGGGTTCTCCATCACCAGGTCGAGGATTTCCTGGGTCATCCGTTCGAGCAGGGCGAAGCGGTTCTCCTCGACGTGGCGGATGATCGCCTTGGTGATGGTGCGGTAGTTCAGCGCGTGCTCGATGTCGTTGACCTCCACGGCGTCCGCGGCCGGGTAGAGGATGGTCAGGTTGATCAGCACGTCCTGCTTGTTGAGGATTTCCTCCTCCTTGATCCCGATGAAGGTGCGCAGGCGCAGGTCCTTGACGCGGATTCGCGCCATTCCCGGTTCCAGTCGCGGCATGTCACTTGCTCCTTCCGATCAATTGCAGAAATTCCTGGCGGGTGGTGTTCGAGTCGCGGAACGCGCCGAGCATCACCGAGGTGAACATCTGCGAGTTCTGCTTCTCCACCCCGCGCATCATCATGCACATGTGCTGGGCCTCGATCACTACCGCCACGCCGGCGGCGCTGGTCACCTGGCGGACCGCCTCGGCGATCTGCCGGGTGAGGTTCTCCTGGATCTGCAGGCGGCGGGCGAACATGTCGACGATCCGCGCCACCTTCGACAGGCCGAGCACCTTGCCGGTGGGAATGTACGCCACATGAGCCTTGCCGATGAAGGGCAGGAGGTGGTGTTCGCACAGGGAGTACAGCTCGATGTCGCGGACGATGACCATTTCATCGTTGTCCGAGGCGAACAGCGCGCCGTTGACGATTTCCTCCAGGGTCTGGCCATAGCCGTGGCAGAGGTACTGCATGGCCTTGGCCGCGCGCTTCGGGGTGTCGAGCAGGCCTTCGCGCTGCGGGTCTTCGCCGAGACCGACGAGGATCTCCCGGTAATGCTGGGAAAGTGCTGGGTTCATAAGGGGTCCTTGGCGCCTCACTTGACGTGGCGGCCGCCGTTCACGGTCAGGGTGGTCCCGGTGACGTAGGGGTTGTCCAACAGGTAGCGAAGGCTCTGGTAGATGACTTCCGGCCCCGGTTCGATGCCGAGGGCGGATTTCGCCAGGGTGCGGGCGCGGTATTCGGCGTCGTCCCCGTCGTTGAACATCACCAGTGCCGGTGAAATGGCGTTGACCTTGATCCTCGGCGCGAAGCGCGCGGCGAACGACAGGGTCAGGTTGTCCAGCCCGGCCTTGCTCGCGCAGTAGGCGATACGCCGGGCGCTGCCCTTGCGCGCCACGTCGTCGGTGAGGTGGACGATGTCGGCAGGCTGCGAGCGTTCCAGCAGCTCGGCGCAGTGCAGGTTGATCAGGTAGGGCGCGAGCATGTGCACGCTGAACAGTTGCTGGAACGCCTCGGCTTCGTGGCCGGGCGTCTCGGCGACCCAGTCCGAGGCGTTGTGGACGATCGCTCGCAGGCTGTCGGTATGCTGTCGGAGGGCCCCGATGAAGGCGAAGATGCCGGCCTCGCTGGCGAAGTCGGCGTGCAGGGTCAGCGCGCCGGCCTGGCGCAGTTCGTCCAGCGCCGGGCGTTCGCTGCGGTAGCTGACGATCACCGACTCGCCGTCGGCCAGCAGGCGGCGGGCGCAATGCAGGCCGACACGCTGGCTGGCGCCGGTGATCAGGATCGGGGCTGTCGCCATGGGACTCTCACAGCAGGCGAAGGGAATCGGATGGATGCAGGGTACCCGACTGAGCCAGTCGGGCAAAGCCTTGCGCTACGGCCCACCCCGCCGGGGTGGGCGGCAAGCCGTCAGTGCGCTTCCGGCAGGCTGGCGGCGCGCTGCGGGCGGCGGTGCAGCCAGGGGGCGAGCAGGCGGCTGGAGAGAGGGATGAACCAGTAGGTCATCAACGGGGTGAGGACCAGGGTGCTGAGCAGCACCCGCGCGGCCAGCGACAGCTCGCCGAGGTAGGGGCCGGCGCCGAGGTTGAAGGCCAGCGAGACCGGGAAGAACGCCAGCCAGATCGCCACGCTCTGCTTCCAGCGCGGCGGTTTGCGGTTGTCGTCGAACCAGGCGGCGAGTCCGTGGGCGCGGCGCTCGCGCGGTTCGTCGAAGAGTCCCTGGCCGCGTTCGAGCCAGGCCTGGCGCGAGGCGGAGTGGGCCCAGGCGGCGAGGGTGGCGTCGTCGGCGAAGCGAAAGATCATCTGGAATTCGTCTCCGCCGGCGGGCGGCGCCAGCGCCCCGGAGCCGAGGTAGCCGGGGAAGTCGGCGGCGAGGGCTTCGCCTTCGCGCTGCCAGGCGAGGAAGTCGCGGTAACGGCCGGCGGCGACGCGGCGGGCCACCAGCAGGGTAACGGGAGCGGTAGACATCGTGTATCTCCTGGAACGGTTGAGCGCGCTTCGTGGGCGCCCTCGGACAACGGCGCAGCGCCGGGGGTGGTGGGCTGCGTCGGAGGACAGGCAAGGATCGTTCCCGCCGTGGTGGCGAAGGTTCGCTGCCGTGTCTACGGCAGCGCGATGACATCCCGATGACAGGGCGCGCACCGAAATGGTGCTTTTGCGGCCTGTCTGCATTGATTCGGTGCGTCCCGCTCGGCGTACGCATGCGGCATAATGCCCGGCTTACCCCTGTTGGCTTACGGAGTGTTCATGAAAGTCGCCATTCTCTCCGGCTCGGTCTACGGCACCGCCGAAGAAGTCGCCCGGCACGCCCAGAAATTGCTGTCCGCGGCCGGCCTCGAGGCCTCCCATCTGCCCCGCGCCAGCCTCGACGAACTCAAGGCCTTCGCCCCCGAGGCATTCCTGGTGGTGACCTCGACCACCGGCATGGGCGAACTGCCGGACAACCTGCAACCGCTGTACTACGCGATCCGCGACCAACTGCCGGCCTGGCACGGCCTGCCGGGCGGGGTCATCGGCCTGGGCGATTCGAGCTACGGCGACACGTTCTGCGGTGGCGGCGAGCAGGTTCGCGAACTGTTCGGCGAACTGGGCGTGCGCGAAGTGCTGCCGATGCTGCGCCTGGATGCCAGCGAAACCGTTACCCCCGAGACCGACGCCGAGCCTTGGCTGGCCGAGTTCGCCGCCGCCCTCAAGGGCTGATCCCGGGCGTACCCCGCCGAGGCGGCGGATAACCGCGTGGCGGTTATTCGCCGAAACGCCTGCCGAGGTGGCGGATAACCGCGTAGCGGTTATTCGCCCTACACGGGGAGGGAGCAAGCGGTAGGGCGAATAACGCCCCAGGCGTTATCCGCCGAAACGCCTGCCGAGGTGGCGGATAACCGCGTAGCGGTTATTCGCCCTGCACGGGGAGGGAGCAAGCGGTAGGGCGAATAACGCCCCAGGCGTTATCCGCCGAAACGCCTGCCCAGGCGGCGGATAACCGCGTGGCGGTTATTCGCCCTACACGGGGAGGGAGCAAGCGGTAGGGCGAATAACGCCCCAGGCGTTATCCGCCGAAACGCCTGCCGAGGCGGCGGATAACCGCGTGGCGGTTATTCGCCCTACACGGGGAGGGAGCAAGCGGTAGGGCGAATAACGCCCCCAGGCGTTATCCGCCGAAACGCCTGCCGAGGCGGCGGATAACCGCGTGGCGGTTATTCGCCCTACGCCGGGCTTTCCTCCAGCGGCTGCTCGCGCAGCAGCTCCAGCCAGGCCTGCGCCGCCCGCGACAGGTAGCCGCCACGGCGCCAGATGAAGGCGATGTCCCAGCGCAGGTCCGGCTCCCTGAGCAGGACCCGCACCACTCCCGGGCGTTCGATCTCGCGAGCGATCACCCGTGGTAGCAGCACCACTCCCTGGTTGGCCGCCACCAGCGCGCCGAGGAAGTCGGCCTGGCCGCTGCGGCCGCCTTCGCGCGGGCTGAAGCCGGCCTCCAGGCAGGCGCGCAGCAGGCGGTCGTTGAGGGTGAAGCTCTGCTGGTAGAGCAGGAACGGGCTGTCCGCCAGTTCGCCGAGGGCGACGCTGGCGGCAGCGGCCTTGGGATGCCCGGCCGGCAGCAGCACGTCCAGCGGTTCGTTGCAGAACGGCTGGTAGTCGAAGCCGTCGTCCGCCGGGGTGAGGCTGCCGGCCAATTCCAGCTCGCCGGCCAGCACCGCCTGCTCCATGGTCTTGCTGCCGCCCTCCACCAGGTGCACGGCGATGTTCGGATAGCGCCGCCGGTATTCGGCGAAGCGTTGGGCGAACAGCGCGTCGGCACCGAGCAACGGCAGGCCCAGGCGCAGTTCGCCGCGGTTGAGCTGGCTGAGGTCGTCCAATTCGCTGAGCAGGTCGCGGCGCAGCCGCAGCATCTCCTCGGCGCGGCGAAACACCACGGCGCCGGCGTCGGTCAGGCGCACGTGCGGCCCGTTGCGTTCCAATACCTGCACGCCAAGGCTCTGCTCCAGTTGGGCGACCTGCTTGCTGATGGTCGACTGGCTGGCGTGGCGGACCTGAGCCGCCTGGGTGAAGCTGCCCTGGCGGACCACTTCGACGAAGCTGCGGAGTTGACGGAATTCCATTCTGGAATGGCTCTCATGCGGACAATTCGCTTTGGGGATGATAGGCCGGGCCTTATCCTTTCTCCATCCCCGATTTCCCAGCCAAGGCCTTTCCCATGTTGCCCCCGCTCGTCCGCCGTCTGTCCCGCCTTGCCGCCGAACTGGCGGTACTCATCGCCTTCTGGTGGGCTGGCGGCTGGCTGGCGAAGGCCATCGGCCTGCCGCTGCCGGGCGGGGTGGTCGGCCTGGCGGCGCTGTTGCTGCTGTTCGCCAGCGGCCTGCTGCGTCCGGCCTGGCTGCAGGCCGGGGCCGGCCTGTTGCTGGCGGAGATGTTGCTGTTCTTCATCCCGGCGCTGATGAGCCTGCTCGACTACGGCGCGCTGCTACGCAGCGAGGGCTGGCGCATCCTCCTGGTGATCATGCTCAGCACCCTGCTGGTGATGCTGGTCACCGCGGTGTCGGTGGAGTGGATGTGCCGCTGGAGGGCGCGCCATGAGTCTCGATAAGCAAGCCCTGTTCTGGTTGGCGGCGACCGTCGGCGGCTACCTGCTGAGCCGCCAGCTGTACCGCCGGGTGAAGTGGTACTGGCTGTCGCCCATCGTGTTCGTCCCGGTGCTGCTCTACGCCCTGGCGATTCCCACCCATACCCGCTACGCCGACTACGCCCGCGACACCAATTGGCTGGTGGCGCTGCTCGGTCCGGCGACGGTGGCCTTCGCCATCCCGATCTGGCAGCAGCGCGAGCTGCTGATGCGCCACTGGCCGGCGCTGCTGGCCGGGATGTTCGCCGGCACCGCGGTGGCCATCGGCAGCTCCTGGGCGCTGGCCCAGGCCCTGGCGCTGGACGGCCAGGTCACGCTGTCGTTGCTGCCGCGCTCGATCACCACGCCGTTCGCCATGGAGATGTCCCACGACCTGGGTGGCGTGCCGGAACTGACCGCCGCCTTCGTGATGATCACCGGGGTGTTCGGCGCGGTGATCGGCGGCACCCTGCTGCGCGTCCTGCGCTTGCGCACGCCGCTGGCCCGCGGCGCGCTGTTCGGCGTCGGCGCGCACGGCGCCGGCACCAGTCGGGCCTACGAGTTCGGCGGCGAGGAAGGTTCGGCGGCCGGTCTGCTGATGGTTCTCACCGGGCTGTTCAACCTGCTGGTCGCGCCCCTGGTCGCCCACTGCCTGTAGCCTGCGCGCATAGGCCGGCTGAATCCTCCGCCATTCAGCCGGCGCGCGAGTGTAAGCCCGGCGACAGTCGCCGGAGGAGGGCGGGGCTAGACTGCGGGCATCCGATAACGACAAAAGAGGATGCCGCCGTGACCGCCGTTCACTCCCTGCCCGCCGATGTGCAAGCCCAGGTCTCCGCCGCCGAATGGCAGACCCGCGTCGATCTCGCTGCCTGCTACCGGCTGGTCGCCCTGTACGGTTGGGACGACCTGATCTTCACCCACATCTCGGCCAAGGTGCCGGGCACCGAGGACTTCCTGATCAACCCGTTCGGCCTGATGTTCCACGAGATCACCGCCTCCAGCCTGGTGAAGGTGGATGCCAGCGGCAAGAAGCTGATGGACAGCCCCTACGAGATCAACCCGGCCGGCTACACCATCCATAGCGCGGTGCACGAGGTCCGCCACGACGTCGAGTGCGTGCTGCACACCCATACCGCCGCGGGGATCGCGGTGTCCTGCCAGAAGCAGGGCCTGTTGCCGCTGTCGCAGCAATCGTTGTTCGTGCTCTCCAGCCTGTCCTACCACGCCTACGAGGGCGTCGCCCTGAACCATGAGGAAAAGGCCCGCCTGCAGGCCGACCTGGGGGCCAGCAATTTCCTGATCCTGCCCAACCACGGCCTGCTCACCTGCGGCGGTTCCATCGCCGATACCTTCCTCATGATGTTCACCCTGCAACGCGCCTGCGAGGTACAGGTGATGGCGCAGAGCGGCGGCGCCGAGCTGATCCACATCCCGGGGCAGATCCTCGCCGGCGCGCGCGACATGATCGCCGGGGTGATGCGCAGCAAGACCGGCATGGGCGGCCAGCTCGCCTGGCCGGCGCTGCTGCGCAAGCTCGACCAGCAGAACCCGGGCTACCGCCAGTGACCGCGGCGCTGCCCGGCATTCCACTGGAGGCCTGGCGGAGGCGCGGCCGCACCCTGGATTTCAAGGGCTTCCCGATCCGCTACTGGGAAGCCGGGCAGGGTCGGCCGTTGCTGCTGATCCACGGTTTTCCCAGCGCCGCCTGGGACTGGCACTACCTCTGGGAGCCGCTGGCGCAGCGCTACCGCGTGCTGGTCTGCGACCTGCTCGGCTTCGGCGATTCGGCCAAGCCGCGCGCCCATCGCTACAGCCTGCTGGAGCAGGCCGACCTGCAACAGGCGCTGCTCGGCCGCCTGGGAATCGACGAGCCGCTGCACGTGCTGGCCCACGACTACGGCGACAGCGTCGCCCAGGAACTGCTCGCCCGCCATCACGAAGGCCGGCTGCGGCTCGCCTCCTGCGTGTTCCTCAATGGTGGGCTGTTCCCGGAAACGCACCGCCCGGTGCTCAGCCAGAAGCTGTTGCTGAGCCCGTTGGGCGGGCTGTTCGGCCGGCTGTTCGACCGCCGCGCCCTGGCGCGCAACTTCGCCAAGGTCTTCGGCCCGCGCAGCCAGCCCGGCGAGACCGAGCTGGATGCCTTCTGGAGCCTGATCGAAAGCAACCAGGGGCAGCGGGTGATGCATCGCCTGATCCGCTACATCGTCGACCGCCGCGAGCAGCGTGAGCGCTGGGTGGCGGCGTTGCAGCACGGCGGGGTGCCGTTGCGGGTGATCGACGGCGCCGTCGACCCGATCTCCGGGGCGCACATGGTCGAGCGCTACCGGCAACTGGTCGCCGATGCCGACTGCGTGCTGCTCGATGGCATCGGCCATTATCCGCAGATCGAAGCGCCGGCGGCGGTGCTCGAACATTACCTGGCGTTTCGCGCCCGACTGGATGATTCAGAGTTTTCTTAAGCGAGTTTGAGATTGCAGCAAGTGCCATCGCGCAAGGATCGGGGCTAGGGTGCTGGCGCCTCGCTGGACGAGGCGTTTCGTCACCCATGGAGGTCTCCATGCACGATCCCGTTTCTCCCTTGCGCGCGTTCGACGAGGGCTCCTGGTTGTTCCGCCAGATGGTGCAGGCGCAACCGTTCATCCGCCAGTCCGGGATGGTCCTCGCCGAACTCGGCCTGCTGCTGGCGCTCGGGCTCGGCTACCTGTGCTGGCAGGAAGGCAGTCGCTGGTACGCCGTCGGCGCCGGCCTCGCGTTGCTCGGCAGCCTGCTGCTGGTGGTGGTCCGGCACAACTACGACTGGTGGCTGTTCAAGCTCGGCCCGCGTGGCCGGCTGTACATTCCGTTCGACTGAAGCGGAACATCCCGCTGCCTTATCGGGCGCCATTCATGGCGGCGCGAAGCCTTGTCCCCGCCGGCGGGCTGGCCGACACTCGGGCAATCCTTCCTACTGCCCTGGAGTCCCGAACATGAGCGATGCCCTGCGTTTCGACGACCAAGTCGTGATCGTCACCGGAGCCGGCGGCGGCCTTGGCCGCGCCCACGCCCTGCTGTTCGCGAAGCATGGCGCCAGGGTGGTGGTCAACGACCTCGGCGGCAGCACCCATGGCGAAGGCGCCAGTGCCTCGGCGGCGGACAAGGTGGTGGCGGAGATCCGTGCCGCCGGCGGCACCGCGGTGGCCAACCACGACTCGGTCACGGACGGCGGCAGGATCGTGGAGAACGCGCTGGACGCCTTCGGTCGCGTCGACGTGGTGGTCAACAATGCCGGCATCCTGCGTGACAAGACCTTCCACAAGATGGAGGACGCCGACTGGGACCTGGTCTACCAGGTGCATGTCGAAGGCGCCTACAAGGTCACTCGCGCCGCCTGGCCGCACTTGCGCGAGCAGGCCTACGGGCGGGTGGTGTTCACCTCCTCGACCTCGGGCATCTACGGCAACTTCGGCCAGAGCAACTACGGCATGGCCAAGCTCGGCCTCTACGGCCTGACCCGCACCCTGGCCCTGGAAGGGCGCAAGAACAATATCCTGGTCAACGCCATCGCCCCCACCGGCGGTACGCGGATGACCGAGGGGCTGATCCCGCCGCAGGTCTTCGAGCAGCTCAAGCCGGAGCTGGTCAGCCCGCTGGTGGTCTACCTCGGCAGCTCGGCCTGCGAGGATACCTCGGGGCTCTATGAGGTCGGCGGTGGCTGGATCGGCAAGGTACGCTGGGAACGCAGCCTGGGCTTCGGCTTCGATCCGAAGGCCGGCTTCGACGCCGAGGACGTGGCCGCGCACTGGCAGCAGATCTGCGACTTCGAGAACGCCGCGCACCCGGCGGACAACGTCGAGGCGCTCCGTGAAATGATGGCCAACCTGCAGAAGCACGCGCTCTGAGACGCCCGGCGGATGCGGGAAAAGGACTAAGGTGAAGACCGGCTGACGCCGGTCTTCTGCCATCCGGCCGGTGTCTTTTTTCGCTTTTTCCGCAGGGAGTCTGTCATGAGTGTCATCGTCGAACGCAACGGCCCGGTCACCACCCTGGTCATCGCTCGCCCGGAGCGGCGCAATGCGGTGGACCGGCCGACCGCCCAGGCCCTGGCCGACGCCCTGCGCGAGTTCGAAGCGGACGATACGGCGCGGGTCGCGGTACTCACCGGCAGCGGCGGCAATTTCTGCGCCGGCGCCGACCTGGCGGCGGTAGCCGAGGATGGCGAGCGGCGCAATCGTCTGGAGGCGGAGGGCGACGGGCCGATGGGGCCGAGCCGCATGCAGCTCGGCAAGCCGCTGATCGCCGCCATCGAAGGCTATGCGGTGGCCGGCGGGCTGGAGCTGGCGCTGCTCGCCGACCTGCGGGTGATGGCCGAGGACGCCATCTGCGGAGTGTTCTGCCGGCGTTTCGGGGTGCCGCTGATCGATGGCGGCAGCGTGCGCCTGCCGCGGATCGTCGGGCAGGGCCGGGCGCTCGACCTGATCCTCACCGGGCGTCCGGTGAAGGCCGACGAAGCGTTGCAGATCGGCCTGGCCAACCGGGTGGTGCCGAGCGGTTCGGCGCGAGCCGAGGCCGAGGAGCTGGCGGCGGAACTCGCCGCCTTCCCGCAGACCTGCATGCTCGCCGATCGCGCCAGCGTATACGCGCAGTGGGAACTGTCCTTCGACGTGGCCCTGGCCAACGAATTCCAGGGCGGGCTGGCGGTGATCGAGAGCGGCGAGACCCTGGAGGGCGCGCAGCGCTTCAAGGACGGCGAGGGGCGCCACGGGCGCTTCGAGTGACGCCGTCGCGCCGCCCGGGCTAGCGGTGGATGATCACGTAGCTCTTGCGCACGGTTTCCTGCACATCCCACACGCCGAGACTGTTCTCCGGCAGCAGCAAGGCATCGCCGGCCTCGATGCGGATGGTCTCGCCGCCGTCCGGGGTGAAGGTGCAGCGGCCTTGCAGGAAGTGGCAGAACTCCTGCTCGACGATCTGCCGCCGCCAGCGTCCGGGGGTGCATTCCCAGATGCCGGTTTCCACCTGGTCGGTGCGCTCCACGGCGTAGGCGCGGGTCTGCGCGACCGGCTCGCCAAGGGGCACCGCGACCGGGCTGGCGGCGCCAAGATCGGCGCCGGCGGTATTTTTCAGAAGGGTCAGGGCCATGCGGTTTTTCCTCTGTGGGAGGTGGAGGGGATTCTCAGCGCATCAGGCTTTCCATGCCGGCCGCGAGGGTTTGCGCCAGGCTTCGGCGCCAGGGCGCGCTGTGCGGGTCGGCAAGGACCCGGTCCTCATGGACGAAACTGCGGATGATCGCGTTGTAGCCGAGCCAGCGGCAGGGTTCCGGTTCCCAGCGGGCCAGGCTGTCCAGCGGACGCTCGCCCAGCACCCAGGGCTGCCGCAGCAGCTCGCTGTCCTCACCGAGGATCAGCGCGGCCAGGGTGCGGCCGCCGAGGTTGCTGGCGCCGACCCCTTCGCCGCCGTAGCCGCCGGAGAGGGCGATGCCACTGGCGCGGTCGAGCAACATGTGCGGGCGGAAGCGCCGGGCCATGCCGAGGTTGCCGCCCCAGGTGTGGCTGATCCTGGCGTCCTTGAGCAGCGGGAAGAGTTCGCCGAACAGGTAGCGACGCAGGCCGACTTCCTCGTCGTCGAGGCTGAAGTCGCTGCGCAGCTTGCCGCCGAAGCGGTAGCCGCCCCGCGCGCCGAAGGCCAGGCGGTCGTCGGCGGTGCGCTGGCCGTAGGTGACCTGGCGGCTGAATTCGCTGAAGGCCTGGCCGCGCTCCAGGCCGATCTCCGCCCAGACCGACGACGGCAGCGGCTCGGTGGCCACCAGCAGACTCTGCACCGGCAACTGGTAGTGGCCCAGCGGCGGCAGGCTGGCGGCGTAGCCTTCCACTGCCGGTACGATCCATTCGGCGCGCAGTTCGCCGCGCTCGGTGCGCAGCAGGCCGCGTTGCCAGTGCAGCACCCGGCTCTTCTCGAACAGCCGCACGCCCAGGCGCTCCACCGCGCGGGCCAGGCCGCGCGCGAGCCTGGCCGGCTGGATGGTGGCGCAGTGCGGCGAATGGATCGCCCCGTAGCTGCCGGGGATGCGCAACTGCTGGTCGAGTTCCTGCGGCGTCAGCCAGCGGTAGTCGCTTTCGTCCAGGCCTTCGGCATAGAGATCATGCAGATAGGCGCGCAGGCGGCGTTCCTGTTCCGGGTAGCGCGCCGCGCAGTAGAGCACGCCGCCCTTGCGGTAGTCGCAGTCGATGCCTTCCTCTTGCAGCACCCGCGCGACTTCGTCGGGAATCCCGTGCAGCAGGTCGTAGCCGGCCCGGCGCCGCTCCGGCGGCAAGCCGGCGAGCAGGCCGTCCTCGCCGAGCAGGTTGCCCATCAGCCAGCCGCCGTTGCGCCCCGAGGCGCCGAAGCCGGCGGTTTCTGCCTCGACGATGGCGACGCGCAACTGCGGCGCCCGGCGCTTCAGGTAATAGGCGGTCCAGAGGCCGGTGTAGCCGGCGCCGACGATGGCCACGTCGACCTCGAGGGATTCTTCCAGGGACGGGCGCGCTTCGAGCGGATCGTCCAGTTGATTCATCCACAGGCTGAGGTGGCGCCAGGCCGACATAGAGGGCTCCATAGCGAGAGGGAAGGGGGAATGCGGCGAGAGTAGGAAGATGCCGTGCGCCTGTCGTGCGCGCGGGTCCGCTGGGAAATCTCAGCGGCGCGACGACAGGCGCTTCAGGTATTCGCGCGGAGACTGGCCGGTGTGCTGGCGGAAGCAGCGGTAGAAGGCCGACAGCGAATTGAAGCCGGCGGCGAAGGCCAGTTCGTCGACCCGTCCGGGCAGCTCGCCGGAAAGCTGGCCGAGCAGGTGTTGCAGGCGGGTCTGGTTGACGTACTGGTAGAAGCTCAGGCCGAGCACCTGGTTGAGCAGGTAGGAAATCTGGTTGCGCGTATAGCCGGTGGCATTGGCCACCTGGGTCAGGTCCAGGTCCGGATCGAGATAGGGCTGGGCCTGCTGGAAGTAGTGCTCCAGGTCGCGTGCCAGCAGGCTCAGCTGCTTGGCCGAAAGCCCCAGGCGGCTGGCCGGCGGCCGGCCGTCGCCGCCGGCCTGGGCTCCGCCGCCGCTTTCGTGGACCAGCGAGGCGTATTCGTTGATGCGCCAGATCAGGCCGTCGCGCACGGTGATCGCCTCGCTGGCGCGGAACGAAGCCAGGCGGCCGCTGAGGGTCACCCGCAGGCGGTACTGGATGAAGGCGGTATCGCCGTCGAAGCGGATACGGTCGGTGTGCTCCAGCGACTCGTCGGGGCCCTTGGGCATGGTCGCCTCGACGTACTCGCGGAGATCGGCCAGGCGCATCCGGCGGTTCTGGAAGAAGTCGTTGTATTCGACCTCGGGATGATAGAGCGCCATCACCGCGTCGATGTCGCGGTGCTTCCAGCTGAGGTGATAACGCATGACCGTCTCGCGGGTGGCGTCGGCGAGATCGCGGTCGGCGGGAATGGTCTGTTCGGGCTGCATGCAGCGAAGGATGCCATCGCCGCCGCCGGCGGAACAGTGCCGCGCTGTCATCCATGCACTGGATGACGGCGTATCCATCCTGCATATGGCGTTCGCCGAGGCGCTTTCCAGGGCCCCTGTTCACTCTTTCGGGCGACAGCCGGAATACCTCCTTGGTGCGCTTACCGCCGTTCGGGCCGCTGGGTAGGGTGTAGCCACCTCGACCCTGTCAGGAGAGCCGCATGACAACAACAAAAAGGCGCGGAATCTTCCCTCTGCACGCACTCGCTGCGGCCACAGCCCTGGGTTGCGCCACCCAGGCCTCGGCCGTGTCATTCAACATCGGGGAGATCGAAGGGCAATTCGACTCGTCGCTGTCGGTGGGGGCCAGCTGGTCCATGCGTTCCGCCGACAAGGACTACATCGGCACCCGCAACGGCGGCCACGCCTCGTCGCAGACCTCCGACGACGGCCGGCTCAACTTCAAGAAGGGCGAAACCTTCTCGAAGATCTTCAAGGGCATCCACGATCTCGAACTCAAGTACGGCGACACCGGCGCGTTCTTCCGTGGCAAGTACTGGTACGACTTCGAGCTGAAGGACGAACACCGCCTGCTCTACGACATCGACGACCACAATCGCAAGGAGGGCGCCAAGTCCTCCGGGGCGCAGCTGCTCGATGCCTTCCTCTACCACAACTACAGCATCGGCGACCTGCCCGGCAGCGTGCGGGTCGGCAAGCAGGTGGTGAGCTGGGGCGAGAGCACGTTCATCCAGAACTCGATCAACAGCATCAACCCGATGGACGTCGCCGCGTTCCGCCGGCCCGGCGCGGAGATCAAGGAAGGCCTGATCCCGGTGAACATGCTCTACCTGTCCCAGGGCATCAGCGACGCGCTGACCGTCGAAGGCTTCTACCAGTTGGAGTGGGACCAGACGGTGATCGACAACTGCGGCACCTTCTTCTCTACCACCGACGTGGTCGCCGATGGCTGCGAGCGGATGGTCTACGCCGGCAGCGACTTCGACCCGAACCCGGCCAACGGCTACCGCTACCTGCCGCGCGCCGGCGATCGCGATGCCCGCGACAGCGGCCAGTGGGGCCTGGCCCTGCGCTGGTACGCGGCGGAGCTGAACGACACCGAGTTCGGCCTGTACGCGATGAACTACCACAGTCGCAACCCGTACTACAGCGTGATCGCCGGCAACGGCCTGGCCACCTCCGACCCGGTCACCGGGCGCTCCACCGGCTATTACTTCATCGACTATCCCGAGGACATCCGCCTCTACGGCCTGAGCTTCCAGACCAACATCGGCAGCACCTCGGTGGCCGGCGAGCTGAGCTACCGGCCGAACATGCCGCTACAAATCAACAGCACCGACATGTCGATCGCCGCGATCTACCCGACCACCCTGTTCGGCAACCCGATCTACGACAGCGGCTTCGCCACCCCGCGCGCCGGCGAGGTGATCAACGGCTACGTGCGCAAGCCGGTGACCCAGGCACAGGTGACCGTCACCCAGTTCTTCGACCGGGTACTGGCGGCCGACCGCCTGACCGTGGTCGGCGAAGTCGGCTACAACCACCTCAGCGGGGTCGACGGCGACGACCTGCGCTACGGCCGCGACGCCATCTATGGCATCGGCGAACTGCCGAACAACGCCTTGTGCACCGGCGCGCTCAACGTGGCCAACCCGCAGGAGTGCAACAGCCACGGCTTCTACACCCGCAACTCGTGGGGCTATCGCCTGCGCGGGATCCTCGAATATCCCAACGTGTTCGCCGGGGTCAACCTGAAGCCGAACCTGGCCTGGTCGCACGACGTCGAGGGCTACGGGCCGAACTTCAGCGAGGGCGCCAAGGCCGTCAGCGTCGGCCTCGATGCCGACTACCAGAACACCTATACCGCCAGCATCAGCTACACCGACTTCTTCGGCGGCAACTACAACCCGATCAACGACCGCGACTTCCTCGCGGTGAGCTTCGGGGTGAACTTCTGAGGTCCGCCGCCCCTCGGGGCGGCCGCTTTCGCGGATACGAACAAGGATAACGACGCATGAAAACAGCACGACTCCTGTCCTCCGGGGCGCTGGCCCTCAGCCTGCTGGCCGGTTCGGTGACGGCGGCGGTTTCGCCCGACGAGGCCGCCAAGCTCGGCAGCAGCCTGACCCCCATCGGCGCGCAGAAGGAAGGCAACGCCGACGGCAGCATCCCGGCCTGGACCGGCGGCCTCGCGGCCAGCGCCGGCAAGGTCGATGGCAAGGGCTTCCTTTCCGATCCCTTTGCCGACGAGAAGCCGCTGTTCACCATCACCGCGCAGAACGTCGAGCAATACAAGGACAAGCTCTCCGACGGCCAGTTGGCGATGTTCAAGCGCTACCCGGAAACCTACCGGATCCCGGTGTACAAGACCCATCGCACGGTGGCCCTGCCGGCCGAGATCGACGAGGCGGTCAGGCAGAGCGCGCTGAACGTGCAGCCGATCAACGACGGCAACGGCCTGTCGAATTTCGAGAAGAGCCGCTACTACGCCTTCCCCATCCCGAAGAACGGTGTCGAAGTGCTCTGGAACCACATCACCCGCTACCGCGGCGGCAACCTCAAGCGCACCATCGTCCAGGCCACCCCGCAGACCAACGGCAGCTTCACGCCGATCCGCTTCGAGGAGTCGGTGGCATTCCCGCAGAACATGCCCGACCTCGACCAGAGCAAGGCGGCCAACATCCTCACCTTCTTCAAGCAGCAGGTGACCGCGCCGGCGCGCCTGGCGGGCAACGTGCTGCTGGTCCACGAGACCCTCGACCAGGTCAAGGAGCCGCGCCTGGCCTGGGTCTACAACGCCGGCCAGCGCCGCGTGCGGCGCGCCCCGCAGGTGGCCTATGATGGCCCGGGCACCGCCGCCGACGGCCTGCGCACCTCGGATAACTTCGACATGTTCTCCGGCGCCCCGGACCGCTACGACTGGAAGCTGGTCGGCAAGCGCGAGATGTACATCCCCTACAACGCCTACAAGCTCAACGACCCGACCCTGAAGTACGGCGACATCATCAAGGCCGGGCACATCAACCAGGACCTGACCCGCTACGAGCTGCACCGGGTGTGGGAAGTGGTCGGCACGGTGAAGCCGGGCGAGCGGCACATCTACGCCAAGCGCCACATGTACATCGACGAGGACAGCTGGCAGATCGCCCTGGTCGACCACTACGACGGTCGCGGCCAGCTCTGGCGGGTCGGCGAGGGCCACGCGCAGTACCACTACGACCAGAAGGTCGCCGGCTACACCCTGGAGGCGCTCTACGACGTGATCGCCGGTCGCTACCTGGCGCTGGGCATGAACAACGAGGAGAAGCGCGGCTACGAGTTCGGCTTCAAGGCCTCGTCCGCCGACTACACGCCGGCCGCCCTGCGCAACGCCGGGGTACGCTGAGTCCCGGCCAGTCGCGACGAGCGCGTCGGCTTGTGCCGACGCGCTCGTGCGTTATGACGGCCCATCACCCGGCGCAATCATCGTTCAGCAGCGGGGCAGGCGCGGTCTAGGCTCCCGGCAAGGCGCTTCGACAGAACAAGAGCACTGCCATGACCGAGCCGACCGAGCTGCCCGCCGCCTTGCCGCGGCTGCCGCCGCAGCACCTGCCGCGGCCCCGTTTGCACCAGCCGCTGCTGCGCGGCGAATGCCGCCTGCGACTGCTCTGCGCGCCCGCCGGCAGCGGCAAGACCGTCCTCCTCGGAGAATGCGCACGGCGGGCGCCGCCTGGCGTGCAGGTGGTCTGGCTGGCGCTGGGCGGGGAAGCGCTGGACCCCGCGACCTTCCGCCGCCGCCTGGCCGGCGCTCTCGGCTTGGCCGAGGACAGCGACGAAGCGCAGCTGTGCCGGCGGCTGCGCAACGCTTCCGCGCTGTGGCTGCTGCTCGACGATTACCCACGGCATCCCGACCCCGCCCTCGACGCCTGCCTCGATCGCCTGTTGAGCGCGGCCTCGCCACGGGTGGGCTGGTGGCTGGCGAGCCGGCGGCGGCCGCAGTGCAACCTGGCGCGGTTGCTGCTGGAAGGGGAGTTGCTGGAGGTCGACGGCGGCCTGCTGGCGTTCGATGCCGACGAGGTCGCCGAACTGCTCCGCCTGCACGGGCGCAGCGCCGATGCCGCTACGGCCGGGACACTGCTGGAACGCAGCGGCGGTTGGTGCGCCGCGTTGCGCTTGCGCCTGCTGGTCGGCGAAGAGACGGCCGGACCGTTGTTGCAGGAATACCTCCAGCACGAGTTGCTCGACGAGCTGCCGCCGCCGCTGGCCGACGCCGCGCGTGCCCTGGCCTGGCTGCCGCAAGTCGGTCCGGAGCTGTTCCGCCGGCTGTTCGAGGAGCTGCCCCACGGGCTGGACGACCTGTTGGCGCGGGGCTTCCCCCTGCTGGCCGATGCGAACCAGCGCTACAGCCTGCCGCCGGCGATCCGCGAGGCCTGGCGCGAAGCGCCACAGCGCCCGCAGCGGGACTTCCACCGGGAAGCCTGCGAATGGTTCGCCGAACACGGCGAGACCCGCGAGGCGGTCGACCAGGCGCTGGCCGCCGACGAACCGGAAACCGCCGCCGGATTGTTGCAGAAGCTCACCGAGGAGCAATTGCTGCACGGCCACAACATCGGCATGGTCCTGGCCCTGCGCGACGAACTGCCGGCGGCGCTGCTGGCCAGCACGCCGCGCCTGGTGATCCTGAATGCCTGGACGCTGCTCTACGCCGGACGCCTGGCCGAAGCCGAGGACTGCATCGGCCAGTTGGCGCGCTTCCTGCCGATGCCCTCGGCGTCCCGCCAGCGGGTGCTGCTGGCGCAATGGCAGGGCTTGTTCGGGATCCTCCTGCACTGCCGCGGCGAGCGCGGCGCCGCCGACTACCTGCGCGAGGCGCTGGAGCAACTGCCGGAGGACGCCTGGTCGCAGGGACTGATCTGCCGCTCGGCGCTGATGCAACTGGCGATGATCGAGGGGCGGATGGACCAGGCGCGGTTGATCGGCCGCGATGCTTTGCGCCTGGCGCGCGAGCACGACAGCCTGATCTTCGAGGCGCTGATCGAACTGGAGCGGGCGCAGTGGCTGGAGCAGCGCGGCGAACTGCTGCGCGCGGAAGGCGTCCTCGATCGCGCCCAGCGCTACCTGGAGGACCTCGGCCAGCAGGGCAGCCCGATGCTCGGCCGGATCGCCCTGCGCCGCGCGCGCCTGTGCCTGCAGCAGGGCCGCGAGGTCGACGCCGGGCACTGGTATCGGCTGGGGCTGGAGCAGGCACGGGAGAATCTCGATCCCTGGGCGCTCTACGGCTACCTGGGACTGGCCTTGCTGGAAGCCGGGCAGGGCGACCTGGACGCGGCGTTCAACCGCCTGCTGGAGGTCGAGCGGCTGATGCAGCAGCGCCATGTCCCCGATCCGCTGTATCGCGGCGCGCTGCTGCTGGTCAGCTCCGCCCTGACCCTGCAGCAGGGAAGGCCGGCGCAGGCGCGGGAGATCCTGCTGCGGGTCCGCGCCTACTTCCAGCCGGGACGGGCGCGCCTGTCGCCGCCCTCCGAACCGGAGTTGGAAGCGCGGGTAGAGCACCAATTGGCACTGGCCGAACTCTACAGCGGCGAGGCAGCCGCCGCCGAAGCGCGGCTGCGCGGGCTGCTCGCCATTCTCGAGGCGCAGGGGCGGCAGACGCTGCTTTGCGAAGTGCGCATGGGTATCGCCGAGTGCCAGTTCCTCTCCGGACAATTGCCCCAGGCCCAGCAGACCCTGCGCAGCGGCCTGGAGCTGGCGGAGCGGCTAGGCCTGCAACTGCCGCAGCGGCGACTGCGGGATCGCCAGCCGCAACTGTTCGCCGCCCTGCCGGGGGAAGAAGAGGAGGGGCTCAGTCCGCTCAGTTGTCGGGAGCTGGCGGTGCTCGGCCTGATCGCCCAGGGCTGCTCCAACCAGGAGATCGGCGAGCAACTGTTCATTTCCCTGCACACGGTGAAGACCCACGCCCGGCGGATCAACGGCAAGCTCGGGGTGGCCCGTCGGACCCAGGCGGTGGCGAGGGCCAAGGCCCTCGGCCTGCTCGCCTGAGCGGCCTCAGTGCAGGGCGCGGCCGGTCGGCGGGGCGAGTTCGCCCAGGCGCTGGCCGAGGCGCAGTTGCTCGGTGGGATCGTCGCTGAGCAAGAGCGCGCGTTCCAGGTCGTAGCGTTCCGCCTGCGGGCAATCCAGTTGCCGATAGAGGCCGGCGCGGGCCTCGTGGTCGGCGGCGCCCACCGGGCCGAGTTCGATCACCCGCTGGGCATCCTTCAGCGCGGCCAGCGGCTCGCCGGCGGCGCTGTGCAGTTGTCGCAGGTTGCGCGACAGACGCTGGAGGATTTCCCCGGGAGAGGCCTGCTTCAGGTAGGCGGCCTGCAGTTCGCTCTTCGGCCCTTGCAGGCGCAGCAGCAGTTCGCGGCAGTCGGGGGTATAGAGGCGTCGCCCGGTGGCCGGGTCGAGCAGATGGTCGGCCTGCGGCACGCGCAGCAGGAAGCGTCCCGGGAAGTTCACTCCGACCAGCGGAATGTCCAGCCGCCGCGCCAGTTCCATGGCCACCAGCGCCAGCGACAACGGCTGTCCCTGGCGCCGCTGCAGCACCAGCGGGAGCAGGGCCGAGCGCGGTTGCAGGGGGAAGTCGTCGTCTTCGCAGAAACCCTGTTCGCTCATTCGCCGCAGCAACCCCTGGGCGCGCTCGCTGGCCGAGGCGCGGTCGTCCAGGCTGGCGCCGATCTGCCGGACGAGTTCGTCGAGCTCGCGCAGGGCGTGGGCGGGCGAATACGCCGGGAGGTGCTCCGCGGCGATCCACAGGGCCGCCTCGAACAGCGCTGGCGGTTCCTGGGCGAGACAATCGAGGCAGGCTTGACGCGGGTCCATGGCTTTCCTCCTGGTGCGCCTGGATCGCTGCGGACGGGCCGTTCGGAGCACGCCGGGGCCGGTTTCGAGCGGGCGGACCCCAAGGTTGTAACCGTCCGCCGAAGCTTCGTCCAGTACCCGGCTCGGCGAGCGCCGCCGCCTGGTCGTCGGCCTTGCGGGCGTTTCGCCGACGCCTGCCTATACTGAAGGTGCCGGGCGGCAACGGCCCGGCCCGGACAACAAGCAGCAAGCAGGGGAGCCCCAGCATGTTCGACATGATGGACGCGGCCCGGCTCGAGGGTCTCCACCTCGCCCAAGACCCGGCCACGGGACTCAAGGCCATTATCGCCATCCACAGCACGCGACTCGGCCCGGCGCTGGGTGGTTGTCGCTACCTGCCTTACCCCAACGACGAAGCCGCCATCGGCGACGCCATCCGCCTGGCCCAGGGCATGAGCTACAAGGCGGCCCTGGCCGGGCTGGAGCAGGGCGGCGGCAAGGCGGTGATCATCCGCCCGCCGCACCTGGACAATCGCGGCGCGCTGTTCGAGGCCTTCGGGCGCTTCATCGAAAGCCTCGGCGGACGCTACATCACTGCGGTGGACAGCGGTACCTCCAGCGCCGACATGGACTGCATCGCCCAGCAGACCCGCCACGTCACCAGCACCACCCAGGCCGGCGACCCCTCGCCGCATACCGCCCTCGGCGTGTTCGCCGGGATTCGCGCCAGCGCCCAGGCGCGCCTCGGCAGCGACGACCTGGAAGGCCTGCGGGTCGCGGTGCAGGGGCTCGGCCACGTCGGCTACGCATTGGCCGAGCAACTGGCGGCGGTCGGCGCCGAGCTGCTGGTCTGCGACCTCGATCCCGGCCGGGTGCAACTGGCCGTCGAGCAGCTCGGTGCCCATCCGCTGGCGCCGGAGGCATTGCTCTCCACCCCTTGCGACATCCTCGCGCCCTGCGGCCTGGGCGGCGTGCTCACCAGCCAGAGCGTCAGCCAGTTGCGCTGCGCGGCGGTGGCCGGGGCGGCGAACAACCAGTTGGAGCGGCCGGAGGTCGCCGACGAGCTGGAGGCGCGCGGCATCCTCTATGCGCCGGACTACGTGATCAACTCCGGCGGCCTGATCTACGTCGCCCTCAAGCACCGCGGCGCCGACCCGCACAGCATCACCGCGCACCTGGCGCGGATTCCCGCGCGGCTCACCGAGATCTATGCCCATGCCCAGGCCGACCACCAGTCGCCGGCGCGGATCGCCGACCGTCTGGCGGAACGGATTCTCTACGGCCCGCAGTGACGGGCCGGCGTTTCCGGCGAGGCCGCCAGCGGGCCTCGCCAGCGGCAGTGCGGGCCACCCCCGCCGCGCCGCGCGTGCACGCCGCCACCCGCGGCGCGACCCTGAGCGGCACGCCTACCCGGCGTGCGGAGGAGGTTTGCGATGGTTCACAACCGGATCGACCCGCCTTTCACCCGCTACCTCGACAGCGACGGTCGGCCCCTCGGCGAGTTGCCCGCCTGGGCCGGCGACAGCGATGCGCTGGTCGGCCTCTACCGGCAGATGCTCCTGACCCGCCTGTTCGACCAGAAGGCGGTGGCCCTCCAGCGTACCGGGCGGATCGGCACCTATGCGCCAACCCTCGGCCAGGAAGCCATCGGAGTGGCCATCGGCAGCCAGATGCGCGCCGAGGACGTGCTGGTGCCGTATTACCGCGATACCGCCGTGCAATTGATGCGCGGCGTGCGCATGGAGGACATCCTCCTCTACTGGGGCGGCGACGAGCGCGGCAGCGACTACGCCGAACCGCTGGCGGCGCAGGACTTTCCCATTTGCGTGCCGATCGCCACCCAGGCCCTGCATGCCTGCGGGGTCGCCTCGGCGTTCCGCATCCGCGGCGAACACCGGGTGGCGGTGACCACCTGCGGCGACGGCGCCACCAGCAAGGGCGATTTCCTCGAGGCGCTGAACGTGGCGGGCGCCTGGCAGTTGCCGGTGCTCTTCGTGGTCAACAACAACCAGTGGGCGATCTCGGTGCCGCGGCGCATCCAGTGCGGCGCGCCGACCCTGGCGGAGAAGGCGGTGGGTGCCGGCTTCCCCGGCGAACAGGTGGACGGCAACGACGTGCTGGCGGTCGCCGAACGCGTCCGCGCGGCCCTGGAGCGCGCGCGCCAGGGCAAGGGGCCGACCCTGCTGGAGTGCATCAGCTATCGCCTGTGCGACCACACCACGGCCGACGACGCCAGCCGCTACCGTTCCGCCGAGGAGGTCAACCAGGCCTGGCGCGAGGAGCCGATCAAGCGCCTGCGCGCCTTCCTCGCCGGCCGCGGCCAGTGGGACGAGGAGCGCGAGCAGGCGCTGGTGGGCGAGTGCCAGGCGCGGGTGCAGGAGGCGGTGGAGCGTTTCGAGACGTTCGCCGCGCAGGCGCCGCAGGCACTGTTCGAGCATGTCTACGCGCGCTGGCCGGCGGTCCTGGAGGAGCAGCGCGAGCAATTGCTGGAG
Organism: Pseudomonas sp. DL; assembly: GCF_047199225.1. Classification (NCBI taxonomy): domain Bacteria; kingdom Pseudomonadati; phylum Pseudomonadota; class Gammaproteobacteria; order Pseudomonadales; family Pseudomonadaceae; genus Pseudomonas; species Pseudomonas sp. DL. Next base: position 1,659,841 of record NZ_CP178323.1, read on the forward strand.
CGCGCCGCGCGGCGGCAGGGAGGGGCCGAACATGAATGAGCGCAACGGCGAAGCGAAACGCCTGGCCCTTCTGGAGGCGGTCAACCTGGCGTTGCACCGGGCCATGGCCGAGGACGAGACGGTGGTGGTGCTGGGCGAAGACGTCGGGGTCAACGGCGGGGTGTTTCGCGCCACCCTCGGCCTGCGCGAGCGCTTCGGCTTCAAGCGGGTGCTGGATACGCCGCTGGCGGAGAACATGATCGCCGGGCTGTCCATCGGCATGGCCGCCCAGGGCCTGAAGCCGGTGATGGAGATCCAGTTCATGGGCTTCATCTACGCCGCCATGGAGCAACTGGTGTCCCATGCCAGCCGCCTGCGCAATCGCACCCGCGGCCGCCTGGCCTGCCCGTTGGTGCTGCGCACGCCGATGGGCGCGGGGATCCGCGCGCCGGAGCACCACAGCGAGGCGACCGAGGCGATGTTCGCGCACATCCCCGGCGTCCGCGTGCTGGTGCCGTCGTCGCCGGCGCGGGCCTACGGCCTGCTCCTGGCGGCGATCGACGATCCCGATCCGGTGATCTTCCTCGAGCCGACCCGGCTCTACCGGATGAACCCGCAGCCGCTGGCGGACGACGCCCGGCGCCTGCCGCTGGACAGTTGCTTCACCCTTCGCGAAGGCGGCGACCTGACCCTGGTCAGCTGGGGCGCCAGCGTCCACGAGACCCAGCAGGCCGCCGAGCGCCTGGCGCAGCGCGGCATCGAGGCCGAAGTGATCGACGTCGCCTGCCTCAAGCCGCTCGACCTCGACACCCTCGAAGCCTCGGTGCGCAAGACCGGTCGCTGCGTGATCGTCCATGAGGCGCCGAAGAGTGGCGGCCTCGGCGGGGAAATCGCCGCGAGCCTCTACGAGCGTGTCCTGTTCGACCTGCGGGCGCCGATCCAGCGGGTCGCCGCGGCCGATATCCCGCCGCCGCTGTACCGCCTGGAAGCGCTGTACATGCCCGCCGTGGAGGACATCCTGGCGGCCTGCGACACCGTGCTCGGCTACGCCTGAGCCAAGGGGAGACGACCATGAAGCACTTCAAGCTGCCCGACCTGGGCGAGGGCCTGCAGGAAGCGGAAATCGTCGAATGGCACGTCAAGGCCGGCGACAGCGTGCGCGCCGACCAGCGCCTGGTCTCGGTGGAAACCGCCAAGGCGCTGGTGGACATCCCTGCGCCCTACGATGGGGTGGTGGGCAAGCTGTTCGGCGCCGAGGGCGACATCCTCCACGTCGGCGAACCGCTGGTGGGCTTCGAGGGCGAGGAGGCGGACGCCGGTACCGTGGTGGGGCGCCTGGAGGGCGGCGGTAGCGCCCTGGAGGACCGTTTCTTCATCGGCGCCGCACCGTCCACCCGCGAACACCTGGCACCGCGCGCGACCCCGGCGGTGCGCCAGTTCGCCCGCCAGCAGGGCGTCGAACTGGCCGGCCTGAGCGGCTCCGGCCCGGATGGCCTGATCACCCGCGCCGACGTCGAGGCCGCCGCCCAGGGCGCCCGCGAACGCTTCGGCGGCGAGCGCTTGCGCGGGGTACGGCGGAGCATGGCGCTGAACATGGCGCGCTCGCATGCCGAGGTGGTGCCGGTGACGATCTACGGCGACGCCGACCTGCATCGCTGGAAGACCGCACGCGACCCGTTGATCCGCCTGGCCCAGGCGCTGGCCGAGGCCTGTCGCGCCGAGCCGACCCTCAACGCCTGGTTCGATGGCGCCTCGTTGTCGCTGAAACTGCATGAGCGGCTCGACCTGGGGATCGCCGTGGACACCCCGGACGGCCTGTTCGTGCCGGTGCTGCGCGACGTCGGTGCGCGTTCGGCGGAGGACCTGCGCGCCGGTATGCGGCGCCTGCGCGAAGACGTCCAGGCACGCTCGATCCCGCCGGCGGAAATGCTCGGCGCGACCCTGACCCTATCCAACTTCGGCACCCTGTTCGGCCGCTACGCCAACCCCGTGGTGGTGCCGCCGCAGGTGGCCATCCTCGGCGCCGGCGGCATCCGCGACGAAGTAGTGGCCTGGCGCGGCGAGATGGCGATCCACCCGATCCTGCCGCTCTCGCTGAGCTTCGATCACCGCGCCGCCACCGGTGGCGAGGCGGCGCGTTTCCTCAAGGTACTGGTGAACGCCCTGGAGCAGCCCGACGGCTGATCAGCGCCGGCGCTCCAGCCACCATGCCAGCAGCGCGCCGAGGGCATAGGCGAGCAGGTCGAAGCCGTCGGCGGAGCTACCGAGAACGATGCGCAGCACGGGACTGGAAAATTGCCAATGCAGTTGCGCCGCCAGGTACTGGCCCAGTTCCAGCAGCGCGCCGACGGCAAAGGCGGCGGATGCCAGCCAGGCGGCCGGCGCCCTGAGCGCGCTGCCCATCAGGTAGTAGAGCCAGACCACCGCCAGCAGGTCGCCGCCGAAGCTGCGTATCCAGCCCCAATGCCGGCCCAGGGTGGCGAGCAGGACCAGCAGGCCGAACAGCAGCATTGCCAGCAGCAGGCTGCGCCGGTCCAGGCGCCAGCGTCGGGAGCGGACGGGGGAGGCGGGGAGAGCGGGCATGGGACCTTCCTGGTCGATGGGGCTGCCGGGCGTTGTACGGCAAGCGCCAGTTTCCGGCAAGCCGGGCGCGGGTCGGACAAGCGCCGCGCGGACTCAGCGGCGTCGCAGGCTGGCGAGCAGTTGTTCGACGAAGGCGTCGCTGCCGGAGCTGTCGAGGTAGTGCACCTGGGGACCGTCGAGCAGGTAGAGCGCGTGGTAGGGCTTGCCGGCCTGGCTGCCGCGCAGGCGATAGACCTCGGTGCCGGCTACGCGGTAGCGGCTGGCGCTGGCGCGCCGGTCGCACAGGCCGAGGGCCTGGCGCTGCGCCTGGAGACGCTCGCGCTCGGCGTCGGGCAGGCCGTCCAGCGGCAGGGCTCCGAACAGCAGGCGAACCTGTCGCGGGAGGTCGAGCCGTTCGCCCTCGTCCGCGCCCATCTCGTTGCCTTCGAGCAGGCGGTGGGCGAGGTAGTGACCCTCGGCGTAACGGGCGATCAGCAGGTCGCCGCTGTGCAGCAGGGTGGCGGGGGCCCGTTGCAGGTCGAGTTGCAGCCTGCCGGCGCCGCCCAGGGCCAGGACCTGCGCGGCGCCGGCAGAGGCTGCCGGTGTCTCGGCGTCCGTGGCCCGGAACGGGCAGGCGAGGGCAGGGGCACCGGCGAGGCCGAGGAGGACGCACAGCAGGCCGGCAAGTTGTCGCGGCATGTTTCGGCTCCTTGCGCTTTGCTTGCAGCGGCGGCTCATTCGTCCGCGGCGTTTTCCTCGAACAGTTCGTTGAGGGCGTCCGGCTGGTTCTTGAAGGCGCGGGCGAAGGCGTCGCGGTTCTTCGCCATGAAGATGCCGAGTTCTTCCACCTGTTCCTCCTTCAGCGACGGCACCGCCTTCTGCAGCACCTCGGCCAGCGTTTCCGCCAGCTCCAGCATCTTGTCGTAACGATCGGCTTCAGCCTTGTCCATGAACAAACGCTCCTGATCCCGGCTGCTGCGGTACACCACTTCGACGGCCATTCATCACCTCTGTGCCTTCTGAGTCGCAAGGTTGCTTTGACTGGTTATCCATCCAGTATATGGCGTCTTGCCGTCCGTGGATAGCGCCAGGATTGCCGGCGCATTGCCGGGGCGGTCGTCGTCTGACAGAAATGTCACGCCGGGCTCATGAGCCTGACAGTCTCCGCAGCGTAGTTTCAGGCTGAACGTTCTACCAAGGAGACATCCTCATGAGAGTGATCCCGTTGGCACTTGTCGCGCTGCTCGGCTTGGCGCCGCTGGCCCAGGCGCAGCAGCAGCCCTACGGACCCAACCCGGACTCGAAATCGCTCCGCCAGCACTACGTGGAAGGGCGCCTGGACATCGCCCGGGTGATCTACAAGACCGACCTGTGGAGCGCCTGTGGGATCGTCCCGGCGCGCCTGGTCTACGAGGACTCGCAGGGCGAGCGGCATACCGTCGAGTACAAGGCCTGGGGCAGCGGCTGCAGCGGCAATTGAGCGAACCCGGTGCGGCACGGGCCGCGCCGGGTTTTCCTCGGCTCCCGCGCTTCTGCTAAGGTTGCGCGCCTGCCGCCCGTTGCGCGGCGCATACCTTCCGCCCCGCAAGGATGCCCGGCATGCAAGACCTCGGTTTCGCCCTCCTGCTCATCGGCTACGTCTGGTCCGTGGCCAGCGGCGGCCGCCGTTCGATCCCCTGCGCATTGCTCTGCCTGCTGCTGTTTCCGCTGGCGCAACTGGCCTTCGCCATCAACGACGCGCCGATGCGCCCGCCGCTGGCGCTGGCGGCCCTTGGCGCGGGCCTGGCCTACCTCGGCGGCGGCTCGGTGTTCGGCTGAGCCCGGCATCTCACAATAATACGATTGAAAATCATTATCATAAAAAATATGCTGCTGTCCTTCTGAAAGGACGTGGGTGGATGCGCCGTTGGCGGAGCAGGATCTCAAGGCACTGTTTCTCAGGCATGCCCGGCAGTTGCAGTCGTATCTGTTGCGCAAGACCCGTGATCCACACCTGGCGGCGGACCTGGCGCAGGAAAGCTTCCTGCGCCTGGCCGAGCAGCGGCACAAGGAGCCGATCGAGCATGTCGACGCCTATCTCTACCGCACCGCGCACAACCTCACCATCGACCATTACCGGCAGGAACGGCGGCGCCGCACCGAGACCCGGCCCAACGACGACCTCGCCGGGTTCGTCGCCGACCAGCCCGGCCCCGAGGAGTCCGCGGTGGATGCCGATGCGCTTGCCCGCCTGCGCGAGATAGTCGCCGAACTGCCGCCGCGCACCCGTGAGATCTTCCGTCTCAACCGTCTGGAGGGGCTGACCCATGCCGAGGTGGCGAGACGCCTGGAAATCTCCGATAGCTCGGTGCAGAAGCACCTGGCCCGCGCCCTGGCCCATGTGATGCAGGCACTCGAGGAGTCCCGCTGAATGGATTACCGAGTCTTGCCGGTTCGCGCGTCTGAACCTCTATAACGACCAACGAGAGCCGCACGTGAACAGCCCCCAGGAACAACAGCAGATCCGCCAGCAGGCCGCCGAATGGGCGATCCGCCTGGACGGCGGCGACCTCGACCGGTCCCGGCGCGAAGCGCTGGACGGCTGGCTGGCGGCCGACCCCCGGCACCCGGCCGCGCTGGCGCTGGCGCAACGGACCTGGAAACAGCTGGGATCGCTGACCGAACCGCGGACGATGGTTCAGACGCCGGTCGCCAGCGCGCCGCGCCGCGCCGGGGGGCGGCGCAAGGGCTGGCGCGGCTGGGCCGCGGCGGCGGCGGTGCTGCTGGCCCTGGGCAGCGCCTGGAGCGAACGCGACGCCGGCGTGACCTGGCTGGCCGACCACTCTACCGGCAAGGGCGAGGTACGCATCCTGCGGCTGGTGGATGGCAGCGAGGTCGAGCTGGACGCACAGAGTGCCATCGATGTCGCCTACGACAGCCGCGAGCGACGGGTGCGCCTGCTCGAAGGCAGCGCGATCTTCCGCGCCGCCCCCCGCGCGGGGCGGGAGACACGGCCCTTCGTGGTGGAAAGCGCCGGCGGCAGCACTCGCGCGCTGGGTACTCGGTTCCTGGTCAGCCGCAACGAGGACGGCAGCGTCCAGGTCGGGGTGCTCGAACACCGCGTCGCGGTGGCCCTGGCGCATCCGCGCACGGGGACCGTCGGGCGCCGCGAGCTGGGCGAGGGCGAGAGCCTGCGCTACAGCGCGGAGGGCGGCGTCGAGGCGCCGCTGGGCGGTCGCCTCGACGACCTGACCAGTTGGCGGCGCGGCCTGCTGGTCTTCGACGAGCAGCCGCTGGGCGAGGTGGTGGCGCGGCTCAATCGCTACCGGCCGGGGCATTTGCTGGTGGCTCCCGGTGCGTTGGCGCAGCGGCGGGTCAGCGGCGTATTCCGGGTCGCCGACCTGGAGGCCTCGTTGCAGTCGATCAGCGATGAGCTGGGAGTGCGCAGCCTGGGCCTGGCGGGAGTGACGCTGCTGTACTGAGCGGCGCGATCGCTTCCGAGAGCCTCGACCACGGGCCGGGCAGTCGCCCCGCGCGCTTGTTCCGGCAGGGGCCGGGAAGCGCATTTTCGAGCCGTGGATCCCGCCGGCGAAAAATTTTCTCGATTTCCGTTACTGACTTTCCCTGCCTCCATCGTTCTCTTAACGAGACTGATTCTTATTACACAAAACGATGGAGTGTAGGCGCTGTCATGAAACATCGTGGATGGAGTGCCGTGCGAGGCGGTCGCAAGGGGGCGCAACTGGCCCTGGGGCTGGGCCTGGTCCTGCTGGGAACGGCCGCGCTACCGCTGCATGCGCAAGACGGGGCGGACTCGGCGAGCCAGCAGCAGACCGCGCTGCGCCGGGTCCGGCTGGACATCCCGGCACAACCGCTGAACCGCGCCCTGCTGCGATTCGCCGAGCAGGCCGGGGTTCAGGTGTTCTTCGACAGCCAGCGTTTCGCCGGTCTCGGCAGCGCGGCGGTGCACGGCGAATACGTGCTGGCCGACGGCCTGAGCCAGATGCTCCAGGGCAGCCCGGTGGAATACCGCTTCTCCGGCAAGGACCAATTGAGCCTGATCCGCGTCAGCCAGGACGACCTGGTGCAGATGTCGCCCTCGGTGATCTCCGCCGCGCGTCCGGACGACTGGGTCTACCAGACGCCGCATTCGGTCAGCGTGATCGGCCGCGAGCAGATCGAGCGCAACCCGCCGCGGCATGCCGCCGACATGCTCGAGGAAACCCCCGGGGTGTACTCCTCGGTGAGCCAGCAGGACCCCGGCCTGTCGGTGAACATCCGTGGCATCCAGGACTACGGGCGGGTCAACATGTCGGTCGACGGCATGCGCCAGAACTACCAGCAGAGCGGCCACCAGCAGCGCAACGGGACGCTCTACGTCGATCCCGAGCTGCTCAGCGAGGTGGTCATCGACAAGGGCGCCAGCTCGGCCATGGGCGGCGCCGGGGTGATCGGCGGGATCGCCAACTTCCGCACCCTGGAGGCCCGCGACCTGGTCAGGCCGGGCAAGCAGGTCGGTGGCCGGGTGCGCCTCACCAGCGGCCTGGGCGGCGACGCCAATGGCACCCACTTCATCGGCAGCGCGGCCTTCGCCATCGGCACCGAGGTCTGGGACATGCTGGTCGCCGCCAGCGAGCGCCACCTGGGCGACTACGACCCGGGGACCAAGGGCAGCATTGGCGAGCTGCGCACCGGCGCCTGGTTCAATCCCGAGGCCGGGCAGCGGGTCAAGCATTCGCCGGTGGCCTACTCCGGCTATGTGATGCGCTCGCGACTGGCCAAGCTTGGCGTCGCCCTGCCGCAGGACCAGCGCCTGCAGTTCAGCTACCTGACCACCCAGGTGTCCTACGACGACGCCAACATGCTCAACACCGAGAACCAGGCGCTCTGGGAAAAGCTCGGCAGCAGCGACGTGCGTGCGCAGAACTTCGCCATCGACTACGGCTACGCGCCGGACAACCCGCTGGTGGACTTCAAGGCCAAGCTCTACTACGTCGACAACCGCAACCGCCAGCAGACCCTGCAACGCGGTATCACCCCCGGCTACTCGATCACCTACCAGACCGACACCTACGGCGCGCAGGCGCAGAACACCTCGACCTTCGCTCTCGACGATCTCTCCACGCTGCGCGCCAACTATGGCCTGGAGTTCTTCTACGACAAGGTGCGGCCGGACTCCAGCCAGCCGCGGGCGAGCACCTCGGCGGTCGGCTTCCCTGCGGCCGAAGGCATGACCCCCAAGGGCGACCGCGCCCTCGGTAGCCTGTTCGCCCGTCTCGACTACGACTACGACGACTGGCTCAACCTCAACGCCGGGCTGCGTTACGACCGCTACCGCCTGCGCGGCGACACCGGCTTCAACGCGCGCACCTTCATCCTTGGCACCACCCGGCAGACCGACATGCCGCTGCAATACGCCGTCGACCGCGAGGAGGGGCGCTTCTCGCCGACCTTCGGCCTGTCGGTCAAGCCCGGCGTCGACTGGTTGCAGTTGTTCGCCACCTACGGCAAGGGCTGGCGCCCGCCGGCGGTGACCGAGAGCCTGATCACCGGCCGCCCCCACGGCGGCGGCGCGGAAAACATGTACCCCAACCCGTTCCTCAGTCCGGAGCGCTCGAAGGCCTGGGAAGTCGGTTTCAACGTGCTGAAGGAGAACCTCTGGTTCAGCGACGACCGCCTGGGCATGAAGGTCGCCTACTTCGACACCCGGGTCGACGACTTCATCTTCATGGGCATGGGCATGCAGCCGCCGGGCTACGGCATGGCCGGGATCGGCAACAGCGCCTACGTCAACAACCTCGACAGCACGCGCTTCCGTGGCGTCGAGTACCAGCTCGACTACGATGCCGGGCTGGCCTACGGGCAGCTCTCCTACACGCACATGATCGGCAGCAACGACTTCTGTTCGAAGACCGCCTGGCTCGGCGGCGTCACCCAGACGGTGAAGGGCAGCGGTCGCCGCCCGCCGGTGATCGACATGCGGCCGGACGAGCAGGCCAACGCCGCCACCCATTGCAGCGCGGTGCTCGGCTCCGCCGAACACATGCCGATGGACCGCGGCTCGCTGACCCTGGGCATGCGCTTCTTCGACCGCAGGCTGGACGTCGGCGCCCGTGCCCGCTACAGCGAAGGCTACTCGGTGGCCGGCGGCGCCACGGTGTCGCAGGCCGGCGTGTACCCGGCGGACTGGAAGGAATACACCGTCTACGACCTGTACGGCAGCTACCGGGTGAGCGATGAACTGACCCTGCGCCTGGCCATGGAGAACGTCACCGACCGCGCCTACCTGGTGCCGCTGGGCGACGTGCTGGCCTTCACCCTCGGTCGCGGGCGGACCCTGCAAGGCACCCTCGAATACCAGTTCTGACCCCCGTTTTGCCCAGTGAAGGGCAAAACCGGAGCGGGCATCCGTGCGCTCCGGCATTCACCACTCGTTGAATTGGAGTTTTGGCATGAGCATTTCGATTTCCTACAGCACCACCTACAGCGGCTGGACCGTAGCGGATTACCTGGCGGACTGGTCGGCCTACTTCGGCGACGTCAACCATCGTCCGGGCCAGGTGGTGGACGGCAGCAATACCGGCGGCTTCAACCCCGGTCCGTTCGACGGCAGCCAGTACGCGCTGAAGAGCACCGCCAGCGACGCGGCCTTCATCGCCGGCGGCGACCTCCACTACACCCTTTTCAGCAACCCCAGCCACACCCTGTGGGGCAAGCTGGACAGCATCGCCCTCGGCGACACCCTGACCGGCGGCGCCTCCAGCGGTGGCTACGCCCTGGACAGCCAGGAGGTGAGCTTCAGCAACCTGGGCCTGGATTCGCCGATCGCCCAGGGCCGCGACGGCACCGTGCACAAGGTGGTCTACGGCCTGATGAGCGGTGACAGCAGCGCCCTGCAGGGGCAGATCGACGCGTTGCTGAAAGCGGTCGACCCGAGCCTGTCGATCAACTCCACCTTCGACCAGTTGGCCGCGGCCGGCGTCGCCCATGCCACCCCGGCTGCGGCAGCGGCGGAAATCGGCGTGGTCGGCGTGCAGGAACTGCCGCACGACCTGGCCCTGGCGGCCTGAGCAACTGTCCACGATAGCGTTCGTGGACTGCTTGCGCTAAAGGCCGGAGAGGAGTTGGCGCTCCTCTCCGGCGCACGAACCGCCGTCGCTGCGCCTCGCACCCGTGGCGACGGCGGCCCCCGGATTGTTCCTCCGCCGGCCGTGCCCGGCAAGCGGAGACTGCCGCAATGTCCTCCGGGCCCGCTCGCGGCCCGGACACCCACAGGACCCGACTCCGATGAAGCTCCGGCCGGCCTCGCCGCGCAATGAAATCCTCGCCACCCTCGGCCGCTTCCGCCCGGCGCTGCGCAGCGTCGCGCTGTTCACCGCGGTGATCAACCTGCTGATGCTGGCGCCGTCGCTGTACATGCTGCAGGTCTACGACCGGGTGCTCGGGTCCGGCAACCACATGACCCTGCTGATGCTGACCCTCATGGTGCTCGGCCTCTACCTGCTGCTCGGCGCCCTGGAGTGGGTGCGCAGCCTGGTGGTGATCCGCCTCGGCGGCCAGCTCGACATGCAACTCAACCAGCGCATCTACGACGCCTCGTTCCGCGCCAGCCTGGAGCGCGGCGAGCAGGCCGTCGGGCAGGCGCTGAACGACCTGACCAGCCTGCGCCAGTTCCTCACCGGCAACGCCCTGTTCGCCTTCTTCGACGCGCCCTGGTTCCCGCTCTACCTGCTGGTGATCTTCCTCTTCAGTCCCTGGCTCGGCCTGCTCGCCCTGGTTGGGGCGCTGCTGCTGGTGCTGCTTGCCTGGGTCAACGAAAGCCGCTCGCGCGAACCGCTGGCCGAGGCCGGGCAACTGTCGATCCTCGCCACCCAGCAGGCCTCGGCCAACCTGCGCCAGGCGGAAACCCTGGCGGCAATGGGCATGTTGCCGGCCATGCGCGCGCGCTGGTTCGCCCAGCACCAGGCCTTCCTTGCCCGGCAGAACCTCGGCAGCGAGCGCAGCGCGGCGATCGGCGCGACTTCCAAGGGCGTGCGCCTGGCCCTGCAGTCGCTGGTGCTCGGCCTCGGCGCCTGGCTGGCGGTGGAAGGCCTGATCACCCCGGGGATGATGATCGCCGGCTCGATCCTGATGGGCCGCGTGCTCAGCCCCATCGACCAGTTGATCGCGGTCTGGCGCCAGTGGAGCGGCGCGCGGCAGGCCTACCAGCGACTGGCGCGGCTGCTCGAGGAGAATCCGCCGGCCGCCCTGGGCATGCCGCTACCGGCGCCGCGCGGCGCGTTGCGCGTCGAGCGGCTCTGCGCGGCCGCGCCGGGACGCGAGCAGGCATTGTTGCAGGACCTCGGTTTCGCCCTGGAGCCTGGCGAAGCGCTCGGCGTGATCGGGCCGTCCGGTTCCGGCAAGTCGACCCTGGCGCGCTTGCTGGTGGGCGCCTGGCAGCCGCTGTCCGGCGCGGTGCGCCTGGACGGCGCCGACCTGCGGCAGTGGAGTGCGGCGGCACTGGGGCCGCACATCGGCTACCTGGCCCAGGACGTGCAACTGTTCGCCGGCAGCATCGCCGAGAACATCGCGCGCTTCGCCGAGGTGGATGCCGAGAAGGTGGTGGCGGCGGCGCGCCTGGCCGGCGTGCACGACCTGGTGCTGCGCCTCCCGCAGGGCTACGACACGCGCCTTGGCGACGGCGGCGCCGGACTCTCCGGCGGCCAGCGCCAGCGCATCGGCCTGGCCCGCGCGCTGTACGGGCGACCGGCGCTGATCGTGCTCGACGAACCCAATGCCAGCCTCGACGAGGCGGGTGAGGCGGCCCTGGCCGAGGCCATCGCGGCGATGCGCCGGCACGGCAGCAGCCTGGTGCTGGTCACCCACAAGCCGGCGGTGCTGGCGCTGACCGACAAGCTGTTGTTGCTGCATGGCGGGCGCCTGCAGCGTTTCGGCGCGACCGCCGAGGTGCTTGCCAGCGCCTCGCCGCCGGCCGCTGCGGCCCCGGCGCCGACACGGCCGACGCCGGCGTTCGGTTTCGGCTACCGGCCGGGACCGGGGATGCCGGTCGGCGGTGTGCCGGGAGGAGCGGCGCGATGAGCGGGCAGGCGCGGTTGCGCGAAGTCGGCGCCGGCGGCGCGGCGCTGGAACTGGACGAGAAGCGTTTTTCCCGGCTCGGCTGGGGGCTGGTGCTGCTCGGCTTCGTCGGCTTTCTCCTGTGGGCCGGGTTGGCCCCGCTGGACAAGGGTGTCGGGGTCTCCGGCACGGTGATGGTGGCCGGTAGCCGCAAGGCCGTGCAGCACCCTACCGGCGGCCTGGTCAGGCACATCCGCGTGCACGAAGGCGAGCGGGTTGAGGCAGGACAGGTGCTGCTGGAGATGGACGCTACCCAGGCCCGGGCCCAGGCCGATGGCCTGTTCGCCCAGTACCTGGCGGCGCTGGCGAGTCTGGCGCGGCTGAGCGCCGAGCGCGATGAAAAGGCGCGGATCGAGTTTCCCGCCGAGCTGCTGGCGCTGGACGACCCGCGCCTGCCGACCTTGCTGGAACAGCAGCGGCAGTTGCACGACAGCCGTCGGCGGGCGCTGCGCCTGGAACTCGATGGTCTCGCCGAGACGGTCGCCGGCAGCCAGGCGCAACTGGACGGCCTGCAAGCCGCGCTGCGCAGCAAGGAGCAGCAGCGCGCCGCCCTCGAGGAACAGTTGCGCGGCCTGCGCCAACTGGCCAGCGAGGGCTACGTGCCGCGCAACCGCCTGCTCGACAGCGAGCGCCTGCTGGCCCAGGTCAACGGCGAGATCGCCGGCGACCTCGGCAGCCTCGGCAGTACCCGCCGGCAGATCCTCGAACTGCGCCTGCGCATGGCCCAGCGGCGGGAGAAGTTCCAGGAAGAGGTGCGCGCCAGCCTGGCCGACGCCCAGGTGCGCGCCGAGGAGTTGCGCAATCGCCTGGCCAGCGCGCGCTTCGACCTGGCCAACAGCGAGGTACGGGCGCCGGTCGCCGGCCTGGTGGTCGGCCAGGAAGTGTTCACCGAGGGCGGCGTGATCGCGCCCGGCCAGCAACTGATGGAAATCCTCCCGGAGCGCCAGCCGCTGCTGGTGGACGCTCGGCTGCCGGTGGAGATGGTCGACAAGGTCCGCGTCGGCCTGCCGGTGGAGCTGATGTTCAGCGCCTTCAACCAGAGCACTACGCCGCGGGTGGAGGGCGAAGTGACCCTGGTCTCGGCCGACCGCCTGCTGGACGAGCGCAGCGAGGCGCCGTACTACCGGGTGCGCATCCGCGTAGGCGAGGAGGGCGTACGTCGCCTGGCCGGCCTGGAGATCCGCCCGGGGATGCCGGTGGAGGCCTTCGTCCGCAGCGGCGAGCGCTCGCTGCTGAACTACCTGTTCAAGCCGCTGGCCGACCGTACCCACCTGGCGCTGGGGGAAGAATGAATCGCCTGCGAGCCTGCCTGCTGTCCTCCGCGCTGCTTTCGGCCTCCTCGGCCCAGGCGCTGGGCCTGCTGGACGCCTACCAACTGGCGGTGCGCCACGACCCGACCTTCCAGGCGGCGCTCCACGAGCGCCGCGCCGGCAGCGAAAACCGCGCCATCGGCCGTGCCGGCCTGCTGCCGAGCCTGCGCTACGACTACAACAAGGCGCGCAACGACTCCACCGTCAGCCAGGGCGACGCCCGCGTCGAGCGCGACTATCGCAGCTACGCCTCGACCCTCAGCCTGGAGCAGCCGCTGTTCGACTACGAGGCCTACGCGCGCTACCGCCAGGGCGAGGCCCAGGCGCTGTTCGCCGACGAACAGTTCCGCGGGCGCAGCCAGGAACTGGCGGTGCGCCTGTTCGCCGCCTACAGCGAAACCCTGTTCGCCCGCGAGCAGGTGGTCCTGGCCGAGGCCCAGCGGCGCGCCCTGGAAACCCAGCTGGCGTTCAACCAGCGTGCCTTCGAGGAAGGCGAGGGCACCCGCACCGACCTGCTGGAGACCCGCGCCCGGCTGAGCCTGACCCGCGCCGAGGAGATCGCCGCCGGCGATCGTGCGGCGGCGGCGCGGCGTACGCTGGAAGCGATGCTCGGGCAGGCACTGGAGGATCGCGAACTGGCCGCGCCCATCGAGCGTTTCCCGGCGTTGCGCCTGCAACCGGCGACCTTCGAGGGCTGGCGCCAGGTGGCCCTGCAACGCAGCGCCGAGCTGGGCGCCCAGCGCTATGCGCTGGAGGCGGCGGCCTACGAGGTGGAGCGCAATCGTGCCGGCCACCTGCCCAGGCTCAGCCTCTACGCCAGCAGCAGCAAGACGCACTCGGCTTCGGAAAGCACCTACGAGCAGAAATACGACACCGACAGTGTCGGCCTGCGTCTCAGCCTGCCGCTGTTCGAGGGCGGGCGGGTGTCGGCGGCGACCCGCCAGGCCGGCGACAAGTACGCTCAGGCCCAGGCCGAGCTGGATGCCCAGGTGGCCAGTGTGATCAATGACCTGCACAGCCAGTTCGACCTGACCGCCAGCAGCCTGGCCAAGGTGCGTGCCTATGAGATGGCGGTGGCGGCGGCGCGCGAACAGGTGACGGCGACGCGGCGCAGCGTCGCCGGCGGGGAGCGGGTCAATCGCGACGTGCTGGACGCCGAACAGCAGTTCTACGGCGCCCGCCGCGACCTGGCGGAAGCGCGCTACGCCTACCTCAACGCCTGGCTGCGCCTGCGCCAGTTGGCGGGGGTGCTGGAAGACCGCGACCTGGCGGTGCTGGCCGCCTATTTCGGCGCCGGCGAAGGACGCGCGCAGGTCGCCGCTGCCATCAGATAGCTATCGGCCAGCGTGCCTTGCCTTGGGTCATCGCCTGCAACAGTTGCGGCGCGCTGGTGCCGTTTTCGATGGCGATGCCGAAACGGATGCTCTCGATCATCCGCTGCAACTGCTCCAGGTCATGCAGTTGCGCCGGTCGGATCAGGCGCTTGGCGGCGACCCCGCGTTCGTTGGAGAGGGTGAGGACGATGCTGCCGTCCGGCCGCTCCAGGCTGAGGTTGACCCGGTACTCGGCCTGGAAGGCCTCGGTGAGGAGCTGGAAAGGGCTGCTGTCGGTCATGGCGGACCACCTGAATGCTGTCGTGCTGGTTGGGACTGGGTGCCGCCCGGAAAGTTCTTTGTCACCGCCGGGCTGTACCCTGCGCCGACGTGCGGACGTCTATCTGCGCACGTGCCTTGGCCTGGGCCTTGCACGCTTCGGGCCAGGTGGCCGTCGTCTTTGTCGGGAGAAGCTATGAAACAGAATTGGGCCGAGCGCCTGCGCGCAAGTATGCACCACCAGGCGGAGAGCCTCGGCAACCTGCTGGTGGAGGCGTTCCACTACCTGGCCCTGTTCGCCATCGGCGCCACGGTGTTCTGGGCGGCGGGCGCGGCTTTCCTGGGGATGGTGAACAAGGGGCATGCGTCGATCGACGACATCCTCCTGCTGTTCATCTACCTCGAGTTGGGCGCGATGGTCGGTATCTACTTCAAGACCAACCACATGCCGGTACGCTTCCTGATCTACGTGGCGATGACCGCGCTGACCCGCCTGATGATCGCCGACATCCAGCACAACCATACGCCGGACGATGGCATCATCCTGGTCTCGGTGGCGTTGCTGCTGCTGGCGCTGGCGATCCTGGTGGTGCGCTTCGCCTCGGCGCGCTTCCCTTCGGCGAAGTCCGACGGCGCCGCCGCGCGGCGGGTGGCGAGCGAGGACGCCGAAGGGGAAGCCTGATTCGTCGCCGCGCCGGAGCCGGTCTCCGGCGCGCTTCCGGCCAGCGCAACGGCCTGGCAATGTACTACCATCGCCCGGTCGTGTTCAGGAAGCCTGCCCCATGAAGGGATGGAAACTCTTTACCCCGCTGCTGATCCTCGCGATCGTCGCCATCACCCTCTACCTGCGCCTGCACAATCCGCCCCTGCTGTTGCAGGGCGAGGCGGACGCCACCAACGTCATCGTTTCCTCCAAGGCCAAGGGCCGGGTCCAGGTGCTGCACGTGCGGCGCGGCGACGAGGTGAAGCAGGGCGACCTGCTGATCAGCCTCGACAGCCCCGAGCTGGAAGCCCAGCTCGATGCCCTGCACGCGGCGCGCAACCAGGCCCAGGCGCAGCTCGACGAGTCGCTCCACGGTACCCGCGAGGAGAGCATCCGCGCGCTCAAGGCCAGCCTGGCACAGGCCGAGGCCGAGTTGCGCAACGCCGAGTCGGATTTCCAGCGCAACCAGCAGATGGTCGAGCGCGGCTTCCTCTCGCGGACCCAGTTCGACCTCTCGCGGCGTGAGCGCGATGTCGCCCGCGACCGCGTCGCCGAGGCGCGGGCCAATCTCGACGAAGGCCTCAAGGGCGACCGCGAGGAGCGCCGCCAGGCGTTGCAGGCCGCGGTGCGCCGGGCCGACGCGCAGATCGCCGAGCTACAGGCGCAGATCGACGACCTGCAGGTGCGCGCGCCGGTCAACGGCGAGGTCGGGCCGATCCCCGCCGAACAGGGCGAACTGATCAACGCCTACAGTCCGCTGCTGACGCTGGTGCGGCTGGACGACAGCTACTTCGTCTTCAACCTGCGCGAGGACATCCTGGCCAAGGTGCGCAAGGGCGACCGCATCGTCATGCAGGTGCCCGGCCTGGGCGGCGCCGAGGTCGAGACCGAGCTGCGCTACATCGCCCCGCTGGGCGATTTCTCGACCAGGCGCGCGACCCGCGCCACCGGCGATTTCGACCTGAAGACCTTCGAGACCCGCTTCTACCCGTTGCAGCCGACACCCGGCCTGCGCCCGGGCATGAGCGCGCTGTGGCGCTGGACGAACTGAGCGATGGCGTGGGCCGCGCTGAAGCGCAACGCCAGCCGTTTCGTCCAGGCGTTCAACACCGAGACACGGATCGCCTGCCGCAGCTGGACCATCCACTGGCTCGGCTGGTGCTGGCCGCTGCTGCTGTTCGGCGTGATCAGCGGCGTCTACCAGGCCGGTACCCTGCTGGACATGCCGCTGGCGGTGATCGACAAGGACCATAGCCAACTGTCGCGCAAGTTGATCCGCGAACTCGACGCGACCTCCCACGCCCAGGTGATCACCGTTCCCGCCGGCGTCCAGGAGGGGCTCGACGCGATCCGTCGGGCCGATGCCTACGCCTTGCTCTACATCCCGCCGGACTTCGAGGCCGACGTGCTCGGCGGGCGCGCGCCGAAGGCCGAGCTGTACTACAACGCGCTGCTGTATTCGGCCGGCTATGCCGCCACCCAGGACTTCTCGGCGCTGGTCGCCAGCCTCAACGGCGAATTGCGTCCGCGCCTGGCCGCCGGGATGCCGGCGGCGCTGCCGCACCTGGCGAGCATCAGCGTGTCCTACGACAGCCTGTTCAATGCCAGCGGCAACTACATCTATTACCAGCAGTTCGCCGCCATCGTGCACCTGCTACAGCTGTTCGTGATCGTCACCATGGTCCATGTGCTGGCCCGCGAGGCGCCGGAACTGCGCGCCTCCTCGCCGCACATCCTGCGGGCCAAGGCCCTCGGCGTACGCCTGGTGGGCAAACTGGCGCCCTACACACTGCTGTTCACCGCGCTGCTGATGCTGGAAATCTTCCTGCTGGTGGCGTTCTCCGGCGCGCGCATCAACGGCAGCCCGCTGGCGATGCTGATGATCACGCTGTTCTACGTGATTGCCGCGCAGAGCGTCGGGTTGGTGCTGTTCGTCTTCACCGCCAACCGCTTCACCGCCTATTCGCTGGTGGGCATGCTGATCGGCGTTGCCCAGACCTACTCGGGAGTGCTGATCCCGGAACTGGCGATGCCGACCCTGGCGCGGGTGATCGCCGAGGCCGAGCCGCTGACCCACACCCTGCACGGCCTGTTCGACCAGTTCCTGCGCCAGGCGCCGCCCAGTTCGGCGCTCTACACCTGCGCCAAGCTGGCGCTGTACCCGCTGATCGCCTACATGATCGCCAAGATGCGCCTGCGCAGCCGCCTGGACCTGAGCCCGATATGAAGAACTACCTGCAGATCCTCCGGGAAACCCTGAAGGCCATGCTGTCCAAGCCGATGTGGCTGATGGTCGTGGCCTCGGTGTGCATCACCTCGCTGCCGTACATGAACCACACCGCCCTCGACCTGCCGGTGGCGGTGGTCGACGAGGACCACAGCGACGTGTCGCGCGAGCTGGTCCGGCTGCTCGATTCGGCGCCGAAGGTCGCCGTGGTCGGCTACGACAGCCTGCCGCAGGCCAAGCGCGACCTGGCCTGGCGCGAGCTGTATGCGATCATCGTGATCCCGCTGAACTTCGAGAAGCGCCTGCTGCGCGGCGAGGCGCTGGTGATCCCGTACTTCGGCGATGCCACCAACCGCATGGCCAACGGCCAGATCCAGCAGGACATCTCGGCGGTCTACAGCGCGCTGACCAACCGCTACAACGCTGCCCTGCTGGAACGCGAAGGCTTCACCGCGACCCAGGCGCAGGTGGTGCTGAGCCCGCTGGTAGGGCAATTGACCGACCTGTTCAACCCCGGCATCAGCTTCGCCGCCATCGTCCTTCCGGGGTTGCTGTCGCTGATCCTGCAACACAGCCTGCTGCTCGGCTGCACCCGCGGCAACATCATGCTGCGCGGCGGCACCCCGCGCTACATGCGCCAGCCGCTGTCGACCCGCTTCGGCCGCTACAGCGCGCAACTGCTGATCTGGACCGTGCTGGCGATGCTCTTCTACGTGATCTGGCCGCACCTGCTGGGCTATCGCCAGTCGGCCTCGTTCTTCATGCTGCTGGGGATCGTCCTGCCGTTCCTGATCGCGGTGATCGCCCTCAGCGAGTTCATCGCCGAGCTGCTGCCCACCGAGGAATCGGTGTACCTGACCATGACCTTCATCACCCTGCCGCTGTTCTACATGGCCGGCTACAGCTGGCCGGAACAGGCCATGCCGGACTGGGTACGCTGGCTGGCCGACGCGATCCCCTCGACCTGGGCGATTCGCGCCATCGCCGAGATGAACCAGATGGACCTGCCGCTGCGCGAAGTCAGCGACCATGCCCTGGTGCTGCTGGGCATGGCCGCCACCTATGCGTTGCTGGGTACGCTGCTGTACCAGTACCGCAACTGGCGCTGGGACAACGTCAAGGGTTGGTGAAGCGGCGCAAGGCCGGCCATACTCGGCTGGCGTTCGCACAGGGAGATGAAGGAATGTTTCGTTCGGGGCTTTCTTTGCTGGTGCTTCTGGGGCTCGCCACGCTCGGCGGGTGCGGTTCCGTCAACACGCTGGTGCGCGACGACGCCAGCGCCGCCCACGACCTGCGCCTGAAGGCGACCGCCTGCACCAGCCTGCCGCGGGTGTACAGCGGGGTCAGCTACACCTTCTGCCGGCTCAACGTGAAGACCGGGTCGCCGGTGGCGCCGGCGCAAGCCGACGGCATCCTCGAGGTGCTGGCCCTCGACTTCGCGCTGTCCGGGGTGATCGACACCCTCGCGCTGCCCTATACCTCGTACCGCCAGTACCGCGACGGCAACCTGTCCCTGGCCAACTGAGTCAGGGAATCAGCGGCAGCACGATCTCGTCGCTGCGGCTGATCCCGGCGGTCTCGCTACGGCACAGGTCGAGGAACTCGCGCATGGTCGCGGTCTGGTACTTCTGCTTGTGCCAGATGAAGTAGAACTGCCGGCGCAGGTCCAGGCCGGGCGTTTCCACCGGCACCAGGCTGCCGCGGCGGAAAGCGTCGCGCAGGGCCAGGCGGGAAATGCAGCCGATGCCCAGGCCGGACTCCACGGCACGCTTGATCGCCTCGGTGTGCTCCAGCTCCAGGCGGATGTTCAGCGGCCGCGGGTGATGACGCATGGCCTGGTCGAAGGTCAGGCGGGTGCCGGAGCCCTGCTCGCGGAGGATCCAGGCCTCCCGCGTCAGCCGTTCCAGGTCGGCGCCGCCCCGCCGCGCCAGCGGATGCTGGGGGGCGCAGAACACCACCAGTTCGTCCTCCATCCAGGGTTGCACCTCGATGTCCGGATGCCGGCAGTCGCCCTCGATCAGGCCCAGGTCCAGCTCGTAGTGGGCGACCTGCTGCACCACCTGGGCGGTGTTGTGCACGTGCAGGCGCACCCGGCAGTCCGGCTGGCGCTGCATGAAGGCGCCGATCAGCAGCGTGGCCAGGTAGTTGCCGATGGTCAGGGTGGCACCGAGGTCGAGGGAGCCGAAGGCGGTCTTGCCGTTGAGCAGGTTCTCGATTTCCTCGCCGCGGTCGAGCAGCGCCACCGCCTGCGGCAGCAGTTGGCGGCCGAGGGCATTGAGGGTCAGGCGCTTGCCGGCGCGGTCGAACAGCTTGCAGTCGAACTGCCGCTCCAGCTCGCCGAGCGAGGTGCTGGTCGCCGACTGCGACAGCGACAGCCCCTCGGCGGCACGGGAGACGCTCTCCTGCTGGGCCACGGCGACGAACACCTCGAGCTGGCGGAGGGTGAATTTCATCCAGGCTTCCTCGTCTAGAGCGAAAGGCCCCGCGACATTTTGCCGTTCCGTCGGCGGGGTTGGCTCGGTTATCCTTGCGCCCCGTCCGCGGGAGCGATGGGAGCCCTCGGCGGCCGGCGGCCGACCGATATCGTGTTATCCCATATCCATATTCTGGATAAGCATTATCCAGACAATTCATTTTGCGGATATTTTGGCAACCGATAAAATGCCGCGCAACTGCGTCACGTCTGCTGCTGTTGGTGTGCGCCCGCGTTTTCCTAGGAGTCTTTGATGAGCAATCTGTACACCGAGCGCGTTCTCAGCGTGCACCACTGGAACGACACCCTGTTCAGCTTCAAGACCACCCGCAACCCGGGTCTGCGCTTCAAGACCGGCCAGTTCGTGATGATCGGCCTGGAAGTCGACGGTCGTCCGCTGATGCGCGCCTACAGCATTGCCAGCCCGAACTACGAAGAGCACCTGGAGTTCTTCAGCATCAAGGTCCCGGACGGCCCGCTGACCTCGCGCCTGCAGCACCTGAAGGAAGGCGACGAGCTGATGGTCAGCCGCAAGCCGACCGGCACCCTGGTGCACGACGACCTGCTGCCCGGCAAGCACCTCTACCTGCTCAGCACCGGCACCGGTATGGCGCCCTTCCTCAGCGTGATCCAGGACCCGGAAACCTACGAGCGCTACGAGAAGGTGATCCTGGTCCACGGCGTGCGCTGGGTCAGCGAACTGGCCTACGCCGACTTCATCACCAAGGTCCTGCCGGAACACGAGTACTTCGGCGACCAGGTGAAAGAGAAGCTGATCTACTACCCGCTGGTGACCCGCGAGCCGTTCCGCAACCAGGGCCGCCAGACCGACCTGATGCGCAGCGGCAAGCTGTTCGAGGACATCGGCCTGCCGCCGATGAACCCGCAGGACGACCGTGCGATGATCTGCGGCAGCCCGAGCATGCTGGAAGAGACCAGCGCCGTGCTCGACAGCTTCGGCCTGAAGATCTCGCCGCGCATGGGCGAGCCGGGCGACTACCTGATCGAGCGCGCCTTCGTCGAGAAGTAGGCCTCCGCCGCGCCTCGTCGCGCCAGGCGAAGAAAGCCCCTGCCGTATCCGCGGCAGGGGCTTTCTGCTTTCCGGCCCCCGCTCAGTGCGCCGGGTGCCGGTGCGGGTGGTCGCCGCCCACGCCTTGCAGCACCGCCTGGTCGATCTCGTCGAAGCGCAGTACCCGGCCGCCTTCCTCGGCCGCCAGGCGCGTCGCGGCCTCTTCGTCGGCGAACGAGGCGAGGGTGGCGCCCATGCCGCCCGGCCGCTGGATGCCGACCACGTAGTAGGCGCGGGTGGCGTCGATCAGGCGGGCATCGTCGGGGTGCCGCCAGTCGGCCTGGCTCATGTCGTGGACATACAGGCGCGCCTGGCCCTGGCGGTTTTCCGGTTGCAGCCACCAGCCGAACAGTTCGGCGGTGGAGCAGAACTTGCGCACCGCGCCGGGAAGCACCGCCTCGCCCTTGGGACCGGGCATTTCCTCGATGAGCATGCCGCAGACGTGGCATTCGTCGCCGCTGGCGATCGGCACCGGGCCGAGTGCCGTGGCGTCGTCCCGCGACGCATCGCAGCCGGCCAGCAGCAGGCCGAGCAGGAGCGTGCCGAGCAGAGGGCGCAGGGGGAGGGTATGACGTTGCATGGCGGAACCTCGTGAGTCAGATGGGGCGGCGGCGGAACAGGCCGTGGGCCAGCGCCAGGGCAGCGCAGGCCCAGAGGGCCAGGGCCAGCCAGAGGGCGCTGGCGGACACCGGCAGGTCGCTGGCCAGGGGAACCACCCCGCCGGCGGCGGCTGCGTCGAAGCCGGACAGGTTGATCAGCCGGTAGAGGTCGGTCGGGTTGAGCAGCAACAGCCAGGGCAGCAGCCGCGGGCTCAGGTGACCCTGGCTGAGGACCAGGATCGCCAGCAGGGCCAGGTCGAACAGCAGGACGAAGAAGAACCACAGGCCGAGCGCCTGCCCGGCGGCGCTGGATTTCTCGCTGGCGCGGCTGCTCAGGGCGTAGGCCAGGGCGAGGAACACGCAGCCGAGCAGCAGCGAGGAACCCATGAAGCGGCCGAAGGCGCCCAGCAGGATGGCCGCCTCGACCTCCGGCACCAGCGCGAGGATCGCCAGCGCCGCGCTGCCGAAGCCGATCAGGGTGGCCAGGGCGAGGATCAGGCCGTGACCGAGGAACTTGCCGAGCAGCAACTGGCCGCGCCCCAGCGGGTAGGTCAGGAGCAGCAGCAGGGTGCCGCCTTCCTCCTCGCCGACGATGGCGTCGTAGGCCAGCAGCAGGGCGATCAGCGGCATCAGGAAGGTGGCCAGGCTGGTCAGGCTGGCGACCGTCGCCGGCACCGAGGTGAAGCCGACCTGGCCGGCCGCGGCGGCGCCGAACCAGGCGATGCCCACCGAGAGCAGGGCGAACAGCAGGCTGATCGCCAGCAGCCAGCGATTGCGCAGGCCGTCGGCCAGTTCCTTGCGGGCGATGGTCCAGACTACGGGCATGGCGTGGCTCCGGCGGGGGCGGGGGACATGTGGTGGCGATAGAGGTCCTCCAGCGACGGCGGCAGGATCTCCAGGTCGAACTCGCGCGCGGCCAGCAGCGCTTCCAGTACGCCGTCGCGCTCGGCATCGTCCAGCAGTACCTCGATGCGCTGGCCGTCCAGTCTCCGCGCCGCCAGGCCGGCCCGGTGCCAGCGTTCGAGCCACTGCGGGTTATGCGGGCTGGCCAGGCGCACGCGGGTCGGCAGAGCCGCCTTGCGGCGCAGTTCGGCGAGGCTGCCGGCCACTTGCAGGCGGCCGCCGGCGAGAATCGCGGCGCGGTCGATATGCGTCTCGACGCCGGGCAGCACATGGGAGCAGAGGACGATCCCGGTGCCCTGGCCGCGCAGGCGGTCGAGCAATTGGTAAAGCTCGACGGTGGCCAGCGGGTCGAGGCCCACCGTCGGTTCGTCGAGCAGCAGCAGGCGCGGTTCGCCGAGCAGCGCCTGGGCGAGGCCGAGGCGCTGGCGCATGCCCTTCGAGTAGGTTTTCAGGCGCCGCCTGGCGGCATGGCCGAGGCCGACCTGTTCCAGCAGGCGCGCGGCTTCGGCCGGCGCCACGCCCTTGAGGCGGGCGAAGTGGCGCAGGGTTTCCGCGCCGCTGAGCTGCGGGTAGAAGGTCACGTTCTCCGGCAGGTAGCCGAGCTGGCGGCGCGCCTCCAGGCTTCTTGCATCGTGGCCGAGGACCCGCACGCGGCCTTCGCTGGGGGCCAACAGGCCGAGGACCAGCTTGATGGTGGTGGTCTTGCCGGCGCCGTTGTGGCCGAGCAGGCCGAGCACCTCGCCGGGCTCCAGGCGCAGGTCGAGCCCGCTCAGGGCGGTGAGGGCGCCGTAGCGCAGGGTCGCGCCGTCGATCTCGACCAGGCTCATGGCCTCGGCTCCGCGGCGGGCATCCGCATCAGCGGATGGCTGTCGCGCACGCCGGGCGAGCGCACCACCGGGAAGGCGCGCTGGACCCAGCGCAGCAGCTCGATGCTCGGGCTGTTCAACAGCAGGCGTACCTGCGGGTACAGCCAGATCAGCCGGTCGACGTTGTCGTTGGGCTCGTAGGCGACGTCGCCGAGACCGTCGTCGTCGCGGTCCCAGCCCAGGTAGTCGCTCCAGTAGTTGCCGCGGCCGTCGGCGGACCACTCCTGCTCGCGGCTGGCGACGTACTTGACCTGCTGGCGGTTGCCTATGAAGGCGTTGCCGGCGATGCGATTGTCCTCCGAGCCGGCGGTGAGGTGGATGCCCAGGGCGCTGTCGGCGAAGCTGTTGCCTTCGATGCGGTTGAACAGCGAGTTGTAGATGAACAGCGCCTTGCCCTCGGCGCCGGAAATCATCGCGTCGCCGGTGCTGCCGCTGCGCACGCCCTCGACGCGGTTGCCGGCCAGGGTCGAGTAGGTGATGTAGTTCATCAGGATGCCGTAGTTCTCGTCGTCGATGGAGCGGTTGCCGGTCACGGTCAGCTTGCGGCTCTGCATCAGCGCGTAGCCGGTGCGGGTGCGCCGGGTCAGGTTGTCGGTCACCCGGCTGTTGTGGGTGAACATGTAGTGCACGCCGTAGCGCAGCTCCTCGAAGCGGTTGGCTTCGATGCTGCTGTCGTTGGAAGTGTCGATGTAGACCCCGTCGCGGGTGTGGCTGACCCGGTTGCCGCGGACCAGGGCGTCCTTCACCGCATAGAGGTGGATACCGTTGCCGCGATCCTGGGAGCGCACGCTTTCGTCGCCCTCGATGCGGTTGTCGAGCACCTGCGCGCCCGCCGTGGCGTCAAGCCAGACGCCGAAGCCCGCGCCGCGCAGGTCGTTGCCGCGGATCACGGCGCCGCTGGCGGCCTTGCCGACGAAGATCGCGGCGTCGAGTTCGGTCAGGTTGCGCCCCCAGTTGCGCAGCCGGCAGCCCTCGACGGTGATCCCGGGGCTGGTCAGGGTCAGCAGGCTGCCGTGGCCGCCGCCGTCCAGTTCGGCGCCGGCCTCGCAGCGCAGGTGCAGCGGCCGGTCGATGACGAAGTTGCCGGCGTAGCGGCCCGCCGCCAGGCTCCAGCGGCCATCGCCGTCGGCCCGCAGCGGCAGGCCGTCGACCGGCTCCGCGCGGGCCGTGGCGAGGCCGAGCAGGAGCAGGGCGAGGAGCGGCCCCGCCCGGCGCCCGGCCAGCGACCGCGCTGCGTGGATCAAGCCTTTTCCACCAGCATCCGCCCGCACATTTCCATGTGCAGGGCGTGGCAGAACCAGCTGCAGTAGTACCAGTGCACCCCGGGCTTATCGGCGACGAAGGTGATCGACGAGGTCTGTTGCGGGCTGATCTCCATGCAGACGCCGTGGTTGACCATGACGAAGCCGTGGGTCACGTCCTCGATCTCGTCGAGGTTGGTGATGGTCACGGTGACTTCGTCGCCCTGCTTCACCTTGAACTCGGTGAGGCCGAAGGAGGGCGCCATCGAGACCATGTAGACGCGGACCTTGTTGCCCTCGCGGATGACCTTGTTGTCCTTCATCAGGTCGATGCCGTCCTTTTCCGCGCGCTTGACCGTCTCGGCGAAGAACGGGTCCTTGCGGTCCCAGATCTTGCGGGTCTTGATCTGGTCGCGGCGGGCGAGGATGCAATCGTGCGGTTCGGCGAAGGTCGGACCGTCGTGGACCAGCTTCATTTCCTCGCCGGAAATGTCGATCAACTGGTCGTTCTCCGGGTGCAGCGGACCGGTGGGCAGGAAGCGGTCCTTGGAGAACTTGCTGAGCACCACGATCCACTTGCCGTCGGCTTCGCTGGTCTCGCACAGGGTGGCGTGGTTGTGCCCCGGCTGGTACTGCACGTCGAGCTTCTGGCGGATGTAGTCGACCTTCTCGCCCTTGTAGGCGCGCACCGCGTCGGCCAGGTTCCACTTCACCAACTGGCTGTCGATGAACAGCGTGGTATAGGCGTTGCCTCGGCCATCGAAAGTGGTGTGCAGCGGGCCGAGGCCCAGTTCCGGCTCGCCCACCACCACGTCGCGCGGGTCGGCCAGCTTGCCGGCGAACAGGTCGCCGAGGCGCTCGATGGCGATCATGGTGCAGGTCGGCGAGAGCTTGCCGTTGGCGATGAAGTACTTGCCGTCCGGCGAGGTGTTCAGCCCGTGGGGGTTCTTCGGTACCGGGATGTAGCGGGTCACCGGGCTGTCCTTGCCGTCCTTGCGCCGGCCGTCGACCACCGGCACCTTCGAGTCGCCGAGGGTGACGAAGCGCTTCGCCTTGATCTCGGCCTCGATGCGCGGGATGTCGAACACCACCACCCAGTCGCGCTCGTTGCGCATCATGCCGCCGAGGTCGACGGCCTTCTCCGAGTTGTAGCAGGTGGAGGCGGCGAACCTGCCGCTGTAGTCCATGTCGGTGTTGTCGAGGTTGCCGTCGACGATCACCTGCCAGGCCACTTCCATGGTCTCGGCGTCGATGGCGTTGTACAGGGTGAAGGCGTTGTCGCCGGACAGGTCGAAGGTCGAGCCGTCGTTGGGATGGGGGATGATGAACTCGGCGTTGCAGAACACGTAGCGGGTATGCGGCACCTTTTGCAGGCGCAGGCCGTGGATCGCCTGGACGTTGGGAATGGTGACGATGCGGTCGCATTTCATGACGTCCAGGCGGATGCGCGCGACCCGGCTGTTGGCCTTGTCGTTGATGAACAGGTACTTGCCGTCGTACTTGCCGTCGGTCATCGAGATGTGCGGATGGTGGCAGTCGCCGTTGAGGAAGCGCGCGCTGTCGCCGAGGACCCGCTTGCTCTCGTTGGTCAGGCCCCAGCCGGTGGCCGAGTCGACGTTGAACACCGGTATGCGCATCAGCTCGCGCATCGACGGCACGCCGAGCACGCGTACTTCGCCGGAATGTCCGCCGCTCCAGAACCCGTAGTACTCATCCAGTTCGCCGGGGGCGACCTCGGCCTTGCTGCGCTCGCCCTTGCCCGCGGCCCGGGCCTCGCGGCCGACCACCGCGCTGCCCAGGGCGCTGGCGCCAACCAGGGCGGCGGCTCCGGTCAGCGCCGAGGCGCCGAGGAAGCCGCGGCGGTTCAGGCCGTGGGTTTCTTCGTGGGGGCTTTTCGTGTCGTCGCTCATCTCGTGTCGTCCTCAAGGGCAGTCAGGGGAAAGGGAGCCAGGTCAGAGGTTCTCCGCGGGTATCCGCGCGTTGTCCGCCGGCGCGCTCTTCGCGCGCTTCTTGCGCTTGTTCACCAGCGGCGGGCACTTGTCCTGGTCGTGGTAGGTCATCTGGCAGTCGAGGCAGTAGTGGCATTCGTTGGCCTCGATGCGGCCGTCGGGATGGATCGCCTGGATCTCGCATTCGCGGGCACAGAGCTGGCAGGGCCTGCCGCATTCCGCGCGGCGCTTGAGCCAGTCGAACAGGCGCGCCTTGGCCGGGATCGCCAGGGCCGCGCCCAGCGGGCAGAGGTAGCGGCAATAGACCTTGCGGGTGAACAGGTTGACCACCAGCAGCGCGACGGCGTAGGCGACGAACCACCACTGGCGGTCGAAGCCGAGGGTGATGGCGGTCTTGAACGGCTCCACCTCCGCGGCCTGCTCGGCCAGCGCCAGGGATTCCAGGGAGAGACCGAAGAGCACCAGCAGGATGATGTACTTGATCGCCCAGAGCCGCTCGTGCACGGCGAACGGCACCTGGAACTGCGGCACGCGGAGCTTGCGCGCGAGTTCGTTGAGCAGTTCCTGTAGCGCACCGAACGGGCACAGCCAGCCGCAGAACACGCCGCGGCCCCAGAGCAGCAGGCTGGCTGCGGTGAAGGTCCAGAGGATGAACAGCAGCGGGTCGCTGAGGAACAGCTCCCAGCGGAAGCCTTCGAACAGCGCGTGGACGAAGGTCAGCACGTTGACCACCGATAGCTGGCCGAGGCTGTACCAGCCCAGGTAGACCAGGGTGAACGCCAGGTAGCCGGTGCGCAGTCGCTGCATCAGGCGCGGCCGTCGCACCAGGCGGTCCTGGAGGAAGAGGATCGCCAGGAGCAGGACGAGGGCGGTACAGAGGACCCCGATCTGGAAACTCTTCTGGTACCAGACCCGCAGCCACAGCGGCCGGGCAGCCTCTTCCAGGGCGGCCAGTTCCTCGGCCGTTGGCTGCGGCCGCTCCAGGTATTCCTCGGGCGTCTGGCAGGCCAGCTCGAAGCTGGTGAATACCCCCGCCACCGGGCCGGTCTGGCGCCGCACGAGCAACTCCAGGGTCCAGGGCGAGCCCGGATCGAAACGCTGGCTGGCGCGGGCGACGAAGATCGCCATCTCGCGGAACTCCGGCATGCCTTCGGCGTAGACGTCCGACAGGCGCTGGTAGTCGAGGTCGCGGAAGCTGATGATGTCGCCGAACTGGCGCAGTTGGACCCGATCGAAGATGCCACCGCGCACGTAGCCGGAACCCTTGAAGGAATACTCGCCGTCGCCGAGCACGACGAAGGCGTATTCGCCTGGCTTCAGCGACGCCATCAGTTCGCGGTACTGGTTGTCGCCGAGCAGGCTGCGGCCCACCGCGGGAGGGTTGAGCAGGGCGCTGTAGAGATCGATGAACGGCTCGTCGCGGTGCGCCGCGTCGGCTTCGCCGATGCCTTCGGCCTCGCTGCCCTTGAAGGCGTCGTCGATCTGCCCGCGACTCAACTGCAGGCGGCGGATCGCGCCGTTGCCGAGCAATTCGCTCCAGCTCGCCGTCGCTGCCGGTTGCTGGCGCACCTGCGCCTGCTTGGGCCGCACATTGCCGCGGTCCTCGATCAGGCCGAGGGAAACCGCCACCGTATGTGCGGCGCGCATGACGATCTCGTTGACCACCATCACTGTCACCGTGGCGCCGCTCACCGCGTCGACGGTAACCGCCTGCGGGTCGCTGGAGCGGCCGACCACCACCCGCTGGTCGGCGCGCACGCCGTCGTACCTGGCGCTGAAGGCGTGCAGCTTCTCTTCCGGGATGCCGATCAGCAGGATCGGTTCGTGGTGTTCGAGGACGTAGGCGTCGCGGATAACCGCCTGCGGATCGAGGATCACCTGCAGGTTGATCGGCTTGCCGGAGTAGGCCGGGATGTCGGTGACGCTGAGGGTCTGGAAGGCGTAGCCGAGGGTTTCCTCGCCCTTGCTCAGGCGGCGTACGCCGTAGTCGCCTTCGGGGTCGCCGATCCGCTCGACCGCGGGGAATACCTGGGCGATGCGCAGGCGCTCCAACTCGCTGAGTTCGGCACCCTGGGCGGCGAGGCCGACCAGCAGGAGCATCCAGGCGAAGACACACCGCCACGATCCGGCGGAAAAACGAAGGGCGCGCATAGGTTCCATCTACTACTGGCTACCGGCGAAAAAAGGGACGCCGCGCTGCTGTGGGGTCTGCGCCTGGCGGTGGAATCGCTTCCGTTGCCGGATGCTAGGAGGAGCGGGGGCGGAACGCGCTTGATGAAAGTCAAGAAGTGGAGATGAGGAACAAGCGAGGTTGCTGGCACTCAGTGTACCGAGTCGCCCCTCTCCCTTCAGGGAGAGGGGAGAGGGCTGCCCGAGGCTCAGGCCAGGCGTTGCCCGGATACCGCTGGATGGTACAGCGGCTGCACCTTGTTGCCCGCCGGGTCGAGCAGGTGGAAGCTGCGCGCGCCGTCGCCGTGGTCGAAGGGTTGGTCGAGCAGGGTCACGCCCAGCGCCTTCAGGTAACGGTACCAGGCCTCCAGTTCCTCCACGCTGTCGACGACGAAGCCGTAGTGATCCATGGTCTGCAGGCCGTTGCTGGCAGCGTGGGCGCGGCCAAGGGAAAGGTTGTCGTTGCCGCAGGTGAGATACACCAGGTCTTCGTTGGCGCGGTTCAGCACTTCCATGCCCAGTACGTCGACATAGAAGCGCTCGCATTCTTCCAGGTTGGGCACCAGCAGGGCGAGGTGACGCAGGCCGTTGAGGCGGGAGGGGCGGGCAGGGCGGTCGGACATGGGTTTGCTTCCTTTTTGTATACAATAATTTTATAAATCTAAAACAAAAGGAAGTTTCCGTGTACTGCATCTTTATCAAGACCCGCCTCAGGCCCGGCTGCGCCGAGGCTTTCATCGATGCCATCCAGGTCAACGCCGCCGCTTCCGTGTCCACCGAGCCCGGCTGCCTGGTGTTCGACGTTTCCCGCGACCGACAGGACCCTGACCTGGTCTATCTCTACGAGGTCTATCGCGATGACGCGGCCTACGAGGCGCACACCCGCACCGCGCATTTCCGCGACAGCCGACCGTTGGTCGAGCCGCTGATCCTCGAACAGGAAGTCTTCGAAAGCGACGCGCTGGCGCTCAATCCGCTGCGCTGAGAAGGCTCAATCGCCGCTGGCGACGTCCAGCACGCGGATCAGGTCCGGGCGCGGGTAGTGCCAATGCACGTCGAGGTCCCACAGGCGCACCCCGTAGCGGCGCCCGGGCTCTGGCTTCTGGTAGGCCGGGCGTGGGTCCTGCGCCAGGCATTGCTCGATCAGCTCGGCTACCGGCTGCCGCAACCGCTGGCCGTGCTCATGGGCCTGGCGCCGCGCCTGCTCGCTCCACTCCACGGCGATGCCCGGCGGCGGCGCGTCGGCGATGCCGTTGCGGGCGTCGGCCACGGCGTCGGCGTAGGGTACGTAGGGCTTGATATCGAGTACCGGGGTGCCGTCGAGCAGGTCGATTCCGGAAAGCCACAGGCGCCCCGCTTCGAAGCCCTCCAGGCGCACCACCGACTGGCCGATGCCGTTCGGCCGATGGGTGGCGCGGGTGGCGAAGACTCCCAGCGAGCGGTTGCCGCCCAGGCGCGGCGGGCGCACCTTCAGTCGCGGCTTGTCTTCCAGGGCCTGGTGGAAGAGGAACAGCAGCCAGACATGGCTGACCTGCTCCAGGCCTTCCAGCGCTTCCACCTGGTCGAACGGCGGCAGCAGTTCCAGGGTCCCCCGCGCCGCCGGCGCGAGCAGCGGCTGGCGCGGGATGGCGAACTTCTCCATGAAGCAGGAGCGGATGTAGCCGATGGGAGAAACGCTGTGGGTCATGGCGGGACGAGGCGAGCGGTCGGGGGCGTCATGTTACCCGGATTGGCGGCGCTCAGAGATGAAAACCGCCGTCGATGGGGATCACGTTGCCGGTCATGTAGGCGCCGGCGGTGCCGGCCAGGCTGATCGCCAGCGCCGCCATCTCCTCCGGGCGACCCCAGCGGCCCATGGGAATCGACGCGCTGTCCGCCTCCAGTGCCTGCGGGTCATTGGCGATGTGACGGGTCATGCGGCTCGGAAAGCGTCCGGGAGCGATCACATTGACATTGATGTGCTCGCCGACCAGTTCCTTCGCCAGCATCCGCGACAGTTGATGCAGCGCGGCCTTGCTCGGCCCGTAGGCATAGGCTTGTTCGCCCATGGCGCTGATGCCCGCCACCGAGCCGATGTTGATCACCCGCGCCGGGTTCTCCGCGCTGGCCGAGCGGCGCAGCAGCGGCAGCAGTTGCTGGATGCAGGAAAACACCGAGGTGACATTGAGCTGCATGACCTTTTCCCAGCCGGACACCGGATAGCTTTCCAGCGCTGCGCCCCAACTGGTGCCGGCGTTGTTCACCAGGATATCCAGCCGCGCGCTGAGTCCGCCGAGCGCCTGCGCCAGGCGCCGGGCACCGGCTTCGCTGGAAAGGTCGGCGGGGATCGCCTGGCAGTCGCCGTAGGCCGAGAGGCGTGTGGCGGTGTCGGCGCAGGCCTCTGCGTCACGTGCGCAGATGAAGACGCGGGCGCCGGCTTCGAGAAGACCCTGGGCGATCATCTGGCCGATGCCGCGGCTGCCGCCGGTGACCAGGGCGACGCGACCGGCGAGACTGAAATAGGGATGCATGGGAATGACTCCGGGCTGGGCAGGGGAGACCAGCCTACGATTCGCCTCGCTGCCGGCGCAGCATTATCCAGGTACGGAATGACGTGGCATCCGTGGCTCAGCGGCTACCGCGGCGATGCAACAGATACAGGTAGGCGATCAGGTTGAGCAGCAGAACGATGGCGCCAAGGATCCACTGCACCGCCGGGGTCAGGCCGGCGGGATAGATCAGCGGCAACAGGTAGTGCTCGACGAAGCCGCCGCTGTAGCCGGCGTCCCCGGCGGCCCGGCGCAGACGATTCTCCAGCGGGGTCAGCGGACAGGGCAGGCCGAGAAACTCCACCGCGCAGCCCCAGGCCACCGCCGGCAGGTGCAGCCAGGCCAGGCGTGGCCAGCGCAACGGCAGCAGGCCGCCGAACAGGACGAACAGGATGAAGCCCAGGTGCAGCCAGACCAGGGCATCGGCGGCCAGGCGATAGCTCATTCGGCTCTCCCTCGTGGCGTTGGAGGGATAACGCCACCGCTACAGGGGCCGGCGGATAACCGCCTTGCGGTTACTCGCCCATGGTTTGGCCATCCATAAAGAAAAAGCCGGCGAATGCCGGCCATTTCAAGCGCTACGCGTGGGCTTCGGCGCTCAGGCCTGGGCCAGCTCCGCATCGTGTGCGATCAGGGCGACCAGCGCGTTCTGCTGACGGTGGGTCAGCTGGCGGAAACGCTGCAGCAGCTCGCGCTCGTGCAGGCTGAGTTCCGGGCTGTCCAGGCGAACACCGAGATTGTCTTGCAGCGCCCCTTCCTGGAGCAGGCTCTGCTCGAGTCGGGCGATGATCTCGGAGTTCATGCTGCGGTGATGGCTGCGAGCGACTTCTGCGATCTGCTCACGCATGCCCTCGGGCAGACGAACGACGAATTTGTCAGCGGTACGGCTGGAGTAGGTAGGAGTTGCCTGTTTCAGTGGGCGCATACATTGAACCTGTAGAGTCAGGGAAAAGCGGTGCCGAGGAAGCGTTCATTGTTCTCGGGCCTATGACCACGATTTCCGCTAGCCGTTCAGTCTGTTATTTCGGAAACAACAATTAGTTGACGTCAATTGTGCGTTGCGTGCCGGCGTTTTGCCAGTACCAGCTATCTGAAATGCGAGCGATTCAGCAAAAGCCTAGTTTTTTACTGGGGGTTGGATGATGGCCTTCTGACCACCGGTCGTTCAAGGGATTGTCACTCGACTGTCATCGTCACTTCACCGGGCTGACACAGTCTCCTTCTATCTTGGTCTACACCAGATGGCGCCGCTGGCGTCTTCGTGCAACCGATTGGAGGGAGAACGATGAGCGCGGTGATCCGTGTCGACAGCCTGAACAAGACCTTTGCCCGCAAGCAGGCGCTTTTCAACCTGAGGCTGGAGATCCAGGCGGGCGAGATGGTGGCGTTGATCGGTGCATCCGGCTCCGGCAAATCCACGCTCCTGCGTCACGTCGCCGGGCTCGCCCGCTGCGACCGCGACAACGGCGGCAGCATCGACGTGCTGGGTCGCCGCCTGCAGGCGTCCGGCCGCCTGAGCGGCGAAGTGCGTCGCCTGCGCGCCGACATCGGCTACATCTTCCAGCAGTTCAACCTGGTCAACCGCCTCAGCGTGCTGGACAACGTCCTGCTCGGCTTCCTCGGTCGCATGCCGCGCTGGCGCGGTTCGCTGGGGCTGTTCAGCGCCGAGCAGAAGCGCCAGGCCCTGGAAGCGCTGGCGCGGGTCGGCCTGGCCGATTTCGCCGGGCAGCGCGCCTCGAC
This sequence comes from Pseudomonas sp. DL, assembly GCF_047199225.1. Lineage (NCBI taxonomy): Bacteria > Pseudomonadati > Pseudomonadota > Gammaproteobacteria > Pseudomonadales > Pseudomonadaceae > Pseudomonas > Pseudomonas sp. DL. The sequence continues at coordinate 1,692,844 of NZ_CP178323.1, forward strand.
CCTTTCCGGCGGCCAGCAGCAGCGCGTGGCCATCGCCCGCGCCCTGACCCAGAAGGCCGAGGTGATTCTCGCCGACGAACCGATCGCCTCGCTCGACCCGGAGTCGGCGCGCAAGGTGATGGACATTCTCGCCGACATCAACCGCCACGACGGCAAGACCGTGGTGGTGACCCTGCATCAGGTCGACTACGCGTTGCGCTATTGCCCGCGCGCGGTGGCCCTGAAGGGCGGCCGGATCCTCTTCGACGGCAGCAGCGAGCACCTTTCCGAAGGCTTCCTCAACGAACTCTACGGCGCCGAAGGGGACACCCCGCTGCTGTTTTCCGACCGTGCCCGGCGCGGGGCGGAGAGCCAGCCGGAACTGACCCTCGCGCGCGCCTGACGTCATTCGAACCGCATAAAAACCCGCCAAACCCTGCCCAGGAGTTCTCTCCATGTTGAAACGCTTCAGCCGTGTGCTCGCGGCTTCCGCCCTGCTCGCCGGCTCCCTTGCCGGGATGGCGCACGCCGACCAGCCGGTGATCAATTTCGGGATCATCTCCACCGAGTCGTCACAGAACCTCAAGAGCATCTGGGAACCCTTCCTCAAGGACATGAGCCAGCAGACCGGCTACCAGGTGAAGGCCTTCTTCGCCCCCGACTACGCCGGGATCATCCAGGGCATGCGTTTCGACAAGGTCGACATCGCCTGGTACGGCAACAAGGCCGCCATGGAAGCGGTGGATCGCGCCCACGGCGAGATCTTCGCCCAGACCGTCGCCGCCAGTGGCGCGCCGGGCTACTGGAGCCTGCTGATCGCCAACAAGGACAGCAAGATCGACAGCCTCGAGGACATGCTGGCGAACGCCAAGAGCCTGACCTTCGGCAACGGCGATCCGAACTCCACGTCCGGCTACCTGGTGCCCGGCTACTACGTGTTCGCCAAGAACAACGTCGACCCGGTCAAGGCCTTCAAGCGCACCCTCAACTCCAGCCATGAGGTCAACGCCCTGGCGGTGGCCAACAAGCAGGTCGACGTCGCCACCTTCAATACCGAGGGCATGGAGCGCCTGGAATTGACCCAGCCGGAGAAGGCCAGGCAGCTCAAGGTGATCTGGAAGTCGCCGCTGATCCCGGGCGACCCGCTGGTGTGGCGCAACAACCTGAGCGACGAGCAGAAGAACAAGCTGCGCGACTTCTTCTTCAAGTACGGCGCCAACGCCGAGCAGAAGAAGGTCCTCGCCGACCTGCAATGGTCGAAGTTCCAGCCCTCCGACGACGACCAGTTGCTGCCGATCCGCCAGCTCGAGCTGTTCAAGCAGCGCACCGACGTGGCGAACAACGCCAACCTCGGCGCCGAGGAGAAGGCCGCCAAGCTGAAGGCCCTCGACGAGGAGCTGGCCAAGCTGGAGAAACGCATGGCCGAGCGCGAGCAGAAAACCGCCGCCAACGCCGGCTGATCCACCCCGGGCGCGGCCGGCGCCGCGCCCCACCCGATTCGCCAATACCGCTGTCGAGATTCCCGATATGAGCACTCTGAGCACCACTGCCGCGGCGGCCGCCACCGGCAAGCCATCCTGGGGACGCCTGGTCGGCTGGGGCCTGTTCCTCGCCATCCTCGCCTGGTCCTGGAAGGGCGCGGAAATGAACCCGGCCGTGCTGTTCCGCGACGCCGGCAACATGGCGACCTTCGCCGCCGACTTCTTCCCGCCGGACTTCGGCAACTGGAAGCTCTACCTCAGCGAGATGCTGGTCACCGTGCAGATCGCCCTCTGGGGCACGGTGCTGGCGATCGTCTGCGCCATCCCGCTGTCGATCCTGGCTTCCGAGAACATCGTGCCCTGGTGGGTCTACCAGCCGGTGCGGCGGGTGATGGATGCCTGCCGTTCGATCAACGAGATGGTCTTCGCCATGCTCTTCGTGGTCGCCGTCGGCCTGGGCCCGTTCGCCGGCGTGCTGGCGCTGTTCATCAGTACCACCGGGGTGCTCGCCAAGCTCTTCGCCGAGGCGGTCGAGGCGATCGACCCCGGTCCGGTCGAAGGCGTCCGCGCCACCGGTGCCAGCGCCCTGCAGGAGGTCATCTTCGGGGTCATCCCGCAGGTCCTGCCGCTGTGGATCTCCTATTCGCTGTACCGCTTCGAGTCCAACGTGCGTTCCGCCACCGTGGTCGGGATGGTCGGCGCCGGCGGCATCGGCGTGATCCTCTGGGAGGCCATCCGCGGCTTCCAGTTCGGCCAGACCTGCGCCGTGCTGATCGTGATCATCGTGGTGGTGAGCCTGATCGACGTTCTGTCACAACGCCTGCGCAAGCTGTTCATCTGACGACGCGAGGAGGGCGCCTGGTGCGCCCTTTCCAAACCATGCACTTGTCTAGACAAAGCGAACCGCTGTACCGCGAACTGGCCGAACGGCTGCGCCAGGAACTGCTGGCCTACCGCCCCGGCGACTACCTGCCCGGCGAGATCCAGCTGGCCCAGCGCTTCGCGGTGAACCGCCATACCCTGCGCCGGGCGCTCGACGAACTGGTGCTCGAAGGCCGCGTGCTGCGGCGCCAGGGCAAGGGCACCCAGGTCCTGGAGGCGCCGACGATCTACCCGATGGGCGCCGCCAACGCCTACACCGAGTCGCTCTCGGCCCAGGGCCACCGGGTCGAGGCCCGGCTGCTGGAGGCGCGCCAGCGTCCGGCCGGCGCCGCCGAGGCCACCCACCTGGGGATCGGCGAGGGCGGGCGGGTGCTGGAACTGACCACCCTGCGTTACCTCGACGGACAGCCAGTGAGCCTGATCCGCCATTGCTACGCCGTTTCCCGCAGCGAGCTGCTCGCCGACTACCAGGGCGGTTCGCTGCGTCGCTACCTGGCCGACAAAGGCCTGCCGCTGACCCGCACCTACAGCCTGATCGGTGCGCGCCTGCCCAATCGCGAGGAGGCGGCGCGCCTGCTGATGCCCCGCCATGCGCCGTTGCTCACCGTCCTCACCCTGTCCCGCGACCGTACCGGCCAACCGGTGGAACTGGCCCAGTCGATCAGCCGCGCCGATCGCTTCCAGTACCAGGTCGCCCCCTAGGAGAAGCCCATGACCGCCTTGCATTCCGATCCCACCATCGCCGCACGACAGCGCTGGATGGGCGTGCTCGCCCGCGCCCGTCGCGAGGAGCTGGACGCCCATGCGGACGCCCTGCGCGATGCCGACTATCACCTGCTGCGCGCCGCCGAGACCGGCATGACCCTGGTGCGCGGACGCATGGGCGGCACCGGCAGCCCGTTCAACCTCGGCGAGATGACCGTGACCCGCTGCGTGGTGCGGCTCGGTGACGGACGCACCGGCTACAGCTATGTCGCCGGGCGCGACAAGCGCCACGCCGAACTGGCCGCCCTGGCCGACGCGCACCTGCAGGGCGCCGACGCGGCGGCCTGGCAGGCGCGCCTGATCGAACCGCTGGCCCGCACCCAGGCCGAGCGCCGCGCCGCCCAGGAGGCGGAAATCGCCACTACCAAGGTGGAGTTCTTCACCCTGGTCCGAGGAGAAGATTGATGACCAGCGCTTCGTTTCCCAGCCCGGCGGATACCGCCGCGCTATTGCAACCGGCGTTCCAGGACCCGGTCCTGGATGCCCAGCGGAGTTTCCGCGCGGCGCTCAAGGCCCTCGCCGAACCGGGGCTGGTGCGCAACCTCGACCGCGCACCGGCGCTGGCCGCGTTGCAACCGGCCAGCTACGCGCTGTGCCTGAGCTTCCTCGACTCCGACACCCCGCTGTGGCTGGCGCCGGGTCTCGACAGCCCGACGTTGCGCGCCAACCTGGCCTTCCATTGCGGCTGCCCGATCGTCGCCGAGCGTGAGCAGGCGCTGTTCGCCTTGCTCGACGAAGGCGAGCTGGACGACCTGAGCGGCTTCGACAGCGGCAGCGACCGTTATCCGGACCAGTCCTGCACCCTGCTGATCCAGCTTGCCGGCCTCGATGGCGGCGCCTCGCTGGAGTGGCGCGGACCGGGCATCGCCGAGGTGCGCCAGGTGGCGTTGCCGGTGAGCACCGGGTTCTGGGCGCAGCGTGCCGCACGCACCGAATTCCCCAGGGGCCTGGATGCCTTCTTCGCCGCCGGCGAGCGCATCCTCGGCCTGCCACGCAGTACCCGGGTCAGCGAACCCGTCGAGGAGGTGGCCTGATGTACGTAGCCGTCAAGGGTGGCGAGAAGGCCATCGACAACGCCCATCGCCTGCTGGCGCGCAAGCGCCGCGGCGATACCGCGCTGCCGGAGCTGTCGGTGGAGCAGATCCGCCAGCAGATGCCACTGGCCGTGTCGCGGGTGATGACCGAGGGTTCGCTGTACGATGAGCAACTGGCGGCACTGGCGATCAAGCAGGCGGCCGGCGACCTGATGGAAGCGATCTTCCTTCTCCGCGCCTACCGCACCACGCTGCCGCGCTTCGCCGCCAGCCTGCCGCTGGATACCGCCGGGATGCGCCTGCAACGGCGGATCTCGGCGACCTACAAGGACCTGCCGGGCGGGCAACTGCTCGGTCCGACCTTCGACTATACCCATCGCCTGCTCGACTTCAGCCTGCTCGCCGAGGGCGACTACCCCGGCCCCGAAGTGGAGCGGGGCGCGTCCCTGGAGCCTTGTCCGCGCGTGCTCGGCCTGCTCGACCGGGAAGGCCTGATGACGCCGGAGTACGAACTGCCCGGCGCGGTGCCGGATATCACCCGCGAGCCGCTCGACTTCCCCACCGGCCGCGCCCAGCGCCTGCAGGCCCTGGCCCGCGGCGACGAGGGCTTCCTTCTCGCCCTGGGCTATTCGACCCAGCGCGGCTACGGCCGCAACCATCCGTTCGCCGGGGAGATCCGCATCGGCGCCTGCGAGGTCTGGCTGGAGCCCGAGGAACTGGGCTTCGCGGTGCCGGTGGGCGAGATCGAGGTCACCGAGTGCGAGATGGTCAACCAGTTCGTCGGTTCCCGCGAGGAGCTGCCGCAATTCACCCGTGGCTACGGCCTGGCCTTCGGCTACGCCGAGCGCAAGGCGATGGGCATGGCCCTGGTCGACCGCGCCCTGCGCGCCGAGGAATACGGCGAGGAGGTGGTGTCGCCGGCGCAGCAGGAAGAGTTCGTCCTGATGCACTGCGACAACGTCGAGGCCGGTGGCTTCGTCTCGCACCTGAAGCTGCCGCACTACGTCGATTTCCAGTCCGAGCTGGAGCTGATTCGCAAGCTGCGTCGTCCCGGCGTCGCCGAATCCGCGCAACCCACTGTCCAGGAGAAGCGCGCATGAGCCTTTCCCCGCAAGCCAGCGCCGCGCCGGAGCAGGGCTACAACTTCGCCTACCTCGACGAGCAGACCAAGCGCATGATCCGCCGCGGCCTGCTCAAGGCGGTGGCGATCCCCGGCTACCAGGTGCCCTTCGGCGGCCGCGAGATGCCGCTGCCCTACGGCTGGGGCACCGGCGGCATGCAGGTGACCGCGGCCATCCTCGGTGCCGACGACGTGCTCAAGGTGATCGACCAGGGCGCCGACGACACCACCAACGCGGTATCCATCCGGCGTTTCTTCGCCCGCACCGCCGGGGTCGCCACCACCGAACGGACCCCGGAGGCGACGGTGATCCAGACCCGCCACCGGATACCGGAAACCGCCCTGAGCGGCGAGCAGATCATGGTCTACCAGGTGCCGATCCCCGAGCCGCTGCGCTTCATCGAGCCTTCCGAGGCGGAGACCCGGACCATGCATGCGCTCGACGACTACGGGGTGATGCACGTGAAGCTCTACGAGGACATCGCCACCTTCGGCCATATCGCCACCAGCTATGCCTACCCGGTTACGGTGGACGAGCGCTACGTGATGGATCCCTCGCCAATTCCCAAGTTCGACAACCCCAAGCTGGACATGAGCCCGGCGCTGATGCTGTTCGGCGCAGGTCGCGAGAAACGCCTGTACGCGGTGCCGCCGTTCACCCGGGTGGCGAGCCTGGACTTCGAGGACCACCCCTTCGAAGTCCAGCGCTGGGAAGAAAGCTGCGCCTTCTGCGGCAGCCACGAGTCCTACCTGGACGAACTGATCGTCGACGACCGTGGCGGCAAGCGCTTCGTCTGTTCCGACACCGATTACTGCACGCAGCGGCGTGCCTGCCAGGAAGAAGGGGAGGACGCGCAATGAACGCGGTCTGCGAATCCATCGATGCGAACCTCGACGCGCGCGACCGGCCGCTGCTCTCGGTGCGTGGCCTGACCCGCCTGTACGGGCCGGAAAAGGGCTGCCAGGAGGTCGACTTCGATCTCTACCCCGGCGAGGTGCTGGGCATCGTCGGTGAGTCCGGCTCGGGCAAGTCGACCCTGCTCTCGTTGCTCTCCGGGCGCTGTCCGCCGGACGCCGGCACGGTCGCCTACCGCGACGACGGCGACCGCTGGCTGGACCTCTACGCCGCCAGCGAAGCCGAGCGGCGCACCCTGCTGCGCACCGAGTGGGGCTTCGTCGAGCAGAACCCGCGCGACGGCCTGCGCATGGGCGTGTCCGCCGGCGCCAACATCGGCGAACGGCTGATGGCCCAGGGCGTGCGCCACTACGGTCGGCTGCGCCAGGCCGGGCTGGACTGGCTGGAACAGGTGGAGATCGATCCGCTGCGCATCGACGACCTGCCGCGAACCTTTTCCGGCGGCATGCAGCAGCGCCTGCAGATCGCCCGCAACCTGGTCTCGGCGCCACGCCTGGTGTTCATGGACGAACCCACCGGCGGCCTCGACGTGTCGGTGCAGGCGCGCCTGCTCGACCTGCTGCGCGGCCTGGTGCGCGAGCTGGACCTGGCGGTGGTGATCGTCACCCACGATCTGGCGGTGGCGCGCCTGCTCGCCGACCGCCTGATGGTCATGCGCCGTTCGCGGGTGGTGGAAGCCGGTCTCACCGACCAGATTCTCGACGACCCGCAGCATCCGTACACGCAATTGCTGGTGTCGTCGGTCCTGCAACCCTGAGCCGAAGCGTCGGCGCCGGTCCGCGCGACGGGCGCCCGGAGAAGTAGCGATGAACAACCTGATCGAGGTCCGCGACCTCAGCAAGACCTTCACCCTGCACCAGCAACAGGGCGTAGTGCTCAATGTGCTGCGCGGGCTCAACTTCAATGTCGCCGGCGGCGAATGCCTGGTGCTCCACGGACGCTCCGGCGCCGGCAAGAGCACCCTGCTGCGCACGCTCTACGGCAACTACCTGCCGGCCGGCGGCAGCATCCGCCTGCGCCACGCCGGCGACTGGTTGGAACTGGTCGGCGCCGAGCCTCGCGAGGTGCTCGCCGTGCGTCGCCAGACCCTCGGCTATGTCAGCCAGTTCCTGCGGGTGATCCCGCGGGTGGCGACCCTCGACGTGGTCATGGAGCCGGCCCTGGCCCGTGGCTGGAGCCGCGACAGCGCCGAACTGCGGGCGCGCAGCCTGCTGGCCCGGCTGAACATCCCGGAACGCCTCTGGCAACTGGCGCCGGGTACCTTTTCCGGCGGCGAGCAGCAACGCGTCAACATTGCCCGCGGCTTCATGGTCGAGTGGCCGATCCTGCTGCTCGACGAGCCGACCGCGTCCCTCGACGAAGCCAACCGCCAGGTAGTGCTAGAGCTGATCGGCGAAGCCAAGGCCGCTGGCGCCGCGTTGATCGGCATCTTCCACGACCGCGCCGCCCGCGAGGCGGTGGCCAGCCGCTACCTGGACATGAGCCAGGAGCTTTCCCGTCAGGAGCAAGCCCATGTCGTCTGAACGCGTTCTCAGCAATGCCCGGGTAGTCAGCGCCGAGCGGGTCTTCGTCGGCAGCGTGCTGCTGCGCGACGGCCTGATCGCTGCGGTCGACGAAGGCCGCAGCCACCTGGCCGGGGCCGAGGACCTGGGGGGCGACTACCTGCTGCCCGGTCTGGTCGAGCTGCACACCGACAACCTGGAGAAGCACATGACCCCGCGTCCCGGCGTCGACTGGCCATCGGCCTCGGCGGTGCTGGCGCACGACGCGCAGATCGTCGCCGCGGGAATCACCACGGTGTTCGACGCGCTGTCCATCGGCGACGTCAACCCCAAGGGCAAGCGCATGCAGCAGTTGCCGAAGATGCTCGAGGCCATCGGCGAGGCCGCCGCCAGCGGCGACGCGCGCGCCGACCATCGCCTGCACCTGCGTTGCGAGGTCAGCCATCCGCAGACGCTGGAGGTGTTCCGCGAACTGGTCGAGCATCCGCTGGTGCAACTGGTCTCGGTGATGGACCACGCCCCCGGCCAGCGCCAGTTCGCCAGGCTGGAGAAGTACCGCGAGTACTACCAGGGCAAGTACCACCTGAGCGATGCCGAGATGGACGCCTTCATCGTCGAGCAGGTAGCCAACTCCGAGCGCTACAGCGACGCCGCCCGTGCGGCCATTGTCGATGTCTGCCAGGGACGCGGCCTGTCGGTGGCCAGCCATGACGACGCGACCCTCGCGCATGTCCGCGAGTCGGCCGGCTACGGCATGGCCATCGCCGAGTTCCCGACCTCCGTGGAGGCCGCCAGGGCCAGCCACGAGCACGGCCTGCAGGTGCTGATGGGCGCGCCCAACGTGGTCCGCGGCGGTTCCCACTCGGGCAACGTGGCGGCGGCGCAACTGGCGGGAATCGGCGTGCTGGATATCCTTTCCAGCGACTACTATCCGGCCAGCCTGCTGCATGCGGCCTTGCTGCTCGCCGGCGAGCACAGCGAGTATGATGCGATCCGCTACGACCTGCCGCGCGCGGTGGCGATGGTCAGCCGTACCCCGGCGCTGGCCGCCGGGCTGACCGATCGTGGCGAAATCCGCGTCGGCCTGCGCGCCGATCTGCTGCAGGCGCGGGCGCTCGGCAACAACCAGCCGGTGGTGCGTCAGGTCTGGCGCGGCGGGCAGAGAGTGTTCTGATGACAGGCAGACTGATTTATCTGATGGGGCCTTCCGGCTCGGGCAAGGACAGCCTGTTGCAGGCCGCGCGCGAGCCCCTGGCGCTGCGCGGCTGCCGTATCGTGCGGCGGGTGATCACGCGCTCCGCGGAAGCGGTGGGGGAGGACGCCCAGGCGGTGACCCCGGCGCAGTTCGACACCCTCGAGCGGGCCTCGGCGTTCGCCATGAGCTGGCGCGCGAACGGCCTTTGCTATGGCATTCCGGTGCAGATCGACGAGTGGCTGGCGCAGGGCTACGACGTGCTGGTGAACGGCTCGCGCGGCTACCTGGCGCAGGCCCGCCGGCGCTATCCGGATCTGCTCGCGGTCCTGCTCGGGGTGAAACCCGAGGTGCTGCGCCAGCGCCTGCTGGCGCGCGGCCGGGAAAGCCCCGAGGAAATCGAGGCGCGCCTGGCGCGCAACGCCGAGTTCGCCGCCGGCCTGGAGGGCCCGCTGTTCCAACTGGACAACTCCGGTGACCTCGACGACACGCTACGCAGCCTCCTGGCCCGTCTCGGCAGCGACCGCGCATGCGCCTGACCCTGCTCGGCACCGGCGATGCCCGCCAGGTGCCGGTCTACGGTTGCGATTGCCCGGCCTGTCGCAACGCGCGCGCCGACGCCGGCCTGCGTCGCCGTCCCTGTAGCGCGCTGCTGGAGTGCGCCGGCCAGCGCTGGCTGATCGACAGCGGCCTGGTCGATCTCTGCGAGCGCTTCCCGCCCCATAGCCTCGACGGCATCCTCCAGACCCATTACCACGCCGACCACGCCCAAGGCCTGCTGCACCTGCGCTGGGGCCAGGGTCTGGTGATCCCGGTGCACGGCCCGGCCGACCCGGAGGGCCTCGCCGACCTCTACAAGCATCCGGGCATCCTCGATTTCAGCCAGCCCTTCGGCGCCTTCGAGCGGCGCCAGTGGGGCGCGCTGGCGGCGACCGCGCTACCGCTGGTCCACTCGAAGCCGACCTTCGGCTACTTGCTGGAGGGGGCTTCCGAGGAGGGAACGATACGGCGTCTGGCCTACCTCACCGATACCGTCGGGCTGCCGGCGGACAGCGCCTCGCGATTGCTCGCGGCGCCGCTGGACCTGCTGGTGCTGGACTGCTCGATGCCGCCGCAGGAGCGGCCGCCGCGCAACCACAACGACCTCACGCGGGCATTGGAGTGCATCGACTCGCTGCGTCCCCGGCGGGCCGTGTTGACTCACGTCGGGCATACGCTGGACGCCTGGCTGCTGGACCACCCCGCTGCGTTGCCCGAGGGGGTGGAACTGGCACACGACGGCATGTGCCTGCCGCTGTAGCGCCCGGCAAGGCGTTGTGGGCGAAATCAGTCCAGGCTGGGATCGAAGCGGATTCGCCGACCTACCACCAGCGCAAACAGCAGCCAGGCGCCGGATATACCCAGCAGTCCCCAGGCGCACCAGGCGAGGAGGGTGGCGTCGGGCGGCAGGCTCAGCGCCAGGATCGCGCTGGCGATCACCACGAACAGAAGAATGACGGCGGATCGTGACATGGTTTCACTCCCGGAGCCCTCTCCGTCGGGCTCGCTGTTCCTTGTGCCGGCTCAGTGGCGCCGAGGTTCCGTGGCGCCCTTGTCGCTCAGCGGAAGCTTCGCTGGATATTCGTCTCCTCCGCGCTCTATCAGCCAGAGCAGCCCGTAGACGCCGACCGAAAGGGCCAGGGCGGTCAGCGGCAAAGCCAGGATCCACATGTTCTTTCTCCCTTTCCGCTCGCCAGCATCCCGGGGACCTGTGCGGCGGTGTAGCGTCGTTGGATGCCGGTCTCCCGGCGCTTGCTTCGTCAGAATGTCCAGGCCTGTTCGTCGGCCGCGGTCACCAGCGCCGTGCCGCGCTCGTCCTCGCCTACGGTGACGATGCGCGGGGATTCGTCGGGCGCCTGGATCACCAGTTGTTGCGCAGCGGGTGCCCACTGCGGCGTTGCGTTGCTGTCCAGCACTACCGGCCTTTCGCCGTTGCGTTCCTGCGTCCTGTCCTCGTCGCCCAGTGCGCTGTTCTGGAAGACTACGAGAGCCAGCAGGGAAAGAAGTCCGGTGCCGACCAGGTTGCGTGAGCTGCTCATGTTCACCTCCATTTCGTAGCTTTGCCAGGCAGATGGCCAAGGTTTGATCCTGAGGGTCTTGTAGCAGCGGTTGTGCCAACTTTTTTCTATAAAAAATCCTTTTAAATCAATGAATTATATATTTGCCTGAGACTCTCTCACATGCACTTTGCACGGATGGGCATTTTACCGGTTGCAAAATGCATGATGATGTCAGCCCAGATGCAGCGCCAGGTTTACGCCGTGGCTGGTGAACCCTAGCGCGGCATAGAAGCGCTGCGCGGTTTCCCGGTCCTGGTGGCTGGAAAGCGCCAGTTTGTAGCAGCCCCAACTGCGCGCGCGCTCCACGGCCCGGCCGATCAGTTCGCGGCCTACGCCCTGGCCGCGGGCGTGGCGGTCGACCACCATGTCTTCGAGAATCGCCGAGCGGGCGAAATCGTGCGCCAGGTGTTCGATCAGATGCAGGGTGCAGGTGCCGAGCAGGCGCTCGCCGCGCTCGGCCACCAGGGTGACCCGGTCGCCGCGCGGTCGTTGCAGCTGGATGGCCAGCAACGCCGGGTCCGGGCGCGGATCGGCGCTACCGAGTTGCTGTAGCAGCAACGACAGGCGCGGCGCGTCGTGCTCGCTGGCGATCCGCACGTCGAAGCTGGCGAAGGGGGAGTCCGGTATCCGCGGCTGGCGCGGGGCGTCCGGCAGGTCCTGTGCGGCGGGAATGGCAACGGTCTGGTTCATGCTGCACCTCCAGGGTTGCGGAAAATTATGCGCAGCCTTGGTGGCAGTGGCATGACAAACGCTTTCTCTGCCGTTAACATGCCGCCCGGACGCGGCGCACCGCTCGCCATGTCCGGCGTGTCCCGGTAGCTCAATTGGATAGAGCATCCCCCTCCTAAGGGGAAGGTTGGAGGTTCGACCCCTCTCCGGGACGCCATACCCCGAACTGCGTCGTTCCGCGTTGCAGAATCAGAGACTTCCATTCCATGTCTCGTACGTACGCATATGCGCCAACTCCATAAAGAGAGAATGTATTTGGCAATGGAGTCGATACTTGAGTGACTTGCATGTTTCTAGCTGCTACTGAGCAGGTTCGAATTTTCTGCTCTTTTAGCGCAGTGTTAAATCTGCGCAATGTTAAGTCTAGGTTGGAGACGTTTTATGAATGACTGCTGATTTTTTGTTTTTGGTGAAAGTTTAAATTTTTCTCGTCTTTTCACTGCTTGTATGCAGTACTATAGGCGATTGGCTCCGTCCGTCACATAAGTGCTGATAGCTGCTGTGCACTGCATGACGCACAACAAAATCTGTGCCAAAATCGCCTCAGTAGCTATTGTTGGGTGGCGCTCAGGGGGTAGTGTGGAGCAGTACGTTGACAGTGGGAGTGCCCGGTATAGGGATTATCAGGATATTTCTGAACGAAAGGGTTCCTGTCTCATGTTTTTTGCCGCTTTTCTATCGCTTTTCTGGCCGACCTCGGTAGGGGGAGTGATTGTCAGCTATCTACCAATAGTATCAATTTTGTTATCTTGCTTTCTTTTACTTATCTATTCGGTTGGTGGGAAATTTATAGCGATCAATGTTTTTGTTTTTTGCTTTTTCTTTTTGTTGCTGCTTTTTTTTACAATAATATCTCCGTTTCAAGAGTATACTTTTGGCGCCATTTTTCCCTATTTGGCAATGGGCGTGGTTCTTATGATTTCGCCTTCTATTGATGTTGGCGATTGCTCAAGAAGACTGTTTCATCTGATGGCTGTTCTCCTTGTAATTTTAGGGTTTGGGGTGGTGTTTCATGTGGATTTTATAAGGCAGTTTATATTTAAATTTTATCAGGCGTACTATGAAGACCTGTATTTGTATATGGTCGAATATGGGGATAAGCCAGTAGGGCCTTTTGCGACTCATTCTATATCTGCTTTTATATACGCTGTTTTCGCTATTATTTATCTTCGTCTATCGCATGTTTCTAGTGGGGCTAAGTCGGTAGCTTATTTCTTGCTGTCGCTCTTGTTTTTTTCTTTGATTGTTCTTCTTAAATCATTTTCAGCTATTGCGATTTCTTCCTTGCTTGCGTCTATGTATTTTCTTTGGTTGCTGTCTCGCGCTAAAGTGCTGGCAATACTATTTATGGGATTTTTGATTGTTTGTGTGTTTTCCCTCGTTGATCTTACATCTTTCTATGAGCTCATTGAGAAACTTTTGTCGAGCGACGCCAATGGCTTGCGCGGCAGGTATTCCGCCGGTAATCGACTTGATGGAACTTATGAATTTTTGCTTAATAATCCTCTGATGGCGATCGGGATGACGTCTTCTCCGCAGATAGCGTTTGGTGATAATTTTATATCTGACTATGTGATTAGGACTGGTGTTTTTGGTTATCTTGCAGTTCTTTTTTCCGTTGTTGTTTATTTTCTTTCCTCCTTGAGGGGGATGGTTGCTATTGCTTTTGCTGTCGGAATAGTTGTTTTGGCGGATCTCGGTTATCCGCTCCTCACGAACTTCAGAGCAATTTTTCTTTTCCCAGTATTCATTGCCATGTGGTGTTACCCTGGGGATTCCCCGCATCGCTCCTGATGTCTCTGAGCTTGTTTTCACCTCTTGGGATTGCCTTGCCGCCTGTCTTCGTCACCATCGGGGCGCGGCAAGCGACTGTTTCCAGTGCCTGACTGTGTAGAATTCCCATAGAGGCTTGGTACGTCGCCCAGAAGGCTGGATGCTTCGGATGCCGTTTGCATACGCTTGTCACTTCCATGTTTTACATAACGATACATGAACCTTGACAGCTCCTTCCGACGGGGCTTATAAGTGGCGCCATCAGGTCGTGCGCATCAGCGTCGATGTCGCGGGACCGAACCTAACGCATACGCACAGAGCAAATGGGCTCTCCCGGGGTTACCCGGGAGGGCCTTTTTTCGTCCCGAAAAAATAACAACAAGAGGTGATACCCATGCGTCACGGCGATATTTCCAGCAGCAACGACACCGTCGGAGTGGCGGTGGTCAACTACAAGATGCCGCGCCTGCACACCGCGGCGGAGGTCCTGGACAACGCCCGGAAGATCGCCGACATGATCGTTGGCATGAAGCAGGGCCTGCCCGGCATGGACCTGGTGGTGTTCCCCGAGTACAGCCTGCAGGGCATCATGTACGATCCGGCGGAGATGATGGAAACCGCGGTGGCGATCCCCGGCGAGGAAACCGAGATATTCTCCCGCGCCTGCCGCAAGGCCAACGTCTGGGGCGTATTCTCCCTCACCGGCGAACGGCACGAGGAGCATCCGCGCAAGGCGCCGTACAACACCCTGGTGCTGATCGACAACAACGGCGAGATCGTCCAGAAGTACCGCAAGATCATTCCCTGGTGCCCCATCGAGGGCTGGTATCCCGGTGGCCAGACCTACGTCAGCGAAGGGCCGAAGGGCATGAAGATCAGCCTGATCATCTGCGACGACGGCAACTACCCGGAAATCTGGCGCGACTGCGCGATGAAGGGCGCCGAGCTGATCGTGCGCTGCCAGGGCTACATGTATCCGGCCAAGGACCAGCAGGTGATGATGGCCAAGGCCATGGCCTGGGCCAACAACTGCTATGTGGCGGTGGCCAACGCCGCCGGCTTCGACGGCGTGTATTCCTACTTCGGCCACTCGGCGATCATCGGCTTCGACGGTCGTACCCTCGGTGAGTGCGGCGAGGAGGAAATGGGTATCCAGTACGCCCAGCTGTCGCTTTCGCAGATCCGCGATGCGCGCGCCAACGATCAGTCGCAGAACCACCTGTTCAAGATCCTCCACCGCGGCTACAGCGGCTTGCAGGCGTCCGGCGATGGCGACCGGGGCCTGGCGGAGTGTCCGTTCGAGTTCTACCGCACCTGGGTCACCGACGCCGAGAAGGCGCGCGAGAATGTCGAGCGACTGACCCGCTCGACTACCGGTGTGGCGCAATGCCCGGTCGGCCGGCTGCCCTACGAGGGACTGGAGAAGGAGGCCTGACGGCAGACGCCGCCAGCCCGGCGTGCCGTCGTGCGGCACGCCGTCTCCGCCATTTCCCCCTGTGGCAGAAGGAGTTTCATCCATGCCTTTTCTGAGCGACATGCTCGACCAGTCCCGCCGGCAGCAGGACGAGGAACAGGCCCTGGCGCGGGAGAATCTTGCCGAGGCAAGTCTGCTCCAGGCCCACCTGAGTCACCGCAGCGCCCTGCACAGCCGTTTCCGTTTCGACCCGGCGGCGGTGATGGACTGCCTGCGCGCCGAGGTGCTCGGCCAGGAACCGGCGCTACAGGCCGTCGAGGACATGCTCAAGGTGGTTCGCGCGGACATCGCCGACCCGCGCCGTCCGCTGTTCAGCGCGCTGTTCCTCGGCCCCACCGGGGTCGGCAAGACCGAGATCGTGCGCGCCCTGGCCAGGGCCCTGCACGGCGACGCCGAGGGGTTCTGCCGGGTGGACATGAACACCCTGTCCCAGGAGCACTATGCCGCCGCCCTCACCGGTGCGCCGCCGGGCTACGTCGGGGCGAAGGAGGGCACCACCCTGTTGGAGCAGGACAAGCTGGACGGCAGTCCCGGGCGCCCCGGCATCGTTCTCTTCGACGAACTGGAAAAGGCCAGCCCGGAAGTGGTCCATGCGTTGCTCAACGTACTCGACAACGGCCTGCTGCGGGTCGCTTCCGGCGAACGCACCTACCATTTCCGCAATACCCTGGTGTTCATGACCAGCAATCTCTGCGCCCATGAGATCCAGCGCTACGACGAGCGTCGCCAGCGCCTGCCCTGGCGCCTGCTGCCGGTCGGCGGCGAGCGCCGGCGGCGGGACATCGACGGGATGGTCCGGGCCCGGCTGCTGAAGACTTTCTCGCCGGAGTTCGTCAATCGCCTCGATAGCGTGGTCACCTTCAACTGGATCGAACGCGACGTCGTCGCGCGCCTGGTCGAGCTGGAGGTGCAGCGGCTCAACCGGCGCCTGGAGAAGCATCGCTGCCGCCTGGAGGCGACCCCGGAGGTGCTGGCGAAGATCGCCCGCGCCGGCTTCGACCGGCAGTTCGGCGCCCGTGCGTTGCGCCGCAGCGTCCGTCATCATCTCGAGGTACCGCTGGCCGAGCATCTGCTCGACCACCACCAGCCGGGCGACGGGAACTGCACGACCTACCTGGCGAGCCTGGAGCACGAGCGGGTTCGCTTCGTGCGGCGCTGAGCGACAGTCACAGGAGAGGAAACGGATGGGATCGCACCAGGAGCGGCCGCTGATCGGCCTGCTGTTCTCCGAAACCGGCGTCACCGCCGATATCGAGCGCTCGCAGCGCTATGGCGCATTGCTTGCGGTCGAGCAACTGAACCGCGAGGGCGGCGTCGGCGGTCGCCCGATCGAAACGCTGTCCCAGGACCCTGGCGGCGACCCGGACCGCTATCGGCTGTGCGCCGAGGACTTCATTCGCAACCGGGGGGTACGGTTCCTCGTGGGCTGCTACATGTCGCACACGCGCAAGGCGGTGATGCCGGTGGTCGAGCGCGCCGACGCGCTGCTCTGCTACCCGACCCCCTACGAGGGCTTCGAGTATTCGCCGAACATCGTCTACGGCGGTCCGGCGCCGAACCAGAACAGTGCGCCGCTGGCGGCGTACCTGATTCGCCACTACGGCGAGCGGGTGGTGTTCATCGGCTCGGACTACATCTATCCGCGGGAAAGCAACCATGTGATGCGCCACCTGTACCGCCAGCACGGCGGCACGGTGCTCGAGGAAATCTACATTCCGCTGTATCCCTCCGACGACGACGTGCAGCGCGCCGTCGAGCGCATCTACCAGGCGCGCGCCGACGTGGTCTTCTCCACCGTGGTGGGCACCGGCACCGCCGAGCTGTATCGCGCCATCGCCCGTCGCTACGGCGATGGCAGGCGGCCGCCGATCGCCAGCCTGACCACCAGCGAGGCGGAGGTGGCGAAGATGGAGAGCGACGTGGCAGAGGGGCAGGTGGTGGTCGCGCCTTACTTCTCCAGCATCGATACGCCCGCCAGCCGAGCCTTCGTCCAGGCCTGCCATGGTTTCTTCCCGGAGAACGCGACCATCACTGCCTGGGCCGAGGCGGCCTACTGGCAGACCTTGTTGCTCGGCCGCGCCGCGCAGGCCGCAGGCAGCTGGCGGGTGGAAGACGTGCAGCGGCACCTGTACGACATCGACATCGACGCGCCCCAGGGGCCGGTCCGGGTGGAGCGCCAGAACAACCACAGCCGCCTGTCTTCGCGCATCGCGGAAATCGATGCGCGCGGCGTGTTCCAGGTCCGCTGGCAGTCGCCCGAACCGATTCGCCCCGATCCTTATGTCGTCGTGCATAACCTCGACGACTGGTCCGCCAGCATGGGCGGGGGAGCGCTCCCATGAGCGCCAACTCGCTGCTCGGCAGCCTGCGCGAGTTGCAGGTGCTGGTACTCAACCCGCCGGGAGAGGTCAGCGACGCCCTGGTCTTGCAGCTGATCCGCATCGGTTGTTCGGTGCGCCAGTGCTGGCCGCCGCCGGAAGCTTTCGACGTGCCGGTGGACGTGGTCTTCACCAGCATTTTCCAGAATCGCCACCACGACGAGATCGCTGCGCTGCTCGCCGCCGGAACTCCGCGCACTACCCTGGTGGCGCTGGTGGAGTACGAAAGCCCCGCGGTGCTCTCGCAGATCATCGAGCTGGAGTGTCACGGCGTGATCACCCAGCCGCTCGACGCCCACCGGGTGCTGCCTGTGCTGGTATCGGCGCGGCGCATCAGCGAGGAAATGGCGAAGCTGAAGCAGAAGACCGAGCAGCTTCAGGAACGCATCGCCGGCCAGGCCCGGATCAACCAGGCCAAGGCGTTGCTGATGCAGCGCCATGGCTGGGACGAGCGCGAGGCGCACCAGTACCTGTCGCGGGAAGCGATGAAGCGGCGCGAGCCGATCCTGAAGATCGCTCAGGAGTTGCTGGGAAACGAGCCGTCCGCCTGAGCGATCCGGGCCGACCAGAACAATAACAAGAGGGGTATCGTCATGATGCTGGGACTGGTTCTGCTGTACGTTGGCGCGGTGCTGTTTCTCAATGCCGTCTGGTTGCTGGGCAAGATCAGTGGTCGGGAGGTGGCGGTGATCAACTTCCTGGTCGGCGTGCTGAGCGCCTGCGTCGCGTTCTACCTGATCTTTTCCGCAGCAGCCGGGCAGGGCTCGCTGAAGGCCGGAGCGCTAACCCTGCTATTCGCTTTTACCTATCTGTGGGTGGCCGCCAACCAGTTCCTCGAGGTGGACGGCAAGGGCCTCGGCTGGTTCTGCCTGTTCGTCAGCCTCACCGCCTGCACCGTGGCGATCGAGTCGTTCGCCGGCGCCAGTGGTCCGTTCGGCCTGTGGAACGCGGTCAACTGGACAGTCTGGGCGTTGCTCTGGTTCTGTTTCTTCCTGCTGCTGGGGCTGTCCCGCAGCATCCAGAAGCCGGTGGCCTACCTGACCCTGGCCAGCGCCATATTCACCGCCTGGTTGCCCGGCCTGCTGCTGCTCGGGCAGGTGCTCAAGGCATAGCAGGAAGTCGGAAAGGGATGGCGGCTTGCCGCCATCCCGTCCCTTCCGAACTCCTAGCCGAGCGGCCAGTTGATCACCACGACGGCGTCGTTGTAGTCGTTGTCGGTGCCGTCTTCAGAGCCGACCAGGGCGAAGTTCAGCTCGTTGGTCAGGATTACCTGTGCCGAGACCAGATCCGAGGGGCGGCCGTTGACGCTGACCTGGACCTGTACCTTGCCACTGCTGCCGGAGTTGAGCACCTGGGTGCCGATGACGGCGTTATTGGTGCTTTGCCCGCTGAAGGTCGCGGCCGTCTCGTTGTTGACCAGCACGTTCACCGTCTGGGTTCCGGACGAGTTGGCGAAGGCGGTGACGCCGAACCGGGTGTTGGCGGGAAGGGTGAACACTCCTTGTGTTGCCATGGTGTATCTCCACTGAATACCTGGCCTGCCTTTTCAGGCAGCCGTCTGGCGCGCGGTATGGCGTGTCGGGAGAAATCCGCAGTCCTTGGCGGCAGGCGATGCGCAGGCAGGAAGGACGCATCGTTCAGCCAATCTACGCCGTCGACCGGGCGCGACCACTGCTAGAGTTCGCAGGAGGGCTACAGGGGTGTCCTGGCACTGGCGATGCATGGCCCGGTGCCGGACTGCGGCAGCGGCCTGCCGTGCCGGCTGGTTCGATTGTTACGCTGTCTGTAACGATCTATTGCCGATGCCGGCAGGCCAGGGGCGATTGTCTCGAAATATACTGCGTCACCTGGTCGCCGCAGCGGCGACGGCTACCCACTGGCCGTCGTCCGGGTCGCCGGTTCCATCCCGGCCGCGCCAACCCCCGCATTCAGGCCCCGCTGCGGCGACTGCATTCCCGCTGGATTCGAGGCTCGTACCCTATGACTCCCGATCAACGATTTGCCCGTTGGGTTCAAGTCGCTATCGCGGTATTCGTGTTGCTGTTCGTCTACTTCCTGGTCGCCGACCTGTGGATGCCGCTCACCCCGCAGGCCCAGTTGACCCGGCCGGTGGTGCGCGTCGCGCCGCGTGTCAGCGGTCAGGTCGCCGAGGTGCTGGTGTCCAACAACGGCCACGTGCAGCCCGGCGAAGTATTGTTCCGCCTCGATCCCGAGCCTTTCCGACTGGCCGTGCGCCAGGCCGAACTGGCACTGGAGGAAGCCGAGCGCACCAACCGCGAACTGGATGCCGCCATCGCCTCGGCCAAGGCCGACCTCCTGGCCGCGCGCAGCAGCGCCGGCGAGCTGGACAGCGAGGCGCGCCGCACCGCCCAACTGGTGCAGCGCCACCATGTGTCGCAGCAGATGCACGAGCAGGTCAGCGCCCAGGCCCAGGCCGCCCGTGCCCGGGTCGCCGCGGCCCAGGCGCGGATCGGCGAGCTGACCGCGCGACGCGGCACGGCCGGCGAGGACAACCTGCGCCTGCGCCAGGCGCGCAATGCCCTGGCCCAGGCTCGTCTGCAACTGCAATACAGCAGCGTCCGGGCCGACCGCGCCGGGACCCTGAGCAACCTGCAACTGACCCCGGGCACCTACGTTCCGGCCGGAACGCCGGTGGCGGCGCTGGTGGACGACCGTATCGACATCGTCGCCGACTTCCGCGAGAAATCGCTGCGCTACGTGCGCCCTGGCGACCGTGCGGCGGTGGTGTTCGACGCGCGTCCCGGCGAAGTGTTCGGCGCGCGGGTGGCGGCCATCGACGCCGGGGTCAAGGAGGGCCAGCTGGACGCCAACGGCGACCTCGCCGCGCCGGTCACCTCCGACCGCTGGGTCCGCGACGCCCAGCGCCAGCGCCTGCACGTGGTGCTCGACGAACTTCCCGAAGGCCTGCTGCCCACCGGTGCCAAGGCCACCGTGCAGCTCTATCCCGGCGACGGCCTGAGCCATCTGCTCGGTCGCGCGCAGATCGTCGCCATCAGCCTGCTGCACTACGTCTACTGACGCCATGCCGGCCAAGCTCGCGATGTCCGCCAACGACCTGCGTCAGTGCCTGCGCATCGCCGGCGGCGGCACCCTGGGGTTCTTCGTCTGCAAGCTGATGAACTGGGACTACGGCTCGTTCTTCGGCGTCTACCCGATGCTGCTGCTCGGCCTGACGCCGGTGATCAACCTGCACATCGTCCGCCAGTTCCTCGCCAACTCGGTGGTGATCAGCGTCGAGGTACTGGTGCTGTACGGGTTGTTCGGCGACCGGCCGCTGCTGATGACGCCTATCGTCTTCGGCCTCTTCGTCTACCGCTTCGCCCTGATGGCGCGCGGCCCGCTGTTCTTCTTCGGCGCACTGAGTTCGGTGTTCCTCTCGATGCTGCTGCACTTTGCCAGCTATCCGGACGTCGATCTGTTCGACATGCTCGCCAGCAACATGGTCGCCACCTGGCTGACGGTGGCCATCGCCGTGCTGATGTTCTACCTGTTCCCCGACGTCGAACCGCGGTCGCCGCGCCAGGCGCCGGCCAAGGACGCCCCCAGCCGGCGCCACGAGACGCTGCTCGGGGCCACGGTGGCGACCTTGTCCTTCGTGGTCTTCCAGACCTTCGACCTGAAGGACTCGCTGTCGGCGCAGATCGCCTCGATCCTGGTGTTGTTTCCCATGCACTGGAAGGGCGTGCACTTCGCCGGGCGCATCCGCGCCCTCGGTACGCTGCTCGGCTGTGCGCTGGCGGTGGGCTTGCAGGTGCTGCTCTACGATCACTACGACATCCTGCCCTTCGTCGCCCTGTTGCTGTGGATCTCGGCGATGTTCTGCGCGCGCATCCACATGCTGGAGAACGGCGTACCGGGGATCGGTTTCGGCGCGCTGACCACCCTGGCGATCGTCCTCGGCCAGTACCTGACGCCAACCCACGACATGATGTACAGCGTGCTCTACCGATTTACCTCGGTGTGCTTCGCGGTGCTGATCACGTTGATGACGGTGCTGGTGATCCACCTGTTCCTCAACCGCTTCGCCGCCACCCGGCACTACAGCCACTGAGGCCTCAGGCGCGCCGGCCCGGCCAGTTGACCAGCGCGACGCCGAGCATCACCAGCAGCATGCCGCCGATCGCCGCCGGCGCCAGGCGCTCGTCGAACAGCAGCCAGGAGGCCAGCGCGGTCACTGGCGGCACCAGGTAGAACAGGCTCGCCACCTTTGACGCGGCGCCATGCCGGATCAGCGTGTAGAGCAGGCCGACGGCGCCGAACGAGAGTCCCAGCACCAGCCAGCCGAGGGTCAGCACGAACGGCGTGCTCCACTGCACCTCGCGGCTTTCGAAAAGCAGCGCGGCGAGGCCGAGCAGGGCGCCGCTGGCCAGGTACTGGACGACGCCGCCGGTGCGCAGGTCCATGCCGCCGCAGAAGCGCTTCTGGTACAGCGTGCCGCAGGTGATCGCCGCCAGTGCCACCAGCACCGCAGCCCAGGCCAGGCCGTCGGCGCCACCGTGGATGCGGCCGAGTACCACCAGGGCTACGCCAGCCAGGCCGAGCGCCAGTCCCAGCCATTGCCGGCGGCTGACCTGCTCGCCGAGCCAGATGCCGGCCAGGGCCGCGGTAGCCAGCGGTTGCAGGCCGACCAACAGGGAGGTCAGGCCGGCCGACATGCCGTGCTCGATGGCGAGGAACACCCCGCCCAGGTACAGGCCATGGACCAGCAGGCCGGCGACCGCGACATGCCCGGCCAGCCGTGCCGAGCCCGGCCAGGGCGCACCGCTGAGCAGGGCGAAGGCGGCCAGCAGGGTGGCCGCGAGGAGCAGGCGGATGGCCAGGAAGGTGAAGGGCTCGGCGTACGGCAGGCCGAACTTGGCGCCGAGGAATCCAGTGCTCCAGAGCAGCACGAAGAGCAGCGGCATGCCGCTGCCGAGCCAGGCGGGTGTGCGCATGCAAGGTCCTCGTCGGGAGGTGGCGGGACGGTCGTGGCGCCCCGCGCGTGTCGGTGTCAGTCCAGCAGCGAGCGGCCTCGCTCCAGGTAGGCGCGCATTTCCGTCTCGGGCACCATGCCGCCGCCGGTGGCCCAGACCAGGTGGGTGGCATTGGCCAGGCGCGCCGAGGTCAGCCCCATGCGTTCGCGATAGCCCTGCGGCTCACGGGTGACCCGGGCGATGCCCGGCGCGCCGGCCAGGGCCGAGGGTTCCAGGCGGATGCCCTGGCTGCGCTCGAGCAAGGCGAGCAGGCGGAACAACTCGTCGTCGTCCACCGTGTAGTAGCCGTCGAGCAGGCGCTGCATGGCGCGGCCGACGAAGCCCGACGGACGCCCCACCGCCAGGCCATCGGCGGCGGTGCGGTTGTCGATGCCGAAGTCCTGCACCGAAACCTGCTCGTGGCGGCCGGTATAGACGCCGAGGAACATGCAGGGCGAATGGGTCGGCTCGGCGAACAGGCAGTGCACCGCGTCGCCGAACGCCAGCTTGAGGCCGAAGGCCACCCCGCCGGGACCGCCGCCGACCCCGCAGGGCAGATGGACGAACAGCGGGTGCTCGCTGTCGACGCGGATGCCGGCGGCGTCCAACTGGCCGCGCAGTCGCTCGGCGGCGACGGCGTAGCCGAGGAACAGGTCGCGGGAGTTTTCGTCGTCGACGAAATGGGTGTAGGGATCGCCGGCCGCTTCGCGGCGGCCCTGTTCCACCGCGACACTGTAGTCGGAGGCGTACTCCACCACCGTCACGCCGTGGGCGCGCAGCTTGTCCTTCTTCCACTGGCGGGCGTCGGCGGACATGTGCACGCTGGCCTGGAAGCCCAGCGCGGCGCCGATGATGCCGATGGAAAGGCCCAGGTTGCCGGTGGAGCCCACCGCTATCCGGTGGCGGGCGAAGAATGCCCGGCAATCCGCCTCGGCCAGCCGCGAGTAGTCGTCGTCGAGGCCGACCAGGCCGTGCTCCAGGGCCAGGCGCTCGGCATGGGCGAGCACTTCATAGATGCCGCCGCGGGCCTTGATCGAGCCGGAGATCGGCAGGTGGCTATCGCGTTTCAGCCAGAGCCGGCCGGGCAGTTCGGCGGCGTAATGCTGGCGCAGGGCATCGTGGAAGGTGGCGACCTCGACCAGGTCGGACTCGATGATGCCGCCGCTGGCGGCGGTTTCCGGAAACAGCCGGGCGATCAGCGGGGCGAAGCGCTGCAGGCGGGCGCTGGCGTCGGCCACGTCGGCGGCGCCGAGGCCGACGTCGGCCAGGGCTTCGGCGCTCGGCGCGATGGCCGGGTTGAACCACTCGCTCGGACGCAGGGCGATGAGGTCGGCCAGGCGCGGGAATTCGGCGAGCCAGTCGGCCTTGGGTGTTCCGAGAATCAACGGCAGTACTCCTGTGGCGGGTAGGGCGGCGAAGGCACAGAGGATATACGCCTGGCCGGCGTTTTTCCTCGTACCCGGCAGGCAAGGCAGAACGCCTCTGCGGCGAAAGGCTTTGCACACGCGAGAATGTGCCGCATGCTTGATATCTTGAACAAGCGATGCGTATTTTGTACGCGGCCGCCGCCCGGTGCGGCATCCGCGATACCAACAAGGATAAGAAGTCATGACTATCGAAGGCCAAGGCTCACTCGCCGAACGGCTGGCTGGAGTTGAAGAAATCGAATGCGTCACCCCCGACCTCAACGGGGTGCCGCGCGGCAAGGTGATGACCGGCGAGGGCTTCCTCAGCGGCCGGCGCCTGCAGCTCGCCCGTGGCGTGCTGCTGCAATGCATCATGGGCGGCTACCCGCCGGCGCGCTTCTATGGCAGCGACGATGGCGACCTGGCGCTGGTCGCCGAGCCGACCCAGGTCCATCGCCTGCCCTGGAGCAACACTCCGCGCGCCTTCGCCATCTGCGATGCGCAGGAACTGGATGGCACGCCGTCCGGGCTGTCCACCCGCGGCCTGCTCAAGCAGGTGGTGGCGCGCTACGCCGCCCACGGCTGGCAACCGGTGGTGGCCACCGAACTGGAGTTCTTCGTCTTCGCCCCGAACACCGATCCCAACGAGCCGTTCCAGGCCCCGCTGGGGCCGGATGGCCGGCGCGAGCTGGGCTATTCGGCCTTCAGCGTGTCTTCCAACAACGGCCTGCGGCCGTTCTTCGAGGACGTCTACCGCTGCATGGATGCGCTGGGCCTGGTGCGCGACACCTTCATGCACGAGATGGGCACCAGCCAGTTCGAGATCAACTTCCTGCATGGCGACCCGGTCCTGCTGGCCGACCAGACCTTCCTGTTCAAGCACCTGCTCAAGGAGGTCGCGCTCAAGCACGGCCTGATCGTGGT
This sequence comes from Pseudomonas sp. DL, assembly GCF_047199225.1. Taxonomy (NCBI): domain Bacteria; kingdom Pseudomonadati; phylum Pseudomonadota; class Gammaproteobacteria; order Pseudomonadales; family Pseudomonadaceae; genus Pseudomonas; species Pseudomonas sp. DL. The sequence goes on from NZ_CP178323.1 coordinate 1,717,471, forward strand.
GTGCATGGCCAAGCCGCTGGCGAAGACGCCGGGCAGCTCGATGCACATCCACCAGAGCATCGTCGAACTGGACGGCGGGCGAAACATCTTCAGCGAAGCCGATGGCGAGCCTTCCGCCGCGTTCCGCCACTTCATCGGCGGCCAGCAGGCCTGCCTGGCGGACTTCACGCCCTTCTTCGCGCCGCATGTGAACTCCTTCCAGCGCCTCTGCCATCCCTACGCTTCGCCGAACAACGCCTGCTGGTCCCACGACAACCGCGCCGCCGGCCTGCGCATCCCGGCCAGCGGAGCCTCCGCGCGGCGCGTCGAGAATCGCCTGCCGGGCGCCGACGCCAACCCTTACCTGGCCATCGCCGCCAGCCTGGCCGCCGGTCTCTACGGCCTGGAGCACGAACTGGAGCCGAGCCCGGCGATCCAGGGTGAGTTCGAGGTACCGGAGGAGTTGACCCTGCCTTGCACCATGTACGACGCCCTGCGGCGCCTGAAAGGCAGCGCGCTGGCGCGCGAACTGTTCGGCAGCGAGTTCGTCGAAGGCTACGTGGCGACCAAGAGCATGGAGCTGACCAGCTTCTTCGACGAGATCAGCCCCTGGGAGCGTCGCGTCCTGGCAGCCCAGGCCTGATCCACCGTGGTACTTTCCTAGCCCTGTGTCACCCCCTGCCGCCTCGCGGCGGCAGGGTCGTGGTGTCGGGTGCCGGCTTCGGCATCCCGCGTCCTGTCCCGGGGCCTCCCCGGGACTCCAACGCTGTGCGAGCCGGGCAGTCCGCGAGCGGCGCCGGCTCCCTTGTACGGGACCGGAGGTCCGATGCGGCGGATTTTCTTCTCTTTTCGCGCTCTCTATTTCGCTACCCTGCTGATGCTCACCGGCTCCGGCCTGCTCAGCACCTACCTGGCGCTGCGCCTGGCGGCGGACAAGGTCGACGGCCTGTGGGTCGGCGCGCTGATGGCAGCCAACTACTTCGGCCTGGTGCTGGGCGGCAAGGTCGGTCACCGGCTGATCGCCCGGGTCGGACACATCCGCGCCTACGTCGCCTGCGCCGGGGTGGTCACCGCCGCGGTCCTCGGCCATGGCCTGCTGCCCTGGCTGCCGGCCTGGATCGCCTTGCGCATGGTGATGGGCCTGGGCCTGATGTGCCAGTACATGGTGATCGAGAGCTGGCTCAACGAGCAGGCCGATGCCAGCCAGCGCGGCGCGGTGTTCGGCGGCTACATGGCGGCTTCCTACCTGGGCCTGGTGCTCGGCCAGATGATCCTGGTGGCGCATCCGCAACTGGGGCCGGAGTTGCTGATGCTGGTGGCCTTCTGCTTCGCCCTGTGCCTGGTGCCGCTGGCCCTGACCCACAAGATCCACCCCGCAGCGCTGCGCCCGGCGCCGCTCGAACCACGTTTCTTCATCCGCCGGGTGCCGCAGTCGCTGACCACCGTATTGGTCTCGGGGCTGGTGGTCGGCTCCTTCTATGGCCTGGCGCCGCTGTATGCCAACCAGTTGGGGTTGCCCAACGAGCAGGTCGGCCTGTACATGGGCGCCTGCATCTTCGCCGGGCTGCTGGTGCAGTGGCCGCTCGGCTGGCTGTCCGACCGTCGCGACCGCGCCTGGCTGATCCGCGCCTGCGCCATCCTGCTGTGCCTGTTCGCCTTGCCGCTGGCATTGTTGCAACAGATGCCGCTGGCGTTGCTGCTGGCCCTGGGAATCGCCGCGAGCATGTTGCAGTTCACCCTCTATCCGCTGGCAGTGGCCTTTTCCAACGACCATGTGGAGACCGAGCGACGGGTTTCGCTGACCGCCATGCTGCTGGTGACCTTCGGCGTCGGCGCCTGCATCGGGCCGCTGGCGGCCGGCGCGCTGATGCGGCTGTTTGGCGCTAACATGCTATATGCGTTCGTCAGCGCCTGCGCGCTGATCCTGGTCTGGCGGGTCCATCCGGAGAAGGTCAGCGGCCTGCACCGGGTCGACGACGCGCCGCTGCACCACGTGCCGACCCCGGACAACATGACCAGCTCCCCGCTGGTCGCGGCGCTCGATCCGCGGGTGGACGAACAGGCGGTGCAGGAGCAGATGGTCGATGGCGAGCCCGACGCGCCGCAGGCCGACGGTGCGACGCAGAACTGAACTCCGCTCGCCGCGGGAGCCGATAGGCAGGAGAGGTTGCGATGAGTCCGACGCTTTCCCTTCACCTGATGGTGCGCAACCTGCCGCCCGGGCAGCGGCGGCCGAAGATCGCCCAGGCCATCGGCGAGGAGAGCGCGGGACGCTTGCAGCGGGTATTGCTGGAACGCGCCCTGCGCCTGCCCGATCGCGGCTTCAGCGCCCGCATCCTCTGGTTCGACGACGATCTGGACAGCGATCTGCAGGCGCTGGCGGTGGCATTGGGCTGGAGCCTGATGAGCCAGCCGGCCGGCGACCCCGGCGAGCGCATGCGGCGTATCGCGGCGCTGGGGTTGGCGGAAAGCGAGGCGGTACTGCTGATTCGCCACGACTGCCCGGTGCTGGACGGCGACTACCTGGAAGCGGCCTGCACCGCCCTGGGCCGCCACCAGGCGGTGCTGGGGCCGGTGGAGCGGGGCGGCTACGCGCTGCTCGGCCTGACCCGGGTCGACCCGCTGTTGTTCGAGTCGATGCCCTGGGGCGGAGACCGCCTGCTGGCGCTGACCTGCGAGCGTCTCCGGCAACTGGGCTGGGAGCATCACCTGTTGCCGGCGCTCTGGGACGTCGACCGTCCCGAGGACCTGCCGCGCCTGGCGGCGCTGGGGCTGGTCCTGTGAAACTCAGAACAGTTCGTCTTTCTCGAAGCGCCGCGCTTCGCGCTGTAACTGGTAGACGAAGCGATCCACCTGACGCTGGGCGAGGCCGCTCATCTCGCTGAAGCGGACGCCGGCGAAGGTCGCGTCGAGCTTTTCGTCGAAGCGCACGTGACGCAGTTCGATCGCGCTACTGATCGCGCCCTGTGGCAGCTGGGCGCTGAAGTCTTCGTAGATCTCGCCGGGATGCAGGCGTTCGGCGACATTGCCGGCGAAGCGCAGCTTGGCGCCGGTGGCGGAGATATCCAGCAGTTGTCCGCTCAGCGGCGCGCGGAGTTTCTCCCCGGCGATTTCCGCGGCGATCGGCTGGCTCTGCTTGATGCTGGCGCGGTAGGCGTTGCGGCGCTGGTGGTAGAGCACTTCGGCGGGAAGGGCGGCCCAGTAGCAGGGAACGCCGTCGTGTTCGCCGAACTGCACCGGGCGCTCGCATTCCCAGGCGATACGCACGCCTTCGTGGAAGGCTTCGACGCGAAACGCCTCGCCATTCTGCAGGAAACGTTCGCCGGTGTTGGGGATGAGTTCGTCCAGCGCGACCATCCCGCGGTCGCGGTCGATGTCCACCAGGAAGCTCTGGAAGCGCTGGTTGCGATCGGCAAAGGTGATCAGCAGGGAGTCGCGGCTATCCTGCAGCAGGCGCAGGTTGGCCTGGATTTCCACGGGGGCCTTGAGCACCTTCGGGGGTTGCGGCCCCGCTTCTTCGACGAACGGGTTGGGCACCTTCAATGCTCTCCTGGGGCACGAATGCCTCAATGATAGCACTGTGCCTTGATACGTGTGCTGGTCGGGTTCAGGCCTGGCTGAGCGGGCGTTGCCGGCTGCTCGAGGCGGTGCCGCCGCGGCTGTCGTACAGGCTCGGGGCGTCCTGGCCGCGGAGGATGTTCAGCAGGCTGCCGGTGGAAGCCTGGTTGGCGCGGATGATCCGCCCGTTGCGCAGGTTGGCTTGCTGGCAACGCTCCAGCAGTTCGCCCAGTTCGTCGCCGCGCGCCAGCAGCTCGGCGCCATCCGCGCGCTCGCGGGCGTAGCGGGCAAGGCCTTCGCGGTCGAGGGAAACGCCGGCTTCGCGGAGGATTTCCGCGCGGGCCCGGCCATTTCGCTCCAGTTGCTGCATCAGTGGCTGCTTGGCCCCGAGAAGCTGTTGCAGGACCGGCAGCTCGCGCCGTTCCAGGGCCTGGAATTCTTCGTCGACCAACTGCAGGAGTTGGCTGGCGTGGCCGATATCCTCGGCGAACAGATCGAGCAGGGTAGGGGAGTCAGGCATCTCGGGCTCGGGAGTTCATTCGGCGTCCAATGTCCTCCAGCGCGTCCTTCGAGGTCAGCGCTGGGATTCGAAGTCGAGCAGCTTGCTGGCAACACGCTCGCTGTCGACCTGATAAGTGCCATCGGCGATCGCTTGCTTGATCCGGGCAACCTTATCGTTGTCGACCACCGGCAGGGTCTGCAGCTGGTCCGTGACTTTCTGCATGTTCTGGGCGGTTTCGCTGATCTGCACCGACTCGCCGCTCTTCGGAGCGGAAGTCGCAGCCTGGCCTGCCTTGTCGGCGCCAGTGGCGTCGGGGCGACCTGCGGCGGTGCTGCCGGTACGGCCGGTGGTGGCTGGCGTGCTGCCGGGATTCAGCCGGTTGAAGTCGATGACCATGGTTGTAAACCTCGAAGGTATTGGACGCTTGCCTAGCTTTTCGGCGAAGGCTTGAAAAACTTTAGGACTTATTTTCGTGCGTCGTTTCCCAGTTTAGAGAAACCCGCCGGGGTAGCGCCAGCGCTACCGGCCACGGCTTTCCCTCTACATATTCACCTCGACCGTGCCGGGTTCTATCACGCGGGCCTTGATTATCCGCTGCGAGCGCAGGTTGCGCACGCGGATCTGCTGGCCCGGGGCGCCATCGGACAGCGCCTCGCCGGGCATCTTGACGTTGATGGTGGCGGTGCGTGCGAGGATCACCACCTGGTCGCCCTTGCGCACGGCCTCGGCCTGCTCGAGGAAGACCGGCGCCAGCACCTGGTCGTTGACCACCGGTCGGCGCAGCTTCTGCCCGACGACGCGGGCCGGATCGGTCAGGTAGCCCTGGGTCAGCAGGCCGACGTCGCGCTCGACCAGGGCGATGTCGGCATCCTCCAGCACGTGCGCGCGCTTGAGTGGCTGCACCGCGACCACTACCTGGCGGAACAGTTTCACCTGCGCCGGCATGAAGATGGTCCAGGGCGCACTGCCTTCGCAACTGATGCGCACGGTGACCCTGCCGATCGGTTGTGCCGGACTTTCCTGGCTGAGCGTCAAGTCCCTGTCGCATTCGGCCAGGCGCAAGCGCGGGTCGACGCGATTGACCTGAATCTGGTAGCGCCCGTCGAGTCCGCTATTCTGCAGATATTCTTCTACCTTGAATTCAAGAAACCCCTGGGTGGAGCCGATAAGTACCTCGGGAGCGGTAAAACCCTGGGCCTGGCTGTTGTTAGCCGCGCACAGGTAGCCGAGCCCGAGCAAAACGGGTAAAAACCGTAGAGAAGTATGGCTACATGCCATTATTCGTCGAAAAACTGTCGTTGCCTGTTTCATGCAACGGGTTAAGCAATGGTCGTGCCGGAGTCCGGCACGACCGTCTGAGGGGAGCGCCAATGGCCGGTGTTTTGGATTCAGTCAACCAGCGTACGCAGTTGGTCGGACAGAACCGTCTGGAGCTGCTTCTGTTCCGCCTGGACGGCAACCAGCTCTACGGCATCAACGTGTTCAAGGTGAAAGAGGTGTTGCAGTGCCCGCGCCTGACGGTGATGCCCAAGTCCAGCCCGGTGGTGCGCGGGGTGGCGAACATCCGCGGAGGCACCATTCCGATCCTCGACCTGGCGCTGGCCACCGGCCGCCGCGGGTTGCAGGACCTGACCAACAGCTTCGCGATCATCACCGAGTACAACACCAAGGTGCAGGGCTTCCTGGTGCGCTCGGTGGAGCGCATCGTCAACATGAACTGGGAAGAGATCCATCCGCCACCCAAGGGCGCCGGCCGCGAGCATTACCTGACCGCGGTGACCCGGGTGGACAATCAGTTGGTGGAAATCATCGACGTGGAAAAAGTGCTCGCGGAGGTCGCACCGACGTCCGAGGAAGTGTCCCACGGAGTGGTGGACGCCGAGACCCAGAGCCGCGCGGTGACCAAGCGGGTGCTGGTGGTGGACGATTCGTCGGTGGCGCGCAAGCAGGTAATCCGTTGCCTGGAGGCGGTCGGCGTGGAAATGACCGCGCTCAACGACGGGCGCCAGGCCCTGGAGTACCTGCAGAACATGCTCTCCGAGGGACGGCGTCCGGAAGACGAGCTGCTGATGCTGATCTCCGACATCGAAATGCCGGAAATGGACGGTTATACCCTGACGGCGGAAATCCGTAGCGATCCCCGCCTGCAGAAACTGCACATTCTCTTGCATACTTCGTTGTCCGGGGTCTTCAACCAGGCGATGGTGAAGAAGGTCGGTGCGGACGACTTCCTCGCCAAGTTCCGTCCGGACGATCTGGCGGCGCGGGTGGTGGAGCGGATCAAGGCGGTGGACGCGGGCTGAGCGATCGGCCCTCGACAACAATGTGAATACGGGCGACCGGCTGCGTTCCGGTCGCCCAGGGCGAAGAGGCTTATGCGTGTCGGCAGCTAATGCGGATTTCGAGTTGTTCAGGGTCTTCCTCGAGAAGACCTGCGGCATTGTGCTGGGCAGCAACAAGCAGTACCTGGTCTCGAGCCGGCTGAACAAGCTGATGGAGCAGCAGGGCATCAAGAGCCTGGGAGAGCTGGTGCAGCGCATCCAGACCCAGCGCGGCGGCCTGCGCGAGATGGTGGTGGACGCGATGACCACCAACGAGACCCTGTGGTTTCGCGATACCTACCCGTTCGAGGTGCTCAAGCAGCGGGTTCTTCCCGAACTGATCAAGGCCAACGGCGGGCAGCGCCTGCGGATCTGGTCGGCGGCCTGTTCGTCAGGCCAGGAGCCATACTCGCTGTCGATGGCCATCGACGAGTTCGAGAAGACCAACCTGGGGCAGTTGAAGGCGGGCGTGCAGATCGTCGCCACCGACCTGTCGGGGTCGATGCTCACCGCCGCCAAGGCCGGCGAATACGACACCCTGGCGATGGGCCGCGGTCTGTCCCCGGAGCGTCTGCAACGCTATTTCGACGCCAAGGGACCGGGGCGCTGGGCGGTCAAGCCGGCGATCCGCAGCCGCGTCGAGTTCCGTGCCCTGAACCTGCTGGACAGCTACGCCAGCCTCGGCAAGTTCGACATGGTGTTCTGCCGCAACGTGCTGATCTATTTCTCCGCCGAGGTGAAGCGCGACATCCTGCTGCGCATCCATGGCACGCTCAAGCCTGGCGGCTACCTGTTCCTCGGCGCCTCCGAGGCGTTGAACAACCTGCCCGACCACTACCAGATGGTGCAGTGCAGCCCGGGCATCATCTACCGGGCCAAGTAGCGCAAGGAAGCGGACCCGCGCCAGGTTGCGCCGGGGGTGACCTGGCAGCCTGGCGCGGGTCCGCTTGGGACGGGCAGGTGGGACGAGACTTTCGCCCACTGCCCAGGCTCCGAGCGCCACGCGCGGCGGCGCCGTCGCAGCCCGCTCGGCACAGGACGGCTGGCTCGGAGCGGGGCAGTTTAGGACTGCGCGATCTAGTTGTATTGACAGATATTTCTGATAGTCAGGTGATCTGGCAAGTTGCCGCTTTGCCGGGGAACTGCTTACATGATTCAAGCCTTCCCTCGATCCGCCACGCCTACCAGGAGACTTCCATGGCCATCACTGCGCTGCCCTCGGCCGATGGGCAAGAGTTGACCATCCAGATCCAGGGGCGCTTCGACTTCGGGGCCCATCAGGATTTCCGCGACGCCTACGAGCGCGTCGCGATCACTCCGCGACGCTATGTCGTCGACCTGCGCAACGCCACCTACCTGGACAGCTCGGCCCTCGGCATGCTCCTGCTGCTGCGCGACCACGCCGGCGGCGAGAACGCGCAGATCAGCCTGGCGAACTGCAGCCCGGAAGTGCGCAAGATCCTCGCCATCTCCAACTTCGAGCAGTTGTTCAAGATCAGCTGAGATGAATCCCCCGGCGGCGCGGATCGAGAGCCTGACGATTCTCATCGCCGAGGACAACGCGGCCGACCGCCTGCTGCTGTCGACCATCGTCAGCCGCCAGGGGCATCGCGTGCTGACCGCCGGCAACGGCCTGGAGGCGGTGGCGCTGTTCGAGACCGAGCGGCCGCAACTGGTCCTGATGGACGTGATGATGCCGGTGATGGATGGCTTCGAGGCTGCCCGGCGGATCAAGCAGCAGGCCGGCGAGGAGTTGGTGCCGATCATCTTCCTCACCTCCCTCAGCGAAACCGAGGCGCTGGTGCAGAGCCTGGAGGCGGGCGGCGACGACTTCCTCTCCAAGCCGTACAACCGGGTGATCCTCGAAGCCAAGATCAACGCCATGGGACGCCTGCACCTGCTGCAACGAACGGTGCTGGAGCAGCGCGACCTGATCGTCCGGCACAACGAGCACCTGCTCAACGAACAGCGGGTGGCCAAGGCGGTGTTCGACAAGGTGGCCCATTCCGGCTGCCTGAACGCCAGCAACGTGCGCTACCTGCAATCGCCCCTCGCGCTGTTCAACGGCGACCTGCTGCTGGCCGCCTACAAGCCGTCCGGCGGCATGCACGTGCTGCTCGGCGACTTCACCGGCCACGGCCTGCCGGCGGCGATCGGCGCGATGCCGCTGGCCGAGGTGTTCTACGGGATGACCGCCAAGGGCTATCCGATGGCCGACATCCTCCGCGAGATGAACGCCAAGCTGAAGCGCATCCTGCCGGTCGGCGTGTTCTGCTGCGCCACCTTGCTCAACCTGAGCTTCCAGCGCGAACTGGTGGAGGTCTGGAACGGCGGTTTGCCGGACGGCTACCTGCTGCGCGCCGCCAGCGGCGAGCGGGTCGCCCTGGTGTCCCGCCACCTGCCGCTGGGAATCCTCGAACCGGCGGCGTTCAGCGACCGTTGCGAAACCTATCCGCTGGATATCGAAGATCGGATATTCCTGTTTTCCGACGGGGTCCTCGAGGCCAGCAACAAGGCTGGCGAGATGTTCGGCGAGGCGCGGCTGCTCCAGCTGTTCGAGCGCAATCGCCAGCCGTCCGCGCTGTTCGACGAGATCCAGCGCAGCCTGGCGCAGTTCCGCGGCGCGGTGCAGGACGACGTGAGCATGCTCGAAGTGCGGCTGCAGCCGGATAGCGGCCTGCAATGCCCGCCGCTGGCGTTTTCCGATAGCGGCGTGAGCAGTCCGCTGGACTGGTCGGTGAGCTTCGAATTCCGCGCCGAAACCCTCAAGCATTTCAACCCGCTGCCCCATGTGCTGCAACTGCTGCTCGAGGTCCACGACCTGCGCGCGCGCGGCGGCGCGCTGTATACGGTGCTCGCCGAACTCTATTCGAACGCCCTGGAACATGGCGTCATCGGCCTCGATTCGACGATGAAGAGCGACGCGGCGGGATTCGCCCGCTATTACCAGGAGCGGGTCAGCCGCCTGCAGGCCTTGCGCGACGGCTACGTGCGACTGCACCTGGACCTGGCGCCGCATGGCGCGGGGGGGCGTCTGCTGGTGCGGGTCGAGGACAGCGGCGAAGGTTTCGACGTGGAGCGCGCGCTGAATGCCGTGGAGCGCCAGGAACGCCTCTGCGGCAGGGGTTTGCGCCTGATCCGCGAATTGTCCGATCGTTGCCAGTGGTCGGCCGACGGAAAGGTGGTGTCCGTGGAGTTTTTCTGGTCGCCTCAGGCATAATCGCGCTTTCGTCGCGGTGCTCCTAATGGGTAGGGCATCGGAAGTCGACTTCAGGGAGCGATCGAATGTCCGCGCCGCATCTCGATGATCGTGTTCTGGCTTCGCTGCAGGAGGTCATGGAGGACGAATATCCGGTCCTGCTGGATACCTTCGTGCTCGACTCCGAGGAGCGCCTGCGCAGCCTGCATGCCGCCCTCCAGGCCGGCGATGCCCAGGCTTTGCGGCATACCGCACACAGCTTCAAGGGAGGCAGCAGCAACATGGGCGCGGTACTCCTCGCCGGCTACTGCAAGGAGCTGGAGGAAAGCGCCAGGCGCGGCGACCTGCAACGGGCGCCGGCGCTGATCGAACAGATGGAGCGCGAATTCGCCATCGTCCGCATCCTTTTCAAACAGGAACGTCAGCGCTATCGCTGAGGTTTTCGTCCTTTCCGGCGACAAGGTACCGGCCCGATCGAGCCTCCCTGGCGTATAATGCGCCGCTCGATTTGGAGTCCTTCATGCGCGAGCAAGCCCTACGCATCCTCAAAGACGTTTTCGGTTACGACGCCTTCCGTGGCAACCAGGCACGGATCATCGAGCGGGTGGCCGAGGGTGGCGATGCGCTGGTACTGATGCCCACCGGCGGTGGCAAGTCCCTGTGTTTCCAGGTCCCGGCGCTGCTGCGCGAAGGCCTGACGGTGGTGGTGTCGCCGCTGATCGCGCTGATGGAGGACCAGGTCGCCACCCTGGACGAACTCGGCGTGCCGGCGGTGGCGCTGAACTCCACCCTCAACCCCGAGCAGCAGCGGGACATCGCCGAGCGCCTGCAGCGTGGCGAGATCAAGCTGCTCTACCTGGCACCGGAGCGGTTGGTCCAGCCGCGCATGCTGGCCTTCCTTCAACGACTGCCGGTCGGCCTGTTCGCCATCGACGAAGCGCACTGCGTGTCGCAATGGGGCCATGACTTCCGTCCCGAATACCTGCAGCTCGGCCAGCTTGCCGAGCTGTTCCCGCAGGTGCCGCGGATCGCCCTGACCGCCACCGCGGACATGCGTACCCGCGAGGAGATGATCCAGCGCCTGCACCTGCAGAACGCCGAGCAGTTCCTCTCCAGCTTCGACCGGCCGAACATCTTCTACCGCATCGTGCCCAAGGAGCAGCCGCGCAAGCAGTTGCTCGGCTTCCTCTCCGAGCGGCGCGGCGATGCCGGCATCGTCTACTGCCTGTCGCGGAAGAAGGTCGAGGAGGTCGCGGAATTCCTCGGCAACCAGGGCTTCCCCGCGCTGCCGTATCACGCCGGACTGTCCAACGAACTGCGTGCCCACCACCAGAAGCGCTTCCTCAACGAGGAAGGCTTGATCATGGTGGCGACCATCGCCTTCGGCATGGGCATCGACAAGCCCAACGTGCGTTTCGTCGCCCACCTCGACCTGCCCAAGAGCCTCGAGGCCTATTACCAGGAAACCGGCCGCGCCGGCCGCGATGGCCTGCCGGCCGACGCCTGGATGGCCTACGGCCTGCAGGACGTCCTGCTGCTGCGGCAGATGATGCAGAGTTCCGAGGGCGACGAGCGGCACAAGCGCGTCGAGCGGCACAAGCTGGAAGCCATGCTGGCGCTCTGCGAGGAAACCCGTTGCCGGCGCCAGGCGCTGCTGGCCTATTTCGACGAGGAGATGCCGCAGCCCTGCGGGCATTGCGACAACTGCGTGGACGGCGTGGAAACCTGGGATGCCACCGAATCCGCGCGCCAGGCGCTGTCGGCGATCTACCGCAGCGGCCAGCGCTACGGCGTCGGCCATCTGGTGGATATCCTGCTCGGCCGCGAGACCGAGAAGATCCGCAGTCTCGGCCACCAGCACCTGGCGGTGTTCGGGATCGGCAAGGGGCGTGGCGAAGACGAGTGGCGGACCCTGTTCCGTCAGTTGGTCGCGCGCGGCCTGGCCGACGTCGACCTGGACGGCTTCGGCGGCCTGCGCCTGACCGAGGCCTGTCGTCCGCTGCTGCGGGGCGAGGTGCGGCTGGAGCTGCGCCGCGACCTCAAACCCCAGCGCGCCAAGGGCTCCTCCAGCGGCGGCGCCAGCGCCGCCAGCCAATTGGTGCGCAGCGAAGAGCGGGAAATGTGGGAGGCCCTGCGCGCGCTGCGGCGCAAGCTGGCCGAAGAGCATTCGGTGCCGCCCTATGTGATCTTCCCCGACGCGACCCTGCTGGAAATGCTCCGCAGCCAGCCGCGCTCGCTATCCGACATGGCCCAGGTCAGCGGGGTCGGCGCGCGCAAGCTGGAGCGCTACGGCCAGGCCTTCCTCGATGTCCTCACCGACTCGCCGGCGGCGCCCGCCGCGCCGCCGCAGGACCTGCGCCACGAATTGGCCAGCCTGGCCTGTGCGGGGATGACCCCGGCGCAGATAGCCCGCCAGCTCAATTGCAGCGAGAAGAACGTCTACGCGATGCTCGCCGAGGCCATCGCCGGTCAGCAGGTGAGCCTGGAGCAGGCGCTGGATCTGCCCGAGGAACTCCTCGGCGAAATCCAGGACGCCTTCCTCGAGGAAGACGGCGAACTGCCGCCGGTGGCGGCGCTGGAGGAGCGTTTCGGCAAGCGGGTGCCGAGTGGCGTGCTGCACTGCGTGCGCGCCGCCCTGCAGGTGGAACTGGAGTCGTGATATGGCCATTTGCCGGTATTTTCTGACGCCAATCTTGTGACGTCCTTCGCAAGCGTCTACTGTGACGCCAAGCCCTCCAAGAGAAGAGGTGTGCGTGACACAGAAGGACCGGTTGGACGACTCCCGTTCCAATCTCTATGCCGACCAATTGAACCGCGGTTTCCGCGGTCTGCGTTTCCTTCCCGAACTGGAGCGTGACTACCGGCGCTACATGCTGGAGGACAGCTTCGCGCTGAAACGCATCGCCCTCAGCGTCGGCATGCTCGTCTGGCTGGCGTTCATCGGCATCGACCTGCTGATCCTCGCTGGCCCCCCGCTGTGGGGCGTACTGGCGGTGCGCCTTGGCGTGCTGGTCCTGCTACTGGTCTGCGGCTGCCTGATCATGCTGCGCCGGCACATCCAGCTGATGGTGCCGCTGAGCATCGCCTGCGTCCTCGCCCTTGGCGTCGGTGCGGCGGCGGTGGTCGGCCTGGCGCACCGGGCGGATCCCGGCTATCCCTACGAAGGCCTGCTGCTGGTCAGTTTCGCCGCCTATTTCCTCGCCGGCCTGCGGTTGTCGCAGGCATTGAGCTGTGCGTTGGTCGTGCTGCTCGCCTACCTGGGTTTCGAGTGGTGGGCGGGTACCCAGGAGCCGCTGGGCAACAACCTGCTGTTCCTGCTGTTCGGTAACCTGATCGGCGCGGTCGGCTGCTACCTGCTGGAGTTCAAGTCGCGCGAGCATTTCCTCATCAGCCGCCTGTTGCGGGTGATGGCCGACCACGACAGCCTGACCGGCCTGCACAACCGGCGCAGCTTCAACCAGCACCTCGACCGCCTCTGGCGCCAGGCCCAGCGCGAACAGAAGACCCTGGCGCTGCTGCTTTGCGACGTCGACCATTTCAAGGCCTATAACGACCGCTACGGACACCAGGCTGGCGATGCGGTCCTGCAGCGCATCGGCGCGGTGTTCGAGGCGAATGCCAGGCGTCCGCTGGATATGGCGGTGCGCCTGGGCGGCGAAGAGTTCGCCCTGTTGCTGTACGGCGCCAACGAGCACGAGGCGAGGCTGCGCGCGGAAGCGCTGCGCGCACAGGTCCAGGCGCTGCGCATGGAGCACGAGGCGTCGGACACGGCGCGCGAAGTGACCCTGTCGGTCGGCGTGTCCTGCCTGTGGCCGACCCCGGGCAACGACCTGAAGCGTCTCTACGATCTCTACGAGCATGCCGATCGCGCGCTTTACGAAGCCAAGGCGTTCGGCCGCAACCAGGTGGTGGCCTGAGTCCATGGCCGATTTTGTCCCTGTGGCTGGCGCCGCCGGTGACTGCGGGACGAGGCGGCGAATGCTAGGTTCGACAGGAAAAAATGCCAGGCACGGCCGCTCTTCGCAGAGCTGCCGGCCCCACCGCGAGACGACTTCCGGACGGACCCCATGCAGCGCTTGATCCAGGCCAACGGCCAACCGCACTACGGCATCTTCCCGAGTGCCCCGCAGCACATCAATTACCGCGATTTCGACTTCCGTTCGCCGATGGGCCGGCGCGTGGGGGCCCTGGGCAAATGGCGACGCTTCCATCAGTTCCAGTACTTCGGCCTGATCAGCCCGGAGCTGATCGGCGGCTGCGCCCTGGCCCAGCTGAGCTTGCTTGGCGTCGGCTTCGTCTACCTCTACCAGCCTTCCAGCGGACGCATGCTGGAGCGGCGCTTCAAGCTGCCGCTGGGGTTCGGAACCCGGTTTTCCCAGACCCCGGACGACGGCGTCTGCGAACTGCGCCAGGGGCGCAACCTGCTACGCCTGGAGAACCGTATGGCTCACCGGGAGAAACGCCTGCTGGTGGAACTCGACGATGGCACCCGCATCGACGCCTGCTTCAGCGAGGAGGCGCCGAGCTTCCAGCCGATGTGCCTGTGTACGCCGACCGCGGTGAACGGCTGGGTCTACGCGCAGAAGGTGGCCGGCGTGCGCTGTCGCGGCGACGTGCGCAGCGCCCTCGGCGACCACGACCTGCAGGCGCTGGACGCCTTCGCCCATCACGACTGGTCGGCGGGCTACATGCGCCCGGAAACCTTCTGGAACTGGGCTTGCCTGTCCGGCGAGGCGGACGGCTTGCGGGTCGGCCTGAACCTGTCGTGCGGGGTCAACGAGACCAGCTTCACCGAGAACTGCTACTGGCTGGACGGCGAACTGCTGAAGGTCGACAGCGTGCGCTTCGACTTCGACCGCGACCAGCCGCTGCGGCCCTGGACCATCCGTTCATACGATGGCCAGGTGGAGCTGCGCTTCGAGGCTCACGGCATGCATCAGGAGCGGCTGAACCTCGGTCTGCTGGCGAGCAACTTCAAGCAGATATTCGGTTGTTTCAGCGGTGTGCTGCGTCCGCGAGGTCGTGCCGAGGTGAGGATCGAGCGGCTCTGGGGCTTCGTCGAGGACCAGTACGCGAAGTGGTAGACAGGGCCTGGCCTGGGCATATCGTGCGACAATTTGTCATTGTACGGGGGGAAATTGGACGGGCATTATTAGCCGACTAATAATTAGTCAAATGAAATATCGGACCTCCTTTTTCCTATGGCTCAGACAGACAAGCACTATTTCGGCACCTTGCTAGCCCAGACTTCCCGTGCTTGGCGCGCTGAACTCGACCGCCGCCTCAGTCACCTCGGCCTGTCCCAGGCGCGCTGGTTGGTGTTGTTGCATCTGGCGCGCCATCGCGATTCGCCCACCCAGCGCGAGTTGGCCCAATCGGTCGGGGTCGAAGGCCCGACCCTGGCGCGGCTGCTCGACGGCCTCGAGTCCCAGGGCCTGGTACGGCGCCTGGCGGTGGCGGAGGACCGGCGGGCCAAGCACATCGTGCTGACGCCCAAGGCCGATGTGCTGATCGCCGATATCGAGGCCATCGCCGCCAGCGTTCGCAACGACGTACTGACCGGCATCGACGAGTCCGAGCAGGCGCTGTGCCAGCAGGTGCTCTTGCGAATCCTGGCGAACCTGGAAAAGCGCTGAGCACTGCGTCACGAAATTCCGCTAGAATCGCCATTTTTATGGCATCACCTCCTGGGCTTTCGTCCGAAAGCCCTCTGCAGAGGTTTTCGTCGGTTTTCTGACGAAAAATCTTGACCGTTTCCACGGCATTCCTCTATTCAGTGATGGCAAAAAGCCATGTCTTGCGCCATGTGGTGCGTTCAGCCCTGTACGGGGCGAAATTCGGGCTAACGTGAAATAGATGTAGCAGTCGACCGCTGGCCGGCTGTGTGCTCGAAGTGCGGAGAAAAGAACGGAATGCCCGGTAAAGCCTTGCGTGTCATGTTGTGTGCCTGGTCGTGCCTGTTGGCCGGGCAGGCGAGCGCCCTGGGAGTGGGAGACATCACCCTGCATTCGGCGCTCAACCAGCCGCTGGATGCGGATATCGAACTGCTCGACGTCGGCGATCTCGGCGCGGACGAGATCGAGGTCCGCCTGGCGGGCGCCGACGTCTTCGCCGCGGCCGGGGTGGAACGCTTGCAGTTCCTCAACGAGCTGCGTTTCAGTCCGGTGCTCCAGGGGCGCGGTGGCAATCGCATCCATGTGTCCTCGAGCCGACCGGTGCAGGAGCCCTACCTGAATTTCCTGGTGGAGGTGGCCCGCCCCAACGGCCGCATCGTGCGCGAATTCACCGTACTGCTCGATCCGCTCGGTTATACGCCGCGCATGCTTCCGGCCGCGCGCAGCGGGATCGAGCCGCAGCGGCAATCCTCGACGCCGGTGCCTGCGCCGCGTAGTGCCGCGGTCGTCGTAGACCCGGCACTGCTGGAGCCGGGCGACGAATACCTGGCTCGCCCCAGCGACAACCTCTGGGCCATCAGCGGACGCCTGCGTGGTGCCGGCAACGCCGATCGCGCGCAACTCATGGAGGCCCTGTACCAGCTCAATCCGCAGGCCTTCGTCAATGCCGACCGGCACCGGCTCAAGGCCGGCGCGCGCCTGCGCCTGCCGGCCGGCTACCAGCCGGAGCGAGGCGCGCCCGGCGCCGTGAAGGAGGCGGCCGTGGAAGTCCTGCCGCCAGCCGATGCCGCCGTGGTGGAAAACGCTCCGGCGGCTCTCGTCGAGGCGCAGCGCCAGGCGGATGCCGAGGCCGAGGCGTTGGCCCGGCAACGGGAGGAACTGAGCCAGCGGATGGACGATCTGCAACGCCAGTTGCAGGCCTTGCAGGAACAACTGCAGCAGCGCGATCACCAGGTCGCCGAACTGCAACAGCAACTGGCCCGGCGCCAGGCGGTGCGGCCCGCGGCGCCGCCGCCCGCCGCGGCCGCGCCTTCGGTTGCGCAACCGGTTGAAACGCCGACGGACTCGCAGTACTGGCGCTGGATGATCGTCCTGCTGCTGGTCCTCGCTCTGCTCGGCGTGTTGCTGTTGCGTCGCCGCCGCGAAGAGGCTCCTGTCCCGGCGGTCGAACCGAAGCGCCGGGTCGCCCTGAACCTGCCGCTGCGGCGTGCGCCGCGCTCCCCGGCGGCCGCACCGGCGCCGGCAAAGGTCGAGGAACAGGCCAGGCCGCCGGTCGCCGCTCCCTCCAGCCCGCCGCCGTCTCCTCCGCCTGCTCCGGCCGCCGCTCCGCGCGCCGCCATGGCTGCGGCGGACAAGCTGGACGGCGCCGACATCTATATCGCCTACGGTCGCTACGGACAGGCCCGCGACCTGCTGCGTCAGGTACTCGCCGAGCAGCCGCAGCGCCTGAGCGCGCGGATGAAGCTGTTGCTGGTGCTGGCTGAGCTGGGCGATGCGGCCGGCTTCGACGCGCTGGCCGAGGAAACCCTGGCCAGTGGCGGCAACCCGGAGGCCATCGACGAGTTGCGCGGACGCTACCCGGCGCTGCTACAGATGCCGGCGACCGAGACGCCGGCGGCAACAACCAAGGACGACGACTGGAGCGACCTGCCGCTGGCCGAGCCGCCCGTTTTGCAGCAACCGGATGCGTCCTCGGGCGCCGACGGCTTCGGCGACCTCAACCTCGATCTCGATCTCGACTGGGGCGCCCTGGAGAATCCCCTGGACAACCCCGACCTGCCGCGCCGCGCCGCTGCCGGCAAGGCGGAACCGGCGGAGGAGCCCCTGGCGTTCGAGAGCAATCTCCATGAACTGCCGGATGTCGCCGAGTACGAACACCTCGAACTCGACCAGCCGGAGCCGGCCACGGTGCCGCCGGAGGAGGCCTCGGCCAGCCTGGACCGGGCCCGCGCCTGCATCGACAGCGGCGATCTCGACCAGGCCAGCCGCATCCTGCGCCTGGTGGTGGCGCACGGCGACCCGTGGCAGAAGGCCGAGGCGCGCGAGTTGCTGGCGCTGATCGCCTGAACTCCGCTCAGAAGTTCTGCCCGAGGTTCAGGTAGAACGCCTTGAAGTTCTCGTCGTTGATCCCGTAGCTGAAGGTCAGCGGCCCCAGCGGCGTATCGAAGCCGATCATCAGGCTGGCGGCGTTGATGTAGCCGCTGTCGTATTCGTTGTCGTTGTTCCAGATGCGTCCGCGCTCGATGCTGCCGCCCAGGTACAGCGGGAAGTCCAGCGGCAGGAAGGAACGTTCGGTGAGGCGCCGGTAATAGACGATCCGTCCCAGGCTGTAGTTCTGCCCGGACAGCGCGTCGCGGCGGAAGCCCGACAGCTCGCGGGCGCCGCCGAGGGTGAAGCTGGAGGTGACCACCTCGGCGTCGTCCAGGGTGCGCCCGTAGCCGCCGCCGAACACCCAGGTGTCGGCGCCGAAGCTGAGCGCCTTGTTCAGCCGCAGGTCCCACTGCCGGTAGCTGTCGTCCGAGCCGAGGGACTTGTCGTAGCGGCGCATGGTCAGGCCGATCTCCTCGCCCTCGTGGGGGAAATTGACGTCGTCGACGGTATCGAACGAGTACTTCAGTTCGTAGTAGCCCTCGGTGAAGTCGATGTCCGGCAGGCTCGGGTCGCCGATGCGCACGTCGGCCTTGCCGTAGGCCTGCACCGCGCCCAGGCGGATTTCGCCGTTGTTGGCGATCTGCCGGCCGACGTTGAGGCCGTAGCCGTAGCGCTCCAGGCGATAGCGCAGCAGCGGGTCGTTGTCCTCGGTGACGTCGACGTTCTGTGCCTCGTGGAACAGGAAGGGCGCGACGAAGTAGCGCGAGCCGACGTCGAGCGGCTGGTAGAACTCGCTGTAGAGTTCCTGGCGGTCGCCGAGCTGGACCCGGGTCAGCCACTCGGCGCCGAGCCGGTTGAGGCCGTTCATGCGGTAGCTGCCGCCGAGGTTGAAGGTGCTTTCGCCGCGCATGTCGTCGGACAGGTTGAGGCCCAGGCGAAGGAAGTCGGTGCCGCCTTTCTTGCCGGTGGCGTGGATCACCAGGGTGTTGAGCTTCTTCTCCTTGACCACCCGGTACTGCACCTGGTCGAAGTAGTCGAGGCCGTAGAGGGTGCTCATGTCGTCCTGCAGGCGGCCGAGGTCGAGGCGCGTGCCGAGCGGCTGGCGGATGTAGTGGCGGATCACCTCGTCGCTGACCTTCGAGTTGTTCTCCACGCGGATCGCGTCGATCACCGGCTTGCGCTGGTTCGGCGTGCGCGCCACGTCGAGCGCTTCGCTGTTGAGGTCCTTCGGCTTGCGCAACTCGGCGAGGCGCGCGGCGAGCACCGTGGTGGCGCGGTAGCCGGCGTCGATCAGTTGCGGCACGCGGCCGAAGTCGGTGGTGCCGTAGCCGGACAGCGGCGGCTGGATCAGCACGTCGCCGGGCTTGAGCGTGGCCAGCTGGGCTTCGGAGTTCTTCCGGGTCATCAGGGTGATCGACTGGTTCATCACGTCGAGCACGGTGCTCAGGTCCTTGCGGTCGCGCAGCGGGTTGCCGATGTCGACCACGATCACCACGTCCACGCCCATGTCGCGCGCCACGTCCACCGGGATGTTGTCGACCATGCCACCATCCACCAGCAGCCTGCCGTCGATCTCCACCGGGGCGAACACGGCGGGGATCGACATGCTGGCGCGGATCGCCTGGGGCAGGTGGCCCTTGCGGAACACCACTTTCTCGCCGGTTGCGATATCGGTGGAGACGGCGCGGAAGGGGATCGCCAGCTTGTCGAAGTCGCGGTTGTCGCTGGTGTGCACCAGCAGGCTTTCCAGCACCATCGCCAGGTTCTGGCCCTGGATCACCCCCAGCGGCAGGCCGAGGGTGCCGTCGTCGCGGAAGCTGATCTTCTGCTTGACCAGGAAGTCGCGGTCGTCCTGCTTGCGCCGGAACGGCACGTCCTTGCGCGGCGGCGCGTCGGACAGCGCCTGCTGCCAGTCCATCTCCAGGGCGATGCGCTCCAGTTCGGCGGGGGTGTAGCCGGAGGCGTACAGGCCGCCGACCACCGCGCCCATGCTGGTGCCGGCGATGGCGTCGATCTGGATGCCCTGTTCGTCGAGGGCCTTGAGCACGCCGATATGGGCCAGGCCGCGGGCGGCACCGCCGGAGAGGACCAGACCGATCTTCGGCCGGGCCTCCGCGGCGAGGGCGGACAGGGGAAGCAGGAGCAGCAGTACGAGCAGCAGGCGGCGCATGAGAACGATCCGGAGCCGGGTGAAAAGGCGGCTATTATAGGCGCGACCGTTTCCCCTGAGCCGCCGACATGCCCACCGCCAAGCCCGAAATCGTCATCACCTATTGCACCCAGTGCCAGTGGCTGCTGCGTGCCGCCTGGCTGGCCCAGGAACTGCTCAGCACCTTCGCCGACGATCTCGGAAAAGTCTGCCTGGAGCCCGGAACCGGCGGCGTCTTCCGCATCACCTGCGACGGCGTGCAGGTCTGGGAGCGCAAGGCCGACGGCGGCTTCCCCGAGGCCAAGGCGCTCAAGCAGCGGGTTCGTGACCGCATCGACCCGCAACGCGACCTCGGTCACAACGATCGTCCTTCCCGCTGAACCGCTGCCGTCCGCCCATGGCTTGTTGCAGGTCAACGGGCGGCACGGCGCATAGGCATAGCCTGGGGGCATTCATCCTGTCGAAGGGAGTGCCCATGAGCATCATCGTCACCGGCGCCGCCGGCTTCATCGGCAGCAATCTGCTGCAGGCGCTGAACCGGCGTGGCGAGACCGACATCATCGCGGTGGACGATCTCACCGACGGCGAGCAGTTCCGCAACCTGGCGGACGCCGATATCGCCGACTACCTGGACCAGAACGACTTCCTCGAGCGTTACGCCCGCGGCGACTTCGGCACGGTCCGCGCGCTGTTCCACCAGGGCGCCTGCGCCAGCACCCTGGAAAGCAATGGCCGCTACATGATGGAGAACAACTACCGCTACAGTTGCCGCCTGCTGGAAAGCAGCCTGGAACTCGGCGTGCCGTTCCTCTACGCCTCGTCGGCGGCGGTCTACGGCGCCGGCCGGACCTTCCGCGAGGCGCGCCAGTACGAGCGGCCGCTGAACGTCTACGGCTATTCCAAGTTCCTCTTCGACCAGCGTGTGCGGCGGGCGCTGCCGCAGGCGCGCAGCCAGGTGGTCGGCCTGCGTTACTTCAACGTCTACGGGCCGCGCGAGGAACACAAGGGGCGGATGGCCTCGGTGGCCTACCACTGCTACCAGCAATTGCGCCGCGACGGGCGGGTCGAACTGTTCGGCGAACACGGCGGCTTCCCGCCCGGCGGCCACCTGCGCGACTTCGTCGCGGTGGAGGACGTGGCGCGGGTAAACCTGCATTTCTTCGACCATCCGCAGCGTTCGGGAATCTTCAACCTCGGCAGCGGCCAGGCACGGACCTTCAACGAGGTCGCCCTGGCGGTGATCAATAGCGTCCGCGCCAACGCCGACCAGCCGCCCCTGTCGCTGCAACAGGCCGTGGAAAGCGGCCTGCTCGGCTACCGCGAGTTCCCCGAGTCGCTGCGGGCGCGCTACCAGAGCCATACCTGCGCCGACCTGGAGCTGCTGCGCGAGGCGGGCTACCGCGACGATTTCCAGAGCCTGGAAGAGGGCGTCGCCGGCTACTGCCGCTGGCTGGCGCGCAGCGCCTGAGGGATCCTGCTCAGCGGCCCAGTGCCCCGCCTACCGGGGCGCGGGCGAAGCGCAGCTCCGGCAGCAGGGTCAGCAGCGCCAGTACTCCGAGGGCCGCGCCGACCCAGAGCGCGCCCTGCAGGCCGAATCCGCCGGCGATGCCCAGGCCGCCGATCCAGGAACCGGCCATCACGCCGAGCATGATGCAGGCGGTGTGCACCGAGTTGACCAGCATGTTGTTATGGCCGACCCGTGCGCCGCGGGTCACCAGCGCCGGGTTCATCGACACCCCGGTCAGGCCGATCACCACCAGCGCCGCCACCGCCACCGCCGGAACCTGTCCGAACAGGGCGAAGGCCACCATCGCGGCGATGGCCGCCAGCAGGCCGAAGGCCAGGACCGCGATGGTATGGCGGTCGGCCAGGCGGCCGACGATGTTGTTGCCCACCAGCGTCGCCAGGCCGTAGACCACCAGCAGCAGCGGTACGGTCGAGGCGGAGAAGCCGCTGACCTCGGTGAGGATCGGCACGAAATAGGTGAAGCCGGCGAAGGTGGCGCCGATCAGCAGCAGGCTGGTGGCGTAGACCCACCATAGATGGGCGTTCCTGAACACCTTCAGTTCCTCGCGCAGCGAGCCGCTGCCCGCCGACCCCGGGATCGCCGGCATCAGCTGCAACACCAGCAGGCCGACCAGCACCGCCACCAGCGCCACCGCGAAGAAGCTCGCGCGCCAGCCGTACCATTCGCCCAGCCAGGTGGCGACGGGCAGGCCGAGCACGGTTCCGACCATCAGGCCACCGAGCACCAGCGACGACGCGCGGCCGAACTGGTTGCCTTCGACCAGTTCGGCGCAGGCGGTCAGCGCCACGCCGAAGAAGGCCGCGGCGGCGACCGCGGTGACCAGTCGCGCCGCGACCATCACCGCATAGCCCGGCGCCAGGGCGCCGATGACCTGGCCGACCACGAACAGCGCGATCAGGCCGAGCAGGGCGTTCTTGCGCGGCACCCGGAGCAGGGCGGTGGTCAACAGCGGGCCGCCGACGGCCATCGCACCGGCGTAGAAGGTGACCAGGTAGCCGATCGCGGCGAAGGACACGCCGAATTCGGCGGCCAGCGCCGGCATCAGCCCGGCGACCATGTATTCGCTGGTGGTCAGGGCGAAGATCGCGGCACCGAGCACGTAGACAATCAAAGGCATGTTTCCAGCTCCCGAGCGGTTCAGACGACGATGAAGCGAGCCACGGCGACCTGCCCGTGCCGTGGCCGCGCGATGAATGCACGACGGCGACTCATGCCGCCGACGAACCGAAGCCCTGGTCGGCGCCTTCGGGCAGCACCGTCACGCAGTGGGCGAACAGGTTCGAAGCGCTGCGCACCACGGTCAGCCCGCACTCGGCGAGCAGGGCGTGGAGGCAGGCGCGTGAATACGAGCGCGAGTAGAAGCCGTCGCTGCCGGTGAACACGGTGCCGTCGTCCCGCGTGTGCAACTCCAGGCCCTGCACCCCGCAACGGCGGTAGTAGCTCTGGCGGACGCGGGTGGCCTCGGCGCTGTCGCCGAACACCGAGACCACCGCCGCCACGCTGCGCTCGGCGAGGGAGTCGAGCAGCCGTTTCGGCTCGCGGAAGTTGCCCAGCAGGTTGAACGGCAGCAGGTACAGCGCGCGCGAGCCGACCGAGGCACCGCGCCTGGTGTGGTTGAGGATGTCGTCGACCACCGTGTCCGCGCGATCGCTCATGCCCTCGCGCTCGATCCGCGTGCGCAGCGTCTCGATCGCCCGCTGGTCGAGGTCGACGCCGAGATAGCGGGCATTGAGCAGGCGCGCGATTTCCAGCGCCCGGCCGTCGTAGCAGCCTAGCTCGACCAGTGCGTCGCAGCGCAGGTAGGCCATCGCCTCGAAGGTCATCAGGCTTTCCATTTGCAACAACGGCAGCACGTCGTCCGGAAAGTTGGCCAGGGTCATTATCGTCCTCGGTCCGAACTCCAGCTCGTAGAAAGCCGACTCCCGATGCGTCCCGATCGTGAGATCCATGTTCTGACTCACCTCTTCCTCCAGCGAATCTCGCTCTGGTGTTGGTTGATCGAAGGCGATGCGCGTTCCCATGTCCCGGCACCGCCTTCGCCTGGCAGAGAAGCGACGGAACGCCGGCGTTCGCTGGCCTCAGGCGGCGCGGTGCTTCTCGACCAGCTGGAACAGTTCGTCCACCGTTTCCAGCAGGTCGAGTTCGTCGTCGACCCCGGTGACGCCGAACTCCTTGCGCAGCTTCAGCGACAGCTCGCTGACCACCAGCGAATCGAAAGCCAGGTCTTCCATCCTGCTGTCCCGGCTGATTTCCTCCTTCGGCACGCCGCTGGCGACGCTGAGCACGGTGAGGAGATGGTCTTCCATGTCGTTGGGCATTGTTCTTCCCTCTTCAGTCCATTGTCGGAACGATCTTCGGCCAGCGCAGGGCGACCGAACCCCAGGTCAGTCCGGCACCGAAACCGGTGAGGACCATGTTGCCGCCGTCGCGCAGGATGCCTTGGCGCAGGCCGTGGGCCAGGGCCAGGGGAATCGAGGCGGCGACGGTATTGCCCACCTCGGCGATGTTGCTCACCACTCGCTCGACGGGAAGGTCGAGCTGGTCGGCGACCGCCGCGAGAATGCGTGTGTTGGCCTGGTGCGGGACCAGGTGATGGAGGTCCGAAGCTTGCCAGCCGACCCGGTCGAGCACCCGCCGCACCGAGTCGCTCATCTGCGTCACCGCCTGGCCGAACACTGCCTTGCCGTCCATCCGGAAGTAGTTGGAGGCCTGTCCGGAACTGCGTTCGGCGCGACTGACGGCGGGGGTCATCAGCAGGTCGAACTGGTGGCCGTCGCTGCCGAGGTCGAAGGCCAGCAGCGCGCCTTCTTCCTCGGCATCGCCGGCACGCAGCACCACCGCTCCGGCGCCGTCGCCGAACAGTGCGCGGGTCGAGCGATCGGCGGGGTCGAGGGTATGGCTGAAAGTGTCCACCCCGACCAGCAGCGCGCTGTCCGCCAGCCCGGCGCTGATCAGCGAGCCGACGCTGGCCAGGCCGTAGACGAAGCCGGTGCAGGCGGCGGACAGGTCGAACGCGAGCGCGCCGACCAACCCCAGGCGCGCCGCGACCCTGGGCGCGGTGGCCGGGCAGCAGAAGTCGCCGGTGCTGGTTGCCAGCACCACCGCATCGACTCGCTCCAGCCCCGCCGAGGCGAGCGCGGCGGAGGCCGCCCGCAGGGCCAGGTCGCCGCTGCCGAGGTCGCCGGCGATATGCCGCTGGCGCACGCCGGTGCGGCTGCTGATCCAGGCGTCGGAAGTGTCCAGCTCGGCGGCGAGCATGTCGTTGCTGAGCACGGCCTCGGGCAGGTAGCTGCCCAGGCCGCAGACCACGGCGGCGCGCGGCATGGCTCAGGCTCCCTGGACGATCTTGGCGGCGGCCTCGACCCCGCCCAGGGCCTCGAGGTGCCGCAGCGGATTCCAGAAGTCGCGGTAGAGCAGGATCTGTCCGTCGCGGGTGCGCAGCACCGAGATGTAGTCCTGCGCCAGCTTGCCGCCGGAAACGGTGGCCACGCCGTCGCCATGGAATTCGCCGATGGCCAGGTCGGGGTCGGCGGTCTCGTAGAACTGCACGTCGGTGAAGCGCACGGTCAGGTGCTCGGGAAACAGGCGCATGTGCGCCCAGATGGTTTCGCGGCCCTCGAAGCGGGTCTTCCAGCCCGGCGGGGCGTAGGGGAATTCGAGTACGCCTTCCGGATGGAACAGGTCGCACCAGCCACGGGCATCGCCGTTTTCCAGGAGGCGCAGGCTGTGGACGAGAATTTCCTTGGCATTCATTGGGCGATCCTCTCGATCGGGTTGGCGTGGGAGGCGGTGTTCGCCGGGGCGCTGCATCCGGTGCGCACCGGCACGCTGATCAGGGCGCGGAGGAAGGTGATCGGCAGCCACTGCAGCTCCGCGTGGGGCACCGCCAACTGGAGGTCGGGGAAGCGCGCGAGCAGGCGCTGGATGGCGATCCGCCCCTCCAGCCGGGCCAGCGAGGCGCCGACGCAGTAGTGCACGCCGAAGCCGTAGCCGAGATGGCCATCGGTGTTGCGGGTGAGGACGAGGCGGTCGGGATCGTCGAAGCGCTCGGCGTCGTGGTTGGCGGTCAGGTTGGAGACCAGGATGTATTCGCCGGCGGGAATGGTGACCCCGTCCAGTTCCACGTCTTCCACGGTGAAGCGCAACATCGAGGCGCGCACCGGACTGTCGTGGCGGACCAGTTCTTCCATGGCGTTGGGCAGGAGTTCCGGCTGCGCCCGCAGCAACGCCAGTTGCTCCGGGTTGACCAGCAGGGTGACCAGCGCGTTGCCGATCATGTTCATGGTGGTCTCGAAGCCGCTCATCATCAGCAGGTGGGCCATGGAGACGAGTTCCGCTTCGCTCAACTGGCCGCTCTCGTCGGCGGCCTGCACCAGCCCGCTGTAGACGTCGTCGGCCGGCTGCCGGCGCTTGGCCTCGAGCAGCACGCGCAGGTAGTCGACCTGCGCATCGGCCAGGGCCTGGGCCTCCTCCGGCGACAGCAGTTCCGCCTGGCGCTCCCAGGACTGGCGGGCGTGTTCGCGCTCGGCCTCGGGAATGCCCAGCAGCTCGAAGATCACCGCGATGGTCAGCGGGATCGCGAAGTCGGCCATCAGGTCGGCCTGTTCGCGGCCGGCCATGGCGTCCAGCAATGCCTCGGTGATCCGTTCTATATGCGGTTGCAGGCGCTCCACCTGGCGCGGGGTGAACGCGCGGCCAACCAGCGAGCGCAGGCGGGTATGGTCCGGCGGGTCGAGGTTGAGCATGTGGTGGCTGAGTCCCTCGCCGATCCCCGCGCGCGGGCTGCCGGTACGCTTCGCGTAGAGTTCGGCGGCCTGCCGGGCGTCGCGGCGGACGCCCGGATGGTTGAGGACCTTGCGCGCGTCGCGGTAGCGCGTCACCACCCACACCGGATGCTCGGCGGCGCGATGCGCGGGACGCGGCGCGCCGTCCACCTGCAGGCCGTCGTAGAGCGCGTGCAGTGGCGAGATCAGTTCCTCGCCCAGTCTCAGTTTGCGATCAGGCACGTTGCTCCTCCTTCGCCGCCGGGGCGGCGGTGACGATGGGGCGGAACATCCCGTCGATCACGCTATCGGGCAGCAGCCGCGCCAGCAGGGTACCGCGGCGCACGTCGGCGCCGACCCGGTAGCGGGTCCGCGGCTTGGCCGCGGTGAGCGCGGCATGCACCGCGGCGGCGACATCGGCGGGCTTGGTCGCGCTGTTGCGCGCGCCGTCCTCGTTGGCCTGGAGGAAGCGCAGGTAGGTATCGCGATAGAGGTCGGCGACGGCGTCGGGGGCGTCGGCCAGGGCGCGCTCGCCCTCGCTGGCGATCTTGCCCCAGATCGGCGTCCAGATCGCCCCGGGGCTGACCACCGAGACCTGGATGCCCATGGGTGCCAGCTCGCGGCGCAGGGCGTCGCTCACTCCCTCCTTGGCGAACTGCGCGGCGGAGTAGGCGCCCAGGTAGGGAATGGCGACCGAGCCGAGGCCCGAGGTGACGTTCACCAGGCGCGCCGCGCCGCCACGGCGCAGCAGCGGCAGGATCGCCCGGGTCACCGCGAGCTGGCCGATCAGGTTGACTTCCAGCTGGCGCCGCAGCAGGTCGCTGGAGACGCATTCCAGCGGCGCGGAAATGCAGATCCCGGCGTTGTTCACCAGGCCCCAGAGCCCGGTATCGCCGACTTTCTCCGCCACCTGCGCGGCGGCCCGGCCAATGGATTCCTCGTCGGTGACATCGATCAGCAGCGTGCTGATCCGGCCGGACGGGCAGGCGTTCGCCAGGCGCTCGCCATCCTCCTGGCGGCGCACCCCGGCGATCACCTGGAAACCCTGTTCGGCCAGGTGCAGCGCGGTTTCCCGGCCGAGGCCGCTGGAGGCGCCGGTGATCAGTACGTGGCGGCCCTGGGGCGAGAGAGGTTTGCTGGTGAATAACATGTCATTGCTCCTCGAGGGCGGATCGTTGGGGGGCGTGGATCGCCGACAGCAGGGTGCCCAGGCAATCTTCGGCCAGGCGTTCGGCGCGTTCGCCGGGGACCGCTTCGTCGATATAGGTGAAGTTCCAGAACAGCCGGCCATGGCTGGAGTTGATGGCGGCCACGAAGTAGCCGTTCACCGAGATGCCGGTGAGGAACTGCGCGTCGGAGAGGCGCAAGGCGCCGATCCGCTCGGGGAACGGATAGCGACCGATGTTGGAGGAGCACAGGTTGATCGGCCCTTCGGCTTCCATGAAGGCCATGAATGGCCGCGCGTCGGCCATGCAGCGCGGCGCAGCGCTGGCGACCAGGGTGACCAGGTTGAAATGATGGCCCTGGCGACGGCGTTCGCCGAGGTCGTCGGTGAGCGCGCGGGCGACCTCCCAGAACGGCCGGGCGATGTCCAGCACCACCGGTACCGTGGCGACGTAGGTGCCTACTTCGTCGGGGCGCACCGGCGGCTCCAGTTCGTCGCGGAAGTCGATCGGCGAGCCGATGGCGATGTGGCTAGGGCGGCGCTGGTGGTCGTGGCCGGCGGCGATGGCCAGCGCCGCGGTCAGCGCGCCGTGTACCGTGGTGCCGTGTTCGCGGGCGCGTCGTTGCAGCTGTTCCAGCTGCGCGCCGTCCAGCTCCCGGTGGAGCAGGCGGGTACGCCGCGCTTCCAGCGGCACCGGGTTGCTCGGCTCGATCCGGCCCGGGCGGTGGCGACCGACCAGCGCTTCGTCCTGGGCGGTCTGCTCGGCCAGGCGCGCCGCGCCTTCGTCGCCGGTGAAGCGGCGCGGACGCAGATCCTCCGCCGGCGGCAGGGCGCTGGCGGTCCAGGGTTGCGCGGCGGGGTCGGCGGCCAGGGTCAGCCATTGTTCGGCGAGGGTCAGCACGGTAGTGCCGTCGGCGATGATGTGCGGTACCACGACCAGCAGGTCGTGGGCGCCGGCGTCGGTGGCGATCGCCACGGTACGGATCAGTGGCCCGCTGTCCGGATCGATGCGTTCCGGCAATTCGCGCTCGTTGATTTCCCGCAGCCATTGCTCCTCGCCGCCGCCGCGCACCTCGCGCAGCGGGATGGGCTGCTCGCAGGGCACCCAGCGCGGATCGAGCCCGGCATCGTGCTCGATCCGCGCGCGCAGCAGCGGATGCCGCGCCTGCAGCGCGTCGAGGCCGCGGCGCAGGTCGTCGATGGACAACCGGCCATGGACCCGCACCCGGGAAATCACGTTCAGCGCGGAGAACTGGTCGCTGAGCCAGTACCAGCGTTCCACCGCGGACAGCGGGCGTCGTATCTCGGCCATCATTCGACTCCTGGGAAGGTCAGTGCCAGTTCGTTCTGCCGGGCGAAGGTTCGCTCCGGAGCGAAGCGGAAGTAGAGATCGCGGGCGACGGTGCGCAGCGGATGCTCCAACTGCTCGATGCGGCTCAGCGCCCGCGAGGTCTCGACCATCGCCCTGGCGCGGTCGCGACGGCGGTTCTCGTAGGCGCGCAGGGCGGCTTGCGGGTCGTCGATGGTGGCCAGGCAGTGGGCCAGCACCGCGGCGTCTTCGATGGCGATGGCGGCGCCCTGGCCGAGGCTGGTCAGCATCGGATGCGCGGCATCGCCGAGCAGGGTCACCGGGCCGTCGCCCCAGCGCTCCAGGAACGGTCGGTCCTGGGCCGGCAGGCTGCTGATGTCGGCCTCCGGGGTCGCCTCGATGACCGCCTGCACTTCGTCGGCCCAGCCGGCGTAGAGGCGCTGGATGCCCGCCTTGCCGCCGCGCCAGTCCTTCGCCTGTTCGGCCGGCATGTTGCGGGTGCCCCACCAATAGACGTTGCCTTCGCCGATGTCGGCGAGACCGAAGCGCTGCCCACGGCCCCAGTAATGGGCGACGTAGCCCGGCGTCACCTTCGGATGGCGGAACGCCGGCGTGGCGCGCCAGATCACGTAGTGCCAGTCGGTGGGACGCTCCGGGCCGGTCATGGTGGCGCGGATCGCCGAGTTGAAGCCGTCGGCGCCGATCAGCACGTCGGCGTGCACTTCGCGGCCGTCGCTGCAGAGCACGGTGACGCCTTCGCCGTCGGCGTGGCGCAGGTAGCCGGTGGCGCTCACGCCCAGTTCGATGCGGCAGTCGCGGGCCTGTTCCAGCAGCGCCTGCTGCAGGCTCGCGCGGTGGATCGCCAGGCTCGGCTGGCCGAGCTGACGGGCCAGGCCGCCGAAGTCGATGGCGCGGATCGGTCGCCCGCGCCGGGTGAGGAACCGCAGCGAGTCGAAGGCCTGGGCGCGGGTAAGGTCAGGGCGCACGCCGACCCTCTCCAGGGCGGTCAGCGCGTTGGGCATCAGCGACAGCGCCGAGCCGACCGCGCGCAGCTCCCTGGCCCGCTCGTAGAGTTCGACCTCGAAGCCGGCGGCCTTCAGGCAGGCGGCCGCGGCGAGCCCGCCGATGCCGGCGCCGGCGATGACGATCTTCAGGGGGTGTCTGCTCATGGGCGGGTCCGTTCGCTGGAGGTGGAGGGTTCGAGCAACGCGGCGATTTCTGCCGCGACCGTCTCGACATAGGGTTCTTTCATCAGCACCAGGTGGTCGCCGGGGACGTCGATCACATCGAGGCGGCCACTGGTCCAGTGCTGCCAGCCGTTCTTCGGGTCGCCGTAGTGGGTGCCGGCGGCGTCGTGCATCGGCTTCAGCGCCAGCGGCAGCGGGCCGTCCGCGCGCAGCAGGGTCATGTCCTGGTCGCTGACTTCCGGGCGATAGCCGATGAGTGCCTGCCAGCTCGCCCGGAACAGCTCGTAGAGACGCTGCACGGTGGCGCGCGGGGTGCCGGCGGGAAGTACGCCGGCCTCGATGGCGCGTTCGACGATGTGGTCGAGCTTCTGCTCCAGGCTCGCGCCTTCAGGCAGCGGCTCGACCTCCTCGTCGCTGCGCTCGAACCAGACCAGTTCCCAGTAGAAGAACAGCAGCAGGGCTTCGTCGCTGGCGCTGCCGGCGTGGTTGCGGTCGACGGTGATGGAGTCGAGCACGATCAGTTGGGCGACCGCCTGCGGGTCGAGCGCGCGCAGTTGCCGGGCCATCTCGTAGGCGACGAAGCCGCCGAACGACCAGCCGCCGAGGTAATAGGGGCCTTCCGGCTGCACCCGGCGGATCGCCGCGAGGTAACTGGCGGCGATGTCCTCGAGGACCGCCAGCGGCGTACTGCCCTGGCCGGTGCCGGCCGCCTGCAGGGCATATACCGGCTGGTCCGGCGGCAGTGCGCGGACCAGCGGCAGGTAGCAGAGCACGTGGCCGCCGAGCGGGTGGACGAGGAACAGTGGCGGGCGGCTGCCGCCGGCACGGATCGGTACCAGCGGGTCGAAGGCGCGCACCGCCGAGCGTTCCCGCAGGCGTTCGGCCAGGCCCTCCACGGTCGGCGTCTCGATCAGCGCGGCCATCGGCAAGTCGACGCCATAGCGCTTCTCGATCAGCAGCATGAAGCGCATCGCGCTGAGCGAGGTGCCGCCGAGGTCGAAGAAGCTGTCGCGGATGCCTACCCGGGGACGATCCAGCAACTCGCCGAGGAGTCCGGCCAGGGTGCGCTCGTAGTCGTCGCGCGGGGCCAGGTACTCGATGTTCGTCCCGTGCTCCAGCGGCAGTGCGCGCAGGGCGGCGTCGTCGCGCTTGCCGCTGGGGGTGAGGGCGAAGCCGTCGACCCAGGCGAAGTGTGCCGGCACCATGTGTTCCGGCAGTTCGCTGCGCAGTGCCTGCTTCAGTTCGGCGAGATCCACCGCCTCGGGCTCGCCGAGCAGGAAGGCAGCGAGGAATGCATCGTTGCCCTGGCGCTCGCGAGCGACCACCGCCGCGCCGCGCAGGCCCGGCTGGCGCTCGGCCTGGCGCATGATCGCCAGCTCGACCTCGGCCGGCTCGATGCGGAAGCCGCGGACCTTGACCTGGGTATCGGCGCGGCCGAGCCAGACGATCTCGCTGTTGCCGAGGATGCGCCCGAGGTCGCCGGTGCGGTAGAGCCTGGCGCCGGGGCGCCAGGGATGTTCGACGAAGCGCTCGGCGGTGAGTTCGGGGGCGCGGTGGTAGCCGCGCGCGAGGCAGTCGCCGCCGAAGTACAGCTCGCCGGTAACGCCGACCGGTACCGGGCGCAGCGCGGCGTCGAGCACCTGCACCTCGACCCCGTCCAGCGGCCGGCCGATCGGCGGCAGGTCCGGGTAGTGCGCCGGATCGCCGCTCAGCGAGTGGTAGGTGACCTGGTGCGTCTCGGTGGGACCGTACTGGTTCTCCAGCAGCAGCCCGGGCATCGCCGCGCAGAACGCGCGGACGTCTTCGGTGATGCGCAACTGCTCGCCGGAGGACACCACCACGCGCAGGGCGCCGGGGCGCACGCCCAGCGCGTTGGAGGCCTCGGCGAGGCGTTGCAGGGCGACGAAGGGCAACAGCACGCGCTGGACCTGGCGGCGTTCGAGGACATGCAGCAGCGCGGAGGGGTCCATCCGCTCGCGGTTGGAGATGAGTTGCAGCTCGCCGCCGCCGCACAGCGTGGAGAAGATCTCCTGGAAGGCCATGTCGAAGCTCAGCGGCGCGAACTGCAGGGTGCGCAGCCCCGGTACGCCGCTGGCGACGCGCAATTGCCACTGGGTGTAGTTGGCCCACATCCGATGGCTAAGCTCGACGCCCTTCGGCCGCCCGGTGGAACCGGAGGTGAACAGCAGCATGGCCAGCTCGTCGAGCTGCGGCGCGGCGAAGGTCTCGGGCTCGATGTCGGCGACCAGTTCCTCTACCGGCAGCACCCGTTCCGCCGCGGCGACATGGGCGTGCTCGGGGTGCGCGACCACCCGGAACGGCTGTGCGGTCTCCAGGATCAGCGCCAGGCGCTGCGCGGGATAGCTGACGTCCAGCGGCACGCAGACCAGGCCGGCGCGCAGGATGCCCCAGATCGTCGCGATCATCTCCGGCGAACGGTTCAGCGCCACTCCGATCGCATCGCCGCGGCGCGCGCCGGCGCGGACCAGGCGGGTGGCCACGCAGCGCGCCACATGGTCGAGGTCGCGATAGGTCCAGCGTTGCTCCTCGAAGGCCAGCGCGGCGCTGCCCGGCAGCGCCTCGACCTGGCGTTCGAACAGGCTGACGACGTCGACCAGCGGCTCGGGCTGGGAAGCGGCGTCGCGGCGAGGGGCGAGGAAGGCGAAGTCGGCGGCTTCGTCGGGATGCTCGGCGAGGCGCCACAGGAGCTCGACGAAGGTCGCGCCGATCAGCGCGGCCTGGCTGCGGCTGATGCCGCGGCCGTCGCTGTCGATGCGCAGGTACATGCCGTCGCTGGGCGTGGCGATCACGTTGACCAGCAGGGCGAAGTTGGTTTCTTCCCAGACGTGGAAGTCGCGCAGTTGCCACAGCGGTTCGAGGACATGCAGGTTGACGTAGTTGAAGGCGCTGCTCAGTTCGTCGCCGACGATCTGCTGGATGGCGCTGAGCGGATAGCGGCGATGGGCGTGTCCGTCGCGCTCCTGGCGGAACAGCGCATCGGCTACCTCGATCCAGCTATGC
Source organism: Pseudomonas sp. DL (assembly GCF_047199225.1). Taxonomy (NCBI): domain Bacteria; kingdom Pseudomonadati; phylum Pseudomonadota; class Gammaproteobacteria; order Pseudomonadales; family Pseudomonadaceae; genus Pseudomonas; species Pseudomonas sp. DL. The sequence continues at coordinate 1,750,137 of NZ_CP178323.1, forward strand.
CCGGCAATCTCCGAGCGGACCGGCACGGTATTCAGGAACAGGCCGACCATGCGGTCGGCGTCGGGCAGTTCGGGGCGGCCGTTGCTGATCGCGCCGGTGACCACGCTGTCGCTGCGGGAGAACAGATGCAGGGTCAGGCAATGGGCGGCGAGCAGCAGCGATTTCAACGGCAGTCCGCGTTGCGCCGCAGTGGCCTTGAGTCGTTCGAGCAGCCCGTCCGGCAGCGTTTCGCGATGGCTGGCCGGACCTTGCGCGGCTTGCGGCTCGTGGGCGCCGAAGCCGTCGAGGCGGGTCATCCTCGCGCCCTCCAGCAGCCCGGTCCAGTACCCCACGGCGGCCGGCGAAGCCAGCGCGGCCAGCTCCTCGCGGACATGGCAGGCCAGCGCCGGCGCGGGGCCCGGCAGCGGCTCGCCACGGTAGGCGGCGACCAGCGCGACGATCAGGTTGGCCACGCTCCAGCCGTCGAGGATCGCATGGTGGAAGCTGAACACCAGGTCCAGGCCGTCCTCGCGGACGAACGCGGCGAACAGGAACAGCCCGGGCTGTTGCAGCGAATAGCGATGGAAGCGGCGTTGGCGGATGTGCTCGTCGAGCACCGTCCCGGCCTCCGGGTTACCGCGCAGGTCCAGGATCAGCGGTTCGCTGCGCGCCTGGGCATGCACCAGTTGCAGCGGTTCGGATGCACCGCTGAGGTCGAACGACGAACGCAGCGCGGGATAGGCGGCGACCACCCGGTCCAGCGCGTGGCGGAACGCGGCTTCGTCCCAGGCCAGGTCGAAGCGGTAGTGGAACACGTCGTGGTAGACCGACGAGTCGGGGCGCTGGCGGCTATGGAAGAGCAGGCCGAGACTCAGCCGGCTGGTCGGGAAGGCGTCCTCCAGCCCTTCCAGGCGCGGCTTGTCGACTTCGGAAACCAGTTCGAAGGGCTGGTAGCTTCGCTCCGCGAGCGGACGCACCAGGCGCTCGGCGAGGCCCGCCACCGTCGGGTTGCGCATCAGGTCGGCGAGTTCGAAGCCCAGGCCGCGCCGCTGTGCGGCGGCGCGGATGCGCAGCATCAGGATCGAGTCGCCGCCGAGGGCGTAGAAGTCGTCGTGCACGCCGACCTCCGCCACGCCGAGGACATCGGCCCACACCGCCGCCAGTTCGGCCTCGGTCGCCGTGCGCGGCGCAACCGCCGCCACCTGTTCCGGCGGTGCCGGCAGTTGCCGGCGGTCGAGCTTGCCGTTGGCGCTGAGCGGGAGGCTGTCGATGCGCACGAAGAAGGCTGGCAGCATGAAGTCCGGCAGCGTCGCCGAAAGTCCGGCGCGCAATTGACCGGGGTCGAGTTCCGCCGCAGCCACGTAGTAGCCGACCAGGTGCGTGCCGCGTACCGCCGAATCGCGTGCCACGACCGCGGCGTCGCGTACGCCGGGAAGCGCGGCGAGGCGGTCGCGTACTTCGTCGGGTTCGACCCGGTTGCCGCGGATCTTCACCTGGTCGTCGGCGCGGCCGAGGTATTCGAGGTTGCCGTCGGCCAGCCAGCGGGCCAGGTCGCCGGTACGGTAGAGACGGCCGCCGGCGACGAAGGGGTCGACGAGGAAGCGCTCGGCGTTCAGCTCCGGCCGGTTCAGGTAGCCGCGGGCGACGCCGACGCCTCCTATATATAGCTCGCCGACGGCACCGAGGGGCTGCGGCCTGAGCGCGCGGTCGAGGACGTACAGGCGCAGGTTGTCGATCGGCCGGCCGATCGGGACCCGCGTGGGGTTGTCGCTGGCGCATTCATGGTCGGACACGTCGACGGTGGCCTCGGTCGGTCCGTACAGGTTGACCAGTCGCACGGCGTCGCCGAACAGCCGGCGGAAGCGCGTGACCTGCAACGGCGCGAGGGCTTCGCCGCTGCAGAACACCAGGCGCAGCGAGCTTGCCGCCGCGCGGGCGGTCGGGTCGCCGTTGAGCAGGTCGAGGAACGGCGTCAGCATCGACGGTACGAAGTGGATGACCGTGACCGCGTCGCGCTGGATGCTCCGCAGCATTTCTCGCGGGTCCTTCTCGGCGCCGGGCGGCAACAGCGACAGGCGGGCGCCGGTGAAGCTCCACCAGAACAGCTCCCAGACGGATACGTCGAACGTCACCGGAGTCTTTTGCAGAAGCACGTCGCGTTCGCCGATCGGATAACGACGCTGCATCCAGTTCAGGCGGTTGACCACCGAGCGGTGCTCGACCATGACGCCCTTGGGCATGCCGGTCGAACCGGAGGTATAGATGACATAGGCCAGGTCGCCGGGCGCCACGTTGGCCGCCGGCAGGTCGCCGGTGCTCTGCGGCAGGCGTTCGAGGTGCAGCACGCGCGTCTCGCCGAGGCTCTCGCCGAGTGTCGCTGCGCGCTCGTCCACCAGCACCACGCGGGCACCGCAGTCTTCCAACAGCAGGCGGACGCGCTCCAGGGGATGGTCGGGATTGATCGGCACATAGGCGCCGCCGGCGCGCTGCACGCCGAGGATCGCCGGCAGCAGGTGGGGACCGCGGGCGACCAGTAGCGCTACCCGCTCGTCGGTCCTCACACCCGCTGCGCGCAGGGCGTCGGCCACGGCCTGGACCTTGGCGTCCAGCTCGGCATAGCTGAGCGTGCCGCCGTCGGCTTCCAGCAGCGCGGTGCGTTGCGGGGTGCGCGCCACCTGCTCGGCGAACAGTGTGGGCAGGGTAGCCTGCTCGGGGAATGCCTGGTCGGTGGCGTTGCGGGTGTGGATCAGTTCCTCGCGCTCGGCGGCCGACAGCGGATCGAGTTCGCCGAGGCGGCGCTCGCCGCCCTCCACCAGGGCGCGCAGGAAGGTTTCGATATGCCGCGCCGCGGCGTCCATGGGGAAGTCGGCGTCGAACACATCGCAGGCGTATTCGAAATCCACCTGCGCGTCGCTGTGCCCGTCGAACTCGGAGACCCAGATGGCCAGCGCGTCCGGGTCATGGGCGTGGGTTTGCGCCACGGTCTCGACGCTGGCGTTCGGGATCGCCTGGGCGGCGGGCCAGCGCATGTAGGAAAGGGTGGTGTCGAACAGTGGCGAGGCGCCGCGCAACAGGTCGCCGAGGGGCATCTTCTGGTGGCGCAGCAGCGTCCGGGTCGCCTCGCGCAACTGCGCCAGGAATTCGTCGACGGTCTGTTCCGGCGCGGTGCGGATGCGTAGCGGCAGGGTATTGGCGAAGTGCCCGACCACTTGCTTGGCCGCGCGGTCGGCGCGGTTCAGCACCGGTACGCCGAGGACCACGTCGTCGTTCTGGTGGATCCGCGCCAGGTACAGCGCCACGGCGGCGGAGAGGAACAGGAAGGGCGATTCGCCACGATCGCGGATCGCATCGAGCAGTGTGCGTTCCAGCGTCAGCCTGTGGCGCGCGGTGCGGCGCAGCCCGGCCGGGCGCCTGCGGGTGAAGAGGGCCGGCTCCAGGCCCTCCAGGGCCTCGGCGAAATAGGCGCGGTCGCCGCGGTACTGTTCCGAACCGGAGTAGTTGTCGGTCTCGAGCTGCGCCAGGAGGGAAGCCGTCGGCATCTGCGCCTGTGGCTCGCCTAGCTCGCCCAGGTAGCCGGCGCGCACCCGGCTGAGGAATAGCTGCAGGCCCCAGGCGTCGCTGACGATATGGTGGGTGCGCACGTAGACGTAGAGCGCCTGGTCGCTATGCAGCAGGGCCAGGTCCACCAGGCTGCGGCCGTCCAGCGGGTAGGCGTGGCGGAAGGCGTCGCGCAGCCAGGATCGCACGGCGGCCTCGGGGTCGCGGTCGGCGCGCAGGTCGACGTGGCGCGCCTCGAACTCGGCATCCGCGTCCAGCCACTGGTACGGCGTACCGTCCGTCTCGCCGAGGCGCAGGCGGAACGCCTCGGTGTCTCGCGCCGCCTGCAGCAGCGCCCGTTCCAGGGCCTGGGTATCGACCTCGCCAGTGAAGCGGTCGTAGCTGAAGATGGTGTACTGGTCGAGTTCCGGAAACTGCGCGGCGGCGACCCAGATGTCCCGTTGGTAGGGCGATAGCGGCAAGCGAGCGAAACGAACCATCCCTGCGTCCTCTTCAACAATCCATCGATTCGGCGAACACGGGCACCGCACGCCTCGCCGGACAGGTTCCACCCGTCGACGTTTCAGCGCGCCGTAGCCAGCGTGGTTGGCAGGGAAGCGGCGGCACCCGAAGCAAGAGCGGGGTGTACTATTACTTTTGGCAGGCTCGAAGAAATAGCTGTTAATTCTTGCAGGGTAATCGCGTTGTTAACTGTTAATTCTGGTAGGTATTTACGAGGCAACTTACAAATCTGTTAGGTTCCGGGAAACGTGCGTCGCGGCCCTGCATGGCTATGCTTCACGAGATTACCTTCGCCGGTCTTTTCGAAGTTGAAGCAAGCCTTTCGAAAGTGTCTGGCTGATGCATAATGGGCCGCTCGGAAGAGGCGCGTTAACGGATATATATCCGCGCCCTGGCGAACAACGAACGCATGCCCTGAAAGGTTTGCCGGATGGATTACCAACAGTTCCAGGAGGTTGCATGAAAACCGATGACAAGGACCGCGAAGGCGGCGACTCCCACGGCGCCATCGGCGCCAAGCTGATGGAGTACGCGCTCAAGGTCAGGAAGGTGTTCGTCACCGGCGGGGTCGACGAGAAGATGGCCAAGGACGTCGTCCAGCAGCTGCACATCCTCGCCTCGATCAGCGACGATCCGATCTACATGTTCGTCAATTCCCCGGGTGGCCACGTCGAGTCCGGCGACATGATCTTCGACGCGATCCGCTTCATCACACCGAAGGTCATCATGATCGGTTCCGGCAGCGTTGCCAGCGCCGGCGCGCTGATCTATGCCGCGGCGGACAAGGAAAACCGCTATTCGCTGCCCAATACCCGCTTCCTCCTGCACCAGCCGTCGGGTGGCATCCAGGGGCCGGCGAGCAACATCGAGATCTACCGCCGCGAGATCGTGCGGATGAAGGAACGCCTCGACCGGATCTTCGCCGAAGCCACCGGGCAGACGCCGGAAAAGATCAGTGCCGATACCGAGCGCGACTTCTGGCTGAACGCGGAGGAGGCCGTGCAGTACGGCCTGGTCAACAAGATCATCGTTTCGGAACGGGAGATCACGCTGCCTGGCCAGTGAGTTTCCGCAGGCCGGATAAATACGAAGGCGGGCGCGAAGAGCGTATTTCCCGATTCTCTTCTCGCTCGCTTTTCTTTCTTTAATTTCCGATCGATAGGGTAACTTTTCTTACTTTTATTTTGCTTGCTTTCAAAATGCCATCAGCAAGAATGGCAGGCTTTTGCAAAGTCTCACGTCGCGCGCCCGTTATTTTCAATCATTCTATCGAGCGACATTTTTCAGGCTTACGGAAATTACCTTCCGTCTGCCGGCCTTGTTTGACTCGCCCTGACGTAACAATGGACAAGCGCCGGGAAAGTTCCAGCTTCCGCGGCGCTTGCCGGTATTTCCAGTGAATTGTTTTCAGGCGTTCGCCGCGCGCCGGGCCGCCGGCGAGTTGGCCAGGTATTCCAGGGCTTCCTGGGTATTCGCCTCGTGCTCGGGGTGGTACCAGGGATTGAAGTAACGGGCGACGTCGCGGAAGGTGCGCGCGAGGTTCGGCAGCAGGCCCTGCTTGCCGAGCCGCCACCAGGTTCGTAGGAATCCCTGGCGCTTGGCGCCGCGCAGGCTCGGGTCCTGGTCGAGGAGGGTGCGGGTGCCGTCGGCGAGCAGGTAGACCAGTATCGCGATGACCAACAGCATGGTCAGTTGCCGGGTGACGAAGCTGCCGCCCAGATGCACGTGCAGGTCGTGGGCGACGCTGCGGTGCTCGACTTCCTCGGCGCCGTGCCAGCGCAGCAGGTCGAGCATCACCGGGTCGCTGCCGCGGCGATCCAGCTCCCGGGCCTCCAGCACCCACTTGCCTAGCACGCAGGTGAAATGCTCCACCGCGGCGATGATCGCGCAGCGCTGGCGCAGCCACCAGCCGTCGAGGGCGCGGGTCAGGCGGTTCTGCCCCAGCGGGTAGTCGCAGAGCAGGCGTTCGAAAAGGAAATCCATCTTGTCGGTGAACGGCTTGGAGTCGATGTCGAACCTGCTCAGGTAGCGCTGGATCGCGCCGTCGTGGGCCCGCGAATGCATCGCTTCCTGGCGGATGAAACCCTGCACGTCGTCGCGCAGGCGGGCGTCGCTAACCAGCGGCAGGGCCTTGTTGTAGAGGCGGCAGAACCACAGTTCGCCGGAAGGCAGGAGCATGTGCAGGACGTTCATCACCTGGGACGCTTCCGCTTCGCCGGGAACCCAGTGCAGGGGGGTATCGCTGAAGTCGAAGCGGACCTTGCGCTGGACCAGCTTGTGGTGGAATTCGCTCATGGCAGGCTCTCAGGAAGTCAGGTCGAAGCGCGCGAGAAACCGCGTGGCCCAGGGCGCGAAGCGCCATTGCAGGGCGCCGAGGTGCACCTCGCTGCCCACCGAGACCACCGCCTTGTTGCGCTCCACGGCGCGCACCAGCTTTTCCCCGACGGTGTCCGGGCTGAGCCGGCGTCGCTTGTAGAAGCGCTGGATCTTCGACTGACGCCGCGCCTGGCGTTCGGCGTCCATGCCGACGAAGCGGGTGGCCTGGACAATGCCGGTATCGACGAAGCCCGGGCACACCGCGGTGACTCCGATCGAACGTCCGGCCAGTTCCGCCCGCAGGCATTCGCTGAGCATCAGTACCGCGGCCTTGCTGGTGGCGTAGGCGGGGTAGTTGCGCGACGGCGCGAAGGCCACGCCGGAGGCGACATTGACCAGGTGCCCCGGCTTGTTCGCCGCGATCATCTGCCGGCCGAACAGGCGGCAGCCGTCGATCACGCTCCACAGGTTGACCCGCAGCAGGCGCTCCCATTCCGCGGGCGAGGTGTCGAGCATCGGTCCGGCCATGCCGATGCCGGCATTGCTGACCACCACATCCGGGACTCCGAGGGTGTCGCGGACCCACTCGGCGAAGCGCTCCATGGCCTGGGTATCGCCGACGTCGACCTGGTAGGCATGGGCCGTGGCGCCAAGGGCGCGGGCCAGTTCGGCGCTGCGTTCGGCGGCTTCCAGGTCGAGATCGGCGGCTAGCAGGCTGGCGCCGCGCTCGGCGAAGCTGAGCAGGGTCGAACGGCCGATGCCGCCGCCGGCGCCGGTGACCACCACCAGCTTGCCGCTCATCGAGCGCGCGTCGGGGCGGACCTGGGCGCGTTGCAGGGCCGGCGGCGACTCGCCGGTTTCCTGGGCGTCGATGAACTCGCCGAGCCAGCCGGCCAGTTGCTCCGGCTCGGCCAGCAGTTGCCAATGGCCGACGCTCGCCTCGCGCCGCCACAGGCGTGGCGCCCACAGGCTGAGGTGCTGGAACAGCTGGGCGCCGACGTAACGGTCGCGGGTCGGTACGATCAGTTGCACCGGCACTTCGGTGTGGCGCTTGCGCGGACGGAACAGGCTGCGGATGAAGTTGCCGCGGTACAGCTTGACCCCGTGCCGGCCGTCGCTGGCCTGGGTCGGGTTGACCTGCGGATGGCGGACGCCTTCGGCGTGCTTCAGGAACTGCGGCCAGAGCCGGGCCAGGCCGGCGCTCCAGAGCAGCTCGGGTACGACGGGGGTATGGAAGAAGGCGATGTACCAGGAGTGGAGCAACTGGCCGAATACCGCTTTCAGGGCCTTCGGACTGCGCTGCCTGAGGTTTTCGCGCATCCAGAAACCGACATGGTCCAGGCAGGGCCCGGAGATCGAGGTATAGGACGCGATCAGCGGTCGGCACTGCGGATCGGTGACGCTTTCCCAGGTCTGGATCGAGCCCCAGTCATGGGCCAGCAGGTGTACCGGGCGGTCCGGGCTGGTGGCGCGGATCACCGCCTGCAGGTCTTCGCTGAGCCGCTGCAGGTGGTAGTCGCGGCTCCAGCGTGGCTTGTCCGAAGCGCCGGCGCCACGCACGTCGTAGGCGACGATGCGGTAGCGCCCGGCCAGTTGGCGGATCAGCGGCAGCCAGGTCTCGTGGTTGTCCGGGTAGCCATGCACCATCAGCAGCGTCGGCTTGCCGTTGTCCGGCGCGCCCCAGCAATGAACCGCCAGGCGCACGTCGCCGGATTGCACGAACAGGCGTTCCGGCTGCAGGTCGGGGAGGGCGAGGAGCGCGTTCATGCGGCCTCCCGTGCTTGCGGCAGCAGGCCGCGCGCCTGCCAGCGGCGGACGTGCGGCAGGTCGTCGTCGAGCCAGTAGGCGTCGTCTTCGGTGACCACCAGCAGTTCTTCGAACTTGGCGCCCACCCCGCGTAGCCCCAGGTGCGGTTCCACCGCCCAGAGACCGGGCGTCGGCGGGTGCTCGGAGCGCTTGCCGCTGGACCACAGCGGCGACCAGCCTTCGCGCTTGCCGGTGACCAGCGCGTTGCGCGTCAGGGTGTACAGGTTGCGCACGCCGAAGCGCGCCACCGAGGGACCGCGGCGGTTGCCGAGCTTTTCCACGCGATGGGCGAGCACTTCGAAGGGATAGGCCTTGTGCCGTGGCAGGGTGCCCTGGATCACGCAGAGCCGGTCGACCGCCTGGCTGACTTCGGCCAGGGGGCGCCGTTCGCGGACCAGGTCAAGGATGGTGCGTCGGTGTATCAGCAGGTCGTCCATCAGCCGCTCCTGCAACAGGTTGTGGCCTAGTGCGCCGGAGTAGCCGACATCGGCGGTATAGGCGCCGAGGGTCGGCGCGCAGTCGAGGATGAACGGCATGCCTTCCTCCAGGCGCTGCTTGCCGGGGTAGAAGGCCAGGTTGAAGCCACCGAGATGACGCAGGCCGTCGAAGCCCTTGAACGAGGTGCGGCTGCCGAACCAGGCGAAGGGCTGGTGGAACCAGTCGTCGACGCCATGATCCTGCAGCCAGGTCTTCATCAGCGCCGCGGCTTCCCTCTCGCTGATGCCGGCGCGCAGTTCGCCGTGGATGGTTTCGCAGCAGGTATAGGCCAGTCGCTGGACCTGGCGGAAGTGATCGAGATCGTCGGGAGTGGGTACCCAGGCGCCTTGGGACATGGCTCTCTCCAGGCTGGCTTGTCGTTATTGTGACATTGATTGATGTCATGGTTGATGCTGGCCCATAAGCAGGCGTTGCGCCAGCCCTGGGAAGTCTCTTCACGCCGGTGTTACGGCACTTGCTACCGGCGCCGGAAGGCCCGGGGCAGAAGGCTCGGGACGTTTCCCCCGGGTTTTGGCGGTGGTGCCGGAGAAGCGGCTGACCGACGAGTCCAGTCTTTGGTTGGCGCCCGCGCATCCGGACGCCGGCAAAGAGCGTTGCGCCCCCGGAGGTTGTGGCCGTTCGGCGGGCCTCGTTATGATCCGCCTCCATGAGCACACCCCTGACCCTCCTGCAGCGCCTGCTGCAACGTGGCGAGCAGCCGTCCGCCGAGGATGCCCGCGAATACAGCGTCGACGAACTGGCTCGCGCGGCCGGCAGCAGCGTGCGCAACGTACGCGCCTACCAGGACCGCGGCCTGCTGCCGCCGCCGGAGCGGCGCGGCCGGGTCGGCGTGTATTTCGACAGTCATCTCAAGCGCCTGCGGCTGATCAGCCAGTTGCTCGAGCGCGGCTATTCCAGCGCCAACATCAAGGAACTGCTGGAAGCCTGGGAACAGGGCCGCGACCTCGACCATGTGCTCGGCCTGGACCAGGCGATCATCGGCGAGTGGAACCTGGAGACGCCCGGCAGCATCGGCTTCGACGAACTCCAGGCGATCTTCGGCGACGAACTGAACGACCGGGTGATCGACAAGGCCCAGGCGCTGGGCCTGCTGCTGTTCGACGGCGAGCGCATGAAGATCCCCAGTCCACGGCTGTTCCAGGCCGGGCTGGAACTGTACCGCAGCGGCATCCCGCTGGAGGCGCTGCTCGATCAACTCGGCGAGTTGCGCAGCGACACCGAGCATCTGGCGGCGGGAATCGTCCGCCTGATCGTCACCCACCTGGTGGACGGCCGCGGCACCGACCTGCTGCCCGGGGCGCCGGACCTGCAGGAGCTGGCCAAGGTGTTCCTGCGCCTGCGCCCGCTGGCGGAACACGTGGTCCAGGTGGAACTGGCGCGCGGCCTCAAGCTGTCGGCCAACGAAATGCTCGGCGAGCGTGTCGGCGAGATGCTGCGCAAGCTGGAAAAGCCTTCCTGACTCTTCTTCAGATCTTCCGCGCCGCCGCCTGGATCTGTTCCCGCAGCCAGGCGCCGGCCGCTTCGCGCTCGGCGTCGCCGCGCCAGATCTGCACATAGTCGAAGCGCGGGATCGCCAGCGGCGGCTCGCAGAGCGCCAGTTCCTCGGGTAGCCGCAACCTTTCGAGGGTGCGTTCGGCGATGGTCAGTACCAGGTCGGTGCCGGCCAGCAGCGCCGGGGCCACGGTGAAGTGCGGCAGGGTCAGCGCCACCTGCCGGCGCAGGCCGCGTTTTTCCAGGGCGCTGTCGACTTCCTCGGCCGGGTTGTCCTGTAGCGAGACGCGCACGTGGCGGGCCGCCAGGTAGCGGTCGAGGGACAGGCCGTCGGGGCGGTCGAACAGGCTGCGCCGACAGACGCAGACGAAACGCTCCTCGAACAGGCGCCTGGCGCGCACGCCCTCCGGAAGCAGGGGGAATACCCCCAGCGCGCAGTCCAGCTGTCCTTCGGCGACCTGGCGGGCGGTTTCCAGGCGCGGTTCCTGGACTATCCCGAAGCTCACCCCGGGCGCCAGCGCCTGTTGCTGGCGCAGCAGCGCCGGCAGCACCACCCAGGCGCCGTAGTCGGACATGCCCAGGCGGAAGTGGCGTCGGCTGCGCACCGGTTCGAAGGTCGGCCCGCCGATCACCCCGCGTACCTGGTCGAGGCTGGCCTGGAGCTTCGGCGCCAGCTCCAGCGCCAGGCTGGTCAACTGCATGCGGCTTTTCACCCGCACCAGCAGTGGATCGCCGAACAGTTCGCGGAGACGCCCGAGGGCGTGGCTGACCGCCGGCTGCGACATGGCCAGGCGCTGCGCCGCGCGGGACACGTGGCGCTCGCTGAGGAGCGCGTCGAGCACCACCAGCAGGTTGAGGTCGATACGGCGTAGGTCATGAATCTGCTGCATGGAAAGTGTACCAACTATCGATTTCCATTCGCGAAGTGGATAGCAAAAACTCTGCTCCAGAGGCAAGGGCCGGAGGAGGAGAATCAGCATGCCCAATTATCTGATGGTACTGATGGCAGTTTCGGTGGGCGGCATGGTGGTGCTGCAGGCCGGCAGCAACGCCTTGCTCGGGCGCCTGCTCGGCCATCCGCTGAGCGCCAGCCTGACTTCGCTGGGCGTCAGCCTCGGGGTGGTCAGCCTGGGCCTGCTGCTGGTGCGGGTGCCGCTGCCGGCTACCGCCAGCCTCGGCGGCGCGCCCTGGTGGAGCTGGCTCGGCGGGCTGTTCGGCGCGGCCTACCTGACGGTGGCGATCCTGGTCGCGCCGCGCCTGGGTGCCGCCACTTTCATCGCGTGCGTGGTGGCCGGGCAGATGCTGGTCTCGGCGCTCTGCGACCAGTTCGGCTGGGCCGGTTTCCCGGTGCGCCGGTTGTCCTGGGAGGGCTATCTCGGCCTGGCGCTGGTGGTGGCGGGGGTATTGCTCCTGCAATGGCGGGGAAGAGCGTGAGGAGAGTGCCGGCGAAGGCTGTCAAGTGGAATCTGGCCTAGACCAAAATCTTGATCTCAAATTGTGACGAAGTTGGCATGAATAGTTGTTGCAAAGCGTGTTGAAACCAAAGCGTCTTTTTCCCTCACTAGCGTCGTCGGGGTTCGAACAGCTTGCTGCCGAGTGAGCCTGCGGGCGTCATGGATGCGCTCGGCAGCCCTGTGCCACACCCTGACCTGGTGAGTCCCCCGATGATTTCGAAAAGCAGAAGAAGCTTCATCCGCCTGGCCGCCGGTACGGTCGGCGCCACCGTCGCCACCAGCATGCTGCCGTCGAGCATCCAGGCGGCCCTGGCGATTCCCGCGCACCGCCGGCATGGCAACCTCAAGGACGTCGAGCACGTGGTGATCCTGATGCAGGAGAACCGCTCCTTCGACCACTATTTCGGCACCCTCAAGGGCGTCCGCGGCTTCGGCGACCGCATGGCGATCCCGCTGCCCGATGGCCAGCGGGTCTGGCACCAGAAGGGCAGCAAGGGCGAGATCCTGCCCTACCACTTCGACACCAGCACCACCAGCGCCCAGCGCGTCGACGGCACCCCGCACACCTGGCCGGACGCCCAGCAGGCCTGGAACGAAGGGCGCATGGACAAGTGGCTGCCGGCCAAGACCGAGCGTTCCCTGGGCTACTACAAGGAGCAGGACATCGCCTTCCAGTTCGCGATGGCCAATGCCTTCACCATCTGCGACGCCTATCACTGCTCGTTCCAGGGCGGCACCAACCCCAACCGGCTGTTCCTCTGGACCGGCACCAACGACCCGCTCGGCCAGCACGGTGGTCCGGTAACCACCAACGACCACGACAGCAACGGCCCGGTGGAGCAGGGCTACACCTGGACCACCTATCCCGAGCGCCTGCAGGCTGCCGGCATCACCTGGCGGGTCTACCAGGACATGGCCGACAACTTCTCCGACAACCCGCTGATCGGCTTCCGCCAGTACCGCGCCGCGGCGCCTGACTCGCCGCTGATCGTCAACGGCCTGAGCACCTGGAAGCTCGATGCGCTGAAGCGCGACGTGCTGGCCAACAGCCTGCCGCAGGTGTCCTGGATCGTCGCCCCGGCCAAGTACTCCGAACACCCCGGCCCGTCCAGCCCGATCTGGGGGGCCGAGTACACTTCCTGGGTACTCGACGCGCTGACCGCCAACCCGGAGGTCTGGAGCAAGACCGCGCTGCTGGTGATGTTCGACGAGAACGACGGCTTCTTCGACCACGTCGCCCCGCCGGCCGCGCCGAGCCTGAACAAGGACGGCACGCTGCGCGGCAAGACCACCGCCGACGCCACCCTCGAATGGCACACCAAGGGCGATATCCGTTATCGCAACCAGCCCTACGGCCTCGGCCCGCGGGTGCCGATGTACGTGATCTCGCCGTGGAGCAAGGGCGGCTGGGTCAACTCCCAGGTGTTCGACCACACCTCGGTGATCCGCTTCCTGGAGCAGCGCTTCGGGGTCATGGAGCCGAATATCAGTCCCTGGCGTCGTGCCGTCTGCGGCGACCTGACCTCGGCGTTCAACTTCGCCAACCCGAACAACGAGCCGTTCCCCGAACTGCCCGACACCAGCCAGGCCGACGCCATCGTCGCCAGCCAGATCAAGCTGCCGAAGCCGAAGCCGCCGGCGGTGGCCGCCATGCCCAAGCAGGAAATGGGCATCCGTCCGGCCCGCGCCTTGCCCTACGAGCTGGGCGTGCATGCGCGCTACCGCAGCGGCGGAGATGCGCTGAGCCTGACCTTCGCCAACACCGGCAAGGCCGGCGCGGTGTTCCAGGTGTTCGACCTGCTCGACAGCGAGAACCCGCCGAAACGCTACACCGTCGGCGCGCGCAAGCGCCTGCACGACAGCTTCCAGGGCGACGCCAGCGGCGACTACCACCTGGAAGTGCACGGTCCGAACGGTTTCCTCCGGGTCTTTCGCGGCAACCTGCGGCGCGACCTGGCGGAGCGCAAGGCGCCGCTGCCGGAAGTGCGGATCGACTACGAGCCGCTGTTCGGCAACCTGCGCGTGCAACTGATCAACCGTGGCCGCCATCCGGTCAAGCTGACGGTCAAGGACAACGTCTATCGCCAGGGCGAGCGGCGTACCGTCAACGTGCCGCCGGGACAGCGCCGGGAAGTCCGCTATTCGCTGCGCAGCAGCGGCAACTGGTACGACTTCAGCGTCAGCGCGCAGGGGGCGGACAGCTTCCTGCGGCGTTTCAGCGGTCGCATGGAAGATGGTCGCTCCGGCTTCAGCGACCCGGGCATGGGCCTGGGCACGCTGACCTTCTGACCCGGACGGCCGCGCCGGCTCCCTGCAATGGGGCGGCCGGCGCGGACGGCCTGCGCCCTAGTCGAGGGGAACCGGGTAGAGGGTATTGAGGATCCACTTGCCGTCCTTCAGGACGAAACCGTACGAAATCTCCTTGGCCATGTACGTATCCCAGCGCGTGCAGACGCCCTGGCCGTCGGCCTGCTTGCAGGAGTAGGCATCGATCTTGCCCATGTGCAGCTTCTCCAGGGAAACCACCTGGAACTTGCTGTTGCCGCTGCAGGCCACCGGATTGTCGATGTATCCGTACTGGCGCCAGGCCGCGTCGTAGTTGCCTCTCGACTTGAACAGGGTCTTGTCTTTCTGCGACGAGCCGGACGGCGGCGTCATCCCGTAGATGTGCTGGGTCACGTGGCCGCCCATCGAGGTATTGCGCGTGGCGTCGGCGCTTTGCTGCACGCTGGTGATGTCGCGGCAGGCGGCGGCGTTGGCCGAGGAGGCCAGCAGCAGAAGGGCGGAGAAACCCAGGCCGGCGACGCACTGGCGTGCGTCGGGGCGGGGCAGTGAAAAGCGGTTCATCGGCGGCTCCTGTGAGATGGATTGCTTATGAAGGAACGCCGCCGCGCAGTTTTCGTGAAGATGCCTCAGTCGCGATAGCGTGGTGGCGGCGCGTAGCCGCCGCCGTTCCGGGCGTCGGCGGGAAATGCCTGCGGTCCGTCGGCCGGCGCCTCGCGACCGCTGGCCGGAGCGTCCAGCTCGAACAGGGCCACGCCGATCACGCCGAGGTTGCGGCTGTCGCCGGCCGCGCTGTTGCTGGCGTAGGCATCGTCGGGGCTGGCGAAGCGGAACGCCGCGACTTCCCGTTCGTTCTTGCGGAAGCCCTCGATCACCAGGCTCTCGCCCGGTTCCAGCACATAGCCGCGGTTCTTCAGGCTGCCCGGCTGGCCGTTGAGCACGTCCAGGCCGTCTACCGTGGCGACCACCTCGTAGGTCGCGCTGCCGAGGTTGTTCAGCCACAGTCGGTAGCGCTGGCCTTCACGACCCTGCAATTGCAGGGTGCTGCGGTGCTGCACGAGGTCGAACTTGCCGCCATCCTCGTCGAGTACGGCGAAGCCCACCCTGCCCTTGGCCAGGGGCAGTTCCTTGATGGCACGTCCATCGAAGCGGCTCGCGCTGTAGAACACCTGGCGGCGATCGACCGGTTGCTCCGATAGACGTCGCAGGGCCACCGAGGTGACCGGCGAGGCGACGCCTTCGCCCCATTGGGTGCCGAGCCGCTGCTCGGTCGGCGCGCCGGCCTGCTGTTGGGGCAGGCTGCAGCCGCCGAGGGCCAGCAGGCCCAGCAGTAATGCGGATAGCAGTGGTTTGCGCATGGTTCCTTCCTCTCCCTGGACACCTGGAGGCGGGGTGCCTCCCTGATGGCTCCGAGCACCGATGATGCCCGATCTTCGGCGGGCTTCGTAAATTTCCTCGAACGGGCGCGGCGGCGCGTCTTCCTATTGGCTGACCCAGCGCTGCCGCGCCCAGGCGCTCAGGCTGTCGACCCCGAGCACCAGGACCAGCATGGCCAGGATCACCGTGGCGGCCTGGGCCTGCTGGAACAGGCTCAGGCTGAAATAGAGCATCTGCCCGAGCCCGCCGGCACCGACGAAGCCGAGCACGCTGGCCATGCGGATATTGTTCTCCCAGCGGTACAGGGTATAGGCCACCAGTTGCGGCCAGACCCCCGGCAGGGTGCCATAGGCGAATGCCGCGAGGCGTCCGCTGCCGGCCAGGCGCAAGGCCTCGGCGGGCTGCGCCGGGGTGTTCTCCAGGGCTTCGGCGAACAGCCGGCCGAGCACGCCGCCGGTGTGCAGCGCCAGGGCGAGGGTCCCGGCGTTCGGCCCGAGCCCGGCCGCCAGCACCATCAGCGCGCCCCAGACCAGCTCCGGCACCGCGCGCAGCGCATTGAGCAGGAGTCGCGCCAGGCTCTGCGCCGGCACGCCGAAGCGACCTGCCGCCGGCAGCGCGAAGAGCAGGCCGAGCAGCGCCGCCAGCAGGGTGCCGATGGCCGACATGGCCAGGGTTTCCAGCAGCCCCCGGCCAATCGCCCGCAGGTGCGGAGCGGACAGGTCGGGCGGGAAGAACTCGCTGGCGTAGGCGGCCATCTGGCCCAGTCCCTTGCCGCTGAAAAGACCTGCGGTGTCCATGTCCAGATAGGCGAACGAGGCGCCCACCGCGGCCACCACCAGCAGCGGCCAGAGCAGCAGGCGCCAGGTCCGGCTCATGCCAGCCTCCCGCGCAGGAAGCGGCTCAGCAGGTCGGTGAGGAGGACCAGCAGGAGGAAGGTCAGCAGGATGCTGGCAACCTCGCCGCCGGCGAACATCCGCAGCGACAGGTCGATCTGCTGGCCGAGGCCGCCGGCGCCGACGAAGCCCATCACCACCGAAGCACGGATCGCGCACTCCCAGCGATAGACAGTGTAGGAAATCATTTCCCCGGCGGCGTTCGGCAGCACCCCGTAGGCGAACGCCGCCAGCCGCGATCCGCCGCCCAGCAGCAGGGCGCGGGTGGGGCGCGGATCCACCGACTCGAAGATTTCCGCGTAGACCTTGCCGAGCATGCCGGCATAGGTGATGGCGATGGCCAACACCCCGGCGGTGGGCCCCAGGCCCACGGCGCGGACGAACAGCAGCGCCCAGACGATTTCCGGCACGCTGCGCAGGAGGATCAGCAGGCCGCGCACCGGCCAGCGCAGTGCCCGTGCCCACCAGGCCGGCAGGCCGCCGCGCGGCAGTGCCGAAAGCGACAGGGCGCGGGTCGCCAGCAGTGCGGCGGGAAACGCCAGGAGCCAGGCCAGGGCCATGCCGGCGGTGGCGATGGCGAGGGTTTCCAGGGTGGCGCGGCCGAGCAGGGCGAGGAACCCGGGATCGTGTGCCGGCGGCCAGAAGCCGGCGAGGAAACCGCCCATGGTGCGCGCGTTGTCGCCGCTGAACAGGCCGGGGATATCCAGTTCGCTGAGGCGCAGCCCCGGCCAGAGCAGCAGCAACGCGGCCAGGGTCAGCAGCAGGCGCGGCAGGGCGGCGGGGTCGCGCGGCGGAGAAGCGGCGTTCAGCATCGTGGGATGTGCACCACGGCGGGTTCGCCGGCCGGGCTGGCGCGCTCGGCCTGCAGTTGTTCGTTGGCGTAGAGGGCGTCCAGCGCGGCGCGGTCGACTTCGCCGGCGGGCAGGTCGAAGGCGATGCGTCCGGCGCGCAGTCCGATCACCCGGGGGAAGTGTTGCAGCGCCAGGTCCACCGCGTGCAGGCTGGCCAGCAGGGTGCTGCCGCGCGCGGCGGCCTCGCGGTTGAGCAGGGCCAGGGTATGGCCGGCGAGCACCGGGTCCATGGCCGAGACCGGTTCGTCGGCGAGGATCAGCTCGGCGCGCTGGTAGAGCACCCGGGCGATGCCGACCCGCTGCAACTGGCCGCCGGAAAGCTGGTCGCAGCGCTGGAACAGCTTGTCGCCGAGATCCAGGCGTTGCAGTGCGTCGTGGGCGCCGGCGCGGTCCAGCGGATAGACCAGGCTGACCAGGCTCTTCCATAGCGGCCACTGGCCGAGGCGCCCGGCCAGTACCGCGCTGACCACCCGCTGCCGTGGCGGCAGCGGCGGTGCCTGGTGGACCAGGCCGATGCGCGCGCGCAGGCGTTGGCGGGCGGCGGCGGATAGCGCCCAGGGCTCCTCGCCGAGCAGTTCGACACGGCCGACGCTGGGCCGCCATTGGCTGGCGAGCACCCGCAGCAGGCTGGTCTTGCCGGCGCCGGAAGGTCCGATCAGGGCCACCCGTTCGCCAGCGGCCAGGCGCAGGCGGATGTCGGCAAGGGCGCGTTGGCCGTCGGCGTGGACCAGGTCCACGCCGTCGAGGCTCAGGCTCACTTCAGCAGGCCGGCGGCGCGTGCGGACTCCTCGATGCCCTTGTAGTTGTCCGGATTGGTCTCGATGAAGCGGCTGGCGGCCTGCAGGTCGAGGATCTCCTTGTCGGCCGGTTTCGCCGGGTCGAGGGCGAGGAAGGCCTGCTTGATCTTCTCGGCCAGGGCCGGGTCGAGGTTGCCGCGCACGGTCCAGTTGTAGTCGTAGTAGGTCGGCGTGGTGGCGAAGACCTTGACCTTGGCGGTATCGACCTTGCCGCTGTCCACCAGCTTCTGCCAGACCGAGGCGTTCAGCACGCCGGCGTCGACCTTGCCGGCCTGGACCCAGGCTACGGTGGCGTCGTGGGCGCCGGAGTAGGCGACGCGGGAGAAGAACTGCTCGGGGACGATGCCGTCCTTCTGCATGAAGTAGCGCGGCATCAGGCTGCCCGAGGTGGAGGAGACCGAGCCGAAGGCGAAGGTCTTGCCCTTCAGGTCCTGCAGGGATTTCACCTGGGGATCGGCCGTGATGAATTTGCTGGTGAACTGCTGGTCCTGCTCGCGCTGCACCAGGGGAATGGCGTTGCCGGTCTTCAGCCGCGCCTGGACGAAGGTGAAGCCGCCCAGCCAGGCCATGTCCAGGCGGTCGGCGGCCAGCGCCTCGACCACCCCGGCGTAGTCGGCCACCGGGACGAACTTCACCGGCATGCCGAGTTGCTTCTCCAGATAGGCGCCGAGCGGCTTGAATTTGCGCAGTAGCTCGGTGGGCGCCTCGTCGGGGATCGCCGAGACCTTGAGTTCTTTCAGGGTTTCGGCGTGGGCGAGCGCGGCGGACAGGGACAGGGCGATGCCGGCGGCGAGCGCCAGGGAGCGTTTCAACATGGGAGAGTTCTCCGGTTCAATGGCGGAAAAAACCCGGGGAGTATAGTGGTGCGCGGCCCGCTTGGGCAGCCGTCGCGGCGTTGCTCGCCGGCGCCTCGCGGGTAATATGGCGCTCCCCGTGCCCATTCGCTGCGTATTGGAGTTCGCCATGTCCGCTTCCCTGCCTTCCCTTGCCTTCGCCGGTCTCGGCCTGATGGGCGTGCCCATGTGCCGCCGGCTGCTGGCCGCCGGCTATCCGCTGGCGGTGTGGAACCGTTCGCCGGGCAAACGCGAGTTGCTCGCGGCCGAGGGCGCGAAAGCCGTCGAGGTCCCGGCCGAACTGGCCGCCGACGCGGAAATCCTGATGCTTTGCCTGGCCGATACCGCGGCGGTGCGCGAAGTGGTGTTCGGCGCCGGCGGCATCGTCGAGAACGCCAGGCCCGGGCAGTTGCTGGTGGATTTCTCCAGCGCCGAGCCGGCCGCCACCCGCGAGATGGCCGCCGAGCTGGAGGCGCGCTGCGGCGTGCGCTGGGTCGACGCGCCGGTCTCCGGCGGCACGCCGGGCGCGGAAAGCGGCAGCCTGGCGATCATGGCCGGCGGACGCGCAGCGGATATCGAACGCCTGCGGCCGGTCCTCTCCCGGCTTGGCCAGCGCCTGACGCGCATGGGCGAGGTGGGCGCCGGGCAGGTGACCAAGGTCTGCAACCAGATGATCGTTGCCTGCAACGCCCTGGTGATCGCCGAAGTGGTGGCGCTGGCGGAGCGGGCCGGGGTCGACGCCAGCCTGGTCGCTCCGGCGCTGGCGGGCGGCTTCGCCGACTCGAAGCCGTTGCAGATCCTCGCCCCGCAAATGGCCGAGAGCCGTTACGAGCCGGTCAAGTGGCACGTACGGACCCTGCTCAAGGATCTCGATACCGCGGTGAAGCTGTCCCGCGAGCAAGGCGCGGCCACCCCGATGAGCGGGTTGGCCGCGCAGTTGATGCGTCTGCACGGCAGCCAGGGCTATCTCGAACGCGATCCGGCGACCCTGGTGGAGCAATACCGGACCGCCGTCGAGTGAACCTCAGGCCTGGTTCAGGCTGCGCAGCGGCGGCGCGGCGTCGAAGCGGTAGGCGCGGAGGAACTCTTCCAGGGCCGCCAGCGGCAGCGGCCGGCTGAACAGGTAGCCCTGCACCAGCTCGCAATGGTTCTCCCGCAGGAACGCCAGTTGCTGCGGAGTCTCCACGCCCTCGGCGACGACTTTCAGATGGAGCTTCTGGGCCATCGCGATGATCGCCTGGGCGATTTCCATGTCCCGCTGCGAGGCGGGGATGTCCATGATGAACGAGCGATCCACCTTCAGCGCGTCCAGCGGCAGGCGCCGCAGGTAGGCGAGCGACGAATAGCCGGTGCCGAAGTCGTCGATCGACAGGCTGACGCCCAGCTCGCGGAGGCGTTCGAGCAGCGGGATGGTCTGGTCGATGTTGTACATCAGCGCGTCCTCGGTCACCTCCAGTTCGAGGAAGCACGCCGCCAGCCCGGCCTGCTCCAGCGCATGACGGACTTCGTCGACCAGGCTGGCCCGGCCGAGATTGCTGGCGCAGCAGTTGACCGCCACCCGCAGCCGTTCGTGGCCGGCCAGGTGCAGGCTGCGCAGGTCGCGGCAGGCGCGTCGCAGCACCCAGTCGTCGAGCTGGTCGATCATGCCGTTGGCTTCGGCCAGGCCGATGAAGCGGTCCGGACCGAGCAGGCCCTGGGTCGGATGGCGCCAGCGCACCAATGCTTCCAACTGGTGTACCTCGCCGTCGGCGAGGGCGAGGATCGGCTGGTAGTGCAGCTCCAGTTGGTCGTCGCGCAGGGCCTGGCGCAGTTCCTCCTCCATCTGCAGTTCCTGGGTCGCCCGCACCAGCAGTTGCCGGCTGAAGAACTGCGCGTTGTTGCGCCCGCAGGCCTTGGACTGGTGCAGGGCCAGGCCGGCGTTCTTCAGCAGCTCCTCGCACTGCTCGCCGTCGTTCGGGTAGAGGCTGACGCCGACACTGGCGGTCATCACCAGGGTGCGCCCGTCCAGGGCGATGGGTTCCTTCATCTTCTGCATCAGGCGTTGCGAGAGGATGTGCGCCTCGTGGTCCTGGGTGAGGTCGGCGAGCACGCAGAACTCGTCGCCGGCGAAGCGCGCCACCACGTCGCTATCGCGCAACACGCTGCGGATGCGTTCGGAGACGATCTTCAGCAGTTGGTCGCCAGAGTCGTGGCCGAGGGAATCGTTGATCCGCTTGAAGTGATCGAGGTCGAGGAACATCACCGCCAGGCCCTTGCCTCTCAGGCGACAGTTCTCCAGGTGCTGGACGAACACTTCGTTGAATGCCGTGCGGTTCTGCAGGCCGGTCAGGCTGTCGTAGCGAGCCATCTGGCGCAGCGAGGCGTGGGCGTGGTCGAGCTGGTTGAGCAGGGCGTTGACCCGGCTGTTTTCGCTGAGCCGGCGCTCCCGTTGTTTCTCCGACCATGCGGCCCAGATGCCGCAGGCGGCGATGGCGCTGGCGAGTACTCCGGTGAGCCAGCCCAGGCGCAGCGAGTCGGCGCTGGCTTGCAGTTCCAGCGGCGTGCCGGCGGGTACGCTGAGCACCAGCGCGGCCATCCCGGTGAAATGCATGGCGGCGATGGCGCCGGCCAGCAGCAGGCTGGCGATCAGTTTCATGTAGCGGTAGCGCGCGCTGCGCCGGCCGCGCAGGTAGGGGACCGCGGCGAGGGCGGTGAAGGCGGCGCCGATGGCGATCAGTACCGAAAGGGCGAACAGCGATGGCTGGTAGTACTGGGTGGCCACCGAGCGCATCGCCGCCATCCCGGTGTAGTGCATGGCAGCGATGCCCAGGCCGATGCAGCAGGCGGCGAGCAGGCAGGGCAGCAGGCCGAAGCGCGGGCGGGCGGTCATGTTCATCGCCAGGTACGAGGCGGCGACGGCGATCAGCAGCGACAGGCCGGTGATCGGCAGGTCGTAGCGCAGGGCGATCGGCGCGTGGAACGCGAGCATGGCGACGAAATGCGTGGCCCAGATGCCGCTGCCCAGGCAGAACGCCCCGATCCATTGCCAGAGGCGCGGGTGGCTCAGGCTGTTGCCGACCCGCTCGACCATGTCCAGTGCCGTGTACCCGGCGAGGCAGGCGACGAGGAAGGCGAGCGCCACCAGCGACGGCGAATAGGTGCAGTTCTGCAGCACGTAGCCGTCGACGGGAGACTCTCCGAGGAAGCGCAGGCCTTGCCAATCCATAGCGGTGTCTCCCTGGACACGGAAAACCCGCGGACGGCGCGGGTGCGGGCTGGGGGTGGCATTGTGCTTCCAGTATAGATAGCGGGAGCCACCTGCAAGGTCGGCATGGAAGGAAGTCGCTGGCCGCCGACATACGGCCGGTTTCGGCATTTTCCCGGGGAGAAAAGGCATAGCTGAGCTTGTTCCGGCTCCCTCGCCACGGGCATGATCGCTGCGCCCGCGAGGGCTCGCGAGGCTTCACGAAATTTTGACCAGGCGCCCGATAGAGTTCGGGCGCCCCGCCACGGGGGGTGGCGGCGGTCCGTTACGTTTCAGGAGTTGCTTCAATGGGTGGGGGTATCAAGCGTTTCTTGCCGGCTATCGGTTCGACCCGGCTGGTGATGCTGTTCGCGCTGGTTCTGGTGGTGTTCTACAACGCGGCGACCTGGAAGGCCCTGCATGGCCTGGTGCCGCTGCAAGGCTTGAAGGGCTTCGCGTTCTTCGCCTCGTTCGCGGCGTTCCTGTGGGCCGCCTTCACGCTCCTGCTGACCCTGGTTTCCTTCCGCCCGCTGCTCAAGCCGGCCTTGACCCTGGTCGCCCTGTGCTCGGCCGGCGCGACCTACTTCATGGGCAGCTACGGCATCAGCATCGACACGGTGATGGTGCAGAACGTCTTCGAGACCAACGCCACCGAGGCCGGCGACCTGGTCAACCCGACCCTGCTCGGCTATCTGCTGTTGCTCGGTGTCCTGCCTTCGCTGCTGATCTGGCTCTGGCCGGTACGCTACCGGCCGTTCTTCCGCGGCCTGCTGAACAAGATCCTGACGCTGCTCGGCTGCCTGCTGATCGTCGCGGTAATGGTAGGCAGCTTCTATTCCACCTACGCCCCGATCTTCCGCGAGGAAGACAAGCTGACCCACTTCATCAACCCGACCAACTACATCTACGCGGTGGGCAAGTACGCCAAGCAGCGCCTGGTGATCAAGGAACACCTGGTGGTCGAGCCGATCGGCCTGGACGCCCGCCAGGCGCCGGCTGCGCTGCAGCGACAGAAGAAATCGCTGCTGGTGTTCGTGGTCGGCGAGACCGCCCGTGCCGATCATTTCTCGCTGAACGGCTACGCTCGCGAGACCAACCCGGAGCTGAGCAAGCAGGACATCGTCAACTTCACCCAGGTCCGTTCCTGCGGCACTTCCACCGCGGTCTCGGTGCCCTGCATGTTCTCCCAGTACCCGCGCGAGGACTACAGCGACAAGAAGGCCAAGACCCACGAAGGCCTGCTGGACATTCTCCAGCGTGCCGGCGTGCAGGTGTTGTGGCTGGAGAACAACAGCGACTGCAAGGGCACCTGCCTGCGGGTGCCCAACCGGGACATCCCGAAGACCCAGCCGAGTCCGTTCTGCGACGGCAAGAACTGCCTGGACGAGTCGCTGCTGGTAGGCCTGCAGGAGTACATCGACGGCCTGCAGGACGACGCCATCATCGTCCTGCACTCCGATGGCAGCCACGGTCCCGAGTACTACGAGCGCTACCCGAAGGAGATGGAGCGCTTCCAGCCGGTATGCCGGACCAACCAGCTCGGCAGTTGCAGCAAGGAAGAGCTGGTGAACGTCTACGACAACACCATCCTCTATACCGACCACTTCCTGACGAAGGTGATCGAATTGCTCAAGCGGAATGCCGACAAGCGCGATACGGCGATGATCTACGTGTCCGACCACGGCGAGTCGCTGGGCGAGAATGGCGTCTACCTGCACGCGGCGCCCTATTCGATCGCGCCCCAGGCGCAGATCCACGTGCCGATGGTCATGTGGTTCGCCCCGCAGGCGCTGGGCAACTGGGGCATCCAGCGCAGTTGCCTGGACGGCAAGCGCGACGACAAGGACCTGAGCCACGACAACCTGTTCCACTCGGTGCTCGGCCTGCTGGACGTACAGACTTCGCTGTACCAGCCGGCGCTGGACATCTTCGCCAGTTGCCGCGCGCCCAGGGCAGCCCAGTGAGCGACGGGGGCTGAAAGAAAAAAGGCCGTGGAGGATTCCCCCCACGGCCTTTTTCGTCGGCTTTCGCCTTATTTGTCGCGGACCAGCAGGACCGGACGCGAAGCCACGCGGATCAGGCCTTCCGCCACGCTGCCGAGCATCAGGCGGCGCATGCCGCGACGACCATGGGTGCCCATGACCACCACGTCGGCATCGCTGGCCTGGGCCTCGAGCTCGATGCGCTCGGCGATTTCCTCGCTGGCGCGCTCCTGGCAGACGCGATCGAAGGTGGCGCCTTCGACGTTGCTCGCCTCGACCTTCTCGCGGGCCTTGGCCAGGACATCATCGGCGGCTTTCAGCGCGGCTTCGCGCAGCGGCTCGGGGTTGTAGTACACCGCGTAGTCGGGAAGGTGGCGCAGCGGGCTGTCGACGATGGTGATGACGCGCAGCTTGCCGCCGCTGAGGCCGGCCAGCTTGATGGCCTCTTCCAGGGCGCGGTCGGAGACCGGGCTGCCGTCCACGGCTACCAGAATGCGATCGTACATAAGGTGTCCCTCCAGAGTGAGTGTCCGCCCGCCGGGCGTTCTTGAAACTTCAAGGACACTGTAGATCCTCGCGGCCGGCGGACCTTTGCCGGAGGTCAATAAGTCGCAGGGCGATCGTCGCGATTCCGCTGCGACGCCTGGCTCGCGGCCCGGCGGGGGCCGGGGAACGGGGCGAACGGTCGCCGCGCGGCCATTCGCCGTTGTGGCCTTCGCTGGAAATGAAATGAAAGAAGCCATGGGGGATGCCCATGGCTTCTCGTTTCGCGCAGCCGTTGCCGGGCGTCAGCCGGCGACCAGGATGCGGATCGCCTCGAGGCGCAGGGAGGCCTTGTCGAGCAGGGCCAGGCCTTCCTCGCGCTGGGTGCGCAGGCTGTCCAGCTCGCTGTCGCGGACGCTCGGGTTGACCGCCTTGAGCGCGGTCAGGCGCGCCAGTTCCTCGTCCATGGCGGCGGCGAACTGCTGCTTGGCCCTGGCCACGCGTTCCTCGTGGCGCGGGACGATCTTGCCCTCGGCCACGTCGAACTGCTTGGCCAGCACGTCGCGCTGGGCCTGGACGAACTTGTTGGCGCTGACCCGTGGCACGCTTTCCAACTGGTCGTTGAGGGTTTCCAGGGATACCCGGCCGGCCAGGTCGTTGCCGTTGGCGTCGAGCAGGCAGCGCAGGGCCTGCGGCGGCAGCCAGCGGCCGAGCTGGAGGGCGCGCGGTGCCACGGCCTCGCTGACGAACAGGAGTTCGAGCAGCACGGTGCCGGGCTTCAGCGCCTTGTTCTTGATCAGCGCCACCGAGGTGTTGCCCATCGAGCCGGACAGCACCAGGTCCATGCCGCCCTGAACCATCGGATGTTCCCAGGTGAGGAACTGCATGTCCTCGCGGGCCAGCGCCTGGGCACGGTCGTAGGTGATGGTCACGCCTTCGTCGTCGCCGAGGGGGAAGCCGGCGTCGAGCATCTTCTCGCTTGGCTTGAGGATCAGGGCATTTTCCGAATGGTCTTCGCTGTGGATGCCGTAGGCGTCGAACAGGCGCTCCATGTAGATCGGCAGGGCGAAGTCGTCGTCCTGTTCCTCGATGGCCTCCACCAGCGCCTCGCCTTCGCCGGCGCCGCCGGAGTTCAGCTCGAGCAGGCGGTCGCGACCGCTGTGCAGCTCCGCTTCGAGGGCTTCGCGACGGGCGCGGCCTTCGGCGAGCAGCGCGTCCCAGGCCTTGTCCTCGCCGCCGTCGAGCAGCGGCAGCAGGCGCGGGCCGAACTCGTGTTGCAGGGCGTTGCCGGTGGGGCAGGTATTGAGGAAGGCGTTCAGCGCCTGGTGGTACCACTGGAACAGGCGCTGCTGGGCGCTGTTCTCCAGGTGCGGTACGTGCAACTGGATGGTGTGTCGCTGGCCGATCCGGTCGAGGCGGCCGATGCGCTGCTCGAGCAGGTCCGGGTGGGCCGGCAGGTCGAACAGCACCAGATGGTGGGCGAACTGGAAGTTGCGGCCTTCGCTGCCGATTTCCGAGCAGATCAGCACCTGGGCGCCGAACTCTTCGTCGGCGAAGTAGGCGGCGGCGCGGTCGCGCTCGAGAATGCTCATGCCTTCGTGGAACACCGTGGCGGAGATGCCCGAACGCAGGCGCAGGGCGTCTTCCAGGTCGAGGGCCGTCTCGGCGTGGGCACAGATGACCAGGACCTTGAACTGCTTGAGCATCTTCAGGGTATCGATCAGCCACTCGACGCGCGGGTCGAAGCGCCACCAGCGGTTGTTGTCGTCGCCGTCTTCCCACTGCTGCTGGAAATTCACTTCCGGATACAGGTCCGGGTGTTCGCCGGCCGGCAATTCCTCGTACTGGCTCGGCATCGGCAACGGATAGGCGTGCAGTTCGCGCTGGGGGAAGCCCTGCACGGCGGCACGGGTGTTGCGGAACAGCACGCGACCGGTGCCGTGGCGGTCGAGCAGCTCGCGGACCAGGCGCGAGCGAGCTTCTTCATCGCCGCCCTCGACGCTGGCCAGCAGCTCGTCGCCCTCGCTGCCGAGGAAGCCGTGGATGGCCTTGCGCGCGCCGGCGGAAAGACTGCCGTGGTCGAGCAGTTCCTGCACCGCTTCGGCGACCGGGCGATATTGCTCGCTCTCCCGGCGGAACGCTTCGAGGTCGTGGAAACGATTCGGATCGAGCAGGCGCAGGCGCGCGAAGTGGCTGTCCTGGCCGAGTTGCTCCGGGGTCGCGGTGAGCAACAGGACGCCGGGAATGATCTCCGCCAGTTGCTCGACCAGCGCGTATTCGGCGCTGACCTGGTCCTGGTGCCAGACCAGGTGGTGGGCTTCGTCGACCACCAGCAGGTCCCAGCCGGCGGCGAACAGGGCGTCCTGGGCGCGTTCGTCTTCCTTCAGCCACTCCAGGGCGACCAGGGCCAACTGGGTGTCCTCGAAGGGATTGCTGGCATCGCTTTCGGCGAAGCGCTCCTTGTCGAACAGGGCCACCTGCAGGTTGAAGCGCCGGCGCATCTCCACCAACCACTGGTGCTGGAGGTTTTCCGGGACCAGGATCAGCACCCGCCCGGCGCGGCCGGAGAGCAACTGGCGATGGATGATCAGGCCGGCCTCGATGGTCTTGCCCAGGCCCACTTCGTCGGCCAGCAGGACGCGCGGCGCCATGCGGTCGGCGACTTCGCGGGCGATGTGCAACTGGTGGGCGATCGGCTGGGCGCGGGCGCCGCCGAGGCCCCAGAGCGAGGACTGGAGCAGTTGGCTGCGGCGTTCGAGAGTGTGGTAGCGCAGGGAGAACCAGGGCAGGGGATCGATCTGTCCGGCGAACAGACGGTCGCTGGCGAGGCGGAACTGGATGAAGTTGGAGAGCTGGGTTTCCGGCAGGGTGCGCTGCTCGTTCTGCGCGGTGAGGCCGTGGTACACCAATAGGCCTTCGCTTTCCTCGACCTCGCGGACGGTCATCTTCCAGCCTTCGAAGTGCGTCACTTCATCGCCGGGGGCGAAGCGCACGCGGGTCAGCGGCGCATTGCGCAAGGCGTATTGGCGGGTATCGCCGGTCGCCGGATAGAGCACGGTGAGCAGGCGGCCATCCTGGGCCAGGATGGTCCCCAGGCCCAATTCCGCTTCACTGTCGCTGATCCAGCGTTGCCCCGGTTGATACTGCGCCATGTCCACCTCCCAAAAAAGCCGGGTATGGTACCGCAACGCGTGGCGTTGAGCGACGCTTGGCGATGGATTGCGTGTTGCGCCACGGCTTCGTCGGAGAGCCGTCCGTCGGTACGGGAGCGACCGCCTGGCGGCTGGTTCTCAAGTCGAGCGGCGGGTCGACCGATAACCCTTGTAGAACAACGCCGCAAACCGGCACGCTGCGAGAACCCATGACGCGGCACTACCCAGAGAGGTTGCCTGCATGCTTCCGCCGATCCCCCAGGGCCTGATCCCGGTCACCGTCCAGCAGGACCCGCCCAAGCCCCGTCCGGCCACGCCGCCGGTCGCGCCGACCCAGGCTGGCGCGGGCAGCGATGGCGTCGCCTTGCGCCAGGAGCGCGACGAGGAAAGCTGGCTGGAAGAGGAATACCGCCGTCGCCAGCGCCGCCAGGGCGGCGAGGCGCACGCGCGGAGCGACGAGGGGGACGAGGCGCCGGCTGACGAGGCGGGGGAGAGCGCCCAGGCGGACGAGCTGCCGCGCAAGGGACAATTGATCGACATCGAAGTGTAACCCTGGTTTTCCAGGCTTCAGCAGCGGCCTTGCGGCGTAGTAACCTGCGGCCCATGGACCTGTTCGCCGACGCACCCCTGACCCTGCCGGACGCCGACCTGCGCTATCTCCCGCATTGGCTGGATGCGCCGCTGGCGAGCGCCTGGCTGTTGCGCCTGGAACAGGAAACGCCCTGGGAACAGCCGATCCTGCGCATCCATGGCGAGGAGCATCCGACCCCGCGCCTGGTGGCCTGGTACGGCGACCCTGACGCCGCCTACCGTTATTCCGGCCAGGTCCACCGGCCGCTGCCATGGACCGCGTTGCTCGGCGAGATCCGCGAGCGCGTGGAGCGCGAGGTCGGCCAGCGGCTCAACGGCGTGCTGCTGAACTACTACCGCGACGGCCAGGACTCCATGGGCTGGCACAGCGACGACGAGCCAGAGCTGCGCCGCGATCCGCTGGTCGCCTCGCTCAGTCTCGGCGGCAGCCGCCGCTTCGACCTGCGGCGCAAGGGCCAGACCCGCATCGCCCACTCTCTGGAACTGACCCATGGCAGCCTGCTGGTCATGCGCGGCGCAACCCAGCATCATTGGCAACATCAGGTGGCGAAGACCCGCCGCTCCTGCATGCCCCGTTTGAACCTGACCTTCCGCCTGGTGTACCCCCAGCCATGAACGACGACGACAAGGTGATCGACCTCAGCGCCGAGCGCGACAAGCGCATCCACGACGTGCACGAGAAGCGCCTGCAGGAGGTCCGCAAGGCCTTCGAACAGGTGTTGCCGCTGGGCAAGCCGCGGAAGAAGCCGAAAGGCAAGCCGAAGAAGCGCTGAAGCCTCCGCCGCCGCGTTCGCCGGCGGCGCATTCCTGCGGGCAACGTGCGGCGATCGGGCAGGTTTTTCCCGGTTATCTGCGGCGTCCGACCGCATTCTCCCTCCTGCGAAACTTGACCTGGGTCAGTGTCATGCACCTGGCCGAAAAAGCCCGTCCGGGCGATTGATCCAGGTCAATATTGCGCCGCCGCGCCTCGCTAATCTGAGCCCATCGAGCAACACCCAACCGGCAACTGGAGGCCATCAACATGTTCATCGACGAAGTGGTTCTCGCAGGGATTCTTACAGTAGGCCTCATGGTCGCTTTCTTCGGTGGGGTCGGTTACTTCATCTGGAAGGATTCCCATAGCCGCAAAGGCTGATCCTCCCGGATACACAGAGCACGCAAGGCACTTAGGGCGACTTCGGTCGCCCGTTTTTTTTGCGCCTGGAAAAACACCGGCGCAGCGATCGGGATACTACGAATGTCGCTGGACGATATTGTTAGCAGCCTAATAATATAGGCTGCACATATCGCCTCGGCGTTCGCCGGCTATCTATGCTGATGTAGACCCCGTTTCGGAAGACCCTGTGCCCATTCACTGGAAGCCGTTCCTGGCACCCTCGACGCTGGCGCTCAAGTTCGCCATCAAGACGCTCCTGGCCGGCGGCCTGGCGTTGTGGTGCGCCTTTCGCTTCGACCTGGAGCAGCCGCAATGGGCGCTGATGACCGTGCTGATCGTGTCCCAGCCGTTGTCCGGCATGGTGGTGGCGAAGGGCTTGTTCCGCCTGCTCGGCACCCTGGTCGGCACCGCGATGTCGGTGCTGATGATCGCGCTGTTCGCCCAGGCGCCCTGGTTGTTCCTGCTGGCCATCTCGCTCTGGCTGGGGCTCTGCACGGCGGCCTCGACCTCCCTGCGCAACCACGTTTCCTATGCCTTCGTACTTTCCGGCTATACGGTGGCGATCATTGGCCTGCCGGCGGTGGACCAGCCGCTGCTGGTCTTCGAGCAGGCGGTGGCGCGTTGTACCGAGATCTGCCTGGGGATCATCTGCGCCTCGGCGGTCAGTGCGATCCTCTGGCCGCAGCGGGTCGAGCAGAACCTCGACAAGCAGGCCCACGCCACCTGGCTGCTGGGCATGCAGGCCGCGCGCGGCGAGATCGACCCGCGCCAGCGGCAGCCGCAGGGGCTGCTCAACGCGCTAAGCAAGATCGTCGAGGTCGATGCGCAGCGCGACCATGCCTGGTTCGAAGGCGAGCGCGGGCGGCGCCGGGCCGGCGCCCTGGCGTTGCTCTCGCGCGACCTGCTCAGCCTGTTGCGCACCGCGCGCGGCGTGGCCCGGCAACGGGCGCGGCTGAGCGAAGAGGAAGAGCGCCGGGTGGAGCGCTGGCTGGCCGCGCTGGCCAGCGCCCTGGAAGGAACTGATCCGGTGTCGATGCAGGCGCTGCGCGAGGAGTTGGCGCAGGTCGCGGTCGAGCCGCAGTGGAGCAACGACCAGCGTTACCTGCTGACCCGCTGCTCGGTGCTGCTGCTCAAGGCGGTGAATGCCGAGAAGGGCATGCGCGCGGTGGCCAGCGGCGAGGTCGAGGGGCGGGTGGGCAGCGCCGGTACCCTGTCCTGGCACCGCGACCTGCAGATGGCGCTGTTCTACGGTGCGCGTAGCGCCCTGGCGTTGCTCGGGCTGTCGGTCTACTGGATCTATACCGCGTGGCCGGCGGCGTCCGGCGCGATGCTGCTGGCGGCGGTGGTGTGCAGCCTGTTCGCCAACCGCGACAACGCGGTGGCCATCGGCCTGAGCTTCCTGCGCGGCATCGTCTACGCGATCCCGGCGGCGATGCTGGTCAGCCAGTGGCTGCTGCCGCAGTGGAATGGCTTCCCGCTGCTCTGCCTGGCGATGGGCGTGCCGCTGTTCTTCGCCACCCTGGGCATGGCCGTACCGGTTACCGCCGGCACCGCCACCTCGTTCGCGATCCACTTCATCGTCCTGGTCGCGCCGCGCAACCAGATGGACTACAACCTCGCGACCCTGCTGAATTCCGCCCAGGGCGTGCTGATCGGAGTCGGCTTCGCGGTGGTGATCTTCCGCTTGCTGACCTTGCGTCCGGGCTGGCTGACCCGACGCCTGCTGGACGCCACCTGCGTCGATCTCGGCCGCCTCACCCGGCGCCCGCTGGCGCAGGCGGAGAACTGGTTCGGCGGGCGCATGGCCGACCGCCTGTTGCGCCTGGCGCGGCACGCCAACCTGTTGCCGGAGCAGGAGCGGCGGCGTTGGGACGATGGCCTCCTGGCGCTCGACCTGGGTAACGAACTGATCCACCTGCGGGCCTGCCTGGAAGGCGCCCGTGGCGTCCTGCGCAAGGCGCGCGACCGCTTCCTCGGGGAACTGGGCGAACTGCTTGAGGCCGGTCCCGCGGGTCCGCGCAGTGACCGCCTGGAGCGGATCAGCCTGCCGTTGCGCGAAGCCCTGGAGCGTGACGCTCGCCACGACGACGAAGCCAGCCGCCTGGCGCGCGCGGCCCTGGCGCAACTGCTGTTCACCTGGCAGCAGTGGTGCCATCAGGAGGAAAGCCATGAGTCTGCATGAATCGGCCTGGGGCGGCGTCTACCTCAGCCCGCTGTTCGTCTATGCCCTGCTGGCGCTGGCGGCCACCGCCGCGCTGCGGGTGCTGATCCAGAAAACGCCGTTGCGTCGCTGGGTCTGGCACGAGGCGCTGTTCGACTGCGCCCTGTTCATTTTGATGTTGAGTGGCATTACCTGGGCGGCTACGACCTGAATCGTCGCCCCGAGAAGGAGATTCGCATGCGTGCATCGCTTCGCGTCGTCGTCACCCTGCTGGTGGTCGCTGCCGCTGTCCTCGCCGGCATCTGGCTCTGGCGCTACTACATGCTCTCGCCCTGGACCCGCGATGCCCGGGTGCGGGCCGACGTGGTGGTGGTGGCGCCGGACGTGTCCGGCTGGGTGACCGACCTGGAGGTCAAGGACAACCAGGTGGTCAAGGTCGGCGACGTGCTGATGCGCATCGACCAGGAACGCTACCAGGCCAACCTGGAGCAGGCCCGCGCCGTCGCCGAGACCCGTCACCAGCAATACCTGTTGCGCCAGAACGAGGCGGCCCGGCGCAGCCGCCTGGGCATCGGCGCGATCAGCGCCGAGGACAAGGAAAACGCCCAGATCAATGCTGCCATCGCTCGCAGCGAGTACCAGGAGGCGCTGGCCCAGGTGAAGATCGCCGAACTCAACCTCAAGCGCAGCGAGCTGCGCGCCGCGCGCAACGGCCAGGTGACCAACCTGCGCCTGGCCCAGGGCAACTACGCCACGGCGGGCCAGGCGGTGATGGCGTTGGTCGACCAGCAGTCCTTCTATGTGGTCGCCTACTTCGAGGAAACCAAGCTGCCCGGCATCCGCGTCGGCATGCGCGCCCAGGTCCGCCTGATGAGCGGCGATCAGCCGATCGACGGCACGGTGGAGAGCATCAGCAGCGGTATCACCGACCGCAACTCGACGCCGGACGGCCAGTTGCTGGCCAATGTCGAGCCGACCTTCAACTGGGTGCGCCTGGCGCAGCGCATTCCGGTGCGCATCCGCCTCGACCAGGTGCCGGCGGATGTCCACCTGAGCGCCGGGATGACCGCCAGCGTCACCGTGCAGGGGGACTGAACGGCAGCGCTTGCGTGGCGCCATCCAGCGTGCTGGCGCCAAGCGCGCAGGCCAGCGCCGCCAGCACCAGGGCGAGGCCGACCCAGGGCGTCGCGGCGACTCCCAGTGCCGCCACCACCAGGCCGCCCAGCGCCGCGCCGAGGCCCACGCCCAGGTGCATGGCCGAGGTGTTCAGGGCGACGCCGGCGGAACCGCTGGCCGGATCGCTGCGCAGCAGGAAGCTCTGCACCACCGGCGAGATCATCCAGCTGATCGCGCTCCAGACCATCAGTACCGGCAGGAACCCGATGCTGCCCAGGCTCAGCGGCACCGCCGCCAGCGCCAGGGCGAAGGCCGCCGGTACCAGACGCAGGGCGCGCCGGTGGCCGAGGCGGTCGGCCAGCCAGCCGCCGATATAGCCGCCGCTCAGCGCTGCCAGGCCGATCAGCAGGAGGATCAGGCTGATCTCGCTGGGCGAGCGAATACCGGCCATGCTCGCCAGGTACGGGGTGAAATAGGCGAACAGGGTGAAGTGCCCGCCGAGCAACAGGATCGATACCAGTTGCGCGAGCCACAGCGCGGGCTGGCGCAACTGCCGCAGGTAGCCTTCGCGGCCGGGCAGGTCGCCGGCCTGGCGTTGCGGCAGGTAGCGCCAGAGCAGCAGGCACAAGGGCAGCGAATAGACCGCGATGCCGGCGAAGATCCAGCGCCAGCCGAACCAGTCGCTGATCTGTACGCCCAGTGGCACGCCGAACACCAGCGAACCGCTGATGCCCATGAAGATCAGGCCGATCGCCCGGCCGCGCTGGGCCGGGGCGGCCAGCTCGGCGGCGAGCAGGCTGGCGAGGACGATCAGCAGCCCGCAACAGGCCGACATTCCCAGGCGAGCCAGGAGCAGGCCGAGATAGCCCGGAGCGAGGGCGGCGAGCGCGTTGCTGAGGGCGAACAGCAGCAGGGTCGCCAGCAGCAGGCGGCGGCGTTCGATGCGCCGGGTCAGCCAGCCGAGCAGCGGTGCGGCGAGGGCGAAGCCGAGGGAGAACAGGGTGGTGAGCTGGCCGGCCAGGCTGATGGAGACCCGCAGGTCTTCGGCCAGGGGCGGCAGGATGCCGATCAGGATGCTTTCCGCCAGGCCGGCGGCGAAGGTGGTCAGGGATAGCAACAGCAAGCGAAGGTCCATGGCGGCTCCGATTCCCGGTAAGGGGTTTCGGGCGGTGGAGTGCCTTCGGTTATCCCTGATGATTGAGGTAAGACAGCGGACAGGGTAGAGCAGCGCGCGGCGGCCCGGCAAGTCCGCCGGGCCGGATGGCCCGACGGTAGGGAAAGCCGCTCAGCCGATGCTGATCGGCGGCAGTTCGGCCAGCTCGACGCTGAGCTTCTCTTCCGGCGCCATGATCTCCGCTTCGCCGTCGACCACCTGCTTGCCTGCCTGGTTGAACACCCGCGTGGCTATGCGCACGCGGTTCTTCGGCAGCTTCTCGAGGACTTCCAGTTCGACCTTCAGGTCGTCGCCGAGCTTGACCGGACGGGTGAAGCGCAGGGTCTGGCCGAGATAGATGGTGCCTGGGCCGGGCAGCACGGTGGCGATCGCCGCGCTGATCAGGGCGCCGCTGAGCATGCCGTGGGCGATGCGTTCCTTGAACTGGGTGGTGGCCGCGTAGGCGGCGTCCAGATGCACCGGGTTGCGGTCGCCGGAGACTGCGGCGAACAACTGCAGGTCGCGCTCGGCGATGCTGCTGGTGTACTCGGCCTTTTGCCCGACCTCTAGCTCGGCGTAGGGAATGTTCTGGACCTGGCTCATGTTCTCTCCTTTGTCGAATGATCCCGGCGGTGGCGCAGGGCCTGTTCCAGCCAGTCGATCAGGTCTTGGGTGACCGCGTCGCGGTTGCTCTCGTTGAACAGCTCGTGACGGGCCTCGGGATAGGTCTTCAGGGTCACCTGGCGCAGCCCGGCACCGCGCAGGGCGTCGGCCAGGTCGCCCAGGCGCTTGCCCTGGCTGACCGGGTCGCGTTCGCCGCCGATGACCAGCAGCGGCAGGTCGGCATCGATCTGCCGCAGGTGGGTGGGCGGGGTGATATCGGCCAGGCCGCCGAGCAGGTCCACCCACAACTGGTTGCTGCAGCGGAAGCCGCACAGCGGGTCGGCCACGTACCTGTCGACTTCCTGCGGATCGCGACTGAGCCAGTCGAAGGCCGTGCGATTGGGCTTGAACGCCTTGTTGAACGAGCCGAACGAGAGGAAGTCGATCAGCGCGCTCTTGCCCAGCGGCCCCTGGCGCCAGCGCTCGAAGCGGGCGATCAGGCGGGCGATCCGGTAGAGCGCTTGCGGCTGGTAGTTGGAACCGGAAAGGATCGCCCCTTGCAGGCTGCAGCTGTGGTGCAGCAGGTAGGCCATGGAGATGTAGCTGCCCATGCTGTGGCCCAGCAGGAAGATCGGCAGTTCCGGGTGCTGCTGGCGGATATGGTGGTTCAGGCTGGCCAGGTCGCCGACCACCTTGCCCCAGCCGCCCTGGTCGGCGAAGTGGCCCAGCTCGTCGGCTTCGGCGGTCCGGCCGTGGCCGCGCTGGTCGATCGCATAGAAGTGGTAGCCGGCAGCGTTCAGCGCGGCGGCGAGACGCTCGTAGCGACCGGCGTGCTCGGCCATGCCGTGGGACAGCATCACCGCGCCGACGGCCGTTGCGCTCGGCCAGTGGCGGGTGTACAGCGGGGTTTCGTCGCTGGCGGGGAGCCAGTAGGCAGCGGCGGGCATGTTCGTTCCTTGTGCCGGGCGGACGCGTTCCGGCGCATTCTAGCAGCGTACGCGGCTTCGTCCCGGAAA
Source organism: Pseudomonas sp. DL (assembly GCF_047199225.1). NCBI lineage: Bacteria > Pseudomonadati > Pseudomonadota > Gammaproteobacteria > Pseudomonadales > Pseudomonadaceae > Pseudomonas > Pseudomonas sp. DL. Next base: position 1,785,410 of record NZ_CP178323.1, read on the forward strand.
AGCGCCACCCTTGGGCACGGGCCGCTCTGGAATGGCGGGCGGCGAAGAGCGACAGGCTGGAGATTCACACTATCAATAAGGGCAGGAGGAGTATTTGCGCTGTCCGACGCAACTGCTAAGTTGCCCGATGCCCCGCACATGCGGGCCAGACCCGCTCAGGTAAGAGGACAAGAATAAATGCAACCTGAATTCTGGAACGACAAACGCCCGGCCGGCGTACCCGACAGTCTCGACTTCGCCGCCTACCGTTCCGTGGTCGAGGTCTTCGAGCGCTCCTGCAAGAAATTCGCCGACCGCCCGGCCTTCAGCAATCTCGGCGTGACGCTCAGCTACGCCGAACTCGATCGTCTGTCCGCCGCCTTCGCCGCCTACCTGCAGAAACAGACCGATCTCCAGCCCGGCGACCGCATCGCGGTGCAGATGCCCAATGTCCTGCAATATCCCATCGCGGTGTTCGGCGCCTTGCGCGCGGGGCTGGTGGTGGTCAACACCAATCCGCTGTACACCGCCCGCGAAATGCGCCACCAGTTCAAGGACGCCGGCGTGCGTGCGCTGGTCTACCTGAACGTGTTCGGCAAGCTGGTCGAGGAAGTGCTCCCGGATACGCGGATCGAGTACCTGATCGAGGCGCGCATGGGCGACCTGTTGCCGGCGCTGAAGGGTTGGCTGGTGAACAGCGTGGTGAAGTCGGTGAAGAAGATGGTCCCCGATTATCGCTTGCCCCAGGCGCTGCCGTTCAGGCAGGCCTTGAAGCAAGGCCAGGGCCATGCCCTGCAGCCGGTCAGGGTCGGCCTGGAGGATGTCGCCGTGTTGCAGTACACCGGCGGCACCACCGGGGTCTCGAAGGGGGCGATGCTCACCCACGGCAACCTGGTGGCGAACATGCTGCAGGTCCACGCCCAGCTTTCCCAGCTCGGCAAGGATGGCCTGCCGCTGATGAAGGAGGCGCAGGAGGTGATGATCGCGCCGCTGCCGCTCTACCACATCTATGCCTTCACCGCGAACTGCATGTGCATGATGGTCAGCGGCAACCATAACGTGCTGATCACCAACCCGCGCGACATCCCCGGTTTCGTCAAGGAACTGAAGAAGTGGCGTTTCTCCGCGCTGCTCGGCCTCAACACCCTGTTCGTCGCGCTGATGGAGCACCCCGGGTTCAAGGACGTCGATTTCTCCAACCTGAAGCTCACCAACTCCGGCGGCACCGCACTGGTCAGCGCCACCGCCGAGCGCTGGAAGGGCGTCACCGGCTGCACCGTGGTGGAAGGCTATGGCCTCACCGAATGCTCGCCGGTGGTGACCACCAACCCCTACGGCGAGCAGGCACGCCTGGGTACGGTGGGGATACCGGTCGTGGGCACGGCGCTCAAGGTGATCGACGAGCAGGGCAACGAGCTGCCTGTCGGCGAACGTGGCGAACTCTGTGTGAAAGGTCCGCAAGTGATGAAGGGGTACTGGCAGCGTCCCGAGGCCACCGAGGAGATTCTCGATGCCGAAGGCTGGCTGAAGACCGGCGACATCGCGGTGATCGACGAGGACGGCTTCGTGCGCATCGTCGATCGCAAGAAGGACCTGATCCTGGTCTCCGGCTTCAATGTCTACCCCAACGAGATCGAAGACGTGGTGATGGCCCATCCGAAGGTGGCCAGTTGCGCGGCAGTGGGCATTCCCGACGAGAAGTCCGGCGAGGCGGTGAAGCTGTTCGTGGTGGCCCGCGACCCCAGCCTGTCGGTCGAGGAACTCAAGGCCTACTGCAAGGAAAACCTCACCGGATACAAAATTCCGCGACAGATTGTGCTCAAGGATGCATTACCGATGACGCCTGTGGGTAAAATCCTCCGTCGTGAGCTGCGCGAAATCGCCTGATAGCCTTACAAGGCTCTGAAACGGGCATTTGCCGGGGACAGGAAAGACCGTGACCGAGACTAATGTCTCGGTCATTTTTTTGACCGAATAGGTCATGTTTGGTGCTGGTCTGCCTCTGGCAAAGCTGATAATCTCGGCGCGCCTAATAGCCCTGGGTCCAGGGTTAGCGAGCAGATCACAACAAGATGCCGCCATGAGCGGTGAAGATTAGCTGTTGCTTAGGAGTGGGCTTCCATGATCGAAAACTTCTGGAAGGACAAGTACCCAGCGGGTATTGCTGCCGAGATCAATCCCGACCAGTACCCGAACATCCTGTCGGTACTGAAGGAGTCCTGCCAACGTTTTGCCACCAAGCCCGCGTTCACCAACCTGGGCAAGACCCTGACCTACGGCGAGCTGTACAAGCTGTCCGGCGACTTCGCCGCCTACCTGCAGCAGCACACCGATCTCAAGCCCGGCGACCGCATCGCCGTCCAGTTGCCCAACGTCCTGCAATACCCGATCGTGGTCTTCGGCGCCATGCGCGCCGGCCTCATCGTGGTCAACACCAACCCGCTGTACACCGCGCGCGAACTGGAACACCAGTTCAACGACTCCGGCGCCAAGGCGGTGGTCTGCCTGGCCAACATGGCCCACCTGGTCGAGGGCGTACTGCCGAAGACCGGCGTCAAGCAGGTGATCGTCACCGAAGTCGGCGACATCCTGCCGCCGCTGAAGCGCTTCATCGTCAACTTCGTGGTCAAGCACATCAAGAAGATGGTGCCGGCCTACAGCCTGCCGCAAGCCACCAAGCTGACCGACGCGCTGGCCAGGGGCGCCGGCAAGTCGTTCCAGGAAGCCGCGCCGCAGGCCGACGACGTCGCCGTGCTGCAATACACCGGCGGCACCACCGGGGTCGCCAAGGGCGCCATGCTGACCCACCGCAACCTGGTGGCCAACATGTTGCAGTGCAAGGCGCTGATGGGCGCCAACCTCAACGAGGGCTGCGAGATCCTCATCGCGCCGCTGCCGCTGTACCACATCTATGCCTTCACCTTCCATTGCATGGCGATGATGCTCACCGGCAACCACAACATCCTGATCACCAACCCGCGCGACCTGCCGTCGATGCTCAAGGACCTCGGCCAGTGGAAGTTCACCGGCTTCGTCGGCCTGAACACCCTGTTCGTCGCCCTGTGCAACAACGAAACCTTCCGCAAGCTGGACTTCTCCGCGCTGAAGCTGACCCTCTCCGGCGGCATGGCGCTGCAACTGGCCACCGCGGAGCGCTGGAAGGAAGTCACCGGCTGCGCCATCTGCGAAGGCTACGGCATGACCGAGACCGCGCCGGTGGTATCGGTCAACCCGTTCCAGAACATCCAGGTCGGCACCATCGGTATCCCGGTGCCCTCGACCCTGTGCAAGGTGATTGGCGACGACGGCCAGGAAGTGCCCCTGGGCGAGCGCGGCGAACTCTGCGTGAAGGGTCCGCAGGTGATGAAGGGCTACTGGCAGCGCCAGGAGGCCACCGACGAGATCCTCGACGCCGATGGTTGGCTGAAGACCGGCGATATCGCCATCATCCAGGAAGACGGCTACATGCGCATCGTCGACCGGAAGAAGGACATGATCCTGGTCTCCGGCTTCAATGTGTATCCGAACGAACTGGAAGACGTGCTGGCGACCCTGCCGGGCGTCCTGCAGTGCGCCGCGATCGGCATCCCCGACGAGAAGTCCGGCGAGTCGATCAAGGTCTTCGTGGTGGTCAAGCCGGGGGCGACCCTGACCAAGGAACAGGTCATGCAGCACATGCATGACAACCTGACCGGCTACAAGCGGCCGAAGGCCGTGGAGTTCCGCGACAGCCTGCCGACCACCAACGTCGGCAAGATCCTGCGCCGCGAACTGCGCGACGAAGAGCTGAAGAAAGCGGGCCAGAAGTAAGTCCGCCGTTGCCTGAAGAAGCCCCGCCGATGCGGGGCTTCTTCGTTGCAGGCAGTCGGTTGCGGGGTGAGCGGGCCTGTGCGGACGTGCCGGCAGCGCATCACCTGCCGGAGGAACCCCCCATGGCCCGCCTCGATCCTGCCCTGGCCGAAGAAATACGCCGTCTGCCGATCAGCCGGCGTCTGGAACTGACCCAGGCATTGCTGCATCGCGCCGGCCCCGAGGTGGAGCGCCAATGGCCGCCAGTGGCCGAGGATCGCCTCGCCGACTGCCGAGCGGGCACCGCCGATGCGCTGCCGCTGGCCGAGATGCTCAAGCGACTGGGGCGCTGAGAGGGCCATCGCCCACCAGCAGCGTCGGCCGTATCGCGGCAGCGAGCGTTAACCGGGATTCGTCCTCTTCCGCTCAAATCTGCGACAATTCCGAATATTTTTCGCCTCGGCAGTGGCCGGAGCTTCTCCCGTCCTCCGCGACTGCGGCACGCTCACAGCATTCGAAAAGCCTAGATGACCGACCAGACTCCTTCCCTTGACCAACTCGTCCGGCGCCTCGACCAGGCCCAGATCAGCGACCGCCACCGCTTGCGCCGGCAGCTCCACGAACTGCGCAAGCAGCCCGACGACGCGCGCCTGGCGCAGTGGGTCGAGCGCTTCCAGACCTCCTGCGCCAAGGTCGAGGCGCGGCGCGCCAGCGTGCCGGCGATCCGCTACGACGACAGCCTGCCGATCGCCGCCAAGCGCGACGAGATCAAGGCCGCTATCGCCGCCCACCAGGTGGTGGTGATCGCCGGCGAGACCGGCTCGGGCAAGACCACCCAGTTGCCGAAGATCTGTCTGGAGCTGGGTCGCGGCATCCACGGCCTGATCGGCCATACCCAGCCGCGTCGGCTGGCGGCGCGCAGCGTGGCGACGCGGGTCGCGGAAGAGATCGGCACGCCGCTGGGCGCGCTGGTCGGCTACCAGGTGCGCTTCGAGGACCAGAGCGACGACAGCACCCTGGTCAAGCTGATGACCGACGGCATCCTCCTGGCCGAGACCCAGCATGACCGCTACCTGGAGCGCTACGACACGCTGATCGTCGACGAAGCCCACGAGCGCAGCCTGAACATCGACTTCCTCCTCGGCTACCTGAAGACCCTGTTGCACCGGCGTCCGGACCTGAAGCTGATCATCACCTCGGCGACCATCGACCTGGAGCGTTTCTCCCGGCATTTCGACGGCGCCCCGGTGATCGAGGTTTCCGGCCGCACCTATCCGGTGGAGACCTGGTACCGGCCGCTGGCGGCGGAAACCGACGAGGAGGGCAACCGGGTCGAGGACGACCTGTCGGTGGACCAGGGCATCCTCGCCGCCCTCGACGAGATCGCCGCCCACGAACGCGAGGTCGGCAAGCGGCCCGGCGACGTGCTGGTGTTCCTCCCCGGCGAGCGGGAGATCCGCGACGCCGCGGAGATGCTGCGCAAGGCCAACCTGCGCCACACCGAGGTGCTGCCGCTGTACGCGCGACTGACCCCGGCCGAGCAGCAGAAGATCTTCCAGCCGCGCCCGGGACGCAAGATCGTGCTGTCCACCAACGTCGCGGAAACCTCGCTGACGGTGCCGGGCATCCGTTACGTGATCGACAGCGGCACCGCGCGGATCAGCCGCTACAGCTACCGCGCCAAGGTCCAGCGGCTGCCCATCGAGGCGGTGTCGCAGGCCAGCGCCAACCAGCGCAAGGGCCGTTGCGGACGGGTCGAGCCGGGCATATGCGTGCGTCTCTACAGCGAGGAGGACTTCAACGCGCGTCCGGCCTTCACCGACCCGGAAATCCTCCGCACCAACCTGGCCGCGGTGATCCTGCAGATGCTGCACCTGCGCCTCGGCGACATCGAGGCGTTCCCCTTCATCGAGCCGCCGGACGGCAAGGCGATCAAGGACGGCTTCACCCTTCTGCAGGAACTGTCGGCGGTCAACCGCGAAGGCCAGCTGACCCCGCTGGGGCGCCAACTGGCGCGCCTGCCGATCGACCCGAGGCTGGGCCGCATGCTGCTGGAGGCGGCCCAGCAGGGTAGCCTCGAGGAAGTGTTGACGGTGGCCAGCGCGCTGTCCGTGCAGGACCCGCGCGAGCGTCCGGTGGAGCGGCAGCAGGCCGCCGACCAGGCGCACGCGCAATGGAAGGACCCGGATTCCGACTTCGCCGCGCTGATCAATCTCTGGCGTGGCTTCGAGGAGCAGCGCCAGGCGCTGGGTTCCAATGCCCTGCGCAGCTGGTGCCGGAAGAACTTCCTCAACTACCTGCGCCTGCGTGAGTGGCGCGACGCCCACCGCCAACTGACCCTGATCTGCCGCGAACTGAAGCTGCCGTTCGGGCGTCCGGCCAAGGCCGAGGCGCGCAAGCCGGAGGCGAAGAAAGGCGCGTCGGCCGACAACGAACGCGAGGTACCGGGGATCGATTACGCGGCGGTCCACAAAGCGATCCTGTCCGGCCTGCTCAGCCAGATCGGGCAGAAGGCCGAGGAAGGCGACTACCTCGGCGCTCGCCAGCGACGTTTCTGGATCCATCCGTCCAGCGGCATCGCTCGCAAGCGCCCGCAATGGATCATGGCCGCGGAACTGGTGGAGACCACCAAGCTGTTCGCCCGAATGGTCGCGAAGATCGAGCCGGACTGGCTGGAGCCGCTGGCTGGGCACCTGATCAAGACCAACCACTTCGAGCCGCACTGGGAGAAGCGTCGCGGCCAGGTGGTGGCGTTCGAGCAGGTCACCCTCTACGGCCTCATCGTCATCGGTCGACGTCCGGTGCACTACGGTCCGATCGACCCGCCGGTGGCGCGCGAGCTGTTCATCCGCGAAGGCCTGGTGCGCGGTGAGATCAACAGCCGCGCCAAGTGCCTGAGCGCCAACCGGCAGTTGCTGGAAAAGCTCGACGAGCTGGAAGCCAAGGCGCGCCGGCGCGACATCCTGGCCGACGAGGAAACCCTGTTCGCCTATTACGACGCGCGCCTGCCGGCGGATATCTACCAGACCGCCAGTTTCGAGAAATGGTACGCCCGCGAGCGGCAGAACCAGCCGGACCTGCTGCTGATGCGCGAGGAAGACGTGCTGGCCCGTGAAGCCAGCGAAGTCACTGCGGCGCAGTACCCGGATCGCCTGCGCCTGGGCGACCTGCACCTGTCGCTGAGCTACCAGTTCGAGCCCGGCACCGCGCGCGACGGCGTCACCGTGCGGGTACCGGCGCCGCTGCTGCCGCAATTGCCGGCCGAACGCATCGACTGGCTGGTGCCCGGCCTGCTCTACGACAAGGCGGTGGCGCTGGTGCGCAACCTGCCGAAGGCGATCCGCAAGAGCTTCGTGCCGGTACCGGACTTCGTCCGCGCCGCCCTGGAGCGCATCACCTTCGGCGAAGGTTCGCTGCCGCAGGCGCTGGGCCGCGAGCTTCAGCGCATGACCGGCGTGCGGGTAGCCGACGAGGCCTGGGCCGAGGCGGCGACGCAGTTGGACGATCACCTGCGGATGAACATCGAGGTGGTCGACGCCCAGGGCAAGTTCCTCGGCGAGGGCCGCGACCTGGCCGAACTCATCGCGCGTTTCGCCGAAGCCAGCCAGGCGGCGCTGGCGATACCCCAGGCCGACAAGGAACAGCAGCGTCCGGTGGAGGCCAAGGCCTTCGCCAGCGTCGCCGAGAAGGCCCAGCAGAAGGTCGCCGGATTGTCGATGACGGTATACCCGGCGCTGGTGGAGGAGCAGGGCGAGGTCAAGGAAGGGCGCTTCCCGACCCAGGCCGAGGCCGACTACCAACACCGCCGCGCCCTGCAACGACTGCTGTTGCAGCAACTGGCCGAGCCGGCCAAGTACCTGCGCGCCAAGCTGCCGGGGCAGACCGAGATGGGCCTGCTGTACCGCGAGCTGGGACGGGTCGAGGCGCTGGTCGAGGACATCCTCCTGGCCAGTCTCGACAGTTGCGTGTTGCAGGGCGAAAGCCTGCCGCGCGACGGCGCCGCCCTGGCCGCGCTGGCCGAGCGCAAGCGCGCTGCCTGGAACGAGCACGCCGAGCGCCTGGCACGCCTGGTGCTGGATATCCTCAAGCTCTGGCACGGCCTGCAGAAGCGCTTCAAGGGCAAGGTCGAGCTGGCCATGACCGTGCCGCTGAACGACGTCAAGGGCCAACTGGCCAACCTGGTGTATCCGGGGTTCGTCCGCGCCACCCCGCTGGAGTGGTTGAAGGAGTATCCGCGTTACCTCAAGGCCATCGAGCAGCGCCTGGACAAGGTCGCCGGCCAGGTCCAGCGCGACCGGGTGTGGAGCGGCGAGCTGGGCGAACTCTGGGCGCAATACCAGGCGCGCCTCGCCAAGCACGCCCAGGAAGGCAAGCGCGACGCCGAGTTGCAGGTGTATCGCTGGATGCTGGAGGAGTACCGGGTCTCGCTGTTCGCCCAGCAACTGGGAACCCGGCTGCCGGTCTCGGACAAGCGCCTGGCCAAGCAGTGGAGCCAGGTCGAGGGCTAGTTCCAGGGATACCGCGCGAAATGAAAAAGGCGCGCCGGTCGAAACCGGCGCGCCTTTTTCGTTCTGGTCCGATCAGTCGCGCAGGTTCAGTGCGCGACGGATGGTGAAGAACAGGTCGGTCTGGTCGGTCAGGCCGGTGACATTGGCGGCCTGCGGGCCGTAGGCGGCGATGCGCAACTGGGTGCCGGTGTGCTCCTGGGAGCTTTCCTCGGAGTTGCCGTAGCTGATCGCCAGCGGCGCGCCGTCCTTGGTCGTGAGCAGTTGGGTCAGCCCCGGCGCGGCGGTTTCCGGCGGGATGATCTGGCTGGAGTGGGCGTGGTCGGCGGTGACGATCACCAGGGTCTCGCCATCGGCCTTGGCAAAGGCCAGGGCCTTCTGCACGGCTTCGTCGAGGTCGACGGTCTCGCCGATCTGGCCGCACGGATTCGCGGCATGGTCCTGCTTGTCGATGGACGCGCCCTCGACCTGCAGGAAGAAGCCGTTCGGATTGTCCTTCAGCAGCTCGATGGCCTTGCTGGTCATTTGCGCCAGGGTCGGGATGTCGGCGGTGCGCTTCGGGTTCGCCTCGCAGCTCACCGCCGGCTGGTTCAGGTTGCCGTGGTAGGTGGCGGTCGGACCGAGCCAGCGCACTGGCATGTTGCCCGGCGCGAACAGGCCGATCAGCGGCTGCTTCTGGTTGGCGCGGCGCACGGCTTTCAGCTCGTCGAGGTTCTCGACGATCCGGTAGCCGCGGGCTTCGGCCTGGGCGCGGAGGGTCTTGCCGGCATAGCGGCCAGCCTTGGCGGTTTCCGCGAAGGTCGCGGCGCCGCCGCCGAGAACCACGTCAGGGCGGGTCTTCAGCCACTGCTCGGTGATCGAGCCGGCGCCGCCGTTCTCCAGGGCATTGCTCGGGCACTGCTTGCTGGTGGCCTCGGGACCGTAGCACTTGCGAGCGGTGACGTGGGCGAGCAGGGCGGCGGGGGTGGCGTCCTGCAGCTCGGCGGTGGAGACGTTGCCGGTGGCCTTGCCGTTGAGCTTGGCCAGCTCCAGCAGGTTGCGGTGCGGCTGTTCGTGGATATCCACGCCGATCGCGCCGTTGTACGACTTGACCCCGGTGGTCCAGGCGGTGGCGGAGGCGGCGGAATCGGTCACGTAGTCCGGCAGGCCGCTGTCCTTGTGCAGGGAGTAGTGGGTGTACTGGCCGGTCAGCGGCAGCGCATCGATACCCTTGAAGTAGCCGCCCGCGCCGCGCGCGTAGTTGCGCGCCACGGTGATCTCGGAGTCGCCCATGCCGTCGCCGATCAGCAGGATCACGTTCTTCGCCTTCTTCTTCGACAGCGACTGCTTCAGGGCCTGGGTCAGGTCCTGCTCGACGCGCCGTGCGCCGCCGTACTCGCTGAGTTCGCCACGGGCCTGGCGGTTGAACAGCGACGGATCGTCCTGGCGCGCCTGGGCCGGCAAGGCGCTGCCGAGCACGGCCATGGAGACGGCAAGAGAGAGGGCGAGGGGATAACCTGGGGTCATGACGCATTTCCCTATGTTGAGGAGGTGGCTGTGCGAGACGGCAGGGCCATCCGGCGAGTGCTACGAAAGTAGGGAAGGGTGATGACGGGCTTGTGACAATTTCTTTCGAAGTGTGTGGCGCGCGCGACGCATCACGTCGTGACGAGCGGGGAGCGAGCCGGTATGGTGCGCAGGTCTATTCCGGTTCGTTCAAGGAAAGCCTCCATGAGTCTGCACGGCGTTTACGATTCCCAGAACATCTTCGCCAAGATCATTCGCGGCGAAGCTCCCTGCTACAAGGTCTACGAAGACGAGGACGTGCTCGCCTTCCTCGATCTGTTCCCGCAGTCCTACGGGCATACCCTGGTGATTCCCAAGCACGCCGAGGCGCGCAACCTGCTCGAGATCGAGGCGCAGAACCTGGCCAAGGTCATGGCCGTGGTCCAGCGCCTGACCCGCGCCCTGGTCGAGGAGGTGCAGCCGGACGGCGTGCAGGTCGCCCAGTTCAACGGCGCCCCCGCCGGGCAGACGGTCTTCCACATCCATTTCCACGTCATCCCGCGCTTCAGCGGCGAGAATCTCGGCATCCATGCGGCGAAGCAGGGCGACCCGGAAGTGCTCGCACAACTTCAGGAGCGTTTGGCGCAGCGTCTGCAAGGCTGATTGCGCATGGGCCGGCCCGGTTCGGGGGCGGTCCTTCGCTCGTCGGATTTTTCTGAAATATTTTGTTACATACTGTCGAGGGTCAGGCGCGCCGCGGTTTTCCGGCGATGTGCGCAACAATTTGCACAGTTTTTTTGACGTAGCATCCGCGACATCCCGCTCTTCGGAGCGACCACGACGAACAGGGACGCCAGCCGTGCAGGTTTTTCGAGCAACAGGGGACAGCGGATGTTCAACCCGGCCAACCAGACCCACTTCAGCCTCACCCTCGACGGCCTCCGCCACGACCTGCAGGTCCTCGCCTTCAACGGCCACGAAGGCATCAGTCGCCCCTACCGTTTCGAACTCGAACTGGTCGGAGAGCGCGCCGGCCTCGACCTCGAAACGTTCCTCCACCGGCCCGCCTTCCTCGCCTTCACCCCGCAGGGCCAGGGTGTCCACGGCCTGGTCTACGGCGCTGCCCAGGGCGATGCCGGCAAGCGCCTGACCCGCTATCGCCTCACCCTCGTCCCGCACCTGGCCTACCTCGCCCAGCGCAACAACCAGCGGATCTTCCAGCACCTCACGGTGCCGCAGATCGTCGCCCTGATCCTCGAGGAGCACGGCATCCTCGCCGACGCCTACCGCTTCCAGCTCGGCACCCGGTATCCCGAGCGCGAATACTGCGTGCAGTACGACGAAAGCGACCTGCATTTCGTCCAGCGCCTCTGTGCCGAAGAGGGCATCCATTTCCATTTCCGGCACAGCGCCGAGGCGCACCTGCTGGTGTTCGGCGACGACCAGACGGTGTTCCCTCGCCTGGGCCGTCCCACCGCCTACGTGCACGACAGCGGGCTGGTCGCCGACGAACCGGTGATCAAGCGCTTCAGCCTGCGCCTGGCCAGCCGCACCACGCGCACCACCCGCCGCGACTACGACTTCGAGAAGCCGCGGCTGCTGCTGGAGGCCGGCAACCGCCCCGCTGCCGACGCCCCGGCCGAGCCGGACCTGGAGGACTACGACTACCCCGGTCGCTTCGTCGATCGCCAGCGCGGCAAGCTGCTCAGCCAGCGCGCCCTGGAGCGCCACCGCGCCGACCGGCGCCTGGGCGAAGGGGTCAGCGACCAGCCGCTGCTGGTCAGCGGGCACTTCCTGGAGATCGCCGAGCACCCGCGCGCGGAGTGGAACGACCTGTGGCTGCTCAGCGAAGTCTTCCACGAAGGCAAGCAGCCGCAGGTGCTGGAAGAGAACGTTACCTCCGACACGTCGGCCAGCACGGACGACTTCCAGCAGGGCTACCGCAACCGCTTCCTCGCGACGCCCTGGGAGGTGTTCTTCCGCCCGCCGCTGGAGCACCCGAAGCCGCGCGTGCTGGGCAGCCAGACCGCGGTGGTGACCGGCCCGCCAGGCGAGGAAATCCACTGCGACCGCTACGGCCGGGTCAGGGTGCAGTTCCACTGGGACCGCGAGGGCCAGGGCGACGACAAGAGCAGTTGCTGGCTGCGCGTAGCCAGCGGTTGGGCCGGCAACGGCTATGGCGGCATCGTCATTCCGCGGGTCGGCATGGAAGTGCTGGTGGACTTCCTCGAAGGCGATCCCGACCAGCCGCTGGTCAGCGGCTGCGTCTACCACGCCGCCCACCCGGTGCCCTACGAGTTGCCGGCGAACCAGACCCGCAGCGTCTTCAAGAGCCTCAGCAGCCCTGGCGGCGGTGGCTACAACGAGCTGCGCATCGAGGATCGCAAGGGCCAGGAACAGATCTTCGTCCATGCCCAGCGCGACTGGGAGGAGAACATCGAGCATGACCAGAAGATCCGCGTCGGCCACGAACGCCACGACACCGTGGAGGCGAACAGCTACAGCGAGTTCAAGGCCGAGGAGCATCACACCGTGCACGGAGAGCGCAAGGTCGAGCTGAAGGCCGATGACCACCTGACGGTCGGCGACAGCCAGCACGTGAAGCTCGGTCGTGCCTACCTGGCCAGGGCCGGGCGCGAGATCCACCTGAAGGCCGGGCAGAAGATGGTGATCGAGGCTGACAGCGAACTGACGGTGAAGGCCGGCGGCAGCTTCATCCGGCTCGACGCAAGCGGCATCGCCATCAGCGGCCCGCTGGCACGGATCAATGCAGGCGGCGCGCCGGGAAGCGGCTCGGGGATCGCGATCAAGATGCCGCGGGTGCCGGGCATGGCCGACCAGGACAGCTCCGGCGCGCCACCCGAGGCGGTCGCGGCCAACCTGCCGCCGCGGCAACCGGTCTGCGAAGAGTGCCTGCTACAGGCGAAGAAAAGAGGCCAGGCGCTCGCCGAGCGCTGAGGAACCGCGATGACGCCGAACCCCCGCCATTGGGCCCGTGAGCTGTGGCAGCGCTCCCGCGATCGCGGCTTGCAGACCCACATCGATGTATTGGTCGATGCCACCGGGCTGGACGACTATCCCTTGCTCGCCGAGCATGCGCGGCAAAGCGATCCTCCGGCGCTGTTCAAATTGCTGGAGCAAACCCCGGAGGCCGCCCTGGCCGACGAGGGCCCGCTGCTGCTGCGCCTGGAAGACGGCCACGCGGCCTGGCTGGACGAACTGCTCGAACGCATCGACTGCCGCCGCCACCTGATGCTCCTGTTCAGCCCCTGGCCGTTGCCGCGCCTGGGCGAGCACCTGCGCAGCTGCACCCAGGCCGAGTGGAACCAGGGTCGTTCCAGCGGCGTACTGCGTTTCTACGAGCCGGGCCTGTTCATGGCCGTCAGCGACATGCTCGATCCCCGGCAGAGCCGTTACCTGCATGCCCCGGTTTCCAGCTGGCACTGGCTGGACCGCGACGGCCGGCCGAGGGCGCTGGCCGGTCATTACCAGGCCCACGAGACGCCGCCGCTGCAAGCGGCCCTCCGCCTGGAAGCGCACCAGGTCGCTGCCTTGCGCGCCTGGAGCGAGGCCGAAGCCTACCGCCGCGAATACTTCGTGCTGCCCCGCGAGCATGGCCTGGGCAGCCAGGAAAGCCTGCTCCAGCATCTGGTCCAGGCGCACCTGGCCGCCGACCGCCAGGGCTTGCAGGACTTCGACCAGCGCGATGCCTTCGTCGCCCAATGGCTACGCGAACAGACCCCCGGCCCCGGCTTTTCCCCGGCGGGAACGAGTCGCGCATGAACGGGCGCGGCATCGGCCTTCCCGCCCTGCTTCCGGGGCCCCTGCTGGCCGCGAGCTGCCAGAGCGGGCCGGACATGCTGGCGGCGCCGGTGATGGGTTACAACCATACGTCCGCGGCGATCAATTGGTTTTCGGTGAATGGGGCGGGTGGACCGCGTTTAGGCCCTTATCAGGGGGATGGTAGCCAGGTTTGTTGCGGAGTGATTCCAAAGAAGTGGAATCCAAATTTGAAAGCTGTCGTGGAATGGGAGAAAGATCCCAAACCGCACGCCGCTATAAGGCGAGATAAATATGGACGGCTGGATAAAGATGATTACTTGAGACATGCCTCAAGCTACACCCGACACAAGATGATCGTGGATATACCTAGATATAGTGAAAAAATATGCCTGTTGCAGGTGCATTTCCTCCCGTGTGACCAGGTCGCGGTCTCAACAACCTATTACAGCCAGGGGCATCCAGAGTACCCAGATAGAAAGTATTTTCAGAAGAGAGAGCCTTCATGCAAAAGCTCTTGAATGCAAAGGGGTTAAGGACACCTGATTGGCTGATTGCTTTACTGATAGGTTTTTTGTTTTTACAAGCGTGCCAGGCAGGCCCTGATATGGTGTCTACTCCTATCGGAGGATACAACCATACTTCGGCGGCTATTAACAGATTCAGTGTAAATGGTGCTGGCGGATTAAACCTTGGTCCATTTCAGGGGGAGCAGGGCAGGTATGTTGTGGTGTCGTTCCTAGAGTTTGGAAGTCGGGCTTGAAGGCAACCGTAGAGTGGGAGGTGGTTCCTGAGCCAGGGGCTTATAAAGACTGGCCGGAAAGATATTTTCAGATGGCTGGAGAAAACGTATGAGAGAGCATGGGCTCTTGTATGTTCGTCATAAGGAAGCCGTCGATATACCTCCTTGTGATAGTAAGGAGGTTTGTTCGCTAAAAATACACTTTCTTCCATGTGATAAGGTTGCTACTTCAGCTGCCTGTTATACGCCGTTTCATCCTGAATATCCGAATAAAGGTTGCTTTGATATGAGGGGTATGTCATGCAGAAGTTGATGAGCTTGATCTGTGTGGGAAATAAAAATTCCATTGGGCTGGTGGTTTTTCTCAGCACCTTCTTTGGGCTGGTGGCATGCCAGGCTGGGCCTGAAGTGCTGTCTGCACCTATCATGGGTTACAACCATACTCCGGCGGCGATTAACGAATTCACGGTGAATGGTGCTGGCGGACCGAACTTAGGTCCTTATCAGGGAGATGGTAGTCAAGTTTGTTGTGGGGTAATTCCAAAGAGATGGAATCCAAATTTGAAAGTTATTGTGGAATGGGAGAAGGATCCAAATCCCCGTGCCGTTATAAAACGAGATAAATATGGGCGGTTGGATGAGAGTGATTATTTGAGGCATGCCTCAAGTTACACCCGTCACAAGGCGACTGTGAATGTGCCTAGGTATGATGAAAAGGTGTGCTTGCTGCAGGTGCACTTCTTGCCGTGTGACGAGGTGGCTGTTTCTACGACTTGTTATGGGCCAAATCATCCAAAATATCCTGATAAGGCCTATTTCGAGATGAGAAAGTCAACGATATGTCCGGCTAACTGAAGGCAGGTGGGAAGATGCCTAATTTTGGATTTCATATAGCACCCGCCCATCCTGTGGCAGGGCGCCTGATTTATGATTCTAAAAAATTATCAGAAAATATATTAAAGCAGCAGAGCGATGAACGGGTTTTTTCAAGGGCGCAAGAGCAAAAAAGGCTTTCTGAAGGTGACGTAGTCGGTGGTGCGCCTTGCTGTAAAGCTATCCATATTACACTTGGTTTTGATGGGACTAATAATAACGATAAGGCTGATGGTTCATCGGTTTCTCCATCTTGCAGTAATGTCTCTAGGCTAATTCATGCAAGTATTGGGAGCGGCGATGATATAAACAGTAGGGGGATTTTTAAGTACTATTGCCCAGGTGTGGGTACGGTGTTTCCGGATATTAAAGAATTTACGCCTTCAAACATGGGATTAATTGGTGCTGAGGGAGGCGAAAATCGAATAAACTGGGGGCTGGTTCAGTTAGTTGATGCTCTTTTCTATACTTTATTAAAAAGTAGGCTTAAACTAAATGAGGTTCAGGGCCTAGTAGAAGAAATGTCCACTAACTGGACCGTCAGTACGCTCACTGGTGGTTTATTGGAAAACGGCGAGAAAAAACGCCGAACTGCCTTGGAGCCAAAACTCAAGGAACTGGAAGAAAAGCTTCGACAGCGTCAGAACTCTGGACAGAAACCGCATATCCTGGCCATGCGCTTGTATGTCTACGGATTCTCCCGTGGGGCGGCAGAAGCACGAGCCTTTGCCAACTGGCTGCAGGAGCTAACCCGGGTCAGCGATGCCGATGGTCGGGTGGAATATCGCTTTGCCGGTCTGCCGATCTCGATCGAGTTCCTCGGCCTTTTCGATACCGTGGCGGCAGTTGGGCTGGCGGATAGTGCGCCGTTCGCTGCCGGGCATATGGATTGGGCCGATGACACCATGCGCCTGCCCGATGAGGCCCTCTCCCAGTGCCTGCCGACCATCCTGCCGGAAGACTGTTCTTTTCTGAAACGTTGCGTGCATCTGGTTTCCTGTCATGAGCAGCGTGCCAGTTTTCCACTCGATTCGATCCGCCGTCGTGACATGGATGCCAACGGACGTCGGATGGGGCCCTCCTGCTACCGGAAGTGGACGGTGGAATATGCTTATCCTGGTGTTCACTCGGATGTTGGTGGCGGTTATGGCGTCGGCAACCAGGGGAAAGCTGTGGGAGGTTCGGAATTTCTACTATCCCAGATAGCGTTGCAGCATATGTATGCGGAGGCTTTCGAGGCAGGTGCTCCTTTGCAAGTTCCAGCACCTGCCGTCCATCCAGACTTTCATGAAGAGTGGCGGGTAATGGTGCCCAAGATTGAAGCGGAGTTCAGCGTCTCCGAAGAACTCGCCACCCGTTTCAACGCCTGGCAGGCCCAGGCCAAGGCCGGCCCCCTGGAAGAGGTGATCCGTCGCGAGACCGCGTTGATCACCGCCTGGCGCATCGACCGCTATGCCGGCGGGCTGCGCAACAAGGCGTTCTTCGCCAATGTCCCGCCGGACATGCCGGAAGCCCAGCAGAAGGCCTGGGAGGCCCTGCACAAGCGGCGTAGCCGGGAGTACGCGGCCGCCCAGCAGGGCGAGCCGGTCCCGCCGATGAGCGCCGCCGAACAGGCGGAGTGGGATCGCAACGTGGCGCTGATCGGCGGCGAGGACAAACTGCGCGACCTGCGGGTGGAGAAGCAGTTCGATCCGCCGCTGGACCAGCGCCAACTACTCGGCGCCGCCGCCGAGTTCGCCCATGACTACAAGGGCGACTGGGGCGTGCTCGACGACGGCATGACGGTGGGCGGAGTGATCGACCTGCTGCTCGGCGGCACCGTATTCCTGATCAACGAGGAAGACGAAGCCGAGGAATACAGCCAGATCCACCGCGACGGCAGCGCGCGCTACCACCAGTTGTTCAGCGCTCCCGACCGGGTGGCGCCGGGCCAGGAAAAGCTGGTGGCGCTGTTCGATGAACAGGTGCACGACTCCCGCGCCTGGTTCATGAACACTTCGGCGATAGGCCCGCGAGAACCCTTCACCGACTACTTCCGCTATCGCCTGGTGCATTTCGACAACGAGTCGAACAAGCGGCTCTCGGTACTGGCCACCGCCGGGCGGGTGGTAGGCGTAGGGGTGATGCTGGCCAGCGTCGGCCTCAGCGTCAAGCGTCGCGATCCGCGGATGCTGCTCGGGCTGTTCCTGCCATCGCTGGCGCGTCCGCTGCTGAGCGGCAAGGTCGGCCTGCCGGAGATCAGCGCCTTCGACCCGCTGACCGGGATCGCCTTGCCGATGGTCGGCGGGGCGGCGCTGGACAACCTGCGGGCCTTCACCCGCGAGCCTGGCGACAAGGTCGAGCAGATCGGCCAGTTGCCGCCACCGCCGCCGCTGGCGGTCGCGGCGGTGCAATCGCCCGCATTGCAGCAGGTGCTGCTGGCTCAGCAGACCGTGGAGGCGCTCAAGGCGCGCGACCTGGGCAGCCTGGCCGGGCTGGTGGCCAAGGCCGAACTCACCCAGGCGCCCGCGGCGGCGACGCCGGCCTGGCTCGCCGAGGCGAAGCAGGCCTTGCAGGACATGGGTACGGAGCAGGCGCAACCGCCGGACCCCGGCTCGGCGCCGGGCTGGCTGCAGCGCGGCAAGGACTTGATGGAATCGCTTTGAACCTCGACCGGCGAACGCGGCCGACCTGTCGCCCCGGATCATTCGGTGCGGATGTCGAACCCGCTGCTGGCCTCGCTGACGATACGGAAGCGCGTGTTGCCGTCCGCGGCGATCCGGGTTCTCAGCTCGCGGTTCAGCAGGCCCTTGCCGCAGAGAGTGTCGTCCTGGGTATCGATGCCGATACCGACCACATGCTCGCCCGCCGGCACCTGGAAGCTGGCTTCCTCGCCGACGCCGATGCGCGCGGCGACCTGGCGGTCGATAAGGAACGCCACGTAGCAGCCGCCGCCCAGGTAGCCATAGTCGCGGTGGACTTCCAGCCGGCCGCCACCGCTCACCGGTTGCTGGTAGCCGAGCAGGCGTTCGGCGGGGATCGCCCGGGTCTTCTCGGCGGGAACCGAGGAACAGCCGGCCAGGAGGAAAAGGATCGCTACGGCGTACATCGGGCGCATGAAGGCTCTCCGTCGAAAGGTTCCCTCAGGCTAGCCCAGTTTCGCTGGAGCGCGGAGCGACGGGGCGGAGTGGGCTAGAATGCCTGGCCTGTTCTTCCGGAGCCGACTACCGATGCGCCAGGCCCTGCTGATCGTCGACGTGCAACCCTGTTTCGCCCCGCCGGACTGGCTGCTGGAAGGCATCGGCCAACTGCTCGGGCGGATGCCCTCGGTGGCCAGCGTCGAGCGCCATGACGAATCCCGTACGCCGTTCCAGCGCCAGCTCGGCTGGCGACCCCCGCTCGACGATGCCTGCCTGGTGGCGGCCGACCGGGTCTTCGTCAAGCATGGCTACCTGCCGACGGCGGAACTCGTCGACCATCTGCGTGCGCTGCGAGCGGAACGGGTGCTGGTATGCGGCATCCAGGCCGACACCTGCGTGCTCGCCGCCGGCTTCGCCCTGTTCGACGCCGGCCTGCAACCGACCCTGGTCGGCGACCTGGTGTTCGGCTCCTCGCTGGATCGCTCGGGGGAGCTGGGTGTGCGCCTGTGGAAGCATCATTTCGGCCAGGTCGTCAGCCTGGCCGAGGTGCTGGCGGATTGAGGCTCAGTGGGGCCGGCTGAGCAGCGCGACCGTGGCCTCGGCATTCATCATCCGCGCTGCCGCCAGCGGCGTCAGCCCGGCGGCGTCCTGGGCGTCACGACGGGCGCCGTGGGCCAGCAGGCTGGCGGCGACCTCGGCCTGGTTGAACATGGCCGCCATCATCAGTGCGGTCTTGCCGTCGGCCGAGGCGCCCTCGACGTCGGCGCCGCCGGCGAGGAGCAGTTCGACCATCGCCAGGTCGCCCTTGAACGCAGCGCCGGCCAGCGGTGTCTGCCCGGCCAGGTTGCGCAGGTCCGGGTCGGCCTTGTAGGCCAGCAGCAGGCGTACCGTGTCGGCGTGGCCATGGTAGCTGGCCAGCATCAGCAGGCTATCGCCCTTGTGGTTGCGCAGGTTCGGCGGCAGGCCCTGTTGCAGCAGTTGCTCGAGGCGCTGGCTGTTGCCCTGGCGGGCCAGGTCGAACAACTGGTGGACGAACTCCTGGGTTTCCATATCCAGTTCTGGGCGAGGGCTATCGGTCATGGGGCTGCTTCCTTGTGAATACCGGGTTTGCCGAATGATAGGCGGCCTTGCCGAGGTGGGCTGTTGAGCATTGCCTATGGGGCGGGTTGGCAAATTCAATCGATGGTTGGGGTGGGAAGGTGCCAGCCTGCTGTGACCGGAAGCCGGCCTGGTTGCGTCGTCTTTACAGTTCGATACGGATATCGGTGGCGAAAACGGGGAAAATAAACCGATCGTGCGCCTATCGGCTGTGCCCGGCGCGCACTCTGGAATATCCTTGGCGCCTTCGATACCACTGAGCGGTGCGCGCGCTTGCCGAAGCGAGGCGGTGGCACACTGCGCAATGGCCGACCTTGCCCGGGCCCTGTACGAAAGCGCGTCGCCAACGTCTTTTCGTAGAGCGCCCGGCATCGCCGCGAGCGAACCCGTTTCCGGTGCCGGCCCCAGGCGGGCACCGCTATGCCTAATCGGCCCCGTTCGACGGCGGCCCAGCGAGAGAAGAGGAACAACTGTGCATAAAGCCGTCATCAGCGGAACCGGTCTTTATACTCCGCCCTACAGCATCTCCAACGATGAGCTGGTGGAGAGCTTCAATACCTTCGTGCGCCAGTACAACGACCAGCACGCCGAGGCCATCGCCAAGGGCGAACTGGAGGCGCTGGCCGAGTCCAGCTCGGCGTTCATCGAGAAGGCGTCCGGCATCAAGAGCCGCTTCGTGATGAACAAGGAAGGCATCCTCGACCCGCAGCGCATGGTTCCGTACCTTCCCGAGCGCAGCAACGACGAGTGGTCGATCCTCTGCGAGATGGCCGCGGCCGCCGCCAGGGAGGCGCTGCAGCGTGCCGGCCGCAGCGCCGCCGACATCGACGGGGTGATCGTCGCCTGCTCCAACCTGCAGCGCGCCTACCCGGCGATCGCGGTGGAGGTGCAGGCCGCGCTGGGCATCCAGGGCTACGGCTACGACATGAACGTGGCCTGCTCCTCGGCCACCTTCGGTATCCAGGCCGCCACCACCGCGATCCAGACCGGCCAGGCGCGGGCGATCCTGATGGTCAACCCGGAGATCTGCACCGGCCACCTGAACTTCCGCGACCGCGACAGCCACTTCATCTTCGGCGACGCCTGCACCGCGGTGATCGTCGAGCGCGCCGACCTGGCCGTGTCGAAGCACCAGTTCGACATCGTCAGCACCAGGCTGCTGACCCAGTTCTCCAACAACATCCGCAACAACTTCGGCTTCCTCAACCGCGCCGACGAGAGCGGTATCGGCAAGCGCGACAAGCTGTTCGTCCAGGAAGGCCGCAAGGTGTTCAAGGATGTCTGCCCGATGGTCGCCGAGCTGATCGGCGAGCACCTGGCGGCCAATGAAATCCAGGTCGCCGAGGTCAAGCGCTTCTGGCTGCACCAGGCCAACCTGAACATGAACCTGCTGATCACCCGCAAGCTGCTCGGCCGCGACGCCGAGGCGCACGAGGCGCCGGTGATCCTCGACAGCTACGCGAATACCAGTTCCGCCGGCTCGGTGATCGCCCTGCACAAGCACCAGGACGACCTGCCCAGCGGCGCCATCGGGGTGCTCAGCTCGTTCGGCGCCGGTTACTCGATCGGTAGCGTGATCCTGCGTAAACACTGATCGTGGCGGCGCCTACCGACGCCGAGCTGCTGCCGCGCCTGCTGGCCGGCGAGCAGCGAGCCTTCCGCGAGCTGGTTGGCGCCTACCAGGGCGCCATGCGGGCCGTGGCCTGGGCGATCATCGGCAGATCGCATACCGAGGAAGTGGTGCAGGACGCCTGGCTCGCGGCGGTTCGCGGGCTGGACGGGTTCCAGGGGCGTTCGAGCCTGAAGACCTGGCTGCTGACCATTACCGCCAATACCGCCAAGAGCCGCTTGCGCCAGGTTCGCCGGGAAGTTTTCCTCGACGACCTGCCGGGGCCCCATGGTACGGTGGATGACCAGCGCTTTGCCGCCGACGGTCACTGGAGCCAGCCGCCGCACGCCTGGCACGAGGATTCGCCGGAAGCCCTGCTCGCCGAGGGCGAACTGCGCGATTGCCTGGACAAGACCCTCAACGGTCTGTCCGAGCTGCAGCGCAGCGTGCTGACCCTGCGCGAACGCCAGGGCTTGGAGCTGGAGGAAATCCGTGATCTCCTGGATATCACGCTTTCCAATGTCCGGGTGCTGCTGCATCGCGCCCGCCTGAAGGTCTTCGCCACCCTGGAGCATTTCGAGGAGACCGGCCAATGCTGAGTTGCAAGGAACTGGTCGCCCGGTCCAGCGACTTTCTCGATGGGCAACTGGACTTCCGCGGACAACTGGCGGTGCGCAGCCACCTGCTCATGTGCCGGCATTGCCGGCGCTTCATCCGCCAGATGCGCCTGACCCAGGCGACCGTGCGCCATCTGCCGGAGGGGCAGGGGCCGGAACTCGACCGTCTGGCCGCGCATCTCTCCGAATTGCGCAAGGACGCCGCGCGGCGCTGAGCCGGGGTATCCTCGACACCAAGCCGCCGCCCGCGATTCGTGGGCGGCGGCTTTTTCGTTTCCGCTATCCGGCGTGGGCGAACCGAACCCGGCCTGGCATGGGTGGCTCTCCCTTCCGCGTGACGAGGTCGAGGAGTGTGGCTGGGCTTGGCGGATATCGCTGCGCGATATGCACCCTACGGAGGGGCGGCAATCCGTTTCGCTGGGCGAGCATCCGAAGTTGAGGAGAACGCCTGGGACCTGGCGAATATCGCCGACCGATATTTCTCCAGCAGGGGCAATCCCTGAGTTCAGGCAAAGGGACGGGAAATTTTTTTCGACTCCGCTGTAACGCCGCCAGGGGTGCTCCGTCCATTGGAGCGAGGACGCCATACCGGCGCCCGCTACCAACTTCAGGAGTTACCCATGAAAAAGATTTCCCTCGCTTCCTCCGTCGTCGGCGCTGCTCTGCTCGGCGTAGCCAGTGTCGGCGCGCATGCCGCGCAGAATCCCTTCGCCGTGCAGGAGCTGAGCAGCGGCTACAGCGTGGCTGCCGCCGAGAAAGCCAAGGAAGGTTCCTGCGGCGAGGCCAAGTGCGGTGCCGACAAGGGCAAGCGCGAAGCCTCCAAGGCCGGTCATGAAGGCAGCTGCGGTGCGGATCGCAAGGCCAAGGAAGGTTCCTGCGGTGGCGAGAAGAAGGCCGGCGAAGGCAACTGCGGCGCCGACAAGAAGAAGTCGTAAGGCCTGAGGAGACGGACCATGCAACGGGAATTCGTCAGCGGCGCCGGGCTAGGCCTGCGTCGCGCGCTGCTGGAGCCGCTCGGCGCCGGCGATGGGGTCCGGGTCGACTTCCTCGAGGTCGCTCCGGAGAACTGGATCGGCATCGGCGGCCGTCTCGGCCGCCAGTTCCGCGAGCTGACCGAGCGCCTGCCGTTCCTCTGCCATGGTCTGTCTCTCAACCTCGGTGGCTACGCCCCGCTGGACATGTCGTTGCTGCGCGCGATCAAGGGTTTCATCGAGCAGCATGACATCCGTGCCTACAGCGAGCACCTGTCGGCCTGCGCCGACGACGGCCAGCTCTACGACCTGATGCCGCTACCGTTCAGCGACGAATCGGTGCGCCGGGTCGCCGAACGGGTCCGGGTGGTACAGGACGTCCTCGAGCGGCCGTTGATCGTCGAGAACGTCTCGGCGTATGCGCGCTTGCCGGGCGAGCTGGAAGAGGTCGATTTCGTCCGCGCGGTACTGGAGGAAGCCGATTGCCAATTGCTGCTGGACGTCAACAACGTCTACGTCAACGCCTGCAACTTCGGTTTCGACGCACACGCCTACATCGCCGCGATGCCCAGCCGGAGGATCGCCTACCTGCACATGGCCGGGCACGACGAACAGGGCGCCAGCCTGAAGATCGACACCCATGGCGCGCCGGTCTGCGATCCGGTCTGGGAACTGCTGGCACATGCCTATGCCTGCCATGGCGAACGCCCGACGCTGCTGGAGCGCGATTTCAACCTCCCGCCACTGAGCGAGCTGTATGCCGAAACCGATCGCATCCGCGAGCTGCAGCGGCGCAGCGGTGAAGCGCAACTGCGCAGCCTGGGGTACGGCACATGAACCACACGACCTTGCAACGGCGTTTCGCCGCACGTATCCGCGATCCGCAGCAGGCCTTGCCGCCCGGCATCGCGACGGAGCGGATGGCGATCTACGAGGAACTGTTCTTCAACAACCTGGACGGTTTCATCAGTAGCGGTTTCCCGGTCCTGCGCCAGTTGTTCGACGAGCCGCGCTGGCATCGCCTGGTGCGTGCCTTCATGCGCGAGCATCGCTGCCGCACACCGTACTTCAGCCAATTGGGCGAGGAGTTCATCGGCTGGCTGCAGGACGGCTACCGCGCGGAGGAGGGCGATCCGCCCTTCCTGCTGGAGCTGGCTCACTACGAGTGGGTCGAGCTGGCCCTGTCGCTGGCCGAGGCGCCTGTCGAGACGCTGCCGCAGGCCTGGTCGTGGTCGCCACTGGCCTGGCCGCTGGCCTATCGCTGGCCGGTCCATCGCCTGGGGCCGAGCCATCGGCCGATGGAGCCGCCGGCCGAGCCGACCTGCCTGCTGGTCTGGCGCGATCCGGCGGAGCGGGTGCGCTTCCTGCACCTGTCGCCATTCGCCTATCGCCTCGCGCAGCGCCTGAGCGAGGAGGGCGAGGCGCCGGTGGCGCTGCTGCCGTTGTTGCGCGAGTTGGCCGGAAGCTGCGGCCTGAGCGCCGACGTGGAGTATTTCGAAAATGCCTTCGCCTTGCTGGAGGACTGGCACGCCCAGGGCATCCTCATGGGCGAGGGCGCTCTGGAGTGATGATGAAGACTGTCTTCCTGCGTTTACAGCATGCCCTCGACGTCACCCGTCGAGCGGATTTCCTCGCCCCGCTGGCGCTACGCCTGTACCTGGCGCCGGTGTTCTGGATGGCCGGCTGCCAGAAGCTGGCGGACATGCCGGCCACCATCGAGTGGTTCGGCAATCCCGACTGGGGACTCGGCCTGCCGTTTCCCGAACTGCTGGCCTGGCTCGCCGCGCTGAGCGAGGCCGGTGGCGCCGTGCTGCTGTTGTGCGGCCTGGCCGTGCGCTGGATCAGCCTGCCGCTGATGGTGACCATGCTGGTAGCGATCTTCGCCGTGCACTGGCCGAACGGCTGGCAGGCGATCGCCGATCCGTCCGCGCCGTTCGCCAACGCCCAGGTGCTGGAGGCCGGCGAGAAGCTGGCGCGGGCCCGGGAAATCCTGCGCGAATACGGCAACTACGACTGGCTGACGTCGAGCGGAAGCTTCGCCATCGTCAACAACGGCATCGAGTTCGCCGCGACCTACCTGGTGATGTTGCTCGCGCTGTTCTTCGGCGGCGCCGGCAAGTGGCTTTCTGCTGACTTCTGGATTGCTCAAAAATTGCGCTGAGATTTCTACCCATATCGAATAACCCGAAAGGCCCGTAGTAGAGGGCTTTTCGCGTTATTCGCATTGGAGATAAAAAGTTCCTCTGTAATGAAACATTTATCTCCATGCAATTTGGCTGCAATCTGCCATCGCCAAGATTCCCCCCAACACAAAGGGGCCGCCTTACGGCCAGCGCGGAACAAGGGGCGCGCTGTAGCCAGGCACTCGCGTGTTGCCAATGCACACACCATTAAGGGGAAATCTTCGATGATCCGTAAGCACTCGCTCGGCTTCGTTGCCAGCGCTCTGGCTCTGGCCGTATCTGCCCAGGCGTTCGCCGGCACCGTGACCACCGACGGCGCCGATATCGTGATCAAGACCAAGGGCGGCCTCGAAGTCGCCACCACCGACAAGGAATTCAGCTTCAAGCTGGGCGGTCGCCTGCAGGCCGACTACAGCCGTTTCGACGGTTTCTATACCAAGAATGGCAACACCGCCGACGCCGCCTACTTCCGCCGCGCCTTCATCGAACTCGGCGGCACCGCATACAAGGACTGGAAATACCAGATCAACTTCGACCTGTCGCACAACACCGGCAGCTCCGACAACGGCTATTTCGACGAAGCTTCGGTCACCTACACCGGCTTCAACCCGGTCAACCTGAAGTTCGGTCGCTTCGACCCCGACTTCGGCCTGGAAAAGGCCACCAGCTCCAAGTGGGTGACCGCTCCCGAGCGTAACGCCGCCTACGAACTGGCCGACTGGATCAACACCCACCAGGACGGCATGGGCGCCCAGGTCAACTCGACCCTCGCCGACATGGCCTACCTGTCCGCCGGCGTATCCGCCAAGGACGCCGACGACAGCGACGGCGACAGCGTCAAGCAGTTCAACTTCCGCGGCGTGTTCGCGCCGATGCACGAAGCCGGCAATGTTCTGCATGTCGGCGTGAACTATGCCTACCGCGACCTCGACGACACCGCCTTCGACTCGCGCATCCGTCCGCGCCTGGGCATGCGCGGCATCGCCACCAGCGGCGGCAACGACGCCGGTGACAACGGCAACCGCGCGACCTTCGGCGGCGTCTCCAACTCGCCGGCCGGTTCCTACAAGGACGACAGCGTCTGGGGCCTGGAAGGCGCCTGGGCGATGGGCCCGTTCTCGGCCCAGGCCGAATACCTGGCACGCAAGCTGAAGGCCGATGACAACGCCTACAAGGACATCAAGGCCAAGGGTTACTACGCGCAACTGGCCTACACCCTGACCGGCGAGTCCCGCCAGTACAAGCTGGAAGGTGCCAAGTTCGACTCCGTCAAGCCGGAAAACAAGGAAATCGGCGCCTGGGAAGTGTTCTACCGCTACGACAACATCAAGGTGGAAGACGACAACGTGGTCGCCGATACCGCCACTCGCGAAGTCGGCGACACCAAGGCCAAGGCCCACAACCTGGGCGTGAACTGGTACGTCAACGATGCGGTGAAGATCAGCGCGGCCTACGTCAAGGCGAAGACCGACAAGATCACCAACAACAATGGCGACGATGACGGCGACGGCTTCGTGACCCGTTTGCAGTACGTGTTCTAAGAAGCGACAACGATCTGCTCCTGTTTTCGGCCTCGCTCCGGCGAGGTCTTTTTAATCGCTTCCTTACCCGGTTGTGGCGATGTTGGCAGCCTGCAACCGGGTCTTTCTTTCGTTACAGGTCCACCCGCAGGTACTGGCAGGAATATCCGAAAGCCAGACGGTTATCGGCAGAAACTCTTGATTTTCATTGCAGTCATGCAATCTTCGCAAGGTTGCCGCAATATATGAAATAAACTGTTACATCTGTCGCCCGGACCTGATGCCTCTAGGCCTGCGCCCTTATCCGACGGCCTCATCCAGGCGCTATCCGGCTGCCTGTCACAAAAGCTTTCGCGCTTTGCAGTCTCGCTGTCACAACCCATCCAGATGATCCCCCTCCAGCAGCGCCGGCCGGCGACAGAACCGGCCGTTTCCGCGCTGCTCAAGACCATTCGAAATCCGAACAGGGGACTTACCTGATGATTCGCAGACACTCGTGCAAAGGGGTGGGGAGCAGTGTTGCCTGGAGTTTGCTGGGCCTGGCGATTTCCGCGCAGAGCCTGGCCGGGACCGTGACCACCGACGGTGCCGACATCGTGATCAAGACCAAGGGCGGCCTCGAAGTCGCCACCACCGACAAGGAATTCAGCTTCAAGCTCGGCGGCCGCCTGCAGGCCGACTACGGCCGCTTCGACGGCTACTACACGAACAACGGCAATACCGCCGATGCCGCCTACTTCCGCCGCGCCTACCTGGAGTTCGGCGGCACCGTCTACCGGGACTGGAAGTACCAGATCAACTACGACCTGTCGCGCAACGTCGGCAACGACAGCGCCGGCTACTTTGACGAAGCTTCGGTCACCTATACCGGCTTCAACCCGGTCAACCTGAAGTTCGGCCGCTTCTACACCGACTTCGGCCTGGAAAAGGCCACCAGCTCCAAATGGGTCACCGCGCTGGAGCGCAACCTCACCTACGACATCGCCGACTGGGTCAACGACAACGTCGGTACCGGTATCCAGGCCAGCTCGGTGGTGGGCGGCATGGCTTTCCTCTCGGGCAGCGTGTTCAGCGAGAACAACAACGATACCGACGGCGACAGCGTCAAGCGCTACAACCTGCGCGGCGTGTTCGCGCCGCTGCACGAGCCGGGCAACGTGGTGCACCTGGGCCTGCAATACGCCTATCGCGACCTGGAGGACAGCGCGGTGGATACCCGGATCCGCCCGCGCATGGGCATGCGCGGCGTCTCCACCAATGGCGGCAACGATGCCGGCAGCAATGGCAACCGCGGTCTGTTCGGCGGCAGTTCGGCAGTCGAGGGGCTGTGGAAGGACGACTCGGTCTGGGGCCTGGAAGGCGCCTGGGCGCTGGGTGCCTTCTCGGCCCAGGCCGAGTACCTGCGGCGCACGGTCAAGGCCGAGCGCGACCGCGAGGATCTCAAGGCCTCCGGCTATTACGCGCAACTGGCCTACACCCTCACCGGCGAGCCGCGCCTCTACAAGCTGGACGGCGCCAAGTTCGACACCATCAAGCCGGAGAACAAGGAAATCGGCGCCTGGGAGCTGTTCTACCGCTACGACTCGATCAAGGTCGAGGATGACAACATCGTCGTCGACAGCGCCACCCGCGAGGTCGGCGACGCCAAGGGCAAGACCCATACCCTGGGCGTCAACTGGTACGCCAACGAGGCGGTGAAGGTTTCCGCCAACTACGTCAAGGCGAAGACCGACAAGATCAGCAATGCCAACGGCGACGATAGCGGCGATGGCCTGGTGATGCGCCTGCAGTACGTGTTCTGAGGCGCTCGGGCCCCGTCCGGCGGGCGGGGCTCGTTTCCGCAGGATGTTACCCGCGTCATGAAATTGCCTGGTGGATGTCCGGGCGGGCCGCCCAGCTTGACCCAGGGCACAGATCGCATGGCGGCATCTGGCTATGCTGGTCCCTCGGAAACGCTCTGGGAGGGACTGATGATCGGCTGGGGACGTGCCTGTATTGGCGTCGGGGGGCTGCTGTTGCTGGGCCAGTTGCTGGGGGGCGCCCTGCTGCTCGCGGACGACGGCGAAGCGACGCTGGCGGTCGAACACTTCTGGCAATTCGTCTTCCTGATCCCGGCGATCCTGGTGGCACTGGGAATGTTCGTCCTGCAGCATCACGTGGGTTCCTTCGCCCAGTTGTACCGCCGGCGTCTCGATGGCGCCTCCTACCTGCTGGTTTCCTGCGGCATCGCCCTGGTCCTGGGCAAGCTCTGCGTCCTGCTGCTCGCCTGAGCCCCTCGCGCGGCCCGGCATGTCCGGGTTTGCCCGAGGCATTCAGCTTCCTGATTTAGCCGGAGGGCGCTGAAACCCTTGGTTACACTGGCCTTCATCACACGAACAGGAAGGCAGGACCCCCTATGCAAAACCGCATGATGATCACCGGTGCCGGCTCCGGGCTGGGGCGCGAAATCGCCCTGCGCTGGGCGCGTGACGGCTGGCGCCTGGCGCTGGCCGACGTCAACGAGGCCGGCCTGGCGGAAAGCCTGAAACTGGTGCGCGAGGCGGGTGGCGATGGCTTCACCCAGCGTTGCGACGTACGCGACTACAGTCAACTGACCGCGCTGGCGCAGAGCTGCGAGGAGAAGTTCGGCGGCATCGACGTCATCGTCAACAACGCCGGGGTGGCCTCCGGCGGCTTCTTCGGCGAGTTGTCCCTGGAGGACTGGGACTGGCAGATCGCGATCAACCTGATGGGCGTGGTCAAGGGCTGCAAGGCCTTCCTGCCGTTGCTGGAGCGAAGCAAGGGCAAGATCGTCAACATCGCCTCGATGGCGGCGTTGATGCAGGGCCCGGCGATGAGCAACTACAACGTGGCCAAGGCCGGGGTGGTGGCGCTTTCGGAAAGCCTGCTGGTAGAGCTGGCGCTGGTCGAGGTCGGCGTCCATGTGGTCTGTCCTTCGTTCTTCCAGACCAACCTGCTGGACTCTTTCCGCGGCCCGAGCCCCGAGATGAAGCACCAGGTCGGCAAGTTGCTGGAGAGTTCGCCGATCAGCGCCGCCGACATCGCCGACTACATCCACGCCGAAGTGGCCAAGGGCAGTTTCCTGATCCTGCCCCACGAGCAGGCGCGGATGGCCTGGAGGATCAAGCAGCAGAATCCCCAGGCGATCTATGACGAGATGACCGCGATGGCCGGCAAGATGCAGGCCAAGCGTCAGCGCCAGGCCTGAGTGGAAATGGCTGCAGGCCAGCAGGGGCGCGGCTTTGCACCATTGCGGTGCGGCGCAGATAGTGCTTGCCCAAGGCGGTGCGATCGAGTAGCTTGAGTCACCGGCCTGCCTGCCGAAGTACGTTGGACCCCACAAGAAGCCTCGCTCATTTGCGAGGCTTTTTGCTTTTCCGGCCTCGCGCCCTGTGCTAGAAGGCTGCCTCTGCGAGTCCGTTCTGTTCTGGAGTACCCCTGTGGAGTCTGAATCCATCGTCTATGGCTGCATCCGCGACTGGCCGGGCGATTCGATGGAGCGGCGCATGCGTCGTGCCGCCAACCGCCGCGTGCTGGACAGCCTGCCGGGCGGCGAGGCCTGGCCGTTCCTCGGACGCGAGATGTTCAGCCGCTGCGAGCAGTCCGGGGCCGGGCTCTACCAGACCCAGATCATCCACTTCGGTGCCAGCTACCAGGCCATCGAATACGAGTGGAGCCTGTGGGTCGAGCAGTTCGAGGCGTTGCTCAGGCGCCTCTACTGGGCCAGCGCGGTGGTCCACCTGGAGACCGAAGTGAACGGCAGCCATACCTTCCGCTGGGAGTCCGAGCGTGGCTTCCATACCCCCCAGGAGAGCGACCTGCAGGTCCGCTGCGCCTGGGAGCGGGAGGGCGGGCGGCGGTGATCAACTACTTCTGGTTCGTCCTCGCGGCGTTCTGCGAGATCGCCGGCTGCTACGCTTTCTATCTCTGGCTGCGGCTGGGCAAGAGCGCCCTGTGGGTGCTGCCCGGCCTGCTCAGCCTGACCCTGTTCGCCTTGCTGCTGACCCGCGTGGAGGCCAGCTACGCCGGCCGCGCCTATGCCGCCTATGGCGGCATCTACGTCGCCGCGTCGCTGTTCTGGCTGGCTTTTGTCGAGCGCTCGCGGCCGCTATGGAGCGACTGGCTGGGCGTGGCCTTGTGCGTGGTCGGTGCCAGCGTCGTGCTGTTCGGCCCGCGCCTGTCTCAGTGACTCAGGCGGGGTGGGTGGCGCGCCCGTCACGGGCGCCGGACCCCGCCGTCCCGGGCCGCCGCACCCCGAACCGGCGGATCACTGCGAAGTGTTGCGCTGTACGTCACCTTTTTCCTGATCCAGTTCCTTGAGCATCTGCGCGTAGGCATCGCAATCGCTCGGCCGGTTCTGTTCCGAGCGGGCTTCCTGGCGCTGGCGCAACTGCTCGTTGAGTTCCCTGGCCCGTTGCGGGTTCTTCTGGGTGATCGAGGCGACCTTGGTGGCGACTTCCCTGCCCATCTTTTCCGCCTCCGCTTCGGAACAGGCGAAGACCGGCGTGGCGACCAGCAAGGCGCAGGCGCTGGCGAGGGCGAAAAGCGGTTTCATGGCGTACTCCTGTGGGGTGGTCCTGAGCGGTGGAGCCCGGTCGAGCCGACAAAGTTCAGCCGCAACGCCGGACGGCGACCGATTCGAACCCTCGCGGCGGGTTGCGGGTCGCACGCATAGAGAGGGTGCGAAGGACCCTCGTTGCTTATGCCGCAGGAGGTATGCCATGACTCACGATTGGGATCTGGTCGAACGGTTGCTGCTGGAGGTCCGGCAGTCCGCCCATGAGAACTTCGCCCCGCGCGCCCATGCCGAACGCCTGGCCGAGGAACGCTCCCAGGCCGGGCAGCGGGTCGGCGACATGGATGCGTTGAAGCAGAAGGCCGCCGACTACGAGGCGATCCTGCTGGAGGGCGGCTTCATCGAGCCGCGTCCGGAAGAGCAGGGCGGCAATGGCGAGAACTTCGTCCTCACGCCGCGCGGCGAGCGCCTGCTCGGCCTGATCGGCGGCGAGACGCCGAAGGCCGCCGAGGCTCGCCGGCTGCTCGAGGAGAACGGCAGCGAAGCGCTGCACGCCGAGCGCTTCGACCGTTTCGTCGCCGGGCTCTGAAACTGCGCCCGACGGGCGATCGGCGGGGCTTGTGAGTCGCCCGCGGCGCCACCATAGTGCGAAGCATGATGCCTATTTCATCCTCTTCCGCCCGCCGCGCCGAGCCGGCTCCGCGGCCCCTGGCGGAGTTCCATCCCGTCGTCCGCCAGTGGTTCGAACGCCACTTCGCCGCGCCCACGCCGGCGCAGGTGGAGGCCTGGCCGGCGATCCGCGAGGGGCTTTCGACCCTGGTCGCCGCGCCCACCGGTTCGGGCAAGACCCTGACCGCCTTCCTCGCCGCCATCGATGCCTTGGTGGTGGAGGGGCTGGCCGCCGGCGGCGAGTTGGCGGATGCCACCCAGGTGGTCTATGTCTCGCCGCTGAAAGCGCTGTCCAACGACATCCGCATCAACCTGGAGCAACCGCTGGCTGGCATCCGCGAGGAACTGGCGCGTCTCGGCCTGCCCGACGTCGATATCCGTAGCGCGGTGCGCACCGGCGATACGCCGCAGGTCGAGCGCGGATCGATGCGCAAGCGCCCGCCGCACATCCTGGTCACCACGCCCGAATCGCTGTACATCCTGCTCGGCTCGGAGTCGGGCCGGCAGATGCTTGCCGGGGTGCGCAGCGTGATCGTCGACGAGATCCATGCCCTGGCCGGCAGCAAGCGCGGCAGCCACCTGGCGCTGTCGCTGGAGCGCCTGCAGGCGCTGTGTCCGCGACCGCTGCTGCGGATCGGGCTGTCCGCCACGCAGAAACCGATCGAGAAGGTCGCGCGCTTCCTCGTCGGCGCCAGCGGCAATCCGCGCGATCCGGCCTGCCGGATCGTCGACATCGGCTATACGCGCCCCCGCGACCTGGGCATCGAGGTACCGCCGGTGGCGCTGGAAGCGGTGATGTCCAACGACACCTGGGAGCTGGTCTACGACCGCCTGGCGCACCTGGCCGGCGAGCACCGCACCACCCTGGTGTTCGTCAACACCCGGCGCATGGCCGAGCGGGTCACCCGCTTCCTCGCCGAACGCCTCGGCAGCCGCCAGGTGGCGGCCCACCACGGCAGCCTGGCCAAGGAGCTGCGCCTGGATGCCGAGCAGCGCCTCAAGGCCGGGCAATTGAAGGTACTGGTGGCGACCGCCTCGCTGGAGCTGGGCATCGATATCGGCGACGTCGAGTTGGTCTGCCAGTTGTCGTCGCCGCGCTCCATCGCCGCCTTCCTGCAACGGGTCGGGCGTTCCGGGCACAGTGTCGGCGGCACCCCCAAGGGCCGGTTGTTCCCGACCTCCCGCGACGACCTGGTGGAATGCGCGGCGCTGCTCGACAGCGTGCGCCGTGGCGAGCTGGACAGCCTGGTGCTGCCACGCCAGCCGCTGGACGTGCTGGCGCAGCAGATCGTCGCCGAAGTGGCCTGCCAGGAGTGGCGCGAGGACGACCTCTATCGGCTGGTGATCCGCGCCGAACCCTACGCCGGGCTGGAGCGCGAGCGCTTCGACGAAGTCCTGCGGATGCTTGCCGAGGGCTACCACTCACGCCTCGGCGTGCGCGGCGCCTATCTCCATCGCGATGCGCTCAACGGCCTGCTCCGTGGCCGCCGTGGCGCGCGGCTGACCGCGCTGACCTCGGGCGGGACCATTCCCGATACCGGCGACTACAGCGTGCTGCTGGAGCCGCAGGGCCTGCTGGTGGGGACGGTCAACGAAGATTTCGCGGTGGAGAGCCTGGCCGGCGATGTGTTCCAGCTGGGCAACACCTCGTACCGGATCATCCGCATCGAGCCGGGACGGGTACGGGTCGAGGACGCCCAGGGCCAGCCGCCGAACATTCCGTTCTGGCTGGGTGAGGCGCCGGGGCGCAGCGACGAGCTGTCGGCCAGCGTGGCGCGCCTGCGCGACACCCTCGACGAGCTGCTCGGCGAAGGCCAGGCATTGCCGGAAGGGCAGCGGCTGGAGCCAGCCATCGCCTGGCTCGGCGCCACCCTCGGGCTGGACGATGGCGCCGCGCGGCAGATCGTCGAGTACCTGGCCCGCGCCCGCCAGGCCCTGGGTGGCCTGCCCGGGAGCCGGCGGCTGGTGATGGAACGCTTCTTCGACGAATCCGGCGGCATGCAACTGATCATCCACAGTCCCCACGGCAGCCGCCTCAACCGCGCCTGGGGCCTGGCGCTGCGCAAGCGTTTCTGCCGCAGCTTCAACTTCGAGCTGCAGGCGGCGGCCACCGAAGACGCGATCATCCTCTCGCTGTCCACCAGCCACAGCTTTCCCCTCGACGAGGTCTGGCGCTACCTGCATTCGGCGAGCGCCGAGCACCTGTTGGTACAGGCCGTGCTCGACGCGCCGCTGTTCGGCGTGCGCTGGCGCTGGAACCTGACCACCTCGCTCGGTTTGCCGCGCTATGCCGGCGGTCGCAAGGTGCCGCCGCAACTGCTGCGGATGAAGAGCGAGGATCTGCTGGCCAGCGTGTTCCCCGACCAGGTGGCGTGCCTGGAGAATATCGTCGGCGAGCGCGAGGTGCCCGATCACCCGCTGGTGGCGCAGACCCTCGACGACTGCCTGCACGAGGCGATGGATTGCGACGGCTGGCTGGCCCTGCTGCGCGACATGGAGAGCGGGGCGGTGGACTTGCTGGCGCGCGACCTGCCGGCGCCTTCGGCGTTGGCGGCGGAGATACTCACCGCGCGTCCCTACGCCTATCTCGACGATGCGCCGCTGGAAGAGCGGCGTACCCAGGCGGTACAGAATCGCCGCTGGAGCGATCCCGAGTCCGCCGACGACCTCGGCGCCCTGGACCTTGAGGCGATCGAGGCGGTGCGTGGCGAGGCCTGGCCGGAAGCGCGCAACGCCGACGAGATGCATGAGGCGCTGAACAGCCTGGGCTTCCTCACCTCGGGCGAGGCCGAGGCCAATCCGGGCTGGGGGGAATGGCTTGCGCAACTGTCGGAGCAACGCCGCGCCGGACGCCTGGACTGCGCAGGCAGCACTCTCTGGCTGGCGGCGGAGCGCCTGCCGGCGATGCGCCTGGTGCATCCCGCGGCGAAGGTGCCCGACGCTTTCCAGGCGCCTCGCGGCTATCCGCCGCTGGACTCGGCGGAAGCGGCGACCGTGGAGCTGACCCGCGCCCGCCTGGGTGGCTTCGGGCCGCGCACGGCCGGGCAGTTGGCGG
This sequence comes from Pseudomonas sp. DL, assembly GCF_047199225.1. Lineage (NCBI taxonomy): Bacteria > Pseudomonadati > Pseudomonadota > Gammaproteobacteria > Pseudomonadales > Pseudomonadaceae > Pseudomonas > Pseudomonas sp. DL. The sequence continues at coordinate 1,819,920 of NZ_CP178323.1, forward strand.
CCGACCTGGGCATCGGCCTGGCCGACCAGCAGTACGCGTTGGGCGCCCTGGAGCGCGAAGGCTATGTGCTGCGTGGCCGCTTCAGTCCTGGCGCGACGGAAGAGGAGTGGTGCGAACGCCATCTGCTGGCGCGCATCCATCGCTATACGGTGAAGCGCCTGCGCCGGGAAATCGAGCCGGTGCAGCGCGCCGATTTCATGCGCTTCCTGTTCGACTGGCAGCGCCTGGCGCCGGGCACCCGTGGCCGGGGAGCGGAGTCCCTGGCTACGGTGGTCGAGCAACTGGAAGGCTTCCAGGCCGCGGCGGCCGCCTGGGAAAGCGAACTGCTGGCAGCGCGGGTGGCCGACTACGCCAGCCATTGGCTGGACCAGCTGTGCCGTTCCGGACGCATCGTATGGGCGCGCCTGGCCGGACGCAGCAAGGCCGCCGGCGGTCCGCTGCGCAGCGCGCCGATCGTGCTCCTGCCGCGCCGCGAGCTGGGGCTCTGGAGCGTCCTGCAGCGCGACGCGCCGGAGCCGGAACTGTCGCCGCGCGCGGCCAGGGTACTGGAGGTGCTGCGCGAGCAGGGTGCATCGTTCTTCGACGAACTGAGCCAGGATGCCCACCTGCTGCGCAGCGAGCTGGAGAACGCCCTCGGCGAGCTGGTCTCGGTCGGCCGGGTCAACGCCGACAGCTTCGCCGGGCTGCGCACCCTGCTGATGCCGGCGGACAAGCGCAGCCGCCAGGAGCGCCGCTCGCGCGGCCTGCCGGGCGGCATGCAGGACGCCGGGCGCTGGGCGCCGCTGCGCCGGGCGAAGGCGGAAGAGGCGGGGCAGCGTTTGCCGGCGGAGGTTCTCGAACATGTCGCCCGGACCTTGCTGCGGCGCTATGGGGTGGTCGCCTGGCGCCTGCTGGAGCGCGAGGCTGACTGGCTGCCGCCGTGGCGCGAGTTGCTGCGCGTCTACCATCGCCTGGAAGCGCGCGGCGAGATTCGCGGCGGGCGCTTCATCGCCGGCCTGGCCGGCGAGCAGTTCGCCTTGGCGGAAGCGGTCGGCCTGTTGCGCGAGGTGCGCAAGCGACCGCCGGATGGGGCGATGCTGGTGGTGTCGGCAGTCGATCCGTTGAACCTGGTCGGCGGCCTGCTACCCGGCGAACGGGTGCCGGCGGTGACCGGCAACCGCCTGCTCTATCGAGACGGAGCGCCGCTGGCGGCGCTGGTAGCCGGCAAGGTGCGGATGCTCGCGGAAGTCGACGGCGAAACCGCGCAGCAGATCCGTGCGCTGCTGATCCGCCGTCACTGAGGCCCGCTCAGCGCAGGCTCAGATGGCGGCTGAGCAGGGCCCGCAACGCGGCCGGCTTGACCGGCTTGGACAGGTAGTCGAGGCCGGCGGCGTGGATCTCCGCCACCAGTTCCGGCCGCGCGTCGGCGCTGATCACCACCCCCGGCACCGGCTCGCCCAGGCGCGTGCGCAGCCAGGCCATCAATTGCGTACCGGTCTCGCCGTCGTCCAGGTGATAGTCGATCAACGCCAGTTGCGGGCGCATCTCGCTGTCCAGCAGCGTGGCGCATTCCTCGCGGCTGCGCGCGGTCCAGACCTGGCAGCCCCAGCGGCTGAGCAGGCTGTTCATGCCGGCGAGGATGCTGTCCTCGTTGTCCACGCAGAGCACCTGGGCGCCGTTCAGCGCCTGCGCCGGTTCGGCCTTGTGGCCGTTGGCCAGGGCCGGCGGCGCCTGCCGCGCCAGCGGTACGCGGACGCTGAAGACGCTGCCCTTGCCCGGCCAGGAACGTACTTCCAGCGGATGGCCGAGGACCTTGCAGAGCCGGTCGGCGATCGCCAGGCCGAGACCGAGGCCTTTCTCCGCGCGGGTCTGGTGGCTGTCCAGGCGCTTGAACTCTTCGAAGATGACTTTCTGCTTGTCCGGTGGGATGCCCGGCCCCTGGTCCCAGACCTCCAGGCGCAGGTAGCCGTCCTCGCGGCGGACGCCGAGCAGCACGTGGCCCTTGGCGTAGCGGAAAGCGTTGGTCAGGAAGTTCTGCAGGATGCGCCGCAGCAGCTTGATGTCGCTGTCCACCCGCAGCTGGCTGCCGCGCAGGCGGAAATGCAGGCCCTGTTCCTGGGCCAGCGCCTTGAACTCGACGCCGAGGGCATCGTAGAGGTTGTTAAGCGGGAACGGGTTGCGTTCGGCGCTGACCCGGCCGCTTTCCAGGCGCGAGATGTCCAGCAGGTCGGTGATCAGGTCCTCGGCGGAACGCAGCGACGAGTCGAGGTGCTGCACCAGGTCGCGGACCTCGCCGGGCAGCGCGTCCTGGTGGGCGAGGGCGGCGGAGAACAGCCGCGCGGCGTTCAGCGGCTGCATCAGGTCGTGGCTGACGGCGGCGAGGAAGCGGGTCTTCGACTGGTTGGCGGCCTCGGCGTTGCTCTTCGCCTCGCTGAGTTCCTGGTTCAACTGCGAGAGTTCCTGGGTACGCTCCTGGACCCGCTGTTCCAGCGACTCGTTGGCGCCCTTGAGGCCCTGTTCGGCCTCGCGGTAGGCGGTGATATCGGTGAAGCTCATGACGAAGCCGCCGCCGGGCATCGGGTTGCCGATCAGCTCGATGACCCGGCCGTTGGGGAACAGCCGCTCGGAGGTGTGCGGAGTGCCCTGGCGCATCCAGTACAGGCGCTTGGCCACGTGCATGTCCGGATCGCCGGGCCCGCACAGGCCGCGATCGGCGTTGTAGCGGATGATGTCGGCGATCGGCCGGCCGACGTAGATCAGCCCGTCCGGGTACTCGAACAGCTCCAGGTAGCGGTGGTTCCAGGCCACCAGGCGCAGCGACTGGTCGACCACGCTGATGCCCTGGGTAATGTTCTCGATCGCGCCCTGCAGCAGGGCGCGGTTGAATTGCAGCACCTCGGAGGCTTCGTCGGCGATCCGCACCACGTCCTCCACCTGCATCTCGCGCCCTTCGATGGCGGCCTTCACCACCGCCCGCGCCGAGGACGCGCCGAGGACCCCGGCGAGCAGGCGCTCGGTGTGCGCGATCCACTCGTTGTTGGCGGTCTGGTTCGGGGTGAAGCCCTTGCCCTGGCGGTAGGCGAAGCGGATGAAGCTTTGCCGCGCGCGTTCCTCGCCGACGAAACGCGCGGCGAGCATCAGCAGGTCTTCCACCTGCACCGCGAGCATGAAGCGCGAGTTCTGCCGCTGGGAGATCTCCTGGCCGATGAAGCGGCTGGCCTGCCAGTGCTCGGACACGCGGGTGCGCGAGAGCACCGAGACCAGGCCGAACAGGGCGAAGTTGCCGACCAGCGAGATCAGCACGCCCTGGGTCAGCGGCTCGATCGGCAGGCCGAAGGGATTGCTTGCCAGCCAGGTCAGGCCGGGGATGCGCTCCAGCGGCCAGCCGAGGCCCTTGGCCACCACCGGCAGGACCAGCGTATAGGCCCACAGCAGCGAGCCGGCGGCGAGGCCGGCGAAGACCCCGCGGCGGTTGGCCTGTTTCCAGTACAGCGCGCCGATCATCGCCGGGCCGAGCTGGGCGATGGCGGCGAAGGCGATCTGGCCGATGGTCGCCAGGCTGGCGCTGGAGCCGAGCAGGCGGTAGGCCACGTAGGCGAGCAGCAGGATCACCGCGATGCTCACCCGGCGTACGGTCAGCAGCCAGTGACGGAAGGCCTCGAAGGGCCGTTCGGTGTCCTTTTCCCGGCGTCGCAGCAGCCACGGCAGGAGCATGTCGTTGGAGACCATGGTCGACAGCGCGACGCTGGCGACGATGACCATTCCGGTGGCGGCCGAGGCGCCGCCAATGAATGCCAGCAGGGCCAGCGCCGGGTGCGCCTCGGCCAGCGGCAGGCTGATGACGAAGGAGTCCGGCATTACCCCGGCGGGCAGGTGCAATTGGCCGGCGAGGGCGATCGGCACCACGAACAACGCGGCCAGCACCAGGTAGATGGGGAACACCCAGCGCGCCAGGTTGAGGTCGCGCGGCTCGATGTTCTCCACCACGGTGACGTGGAATTGCCGCGGCAGGCACATGATCGCGGTCATCGCCACGCCGGTCTGCAGCAGCATCGCCGGCCAGTGCACGGTCTCTTCCCAGTAGTCGGCCAACTGCGGCGCGGCGCGGGCCTGGGAGAAGAGATCGGCGAAGCCGTCGTAGAGGCCGAAGGTGACGAAGATGCCCACGGCGAGGAAGGCGGTGAGCTTGACCAGCGACTCGAAGGCGATGGCCAGGACCATGCCGCGGTGGTGTTCGGTGACATCCAGGCTGCGGGTACCGAAGACGATGGTGAACAGCGCCAGCACCAGCGACACGATCAGCGCCGTGTCCTGGGCGCGGGTACCGGTGGAGTCGGCGCCGGAGCCGATCAGCAGGTTCACCCCGAGGACGATACCTTTCAGTTGCAGGGCGATGTAGGGCAGCACGCCGACCATGCAGATCAGCGCCACCACCACCGCCAGTGCCTGCGACTTGCCGTAGCGGGCGGCGATGAAGTCGGCGATGGAGGTGATGTTCTCCTGCTTGCTGATCATGATCATCTTCTGCAGCACCCAGGGCGCGAACAGCATCAGCAACACCGGTCCGAGGTAGATCGGCAGGAACGACCAGAGCTGGTCGGTGGCCTGGCCGACCGCGCCGAAGAAGGTCCAGCTGGTGCAGTACACTGCCAGGGAGAGGCTGTAGACCCAGGCGCGCAGGCGGGGTGAGAGCGGGGTGCGGCGACGGTCGCCATAGAAGGCGATGGCGAACAGGATGGCCATGTAGACCAGGGCGACCACGGCGATCAGCCCGATGGACAGCGACATGCGAACTCCGATGATGTCCCCGCGTGAAGCTGGCGTGAGGCGGGGGTCTTGCTTTCGCGCCAGTTTCGCACTTGTCGGCCCGCGCGTCAGGCCGCCTGCGACCAAGGTCGCACGCATGCTTGAGCCGGACGCGCGGAGTTGGTAGCGTGCCGGGCTGCGTGAGCGCGGACGGCCCCGGCGGCCGGCTGTCCGTTCATCGTAGCCGGTTTCGGCTGCGGCACTAAACGCGGCCGCTACGCTCTGATGGGAGCGGAGTTTTGCGTCGATGTCGAGGAGGGCGCCCATGTTCAAGCCGCTACCGATCACCCTGCAGCGCGGAGCCTTGCGTCTCGAGCCGCTGGTGGAAGCGGACATTCCCGAGCTGGTGAGCCTCGCCGAAGCCAACCGCGAGGCGCTGCAGTACATGGACGGACCGACGCGGCCGGACTGGTACCGCCAGAGCCTCGCCGAGCAGCGCGAGGGCAGGGCGTTGCCGCTCGCCGTCCGCCTCGGTGTGCAACTGGTCGGGACCACGCGCTTCGCCGAGTTCCTTCCCGCCTTGCCGGCCTGCGAGATCGGCTGGACCTGGCTCGACCAGGCCCAGCACGGCAGCGGCCTGAACCGCATGATCAAGTACCTGATGCTCAAGCATGCCTTCGACAACCTGCGCATGGTCCGCGTGCAGCTCAGCACGGCGGCGAGCAACCTGCGCGCCCAGGGCGCCATCGACAAGCTCGGCGCGCAGCGCGAGGGCGTGCTGCGCAACCACCGGCGGCTGGCCGGCGGGCGGCTAGACGACACCTTCGTCTACAGCATCACCGACCACGAATGGCCGCAGGTCAAGGCGGCGCTGGAAGCCAGCTTCACCGGCTGAAGCCGGTTCCGTCGCTCCTGCGGTATGCTGGGCGGCCCGTCCGGACGGGCGAACGAGGAGACGGCAGTGCCGGACGAGACGAGCGGAGAACACACGCATTTCTGGCGCGCCGCCGAACTGGGCGGCGTCGAACTGCTGCACGCGCGCTATGTGGAGCAGCGCTTCGCGCCGCACGTGCACAGCAGCTTCGCCCTGGTCATCATCGAGCAGGGCGCGCAGCGCTTCCGCCATCGTGGCGGCGAGCACCTGGCCCCGCTGGGCAGCATGGTGCTGATCAACCCCGACGAAGTGCACACCGGCTCCAAGGCCCATGATGCCGGTTGGCTCTATCGCGGCTACTACCCGGAAATGGAACAGATCGACGGGATTCTCGACGAGCTGGAAATCCATCATGGCGGCGTGCCGCGTTTCGCCGACAGCGTGATCCACGACCAGCCCCTGGCACGCGCCTTCGTCCACTTGCACCGCCTGCTGGCCGAGCATGCCGGCAGCCTGGAAACCCAGACCCGCTGGCGCGAGACGATGCTCGCCCTGTTCCGTCGCCACGCCCGCCTGCCAGAAGCGCCGAAGGCCGGGCAGGAGCCGTTGGCGGTGGCCCGCGCCCGCGAACTGCTGGCGGCGCGGTTGCTCGATCCGCCTTCGCTGGAGGAACTGGCGGCGGCGGTCAATCTGTCCCCGTTCCATTTTGCCCGGGTCTTCCGTCGCGCCACCGGCATGCCGCCCCACGCCTGGCTCAGACAGCGCCGCCTGGAGCAGGCCAGGGCACTGCTCAAGAGCGGCCGGGCGCCGCTGGAGGTGGCCCTGGAGCTGGGCTTCGCCGACCAGAGCCACCTCGGTCGCCAGTTCAAGCAGGCCTACGGGGTGGCACCGGGTGAATACCGCTCGGCCTGCGCGCGCTCGTCCTTGACGACATACGAATAAGTCAAGCTCACATTTGCAAATCATTTGTATTTACGTTCTTTACGATTTGCCGTAATTTTGCGCCCCACTTTTTCCTGCGTCCCTGGGGGAGCCTCGATGTCGTCCGTGAGTTCGTTGTCGCGCCTGGCCGTCGCCATCGCGCTGGGTGTGTCCATGCAGGCGGCGCAGGCCGAAGAGGAAGCCAAGGAGCTGGGCACGGTCACCGTGGTCGGCGACTGGCTGGGCGAAGCCGACCAGGCGGTGGTGCAGAACCATCCCGGCGCGCGCAGCGTGGTGCGTCGTCGGGAAATGCTCGAGAGCGGTGCGCAGAACGTCCGCGACGTGCTGCGCAAGGTGCCCGGCGTGCAAGTGCAGGACAACAACGGTACCGGCGGCAGCGACATCTCCCTGAACGTCGGGGTGCGTGGCCTGACTTCACGCCTGTCGCCGCGCTCGACGGTGATGATCGACGGCGTGCCGGCGGCGGTGGCGCCCTACGGCCAGCCGCAGCTGTCGATGATGCCGCTGTCCATCGGCAACCTGGAGAGTATCGACGTCGTGCGCGGCGCCGGCTCGGTGCGCTACGGCCCGCAGAACGTCGGCGGGGTGATCAACTTCGTGACCCGGGCGATTCCGGAGAAGTTCTCCGGCGAAATCGGCACCACCATCGAGCATGCCGGCCACGGCGGCTGGAAGAAGCTCAACCAGGCGTTCCTCGGCGGGACCGCCGACAACGGCCTGGGCGTGGCGCTGCTGTATTCCGGGGTGAAGGGCGCCGACTACCGCGACGGCAACAACGACAACGATATCGACGACGTGCTGCTCAAGACCCATTGGCAGCTCACCGACAGCGACCAGTTGGCGGCCAACTTCCACTACTACGACGCCTACGCCGATATGCCGGGCGGCCTGACCCAGGCGCAGTACGACGACGATCCCTTCCAGTCGGTACGCGACTGGGACAATTTCCGTGGTCGGCGCAAGGACTTCTCGCTGAAGTACACCCGCCAGGTCGACGACCTCACCCAGTTCGAGGTGCTCACCTACTACAGCGACAGTTTCCGCGGCAGCAGCATCGCCGCGCGCAACCTCAGGACCATCACCTCGTACCCGCGCGACTACCATGTGTTCGCGGTGGAGCCGCGGGTCTCGCGGATCTTCTTCGCCGGCCCGACCACCCAGGAGGTCGGCATCGGCTACCGCTACCTGAAGGAAGCGATGAACGAGCGCGCCAGCCAGCTGGCCCTGGTCGACAATGTGCCGACCGTGCGTCCCGGCTCGGACGGCCATACCTACCAGGACCGTACCGGCGGTACCGAGGCCAGCGCCTTCTACATCGACGACAAGATCGATGTCGGCAACTGGACCATCACCCCCGGCATCCGCTTCGAGAAGATCGACAGCGACTGGCGCGACCGCCCGGTGCTCGGTCTGAACGGCAAGCCGGTGCAGGAGAAGAAGCGCAGCAAGGACTACAACGAACCGCTGCCGGCGCTGAGCCTGATGTATCACTTGAGCGACGAGTGGAAGCTGTTCGCCAACTACTCCGAATCGTTCGGCAGCCTGCAGTACTTCCAGCTCGGCCAGGGCGGCAGCGGCAACGATACCGCCGCCGGCCTGGAGCCGGAGAAGGCCAAGACCTACGAACTGGGCACGCGCTACGACAACGGCAGTTGGGGCGGCGAGATCACGCTGTTCTACATCGACTTCGACGACGAGCTGCAGTACGTCAGCAACGACGTCGGCTGGACCAACCTCGGCGCCACCAAGCACCAGGGCATCGAGACTTCCGGCCACTATGACTTCGCCGCTCTCGATCCGCGCCTGGACGGCCTGTCGGTCTACGGCAGCCTCACCTATACCCGTGCCACCTACGAAGGCGACATTCCCTCCTTCAAGGGGCGCGACCTGCCGCTCTACTCGCGCCAGGTGGCCACCGCCGGGGTGCGCTACGAGGTCGACCGCTGGACCTACAACCTCGACGCCTTCGCCCAGTCCATGCAGCGCGCGCCAGGGCTGAGCACCGACAGCCAGGGCAACTTCACCCACAACTACATCACCGAGCCCAGCGCCGACGGCCAGTACGGCGACATTCCCGGCTACGTGACCTGGAATGCCCGCGTCGGCTACGACTTCGGCCCGCAGGCGTCGAACCTGAAGCTCGGACTCGGGGTGAAGAACCTGTTCGACAAGCAGTATTTCACCCGCTCCAGCGACAACAATTCGGGAATCTACGTGGGTCAGCCGCGAACGCTGTTCATGCAGGCCAGCGTCGGTTTCTGAATATTCGGATGCGACTTGGCGCATCGTCCGACGACAGGCGTCCTGCGGTAACGCGGACGCCTGTTCTATGATGGGCGCGGAATTTCCATCGGAACGCTGTGGCCTGATCCGCGGTCCATGCAGTCCAATCGATGACGGGCTTCCTTTCGGCGGCCACGCAAGGTAACAAGGACGATGACCCAACATTCGCAATTCGCCCTGCTGGGCAAGCGGCGTTTCCTGCCGTTCTTCATCACCCAGCTGCTCGGCGCCTTCAACGACAACATCTTCAAGCAGTCGCTGATCCTCGCCATCCTCTATCACCTCAGCGTCAGCGGCGACCGCAGCCTGCTGGTCAACCTCTGCGCACTGCTGTTCATCCTGCCGTTCTTCCTGTTCTCGGCACTGGGCGGACAGTTCGGCGAGAAGTACAACAAGGACGCGCTGATGCGCGCGCTGAAGCTGGCCGAGGTAGGCATCATGCTGGTCGGCGCTGCCGGCTTCGTCTTCGGCAGCCTGCCGCTGATGTTCGTCGCGCTGTTCGCCATGGGCACCCACTCGGCGCTATTTGGCCCGGTGAAGTATTCGATCCTGCCCCAGCACCTGCACGAGGACGAACTGGTCGGCGGCAACGCGCTGGTGGAGATGGGCACCTTCCTGGCGATCCTGGCCGGCACCATCGGCGCCGGCGTGCTGATGTCCCATGCGCATTACGCGGCGGCGGTGGCCACCGCGGTGGTGCTGGTGGCCGCCTGCGGCTACCTGGCCAGCCGCGGCATTCCGCGAGCGGCGGCGGCGCTGCCGGGGTTGAAGCTCGACTGGAACATCTTCGCCCAGTCCTGGAGCATCCTCCGCCTGGGGCTCGGCCAGCGCCCGGCGGTCTCGCGCTCGCTGGTGGGCAACTCCTGGTTCTGGTTCCTCGGCGCGGTCTACCTGACGCAGATCCCGACCTTCGCCAAGGAATGGCTGCACGGCGACGAAAGCGTGGTGACCCTGATCCTCACCGTGTTCTCGGTGGGCATCGCGCTGGGCTCGATGCTGTGCGAGAAGCTTTCCGGTCGCAAGGTGGAGATCGGCCTGGTGCCGTTCGGCTCGATCGGCCTGACCGTCTTCGGCATCCTCCTCTGGTGGCACGCCGGCGGCATTCCCCCAGGCGAGGCGCCCTACGACTGGCTGGCGGTGCTGCGCCACCATGAGACCTGGGCGGTGCTGGCCGACATCCTGTTCATCGGCATTTTCGGCGGCTTCTATATCGTACCGCTGTACGCCCTGATCCAGGCGCGCACCGACGAGGACAAGCGGGCCCGGGTGATCGCCGCCAACAACATCCTCAACGCCCTGTTCATGGTCGCCGCTGCGCTGGTCTCGATCCTCTTCCTCAGCGTCGCCAAGCTGTCGATCCCGCAGCTGTTCCTCGCCCTGTCGCTGATGAACGTCGCGGTGAACGTGTACATCTTCAAGATCGTCCCGGAATTCACCATGCGCTTCCTGGTCTGGCTGCTCAGCCACACCATGTACCGGGTCCGGCATGTGAACCTGGAGGCGATCCCGGACGAGGGAGCGGCGGTGCTGGTGTGCAACCACGTCTCGTACGTGGACGCGCTGCTGATCGCCGGCTCGATCCGGCGGCCGGTGCGCTTCGTCATGTACTACAGGATCTTCTCGCTGCCGGTGCTCAACTTCGTCTTCCGCACCGCCGGCGCGGTGCCCATAGCGGCGCGCCACGAGGACGAAGGGATCTACGAACGCGCCTTCCAGCGCATCGCCGACTACCTGAGGGACGGGGAGCTGGTGTGCATCTTCCCTGAAGGCAAGCTGACCGCCGACGGCGAGATGAACGAGTTCCGCGCCGGGATCGAGCGGATCATCGAGGAAACCCCGGTTCCGGTGATCCCCATGGCGCTGCAGGGGCTGTGGGGCAGCTTCTTCAGCCGCGACCCGAACAAGGGCTTCTTCCGCCGACTGTGGTCGCGGGTAAGCCTGGTGGCCGGCGAATCGGTGGCGCCGGAGGCGGTGGAGCGCCTCGACCTGCAGGCGCGGGTGACGAGCTTGCGCGGCGAAGCTCGCTGATCGATCCGCAGAAACGAAAAAGCCCCGGCGATGCCGGGGCTTTTTTTGGCGAACTACAAGTTAGACAACTTGTACTTCGTCGGCTTGCAGGCCTTTCTGGCCGTTGACGACCACGAAGGAAACCTTCTGGCCTTCCTGCAGGCTCTTGAAGCCGGTGCCCTGGATGGAACGGAAGTGAACGAACAGGTCGTTACCGCTTTCCGGGGTGATGAAACCGAAGCCTTTGGCGTCGTTGAACCATTTTACGGTGCCGTTCTGACGATTCGACATGGTGTAACTCCTGAAACAAAGTTGATTGCGGCGACGGAAATATCCGAGCCGGTAGGTACTGAGTTGCAAAGAGTACGAGGAGCCGAGGCGATGAGCGGACCGAGATCTACCACACCAGGTCACGATTCACTGTGACCCAAGCAAGCACAGTGGTCGCAGAGTACGCGATAAAACTGCGGAAAGCGATACCCCTCGGAGCATATTCGATGGATGTCTAATGGCTCAGCTTGAGGCCGACCAGTCCGCAGACGATCAGCGCGACGCTGGCCAGGCGCAGCAATGCCATGGATTCGCCGAACAGGATGATCCCGGCGATTACCGTGCCGACCGCGCCGACCCCGGTCCAGACGGCATAGGCGGTGCCCAGCGGCAGGTGCTTCATGGCCAGGCCGAGCAGGCCCAGGCTGACCAGCATGGCGAGCGCCGTGAGGACCGTGGGAAGCGGCTTGCTGAAGCCTTCGGTGTATTTCAGACCAACGGCCCAGCCCACTTCGAACAGGCCGGCGAAAAACAGGATGATCCAGGACATGGCGATCTCCAGGGCAACGGGTGGCGGGGCCGTCCCCATTCGATCACCGGCCGGAGGCGGGTGGTGAGGTCGTCCTCACTGCGTGCGGTATTTTGCATGGTTCATCGGTCGGGACAAGGCTTCCCGACCGGGACCCAGTTCAACGCGGCGTATCATCCAGGCGCCGGAACAGGGCGGCCAGCAGCGAACCGGAGAGATTGTGCCAGACGCTGAACAGCGCGCTGGGCACCGCTGCCAGGGGCGAGAAATGGGCGTTGGCCAGCGCCGCGCCGAGCCCCGAGTTCTGCATGCCGACTTCGATGGCCAGGGCCTTGCGCTGCGCCAGCGGCATGCCGGTCAGCTTGCCGGTGAGATAGCCGAGCAACAGGCCGAAGCCGTTGTGCAGCATCACCACGGCCATGATCAGCAGGCCGGACTCGGCGATCCGCGCCTGGCTGGCGGCCACCACCGCGGCGATGATCACCACGATGCTGAATACCGAGACCAGCGGCAGCACCTCCGCCACCTGCCGGGTGCGCTCGCCGAGCAGGCGCTGTGCCAGCAGGCCGAGGGCGATGGGCACCAGCACCACCTGGAGGATCGACAGGAACATTGCCGCGAACGACACCGGCAGCCAGGCCGAAGCCAGCAGCCAGACCAGCGCCGGCGTGACCAGCGGGGCGAGCAGGGTGGTCACCGAGGTGATCGCCACCGACAGGGCGACATCGCCACGGGACAGCCAGGTCATCACGTTGGAAGCGGTGCCGCCGGGGCAGCAGCCGACCAGGATCACGCCCACCGCGATCTCCGCCGGCAACTGCAACAGGCGGCAGAGCAACCAGGCCAGGCCGGGCATGATGACGAACTGGGCCAGCACGCCGATCAGCACCCGTATGGGGTGCCGGGCGACCTCGCGGAAGTCTTCGCCCTTGAGCGTCAGGCCCATGCCGAACATCACCAGGCCGAGCAGTGGCGCGATGGCTGCGGTGAGCGGGAGGAACCAGGCAGGTCGGAAGAAGGCGAGGATGGCGAACAGCAGGACCCAGAACGGGAAGCTGGCGCTGACGAAGCGGCTCAGGGCGGTCAGGGCACGCATGGGCTTTCCTTGTTATTGGACGGCCGCCAGTCTGCCATGCCGGGCGCGACTCTCCCAGCGGCGGGCGCCGCCGGGAGAGCGGGGCGTCAGACGCCCTGGGGGATTTCTTCGCCGCCGAGGGCCTCGAAGAGCGCCGGAAGGAATTCGGCGAAGGTCAGCATCATCAGGGTGAAGCTGGCATCGAGCTGGCCGAGGGCGTCTTCGCCGCCGTCCTTTTCCGCCTGCTCCTGCAGCAGGTCTTCGAAGCGCAGGCGCTTGACCGCCAACTTGTCGTCGAGGACGAAGGACAGCTTGTCCGACCAGGCCAGGGACAACTGGGTGACCAGCTTGCCGGCGGTGAGATGCAGCTGGATTTCCTCGCTGGTCAGGTCCTGGCGCTTGCAGCGGACCACGCCGCCATCCTCGTGGGTGTCGCGCAGCTCGCATTCGTCGAGCACGTGGAAGTCGCCGGCGGCTTCCTGGGTCTTGACCCAGTCGGTGAGGGTCGCGGTCGGCGCGACCTTCACGCTCAGCGGGCGTACCGGCAGGGAGCCGAGCGCTTCGCGCAGCGTCGAGAGCAGGTCTTCGGCCTTCTTCGCGCTGGCCGAGTCGACCAGGATCAGGCCGAGGCTCGGCGCGATCGCGGCGAAGGTGCTGGAGCGGCGGATGAAGGCGCGCGGCAGCAGGGTCTGGACGATCTCGTCCTTCAACTGGTCGCGTTCCTTCTTGTAGACCTTGCGCATCTGCTGGGCTTCGATCTCGTCGACCTTTTCCTTCAGTGCGTCACGCACGACGCTGCCCGGCAGGATGCGCTCTTCCTTGCGTGCCGAGATCAGGAAGAAGTCCTGGCTGACGTGTACCAGCGGTGCGTCCGGGCCTTTGCCGAACGGCGCAGTGAAGCCGTAGGTGGTCAGCTCCTGGCTGGCGCAGGGGCGGGCGGGTTTTTCGCCGAGGGCTTTCTCGAGGGAATCGGCATCCAGTTGCAGATCCTGGGTGAGGCGGTAGACGAGCAGATTGCGGAACCACATGGGGTCGTTCTCTCCGGGCACAAAGGACCCATTATTCCGCCGCTGGCGGCTCAGGCCAACCCCGGTCCGTCGCTAACTCCTTGGAACGGCAGAAAATTTTTTTCATCGAGGGGCTTGCCAGGGGGCGAGTCGCTCCGTAGAATGCGCCCCACTTCGAGAGTGAAGGGTGATTAGCTCAGCTGGGAGAGCATCTGCCTTACAAGCAGAGGGTCGGCGGTTCGATCCCGTCATCACCCACCAATCTCGCAAGTTACGCGCAGCGGTAGTTCAGTCGGTTAGAATACCGGCCTGTCACGCCGGGGGTCGCGGGTTCGAGTCCCGTCCGCTGCGCCATTTCCTTCCTCAGCTGTATCTCTTGCGCTTCCTTCCCGCTTCATAATTCGACGTTTCTCGACGCTTCCTTTCCGCTGTTCTTCTGTCCTCGTTCCACGCGTTCGTTCTGCTATCTCCTTCATTTTTCGGAAAGTTCGGCCTTGAACTTATCCGCGCGCACCTGTTCCTATTGCCCATAGCCACTGGTCGCGACAGCCTGCTAAGCTCGCGGCTTCATCGAATATGCCCGAGCGGCGAACAGATTAAAGGACTCAGCATGAAACAACATCGGTTGGCAGCAGCGATCGCACTGGTCGGTCTGGTTCTCTCCGGCTGCGATTCGCAGACCAACGTTGAGTTGAAGACTCCGGCACAGAAAGCTTCCTATGGTATCGGCCTGAACATGGGCAAGAGCCTGTCCCAGGAAGGCATGGACGACCTGGATTCGAAAGCCGTCGCCAAGGGCATCGAAGACGCCCTCGGCAAGAAGAAGCAGCAGCTCACCGATGAAGAGCTGACCGAAGCCTTCGCCTTCCTGCAGAAACGTGCCGAGGAGCGGATGGCCGCCATCGGCGACGAAAACGCCAAGGCCGGCAAGAAGTTCCTCGAGGAAAACGGCAAGCGCGACGGCGTGACCACCACCGCTTCCGGCCTCCAGTACGAAATCGTGAAGAAGGCCGATGGCCCGCAACCGAAGGCCACCGACGTGGTGACCGTCCACTACGAAGGCCGCCTGACCGATGGCACCGTCTTCGACAGCTCCATCGAGCGCGGCAGCCCGATCGACCTGCCGGTCAGCGGCGTGATCCCGGGTTGGGTCGAAGCCCTGCAACTGATGCACGTCGGCGAGAAGATCAAGCTGTACATCCCCAGCGAGCTGGCCTACGGCGCGCAGAGCCCGAGCCCGGCGATCCCGGCCAACTCGGTACTGGTCTTCGACATGGAACTGCTCGGCATCAAGGATCCGTCCAAACCGGACGCGGAGCCCGAGGCCGGTGCCGCAGCGCAGCCCGAAGCCAAGGCGGACGCGAAGAAGTAATTTTTCCGCCGCGATGCATGAAACGCCCCGTCCATGACGGGGCGTTTTCATTTGCGGATTCGGCTGAACCCAGGCGCTGCCGCGAGGGTCTGAAAACAGGTCGAGGGCACGGCCGGTGTTACCCTTATGCACACATTTGTCGCACGTCGACCCGACCTACGGTATTGACCTCGGGTTGTCCGTTGCGCTAGGTCAAACCCTTGATTTTCAATGCTTTTAGAGTATTGTCTAAAAAGTGTCCGATCTGTCGGAAAGCCTGTAGCGACGGGCTTCTCGCCGACGGAAGGGGGGGCTGTTCACAAGGTTATCCACAGTATGCGTGGATAACCCGGAGAGCTTCGGCGGCAAGCGCTTGAGCGAGGTGGAAGGATGGATGCACCACGAGGATTCAGTCGTTACCTGGGGATCGCGGAACGTTTCCTGGCCCGTGGCCGGGTGCCCGCCTTGTTGATTGCAGTAGCACGCAAGCGCTCGCGCCTGAAGCTGGTGAAGAGCGACCTGCGCCTGCTGCAGGAACTGCTGGTGGCCTGGGTTCGCGGCGAATACCGCGGACTCAGCCGCCAGGCGTTGCTCTCGGTGATCGCGGCGCTGGCCTATTTCCTTTCGCCGGTGGATATCGTTCCCGACTTCATCTTCGGTGTCGGCCTGCTCGACGATCTGGCCGTCCTGGCCTGGGTAGTGCGTCGCTGGCAGGCCGAGCTGGATGCCTTCAAGGTCTGGCGTGACGCCCAGGGCGTCGAGACGCAACAGGCGCTGCGAGAGCTGCCGGCTCCCAGGGCGGAGCGCGTTCAGGGTTCCTGAGGCGCTTGCAGGCTGTTTTCCAGTAGGCGCCCGATGCTGCCGTCCCTGACCATCTCATCGAGCACCCGGTCCATACTTTCGACGGGGACCGGCAGTTGTCCGCCATAGATGCAGTGCATCCGATAGCTCTGCAGTACCAGCGGACTGACCCTCAGGCCCAGCTCGGGATGCTGGCGCGTCAGGTAGAGCAGCGGGCGGCGCATGTCCACCGCGGCGTCCAGGCGCGAACGCTTGAGCATCTGCACGCGACTGGCCAGGTCGCGGGTATCTTCGCGGCGAATTTCCCCGGCAGCGAAGGCCTGCATGAGATTGTCCGCGTAGACATAGCCTAGACTTGTACCCAGGGTCTTGCCGCGCAGCTCGGCGAAGTCGCGGATCGCCGGACGGTCGTCGCGCTGCAGCAGGACGTCCTGCTCTTCGAAGAGGGCAGGAGACCAATGGTAGCGTTCGGGTTTGCTATCCCATCCGGGGTTGGAGTTGCAGATCACGTGAATATGTCCGCTGGCCATGAAGCCGTCGATCCTTCGGTTCGGCGTTTCCACGAAACGCAGCGACAATCCCAGCCGCTGCGCGACCCGCTCCCCCAACTGGCGGGTGAAGCCGCCTTGCAGCTGGTGGTCGACGATGTCCACGTAGGGCATGCCGTCGGCAGGGCTGAAGCCCCAGCGCAGCTCGCCGGCGAAGGCCTGTCCGACTCCCAGCAGGATGCACAAACCAAGACTTCTCCGGCGCACCCGTGGGCTCCTCCACCAGGCAGACTGTGTGACCAGGGCAGCAGTATAGCCAGTCCGTAGCGGCGCGGTGCCTGATAAGATGGCGGCTTGCAAGGAGACCGACATGAATGTCCAAGTGATCACGCGAGACGGCGAGGCGGAATACGCGGTGTTGCCCTGGGCCGAATACCAGGCGTTGCTGGCCGCCGCTGGTCGCCCGGCCGCCAGTGTCGCGGTGGAGACGACCGCGCCGGCGCCGCCTTCCGCGAGTCTGCTGGAGCGCCGCGAGGCGCGCGGCCTGAGCCTGGAACAGGTGGCCCGGGAGGTCGGTATCAGTCCTTCCTATATGGCGATGATCGAACGCGGCGAACGCGAGGCCAGCGAGGCCATCCTGTTCGCCCTGGAGCGTGTGCTGGGCAAAGCGACGGGGGCCTGACCTTGAGTGTGCTGATCAGCCGTAAACACTGGGATAGCCTGCTGCTGGAAATCGAAGATGCGCGTCGCCAGCGTCATCTGCTCACCTACCGGGCGCTGATCGAGCGCCTGCAACTGCCGACTCCGGCGATGACCACCCTCACCGCGGCTCTCGAGCACCTGGCATCGCTGGATGCGCGCTCGGGGCGTCCGTTGCGCAGTTCGCTGGTCATCAGCCAGGGCGCAAGCCGCTTGCCACGCACCGGTTTCTTCGAGTGCGTGGAGCGCCTCGGGCGTTTTTCCGGTCCGCCGGACGGCCCGGCCGCGGCTGGCTGGCATGCGGCGGAAGTGGTCCGTGTCTTCGAATTCGAGTATCCCGATGAACTCTGAATGGATCTGGCGCCTGCGCGCCCGCCTCGGTTACGGCGTGGCCCGGCAGTTGCTGGGCTGGCCCTGGCTGGTCAAGCAGCCGCGAGCCTGGCAGTGGATGCAGGGGCAGTTCTCGCGCATGGCCAACCTCGGACACCGCGACGCCCAGGCGTTCTACGGTCACCTGCTGCTGTTCCGTGGACAGGGCTTCGGCGCGCGCGAGGAGGGCCTGCGCCTGCTGCGCCTGGCTGCCAGCGCGGGCGATGGGAAAGCGGCCTACCAGCTCGGCGTGCAGGCGCTCAAGGGCGACAGCCGGCAAGCGCCCGACGCGCTGGCAGCCAGCCGCCACTGGGCACTAGCGGCAGAGGCGGGCCACCCGCTGGCGGCGCGCAAGCTGGCGGAACTCTACCGCGATGGAGGCCCGGGCCTGGCGCCGGACAGCGAGCGCGCCGAGCACTATGCGCAACGGGCGTCCGCGCTCGGTCTATAGCTGAACGAACGGTTCAGGCGGCCTCGATCAGGTGCAGGCTGTAGCCTGGCACCGCCTTGGCCTGGCGCTTGGCCTCGGAGGCCAGCGTCGCCAGGTGCGCGGCATCCATTCCCTGGCAGGCTTCGGCCGGTAGATGCACCACGCCGACGGACAATGACAGCAGCGGGTACTCCTCGCGCTGGCCATGGCGGTTGTGCGCAACGAAACAGCCGGCGTCCAGGTGCTCGCGGCTGTAGAAGCGCCGGCATTGGCTCTGGAAGGTTTCCAGCAACCGGTCGATCCGTGTGCGCCAGTCCTCGGGGCCGAGCACCAGCATGAAGTCGTCACCGCCGATATGGCCGACGAAGTCGCTGCCCGGGTCGATCCGTTCGCTCAGGCACTGTGCCAGGCACAGCAGGACCTCGTCGCCGCGGGCGTAGCCGTAGAGATCGTTGAAGGGTTTGAAGCTGTCGATGTCGATGTAGCAGATCACCGCCTCGCGCCTTTGTTGCAGCAGGCGTTCGAGGCATTGCTGGATCGGCACGTTGCCGGGAAGCAAGGTGAGCGGATTGGCGTGCCGCGCCTGCTGGAGCTTTTCCTCGGTGATCAGCCTGAGCACGTCGATCACCCGGCCCATGCCCGCATAGTGCCCGCCGCGGGTGATGATGAAATCTTCCTCGATACGCTGGCGTGCGCGGCTGGTCAGCAGGCGGCTGACCTGCTGCAGGGTCTGGCCGAGTTCCACGGCGAGAAAATCGTCGCTCATCAGGCGGCTGATCGGCTTGCGCAGGAACAGGTCGCAGGCGAAGGGCCGGAGCAAGGCGTCGGTGAGCGCGTGGCGATGGACGATGCCGATGGGACGCCCCTCTTCGTCGAGGATCGCCAGGGAGTTCAGGTTGGCCTGGCGGCGGAAGATTTCCACCACTTCCTGGGTCGAGGTGCGAACGTCGACCGCGCGCTGTTCCAGCAGCAGCGCACGCAGGTCGCCGTGCTCGTCGCTGGAAGACTGGCTGGGGGCGTCAGCGCTGGGCAGCATCTGTTGTACGTCGCTCGCCGGGTGTTCCAGCGGGCGGCCGAACAGATAGCCTTGCACCAGGTCGACCCCCATCTCGCTAAGCACCGCGAGTTCCTCGGGCAGTTCGATGCCTTCGGCGATGACCTGGGCGCGAGAGGCCCGCGCCATCTTCAGGATGGAGCCGACGAACTCGCGTTTCACGGTGTCCAGGTGGATGCCGTCGACGAAGTGGCGGTCGATCTTCACGTAGTCCGGACGCAGTTCCGACCACAGGCGCAGGCTGGAGTAGCCAGCGCCGAGGTCGTCGAGGGCGATGGAGAAGCCCATGGCGCGATAGTGGTGCAGCGCGGTGTCGAGCAGGTCGAAGTCGTCGATGGGGGTCTGCTCGGTCAGTTCGATCACCACCCGGTTCGGCGAGATCCCCAGCTGTTGCAGCAATTGCAGGGTGCGGCCGGGCGGATGACCGGCCTCGAGGAGGGACTCCGGGGAGACGTTGAGGAACAGCATGGCGTCGCCCTGGATGTCGCGGAAGCGGCTGAAGGCGCGTTGTCGGCAGAGTAGTTCCAGTTCGCTCAGCCTTCCGCATTGGCGGGCCACGGCGAACAGCGCCAGGGGCGAGTGCAGTGGGCTGTTGGACGGACCGCGGGTCAGCGCTTCGTAGCCGACCAGGCGCCGTTCGGAAAGCGAGAGGATGGGCTGGAACAGGCAGTGCAGGTCGCCGTGGGCCAG
This sequence comes from Pseudomonas sp. DL, assembly GCF_047199225.1. Classification (NCBI taxonomy): domain Bacteria; kingdom Pseudomonadati; phylum Pseudomonadota; class Gammaproteobacteria; order Pseudomonadales; family Pseudomonadaceae; genus Pseudomonas; species Pseudomonas sp. DL. The sequence goes on from NZ_CP178323.1 coordinate 1,839,514, forward strand.
GATGCTGTCCAGGGCGCTCAACTGCTCGGTGACGGTCATGGAACGCTCTCGTCGCAATGAAAAAGGGCCGGTTGTGCAACCGGCCCCGTATTTCACGACAGTCCCATGACTGTTTTATGACGCTCCCGCTGAACTCAGTGCTTGGCCACCGCCGAGTTGAGGTTCAGGTAGTCCAGCAGGATGTGCCCGGACTCGGTGAGGTAGGCGTCGTCCTGCGGCTTGGTCTTGTCGTCCTCTTCCGGCAGGGCGTTCTCGTCCTCGCGCTTGAGTTCCTTCAGCGGCTCCTGGCCCTTGGACTTGCGCAGGGCGTTCTCCATGGCCAACTGGCGGTTCTCGATGCTGGTCTGCTGGGCGCGGCGCTTGGCCTCGTTCAGGCTGACGGTCTTCTCCTTCATCAGCTCCTGGGCCAGCGCCAGGCGCTCGCGGGCGTAGACGAAGTCGGCATTGTTCTCGGTGCGCGCGTCGTGCTGGGCCTTGAGTTGCGCGAGGAACGGCTTGAACGGGTTGGCCTCGTCCTTCACCACCGGGCGGATGGTGTCCCAGGGCATCGAGTCGGGCAGGGCGCTTTCGCCGATTTCCTTGTCGTCGACGATGGACGGGTAGCTGATGTCCGGGATCACGCCCTGGTGCTGGGTGCTCTGACCGGAGACTCGGTAGAACTTCGCCAGGGTCAGCTTCAGTTCGCCGTGGTTGAGCGGCTGGATGGTCTGCACGGTGCCCTTGCCGAAGGTCTGTCCACCGAGGATCAGCGCGCGGTGGTAGTCCTGCATGGCGCCGGCGAAGATCTCCGAGGCGGAGGCCGAGAGACGGTTGACCAGTACCGCCAGCGGGCCGGTATAGAAGGCCTTGCCTTCGTCGTCGTTGAGCACGTCGACGCGGCCGTCGCTGTTGCGCACCAGTACGGTCGGGCCCTGGTCGATGAACAGGCCGGTCAGCTCGGTGGCCTCCTGCAGGGAGCCGCCGCCGTTGTTGCGCAGGTCGAGGACGATGCCGTCGACCTTGTCCTTCTGCAATTCGGCGACCAGCTTCTTCACGTCGCGGGTGGTGCTCTTGTAGTTCGGGTCGCCGGCGCGGTAGGCCTTGAAGTCCAGGTAGAAGGCCGGCAGGTCGATCACGCCGAGCTTGTAGCTGCGGCCTTCGTGGTCGACCTTGATGATGGATTTCTTCGCCGCCTGGTCCTCCAGCTTCACCGCCTCGCGGGTGATGGCGACGATCTTGCTGGTCTGGTCGTTCGGCGCGTTGCTCGCCGGAATCACTTCCAGGCGTACCTGGGAACCTTTCGGCCCACGGATCAGCTTGACCACTTCATCCAGGCGCCAGCCAACCACGTCGACCATTTCGCCCTTGCCCTGGGCGACGCCGATGATCTTGTCGGAGGTGGCGATCTGCTTGCTCTTCGCCGCCGGGCCGGCCGGCACCAGGCGTACGACCTTGACGTAGTCGTTGTCGCTCTGCAGCACCGCGCCGATGCCTTCCAGCGAGAGGCTCATGTTGATGTCGAAGTTTTCCGCGTTGTCCGGCGACAGGTACTGGGTGTGCGGATCGTAGGACTGGGCGAAGGCGTTGATGTAGGCCTGGAAGATGTCTTCGCTGCGGGTCTGCTTCAGGCGCGACAGCTGGTTCTTGTAGCGCTTGGTGAGCTGTTCCTGGATCGCCTTGTCGTCCTTGCCGGTGATCTTCAGGCGCAGGACCTCGTCCTTCACCTTCTTGCGCCAGAGGTCGTCGAGCTCTGCGGTGTCCTTCGCCCAGGGGGCCTTTTCGCGGTCGATCAGCAGGCTCTCGTCGACGCTGAAGTCGATCTTGTCGACGCCCTTGTCGAGCATCGCCAGGGCGTAGTCGAGCCGACCTTTCAGGCGGTCGAGGTGGCGCTTGTAGATGACGAAGCCGGGATCGAGGTCGCCGCTCTTGAGGAAGTCGTCGAACCTGTTGCGCCAGCGATCGAACTCGGCGATGTCGCCGGCGGTGAAGTACATCCGCGCCGGATCGAGCATCTTCAGGTAGCTGTCGTAGATCTTGGCCGAGCGTTCATCGTTCAGCGGCGGCTTGTTGTAGTGGTGCCGCTTGAGCAGTTCCACCACGTTGAGGCTGGCGATGACCTGCTCGCGGTCCGGCTGCAGGCTGTCCCAGGAATTCTGGGCGCTGCCGACGGAGACGGCGGTCGAGGCGAACAGCGGCAGCGAACTGGCGCCGAGGAGGAGCAACAGGGCGGTACGGGGCAGAAAACGCTTCATGCTGATTCGACTGATCGCGGAGTAATGACGCATATTAGGCCTTATTAGCCGGCGCCGGGTTCCCTTGGCGCAATGCAAAAAGCCCGACTCTGGGTGATCGGGCCGTGACAACCCCACTATGGAGGCAGCGTGAACGCATTGCAAGGTATCGAAGGTCGTGTCGAGTGGTCGGAAATCGCCGCCCCGTCCTGCGGTCAGGGCGAAATCCGCATCCGCGTGGCGGCCGCCGGACTCAACCGCGCCGACCTGTTGCAGAAGGCCGGGCTCTACCCGCCGCCACCCGGCGCCAGCCCGGCGCTGGGGCTCGAGTGTGCGGGTGTGGTCAGCGAGGTGGGCGCGGGCTGCACCTGGCAGGTCGGCGACCGGGTCTGCGCGCTGCTCGCCGGCGGCGGCATGGCCGAGGAAGTGGTGGTGGACGCGCGCCACGTACTGCCGGTCCCGGCAGGGCTGAGCCTGGCGGAGGCGGCGGGGATTCCGGAGGTCTACGCCACGGCCTGGCTGAACCTGTTCCAGTTGGCGGCGTTGCAGCCCGGCGAGAAAGTGCTGCTGCACGCCGGCGCCAGCGGCGTCGGTTCGGCCGGCATCCAATTGTGCAAGGCGTTCGGCAACCCCTGCTGGGTCAGCGTCGGTTCCGCCGAACGCCTGGCCTACTGCGAATCCCTGGGCGCCGCCGGCGGCGTGCTGCGCAAGCAGAGCCTGGAATCGCTGCGCGATTTCGCCCCGTTCGACGTGATCCTCGATCCGGTCGGCGCCCGCTATGCCGGGTTGAACCTGGAGTTGCTGCGGCGCGACGGGCGCTGGGTGATCATCGGCCTGATGGGCGGCCGCGAGGCGCAACTGGACCTGGCTCAACTGCTAGGCAAACGCATCCAGTTGACCGGCTCGACCCTGCGTACCCGTGATGCCGAGTTCAAGGCGCAGTTGATCGCCGAACTGGGGTTGAAGGTCTGGCCATTGTTCTCCGCCGGGAAACTCCGCGCGCAGCTGGAGCGAACCTTCCCGATCGTCGACGCCGAGGCGGCGTTCGAGGCGTTGGCGAGCAACCAGGTGCAGGGCAAGGTCGTGCTGGTGGTGGACCCGTCGCTGGCCTGAAGGGCCGCTTCGGCGACGCGATGGAAAGCGCGATCCGCTCGCGCTTTCGCAGCGAGCCTGTCAGCGCCAGGCGTTGACCGGCCAGCCCATTTCCTTGGCGTAGGCGAGCAGGGTCGGGTCCGGATTGACCGTATTCGGATGGCCGACCAGCTTCAGCAGCGGCAGGTCGTTGCGCGAATCCGAGTAGAACCAGGCGTCGGCCAGTTGGCGATCGTCTCCTTCCAGCAGGTCGAGCAGACGCAATACCTTGCCTTCGCGATAGGTGAGGGTGCCGAGGGTGCGGCCGGTGTAGTGTCCGTCGAGCACTTCGAGATCGATGGCGAGGACTTCGTCGACGCCGATCCGCGCCGCGATCGGCTTGACCAGGTGCACCCCGGATGCGGAGACGATCAGCACCCGGTCGTTGGCGCTGCGGTGGCGCGCCAGGCAGGCGCAGGCGTCGCTGTAGATCAGCGGCTCGATGACCTCCTCGACGTAGGCCTCCACTTCCCGCTCGACTTCCTCGACGCTGCGACCGATCAGCGGTTGCAGGGTGTAGTCCATGTACAGGTCCATGGACAGCTTGCCTTCGGCGTACTGCTCCATCAGTTCGGCGTCGCGGCGGACGAAGGATTCGTCGACCCAGCCGAGACTCGCCATGCGCTGGCTCCACAGGCTGGAGCAGTCGCCGTGGATCATGGTCTCGTCCAGGTCGAAGATCACCAGGCTCATCAAGCTACCTCTCGAATACTGTTGCGATCGATGACCAGCGTCAGCTGACTGCCGGCCGGATACAGGCGGTCTGCGCTGCGGTTGAGGACGTCGACGGTGAGTTCCACCCCGGCGGCCTCGACGCGGTAACGGATCACGTTGCCGAGCAGACTGTGCGAGCGTACCAGCGCCGGCACGCCTTCGCTCGGTTCGTTGCCCAGGCGCAGGGATTCCGGGCGGATCGCCACCTGTTGCGCGCAGGGCTGGCCGAGCAGGCGGCTGGCCTGTTCGGCGTCGAGCAGGTTGTAGTTGCCGATGAAGCCGGCGGCGAAGGCGTTTTCCGGCGCGGTGTAGAGGGTCTCCGCGTCGCCGCTCTGGACGATGCGTCCGGCGTTCATCAGGACGATGCGGTCGGACAGGGTCAGCGCTTCCTCCTGGTCATGGGTGACGAACACCGTGGTCAGCCCCAGCTCCTGCTGGATGCGGCGGATCTGTTCGCGCAGGTGCTTGCGGATGCGCGCGTCGAGGGCCGACAGCGGCTCGTCGAGCAGCAGCAGGCGCGGGCGCGTCACCAGCGAGCGGGCCAGCGCCACGCGCTGGCACTGGCCGCCGGAGAGTTGGTGCGGGTAGCGTGCGGCGTACTCGCCCAGTTCCACCAGTTCGATGGCTTCGGCGACCCGCTGCTTCAGTTCCGCCGCAGGCACCTTCTGCATGCGCAGGCCGAAGGCGACGTTCTGTTGCACGGTCATGTTGGGGAACAGCGCGTAGCTCTGGAACACCATGGCGATCCCGCGCTTCTGCGGCGGCAAAGGCACCACATCCTCGTCGTCGATGAGGATGCGCCCGCTGTCGACCTCGGTCAGCCCGGCGATGCAGCGCAGCAGGGTGGACTTGCCGCAGCCGCTGGGGCCGAGCAGGGTGACGAACTCGCCGCGGGCGGCGGCGAAGTCGATATCGCGGAAGATGCTGGTGGCACCGTAGCTCTTGTCGAGCTGTTCGACGCTGACGAACGACATGATCAGGCCTTGTCCTTGTTCAGTCGATTGGCCGCCCAGGTCAGGACCAGGACGAACACGAAGTAGGAGACCACCACTGCGCTGGTGTAGTGGCCGCTGCTGTTGCGCATGTTGTTGAGGAACACCTGCAGGGTCTCGTAGCGGGTACCGACCAGCAGGTTGGCGAAGACAAATTCGCCGATGAGGAAGGAGAACGACAGCAGCAGGGCCACCATCACGCCCTTGCGCAGGTTCGGCAGCACGACCAGCAGCGCCGCCTTCCAGGTGCTGGCGCCGAGCAGGTGGGCGGCGTCCATCAGGTCGCGCAGGTTGATCGCCTGCAGGTTGTTGGTGATCGCCCGGTACATGAACGGCAGGGCGATGGTGAAGTAGCAGCCGACCAGCACCCAGGGCGTGCCGATCATTTCCAGCGGCCCGCTGGCATAGAGTTGCAGCAGGCCCACCGAGGAGACGATCGGCGGCACCGCGAAGGGCAGCAGGATGAGCACGTTCATCACGCCGTCCAGGCGCGGGAAGTGGTAGTGGATGACGAACATCAGCGGCAGGATCAGCAACACGCTGAACGCCAGGGCGCCGAAGCAGACCAGCAGCGAGCGGGCGAAGGCCAGCAGGAAGCGCTGGTCGCTCCACAGCGTCAGGTACCACTTCAGGGTCAGGCCGTCCGGCAGCAGGGTCGCCGACCACTGGGTGGCCAGCGAGTAGAGCAGGGTCGCCGCCAGCGGCAGGACCAGGATCAGGAACAGCGCGCAGACCACCAGGCGATGGTAGAGCGCGGCAGGACGTCGATCAGCGCGCGACATGGTAGCTCCTGCGCAGCAGCCATTGGTGGACCAGGGTGATCAGGGTCATCAGGCCGACCAGCACCATGGCCAGGGCGCTGGCCATGTTCGGGTCGGGGAACACGTCGCCGGCGACCAGCGCGCCGATGCGGATCGGGATCACGTTGAAGTTGCCGGTGGTCAGCGAGTACACCGTGGCGTAGGCGCCGAGGGCGTTGGCCAGGAGGATGACGAAGGTACCCAGCAGCGCCGGGGTCAGCACCGGGATGCCGATGTGTCGCCAGTACTGCCAGCCGTTGGCGCCGAGCAGCGCGGCGGACTCGCGCCAGTCCTCGCGCAGGGCGTCGAAGGCCGGGTAGAGCAGCATCACCCCGAGGGGGATCTGGAAATAGGTGTAGAGGATTATCAGACCGGTCTTCGAGTAGAGATTGAAGTCGTCGATCCAGCCGGCCTGCTTGAGCAACAGGGTCAGCGCGCCGTTGAAGCCGAGCAGGATGATGAAGGCGAACGCCAGCGGTACCCCGGCGAAGTTGCTGGTCATGTTGGAGAAGGCCATGACGAAGTCGCGCAGGCGGCTGTCGACGTGGCGCAGCGAATGGCTGCCGAGCACCGCGATGAGCAGGCCGAGCAGGCTCGACCAGCCGGCGATCTCCAGGCTGTGGCGGATCGCCTGGCGGTAGAAGGGCGAGCCGAACAGCTCGAGGTAGTTGGCCAGGCTCCAGGCGTCGCTGGCCTTCAGGCTGTTCAGCGCGACCCAGGCCAGCGGCGCTATCTGGAAAATCACGAAGAACGCCGCGAAGGGCAGCAGGAACAGCAGCGCCAGCCATTTGCCGGAGAGTCGTTTCATGGGGCGAGCAGCTCCCGGCAGACGGGTTTGTCGTGGGCGGCGCCGAGGATTTCGCAGAGCGTGCCGCAGAGGTCGGTCTGCAGCGGTTGCGCCAGGTCGTCGCGGCTGAAGGCGTCGCCGAAGACGAACAGCGGCACCTCGCGCTCCTCCTCGAGGATGCCGCCGTGGCTGCGGTCCTCGTTCATTCCGTGATCGGCGGTGATCGCCACCTGGTAGCCGGCCGCCAGCCACTGGTGCAGGTATTCCGACAGCAGTGCGTCGGCGCGCCGCGCGGCGTTGCGGTAGGCGGGGCTGGCGAGGCCGTGCCTGTGCCCGGCGTCGTCGATGTTCATCGAGTGGACCAGCATGAAGTTCGGTGCGTGCCGGCGGCGCAGGCTTTCCGCGTCGGCGAACAGGTGCGAGTCCGGATAGTGGTCGCTCCAGTAGAAGTGTCCGCGCTGGATCGGCATTGCGCTGTCGTCGGTGTGGCGGTCGCGGGCCGGGTCGAACGGCGCGCGGTTGTACAGTTCGCTGACCCAGTGGTAGGCCGCTGCCGCGGTACTCAGGCCGGCCGCGCGGGCGTAGTGGAACAGGCTCTGTTCCTGGCTCAGGCGGACCACGTCGTTGTGCAGGATGCCGCTATCGATCGGCGGCACTCCGGTGAGGATGCATTCGTAGAGCGGCCGGGACAGCGAAGGCAACTCGCATTCCAGGCGGTACGACTGGCCGCGGCCGGCGCCGCAGAGGGCCTGGAGATGCCCCATGCAGTCGCGGGCGACGCTATGGTTGAGGCCGTCCAGCAGGACGAGGATGACGTCGTGGCGCATTCGGGGTATCCGTCGATGCGGGGCGGCCGCCGGGGAGGGCGGCCGCGCTCCGCGTCACTGCATGTTGATGATCACCGCTTCCTGCCACTGCCGCGGCAGGCGCTTGGAGGTTTCCTCCCAGGCCTTGGCGTCCTTGATCGGCTGGGCCTTGGCGTACTGCTCGTTGGGTAGCAGTTGGGCCTTCACGTCGTCCGGCAGGGTCAGGCTCTCGGCGCGGATCGGTCGCGCGTTGCCCTTGGCCAGGTTGATCTGTCCGGCGTCGCTGAAGATGTACTCGCGGGCAAGCTTGGCGGCGTTCGGGTGCTTGGCGTACTTGTTGATGATGGTGGTGTAGCCGGAGATCACCGAGCCGTCCGAGGGGATCAGCACCTCGAAGCGCTCCGGGTCGATCTGCTGGCGGTAGCTGAGGCCGTTGAAGTCCCAGACGATGCCGACTTCGACCTCGCCCTTTTCCAGGGTGGCGATCACCGGGTTGGTCAGCGACAGGCGGCCCTGCTTGGCGATCTTGCCGAAGAACTCCAGGCCCGGCTTGATGTTCTTCTCGTCGCCGCCGTTGGCGATGGCCGCGGCGAGCACCCCATTGACCGCCTGGGCGGCAGCGCTGACGTCGCCGATGGTGACCTTGTACTTGCCCTGCAGCAGGTCGGCCCAGCTGTGCGGTACGTCCTTCACCAGTTGTTTGTTGACGATGAAGGCGATGGTCCCGGTGTAGGCGAGTGCCCAGTGGCCGTCCTGGTCCTTGGCCCAGGCCGGGATCTGTTCCCAGGTGCTCGGCTTGTACGGCTGGCTGACGCCCTGCTGCACGGCGATGGGGCCGAAGGCGGCGCCGACGTCGCCGATGTCGGCGCTGGCGTTGTCCTTCTCGGCCTTGAACTTGGCCAGCTCCTGGGCCGAACTCATGTCGGTATCCATGTGCTTGAGCCCATACTTGCTCTCAAGGTCCTTCCAGGTGTCCTTCCAGTTCGCCCAGCTGTCGGGCATGCCGACGCTGTTGACCTGGCCTTCCTTGCGCGCGGCCTGTTCCAGCGCCTGCAGGTCCGCTTCGGCGGCCAACGCCAGGCCGCTGCCGAGGGCGATGGCGGTTCCCAGCAATGAAGCAAGCATGCGTTTCATTCGGTGCTCCTTCGTTCGAGAGGTTCGGTCGGGCAGCCTCGGGAGTTCTCGACGCTCCTTCGGGCGGGACTGCCGCGGGTGTGGTCTAGATCAGCAAGACCCAGGCCAATCTAGAGCCGCTGGATGACGGTTTCATGTCAACTAGCCGCGCCTGGCATCGCCGCGGCTTGCATCCGCAGAAGCGTAGACCATGCTTAAGCCCTCGACTCCATGGGCGCCGGGCGCCTCCGGGAAGACCGTTGTCTTGTAGCTGTCACGTCCCGGTCATCTGGGTTTCCTAGCATCGGACGAGCCGGAGGCACAGGGCGGGCCGGCGGAAATGCCCCTTGTTGGGGCTGGACTAGACCAATAAGGAAGCTGTCGATGCGTGACGAAGCGCTCCCCACCGTAACGGCGATCTGCCGGGCGCTCAGCGAGCAGATCGGCCATGGTCTGCTGCCGGCGGGTGGCAAGCTGCCGGCCGAGCGCAAGCTCAGCGAGCTGTTCGCGACGACCCGGATCACCCTGCGCGAGGCGCTGATCCAACTGGAGTCGCAGGGCCTGATCTACCGCGAGGAGCGCCGCGGCTGGTTCGTCTCCCCCGAGCGGCTGGCCTACAACCCGCTGGTCCGCAGTCACTTCCATGCGATGGTCAGCGAACAGGGCCGGGTGCCGGCGACCGAGGTTCTGTCGGCCCGGCAGATGCCGGCGAGCGCGGCGGTCTGCGAGCTGCTGGAGCTGCCGGCGCTGTCCAGCGTCTACCAGATCCGCCGGGCGCGGCGGGTGGACGGGCGGCTGGTGCTGTATGTCGAGCACTACCTGAACGCGCAGTACTTCCCCGGGATCCTCGGCCACGACCTGACCCGCTCGCTGACCGAACTCTATGCCAGCGAGTACGGCATCCACTATGGGCGGGTGCGTTTCGACATGGTGCCCACGGCACTGCATGCCGAGGCTGCGGCGCCGCTGAAGGTGGCGGTGGGCAGCCCGGCCCTGCGCATCAGCCGGATCAACCGCGACCAGCGTGATCGGCTGATCGACTGCGACCTGGAGTTCTGGCGCCACGACGCCATCCATATCAGCGTCGAGGTACCGCAGTAACGCCACGCGTCGACGACCTGCGGCACCTTCTGCGAGGATGGGGCTCCGGGAAAAGGAGCCCTCGCATGTTCATACTGCCGATTTCGTCCGACCTGCACCTGGAGCTGCTCGACCAGCCGCGCGCGGAGGAGCTGTTCCGCCTGGTGCGTGCCAACAGCGAGCACCTGGCGCCCTGGATGCCGTGGGTGCCGCTGACGCAAAGCGTGGACGATACCCGCCGTTTCATTGGCGAAGGCCAGCGGTTGTGGGCGGAGCGCAGGAGCTGCCGCTGCGGGATCGTAGAATCCGGATGCCTGGTCGGCGTCATCGACCTGCACGACTTCACCGAGGACAGTCGCAGCGCCAGCATCGGCTACTGGCTGGCGGCGTCCGCGCAAGGGCGCGGGCTGCTGGCCCGCGCGCTGGGGAAGACGATCGAGCTGGGTTTCCTTGGCTACGACCGGCAGCGCCTGGTGATCCGCTGTTCCACCGAGAACCTGCGCAGCCAGCGCGCCGCCGAGCGCCAGGGCTTCCGGCGCGACGGAGTGATCCGGGCCAACGAGATCATCGCCGGGCGTGCCCACGACCATGCGATCTACACGCTGTTGCGCAGCGAATGGCACGCTGCGCACGCCTGAGTGGCCCCGGGCGAATGCCCGGGGCGTGAGCGCGCCTGGCGCTCAGGGCAGCTCGCTGCTGGCGTAGAAGGCGCCGAGCACCTTGACCAGGTGCGCCAGGTCATGGCTACCGGCCAGCTCGCGAATCGAGTGCATGGCGAAGGTCGGCAGGCCTATGTCGACGGTGCGCACGCCGACCTGGCTGGCGGTGATCGGGCCGATGGTCGAGCCGCATCCCATGTCGCTGCGGGTCACGAAGCTCTGCACCGGCACTTCGCTGTCCTGGCAGAGGTGGCGGAAGAAGCCGGCGGTTTCGCTGTTGGTGGCATAGCGCTGGTTGCTGTTGATCTTGATCACCGGACCGCCGTTCAGCGCCGGGCCATGGTTGGCGTCGTGCCTGTCGGCGTAGTTCGGGTGTACGCCATGGGCGTTGTCGGCCGAGACCAGCAGCGAGCGCTGGATCGCCCGGCTGAAGGCGTCGCCTTCCGGCAGCAGGCGGCGCAGTACCTGTTCGAGGAACGGACCGTCGGCGCCGCAATGCGAACAGGAACCGACTTCCTCGTGGTCGGTGCAGACCAGGATGCAGTTCTCGTCGCCTTCGGCGTTGAGCAGGGCTTCCAGGCCGGCGTGGCAGGACAGCAGGTTGTCCAGGCGCGCCCCGGCGATGAACTCGTCGTTGAGACCTACCACCGCGGCGGACTGGGTGTCGTAGAACGACAGCTCGTAGTCCAGTACCACGTCGGCGGTGATGCCGTGCTCGCGCAGCAGCTGTTCGTCGAGCAGCAGGCGGAAGTCGGCGGCCTCGCCCGGCGCCAGTTGGGCGATGATCGGCGGCAGTTCGTTCTGCGCGTTGATCGGCCAACCCTCGTTGGCGGCGCGGTTGAGATGGATGGCCAGGTTGGGGATTACCGCGATGGCCTTGCGGAAGTCGACCAGGCGGCTTTCCAGCTTGCCATTGGCGCGGAAGGTGACGCGCCCGGCCAGTGACAGGTCGCGGTCGAACCAGGGGGCGAAGAGGGCGCCGCCATAGACTTCGACGCCGAGCTGGAGGAAGCCGTTGCGAGCGATCTCCGGGTTCGGCTTGACCCGCAGGCAGGGGCTGTCGGTGTGCGCGCCGACCAGGCGGAAGCCGCTTTCCAGGGGCGAGCGACGGCCCAGGCGGATGGCGATCAGCGACGAGTCGTTACGGGTCACGTAGTAGCGGCCGCCGGTTTCGGTGTGCCAGGCGTCGCGCTCGTCGAGGCGGCGGTAGCCGGCGGCTTCCAGGCGGCGGGCGAGGCTGGCGGTTGCATGGAAAGGCGTGGGCGAGGCCTTGAGGAAATCGATCAGGCCCTGGTTGAGTTCTGCGCGCATAGTGGCTCCGGACGGCAATCCATGCAGTCTATCGTATTGTCCGACGGGGTTCAGGTCGTTGGCGGCGGGGCCGGCCAGAAAAAGCGGAAGCTGGTCGTTGTATGGCAAGACGGGGTACCGGAAATCGGCGGGCGGCGTCCCGGCGGGCCGGGACGCGGCGGGGAAGGCTCAGAACGGCGCCGGCGACTCGAAGCGCAGGCGTTCGCCGCTCTGCGGATGGGTCAGGCACAGCAGGCTGGCGTGCAGGCACAGGCGTTCGTGGGCGGCGAGGGCTTCGGGGTTGGCGTAGAGGCGGTCGCCGAGCAGCGGATGGCCGATGGAGAGCATGTGCACGCGCAACTGGTGCGAACGGCCGGTGATCGGCGTCAGCTCGACCCTGCTCCAGCGTTCATGACGCTCGATCACGCGCCAGAAGGTCAGGGCGTGGCGGCCGTGCTCGAAGTCCACCACGTGACGCGGCTTGGTCGGCGGGTCGTAGCGCAGCGGCAGTTCGATGCGCCCGCTGTCCAGTTCCGGCAGGCCCCAGCAAAGGGCGGTATAGGCTTTCTCGGTCTCGCGGTCGTGGAACTGGCGGGACAGCTCGCGGTGGCTGTCGGCGTCGCGGGCGAGCACCATCAGGCCGGAGGTTTCCCAGTCCAGGCGGTGGACGATGCGGGCCTCGGGATAGCCGTTTTCCTGCAGGCGGGTGACCAGGCAGTCCTTGTTGTCATCGGCGCGACCGGGCACCGACAGCAGCAGGGTGGGCTTGTCGACCACCAGCAGGGCGTCATCCTGGTGAACGATTCGGATCTGGGACAGCGGCATAGCGAACGGGCTCATCGCCGGGAGGCGGCAGGGAGCCTGGCGGGCAGGCTCGGTGAAACGACTGCGGCGGCCAATGGCCGCCGCAGTATGGACCCTGGGCGAATCAACGATCCGGCAGGGTGATGTTGAGTTCCAGGATCGAGCAGTTGCCCTGGTTCTCCAGTTCCACCTGGATCTGCTCCTGGTCGATCGGTACGTACTTGCGGATCACTTCCAGCAGGTCTTTCTGCAACTGGGGCAGATAATCCGGCTGTGCGCGCTGGCCACGTTCGTGGGCAACGATGATCTGCAGTCGTTCTTTCGCGATGGAAGCGCTGTTCTGCGATTTCCGACTGCGAAAGAAGTCTAAAAGGCTCATTCACGTCCTCCGAACAGTCTTTGCAGGAATCCTTTCTTCTGCACATCGAGGAATCGATGCGGTATTTCCTTGCCGAGCAGGCGGTCGACCGCATCGCTGTACGCCTGGCCGGCGTCGCTCTGCTCGTCGAGGATCACCGGCACGCCCTGGTTCGACGCCTTGAGCACGGCCTGGGATTCCGGGATCACCCCGAGCAGGCGGATGGCGAGGATCTCCTCGACGTCGTCGACGCCGAGCATCTCGCCCTTGGTGACGCGCTCCGGGTTGTAGCGGGTCAGCAGCAGGTGTTCCTTGATCGGCTCCTCGCCTTTCTCGGCGCGCTGCGACTTGCTTGCCAGCAGGCCGAGCATGCGGTCGGAGTCGCGTACCGAGGAAACCTCGGGGTTGGTCACGACGATCGCTTCGTCGGCGAAGTACATGGCCAGGTGGGCGCCTTTCTCGATGCCCGCCGGGGAGTCGCAGATGATGTATTCGAAATCCTTGCGCAGTTCGGCCATGACTTTCTCGACGCCTTCCTTGGTCAGGGCGTCCTTGTCGCGGGTCTGGCTGGCGGCCAGGACATGCAGGTTTTCGAGGCGCTTGTCCTTGATCAGGGCCTGGGTGAGGGTGGCCTCGCCGTTGACGACGTTGACGAAGTCGTACACCACGCGGCGTTCGCAGCCCATGATAAGGTCGAGGTTACGCAGGCCGACGTCGAAGTCGACGATGACGGTCTTGAAACCGCGCAAGGCCAGGCCGGTGCCGATAGCTGCGCTGGTGGTGGTTTTACCGACGCCACCCTTACCGGAAGTGACTACGAGAATTTTGGCCAAGGTGATTCACCCCAATGAAAAACGTAAGAATTCTGGTCCCTGAAAGTGGCGGCAGTATCCGTTAAAGGCGGGTGATGTTCAACACGTCACCCGACAGGCTGACGTGCACTGCCTTGCCCCACTGCGGGCTGCGTCGCAGGTCCTCCGCGACCTTGTAGTTACCGGCGATGGAGACCAGTTCGGCGGCCAGCTGCTGGCAGAAGATTCGCGCCGTGGCGTCGCCTTTCACGCCGGCCAGTGCGCGTCCGCGCATCGGGCCGTACACATGGATGTTTCCGTCGGCGAGAAGTTCCGCGCCGGGACTGACCGCGGCCAGCACGATCAGGTCGCCGCCGGCGGCGTAGATCTGCATGCCGCCGCGCACCGGGGTCTTCACCACCTTGGTCGGGCGGCTGACGGGCTCGGCGGGCTTCTCTTCCGCCTTGGCCGGCTCGGGCCTGGCTTCACCGGCGCTCGGGCTGGGCTCTTCGGCAGGCTTGCGCGGGGCGCTGTCCTTGATGTCCAGCGGTCGTTCGCGGGCGCCCGAGGGCGGCAGCACCGGCAGGTCCAGGGCCTGGGCGGCGGCAATGTCCTCCTCGCGCCCGGCGCGGATCGCCAGGGTGCGCAGGCCGTGGCGGCGACAGACCTCGAGGAGCGCCGGCAGGTCGAGGCGACCTTCGCCTTCGGGCAGCTTGTCGAGGGCCATGACCAGGGGGGTGTCGCGGAAGAAGTTGGGCGCTTGCGCCACTTTGTCGGCGAGTTGCCGTTCGAGCCTCGCCAGGTCGTTGTGCGCCAGTTCGAGGATGGTCACCGCGAGCATGCTGCCCTTGAGCTGGAATACGGGGTCTTGATCGAGGAGGTCGGCTTGGCTCATGGGGCTTGTCGGTCGTTGAATTGCAGGGACTTATAACGAGAACGCCGGATGCCCGCAAGCGTGGCAGATAGCCGGGGCGGCATCGATCGGCAACGCGGCGTCCCGCCGGGACGGCGGGCAGGGTAGAATGGCGGGCTTTGATCGTCGTCGGAACCGTCCATGGATCGCCCCCGTTTCTCCAGCGCTTTCCTCCATCCCCGCTACTGGCCGCTCTGGTTCGGCCTGGGGCTGCTCTGGCTGGTGGTGCAGTTGCCGTATCCCGTCCTGCTGATGCTCGGCCGTGGCCTGGGGGCGCTGATGTACCGCTTGGTCGGCTCGCGCCGCGAGATTGCCGCGCGCAACCTCGAACTGTGCTTTCCGGAAAAGTCGCCCGCCGAACGCGAGCGTCTGCTGAAGGAGAACTTCGCCTCCAGCGGCATCGCCTTCTTCGAGATGGCCATGAGCTGGTGGTGGCCGAAGGCGCGCCTGGCCCGTCTTGCCCATATAGAAGGCCTGGAGCATCTGCGCGAGGCCCAGGCGCAGGGCGAGGGGGTGATCCTCATGGCCCTGCATTTCACCACCCTGGAGATCGGCGCGGCGCTGCTCGGCCAGGTGCACACCATCGACGGCATGTACCGTGAGCACGACAACCCGGTGTTCGACTACATCCAGCGCCGTGGCCGCGAGCGGCACAACCTCGATGCCACCGCCATCGAGCGCGAGGACGTGCGCTCGATGCTCAAGGTGCTGCGTGGCGGCCGCGCCATCTGGTACGCACCGGACCAGGACTACGGCGCCAAGCAGAGCCTGTTCGTGCCGCTGTTCGGCATCCCGGCGGCCACCGTCACCGCCACCACCAAGTTCGCCCGCCTGGGCCGGGCGCGGGTGTTGCCGTTCACCCAGAGCCGCCTGGCCGATGGCAGCGGTTATCGCCTGACCATCCACCCGCCGCTGGAGGACTTCCCCGGCGAGAGCGAGGAAGCCGATTGCCTGCGGATCAACCAGTGGGTCGAGCGCTGCGTGCGCCAGCAGCCCGAGCAGTACCTGTGGGCGCACCGGCGTTTCAAGACCCGCCCGCCAGGCGAAGCCAAGCTCTATCCGAAACGGCGCAAGCGCTGAGGACGGGCATTCCGGACGCGCGCGGGGTCTGGCTATACTCGCCGCAGTTCATGACGGAAGCCCCGCTGTGTCCGATCCCCTTGCCCCACGTCCGCCGCTCACCGGCCTGATCCTTTCCGGGGGCGGCGCCCGCGCGGCCTACCAGGTCGGGGTCCTGGCCGCCATCGCCGACCTGCTGCCGGACAGCGCCGGCAATCCTTTCCCGGTCATCGTCGGTACCTCCGCCGGCGCCATCAACGCCGTTGGCCTGGCTTGCGGCGCCCTGCAATTCCGCCAGGCGATCCAGCGCCTGACCGCGGTCTGGCAGGGATTCCGCACCGAACATGTCTATCGCAGCGACTGGCCGGGCGTGACCCGCCAGGCCTCGCGCTTCCTCGGCCATAGCCTGCTCGGCCTGGGGCGGCGGGTGCCGGTGGCGTTGCTGGACAACCGGCCGTTGCATGAGCTGCTGGCACGTGAGCTGGATTTTTCCGGGATTCATGCGGCGGTGCGCCAGCGCCAGTTGCGCGCGGTGGCGGTGACCGCGTTCGGCTACGAGTCGGGGCAGGCGGTGACCTTCTACCAGGGGCGCGCGACCATCGATCCCTGGGTACGCCATCGGCGCCTGGGCATTCCCACCCGCCTGGAGCTTCGGCACCTGCTGGCCAGCGCGGCGATCCCGCTGCTGTTCCCGCCGGTGCGGATCAACCGCGAATACTTCGGCGACGGCGCGGTGCGTTCCCAGGCGCCCATCAGCCCGGCGTTGCACCTGGGCGCCACGCGGGTGCTGGTGATCGGCGTCAGCGGCAACCCGGCCACCGGTGGCGACAGTGCCATGACCGGCCTGCCGCCGTCCGACCGACCGCCGAGCCTGGCGCAGATCGGCGCCCACCTGTTGAACAGCACCTTCATCGACAGCCTGGAAGGCGACATCGAGCAGTTGCAGCGGATGAACCAGATCGGCCAGTTGGTGGCGCCGGAGGTGCGCCGCCAGGCGGGTGGGCTGGAGCCGGTGGAGGTATTGCTGGTGTCGCCGAGCCGGCCGCTGGACGAGATCGCCGCGCGGCACTACCGGGAGCTGTCGCGGGTGCTGCGGCTTTTCCTGCGCGGTCCCGGAGCGACCCGCGCCAGCGGGGCGGGGGTATTGAGCTACCTGTTGTTCGAGCGCGGCTATTGCAGCGAACTGATCGAACTGGGCTACCACGATGCGATGGGCAAGCGGGCGGAACTGGAGCGCTTCCTGCGGATCGAGCGGTAAACCTTATTCAGGACGGGACAGGCGGAAGGAAAAAACCGCCCCGAAGGGCGGCTCGCGCACGGCTCAGACGGCCAGGACACCGTCGCGATAGTCGCGTAGCGCCTGCTCGATTTCCTCGCGGCTGTTCATCACGAACGGACCGTACTGGACGATCGGCTCGCGCAACGGCTTGCCGGCGAGCACCAGTACCCGGGCGCCGGCTTCGCTGCGCAGGCTCAGTTCCCCTTCTTCGGACAGCCGAGCCAGGCGATTGGTGGCGATTTCCACCGGGCGTTCGCCTTCCACCGTCAGGCTGCCTTCGTAGACGTACAGCAGCACGCGATGGCCGTCCGGCAGGCGCGGGGCGATGCGGCCGCCGGCAGGCAGTTGCAGGTCGTAGTAGTGCGGCTCGGTGTCCGGCCTTTCCACGGCGCCGATCTGCTGCGCCTGGCCGTCGTCGAAGCGACCGGCGATCACCGTGACCTTCACGCCTCCGGCGGTTTCCAGGCGCGGCACGTCTTCCGGCTCGATATCGCGATAGCCGGCCGGGGCCAGCTTGTTCTTCGCCGGCAGGTTGACCCACAGCTGGAAGCCACGCATCGCGCCTTCCACCTGTTCCGGCATCTCGCTGTGGATGATGCCGTGGGCGGCGGTCATCCACTGTACGCCGCCGGGCTTGAGCAGGCCGCGATTGCCGAGGTGGTCTTCGTGGCGCATACGCCCTTCGAGCATGTAGGTCACGGTCTCGAAGCCGCGGTGCGGGTGCGAAGGGAAACCGGCGACATAGTCATCCGGGTTCTGGGTATCGAACTGGTCGAGCATCAGGAACGGGTCGAAGCGTTCCGGGGACGGGCCGCCGATCACGCGGGTCAGGCGGACGCCGGCGCCATCGGAGGCGGGGTGGCCGGTATGCAGTTCGAGGACATCACGGTAGCGGGTCATGGGAACCTCCTGGTTCGTGTATGGCTCGATGATAGTCCTCTACGATCGATATATGGATGCGAGTTTTATGTGATTCCTATCGATTTATTGAATCGTTCTGAGGAAAAGAAACCGCCGCACAGGGCGGCGGTTCTTCGTCTCACTCGGCGATCTGCAGCTTGCGCGCCTCGGTATAGATGTAGCGCAGTTTCTCGTACTCGAACGGCGAGTTCATCTGGCCGTAGCGGAAGCTGGTGTTGTAGCGCTTGTCCACCACGCGCAGGGCGGTGATCTCCGGGTGGTCGCCGCTGGCCTGGGGAACGTTGAGGTAGTTCACCTGGTATTCGCCGACGTAGTCCACCACCAGTCCGCCGGTGTCGCGCAGGTTGGACGGGCCGAGGATCGGCAGCACCAGGTAGGGGCCGCTGCCCACGCCGTAGAAGCCGAGGGTCTGGCCGAAATCCTCGCTGCGCTTGTGCAGGCCCATCCTGGTCGCAGGGTCCCACAGGCCGAGCACACCGAAGGTGGTGTTGAACAGCAGCCGCGCGGTGGTTTCCATCGCCGCCTTGCCCTTCAATTGGGCGAGGTTGTTCAGCAGATTGGGCACGTCGCCGAGGTTGTCGAAGAAATTGCTCACGCCGCTGCGGACGAAGTGCGGGGTGACGTATTCGTAGCCTCGTACCACGGGCAGGAACACCCACTCGTCGAAGCGATAGTTGAAGTGGTAGACCCGGCGGTTCCAGGATTCCCAGGGATCGTACATGTTCAGTGCGTCGAGGGTGGCGCGCTCGAATTCGCGTTGATCCAGGCCGGGATTGAACTTGAGTTGGTCCAGTGGACGGCTGAAACCGTCGCCGTCGAGCTGGCGTGGCGGCAGTTCGGCCGGCGCGGCGGCCTCGTCGGCCTGGGCGCTGGCGGCAGCGCTCAGCAGAAGGGCGAACATCCAGTGTGCGGTTCGGCTCATCGATCAGTTTCCTGCCTGCTGGGTGAGGGCCGCGCTGGCGACCTGGGTCTGTCCGGCAGCGGGCGTGGCGAAGAAGTCCAGCATGTCCTGCGCGTTGACCTTGTAGTTGAGGTTGCCGCAGTGACCGCCATAGGGATAGACGGTCAGGCGTTCGCCGAAGGTCCGGCGGAGGAAGCCGAGGTCGCCCGGGCCGAGGATGACGTCGTCGGCGTTGTGCATCACGGCGATCTTCGGGCTGTCGTGCAGATAGTCCTGCAGCTTGTAGAGGCTGACCTGGTTGACCAGTTGGGTCAGGCTGCCGCCGTCGTAACGGGCTCGCCACATCGGGATCAGTTGCTCGGTCATGTAGCACTCGAAGTCGCACTGTAGCGCGCGCTTGAAGAAGGGCTCCAGGCTGGTGCCTTCGTTGATCGGGTAGTTCGGCGGGGTGATCAGGCCGCGACGGTTGACCAGGTCCGAGGTGAAGGCGATGTCGGCGGCGGAGAAGCGGAACGAGGTGCCGATCAGCATGGCCATTTCTTCGTTGCTCAGGCGTTGCTTCGACTGCTGGAAGTCGTAGAGCATGGCGTCGTTGATGTCGACGTAGCCTTTCTGCCGGAAGTAGCGGGTCAGCTTGCTCAGCACCACCTCGTAGAAGGTGCGCGAGTCAGTGATGCCCTTGACCTGGGTTTCCACCAGTTTGTCGAGGTTGCTCACCGAGGTGTAGAGGTTCACCGGTGGGTTGAGCAGCAGCACTTTCTTGAAGTTGAAGCTCCGGCGGCTTTCGTCGAGGTGGCTGACGAACGCGGCGTTCAGCGCCCCCAGGCTATAGCCGGTGAGGTAATAGTCGGTCACCGGCAGGTCGCGCTGCTGCGCGCGCACCGCCTGCATCACCCGGTACAGGTCATCGGCGTCGTCGCTGGAAAAGCCCGGTGTGGCGAAGCGCGAGGCGCTGGCCATGAAGTCCCAACTGGTCGGCGAGGACAACTGCACCACGTGGTAGCCGGCCTGGTAGAAGAGCTTCTTCAGGTATTCCGGGAAGCTGCTGGCGTAGTGGGCGCCAGTCCCGGCAATGATGAAGATCAGCGGCGCCGCATGATCCTGGCGGGCCAGGCGGTAGCGCAGCTTCTTCACCGGCCAGAAGTTGTCCGGCAGGGCGAACTCGCGCTCCGGGCGCAATTTCAGGCTGTAGTCCTTCTGGTCGATGTCCTCGCTGTGCGGAAGCTCGGGACGCAGTTCCGGCGGCGTGGTGGCGATGGTCGCCTCGAACGGGTTGGTCAGTGGATAGCCGTAGCTCGCGGCGTCCACGTCCCGGGCCTGCGCCAGATTGGCACAACCGAGGGCGAGGCCGCCGAGCAGGGCAGCGAAACGGAGGAAGTGGGGCATCGGGGGAATCCCTTCGAGGGAAAAGTACTGAGTGAATATACTGCCGCTATGACAACTGCAAGCCTCAGTAGTGCAGTGGGTTATTGCAGCCAGCGTTCCAATCGGTCTTTCCCGCCTCTTGCCGTGCCTCGCGAATATCCCTTCAGGCGTGGCGGTGCAGCCAGCCATGGGCGCTAGCCGGGCGCGGCGCGCCGTCTTTCTCGAAGCGTTTCCAGATCTTCTCGTGGAAGTAGAAACCGACCGAGTTGCACAGCGGCTCGACCGCCGCCACCAGCCCGCCGACCGCTATGCTGCCGGTCAGCGCATAGGCCACGCTGAAGGCGATGATGAAGTGCATGACGGTGAAGGTCAGGGTCTTGAGCATGGCTGCTCTCCTTTGATCGAGAATCATTCCTCTTTGGCGAAAGCCTATCCAGGCGCTCGGCCAAGCGGAAATCGGCCTGTCCAATCGAGTGCATAGAGCGCTTCGATCGCACTGTCTCGGAGCACATCCGCAGCGTGCCGCAGCGCAGTTCGAGGCATGTCGTTATCGGGTGCGATAGGTGTCGTTCTCAGAGCAGTCCGCCGTCCGGGCGCGCCGATGATGGACGGCGGCACCGCAGAGTGCCGCGACCGCCGGGGAGCGTCCCCGTCGGCATAGAACAAGGGGTACGTCTGATGCGAATGATGCGACGACTGTTGTGCTGGAGTGCGGGCCTGGCAATGTCGGCGGCTGTGGGGATGGCGGCCGCGGCGGACAAGCCGGTGATCACCATCGGTTACGTGGACGGCTGGTCGGACAGCGTGGCGACCACCCATGTGGCCGCCGAGGTGATCCGCGAGAAGCTCGGCTACGAGGTGAAGCTGATGCCGGTGGCGGCGGGGATCATGTGGCAGGGCGTGGCGCGCGGCAAGCTCGATGCCATGCTCTCGGCCTGGCTGCCGGGCACCCACGGCGCCTACTACGAGAAGATGAAGGATAAGGTGGTCAACCTTGCCATCAACTACCCGGACGCACGCATCGGCCTGATCGTCCCCGAATACGTGAGCGCCAACGGCATCGCCGACCTCCAGGCGCAGAAGGACGCTTTCGGCGGCCGCGTGGTGGGTATCGATGCCGGCGCCGGGGTGATGATCAAGACCGACGAGGCGATCAAGCAATATGGCCTCGACTACAAGCTGGTGGCCAGTTCCGGCAGCGGCATGATCGCCGAGCTGACCCGTGCCGAGAACGAGAAGAAGCCGGTGGTGGTGACCGGCTGGATTCCGCACTGGATGTTCGCCAAGTGGAAGCTGAAGTTCCTCGACGATCCGAAGAAGGTCTATGGCGATACCGAGCATGTCGACACCGTCGCCAACCCGGCGCTGGAGGCCAAGGCCAAGCCGGTCTGGGAGTTCCTGAAGAAGTTCGGCTGGAAGGATGGCAACGAGGTCGGCCAGGTGATGCTGGCGATCCAGGAGGGCGCCAAACCCGAGGATGCGGCGAAGCAGTGGGTGGCGGCCAACCCGGGACGGGTCAAGGACTGGGTGCAGTAGCACGGCTGGTTCGATCGGGGAACGCCGTGCCCGGGCAACCGGGCACGGCGTTTTTCCTTGCCGAAGGCTGGCTCCGGAATCTGCCGGAAGGCCCGGGAATACCGGTCTAGAGCGGCTGGCGAAACGCTACGACTAAAGTCGTCTGGAGCGCTTGCACCAGCGTCCTACAGTGGATATCGACGACATTCCGCGTCACCCCGCTGTGAGGATAAAAACAATGAACGACAGCATCTACCAGCGGATTGATACCAATCCGCGCTTCAAGGAGTTGGTGGCCAAGCGAGAGCGTTTCGCCTGGATACTTTCTTCGATCATGCTTGGCCTCTACGTGATATTCATCCTGCTGATCGCTTTCCAGCCGCAGCTGCTGGGCGCGCGTATCAGTCCCGATTCGTCCGTGACCTGGGGCATCCCGATGGGTGTCGGACTGATCCTTGCCGCGTTCATCCTGACCGGCCTGTACGTGCGTCGCGCCAACGGCGAGTTCGACAGCCTGAACCAGGAAATCCTCAAGGAGGCGCAGCAATGATCGCTCGTCTCCTTGCCGCGCTCGGCCTTGCGGCCTTCGCTCCGGCCCTCTGGGCCGACGCGCTGACCGGCGACGTGCAGCGCCAGCCGCTGAACGTCTCGGCCATCGTCATGTTCGTCGCCTTCGTCGGCGCGACCCTCTGCATCACCTACTGGGCATCCAAGCGCAACCGCTCGGCGGCCGACTACTATGCCGCAGGTGGCCGCATCACCGGCTTCCAGAATGGCCTGGCGATCGCCGGCGACTACATGTCGGCGGCATCCTTCCTGGGTATTTCGGCGCTGGTCTTCACTTCCGGCTACGACGGCCTGATCTACTCGATCGGCTTCCTGGTCGGCTGGCCGATCATCCTCTTCCTCATCGCCGAGCGCCTGCGCAACCTGGGCAAGTACACCTTCGCCGACGTCGCCTCCTACCGCCTCAAGCAGAAGCAGATCCGCACCCTGTCGGCCTGCGGCTCGCTGGTGGTGGTGGCGTTCTACCTGATCGCGCAGATGGTCGGCGCCGGCAAGCTGATCGAGCTGCTGTTCGGCCTCAACTACCATGTCGCGGTGGTCCTGGTGGGCATCCTGATGGTGCTCTACGTGCTGTTCGGCGGCATGCTGGCGACCACCTGGGTGCAGATCATCAAGGCCGTGCTGTTGCTTTCCGGCGCCTCGTTCATGGCGATCATGGTGCTCAAGCACGTCAACTTCGACGTCAGCACGCTGTTCTCCGAAGCCATCAAGGTGCATCCGAAGGGCGAGGCGATCATGAGTCCGGGCGGCCTGGTCAAGGATCCGATCTCGGCATTCTCCCTGGGCTTCGCGCTGATGTTCGGCACCGCCGGGCTGCCGCACATCCTGATGCGCTTCTTCACCGTCAGCGACGCCAAGGAAGCGCGCAAGAGCGTGTTCTACGCCACCGGTTTCATCGGCTACTTCTACATCCTGACCTTCATCATCGGTTTCGGCGCGATCCTGCTGGTCAGCACCAACCCGGACTTCAAGGACGCCACCGGCGCGCTGATCGGCGGCAACAACATGGCGGCGGTGCACCTGGCCGACGCGGTGGGCGGCAGCCTGTTCCTCGGCTTCATCTCGGCGGTGGCCTTCGCCACCATCCTCGCGGTGGTCGCCGGGCTGACCCTGGCCGGGGCCTCGGCCGTCTCCCATGACCTGTACGCCAGCGTGTTCAAGGGCGGCAAGGCCAACGAGAAGGACGAGCTGCGGGTCTCGAAGATGACCACCGTGGCCCTGGGCGTGGTCGCCATCGTGCTCGGCATCCTCTTCGAGAAGCAGAACATCGCCTTCATGGTCGGCCTGGCCTTCTCCATCGCCGCCAGCTGCAACTTCCCGGTGCTGCTGCTCTCCATGTACTGGAAGAAGCTGACCACCCGCGGCGCCATGATCGGCGGCTGGATGGGCCTGATCACCGCGGTGGGCCTGATGGTCCTCGGCCCGACCATCTGGGTGCAGATCCTCGGCCACGAGAAAGCCATCTACCCGTACGAGTACCCGGCGCTGTTCTCGATGATCGTCGCCTTCGTCGGTATCTGGTTCTTCTCCATCACCGACAAGTCGGCGGCGGCCGACGAGGAGCGGGCGCGCTTCTTCCCGCAGTTCATCCGTTCCCAGACCGGCCTGGGCGCCTCTGGCGCGGTGGCCCACTAAGCGCTACGTGAAGACGTAGCCCGAGGCGGCGGCCGGATTTCCGGTCCGCCGCCTTTCGTTTCAGCGTCCCGGTTACAGCGAGATGAGCCATGCCTGACAGTTTCAACTTCGCCTCGCCGCCCTTCGACCAGTTGCGTCCCCATCAGCGCGAGACCCTCAAGCAGGCCCTCAGCGTAGGCTACTACGCGCCGGGGGAAACCTTGCTGGAGGCCGGTTCGGCGGTCCCCGGGCTGTTCGTCCTGCTCAAGGGCGTGGTCGAGGAGCGCGGCGACGACGGGCGAGTGTTCGCCCAGTACGCCGCGGACGACCTGTTCGACGTCCGCGGGCTGTTTTCCGGCAGCAGCAAGCATCGCTACCTGGCGATCGAGGAAAGCATCGTCTACGAACTGCCGGCCAGTTGCTTCCACCAGTTGTGCGGGGAGAACCCGGGTTTCGCCCGGTTCTTCCAGGCCGACCTGGCGGCCAAGCGCCAGTTGGCCCAGCGCGACGGGCAGAACCTTGCCGAGTTCATCCTTACCCGCATCGCCCGCGAGCACTTGCTGCCGGCGCTGGAGGTGGAGGCCTCGCTGTCCCTCGGCGACGCCGCGCGCCTGCAATTGAGCCACGGCGCCGATGCCCTGCTGGTGCGGCTGGAGAGGGACGGGCCCGAGCTCGGCATCGTCACCCGCACCGACCTCATGAGCGCGCACTTCCGCGACGGGCGCAGCGAGCTGGAGGCGATCGGGCCGTTGGCCCATGGTCCGCTGGCCAGCGTCGAACTGGGCGATTTCCTGTTCGACGCGATGATCCTCATGACGCGCCAGCGTATCGAGCGGGTCGCGGTCACGGAGGACGGTCAGGTGATCGGCCTGTTGCACCTGACCCAGGTGCTCAGCCTGTTCTCCACCCATTCCCACGTCCTGGCGCTGCGCATCGCCCGCGCCGACGACCTCGGCGACCTGCGCCGCTGCGCGGAAACCCTGGACACCCTGATCGCTACCCTGGCCGGCAACGGTATCCGCCTGCGCTTCATCATGCAGCTGGTCAGCGCGCTCAACGAGCAATTGCTCGAACGGCTTTTCGAATTGTTGCTGCCGCCAACCCTGCGCGGGCGCTGCTGCTTGCTGGTGATGGGCAGCGAAGGACGCGGCGAGCAGTTGCTGAAGACCGACCAGGACAATGCCCTGGTCCTGGCCGACGATCTGCCGCAGGAACAGGCCCTGGCGATGATGCAGCGCTTCAGCGCGGCCTTGCTGGAGTTCGGTTATCCGCCCTGTCCCGGAGGGGTGATGGCCAGTCGGCCGGAATGGTGCAAGCCGCTGGCGGCCTGGCAGGCGGAGCTGCGCGGGACGCTGCTGGAGGGCAAGCCGGAGCAGCTGTTGCGCCTGTCGATCCTGGCCGATGCCTGGCCGGTGGCCGGCAACCTGCAGCTGTTCGAGCCGTTGCGTCGGCAACTGCGCGGTTTCGCCGACGGCGGCGAGCGCTGGCTGGTGGATATCGCGGCGGCGGCCCTGCAATTCGATACGCCGCTGACCTTCCTCGGCCAGCTGAAAACCCAGGACGCCCGCCTCGATCTCAAGCGCGGCGGGATCTTCCCCATCGTCCACGGCATCCGCACCCTGGCCCTGCGCGAAGGCCTGGAGACCCGCGGGACCCTGGCACGGATCGAGGCGCTGAAGCGACACAAGGTCCTCGAAGCACGCCTGGCGGACGACCTGAGCGAGTCTTTCGAGCTGTTCCTGCAACTGCGCCTGACCCGCCAGTTGGCCGGCCAACGCGACGGTCGCCAGCAGGGCCTGGACGTCAGCGGCATGAGCCGCCACGATCGCGACATGCTGCGCTACGGCCTGCATGTGGTGAAGAAGTTCAAGCAGAGCGTGGCCCGTCAATTCCACCTGGAGACCCGATGAACACCATGGTCAAGTTGCCCGACAGCCGCTGGCCGGGCTGGCGCCGCCGGCTGTACTGGTGGATGCACGAGGCGGTCGAGGCGGAGGAAGTGATCTCCCTCGATCTCGAGACCACCAGCCTCGACCCGCGTCGTGCCGACATCCTCAGCATCGGCGCGGTGCTGGTGCGGCGCGGCAAACTGGTCATGGGCGAGCGCCTGGAACTCTACGTCGAGCCGCCGCCGAGCCTGGATGCGGAGTCGATCCGCATCCACAAGCTGCGCCGCGCCGACCTGGAGGGACAGTTGCAGCTGGAGCAGGCCCTGCGCCAGGTGCTGGCGTTCATCGGCGACCGACCGCTGCTGGGCTACTATCTGTCGTTCGATGTCGCCGTGCTGAACCGGCACCTGCGCCAGCTCCTCGACCGACAGTTGCACAACCCCTCCATCGAGATTTCGTCGCTGTACCACCGGAAGGTCAGCCGGCATTTTCCCGACGCACACATCGACCTGCGCTTCGACACCCTGGCGCGGGCCCTGGATGTGCCGGTCAGCGGTCGCCACACCGCCCTCGGCGACGCCCAGGCGGTGGCGCTGATGTTCATGCGTCTGCTCAAGGGGCCGGCGCCCAAGGTCATCCACTGAGGCTGGAGGTCGCGGATTTATTGAATCTTCGTTGCTCGGCGGGGGTCGAGAACTACAAGGGCGGAATCTCCCGCCCTTTGCCCCATGAGCCGAACAGGAGCGACGCCCATGAGTCTCGGTACGATTCTTCTGATCATCCTGATCCTGCTGCTGATCGGCGGCCTGCCGGTCTTTCCTCATTCGCGCAACTGGGGCTACGGGCCCTCGGGGATCATCGGCGCATTGCTGGTGGTGCTGTTGGTCCTGTTGCTGCTGGGCATGATCTAGGGCCCGATCGGGAATGCCGTTGCGGCGGGTATCGGCGGATAACGCCTCCGGCGTTATTCGCCCTACGCGGAGGGTTCCCAGCTTTCGCTCCGCCGTTGCGGCGGGGTATCGGCGGATAACGCCGTTGGCGTTATGCGCTCTACGTAGGATGGATCGAAGCCTTCGCTTGGTGAAGGGCGGTTTCATCGCGGGTCCGCCGGGCGCTTTTTTTCCATCGACCGGCTTCACTTGCCTTGCGTCTCGCGCCAGACTGGCGCGCATGCCGATCCAGACGCTTGCCACCCTTGCCGATATCGACGCCGCCGAGTGGGACGCCTTGCTGCCTCCCGCCCAGCCATTCCTGCGTCATGCTTTCCTGTCCGCGCTGGAAGACAGCCACAGCGTGACGCCCGCTACCGGCTGGCGCCCGGCTCATCGCGTGCTGCGCGATCCGCAAGGGCGGCTGTGCGCGGCGCTGCCGGCCTATGTGAAGGCGCACTCGTACGGCGAATACGTGTTCGACTGGAGCTGGGCCGACGCCTGCCAGCGGGCCGGTATCCGCTACTACCCGAAGCTGCTGGTAGGGGTGCCCTTCACCCCGGTCGCCGGTGCGCGCCTGCTGGGCGAGGACGAAGGGCTGCAGGGGCTGCTCGCGTCCCTTGGCGAGGAGGCCGAGGCGAGCGGTCTGTCGAGCATCCATGTGAATTTCACCGACGCCCGGGCGGACACCTTGCTTGCCGCGCGTGACGGTTGGCTCGAACGCCTGGGTTGCCAGTACCACTGGCACAACCGCGGCTATCGGGACTTCCAGGACTTCCTCGAGGCCCTCAGTTCGCGCAAGCGCAAGCAACTGCGCAAGGAGCGCGAACAGGTCGGCGGACAGGGCATCGAGTTCGAATGGCGGGAAGGCGGCCAGTTGTCCGAACTGGAGTGGGATTTCGTCTATCTCTGCTACGCCAACACCTACCTGGTGCGCGACCGCGATCCCTACCTGAGCCGCGAGTTCTTCGGCCTGCTGGCCGAGCGCATGCCGGAGGCGATCCGCGTGGTCTTCGCCCACCAGCGTGGCAAGCCGGTGGCGATGGCGTTCAGCCTGGTCGCTGGAGATACCCTGTACGGGCGCTACTGGGGATGCCTGGCCGAGTTCGACCGGCTGCACTTCGAGACCTGCTTCTACCAGGGCCTGGAATTCGCCATCGGCGCCGGCCTGGTGCGCTTCGACGCCGGCGCCCAGGGCGAACACAAGCTGATCCGCGGTTTCGAGCCGGTGCTGACGCGCTCCTGGCACTACCTGGCGCATCCCGGTCTGCGCGATGCCGTGGCGCAGTTCCTCGAACAGGAGCGGGCGGGTGTGCGCGCCTACGCCGAGGAGGCCCACGGCCTGTTGCCCTACCGCCAGGCCTGAAGGGGGCCGGAACGATAGGGCGTGGCGTCCGCTCAGCCGTTGCTGGTGCTGCCGCCCCATTCGAGGAAGCGGATCTTGTGCAGCTCGCCGCTATGGTCCTCGTAGACCACGGTCACCGGCACTACGCCGGTCCTGGTCGAATTGTCGGTACGGTGCAGGACATTCTTCACGTCCAGTTGCATGCCGTAGTGGTATTCCTCGACCGGCAGGCCGCGGCCCGGGTCCTTGTCCACGTCCTGGGCGAAGGCCATGGGGGCGAGGCTGGTGATGACGGCGGACACGACAGAGGCAAGTTTCATTCTGTGATTCTCCGTAGCGATGGGGCGAAATCCCCGGTACCGAGCACTGGCATCCTTGGTCGTCCGTGGCCGACGCCAGGTGGACGGGGACGATGCGGCAGGCGTCGGGATCGAGCCGGGGCACGGGTTCGATAAGAACACCGTTTCGCTGGCGGAAAAAATCGAAGCGCGTGCTAGTCGAGATCGACGGCGGTGATGATTGCCGCGAAAAGGCCCGTTGCAGAGCCTTTGACAAGGTCACCCAGGCCGGGCGGCGCGAGCCGCCGCCCGGTGCCGAGGCTTCAGTCGACGCCGACGAAGCCGCCGGTCTGGTGTTGCCAGAGGCGCGCATAGAGGCCGCCATGGGCGAGCAACTCGGCATGCGTGCCGCTTTCGGCGATGTGGCCCTTGTCCAGCACCACCAGGCGGTCCATGCGCGCAATGGTCGACAGGCGGTGGGCGATGGCGATCACCGTCTTGCCCTGCATCAGGGTCTCCAGGCTTTCCTGGATCGCCGATTCGACTTCCGAGTCCAGCGCCGAGGTCGCTTCGTCGAGGATCAGGATCGGCGCGTCCTTGAGCAGCACCCGGGCGATGGCGATGCGCTGGCGCTGGCCGCCGGAGAGCTTCACTCCGCGTTCGCCGACATGGGCGTCGAAGCCGCGGCGGCCCTCGGCGTCGCTGAGCAGCGGGATGAACTCGTCGGCGCGAGCCTTGCGCACCGCTTCCATGAGTTCCGCGTCGCTGGCGCCGGGGCGGCCGTAGAGCAGGTTGTCGCGGATCGAACGGTGCAACAGCGAGGTGTCCTGGGTGACCATGCCGATCTGCGCGCGCAGGCTTTCCTGGGTCACCCCGGCGATGTCCTGGCCATCGACCAGGATGCGTCCGCTCTCCAGGTCGTACAGGCGCAGCAGCAGGTTGACCAGGGTCGACTTGCCGGCGCCGGAAGGTCCGACCAGGCCGATCTTCTCGCCGGGCCGGACCTTCAGGTCGAGACCCTGGATCACGCCGCTGCCCTTGCCGTAGTGGAAGGCGATGTGCTCGAACTCCACCTCGCCGCGCTCTACCCGCAGCGGCTGGGCGTCCTCGCGGTCGACCACCTTGCGCGGCAGGGCGATGGTCTGCATGCCATCCTGGACCTGGCCGATGTTCTCGAAGATGCCGCCGACCACCCACATGATCCAGCCGGACATGTTGTTGATGCGGATCACCAGCCCGGTGGCCAGGGCGATGGCGCCCACCGAGATCAGCTCCTGGCTCCACAGCCACAGGGCCAGGCCGGTGGTGCCGGTGATCAGCACGCCGTTCATCACCGTGATGGTCACGTCCATGGAGGTCACTACGCGCCCGGCGCGTTGCGACTTGAGGGTCTGGTCGCCGATCGCTTCGCGGGCGTAGTCCTCTTCCTGGCGGGTGTGGGCGAACAGCTTCAGCGTGGTGATGTTGGTGTAGCCGTCGACGATCCGCCCCATCAGCTTCGAGCGCGAATCCGAGGCCTCCACCGAGCGGCGCTTGACCTGGGGAACGAAGTAGGCGAGGGCGCCGACGTAGGCGAACACCCACAGCACCAGAGGGATCATCAGGCGCCAGTCGGCCTCGGCGAACAGCACCAGGGCGCTGACGGTATAGATCAGCACGTGCCAGAGGGCGTCCACCACCTGCACCGCCGAATCGCGCAACGAGTTGCCGGTCTGCATGATGCGCTGGGCGATGCGCCCGGCGAAATCGTTCTGGAAGAAGCCGAGGCTCTGCTTGAGCACGTAGCGGTGGTTCTGCCAGCGGATCAGGTTGGTCATGCTCGGGTTGATGCTCTGGTGCACCAGCATGTCGTGCAGGGCGTTGAACAGCGGGCGCAGGACCAGCGCCACCACCGCCATCCAGATCAGTTCGTTGGCGTGCACGCGGAAGAACTCCGCGCTGGGCGTGCTCTGGGCGAGATCGACGATGCGGCCGAGGTAGCTGAACAGCGCCACCTCGATCAGCGCGACGATCAGGCCGACCACCAGCAGGGCCAGGAACACCGGCCAGACCTGGCGCAGGAAGTAGACATAGAAACGCAGCACTTCGCTGGGCGGCATGCGTTCGGAAGCACTGCGGAACGGGTCGATCAGACGTTCGAAACGACGATAAAGCATGATGGCTCTCTTCTGGAGCGGGCCCGTCCTGGGCCCGCCGGATCAAGCCCCTGCGGCTGGACTCAGAGGCGTTTGGCGGACAGGATCACCACGTCGTCGCTCGGCACGTCGGCGAAGCCGTTGCGGCGGGTGGTGGGAACCTTGGCGATCTGGTCGACCACGCCCATGCCACGCACCACCTTGCCGAACACGGCATAGCCGAAGTCGCGGGCACCATGGTTGAGGAAGTCGTTGTCGGTCAGGTTGATGAAGAACTGGCTGGTGGCCGAATCGACCACTCCGGTACGGGCCATGGCGAGGGTGCCGCGCTCGTTGAGCAGGCCGTTGTCGGCCTCGTTCTTGATCGGTGCACGGGTCTTCTTCTCCTGCATGCCGGCGCTGAAGCCGCCGGTCTGCACCATGAAGCCCGGGATCACGCGGTGGAACAGGGTGCCGTCGTAGTAGCCGCTGTCGACGTACTCGAGGAAGTTCTTCACGCTGATCGGCGCCTTGGCCGGATCGAGTTCTACCTCGATCTCGCCGAGGCTGGTGGAGATCAGGACGTGCGGCTTGGCGGCAGGAGTGGCGGCCAGCAGGGAACCGGCGAAGAGCAGGGTGCAGGCGGCGATCAGGAGACGTTTGAGCATGGTTGTTCCTTGGTTTTATCGATATCGGCGAGGAAGCCGAGCAGGGTGGTGTTGAAAATCTCGGGTTGGTCCATCGGCGTGGCGTGGCGGGAGTCCTCCACCACCACCAGGCGGGCGTCGGCGATCCGCTCGCAATAGGCCTGCTTCAGCGATACCGGCGTGTAGTCGCGATCCGCGCTGATCACCAGGGTCGGACAGGCGATCTCGGCCAATCGTTCCTGCACGCCCCAGCCGATGATCGCGTCGAGGCTGGCCAGGTAGGCGCGCTTGTCGTTCTCCGCCCAGCGCGCCTCGATCTTCTCTCGCAGCCCGGCCTGTTCCGCCTTGGGAAACAACAGCCGGCCGAGGGCGCGGCCGATGGTCCGCAGGCTGAGCAGGCGCGAGAGGAGCTTGCGCTTGGCCACCTCCAGATGTTCGCGAGGCTTGCGCGGGATGACTTCCGGAGTGCTGTTGACGATGGTCAGGCTGCGCAGCAGGTCGGGTCGGTCGCAGGCCAACTGGAAGCCGATCATCCCGCCCATGCTGATGCCGACCAGGTGTACCGGGCCGCAGCCGAGCCGGTCGAGCAGCGCCGCGCAGTCCTCGGCGAAGCCGGCCATGCTGTAGCCGCCGCGCGGCTTGCCGGAGCGGCCGTGGCCGCGCAGGTCCGGGACCAGCAGGCGGTAGCGGCCCAGCAGGGCCGGCAACTGGTATTCCCAGTCGCGGGCGCTCGAACCGAGACCGTGCAGCAGCAGGACCGGCGCGCGCTCGGTGGGACCGGGGTGGTCGTCGTAGACGAGGGTGCAGTCGCGGTGCTGGAAGTCAGGCATCTGCGTTCACTCGGCGGCCGGTTCGGGCGCCGCGAAGGGCGCGTTGAGCGGTACGTTGGCGAACGACTTGAGCATTTCCATGAGGATCTGGCTGGCCGGGCCGAGCGGCTTTTCCTTGTTGGTGTAGAGGTAGAAGCGGCTCTGCCGCACGCCGCCCTGGCTCAGCGGCAGCGGCTTGAGCTGGCCACTCTGCAGTTCGCGCTCGATGATGTGTCGCGGCAGCCAGGCGAAGCCCAGGCCGTTGCCGACGAAGGTCGCCGCGGTAGCCAGGCTGCCCACCGTCCAGCGCTGTTCGGCGCCCAGCCAGCCGTGGTCGCGCGGCTGTAGCCGGCCGCTGTCGCGGATCACCACCTGCATCTGGGTTTCCAGGTCCTGGTGGGTCAGTTCGCGTTGCAGGCGGTGCAGCGGATGGTCGGGGTGGGCCACGGCGACGAACTCGACCACGCTGAGGTCGGCGCCGAGGTGGCCGGGAATGATCAGGCCGCTGATCGCCAGGTCGGCGGCGCCCTGGATCAGCGCTTCCTCGACGCCGGAGAGCACTTCCTCGCGCAGCAGCACGCGACAGCCGCGGCTCTGCGGCATGAAGGCGGACAGCGAGCGGACGATCCGCGCGGTGGGGTAGGCGGCGTCCACCACCAGGCGCACCTCGGGTTCCCAGCCCTGTTCCATGTGGTGCGCCAGTTCCTCCAGTTGCCCGGCCTGCTTGACCAGTTGCCGCGAACGGCGCAGCAATACTTCGCCGGCCTCGGTCAGCACCGCCTTGCGTCCGTCGATGCGCAGCAGCGGCACGCCGAGCTGTTCCTGCATGCGCGCCACGGTATAGCTGATCGACGATTGCGAGCGGTGCAGGGCTTCCGCGGCCTGGGCGAAGCCGCCGTGGTCGACCACCGCCTGCAGGGTCCGCCATTGGTCCAGGGTTACGCGTGGCGCTTTCATTTCCGCCTCCTCGAATGCAGGGATGCCTCGCCGGCGTTTCCGCGGCCGGCAGGCGATGACGAGTGCGCCGGAGGGGCGACTTCGCTTATCGTGTCGTCGGCGTCCTGTACGGGGTAGCTGTCCATTCTCTTGACGTACGGGATGCCGTGGTTTTCAGGGTGTTGCCATTTTTCCATCTGTCGCTACCGGGAGTCCGGCCATGAAAAGGCTTTGCTGTTTCGCACTATCGCTGCTGCCCCTGTCCGCTTTCGCCTATCCGATCGAGGTCGACCCGCAACTCAACGGCACCGAGGTCTCCTACAGCACCCAGGACATCGGGCGCGACATGGGCGCGATCCTTCTCACCAACCTGGGAGGCCAGGCGGCAGAGTGCACGGCGGTGTTCCGCAACGGCCCGGAGACCCCGAAAGTGCGCAAGGGCGTGATCCAGCCCGGGCAGAACAGCAACTTCACCGCGCAATTCGGCCGCGACATCATCAAGTTGCGGATCAAGCTGACCTGCAAGATCGCGAAATAGAGCGTTCTCTCACCGAAAGACTAGGTGGTGCCTGTTTATAAATCAACCTGGTCGATATTTAACAGCGGTTTTTTCAACTTTTTAATCGATTAATCATTCTCTACCCTCACCTCCATCGTTGTAGCGCAGTGGGTGGAGGTCGAGTCATGTCCCGTGTCCTGGTTATCGAGAGCAGTGCCCGCCAACGGGGCTCGGTTTCCCGCCTGCTGACGGCGGAATTCATCTCCCACTGGAAAATCGCGCATCCCGCTGATCGCTTCCAGGTCCGCGACCTGGCGCGCGAGCCGCTGCCGCACCTCGATGAATTATTGCTGGGAGCCTGGACCACCCCCTGTGATGGCCATAGCGCTGCGGAAAGGCGCGCCCTCGAGCGTTCCAATCGCCTGACCGAGGAGTTGCGGATGGCGGACGTGCTGGTGCTGGCGGCACCGATGTACAACTTCGCCATTCCCAGCAGCCTGAAGAGCTGGTTCGACCATGTGCTGCGCGCCGGCCTGACCTTCCGTTACGCCGAGCAGGGGCCGGAAGGCCTGCTACAGGGCAAGCGCGCCTTCGTTCTCACCGCCCGCGGCGGGATCTACGCCGGCGGTGGTCTCGATCACCAGGAACCCTATCTGCGCCAGGTGCTGGGCTTCGTCGGCATCCACGACGTCACCTTCATCCACGCGGAGGGCATGAACATGGGCCCGGAATTCCGTGAGAAAGGCCTGGCGCGAGCCCGTGAGCGGATGCGGCAGGCGCTGGAAACCGACACCTCCCTTTGCGTCCCTCTGCCAACGCTCCGGTGATTGGACGCAGCACCCGGTCGAACCCCTTCCCCCCGCGTGTTCGACCGGGTTTTTTTATTCCCTGCGGACTTTCGATGGTTGCCGGTGTGACGGCCGGGGCGGATTCAGGCGCGCTCGGGATCGCCTCGTTCGTCGCCGACTGCGGTTTTCCTGCCCCGTGCACCGAGGCGCGCCGACAGCACGATGGCGAGGATGATCAGGGCACCGCCGAGGAACATCCGCGGCCCCGGCGTCTCATGGAACAGCAGCCAGGCGAAGGCGATCCCGTAGACCGGCTCCAGGGCGAATACCAGTGCCGCGGTGCGGGCCTTGACCACCGCCAGGCTGGCCACGAACAGGCTGTGCGCCAGGCCGGTGCAGAAGACGCCCAGCAGGGCCAGCCAGAGCCAGTCGAGAGCGGGTAGCGCCGGTAGTTCGCCGACCGCGAATGGCAGCAGGCACAGGGCGACTACCAGGTTCTGCCAGAGCGCCGCCTGCACCGGGCCGACCTGCCCGCTGTTGCTACGGTTGGCCAGCGACAGCAGGGCGAACAGCAGGCCGGAAAGGATCGCCCAGAGCAGGCCGAGGGTGGCGCTGCTGGCGAGGTCGAAGTTCGGCGTGACCAGCACCAGGCCAAGGCTGACCAGGACCACCAGCAGTCCTTCCGCGAGATGAATGCGCTCGCGGAAGAGCAGCCCTTCGAGGATTACCGTGAAGGCCGGGAAGCTGGCGAAGCCGAGGGTGGCGATGGCCACGCCGGCGGTCTTCACGGCGATGAAGAAACTCACCCAGTGGCCGGCCAGGAGCAGGCCGCAGAGCGCCAGGCGCAGCCATTGCGCGGGTCCCAGGGCGCGCCAGGCCTGGCCCGCGAGGCGGGCGAAGAGGCCGAGGGCGAGCACCGCGAACAGCGCACGACCGAACACGATCACCCCGGGGGAGGCGCTGGCCAGCTTGCCGAACACCCCGGTCAGGCCGAAGAGGAGGGCGCCGCCGTGCAGGGCGGCGAGGGCGGAACGTCGATTCATGGGGATCCTTCAGGCCAGGCGCGCACCGTTGGGCAGGGGCTTGTCGAAGCCGGCCAGGACCACCTTGTCCTCGCTATCGTAGACCCCGGTGACCAGGACCTCCGAGCGCACCCCGGCGATCTGCTTCGGAGCGAAGTTGCAGACGCAGAGGACCTGGCGTCCGACCAGTTGCTCGGCCTGGTAGTGTGCGGTCAGTTGCGCGCTGGAGGTGCGCAGGCCGAGCGGTCCGAGGTCGACCTCGAGGACATAGGCGGGTTTGCGTGCCTTGGGGTTGGGAGCGGCGCTGAGGATGGTGCCGACGCGCAGTTCGACGCGTTCGAAATCCTGCCATTCGATGATGTCCATGCTGACTCCTGTTCTGTCGATGGGCAGAGAGTAAGGAGTCGTGACGGATTTGTCTGTCGTGCGGCTAGCCGGTTTTGTCGCGGGACTCGCGACGCAGTTGTCGCGGGGTGACGCCGAACTCGCGGACCAGCGCTGCGGTGAAGGCGCTCTGCGAGGCGTAGCCGACCCGGGCGGCGATCTCGCCCACCGCCAGGCTGCTCTCCAGCAACAGTTCGTGGGCCTGGTGCAGGCGTCGGCTGCGCGCGTAGTCCATGGGCGTCTGTCCGGTCTCGGCGAGGAACAGGCTGTGGAAGCGCGCCACCGAAAGACCGGCCAGCCGCGCCAGGTCGGCTACCTGTAGCGGATGGGCGGCATGGCGGTCGAGGTAGGCGTCGAGGCTGGCCAGTGGCAGGCGGGGCTGCTGGCGCGGCGGCTGGCGCTCGCTGGCCAGGCTGGCGAGGAGCAGGCCGGCGCCCTGGTGGGCGATCACCGGGTCGTTGATCGGGCCGCTGGCCAGCCAGTTCACCAGTTGGCCCTGGGCGGGCGTCAGCGACAGCGCCTGCGGTCGCTCGAACAGCCGCCTGCCGGCTTCGGCGTGTTCGCCCAGGCCCAGCAGCAGGCTGCCGTCGCAGGGCAGGTCGAGGACCAGGCAGCGGCTGCCGGAGGGACTCGAGCAGGCATGCCGGGCTTGCGCCGGAACCACCGCGAAGGTCTGCCGCAACACGCGGCTGCCGCGCCCCTCGACCTCGAAGTCGAGGCAGCCGCTGAGGCCCAGGACCAATTGGGCATGGTCATGGCTGTGGACGATCTGGTCGTGGCTGTAGTGGCGCAGGGAAAGGATCGAACCCATGGCGAAGCTCCCGGAGGCAGGCGCCCAGTCTACCCGCTGGCGCCGGCGACAGACAGCCGGGCCCTGTCACGCAACGGTCGCCGGCCTGTCACAGTCGTTTCACCGGCGCCGGCCAAGATCGGAAAAACACCGTCGGAGACCCGCCGATGAGCACCGCGCAACGCTTCACCTCGAACCGCAAGCAGCGGGTCCGGACCCTGTGGATCTCGGATGTCCACCTGGGGACGCGGGATTGCCAGGCCGAACACCTGGCGGCGTTCCTCAAGCGCTACCACGCCGATCGCATCTACCTGGTGGGCGACATCATCGACGGCTGGAAGCTGCGCGGCGGCATCTACTGGCCGCAGGCGCACACCAACGTGATCCGCCGCCTGCTCACCCTGAGCAAGCGCGGCACCGAGGTGATCTACGTCACCGGCAACCATGACGAATTCCTGCGCCGCTATTCGAGCCTGATCCTCGGCAACATCCGCCTGGTCGACGAGGCGGTGCACAGTACCGCCGACGGCCGCAAGCTGCTGGTGATACACGGCGACCAGTTCGACGTGATCACCCGCTACCACCGCTGGCTGGCGTTCCTCGGCGATTCCGCCTACGAGTTCACCCTGCTCCTCAACCGTTGGCTGAACCACTGGCGGCGGCGCTGGGGCTACGGCTACTGGTCGCTGTCGGCGTACCTCAAGCACAAGGTCAAGACCGCGGTGAACTTCATCAGCGACTTCGAGGAAGCCATCGCCCACGAGTGCCACAAGCGCGGGCTCGACGGGGTGGTCTGCGGGCACATCCACCATGCCGAGATCCGCCGCATCGAGGGCGTCGATTACCTCAACTGCGGCGACTGGGTGGAGTCCTGCACGGCGCTGATCGAACACTGGGACGGCAGCATCCAGCTCTACCGCCTGGCCGAGGAGCAGGCGCGGCTGGCGGCGCAGGCCGCGGCGGTCGAGCCGGCGGCATGAGGCTATTGATCGTCAGCGACGCCTGGTTACCGCAAGTCAACGGAGTCGTCACCAGCCTGCTGGCCCTGCAGCGCGAGCTGGAACTGCTGGGCCACCAGGTACGGGTGCTGTCGCCCGCCGACTTCCGCTGCCTGCCCTGTCCCAGCTATCCGGAAATCCCCCTGGCCTGGAACCTCTGGCGCCTCGGCGGGCTGATCGAGGCCTTCGCCCCGGATGCCGTGCACCTGGCCACCGAGGGGCCGCTCGGCTGGGCCGCGCGGCGCTGGCTGGGCAAGCGCGGCCTGGACTTCACCTCGGCGATCCATACGCGCTTTCCCGAATACCTGCGTGACCGCTGTCCGTGGCTGCCGTTGTCCTGGGGCTATGCCTTCCTGCGCACCTTCCATCGGCCGAGCCGGGCGGTGCTGGTGAGCACCCCGCGCCTGCGCGACGAGTTCTGCGCCTGGCGCTTCCAGCACCTGCGGCTGTGGCGCAAGGGCGTCGATACCGAATTGTTCCATCCCGCCGAGACACCTCCGGCGAAAGAGCGGCCGCCGGTGTTCCTGTATGTCGGGCGGCTGGCGACGGAAAAGAACCTGGAGGCGTTCCTCGATCTCGAACTGCCGGGCGAAAAATGGCTGGTGGGCGACGGCCCGCAGCGGGCGGCGCTGGAGCAGCGCTATCCACAGGCGCGTTTTCTCGGCTACCGCCATGGCCGCGCGCTGGCCGACGCCTACCGGGCGGCCTCGGTGCTGGTGTTCCCCTCGCTGACCGATACCTATGGCCTGGTGATGCTCGAAGCCCTGGCCTGTGGCGTGCCGGTGGCGGCCTTCGCCGTGCCGGGGCCGCTGGATGTATTGCAGCAGGGCGTGACCGGGGTCATGCACGAGGATCTTGGCGAAGCCTGCCGCCAGGCGCTGGCGCTGGATCGCCAGGCCTGCGGGTGCTGGGCGCGAGAACAGTCCTGGCGGGTTTCGGCGGAGGAGTTCCTGGCTCTGCAGGCGAGCGGCCCGCGGACTGCGCCGGAATGGCGCGACGAACTGCCGGCGGCGTTCGACGAACTTAGAGGATGACCTTGTCGCGCAGGCGTTCGGCGGCCTGTTGCAGGGCCTGGATGACCCGTTCCTTGTCGTAGTTCTGGATGTTGTTGGTGTCCAGGTACATGGAGAAGCCGGGCAATTCGTGCTCGACGTAGCTGGGCGCGGCGCCGAGGTCGCGGCGCGAGTCCACCACCTGGTAGATCTGCACCGGGCGGCTGAAGCCCTTGACCGCGATCTGGCCCTTGTCGCGGCACATGATCACGTCCTTGATCAGCGAGTAGGTCTCGTGGGAAATGAGGATTTCGCCGGCTTCCGAGGCGCTTTCCAGGCGGCTGGCGAGGTTCACCTCGCGGCCGATGATGGTGTAGTCCATGCGCGTGTCGGCGCCGAAGTTGCCCACCGTGCAATAGCCGGTGTTGATGCCCATGCGGATTTCCAGCGGCTTGGTGATGCCCTGGGCCCGCCACTGCTGGCGCAGCACCTTCATGTGCTTGCGCATGGCGATGCCCATCGATACCGCAGCCACCGCGTCCTTCTTCGCGCCCTGGGTGCTGGGGTCGCCGAAGAACACCATGACGCAGTCGCCGACGAACTTGTCGATGGTGCCGCCGTACTTGAGGGCGATCTTCGACATTTCGTTGAGGTAGTTGTTGAGCAGGTCGGTCAGGGCCTCGGCTTCCAGTTCCTCGGATAGCTCGGTGAAGCCGCGGATGTCGGAGAAGAACACGGTGAGCTTCTTGCGCTGGGTTTCCAGGCGCACGCTCTTCTTGCCGCTGAAGATCATTTCCCAGACCTGCGGCGACAGGTACTTGGCCAGGTTGCGCGCGAGCCGCGCGGCCTTTTCCTGCTCGCGGGCGATCTCCTGGCGCACCTGGGCCAGGCGCAGGCCCTGCTGGTGGCCGAAGAAGGCGGTGATGCAGATGTACAGTCCGCAGAACAGGATGCTGACCGCGGCCACCTCGACCGGGGTATTGCCCAGCAGCGGCGGGGCGACGAGCACGGCGACCAGCAGGGCGCTGCTGGCCGATACCAGCAAGGCCATGCCGAGCAGGCGCAGGCCGCCGATGACCAGCGCGGTGAAGCTCAGCACCAGCAGGAACATCAGGCTGGGCACCACGGAGAAGCCGAGCAGCGCCATGCCCAGGCCACAGTGCACGGCGTCGACCGCGAGCAGGGCGCGGGTCACCTTGCGCGGGTCGTGCTGGCGGAAGCGCTGGCCGAGGTGGTACGCCAGGTGCGGGTAGAGCAGCGCATAGGGCACCATCCAGAGGATGCCGTAGCTGAAATACTGGGTGTAGGTTCCCGCCGCGATGCTGGCGCCACAGGCGATATAGGCCAGCACGCGCGAATAGTATTCACGCATGGACGCGACGGACCGGCTCGTCGGCGAGCGGTCGGGGAGGGTAGGCTTCATGCGCTGGAGAGGATCCCTGTGTATTTTCGTCCCGGCTCGGCCTCGTGAGCTTTCCGCCTGGGGAATGGCGGGTGGCCAGGTTGCTGGCGGAATCTTAACCAAGCGTTTGCGCGGCGGCCAGTGACAGCTGATCGATAGTTCAGGAAAGCGCGCCGATCCGGGACCGACGGTCGTCCCGGGGGAGCGACCGGCCCGGGGGCCAGCCGCGCGGATGGGTCAGAAGCGGATGCGGCCGGTGAAAGCGTCCTTGAGCATCACCCAGTCGCCCATGAACGACCACAGCGGGTACTTGAAGGTGGCCGGGCGGTTCTTCTCGAAGACGAAGTGGCCGACCCAGGCGAAGCCGTAGCCCACCAGCGGCAGCGCCAGCAGCCATAGCCACTGCTGGCTGGCCACGGCGTGGAAGAGCACCGCCAGCACCAGCAGGCTGCCGACGTAGTGCAGGCGGCGGCACACCGCGTTGCTGTGTTCCTGCAGGTAGTAGGGGTAGAACTCGGCGAAACTGTGGAAACGCTCGTCATCAGGGCTGCTCATGGAATGCCTCCTCTCGTTGTGTCCGCGCAGTGTAGTGCGGGCCGCACGATGTCGCGGATGACATACAGGGCCAGTTTAGTATCCTTGGGCCGCCAGGCCGGACGACGGTCGGCGTGCCTCCCGCCAGAACAAGAAGAGACCGATGCCGGAACGTACAACCTTGTCCAGCTGGGTCCAGGGCATCGTCCTCGCCCTGGAGCTGGAAGGCCTCGACGGACGCCAGCTGTTCGCCGAGCTGGGCCTCGACTACCAGGCCTTGCAGGACCCCGACGCGCGCTTCCCGCAGGACGCCATGAGCCGTCTGTGGCAGCGTGCGGTGGCGCTCAGCGGCAACCCGGCGATCGCCCTGAACATCGCCCGGGTCCGGCGCCCGGCTTTCCACGTCGTCGGCTATGCGCTGATGTCGAGCCGCAACCTGGCGGAAGGCTTCGCGCGCCTGGAGCGCTACCAGCGGATCATCGCGGAAGCGTCCGACCTGACTTTCCGCCGCACGCCGCAGGGCTATCGAATCGGCGTCACGGTGCATGGCGATCGCCTGCCGGCGCCACCGCAGAGTGCCGAATGCTCGCTGGCCTACCTGGTGGACATGGTCCGCTGGATCACCGGCCGGTCGCTGGACCCGCTGGCGGTGGAACTGCCCGGCGCGCCCCGCGAGCCGCTGGCACCCTATGTCGAGCTGTTCCGCGCGCCGCTGCGCTTTCACGCCGAGGAGTTCGCGCTGGTGTTTTCCCGCGTCGACCTCGAGACGCCGCTACCCTCGGCCAACGAGGCGCTGGCCCAGTTGCACGATCGCTTCGCCGGCGAATACCTGGCGCGTTTCAGTACCAGCCGCATTACCCATCTGACCCGGCAGACCTTGTGCCGGCTGCTGCCGCAGGGAGAGCCCAAGCGCGAACGGGTGGCCCAGGCGCTGCACCTGTCGCAGCGCACCTTGCAACGGCGCCTCCAGGAAGAAGGCACCAGCTACCAGCAACTGCTCGACGACACGCGCCGGGATATGGCCGAACAGTATCTCCAGCAGCCCGGCCTGACCTTGCTGGAAGTCGCCTACCTGCTGGGTTTCGCCGATCCGAGCAATTTCTTCCGGGCATTCCGCCGCTGGTTCGGCTGCACGCCCAACGAATACCGGGCGCGCCGCCAGGAGCGCCCGGGCTAGTCGCCAGGCCAGGCGGGACGCTTCAGGGCTGCACGGCGGGTTGCGCCGAGGCCTGGCGTAGGGTCCAGTCGAGAACCTGGGCCGACAGCGTATCGCCGGCCTTGCCGAAGGCGCTGACCACCGCCGCGACCTTCTTGCCATCCACCGGCTGGCTGACCTCGAAACGCCGGCTGGCGACCACGCGCTTGTCGTCGGTACGCACCAGGCGCGCGTCGTAGCGGATCAGCGCGCTGGCCTGGCCGTTCGGGTACTCGGTCTGGAAGGCGCGAAGGTCGCCGCCCAGTTCGAAATCGGCCTGCAGGTTGCTGTCGTCGCTGCTCAGGCCGCGGACCCGGCCGTCGGCCTGGAACGCCTGCATCAGACGGTCGCGCAGCAGCGACGGCGCCGGATCGCTCCAGCGCGCGCCCTGGTACACGCTGATTTCGTCGCCGTGCGGGCGCACCGCGATGCGCGGGCTCTCCAGCACCAGGCTGGTACGCGGCCGGGCGATCCGCAGCGACCAGTCGACCGGCCGCGCGGCGGCGCTGGCCGGAGGGTTGTGCACCGGTAGCAGGTAGACCTGGAGGACCTGCGCCTCCGGCAGGATCGAGCAGGCGCCGAGGGTGGCGAGCGCGGCCAGGCCGGCGGCCAGGGACAGGCGACGCAGCGGGCGAAGGGCGAGCCTCATGGGGTGAACTCCTTGGTTTTTTCCCGGCCCAGCAGGTAGTTCGCCGGGTTCTCTTCCAGGCGCCGGCTGATTCCGCGCAGTGCCGCCAGGGTATCGCGCAGTTCGCTGACCGCCGGGCCCAGCTCGGCGAGTCCCTGGATGCCGCCGTCCAGCGAGTGGCGATTCTCGCTGATCAACTGGTCGAGGGTGGCGCTGGTGCGCTCCAGCGAAGCCATGGTCTTGTTGGCGTTTTCCAGCATCCCCTTGCCTTGCTCGTTGAGCAGGCCGTTGGCGCTGCGCATCAACTCGCTGGCCTGGGCCAGGGCGGCGTTGGCCTGCCTGCTCGCCTGGGCCAACTGCTGCATCACCGCGCTGACGTTCTCGCGTTCGGCGGAGAGCGCGCCGGTGGCCTGGTCGAGATGGTCGAGGGTGCGGCTGATGCGCGCTGTGTTTTCCTCGGAGAGCAGGTTGCTGAAGCGCGCGATGAGCTGGTTGATGTTGCCCATCAGGTCTTCGCCGTTGCTCAGTAACTGGGTCAGCGGCGAGGGCGTGGCGACGATCACCGGGATCTTCCCGTCCTTGCCCTCCAGCATCGGGCTGGCGGGCGTGCCGCTGCTGAGCTGGATGATCGAGGTGCCGGTGATCCCGGTGAGCGCCAGCTTGGCGGTGGTGTCCTGCTTGATCGGCGCGCTGGCCACCACGCGGATGCGTGCCCAGACCTTGCGCGGGTCCTTCGGATCGAGGCGGAGGAAGGCCACGTCGCCGACCTTGATCCCGCTGTACTGCACCGAGCTGCCCTGGGAAAGGCCGCTGACCGCTTCGTTGAAGACGATGTCGTAGTAGTTGAACTTGCCCTCCGAGCCGGACTTGGCCAGCCACAGGCCGAAGAGCAGGGCGGCGCCGATCACGATCACGCTGAACAGGCCGATCAACACATGGTGGGCTCGGGTTTCCATCTCAGTGATTCTCCGGCACGGCGGCGGCTTGGTGGGCGGCGCGCCCGCGCGGCCCGTGGAAGTATTCGCGGACCCAGGCGTCGTCGGTGGCGGCGACCCGTTCCAGGGTATCGACTACCAGGACCTTCTTCTGCGACAGCACGGCGACCCGGTCGCAGATGGTGTACAGGGTGTCCAGGTCATGGGTGACCAGGAACACGGTCAGGCCGAGGGCGTCGCGCAGGGTACGGATCAGGTTGTCGAAGGCCGCCGCGCCGATCGGGTCGAGGCCGGCGGTGGGCTCGTCGAGGAACAGGATGTCCGGGTCCAGCGCCAGGGCGCGGGCCAGGGCGGCGCGCTTGATCATGCCGCCGGAAAGCGAGGCCGGATACTTGTCGCCGGCGTTGGCCGGTAGCCCGGCCAGGGCCAGCTTGACCTGGGCCAGGTGCTCGGCGTCGGCGCGCGGCAGGCCGGCGTTCTCGATCAGCGGCAGGGCGACGTTCTCCACCACGGTAAGCGAGGAAAACAGCGCGCCCTGCTGGAACAGCACGCCGAAGCGCCGTTCGACCAGGGAGCGGCGCTCCTCTGGCAGTTGCAGCAGGTCTTCGCCGAACACCCGCACGCTGCCGGAGGTCGGCCGGCGCAGGCCGACGATG
This sequence comes from Pseudomonas sp. DL, assembly GCF_047199225.1. Lineage (NCBI taxonomy): Bacteria > Pseudomonadati > Pseudomonadota > Gammaproteobacteria > Pseudomonadales > Pseudomonadaceae > Pseudomonas > Pseudomonas sp. DL. Next base: position 1,882,953 of record NZ_CP178323.1, read on the forward strand.
CTGCGCAGCAGCACCGACTTGCCGGTGCCGGAGCCGCCGACCACGCCGAGGATCTCGCCGCGACGGACGTCGAGGTCGAGGTGCTCGTGGACCGCCTGGGCGCCGAAACGGTTGCACAGGTCGCGGACCTGGATGATCGCCTGCGGGTTGTCCTGGTTCACCAGCCCATCTCCATGAAGAACAGCGCGGCGAGGGCGTCGAGCAGGATCACCACGAAGATCGAGTGGACCACGCTGGTGGTGGTGTGCTCGCCCACCGACTGGGCGCTGCCGCTGACCTTGAAGCCTTCCAGGCAGCCGATCACGGCGATCAGGAAGGCGAACAGCGGGGCCTTGCTGATACCGACCAGGAAATGCTGTACGCCGATTCCGTCCTCCATGATCGACAGGAACATCGCCGGCGGGATGTCCAGGGTCCAGGCGCAGACGGTCATGCCGCCGACGATGCCGCAGAGCATGCCGACGAAGGTCAGCATCGGTAGCGATACCAGCAGCGCCAGCACCCGCGGCAGCACCAGCAGCTCGATGGGGTTGAGGCCGAGGGCGCGGATCGCGTCGATCTCCTCGTTGGCCTTCATCGAGCCGATCTGCGCGGTGAAGGCGCTGGCGGTGCGGCCGGCCATGAGGATCGCGGTGAGCAGCACGGCGAACTCGCGGAGGAAGGAGAACACCACCAGGTTGACCGTGTAGATGGTCGCGCCGAAGTTGGCCAGCACCGTGGCGCCGAGGAAGGCGATCACCGCGCCGACCAGGAAGGTCAGCAGGGCGATGATTGGCACCGCGTCCAGGCCGCTCTTCTCGATGTTCGCCACCAGCGGCGTGACCCGCCAACTGGCAGGGCGGACCAGGCTGCGGAACAGGGTCTCCAGGGTCAGGCCGATGAAGCCGAGGAGTGCCTTGAGGTGCAGCCAGAAGGTCTCCATGGCACAACCGATGCGAGCCAGCAGTTCGATGGCGGTGGTTGGCGGCTTGGGTTTCTCCGGCTCGCAGAAGTCGTGCAGGGCGTGGCCGACGGTCTTCAGCAGGGCCTGGCGCTCGCGCGGCAGGCCGGGCTCCAGCTCGGCGAGGTCGGCCAGGCGCTCGGCGCCGAGCAATTCGGCGAGCAGGGCGGCGCCGGCGGTATCCAGGGCGCCCAATTGGCTCAGGTCGAAGCTGGCGTTGCCCGCCACTTCGCTGCGCAGGCGCGTCACCTCGCGCTCCAGAGCCGTGTAGTGGGCGAGCGTCCAATCACCTATGGCTCTGACGCGGGCGGGCTGGGTGGAGCTATCCAGGCTCACGTGGCCGGGTTGCGGCTGTGTCGTCATGGTGCAGAAGCTTACACCGGCTTTTCAGTCCCTGAGTAGAGCCATTGCAGACAGGCCCGTGAGCGCTCAGTGGCGCCAGAACGCCGGGGTCAGCAGGACCAGCACGGTGATGATCTCCAGGCGACCGAGCAGCATGCCGGCGGCCAGCAGCCACTTGGCGGCGTCCGGCAGGCTGGCGAAGTTGCCCGAGGGGCCGATGATGGGCCCCATCCCCGGGCCTACGCCGGCCACGGTACTGGCGGCACCGGTGAGCGCGGTCATCCAGTCCAGGCCGATCAGCGACAGGCCGAGGGCGAGCAGGCAGACGACGATCGCGAAGAAGAACGAGAAGGTCAGGATCGAGCGGACGATTTCCTCGTCCAGGCGATGGCCGTTGTAGTTCTGCTTGAGCACTGCGCGCGGATGGATCAACTGGTAGAGGTTGGCCTTGAGCAGGGTATAGGCGACCTGGAAGCGGAAGATCTTGATACCGCCGGCGGTAGAACCGGAGCAACCGCCGATGAAGCCGAGGTAGAAGAACAGCATGATCGAGAAGTGCCCCCACATGCTGTAGTCGCCGAGGGCGAAGCCGGTGGTGGTGACCACCGAGGTGACGTTCACTGCGACGATGCGGAAAGCATCCATCCAGGGCAGCTTGGAGGTTACCGCGTACCAGGTGCCCATCAGCAGCCAGGTCACCAGCAGCAGGCCGAGCAGGCCGCGGACCTGCTGGTCCTTGATCAGCGCCTTGCGGTGTCCGCGCAGGGTGGCGACGTAGAGCGCGAACGGCAGGCTGCCGAGGATCATCACCACTACCGCGGTCCAGTGCACCGCTGGCTGCTTCCACTTGGCCAGGGATTGGTCGGAGGTGGAGAAACCGCCGGTGGAAATCGCCGACATGGCGTGGTTGACCGCGTCGAACGGGCTCATGCCCGCGCCCCAGAAGGCCAGGCTGCCGAGCAGGGTGATGCCGACATAGGTGGCGACGATGTACTTGGCGACCATGTGCGAGCGTGGCAGGACCTTTTCCGAGCGGTCCGAGGATTCGGTCTGGAACAGGCGCATGCCGCCGATCCGCAGCATCGGCAGGATCGCCACGGCCATGGCGATGAAGCCGATGCCGCCCAGCCAGTGCAGCAGAGAGCGCCAGATGAGGATGCCCGGGGACATGTCGTCCAGCCCGCTGAGCACGGTGGAGCCGGTGGCGGTGATTCCCGACATGCTTTCGAAGAAGGCATCGGTGTAGCTGATGTGCTGCTGCAGGACGAACGGCAGGGCGGCGAAGATGCATACCAGCACCCAGCTCGATACGGTGAGCATGTACATGTCCCGCGGGCGCAGGTGGACATGCTCGGGACGTCCCGGCAGGACCAGGCCGAGGCCGGTGACGAAGGTGGCGACGCTGGACCAGATGAATGCCTGGATGCCTTCGGTACGGTCGAAGGCGAGCATGGTCAGGATCGGGACCAGCATGCTGGCGGCCAGAGTGATCAGGAAGATGCCGATGATGAAACCGAGGATACGTAGGGTCGGCAAGGCCATGGATCGTGGGGCTCTGGGCTGTGGCGGACCGGCCATTCTACCAGCCGTCCGCGGAGAGTAAATCTGCCGCTGCACCCCTCTTCACAGCTGCCGCGAAATCGCTAGAATCTCGCTTCGCCCGCCGGCGCTCGCCGGTTTCTCTGGTGTTCTGCCAACCATGTCCACTGACAATCCGTGTCTTACCTGCGGCGCCTGCTGTGCGCATTTTCGTGTGTCTTTCTATTGGGGCGAGTGCCGTTCCGCAGGCGGCGTCGTACCCGACGAACTGACCGTCCGCATCAGCCCGCAGATGGTTGCCATGAGCGGTACCGAGAACAAGCCGGCACGCTGCGTCGGGCTGCTCGGCGAGGTCGGTTGCGGCGTTCGCTGCACCGTCTACGAGCAGCGCTCGAGTACCTGCCGCGAGTTCGAGGCGGCCTGGGCCAACGGCCAGCCCAACCCGGCCTGCGATGCCGCGCGCGCCGCCTACGGCCTGCCGCCGCTGACCCCGCCGCTGCAGCCGCACCTGGCGCCGGGACGGGTCGCCTGAGAGCGGGCGTGAGCCTGGTGATTGCGTCTACAATGGCGATTTCGTTTCTGACAGGAGTTCGCCCATGGAGGCTCTCGACGCCTTGCTCACTCGCGTTTCCCACGCCCGCCTGAGCGATCCCGCGCCCTCGCCGGAGCAGCTCGACCGGCTGTTCCGGGTCGCCTTGCGTGCCCCGGACCACGGGCAACTGCGGCCCTGGCGCTTCATCCTGGTAGAGGGCGAAGGCCGCCGGGCCCTGGGCGACCTCTACGCCCGCGCCCTGGCGAGCCGCCAGCCGGACGCCGCCGAGGAAGCGCTGGCCAAGGCCCGCAACATGCCGCTGCGCGCACCGCTGCTGGTCGTGGCGGTCGCTTGCCTGCAGGACCACCCGAAGGTGCCGCACGCTGAGCAACTGCTGGCTGCCGGCTGCGCCGCCCACGGCCTGGTGCTGGGCGCCTATGCCCAGGGACTGGGGGCGATGTGGCGGACCGGCGAGATGGCCACCGATCCGGTGGTGCACGCCGGCCTGGGGCTCGGCGAGCAGGAGCGGATCATCGGCTTCGTCTACCTGGGTACGCCGATGGGCGAGTTGCGCACGCCGGCGGAACTCGACCCGACGGCCTTCGTCAGCGCCTGGCCGGGCTGAGCGGCAACAGCAGGCGTACGCACCAATACGCGCCCTGGGCGTGCCAGAGCAGTCGTCCGCCCTGCCAGCCGGCCAGTCGTCGGGCGGCTTCCACGGCCGCCGGCAGCCAGCGCCGGCCTTCTTCCGCCTGGCCGAGGATGTCCAGGCGCAGCCGGCCGTGGCGTGCGTCCAGCGCCGGATTCAGTGTGATGCGCTGCCACGGGCGGGCCTGTGCGGCGCCGCCGAGCAGGCCGTAGAGCGCCTCGTGCAAGGCCGGGCGCCAGCTTTCCAGCGGCCAGGTGCCGCGTTCCGGCAGGTTCAGGTCGAGGCGCGCCCAGCGATGCCGCAGTTGCTGGGCGACCTGTCCCAGCTCGACCGCCAGGACCAGCGATTGCGGTTCGTCGCCGGGAGGTTCCGGCGGCGGCGCGATGGCCTGGGCGAGCGGGCGTTCATCGAGGAACAACGAAGCGGGAAGAGTCATGCCGGATGCTCCTGGGGAATTGTTCATCTGGGCGCGGCGTCATTCGGTCGCCTTGCGCCGTAGCGGCAGGCTGAGGGTGGCGATGAAGCCGCCGTCGGGATGGTTGCCCAGGCGCAGGTGCCCGCCGTGGCGCTCGATGGCGCGGCGGGCGATGGCCAGGCCCAGGCCGTGTCCCGGGCTGCTCTGGTTGGGTGCGCGGAAGAACGGCTCGCCCAACTGCTCCTGCAGTTCGGCGGCGATGCCTGGCCCATGGTCGCGGACGCTCAGGCGCAGGTAGTCGCCGGCGCTGCTGGCACGCACCTCCAGGGGTTGGCCGACGGGGTTGAAGCGCACGGCGTTGCGCAGCAGGTTGTCTACCGCGCGTTCGAACATGTCCGGCCAGCCGTCGATGCTCAGGTCAGGCGCCACCTCCAGGCGGATATCCTGTTCCGGAGCCAGCAGCAGGGCGTCTTCGCGCAGCCGCTGGAGCAGCGGTAGCAGGGCGATCCGTTGGCTCGCGCCGGGTTCGGCGTCGAGCCGGGCGAGGGCGAGGATCTCGCCGATCAGCGCTTCCAGGCGGTCGCATTCCTGTTCCAGGCGCGGCCACATCTGCGCCCGCGCTTCCGGTTCGGCGCGTTCGGCCAGGGCCAGGGCGATGCGCAGGCGAGCCAGCGGCGAGCGCAGTTCGTGGGATACGTCGCGGAGCAACTGACGCTGGCTGCCGATCAGGCTTTGCAGGCGTTCGCCCATGCGGTTGAAATCGCGCGCCAGGGTGCCCAGTTCATCGCCGCGCCGCGCCAGGCGGGCCAGGCTGTCCTTCTGGTAGGCGGTCTGGCCGAGGTCGTGCACGGCGCGCCGCAGACGGTTCAGCGGACGGGTGATGGACAGCGTCAGCAGCAGGCTGAACAGGGTCAGCACCACCAGTGCGATGCCCAGCGCGCTGAGCGGCCAGAGCAGGCTGCCGCGGTGCCAGGCCTCCAGCTCCGGGTGCGGGATGCGGTAGATGAACAGATAGGTATGGTTGCTCTGCGGGCTGACGTATTCCTGGCTCAGCTGGCGCCAGGGGAAGCGCGGCAGGTTGCGGTCGCTGGTGCGCGGCGGGCGGTGGTGGGGGCGCGGCAGGTAGGTGCCGTCGACCAGGCGCTGGCCGCTTTCATCGAGCACCTGGATGGAAATCCCGTAGTCGCGACGGCGTTGCTCCAGCAAGCCCTGGGCCGCGTAGCTGCCCTGTTCTTCGTAGAGGGCGGTCCACTGCTCGGCGAGATCCTTCAGGCCAGGATGGCGGGCGATGATCCAGGTGTCCTGGTTCAGCGCACGACCCAGCAGGATGGACAGCCCGGCGACCAGCAGCAGGGCCAGCCAGAAGGCGGCGAGGATTCGCCAGAAGAGTGAACGCATGGTTTTCCTGTTGAATCGCATGTCGGGCCGGCCGCGAGGGTAAACCCCTAGGATATGCGATTCCGGCTGGTCGGAAGACCGCTACCGGAGGACCCGGTAGCGGTGGCTCGGACGTCAGTTGGACTTCTTGTCGGCCTTCCATTGCTGGAATTCGGCCCACTCTGCCTTGCGCTGCTCGCGCTTCTTCTGCAGTTCGTCGAACTTCTTCTGCTGCTCGGGGGTGAGCAGGGCGCGGATGTCCTTCTGGGTCTTCTCGTGGCTGGCCTTGAGTTCGTCCTTCAGGGCCTTCTGCTCGGCCGCCGGCAGCTTGGCCAGGTAGCGCTGGGTGATCTCGTGGCGGGCCTTCATCTGTTCGCCCATCAGTTTGCCCATCTGCTGGCGCTGTTCGCGGGTCAGGTCCAGTTCCTTCATCGGGCCGCCATGCCGGGGACCGTGCTGGCCCATCATGTGGCCGCCTTCCATCGGCGGGGGGGGCAGGTCGTTGGCGGCGGGCGCGGCCATGGCGAAGGTCGGCAGGGCGGCGGCGATGAACAGGGCGGTTAGCGTCTTGCGCATGGTGTTTCTCCTTTCTGGGTCCGGCCATTTACCGGATGAGCCCAGTCTAGGGAGGTCAAGGTCAAGCGCGGTCAGCCCTGAGTAAAGCTTGGGTAAAGACCTTGTGTCGGCGGGCTGACGAAACCCGCTCAGTGGCTGTAGTAGTAGCCGCGGCCGCGCAGGGCGAGGATGCGCGGGCTGCCGTCGGGGTGGCTGCCGAGCTTCTTGCGCAGGTTGCTGACGTGCATGTCCAGGCTGCGGTCGTAGAGGGTCAGCTTGCGGCCCAGCGCCAGTTGCGCCAGGGCCTGCTTGTCCAGCGGCTCGCCGGGCTGGCGCAGGAGCGCTTCGAGGATGCGGCTTTCGGAAAGGGTCAGGCTGATCTCCTGGCCGTCGATCTGCGCCACGCCGCGCGTCAGGTTCAGCGACAGGTCGCCCAGTTGCATCTGCGCGCTGGGTTGCGCCGGGTGGGTTCGCCGCAGCACGGCGCGCAGCCGTGCGGTGAGTTCGCGCGGGTCGCAGGGCTTGGCCAGGTAGTCGTCGGCGCCCAGTTCCAGACCGAGGATGCGGTCCAGCGGCTCGCCGCGGGCGGACAGCATCAGCACCGGCAGGTCGGGATGGTCGCCGCGCAGTTGCTTGAGCAGTTCCAGGCCGCTACCGTCCGGCAGCATCACGTCGAGCACCACGGCATCCGGTGTCTGCTCGGCGAGGGCGCGACGGGCCTGGGCGCCGTCGTGGCTGGCACGCACGGAGAAACCTTCCTGGACCAGCCAGGTACCGAGCAGCTCGCAGAGCTCCCGGTCATCGTCGATCAACAGCAGTTCGCTCATCGAGTGTCGCTCAATTGATCCATTCGCGTCGCTGTCGCCGGCGGCCGCGGCTCAGGGCACCGAGGACGAACGCGAGCAGGGCCGTGGCGGCGCCGGCGACATACCAGGTCTGCTCTTCCGTGAGCAGCGGCGGTTGCCGCTGCGCCTGGGCCGCCTGCAGCTGCTCGCGCAACTGGCGGTTCTCCTGGCGCATACGACTGACCAGTTCGTCGCGCTGGCGTTCCGTTTCCACCAGGCGGCGCTCCAGTTCGGCGGTAGCCTGCGTAATGGAAGGCTGCGCGGCTGGAATCGGTGCCGGCGCGGGTTCCTCGGCCAGGGCCAGGGAAGCTCCCAGGCTCAGCAGCAGGCAATGGGCAGCGGATGGACGCATCATGACTCCTTGTACCGATGAAGCGACGGATTGCACTGTCTTCCGGTTCGCCCTTCCGGCTTGGCGAAAGCGCCGGGCCGGCCTGGTTGCGCTGCGGCGGGCACCGGAAAGCGGCGTCCGGTGCGAAAACGTTTGCCGGGAGGGCGACCGGGCCGGCCGCCGGTACCCGGCGACTGCCTCAGGGCAGGACTTTCTTGAACGGCTTGACCACCACCTCGGCGTACACCCCGGCGGCCCGGTAGGGATCGGCCTCGGCCCAGCTCTGCGCCGCGGCCAGCGAATCGAATTCGGCGACGATCAGGCTGCCGGTGAAGCCGGCGGCGCCCGGGTCGTTGCTGTCGATCGCCGGGTGCGGGCCGGCGAGTACCAGGCGGCCTTCTTCCTTCAGCTGTTCGAGACGGGCCAGGTGGGCCGGGCGGCTGGCCAGGCGGCGTTCCTGGGAAGCGGGGATGTCACGGGCGATGATCGCGTAGAGCATGTCAGTCCTTGGGCTTTTCGCCGGTATCGGCGTCGTGCAGGTGGCGAGCCAGGAACAGGCCCTGGCCGATCAGGAACAGCAAGGTCATGCCGAGGCTGCCGAACACCTTGAAGTCCACCCAGAAGTTCGGATAGGTGAAGACCACGTACAGGTTGGCGAAGCCGCACACCAGGAAGAACACCACCCAGGCGATGTTCAGGCGCACCCAGAGGCCCTGCGGCAACTGGATGGCATGGCCCATGATGCGCTGGATCATCGGCTTGTCGCCGATGAAGTGACTGCCGGCGAAGGCCAGGGCGAACAGCCAGTTGACCAGCGGCGCCTTCCATTTGAGGAAGGTGTCCTCGTGGAAGGCCAGGGTCAGGCCGCCGAGGACCAGGCAGGCGCCGAGGGTGAACCACTGGCTCTTTTCCAGGTGGCGGTGCTTGAGCCAGAGGGCGCCGTAGACGATCACCGAGGCGAGGATCAGGGTCGCGGTCGCGCCGTAGATGCCACTCAGATTGAACCCGGCGAACTCGACGTTCTGAGGGTCTATCTTGTAGACGATGAAGAACAGGATCAGTGGGATGAAATCGATGAATTGCTTCATGGTGGCAGTCAGGACACGGTTGAAACGGCATAATAGCAACCTCTGGATGTTCTGAAACAGTCATCCTGTCTTTCCGAATGCGTCAGGCCTGTGCCGCAGGCGCATTCGCCAGGTGGAGCAGGCTCCCCGGACCCATGAACGGTACGTCTCGATACCGCGAGGCAGCGAATCGGCGTTGCTTCATCACCATTCTTCACTGGAATCAGGATTCAGCCATGCGTGTCGATCTGCATTGCCACAGTACCGCCTCCGATGGCGTGCTCGCGCCCGCCGCCCTGGTGCAGCGGGCCCACGAGAAAGGCGTCGGGCTGCTGGCGCTGACCGACCACGACACCCTGGAAGGCCTGCCGGAAGCCCACCAGGCGGCCGCTCGACTCGGTATCGAACTGGTCAACGGTGTCGAGCTGTCCTGCACCTGGGGCGGTGCCACCATTCATGTGCTGGGCTACGGTTTCGACCTCGACGCCGCTCCCCTGCGCCAGGCGACCGAAGCCCTGCACCGGGGCCGCTGGGCGCGCGCCGAGGAAATCGACCGGCGGCTTGCGGCCAAGGGTATGCCCGGTGCGCTGGAGGGCGCGCGGGCGATCCAGCAGGCCCTGGGCGACAGCGGCAACGCGCCGGCGCGGCCGCATTTCGCCGAGTTCCTGGTCCAGGGCGGCTGGGTCAAGGATCGCGCCGACGCGTTCCGCAAGTGGCTGGGGGCCGGCAAGCTGGGAGACGTCAAGCAGCACTGGCCGACCCTGGAGGAAGTGGTCGGCTGCCTGCGCGAGGCGCGCGCCTGGATCAGCCTGGCGCACCCGTATCATTATGATTTCACCCGGACCAAGCGCCGGCGCCTGGTCGCCGACTTTCTCCAGGCCGGCGGACACGCCATCGAGGTGGTCAATGGCGTGCAGCCGGCCGAACAGGTCGGTACCCTGTCGATCCTGGCCCGCGAGTTCGGCCTGATGGTCACCGCCGGCAGCGATTTCCACGCGCCGGGCGACTGGTCCGAACTGGGCATGTACCGTGCGGTTCCAGAGGACCTTCCGGCCATGTGGCCGCGTTTCGCCAGGCATTTTCGCGATACCGAACGTCATTCCGAAGCCAAGGGGGCCGAATGAGCCAGTTCTTCCAGATCCATCCGGAAAATCCCCAGCCGCGGCTGGTCAAGCAGGCGGTGGAAATTGTCCGCCAGGGTGGGGTGATCGTCTATCCCACCGACTCGTCCTATGCCCTGGGCTGCCGCATCGGCGAAAAGACCGCGGTGGATCGCATCCGCCGCATCCGCCAACTGGACGACAAGCACAACTTCACCCTGGTCTGCCGCGACCTTTCCGAGCTGGGCGTCTATGCCAAGGTCGACACCGGCCTGTTCCGCCTGCTCAAGGCGCACACCCCCGGTCCCTACACCTTCATCCTCAGCGCCACCCGCGAGGTGCCGCGCATGCTCCTGCACCCCAAGCGCCGCACCATCGGCCTGCGCGTGCCGAACTGTCCGATCGCCCGGGCGCTGCTGGAGGAACTGGGCGAACCGCTGATGAGCGTGAGCCTGATCATGCCCGGCAGCGGCGAGCCACTGAACGATCCCTATGAAATGCGCCAGGTACTGGAACACCAGGTCGACCTGATCGTGGACGGGGGCTATGGCGGCGGCGAGGCCTCCACCGTGATCAGCCTGACCGACACCGATCCCGAAGTGATCCGCGTGGGTTGCGGCGATCCGGCGCCGTTCATGCAGCCGGCCTGAGCGCCGCCCGAATCCGCCCACCACGAGCCTAGCGATGCAGGACGATAACCCGGCCAACGCCGACACCCCTCCAGCCGAACCCGCCGCCGAGCGGGTGCCGCTGCAACTGGCGCTGGTCTACGGCGAGGCGGTCACCGAGCTGCCGCAGGACCTCTATATCCCGCCGGACGCGCTGGAGGTCTTCCTCGAGGCCTTCGAGGGCCCGCTCGACCTGCTGCTGTACCTGATCCGCAAGCAGAACATCGACATCCTGGATATCCCGGTGGCGGAAATCACCCGCCAGTACATGGGCTATGTCGAGCTGATGAAGGCGGTGCGCCTGGAGCTGGCCGCCGAGTACCTGGTGATGGCGGCGATGCTGGCGGAGATCAAGTCGCGCATGTTGCTGCCGCGCTCGGCGGAAGCCGAGGAGGAAGAGGAAGATCCACGGGCCGAGCTGATCCGCCGCCTGCAGGAGTACGAACGGTTCAAGAGGGCCGCCGAAGACCTCGACGAACTGCCCCGGGTCGGCCGCGACGTGCTGGTGCCGGCGGTGGCTGCTCCCGAGGCGCGGGCGCGCAAGCTGCTGCCGGAGCTGGCGCTGCAGGAGCTGATGCTGGTGATGGGCGAGATGCTGCGCCGCGCCGACCTGTTCGAGAGCCACCAGGTGACCCGCGAGGTACTGTCCACCCGCGAACGCATGAGCGAAGTGCTGGAGCGCCTGAAAGGCGGCGCCTTCGTGCCCTTCATCCAGTTGTTCACCCTGGAGGAGGGCAAGCTCGGCGTGGTGGTCACCTTCATGGCGATCCTCGAACTGGTCAAGGAGCAGATGGTGGAACTGGTGCAGAACGAGGCTTTCGGCGCCATCCATGTGCGCCTGCGGATAGCCCGCGAAGCGGAGGAAGGCGAAACCCTGGAGGAAGCCCTGGAAGACGATTTCGAGTGAGCGCGCCGCTGGCCGTTCGTCCTCCTGCGGACGGTCGCCTTTTCCGAGCTTCCGGCTTCGCTCCCTGCCGTGGCCTGTTAAGCTGCATGCCCGATTCCGCTATCTTTCCCTCTTCCTGGCTCCGGTATCCGTTGCGACGATGAACCTGTCCGATCCCCACGAACTCGCCACCCTGCTCGAAGGCATCCTCCTCGCGGCCGGCAAGCCGCTGTCGCTGGAACGCCTGGCCGAGCTGTTCGACGAGGCAGAGCGGCCGGAGCCGGGGCAGTTCCGCGACGCCCTGGCGATCCTGGCACTGTCCTGCGCGGGGCGCTCCTTCGAGCTGAAGGAAGTCGCGTCCGGGTATCGCCTGCAGATTCGCGAGCGTTTCTCGCCGTGGGTCGGCCGCCTCTGGGAGGAGCGTCCGCAGCGCTATTCGCGCGCGCTGCTGGAAACCCTGGTGCTGATCGCCTACCGCCAGCCGATCACCCGTGGCGAGATCGAGGAGATCCGCGGCGTGGCGGTGAACACCCAGATCGTCAAGACGCTGATGGAGCGGGAGTGGATCCGCATCGTTGGCTACCGCGAGGTGCCGGGGCGCCCGGCGATGCTGGCGACTACCAAGGCGTTCCTCGATTATTTCAACCTGAAGAGCCTCGACGAGCTGCCGCCGCTGTCGGCGCTGCGCGAGATGGAGCCCGAGCCGGAACCGCCGGTCGAAGTGGCGCCCGCGGCGCAGCCGCCGCGCGACGATCTCGACGAGGATGCGATTCCTGCCTCGATCCAGGCCCTGGCCGATCGCGCCATCGCCGAGGCCGGGGAAAGCCTCGAGGAGATCGAGGGGGAGGCCGGCGAGCCGGAGAAGCCGCGCGAGGAAACCAGCTTCCGCAGCCTGCTGCTGGAACTGGACGAGATGGAGCAGGGCCTGAAGACCGACTTCGACGACCTGCTCGACCCTCCGGAGCCCTCGGAGCAGGGCGACGAGTCCGCCGAGCCAGCGGCTGGGCCGATTCCCGTGGTCGCGGAGCAAGCCGTCGAGCCTGCCGTCGCGGAGGCTGTCGCGGGCGCCGATCCCGATGACGAGGAGCGCGCCCTGGCGGAGGCCATGCGCGAGGAGCGCGAGGCACTGGACGCCGACGACGACTGGCCGCGCCGCTGACCGTCGTTCCACCCTGTAGAATTCATCCGGCCGCGCCGGCGAGGCCGGCCCGCTCCGTTTCATCGACCCTGGAACCCGCCCATGAAAGAGACCCTGAACGAACTGATCACCCTCATCAGCACCGGCTGCATGGGCGCCGAGGAGATCCGGCGGATCGCCGACGAGGCGGCCCAGGCCTATGCCGATCCGGCAGGGTTCCTCGCCGCCAACCCGGATATCAACTACGACGACAGCTTCCCGATCCCGCTCGGCGAGTGGGTGGTGGTCGGTAGCCTGCCGGATATCGTGCTGTTCCAGGCCGACACCTATGCCGAGCTGTTCGCCCGGATCGTCGCCTCCTTCGGCAAGGACGTGGCGTTCAACATCAAGCCGAAGCAGTTGCTCAAGACCGAGCCGCTGGTCGCCCTCAACCGTATCCAGGTGCAACTGAGCAGCATGTATCCGGAAAAGGGCGGCTACGTGCTGGTGGATTTCAGCGAGCCGCTGGACGACGAGTTGCAGGCGGTGCTGGTCTATACCCAGGACCTGCCGCGGGTCATGGCGCTCTGCGTCGAGGCCGGCATCTATGCCGCGCCTGCCTACGAAAGCCTGCGCGACGCCGAGGCCGAGTGACCGCGGGCCGCTCGATCGGCCCGATAGTCATTCCCTCCTGGACGCCGGCCCGCCGCCTGTCGTGAAGTGACGGGCGAGGACCGGTTGCGGTCCGCGCCGAAAAAGGGGGAACGCTTGAAAAGTCCTTGCATCAATATCTGTGAGTTCGATGCCGACGTGTGCCGTGGCTGCGGGCGTACGCGCCAGGAAATCCGTGCCTGGAAGCGCGCGGACAAGGCCGAGCAGCGACTGATCCTCGCCGAGGCCGACCTGCGCCTGCTGGCGTTGCAGGCGCGCGGTCGGCGCAAGTTCCGCTGAGGCGCGTCAGTCGCGGGCGGCGGCCAGCGCCAGGGCGCTGTCCAGCATGCGGTTGGAGAAGCCCCACTCGTTGTCGTACCAGGCCATCGCCTTGACCAGCCGGCCGCTGACCTTGGTGTGGTTGGCGTCGAAGATCGACGAGCGCGGGTCGTGATTGAAATCCACCGACACCAGCGGCTGGGTGTTGTAGCCGAGCACCGGAGAGCCCTCGCTGGCCTCGCGCAGCAGGCGGTTGACCTCGTCTACGCTGGTATCCCGGGCCACCTGCACGGTGAGATCGACCAGCGACACGTTGATCACCGGCACCCGCACCGCCAGCCCGGTAAGCTTGCCGGCGAGTTCCGGCAGGACCAGGCCGACCGCCTCGGCGGCGCCGGTCTTGGTGGGGATCATCGACTGGGTCGCCGAACGTGCGCGGTACAGGTCCGGGTGGTACACGTCGGAGAGGTTCTGGTCGTTGGTGTAGGCATGGATGGTGGTCATCAGGCCGTGCTCGATGCCCAGCTCGCGATGCAGCACCTGGGCCACCGGTGCCAGGCAGTTGGTGGTGCAGGAGGCGTTCGAGACGATCCGATGGGAGGCGCGCAGCACCTCGTGGTTGACGCCGTAGACCACGGTGGCGTCGACGTCCTTGCCGGGCGCCGAGATCAGCACCTTGCCGGCGCCGGCCTGCAGGTGGGCAGCGGCTTTGTCGCGGCTGGTGAAGAGCCCCGTGCACTCGAGCACGATGTCCACGCCGAGGCTCTTCCAGGGCAGTTCCGCCGGGTTGCGGATGGCGCTGACGGCGATGCGGTCGCCCATCACCCGCAGGCTTTCGGCATCGTGCTCGACCTCGCCGGGAAAGCGTCCATGGACGCTGTCGTACTGGAACAGGTGGGCGTTGACCGCGGCGTCGCCGAGGTCATTGATCGCCACTACCTGCAACTGTTCGCGGTAGTGGCCGGTATACAGGGCGCGAAGAACGTTTCGGCCGATGCGACCGAAGCCGTTGATGGCCAGGCGGATAGTCATAATGAGGTCGTCTCTTTTCTATTGTTGTGGTAAAAACCATTACATTTCGTCCAGAAAGAAAAGTAAACATCCTTCAACCGATGATTATGTTGTAAAAACAACAATTGATAGTCTGTAGGAGAATCTGCCATGCACCCTCGTGTGCTCGAAGTCACCCGCCGCATCCAGGCCCGTAGCGCGGCCACTCGCCAGCGCTACCTCGAGATGGTCCGGGCTGCGGCCAGCAAGGGGCCGCACCGCGGCACCCTGCCGTGCGGCAACCTCGCCCACGGGGTCGCGGCCTGTGGCGAAAGCGACAAGCAGACCCTGCGGCTGATGAACCAGGCCAACGTGGCCATCGTTTCCGCCTACAACGACATGCTCTCGGCGCACCAGCCGTTCGAGCGCTTTCCGGGGCTGATCAAGCAGGCGCTGCACGAGATCGGTTCGGTCGGCCAGTTCGCCGGCGGCGTGCCGGCCATGTGCGACGGGGTGACCCAGGGCGAGCCGGGCATGGAACTGTCGCTGGCCAGCCGCGACGTGATCGCCATGTCCACCGCCATCGCGCTGTCTCACAACATGTTCGATGCAGCGCTGTGCCTGGGTGTTTGCGACAAGATCGTGCCGGGCCTGCTGATCGGCTCGCTGCGCTTCGGCCACCTGCCCACCGTGTTCGTCCCGGCCGGGCCGATGCCGACCGGCATCTCCAACAAGGAAAAGGCCGCGGTGCGCCAACTGTTCGCCGAGGGCAAGGCCACTCGCGAAGAGCTGCTGGCCTCGGAAATGGCCTCCTACCATGCACCCGGCACCTGCACCTTCTATGGCACCGCCAATACCAACCAGTTGCTGGTGGAGGTGATGGGCCTGCACTTGCCCGGTGCCTCCTTCGTCAACCCGAACACCCCCCTGCGCGACGAACTCACCCGCGAAGCGGCACGCCAGGCCAGCCGGCTGACCCCCGAGAACGGCAACTACGTGCCGATGGCGGAGATCGTCGACGAGAAGGCCATCGTCAACTCGGTGGTGGCGCTGCTCGCCACCGGCGGCTCGACCAACCACACCCTGCACCTGCTGGCGATCGCCCAGGCGGCGGGCATCCAGTTGACCTGGCAGGACATGTCCGAGCTGTCCCATGTGGTGCCGACCCTGGCGCGCATCTATCCGAACGGCCAGGCCGACATCAACCACTTCCAGGCGGCCGGCGGCATGTCCTTCCTGATCCGCCAACTGCTCGACGGCGGGCTGCTTCACGAGGACGTACAGACCGTCGCCGGCCCCGGCCTGCGCCGCTACACCCGCGAGCCGTTCCTCGAGGATGGCCGGCTGGTCTGGCGCGAAGGGCCGGAACGGAGTCTCGACGAAGCCATCCTGCGTCCGCTGGACAAGCCGTTCTCCGCCGAAGGCGGCTTGCGCCTGATGGAGGGCAACCTCGGTCGCGGCGTGATGAAGGTTTCGGCGGTGGCGCCGGAACACCAGGTGGTCGAGGCGCCGGTACGGATCTTCCACGACCAGGCCAGCCTGGCCGCGGCCTTCAAGGCCGGCGAGCTGGAGCGCGACCTGGTCGCCGTGGTGCGTTTCCAGGGCCCGCGGGCGAACGGCATGCCGGAGCTGCACAAGCTCACGCCGTTCCTCGGGGTCCTGCAGGATCGTGGCTTCAAGGTGGCGCTGGTCACCGACGGGCGCATGTCCGGGGCGTCGGGCAAGGTGCCCGCGGCCATCCATGTGAGTCCGGAAGCCATCGCCGGCGGTCCGCTGGCGCGCCTGCGCGACGGCGACCGGGTGCGGGTGGATGGGGTGAACGGCGAGTTGCGGGTGCTGGTCGACGACGCCGAATGGCAGGCGCGCAGCCTGGAGCCGGCGCCGCAGGACGGCAATCTCGGTTGCGGCCGCGAGCTGTTCGCCTTCATGCGCAACGCCATGAGCAGCGCGGAAGAGGGCGCCTGCAGCTTTACCGAGAGCCTCAACGGCTGGCGCTGATTCTGATAGGTCGATATCCGCCGGCGCTTGGCTGGCGGCTGTCTCTCCGGCAACATCTGCCGACCGTCCCGCCCTGGCGCGGGGCATTGCGGTTCAACGACGATGAATAACGACAACAAGAGAAGCGCCGGCGGCCTCGGCCTGGTCGGCGATATCGGCGGCACCAATGCGCGTTTCGCGCTCTGGCGCGGGCAGCGCCTGGAATCCATCGAGGTGCTCGCCTGCGCCGACTACCCGCGGCCTGAACTGGCCGTGCGCGACTACCTGGCGCGGATCGGCGAATCGGTGGCGAACATCGACTCGGTCTGCCTGGCCTGCGCCGGTCCGGTCGGGGCGGCCGATTTCCGTTTCACCAACAACCACTGGGTGATCAATCGTGCCGCGTTCCGCGAGGAGCTGGGGCTGGATCACCTGCTGCTGGTCAACGACTTCAGCACCATGGCCTGGGCCGCCTCGCGGCTAGGTGCGGACGAGCTGGTGCAGGTCCGCGCCGGCAGTGCCCAGGCGGATCGCGCCCGGCTGATCATCGGTCCCGGCACCGGCCTTGGCGTCGGCAGCCTGCTGCCGCTGGGCGGGGGACGTTGGGAAGTGCTGCCCTGCGAGGGCGGGCACGTCGACCTGCCGGTCACTTCGCCGCGCGACTTCGCGCTCTGGCAGGGCCTGCAGGCGCGCTACGGACATGTCTCCGCCGAGCGCGCACTGTCCGGCAACGGCCTGCTCGCCCTCTATGAAATCAGCTGTGCCCTGGACGGGGTCGCCGTACGCGCGAGCAGTGCGGCGGAAGTCGGTGCCCTGGCCATGGCCGGCGACGCCCAGGCGGACGCCGTGCTGGAGCACTTCTTCCTGTGGCTGGCGCGGGTCGCCGGCAACGCGGTGCTCACCGTCGGCGCGCTCGGTGGCGTCTACATTACCGGCGGCATCGTCCCGCGTTTCCTCGAGCGTTTCATCGCCAGCGGCTTCGCCGAGGCCTTCGCCAGCCGTGGCAAGACTAGCGGCGCTTACCTGCAGGACGTACCGGTGTGGGTCATGACCGCCGAACATCCGGGCCTGCTCGGCGCCGGGGTCGCCCTGCAGCAGGCCCTGGACGCCGAGGGCTGAGTCGGCGTCGAGCAACCGCATAAGGAGGAGCCTCGTGAGCGCGAACGGACGATCGATCCTGCTGGTAGACGATGACCAGGAAATCCGCGAATTGCTGGAGACCTACCTGAGCCGCGCCGGCTTCCAGGTCCGCAGCGTCTCGCGGGGCGCCGACTTCCGCCAGGCGCTGTGCGAGGAGGAGGCGAGCCTGGCGATCCTCGACGTGATGCTGCCGGACGAGGACGGCTTCAGCCTCTGTCGCTGGATTCGCTCCCACCAGCGCCTGGCCTGCATGCCGATCATCATGCTCACCGCCAGTTCCGACGAGGCCGACCGGGTGATCGGCCTGGAACTGGGTGCCGACGACTACCTGGGCAAGCCGTTCAGCCCGCGCGAGCTGCTGGCGCGGATCAAGGCCCTGCTGCGCCGCGCGCAGTTCACCCAGGTGCGCGGTGGCGACGTACTGGCTTTCGAGGACTGGCGGCTGGACACGGTCAGCCACCGACTGTTCCACGAGGACGGCGAGGAGTTCTTCCTCAGCGGCGCGGATTTCGCCCTGCTCAAGCTGTTCCTCGACCATCCGCAGCAGATCCTCGACCGCGACACCATCGCCAACGCCACCCGCGGCCGCGAGGTGCTGCCGCTGGAGCGCATCGTCGACATGGCGGTCAGCCGCCTGCGCCAGCGCCTGCGCGACACCGGCAAGGCGCCGCGGCTGATCCAGACCGTGCGCGGCAGTGGCTACCTGCTGGCGGCGCAGGTGCGGCCGCACCTGCAGCCATGAGCGAACGGCGGCGCTGGTCGCCGGTGCCGCGCTCGCTGCTCGGGCGCATGCTGCTCCTGACCCTGCTCGCGGTGCTGGTCGCGCAAGGGCTTTCCAGCCTGTTCTGGCTGTCGCACCTGCGCTCCAGCCAGCGCGAGGGCCTGCTCACCAGCTCGCGCAGCCTGGCCTACTCGATGGCGGCCAGCGTCAGCTACTTCCGTTCCCTGCCGCTCGGCTACCGTCCGCTGGTGCTCGACCAGTTGCGCAGCATGGGCGGTACGCGCTTCTTCGTCTCGCTGAACGACCGGCCGCTGGAGATGCGTGCCCTGCCGGACACGCCGAACAAGCAGGCGGTGCTGGAGATCGTCCAGGACGTGTTGCACCAACGCCTGGGCAAGGAGGTCGAGCTGCAGGTCGAATTCGTCAGTCCCGACGAGCTGCGCCTGTTCAACGGCGCGCTGAAGCTCGACGAGCTGCCGCGTTCCTGGGCGCACTACGCGCTGACCCTGGAGCCGGTGAACCCGCCGGTGCTGGTGACCCAGATCCGCATCGGCGACAGCGAGTGGCTGTACATCGCCAGCCTGATGCCGGCGCCGTACGTCAGCCTGGAACCCGAGGGACTGCAACCGCAGCAGGTGCTCTCGATCGTTTTCACCAGCCTGTTGCTGCTGCTTTTCACCGGTTTGCTGATGCATTGGCAGAGCCGTCCGCTCAAGCGCCTGGCGCGCGCCGCCCGCGACCTGGCCCTGGGCAGTCCGTCGGCAGCGCTGGAGGAGCGCGGCGCCAGCGAACTGGTGGAGGTGGCGCGCGCCTTCAACACCATGCATGAGCGCATCGACCGCTACCTGAACGAGCGCGGGCAGTTGTTCAGCGCCATCTCCCACGACCTGCGCACGCCGATCACCCGCCTGCGCCTGCGGGTAGAACTCCTCGAGGACGAGCGCTTGCAGGAGAAGTTCGGGCGCGACCTGGACGAGCTGGAACTGCTGGTGAAGGGCGCGCTGCAGTGCGTGAAGGACACCGATATCCACGAGAACGTCGAGCCGGTCGACCTCGACCTGTTGCTCCAGCACATCGCCGAGCCCTACCTGGCCGATGGCCGGGTGGAGGTCGTCGGTCGCGCCGCGGAGCCTTATCCGGGCAAGCCCCTGGCGCTCAAGCGCTGTATCGGCAACCTGCTGGACAATGCGCTGAAATACGGCGAACGCGCCCGCCTGAGCCTGGAGGACGGGCCGGAAGCGGTGGTGCTGCACGTCGACGACGACGGCCCCGGCGTGCCCGAGCAGCGCCTGGAACAGATCTTCGAGCCGCGCTTCCGTCTGTCTCCGCGAGGGCAGGGCTACGGGCTGGGCCTGGGCATCGCGCGCAACATCGCGCACACCCATGGCGGCGAAGTCAGTTTGCAGAACCGTCGCGAGGGCGGCCTGCGGGTCAGCCTGCGCTTGCCGCGCCTGGGGCTGGAGTGATGGGCTGGCTTGGTGGGCCCTTGAACGAGGCGGGCAGGCACGAGGTTCTCCCGCGTTCTGCGGCAGCCGCAGACAGAGGCGGAGCGGGCGCTATGGCAGTGTTTGCGCGGGCATCGATTGCTCGGGCTGAAGTTTCGTCGGCAGAAGGTTCTCGGGCCGTACATCGTCGATTTCGTCTGCCATGAGCGGATGCTGGTGATCGAACTGGATGGCGGGCAGCATGTGGGTTCGCCGGCCGATGCCTGGCTGGAGAGCCGGGGACCAGGGTACTGCGGTTCTGGAACGACAAGGTGCTGGCGCGCAGGGAGGTGCTGCTGGAGGTCATTCTCGTGTTGTAGGAGGTTTCTGTCGCGAAACCGCCTTGCCGAGTTCAAGTCCAGATTTTCCTGCTCTGCCTCAATCCCAATGTAACCACTCCGTGACAAACCCGGATCGCTTCGTTACCCGCGACGCGGAACGCTTGAATAGACTCGAAGCATTGCAAGCGCAGACTTGCTCCGAATAACAAGAAGAAGGTTTTCCTCATGAATGCGATCCGTCGCCTCTCTGCCGTCATCTGTCTTTCCTCCCTCTGTCTCTCCCCGCTGCTGGCCCAGGCCGGCGAAGTCGAAGTGCTGCACTGGTGGACCTCCGCCGGCGAGAAGCGCGCCGCCGAAACCCTGAAGAAGCTGGTCGAAGCCAAGGGCCACACCTGGAAGGACTTCGCCGTGGCCGGCGGTGGCGGCGAGGCGGCGATGACCGTGCTGAAGACCCGCGCGGTGTCCGGCAATCCGCCGGCCGCGGCGCAGATCAAGGGGCCGGATATCCAGGAGTGGGGCGAACTGGGCCTGCTCGCCGACCTCAACGCGGTGGCCGCCGAAGGCAAGTGGGACAGCCTGCTGCCGAAGCAGGTGGCGCAGATCATGAAGTACGACGGCGACTACGTAGCAGTGCCGATCAACGTACACCGGGTGAACTGGCTCTACATCAACCCGGAAGTGTTCAAGAAGGCCGGCGCCACCCCGCCGACCACCCTCGACGAACTGTTCGTCGCCGCCGACAAGCTCAAGGCCGCCGGTTTCACGCCGCTGGCCCATGGCAGCCAACCGTGGCAGGACGGCACCGTGTTCGAGAACCTGGTGCTGAGCAAGATGGGTCCGGAAGGCTATCGCAAGGCCTTCGTCGAACAGGACAAGGCGACCCTCACCGGAGCGCAGATGGTCGAGGTGTTCGCCGCGCTGAAGAAGCTCCGCGGCTACGTCGATGCCGACGCCGCCGGTCGCGAATGGAGCGCCGCCACGGCGATGGTGATCAACGGCAAGGCCGGGATGCAGATCATGGGCGACTGGGCGAAGAGCGAGTTCACCGCCGCCGGCAAGGTGCCGGGCAAGGACTACCAGTGCCTGCCGTTCCCCGGCACGCAGAAAGCCTTCGACTACAACATCGACTCGCTGGTGATGTTCAAGCTGAGCAACGCGGAGAACCGCAAGGCCCAGGAAGACCTGGCGCGCAGCGTGCTCGACCCGTCCTTCCAGAAGGACTTCAACCTCAACAAGGGCTCCATCCCGGTTCGCCTGGACGCCGACATGGCGCCGTTCGACAGTTGCGCCCAGCAGTCGATGAAGGACTTCAAGCAGGCTTCCCAGGACGGCAACCTGGTGCCGAGCATGGCCCACAGCATGGCCGCTTCCAGCTACGTGCAGGGGGCGATCTTCGACGTGGTGACCAACTTCTTCAACGACCCCGCCGCGGATCCGCAGAAGGCCGCCCAGCAACTGGCGGCCGCCATCGAGGCGGCGGCGCAGTAAGTCCCTGGCGCGGATCCCGGCCAGGGCTCCGCTCGATCCTCCCGACTGGCTCCGTGCCGCCGAGCGGCACGGGTGGGTTCCTTCGCACGCGAGAAAACGCATGGCGACCAATTCCCCTGTCTATCCCACGGCTCCGGTAGCGCCTCGTCGCGTCTCGCCACTCGATCGCCTGCAAGGCTGGCTGCCGAAGCTGGTGCTGGCGCCAAGCGTGGTCGTGGTGCTGTTCTGCATGTATGGCTACATCGGCTGGACGCTGCTGCTGTCCTTCACCAACTCGCGCTTCATGCCCAGCTACAAGTGGGCCGGGCTGAGCCAGTACCAGCGCCTGTGGGACAACGACCGCTGGTGGGTGGCGAGCAAGAACCTGCTGCTCTTCGGCGGCTCGTTCATCGCCATCTGCCTGGTGCTCGGAGTGTTCCTCGCAGTGCTGCTGGACCAGCGCATCCGCCGCGAAGGCTTCATCCGCACCCTCTACCTGTATCCCATGGCGTTGTCGATGATCGTCACCGGCACCGCCTGGAAGTGGCTGCTCAATCCGGGCCTGGGCCTGGACAAGCTGCTCCGCGACTGGGGCTGGGAAGGTTTCCGCTTCGACTGGCTGGTGGACCCGGAGCGGGTCGTCTACTGCCTGGTGATCGCCGCCGTGTGGCAGGCCTCCGGCTTCGTCATGGCGCTGTTCCTCGCCGGCCTGCGCGGGGTCGACCCGGCCATCGTGCGCGCCGCCCAGGTCGACGGTGCGAGCCTGCCGACCATCTACCTGCGCATCGTCCTGCCGAGCCTGCGCCCGGTGTTCTTCAGCGCGCTGATGATCCTCGCCCATATCGCGATCAAGAGCTTCGACCTGGTGGCGGCGATGACCGCCGGCGGCCCGGGTTATTCCTCCGACCTGCCGGCGATGTTCATGTATGCGCATACCTTCACCCGTGGCCAGATGGGGCTCGGCGCGGCGAGCGCGATGCTGATGCTCGGCGCTGTACTGGCGATCGTGGTGCCTTACCTGTATTCCGAACTGCGAGGCAAGCGCCATGCGTGACGCGTCCCTGAACCCGAGCTTCAGCGTCAGCCGCCTGGC
The DNA here is from genome assembly GCF_047199225.1 of Pseudomonas sp. DL. Classification (NCBI taxonomy): domain Bacteria; kingdom Pseudomonadati; phylum Pseudomonadota; class Gammaproteobacteria; order Pseudomonadales; family Pseudomonadaceae; genus Pseudomonas; species Pseudomonas sp. DL. The sequence goes on from NZ_CP178323.1 coordinate 1,905,399, forward strand.
CGTGCACCTGACCCTCTGGGGCGCCTGCGCGCTTTACCTGGTGCCGCTGCTGGTGATGCTGCTGACCAGCTTCAAGACGCCGGACGACATCCGCACCGGCAACCTGCTGTCGCTGCCCGACACCTTCACCGTCATCGGCTGGCTCAAGGCCTGGGACAGCGTCGGCGCGTTCTTCTGGAACTCGGTGCTGATCACCGTGCCCGGCGTGCTGATCTCCACCTTCATCGGCGCGTTGAACGGCTACGTGCTGTCGATGTGGCGCTTCCGCGGTTCCCAGCTGTTCTTCGGCGCGCTGTTGTTCGGCTGCTTCCTGCCGTTCCAGGTGATCCTCCTGCCGATGTCCTTCACCCTCGGCAAGCTCGGCCTGGCCAATACCACCAGTGGCCTGGTGCTGGTCCACGTGATCTACGGCCTGGCCTTCACCACGCTGTTCTTCCGCAACTATTTCGTGGCGATCCCGGATGCCCTGGTCAAGGCCGCGCGCCTGGACGGCGCCGGCTTCTTCACCATCTTCCTGCGCATCCTGCTGCCGATGTCCACGCCCATCGTGATGGTCTGCCTGATCTGGCAGTTCACCCAGATCTGGAACGACTTCCTGTTCGGCGTGGTGTTCGCCAGCGGCGATTCGCAACCGATCACCGTGGCCCTGAACAACCTGGTGAACATCACCACCGGGGTCAAGGAATACAACGTCGACATGGCCGCGGCGATGATCGCCGCGCTGCCCACGCTGGTGGTCTACGTACTGGCCGGCAAGTACTTCGTGCGCGGCCTCACCGCCGGCGCCGTGAAAGGCTGAGACGGGTCGCTGACCCCGGAGACGAACGAAACATGGCAACCCTCGAACTGCGCAACCTGCACAAGAGCTACGGCAGCGGCCTGGCGGATACCCTCAGGGACATCCGGCTGAAGATCGACTCCGGCGAATTCCTGATCCTCGTCGGGCCCTCGGGTTGCGGCAAGTCGACCCTGATGAACTGCATCGCCGGGCTGGAGAGCATCACCGGCGGTGCGATCCTGGTGGACGGCCAGGACATCAGCGGCATGAGCCCCAAGGACCGCGACATCGCCATGGTCTTCCAGTCCTACGCCCTGTACCCGACCATGAGCGTGCGCGAGAACATCGCCTTCGGCCTGAAGATCCGCAAGATGCCCCAGGCCGCCATCGACGAGGAGGTGGCGCGGGTGGCCCGGCTGTTGCAGATCGAGCACCTGCTCGAACGCAAGCCCTCGCAGCTCTCCGGCGGCCAGCAGCAGCGGGTGGCCATGGGCCGGGCGCTGGCGCGGCGGCCCAAGGTCTACCTGTTCGACGAGCCGCTGTCCAACCTCGATGCCAAGCTGCGGGTGGAAATGCGCACCGAGCTGAAGCTGATGCACCAGCGGCTGAAGACCACGACCGTGTATGTCACCCACGACCAGATCGAGGCCATGACCCTCGGCGACAAGGTGGCGGTGATGAAGGACGGCGTCATCCAGCAGTTCGGCACGCCGCAGCAGATCTACAACGACCCGGCCAACCTGTTCGTCGCCAGCTTCATCGGTTCGCCGCCGATGAATTTCATTCCGTTGCGCCTGCAGCGCCGGGACGGACGCTGGACCGGCCTGCTCGATAGCGGCCAGGACCGTATCGAACTGCCGCTGAGCCTGGAGCCCGGCCTGGAGGAGGGGCGCGAGCTGATCCTCGGCGTACGACCGGAGCAGATCGCCCTGGGCGATGGCAGCGCTGCCCATGACCTGCGTACCGAGGTCGAGGTGCTCGAACCGACCGGGCCGGACACCCTGGTCTTCGTCACCGTCAACCAGGTCAAGGTCTGTTGCCGCCTGGCGCCGGACGTCGCGCCGGCCGCGGGCAGCGGCATGAGCCTGCGCTTCGATCCCGCGCGGGTCCTGCTGTTCGACGCGCAGAGCGGCGAGCGCGTGGCCGTGCGCACGGCGGGCGTGGTGGCGGAGAAGGTCACCGCCTTGAACGGCAATCGCCAGAAGAACTCCTGAATCCTTTCGTACTGCCTAGACCACAACCACGAGGACGCTGGAAATGTACAAGAACAAGAAAACCAGACCGGCCGCCAGGACCGTTGGCTGCCTGTTTGCCCTTGGAGCGCTGGGCTTGGGGAGCGCGGCGCACGCCGCCGAGGCGTTCTCCCCGAACTCGAAATGGATGCTCGGCGACTGGGGCGGCAAGCGCACCGAGCTGCTGGAGAAGGGCTACGACTTCAAGCTGGAGTACGTCGGCGAGGCGGCGGCCAACCTCGACGGCGGCTATGACGACGACAAGACAGGACGCTACACCGACCAGTTCGCCCTGGGCGTGCACATGGACCTGGAGAAGATCCTCGGCTGGAAGGCTACCGAGTTCCAGTTCACCGTCACCGAGCGCAACGGCAAGAACCTTTCCAACGACCGCATCGGCGACCCGCGTGCCGGGCACATCAGCTCGGTGCAGGAGGTCTGGGGCCGCGGGCAGACCTGGCGGCTGACCCAGCTGTGGCTCAAGCAGCAGTACTTCGACGGCGCGCTGGACGTGAAATTCGGCCGTTTCGGCGAGGGCGAGGACTTCAACAGCTTCCCCTGCGATTTCCAGAACCTGGCCTTCTGCGGCTCGCAGGTGGGCAACTGGGCGGGGAGCATCTGGTACAACTGGCCGGTCAGCCAGTGGGCGTTGCGGGTGAAGTACAACTTCGCGCCGGACTGGTACGTGCAGGTCGGCGCCTACGAGCAGAACCCGTCGAACCTGGAGACCGGCAACGGCTTCAAGATGAGCGGCAGCGGGACCAAGGGCGCGTTGCTGCCGGTGGAGCTGATCTGGCAGCCGAAGGTCGGCGCCGAGCAACTGCCGGGCGAGTACCGGCTGGGCTACTACTACAGCACGGCGAAGGCCGATGACGTCTACGACGACGTCGACGGCCAGCCGCAGGGGCTGACCGGCAACGACTTCAAGTCGCGCGGCAGCAAGCATGGCTGGTGGGTGGTGGCGCAGCAGCAGGTCACTTCGCACAACGGCGATGCCTCGCGCGGGTTGAGCCTGTTCGCCAACCTGACGGTCCACGACAAGGCGACCAACGTGGTGGACAACTACCAGCAGCTCGGGGTGGTCTACAAGGGGTCGTTCGACGCGCGGCCGAAGGACGACATCGGCCTGGGCATCGCGCGCATCCATGTCAACGACGATGTGAAGAAGCGCCAGCGCCTGGTGAACCAGGTGAACGGCATCGACGACTACGACAACCCGCTGTACCAGCCGCTGCAGGACACCGAGTACAACGCCGAGCTGTACTACGGGGTGCATGTGACCGACTGGCTGACGGTGCGGCCGAACCTGCAATACATCAAGCAGCCGGGCGGGGTCGACGAGGTCGACAACGCGCTGGTGGCGGGGATCAAGATCCAGACGGTGTTCTGATCGTCGCGTTGCCTGCTCCGGTGTTGTGCCTGGACCCGCCCGAGCGTTTCGGGCGGGCCGTTTTTTTCCGGCGACCGCTCTTCCCGGCTGCCTGTTACAAACCGACTACGCTTTTCCTGTGCCGATCATTTGGGGCTTGCGTGCGAAATGTAGTAAAACTACACGGATGCACGCCCGGGCTTTCCGGGAAGGGGAGAGGGTAGGACAATCGGACATGCTTGAGCATCCGCTGCAGCGTTTCTTTCATTCCATGCGGGCCAAGCGACCGTTCGACTGGGTACGCTTCCAACGTCGCGATCTGCTGTTGATCGACCATCCGCTGTGCCAGGCCGTATTCAGTCGGCAAGGGGCGCAGCTCCTGCATTTCCAGCCGCAGGGCGAACGCCCGTTGCTGTGGTGCGCCAGCGAATGGCCGGCCCTCAGCAGCGCGCCGGTGCGCGGCGGCATCCCGGTCTGCTGGCCGTGGTTCGGCAGCCATCCGAACGGCAGCGAATGGCCGCAGCAGGGCTGGGCGCGGCAACGCGAATGGCGCCTGCTGGATGCCTACGCCGACGAAAGCAAGGTGGTGGTGAGCTGGCAACTGGACCTGGAGGACTGGCACGTGCGCCTCGATGCGCGCCTTGGCCAGCGCCTGGAGCTGGAGCTGTGCAGCTACCATGAGGAAGACGACGATTGCCTGTTCAGCTTCGCCCTGCAGCCCTACTGGCGGGTCGGCGCGCTGAGCCGGGTGGTGGTGCACGGCATGGAGCTGGAGTCGGCTCGCGGCCAGCGCGGCGCTTCGCGGATTCCGGGAACCTGGATACCGCGCGGCGCGGTCAAGCAGGTGCTCTACCATCCCGGATCGCTGGTGCTGGAGGACGGCGGCTGGAACCGCCGCTTGCGGATCGACAAGAACGTCAGCGCCGGCAGCGTGATCTGGCACCCCGGCAGCCGCCCGGTGGAGCAGGTCGAGCCGGGCGAAGCGGAACGCTTCCTCTGTATCGGCGCCGCTGGCTACCGCCCGGGCGGGCTGATCCTGGCGCCCGGCGAACGCATGCGCCTGAGTCTCGCCGCCGGCCTGCAATAGGTGGGCGGTCAGTTGTCCTCGTCGAGGGGATAGCGGGTCGGCACCAGGCTTTCCTTGATCCGCCGCAGGTGCGGCTGGAAGTCCACGCCGCGGCGCAGGGTCACTCCGGTGGCCAGTACGTCGAGCACGGTGAGCTGGACGATCCGCGAAGTCATCGGCATGTAGATGTCGGTGTCTTCCGGCAACGGGATGTCCAGGCACAGGGTGCTGGCCCTGGCCAGCGGCGAGCCGGCGGCGGTCAGGCCGAGCACCGAGGCGCCGTTCTCCCGCGCCAGGTGCGCCACCTCCACCAGCTCGCGGGTGCGTCCGGTATAGGAAATCACCACGAACAGGTCGCCGGTATGCGCCACCGAGGCGATCATCCGTTGCATCAGCACGTCGGCCTGGGCGCTCACCGCCAGGTTGAAGCGGAAGAACTTGTGCTGCGCGTCGAGCGCTACCGAGGCCGAGGCGCCAAGACCGAAGAAGTGGATCTGCCGGGCCTGGATCAACAGGTCCACGGCGCGGTCGATGACGCGTGGGTCGAGCAGCTTGTGGGCGCTGTCGAGGGAGGCGATGGTGTTGCTGAAGATCTTCCGCGTATAGGCTTCCGGCCCGTCGTCCTCGGCTACCGCCTGGGTCACGAAGGCAGCGCCGCTGGCCAGGCTCTGGGCCAGCTGGATCTTCAGTTCCGGATAGCCGCTCATGCCGAAGGAGCGACAGAAGCGGTTCACCGTCGGTTCGCTGACCGCTGCCGCCTGGGCCAGGGCGGCGATGCTGAAGCGGGTGGCCTGCTGCGGGTTCTGCAGGATGACCTCGGCGACTTTGCGCTCCGCCTTGTTCAGTTCGTCCAGGCGGCTCTGGATCTGCTCCAGCAGGTTTTTCATCCGGGTTCCTCGTGTTCTGTCGGCCCGGCGGGGAAGGGCCGGCGGCGGCGCCTATCCTAACGTCAGGCCGGCATGCGACCAACAGCGTGGCGGGCTGGGAAAAATATGTTGTTTAATTACTACATATTTGTCTTAATTGCGCAGTGGATGGCTCAATATCACTCAATATTTGGTTGGTAACAACAAATGCCTGATGTCCGCGTTCTGCCTTGCACGTTAGCGCTGTTCGGTGCGCTGGGCGATCTCGCCTTGCGCAAGCTGTTCCCGGCGCTCTACCAACTCGATCGTGAGAACCTGCTGCACCGCGATACCCGCGTCCTGGCCCTGGCCCGTGACGAAGGCGCTCCCGCCGAACACCTGGCGACGCTGGAGCAGCGCCTGCGCCTGGCAGTGCCGGCGAAGGAGTGGGACGACGTGGTCTGGCAGCGTTTCCGCGAACGCCTCGACTACCTGAGCATGGACTTCCTCGACCCGCAGGCCTATGTCGGCTTGCGCGAGGCGGTGGATGACGAACTGCCGCTGGTCGCCTACTTCGCCACGCCGGCCTCGGTGTTCGGCGGCATCTGCGAGAACCTCGCCGCCGCCGGTCTCGCCGAGCGCACCCGGGTGGTGCTGGAGAAGCCTATCGGTCATGACCTGGAGTCGTCCCGCGAGGTCAACGAGGCAGTCGCCCGGTTCTTCCCGGAAAGCCGCATCTACCGGATCGACCATTACCTGGGCAAGGAGACAGTGCAGAACCTGATCGCCCTGCGCTTCGCCAACAGCCTCTTCGAGACCCAGTGGAACCAGAACCACATCTCCCACGTGGAGATCACCGTGGCCGAGAAGGTCGGCATCGAAGGCCGCTGGGGCTACTTCGACCAGGCCGGGCAACTGCGCGACATGGTGCAGAACCACCTGCTGCAACTGCTTTGCCTGATCGCCATGGATCCGCCCAGCGACCTTTCGGCGGACAGCATTCGCGACGAGAAGGTCAAGGTCCTCCGCGCCCTCGAGCCGATTCCCGCAGAACAACTGGCTTCGCGCGTGGTGCGTGGGCAGTACACCGCCGGTTTCAGCGACGGCAAGGCAGTGCCGGGCTACCTGGAGGAGGAACATGCGAATCGCGACAGCGACGCGGAAACCTTCGTCGCCCTGCGCGTGGACATCCGCAACTGGCGCTGGTCGGGCGTGCCGTTCTACCTGCGCACCGGCAAGCGCATGCCGCAGAAGCTGTCGCAGATCGTCATCCACTTCAAGGAGCCGCCGCACTACATCTTCGCTCCCGAGCAGCGTTCGCTGATCAGCAACCGGCTGATCATCCGCCTGCAGCCGGACGAAGGTATCTCCCTGCAAGTGATGACCAAGGACCAGGGCCTGGGCAAGGGCATGCAATTGCGTACCGGCCCGCTGCAACTGAGTTTTTCCGAGACCTACCACGCGGCGCGGATTCCCGATGCCTACGAGCGTCTGCTGCTGGAGGTCACCCAGGGCAACCAGTACCTGTTCGTGCGCAAGGACGAGGTGGAGTTCGCCTGGAAGTGGTGCGACCAGCTGATCGCTGGCTGGGAACGCCTGAGCGAAGCGCCCAAGCCGTATCCGGCGGGGAGTTGGGGGCCGGTGGCCTCGGTGGCCCTGGTGGCCCGCGATGGGAGGAGTTGGTATGGCGATTTCTGAGTTGAAGCTGCCGGCCGGCGTCGGCCTGCAGGTCTGGGGCAGCGCCGCCGAGCAGGCCCGCGGCCTGGCCGCCGAGGTCGCCGGCCGGTTGCGCTCGGCGCTGGCCGAGCAGGGCCAGGCGCTGCTGGTGGTGTCCGGTGGGCGCAGTCCGGTGGCCTTCCTCGAAGCCTTGAGCGAGGAGCCGCTGGACTGGTCGCGGATCACCGTCAGCCTGGCCGACGAGCGCTGGGTGCCGGAGTCGCATGCCGATAGCAACGCCGGCCTGGTTCGCCGCCACCTGCTCCGTGGCGAGGCGGCGAAGGCGCGCTTCATCGGCCTCTACCAGCCGGCGGCGAGCCTGGAGGAAGCGGCCGAGCTGGCCGACCATCACCTGCACGAGCTGCCATTGCCGATCGACGTGCTGGTCCTCGGCATGGGCGACGACGGCCATACCGCCTCGCTGTTCCCGAACAGCCCTGGCCTGGACCTGGCGATGGATCCCCAGGGGACGCGCCGTTGCCTGCCGATGTGGGCGCCGAGCGTGCCGCACCAGCGCCTGACCCTGCCGCGCGCCGTGCTGGCGGCGGCGAAGGTGCAGCTGCTGGCGATCCAGGGCCAGTCCAAGCTGGCCACCCTGAACGCCGCGCTGGCGGTCGAGGACGAACGGCGGATGCCGGTTCGCGCCTTCCTCCGCGCGCCGCTGACGATCCATTGGTACCCCTGAGTGGCGGAGCTGTAGCCATGCACAACCTTGAACAGAAGATCGCCCGCATCGACACGCTGTGCCGGGAGGCGCGCATCCTCCCGGTGATCACCATCGACCGCGAGGCGGACATCCTGCCGATGGCCGATGCCCTCGCCGCCGGCGGCCTGACCGCCCTGGAGATCACCCTGCGCACGGCGCACGGGCTGACCGCCATCCGGCGCCTCAGCGAGGAGCGCCCGCACCTGCGCATCGGCGCCGGCACCGTGCTCGACCCGCGGACCTTCGCCGCTGCGGAAAAGGCCGGGGCGAGCTTCGTGGTCACCCCGGGTTGCACCGACGAGTTGCTGCGCTTCGCCCTGGACAGCGAAGTCCCGCTGTTGCCCGGCGTGGCCAGCGCTTCCGAGATCATGCTCGCCTACCGCCATGGCTACCGCCGCTTCAAGCTGTTTCCCGCCGAAGTCAGCGGCGGCCCGGCGGCGCTGAAGGCGTTCTCGGGACCATTCCCCGATATCCGCTTCTGCCCCACCGGAGGCGTCAGCCTGAACAATCTCGCCGACTACCTGGCGGTACCCAACGTGATGTGCGTCGGCGGCACCTGGATGCTGCCCAAGGCCGTGGTCGACCGCGGCGACTGGGCCCAGGTCGAGCGCCTCAGCCGCGAAGCCCTGGAGCGCTTCGCCGAGCACCGCAGACACTGAGACTGCCCGCCTGGGCATGCCCGGCTTCGGCCGGGTTTTTTTATGCCGTCCGGATTATCCGGGGCATGGAACGGCTAACGTCATCGGCGTTATTCGCCGATGCGCCGGCGTTCCCGCAGATAGTCGCCGAGCCGGCTCTGCAGGTAGGGTACGGCCATGGCATGCGCGAGGTAGGCGTCCACCTCCATCAATCGCCAGTATTGTCCTTCGTCGCCGAAGCGGATGGCCTCGAACTCGCGGTCCTCCAGGCGCGCCACCAGGAAGTAGGCGAAGGGCGCGCTGCCGCTGGTGCTCGGATACTGTCGCTGCCATTCGATACGAGGTTCTTCCAGGCGGATGGAGAACTCTTCCTCGAGTTCGCGCAGGGCGCATTCGGCAGGCGTCTCCAGGCCCTCACGGCCGCCGCCGGGAAAGTCCCAGTAGCCGGGGAAGGGAATGCCGGGTTTTTCGTCGCGTTTGTAGACGACCAGGTGGTCGCCATAGAACAGCGCCAGCTTGGCGCCGCTGAAGGGAGGGATGTCGTGCACCGGGGCCTCCGGGTGGCGGGGTGGGTGAACCCGGCCTAGTCTAGCGGGATTGTCCGGGTTTCCGCCCGGGGACGGTGCTTTGTCCTGACGAAGCGCGTATGATGCGCGCCCTTCGATTCGTTGCCAGCCACACCGGGAGGTGCCCAGATGAACGATACCCCAGAGAATCCCCACGTACCGGTCGGGGAAAAATTGCAGAAAGTCCTCGCCCGTCTCGGCGTCGGTTCCCGGCGCGACGTAGAAGTGTGGATCGCCGAAGGCCGGGTCAACGTCAATGGCAGCGTGGCCAGCCTCGGCCAGCGGGTCGACAGCCACGATGCTATCACCGTCGATGGCCACCTGATCCGCCGCGAAGAGGCCGCCGAGAGTGTCCGTCGCGTGCTGATCTACAACAAGCCGGAAGGCGAGGTCTGCACCCGCGACGATCCGGAAGGCCGCCCGACCATCTTCGACCGCCTGCCGCGCCTGCGCACCGGTCGCTGGATCAATGTCGGTCGCCTGGACATCAATACCACCGGCCTGCTGCTGTTCACCACCGATGGCGAACTGGCCAACCGCCTGATGCATCCTTCCTATGAGATGGACCGTGAATACGCGGTACGGGTGCGCGGCGAGGTCACCGAAGAGATGATCGAGCGCCTGCTCAACGGCGTGATGCTCGAGGACGGCCCGGCCAAGTTCAGCGATATCCAGCAGGCGCCGGGCGGCGAAGGCTTCAACCACTGGTACCACTGCGTAGTGATGGAGGGCCGCAACCGCGAGGTGCGCCGGTTGTGGGAATCCCAGGGGTTGGTGGTCAGCCGCCTCAAGCGGGTGCGTTTCGGCCCGGTGTTCCTGACCTCCGAGCTGACCATGGGCCGCTACCGCGAAATGGACCAGCGCGAGATCGACATCCTCAGCGAGGAAGTCGGCCTCAAGCCGGTGGCCCTGCCGGGCATGACCACCAAGGCGCGCGAGAAGGCCGAACGCCAGCAGCGCAAGCAGGCCCGTCCGCTGGCGCGCAGCGAGCGTCCGGAAGCCGGGCGCAAGCGTGCGCCGCGGCGCGAGGACGGCGAAAATGCCGCTCGTCGCGCGCCGGCTTCGCGTCCCGCGCGCGGTCCGCAGCCGAGCGCCGAGCGCAAGGGGCGCGAGCAGGGCACTCCGGTTGCCGAGCGGCCCCGCGAGAGCAACCGCAAGCCGCGCCCGAGCAAGCCGCGCGACGAGCGTCCGGCCAGCGCGCCGGGCGACAAGCCGGCGGCCCGCAAGCCGCAGGTCAAGCGGCGGCCGAAACCGGCCGGCGACGGTATGCGTCCGGGCTTCCGCCGCTGAGCGGAAAGCGCCCTGGAAAGGCCCCTTCGGGGGCCTTTTTCATGCCAGGGAATCGGTGTCTAATGGTCGCCCGCACACAAGGAGGTGGTGAAATGCACAGGATCCTGGCTATCGCGCTCTGCATGCTATGGAGCGTCGCCGGGCTGGCCGCGGATGCGGCGATGCCGGCGCAGAGCTGCGCAAGCCTTGGCGAGGCGACGGCCGGCCCCGAGGACAACTTCCGTCCGCCGCTGGAGGGCGAGGTGATCGACAAGGGGCGCGCCTATTTCCACAGCGCGCCGCGTGCCGACTGTGTCACCGGGGTCTTCGTGATTCCCGGCGACTTCATCACTGTCTACAAGCCGAGCGGCGAGTGGCTGAACGTCATGTACGTGGCTCGAGACGGCAAGGAAACCAGCGGCTGGCTGCTGGAGAAGCGCGTCCGCTTGCGCCAGGCCTATGGCGGCCCGGACGAGCCGGCGCAGCCATAAGAGGCAGGACCTTGGCGGAAATCGTGACTGCGCCGGTGAGAGCCGTTGCTACTGCCGTCGCCCGATGCGCCCGCTCCGCGCTTCGGGGTGTGCGAGTCGGCAAGCCTCAGGCGCAGCGCAGGCGGTTGCGGCCGTCGCGCTTGGCTTCGTAGAGCGCCTCGTCGACCCGTCGCAGCAGGTCGTCGCTGCCTTCGCCGGGCCGCAGGTCGGCGCAACCGAGGCTGATCGACAGCTTCAGCGGTTCGCCGGCGTGCCGGTAGTCCAGTTCCTCCACCGCCTGGCGCAGGCGTTCGCCGACCATGCAGGCAGCCTGCAGCGGCGTGCTGGACAGCAGGACGAGGAATTCCTCGCCGCCGAAGCGGAACACCATGTCGACATTGCGCAGGTGGTCCTTGATGGTTTCCGCCACGGCCTTGAGGGCTTCGTCGCCGACGGCGTGACCGTAGTGGTCGTTGACCCGCTTGAAGTGGTCGATATCGAGCATCAGCACCGAGAGCGGTTGCAGGTTGCGCCGGGCCAGTTCCAGTTCGCGGCCGAGCGCCTGGTCCATGGCGATGCGGTTGCCGGTGCCGGTCAGGGCGTCGCGCAGGGCGGTCTGGATCGCGGCGCGATAGAGCAGGGCGTTGCGCAGCGGGAACAGCAGGGTGCCGAGCAGGCTCTCCAGTTGCCGTTGTTCGTCTTCGCCGAGGCGCTGGCGGCGACGGAAGATCAGTTCGCCGAGGTAGTCGCTGTCATGGCTCAGGCGATAGCTCACCGAATGCTTGGCGCTGCTGCCGAACTCCAGGCGCAGGTCGGAGCCCGGATGGCGGTAGCCAAGGGCATCCAGCGGGATCAGTTGGCGGACTTCCTCGAAGAACAGGCCGAGAATCCGCTCCGCCTCCAGGCTGCTCTGCAACTGTAGGGTCAGTTGCTGGCGCAACTCCGTCAGGTTGCTGGCGCGCGGCCCGCTGGCGTTGCCACCGGGCTGGGGGCCGCGCTTCTGCTTGGCGGCGTCGAAATCGATGGTATTGGACTGCTTGGGAGGAGCCATGCGCGGAACCTCTGGCGCGAAAGACGGCGACAGTAGGGCTAAGGCGAGTTTCGTGCCAGCCAACTGAAGAACGGAGAAATCAGAGGCACAGACAGGTTTTCCTAGGAATGGTTTCCACATTCTGTAGGAATTTCGGAGAGATTTCGACGGAATAATGGCGTTTTGCTGGCGAGTGGCCGAGGCGCTCGTCGGAAAGCTGGCGCTCCGCTAGCGGAGCGCCGCCATGGTTCAACTGAAGGCGTTGATGAACCAGGTGATCGCCGGGATGGCGACGAGATCGATCAGTACCGCGCCGCACAGGGGCACGATGATGAAGGCCTTGTGCGAGAACACCCGATAGTGCTCGCAGACCGCGCCCATGTTGGCCACCGCGTTGGGCGTGGCGCCCAGGCCGTGGCCGAGGAAGCCGGCGCAGAGCACCGCGGCGTCGTAGTTGCGGCCGAGCAGGCGGAACAGCACGAAGATCGTCAGCAGCAACAGCACCGCGACCTGGATGAACAGTACGCCGAGCAGCGGCAGGCCGAGGTTCTCCAGCTCCCAGAACTTCAGGCTCATCATCGCCATGGTCAGGAAGATGCCCAGGCAGACGTCGCCCAGGGTGCCGACGGCGTGGTCCGGAATGCGCAGCCAGCCGAGCCGGTCGTCGAGGTTGCGCAGGACGATGGCGATGAACATCGCCCCGACATAACTGGGCAGCACCAGGCCCAGGCGTTCCTCGAGCGCGTCGCCGAGCCAGAAGCCGAGCACCATCACCAGCAGCACGCAGGTCAGCAGGCGCAGCAGGAGATTGCCGTCCAGCGTGGCCGCCGCATGCTGGCGTCGCTCCTGCTGGCCGAGGGCTTCCAGCCGATTGTCGCTTTCCGCCTGCACCGGCAGGCGGTTGCGTTCGATCAGCCAGTGCGCCACCGGGCTGCCGAGCAGCCCGCCAGCGACCATGCCGAAGGTGGCCGAGGCCAGCGCCACGGTGGTCGCGCCCTGGGCGCCGAGCCCTTCCGCAACCGGGCCGAAGGCCGCCGCCGCGCCGAAGCCGCCTTCCAGCGAGACCGCGCCGGCCATGATCCCGAGCAACGGGTCGAGGCCGAGCAGTCCGGCGCTGCCGACGCCGATCAGGTTCTGCAGTATCGCCAGCGCCCAGCAGGCCGACAGGTAGACCAGCAGGGTCTTGCCGCCCTTGCGCAGCAGGCCGAGGCTGCCACCGAGGCCGACGGTGGTGAAGAACGCCACCATCAGGGGTGTCTGCAGGCTGGTGTCGAGGCCGATGTCGAGCCAGCCGCGATCCCTGAGCAGCCAGACCAGGAAGGCGAAGCCGAAGCCGGCGATCACCGGCGACGGTACGCACAGACGTGTCAGCCAGCGGCTGCGCTTCTTCAATTGGCTGCCGAGGGCGAGCAGGAGCAGGGCGAGGGCGGTGGTGGACAGGGCGTCCAGGGGCAATGTCGGCATGGCGTGGCTCTATTGTTGTTGTGTGGGCGAAAGGGCGATCAGTTGACCAGGCTGTCGACCAGGCGCGCGGCGATCCGGGCGGTGCGCTGGTCGCTATCGAGTTGCGGGTTGAGTTCGGCGATGTCGGCCAGGCGCAGCTTGCCGCTGGCCTTGGCGCGGCGGACTAGGTGCTCCACCACCGGCATCTCCACGCCGTGCGCCGAGGGCGCGCTGACGCCGGGCGCCTGGGCGGCCGGGAGTACGTCGAGGCAAACGGTCAGGTAGAGGTGGTCGACGGATTGCAGGAAGCTGTCGAGGAAGGCTTCGCTGCGTTCCAGGTTCCATGGCTGCAACTGGCGGTCCAGCAGGTAGCGCACACCCAGGCGCTGGGCCTGGTCGAACAGCGCCGCGGTGTTGCTCAGGCGGCTGATGCCCAGGCAGCAGTAGGCGAACGGCCAGTCGCTGGCCTGGCAGAGTTCGGCGATCTGGCGGAACGGCGTGCCGGAGCTGGCCCGTTCGGCGTGGCGCAGGTCGAAATGCGCGTCGAAATTGAGGATACCGATGCGCGGCAGGCGCTCATGCCGACTCAAGTGGCGGGCGAGGCCGGCGAAGCTGGCGTAGGCGATTTCGTGGCCGCCGCCCAGGCCGACCACCCGGTGGCCGCGCGCGAGCAGGTCGGCGACGCGTTGCGCGTAGCATTCCTGGGCGGCTTCCAGATCGTCGCCGGCGACGATGTCGCCGGCATCGTAGATCGCTTGCTCGCCGTGCCAGGCCAGGTTGGCCAGCGCGCGACGCAAGGCTGGCGGTCCGTGGCGCGCGCCCTGGCGACCCTGGTTGCGGCGCACGCCTTCGTCGCTGGCGAACCCGAGCAGCACGCTGGCCGCTTCGGCGTCGTCTGCGTAGGGACGCATCCATTGGTGCCAGCGCCGCGCGTCGGCGCCTTCCTGGCTATCGATCCGGCCTTGCCAGAGGCTCATGTCGGGGGCGGGGTACATCGAAACTCCTGTTGGTCAGTCCAGCCGCGCGGAAAGTCGCGCGGCGGCGTCGAGGGTCCATTGCCGCAAGCGTTCGCTGCGCGACTGGGCGCGCAAGGCGGGGGCCATCAGGCTGAGGGCGCCGTGCAGGCGCTGGCGGCTGTCCAGCAGCGGTACGCTGATGCCCCAGACGCCTTCGTCGATCTCGCCCTGGCTGACGGCGTAGCCCTGTTCGCGGATCAGCCGGAGTTCCTGCTCCAGCTTGTCGATACGCTCGGCGGAGAGTTCCTGGGCGAGGTACAGCTCCTCGCGCCGTTCGTCCTCCAGGTGCGCCAGCAGGGCTTTGGCCGAGGCGCCATGCAACAGCGGCTGCGCCAGCCCTTTCTGGTAGCAGCAGCGCAGCGGCTGCGGACTGTCGAATAGTTCCAGGCAGATCGCCTGCTGGTTGCTGGCCACCATCAGCGCCACGCTCTCCTGGCTCAGGTCGGCCAGGCGCTTGAGTTCTGGTTTGGCGAGACCGATCAGCGAGGCCTCGCGATCGAATTTCTTCGCCAGTTGCAGGCAGGCCGGGCCGGGCAGGTAGCGGCCCTGGCCGGCCTGTTCTTCGGCCAGGCCCCAGCGCAACAGGGTCTTCAGGTGCCGGTAGGTGCTGCTCAGCGGCTGCTCCAGGGTCAGCGACAGCTCCTTGGCAGACAGGGCTTCGGGAGCCTGGCCGAGGGCAATGAGGATCTGCAGCAGGCGATCGGTGGGGGAATGCTTCGACATGGGAACTCCTTGACCCACAGGGTGAAGGCGATTTCCCGGAAAATGAAACCACTTTCCCACTCAGTGGGAAAAATATGCAAAAAGAATGGGAAGTTCCGGACGGGAAGAGGGAAGGGAAGGACAGGGCAGCCTCGCCGGGCGGCGAGGCTGCCGGGGAATCACTGGGCGTCGAAGGCCTGGCCGTTGACGCCGGCGCTGTCCGGCCCCATGAGGTACAGGTAGACCGGCATGATCTCCTCGCCGGTGGGGTTGTTCAGCGGGTTTTCCCCAGGGTAGGCGAGGGCGCGCATACTGGTGCGGGTGGCGCCGGGGTTGACGCTGTTGGCGCGGATCGCGCTGGTACCGTCGAGTTCGTCGGCAAGGGTCTGCATCAGGCCCTCGGTGGCGAACTTCGATACCGAATAGGCGCCCCAGTAGGCGCGGCCCTTCCGGCCCACGCTGCTCGAGGTAAAGATGATCGAGGCGTCGCTGGAGAGCTTCATCAGCGGCAGCATGGCGGTGGTCAGCATGAACATGGCATTGACGTTCACCTGCATCACGCGCATGAAGTTCTCCCCGGAAATCTGCTGCATCGGCGAGCGCGGACCGAGGATCGAAGCGTTGTGCAGCAGGCCGTCGATGCGGCCGAACTCGTTCTCCAGGGTTGCCGCCAGTTCCTCGAACTGGTGCGGCTGGGCGGTCTCCAGGTTGAACGGGATCACGGCGGCCTGCGGATGGCCGGCGGCCTCGATGGCGTCGTAGACCTCGTTCAGGTACTCCTCGGTCTTGCCCAGCAGCAGCACGGTGGCGCCGTGGGCGGCGAAGGTCTTGGCGGCGGCGGCGCCGATGCCGCGGCCGGCGCCGGTGACCAGGATCACGCGGTCTTTCAGCAGGTCGGGGCGGGCGGAGTACTGGAACATGTCGAATCCTTTGAATGCATGACCCGCCTGGCGGCGGGTCGTTGTCTGTCGGCGGCGCTGCGGATCAGCAGTCGCAGAGCGCGCGGTCGAGAACGTCGATGAGTTCGCGCGGGTGGTCGACGATCACGTCGGCGCCCCAGTGCGCGGGGTTGTCTTCGGGGTGGATGTAGCCGTAGCGCACCGCCGCGGTCTTGGTCCCGGCGTCGCGGCCGGATTCGATGTCGCGCAGGTCGTCGCCGATGAACAGCACCCTCGACGGATCGATGCCGAGCTGGCTACAGGCCAGTAGCAGCGGCTCGGGATCGGGCTTGCTGCGGGTCACGTGGTCCGGACAGACCAGCACCCTGGAACGCTCGGCGTAGCCCAGGCGCTGCATGATCGGTTCGGCGAAGCGCACCGGCTTGTTGGTCACCACGCCCCAGATCAACCCGGCTTTCTCGATCGCCGCGAGCAGTTCGGGGATGCCGTCGTAGGGCCGGCTGAGAACCGCGCAATGCTCCTGGTAGCGGTCGAGGAACTCCTGGCGCAGGGGTTCCACTTCCGGGCTGTCCAGCGACAGGCCGAAGGCCGCGGCAACCATCGCGCGCGCGCCGCCGGAGACCACGTCGCGCACCCGTTGCTCGTCCACCGGCGGCAGGCCGTGGGCGGCACGCATGGCCTGGGTGATGGCGATGAAGTCCGGCGCCGTGTCGAGCAGGGTGCCATCCATGTCGAACAGTACCGCTTTGAGCCGCATGCGCTTCACGCCTCCCGCTGGGTCTGGACCATGTAGTTGACGTCGACGTCGTTGGCCAGCTTGTAGTGCTTGGTCAGCGGGTTGTAGGTCAGGCCGATGATGTCCTTGACCTCGAGACCGGCCTCGCGCGACCAGGCGCCGAGTTCCGACGGACGGATGAACTTGCGGAAATCGTGGGTCCCGCGCGGCAGCAACTGGAGGATGTATTCCGCGCCGATCACCGCGAACAGGTAGGCCTTGGGATTGCGGTTGATGGTCGAGAGGAATACCTGTCCGCCCGGCTTGACCAGGCGGTGGCAGGCGCGGATCACCGAGGCCGGGTCCGGCACGTGTTCGAGCATCTCCAGGCAGGTGACCACGTCGAATTGCCCGGGCATTTCCTCGGCCATCTGCTCGGCGGTGATCTGCCGGTAGTCGACGGCGACGCCGGATTCCAGCTGGTGCAGGCGCGCCACCGCGAGCGGCGCTTCGCCCATGTCGATGCCGGTGACGCTGGCGCCGCGCTGGGCCATGGCTTCGCTGAGGATGCCGCCGCCGCAACCGATGTCGAGCACCTTCTTGCCGGCCAGGCCGGCGCGCTCGTCGATCCAGTTGACGCGCAGCGGGTTGATGTCGTGGAGTGGCTTGAACTCGCTCTCGCGGTCCCACCAGCGATGGGCCAGTGCCTCGAATTTGGCGATCTCGGCGTGGTCGACGTTGCTCATAATCGTTCCCGTTGAAGAGTGAAGCCTTTGGGGGAAGGGCCGCGGCGGCGGAATCCAATCCTTCATGTTGCCAGCTTTGGCGGAGGGATGGGGCCGGCGGCGGTTCGCCTTCCTATGTCAGTTTGTCGCAGCGGGCCGGCCCGCCGCGGTTCAGGACCTGTCGCTGGCGGCGATCTTCGCCCCCCATTCGCGGGCCCTGGCGATCAGACGCTGTTCGTCGTGACGGAGCAGGCGGCCGTCGTCGAGGAGTTGCCTGCCGCCGACCCAGACGTGCCGCACGCAGTCGCGGCCGCTGGCATAGATAAGTTGCGAAACCGGGTCGTAGACCGGTTGCTGGGCCAGGCCGGACAGATCGAAGGCCACCAGGTCGGCGGCCTTGCCGGCTTCCAGGGAGCCGATCAGGCGCTCCAGGCCAAGCGCGCGGGCGCCGTTCAGGGTGGCCATGCGCAGCGCGCGGTGGGCGTCGAGGGCGGTGGCCTGGCCGTACACGGCCTTGGCCAGCAGCGCCGCGGTGCGGGTCTCGCCGAGCAGGTCGAGATCGTTGTTGCTCGCCGCGCCGTCGGTGCCGATGGCTACGTTGACCCCGGCCTGCCAGAGTTTTTCCACCGGGCAGAAGCCGCTGGCCAGCTTGAGGTTGGATTCCGGGCAGTGGATCACCGAGCTGTTGGTTTCCACCAGCATCGCCAGGTCGTCGTCGTCCACCTGGGTCATGTGCACCGCCTGGAAGCGCGGGCCGAGCAGGCCGAGGCGGTGCAGGCGGGCCAGCGGGCGCTCGCCGTTGCGCTCCGTGGCCTGCTCCACCTCGAAGGCGGTCTCGTGGACGTGCATCTGGATGCTGGCGTCGAGTTCCTCGGTGAGCACCAGGATCTGCTCCAGCTTGTCGTCGCTCACCGTATAAGGAGCGTGCGGGCCGAAGGCGATGCGGATGCGCGGGTGGTGCTTGAGGTCGTCGAACAGCGCCATGCCCTGGCGGATCGCCTCGGCGCTGTCGCGGGCGCCGGGGATCGGGAAGTCCAGTACCGGGATCGCCACCTGGGCGCGGACCCCGCTGTCATGGACCACGCCGCAGATGGCCTGTGGATAGAAGTACATGTCGGAGAAACAGGTGATGCCGCCCTTTACCTGTTCGGCGATGGCCAGCTCCGTGCCGTCGCGGATGAAATCCTCGCTGACCCATTGGCCTTCGGCCGGCCAGATGTGGTCCTGCAGCCAGGTCATCAGCGGCAGGTCGTCGGCGAGACCGCGGAACAGACTCATCGCCGAATGGCCGTGGGCGTTGACCAGACCGGGGGCGAGCAGCATGCCCGGCAATTCGCGGATTTCCGTGGCGCCATGGCGCATGGCCTGCTCGCGCGGCGCGACCAGGGCTATCTGGCCGTCGCGGATGCCCAGCGCGTGGTCGCGCAGCACCACCCCGGCG
Source organism: Pseudomonas sp. DL (assembly GCF_047199225.1). Lineage (NCBI taxonomy): Bacteria > Pseudomonadati > Pseudomonadota > Gammaproteobacteria > Pseudomonadales > Pseudomonadaceae > Pseudomonas > Pseudomonas sp. DL. The sequence goes on from NZ_CP178323.1 coordinate 1,924,025, forward strand.
GGCTCCACGGGGACGATCCAGGTCGGCAGCAGGAGGAGGTCGAAGGGGTTACGGACGTTGGGCATGGCGGCGCATCCTGGGCGCAGAGCGGGAAGCCGGAAGTATACCCGAGCGTCCGCGGCTGGGGCTCGTTATAATCCGCAGCTTTTCCGTGATTCAGCGAGAGGTGTGTGCATGCGAGAGCGACTGCTGGCGGCCGAGCGGGTCAAGGCGATCGAGTGGCGGGACGGTACGCTGCGGTTGCTGGATCAGCGCCTGCTGCCCCAGGAGGAGGTCTGGCTCGAACACGAGTCGGCGGCCGAGGTGGCCAAGGCCATTCGCGATATGGTCGTGCGCGGCGCGCCGGCCATCGGCATCAGCGCCGCCTACGGCATCGTCCTTGGCGCCCGCGCGCGCCTGGCGCAGGGCGGCGACTGGCGCGCCGCGCTGGAGGAGGACTTCCGCCTGCTGGCCGACTCCCGACCCACGGCGGTCAACCTGTTCTGGGCGCTGAACCGCATGCGCGACCGTCTGGAGCGAATGAAAGAGGGCGACCAGCCGCTGGCGGTGCTGGAAGCCGAGGCGATCTCCATCCATGAAAGCGACCGCGAGGCCAACCTGACCATGGCCCAGTTGGGCATGGAGCTGATCCGCAAGCAGCAGGGCAGCCCGCAGAACATCCTCACCCACTGCAATACCGGCGCCCTGGCGACCGGCGGGTTCGGCACCGCGCTGGGGGTGATCCGCGCCGCGCACCTGGAAGGCCTGGTCAATCGCATTTACGCCGACGAAACCCGGCCCTGGCTCCAGGGCTCGCGACTGACCGCCTGGGAGCTGGCCAACGAAGGCATCCCGGTCAGCCTGAACGTGGATTCGGCCGCCGCGCACCTGATGAAGACCGAAAACATCACCTGGGTCATCGTCGGCGCCGACCGCATCACCGCCAATGGCGATGTCGCCAACAAGATCGGCACCTACCAGCTGGCGGTCAACGCCATGCACCACGGCGTGCGCTTCATGGTGGTGGCGCCGAGTTCGACCATCGACATGAACCTGGAGAGCGGCGAGGACATCCCGATCGAAGAGCGCGACGGTCGCGAACTGCTGGAAATCGGCGGGCGACGGGTGGCGGCCGAGGTCGATGCCTACAATCCGGTATTCGACGTGACCCCGGCGGACCTTATCGATGCCATCGTGACCGAGCGTGGCGTCGTCGAGCGTCCCGACGCCGAGCGCATGGCCGCCCTGATGAGCCGCAAGCGCCTGCATTGAACGAGGCGACTGGAGGTCGTCCCCGCCAGGGCCTTTGCCTTGGGCTGGGGCGTGGGCTGTGGTAAGCTCCGACGGTTATTCGAGCGCCCCGCGGAGGGGCCTCGAGAGTGCGCGAATCCTTGACTCAAGTCGTTGATTTGTAGTGAGTTGGCGCTGCTCGGGCATGCGCCGACCTACTTCGTTTGCCTCAGGATCGAGGCGGCGAAGTTCCACCAGAAAAAGGAACCAGGCTTCTCATGGGCGAACTGGCCAAAGAAATTCTCCCGGTCAATATCGAAGACGAGCTGAAACAGTCCTATCTCGACTACGCGATGAGCGTGATCGTCGGGCGGGCCCTGCCGGATGCACGTGACGGCCTGAAGCCGGTGCACCGCCGTGTGCTTTATGCCATGAGCGAGCTGGGCAACGACTGGAACAAGCCCTACAAGAAATCCGCCCGTGTGGTCGGCGACGTGATCGGTAAGTACCACCCGCACGGCGACACCGCGGTCTACGACACCATCGTGCGCATGGCGCAGCCGTTCTCGCTGCGCTACATGCTGGTAGACGGCCAGGGCAACTTCGGTTCGGTGGACGGCGACAACGCCGCAGCCATGCGATACACCGAAGTGCGCATGGCCAAGCTGGCCCATGAACTGCTGGCGGACCTGGAAAAGGAAACCGTCGACTGGGTGCCCAACTACGATGGCACCGAGCAGATCCCGGCGGTCATGCCGACCAAGATTCCCAACCTGCTGGTCAACGGTTCCAGCGGTATCGCCGTGGGTATGGCGACCAACATCCCGCCGCACAACCTCGGCGAAGTGATCGACGGCTGCCTGGCGCTGATGGACAACCCCGACCTGACCGTCGATGAGCTGATGCAGTACATCCCCGGTCCGGACTTCCCCACCGCCGGCATCATCAACGGCCGCGCCGGGATCATCGAGGCCTACCGCACCGGTCGCGGGCGCATCTACATCCGTGCCCGCGCCGTCGTCGAGGAGATGGAGAAGGGCGGCGGTCGCGAGCAGATCATCATCACCGAGCTGCCGTACCAGTTGAACAAGGCGCGGTTGATCGAAAAGATCGCCGAGCTGGTGAAAGAGAAGAAGATCGAGGGTATTTCCGAGCTGCGCGACGAGTCCGACAAGGACGGCATGCGCGTGGTCATCGAGCTGCGTCGCGGCGAGGTGGGCGAGGTGGTCCTCAACAACCTCTATGCCCAGACCCAGCTGCAGAGTGTGTTCGGCATCAACGTGGTGGCCCTGGTCGACGGCCAGCCGCGCACGCTGAACCTGAAGGACATGCTCGAGGTGTTCGTCCGCCACCGCCGCGAAGTGGTGACCCGGCGTACCGTCTACGAGCTGCGCAAGGCCCGCGAGCGCGGGCACATCCTGGAAGGCCAGGCGGTCGCCCTGTCGAACATCGACCCGGTGATCGAGCTGATCAAGAGTTCGCCGACCCCGGCCGAGGCCAAGGAACGCCTGATCGCCACTGCCTGGGAGTCCAGCGCGGTGGAAGCGATGGTCGAGCGTGCCGGCGCCGACGCCTGTCGCCCGGAAGACCTGGATCCGCAGTACGGCCTGCGCGACGGCAAGTACTACCTGTCGCCGGAACAGGCCCAGGCGATCCTCGAGCTGCGCCTGCATCGCCTGACCGGCCTGGAGCACGAGAAGCTGCTCTCCGAATACCAGGAAATCCTCAACCTGATCGGCGAGTTGATCCGCATCCTGACCAACCCGGCGCGCCTGATGGAGGTGATCCGTGAGGAGCTGGAAGCGGTCAAGGCCGAATTCGGCGATGCTCGCCGCACCGAGATCGTGGCTTCCCAGGTCGACCTGACCATCGCCGACCTGATCACCGAGGAAGACCGCGTGGTGACCATCTCCCACGGCGGCTACGCCAAGTCCCAGCCGCTGGCCGCCTACCAGGCGCAGCGTCGCGGCGGCAAAGGCAAGTCCGCCACCGGGATGAAGGACGAGGACTACATCGAACACCTGCTGGTGGCCAACAGCCATGCGACCCTCCTGCTGTTCTCCAGCAAGGGCAAGGTTTACTGGCTGCGTACCTTCGAGATTCCGGAAGCCTCGCGTACCGCGCGTGGCCGGCCGTTGGTGAACCTGCTGCCGCTGGACGAGGGCGAGCGGATCACCGCGATGTTGCAGATCGACCTGGAGGCGCTGCAGCAGAACGGCGGCGCCGATGACGACCTCGACGAAGCCGAAGGAGCGGTGCTCGAGGGCGAGGTGGTCGAGGCCGCCGAGGTCGAGGAAGTCGAGGGCGAGACCGCCGAGCTGGTGGCCGAGCCGACCGGCGCCTACATCTTCATGGCCACCGCCTTCGGTACCGTGAAGAAGACCCCGCTGGTGCAGTTCAGCCGTCCGCGCAGCAGCGGCCTGATCGCGCTCAAGCTGGAAGAGGGCGACACCCTGATCGCCGCCGCGATCACCGATGGCGCCAAGGAAGTCATGCTGTTCTCCAGCGCCGGCAAGGTGATCCGCTTCGCCGAGAGCGTGGTGCGCATCATGGGCCGCAACGCCCGCGGCGTACGTGGCATGCGCCTGGGCAAGGGGCAGCAGCTGATCTCCATGCTGATTCCGGAGTCCGGGGCGCAGATCCTCACCGCCTCCGAGCGCGGCTTCGGCAAGCGTACCCCGCTGAGCAAGTTCCCGCGTCGCGGCCGCGGCGGCCAGGGGGTGATCGCCATGGTCACCAACGAGCGCAACGGCGCGCTGATCGCCGCGGTACAGGTCCAGGAAGGCGAGGAGATCATGCTGATTTCCGACCAGGGCACCCTGGTGCGGACGCGTGTCGACGAAGTCTCCCTGTCCGGCCGCAATACCCAGGGCGTAACCCTGATCAAGCTCGCCAGCGACGAGGTACTGGTCGGTCTGGAGCGTGTCCAGGAGCCGTCGGGCGGAGATGACGAGGACCTGCCCGAGGGCGAGGAAGCTGCCGAATCTCTGGGCGAGTCGGCCGAGTCCGAGTCCGAGCCCGCGGCGGAAGCGGAAGGCAACGAAGAGTAAGGCTCGGGGCGGGCGCCTGCGCCCGCCCGGCCGATGACCTCGGCGGATAACTCACGGCTATCCGCCCTACCTATAGCGAGAGTGGATGTGAGCAAGCGAGCCTTCAATTTCTGCGCCGGTCCCGCGGCGCTTCCCGACGCAGTTCTGCAACGTGCCCAGGCCGAGCTTCTCGACTGGCGGGGCAAGGGCCTTTCGGTCATGGAAATGAGCCACCGTAGTGATGACTACGTGGCCATCGCCAGCAAGGCCGAGCAGGACCTGCGCGACCTGCTCGACATTCCCTCGGACTACAAGGTGCTGTTCCTGCAGGGCGGCGCCAGCCAGCAGTTCGCCGAGATTCCGCTGAACCTGCTGCCCGAAGATGGCGTCGCCGACTATATCGATACCGGTATCTGGTCGAAGAAGGCCATCGAGGAGGCTCGTCGCTATGGCACCGTGAATGTCGCGGCCAGCGCCAAGGAGTACGACTACTTCGCCATTCCGGGTCAGAACGAGTGGACGCTGACCAAGGACGCGGCCTATGTGCACTACGCCTCCAACGAGACCATCGGCGGCCTCGAGTTCGACTGGATTCCCGAGACCGGCGACGTGCCGCTGGTCACCGACATGTCCTCCGACATCCTCTCGCGCCCGCTCGACGTGTCCCGCTTCGGCCTGATCTATGCCGGGGCGCAGAAGAACATCGGCCCGTCCGGCCTGGTGGTGGTGATCGTTCGCGAAGACCTGCTCGGCCGCGCCCGCAGCGTCTGTCCGACCATGCTCAACTACAAGGTCGCCGCGGACAACGGTTCCATGTACAACACCCCGGCGACCTACTCCTGGTACCTGTCCGGCCTGGTCTTCGAATGGCTGAAGGAGCAGGGCGGGGTGACCGCGATGGAGCAGCGCAACCGCGCCAAGAAGGACCTGCTGTACAAGACCATCGATGCCAGCGACTTCTACACCAACCCGATCCAGCCGAGCGCCCGCTCCTGGATGAACGTGCCGTTCCGCCTGGCCGACGAGCGTCTCGACAAGCCGTTCCTGGAAGGCGCCGAGGCGCGCGGGCTGCTCAACCTGAAAGGCCACCGCTCGGTCGGCGGCATGCGCGCTTCCATCTACAACGCCCTTGGCCTGGACGCGGTCGAGGCGCTGGTCGCATACATGGCGGAGTTCGAGAAGGAGCACGGCTGATGGCGGACCAGGACCAGCTCAAGGCCTTGCGCCTGCGCATCGACAGCCTCGACGAGAAGTTGCTCGAGCTGATCAGCGAGCGTGCCCGTTGCGCCCAGGACGTGGCGCGAGTCAAGACCCAGACCCTGGGCGAGGGCGAGGCGCCGGTGTTCTACCGTCCCGAGCGCGAAGCCTGGGTGCTCAAGCACATCATGCAATTGAACAAGGGGCCGCTGGACAACGAAGAGGTCGCGCGGCTGTTCCGCGAGATCATGTCGTCCTGCCTGGCGCTCGAGCAGCCGCTGAAAGTGGCCTATCTCGGACCCGAGGGCACCTTTACCCAGGCCGCGGCACTCAAGCATTTCGGCAATGCGGTGATCAGCACGCCGATGGCGGCGATCGACGAGGTGTTCCGCGAGGTCGCCGCCGGCGCGGTGAACTTCGGCGTGGTGCCTGTGGAAAACTCCACCGAGGGGGCGGTCAACCATACCCTCGACAGCTTCCTCGAGCACGACATGGTGATCTGCGGCGAAGTCGAGTTGCGTATCCACCATCACCTGCTGGTCGGCGAAACCACCAAGACCGACAACATCACCCGGATCTATTCCCATGCCCAATCCCTCGCGCAATGTCGCAAGTGGCTGGACTCGCACTACCCGAGCGTCGAGCGGGTGGCGGTGTCGAGCAACGCCGACGCGGCCAAGCGGGTGAAGAGCGAGTGGAATTCGGCGGCGATCGCCGGCGACATGGCGGCCAGCCTGTACCACCTGAGCAAGCTGCACGAGAAGATCGAGGACCGCCCGGACAACTCCACGCGCTTCCTGATCATCGGCAACCAGGAGGTGCCGCCGACCGGCGACGACAAGACCTCGATCATCGTTTCCATGCGCAACAAGCCGGGGGCCCTGCACGAGCTGCTGGTACCGTTCCACAACAATGGTATCGACCTGACCCGCATCGAAACCCGCCCGTCGCGCAGCGGCAAATGGACCTACGTGTTCTTCATCGATTTCGTCGGCCACCATAAAGAACCGCTGATCAAGGACGTCCTGGAGAAGATCGGCCAGGAAGCCGTCGCCCTGAAGGTCCTGGGCTCCTATCCGAAAGCGGTGCTCTGAGCGCGCTGTCATTCCGAAGAGACGGGTCATCGATGAATGCCCCGTCCCGCGTCGAGGCTGAACTATCCATGTCCGATTTCCTTGCCCTGGCCCAGCCGGGGGTGCAAAAGCTGTCGCCCTACGTCCCTGGCAAGCCGGTGGACGAACTGGCCCGCGAGCTGGGCATCGACCCTGCGGCGATCGTCAAGCTCGCCAGCAACGAGAACCCGCTGGGTGCGAGCCCAAAGGCGCTGGAGGCTATCCGCGCCGAACTGGCGGAACTGACCCGTTATCCTGACGGCAACGGTTTCGAACTCAAGCGCAAGCTGGCCGAGCGTTGCGCGGTGGATGCGGCGCAGGTGACCCTGGGCAACGGCTCCAACGACATTCTCGACCTGGTCGCCCGTGCCTACCTCGCGCCTGGTCTGAACGCCGTGTTCAGCGAACATGCCTTCGCCGTCTACCCGATCGCCACCCAGGCCGTGGGCGCCGAGGGGCGGGCGGTCAAGGCGCGCGCCTGGGGGCATGACCTGGAAGCGATGCTCGCCGCCATCGATGGGCAAACTCGCGTGGTGTTCGTCGCCAACCCGAACAACCCGACCGGGACCTGGTTCGGTGCGGACGCCCTGGAGCGGTTCCTCGCCCAGGTGCCGGCGGAGGTGCTGGTGGTGCTGGACGAGGCCTATATCGAATACGCCGAGGGCGACGAGCTGCCCGATGGCCTGGACTACCTGGCGCGCCATCCCAACCTGCTGGTCTCGCGGACCTTCTCCAAGGCCTATGGCCTGGCTTCGCTGCGGGTCGGCTACGCGCTTTCGAGCAAGGCGGTGGCCGATGTGCTCAACCGCGTGCGCCAGCCGTTCAATGTCAATAGCCTGGCCCTGGCGGCTGCCTGCGCGGCGCTGGATGACCATGACTACCTGGCGCAGAGTCGCCGCCTAAACGATTCCGGCATGGCGCAGCTGGAGGATGGCTTCCATGCGTTGGGCCTGTCCTGGATTCCCTCGAAGGGCAACTTCATCGCCGTGGATCTGGCTCACGATGCCGGTCCGGTCTACCAGGCGCTGCTGCGCGAAGGCGTGATCGTGCGTCCGGTGGCTGGCTACGGGATGCCGACCTTCCTGCGCGTCTCCATCGGGCTGCCGGAAGAGAACGATCGTTTCCTCCAGGCGCTGGGCAAGGTGCTGGCGCATGACTGAGGTCACGCCGCTGCAACAGTCGACCCCTAAGCTGGGCCGCCTGGTGGTGGTGGGGCTGGGCCTGATTGGCGGCTCCTTCGCCAAGGGGTTGCGGAGCAAAGGGTTGTTCCGGGAAGTGGTCGGCGTGGATCGGGATGCCGAGTCTTGCCGCCTGGCGGTGGAACTCGGCGTGGTCGACCGTTGCGAGGAGGATCTTGGCCGCGCCTGCGTCGGCGCCGACGTGATCCAGTTGGCGGTGCCGATCCTGGCGATGGAGCGGGTGCTGGCCGACCTGGCGAAGCTCGACCTGGGCAAGGCTGTATTGACCGACGTTGGCAGCGCCAAGGGCAATATCGTGCGTGCCGCGCGTGTCGCGTTCGGCGGGATGCCGCGGTACCTGGTACCGGGGCATCCGATCGCGGGTTCCGAGCAGAGCGGAGTGACCGCGGCGAAGGCGACCCTGTTCCGCCGGCACAAGGTGATTCTCACGCCCTCCGCGGAGACCGATGCCGACGCGCTGGCGCTGGTCGACAGCCTGTGGCGCGCGCTGGGCGCGGACGTCGAGCACATGGAGGTCGAGCATCACGACGAGGTTCTGGCGGCCACCAGCCACCTGCCTCACCTGCTGGCCTTCACCCTGGTCGACTCCCTGGCCAAGCGCAGCGAGAATCTGGAGATCTTCCGCTATGCCGCCGGCGGTTTCCGTGATTTCACGCGGATCGCCGGCAGCGACCCGGTGATGTGGCACGACATCTTTCTCGCCAATCGCGAGGCGGTGCTGCGTACACTGGATGTTTTTCGTGACGACCTCGACGCGCTGCGCGAGGCCGTCGACACTGGGGACGGGCACCAGTTGTTGGGCGTTTTCACGCGCGCCCGGGTAGCCCGTGAGCATTTCAGCAAAATCCTGGCCCGTCGGGCCTATGTGGACGCCATGCACAACAACGACCTGATTTATCTGGCCCAGCCGGGCGGCAGCCTGTCCGGAACCATCCGGGTACCGGGCGACAAGTCGATTTCCCATCGCTCGATCATGCTCGGCTCCCTGGCCGAAGGCACCACCGAAGTGGAGGGCTTCCTCGAGGGCGAGGACGCACTGGCAACCATCCAGGCGTTCCGCGACATGGGAGTGGTGATCGAGGGGCCGCAGAACGGCCGCGTCACCGTCCATGGCGTTGGCCTGCACGGCCTCAAGGCGCCGCCTGGGCCGATCTACCTGGGTAACTCCGGTACTTCCATGCGTCTGCTCAGCGGTCTGCTGGCGGCCCAGCCGTTCGACAGCACCCTGACCGGCGACGCTTCCCTTTCCAAGCGGCCGATGAATCGCGTAGCCAAGCCGCTGCGCGAGATGGGCGCGGTAATCGAGACGGGGCCGGAAGGCCGTCCGCCGATGACCATTCGCGGCGGCCAGCGCCTCACCGGTATGCATTACGACATGCCGATGGCCAGCGCCCAGGTGAAGTCCTGCCTGTTGCTCGCCGGGCTCTACGCCGCGGGTGAGACCTCGGTCACCGAGCCGGCGCCGACCCGCGACCACACCGAGCGCATGCTGCGCGGCTTCGGCTATCCGGTGGTGGTCGAGGGCAGCACCGCCAAGGTCGAATCCGGGCACAAGTTGAGCGCCACCCATATCGAGGTCCCGGCCGACATTTCCTCGGCAGCCTTCTTCCTGGTTGCCGCCAGTATCGCCGAGGGTTCGGAACTGGTCCTGCAGCACGTCGGCATCAACCCGACGCGCGTCGGCGTCATCGAGATCCTGCGCCTGATGGGTGGTGACCTGAGCCTGGAAAACCAGCGCGAGGTCGGCGGCGAGCCGGTCGCCGACATCCGCGTGCGCTCCGCGCGGCTCAAGGGCATCGACATTCCCGAGGACCTGGTGCCACTGGCCATCGACGAGTTCCCGGTACTCTTCGTGGCTGCCGCCTGCGCCGAGGGGCGCACGGTCCTGCGTGGCGCCGAAGAGCTGCGGGTCAAGGAGTCGGACCGTATCCAGGTCATGGCCGACGGCCTGAAGGCCCTGGGCGTGAAGGCCGAGCCGACCCCGGATGGCATCGTCATCGAGGGTGGTGCGTTCGGTGGCGGCGAAGTCTGGGCGCACGGCGACCACCGTATCGCCATGTCCTTCAGCGTCGCTTCGCTGCGTGCCAGCGGGCCGATCCGCATCCACGACTGCGCCAACGTCGCCACCTCCTTCCCCAACTTCCTCGCCCTGTGTGCCCAGACCGGTATCCGGGTCGCCGTGGAGAACAATTGATGAACGGCGCTGTACCGATGCTCGCCATCGATGGCCCCAGTGGCGCCGGCAAGGGCACGGTCGCCGGGCTGCTCGCCCGGCGCCTGGGCTGGAACCTGCTGGATTCCGGGGCGCTTTATCGGCTGTTGGCGTTCGCCGCGGTCAACCATGGTGTCGACCTGACCAATGAAGAGGCGCTGAAGGTCCTGGCTGCGCACCTCGATGTGCAGTTCGTCGCCGCCGATGGCAGCCATGGGCAGCGCATCATTCTCGAAGGCGAGGAAGTGACCGATGTGATCCGTACCGAGCAGGTCGGTGCCGGCGCTTCCCAGGTCGCGGCGCTGCCGGCCGTGCGCGATGCGCTGCTGCAGCGCCAGCGGGCGTTTCGCGAGGCTCCGGGACTGGTGGCCGACGGCCGCGACATGGGCACCGTGGTATTTCCCGATGCGCCTCTGAAGATCTTCCTCACCGCCTCGGCGGAGGAGCGTGCGCGTCGACGCTACCTGCAGTTGAAGGCGAAGGGCGCGGATGTCGACCAGTCTGCCTTGCTGGAAGAAATCCGCGAGCGCGACGAGCGCGACAGCCAGCGCGCGGTCGCGCCGCTGAAACCGGCCGATGACGCGATCCTGCTGGACTCCACCGAAATGAGCATCGAGGCGGTGGTCGAGACGATCATCCGGCACTGCGAGCGGCAGGGCTGGGACGTCTGAGGTTTCGGCGCGGGAATTGACGATACAGGGCCTGGTTGCTAATATTCCAGACCTTATGTTGTGGCGTTTTGCAGGTGCGACGAGGGTTGCCTCCCGACTTGCCTGGCGCCATCGCAGAACAACCCAACTGGGCATTCCCATTCGGGAGTGCAATCAGAAGCTAGCAGGAAACCAGCAAATTGTCCTGCGGCTTCATTTAATGACTTGACCGCATTGGCTGGTGATGCGGAATCGGGCCCTTCCGGGCCTTTGACTACAGGTATGAACATGAGCGAAAGCTTCGCAGAACTCTTTGAAGAAAGTCTGAAATCCCTCGACATGCAGCCGGGTGCCATCATCACCGGCATCGTGGTCGACATCGATGGTGACTGGGTCACCGTCCATGCCGGTCTGAAATCCGAGGGCGTCATCCCGGTCGAGCAGTTCTACAACGAACAGGGCGAGCTGACCATCAAGGTGGGTGACGAAGTCCACGTCGCACTGGACGCGGTAGAAGACGGCTTTGGCGAGACCAAGCTGTCCCGCGAGAAAGCCAAGCGCGCCGAGAGCTGGATTGTTCTGGAAGCGGCTTTCGCTGCCGACGAAGTGGTCAAGGGCGTCATCAACGGCAAGGTCAAGGGCGGTTTCACCGTCGACGTCAACGGCATCCGCGCGTTCCTGCCGGGTTCGCTGGTCGACGTTCGTCCGGTTCGCGACACCACCCACCTGGAAGGCAAAGAGCTCGAGTTCAAGGTCATCAAGCTCGACCAGAAGCGCAACAACGTTGTCGTTTCCCGCCGCAGCGTCCTGGAAGCCGAGAACAGCGCCGAGCGTGAAGCTCTGCTGGAATCGCTGCAGGAAGGCCAGCAGGTCAAGGGTATCGTCAAGAACCTCACCGACTACGGCGCATTCGTGGACCTGGGCGGCGTAGACGGCCTGCTGCACATCACCGACATGGCCTGGAAGCGCATCAAGCATCCGTCCGAGATCGTCAACGTTGGCGACGAGATCGACGTCAAGGTCCTGAAGTTCGACCGCGAGCGCAACCGTGTATCCCTGGGCCTGAAGCAACTGGGCGAAGACCCGTGGGTTGCCATCAAGGCGCGTTACCCGGAAGGTACCCGCGTCATGGCCCGCGTCACCAACCTCACCGACTACGGCTGCTTCGCCGAGCTGGAAGAGGGCGTGGAAGGCCTGGTACACGTCTCCGAAATGGACTGGACCAACAAGAACATCCATCCGTCGAAAGTCGTCCAGGTTGGCGATGAAGTGGAAGTTCAGGTTCTGGACATCGACGAAGAGCGTCGTCGTATCTCCCTGGGTATCAAGCAGTGCAAATCCAACCCGTGGGAAGACTTCTCCAGCCAGTTCAACAAGGGTGACCGTATCTCCGGTACCATCAAGTCGATCACCGACTTCGGTATCTTCATCGGTCTGGACGGCGGCATCGACGGCCTGGTCCACCTGTCCGACATCTCCTGGAACGAAGTCGGCGAAGAAGCCGTACGTCGCTTCAAGAAGGGCGACGAGCTGGAAACCGTCATCCTGTCGGTCGACCCGGAGCGCGAGCGCATCTCCCTGGGCATCAAGCAGCTGGAAGACGATCCGTTCTCCAACTACGCGTCCCTGCACGAGAAAGGCAGCATCGTCCGCGGTACCGTGAAGGAAGTCGACGCCAAGGGCGCTGTCATCAGCCTGGGCGACGACATCGAAGGTATCCTGAAGGCTTCCGAAATCAGCCGTGACCGCGTCGAAGACGCGCGCAACGTCCTGAAGGAAGGCGAGGAAGTCGAAGCCAAGATCATCAGCATCGACCGCAAGAGCCGCGTCATCAGCCTCTCCGTCAAGTCCAAGGACGTCGACGACGAGAAGGACGCAATGAAAGAACTGCGTAAGCAGGAAGTAGAAAGCGCTGGTCCGACCACCATCGGTGATCTGATCCGTGCTCAGATGGAGAATCAGGGCTAAGTCTCTGATCCATCATGAAAAAGGGCGGCCTAGGCCGCCCTTTTTCGTTTTCCCCTTCTTGGACCTGTTCAAAGACTGATCAGCATGCTAAAAGAGACCTGAGCTGATCTAGCCGCTTGAAAAAGAAGGGAAAACCATGACCAAGTCGGAGTTGATCGAACGGATCGTTACCCATCAGGGGCAACTGTCCGCGAAGGATGTCGAGTTGGCAATCAAGACCATGCTGGAGCAAATGTCCCAGGCCCTGGCGACCGGGGACCGGATCGAGATCCGTGGTTTCGGCAGCTTTTCCTTGCACTACCGCGCCCCGCGCGTCGGTCGCAACCCCAAGACCGGGGAGTCGGTACGCCTCGACGGCAAGTTCGTGCCGCACTTCAAGCCGGGCAAGGAGTTGCGGGATCGGGTCAACGAGCCGGAGTGACTCTGGCAGATACGAGGTTTTTTCAATGCAATGGCTCGGGCGGATTTTGACTGCTGTGTTTGTGTTGGTGGTTGCGCTGGTGGTCCTGGTTTTCGTATTGGAAAATCAGAATAGCGTCAGCCTTGCCTTCCTTGGGTGGCACACTCCTGACGGTCCGCTTTCTCTCTTCGTGTCTCTGGCTTTCATCCTCGGTGGGCTCGGTGGGTTGTTGAGTGGGGCATTGCTTCGTTTGAGGGGGCGTCGACAAAAATCTCTTCGCTCTGAATCAACCTCTCTATAAGTTCGTCCCTTCCGAACTAATTGCGTGCCAGCTCCGCAGTGGGTCTCTTCTTGCTGAAAAGGGTTGCTGCCGGCGGGTCGTAACCTCTCGTGGAAGGTATCCTCTGGCCTGCTTGACCCCATTTTTCTGCTGTGGGCACTAATCTCTGACTGTCTTGTCTAACATACGTCCGTGCATCCTGAATCGCGAGCTAGGCTCTGTTATCAGCGATTGGTGCGCTGAAGGTGTTTGCGTCGTATCCCTATCTCCTGGAGTCGATGGTCGCGACCGTGCGGCTTGTAATCTCGTAGCATGCTGTCAAAATGCAGCAGCTTCCTGATGCATCTCCACGTCAGGAGGGGGGCTGCCGCATGATGACTCCTTAACCCAAGAATTGGATCCGTTGTGACAGAAAAAAATTTTCCCTCCTATAAAGCCAAGAGCGGCGAGTTCGATCTGATAGAGATTATGAGTGGGTTGTGGTCCCTGAGATGGCTGATTGCTTTGCTGGCAGTGCTGCCGGTGTTGTTGGCTATTGTTTATCTATTCATCACCAAGCCCGTCTATGAGGCTCGTGTCTCGACGCTGCCTCCTTCACTCAGCGATATAGCTGGTTTCAACTTGGGAAGATCGGAAAACGGGCTTCCCGCGTTTTCGGCAAATGGTGTCTATTCAATCTTCGTGCGAAATCTCCAGTCCGAAGAGACTCGCCGTCAGTTCTTTCGAGATGTATATATTCCTTCCTTGGAGGAGGGGGCTTCTGTTGGTTCGCGGGATCAGCTTTATGCGCTTCTCATGAATTCGGTAACTATTCAGAAGCCTAGCAAAGAGGATAGCGAGCGCTACACTGTCGTCATCGAGCGGCATGATCCTTCGCAGGCGGCGGAGTGGGGCGAGAAATATATAGGAATTGCAGTCAAGCGTTCCATGCAGGAAATGCAAGAAGGAGTACGCCGCGAGTTTCAAGTGAAGAATCGCAATATACAGCAACAGATCGACATCTTGCGTGAAACTGCGAAGGCTCGCCGTGAAGATCGTATCTCTCGACTGAAAGAGGCGTTGCGCGTTGCGGAGGCCTTGAAGCTGGAAAATCCTCCGTTGATAGAAGGGCAGGTTGATCAACAGCTTTCCTCCATCATGGAAGGCGGACTGATGTACATGCGTGGTGCCAAGGCTATTCGGGCAGAAATAAAAACGCTGCAAGATCGTGTCTCCGATGATCCTTTCATTCCCGCATTACGAGGCTTGCAGGAGAAGTATGCTCTTCTGGAGGGGCTGACGCTGAATCTCGATAAAGTCGCTGTTTTTCGTCAGGATGGTACGATAGAGGTGCCAGATGATCCCGTCCGTCCAAGAAAAGGCATAGTGCTTATCCTAAGCATGCTTGCTGGTGGTTTTTTGGGGGTTGCGGTGGCTCTAGCCATCCTTATGGTGAGAGGTGGGTTTAGGCGCACGGTCGATGCTGCATGAGTTTTTTGCTTGTAGGGTCGGCAGAAGTTTATAGTCAATGGGATTTTCAGTTTTCAATCCATCGGATTTTGGTTGAGAACTGTTTTACATGAAGTGAGGTGCGCGTTAAATGAAGGATCTGAAGGTTGCAGTTGTTGGGCTAGGCTATGTTGGTCTTCCGCTTGCTGTTGAATTTGGTAAAAAACGAACCGTTGTCGGTTTCGATATCAATCAGGGGCGAATCGCTGAACTGCGGCAAGGCATTGACTCTACTCTTGAAGTAGATGCGGCTGAGTTGAAAGAAGCGTCCGAACTGAGCTTTACTTTCAATCTTCAGGACTTGCAAAAGTGCAATGTTTTCATTGTGACGGTTCCTACACCTATTGATGAACATAAGCAACCCGACCTCACCCCTCTTGTAAAGGCCTCGGAGAGCATCGGAAAGGTTCTGAAGAAGGGCGATATTGTAATTTATGAGTCTACCGTTTACCCGGGAGCGACGGAAGAAGACTGCGTACCTGTTCTGGAAAAATTTTCCGGGCTGAGGTTTAACGAGGACTTCTTCGCCGGTTATAGCCCCGAGCGCATCAATCCCGGCGATAAGGAACATCGGGTCTCTTCGATCAAGAAGGTCACTTCCGGCTCTACGCCGGAGATCGCGGAGTTGGTTGACTCCCTGTATAGAGAAATCATCACTGCCGGTACTCACAAGGCGAGCAGCATTAAAGTCGCTGAGGCTGCCAAGGTGATCGAAAATACGCAGCGAGATCTCAATATTGCTCTGATCAACGAACTCGCCATCATTTTCAATCGAATGGGTATCGATACCGAGGCGGTCCTCAAGGCTGCCGGCACGAAATGGAATTTCATGCCGTTCCGCCCGGGCCTAGTCGGCGGTCATTGCATCGGAGTCGATCCATATTATCTGACTCATAAAGCCCAGAGTATTGGCTATCATCCAGAGATCATCCTGGCTGGCCGCCGTTTGAATGACGGTATGGGTGCCTATGTCGTTTCGCAACTGGTCAAGGCTATGCTCAAGCGTCGTATCCACGTGGACGGTGCTCGCGTTCTGCTTATGGGGCTTACATTCAAGGAAAATTGTCCAGACCTCCGCAATACCAAAGTCGTCGATATTGTCCGTGAGTTGGCGGAATACAACATACAGGTTGATGTTTTTGATCCTTGGGTGAGCGCCGAAGATGCCATGCATGAGTATGGGATTACTCCAGTCGGTACGCCATCCCATGGCGCTTATGATGGAATTATCCTTGCGGTCGCGCACAGTGAATTCAAAAATATGGGCGCAGAAAATATACGAAAGTTAGGGAAGGCTGAGCATGTTCTCTATGATCTGAAATATCTGCTCGATGAAGATCAGTCTGATCTACGCCTGTAAGATCAGTTGTAAGCTTTGTGAGTAGACGAGAGGGAATATGATGAGTCGTTATGAAGAGCTAAGAAAGGAATTGCCGGCGCAGCCGAAAGTCTGGCTGATTACAGGTGTGGCGGGCTTTATTGGCTCTAATCTTCTTGAAACTTTGCTAAAACTTGATCAGAAGGTTGTCGGCCTGGATAATTTTGCTACTGGTCATCAGCGGAACCTGGACGAAGTGCGGTCCTTGGTTAGCGAGAAGCAATGGTCAAATTTTAAACTTATTCAAGGTGATATTCGCAATCTGGATGATTGCAATAACGCCTGTGCAGGTGTTGATTACGTTTTACATCAAGCTGCCTTGGGTTCGGTGCCGCGTTCTATTAACGATCCGATCACCTCCAATGCAACGAACATCGATGGTTTCTTGAATATGCTGATTGCAGCCAGAGATGCCAAGGTGCAGAGTTTCACTTATGCGGCAAGTAGCTCTACCTATGGAGATCATCCCGGTTTACCGAAGGTGGAGGATACTATAGGTAAGCCTCTTTCCCCTTATGCGGTTACCAAATATGTGAATGAGCTTTATGCCGATGTGTTTTCGCGCTGCTACGGCTTTTCGACCATTGGGCTTCGTTATTTCAATGTGTTCGGTCGTCGACAGGATCCCAATGGTGCCTATGCGGCAGTCATACCAAAATGGACCTCTTCGATGATCCAGGGTGATGACGTCTATATTAACGGTGATGGCGAGACCAGTCGGGATTTTTGTTATATTGAAAACACCGTTCAGGCCAATCTGCTTGCTGCAACCGCGGGGCTTGATGCTCGTAATCAAGTTTACAATATTGCTGTTGGCGGGCGGACGAGTTTGAATCAGTTGTTCTTTGCGCTTCGCGACGGCCTTGCCGAAAACGGTGTGTCCTATCACCGGGAACCTGTTTATCGTGATTTTAGGGAGGGGGATGTACGTCACTCTCTCGCTGATATCAGCAAGGCTGCCAAACTGCTGGGGTATGCGCCGAAATATGATGTGTCTGCAGGTGTGGCGTTGGCCATGCCTTGGTACATCATGTTTTTGAAATGATATTCACTCTGGTGCGTTTGGATGAAAGTAGCGTCGTTTCCAAGAGCGGCGCTATTTTTGCTTTTGAGAGTCGCCTGGTGCTCCAAGTGCTCAATATTAGGGGCGTGTGATTCTCTATTTTCATCGCGGAGCACTTTTTCTATGATTGTTTTTTTATTTTTTACTCATTGTTTTCTCTTTTTTATGGTTTAGAAAAGTATGCTGGGAAAACATAGTCTGGTTTATTTTTTGTTCAAGTCTTTTCCGGCAATATTGACTCTTGTCGGTCTTTCCGTTTTTACTCGTCTGTTGAGTCCGGGTGAGTATGGAGTCTATTCGCTGACAATTATAGTTGTTGGCTTCCTCAATACGGTTTTCTTGCAATGGGTGGCGCTGGGGGTTGGTCGTTATCTGCCTGAGTGTAGTGATGACCAAGCTCGGGCGAGGCTTCTTGGCACGGCTAGGGCCATTAGCTTCCTTGTTTCACTCGTTATCATATTCGTCACGTTCCTGCTTTGGGAGTGGCGTGAAGAGATAGGTTTCTCTATTCTTTATTATATGGTCGGTTTTCTTTGCCTGGCACAGGCTTGGCATGATTTGAATCTGAAGATTCAAAATGCGATCTTGCAGCCGCTGACCTACGGGAAAATGTTGTTGATCAAAGGGGCTGGAAGCTTCTTTATCGGTGTTCTCCTTGTTTATTTCGGGTTTGGCGTTGATGGTTTGCTGCTGGGTACGCTTGTGTCTCTGGTACTGGCGACCATTTTCTTCCAAGATGCGTGGCGGGGAGTCAGTTGGGCGTTGGTAGACAAGGAGCAGTTAACCAGGTTGTTTGCCTATGGTGCACCACTGACGCTTACTTTCCTTTTTGCATTCATAGTCAATGCGTCTGATCGCTTCTTTATTGGGGCATTTCTGGGGGATGCCGCGGTGGGTGTCTACTCGGTGTCATATGACCTAGCGCAATATAGTGTTGGTACAGTGGCTTCTGTCGTTCACCTGGCGGCTTTTCCGCTGGTAATGGAGAAACTTTCCAAGAGCGGCTTGCCACAGACACAGGACCAACTGCGGAAGACCTTTATTTTTATCTTTGCAGTAGTCTCGCCTGCTGCCTGTGGTCTGGCCATGGTGGCTCCGGAAATTTCAGGATCTATTATGGGCGAAGAGTTTCGTGAGGGTGCCCTAAAGATAATTCCGTTGATATCCCTTTCGGCTTTTCTGGGGGCCTTGAAATCTTTTTACTTTGACTACTCTTTCCAATTGGCTAGTGCTACACGAGTGCAGGTTGTGACAGTGGCGGTGTCGGCAGTGGTTGATGTTGTGTTTAATTTAATCCTTATTCCGGAGTTTGGGATAGTTGGCGCGGCGGTATCTTCTGTTATGGCGTTTTCCTCTGCAATACTAATTAGTATCTTCTTGGGGCGACGTGTTTTCCCAATGCCCGCCCTTCCGGGGAAAGATGCTATGAAAATTGCGTTGTCTGTGCTGTTGATGGCGGTGTCAGTTGCATCCTTCAGTTTGGAGAGTGCTTTTTTTGGCCTGGTTGTGAAAGTTGTCTTGGGGGGAGGGGTCTATTTGGCGGCAATGATTGCTCTTGATGTATCTGGCATGCGTACTTTCCTGAAGAGCAAGCTAATTCGATGATAAGCAGTATGCCGACTTGCTTTCTGTTTGGAGGGGATGGGTCCCGGTTTGGTGGGGAGTGCCCAGAGCACTGCGATCTCCCGTTGGACAGGCGTGTCCAGGAATCAAGGAGGGGTAAATCATGATAGCGGAGCTCCCAGCAGTGCGGGTTCGGGCTTTTACCCAAGGTAGATCCGTTCCCAGTTCGAGATTTCGCGTGAAGGCTCTGCTCGAAGGGCTTGGCACGCGAGGTATCGACATGCATATGTCGGAAGCGCTGGTCTCTGCCTATCCTCCGCCTCGTCGACTGGATCGCCCGCTTTGGTTGCTGAGAGAACTGCTTCACCGCCTTCCTCAGGTAATCGGCTCTTACGGAAGTGACGTTGTGATCCTTCAACGAGAGCTTCTCTCGACAATTCCAACTCTTGAGTTTCTTACCAAGGCGCCCAGAATTCTGGATGTCGATGATGCAATATGGCTGCATCGTAGGGGGATCGCCGCGAATTCGATTGCTCGTCGTGTCGACCATATCGTGTGTGGCAATCAATACCTGGCCGATTACTTCGGTCAGTTCGGTAGGCCGACTACGATCATTCCGACGGGCGTCGATACTCTTCGTTTTTCACCCAGAAGGGAACGCAGGGAGAATAGAGTGATCGGCTGGTCCGGCACGTCGGGTGGCTACCGCTTTCTTTATGACATAGAAATCCCGCTGTCCCACCTGTTCAGAGATCACCCCGAATGGAAATTGAGGATCGTTTCGGACCGTCCTCCCGAGTTCAAGGTCATTCCAGCCGAAAAGGTTGAGTTCATTCGCTGGACAGAGACCAATGAGGTCGAAACGATTGCCGGAATGGATATCGGTATAATGCCTCTTGCCGATGATCTATGGTCGAGGGGGAAGTGTAGCTACAAAATGTTGCTTTATATGGCCTGTGGCTTGCCGGTAGTGGTTTCCGAGTATGGTATGAACCGCGATGTTCTAGCCCGAGGCTTCATCGGATATGGTGCGGTGGACGACGAGGGCTGGTATGAGTCACTTGCGGCTTTGGTCAAAGATCCGGAAGCCCGTGTGCGTGCAGGGCAAAATGGAAGAGATATTATCGAAAGGCACTATTCTCTCGATGTCGTTTGTGACCTGTGGGCAATGGTCATTGGCTCGGTAGCGCCTGGAAAGGGAACGAGGTGATTTGATGTGTGGTATCGCTGGCTTCTGGAATATTACGGGAACTCTCCTAGGGGATAATGCACGTGTGGCCCGGCAGATGGCTGCCGCCATACATCATCGTGGACCGGATGAGTCGGGGATTTGGTACGAGGCTCCGCGCGCCCCGATACTTGTCCATGCGCGTCTTGCGGTTCTGGAGCTTTCCCCCGCAGGCAGCCAGCCCATGCACTCCGACTGTGGTCGGTATGTGCTGATTTACAATGGCGAGATATACAACCATCTGGCTCTTAGGGCTCGCCTGAGCGAGGCAGGTGTAACACATTCCTGGCGTGGCGGATCGGACACCGAAACCTTATTGGCATGCTTTGCCCAATGGGGCGTGGAGAGTACCCTCAAGCTCACCGTGGGTATGTTCGCTCTGGCCTTGTGGGATCGACAGGAGAAAACAATTACTCTGGCTCGTGATCGAATGGGCGAAAAGCCTCTCTATTGGGGCTGGCAGAATGGCGTGCTTTTTTTTGCATCCGAACTGAAGGCCCTGAAAGAACATCCGCTTTTTAGGGGGGATATTGATAGAGATGCCTTGGCCCTATTTCTACGATATGGATATGTCCCGGCTCCCTATAGTATTTATAAAGGTATCGGGAAGCTAAGGGCAGGGAGCTATTTGGTCCTATCGGAACGTTCATTGAACGAGACCTGCGAACCTGCTGCCTATTGGAGTGCGAACGCCGCGATAGAAGAGGCTCTCTCCAATCCATTCCAGGGAACGGATGCCGAGGCAGTTGATCTTCTGGAAAGCCAGTTGAGAACTAGCATATCGGATCAGATGGTCTCCGATGTTCCTTTGGGAGCTTTTCTGAGCGGTGGGGTGGATAGTAGTACGGTCGTGGCGCTGATGCAGCAGCAGTCCTCACGCCCTATACGGACATTCTCTATTGGCTTTGATGAGCCTGGGTATGATGAGGCTGTTTACGCAAAGGCGGTTGCAGAACATATCGGTACCGATCATACAGAGCTCTATGTCAATTCAAAAGATGCTCTAGATGTAATTCCATCTTTGCCAAAGATCTACTGTGAGCCATTTGGTGACAGTTCGCAGATACCAACCTTGATTGTCAGTGGATTGGCCAGGCAGCAAGTTACTGTTGCGCTGAGTGGAGATGGTGGTGATGAACTGTTTGGCGGCTACAATCCCTATCAGTTTACTCCCCGTGTCTGGCGCATGCTGGAGCGATTTCCTCATTCCATGCGGCGTTTCGCATCGGCTTTTGCTCAGGATTTACCTTTACCTGACAAGTTGGGGAAGCTGCGTGACGTATTTGCTTCGAGGACGGCCGAGGAGCTTTTCTATCGATTGAACAGTCACTGGAGAAATCACGAATACCCGGTCATAGGTGCACAAGGTCACACGGCACTATTGGATACTCCAGAAAGATGGCCAAGGGTGGACTCGTTCCAGCACTGGATGATGGCCATGGATGTTCAGGGCTACATGCCTGACGACATTCTGGTGAAGGTAGACAGAGCAGCGATGGCTAACAGCCTGGAAACCCGGGTTCCACTGATAGACCATCGCGTGTTCGAACTGGCTTGGCGCATGCCGTTGCATATGAAGATTCGCAATGGAAAAGGAAAGTGGTTGCTTCGTGAAGTCTTGTATAGGCATGTTTCGCGAGAGCTCATAGAGCGGCCCAAGAAGGGGTTTTCCGTTCCTGTCTCCGATTGGCTGAGAGGCCCTCTGAAAGAGTGGGCTGAATCGCTGCTTGATGAGCGACGCCTTCAGCAAGAAGGTTATTTGGATAGTAGGTTGATACGCAGGATCTGGAACGACCACTTGGCGGGAAGGCGGGACCACTCAAGACGCCTCTGGAGTGTTCTCATGTTCCAAGCGTGGTTGGAGTCATGACCACAGTAAAAGTTATCCACGTGATAGCCGGCCTGAAGAAAGTCGGCGGTGCTGAGCTAATGCTCAAGCGGTTGATCGAGACTCAAAATGGCGGCAGTGAATTCGAACATTCGATTATTTCACTGTCTGATCTTGGTGAGTTTGGGCAGGGTCTGATTGAGGCTGGTATATCTGTTGATGTGCTTGGCATGACCTCGATGAGGGATATGCCTCGAGTGCTCCTTCGTCTGATAGGGATATTTCGTGAAAGGAGGCCCGATATAGTCCAAACATGGATGTATCATTCCGATCTTCTTGGTGGATTGGCTGCCAGAATGGCCGGTATTGGCGGGATTATATGGGGAGTCCGCACGACCGACCTTCAAGAGGGCGGCAAGAGTACGACTGTTCTGGTACGGAAGGTGTGTGCCTGGCTATCCGGATTCTTGCCAAAATATATTGTTTGCGCCGCCGAGGCCTCAAGGCGCTCACACATTGCTGTTGGCTACAACGCAAGCAGGATGCTGGTCATTCCCAACGGTTTCGATCTCACTCGCCTGCAGGCGACCGACGAACAGCGGTCCGCTATCAGGAGTGGAGCTGGCATAGAGGCCAGCGATATCGTGATTGGCAGTCTAGGCAGATTCCACCCGGTAAAGGATCATGCTTCCTTTGTCGCAGCTGCCGGTCTGCTGGCTCCACGTTATTCGCGCTTGAAGTTTCTTTTGGTGGGACGGGAGCTGCTGTCTTCCAATGCTGAATTGCAGCGCCTCATCGAAGCTACCGGGTATGCGGAGCGCTTCATCCTGCTTGGAGAGCGGCAAGATGTAGCTTCGTGTCTGAAAGCCATGGATATCTTCTGTCTGCATTCTCGCACGGAGGGATTCCCCAATGTTCTTGGTGAAGCCATGGCCATGGGATTGCCTTGTATTACCACTGATGTGGGGGATGCGGCTTATTTGCTAGGTAACGACGGTGTCGTCGTTCCGGCCTTGGATCCGAATGCGCTCGGCAAAGGTATCGAGGATCTCATTGCGTTGGATGTCGAGGGTCGTCGGGCACTTGGTGAGGCTGCAAGACAGAGGATTTACTCGAACTTCACGATGGCCAGTGCCTCTCAGCGTTTCATGAGTCTGTATCGCGACATTCTTGTAAAAAGAAAAGCTTGACGAGCTTGAAGGTTATGTTTGTAAAACGCATCGAGGAGTTTGCATGAAGCCGGTATTGTTGATGATAGTGAACGACCCGGCTTTCTTCATGTCTCACCGTTTACCGGTCGCTGTCGGAGCCCAGCAGGCTGGTTTCCAGGTACATATCGCCACACGCCCTGGTGACGCGGTGAAAAAGATCGTCTCCCAAGGTTTTCTGCATCATGAATTGCCACTGTCCAGAAGCGGAAAAAATCCTTTTTCAGAGCTGTATCTGCTGACTTATGTCTGGCGCCTTTTGTGGAGATTGCGGCCTGATGTTTTACACTTGGTTACCATCAAGCCGGTAATCTATGGCGGTATCGCCGCACGCTTGGCGCCGGTGAAGGGGGTCGTGGCGGCCGTTTCCGGACTTGGTTTCGTTTTCATGGCCAAGGGTCTGAAGGCCTGCGCGTTTCGTGCCTGTGTCGCCTGGCTTTATCGGCGGGCTTTGGGCAAGAAAAAGTTGCGTGTCATCTTTCAAAATCCCGATGATCGGGACGCGCTGATCGGCCTGGGTGCGATCACTTTTGAAAAGTCCGTCCTGATTCGCGGTTCGGGGGTCGACCTGACGCAGTACCAGCCGGCCCCGGAAAGCCCCGAAACGCCGGTGGTCACATTGGCGGCTCGGTTGCTCAGGGACAAGGGTGTGCTGGAATTCGTCGAAGCGGCAAATATCCTTAGGCAGCGCAGCGTACCGGCACATTTTCAACTGGTCGGAGACCTGGATCCTGGGAACCCCACCAGTATCGAGCCGTCCGAACTAGAGCGTTGGCGTAGCGAGGGCACGATCGAGTGTCTTGGTTATCGCCAGGATATCGCGTCTGTCTTCGCCCGTTCGCATATAGTCGTTCTGCCTTCTTATCGTGAAGGGCTTCCTAAGGTCCTGGTCGAGGCGTCGGCGTGCGGGCGTGCGGTTGTGACGACCGATGTACCGGGTTGCCGGGATGCAATCCAGGCTGATGTTACGGGCCTGCTCGTGCCGGTGCGTGATTCTGCTGCTCTGGCGGATGCCATTCAGCGTCTTATCGAGTCGCCAGAGTTGCGCAAGAAGATGGGAGCTGCTGGGCGAGCGTTGGCAGAGCGTGATTTTGCGATCGAAAGTATCGTCCAACAGCACCTGGATATTTATCGGGCACTAGGGAGCGGAGCTTGACGCGACATAATGTATTGGTAACGGGGGCAACCGGATTCATCGGGGCCGCGCTGGTCAATAGTCTCTGTTCTTCCGGGCAGTACAAGGTTTGGGCCGGGTGCCGCCGAAGAGGTGGGGCCTGGCCTCGAGGGGTTACTCCCTTGCTTCTGGGTGAACTGGGCAGTTCTGTTGTCTGGGATGCGGAGTCGGCCATCGATACGGTGGTTCATTGCGCTGCCCGCGTGCATGTCATGAGCGAGACGGCCTCCGATCCGCTCGTCGAGTTCCGCAAGGCCAACGTTCAGGGGACACTTGATCTGGCCCGGGAGGCCGTATCCCGGGGAGTGCGGCGTTTCATCTTTATCAGCTCGATAAAGGTCAATGGCGAGGGAACTGAGCCCGGTCGGCCCTATACTGCGGACAGTCCGCCCAATCCTGTCGATCCCTATGGCGTTTCCAAACGGGAAGCGGAGCAAGCGCTATTGGATCTGGCGGAAGAGACCGGACTGGAGGTTGTGATCATCCGACCGGTCCTGGTTTATGGTCCAGGGGTCAAGGCCAACGTACAGACCATGATGCGCTGGCTGAAGCGCGGCGTGCCCCTCCCTCTAGGGGCTATTCATAATCGGCGTAGTCTGGTGTCGCTGGATAATCTTGTCGACCTCATCATCACCTGCATCGAGCATCCGGCTGCGGTCGGGCAAGTTTTCCTCGTAAGCGACGGTGAGGATCTTTCCACCACCGAGTTGCTGCGGAGAATGGGACGCGCCTTGGGCGCTCCCGCTCGCCTGCTGCCTGTTCCCGCCAGTTGGATCGGTGCAGCGGCGAAAGTTCTGAACAGGCAGGCATTTGCTCGCCGCCTGTGCGGCTCATTGCAAGTCGATATCATGAAAACCCGCCAAGTGCTTGGCTGGACTCCGCCGGTAGGGGTGGACCAGGCATTGGAGAAAACCGCCCGCTCTTTCCTGGATCGCCAATGATGAATCTATGGTTGTTGTTGCCGGCGGTTGCCGCTCTTTCCCTGCTGTTGACCGCCGGCTTGCGCCGTTACGCGATTGCCCGCAGCTTGATCGATGTACCCAATGCTCGAAGTTCTCACCAGGTGCCGACGCCTAGGGGGGGCGGTGTCGCTATCGTGCTCTCCTTCCTGCTGGCAGTGCTGCTTGCGGCGATATTGGGCGCGGTGAAACCGGATCTGGCCACTGGTATCCTGGGGGCGGGTATTGGGATCGCATTGCTGGGCTTCCTCGACGATCATGGCCATATCGCTGCCCGTTGGCGTTTGCTCGGCCATTTCGCCGGTGCTTGCTGGCTGCTGTACTGGCTTGGAGGTTTGCCTGCATTGGCCTTTTTCGGCCTTGTGGTCGATCTGGGGTGGGTTGGACACATAGCTGCGGCGTTCTATCTGGTATGGATGCTCAATCTCTACAATTTCATGGACGGTATCGATGGGATTGCCAGCGTTGAGGCTGTGTGTGTGTGCGTTGGCGCTGCCCTGCTTGTCGTGGTCAGTGGTGTAGGTTCCGATGAGGCATCCCAGGGCGTTTGGTTGGCGGCGCTGCTGGCAGCCGCGGTGACGGGGTTCCTTTTCTGGAATTTCCCTCCTGCGCGGATCTTCATGGGGGATGCTGGTAGCGGTTTCTTGGGGGTTATCATTGGTGGCCTTTCCCTGCAAGCCGCATGGGTCTCGCCGCAACTCTTCTGGGGTTGGCTCATCCTGCTGGGGGTATTCATTGTTGATGCCACCCTGACCTTGTTGCGCCGGTTGCTGCGGGGAGACAAGGTTTATGAGGCGCATCGCAGTCACGCATACCAGTATGCTTCTCGTCATTACGGGCGTCATCTTCCTGTTACCCTGGCAGTGGGAGGCATCAACATCTTCTGGTTGTTGCCACTGGCACTGCTTGTCGCAGCGGGGAAGATCGACGGCATGCTTGCTTTGTTGATTGGCTACCTGCCTCTGGCGTTCCTGGCGCTCCGTTTTAAGGCCGGAGTCCTGGAATCACGCGCTGCTTGAATGTCCCGGTTGGCTGGAGGCGCGGGACGATTTTCCGGGAACGTATAATATGAAAGGAATGTGCAAGCGATGATCAGTAGTGACTACTGCCGATAGCGTGATTTGGGTTCCGGAATGGTATTTGCCAGACCAAGGAAATGGACTGCCCGGACTTGTTCGGGTGGATGCGGGTGCAGTGAAGGGGGCTGATTAATAGGATGTTGGATAACTTGCGTGGACGCCTCCTGGGATTGCCGCGCCGCCAGAAGCGCATTCTCCAGGTTGCGACGGACATCGGCCTGGTGTGGCTTTCATTGTGGCTGGCTTTCCTGGTGCGTCTCGGCACCGAAGACATGATCGATCCGTTCGGGGATCATGCCTGGCTGTTCATAGCGGCGCCTCTAACCGCCATCCCGCTCTTCATCCGCTTCGGCATGTACCGGGCGGTGATGCGCTACCTGGGCAACGACGCCCTTATCGCGATCGCCAAGGCCGTCACCATTTCCGCGCTGGTCCTGTCGTTGCTGGTCTACTGGTACCGCTCCCCGCCGGCGGTGGTGCCGCGTTCCCTGGTGTTCAACTACTGGTGGTTGAGCATGCTGCTGATCGGCGGCTTGCGTCTGGCCATGCGCCAGTATTTCATGGGCGACTGGTACTCTGCTGTGCAGTCGGTACCATTTCTCAATCGCCAGGATGGCCTGCCCAGGGTGGCCATCTATGGCGCGGGGGCGGCCGGCAACCAGTTGGTTGCGGCATTGCGTCTCGGTCGGGCGATGCGTCCGGTGGCGTTCATCGATGACGACAAGCAGATCGCCAACCGGGTCATCGCCGGTCTGCGGGTCTATACCGCCAAGCATATCCGCCAGATGATCGACGAGACGGGCGCGCAGGAGGTTCTCCTGGCGATTCCTTCCGCCACTCGGGCCCGGCGCCGAGAGATTCTCGAGTCCCTGGAGCCGTTCCCGCTGCACGTGCGTAGCATGCCTGGCTTCATGGACCTGGCCAGCGGTCGGGTCAAGGTGGACGACCTGCAGGAGGTGGACATCGCTGACCTGCTGGGGCGCGACAGCGTCGCACCGCGCAAGGAGCTGCTGGAACGGTGCATCCGCGGTCAGGTGGTGATGGTGACCGGGGCGGGCGGTTCTATCGGTTCGGAACTCTGTCGGCAGATCATGAGTTGTTCGCCTAGCGTGCTGATCCTGTTCGAGCACAGCGAATACAACCTCTACAGCATCCATCAGGAACTGGAGCGTCGGATCAAGCGCGAGTCGCTTTCGGTGAACCTGTTGCCGATCCTCGGTTCGGTGCGCAATCCCGAGCGCCTGGTGGACGTGATGCGTACCTGGAAGGTCAATACCGTCTACCATGCGGCGGCCTACAAGCATGTGCCGATCGTCGAGCACAACATCGCCGAGGGCGTTCTCAACAACGTGATAGGCACCTTGCATGCGGTGCAGGCCGCGGTGCAGGTCGGCGTGCAGAACTTCGTGCTGATTTCCACCGACAAGGCGGTGCGGCCGACCAATGTGATGGGCAGCACCAAGCGCCTGGCGGAGATGGTCCTTCAGGCGCTCAGCAACGAATCGGCACCGGTGCTGTTCGGCGATCGGAAGGACGTGCATCACGTCAACAAGACCCGTTTCACCATGGTCCGCTTCGGCAACGTCCTCGGTTCGTCCGGTTCGGTCATTCCGCTGTTCCGCGAGCAGATCAAGCGCGGCGGCCCGGTGACGGTCACCCACCCGAGCATCACCCGTTACTTCATGACCATTCCCGAGGCGGCGCAGTTGGTCATCCAGGCCGGTTCGATGGGGCAGGGCGGAGATGTATTCGTGCTGGACATGGGGCCGCCGGTGAAGATCCTGGAGCTCGCCGAGAAGATGATCCACCTGTCCGGCCTGAGCGTGCGTTCCGAGCGTTCGCCCCATGGTGACATCGCCATCGAGTTCAGTGGCCTGCGTCCTGGCGAGAAGCTCTACGAAGAGCTGCTGATCGGTGACAACGTGAATCCCACCGACCATCCGATGATCATGCGGGCCAACGAGGAACACCTGAGCTGGGAGGCCTTCAAGGTCGTGCTGGAGCAGTTGCTGGCCGCCGTGGAGAAGGACGACTACTCGCGGGTTCGCCAGTTGCTGCGGGAAACCGTCAGCGGCTATGCGCCTGACGGTGAAATCGTCGACTGGATCTATCGCCAGAGGCGGCGAGAACCCTGAGTCATCGTTCTCCGGAAAAGGCCGCCTAGCGGCCTTTTTTGTTTTCTCCGTACGATGTTTCCGGTGCCGGACCAGGAAGCGACTGCTTTGCTGGGGCTGTCGATCCAGGTGCGTTCCACGGCGATAAGGTGGTTTCGTGGATGGGCATGAAGCCCTCTACGTGGTCATTCATCTCTGAAGGAGTGCACCCATGCACCTAATCAAATCCGCTCTGCTTCTCATCCTGTTCGCCTGTCTTCCGTTTTCGGCTTCCGCCGCACCGGTCGCCGTCGCCAAGAATCCGCTGGCCGCAACGACACCTGCGACGACCGTGTCGCCGGGGGAGCAGGTCAATATCAATACGGTCGACGAGGCCGCCCTGATACGGGGGCTCAACGGTGTCGGCGAGGCCAAGGCCAGGGCGATCCTCGAGTATCGTGCGGCCCATGGTCCGTTCGTCTCGGTGGATCAACTGCTGGAAGTGAAAGGGGTAGGCCCGGCGTTGCTGGAGAAGAACCGGGCGCGGATCGTCATCGAGTGAGGTGCGACTGAAGGGGCGAACTTTCGTCCCGATAACGAAAAAGCCCCCGGCATGTGCCGAGGGCTTTGAATTTGGCTCCGCGACCTGGACTCGAACCAGGGACCCAATGATTAACAGTCATTTGCTCTACCGACTGAGCTATCGCGGAACAGCGAGGCGTATGTTACTGATTAAAAAGGGGAAGTCAAGCCTCTCCCGATGACTTCCCCATTTTCCCTACAGGACCTGGACGATGGCCTTGGTGATGGTCTCCAGGTTCGATTTGTTCAGCGCGGCGACGCAGATACGGCCGGTGCTGACGGCGTAGATACCGAACTCGGTCTTCAGGCGCTCGACCTGGTCGGCGGTCAGGCCGGAATAGGAGAACATGCCACGTTGGCGACCGACGAAGCTGAAGTCGCGCTTGGCGCCGTGGGCTGCCAGTTGCTCGACCATCGCCAGGCGCATGTCGCGGATGCGGTCGCGCATCTCGCCCAGTTCCTGCTCCCAGAGGGCCCGCAGTTCCGGGCTGTTGAGCACGGAGGAGACGACGCTGGCGCCGTGGGTCGGTGGGTTCGAATAGTTGGTGCGGATCACCCGCTTCACCTGGGACAGCACGCGGGCCGATTCATCGCGGCTTTCGGTCACGATCGAGAGGGCGCCGACGCGTTCGCCATAGAGCGAGAAGGATTTGGAAAACGAGCTGGAAACGAAGAAGCTCAGGCCCGACTGGGCGAACAGGCGCACCGCGGCGGCGTCTTCCTCGATGCCGTTGCCGAAGCCCTGGTAGGCGATGTCGAGGAACGGCACGTGGCCCTTGGCCTTGAGCACGTCCAGCACCTGTTTCCAGTCGTCCAGCTCGAGATCGACGCCGGTCGGATTATGGCAGCAGGCGTGCAGGACCACGATCGAGCGGGCCGGCAGGGCATTCAGGTCTTCCAGCAGGCCGGCGCGGTTCACGCCATTGCTGGCGGCGTCGTAATAGCGGTAGTTCTGCACCGGGAAGCCGGCGGCTTCGAACAGTGCGCGGTGGTTTTCCCAGCTCGGGTCGCTGATGGCCACGGTGGCGTCGGGCAGCAGGCGCTTGAGGAAGTCGGCGCCGAGCTTGAGCGCGCCGGTGCCGCCGACGGCCTGGGTCGTGACCACACGGCCGGCGGCCAGCAGCTCGGACTCGTTACCGAACAGCAGTTTCTGTACGCCCTGGTCGTAGGCGGCGATCCCTTCGATCGGCAGGTAGCCGCGCGGCGCGTGGGCCTCGATGCGGGCCTTCTCGGCAGCCTGCACGGCACGCAACAGCGGAATGCGCCCCTCCTCGTTGTAGTACACGCCCACGCCCAGGTTGATCTTGCCCGGACGGGTATCGGCGTTGAAGGCTTCGTTCAGGCCAAGGATGGGATCACGCGGTGCCATTTCGACGGCAGAAAACAGACTCATTTTGCGGCTGCTCGGAGTGTGAAGAGAGGAGGGCAACGCAACCCGTTATGCGGGGGCGCAAAGGGTTGCGCAAACGGGGGGTTATTATAGACACCCCTTGATGCATGCGGCGACATTTAGGTGCATGCTTTCAGCTATTTCTGACGCCGGATTTTCCTTGGCGTCACAGCTCCCTGCGAGGTTTTTCATGGATACGTTCCAACTCGACTCGCGCTTCAAGCCCGCCGGCGACCAGCCGGAAGCCATCCGGCAGATGGTCGAGGGGCTGGAGGCGGGGCTTTCGCACCAGACCCTGCTGGGGGTGACGGGCTCTGGCAAGACTTTCAGCATCGCCAACGTGATTGCCCAGGTGCAGCGCCCGACCCTGGTCCTGGCGCCGAACAAGACCCTGGCGGCCCAGCTCTACGGGGAGTTCAAGACGTTCTTCCCGCACAATTCCGTGGAGTACTTCGTTTCCTACTACGACTACTACCAGCCGGAGGCCTACGTCCCGTCTTCCGATACCTATATCGAGAAGGACTCCTCGATCAACGACCATATCGAGCAGATGCGCCTGTCGGCGACCAAGGCGCTGCTCGAGCGTCCGGATGCGATCATCGTCGCCACCGTGTCGTCCATCTACGGCCTCGGTGATCCCGCGTCCTACCTGAAGATGGTCCTGCACCTGGACCGCGGCGACCGCATCGACCAGCGCGAACTGCTGCGGCGACTGACCAGCCTGCAGTACACCCGCAACGACATGGATTTCGCCCGTGCGACTTTCCGTGTGCGTGGCGATGTGATCGACATCTTCCCGGCCGAATCCGATCTCGAGGCGATTCGTGTCGAGTTGTTCGACGACGAGGTGGAAAGCCTCTCGGCCTTCGATCCGCTCACCGGCGAGGTGATCCGCAAGCTGCCGCGCTTCACCTTCTACCCCAAGAGCCACTACGTGACCCCGCGCGAGACGCTGCTGGAGGCGGTCGACCAGATCAAGGCCGAACTCAAGGAACGCCTGGACTACCTGCGCAACAACAACAAGCTGGTGGAAGCGCAGCGCCTGGAGCAGCGCACCCGTTTCGACCTGGAGATGATCCTCGAGCTGGGCTACTGCAACGGCATCGAGAACTACTCGCGCTATCTTTCCGGGCGGGCCCCCGGCGAGCCGCCGCCGACGCTCTACGACTACCTGCCGGCCAACTCGCTGCTGGTTATCGACGAATCGCACGTCAGCGTTCCGCAGGTCGGTGCGATGTTCAAGGGCGACCGCTCGCGCAAGGAGACCCTGGTGGAATACGGTTTCCGCCTGCCTTCGGCGCTGGACAACCGGCCGCTGCGCTTCGAAGAGTGGGAGGCGGTGAGTCCGCAGACCATCTTCGTCTCCGCCACCCCGGGCCCCTACGAGGCGGAGCATGCCGGGCGGGTCATCGAGCAGGTGGTGCGTCCCACCGGGCTGGTCGATCCGGAGATCGAGGTACGTCCGGCGATGACCCAGGTGGACGACCTGCTCTCGCAGATCCGCCAGCGTGTGGCCAAGGACGAGCGGGTGCTGGTGACTACCCTGACCAAGCGCATGGCCGAGGACCTCACCGATTATCTCGGCGATCACGACGTGCGGGTGCGCTACTTGCACTCGGACATCGATACCGTCGAGCGAGTGGAGATCATCCGCGACCTGCGCGCCGGTGCGTTCGACGTGCTGGTGGGGATCAACCTGCTGCGCGAAGGCCTGGACATGCCCGAGGTGTCGCTGGTGGCGATCCTCGACGCGGACAAGGAAGGCTTCCTGCGCTCGGAGCGCTCGCTGATCCAGACCATCGGTCGTGCCGCGCGCAACCTGCACGGCAAGGCGATCCTCTACGCCGACAACGTCACCGGCTCGATGCAGCGTGCGATCGACGAGACCGAGCGGCGTCGGGCCAAGCAGATCGCCTTCAACGAAGCCCATGGCATCGTGCCCAAGGGGGTGCGCAAGGACATCAAGGACATTCTCGAAGGCGCCGTGGTGCCCGGCGCGCGCGGCAAGCGCAAGGGCGTGGCCAAGGTGGCGGAGGAGAGCGGGCGCTACGAGAACGAACTGCGCTCGCCGAGCGAGATCAGCAAGCGCATCCGCCAACTGGAGGAAAAGATGTACCAGTTGGCCCGCGACCTGGAGTTCGAGGCGGCGGCGCAACTGCGCGACGAGATCCAGACGCTGCGCGAGCGCCTGGTCAACGTCTGATCCTCAGTGAGCCCCGGCGTCGGCGCGGGTGCCGATGCCGGCCGGCAGCGAGCGGGTCAGCAGCACCGCGAGCATGCTCACTGCGAGCACCATGCCGATGACATGGAAAGCATCGTTGTAGGCCATGATCATCGCCTGCTGGTGGGTGATCTCGCTGAGTTTGCCCAGCGCCGCCTGCTGGCTGCCCAGTTGCGCGGCGAGTTGCGCGAGGCGTTCGTCGACCTGCGGGTTGGTCGGCATCAG
This sequence comes from Pseudomonas sp. DL, assembly GCF_047199225.1. Taxonomy (NCBI): domain Bacteria; kingdom Pseudomonadati; phylum Pseudomonadota; class Gammaproteobacteria; order Pseudomonadales; family Pseudomonadaceae; genus Pseudomonas; species Pseudomonas sp. DL. The sequence continues at coordinate 1,956,760 of NZ_CP178323.1, forward strand.
GGCTTCGCGCAGATAGTCGAAGTACACCTTGGCGCGACTGTCGAGCAGGGTCGCGAGCAGGGCGATGCCGATGGCGCCGCCGAGGTTGCGCAGGATGTTGAACAGGCTCGAGGCCGAGCCGGCATCCTGTGGCTGCAGGTAGGCGGTGGCGATCAGCGAAATGGTCACCATGATCATCGGCTGGCCGAGGGCGCGCAGTAGCTGGATCTGGTTGAACTGCGGTCCGGCGAAGTCCGGGTTGAGCACCCCGGAGAAGAAGCTGGCAAGGCCGAACAGGCCGAAGCCGGCGGCGCAGAGCAGGCGCGGCGAGACCAGCTTCATCAACTTCGGGACCAGCGGGATCAGGAACAGCTGGGGAATGCCCATCCACATGATCACCTCGCCGATCTGCATGGCGTTGTAGCCCTGGATTTGTGCCAGGTACAGCGGCAGTACGTAGATCGAGCCGTACAGGCCCATGCCCAGACCGATGCTGGAAATGCTCGCGAGGCCGAAGTTGCGGTTGCGCAGGATGCCCAGGTCGATCAGCGGGTTCGGCCGCGACAGTTGCAGGATGACGAACAGGACCAGGCTGAACAGGGCGACGCTGCCGAGGCTGACGATCAGTTGCGACTCCAGCCAGTCCTTGCGGTGACCTTCCTCGAGGAAAACCTGCAGGCAGCCCAGGCCGATGCCGAGGGTGACAATGCCGGCGTAGTCGGTACTCTTCAGCAGTTCCCAATGCGGCGCCTTTTTCTCCAGGCCGTAGAGCAGCCCGGCGATCATCAACAGGCCCGGCGGCACGTTGATATAGAAGATGTATTCCCAGCCGAAGTTTTCCGTCAGCCAGCCTCCCAGGGTCGGTCCGATGGAGGGCGCGAAGGTGGCGGTGATGGCGAACAGCGCCATGCCCTTCGGACGGTGGTGTTCCGGCAACTTGACCAGGGCCAGGGTGAACGCCAGCGGAATCAGCGCGCCGCCGGTGAAACCCTGCATGGCGCGGAACACGATCATGCTTTCCAGGTTCCAGGCGAACGAGCAGAGCAGCGAGGACACCAGGAAGCCCACCGAGATCATCACCGCCAGGCGGCGTGCCGAGAGCAGTTGCACCAGCCAGGCGGTCATCGGGATCATGATGATCTCCGCCACCAGGTAGGAGGTGGAGATCCACGAGCCTTCCTCGAGGGTTGCCGCCAGCGCGCCCTGGATGTCCTTCAGCGAGGAGTTGGTGATCTGGATGTCGAGCACCGCCATGAATGCGCCGAGCATGGCGCTGAGCACCGCGATCCAGTCGCGCCGGGTCGGTTCGCCAAGCGGCCGGGCCAGCGCCTCAGCGGTCACGGAGCTCGACCTCGGCTTCGACGGACATGCCGGGGCGGATGCGGCCATGCAGCGGGTTGTCGGCCTCGAACACGATCTTCACCGGGATGCGTTGCACCACCTTGGTGAAGTTTCCGGTGGCGTTGTCCGGTGGCAGCAGGCTGAACTGCGCGCCGGAAGCGGCGAACAGGCTATCGATGCGGCCGTCGATAGGCGTGTCGGGGAAGGCGTCGAAGGTCAGGCGCGCCTTCTGCCCGTCGCGCATGCGGCCTACCTGGGTCTCCTTGAAGTTGGCCTGGACCCAGATGTCTTCGTCCGGCACCAGCGACAGCAAATGGGTGCCGACCTGCACGTACTGGCCGTTGCGTGCGCTGCGCTGGCCGACCAGGCCGCTGATCGGCGAATGGATCAGGGTGCGTGACAGGTTGATTTCGGCTTGCGCCAGTTCGGTGCGGGCGCTGGCGATCTGCGCTTCCAGGCGCTTGATCTCGGCGCCCAGGGTGTCGCGCTGGACGCGTTGTGCCTCGAGGTCGGCGCGGGCCTTGGCCAGTTGCGAGCGAGCCACATGGTTGTCGGCGGTGAGGGTGGTGACCCGTTCCTCGGAAACGTAGCCGGGCTTGCGCAGGGCTTCGGCGCGGTTCAGGTCGATCTGTGCGCGACCGAGGGTTGCCTGGCTGGCGTTGACGTCGGCGGCGCTGGCGGCGATCAGGCTGCCCTGCTGCACCAGCTTGCTGCGCGCCTGGGCCAGTTCCGCCTCGCGGGTGGCCAGCGCGGCCTGGGCGCGCTCGACGGCGAGCTTGAAGTCGGCGTCTTCCAGGCGTACCAGTAGCTGCCCCTTGTCCACGTGCTGGTTGTCGCGCACCAGGACTTCCTCGACCCGCGCGCCCAACTGGCTGGCCACCCGCGTGATCTCGCCCTGGACGTAGGCGTTGTCGGTGTTTTCCACGTGGCGGCCGATGAACCACCAGTGCAGGAAGAAGGCCAGGGCGATCAGGCCGACGGCCACCAGGAAGACGGTCAGGCGACGTTTGAGTTGGGCGGGCATGGGTGGAGTGTTCCGTCGGCAAAATTCGGCCAATCTAGCAGTGTTCCGCCGGACGTTATAGGCGCTACACTTCGGACTCTTTGTTGCTTATAGGGAACAATAATGGGGCTTGATGATGCGCTGATCTTCACCCGCGTGGTGGAGTACCACAGCTTCACCCAGGCCGCGCAGAGCCTGGGCATGCAGAAGTCCACGGTGAGCCGGCGCATCGCCCTGCTGGAGGAGCGTCTGGGCGTGCGCCTGCTCAATCGCACTACCCGCAAGTTGCGCCTGACCGAAGTAGGGCAGGCCTACTACGAGCGCTGCCGGCAGATCATGCACGATTTCGCCGAGGCCGAGCAGGCGGTCATGCAGTTGCAACAGGCGCCGTCGGGATTGCTGCGGATTACCTCGCCGATAGAGTTCGGCCAGATGTTCCTCGCCAGCCTGCTGGGCGACTTCATGCGCCAGTACCCGCAGATCACCGCCGAGGTCGAGCTGGCCTCGCGCAGCGTCGATCCGCTGCAGGAGGGCGTCGACATCGTGATCATGGTCGGCCAGCCGGAGGATTCCACCCTGGTGGCCCGTCGCCTGCTCTCTACCAGCCGCTGGCTCTGCGCCAGCCCCGACTACCTGGCGGCGCACGGCACGCCGACATCGGTGGCCGAGCTTGCCGGGCATCGCGCGGTCCTTCTGTCCACCGACTCCCAGCGCTACTGGCCGCTTTCCGGAGACAGCCTGCCCTGCCAGCGGGTGCTGTCCTGCAACAACATCACCTTCGCCCGCGAGGCGGTGGTCGCCGGTGCCGGCATTGCCGCGCTACCGGCGCTGATCTGTGCGGAGAGCGTGCACAGCGGGCGTCTGGTGCGTTTGCTGGCGGACGTGCCGTTGCCGGTCGGCGAACTGTATGCGGTCTATCCTTCGCGGCGTTTCCAGGCGATGAAGGTCAAGGCCTTCCTCGATTTCCTGATCGGCCGCCTGCCGGCCGACACCGGTCGTTTACTGGAGCCGGAGGCGGCCCGCCTGATAACATCGCGCCCCTGAATTTCTGTTTTAACTTCCGCTTGGCAAGAGAGTCTCCATGACCACTGTTCGTACTCGCATCGCCCCGTCGCCGACGGGCGACCCGCACGTCGGTACCGCATACATCGCGCTGTTCAACCTGTGCTTCGCGCGTCAGCACGGCGGTCAGTTCATCCTGCGCATCGAGGACACCGACCAGCTGCGTTCGACGCGGGAGTCCGAGCAGCAGATCTACGACGCCCTGCGCTGGCTCGGCATCGAATGGGACGAGGGCCCGGACGTCGGCGGCCCGCATGGCCCGTACCGGCAGAGCGAGCGCGGGCATATCTACAAGAAGTATTCGGACGAACTGGTCGAGAAGGGCCATGCCTTCACCTGCTTCTGCACGCCCGAGCGCCTCGATGCGGTTCGCGCCGAGCAGATGGCGCGCAAGGAAACCCCGCGCTACGACGGCCACTGCATGCACCTGCCGAAGGATGAGGTGCAGCGCCGCCTCGCCGCCGGCGAGTCCCACGTCACCCGCATGAAGGTGCCGACCGAGGGCGTCTGCGTGGTGCCGGACATGCTCCGCGGCGATGTCGAGATTCCGTGGGATCGCATGGACATGCAGGTGCTGATGAAGGCCGACGGCCTGCCCACCTACTTCCTCGCCAACGTGGTCGACGACCACCTGATGGGCATCACCCACGTCCTGCGCGGCGAAGAGTGGCTGCCGTCGGCGCCCAAGCTGATCAAGCTCTACGAGTATTTCGGCTGGGAGCAGCCGCAGCTGTGCTACATGCCACTGCTGCGCAACCCGGACAAGAGCAAGCTGTCCAAGCGCAAGAACCCGACCTCTATCACCTTCTACGAGCGCATGGGCTACCTGCCGCAGGCGCTGCTCAACTACCTCGGGCGGATGGGCTGGTCGATGCCGGACGAGCGCGAGAAATTCACCCTCGCCGAGATGATCGAGCATTTCGACCTGTCGCGCGTCTCCCTGGGCGGACCGATCTTCGACCTGGAGAAGCTCTCCTGGCTGAACGGGCAGTGGATCCGCGAGCAGTCCGTGGAGGAGTTCGCCCGTGAGGTGCAGAAGTGGGCGTTGAATCCCGAATACCTGATGAAGATCGCTCCGCACGTGCAGGGACGGGTGGAGAACTTCAGCCAGATCGCGCCGCTGGCCGGATTCTTCTTCAGCGGCGGGGTGCCGCTGGACGCTTCGCTGTTCGAACACAAGAAGCTCGATCCGACCCAGGTCCGCCAGGTCCTGCAACTGGTGCTGTGGAAACTCGAATCCCTGCGCCAGTGGGAGAAGGAACGCATCACCGGCTGCATCCAGGCTGTCGCCGAGCACCTCCAGCTCAAGCTGCGCGACGTGATGCCGCTGATGTTCCCGGCCATCACCGGGCATGCCAGCTCGGTTTCGGTGCTGGACGCCATGGAGATCCTTGGCGCCGACCTGTCGCGTTATCGCTTGCGCCAGGCCCTGGAGCTGCTGGGCGGGGCGTCGAAAAAGGAAACCAAGGAGTGGGAGAAGATCCGCGACGCCATTCCCGGCTGACCGGCTTTCTCCCACAGTCGATGACGAGGCCCGCCCAGTTGCGGGCCTCGTTTTTGGGGGAGGGGAGGTAAGTGATTGTTCTTCCGGTAAAATTTTTTAGGTTTCGATGAAAAATAATGTTGACAGCCTCAAGCCTCGCCCTTAGTATGCGCCCCGTCTTCACGACGAACTCAACGAAGTGAAGCGATCCAGCGGTACTTTGGGGCTATAGCTCAGCTGGGAGAGCGCTTGCATGGCATGCAAGAGGTCGACGGTTCGATCCCGTCTAGCTCCACCAAATTGCCGGGAATACGCGGTTGGTTTTGCGGATTCCTACGAAGGTTTCGTCCCCTTCGTCTAGTGGCCTAGGACACCGCCCTTTCACGGCGGTAACAGGGGTTCGAGTCCCCTAGGGGACGCCACTTCATGTTCATCCGTCCCAGCAATGGATGAACGTGTCGACGACCGGAAGGTTGTCGAAGCGATCGGAAGATCGCCCGCCTGATGGCGAATTCGGGGCTATAGCTCAGCTGGGAGAGCGCTTGCATGGCATGCAAGAGGTCGACGGTTCGATCCCGTCTAGCTCCACCACATTCCAAGGCCAGCATCGCTGGCCTTACTTTTCGAAGGTTTCATTGTCCCCTTCGTCTAGTGGCCTAGGACACCGCCCTTTCACGGCGGTAACAGGGGTTCGAGTCCCCTAGGGGACGCCACTTTTTCCCGCTCTGCGGGGCTCTATAGGGCCATTCCGAATTGGAATGGCCCTTTTGTTTTTTCCCTTTTCGAATTTCCTGACAGACGGCCCGGCCGTACGCTTGCCGATTTTTATTATGCATATAATATTTCATCCATAATATTTTCGGAGATCGTCATGAGCGACAAGAAAACCCAGACCCGTGCCCGCATCCTCGGTGCCGCCACCCAGGCCCTGCTCGAGCGGGGCGCCGTCGAACCTAGCGTCGGGGAAGTGATGGGCGCGGCGGGGCTCACCGTCGGCGGCTTCTATGCCCACTTCCAGAGCAAGGATGCGCTGATGCTCGAGGCGTTCGAGCAATTGCTCGGCAAGCGCCGCGAACTGCTCGGCGAACTCGATCCCGGATTGTCGGGAAAGGAGCGTCGTGCCTTGGCGGCCGCCTTCTACCTGTCGCGCAAGCATCGGGACGCACAGGTCGACGCCGGTTGTCCGCTGCCGGCGACCCTAGCCGAGGTGGCGCGCCTGCCGGAGGGGTTTCGCGAGGTCTTGAGCAGACATGTCGAGATCATGGTCGCCAGCCTGGCGGAAAGTCCCGAGGAAACCGACGTCGCCCTGGCCGACCTGGTGCTGATGATTGGCGGTTTGGCGCTGGCCCGGGCATTGGGGCCGGGGGAGCTGTCCGACCGGGTTCTGCGTGCCGCCAAGCAGGCGGTGAACTGAGGAGGTGCGAGATGAGCAGCCTGACCTGGATTCGCGGTTTCAACGGGACGATCGGCCGCATCGCGCCGCGTTGGACGGCCGAGCGTATGCGTCGGACGTTCATGGTGCCTGGCGAGTGGCCGCCGAAGGATTGGGAGCTGCCGCTGCTGGCCAGTTCGGAGCGCGTCACTCTGCGCTTCGGGCTGTCGGTGTTGCGCTGGGGCGAGGGGCCGGCAGTCCTGCTGCTGCATGGCTGGGCCGGCAGGCCGACACAGTTCGCCCATCTGATCGAGCAACTGGTCGGCGCGGGTTATTCGGTGTATGCCCTCGATGCGCCGGCCCATGGCCGCTCGCCGGGCAGGGAGGCGAACGTGGTGCTGTTCGCCCATGCCTTGCTGGAGGCCGCTGGCGAGTTGCCGCCGCTGCGTGCGGTGGTCGGTCATTCCCTGGGTGGCGCGGCGGCGTTGCTGGCGGCCCAGATGGGGCTGCGCAGCGAAGCGCTGGTGACGGTCTCGGCGCCGTCGCGGATTCTCGAACAGTTGCGCCTGTTCGCTCGTTTCGTCGGTTTGCCGGCCCTGGCTCGCTCGCATTTCATCCGCCTGGTCGAGCGTCAGGCTGGCATATCCGCGGCGTGCCTGGATGTGGCGCGCTACCGTCTGGAAATGCCCGGGCTGGTGGTGCATGCCGACGACGACACGCGCGTAGCGTTGGAAAATGCCGAGCGCATCCATGCCGCCTGGCCGGCCAGTCGCTTGCTGCGTCTGCCGGGCGGCGGCCACCACCGACTGCTCGGCGAGCGCAGGCTGAGCGAGTCGCTGCTGGCGCTGCTCGAGGAGCGCCCGGCGATGCGCGCTTGCCGGCGCGTGGAAAAGACGGCGAGCGCTTCCTGAGGCGCGTAGCAGAGGGGTTGTCGTTGTCCTGACCTCGGTTCTTCGGTAAAAAGCGCTGTGGCCCGCGCGGAGCGATCCGGCGGGGCGAACCGTTTCGAATCGAGGAGTGCCCATGACATTGCCGCTGGATCGGGTCCTGCAGCAGGCCAGCCCGGTATTGCCGGTGCTGGTGATCGAGGACGTGGCGCTGGCGCCCGACCTGGCGCGCGCGTTGTATGCGGGCGGCGTCACGGTGCTGGAACTGACGCTGCGCACGCCGCAGGCGCTGGACGCGATCGCCGCCATCCATCGCGAGGTGCCCGAGGTCCTGCTGGGGGCGGGTACCCTGATCCACACCGAGCAGTTTCTCGAGGCGCGCGACGCAGGCGCACAGTTCGCCGTCAGCCCCGGATGCACGCCGCGCCTTGCCGCCGCCGCGGAGGATGCCGGCCTGCCATACCTGCCCGGGGTGATGACGCCTTCGGAAGTGTTGCTGGCGCTGGAGTACGGTTATCGCTCGCTGAAGCTGTTCCCGGCCGATGGCACTGCCAGCGTGAAAATGCTGAAAAGCCTGAAGGGGCCGTTCACCGGCATCCGCTTCTGCCCGACCGGCGGGGTCAACCTGGACAACCTGCTGAATTTCCTCCGCCTGCCCAATGTCGCCTGTGTCGGCGGCACCTGGCTGGCGCCGCCGAGCTTGATCCGGGCGCGGGCCTGGGATCAGATCACACAACTGGCCAGGGAAGCGCGCGAACTGGCCGGCAGCCTGGAGCAGCATTGATGAATTGGGACTACGCCGATCCGTTCGTGATCGACCTCAGGGTCCTCACCGAGGACATCGACGGGCTCGGCCACGCGAACAACGCCGTCTACGTCAGTTGGTTGGAGCGCTGCGCCTGGCGCCACTCGCAGCGGCTGGGCCTGGACCTGGCCGAGTACCGCCGGCTGGACCGGGCGATGGCGGTGCTGCGCCACGAGATCGACTACCTGGCCGCGGCCTACGAGGGCGACGAACTGCAACTGGCGACCTGGATCGTCGAGTCCGACCAGCGCCTGCGGATGAACCGGCGCTTCCAGTTGGTACGCCCGGCGGATGGTGCCACGCTGCTGCGGGCGCAGACCACCTTCGTCTGCATCGAACTGTCCAGCGGCAAGCCGAAGCGGATGCCGGCGGAGTTCATCGACGGCTACGGCCAGGCTCTGCTCGCCGGGGCCTGACCCGTCGCGCGTCGGCCGGCAGGCATTCGCACTTTGTTCCGGGCGGCGGATTCTCTAGAATCCGCCGCCTGTCATTTTCGAGGTAGTGGTTCGTGCAAATCGCCCTGGCGCCGATGGAAGGTCTGGTGGATGAAATCCTCCGCGACGTGCTGACCCGCGTCGGCGGCATCGATTGGTGCGTCACCGAATTCATCCGCATCACCGATCGCCTGCTGCCGGCCACGGCTTTCCACAAGCTGGCGCCGGAGCTGCGCGACGGCAGCCGGACCTGCGCCGGGACGCCGATGCGTGTGCAGTTGCTCGGCTCCGATCCTGCGTGCCTGGCGGATAACGCCGCGTTCGCCTGTGAGCTGGGTGCCCCGGTGATCGACCTGAACTTCGGTTGTCCGGCCAAGACCGTGAACCGCTCGCGCGGCGGCGCGGTATTGCTCAAGGAGCCGGAGCTGATGCACGACATCGTCGCCGCCGTGCGTCGCGCGGTGCCGAGCGAGATTGCTGTGACCTCGAAGATGCGCCTGGGCTACGACAGTCCCGACGGCGCCCTGGATTGTGCGCGGGCCCTGGCCGACGGCGGCTCGGCCCATGTAGTGGTGCATGCCCGGACCAAGGTCGATGGCTACAGGCCGCCGGCGCACTGGGAATGGGTGGCGCGGGTGGCCGAGGCGGTGCGCGTGCCGGTGTTCGCCAACGGCGAAGTGTGGACGCTCGACGACTACCTGCGTTGTCGCGAGGTCAGCGGGGTGGAGGACATCATGCTCGGTCGCGGCCTGGTCTCGCGTCCTGGCCTGGCTCGGCAGATCGCCGCCTGGCGCGATGGCGGCGAAATCCGCGAGATGCCCTGGAGCGAGCTGTTGCCGCTGCTGCGCGACTTCTGGCTACAGGCCCGGCGCAAGCTCGCCCCGCGCTATGCCCCGGGGCGTCTCAAGCAGTGGCTGGGCATGCTCACGCGCACCTATCCCGAAGCCGTCGAGCTGTTCGCGCGGATTCGCCGGGAAAGCGATTGCGAAACCATCGACCGGCTGTTGCAGGTGTCGTTCAGCCAGGCGGCCTAGCTTGCGTAGCAGGCCTAGCGGCCGCCGCTGACATCGATGAAGGTGCCGGTGCTGTAGCTGGCTTCGTCCGACGCCAGCCAGAGAATCGCCCGCGCGACTTCCTCCGCCGTGCCGCCGCGTCCTAGCGGTATGCCGCCCTTCAGGCGTTCGATACGGCCGGGCTCGCCGCCGCTGGCGTGGATCTCGGTATCGATCAGTCCGGGCCGCACCGCGTTGACCCGGATACCCTCCGCCGCCACTTCCCTGGCCAGCCCGATGGTCATGCTGTCGATGGCGCCCTTGGCGGCGGCATAGTCGATGTATTCGTTGGGCGATCCCAGCCGCGAGGCCATCGAGGATACGTTGACGATGCTGCCGCCGCGCCCGCCGTGGCGGGTTGACAGGCGCTTCACTGCCTCGCGGGCGCAGAGGAAGCTGCCGGTCACGTTGGTCGCGAATACCCTGTGCAGGCGCGCCGCGTCGATGTTTTCCAGGCGCGTCTGCGCTTCCAGCATGCCGGCGTTATTGACCAGCACGTCGAGGCGGCCGAAACGTTCGTCGATGGCGGCGAACAGCCGCTCGACATCGCCTTCCTCGGCTACGTCGGCCGCCACCGCCAGGGCTTCGCCGCCCTGGCGCTCGATGCGCTGGCGCAGCGCTTCGGCGGCCTCGCGGTTGCGCAGATAGTTGAGGACGACCGCATAGCCGCGCTCGGCGGCGAGCAGAGCGGTGGCGGCGCCGATGCCGCGGCTGGCTCCGGTGATCAGCATGACGTTGCGCATGATGATGCTCCCCAGGTCAGTAGCGAGTGAAGGTCAGGTAGTCGGCGTCCCAGCCCAGGCCCTGCCAGAACAGGTTGGACAGCGGCGCGTCAAGGGCCGATTGCGCGCGGATCAGGCCGGCGCCGCGCGAGCGCAGGGCCTCCTCGGCACTGCCCACCAGTTCCCGGGCCAGGCCCTGGCGGCGGGCCTGCGGCAGTACGTAGAGCTCTGCGATCTCTCCCACCCGTGCCTGACCGTCCTCGATCTGCCACAGGTGGGCGAGGACGAAACCGCGGGGATGCTGCTGGGCCTCCGCCAGCCAGAGCAAGCGGTTGCGCGAGGCGGCCAGGAGCAGTGCCTGGATCGCCTGCTGGTCGCCGGCATCCAGGGTTTCCCCGGCTTCGCGGACATTGGCTTGCCAGAGCGCGGCCACCGCGGGGACGTCGTCGGCGCTGGCCAGGCGAACCCGGTGTTGCTCTGGCGTCGCATCGAGCTCCTGGCCGACCCGCAGCAGGTTGCCGTCGGGATCGACCAGGGCGAATTCGCGCATACCCCAGGGCTGGTCTTCCAGGGCCGTGATGCGTGGAATCCCCTGGCCGCCCAGGCCGAGGGCCGCGGCCTGGCGATGCAGCGCCTGGGCGTCCTCCAGGCGCAGGTAGGCAGCGCTGCAATTGGTCTTCGGTTCGAGCGCTTCGAACAGCGACAGGTGCAGCTCCAGGGCGCCGCGCTGGAGGATGGCGTAGGTCGGATAGCGAGCGCCAAGGTGGAAGCCGAGGGACTGGTAGAAGGCGCTGGCGCTGTCCAGATCGCGGCAGGGGAAGGTCGGGATTGCGCGTTCCATAGCGACGGTTCTCGAAAGGATGAGTTTCGATCTGAGCACGACGAACGGTCGTTCTCAAGGCTCTTGAAATACTTCCGATGATCCCTATCTAGTTCGTGCGGGATGCCGAAGACGGGTTCCGCACCAGAGTACTTGCTGATAATTCAGGAGATTCGCAATGAGCAACGCTTTTTCCCTCGCCCCGCTGTTCCGTCATTCCGTAGGCTTCGATCGCTTCAACGATCTGTTCGAGTCGGCCCTGCGCAATGAGGCCGGGAGTACCTACCCGCCCTACAACGTCGAAAAGCACGGTGACGACGAGTATCGCATCGTCATCGCCGCCGCCGGCTTCCAGGAAGAAGACCTGGACCTGCAGGTCGAGCGCGGCGTGCTGACCGTCAGTGGCGGCAAGCGCGAGAAGTCCACGGACAACGTGACCTACCTGCACCAGGGCATCGCCCAGCGCGCCTTCAAGCTGTCGTTCCGCCTCGCCGATCATATCGAGGTCAAGGCGGCTTCGCTGGCCAACGGCCTGCTGAACATCGACCTGGTGCGGCTGGTTCCGGAAGAAGCCAAGCCGAAGCGTATCGCCATCAATGGCCAGCGCCCGGCACTGGACAACCAGTAACCGTCAGCGGTGATCGAAAAAAGGCGCCTTCGGGCGCCTTTTTTCATTTCGTTGCGCTATCGGCCCGGGGCTCCGCCGGTAGGCCGTCGGGCACCTCGTCCAGCAGGACGTCGAGGTCGACGGCGGCCGCCATCGCCCGGTTGCCTTCGTCGCTGGGGTGCAGATGGTCGCCGGAGTCGTAGCGCGCGGCGAGCCGCGACGGCTGCTCCGGATCGCGCAATGCCGCGTCGAAGTCGATCACCGCATCGAAGGCGCCGGCATGACGGATCCACTCGTTAACCTGCCTGCGCAGGGCTTCCTTGGCGGGATGGTAATAATCGCTCAACGGCGTGCCGGGCAGTGCGCCCTCGAACGGCGTGAGGGTCGCGCCGACGACCCGGATACCCCGGTTGTGCGCCCGTTCGATCAATTGCCGGTAGCCGGCGATCAGCGCTTCCAGGGTGGGCGGTGCGGCATTCCGGGCGAAAGCGGTACCGGGCCAGGCAATGTCGTTGATGCCGAGCATCACCACCATGCTGCTTGCGCCTGGCTGGGCCAGTACGTCGCGGTCCAGACGTGCCAGCGCGCTCGCGCCCATGCCGTCGCTCAGCAGACGGGCGCCGGAAATCCCCGCATTGACCACGGCGACGCCATGCGGGGCCAGGCGTTCGGCGAGGAAGTCCGGCCAACGGCTGTTCCGGTCGAGGCTGGCGCTGGCTCCGTCGGTGATCGAGTCGCCGAGCGTCACCAGCGTCCGCGTTGCCGTTTCGGTTTCGACCAGGATACCTGTCAACAGCAGGCGCGCGCTGGTGCTCTGGCTGTCCGCCGCGTCCAGCTGCAATGCGTGGCTTTGGGTCTGCTCGCCGGCGACGATCCAGCCCGTCTGGCGGCCGTCCCAGTGGAAGGTTTCCATGGGCGTGGCGGCCGGCAGGTAGAGACTCACCAGCACCTGCGAGAGCGCGGCCACCGGCATCGCCACCGGATCGCTGAGTAGCGTGGCGCCGGGCGCGATGGTCGCCGTCCGGCGTCCGCCAAAGGTCACGTCATGCAGGCTGCCGGTGGCGACCGCGGCGCGCTCGGAACCGGGTTTGGCCAGGGTGGCCCGGCCGATCCGGATCGGGCGCTTTCCATAGGTATTTGCCAGGACGATGCGCACGCGTGTTCCTCCCAGGCTGATTCGCGCCAGTTGCCGCACCGTCTGGTCGTGCAGTTCGGCCGGCACGTTGCTGGGAAACAGGAAGTCCTCAGCCCAGACCGGCTGCGGGCTGGCCTGCCAGCTGGCGGTCCAGGAAGCGGCCGGCGCGGCGCAGGCGTACAACAGGCTCGTCGCGAGCGCGAAGGCCCGGGTTGCGCTGGAGGTCGCGGCGGGAAGTCTTTCGATGGGTCGTTTCATGTCGTTGAATTCAGTGGTTATCCTGTAGCTGATGATGAATTCAAAGATTTAAGGGAAATAGACCGTAGCGGGGAACATCATTTATGAAGCGAAATCATCAGGCAGGGCGCCATGGCCCGGCTTGAAGTCAACCGTTCCGGCGAACTGGAGGTGTTTGCCCGGGTCGTCGAGTCGGGGGGCTTTTCCGCCGCCGCTCGACGTTGCGGCATGACGCCCTCGGCAGTCAGCAAGCTGATCACCCGGCTCGAACAGCGCCTGGGAACCCGCTTGCTGAACCGCTCCACCCGTCAATTGCAACTGACGCCCGAGGGATGCACGTTCTACGAGCGCGGGGTGCGTATCCTGGCCGACCTGGAGGAAGCCGAGCGGTGTGCGAGCGAAAACGCGGCGCCGCGCGGGCGCTTGCGAGTCAACGCCAACGTGCCTTTCGGACATCATTTCCTGCTGCCGCTGGTGCCCGAGTTCCTCGCGCAGCATCCCGAGGTGACGCTGGATATCGTGCTGACCGATGAGGTCGTCGACATCCTCGAGCAGCGCACCGACGTGGCCGTGCGCGCGGGGCCGCTGAAAAGCTCGAGCCTGGTGGCGCGCAAGCTGGGGAGCACGCGCATGCTGATCGTCGGTGCGCCGGCCTACCTGGCCCGGCATGGCATGCCGGCCACGCCGCAGGCGCTGCTGGGGCACAACCGCCTCGGCGCCAACTATGTGCGAACGCGCTCCGGCTGGCCGCTGCGGGACGCCGGCGAGGAACTCGTGGTGCCGTTGTCGGGCAACGCCCAGGCCAGCGATGGCGAGGCGCTGCGCCGTCTGGCCGTGGCCGGCCTGGGCCTGGCGCGGCTGGCCGCGTTCCAGGTGCGCGAGGACATAGCCGCCGGTCGCCTGATTCCCGTGCTCGAGGCATACAACCCGGGCGACCTGGAGGAAGTCCACGCCGTCTACGTCGGCCAGGGCGGCTATCTGCCGCTGCGCGTGCGGGCGTTCCTGGACTTTCTGGCGGAGCGCGTCGATATGAGCCAGGGTTGATCGCAGTGCTACATGAATACGCCGATTCCGCGGCCGAAAGCTTTTCTTCCTAGCGCTTCAGTAACAGGAGGCAATCCAGATGAGCGATGACATCCAGCGTTACCCCAGCAGCCTGCCGTTTCCCTTTTCCCGCGCGGTGTGGGCCGGCGGCTTCCTGTTTCTTTCCGGACAGGTGCCGATGAGTCCGACCGGCGAGGTGGTACGTGGCGATATCCAGACCCAGACCGAAGCGGTGATGGCACGCATCGGCGAGACCCTGGAGAGCTGTGGCGCGCGTTTCGACCAACTGGTGAAGGTCACCGTCTGGCTGTCGGACATGGCCCACTTCGCCGGTTTCAACGAGGTCTACCAGCGTCATGTGCAGGGGGCCTTGCCGGTACGCTCGACGGTGACCGCCGGGCTGGCGCTGGGGGTCGACGTGGAGGTCGAGGTGCAGGCGTGGGTCGGCGAGGGCTGAGTCGCGAGGGCATTGGCATGCAGGTCGGGTGAGCGCTGGCCGCGGACGGCGAAGAGGGAAGGGCCTACCCGTGGCGTCCGACCTGAATCGCTTCAGGCCGCTGGAGTGCCGTTGCCGAATGCCTGTTCGTCGAGCAGGCGCATGAAGGCGCGCGCGGCGTTCGACAGGGTCCGCTCGGTGTGCAGGATGTAGCCGAGCTGGCGGCTGAGCTGGATGTCCTGTAGCGGCAGGCGCACCACCTGGTCGTCGAGCATGGTCCGCGGCAGCACGCTCCAGGCCAGGCCGATGGAGACCATCATCTTGATGGTCTCCAGGTAGTTGGTGCTCATGGCGATGTTCGGCGTCAGCCCTTCGGCTTCGAACATGCGCCGCACGATGTGGTGGGTGAAGGTGTTGCCGCCGGGGAATACCGCGGGGTGCTTGGCGACGTCGGCGAGGAACACCGTGCCCTGTCGGGCCAGCGGGTGCTCCGGGGCGGCGACGAAGTCCAGCGGGTCGTCCCATACCGGGACTGCGCGCACCGGTTCGGCGGTTTCCGGGGCCAGGGTGATCACCGCCAGTTCCGCACGACCATGAAGGATCTCCTCGTAGGCCACTTCCGAATCCAGGAACTGGATATCCAGCGCCACCTGCGGATGCGCCCGGGTGAAGGCGCGCAGCAGCGGCGGCAGGCGATGCAGGCCGATGTGGTGGCTGGTGGCCAGGACCAGCCGGCCGCTGACCTCGCCGGTGAGGTTGTTCAGCGCCCGGCGGGTGTCGTCGAGCACGTTGAGCAACTGGTAGGCGCGCGGCAGCAGGGCGCGGCCGGCCTCGGTGAGGTTGACCTCGCGGCCGACCCGGTCGAACAGCCGGGCATTGAGCTGCTGTTCGAGGGCGGCGATGCGCTTGCTCACCGCCGGTTGGGTCAGGTGCAGGCGCTCGCCGGCTTCGGAGAAGCTGCCGGTCTCGGCAATGGCGATGAAGGTGTTGAGGCTGTTCAGGTCCATTGCGGGCCTCCGCTGGTTTCGGCTGCCCGGAGCTTAGCGCCAATGGATTCCTGTTGGGAATGCTTTGGATGAAAAATATGAATTTGAGTTATTCGTAGACAAGCCATAGGATCATCCTCACAAGCCCTGTGGGCATAGAAATGAGCTGATGAGGAAATCCCGATGGCCGGCAAGACCCTCTACGACAAACTCTGGGACATGCACCTGGTCAAGCAGCGCGACGACGGTTCGGCGCTGATCTACATCGACCGCCATATCCTGCACGAAGTGACCTCGCCGCAGGCCTTCGAGGGTCTTCGCCTGACCGGGCGCAAGCCGTGGCGGATCGACGCCAACATCGCCACCCCGGACCACAACGTGCCGACCACCCGCACCGAGCGCAAGGGCGGCATCGCCGCCATCGCCGACGAGGTCTCGCGCCTGCAGGTGCAGACCCTCGACGAGAACTGCGACGACTTCGGCATCACCGAATTCAAGATGAACGACGTGCGCCAGGGCATCGTCCATGTGGTCGGTCCGGAGCAGGGCGCGACCCTCCCGGGGATGACCGTGGTCTGCGGCGACTCGCACACTTCCACCCACGGCGCCTTCGGCGCGCTGGCCCACGGCATCGGCACTTCCGAGGTCGAGCATGTGCTGGCGACCCAGTGCCTGGTGGCGAAGAAGATGAAGAACATGCTGGTCAAGGTCGAAGGCAGGCTGCCGGCCGGCGTCACGGCGAAGGATATCGTCCTCGCGGTGATCGGCAGGATCGGCACCGCCGGCGGCAACGGCCACGCCATCGAGTTCGCCGGCAGCGCCATCCGCGACCTGTCCATCGAAGGGCGGATGACCATCTGCAACATGTCGATCGAGGCGGGCGCCCGCGTCGGCCTGGTCGCCGTCGACCAGAAGACCATCGACTACGTGAAGGGCCGGCCCTTCGCGCCGAGCGCCGAGCAATGGGACCAGGCCGTCGCCTGCTGGCAGGGGCTGGTGTCGGACGCCGATGCCCGCTTCGATACCGTGGTCGAGCTGGACGCCGCGCAGATCAAGCCGCAGGTCAGCTGGGGCACGTCGCCGGAAATGGTCCTGGCCGTGGACCAGAACGTGCCGGACCCGGCCCGCGAGAGCGACCCGATCAAGCGCGGTTCGATCGAGCGCGCCTTGAAGTACATGGGCCTGCGGCCGAACCAGGCGATCACCGACATCCAGCTGGACCGGGTATTCATCGGTTCCTGCACCAACTCGCGGATCGAGGACCTGCGCGCTGCCGCCGAAGTGGCCAGGGGCCGCAAGGTCGCCGCGACCATCAAGCAGGCGCTGGTGGTGCCGGGTTCCGGGTTGGTCAAGGAGCAGGCCGAGAAGGAAGGCCTGGACCGGATCTTCATCGAGGCCGGCTTCGAATGGCGCGAGCCGGGCTGTTCCATGTGCCTGGCGATGAACCCGGACCGGCTGGAGAGCGGCGAACACTGCGCCTCGACCTCCAACCGCAACTTCGAGGGCCGTCAGGGCGCCGGTGGCCGTACCCACCTGGTCAGCCCGGCGATGGCCGCCGCCGCGGCCGTCAACGGCCGCTTCATCGATGTCCGCGAATTGCTCGCCTGAGGAGAACCGAGATGAAACCCTATACCCAGACGACCGGTCTCGTCGCTCCGCTGGATCGCGCCAACGTCGATACCGATCAGATCATTCCCAAGCAATTCCTCAAGTCGATCAAGCGCACCGGCTTCGGCCCCAACCTGTTCGACGAATGGCGCTACCTGGATGTCGGGCAGCCGGGACAGGACAACTCGAAGCGTCCGCTGAACCCGGACTTCGTCCTCAACCAGCCGCGCTACCAGGGCGCCAGCGTACTGCTGGCGCGGGAGAACTTCGGCTGCGGCTCGTCCCGCGAGCACGCGCCCTGGGCGCTGGACGAGTACGGTTTCCGCACGGTGATCGCACCGAGCTATGCCGACATCTTCTTCAACAACAGTTTCAAGAACGGCTTGCTGCCGATCATCCTGCCCGAGGCCGAGGTGGACGAACTGTTCCGCCAGGTCGAGGCGAACGAAGGCTACCAGTTGTCCATCGACCTGGCGGCGCAGACCGTTACCCGTCCTGATGGCAAGGTGCTGGGTTTCGAGGTCGACCCGTTCCGCAAGCATTGCCTGCTCAACGGCCTCGACGACATCGGCCTGACGCTGCAGGACGCCGATACGATCCGTGCCTTCGAGGACGGCTACCGCCAGCAGCAGCCCTGGCTGTTCCGCTGAGCGCCACGCGAGTCCCCTTGCCGGGCGCATCCTGGGTAGGGTGCGCCCGGTTTTTCTCCCGGAGTAGGTTCATGAGCGACCACGATGACGTTGTCCAGCGCCAGTTCGGCGCCCAGGCTTCGGCCTACCTGAGCAGCGCCGTGCATGCCCAGGGCGAGGAATTCGCCTTGCTGCGCGACGCCCTGGCCGGGCGCCCGGAAGCGCGGGTCCTCGACCTGGGCTGCGGCGCCGGCCACGTGAGCTTCCAGGTCGCCGCCCTGGCAGGGGAGGTGGTGGCCTACGATCTTTCCGCCGAGATGCTCGCCGTGGTGGCGCAGAGCGCCGCGGAACGGGGCATGGCGAACATCCGTACCGAACAGGGCAAGGCGGAGAGCCTGCCCTTCGCCGACGGCGAGTTCGATTTCGTCTTCAGTCGCTATTCCACCCATCACTGGCGCGACGTCGGCCTGGCCCTGCGCGAGGTGCGGCGGGTGCTCAAGCCCGGCGGGGTGGCGATCTTCGTCGACGTGGCGGCGCCCGGGCAGGCCTTGCCGGATACCTTCCTGCAGACCGTCGAGATGCTCCGCGACACCAGCCATGTGCGCAACTACTCGCCGGCCGAGTGGGCGCGCCTGAGCGGCGAGGCGGGGTTGCTGGTCACCGGAAGCCGGCGCCAGCGCCTGCGCCTGGAGTTCCAGTCGTGGGTCGAGCGGATGCGTACGCCGGAGGTGTTCCGCCAGGCGATCCGCAGCCTGCAGCTGGCGGTGGGCGAGGAAGTCAGGGAGTATTTCGAGATTGCCGACGACGGCTCGTTCAGCACCGACGTGCTGGTGCTGTGGCTGCGTCGGGAGTGACGGTTCGATCGCGGCGGCGCATGCCCGCCGTTCAATGAATGAAGGACAAGAGGGTGTTATGAGCAAGCAGATCCTGGTTCTCCCCGGTGACGGTATCGGCCCGGAAATCATGGCGGAAGCGGTCAAGGTGCTGGAACTGGCCAACGACAGGTTCCAGCTCGGCTTCGAACTGGCCGAGGACGTCATCGGTGGCGCGGCCATCGACAAGCACGGCGTGCCGCTGGCCGACCAGACCCTGCAGCGCGCGCGCCAGGCCGATGCGGTGCTGCTGGGCGCGGTAGGGGGGCCGAAATGGGACAGGATCGAACGCGATATCCGTCCCGAGCGCGGTCTGCTGAAGATTCGCTCGCAACTGGGCCTGTTCGCCAACCTGCGTCCGGCCATCCTCTATCCGCAACTGGCCGCGGCCTCCAGCCTGAAGCCGGAAGTGGTCGCCGGGCTGGACATCCTCATCGTCCGCGAACTGACCGGCGGCATCTACTTCGGCCAGCCCCGCGAGCAGCGCGTGCTGGAGAACGGCGAGCGCCAGGCCTACGACACCCTGCCGTACAGCGAGAGCGAAATCCGTCGTATCGCCCGCGTCGGTTTCGACATGGCCCGCGTACGCAACAACAGGCTCTGCTCGGTGGACAAGGCCAACGTTCTCGCCTCCAGCCAACTGTGGCGGGAAGTGGTGGAAGAGGTGGCGAAGGACTACCCGGACGTCGAGCTTTCCCATATGTACGTGGATAACGCCGCCATGCAACTGGTGCGCGCGCCCAAGCAGTTCGACGTGATGGTCACCGACAACATGTTCGGCGACATCCTGTCGGATGAGGCTTCCATGCTGACCGGTTCCATCGGCATGCTGCCTTCTGCCTCGCTCGACGCGAACAACAAGGGCATGTACGAACCCTGCCACGGTTCCGCCCCGGACATCGCCGGTCAGGGCATCGCCAACCCGTTGGCGACCATCCTCTCGGTCTCGATGATGTTGCGCTACAGCTTCAGCCAGGCGACCGCCGCCGACGCCATCGAGCAGGCGGTGAGCAAGGTCCTCGACCAGGGGCTGCGCACCGGCGACATCTGGTCCGAAGGCTGCCGCAAGGTCGGCACCCGGGAAATGGGCGATGCCGTAGTCGCGGCACTCAAGAATCTGTAATCTGACGGGCTTGGCCGGCGCCATGATGGCTGCCGGCCAGCTCACTTCTCTCATATAGGTGTAGTTGCGATGAAGCGTGTAGGTCTGATCGGTTGGCGCGGGATGGTGGGTTCCGTACTCATGCAGCGGATGCTGGAAGAGCGGGACTTCGACCTGATCGAGCCGGTGTTCTTCACCACGTCGAACGTCGGTGGCCAGGGCCCGGAAGTGGGCAAGGACATCGCTCCGCTGAAGGACGCCTACAGCATCGACGAGCTGAAGACCCTCGACGTGATCCTGACCTGCCAGGGCGGCGACTACACCAGCGAAGTATTCCCCAAGCTGCGCGAGGCCGGCTGGCAGGGCTACTGGATCGATGCCGCCTCCAGCCTGCGCATGGAAGACGACGCGGTGATCGTCCTCGACCCGGTCAACCGCAAGGTCATCGACCAGGCCCTGGACGCCGGCACCCGCAACTACATCGGCGGCAACTGCACCGTCAGCCTGATGCTGATGGCCCTGGGCGGGCTGTTCGACGCCGGCCTGGTCGAGTGGATGAGTGCCATGACCTACCAGGCCGCCTCCGGCGCCGGCGCGCAGAACATGCGTGAACTGCTCAAGCAGATGGGCGCCGCCCATGCATCGGTGGCGGATGACCTGGCCAACCCGGCCAGCGCGATCCTCGACATCGACCGCAAGGTGGCGGAGACCCTGCGCAGCGAAGCCTTCCCCACCGAGCATTTCGGCGCGCCGCTGGGCGGCAGCCTGATCCCCTGGATCGACAAGGAACTGCCCAACGGGCAGAGCCGCGAAGAGTGGAAGGCCCAGGCGGAGACCAACAAGATCCTCGCCCGCTTCAAGAACCCGATCCCGGTCGACGGTATCTGCGTGCGCGTCGGCGCCATGCGTTGCCACAGCCAGGCGCTGACCATCAAGTTGAACAAGGATGTGCCGCTGACCGACATCGAGGGCCTGATCAGCCAGCACAATCCCTGGGTCAAGCTGGTGCCGAACCACCGCGAGGTAAGCGTGCGCGAGCTGACCCCGGCCGCCGTCACCGGCACCCTGAGCGTTCCGGTCGGGCGCCTGCGCAAGTTGAACATGGGCTCCCAGTATCTCGGCGCCTTCACCGTCGGCGACCAGTTGCTGTGGGGCGCTGCCGAGCCGCTGCGGCGCATGTTGCGCATCCTGCTGGAGCGCTGATCGATCCGGCGCCGTCCGCAATGGGCGGCGCCTCGATTGCCTGGGCGAAGGTGGGCAAGTAAAGTGCCACGCCTATTTCGCAGACCGCCGAGGCTTTTCCCATGTCCCAGCCCCTCAATGTCGCAGTCGTAGGCGCCACCGGATCGGTTGGCGAGGCTCTGGTCGGTCTCCTCGACGAACGCGACTTCCCGCTTCATCGTCTGCACCTGCTGGCCAGCGCCGAGTCGGCCGGGCAGCGCATGGGTTTCGCCGAAAGCAGCCTGCGCGTCGGCGATGTCGATAGCTTCGATTTTTCCAGTGTCGGCCTGGCCTTCTTCGCCGCGGCAGCCGAGGTGTCGCGTGCCCATGCCGAGCGCGCCCGCGCGGCGGGTTGTTCGGTGATCGACCTGAGCGGCGCCCTGGAACCGAGCGTCGCACCGCCGGTCATGGTTTCGGTGAATGCCGAACGCCTGGCCTCGCAAGCGGCGCCGTTCCTTTTGTCCAGTCCTTGCGCCGTAGCCGCCGAACTGTGCGAAGTGCTGGCGCCACTCCTGGCCACGCTGGATTGCCGGCAACTGAACCTGACAGCCTGCCTCTCCGTCTCCAGCCTGGGGCGCGAAGGGGTCAAGGAACTCGCCCGGCAGACCGCCGAACTGCTCAATGCGCGCCCCCTGGAGCCGCGTCTCTTCGACCGCCAGATCGCCTTCAACCTGCTCGCGCAGGTCGGAGCGGTGGATGCCGAGGGACACAGCGCGATCGAGCGGCGCATCTTCGCGGAGGTGCAGGCCTTGCTTGGCGAGCGTATCGGACCGTTGAACGTTACCTGCATCCAGGCGCCGGTATTCTTCGGCGATAGCCTCAGCGTGACCCTGCAGTGCGCGGAACCGGTGGACCTGGCCGCGGTGACGCGGGTCCTCGATGCGACGAAAGGTATCGAATGGGTCGGCGAGGGCGATTATCCGACGGTGGTCGGCGATGCCCTCGGCCAGGACGAGACCTATGTCGGCCGGGTGAGGGCGGGGCAGGCTGATCCCTGTCAGGTCAATTTGTGGATTGTGTCTGATAATGTGCGAAAAGGTGCCGCGCTGAATGCCGTGCTCCTGGGTGAGTTGTTGATAAAACACTATCTGTAAAAGATACTTACCCACAGATTTGTAGAATTATTCGAGCTTGTTAATACTGGTTCGATCCGCTGCTGCCGGGGAGCGTCCGTCCATGCATGGCTGGGCGAGCGGACAGCAAGCACCGACGCACTCCCTCTCGTGAAACGAGAAAAGATATTAAAACCAAGGGATTACACTATGGTTCGGCTTCGTACACTGGTTCGGGCAATCGCGGCGGCCTCGGTCCTGACTTCCGGCATGGCGCATGGATTGGGACTGGGGGAAATCACCCTGAAGTCGGCGTTGAACCAACCGTTGGATGCCGAGATCGAGCTGCTCGAAGTTCGTGACCTGGGTTCGGGCGAGGTGATCCCGAGCCTGGCGTCGCCGGAAGAGTTCAGCAAGGCGGGCGTCGATCGCCTGTACTACCTCACCGACCTGAAGTTCACGCCGGTGGTGAAGCCCAACGGCAAGAGCGTCATTCGCGTGACCTCGTCGAAGCCGGTGCAGGAGCCCTACCTGAACTTCCTGGTCCAGGTGCTCTGGCCGAACGGCCGCCTGCTGCGCGAGTACACCGTCCTGCTGGATCCGCCGCTGTACTCCCCGCAGGCCGCGGCAAGCGCTCCGCAAGCGCCGGTCAGCGCGCCGCGCGCGACCGGCGCCCCGCGAGCCCCGCAGGCTCCGGCTCCGGTGCGTACCACCGCGCCGGCAGGCAGCGACACCTATCGCACCGTTTCCAACGACACGCTCTGGGAGATCGCCCAGCGCAACCGTACCGATCGCGTTTCCGTACCCCAGGCGATGCTCGCGTTCCAGGAACTGAATCCGGGCGCCTTCGTCGATGGCAACATCAACCGGCTGAAGAGCGGCCAGGTCCTGCGCATTCCCACCGAACAGCAGATGCTGGAGCGCTCGCCGCGCGAGGCGCTGTCCCAGGTGCAGGCGCAGAACCAGAGCTGGCGCGGCAGCCGCAATCCGGCCGCGGGCAGCGCTGGCGCCAGGCAGTTGGATGCGACCCAGCGCAATGCCGCCGGGTCGGCGCCATCCAAGGTCGACGCCACGGACAACCTGCGCCTGGTGTCTGGCGAGGGCAAGGCCAGCAAGGGTGCCGACAAGGGCGGGAAGGGCGACAGCAAGGCGCTCGCCGATACCCTGGCGGTGACCAAGGAAAGCCTCGATAGCACTCGCCGCGAGAACGAAGAACTGCAGAGCCGCATGCAGGATCTGCAGAGCCAGCTGGACAAGCTGCAGAAGTTGATCCAGTTGAAGGACGCCCAGTTGGCCAAGCTGCAAGGGCAGTTGGGCGCCGAAGGCCAGGGCGCAGCCCAGCCGAACGCAGCCCTGCCGGATGCGTCCCAGCCCAATGCAGCAGCGCAGGCGCCGGCTCAGCCCGGGACTCCCGCTGCGGCAGCGCCGACTCCTGCTCCAGCCGGAGAAGCACCCGCCGCTCCGGCGCAGCCTCCGGTGGCGCCGCCGCCCGCGCCAGCTGCCGAGAAGCCTCCGGCACCTGCCGTTCCGGCGCCCGCTCCGGTACAGGCGGCAGAGCAGCCGGCACCGAGCTTCCTCGACGAACTGCTGGCCAACCCGCTGTGGTTGGCGGTGATCGGCGGTAGCGCACTGCTGGCGTTGCTGGTGCTGCTGATGATCCTGTCGCGGCGCAATGCGCAGAAAGAGAAGGAAGAAGCCCAGGCTTTCGCCGCGGATACCGGCGAGGAACAGGAGGATGCGCTGGACCTGGGAAAGGACGGCTTCGACGACCTGACCCTCGACGAGCCTGAGCCGCAGGTCGCAGCCGTCGCTCCGCAGGTCGAGAAGACCACCGCGCAGACTTCCGATGCGCTGGGCGAGGCCGACATCTATATCGCCTACGGGCGTTTCAACCAGGCCGCCGAACTGTTGCAGAACGCCATCTACGACGAGCCGCAGCGCACCGACCTGCGCCTCAAGCTGATGGAAGTCTATGCCGAGATGGGCGATCGCGAAGGTTTCGCTCGCCAGGAAAACGAGCTGCGCGAAATCGGCGGCGCACAGCCGCAGGTCGAGCAGCTCAAGTCGCGCTATCCGGCAATGGTCGCGGTCGCCGCGGTTGCCGGCCTGGCCGGCGCCAAGCTGGCGCAGGACGAGCTGGATAGCTTCAGCCTCGACGATCTGTCGCTCGACGACAGCGGTCACGCGGCCAAGCCGGATGCGGCAGGACAGGATCTCGACGACGCCTTCGACCTGAGCCTGGACGACCTGGGCGGCGACGACGTGCAGGCCGACCTCAAGTCCGACAGCGGGGCGCTGGACGACCTGACCCTGGACAGCGATCTGGACCTGGCGGCCTCGACCGCGGCGGACAAGCCTGTCGACGATCTCGACTTCGGCCTGGATTTCGCGGAGTTGGCAGAGACTCCGAGCCAACCCAAGCATGACGACCTGGGCGATTTCTCCCTGGATCTCGATGCGCCGGAAGACAAGCTTTCGGACGACGACTTCCTGCTTTCGCTGAACGACGAAGTGCCCGCCGCGGCGCCCGCCGACAACGAATTCACCCTCGATACCGAGGCTGCCGAAGAGCCGGCGTTGTCCCTGCCGGACGACTTCGACCTGTCGCTGGCCGACGAGCCGACGGAGCCGGCCGCTCCGGAGAAGGGCGAGGACAGTTTCGCCGCCCAGTTGGACGAGGTGAGTGCGCAGTTGGACGAGTTGGCCAGCAACCTTGACGAGCCGAAGAGCGCGACGCCGAGTTTCTCCGCCGAGGATGCAGCGGTCGCCTCCGCCCTGGACGGAGACGCCGACGATGACTTCGACTTCCTCTCCGGTGCCGACGAAGCGGCGACCAAGCTGGATCTGGCTCGCGCCTACATCGACATGGGCGATAGCGAAGGCGCGCGCGATATCCTCGACGAAGTCCTGGCCGAAGGTAACGACAGCCAGCAGGCGGAAGCCCGCGAGTTGCTGGAGCGCCTGGCCTGATCCGGAAATGAAGCGACCCTCATGAACGATGTTGTTCCGCCAGCGGCAGCCGAATCGGCTGCCGCTGGCGTTTCCAGAATCGCCCTCGGCATCGAGTACAAGGGCTCCCGCTATCGTGGCTGGCAGCGCCAGGAAGCCGGCGTGCCTTCCGTGCAGGAAGCGCTGGAGCGCGCCTTGTCGAAGGTTGCCGCCGAGCCGGTCGGGGTGATCTGCGCCGGCCGTACCGACGCTGCCGTTCATGCCAGCGGCCAGGTGGTGCATTTCGACACCGCGGTGGAGCGCCCGTTGAAAGCATGGGTGATGGGCACCAACGCCAACCTGCCCGCGGATATCAGTGTGACCTGGGCGAGGGTGATGCCGGCGCATTTCCACGCGCGCTTCTCGGCCATGGCCCGGCGCTATCGCTACGCCATCTACAACGATCCGATCCGCCCGGCGCACCTGGCCGAGGAGGTCACCTGGAACCATCGGCCGCTGGATATCGGGCGGATGCGCGAGGCGGCCCAGGTACTGGTCGGCACCCATGACTTCACCTCGTTCCGGGCGGTGCAGTGCCAGGCCAAGTCGCCGGTCAAGACCATGCATCACGTGCGCTTGCTGGAGCATGGTCGGTTGATCGTGCTGGACATCCGCGGTAACGCTTTCCTTCACCATATGGTGCGCAACATCGCTGGCGTCCTGATGACCATCGGTGCCGGCGAGCGGCCGATCGAATGGGCGAAGGAGGTGCTCGAGGCGCGCGACCGGCGCGCCGGTGGGGTCACCGCTCACCCCTACGGACTCTATCTGGTGCGGGTGGAGTACCCCGGGGAGTTCGAGTTGCCCGAGCGCTACCTGGGGCCGCATTTCCTTTCCGGATTGCCCGATATCGTCGGCTGACGTCGAATCGGGCTTTTGCTACCATCGAGAATTCCCGCCGGACCGGCCGTCCGGCGGTTCGTCGCTCACTCGCCGAGGATTCTCCGTCGTTGCCAGCCGTTCGCATCAAGATCTGCGGTATCACCCGAGTCGAGGACGCCCTGGCCGCCGCCGCGGCGGGCGCCGATGCCATCGGCCTGGTGTTCTATGCGAAGAGCCCGCGGGCGGTGGATATCCATCGGGCGCGGGAGATCGTTCGTGCCCTGCCGCCGTTCGTGACCAGCGTCGGCCTGTTCGTCAACGCCAGCCGCTGCGAACTGGGCGAGATTCTCGATGCGGTGCCGCTGGACCTGCTGCAATTCCATGGCGACGAACGCGCCGAGGACTGCGAGGGACATCGGCGACCCTACCTGAAAGCCCTGCGGATGAAGCCCGGCGACGACATCGTCGGGCGCGCGGCGGCATATCCGGGAGCTGCCGGGATTCTCCTGGATACCTATGTGGAAGGCGTGCCCGGCGGCACGGGGGCGGCGTTCGACTGGTCGCTGGTGCCGACCGACCTGGGCAAACCCCTGGTGCTGGCCGGCGGTCTGACGCCGGATAACGTCGGCAGGGCAGTCGAGCAGGTCAAGCCCTACGCGGTGGACGTCAGCGGTGGCGTCGAGGCGAGCAAGGGAATCAAGGATGCGGCGAGGGTCCGTGCGTTCGTGGACGCGGTGCGTTCGCGGCGCCGCGACGAGACATGATGTGACGACGGGCGGCCCGCCGCCGTCCACTAGCGTGTCGCCGTTTCCGCGACAACGCCCGGCCGCCGATAGGGAGGCCAGATATTTCGCGATAGCCGCTCGCCGGGTATCGCCCAGGTGACCGCGCAGGCGGGGGATGGGACAGGCCGCGAAACGCTTCGCAGCCGTGGGGCCCACCGCTGCCGGCGGTCACGAAGATGAATTTGCTCAGGGACGCCGTCACCGGATCGGTGCGGCCATCCCGACCTTGCACTGGAGAACAAAGAGCATGAGCAACTGGCTGGTAGACAAGCTGATCCCTTCCATCATGCGTTCCGAGTCCCAGAAGAGTTCGGTACCGGAAGGCCTGTGGCACAAATGCCCGTCCTGCGAAGCCGTGCTGTACCGTCCGGAGCTGGAAAAGACCCTGGATGTCTGCCCGAAGTGCGATCACCACATGCGCATCAACGCGCGTACCCGCCTGGATATCTTCCTCGATGAGGACGGTCGCGAGGAGCTGGGCGCCGACCTCGAGCCGGTGGACCGCCTGAAATTCCGCGACAGCAAGAAGTACAAGGATCGCCTCGCCGCGGCACAGAAGGACACCGGCGAGAAGGACGCGCTGATCGCCATGAGCGGCAAGCTGCAGGGCATGCCGGTGGTCGCCTGCGCCTTCGAGTTCTCCTTCATGGGCGGTTCGATGGGCGCCATCGTCGGCGAGCGCTTCGTTCGCGCAGCCAACGTCGCCCTTGAGAAGCGCTGCCCGCTGATCTGCTTCTCCGCCTCCGGCGGCGCGCGCATGCAGGAAGCGCTGATCTCGCTGATGCAGATGGCCAAGACCTCGGCGGTTCTGGCGCGCCTGCGCGAAGAAGGCATCCCGTTCGTCTCGGTATTGACCGACCCGGTCTACGGCGGCGTTTCCGCCAGCCTGGCGATGCTCGGCGACGTGATCGTCGGCGAACCCAAGGCGCTGATCGGCTTCGCCGGTCCTCGCGTGATCGAGCAGACCGTCCGCGAGAAGCTTCCGGAAGGCTTCCAGCGTAGCGAGTTCCTCCTTGAGCATGGCGCCATCGACATGATCGTGCATCGTGCCGAGTTGCGGCCGCGCCTGGCCAATCTGCTGTCGGCCTTCACTCATTCGCCGAGCCCCGTATCCGCATGACCCAGCGTTCCCTGGCCGATTGGCTGAGCTATCTCGAACAACTCCATCCGACGGCCATCGACATGGGCCTGGAGCGTTCCCGCGAGGTAGCGCGCCGGCTCGGCCTGGGAAGGCCGGCGAAACGCGTGGTCACCGTTACCGGGACCAACGGCAAGGGCTCCACCTGCGCCCTGCTCGCCGAACTGCTGCGTGAGCAGGGGTTGTCGGTCGGGGTCTACAGCTCGCCGCACCTGCTGCGCTACAACGAGCGGGTGCGGATCGACGGCATCGAGGCCGGCGATGCGCAACTGTGCGACGCCTTCTCCGCGGTGGAGGCCGCACGTGGCGAGATTTCCCTGACCTATTTCGAAATGGGCACGCTGGCCGCCTTCTGGCTGTTCGAGCGCGCCGGGCTGGACTTCGCGGTGCTGGAAGTCGGCCTTGGCGGGCGCCTGGATGCGGTCAACCTGATCGACGCCGACCTGGCGCTGATCACCAGCATCGGCCTGGACCATGCGGACTGGCTGGGCGATACCCGCGAAAGCGTGGCTTTCGAGAAAGCCGGTATCCTGCGCGCCGGCAAACCGGCCCTGTGCGGCGATCTCGATCCCCCGCAGCCATTGCTGGAGCAGGTGGCTGCGCTGGGGGCACCGCTTTACCTGCGCGGTCGCGACTACGACCTGGCGCTCGCCGATCATGGCTGGCACTGGCGCGGGCTGGCCGCGGACGGCCAGGCGCTGGCGCTGCACGATCTGCCGTTGCTCGGGTTGCCCATGGAAAACGCCGCGCTGGCCCTGCAGGCCTACGCGTTGCTCGAGTTGCCCTGGCAGGCGGAGCGCCTGGCCGAGGCGCTGCGGCGGACCCGGGTGACCGGTCGCCTCGATCGCCGCGACCTGTCCTGGAACGGCCAGCCACGCCAGCTCCTGCTGGACGTCGGGCACAATCCCCAGGCCGCCCAGTACCTGGCGCAACGCCTGCGTGCCGCAGCGCCACGAGGACGCTACCTGGCGGTCTTTGGCCTGCTGGCGGACAAAGACCTGGATGGCGTACTGGAACCCTTGACCGGCTTGGTGCAGGATTGGGCCGTTGCACCGTTGCCGACTCCGCGTTCGCGGCCGGCCGCGGAGCTGGAGGCGGCGCTGATCCTGCGCCAGGTTCCGGCGAGCAGTCATGCGGATATCGCCGCCGCCCTGGACGCGCAGTGCGCCAAGGCTACCGCGGATGATGTCATTCTGCTGTTCGGATCGTTCTATAGCGTGGCCGAAGGCCTGGAATGGCTGGCCCGTAGAACGGATAAGGGGGAGTAAATCATGGCCTTGCTGGAAAGAGGGCTGAAGCAGCGCATCGTCGGGGCGTTGGTGCTGATCGCCCTGGCGGTGATCTTCCTGCCGATGCTGTTCACCCGCGAAGACGAGTCGCGCCAGGTCGTGGTGGAAGCGCCGCCGCGCCCGCAATCGCCGGCCATGCCCAGTGTCGAGGTGCAGCCGACCGAGGTGCCGGAACTGCAGCCCGGCGAGGAAGGCATCGCTCCCGAGATCGTCGAGGAAGGCTCCCCGGCCGCCGCCGGCCAGCCCAGCCAGCCGATCGGCGGCCTGCCGGCGACCCCGCCGGCCACCCAGCCGCCCGCCCAGGCCCAGGCCCAGGCGCCGGCCGCCAGCCTGCCGCCAAGCCAGCCGCAACCGCCCGCTGCGCCGCCGAGCCCGCCGCCCGCGGAGAAGCGCCTGGACGCCAACAACCTGCCGCAGAGCTGGTCGGTACAGCTTGCCAGCCTGTCCAACCGGGCGCGCGCCGAGGAATTGCAGAAGACCCTGCGCTCCCAGGGCTACAACGCCTACATCCGCAGCTTCGACGGGATGAACCGGGTCTTCGTCGGGCCGGTGATCCAGCGCGCCGAGGCGGATCGCCTGCGCGACCAGTTGAGCAAGCAGCAGAAGCTCAACGGCTTCGTCGTGCGCTTCCAGCCGGAACGCGGTTGACCGCGACCCGCGGCTTACCGTCGCGGGCGCGCTCTGCTAAAATGCAGCGCCTTTTCTGCTTGTGGGCTGCATAGTGGCATTTACCTGGGTCGATTGGACGATGGTCGCCATCATCGTCGTTTCCAGCCTGATCAGTCTGAGTCGCGGCTTCGTCAAGGAAGCCTTGTCCCTGCTTACCTGGATAGTCGCCGGCGCGGTGGCCTGGATGTTCGGCGGGGCGCTGGCGCAGCACCTGGGCGAGTACATCCAGACCCCCTCGGCCCGCATCATCGCAGCCTGCGCGCTGCTGTTCATCGCGACCCTGCTGCTCGGGGCGCTGGTCAACTACCTCATCGGCGAACTGATCCGGGTCACCGGCCTCTCCGGCACCGACCGCTTCCTCGGCATGGTCTTCGGCGGTGCGCGCGGCGTACTGCTGGTCGTGCTGCTGGTCGGCCTGCTCAGCCTGGCCCCGGTACAGCAGGACCCTTGGTGGCAGCAGTCGGTGCTGATGCCGCATTTCCTGATGGTTGCCGACTGGTCGAAGAACTTCATTCTCGGTTTCGCCGGCCAGTGGTTGCCGGCCGCGCCGATAACGCCGCCGAGCGGCATCGGCGGGCTGCTTCCCAGCCAGTGATTTTGGCGGGACACTGGCCGAGGCCGGGTCCCGCGGTTTTCCAGGGCGGCGCGTCGATGGCGCGGCGCCGGCGGCACAGGACGTGCCGCGAGCCAGTCGGCGGCGAAGGTCGCCGATTCGCGGGAGCCAGCGGCCCACGAGGCCCTGGTCAGCTCGATGGTCCGGGACGGACCGATCGCGCTTCCCATCTTTCCAGCTTGAGCCAAGTAGGGGTTGCGTCACATGTGTGGCATCGTCGGTATCGTGGGCAAGTCGAACGTCAATCAGGCGCTGTATGACGCGCTCACCGTCCTCCAACATCGCGGCCAGGACGCTGCCGGTATCGTCACCTGCCATGACGATAAGCTGTACCTGCGCAAGGACAACGGCCTGGTCCGCGACGTCTTCCAGCAGCGCCACATGCAGCGCCTGATCGGCAGCGTCGGCATCGGCCATGTGCGTTACCCGACCGCCGGCAGCTCCAGCTCGGCGGAGGCGCAGCCGTTCTACGTCAACTCGCCCTACGGCATCACCCTGGCGCACAACGGCAACCTGACCAATGTCGAGCAGTTGGCCAAGGAAATCTACGAATCCGACCTGCGCCACGTGAACACCAACTCCGATTCGGAAGTGCTGCTCAACGTGTTCGCCCACGAGCTGGCGGTGCGCAACAAGCTGCAGCCCACCGAGGAGGACATCTTCGCCGCGGTTTCCTGCGTGCACGACCGTTGCGTCGGCGGCTACGCGGTGGTGGCGATGATCACCGGCCACGGCATCGTCGGTTTCCGCGACCCCAATGCGATCCGTCCGATCGTCTTCGGCCAGCGGCATACCGAGAATGGCGTCGAATACATGATCGCCTCCGAGAGCGTGGCCCTGGACGTACTCGGCTTCACCCTGATCCGCGACCTGGCGCCGGGCGAGGCGGTGTACATCACCGAGGAAGGCAAGCTCTATACCCGCCAGTGCGCCAAGGCGCCGAAGTACGCGCCGTGCATCTTCGAGCACGTCTACCTGGCGCGTCCGGATTCGATCATGGACGGCATCTCGGTGTACAAGGCGCGCCTGCGCATGGGCGAGAAGCTTGCCGACAAGATCCTCCGCGAGCGTCCCGACCACGACATCGACGTGGTCATCCCGATCCCGGACACCAGCCGCACCGCGGCGCTGGAACTGGCCAACCGGCTCGGCGTGAAGTTCCGCGAGGGCTTCGTCAAGAACCGCTACATCGGCCGCACCTTCATCATGCCCGGCCAGGCGGCGCGGAAGAAATCCGTGCGGCAGAAGCTCAACGCCATCGAGCTGGAGTTCCGCGGCAAGAACGTGATGCTGGTGGATGACTCCATCGTCCGCGGCACCACCTGCAAGCAGATCATCCAGATGGCCCGCGAGGCCGGGGCGAAGAACGTCTACTTCTGCTCCGCCGCGCCGGCCGTGCGCTACCCCAACGTCTACGGCATCGACATGCCGAGTGCGCACGAGCTGATCGCGCACAATCGCAGCACCGAGGACGTCAGCAAGCTGATCGGCGCCGACTGGCTGGTCTACCAGGACCTGCCCGACCTGATCGACGCGGTCGGCGGCGGCAAGATCAAGATCGATCACTTCGACTGCGCCGTGTTCGACGGCGAGTACGTGACCGGCGACGTCAACGAGGCCTACCTGAGCCGGATCGAACAGGCGCGCAACGATGCGACCAAGGCCAAGAGCCAGGCGGTCAGCGCGATCATCGATCTGTACAACGACTGACAAAGGGGAGAGCGGCATGACTCAGGACTGGGATGCCGGGCGTCTCGACAGCGACCTGGAAGGCGCGGCCTTCGACACCCTGGCGGTTCGCGCCGGGCAACGGCGGACGCCGGAGGGCGAGCACGGCGAGGCGCTGTTCACCACTTCCAGCTACGTCTTCCGCACCGCCGCCGACGCGGCCGCGCGGTTCGCCGGCGAAGTGCCGGGCAACGTCTATTCGCGCTACACCAACCCCACGGTACGCACCTTCGAGGAGCGCATCGCCGCCCTCGAAGGAGCCGAGCAGGCGGTGGCCACGGCGTCGGGCATGTCGGCGATCCTCGCCCTGGTGATGAGCCTGTGCAGCTCCGGCGACCACGTGCTGGTCTCGCGCAGCGTGTTCGGCTCGACCATCAGCCTGTTCGACAAGTACTTCAAGCGCTTCGGTATCCAGGTCGACTATCCGCCGTTGAGCGATCTCGCGGCCTGGGAGGCGGCGTGCAAGCCGAATACCAAGCTGTTCTTCGTCGAGTCGCCATCCAACCCGCTGGCCGAGCTGGTGGATATCGCCGCGCTGGCCGAGATCGCCCACGCCAAGGGTGCGCTGCTGGCGGTGGACAACTGCTTCTGCACGCCGGCCCTGCAACAGCCGCTGAAGCTCGGTGCGGACGTGGTGATCCACTCCGCGACCAAGTACATCGACGGCCAGGGCCGGGGCATGGGCGGGGTGGTCGCCGGTCGCGGCGAGCAGATGAAGGAAGTGGTCGGCTTCCTCCGCACCGCCGGACCGACCCTCAGCCCGTTCAACGCCTGGCTGTTCCTCAAGGGCCTGGAAACCCTGCGTATCCGCATGCAGGCGCACAGCGCCAGTGCCCTGGCCCTGGCCGAATGGCTGGAGCGCCAGCCGGGCATCGAGCGGGTCTACTACGCGGGCCTGCCGAGCCATCCTCAGCATGAGTTGGCCCGGCGCCAGCAGAGCGGCTTCGGCGCGGTCGTCAGCTTCGACGTGAAGGGCGGGCGCGATGCCGCCTGGCGCTTCATCGACGCTACCCGGATGGTCTCGATCACCACCAACCTGGGCGACACCAAGACCACCATCGCCCACCCGGCGACCACCTCCCACGGTCGACTGTCCCCCGAGGACCGCGCGCGCGCCGGGATCGGCGACAGCCTGATCCGGGTCGCGGTCGGCCTGGAAGACCTCGACGACCTCAAGGCCGACATGGCTCGGGGGCTGGCTGCGCTGTGATCGAACCCAACCTGCGAGGCAACGGCAAGGTCGCCCTGGTCACCGGGGCGGCCCGGGGCATTGGCCTGGGCATCAGTGCCTGGCTGATCGCCGAGGGCTGGCAGGTAGTGCTTGCCGACAACGACCGTGAACGCGGGGCCAGGGTGGCCGAGGCGCTGGGCGAGCACGCCTGGTTCGTGGCCATGGACGTGGCCCAGGAGGGCCAGGTGGCGATGAGCGTGGCCGAGGTGCTCGGTCAGTTCGGCCGCCTCGACGGCCTGGTCTGCAACGCCGCCATCGCCAATCCGCGCAATACGCCGCTGGAGGCGCTGAGTCTCGGCGAGTGGACCCGGACCCTGGCGGTCAACCTGACCGGTCCGATGCTGCTGGCCAAGTACTGCACGCCTTATCTGCGCGCGCACAATGGCGCCATCGTCAACATCGCCTCGACTCGTGCCCACCAGTCGGAGCCTGACTCCGAGGCCTACGCCGCGAGCAAGGGCGGGTTGCTGGCGCTGACCCATGCCCTGGCCGCCAGCCTGGGCCCGGATATCCGTGTCAATGCGCTCAGCCCCGGCTGGATCGATACCCGCGAGGCCGCCGAGCGCGAGGCTGCGCCGCTGACCGAGCTGGACCACGACCAGCACCTGGTCGGCCGGGTCGGAACGGTGGAGGATGTCGCGTCGCTGGTGGCTTGGCTGCTCTCCGAGGACGCCGGTTTCGTCACCGGCCAGGAATTCCTGGTCGATGGCGGCATGACCCGGAAAATGATCTACCTCGACTGAGTTGGTGGGGAGATGCGGAAAAGGCGCTGTTCCGAAAGGAGCAGCGCCTTTTTTTCGTATGAGGCCGCCTTGCCGGTATGGCGCCGTTATTCCGTCTTCAGTTCGCGCAGATCGACGGCCTGTCCATCGAACAACTGGTTGGCGTTGGTCGGCAGGATGCTGGGTCGTCCCTCCGGGCCGCGAGTGCCGTCGATGACCCGGATGTCGCTGTATTTCTTGCCCGAGAGCGCGGCGAGACCGGCGCTGTCGCGGACCACCGTAGGACGCAGGAAGACCATCAGGTTGCGCTTGGTGTGGGTGTCCTTGGTGGAACGGAACAGGCGACCGAGCAATGGGATGTCCCCGAGCAGGGGAACCTTCGACTCGGCTTGGGAAACGTCGTCCTGGATCAGGCCGCCGATCACGATCACTTGGCCGTTCTCGGCGAGGATGGTGCTCTTGATCGAGCGCTTGCTGGTGATCAGATCGGTATTGTTGCGCTGCTGGGCGTTGGGCAGCAGGGCCGAGATCTCCTGCTCGATCTCCAGGCGCAGGGCCGCGCCGTCGTTGATGTGCGGAGTGACCTTGAGGCTGACGCCGATATCCTTGCGCTCCACGGTGGTGAACGGGTTGCTCGAACCTTCGCTGTTGGTGGTGTAGGAGCCGGTCTGGAACGGTACGTTCTGGCCGACCAGAATCTCCGCTTTCTGGTTGTCCAGGGTCAACAGGCTCGGGGTCGACAGCAGGTTGCTCTTGGTGTTGGCCGAGAGCGCGGTGACCAGCGCGCCGAAGCTGCTGCTGCCGATGCCGACGATAGCGCCGTCGGGGATGGATTCCGGTGCCTTGTTGCTCTCGAGCGATTGCAGCAGGGTGCCGATGGACAGTCCGGTATTGGCGAAGTTGGTCTTGGTTCCGCCCATGCCGCCCTTGTTGATCGCCCATTGCACGCCGACGGCATCCTGGATGTCGCCGGAGATCTCGACGATGGCCGCTTCCACCAATACCTGGGCACGCGGCACGTCGAGCTGGCGAACGATGTCTTCGAGAGCGTTGACCGTGTCCGGGTCGGCCAGCAGGACCAGGGCGTTGGTGCTTTCGTCGGCACGGATGAGGATGTTGCTCGGTCGGCCGCCGCCGGTCTGTTCGCCGCCCTGGCCGCCATTGTTCTTCATTCCTTCGGAAATCTGGCCGAGGGTTTCCGCGAGGGTCTTGGCGTCGTTGTGGCGCAGGCGGATCACCCGGGTGTTGGCTGAGCGCGCGGTCGGGGTGTCCAGCGATTGCGCCAGTTGCACCAGCTTGGCGCGCGCCTGCGGCGGGCCGAGGATGATCAGGCGGTTGGTGCGCGCGTCGGCGATCACCTGGGCGCCCGCCGCGCCCTTGGCCTGGCCGCGGCTCATGGCGTTGTTGAGCACCTCGGCGGCGTCCATCACCCAGCCGTAGCGCAGGTTGATCACGCTGTAGTCGTGGCTGCCCTTCTGGTCGAGCTGGCGGATCACGTCTTCGATTCGCGCGATATTGGCGCTGCGGTCGCTGATGATCAGCGCGTTGGCCGAGGGCACCGCGGCGAGGTGGCCATATTGTGGGACCAGCGGACGGATCAGCGGGATGAGTTCCGATACCGGGCTCTGCTGCACCTGGATCACCCGCGTCTCCAGGCGATCCGGCGCGCTCTGGCCGCCGCCGGCCTCGGTCTTGGCCTCGGCGTTGGGCACGATGCGCGCCTGGTCGCCCTGGGCAACCACGGTGAAGCCGTGGGTGCTCATCACCGAGAGGAACAACTGGTAGACCTCGCTCAACGAGAGCTGGGCCTTGGAGACCACGCTGACCTGGCCCTTGACCCGCGGGTCGACGACGAAGGTCTCGCCGGTGATTTCGGAAATCTGGTCGATGAATTCGCGGATGTCGGCATCCTTGAGGTTGATCGTCCAGTGCGCCTCCTGCTGGTTGCCGGCTGGGACGAAGGCGTTCCCGCCGCTGTTTTCGGCGTGCGCCGCCTGGATGCCGAGGGCCAGGCTGAGAAGGACGGCGGGAACGTACGAACGACTGGAAGGGGCAAACAGGGCGCGGAGCAAAGGCTGGGACATCGGGTCAGTCGCTTTCCGTAGGCGTGGTCGTGGGCTCGCTCGAGTCTTCTTCGGCGGGTTCTGCGATGGGCGTGGCTTCCATCTGCTGGCGCAAGGCGTCCAGGCGCTCGCGCAATGCTGCAGCGTTCTCATCCTGCAGGCTTTGCAGTTGTTCGATCGAGTCGTTCTCGCTTGTAATGTCGTCCGCGCTGGCCAGCAGTCCCCCGGAACGGTGCGGGAAGGGCAGGCTTTCCAGGCGCCCGCCGCGCTGCAGTTCGACGCGGTCGCGGTAGACCGCGTGCAGCTTCACGCCGTCGCTGATCTCGCCGCCGACCGCGTAGCGGTGCGGCTTGTCGCCCTGGCGCTGGATGATCGCGCTGGACAGCTTGGGATCGCTCTGGACGAAGCTGCCCTTGAGCACCAGGTCGAGGTTGGTGGCCGGTGGCGGGGCGTTGGGGTCCTGGGCGCTGGTGCCGAAGAGGCGCGCCAGGCGGGTCGGATCGCTGCGGATCGACTCGTGGCTGACCGGCGAGGCGGCGACGGCTACCGGGCTGCGTTGCAGGCGCAACCAGCCGGCCGCCTGCCAGGCGAGGCTGATGCTCATGGCGATGATCAGGGCAACAGCCAGAAGGGCCGGGGCGTACCGCTGCAGCCAGCGGGAAGAGGCGCCGGAGAAAGGCAATACATCACTCCTGGTCTTTATCGTTATGTCTGAAGATCGCCGAGGGATCATAGCAGTTCGTTGCCAGTAGGCTACCTACTTCTATCAATAGGTGTGACTGGCCGGGCCAGGCACGCTTGTGCTTAAGATAACGGCTCGCCAGGATACTTCTGCAAGAGGAACTCGGGATCGGCCGCACAAAACGACTAACAACTAACAATACTGACGGTAACCGTTCAGTGGTCATATACGACCAAGATACTTCTGTAAGGTTACCGCTATAAGGCATCCATGATGACAGCCCCATTACCCGACATCGCCGCGCCGGCCGCACCGCCACGGCGTCTGCCGTTCAGCTTCGCCAAGCGCCAGGGCCTGTTGTTCCTGTGCCTGGAGGAGCAGTACTGGCTGGCCTGCCGGCCGCAGGTGGAGCTGGCGGCGATCGCCGAGGCGCAGCGCTTCGCCGGCCGCCGCCTGCCGCTCAGGGCGCTCGGCGAGGACGCCTTCAACCAGGCCCTGGCGGCCTCCTACCAGCACGACTCCTCGGCGGCCATGCAGCTCGCCGAGGACCTCGGCGGCAGCCTGGACCTCGCCGCGCTGGCCGACCAGGTCCCGGAAACCGAGGACCTGATGGAGCAGGAGGACGACGCGCCGATCATTCGCCTGATCAACGCGATCCTCGGCGAGGCGATCCGCGAGAACGCCTCGGACATCCACCTGGAAACCTTCGAGAAGCGCCTGGTGGTGCGCTTCCGCGTCGACGGCGTGCTGCGCGAGGTGCTGGAGCCCAAGCGCGAGCTGGCGGCCCTGCTGGTATCGCGGATCAAGGTCATGGCGCGGCTGGACATCGCCGAGAAGCGTATTCCCCAGGATGGGCGGATTTCCCTGCGGGTCGGCGGGCGCGAGGTGGACATCCGCGTCTCGACCCTGCCCTCGGCCAACGGTGAACGGGTGGTGCTGCGTCTGCTCGACAAGCAGGCCGGGCGCCTGAACCTGCAACACTTGGGCATGAGCGAGCGCGACCGCAAGCTGATGGACGAAACGGTGCGCAAGCCGCACGGCATCCTGCTGGTCACCGGCCCCACCGGCTCGGGCAAGACCACCACCCTGTACGCCAGCCTGACCACGCTCAACGACCGCACGCGGAACATCCTCACCGTCGAGGATCCGATCGAATACCACCTGGAGGGCATCGGCCAGACCCAGGTCAACGCCAAGGTCGACATGACCTTCGCCCGCGGCCTGCGGGCGATCCTCCGGCAAGACCCGGACGTGGTGATGGTCGGCGAGATCCGCGACCGGGAGACCGCCGAGATCGCGGTGCAGGCTTCGCTGACCGGCCACCTGGTGCTCTCGACCCTGCACACCAACAGCGCCATCGGTGCGATCACCCGCCTGGTGGACATGGGCATCGAGCCGTTCCTGCTGTCCTCCTCCATGCTTGGCGTGCTGGCCCAGCGCCTGGTGCGGGTGCTCTGCCCGGCGTGCAAGGAGCCCTACCGCGCCGACGAGGCCGAGTGCGCGCTGCTCGGCGTCGATCCCGCCGCGCCGCCGACCCTGCATCGCGCCCGCGGCTGCGGCGAGTGCCACCAGCATGGCTATCGCGGGCGTACCGGTATCTATGAGCTGGTGGTGTTCGACGACCACATGCGCTCGCTGATCCACAACGAATCCTCCGAGCAGGAAATGACCCGGCATGCACGCACCAGCGGACCGAGCATCCGCGACGACGGTCGGCGCAAGGTGCTGGAAGGCGTCACCACGGTCGAGGAAGTCCTGCGCGTGACCCGGGAAGAATAATGGCCGCCTTCGAATACCTCGCCCTCGACCCCAGCGGTCGCCAGCAGAAGGGCGTGCTGGAGGCGGACAGCGCGCGCCAGGTCCGCCAGTTGCTGCGCGAGCGCCAATTGGCGCCGCTCGACGTGAAGCCCACCCGTACCCGCGAGCAGAGCGGGCAGGGCGGGCGCCTGACGTTCGCCCGCGGACTGTCCGCGCGCGACCTGGCATTGGTGACCCGGCAACTGGCGACCCTGGTCCAGGCCGCGTTGCCGATCGAGGAGGCGCTGCGCGCCGCCGCGGCGCAGTCCACCTCGCAGCGCATCCAGTCGATGCTTCTCGCGGTGCGC
Organism: Pseudomonas sp. DL; assembly: GCF_047199225.1. NCBI lineage: Bacteria > Pseudomonadati > Pseudomonadota > Gammaproteobacteria > Pseudomonadales > Pseudomonadaceae > Pseudomonas > Pseudomonas sp. DL. Next base: position 1,995,484 of record NZ_CP178323.1, read on the forward strand.
GCCAAGGTCCTCGAAGGCCATAGCCTGGCCGGCAGCCTGCGCGAGTTTCCCACCGCCTTTCCCGAGCTGTACCGGGCGACTGTGGCTGCCGGCGAGCATGCCGGGCACCTCGGCCCGGTGCTGGAGCAACTTGCCGACTACACCGAGCAGCGCCAGCAGTCGCGGCAGAAGATCCAGCTGGCGCTGCTCTATCCGGTGATCCTGATGGGCGCTTCGCTGGCCATCGTCGGCTTCCTGCTGGGCTACGTGGTGCCCGACGTGGTCCGGGTGTTCATCGACAGCGGGCAGACCCTGCCGCTGTTGACCCGCGTGCTGATCGGCGTCAGCGACTGGGTCAAGGCCTGGGGCGCGCTGGCCTTCGTCGCGGCGATCGGCGGGGTGATCGGCTTCCGCTACGCGCTGCGCAAGGATGCCTTTCGCGAGCGCTGGCATGGCTTCCTGCTGCGCGTGCCGCTGGTCGGTCGGCTGGTGCGTTCCACCGACACCGCGCGCTTCGCCTCGACCCTGGCGATCCTCACCCGCAGCGGCGTGCCGCTGGTGGAGGCGCTGGCGATCGCCGCCGAGGTGATCGCCAACCGGATCATCCGCAACGAAGTGGTCAAGGCCGCGCAGAAGGTCCGCGAGGGCGCCAGCCTGACCCGCTCGCTGGAAGCCACCGGGCAGTTTCCGCCGATGATGCTGCACATGATCGCCAGCGGCGAGCGCTCCGGCGAGCTGGACCAGATGCTGGCGCGCACCGCGCGCAACCAGGAGAACGACCTGGCGGCGCAGATCGGCCTGATGGTCGGCCTGTTCGAACCGTTCATGCTGATATTCATGGGCGCGGTGGTGCTGGTCATCGTCCTGGCCATTCTTCTTCCGATCCTTTCTCTCAACCAACTCGTGGGGTAATCGCGTGAATCAGAGCCGCCCATTGCAGCGTCGCCAACAGTCGGGCTTCACCCTGATCGAAATCATGGTCGTGGTGGTCATCCTCGGCATCCTCGCCGCCCTGGTGGTGCCGCAGGTGATGAGCCGTCCCGACCAGGCCAAGGTCACCGTGGCCAAGGGCGACATCAAGGCCATCGCTGCCGCGCTGGACATGTACAAGCTGGACAACTTCGCCTATCCGAGCACCCAGCAGGGCCTCGAGGCGCTGGTGAAGAAGCCCACCGGCAATCCGCAGCCGAAGAACTGGAACAAGGACGGCTACCTGAAGAAGCTGCCGGTCGATCCGTGGGGCAATCCCTACCAGTACCTGGCGCCGGGCACCAAGGGCCCGTTCGACCTGTATTCGCTGGGCGCCGACGGCAAGGAAGGCGGCAGCGACAACGACGCCGACATCGGCAACTGGGACAACTGACCGGACATGCGGGCTTCGCGCGGCTTCACCCTCATCGAGCTGATGGTGGTGATGGTCATCATCAGCGTGCTGATCGGCCTGGCGGTGCTCAGCACCGGCTTCGCCAGCACCTCGCGGGAGCTGGACAGCGAGGCCGAGCGGCTCGCCGGGCTGATCGGCGTGCTGACCGACGAGGCCGTGCTGGACAACCGCGAGTACGGCCTGCGCCTGGAGCGCGATGCCTACCAGGTACTGCGCTACGACGAAGCGAAGGCGCGCTGGTTGCCGGTGGCGCGCGACAGCCACCGCCTGCCGGAGTGGGCGGAGCTGACCTTCGAGCTGGACGGCCAGCCGCTGGTGCTGGCCGGCAGCAAGGGCGAGAAGGAGCAGAAGAAAGGCACCGACCAGCCGCAATTGCTGATCCTCTCCAGTGGCGAACTCAGTCCGTTCCGCCTGCGCCTGGCCGAGCGCGGACCCGAGGGGCGGGCGTTGTCGCTGAGCAGCGACGGTTTCCGCCTGCCACGGGTCGAGGTGGCGCGGCGATGAAGCGCGCGCGTGGTTTCACCCTGCTGGAAGTGCTGGTGGCCCTGGCGATCTTCGCCATGGTCGCGGCCAGCGTGCTCAGTGCCAGCGCGCGCAGCCTGCAGAACGCCTCGCGGCTGGAAGACAAGACCCTGGCGATGTGGATCGCCGACAACCGTCTCAACGAATTGCAACTGGAACAGACGCCGCCCTCCAGCGGCCGCAACCAGGGCGAGCTGGAGTTCGCCGGGCGCCGCTGGGAGTGGCGCACCCAGGTCGACAGCACCGCCGAGCAGGATATGCGGCGGGTGATCGTCTGGGTCGCGGCGAAGCCCCTCGGCCGCGAGCGTGGCAGCATCGAGGAACGCGCCGCGGCGCGCCTCGTCGGTTTCCTCGGGAGCCAGCCATGAGGCTACAGCGGGGCTTCACCCTGCTCGAGCTGCTGATCGCCATCGCCATCTTCGCCCTGCTGGCCCTGGCCACCTACCGCATGTTCGACAGCGTGATGCAGACCGACCAGGCGACTCGCGTGCAGGAGCAGCGCATGCGCGAGCTGGTGCGGGCGATGGGCGCGCTGGAGCGCGACCTGACCCAGGCGGTCGAACGTCCGGTACGCGACGAGCTGGGCGATAACCGTGGCGCCTTCCTCAGCGAGGGCGAGAACGACCAGATCGTCGAACTCACCCGTGGTGGCTGGCGCAACCCGCTCGGCCAGGCGCGCTCGCGCCTGCAGCGGGTGCGCTGGTCGCTGTCCGGGGAGACCCTCGAACGCCGCTACTGGCTGGTTCTGGACCGCGCCCAGGACAGCAAGCCACGGGTGCAGCAGGTGCTGGACGGGGTTACCGCGCTGAGCTGGCGCTTCCTCGACAAGGAGCACAACTGGCAGGGCCACTGGCCGACCGACGAAGGCAGCGAGGAGGAGCGCCTGGAAAGCCTGCCGCTGGCGGTGGAGATGACCCTGGAGCACCGCCACTACGGCAAGCTGGTGCGCGTCTGGCGTCTGCTCGATCCGCCGCTCAAGCAGGACCAGCCGCAGGGCCAGCCGGGCGGCGAGAATGGCGAGAACGGCGAGGGCGGAGTGCCGCAGCCGCCGGAAGGCATGCCGGGGGCGCCGGAATGAGGCGCGGGCAGAACGGCGTCGCGCTGATCACCGTGCTGCTGGTGGTGGCGGTGGTGACCATCGTCTGCGCCGGGCTGATCATCCGCCAGCAGTTGGCGATACGCAGCAGCGCCAACCAGTTGCACGTGCGCCAGGCCTGGCACTATGCGCTGGGCGGCGAACGCCTGGCGGAAGCGGTGCTGCGCCGCGACCTGCGCCAGGGCGGCGAGAATACCCGCGAGCCGGTGGACCACCTGGGCGAGGCCTGGGCTCGACCGATGACGCCGTTCAAGCTGGACGACGGCGGCGAGCTGCGGGTGCGGATCGAGGACCCCAGCGGGCGTTTCAATCTCAACGGACTGGTGCGCAAGCGCAAGGTCAAGCCGGATTCGGTGAAGCAGTTCCGTCGCCTGCTGGCCACCCTGGGGATGAAGGAAGAGATCGTCCAGGGCTTGCCGGACCGGCTGGCCGACTGGCTCGACGCCGACCAGAATCCGCAGGGCGAGCAAGGCGCCGAGGACAACCAGTACCTGCTGGAGGCGCCGGCCTACCGCGCCGCCAACCGCAGTTTCAAGGACGTGTCCGAGCTGCGCCTGCTGAAATTGTCGGAAGCCGACTATCGACGCCTGCTGCCGTTCGTCAGCGCCTTGCCCGAAGATGCGCCGCTGAACGTGAACACTGCCAGCGTGCCGGTGCTGGCCGCCATGTTCGAGATCGATCCGGGACAGGCGGAAAACATCGTGGACGCCCGCGGTCGGGAAGGTTTCCAGAGCAAGGACGATTTCACCAAGCATCTGACCCAGTTGGGTTCGAAGACCGGAAACGTCAGTTATGCCGTCGGCACCCGCTACTTCCAGGTGATCAGCGAGGTCAGCCTGGGCGACCGCCGGCAGGTGCTGGTGAGTACCTTGCAGCGGGGCAAGGACGGCAAGATACGCGTGATGGCCCGCGACATGGGGCAGGGCGGCCTGCCCATCCCGTCGACGGGCGGCGACGATTGGAAGAAGGACGAGCGATGAGTGGAGTGAGTGCGCTGTTCCTGCCGCCCGCCAGCACGGCGGGGGCCGATGGGGAACTGGCGGTATGGTGGGTGCAGGATGGCGAGTGCCGGCGCGCGCCGTTCGCCCAGGCGCTGGCGGAGATCCGCGCGCCCTGGCGGCTGTACCTGCCGGTGGAGGCGGTGACCGCCTGCGCGGTGAACCTGCCTACACAGAAGGCGCGCTGGTTGCGCCAGTCGCTGCCGTTCGCGGTGGAGGAACAACTGGCCGACGATGTCGAGCAGATGCACCTTGCCCTTGGTCCGGCGCTGGCCGACGGCCGCCACCGGGTATTCGCCGTGCAGCGCACCTGGCTCGCCGCCTGGCTGGCGCTGGCCGAGGGCGCGGGCAAGGCGCCGGCTTCGCTGCATGTCGATGCCGATTGCCTGCCGGGCGAGGGCAGTTGCCTGTTCTGGCTGGAAGAGCGCTGGTTGCTCGGCGGCAGCGGCGCCGTACGCCTGGCCTGCGGCAGCGAGGATTGGCCGGTACTGCGCGACAGTTGCCCGCCGCCGCAGCGGGCCTTCGCCGCGCAGGAGGTGGCGCCCCTGGAGGGGGTGGAAGTCCAGCCCCTGGCGGGCAATCCGCACGTCTGGCTGAGCGAGCAGCCGCTGGGCACCGACCTGGCCCAGGCCGAGTTCGCCGCGCGCCAGCAGAGCAGCCAGTGGCGCCGCTGGCGGCCGCTGCTGGGGTTGGTCGGGCTGTGGCTGGTATTGCAATGGGGCTTCACCCTGGTCCAGGCCTGGCAGTTGCAGCGCGAAGGCGACCGCTACGCGGCGCAGAGCGCAGAGCTCTACCGCCAGTTGTTTCCCGAGGACCGCAAGCTGATCAACCTGCGCGCGCAGTTCGACCAGCACCTGGCCGACAGCGCCAGCAGCGGCGGCGAGGGCCAGTTGCTCGGCCTGCTTGGCCAGGCCGCCACGGTGATCGGCGGCGAGCCGACGGTGAGCGTCGAGCAACTGGACTTCAGCGCCGCTCGCGGCGACGTCGCCCTCCAGGTGCGGGCTCCCGGTTTCGACGTGCTGGAACGGCTGCGTTCGCGTCTCAGCGAGTCCGGGCTGGCGGTGCAGCTGGGTTCGGCCAGCCGCGATGGCTCGACGGTCAGCGCGCGCCTGGTGATAGGAGGTTGAGATGAAGGTGATGACGCAATTCCACGAGCGCCTCAGGGCCCAGGCGGAAACCTCGCAGCTGGCGATCCGCTGGCGCGGGCTGCCGGCGCGGGACCGCCTGGCGCTGCTCTGGCTCGGCGCGTTCCTCCTGCTGGTGGTGCTTTACCTGGCGCTGTGGCGCCCGGCCGAGCGCCATCTGCAGTCGGCGCGGCAGTACTTCACCGAACAGCGCGCGCTGCATGCCTACATCCAGCAGCAGGCGCCCAACGTGCGCCAGGCCGATGCCGCGGCGCCACAGGCGCAGATCGACCCGGCGGCGCTGCAGGGCATGGTCACGGCTTCGGCGGCCCAGGCCGGACTGAGTGTCGAGCGCCTCGACAACGAAGGCGAGGGCGCCGTGCAGGTGGCCCTGCAGCCGGCGCCATTCGCCAAGCTGCTGCCCTGGCTGGAGCAGTTGAACGGGCAGGGCGTGCAGGTGGCGGAGGCCGGCCTGGACCGCCAGGTCGACGGCCGGGTCTCGGCGCGCCTGAGCCTGCGGGTCGAGTGAGCGGCCCGTGGCTGGGGCCGGCCTGGGCCCCGGCGCCAACCGCGCCGACAGGCGATCGCCGAAATTTCAAAAAAAATTCAATCAGGGCATTGACTTAGGTTTTTCGGTCGGTAGAATGCGCCCCACTTCGAGAGTGAAGGGTGATTAGCTCAGCTGGGAGAGCATCTGCCTTACAAGCAGAGGGTCGGCGGTTCGATCCCGTCATCACCCACCAATCTCGCAAGTTACGCGCAGCGGTAGTTCAGTCGGTTAGAATACCGGCCTGTCACGCCGGGGGTCGCGGGTTCGAGTCCCGTCCGCTGCGCCATTCACTTCCCCTCCCGAGTTCACCACCCCGAACTCGCCGTCTTCCACCAGAAGGCGGGCAGCATGGCTGCAACGAGAGGAAGTCGCTTCACCGGGCATCTTGCCCAGCCGACGCGCAGCGGTAGTTCAGTCGGTTAGAATACCGGCCTGTCACGCCGGGGGTCGCGGGTTCGAGTCCCGTCCGCTGCGCCATACATCTTCACCACGCCGAGGCGGGGTGAGCCACGAAGAAAGCGGCCAATGGCCGCTTTTTTCGTTTCCGTCGTCCCCTGCGCCTTCCGCTTTCTCCTTGTTTGCCGGATTTCCTGCTCCGTCGGTCCGCGCGCGGTAATCCCGCTGTCATCTTCCTCGTCTACAGCTGAAAGACACAGACGAACGAAGGTGATCCGCGATGGACGACTACCAGGAAGAACTGCTGGAGCAGCATGCCGCCGAATGCGATCTGCCAGAGCCGGCGGACGACGCCACCGAGATGTGATCAGGCGCTCTGTCGCTGGGCGCGGCGGAATTCGCCGGGCGTCTGCCCGCTCCAGCGCTTGAAGGCGCGCTGGAAGGCTTCCGCCGAGGCGAAGCCGAGCAGGTAGGCGATTTCGCCGAAAGCCAGGTCGGTCTCGCGGATGTAGACCATCGCCAGGTCGCGGCGGGTGTCGTTGAGGATGCTGCGGAACTGGGTGCCTTCCTCGGCCAGCTTGCGCCGCAGGGTCCAGGTCGGCAACTTGAGGCGCGCGGCGATTTCCTCGAGGTCCGGTTCGCGACCATTGAGCATCGGCCCCAGCAGGCGGCTGACGCGCTCGCGCCAACTGCGGGTGCGGGTCAACTGCTCCAGTTCGCGGTTGCAGAGTTCCAGCATCTGGCTCCAGGTGCTCGGACAGTGCTCGGCATTCGCCAGGGCCAGGCTGGCCTGGCTCAGGCGCAACTGGTTGGTCGGCGCGCCGAATTCCACCGGGCAGCCGAAGAATGCCTCGTAGCGCTCGGCCCAAGGCGGCGCTGGATATTCGATCTCCACCCGCTCCGCTTTCAACGGCTGCCTTGCCAGGGCGCCGAGATGGCTGATCCAGCCTGCCAGCACCGAATCGACGACGAAGCGGTTATAGGCGTTGTAAGGGCTGATCGAATAGAAGCGCAGCCAGGCGCCGCCGGCGTCTTCCACCAGGCTCGACTGGCCCCGGTAGTTCTGCGCGTAAAGCGGTTCCAGGTGGATCATTGCCCGCGCGGCGGCGCGCAGGTTGGGCGCCTGGGCGACGCTGACGCCGGCCAGGCCCATCTGTCCGAGACGGCTCAGGCGGCCCATCTGCAGGCCAAGGGCGGGGTCGCCGCTGAGCTGTATGGCGGCATGGCCGAGGCGCATGTAGCGAGGGATCGACAGGCGCGCCCCGGGTTCGGCCAGGCGCCGCTGGTCGAGGCCGTACTGCTCGAGCAGTGGTGCGGGCTCGACGCCGGCGGCGAGCAGGGCGTCGGCCAGCGCTTGGACGAAGCCGACCGAGAGGTCGCCGAGGCGAACCCGGGGCGCGCTCATAGCCAGAGATTGACCAGTTGCGCACCGCCGCCGGGATTGGCCTGGCGCATGCCCTGCGACGAACCGAGCAGGCTCTGGCCGTCTTCGGTGACGTTCCACAGGCGGCTATGGGCGAAGGCCACGGCGGCGCCGCGCGCACCGCTGGCCAGCAGGCGCTCGCCGACCGCCAGGCGCTGCCAGGCCTCGGCGTTGCTCAGGCTGTTCGGCGCCAGGCGCACGTCGCCTGGAACCAGCTCCGCATCGAAGCCGGGCCAGGGCTGCTGCCAGCGACCGCTCTGGTTCAGGGCGGCGGGGATCGCCAGCAGTTCGACGCCCTGTTCGACCAGGGTGGCGTAGGTGTCCGGGTACCAGCTGTCGGTGCCGATCAGCACGCCCAGGCGTCCTGCCGGCGTATCCAGCACCTGCAGGCGCTCGCCGCGACCGTTGTTGAGGTAGCTCAGTTCGTGGCGGGTCGGGAACACCTTGCGTTGCGGCTGGCCGAGCGGCCGGCCGTCGGGACCGAAGGTCAGGCTGACGTTGTACAGCTGGCCGGTGCCGGGACGCAGCTCGCCGTCCTCGACCTCGGGGTCGGGCAGGACGATGGAGCCGGCGACCACCGTCACCTTGAAATCATGGGCGAGCCCGCCGAACAGGGTCTGGTAGTCGTGGGCCATGTCCACCGCCTTCATCCGGAACAGGGTGTCGGTGAGACGCTGATCGCCGCGCGCGGTGATCCAGCCGCGCGCCACCTTCAGTGGGTTGCTCGCGGCCATCCAGTCCATCGCCGTGGGCCAGTCGGCAGCGGCGTAGACCTCGGGCTTCTCGCCGCTGGCCACCAGCCAGGTGCCGACATGCTCGGGGAACACCACCACCGTGCGCTCGTTGAGCAGGCCCTGGCGGCGGGCATTTTCCAGGTAGGCGTGGAATTTCAGTTGCAACCGTTCGGCGCTCTGGTAGTCCGGCGTGAACAGTTCCGGCTGGACCGCCAGCAGGTTGCCGCGCTCGCCGGGCTGGCCCTGGACCACGCTGACCTGGCTGCGCAGGTCGGACAGGTAGTGGCCTACCGGGCGGCGTTCGGCCCAGCCGGCGTAGGCGGCGAAGAGGGTGATGAGGATCAGGAAGATCAGCTTGCGCATGCGGGTCTCCAAGGCAGCCCACAGGGTAGGGGAGTGGCGTCGGCTTGCCAAGCATCCCTGTGCATTCCGATCAGTAACTTGTCATTTAGGATCATTGAGCGCTCCGGTGGCGCTCCTTAGAGTCGTCGCCATACCGACCGCTGCCCGTCCCGCGCATTGCGCCCGAGGCCGCGGCATATCCGTGAACGCGTTTCGCCCGATGTGGAGACCCCCGATGACCGCCGCCGTTCCCTATCCGCACCTGCTCGCCCCGTTGGACCTCGGCTTCACCACCCTGCGCAACCGCACCCTGATGGGGTCCATGCACACTGGCCTGGAAGAGAAGCCGCAGGGCTTCGAGCGCATGGCGGCGTACTTCGCCGAACGCGCCCGCGGTGGCGTCGGCCTGATGGTCACCGGCGGCATCGGCCCGAACGAGGAGGGCGGCGTGTATTCCGGCGCGGCCAAGCTGAGCACGCCGGAAGAGGCGGAGAAGCACAGGATCGTGACCCAGGCGGTGCATGAGGCGGGTGGCAAGATCTGCATGCAGATCCTGCATGCCGGCCGCTACGCCTACAGCCCGAAGCAGGTGGCGCCGAGCGCGATCCAGGCGCCGATCAATCCGTTCAAGCCCAAGGAACTCGACGAGGAAGGCATCGAGAAGCAGATCGCCGACTTCGTCAACTGCGCCAGCCTGGCCCAGGTCGCCGGCTACGATGGCGTCGAGATCATGGGGTCGGAAGGCTACTTCATCAACCAGTTCCTCGTGCAGCACACCAACCAGCGCACCGACCGCTGGGGCGGCAGCTACGAGAACCGCATGCGCCTGCCGGTGGAGATCGTCCGCCGGGTGCGCGAGGCGGTGGGGCCGAACTTCATCATCATCTATCGCCTGTCCATGCTCGACCTGGTCGAGGGCGGCAGCAGCTGGGACGAGATCGTGCTGCTGGCCAAGGCCGTCGAGAAGGCCGGCGCGACCCTGATCAACACCGGTATCGGCTGGCACGAGGCGCGCATCCCGACCATCGCCACCAAGGTGCCGCGCGCGGCCTTCACCAAGGTCACCGCCAAGCTGCGTGGCGAGGTCGGCATCCCGCTGATCACCACCAACCGCATCAACACTCCCGAGGTGGCGGAGAAGGTCCTGGCCGAGGGCGATGCCGACATGGTCTCCATGGCCCGGCCGTTCCTCGCCGACCCGGATTTCGTCAACAAGGCCGCCGCCGGCCACGCCGAACGGATCAACACCTGTATCGGCTGCAACCAGGCCTGCCTCGACCACACCTTCGGCGGCAAGCTGACCAGTTGCCTGGTCAACCCGCGCGCCTGCCACGAAACCGAGCTGAACTACATCCCCACCACCAGGCCGAAGAAGATCGCCGTGGTCGGCGCCGGCCCGGCCGGCCTGGCCGCCGCCACCGTGGCCGCCGAGCGTGGGCACCGGGTCAGCCTGTTCGACGCCGCCGGCGAGATCGGCGGGCAGTTCAACGTGGCCAAGCGGGTTCCCGGCAAGGAAGAGTTCCACGAGACCCTGCGCTACTTCCGCAACAAGCTGGAGAGCACCGGTGTCGAACTGCACCTGAACCGCCGGGTCGACGTGGACGACCTGGTCGCGGGCGGCTACGACGAGATCGTCCTCGCCACCGGCATCGTTCCGCGCACACCGGCGATCCCCGGCATCGAGCATCCGAAGGTGATCAGCTACCTGGATGCGATCCTCGAGCGCAAGCCGGTGGGTGGCAAGGTGGCGGTGATCGGCGCCGGCGGCATCGGCTTCGACGTCTCCGAATTCATCACCCATACCGGTCCGTCCACCAGCCTGGAGCGCGAGGCGTTCTGGAAGGAGTGGGGGATCGATACTCGCCTGGAAGCCCGCGGTGGCATCGCCGGGGTCAAGGCCGAGGTGCATCCGGCGGCGCGCCAGGTGTTCCTCCTGCAACGCAAGAAGAGCAAGGTCGGCGACGGCCTCGGCAAGACCACCGGCTGGATCCATCGCGCCGGCCTGAAGAACAAGCAGGTGCAGATGGTGAATGCCGTGGAGTATCTCGGGATCGACGACGCCGGCCTGCATATCCGCGTTGCCGAGGGCGAGCCGCAGGTGCTGCCGGTGGATACCGTGATCGTCTGCGCCGGCCAGGACCCGCTGCGCGAGTTGCAGGACGGCCTGCTGGCGGCCGGCCAGAGCGTGCACCTGATCGGTGGCGCCGACGTCGCCGCCGAGCTGGATGCCAAGCGCGCCATCAACCAGGGTTCGCGCCTGGCCGCCGAACTCTGAGAGCCTTTCCGCGATCTGTTGCGTAGCGGAGAAACTGCGTTGAAAACGGCTTTTCTCCAGCTCGCACAGGTTCTGCGTATCGCCCCTGTCCGCCCTCGTCGGCGCGGCGGGGCGCTGCGCACCGGTTCGGTGAACGGTGGCGCTCTGCCACGGTGATCTCCGTCCGCTCAAAACCCGACCGCTTCACAATTTCCCCTACCGCTCGGCGGGCCGTCCGGCATCGCCCGGGTGTCTGCCAACCCAGTCACATTGCCCGCGACATTTTTTCCCCTAGACTTGCCCGAACAACGAGATAGCGCCTGTTTTTCAGGTGACATGCCAGATGGGTACTGCCGGATGCGGGCCGCCTCGCCAGGCGTTCGAGGGTTAGCGATGAGCATGCAGAAAAAGCCACAGATGGCGGAGGCCGTGCTGTTCTTCAACGACAGCGGCGTCTGCAAGGAAATGCTGTATCCCGAATTCGAGGCGCTGCTCGATGGCCTGGTGCGCATGCCGGAATACGCCGACCGGCAGATGCACCTGGCCTATGTGTTGATCAATCCGCGCCTGCAGGCGCGGGCGGCGGTGTTCTTCTATCTCGATTTCGACGAGCAGGGCGGCGCCGACACCGGCTGGAACCTGCCTCTGCGCAACCTCGCCGAACGCGCCGGACGCGGCCCCGACATGGGCGGCGGGCCGATCCGCCTGGCCTGTCGCAGCCAGTGCCCGGTGTCCTGGCACCAGATGCACCTCTGGGACCCGGAGAGCAGCGCCGGACGCAACCATTTCGTGCTCATCCGCGACGCGCTCAGGCGCAACCAGCTGGGCCTGCTGGTGGACGAAGAGCCTGCCGCGGTGGAGCCGCAGCGGCTGCAGATGGCCGCCGAAGAGCAATGGTACGCCGCCGGTCCCGCCGCCCCGAAGGCACCGCCCGCGGAGCCTCCGCGCAAGCAGGAGGACGAGCAGACGGCGCGCCTGGCGCAACTGGTCAAGCAGCAGCGACAACAGCTCGCCGCCCTGGCCCGGCAGCAGGAGCAGCGCCTGGCCGGGCTCGCCCGGCAGCACGAAGAGGAACTGGCCAGGCGCGAACAGGACGCCCGCGGGCAACTGGACATCCTGCGCAGCGAAGTGCTCAGCCTGCAACAGGCCCTGGAACGGCAGGCGCGGGAGAACGCCGAATTGCAGCAGCGTCTGCTGGAACAGGGCGAGCAGTTCCAGCGCAACCGCGAGGAACTGACCCGGCAACTGCGTTTCATCGAGAACCAGGGGCGCAACGAGACCGACCTGCTGCGCTCGGAGTTCGCCGACGAACTGGAGGCTCGGGTGGCGGCGGCGGTGGCCGGCTACAAGGAGCAGGTCTCGATCCGCGACGTCGAACTGGCCTACCGCAACGAGCTGGACCAGCAACTGGAGCAGGAACTGGCCGAGCTGCGCGCCGAGCGCGACCGTCTGGCCGCCCAGGGGCCGGAGCAACTGCTGGAGCGTCTATCCGGCCAGGGCGTGGTATTCGTCGCCTACCATCCCGGCGCCGGGCACCTGACCATCCCCTTGCAGGACATCCCGCGTTACCAGGACAATCCGCTGGCCTACGCGGCGGCCAAGTGCTTCGTCTCCGAGAGCCAGTACCGCCAGTGGCTGGACCACTTCCAGCAGCCGCGCTGCGAGGCGCTGCTGCCCGGCGGCGAACGCTGCAACCTGCCGCTCGACCGGGTCGACAACCCGGCGCGCTTCGTCGCCGGTGACACCAACTGCTGCGCCCGGCACAAGACCACGGGGCGCCTGCGCACCGTGAGCTGACTCCTTGCCGTTTCCCCACTGGTCACCGCATACACCCTTGCAGCGTCTCGAACTCGACTGGCTGCAACGGGCCGGGGTCGAACTGGCGCTGCTGCGCCTGGACCAGGCCGATCCGCTGATCTCCGGCAACAAGGGGTTCAAGCTCGCGCCACACCTGGCGCTGGCCCACGAGCAGGGGCTGGACGGCCTGATCAGCCTCGGCGGCGCCCATTCCAACCACCTGCACGCGCTGGCCGGCGCTGGCGCGCGTTTCGGTTTCCGTTGCGTCGGCCTGTTGCGCGGACACGAAGTCGATACGCCGACGGTGCGCGACCTGCGCAGTCTCGGCATGGAACTGCACTGGCTCGGCTACGGCGGCTATCGCCAGCGGCATGCCGCCGGCTTCTGGCTTCCCTGGCGGGAACGTTACCCAGGCTTGCTGCCGGTCGCCGAGGGCGGTGGCGGGCTGCTGGGCGCGCGCGGTTGCATCGGGCTGGTGGAGCGCATAGCGACCCAGTTGCCGACGCTCGGCTGGGACGATTACGACGCGATCTGGGTGGCCGCCGGTACCGGTACGACACTGGCCGGCCTGGTGCTCGGCGAGGCCGGGCGGCATCCCGTGGTGGGCGCGCTGGCGGTGCCGGAGGACCACGGCGTCGCCGCCCAGGTCGCGGCGACCCTTGCCGAGGCGGGCTGGGCCGATGCCGGCTATCGCCTGCTGGACGCCAGCCGTGGCGGTTTCGCCCGCCTCGATGGGAAATTGGCGCGGTTCATCGTCGAGTTCGAGACGGCCAGCGGCGTCGCCCTCGAACCGCTGTACACCGGCAAGCTGCTGCTCGCCCTGCGCGAGGCCGTGGAGAGCGGCGCGGTGGCTCGCGGCAGCCGGCTGGTGGCGCTGCACAGCGGAGGTCTGCAGGGCCGCCGGGCATTGCAGGAGCGTTTGCTGGCGTTGCTCTGATCAGGCATCCGCGGCCTGGCGCGCGCTACCCCACAGGCTGAGCCCCGGTGGCCAGTCGTCGCTGGCCAGGAACAGGCGCTCGGCCTCTACCCAGTAGCCGTCGCGCGGCACCACCCTTACCAGCATTTGCGGACGTGCCTCGTCGGCGAAGGCGATGTTCCAGCAGGCGCCGTCGCGCGGTGGGTCGAGCGGGTCCTGCCGCCGCATGGCCGGCGCCAGCCAGTGCTCGCGCGACAGATGCAGCCAATGCTGCCCGGTCTGCGGTCCGGCCAGGCTGGCCAGGTACGCCGGCCAGTCGCGCTGGCGGAGCCAGCGGCCACGCAGATGCCGTGGCTCGATGTCGGCGGGCAGGCTGCCCGGCCCGGGCCAGGGATGGAACAGGTAGCCGCTCAGCCACAATGCGGAAACGGCCGATTCGGCGCCATGGGCGGCCAGCACCTGGCGACCCTCGCGGGTCGCCGCCAGCGGCAACTGGTGTCGGCAGAGGTGTTCCAGCTTGCGTGACAGGCGGTCCTGGCCGCCGGGCCCGAGCCAGTCGCCGGGGCCGGACTGGGGCCCCAGGTAGAGTTTGATCGCCAGTTCCAGGTGGTGGATGCCGTCGTCGTCCCGCAGCAGCAGGTCGAGTTCGCCAAGGGTATGCCCGCCGTCGCGCACCGGCAGGTTGGCGGCGATCAGGCGCACGTCCGGGGCCTGTTCCAGGGCGAATTGCCAGAGATGTTCGTAGTACAGGCCGAGACGCTGCCGTGGCCATTGCGCGAGCCAGGCGGCGAGATGCTGCGGCTGTCGCTCCTGTTCGCGCAACCAGGCGGCCAGGCGCTCCGGTTCCTGGCGCCAGCGGCTGGCGGCGAGCGGATGGCGCTGCGGCTCCGGGGTCCGGCGCAGCAACGGCGGGGCGAGCAGGGTCCAGGCCAGGTCGCGGACGGCCGGGTGGCGCAATTCGTCGAGCAATTCGGTCAGCAGCGTCATACCCAGAGGTTAGCCGGGTTGCGCCACTCGCGGCGATTTCCCGTACATGCGCGGGTTTGCCGCTGTCCGCGGCTTTCGCCCATAATCCGCTCTATCCCGCCCGCCAGCTTTTCGCAGGAACCGCATGGAACCCTTTCGCAATATCGGCATCATCGGCCGCCTCGGCAGCACCCAGGTGCTGGACACCATTCGCCGGCTGAAGAAATTCCTGATCGATCGCCACCTGCATGTGATCCTCGAGGACACCATCGCCGAAGTCCTGCCCGGACACGGCCTGCAGACCTGCTCGCGGAAGATCATGGGCGAGATCTGCGACCTGGTGGTGGTGGTCGGCGGCGATGGCAGCATGCTCGGCGCGGCCCGCGCGCTGGCCCGGCACAAGGTGCCGGTGCTGGGGATCAACCGCGGCAGCCTGGGCTTCCTCACCGACATCCGCCCGGATGAACTGGAGGCCAAGGTCGGCGAGGTGCTGGACGGCCAGTACATCGTCGAGAGCCGCTTCCTCCTCGATGCCCAGGTGCGTCGCGGTATCGACTCGATGGGGCAGGGCGATGCGCTCAACGACGTGGTCCTGCACCCGGGCAAGTCGACCCGGATGATCGAGTTCGAGCTGTATATCGACGGCCAGTTCGTCTGCAGCCAGAAGGCCGACGGCCTGATCGTCGCCACGCCCACCGGTTCCACCGCCTACGCGCTGTCCGCCGGCGGTCCGATCATGCATCCGAAGCTGGATGCCATCGTCATCGTGCCGATGTACCCGCACATGCTTTCCAGCCGCCCGATCGTGGTGGACGGCAACAGCGAGCTGAAGATCGTCGTGTCGCCGAACATGCAGATCTACCCGCAGGTCTCCTGCGACGGGCAGAACCATTTCACCTGCGCCCCCGGCGATACCGTGACGATCAGCAAGAAGCCGCAGAAGCTGCGCCTGATCCACCCCATCGACCACAACTACTACGAGATCTGCCGGACCAAGCTCGGCTGGGGCAGCCGCCTGGGCGGAGGCGACTGATGCAACTCGACCCCGGACGTGGCTACGACCTGATCGGCGATGTCCACGGCTGCGCGCATACCCTGGACCGCCTCCTCGACCTGCTCGGCTACCGCCTGCAGGGCGGCGTCTGGCGCCATCCGCGGCGCCAGGCGCTGTTCCTCGGCGACATCGTCGACCGCGGCCCGCGCATCCGCGAGGCCCTGCACCGGGTGCACGCGATGGTCGACGCCGGCGAGGCGCTGTGCATCATGGGCAACCACGAATTCAACGCGCTCGGCTGGAGCACCCCGGCGGCGCCCGGCAGCGGCCGCCAGTACGTCCGCGAGCATACGCCGCGGCATGCCCGGCTGATCAAGGAGACCCTCGAGCAGTTCGAGGGCCACGACGCCGACTGGCGCGACTTCCTCGGCTGGTTCCAGCAACTGCCGCTGTTCCTCGATGCCGGGCGCTTCCGCATGGTCCATGCCTGCTGGGACGGCGAGCTGATCGCGACCCTGCGCCGGCAGTTCCCCGACGGGCGGATCAGCGAAGCCTTCCTGCAGGAGTCGGCGGAGCCCGGCAGCTTCGCCGACCTGGCCTGCAACCGTCTGCTGCGCGGCACCGACATGCGCCTGCCGCACGGTGCCACCCTGACCAGCAGCGATGGCTATACGCGCGCCTTCTTCCGCACCAAGTTCTGGGTCGAGGACGAGGCGCCGCGCACCTACGGCGATATCGTCTTCCAGCCCGACGCGTTGCCCGAAGCGATCGCCCGCGAGCCGCTCAGCGAGGAGCAGAAGTCCAGCCTGCTGACCTACGGCGCCGACGAACCGCTGTTGTTCGTCGGCCACTACTGGCGACGCGGCACGCCGGCGCCGATCCGGCCGAACCTGGCCTGCCTGGACTACAGCGCGGTGATGTACGGCAAGCTGGCGGCCTATCGCCTGGATGAGGAAACCCGCCTGGACCGGCACAAGTTCGTCTGGGTCGAAGTGAAGCGGCCGGAGGCTGACGAGTGAGCGCGGTGCAGGTCCTGAAGTTTCCCCTGTCGGTCGACCTGGCCGGCTTCGTCGGCCTGCTGCGGCGGCTGAACGTGCCGCACCGGGTCAGCGAGGAATCCGGCCAGCAGGTCCTCTGGGTGCCCGACGAGCGGCTCGCCGAGCAGGTCCGCGAGTTGTACCGGCGTTATCCCGAAGGCGATCCGCAGGCGACCCTGGAGGCCGCGCCGCGACCGGCGGGGCAGGGTTTCGTCCGGCAACTGCGGATGAGCCCGATGACCGCCGCGGTGTTGCTGCTGACCTTCGTCGTCGCCGCTGTCACCTACCTTGGCGACAACTTCGCGACGATGCGCTGGCTGACCTTCCAGGACTTCCGTATCCAGGGCCAGTACGCGCTGTTCACGCCGTTGGCCGAGAGCCTGGCGGCGGGTCAATGGTGGCGGCTGTTCACGCCGATGCTGATCCACTTCGGCTGGCTGCACCTGGCGATGAACGCCATGTGGTTCTGGGAGCTGGGCCGGCGCATCGAATTCCGCCAGGGCCGTCCGATGCTGCTCGGCCTGACCCTGCTGTTCGGCCTGGTGTCCAACGTGGTGCAGTACGCGGTGAGCGGCGCCAGCCTGTTCGGCGGGTTGTCCGGGGTGCTCTATGGCTTGCTCGGGCACTGCTGGATCTTCCAGTACCTGGCGCCGAACCAGGCCTATCGCCTGCCCAGGGGCGTCGTGGCGATGATGCTGATCTGGCTGCTGGTGTGCCTGTCCGGGGTGATCGACCTGCTCGGCTTCGGCTCCATCGCCAACGGCGCGCACGTTGGCGGGCTGCTGGTCGGTTGCCTCAGCGGTTTGCTGGGCGGCCTGCTGGCGCGGCGTCGCCGTTGAGCGAGGGGCTGCGGCAGCTTCGATGTGCGCCGCCGGCCCCGGCCCGGTAGAATGGCCGGTACGCCTTTTCACCGGAGCCGGCCATGTCGTCCTTCAATCAAGCGATCGAGAACATCACTCCTGAGATCTACCAGAACCTCAAGCTGGCCATCGAGATCGGCAAGTGGCCGGACGGCCGCAAGCTGACCCAGGAGCAGAAGGAACTCTGCCTGCAGGCGGTGATCGCCTGGGAGCTGCAGAACCTCCCCGAGGAGGAGCGCACCGGCTACATGGGCCCGCAGCACTGCTCCTCGCATTCCGACGAGCCGATCCCGAACATCCTGTTCAAGTCGGACTCCGTGCACTGATGGAAGAAATCGCCCGCGGCGCGCTGAGCAAGATGACGGCGCGCCTGGAAAGCAATGCTCCCGTGCAATACGCCTTCCGCCTCGACGACCGCGAAGTCGCGGTGAACCCGCTGATCGGCCGGCCGCTGCGCCTGGAGTACCTCGGCAGCATCTTCTGCACCCATTGCGGCCGCAAGACGAAGAAGAGTTTCAGCCAGGGCTATTGCTATCCCTGCTTCACCCGGCTGGCGCAGTGCGACAGTTGCATCGTCAGCCCGGAGAAGTGCCACTACGAGCAGGGCACCTGCCGCGAACCGGAGTGGGGCGAGCGGTTCTGCATGACCGATCACGTGGTGTACCTGGCCAACTCCTCCGGGGTGAAGGTCGGCATCACCCGCGCCAGCCAGATTCCCACCCGCTGGATCGACCAGGGCGCGCGCCAGGCGCTGCCGATCCTGCGCGTGGCCACCCGCCAGCAGTCTGGCCTGGTGGAAGACCTGCTGCGCAGCCAGGTCGCCGACCGCACCAATTGGCGGGCCATGCTCAAGGGCGAAGCCGAGCCGGTCGATCTGGCGGCAGTCCGCGAGCAGTTGTTCGACCAGTGCGCCGACGGCCTGCGCGAATTGCAGCAACGTTTCGGCCTGCAGGCGATCCAACCGGTTATCGACCTCGATCCGCTCGAGATCGCCTACCCGGTCGAGGCCTACCCGAGCAAGGTCGCCAGCCTCGACCTGGAAAAAACGCCTATCGTCGAAGGCACGCTTCGCGGTATCAAGGGCCAGTACCTGATCCTCGACACCGGGGTGATCAACATTCGCAAATACACGGCCTACCAGATCGCCGTGCATCACTGAGCAGAAGGGCCACAAGCCATGCGCACCGAGCAACCGAAAGTCATCCACCTCAAGGACTATCAGGCGCCGGACTACCTGATCGACGAGACCCACCTGAAGTTCGAACTGTTCGAAGACCACAGCCTGGTACACGCCGAGTTGAAGCTGCGGCGCAACCCCGAGCGCGGCGCCGGCCTGCCGCCGCTGTTGCTGCATGGCCAGCAACTGGAGCTGCTGGCGCTCGAACTGGACGGCCAGGCGCTCGGCGCGGACGACTACCAACTGGACGACGAGCAGCTCGGGGTGCAACCGCGGCAGGCCGAATTCGTCCTCAGGAGCACGGTGCGTATCCATCCGGAGAGCAACACCGCGCTGGAAGGCCTGTACAAGTCCGGCAAGATGTTCTGCACCCAGTGCGAGGCCGAGGGTTTCCGCAAGATCACCTATTACCTCGACCGTCCCGACGTGATGAGTCGCTTCACCACCACCGTCAGCGCCGAACAGCAGCGCTACCCGGTGCTGCTCTCCAACGGCAACCCGGTGGCCAGCGGTTCCGAAGGCAACGGCCGGCACTGGGCGACCTGGGAAGACCCGTTCAAGAAGCCGGCCTACCTGTTCGCCCTGGTCGCCGGCGACCTCTGGTGCGTCGAGGACAGCTTCCGCACCATGAGCCAGCGCGACGTGGCGCTGCGCATCTACGTCGAGCCGGAGAACATCGACAAGGTCCAGCACGCCATGGACAGCCTGAAGAAGTCGATGCGCTGGGACGAGGAGGTCTACGGCCGCGAGTACGACCTGGACATCTTCATGATCGTCGCGGTCAACGACTTCAACATGGGCGCGATGGAGAACAAGGGCCTCAACATCTTCAACTCCAGTTGCGTCCTGGCCCGCGCCGAAACCGCCACCGACGCCGCCCACCAGCGGGTCGAGGGCGTGGTGGCGCATGAGTATTTCCACAACTGGTCGGGCAACCGGGTCACCTGCCGCGACTGGTTCCAACTGTCGCTCAAGGAAGGTTTCACCGTATTCCGTGACTCGGAGTTCTCCGCCGACATGAACTCGCGCACGGTCAAGCGCGTCGAGGACGTCGCCTTCCTGCGCACCAACCAGTTCGCCGAGGACGCCGGGCCGATGGCGCATCCGGTGCGCCCCGACTCGTTCATCGAGATTTCCAACTTCTACACCCTGACCGTCTACGAGAAGGGCTCGGAAGTGGTGCGGATGATCCACACCCTGCTCGGCGCCGAAGGCTTCCGCAAGGGCTCGGACCTGTACTTCCAGCGCCACGACGGCCAGGCGGTGACCTGCGACGATTTCGTCAAGGCCATGGAAGACGCCAATGGCGTCGACCTGACCCAGTTCAAGCGCTGGTACAGCCAGTCCGGCACTCCGCGCCTGGCGGTGGAAGGCGAGTACGACGCCGCCGCCCGCCGCTACACCCTGACGGTGCGCCAGAGCTGCCCGCCGACTCCCGGCCAGCCGAGCAAGGAACCCTTCGTCATCCCGCTGGAGCTGGGCCTGCTCGACGGCCAGGGCCACGAACTCCCGCTGCGCCTGGAAGGCGAGGCCGCGGCCCAGGGCGGCAACCGCGTGCTGGCGGTGACCGAGGCCGAGCAGCGCTTCGTCTTCGTCGAGGTGCCGGAGCAGCCGCTGCCATCGCTGCTGCGCGGCTTCTCCGCGCCGGTGAAACTGAGCTTCCCCTACAGCCGCGACCAGTTGCTGTTCCTCATGCAGCACGACAGCGACGGCTTCAACCGCTGGGAGGCCGGCCAACAGCTTTCGGTGCAGGTCCTGCAGGAGCTGATCGGCCAGCACCAGCGCGGCGCGCAACTGGTACTCGACCCGCGCCTGATCGAGGCCTACCGCACCCTCCTGGCGGACGAGGCGCTGGACCAGGCGATGGTCGCCGAGATGCTCTCGCTGCCCAGCGAGGCCTATCTCACCGAGATCAGCGAAGTCGCCGATGTCGACGCGATCCATGCCGCCCGCGAATTCGCCCGCCAGCGTATCGGCGAAGCGCTGTTCGAGCCGCTGTGGCAGCGTTACCAGGCCAACCGCAAGATTTCCCGCGACACCGCCTACCTCGCCGAAGCCTCGCACATCGCCCGGCGCAGCCTGCAGAATATCGCGCTGTCCTACCTGTCGCTGTCGGGCCGGGAGGAAATCCTCGCCGCCTGCCTGGAGCAGTACGAAGGCTGCGACAACATGACCGAGCGCCTGACCGCCCTGGCGGTGCTGGTCAATTCCGGCTTCGAGGCGGAGAAGGGCAAGGCCCTGGCCATGTTCGCCGACTACTTCAAGGACGACCCGCTGGTGATGGACCAGTGGTTCAGCGTGCAGGCCGGCTCGCCGCTGCCGGGCGGGCTGGAGCGGGTCCAGGCGCTGATGCAGCACCCGGCCTTCACCCTGAAGAACCCGAACAAGGTGCGCGCGCTGATCGGCGCGTTCGCCAACCAGAACCTGGTCAACTTCCATCGTCCTGACGGCGCCGGCTATCGCTTCCTCGCCGACCAGGTGATCGTGCTCAACGCACTCAACCCGCAGATCGCCTCGCGCCTGCTGGTGCCGCTGACCCGCTGGCGCAAGTACGACGAGGCGCGGCAGGCGCTGATGCGCGGCGAGCTGGAACGTATCCTGGCCTCCGGCGAGCTGTCCAGCGACGTCTACGAAGTGGTGAGCAAGAGCCTGGCCTGATCCGCCAGCTTCTCCCGGAAGAGGGTGTTACTGGCCACTGGCTGGTAACGCCCTTTGTTACTTCTGGGAATCGCTTCACTGTTTTCCATTGATGGAGTCCGCTTAATCGTGTTTCGCGAACCTCCCTGCGCAGGCTCTGCGAAGGGACTTTTCGCGCCACCGGCGAAATTCGCCTGGCGCGTTTTGTCGGACACTTCCTGTTTTCTGGTCAGTGAATGAACAGTCATCCCGCAGGAAGTCCTGTTTTTTTCGCAATCCATTGAATTGCCTGGAGGATTCCGTTGAATTGGCATCCCGGTTGCACTGCCTCGTCGCGCGGTTCCCTTTCGTCGATGCTAGGCCGGTGACGCCGCGACCACCCATAACAAGGCCGCAGAGAAACGGCCGAACGGCGAACCGCCCGCAGTGGCGGCGCCCAACGCATGACCACATGGAGTGAGTTCCCGATGTACATCCCCAACCGCCAGCCCCGGCTGCGCTCCGCGCCGGCCCGGGCCGGCTTCGCCTTCGTCGGGCTGCTGCCGCTGCTGGGCGGCCAGGCCCAGGCCGTCGAATTCAGCTTCCTCGACAACGAGGTGTCCGGTTCGCTCGACACCACCCTGTCCTACGGCACCCTGTGGCGGGTGCAGGGGCAGGACAAGAGCAACAACGACATCAACACCAACGACGGCAACCGCAACTTCGATACCGGCCTGGTTTCCGAGGTCTACAAGATCACCTCGGACCTGGAGGCGACCTGGCGCAACTATGGCGTGTTCATCCGCGGCACGGCGTTCTATGACACCCAGATCATGGACAAGCGCAACGACTACTACAGCCACAACGATCCATCGCAGCCGAGCCAGAGCTATCCCCACGACGACCGTTTCACCAGCCAGACCCGCGACATCGCCGGGCACAAGGCGGAAATCCTCGACGCCTACGTCTACGGCAGCTGGGACATCGGCAACATGCCGCTGAGCGCGCGCTTCGGCCGCCAGGTGTTCAACTGGGGCGAGGGCATCTTCTACCGTGGCGGGGTCAACACTACCAACCCGGTGGACGCCGCCAAGTACCGCCTGCCCGGTTCCGAGCTCAAGGAAGTGCTGATGCCGGTGGAAGCGCTGAGCTTCAACATCGGCCTGACCGACAACCTGTCGATGGAAACCTTCTACCAGTGGAACTGGAAGGAAACCCGCCTCGACCCGGTCGGTACCTTCTTCTCCGAGACCGACCTGTTCGCCGACGGCGGCAACACCGGCTACAGCGACTTCACCGGTACCGCGCTGGACACCCCGGTGCCCGGCTTCGGCAACGTCATCGGCCTGTACCAGGCGCTGGGCAACAATCCGCTGCTCAGCGGCGCGCTGAAGAACACCGGCCTCTATGCCAACGGCGTGACCCCGGCCTACGGCAACGTGATGAAGGTGTCGTCCATCGGCAAGGACATCAACGCGCGCAACGACGGCCAGTTCGGCGTGGCCTTCCGCTACATCGCCGAGGAACTGAACAGCACCGAGTTCGGCTTCTACTTCGTCAACTACCACTCCAAGGAGCCGACCCTGTACGCCGACATCGGCGACTATGCCGGGGCCGACCTGGCGGCGCTGGCCAACACCCTGCGGCCGATCGCCGGCAACCTCGCCGAAGCCCTGGCCAACGGCCTGGTGACCGCCGACGTGATGGGCAACATCAATGCCCGCCGCGAGTTCGCCGAAGACATCCGCATGTACGGCTTCAGCTTCAACACCACGGTGGGCGACGCCTCGGTGTTCGGCGAGCTGGCCTATCGGCCGAACCTGCCGATCGGCATCGCCGCCACCAACGACCTGATCGGCGACCTCGCCCACGGTGCGGCGGAAGCCGCCAACGGCGGACAGATCAACGTCGGCGGGCAGATGGTCGGCCTCGGCGGGCAGATCCACAACTACGAGCGGGTCGAGGCGTTCAACACCTCCCTCGGAACCATCTACAACTTCGGCCCGTCGCTGAGCTTCGACTCGTTGACCGGCGTCGCCGAGCTGGCCTCGGAACACCTGCGTGGCAGCAGCCTGAAGTACACCGCCTACGACGGCAGCACCCGCTACTATGCCGGGCGCGGCAACAGCTCGTACGTTTCCGGTGGCGACCGTGGCGACCAGGTGAACCGCAACGCCTACGGCTACACCCTGCTGCTCAGCGGCACCTGGAACGACGTGTTCGCCGGGGTCAACGTGTCGCCCTACGTGGTCTACAAGGACGACTTCGAAGGCAACTCCTACCAGACCGGCAACTTCATCGAAGGTCGCAAGGCCTACACCCTGGGGATCAAGGCCACCTACCTGAACAGCCTGGAAGGCGAACTGCAGTACACCGAGTTCTACGGCGGCGGGCAGAACAACAACATCCGCGACCGCGACAACATCGGCCTGACCGTGAAGTACTCCTTCTGACCGAACCGATAACGACACGGGCGCCGCGAGCGCCCGGCACCTCACACGGAGAACCCTCATGTTGAACAAGCACCTGCTGATCGGCGCTTCCCTGGCGCTGGCACTGGGCAGCGGCGGCGCGCTGGCCGGCGTTTCCGCCGGCGAGGCGGCGCAACTGAAGTCGAGCCTCACCCCGCTGGGCGCGGAGAAGGCCGGCAACGCCGCCGGCAGCATTCCCGCCTGGACCGGCGGCATCACCCAGGCGCCGGCCGGCTACAAGCCGGGCCAGCACCACCCGGATCCGTTCGCCGCGGACAAGCCGCTGTTCACCATCGACAAGGCCAACCTGGAGCAGTACAGGGAACACCTGACCCCGGGCCAGCTGGCGCTGTTCAAGACCTACCCGGACAGCTTCCGGATGCCGGTCTACCCCAGCCGCCGTTCCGGCTCGGCGCCGCAGTGGCTGTACGACAACACCTTCGCCAATGCCACCAGCGCCAGGCTGCTGGACGGCGGCAACGGGTTCGCCGACGCCTATGGCGGGGTGCCGTTCCCGATTCCGAAGAGCGGCGTGGAGGCGCTGTGGAACCACGTCGCCCGCTACCGCGGCACCTATGTCGTGCGCCGCGCTTCGGAAGTCGCGGTACAGCGCAACGGTAGCTATTCGCTGGTGACCTCGCAGCAGGAAGCGCTGTTCAAGTACTACCTCAAGGGCGGCAGCTTCGCCGACCTGAACAACCTGATGTTCTACTACCTGTCGTTCACCAAGAGCCCGGCGCGCCTGGCCGGCGGCGCGGTGCTGGTGCACGAGACCCTCGACCAGGTCAAGGAGCCGCGCCAGGCCTGGGGCTACAACGCCGGCCAGCGCCGTGTGCGGCGTGCGCCGAACCTTGCCTACGACACGCCGATCGCCGCCGCCGACGGCCTGCGCACCGCCGACGACACCGACATGTTCAACGGCGCGCCGGACCGCTATGACTGGAAGCTGCTGGGCAAGAAGGAAATCTACATTCCCTACAACAACTACAAGGTCAGCAGCCCCGAGGTGAAGTACGAGGAACTGCTCAAGCCGGGCCACCTCGATCCGCAATACACCCGCTACGAGCTGCACCGCGTGTGGGTGGTGGAAGGTACCCTGAAGCCGGGCGCGCGGCATATCTACTCCAAGCGCACCCTGTACCTCGACGAGGACAGCTGGAGCGCGGCGGTGGTTGACCAGTACGACGGTCGCGGCGAACTGTGGCGGGTGTCGATGGCCTACCTGAAGAACTTCTACGACCTGCCGTACACCTGGAGCGCGCTGGACGTGTTTCACGACTTGCAGGCGCGTCGCTACCACGTGCAGAACCTGGACAACGAGGAGCCGGGTACCATCGACTTCACCCAGGCGATACCGGACGACTCCTACTTCAAGCCCTCGGCCCTGCGCCGCCGCGGCACCCGCTGATCGCTCCGCTCGCCGGCGCCGACCGCTTCCCTCCGGGGAGGAGGGCGGCGCCGATCCCCCCGTTACAGACGGCTTACACGCTTAACAAAAGATAACGTGGCTTCAATTGTCTCCGTCGCCAAACGCTGGCTATATAACGCTCACCACGAACCACTAATAACAACAACGGGGACGGTATCCATGCGTGAGCCCATGACGTGGCGCACTTCGCCCGGCCAAACCGCGGACGCTTCGCGGCATCCGGCCATTCCTTCCAGATCGCCCCTGGCCAGCAGGGCCCTGTCGTTTCTCGGGGCACTTTCTCTTCTGACCTTCGCCGCCACCCCGGTCCTGGCCGAGTCGACGCCAACCGCCGCGCCGCCGCAATTCGCCGTGGAGTCGCCGAAGGCCGCCAGCAGCCTGCTGCTCAGCGTCGCCCATGCCGGCAAGCGGCTGGTCGCGGTCGGCGACCGTGGGCATATCCTGCTCTCCGACGACGACGGCAAGACCTGGACCCAGGCCAAGGTGCCGACCCGCCAGTTGCTCACCTCGGTGTTCTTCGTCAACGAGCGCAAGGGCTGGGCGGTCGGGCACGATGCGCAGATCCTCGTCAGCGACGACGCCGGCAGCACCTGGACCAGGCAGTTCGAGGACCTCGGCCGCGAAGCGCCGTTGCTGGACATCTGGTTCGCCGACGAACAGCACGGCCTGGCCGTCGGTGCCTATGGCGCGCTGCTGGAGACCCGCGACGGCGGCCAGCACTGGGAAGACGTCAGCGAGCGCCTGGACAACGAGGACCAGTTCCACCTCAACGCCATCGCCGCGGTCAAGGACAACGGCCTGCTGGTGGTCGGCGAAGCCGGCAGCCTGTTCCGCTCGAAGGACTGGGGCGCCACCTGGGAAAAACTCGAAGGCCCCTACGAGGGCTCGCTGTTCGGCGCCATCGGTACCGCCGATGCGGGCGGCGTGCTGGTCTACGGCCTGCGCGGCCACCTGTTCCGCTCCGCCGATTTCGGCGACAGCTGGGAAGAGATACCGCTGAAGGCGGCGTCCGGCGACCTGGAATTCGGTCTCTCCGACGGCGCGCTGCTGGCGGACGGGCGTATCGTCGTGGTCGGCCACGGCGGCAGTGTCCTCGAAAGCACCGACGGCGGGCGCAGCTTCAGCGTGTTCAACCGTCCCGACCGGCTGTCCCTGGCCGGCGTCAGCGCCACCGGCGACGGCCACCTGATCCTGGTCGGCCAGGGCGGCGTGCACCTCGCTGCGGCGAACGGTGCCGCGCTCGAACAACAACAATAAGGCGGGGGTCGCATGAGTGCCATGAACCAGCATCAGCAAAACAAGGCGAGCCTGCTCGAACGCCTGATCTTCAACAACCGGCCGGTGGTGATCTTCCTCTGCGTGCTGGTCAGCGTCTTCCTGTTCTACCAGGCCACCCAGGTGCGGCCGTCCACCAGCTTCGAGAAGATGATCCCGCTGGAGCACCCGTTCATCCAGAAAATGCTCGAGCACCGCAACGACCTGGCCAACCTCGGCAACACCGTGCGCATCTCGGTGGAGGCGGTGAACGGCGACATCTTCACCAAGGAGTACATGGAGACGCTCCGGCAGATCCATGACGAGGTGTTCTACATCCCCGGCGTCGACCGTTCCGGCCTGAAGTCGTTGTGGAGCCCCAGCGTGCGCTGGACCGAAGTGACCGAGGAAGGCTTCGCCGGCGGCGAGGTGATCCCGCAGACCTACGACGGTTCGCCGCGGGCGCTGGAGGAACTGCGCAACAACGTGCTCAAGTCCGGGCAGATCGGCCGCCTGGTGGCGAACAACTTCAAGTCGAGCATCGTCGACGTACCGCTGCTGGAGATGTACCCGAACCCGAAGAACCAGAGCGAACTGATCAAGCTCGACTACCGCCAGTTCTCCCATGAGCTGGAAGAGAAGATCCGCGACAAGTACCAGTTGCAGAATCCCAACGTGAAGGTGCACATCGTCGGCTTCGCGAAGAAGGTCGGCGACCTGATCGACGGGCTGGTGATGGTGGTCGGCTTCTTCGGTATCTGCCTGCTGATCACCCTGGTCCTGCTGTACTGGTTCACCAAGTGCATCCGCAGCACCATCGCCGTGCTGATCACCACCCTGGTCGCGGTGCTCTGGCAGCTCGGCCTGCTCAACCTGGTCGGTTTCGGCCTCGATCCCTATTCGATGCTGGTGCCGTTCCTGATCTTCGCCATCGGTATTTCCCACGGCGTGCAGAAGATCAATGGCATCGCCTTGCAGTCCAGCGGCGCCGACAATGCGCTGATGGCGGCGCGGCTGACCTTCCGCCAACTGTTCCTGCCGGGGATGATCGCGATCCTCGCCGACGCCGTCGGCTTCATCACCCTGCTGGTGATCGACATCGGGGTGATCCGCGAGCTGGCCATCGGCGCCTCGATCGGCGTGGCGGTGATCGTCTTCACCAACCTGATCCTGCTGCCCGTGGCGATCTCCTACATCGGCATCAGCAAGAAGGCGGTGCAGCGCAGCAAGGATGACGCGGTGCGCGAGCACCCGTTCTGGCGCCTGCTGTCGAACTTCGCCAGCCCGAAGGTGGCCCCGGTGTCCATCGCCATCGCCCTGCTGATGCTTGGCGGCGGCCTCTGGTATGGCAAGCACCTGAAGATCGGCGACCTCGACCAGGGTGCGCCGGAACTGCGTCCCGACTCGCGCTACAACCTCGACAACGACTTCATCATCCGCAACTACTCGACCAGTTCGGACGTGCTGGTGGTGATGGTCAAGACCTCCCCGGAAGGCTGCTCCACCCACCAGGCCCTGGCGGCCATGGACGAGCTGGCCTGGAAGCTGGAGAACACCGAGGGCGTGCAGTCGGCGATCTCGATGGTCACCGTGTCCAAGCAGGTGATCAAGGGGATGAACGAAGGCAACCTGAAATGGGAGACTCTGTCGCGCAACCAGGACGTGCTGAACAACTCCATCGCCCGTGCCGACGGTCTCTACAACACCGACTGCTCGCTGGCGCCGCTGCTGGTCTTCCTCAACGACCACAAGGCCGAGACCCTCGACCGCGCGGTGGCGGCGGTGCAGGCCTTCGCCGCGGAGAACGACAAGGACGACCTGCAGTTCCAGCTGGCCGCCGGCAACGCCGGGATCGAGGCCGCCACCAACGAGGTGATCAAGCAGTCCGAACTGATCATCCTGGTTCTGGTGTACATCTGCGTGGCGGCCATGTGCATGATCACCTTCCGTTCCTTCGCCGCGACCCTCTGCATCGTCCTGCCGCTGATCCTCACCTCGGTTCTCGGCAACGCGCTGATGGCGGCGCTGGGCATCGGCGTGAAGGTCGCGACCCTGCCGGTGATCGCCCTCGGCGTCGGCATCGGGGTGGACTACGGGATCTACATCTACACCCGCCTGGAGTCTTTCCTGCGCATGGGCCTGCCGTTGCAGGAGGCCTACTACGAGACCCTCCGCTCCACCGGCAAGGCGGTGCTGTTCACCGGCCTGTGCCTGGCGATCGGCGTGGCCACCTGGATCTTCTCGGCGATCAAGTTCCAGGCCGACATGGGCCTGATGCTGACCTTCATGCTGCTCTGGAACATGTTCGGCGCCCTCTGGCTGCTGCCGGCCCTGGCGCGTTTCCTGATCAACCCGGCCAAGCTGCAGGCCAGGAAGGCCTCGGTGTTCGCTCACTGAGTCGCGCCGAGCCCCGCCAAGACCGCGGCCCAGGCCGCGGTTTTTTTGTGCGGAGGAAGGCCGTCGCGCTTCAGTCCGGCGTGGCGGGGAACAGCAGCTCGCAGCGGAAGCGCTGCTCGTCGCTGCTGTAATGCAGGCGCCAGCCGCTCTTCTGGCACAGGCGCTGGACCAGGTCGAGGCCCAGGCCATAACCGAACGCCATCGACTCCTCCGTGCCCTGGGCCGCACCGATGGGGTTGCTGATCAGCAGGCTGCGGTCGCGCACGACGATTTCCACCACGCCCTCGTCGCTGTACTGCAGGGCGTTGCGCAGCAGGTTGCCGATGATGATCCGTGCGCGGGTCTGCGGCAGGCTGTGTGGCTCCACGTCGAGGTGGAAGGTCAGGCCGCGGCGCTGGCTCAGCGCCTGCTGTTCCTCGAGCAGTTCCTCCAGCAGGCGGCCGACCTCGATGTGTCCGTCGTCGCGCAGTTCGCCGCTCTCGCGGCTGAGCCAGAGCAGGGTCTCGGTCATCTGCTGCATGCCCAGCGCCGAGCGGCGGATGCGTTGCAAGGCATGCGGGGAGGGCGCGCGGCCGGGTTGGTCGAGCAACTCCAGGTTCATGCCGATCACCGCCAGCGGGGTGCGCAGCTCATGGCTGGCGTAGCGCAGGAAGCGTTCCTCGCGCTGGCTGAAGTCCTTGATCCGGGTCACGCTGTTCCACAGGGTATCCGCCAGCACGTTGAGTTCGCGGTAGTTGAAGCGCGGCCGCTGGCTGTCCGGGGCGAGGTCGTCGAGGGTCATCGACCAGCGCGTCAGCTTGCGCAACGGCGCGACGATGAACCAGACCAGCAGGCCGACGGCGGCCAGCGAAGGCAGGGTGACCGATAGGGTGACGATCCAGGTCTGCCTGACGCGGGCGTCGATGATGGCGTCGGACAGCGGCGTGTCGATGCTGCCGGCGGCGTCGTTGTCGTAGAGGTAGAGCGTCTTGCCGTCGGCCAGTGGCTGGCGGACCACCACGTAGGCATCGTCGCTGGGCACGTCGTCATCCTCCTCTTCGTCATCGTCGTCCCAGTTGCC
Source organism: Pseudomonas sp. DL (assembly GCF_047199225.1). Lineage (NCBI taxonomy): Bacteria > Pseudomonadati > Pseudomonadota > Gammaproteobacteria > Pseudomonadales > Pseudomonadaceae > Pseudomonas > Pseudomonas sp. DL. The sequence continues at coordinate 2,025,260 of NZ_CP178323.1, forward strand.
GAGCAGTTGCATGGCGCCGATGCTCTTGTAGGGCGGGGTGTCGAGCATCTCCCTGAGTTTCGGCGGCAGCCCCGCGGTGCCGACGCTGCCCTTGAAGTAGTAGCTGTCCGGCGCCGGCGTAGCCGGGTCTTCCTGGTAGCGCTGGGCGAAGTACAGCCCTTCCTCTTCCATCATCATGCTGAGCAGGTAGAGGGCGCCGGTCTCGCCGTAGTCGCCGAGCATGCGCGTGTAGACCAGCAACACCCCGGCGAGGATCAGGGTGACGCCGCCGCCGACGATGGGGATCAGGCTCAGGCCGCGTTTCATTTGCGCTCCAGCTGGAAGCCGACGCTGTGCAGGGTATGGATCAGAGGGGTGGCGAACCCCTTGTCGACGGTGCTGCGCAGGTGGTGCATGTGCACGTTGAGGGTGTTGCTTTCCGGCGGTTCGTCGCCCCAGACGCTGCGCCCCAGCTGCTCGCGGGTGACCAGCGCGGGGCTGGCGCGCATCAGGCACTCAAGGATCTTCCAGGCGGTGGGGGACAGCGCCAGGGGCGTGCCGCCGCGGCTGGCCTGGCGGCTGTCGAGGTCCATCACCAGGTCGTCGACCTGCAGGCGCTGGGCCTGGCCGCTGCGGCGCCGGCTGAGGGCTTGCAGGCGGACCAGCAGCTCCGGCAGTTCGAAGGGCTTGAGCAGGTAGTCGTCGGCGCCGGCGTCGAAGCCGTCGAGCTTGTCCTGCAGGGTATCCAGGGCGGTGAGCATGAGTACCGGGGTCTGCAGGCCGGCTTCGCGTAGCTGGCGACAGACCTGCCGGCCGTTGATGCGCGGCAGCATGATGTCCAGCAGGATCACGTCGTAGCGGTTGGCGCGCGCCAGGTTGAGGCCGGCCTGGCCGTCGCGGGCGTGATCGCAGACCACCCCGGCGGCCTCGAGGTAGTCGATGACGGTGCCGGCGAGATCGAAGTTGTCTTCGACGACGAGTACGTGGATATGCATGGTATCTGTTCGCATGACGGATGGGACGCTGTGCCTGGTTCGCCGCGGGCGTTGCCCGCGCCTACTTGAGCACCTTGATCGGCTTCACCGGGGTGCCGTCGCTCCACTGGCCCATGCCGGTCTGCTCCGGCGTAGCGCCCAGGGCGTACTGGCGGTTGCGGTTGTAGAACGCCGCGTCGGTGAGGCCATCGAACAGCTTCCAGGTGCCGTACCAGTCGAGGGCGTCGATCACCAGCGGGTCGTGGCCGGTATAGCGGCCTTCGGCCTGCTGCACTTCGAGGCGCTTCTCGACGCGGTCGAGCAACCAGTCGCTGTCTTCTTCCTTCGGATACTGCGGGCCGAATACCGGCGCGGTGGGCGCCGCGTGGTTGGCCAACAGCGGCGGAGCGCCGTGGCGATCGCTGCGCAGCAACAGCAGGTTCTTGTCGCTGGGCGGAATGTGCCGGCTCTGGCGGTAGATGCGCTTGGCGTCGGTGCAGGCCACGTGGCTGTCCTCGTCGCCGCAGACCGCCAGCAGCAGGGTGCCCTTGGCCAGCCCCGACAGGCGTTCCTGGGCCACGCCGTCCCAGCGCTTGCCCTGGCTCTTGCCGGGCTCGACCACCATCAGCGCCTTCGCCGCCGGCAGCTTCAGGCGTTCGCTGGCGGCCGCCAGGTTGGCGGCGAGCAGTCCGCCGGCGGAGTGGCCGAGGTAGGCGACCTGGTTCAGCCGCGGGCGCACCCCCAGCTCGCCGGCCTGCAGGCGCCTGAGGGCGTCGCCGAGGGCGCCGGCGGCATTGTCGAGGAAGTCTGCGTTGGGCGTCTTCAGGTCCGGCTGGTAGCGCGGGTAGACCACCACCATGCCGCGGCGGACGATATGGTCGATCCAGGCGCGGTAGAGGTCCGGCTGCATCACGCTCCAGCCGTGCAGGAAGATCACCAGCGGAGCGTTGCCGGGGACCGGTTGCTCGGGGGTGAACACCCAGTATTCGCGAGCGCCTTCGCCGAAGTGCCACTGATGCACGCTGGCATGGCGATAGTCCGCGCCGCCCGGCCCTTCGGCCGGCTGCGTCGGCGGCGTGGGCGCGGTCGGCGGTTCGGCGGCCGTCGCGGCGTGGCCCAGGAGCAGGCCGCACAGGACGAGGTACAGGGTACGGAAGCGCATGCGGGCCCTCTTGCGGAATCGGAATGTCGTGCCAGTCCTAACCATAGCGCCGTTCAGCGCGGATAGAGCGGTGGCAGGCCGCCATTGTCGACCGCTCCCGCCGGCGCTTGTTCCGTGGTGGGCAGGGCGCGGATCGCCCGCCACAGGTCCTCGCCCTGCCAGGAATGGCCGCTCTCGCTGTACAGCGCGCCGTTGAGGCCATCCAGGGCGTCGGACAGCGGTACGAAGCGGGCCGCCATGTCGGCCAGGGTATCGGGTTGCTGACGGGCCCAGGCGTCCAGGGCCTGGCGGGTCGCCTGGGGATCGTTGGCCAGGCAGGCGCGGCGCAGCTCGTCGAGCAGGCTGCGGCTGCTCGGGCCGTTGGCCGCGGCGCGGATCACCGCCGGCAGCTGGCGGGCGCGCCACCAGAGGCCGAAGCCGAGCAGGGTGGTCAGGGCCAGCACGGCGGTAGCCAGTTGCCAGGGCCAGAGCGTCGGCTCCAGGCGTTCGCCGAGCGGCAGCGCCGCCGCCGGCGGCTCCGCCTCGGCCTGCGGCGCGGCGGCCACTTCCAGGGTGCGCGGTGGCAGGCTGGTGCGCTCCAGGCGGTCTTCGCGGGTGTTCCACCAGACCACTTCGAGCGCCGGCAACTCGATGCGCCCGGCCTGCTCGGGCACCAGCGCCTCGCGCTCCTCGCGACTGCCGATGAGGCCCTGGTCGGTGCTCTGGTCGGCCAGTTGCGGTTGGTCCGGGTAGCGCCGCAGGCCTTGCACGTCGGGCAGCGGCAACGGCGGAAGCTGGGTGCCGGAAAGCCCCTCGACCTTCAGCAGCACGTTGCGCGTCAGCGATTCGCCGACCTGTGCCTGCTCCGGCTGCGGGCTCCAGCTTTCGCTGATGCTCAGCGCGCGGGCCGGCATCCAGGGCGCGTCGGCCGGATAGTCGGCGGGCTTGGGCCGGACCTGCAGCGGGATGCTCGGCGAAGTCACCCGCATCTGCCGGCCGGGGCGCGGGCCGAAGGGGTTGTAGTCGTCGCTGCCACGGTCGACCAGGGTCGCACTGAAGGCTTGCGCAGGAATCTCCAGGGTGCCGCTCTTCTGCGGGAAGATCGCGTAGCGCACCTCGATCACGCCGTGGCGGATGCCGTTGATCTCCTTCTCGTAGGTGCGCGCCTCGCCGAGCTGTTCGACCTTCGCGTCGTTCATCGCCAGCGGGGTCAGGCTGCTGTCGTCGTATAGCGACACCGAGTGGTAGATGCGCAGGGTGAGGATCGCCTGGGCCTGCACGTAGACTGTCTCCTGGTCGACGCTGGCATCGATGAAGACCGGCGCCAGCTTGCTGCTCTTGGCGCGGTCGCGCGCCTCCAGTACGTGCAGCCTGATCGGCTGGGTGCTGCTGGCGCCGAGGCTGATCGGCGGGATCGCCACGTAGCCGCTCTGCTTCGGCAGGAGGGTGACGATCCAGCGGGTGGTGGCCTGGGCCCGGCCGTTCTGCGTGGCGAGACGGTTGACCTGGCGCGTGCCGAGGACCTCGAAGAGGGCGTCCAGCGGGCTCAGGTCGGGTTTGCCGAAGAGGGTCGGGTCGTCCGATTCCAGCGTCAGTTCGACGCTTTCCCCTTCGGTCAGGCGGGCGCGGTCGACGCTGGCGCTGAAGCTGGCATGGGCGGAAACGCAGAGGAGCGCGAGAAGCAGGCTGCAGAACAGGCGGATCATGGCGTGGCTTCCTGGCGTTGCTGCTGTTGGTACCAGAACTTGCGCCGCAGCAATTCGGCGGGATCGTCGGGAATCTGTCGCAGCCATTGCTCGAGGGCCTGGCGACGTTCGTCGTCGAGTCCGTCGTCGGCTTCCTCGTCGCCCGTCCGCTCGTCCTCGGCGTTGGGCTGCGGCTGCGCTTGGCCGGGTGCTCCGGCGGTCTTCTCGCCTTCGTCTTCCGGCAGGCTGGTCGAGGGCGCCGCGGCCTGGGCCTTCTGCGCATCGACGGTCGCCGCGTCGCGCGGCGGCCGCTGGCTGCTTCCGGATGGCGGGCTCTGCTGGCTCGCTTCCTGGCGCTGTTCCTTGTTCTCGCCGGCCTGCTGCTGCGCCGCCTGTTCCTGGCGTTGGCGCAGCAGTTCCTCGACCAGGGCCTTGTTGCGTTGCGCGGCGACCAGTTGCGGCTGGCGCTCCAGGGCTTGTTCGTAGGCGTCGACGGCGGCTTCCAGTTCGCCCTGGCGGGCCAGGGCGTTGCCACGGTTGTAGTGATCGTCGGCCTGGTCGCCTTGGGCGAAGGCCTGGGCCGCGGCGGCGTAGTCGCGGGCCTGGTAGAGCGACAGGCCTTTCCAGCGGAAGTCCTCGAAGCGCTTCGCCGCCTCGTCCGCCTGGCCCCGTTGCAACAGGCGCTGGCCTTGCTGGTCCGGACGCAGCCAGAGGTCTTCGAACTGGAAGGCCATGGCCGGTTGCGGCAGGCTCAGCATCAACAGCGGCAGGCAGAACAGCCAGCCGCGCCGTCCGGCACAGGCGGCCAGCAGGAGCAGCGGCAGGAGCAGCCAGTAACCCTGGTCGGCCCAGCGCTGCAGGCGCAGCAGGGCGTTCTCGCGATCTTCCTCCAGCGTGCCGCCGCGGGCCAGCAGGCCGAGGCTGTCGAGGTCGCGGTCGTTCGGCCGCAGGCGCTGGTAGCCGGCGCCGATCTCCGCGGCGAAGCGGCGCAGCCCGCTTTCGTCGAGCCTGGGCAGGAGGATGCCGCCCTGGTCGTCCTTGAGGAAGCTGCCATCCTCCTGCTGCACCGGAGCGCCCTTCGGCGTGCCGACGCCGAGCACGGCGAGGCGCGCCACCCGGTGCTCGAGGGCGCTGCGGATGCCCTGGCGCTCGGGTTCGCTCAGCTCGCTGGTCAGCAGCAGCAGGCGGCCGCGGCCCTGGGCGCCCTGTTCCAGCAGGTCGAGGGCCTGGCGCACGGCGAGGTCGGCGCGCTGGCCGGGCTCGGGCATGATCGAAGGTTTCAGGGCGTCGAGCAGGTTGCGCGCGGTGAGCTGGTCGTCCGACAGCGGCACCAGGGTATGCGCGCTGCCGGCGTAGACGACGATCGCGGTCTGCGCGTCGTTGCGCGTGCGAAGCAGGTCGAGCAGCTTGCGCCGGGCCTGCTCCAGGCGGGTCGGCGACAGGTCGCCGGCAAGCATCCCGGGAGTCAGCTGGAGGATCGCCACCAGCGGGTCGCTACGCTTCATCGAGGGCTGTTCCAGTTGCTGCCAACTGGGCCCGAGCAAGGCCAGCAGGGCCAGCAGCCAGGCGATGCCGAGGCAGATCCAGGGCATGCGGTTCTGCCGCCCGGCGCCGCCGACCAGCAGCCAGGGCTGGAAGGCCGTCGGCAACAGCAATTGCCAGCGTCCGGCACGACGCTGGCGATGCAGCAGCTTCCACAGCAACCAGCCAAGCAGCGGCGCCAGCAGCAGCCAGTAGGGGCGCAGCCAGTGCGGCCAGGCATCCAGCAACAGGTTCATGGTTGCCTCCCGGAACGGCGGCGCGGCCAGGTCCGGTTTTCCCGTGGCCAGAGTTCCAGCGCCACCAGCAGCACACTCAGGCCGAGGGCGGCGGCCAGCGGCCAACTGTACAGCGCCAGGGCCGGGCGCGCCCGGGTAGTCTGCTGGGCGACCGGTTCGAGGCGGTCGAGGGTCGCGGAAATGCTTTCCAGCTCGGCGCTGGATCGCGCGCGGAAGTATTCGCCGCCAGTGCTCTCGGCGATACCGCGCAGGGTCGGCTCGTCGAGATCGAGCCCCGGGTTGAAGCCGAACAGGCCGGGCACGCCGCCTTGCTGCGGGTCGGCGCCGATGCCGATGGTGTAGATCTTCACCTGTTGCTCGGCGGCCAGTTGCGCGGCGATCTGCGGGGCTATCTGTCCGCCGGTGTTGGCGCCGTCGGTGATCAGCACCAGCACCCGGCTTTCCGCAGGCCGCTGGCGCAGGCGCTTGACCGCCAGGCCGATGGCGTCGCCGATCGCCGTGTTCTTGCCGGCGATGCCGATCTGCGCCTCGTCCAGCCAGACCCGCACGGTGTGCCGGTCGAAGGTCAGCGGCGCCTGCAGGTAGGCCTGGCTGCCGAACAGGATCAGGCCGACGCGGTCGCCACGACGGTCTTCGATGAAGTCGCCGAAGAGTTTCTTGATCAGTTCCAGGCGGCTGATCTCGTCGTCCTGCCAGCGCATGTCGCGGTAGTCCATGGAACCGGAGACATCCACCGCGAGCAGCAGGTCGCGGCCGCTGGCGGGTAGCGGCAGGGGGTCGCCGACCCACTGCGGGCGGGCCGCGGCGAGCAGCAGGAGGAACCAGAGCAGGGCGAAGCGCACCTGCTGCCGCCAGGCCGGCAGGCGTGCGCGGGCACGACGCCCGGCGAGGCTTTCGAGTTCGTCGAGGAAGCTCACCTTGAGCGCCGCCTCGCCGCTGTCGGCGGCCGGCAGCACCAGACGCAGCAGCCAGGGCAACGGGGCGAGGGCGAAGACCCAGGGCCAGGCGAACTCAAACATGCTTGCGAATCCAGGTGGCGACGGCGGCGTCGAGGCCGTCCACGGCCTTGTCGTCGAGGGTGCAGTCGGCGCGGTAGCCGCCTTCCACCAGGATCATCCAGCGGGTCAGGCCGGCGGCCGGGCAACGGTTGTCGAGGAACGCCAGCCAGGCGCGGCCGCTGAGGGCGTGGCTGCCGCTATCTGGCCAGCGCGCCCTGCAGACCCGCTTGAGCAGGCCGTTGATGGCCTGCAGCCAGGGCCCGGCGGAAGCCCTGCCGTAGGGCTTGGCAAGCGCGGCCAGTTCGGCCAGGGCCGCTTCGCGCAGCGGATCCAGCGGCGCTTCGCCGCGGGTGGCGATGGTGCGCCGCGGCAGGTGCCGGCGCAGTCGCCAGAGCCCCCAGCCGAGCAACGGCAGCAGGGCGGCCAGCAGCCACCAGCCGGGCGCTGGCGGCCACCAGCCGACGGGCAGGGGAGCGATCAGCGGTTCCAGCCGGTCGAGCGGATTCATGCGCGATACCCCGGCTGGTGTTGTTCCAGCAGGTCCCGCAACTGCTCCACCAGGTCTTCCTGGGTCGACAGCGGCAGCAGCGGCACGCCCAGTCGCTGGGCCAGCCGCTGCCAGCGCGCGCGGCGCGCCTCGGCCTGTTCGCGATAGGCCTGGCGCAGCTCGTCGGCGTGGGTGTCCAGTTCGAGGTCGGCGGCGCCTTCGCGGAAGCGCAGCAGTCCGGCGGCGGGAAGGGCATGGTCGAGCGGGTCGGACAGTGGCAGCAGCACCAGGTCGGTATGGCGTGCGATCAGGCTGAGTTGCTGCTCGGCGACGTCATTGAGTGTGCGCTCGTCGCACAGTACCAGGATCAGGCTGCCCGGGCGCAGCACTTCGCGGGCGCGGCGCAGGGCCAGGCCGAACAGTTCGCCAGGCCGCTCGGCCGGCGTCTCGCGCAGCTCGCGATTGGCCCGCAATAGCTGGTTGAACAGTTGCAGCAGGCTGTGCTTGCTGCGTCGCGGCTTGATTTCGTGGCAGTCGCGGTCGCTGAATACCAGGCCGCCGATACGGTCGTTGTGGGCCAGCGCCGACCAGCCGATGAAGGCCGCCGCGCGTGCCGCCAGCACCGCCTTGAAGCACAGGCCGGAGCCGAAGAACAGGCGCTGGCTCTGTTCGACCAGGACGAACACCGGTCGCTCGCGTTCCTCGTGGAACAGCTTGGTGTGCGGCTCGCGGGTGCGCGCGGTGACGCGCCAGTCGATGGTCCGTACGTCGTCGCCGGGCTGGTAGATGCGCACCTGGTCGAAGTCCACGCCGCGTCCGCGCAGGCGCGAGTGATGCAGGCCGACCAACGGGCTGCGGCGGTTCTGCGAGGAGAACAGGCGCGCTTCGTGGAGCCGGTGGCGCATTTCCAGAAGCTCGTCGAGGCCCAGTTCGACGCCCGGGGCGGCGCTCAGCATGGCGGCGGCCTCAGGCCACGGCGACCACGTCGAGGATGCGCTGCACGACCCGGTCCTGGTCGATGCCGGCGGCTTCCGCCTCGAAGGTCAGGATCAGGCGATGGCGCAGCACGTCGAACAGCACCGCCTGGATGTCCTCGGGGCTGACGAAGTCGCGTCCGGCCAGCCAGGCGTGGGCGCGCGCGCAGCGGTCGAGGGCGATGGAGCCGCGCGGGCTGGCGCCGTAGGAGATCCATTCGGCGAGTTCCGCGTCGTGCTTGGCCGGGGTGCGGGTGGCCATGATCAGTTGCACCAGGTATTCCTCCACCGCGTCGGCCATGTACAGGCCGAGGATTTCCTGGCGCGCGGCGAAGATGGTTTCCTGGGTCACCCGGCGCTCCGGCCGGGCCTCGCCGTTCAGTGCCTCGCCACGCGCCTGCTGGAGGATGCGGCGTTCCACCGAGGCCTCCGGGTAGCCGATCTTGACGTGCATGAGGAAGCGGTCGAGCTGGGCTTCCGGCAACGGGTAGGTACCTTCCTGCTCGATCGGGTTCTGTGTCGCCATCACCAGGAACAGCTGTGGCAGGTCGTAGGTGCTGCGGCCGACCGAAACCTGGCGCTCGGCCATGGCTTCGAGCAGCGCCGACTGCACCTTGGCCGGGGCGCGGTTGATCTCGTCGGCCAGCACCAGGTGATGGAAGATCGGGCCTTGCTGGAACACGAAGGTGCCGGTCTCCGGACGGTAGATCTCGGTGCCGGTGATGTCGGCGGGGAGCAGGTCGGGAGTGAACTGGATACGGTGGAACTCGGCTTCGAGGCCTTCGGCGAGGTCCTTGATGGCCTTGGTCTTGGCCAGTCCCGGCGCGCCTTCCACCAGCAGGTGGCCGTCGGCTAGCAGCGCGATCAGCAGGCGGTCGACGAGTTTTTCCTGGCCGAGGATCTGGCTCGACAGGTAGCCCTTCAGTCCCTGCAGGGCGCTCTTGTGCTGCGTGCTTTCTGGCTCGTTGCTCATTGTCTGGACTACCGGTTCCAAGGCCTGCTGGGGTGTCGCTCGGTGGCGCACGGCGAGGCCGGCGCGCGCGGGCGGGGAGAAGGCTCCGCTCTGCGGCGGATGACGCCCCCCGATCCCGCACATGTTAGCGCACGGCGACTGCCTAGCGTACTCTCCGACGCTCGTGCCGCGCCTATTCGTGAACCCGCGCGGGTATGCCGGTGAAAAGCCTCCGCCTCTCGCCGTGACCTGCCTCGCGAAGCGCGGCGGATCGACGCGCCCGGGGAACTTCGCCGGCTCAGGCGGGTCGGTTTCCGCGATGCGAACAGCGAATGGACAGAGCGTTTGTCAGGAGCGACATTGCCGGGGCTTGCCCGGCGCAAGGGGGGGGGCCGCGCCCGGCGTGGGTGGCGGCGCTGGGTCGGTGGGCTGCTGTTGCTGCTCGGCGCGCTCGCCAGCGGATGTTCGAACGCGCCGCGCAACGCCGCCGGCGAGGACACCAGCCAGGGTTCGATGCGCGCCGGCGAATTCCTCCAGACCGATGCCGATCGCATGGCCACCCTGGCCATGCGCGACAACCTGCAAAGCCTCTACCAGTTGCTCTGGAAGCTGTACAAGCGCAATCCCGCCGAATGGAAGAAGACCGGCCTGCCGAGCCAGGCCGACGCCGAGCTGGCGATCCGCCGGGCCATCGAGCAGAACCGCGAACTCAGCGACCTGGGCGGCCGCCGCGACATCGCCGCACTGTCCTACTCCCTCGATCCGGCGTTCAAGGGCGACCGCGTCGGTGCCTTCATATACTCCCTGGCCAGCATGCTGATCACCGCCCATGGCGGGCGCACCGAGTTCTACGTCTACCAGGGGATCGACGCGCAGTACGTCTACAACGCCGCGCGCAACGTCGAGGTCGCCACCTGGATGCTGGCTACCCGCAAGGACGACAAGGGTGCCCCGTTGCTGCTTTCCAACGCCCTCACCGACGACGCCAGCAACCTCAGCTACGCCCGCGAGTTCGCCAAGATCGTCGCGCGCCTGGACCTGCTCGCCGAGGTGCTCGGCGAACGCTACCGGCGGATCAGCGTGAACTACGCCCAGGGACTGCTGTTCATGCATTTCCTGCCGGTGCAGTGAGCCGATGCTCCCGGGGTGAACGAATATGTCGCAGCACGGTAAGTGTTTTGCCTTGCCGGCTCGTTAAGCTCTGTCGGATATGACCGGCGGGTCGCTCGCCGAAAAGGGCGGTTCCCGGTCAGCCTTTGCTGTGCGCCTGCCTGCCTGGATTAATGCTCAGCTTCTGCTGAACTTCATGGACGCAGCGAGGGTCGGTCCGAAGGTGCGTTGCTCGCGACCTTTCCCGCGAACCGCTCGCCTCCATGAAATAACAAGCCAAGCGGAGTACAACCATGGCGTTCTTCACCGCGGCCAGCAAAGCCGATTTCCAGCATCAACTGCAGACGGCACTGGCGCAGCACCTCGGCGACAAGGCGTTACCACAAGTCACGCTGTTCGCCGAACAGTTCTTCAGCCTGATCTCCCTCGATGAACTGACCCAGCGTCGGCTTTCCGACCTGGTCGGTTGCACCCTTTCCGCCTGGCGCCTGCTGGAGCGCTTCGACCGCGACCAGCCCGAAGTCCGCGTATACAACCCCGACTACGAGAAGCACGGCTGGCAATCCACCCACACCGCGGTAGAAGTGCTGCACCCGGACCTGCCGTTCCTGGTCGACTCGGTGCGCATGGAACTGAACCGCCGCGGCTACAGCATCCATACCCTGCAGACCAACGTCCTCAGCGTGCGCCGCTCGGCCAAGGGCGAGCTGAAGGAAATCCTGCCCAAGGGTAGCCAGGGCAAGGACGTCAGCCAGGAATCGCTGATGTACCTGGAGATCGACCGTTGCGCCCACGCCGGCGAACTGCGGGCGCTGGAGAAGGCCATCCTGGAAGTGCTCGGTGAAGTACGCGTGACCGTCGCCGACTTCGAACCGATGAAGGCCAAGGCCCGCGAACTGCTGACCTGGCTTGGCAAGGCCAAGCTGAAGGTGCCGGCGGAGGAACTGAAGGAAGTACGCAGCTATCTCGAATGGCTGCTGGACAACCACTTCACCTTCCTCGGCTACGAGGAATTCAGCGTCGCCGACGAGGCCGACGGCGGGCGCATGGTCTACGATGAGAAATCCTTCCTCGGCCTGACCCGTCTGCTGCGTGCCGGCCTGAGCAAGGATGACCTGCACATCGAGGACTATGCCGTCGCCTACCTGCGCGAACCGGTCCTGCTGTCCTTCGCCAAGGCTGCCCATCCGAGCCGTGTGCACCGCCCGGCCTACCCGGACTACGTGTCGATCCGCGAGCTGGACGGCAAGGGCCGGGTGATCCGCGAGTGCCGCTTCATGGGCCTGTTCACCTCCTCGGTGTACAACGAGAGCGTCAACGACATCCCCTTCATCCGCGGCAAGGTCGCCGAAGTGATGCGGCGCTCCGGTTTCGACACCAAGGCCCACCTCGGCAAGGAACTGGCCCAGGTGCTGGAAGTACTGCCGCGCGACGACCTGTTCCAGACCCCGGTGGACGAGCTGTTCAGCACCGCCCTGGCGATCGTCCGCATCCAGGAGCGCAACAAGATCCGCGTGTTCCTGCGCAAGGACCCCTACGGTCGCTTCTGCTACTGCCTGGCCTACGTGCCGCGCGACGTGTATTCCACCGAGACGCGCCTGAAGATCCAGCAGGTCCTGATGGAGCGCCTGCAGGCGAGCGACTGCGAGTTCTGGACCTTCTTCTCCGAGTCGGTGCTGGCCCGCGTGCAGTTCATCCTCCGCGTCGACCCGAAGTCGCGCATCGACATCGACCCGGCGCGCCTGGAGGAAGAAGTGATCCAGGCCTGCCGTTCCTGGCAGGACGACTACAGCAGCCTGGTGGTGGAAAACCTCGGCGAGGCCAAGGGCACCAACGTCCTGGCCGACTTCCCGAAAGGCTTCCCGGCCGGCTATCGCGAGCGCTTCGCCCCGCACTTCGCGGTGGTCGACCTGCAGCACCTGCTCAGCCTCTCCGAGCAGCGCCCGCTGGTGATGAGTTTCTACCAGCCGCTGGCGCAGGGCGAGCAGCAACTGCACTGCAAGCTGTACCACGCCGACACCCCGCTGGCCCTGTCCGACGTCCTGCCGATCCTGGAGAACCTCGGCCTGCGCGTGCTCGGCGAATTCCCCTACCGCCTGCGCCACCAGAACGGCCGTGAATACTGGATCCACGACTTCGCCTTCACCTACGCCGAAGGGCTGGACGTGGACATCCAGCAGCTCAACGAGATCCTCCAGGACGCCTTCGTCCACATCGTCAGCGGCGATGCCGAGAACGACGCCTTCAACCGCCTGGTGCTGACCGCCAACCTGCCGTGGCGCGACGTCGCCCTGCTGCGTGCCTACGCGCGTTACCTGAAGCAGATCCGCCTGGGCTTCGACCTCGGCTACATCGCCAGTGCGCTGAATGCCCACACCGACATCGCCCGCGAGCTGGTGCGGCTGTTCAAGACCCGCTTCTACCTGGCGCGCAAACTCACCGCGGAAGACCTGGAAGACAAGCAACAGAAGCTGGAGCAGGCGATCCTCGGTGCCCTCGACGAAGTCCAGGTGCTCAACGAGGACCGCATCCTGCGGCGCTACCTCGACCTGATCAAGGCGACCCTGCGGACCAACTTCTACCAGCCCGACGGCAACGGCCAGAACAAGAGCTACTTCAGCTTCAAGTTCAACCCGAAGGCCATCCCGGAGCTGCCCAGGCCGGTGCCCAAGTACGAGATCTTCGTCTACTCGCCGCGTGTCGAGGGCGTGCACCTGCGCGGCGGCAAGGTGGCTCGCGGCGGCTTGCGCTGGTCGGACCGCGAGGAAGACTTCCGCACCGAGGTGCTCGGCCTGGTCAAGGCCCAGCAGGTGAAGAACGCGGTGATCGTGCCGGTCGGCGCCAAGGGCGGCTTCGTCCCGCGCCGCCTGCCGCTTGGCGGTAGCCGCGACGAGATCCAGGCCGAGGCGATCGCCTGCTACCGGATCTTCATTTCCGGCCTGCTCGATATCACCGACAACCTCAAGGAAGGCGAAGTGGTGCCGCCGGCCAACGTGGTCCGCCACGACGAGGACGATCCCTACCTGGTGGTCGCCGCGGACAAGGGCACGGCGACCTTCTCCGACATCGCCAACGGCATCGCCGCCGAGTACGGCTTCTGGCTCGGCGACGCCTTCGCCTCGGGCGGCTCCGCCGGCTACGACCACAAGGGCATGGGGATTACCGCCAAGGGCGCCTGGGTCAGCGTGCAACGGCACTTCCGCGAGCGCGGCATCGACGTGCAGAAGGACAACATCAGCGTCATCGGCATCGGCGACATGGCCGGCGACGTGTTCGGCAACGGCCTGCTGATGTCGGACAAGCTGCAACTGGTGGCCGCCTTCAACCACATGCATATCTTCATCGACCCGAACCCGGACGCCGCCAGCAGCTTCGTCGAGCGCCAGCGCCTGTTCAACCTGCCGCGTTCGAGCTGGGCCGACTACGACGCCAAGCTGATCTCCGCCGGCGGCGGGATCTTCCTGCGCAGCGCCAAGAGCATCGCCATCACCCCGGAAATGAAGGCGCGCTTCGACATCCAGGCCGACAGGCTGGCGCCCACCGAGCTGATCCATGCGCTGCTCAAGGCGCCGGTCGACCTGCTCTGGAACGGCGGGATCGGCACTTACGTGAAGTCGAGCAAGGAAACCCACGCCGATGTCGGCGACAAGGCCAACGATGGTCTGCGCGTCGACGGTCGCGAGCTGCGCGCGAAGGTGGTGGGCGAGGGCGGCAACCTGGGCATGACCCAACTGGCGCGGGTCGAGTTCGGCCTGCACGGCGGTGCCAACAACACCGACTTCATCGACAACGCCGGTGGCGTGGACTGCTCCGACCATGAGGTCAACATCAAGATCCTGCTCAACGAAGTGGTGCAGGCCGGCGACATGACCGAGAAGCAGCGCAACGCGCTGCTGGTGAAGATGACCGACGCGGTCGGCGCCCTGGTGCTGGGCAACAACTACAAGCAGACCCAGGCGCTGTCCCTGGCGCAACGTCGGGCCCGCGAGCGGATCGCCGAGTACAAGCGGCTGATGGGCGACCTCGAGGCGCGTGGCAAGCTCGATCGCGCCCTGGAGTTCCTGCCTTCCGACGAGGAGCTGGCGGAACGCATCAGTGCCGGCCAGGGGCTGACCCGCGCCGAGCTGTCGGTGCTGATCTCCTACAGCAAGATCGACCTCAAGGAATCGCTGCTGAAATCGCTGGTGCCGGACGACGACTACCTGACCCGCGACATGGAGACCGCCTTCCCGGCATTGCTGGCGGAGAAGTTCGGCGACGCCATGCGCCGCCATCGCCTGAAGCGCGAGATCGTCAGCACGCAGATCGCCAACGACCTGGTCAACCACATGGGCATCACCTTCGTGCAGCGCCTGAAGGAGTCCACCGGCATGAGCGCGGCCAACGTCGCCGGGGCCTACGTGATCGTCCGCGACGTGTTCCACCTGCCGCACTGGTTCCGCCAGATCGAGAACCTCGACTACCAGGTGCCCGCTGATATCCAGCTGACCCTGATGGACGAACTGATGCGTCTCGGTCGCCGCGCCACCCGCTGGTTCCTCCGCAGCCGCCGCAACGAGCTGGACGCGGCGCGCGACGTGGCCCACTTCGGCCCGCGCATCGCCGCCCTCGGCCTGAAGCTCAACGAGCTGCTCGAAGGGCCGACCCGCGAGCTGTGGCAGGCGCGCTACCAGACCTACGTCGACGCTGGCGTGCCGGAACTGCTGGCACGCATGGTGGCCGGTACCAGCCACTTGTACACGCTGCTGCCGATCATCGAGGCGTCCGACGTGACCGGCCAGGACACCGCGGAAGTGGCCAAGGCCTATTTCGCCGTGGGCAGCGCGCTGGACCTGACCTGGTACCTGCAACAGATCACCAACCTGCCGGTGGAGAACAACTGGCAGGCGCTGGCCCGCGAGGCGTTCCGCGACGACCTCGACTGGCAGCAGCGGGCGATCACCGTCTCGGTGTTGCAGATGCAGGACGGACCGAAGGAGGTCGAGGCTCGCGTCGGCCTGTGGCTGGAACAGCACCTGCCGCTGGTCGAGCGCTGGCGGGCGATGCTGGTCGAACTGCGTGCCGCGTCGGGTACCGACTACGCCATGTACGCCGTGGCCAACCGCGAGCTGATGGACCTGGCGCAGAGCAGCCAGCACGGTGTCTGCATCCCCTGATGCGAGCGGCCTGACGGCAAGCAAGAGCCCCGCCCTAGTGCGGGGCTCTTTCATTTCAGCTGTCGTGCCGTCGGTCGGGTCCCATGGCGGGCGGCGTTGGATGTGTTATTTTGCTATGAAAATATAGCTATGATTATGTAGATAAATATGCCCACCAACCAGGATCTCCAACTGGCAGCGCATCTGCGCAGCCAGGTCACCACCCTGACCCGCCGCCTGCGTCGCGAGGCGCAGGCCGATCCGGTGCAATTCTCGCAACTGGTCGTGCTTGGCGCGATCGACCGCCTTGGCGGCGACGTCACACCTTCCGAGCTGGCCGCCGCCGAGCGGATGCGCTCGTCGAATCTGGCCGCGCTGCTGCGCGAACTGGAACGCGGAGGGCTGATCGTCCGTCACGCCGATCCGCAAGATGGGCGCAGAACCCGCGTGTCGCTGAGCTCGGAGGGCCGGCGAAATCTCTACGGCAACCGCGCCAAGCGCGAAGAATGGCTGGTGCGTGCCATGCACGCCTGTCTCGACGAGAGCGAGCGCGCCCTGCTGGCGGCGGCCGGTCCGTTGCTGACACGCCTGGCGCAATTCGAGGAGCCCTGAATCCAGGGCTTTGGGTTCCGGCAGATGGAAGAGGAGTTCCCGATGAACACAGCACTGATCGGTCTCGACTACATCGTCGATATCATGCATCCCGACGGTAGGATTGCCCGCTGTGCAGAACAGGCCGCCTTGCGTGGCGTGGTCGCGCGTTTCAACCGCGCTCTCGCCGTCGCCGAGCAGCGTGGCTGGCTGCGGATCGCGGTGAGGGTGGGCTTCGAGCCCGGCTATCCGGACCTGCCGGAACATTCGCCGATCTTCGCTGCCGCGCAGGCACTCGGCGCTCTCGACCTCTGCGGGCGCGGTTGCGCATTTCATCCTGACCTGAAGCGGGATGCCGTGCAGATGGAAGTGCTCAAGCCGCGCATCAGCGCCTTCTATGCCACGCGCCTGGAGGCCGTGTTGCGGGCGAGGCGGATCGAGCGACTGGTGCTCGCCGGTGTCAGTACGACCTGGGCTGTGCAGGCCGCCGCGCGCGATGCGCACGATCGCGACTACCAAGTGCTGGTGTTGGAGGAGGCCTGCGCGGCGGCCAGCGACGAGGAGCACCGGCGCTCCATCGAGGTCCTGGGCGGCATCGCGCGGATCGTCACGCTCGACCAGTTGGCAGCGCTCTAGGCGGCGCGTCGTGTGTGCGCCTCGCTGACACGCCTGTTCGACGGCCGCGCCATGGGGCGCGCGCTCGCCGTGTCGCTGCCGCTGTTCGTGCTCTACAGCGCCAGCGGCGATGCCAACTGGCTGCTGGCGAATATCGCGACGATCTCCGTGGCGGTCGTCGTCGAGCGGGTCGGTAGCGCACCGCTCGCGGCGCTCGGCCAGGGGGTGGCGATCATCCTCGGCTTTCTCGGCCTGTCGTTCGCGCTCGCCTGGGGAGCGGCGTTTGCCATCGCTTGCGCAGCGCTCGCCGCTGCTGCTGTCGCGCTATCCGGCCTGGATACGCGCTTGCGCACGCTGGGCAATTTCGTCTTTATTCCTGTGCTCTATCTGGCCTGCGAGGTTGCCGCGACGCACCGCGCTGCGCTGTCCCTGGTGCCGTATCTCGTCGTCGCGACGCTACCATCGGTGGCGCTCGCCGGTGTCGATACCTTGCGCCACGCAGCGCTCGCACGCCGTTACGGCACCCTGCTGCGCTGGCGTGGGGCGCACTTGACGGGCCACGCGGCCGCGCATGACGAGCTGCTCCAGGCTGTGTTGGCGGTCACACTCGCCGTAGCCTGCAGCGCGACCTTGGTGGCGTGGCGGCACATCGAATACGGCCAGTGGGCGATCTGGTCGTCCGCCAGCGTGGTTACCGGCAATGCCGCCAGCGCGCACCTGAAGCTGCGCGATCGCGGGCTTGGCGCGCTGCTCGGCGTACCGCTCGGCCTCGCGGTAGGGGCCGCTCTACCGCATGTTCTATTGGTCCACACCTTGGCGACTCTTGCCTCGGTCCTCACCCTCGTCGGATTCCGTCACTACGCGACAGGTTTTGCCGCGCGTTGCGCGTGCATCGCCTGCGCCTCCTGGGCGATTCAGCAGTCGCCCCTGGTCGCCTCGCTGCGGGTCGCCGAAGTACTGGCGGGTGGGGCGATAGGCGTCGCCTCGGTGTGGCTGGTGCGGTTCCTCGCACGCAACTGAAGGCGGTGCGACCGCACGCGCGTGCGCCAAATGCCCGGCGCCTTTCGTTGGCCGGAAAAGACAACCTGTTTCACGGATTTAATAAACATTTAGTTATTAGCGAGCGGCGTCTACCGAACCGATGGCTCTAGACGAAGTGACTTCCGGGGGCTTCCGGAGGGCCGTCGACTTTCCTGATGAAGTGCGTGAAACCTGGGCTTTCCACTTTGCCACAGCGGTGTCTCGGAAAGCGCGGAGTTGACCTGCAAAGCGTCACGGGCAGGCAAAAGGACACCATGGCGTCATGTATGTGCCTAAAAATTGACAGTTTCCGCTTAAAAATTTAGCAATTAGCATATTTAGTCATTAGATTGACGTTAATCGCCTGCGGCTGCTTTGGCTGTGCCCGCACTGTCAGGGATTCGACGTTGCCACCGGAAACCGCATCCATGCTTCCGACCTGCCGCTTCGGTCGGTATCGACCCTGCCGCGTAGGCTGGGCATGCGGTTCAGCAAGAAAGGAATCGCCGTGCTGCGTCTGCCGTCCCGCCGTAACATCCTTCGACCCATCGAGTGCCCGCTCGCCTGGCTTGCCGGCCTGGCGCTGGCGCTTTGTGCCGGCACTGCCGCAGGGGATGCCGGCGGGCCGTCCAGCGTGGCGTTCTGGTACGCCGAGCGGCCGCCGCTGGCCGAGCTTTCCCAGTTCGACTGGGTGGTGCTCGAAGCGGCGCACCTCAAGCCGGCCGATGTCGGGTATCTGAAAGAGCAGGGCAGCACGCCCTTCGCCTATCTGTCGGTCGGCGAGTTCGACGGCGACGCCGCCGCCATCGCCGACAGCGGCCTGGCCCGGGGCAAGAGCGCGGTCCGCAACCAAGCCTGGAACAGCCAGGTAATGGACCTCGCCGCGCCGAGTTGGCGGGCGCACCTGCTCAAGCGCGCCGCGGAGCTGCGCAAACAGGGCTACGCCGGCCTGTTCCTCGATACCCTGGACAGCTTCCAGCTACAGGCCGAGGAGCGCCGCGAGGGCCAGCGCCGGGCGCTGGCCAGTTTCCTCGCCCAGCTGCATCGCCAGGAGCCGGGCCTCAAGCTGTTTTTCAATCGCGGTTTCGAAGTGCTGCCGGAGTTGCCCGGCGTCGCGTCGGCGGTGGCCGTGGAGTCGATCCATGCCGGTTGGGACGCCGCTGCCGGGCAATACCGCGAGGTGACCCAGGAGGATCGCGATTGGCTGAAGGGTCACCTGGATGCCCTGCGCGCCCAGGGCATGCCCATCGTCGCCATCGACTACCTGCCGCCGGAGCGGCGCGACGAGGCGCGCGCGCTCGCTGCGCGCCTGCGTAGCGAAGGCTACGTGCCGTTCGTCAGCACCCCGGCGCTGGACTACCTGGGGGTGAGCGACGTCGAGGTGCAACCGCGACGCATCGCGCTGCTCTACGATCCGCGCGAGGGCGACCTGACCCTGAGCCCCGGTCACGTCTACCTCGGCGGCCTGCTCGAATACCTCGGTTATCGGGTCGACTACCTGCCCACCGACCAGCCGCTGCCCGAACGTCCGCTGAGCGGTCTCTACGCGGGGGTAGTCACCTGGATGACCAGTGGACCGCCGCTGGCCAGCGACGCCTTCGACAACTGGATCGCTGCACGTCTCGACGAAAAGGTGCCGGTGGCGTTCCTCGCCGGTCTGCCTACCGAGAACGACGGCCTGTTGCAGCGCCTGGGTATTCGCCGACTGTCGCAGAAACTCAAGGTCAAGCCGAGTACCGAGACCCACGACCAGGCGCTGCTTGGTTCCTTCGAAGCGCCGCTGGTGATCCGGATCCGCGACCTGCCGGCGCTCACCGTACTCGATCCGGCGCGGGTGACCCCGGCGCTCAAGCTCAAGGGCGACGGCAAGGAGTACGTGCCGGTGGCGACCGCCGACTGGGGCGGCTTCGCCCTGGCGCCCTATGTGCTGGAGGAGGGTAGCGAGCACCGGCGCTGGATCCTCGATCCGTTCGCCTTCCTGCGCAAGGCCTTGCGTCTTGTGCCGCTGCCGAGTCCCGACGCGACCACCGAGAATGGCCGGCGCATCGCCACCGTGCACATCGATGGCGACGGCTTCGTCTCCCGTGCCGAGGTGCCCGGCAGTCCCTATGCCGGCCAGCAGGTGCTGGAGGACTTCATCAAGCCCTATCCGTTCCTCACCTCGGTCTCGGTGATCGAAGGTGAGGTCGGGCCGAAGGGCATGTACCCGCACCTGGCCAGGGAGCTGGAGCCGATCGCCCGGCGCATCTTCGCCGACGACAAGGTGGAGGTCGCCAGCCATACCTTCAGCCATCCGTTCTTCTGGCAGCCGCAACTGGCCGAGCAGGGCGAGAACTTCGAGGCCCAGTATGGCTACAAGATGGCCATCCCGGGCTACGACAAGGTCGACTTCGTACGCGAGGTGATCGGCGCCCGCGACTACATCGAGCAGCGCCTGACCACCCCGCGGAAGCCGGTCAAGATGATCTTCTGGTCCGGCGACGCGCTGCCCGACGCCGCCACCATCAAGCTCGCCTACGACGCCGGGCTGATGAACGTCAACGGCGGCAATACCGCGCTGACCCGGGCCTTTCCCTCGCTGACCGGACTCTATCCGCTGATCCGGCCCACCCGCGGCGGCGTGCAGTACTACGCGCCGATCATCAACGAGAACGTCTACACCAATCTCTGGCAGGGGCCGTACTACGGCTTCCGCGGCGTCATCGATACCTTCGCCCTGACCGACAGCCCGCGCCGCCTGCGCGGCCTGCACCTGTACTACCACTTCTATTCGGGGACCAAGCAGGCCTCGATCCGCACCATGCACCAGATCTACGCGGCGATGCAGGCGGAGCGTCCGTTGTCGCTGTGGATGAGCGACTACATCCCGCGCCTGGAAGGCCTGCATCGCGCCAGCCTGGCCAAGCGTGCCGATGGCAGCTGGCAGTTGCGCGGCTTCGCCGCCTTGCGCACGGTGCGCCTGGACCCGGCGCTGGGTTGGCCGGACCTCGCTCGCTCCACGGGAGTCGCGGGCGTGCGCGACCTGCCCCAGGGGCGCTATGTGCACCTGAGTGCGGCGAATGCGCGCCTGGTCCTGCGCGACAGCCGCGATCCGCGGCCGGCGCTGGAGGAGGCCAACCTGCCGCTGAAGCACTGGCGCTACCGCGACGATGGCCGCGTCGAGTTCGCCTTCGCCGGGCACCTGCCATTACGCCTGGTGGTGCGCGCGGCGGGCGATTGCCGGCTGAGTGCGGCCGGCAAGGCCTTCCCGGGAAAGGCCGGCAACGGCCTGTGGACGTTCGAGTTGCCGATGGAGCAGGTGCGCGATGGCCAACTCGTCTGCCGCTGACAAGCATCCCCAGGCGCGCCTGCTGAATCCCTGGGCCCTGCTGCCGGTCGCTCTCGGGGTGGCGCTGGTGCTGTGGCTGACCTTCAACAGCGAAGAAGTATTCATGCCCAGCGGCGATGGCGAGCCCGACGCGGTCTCGGTGAACTACGCCGAACTGCTGTTGCAGGCGCACCCGGAGAACGACGCGCTGCGCCTGACCCTGATCGACCTGCTGGTCAAGCTCGGCGACTTCGAGCAGGCGCGTCATCACCTCGCCCGTCTGCGCGGCAAGGACCGCCTGGCAACGCCGTTCTACGAGGTGGAACTGGACATCCTTGGCGCCCTGGCCAGGCCCGAGGGCATGGATGAGGAGCAGACGCGCCGATTGCTGGAGCGCCTGCGCAAGATCGAGCATGTTTCGTTGAACGACGCCATGCTCGAACGACTTGCCCGTCATGCCCTGGCCCTGGACGCGCCGGACCTGGCGGCGCGGACCTTTGCCGAACTGGCCGGCCGCGACCCGCAGGGCCGGCAGCGCTGGCTGGACGAGGCGGCGCGCTGGTACCTGGCTTCCGGCGAGCCGCTGCCGGCGGCGGACATCCAGCGGCAACTGGCCGAAGCGCAAACCGAGTCGGCGAAGCGCCTGGCCTATCTGCGCCAGGCCTTCGCCAGCCTGCTCGCTGGCGAGCGCGGCGAACAGGCGGCGTTGTTGCTGGACGAGCGGCTGGACGCCTTGCCGGAGGATGAATCGACCCTGGCCTGGCTCGCCGAGGGCGTACGCGCCGCCGAAGGCAGCCAGCGCTACGACCTGGCCGAACGCTTCATCCGGCGCTGGCGCGAATTGCGCCCCGAGGACCATGAGGCGCTGGCCGCCGACCTGCGCCTGAACATGGCCGCCGGGCGGGTCGAGCGGGCCTGGGAGGTCGGCCGGGAGCTGCTGGCCCTGCGCCCGGAGGACAGGACGCTGCTGGCCGATCTCGCGCGCCTTGGCGAATGGACCGGCAACGGCCCGCAGGCCCTGGGCCTGTGGAAGCAACTGCTGGCCGGCGCCGATGACCCGGCCCTGCGCGAGCATGCCTGGCGCCTGTCGCTGCAGATGTTCGATTTCGACAGCGCCATCGAGCTGCTGGCGCCCATCGGTGCGCAGCGACAGATGACCGACGAGGAACTCGATGCGCTGGTCTACAGCCATGAAACCCGCGGCACGCCGGAAGAGGGCGAGGCATGGCTGCGCGGCTACGTGCAGCGTTATCCGAAACAGCGCCTGGCCTGGCAGCGCTTGCAACAGATCCTCGAACACACCCAGCAGTTGCAGGAAGAGACCGGGGTCTGGGCGCGGATGGCCCGGCATTTCCCGCTGAGTGTCAAGGAACGCATGCAGTGGGCGGAAACCCACTGGAACCTGTTCGATCCGCGCCAGGCCTGGAAGGTCCTCGCCGGCGTGGATACCCGCGCGATCCGCGAGCCGGAGTTCTGGCGCCTGCGCGCGGCGCTGGCCTGGGCCCTGGAGCAGGACGACGATGCCCGCGCCGCCTACGAGCGCATGCTGGCCCTGGACATCCGCCTGAACAGCAGCGACGAGGACCAGTTGATCGCCCTGTACCGGGACAGCAATCCGAAGCAGGCCTTGCAGGTGCTTATCGGCAGTTGGCAGCGCAGCCGCGATCCGCGGCGCCTGGCCAGCGCCCTGCAACTGGCGGAGAACCTCCACGACTGGCCGGCCCTGAAGAGCCTGCTGGCCGAGGCCGAAGGCCTGCCGGAAGCGCAGGGCAGCCCCTATTACTGGGTGGCCAGGGCGCGGCTGGCGGAACAGGAAGGCCATGGCGACGTCGCCGAGCGTCTGTACCGGGAAGCCCTGGTGCGTTTCCCCGGCGAGAACCTGGTGCGCGAACGCCTGCTCTGGTTCTACATCGACCGTGGCCGTCGCGACAGCCTGGCGCCCCTGTTGGCGCAGTGGCATGGCCTGGCGCTGCGGGACAGCACGCTGTGGCTGCCGTTCGCCAGCGCCAGCCTGCTGCTCGAGCGTAACGACCAGGCGCTGGCCTGGTTCCGCCTGTACCTCAAGTCCAATCCCAACGACTGGCTGGTGCAGGCCGCCTACGCCGACGCACTGGATGCCAGCGGCTACCAGGACAAGGCCCTGCGCCTGCGCCGACTACTGCTCCGGCGGCTCGACCGCGAGGCGGTCAGGGCCACCCCGGACAGCTTCGCCGCCTACCTGCGCCTGCTCGCCGTGGCCCAGGGGCCGCTGCTCGCCCAGGGCGAGGCGCGGCGGGCCTGGAATGGCGAGCCGGCGATGCTGCAGCTGTGGTTCGAGCAGTTCCTCGACCAGCTCGCCGCCACCAACCAGGAGCCGCTGAAGGATGACTGGCTGGCCTGGGCGCGCGGCCGGGGCCTGAAGATCGGGCGCAACGAAGAGATCCAGGCCGCCCTGCGCAGCCAGAATCGCGCCGCCCTGCAACGCCTGCTGGAGCGCGGCGAGCTGGATCCGGCGCAGCGGGTCGAGGCGCTGGTGCGTCTCGGCCATGGCGGCGAAGCGCTGGGCGAGGCCCTGGGCGCACTGGGCGACGGCCACTCGCGCGACAACCGCGAGCAGCTGCGGCGGCAGGCGGCGGAAATCCTCGAACGCACTCCCCAGGGCCTGCAACTGGGTTGGAACAAGCGCGACTTCGGCGGTCTCGACTTCAAGGGGCCGACGCTGCGCGCGGCGCGCCACCTCGGCGACGACTGGTACGCCGATCTCGAACTGGGCAGTGGCCGCTATCACGGCGATGCGCTGGATAGCTCGCTCCTCGGTAGCGAACGCAACGCCAGGCTGACGTTGCGGCGCGAACTGGCCGATGGCTTCGCCGCGGCGACGCTCGATGGCAGCTGGCGCGACGACGAGGACCGCCACGGTCTGGGGTTGCTGCGCAATTGGCGGCTGAGCTCGCGCGACGAACTGGAAGCGGGCCTCGATTGGCACCGCGAGACCGACGAGACCGGCCTGATGCGAGCCCTCGGCATGCGCGACAGCCTACGGCTCGGCGGCCGCCACACCCTCAGCGGGCGCGACCAGTTGAGCTGGTCGCTGGCGCACAACCGCTTCTCCACCCGCCAGGGCGACGACCTCGGCAACGGCGAGGCGCTGTCCCTGGAATGGGCCCACACACTGTTCTTCGACGGCCCGGCCTGGCAACTGCGCGGCGGCATCGACTACCAGCGCAATCGCCTGGAGAACCGCGTGCCGGACGACCTGCTGGCGGCCCATGGCGGTGCGCTGGCGCTCGATGGCGCGCGCAGCCAGGACCTGCTGCAGGACCGCTATGGCCAGGTCTACCTCGGCAGCACCTGGCGCCGTGGCTTCCCTGGCGCGCTGAACCGCAGCCGTCCGCAATACACCTGGATCGTCGACACCCTGGCCGGCTGGCAGTGGACAGAGAAGGAGTTCAACTACGGCATCGATCTCGGCATCGGCATGGAGCTGCTGGGCGACGACGAACTGGCGTTCACCTTCGGCTACCAGTCGGCTCCCCAGGGCGGCGGCGGCGATGCCGGCGGCACGCTCGGGGTGACCTACAGCACGCGCTTCGGCCGCTGAACGCGGCCCGGATACGGAATTCAACAGGAGGAACACAACATGCAATCCATCCGCTGCCTGGCTCTCGCGGCCGTCGCCCTGTTCATGGCGGGCTGCTCCAGCTTCACCAGCGAAAGCGCTACGCCGCTGGCGCGCGGCGCGCAGTGGGGCCTGGTGCCGCTGCTCAATTACTCCCAGGCGCCGCAGGCCGGCGAGCGTGCCGAGCAGATCCTGCTCAGCGTGCTGGCCGAGGAGGGCGTGCGGCCGCGCCTGTACCCGGCGCAGCCGCAAGGCGACCTGCAACTGGTCGACGACCGCGAGCGCCAGCAGCGCGCGCTGGACTGGGCACGCCAGCAGAAGCTGGCCTACGTGGTCACCGGCAGCGTCGAGGAGTGGCAGTACAAGAACGGCCTGGACGGCGAGCCGGCGGTGGGCGTCAGCCTGCAGGTGCTGGAGCCGGCCTCCGGGCGGGTGCTCTGGAGCACCAGCGGGGCGCGCGCCGGCTGGTCCCGGGAAAGCCTGGCGGGCGCCGCGCAGAAAGTCCTGCGCGAGCTGGTCGGCGACCTGCGGCTCGAGTGACGGCGATGTCCGCGCACAAGGATTTCGCCCTCGCACCGCGCGCCAGCGGCAGCGTCTCCTGGGTCGAGACGCTGGTCATCAGCGCGCTCGCGCTGGGCCTGGGCTGGTGGTTCAGCCCGGACGACCCGCTGCAGGTCAACGCCACCTTTCCCTGGGTGATCCTCGCGCCCCTGTTGCTGGGCATGCGCTACGGCTTCGTCCGCGGGTTGGCCAGCGCGGCGCTGCTGGTGGCGGCGCTGTTCGCGTTTCGCGTCCAGGGCGTCGAGGCCTATGCCCAGGTACCGGCGGCCTTCATCGTCGGCGTGCTGCTCTGCGCCATGTTGGTGGGCGAGTTCCGCGACATCTGGGAACGCCGCCTGGAGCGCCTGGAGCTGGCGAACGAGTACCGTCAGTTGCGCCTCGACGAATTCACCCGCGCCCATCACATCCTGCGCATCTCCCACGATCGCCTGGAACAGCGGGTCGCCGGCAACGACCAGAGCCTGCGCAGTTCGCTGCTCGGTCTGCGACAACTGCTGCGCGAGCTGCCGGGCGATGAGGCACCGCTCGATGCGCTGGCGGAAACCGTGCTGGCGCTGCTGGCCCAGTACGGTTCGCTGCGCATCGCCGGACTCTACCGGGTGCGCCACGACCGCACCCCGGAGCCGCAACCCTTGGCGACG
This sequence comes from Pseudomonas sp. DL, assembly GCF_047199225.1. NCBI lineage: Bacteria > Pseudomonadati > Pseudomonadota > Gammaproteobacteria > Pseudomonadales > Pseudomonadaceae > Pseudomonas > Pseudomonas sp. DL. The sequence continues at coordinate 2,050,806 of NZ_CP178323.1, forward strand.
CTCGGCGAGATGCCGGCGCTGGACGCCGACGATCTGCTGGTGCGCACCTGCCTGGAGCGCGGCGAACTGGTCAGCGTGCGCCAGGAACTGCTGGAGCGCGGCGAGCAGCGTGCGCACAGCGCGCTGCAGGTGTGCGTGCCGCTGGTCGACACCGATGGGCGGATCCTTGCCCTGCTGGCGGTGGAGCAGATGCCGTTCTTCGTCTTCAACGAACGTACCTTCAGCCTGCTGGCGATCCTCGCCGGGCATATCGCCGACTTGCTGCAGAGCGACCGTCGCGCACTGCAACTGGCCGACATCGACGCCCAGCGCTTCTCCCAGTACCTCAAGCGCTCCCTGCTGGACGCCCGCGACCATGGATTGCCGGCCTGCCTGTATGCCTTCGAGTTGACCGATGCGCGCTACGGCGAAGAGGTCCAGCGTCTGCTGGAAGGCAGCCAGCGTGGCCTCGACGTGCAGTTGCGACTGCGCAACGACGAGGGCCGGCGGGTCCTGCTGGTGTTGTTGCCGCTGACTTCCGCCGAAGGCTCCCAGGGGTATCTGCAGCGCCTGAGGATTCTCTTCGCCGAACGCTTCGGCCAGGCCCGCGAGCTGGAGTCGCTGGGCGTGCGCATCCGCCAGTACGAACTGGACGCCGGCAACGATCGGCAGGCGCTGGGACATTTCCTTTTCAACGAGTGCGGCCTGAATGATCAGCAAGTGGCTGTTTAGCGGCGCCTTCCTGTTCGAGCTGAGCAGTTGGGCGAGTGTCTTCGCCGACCTGCCGTTCGGCCAGGCGCTGGCGCTCTACCTGTTCGCCCACGGCCTGGGCAGCGCGCTGCTGTGCGTCGGCGTATGGCTGCTGCTGCCGCGGCGCTACAAGTTCCCGCTGCCGTGGAGCCCGCTGTTCCTCTTCAGCCTGGCCTTCTTCGTGCCGCTGATCGGGGCGGTCGGCGTCGCCGCGGCGGTATTCCCGGCGCTATACCTGCCGCGCCAGCGTGGCGAGCAGGCCTGGCAGGCGATGGGCGTCCCCGAGCTGCCGTTCCGGCCGAAGGAAAAGCGCCTCGACATGATGTTCAGCGACGGCGGTCTGCAGGACGTCCTGCGCCATGCGCCGGACCCGAACCAGCGGCTCACGGCGATCTTCGCCACCCGGCGGATGCCCGGCAAGGAGGCGATCCCGATCCTCAAGCTGGCCCTGCGCGACCCCGCCGACGACGTCCGCCTGCTGGCCTACTCGATGCTCGACCAGAAGGAAAGCCGGATCAACCAGCGCATCGAGGCCGCCCTCGGCCGCCTCGCCGGCGCCACGCCGGCGCGACGCGGCGCGCTGCACGGAACCCTGGCGCGCTGGTACTGGGAACTGGCCTACCTGGGGTTGGCCCAGGGCAGCGTGCTGGAGCACATCCTCGAGCAGGCGCGCGAGCATACCGACCAGGCGCTGCGCGGCGCACCCTCGGCCGACCTGCATCTGCTGGCCGGGCGCATCGCCCTCGAACAAGGCCGCCTGGAGGATGCCGGACGCGCCCTCCAGGCCGCCGAGGAGGCGGGAATCGATAGCGCCCAGCTGGCGCCGTTCCGCGCCGAGGTGGCGTTCTTCCAGCGGCGCTACCGGGACATCCCCCGGCTTCTCGCCGGAATGCCCGACGACATGCTGCAACGGCCGCCCTTCGCGGCCCTGGCGAGATACTGGACATGACCGAACACACCGCTCCGACGGCGCCCGTCGCCGATGTCTGCCTGCTGCTGGAGGGCACCTGGCCCTATGTCCGCGGCGGCGTCTCCAGCTGGGTCAACCAGTTGATCCTCGGTCTCCCCGACCTGACCTTCTCGGTGTTCTTCATCGGCGGCCAGAAGGATGCCTACGGCAAGCGCCACTACCCGATCCCGGACAATGTGCTGCACATCGAGGAACACTTCCTGGAAACCGCCTGGAGTTCGCCGAACCCGCAGACGCGACAGGGCAGTAGCGAGACCGAAAAGGCGTTGCGCGATCTGCACCGTTTCTTCCACTACCCGGAGACGCCGGACGTGGAGGAGGGCGACGCGCTGCTCGACCTGCTCGCCGAGGGCCGCATCGGCCGCGAGGACTTTCTCCACAGCAAGGCCAGTTGGGAGGCGATCACCGCAGGCTACGAGCGCTATTGCACCGATCCGTCCTTCGTCAATTACTTCTGGACCCTGCGCTCGATGCAGGCGCCGGTGTTCATGCTCGCCGAGGCGGCCCGGCGGATGCCGCGGGCGCGCATGCTGCACTCGATCTCCACCGGCTACGCCGGCCTGCTGGGCTGCATCCTGCAACGTCGCTGGGGCTGCCGCTACCTGCTCAGCGAGCACGGCATCTACACCAAGGAGCGCAAGATCGACCTGGCCCAGGCCAACTGGATCGCGGAGAACCCCGACGAGCAGCTGAGTACCGGACTGGATGCCGAGGTCAGCTACATCCGTCGCTTGTGGATCCGCTTCTTCGAGCGTGTCGGCCTGCTCACCTATCGCGCCGCCAATCCGATCGTCGCCCTCTACGAAGGCAACCGCCAGCGCCAGGTACTCGATGGCGCCGAGCCACGGCGCACCCGGGTGATCCCCAACGGCATCGACCTCGATGCCTGGGCCGGCGCCCTCGAACGGCGGCCGCCGGGGATTCCGCCGGTGGTCGGGCTGGTCGGCCGGGTAGTGCCGATCAAGGACGTGAAGACCTTCATCCGCGCCATGCGCGGGGTGGTCAGCGCGATGCCGGAGGCGGAGGGCTGGATCGTCGGTCCGGAGGAGGAAGATCCGGACTATGTCAGCGAATGCCGCAGCCTGGTGGCCAGCCTCGGCCTGCAGGACAAGGTGAAGTTCCTCGGTTTCCGTCGGATCGGCGAGGTCCTGCCGCAACTCGGCCTGATGGTCCTCACCTCGATCAGCGAAGCGCAGCCGCTGGTGATCCTCGAAGCCTGGGCTGCCGGCGCCCCGGTGGTGAGCAGCGACGTCGGCTCCTGCCGCGAACTGATCGAAGGCGCCGACGCCGAAGATCGCGCCCTGGGTCGCGCCGGGGAGGTGGTGGCGATCGCCGACCCGCAGGCCACTTCGCGGGCGATCCTCGCCCTGCTGCGCAATCCGCAGCGCTGGCAGGCGGCCCAGGCGGTCGGCCTGCAACGGGTCGAACGCTACTACACCGAGGCGCTGATGCTCGGACGTTACCGCGGGCTGTACCGCGAAGCCACGGAGATTGCATGACATGGCCGGCATCGGCTTCGAACTGCGGAAGATCCTTTCCCGCGATTCCTATACGGCGACCCTGCGCGCCTACCTCTACGCCGGGCTGATCAGCTCCGGTCCCTGGGTGCTGTCGATCGTCAGCGTGATGCTGATCGGCGTGCTGAGCCTCGGCGTGGTGGTGCCGGACGTGCTGGTCCGGCAGTTCCTGATCACGGTGACCTACCTGATGGCGCTGTCGCTGATCTTCACCGGGGGACTGCAACTGTTCTTCACCCGCTTCATTTCCGATCGCCTGTTCGAGCGCAAGCACGAGGCGATCCTGCCCAACCTGGTGGGCGTGCTGTTGCTGGTGACGTTGGCGGCGGGCCTGCTCTCGGCGATATTGCTGGCGACCCTGTTCGATGAGCCGTTCGCCTACCGCCTGCTGGTGATGGCCAACTTCGTGGTGCTCTGCAACCTGTGGCTGGTGATCATCTTCCTGTCGGGAATGAAGGCCTACAAACGCATCCTGCTGGTGATGTTCATCGGCTACGCGCTGATGGTCGCCTGTGCCTACCTGCTGCGTTTCATGCAGATGGACGGCCTGCTGCTGGCATTGCTGATCGGCCACGCCAGCCTGCTGTTCGTCTTCCTCTACGACATCCTCCGCGAGTACCCGGCCAGGCGCATGGTGGCCTTCGACTTCCTCGACCGCCGACAGGTCTTCGTCAGCCTGCTGCTGACCGGCCTCTGCTACAACCTGGGGATCTGGATCGACAAGTTCATCTTCTGGTTCAACCCATCCACCTCGGACCTGGTGATCGGCCCGCTGCGCGCCTCGATCCTCTACGACCTGCCGATCTTCCTCGCCTACCTGTCGATCATTCCCGGCATGGCGGTGTTCCTGGTGCGCATCGAGACCGACTTCGCCGAGTGGTACGAGCGGGTCTACGAGGCGATCCGCGGCGGCGAGACCCTGCAGCACATCGGCCTGCTCAAGGAGCAGATGATCCTCGCCATCCGCCAGGGCCTGCTGGAAATCTGCAAGGTGCAGGGGCTGGCGGTGGTCCTGCTGTTCCTGCTGGCGCCGCAACTGCTCGGCTGGCTGGGAATTTCCCGCTATTACCTGCCGCTGTTCTACATCGACCTGATCGGGGTGAGCATCCAGGTAGTGTTCATGGCCTTGCTCAACGTCTTCTTCTACCTGGACAAGCGCCGCATCGTCCTCGAACTCTGCGTGCTGTTCGTGATCGTCAACGGCGCCCTGACCTTCGTCAGCCTGCTGCTCGGGCCGAGCTTCTTCGGCTACGGCTTCACCCTGTCGCTGCTGGTCTGCGTGCTGGTCGGGCTGTACCGCCTGACCACCGCGCTGGACGACCTGGAGTACGAGACCTTCATGCTCAATCGCTGAGGGGTTTCGCCGGCGGCAGGGTCTTTCAGAAAGGGCCGATTCACCCGGTTGAATCGGCCCCTTTTTTTGCTTCCTCGATGCGTTTTTGCAGCTTCTGCATATCCACCAGGCGTTGCGTACCGAAGGTTCGCATCGGCAGGTCGCCGCTCTCTATCCAGGCGTAGAGCAGGTCCGGCCGGTCGCTGAGGCCGGTCAGGAAGGCGAAACGCATCAGGGTTATATAGCGGGGGCACTCGGCGAAACCCTCTTGGGGGAGTTCTTCCACTTTCATCAGGCGTCCTGCACCATGGTCCGATGTTGGAGGGGAACCCTCGGTCTAGAGGGCTTGGATTCATATTGATCTACTAACAGTTAGTGAATCAATATGCATAGGGAACCATCAGACGCGGACTACACATGGTAAAGAATCGACGTTTGTTCACTGCTGGCAAGCGCTTGCGCGCCCTGCGCGAGCTGATGGGCTTGAGCCGTCCGCAGTTCGCCGAGTTGGTGGGGATGACGGCCAAGCGCCTGGAGAACATCGAGAACGAGCTGCAGCGCATGCACGACGAGGACTTCGAGAAGGTCTGCGGAACCTTCCCGGAGTTCAGCGACTGGATCGCCTATGAAGGCAGCATAGAGCCGCAGTCGATCGCCTGGAAGGTCGCCGACTCGGCGCAGGCGGCCGCGGTCTACCTGGTGGAGCGCAACCCGGTGCTGCTGGAGCGGCACGGCATCGACATGCAGGCCTGGCGCGAACGCCACCGCGAGATACGCGAGGCGCTGCTGGCGGCGGAACAGGCGCCGGAGGCGGAGCCGGCGCCCCTGGAAGAGCCGCCGGAACCCAGGCGCCAGCGGAAGAGGAAAACGCCCGCGAGCGGCAAGGGCGACTGAGGCGCATCGCGCCAGAAACGAAGGGAAGTATCCGTACATGGTCTATGTAGTGAGGAAGCGCTGCCTGTTTCGCGCCGGCGAGCGCCTGTTCGGGTTGCGCGGGCTGACGGGGTTGAACCGACCGCAGTTTTCCGAGGTGGTCGGCATGGATCCCAAACGCCTTGAGAACATCGAGAGTGGCCGGCAGCGCATGCACGACGAGGATTTCGAGAAGGTCTGCGGGACCTTCCCGGAGTTCAGCGACTGGATCGCCTATGAAGGCAGCATCGAACCGCAGTCGATCGCCTGGAAGATCGCCGAGGCCGCCCAGGAAGCGGCGGTCTATCTGGTGGAGCGCAACCCCGAGCTGCTCGAACTCCACGGTCTCGACGTGCCGGCCTGGCGCGAGAAGCATCGGGAAATCCTCAAGAAGGTGCGCAAGCGGGAGTTGTCGCCGCCACCCGAAAAACCACCGAAACCCAGGCGCAAGCGCAAGCCGAGAAGCAACCTGCCCACACCCACCGACGGTACCTGAGACCGGCTCCCTCTCCCCAGCCCTCTCCCGCAAGCGGGAGAGGCAACGGGGCTCCCGAAGCCCAGCGGTAGGGTGGATAACGCGCAGCGTTATCCGCCGTCAGCCCCAGGTGGGCCTCAGAACACCACTCCTACCGGATAGACGAAGGCGTTCACGTCGTAGAACGGCGTGCGCTGGTAGAACCATTGCAGGCGCGCCTGCGGATCGGCGGCGAAGGCCTTGTCCTCGCGCAGGCGTTTGTCGAAGGCGGCCTTCAGCGCCGGGTCTTCCGCCAGCATCTTGCGCGCCATCGGCTCCATCACGTATTCCTCCGGCTCCTCGGCGGCCACCAGGGTGGAATTGAAGAAGCCCCAGGACCAGAAGGAATCCGGACTCTGCGGTTGCAGCAGGTCGATGGCCAGGACGCCCAGCGGCTGGGCGGTGTCGATCGACAGCGAGCCGGCCGGGAAGGTCTGCAGGCGCTGGAACGGCTTCGGCGTGCCGCTGACCAGCAGGCGACCTTCGTAGCCCGGAATCCGGTTGCCTTGCACGCGATCCGGTTCGAAGCCATCGGCGAGCTTGATGTCGTCCATGCGGTACAGGGTCACGGCGATTTCGGTCGGACGCTCCAGGGTGCTATAGCGGATGCCATGGGCCTTGATCCGGGCGATCACCTCGTGCCACTGCGCCGGGACGATGAAACGCTGGGGACGCGGCACCACCAGGTCGGGTACGCCGTTGTCGGTCACCGGTAGCTTCAGCGTCTTCGGCCGGTTGCTCCAGACGATGGTGCGGGCCCCGGTGACCGGCGATTGCTCGTAGCGGTAGTCGCCCACCACGAACGGCGTCTCGGCGGCCTCGCCTGGCTTCCAGGTGAGGATCACCTCCTTCTGCCGCAGCAGGCGCTCGCGGTCGCTGGCGATGGCCTGGCGCAGGCTGGCGGCCTGCTCGCCGATCACCTCGAACATCGCCTTGAGCATCACGTAGTTGCCCAGCACCTGGGTCTTGTACGGATGCAGGGCGTGTTGCTCGATGAGGATCGACGGCACGTTGCGGATGTCGCCGTACTGGTTGGAGAAGCGCGCCAGGTCGGTGCGGTAGGGGTAGTAGCCCTGGGTCGGATCCTGGTTGTCGTTCAGGCTGATGCATTCATGGACCATGTGCCCGAGGCTTTCCAGCGCCTGGTACACCGGCTTGCGCATGACCTGGTCCATCCAGGCGCTGCTCGCCGGTGACCAGCCGTTGCCGTTGTGGCAGTAGGAGCTGTCGTAGGGATACATGGCGCCGTCGGTGGAGTGGGTGTCGGCGAAGAAGCTCAGCTCGTAGTGGTTGAACACCCAGGCGACGTTGCGGATCTCCGCGCTGTCGAGCTTGGTGAAGTCGCGGTTGAGATTGAGATTGCGGCCGTTCACCCGCCAGCCGGTCTCCTGCGGGCCGTTCTGGTTGATCCGCCCGTAGGCGCTGCGGCGCAGGTCGCCGTCGACGTTGACCACCGGGATGAACAGCAGGTTGATCTTCTCCAGCAGCCCGGCGAGCGGGCGGTCGGCAGCGCTCATGTCGCGCAGCAGCATGAACATGGCGTCCTTGCCGTTGGCCTCGCCGGGATGGATCTCGGCTTCCACCAGCAAGGTCGGCTTGGCGGAGCGCTTCAGGCCGGCGGCGGACTTGTCGGCCTCGGTGGAGGCGGTCACCAGCAGCATCGGGTGACCCTCGGCGCTGCGCTCGGGCAACTCGCGCAGGGCGATGCGGCCGGAGGAGGCGGCTACCAGTTTCTCCAGGTAGGCGCGGGTCTCACGGTAGTCGCTGGTGCGCTGAAAGTCGCTGCTCTCGGCCTGGGTGATCAAGGGGTCGCCGGGCTTGGCGAGGTAGCGCAGGCTGCCCAGCCTCTGCTCGAACATCGGTGGCAGGATGCGCTGGCGGGCCGCGGCCGGGTAGGCGCTGTCATCGATGTAGGCGGGCGCGTGGGGCAGCTCCGCGTGAGCGGGCAGGGCGCTCGCCAGCAGGACGCCGGCGAGTAGCGAACGGGGTAGGCAAGGGAACACGATGAACCTCCATGTGGATGGGAACGGCCGCGGCGTGGGCGGGCCTGCGCGACGCGAGCCACGCGTCGTCGCGCAGCCAGTGCAGTGAAACGCCGGCGGCAGGCATCGGTGTTGACGCCGGGCAAGGCGCGGCGAAGCCGATGGCGAGAGCGCCGCCGGTGGATGGTTCAGGGCTGGGTTTGCAGACCCTCCAGCAGTGCCTGGTGGAAGCGTTCCGGAGCCTGTATCTGCGGGGTATGGCCAAGGTCGGGGAATTCCACCAGGGTCGCCTGGGGAATCCGTCTGGCGGCGTCCTTGCCCAGTTGCGCGTAGTTGCCCAGCCTGGCTTTCAGTTCTGCCGGCGCGGCGTCCTTGCCGATGGCAGTGTTGTCTTTCTCGCCGATCAGCAGCAGGGTCGGCATCTGCAACCGGTCCAGTTCGTAGACCACCGGCTGGGTGAAGATCATGTCGTAGGTCAGCGCCGAGTTCCAGGCCACCGACTCGCGCCCCTTGCCGCGATACATGCCGGCCTGCATCTGTACCCAGCGATCGAACTCGGGGCGCCATTCGCCGGCGTAGTAGGTGGCTTGCTGGTATTGGCGAATGCCTTCGGCGCTGGTCTGCAAGTCGCGCCTGTACCAGTCGTCGACGCTGCGCCAGGGCACGCCCAGGGCCTTCCAGTCCTCCAGACCGATGGGGTTGACCAGCACCAGTCGTTCGACCTGCCGCGGATAGAGCAGGGCGTAGCGGGTAGCGAGCATGCCGCCCATGGAGTGGCCGATCACGCTGGCCCGGGCGACGCCGAGCCGTTCCAGCAGGGCGTGGGTGTTGGCTGCCAGTTGCTGGAAGCTGTACTGGTAATGGGCCGGCTTGCTCGACTTGCAGAAACCGACCTGGTCGACGGCGATCACCCGGTAGCCGGCGTCGGCGAGCACGTCGATGGTGCGCTCCCAGGTCCCGGCGCAGAAATTCTTGCCGTGCATGAGCAGGATGGTGCGGCCGTTGGCTTTCTTCGGCGCGACGTCGAGGTAGGCCATGCTCAGCGGCTGGCCCTGGGAGGTGAAGTCCAGATAATGCACCGGATAGGCGTAGTCGAAGCCTTCCAGGCGTTCGCCGTAGACCGGCGCCTGGCTGGCCAGCGCCGGCCCGCAGGCGAGGGCGAGACAGAGGCTGAGGCGGGGTAGGGACATGCGATCGCTCCTGTGTGGGTCTGCTGGAGGATGCACGTCAGGGCGCGAGCTGGCCAGTCCTGGCCGGTTGCCTACAGTTGCTTCAGATACTTCACCACGTCTGCCGCGCCCGCCGCCCGCAGACCTTCGCCGAGGGCATCGGCGCGTTCGTCGTTGCGGGGCAGCAACAGGCATTCCGGGGTTTCCGGGGTGAACAGGGCGAGTCGCGCATAGGGCAGGCCGGTATCCAGCAGCAGGCTCATGAAGGTCGGCTCGGACCAGGCCTCGGTCGGAATCCGCAGCATGTGGTAGCGCTGTTCCAGTTCGTCCAGCGCGCCGGGCTCCAGTTCGTAGCGTTCCAGGTGTGCCGGCAGCTTCAGTTCCAGTTCGCGGCGGCGGGCGTAGACGATCGCCGCGGCGAAGGCGCAGGCCTGGCGTTCGCCCGCCCAGAACAGGCGCTCGCCGTGCCAGGCGGCCTGGCGCAGGCGGATGCTGTCGCCGTTGGTGAAACGCGGCAGGGCCAGGCTCAGGGCCTTGACGAAATCCTTGTAGCTGATGATCCGTACGCCCCGACAGACCTCGGCCGTGGCCAGGTCTTCCAGGCGTGGGCAAGGTGCCTGGACGAGGATCTCGCGGCTGCATACGCCTTCGATGGTCTTCAGGTCGACCGACTCCAGGGTGGAGTGGCTGACCCGCACCAGGCGCTTGAGGACCGCGTGGGCTTCCGCCTTGTCTTCCTGGACCGGGCCGGACAGCGCGCCGCGCGGCAGGTCGACCAGGGTGTGCAGGGGCGGTCCGGCCTGCCACCAGACGCTCGGCTCCGGCCGTCGCAATGGCTGGAACGGCAGCTCGAGGGCGGCCGCCCGTTCGCGCAGCTCCCGCCCATCGCTTCGCGCGGCACCCAGGCGCAGGCGGTTGGCGAGTGCGGAAAGGCGACCGGTGAAGGTGCTGTTGCTACGCGAGTTGGAACTCATGATCGACGGAGGGCTCCTCGGGCTCGGCGACCGACGCGGAAAGGGGTGGGAGGGGACGGCGACGGTCCGTCCATTGAAGCACAGGTTCGGGCGTGACATTCAACCGCGTGGTTTGTGGCAAGCTGTCGTGGTTCATTCAAGCGGGGGGCTCCATGCCCAGTCTCATCATGGATATCGCCCTGTCCGGCGAACGCCTGCAGGCCATCTACGGCGGCAGGGCCAATCGGGTCCTGCTGCGCAGCCGCGACGGTCGCCGGGTGAACCTGCCGGCCCATCACCTGCGTCCGTTCATCGGCCACGATGGCGTGCATGGCACGTTCCGCCTCGATTTCAGCGAGGATGGCCGCCTGCTGGCGCTGCAACGCCTCGCCTGAGCGGGCGCTCGACGGCTATAATCGGCACCCTTCATTCTGCCGACCGATACCCGACCATGTACACCCTGGCCCGCCAGCTGCTGTTCAAACTGTCCCCGGAAACCTCCCACGAACTGTCCATCGACCTGATCGGGGCCGGCGGCCGCCTGGGCCTGAACCGCCTGCTGACGCCCAAGCCGGCCAGTCTGCCGGTCTCTGTGCTGGGCCTGGAGTTTCCCAATCCGGTGGGGCTGGCCGCGGGCCTGGACAAGAACGGCGACGCCATCGACGGGTTCGGCCAGCTCGGTTTCGGCTTCATCGAGATCGGCACCGTCACTCCGCGACCGCAGCCGGGCAATCCCAAGCCGCGCCTGTTCCGCCTGCCGCAAGCCAACGCGATCATCAATCGCATGGGCTTCAACAACCACGGCGTCGACCACCTGCTGGCACGGGTGCGCGCGGCGAAGTATCGCGGCGTACTGGGGATCAACATCGGCAAGAACTTCGATACCCCGGTGGAGCGCGCGGTCGACGACTACCTGATCTGCCTGGACAAGGTCTACGCCGACGCCAGTTACGTCACCGTCAACGTCAGCTCGCCGAACACGCCCGGCCTGCGCAGCCTGCAGTTCGGCGATTCGCTCAAGCAACTGCTGGAGGCACTGCGCCAGCGCCAGGAAGCGCTGGCGCTGCGGCATGGCCGGCGGGTACCGCTGGCGATCAAGATCGCCCCGGACATGACCGACGAAGAGACCGCGCTGGTCGCCGCGGCGCTGGTCGAGGCGGGGATGGACGCGGTGATCGCGACCAATACCACTCTCGGCCGCGAAGGCGTGGAAGGCCTGCCGCATGGCGACGAGGCGGGTGGCCTGTCCGGCGCGCCGGTGCGGGAAAAGAGCACGCACACGGTGAAGGTGCTGGCCGGCGAGCTGGGCGGACGGCTGCCGATCATCGCCGCCGGCGGTATCACCGAGGGCGCGCACGCGGCGGAGAAGATCGCCGCCGGGGCGAGCCTGGTGCAGATCTATTCGGGTTTCATCTACAAGGGACCGGCGTTGATCCGCGAAGCGGTGGACGCCATCGCCGCATTGCCGCGGCGGAATTGAAAAGGGCTCCTTGCGGAGCCCTTGGGCTTGCGCCCGCCGCCCGGATGGGGCGTGCCTTGGGGAAATCGGTGCTATCCGTGTTGTCGCTTACACGTGCTGGAGTTGATTGAGACGTTGTAAGCCGGCCGTGCCAGTGAGGCCGTCCCAGTTGTCGCCACGGCCCTCGCGCCAGCCGTTGAGCCAGGACTGCCGCGTCGTAGGATGGGTGAACGGACAAAGATCACGGGATTTACCGGTTATGCCGTTCTGATAACCACGCAAGAAGGCTCTTTCCAACGGATCACGCTTAAGTCTTCTCATAGGGTGTTGCCCTCACTTGTTGACTGTTATGTCCCGTTGGCCCCCAGGGGAGGCCTGGCGAAGCTTTCGCCGAAAGGGGTCGTTGCCGGCGTGACGACCCTCGCCCGACACCGTTGCGGTGGCGGATTAACTGGAGTTCTAACCAAAGCGTTCAGGCGTGTGAATGACCGATTTGTCATAAAGACTTAACGCTTTCGTCGATAGGGCCATATGTTGCAGGCTCATGACGCCTGGTTTCCGGCGCTAACGCCGTAGGGTCGCGGGGTTGCGCCTTATAACGTTTTGCACCCCCACCAATTGAGATTTCCTCGCATTCCGACGAAGGGTCGCCCAGACTGCGACTCGGGGTCGCAGCGAGCAACGCCGGGAGCGTTCCGGCAATCGAACCACGGCACCTGGTGCCAAAGAAGTGCCCATGAGGGTGCTTCCACTGACAAGGGCTACGGCCCGGGAAGGCGATATGGCTGATGTTTACGAATTGTTTCTGACCTGCCCGAAAGGCCTGGAAAGCCTGCTCCTCGAAGAGGCGCAGGGGCTCGGCCTGGACGAGGCGCGCGCCCAGGTGTCGGCGGTGCGCGGACAGGGCAGCCTGGAGGTGGCCTATCGCCTCTGCCTGTGGTCGCGCCTGGCCAACCGGGTCTTGCTGGTGCTGGCGCGATTCCCGGTGGAGAACGCCGAGTCCATGTACATGGCGGTCCACGCGGTGAACTGGGAAGACCACCTGGACGCCGGCGGCACGCTGGCGGTGGAGTTCAGCGGCAAGGGCTCGGGCATCGACAACACCCATTTCGGGGCGCTGAAGGTCAAGGATGCGATCGTCGACAACCTGCGCGAGCGCTCCGGCCGACGCCCGTCGGTGGACAAGGTCAATCCGGACGTGCGCGTCCACCTGCACCTCGACCGCGGCCAGGCGACCCTCTCCCTGGACCTCTCCGGGCATAGCCTGCACCAGCGCGGCTATCGTCTGCAGCAGGGCGCCGCGCCGCTGAAGGAGAACCTGGCGGCGGCGGTGTTGATCCGTGCCGGCTGGCCGAAGATCGCCGCCGAGGGCGGTGCCCTGGCCGACCCGATGTGCGGCGTCGGCACCTTCCTGGTCGAGGCGGCGCTGATGGCTGCCGATATCGCGCCGAACCTCAGGCGCGAGCGCTGGGGCTTCAGCAATTGGCTGGGTCACGTGCCGGCGCTGTGGCGCAAGCTCCACGAGGAAGCCCAGCAGCGCGCGGCGACCGGCCTGGCCAGGCCACCGTTGTGGATTCGCGGCTACGAGGCCGACCCGCGCCTGATCCAGCCGGCGCGCAACAATATCGAGCGTGCCGGAGTGGCCGACTGGGTGAAGATCTACCAGGGCGAACTGGCGACTTTCGAGCCGCGCCCGGACAGGGGCCAGACCGGCCTGGTGATCTGCAACCCGCCCTATGGCGAGCGTCTCGGCGACGAAGCCAGCCTGCTGTATCTCTACCAGAACCTCGGCGAGCGCCTGCGCCAGAGCTGCATCGGCTGGAGCGCCGGGGTGTTTACCGGGGCGCCGGAACTGGGCAAGCGCATGGGCATCCGCAGCCATAAGCAATACGCGTTCTGGAACGGCGCGCTGGCCTGCAAGCTGCTGATGATCCAGGTCGAGCCGCGCCAGTTCGTCACCGGCGAGCGTGGCGAACGCAACGACGAAGGCCTGGCGCGGGCGCCGAGCGAGCCGGCACGGCTGAGCGAGGGCGGGCAGATGTTCGCCAATCGCCTGCAGAAGAACCTCCGGCAACTGGGCAAATGGGCGCGCCGCGACAAGATCGAGTGCTATCGCCTGTATGACGCCGACATGCCGGAGTATGCCCTGGCGGTGGATATCTACGGCGATTGGGTTCACGTCCAGGAGTACGCCGCGCCCAAGTCGATCGATCCGGCAAAAGCCCAGGCGCGCCTGTTCGACGCCCTGGCGGCGATTCCGCAGACCCTGGGCGTTGCCCAGGAGCGAGTGGTGGTCAAGCGCCGCGAGCGCCAGGCCGGCAAGAAGCAGTACGAACGGCAGAGCAGCGAGGGCAAGTTCCTCGAGGTGGGTGAGGGCGATGTGCGCCTGCTGGTGAACCTGACCGATTACCTGGATACCGGGCTGTTCCTCGATCACCGGCCGATGCGCCTGCGCATCCAGAAGGAGGCGGCCGGCAAGCGCTTCCTCAACCTGTTCTGCTATACCGCCACGGCCACCGTACATGCGGCCAGGGGCGGCGCGCGCAGCACCACCAGCGTCGACCTGTCGAAGACCTACCTGGACTGGGCGCGCCGCAACCTGTCGCTCAACGGCTTTTCCGACAAGCAGCGCCTGGTGCACGGCGACGTGATGGAGTGGTTGCGGGAAGACGATGGCCAGTACGAACTGATCTTCATCGACCCGCCGACCTTCTCCAACTCCAAGCGCATGGAAGGCGTGTTCGACGTGCAGCGCGACCACGTCGAACTGCTCGACCTGGCCATGGCGCGGCTGGCGCCGGGCGGGGTGCTGTATTTCTCCAACAACTTCCGCAAGTTCGAACTGGACGAGAGCGTGCAGGCCCGCTATGCGGTCGAAGAGATCACTGGCGAAACCCTCGATCCGGATTTCGCGCGTAATCCGAAGATCCATCGGGCCTGGAGAATCACCGTTCGCTGAGGCGAGCGGCATTCATGCAAAAGGCCGCCGGCGGGCAACCGCTGGCGGCCTTTTTTTCGTACTGCGCCTTATTTCCGCGCGTGCAGGCTCAGCAGTACCTGGTCGAGGATCGCCGAAGCGCCCCACGGCCGCGGGCTGTTGAGGATCGCCACCACCACCCAGTTGTGGCCGCTGGCGTCGCGGCTGAAGCCGGCGAGGGCGCGCACGGTGTTGAGGGTGCCGGTCTTCACGTGCGCCTCGCCGACCAGTGCGGTGCGCCGCAGGCGTTTGCGCATGGTGCCGTCGAGGCCGGCCAGCGGCAGCGAGGAGATGTACTCCGCTGCATAGGGGCTGTGCCAGGCGGCTTGCAGCATCGCCGCCATCTCACGGGCGCTGACCCGTTCCTGGCGCGACAGTCCCGAGCCGTTCTCCATCACCAGGCGCGGCGCGGTGATGCCCTTGCGCGCCAGCCACTGCCGCACCACCCGCTGCGCGGCCTGGGCGTCGTCGCCGTCGGCACTGTTGCGGAACTGCGCGCCGATGGAGAGGAACAACTGCCGGGCCATGGTGTTGTTACTGTATTTGTTGATGTCGCGGATGATCTCGACCAGGTCTGGCGAGAAGGCCTTGGCGATCAGCGTGGCGTTGCGCGGTACGCTGCCCTGGCGGTCCTTGCCGAGGATGCTGCCGCCCAGTTCCTGCCAGATGCCGCGCACCGCGCCGGCGGTGTAGCCGGGGTGGTCGAGCAGCGACATGTAGGTCTGCGCGCTACAGCCCTGGGGAATCTGTCCGGTGGCCAGCAGGGTGGTGCCGTCGAACTGGGTCACCGGGCTGAAGCGCAGCTTCGGCCAGGCCGGGCAGGTGGCCGGCGCGGTCATCTTCACCTGGTTGTCGATGCGTACGTTGGCCAGCGGCGGGTCCATCTGCACGTTGACCTTGTTGCCGTCGGTGCGCACCACCATGCGCACGCTCTTCAGGTTGACCAGCAGCGAGTCCGGACCGACCAGGAACGGCTTGGTGTCGTCGCCGCCGTCGTCGTTGAATACCGGCAACTGCGGGATGTTGAAGTAGCTGCGGTCGAGTACCAGGTCACCTGTGACCTTGGTCACGCCATTGGCGCGCAGGTCGCGCATCAGCAGCCAGAGCTTCTCCATGTTCAGTTTCGGATCGCCGCCGCCCTTGAGGTAGAGGTTGCCGTTGAGCACTCCGTTCTTGAGCTGGCCGTCGGTGTAGAACTCGGTCTTCCACTGGTAGGTCGGGCCGAGCATTTCCAGGGCGGCATAGGTGGTGAACAGCTTCATGGTCGAGGCCGGGTTCACCGATACGTCGGCGTTGTAGTAGGTGGGGTTGCCCGGGCCGTCGAGAGGAATCAGCACCAGCGACAGATCGTTGCCGGTCAGCTTGTTGGTCTGCAGGGCTTTCTGCACGTTGGCCGGCAGGGTGGCGTTGACCTGGGCGAGGGTGGGAAGGGCGAAAGGCAGGAGCGTGGCGAAGGCAAGAGTACGCAGCGACTTGAACATTAATGAAGAACCCTTGAAGACGGAGGGTAGAAAATGAAATGAAGATGAAAAACGAAGCGAACCTGAAAAAAGAGACGGACATCACGCGAAGAGGCCGTCTTGCTCATTATGCCGCAAGGCGGATAACGATGCGCTGGAGTTTCGCGGAGTTCGCCGTCATATCGCCGAATGGTCGGAACTGGTAGAGTGCGCCGGCAATCCGGCCGCGTCGCGCGGCTTGCCGGGGTTCGCCCGCGGCTCCAGCGGCGTCGGCTACTGTCTGTAATGCGAGGCTCCGCCAATGGAGCGTCAATCCAGGAGATGCCGCCATGGCTACGAATCGTTCCCGCCGCCTGCGCAAGAAATTGTGCGTCGATGAATTCCAGGAGCTGGGTTTCGAATTGAACTTCCACTACAAGGAAGGCGTGGATGCCGATGCGGTGAACGCTTTCATGTTGCGCTTCATCGATCAGGCGATCGAAGCCAACGAACTGACCTATGGCGGCTGCGACGAATTCGGTTTCGTCTGCCTGGCGCGCCGTGGCTCGGTCAATGAAGAGCAGCGGGCCCTGATCGAGGCCTGGTTGAAGCAGCAACCGGAACTGGCCAGCGTCGAGGTCGGCGCGTTGGTCGACGCCTGGTACCCGGAACAGCCTGTCCTGCCGAAGCTCTAAGCGATAGCGCCGCCATCCCGCCCGAGGATGGCGGTCGCGTCTTCCCTCCCTTTCGATCCTGCTCCGGCGCTATCTGGCCCGGCGCCCGTCGTGCTTCCCTTTGCCCTGCCAAGGCATGTCGGCGGCTTGTGGCCGTACATGCGGATAGCAATACTCCGAAACCCCTGACGAACTATTCAACTCGCTCTGGCAGATAACGAGCCGGGAAGGCGCGTATATATGCGGGTGTTTTTCATGCAGATAACCAGGCCAATTGCTTGGCAATATACGAGGTTTTGAATTCGCCGTAAGAAATAAATTAAGTTTCCGTGAGAATATTCCTTAAAGTATATGAGTTGCCATCGAGTATCTCGACAATATGGCTCCCGTCTATATCTTGCTCAGGAGAATTTTTTCTGAATTTTTATTGGCAAGGAAATCAGACAATGAGCCGTATCCTGATAGTCGACGATCATCCCGTGATTCGCATGGCCATGAAGATGTTGCTGGAAGCCGAAGGGCACCAGATCGTCGGCGATACCGATAATGGCGTGGATGCCATCAGCCTCGGGCGGGAGCTGAAGCCGGACCTGGTCATCCTCGATATCGGCATTCCCAGGCTGGACGGCCTCGAGGTCATCAGCCGCCTGATGGTGCTGGCGTTGCCCCTGAAGATCCTCGTCCTGACCGGCCAGAGCGCCTCGCTCTTCGCCCTGCGCAGCATGCAGGCGGGCGCCGCCGGGTTCGTCTGCAAGCAGGGCGGACTGGCCGAACTGGTGACGGCGGTGAATGCGGTCGCCTCGGGATACAGTTACTTTCCCAGCTCGGCCATGCGTCCTGTGCAACAGGGCGCCTATTCCGACGATGTGGAATTGCTCGGACGCCTGTCCGATCGCGAAGTATCGGTATTGCAATACCTCAGCCAGGGTTATTCGAACAAGCAGATATCCGAGCAGATGTTTATCAGCAACAAGACCGTCAGCACTTACAAGGCGCGCTTGTTGTTGAAGTTGAACGCCGGCTCGCTGGTGGATCTCATCGAGTTCGCCAAACGCAATACGCTTATCTAAGGGCCGGAACCGAATGAAGTTCCAGAAACGCAGTGCGTGCATGCTCGGCCTGCTTCTCATATTCGCCTGCATGGCGGGATATGCCGTTCCGGCGAGGGCGACGGCTGGCGAATATTCTTCCATGCTCCGGATTCCCGCTCCGGATCGTCCGGGGGACGCCGATGTGGTCGACGAAGCGCCGCTACGCCAGGCTGCCGACGGGCTGAGCTCGCCATCCCCTTCCAGCCTGGTGCTCGGCCTGCTGGTGGCCTGCCTGGTCTGCGTCGGATGCCTGGGCTGGAATACCGTCCTGCAGCTCAGGCTCAGGCGTTGGCAACGTACCGAAGCCGACCTGAGCGGCCGCCTGGCATTGAAGCAGGCGCTGGTCGACGGGATTCCCTACCCGGTGAGCATCCGCACGCTCGACGGTCGCCTGCTGGCCTGCAACCGCAATTACCTGGAAAGCCTGCGGATGACCCGTGAGCAGGCCCGCGGCACCCTGTTGACCGATTCCGACTGGGTCGAGGGCAGCAAGGCACGGCTCATGCACCAGCAGTGCCTGGCGGTGGCTCGGGGAGGAACGGCGAGCTTCACCGACATGGCGGTGCGCATCGGCGGGCAATTGCTGGAGATCCACCATTGGGTCACGCCCTACAGGGATCGCCAGGGCCGGATGCTCGGCCTGATGAACGGCTGGATCGACATCACCGAACGGGAGCGCCTGGCCCGCCAGTTGCGCGAGGCGATGCGCCAGGCGGACGAGGCGAATCGGGCGAAGAGCGTCTTCCTGGCGACCATGAGCCACGAGATCCGTACGCCGATGAATGCGGTCATCGGCATCCTCGAACTGGTCCTGCAGCGCCTGGCGCCGGAGCAGCGCGAACGCGCCTCGCTGGAGGTCGCCTACGAGGCTGCGGGGTCGCTGCAACTGCTCATCGGCGACATCCTCGACGTCGCCAAGATCGAGTCCGGTCACCTGACCCTCACGCCCGAGCGGGTTCGCCTGCGCCATGTCGTGGAGTCGGTGCGCCGCATGTTCGAAGGCCTGGCCCGGCAGAAAGGCCTGAGGCTCGTTGTGGAGCTGGACGATGCCCCGGGACGGGACGTGCTGATCGATCCCCTGCGCTTCAAGCAGGTGCTCTCCAACCTGGTGAGCAATGCGATCAAGTTCACCGAGCGGGGACAGGTGACGATCCGTCTCCAGGAAAGGAGCCTGGACGAGGGGAGGGCGATCGTCCGGGTGGACGTGGAGGATTCCGGTATCGGTATCGCTCCGGCGGACCAGGCGCGCCTGTTCCAGCCTTTCATCCAGGTGGCCAAGGGACGCACGGTGCAGGGCGGGACCGGCCTTGGGCTGGCGATCTGTCGGAAGTTGGTGGACCTCATGGGCGGCGATGTCGAGATGCACAGCGAGCCGGGCAAAGGCACCCGGGTGTCGCTCGACCTGCTCTTGCGCCAGTGCGGGCCGAAAATGCCTGAATCCGGCCAGGACCCGCTGGCAGCATCCATGGAGCCGTCTCGCCGCCTGCATATCCTCATCGCCGACGACTATCCGCCCAACCGGGTACTGCTGCGCCAGCAACTGGAGTTTCTCGGCCACCGGGTGGCGGAAGCGGAGGATGGCCAGGTGGCGCTGGAGCTCTGGGCCGACGAGCGCTTCGAGGTGCTGATCAGCGACTGCAACATGCCGCGCCTGAACGGCTATCAGCTGGCACGCAGGATACGCATCCAGGAACGGTGCGAGCGACGCGCGCCGATCCTGATCCTCGGCTATACCGCCGACGCGGAGCCGGACGAGGTACAGCGCTGCCGCGACGCGGGCATGGATGATTGCCTGTTCAAGCCGCTCGGCCTGGAGACCCTGCGCAACTACCTCGCGACCTCTTTCGGACGCGACGCCGCGCAGCCCCGGGGGCTCTATGATGCAGCCGCTCTCAGCAGCCTCGGCGGCGACCGCCCGGAACGGCTGCGCGAACTGCTGGAGACCCTGCTAGGCAGCAACCGTCAGGACCTCCAGCGCCTTGCCATCCTCCTGCGCGAGGGCGACAGGACCAGGCTCGCCGAGCATGCCCACCGCATCAAGGGCGCCGCGCGGATGATCGGGGCGCGTACCCTGCTGGAGGCCTGCGAGGCCCTGGAGGACGCCTGCCGGCGAAGTGGCGACGGGGAGTGCCTGCAGGCGCCTGGCGAAAGACTCCGGCTGGCCCTGGAGGCGTTGCAGGAGGAACTCCAGGAGCAGTTGGCGGCCGCTGCGGTATGAGCCCTTCCGTTCAGGAGGGGCTCGAGCGTCCGGTCATTTCCCTGGCCATTTCCGTGGCGTAGCTGTCGGTCATGCCGGCGATGAAATCGATCACCTGGAGGAAGGCGCGGTACAGCGGCCACTGCGGGTCGGGCGCGTTGCGTCCGAGCAGGTCGAGGATGCGCCGGTTCTTGAACGACGGCGTATGCCCGCCGTATTGCTCCAGCGCGGCGCCACAGAAGGCGTTGAGGAGGATCTCCAGAGTGGTGTAGGCGCCGATCTCGTGGAGGGTCTTGCGCTTGTCCTGGAAGATCTTTTCCCGGGCGATGGCCTTGGCCCGCTGCACGCAGAGCTTGGCCGGGCCATGCATGTGTTCCACCAGGTCGCCGGCAAGCTGCCCGGCGAGCAGGGCCTGCTGCTGGTCGACGAAGGCACGGGCGGCGGCATTGGTCAGGTGCTCGATGGCCTTGCCGCGGAGGATCGCCAGCTTGCGCCGGCGGGAGTCCCTGGGGCCGAGTTGGCGATAGGTGTCGGGCAGGTCGTCGCCGACCAGGCCGAGCAACAGCGCCTCGACCTCGCTGTATTCGAGCAGCTCCATTTCCAGGCCGTCTTCGAGGTCGATCAGGCCATAGCAGATGTCGTCCGCCGCTTCCATCAGGTAGACCAGCGGATGGCGAGCCCAGCGCTCGTCGTCGAGTTGCGGCATGCCGAGCTTATGGGTGATCTGCTCGAGCAGCGGCAGTTCGCTCTGGTAGCAGCCGAACTTGTGCTTCTTGTAGCCCAGCGCTTCGGCGTGGCGCGAGGTCCAGGGGTACTTCAGGTAGGTACCCAGGGTTGCGTAGGTCAACCGCGTGCCGCCGTCGAACTGGTGGTATTCCAGTTGGGTGAGGACCCGGAAGCCCTGGGCGTTGCCTTCGAAGTGGAGAAAGTCGGAACGCTCGGCGTCGCTCATCTCGTCCAGCCAGCCACGTCCGGCGGCTTGCTGGAACCAGTTGCGGATCGCGTCTTCGCCGGAGTGCCCGAATGGTGGGTTGCCGATGTCGTGGGCCAGGCAGGCCGACTGGACGATGACCCCGAGGTCGCTGGGGTCGCACCACTCGGGTAGTTCCTCGCGGAGGATCTCGCCGACCCGCATGCCCAGCGAGCGGCCGACGCAGGCGACTTCCAGGGAGTGGGTCAGGCGGGTGTGGATGTGATCGTTGCTGGAGACCGGATGGACCTGGGTCTTGCGTCCGAGGCGGCGAAACGCGCCGGAGAAGATGATCCGGTCATGGTCCTTGTGGAAGGCGCTGCGGCCCAGTTCATCGTTGCTGTGTACCGGCTTTCCGAGCCGTTCGCGGGTGAGCAGGGTCTGCCAGTCCATCGGGAATTCCAGGGATGCGCTGAGGCGATGCGGACACGCTAACGGTTTGCCTCGGCAAGCTCAATCGTCGCGTTGGGGAAACGGAGGGCGCCGACCGTTGCCGGTCGGCGCGTCCTTCAACGGCCTTTCTGCTTGCGCAGGCCGAGCAACAGCGGGGCCAGGGCGACGCCCAGGCGCAGCAGACGCTGCCAGCGTCCGCCCTTGCCAAGCAGTACGCCCAGCAGTGCGGCTCCGCCGGCGCCCCAGAGCGCCGCATTGCCACCGCCGAACAGTTGCTGGCTGAGGTTGTGGCCCAGCCCCTGGGCCTGGCGGAAGGGTTGCACCAGCAGTTGGCTTTCGCGGCGCAATTGCTGGCGCTGCATTTCCAGGCGCAGGCGGATCACCGCCTTGCGCAATTCGCGACGCGACAGGCCGGTCGCGTTCACCGGTAGTTGGCTCATGCGCGTTTCCTTGTCATGGCAGCAGTCGCTCGCGGTCGTTGGCCAGTTCTTCCAGGGTGGCGCTGAACGGCGAGCTTTCGTCGTTGATCGACTGGTACAGGCGCCAGCCGCAGAACAGCGAGCCGATCACGTAGAACAGGCACAACCCGAGCGCCGCTGCGAGCCGGTTGGTGTCCCAGAACACGATCAGCACCAGCAGCGACAGGCCGACCAGCAGGAGCAGGGCGAATACCAGGGCCAGCCCGGCGAACAGCAGCAGGCGCAGGGTGTTGGCCTTCTGTTCCTGCAGCTCGATGCCGAACAGCTCGACGTGACCGTGCAACAGGCCGAGGAAGGCGGCGCCGAAGCGCCGCAGGGAGGGGCGGCCGTCCGCCGGGTCCTTTCCTTCGCTCATGGCTCAGCGCCGGCTGACCAACAGGCCAAGCAGGAAGCCGACGCCGGCGGCGATGCCGATGCTCTGCCAGGGGTGTTCGCCGACGTACACCTCGGTGGCGTCCACCGCGGCCTGGCTGCGTTCGCGGACGTTGTCCTTCAGCGAGTCCTTGGTGTCGCGCAAGGTATCGCGAGCGCGCTTGAGGCTGTCGTGGATCTTGCCGCGGATTTCTTCGGCCTGGTCGCCCGCCACGTCGGCGGTGCTTTGCAGGAGTTTCTCGGTATCGGCGACCAGTGCCTGGAATTCAGCCAACAGTTCATCCTTTGCAGCGTTTGCAGTGGTCTTGCGGGGCATGACGAGCTCCTCTGGTCATGGGGTGTGTTTTTTTCGAGCCGAGCGCGGGGCGGAAGGTTCAACCGGTGGGTAATTTCCGCGCGTTGCCGGTCGCTCCCGGCGTTCCTTTCATTAAAGACTGCCACAGCGTGCCTGTCGGCGCGGCTGCGGCGAGATGACGCCCATCCGGCTGCCTCGCAACGGGGCGCGAACTGGTATGGCGCTTGCAATTCCCTGGTGCGCACGTCGGCCGGAATGCCCCTTGCGAGGGCGCCAGGCGCTCCCGGAGGGTACTTCGGGATGAACGTCCAACCCAATGAAAATCAAGGAAAGTCCGGGAGCTTTCCATGCTGCCTCAGGCACCTTGCGAAACGTCTGCCGAAGAAAAGCGGCGGTTCGCACGACGACTACTGCTTCGTCATGGTGCGTTGAAGGGCGGGCGTGGGCGTTTCTGGTGCTTTCTCTCTACGCGCGAAGGCTGCCTCAATCCATGGATAACCTGAATAGTGCGGTGCAAGTCCTGATCCACGGCTCCAATACCCTGTTCATCCTGCTCGGAGCGGTGATGGTGCTGGCGATGCACGCCGGCTTCGCCTTCCTCGAGGTGGGCACCGTGCGCCTGAAGAACCAGGTCAACGCCCTGTCGAAGATTCTGTCCGACTTCGCCATCTCGGCGCTGGCCTATTTCTTCGTCGGCTACTGGATTGCCTACGGCGTGACTTTCTTCCATCCGGCGGCGGCGCTGACCGTGGACAGTGGCTATGCGCAGGTGAAGTTCTTCTTCCTGCTGACCTTCGCCGCGGCAATCCCGGCGATCATCTCCGGCGGCATCGCCGAGCGTGCCAGGTTCGGTCCGCAGTTGTGCGCCACGGCGCTGATCGTGGCCTTCGTGTACCCGTTTTTCGAAGGCTTGGTGTGGAACGGCAATTTCGGCTTGCAGGAATGGCTGAAGCTGGAGTTCGGCGCGCCCTTCCACGATTTCGCCGGCTCCGTGGTGGTGCATGCGCTGGGCGGCTGGCTGGCATTGGCGGCGGTGCTATTGCTGGGCAGCCGCAACGGCCGCTATCGCGACGGCAAGCTGGTGGCGATGGCGCCGTCGAGCATCCCGTTCCTGGCACTGGGGTCGTGGATCCTGATCATCGGCTGGTTCGGCTTCAACGTGATGAGCGCCCAGACCCTCGCTGGGGTCAGCGGGCTGGTGGCGGTCAACTCCTTGCTGGCGATGGTTGGCGGCACCATGGCGTCGCTGCTGATCGGCCGCAACGACCCGGGTTTCCTGCACAACGGTCCGCTGGCCGGGTTGGTGGCGGTGTGCGCCGGTTCCGACCTGATGCATCCGATCGGCGCGCTGGCTACCGGCCTGGTGGCGGGGGCCCTGTTCGTCTGGGCGTTCACCGCGACCCAGGTGCGCTGGAAGATCGACGACGTCCTCGGTGTCTGGCCGTTGCACGGTCTTTGCGGGGTCTGGGGCGGGATTGCCTGCGGCATCTTTGGCCAGCAGGCATTGGGTGGGCTCGGCGGGGTGAGCCTGGCCAGCCAGGCGCTCGGCAGCCTGCTGGGGGTGACGGTGGCTTTCGCCGGCGGCCTGTTGGTCTATGGGCTGATGAAGGCGCTGCTGGGCATCCGCTTGAGCCAGGAGGAGGAGTACTACGGCGCGGACCTGTCGATCCACAAGATCGGCGCGATCAGCCACGAATGAGGGGGCGGACTTCCTTGGTCCGGTGGGGTATCGGCGGATAACGCCCCAGGCGCTATCCGTCCTGCACGCTGCGAGCGAGGCATCCCGCCATGAAAGAGGCCACCCAAGGGTGGCCTCTTCGTTCCGCCGCGGGGCTCTGGGGAGGGGCGGATGGCCGTAGCGCGGCTATCCGCGGGGCCTGCCGTTACCAGAGCGGCAGCGTGTAGCTGACGATCAGGCGATTTTCGTCGTAGTCGTTGGTGTAGTTGGTGCGCATGGTCGCGTTGCGCCACTTCACCCCGAGGTTCTTCAACGGGCCGCTCTGGAACACGTAGGCGATGTCCATGTCGCGTTCCCATTCCTTGCCTTCGCCCGAGGTGGTCAGCAGGTCGATGTTGTCGCCCTTGACGTAGCGGGTCATGAAGGTCAGGCCGGGAATGCCGACGCCGGCGAAGTTGTAGTCGTAGCGCGCCTGCCAGGATTTCTCGTCCTTGTTGGCGAAGTCGCCGATCTGGATGAAGTTCACCAGGTAGGGGTCGGCGCCGTTGATGTAGGCGAAGCCGGTGTCGCCGCTCATCTTCTGGTAGCCGACGCCGAAGGCGTGGTAGCCGAGGCTGTAGGTGAACATGGCGTTGAGCGCCTTGTTGTCGACGTTGCTGGAACCGTCGTCGGTGGAGCGCGCCCAGCGGATGTCGGATTTCAGCGACTGCTTGTCGGCGATCGGCAGGGTGTGCACCAGGCCGAGGTAATGCTGCTTGTAGAAGTTGTCGAGCTTGCCGTAGTGGTAGCTGGTGCTGAGGTTGTCAGTCCACTTGTAGCTGCCGCCGGCGAAGTCGAACTTGTCCGAAGTCAGCCCGGAACGGACCACGATGTTGCGCTTGCCGCCACCGGTGATGGTCATGTCCTCGTTGTCCGAGGAGTCGCGCTGGTTGACCTTCTTCAGGCGCCCGGCGTCGAGGGTCAGGCCGTCGATCTCCATGGAGTTCAGCGCGCCGCCCTGGAAGGTCTGTGGCAGCAGGCGGCTGTCGTTGGGCATGATCACCGGCAGCTTGGGGGTCAGGGTGCCGATCTTCAGGGTGCTCTTCGACGCCCGCAGCTTGGCGGTGATCCCTGCCTCGCCATAGTCGTCCTGGGCGCGGCCGGTCTCGCGGTCGCGCTTGAGCAGGCCGGTGCCGCTGCGGTCGGGGCTGGAGTCGAGCTTCACCCCGAGCAGGCCGATGGCGTCGACGCCGAAACCGATGGTGCCCTCGGTGTAGCCGGACTCGTAGCGCAGGAGGAAGCCCTGAGCCCATTCCTCGGCCTTGGACTGGCTGGCGCCTTCCTGGCGGAAATCACGGTTGAAGTAGAAGTTGCGGAGTTCGATGCTGGCCTTGCTGTCCTTGATGAACTCGGCATGGGCCAGGGTTGGGACGGTAATGCTGGAACCCAGCGCGGCAAAAGCCACGGCACGGGCGATCGGGGTCATGCTCATTGTTATTGTCTCCTCGAGCGCTTGGGGCAGGCCGATGGCGGCGGCGTGACGCCACGTCGGCCTGTGACAGCCCGGTTACTTAAGCACTACAGGAAGACGGCCACTGTTAGACATTAGTCGAGGGTGGCCGCGAATTGGCACGAACCCTGTCTAGGACGGGCTTTCCCGCTATTCCAGCCAGTGCGGGAAGTAGCCCAGGGCGGCCTGGACCCGCGCATCGTGCGCCGGAATCACGCTCAGGCGCGGGTCGCTGCGGAGCAGCAGGCGGATCTTCGCCAGTTGCGCGAGGGTGCGCGCGGGATCGCGATCGACCAGGGCGCGGCCGGCGAAGAATTTCTGCCGCGGGCCTTCGACGCCTTCGAGTCGCCAACTGGTGTCGCCGCTGAAGAACAGCCGGCGCCCGCTGTCGAGGGTGACGAACAGACCGACCGAGCCGGGCGTATGGCCGGGCAGGGGGACCAGCACCAGGCGGCCGTCGCCAAACAGGTCGAGGCTTTCGTCGAAGCCCATGAACGGCCGCGGATCGAAGCTGTAAGGTCGCCAGCGCACGCCATGGCGGAATTGGCTGGGGAAGGCGGCCGGCGGGGTGGCGATGCGGCTGAAGGCGATCTCCTCGTAGGGTGCCCAGACCGGTACTTTGGGGAAGTCGACCAGGCCCGAGGCGTGATCCCAGTGTGCGTGGGACAGCAGGATGCGATCGACGCGGATACCGGCTGCGTCCAGTTGGTCGCGCGCCGGGACGACTTTCTGGTAAGCGAACAGCGGCGCTGCCCACCAAGGCATGTCGGCGCGGAACTGGGCGTCGATGTCGCGCCCCAGGCCAGTGTCGAAGAGCAGGGTGGCGGCGTGGTGCTCGATCAGCACCGCGGTATGGCTGAGCGGCACCCGGCGCACCCAGGAGCCGCCGTCGACGGTGAGCGCATCGAGGGTTTCCACTCCCGAGGTGCGCAACAGGGCGACTCGCATTTCCGCCGCCTGCACCGGCAGGACGAGGAGGGCGATCAACAACGAGGCAAGGCGATACAGGAAAGGCATCAAGATTCACCGGCAGGAAGAAAAGGGGATGGCTGGGGCTCGCCGAATGCCAGCGGCAGGCGGCCGCGCCGCCAGCGCCAGCCTGCGGGGCGCAACGCCAGCAGGCGCTCGGCGCCGGCGGGCCAGGGGATGGATGGCTGCGAACCCGGCCAGAACAGCTCGGCCTCGGCGTGCAGGTGCAGCAGGTCGCCATTGTCGAAATCGATGAACAGGAGGCCGCAGCGAGGATCCTGGAGCAGGTTGCCGAGGGTATTGAACAGGCGGTTGCCGGCATAGTCGGGCAACCACAGGCGGCCATCCGCGCCGAGCCGGAGAAAGCCCGGCGGCCCGCCCCGATGGGAGACGTCGACGCCGCCTCTGAGCGGGTCGGCATGCTGGCTGGCGATGAACAGCGTATCGCTGCGCGAGACCAGCGACAGCCAGCGTGGATCGAGTCCTTCGCCCTGCAATGCGGGACTTGCGATCCTGGAGACGGGCTGATGGCTGCGCGCTTGGATGTACTTGGGACAGTTTCCGAAGGATTGCTCGACGCCGACCGTGAAACCCTTTCCGTCCCGCGCCAGGACCCGTCCATTCATGCGGTTGCGGCGGCGGGTCGGCCATTCCAGGCCGAGGATGCCGAGGCGGGTGCCAGCCTCGAGATTGGCCGCCAGCGGATCGTCCGCTTGCGGCAGGTTGTCGATGCGCAGGCGGGTCGGTTCCGGCGAACGGGCGAAGCCGGGGGGGCCCCAGAGCACCGAGGCGCTGGGGTAGCCGTCGGCGTCGAGGCTGCCCACCAGCAACAGCGATAGCA
Source organism: Pseudomonas sp. DL (assembly GCF_047199225.1). Taxonomy (NCBI): domain Bacteria; kingdom Pseudomonadati; phylum Pseudomonadota; class Gammaproteobacteria; order Pseudomonadales; family Pseudomonadaceae; genus Pseudomonas; species Pseudomonas sp. DL. The sequence continues at coordinate 2,078,208 of NZ_CP178323.1, forward strand.
GGGAGAAGAACTCCCGGTGCTGGTCCGGCATGAAGGTGCGGATCGCGCGGCTGCCGAAGCCGGCGACCTGTTCGCGAACGCCGGCGCGTTCCTGGATCGCCAGTTCGCCGGTGTGGAAGGGACTCTGTTCCTGGCTCATGCTGCCTCCTGCCGAGCTACAGGCCGGGCATCGGGATGTAGCCGGGCAGCGCGCGGATGCGGGCGATCCAGGCGTTCAGCGCCGGGTAGTGGTCCAGCGCCAGGCCACCTTCGGGGGCGAGGGCCAGGTAGGGGTAGAGGGCCACGTCGGCGATGCTCGGCTGTTCGCCCTGGGCCAGCCAGCGATGCTCGGCCAGGTGCCGGTCGACCAGGCGCAGCACTTCCAGGCCTCGCTGGTGGGTTTGCTCGCGATCCAGCGGCAGGTTGAAGCGAGTGATCAGCCGGGCGCTGGCCGGGCCGTTCTGCACCTCGTTGGCCGAATAGCTGAGCCAGTAGGCGATGCGGCCCTGGCTGACGGGGTCGAGCGGATACCACTCGGGGCCGGCATGGCGTCGTGCCAGATAGACGAGAATGGCGTGGGAGTCGCCCAGTTGCAGCTCGCCGTCTTCCAGCACCGGGATCTGTCCGCGGGGATTCATGCGGAGGAAGGCCTGGGTCTTGTGCTCGCGGTTGAGGAAATCGACCGGCCGCAGCGTCGCCTCGCGGCCGATGAGGGAGAGGAACAGGCGGACCTTGTAGGCGTTGCCGGAGAGATCCAGGTCATGCAGTTTCATCTGAGGGTTCCAGGCGGGTATTGGTGCCTGGATATTAGACAGACAGGTCTGTATATTTCAAGGCGCGCGTTCGCCTTTTTCCGTCGGTATTCGTCCGGGGAGCGACGCAGAGCGGTTCAAGGGGGCGGCAGGGTCGCGCATAATGGGCCGCTCAGGAGGCTTTCCATGACATCCCGCAAACGCGAGCAACTGCTCAGCACCGCCGTCGACCTGTTCTATCGCGAGGGTTACCACGCCACCGGCATCGACCGCATCCTGGCCGAATCCGGGGTGGCGAAGATGACGCTGTACAAGCACTTTCGCTCGAAGGACGAACTGATCATGGCCGCCCTGGAGGTGCGTCGGCAGCGCACCGCCGAACGCATGCTCGAAGCCGAGGCACGGTTGCAGCCGCGCGCGGCGATCCTGGCGGTGTTCGATGGTCTGCAGGAGTTCCTCCAGGACGAGGCGTTCCGTGGCTGTGCCTTCATCCATGCCGCCGCCGAGTTCCATGAGCGCTCGCATCCGATCCATCGCCAGGCGGCCGAGCAAAAGGCCTTCGTTGAAGCCTATTTCCAGCGCCAGCTGGAGCGCCTGGGCGCGCGTTCGGCGGCACTGCTTGCGCGGCAGTTGCAATACCTGATGGAGGGCGCCCTGGTGATGGCGCACATCCATGGGCCGGCGGATCAGGCTCGCGAGGCCCGGCAGGCGGCCGAAAGTCTGTTGCAGGTCGCTGGCATCTGAGCGCGGGTGCTACCATCGCCGCGAAACACTGCACAGGTCCTTTCGATGCCCCCGGAATGCCAACTCTTCGGAACCCTCGGTTGCCACCTCTGCGAAGTCGCGGAGGCGGTGCTGATGCCCTTCGTCGAACATGGCCTGCTGGTCGAACTGGTGGACATCGCCGACGACGAAGCCTGGGTCGAGCACTATGGCCTGCGGATCCCGGTGCTGCGCCGCTGCGACAATGGCGCCGAGCTGAACTGGCCGTTCGAGGCCGAGCAGGTCGCAGCCTTCCTCAGCTGCTGATGCCTATTCATTCGCGCTAAGCGCGGCACCGCTGGTAACCCCGCGCTCTATGCGCAAACCGGACTGCGTTCCGCTTCCTTCCCCCATGCCGCGCGGTGCCTGGCTTCGGCGATGCTGGCGAAGCGATGCATAGGCGTTTCTCAATGGTTTTCATAGCCTGAGTCTATTGGCTCGGCAGGCTGCGTTCGGCTAGGCCTAAGGGCGATGGATAAACCCTGAGTTCCCTTCAGGACTGACTGGAAACAGCCGGGAACCCGCGTGGCGCAGGACGCGTCGCAGGTCGTTCGGTCCGCTGTCGCGGACCGCCGGGGTGTGGGGGTCGGGACGACGAGGCTCGGCGTTTCCTCATAACGAAAGAGGACGCCTGATGAAAACGCCCGCCTGGACGCGCCATGCCCTCTGGGTCATGCCGCTCGCCCTGGGGCTGCAATCCGCCGTGGGCGCGGGGGATGAGCAGCCAAGCAAGACTTCCAGCTATTCGCCGGTGGTGATCAATGAGGACTTCGCCACCATCATGAAGCGCATGACGGCGAACAAGCCGTCGATCGAACAGGCCCACAAGACGCTTCTCGAGCAGCGTTACGATCTCAGCGACAGGCCGGCCAAGGGCGCCAGCATGACGCGCGGCAAGCCGCTGCAGGAGGGGATCCGGGTGAAGCTGCCGGCCGGCACCAGCTGGGAGGAACTGGCCAGGCTGAGCCCCGAGGAAATCCGCAAGCAGGGGCTGTTCCCCGGTGGCTTCCTGCCGCTGCCGCACCCCAACCATGCCGAAGGCGGGATGGTCTTTCCCAAGTTCCTCATCGACGAGATCAAGCGCCAGGAAAGCCGCGACCTGACCCGTTTCGACCTCGACTACGACCTGCCGGACCACTTCCTGCCGGAATTCCCGGCACCGATGTTCCTTACCACCCGGCCTGACCTGGGCGATGTGTCCAAGGGCAAGCTGGTGACCATCGACAACTATTTCGAGTTGTTCAACGGGATTCTCAATCCCAAGCAGCTGGAAGGGCTGCGCCTGCTGCTAACGGCCTTTCCGCAGCAGCAGTTCAACCTCACCGACGATCGCCGTAGCGAGCATCCGAGCCGCGGCGTAGCCTGCTTCGACTGCCATGCGAACGGCCACACCAATGCCGCTACCCACCTGGCCGGCGATGTGCGCCCGCAGCCGTTCCGCCACCGCATCGACACGCCGACGCTGCGCGGGGTGAACATCCAGCGGTTGTTCGGCTCGCAGAGGGCGCTGAAGACCGTCGAGGACTTCACCGAGTTCGAGCAGCGCGCCGCCTACTTCGACGGTGATCCGGTAATCGCCACCAAGAAGGGGGTGAACGTGCTCGAGCGTGGCAGTCAAGTGCATTTCATGGGTGAGTTCCAGGCGCTGCTGGACTTCCCCCCGGCACCGAAGCTGGATGTGGAGGGGCGGCTCGATCCGGGCAAGGCCAGCGAGCAGGAATTGCGTGGCGAAAAGCTGTTCTACGGCAAGGCGGCCTGCGCCGGGTGCCATGCGCCGCCTTACTTCACCGACAACCTGATGCACAACCTGAAGGTGGAGCGCTTCTACGATCCGAAACTGGTCAATGGCGTGATGGCGTCCGCCGACGGGCCGATCAAGACCTTCCCATTGCGCGGGATCAAGGATTCGCCGCCGTACCTGCACGACGACCGCCTGCTGACCCTGGAGGACACCGTGGAGTTCTTCAACCTGGTGCTGGAGCGCAAGCTGTCCGCGGAAGAGAAGGGCGACCTGGTGGCCTACCTGCGTACCCTGTGAGAAAGGCCGAATCGCAGGCAATAAAAAACCCGCCGTTGAGGCGGGTTTTTCGGGATATGGTCGGAGCGACTGGATTCGAACCAGCGACCTTCTCGTCCCGAACGAGACGCGCTACCAAGCTGCGCTACGCTCCGTTTTGTTGGGGCGCATTCTACAGAAAAAGTTTTGGTACACAAGGGGTTAGATGAATTTTTTTTCGAGCCCCGGTTTCCCCGGGCGAAAAAGCAAAGACCCCGTCGCTCGTTCGAGTCGACGGGGTCTTCAGGAAAACCTGTTACGCGACGGTATCAGAGTTCCTTGACGGTGCGGACCTGGTCCTTGTTCACGCGGGCGCGCTTGCCGTCGAGCTGTTCGAACTCGTAGAAGCCGGAATCCTCGTCATAGGAAGGGGTGTCTACGGCCTGGATTTCACGTCCGTCGTTGAGGGTGATCACGGTAGGGCTGGAACAACCCGCGAGGGCGCCGAGGCCTACGGCGAGAAGGAGGGCGGGTAGCATCCGCTTGATCATTGCGCAGTTCTCCTGTGCGGTCAGACTTTGAAGTTACGAGTTTCTGACAGACGAGTTCTAGGAAGAGTTCCCCCCTAAAAACGAGTGTTCCCCCCACCTTCGAGAAAATTCGACTCGACGTCCCTTCCGTTTTACTTCAGTTCGCGGTGATTAGCCAACAGCTCGGGGGTGTTCAGGTTGGCCAGCCGCGGATCGCCCGCGGCCAGCTCGATGGCCTCCGCGCCAAGCGGCAACAGGACGTGGCGTGGGCTACGGTCGCCCTGGCGCCAGGCGTGTTCTATCTCTTCGGCCAGGTGCGTCGGGATCAGGCTGAACAGCGGTTCCCACTGGCCGCCGCAGCGCAGCATCCAGGGGCGCGCCGGTGTGCGGCCGGCGGCCTGCAGCAGGGTTTCCAGCAAGGCGCGGTCGATGCGCGGCGCGTCGCAGGGCAGCACCAGCAGCCAGGGATGCCGGGCCACCGCCAGGCCGGCGCGGATGCCGGCGAGCGGGCCGGGGAAGTCTCGGCTGTCGTCGCTCACCAGGCGGTCGGCATAGGCCGCATAGCGTTCCTGGTTGCGGTTGCAGGAGACGATCAGGTCATCGGTGAGCGGGCGCACCAGGCGATGCAGGTGGGCGATCAGGGGCAGGCCCTGCCACTCGATCAGGCCCTTGTCGCGACCGCCCATGCGCTGGCCGCGGCCTCCCGCCAGGAGAAGGATGGAGCAGGGGGGCAGGGCGCTATCGGGCATCTGGGGTCTCCGTGTCGGGCCTGTGATATAACACCGCGATCACGTCCACAAGCAAGGGCCAACCCCATGAGCCACAAGGCCGAAACGGCATTCGTGCCGTTGAACATCGCCGTCCTGACCGTCAGCGATACCCGTACCCTGGAAACCGATACTTCAGGCCAGTTGTTCGTCGACCGCCTGACCGAGACCGGGCACAACCTGGCCGCTCGCGTGCTGCTGAAGGATGACCTATACCGGATCCGCGCACAGGTCGCGACCTGGATCGCCGAGGATAGCGTGCAGGTCGTGCTGATCACCGGCGGCACCGGTTTCACCGGCCGCGACAGCACCCCGGAAGCGGTGGCCTGCCTGCTGGACAAGCAGGTGGACGGCTTCGGCGAGCTGTTCCGGCAGATTTCGCTGGCCGACATCGGTACCTCCACCATCCAGTCGCGGGCCCTGGCCGGGCTTTCCAACGGCACCCTGGTCTGCTGCCTGCCGGGCTCCACCAACGCCTGCCGCACTGCCTGGGAAGGCATCCTCGTCGAGCAACTGGACGCCCGTCATCGCCCGTGCAACTTCGTCCCGCACCTGAAACAGGCGGCGCCCTGCGAGAGCCGCGGGTGAGCGGCTGCTGCGAGCATCCGGGGCTGATGCCGGTCGAGACGGCGCTGGAACGGCTCCTCGAACTGGCCGCGCAAACGCCTATCGATACGTGTGAGCAGGTGCCCCTGGAGCAGGCTGGCGGCCGCGTGCTGGCGGTCGACCTGCTGGCCGGCCTGGACCTGCCGCCGTGGCCGAACAGCGCCATGGACGGCTATGCCTTGCGCCTCGCCGACTGGAACGGCGAGCCACTGCCGGTCAGCCAGAAGATCTTTGCCGGACAGGCGCCGGAGCCGCTGCAAGCGGGTACCTGTGCGCGGATCTTCACCGGTGCGCCGCTGCCCGAAGGCGCCGATCTGGTAGAGATGCAGGAAAACGCCGAAGCGCTCGACGATGGCCGCGTGCGCTTCACCCAGCCGTTGCGCGCGGGCCAGCATGTGCGCCCGCGTGGCCAGGAAATCCGCCAGGGCGACCTGGTCCTGCCGGCCGGCACGCGCCTGCGCTCCATCGAACTGGGGTTGGCGGCTTCGCTCGGCTACGCGGCCCTGGAGGTGCGACGCAAGCCGCGGGTGGCGCTGCTGTCCACCGGCGACGAGCTGGTCGAGGCGGGCCAGCCGCTGCAGGCCGGGCAGATCTACAACAGCAACCGTCCGTTGCTCAAGGATTGGCTGCAACGCCTGGGCTGCGACGTGCTCGACGCCGGCATCCTTCCCGACGACCTGGCACGTACTCGCGAGCGCCTGGCCGGGTTGGCCGGGGTGGACCTGATCCTGTCCACCGGCGGCGTATCGGTGGGCGAGGCCGACTTCCTTGGCATGGCGCTGCGCGAAGCCGGCGAGCTGACCCTCTGGAAGCTGGCGATAAAACCCGGCAAGCCGCTGACCGTCGGCCAGTTCCAGGGCATCCCGGTGATCGGCCTGCCGGGCAATCCGGCTTCGACCCTGGTCACCTTCGCCCTGCTGGCGCGTCCCTACCTGCTGCGCCGGCTTGGTGTGGCGCAGGTCGCGCCGCTGCGGGTGGAGGTACCGGCCGGCTTTGCCTGGACCAAGGCGGGGCAGCGTCGCGAGTACCTGCGTGGTCGCCTGGAGCAGGGCCGCGCGGTGCTCTATCCGAACCAGAGTTCCGGGGTACTGCGCAGCGCTTCCTGGGCCGAGGGGCTGGTGGAGGTCCGCGAGGGACGTACCCTCGTGGAGGGCGAGGGCGTGGCGTTCATTCCGCTGAGCGAACTGCTCGATTGAGCCGACGGCGGCCGGATGGCCGCCGTTCTCATTGCGCCGCCGGCTCCTTGCGCCGTTGCCGGTACTCGCCGGGCGTCTGCCCGGTCCAACCCTTGAAACTGCGATGGAACGAGCGCGACTCGGTAAAGCCCAGGTACTGGGCGATGTCCTGGATCGGCAGCTCGCTATGCAGCAGGTAGTGCTCGGCCAGTTCGCGGCGCAGTTCGTCGAGGGTCTGCTGGTAGCTGCTGCCGGCTTGCTGCAGGTGGCGTTGCAGGGTGCGTACGGTCATGCCGAACTTCTCCGCCACCCGTTCCTTGCGCGGCAGGCCGTCCTTGAGTAGCTGGCGCAGGGCGTTCTTCACCCGCAGCGGCAGCGGCTCGTCATCGTCCAGCTCGGCCATCAGCGCCAGGGCATGTTCCTCCAGAGTGCGCAGCAGCGTCGCGTCGGCCTGGCGCAGCGGCAGCGCCAGGTAGTCCAGCGGTACCAGCAGCGCCGAGCAGGGTTGGGCGAAGCGTACCGGACAGCCGAAGAAGGTCTCGTAGTCTTCCACGCGGGTTCCGTCCGGCAGGTCGTGTTCCAGCCAGACCTCGTCCGGCGAACCTTCCAGGTCGGCGATCCAGCGCGCGTAGAGGACCCAGGAAGCCAGGACGTGCTCGACCATGTGGCGCCGTACCAGGGGTGTCTGGTGGCGGCAGTTCCAGATCAGCCGGACCTGCCCGCCGGCCGCCTCGATGCGGCTGGTGCCCATGTCGCCGACCAGCTTCTCGTAGGGCGTGATGCGGCTCATGGCCTCGCCCAGGGTGGCGCAGTTCATCGCGATGTAGCCGAGCACGCTCCAGGAGCCGGGCTGGACGAAACGCGCCGAATGCAGGCCGAACAGGGGATCGCCGGAATGCTCGCAGAAATAGCCGAGCAGGCGCTCGTGGGCTTCGCCCGGCAGGCGCTGGCGATTGTCGTTGAGCTGGTCGGCCTGGAGGCCGGCGGCGGCCAGGGCAGGGGCGATGTCCAGGCCGAGCCGTTCGGCATGGCGCAGGTATTTCAGCAGGGCCGGAACCGAGGTGGAGCCAAGGGTCTGCATGGTCGTTGTTCTTGTCGTGGCGGGTGGAACAGGCCGTCCGGCGTGCGTGCCGGCTGTCTTGATCGGTCACAGGGAGTGTCTCGATCCGACAGTGACAGGCGAGAGCGGCTGGCTAGTATAGGCAGCCAGAAAGGTTCCGATAAACAGGTTGCCGCGACAAGCGAGGGGAGAGGTTCATGCGCCGTTGGAATGGCTGGGGCGAAGAAAGCACCGTGGTCGAATTGCCGGACAGCGCCCGTGGGTTCCTGGCGGAACTGGTCGGGCAGGGCGCACGCTTGCCGGACGCCAGCCTGGAGGCGGCGCTGGCGAAGGTCCCGGCGTCGCGCCTGGAGGCCGATCCGCGCTACAGCATCGACCCCCGTGAGCGGCTGCTGCATGCCCGCGGGCAGAGCCTGCCGGACTGGCTGGCGATGCGCGAGGGCGACTTCGGCGTCTACCCGGACGCCGTGGCCTATCCGGAAACCGCCGAACAGATCCGCGAGTTGCTGGCCCTGGCCGACTCCCGCGACCTGCAACTGATTCCCTATGGCGGCGGTACTTCCGTGGCCGGCCATATCAATCCGCAAGCCTCGCGGCGGCCGGTACTGACGGTCTCGCTGGAGCGCATGAACCGCCTGATCGATCTGGACCGCGAGAGCCTGGTCGCGACCTTCGGCCCCGGCGCCGCCGGCCCGCAGGTGGAGAGCCAGTTGCGTGCGCTGGGCTACACGCTCGGGCATTTCCCGCAGTCCTGGGAGTTGTCGACCCTCGGTGGCTGGGTCGCCAGCCGCTCCAGTGGCCAGCAGTCGCTGCGCTACGGGCGGATCGAACAACTTTTCGCCGGCGGGACCCTGGAGACCTTCGCCGGGCCGCTTGAAATCGCTACCTTCCCGGCATCCGCGGCGGGACCGGACCTGCGCGAACTGGTGCTGGGCTCTGAGGGACGCTTCGGGATCATTTCCTCGGTGAAGGTGCGGGTCTCGCCGCTGGCCGAGGACGAGCGCTTCTACAGCGTCTTCCTGCCGAACTGGCAGCAGGCTCTGCAAGCCACCCGCGAGCTGGCCCAGGCGCGCGTGCCGCTGTCGATGCTGCGCCTGTCCAACGCCGTGGAAACCATGACCCAGCTGGCCCTGGCCGGCCATCCCGGACAGATCGCCTGGCTGGAGAAATACCTGGCACTGCGCGGCGCGGGCGAGGGCAAGTGCATGCTGACCTTCGGCGTGACCGGCAACCGTCGGCAGAACGGATTGTCGCTGAGCCAGGCGAAGGCCTTGCTGAAACGCTTCGGCGGGGTCTTCACCGGCACCCTGCTGGGGCGCAAGTGGGCGCAGAACCGCTTCCGCTTCCCCTACCTGCGCGAGGCCCTGTGGCAGGCGGGCTACGCCGTGGACACCCTGGAGACCGCCACCGACTGGAGCAACGTCGACGGCCTGCTGCAGAAGATCGAGGCCAGCCTGCGAGACGGCCTGGCCGCCGAGGGCGAGAAAGTCCATGTGTTCACCCACCTCTCGCATGTCTATGGCGAGGGGTCGAGCATCTATACCACCTACGTGTTCCGTCCGGCCGCGAGCTATGCGGCGACGCTGCAGCGCTGGAAGCGTCTCAAGCATGCGGCCAGCCAGGCGATCGTCGACAATCGTGGCACCATCAGCCACCAGCATGGCGTCGGCAAGGACCACGCACCCTACCTGCCCCGCGAGAAGGGCGAACTGGGCGTCGCCGCGCTGCGTGCCATGGCCGGTCACTTCGACCCGGCCGGGCGGCTCAACCGCGGCACCCTGCTGCAGGACTGAGCGGAATGACTTCAGCCTGGAACGAGGAGTGGCGTCGCCGCCGCCTACCGGCGCTGGCGGGGCAGGAGTGGGACCTGATCGTGGTCGGCGGCGGCATCAGCGGTGCCGGCATCCTCCGCGAAGCCGCGCGGCGCGGCTGGCGCTGCCTGCTGCTGGAGCAGCGGGACTTCGCCTGGGGCACCTCGAGCCGCTCGTCGAAGATGGTCCATGGCGGCCTGCGCTACATCGCCAAGGGCCAATGGCGGCTGACCCGCGACTCGGTGCGCGAGCGCCAGCGCCTGCTCGGCGAGGCGCCTGGGCTGGTGGAGCCGTTGAGCTTCGTGATGGCCCACTACCGCGGCGGCTTTCCCGGCCCGCGGCTATTCGGCGGCCTGCTGAGCGTGTACGACGCCCTTGCCGGGCGGCGCAACCACCGTTTCTACGACGCCGCCGCGTTGCGCTACCTGGCGCCGGGCCTGAAGGAGCAACGGCTGCTCGGCGGCACGCGTTTCTTCGATGCGGTGACCGACGATGCGCGCCTGGTGCTGCGGGTGCTGGCCGAGGCGCGTCACGACGGCGGCGAGGCATTCAACGGCATGCGTGTGCGCGAATTGCTGCGCGAGGGCGGCCAGGTGGTCGGCCTGCGCGCCGAGGACCGCGAGAGCGGCGAGCTTCTCGACTTCCGCTGCCGCGCCCTGGCGGTGGCCACCGGGGCCTGGGCCGATGAGTTGCGCCAGCCCGGCGGAAGCGAGCACATCCGCCCGCTGCGCGGCAGCCATCTATTGCTGCCGGCCTGGCGCCTGCCGGTGGCCCATGCCTTCAGCTTCATGCACGCCACGGACCGGCGACCGGTGTTCGTGTTCCCCTGGGAGGGCGCGACGGTGGTCGGCACCACCGATCTCGACCATCGCGACGGCCTTGGGGAGGACGCGCGGATCAGCCGCGCCGAACTCGCCTACCTGCTGGCGGCCTGCGCCCAGCAGTTTCCCGCCGCCGCCATCGAGGCGCGCGACGTGCTGTCGACCTGGGCCGGCGTGCGACCGGTGGTCAGCAGCGGCGACGACAGCGGCAAGCCTTCCGACGAGAAACGCGAGCATGTGCTCTGGCGCGAGCCGGGCTGCGTGACCCTGGCCGGCGGCAAGCTGACCACCTTCCGGCCGCTGGCGGTGGAGGTGCTACAAGCCTGCGCGCCGCTGCTCGGGCGCACGGTCACGGACGATGGCGCGGCGGTATTCGGCGCCTGCGAAGGTCCGCTCATCGACGGGCTCGGCAGTGGCCAGCGACGCCGCCTGGCCGGTCGCTACGGACGCGACCTGGTCCGCCTCAAGCGGCTGGTGGACACCCTCGGAACGGACTGCGTGGGTGCCAGCGAAACGCTCTGGGCCGAATTGGCGTTCGCCGCCGAGGCGGAAATGGTGCTGCATCTCGATGACCTGCTGTTGCGCCGCACCCGCCTCGGCCTGCTGTTGCCCGGAGGCGGCGCGGCATACCTGCCGCGTATCCGCGCGCTCTGCCAAGCGCGCCTGGGCTGGGACGACCCGCGCTGGGAACGTGAGCAACAGGCCTATCTGGACCTCTGGCGCCGGCACTACAGCCTGCCCGTCTGACCAGCCGAGACGAGAACGAGATGAACGACAAGAACTATCTGCTGGCGATCGACAATGGCACCCAGAGCGTGCGCGCCCTGCTGTTCGACCTGCAGGGCAACCTGCTGGGCAAGGGCAAGGTGGAGCTGGAGGCCTACTACTCGAAGCATCCGGGCTGGGCCGAACAGGACCCCGAGTACTACTGGGCGATGCTCGGCGAGGCCTGTCGGCGGCTCTGGGACCAGGTGGACATCGATCGCGGGCTCATCCGCGGGGTGTCGCTGACCACCCAGCGTGGCACGGTGATCCACGTCGATGCCGAGGGCAGGCCGTTGCGTCCGGCGATCCTCTGGCTCGACCAGCGCCGGGCGGAGGTCCGCGAGCGCATCAGGGGGCCTTGGGGCTGGCTGTTCAAGCTGGTCGGCGCCGAGGGCGCGGTGGAGCATTTCCGCGCCCAGGCCGAGGTCAACTGGGTGGCCCAGGAGCAGCCGGAGATCGCCGCGAAGACCGACAAGGTGTTGCTGCTTTCCGGCTTTCTCAGCCACCGCCTGACCGGCCGTTTCGTCGATTCGGTGGGGTGCTGCGTAGCCTACCTGCCGTTCGACTACAAGCGCCTGCGCTGGGCCGCGCCGCGCGACTGGAAATGGCAGGCGCTGGCGGTACGCCGCGAGCAGTTGCCGGAGCTGTTCAAGCCGGGCGAGCGGCTCGGCGAGATCAGCGCCGAGGCCAGCCGGCACACCGGCATTCCGCAAGGCCTGCCGTTGATCGCCGCGGGGGCCGACAAGGCCTGCGAGGTGCTCGGCGCAGGTGCGCTGGAGCCCACCATCGCCTGCCTCTCCTACGGCACCACGGCGACCATCAACACCACTCGCGCCCGCTACCTGGAAACCGTGCCGCTGATTCCACCCTATCCGGCGGCGATTCCCGATCATTTCAATACCGAGGTGATGATCTATCGCGGCTACTGGATGGTCAGCTGGTTCAAGCGCGAGTTCGGCTTGCGCGAGATGCAGCAGGCGCGCGAGCAGGGGGTCGAGCCGGAGCAACTGTTCGACGAACTGGTCAACGGCGTGCCGCCCGGCTCGATGGGCCTGACCCTGCAACCCTACTGGTCGCCGGGAATCCGCGAACCGGGACTGGAGGCCAAGGGGGCGATGATCGGTTTCGGCGACGTGCATACCCGGGCGCACATCTACCGGGCCATCCTCGAGGGCCTGGCCTATGCCCTGCGCCAGGGCAAGGAGCGCATCGAGAAGCGTTCGGGCACGCCGATCGTGCGCCTGCGCGTGGCCGGCGGCGGCTCGCAGAGCGACGCGGCGATGCAGCTCACCGCCGACATCTTCGGCCTGCCGGCCGAGCGCCCGCATGTCTACGAGGCGTCCGGCCTGGGTGCGGCGATCGACTGCGCGGTGGGGCTCGGCCTCTATCCGGACGTCGCCAGCGCGGTGGCCGGGATGACCCGCGTCGGCCGGGTTTTCCTGCCCCAGGCGGAAGCCCGGCAGATCTACCAGCGGCTCTATGGCGAGGTCTACCTGCGCATGTATCGCCAGTTGCGCCCGCTCTACCGCAGCATTCGCGAGATTACCGGCTACCCTGCCTGAACCAGGCGCCGCACTTCCGTCCCGGATACGCGGTCAATAGGCAAAGACAAGGCCACGACGAGGGGTTCGGTTCGATGGACAAGGACAAGGTTCTGCTGGTCCTGCACGGCAAGCAGGCGGGCAACGAAGAGGTTCGTGCCGCGGTCGCGGCACAGCGCGAGGCCGGGCGGGAGCTGGCGGTGCGGGTAACCTGGGAGGACGGCGACGCCCGGCGCATCGTCGAGGAGGCGCTGGCGGCCGGCTATGCGACGCTGGTCGCCGGCGGTGGCGACGGCACGCTGCGCGAGGTGGCCGAAGCGCTGGCGCGCGGGCGAGGCGAGGCGAGCCTGGCGATCCTGCCGCTGGGCACCGCCAACGATTTCGCCCGCGCCGCCGGGATTCCCCTGGAACCGGCCGCGGCGCTGGCGCTGCTCGACCAGACTGCGCGGCCGATCGACCTGGGCGAGGTGGACGGCAAGCTGTTCCTCAACATGGCCACTGGCGGCTTCGGTTCGAAGGTCACCGCGAATACCTCGGAGGACCTGAAGAAGGTTCTCGGCGGTGCCGCCTACCTGTTGACCGGGTTGACCCGTTTTTCCGAAGTGCATGCCGCCCAGGGCCGTTTCAGCGCCCCGGACTTCCAGTGGGAAGGCGAGTTCCTCGCCCTGGGCATCGGTAACGGGCGCCAGGCCGGCGGCGGGCACGTACTGTGTCCGCAAGCGCGAGTGGACGACGGCCTGCTGGACGTGAGCATCCTGCCGACGCCGCAGGACATGGTCGGTACCTTGGGCACCCTGCTCGGCGGTGGCAACGGAGTGGAAAGCCTGTTCGTCCGCGCGCGGGTGCCATGGCTGGAAGTGGAGGCGGCGGAAGGTCTCGACGTCAATCTCGACGGCGAGCCGCTGGAAGGACGCAAGCTGCGTTTCTCGGTTTCCCCGGGCGCGCTGCGCGTGCACTTGCCGGCCGGCTCGCCGTTGTTGCGCGAGCCGCCGCGCGAGGACTGAGGGCGGGGCCGACTGATCCGCTGCCTGGAGTGGCGTCTGTGTCTTGTCGGCCTTTCCCGCGACACCGTATAACAGCATCTTTCCACCAAGGATGCTGGTTCCATGTTCCGTCTCTCCGCGCTGTACCGCTATCCGATCAAGTCTTCCGCCGCCGAGTCCCTGGAGCGCGTCGCGCTCGATGCGCTGGGCGTGGTCGGCGACCGACGCTGGATGGCGGTGGACACCGAAACCGGACGTTTCTTCACCCAGCGCCTGCTGCCGCAGCTGGGGCGTATCCAGGCGCGCTGGGCGGCGCCGGAGGTCCTGCGGCTGAATGCGCCGGGGATGTCCGAGCTGAGCCTCGAAGTACCGGCAGCCGACGCCAACCTGCGTGGCGTCACGGTCTGGCGCGATACCTTGCAGGCGCCGGATGCCGGCGACGCCGCAGCGGACTGGCTGACGCGCTTCCTCGGCCGCCCGACGCGCCTGGTGCACATTCCCGAGGCGCGCGCGCGGCAGGTCGATACCGGCTACGCCGAACCGGGGCAGAAGGTGCATTTCGCCGACGGTTTCCCGCTGCTGCTGATCGGCCAGGCTTCGCTCGACGACCTCAGCCAGCGGGTCGGCCGGCCGTTGGAGATGCTGCGCTTCCGTCCCAACCTGGTGGTGGAAGGCAGCGCCGCGTTCGCCGAGGACGGCTGGAAACGCATCCGCATCGGCTCGGTCGAGTTCGTCGTGGCCAAGCCCTGTTCCCGCTGCATCCTCACCACCCTGGATCCGGCGACCGGCGAGCGCAACGAGGACCGCGAGCCGCTGACGACCCTGAAGACCTACCGGGAAAAGGATGGCGCGGTGCTGTTCGGGCAGAACCTGATTGCGCTGGGGCAGGGCAGCCTGGAGGTGGGGATGCCGGTGGAAATCCTCGACTGAGGAACGGTCGCCCGCCGTTGCGGCGGGCGGCCATTGCCGGCGATCAGAGCTTGGCGTCGACGCAACCGGTGCTCAGGCACTCGCGCTCGCGTTCGCGGAGGAAGTCGAGGCGCTGGCGGGTCTTCTCGGTGGCGCAGTCGAGGTTGACGAAATAACCGTTGTCCTTGCTTTCGCTGCAGGCCGCGTCGCGCTCCTTGATCCAGGCGATCTGGCTCTTCTTCAGCAGGGCTTTCTGGCCGTCGTTCAGGTGCTTGCGCAGGGTGCCGAACTGCTGGTTCAGCTCGCGGTCGGCCTGGGAAAACTCGCCGCTGCGGCAGTACACGCTGTCGAAGGCGTTGCGCGGCGTACCGCAGGCGTCGGCGGCCAGGGCGCCGTCGGCGAGCAGCAGGCTGGAGGTGGCGAGCAGGGCGGTGGCGAGGGGCTTGTTCATCTTGAGGTCCTTTTCAAGGTACTGGAAAGGCCCGGGCGTCCGGGCCGGGTTGGGGGTCAGAAATCGTCGAAGTAGCGTTCGTGCCAGTCGACGATGGGCTGCGGCGCATTGAGCTTCTGCCCGTAGATCACCGCATAGGACAGCACGTTCTGCACGTACTGGCGAGTCTCGTCGAACGGAATGGTCTCGATCCACACGTCGAAGGCCAGGTGGCGGGTATCTTTCAGCCACTGGCGGACGCGGCCCGGACCGGCGTTGTAGGCGGCCGAGGCGAGTACCCGGTTGCCGTTGAACTGGCTATGCACCTGGCTCAGGTAGGCGGCGCCGAGGCGGATGTTGACGTCGGGCACGATCAGTTGCTGGGTCGAGGCCAGCGGGATGCCGAACTTGCGCGAGGTCTCCTTGGCGGTGCCGGGCATCAGCTGCATCAGCCCGGTGGCGCCGACTCCGGAACGGGCATCGGACATGAACGCGCTTTCCTGCCGGGTGATGGCGAAGATCCAACTGGAGTGCAGGCCGCGGTTCTTCGCTTCGCGCACCAGGGTGGCGCGGTGCGCCATCGGGAAGCGGATGTCCAGGTCGTCCCAGTACTGCGCCTGGCTGATCGAGCGGATCGCCGGGAAATACCACTGCATGTCGTAGGCCAGCCTGGCCTGGGCGATCAGCTCGTCGCGATCGAACAGGCGCGCGGCGTGGTACCACTCGCGGCGGGCGTTGATCACTTCGCCACGGTTGAAGAACTCCATGGCCCGGCGCGTACTGGCGGCGTTGCGTACGCGTTGCAGGACGCGCGGGTCGATGTGCGCAGGACGGTTGCCGAGCTTGTACGGCACGCTCAGGCGGTCGGCGGCGAGGAAGCCGTAGAAGTCGCGCTCGCCGGCGAGCTTCTGGTACAGCGCGATCGGCTCCTTGCTGTTCGGCTGCGCCAGTTGCAGGCTGCGTGCCTGCCAATAGCGCCAGCGGCTGGTGGCGGCAAGATCCTGGGGCAGCTTGCGGGTCAGCGCGTAGGCTTCGTCCCAGCGGCCCAGGCGCAGCAGCAGGCGGGTGCGCCATTCGGTGACGGTGTTGTCGCGCAGGCCGGGATCGTACTGGGTCATCAGCGGCAGTGCGCGCGGATCGAAGCGCTTGGCCAGGCTGAGACCGATCTCGCGGGCGATGGCGACCTTCTCGTCGCTGGAGAAGGGTAGCGCCGAGCTGTAGTAGTCGAGCAGGCTAAGGGCCTTTTCCGGGTCCTGCCGCGCCAGGCGGCGCAGGCCGAGACCGACCACGTCGGCGGTGGCATGGTCGCGCTGGCTGAAGCGGCCGGTCTGGCTCAGCTGGGCGGGGTTCTGCGCCACGCTGACCATCAGCGCGCCCTGGTTGCCGAGGGTCGGCAGGCGCTGCGCGAGGTGCGAGGCGAGGCTGTAGTTGCGCGCTTCGGCGGCCAGCTTGAGGCGTTTCCAGACCTTTTCCTCGGTGAGCTGGCCTTCGCCCTGCCAGAGGCCGAACAGGGTGTCGCAGGCAGCCGGCTGCGACTTGCCGACCAGCCACAGGCGTTCGCTGGTGGCGTAGCCTTCGGCCTTCTGGCCGTGGCCCAGCTGGTACTGGCCATACAGGCAGTCGAGTTCGGTGAAGTTCAGCTTCGGATCGTAGTAGTTGACGAAGGTCTTCCAGTCGCCGCGGTCGGCCAGCAGGCGCAGCCAGCGCAGTTTCAGCCAGCCGATCTGCGGCAGGTCGCCGTGTTCGGTGAGGAAGCGCTCGACCTCCTCGTTGCTGGCGGACTTCAGCCGGTGGGTCAGTTCGTCGTAGGCCAGGTAGGGTTCCAGCGGGTAATCGCGCAGGGCGCTGCGCGAGGCCATGTAGGGCGCGCTGTTGCCCTTGGCCAGGGCGGCCTTGGCCTGGTCGTAGAGACGGCGTTGTTCGGTCAGGGAAGCGGCGTGGACCGCGTCGACGGAGGAAATACTGAGCAAAAGGCAGGAAACGAGAGTGAACAGGCGACCGCGCATGACTTATCCGGGCAGGTGATGTCGGGTAACGTCGGCAGGTCCGCAACGGCTGCCTACGGGCGTTTCGACCGCTCGCGGGACTGGCGCGCGACCGCTGTCGCGGGGCGCGCCCGAAGCCGGGCGGATGGCTCGCCTAAGCTTAGCCGTTGCGGCATGGCGGTGAAAGCGCCGTGCCATCCGATGCCTATCCGGCGTAAAATGCGCGCCCTGTTTCCGGAGGCGCCCATGACCCTGCTCAAGTTCACCGATGTATCCCTTGCCTTTGGCACCACTCCCTTGCTGGACAAGGTGTCGTGGCAGATCGGCCGTGGCGAGCGGGTCTGCGTGATCGGGCGCAACGGTACCGGCAAGTCCAGCCTGTTCAAGGTGGTCAAGGGCGAACAGCAGGCCGACGACGGCGAAGTCTGGCGCGCACCGGCGCTGAAGATCGGCGAATTGCCCCAGGAACTGCCGCGTGCCGACGAACGGACAGTGTTCGACGTGGTGGCCGAGGGTCTGGCGGAAGTCGGCAAGCTGCTCGCCGAGTACCACCACCTGAGCCTGAACATCCATACCGACGATGACCTGGCGCGCCTCTCGCGGGTCCAGCAGGAACTCGAGGCGCGCGATGGCTGGCGCCTGCAGCAACTGGTGGACAGCACCCTCAGCCGCCTGCAGTTGCCGGCCGACAAGACCCTCGCCGAACTCTCCGGCGGCTGGCGTCGGCGCGTGCTGCTGGCCCAGGCGCTGGTCGCCGAGCCGGACCTGCTGCTGCTCGACGAACCGACCAACCACCTGGACATCGGCGCCATCGCCTGGCTCGAGGAAGCGCTGCTGGGCTTCAACGGCGCGGTGCTGTTCATTACCCACGACCGCGCCTTCCTGCAATCCCTGGCGACCCGCATCCTCGAGCTGGATCGTGGCCACCTGATCGACTGGAACGGCGACTACGCCAGTTTCCTGGTGCACAAGGAACAGCAACTGGCCGCCGAAGAAGCTGCCAACGCATTGTTTGACAAGCGCCTGGCCCAGGAAGAAGTGTGGATCCGCCAGGGCATCAAGGCCCGCCGCACGCGCAACGAAGGGCGGGTTCGGGCACTGAAGGAAATGCGTCGCGAACGCGCCGAGCGCCGCGAGCGCCAGGGCAAGGCCAGCTTCCAGCTGGAAAGCGCGGACAAGTCCGGCAAGCAGGTGATCGTGGTGGAGCACGTCAGCTTCGCCCATCCCGGCGGCCAGCCGCTGGTACGCGACTTCTCCATGGTCCTGCAGCGCGGCGACCGTATCGGCCTGCTCGGCGCCAACGGTACCGGCAAGACCACCTTGCTCAAGCTGCTGCTTGGCGACCTGCTGCCGACCTCGGGCAAGATCGAGGTGGGCACCAAGCTGGAAGTGGCCTACTTCGACCAGTTGCGCCATCAGCTCGAACCCGAGCAGACGGTGATCGACAATATCTCCGAAGGCCGCGAGTTCATCACCATCGACGGCCAGAACCGGCATGTGCTCAGCTATCTCGGCGACTTCCTGTTCAGTCCGCAGCGCGCCCGCACCCCGGTGAAGGCGTTGTCCGGCGGCGAGCGCGCGCGCCTGTTGCTGGCCAAGCTGTTCAGCAAGCCGGCCAACCTGCTGGTGCTCGACGAACCGACCAACGACCTCGACGTGGAAACCCTGGAACTGCTGGAGGAAGTCCTGCTCGGCTTCCAGGGCACCGTGCTGATGGTCAGCCACGATCGGGCCTTCCTCGACAACGTGGTGACCAGCACCCTGGTCTTCGAGGGCGAGGGCAAGGTTCGCGAATTCGTCGGTGGCTACCAGGACTGGCTGCGCCAAGGGGGCACGCCGCGCCTGCTCGGCGTAAGCGAGTCGAAGAGCGGCAAGGCCGAGCTGAATACCGCGCTGGCGCCCGCCGCCGAACCCGCGCCGGCTGCTGCGGCGCCGAGCGAGGCGCCGGCGAAGAAAAAGCTCAGCTACAAGTTGCAGCGCGAGCTGGAGGCTTTGCCCGGGCAGATCGACGCGGTCGAGGCGGAGCTGGCGGGTGTCCAGGAAACCATCGCGCAGCAGGATTTCTATCTGCGCCCGCAGGACGAGCAGCGCGAAACCCTGGCGCGGCTGGACGCGTTGCAGCAGGAACTCGATGCCTTGCTCGAGCGCTGGGCCGAACTGGAAGACTGATCTATCTCGAAAAAGTGAGCTGCATCAATGTGATAGCGGCTCATCTCGATGATCCTTGCGGGCCTTGCCGGCGGTGGGTGCAGTCCCCCGTCGGTCCCTCTGGCTGGCGTCATTGACGGGCCGGCCGTCTCCCGAGAAAGGATCAGTCCATGGCAATCGAGTACCGCATCACGCTGGACGACCAGCATCAGCTCAACTATCGCATCGAGCTGGAGCGGCACTACGACCCGCAGGCGGCTGCCGCAGCGCCGCGCTGGACGCGCCTGGAACACAATCGCTGCAGCAACTGCCCGCTCGATCGCGAACGCTACAGCCATTGTCCGGCGGCGGTCGACCTGCATGGGGTGATCGAGGATTTCCGCAACCTGCCGGCGTTCCGCAAGGCCGGCATCTGCGTGCGCACGCCGGAGCGCGAGTACATCAAGCAGGCGGGCCTGGAGGAAGGACTGCGCGCGCTGATCGGCTTGATCATGGCCAGCAGCGCCTGTCCGCTGCTGGCGCCGCTGAGGCCGATGGCCATGCAGCACCTGCCGTTCGCCAGCAACCAGGAGTTCGTGCTGCGGGTGGTGCCGCTGTACCTGATGCGCCAGTACTTCAACTTCCGCGAGGGGCGGCATGCCGATTGGGAACTGAAAGGGCTGGTGCGGCTGTTCCAGCAGTTGCAACTGGTCAACCAGGCGTTCTGGCAGCGAATCCACGACACCTGTGTCAGCGATTCCAACCTGAAGGCGTTCCTGACCTTCTTCTCGCTGTCGTCGAGCATCAGCTATTCGCTGGAAACCCAGTTGCAGAAGATCCGCCCGCTGGTGATGAGCGCCGAGGAAACGCTCGGCTGAGGCGCAGGCCCCGGCCGAGCGGGGAGAGATCAGGCTTTCTTCAGGTGCACCGCGAGCACGTCGCAGGGCGCGCCGTGCAGCACGTCGTTGGCAGTGGAACCGAGCAGCAGCGCCAGGCCGTGGCGACCGTGGCTGCCGACCACGATCAGGTCGCAGGCCTGTTCCGCGGCGAGGCGGTGGATTTCCTGGCGCGGTTGCCCGTAGACCAGGTGGCGCTGCTCGCTGCCGAGGTCCGGATAGCGTACGGCGAAGGCATCCAGGCGTTCACGGGCCTGGTCGAACTGCTGCTGCTGCAACATCGACAGGTCCATCGGCACGTCCCCACCGAAGGCCATGGCCATGGGCTCGACCACATGCACCACCGAGAGCCGGGCCTGGTTGCTGGTGGCCAGGGCCGCCGCACGCTTCATCACCGGGTCGCATTCGTCGGTCAGGTCGACGGCGACCAGAATGTGTTGATAGGGCATGAACGTCTCCTCCCAGAAGGGGATAGTGTTTTCATTATGGACTTTCGCGCCGCGCGTGGAACCTGTTCCGTTGCGCTGGGCAAAAAGCTGCTCCGCCGTGGTCGCATTCGCCTGTAAACTGCGCCTCCCTTGGCGACTGCGACCGATCCTGCCTGCGCGCGCGGATCGAGGCAAATGCCTTAACCGTTTTTCGAGTGTCCGTTCCTTATGACCACTTGGCTGGTGATCCTGCTGCTGGCTGTCATGCTCAGTCCCCTGGCCTGGCTGATGCCGTCCAACAGGCAGCGCGGCAAGATGGCCCTGCGCCTCGAGGCGCGCCGTCTCGGCCTGGCCATGCAGCTCGCGCGCCAGGATTGGCCGCATTGGCTGGAGAGCGCTCCGCCGACGTCCTGCGCGCAGTTCCACTGCCCGCGCCGACGCGGCCGGGAGGCCTGGTGCTATTGGCAGAATACCCCGGGCCAGTGGCTGAACCAGTGGCGCGAGCCGTGCGCGGACGATGAGTTGCTGGACGCCCTGCGCAGCCTCCCCGGGGATGTCTACAAGGTGGAGGCGACCGCCCAGTTCCTTGCCCTGTATTGGGGCGAGCGCGGCGATAGCGCCGACCTCGGGCGCATCGCCGAGTTTCTCCGCCAGCGCGCCTGAGGCGGCGCGCCGAGGTTCATTGGTTGCGCGCGGCATACAGCGCGGCGACCTTCTCCAGGCCATCGATGATCCGGTCTGCATTCTTGTTGACCAGGAACGGCACGCTGTTCTGGTTGTAGTTGCGCAGGGACTTCTCGATGTAGTGCCACTTGATCGCCACGCTGCGCAGCGCCCTGGCGATCTCCTCGTCGTTCTGCGGCGCCTGCTGCAGCTTCAACAGGTTGACCGAAAAGCGGCTGGCCAGGTCGTCCAGTGGACGCTCCTCGCCGCCGCCGAAGAAGCTGGCGCCCACCGACGCGTTGCGCGAGGCATAGTCCAGAGCAATGTCCTGCATCAGCAGGCTCTGTTCGCGGCTCTGCTCGGTGAGCGTCGGCACCGTGGCGGCGTTTTCCCGTTGCAGGCTGCGATACAACTGGCCGCCGAGGTCCATCAGTTGCTGGTTGCGTCGTGCCAGGTCGGCGACCGGTTGCAGGTCGCTGTAGCCCTTGTTGCGCACCGCGCCGGTCAGCTTGTCGAGGTCTTGCGCATAGTCCCGCCATTGCTCGCGAAGCTGGCCCAGCAGGCGCCGGGATTCGCTGCCGTTCACGCCGTCGAGTCGCTGCAGGCGGGCTTCCGCCGTCTGCGCCGAGCTTTCGATCAGGCTGGCGTAGCGTTGATCGCCTTCCTGGCCGACGTACATGAAGAAGGCGTTCAGGGATTTCTGCGTGGCGAGCCGCATCTGGTGCAGGGCGAGCAGGTCATCGGCGGTCCCTGCCGCGAAGACGGGGAGGCTCAGCAGGCCGAGCAGGGCCAGACAAAGAGTGAACGGACGGCAGATCATGGGTTCCATCTCCATGTGGCCCTGGAGGCCTTCTTGTTGTTCTTTTGTAACGGCCCGTGGCCGATCATGCATGGCGATCTGCGGCGACTCTAGCCTGCCTTTCCGCACCGGGACAAGCGCCCACGGCGCCGATCATCGAACATCTGAATGGTCCGACAGAGGCTGGCTGAATGGCCCTGCGCAGAGGGCCTGGAGGAGGGCAGGTGTTTTCCGGATGGCTGATTGACAATTCCCGGCTTTTGCCGGAATGTGTGCGCACCCAAGTCAAACGGGCGTATGAATCGAGCGTTTGCCTCGCGCAGGCCTCGACAATAGAGACCCGGTTATCGCGTCGGCGGGTGTGCCGAAGGGTTTGGGACTATGCTCGGCGGTTGCCGAAAGGGTCCCGACACGGCGTCCGATGTGTAAGTTCAAGCTTCCATAATAGCGTGGAGATCAGTTGATGATTTACCAAGGTAAAGCCATCACGGTTAAGCCTCTTGAGGGCGGCATCGTCGAGTTGAATTTCGATCTCAAGGGCGAGTCCGTCAACAAGTTCAACCGTCTCACCCTCAGTGAGTTGCGTGCGGCAGTCGATGCGATCAAGGCCGATGCATCGGTCAAGGGCGTGATCGTGACCAGCGGCAAGGACGTGTTCATCGTTGGTGCCGACATCACCGAGTTCGTTGACAACTTCCAGCTGCCCGACGAGGAACTGATGGCGGGCAACCTCGAAGCCAACAAGATCTTCAGCGACTTCGAAGACCTGGACGTACCCACCGTTGCCGCGATCAACGGCATCGCCCTCGGCGGCGGCCTGGAGATGTGCCTGGCCGCGGACTTCCGCGTGATGAGCGCGACCGCCAAGGTCGGCCTGCCGGAAGTCAAGCTGGGCATCTACCCGGGCTTCGGCGGCACCGTCCGCCTGCCGCGCCTGATCGGCTGCGATAACGCCGTCGAGTGGATCGCCTCGGGCAAGGAAAACAAGGCCGAGGACGCCCTGAAGGTCGGCGCCGTCGACGCCGTGGTCGCTCCCGAGCAACTGCAGGCCGCTGCCCTCGACCTGGCCAAGCGCGCCGTCGCCGGCGAGCTGGACCACAAGGCACGGCGCCAGCCGAAGCTGGAAAAGCTGAAGCTGAATGCAATCGAGCAGATGATGGCCTTCGAAACCGCCAAGGGCTTCGTCGCCGGCCAGGCCGGTCCGAACTACCCGGCGCCGGTGGAAGCCATCAAGAGCATCCAGAAGGCCGCCAACTTCGGCCGCGACAAGGCGCTGGAAGTCGAAGCCGCCGGCTTCGTCAAGCTGGCCAAGACCTCGGTCGCGCAGAGTCTGATCGGCCTGTTCCTGAATGACCAGGAACTGAAGAAGAAAGCCAAGAAATACGACGAAGTCGCCAAGGACGTGAAACTGGCCGCCGTGCTCGGCGCCGGCATCATGGGCGGCGGCATCGCCTATCAGTCGGCGCTCAAGGGCACCCCGATCCTGATGAAGGATATCCGCGAAGAGGGTATCCAGATGGGCCTGAACGAGGCCGCCAAGCTGCTCGGCAAGCGCGTCGAGAAGGGTCGCCTGACCCCGGCGAAGATGGCCGAGGCGCTCAATGGCATCCGTCCGACCATGTCCTATGGCGACTTCGGCAACGTCGACATCGTCGTCGAAGCCGTCGTCGAGAACCCCAAGGTCAAGCAAGCCGTGCTCGCCGAAGTGGAAGGCGCGGTGAAGGAAGACGCGATCATCGCCTCCAACACCTCGACCATCTCCATCAGCCTGCTGGCCCAGGCGCTGAAGCGTCCGGAAAACTTCTGCGGCATGCATTTCTTCAACCCGGTGCACATGATGCCGCTGGTGGAAGTGATCCGTGGCGAGAAGACCGGTGAAACCGCCATCGCCACCACCGTCGCCTACGCCAAGAAGATGGGCAAGAGCCCGATCGTGGTCAACGATTGCCCAGGCTTCCTGGTCAACCGTGTGCTGTTCCCGTACTTCGGCGGCTTCGCCAAGCTGCTGAGCTTCGGCGTCGACTTCGTGCGCATCGACAAGGTGATGGAGAAGTTCGGCTGGCCCATGGGCCCGGCCTACCTGTCCGACGTGGTCGGCATCGACACCGGCCACCATGGCCGCGACGTCATGGCCGAGGGCTTCCCGGACCGCATGGCGGTCGAGGGCAAGACCGCCGTCGACGTGATGTACGAGGCCAACCGCCTGGGCCAGAAGAACGGCAAGGGCTTCTACGCCTACGAGACCGACAAGCGCGGCAAGCCGAAGAAGGTCACCGATCCGCAGGCCTACGAAGTGCTCAAGCCGATCGTGGTCGAGCAGCGCGAAGTGACCGACGAGGACATCGTCAACTTCATGATGATCCCGCTGTGCCTGGAAACCGTGCGTTGCCTGGAAGACGGCATCGTCGAGACCGCTGCCGAGGCCGATATGGGCCTGATCTACGGCATCGGCTTCCCGCCCTTCCGTGGTGGTGCTCTGCGCTACATCGATTCGATCGGTGTCGCCGAGTTCGTGGCCCTGGCCGACAAGTACGCCGAGCTGGGCGCGCTGTACCACCCGACCGCGAAGCTGCGTGAAATGGCCAAGAACGGTCAGAAATTCTTCGGTTAATCGCGGAACGACTAGAGCGAGAGTGAATTTATGAGCCTGAATCCGAGAGACGTCGTCATTGTCGACTTCGGCCGCACCCCGATGGGTCGTTCCAAGGGTGGCATGCACCGCAACACCCGCGCCGAGACCATGTCGGCGCACCTGATCAGCAAGCTGCTGGAGCGTAACCCGAAGGTCGACCCGGCCGAAGTGGAAGACGTGATCTGGGGCTGCGTCAACCAGACCCTGGAGCAGGGCTGGAACATCGCGCGCATGGCGTCGCTGATGACCCAGATCCCGCACACCAGCGCCGCGCAGACCGTCAGCCGCCTGTGCGGTTCGTCGATGAGCGCGCTGCACACCGCCGCCCAGGCGATCCAGACCGGCAATGGCGATGTATTCGTCATCGGCGGCGTGGAGCACATGGGCCACGTCGGCATGATGCATGGCGTCGACCCGAACCCGCACCTGTCCCTGTACGCCGCCAAGGCCTCGGGCATGATGGGCCTGACTGCGGAAATGCTCGGCAAGATGCACGGTATCAGCCGTGAGGCGCAGGACAAGTTCGGCGCGCGTTCGCACCAACTGGCCTGGAAGGCCACCCAGGAAGGCAAGTTCAAGGACGAGATCATCCCGATGGAAGGGTATGACGAGAACGGTTTCCTGAAAGTCTTCGACTTCGACGAGACCATTCGTCCGGAAACCACCGTCGAGACCCTGGCCGAGTTGAAGCCGGCGTTCAATCCGAAAGGCGGCACCGTGACCGCGGGGACCTCCTCGCAGATCACCGACGGTGCCTCCTGCATGATCGTGATGTCGGCCCAGCGCGCCCAGGACCTGGGCATCCAGCCGATGGCGGTGATCCGCTCCATGGCCGTGGCGGGTGTCGACCCGGCGATCATGGGCTACGGCCCGGTGCCGTCGACCAACAAGGCGCTCAAGCGTGCCGGCCTGACCATCGCCGACATCGATTTCGTCGAACTCAACGAAGCCTTCGCCGCCCAGGCCCTGCCTGTGCTGAAGGACCTCAAACTGCTCGACAAGATGGACGAGAAGGTCAACCTCCACGGCGGCGCCATTGCCCTGGGTCACCCGTTCGGTTGCTCCGGTGCACGCATTTCCGGCACCCTGTTGAACGTGATGAAGCAGAACGGCGGTACCCTTGGCGTGTCCACCATGTGCGTGGGCCTGGGACAGGGTATCACCACCGTCTTCGAGCGCGTCTAAGCGTTCGTGGAAGGGGAAAGCCGGGGCCTCGTGCCCCGGCTTTCGTTTTTCAGTGTCAGTCGTTTCCGGCTGCATCGAGCGAATGACGCCCCGGGAGCGCGGGTTTGCCTATTGTGCGATCCGTGCCTATACCGGGCTGTTGTATGTCGGCATTGTGCCGTTGTTTTCCGATTTTCGAGACAGGGTAAGGAACATGGACCTGCAGGCTGGGCTCTATCGTCATTACAAGGGACAGAACTACCGGGTCCTGGGTGTCGCGCGGCATTCGGAGACGGAAGAGGCGCTGGTGATCTACCAGGCGCTGTACGGCGAATTCGGTCTCTGGGTGCGTCCGCTGGAGATGTTCACCGAGGCCGTGGAGCTCGATGGCGAGTGGGTGCCGCGCTTCGTTCTGGTGAGTCCCGAGGCCGATCCCCTGGGCTTGCAGAAAGCTCCCGGCGGGGAAGACCGCGCTTGACCTTGGCTCGTTCGCCACTATATATAGCGGTGCCGCGCTAGTCGCTCCCTCCTTTATATTCATCTTTTCGACGCAGGAACCTTCCGATCCATGGGTAAATCGCTGGTCATCGTGGAATCCCCGGCCAAGGCCAAGACCATCAACAAGTACCTGGGCAGCCAGTACGTGGTGAAGTCGAGCATCGGCCACATCCGTGACCTGCCCACCAGTGGTTCGTCGAGTTCCAAGGAGCCGGCGGCCAAGGGCCGCAAGAGCGCCTCCGAGGCGCCGGCGCTGTCACCGAAGGAGAAGGCCAGGCGCCAACTGGTCTCGCGCATGGGGGTCGACCCCGAGCATGGCTGGAAGGCCAAGTACGAGATCCTGCCCGGCAAGGAAAAGGTCATCGACGAGCTGCGCCGCCTGGCCAAGGACGCCGACACCGTCTATCTCGCGACCGACTTGGACCGCGAAGGGGAGGCCATCGCCTGGCACCTGCGGGAAGCCATCGGCGGTGACGAAAGCCGCTACAAGCGCGTGGTATTCAACGAAATCACCAAGAAGGCCATTCAGGAGGCCTTCTCCCAGCCCGGCGAGCTCGATATCAACCGGGTGAACGCCCAGCAGGCGCGGCGTTTCCTCGACCGCGTGGTCGGCTACATGGTCTCGCCGCTGCTCTGGCAGAAGATTGCCCGCGGGTTGTCCGCCGGCCGCGTGCAGTCGGTGGCGGTGAAGCTGGTGGTGGAGCGCGAACGCGAGATCCGCGCCTTCGTCCCGGAAGAGTACTGGGAGGTGCATGCCGACCTCGGTACCGCCAAGGGCGCCAACGTGCGCTTCGAGGTTACCCGTGAGAAGGGCGAGGCCTTCAAGCCGCTCAACGAAGCCCAGGCCATGGCGGCCCTGGAAAAGCTCAAGGCCTCGGCCTATAGCGTCGCCAAGCGCGAGGACCGGCCGACCTCCAGCCGACCCTCGGCGCCGTTCATCACTTCCACCCTGCAGCAGGCGGCGAGCAACCGCCTGGGCTTCGGGGTGAAGAAGACCATGATGATGGCCCAGCGTCTCTACGAGGCCGGCTACATCACCTACATGCGTACCGACTCGACCAACCTGTCGGCCGATGCCATTGGCATGGTCCGCGGTTTCATCG
This sequence comes from Pseudomonas sp. DL, assembly GCF_047199225.1. Classification (NCBI taxonomy): domain Bacteria; kingdom Pseudomonadati; phylum Pseudomonadota; class Gammaproteobacteria; order Pseudomonadales; family Pseudomonadaceae; genus Pseudomonas; species Pseudomonas sp. DL. The sequence goes on from NZ_CP178323.1 coordinate 2,105,390, forward strand.
AGGACGAGTTCGGCCAGAAGTACCTGCCGGGCAAGGCCAACGTCTACTCGAGCAAGGAGGGCGCCCAGGAAGCGCACGAGGCGATCCGTCCTTCCGACGTCAACCTCAAGCCGACCCAGCTGTCCGGCATGGAGCGTGACGCCGAGCGCCTGTACGACCTGATCTGGCGCCAGTTCGTGGCGTGCCAGATGACCCCGGCCGAATACCTCTCGACCAGCGTGAGCGTCACCGCCGGCGATTTCGAGCTGCGCGCCAAGGGCCGCATCCTCAAGTTCGACGGTTATACCCGGGTACTGCCGCAGCAGAGCAAGCCGGGCGAGGACGACGTCCTGCCGGAAATGAAGGAAGGCGAGAACCTCAAGCTGATCAAGCTCGATCCGAGCCAGCACTTCACCAAGCCGCCGGCGCGCTACTCCGAAGCGAGCCTGGTCAAGGAACTGGAGAAGCGCGGTATCGGCCGCCCCTCGACCTACGCGGCGATCATCTCCACCATCCAGGAGCGCGGCTACGTAACCACCCACAACCGCCGCTTCTATGCGGAGAAGATGGGCGACATCGTCACCGATCGGCTCAACGAGAGCTTCGCCAACCTGATGGACTACGGTTTCACCGCCGGGATGGAGGAGCATCTCGACGACGTGGCCCAGGGCGAGCGCGACTGGAAGCACCTGCTCGACGAGTTCTACGGCGATTTCAAGAAGAAGCTCGAGGTGGCCGAAGTCAGCGAGAAGGGGATGCGCGCCAACCAGCCGACCCTGACCAACATTCCCTGCCGCGAGTGCGGCCGGCCGATGATGATTCGTACCGCCTCCACCGGCGTGTTCCTCGGCTGCTCGGGCTACAGCCTGCCGCCGAAGGAGCGTTGCAAGGCGACCGTCAACCTGATTCCCGGCGACGAGATCGCCGCGGACGACGAGGGCGAGTCCGAGTCGCGGGTGTTGCGTGGCAAGCATCGCTGCCCGATCTGCAGTACCGCGATGGACGCCTACCTGCTGGACGAGAAACACAAGCTGCATATCTGCGGCAACAACCCCGACTGTCCGGGCTACGAGATCGAGGAAGGCCAGTACCGGATCAAGGGCTACGAAGGGCCGAGTCTGGAATGCGACAAGTGTGGCAGCGAGATGCAGTTGAAGACCGGCCGTTTCGGCAAGTTCTTCGGTTGCACCAATCCGACCTGCAAGAATACCCGCAAGCTGCTGAAGAATGGCGAGGCGGCGCCGCCGAAGATGGACGCCATCCGCATGCCTGAATTGAAGTGCGAGAAGGTGGACGATATCTACGTGCTGCGCGACGGCGCTTCGGGCATGTTCCTGGCCGCCAGCCAGTTCCCGAAGAACCGCGAGACCCGCGCGCCGTTGGTGAGCGAGATCATCCCGCACAAGGCCGAGCTGGATCCCAAGTACCATTACCTCTGCGACGCCCCGCAGAAAGACCCGGACGGCCGTCCCGCGGTGATCCGTTTCAGCCGCAAGACCAAGGAGCAATACGTGCAGTCCGAGGTCGATGGCAAGCCCACCGGCTGGCGCGCCTTCTACGATGGCGGCAAGTGGAAGGTCGAAGACAAGCGCTGATGGATGGCGCGCCCGCTTGCATGGGGCGCGCTTATACTGCGCGAAGGCCGGGCGCTGACCTGGCCTGCGCTCCGCATTCCTTCCAGTTTTAATCGGGAGTACCGGCATGGCCCAAGAGCTTTATACCCGCACCAACCAGAAGCTGTATTTCGCCGGGTTGGCTCTGGAGGCCTGGAAGCGAGCCGATGCCGAGCGGGCGATGAATGCCCAGGCGATCATCCAGGGGGAGCGCGAGTCGGCGCTGTTCCACCTTTATGGCGCAGTGCTCGGTGTATGCCATGAGATCGCCGGTTACTACCGTCTGCCGCAGGCTGCCGCTCCTCGCGTGGATGCATTGCTGAATGCCGAAGTGCTGGCGGCCGCGCCCAGCCCCGAGCTGGCTGAACTGGTGGAGTTGGCGTCGCAGCCGGAAACCTGGCTGGGCCAGTTGCTGGGCGCCTACTCCGAGCTGTTCCTGCCGCCGCGACCGACCAAGGCAGCGAAGATCGACCCCAGCACACCGTTGATCGTTGCCGTGAGTATCGACGAAGAAGCCCCCTTGCTTTCTCGCGAAACCCTCGAGGAATGGCGGCAGTCGCTGAAGCAATTGGTCCTGCGTTTTCGCGAGAGCCTGACGGAGCTGTAACGCCGTCGTCATTCGCCGATCAGCGGTAGGACATTTTCCTACCGTTCCACTCGGTTGATTTGCCAGCAAAAAAATTTAGCGGATGCCGTCCGGGCGCTCTGGAACCGCCGTTACAGGCGCGAGAGGGGAACCGGAAGGCGGATGCGGGCTAGGGATGCACTGGATGGGCTGTTACAATGTCGCGTCTTCGTAGAGAGCGTCTGTCATGCCAACATCCTTCCTTGAAATCGTAGAAATGCCCGACGGGCGCATCGTGCTGCGTCGCGCCGATGACGAGGAGGCGTTGGTGACCCTGGAGTTCTCCGGGGACGCGAAGAATTTCCTGCAAGGCCAGCATGTCGAAGTGGCCAAGGCCATGTTCAATGTCGGCGTGCAAATGGCCGGTCGTCTTGCCGAGGGCGAGATGGAACACGACGAAGGCCCCCGCGTCCTGCACTGAACGCTGTCCCCCGCCGTTTTTTCAACCCAGACGAATATTCAGGCTCTGTGCTTGGCCCAGTTGGGCGGCGCGGGACAGTTGCTTGCGCGCCGCCCGGCTCAGCGGTTCCAGCCAACTGACCACGGTGTGGCTGCGGCCCAGGCGCAAGGCCTCGCAACTGAGCGCCAGGGCAGCGGCGTTGTCCTTCGCCTGCAGTAGCAGGATGCGCTCGCGGTTCAGGCCGGCGCGGCGCAGCCATTCATGGGTCAGGCTCGCCGGCGGAGCGATCAGGGTCAGCCAGCGGGCATCCTGTTCCTCGCTGAGCTCGCGGAGAATCGGTGCGAGCAGGGTCAGGCAGTGCCCCGGCAGGCCGCTGAGCGAAAGTTCGCTAAAGGCAGCGGGTTCCTCGATGGAGGCGCTGGAAGGGCTGTCGATGACATCGTCGAGCAAGGGTGCGCCGTTGCTGGCCCAGAACGCTTCCTGGAACAGTGGCAACTGGGCGCTGGGCAGCGAGTGGGAGGTCTGCATGGTATCTCCTGTCAGCGCCGGATCACGCCGACGCTCAAGCCTTCGATGATCAGTTCCTGCTCCTTCAGATCGACTTCGATCGGAGCGAACTCAGGGTTTTCCGCCAGCAGCCAGACCTTGCTGCCTTCGCGCTTGAAGCGTTTCACCGTGACCTCCTCGCCGATCCGCGCGACCACCACCTGGCCGTTGCGCGCTTCGCGGGTGACGTGGACGGCCAGCAGGTCGCCGTCGAGGATGCCGATGTCCTTCATGCTCATGCCGCGCACGCGCAACAGGTAGTCGGCGCGAGGATTGAAGAAGGCGGGATTGATACGGCAGGATTCCTCGATGTTCTGTTCGGCGAGGATCGGTGCGCCGGCGGCGACCCGTCCGATCACCGGCAGGCCCTCATCGTCGTTGGCGGCATGCGGTTCGAAGCCGGGAATGCGGATGCCGCGAGAGGCGCCCGGAGTCATTTCGATGGCGCCCTTGCGTGCCAGCGCCTTGAGGTGCTCCTCGGCGGCGTTCGGCGACTTGAAGCCGAGTTCCTGGGCGATTTCCGCCCGGGTCGGCGGAAAGCCGTGGTCTTCCAGGCAGCGCTTGATGAAGGAGAGGATCTCGGCTTGGCGGGGCGTCAGCTTCTGCATGTCGTCGCTCTGTGTTTTTATCCAGTGACTGGGATTATATACAGTGAGCGGGGCGTGGCAATGATTTTCCGCATGACATTTCGTCCTGCGTCACGATGAAGTTGGCCAGTGTCTTGCTTCCGTTTTTCGGGACTTCTCTGTAATTTTCCTGACTGGTGCGTCATCTGCCGCTTGACAAGGGATGTGGCTGAAACGTATGTTTCAAACAAGTGTTTGTCAGGCGGAGAAACCATGGCCCAGTCGGAAACCGTCGAACGCATTCTCGATGCGGCGGAACAGCTGTTCGCGGAAAAAGGCTTCGCCGAAACCTCGTTGCGTCTGATCACCAGCAAGGCCGGGGTCAACCTGGCGGCGGTGAATTATCACTTCGGTTCGAAGAAGGCGCTGATCCAGGCGGTGTTCTCGCGCTTCCTCGGGCCATTCTGCGTCAGCCTGGAAAAGGAGATGGATCGTCGCCAGGCCAAGCCCGAGGCCCAGCACGCCACCCTGGAGGACCTCCTGCACCTGCTGGTGTCCCAGGCGATGGCGGTGAAGCCGCGCAGCGGCAACGACCTGTCGATCTTCATGCGCTTGCTCGGCCTGGCCTTCAGCCAGAGCCAGGGGCACCTGCGCAAGTACCTGGAGGAGGTCTACGGCAAGGTCTTCCGGCGCTACATGCTGCTGGTCAACGAGGCTGCGCCGAAGCTGCCGCCCATCGAGCTGTTCTGGCGCGTGCACTTCATGCTCGGCGCGGCCGCCTTCAGCATGTCGGGGATCAAGGCCCTGCGGGCGATGGCGGAAACCGATTTCGGCGTGAACACTTCCACCGAGCAGGTGATGCACCTGATGGTGCCGTTCTTCGCTGCCGGCATGCGCGCCGAGAGCGGCATCGACGATCCGCTGCTGGCCGGGGCGCAACTGCGCCCGCGGAACAAGACGCCCGCCAAGGCCTGATTGCAGACGGCGCCCCAGGGCGCCGTTTTTCTTTCTCCTTTCTCTGTGCTCCGGGCGGAACTCCATGCGCCGGGCCGGCTCCATTGGCAGGCGCGCGGTACCGCCCCGGGACTTAAGTCTTTCTGCCGGGTGCAGTACAGTGTGCGCTGTCTGAGGCCCGTGACGGCGGGCTTCGCTGATTTCCAGGCCATAGGACTCTTCATGCAAGGCTCTCTGATGCTCGACATCGGCGGCACCTGGCTGACCGCCGAGGACCGCCAAATCCTGCGCCACCCCGAGGTGGGCGGGCTGATCATCTTCGCTCGCAACATCGAGCATCCTGCCCAGGTTCGCGAACTGTGTGCGGCCATTCGCGCCATCCGTCCCGACCTGTTGCTGGCCGTCGACCAGGAAGGAGGGCGCGTGCAGCGCCTGCGCCAGGGCTTCGTGCGCCTGCCAGCGATGCGCGCGATCGCCGACAACCCCAATGCCGAAGAGCTGGCCGAGCATTGTGGCTGGCTGATGGCGACCGAGGTGCAGGCGGTCGGCCTCGACCTGAGTTTCGCGCCGGTGCTGGATCTCGACCACCAGCGCAGCGCCGTGGTCGGTAGCCGCGCCTTCGAGGGCGACCCGGAGCGTGCCGCGCTGCTTGCCGGTGCTTTCATTCGCGGCATGCATGCCGCCGGGATGGCCGCCACCGGCAAGCATTTTCCCGGTCACGGCTGGGCCGAGGCCGATTCCCATGTGGCGATTCCCGAAGACGCGCGCAGTCTCGAGGAAATCCGGCGCAGCGACCTGGTTCCGTTCGCCCGCCTGGCCGGACAGCTCGACGCGCTGATGCCGGCCCATGTCATCTATCCGCAGGTCGACCCGCAGCCCGCCGGCTTTTCCCGGCGCTGGTTGCAGGAGATCCTGCGCGGCGAGCTGAAGTTCGACGGGGTGATATTCAGCGACGACCTGTCGATGGCCGGTGCCCATGTGGTCGGCGACGCCGCCAGCCGCATCGAGGCCGCCCTGGCCGCGGGCTGCGACATGGGCCTGGTGTGCAACGACCGGGCTTCCGCCGAGCTGGCCCTGGCTGCCCTGCAACGCCTGAAGGTGACCCCGCCGTCGCGTCTGCAACGCATGCGTGGCAAGGGCTACGCGAATACCGACTATCGCCAGCAGCCGCGCTGGCTGGAAGCACTGTCCGCGTTGCGCGCTGCGCAACTGATTGATTGAGGGAGCTGTCGATGAGTGTCTACGCGATTATCGGAGGAACCGGCCTGACCCAGCTGGAAGGGCTGACGCTGAGCGAGTCCCTGCCGATCGAAACGCCGTATGGCGCGCCGTCCGCGCCGCTCCAGCGTGGCCGCTACGCCGGGCGCGAGGTGCTGTTCCTGGCACGTCACGGTCATCCGCACCGCTTCCCGCCGCACCAGGTGAACTACCGGGCCAATCTCTGGGCGCTGAAGCAGGCGGGTGCCGAGGCGGTGATCGCGGTCAACGCGGTGGGTGGCATCCATGCGGCGATGGGAACGGGGCACCTGTGCGTGCCGCACCAGTTGATCGACTACACCTCGGGACGCGAGCACACCTATTTCGCCGGCGATATCGAGCATGTCACCCATATCGACTTCAGCCACCCCTATGACGAGCCGTTGCGCCAGCGCCTGATCGAGGCGTTGCGTGCGTTGGGGCTGGCGCACAGCAGCCATGGGGTCTACGCCTGCACCCAAGGGCCGCGCCTGGAAACGGTGGCGGAAATCGCCCGGTTGGAGCGGGACGGCAACGATATCGTCGGCATGACCGGCATGCCCGAGGCGGCACTGGCCCGCGAGCTGGACCTGCCCTACGCCTGCCTGGCGCTGGTGGTCAATCCCGCGGCGGGCAAGTCGGCGGGGATCATCACCATGGCCGAAATCGAACAGGCGTTGCACGATGGCATCGGCAAGGTGCGCGAGGTGTTGGCGCGGGTCCTGGCCGGCTAGGCGGCCATCGCAACGAAAAAAAGGCCGCTATTGCGGCCTTTTTCGCTATTGCGCAGGAGGTGCGGCGTCGAAGCCGCCTTCGACGGGGGGCGCGTCCGCCGGTGCCTGCTGTTCTTCCATTTCCATGGGATTGGGGGCGGCGGGACGGGCGCCGACCGGCACCACCTTGATCAGGATGCCCAGGCTCGGATGGTCGAGATAGGTCAGTTCGCCATTCTTCAGCCGCGTGCCCTGCCTGATGTGCTGGCTGCCGGCGAGGAAACCGTCGTCGCCGAAGCGATTGACCCAGAAATCGGCCTCCATGTCGACGAAGCGCACCTGGCTGAGGGTCAGCGTACCTTCCACCGGGAAATGATGATCCTGTTCCTGGCCTTCGCTGAGGGCGATCTTCACCGGGGTCTCGCCGATGTCCTGGCGCCAGGCCTTGTGCAGCAGCACGGTGTAGCCGTTGTCCTGGCTGAGCTTGGCGAGCTGGTTGTCGAGCGCGGTGGCGCGCAGGGCGTCGCTGGCCAGCGGCTGTGCGCCGGTGGCCCAGTCGTCCGGGGCCGGCTGGCTGGACGGCACGGCATCGCCGGCCTGGCGGAACACCACCAGTTCCACCTGGTAGGGACCGCCGGCGAATGCCGCGGGGGCGGCCAGTGAGAGCAGCAGGGCAAGGCAACGGAACAAGCGCATAGGCTAATCCTTAGGTGGTTTGCGGTGTCAGGCGCTCGAACAGCGCCTCCAGGGTATTGAAGCGTTCTTCCGGTCGTTCCATGGGCACCTGGAAGCGGAACAGGGTTGCGCCTTCGAACTTGTAGCGGTTCGGTTGGCCCTGGATCAGCTTGATCAATACCAGCGGGTCGACCTGGGTATCGGCGGCGAATTCTATACGACCGCCCTGCGGTCCGGCATCGACCTTGAGTATTCCAAGTTTTTCCGCCTGCAGTTTCAGAAGGGTCAGGCGCATCAGGTTCTTCGCCGGATCGGGCAGGAGCCCGAAGCGGTCGATCATCTCCACCTGCAACTCGCGCAAACCTTCCTCGTCAGGGGCGTTGGCGATGCGCTTGTAGAGGATCAGCCGGGCATGCACGTCGGGCAGGTAATCCTCGGGGATCAGCGCAGGCACCCGCAGGTTGACCTCCGGCCCGCCGCCCAGTGGCTGCTCGAGGTTCGGTTGCTCGCCCTTGCGGATGGCCTTCACCGCCCGTTCGAGCATTTCCATGTAGAGGGTGAAGCCGACCGCCTGGATCTGCCCGCTCTGGCCATCGCCGAGCAACTCGCCGGCGCCGCGGATCTCCAGGTCGTGGGTGGCGAGGACGAAGCCGGCGCCCAGGTCCTGGGCGTTGGCGATGGCTTCCAGGCGTTTCTCGGCGTCCGGGGTCATCTGACGGCGCGGCGGTGTCAGCAGGTAGGCGTAGGCCTGGTGGTGGCTGCGACCGACGCGGCCGCGCAACTGGTGCAACTGGGCCAGGCCGAACTTGTCGGCGCGCTCGATGAGGATGGTGTTGGCGCTGGGCACGTCGATGCCGGTCTCGATGATGGTCGAGGCCACCAGCACGTTGAAGCGCTTGTGGTAGAAGTCGCTCATCACCTGTTCCAGCTCGCGCTCGTGCATCTGTCCGTGGCCGATGCCGATGCGCGCCTCCGGGACCAGTTCGGCGAGGTCGCGGGCGCACTTCTCGATGGTCTTCACTTCGTTGTGCAGGTAGTACACCTGGCCGCCGCGCAGCAGTTCGCGGAGCAGCGCTTCCTTGATTACCGCGTTCTGCTGCTCCATGACGAAGGTGCGCACCGACAGGCGGCGCGCCGGCGGCGTGGCGATGATGGACAGGTCGCGCATGCCGGAGACGGCCATGTTCAGGGTCCGCGGGATCGGCGTGGCGGTGAGGGTGAGGATGTCCACTTCGCTGCGCAGGGCCTTGAGCTGCTCCTTCTGGCGCACCCCGAAGCGGTGTTCCTCGTCGATCACGACCAACCCCAGGTTGGCGAACTTCACGTCTTCCTGGAGCAGCTTATGGGTCCCGATGAGGATGTCGATCTTGCCTTCGGCCAGTAGCCGCGCGGCGTTCTCGACTTCCTTGGCGCTCTTGAAGCGGCTCATCACCTCGACGCTCACCGGCCAGTCGGCGAAGCGGTCGCGAAAGCTGTTGTAGTGCTGCTGGGCGAGCAGGGTGGTGGGCACCAGCACCGCCACCTGCTTGCCGCTATGCACGGCGACGAACGCCGCGCGCATCGCCACTTCGGTCTTGCCGAAGCCGACGTCGCCGCAGACCAGGCGGTCCATGGGCCTGGGCGCGAGCATGTCGGCGACCACCGCCTCGATGGCGCTTTGCTGGTCCGGCGTCTCCTCGAACGGGAAGCCGGCCGAGAAGGTCGCGTAGTCGGCCTGCGGATCCTTGAACGCGAAGCCTTCGCGGGCGGCGCGGCGGGCGTAGATGTCGAGCAGTTCGGCGGCGACGTCGCGAACCTGTTCGGCGGCCTTGCGCTTGGCCTTCTGCCAGGTTTCCGAGCCGAGCCGGTGCAGCGGCGCCAGGGCGTCGTCGGCGCCGGTGTAGCGGGCGATCAGGTGCAGGTTGGCGACCGGCACGTAGAGCTTGGCGTCCTCGGCGTATTGCAGCATGAGGAATTCCGCCTGCTGGTTGTCCACCTCGAGGGTGATCAGGCCCAGGTAGCGGCCGACGCCATGGTCGATGTGCACCACCGGCGCGCCTTCGCGCAGCTCGGTGAGGTTCTTGATCACCGCGTCGCCGCCGTCTCGGGTCTTTTCCCGGCGCCGGCGCTGCATGACGCGCTGGCCGAACAGCGGGCTTTCGGCGACCAGGGCGAGTGCCGGATGGTCCAGCAGCAGGCCCTCGTCCAGCGGCGCGATGCTGATCGCCAGGCGTGCCTGGCTGGCGAGGAAGGCCGGCCAGCCGTCGACTTCCTCGGGGCGCAGCTTCAGTCGGGCCAGCAGCTCCAGCAGGACTTCCCGGCGTCCTGGCGATTCGGCGCAGAACAGTACGCGGCCGGGGAACTCCTCGATGAACCGGCGCAGCGCGGCCAGCGGCTCGGCGGCCTTAGCTTCGATCGCCAGGTTCGGCAGCGGCAGGGCCGGGAAGCGCTCGCGCCCGACGCCCGGCTCGACGTCCTCCTGGCTGGCGACCACCCGTGGCCAGTTCTTCAGCCGGGCGAAGCAGTCTTCCACCGGAAGGAACACTTCCGCCGGCGGCAGCAATGGCCGTTCCGGATCGACCCGGCGGTCCTCGTAGCGGCTGCGTACGTCATTCCAGAACTGCTCCGCGGCCTGTTCGATGCCGGGCAGGGAGAATACCTGGGTGTCTTGCGGCAGGTAGTCGAAGAGGGTCGCGGTTTCCTCGAAGAACAGCGGCAGGTAGTACTCGATTCCCGAGGGTGTCAAACCGCTGGCGAGGTCCTGGTAGATCGGGCAGCGCCGGTAGTCAACGTCGAAGCGCTCGCGGAAGCGGCCGCGGAAACCGGTGACCGCTTCCTTGTTCAGGGGGAATTCGCGTGCCGGCAGCAGGCGGATCGACTCGACCTTGTCGATGGAGCGCTGGGTCTCCGGGTCGAAGGTGCGCAGGGTCTCGATCTCGTCGTCGAACAGGTCGATACGGAAGGGCAACTCGCTGCCCATCGGGAACAGGTCGATCAGCGCGCCGCGGACGGCGAATTCGCCGTGCTCGTAGACCGTGTCGACGCAGCGGTAGCCGGCGCCTTCCAGGCGCAGGCGCATCCGCTCGACGTCGAGTTTCTGGCCGACGTCGAGGACCAGGCTGCTGCCGAGCAGGAAGCGGGTCGGCGCCAGGCGGTGCAAGGCGGTGGAGATCGGCACCACCAGCACGCCGTGCTTGAGCTGCGGCAACTGGTAGAGGGCGGCGATGCGCTGGGAAATGATGTCCTGGTGCGGTGAAAAGACGTCGTAGGGCAGGGTTTCCCAATCGGGGAAATGCAATACCGGCAGGTCGGGGGCGAAGAACCGCAGTTCCTGTTCCAGGCGTTCGGCATTCTGGCTGTCGGCGGTCAGCAGCAGGGTGAAGCGCTTGGCGGAACTGGCGGCCTCGGCGACAGCCAGGCTCAGCGCGGCACCGGGGAGGTTGCCCCAGTGTTGCTTGCCGGCGCTGGCCGGCAGGCTGGGAAGACGCAGTACGGACACGGGCAAGCTGGGCTCCGGTCGGGAATTTGACCCGCCGGATTGTAACTTTCCCGACTGCTGGATGTCAGTCTTCCGACTGCTGCAGATTGCCGAGCCTGGCCGGCGCGGTCATAATGTAGCCCCTTTTTTCATCCCCTACATGTGGAAGGTATTGCCCGTGACTCAGAAGCCCGACCAGTGTCTCGGTGAATGGATCGATCGTGAAGCCATCGCGGAAGCCATGATCCCGCTGATTGGCCAGCTCTACCGCAATAACAATGTGGTGACCTCGATCCATGGCCGTGGTCTGATCAACCGCTCGGTGATCGCGATCATGAAGGCGCATCGTTTCGCCCGTCATCGCATGGCTGATGACGCCGAGCTGTCGGTTCACGAGACGTTCCCGATCCTCAAGGCGATGAGCGAGCTCAAGCTGGGCGCCGCTTCCGTCGATCTGGGCAAGATGGTCGCCAAGTTCAAGGCAGAAGGTAACGGCCGCAGCATCGAGGACTTCGTCAAGGCCGAGCTGGCCGAGGTGGTCGGCAAGCAGAACGGCGATGCCCGCGAAGGCACCGACGTCGTGCTCTACGGCTTCGGCCGCATCGGCCGCCTGCTGGCGCGCATCCTGATCGAGAAGACCGGCGGCGGCGACGGCCTGCGCCTGCGCGCGATCGTCGTGCGCAAGGGCGCCGAGAACGACCTGGTCAAGCGGGCCAGCCTGCTGCGTCGGGACTCGGTGCACGGTCCGTTCGACGGCACCATCACCATCGACGAAGAAAACAACACGCTGACCGCCAACGGCAACCTGATCCAGGTGATCTACTCCAACGACCCGGCGTCGATCGACTACACCCAGTACGGCATCAAGAACGCCCTGCTGGTCGACAACACCGGCAAGTGGCGCGACGCCGAAGGCCTCGGCCAGCACCTGAAGTGCCCGGGGATCGATCGCGTGGTCCTTACCGCTCCGGGCAAGGGTGCGCTGAAGAACATCGTGCACGGTATCAACCACACCGACATCGGCGCCGACGACAAGATCATCTCGGCCGCCTCCTGCACCACCAACGCCATCGTGCCGGTGCTGAAGGCCGTCAACGACCAGTACGGCATCGTCAACGGTCACGTCGAGACCGTTCACTCGTACACCAACGACCAGAACCTGATCGACAACTTCCACAAGGGCAGTCGTCGTGGCCGCAGCGCGCCGCTGAACATGGTGATCACCGAGACCGGTGCCGCCACCGCCGCGGCCAAGGCCCTGCCGGTGCTGAAAGGCAAGCTGACCGGCAATGCGATCCGTGTGCCGACGCCGAACGTGTCCATGGCGATCCTCAACCTGAACCTGGAAAAGGCCACCACCCGCGAAGAGATCAACGAGTACCTGCGCCAGATGGCCATGCACTCGGACCTGCAGAAGCAGATCGACTTCGTCAGCTCCCAGGAAGTGGTTTCCACCGACTTCGTCGGTTCGCGCCATGCCGGCGTGGTGGACGCCGAGGCGACCATCTGCAACGACAACCGTGTCGTCCTGTACGTGTGGTACGACAACGAGTTCGGCTACAGCTGCCAGGTAGTGCGCGTGATGGAAGACATGGCTGGGGTCAACCCGCCGGCCTTCCCGCGTTGATGCGCAAGGCGTAGAGGAAAACGGGAGCTCTCGGGCTCCCGTTTTTCATTTCTGTGGATAACCAGAACAAGAAACTACTCACTTCGATTTAGGGTTTTTCAATGGATGGTCAACATCTGCACCAGGGCGAGCTGAAGCGTGGCCTGAAGAATCGCCACATCCAGTTGATCGCGCTGGGCGGGGCGATCGGCACCGGGCTGTTCCTCGGCTCGGCGGGCGTCATCAAGACGGCCGGCCCGTCGATGATCCTCGGTTACGCCATTGGCGGCTTCATCGCCTTCCTGATCATGCGCCAGCTCGGCGAGATGATCGTCGAGGAGCCGGTGGCCGGCTCCTTCAGTCACTTCGCACACAAGTACTGGGGCGGATTCGCCGGTTTCCTTTCCGGCTGGAACTACTGGGTGCTGTACATCCTGGTGGGCATGTCGGAGCTGACCGCGGTGGGCAAGTACATCCAGTATTGGTGGCCGGACGTGCCGACCTGGGCGACGGCGGCGGCGTTCTTCGTGCTGATCAACGCGATCAACCTGGCCAACGTGAAAGCCTTCGGCGAGACCGAGTTCTGGTTCGCGATCATCAAGGTAGCGGCGATCGTCGGCATGATCCTGCTCGGTATCTACCTGCTGGTCGGCGGCGGTGGCGGACCGCAAGCCTCGGTGAGCAACCTGTGGGACCGCGGCGGCTTCTTCCCCAACGGTCTCAGCGGCCTGGTGATGACCCTGGCGATCATCATGTTCTCCTTCGGGGGGCTGGAGTTGGTGGGTATCACCGCCGCCGAGGCGTCCGAGCCGCGGAAGGTGATCCCGAAGGCGATCAACCAGGTGATCTACCGGATCCTGATCTTCTATATCGGCGCCCTGGCGGTGCTGCTCTCGCTGTATCCATGGGACCAGTTGGTGGAGACCATCAACGCTTCCGGCGACGACTACAGCGGCAGCCCGTTCGTGCAGATCTTCTCGTTGATCGGCAGCGGCACCGCGGCCAACATCCTCAACTTCGTAGTACTCACCGCGGCATTGTCGGTCTACAACAGCGGCGTCTACTGCAACAGCCGGATGCTCTACGGCCTGGCCGCCCAGGGTGACGCGCCGAAGGTGCTGATGTCGGTGGACCGCCGGGGCGTGCCGGTGCTGTCGATCCTGGTCTCGGCGCTGATCACCTTCCTCTGCGTGATCGTCAACTACGTATTGCCGCACAAGGCGCTGGAGCTGCTGATGTCGCTGGTGGTGGCGGCGCTGGTGATCAACTGGGCGATGATCAGCCTGTCGCACCTGAAGTTCCGCGCGGCGATGAAGCGCCAGGGCGTGGACACCTTCTTCAAGGCGCTCTGGTCGCCGTTCAGCAACTACCTGTGCCTGGCCTTCGTGGTGTTCATCCTTGGCATCATGCTGATGATCCCCGGGATCAACATCTCGGTGTACGCCATTCCATTCTGGCTGCTGCTGATGTGGTTGTGCTACCGGGTCAAGCTGTCGCTGGCGGAAAGGCGCGGGCTCGGCCAGCAGGCCTGAGCCTGCGGGTGGCGCAGGACGGGAGCTTCGGCTCCCGTTTTTCATTTCGCACGGGCATGTTTTTCTGTCGTTTTCTGTTACGCGTTTCAAGACCCGGTGTGCGGCTTGGGTGGCTCCCGGGGAGGTGGCTCTTTATAATCCCGGGGTTACCTTGCGGGGCCATTCATCAATCGTGCCAATTCAGTACGTTGCGCGCGATGATGGTCATTTTCTGACTTGGGCCTCGTCTTTTCTGTCCACGACCACTAGGCACTAGACATGATCAAGATAAAACGTGGCCTGGACCTGCCCATCAGCGGCGCCCCCGAACAGCGCATCGAGGCAGCACGCCCGGTACGCAGCGTGGCGTTGATCGGTTTCGACTACCACGGCATGAAGCCGACCATGGCGGTGCAGGTAGGCGACCGGGTGAAGCTGGGGCAGGTGCTGTTCACCGACAAGAAGAATCCCTCCGTCAGCTATACCGCACCCGGCGCCGGTGTGGTCAGTGCCATCCATCGTGGCGAGAAGCGCGTCCTGCAATCGGTGGTCATCGATCTCGACGGCGACGAGCAACTGGAGTTCGCCCGTTATCCCGCTGACAAACTCGCCACGCTGAGCGCCGAGCAGGTCCGCGACAACCTGTTGCAGTCGGGCCTGTGGACCGCGCTGCGGACCCGGCCGTTCAGCAAGGTGCCCGATCCCGAGTCCAGCCCCAGTTCGATTTTCGTCACTGCCATCGATACCCAGCCGCTGGCCGCCGATCCGCAGGTGGTTATCGCGGAGCAGGGCGAGGCCTTCCAGGCCGGGCTGACGGTGCTCGGGCGCCTGGCCCGGGTGTTCCTGTGCAAGGCGGAAGGCGTTTCGCTACCCGGCGAGGCGCTCTCCGGCGTGACCGCGCAAGCCTTCGCCGGTCCGCATCCGGCGGGCCTGCCCGGCACCCATATCCACTTCCTCGACCCGGTGGGTGCCGGCAAGAGCGTGTGGAACCTGAACTACCAGGACGTGATCGCCATCGGCAAGCTGTTCACGACCGGGCAATTGTGGACCGAGCGGGTGATCGCCCTGGCCGGTCCGGTGGTGGAAAAGCCGCGTCTGGTGCGCACCCGCTTGGGCGCCAACCTCGACGAACTGGCCGCCGGCCAGCTGCAGCCGGGCAACAACCGGCTGATCTCCGGCTCCGTGCTGGGCGGTCGCACCGCCCATGGCGCCTACGCCTACCTGGGGCGCTACCACCTGCAGTTGTCCTGTCTCAAGGAGGGCGACCAGCGCGAGTTCCTCCACTACCTGCGCGCCGGGGTGGAAAAGCATTCGCTGCTCAACGTGTTCGTCTCCAGGCTGCTCGGTGGCAAGCGTTTCGCCTTCACCACCAGCACCAACGGCAGCCCACGGGCGATGGTGCCGGTAGGTAACTACGAGGCGGTGATGCCGCTGGATATCCTGCCGACCCAACTGCTGCGCTACCTGATCGTCGGCGACACGGAAATGGCCCAGAAGCTCGGCGCCCTGGAACTCGACGAAGAGGACCTGGCGCTGTGCAGCTACGTCTGCGCCGGCAAGTACGAATACGGCCCGATTCTGCGGGACAACCTGGCACGCATCGAGCAGGAGGGCTGAGCCATGGGTTTGCGTAACCTGCTCGACAAGGTCGAGCATCATTTCGAGAAGGGCGGGCGCTACGAGAAGTGGTACCCGCTGTACGAAGCCGTGGACACCTTCCTCTATCGTCCCGGCAGCGTCACCCGCACCACTGCACACGTGCGCGACGGCATCGACCTGAAGCGCATGATGATCATCGTCTGGCTGTGCACCTTCCCGGCGATGTTCTTTGGCATGTACAACGTCGGCCACCAGGCCAACCTGATCTTCGCCCAGAGCCCCGACCTGTTGAGCGCCCAGGATGGCTGGCGCTTCGCCCTGATCGGCGCGCTGGCCGGGTTCGACCCGAACAGCCTGTGGGATTGCCTGGTCCAGGGCGCCGCGTACTTCCTGCCGGTGTACCTGACCACCTTCATCGTCGGCGGTTTCTGGGAGGTGCTGTTCGCCAGCATCCGCCGCCACGAGGTCAACGAAGGCTTCTTCGTCACCTCGGTGCTGTTCGCCCTGACCCTGCCGCCGTCCGTCCCGCTGTGGCAGGTAGCCCTGGGGATCAGCTTCGGCGTGGTGCTGGGCAAGGAAGTGTTCGGCGGCACCGGGAAGAACTTCCTCAATCCGGCACTGGTCGGCCGGGCCTTCCTGTTCTTCGCCTACCCGGCGCAGATGTCCGGCGACGCGGTATGGACCTCGGTGGACGGCTTCGCCGGCGCCACCTCGCTGAGCCTGGCCGCCGCCGGCGGGGTGGACAACATCCTCGGCCACGGCCTGACCTGGATGGATGCCTTCCTCGGCCACATGCAGGGGTCGATGGGCGAGACCAGCACTCTGGCGATCTTCATCGGCGGCGCCGTGCTGCTGCTGACCCGCATCGCCTCCTGGCGCATCGTCGCCGGGGTGATGCTGGGGATGGTCGCCATGAGCTACCTGTTCAACGCCATCGGCTCGGCCAGCAACCCGATGTTCGCCATGCCCTGGTATTGGCACCTGGTCACCGGCGGCTTCGCCTTCGGCATGATCTTCATGGCCACCGACCCGGTCTCGGCGTCCATGACCGATACCGGCAAGTGGCTGTTCGGCGCCCTGATCGGAGTGATGGTCATGCTGATCCGGGTGGTCAACCCGGCGTTCCCGGAAGGCATGATGCTGGCGATCCTGTTCGCCAACCTGTTCGCACCGCTGATCGACCATTTCGTCGTTCAGGCCAACATCAAGCGGAGGCTGGCGCGCAATGGCTAATCAAGAATCCACCACCCGCACACTGCTGGTAGCCCTGGTGGTGTGCCTGGTCAGCTCGGTGTTCGTCGCCGGCGCGGCGGTGGCGCTGAAGCCGACCCAGGCGGAAAACCGCCTGCTCGACAAGCAGCGCAGCATCCTCGCCATCGCCGGTCTCGGCGAGCCGGGCATGTCCGGCAAAGAGGTCAAGGCGCTGTTCGACAGTCGCATCACCGCCAAGGTGGTCGACCTGCAGAGCGGCACCTTCAGCGATGCCCAGGACCCGCTCGGCTACGACCCGCTGAAAGCGGCCAAGGACCCGGCGCTGTCGGAGGCGCTGCCCGCCGCCGAGGACATCGCCTCGATCAAGCGCCGCGAGCGCTACACCACGGTCTACCTGGTGGAGACCGACGGCAAGCTCGACACCCTGATCCTGCCGGTGCGCGGCTACGGTCTGTGGTCGACCCTGTACGGCTTCCTGGCGCTCAAGGGCGACCTCAACACGGTCGCCGGCTTCGGCTTCTACCAGCATGGCGAGACCCCCGGTCTCGGCGGCGAGGTCGACAATCCGAAATGGAAGGCGCTGTGGGTCGGCAAGACCCTCTACGACGCCCAGGGCGATCTTGCCGTACAGATCATCAAGGGCTCGGTGGACCCGCAATCGGCGAAGGCGACCCACCAGGTCGACGGCCTGGCCGGCGCCACCCTGACCAGCAAGGGTGTCGACAACCTGCTGCATTTCTGGCTCGGCAAGGACGGTTTCGACGCCTTCCTCGCCAATCTGCGCAAAGGGGAGGCGTGATGGCTGCTCAACCCACGATCCGCGAAGTCCTGTTCAATCCGGTCTTCCAGAACAATCCGATCGGCCTGCAGATCCTCGGGATCTGCTCGGCGCTGGCGGTAACCTCGAACCTGAAGACCGCTACCGTCATGGCCATCGCCCTGACCCTGGTGACCGGCTTCTCCAACCTGTTCATCTCGATGATCCGCCGGCAGATTCCCAGCTCGATCCGGATGATCGTGCAGATGGTGATCATCGCCTCGCTGGTGATCGTCGTCGACCAGGTGCTCAAGGCCTATGCCTATAGCCTGAGCAAGCAGCTCTCGGTGTTCGTCGGGCTGATCATCACCAACTGCATCGTGATGGGCCGCGCCGAAGCCTTCGCCATGGCCAACCCGCCGCTCGTGTCGTTCTTCGACGGCATCGGCAACGGTCTCGGCTACAGCGCCATGCTGCTGGTGCTGGGCTTCGTCCGCGAGCTGTTCGGCGCCGGCAAGCTCTACGGCATCAGCGTGTTGCCGACGGTCAACGATGGCGGCTGGTACCAGCCGAACGGCCTGCTCCTGCTGCCGCCTTCGGCGTTCTTCCTGATCGGCCTGATCATCTGGGCCCTGCGGACCTGGAAGAAAGACCAGGTCGAGGCCCCGACCTACAAGATGGCCCCGCAGGTATCCAGCAAGGAGGCTTACTGATGGAGCACTACATCAGCCTGTTCGTGAAGGCCGTGTTTGTCGAGAACATGGCGCTGGCGTTCTTCCTCGGCATGTGTACCTTCATCGCCATCTCGAAGAAGGTGGAGACCGCCATCGGCCTGGGTATCGCGGTGATCGTGGTGCAGACCATCACCGTGCCGGCCAACAACCTGATCTACACCTACCTGCTCAAGGACGGCGCGCTGGCCTGGGCCGGGCTGCCCGAGGTGGACCTGAGTTTCCTCGGCCTGCTCAGCTACATCGGGGTGATCGCCGCCATCGTGCAGATCCTCGAGATGCTCCTCGACAAGTACGTACCCAGCCTCTACAACGCGCTGGGCGTGTTCCTGCCGCTGATCACGGTGAACTGCGCGATCATGGCCGGCTCGCTGTTCATGGTCGAGCGCGACTACAACCTTGCCGAGAGCACGGTGTACGGCGTCGGCTCGGGCTTTTCCTGGGCGCTGGCGATCGCCGCGCTGGCGGGTATCCGCGAGAAGCTCAAGTACAGCGACGTCCCCGAGGGCCTGCAGGGCCTGGGGATCACCTTCATCACCATCGGCCTGATGTCGTTGGGCTTCATGTCGTTCTCCGGCGTGCAGTTGTAAGGAGAGGCCCGTGATCGGATTCGAGATTTTCCTGGCCATCGGCATGTTCACCGCCATCGTCCTGGGCCTGGTGGCGATCATCCTGGTCGCCCGCGCCAAGCTGGTGTCGAGTGGCGACGTGACCATCCAGATCAACGGCGAGCACAGCCTGACCGTGCCGGCCGGCGGCAAGCTGCTGCAAACCCTGGCGGCGAACAACGTGTTCCTGTCTTCCGCCTGCGGCGGCGGCGGCACCTGCGCGCAGTGCAAATGCGTGGTGGTCGAGGGCGGCGGCGAGATGCTGCCGACCGAGGAGTCGCACTTCACCCGGCGCCAGGCGAAGGAAGGCTGGCGCCTGTCGTGCCAGACGCCGGTCAAGCAGGATATGCAGATCCGCGTGCCTGAAGAGGTCTTCGGGGTGAAGAAATGGGAGTGCACGGTGGAGTCCAACCCCAACGTCGCCACCTTCATCAAGGAACTCACCCTGCGCCTGCCGGACGGCGAGAGCGTGGACTTTCGTGCCGGCGGCTACGTGCAGCTGGAATGCCCGCCGCACGTGGTCGAGTACAAGGACTTCGATATCCAGCCGGAATATCGCGGCGACTGGGACAAGTTCAACATGTGGCGCTACGTGTCGAAGGTCGACGAGACGGTGATCCGCGCCTACTCGATGGCCAACTACCCGGAAGAGAAGGGCGTGGTCAAGTTCAACATCCGCATCGCCTCGCCGCCGCCGGGCAGCGACCTGCCGCCGGGGCAGATGTCGTCCTGGGTGTTCAACCTCAAGCCGGGCGACAAGGTCACCGTGTACGGGCCGTTCGGCGAGTTCTTCGCCAAGGACACCGAGGCCGAGATGGTCTTCATCGGCGGCGGCGCCGGCATGGCGCCGATGCGTTCGCACATCTTCGACCAGTTGCGCCGGCTCAAGTCGAACCGCAAGATCAGCTTCTGGTACGGCGCGCGCTCGCTGCGCGAGGCCTTCTATACCGAGGAGTACGACCAGCTGCAGGCGGAGAATCCCAACTTCCAGTGGCACCTGGCGCTGTCCGACCCGCAGCCGGAGGACAACTGGACCGGCCTGACCGGTTTCATCCACAACGTGCTGTTCGAGAACTACCTGAAGGACCACCCGGCGCCCGAGGACTGCGAGTTCTACATGTGCGGCCCGCCGATGATGAATGCCGCGGTGATCAAGATGCTCACCGACCTGGGCGTGGAGCGCGAGAATATCCTGCTGGACGATTTCGGTGGCTGAGCGTTTCCGTCCGCTTGCCATGGCCGGACTGGCAGCGCTGGCGCTGGTCCTGGCCGGTTGCGGCGACACCCTGGAAAGCTTCGGCGGCCCGACCATGGGCAGCACCTATTCGATCAAGTACGTGCGCGGCGCCTCGGCGCCCGACGTCCAGACGGCGAAAGCCGCGGTGGAGGCGATCCTCGCCGAGGTCGACCGGCAGATGTCCACCTACCGCGACGATTCCCTGGTCTCGCGTTTCAATGCGCTGCCGGCGCAGTCCTGCATGGAGCTGCCGCCACCGATGCTGGAGTTGCTGCGCTACGGCGGCGAGTTGTCGGAGCAGAGCCAGGGCGCCTTCGACATGACCGTCGAGCCGCTGATGAACCTCTGGGGCTTCGGTCCGCAGGCGCGGGTAGAGAAGGTTCCCAGCGCCGAGCAGATCGCCGCGGTGCGCCGTGACGTCGGCCATCGACACCTGCGCATCGACGGCCAGCGCCTGTGCAAGGACGCCGCCGTACAATTGGACTTCGACAGCATCGCCGCTGGCTATACGGTGGACGCGGTAGGCGAACGCCTGAAGGAGCTCGGCGTGCGCAGCTACCTGGCGGAAATCACCGGCGAGTTGAAAGCCGAAGGGCGCAAGCCGGACGGCACGCCCTGGCGCATCGCTATCGAAGCGCCGCGCGAGGGCCAGCGGGTCGCCCAGCAGGTACTGGCGCTGGACGGCTACGGCGTCTCGACCTCGGGCGATTACCGCAACTATTTCGAAGAGAACGGCCAGCGCTATTCGCACACCTTCGACCCGCGCACCGGCGCGCCGATCGACCATCACCTGGCTTCGGTCACGGTGATCGATCCGTCGACGCGCAACGCCGACGGCCTGTCGACCCTGCTGATGGTGCTCGGTCCGGAGGAGGGCTACCGTTTCGCCGAGAAGCACCGACTGGCGGCGCTGTTCGTCAGTCGCCAGGGCAACGGTTTCGACAGCCGCACCACGCCACGCTACGAGCAACTGTTCGGCAACCAAGGAGAACGTCCATGACCTGGCTACTGGTCTTCGTCATCATGCTGCTGGTGGTCTTCGGCATGTCCATCGGCGTCATCATGGGCCGCAAGCCGATCGCCGGTTCCTGCGGCGGCATCGCCAACCTGGGGATCGAGAAGGAATGCTCGATCTGCGGCGGCGACCGGCAGAAATGCGAGGAAGCCAACCGCGACGAATCTGTAGTGCCCGGAAAACTCGCCTACGACGCGACCAAACGCTAATGTGCGACATTTCGCACAGGGCGTAACATATGCCCGCCTCGAGGTCGGACCGAGCCTTGCCCGGCGAATGCCGTCGTTCGCACCGACCCGATGATCGAATCGATCCGCCGCGCACATGTTGTGCAGCGGCTTTGCCGGAGGCGCCAGTGGGCGCCTCGGCCTGTTCTGAGGAGTACGCATGGCTGTCTACAACTACGACGTGGTGATTTTGGGCACGGGTCCGGCGGGCGAAGGGGCGGCGATGAACGCCTCCAAGTACGGACGCAAGCTGGCGGTAGTCGACAGCCGTCGCGTGGTCGGAGGCAACTGCACGCACCTCGGCACCATTCCTTCCAAGGCCCTGCGCCACTCGGTGAAGCAGATCATCGAGTTCAACACCAACCCGATGTTCCGCCAGATCGGCGAGCCGCGCTGGTTCTCCTTTCCCGACGTGCTGAAGAGCGCCGACCGGGTGATCTCCAAGCAGGTCGCTTCGCGTACCGGCTACTACGCGCGCAATCGCATCGACATGTTCACCGGCACCGCCAGCTTCGTCGACGAACGCACCGTCGAAGTGGTGACGCCGAGCGGCGCGGTGGAGCGCCTGGTCGCCGACCAGTTCGTGATCGCCACCGGCTCGCGCCCGTATCGTCCTTCGGACATCAATTTCAACCACCCGCGGGTCTACGACAGCGACACCATCCTGTCCCTGAGCCACACCCCGCGCCGGCTGATCATCTACGGAGCCGGGGTGATCGGCTGCGAATACGCGTCGATCTTCAGCGGCCTGGGCGTGCTGGTGGACCTGATCGATACGCGCGACCAGTTGCTCAGCTTCCTCGATGACGAGATTTCCGATGCGCTGAGCTACCACCTGCGCAACAACAACGTGCTGATCCGCCACAACGAGGAGTACGAGCGCGTCGAGGGGCTGGACAACGGTGTCATCCTTCACCTGAAGTCGGGCAAGAAGATCAAGGCGGACGCGCTGCTCTGGTGCAACGGCCGGACCGGCAACACCGACAAGCTCGGCCTGGAGAACGTCGGCATCAAGGTCAACAGCCGTGGCCAGATCGAGGTGGACGAGAACTACCGTACTTCGGTGAGCAACATCTTCGCCGCCGGCGACGTGATCGGCTGGCCGAGCCTGGCCAGCGCTGCCTACGACCAGGGCCGCTCGGCCGCCGGCAACATCGTCGAGAGCGACAGCTGGCGCTTCGTCAACGATGTGCCGACCGGCATCTACACCATTCCGGAGATCAGCTCGATCGGCAAGAACGAAAGCGAACTGACCGCGGCGAAGATTCCCTACGAAGTGGGCAAGGCGTTCTTCAAGGGCATGGCCCGGGCGCAGATTTCCAACGAGCCGGTGGGCATGCTGAAGATCCTGTTCCATCGCGAGACCCTGGAGATCCTCGGCGTGCACTGCTTCGGCGACCAGGCTTCGGAAATCGTCCACATCGGCCAGGCGATCATGAACCAGCCGGGCGAGCTGAATACCCTGAAGTACTTCGTCAACACCACCTTCAACTACCCGACCATGGCGGAAGCCTATCGGGTAGCGGCGTTCGACGGCCTCAACCGGCTTTTTTGAAGGACTCCGGCCGGCGGCCTGAGCCGGCCGGAGGGGATGTGCTCAGCGATTCCCGAGGGTGGCGCTGGCCAAACCGGGAAAGTCTGTGATCAGGCTGTCCACGCCGAAGTCGGCGAGCCGGCGCATCAGCGCCGGTTCGTTGACCGTCCACACCGAGACGTGAAGCCCCTGGCGCTGGGCCTTGAGCAGGCGTTCCGGGGTGCATAGGGTCCAGTTCAGGGCGAGCAGGGCACAGCCATAGTGCTGGGCGACCTTCAGCGGGTCGAGCCAGGCGTATTCGGCGACCAGCCCGCGCGACAGCTCTGGGGTCAGTTCGTTGAGGGCCTTGAGCACGGTCCGCGAACCGCTGGTGACGGTGACCTTGTCGCGGTTGCCGAAGCGCTCGGTCAGCTCCCTGATCCGCGTTACCGTCCGCGCCGCGCGTTCGCGCGAGGCGCTCTTCACTTCCAGCTGCCAGTGCTCGAACGGGCACTTCTCGAACAGCTCCTCCAGCCGCGGGATCGGCGTCGGCCGTACCCAGCCGGGGCCGCCCTTGCGCGCGTCGTAGGTGGCCAGGGTGGCCGCGTCGTGTTCGGCGACCTTGCCGCGGCGGCCGGTGGTGCGCTTCAGGGTCGGGTCGTGGATCACCATCAGTTCGCCGTCGCGGGACAGGTGCAGGTCCAGTTCGCAACGGTTGACGCCATGCTCCAGGCAGCGCTGGAAGCTGGCCAGGGTGTTTTCCGGCGCTTCGCCCTTGGCGCCGCGATGTCCATAGATGAGAGTCACTGTGGCTCCTTGTTCGAGGGTTGCGCGGGATTCCGCGGCCGATGATGGCGAACGCTGTCGAGCACCCGGCCGCTTTCGAAATATACCGAGAAGTCGCGGTAATCCCAGCGCACGATGGGCGGCTGGCCGACCGCGGGATGTTCCTCGTCGGCCAGGCCGAAGCGTTGCAGCACGGCTTCGCGGCTTTCGCCGTGCGCGGGCAGGGCGACCCGGGTATCGCCCTGGGCGCCCAGCGGAATGCTCAGGGTGTCGGCGAACAGCGGCGGGGCGAGGAGGAGGGAGCACAGCAGTAGCGAACGGAGCATCGGCACATCTCAGGTCGAAGAAGGTTGGCCCGGCTCGCCGAGCGGGCCCTGTCCGGCCCGTGCCAGGCGGCGCTGCTGGGCCTGCTTCTGGAGGATATGCCGGGCCAGCAACTGGCGCTGTGCGTCGCTCAACGCTTCGAACTCGGTGCCGATCTCGAATTCGTCGTCGTGTGGCTGGGCGTGGATTACCCGGGCCCGCAGTTCGAGGCCGAACCCCTGCGGCAACAGGACCATGCGCAGGACGAGCAACTGGCCGACCGGCAATGCGCGGTCGTGGCGGAAGCTGACTCCCCCCTCGGACAGGCTGACCTTGCGCGGTTCGCCGATCTCCTTGAGCAGGCTCTGCACCATGACCTGGCCAAGCAGGTCGATGCGCTTGTTCATCACCTTCAGGTAGTTGGCCAGCGTGCGGTCGCGTTCGCTGATGTGGCGCAGAAGGTGCTGCGACTCGTAATCCATCAGGTGGAGGTCGCTGAGCAGGCTGAACAGGGTGGCCCCCGGCTCGCTCTCCAGGCCGTCTTTGACGGCCCCGGCAGGGCGAAATTCCAGTGCGAGGGTATCTTCGATACGGTAGTATTCGCGGCGGTCATCCGCGTCACGAGTGGACATGGCGAACCCACGGCGGCAGTGATGGTCAGAGTGTAAGGCCGCCGGCGATGCCTCGCCACTTCGCCATCCCGACGCATCCATTTTCTGCCAGCTAAGGGCGACATGTTCAGACCCCTGTCCGTTTTCATCGGCACGCGCTATACGCGGGCCAAACGTCGCAGCCATTTCGTCTCCTTCATTTCGCTGACCTCGATGATCGGCCTGGCACTGGGCGTGCTGGTGATGATCGTGGTGCTCTCGGTGATGAACGGCTTCGATCGCGAAATGCGTACCCGCATCCTCGGCATGGTGCCGCAGGCCACCGTCGAGTCGTACCAGCCCATCGATGACTGGCGCGCCCTGGCCGAGAAGGTCAAGGCCCACGAGCATGTCACCGCGGTAGCGCCGTTCACCCAGATGCAGGGCATGCTCAGCGCCAATGGCGCGGTGCAGACGGTGATGGTCGATGCGGTCGATCCGCTGGAAGAGGCCAAGGTCTCGATCATTCCCGATTTCTTCAAGCAGGGCTCGCTGGCGGAACTCAAGGCCGGCGGCTTCGGCATCGTCATCGGCCAACTGGCGGCGCAGAAGCTCGGCGTCGGCATCGGCGACAAGGTCACCCTGATCCTCCCCGAGGTGGCGGTCACCCCGGCCGGGGTGTTCCCGCGGATGAAGCGTTTCACCGTGGTCGGCACCTTCCGCGTCGGCGCCGGCGAACTGGATGGCGGCCTGTCGCTGATCCACCTGAAAGACGCCGCGCGCCTGCAGCGCTGGAAGACCAACCAGGTACAGGGGCTGCGCCTGAAGCTCGACGACCTGTTCCAGGCGCCGCGGGTGGCCTGGGAGATC
Source organism: Pseudomonas sp. DL (assembly GCF_047199225.1). Classification (NCBI taxonomy): domain Bacteria; kingdom Pseudomonadati; phylum Pseudomonadota; class Gammaproteobacteria; order Pseudomonadales; family Pseudomonadaceae; genus Pseudomonas; species Pseudomonas sp. DL. The sequence goes on from NZ_CP178323.1 coordinate 2,130,719, forward strand.
GCCCGGACCCTGACCGACAATGACTTCTACGCCCGCGACTGGACGCGCAGCCACGGCAACCTGTACCAGGCCATCCGCATGGAAAAGACCATGATCGGCCTGTTGCTGCTGCTGATCGTCGCGGTCGCCGCGTTCAACATCATTTCCACCCTGGTGATGGTGGTCACCGACAAGAAGTCGGACATCGCCATCCTTCGTACCCTCGGCGCCACGCCGGGGCAGATCATGGCTACCTTCATGGTCCAGGGCACGGTGATCGGGGTGATCGGCACGCTGGTCGGCGGGGTCCTCGGGGTGGTCGCGGCGCTCAACGTCAGCGCCTGGATTTCCGCCCTGGAAAAGCTGCTGGGCCACCAGTTCCTCGCGTCCGACGTGTACTTCATCGATTACCTGCCGTCGCAACTGATGCTCGACGATGTCGTGCTGGTCTGCGGCGCGGCCCTGGTCCTCAGCTTCTTCGCCACTTTGTATCCAGCCTGGCGTGCGGCGCGCACCCAGCCTGCGGAGGCTTTGCGTTATGAATGACAAGTCGGTGCTGAGTTGCCGCAACCTGAGCAAGAGCTACGACGAGGGGCCGCAATCGGTGCAGGTGCTGTCCGGCGTCGAGTTGAACCTGCTGCCTGGGGAGCGGGTGGCTATCGTCGGCAGCTCCGGTTCGGGCAAGAGCACCTTGCTGAACATGCTCGGCGGCCTGGACACGCCCTCCGCCGGCAGCGTCTGGCTCGCCGGCGAGGAACTCTCGGCGCTGAACGAGACGGCCCGCGGGCTGCTGCGCAACCGCGCGCTGGGCTTCGTCTACCAGTTCCACCACCTGTTGCCGGAGTTCACCGCCCTGGAGAACGTCTGCATGCCGCTGTTGATCGGCCGCACGCCGATCGCGGAAGCCCGCCAGCGGGCGGCCGAGCTGCTGGAGCGGGTCGGGCTGGGTCATCGCCTGTCGCACAAGCCGGCCGAGCTGTCCGGCGGCGAGCGCCAGCGGGTGGCGATCGCCCGCGCGCTGGTCAACCGTCCGCAGCTGGTACTGCTCGACGAGCCCACCGGCAACCTTGACCAGCATACCGCCCAGGGTATCCAGGAGCTGATGCTGGAACTGAGCCGTTCGTTGCAGACCTCGTTCCTGGTGGTAACCCACGATCTCCAGCTGGCCGGGCACATGGATCGCATCCTGCGCCTGGAAGAAGGCCGACTGATCGCCGCGTAGCGGGGCGACGGCGTGCCCGCCGTCCGCTCCCGTCCGGCGAATCCCCCATCGACTCGGTGCATCCGCGACATGTTCAGACCGTTACCGTTCTTCATAGGCCTGCGCTACACCCGCGCCAAACGCCGCAACCACTACATCTCGTTCATCTCGCTGACCTCGATGATCGGCCTGGCGCTGGGCGTGCTGGCGATGATCATCGTGCTCTCGGTGATGAACGGCTTCCAGAAGGAAATGCGCACGCGGATCCTCGGCATGGTGCCGCATGCCACTATCAGCGCGACGCAGCCGCTGGACGACTGGCAGACCGTCGCCAACGCGGCGCTGCGGCACCGCGAGGTGGTCGGCGCGGCGCCGTTCGCCGAACTGCAGGGCATGCTGTCGTACAAGGGCAACATGCTGCCGGTGCTGGTCAACGGCATCGACCCGCAGGAGGAGCGCAAGGTTTCCATCATCGGCGAGCACATCGTCCAGGGCAGCCTGGACGACCTCAAGCCTGGCGAGTTCGGCATCGTCCTCGGCGAGATCACCGCGCGGCGCTTCCATGTCAATGTCGGCGACAAGCTGACCCTGATCATCCCGGAAGCCACCAGTGCGCCGGGCGGCATCACTCCGCGCATGCAGCGCTTCACCATCGTCGCCCTGTTCAAGGTCGGCGCCGAACTGGACAACTCGCTGGCGCTGATCGACATCGCCGATGCCGGCCAGTTGCTGCGCCTGCAACCGGGCCAGGTGCCGAGCGTGCGCCTGGAGCTGAAGGATCTCTACCAGTCGCCGCAGGTCGCCGCCAAGGTGGTCAAGGAGTTGGGGCAGGGCTTCAGGTCCAGCGACTGGACCAGGACCCAGGGCAGCCTGTTCAACGCGATGAAGATGGAAAAGACCATGATCGGCCTGCTCCTGCTGCTGATCATCGCGGTCGCCGCCTTCAACATCATCGCCACCCTGATCATGGTGGTCGCCGACAAGCGCACCGACATCGCGATTCTTCGTACCCTCGGCGCCACGCCGCGGCAGATCATGGCGATCTTCATGGTCCAGGGCACCGTCATCGGCGTGATCGGGACGGTCATCGGCGGGGTACTCGGGGTGTTCGCGGCGTTGAACATCACCGGGATGATCGACCGCATCGAACGGTTGGTCGGACACAAGGTCTTCAGCTCGGATGTGTACTTCATCAACTACCTGCCTTCCGATCTGCAGGTGCTGGACGTGGTGCTGATCTGCAGCGCTGCATTGCTGATGAGCTTCCTCGCCACCCTGTACCCATCCTGGCGCGCGGCGCGGACACAACCGGCCGAGTCGCTGCGCTACGAGTGAGCGAGAAGGCCTGCGCCAGTCCCAGCACGGGGCGGACAAGGCCCACGAAAAAGCCGCCTTCGAGGCGGCTTTTTCATGTCCGGCGGATCACTTCGCGGCGACCCGTTCGCGACGTTGCCGGCAGCGTCGGCTCCAACTGCGCTGCACCCACCAGCGCCAGTAGAGCATCGTCAGCGCGTAGCCGAGGATGGCGGCGATGATGCCGCACACCACCGAACCGAGCAGGAAGGGCTGCCAGAGGCTGGACAGCTCCTGGCTGATCCATTCCCAGGTGAGATGGTCCGGCAGGGTGCGCGGCGGCACCTGCATCAACCAGGCGCCCAGCTTGTAGGTGCAATAGAAGACCGGGGGCATCGTGATCGGATTGGTCAGCCAGACCAATCCGACGGAGATTGGCAGATTGCTCCGAATCCACACCGCCAGACCGGCCGCCAGCAGCATCTGCATCGGCATCGGGATGAAGGCGGCGAACAGCCCGGCGGCCATGGCGCGCGATACCGAGTGGCGATTGAGATGCCAAAGGTTGGGATCGTGCGTCAACTTGCCGAGAAAGCGCAGCGACTTCTGCGAGCGGATGCTTTCCGGATCGGGCATGTAGCGCTTGAACAGGCGACGCGGCATGTGGGCTCTCGGTGGATATAGGCTTGCGTATTATGCCAAGCAAGATGACAGGATTTCGTTGCCCATTGTATGACCCCATGTGACATGTCGGGGAGCGGAGGGCACGCCACGGGGATGGGAGGAACCGTTCATGCGCCTGGGATTGCCAGCCCTCGCCGCGGGGCTGCTGGCCCTGCGCTTCCTGGCGGAATTGCCGTCGGTCGGCTGGCTGCTGGGCATGGCCGCCGCCGGACTGTTGCTGCTGTTCGGCCGGCTGTACTGGCTGGGGTTGTTCCTGCTCGGGTTCGCCTGGGCCTGCGGCTCGGCGCAAGTCGCCCTGGACGGACGCCTGGCCGCCGAGCTGGATGGTCGCACCCTTTGGCTGGAGGGGCGTGTGGTCGATCTGCCGGCGAGCGGCGAGGGCGTCACGCGCTTCCGGCTGGAGGAGGTCCGCGCTGCGCGGGGCGTGCTTCTTCCCGAGCGTCTGCGCCTGAGCTGGCGCGGCGCACCGCCGCTGATGGGCGGCGAACGCTGGCGCCTGGCGGTGACCCTGAAACGCCCCCGCGGCCTGGTGAACGCGGCGGGTTTCGACTACGAGGCCTGGTTGTTGGCGCAGCGGGTCGGTGCTGTGGGCACGGTGAAGGCGGGCCAGCGCCTGCAGCCGGCCAGCGGCCTGGATGCCTGGCGCGATGCCTGGCGCCAGCGCCTGCTGGCGGTCGACGCACAGGGGCGCGGCGCCGCCCTGGCGGCGCTGGTGCTGGGGGATGGCTCGGGGTTGAGCGCGGCCGAGTGGCGCATGTTCCAGGACACCGGCACCGTGCATCTGATGGTCATCTCCGGTTCGCATATCTCGTTGCTGGCGGGGATGCTCTATGGCCTGGTGGCGGCCTTGCATCGCCTGGGCTGCTGGCCGCGGCGCCTGCCCTGGCTGCCCTGTGCCTGCGCCCTGGGTTTGCTTGGTGCCTGGAGCTACGGGTTGATGGCGGGTTTCGAGGTCCCGGTGCGGCGCGCCTGCCTGATGGTCAGCCTGGCGCTGGTCTGGCGCCTGCGTTTCCGCCACCTGGGCTTGCTGACCCCGCTGCTGGCAACGCTGGTGCTGGTCTTGCTGGTCGAGCCGCTGGCCAGCCTGCAGGCGGGGTTCTGGCTGTCGTTCCTGGCGGTTGCCCTGCTGCTCTGGCTGTTCGCCGGGCGCCTTGGGCGCTGGCGCTGGTGGGCGGCCTGGGGGCGGGCGCAGTGGGGGATGGCGCTGGGGCTGGCGATGCCGCTGCTGGCGCTGGGACTGCCGTTGAGCCTGAGCGGAGCGCCGGCCAACCTGCTGGCGGTGCCTTGGATCGAACTGCTGGTAGTGCCCCCGGCCCTGGCGGGGAGCCTGCTGCTGTGGGTGCCCGGGCTGGGCGAGGGGCTGCTTCGCGCCGCTGGCGTTTCGCTGGACCTGCTGTTTCGTGCGCTTGGCCTGCTGGCGGGCCTGGCCGAGGCCTGGCAGCCACCCGCCGCAGCGGCCTGGAGCGTAGCGCTGGGCATGCTCGGCGCGCTCTGCTGGCTGGCGCCGGCTGGCTTGCCGTTGCGTGCCCTCGGTGCCGCGTTGCTACTGCCGGCATTGTTGCCGTCATCGCCGCCTGTCGAATGGGGGCGGGCGGAAGTGCGGGTGCTGGACGTCGGCCAGGGGCTGGCCGTGCTGGTGCGTACCCGAGAGCATGTCTTGCTCTATGACAGCGGTGCGCGGCAGGGGGCGTTCGACATGGGCGAGCGGGTGGTGGTGCCGGTGCTGCGCAGCCTGGACCTGCGGCGCCTGGACGGCCTGTTGCTGAGCCATGCCGACAACGACCATGCAGGCGGTGCTCCTACGGTCGCTTCCCGATTCCCGCCGGTTTGGCTGGTCAGCGGCGAACCCGCGCGCCTGCCTTCGCCGTTGTTCGCGGACAGCTGCGACGAGCGGAGCTGGTCCTGGGATGGCGTGGTTTTCGAACAGTGGGCATGGGCACAGGCCGGCGACAGCAACGACCGCTCCTGTGTGCTGAGGGTCGAGGCCGATGGCGAAGTCCTGCTGCTGACCGGGGACATCTCGCGTGCGGCCGAGCATGCCTGGCTGGCGCGACAGGCCGATCCCCGGGTCGACTGGTTGCTGGCGCCGCATCATGGCAGCCGCAGTTCCTCCGGAGTCGCCTTCGTGTTGCGTACGCGGCCTCGCCATGTGCTGGTCTCGCGAGGTTGGCGCAACGCCTTCGGCCATCCCCATGGCGAAGTGATGGAGCGTTACGCGAGGGTCGCCGCGCAGGTCCACGACACGGCACGCGACGGTGCCCTGACGTTTCTCCTCGGAAGCCGTGGCGGCGCACGCCGGGAGCGTGATTCGGCGCACTTCTGGCGGGAAAAATGAGAACCGTGGCGGTCGGCGGAAAAGGGTCGCTGTGCTAGAGTGGCGCCACTTTTTTTTCGGGGATATGCCACTGTGTGGGAACTGGTTCAAGCCGGCGGCTGGATGATGCTGCCGATCATTCTGAGTTCGATCGCCGCCACCGCCATCGTCGCGGAGCGCCTGTGGACGCTGCGCAAGAGCCGCGTCGCGCCGCCCGAGCTGCTCGGCCAGGTGTGGAAGCAGATCAAGGGCAAGCAACTGAGCGCCCAGAAGCTCAAGGACCTGCGCGCCAACTCGCCGCTGGGAGAGATCCTCGCCGCCGGTCTGGCCAACTCCAAGCACGGTCGCGAGATCATGAAGGAGTGCATCGAGGAGGCTGCTTCCGGTGTCATCCACGAGCTGGAGCGCTACCTCAACGCCCTCGGCACCATCGCCGCGATGGCGCCGCTGCTGGGCCTGCTGGGTACGGTGTTCGGCATGATCCAGATCTTCGGCGCCTTCATGGACAACGGCATGGCCAACTCGCCGATGCTCGCCGCGGGCATCTCCAAGGCATTGATCACCACCGCCGCCGGCCTGCTGGTGGCGATTCCGGCGGTGTTCTTCCATCGCTACCTGCTGCGGCGGGTCGACGAACTGGTGATCGCCATGGAGCAGGAGGCCATCAAGCTGGTGGAAGTGGTGCAGGGCGATCGTGAAGTCGACTACGTCGAGGAAGGCAAAGCGTGAAATTCCGCCGCAGACGGGCGGGTGCCGCCCGTGAAGACGTCTTCATCAACCTGGCGTCGCTGATCGACGTGATCTTCGTCCTGCTGCTGTTCTTCGTGGTCAGTACCACCTTCACCCGCCCCGAGCAGCTCAACATCGAGCTGCCATCGGCGGAGAGCGGCGAAACCGCCGGCACCGAGCAGAAGCAACTGGAACTCTCGGTGGATGCCGAGGGGCACTACGCCTTGAACGGGCAGGCGCTGGCCAAGAGCGACCTGGCCACCCTGATGGCGGCGATGCAGCGTGAATCGGCGGGCGACAACAACCTGCCGGTGGTGATCAGCGCCGATGCCAAGTCCACCCACCAGTCGGTGGTCACGGCGATGGACGCAGCGGGCAAGCTGGGCTTCGTCCACCTGCGCATCACCACGGTCGAGAACACGGCGGCCAAGCCCTGATGTCGTTCTCCGAGCGACTGATCGCCGCCTGGTACCAGGGGCATCCGGCGCTGGCGCTGCTGCGTCCGCTGGAGGCTCTCTATCGTCGGGTGGCGAACGGCCGCCGGGCGGACTTCCTGTCCGGGCGCAAGCCCGCTTACCGGGCACCGCTGCCGGTGCTGGTGGTAGGCAATATCACCGTCGGCGGAACCGGCAAGACGCCGATGATCCTCTGGATGATCGAGCACTGCAGGGCTCGCGGCTTGCGGGTTGGCGTGATCAGCCGCGGCTATGGTGCCCGGCCGCCCACCACGCCGTGGCGGGTGCGGGCCGAGCAGGACGCCGCGGAGGCCGGCGACGAACCGCTGATGATCGTCCGGCGCAGCGGCGTGCCGCTGATGATCGACCCGGATCGTCCGCGCGCCCTGCAGGCGCTGCTCGCCGAAGAGCAGTTGGACCTTGTCCTCTGCGACGATGGCTTGCAGCACTATCGTCTGGCGCGCGATCTGGAGCTGGTGCTGATCGATGCCGCGCGCGGTCTCGGCAATGGTCGTTGCCTGCCGGCCGGTCCGTTGCGCGAACCGGCGGAGCGTCTGCAAAGCGTCGACGCGCTGCTTTACAACGGCGCCGACGAGGATCCTGACGGCGGTTACGCATTCCGCTTGCAGCCTACTGCGCTGATCAACCTGCAGAGCGGCGAGCGCCGACCGCTGGAGCATTTTCCCGCGGGCCAGGAAGTCCACGCCCTGGCCGGGATCGGCAATCCGCAGCGTTTCTTCAGGACGCTCGAGGCGCTACACTGGCGAGCGATTCCGCATGCCTTCCCGGATCACGCGACCTACACGGCGGCCGAACTGGCGTTCAGCCCGCCGCTGCCGCTGCTGATGACCGAGAAGGATGCCGTTAAATGCCGGGCTTTCGCAGCGGCCGACTGGTGGTACCTGGCGGTCGATGCGGTGCCTTCCCCTGCATTCGTCGCCTGGTTCGACGCCCGACTCGAGCATCTCCTGGCGCGCTGACCGGCGGCCGTGCCGCCATTGTATGAAGGACTCCGCCATGGACCCGAAACTCCTCGATATTCTTGCCTGCCCGTTGACCAAGGGCCCGCTGGTGCTCAGCGAAGACAAGACCGAACTGATCAGCAAGCAGGCCGGCCTGGCCTATCCGATCCGCGACGGCATCCCGGTGATGCTGGAGAGCGAGGCTCGCTCCCTGAACGTGGACGAGCGGCTGGACAAGTAATGACCCAGGCGTTCACTGTCGTCATTCCCACCCGCTACGCCTCTACTCGTCTGCCCGGCAAGCCATTGCAGGATATCGCCGGCCAGCCAATGATCCAGCGCGTCTGGAACCAGGCCCGCAAGAGCGCCGCCAGCCGCGTGGTCGTCGCCACCGACGACGAACGCATCCTGGCGGCGTGCCAGGGGTTCGGCGCCGAGGCGCTGCTGACACGTGCCGAGCACAACTCCGGCACCGATCGCCTGGAGGAAGTCGCTTCCCGGCTCGGCCTGGCCAGCGATGCCATCGTGGTCAACGTCCAGGGCGACGAGCCGCTGATCCCCCCGGCGCTCATCGACCAGGTGGCGGCCAACCTGGCGGCGCACCCGGAGGCCGCCATCGCTACCCTGGCCGAGCCGATCCATGAGGTCTCCGCGCTGTTCAATCCGAACGTGGTCAAGGTCGCCACCGACATCGACGGCCTGGCCCTGACTTTCAGTCGTGCGCCCTTGCCCTGGGCTCGCGACGCCTTCGCCCGCGATCGCGACAGCCTGCCGGAGGGCGTGCCCTATCGTCGCCACATCGGCATCTACGCCTATCGCGTGGGTTTCCTTGCCGATTTCGTCGCCTGGGGACCGTGCTGGCTGGAGAACGCCGAAAGCCTCGAGCAATTGCGCGCGCTCTGGCACGGGGTGCGAATCCATGTGGCCGATGCCCGCGAAACCATGCTTCCGGGCGTGGATACGCCGGAAGACCTCGAACGCGTTCGCCGCGTGCTGGGGGGCTGATGCGCGTCCTGTTCGTCTGCCTGGGCAACATCTGCCGGTCGCCCACCGCCGAAGGCGTGTTCCGGCGCAAGGTCGAGGAGGCCGGGCTGGCTTCCCGCATCCATGTCGATTCCGCCGGTACCGCCGGCTGGCATGTCGGCAAGGCGCCTGACCAGCGCACCCGCCTGGCCGCGCAAAGGCGTGGCTACGACCTGTCGGCACTGCGTGGACGCCAGGTCGGCATCGAGGATTTCTCCCGCCATGACCTGATCCTGGCCATGGACCTGTCCAACCTGGCTGACCTCGAGACCCTGCGTGCCGGGCGCGGTGCCGCCGAACTGGATCTGTTCCTGCGTCGCTACGGATCCGAGCGGGACGAAGTGCCCGATCCCTACTATGGCGGCGAAGAAGGCTTCGAGCAGGTCCTCGACCTGATCGAACATGCCTGCGACCGTCTGTTGATCGAAGCCAAGGGGCGACTGTGAGCCTGGAACTGCAAGAGCATTGCTCGCTGAAGCCCTATAACACCTTCGGCATCGACGTGCGCGCCCGCCTGCTGGCCCACGCCCGGGACGAGGCTGATGTGCGCGAGGCCCTGGCCCTGGCTCGGGAGCGTGGATTGCCGCTGCTGGTGATCGGTGGTGGCAGCAACCTGCTGCTGACCCGTGACGTCGAGGCGCTGGTTTTGCGCATGGCCAGCCAGGGGCGGCGAATTGTTTCCGATGCCGCGGATTCGGTGTTGGTCGAGGCGGAGGCGGGCGAGGCCTGGGACCCATTCGTACAATGGAGCCTGGAGCGGGGCCTGGCCGGTCTGGAAAATCTCAGCCTGATTCCCGGCACCGTGGGTGCGGCGCCGATGCAGAACATCGGCGCCTATGGCGTGGAGCTGAAGGATGTCTTCGACAGCCTGACGGCGCTGGATCGCCAGGATGGAACCCTGCGTGAGTTCGATCGCCAGGCCTGCCGTTTCGGCTACCGCGACAGCCTGTTCAAGCAGGAGCCTGATCGCTGGCTGATCCTCCGCGTGCGCCTGCGCCTGACACGGCGGGATAGGCTGCACCTGGACTACGGGCCGGTACGCCAGCGCCTGGAGGAGGAGGGCATCGCCAGTCCGACGGCCAGGGACGTAAGCCGGGTAATCTGCGCCATTCGCCGGGAGAAGCTGCCCGACCCCGCCGTATTGGGCAATGCCGGCAGCTTCTTCAAGAACCCGCTGGTGGATGCGACGCAGGCCGAGCGCTTGCGTCAGGCCTTCCCGGATCTGGTTGGCTATCCGCAGGCGGACGGTCGGTTGAAGCTGGCCGCAGGCTGGCTCATCGACAAGGGCGGCTGGAAGGGCTTTCGCGATGGCCCGGTGGGGGTACACGCGCAGCAGGCGCTGGTCCTGGTCAACCATGGCGGTGCCACCGGTGCCCAGGTCCGGGCATTGGCGGAGCGTATCCAGGAGGACGTCCGTCGGCGTTTCGGCGTCGAATTGGAGCCTGAACCCAATCTCTACTGAGGGTGCGGCTGGAGAATGAAAAAGGGATGCCGGCGGCATCCCTTTTTCATTGTGCGTGTTCGGCGGCTCTGGTCATGACGGGCGGTATGCCGGAGTGCCGCGGAATGACACGCAAAAAAAGGGGATGCCATGGCATCCCCTTTTTTCAGTCTGTCACTCAGGCATGCGGGCGCGAGGTTTCGCTTTCCTCGGTCTTTTTCGCGTGCTCCGTGTCGGTGGCGTCTTCGCCGGAAGCTTCAGGCTCGGCCTGTACCGCTTCCTGGGCTTCGTCCGCCTGGGACGGAACGTCGGCCTGGGCGATTTCTTCAGCCTGGGGTGCAGCAGGTTCCTCCTGGGCCGACGCTTCCTCGCTCGCTACAGCCGGGACCTCCTCGACGGCGGGAGCGGCCTGAGCTGCCGCTTCGGCTGCTGCTGCGGCTTCGCGTGCCAGACGCTCGGCTTCGCGTTGCAGGCGACGTTTTTCCCGTGGGTCGTTGAGGGCACGGCCGGTCGCGTTGGCCGGCACCGCCGCGATGGCCGGGGTCGGCTCCTCGGTGGTTGCGGGCTCGCTAGGGGCTGCTGCTTCGACGGGCACCGGGGCGGCAACTTCTTCGGCCGCTTCCGTTGCCGGTTGCACGGCGCTCTCGGCGTCTTCGCGGCTTTCCACGCTTTCGCTGGCGAAGGGAGCTTCTTCAGTGGCTTGCGCGACCAGCAGGGTGCTCTGGTCGGCTTCGTCCCGGACCACGCTGACGGTCACCGGCGCTTCGATGTCGGCGGTTTCGCCGGTATTGGCCTCGCTGTCCGCGCCCTGGGTTTCGACGGCTTCGCTGGTCGACGCGTCGGTCTCATCGCTTGCCGTGGTTTCGCTGGCAGCCTCGCTGGTAGTGGCCGGGGCTTGCTCCACGTTTGCTTCTACGGCTTCGCTGGCGACAGCGATACCGGCAGCGGCGGCGGCTGCGACGGTGTTCAGCGGCGCGGCGGCGTTATCGGTCGCCTCGCTGCCTTCCACCTCGCCGCTGACCTCGCGCTGGCGTTCGCGGCGGTTGCTGCGACGACGCTGGCCGCGGGAGCGGCGGCGCGGGCGCTCGCCATCGGTATCGTCCTGCTCGTCCTGCTCCAGGCTCTCGTCGTTCGGCAGCGCCTCGGCTTCCAGGGCCGCGGCGTCGCGAGCCTGGCGATCCTCGCGCGGCTGGCGCTCTTCGCGGGTCGGGCGCTCGGCGCGTTCTTCACGGCCTTCGCGGGGTTGGCGCTCTTCGCGAGCCGGGCGTTCGGCGCGCTCTTCGCGGCGGCGTTCGCTGCGTTCCTCGCGACCTTCGCGGCCTTCGCGCGGCTGGCGCTCTTCGCGAGGTGTCCGCTCGGCGCGCTCTTCACGGCCTTCGCGCGGCTGGCGCTCCTCGCGAGCCGGGCGCTCGGCGCGCTCTTCGCGGCGACGTTCGCTGCGCTCTTCGCGGTTCGGGCGTTCGGCGCGCTCTTCGCGCGGTTGACGCTCTGCGCGTTCCTCGCGGGGCTTGCGCTCTTCGTCGCGGCGATTGCCATCGCGGCCATCGCGGCGGCGGTTCTGCTGGCGGCCGTTGCGACGCTCGTCCTGGCGGGTTTGGCGCTCGGCAGCCGGCTTGCTGGTTTCAGCAGGCTTGGCGGCAGGTTGATCCTTGCCTGCGAACAGGCCGACCAGGGACTTCACCAGGCCCTGGAACAGGCTCGGCTCGGGCATCGGCTTGGCCGGCTCGACTGGTGCTTCGGTGTGTTGCGGTGCGGGCTGCTGGGGAGCGACGGTCTTGACTGCTGCTTCCTGGCGGACCAGGGTGCGGGTCGAGCTGACCGGCTGGGCTTCTTCGTGCTCGACGGTGGCCATTTCGTAGCTGGTCTGGCCGGCAACCAGTTCGGGGCTGTCATCGCGCAGACGCTGGACTTCGAAATGCGGGGTTTCCAGATGATCGTCCGGCAGGATGAAGATGCGCGCGCGGGTACGCAGTTCGATCTTGGTGATGGCGTTGCGCTTCTCGTTGAGCAGGAAGGCGGCGACCTGGAAGGGCACGCGGGCGCGGACTTCCGCGGTGCGGTCCTTCAGGGCTTCTTCCTCGATCAGGCGCAGGATGGCCAGCGACAGCGACTCGACGTCGCGGATGATACCCTGGCCGTTGCAGCGCGGGCAGACGATGCCGCTGGTCTCGCCGAGGGACGGACGCAGGCGCTGGCGGGACATTTCCAGCAGGCCGAAGCGCGAGATGCGACCGACCTGGACGCGCGCGCGGTCGGCCTCGAGGGCTTCGCGGACACGCTCTTCCACGGCGCGCTGGTTCTTCGCCGGGGTCATGTCGATGAAGTCGATGACGATCAGGCCGCCGATGTCACGCAGGCGCAGCTGGCGGGCGATTTCCTCGGCCGCTTCCAGGTTGGTCTGCAGGGCGGTTTCCTCGATGTCGCCGCCCTTGGTGGCGCGCGCCGAGTTGATGTCGATGGAAACCAGGGCCTCGGTCGGGTCGATGACGATGGAGCCGCCGGACGGCAGCTTCACTTCGCGCTGGAAAGCGGTCTCGATCTGGCTCTCGATCTGGAAGCGATTGAACAGCGGAACGCTGTCCTGGTACAGCTTCACCTTGCTGGCGTACTGCGGCATCACCTGGCGGATGAAGTTCAGGGCTTCTTCCTGGGCGTCAATGCTGTCGATCAGCACTTCGCCGATGTCCTGGCGCAGGTAGTCGCGGATGGCGCGGATGATGACGTTGCTTTCCTGGTAGATCAGGAAGGGCGCGCCACGTTCGCCGGACGCTTCCTTGATCGCGCTCCACAGTTGCAGCAGGTAGTCGAGGTCCCACTGCAGTTCCTCGGTGCTGCGGCCGAGGCCGGCGGTGCGCACGATCAGGCCCATGTCGGCCGGTGCGTTGAGGCCGTTCAGGGCCTCGCGCAGCTCGTTGCGCTCTTCGCCTTCGATACGGCGGGAGATGCCGCCGGCGCGCGGGTTGTTCGGCATCAGCACCAGGTAACGGCCGGCCAGGCTGATGAAGGTGGTCAGGGCGGCGCCCTTGTTGCCGCGCTCTTCCTTCTCGACCTGGACGATGACTTCCTGGCCTTCGCTCAGGACTTCCTTGATGTTGATCCGGCCTTCGGGGGATTTCTTGAAGTATTCGCGGGAGATTTCTTTGAGGGGGAGGAAGCCGTGGCGTTCGGCGCCGAAGTCGACGAAGGCGGCTTCGAGGCTGGGTTCGACGCGAGTGATGCGGCCTTTGTAGATGTTGGCCTTCTTCTGCTCGCGGGCGCCCGACTCGATGTCGAGGTCGAACAGGCGTTGGCCGTCGACCAGTGCAACACGCAACTCCTCGGGTTGAGTCGCGTTGATCAGCATTCTTTTCATGTAGTACCAATGGTTTCCGGGGCTACCGGAAACGGCGATCGGCACACACGACTCTCACGGTCGGTGCTCGGGCGCGTATTCAGGAATGGCGGGCCATTCCCGTGTCCAGCGGCGCTCGGCACTGGGTGCCGGTCCGCGACTACGTCTCCTGCTTCCTGTGTTTCAGAAGCACTTGAGTCAGGAGGAGGAATCGGCTGTCGGAGGCGGACGAAAAATGCGTCTGGATCAAGCTAGAAGCTACGCAGTCCAACAGCCGTACATCTCCACCCTACACATGTTCCTTAAGAATCGGGCGCCGCTCGCAGTATCCGGAGCGGGTTGGCATCTCGCGCTCACCGAAGTGGTCGCGGCTCATGTTTCAAGGCTTTGGTTTCGAGTCGTTAGCGGGTTGGAAATTTTCGTATTTCCGCTGAAACGCCTCTGTAGGACGGCCTGACGTCCGTTCAAAGTGTTTGCAGGCGAGGGGGAAATGCAGGTTGGCAATCATCCGCAGGCCAGGCCGCTTATGGCGGCTTCCCGACTATAGCAGCAATGATTAAGTGCTTCAATTGAATGAAAAATTGTTATGATGTACGGATGACTACTCCCGCCTCTCCGACCACCGGTGTCCAGCTGCTCGATGTGCCGCCGGAACTGGCTGGTCAACGTATCGACAATTTCCTTATCGCCCGTCTCAAGGGTGCGCCCAAGACCCTGATCTATCGCATCCTGCGTAAGGGCGAAGTGCGCGTGAACAAGGGGCGGATCAAGCCCGACTATCGGCTCCAGGCCGGAGACCAGGTGCGCGTGCCGCCGCTGCGCCTGGCCGAGCGTGATGAGCCGGCGCCGCTGGCGCAGGGGCTGCTGGAGCGGATGGAGGCGGCGATCGTCTACGAGGACAAGGCGCTGATCGTGGTCAACAAGCCCGCCGGGATCGCCGTGCATGGCGGCAGCGGCGTGAGCGCCGGGGTCATCGAGGTGTTTCGCCAGTTGCGCCCCGATGCCAAGGATATCGAATTGGTGCATCGTCTCGATCGCGATACCTCCGGCCTGCTGATGATCGCCAAGAAGCGCAGCATGTTGCGTCACCTGCATGAGGCCCTGCGGGGCGAGAAGATCGTCGACAAGCGCTATCACGCCCTGGTCCGTGGCCACTGGCCGGCTGGCAAGAAGAACGTGCGCGCGCCGCTGCTGAAGAACAACCTGCGTTCGGGCGAGCGGATGGTCGAGGTGAACGTCGAGGGCAAGGACGCGCTGACCGAGTTCCGGGTGCTGCGTCGCTTCGGCGATTTCGCCACCCTGGTGGAAGCGCGCCCGATCACCGGGCGGACCCACCAGATCCGCGTGCATGCCAAGCACGCCGGGCATGCCATCGCCGGCGACCCGAAGTATGGCGACGAGGATTTCTCCCGCGAGATCCGCGAGCTGGGCGGCAAGCGCCTGTTCCTGCATGCCGCGCAGTTGCGCGTGCCGCTGCCCGACGGGCAGGTGCTGGAGCTGGAGGCGCCGGTGGACGAGATGTGGCAGCGTTCGCTGGAGCGTTTGAATGACTGACTACGCGTTGCTGGTATTCGATTGGGACGGCACCCTGGTCGACTCGATCGCGCGCATCGTCGATTCGATGAAGGCAGCGGCGCGGGAAACCGCTCTGCCGGAGCGGGACGATACCCGGATCAAGGGCATCATCGGCCTCGGCTTGCCCGAGGCGATCGCTTCGCTCTATCCGGAGGTTGGCGATCCTGCTCTGGTCGAGCGTTTCCGGCGTGCCTACAGCGAGCATTACCTGGCGCAGGAGGTGCAGCCGTCGCGGTTGTTCCCCGGCGTGGCCGAAGCCATGATGCATTTTCGCGAGGCCGGGTTCCGCCTGGCGGTCGCCACCGGCAAGAGTCGGCGCGGCCTGGACCGGGTGCTGGCGGGGCATGGCTGGAGCGATTTCTTCGATATCACCCGCTGCGCCGACGAAACGGCCAGCAAGCCGGACCCGTTGATGCTCCACGAGATCCTGGCGCACTGCCGGGTCGAGCCGGGGCGGGCGCTGATGATCGGTGATTCGCCGTTCGACCTGGAAATGGCGCGACGGGCGGGGATGGATTCGGTTGCGGTGGCCTATGGCGCCCAATCGCTGGAGCAGTTGCGGCCTTATGCGCCGCGGCTGGAAGTTGAGCATTTCACCGAGTTGCGCGCCTGGTTGGGCGGTGCTCGACGTGAGGCGGTTTCAGGAGTGGTTGAGCATGTCTGACGAGTGGAAGTCGGAAACGCCGAAGGCGAATGACGACAAGAGCTGGAAGCTGCTGGAGAAGGCGGTCCTCGCCGGGGTCCAGGAGCAGCGGCGGGCGCGGCGCTGGGGGATATTCTTCAAGTCGCTGACCTTCATCTATCTCTTTGTCGTGCTGCTGGCCTTCAGTCCGTTCGGCAGCCTGGAGAAATCGGCCTCGCGCAGCGGTAGCCACACGGCGCTGATCGAGGTGAAGGGCATGATCGCCGACGATGAGCCGGCCAGCGCCGACAATATCGTCACGGCCCTGCGCGCGGCGTTCAAGGATGAGGGTACCAAGGGGATCGTCCTGCGGATCAACAGTCCGGGCGGCAGTCCGGTGCAGTCGGGCTATATCTATGACGAGATTCGTCGCCTGCGCGGCGAGCAC
Organism: Pseudomonas sp. DL; assembly: GCF_047199225.1. Classification (NCBI taxonomy): domain Bacteria; kingdom Pseudomonadati; phylum Pseudomonadota; class Gammaproteobacteria; order Pseudomonadales; family Pseudomonadaceae; genus Pseudomonas; species Pseudomonas sp. DL. The sequence continues at coordinate 2,146,776 of NZ_CP178323.1, forward strand.
CCGAACGTCAAGGTCTATGCGGTGATCAGCGACCTGGGTGCCTCCGGCGCCTACTACATCGCCAGCGCCGCCGACCAGATCTACGCCGACAAGGCCAGTCTGGTCGGTTCCATTGGCGTGACGGCGGCCAGCTTCGGTTTCGTCGGCACCATGGAGAAGCTCGGTGTCGAGCGGCGCGTCTATACCTCCGGCGAGCACAAGTCGTTCCTCGATCCTTTCCAGCCGCAAAAGCCCGAGGAGACCCAGTTCTGGCAGCAGGTGCTGGATACCACCCACAAGCAGTTCATCGACAGCGTGAAAAAAGGGCGCGGCGACCGGCTCAAGGTCGAGGGGCATCCGGAGCTGTTCTCGGGTCTGGTCTGGTCCGGCGAACAGGCATTGCAGCTCGGTTTGATCGACGGTCTGGGCAATGCCAGCTATGTGGCGCGCGAAGTGGTGAAGGAGAAGAAGATCGAGGACTACACCGTGCAGGAGTCGCCGTTCGATCGCTTCGCCAAGAAGTTCGGTGCCAGTGTGGCGGAGCGCCTCGCGCTTTGGATGGGCTGGCAGGGGCCGGTACTGCGCTGAGAGCGTTTCCCTTCCTTATATAAAGAAGCCCGGCTGAAGCCGGGCTTCTTTATATGGGAATGCCGGATATGGGAATGCCGGCTCAGGGGATTTCGACGCCTTCCTCGAGGAGCATGTCGACCAGGCGGATCAGGGGCAGTCCCACCAGGCTGGTGGCGTCCTCTCCTTCGGTGGAGCGGAACAGGCTGACGCCCAGGCCTTCCGCCTTGAAGCTGCCGGCGCAGTCCAGCGGGCGTTCCGCTTCGACGTAGCGGCGGATGCGGCTCTCGTCGAGGTGGCGGAAGTGCACGGTGAACGGCACGCATGCCACCTGGATGCGTCGGCTGGCGCTGTTGAGGAGGGCCACTCCGGTGAGGAAGGTCACGCTCTTGCCGCTGGCGTCCCGTAGCTGCTGGATGGCGCGTTCGGGGGTGTGCGGCTTGCCGAGGATGTTGCCGTCGAGTACGGCGACCTGGTCGGAGCCGATCACCAGGTGTTGCGGATAGCGTCCGGCCAGCGCTTCGGCCTTGCTGGCGGAAAGGCGGCACACCAGTTCCTCGGCACTTTCCCCGGCGCGATGGCTTTCGTCGATATCGGGGCTGGCGCTTTCGAAGGGAAGGCGCAGGCGGGTCAGGAGTTCGCGTCGGTAGGGGGAGCTGGAGGCGAGGATCAGGTCGGGCATGAGGTTCTCCATGGCGAGCGGCCGATTTTAACGAAAAGACTCGTCCTTACAGCGGTTTATGGCTAATTTCCTTTGACAGGCGCGGGGGCGTCCCTATAATGGCGCGCTTATGTTGAATGGGCCGATTCCACCTCATATCGATCCGCGCAAGTTGGTCGACCGCGGCGCCACCCTCGAGGGTGTGTACGCGCTCGCCGATATGCCGCGTGTATGCGAGCAACTGACCAGCGATGCCGGTGAGGTGCGCGTGAAGGTTTCCTTCGAGCGCGACCACCAGAAGCTGGCGGTCATGCATATGCAGCTCGATACCGAGGTGAGCATGGTATGCCAACGCTGCCTGGATGCGGCGGCCATTCCCGTGCATGGCGAATATACCTACGCCATTCTTCGGGAAGGTCAGTCCGCCGACGGTCTGCCGAAGGGGTACGATGCGCTGGAAGTGGGGGAGGAACCCCTGGACCTGCTGGCGCTGGTCGAGGACGAGCTGTTGCTCGCCTTACCCATCGTTCCGGCCCATGACCCCGAAGTATGTCAGCACCCGGCTGGATTCGTCGTCGAAGACGAGCCGGAGTCGAGCGAAGTCGAGGACAAGCGTCCTAATCCGTTCAGCGTACTGGCACAGTTGAAGCGTGACCCAAACGTTTAGGAGTTAATCAATCATGGCTGTTCAGCAGAACAAAAAGTCTCGTTCCGCTCGTGACATGCGTCGTTCCCACGATGCGCTCGAGTCCAATGCTCTGTCCGTGGAAAAGAGCACCGGTGAAGTCCACCTGCGCCACCACGTATCCCCGGACGGCTTCTATCGCGGCCGTAAGGTAGTAGACAAGGGCTCCGACGAGTAATCCTTGTCCGCACCAATCATCGCGATTGATGCAATGGGTGGGGACTTCGGTCCCCACTGCGTTGTTCCGGCCTCTATTGCCTTCCTGGCCGAGAATTCCTCTTCGCAACTGATCCTCGTCGGTCAGCCTGCCCTCCTCGAAGAACTCCTTTCCCGCTATCCGTCGCTCGACCGGCAGCGCCTGCGTGTGCATGCGGCCAGCGAAGTGATAGGTTCAGACGAACGTCCCTCCCAGGCCTTGCGTGGCAAGCCGGACGCTTCCATGCGCGTGGCGCTGGAGCTGGTCCGCGACGGCCGGGCGCACGCGTGCGTCAGCGCCGGCAATACCGGGGCGTTGATGGCGCTGTCGCGGCACCTGCTGAAGACCCTGCCCGGTATCGACCGCCCTGCGATGGTGACGGCGGTTCCGACCGAGAAGGGGCATTGTCATCTGCTCGACCTCGGCGCCAACGTGGATTGCAGTGCCGAGCATCTCTATCAGTTCGCGGTGATGGGCGCGGTGGCGGCAGAGGCCTTGGGCTGCGTCTCGCCCCGGGTCGCCCTGCTCAACGTGGGGACCGAGGAGATCAAGGGCAACCAGCAGGTCAAGCTGGCGGCGAGTCTGTTGCAGAAGGCGCAGGGGTTGAATTTCAGCGGATACATAGAGGGCGATGGCCTGTATCGCGGCGAGGCCGACGTGGTGGTCTGCGACGGTTTCGTCGGCAACATCCTGCTGAAGGCCAGCGAAGGCCTGGCTGCCATGGTGTCGGCGCGGATCGAACAGCGCTTCCGCGATGGACTGGCGGCGAAGCTGGTCGGTGCGCTGGCGTTGCCGCTGCTGCGCCGGCTGCGCGGCGATATCGCTCCGGCACGCTATAACGGCGCCAGTTTCCTCGGATTGCAGGGGATAGTGGTGAAAAGCCATGGGTCTGCCGCCGAGGAGGGTTTCCAGAGCGCCTTGCGTCGCGCGGCACTGGAAGTCCGGGAAAACCTGCCGCAACGATTGCATGGCCGTCTCGAGCATCTGCTGCTCTAATGTGTGACCGGGCGGTCCAGGCAGCCATCCAACACTCAGTTTCCTGCGCCAGTCGCGGCTGGCGCGTTATCTCCGACGAGCAAAAGACCACAAGGGACCTATTCAATGTCTGCATCCCTCGCATTCGTCTTCCCTGGCCAGGGTTCGCAATCCCTCGGCATGCTGGCCGAGCTGGGCGCCCAGCAGGCGCTGGTGCGCGATACCTTCGCCGAGGCCTCTGAGGCGCTCGGTTACGACCTTTGGGCGCTGGTCCAGAATGGTCCTGAAGAGCGCCTGAACCAGACCGACAAGACCCAGCCGGCCATCCTCACGGTTTCGATCGCGCTCTGGCGCCTCTGGCTGGCCGAGGGCGGTGCGCGCCCAGCGTTCGTCGCCGGGCACAGCCTGGGCGAATATTCCGCGCTGGTCGCGGCCGAAAGCCTGGCGTTCGCCGATGCGGTCAAGCTGGTCGAGCGTAGGGGCCAACTGATGCAGCAGGCGGTTCCGGCGGGGCAGGGCGGCATGGCCGCGATCCTTGGCCTGGAAGACGCCGATGTATTGGCGGCCTGTGCCGAGGCGGCCCAGGGCGAGGTGGTCAGCGCGGTCAACTTCAACGCGCCGGGGCAGGTAGTGATCGCCGGTGCTGCGGCTGCCGTTGAGCGTGCCATCGAGGCATGCAAGGCACGCGGCGCCAAGCGCGCGGTGGCGCTGCCAGTCAGCGTGCCGTCGCATTGCGAACTGATGCGTCCGGCCGCCGAGCAGTTCGCCGCCTCGGTCGAAAGCCTGCAGTGGCAGGCGCCGAAGATTGCGCTGGTGCAGAACGTCAGCGCCGCCGTGCCGGCTGATCTCGATACGCTGCGCCGCGACCTGCTGGCACAGCTGTACAGCCCGGTTCGCTGGGTGGAGAGCATCCAGCTGCTGGCGGAAAAGGGCGTCACCGAGCTGGTCGAGTGCGGGCCGGGCAAGGTCCTGGCAGGCCTCAACAGGCGCTGCGCGAAGGGCATCAATACCCATGGCCTGGATGGCGTCGAGGCGTTCGCCGCCACGCGCGCCGCCCTGGCCTGAGAGAGAGAAAGGAGAGAATCCCATGAGTCTGCAAGGTAAGGTCGCATTGGTAACCGGCGCCAGCCGTGGCATCGGCCAGGCGATTGCGCTGGAACTGGGGCGCCTGGGTGCCGTGGTCATCGGCACCGCGACCAGCGCGTCCGGCGCCGAGAAGATCGCCGAAACCCTCAAGGCCAATGGCGTCGAGGGTGCGGGCCTGGTCCTGGACGTTTCCAGCGACGAATCCGTAGCCACGACCCTGGAGCACATCCAGCAGCATCTCGGCCAACCGCTGATCGTGGTCAATAACGCCGGCATCACCCGCGATAATCTGCTGGTGCGCATGAAAGACGACGAGTGGTTCGATGTGGTCAACACCAACCTGAACAGTCTCTACCGTCTGTCGAAAGCCGTTCTGCGCGGTATGACCAAGGCCCGCTGGGGGCGCATCATCAACATCGGTTCCGTGGTCGGCGCCATGGGCAATGCCGGGCAAACCAACTATGCCGCGGCGAAGGCCGGCCTGGAGGGCTTCACCCGTGCGCTGGCCCGGGAAGTCGGTTCGCGTGCCATTACCGTGAATGCGGTGGCGCCGGGCTTCATCGACACCGACATGACCCGCGAGCTGCCGGAAGCCCAGCGCGAAGCGCTGCTGGGCCAGATTCCGCTGGGTCGCCTGGGGCAGGCGGAAGAGATCGCCAAGGTGGTCGGCTTCCTCGCTTCGGACGGCGCAGCCTATGTGACCGGGGCCACCGTGCCGGTCAATGGTGGGATGTACATGAGCTGAATGTGACGTTACCTTTCTCGGGTCTGTCATAAGCGCTGTCTAGAATTCGTTGCGGAATTGCAGCCGGGTTATTAGATAGAATTATCGAAGTGGCCGTGGGAAGGTGAGGCGTTCAGCTTGAAAAGCAGAAAACCCTTTCTATACACTTACCCGCAGCCCAGCTGCTCGGATTTTCCATAGGAGTGAAAACAAGGTATGAGCACCATCGAAGAACGCGTTAAGAAGATCGTCGCTGAACAACTCGGCGTGAAGGAAGAAGAAGTCACCAACAGCGCTTCCTTCGTCGAAGACCTGGGCGCCGACTCCCTTGACACCGTCGAGCTGGTGATGGCTCTGGAAGAGGAATTCGAGACCGAAATCCCTGACGAGAAAGCTGAAAAGATCACCACCGTTCAGGAAGCCATCGACTACATCGTTGCTCACCAGCAATAAGTAGTCGTCGGATTTTCCGACGTGGAAAAGCCGCACAGCCTGTAAGGGCGTGCGGCTTTTCTTTAGCGCCTTACCTACTCTGGTAGTCTGTCGGCGCAACCCCGTGAAATGAGAAAGAGGAAGTCGTAGTGTCGCGTAGACGCGTCGTCATTACTGGCATGGGCATGCTGTCGCCGCTGGGCCTGGATGTCCCGAGCAGTTGGGAAGGTATTCTCGCCGGTCGCAGCGGGATCGCCCCGATCGAGCATATGGACCTGTCCGCCTATTCCACCCGCTTCGGTGGTTCGGTCAAGGGTTTCAATGTCGAGGAATACCTGTCCGCCAAGGAAGCCCGCAAGCTCGACCTGTTCATCCAGTACGGTCTCGCCGCCAGCTTCCAGGCCGTTCGCGATTCCGGCCTGGAGGTCACCGACGCCAATCGTGAGCGTATCGGCGTATCCATGGGTTCCGGTATCGGCGGCCTGACCAATATCGAGAACAACTGCCGATCCCTGTTCGAGCAGGGGCCGCGGCGCATCTCGCCGTTCTTCGTGCCCGGTTCGATCATCAACATGGTTTCCGGCTTCTTGTCGATCCACCTGGGTCTGCAGGGGCCCAACTACGCCCTCACCACCGCCTGCACCACCGGTACCCACAGCATCGGCATGGCTGCTCGCAACATCGCCTATGGCGAGGCCGACGTGATGGTCGCCGGCGGTTCCGAAATGGCTGCCTGCGGTCTCGGCCTGGGTGGTTTCGGCGCGGCTCGCGCGCTCTCCACTCGCAACGACGAGCCGACCCGTGCCAGCCGTCCGTGGGACCGGGATCGCGACGGCTTCGTCCTGTCCGACGGTTCCGGCGCCCTGGTGCTCGAAGAACTGGAGCACGCCCGTGCCCGCGGCGCGCGGATCTATGCCGAGCTGGTTGGCTTCGGCATGAGCGGCGACGCCTTCCACATGACCGCGCCGCCGGAAGACGGCGCCGGTGCCGCCCGCTGCATGAAGAACGCGCTGCGCGATGCCGGCCTGGATCCTCGCCAGGTCGATTACATCAACGCCCATGGCACCTCCACCCCGGCCGGCGACATCGCCGAGATCGCCGCGGTGAAGAGCGTGTTCGGCGAGCATGCCCATGCGCTGTCGATGAGTTCGACCAAGTCGATGACCGGCCACCTGTTGGGTGCCGCCGGTGCGGTGGAGGCGATCTTCAGCGTGCTGGCCCTGCGCGACCAGGTTGCCCCGCCGACCATCAACCTGGACAACCCGGACGAAGGTTGCGACCTCGACCTGGTGGCCCATGAAGCCAAGCCGCGCAAGATCGACGTGGCCCTGTCGAACTCGTTCGGTTTCGGCGGGACCAACGGCACCCTGGTGTTCCGCAGGTTCGCCGACTGATGCTGGACTGGGTCGACGGCCGGCCCGCCGCCGAGCTGTCCGTGCGCGATCGCGGACTGGCCTATGGCGACGGGCTGTTCGAGACCCTGGCGGTGCGCGCCGGCACGCCGCGTCTTCTGGAGCGCCACCTGGCGCGCCTGGAAGAGGGGTGTCGGCGCCTGGCGATCCCTCTCGACACCGCGGCGTTGCGCCAGGAGTTGCTGGCGTTCTGCGCGGCGCTGGGCGACGGTGTCGCCAAGCTGATCGTCACCCGCGGCGAGGGTTTGCGTGGCTACGCGCCGCCTGCCGAGGCCTCGCCGCGGCGAATCCTCTCCGGATCGCCGCGTCCGGCCTATCCCGAGCGCCACTGGCAGCAAGGCGTGCGCCTGTTCGCCTGCCGCACGCGCCTGGCCGAGCAGCCCCTGCTGGCCGGCCTCAAGCACCTCAATCGCCTGGAGCAGGTCCTCGCCCGTGCCGAGTGGAGCGACGCCGGGCATGCCGAAGGGCTCATGCTGGACGTGCACGAGCGGGTGGTGGAGGGGGTGTTCAGCAACCTGCTGCTGGTTCTCGACGGCACCCTCGTAGCGCCTGACCTGTGGCGCTGCGGCGTCGCTGGAGTGATGCGCGCGGAATTGCTCGAGCGCGCCGAAGGAATCGGCGTCCCGCTGGCGATACGGGATGTTTCCATGGCTGAACTGGCGACGGCCGACGAGGTCTTTCTGTGCAACAGCCAGTTCGGCATCTGGCCGGTCCGGGCATTGGACGAGCACGTCTGGCCGGTCGGCAAGCTGACCCGTAAACTGCAAGACCAACTTCGCGACGACCTGGATTTCTGACTTTGATGCGCAAACTGCTGGTGCTGCTGGAGAGTGGCCTGTTGTTCGTTGGCCTCTGCGTCGGCCTGGCTGCATGGCAGCAGCAGCGGGCGCTGGAGCAGCCCCTGCAATTGACCGAGGAGCGCCTGCTGGACGTTTCCTCGGGCTCCACGCCGGGCGGCATGCTCGCGCGTCTGGAGCAGGAAAAGGTGCTCCATGGCGCGTTCTGGCTGCGCCTCTACTGGCGTTTCAACCTGCCGGGCCAGGCCCTGCACAGCGGCGAATACCGCCTCTTGCCGGGGATGAAGGGCGCCGACCTGCTGGAACTCTGGCGTGAAGGCGAGGTGGTGCAGTACAGCCTGACCCTGGTCGAGGGCTGGAGTTTCCGCCAGGTGCGCGAAGCGCTCGCCAGGCAGGGCAAGCTGGAGCAGACCCTGGCCGGCCTGAGCGACGGCGAGATCATGCAACGCCTCGGCAAGCCCGACGAAGTGGCCGAAGGGCGCTTCTTCCCCGATACCTACCGCTACACCCGTGGCATGCGCGACATCGACATACTGCGCAAGGCCTACCAGCGCATGCAGACCATCCTCGCCAAGGAATGGGATGGCCGCAGCCAGGACCTGCCTTATCGCGACGCCTACCAGGCGCTGATCATGGCCTCGCTGGTGGAAAAGGAAACCGGCGTGCCGGAAGAGCGTTCGCAGATCGCCGGCGTCTTCGTCCGCCGCCTGCAGCGCGGCATGCTGTTGCAGACCGATCCGACGGTGATCTATGGCATGGGCGAGCGCTACAACGGCAAGATCACCCGCGCCGACCTGCGCGAACCGACCCCTTACAATACCTATGTGGTGCCGGGCATGCCGCCGACCCCGATCGCCCTGGCCGGGCGCGAGGCGATTCGCGCCGCGCTGCATCCGGCCGAGGGTGAGACCCTGTATTTCGTGGCGCGCGGCGATGGCAGCCATGTGTTCTCCAGCAGCCTGGACGAACACAACAAGGCGGTCCGCGAGTACCAGTTGAAGCGTCGCTCGGACTATCGCTCCAGCCCCGCGCCCATCACCCCGCCGCCACAATGAGCGGCGCAGCCAAGATAAGGAGTGCCGTGTGACCGGCCTGTTCGTCACCCTGGAGGGCCCGGAAGGGGCCGGCAAGAGCACCAACCGCGACTACCTGGCCGAGCGCCTGCGCGAGCGCGGCATCGAGGTGCAGTTGACCCGCGAGCCTGGCGGCACGCCTCTCGCCGAGCGCATCCGTGAACTGCTGCTGGCGCCCAGCGACGAGCCGATGGCCGCCGATACCGAGCTGTTGCTGATGTTCGCCGCGCGGGCCCAGCATCTCGCCGGGGTCATCCGCCCGGCGCTGGCGCGCGGGGCCGTGGTGCTCTGCGATCGCTTCACCGATGCCACCTATGCCTACCAGGGCGGCGGGCGCGGTTTGCCGGAGGCGCGCATCGCCGCGCTGGAAAGCTTCGTCCAGGGCGACCTGCGGCCCGACCTCACGCTGGTCTTCGACCTGCCGGTGGAAATCGGCCTGGCGCGGGCGGCGGCGCGTGGCCGGCTCGACCGTTTCGAGCAGGAGGACCGACGCTTCTTCGAGGCCGTGCGTCAGACCTACCTGCAGCGCGCCGCGCAGGCCCCGGAGCGTTACCAGGTGCTCGATGCCGGGTTGCCGCTGGCCGAGGTGCAGGCTGGCCTGGATCGGCTGCTGCCGAATCTGCTGGAGCGTCTGAATGGCTGATATCTATCCCTGGCAGCAGGCGCTCTGGAGCCAACTGGGCGGCCGCGCCCAGCACGCCCACGCCTATCTGCTCTACGGTCCCGCCGGGATCGGCAAGCGTGCCCTGGCCGAGCATTGGGCCGCCCAACTGCTCTGCCAGCGGCCTGCCGCCGCTGGCGCATGCGGCGAGTGCAAGGCCTGCCAGTTGCTGGCCGCCGGTACCCATCCGGACTACTTCGTGCTGGAGCCGGAGGAGGCGGAGAAACCGATCCGGGTCGACCAGGTCCGCGACCTGGTTGGCTTCGTGGTGCAGACCGCGCAACTGGGCGGGCGCAAGGTCGTGTTGCTCGAACCCGCCGAGGCGATGAACGTGAACGCCGCCAACGCCCTGTTGAAAAGCCTTGAAGAGCCGTCGGGCGATACCGTGCTGCTGCTGATCAGCCACCAGCCCAGCCGCCTGTTGCCGACCATCAAGAGCCGCTGCGTGCAGCAGGCCTGCCCTTTGCCGGGCGCGGCGGCGAGTCTGGAATGGCTGGCGCGGGCCCTGCCCGACGAGCCGGCCGAGGCCCTGGAGGAACTGTTGGCGCTTTCCGGCGGCTCGCCGCTCACCGCCCAGCGCCTGCACGGCCAGGGCGTGCGCGAGCAGCGCGCGCAGGTGGTCGAGGGGGTGAAGAAGCTGCTCAAGCAGCAGATCGCCGCCAGCCCACTGGCCGAAAGCTGGAACAGCGTGCCGTTGCCATTGCTCTTCGACTGGTTCTGCGACTGGACGCTGGGCATCCTGCGCTACCAGTTGACCCACGACGAGGAGGGGCTGGGGTTGGCCGACATGCGCAAGGTGATCCAGTACCTGGGCGACAAATCCGGGCAGGCCAAGGTGCTGGCCATGCAGGACTGGCTGCTGCAACAGCGGCAGAAAGTGTTGAACAAGGCCAACCTCAACCGTGTCCTGCTTCTCGAAGCCCTGCTGGTGCAGTGGGCAAGCCTGCCCGGGCCGGGCTAGAATCCCGCTGATATTCGACTGGCAGGAACCTGCATGAGTTTGCCACCCAATCTGGGGCCGCGTAACGGCATCCTGTCCTTGACCATCAAGGACAAGTCCGTGCTGTACGCCGCCTACATGCCGTTCATCAGGAACGGCGGGCTGTTCATTCCCACCAACAAGAACTACAAGCTCGGCGACGAAGTCTTCATGCTGCTCAACCTGATGGAAGAGCCGGAGAAGATCCCGGTGGCCGGCAAGGTCGTCTGGATCACCCCGAAGGGCGCCCAGGGCAACCGTGCGGCTGGCATCGGCGTGCAGTTCAACGACGGTGACAACACCGCCCGCAACAAGATCGAAACCTACCTGGCCGGGGCGCTGAAGTCGGACCGGCCGACCCACACGATGTAACGCTAGACAGGATCATGCTGGTCGATTCCCACTGCCACCTCGATCGCCTCGACCTGGCCGCCCATGGCGGCTCGCTCGATGCGGCGCTGGATGCCGCGCGAGCGCGTGGCGTCGGTCAATTCCTCTGCATCGGCGTCAGCGCCGACAATGCCCAGGCGGTGAAGGCCCTGGCCGAGCGCTATGCCGACGTGCACTGTTCGGTGGGCGTGCACCCGCTGGACCTGGAGCCCGGAAGCGCGCCAGCGCTGGACTGGCTGCTGGGCGAACTGGCGCATCCGCGGGTGGTGGCGATCGGCGAGACCGGCCTCGACTACCACTACGAACCGGAAGCCGCCGAGTTGCAGCAGGAGGCGTTTCGCCTGCACCTGGAAGCCGCGCGGATCACCGCCAAGCCAGTGATCGTGCACACCCGCGAGGCGCGCGCCGATACGCTGGCGCTGCTGCGCGAGGCGGCGTTGCCGCAGGCCGGCGTGCTGCATTGCTTCACCGAGGACTGGGAGATGGCGCGATCGGCGCTGGACCTGGGCTTCTACATTTCCCTGTCCGGCATCGTCACCTTCCGCAATGCCGATGCCCTGCGCGAGGTGGCTCGCCAGGTACCAGCCGACCGGCTGCTGGTGGAGACCGACTCGCCCTACCTGGCGCCGATTCCCCATCGCGGCAAGCCGAACCTGCCGGAATACGTGCGCGATGTCGCCGAATTCCTCGCGACGTTGCGTGGCGTCAGCCTGGAAACCCTGGCGGAGCAGACTACCGCCAATTTCCATCGGCTGTTTCCGTTGGCCCGCTAGGCCGGCGCACGGATAAAAAAAACCCGGGTTCTGGGGGATGAATCCGGGTCAAGACCATTAGGAGTGGAACAAAGGTACGCATTCCTCGGTACCTTCACTGGCTGGGTACTTGGGGGGAGATACCGCGCGCCAGTACCTTTCAGTATTGGTCATGTTCGTGGGGCGTCCAGACAGGGCTGGCGGTTTTTTAAACAGATTTGGAATACCCTTGCCGTCCTTGAGTACCTAGGTGCCTGCGACCTGGCGCAAGATCGCCAGGGTATCGTCGATCACCGTCGAACTCGTGTAGAAGTGCGGGGAAAAACGGATACCTCCGCCACGCTGGGCACAAATGACCCGTTCCTGGCGAAGCGTTTCGAAGAGTGTCCGATTGTCCTGGCCGTCCAGGCTGAAGGTCAGGATGCCCGCGCGTCGGCTCGGGTTCCGCGGGCTGTGCAGGCGTACCCCGGGAATTCCCGACAGACCGTCCTGTAGCCACTGGACGCGCTCGGCGATGTCTCTGCCGACCCGCTCCATGCCGACCTCCTCCAACAGCCCCAGGCTGGCCTCCAGGGCCATCGCGCCGAGCATGTTCGGGCTGCCGCATTCGAAGCGCCGGGCGCTGCGCGCCGGCTGCCAGTCGCGACGCTCGTAATCGAGGGCATGTTCCAGCATGTGCCAGCCATATTCGTGCAGCGCCAGGCGCTCGCGCTGCTCGGGATGGCAATAGAAGACGCCCAGCCCTTCGGGGCCGAGCATCCACTTGTGCCCATCGGCCATGGCGAAGGCACAATCGTAGGCCTGTACGTCGAAGGGCAGGGCGCCGAGCTGCTGGATCGCGTCGATGCAGAACAGCACCCCGCGGCGGCGACATCCCGCGCCGATGCGCTCCAGGTCAAGGCGCAGGCCGCTGGCGTACTGCACCGCGCTGATCGACAGCAGGCGGGTGCGCGGGCCGCAGGCGGCGAGCAGGGCGCTCTCGGGATCGTCGCCGGCGAGACCGACCTCGACCACTTCGACGCCGCGCGGGCGCAAGGCTTCCCAGACCACTCTATTGGAGGGGAACTCCTCGTTGCCGATGACGACCTGGTCGCCCTCTCGCCAATCCAGGCCGAAGGCTACGAAGGAAAGCGCCTCGGAGGTGTTCTTGACCAGGGCGAGGTCGCTGCCGGCGCGCGCATTGAGCAGTCGGGCAAGGCGCTCGCGCAGGCGATGTTCTATCTTCAGCCATTCCGGATAGTCGCTGGCGCCGTGGGCGACGTTCTCCCGGGCGAAGGCGCTCACCGCGTCGGCGGCGCGTCTAGGCCAGGGTGCGACCGCTGCGTGGTTGAGGTAGCGCAGACCGTTGGTCTGGTCGAATTCGTCCTGGTAACAATTCATCGTCGGATGTTCCGTGCATTTTCGTGCTGAATAGGCATAATACGCGGCTTCGATTTTTGACTCATTTTGACCTGACAGTCTTTTTATGCAGAAAGAGCCTCGCAAAGTTCGTGAATTTCGTCGCCGTGAACAGGAGATTCTCGATACCGCCCTCAAGCTGTTCCTCGAACAGGGGGAAGACAGCGTAACGGTCGAGATGATCGCGGATGCCGTCGGCATCGGCAAAGGCACGATCTACAAGCACTTCAAGTCCAAGGCGGAGATCTACCTGCGCCTGATGCTGGACTACGAGCGCGATCTCGCCGCCCTGTTCCATTCCGAAGACGTAGCCCGCGACAAGGAGGCCCTGTCGCGCGCCTACTTCGAGTTCCGCATGCGCGATCCGCAGCGCTACCGCCTGTTCGACCGCCTGGAAGAGAAGGTGGTGAAGACCAGCCAGGTGCCGGAGATGGTCGAGGAGCTGCACAAGATCCGCGCCTCCAACTTCGAACGCCTGACCCAACTGATCAAGGAGCGTATCGCCGACGGCAAGCTGGAGAACGTTCCGCCGTACTTCCATTATTGCGCTGCCTGGGCGTTGGTGCATGGCGCCGTGGCGCTGTACCACTCGCCGTTCTGGCGCGAGGTGCTGGAAGACCAGGAAGGTTTCTTCCACTTCCTGATGGATATCGGCGTGCGCATGGGCAACAAGCGCAAGCGCGAAGGCGACGCTCCCAGCGCCTGATACCTGTGGTGCCGGGACGCAGTCACTGCGCCCCGCGCACTCTTTGCCGGCAGGGATATACTCGTCGCCCATCGATCCGCCGGCGGGACGTCGGCTGCCCATTTCCGGCGAATCCGCCGGTGGCACCGTCCCGGTGGCGGCTCCACGTTCGTTCAGGAGTTCTCCGATGAGTGTCCGTGAATTCCCCATCCACTACATCGAACCGGTGTTCCGGCCCCCGAGCGAGGCGCATTCGCTGATCCTCCCGGTGACCAATGGCTGTTCCTGGAACAAATGCGGCTTTTGCGAGATGTATACCCAGCCGCAAAAGAAATTTCGCGCCCGCGACGAGAACGAGGTACTGGAGGAGATCCGCCGCTGCGGCGAGCGCCTGATCGTCAAGCGGGTGTTTCTCGCCGATGGCGACGCCCTGGTATTGCCGACCCGCCGGCTGCTCGCGGTGCTGCAGGCGATTCGCGAGCACTTGCCGGAGGTGGAGCGGGTATCCAGCTACTGCCTGCCGCGCAACCTGCGCAGGAAGTCGGTCGACGAGTTGCGCGAACTGGCCGACGCCGGGCTGCGAATGGCCTATGTCGGCGCCGAGTCCGGCGACGACGAAGTGCTGGCGCGGGTCAACAAGGGCGAGACCTATTCCTCTACCCTGGATGCGCTGGAAAAGCTTGGCGAGGCGGGGATCAGTCGTTCGGTGATGATCCTCAACGGTCTGGGCGGAATGACCCTGAGCGCGCAGCACGCGGACAACTCCGCGCGCCTGATGAACGCCGCCCAGCCGGAGTACCTGTCGACCCTGGTGGTGAGTTTCCCTACCGGCGAGCAGCGTTTCCGTGCTGGCTTCGCCGATTTCGAGGCGCTGGATCGGCGTGCCCTGTTCGTCGAGGTCGAACGCCTGTTGCAGGGTTTGGAGCTCGAAGACACGGTATTTCGCAGCGACCACGCTTCCAACTATCTGGTGCTCAAGGGCGAACTGGGTGCCGACAAGGCGCGCCTGCTGGCCGAGGTCCGCCAGGCCATCGAGCAGCCGCAGCACGCTGCCCTGCGCCAGGAGTGGCAGCGTGGCCCGTGATGGCGCGGAAGCTGCATCGGCTCGTCATTCGCCGGTTTTCCGACGCCGGCAGGGGAGATGACCGATGTCGCACCTGTTCCGTATCGCCCTGGCGATGCTCCTCCTGGGCAGCCTGTCCGCCTGCATGAAGCCCAGCGACCTGGCCGACGGCGCCGACTACTACCTGCGCGACGCCGGGGTGCTCGATCACAGCGCCAGCCAGCGCAGCAACAACCGGCGGATCCAGGCCGACTCCTTCATCTACATCGGCCAGGGCCCGTTCGTGCCGCCGGGCTACCGGTACGCGCGGCCGAACGTGGTGGCCGAGCAGGCCTTCGAAGGTTTCGTCGAGTATTTCCCGCTGGTGCGCCGCGCCAAGGCGCCGCTCGGTCTGGACGACGCGATGCGCGAGGCGCGTGCCGCCGGCGCTCACTACCTGCTGTACTGCCGTTTCGCCCGGGGCGACAACAGGATCGGCAACTGGGAGGAGTGGGAAGACGAAGAGGAACTCGGCCGGGTCGGGCGCGATCGCAGTGTCATCCAGGTCATGCTGATCGAGACCAGCACCCGTTTCCTGGTGGACAGCGCGACCATCCGCAGCCGCGGCGGTTTCCTGACGTTCTACGACGCCACCCCGGAAGACCTGCTGCGTCCCCCGCTGGAGCAATACGCCCAGGAATTGCTGGGCCTGAACAGTCGAGGAACAGGCTATGAGTGATACCGGCAAGGCCAACGACCTGCTGGCGCAGATCCCCAGGGGCGAAAAGAAGGGCCTGCCGCCCGTGCACCTGTGGAATCCGCCGTTCTGCGGCGACATCGACATGCGCATAGCCCGCGACGGCACCTGGTTCTACCTGGGCACGCCGATCGGACGCAAGCCGATGGTGAAGCTGTTCTCCAGCATCATTCGCCGCGACGGCGACGACTATTTCCTGGTGACTCCGGTGGAAAAGGTCGGTATCCGCGTCGACGATGCGCCCTTCGTCGCGGTGACCCTGCAGGTGCAGGGCGAGGGCGGAGCGCAGGTACTGCGCTTCGCCACCAACGTCGAGGACGAGGTCGAGGCGGACGCCGGGCATCCGCTGCGCGTCGAGATCGACCCCCGCACCCAGGAACCCACGCCCTACCTGCGGGTGCGCGACAACCTCGAGGCGCTGGTGCATCGCAACGTGTTCTACCAGCTGGTCGAGCTGGCGGTGCCGCGCCGGATCGACGGCATCGAATGGCTCGGCGTCTGGAGCCACGGCGAGTTCTTTCCCCTCGGCCCGCAGCCGGACTGACAGGCGCAGCATGAAAAAAGGCTCCCGAGGGAGCCTTTTTCGTTTGCCTTACATGTTGGGGTAGTTCGGCCCGCCGGTACCTTCCGGCGCCACCCAGGTGATGTTCTGCGCCGGGTCCTTGATGTCGCAGGTCTTGCAGTGCACGCAGTTCTGCGCGTTGATCTGGAAGCGCTTGCTGCCGTCGTCGTTGGCCACCACTTCGTACACGCCTGCCGGGCAGTAGCGCTGGGCCGGCTCGTCGTAGAGCGGCAGGTTCTTCTCGATCGGAATGCTCGCATCGGCCAGCTTGAGGTGGATCGGCTGGTCTTCCTCGTGGTTGGTATTGGAGAGGAACACCGAGGACAGCTTGTCGAAGCTGAGCTTGCCGTCCGGCTTCGGGTAGTCGATCTTCGGCGCTTCGCTGGCCTTTTTCAGGCAGGCGTAGTCCGGCTTGTCGTCATGCAGGGTGACGGGGATCTTGCCGCCGAAGATGTTCTGGTCGATGAAGTTGAACGCGCCGCCGCCGATAGCGCCGAACTTGTGGATGGCCGCGCCGAAGTTGCGGCTGCGGAACAGTTCGTCGTACAACCAGCTGGCCTTGAACGCATCGACGTAGCTGGACAGCTCGTCGCCGCCTTCGCGGCCGGCGGCCAGGGCCTCGGCGATCGCGTCGGCGGCGAGCATGCCGGACTTCATCGCGGTGTGGCTGCCCTTGATCTTGGCGAAGTTCAGGGTGCCGAGGTCACAACCGATCAGCGCGCCGCCGGGGAAGACCATCTTCGGCAGCGAATTCAGGCCGCCCTTGCAGATGGCCCGGGCGCCGTAGGCCACGCGCTTGCCGCCTTCCAGGTACTGCTTGACCACCGGGTGGTGCTTGTAGCGCTGGAACTCGTCGAACGGCGACAGGTGCGGGTTGCTGTAGGACAGGTCGATGATCAGGCCGACGAACACCTGGTTGTTCTCCAGGTGGTAGAGGAACGAGCCGCCGGTATTTTCGTCGTTCAGCGGCCAGCCGGCGGTATGGACCACCAGGCCGGGCTTGTGCTTGGACGGGTCGATGTCCCAGATTTCCTTGATGCCGATACCGTAGTGCTGGGCATCGGCCTCGCTGTCCAGGTTGTATTTCTTGATCAGTTGCTTGCCGATGTGCCCGCGGCAGCCTTCGGCGAACAGGGTGTACTTGGCCCGCAGCTCCATGCCGGGGGTGTAGTAGCCTTCTTTCGGGTTGCCTTCGCGGTCGACGCCGAGGTCGCCGGTGACGATGCCGCGGACCACGCCGTTCTCGTCGATCAGCGCTTCCTGGGCGGCGAAGCCCGGATAGATCTCCACGCCCAGTCCTTCGGCCTGCTGGGCCAGCCAGCGGCAGAGGTTGCCCAGGGAGATGATATAGTTGCCCTCGTTGTGCATGGTCTTGGGCACGAAGAAGTTGGGCACCTTGGTAGCGCTCTCGGCGCTCTTCAGGACGTAGATGTCGTCGCCGGTCACCGGGGTATTGAGCGGCGCGCCGAGTTCCTTCCAGTCGGGGAACAGCTCGTTCAGCGCGCGCGGCTCGAACACCGCGCCGGAGAGGATGTGGGCGCCCACTTCGGAACCCTTCTCGACCACGCAGACGCTGATCTCTTGACCGGCTTCGGCGGCCTTCTGCTTCAGTCGGCATGCGGCGGACAGACCGGCGGGGCCGGCGCCGACGATGACGACGTCGAATTCCATGTATTCGCGTTCCACTATCGATCTCCTACTCAAGGCTCACGGTATCTGTTTATTGGTGGCTGAGATCTTTCCCTGATCAGAGCGGGCGCATTATATATAGCTGCATGGGCAGGTCCAATACAAACGTTTGTTTGAATTCTTTGGAAGCCTGATAGAATCGGCATTCGAGGGGGGGAAACCACCCTTTTGCCGTATTGACCGAAAAGGGTGATCCGGTCAAGATACGGGCGGTTTTGCGGTCGCTGTCTAGCAGAGTGTCGGTTTCCGGCCGGCGAGCATCACCGGCCAGGCCTGTCTGGCGACATCCTTATTCACCGGAGAATAACGAGGAATCCATGAAGGTTCTTGTAGCAGTCAAACGAGTGGTCGACTACAACGTCAAGGTCCGCGTCAAGGCGGACAACTCCGGCGTCGACCTCGCCAACGTCAAGATGTCCATGAACCCCTTCTGCGAAATCGCCGTGGAAGAAGCCGTGCGCCTGAAAGAGAAGGGCGTGGCTACCGAGATCGTCGCTGTCTCCGTCGGCCCGACCGCCGCCCAGGAGCAACTGCGCACCGCGCTGGCGCTGGGCGCTGACCGTGCGATCCTGGTGGAGAGCAACGACGAGCTGAACTCCCTGGCCGTGGCCAAGCTGCTCAAGGCCGTGGTCGACAAGGAGCAGCCGCAGCTGGTGATCCTCGGCAAGCAGGCCATCGACAGCGACAACAACCAGACCGGCCAGATGCTCGCCGCGCTGACCGGCTACGCCCAGGGCACCTTCGCCTCCAAGGTCGAGGTCGCTGGCGACAAGGTCAACGTGACCCGCGAGATCGATGGCGGTCTGCAGACCGTCGCGCTGAACCTGCCGGCCATCGTCACCACCGACCTGCGCCTGAACGAGCCGCGCTACGCGTCGCTGCCGAACATCATGAAAGCCAAGAAGAAGCCGCTGGACGTGGTGACCCCGGACGCCCTGGGCGTTTCCACCGCTTCCACCGTGAAGACCCTGAAGGTCGAGGCGCCGGCTGCACGCTCCGCTGGCATCAAGGTCAAGTCCGTGGCTGAACTGGTAGAGAAACTGAAGAACGAGGCGAAGGTAATCTAATGGCTATCCTGGTTATCGCTGAGCACAACAACGCGGCCCTGGCGGCTGCCACCCTGAACACCGTTGCCGCTGCCAAGGCCATTGGCGGCGACATCCACGTGCTGGTCGCCGGACAGAACGTTGCCGCCGTGGCCGAAGCCGCCGCCAAGGTCGAGGGCGTCTCCAAGGTGCTGGTCGCCGACAACGCCGCCTACGCCCACCAACTGCCGGAAAACGTCGCACCGCTGATCGCCGAGCTGGGCAAGAACTACAGCCACGTGCTGGCCCCGGCTACCACCAACGGCAAGAACTTCCTGCCGCGCGTCGCCGCGCTGCTGGACGTCGACCAGATCTCCGAGATCGTCGAAGTGGTCAGCCCCGACACCTTCAAGCGTCCGATCTACGCCGGTAACGCCATCGCTACCGTGCAGTCCTCGGCTGCGGTCAAGGTGATCACCGTGCGTACCACCGGCTTCGACGCCGTCGCCGCCGAAGGCGGTTCGGCTGCCGTCGAGCAGGTTTCCGGCCCGGCCGATGCCGGCAAGTCCGCCTTCGTCGGCGAAGAGCTGGCCAAGTCCGACCGTCCGGAACTGACCGCTGCCAAGATCGTGGTCTCCGGCGGCCGCGGCATGCAGAACGGCGACAACTTCAAGATCCTCTACGCCCTGGCCGACAAGCTGGGTGCCGCAGTCGGCGCTTCCCGCGCCGCGGTCGACGCCGGTTTCGTGCCGAACGACATGCAGGTCGGCCAGACCGGCAAGATCGTCGCCCCGCAGCTGTACATCGCGGTGGGTATCTCCGGTGCCATCCAGCACCTGGCGGGCATGAAGGACTCGAAGGTGATCGTCGCGATCAACAAGGACGAAGAGGCGCCGATCTTCCAGGTCGCCGACTACGGCCTGGTCGCCGACCTGTTCGACGCCGTACCGGAGCTGGAAAAGGCCGTCTGAGCCCGATTCCAAGCCGACAAGACCCGCTCCCCGGAGCGGGTTTTTTTATGTCCGGGCTGCGACGCGTGACCCTTTGGTCACGATTCCTGCCTTCGGTCCGCCCAAGCGGAGGTGTCTCATTTACAATGCGCGACGTCTCTAGCTCCTGAATGTGCTTTTCCGGCATCTAGCAACCGAGGTTTTCATGATCATCAAACCGCGCGTGCGTGGCTTCATCTGCGTCACTACCCATCCGGCAGGCTGCGAGGCCAACGTCAAGCAACAGATCGACTACGTCGAGGCCAAGGGCCCCGTCGTCAACGGACCGAAGAAGGTCCTGGTCATCGGTTCCTCCACCGGCTATGGCCTGGCTGCCCGCATCACCGCCGCGTTCGGTTCCGGCGCCGATACCCTCGGGGTGTTCTTCGAGCGTCCGGGCAGCGAGAGCAAGCCGGGCACCGCCGGCTGGTACAACTCGGCGGCCTTCGAGAAGTTCGCCCACGAGAAAGGCCTGTATGCCCGCAGCATCAATGGCGACGCTTTCTCCGACGAGGTGAAGCGGCTGACCATCGAGACCATCAAGCGCGATCTCGGCAAGGTCGACCTGGTGGTCTACAGCCTGGCCGCGCCGCGCCGTACCCATCCGAAGAGCGGCGAAGTGTTCTCCTCGACCCTCAAGCCGATCGGCAAGTCGG
Organism: Pseudomonas sp. DL; assembly: GCF_047199225.1. NCBI lineage: Bacteria > Pseudomonadati > Pseudomonadota > Gammaproteobacteria > Pseudomonadales > Pseudomonadaceae > Pseudomonas > Pseudomonas sp. DL. Next base: position 2,166,948 of record NZ_CP178323.1, read on the forward strand.
TCAGCTTCCGTGGCCTGGACACCGACAAGGAAGTGATCAAGGACGTGGTCCTGGAGGCGGCCAGCGACCAGGAGGTCGCCGATACCGTTGCGGTGATGGGCGGCGAGGACTGGCAGATGTGGATCGACGCGCTGCTGGAGGCCGACGTGCTGGCCGACGGCGCGAAGACCACCGCGTTCACCTACCTGGGCGAGAAGATCACCCACGACATCTACTGGAACGGTTCCATCGGCGCGGCCAAGAAGGATCTCGACCAGAAGGTCCTCGGTATCCGCGACAAGCTCGCCCCGCTGGGCGGCGACGCGCGCGTGTCGGTGCTCAAGGCGGTGGTGACCCAGGCCAGCTCGGCGATCCCGATGATGCCGCTGTACCTGTCGCTGCTGTTCAAGGTGATGAAGGAGCAGGGCACCCACGAAGGTTGCATCGAGCAGGTCGACGGCCTGTACCGGGAGAGCCTGTACGGCGCCGAGCCGCGCCTCGACGAGGAAGGCCGCCTGCGTGCCGACTACAAGGAACTGCAGCCGGAAGTGCAGTCCCGTGTCGAGGAGCTGTGGGACAAGGTAACCAACGAGAACCTTTACGAGTTGACCGACTTCGCCGGCTACAAGAGCGAGTTCCTCAACCTGTTCGGTTTCGAGGTCGCTGGGGTCGACTACGAGCAGGACGTCAACCCGGACGTGCAGATCGCCAACCTGATCCAGGCCTGAGGCCTGTATCCGAGCCGTCCTCGCGACGGCTCCCGCTCCCCCGAACCGGCGCCCAGGCGCCGGTTCGCGTTTTCAGCGACCGGCCACCTGGGCGTTCCGTACGCCGTCGAGGAAGGCCTGGTAGTGCTGCGCGGTTTCCTCCGGGCGTTCGACCATCGGCACGTGTCCGCAGTTTTCCATGATCACCACGCTGGGCCGCTTCAGCAGCGGACGCATCACCTCGATGCTGGAGACGTCCAGCACGCGGTCGCGGTCGCCCCATAGCAGCAGGGTCGGTGCCTCGATCTTCGGCAGTTCCGGCTCCAGCGGGATGTAGCGCTGGCGCAGTTGTTCGAATATCTGCGCGTTGAACGCCGACGCGGCTACCGCGCGCTCGCCGAGGTAGCGCTTGAGCGGCGCCGGCAGCGGCGGTTGCTGGACGAACACGAAGTCGAGCAGCTTCTGGAAGTCTTCCGGCTGGCGCACCACCAGGGGATTCTCGCCGCGCTCCAGATCCTCGAACAGTTCGCTCTTGCGCGCCGGCATCACCCCGGCGTTGTCGATCAGCGCCAGCGATAGCACCTGTTCCGGATGGCGCGCCGCGTAGAGCGCGGCGATGTGCCCGCCCATGGAGTTGCCGGCCAGGTGCAGGCGGCGCACGCCGATGGCGGCGGCGAAATTGGCGACTCGCTCGGCCTGGGTGCCGACGTCGTAGCTGGCCTGTTGCGGCTTGCTGCTGTCGCCGAAGCCGGGCAGGTCGAGGGCGACCACATGGTAGCGCTCGGTCAGCGGCCGGGCGAAGCGCAGCCAGTTGTCCTTGTCGGCGCCGAAGCCGTGGATCAGCAACAGGGTCGGGTTCTTCTCCGAGCCACCTTCCAGGTAGGCGATCTCCAGGTTGTCGACCTGCACGCTGTGCTCGCTGAGACCGGCGAGACCGCGCTCGACGGTGCGTACGCTGGCGAGGAGGGTAGCCGGGACGAAGTAGAGGACGCCGGCGGCGACCGCCAGCAGCAGAACCAGACCGAGGAGGAATCGTTTCATGGGTGTCCGAAGGCTTCAGGAAAAAAGGGGCCAGCGCTGAACGCTAGCCGTGCCGGCCCGCTGTCGCAAGCCTTGTGACGAGTCTAGGCGTGCTGCCGGTGGTCGGCGCCGAACCTAAGGACGGCGGTTCATTCGCCGGGTCGATAGAGATGTCGATGCTCGGCGCGGTACAGCGAAGAGTCGGCGAAGCCTTCGGCGGCCAGCACCTCGCCGACCAGGATCAGCGCGGTGCGGCGGAAATTCCTGGCGGCGACCTTGGGCAGGATGTCGCCGAGGGTGCCGCGAACCTGTTCCTGGTCGGGCCAACTGGCCCGGTGGATCACCGCGACCGGGCAGTCGGCGCCGTAGTGCGGCAGCAGTTCCTCGACGATCTTCGCCAGGTGGGCGACGCCCAGGTGGATCGCCAGGGTCGCCCGGTGCCGCGCCAGGTCGCCCAGGCTCTCGCCTTCCGGCATCTTCGTGCGTGCGGCGTAGCGGGTCAGGATCAGCGTCTGGGACACTTCGGGCAGGGTCAGCTCGCAGCCGAGCAGGGCGGCGCAGGCGGCGGTGGCGGTGACCCCGGGGACGATCTCATAGGGGATGCCGAGTTCGCGCAGGTGGCGGATCTGCTCGCCGATGGCGCCGTACAGGGAGGGATCGCCGGAATGCACGCGGGCTACGTCGAGGCCGCGGCGATGGGCTTGCGCGAGTAGCTCGACGATCTGTTCGAGGTCCAGCTCGGCGGTGTTCACCACCTGGCCGGCCTGGTGCCCCTCGAGCAGCGCTTGCGGAACCAGCGAGCCGGCGTAGAGGATCACCGGGCACTGGCGGATCAGGCGCTGCCCCTTGACGGTGATCAGGTCGGGGTCGCCGGGACCGGCGCCGATGAAATAGACGGTCATGGGAGTTCTCGTTCGGTGAGAAGACGTGCCAGGGCGATGCTCGCCCGATCGTCGCTGCGTTTCGCCCCGAGCAGATCGGCGCGACCGCCACCCAGGCGTTCGGCCAGGGCCAGGGCGGCGGCCTCGGCGACGCTGGAGCAGCCGGTTTCGCGCAGCGCGACGGCGGAGGGGCTGAGCAGGCGCGGCTCGTAGTCGTGCAGGACGGCGGGTGCGAGGAAATGCACGGGGCGTTCGAGCAGCGTGGCCAGTTGCCGCAGGCCGGGTTCGTCGCGTTTGCCGTCGATGCTGGTGAGGGCGTCCAGCTCGGCCAGGCTGCGCCCGTATTCGCCCAGCGTTCGCTCCAGCAGCGCGCGCAGATGCTCGGCGCTACAGCCTCGGCGGCAGCCGATGCCGGCGATCAGCAGGCTGGGGATGGGCAGGGGCATGCGCGCACCGGAGGAAATGGAAGGAGAGGCACTATGGACCCGCGACCGGCAAGGGTCGCGGGTGGCAGGCGGTCAGGCGTCGACGCCGCCCCGGTTGCGCCGGAACAGCCAGGCAGCGGCCAGGCCGAGGGCGGCCCAGAACAGCGCATTGCTGACCAGCGAGGCGACCACGAAACGCTGGGCCAGGGCTTCCGGCGCCAGGCTGGCATGGACCTCGGGCTGCGGCGCGCCGAACAGGTGCGGCAGCGCCAGCAGGACGGCGCCGACCAGCTTCAGCGGCCAGTTGCCGCCGAACACCAGCAGGGCCAGGCCCACCGCGGTGGCGGCGGCGGTGGCGATCCACCAGTACTGGCGTTGCACCAGGTCGGCCGCGGCGGTACCCGGCAGCTCCGGCGGCAGGCCCAGCGACGGCGCCAGGCAGAACACCGCGTAGCCGGCCAGGCCCCAGAGCAGGCCCTGCCAGGTCTGGCCCGGCGCGCGCAGGGTGAAGAGGCCGGCGAGCATCAGGGCGAAGCCGACCGCCACCACCAGGTTGCCGCCGGTGGTGGAGAGGGTACGCTGCCAGCCGTCCTCCGGCTCCCAGGCCTCCTCGTCGTGGACATGGGCGGCGACGCCGGGGGCGTGTTCGTGGGGCTGGGCCGCGACCGGCTCGCTCTTCTCGTAGGTCTCCGCCTCGAGGATCAGCGGGGTGACCCAGAGAATCTGCAGCAGGGTCAGCAGCAGGGCGGCGAGCAGGCCGGCGAAGCCGGCGGTCTGGGCGATGCGCTTGATCATCCTGGTTCCCTCGCGACTCAGTGGCAGGGGAAGCCGGAGCTGTGCCGGGTATCGTGGGCGGCGTTGTGTACCGCGTCGATGTGCGAGAAACCGGCGAAATAGACCAGCAGCGCGCCGAGCAGGCCGGCGCCGATGGCCAGGCTCAGTCGCTTCGACAGGGAGGTGGTGGAGCTGGCGTGCGCCAGGGTGCTGCTGGACATGGTGCGTTCCCTCTGGATTGGCATGGGCGTGGCAGAGGAGTACGCACGAGGAACAGGCCCGGACGGCCCGCTTCACGCTTGCGCCCGCCCACCGCGGGTGAATCAAACGAAAGGTTCCAGGCCGGTCTCCGGGCTCGCGCGCGATGCGCTTACCGTTGCGGGGGCAGCGCCGGACTGGCTCGGAGAGCGTCACCGGCTTCCCGTTTCACCTCGTGCGCGCCGGCACGAGACACCTGGGACAACCCGCCTAGGACAGCATGAAGGACCGCCGGGCGTCAACCGGCCCGATTGACCCTGGCCCGCGCACTGCGTAGCCTTGCCGGTTCGAGGTTCCTCGCCGGCGACGGCGGGGCTAAGAGGGAACGCGGTCGATGCCGCGGCTGCCCCCGCAACTGTGAACGGCGATCGTTCCCCAATGCCACTGCGTGACGCGGGAAGGCGGGGAACCGGCGGAGACGCCAGACCGTGAGCCAGGAGACCTGCCTCGTCGATCCCGTGGCGCGATGCCCGGGGACAAGACTTCCATACAACCGGGCGGGGTGATCCGGTGGCGAATCCGTTGCGCGGCCCCTGCGTCCGCGCCACTCGTCCGCATGCCCGCCGAGCTGAACAAGGGCTGCCCATGAAAACCCTGGCGAAACTCCCCGTCACCATCGTCACCGGCTTCCTCGGCGCCGGCAAGACCACCTTGCTCCGGCACATGCTGGACAACGCCGAAGGCCGGCGCATCGCGGTGATCGTCAACGAGTTCGGCGAACTCGGCATCGACGGCGAGATCCTCAAGCAATGTTCCATCGGCTGCAGCGAAGAAGAGGCGCAGGGCCGCGTTTTCGAGCTGGCCAACGGTTGCCTGTGCTGCACCGTGCAGGAAGAGTTCTTCCCGGTGATGCGCGAGCTGGTGGCGCGCCGCGGCGACCTTGACCAGATCCTCATCGAGACCAGCGGCCTGGCCCTGCCCAAGCCGCTGGTGCAGGCTTTCCAGTGGCCGGAAATCCGCAACGCCTGCACGGTCGACGCGGTGATCACCGTGGTCGACAGCCCGGCGGTGGCGGCCGGTACCTTCGCCGCCCATCCCGAGCAGGTGGACCAGCAACGCCGCCAGGACCCCAACCTCGACCATGAATCGCCGCTGCACGAACTGTTCGAGGACCAGTTGGCCAGTGCCGACCTGGTGATCCTGAACAAGGCCGACCAGCTCGACGCCGAGGCCCTGGCGCGGGTCCGCGCGGAGATCGCCGGGGAGCTGCCGGCGGCGGTGAAGATCGTCGAGGCGAGCCGGGGCGAGCTGCCGCTGCCGGTCTTGCTGGGACTCAACGCCGAGGCCGAGCTGCACATCGACGGCCGGCCGACCCACCACGACCACGAAGGCCACGAGGACCACGACCACGACGAGTTCGACTCCTTCCACGTCGATCTCCCCGAGGTGGAGGAAGCTGCGCTGCTCGAGGCCCTCGGCGAGCTGGTGGAGCGTCACGACATACTTCGCATCAAGGGTTTCGCCGCCATTCCGGGCAAGCCCATGCGCCTGTTGGTACAGGGCGTCGGCAAGCGCTTCGACAGGCATTTCGACCGCAAGTGGCTGGCCGACGAAGTCCGCAGCACCCGGCTGGTGGTGATCGGCCAGGAGCTGGACCAGGCCGCCATTGCCAACCAGCTGCGCACAGCGCTTGCCTGATCCGTGATCCCCGGCCGGGGCCGGCGATGGCGATTCGCCGGCCCCAGCTTCTTGCGTCCTACCGGTAGAACGTCCATGCACCTGTTGCGCACCCAACCCGGCGGCTTCGTTCCCGACGACGGCATCGCCCACCTGGCCCAGACTCCCGCCGAGCTGGTGATCCTCTGCAGCGGCGATTCGCACCTCGCATTGCTGGCCGAGGCCGCCCGTGCGCTGCCGGACGACTACCCGAGCCTGCGCCTGGCCAACCCCATGCAGTTGCAGAACCACGCCTCGGTGGACCTCTACGTCGAGGAAGTGCTGCGGCACGCGCGGGTGATCCTGCTTTCGCTGCACGGCGGCATCGGCTACTGGCGCTACGGCGTGGAGCAACTGGTGGCGCTGGCCGAGCGCGGCGCGCTGCTGATCCCGGTGCCCGGCGACGACCGCCCCGACCCGGAGCTGAGCGCCCTCGGCAACCTGCCGGCGGAGCAGGCCGAGCGCTTCTGGCAATACTTGCGCCAGGGCGGCCTGGAGAACGCCGGGCAGTTCTACCGCTGCCTGGCCAGCCAGTGCCTCGGCCGCGGCTACGCCTGGCGCGAACCGCAGGCGCTGCCGCGGGTGGCACTGTTCCATCCACGGCATGCCGAGGCGACCCTGGAACACTGGCGTGCCGACTGGCAGGCCGGGCGTCCGGTGGTCGCGTTGCTGTTCTATCGCACCCACCTGCAGGCAGCCAACACCGCCTTCATCGCACGCTTCTGCGAACGCCTCGCGGCGCAGGGGCTCAACCCGTTGCCGATCGCGCTGGCCAGCCTCAAGGAAAGCGCCTGCCTGGCGCAGGTGGAAGACTGGCTGGAGCGCAGCGACGCCGCGCTGATCGTCAATACCACCGGTTTCGCCCAGTCCAATCCGGAGGCGCCCGAGTTGCGTCCGTTCCGTCGCGACGTGCCGGTATTGCAGGCGATCTGCTCGCTGGACAACCGCCCGCTCTGGCTGGACAACCCGCAAGGCCTGGGGCCGCGCGACCTGGCCATGCACGTGGCGCTGCCGGAGCTGGACGGGCGCATCGTCACCCGGCCGATCAGTTTCAAGGGCCTGGCCTGGCGCAGCGAACGCAGCGAGAGCGACGTGGTCTGCTATCTCGCCGACGACGAGCGCATGGATTTCGTCGCCGAACTGGCGCGGCGCTGGGCCGAGCTGGCGCGCAAGCCAAACGCGGAAAAACGGGTGGCGCTGGTGCTGGCCAACTACCCGACCCGCGATGGCCGGATCGGCAACGGCGTCGGCCTGGACACCCCGGCGGCGGCGCTGAACATCCTTCGTGCCCTGCGCCAGCAGGGCTATCCGGTCGACGGACTGCCCGCCAGCGGAACCGAGCTGATCCGCCAGTTGCTCGGCGGCGTCAGCAACGACCTGGAGCATCTCGACCTACGGCCCTGCGCCCAGAGCCTGGCGCTGGACGACTACCTGGCCTGCTTCGCACGCCTGCCGGAGCGCAATCGCCAGGCGGTGCTGGCGCGCTGGGGCGAGCCGCAACAGGACCCGATGTTCCGCGACGGACGGATGATGGTCGCCGGCCTGCGCTATGGCCTGACCTTCGTCGGCATCCAGCCGGCGCGCGGCTATCAGCTCGATCCGGCGGCGGTCTACCACGATCCCGACCTGGTGCCGCCGCACGGCTACCTGGCGTTCTACTTCTGGCTGCGCCACGCCTACCGCGCCGATGCCCTGCTGCACGTCGGCAAGCACGGTAACCTGGAATGGCTGCCGGGCAAGGGAGTCGGCCTGTCCGCCGAATGCTGGCCGGACGCGTTGCTCGGTCCGCTGCCGAACATCTATCCGTTCATCGTCAACGATCCGGGGGAGGGCGCCCAGGCCAAGCGCCGCACCCAGGCGGTGATCATCGACCACCTGATGCCGCCGCTGACCCGCGCCGAGAGCTACGGCCCGCTGCGCGACCTGGAGCGCCTGGCCGACGAGTTCTACGATGCCTCGCTGCTCGACCCACGCCGCGCCGAACAGTTGCGCGGCGAGATTCTCGTCCTCCTGCGCGACAACCGTCTCGACCGCGAGATCGGCTTGCAGCTCAGCGACGATCCGGACAGCTGGCTGCCGCAGCTGGACGCCTATCTCTGCGACCTGAAGGAGTCGCAGATCCGCGACGGCCTGCATGTGTTCGGCGAGTCGCCGAGCGGGCGATTGCGCCTGGATACCCTGCTGGCGCTGCTGCGGGTTCCGCGCGGCGATGGCAAGGGCGCCAACGCCGGGTTGCTGAAGAGCCTGGCGGACGACCTTGGCCTGGGCTTCGATCCGCTGGCCTGCGACATGGGCGAGGCCTGGCAGGGCGCGCGGCCGGCCTGCCTGGAAGAGCGGGGCGGGGAGCCCTGGCGTACTCTCGGGGATACCCGCGAACGCCTGGAATTGCTGGCGTTGCACTGGATAGAACGCTGCCTGGGCGGCGAATCGCCGCCTGCCACCTGGCGTGCCAGCGGCGAGGTGTTGCGCGGCTTGTGCGAACAGGTGGCACCGACCCTGGACGCCTGTGGCGGGGCCGAGATCGACGGGCTGCTGGCAGCCCTCGAAGGGCGCTTCGTACCGGCCGGTCCGAGCGGCGCGCCGAGTCGCGGGCGACTCGACGTGCTGCCCACCGGACGCAACTTCTTCTCGGTGGACGTGCGCAACCTGCCGACCCCGACCGCCTGGCGCATCGGCTTCCAGTCGGCCAACCTGCTGCTCGAGCGTCACCTGCAGGAACATGGCGATCACCTGCGCCAGCTCGGCCTCTCGGTGTGGGGCACGGCGACCATGCGCACCGGCGGCGACGACATCGCCCAGGCCCTGGCCCTGCTCGGCGTGCGACCGGTCTGGCAGGCCGGCAGCCAGCGCGTCGCCGATTTCGAGATCCTCCCGGTCTCCCTGCTGGACCGCCCGCGGGTCGACGTGACGCTGCGGGTCTCCGGGTTCTTCCGCGACGCCTTCGCCAACCTGATCCGCCTGTTCGATGCGGCGGTGCAGGCGGTCGCCGAGCTGGACGAGGCGGAGGAGCTGAACCCGCTGGCCGCTCGCGTACGCCTGGAGCGCCAGCGCCTCGAGGCGCAGGGCACGGCGCCGGCGGAGGCGCGCCGGCAGGCCGGCTGGCGGATCTTCGGCGCCAAGCCGGGTGCCTACGGCGCCGGCGTGCAGGGCGCAATCGAAGAGCGGCTGTGGGAGACCCGCGCCGACCTTGCCGAGGTCTACCTGAACTGGGGCGGCTACGCCTACGGTGCCGCCGACGACGGCACGCCGGCGCGGGAACGCTTCGCCCAGCGCCTGGAACGCCTGCAGGCGGTGCTGCACAACCAGGACAACCGCGAGCACGACCTGCTCGATTCCAACGACTACTACCAGTTCCAGGGCGGCATGCTGGCGGCGGTGGAAACCCTGCGCGGCGCGCCGGTGGCCAGTTACCACGGCGACCACAGCCAGCCGGACAACCCGCGCATCCGCACGCTCAAGGAAGAGCTCAACCGGGTGGTGCGGGCGCGGGCGGTGAATCCGAAGTGGATCGCCGGGATGAAGCGCCACGGCTACAAGGGCGCCTTCGAACTGGCGGCGACGGTGGACTACCTGTGCGCCTTCGATGCCACCAGCGAGTTGATCGACGACCACCAGTACGCGCTGCTGGCCGACGCCTACCTGCTCGATGCGGAGACCCGCGAGTTCGTCCGCCAGCACAATCCGCAGGCCCTGCGCGACATGGCCGAGCGCCTGGTGGAGGCGCAGCGGCGCGGGCTCTGGCAGGAGCCGGGGGCCTATCGCGAGGCCCTGGAGAACCTGCTGCTGGACGTCGAAGAGGAATAGCGGAGCGGCATGGCCGCTCGCGCCGCTTTCAGCGCCGCTCGGCGAGCCGCCGGGCGGCGTCGCGGAGAATCCGCTCGGTGCCTTCCCAGCCGAGGCAGCCGTCGGTGATCGAGACGCCGTAGCGCAGTTCGCCGCCAAGCGCCTGGCAACCGTCGAACAGGTGGCTTTCCAGCATTACCCCGACCAGGTCGCTGGCGCCGGCCAGGCGCTGGTCCAGCACGCTGGCGAGGACGCCGGGCTGGTTCAGCGGGTTCTTGCCGCTGTTGGCGTGACTGCAATCGACCATCATCCGCGTGGCGATGCCCTGGCTTTCCAGGGCCTGGCGCACGGCCTGCACCTGCTCGGGGCCGTAGTTCGAACCGTGGCGGCCGCCGCGCAGCACCACATGGGTGTCCGGATTGCCGCGGGTCTCGATCAGCGCCGGGTGACCGTGCGGGTCGAGGCCGAAATGGCGGTGGCCGTGGGCCGCCGAACGGATCGCGTCGCAGGCGATGCCGACGCCGCCGTCGGTGCCGTTCTTGAAGCCCACCGGCAGGCCGAGGCCGCTGACCAGCTCGCGGTGGATCTGCGATTCGCTGGTGCGCGCGCCGATCGCCGCCCAGCTCAGCAGGTCGTCGAAGTAGCCGGCGGCCAGAGGTTGCAGGAGTTCGGTGGCCAGCGGCAGGCCGAGGCGCAGCATGTCCAGCATCAGTTGCCGGGACAGCGCCAGGCCGGCGGCCATGTCGTCGCTGCCATCCAGATGCGGGTCGTAGGCGAGGCCCTTCCAGCCCACCGTGGTGCGTGGCTTTTCCACGTAGGCGCGCATCACCAGGAGCAACTGGCCGTCGAGTTCGTCGCTCAGCGCCGCGAGGCGTTCGGCGTATTCGAGGGCGGAGCGGGGATCGTGGATCGAACAGGGTCCGACTACCACCAGCAGGCGCGGGTCGTCGCCGTCGAGGATGGCGCGGATGGCGTCGCGGCTGGCGGCGACCTGGCTGGCCAGCTCCAGCGGCAACGGCTGGCGGGCCTTGAGTTCGAGCGGGCTGGGCAGGCGTTCCAGGGCGGTACGGGCGGTGGCGCTGGGCAGGGCGACGGCCTGGACGTTCGGCGAAAGGGTGGTCAGTGCGGATACGGATGAGTTCATGGTCTGGCTTCCTGGGCTGGCGGCGGGCATCCCGCGCGCGTCGTGCCCTATCGAGGTGTTCGGCAATGTCGTGGGTTGGCGAGCGGCTGGCGGCCGTCGCTAAATCGCCAGGTGTTGAGCGGGTAGCCAGTGCGGTAGCGGTATGCGGTCATGATCGATGTCCTGTGCGTTGGTCTGTGGTTGTGGCCTTGTGGGCCGGAAAAACGGGCCGGAAAAACAAAACCCCCGGTCGGGGAGCCGACCGGGGGTTTGCGTGTGCAGGGTAGGCGTCCCGTATACCGTGGGCGCCGTTGGGGTATCAGGCGCCGGAGTGGCTAAACCAATACCCGAAGAAATACGCGGCACGGGGTGCCTGCGGCGCACGCGCGCGCAACGACAAGCCAGGGCGCAAGGCACTGGAATGCAGGTGCGGATGGCGGGTGTGCGGCATGGGTTTCTCCCGTGAACGAGTCCCGAGCTTACTGCAAGCGAGGCGGCCGGTTCAACGACTGTTTCACGGTTCGATACCGGCGCCGCCGGCCTGATAGACTTGGCGGTCCGTATTTCCGTCCGTCCGCCGCAGGAATCCCCATGAGCGCTACCGTGCATTACCCCCTGTCCGCCGTGGTCGCCGCCGACGAACTGAAGCTGGCGCTGTGCCTGGCCGCGGTCGATCCGGCGATCGGCGGGGTACTGATCGAGGGGCCGCGCGGAATGGCCAAGTCGACCCTGGCGCGGGGCGTCGCCGAACTGCTGCCGGCGGGCGTGTTCGTTACCCTGCCGCTGGGCGCCAGCGAGGAGCGCATCGTCGGCAGCCTCGACCTGGACGCCGCCCTCGGCGAAGGTCGCGCGCGGTTTTCCCCAGGCGTGCTGGCCAAGGCCGACGGCGGCGTGCTCTACGTCGACGAAGTGAACCTGCTGCCGGACCACCTGGTGGACTTGTTGCTCGACGTCGCCGCCAGCGGCGTCAACCTGGTCGAGCGCGATGGCATTTCCCACCGGCATCCGGCGCGTTTCGTGCTGATCGGCACGATGAACCCGGAAGAGGGCGAACTGCGCCCGCAACTGCTCGACCGTTTCGGCCTCAACGTGCGTCTCGATACCCAGCCGCCGCCGGCCGAGCGGGCAGAGATCATCCGTCGCCGGCTGGCCTTCGATGCCGACCCGCAGGCCTTCGTCGAACGCTGGGAAGGCCAGCAGGACACCCTGCGCCGCCGTTGCGCCGAGGCGCGCCGGCGGCTGGCGCGGATTCCCCTGGACGATGCGGCGCTGGACAGCATCGCTCGACGCTGCTTCGAGGCGGCTGTCGATGGCCTGCGCGCCGACCTGGTCTGGCTGCGCGCGGCGCGCGCCCATGCGGCCTGGCGCGGCGGCGAGCGGATCGAGGCGGAGGACATCGATGCGGTGGAACATTTCGCCCTGCTGCATCGCCGTCGCCAGTCGAACCCGCCATCATCGGCGGCCAATCCACCGCCACCGCCCGCGGCGGCCCCTGTCGCGCTCCCGGAGCGCACCGGCGACGGCGAAGGGCAGTGGGGCGAATTGCCGGCTCGGCCGGTGGCCATGGGGACCGCCCGCGAGCTGCCGCGCTGGCCAAAAAAGCCCTGAGCATCCGCCCGCGCTCGGTCATGGGTGCGGATGCCAGGAGCAGACCCGGAGCCCTGCGCGGCGGACTTGGCGGCGCCCTGAGCCAGGGTGCGGAGGGCGCCATCCAATGGTTGCCGACCCTGCTGCGTGGACGTCCCCGACAGCGTCGCGACCTGCTTCGCCAGCCGCGCAGCCGGCGCCCGGGCGAACTCTGGCTGGTGATCGTCGATGCCTCCGCCAGCACCCGCCGGTACGGCGCCCTGGCCCAGGCCAAGGGAGTGTTGGCGACGCTGTTCGAGGAGGCTTATCGGCAGCGCATCCGCCTGGCCGTGCTGCATGCCACCGGGCAGCAGGCGCAATGGCTCTGGCAGGGGCAGAAGGCCTCGCGGGAGTTGCAGGACTGGCTGCGCCAGCTGGGCGCCGGCGGCGGTACGCCGCTGCTCGACGCCCTGCACCAGGCCGCTGGCTGGCTGGCGCGCCGACAGCGGCAGAAACCCGCCGAGCATCAGCGTCTGCTGGTGCTTACCGACGGCCGTCTGCGCGACTGGCCGGCGCTGCCGGAGGCTGCCTGCCCGAGCCTGCTGGTCGACCTCGAAAGCGGCCCGTTGCGCCTGGGCAAGGCCGAGCGCCTGGCCCGGGAACTGGGGGCCGAGTATCGGCATATCAGTGAATTGAACGAAGTCTGAGGGCGTTTCGGCGAGTCCTGCGGCTTTTTCGGTCAAATTGTATTTCGACTGTAATTCAATAAATATTATACGCGTAATATCTTCCTGCGATCCAGCCAATCCATCTCACGGAGATATCCTCATGTCGCCGATTTCAGTCGTTATCGCCGGTTACGCCCGTTCGCCGTTCCACTTCGCCAGGAAAGGCGCGCTGGTCGATATCCGCCCGGATGACCTGGCCGCCGCGGTGCTCAAGGGGCTGGTGGAGAAACTCGATCTCGACCCTGCGCTGCTGGAGGACGTGGTCATGGGCTGCGCCTATCCGGAGGCGGAACAGGGCATGAACATCGCGCGCATCGCCAGTTTCCGTGCCGGCTTCCCGCAGAGCCTCGGCGGTGCGACCCTCAACCGTTTCTGCGGTTCGTCCATGAGCGCCGTCCACTACGCCGCCGGGCAAGTCCTGCTGGGCGCCGGAGAAGCCTTCATCGCCGCCGGGGTAGAGTCGATGACGCGGGTGCCGATGGGCGGCTTCAACCTGTCGCCCAATCCCGCGTTGCTGCAGGACTATCCGGCGGTATACATGAGCATGGGGCAGACCGCCGAGAATGTCGCCGAGCGCTACGCCGTCAGCCGCGTCGAGCAGGAAGAGATGGCCGTACGCTCCCACGCCAAGGCAGTCGCCGCGCGCGAGGCCGGCTTGCTGCGCGAGGAGATCGTCGCCATCGACACCCCCGCCGGCCGGGTCGCCGAGGATGGCTGCATCCGCCCGGGTACCAACCTGGAGAGCCTGGCCCAGTTGAAGCCGGCGTTCGGCGGCAGCGTCACCGCCGCCACCTCGTCGCCGCTCACCGATGGCAGCGCCGCGCTGCTGGTCTGCAGCGAGGAATTCGCGCGCCGCCACGGGCTGGCGATCCTGGCGCGGATCAAGGCGGTGGCGGTGGCCGGTTGTGCGCCGGAGATCATGGGCATGGGGCCGGTGCAGGCGACGCGCAAGGTTCTGCAACGGGCCGGGCTGGGCATCGCCGACATCGACCTGGTGGAGATCAACGAGGCCTTCGCCAGCCAATCCATCGCCTGCATCCGCGAACTGGGGCTGGACATGGACAGGATCAACCTGGATGGCGGCGCCCTGGCCATCGGTCATCCGCTGGGCGCCACCGGCGCGCGGATCACCGGCAAGGCCGCTGCGTTGCTGCGGCGCACCGGCGGGCGCTATGCCATCGCCACCCAGTGCATCGCCGGCGGCCAGGGCGTGGCGACCCTGCTGGAAGCGGTGGAGTGATCGCGCGCCGATGAAAAAAGGCCCGGTGGATGAGCCGGGCCTGGATGGGGAACCTGCGCCGGCGGCCCGGCGCAGGGTAGTCGCGGTTACTTGATGAAGTCGTGACCCCAGCGTTCGATCTGGCTGGCGCTCTTCTGCATCTGCAGCGACCGCGATTGTGCTTTCTGGCCGGCGGCGGCGATCTCGTCGTCGACCACCTTGGTCGACAGCGACAGCCAACTGGTCACGAAGGCCATGGCGTCGCTGTGGATCTCCAGGGCGTCCTGGTTGATGTTGGCGATGCCGTCGCACTTGCTGTGGTAGCACTCGTCGTAGGCCTTGCCGGCGGTGCCGCCGTACTTCTGCGCCTGCTCTTCGGTCTTCAGGCCCTCGGCGCCGGTGAACAGGCCGCCGAAGGCGATGCCGCTGTTGAAGAACTCGGCGTAGTCGGAGCGGAAGTCGATCTCGGTGCCTTCCGATTGCTGGCCGCGCAGGCGGAAGTAGGCTTCGAACAGGCGCTCGATGGCGGCCGAGCCGGGCGGACCCTGGAGGCCGAAGTCGGAACCGTCGCCGTCATAGATGAAGTTGCCGAAGTTCGGCGAGCCGATCATGTCGAAGTTCAGGTAGGCCTTGATCTTCTTCTTCTCTTCCGGGGCGAGGTTCTGCACGTAGTGGGTCGAGCCCACCAGGCCGGCTTCCTCGGCGCCCCACCAGGCGAAGCGCACCTTGTTGACCGGCAGCGCCTTGGCCAGCAGCACGGCCATCTCCAGTTGGGCGGCGCTGCCCGAACCGTTGTCGTTGATACCGGGGCCTTCGAACACCGAGTCGAGGTGCGCGCCGACCATCACCACGTTGTTCGGGTTGCCGCGACGGGTCTCGGCGACCACGTTGTAAGTCTCGGTCTTCTTGCGTACCACGTCGACCACCAGGTGCAACTGCAGGTCCGGGGTCTGCGACCAGGCCACGCCGTTGTCGTAGGTGGCGAAGATCACCGGGATGCCGCCCTCGTAGGACTCGCCCACGGTGACGTTCTCCAGGCCCTTGCGGTCGTCGGTGTTGCCCTGGTTGAAGATGATCACCCCGGCGGCGCCGGCGGCCGCGGCGTTCTCGGCCTTCTGCTCGAAGTTGCAGGTGCCGCGCTGGATCAGCGCGATCGAGCCGGCCGGGAAGTTGGCGAAGTCTTCCGCCTCGCAACCGCTGGTGGAGGTGTTGCCGGCGCCGAGGGACAGGTCCACCGGGACCACCTTGGCGGTGACGTCGCCTGCCTCGGTCTGCGACAGGTAGGTGAAGTCCTTCTCCCATTCGTAGGTGACCGGCTGCGGCACGGTGGCGCTCAGGCTACCCGGGCCTTTCGGGTAGTAGGCGGTGAACGGGAAGGGCTGCACGCTGACCTTGTAGCCGGCTTTCTGCAGGGTCTGCTTCACGTAGTCGACGGAGGCCTGGTAGCCCGGCGTGGCGGCGGCGCGGTTGCCGTCGTTGAGACTGGCGATGTCCTCCAGCTTCTGCAGGCGCTTGACCACGTTGCTGGCTTGCAGGCAGCGCGGCAGGCCAAGCGGGGTGCTGACCAGCAACGGCGATTTGCAGATCGACGGGTTGGGTTTGCCGGGCGTCCAGAACTCGGTGAACTGTTGCGCTTCCGAAGGTGCCGCCAGGGATGCGGCGGAAACCGAGAGGGCGAGGGCGCCGAGTGCGTATCTGAGATTGTTCTTGTTGCTCATGAGACTCCGTTCCTTGTGAGGCGATGATCGATAAGCCGTTGATGGCATGGCGCTATTGCCCGAAATGCCGCCTCGGGCACGGCCTGACTGCCAGACTAGGAGCGCTTTCCGGGCTGTCCTGGCGTAATTCCTGAAATGTGAATTTCATCAACTTTTTGTGGAAGAATTGCTGATAGCTCGCTGGCGGGATGGAGGGCGGCTTTCTATCGTTAATGCCCTTCGGCGCGGGCCCATGGCCGTTGGTCGGGGCTGGGAGGATGGTGCAGCAGGAAGGAAACCGTCTGGCGCGCGGATAAGCGCGCGAGCGGAAGTGGCTGGCACCAGCGCTGTCACAGATTTGTCGGAAATTTTGTATACATTTGTCTGGATATTTTCGGATCGAATTGTCTACAGTGTGCGCACAACAATAAAAGCGAGAACAGCGCACCATGAAAACGACGTCCTCCGGAACCCCACCCGTTCCACGGCCTGAAGACGAGAACCTCGGTGTCGGCGCCAACATGGCCTACGGCCTGCAACATGTGCTGACCATGTATGGCGGTATCGTCGCGGTCCCCCTGATCCTCGGCCAGGCCGCTGGCCTCGCGCCCGGCGACATCGGCCTGCTGATCGCCGCTTCGCTGTTCGCCGGCGGCCTGGCGACCCTGCTGCAAACCCTCGGCGTGCCGTTCTTCGGCTGTCAGTTGCCGCTGGTCCAGGGGGTGTCCTTCGCTGGCGTGGCGACCATGGTGGCGATCATCGGCAGCGGTGGCAGCGGCGGCATTCCCGCAGTGCTCGGCGCGGTGATGGCGGCCTCGCTGATCGGGTTGCTGATCACGCCGATCTTCTCGCGCATCACCAAATTCTTCCCGCCGCTGGTGACCGGCATCGTCATCACCACCATCGGCCTGACCCTAATGCCGGTCGCCGCGCGCTGGGCGATGGGCGGCAACAGCCACGCGCCGGACTTCGGCAGCATGGCCAACATCGGCCTGGCGGCGATCACCCTGGTCATCGTGCTGCTGCTGAGCAAGCTCGGCAGCGCCTCGATCTCGCGCCTGTCGATCCTCCTGGCGATGGTCATCGGCACCGTCATCGCGGTGTTCCTCGGCATGGCCGACTTCTCCAAGGTCACCGAAGGCCCGCTGGTGGCGTTTCCCACGCCGTTCCACTTCGGCATGCCGACCTTCCAGGTCGCCGCGATCATCTCGATGTGCATCGTGATCATGGTGACCCTGGTGGAAACCTCGGCGGACATCCTCGCGGTAGGCGAGATCATCGACACCAAGGTCGACTCGCGGCGCCTGGGCAACGGCCTGCGCGCGGACATGTTCTCCAGCATGCTGGCGCCGATCTTCGGCTCCTTCACCCAGAGCGCCTTCGCCCAGAACGTCGGCCTGGTGGCGGTGACCGGGATCAAGAGCCGCTACGTGGTCGCCACCGGTGGGTTGTTCCTGGTGATCCTCGGCCTGCTGCCGGTGATGGGCCGGGTGATCGCCGCGGTGCCCACCGCCGTGCTCGGCGGCGCCGGCATCGTGTTGTTCGGCACGGTCGCCGCCAGCGGCATCCGCACCCTGTCGAAGGTGGACTACCGCAACAACATGAACCTGATCATCGTCGCCACTTCGATCGGCTTCGGTATGATCCCGATCGCCGCGCCGACCTTCTACGATCACTTCCCCAGTTGGTTCGCCACCATCTTCCATTCCGGCATCAGTTCCTCGGCGATCATGGCGATCCTGCTCAACCTGGCGTTCAACCACTTCACCGCCGGCAACTCCGACCAGCAGTCGGTGTTCGTCGCCGCCAGCGAGCGGACCCTGCGCTACCAGGACATCGCCGCCCTGCACGAAGGCGACTATTTCCTCGACGGCAAGCTGTACGACGCCCAGGGCAACGAAGTGCCGCTGGCCGGCGACGACAGCCATGGCGCGCCGCCGCGACGGCGCAGCGAAACCGCTGAAGCCGGCAGCGCCTGAGCCGCGCCGCGATGAACGACGGCCCTCCTTGCGAGGGCCGTTTTCGTTGTGCGCTTCAGAACAGCGCCTTGCCGCGGTCCAGGCGCTGGTCCACCAGCCATTTGCCGTGGGCGATGGAGGCGCGCTGGGCGTTTTCCAGGTCGGCGAGGAAGGCGAAGCGCACGGGCAGGGCGATGCGCTTGCTGGTGTGGCCTTCGGGATCGGTGATGTGGCAGCCGCCGGCCCAGGGCGTGGGAATGCCCGGATGCTCGACGACGTCGGCGGTGATGGTGTAGCTGCGGTGCTGGCAGTGCAGGCTGGCCATGGCATGCTCCTCTCTGTCGGAGGCCGACCCGGCTACCTGCGCGACGCCTGTGGTTGCCACGGAGGAGCCTCGGGGCGGCGAGGTTTTCCCTGCGTGTCCCTACCTCTATAGCAGATCGTCGCCGAGCCGCCGCGAGAGCCGACGAAGGGCCCCGCTCAGCGGCGCTGGCGACGGCCGAGCATGCGCTCCAGGGTGCCGTCGCGGCGGACCCACTGGTGGTAGCCGGCGGCGAGCGCATGGAGCAGCACCACCGAGGTGCTCAGCCACAGGCCGACCGCGCGGTGAACGGCGTCGAAGGGCTTCTCGAACGCCTCCCAGCTCAGGTTCCAGGTTTGCGAAATCCAGGCGAACAGCGCGGTGTCCTTGAAGCTGGGTACCACGAACAGGCCGAAGTCGGTGGGCAGGCGGGTGCCGACGTAGCCGGTGAGCGGCATCACCAGCATCAAGGCATACAGCGACAGGTGCGCGTAGTGCGCCAGGCGGTGCTCCAGCGGCGTGCCGGGGACCGCTGGCAGGCGCGGCCCGCGCAGCCGCGAGACGATCCGAGGGATCAGCAGCAGGCCGACCAGCAGGCCCAGCACCCAGTGCAGGTTGAGTACCGGCAGGCGCTGCGGGTGGTCGTGGCCGAGCACCCAGATGACGAAATAGGCCAGCACGATCGCGCCGATGAAACAGAACGCCATGCTCCAGTGCAGCAGGCGGGTGGACAGGCTGTAGACGGTCGCTGGATGCGTCACGGGAATGCCTCGCAGAGAGTGAAGGCGTGCAATCTATGAAACGTCCGGAGAGCGATCAAACGTATTTATGGATAATCGATAACGGAAAACTTAATCGAAACTTTCAAATGTGACGTTATTGCACCGAAACAGTGCTGCGAGTCGCTTTTTTCCGAAACGGAAGCTACTTGGCGGAATAATTCCGGGTCGGGATCATTGTAAGTTGGTTTTTCCTTCGCCCCGGCACTCGCGCCACGCCGGCAGAGCCTGGGGCGGGGCGCGGCTGACCCCCAAGCATTATCGGGAAATATATTCCGTTGTCTTTCCGCTGACGTTTTGCCGACAGCAAGCTGACACAGATGTAATTGAACTCGATCGCTTCGTTTCTATAGTCTTCGAACACTTCGCCGTGCACTTTCAAGGACGGCAAGTGCATATCCTGCGTCTTTTCCGCCATGACGATTCTCGAGGTGAGAGCATGAGTAGTGAGCACGATGGCAAGGACCAGGACGACCTGTTCTCCCCGTTGCCTTACCTGCTGGTTTCCGGCGCTGTCGTGCTCATGACCCTGCTGCTGCGCTGCCTGTTCTGCCCGGGCGAGCAGTTCTGATCGCCCGGACCGGGACGACTCAGCGACCGCGGCTGAGGAAGTCGATCACCAGGCGATTCATCGGCGCGGCGCACTCTTCCGGCAGCCAGTGGCCGCAGCCGGGCAGGACATGGCCTTCGACGTCGTCCGCATAGGCTTTCATCTGCTCCAGCTGGAACGTGCCCATGCCGCCGTGGCCGCCGCCGGCGAGGGTCATGGTTGGCATCTGCAGGCGGGTCTTCGCCAGTTCGGCGTTCTGCCGCACGCTCTCGTTCAACGCGCGGTAGTACTCGAACGAGGCGTTCAGGCTGTGCGGCTTGGCGTACGACCTGGCGTACAGATCCAGCAGGCGCTCGCTGAACACCTCGGTGTTGCTGGCATGGGACTTGATGAAGTGCTCGAGGAAGAAGCGTTCCTTGCCGGCGATCAGGGTTTCCGCCAGGCGGTCGTCGGCGGCGAAGAAACTGAAGTGCCAGACCAGCGACTCGCCCTGGGCGGTGAAGGCCGGGAAGCG
This sequence comes from Pseudomonas sp. DL, assembly GCF_047199225.1. Classification (NCBI taxonomy): domain Bacteria; kingdom Pseudomonadati; phylum Pseudomonadota; class Gammaproteobacteria; order Pseudomonadales; family Pseudomonadaceae; genus Pseudomonas; species Pseudomonas sp. DL. The sequence goes on from NZ_CP178323.1 coordinate 2,186,866, forward strand.
GTAGATCCGCGCGTCCGGGATCGGCGCTTCCATGTACACCAGGCGGGCGATGTCGGCCTGGTTCTTCACCACCATCGGGTAGGTGTTCCAGATACCGATGTCGTGGGCCACCAGGTCGAACGGGCGATCCGGGCTGAATTGCCGGGCCAGCTTGTGCAGGTAGACGGCGACCTGTTCGCCGCTATAGCCGGTCTTCGGCGGCTCGGACTGGCCGAGGCCGGGCAGGTCCGGCGCGATCACGGTGAAGCGCTTGGCCAGTTCCGGCATCAGTTGGTGCCATTCGTACCAGGTCTGGCCGAAACCGTGTACCAGCATCACCAGCGGCCCCTGGCCGCCTTTCACGTAGTGCAGCTTCACGCCGTCGACTTCCCGGTAGGCGCTTTCGAAGCCATTCGGGACGGGGAATTCCTCGGCGGCGAAGCCGCCCAGGGAGAAGGTCAGGGCGATGCCGGCCAGGAGGCCGCGGCAGAGTCTATCGAGGATCATGGTTGTGCTTCCTTGGTGGGCTCAGTGAGGGATTTGGCCGCCGAGGGACGGCTCGGTGGCAGCTTGGCGTGGCGCCAGCATCAGCAGCAGGGCCACGGCCATCGCCGCCAGGCAGACCAGCGCGCCGACCTCGCCGAGCGGCGCCAGGCCGCTGCCGTCGATCACCCGGCTGCCGGCGAGGGCGCCGATGCCGATCCCGGCGTTGCAGGCGGAGATGTTCAGCGAGGCGGCGAACGCTGGGGCCCGCGGCGCGGACTTCATCACCCGCACCTGGCCGACGATGAACAGTGCTGCCTGGGCCACGCCCCAGGTCGCCAGGGTGGCGGCGAGCAGCCAGGCGTTGCCGAGGGTCGGCACCAGGGCGAGCATGCCCAGCGCCATCAGCAGGACGAACAGCAGGGTTGCGCCCAGTGGGCTGCGATCCACCAGGCGCCCGCCGAGCCAGTTGCCGAGCAGGCCTACCGCGCCGAAGCCCATCAGCGTCCAGCCGACCAGCGAACCGCTGAAGCCGGCCAGGCGCTGGAGGATGTCGGCCAGGTAGGTGTAGGGGGTGAACATGCCGGTGAAGACCAGCAGCGACAGCAACAGGTGGCCGAGCACCAGCGGTTGGCGCAACACGCTCGCCTGGCTGCGCAGCGAGACGCCCGGCCGTCCGGGAATGCGCGGCAGCCAGGCGGCCAGCAGCAGCGCCTTGGCCAGGGCCAGCGCGGCGAGTGCGGCGAATGCCAGGCGCCAACCCCAGGCGTCGGCGATCAGCGTGCCGATGGGAATGCCGAGCACGGTGGCGGCGACGATGCCGAAGAACACCAGCGCCACGGCGCGCCCTTCGCGCGAGGGGCCGGCCAGGTGCGCGGCGGTTTCGCTGGCCATGGCCCAGAACACCGGGAGCGCCAGGGCCGGGACGAAGCGCGCCACGGCCATCGTCCAGATATCGCCGGCCACGGCGGCCAGCGCATTGGCCGCGGCGAACAGCAGCAGGCAGGCGACGAACAGCCGCTTGCGTTCGACGCCCGCCAGCGCGGCGGTGAGGAACGGACCGAAGGCGGCGACGCTGAAGGCGAACAGGCTGACCAGCAGGCCGGCCTGGGCGACGCTGACCTGGAGGTCTGCGGCAAGCGCCGGGAGCAGGCCGACGATGACGAACTCGGTGGTCAGGATGGTGAAGCCGGCGGCGGCCAGCAGGAGGATCGGCAATAGCACGGCAAGACTCCTCCGCGAGCGCAGCCGTGGCCGCGCCCGGGAACGATGCATGGGAGGGAAGGGAATCAGGCCGTAGCGGACTGGCCGAGGGTCGGGTAATCGGTGTAGCCGGCGGCGTCGCCACCGTAGAACCGCGCCTGGTTGGCCTCGGCCAGCGGCGCGCCGAGACGGATCCGCTCGACCAGGTCGGGGTTGGCGATGAACGGCCGGCCGATCGCCACCGCGTCGGCCAGTCCGGCCTGGAGTATCGCTTCGGCGCGCTCGGCGTCGTAGTTGCCGCAGACGATCAGCGGCGCGCGGAAGCGTTCGCGCAGGCGCTCGCGGAAGCCTTGCGGGTAGGCCGGGCCGCCGCTCCATTCCCACTCGGCCAGGTGCAGGTAGGCGATGCCGCGTCGCTGCAGGGCTTCGGCAAGGTAAAGGGTCATCGCTTCCGGCTCGTCGTCGTGCATGTCGTTGATCGTGCCCCAGGGCGACAGGCGCAGGCCGATGCGCTCGGCACCGACCGCGGCGACCAGCGCGTCGACGATCTCCAGCAGGAACCGCGCGCGGTTCTCCAGGCTACCGCCATAGGCATCGCTGCGCCGGTTGCTGGCGCTGGCGAGGAACTGGTCGATCAGGTAGCCATTGGCGCCATGCAGCTCGACCAGGTCGAAGCCGGCGTCGAGCGCGTTGCGTGCGGCGCGGACGAATTCGTCGCGGACCCGGCGGATGTCTTCCAGGGTCATTTCCCGCGGCGCGTCGGCGGGCGCCATGGACCCGCCGCCCTGGCCATCGGCGATGAACACCTGGGCCTTGGCCTGGATCGGCGAGGGCGCGATCGGCGCCTCGCCGCCGGCCTGCAGCGAGCGATGCGACATGCGCCCGACATGCCAGAGCTGCGCGGCGATCAGTCCGCCGGCGGCGTGCACCGCCTCGGTGACCTGGCGCCAGCCGGCCAGTTGCGCCTCGCTGTAGATACCGGGGGTGTAGGCGTAGCCCTGGCCGAGGCGGGAAATCTGCGTGCCCTCGCTGACGATCAGCCCGGCGCCGGCGCGCTGCGCATAGTAGAGAGCGTTCAGGGCGGTCGGCACGTCGCCCGGCTGTTGCGCCCGGGAGCGGGTCATCGGCGCCATGACGATGCGGTTGCGCAAGGCCAGGTTGCCTACGGCGAGCGGGGAGAGGAGCAATTTGGACATGGTCTTTTCCTTTCGAAGGCGGCAGGGAGATGGCTTGAATATCTGTATCGGTCGCTAAATAATATGGCGACGGCAACGCTCGTCAAGTAAATTTATAGTGATCGATACAAATAATGGAGGTCAGGATGGCAACGCGAGGCAGGCCACGGGCATTCGACAGGGACACCGCCCTGCAGCGAGCCATGGACGTGTTCTGGGTGCGTGGCTACGAAGGCGCTTCGCTGGCGGCCCTGACCGAGGCGATGGAAATCAGGCCGCCCAGCCTGTACGCCGCCTTCGGCAGCAAGGAAGGGCTGTTCCGCGAAGCCCTGGCCCACTATCTCGGCCAGCACGGCCGCTATCGCCGGGATGTCCTCGATGGCGCGCCGAGCGCCCGCGAGGGCGTGGCCGAGCTGCTCCGCGAGACCGTCGCGCGCTTCTGTTCCGACGAGTTCCCGCGCGGTTGCCTGGTGGTGCTCGCGGCGCTGACCGGAACCCCGGAAAGCGAGGCGGTGCGGGACGCGTTGAGCGCCGAGCGCGGCGAGTCGATCCGCCTGTTCCGTGAGCGCATGCGGCGCGGCATCGCTGACGGCGACCTGGCGGCGGACACCGACGTGGAGGAGTTGGCGACCTTCTATGCCACCGTGCTGTTCGGCCTCAGCGTGCAGGCCAAGGACCGGGTGCCTTGCGAGCGCCTGCTGGCGGTGGTCGAACGGGCGCTGCGCGCCTGGCCCTGAGCGGGCCGCATCAGGCCGCCGCGCTGCGGCGCAGCCATTCCAGCAGCAGGGTGGCAGGCTCTCCGGCCTGCAACGGTCGCGGGGTCAGCAGGTGATAGCTGCTGCCGTCGGCGAGGAATCCCAGCGGCGCCGCCAGCAGGCCGGCGGACAGATCGTCGCGCACCAGTTGCCAGGGGCCGATGGCTACGCCGAGTCCGGCGCCGGCCGCCTGCAGGCTCAGGTAGAAGTGCTCGAAGCGCTGCCCTTCGGTCGTCGCCGGCGCCTGTCCGGCGAGACGGGTCCAGGTGTTCCAGGCTTGCGGGCGGGTCGCCGTGTGCAGGCGCGGTGCGACGGCGCGAAGCCCGGGCGGTCCTGCATCGAGGTGGAAATGCCGTTCGACGTCGCTCGCCCGGCAGACCGGCCCGACCTGCTCGTCGAACAGCCAGTGGGCATGGCTGCCGGGCGGCCAGGGGAAGTCGTTGCGGCGGATCGCCAGGTCGATGCCGCGGCCGAAGGCGAACGGCCCGCCGCCGGCGACCAGCTGGATCGACAGTCGTGGCTGTTCCTGCATGAATCCGGCGATCCGCGGGATCAGCCAGCGCATCAGCAAGGTCGGTTCGCAGGACAGCACCAGCGCGGTGGGTCCGGCCTCCGCGCGCAGGGCCTCGCCGGTGCGCTCGATCAGGTCGAGGGCCGGGCCGGTGCCGGCGAGCAGGCGCCTGCCGGCCTCGCTGAGGAAAACCCGCTGGCCGCGGCGTTCGAAGAGCGCACAACCGAGTTCCTCCTCCAGGGTCCGCACGGCGCGGCTGATGGCACCGTGGGTCAGGCACAGGGCCTCGGCGGCACGGGAAAAGTTCTCCAGGCGGGCGGCGGCCTCGAAGCAGCGCAGGGCGTTCAGCGAGGGCAGGCGACGGCGCCTGAATGGTGAGTTTTCCTCACCATGATTGTCAGTATTCATCGTTCTCGCTCGGCGCTGGAGACCGGTAGATTGTGTCGTCCATTCTACCTTGGAGCCTTCCAGGCATGACAGAGTTGCTAGCTTTCCTGACCATCACTGTGCTTGCGGTGATCAGCCCCGGCGCCGATTTCGCCATGGTCTCGCGCAACAGCCTGCTGTATTCCCGCCGCGCCGGCCTGCTCACCGCGCTGGGCATCGGCGCGGGGGTGACGGTACATGTCGGCTACAGCATCCTCGGCGTCGGCGTGCTGGTGCGCGAGTCGCTGGCGCTGTTCACCGCGCTGAAGCTGGCGGGCGCCGCCTACCTGGTGTTCCTCGGCCTGCGCATGCTGCTGGCGCGAGAGGACACGGTGGCGGAGGAGGCGGCGGGCGGCGCCGGGGTTTCGTCCTGGGCGATGTTGCGCAGCGGCTTCCTGACCAATGCGCTCAATCCGAAGACCTGCCTGTTCGTGGTCAGCCTGTTCATGCAGGTGATCGATCCGCATACCGCGTTGCCGGCGCAACTGGGCTACGGGGCCTTCATCGCGCTCGCCCACGTGGCCTGGTTCGGCCTGGTCGCCTGCTTTCTCTCGAGCCCGGCGGTGCGCGGCCGACTCCTGCGTTTCCGCCGGCGCATCGACCAGTTTTTCGGCGCCCTGCTGGTCGGTTTCGGCGTCCTGCTGGGGGCGAAAAGCCCATGAGCATGGACCACTGATGGCCGCTTGCCGCCTTTGAAGCGAGGCCGGCGGCTCCCTAGAATGCGCCGTTCATGCCGTCGCCAGTTGAGGGACGGTCCCAGGATCGCGGGACGCATGGGAGTTGCATGAAGAAGGGAGCGACGCTTTTCGCCGTCCTCTGGGCGGTACTCGGCCTGGGCCTGCTGGTCGGTTTGCCGGTGGCCATCCATTTCATTCTCGGCCAGTACGACGAGGCCGGGTTCAGCGGGCCGCAACTGGTCTTCGAGGAACAGGGCCATTCCTACCTGGCGTTCACCCTCGACGACTATCGCGCCAACGAAGTGGACAACGGCGTAGTGCATGGCAGCAGCCGCAGCTATGCCCAGGTGGTCGACCTGGAGGACGGCAGCCTGCGCTGGAGCGCGCGCCTGGATGCCGACAACGAGCGCGGCGACGACTGGGGTTCCGGCGAACTGCTGGGCCAGTCGTCGCGCTACCTGTTCTTCCTGCGCAACGAACTCTACGTACTCGACCGGCGCGACGCCGCCCCTGCGCTGGCGTTCGACGAGCTGGAGCGGCGCACTGGCGGCCTGCCGTTGAAGTCGGCGCCCTGGGGGAAGGACGCCTATCGCTACGACGAAGGCCGGGGCGGATTGCTGATGCTCGCGCTGGACGGCCGCGTCTGGTTCCTCGACGGCGACAGCCTGGCTCTGCGCGAAGCTCCGGAAGTCGATGCCGCGCGGTATTTCCAGGGCGACCCGCCGCCGCCGGCGAGTGCCGGGATCGCTTGGCAGGCGCCGGGCCTGACGCGCCTGCCCGACGGACGCCTGCTGATCCTCGCCAGCGATCACGAGGCCCGAGCGCTGGAGCGTGGCGAGGCGCTGCCGGCAGCGAACCAACGGGCGCGACGCCAGCGCCTGTCACTGGGCACCCTGGATTGGCGGTCGCCGGCGGAGAATCGACTGCGTCCGCTGCTCGACGCGGCCTTCCTGCAGGCTGGCCTGCTGCCCGATCCAGCCGCTGCCGAAGAGCCGCAGCGGCTGCTCGAGCGACCGTCCGAGCGGCAGCGCCAGCGTCCGTCGCTGCCGCCCGAGCCGCAGCCGCCGGAAGAGTTCGATGAGCGCGTGGAGCGTTTTCCCAGTACCCGTGCGTTCCTCGCGGCGCGCGACGCCTACCGCCAGGAACGGCGACGCTGGATCGCCGCGCACGACGCCTGGCGGGAACGGGTCGCCGACCTGGATGCGGCGGCGGATGCCGAGTACCGTCGCCGGCGCGACGAGCAGACGCGCGAGGAGGCGTTGTACCGTCGCTATGCCTCGGCGCTGCCGGGCGGCGATTCCTGGTTGGCGCGCCGTCCCTGGCGAGTCGACGGCAACTGGCTGGTGCTGCACCGGCGCAGCCTGGCCGAGCGTAGCGAGCTGCTGCTCAGCTCGGTGTCTGCCGACGGCAGCTTGCTCTGGACCCTGGAGCTGCCCATCGAGCGTCCCGAGCGGCTGTTCCGCCTGGATGCCCACAACCTGCTTCTCAGCGGCCGTGGAGAGGAAGGCGGGCGGTTGGTGCGGGTCGATCTGCGCCGGGGCAGCGGCATCGTCCATCGCCTCGGGCGCGGCGGCGCGCCATTGCAGCGGGTCGAGTGGCCCGAAGGCCAACCGTGATCGCCTGCGCCCGGCCTGGGTGGCTGCCCAACGGGGGGGCCGGGCGCCGATTCAGGGGTTCCTGAAGACGAATACGCCGCTGTCCACCAGGCGCGTCAGGCGGATGCGCAGCAGCAGGGTGCGGTGGGCGGCGAGGAAGCGCGGCACCTGCGCCAGCGGAATTGCCAGGCCTTCGCTGTCGCCGGGGCCCACCGCGGTATAGCCGACCGGCTGGCGCGGCGGATCGAACGGCGGCTGGGCCGACACGCTGAGCGACAGGGTGTCCACGGCGAAGCCGGCGAGCAGGTCGTCGAGGGAGTCGATCGACAGGTACAGCGAGCGGTAGGCGGGGTTGTCCTCGTAGGGATGGACGTCGGCGATGACCTGCTCGTAGAAGCGCTGTTCGAAACGCCGGTCGCTGTTCAACTTGCGGAAGAACTGGATGAAGTAGTCGCGCACCTCCTGGTCGAGGTCGTCGCAGACGTGGCTGACCAGGTTCAGGTAGCGCGGCGAGCGGCGCTCGATGCCGGGGTCGAGCTGATCGATGCGGCGCTGCCAGGGGAAGCTTGCGCCGCTGCTCCGGTAATCGGCGTCCTCGACCTCCAGTGCGGCGCGGATCAGCTCCAGGGTACGCGGGTTCTTCGGCCCGCGGTCCTTCAGCGCCACGCTGGCGTGGTTCTCGCCGTCGACGATGGCGAAGGCGATCTCGCCGCGCGATTCTTCCAGGCGCCAGCCGGGCCTGGCGCGCTGGCGGACATCCAGTTCGAGGCTCAGGCGGCAGGCGTTGAGGTTCGCCGTGGCGATCCGCACCGTGCCGTCGCCGCCGGCTTCGTTGGCGATGGCTTCGACGCCGCTGTAGCCGACATTGCCCACCAGTACCGTGGCGAGCAGGCGGCCGGCGCCGTACCAGGCCTCGGCGCCGAACAGGTCGCGCTCGGCGAGTTGCCAGGAGTACGGCGAGCCCAGCTCCAGTCCCTTCAGCACCTGGGTGCCGGTCTGCCCGACGAAGCGGTTCCAGCCTTTCAGCACGCGACCGATGAAGGAGCGTCCCTTGTGCGCCAGCGGCGAGCCGAAGTTGGCCGGGGCGAGCATCAGGAAGCGCTTGACCGGCGCGCTGGCGGGGTCGAAGTGGCGGGTCAGCCAGTCGCGCAGCACCAGGGCGCCGGTACTGTGCACCACCACGTCCACCGTGCGCGGTGCCCGCGACAGTCCCTGGGCGGTCCAGGCGCGATCCAGGGCGGCGGCGAGGTCAGCGTAGGTGACGTCGTCCTGCAGGGAGATCCAGTCGGCGAGGCGGATCTGCGTCGGCGCGCTGCCGAACCAGGCTTCCAGCTGCTCGGCGAGGCGGCGGAACGACTTCGAATCGTCGCTCCAGCCGTGGACGATGACGATCGAACGGGGCATGTCCGGCATCCTCTGGGGCTGATCCGGGCGACTATAGATCATGCGCCGCGGCGATGTGCCCTGACCTGTGAAAACGTCTAGGATGCGGCGGTCGCTCCCGACTACCGCCGGCGCGGCATCGCCAGCGCCTTGCTGCGGCAGGCGCGGGACGACTGTCGCGGCGACCGCCTGTTCACTTCCCGCAACCGCTCCAACCTGCCGATGCGGCGCCTGCTGGAGCGCGAGGGATTCCAGCCGAGCGGGGTGATCGACAACCTCGACGAAGGCGATCCGGAGCTGGTCTTCGTGCGTTTCCTCGCGCCGTCGCGCTGAGTCCCGGGCTCATTTCAGGTTGCCGGCGAGGAACTGGCGCAGGCGCTCGCTGCGCGGCGCGCCGAACACCTGGTCCGGCGTCCCTTGCTCTTCGATCACGCCCTGGTGGAGGAAGATCACATGGCTGGAAACCTGGCGGGCGAACGCCATCTCGTGGGTGACCAGGACCATGGTGCGACCTTCCTCGGCCAACTGCTGCATGACTTTCAGCACTTCGCCGACCAGTTCCGGATCGAGCGCCGAGGTCGGTTCGTCGAACAGCATCACCTGCGGCTCCATGGCCAGGGCGCGGGCGATCGCCACGCGCTGTTGCTGGCCGCCGGAGAGTTCGCAGGGATACTGCCGTTCGACCTTCTCCGCCAGGCCGACCTTGGCCAGGTAGTGGCGCGCGCGGGCCACGGCGTCGTCGCGGTTCATTCTCAGGACGTTGACCGGGCACTCGACCACGTTCTCCAGCACCGTCAGGTGGCTCCACAGGTTGAAATGCTGGAAGACCATCGCCAGCCGGCTGCGGATCCTCTGCAACTGCCGGGGATCGGCGGCGCGCAGCTCGCCCAGGGCGCCGGGACGGGTGCGCAGTTCCTCGTCGCCGACGCGGATGCGCCCGGCACAGGGCTTTTCCAGGAAGTTGACGCAGCGCAGGAAGGTGCTCTTGCCCGAGCCGGAGGAGCCGATGATGCTGATCACGTCTCCCTTGCCGGCCCTGAGCGAAACGCCCCTGAGCACCTCATGGCTGCCGTAGCGCTTGTGGATGTCTTCGACCTGCAGGCTGTACATGCGCGTGTCTCCGGGAGAGGTCAGTGGGTTTGCGGTCTGAGGTAGGCCAGCCAGCGCAGCTCGCCGCGGCGGAACAGCCAGATCAGCAGGAAGGCGGTGCCGGCGTAGAGCGCGCCGGCGATGCCGAAGGACAGGAACGGCGCATAGGTGGCGGAATTGACGTCGCGGGCCACCTTGAGCAGGTCCGGCACGGTGGCGGTGAACGCCACCGAGGTGGAGTGCAGCATCAGGATCACTTCGTTGCTGAAGTACGGCAGTGCCCGGCGCAGCGCCGAGGGCAGGACGATGCGCCGGTAGAGGGTGAAGCCGCCCATGCCGTAGGCGCGCGCCGCTTCCACTTCGCCGTGGGGCGTGTTCCTGATCGCGCCGGCGAAGATTTCCGTCATGTAGGCGCAGGTGTTGAGGACGAAGGCCAGCACCGTGCAGTTGAAGCCGTCGCGGAAGAACGCGTTGAGAAAGTCCTGGGCGCGTATGGCATTCAGGCTGTAGACGCCGGTGTAGAAGAACAGCAACTGGATGTACAGCGGGGTGCCGCGGAACACGTAGGTGTAGAGCCAGACCGGGTAGCGCAGCAGCGGGTTGCCGCAGGTCCGCGCCACTGCCAGCGGGATGGCCAGCAGGAAGCCAAGCGCCACGGCGAGGATCAGCAGCCACAGGGTCATCGCCAGTCCGGTCAGTTGCAGGCCGTCGGTCCACAGGTAGGCCTGCCAGTATTCGTCGAGTACCGCGTTCATGGCAGCGGCCTCCTGACGCCCAGCGAGCTGCGCCGCTCCAGCCACAGCAGCGCGGCGTTGGAGATTGCGGTGATGGCCAGGTAGATCAGCCCGCAGACCAGGGTGAAGTGGAAGAACTGCAGGGTGCCCTTGCCGGCGTCCTGGGTGGCCTTGACTAGGTCGCCGAGACCGATGATCGAGACCAGCGCGGTGGACTTGACCAGCACCTGCCAGTTGTTGCCGATGCCCGGCAGGGCGTAGCGCAGCATCTGCGGCAGGAGTACCCGGCGGAACACTCGCCAGCGCCCCATGCCGTAGGCTTGCGCGGCTTCGACCTGGCCGGCCGGGACCGCCTGGAAGGCGCCGCGGAAGGTTTCCGTGAAGTAGGCGCCATAGATGAACGCCAGGGTGACGCAGCCGGCGGCGAACGGGTCGATGTCGACCTGGCCGATGCCGAGGGCGTCGGTGACGCGGTTGAGGAGGATCTGCAGGCTGAAGAACAGCAACAGCATGATGACCAGGTCGGGGACGCTGCGGATCAGCGTCGTATAGCCGCTGGCCAGGGCGCGCAGCGGGCGGTTGGCGGCGAGCTTGGCGCTGGCGCCGAGGAGGCCGATGAGCACGGCGCCGAGCAGGGAGCCCAGCGCCAGTTTCAGGGTCACCAGGGTGCCGGCGAGTATCTGCGGGCCGAAGCCGTCGAGGAACATTTCACTCTCCATTGCTTGTTGTTGTCGGTCGAGGTGAAAAGCGGCCGGACGCCGTTCAGGGCGTGCCGTAGAGGTCGAAGTCGAAGTAGCGGGCGTTGATTCGCGCGTAGGTTCCGTTGGCGCGGATCGTCGCCAGCGCCTTGTTCAGGTCCTCGCGCAGCGCCACGTCCTCCTTGCGCAGGCCGATGCCGTCGCCGACCCCGAAGTAGCGAGGGTCGTCCAGCACCGCTCCGGCCAGTTCGAAATCCTTGCCGACCGGCTTGTCGAGGAAGCCGTAGCTGGCCTGCACCGCGCCTTGCAGCGAGGCGTCGAGGCGGCCCATGACGAGGTCGGCGTAGACCTGGTCCTGGTTCTGGTAGGAGACGACCCGCACCCCCTTGGCGGCCCATTCGGCCTTGGCGTAGGCCTCCTGGTTGGAGCCCTGGCCGACCCCCACGCGCTTGCCGCGCAGGCTCTCGGCGTCGGGCAGGAGCGCCGAGCCACGGCGTACCACCAGGCGGCTCGGCGCGTTGGAGACGCGGTCGGTGAAGGCGATGTGCTGTGCGCGTTTCGGCGTGATGGTCATCGACGAGACGATGGCGTCGATCTTGCGCGACAGCAGCGCCGGGATGATGCCGTCCCAGTTGCTTTCGACCCATTCGCAGCGGGCTCGCAGCTCCGCGCAGAGGGCTTCGCCGATCTCGATGCCGAAGCCTGCCAGGCGGCCGTCCGGCTGCTTGTATTCGAGCGGCGGGTAGGTCGGGTCGACGCCCAGGCGCAGGACCTTGCCGGTCCAGTCGGCGGCGCCGGCCGGTGCGGCGAGGAGGAGGGAGAGGGCGATGCTGCCGAGGGTTCTTGTCATTGTGGTTGTCCTCTGTCGATCCGCGCGCGCCAGGCCGCGCGCCCGTTGAAAACCCTGGCTCAGGCCAGGAAGCGCTCGGCCAGTCGCACCCAGTAGCTGGCGCCGACGGCCAGGCAGTCGTCGTTGAAGTCGTAGCCGGGGTTGTGCAACTGGCAGCCGCTCTCGCCCTGGCCATTGCCGATCACCAGGTAGCTGCCGGGACAGCGTTCGAGGATGAAGGCGAAATCCTCGCTGGCGGTGAACGGCCGCAGTCCGTCGATCAGGCATTCCTCGCCCAGCCAGTCGCGGGCCACCTCGCGGGCGAACGCGGTCTGCCCGGGATGGTTGACCAGCACCGGATGGCAATGCCGGTAGTCGACCTCCGCCCGCGCGCCGAAGCTGGCGGCCTGGCCGCGGGCCAGTTCGCCGATGCGGCGCTCCAGCAGGGCACGGGTTTCCGCGGTCAGGGCCCGGACGCTGAGGATCATTTCGGCGCTGGCCGGGATCACGTTGGAGACCGTCCCGGCATGGATCGCGCCGACGCTGACGATCGCGGTGTCCTGCGGGTCGACGTTGCGCGAGACGATGCTCTGCAAGGCCAGCACGATGGCGGAGCAGACCACCACCGGGTCGACGGTGCGCTGCGGCACCGCGCCGTGGCCGCCACTGCCGATCACGCGGATGACCACGGTATCGGCCGAGGCCATGAAGGGGCCGGGATGGAAGCCCAGGTGGCCGACGGGGTATCCCGGGACGTTGTGCATGGCGAAGATGGCGTCGCAGGGGAAGCGCTCCAGCAGCCCGTCGTCGAGCATCGCGCGGGCACCGCCGAGGCCCTCTTCGGCAGGCTGGAAGATCAGTTGCAGGGTGCCGCGCCAGTGCGGCGACTCGACCAGGTGCCTGGCCGCGGCGAGGAGCATCGCGGTGTGGCCGTCGTGGCCGCAGGCGTGCATCACGCCGTCCACCTGGCTGGCGTAGGGCAGGCCGGTGGCTTCCTGGATCGGCAGCGCGTCCATGTCGGCGCGCAGGCCCAGCGCTGGGCCCTCGCCGCGGCACAGGGTGCCGACCACGCCGGTGCGACCCACCCCACGGCTGACCTGGTAGCCCCAGGCCTCCAGGCATTCGGCGACCAGCGCGGCGGTTCGCCGTTCCTCGAAACCCAACTCCGGGTGGGCATGGATATGGCGGCGCAAGGTAACCATCTCTTCCCGCAGCGCCGCGATGGCGGGCAGGACGGCAGGCTCGGTCATTCTTCTTGTTCTCCTCAAGGGCTCCGACCGGTGGGCGGCGGGGCGTTGTCGAAGCCGATGGTAGGCAAGCGGGGGACTGGCGGGGAGGCTCGCTTTGGCTATGATGACAACCTTTCGTTGTCACCTCGGTAAGCCCGTGAAACTCCACCAGTTGCAAGCCCTGGTCGCCAGTGCCGACGCGGGCGGCATCCGCGCCGCCGCCCGCGTCCTGGGGATTTCCCAGGCGGCCGTGACCCGCGCGCTGCGCGAACTGGAAACCGAACAGCATCTGCCGCTGTTCGTCCGCACGCCCAGCGGCCTGACCTTCACCGAATACGGCAAGGCGCTGCTGATCCACGCCCGGCTGGTGCTCAAGCAACTGGAGCACGCGCAGGTCGAACTCGACCACCTGCGTGGCCAGGCCAGCGGCCGGCTGTGCATCGGGGTGACGCCTTGGGTGGCGCTGACCTTCCTCTCGGAGGCGGTGCAGGCGTTCCGCGAGCGCATGCCGGAGGTGCGCCTGGAGCTTTTCGAAAGCCTGATGGCGGTGGCCCAGCCATTGCTTCGCGACGGCAGCATGGATTTCGCCATCGGCCCGCTGCACGGCGCCCAGGCGGCCCAGGAGTTCGCCTGCGAGAAGCTGCTCGACTACGACACCGCGGTGCTGGTCCGCCAGGGGCATCCGCTGGCGGGTTGCGGCTCGATCCACGAGCTGCTGGAACAGGACTGGGCGTTGAACTACACCGGCGACGGCCACGACGCCCTGATGCGCGAGTTGTTCTGGCGCCACGGCGCCTTGATCGACGAGCGGCGCATCGTCCGCGCGCACTCCGTGGCGATCCTGCAGACCCTGGTGGAGCAGGCCGACATGTGCACCTGGGTGCCGGCGATCATAGGCGCCGCCCCGCCGTTGCTCGGCCGGGTGGTGCCGCTGGCGCTGCGGGAAACCTTCGAGCCACGACGGCTGGGCATCATCACCCGGCGCGGCGGAGCCCTCAGCAATCCGGCGCAATGCTTCGTCGAGTGCCTGCTGCAGGCGATCCGCCGCCACGCCCGCTCGGCGAAGAAGGATGACCGGCGCCTGTTCGAAACCCTGCGCCTGCTAGTCTGATTCCTACTGGCACGGACGTACGGTCGCTCAAGATCGGTCGTGCTGCGACCGATAGCCTGGAAAGCCACGAGCGAGGATGCCGGCATGCTGCAATGGTTCGCTAACCTGTCGTTCCGCAGGAAAATCGCCCTGCCGATCCTCCTGCTCGCGGTGCTTCTGCTGCTGGTGGGCGCGCTCGGCGTGCATGGCATCGCCCAGCTGAACGAATCCAACCAGCGCCTGGGCAAGCGTTTTCTCCCCGGCATCGCCCTGCTGCTCAACGCCGACCGTGATCTCTACCAGGCCTTCGTCGCCGAGCGCAGCCTGCTCGAGGGCCACCTGAGCGCCGAGCAGATCGCCGGCCTGAGGAACGATCACGCGGAAAACCTGCAGCAGGCCCTGGATCGGGTGCGCCAGTACGCGGCGATGCAGCCGGGCGAGGCGGAACTGGCCAAGGTCGCCGAGTTCGAGCGCGGCTATGCCCTCTGGAGCGCGACCTCGGCGCGGGTGCTGAGCCTGGCGGCCAGCGATCCGAGCGCCGCGGCGCAGCTCAGCTACGGTGACAGCGATCGCCAGTTCGGGGCGATGCGCGAGGTGATCAACCAGCTCGACGAGATGGAAGAGGCGGCCGCGGCCGCTGACGGCGAGGCGTCCTCCGCGCTGGGCGAGCGCCACCGCTGGCAGCAGGTGGCGCTGGTGGCGTTCGGCCTGCTGGTGTGCCTGTCGCTGGTGCTGGTGTTCCCCGGCCTGGTGACCCGTCCGTTGCAGCGTCTGCTGCAACGCCTGGAAGAGATCGCCAACGGCGATGGCGACCTGCGCGTGCGCCTGGAGGTCACTTCGCGCGACGAACCCGGCCGTCTCGGCAGCGCCTTCAACGCCTTCCTCGACAAGTTGCAGCCGCTGATCCGCGAGGTCGGCCGGGTCACCGGCGAGGTCGCCGATTCAGCCGGTTCGCTGGCCGGCATGACCGCCGCCAACGATCGTCTGATCAACAGCGAGCACGCATCGGTGGACCAGGTCAGCACCGCCGCGACGCAGATGAGCAGCGCCGTCCACGAGGTGGCGCGCAATGCCCAGAGCGCCGCGCAGGTGGCCGATGACGCCCGCCGGCAGGCGCGCGAGGGCGCCAACGTGGTGGAAGCGACCATCGAGGTGATCCGCCAGTTGGCGCAGGAAGTGGAGAGCAGTTCCGAGAGCATCCAGCAACTGGCCCAGGAAACCGCCAGCATCGACGCGGTGCTGACGGTGATCAAGGGCATCGCCGAACAGACCAACCTGCTCGCCCTCAACGCCGCCATCGAAGCCGCGCGGGCTGGCGAGCAGGGTCGCGGTTTCGCCGTGGTGGCCGACGAGGTGCGGGCGCTGGCGGCGCGTACCCAGGATTCGACCAAGGACATCCAGGCGCGCATCGAGCGCCTCCAGGCCGGGGTGCAGAACGCCGTGCGGGCCATGCAGTCGGGCAGCCTCAAGGCGCGCGACAGCGTCGAGCGCGCCGCCGGGGTCGACGGCGTGCTGGCCGCCACCGGCGACGCGGTGGGGCGGATCAACGACCTCGCCGCGCAGATCGCCTCGGCCTGCGAGGAGCAGAGCCGGGTAATCGACGAAATCGCCCGCAACATCAGCGAGGTGCGCGAGCTTTCCGCCCAGGCGGCGGAACATTCGGAGCAGGGTACCGGGGCCAGCCGCCGGCTGTCCGAGCTGTCCTCGGAACTGGCGCGGCTGGTCGGCCGTTTCCGCGTCTGAAGCGCCGCCTAGCGCGGCGCCAGCCAGATCGCCACGCCTGCCAGTGCCGCCGGGACCAGGAAGACCAGCAGCAGGATCGGCAGTTCTTCGCGCAAGCCGTAGCCGGCGTGCTGGACGCCGACCCACAGGTTGACCAGCGCGACGGCCAGCCAGGTCGGCAGGAACAGGCCGGCAGCGAGCGCCGGCCCGGCATCCCAGAGTTTGCCGAAGAGCAGGAACAGGCCGAGCAGGACGATGCCGCCGGCGATTACTAGGGTCACGTGCATGAAGGGTTTCCGCAGGCAGGCAGCGACCGCCGTGGCGGCCGCTGCGTGGCTCACTTGGTCGAGAAGCCGCCGTTGATGAGGATGGTCTGGCCGGTGATCCACCAGCCTTCGCTGACCAGGTGGCGGATGAACGGCACCACGTCGTCGATGTCGGTCAGGCCGGTTTTGGAGAACGGCGACAAGGCCGCGGCGTTCTTCAGGTAGTCCACCGCATCGGCACCTTCGGCGGGGTAGAAGAAGGGCGTGTCCATGGGGCCCGGGCCGACCGCGGTGACCGAGATGCCGCGCGCGCCGAACTCCTTGGAAGCGGCACGGGTGAAGTGCTCCACCGGCGCCTTGGTGCCGGCATAGGCGGCGTAGTACGGGGTATAGGCGCCAAGCAGGGAGGTCACCAGGGTGCAGATCTTGCCGTTATCGTTGACGTGCTTGCCGGCTTCGCGCAGGAAGAAGAACGCAGACTTGGAATTGACCGCGCTCATCTCGTCGTATTC
Source organism: Pseudomonas sp. DL (assembly GCF_047199225.1). Taxonomy (NCBI): domain Bacteria; kingdom Pseudomonadati; phylum Pseudomonadota; class Gammaproteobacteria; order Pseudomonadales; family Pseudomonadaceae; genus Pseudomonas; species Pseudomonas sp. DL. The sequence goes on from NZ_CP178323.1 coordinate 2,203,222, forward strand.
GGTCTCGCTGATCTCGGTGATGGGTTTCTTCAGCACCTTGCCGACGGTGTTGATGGCGATGTCCGGCTTGCCCACCGCGGCGATGGCGTCGGCGAACAGCTTTTCCATGGCCGCGGCGCTGGTGAGATCGCCCTGCAGCGCTACCGCCTTGGCTCCGGCTGCCTGCAGCGCGGCGACGGTGGCGTCGGCATCGGCCTTGCTCGCGGCGCTGTTGTAGTGGATGGCGATCGCCTTCGCGCCGTGGGCGGCGAGATCACGGGCGATCAGCCCGCCCAGGTTCTTGGCGCCGCCGGTGATGAGGACGGTCTTGCCTTTGATGGAGTGGTCGACCATGGGGTGTTTCTCCTGCGGTGAGTGGAGAACCCAGTCTAGGGAGGGCGGCCTTGCGGAGTAATCGCGGCGGCCTGGATAGATTGTCCAGAAACGCCGATCAATTCCCGCCTCCGGAGGAGCGCAGCCGCCTGCACGAATCTTCTAGAACCCCGGGACGGGCGCGTTATAGTCGCGGCGATGAAACCAACGAGTGGGAAGACCTGACGCACGATGGGGAGCCGAGACTGGATCGACCTGGCCCGCGACGCCGAGACCGGGATCGAGACCCTGCGCGCCCATTTCGAGGGCCACGCCTACGATCCGCACTGGCACGACAGCTACCTGATCGGCTACACCGAGATCGGCGTGCAGCAATTCAACTGCCGCCGACGCCGACACGACAGCACCGCCGGCCAGGTATTCCTGGTCGAACCGGGGGAGATCCACGACGGTCGCGCGCCGATCGCCGGCGGCTTCACCTACTCGATGCTGTACCTGCAGCCGGACTGGCTGCGGCGCGAACTGCGGGCGACCTTCGACGATGCGCCCAGCGACCGCGACCCCGGCTTCCACGCCAACCTCACCGAAGACCCGCGCCTGACCCTGGCCATCGCCCAGGCCTTCCGCGTCCTGCATGGCCGCGAGCTGCGACTGCTGCGGCAGACCGCCCTGGAGCTGGTGCTGGAGCGGCTGCGCGTGCACCTCGGCTGGCGCGAGGCGAAGCCATTCGATCCGCGCCTGCCGCTGGTGGCGCAGAAAGCCCGCGACTACCTGCATGCGCACTTCTACGAGGACATCGGCCTGGACGAGCTGGCCAGCGCCTGCGGCACCGACCGCTTCCGCCTGAACCGTGCATTCAAGGCCGCCTACGGCTTGCCACCCTACGCCTACCTGGTCCAGTTGCGCCTGGCCAAGGCGCGGCAGATGCTCGCTGTCGGCGGGCAACCGGCGGACCTCGCCAGCGCTCTCGGTTTCGCCGACCAGAGCCATCTCGGCCGCTGGTTCCGGCGCGCCTACGGGATGACCCCGGCGGCCTACCGCCGGCAGTGCACCCAGCTTCCAGACTGAGGCCCGGCGCGTCGCCAGGATGAAGGCTCCCCCGCCACAGGAGCCCGTCCATGCAATCCCTCGTGCCCTTCCTGCTGTTCGCCGTCGTCGCCTCGATCACCCCCGGACCGACCAACATCCTGGTCCTGAGCAACAGCCAGCGCCACGGCCTGGCCGCCGCCTGGCCGATCGTGCTCGGCGCCTGCGCGGCGGTGGCGGCGCTGATCCTGCTGCTCGGGCTCGGCCTGGGCGAGTTGCTGCGACGCCATCCGCTGCTCCAGCAGGGGCTCGCCTGGCTCGGCGTCGGCTGGCTCAGCTACCTGGCCTGGAGCCTGTTCCGCAGCGCGGGCGGCATCGACGGCGCGGAGCCGCCGCGGCGCCTCGGCGTGCTCGGCGGCGCGGCGTTGCAACTGGTCAATCCCAAGGCCTGGATGATGGCCCTCGCCGCGCTGGCACTGTTCGCCGGGGAAGGCGCCGGACAGGCCGGGCGGATCGGCCTGCTGGCATTGCTGTTCTTCCTGGTTTCGCTGCCGTGCCTGGCCAGTTGGGCCTTGCTCGGCGTCGGCAGCGCGCGGCTGCTGCGCTCGCCGTCGCTGATGAAACGCTTCAACCAAGGCATGGCGCTGTTGTTGCTGGCATCGGCCTGGGCCGCCCTGCTGCTCTGAGGCGGTCCGGTAGCTTCCTGACAAACCTGTGGGTTGGTACGCCGGGCCCGGGTTGGCTATGGTGGGACGATCCGTAGCCATGGCGCGGTCGCCGTCAGCACGCCGCGCAAGGAACCTCCATGTTGAAACCCGACATCACTGCCTTCTTCGACCCGGCCACCTCCACCTACAGCTACGTGGTGCGCGACCCGTCCAGCCGCGCCTGCGCCATCGTCGACCCGGTGCTCGACTACGACCCGGCCGCCGGGCGCACCAGCCATGCCAGCGCCGAACGCCTGATCGCCCATGTTCGCCAGCACGACCTGCAGGTGGAATGGCTGCTGGAGACCCACGTGCACGCCGACCACCTGTCGGCGGCCATCTTCCTGCAGCGCGAACTGGGCGGGTGCCTGGCCATCGGCGCGCGAATCACCCAGGTGCAGGCGAAATTCTCCGGCCTGTTCAACCTCGGCGAGGCGTTCCCGGTGGACGGCCGCCAGTTCGAGCACCTGTTCGAGGACGGCGAGTCGTTCCGCATCGGCGCCCTGGAATGCCGCGCGCTGCATACCCCGGGGCATACCCCGGCGTGCATGACCTACCTGGTCGGCGACAGCGCCTTCGTCGGCGATACCCTGTTCATGCCCGACTACGGCACCGCCCGCTGCGATTTTCCCGGCGGCGACGCGCGCCAGCTGTATCGCTCGATCCAGCGCCTGTTCGCGCTACCCGACGCGACCCGCCTGTTCATGTGCCACGACTACACGGCTCCCGGCCGCGACGAGCACCGCTGCGAAACCAGCGTCGGCGAGCAGCGCCGGCACAACGTGCACGTCCGCGAAGGCGTCGACGAGGAGGCGTTCGTCGCCATGCGCCAGCAGCGCGATGCCACCCTCGGCATGCCGACCCTGATGCTGCCGGCGATCCAGGTCAACATGCGCGGCGGCAACCTGCCGCCGGTGGAAGGCAACGGGGTGCGTTACCTGAAGATCCCGCTGGATCTGTTCTGATCAGCTGCGGCGACGTAGCAGGAGAATGAAGAACAGCCCACCGATGGCCGCGGTGGCGATGCCGATGGGCAGGTCCTGGGGGGCGATCAGGGTGCGCGCGGCGACATCCATCCAGACCAGGAACAGCGCGCCGAGCAGGGCGCACACCGGCAGCAGCCGGCGGTGCTCGGCGCCCACCAGCAGGCGCGCGGCGTGCGGCAGCATGAGTCCGACGAAGCCGATGGCGCCGCTCACCGAGACCAGCACGCCGGTCAGCAGCGAGCAGCAGATGAAGACCCACAGGCGTACGCGGCGGGCGTCCAGGCCGAGGGTCACGGCGGTCTGTTCGCCGGCCATCAGCGCGTTCAGCGCACGGCCCAGCCCGAGCAGCACCAGCAGGCAGCCGGCCACGCACAGCGCCGGCAGCCAGATCAGCGACCAGCGCGCCAGGCCGAGGCCGCCGAGCATCCAGAACAGCACCGAGGAGGCGGCGCGGTGGTCGCCGAGGAACAGCAGCAGGTTGGCCAGCGCCAGGAGCACGAAGGACACCGCGACCCCCGCCAGCAACAGCCGGTCGCTGCCCAGGCGGCCGCCGCGACTGGCCACGCCGAGCACCAGCAGCATGCTGCCGAGGGCGCCGAGGAAGGCCGCCAGCGGCAGGGTCAGCAGGCCGATCACCTCGCCGATGTAGAGCACCACCAACACCGCGCCGAGGGTCGCGCCGGAGGTGGCGCCGAGCAGGTGCGGATCGGCCAGCGGATTGCGCGTGACCGCCTGCAGCGCCGCTCCCACCAGCGCCAGGCCGGCGCCGACGCAGGCACCGAGCAGTACCCGCGGGGCGCGGATCAGCCAGACGATGTGCTCCTGGCCGGCGCTCCAGGCACCGGCCTCCGCCGCCACGCCGAACAGGCGCTGGAGGACGATGCGGCCGACCAGGCCGCTGTCCAGTCGCGCCGGACCGAAGCCGAGGGCGACCACGCAGGACAGGCCGAGCAACATGACCAGGCCGCCCAGCAACAGGCAATAGGCGCGAGGGCTGCGGAACAGGGTCATGGACGTGGCGCCCGAGGGTGGAGGCCGGCGACCAGGGTTTCTATCGCCGCGGCGTTGCCGATGCCTGGCGTGGCCTGGTTATAGGGCAGGACGATGAAGCGTCGCTCGCGGATCGCGGTCAGGCTGCGCAGCGCCGGGTTCTCTTCGAGGAAGCGCTGCTTCTGCGCGGCGCTGGTCTCGCCGTAGTCGACGATGATGATGACCTGCGGATCGCGGGCGACCACGCTTTCCCAGTTGACCTGGGTCCAGCTGGCCGCCACGTCGTCGGTCACGCTGCGACCGCCGGCGGCCTCGATCAGCGCCTGCGGCATGCCCAGGCGGCCAGAGGTGAAGGGGCGGTCCTCGCCGCTGTCGTAGAGGAACACCCGCGGCGCCTCGGCGTTCGCCGGGATGCCGGCGCGGGCGCGCTCGATGCGTGCCTGGAGGCTGGCGACCAGGCGCTCGGCGCGCGGTTCGACGTCGAAGATCCGTCCCAGGTTGCGCAGGTCGCGGTACAGCTCGTCGAGGCTGGCGCGGCGCGGCTCGCCGATCTGCGCGCAGGATTCGCTCAGCTCGTAGACCTTCACCCCCAGCGGCTCCAGGCTGGCCGGAGTGAGGTCGCCGCCGACGCGCATGCCGTAGCCCCAACCGGCGAAGAAGAAGTCGGCGTCGACATCGAGCAGGGTTTCCGCCGTGGGGTAGCGCGCCACCAGCTCGGGCAGCGGCTTGAGCGCGGCGATCAATCCGGGATCGGCATTCTTCCACCAGCCGCTGATGCCGGTATAGCCGACCATGCGCGTCTGCAGACCGAGGGCGACCATCATCTCGGTGAGGTTGATGTCGTGGCTGACCGCGCGCGACGGCGCGCGCTCGAACGTCACTTCGCGCTCGCAGCTGCGCACGCTGAGCGGGTAGCGCTCGGCCAGCGCGGCATCGGCGCAGGCGAGCAGGGCGCCGAGCAGCAGGTGGTGCAGGATCGGGTGCTTCATGCTTGGGTAATCCAGGTCAGGCGCGGGTGGTCGGCGAGGGGGTGGCGGTCGACCAGGGCGCGGACGCCGAACACCCGCCACAGCAGGTCGGCGTCGAGCACCTCGGTCGGCGTGCCCTGGGCGACGATGCGGCCGCCGTCGAGCACGTAGAGGCGGTCGCAGAAGGCCGCCGCCAGGTTGAGGTCGTGGAAGCTCGCCAGGGTGCTCAGGCCGAGGCTGCGCAGCAGGCGCAGAAGCTCCAGCTGGTAGCGCGGGTCGAGGTGGTTGGTCGGTTCGTCGAGGATCAGCAGGCGCGGCTCCTGAACCAGCGCGCGAGCCAGCAGGGCGCGCTGCTTCTCGCCACCGGAGAGGCTGGCGAAGGGGCTCGCGGCACGCCCTTCGAGACCGACCTGGAGCAGCGCCTGGCGGACCCGCTGGCGGTCGTCCGCGCCGTGGCCGTCGAACAGGCCCTTGTGCGGCGTGCGGCCCATGGCGACCACGTCCTCGACGGCAAGGCCGAAGTCCTCGGGGAACTCCTGCAACACCACCGCGATACGCCGGGCGGCCCAGCGCGGCGGCTGGCGCCAGAGGTCGTCGCCGTCGAGCACCACCCGGCCGCGCTGCGGTCGCGCATAGCGGAAGGCGCAGCGCAGCAGGCTGGTCTTGCCGCTGCCGTTGGGGCCGATCAGGCCGACGAAACTGCCGGCCGGGACTTCCAGATGCACGCCGCGCAGCAACTCGGTGGAGGCGTCGGGCGACCAGTGCAGGGCATCGAGGTGAAGGGACGACATGGCTACTCGCAGGTCCGGTGGTTCAGCAGAGACGATTGCCGCGGCGCCGGCTTCAGAAACTGAAGTCGGCGGTGACGTTGAACGAGCGCGGCTGGCCCATGATCCATTGCTGGCCGTTGTTGTTGTCAGCCAGGGCGTACTGGCGGTCGAACAGGTTGTACAGCTCAAGGCCGAGGGTCAGGTCCGGCCGTACCCGCCAGCCCAGGTTGGCGTCGACCACCGTGTAGCCGGGCAGGCTGGCCTGGTTGGCGGCGTCGGCGTAGCGCCGGTCGACGTAGCGCAGCCCGGCGCCGACGCGCAGGGTCTCGGCGAAGGACTTGTCCAGCCAGAGGTTGGCGGTGCGCCGTGGCACGTTCCTGGGGCGGTTGCCGTTGCGCGAGTAGGTCTGTCCGTCGATCGTTTCGTCGAAGTCGTCGTATTCGGCACGCACCAGCGCGGCGTTCGCCGACAGCCGCCAGTCCTGGGCCAGGTTCAGTTCCAGGCTGGCCTCCAGGCCGTCCGAACTCTGCTGGCCGACCTGCTGCGCGTCGTGCGGCGGCAGCGGGCTGGCGCTGAGCAGCTTCTTCTTGACGATATGGTAGGCGGCCAGGGTCCATTCGCCGCGACCGTCCGGGAACAGCTGCTTGAGGCCGACCTCGGTCTGCTTCGAGTGGGTCAGGTCCATCTGCTGCTGGGCCGCGTTGAGGGTGATCAGGTTGCTCACACCGTCCTCGCTGGTGGAGTACTGGCCGTACAGCGACAGTTCCGGGGTCAGCGCGAAGACCATCCCGGCGCGCCAGTTGCCGCCCTGCAGGCTGCGGTCGCTGCGGGTGCCGGCGCGCAGGTCGTCGCGGTCGATATGGTTCTGGTCGCGGCGCACCCCGGTCACCAGCGACAGGCGCTCGTTGAGCTGCAGGCGGTTCTCGGCGAACAGGGCGAAGGTGCGGGTCTGGCTGCGCGAGTGCGGCCGGTAGGGCGAGCGGCTTTCGAAGTAGCCGGGCGCGGGATGCCAGGGGTCGATGTAGTCGCCGCCGACATCGGTATAGGGCGAGTTGTTGCTCAGGCGGAAGCGGATGCGGTTGTACTCGGCGCCGACCAGGGTGCGGCTGTCGAGGCCGAACAGGGCGTGCTGGAAGGCGAAGGTCTGGCGGTCGCCGATCTGCTCCTGCTCGTGGCTGATGCGCAGGTAGTCCCTGCGCAACAGCTCTTCGCGCGGGACGTCCCATTCGTAGGTTTCGGCGTTGCGCCAGTGGCGGCGGGCCTTGATGTAGTACAACTGGTTGCTCGCGGTGACGCTGTCGGAAAGGCTCCAGTCGCTGGTCAGGCGGGTCCACTGGTCGTTGTAGCGCTGCACGTCGTTGCGCACGTTGTAGTTCTTCTCGCGCAGGCGCTTGTGGTACTTGCCGCCGACCAGCGGGGTGCCGAAGTCGTTCATCGGCTCCTGGTCGCCATAGTCGTGGGCGAGGGTGAAGGCCAGATCGTCGCTGGCCTGCCAGCGCAGCGCCGCGCTGATGCCCAGGTTGCGCGAGTCGCCACGGTCGATCCAGCCGTGGCTCTGCTGCTGGTTCAGGTTGAGCCGGTAGCTGAGGCTGTCGGTCAGCGAGCCGCCGCTGTCCAGGGCCAACTGGCGGTTGTCGTAGGAGCCGTAGCCGAGGCGCAGGTGGTTGCGGATCTCGCCGGCGAAAGGCTTCTTCGGCACCACGTTGATCACCGCGCCGGTGGCGCCTTCGCCGTACAGCACCGAGGCCGGGCCGCGGATCACGTCGATGCGCTCGACCATCCACGGATCGCTGGGGAAGTTCACCGTGCCCATGCCGGTGTACAGGCGCGTGCCGTCGAACAGTTGCATCACCGATGCATGGCCGCTGAAGCCGCGCGCCGAGAGGCCGGTACCGCCATCTCCGGGGGTGCCGATGAAGCTGATGCCGGGGCTGCGGGTAACGGCGGCCTGGACGCTGGGGTTGTTGCGTCGGCGAACTTCCTCGCCGCTGATGCTGCTGGTGCTCGCCGGGGTGTCCAGGGCGCTGAGGCCCAGGCGCGAACCGGCACTGACCGGAGTGGCGAGGTCGATGTGGTCGAGTTCGGCGGGATCCTGGCGAACGCTGACCAACTGGCTGGGCAGGGCGAGGGCGGCTTCCTCGGTTTCGGCGAGGGCGGGCGGTACCAGCAGCAGGCTGGTGGAGAGGCCGAGGGCGAAAGGCTCGGTGCGCAAACGGCTGAAGCGGGGCATGGGCGTTCCATCTCATGACCGGGCAGGACGGAACGCGCAGGAAATCGCAGGCGCGACAGCGCCTCGAACAACCGGCTCGCTCCCGCCCACCGCGGGTGTGCCAACAGGGCGTTGCAGGCCGGTCTCCGGGCTTGCGAGGGTCGTGAAATCCTCGCCTTCCCATGCTGGAGCACAGTGGCCTGAAGAGGATTTCGCTCGCTTACCGTTGCGGGGGCAGCGCCGGACTGATCACCGAAGTGACGCACCGGCTTCCCGTTTCACCTCCTGCGCGGCGGCAGGAGGCACCTGGAACGGGCCGGATGGGAACATCCGCACCGTTTCCAGTCAAGCCTTGAACGATCTGGATTGAATAAAATGTTATACTATAACAATTCGCTTGTGCAGTCTTTCTTCGCGGACCCCACGCCCTGGCGCAGCTTCCCGGGTCATCACATTTTCTTCACGCCGGCCTGCTATGCTGCCGGCCTTCCTTGGGGAGTAGCCTGCCGTCACCCGTTGACGGCGCGCTGGTCAACATTCTTGGCAACCTGCCATGGCCAGCGCATCCAACCGGATTGGTGAGACCAACGACATTCCTGCGCCGAAGCCGGGCCGCGGGGTCATGTCGTTGACTCATGCCCGGCTGGAGTATCCGCGTGAATCCCGTTTCCCTGATCTTCCTCGCCTTCGCCATGTCCACCGATGCCTTCGCCGCGGCCATCGGCAAGGGCTCCAGCCTGGATCGGCCGCGCCTGTCGGAGGCGCTGCGCACCGGGATAATCTTCGGCGTGATCGAGGCCATCACCCCTCTGGTCGGCTGGCTGCTTGGCCAGGCCGCCAGCCAGTTCGTCGCCGACTGGGATCACTGGATCGCCTTCGTCCTGCTGGTGCTGCTCGGCCTGCACATGATCCACAACGGCCTGCGCGCGGATCATGCGACGGAACAGGAAAAGCCCGGCCAGCATTCGTTCTGGATTCTCGCGGTGACGGCGCTGGCCACCAGCATCGACGCGCTGGCGGTGGGCGTCGGCCTGGCCTTCGTCGACGTCAACATCTTCCTCGCCGCCGGTGCCATCGGCCTGGCCACCATGACCATGGTCACCCTCGGCACCATGCTCGGCCGGGCGCTCGGCGCGGTGACCGGCAAGCGCGCGGAGATGGTCGGCGGGGTGGTGCTGATCCTGGTCGGCGCGACCATTCTCTACGAGCATCTCAGCGCGGCGTGAGCGGCGCCGGAGATGGAGGCGGGACAGGTCGCGGCGAGTGGGTGGGCGTTCGCTTCAGGCGCTTTCCCAATCGCGGATCGCCGTCAGCAGCGCCTCGCCGTCGGCGAACTCGCGGTCCGCCGGCGGCAGCGCCGGACGCGCCAGGACCAGCACCGGCAGGCCCATTTCCCGCGCCACCTGGAGCTTCGGCTCGGTGGCCTGGCTACCGCTGTTCTTGCTCACCAGCACGTCGCAGGCGAGGCGCTCGAACAACGCCCGTTCGCCATCCAGGCTGAACGGCCCGCGCGCGCCGATCACCTCGGCGCGCGGCGCGGCCGGCTGGCCTTGCAGGCAGCGCACGGTCCAGTGCTGGTGCGGCGGGACCTGGCCGAGATGCTCCAGCGGTTCGCGGCCGAGGGTGAACAGCGGACGGCGGAAGGGTGCGAGGGCGGCGATAAGCTCGCGCCAGTCGGCTACCTCGCGCCAGTCGTCGCCGGGCCCGGCCTGCCAGCCGGGCCGGCGCAGCGCCCAGCAGGGCACTCCGGCCAGTCGCGCGGCGCGCACGGCGTTCTGGCTGATCCGTGCGGCGTAGGGGTGGGTGGCGTCCACCAGCAGGTCGAAGCCCTGCTCGTCGATGAACGCCGCCAGCCCTTCGGCGCCGCCGTAGCCGCCGACCCGGACCCGGCAGGCCAGGTCGCCGGGCACCTTGCCCAGCCCGGCGAGGCTGTAGAGATGCGCCGGACCGAGCCGGCGGGCGAGGGCCAGGGCCTCACCGATCCCGCCGAGCAGCAACAGGCGCTTCATCGGCGCTCCTCGCAGGCCTGGCCGACCAGGTTGCCCTGGCGGTCGATGGCGAAGACTTCCAGCGCCACCTCGGTGGGCACGATGCCGCGGGCGAAGCGCAGGGCGTGGGCGCAGACCGCATCGCCCAGGGCCACGCCTTCGGCGTGTGCCTGGGCCAGCGCCTGCTGGCTGGTGTTGGCGGCGCGCATGCTGTCCTGTAGCGCGGTGCTGGCACCGAGCGCGGCGGCCCAGCCGGCCAATTGCGGCAGGTCGATGCTGGAATGGCGGCTGTGCAGGTCGAGGTGGCCGCCGGCGAGCTTGCTGATCTTGCCGAAGCCGCCGCACAGGCTGAGCTTTTCCACCGGCGCCCTGCGCAGGTGCTTGAGCACCGCGCCGGCGAAGTCGCCCATCTCGATCAGGGCGATCTCCGGCAGCGCATAGCGCCGGCGCATGGCGTCCTCGCTGGCGTTGCCGGTACAGGCGGCGATGTGACGGACGCCGTTGGCGCGAGCGACATCGATGCCCTGATGGATCGAGGCGATATAGGCCGAGCAGGAGAACGGCCGGACGATGCCGCTGGTGCCGAGGATCGACAGCCCGCCGAGGATGCCCAGGCGCGGGTTCATGGTCTTCAGCGCCAGCTCGGCGCCGCCCTCCACGCCGATGGCGACCTCGAAGCCGCCGGCGTAGCCCCGTTCGGCGGCGAGCTGGGCGAGGTGGCGTTCGATCATCTGTCGCGGCACCGGATTGATCGCCGGCTCGCCGACCGCCAGGGTCAGCCCCGGGCGGGTCACCGTACCGACCCCGGGGCCGGCATGGAAGCGCACGCCAGGCTCGGCGCTCAGGCGCACCCGGGCGAACACCAGGGCGCCATGGGTGACGTCGGGATCGTCGCCGGCATCCTTGAGGGTGCCGGCTTCCGCGCCGTTTTCCCAGGCGCGGCAGAATTCCAGGCGCATCAGCACCTGCTGGCCCTTGGGCAGGACGATCTGCACCGCGTCGCTGATCGTGCCGCCCAGCAGCAGGCGCGCCGCCGCCAGGCTGGTGGCGGTGGCGCAACTGCCGGTGGTGTAGCCGCTGCGCAACGGCGCGGGCTGCTCGGGGGTTTCCTCACGCATCGCGGGGAGGCTTCCTGGCGGCGGGCTTGCGCAATTCCAGCAGGGTGATCGGCAAGGCCTGGCGCCAGGTGTCGAAACCGCCCAGCGGTCGCGCGTGGGCGACGCCGAGGCGGGTGAGGTCGCCACCCAGGCGTTGCTGCCAGTCGAGCAGCACCCGTTCGCTCTGCAGGGTGACCGCGTTGGCGAGCAGGCGGCCGCCGGGCCGCAGGCGCTCCCAGCAGGTTTCCAGCACGCCCTCGGCGGTGACCCCGCCGCCGATGAAGATGGCGTCCGGCTCGGGCAGTTCCAGCAGCGCCTCCGGGGCGCTGCCGGCGACCAGGTGTAGGGTCGGTACGCCGAGGGCGTCGCGGTTGTGGCGGATATGTTCCTGGCGCTCGTCGTTGGCTTCGATGGCGATCGCCCGGCAACTGGGGTGCGCGCGCATCCATTCGATGCCGATGGAGCCGCAACCGGCGCCGACGTCCCAGAGCAGCTCGCCGGGGCAGGGCGCCAGGTGCGCCAGGGTCACGGCGCGGACGTCGCGCTTGGTCAACTGGCCGTCGTGGCGATAGGCTTCGTCGGCCAGGCCCGGGGTCAGCGGCAGGCGCACGGCGCCGGCGCCGGCGCGGCATTCCACCGCCACCAGGTTGAGATCGGCGGCGCGCGGCAGCGACCAGTCGCCGGCGAGGCCGTCGAGACGGCGCTCGAGCGGCCCGCCGAGGTGTTCCAGCACGCTCAGGCGACTGGCGCCGAAGCCACGGGCGTTCAACAGGCGGGCGATGGCGGCCGGGCTGTCGCCGTCGTTGCTGAGGACCAGCAGGCGCCGGCCGTCGTGGACCTGTGCCTGCAGCGCTGCCAGCGGGCGCGCCACCAGCGACAGGCAGGCGACCTCCTGCAGGGCCCAGCCGAGGCGGGCGGCGGCCAGCGAGAGGGAGGAGGGCGCCGGCAGGACCCGCAGTTCGGTCGCCGGCAGTTGCCGGGCGAGACTGGCGCCGACGCCGAACAGCATCGGGTCGCCGCTGGCCAGCACGCAGGTCGGCTGGCCGCGCCGGGCCAGCAATGGTTCCAGGGAGAACGGCGTCGGCCAGGTTTCGCGGGCGGCGCCGATGCACGGCGGCAGCAGTTCCAGCTGGCGCGCCGCGCCGACGATCCGGCTGGCTTGCAGCAGGGCACGCCGGGCCTGCTTGCCGAGGCCGGGATAACCGTCCTCGCCGATGCCCACCAGGGTCAGCCAGGGCGGCGTCGAGTCTGCCGATGACACGGTTCCGATACTCCTGAAATGCGTCTGTGAAGGGCCCGCGACGGCTTCCGGACGGAATGGGTTTTCCCGGCCCCGGGCTGGGCGGCATAATAGCGCGTTCGTCGGTGCCCGGCCCTTTCGCGTTAGCGCGGGGCCAACGAGGGCCGAAGAGGGAACACGGAGCCACGGTCTTTTCGAAGCCCGGGCCTAGCCGTGGCTGCCCCCGCAACTGTATGCAGCCTGTATTCGCGCCATTCGCCACTGGATTACCGGGAAGGCGGCGCGAAGCGGAGGTTCCTCCCCCGGGTGGAACGCCGGGCTGCGAGCCAGGAGACCTGCCGCCGAAACCAGTCGCGAGTGCCAACATCGGGCGGGGTGTACCGATGCCGTGGTCTGTCCCTGGGGGACAGCGGTGCGGTCGCCGCGACGCCGATTCGAGTAGCGTTTTTGAACGACGACCAGACCCCGGCGCCCCTGCCCGTACCACGTCCGTCGCCCTGTCCCGGCCTGCTGCGTATCGTCCAGGCGCTGGACGGCGGCATCTGCCGCATCAAGCTCGACGCCGGCCGCCTGGACGCCGCCCAGGCACGCGCCGTGGCGGCCGCGGCGCGGGATTGCGCCAGCGGCGTGATCGAGACGACCAACCGTTCCAACCTGCAATTGCGCGGCGTCCGTCGCGGCGAGGAAGAGCGGCTTGTCCGCCGCCTGCTGGACGCCGGCCTCGGTCCCCGGCATGGGTCCCTGGCCGGCGCCGACGACGTGCGCAACCTGATGCTCAGCCCGGCCGCCGGGCTCGATCCGCACCTGTCGCTGGACGTGCGCCCGCTGGCCGCTCGGCTGTTGCTGCGGCTCCAGGCGGACAGCCGCTACCACGCGCTGTCGGCCAAGTTCGCCATCCAGCTGGACGGCGGCGAAGACCTGGCGATGCTCGAACATCCCCATGACATCTGGCTCTCGCCGATGCCCGCGGCGCCGACCGCGACGCTGGTCTTCGGACTCGCCGGCTGCCCGGCCCGCGACCGCCCCCTGGCGGCGTTGCCGGCGGAGCGGGGCGAGTCCCTGGTGCTGGCGTTGCTCGACCTGTTCCTCGAGCGCGCCCAGCCGCAACAGACGCGGATGCGCCACCTGTTGCAGGAGCTGGCCGGAGAACCCTTGCTGGAGGCCTTGCAGGCGCGCCTGGATTTCCCTCTGCGGCGTGACGAGCGGGTGGCGGCCTGGCGGCGTTCGCCGGGGCGTCCGTGGAGTCATCTCGGCGTCCAGCCGCAACGCCAGCCGGGCCTGGTGATGGTCGGCGCGGCGGCGCCGCTCGGCCGGCTCGACAGCGCTTGCCTGGAAGGCCTGGCCGAGCTGGTCGAACGCCATGGCGACGGCAGCCTGCGCCTGACCCCCTGGCAAGGCGTGCTCCTGCCGAACCTGGCGCACGCCGAGGCCGACCAGGCGCTGCTCGGCCTGCGCGGACTCGGCCTGCTGACCGAGCCCGATGCGCCGTTGGCGCGGCTGATCGCCTGCAGCGGTTCCAGCGCCTGCGCCAGGGGCCTGGCCGACACCAAGGGCGACGCCTTGCGCCTGGCCGAACGCCTCGGCCCGCGCAGCGACCTGCCGCAACTGCACCTGTGCGGCTGCGAACGGTCCTGCGCCGCCGCCCACCGCGCGCCGCTCACCCTGCTGGCGCGCAGCGGCGGGTTCTACGACCTGTACCGGCACGACCCATGCCACCCCGGATTCGGCCAGTTGCTGGCCAGCCGCCTGACTTTCGCCACGGCCGCCGACTACCTGGCGGCCCTGCCTTCCCAGCCCACTTCCGGAAAATCCGCATGATTGACTACATCCGCGATGGCCAGGCGATCTATCGCCAGTCGTTCGCCACCATCCGCGCCGAAGCGAACCTCGCCGGCATCCCGGCCGACCTTGAAAAGCTCGCGGTCAGGGTGATCCACGCCTGCGGCATGGTCGACGTGGTCGACGACCTGCGCTTCTCGCCCGGCGCCGGCGCCGCCGGCCGCGCCGCGCTGGCCGCCGGCGCGGCGATCCTCTGCGACGCGCGGATGGTCGCCGAAGGCGTGACCCGCTCGCGGCTGCCCGCCGCCAACCGGGTGATCTGCACCCTCAACGAAGCGGACGTGCCGGCGCTCGCCACGGAACTCGGCAATACCCGCTCGGCGGTGGCCCTGGAGCACTGGCGCGAGCACCTGGAGGGCAGCGTGGTGGTGATCGGCAACGCGCCGACCGCGCTGTTCTACCTGCTGGAAATGCTCGACGCCGGCGCGCCGAAACCGGCGCTGATCCTGGGCTTCCCGGTCGGCTTCGTCGGCGCCGCGGAATCCAAGGAGATGCTCGCCGCCGATAGCCGCGGGGTGCCCTACGTGATCGTCCGCGGTCGCCGTGGCGGCAGCGCCATGGCCGCCGCGGCGGTGAACGCCCTGGCCACGGAGCGCGAATGATGAGTGTCGTGAAGGGCCGCCTGCTGGGCCTGGGCGTCGGGCCCGGCGATCCCGAACTGATCACCCTCAAGGCCCTGCGCCTGCTGCGCGCGGCGCCGGTGGTCGGCTATTTCGTGGCCAAGGGCAAGAAGGGCAACGCCTTCGGCATCATCGAGGCGCACCTGGACCAGGCCCAGGTGCGCCTGCCGCTGGTCTACCCGGTGACCACCGAGAAGCTGGAACCGCCGCTGTGCTACGAGACCATCATCAGCGATTTCTACGACACCGCCGCCGAACAGCTGGCCGCGCACCTGGACGCCGGCCGCGACGTGGCGGTGATCTGCGAGGGCGACCCGTTCTTCTACGGTTCCTACATGTACCTGCACGACCGCCTGGCGACGCGCTACGAAAGCGAAGTGGTGCCTGGCGTCTGCTCGATGCTCGGCGGCGCGGCGGTGCTCGGTGCGCCGCTGGTGTACCGCAACCAGAGCCTCTCGGTGCTCTCCGGAGTGCTGCCCGAGGAGGAGTTGCGCCGGCGCCTGGCGGATGCCGACGCGGCGGTGGTGATGAAGCTCGGCCGCAATTTCGACAAGGTCCGCCGCGTGCTGGTCGAGCTTGGCCTCGAGCGCCGCGCGCTGTACGTCGAGCGGGCGACCATGGCCAACCAGCGGATCGTGCCGTTGGAACGGGTGGAGCCGATGGCCTCGCCGTACTTCTCGCTGATCGTCGTTCCCGGCGACAAGTGGCAGGGAGGGGCCGGCGGTGAGTGACGCCCAGCAGGTTCCGGCCATCGTCATCCTCGGCCAGGGCGCGCTGGATACCGCGCGGCGGGTCCAGGCGCTCTATCCCGGGGCGCTGGTCCACGGGCTCGCCGGGCGGGTCGAGGCCGACCGTTCCTATACGGACTTCGGCGACACCCTGCGCGAACTGTATTGCGCCGACCGCCCGATCGTCGCCCTGTGCGCCGCCGGCATCGTCATTCGCAGCCTGGCGCCGTTGTTGCAACGCAAGGGAGCGGAGCCGCCGGTGCTGGCCCTGGCCGAGGACGGTAGCGCGGTGGTGCCGCTGCTCGGCGGGCTGGCCGGGGTCAACCGGCTGGCGCGGGAAATCGGCGAGGTGCTGGCCGTGGCGCCGGCGATCACCACCAGCGGCGAGCTGCGCTTCGGCACCTGCGTGCTCAACCCGCCCGCCGGTTATGTCCTGGCCGACCTGGAGCAGGGCAAGCGCTTCGTTGCCGATTTGCTCGGTGGCCAGCCGGTGCGCGTCGAGGGTGCCGCCGACTGGCTCGACGCGGCCCGTTTGCCGCGCGACCCGGCGGCGGCGCTGGCGATTCACGTGACGCCCTCGGCGCGCGCGCCGCGGGCCGAGGAACTGCTGATCCATCCGCGCTGCGTGCTGGCGGCGGTCGAACCTGCCGACGCGGCGGCGGACGCGGTGCGCCAGGCGCTGGTCGATGCCGGCCTGGCCGCGGCGGCGCTCGGCGGCTTGCTGGCCGACAGCGCGCGGATGGCCGATCCGCGCCTGCAGGCCGCCGCCGATGCGCTCGGCGTACCGCTGCGCTTCCTGCCGCAGACCGATCCCGCTGCGCGCCTGCGCCAGGCCTTGCCCGCCGCCGAGCAGGTCGGCGACCGGCTGGCGGTGGCCGCCGCGCCCTTGGCGATGGACCGCATCGGCCAGCGTCGCGGCCGACTCACAGTGATCGGCCTGGGGCCCGGCTGCGCCGAGCTGATGGTGCCTGCGGCGCGGCGGGCACTGGACGAGGCCGAGGACATCCTCGGCTACCAGACCTACGTCGACATGGCCGGACCCTTCCGCGCCGGACAGGTGCTGCATGGCAGCGACAACCGCGAGGAATTGCAGCGCGCCCGGCATGCCTTCGAACTGGCGGCGACGGGCAGGGCGGTGGTGCTGGTATCGTCCGGCGACCCCGGCGTGTTCGCCATGGCCGCCGCGGTGCTGGAAGCCCTGCATGGCGCTGGCGAGCCGGCCTGGGACGCGGTCGAGCTGCGGATCTTCCCTGGCGTCTCGGCGGCCCTGGCCACCGCGGCCAGGGCGGGGGCGCCTCTGGGCCACGATTTCTGCCTGCTGTCGCTGTCCGACAACCTCAAGCCCTGGGAGGTGATCGAGCGGCGCCTGGACCTGGCCGGCGCCGCCGACCTGGCGATGGCTTTCTACAATCCGATCTCGCGGGCGCGGCCCTGGCAACTGGGACGGGCGCTGGAGATCGTCGCCCGCCATCGTTCGCCGCAGACCCTGGTGGTGCTCGGTCGCGACATCGGGCGGCCCGGTGAGCGCCTGCTGCGCACCACCCTGGGCGAGCTGCGTGCGGAGCAGGTGGACATGCGCACCCTGGTGATCATCGGCTCGTCCACTACCCGCAGCTTCCCGCGCGCCGACGGCGAAGCCTGGGTCTACACGCCGCGCTGGTACCCATCGGAATAGCGGGGCGGGAGCGCGCGCGGAAATGTGGCAGACTGCTGCGCGCATCCCTGTACCGCGGAGCCTGAATCCATGTCCTTTCGCTGTTCCCCGTGCCGCCTGGCCGGCATCCTGCTGGCGGCGCTGTTCGTTCCGGGGCTGGCCGCGGCGGCCGGCTCCTGCGAGCGCCTGGTGGCCACCGGCAACCCGGAGTACCCCCCCTACCTGTGGCGCGACCCGCAGGATCCGAAGCGCCTGATCGGAGCCAATGCCGACCTGTTGCAGCGCCTGGGCAAGGAGCTCGGCGTGCGCATCGACGTGCTCTACAGCGGCTCCTGGGAGAAGGCCCAGGAAGAGGTGACCAGCGGTCGCGCCGACCTGCTCGCCGGGGCCTACCTGACCCTGGCACGGCTCGGCAGCATGGACTATGTGCATCCGCCGTTCCTGATGACCAGCGGGGTGGTCTGGGTGAACAAGGACGCCGCGTTCCCGTTCATCGGCCGCGACGACCTGATCGGGCACAAGGGCAGCGTGCTGGCCGGCAGCAGCCTGGGCGAGGAGTTCGACCGCTTCGCCAAGGCTAGTCTCGACCTGAAGCCGGTGCCGAGCCTGACCCAGGGCTTGCAGGACCTGATGCTCAAGCGCAGCGAGTTCCTCCTCTACCAGGCGTTGCCCGGGCAGGCCCAGGTCGAGGCGCTGGGCATGGCCGACGACCTGGAGGCGCTGGAACCGGTGCTGAGCAGCGAGGGGCTGTACCTGACGCTGTCGCACAACTCCGCCTGCAACGATCCGTGGCTGCGCGGACAACTGGCGAAAAAGATGACAGAATTGTCGGCTGCCGGCGTTCCCGTAACGCTCTTGCAGGACAATCTCGAACGCTGGAAAGCCCAGCAATTGCCGGCTTCCGGCGCCAGTTCGACTACGCAGGAAAGTGACTTGTGAGCATTCGATGGATGATGGCCGCAGGCCTCGCCGCGCTGACCCTGAGCGGTTGTGCGAGCAACGACCCGGCTCCGCTGGAGCAGATGCGCCTGACCGAACAGGCGCTGGAGCAGGCCAAGGCGGTGGGTGCCACCGACGACGTGGCCGAGCTGAAACTGGCCCAGGACAAGTACGCCGCGGCGCAGATCGCGATGACCGCGGAGTCCTACAAGAAGGCGCGCCTGTTGGCCGAGCAGGCCGAGCTGGACGCACGCCTCGCCGAGTCCAAGGTGCTGACGCAGAAGAGCAAGGACCAGCTCGGCGAGCTGGACAAGAGCCTGAAACGTCTGCGCAAGCAACTGGGGGAGACCGACTGATGCCGGGCAAAGCGACTCTCTTCGCCACCCTGCTGGCCTGCGCCGCGCTGGCTGGCTGCGCCGACCACAAGCTCAGCGAACAGTCGCTGGCCAAGGCGCAGAGCGAGTTCGACCAGGTCAAGGAAGATTCCGACGTGCTCCGCGCGGCGCCCAAGGATGTGATCCGCGCCGGCGAATCGCTGGCCCGCGCCGAACGCCTGTCCAGCTACTGGGGCAGCAGCAGCGACGTGATCCAGTATGCCTACCTGAGCCAGCGCTACAGCGAGATCGCTCGCCAGCACGCCTTGCTCAACCTCAACCAGGAGCGCCTGACCCGCCTGCAACTGGAGCGCGAGCGCCTGCAACTGGCCCTGCGCGAAGCCAAGCTGCTCAGCGTGCAGGAGCAGGGCCAGCGCCTGAGCGAGGAGATCGCCAGTCTCAGCACCGAGGAAACCGAGCGTGGCCTGGTGCTCACCCTTGGCGACGTGCTGTTCGACTTCAACCGCGCCGAACTCAAGCCGGCGGCCAACCGCACCGCGCTGAAGCTGGTGCAGTTCCTCCAGCTCAATCCGCGGCGGGTGATCCGCATCGAAGGCTATACCGACAGCGTCGGCGACAGGCAGGCCAACCTCGACCTGTCGCGCGAGCGCGCCCAGGCGGTGGCCGACGTGCTCGCCGATCTCGGCGTGGATCCCGCGCGCATGCAGGTGGTCGGCTACGGCGAAGCCTTCCCGGTCACCGACAACGCCTCCAACCGGGGGCGGGCGCAGAACCGCCGGGTGGAGATCGTCTTCTCCAACGACAAGGGCCAGCTCAGCGCGCCGCGCTGAGTCCCGCGCTGCCGCAGGGAGCCCCGGTACCCCAAAGGGTCCGGGGCTTTTTTCGCCTGGCGAACCGGGTGGCGCCGGATTTCTCTGTCAGACCTTGCGCAAGAGCGGGCTATCATCGGGATCGAACTAGTTCGAGCAGCAATCCGTGCAGCATAAGCACCTTGTATTTCGTTATAACGAGTAGAGAGGCGCAATGAGTTCGAACGAAACCCTGCCGGGGCTGGTGATCGCCGATTCCTTCCCGGTCATGCAGTGGGCGCTGCAGCGCTACCTCAGCGAGGAGTGCGGACGCCAGGTGCTGGCGGTGGTCGGCGATAGCGACAGCCTGGTGGAGCGCCTGGCCGACCTGCCGCCGGAAAGCATCCTGATCACCGAGCTGGGCTTGCCTGGCCAGCGCAGCCGCGACGGTATCCACCTGGTGGAATGGCTGACCCGGCACTGCCCGCAAATGAAGGTGATGGTCTACTCGGTGTTCAGCGCGCCGTTGCTGGCCAAGGCGGTCCTGCGCAGCGGCGCCTCGGCCTACATCAGCAAGCGCAGCCCGCTGGAGACGTTGAAGGCGGCGCTGGAGTGCATGGCGCTCGGACAGACCTTCCTCGACCCCGGCCTGCACCCGCAGCGGCATACCGGCAAGCCGCTGAGCCCCACCGAGGTGGACATCCTCCGGCGCCTGGCGCGTGGCGACACGGTCAGCGAGATCGCCCAGCGGACCATGCGCAGCGTGTCGACCATCAGCACCCACAAGAAGAACGCGATGGTCAAGATAGGCCTCAACAGTGACGCCGAACTGATCGCCCTGGGCGTGATGAACTGGCTCCACGAACTCGCCTGACCGGGTTCGAAACATCTCGACCGCCAGTTGCGGAACAATCCTCGCCAGCCCCCGGGAGCCATCCCGCCGCAGCCGAGGAATCCGCATGATCCGCCAGCCCCGCTTTGCCCGTTTCGTCCTGCCGTTGTTGCTGAGCCTGTGCCAGCCGTCCTTCGCCGCCGAACTCCGCGCGGTTGCCGAAGCACGCCGCCAGGAACTCCTGCTGGAGGACTCGCCGGTGGCGTGCGGCGAGGTGGGCTGCACGGCGCGGGAAAGCCTCAGCCTGGTGGCGTTGCAGGTGCAGGCCCGGGTTCTGGTCACCCGCCTCGGCCGCGATGATTTTTCCCCGGCCGCCCGCCAGCCCGCCGCCGTCCCGGACTACCGCCTGTTCGGCGATCTCGGCCTGGCGCCAAGCCCCTTCGCCTGGCAAGCGTTGACCGGCGAGAGCGCGGCGGCGGACGCGTTGCGTTTCTGACTTTCCCTATGGCCGCTCCCCAGGCGGCTCTTGGCGGACTGTTTCCCGCCCGCACCCGGCCGGTGGCGACCGACCGGGTTTTCTTTTCCTCGCGAACGCGCCGTCTCTGCGACCGACCCGTACAGTTTTGCGACTGTATGCCTGGTTGTCGGCCGAACTGTTCTGGAGCAGTTTCACGAATTGAGCTACTGTTTCGGTTCAATCGCCGAGGAAAACCCGCCATGACCAATCTGCTGCTTTACCAACGCATCGCCCAGCAGTTGGCCGAGGACATTCGCCGTGGCGTCTACCAGCCGGGCGAGCGGGTACCGTCGGTGCGCAAGCTCAGTACCCAGTTGAACGTCAGCCACGCCACCGTGCTGCAGGCCTACGCCACCCTCGAGGACCAGGGACTGATCCGCGCCCGTCCGCAATCCGGCTTCTACGTCCACCGCACCCCGGCGCTGACCGCGCCGACCCCGGATATCGCGCGGGTCGAGCGTCCCGGCCTGGTCACCCGCAGCAGCATCATCAACCAGGTGCTCGCCGAGTCCCGCCGCGAAGGGGTATTCCCGCTCGGCGCGGCGGTGCCGCACGTGGACTACCTGCCGGTGCGCGCCTTGCACCAGCAACTGGCCAAGGTCACCCGCTTCCAGAGCCCACGGGCGTTCAGCTACATGTTCAGCCCCGGTTTCGAGCCGCTGCGGCGGCAGGTGGCGATCCGCATGCGCGACGCCGGCGTGGTGGTCGACCCGTCGCAGGTGACCATCACCCACGGCTGCGTGGATGCGATCCACATGGCCCTGCGGGTGCTGACCCGTCCCGGCGACCTGATCGCCACCGAGTCGCCGAGCTACTACGGCCTGCTGCAACTGGCCGACGTGCTGGGCCTGAAGGTCATCGAGATCCCCAGCGACCCGCGCACCGGGATCAGCCTTGAAGCGCTGCAACTGGCGGCCAACCAGTGGTCGATCAAGGCCTTGGTGCTGACCGCGCGGCTGAGCAATCCCTTCGGCGGGACGATTCCCGAGGATCGCCAGAAGCAACTGCTGAAACTGACCGCCGAACACAACATCGGGGTGGTCGAGGACGACATCTACGGCGAACTGATGTTCGACCAGGGCCAGGCGCGCTCGCTCAAGTCCCACGACCGCGACGGCCGGGTGATCTACTGCTCGAGTTTCTCCAAGACCATCTCGCCCGGCGTACGCATCGGCTGGATCATCGCCGAGCGCTACCAGGAGGAGATCCGTCGCTTGCAGACCTTCACCACCCATTCGGCCTGCACCGTGACCCAGATGGGCGTCGCCGCCTACCTGGAGAACGGCGGCTACGACCGCCACCTGCGCTACATCCGCCAGGAGTACCGGAAGAACATGACCGCCTACCAGTTGGCGGTGCAGCAGTACTTCCCGGAAGGTACGCAGATGACCCGGCCCAAGGGCGGCTTCATCCTCTGGGTCAGCCTGCCGGCCAAGGTCAACACCAAGGAACTCCACGTGCGGGCCCTGGAGCAGGGCATCAGCATCGCCCCGGGGCTGATCTTCAGCAACACCGAGCAGTTCAACAACTGCCTGCGGCTGACCTGCGGGATTCCCTGGAACCGCGAGGCGGAGCGGGCGATCATGACCCTCGGCATGCTTGCCGGGCAGCTTTGCCAGGAAGGCCTTATCGCCGCCTGAGCGCGAGGCGCTCCCCTGGCTGAGGGGCGCCCCGCGACAGTCCGCGAAGAATTTTCCCGGGGATTAACCCGAATCCACCGACAGCTTCGTCTCAGCGGGTATCTCCGCTGCACGACGAGGTCGTCTCGATGTTTTTCCCGGCTTCCATCCGGACCGGCACTTTCGCCGAACTGTCCGACGCTGGAAAATGTCTACCGATAGCCGCTCCGGCCGCGCTTCTGGCGACGGCCCGGGCGTTTCGTGGCGACGCCGATGCGTGCCGCGAAGGATGTGGCCGATGAGCCTGCTCTCGGTCGCCTTTGACACAGGACAGGAGTCGACCAGCGGCATGCATGCCTCCACCAGCGCCACGACGGCCGCCGGCAGCGACGAAACGCTGCTGGCGCGTTACCGCAAGGGCGACAGCTCGGCCTTCGAGGTGCTCTACCAGCGCCATCGGCAAGGTCTCTACCGTTTTCTCTGCGGCCTGGCCGGACAGACCGAACTGGCCGACGAGATCTACCAGGAAACCTGGCTCAGCCTGATCCGCAGCGAGAGCCAGCCGCAGGGCCGGGCGAGCTTCCGCACCTGGCTCTACCAGATCGCCCGCAACCGCCTGATCGATCATTGGCGCAAGCATGGCCAGCGCCAGCCGTTGCAGGACAGCTACGACGAACAGTTGCACGCGCAACCCGACCAGGGCGCCGGCCCCGAGCAGCAGCTCAGCCTGAGCCGCGACGGCGAGCGCTTGCAGAGCGCGCTGGAGACCCTGCCCGAGGAACAGCGCGAGGTATTCCTGATGCGCGCCCACGGCGAACTGGAACTGGCCGAGATCGCCACGCTCACCCAGTCGCCGCTGGAGACGGTGAAGAGCCGTTTCCGCTACGCGGTGCAGAAGCTGCGCCGGCTGCTGGCCGAGGAGGTGGCGGTATGAACCCACAGAAGCATTCCGCGAGCGTCGCCGAAGAGCAGATGCTGGCGCATTTCCGCGCCCACGCGTCGCAGCAGCCGGCGCCGGCGCTGGACCAGGCGATCCTCGCCGCCGCGCGACGCCAGGCGGCGCATGTCGAACCCGCCCGGTCCTGGTGGCGGCGCTGGCTGGAAGCCTCCCGCAGGCCGCGTTGGCAGGCGGCTTTCGCCAGCCTGCTGGGCGTGGCGCTGGTGCTGGGGCTGGTCAGCCACAACGTGCTGGACGACGCCGAGCGCCAGGCCCGCCCCGAAGTGGCGTTCAGCGATGTGCCCCTGCGCGACGGAGTCGCCGGGGCCGCTGCGGCGAAGCGGGCCATGCGCGCGCCGGCGGCGCCGGCTCCGCTGTCCGGCGAGATGTCGGAGCCCCCGGCCTTGCTGGCCAGCTACGCATCGTCCGGGGAGGCGCCGCAACTGATGGCCGAGGCCGCGCCGGCGGCTCCGGCTGCCCTGGCCGACCGACCGCCGGCCCAGGCCGCGCAGCAGGCGAAGGTCCAGGCGGCGCTGGCCGGCGACTTCGTCGCCCAGGCCAGGGGCAAGGCGGTTGCGGTGAAGCCGGAGGTGCTCGACGAGGCGCTCGGGGCGGTCCTTGCCCTGCGTGAGCAGGGCAAGACGGAGCAGGCCGCGACCCAGTTGGCCGAGCTGCAGAAACGTTTCCCCGGAGAGAACCTGGTGGAACGACTGGAACGCCTCGCGACGATAGCCGCGAGCGCCAGGAAACGGCCGTGACGACCATGGCCCGCGACGCGGCGGCGGCGTCGCGGGCTGACATCAAGCGGTTACCCGCGCATGACAGGTTAGACATGGGGCGAACAACAGAGAGAGTGCCAGGATGACGATAGTGACCCCTTGCCTTGGTTGCAGTCTGCCGTCAGCATTGCCGCAATTGGCCATACCTGCGTGACTATGAAACGTCTTTGCCGAATTTGCGTCGTTGTTCTTTTCGGTTGCTTCCTGGCGGCCTGCGATGACGGCTCCAAGGCACCGGAAAAGAAAGCCCCGGAAGCACCGCCGCAGGAGCAGCGCGCCCCTGCCAAGCCAGTGAAGCCTGCACGAGCGGAGCCAGCGCCTGCCGTGCCTGCCGCGCCGAAAACAGCTTCGAAGAAGGTCGCGCCAGCCGCGGAGCAGGTTGCCGAACCCAAGCCGCCGGCCAAGCCGAAGCCTGCGGCTGCGCCGCCGAAGCCGGCCAGCAGGCCGGTCGCCAAGGACAAGCCGGCGCCGGCGAAGCGCGCTTCCACCGCTCGTCTCGACCCCGAGGTACGCAAGCCGCTGCCGAGCGCCAAGCTGGACCTGCG
Organism: Pseudomonas sp. DL; assembly: GCF_047199225.1. Taxonomy (NCBI): domain Bacteria; kingdom Pseudomonadati; phylum Pseudomonadota; class Gammaproteobacteria; order Pseudomonadales; family Pseudomonadaceae; genus Pseudomonas; species Pseudomonas sp. DL. Next base: position 2,227,647 of record NZ_CP178323.1, read on the forward strand.
CCTGCCGAAGGAACTGGTGCAGAAGATGGCGCCGCCCGGCACGGAAGAGACCCATAAGCCCAAGCCGCTGTTGCCGCCGATGTTCGAGGAAAAGGACGACAGCGACTTCCGCCTCAACGGCCAGTTGCTCTATCGCGACCGCGAACTGGGCGTGTCGCGGCCCCTGGAAGGGGCCGAGTTGCAGTTCGAGTTCCGCCAGTAGGCCGCCACGGTGCTCAGAAGCGGTAGCGCTGCTCCTGCAACGCCTGGTACAGCTCCGCGTCCAGCGGCTGGTAGCCGGCGCTGCCGGGCAACCTGACGAAGAGTTTGTCGCTGACCCGCGCGGGATCGTAGGCGTCGCGCTTGAGGTCGGTCTTCTTGTACTTGAAGGTGCCGGTGGTCTCGACTTCGCGCAGCAGGCGCAGGAACACCGGTGTGGCATAGGCCGGCAACTCGCGGTCGAGGTGCGCGGCGAGAGCGTCGCGGTCCAGTTCGACGCCATCGGCCAGGCGCAGCGCGGCCATCCCGCAGCGGCCGTTGGTGCCGGGAATCTCCACGCCGTAGACCACCGCATCCTCGACCCCGTCGAAGGCGCCGAGGGCGTTTTCCACCTCGGTGGTGGAAACGTTCTCGCCCTTCCAGCGGAAGGTGTCGCCGAGACGGTCGACGAACTGGGTGTGCTTGAAACCGATGTCGCGCATCAGGTCGCCGGTGTTGAACCAGGCGTCGCCCTTCTTGAACACGTCGCGGAGGATCACCGCTTCGCTCTTGGCCGGATCGGTGTAGCCGTCGAACGGCCACTTCGCACTGATCTCGCTGATCAGCAGGCCGACCTCGCCCTTGCCGACCTTCTCCATGAAGCCCTTGGCGTCGCGCACCGGATGGTCGTTCTCCAGGTCGTAGCGGACGATGGCGTAGGTGGCTGGGGAGAAGCCCACCGTATTGTCGAAATTGAATACATTGGTGAAGCCGATGTTGCCTTCGCTGGAAGCGTAGAACTCGGTGATCCGCTGGATCTCGAAGCGTTGCTTGAACTCGGCCCAGATCGACGGGCGCAGGCCGTTGCCGATCATGCAGGTCAGGCTATTGCCGCGTTCCTCGGCGCACGGTGGCTGGTTCAGCAGGTAGCGGCAGAGCTCGCCGATGTAGCCGAAGCAGGTCGCCCGGTAGTGTTGCACGTCCTTCCAGAAACCGCTGGCGGAGAACTTGCGGCGCAGGGCCATGGCCGCGCCGCCGGCGAGCGCCGCGCTCCAGCAGACGGTCACGGCGTTGTTGTGGTAGCAGGGCAGGGTCAGGTAGAGCACGTCGTCGCGGCCCAGGCCCAGGCCGGAATGGCCGAAGCCGCCGTAGGCCTTGATCCACTTGCCGTGGCTCATGATCGAGGCTTTCGGCAGGCCGGTGGTGCCGGAGGTGTAGATGTAGAAGCAGGAGTCCTTGAGCCGCACCCTGCCGGTGTCCTCGAGGTTCTCCGAGGTCTGTCCCTGGGCCAGGCGCATCAGGTTGCGCCAGCCCATCGGCGGCGAGCCGGGATCGCCGAGGGTGTCGCCGTCGTCGACCCAGTAGCAATGGCCGGCGTTGCCGAGCACCTCCTGGCGGACTTCCTCGAACACCTCGCGCAACTCTTCGCCGACCACGAAGTGGCCGGGCTTCACCAGGTTCAGGCTGTGCACCAGGACCTTGCCGCGCTGGGTGGTGTTGACCAGTGCGCCGATGGCGCCGAGCTTGGCCAGGGCGGCGAGGATCGCCAGCAGCTCGACGCGGTTTTCCAGCATCACCGCGACCACGCTGCCGTGGCCTACGCCCTCGGCCTTGAAGGCGCGCGCCAGGCGATTGGCCCAGCCGTTGAACAGGGCGTAGCTGATCCGCCGCTGGCCGTCGAGCACCGCCGGGTTGTCCGGGTACAGGCGTGCCGCGCGCTCCAGCGCCCAGCCCAGGGACAGGCTCTTCTCGCGGTTACGGATCGCGGTGTAGTACAGGCCGCGCAGCATGCGCGGCACGCGGCCGAAGGTGGCAGGCAGGCGGGCAACGAAACGGTTGAAAGTGATCAGGTCGGCGTGGGTCATGGCTCTCGCGCTTGTCGTTGTTGTGCGGGGCGTAGGACGCTCCCGCGACTCTAGACCGCAGCCGCCGCCTCGGCTATGACCGTTGCGCGGTCGCCCCGGGGCACTTCGGCAAATAGCCCGGAAGCCCGCCGCAGAGCGCCGCGCGCCTTTCGTCGGAGACCTCAGTCGAGGAACAGGTCGGGCACCAGCGCGCCACCCTCCGGGTCGTAGCGGTACTGCTCGAAATCGCTCTGGCCGCGCTCGCGCAGCAATTCCTCGTCGACCAGCAGGCGCCCGCTGAGGCTGCGCCCCTCGCTGGTGAGAATGGCGTGCGCGGCGTCGGCCATGATCGCCGGGGTGCGCGCGCGGCGGAAGGCGTCACGGCTGCCCAGCTCGAACTCGATGGCGGCGGTGGCGATCATGGTCTTCGGCCACAGCGCGTTGACGCTGATGGCGTATTTCCCGAACTCCTCGTGCATCCCCAGGGTAAGCATGCTCATGCCGTACTTGGTGACCGTGTAGGGGCCGTGCTGGGCGAACCACCTGCCGGCCAGGTTGATCGGCGGCGACAGGCTGAGGATGTGGCCGTTGGCGCTCCTGCGCAGGTAGGGCAGGGCGGCCTGGCTGCAGACCAGCACCGCGCGGGTGTTGATCTGGTACATCAGGTCGAAGCGCTTGGGCTCCAGCTTCTCCACCCCGACCAGGCGGATCGCCCCGGCGTTGTTGACCAGCGCGTCGATCCCGCCGAAGCGTTCGGCGGCGCGGGCCATGGCCGCCGCCACGGCCTGCTCGTCGCGCACGTCGAGTTGCAGCGGCAGGGCCTGGCCGCCGGCGGCCTCGACCTCGGCGGCGACGCTGAAGATGGTGCCTTCCAGCTTCGGATGCGGCTCGGCGCTCTTCGCCGCGATCACCAGGTTGGCGCCATCGCGCGCGGCGCGCAGGGCTATCTCCCGGCCGATGCCGCGGCTGGCGCCGGTGATGAACAGGGTCTTGCCGTGCAGTGACATGGGCGTCTCCGTTTTCTTGTCGTTGTCGTTGCGGATGAGCGGCGGGGTGTCTCAGGCGTCGGCTTCCACCTCGACCAGCACCTGCCGGTTGCGCACCTGCTCGCCACGGCCGACCTGGACGCGGCGGACCACGCCGTCGACTCCGGCCTTCAGCGGGTGTTCCATCTTCATTGCCTCCAGCACCAGCAGCAGTTGGCCCTTGCCGACCCGTTCGCCCTCGCCGACCAGCACCTCGACGATGGCGCCGTCCATCGGCGCCTTGAGCGTGCCGGAACTGGCGCCGACCTGGGCGCTGGCGCCGGCGTGGGTGACGTCGAGCAGTTCGAGGTTGCCGCCGTGGCCGTATAGCCAGAGGCGCCCGCCGTCCAGGTGGTAGGCGTGGCGGCGGCGAATGTCGTCGAGTTCGGCGCTGGCCCAGCGTCCGTCGCAGTCGAGCAGGCGCACGGCGATCTCGCGTCGCTCCAGGCGCGCCAGCAGTCGCGGCCGGCGACCGCTTTCGAGGACGTCCAGGCCGATCTCCAGGCGCTGTTCGGCGTGCTTCAGGACGATCTTCCACGGTGCCCCGGCGGCGCTGCGCCAGCCGGCCAGGCCGGGCTGGTGCGCACTGGCCTCGGCGCCGGCCTGGTAGAGCAGGGCGGCGGCCAGGGCCAGTTCCTCGGCGCCCGGCTGGCGCGGTTGCAGGCTGGGGTCTTCGGCGAAGCGTTCGCCGATGAAGGCGGTGGTCGCCTCGCCGGCGGCGAAGTCCGGATGCGCCAGGAGGTTGGCGAGGAACCGCTGGTTGCCGTCGACCCCCAGCAGCACGCAGCGCTCCAGCGCGCGGATCAGCTTGCGCCGGGCTTCGTCGCGGGTCGCCCCGTAGGCGATCAGCTTGGCCAGCATCGGGTCGTAGAAGGGCGTCACCGCCTGCCCCTCGACCAGGCCATGGTCGATGCGTACGCCGGGCAGCAGTTCCGGGTCCCAGCGCAGCACCGTGCCGGTCTGCGGCAGGAAGCCGCGACCGGCGTCCTCGGCGTAGAGGCGGACCTCGATGGCATGCCCGCGCAGTTCCACCTGTTCCTGCCGCAGCGGCAGCGGATGGCCCTCGGCGACGCGGATCTGCCAGGCCACCAGGTCCTGGCCGGTGACCAGTTCGGTGACCGGGTGTTCGACCTGCAGGCGGGTATTCATCTCCAGGAAGTAGAAGCGGCCATCCTCGCCGAGAAGAAACTCGACGGTGCCGGCGCCCACGTAGTTGACCGAAGCCGCGGCCTTCACCGCCGCCTCGCCCATGGCGCGACGCAGGTCGGCATCGAGCACCGGGCAGGGAGCTTCCTCGATGACCTTCTGGTGGCGGCGCTGCACCGAGCAGTCGCGTTCGCCGAGGTAGAGCAGGTTGCCGTGGCGGTCGCCGAACACCTGGATCTCCACATGGCGCGGGCGCAGCACGGCCTTCTCCAGGATCAGTTCGGCGCTGCCGAAGGCGCCCAGCGCTTCCGAGCGTGCGGTGCGCAACTGCTCCAGCAGTTGGTCGGGTTCCTCCACCAGGCGCATGCCGCGGCCGCCGCCGCCGGCGCTGGCCTTGATCATCAGTGGGTAGCCGATGCGTTCGGCCTCGCGCCGCAGGGTCGCGTCGTCCTGTTCGGCGCCTTCGTAGCCGGGGATGCACGGCACCCCGGCGGCGAGCATGGCGATCTTCGACAGGCGCTTGCTGCCCATCAGGTGGATGGCTTCCGCATCCGGGCCGATGAAGACGATCCCGGCGGCTTCGCAGGCACGGGCGAATTCGGCGTTCTCGGAGAGGAAGCCGTAGCCGGGGTGGATCGCCTCGGCGCCGCTGCGACGGGCGGCGTCGAGGATCGCCTCGATATTCAGGTAGGACTGCGTCACCGCTGCCGGGCCGATGCACACGGCCTCGTCGGCCAGTTGCACATGGCGGGCCTCGGCGTCCGCCTCGCTGTACACGGCAACGCTGCGGTAGCCCAGTTCATGGGCGGTGCGCAGCACCCGGCAGGCGATTTCACCGCGGTTGGCGACGAGGATCTTGTTGAAGCTGGGCATGTCGTTCGGCTCCTGGAGGCTGTTGCCCTGTTTCGCGGTCGTGGCTCACTGGGCCCAGACCGGCTTGCGTTTCTGTACGAAGGCCAGGGTGCCTTCACTGCCTTCGGCGCCGCCCACCGCTTCGGCGAACTGTCGCGCCGCATCGTCCAGCAGGGCGCCGAGTTCGCCGCTTTCGCTGGCCAGCAGCAAGGCCTTGGTGGCGGCGTTGGCGTTCGGCGCGCAGCGGCGCAGTTGCTCGAGGGTTTCCTCCAGGCGCTGTTCGAGGGCATCGGCGTCGGCCTCGCAGAAATGCACCAGGCCCAGGCGCAGCGCCTCGCGGCCGTCGAAGCGGGCGGCGGTGAGGGCCAGGCGGCGGGCCTGGGTCAGGCCGATGCGGCGGACCACGAAAGGCGCGATCTGCGCCGGGAGAATGCCGAGGCTGGTTTCCGGCAGGCCGAACTGCGCATCGGCGGCGGCGATCGCTACGTCCGACACGCAGGCCAGGCCGAAACCGCCGCCGAGCACCGCGCCTTCCACCAGCGCCACCAGCAGTTGCGGGGCGGCCTGGGCTTCCTCCAGCAGGCTGCCGAAGGCGCGGTTCAGCGTGCGGTAGGCTTCCGCCCCGGCGGCGCGGGCACCGGCCATGTCCTTGATGTCGCCGCCGGCGCAGAAGTGCCCGCCGGCGCCGCGCAGCACCAGCGCCCGCACGCTACGGTCGTCGCGCACGGCGGCGAGCACCGCGCGCAGTTCGCCGACCATCGCCAGGCTCATGGCGTTGCGGCTTTGCGGGCGGTTCAGGGTGATCCGCAGGACGCCCTCGATGGGTTCCAGCAGCAGGGTCTCGCAATGCGGCAGGCTCATGCCGGTTTCCTCCTGGAACGTCAGCCTTTCTTCTTGCCCGGCAGGATGCCCATCAGCTTGCAGATGATGCCGAGCATGATCTCGTCGGCACCGCCGCCGATGGATACCAGGCGGGTGTCGCGGTAGGCGCGGGAGACCGGGTTGTCCCACATGAAGCCCATGCCGCCCCAGTACTGCAGGCAGGCGTCGCTGACCTCGCGGCCGAGGCGGCCGGCCTTGAGCTTGGCCATGGAAGCCAGGCGCGTCACGTCCCTGCCTTTCACGTACAGCTCGGTGGCCTGGTAGACCAGGGCGCGCAGCGCCTCGACCTCGGTCATCATCTCGGCCATGCGGAAGTGGATGACCTGGTTGTCGATCAGCGGCTGGCCGAAGGTCCTGCGCTCCTTGCAATACTCGATGGTGACGTCGATGCAGTGCTCCAGGCCCTTGATCATGTTGGCCGCGCCGAACAGCCGTTCTTCCTGGAACTGCAGCATCTGCATCATGAAGCCGGCGCCCTCCGCGCCGATGCGGTTGCGCTGCGGTACGCGGACGTTATCGAAGAACACCTGGGCGGTCTCCGAACTGCGCATGCCGAGCTTGTCCAGGTGCGGACTGAGGGTAATGCCCGGGGTCTTCATCGGGACCACGATCAGCGACTTGTTGACGTGCGGCTTGTCGTCGGAGGTATTGGCGAGCAGGCACATGAAGTCGGCCGACGGCGAGTTGGTGATCCACATCTTGCTGCCGTTGATCACATAGTCGTCGCCGTCCTTGCGCGCGGTGGTCTTCAGGCCGGCGACGTCGGAGCCGGCGCCGACCTCGGAGACGCCGATGCAGCCGACCATCTCGCCGGCGATGGCCGGGCGGAGGAACTCCTCGCGCAACTCGTCGGAACCGAAGCGGGCCAGGGCCGGGGTGCACATGTCGGTCTGCACGCCGATGGCCATCGGGATGCCGCCGCAGGTGATGCTGCCGAATTCCTCGGCGGCGACGATCGAGTAGCTGTAGTCCAGGCCCATGCCGCCGAACTTCTCCGGCTTGGAGATGCCCAGCAGGCCGAGTTCGCCGGCCTTGCGGAAGATCTCGTGGATCGGGAAGCGGCCGTCCTTTTCCCACTGGTCGACGTTGGGGTTGATTTCCCGCTCGACGAAGCTGCGAACGGTGCGGCGGAGTTCCTCGTGTTCCTGGGTGAAGATCATGGGTTGTCTTTCCTCCTGGGCATCATTGTTTTCCGGCAGGATCCGCTTGCTCTCTCCCAACCCTCTTCCTTCAGGGAGAGCGGGGAGAGGGGCTGTCGCCGGCTCGCCTGTTTCAGTCAGAACCTCGCGACCCCGAAGCTGTTGCCCTTCAGCGGCCGCGCCTCGGCTTCCGCGCAGATATCCAGCAGGTAGCCGAGCAGCCTGCGGCTGTCGCGCGGGTCGACCAGGCCGTCGTCCCACAGGCTGGCGGTGCCGTAGAGCGCGGTGGACTGGCTGTCGAGCTTCTGCGCGGTGACGGTTTCCAGCATCTCGAGCATCTTCGGATCGGCTTCCTTGCCTTCCTTGGCGTGTTTCTCCTCGGTGACGATGCGCAGCACCTTGCCGGCCTGGGCACCGCCCATCACCGCGGTGCGACTGTTCGGCCAGGCGAAGATGAAGCGCGGGTCGAGGCCGCGTCCGCACATCGCGTAGTTGCCGGCGCCGTAGGAGCCGCCGACCACCAGGGTCAGCTTGGGCACGCGGGCGTTGGCCACCGCCTGGATCATCTTCGAGCCGTGCTTGATCACGCCCTGGCGCTCCGACTCGGTGCCGACCATGAAGCCGGTGGTGTTGTGCAGGAACAGCAGCGGCGTGTTGCTCTGTTCGCAGAGCTGGATGAACTGCGCCGCCTTGGCCGCGCCCTGCGGGGTGATCGGTCCGTTGTTGCCGATCAGGCCGCAGGCGTGGCCCTCGATGCGCAGGTGGCCGCAGACGGTCTGGCCGTCGAACTCGTTCTTGAAGTCGAGGAACTCGGAGCCGTCGGCGATGCGCGCGACGATCTCGCGGACGTCGTAGGGCTTCTTCGGGTCGGCCGGAACCACCCCGAGCAGCTCCTCCACCGGGTACAGCGGTTCACGCCAGGAACGCGCCGGGCGCGCCGGCAGTTGTGCGTTCCACGGCAACATGCCGACGATCTCGCGGGCCAGGCGCACGCCGTCGGCGTCGTTTTCCGCCAGGTATTCCGCGGTGCCGGCGACCTGCGCGTGCAGTTCGGCTCCGCCGAGCTCCTCGTCGCTGGCGATCTCGCCGGTGGCGGCCTTGAGCAACGGCGGCCCGGCGAGGAACATCTTGGCCTTGCCGCGCACCACCACCACGTAGTCCGACAGCCCCGGCTGGTAGGCACCGCCGGCGGTGCTGGAACCATGCACCACGGTGACCTGGGGAATGCCCATGGCGGAGATCCGCGCCTGGTTGGCGAAGCCGCGCGCACCTTCGACGAAGATCTCCGCCGCGTAGTTGAGGTTGGCGCCACCGCTTTCGGTGAGGGTCACCACCGGCAGCTTGTTCTCCATGGCGATCTGCTGCAGGCGCAGGGTCTTCTTCAGCCCGGTCGGGGAGATGGTGCCGCCCTTGATCGCGCTGTTGCTGGCACTGACCAGGCAGCGCACCCCGGCGATGTAGCCGATCCCGGCGATGATCCCGCCGCCGGCCTGGGTGCCGTCCTTGTCGTCGTGCAGCTTGTAGCCGGCCAGCGAGGACAGTTCGAGGAACGGCGCGCCCGGGTCGAGCAGCAGCGCCAGGCGTTCGCGCGGCAGCAGCTGGCCGCGTTTCTCGAACTTCGGCCTGGCCTCGGCGGCCTTGTCCAGGACCTTCTGCTCCAACTCGCGGAAGCCGGCCACGGCGGCGAGCATGGCCTCGCGGTTGCGGGCGAAGTCCTCGCCGTTGACGTCGAGTTCCGACTGGATCGCGGGCATGTCAGTCCTCCTGGTCCTTCAGTACGTCGGGCAGGTAGGCGCGGTGGAAGCCGTTGTACGCGCGGCTCTGTCCCGGCTTGCCCTTGAATAGCGGGAAGGCGCGGCTGCCCTGGCTGGCGGCGCCGTCGATGCGGATCGTGTTGCCGCTGACGAAGGCGGCGCCGGGGGAGAGCAGGAAGACGATGGCGGCGGCGACTTCCGACTCGCTGCCGATGCGCTTGAGCGGCACGTGCTCGCGCAGGGTCGGGATCACCGCCTTGAACGCGCCTTCGTAGGTATCCATGCCGCTGGACGCGATCCAGCCCGGCGCCACCGCGTTGACCCGCACGCCGGCATGGCCCCACTCGACGGCGGCGGTCCTGGTGAAATTCTCCATGCCCGAGCGTGCGGCGCCGGAGTGACCCATGCCGGGCATGCCGCCCCACATGTCGGCGAGCATGTTGACGATGCTGCCGCCGGTCTTGCTCATCGACTGGTTGAACACTTCGCGGGCGACCAGGAAGCCGCCGACCAGGTTGGTGCGGAGCACGGTCTCGAAGCCCTTCTGGCTGATCGAGGCGAGGGGCGAGGGATACTGGCCGCCGGCGTTGTTGACGAGGTGATGGATGGTCCCGCGTTCGGCCAGGATATTCGCCACCAGCGTCTTCACCGCTTCCTCCTCGCGGATGTCGCAGGCGTGCCAGCTGACGCTGCCGCCGTCCTCGACGATCTCGCCGGCGGTCTTCTCCAGCTTTTCCGCCTTGCGTCCGACCAGCACCACGTGGGCGCCGAGGGCCGCCAGCTCGTGGGCGGTGCAGCGGCCGATGCCGCTGCCGCCGCCGGTGACGATGATGGTCTGGCCGTCGAACAGACCAGGTCGGAAGATCGAGTCGTAGCTCATTGTTCTGGTGACTCCGATGAATCCCGTAGAGGGGCAGCGGAACGCCGCATTCGCCGTTCCTGGTTGTGGTTATCTGCCTTGCGTTTCCAGCGCGTCGGCGAGCGCCTGCGGCACCGCCACCGGGAACTCCAGCAACTGCTGGGCAAAGGCCTTGCCCTGCGGGTCGATGCGCAGGCTGGCGACGCCGCCGCCGCCGAGGGCGTTCTCCAGCAGGAAGTTCAGGCTGTGGCTGCCCGGCAGGTACCAGCGGCCGACCCGGCCGGTCTGCGGGTCGAGCACATGCTGCATCCAGTCCACCACCGCGCCTTCCTCCAGCGCCTCGGCGATCCACGGCAGGTACTCCGGGCGCCGCGCCATGACCCCGATGTTGCTGTGGTTGCCTTTGTCGCCGGAGCGCGCCACCGCCAGCTTCACAAGCGGCACGCTGGCGCTGGCGGGCTGCTCCGGGCGTGGCGGCTGGCGCGCCTCGGCCAATCGTGCCGGGTCGAAGGCTTCGAGGACCGGCAGTTCCAGCGGATGGCGCTGGCCGTCGATCTCTACGCTCAACGCGCATTGCGCCTTGTCGATCAGGAAAGAGAACAGGCGGATCACCGGATACACCGTCGGCCGGCCGCCGACGATGCCGGTCAGGCCGGGCGCCATCCCGGTGGCGGCCTGGGCGATCTCGCGGGAGAACAGCACCAGGGCTTCCTTGCGCGGATGCCGGACGGCCAGCTTGACCACCACTTCGCGGCTGTCCTGCCGTCGCCCATGGGGACCATAGGTGGCTTCGCTGCCGAGCAGTTCGACATTGACCTCGCGGTAGGGCTCCCAGCCGCGCTCGGCGAAGATTTCCTCGGTCCTGGCGATGATCGCCTGGCTGACCCGCTCGGCCTTCTTCAGCGCATCGATGCCGGCGATCAGGCAACTGGCGGTGCAGCGGAAACCGTCCGGATAGGTAGCGCTGACCTTGTACCGGTCGGTGGGCGGCAGGCCGCGCGCGCCTTCCACCGCGACCCGCTCGGGACCGGCCTGGCGCAGACGCACCTCGGTGAAGTCGCAGACCACGTCGGGCAGCAGGTAGGCGCGTGGGTCGCCGATCTCGTAGAGCATCTGTTCGCCGACGCTCAGTTCGCTGACCAGGCCACCGGTGCCGGGCGCCTTGGTCACCACGAAACGCCCGTCGGCCTCGACCTCGACGATGGGGAAACCGATGTGCTCATAGTCCGGCACCTGCTCCCAGTCGGTGAAATTGCCGCCGGTGCATTGCGCGCCGCATTCGACGATGTGCCCGGCGAGGGCGGCCTGGGCCAGTCGGTCGTAGTCGTCCCAGGCCCAGCCGAACTCGTGCACCAGGGCGGCGCTGACCACCGCGCTGTCGACCACCCGGCCGGTGATCACGATATCCGCGCCCAGGCGCAGGGCCTCGACGATGCCCGGCGCGCCGAGGTAGGCGTTGAGCGAGACGCACATCGGCGGGAAAGGCGCGTCGCTGAACATCTCGCGGATGCCGGCCTTGGCCAGTTCGGCCTGGCGCGCTTGCAGGTTGTCGCCATGGAGCACGGCGATCTTCAGCTGCACCCCGGCCTTCTCGCAGGCCGCGGCGAGGGCGGCGGCACAGGCCTGCGGATTGATCCCGCCAGCGTTGCTGATGACGCGGATCTTCTTCTCGGCGATCTCGCCCAGCAGTGGTGCGAGGACCTCGACGAAGTCGGTGGCGTAGCCGGCGTCCGGCTGTTTCAGGCGGGCGCCGGCCATGATCGACATGGTGATCTCGGCCAGGTAGTCGAACACCAGGTAGTCCAGCGGCGCGCCGCGCACCAGCTGGGCGGCCGCGGTGCAGGTGTCGCCCCAGAAGGCCGAGGCGCAGCCGATGCGTACGGTCTTTTGCATTGTTCTTGACCCGTGACGGCGGAAGTGTGGGGCGACATTACCAAGCAAGCGCTTGGTTGAGAAGAGGGCGGAAACAAATCCGTTCTCGGCTGTTACCCAAGCGCTTGCTCGGTCGTCTTCGCAGGCATACATTTCATGAATGCCGACAAGCACTTGCGGGGCAATCCCGAGGCCGGTCGGCAAATACGGAGCGGCCGGGCGCGCGGATGAGCGGCACCGAGCCGCCGACGATCCGGAAAAGGGGTACTCAGCGTTGGACGATCAGAAAGCCCGGGAAGTGATGCTGGAGCTGGTGGCTACCGGACAGCTCACCGATCCGGAAAGCGCCCGCGGCAAGCTGCTGCAGACCGCCGCCCACCTGTTCCGCAGCAAAGGCTACGAACGCACCACGGTGCGCGACCTGGCCAGCGCGGTGGGCATCCAGTCGGGCAGCATCTTCCATCACTTCAAGAGCAAGGACGAGATCCTGCGCTCGGTGATGGAAGAGACCATCCTCTACAACACCGCGCTGATGCGCGCCGCCCTGGCCGACGCCGAGGACCTGCGCGAGCGGGTGCTGGGACTGATCCGCTGCGAGCTGCAATCGATCATGGGCGGTACCGGCGAGGCGATGGCGGTGCTGGTCTACGAGTGGCGCTCGCTGTCCGCCGAAGGCCAGGCGTACATCCTCGGCCTGCGCGACATCTACGAGCAGATGTGGCTGGACGTGCTGGGGGAGGCGCGGCTGGCCGGCTACTGCCAGGGCGATCCGTTCATCCTGCGGCGCTTCCTCACCGGCGCGCTGTCCTGGACCACCACCTGGTTCCGTCCGGAAGGACCGATGAGTCTCGACCAGCTCGCCGAGGAGGCCCTGGCGCTGGTGATCAAGGACGCCTGATCACTCGGAGATCAGGCGGAACGGGTAGCTCAGCAGGAGGAAGTGCAGGGTGTTGATCGAGGCGTGCAGCAGCACCGCCAGCGACAGCCGCCCGCTGAAGTGCAGGACCATGCCGTAGCCCAGCCCGGCGATCCCGGCCAGTAGCGCATACACCGGGTTCACCAGCAGGTGCAGCGCGGCGTAGGCGAGGGTCGCGACGATGATTCCCGGCCAGGCGCCGAACCAGCGGATCAACTGGCTTTGCAGCAGGCCGCGGAAGAACGCCTCCTCGGCCAGCGAGACCACCCCGACGTTCAGTACCAGCCACCACCAGAAGGCATCCGGCCACTTCGGCTGCCAGCTCGCGGCATTGGTCATGATCGACAGCAGCGGCACCACGAAGAAGGTCAGGCAGAAGGCCAGCGCGGTGATATCCAGCGACACCAGCGGCTGCTTCGGCCGGCGTAGCCACCAGGCGAGCAGGGTAAGGGCGACCAGGGCCTTGTCCCAGGGCAGCCAGATCATCTGGATCGGCGGGCTGGCGCTGGCAAGGTCCCAGGGGAACAGGCGCAGGGGAATGAAGCCGGGCAGGTAGTGGATGGCGATCAGGGCGCTGGCGGCGAGGCTCACCGGCCACCAGAGCAGGGTCGGCAGCCAGCGCTCGGCGTAGGTCACCCAGATGATGTAGAGCAGGACGATGACCGCCGTCAGCAGCGCGATGTGCCCGGTGAAGAAGCCCCCGAGCAGGAACAGAATGGGTAGAAGCGGTATCAGACGCCCGAGCATGCAGCCTCCCGTTTAAAGGAGGGATTCTAAAGGCATTTCGACCCGCGGATGGGAAAAGCGCAAGGAACGAACCTTCTGCCAGAGGGAAACACACGGGGAACGAACCCCAGGTTGCGCAGGAAAAACCACGCGCGGCCCGCATGACTCCGCCCCGCGAGCCTTCGCCTCGCCGGTTTTTCGCCCGCCGGGGTTTTCCTACGAGACCTAGTGACCCGCCGGCAGGCCAATAGGTTCAGCGGTCCTTCGCCTCCTGCGCGTCCAGCTCGGCGTTGCGTTCATGGATGCGTTTGAGCTGTTCCTCGCTCAACGGCAGCTTCTTCGCCGAGTCGCGTAGCAGCAGGAGTCCGCCGACGATGGAGCCCAGGGCGAGGACGATGATCAACCAGGCGTACCAGGGCATGTTGTTCTCCCTCATCGATATGAATGTTCACCATACGCCGGGTTTGCCTTTCTGTCAGACAACGCTCCGGCGCAAGGCCCTGTGGTTGAGACTCCCGGCGGCGCTCGGAAGTTGCGGGCGGAGAAAACGCTGAGCCTGGCCGGCGTGATGCCTGTCACATGTTGGCAATCTGACATTGCTTAACTGGCGGGTATCCCTTCATTGCCCCGTCCGGGCCTGCCAGCGAGAGGTTGCCGATGTCTCCGAGCGCGTTGTCCCGTCTGTTGCGCCCGGTGGAACCCCTGACTCCGGCGATGAGCATCAGCGACGTCGCCGACCGCCTGCTGATGCCGGAGCACCGTGCCTTCCTCTCGCTGCCGGTGGTCGACGACGAGCGCCGGGTCCTCGGCCTGGTCAGCCGCTACACCCTCCAGGACATCTTCATGCAGCGTTTCGGCCGCGACCTCTGGGGCCGCCATCCGGTGCGCGACGTCATGAACCGGGCGCCCCTCAGCGTCTCCCTCGGCGCCAGCCTGGAAGAGGCGGCGCAGCAGGTCACCGGTCGCCTGCAGTATCCGATCACCGAGGACTTCGCCCTGGTCGACGAAGAGGGCCGCTACCGTGGCCTGGGCACCGTGCTCGACCTGCTGAAGGCCATGGAGGCGCGCATCGCCCAGCGCAACCGGGTGCTGCGCAAAGCGCTGGTGGACCTCAAGGAGTCCCAGGCGCAACTGGTGCAGTCGGAAAAGATGGCTTCGCTCGGGCAGATGGTGGCCGGGGTCGCACACGAGCTGAACACGCCGCTCGGCTACGTCGGCAACAACCTGGCGCTGCTGGAGGAGCTGAGCGATCCCTTGTTGCGCCTGGCCGATGCCCAGGCGGCGCTGGTCGACTGCCTGGGCGACCCGCAGTGCGACGAAGCGCGCCTGGCGCAGGCGCTGCAGGCGGCCGACGCGGTGCGCCGCGAAGCCGCCGTCGAACAGTTGCGCGAGGACCTGCGGCAATTGTTCGTCGATACCCGCTACGGCCTCGGCCAGATCGGCGAGCTGGTTTCCGGGCTCAAGGACTTCGCCCGCCTGGACCGCGCCTTCAGCGAGGAGGTCGACCTCAACGACTGCGTGCGCAACGCCGTGCTGATCGCCCGCACCGCCATCAAGGACAAGGCCGAGATCAGCAGCCAGCTCGGCGAGCTGCCGCTTATCGCCTGCGCGCCGTCGCAGATCAACCAGGTGCTGCTGAACCTGCTGACCAACGCCGCGCAGGCCATGGAGCGTTTCGGCCGCATCCTGCTGAAGAGCTGGGCCGACGAGCGCCAGGTGTTCCTCTCCGTGCAGGACAACGGCAAGGGCATGCCCGCCGAGGTCCTCGGGCGGATCTTCGACCCGTTCTTCACCACCAAGCCGGTGGGGCAGGGCACCGGGCTCGGCCTGTCGATCAGCTACAAGATCATCCAGCAACATGGCGGGACCATCCGCGTGGCCTCCGAACCGGGCCGCGGAACCCGCTTCCTCATCAGCCTGCCGCGAGAGCAGGCCCGCGAACTGAAACGGAGCGCCTGACATGAGCCCATCTCCCGTCCGCATTCTCTTCGTCGATGACGAGGAGCGCATCCTGCGCAGCCTGGCCATGCAGTTCCGCCGCCATTACGAGGTGTTCACCGAGAGCGACCCGCGGCGCGCCCTGGAGCGCCTGAAGACGGAACGGATACAGGTGCTGGTCAGCGACCAGCGCATGCCGCAGATGAGCGGCGCCGAGCTGCTGGCGCAGGCTCGCGAGCGCTATCCGGAGACCCTGCGGATTCTCCTCACCGGCTATTCCGACCTCGATGCCGCCGTCGACGCGCTCAACGATGGCGGCATCTTCCGCTACCTGACCAAGCCCTGGAATCCCCAGGAAATGGCCTTCACCCTGCGCCAGGCGGCGGAGATCGCCAGCCGCCAGGGCCTGCCGGCGCCGCCCGCGGCCACGCTGGCGGCGCCGCTGAGCGTGCTGCTGCTCGACGACGACCCGGAAACCCTGGACTGCGTCGGGGCCTTCTGCCATGCCGGCGGGCATCGCCTGCTGCGCGCGCGCAACCTGGCCGAGGCGCTGGTGTGGCTGAACACCGAACCGGTGGAGGTGCTGGTCAGCGACCTGAAGCTGGCCGGGGAGCATACCGCGCCGCTGCTGAAATCCCTGGCCCAGGCCCATCCGCGCCTGCTCAGCCTGGTGGTTACGCCGTTCCGCGACACCCAGGCCCTGCTCGAACTGATCAACCAGGCGCAGATATTCCGCTACCTGCCCAAGCCGATCCGCAGGGGATTGTTCGAGAAAGGCCTGAAGGCGGCCGCCGAGCAGGCCTTGCTGTGGCGCGGGCGAAGCCTGCCGGAGGTCGACCGGCTGGCCGAGGTGCCGCGCGACGAGCGCGAGAAGGAACGGGTCGGCAGCCTGCTCGGCATGCTCGGCCGCCTGCGCGAGCGGCTGACGGCCTGAACGCCGGCCTAGCCGGCGTCGCAACCGGCGGCCTTGGCCTGGCGGCTTTCCACCAGGCGTGCGCGGAGGACGTCGTAGCTCCAGTTGAAGGCCATGGTGTAGGGCAGGAAGAACAGGATCAGGCCCATGTCGAGGAGGAACGCCTCGACCAGTCCGATCGACAGCCACCAGGCGGCCAGCGGTACCAGCACCACGATCAGGCCCAGCTCGAAGAGCATCGCATGCAGCACCCGGACCTGCAGGGTGCGCTGGAAGCCCATGCGCCGCTGGGCGCGGTCGAAGAGGCTGTTGAAGAGCATGTTCCAGAGCATCGCCACGGTGGAGAACATCAGCGTCAGCGCACCCATGTGCGCCAGGGGCTTGTTCATCACCAGCGACAGCACCGGCGCGGTGAGGAGGACGGCCAGGCCCTCGAAGGCCAGGGCGTGGAAGATCCGCTCCTTGAGAGTCTTGTCGAGGGCGGTGTGGGTCATGGCGAACGCTCCCGGTTCGTCGTTGAAGTCGGGCTGTATTGTCATCGGTCTTTGGGATAGGGTTAAGTTGGATACCATCGGAAAAACCGATATGCATTTGTCGCCCGAATCCCTCGAGGCCTTCGTCCAGGCCGTTTCCCTCGGCTCCTTCAGCGCCGCCGCGCGCAAGCTGGGCAAGAGCCAGTCGACCGTCAGCGAGGCCATTGCCCGGCTGGAGATCGACCTCGGCCTGGAACTCTTCGATCGCAGTGGCCGCCAGCCGCAACTGACCGAGGCCGGACGCACCCTGCTGGGACGGGTCGAGGAGGTCCTCGGCGCATCCGACCGCCTGCGCCGGGTCGCCGCGCTGCTCGCCGGCGGCTCGGAGCCACGGGTGACCCTGGCGCTATCCGACACCTACCATTCGGCGCGCTACGAGGCGCGCCTGGCCGAACTGGACGAGCGTTACCCTGAGCTGGAGTTCGAATGCCTGATCGCCGAGGACCAGGACGTGATCGCCCAGGTCAGCCGCGGCCGCGCCACCCTCGGCCTGCTCGCCGCGCAGCCGCACTACCCGCCGGAGCTGGGCGTGGCGGCGGTCGCCGAGCGTGCCGAGTTCGGCCTGTTCGCCGCCGTCGACCATCCGCTGGCGGGTCTGGAGCGGGTCAGCGAGCGCGACCTTTCCGAATGGCGTCTGCTGCGCCTGAACACCTATAGCGAGACCGGCGCGGCGATCAACGACGGCCTGCCGTCCAGCGGCGGGCGCTGCTGGTCGGCGCCCAACTACCTGTTGCTGCTGGAAATGGCCACCCACGGCTTCGGTTGGGCCGAGCTGCCGCGCTGGCTGGTCAGCGGCTACGCCAACGGACGGCTGAAGGAGTTGCCGGTGTCCGGCTGGCCGCGCAGCCAGGCGGTGGACGTGGTCTGGTCGCGGCAGCGGCCGTTGGGACCGGCGGCCAACTGGTTGCTGGACCGCTTGCTGGATCGCGACCTGCCTATCTAGGGAGGGCCGGCTGAGCCCCGGTTCAGCCGGCGAAGCCGCCGGCGGCGAGGAAGGCGAGTTCCTCGGCGCTGGACGGGCGACCGAGGATCGGATTGCGATGGGGAAAGCGCCCGAAGCGGCGGATGATCTCGCGATGCTCACGAGCGTGGGCGAGGAAGGGCTGGCCGAGTCCGTGGTTCAGCGCTACCGAGCGATCCTGGTCGGCAAGGTTCTCGGCATGGGCGAACGGCAGGTAGAAGAACAGCCGCAGCGCGTCCCCGACCTGGCGGTCGAGGCCTTGTCCCAGAGCCCGCTCCGCCCAGCGCCGCGCTTGGGCGTCGCTGGCGTACATGCGCGGGGTTCCACGGAAGGCGTTGCGCGGGTACTGGTCGAGCAGCAACAGCAGGCCGAGATGGTCCTCGGCTTCATCGGCAGCCGGGCGCAGCGCGTCGGCGCAGGCAAGCTCGTAGAGGTGGGCGAAGCGCTCGCGGAAGCGCCGGTCGAAATCGGCGTTCCTGGCGAACCAGAGGGTAGGGCCGGCATCGCGCCAGAAACCGACCACTTCCGGCAGCGGGGACGCGCTGGGAGGAAGCAAAAGCGCTGCATGGGGCATCTGCGGATCCAGGAAGTAGAGTAGGGACTCCAGGCTATTGGTCCGGGTTCTTTGGATAAACGTAGGTGGCATGGATAGACTGTCCAGCCATCCCGAATAGAGAGAAGGGTCCTGCCCATGGATCGTCTGGACAGCATGCGCGTGTTCCTGCGCGTTGCCGAAACCGGCAGCTTCACCAAGGCCGCGGACCTGCTGGACATGCCGCGGGCGACGGTCTCGGCGGCGGTCCAGCAGCTCGAAGCGCAACTCGGCAGCCGGCTGCTGCATCGCACCACCCGGCAGGTCCAGCTGACCCACGACGGCAGCGTGGTGCTGGAGCGTTGCCGCCACCTGCTGGAAGACATGGAGGAGCTGGAGAGCCTGTTCCACGACGGCAGCCGCGCCAGCGGCCGGCTCAAGGTCGACGTGCCGAGCCGGGTGGCGCGACTGCTGATCGCCCCGGCGCTGCCGGAATTCTTCCGCCAGCATCCGGACATCGAACTGGAACTGGGCTCCAGCGACCGTTCGGTGGACCTGGTGCAGGAGGGCGTCGACTGCGTCCTGCGGGTCGGCCAGTTGGGCAACAGCAGCCTGGTGGCGCGACGCCTCGGCGAGATGCAACTGATCAATTGCGCCAGTCCCGCCTACCTGGAAGAGCATGGCGAGCCACGGACGCCAGCCGACCTCGACCGGCACTGGGCGGTCAACTATGCCTCGCCCAGCAGCGGCCGGGTGTTGCCCTGGGAGTACCGCGAGGATGGGCGCACCCTGACCCGCGCGTTGCGCAGCCGGGTCACGGTGAACAACGCGGAAAGCTACATCGCCTGCTGCCTGTCCGGACTGGGCCTGATCCAGATCCCTGCCTACGACGTGCGCGAGCACCTCCAACGCGGCGAGCTGCGCGAGGTGCTGCCGCAGTGGCGGGCCGAAGCGATGCCGGCGTACGCCCTGTATCCGCACCGGCGGCATCTGTCGCGGCGGGTCAGGGCATTCGTCGACTGGCTGGAGCAACTGCTCCGCGCCCGCCTCTAGTCCACGACGTTCATCTCCCCGGCGCGTTCCGGGCTACGGCAAACGGCCGGATTCTGCGACAATGCGCGCCGTTTTCGATTCGCCGCGAGAGAGCCCATGTCCGCCTGCCAGTCCCCCATCATCGTCGCCCTGGATTTCCCCACACGTGAGGCCGCCCTGGCGCTGGCCGATCAGCTGGACCCGAAACTGTGCCGGGTGAAGGTCGGCAAGGAACTCTTCACCAGTTGTGCCGCGGGTATAGTCGAGACCTTGCGTGGCAAGGGCTTCGAGGTGTTCCTCGACCTGAAATTCCACGACATCCCGAACACCACGGCGATGGCGGTGAAGGCCGCCGCCGAGATGGGCGTGTGGATGGTCAACGTGCACTGCTCCGGCGGCCTGCGCATGATGGCCGCCTGCCGCGAGACGCTGGAGGCCTTCAGCGGGCCCAGGCCGTTGCTCATCGGCGTGACCGTGTTGACCAGCATGGAGCGCGAGGACCTGGCGGGCATCGGCCTCGACATCGAGCCCCAGGAGCAGGTGTTGCGCCTCGCCGCCCTGGCGCAGAAGGCCGGAATGGACGGCCTGGTCTGCTCGGCCCAGGAAGCGCCGGCGCTGAAGGCCGCCCATCCGGGCCTGCAACTGGTCACGCCGGGCATCCGCCCGGCCGGCAGCGCCCAGGACGACCAGCGGCGCATCCTCACCCCGCGCCAGGCCCTGGACGCCGGCTCCGATTACCTGGTGATCGGCCGGCCGATCAGCCAGGCCGCCGACCCGGCCAAGGCGCTGGCGGCGATCGTCGCCGAACTGGGCTGAGGCGGCTTCCCCCACGCCTGCCGTCGGCGACCGTCGCGCGCCGTGTCGAGCCGGACTGGCGCAGGCATCATCCGCGCCTGTCCCTCCCCAGCGTCTAGGCTTGTAGCGGGCACTCCGGCAAGTACCGGTGGCAACGGTTTCACAGTTTCGTGAGGAAAAATTGCAAGTGCCTTGCCGGCTGGCCCCAGGCCAGTAGGATCGCTGTTTTCCCCGGAAACGCGAGGTCGGGATGCTGAACACCCTGGAAGCCTGCCTGAAGGCGGTCGATGAGATTCTCCTGGGCAAGGACCGCCAGGTGCGCCTGGCCCTGGCCTGCCTGCTGGCCCGTGGGCACCTGTTGATCGAAGACCTGCCGGGGATGGGCAAGACCACCCTCAGCCATGCCCTGGCGCGGGTGCTCGGGCTCAGTTTCCAGCGCATCCAGTTCACCTCGGACCTGCTGCCGGGCGATATCCTCGGTACCTCGGTGTTCGACAAGGACAGCGGGCAATTCGTCTTCCATCCCGGGCCGATCTTCGCCGAACTGGTGCTTGCCGACGAGATCAACCGCGCCACGCCGAAAAGCCAGAGCGCCTTGCTCGAGGCGATGGAAGAAGGCCAGGTGACCATCGAGGGCGCCACCCGGCCCTTGCCGGAACCGTTCTTCGTCATCGCCACGCAGAACCCGGCCAGCCAGGGCGGCACCTTCTCCCTGCCGGAATCGCAGCTGGATCGCTTCCTGATGCGCCTGTCGCTGGGTTACCCCGGGCGCGCGGCGGAACGCTCGCTGTTGCTCGGCGAAGCCCGGCGCGATCTGCTGCCGCGCCTGGAACCCTTGCTCGACCACGCGGCGCTGGCCGCTTTCCAGGCCGAAGTGCCGAAGGTCCGCGCCAGCGATGCGCTGGTGGACTACGTGCTGCGCCTGGTCGAAGCGACCCGCACGCAGCCGGCCTTCGCCCTCGGCCTGTCGCCGCGCGGTAGCCTGGCGTTGCTCGCCGCGGCGCGTGCCTGGGCGCTGCTGGCGGGACGCGACTATGTGATTCCGGAAGACGTCCAGGCGGTGTTGCCGGCGGTCGCCGGGCATCGCCTGCGCGACCAGGCGGACCCCACCGGGCACGGTGGCGGCGCGCTGGTGCAATGGCTGTTGCGCGAAGTCCCGGCGCTCTGATGCGCCTGCGCAACTGGCCGCGCTGGCAGCGCTGGCTGAACCGGCGGATACCGCCGGCGAGCAGCGTCGAGCTGAACCAGCGTCGCGTATTCATCCTGCCGACCCGCCAGGGCGGCGCTTTCGGCCTGGCGCTGCTGGTGATGCTGCTGGCGGCGATCAACTACCAGAACAGCCTGGCCTACGGGTTGACCTTCCTGCTGCTGTCTCTGGGCGTGGTGACCATCCTCCATACCTATCGCAACCTTGCTGGCCTGCGCCTCACCGCGTTGGGAGCGGACCCGGTGTTCGCCGGCGAGCGCGCCGGTTTCCGGGTGCGCCTGGAAAGCCCGCGGCGGGCGCGCCAGGCCATCGCCGTCGGCTGGCCGGAGCGGCCGCTGGAATACGCCGACCTGGCAGGCGACGCGGCTGCCGAGGTGCTGCTGTTCCACCCGACCGAGCGACGCGGCTGGCTGCGGCCGGGGCGCCTGCGGGTGGAGAGTCGCTTTCCCCTCGGCCTGCTGGTGGCCTGGAGCTGGGTCGACCTGCGCCAGCAGGCGCTGGTCTACCCTCGGCCGCAGGCCGGCGAGCCGTTCCTCGCGCCGGGCGCGGAGGATGCCGAGGACCAGGGGCGCGCGCTGGCGAGCGCGGGCGTCGACGACTACCAGGGACTGCGCGCCTACCAGCCGGGCGACTCGCGGCGGCGCCTGCACTGGAAGGCGTTTTCCCGTGGCCAGGGGCTGCTGGTGAAGGACTTCGCCGCGCTCGGTGGGGAAGACTTGTGGCTGGAATTCGAGCGCCTCGGCGGGGATCTCGAAAGTCGCCTGGGCCGCTTGTGCCATGCAGTCCTGGAACTCTCCGCGCGGCAGCAGCCCTATGGCCTGGCGCTGCCCGGCACACGCCTGCAACCGGCCAGCGGCGAGGCCCAGCGCGAGGCCTGCCTGCGTGCGCTAGCGTTGTTCGGAGCGGCGCGATGAACGCGATTCCGCGGGTCGCGCTGGTCTGGCTGCTGGTGGCGCAGGTACTGGTGATCCTGCCGCACCTGGCCTACATGCCGCTGTGGATCGCGGCCATGTGGCTCGGTTGCGCGGCCTGGCGGGTGCAGGTCTTCCGCATGCGTGCCGGCTATCCGCGCGCCTGGGTCAAGCTGGCCCTGGCGCTGCTCGCCGGGGCCGGGGTCTGGTTGTCGCGCGGCAGCCTGGTGGGCCTGGACGCGGGGGCGGTGCTGCTGATCGCCGCGTTCATCCTCAAGCTGGTGGAAATGAAGACCCGCCGCGATGCGCTGGTACTGGTGTTCCTCGGTTTCTTCGCAGTGGTGGTGGGCTACCTGTTCGACGACGGTTTCCTCGCCGCGCTGTACAGCCTGCTGCCGGTGACCGCGTTGCTGGCGGCGCTGATCGGCTTGCAGCAGAGCGCTTTCGCCAGCCGGCCCTGGCCGACCCTGCGGCTGGCCGGCGGGCTGTTGCTGCAGGCGCTGCCGCTGATGCTCCTGCTGTTCCTGTTCTTCCCCCGCCTGGGGCCGCTGTGGTCGTTGCCGATGCCCGGCAACAAGGGGGTCACCGGACTCTCGGAGAGCATGGCGCCAGGGGATATCGCCGAGCTTGGGCGCTCCGCCGAACTGGCGTTCCGGGTCCGCTTCGAGGGCGCACCGCCGCCGCGCGAGCAGCTCTACTGGCGCGCCTTGACCATGGAGCGTTTCGACGGACGACGTTGGGCTCAGGCGCCGCAATGGTCGGGCGAGGATGCTATGCACTGGCAGAAGCGTGGCCCCGAGCTGCGCTACGACGTGATCATGCAGCCCAGTTCGCAGTCCTGGCTGTTCGCCCTCGACGTGGCGCAGACCGACCAGACCGACACGCGCCTGATGAGCGATTTCCACCTGCAGCGACGGCAGCCGGTCGAGCAACGTCTGTTCTACCGAGCCAGTTCCTGGCCACAGGCGCTGCGCGAGTCCAGCATCGATCCGCGCATGCGCTGGCGCAACCTGCAGTTGCCGATGCACGGCAATCCGCGCGCGCGCGCCCTGGCCGAGCAACTGCGCCAGGCCCATGCGCAACCGCAGGCACTGGTCGCGGCCCTGTTGCAGCGCTTCAACCGCGAGCCTTTCGCCTACACCCTGAAACCGCCAGCGACCGGTGCCGACGGGGTGGACGATTTCCTGTTCGACACGCGCAGCGGCTTCTGCGCGCATTACGCCGGGGCGATGGCTTTCGTCCTGCGCGCCGCGGGCATTCCTGCGCGAGTGGTGGCCGGCTACCAGGGCGGCGAGCTGAATCCGGCGGGCAACTACCTGCTGGTGCATCAGTTCGACGCCCACGCCTGGGTCGAATACTGGCAGCCGGAGCAGGGCTGGCTGAGCGTCGACCCGACCTACCAGGTGGCGCCCGAACGGATCGAACAGGGGCTGGAGCAGGCCCTGGCCGGGGACAGCGAGTACCTCGCCGACGCACCGCTGTCGCCGTTGCGCTACCGTGGCCTGCCCTGGCTCAACGACATGCGTCTGGCCTGGGACAGCCTGAACTATGGCTGGCAACGCTGGGTCCTGGCCTACCAGGGGGAGCAGCAGGGCGCCTTCCTGCAGCGCTGGTTCGGCGGGCTCGATCCGACCCGACTGGGCCTGTTGCTCGGTGCCGCGGCGATATTGTCGGTCGGTCTGCTCGCGCTGTTCCTGCTCAAGCCCTGGCAAGGCCGTGGCGATCTGCGCAGCCGCCAACTGCGCCGCTTCGAACGCCTGCTGGAGATGCATGGCCTGCGCCGTTCCCCCGGCGAAGGGCTACGCTCCTACGGCGAGCGCGCCGCCCGCGTCCTGCCGGCGCAGGCGCCAGCCATCGCGGCCTTCGTCGGCGCGTTCGAAGCGCAACGCTATGGACATGGCGGTGCCGATGATCCAGGGTTGCGTCTGCGCGCATTGCGCCGGGCGCTGCCCTGGCGCCTGGTGCGCGCGCCCACGCGGGATGGCCGGGGAGAGGAGCAGGCATGACGGGGTTCATCGATGAACTGCTGGCCGAGGTGATCGGCCAGCAGGTGGCGTTGATGTCGGCGGTCGCCCGCCTGGAGGCGCGCACGGATGGCGAGGCACTGCACGACCTGCGCATCGCCCTGCGCCGTCTGCGCAGCCTGCTGCGGCCGATCCGCGGAGTCCCCGGCGTCGAGGAGCTGGAGCATGCCGCCGCCGAGGTCGGGCGGCTCAGCGGGCCGATCCGCGACCTGGAGGTGCTGCTGCCGGCGCTCGCCGCCGAAGGGCTGCGGGATGCGCTGGCGGTGCGCCGGCCGGTGCTGGAGTCCGGCTACGTGGCGGTTCTCGCCAGCCAGCCGCTGCACCGCCTGCAGCTTTGCCTGGACGTCTGGCCGGCCCTGTTGCGTACGGCCCAGCGGCATGCCGTGCTGGATGGCCTGCACGGCCGGGTGCGCAAGCGCCTGCGCCGGCAATGGAAGACCCTGCGCGCCGAGCTGGCGGACACCACCTACGAGCACTGGCACCCGCTACGGCTGCGGATCAAGCGCGTGCGCTACGGGCTGGAGGCCTATCCGCACGATTGCAGCATTCCCGGCTCGCTGCTGGCGCCGCTCAAGGCGGCCCAGTCGGCGCTGGGCGATTGGCACGACCTCGAGCAGTGGCTGTTGCGATGCCAGCGCGAGCCGGACCTGGCGCCCGTGCGAGAGGTCTGGACGGCACGCTTCGAACTGGCCCGGGAGCGTGCCGGACGGGCCCTGTCGACATTGCAGCAGGCGCTTGCCGAGCACTGAGGCCGCCGGTATTCCGATCGGCTTTTTCCCAAGGATCGCCTCGCCTAAGATGGGCCCTCGAATCCCCTCGCGAGGCACACATGAATTTTTCCGAATTGATCCAGGCGGTCCGCCGCGACCCTTCCTCGGTGGTAGTACCGGCCAGTTGGGGCCAGGGCCGCGCCACCTTCGGTGGCCTGGTGGTGGCGTTGGCCTACGAGGCCATGCTTGCGGTGGTCGAGGCGGGGCGTCCGTTGCGCTCCATCGGCGTCAGCTTCGTCGGACCGCTGGCCCCCGAGCAGCCGGCGAGCTTCAGCGCCCGGTTGTTGCGCGAGGGCAAGGCGGTGAGCCAGGTACAGGTCGAGGTCCGTCAGGGCGAGCAGGTGGTGACGCTGGTCCAGGCCAGTTTCGGCGTCGCCCGCGCGTCGGCGGTGGCGGTGGAAGCGTTGCCGGCGGCCGGGATGAAGGGCCCCGAAGAGAGCCAGGAGCTGCCCTATATCCGTAACGTGACCCCGGAGTTCACTCGCTACATCGCCATGCGCTGGGCAGTGGGCGGCCTGCCGTTCTCTTCGAACAAGTCGCGCCAGATGGGCGGCTGGATGCGTTTCCGCGACGAACCCGAGGGAGAGCCCATGGAGGTTTCCCACCTGCTGGCGCTGCTCGACTCCTGGCCGCCGGCGCTGTTGCCGCACCTGGGCACCCCGGCGATGGCCAGCTCGCTGACCTGGACCGCCGAGTTCCTCCAGCCGCTGCCGCAGCAGGGCAGCGGCGACTGGTGCCGTTACCTGGCGGAGATCGAGGAGGCGCGCGACGGCTACGGTCACGTGGCGGCGCGGATGTGGAGCGCCGACGGCCAGTTGCTGGCGATCAGCCGGCAGATGGTCACGGTGTTCGGCTGAGGCGCATGTCAGGCGGGCGCGTACTCGGTGCGGTTGCGCCCGCCGCTCTTGGCCTGGTAGAGCGCGCTGTCGGCGCGCACCAGCAGGCTTTCCAGGTCGTCCCCGGCGTCCCTGCGCAGGGCGACGCCGATGCTCACGGTCATCCGCAGCGGTTCGCCGTCGGGATTGCTCACCCGTAGCGCCTCGACGCCGGCGCGCAGCCGTTCGGCGACGTCCAGCGCCTGGTCCAGGCTGACCTCTGGAAGCAGCGCGGCGAATTCCTCGCCGCCCAGGCGACCGAGCAGGTCCACCTCGCGCAGGCCCTGGCGCAGGGTCTCGGCGACACGTTGCAGGGCGCGGTCGCCGGTCAGGTGGCCGTGGCTGTCGTTGATGTTCTTGAAGTGGTCGATGTCCAGCATCAGCGCCACGCAGGGGTGGCGGAAGCGTTCGGCGGCCTTGAGCATGAGCTCCGCCTGGTGCAGGAACGAGTGGCGGTTGTGCAGGCCGGTGAGGGTATCGGTGCTGGCCAGCAGGCGCAGTTCCTGCTCCATGGCCTTGCGCCGGCTGATGTCGTAGCACCAGATCAGGGTCGCCGGCTCGCCGTCGATTTCCAGGTGGCGCGCGCAGATCACCGCCCAGCAAGGCGTTTCCCCGCATAGCTGGGCTTCCCAGCCATCCACCTGGCCGCGCGCCTCCAGGGCGTTCTGCAGGCGGCTGTATTCGCTGGCGCTGGCGAACAGCCGGGGCAGGTTGAAGTCGTCCTGGGCCTGGCAACCCAGGCGCTTGAGCAGGCGTGGGCTGACGTAATGGATGCTGGCGCCGCAGGCGCTGAGCAGGACCACGTCGCTCGGGCTGGCCTCGAGGATGAAATGCAGCAGCGCCTTGCCTTCGCTGAGCTGGCGGGTGCGCTCGCCGACGCGTTTCTCCAGGGTGGCGTTAAGCTCGATCAGATGCCCGGCCAGTTGCTGTGCGCGCTTGAAGTCGGCGACCAGGCGCAGCACCAGCAGGGCACCGCCGGCACCGATCCCGAGCAGGGCCCAGAACAACGCGTAGAACGCCCGGTGCAGGCGCTTGCGGTCGACGTCCAACTGGTTGGTCAGGGCGATGTTGCTGGCGACGACGATCTGGTGGGTCGGTTCGAGCAAGGGCGGAACCTGCTGGACGATCTCCGCGGCCAGGCGGCGCGCGGCGACGGGATCGCCCCAGGGGGCCTGGTCCGACCAGCGATCGCTGAGCTCGATCAGGCGTTGCAGGGTGGCCTGTACCTCCGGACGCGGTTCGGCGAGATGCCTGAACAACGACTGGCGGCGCAGCGGCGCGATCAGGCTGGCGAGGACTTCGAGACGGATCGCCAGGTCGTCGGCTTGGCCTTCGCCGCTCTCGGTGTGCCGCGCGGCGTCCAGCGTGCGATCCAGTTCGGCGCGCAGCGAGTAGGTCTGCCACAGCTCGTTGTGCAGGTTCGGCTGGGCCAGTTGCTGGGCCTGGCGCACCGCCAGCCACAGCGCAGCCCCGGCGATCAGCGCCATGAGCAGCACCAGGCCGAGCAACAGCCCCATGATCTGGCGTTGCCGGCGCAGCTTTGTCGGATCGAGCAGCGGCACAGTCATGTCCGTTACTTACTCAAGAGTGATGGAGCTGACCTGCCAGACGGTACGGTTGTAGTAGACCTGGTTTCTCAACTCAGGATAGCGGGCCATCGGGTAGATGATGAAAAGCGGTCCGCGTTCGCGGATCGCCATGTAGGCGCCGTTGCGGCGATAGGCGAGGATGGGCTGGTAGCTGTCGAGGTCGCTGTACGGGATGATCGCCGAGTAGTCGTTCAGCGCCAGCACGCGCAGGCGCGTGGGCGGCGCCAGGTCCAGGTGGCGCAGCAACAGGCTGAGGCGCACGCCTTGCCAGCGGGCGTTGGCCTCGCCGGGGAGCTGGGCTTCCAGGGTCTCGCTGGGCAGGGCTTCGAGGTCGGACAGGGTCAGCCGTACGGGAGCGTCGCCGGACCGCTGCAGGGTGACGATCGGACGTCCGCCCAGCGGCACGGGCTCCGCGGCCTGGGCAAGAGGCAGCCCCAGGCAACAGAGAAAGACGATTAATTGACGCGTTGACGGCATGTTGTCGGTCCACGACAGGATTCCGTCGATTATATCGGCAGCGTCGCGCTAAAACTGAAGGGCTGTGCAAAATCCCGGACGAACTGTCACTTATGCCGTTCGCGCCAAGCCCGCCACCAGGCGCCGCTGAGGACGAAGCGGGGGAAGGTGACGAACTGCTCGACGAGCAGGCGACTGACAGCGTCGCGCCGATCGCTGAATGGCTCGGGTGCCTGTTCCTCCAGCGCGTGTCCCTTGGCCTGGATCGCCAGGCCGGCGCCGATGCCGATGACACCGAGCACCACCTGCAGCAGGTCCAGGCCGAACAGGCCGCCGAGCAGCAGGATCGCAGCGACGACGAACAGCGGCACGGCGATCAGGTGCAGGACCAGGTTGGTCGGGTTGCGGTGGTTGGCGGCATAGCCGCGCCATTGCCAGGCGAGCAGGTTGGGATGACGTTTGCCCATGTTCTCGGTACTCCGTGACGGCGACCCGCGGGGCGGATCCTTGCATGTCGTCGAGTCTAGGCGGGGTGCGGCAGCGCGGCGAATGGTTCCTGCCTATCCGGGCGATAGGCAGGTGCGCCTGCGGATCAGAGGCGTAGCTGGCCGATGGCGCGGGTCAGATCGCCCGCCAGGTCGACCAGTTGCTGACTGGTGGCCGCCGACTCGACGGTCTGCTGCACGGTGAGTTCGGTGACGTCGCGGATGCCCACCACCGAACGGGTCATCTCTTCCGCGACCTGGCTCTGCTGTTCCGCGGCGACGGCGATCTGCGTGTTGCTTTCACGCATCTGCGCCACCGCGTTGGCGATCGCCGCCAGCGCCTCGCCGGCGTCGCCGGCCTGGCTGACGCAACCGTCGGCCTTGAGCGAGCTTTCCTGCATGAACTCCACGGCGTCGCGGGTACCCGACTGCAGGGCGAGGATCATCTGGGTGATCTCGTCGGTGGAGTCCTGCACGCGACGGGCGAGGTTGCGCACCTCATCGGCCACCACGGCGAAGCCGCGGCCCATTTCCCCGGCCCGCGCGGCCTCGATGGCGGCGTTGAGGGCAAGCAGGTTGGTCTGTTCGGCGATGCCGTGGATCACGTTGACCACGCCGCTGATCTTCTGGCTGTCCTCGGCCAGCTTCTGGATCATCTCGGCGGTGTCCTGGACGCCCTGGGACAACCCGGCGATCGACGCGCTGACCCGGCTCACCGCCTGCTGGCCGGCGCCGGCTAGGCGGTCGGCTTCCTGCGACTGGTCACGGGTGTCGGCGGCGTGCTGGGCGATATGGAAGACCGTGGTGGACATCTCGTTGATCGCGGTGGCGGTCTGGTCGGTCTCGCTCTGCTGGCCGAGCATGCCCTGGCGTACCTGGCCCATGCTGCGGGCCAGCGCCTGGGCGCCTTCGTCGAGCTTGGTAGCGGCCGCGGCGACGGTGCCGACGATGCGCTGGTAGCCGGCCTGCATGGCGTTGAAGGCACTGGCCATCTGGCCGACTTCGTCGCGTCCCTGCAGCGGTACGCGAGCGGACAGGTCGCCGCTCTTCTCGACGTGCAGCATCACGTCCTTGAGGGTATGCAGGTGGGTGAGGATGAAGCGGATCAGCAGTTGCGAGGCCGCCAGCAGCGCCAGCATCAGCACCAGCACGGCGACGGCGTAGGCGCCGGCCCGGTCGGCGAAGACCTGCCACAGGTCGCTGGCCGGGGCGAGCACGGCGAAGCGCTGGCCGGAGCCGGTCTGGCCGACCCAGGCGCCGAGCAGCGGGGTATCGCCCTGGCGCGCGCCGGACAACTCGATCCAACCCTGCCCCTTGCCCAGCGCCTGGGCAGCGGTGCCGCCCAGGCTCGCGGCCTGTTCCAGCGGCAGCAGGTTGCTGCGGGCGGGCAGGGCGCTGCCGGCTGGCCAGCTCTGAACCAGCTCGCCCTCGGCGGCGGCGGCGCGCTGGGCGGAAGCGTTGCGCCCGGCGGCTTCCTGCTGCATGGCGAACAACACCAGCAGCAGGGTGGTGAAGAAGGCCACCGCGTTGACGGCCCAGAACTTGTATTTCAGTGGAATGTCGCTGATCCAGGTGCCCATAGGGGGATTTCTTCTTATCGGCAAGCTAATGGCAAGGCGCCATTATCTTGAAAGCTGAGTAAGGGGCAATCGTTGATGCGGGTCAACGAGACCGTTCGTCAGCTTAGCGGCCGATCCGCCGGGAGCTTGAGGGCGATCTCAGTCGATCGTCGGCAGGCCGAAGAACGCCCGCGCCGCGGCGCTGGTGTGAGCGGCCAGGCGCTCTGAGCTCTCGCCGCGATGGCGGGCCACGCAGTCGAGCACCTCGACCAGGTAGGCCGGCTCGTTGCGCCCGTTCTTCGGCTTCGGCCGCAGGCTGCGCGGCAGCAGGTAGGGCGCGTCGCTTTCCAGCATGAGACGGCCGACCGGGATCTCGCCTACCAGATCATGCAGGTGGGTGCCGCGGCGCTCGTCGTTGATCCAGCCGGTGATGCCGATGTGCAGGTCGAGGTCGAGGTAGCCATACAGCGCCCGGCGCTCGCCGGTGAAACAATGTACGACGGCGGCCGGCAGGCGATCGCGGAAGTCGCGCAGGATCGCCAGCAGGCGCTCGCTGGCGTCGCGTTCGTGGAGGAACACCGGACGCTGTAGCTCGACGGCCAGTGCCAGTTGTTCCTCGAGGGCCTTTTCCTGGGCCGGACGGGGAGAGAAGTCGCGATTGAAGTCGAGGCCGCATTCGCCCACCGCGCGTACCCGCGGGTCGTCGAACAGGGCGCGCAGGCCGCGAGCGGTGTCGGCGTTCCAGTGGCTGGCCTCGTGGGGGTGGACGCCGGCGGTGGTAAACAGCCGGCCGCCCTCGTCGAGTTCGCCGCAGAGCTGCAGCGCCTGTTCGCTGTCGGCCAGGCTGGTGCCGGTGATGACCATCTGCACCACCCCGGCGGCGCGCGCGCGGGCGAGCAGTGCTTCACGTTCCGGGGCGAAGCTGGCGTGGGTCAGATTGACGCCGATATCGATGAGTTGCATGGTGCCTTCCTGGAATTCGCAGCGAGGCGGCGCCCCCTCGATCGCGCCGGACCCGCCGGGAGATGGGTGGCAAACCGCTTGTAGAACAATCCGTTATAATCGCAGATCGGGTTCTTCGGCGCCCGGATTATCTACCCAATGCCTCCGTTTGCAGCCGCTGTCGGAGAGGAACTTGCCAAGACTGCCATGCTCTGATTGATCCGGTCCCCCGGAGAGGGACATCGAGCCTGGCCTCTGGAGACCTGGATGACGCGTCTGTTGCTGCTTTCGCTTTGCCTGCTGGTGCTCGCACCCTTGCCGGCGGCTGCGCGCATCACCGGCCAGCCGGACAACTGGCACAGGGAACAGCCGGAGACCCGCGACCTGGCGAGCATCCGCCGCGCTGGCGTGCTCAAGGTGCTGGTCAACCAGAGCCGCAACAGCTCGGGCGAGGTGAAGGGCGAGCCGATCGGCGTCGAGTACCGTCGCCTGCGCGCCTTCGAGCAATACCTCAACAGCCGCTCGCCGTCCGCGCGGAACCTCACCCTCAAGCTCATACCCAAGCCCAAGGACCAGTTGCTTGCCGCCCTGCAGCGTGGCGAAGGCGACCTGGTCGCCCCCGGCGAACTGCTGCCGGCGCACGACGGCCTGCAGGTCAGCCCGAGCGCGCCGGTGCGCGCCGATGTGCCGCTGGTGCTGGTGGCGCGCAAAGGCAACCGGCGCTACACGCGCCTGGAGCAGTTGTCCGGGCGGACCATCCCGCTGCCGGCCGGCAGCGCCGCCGAGGGCGCCATCGAACTGGTCAACCAGCGCCTGGCGCAACGCCGCATGGCACCGATCCGTATCGAAAAGCTGGACGCTTCCCTGGCCGTCGAGGATGTGATGGAAATGGTCCAGGCAGGCATCCTCGGCTTCACCGTGGTCGAGCAGCCCATCGCCGAACGCTGGGCCAAGGTGCTGCCGAAGCTGCGCGTCGACCGCCACCTGGTGCTGGACAATCGCGCCGACATGGCCTGGTACGTGCGCCGCGATGCCAGCACCCTGCGCGCGACCATCGACCGCTTCCTCGCCGACTACCGCGCGCCGGCCGACCAGGACGTGGCTTTCCAGCGCGTCTACCGGCGCGCCTACAAGGTCCGCAACCCCCTCGGCGCGGCGGACCGCAAGCGCCTGGAAGCGGTCCGTCCACTGCTGCAGCGCTACGCGCGGCAGAGCAGCATGGACTGGCTGGCGCTGGCGGCGGTGGCCTACAAGGAGTCGCATCTGAACCCGAAGGCGCGCGGTTCCGGCGGCGCCAGCGGGCTGATGCAGATCACCCCGGCGGCGGCGCGCAGCGTCGGGGTCGGCAATGTGCACGACAAGGACAGCAACGTGCTGGCCGCCAGTCGCTACCTGACCAAGATCCGCAAGCAGTTCTTCTCCAGCAAGCACCTCGACGAACGCGAGCGCCTGGCGTTCACCCTGGCGGCCTACAACATGGGCCCGGAGCGGGTACAGAACCTGCGCACCCAGGCGCGTCGCCGGGGGCTCGATCCGAATCGCTGGTTCTTCCAGGTCGAGCGGGTGGCTGCGGAAGAGATAGGCATGGGTGTGGTGAGTTATGTCAGCAGCGTCAACAAGTACTACCTTGCATATGAGCGCGAACGGGTTCGCCTGGAGCCCGGGGTGCGTGCGAAGACGGCGACGGCTCAAAAATAATCTATAAATTCGATATTGATAACGCGTTTTTTACGGTTTTAATATCGAATTATCTTGCCTATAGTGTGCCCATCTTATCCCACACCTGAGGACGCACCATGAATCCACTGATCAAGACCATCCTGTCGACCAACGCCGGTGCCGGCCTGGCCATCCTGCGTATCGTCACCGGTCTTACCCTGATGTCCCACGGTTCGCAAAAGCTCTTCGGCATGTTCGGCGGCGCCGGCCTGAACGGCATGGCGCAGTGGTTCGAATCCATCGGCCTGACCCCTGGCTACCTGCTGGCGACCCTGGCCGGCAGCGCCGAGTTCTTCGGCGGCCTGGCGCTGGTGATCGGCCTGCTGGTGCGTCCGGCGTCGGTGGTGGTGGGCTTCACCATGATCGTGGCGATCTTCAGCGTGCACATCGGCAATGGCTTCTTCATCACCGACAACGGCTATGAATATGCCCTGACCCTGCTGATGATCAGCGTGGCGCTGCTGATCGATGGCGCCGGCAAGTTCTCGCTGGACGGCAAGCTGTCCCGCTGAACCGGGCTGGCGACGAAAAAGGGCGGACACCTTCGGGTGGCCGCCCTTTTTCGTTGCGGCGCGCAGCACAGGTTTCCGCCTCGCTGGCCACGCCAGGGCTGCACCCCTGAGGGTAGCGTTATCCGCCGAAGCGCCCTTCGCCGCGTTCTCGGCGTTTCCGTGCCGGTCAGCGCTGCTCGGCCTGGCGCATCTGTTCCAGCGCGCCCAGGCGCAAGCGTTCCTGTTCGCTGAAGCGCTCCTCGGCCAGGTGTTCGACCGCCGCGCGGCGGTCGGCTTCGCTCAGCCCGGCATTGCCTTCGATCCGGCTCTTCTCGGCGAAATAGTCGTCCAGCCGGCCCTTCCAGGCCGAGCGTTGCCGATCGAGTTGCTCCAGGCGGGTGGTGGCTTCGGCGCCCACCAGTTGCTGACGCATCTGGCGGATGGCTTCCGGGCCGGCGCCAGCGGCCTGGAGGGCGGCGGTCTGCTGCTGCAGTTCGCTTTGCAGTTGCGGCAGCACGCTTTCCTGCTGGTCTTCCGGCAGGCTGGCGCGCAGGCGGTCGATGGCGGCGGCCTTTTCCTCGGCGCTGAGCTTGCCATCCTGGCGGATCGCCAGGCGCTCCAGGGTGAACTGGTTGTAGGTTTCCTCGTCGGCGAAGAACGCCACGTGCGCTTCGTTGCTGAAGATCCGCGCGCGCAGGGCTTTCACCGCGGCTTCCCGCTGGCGCAGGGCGTCGAGGTCGGCCAGGCGCGGCAGGTCGCGTTCGAGCAGCACCAGTTCCTTCTTGTAGTCGATGTATTGCTGCATCAGCGCCAACGCCTGGCCGCGCGCCGGCTCCTGGAGTTCGGCGGCGATGTAGGCGCGCAGGCGGTCCAGGCTTTGCTGCAGGGGCTCTTCGCCGACGGCGCTGAGGAAGTAGTCGAACAGGTTGCGGATGTCGCGGGTGATCAGCAGGTTGCCGCTGGCGTCGACACTGAAACTGCCATCGACGCTGGTGCCCCTGAAGGAGGTTGGCAGCGGCGCGACCTTGGCCGGCATGACCTGGGGGGCCGGCACCGCTTCTCCCGCGGAGGCTGCTGGCGGGGCGCGGTCTGCGCCCGCCTGCGGGCTGGCCGGGGGCGCCGTCTCGGGGGCGGGGGAAGGTTCCAGCCAGACGAACCAGGCCAGGCTGGCGGCGAACGCCAGTGGAATCAGCAGGAGGATTTTCTTCACGCGAGGGGGCTTCCGGGAAAGGGCCGGGGCCGAGGCCCCGGCCGGGGTCCTACAGGCTGGCGTTCTTCAGGCGGTTGGCGTGCTGGCGGTAGACGCTGACCGGGCTGGTCTCGAACAGGCTGGTGAGGCCGAAGACCTGGTTCACCTCGTCCAGGTGGTTCATCCGGTAGTTGTCGCGGATCACCATGCCCAGGTGCGAACTGCAGGTGCCGACCAGGCCGTCGTTGGCGGTGCCGTTCTTGAAGGTCAGCGACGAGGCGCCGAGGAAGGCGTCGCTCGGATCGAGGAAGTTGGTCAGCGGCGAGGAACCGCTCCAGGAGTAATAGCTCACGCCGTTGACCTTGTAGGCGCCCTCGCCGCAGGCCGAGGTGGGGACGCCCTGCGGGTACTTGGCGTTGAAGCGCGCGGCCCCCTCGCTGTTCAGCGACTCCAGCGAGCCCAGTGAATTCTGCGTACCGGTGCTGCCGCTGGAAAGGAAGCTGATCAGCGCGCCGAGGCTGTTGACCAGCCCGGAGAGGATTGCCTCGCCGGCCGAACCCGGTGGGATCTGGCGCAGGAAGTCGGCGGTGTCCGAACCCTTGTGCGGGGCGCCGACGCTGGTGGCGGAAGCGATCAGGTCGGGACGTACGGCGGCGACGTAGCGGATGGTCGGCCCGCCGTGGCTGTGGCCGATCAGGTTGACCTTGGGCTGGCCGCTGAGGGCGACGATTTCCTCCACCTGTTGCAGCAACTGCTCGCCGCGGACTTCCGAGGTGTCCAACTGGCTGACTTCGGTGACGTAGACCTGGGCACCGTCACGGCGCAAGGCGCTGGGAATGCCGAACCAGTAGTCGACCCCGAGGATGTTGTCGAAGCCGAGCATGCCGTGGGCCAGCACGATGGGGTATTTGGTCTGGGTGTAGGTGCTGGCCTGGATCAGAGGGCTGGCAGCGAGAGAGGCGAGGCCGATGGCCAGGCCGAGGGGGAGCAGAGACTTCTTCTTCATGTTGTTCTCATCTCAGGTTGATGGGGCCGAGGGGCGCGTCCTGCCAGCCATCGCCCGAATCCTTCCGGGAGAACCGCTTCGCTGTCCCTTGCGCAGGAACCGTGCCAGCTTCGGCTTTTTTCCTCCAGGCCAGGAAATCCGCGGCTTCCTGGCGGCCGGTCATAACCTGCGTGGCAGAGCGGAAGAGGCGGGTTGTTACGGCGCGAAACGCTCGTTTGAATCTTCCCCGCACAACGCCCAGCGACCGAGTGTGCGGTAGCGCACGCCCGCGGCGTCGTTTTGCGAGCAAAACAGGCTGAAATGGTCGACCTGCCATACGAAGGTTGGGGGTGGCGGGGCGTCCTCCAGCGGCGCGGCATCGCGAGCCAGGGTCAGATGGGCGCTGAAGGGGCGGGTTTCCACGGGCAGCTCCAGTTCGGCAAGGCCGGAGTGCAGGGCGCGGCGCAGGCGCAGGAGGGCGCCGGGCGGTTGGCTGGGGGCCAGCAGCAGGATGCCGTTTCTCCAGCGCAGCAGGCGGTCGAGACACAGGTCGAAGGGCGCGGCCTCGATGGCCGCGGTCATGTCCAGCAGGGCCTCGAGCCGAGCGGACGGGACCTGCCCGAGGAAGGCCAGGGTCAGGTGCAGGTTCGCCGTCGCCACCTGGCGTCCGGGTAGTGGCCGGCCATCGCGCCACCGGCCGATCCGCTCGGCGAGGGGAGGTGGGCAGGGCAGGGCGAAGAACAGGCGAAGAGAGCGATCGGGCATGGGCGCCTCCGCGTGTTTCTTGACAGTCTCCATGCGGCTTTTCTAGGATGCGCGTGCGCCGATTTAAACAGCAACTTGCGGGGCGCCCGGCAGCAGCCGAAATACCGCTAAAGCGCTGGCTCGGTGTTGCCTCTCACCGCTGTCCAGCGGGACCGAAGAGGCGGAGACATGACGTCATGACCTGTCCCAGCACGCAATTGCGCCTGGCACCCATCACCACCGGCCTGGTCCGGCGGAACCCGAGGATTCTCCTCAGCGGCCCGCACCAGCCGACCCTCGTCCGTTACCTCGAAGGCTGGCCGAAGCGCTGGAACGGTTCGCGTACCTTCCTTATCCAGTTCGCCCAGGACGGCAAGGACCTGGCGCGCTTCCCCAGCGACGCGTTCGACTTCGCCGTGGTCCAGGCCCCCGAGGCGGAAGACCTGGACCTGGTGGTCCGGCAACTGATCCGGGTCGCCCGCCAGGGCCTGATCACCCGCCGCATCCTGCGCTGAGCGCGTGGCCTCTCAGGGCGCCGGCGGATACTCGATCTCGACGACGAACCAGAGCTTTTCCCCGGCCGGGGTGCGCACCAGCACCTCGGCGTCCAGCTCCTTGCCGACCAGTGCGCGGGCGAGCGGCGAGTCGATGCTGATCTGGTTGTTGCGCAGGTCCAGTTCGTCGGGGCCGACGATGCGATAGCGGGCCTGCTCGCCGTCTTCGTCTTCCAGGGTCACCCAGGCGCCGAAGTACACCCGGTTCGGATCCGCCGGCCGCTCGCCGACCACTTTCAGGTTCTCCAGGCGCTTGCGCAGGAAGCGCACGCGACTGTCGATCTCGCGGAGCATCTTCTTGCCGTAGATGTATTCGGCGTTTTCCGAGCGATCGCCGAGGGCGGCGGCTTCGCTGACCGCCTGGGTCACCTGGGGACGGCGCACGTGCCAGAGTTCATGCAGCTCTGCGCGTAACCGCGCGGCGCCCTCCGGAGTGATCAGCGGGGTGCCGGCGGTGCGCGGTGGACGATAGCGACTCATGGTTCGGGTGGTTCCACAAATGAACGGATGAAAGCCTGCCAGTGTATCCGATCAGCCCTCGCGCAGGACCCGCAGCGGGCTGCTGTTGAGGGCGCGACGGGTGCCCAGCAGGCCGGCGCCGCCTACCAGCACGGCGCCCACCAGAGGCAGCGCGAGCAACCAGGGATGCGCTTGCCACGGCAGGTCGAAGACCAGTCGGTAGAGAAGCAGGCTGACCGCCTCGCAGCCGAGCGCCGCGAGCAGGCCGCTGACTGCGCCGAGCAGGGCGAACTCGACCCGCCGGGTACGTTGCAGCAACTCGCGCTCGGCACCCAGCGCGCGCAGCAAGGCACCCTGGCGCACGCGCTCGTCGAGGGTCGCCTGGAGACCGGCGAAGAGCACCACGAAGCCCGCCGCGAGAACGAACACCAGCACGTACTCCACGGCCAGGGTGACCTGGTCGAGGATGCTCCGCAGCTGGCTCAGCAGGGCGTCTACCGGCAGCAGGGTGACGGTGGGGAAGGCGCGGGCCAGTTCGATCAGGTCGCGTTCCTGGCTGGCCGGCAGGTAGAAGCTGGTCAGGTAGGTCACCGGCAGGTCGGTCAGGGTGCCGGGCTGGAAGACCATGAAGAAGTTCGGCTGGAAATTGTCCCACTTCACCTTGCGCAGGCTCTGGACCTGGACCTCGCGATTCTGCCCGGCGACGCTGAAGGTGAGCCGGTCGCCGACCTGGATACGCAGGTTGGCGGCCAGCTTCTCTTCCACCGACACGCCCGGCAGCGCCCCCGGCTGCGGCGCGCTCCACCAGTGTCCGGCGGTGAGCTGGTTGCCGGAGGGCAGTCGCTCCGACCAGGTCAGGCCGAGGTCGCGCTGCAGGGCACGCTCGCTGCGCACGTCTTCGTCGAGCGCCTGGACCGACTTGCCGTTCACCGCTACCAGGCGCCCGGGAACCATGGGGAACAGCGGCTCGGCGCCGGGGGAGAGCTTTTGCACGCGACGTTCGAAGGCGTCCTTTTCCGTCGGCAGGATGTTCAGGGCGAAATGGTTGGGGGCGTCCGGCGGCAACTGGGCCTGCCAGGTATCCAGCAGTTCGCCGCGAAGCAGGGCGATCAGGGCCATGGCCAGCAGGATCAGGCCGAAGGCCAGGCTCTGTCCGGCGGCGGCCAGCGGGTGCCGCAACAACTGGCCGAGTCCCAGCCGCCATGGCAGGCTGGCACGCGCCAGTGCCCGGCGCAGGCCGTTCAGGCCGAGCAGCAGGAGGGCGCCGAGCACCAGCGTGGCGACCAGGCCGCCGCCGAGCAGGGCGAGGGTCAGCTTCAGGTCGAGACTCAACCGCCACATGATCAGGCCCAGGGCGAGCAGGGCGCAGGCGTAGGCCATCCAGGTGCGCATCGGCACCGGCAGCAGGTCGCTGCGCAGGACCCGCAACGGCGGTACCCGGCCCAGGGCTGCCAGCGGCGGCAGGGCGAAGCCGGCCAGCGCTACCAGGCCGGTGGCGATCCCGGCGAAGGCGGGGAACAGGCCGCCGGCTGGTACGTCCGGCGGCAGCAGCGTGGCGAGCAGGCGGAACAGGCCGAGCTGTGCCAACCAGCCGAGCAGGGCGCCGATGGCGCTGGCGAGCAGGCCCAGCAGCAACAGTTGCAGCGCGTAGAGGAGCAGGGTTTCGCTGCGCGACAGACCGAGGCAGCGCAGCAGCGCGCTGGCGTCGTAGCGCCGTGCAGCGAAACGGGCGGCGGACAGCGCCACGGCGACGCCGGCGAGCAGCACCGCGGCCAGGCTGGCCAGGTTCAGGTAGCGCTCGGCACGGCCGAGGGCATCGCCCACCTGGCGGTTGCCGTCGCGGGCATCCTGCAGGCGCTGGTTGGCGGCGAGGCTGCCCTTGACCTGCTGGCGATAGGCCTGGAGGGCTTCCGGCGGGCCTTCCCACAGATCGCGGTAGCGCACCCGGCTGCCCGGCTGGACCACCCCGGTGGCATCGAGGTCGGCCAGGCTCATCATGGCGCGGGGCGTCAGGCTGTAGAAGTCGCCGGCGCGGTCCGGCTCGTAGGTAAGGATGCGCGCGATGCGCAGCGGCTTGCGGCCGATCTCGATGCTGTCGCCGACCTTCAGGTCGAGGCTGACCAGCAGGCGCGATTCGACCCATACCTCGCCCGCCTGCGGACGACCGCCGGCCTGCTCGGCGGCGAACGGCGCGGCAGCGCTCTTGAGCTGGCCGCGCAGGGGGTAGCGGTCGCCGACCGCCTTGATGCTGCTGAGCTGGATGCCCTGGTCGGTGGCGATCACGCTGGAAAACTCGACGCTGTCGGCGTGGCGCAGGCCCAGACGGGTGCCGCGTTCGATCTGTTCGGCGCTTGCCGGCTGGGTACCGTTGAGCACCAGGTCGGCGCCGAGGAACTCGGCGGCGCGGGCGAGCATGGCGCCGTTCAGGCGGGCGCTGAAATAGCCGATGGCGGTGCTCGAGGCGACCGCGATCAGCAGGGCGAAGAACAGCACGCGCAGCTCGCCGCTGCGCGACTCGCGGAACAATTGGCGACCGGCGAGGCTCAGCAGGCGGGAGAGGGGCACCGGCTTCATCAGGGTTCGACCCGGTCGATCAGGCGACCGCTTTCCAGACGGATCAGGCGCCGGCAGCGATGCGCCAGACGCTCGTCGTGGGTAACCAGGACCAGGGTGGTACCGCGTTCGCGGTTGAGTTCGAAGAGCAGGTCGCTGATCCGCTCGCCGGTGGCGCTGTCGAGGTTGCCGGTGGGTTCGTCGGCGAACAGCACGTCCGGCTCCGCCGCGAAGGCACGGGCAATGGCGACCCGTTGCTGCTCGCCGCCGGAGAGCTGGCGCGGATAGTGGCCCAGGCGTTGGCCGAGGCCGACTCGCTCGAGCAGTTCTCTGGCGCGCTGGCGAGCGTCGGCGCGGCCTTCCAGCTCCAGGGGCAGCATCACGTTCTCCAGCGCATCGAGGCTGTCGAGCAACTGGAACGACTGGAATACGAAGCCTACATGGGCCGCGCGGACGCGCGCCCGCTGGTCCTCGTCGAGGTCGCCGAGGGCGTGCCCGGCGAGACGGACCTCGCCGCCGCTGGGCTGGTCGAGCCCGGCGAGCAGGCCGAGCAGGGTCGACTTGCCGGAGCCGGAGCTGCCGATGATCGCCAGGCTGTCGCCGCGGGCGAGGTCGAGGGAGAGGTCGTGGAGGATGGTCAACTTGCCTTCCGCGCTACCGACAACCTTGCTAAGGTTCTGCGCGTTGAGAATGCTGGCGCTCATGGAGGTTCCGATGCGTGCATTGCTGTTGAGCGGCTGCCTGGCCCTGGTCCTGCTGACCCAGCAGGCCGCGGCGCAGACGCTGTTGGTCGTGGGCGATAGTATCAGCGCCGCTTTGGGACTGGATACCAGCCAGGGCTGGGTCGCCCTGTTGCAGAAGCGCCTCGCCGACGAAGGTTACGACTACCGGGTGGTGAACGCCTCGATCAGCGGCGACACCTCCGCGGGCGGCCTGGCGCGCCTGCCGGCGCTGCTTGCCGAGGAGAAGCCGGCGCTGGTGGTGATCGAGCTGGGAGGCAACGACGGGCTGCGCGGAATGGCACCGGCGCAATTGCAACAGAATCTTGCCAGCATGGCGCAAAAGGCCCGGGCGGAAGGAGCGAAGGTGCTGCTGCTGGGTATCCAGTTGCCACCGAACTACGGCCCGCGCTACATCGAGGCCTTTTCCAGGGTCTACGGCGCGGTCGCGGCGCAGGAAAAGACCGCCCTGGTGCCGTTTTTCCTCGAAGGGGTCGGCGGGGTCCAGGGGATGATGCAGGCGGATGGCATCCATCCGGCGCTCGCCGCCCAGCCGAGGCTCCTGGAAAATGTCTGGCCGACGCTGAAACCGCTGCTTTGAGACTTCCCCGGGAAACCGCTTTCGGCTAAGGTTGCGCACCCCTCAGGAGCCCCCCATGCCGCGTCCCGCCTGGACCCTCTATGCCTATCAACTGATCGAGCCCGACGATCAGCTGGACCTGTTCGCCTGTCGCGAGGTCCGGGTGCATGTGGTGGCGCGTCAGCTGGAGCTGGATACCCCGGCGGACCGCACGCTTTGCGGCAAGCTGCTGCCGGCCCAGCCGCGCTGGCAGCCGCTGGAACGGGCGCGTCTGCGCGACCGGCTGCTGTGTCCCGATTGCCGGAAACAACTGGAGGCGGAAAAGCGCGGGGAGCGCCTGTCCTGGTTGGTCTGAGCCCTCCCGGTGAAACCTGGCGGGGTGTTACACTGTCTTTCCTACTCCTTCATCGCACTCGCCAAGGATTCTCCGGAATGTTGTCGCGCGTACCCGTTGTCTCACTGTCTTTCGCCGCGCTGCTTTCGGCCGGCTCCGCATCGGCCCTGGAACTGCAGCTCCCGCCTCCGGGCGAGGACGTCGTCGGCCAGGTCCAGGTGATCAAGGCCAAGTACGAGGACACTTTCGCCGACCTCGGCGAGCAGTACAACCTGGGCTACAGCGAAATGGTCGCCGCCAACCCCGGTGTCGATCCCTGGCTGCCGGGCGTCGGCACCGAGGTGATCATCCCTACCCGCTTCGTGCTGCCGCCTGGCCCGCGCGAAGGCGTGGTGATCAACCTGGCCGAATACCGCCTGTACTACTACCCGAAAGGGCAGAACGTGGTGCACACCTATCCGCTGGGCATCGGCCGCGAGGGCTGGGGTTCGCCGATCGCGAACACCCGCATCACCGCCAAGACCAAGGACCCGGCCTGGTATCCGCCGGCCTCGATCCGCGCCGAGCACGCCGCCGATGGCGATCCGCTGCCGACCGTGGTGCCGCCGGGCCCGGACAATCCGCTGGGGCCGTACAAGCTGACCCTGGGCGTGCCGGGCTACCTGATCCATGGTTCGAACAAGAAGTTCGGCATCGGCACCCGCACCAGCCATGGCTGCTTCCGCATGTACAACGCCGACGTGACCCACCTGTTCTCGATGATCAGCGTCGGCACCAGCGTGCGTATCATCAACGAGCCCTACAAGTTCGGCGTGAGCAACGGCAAGGTCTACCTGGAGGCGCATACGCCGCTGAACGACCATGGCGACCCGTCGGTGGTGGACAAGCACACCGCGGTGATCAACACCCTGCTCAAGCGCGACGACCTGGCCAAGCGTATCCAGTTGAACTGGGACGTGGTCCGCGAAGTGGTGGCCTCGGAGGATGGCGTGCCGGTGGAAATCGCCCAGGAATCGGCGCCGGCGATGACCGCGACGGTGGATAGCGATCCTACCCAGCTTACGCCCTGACGGAGAGCGTCGAGGCAGAGGCCCGCGTACCCGCAAGGGACGCGGGTTTTTTCATGCCCGGCGAAACGCAGGCATAAAAAAACCGGCCCCGAGGGACCGGTTTTCAACAGGTCGTGAGACCTATTACTTGCGGCTGGCTTTTTCCAGCATGCGCAGGGCACGCTCGTTAGCCTCGTCAGCGGTCTGCTGAGCTTTCTGAGCAGCGCCCAGAGCTTCGTCAGCCTTGCGATAGGCTTCGTCAGCGCGAGCCTGAGCACGAGCAGCTGCGTCTTCGGTAGCGGTCAGACGAGCTTCGGTTTCTTTGGAGTGGCTGCTGCAACCGGTGGCCAGAACAGCAGCCAGAGCCAGAGCAGAGAATTTCAGAACGTTGTTCATCGTGTTCCCCTTAAGGTGGACATTTCCATAACAGCAATCTCCCCAGCCGGGGAAATTAGCCGGCTACATACTACCCATTACTTGTAGTAAGTAAACTGACCAAGCGCAAGCCGAGCAACTTTTTTTTTAGTCCCCCCGACTTTAGCAGTAGTTGGAGTGTCGTTTGTTCAAAAAATATCCAGCGTGCGGCGCAAGTAAGCAATTTCCCGGACCTTGGCTAGAGTTGCTGCAAGAGGCGGGGGATGAGGGCTGCCGGGTTGTCGAGAATGTTCCGGAGTGGCTGGCGCTTATCGACTTGGCGGGGAGTGGCAAGTAACAACTAAGTTGCCAGCATGTTGCCGGAAATGCCGTAAGTATTGGTGCGGAAATGAAAAAGGCCCGGCTAACTTGATTAGCCGGGCCTTCTTGCGATCTGGCGGTGAGGGAGGGATTCGAACCCTCGATACGGTTTCCCGTATAC
This sequence comes from Pseudomonas sp. DL, assembly GCF_047199225.1. NCBI lineage: Bacteria > Pseudomonadati > Pseudomonadota > Gammaproteobacteria > Pseudomonadales > Pseudomonadaceae > Pseudomonas > Pseudomonas sp. DL. Next base: position 2,270,593 of record NZ_CP178323.1, read on the forward strand.
ACACTTTCCAGGCGTGCTCCTTCAACCACTCGGACACCTCACCAGGTTCTCGACAGCGCCGTGTCTGTCGAGGCGCGCAATTTACTCGAACATTTCCCGCTTGGCAAATATTTTTTTAACTTTTTCATCGGCTTAGGTCGTCGGAGGAAAGTCCGCGGGGTGCCTTGGTAGACTGCCGGGCACGAAGAGGAGAGGCGGATGGCGAGCTGGGACATTTTCTGTAGCGTGGTCGACAACTATGGCGACATCGGCGTCACCTGGCGCCTGGCTCGCCAACTGGCCGCCGAGCACGGTCAGGCCGTGCGCCTGTGGGTGGACGAGCCGCAGGCCTTCGCCCGGATCTGTCCGCGGGCGGACCCGGCGGCGCACGTGCAGTGCCTGGATGGGGTCGAAGTGCGTGCCTGGGGCCGACCGTGGGCACCGGTGGCGGCCGCCGATGTGGTGATAGAGGCCTTCGCCTGCGAACTGCCGGAGGCGCACCGGCAGGCCATGCGCGAGCGCAAGCGGCCGTCCCTGTGGCTGAACCTGGAGTACCTGAGTGCCGAGGAATGGATCGGCAGTTGCCACGCATTGCCGTCGCTGCAGGCGTGCGGGCTTTCCAAGTACTTCTTCTTTCCCGGGTTCCGCGAGCCCAGTGGCGGCCTGTTGCGCGAGGCCGGCCTGCTGGAACGTCGGCGCCGTTTCCAGGCCTCCGTCTCGGCGCAGGATGAGTTTCTCGCCTCCCTCGGCGTGCGGCGGAAGGTTGGCGAGCGACTGATTTCGCTGTTTGCCTACGAAAACCCGGCGCTGCCTGGTTGGCTGGAACAACTGCGCGACGCCCGCCAGCCGAGCCTGCTGCTGGTGCCGGAGGGGCGGGTGCTGGCGGATGTCGCCGATTGGCTGCGGGTGGTTACCCTGGCCGTCGGGGACGTCCACGTGCGCGACGCGTTGCGGGTCCAGGTGCTGCCGTTCATGGCGCAGGACGACTACGATCGCCTGTTGTGGTGCTGCGACCTGAACGCGGTGCGCGGCGAGGATTCCTTCGTTCGCGCGCAGTGGGCGGGACGGCCGCTGCTCTGGCACATCTATAGACAGGAAGAGGAGGCGCACCTGGCGAAGCTCGAGGCATTCCTCGAACTCTATTGCGCCGGCCTGCCCGCCGACCTGGCGGAAAACCTGCGCACCTTCTGGCTGGCGTGGAACGCCGGCGGTGGACTTGCCGGGGCCTGGGAGGGGCTGGAGAGGCAACTGCCCGAGTGGCGTCGGGAAGCGCAGCGCTGGGCCGACGAACAGGGCATGCGTCCGGATCTTGCGGCAAGGCTGGTGCAATTTTACGCAGATTGGCTATGATACGCGGCCTGATTTTTTGTCTTTCATCCATCGGATATTCGTATGAAAACCGCTCAAGAGTTCCGCGCCGGCCAGGTTGCCAACATCAATGGCGCTCCCTGGGTCATCCAGAAGGCCGAGTTCAACAAGTCCGGCCGTAACGCTGCCGTCGTCAAGATGAAGCTGAAGAACCTGCTGACCGGCGCCGGTACCGAGACCGTGTTCAAGGCTGACGACAAGCTGGAGCCGATCATCCTCGATCGCAAGGAAGTGACCTACTCCTACTTCGCCGACCCGCTGTACGTCTTCATGGACAGCGAGTTCAACCAGTACGAGATCGAGAAAGACGATCTGGAAGGCGTGCTGACCTTCATCGAAGACGGCATGACCGACATCTGCGAAGCCGTGTTCTACAACGACAAGGTGATCTCGGTAGAGCTGCCGACCACCATCGTTCGCCAGATCGCCTACACCGAGCCGGCCGTCCGCGGCGACACCTCGGGCAAGGTGATGAAGACCGCGCGCCTGAACAACGGCGCCGAGCTGCAGGTTTCCGCGTTCTGCGAAATCGGCGACTCGATCGAGATCGATACCCGCACCGGCGAGTACAAGTCCCGCGTCAAGGCCTGATCCTTTCGTGCGACGAGAAAAAGCCCGGCATTCGCCGGGCTTTTTCGTTTCCGCTGTCCGCCGCCGCGGCGCGGAGAGTCGGAAGCTTCAGACCGACACGTTCAGGCGTACGTCGATATTGCCGCGGGTAGCGTTGGAGTAGGGGCAGACCTGGTGGGCGGCGGCTACCAGCGCTTCGGCGGCTTCGCGCTCCAGGCCCGGCAGGTTGATGTGCAGTTCGACCTCCAGGCCGAAGCCGCCGGGAATCTGGCCGATGCCGACCTTGCCGGTTATCGAGGCGTCGGCGGGAAGGGTCTGCTTGCGCTGGCCGGCAACGAACTTCAGGGCTCCGATGAAGCAGGCGGAGTAGCCGGCGGCGAACAGTTGTTCCGGGTTGGTGGCCGCGCCGCCCTGGCCGCCCAGTTCGCGCGGAGTGCTGAGTTTCACGTCGAGCACGCCGTCCGAGGATACCGCACGGCCGTCACGGCCTCCGGTGGCGGTTGCGGTTGCGGTGTAGAGAGCCTTGATGGTTTGCATGAGGGTCACCTGTCTGATTTGTACGTTAAGTTCTTGCGCGCTAAGTAAGTGCGTGAAGCGAAATTTATCGCCATGTTATTTTGTGCGCAAGATAAATCGTTGGAAGATTTGGCGATAAAAACCAGACAGGTAGGTATAAGCCCCTCAATCCGGTGCTTGCAGGTTGCCGCGCAGGGCCAGCAGCTCATCCTTTAGGGCGACCAGTTGTGGCAAATCGAGGCCGGTACTCTCCAGGATGCAGGCGGGAATGCTCTCGGCCTGTCGCTGCAGGGCGCGGCCCTTGTCGGTCAGGCGCAGCAGGACTACCCGCTCGTCTTCGCTGCTGCGAGTGCGGGTAATCAGACCTTCGCCCTCCAGGCGCTTGAGCAGAGGCGTGAGCGATCCCGGGTCGGTAAGCATGCGTGCGCTGATTTCGCCCACGGTCAGGCCGTCGCGTTCCCACAGCACCAGCATGGCGATGTACTGCGGATAGGTGAGGCCGAGCGCTTGCAGCAGGGGCTTGTAGACCTTGGTCATCTGCAGCGAGGTGGAATACAGGGCGAAGCACAGCTGGTTGTCCAGCTTGAGCTGCTCGCAAGGGGTGGTGGGCAGTCGGGACATGGCTGTCTTCCAAGTAAGTAGGGCACTGTGCATGAATTTAGCGTAGTGGCTATTGGCTTTCCAGGTTTCCCGCCGGGTGGTGTCCTCAGCGCTCGCCGAGACGCTGCTGCAGGGCCTGGTCCCAGGGCGGCGGAAAGCCGAAGCGCTCGCGGAGGAAAGCCAGCAGCAGACGGGTTCGCGAACTGGCTTCGCGTTCCAGGCGCAGGGCATAGATGCAGGTGGGCTCGGCGGCGGGCAAGCCGTCGTCGCAGAACAGCGCCTGCAGTTCGCCGCGTAGCAGGTACTCGCTGCACAACCAGGTCGGCAGGTGGGCGATGCCGAGGCCGGCCAGCGCCGCGTCGACCATCGCTTCGGCGTTATTGGTGGCCAGCCGCGCCCGTTTCGGCCGCAGGTGCTGGAGCTTGCCGTCGTGCTGGAAGCGCCAGGCATAGGGTGGCGACAGGTTGTCCCAATCGATGCCGGCATGCTCCGGCAGTTCGCCTGGGGATGCGGGAACGCCGTGTTCGCGCAGGTATTCCGGGCTGGCGCAGACCACCCGCACCATCGGCGCCAGCGAGGTGGCCACCAGGCGGCTGTCGGGTAGCGGGCCGGCGCGCAACACCAGGTCGACCTCGCCGAGATGTTCGCCCTGCAGGTCGATGAAGCTGCCGATCAGGCGCAATTGCACGTCGAGGCCGGGGTTGGCCTTGAGGAAGTCGGCGACCGCCGGGGCCAGGTGGCGGCGGCCGAAGGGCACCGGCGCATCGATACGGATCAGGCCCTGCGGCGCGGTGCTCAGGGACACCGCTTCGGCACGGGCCAGGCGCAGTTCGGTGACGATCCGCCGGGCGCGGTCGGCGAAGGCCAGGCCGGCCGGAGTAGCGCGCACCGCATGGGTGGTGCGCACCAGCAGAGTGCTGCCGACGGCGCGTTCCAGGGCGTCCATCCGGCGCGCCACGGCGGACGGGGTGAGCGGGTGCTTGCGCGCAGCGGCGGAGAAGCTGCCGCCATCGAGGACATCGAGGTAGAGAACGAACTGTTCGCTGAGGGTATCGGGCAACATGCTCATGCCTTTGCGTAATTGGCATAGCCATTGTGCTTTCTTGTGCGTTTCCCATCCAGCCACGCTTGCCTAGCATGGAGGCGTCGAAAGAGGGGCTGACATGCTGGATGTATTTCTCGATTTCCTGCTGGGGATGGTGCTCGGTTGCCTGGGCGGTCTGTTCGGGATAGGCGGCGGCTTGCTGGCGATCCCGGCGCTGGGGGTGATCTTCGGTCTCGACCAGCAACTGGCGCAGGGTACCGCGCTGGTGATGGTGGTACCGAACGTGGTGCTGGCGTTGTGGCGCTACCACCAGCGCAACCGCATCGATCCGCGCCAGGCCGGAGTCCTTGCCCTGACCGGCCTGCTTTGCGCGTTCCTGGCGTCCAGCGTGGCCGCGCGGATCGATGCGGCGCGGATGCGCGAAGCGTTCGTGATCTTCCTCCTGGCGCTGGCCGGCTACATGTTCTGGCGCCTGTTCCGGCGCCCGCCGCAGGGCGGCGCGACGCCGCGCTACGGTTTGCCCTGGATGGGCGTGCTGGGCCTTGGCGCGGGCTCGCTCGGCGGGCTTTTCGGGGTCGGTGGCGGGGTGCTGGCGACACCGGTGCTGACTTCGGTGTTCGGCCTCGCCCAGGTCGTCGCCCAGGGCCTCGCGCTGGCCCTGGCCGCGCCGAGCACGGCGGTGGCGCTGGGGACCTACGCCATGCACGGCCATGTCGACTGGCGGATGGGGATCCCCCTGGCGCTGGGCGGCCTGCTGAGCATTTCCTGGGGCGTGAGGCTGGCCCACGCCTTGCCCGAGCGCAGCCTGCGCATGGCCTTCTGCGCCTTCCTCGCATCGTGCGCGGTGCTCCTGCTGGTGCGCGGTTGAGTCAGAGACGGAAGCCCTCGCCGATGTATTCGGCGAGCTTCTCGGTGACCGGTGACTGGCTGTGCGGGTTGCGCATCAGCATGATGCTGGCCGAGGGCAGGGCGGGCAGGCCCTCGCTCTCGTCGAGGATGCGCAGGTTGCCGGTGAGCAGGCTGCGCAGTTGCACGGTCACGGCGAGGCCGGCGCTGACCACCGCGAACAGCGCCGACAGGCTGGGGCTGCTGTAGGCGATGCGGTAGTCCAGTTCCGCCGCCTCCAGGGCGTTGCAGGCCCAGGCCCGGCAAAAGCAGGTGGTGTTGAACATGGCCAGCGGGATCGGCCGCTGGTCGTGGGGGCAGAAGCCCTCGGCGGCCATCCAGACGAAGGGCTCCTGGCGCAGCAACTGGCCGATCTCGGTGCCCGGCTCGCGGGTGACGATGGACAGGTCGAGGTCGTTGCGCGCCAGCAGGTTGAGCGAGGTGTCGCAATGCACCTCGACCTGCACCAGCGGATAGGCTTCGGCGAAGCGCGACAGGATCGCCGGGAGGAAGCGCATCACGTAGTCGTCCGGGGTGCCGATGCGCACCGAACCGACCATGTGCGGGCGGCGCAGGGTGTTGAACACCTCGCCGTGCAGCTTGAGGATCCGCCGGGCATAGCCGAGCAGCACCTGGCCTTCGGCGGTGAGGCGGGTCTGCCTTCCGTCGCGCTCGAACAGCGAGCGCTGCAGGACGTCCTCCTCGAGCCGCTTCATCTGCATGCTGACCGCCGACTGGGTGCGATTCACCGCCTCCGCGGCGCGGGTGAAACCACCGTGCTCGGCGATGGCGACGAAGGTGCGGAGCAATTCCGTATCGATGCCGGGCTGGTAGCTCATTCATCAATCTCCAAGATGCATTGCATAAGAATGATTCGTTGGATTGATCCTATGCCTGGCGGGACACTGTGCCTATCCCGAACGGAGGGCAAGACGATGAAAGGTCAACAGGATTATTTCGGCAGTCACTTCCACGCTGCATCCCATCCCGCCTCGACCGCTGCGCCGTCGTTGTGGCGTCGCTGGCGGCGCTGGTTGCAGTTGGCCCGCGAGCGCCGGGAACTGCTGAGGATGAGCGACGAAGCGCTGAAGGACCTCGGCCTGAGTCGAGCGGATATCTTCCAGGAGGGCGAGCGGCATTTCTGGGACGACCCGCTGCGTCGGCATTGAGCGAACCGCAGCGGCGCGCCAGGCTGGCACGGCGGCGGAGGCGCGATAGACTCGCAGTCTCCTTCATCGACTGGGGCGCTCCATGAGTCTTTCGCTTTCCCTCGCCGAAGCCCGCCGCCTGGCCCTGGCCGCGCAGGGCTTCGACGGTCGGCGGACGCGCCGCAGCGTGCAGCGGCGGCATCTGCGCGAAATGCTCGCGCGCCTTGGCCTGTTGCAGATCGATTCGGTGAATGCGCTGGTGCGCTCGCACTACCTGCCGCTGTTTTCCCGTCTCGGTCCCTACTCCATGACGCTGCTCGACGAGGCGGCCTGGAGTGTCGGCCGTCACCGCCAGTTGTTCGAATACTGGGGGCACGAGGCCTCGCTGCTGCCGCTGGAACACTACCCGTTGATGCGCTGGCGGATGCGCCAGGCCGCCGACGGCCAGGGCATCTACCAGCAACTGGCACGTTTCGGCCGGGAACAGCAGCCACTGATCCGCCAGGTGTTGCAGGCGGTGCGCGAGCAAGGTGCGCTAGGTGCCGGCAGCCTGAGCACGCGGCAGGAGCGGGCCGGTCCCTGGTGGGACTGGAGCGCGGAAAAGCATGCGCTGGAATGGCTGTTCGCCGCCGGCGAGCTGACGGTGGCCGGACGGCGCGGCTTCGAGCGGCTCTATGACCTGCCGGAGCGGGTGTTTCCCGCGGAATTGCTGGCGCGCCCCGAGCTTTCGGAGGCACAGGCCCAGCGCGAGCTGTTGCGGATGGCGGCGAGCGCCCTGGGCGTGGCCACCGAAAAGGACCTGCGCGACTACTATCGGCTGAGCCCGGCGCAGAGCCGCGCGCGCCTCGCCGAACTGGTGGAGGCTGGCGAGCTGCTGCCGGTCCGGGTCGAGGGCTGGAGCCAGCCGGCCTACTGCCCCGGCGAACCGCAGGTGCCGCGGCGGCTAGGCGCCAGTGCCTTGCTCTCGCCCTTCGACTCGTTGGTCTGGGAGCGGGCGCGGGCCGAGCGCCTGTTCGATTTCCGCTATCGCCTGGAGATCTACACGCCGAAGGAAAAACGCGTGTACGGCTACTACGTGCTGCCATTCCTGTACAACGGCCGTCTGGTCGGCCGCGTCGACCTCCGCGCCGAGCGGGCGCGCGAGCGCCTGGCGGTGCATGCGTTGCATGCCGAGGCGAACGGCATGGACGATGCCGCCCTGCACGAGCTGGCCGAGCAACTGCGCAGCATGGCCGCCTGGCTGGGCCTGGCGACGGTGGCGATCGAGGGGCGCGGGGAGTTGGCGGTACGCTTGCGCGGGGTGCTGCTCTAGCGAGCGCTCCCGCCGGGCGGCGGGAGCGGCCGCGGCGCGCTCAGCGGCGCACCTGCTTCAGGGTTTCGGCGATCAGGAAGGCCAGCTCCAGCGACTGGTCGGCGTTCAGCCGCGGGTCGCAGTGGGTGTGGTAGCGGTCGCTGAGGCCGTCTTCGGTGATCGGTCGCGAACCGCCGATGCACTCGGTGACGTTCTGCCCGGTCATCTCGATGTGGATGCCGCCGGCGTAGCTGCCTTCGGCCTGGTGCACCTCGAAGAACTGGCGGACTTCGGCGAGCACGCGGGCGAAGTCGCGGGTCTTGTAGCCGCTGGAGGCCTTGATGGTATTGCCGTGCATAGGATCGGAACTCCACAGCACCTGGCGGCCCTCGCGCTGGATGGCCTGGATCAGGCGCGGCAGGTGGTCGCCGACCTTGTCGGCACCCATCCGCACGATCAGGTTGAGGCGGCCCGGATCGTTGTCCGGGTTGAGAATATCGATCAGGCGGATCAGCTCCTCGCTGTCCATGCTCGGCCCGACCTTGACCCCGATCGGATTGCCTACGCCGCGCAGCATCTCGACATGGGCGCCGTCGAGCTGGCGGGTGCGGTCGCCGATCCAGAGCATGTGCGCCGAGCAGTCGTACCACTCGCCGGTCAGGCTGTCGCGGCGGGTCAGGGCTTCCTCGTAGTTCAGCAGGAGCGCTTCGTGGGCGGTGAAGAAGCTTGTTTCGCGGAGCTGCGGCGCGCTGTCCAGGCCGCAGGCGCGCATGAAGGCGAGGGTCTCGTCGATGCGGTCGGCGAGTTGCTGGTAGCGCTCGGCCAGCGCCGAGTTGGCGATGAAGTCGAGGTTCCAGCGGTGCACCTGGTGCAGGTCGGCGAAGCCGCCCTGGGCGAAGGCGCGCAACAGGTTGAGGCTGGCGGTGGACTGGTGGTAGGCCTGCAACAGGCGCTCCGGGTCCGGCACGCGGCTCTTCTCGTCGAAGCCGATGCCGTTGACGATGTCGCCGCGATAGGCAGGCAGGGTCACGCCGTTCTGCGTTTCGTCGCCGGAGGAGCGCGGCTTGGCGAACTGGCCGGCCATGCGCCCGACCTTCACTACCGGGCAGCCGGCGGCGAAGGTCATTACCACCGCCATCTGCAACAGTACCTTGAAGGTATCGCGGATCTTCGCCGCGGAAAATTCGGCGAAGCTTTCCGCGCAATCCCCGCCCTGGAGCAAGAAGGCGCGTCCGGCGGTGACTTCGGCGAACTGCCGGCGCAGCTCGCGAGCCTCGCCGGCGAAGACCAGCGGTGGGTATCCGGCGAGGGTCTGCTCGACCCTGGCCAGGTGCGCGGCATCGGGGTACTCGGGTTGTTGCTGGATCGGCTTGGCCCTCCAGCTCTCGGGGCTCCAGGACTGGCTCATCTACGACTCTTGGCAATGCTCGGGAAAGCGGATTGCGGCATGGTAGAGCAGCTCGCCGCAGCGCCGCCAGCGATCGTTGCAATAGCGGAAATCCATCGTCGGGCCGGCTTTGCTATGCTGCGGTGCTTTTGCCGGAGCGCCTGGCGATAGCCGGCGAAGCGGCGGGGGGAGGTGAGTGGTGAGCGAAGAACGTCTGCTGGTCGAGGAGCGCGACGAATACGGGGTCATCCGGGTCATCGAGTCCGGCGACTATCGCTTCCTCGAGTTCGGCGACGGTGTCGAGCAGAGCTGCGTGTTCATGCCCGATCCGGCCTGGCTGGAATACGACTACACCCGCGCCATGCTGCTCGGCGGGCTCTGCCATTCGCAACCGCGTCGCGCGTTGTTCCTCGGTTTCGGCGCCGGCAGCCTGACCCAGGCCTGCCTGCGCCACCTGCCGCTGGAGGAGGCCGAGGCCATCGAGCTGCGCCCGGCGATTCCGCGCCTGGCCCGCGAGCATCTGGGGCTGCGCGACGACCCGCGCCTGCGATTGCGCATCGGCGACGCACTGGAGAGCCTGGGCGAATGCGCGGAGGCCGACCTGATCTTCCTCGACCTCTATACCGATACCGGCCCGTCGGCCGCGCACCTGGCCTGGAATTTCCTCGGTGCCTGCCAGGAGCGCCTCGCCGAGGATGGCTGGCTGGTGATCAACCAGTGGAGCGGCACCGATGGCAAGCCGCTGGGCGCGCCGCTGCTGCGCGGGCGCTATCACCATCATTACTGGGAGTGTCCGGTGGCCGAGGGCAACGTGGTGATGCTGGTGCCGGCGAACCTGGCCCTCGAACTCGACCAGGAAGCCCTGCGGACGCGTGCCGCGGCGCTGGAGCCGCAACTCGGCTATTCGTTGCAGGGCTATATCGACAGCCTGCGCCCGGCCCAGTAGCCAGGGCGCGCGGACAAGGGCCCGGCTAGCGTCCTTCGAAGCGTCCCGGGCGGCGTTCCTGGAGAGCGCGCAGGCCTTCCTTGGCGTCCTCGCTGTCGAGCAGGCGCCTGGCGGCTTCCGGCAACGCAGCGGCGGCGACCGCTTCGCCTTCCAGCAGGGCCTGGCGCGCCGAGCCGAGGGTGGCGCGCACGCCCAGCGGCGCCTGGGCCGCGACCCGTTCGGCGAGGGCGATGGCGTGGTCGAGGAGGTCCTCCGGGGCGGTGACTTCCTGCACCAGGCCGAGACGATAGGCTTCGTGGGCGTCGAATTCGTCGCCGGTGAGCAGCCAGCGCATGGCGTTGCCCCAGCCGGCGACCTGATGCATGCGCAGTGTCGCGCCACCGAACGGGAGGATTCCGCGCTGCACTTCGAGCTGGGCGAAGCGCGCGTTGCTGGCGCAGAGGTTGATGTCGGCCGCCAGCATCAGTTCGATGCCGATGGTGTAGCAGTAGCCTTGCACGGCCACCACCAGCGGCTTGCTTGGACGCCGGCCGCCGAAGGTGCCCCAGGGATCGACGGCGCCTTCGGGGAGTTTCCAGCCCTGGCGGAAGGTCTCGCCGACATTGGCCAGGTCCAGCCCGGCGGTGAAATGCTCGCCGTGGGCGAAGAGCAGGGCACAGCGCAACTGGTCGTCGGCCTCGTATTCGCCGAGCGCGGCGACCAGGTCGTCGAGCATCGGCAGGTCGAAGGCGTTGCGCTTGGCCACGCGGTCGAGGCCGAGCAGCAGCAGGTGGCCGCGCCGTTCGCGGCTGATGCGTCCTGGGAGGGTGTCGTTCATGCGGCGGTTTCCTGGCGGGGGGCGGGCAACGTCGGTATAGACGTCTGGAATCGGGATGTCCATTGTCAGTCTCTCCGATGACGCATGTCGGAAAAAACGCACACAAACGTCAAAATTCCGGTATGATGCGCGCCGGTCAAAACTGACCCCGTTCAGGACCTGCATTTTTCGGAGCGCTGTGCTCTGGCTGTGTATCCGCTCTGCGGATTTCCTTTACGTAATCTTCTAATTCAAAAGCAATCTCGCAAATCCCCGCCCCAGCTGCCTGGGTGGCCGTTTCGGCCGTACAGGGCATGAGCAGCCATGGGTCATGGGTCTTTGCGGATGTATACGAGGCAAACCCATGACTCAGGAAACCGTCGGCTTCGCCGCGCTCGGTATTCACCCCAATGTGCTCGCGGCAATCGTCGCCGTAGGCTACGAAGAGCCTTCGCCTATCCAGGCTCAATCGATTCCGCTGATCCTCGAAGGCCACGACATGATCGGCCAGGCGCAGACCGGTACCGGCAAGACCGCCGCGTTCGCCCTGCCGCTGCTGTCGCGCATCGACCCGAGCCGCCGCGAGCCGCAGATGCTGGTGCTGGTGCCGACCCGCGAGCTGGCCCTGCAGGTCGCCACCGCCTGCGAAACCTATTCCAAGCAATTGCCGGGCGTCGGCGTGGTCGCCGTCTACGGCGGCGCGCCCATGGGGCCGCAGCTGAAGGCCCTGCGCCAGGGCGCACAGATCCTCGTCGCTACCCCCGGCCGCCTGTGCGACCACCTGCGCCGCGACGAGAAGCTGCTGGCCACCGTCCAGCGCCTGGTGCTCGACGAAGCCGACGAGATGCTCAAGCTCGGCTTCATGGACGACCTGGAAGTGATCTTCGAGGCGCTTCCCGAATCGCGCCAGACCGTGCTCTTCTCGGCGACCCTGCCGGCGTCCATCCGTGGCATCGCCGAGCGCCACCTGAAGCAGCCCAAGCACGTCAAGATCGCCGCCAAGACCCAGACCGTGGCGCGCATCGAGCAGGTCCACCTGATGGTCCATGCCGACCAGAAGGCCGGTTCGATCCAGCGTCTGCTGGAAGTCGAGCAGTTCGACGCGCTGATCGCCTTCGTCCGCACCAAGCAGGCCACCCTCGACTACGCCGAATTGCTCGAGCGCCAGGGCTACCGCGCCGCCGCGCTCAACGGCGACATGCCGCAGGCCCAGCGCGAGCGGGTCATCGAGTCGCTGAAGGACGGTTCGCTTGACATCGTCATCGCCACCGACGTTGCCGCCCGGGGCCTGGACGTACCGCGCATCACCCACGTGCTGAACATCGACATGCCGTACGACCCCGAGTCCTACGTGCACCGCATCGGCCGTACCGGCCGTGCCGGCCGGGAAGGGCGCGCGCTGTTGCTGGTGACTCCGCGCGAGCGGCGCATGCTGCAGGTGATCGAGCGGGTCACCGGGCAGAAGGTCGGCGAAGTCCGCCTGCCGGATGCCGAGACCGTGCTGGAGGCCCGCCTGGCGCGCCTGGCCGCGAGCCTGACGCCCTTGCTCGACAGCGCCGTCGAGCAGCGCGGCGCGGTGCGCGACGAGCTGTGCCGTCGCCTCGGCTGCGATGCCGAGACCCTGGCCGCCGCATTGCTGGCACGCCTGACCGCCGGCAAGGCGCTGGACCTGGAGTCGGTGCGCCGCGAACAGCCGCTGACCCCATCGGCACCGCGCGAGCGTGCCGACCGTGGCGAACGCGGCGAGCGTCCGGAGCGCAGCGGCGAGCGTCGTCCGATGGCGCCGCCGAGCGAAGGCCGTGCCCGCTGCCGCACTGCCCTCGGCGCGCGCGACGGGGTTGCGGCGAAGAACCTGCTGGGCGCGATCCTCAACGAGGGCGGCCTGTCCCGCGAGGACATCGGTCGCATCCAGATTCGCGATACCTTCAGCCTGATCGAGCTGCCCGAGGCCAATCTCGAGCGCCTGCTGACCAAGCTCAAGGACACCCGCGTCGCCGGCAAGGCCCTGCGCCTGCGCCGCTATCGCGAGGACTGAGGTCCAGCGCGATGAACAAAAGCCCCGCTTCGGCGGGGCTTTTTCATGGGCTTGATGTTTGCTGGCCAGGCTGTTTTTCGCGCCTGCCCCGGCTTCTCGCTTCGTCACCCCGGGCGAGTCCCTTTGGCAAGCGTCTAAAGGAAACAAAGGACTCGCCCAGCCGCCAGGGCAGGCACCACGTCGTGCATGCCAGACCTGCACATACCGAAGCCCTGATCCGCCGCCTATCCATGACATCGCGGATAACGCCTATGGCGTTATCCGCACTACAGGACTATATCGCTCGCGATTTCCTGGCTGCCAGCCGAGTCCACCCAGCTTGCGGCGGGAAGCCGATGCTCTCCGCCAGTCCCACGAGAAACCCTGTCAATCGAAGCGATAGATATCCATCCCCAACGAGCCCAGGGTAAAGCCGCTGTGCTCGACGCGCATCCCGCCGCCGCCCGCGCCGCGGGCGAAGAACAGTGGCAGCAGGTGCTCGTCGCTGGGGTGGTTGCGCGCCGCCCAGGGCGCCTGCCGGCGGTAGTCGTGAAGCGCGGCCTGGTCGTCGGCCTGGAGCTTTTCCACCATCCAGTCACGGAACTCCCGCGCCCAGGGCGCGATGGCTTCCGGCCCGGCGCGCCAGTCCAGTTCGCCCAGGTTGTGGGTGATGCTGCCGGAACCGATCAGCAGCACGCCTTCCCCGCGCAGTTGGCGCAGGGCCTGGCCGACGCGGCTCTGCAGGGCCGGACCGAGGCGGCTCGGCAGGGACAGCTGGAGCACCGGGATGTCCGCCTGCGGGTACATCAGGCTCAGCGGCACCCAGGTGCCGTGGTCGAATGGTCGCTGTGGGTCGGCCTGGGCCGGCAGGCCGGCGGCCTGGAGCAGTTCGATCGTCCGCTGCGCCAGCGCCGGCTCGCCTTTGGCCGGGTAGCGCACGGCGTAGAGGGGCGGCGGAAAGCCGTAGAAGTCGTGCCAGATATCCGGCGCCGCGGCGCCGGTTACCCGCAGGTCGTCGCTTTCCCAGTGCGCGGAAACCACCAGGATCGCCTTCGGCCGCGGCAGCTCTGTAGCCAGGCGGCGCAGTTGTACACCGCTGGCGCCCGGTTCGAGGGCGAGCATCGGTGAGCCGTGGGAAATATAGAGAGTCGGTAGCATGATTCACCTCATGACTCGGATGAGCCATGTTCCTCCCTCGATCAATCGAAAACCAGTATATGTTTTTGAGGATACCTATCGACCCAGGCGTTAGGTCGCGGTCTCGCGCGCTACGCCGGTTGGGCTTTCCGCCCAGTAGCGCCGATCGTCGAGGATCGCCCGGTCACGCTCGAACGCCAGGGGCAGGCGTTCCCTGAGGAAGTCCACCCAGGTGCGGATCTTGGCGTCCAGGTAGCGCCTCGAGGAGTACAGCACGAACACCTCGCGGACATGCAGTCGATGGCCCGGCAGTAGCCGCAACAGGCTGCCTTCCTGCAGCGCGCGGGCGGCGACGAAGCCGGGCAGCAGGCAGACGCCGAGCCCGGCCGCGGCGGCGGCGCAGGCGGCCTCGGGAAGGTTGACCTTGAGCGCCTCGTCGAGATTAAGCAGCGTTTCGCCGCGTTCGCCGACGAAGGCCCAGCCCTGCGGGCAGGACGGCGCGGCCACGTTCAGGCAGCGATGCCGCAGCAGGTCCTCCGGCGTGCGTGGCACGCCATGCCGTGCCAGGTATTCCGGCGCGGCACAGACCACGCTGAACACCTGGCCGAGATCGCGGGCGACCAGGGTCGAGTCCGGCAAGGTTCGACCGAGGGTGATCAGCACGTCCAGGCCTTCCTCGAGCAGGGCCGGGGTGCCCTGGGCCAGCGTGAGGTCGACGGAGACGTCCGGATGGCCGTCCAGGTAGTCCACCAGTAGCGGCATCAGGTGCTCGAGGCCCAGTTCGGTCACCGCGTGGAGGCGCAGGCGACCGCTGGCGTGGGACTGGCTGTCTTCGACGTCCGCCGCGGCGGCGGCGACCGTGCGCAGGATCTGCTTGCAATGCTCGTAATAGCGCAGACCGCTTTCCGTCACCACGACGCTGCGCGTATTGCGTTGCAGCAGGCGCGCCGAGAGCGCCTGTTCGAGCCCGGCGACCTGGCGCGAAACGGTCGCCGGAGAGGTCCCCAGCGCTTGGGCGGCCTGGGTGAAGCTGCCGTGCTCCACCACGCGGACGAAGGTCCGGATACCTTGCAGCAGGTCCATTTCCAACTCCTTCGCCGGTCCGCGCCCGGCGCCGTCTCAGCCCGACGCCGGGTCGGACGTTGGGCTCCAGCCGCCGCCCAGCGCCTTGTAGAGGTTGACCAGGGTCAGCGACACCGCTTCGTCGCTGGCGACCTGCTGTTCCTGGTTGTCCAGCAGTTGCCGCTGGCTGTCGAGCACGCTGAGGAAGTCCACCGCGCCGGCGCGGTATTGCTCGCGGGCGCTCTGCAGGGCGCGGCGGTTCTGCGCCACGGCTTCGCCGAGGCGCTCCTGGCGGCGCTGGTTGGCGGCGTAGTCGTGCATCGCGTCGTCGACTTCCTGCCAGGCACGCAGCACGGTGCGCTGGTAGTCGATGGCGGCTTCTTGCTGCTGTGCCTCGCGTAGCTCCAGGCGTCCGCGCAGGCGTCCGCCTTCGAAGATCGGCAGGCTGAACGCCGGGCCGATGGCGAACTGGCGATGGTCCCAGTCGCCCAGGCTGGACAGTTGCAGGGATTCGAAACCGAAGTTGCCGTTGAGCGTGATGCGCGGATAGAAGTCCGCCTTGGCCACGCCGATGCTGGCGGTAGCGGCGTGCAGGCGCGCTTCGGCACGACGGATGTCGGGGCGGCGCTGGGCCAGTTCGGACGGCAGGCCGACCGGCACGCTGCCCGGCGGACGCGGAATCGCCCGCGCCGGGCCGAGTTCGGCGAGCAGGCTGCCGGGGCTGGCACCGATCAGGTAGCCGAGGGCGTTGACCAGGTGCGCCTGGTTCTTTTCCACCTCGGGCAGGCGTGCCTCCATGCTGGCCACCTGGGCCAGCGCCTGGGCTACCTCGAGGTCGGTGGCGACGCCGTTGGCCAGGCGCGTGCGGGTGAGTTCCAGGCTGCGCCGTGCGGTCTCGAGGTTGTCGCGGATGATCGCCGCACGGTTCTGTTCGCCGCGCAACTGGATATAGTTGCGCGCGGCTTCCGCCAGCACCGAGACCTGCACGTCGCGCAGTTCGTTCTCGCTGGCTTCCACCGTCGCGTCGGCGGCTTCCAGCTCGCGTCGCACGCGGCCCCAGAAGTCCAGCTCCCAGGAGGCGTCGAAGCCGGCCAGGGCGTGGTTGTAGTTGCCTTTGCCGGCCTTGCCGGAAGGATCGAACAGGCCGGCGCTGGTGGTCCGCTGGCGCTGGTAGTTGCCGCTGGCGTCCACCGAGGGTAGGGCGTCGCCGCCGAGGCTGCGACGGATCGCGCGGCTCTGCTGCAGGCGCGCCGTGGCGCTGCGCAGGTCGAGGTTGGCACGCTGGACCCGTTGCAGCAGGGCGTTCAATTGCGCGTCGTCGAACAGCGTCCACCATTGGGCTGCGAGCGGCGCGGCGGCGAGGTGGCTGGGGTTGCCGGCAGCGGCCTGGAGCGACCATTCGCCGGGCGCAGGGCGGTCCGGGCGGGTGAAGTCGGGGCCGAGGCTGCAGGCGCCGAGCGCAAGGCTGGCAATAAGCAGGAGCGGAGTGCCTTTCATTGCTGGGCAACCTCGGCGGAGCGGGTGCCGGTCGCGGTGTCGATCCGTGCTTCCACCGACATGCCCACACGCAACTTGCCCGCCATGGCCTGGCGCGGCTCGAGAACGATCTTCACCGGGATCCGCTGGACCACCTTGGTGAAGTTGCCGGTGGCGTTGTCCGGGGCGATCGGCGCGAAGCTCAGGCCGGTGGCCGGTGCGATGCTGTCGACATGGCCGCGCAGAACCTTGCCGGGGAAGGTGTCGACGCGGATTTCCACGGCCTGTCCGGGAGAGACGTGGGTCAGTTGGGTTTCCTGGAAATTGCCGACCACGTAGGCCTGCTGCAGGGGCACCACTGCCAGCAGCGCGCTGCCCGGCGTGACATAGGCGCCGACGCGCAGTTGGCGGCGGCCGACCTGGCCGTCGAAGGGGGCGCGGAGTTCGCAGTAGGAGAGGTCCAGGCGGGCCTGGTCGCGTCGCGCCTGCATGCGTTGCAGGTCGCCACGGGCCTGGCCGACGCGGGCTTCGAGGACGCTCACCTGCTTGCGCGTGGCATCCACTGCGGCCTGGCCCTCGGCCAGCCGGGCGCTGGCGGTATCGATCCGCGATTGCGCCTGCTGGGCGTTCTGCAGGCTGCCGGCGCCCTTGCTGGCGAGGGTCTGGTAGCGGCTTTGCTCGTGACGGGCGAAGACCAGCTCGGCCTGCTCGGCGCGGACCTTGGCCCGCGCCTGTTCGATCAGCGCCTGCTGGCGTTGCAGGTTGGCCTCGGCATTGGCCAGGTTGGCCTCGGCACCGAGCACGTCGGCTTCGGCGGCGGCCAGGGCGGTGCGGAAGTCGCGGTCGTCGAGGCGGGCGAGCAACTGGCCGGCCTTGACCGGCTGGTTGTCCTCGACCAGAACGTCCTGGACGAAGCCGGCGACTTTCGGCGCGACCAGGGTGAAATCGGCGTGCACATAGGCGTCGTCGGTGCTCTGCACGACCCGTGGGGCGAGCAGGTGGAACAGCAGGTAGACCAGTAGGGTCAGGACCAGCAGGGCGGCGAGCAGCAGGCTGCCCTTGCGCGAAGTGATGAACGACATACAGCGACCTTTCAGTGTGTGGGAGCGACCGGGCGGGGCGGGTAGGCCCGTTGCGGCAGGATCGGAATCAGGATCAGCAGGGCGCAGGCCAGGCCGGCCATCGCCAGCAGCACGTCGGCGTTGCCCAGCACCTGGGCCTGTTGGCGGGCCTGTTCGGCCAGGTGCTGCCAGTGCGCGCCGGAGTCGGCGCCCGGTTGCAGGCCGGCGATCTGTTGCAGGCGCAGTTCGACGGCCTGGGGCGCATTGCCCAGGTGATCCACCAGGCGGTTGGAGTGGTAGTGCTCGCGGGCGGTGCCGAGGGCGCCGATCACCGCGGTGGCGACTACCCCGGAGAAGCCGCGGACGGTGTTGAACCAGGCCGAGGCGAAGGGTCCCTCGATGGGCGCGATGACGCTGGTGGAGAGCATCAGCAGCGGAATCACCGCCATCGGCTGGCCGACCACCAGTAACAGCATCGGCAGGTAGAAGTCCTCGCGCACCCAGTCCGCCGTCAGTTGGCTGAAGCTCAGGCAGGCACCGGCGCACAGGCACAGGCCGCAGGCCAGCACCCAGCGGCAGTCGACCCGCGGGATGTTGCAGAGGGCCGCCACCAGCGGCAGCGCGACGAGCTGCGGAAGGGCCACCAGCAACACCATGGGTACGCTCTGCAGGGGGCGGTAGCCGCGGATCTCGGCGAGGAATTCGGTCGGCACGCCCATGCTCGCGCCGAGCACCACCAGCACGCCGGCCAGGGTGATCAGGGCGAAGGTCAGGTTGCGGCGCTTCAGCAACTGCAGGCGGAAGAACGGCAGCGGGTGGCTCCATTCGTTGACCAGGAACAGCCCCAGCAGGAGGCTGCCGCTGCCCAGCAGCAGGCAGATCAGCGGCGACTCGAACCAGTCCAGGCGTTCGCCTTGCAGCAGACCGATCACCAGGGCGCAGATCGCCGGGAAGCCGGTGAGCAGGCCGATGCCGTCGAACTGGCGGAAGCGTTCCAGGCGCACCGGGTCCTGGGGGATGCCATGGGACACCGCGGCCATCGCCACCAGGCACAGTGGAATGACCTGCCAGAACACCCACTGCCAGCCGACGTATTCGAACCAGAACGCCGCCAGTGGCAGGCCCAGGTTGGGCCCGAAGGTCGCGGTGAGGGCATAGGCGCCCAGGCCATAGAGCTTTATCCCGGGTGGCAGGAAGCGTAGCGCCACGGTCATCAGCATCGGCGGCAGGCAGCCGGCCATCAGCCCTTGCAGGGTGCGCAGGACCAGCAGGCTCTCGAGGTTCGGCGCGAACGGACAGAGCAGGGCCAGCAGGGCGAAGCCGCCGATGGCGAAGAGCGTGAAGCGGCGCAGGGAAAAGGTCACCGAACACCAGGGCGCGAATGCCATGGCGGCGACCTGGGTGGCTTCGTAGAGCACGGTCAGCCAGGTGCCTTCGTCATGGCCAATGGCGAGTGCGCCGCGCACATCGGTCATGGCGATCTCGGTGACATGACCATTGAGACCGGCGGTGAGCGAGGCGAGCAGCACGCCGAGCAGGCCGACCACGATGCGCGCGCCGAAAGGCTGGGCGGCGGGGGCTGCGGTTGGCGTCGGCTGGCCGAGCGGGGTGGCGAGCGAAGTCATCGCGACCTCGCTACGGCGAGGGTGGGGAAACAAGGCATGGGCGGAAACTCTTCTGATTTCCGCCGCAGTCTAGGAGCGTCCCGGTAGTGTGAAAATTGAAATGATCGAAATGAATCAGTGCATTTTGTGCATCTGTTTCAGTTGGAGCCAAGCAGCGGATGGGGATCGCTCTGCACTTCCTCGCAAATCCGCTTGATCGTTTGCCGGAACCAGCGGTGCGCGGGATCGTTGTCGAAGCGTGGATGCCAGGCCTGGACCACCATCACGGTCTTCAACGGCACCGGGATGTCGAACTGGCGCAGGCCCAGGCCCAGTCGGTTGGCCCGCCACAGGGAATGCTCGGCGATCGGCAGCAGCAGGTCGGAGCCGGGCAGGGCGAAGATCGCCGAGTGGAAGGTCGGGCTGATCAGCTTGACGTCGCGCTTCAGGCCGAGTTCTCCCAGGGCCTGGTCCAGCGGTCCATGGTTGAGGCCACGACGCGAGACGGCGATATGCGGAAAAGCGACGAAGCGCTGCGGAGTGATCTCGCCGTCGAAGATCGGGTGCCCCTGGCGGGCCAGGCCGACGAAGCGGGTGGTGAGCAACTGCTGGGTCTTGACCTCGGGTTCCATCCAGGACGAGGCGCCGATGTAGAGGTCGATGCGGTTTTGCCGCAGTGCCTCGTCGTCGATGTCCGACTCCTGCACGAAGCGCAGGGTGCAGCGCGGCGCCTCCTCGGCGAAGATCTCCAGCAGGCGTATCGACAGACCGCCGACCAGGGTGTTGTTGGAACGCAGGGTGAAGCAGCGCTCCAGCTTGTCCAGTTGGATGGTCTCGCGAGTGTTGAACAGGTCGCGGGCCTGGTCCACCAGTTGCCGGACCTGCTCCTGCAGTTCCAGGGCACGGGGCGTGGGCACCAGCTTGCGGCCGGCGCGGACCATGATCGGGTCGCCTACCGCCTCGCGGATCCGTGACAGGGTACGGCTCATCGCCGGTGGGCTGAGGTGCATGCGGCGCGCGGCTCCGACCACGCTGCCCTCTTCGAGAAGAACGTTGAGGGCGACCAGGAGATTCAGATCGGGAAGATGCATGGAGTGGAAGTATAAGCACGCTGGCATGCGCAGGGTGCAGTCTTTCGTTCTCCCAGGCGTGCGTTCGCTGCATTGCTGGATTGCGTTCGCGGTGCCTTTACGCGCACCGGTGGCTGCCGAAGAATGCCGGTGCACGCTCTATCCGAGGATTTGCCGATGTTCCATACGCTCCTGGTCGCCATCGACGGCGGCCCGCAGACCCGTCGCATTGCCGAGCTGGCGCGGCAGGCCGCCGCGCCGGGCGCGCGGGTCCACCTGCTGTGCGCGGTGGACGCCGGCTATGCGTTGCCGGGCCGGCCGACGCTGCTCGACTATCCCCCCGCCGCGCACGAGTGCGAAGAGGCCCGGCAGGTGCTCGACGAGGCTTGTGCGCTGCTAGCCGGGTGCGAGCTGGAGGTACGGGCCGAGCTGCGTGCCGGCGACCCGGTGCAGGTGATCCTGGGCGAGGCGCGGCGCCTGGGCTGCGAGCTGATCGTCATCGGCCATCGGCACCTGGGACGGCTGGAGCGCCTGCTCGATCCTTCGGTCGGCGACCGGGTGATCCGCGAGGCGCCGTGTCCGGTGCTGGTGGAAGTGCGCGAGGGAGATGCGCAGGGGAGTTGACCTCCCGGCCGATTGTCGCCACCTTGCGGTTTTTCCCACGAATGCGGAGGACAGGATGCAGGCGGATTTTTGGCACGCCCGCTGGGCGAACAACCAGATCGGCTTCCACCTGGACGAGATCAATCCCTACCTGATGCGCCACCTGTCGCGGCTGCGACTGCAAGCGGGCGAACGGATCCTGGTGCCGTTGTGCGGCAAGACCCTGGACCTGGCCTGGCTGGCCGCCCAGGGACTGGAGGTGCTGGGGGTGGAGCTTTCGGAAAAGGCCGTGAGCGACTTCTTCGAGGAGCACGACCTGCGCCCCGAGATCGATCAACTGGGTGGTTTCCGCCGCTACCGAGTCGCCGGCATCACCCTGCTGCAGGGTGATTTCTTCGCCTTGCAGGCAGAGCACCTGGCGCAGTGCAGGGCGTTCTACGACCGCGCCGCGCTGATCGCCCTGCCGCCGGAGATGCGCGAGCGCTATGCCGGGCATCTCCAGGCGGTCCTGCCGACGCGCAGCCTCGGCTTGCTGGTCACCATCGACTACCCGCAGGCGGAGATGGCCGGTCCGCCGTTCGCCGTGCCCGACGAGGAGGTGCGTGGCTACTACGCTGGCGGTTGGCGGATCGAGGAACTGGAGCGCGGCGACGTGCTCGGCGTCAACTGGAAATTCCTCGAGCGCGGGGTGTCCTGGCTGAACGAGGCCGTCTACCTGCTGGAGAGAGGCTGAAACGGGGCGCCGCGCGGCGCCCCGTCCATTTTCAGCGGAGTTCGTCGACCAGCACCGCAAGGGTGCTCAGGACGTCCTGGCCGAGCCGCTTGGAGCGGGCGCCGGACCAGCCGGTCCCGGGCTCCGGGTTGTCGTCGTGGTCCTTGAACGGCATCTCGATGGTGAACGCCAGGCAGTCGTAAGTCTGCCCGACGAAGTTGCAGGCCAGCGCCAGGTTGGCCTGGCCCGGCGCACTGCGTGGGTAGCCATGGCGGATCTGGAATTCGCCGCGCGCCATCAGTTCCTCGCGGAAGCGTTGCTCGAGCCGTTCCAGGCGGGGCGTATAGCCCGGGTTGCCCTCGCAGCCGGCGGCGAATACGTGGGGGATTTCCTCGTCGCCGTGGATGTCGAGGAACAGGTCGACGCCATGGCGCTTCATCTCCTGCTGGACGAACCAGACTTCCGGGCTGCGCTCGGCGCTCGGCTCCAGCCAGGCCCGGTTGAGATCCTGGCCGGCGGCGTTGGTGCGCAGGTTGCCGTGGAACGCGCCGTCCGGGTTCATGTTCGGCACCAGGTACAGGTCGGCCTTTTCCAGCAGGCGCTGCATTTCCGTATCATCCGGCCGCTGCAGGCGCTCGATCAGGCCTTCCATGAACCATTCGGCCATGTGTTCGCCGGGATGCTGCTGGGCGATGACCCACAGCTTCAGGTGGCTGTCGGGATGGCGCCTGACCCGCAGCAATTCGATGTCGCGGCCTTGCACACTGGTGCCGACGGCGAGCCGTTCGACGCCCTCGATGCCGAGCGCACGTTCGACCAGGCGGGCATGCCGTTCGCGGCTGTAGGGCTCGAAGTAGGCGAAGCGGACTTCGCTTTCCTCCGGTTCCAGCTGGAAATGCAGGCCGTCGGCGTCGTATTGCGACGGCACGCGGAACCAGCGTTCGCCATCGTACGAGGCGACTGCCTGGTAGCCGCTCCAGGCATGGCTGTAGGCCGACTGGCCGGCGTTGACCAGGGTGAAGCAGTGCTCGGTGGCGGCAGCCATGCCCTCGACCTTGAAGTGGAACCACTGGAAATGCTGGCTGGCCAGGTCGGGACGGATCGCCAGGCGGATCCGGCGGGGATCGCTGGCATCGATGACCTGGATGTTGCCGCTGTCGAAATCGGCGCGGATCTGCATGGGAACCTCATCGGGCGAAATCACGGACCCGCATGTTCCGGGGCTGGCTCGCGGCTGTCAAAGCGACCATGGATAGGTGGCTTTCCCGGGCATAAAAAAAGGGCGACCGATGGTCGCCCTGTCCCAAGTGTGAAAGCGGATCAGCGTGCGCTGGCGCGCAGCGCTTCGATACGATCCTCCAGCGGCGGGTGGCTCATCAGCAGGCCGGCCAGGCCGTGCTTGAGGCCGCCATTGATGCCGAAGGCGTTCAGGGTGTCGGGCATCTGCACCGGCACGCCCTGTTCCGAACGCAGGCGTTGCAGCGCGGCGATCATCGCGCCGGTGCCGGCCAGGTGGGCGCCGGCGGCGTCGGCGCGGAACTCGCGGCGGCGCGAGAACCACATGACGATGATGCTGGCGAGGATGCCGAGCACCAGTTCAGCGAAGATGGTCGCGACGAAGTAGCCGATGCCCGGGCCGTCCTCGTTCTTCAGGATGGCCTTGTCGACGAAGTTGCCGAAGATCCGCGCGAAGAACATCACGAAGGTGTTCACCACGCCCTGGATCAATGCCAGGGTGACCATGTCGCCGTTGGCGACGTGACCGATCTCGTGGGCGAGGACGGCTTTCACCTCATCGGGCGAGAAACGTTCGAGCAGGCCCTGGCTGACCGCGACCAGCGCGTCGTTCTTGTTCCAGCCGGTGGCGAAGGCGTTGGCCTCGTAGGCGGGGAAGATGCCGACCTCCGGCATCTTGATGCCGGCTTCGCGGGACAGCTCTTCGACGGTTTGCAGCAGCCACTGTTCGTGACGGGTGCGCGGCTGGCTGATGACTTCGGTACCGGTGCTCATCTTCGCCATCCACTTGGAGATGAACAGCGAGACCAGCGAACCGGCGAAACCGAACACGGCGCAGAAGACCAGCAGGCTGCCGTAATTCTGGCCGGTGAAGCGGTCCACCCCGAGCAGTTTCAGGGTGATGCTGGCAATCACCAGGACTGCCAGGTTGGTGGCCAGGAACAACAGGATGCGCATCATGGTGTAAAGCTTCTCCTCACGGCTGAAGGCACGGAGCGCGGTTCGCAGGCCGCCGGGGCGGGCGAACGGGCTCCTGATAATCATGCGGGGTTATATAAGGGGCGGTCCATGGCGATTCAATCGAGGGACTATTTCAAACTGTGTCGCCTTGCGCGCCCAGGTTGCCCTCGAACAGCAGGCGGGTCAGCCCGGCCAGGCGTTCGCCGTCGCCCTGCGCCAGCGCCTGGCGCAACTGGTTGGCCAGGCTGGCCTGTTCGCGGCGCACGCTGGCCGGCGCCTCGGCCAGCGCCGCCGCGGCCCGGGGGACGATACGGGTAAGTCTTAGGAAGGCCTTTTCGCTGAGCACCGCCTGGTCGAGAGCCTCGTAATGAATGGTGTTGGCGAAGCGCAGGTAGCCTTCCTCGGCGAGCCAGAGTAACGCGCCCAGACAACTTTGGTGACGTTTGCTCGGCAGGCCGAACTCGTCCGGCGCCTCGCGGCCGATCAGGTCTTCGACGTAGAGCGCGGTCTTGCGCGGAAACGCCTGGTAGAGAAGCAGGAGGCCGCCAGCGGCGTCCTTGTGGAAGTCGTCGATCTGCAGGTCCATGGATGGGTCGCCGGGCAGGGCGGCGCCAGCGGCGCCGCGGGAGCGGGGGGGTTACTGCTGGTAGCCCTTGAGGAAGCTGCCGATGCGCAGGATCGCCTGCTCCAGGTCGTCGACGCGGGGCAGGGTGACCACCCGGAAGTGGTCGGGCCACGGCCAGTTGAAGGCGGTGCCCTGGACGATCAGCAGTTTTTCCGAGAGCAGTAGGTCGAGGACGAACTTTTCGTCGTTGTGGATCGGGCAGACCTTCGGGTCGATCCGCGGGAAGGCGTACAGCGCGCCCATCGGCTTCACGCAGCTGACGCCGGGGATGTCGTTGAGCAGTTCCCAGGCGCGGTTGCGCTGCTCCAGCAGGCGCCCCGGCGGCAGGACCAGATCGTTGATGCTCTGGTAGCCGCCCAGGGCGGTCTGGATCGCGTGCTGCGCCGGGACGTTGGCGCACAGGCGCATGTTGGCGAGGATGTCGAGACCTTCGATATAGCTCTGTGCCCGCTGCTTGGGCCCGGAGATCGCCACCCAGCCGGAGCGGAAGCCGGCCACCCGGTAGGATTTGGACAGGCCGTTGAAGGTCAGGCAGAGCACGTCCGGCGCCAGCGAGGCGGTGGAGACGTGGACGGCGCCGTCGTAGAGGATCTTGTCGTAGATCTCGTCGGAGAACAGCACCAGGTTGTGCTGGCGGGCCAGTTCGACCATGCCTTCCAGCACTTCCCTGGAATACACCGCGCCGGTGGGGTTGTTCGGGTTGATGATCACCATCGCCCTGGTGTTCGGCGTGATCTTCGCCTTGATGTCTTCCAGGTCCGGCCACCAGTTGGCCTGCTCGTCGCACAGGTAGTGCACCGCCTTGCCGCCGGCGAGGCTGACCGCGGCGGTCCACAGCGGGTAGTCGGGAGCGGGGATCAGCACCTCGTCGCCGTTGTTCAGCAGCGCCTGCATGGACATCACGATCAGTTCCGACACGCCGTTGCCGAGGTAGATGTCCTCGATGCCGACGCCTTCCACCTGCTTCTGCTGGTAATACTGCATCACTGCCTTGCGCGCGCTGAACAGGCCCTTGGAGTCGCTGTAGCCCTGGGCGGTCGGCAGGTTGCGGATGACGTCCTGGAGAATTTCCTCGGGAGCTTCGAAACCGAACGGCGCCGGGTTGCCGATATTCAGCTTGAGGATGCGGTGACCCTCTTCCTCTAGGCGTTTGGCGTGCTTGAGCACCGGCCCGCGAATGTCATAGCAGACGTTGGCGAGCTTGTTCGATTTGCTGACCTGCATGATGTGTCGAGTCCCGAAGTGAGCGAACACCGTGGAACAGGCTGCGAAAAGCCCGCTGGATCGCGGCTTGGCAGGCTGTAACGCGGATGACAGACTGGCGTCTATAAGGAGCACGCATGATACGTGCGGCCCGTCCCCCGGAAAAGGGAGCGCCGGGCATTTTTCAGATCGCGAGGTAGAGCCGATGAGCAAGATCGACAAACCCCTGGACTCCTGGCGCGAGGAGTTGACCGAAGAGCAGTTCCACATCTGTCGCCTGGGCGGTACCGAACGCGCCTTCAGTGGCGAATACCACGCCACCAAGACCCCCGGGATCTATCATTGCACCTGCTGCGGCACGGCGTTGTTCGACTCCGACGCCAAGTACGACTCCGGCAGCGGTTGGCCGAGCTATTTCCAGCCGGTGGACGCCGAGGCGGTCCGCGAACTGGACGACTTCAGCCACGGCATGCATCGCATCGAAGTCCGCTGCGGTCGCTGCGATGCTCACCTGGGGCACGTCTTCCCGGATGGCCCCCGGCCCACCGGGTTGCGTTACTGCATCAACTCGGCCTCGCTGAAGCTGGTGCCGCGGGAGAGCTAGAGAGCGACGACCCGTCTTTGGTTCGGGTCGTTTTTCATTCAATCAAGTTGTGTGCAATTGAATTGCGAGATACTTTATTTCGAGACCCACCCTCAACAAGGAAGACAAGCCATGAGCGATTCGCTGCTGAGCATTCCCTGCACCACCATCAAGGGCGAACAGAAGACCCTGGCCGACTTCGGCGGCAAGGCGCTGCTGGTGGTGAACACCGCCAGCAAGTGCGGCTTCACCCCGCAGTACCAGGGGCTGGAGGCCTTGTGGGAAAAATACCGTGAGCGCGGACTGGTGGTGCTCGGGTTCCCCTGCAACCAGTTCGGCAAGCAGGAACCGGGCGACGAGGGCGAGATTTCGCAGTTCTGCGAACTGAACTACGGGGTGAGCTTCCCGCTGTTCAGGAAGATCGAGGTCAACGGCGCCGGCGCCCACCCGTTGTTCGTCAGCCTGAAGAAGCGCGCGCCGGGCCTGCTCGGCAGCCAGGGCATCAAGTGGAACTTCACCAAGTTCCTGATCGGCCGCGATGGCCAGGTGGTGAAGCGCTATGCGCCGACCACCAAGCCGGAGGAGCTGAGCTCGGCGATCGAGGCGCTGCTTGAATGAGCACCCGGGGAAAAGTCGCCAGGCCGGATGGCGTCGAAGAGTCGCTGCTGCTCGACAACCAGCTGTGTTTCAAGCTGTACGCCGCCTCGCGCGCGGTGATCCGCGGCTATCGGCCGCTGCTCGAACAGATCGGCCTGACCTACCCGCAGTACCTGGTCATGCTGGTGCTCTGGGAGTGGCATGCGAGCCCGCCGGAGCAGCCGACGGTGAAGGCCTTGGGCGACCGCCTGCTGCTCGACTCCGGAACCCTGACGCCCTTGCTCAAGCGTCTCGAACAGCTCGGCCTGGTAGATCGCCGTCGCGCCAGTCACGATGAGCGGGAAGTGCACCTGACGCTGACGGTGCCGGGGATCACCTTGCGCGAACGGGTCATTCCGCTGCGCCAGCAGCTGATCTGCAGCACCGGTTTCGACCTCAACGAGATGTTCGACCTGCACCAGCGCCTGGGCGGATTGCTGTCGCGCTTCCGTCTGGTGGTAGGAGGCTAGCCGTCGTCGCGAGGCCGGCTAGTCGCTCGCGGTGAGCGGGCACCAACGGTCGAGGATGGCTTTCAGTTCGTCGCGGTGGAAAGGCTTGGCCAGGTAGTCGTCCATGCCGGCGGCACGACAACGTTCGCGCTCGTCCGGCAGGGCGTTGGCGGTCAGCGCGATGATCGGCAGGCCGCCCCAGCGTCCGCTGTCGCGGATCTGCCGGGTCGCTTCGTAGCCGTCCATCACTGGCATGTTGCAGTCCATCAGGACCAGGTCGATGGGATGCTCCTCCAGCATCTTCAGGGCATTCAGCCCGTGTTCGGCGATCCATACCTGGCAGCCGAGCTTGTGCAGCAGGCCCTTGGCGACCAACTGGTTGACCGGGTTGTCCTCCACCAGCAGGACCCGGGTGTTGCGCTGTTCTCCCGTGGTGTCCGAGGCGCTCGACGGGGCTATGGCAGTGTGTTCGAGCACGTGTTTCAGGGCCTGGTACAACTGGTTGCGACTCAGCGGCCTGGCCAGTTGGCGCAGCGGCGACAGGCGGCGGGCCAGCTCCGGTTCGAGGAAACTGCCGTAGGCGGTGACCAGCAGGATCGGCGTACCGATGCTCGGACGCAGTCCCATCAGACAGTCCGGGCAATCCGATATCAGTACGTCGAGCGAGTGGCCGAGCAGGCTGTCGTCGGTCTCCAGACGCTTGTACTCCAGGCCCCAGCGCGGCAGCCAGGTTTGCAGCAGCTGCGCCAGCCCGCTGTTGGCCGAGCATTGCGCGATCACCCGGCCGCGCAGCGGCAGCGCCTGCAGCGGAGGGCTGACCGGCGCCAGCGGCAGGCCGACGCTGAACAGGCTGCCCAGGCCGACCGTCGACTCCACCGTCAGCTCGCCCTGCATGGCCTCGCACAGCTTGCGCGTGAGGGCCAGGCCGAGGCCTGTGCCGCCGTATTGGCGGGTGATACCCGCGTCGGCCTGGGTGAACGGTTGGAAGATGCGATCCAGCGCCTCCTGGGCGATGCCGATGCCGGTGTCGCGCACACTGATGCGCACACCCTCGGCGGTGGCTTCCACGCGAACGTCGACCCGCCCCAGGCGGGTGAACTTCAGCGCGTTGGACAGCAGGTTGCTGACGACCTGGCGAATCCGCGTCGGGTCGCCGGAAACCTGGGCGGGCAGGGCGGGGTCGACCAGGCAGGTCAGCTCCACGCCGGCCGCGGCGTTCTGCGAGAGGAGGCTGGCGGTGTCTTCCACCAGGACGCCCAGGTCGAACGGGATCTGTTCCAGGACCAGTTGCCCGGCCTCGAACTTGGAGAGGTCGAGCACGTCGTTGAGCAATTCCACCAGCACCTTGCCGGAGTCGTGGGCGATCGACAGCTGCTGGCGCTGTTCCGGGGTGAGCGGGCCGTCGAGGCTCAGCGAGAGCATGCCGAGCAGGCCGTTCAGCGGCGTGCGGATCTCGTGGCTCATGTTGGCCAGGAAGCTGGCGCGGGCCTGGGCCATATCGAGAGCGGTCTGGCGGGCTTCTTCGAGTTCCTGGTTGGATAGCGTCAGGCGCGCGTTGGCGGCCTTCAGCTCGGCGGTACGGGCGGCGACGATGCTTTCCAGCTCCTCCAGGTACTGGGTCAGGCGGTTCTCCGCCTCCCGGCGCTGTTCGATCTCTACCGAGATGCGCCCGAGCTGGCGGTTGATGACTTCCACCAGCACGCCGATCTCGTCGCGTTCGTGGCCCTTGGGGCAGGGCAGGCGCATGCGTGCCGGCGAGCGTGGATCGTGTCCGCTGAGGGCCTGGATCAGGCTGACCAGGGGCTTGGTCAGCAGGGTATAGAAGAGCACCAGCAGGATCAGCGACAGCAGCAGGCTGCGCACGAAGCCGGAGAGCAGGGTGATGCCGGCGCGACGGAGGAAGTCGTTGCCGAACACGAAGGTGTCGATTTCCAGGTGCAGTACGCCGAGGGCCTCGCCCGGCGCATGGTCGACATGCAACGGGTCCTCGTAGACCCGCTTGTGGCCGAAGAGGAAGTCGCTGAGCGGCCGCAGGCGGCTTTCGGCGGATTCGCGCGAGGCGCTGGCCAGCGGCAGGCCGGAGGTGTCGATGATTTCCGCGCGGACCACGGCGGGCGAGCGCAGCAGGCCGAGGACCAGCTCCTGGGCCAGCTCCGCATCGATGTTGTAGGCGATTCGCGCGGCGGGGTTGTGGCTGACGTCCAGCAGCGCGCGCACTTCGCGATTGATGGATGCGTCCTGGCTGGCATAATCGACGCCAACCTGAATCAGGCTGAGCAGGGTTCCCAGGATAAAGGCCACCAGCACGGTGAGGCTGGCCTGTTTGAACGACAGGCGATGGGTCAGCGCTATATCCATGGGGGCGGGGATCAGCCTTGGCGAGGTTCTGCCGCCTAGCATAGCCCATCCCGACCGTCTGTCGGGGTTCCTGGGCGCAACCGATGATCGATCCGTGACGTCAGTCCGATCCGAGGAGAACAGAGTGGATTCCCGATTGAGCGATTTTCTTGCCCGCGCCGAAAGCGTGCTCGCGCGCCTGGAGCCGCTGCTGCCGGCCGTACGCGAAGCCGTCGACTGGGAGCGCAGCCTGGCGGCGCGCTGGCACCGCGACGGCCGTAGCGGCTACCTGCAGCCGCTGGAGGTCAGCCTCGACCTGCGCCTGGCCGACCTGCTGGGCGTAGAGCGGCAGCGCGAGCAACTGGAACGCAACACCCGCCAGTTCGTCGCCGGCCAGCCGGCCAACCACGCCTTGCTCTGGGGGGCCCGCGGGACCGGCAAGTCCTCCCTGGTCCGTGCGCTGCTGGCCGAGCTGGCCGGCGCCGGGCTGCGCCTGATCGAGATCGAGCGCGACCACCTGGCCGACCTGCCGCGCGTGGTGGAGCAACTGCAAGGCCTGCCGCAGCGCTTCGTGCTGTTCTGCGACGACCTCTCGTTCGATGCCGGGGAAGGCGACTACCGGGTACTCAAGAGCGTGCTCGACGGCTCGCTGGAACAGGCGCCGGAGAATGTGCTGCTCTACGCCACCTCCAACCGCCGGCACCTGGTTTCGGAGAAGCAGAGCGACAACGAGAACTGGAAGATGGTGGACGGCGAGCTGCATCCCAACGAAGCGGTGGAGGACAAGATCGCCTTGTCCGACCGTTTCGGCCTGTGGCTGTCGTTCTATCCCTTCACCCAGGAGCATTTCCTCAGCGTGGTTCGCCACTGGGTGGACGTGCTCGCGGAGAAGGCCGGGCTGGCCTGGAGCTGGAGCGAGGAACTGGAGAAGGAAGCGATCCGCTGGGCGCTTGGCCGCGGCAACCGCAACGGCCGTTGCGCCTATCAGTTCTCCCGCTACTGGGTGGGCAAGCAACTGCTGGAGCGCCAGGCATGATCGATCTGCAGCAATCTGGCGCCGGGCTGGCCGGCTACGCCCTGCTGGCGGCGCAGGCCGAGGCGCTGTTCGCCGACGAGCGCGATTTCATCGCCAACGCCGCGCAGTTCTCCGCCTTTCTCTTCCATGAGCTGGGCGACCTGAACTGGGCCGGCTTTTATCTGAACCGCAACGAGGAGCTGGTCCTGGGACCGTTCCAGGGCAAGGTCGCCTGCGTCCGCATCCCCTTCTCCAAGGGCGTCTGCGGCGCCGCGGCGCGTACCCGGCTGACCCAGCGGGTCGACGACGTCCACGCGTTTCCCGGCCACATCGCCTGCGACAGCGCTTCCAGCAGCGAACTGGTGGTGCCTCTGCTCAAGGACGGCCGCCTGGTCGCTGTGCTCGATCTGGACAGCCCGAGCGTGGGACGCTTCAGCGCCGAGGACCAGGCCGGGATCGAAGGCCTGGTGGAGATATTCCTGCGCCTGACGGACTGCTGAGCGACGCGTTCAGGCTTTCGCTGCGAGCTTGTCGAGGGTCCGTCGTTCCCCCGGCAGCAGCGCTTGCATCGCCGGGCGTTCGAGCATCCGCGCGAAATGCGCGGCGAGGGCCGGCCAGCGTTGCTCGTCCAGGTTTTCGCCGGCGTGACGCAGGTTGACCAACTGGCTGGCGATCGCCAGGTCGGCGAGGGTCAGTCGCTCGCCGACGAAGAAGGCCCGGCCGTCGAGATGGTTTTCCAGGTAATCGAAGTGCGCTGGCAGCTTTTCCTCCAGCGCGCGACGCACGTCGTTCTCCTCGCAGGCCTGGCCCATCGCCGGCTTGAGTATCCGGTTGCGGAAGATCGTCAGCGTGGCCAGGGGAGCGATCTCGTAGTCGGCGTATTTTTCCAGCCAGCGCACCGCTGCGCGGCTGGCGGGGGCGTCGCCCTGGAGATTCGGCGGTTCGGGATAGCGTTCTTCCAGGTACTGGCAGATCACGCTGGAGTCGGCGAGGGCCAGGTCGCCGTCGCGCAACGCCGGGATGCGGCCCAGCGGACTGATCTCGCGATACCAGGCCGGCTGGCCGAAAGGGGCGATCGCTTCCAACTGGTAGTCGAGGCCCTTTTCGGCCAGGAGCAGGCGGACCTTGCGGACGAACGGAGACAGCGGGGCTCCGTAGAGTGTCAGGCTCATAACGATTTCCTCGGTCGATATGAGCCTGGGTTATAGCACGGCTGCCGTAGGCAGGCCGGAATCAGTCGTAGACGTTCTTCTTCTTCCACAGGTCGTCTGCATCGAGGGCCTTCAATCCCTCGTTGAGTTCGCTGGGCTCCTCGCTCGCCGGCTGGCTGTTGTTCAGCACCATCGCGTTGGCGCGGGCCAGCTGCGCTTCCATCTGCTGCAGCTCCGCCTGGTAGCGCGCCAGCTCGGGCTGCTTGCGCAGGTACTGGGCGCCGCGTTCGAAGGCCAGGCGCGCCTGGCGCGGTTCGTTCTGCTGCAGGGCCTGCTGGCCGAGATTGCCGAAGAACTCGATATGCAGGCGCACCAGGAGGTGGCGAATCTCCTTGACCCAGATCTGCGCCTCGCTGCGCGGCAGGTGGCCGTCCTGGGTGAAACGGGTGAGCTGGGCATGCAGGGCTTCGAAGAGGAAGCGGACTTCCTTGGCCTTGTCCTCGGTCAGGATCGCCTGGGGCGGATTGCGCACCGGGATCGACTCGCCCTTGGCGACCAGCGCGCGCAACTCTTCTATACGAGCCTTGAGCCCGGCATCGGCTTTCTTCTCCAGCGCCAGTTGCTGCTCGCTGAGGCTGAGCTCGATCTGGCTCATCAACAGCTTCAGCGACGGGCTGACGAACTGGCCGGGAAGGCTCTCGGAAATCTGCGCGCAGCGCCGGACCCGGTCGTTGAGTTCGGCTTTCAGGCGCGCTTTCTCCAGCTTGCTGTTTTCCACCACGTGGTTGATATAGCCAATGGCGATTAGGAGGGCGATCCCGCCGATGATGAGGGCGGTAATGAGGAGTGGCGACACCTTGGGACTCCGCTGTAAGAATTTTCTCAGTCTAATGTCTTGGTGCTACCACTGATAGCAGCAGCTCATTATTTGCACAGAAGTCTTTGATTTAAAAAAATTTTCTCAGAAGGGTTGACGCCTCCCCGGACGCTCCATAAAATGCGCGCCACTTCCAGCGTGAAGCCAAACGCGAAACACTGGAAGCCGGAAAGATCTGTTGTAAGTTCCGGGCCGCGTCCCCTTCGTCTAGTGGCCTAGGACACCGCCCTTTCACGGCGGTAACAGGGGTTCGAGTCCCCTAGGGGACGCCATTGCGGGAATAGCTCAGTTGGTAGAGCACGACCTTGCCAAGGTCGGGGTCGCGAGTTCGAGTCTCGTTTCCCGCTCCAAATTCTACAACCTGGCTTCGGCGGGGTTGGTGAAAGTTAGGCGTCAAAGGTTCGGTTTCGGCCGAACGGGCAACAAGTTGTAACGCGGGAATAGCTCAGTTGGTAGAGCACGACCTTGCCAAGGTCGGGGTCGCGAGTTCGAGTCTCGTTTCCCGCTCCAAACATGATCCAGGTTTCGGCCTGGGTCGAAGAGAAAAGGGCCTTCGGGCCCTTTTTTCGTTTCTGCGATCCGCACCGCCCTGGTGCTTTTCCCGATTCCCCCCATGTTCCCCTCGGCAGGCCGCTGTCCCGCCGCATCTGCTTGCTCGATCGTCGAGACGAAAAAGGCCACTCGTGGAGTGGCCTTCTCTGGTGGAGCGACGGCGGCGATCAGGGCAGCGCTTTGAGCACCGTCAGCAGGCTGGTGAGGTTGTCGGCCACGCCCAGCTGGCCGATCTTCTCGGTGGCGCCGCCGGCGGCGCTGGTATCCAGACTGTAGATCTGCATCACGCCCATGTTGGAAGCGGCCAGGGCCAGGGCGTTCTGCTGTTGCTGGGCAGCTACCGAATTCTCGAACAGGATGCCGGTGGAGTGGGCCATGGTCTGGAAGATCGAGCCCAGCGCCATGGCCGGGGCTTCACCGATCACCTTGACGTTGGACTGGGTGACGGCATCGGTGATCTGGTTGTTTACTGCGGTTGGGAAGCTCATGGTGATTCTCCTGAATCATTGCGAAGGATGTACGGCGATTGCTTGGACCCGGCGGGTCAGGCTCAGGTGAAGGATTTCAGTACGGTCAGCAGGCTGGTGAGGTTGTCGGCCACGCCCAACTGGCCGACTTTCTCGGTGGCTCCGGCATCGGCGGCGGTGTCGAGGCTGTAGATTTGCATCACGCCCATGTTGGAGGCGGCCAGGGCCAGGGCGTTCTGCTGTTGCTGGGCGCTCACCGCGTTCTCGAAGAGAATCCCGGTGGAGTGGGCCATGGTCTGGTAGATGGTGCCCAGCGCCATGGCTGGCGCCTCACCGACGACCTTGACGTTGGACTGGGTGACGGCATCGGTGATCTGGTCGTTGACTGCGGTCGGAAAACTCATGATGTGACTCCCTGTGAGTGAACGGCACGGCTCATGTCGTGCTGTCTTGATGAACGCTCCAGCCAGGGAGTTGTGAATCCGTCGGCGCCAGGCCTGGCGGGCGGCGAAAATGCAAGCGCCCCGCGAGGCGGGGCGCTTGTCGGTGCGGTCTCATGCGGCGGGCGGGTCGGGCTTGTCCGGCGGCGGTGCGGACGTGTTGTGGTTGCTCTGGTTGAAGATGGCGATAGCGTTCTCCAGTTGCTGCTTGAGCGAGCCGAAGTTCTGCTCGAAGCACAGGCGTACCTCGCTCTTCACTAGGTTGGCCAGGCGGTCGGCAATCTGCGACATCACCAACTGGTTGGCGCTTGCCTGGCCGCTCTGCAGGTGGCCGGGACGCAGTTCGGCCAGGCTGCCGGCGGCATTGACCGCCTCAAGAATCGCCTGCTCGCCGCTGTCCTGGGCGCGGAGGGCCTGGGTCGAGGCCTGCTGGACGTTCTGCAGGATCTGGCGGATGGAGCCTTCGGAACGCTGCCGGCCGTTCTCGATCACCTGTTCGGCCTGCTGTCGCGCGTGCACGGCCGGATCGCTGCTGGCGTCGTTGCCGAGGCCGAGCTGGAACTGTCTCAACTGCTCGTGTTCTTCGCTGGTGAGGGGGCGTTTCAGCCAGCGTTGCGCCAGCTGGACCAGATTCCTTCCCAATTCTTCCGAGATCGACATGCGCGGACTCCTCTGCGATAGACGCGCGGTGCGCGGGGTGTCGTGGCGAGGCTTCAGTACTGCTGCGTGCCGTCCGCCGAGGGGGCCTGCGCGCTGCCGCCGGTATCGCCGGGGTAGGCGGCGGCAGCGGCCTGCAGGGTGCTGTAGGCGGTGCTCAACTGCACCGCCAACTGTCCAAGGCTGGCCGGGTCGTCCACGCTGTCTCCCTGGGACAGGGCCTGGAGCCAGCCTTGCAGGCATTCGGTGAGGAGTGCCTTGACCTGGGTGACGAGGGTTTCGAGTTCTTCCTTCATGACGCTTCTCCTGGGGTGGGTGCTCATCCGAGCAGTTTCAGCACGGCCAAGAGCTTGGCCGCATCGCTGTCCGATATTTCCAGCAGGCGCTTTCCGCTCGCCGGCCTGCTGGGGGGCGGTTGGTCCCGTGTCTCCTCGCTGGCGTCCGGCGAACGCTGCGCCGGGCGGTCCGCGGCGGCGAGCGCGCGGCGTCTGATGTAGCGTGCGTAGGCGCTCATCGGTCGCTCCTCAACTGCTGCGGGTGGAGATGCGCACGACCGAGGCGGGGGCGGCGAACCCTTCGAAGCGCTGCAGCTCTCGGTCCCGATGGGGCGCGCCGGCCAGGTCGACGGCGCCGATGGTTTCCTCCCAGTAGGCGCTGCCCAGTTGCACCAGCAGGCGTTGGGCATTCTCCAGCGAAGCGACCGGTACCCGGCCGTGGCGGTCCGCGGCGGCATAGTTGAGCAGGAGCGCCATGCGGATCGCTTCGTCCTGTACGTTGGAGTGCTCGACACCCTGGCCGTCGGCGCCCAGCAGATAGGAGCGCCAGTTGAGGACCTGGGCGAAGAGGCGCCGGTAGGCTTCGAACTGGAAGTAGCGATCCTCCTCGGAGCGGTAGAGCGCGCACTGACTTGCGAAGAACTGTTCCAGCGCGGGTTTCGCCCAGCCGGGTGTACCCGGGAGGTGTTCGCCCAGTTCGTCGAAGCCGCTCTGGCTTTCCGCCAGGGCATGGACGTACTGCATCTGTTGTGGGTCCAGGCGCTGTTCGCCCTGGTAGGCGATGGCCAGGCTGAGCTCCTTGAGCTGGTCGGTGCCGACGTATCCGTCGAGATGGCGCAGGCCACGGTTCAGGCGGTATTCCTGCAGCGAGTCGAAGAGGCCGGAGGCGCCGGTAATGAAATTGCTTCCCAGGTTGGTGTCGAAGCACAGCTCGGGGAACTTGCTGGCCAGATAGTTGCGGTAGTAGTAGGCATGGCCGATGCGCAGGCTGAACAGATCGCTCTCCAGCAGGCGGCGGTAGTAGCTGTTGCCGTCGGCGTCGCGGCTGGCCAGCGCCTGGCAGAGGTTCACGACGTTGGTGCGGGCGTAGTAGGCGACCAGGGCCTGGGTAGTCCCGCTGGTGATGTCGAAGCGGCGTAGCCGCAGGCCGGAGGCGGTCAGGCTGTTGCCGAAAAACAGTTCGTCGAAAAGGCCGGCGAGGGCGCTGGGCGCCTTGTCACGGTCCTGCAGGTTCTCCCGTTCGCGTAGCCGCGCCTTGCCCTGGCGGATGGTGTTGCCATAGCACTTCCAGGCATAGGCGGAGAGCGCTGCGTAGAAATCGTCCAGCGCGTTGGCGTTGCGCAGGAAGTAACCGCACAGCGACCGGTTGTCGTCGGACACCCCGGTCCCCTCTCCACAATGGATGTGCAGGACCACCTTGCGGGTTTCCGGCTTGCCGTCCAGGTAGTGGCGAAACACCGCGGCCTGTCCGAGGAGGAAGTCGAAGAACTGTCGGTACAGGCCGGTAGCGGTCTCCATGCCGAGCAGGTCGATGCCGACCAGCCGGGCCTGCGGTGGCTGCCCCTGCTGTATTTCGAAATGACGGAGGATCCTGTGCAGCTCGGCATCGAAGGCGGCTTCGCTGGCATAGCCATGCGCGGTGTGGGCGAGCAGGCGGTAGGCGGTCTTCTCGGAGGCGTTGAATTGTTCGAACAGGGAATCGAGGAAGGCCACCTCGTCTTCCCCCGTCGCCGTCTGGGTATGGCTGATTCCTTCGTGGAGGAGGAACCCCAGCGTCAGGCAGGCGAATTCGCCCGGATGGCGATCGCGGATGGCGCCGCGGGCCCAGTAGGCGTCGTCGAACGGCGTGTACTTGTTGCCGCTCCAGATCTTGCGGTTGAAGTAGCGGACGAACTGGTCCGTCTCGCTGTCGCGAACCGCGCTCGCATCGAGCAGTTCCAGGGTGCCGAGGTAGATCGCCGGCTGGTCGATGGCCGCTGGCGGCGAGGTCCGGCCAAAACGTTGCGCCAGGATGAGGCAGGCGAGATAGATGTTCTCCGCCGCGCATTCGCCGCGCAGGTAGCCCTGACGGTCGGTCGCGGCGAACGGATTGCGCCTGACCATCCGCTGCAGAGCCAGTTCGAACAGCTCATAGTGCGCGGCCTGGCGAGCCTCCTCCAGCGCCTTGCCGTCGACGTCCGGGGCGACGCCGCGGGCACTCATCAGCAGCCCGATCAGGGAAAGCTCCTGGCCTTTCTCCAGGCTCACCTGCCGCTCGCCGACGCGGAAGACCCGGCGGTCGCGCGTCCAGCGGCTGTTGCTTTCCACCGGCAGGATGCCGGCGAAGTGACTATGGAAGTCGAAGGGATAGCGATGGAACCTGACCGGTTCTTCCAGCTTGAAATAGGCCATGACGGCTCTCCTGTGCCAGGGCCGGACGCCGCCGGCCCCGCCGGTGGTGGCTACGATTGGGTGTCCTTGCCGCCGCGACTGGCGAGGGTCTCGCTGTACTTGGCGATGCTCTGGTCGATCTTGTCGATGGCGAAGCTGGCCGATTCCGCCTCGATCGCTCCGGCCGCCGCGGCTACCGCGGCGGCGGCGCCCATCAGCAGGTCGGTGGCGAGGGCGCCGAGCGCGTCCTCGGCAGCCTGGGCCAGCTTGTTTTCGGCGATGTTCTGGGTCATCTGCCGGAGCAGGATCGCCTGGCTGGCCAGGGCGATCTTGCTGACTCCGTCGAAGTAGCTGGCGGCGGATTGCGCCACCAGCCCGGAGGCCTGGCTGATCATCATGTTCGGCGCGATGGCGATCTGCGACGGCGCATAGCCGGCGGTTTCGCTGTTGCTCATCTGCACCGCCTGCACGACTTGACTGTTCAGGGCGCTGGTGTCCGGCGGCGGCGCCTCGGTCTGCTTGAGCAGGCGCTCGCTCATGCCGGCCAGCGGCGAAGGGCGCGACGGCAGCTTCACGTCGCCGTTGGCGGACGCCCTGCCGCCGCTGGCTGGCGTCTGCCGGCCGGCCTCGCCGGGGGCGGCGGCTTGCTCGCTGTCGCCGGATGGCGCGGGCGCGGATTTCTTGCCGAAGCCGAACATGTCTGGGCACTCCTGGGATCAAGGGGCGGGTCAGATACCTTTCTTGTCTTCTATCGCCATGATCATCGACACCGCCTTGGAAACCACCGCGGTGGAGATCTGGTTCAGGGCCTGCTGGCTGTAGACTGCGTTCTGCAGGGACAGGCCGGCGGAATGGCTGGCGATCTGGTAGAGCGCGGCGATGGCCTGGGCCGGGGCTTCGGCGACCACCTTGACGTTGGTCTGGGTGACGGCATCGGTGATCTGGGCATTCACAGCCGTGGGGTCAGCCATGGGACTCTCCTTGAATGGGCAGGTGCTCGTCGGGCAGGGGGCCGGTCGCACGGGCCTCGACTCGCTTGTCAGGAATGAACGCGGCTGCGTCTGTCTTGTGAAACGTCGCCGGCGAAAAAGTCGGCGCTCAGCCGCGAGCGCAGCAACTGCACGCGCTTGCGCACCAGCGGCGGGGCTATGCCGAGCTGGCTGGCGATGTCGGCATAGGGCAGTTCCTCGATGAAGCGCAGTTCGAAGAGCTGCTGCTGTTGGCGCGACAGCGAGGCCAGGGCCTTGTCCACCTGGTCGAGACGTTCCAGCTGCTCCAGGCGTTCCAGCGGCGAGCCGACGGCGGCGAAGCGCTCCAACTGGCCATCGTGCAGGTCGATGCCGCGGTCGATGAGGCGGTCCTCGCGGATCTGGTGGCGCGCGCTGTCCAGGTAGACGTGTTCCAGGACCAGGAACAGGAAGCCCTGGGGGTCGCGTACCCGCTCCGGTGACTGGCGCAGGAACAGCAGCGCCTTGACCGCGGTGCTCGACAGCCATTCTTCGGCCCGATGGCTGTTGCCGCGCGCAAGGCGTTGTGCGCGTTTGCGCAGGCCAGCCTGCGCGGCACGCCAGCTTTCCTCGAACAGGCGATCGGAACCGGTTTCGTTGCCGCCTGGCTGATTCGGACGATCCATAACCGCTACCTCCCTGGTTGCTCGTGTCGGCGAGCAGTCTGTGAGGCGGGCGGTGGGCGAGGCTGTTACCTGGGTGACAGGGGCGCGGCTGGTAGTTCGGCCTTGCGTCGCAGGCGACCGAGGTCGTTGATCAGGATCCGGTCGTTGCGGCAGCTGATCAGCCCTTCGCGTTTCCATATTTGCAGTTGCGCGTTGAGCTTCGGCCGGCTGGCGTTGAGCATCGCTGCTAGGATGCTCTGGTTGGTCGGTAGCGTCGCGCAGGCTCCCTCGGGTTGTTCGCTCGCCAGGCTGGCCAGGAGATGGCGCGCCAGGCGCGACTCCAGGCGATGCAGGCAGACCCTCTCGACGAAACCGGAGGCTTCGCGCAGGCGCGAACAGAGGAGGGCCAGCGCGCGGTTGAGGAATTCCGTGTCGGCGATCAACGGGGCGAAGTGACGTCGGTGGAGGATCAGCACCGACGCCGCGCCGGAGGCGTAGGCAGAGGTCTCGCGGCGGTTCGGCTGGATCAGCGCGGTTTCCCCGATCACTTCGCCAGGACGGATATCATTGACGATCAGCTCCCGCCCGTCCGGCCCGTAGAGCACGGTATAGAGGTGTCCGCCGAGGACCAGGCCGATGAAGTCTTCAGGGTCGTGCTTGAGGAACAGGACGTCCTTGTCGCGCAACCGGCGCTCCGACGCATGGGTCGCCACGTGCCGCAGCAGATCGGGCAGCCCGTGCAGCAGCGGGCACCGTTGCAGCAGGGTGTAGTGGCGTGAACAGCGGTCTTCCGTTGACTCGTTCGAGTGCATGCCTGCGCCTTCGCCAGATTGATCGGCAGCTCCGGCGAGGTACGACATGCTCGCTGCAGAGCAATCAGTGGGGACGTGTGCGGCGAAGGGGTGTGAAGCTCCGGCTACCCGGCAGAACTGCTAGGTACGGACTCGGCGCGCTCCGGCAATCGGGCGGGCGGTCCGTTTTTTATTCGGAAAGGGTAGCGAGGTTTGGGCTGGCGGGAGGCGGCCCCGAGCGCACGGATGGCGGTCGGGGCGGGACGGCCGGTGGCCGTGGCGGGCTCAGTGCCGCGGGCTGTCCTCGGGCAGCGCGAGCAACTGCTTTTCGCGGTTCCAGTCGAACGTTTCGCCGCGCTCTTCGGCTTCGTAGCGGCGCTCGTCGAGGCGCTGGAACAGGTCGATCTCTTCGTCCGGCATGAAGTGCAGGCAATCGCCGCCGAAGAACCACAGCAGGTCGCGCGGTACCAGGTGGGCGATCTGCGGATAGCGGTGGAAGACCTGGGAAATCAGGTCCTGGCCGAGGTATTGGGCGCCTTCCGGGTCGCGCGGCAGTTCGTCCATCAGTTCGTCGAAACGCTCGAGGAACAGCCCGTGGTTTTCTTCCGGCACCTGCTCGGCCTCGCCCAGGGCGCCGAGGATGTTGCGCAGGTGCTGGAGCAGGGCGAGGTGGTGCTCGAGGTAGGAGTTGGCCATGACGGGTCCTCTGGAAAAAAGCTGGGCAGTATAAAGGGTTTCGCGGCGCCGGCCAGTTTCAGCGGATCGCCGGGGACTGGCTCTGGCGCCGGCGGTTTTCCAGTTGCCGGCGTTCGCTGTCGAGGCGCCGCTGGTCCTGCTCCAGGCGCCAGCGCTGCTGGTCCAGTTGCTGCTGGCGGATCAGGTTGTCCTGCATCTGTCGCTGCTGCCGTTGCCGCTGCAGGTTCTGCTGCTGGCGTTGCAGTTGATCCTGCTGCAGTTGCAGGCGTTGTTCGTCGAAGCGCTGGCGCTGTTCCTGGAGCTGGCGTTGGCGCTGTTCGCCAGCGCGCTGCACCGCCTGCTGGTGCGGCTGCACGCCATAGGGCGCAGGCGGTGCGGCCTGCGCCGGGGGCAGGAGGAGAAACGAGGCTGCCAGGCCGGTGGCAAATAGCTTGAGCATGATGGCCTCCCGTACGTCAGGGATGTGCCCGTCGATTCTAGCCAATCGCCCGGGTTTGGGTGGGTGAAGACGACAAAGGCGCCGGAAGGCGCCTTTGTCGGTTGCGACCGTCGCTTTGCCGCGGAGTGTCAGCGGATCCTGCCGTCGGCCAGTTGCAGTTCCTCCTTGGCGAAGTCGTCGACGTCGATCACCTTGCGCCGTGCCGCTTCGGCCTGGTGCAGGGCCTGCGCCTGCTCGGCGCTCAGCACGCCGGCGGCGGCGCCGGCATCGATCGGGTTCTGCCCCGCTTGCGGCTGGACCCTGCCTTCCTTGATCGCCTTGTGCAGGGTTTTCTCCAGCGCGGCGCTTTCGCGTACCGCGTCGAAGGCGTGGGCGAGGGCACCGACCGGGTCCTGTGGGTCCTTCGGCAGGAACGCGCCAGCGAGGATCGCCTGCAACGCCGGGTCGTCGTCCGGACGGCCGAGGATTTCCGCGATCTCGGCGTCCAGTTCGTCGCCCGGCCCTTTGTGCCGGCGGCCGAACGGCAGTACCAGGACCTTCAGCGCGCAGCCGAAGAAGCGGCTGGGGAAGTTGTTCAGCAGGTCCTCCAGCGCCGCCTCGGCCTTGCCGAGGTTTTCCTCCATGGCCCAGCGCAGCAGCGGATGCAGGTAGTCCGGGTTGCCCAGGTCGTGGTAGCGCTTGAGCGCCGCCGAGCCCAGGTAGAGATAGCTGAGGACATCGCCGAGACGCGCGGAGAGGCGTTCCTTGCGCTTCAGTTCGCCGCCCAGCAGCATCATGCTGAAGTCGGCGAGCAGGGCGAAGGACGCCGCCAGGCGGTTCAGCGCGCGGAAGTAGGGACGGCTGATGCGGTCGCCGGGCGCGTTGCCGAGGTGGCCGCAGCTGAGACTGAGGAGGAAGCTGCTGGCGGCGTTGCCGACGGCGAAGCCGATGTGCTTCACCAGCAGCGCGTCGAACTCGCGGGCGGCCTGGTCCTTGTCCTCGCGCTGGGCCAGTTCCATTTCCTTGAGTACGTACGGATGGCAACGGATCGCGCCCTGGCCGAAGATCATCAGGTTGCGCGAGAGGATGTTCGCGCCTTCCACCGTGATGAAGATCGGCGCGCCCTGCCAGGAACGACCCAGGTAGTTGTTCGGGCCCATGATGATGCCCTTGCCGCCATGGATGTCCATGGCATGGGCGATGCACTCGCGGCCGCGCTCGGTGAGGTGGTACTTGAGGATCGCCGAAAGCACCGAGGGCTTCTCGCCGAGGTCCACCGCGTTGGCGGTGAGGATTCGCGCGCTGTCCATTAGCCAGGCGTTGCCGCCGATGCGGGCGAGCGCCTCCTGGATGCCTTCGAAGGCGGCGATCGGCACGTTGAACTGCTCGCGGACCTGAGCGTAGCGACCGCTGACGTAGCTGCTGGCCTTGCCAGCGCTGGTGCCCACCGCCGGCAGCGAGATGGAGCGTCCGACCGACAGGCAGTTCATCAGCATCATCCAGCCTTTGCCGATCATTTCCTGCCCGCCGATGATGTACTCCAGCGGCACGAACACGTCCTTGCCGGAGTTCGGACCGTTCATGAAGGCGGCGCCCAGCGGCACGTGGCGGCGGCCGATCTCGACCCCGGGGGTGTCGGTGGGAATCAGCGCCAGGGTGATGCCCAGGTCCTCCTCGTCGCCCAGCAGATGGTCCGGGTCGTGGCACTTGAAGGCCAGGCCGAGGAGGGTGGCCACCGGGCCGAGGGTGATGTAGCGCTTTTCCCAGGTCAGGCGCAGGCCGAGCACCTCGCGACCTTCCCATTCGCCCTTGCAGACGATGCCGACGTCGGTCATGCCGCCGGCATCGGAGCCCGCGTAGGGGCCGGTGAGGGCGAAGCAGGGGATGTCGTCGCCCTTGGCCAGGCTCGGCAGGTAGCGCTGGCGCTGCTCGTCGGTGCCGTAGTGGAGCAGCAGCTCGGCCGGGCCGAGGGAGTTCGGCACCATCACCGTCGAGGCCAGGTCGCCGCTACGGGTGGCGAGCTTCATCACTACCTGCGAGTGGGCGAAGGCGGAGAAGCCCTTGCCGCCGTACTCCTTGGGAATGATCAGGCCGAAGAAGCCGTGCTGCTTGATGAAGGCCCAGGCTTCTTCCGGCAGGTCCATGCGCTGGCCGATGTCCCAGTCGCTGACCATGGCGCAGAGTTCTTCGGTCGGGCCGTCGACGAAGGCCTGCTCTTCTTCGGTGAGTTGCGCCTTGGGGTAGTCGAGCAGTTTCTGCCAGTCCGGGCGGCCGCTGAACAATTCGCCATCCCACCACACGGTGCCCGCCTCGATGGCCTCGCGCTCGGTGTCGGACATCGGCGGCAGGACTTTCTGGAACCAGGCGAACAGCGGACCGCTGAGCACGCGCCGGCGCAGGTCGGGCAGGGCGAGGGGAAGCGCCACCGCCAGCCAGAGCAGCCAGAAGACCAGCAGCAGCCAGCCGGGCGCGTGGCTGAACACGCCCATCAGGATCAGGTAGGCGGCGCTGATGCCGAGCGCGGGAGCGGGTGGGGTACGCCGATGGGCGAGGTAAGCGACACCGAGTACCAGTACGACTAACCAGAGCAACAACATGCGGAATCCTCCATGAAGACGCCAGGCGGCGTCTCGAGCTTAGCCCGTTTGCCGCCGTTTGGCGGCAGGGCCGGTCAGCTTGGCCGGTTTGTCACGTTATAGGCGAAAACTTCCCGTTTAGACTGGGACAAATTGCCCGCCGGGAGCCCGCCATGCAGTCCTACCTACAATCCGGCCGCTTCGTGGATAGTGACCACCCGGTGGTGGTGGAGTTCGCGGAAAAATCCCGGGGGAATTCGGCGAAACCGCGTGACCAGGCGGTCGCGCTGTACTACGCGGTACGCGACGGGGTGCGCTACAACCCCTACGTGTTCAGCCGCGATCCGCAGACCCTGAAGGCCAGCCACGCGCTGCAGCAGGGCGAGTCCTATTGCGTGCCCAAGGCCATCCTGCTCGCCGCCTGTGCCCGGCATTGCCGGATTCCGGCGCGGATCGGCCTGGCCGACGTGCGCAACCACCTGGCCACGCCGCGCCTGCTGGAGGCGCTGCGCAGCGAGGTGTTCGCCATGCACGGCTATACCGAGCTGTACCTCGAGGGCCGCTGGGTGAAGGCCACCCCGGCGTTCAACCGTGCCTTGTGCCGCGCCTTCGACGTCGCTCCGCTGGAGTTCGACGGCGTCGCCGACAGCGTCTTCCATCCGTTCAACCGCCAGGGCGAGCGCTACATGGAATACCTGGCCGATCACGGCCAGTTCGCCGACCTGCCGGAGGAACTGTTCTTCTCCCACTTGCAGCAGCACTATCCGCACCTGTTCTCCGGCCGCCCGCTGGCCCTGGACGGCGATTTCCAGGCCGAGGCCGGGCAAGATGAAGGGCGTCGATAGTCACCATCAGCC
Organism: Pseudomonas sp. DL; assembly: GCF_047199225.1. Lineage (NCBI taxonomy): Bacteria > Pseudomonadati > Pseudomonadota > Gammaproteobacteria > Pseudomonadales > Pseudomonadaceae > Pseudomonas > Pseudomonas sp. DL. The sequence goes on from NZ_CP178323.1 coordinate 2,314,646, forward strand.
GGCGCGTCTTCCTTCTTCGGTCCATCCTCGGTAGGGTGCGGCATGTCGTCCGGGCGCTCCGGCGACCCATCCGCCGCATCAACCGAAGAGGGAACGCAGAGTATGTTGACCATCTGGGGCCGGAAGAACTCGAGCAATGTGCGCAAGGCGTTGTGGTGCGCCGAGGAGGCTGGCCTGGAGTACCGGACGGTGGATGCCGGCGGGGCGTTCGGCCTGGTGGATGAGCCGGCGTTCCGCGCGATGAACCCGAACGGTCGGGTGCCGGTGATCGAGGACGACGGCTTCGTCCTCTGGGAGTCCAACGCCATCGTCCGCTACCTGGCCGCCCGCTATGCGCCGGGCGACCTCTATCCGCAGGACCCGGTGCGCCGCGCCGACGCCGACAAGTGGATGGACTGGACCACCTCGACTCTCGCCGGGCCGTTCCGCGACCTGTTCTGGGGAACGCTGCGTACGCCGCCGGAGCAACGCGACGAGGCCCTGATCGCAAAGGCGTTGCAGACCTGCGGCGAGTTGCTGCGGGTGCCGGACCAGACCCTGGCCGGCCAACCCTGGCTGTCCGGCGAACGCTTCGGCATGGGTGACATTCCCCTGGGCTGTTTCATCTACGCCTGGTTCGAGATGCCCATCGAGCGCCCGCCGCTGCCCCACCTCGAGGCCTGGTACCTGCGCTTGCGTGAGCGCCCGGCGTTCCGCACCGCGGTAATGACCGAACTGACCTGAGCCGGCTACTGTTGCATTTTGTTACCCGTAGCCTTATCTAGCTCTTCCTCTTCACCTTCCGACACGGGAAGCCTAATGAGTTCCGCCCTGTCCATCCGTCAATTGACGAAAACCTACGGCAACGGTTTCCAGGCCCTCAAGGGCATCGACCTGGACGTCGCCGAAGGTGATTTCTTCGCCTTGCTCGGCCCCAACGGCGCGGGCAAGTCCACCACCATCGGGATTCTCTCGACCCTGGTGAACAAGACCAGCGGTTCGGTCTCGGTGTTCGGCCACGACCTCGACAAGGACCCGGCCGGCCTCAAGCGTTGCCTTGGCGTGGTGCCGCAGGAGTTCAACTTCAACCAGTTCGAGAAGGTCTTCGACATCGTCGTGACCCAGGCCGGCTACTACGGCATCCCGGCGAAGATCGCCAAGGAGCGCGCCGAGCGCTACCTGACCCAACTGGGCCTGTGGGACAAGCGCAACGAAGCCTCGCGGATGCTCTCCGGCGGCATGAAGCGGCGCCTGATGATCGCCCGCGCACTGGTCCACCAGCCGCGCCTGCTGATCCTCGACGAGCCCACCGCCGGGGTCGACATCGAGCTGCGTCGTTCGATGTGGAGCTTCCTCACCGAACTCAACCAGGAAGGCATCAGCATCATCCTCACCACCCACTACCTGGAAGAGGCGGAGCAGCTCTGCCGCAACATCGCCATCATCGACCACGGCGAGATCGTGCAGAACACCAGCATGCGTGACCTGCTGATGACCCTGCATTCGGAAACCTTCCTGCTCGACCTGAAGAACGTCCAGGCCCTGCCGCCGACTCTCGACGGCTACCCGACGCGGCTGGTGGACGATCACACCCTCGAAGTGCAGGTGGAGAAAAGCCAGGGCATCAACGATCTGTTCGCCCAGTTGGGCGCACAAGGCATCGAGGTACTGAGCCTGCGCAGCAAGACCAATCGCCTGGAGGAGCTGTTCGTGTCGCTGGTGGAGAAGAACCTGACGAGGATCGCCCGATGAGCAGCGAGCTGAGCGCCAACCTGGTCGCCCTGAACACTATCGTCTACCGCGAGGTGCGCCGCTTCACCCGGATCTGGCCGCAGACCCTGCTGCCGCCGGCGATCACCATGGTCCTGTACTTCGTGATCTTCGGCAATTTGATCGGCCGCCAGATCGGCGATATGGGCGGCTTCACCTACATGGAATACATCGTGCCCGGCCTGATCATGATGTCGGTGATCACCAACGCCTACGGCAACGTGGTGTCGAGCTTCTTCGGCAGCAAGTTCCAGCGCTCGGTGGAGGAGCTGCTGGTGTCGCCGGTATCGCCGCACACCATCCTCCTCGGCTACACCATCGGCGGCGTACTGCGCGGCCTGGCGGTGGGGGTGATCGTGACCATGCTGTCGCTGTTCTTCACCAAGCTGCAGGTGCACCACCTGGGCATCACGGTGCTGGTGGTGGTGCTTACCGCGACCATTTTCTCCCTGGGCGGTTTCATCAACGCGGTGTTCGCGCGCAACTTCGACGACATCTCGATCATCCCGACCTTCGTGCTGACGCCGCTGACCTACCTGGGCGGGGTGTTCTACTCGATCAACCTGCTGCCGCCGTTCTGGCAGACCGTGTCGCTGGCCAACCCGATCCTGCACATGGTCAACGCCTTCCGCTACGGCATCCTCGGCGTCTCCGACATTCGCATCGGCGTGGCCATCGGCTTCATGCTGCTGGCCACCGCGGTGCTCTATCTCGGCTGCGTAAGGCTGCTGGTGAGCGGGCGTGGCATGCGCCAATGAAACGCTCGAAGGCATGAAACAGAAGCCCCCGTCATGGGGGCTTCGCGTTTCATCGGCGCGGGCGAGCGAAATCGATGACGAAACGGGTCCAGCCGTCGGCAGACTCGCAGCGGATCTCGCCGCCGTGGGCCTGGACGATGGAGCGGCAGATCGCCAGGCCGAGCCCGGCGTGTTCACCCTGGCCTTCGCGGCGCGCCGGATCGGCACGATAGAACCGGTCGAACAGGCGCGGCAAGCGCTCGGGAGGAATCGCCGGACCCTGGTTCTCCACGCTCAGGCGTCGGTCGCCGAGACGGATACGTATCTCGCCGCCATCGGCGGTGAAGCGCAGGGCGTTGTCCAGCAGGTTGGCCAGCACCCGCCGCAGCATGCCGCGGTCGCCGGGCAGGCTCAGGCTGCCTTCGCGCAGCAGGCGGATGTCGCGGTCTTCCGCCAGCGGCTGGTAGAACTCCAGCAGCGAGTCGACTTCCGCGCCCAGGTCCAGGGCCTGGCGGCTGGGCGCCAGCAGGCCGTGGTCGGCCTTGGCCAGCAACAGCATGTCGTTGACCATCGCGGTGAGCCGTTCCAGCTCCTCGAGGTTGCCGTGCAGGGCCTCGCGATAATCCTCCAGCGAGCGTGGGCGGGACAATACCACCTGGGTCTGGGTCAGCAGACTGGTGAGCGGGGTGCGCAACTCGTGGGCGATGTCGGCGGAGAACGCCGAGAGGCGCTGGAAGGCTTCTTCCAGGCGCGCCAGCATGGCGTTCAGCTCGCCGGCCAGTCCGCGCAGCTCCTCTGGCATCCGGCTGGCGTCGAGGCGGGTGGTGAGGGAGTTGGCGGAAACCCGCGCGGCGACTTCGCGCATCCGTCGCAGCGGCGCCAGGCTGGCGCCGGTGGCCCAGGCGCCGAGCAGCGCCGTGGCCAGCGCCGACAGGCTCATGGTCAGCCAGATCAACTGGCGCATGCGTTGCAGGAAGTGCTGGTGATGACTGATGTCGAGGATCACGGTAAGTCGCGGCGAAGCGTCGTTGCCGGGCTCCAGCGGGGCGCCGAGTTCGCGGTTGGCGGGCAGGCCGGGATGCGCAGGCTGCGGCAGGCGCTCGAACCAGAGGTTGCCATCCGGGCCGTTCAGACGCAGGCCGAGGTCGGGATGGCGTGCCAGTTCGCGCAGCAGTTCCGCTTCGCGGCGGCGCATCTGTTGTTCCGAGCCGAGGCCGCGCAGCTCATCGCGAAACACCGCGAGCTTGGCGGACATCGCCATATGGTCGAGCTCGACGAAATGCTCGTCGATGGCCCTGCTGAAGATCAATCCGGCGATCAGCGAGACCGCCGCCGTGCAGGCGGCGAACAGCAGGCTCAGGCGGACGCCGAGGGACATCCGCGAGCCGAACCCGGCGCTCATTCGTCGCGCTCTTCGAGAACGTAGCCCATGCCGCGCACGGTATGGATCAGGCGCTGCGGGTAGTCGTCGTCGACCTTGGCGCGCAGGCGGCGGATGGCCACCTCGATGACGTTGGTATCGCTGTCGAAGTTCATGTCCCAGACCTGCGAGGCGATCAGCGACTTGGGCAGCACCTCGCCGCTGCGCCGCAGCAGCAGTTCGAGCAGGGCGAACTCCTTGGCGGTGAGGTCGATCCGCTTGCCCTGGCGTTGCACCCGGCGGCGCAGCAAATCGAGTTCGAGGTCGGCCAGTTGCAGGGTGGTCTCCTGCAACTGCTGGCTGCCCCGGCGCAGCAGGGTGCGCACCCGGGCGAGCAGTTCGACGAAGGCGAACGGCTTCACCAGGTAATCGTCGGCGCCTTGTTCGAGGCCGCGCACGCGGTCCTCTACGGCATCGCGGGCGGTCAGGAACAGCACCGGTACGGTCATCCCGGCGTCGCGCACGCTGCGCAGGATCTGCCAGCCGTCACGGCCGGGCAGCATGACGTCGAGGATCAGCAGGTCGTAGTCGCCGCCCAGGGCCAGTTGCTCGCCCTCGTTGCCATCGTCGCTCAGGTCGACGGCGAAGCCTGCCTCGGCGAGCCCCTGGCGCAGGTACTGGCCGATGCGCGGTTCGTCTTCGACGATCAGCAGTTTCATGTTCATCCCTCGTTACATTTGCCGGCCATGCCGACCTGTTTCTGACAGCATCGTAATCAGTGGGTAACGGGGGCGACAGTGGCCCCCGCGCAGACTACAGGGGAACTCATTCGAGGAGACTTCCCATGCGTACCTTCACTGCCTCCACCCTCGCTTTCCTGCTGGTCCTCGCCCCGACCGTTCCGGCCATGGCCGACAGCGGCGGCGACATCGTCTTCGAGCGCATGCAGGCCCAGGCCGCCAAGGCTCGTGCCGCGCACCAGGAAAAACTGGCGAAGCAGGCCGAAGCGACGAAGAAGGACAAGGAAAACTGCTGATCGCCAGTTCTTCCACCCCCGGCTCCACACGGGATGACGGAGGGCTCCGATCCCGTCTTCACCCGCCACCGGTTCCCTGGTTTCCGGTCGGCGGGTTTTTTATGCCCGTCGGTGGCGCTGGGCGATCTTAGCCTTCGCGGTCCGCAACGGCGGCAAGCTGACAAAGATGTAATGCTCCCGACAGCCAGCCGGCAGGCGCAGCGACACAGGATAGGCGACATCAACCCGATGGAGATTCCCCGTATGTTTCCGCGCCGCCTGCTTCCCGCTTCCCTGATCGTCCTCGGCGTGCTTTTCGGTGCCAGCGCCCAGGCTTCACCGGCCCACGGCCAGGCCTTCGGCAAGCCGGCCCAGGCCGCGCAGGCCAGCCGCAGCATCGAGGTGGTGCTCGGCGACATGTACTTCAAGCCGCGGGCGATCGAGGTCAAGGCCGGCGAGACGGTCCGCTTCGTGCTGAAGAACGAAGGCAAGCTGTTGCACGAGTTCAACCTGGGAGACGCGGCGATGCATGCCGAGCACCAGAAGGAGATGCTGGAGATGCAGCAGTCCGGGATGCTTACCCCGACCGGCATGGCGTCGATGGACCATAGTCAGATGGGCCACGGCATGGCCGGCATGGACCATGGCCGGATGATGAAGCACGACGACCCCAACAGCGTGCTGGTCGAGCCGGGCAAGAGCGCCGAGCTGACCTGGACCTTCGCCAAAGCCACCCGGCTGGAGTTCGCCTGCAACATCCCCGGCCACTACCAGGCCGGGATGGTCGGTCAACTGACCGTGCAGCCCTGAGCCGGCGGACGGCCGGCGTGAAGATGCCGGCCGATCCGTATACACTTGCCGCCGCCCGCCAGTGCGGCGCGGCGCGCGGGGAAGGGCCCTGCGCGATTCATCCAGCAGGTTTCCCGCATGCAGCATCCCGCCGAACATTCGCCGCTGGGCAAGACCAGCGAATACGTCTCCAGCTACACGCCGTCGCTGCTGTTCCCCATTTCACGCACGGCGAAATGGGCCGAGCTTGGCCTGAGCGCCGAGACTCTGCCTTATCGCGGCGTGGATATCTGGAATTGCTACGAGCTGTCCTGGCTGACCCCGGCCGGCAAGCCGGTGGTGGCGATCGGCGAGTTCTCGATCCCGGCGGACTCGCCGAACATCATCGAGTCGAAGTCGTTCAAGCTCTACCTCAATTCCCTCAACCAGTCCGCCTTCGACAGTCGCGAGGCGCTCCGTACGGTGTTGGAGAAAGATCTCTCGTCCGCTGCCGGGGCGCCCGTGGGCGTGCGCCTGCGCAGCCTCGACGAGGTGGCCGAGGAGGGCATCGGGCGTCTGCCGGGGCGCTGCATCGACGAGCTGGACATCGCCGTCGACGGCTACGAGCAGCCGCGCCCGGAACTGCTGCGCTGCGACGCCGGGCGGATCGTCGAGGAGCAGCTCTACAGCCACCTGCTCAAGTCCAACTGCCCGGTCACCGGCCAGCCCGACTGGGGCACCCTGGTGGTCGACTACCAGGGCCCGGCGCTGGACCCGGCCAGCCTGCTGGCCTACCTGGTTTCCTTCCGCCAGCACCAGGACTTCCACGAACAGTGCGTCGAACGCATCTTCCTCGACCTGCAGCGCCTGTTGCAGCCGCAGGCGCTCAGCGTCTACGCGCGCTACGTACGCCGTGGCGGCCTGGATATCAATCCCTACCGCAGCCTGGCGGAGGTCGCACCGGACAACCGACGCCTGGTGCGCCAGTAACGCCTCGCAACACGCGGATACGAAAAAGCCCCGGCCATGCCGGGGCTTTTCATTTCGGCAAGTCGTTCAGATACCCATGTTGGCCAGGCTCTGCACGATGGAGCGGAGCGTGCCGGCGAGGGTCGGGTGGCTGACCTCGAAGCGCTCGACGGCGAGGTTGACCCCATCGACCAGGCTGCCTTCGTTGAGGGCGTCCTCGTTGGCCAGTTTCAGTTCGATGTCCCTGATCAGGAGTTCCAGTTCGGCGCGCTGCTCTTCGTTCAGCGGCGGTTGTTGCTCCAGTTGCTCGCGCAGGGCGGACAGTTCGCGCAGCAGACTCTCTTTCGGCATGGTATTTCCCTCGACGTACAAGTCTTCGGTGGACCTCCGGCGGGCGCCGAAAGGTCCGTCCATGCCGAACAGATTAACCTGTCGGGCGCAGATGTGCGCGATCCGGATCAATCCGCAGCAGGCGTTCCAGCAGCGGGAAGAAGTGCGTCAGTTCGGGGGTGCGCATGGCCGGGTCCTTGGCCAGGTCGTCGAGGCGGCGCAGGGTCAGGCCGTCCTGGGCATAGGGCGCCTTGATATAGGCCGCGGCGGCACGCTCGTCGAACGGCCCGCCTTGCAGCACCAGGCTGTGCCGGGAGGCCGGCGACAGGCTGGCGTGGTAGCTCGGGTCCACCGCGCAGAGGAAGCGCTTGGCCGATACGTGCAGGCGCACCGGCTGCCAGACCGACTCTGGGAACAGCTCGCGCAGCAGGCGTGCGCCGAATTCCTCGTGGCGCAGGTCCTCCTCGTCGATCTGCGCCGGGTCTTCGTAGAGGTGGCCGATATCGTGCAGCAGGGCGGCGACTACAAGGCTGTCCGAGCAGCCGGCGCGCTCGGCCAGGGTCGCACACTGCAGCGCGTGCTCGGCCTGGCTGACTGCCTCGCCATAGGGCTCGGCGCCATGGCTGGCGAAGCGTTCGGCCAGTTCGTCGAGAAAGCGGTGACGGGCGCGGCTCATGGTTTTTCTCCTTTCAGGCGGCGGACGGCGAGGTCGTGCAGGCAGGGTTGCAGCTCGCCCAGGTGATCGATCACGGAATGCACGCCCAGGCGGTACAGTTCCAGGGTGGCGTCGGCGCGCAAGCGGTCGCGCTCGGTGTGTCCGAGAGCGTCCCAGTCGGCCGGCGAGAGGCCGCACGACGGCCCGCTGGCGGCCAGGCCGATGGTCCATAGCCCGGCATTGAGTCCGGCCTGGAGTTGACGCGGTTGGGCGCTGACCAGCACGCAGCCGTCGAGGCGCTCGATGCCCAGCCGGGCGAGGGCCTGCCAGCAGCCATCGGGGGCCGGCCAGGGGCGCGCGCCGGCGAGGGGGATCAGGGCGTCCGCTCGGCCGAGCGGCGCGGCAAGGCGCTGGCAGACCGATTCCGGTAGCTCGTCCTGCCAGGCGTAGGGAATCCGTTGTTCGTCCAGGCTCTCCAACAGGGCCACGGCACCGGCGATAGCTTCGGCCTGTTCCCCGGCGGCTTCGTCGAGGGCTTGCTCCAGGCGCTGGCGCTCGCTCTTGTTCGGTTTGCGCCGCAACAGGAAGCTTTGTGCCTCGGCGAAGGGCAGCAGACTGGCGTCGCGGAGGTGTTCGGCAGGGCTATGCGGATGGCTGCGCAGCAGCGCCAGGGACAGGGTCCGGGCGCCGAAATCCACCAGGCCGCCGGAGAGTCCGAAGAGCAGGGCGGTGAAGCGCGGGAGTTGGTCGGAGCTGGGCATGCGAAAGGCGTCTGGCAAATGGTCTAGGCCAGCCTAGAGGGGTTTTGTGACGCTGCCGTGACGTTTTCGTGGCAGTGGCGATAGGCCGACGGGCTGCCGTTATAATCGGCCGGTCTGAATCAGCGAGGCCGTCATGCCGGTCGATCAATCTCGTCAGTACCTGCGCATCCGCGACCAGCTCGCCGCGGATATCGCCCAGGGCGTGCTGCAGGTGAAACTTCCCTCCGAGCGGGAGTTGGCCGAGCGCTTCCTGTGTACCCGCATCACCCTTCGCGAAGCCCTGCAGCAACTGGAAACCGAAGGCCTGGTCTATCGCGAGAACCGCCGCGGCTGGTTCGTCGCGCCGCCGCGGATCCGCTACAACCCGACCCGTACCACCGGCTTCATGGAATACGTCAGCGCCCAGGGACGCCAGCCGCGTACCGAGACGTTGCACGCCGAGCGGCGAGCAGCCGGCGCCTGGCTGGCCAAGCGGATGGGGCTGGAGGACAGCGCGCCGGTGTATTTCCTGCAACGGCGCCGCTGGGTGGACGAGCGTCCGGTGCTGATCGAACTGATCGCCCTGGATGCCGGGTGGTGCCCAGGCCTGCTGGACCACGACCTCGATACTTCGCTGATGAGCCTGCTGCGCGAGCGTTTCGGCCTGCAGCCGACGCGCTGCCAACTGGCGATGCACCCGACCGCGCTGAACGCGGCCCAGGCCGAGCCGCTGCAACTGGCGCCGGGTTCGCCGGCGCTGTACCTGGAGCGACTGAGTTACGCGGAGGGGCAGAGGGTGGTCGAGTTCGACCAGGAGTTCTGGCGCCCGGACGCCTTGGAGATCGTGCTCGACGCGGCCTATCCGGGCGCCTGAGTCAGGCGATCGCGGCGCGTATGCTGTCCGGCACGGGCGTCGAGCGGTTTTCTGCGTGGCGCACCCAGACCAGCTTGCAGTGGCCTTCGCCATAGGTGCCTTGCGGATCTTCCAGGGTGCTCAGGCGATGTTCCAGTACCAGGCTGCTGGTGCCCAGCTTGCCGGCGTACAGTTCCACCACCACGGTGGCCGGATGCACCACCGGCTTCAGGTAGGTGTGCAGGCTTTGCAGCACCACCGGCCCCTCGGCAGCGCCTTCCAGGTCGACGCCGAGGGTTTCGAACCAGGCCACCCGGGCCTCTTCCAGGTACTGGAAATAGAGGGTGTTGTTGACGTGCCCGTAGCTGTCCATGTCGCCCCAGCGCACCGGGATATGGGCCGTGTGTAGCAATTGTCTGTCAGCCATCTCGTAACTCTTCTAGTCTCAAATTCAATGCGAGCCTATATACTGCGCGCACGCTGAAGCCGCGCTGGCGGCCAAGACTAGTCATGCAAAGGAGATACAGCAATGCGCGCCCGCGGCGTGAACTGGATCGAACGTAGTGCCCGAATCCTGGCTTGCGCCAGCCTCGCATTGGCACCCACGCTGTCCCTGGCGGCCAGTGAAGAAGACCCTTGGGAAAGCATCAACCGTCCCATCTTCACCTTCAACGACACCCTGGACACCTATGCGCTGAAACCGCTGGCCCAGGGTTACCAGAAGGTCACCCCGAACTTCGTTCAGGACGGCGTGCACAACTTCTTCAACAACCTCGGCGACGTGAAGAACCTGGCCAACAACCTGTTGCAGGCCAAGTTCCACAATGCCGGCGTGGACACCAGCCGCCTGCTGTTCAACAGCACCTTCGGCCTGGCCGGCTTGATCGACGTGGCGACCCCGATGGGCCTGCAGCGCAACGATGAGGACTTCGGCCAGACCCTGGGTTATTGGGGCGTCGGCAGCGGCCCGTACGTGATGCTGCCGTTCCTCGGCCCGAGCACGCTGCGCGATGCCCCGGCGAAGATCCCGGACATCTATGTCAGTCCCTACCACTACATGGACGACGTACGCGCGCGCAACGTGATGTTCGGCATCAATACCGTCGACACCCGTGCCAACCTGCTGAAGTCGGAAAAACTGATCAGCGGCGACAAGTACATCTTCATCCGCAACGCCTATCTGCAGAACCGCGAGTTCAAGGTCAAGGACGGCGAGGTGGAGGACGACTTCTAAGTCGACCCGCTTCGTGCGACACCTGGAAAGGCGGCCCTTGGGTCGCCTTTCGTCGTTTCAGTGGATCGCGACGATGCTCAGCCCCAGGCTATGCCGACCCGGGCCGAGGCGTTCGCAGCGCACCACGCGGGCTTCCAGTTCCAGGCCGGTGAGCGTCTCGTGGGTGGACGGGATGCTCACCCGCAGGTGGTCGCCCGGAGCCAGTTCGCTTTGCGCTTCCAGCAGCAGCCCGCTGGCGGACAGGTCCCGGCACAGGGCCAGCGACTCGCGGCCTTCGCAGCGGATGGTGACCGGGGTGTCGAGCTTCATGCGGATGAAGTCGCGCTTCTCGCTGTAGTTGTGCTCGATGGGCTGCATGGGCTGATCCTCATGGTCGGGGCGATGGGAGGGCGACTGGCAATCCTGGCGATTATCGTCAAAGTTTATACCGTGCGGACGGGATCGGACGGACAAAGGCGGATTTTCCGGCAAAGGTCAACGGCTTGAACTGCTCAACGGATGGGAGTACCGTCTGCGCCTTGTCGAACCCCGTAGCCGCGCTGTTGTCACTTACAATAAGCGCCTAGGACCCACTGTTTCCGGCGCCGTTTGCCTGGATGACCCATGCATAAAGTCAGTGCCACGCTGCTGATCATCGATGACGACGAGGTGGTGCGCGAAAGCCTCGCCGCCTACTTGGAAGACAGCAACTTCAAGGTGTTGCAGGCCCTCAACGGTCTGCAGGGCCTGCAGATCTTCGAAAGCGAACAGCCGGACCTGGTCATTTGCGATTTGCGCATGCCGCAGATCGACGGCCTCGAACTGATCCGCCGCATCCGCCAGACCGCTTCGGAAACGCCGATCATCGTACTTTCCGGAGCCGGCGTGATGAGCGATGCGGTGGAAGCCTTGCGCCTGGGCGCCGCCGACTACCTGATCAAGCCCCTGGAAGACCTCGCGGTGCTCGAGCATTCGGTGCGCCGGGCCCTGGATCGCGCCTACCTGCGGGTCGAGAACCAGCGCTACCGCGACAAGCTGGAAGCCGCCAACCGCGAATTGCAGGCCAGCCTGAACCTGCTCCAGGAAGACCAGAACGCCGGCCGCCAGGTGCAGATGAACATGCTTCCGGTGACGCCGTGGAGCATCGAGGGGCTGGAGTTTTCCCACCGGATCATTCCGTCGCTGTATCTCTCCGGCGACTTCGTCGACTACTTCCGGGTCGACGAGCGACGCGTGGCGTTCTACCTGGCCGACGTTTCCGGCCATGGCGCTTCCTCGGCCTTCGTCACGGTGCTGCTGAAGTTCATGACCACGCGCCTGCTCTATGAGTCGAGGCGCAACGGCACGCTCCCGGAGTTCAAGCCGTCCGAGGTGCTGGCGCACATCAACCGCGGCCTGATCAACACCAAGTTGGGCAAGCACGTGACCATGCTCGGCGGGGTCATCGACCTGGAGAAGAACAGCCTGACCTACAGCATCGGCGGCCACCTGCCGCTTCCTGTGTTGTTCGTCGAAGGGCAGGCGAGCTACCTGGAGGGCCGTGGCCTGCCGGTGGGCCTGTTCGACGATGCGACCTATGACGACCGGGTCATGGAGTTGCCGCCTTCCTTCAGCCTGTCGCTGTTTTCCGATGGCATCCTCGATGTGCTGCCAGGAGCTACGCTGAAGGAGAAAGAGGCTTCGCTACCGGAACAGGTGGCAGCCGCCGGAGGCACCCTCGACGGGCTGCGCCAGGTCTTCGGGCTGGCCAACCTGGCGGAGATGCCGGATGATATCGCCTTGCTGGTGTTGAGCAGGAACCTTGCATGAGTACCGGTAAAATCCAGTTTGCCGAACAGAACGGCTCCTTCGTTCTGAAATTCGTCGGTGAGGTCCGCCTCACCCTGTGCTCGGCCCTGGATTCCACCATCGAAAAGATCTTCGCTGCGCTGAATTTTTCGGCGATCATCATCGATCTTACGGAAACCCAGAGCATCGATAGCACCACGCTCGGCCTGCTGGCCAAGCTGTCCATCCTGTCGCGGCAGAAAATCGGCCTGTTGCCCACGCTGGTGACCACCAATCCGGACATTACCCGTCTGTTGCAGTCGATGGGCTTCGATCAGGTGTTCAATATCGTCGATCGTCCGATTCCGTGCCCGGAATGCCTGTCCGACCTGCCGCCGCAGGACCAGTCGGAAGATGTGGTGCGCGACAAGGTCCTGGAGGCGCACCGCATCCTGATGGGCCTCAACGAATCCAACCGCGAAGCCTTCCACGACCTGGTCAGCGCCCTGGAGCGCCATTAACCGGTCGATCCCTTCCCGAATTCCTGCTGAATCCTCCGCTGCGCCGGAACGGGACGCCCTGCATGCGCGTCCCGCCGGCAGCGGCGATCAGTGGCGGGTCGCCAACTGGTATTCGAGCTTTTCCTGGTCGCGTGCGAACAGGCGGATGCCTTCGGCGAGCTTTTCGGTGGCCATGGCGTCCTCGTTCATCTGCCAACGGAAAGCGCTCTCGTCGAGCACCTGGCGCGGCTCGCCTTCGCCTGGCAGCAGCAGGCGCGGCAGCTCGCCCTGGGCGTCAGCCAGTTGTTGCAGCAGGTCGGGACTGATGGTCAGGCGGTCGCAGCCGGCCAGTTGCTCGATCTGGCCGAGATTGCGGAAGCTGGCGCCCATCACCACCGTCTTGTAGCCGTTGGCCTTGTAGTAGCGATAGATGCGCGAGACCGACTGCACGCCGGGATCCTCGGCGCCGGCGTAGTCGCGGTTCTCGCTCTTCTTGTACCAGTCGTAGATGCGCCCGACGAACGGCGAGATGAGGAACACCCCGGCGTCGGCGCAGGCCACCGCCTGGGCGAAGGAGAACAGCAGGGTCAGGTTGGTCTGGATGCCCTCCCGTTCCAGAATCTCGGCGGCGCGGATTCCTTCCCAGGTGGAGGCGATCTTGATCAGCACCCGCTCGCGGTCGATGCCCTGTTCGTCGTACAGCTCGATCAGGCGGTGGGCGCGGGCGAGGGTGGCCTCGCTGTCGAACGACAGGCGCGCGTCGACTTCGGTGGAAATACGTCCGGGAATGACTCCGAGGATGTCCTTGCCGACTGCCACGGCGAAGCGGTCGCAAGCCAGTCCGGCGTCGCCGCCGCTACCCGCGGTAGCCTGTCGAAGGTGCTCGGCGTAGCGCGGCAGGGCGGCGGCCTTGAGCAGCAGCGACGGGTTGGTGGTGGCGTCCACCGGCTTCAGGCGGGCAATGGCATCGAAGTCGCCGGTGTCGGCGACCACCGTGGTGTATTGCTTGAGTTGTTCCAGCTTCGAAGTCATGGCGAGGTCTTGTCAGGTGGGTTCTTGGGAAGAAGAATTCCCCGACCTTACCCGAGCCGCAGGCGCGGCTCAATGGGAGCTATCGCCCCGCCAGAAGTTCCAGCGCCTGGTCGAAAACCCGCAGCGGATCGGCGGCCTTGTGCACGTCCACCGAGAGCAGTTGGCGGAATCGCCGGGAGCCGGGGAAGCCCTGGGCCAGGCCGAGGATATGGCGGGTCACGTGATGCATCGCGCCGCCTTCGGCCTGGTGTCGCTCGATGTACGGACGCAGACGGAGCAAGGCCTCGCTGCGACTGAGCGGCGGCGCTTCGCTGCCGAACAACTGGCTGTCCACCGCGGCCAGCAGGTAGGGGTTGTGGTAGGCCTCGCGACCGAGCATCACGCCGTCGAAGGTCTGCAGGTGCTCGCGGCAGGCCTCGAGGGTCTTGATGCCGCCGTTGAGGACGATCTCCAGGTCCGGGAAGTCCTTCTTCAATTGCGCCGCGACCTCGTAGCGCAGCGGCGGCACCTCGCGGTTTTCCTTGGGCGAGAGCCCTTCGAGGATGGCGATCCGTGCATGCACCGTGAAGCTCCGGCAGCCGGCCTCGCGCACCTGGCCGACGAAATCGCAGAGCTCGGCATAGCTGTCGCGCCCGTTGATACCGATGCGGTGCTTCACCGTCACCGCTATCTCCACCGCATCCAGCATTGCCTTCACGCAGTCCGCCACCAGCGCCGGATGCCCCATCAGGCAGGCGCCGATCATGTTGTGCTGGACCCGGTCGCTGGGGCAGCCGACGTTGAGGTTGACCTCGTCGTAGCCGGCCTCTTCCGCCAGCCGCGCGCAGGCCGCCAGTTCCGCCGGCACACTGCCGCCCAGTTGCAGCGCCAGTGGGTGCTCGCATTCGTCGTAGCGGAGGAAGCGCTGGCGATCGCCGTGCAGCAACGCGCCGGTGGTGACCATCTCGGTGTAGAGCAAGGTGTGACGGGACAACTGGCGCAGGAAGAAGCGGCAGTGGCGATCGGTCCAGTCCATCATCGGCGCAACGGAAAAGCGGCGAGACAGTGTAGGGCGCGTCATTACTGGCGTTGAAGCTTGATTCATCAGGTCTTTCGTGTGCGCTTTATCGGTGCGTTTTTCGGGGTTTTGGGCATATTTGGCGGGTTGGTGGTAAAAATTACCACTCGCCTAACGCCTTTTACCATCGGGACCGGGAGTCACGATGGCCACTATTCGCGCTCGGCGCAACGCCGATGGAACGGTGATATACACCGCGCAGATTCGTATCAAGCACGGAGGCGCGCAAGTCTATCAGGAGAGCACAAGTTTCAGCCGGAAAAAGGCCGCTGAAGCATGGGCGCTCCGTCGGGAGGCCGAATTGGCCGAGCCCGGTGGCTTGGAACGGGCGACGAAAAAGGGGGTACTGCTTCGGAACATCATCGCGCAGTACCTGGCCGACCGGGATAAGACTCGCCCGTTGGGTAAGACCAAGATCGCCACGCTGACCGCCGTCGCCGCTTCCCACCTGGGCGATACCATTGACCGGGATATCACCAGCCAGGTACTGGTTGACTATGCGTTGTGGCGCATGGGGCCGGGCGGGGGAGATGTGAAGGCGCAGACAGTTGCCAATGACCTGGCACATTTGGGGTCGGTGTTAGGAGTGGCGGAGGCAGCCTGGGGGTATTAAGTCGACCCGGAGAGGCGTGCCAGTCTCTACATCCCGACCGGCCTGCTCGACTTCAATTTCGGCCCGACCCGCTACACCCCGGCGAACACGCCCGACGTGTTTTTCGATTTCCGCTACGTGGCGCCGGTCCGTGGTATCCGGCCGGTGGACGCCGGGGCGCGCAGCAGCTACGGCAGTCCGGCCCGCTTCGATGCGTTGCGGCGGATTCCCTGGGCATGGGGGCGGCCGACCGATCCGGTGCCGACGGGCATTGTCTACCCCGACTATCCGGGGCCGGTGGTACCGATAGATCCACCCGCCGAGCCCGAGATACTGGAGACCTACATGATAGGAAACACGGTCACCCTGGTGGTGCTGCCGAGTCGCACGCCGCTGGATGCGACCAGCATTCGCATCGGCCTGGATATCGACTCGTTCGCCTGGTCGTTCTCGGCTGACCTCTTCGGTCGCACCTCGCTGGACCTGGCGGCGCCGGATGCCAACGGGCCGAAGACGGTAGAGCTGGAGATCAACGGCTGGACCTGGCGGTTTCTGGTCGAGCGTTACAGCGGCAGCGGCAAGCATCCGAGCGAGCGCTACACCATCAGCGGCGCGAGCCGCACCCAACTGCTGGACGCGCCCTATGCGCCGAAGCGCAGCGCGGTGAACACGGCGCCGCTGAACGCACGTCAGGTTGTCGACGACCAGTTGCAGTACACCGGCTTTTCAGTGTCCTGGGACGTCGAGAACATGGGGCCGCCGGACTGGACGCTGCCGGCCGGCGCCTTCAGCTACCAGGACCAGACGCCGATGCAGGTCATCGTCAAGCTGGCCGAGGTCGCCGGCGGCATCGTGCGGCCGGGCCTGATGGACGACTCGGTGACGATCCTGCCGCGGTATCGTGAGGCGACCTGGTACTGGGACACCGCGATTCCCGACCGGATCATCCCGGCCGCCATCGTCGCCGAGTGGGGCAGCGAGTGGAGTCCCCAGCCAGCATGGAATTTCGTCTACGTCAGCGGTACCAGCTACGGCGTCAGCGTGCAGGTGCGGCGCGCCGGTACCGCCGGCGAGGAGTCGGCGCCCGACGTCATGGAGGACTGGATGACCGGCACCGAGGTGGCGCGCTCGCGCGGGATCTGCGAGTTGTCTAAGGGAGGCAACCAGGCGATCGAGACGCGCCGTATCCCGCTGTTCCAGAAGGATGATGGGGTACCGGGCCTGGTGCAGCCGGGAATGCTGGTCGAGGTGAGAGACGAACAGGCGACCTGGCGCGGGCTCTGCCTGGCCACCGATATCTCGGCCGAGGGGGTAGGGGCTAGCCGCGTGTGGCAGACCCTGCGCATCGAGCGCCACTACCCGGGAGGCTCCTGATGGCGACGGTCAATCCCTGGCGTCGGTTCATCGGGCTCTTACCGGGCGGCGCGCGCACGGTGGGGGAGGTGATCGACGTCGACGAGGGCGCCGGCACCTGCCGCGTCCGCCTGCGAAACAACGTCGTGATCGCGGCCCGGGGCACGGCGGTGCCGGCCGGGCAGATGGCGTTCATCAGCGATGGTCTGGTGACCGGGCCGGCGCCGCAGCTCCCCCAGTTCGATATCGAGGTTTGACTGAGCCGAGCCGACCAGCATGCCGTCCAGGCACTGCAGGCGGTCGGACCCGCGTTTCAAGGTGAGCGGATCGCGTGCGGAGATCCACCAGCCATCGCGCAAGAGCTGATCAACATGGGCGCGCAGCCCGGGCAACATCCGTTTATTCATCGTGGTTCGCCTCCTACCTGGCAGGCGAACGATAGCAAACCGGACCCCCTTCACGCCTACCGATAGCAGAGCATTAACGTTACTGGAGAGAACCGATGCTGATTACCGAGCAGCAGCTGCTGCAGATATTTCCGAACGCCGGCCCGCAAGCCGGCGTTTTTGTTGGTGTGTTGAACCGCGGGATGACTCGCTTCGGTATCACTTCGCCCGTGCGAGTCGCCGCGTTTCTCGCCCAGGTCGGCCACGAGAGCAGCCAGTTGACTCGGCTGGTGGAGAACCTCAACTACAGCGCCCGTGGCCTGGCTGCGACTTGGCCGAGCCGGTACCGCGGTGCCGACGGCAACCCGAACGCTCTGGCTCTGAACCTTGCGCGGCATCCGCAGGCTATCGCGAACAACACCTATGCCTCGCGCAACGGCAACGGAGACGAGGCGTCCGGCGACGGCTGGCGGTACCGCGGGCGCGGACTGCTACAGATCACCGGCCGGTCGAACTACCGCGCTGCCGGCGGCGGGCTGGGCCAGCCGCTGGAAGCGGAGCCAGAACTACTCGAGCAGCCTGAGTGGGCGGCGCTGTCCGCAGCCTGGTGGTGGTCGACGCGTGGCTTGAACGAACTGGCCGACCGGGGAGAGTTCGCTGCGATTACCCGCCAGATCAACGGCGGGCTCAACGGCCAGGCGGAGCGCATGGCGTTGTGGGAGCGGGCGAAGAGGGTGCTGTCGTGATCTCGACCCGTGTTGTCTCGATCGTGCTGGGCTGCATGCTGCTGATCGGCGTGGGAGCCGCCGGTGGTGTCTGGCTCAGCGCGCGTCATTACCGGCCACTGGTCGATACCGCGCGCGCGGATCTGACCGCCTGCCGTTCCGCTCGTGGGAGCTTGGAGGCCGCAGTAGCGGAGCAGGGTAGGCAGGTCGCCGCGCTGCGACTGGCCGGCGAACAGCGCGCCCGGGATGCAGCCCAGGCGGTGGAGCAAGCGCGGAGGCGCGCCGACGGTGACTATGCTGCGGCACAGCGCCTACTGCTAGAGCGCACGGCCGGCGAGCAGTGTGTGGCCGCCGAGGCGGTGATCGATCAGGAGTTGGGTCTATGAGGGTGGTGCTGATGCTGGTGATGGTCGTGCTAGTGGGATGCGCCGGCTGGCAAGAAGACGAGTCGCGCATGGTGCGGGTGGAGGTGCCTGTGGTGGTGCCGTGTAGAGTGGCGGTTGTAGATGTGCCCGCTTGGGCTACAAAAGGGCTAAAGGCAGATGATGATCTACAGATAAAAGTTCGAGCCTTGTTGGCCGAAATTCGTCAGCATCGAGGGTATGAAGCCAAGATGCTTGCTGCCATCCTCGCATGCCAATAATTAAATAGTGTTTTCGAAGAGGCGAAGAATTAAATAGTAAAAGAATTTCCTCTAGGCTTGACTGTGGGATGGCTAGATTCTATTGGGGTCGCAGCCAACTTCTATACTTCGGTGCTGTAGAATATTTTTAGAGAAAAATTTTTCCTTGGTACTATTTCGCACTCAAGCATAGAATTTTTCGGGTTTTCTTTTTTGTTGGTTATTTTAATTCGGGCGCAATTTAACTCTATGATTTGGCGCGGAAGTTTTATTTTTTGTCCTAGAATTGATATTGTGTCCCCTTCTTCTTGGGTGATACGTAGCTGAAGGTCTTCTTCTTTTTCAAGCATTTCTATTTGCTTTTTTGAGTCTTTTTCTTTTTTTAGTTTAAAACGTATTGGTTTTGAAAGATTTCTTGCTTCTTTGAAGTATTTGTGATTCATCATGGATGCAATTTTTATTAGTTTTTCAATGTCTTCGCTGGGAATGTGCTGGTTGTCTTTGAAAAGTATTGTTGAGCTAATTTTTTTAGATATTTCTCTAGCTGCATCTAGATATAGAAAGAGCATTTTTATGTTGTCGAATTGTCCCTTGAATGAAAGTGCGTGGCTTTTTCCTGAAAATAGCTGCTCGCCTTGGTACTCAGCGGTTATATTTAGGGTGTGTCCAGAGTTTATGTTGAGTAGTAGGTTCTTTATTTTTGAAAAATAAGGAAGGCTGTCGATGGGGGTATTACTCCAGAGGTCGGTGAGAGGGGTGATTTTTATATTGAATTTGTCGAGTTCTTTGAAGTTAATGTCAAATTCAAATTTTAACATCTTCCCCATGGTTAGACCTGTGAATGTGCCTCCTTTGGTACCATAAGAGAAGTTCCCTTCTATGTCATTGAATGTCTCAAGATGTCCAGTCTCTTCGTGAACGGTGGAAACTCTTACTGTGCAGGGCTTCGACAAGCTGCCAATCTGTAACTTACTGCTTTCAGCAGTAATTTTTTCGAATAGGGGGGAGCCTTTTAAATTTATGTCGCTGGTGTCGATTGTTAAAGATTTTCCCTCTTCAATAAGGCGTTGATAGTCTTTTGCGTATCGCTGTGGATTTTTGAATTCTACTGTAAGATCAATGTTCTGGTGTTCGCGGGCAGCAATACGGTATGTAGTCTGGCCAAGATTGTGTGAGGACTGTATTTGGAATCGATTGTCGAGACTGCTTAATACTGTTTCTACTGCGCTGTGAACATTGCTTATTGCTTGAGCAATGCCGGACTTAAGAGGCGCTCCATGTAGGGCTGTCACTAGCAAATCCTGAGGAGCGGAATCCGGAATGGCAGGAATACCAATTCTTGAGTTGCTACGTTTTTCAGCGTTGCGCTTCCACTCTCGGAGTAGTTCCTCTGGGTATGCGTGAAAGTCCTTGTCAATCTTTATTGAGCAAGGAGTACAAAGCCAAATACCATTTTCGTAAGCCGAGCGCTGTTTTGGCGTCATATCAGCATTGTAGCGAGGGCCTAAAGGGGAGGCTGCGCAGATGTGCGCTCCAACCCCCATATCAAGCGCACCATCCTCACCAGCTTTTGCACCACTAGTAGGTGCGTAACAGGAAGGGTTAGAGCAAATATTTCCAGCCCTATCTCTAAGCTTTTGGCGGATACTCGCTTTAAAATTGTTCTGCCTATCTCGCATTTCGGCCATGTCCCTGTAAAGCTGTGGGGGTATCTTACCAAGGAGAAAACCTCATTGTGCAGTGTCAAGCACCGGGTGGCGCGATGTCCTTGCATGCCAGCTGATCGTCAATGGGATCGCCCAGCATATTCGGTAGGCTCAGGACTGATACGAATTCATACAGACCGGTGTATTGATTGAGTCGTCCGCACACCCTATTACCCTCGCGTCAAATTTCCCCAGCATAGCCTCGACTGCCATCACGCTTGTCCCGTGGCAGTCATCGCAGGTCTCCATCAAAGCAAAGTGCCCCCTGCAAGTGCTGCATGCCCGCAGTTCGCAGGCCTCCAGCCGTTCCCGCCACAGTGTCGCGGCTGCACTATCCCCGTCTTCTTCGGCCTGTTCGGCTAGATCTACCGCAAGGCGATATTCATCTGGTCGGTTGAGTGCTCACCACTCTTTACCGTGCCAGGCGCGGCCAATCACCGTCAGTGCATAGGTCTGGCCGCTCGTACATGTCCAGTGTCGTCCTCGAATATCTCCTCTATAAATGGTTTACTGGTGAAACACTGCTAGCTGCCCGCGCTTGTCGTATCGAATCAACCCGTCACTTAATTCCGGCACCGAAGGCTTGAAGGCACCGCGGGCGATCAGCTCAACCTCGCGGCTGTTCAATACTACCCTGTACGTCCGGTTAGGCTTGTACCACGGCGCTGCGCGTTCCTCCTGAGCATACGAGAGGGCACCGGCGGCCTGGTCGTGCATATCGAGATAGTCTGATTGGTTGACATCGCCAGCCTGGGGAGACGGCAGCTCTGCGCAGCATCTCGCAGTGCCATTCAGAGGAGGACATCAAGGCTTGCTTGTCGTCTAGCGCGATGTGCCAGATGGCTGCGTTGCGGGGAAAGTGGATCACGGTTTCTGCTTTCTTTTTTCTGTATTTTTATACAGTATTCGAGGGGCCCGATATGCCAGCGGGTGGCGAGGAACTGCGCGTACTCTTGGTGGGTGGCGGAGGCCCCGAGAACCTAGGATTTACCCGTCTACCGTTTCCTGGGATTGAGCTAGGTCCTGACGTGGATGCCTTGAGCAAGTTCCGTCGTGTGGTAATGTCATTTTGACCTGCCATGTTACAGATCTGTCGCCCAAGCAGGGGAAAGCGATTGCCTCCATGCGTTTGACTGTCCGTAGGTAAATCAAGACTGGAATAGGCCACCCATAAAAAATTTTAAGGGACGAAAAATGGATCAGCAGGTAGCACTTAGTTTGATCGCTGAGAAAGCGTATGACGTTGGGTATTCCGCTAAGCTTCATTTCTCCACCTACGACATCGTTGAGAAAGCACCAGGTTGGATCGGGATGATCTCTTTGGTAATCGGTGTTCTGTCTCTCTACATTGAGGCTCTTGCCGCCAAACACGTGTCGGCAGTCATCACGGTGATCGGGATCTGCAGTCTGTACATAGCTTACTACTCAGATACGAAAGAACAGTACTTCCAAGCAGGTAACGTGCTGACCGAACTTCTTGATAAACTGAGGATCCTGTTAGTTCAATGCAAATCCTCAGGGGAGTTCACTCCAGAGAATGAAGCAGAGATGGACCAAATCACCAAGGATTTCAGAGCAGCCTGCCAGAGAAAGCATATCCTTTTCTCCAGTTGGTTAGCGCACAAGAAGTTCTTCTGGGATCAACAGATTGACTGGATTGCTGAGCACCGGAAATTCTCATTTTTTAGAGACAAGATTCCTTTCTCTGCTTATACGACGCTTGTGACGATTCTGCTTACCATCGCTGTAGTGTCATGGTGCGACACTCACCCAGATCTCCTTTCAGTGCTAGCAGGGAAATGCCTACATGAGTAAAGATCTATTTGAGCAGTTTCGAAAAAATCTAGCAGTAAAGAACGCTGATGAAATATCCAAGAGCTATCGTAAGATCACGGAAAAGCTCAACGAAAAGTATTACAATAATGTCTCGGACACTCAAAACTGCCGGCAAGTAGGGTCTTACGGGCGGCATACGGCGGTCCATGGTGTCAGTGATTTGGACATGGTCTTTGTGCTACCATGGTCGGTTTACGATCGCTTCCAGCGATATGAAAGCAATGGGCAATCTTCATTACTGGGTGAGATCCGAGCTGCACTCAAGGAGCGCTTTCCCCACCGGACGGTGAAAGCTCAGCAGCAGGTCGTCTCGGTAGACTTCTCCGACTACGTTGTTGAGGTTCTCCCTGCATTCGAACAGGGTGATGGCAGCTACACTTACCCCGACGCCAACGACGGAGGGAATTGGAGAACCTGTAATCCGGTAGCCGAGATTGAGGAGATTAACAATCTTAACAAAGACAAGAACCACAATCTAAAACGCCTCTGCAAAATGGTGCGCGCGTGGAAAAACGACCATGGCGTGCCGATGAAGGGAATGCTAATCGATACGCTGTGCTACCAGTTCCTAAAAAATACATCGGACTACGACATGAAGTCCTATGCTGCCTACGGGGAGATGACTCGAGATTTCTTTGCCTACTTAGTACAAGTTGACGGAGATAAGGAGCAGTGGAGGGCCCCGGGTAGCGGCTCCATAGTCACTAAGTCGGGAAACTTCCACCCCAAAGCAAAAAAAGCACTGAGCCGTTTGCAAGATGCCTTGGACGATGCAGCGGTTGCACATGAGCGGTGGAGTACTGTATTTGGCGAACATTTCCCTGAGTATATAGAACAAGAGAAGAAGCAAGCGATCGCCGAAAACAGAGTCAAAAATACAGAAGAGTTCATCAGCGAGAAATTCAGCCTCGATATTCAGTACACCCTACGCATTGACTGCACCATCAAAAACGAAGAGGATCGCTTGCGCAACCTCATGTCTCGGGTCATCTCCTACCGAATCCCTAGACAGAGAGAGCTTACCTTCTGGATAGCAGAGATCAATGTACCGCCGCCATACAAAATCTACTGGAAGGTCAAGAATGTTGGCCCCCAGGCAATCGAGCGGAACATGATCAGAGGCAATATCCGCATCGACAGTGGTCACAACCAAATCACTGAGCATTCAAACTTTGAAGGCGACCACTACGTTGAATGCTATGCGGTCAAAGAGAACGTTTGCGTGGCCCGCGGCAGGATTGTGGTGCCCATCTAACGGTTGAGCCTTACCCTGCTTGCCCGGCTCAGCCAACCGCACCTTACATCAGCCGTTCTAAAGCCCGGGCGTGTCTGTACCAGACGTGCTCGAGGCAGCCCCAAATTTTCGTGTTGACCGTTCGCACTCTGGCTTTCTACCAGAAAAGCTGATTCTGATCAGTCCCCCAACGCGTAGGCATCCTGCCAAGCTTCAATGAGTTCAGGGCGCCCAACCCCCCGCGCGGCCTCAGCATAAGCCTGCAAGAAGTCGGGCTGTTCCATCCAATCCTCGGCCCGCCCTTCAGTACGCTTGCCGTAAACCTTCAACACGACGATCTGATAATCAATTTCATCATCCAAATAAGCCACTTCTGACTTACTCGTCTCCATCATGAGTGTCTTCAACATTTCTACCATGCTGGTCTCTTCTGCTTCGCCCAGCTTCCTCAGTAAGCTCACCATGTTCCGTGCAAGAGCATCCAGTGTCTCTGAGCCGTTATCGTTGATTACACGTCGTGCGACCCTGATTTCCTTTGCTTTGAGCTTGGCTCGCTTGGCCCTTTTGGCTTTCTTCTTGTCTGATGCCATCGTCTTTATCCTTAAGTGGTTTGAAATTGTGAGGGGCGGGTGGATGTCCGTCTGAGCAGGGAGTTCATACTGGTGAAATACAAGGAACGCGATGGAATAACAAGTGTGCTAGAGGTGCGCGGGCGAGGTCATCCGGCAGAAGCTCGTCAAGGCCGAAGGTGATACCGCAAAATGCTCATTCTGCAACGGGCGCAGGTGTTCCCTGGAATGGGTTGCTGCTGGAGCTAGACTGACTAGTGGTAAGAAAGTGGTAAGTTGAAAGTTGCGAGTGTTTTGAAGGCTTAGAAAAAATGGGGGTGTAGAGAACTAGCGGTCCAGTCCATCATCGGCGCAACGGAGAAGCGGCGTGAGAGGGCGGCGGGGGCGTTGGTCGGTTCTGGGCGCATCGGGACTTCGGTAGGGGGAGCGGAGCAGGGCGGGGATTTTATCAGGGATGGGGCCTTTGCCATATCGTCGGTAATGAGCAGTTCCACCCGCCCAGCGTCGGTGTCCGATAACCCGAG
The DNA here is from genome assembly GCF_047199225.1 of Pseudomonas sp. DL. NCBI lineage: Bacteria > Pseudomonadati > Pseudomonadota > Gammaproteobacteria > Pseudomonadales > Pseudomonadaceae > Pseudomonas > Pseudomonas sp. DL. Next base: position 2,338,938 of record NZ_CP178323.1, read on the forward strand.
GCTTTCCAGCACGGCTGGTAGGCTGTCATCAGTACTTCGATTCGGATGATGTCTCCATCAGCCTCTCGACCTGGGCCGCCACCGTTTTTCAGTCACTGACCAGAATCTCCGCCCCTGGTACATCTTTCGTGGGGATGGACTCGATCGCCATTTTCTGGGGCGCTGCCAGGCAAAATGGTTGCCAGACCCGAGGAGGTAGTCGTTACCCTCCACTGGGCCTCTCTACATGCGCTCGACGATAGTATCGAGCTCCCGGATCTTGAAAGCCTTTTGGCAGGGAGGCGGGTTCCAGCCCAAAGGAGCGTTCCCGGTGAGTGGCCTTGACGCTACTGATGGTCAGCTTCGATAGCCCCGAGGAGTCGCCGAGCACATCGCCGATGCTTTTATCGGAGGTGGGATCGAGCGAGGGAAGTTGCCAAGGGTCTGGGCGGCGGTACTCGGGAACGACCGTTGCTTCTGTATGGCTGGCGCACTCTACATGCGTAGAGTTTTCGCCACTTCATCGATTTCGGTGATCGTGGCGTGGTCGGAAATGACTCTGGCCATGAGGTAGTCATGCAACTCTGCATCGCCATCGACACAGCCGTCTCTGAGCACAACCAACTGGTAGTCCAGATCGAACGCCTGGCGAACCGTCGTCAGCACTACGCCTGAGGTAGTGGCTCCAGCGATGAGCAATGTTTCAATATCATGCGCCCAGAGAAGCTCGTCCAGTTCCGTACCCGTGAAGGCGCCGACGCGACTCTTCGTAATGACCGGTTCGCTTTCGATCGGCTGCAAGGCGGCGGTGATCGCCAACCCGGGGCTTCCCGGTTCGATCAAGCCACTTTCACGTAGCTCGCGGAATAGCCTGTTGCGCCTGTCCATTGGCGGACCATCGGGCGGGTAGCCCACCGTTACATGAACTACAAGCATATCGGTTTGCCGTACCCTGGAAAGAAATCTGGAGGTGCGGGCCACTACCTCGGCTGCGCGAGGTGCGGGCACGAAGTTGTTCAGCACGAATTCCTGGAAATCCATCAGCAGCAGGGCGGAATTAAAGGGAGATTCAAGCACGAGCTCAGTCATGACGACCTCTGGGTGGTGGAAAACCGTCTAGCGGGTGGAGTGCCCAAGGGCTCGCCAGTTGAATAGCGCCCCTGCCAGCATCAACAGGCTGGTTACCAGGAAAACGCTGCGCATCCCGAACTGGCCACCGACGAACCCTCCGATTACCGGCCCGATTACCTGGCCGGCGAATTGCGCGGATAGCGACCAGCCCATTGCCGAGCCGACGAATCGCTCCGGGACGCTATGGCGGATTACAGCGGCCATGCACGGAAGCAGGCCGCCAAGCGCCATGCCCATCAGGAAGCGCAGGGCGATGAGTTGCCACCCCGCATATACGAAAGCCTGGGGAATCAGCAGGACGGCCGCGACGCTCAGCGCGGCTATCATGATGACGCCGTAGCCAATCCGGTCGGCCACCTTACCCAGATAGGTCGCGGAGATGATGCTTCCGAGCGCTGCCGCCGACATGGCCAGACCCGCCACAGACGTCACCCGCCTCGAGTCCTCGAGCAGCGTTTCGATATAGACGGTGATAATCGGTTCGACCGACATGTTGGCAATCATCAGCAGCAGGCCTGTCGCCAGCATGGCGAGGATCACCGCCTTGTTGGGCATATTCGACCAACCGACCTTGGGAGGTTCTTCGACGGCGGGGACGGAGGGGCGTGCAGTCTCGCGCAACATGAAGGTCGTGAAGACAAACGCAATGAAGATCAATCCACTGGCGCCCCAGAATGTGGCTCGTATGCCGATCAGAGGAGGCAGGAAGCCGCCAACCAGCGGCCCTAACAGATTGCCGGCCATCACGCCCGAGGAAAGAAGACCCAATGCCCATGCCGAACGGGATTTCGGAGCTTGCACCGCGACCAGGATCGTTGCCCCCGACGAGTACCCGCCGGCGATTCCCGCCAACAAGCGCAAGCCGATGAATTGCCAGATATCGGAGGCCAGCCCCATCAGCAACATGGTGATCGCCATTCCCAGGCTAGCTCGGACCAGCATGGGCTTGCGACCGTAGCGGTCGCCAAGCATCCCCCAAAGCGGTGCTACCAACCCGGCGGTGACGAAAGTGGCGGCGTAGGCGATACCCGACCACTGCACGATTGCAGCGTGGCCCGATACCCCGAGTTGACCTATGTAGACCGGGAGGAACGGCAGGATAAGTGTCATGGCGAAGACGGTGGTGAAGGCTCCGAACAAGCACACGGCGAGGTTGCGTTGCCAGCAGTCGATAGCGGGTTCGTTCATGTTGCCTTGCATCAGCAGACTCCGATCAGAGACACTCGATACCACACAGTCAATTTGGTATACCAATTTGGTATACATTGACGTTGGCCAATGGATCTGTCAATCGGAGGCACCTAATGACGGTCATTCAGCAGGCTGAAGAGCGGCTGCGCCGCTTGATTCTGGATATGGAGATCGGCCCTGGAGAGCGCCTGACGGAGCGCTGGCTCGAAGGGCAGACAGGGGCCTCGCGAAGCTCTATCCGCACGGCACTGGTTCGTCTTGAGGCTGAAGGTCTCGTTGCGAGGGAGGGCCGGGGATGGCTGGTGCCGCCCATCGATCTTCAGGAAATAGAACAATTGTTCGTATACCGGGAGATGCTTGAGGTAACGGCAGTTCGCCTCGGTGGAAAAGAGGCGGAAGAAAGCTATCTCCGGGAGGGGGAGGCCATACTGGATGCGGTGCCGATAAATGCCTCGGCAGAAGAGACCGAGTCTGCCGGACGCCAATTCCACCTTTGGATTGCCGGTTTGGCCCGCAATGAATTCATCAGTCGGGGGCTCGGCGAGGCCCTGACGCGCCTCCAGCGTGTCAGATGGTTGGAGAGCCAACCGGAACATCACGGCTGGGCCGAGCATCGCGCCATCATCGCCGCCTTGAGGGCATGCGATATCGAACGCGCCGCGGGGATGGTCGAATCGCACGTCCGGGAGACAAGGGACCGGTTGCTGGAAACTCTCCGAAAAGACCGGCGCAGTCTCAGGGCACGCGGAATCACCATTCTTCCTGAGTGATGCCGGCTGGGCAGGGCGATTCGGTCTCGTTTCCCGAGGAGGGGCATGCCAGGCGGCGCCGATTCCGACGCCTGAAGGTCTGCAGCCGGTTGTGGGCAGTCTGATCGGGAGGAGCCGAACCAACGAGGGCCGGCGGGCCGTGGCAGCTCCTGGCCCTGCCGGTGTGCCCCTGCCGACCTAGTTCATTTGAAATATTGCGATCCAGGCTGGGGCCAGTAAGATGGGCCGTCCGACGACCCGCACCAGCCTCTATCAAGGATCGATGCATGAGACTGCCCCGCCCGCGTTTTGCCCTTTCCGCCGCCTTGCTGCTTTGCCTTTCCGGTTGCGTGTCGGAACTCGATTCGGGCGCCTATGGCAGCATGGACGATCCGCGCAACGCGCAGATGCTGGACCTGGTGGACCAGGCGCTGAAGGGGAACATGGCCGTGGTACTGGTGGCCGACGTGATGCCGCACAAGTCCCTGAGCGATGCCCTGACCATGACCCAGTGGACGCCAACGGCGATCTGGGAGTACGAGAAGGACCCGAAGGTGACCTTCGGCCGCAAGTTCCAGACCAACGCGCTGCAGCGGAAGCCCGACGAGACCTATCTGTTCAAGGCCTTCGAGGTGCATATCCTGCCGCCCGGCAAGTACCTGCTGACCGGCGGCGACGACTACCAGATCCATGGCTTGCTCGACCAGGTCGGCGCCCGCAGCGGTCCGCCCGGTTCGGGCCATGGCGCCAACGGCACCGCGTACCTGTCCCCCGAGCTGTATCGCGAGTACTACCGGGAAGAAGTCTGGAAAGATGCCACCTATGGCAGCGAGATCAAGACCGAGAAGGTCTGCACCGCCGTGCATGTGGCCTCGGGCGCCTGCGTGAGCTGGGGCGAGCAGCAATACACGCAGACGACCCAGGGCTCCCAGGCCGGCTATTACCAGCAGACCGATTCCCGCGACGTGCCCTCGATCAAGGTCCAGGCGCGCCTGCCGGTCGACAAGGCGCTGGCCAGCTTCACCGTGCAGGGCGGGCAATTGCTGTTGGCCCCGCGCATGCACCTGAAGACCCCCGGCTACAAGTACCAGCAGTCGAAGTGCCGGGCGATCGATCCGAAGAAGATCGAATGCCCATTGGAAAACCTGACCGTCTACACCTGGCCGGCGCCGATGGACTTCAGCCAGTCCCTGATCGCCCAGCGGGCCCTGAGCGACAAGCACCGGCAACTGCTGTCCAGGCTCCAGCCCCTGCAGATCACGCCGCTGCGCAAGCAGGGCATGGAAGACCCGGTCTGGGGCGTGCCGCTGTCATTGAAATAGCGGGTGTTCGCTCAGGGGCGCGCCGGGTGCCGCCCCTATCCACGATCGGCAGGGAAGCATTTCCCCACAAGGAAGGTGACATGAACGTATATCGCAAGGTTTCCCGCAGTGCCGCGACTTGGCTGTGCGCCGCGCTGCTGGCCGCATCCGGCCATGCCTGGGCCGAAGACTGGTGGGTGGTACACAAGGGCGACGACCCTGCCGAGCTTGACGTGTTCCTGGCCGATGCCGATTCGCTGGCACCCGTGCCGGGTATCGAAAACGCCTGGCAGGTGCAGATCGCCATGCTGTTCGACTCCTTCCATCTGCTCAGCGCGCACCAGTACCGCTGCGATACGCGAGAGGTGAAGGTGGTCAACGCCAAGACCTTCTCCAACAACGGGCAACCCACGAACCTCCAGTTCACCTTCGCCAAGGGCTGGACCCCGCTGCCCAACGAAAGCCATGAGGCTGTCCTCCAGTTCATCTGCGCGCCGCAGGAGCGCGAACGCAATGGCATGCGCTCCACCGGCAGGGGCGTGCCATTGCAGGCGGTGATCACCGCCGTCGGCATGGTCGAGATGGAGCGCGCCCAGGCCAATCTCGCCGAGGCCCGGCGCAAGCTCGAAGAGGCCAAGAGCGATCGCGTCATGGGCGAACTCGATCGTCTGCTCGGCAACGAACCCCGGAAGCCCTGAGCCGCTCTGACTGAAGCAGGGTGAGGCGAGGCGGATCGGGCCGTTTTCCGGAGCGATCGGCGTAGGTCCGGAAGGCGCGTCGGGAGGGTCTCGATGAAGTGGTATAGCCGCATCAGCCTGGGACTCAGCCTCGCGGTCGCGAGCGCTTTCCTGGTGGCGTACTGGCGATCGCTCGACAGCCATAGCTATCCCAATATGAATGCGCCTGGGCTGATCGCCTACCTGCTGGTCTTTCCTGCCTGCGCCCTGTTGCTGCATTCCACTGCGTTGGCATTCGTGCTCCAGCAGCGAAAGCTGGGAAGCGCTCGCGAAAGAGCGCTGCAATGGACGATCAACCTGGCGCTGTGGATGGCGCCGCTTTGTTTCATATTTGCCAGTCTTTAATCAGGCACTCGCGGGTGTGTAGCTCGAGTAAGCGGACTGCTTTGACATCTCCTGCTGCGGCGGAATACAGGTGCGTCCTTTGAGTCGCTCAGCGCTTCGGCGCAAAGACCATCTTCACCGGCGCATCGCGCTTCAGGCGCGAGTCGTTCGGTTGGTTCCCGGGCTCGAAGCTAGGGTGCCAGGCCCTGAGTTCCGTATCGGACAGCCACTCCAGTTGCAATTGGTCCGCGGATGCGCGCAGGTCGAATTGCGCCAGCGACCGCACGACTGCATGGCACTTTTCCGATTTCCCGGTTTCGAGGAGGGAGACCTGTATTTCTTCGCCCCAGGTGATCGAACCTTTCTCCGGGCATTTCCGAACCTCGACGTGGTATTGCCCGTTCGGCGACGGCAGGTCGGAAATCAGCTTGTCGGGGCCGCACGCGGCGAGGAGTACGCTCAGTATCAGCAGGGGGCTTTTTTTCATCCATGACCTCTGTGGAAATCTCGGAAAGGAATTCCTCTCTTTTCCTGGCGGAAAATGGGCAGGAAGCGGGCCTGCCCATCCTACGCGCGGACTGCTGGATCTGCCCATGGGCGATCCACAGCTTCGTGCACGAGCGATATCAGATGGCGCTGAGCGATTTCAGGATCAGATAGGTGCAGATGAGCACCCCTGCCATGGACAACAGGCCCAGGGCGACAATGCTGAGTTTCATCGGGTTTCCTCGTTGAACTGCGATGGGCTGCTGTATCAAGGAGGGGAGAGGCAGCAGGCGGGGGGAAAGCCCCGGAGGGATGAGCGGCCCCCGGGGCTTTGGTGACCACCATAGGAGAAAGTCACATTGATAAGGCTAGCCCTGTTTCGCTGTGCGGCAAGCGAAGCGGCATCGCTTTTCCCGCAGGATCGGGAAAATGCCTAGCCATACCGCAGTGATGGCCACGGAGGGTCCATGCGCCTCGTCCATTTCCTGATTGCCCTTTCCGCCGCGCTGCTGGCTGAGCCTCAGATAACCGCGCGGCGCAGGTTCAGCGTTCGTCGCCGATCTCCAGTTCGATGAAGTCGATGACCCCTGCCGCGCGGTTGTCGAGGCGCTCAAGTTCCTGGCCGTCCAGCGTCTGCAACAGCGAGACGCCGTGTTCCAGGCGCTCGCCGGAGGCATGCGAAGCGGCTTCGCGGGTAGGACTGAACAGCCAGGCGTGCGGATGTTGCGCGCGCCAGGCGGCGCGGGGTGAAAGGCTGACCTCGGTGCCTGCCGGGTAGTGCCAGGCGCCCAGTTGCAAGGCCTCGGCGAGGACCGTACCGCCGAGGCCGTACAGGCGGCGGTCGCGGTCGAAGGCCAGGGCGCCGCCGCTCAGCGCGATGCCGCGCACCGACACCCGTTGCCCGGTTTCCGGCATTACCCGCCAGCGCTCGGCGTCGCGGTAGCCGTCGGTGTAGACCATGCCATCGCTGGCGAACAATCGCGCACCGGCGGGGAAGTCGATGTCGTCGGCGCGGTTGCCGGTCGCCAGGCTACAGCCTTCGAAGGCGGCGGGACGCCCGTCGCGCTCGCTGGCGAAGGCGATTTCCTGGCTGGCGTCGCAACGCCAGCCTTCGATCTCGGCGACTCCCTCGCCACGCAGGCGCAGCGAAGTGGGATGGACGCCGGTGGTTTTCCATGGGTCCTGCGGGTTGTCCTGCTCGCTCTGCAGCCAGCGTTGCAGGTGGCGGGTGGCGACGCCGCGGATCGTCACCGGGGTGGGGAATTCGGCTTCTCGGAAGCTTTCCGGCTGGTGCTTGAGTTCCAGCTTCAGCCGGGTGCCGGCAGGCATCTCGATTCCTCCGAGGCGGGTAGGGCGCTCGAGCACGGCGCTGTGCGCGGCTTCCTCGCGTGCACGTTCGCGCTCGTACTGCCAGAGACCGATCTCCAGCCAGGCGCGCAGTCCCAACGGGATCAGCAGGAGCAGCATCAGCAGGCCGCGGCTCGGCCAGCGGCGGCGCAAGCGCTGGCGCGCGCGCGGGCTGAAGGCCAGGAGCGATAGCCAGACCAGCAGCCAGATGCCGGCGACGAACGACGACAGGTAGATGAGCGGGACGATCAGGGGAAGAGGGGCGACGGGGATCACGCGGGCGTCCTTGCGGGTTGGGTTCCATGACGTCTCCGGCGCGGCGTGCCGGGTACCTGCCAGAGTTTACAGGGCGCGTCCCGATGCCGCAGCGGCAAACTGTCTTCAGGCCTTGTCCGCCGGGGGCCACGCTCTGGAGAGGGAGGCGCACGGGGATGGAGTCGGCGAAGTGCCGATTCAAGCCCAGGCGCGACGGGCCGATGGGGTGGTTATCGGTTTCTGTAGTCCAGTGGGGAAAAACCAATGAACGAAAGCGTCGCCAGGGTGTTCGATCGGATTCTACGGGGGCTCGGGTTGAAGACCCTGAACGCCCAGTTCCTGCTGTCCTATGCACTGATGTTCGGCCTGGCCGCCTGCGCCTCGGTGGCGTTGTACCTGAGCATGTCGATCTCGCCGGAAACCATCAACGTGGCCGGCGCGCAGCGCATGCTCAGCCAGAAGATGGCCCGCGAGGCGCTGCAATTGCGACTCGGCGCCGGCGACCCAAAGGCCCTGGCCGCGACCATCGCCCAGTACGAACGCTCGGCCGCCGATCTGGATGCGGGCAATGCCGAGCGCAACGTGAGCCGGATGGGCGCGCCGGAGATCGCCGCCCAGCGGCAGAAGGTGGCGCAGATCTGGGGCCGCTACCGGGCCATGCTCGACCAGGTGGCACAGCCTGCCAGCCAGGTCGATCTGCGCGGCTTCTCGCAGTATTCCACCGAGCTGTTGGGCGAGCTGAACAACCTGGTCTCGCTGATGAGCGCGCGCGCCGACAGTGTCCAGCACACCCAGATGTGGATCGCCTTCGGTTGCCTGTTGGCGATCCTGGTGCTGGTGGTGCTCGGCCGGCAGTTCGGCCTGGCGCCGCTGATGCGGCAGTTGCGTGGGTTGGAAGTGGCGCTGACCGAGGTCGGCGCGGCGAACTTCACCCATGCCCTGGCGGCGGGCCATGCGGACAACGAGATCGGCCGCATCGTCGCTGGCTACGAGCGGATGCGCCAGGACGTCAGCGGTTTGCTGGCGAACGTCAAGCGCAGCGCGGCAGAGACCGACAAGGACGTGGCCGAGGCCCTGGAGCAGGCGCTCGGCGCCGGCGACCAGGTGGCGCGCCAGCACCAGGACCTGGACCAGGTGGCCACCGCGATGAACGAGATGAGCGCCACCGTGGCCGAGGTCGCCCGCCACGCCAACCATGCGGCGCACTCCACGCGCGACGCCGCGGCCCTGGCCCACGAGGGACGGCGTCTGGTGGAGCACGCCAGCAGCCAGACCGGTGCGTTGGCGGAGGAACTGGAGCAGACCGCCCTGGCGCTGAACACCCTGCACCAGCATGCGGGCAGTGTCGGCCAGGTGCTTACGGTGATCAGCAGCATCGCCGAGCAGACCAACCTGCTGGCGCTCAATGCCGCCATCGAGGCGGCGCGGGCCGGGGAGGCCGGGCGCGGCTTCGCCGTGGTGGCGGACGAAGTGCGTTCGCTGGCCAACCGTACCCAGCAGTCGACCCAGGAGATCCAGGGGTTGATCGAGCAGTTGCAGGACGGCGCCAACGATGCGGTCGCCGCCATGCGCGGTAGCGCCAGCCATGCCCAGAGCAACCTCGTCGAGGCCGACAGCGCGGCCCAGGCGCTGGGGCGCATCGTCGCCACGGTGGAAGAACTGGACGGCCTCAACCAGCAGATCGCGACCGCCGCCGAGGAACAGAGCCAGGTGGCCCAGGACATCGACCGCAACATCACCAACGTCTCCGGACTCTCCGAGCAGGCCCACGAAGGGACCGCCGCAGTGCTTTCGGCCAACCAGAGGGTCAAGGAACACATGGCTGGCTTGCGCGTGGTGCTCGGTCGCTTCCGTACCTGAGGCTGGCTGCGGGCGTCGGCGCTAGTCGGCGGACAGCTCGCGGATCAGCGCCACCGTCAGGTACAGGCGGGGGGCGATGCTGGATAGTTCGAGGTATTCCGCCTCGCTGTGCAGGCCGGCGCCGACCACGCCGAGGGTTTCCAGCACCGCCGGTTTGTCGCTGCCGGGCACGTAGGCGTAGCCGGCGTCCGTGCCGAAGCGCATGGCGATCGGCTCGATGCGCTTGCCGATTCGGCCGTAGAGCGTCTGTGCGGTTTCCGCCAGGCGCTGCGAGGCGGGGTTCTTCACCAGAGGCGGACGACCCTTGTCGAGACGCAGACTGACTTCGGTATCGGCGACCAGGCGTTCGCCGGTCAGCTTCCGGGCGTCGGCCAGTACCCGCTCGCTCTCGGCCGGGTCCGAGTAGCGCATGTCGGCTTCCGCCGAAGCCTCGGCGGGAATGATGTTGCGCTTCTCGCCGCCCCTGGCGAGGGTCCAGTTCAGCGTGGTGCCTTTCGCCGGATCGCCGAGGTCCTTGAGACGCAGCAACTGGTGCGACAGTTCGAGAATGGCGTTGCGGCCTTGCTCGGGTGCCGAGCCGGCATGGGACGAGCGACCCTTCACCTCGAGCAGCAGGCCGTCGATGCCATTGGTGGCTACCGTCACTGCGTCCCGGTCCGGCGGCTCGTAGGAGAAGACGTAGTCCTGCTGCCGGGCCAGCTCGGCGATCAGTTGCTTCGAGCCGGCGGAGCCGGTCTCTTCGTCGGGATTGAACAGCACGGTGATCCGTCCGTAGTCCCTGAAGCCTTGCTGCCTGAGCAGCGCCAGGGCATGCAGCACCATCGCCACGCCGCCCTTGGCGTCGGCCACGCCGGGTCCGTAGGCGCGCTCCGCGTCCTCGCGGAACGGACGCTTCGCCGCGCTGCCGGCGGCGAACACGGTGTCGTAGTGAATCATCAGCAGGAAGCGCTTGCTGCCGGTGCCATCGAGGGTGGCCACCAGGTTGTCGCCGGCCGAGGGCGTCGCCGGTGCGCTGCGGACTTGCGCGCCGAGCGCCTGCAGGCGTTCGGCGAGCAGCGCGGACAACTGGCCGAGGCCTTCGGCCTGGCCGGTACCGCTGTCCACCGCGACCAGTTGCCGGAGCGTGTCGAGGTAGGCCGGGCGTTCGGCTTCGGCCTGGCGCAGCAGTTCGGCGGCTGGCGTGTCGGCAGCGAAGGCGGGGGGCGAAAGCAGGAAGGCGAGGGCGAACGGCAAGAGGCGGGGCAGGCGGCTGGCGTGCACGGAAGGTCCTCGTCTGGTGGGCGGAGGCGGCGCGGTTGTGCGCCGCGGTATCCGATTGACCTTAGGTCATGAGACGGTTTCCGCCAGCAGCGCCTCGACCTTGCGCCGCAATTCTTCCAGCAGGGCCCGTTCCTCGGCCGAATAGTCGCGCGGTCGGCTGTCGAGTACGCAGACGGTGCCGTACGGGGTGCCGTCGGGCGCATGAACCGGATAGCCAAGGTAGTTGCTCAGGCCGAACTCGACTTCATCCTCGTTGCCGGCCCATTCCGTCTCCTGGCGCGAGTCGCGCACGTGCAATGGGGCGTCGCGGTCGACCACGCGTTCGCAGTAGAGGGGTTTGGCGCCGTCTTCATGGACGCTCTTGCGGCCTTCGGCGCCGATCGGGTAGGTGTCCTCCAGGCGTCCGGCGGAAGCCTCGACGCGCATGTGCCGGGGCAGGGAACGCATGATCAGCACCGACGGCACGTCGAGCCGGCGGGCCAGTGCGTCGATATCCCGGCGCAGGGATTCGAATCGTTCGGAGGATTTCGCCATGCCCGGCCTCGCCCATGTCTGGTGGATGAACCGCGACTGTAGCGGCGAAAGGGGGCTTGGCCTAAATACCCTTTGGTGCGCTCCCCCTCGCTCGAGCGCATAAGCGCCCGGCTGTCACTCCTCGGTCGGGCCGGGCAGGTACTCCAGCAGGTTTCCCGGCTGGCACGCCAGGTAGGCGCAGATGGCCTCCAGGGTAGCGAGGCGAATGCCCTTTACCTTGCCCTGCTTGAGCAGCGACAGGTTTTGTTCGGTGATACCGATGGCCTGGGCCAGGTCCTTGGACCTGGCCTTGCGCAGGGCGAGCATGACGTCCAGCCTGATTTCGATGGGCATGGCGGACCTCAGACGAACTGGCGGTTTTCCTCGGCGAGCAGGGCGGCCTTGCGCTGGATGCGCGCGATCACCATCACCGAGGCGGCGGCGAACAGGCTGACCAGTTCCGCCGAACCGAAGCTGAGACTGACGATGCGTTGCCCCTGGGGTTGGAGGAAGGTGACCCAGACTGTCAGCAGCGGTTCCAGCAGGAAGTTCGCCAGCACCCAGCAAGCCAGGCACAGGCCGACCTTGCCGAGCAGCGCCGCGGCGTCTTCGCAGAAATACTCGCCGCGCCCGTAGTGCTGGAACAGCCTTCGCAGCGCCTGCAGTCCACTGGCCAGGACCAGCAGCGGCAGGCTCGACAGGAGGATGCCGCCGAGGGCCTGCCAGAGCGGCATGTCCCGCGCCACAACGCCGAGGTCGCCGGCGACACCGGTGGCGGTGAGGGCGAAGCCGAGGCCGTGCTCGCTGGCGAGGTCGGGGAAGATCCAGCACGCGGCGTTGAGCAGCAGCATGCCGGCGATCAACAGCAGGGTCAGGGTAGCCATCAGGCGGCTGTAGCCGGCCAGGCGGTCGCTTGTCATCGGGGGTACTCCTGGGAAGGTGGGCAGGCCCCTCGGAAACGAGGGAAATTGGAGTGATCATAGTTTAATAATAAATTATCGTAAAACGATAATTTCATGATCGCTGCATCCAGCCTGGAGCGCTCCGCAAAATCCCCCCGTGCCTGCCGGGGGCACGGAGGGGAAGCGTCCTACTTCTGCAGCAACTGGACGTTGTCGATGAACATCGACTCCTGCTGGTTACCGCTGAGGATCATCAGTTCAGCACGCTTGATCGGCCCCTTCGGCAATTGCACCTGGCCGCGCAGGCTGGCCCAGCGGCCATTCTCGACCACCTTGTAGCCCAGGGGCAGGTATTCGCCGGGCCGACCCTGGCTTTCCAGGTAGAGGTAGGCATAGGTCATGGCCTGCGAGCCGCGACCGTCGCCGACCCGTACGTCCGCGCTGAACGCGTAGGTCCGGCCTGCTTCCAGGTTGCCCAGCAGGCTGGTGCTCGCGCCGGTGCCGGCGTAGCGCCGCTGGTAGGCTTCCAGGGCCAGCCGCCCGGCGCTGGCGACGCGCGTGGCGCGGGTGCTGGCATGCACGCCGCTCCAGCCGCCGATGCCGCTCTCGAAGTCGTAGGCGATGCGTTTCGGCGCCGGCGGTACGCTCGGCGGCGCGGACTGGGCTTCCTGCAGGTTCATCTCGTCGACCAGCAGGCTGGCGCCGCTGTCGCTCCAGACCGCCACGTAGAGGTTGCGCTGGTCGGCGGCGGGACGGTAGTCGAAGGTCTTCTCCAGGCGACTGAACTCGTTGCCGCTGACCGACAGTTCGACGCTCTGCGCCGGGTTGTAGGCCAGGGCGCCATCGGCGCGTTCGCTGAGCAGCGCCATGCGCACGGTTTCACGGGTATTGGCGGACTTGAGCATGACCTTGCCGCTCAGCCGGTAGCCGCTGCCGGCGCGCAGGGGGGCAATGGGGCGGACCAGCAGATCGAAGCCACGCACGTCGACCAGCAAGGCATTGTCGCGGCAGCCCTTGGCGACGTTCACCAGGCTCAGCTGAGCGTTGCCGGACCATGCGCGCCAGCCTTCCATGCTGGCGAACTCGCCATCGCCGAGCAGGCCGCCGAGCTTGGCTTTCGTGCACCATGGCAGGTCCGGCGGGGTCGGCGTGTCGCCGCCGGAGCCCGGGTTGAGCGTGCCGGGTACCTTGGTCGGGCGAAAGTCGGCGATCTGCGTGGCCATGCTGTTCAGCGCGCGTACGGCGTCGGCGTGTTCTTCGCGGCCGCAGGGCTGGTTGGCGCATTCGGCGTTGACCAGGCGCGGGTTGGCGAAGAACGGTGCCTGCTTGTTGGTGCCGAAGGCATGCGGGTAGGCCATCACGGTGGCGAAGCGCCCCTGCACGCCGTAGCCGCGGCTCCATTCGTAGGTGCCGCTGTGGGCGTAGCGCGGATCGTAGTAGCTGGACTCCAGGTCCTGTTCGTAGGAGTGGCGCAGGCCCATGTTGTGGCCGGCTTCATGGGCGAAGGTGTTGAGCCCGCAGTCGACCCCGGTGAGGTTGTAGGCAATGTCCTTGGCGTTGCCGTGGAAGCGCCCGCTGTTCTTATCGCCCGAGCCCATGTAGCCGATGCCGCAGGTGATGTAGCCGTTGCCGCTGTTCTGCGAGCGGTTGACCAGGCTGACCAGGTCGGCGCCGTACTGCTCGCGCAGGCGCTGCACCTGCGGGTCGCGCATGAAGCGATCGAGGTTGGCGCCGGTCACCGTCGGGTAGTCGGCCCAGTCCAGGCGCTGCTTGTGCACCAGACGCAGGCGCAGGTTGACGCCGCTCTTCTCGTAGGCGGTGTTGGCGAACTCGATGTAGCTGGCGATCCGCGCATCGATGTCGCGGCCATTTGCGGTCTGGGTCGCCGCGGTGGTGTAGAGGACCATGATGTCGACGGTCTTCGGCGCGGCCTGGGCGGCAGAGGCTACCGCCAGGGCTAGGGTGGAGCAGAGCAGGGATTTCTTCATGGGTTGCCTGTGTTCGGACAATAGGAAGCCATGGCGCCCCGAGGGCACCGCTGGGGAAACATGCTGGGAAGGTGGGCTCAGCCCTGGGCGGGCGGCGGCATCGGTGGCAGCTCGGCGAGCGGCGCGTCGACATGATCGCCGTGCGGGTCGCTACGCGCGGCGATGTCGTTCTCGTCGATCACCCGGGTCTTGCCGCTGCGGTTGTCGACGATGATCGAGTAGCTGCCGTCGAGGGTGGCGACATTGATGTGGGTTTCCAGGCTGCCACGCACCACGGTCAGGCTTTCCGCCTCGTCGCCGTCCACCAGGCCGCCGCGCCAGACCGGCAGGCCGGCGCTGTTATGGGTGCTGGCGAGGCGTGCCTGCAAGGGCCGCTCGCGACCCGGCAGGCTCATTTCCAGCACCTGGCCGAGCGCCAGCGTGTCGAGCAGGGCGGGTTCGACCTGCGCCAGGTATTCGGGAATGCCCTGGGCGCCTTCGCGGCTGCGCAGTTCGCCTTGCCAGAGCGTCACCCGCTCGCGTGGCGCGGGCGTCGTGACGGGGGTCGGGGCGAGCATGCGGGTAGCGTCCGCCGCCGGCGCCGCGAGCGCCGCTGTCGGGGCGGCGGCTGCCTGGGCGGCGGGGGACTGGCGGGCCTGCGGCGATGCCTCGGGCGGAGCCGGGTCGAGCAGCCAGCCGCCGATCAGCGCACCGCCGATGGCGGCGGCCGAGGCTGCGTAGATCCATGTCTTGGCCACGTTGTTTCTCCTCTGAGTGAACGTGGCGCGGAGTCTAGGAAGAAGCCTCTCCCAGCGTGGCGGCAACCGTTCACATTTGCGCCAGGCCGCGCGCCGGCGTGACGAAACTGCGAATCAGGCCGGAGCGCTGCGGGCGCCAGGTCACGTGCGCTCTGTGCGCTGCGGCAAGGCTGGCGTTCGGCCGCCATGCTGTTCGCGGCGGAAGGCTTCGGCGCACCTGGCCGTCCTCGCGCTTGAAGAACTGGACGAAGTTGCTCGGCTCGTCGAAGCCGATGCCATCGTCTACGGCAGCCCCACCTATATGGGCGGACCGGCCTGGCAGTTCAAGAAGTTCGCCGATGCCACCTCAAAGCCCTGGTTCGTCCAGCTGGCTTCGCTGACGCCTCGCGCTGGCTATGGAGTGTCGACATCCCGGCCGACGGTGGCATGTTCGCTCATCTCCAGGCAACCCGGTACGGCCTCTAGCCGCGCCGGGGCCTCAGCCTCGCGCCAGTTGCAGGAGACGGGCGCGCTCCTGCATCAGCGGCCGGCAACTGCGGATGCCTTCGACGATGCTGTAGAGGCTTTCGATCTGCTGCTGGCTGAGGCTGTTGTTCTGGGCCCAGCCGAGCAACTGCAGCCAGGTCCAGCGGGCGATGGTCTCGCTCTGCGTCTCGGCCTTCCTGCGGTCGTCCCCGTCGCTCTGTCCGACCAGGGTCTCCACCAGCCCCGAGGCGCACAACGGCAGCAGCTCCCGGTACTGCTCCGGGTGCGTGTCGCGTAGGCGACGCAGGGCCATTATGGCGGTGGTTATCGAGTCTGAATCCAAGCTTTTGTTCACAGTTCACTCCTTGTGCGTACAGGCTGGCGGCTGGTTGATCCCTGGGCCGCGAGCAACTGTTCGATGAAACGCGTCAGCTCTTTCTTGAACTCGGGTGTCAGGCTGGACACCTTGAGGATGAGCTCGGCCAGCTCGTCCTCGGGGCAATAGAGGTAGGCCATGGGGACCTGGAGGACCATGGCCAGCTGTTCGGAAGTCCGCATGTTGGGGGAGTGCCGTTCGCGTTCGTATTGGTTCATCCGTGCGCTGGCGGAAAACTCGTCCATTCCCACCAGCATGCCCAACTGTTTCTGCGAGTATCCCGCTCTGATTCTTGCGGCTTTTAGCCGGGTACCTAGCATCCATACAACTCCCGTCCCGTTGGCCCGCTCGCTCAAGGTTGGGCAAATCTGGACAAGATGGAAGCTCAGGAATCCTTAGTTTTCGCCGTGCCGGAGGCTCTGTCGTCCGGGGCGGCGCGCGGTTTCGACGCCGTGTACGAGGCTGCGGCGGGGATATGCGTCGATGTCGCCGAGATCGCGCATGCTCCGGTTTTCTCGCGGCGAGCCGGAGTATATGCGAATTGCATAAAGGCGGACGCCGTTTCGTCGCCTGGGGGCGGCGGGTCGTCGTCTCGCCAGAGGGGCGGGCATCGGCGCCGAGGCGGCGGAAAACGGCGATCGGGACGATACTCAGGAAAGGTGGGCGTTGCGGAACCAAGCCTCGCCTTCCAGGACTAATAGCCGGGTTTCACGCAGAGGTCATTCCCATGAGAACAACAAGCATCCGCCGTGTCGCTGCCGTCCTGGCAGCGCTGCACCTGCTCACCTTCGCCGAGATTCCGCTCGCCCAGGCAGCGATGATCGGTACTGCGGAAGTCATGCAGCAACAACAGCACAACCTCGATCGCCAGCAACTGCTGAAGATGCTCGACGACCAGGGCGTCCAGAAGAAGCTGGAGGCCATGGGCGTGCCCCGCGACCAGGTGGCGAGTCGCATCAACAGCCTGACCAACGCCGAGCTGGCGCAGTTCAACCAGCAGCTGGACCAGGCGCCGGCGGGCGGCATCATCGGCATCATCGTGTTGTTCCTGGTGATCTTCATCATCACCGACATGCTTTGCGCCACGGATATCTTCAGCTTCATCAAATGCATCAATCGGTGAGGCGGCTGGCAGGGGCACTGCTGGTCTCCGCAATGCTCGGCGGCTGCGCGCAGCCGCCGAGACTGCCGCCGGAAAGCGCGGCGCTGCCCGCGCGGGTGGAGCTGCGCGAAGTGCCGTTCTTCCCCCAGGAAGCCTACCAGTGCGGTCCCGCCGCGCTGGCCACGATGCTCGGCCAGCGCGGCCTGGCGTTGACGCCGGGGCAATTGAAGGACGAGGTGTTCATTCCCGGTCGCGAGGGCAGCCTGCAATTGGAGATGGTCGCCGCGGCGCGCCGCCACGGCATGCTGGTCTATCCGCTGCAAGGCGGACTGGAGAGCGTGCTCGAGGAGGTCGCGGCGGGCAACCCGGTGCTGGTGTTACAGAACCAGGCTTTCTCCTGGTGGCCGCGCTGGCACTTCGCGGTGGTGGTCGGTTTCGATCGGGAGCGCCGCGAACTGGTGCTGCGCTCGGGCATCACCCGGCGCTGGGTTACCGACTTCACCAGCTTCGAGTCGACCTGGAAGCGTTCGGGGCGCTGGGCGGTGCTGACCCTGCCGGGTGACCGCCTGCCGGCCACGGCAGCGGCGGTCCCGTGGCTCACGGCCGCCAGTGACAGCGAGGAAACCGGCCACCCCAAGGTTGCCCGGCGCGCCTACGAAGAAGCCGTGCGACGCTGGCCTGAGGACGCCTTCGCCTGGTTTGCCCTGGGCAACAGTCGCTACGCCGCAGGCGATTCCGCCGCTGCCGAACAGGCCATGCTCACCAGCGTCGAGCGTCGCGTGGATTTCGCCGCGGGTTGGTTCAACCTGTCCCAGTTGCTGGCGGAACGCGGTTGCGCGGCGCCGGCGCGCCAGGCGCAGGCCTGCGCGCGGGCATTGCAGCCTGGGGAAGCCCGCTTCGCTGCGGCCCTGCCACAGGCCGTCGCACCCGCGGCTCGGTGCGCCGAGCTGCCGGCCTGTCCCGTTGGCGCACCGCCCCGCTGAGGCGGCCGAGCCGAAGGTTGTCGGAACCCCGTTCCAGCGAGACGGCTCTATACCTGGGAGGACCCCACTCAGGTGCAGAGCATGGCCAACGACAAGCAGACTTCGACTCCCGGCCCCCGACAACCGGCCAAGGGCGGCGCGGCGGGCAAGCGCCAGGGGCGTGCAGCGGAGGGCGCGCGCAAGCCGCGTGCGCGCGGCGAGGAGCGGAAAGAGAAACCGGCCGACGGACGTTCGGCCACGGCGCTGACCGCCAACGAGCGGCGGGAGATCGACGACAAGCAGCCACCGCGCGCCGCTGTCCTGCACGAGGTGATTCGCGTCCAGGGCGAACACGAGTTGCAGCGCACGCTGGCGGCACTCTGGTGGTCGGCGGTAGCCGCGGGGCTGACCATCGGCCTCTCGTTGATGGGCATGGGCCTGTTCCGCGCTGCCTTGCCCGAGCAGGAGTGGGCGATCATCGTCAGCAGCTTCGGCTATCCCATGGGCTTCCTGGCAGTGATCCTCGCCCGCCAGCAACTGTTCACCGAAAACACCCTGACCGCCGTGTTGCCGGTGATGACCGAGCCGACCCTGGAAAAGGCCTGGCAACTGTTGCGTCTCTGGAGCGTGGTGCTGTTCGGCAATATCGTCGGTACGCTGCTGTTCGCCTGGGCGGTGCTGCATCTGCCGATCTTCAATGAAGCGGCCGACGCGGCGTTCCTCGAGATCGGCCGCGAGGTGATGCACAACGACCTGGCGCAGATGTTCGCCAAGGGCATCGTTTCCGGCTGGATGATCGCCACCATGGTCTGGCTGATCCCGGCGGCGGAGGGCGCGAAGATCTGGATCATCGCGATGGTCACCTACCTGATGGCGCTGGGCAGCTTCACCCACATCGTGGTGGGCTCGGCGGAGGTAGGCTACCTGGCGTTCGCCGGGGAAATCGGCTGGACCGAGTTCCTGCTGAAGTTCGCCCTGCCTACCCTGGGCGGCAACATCGTCGGCGGTAGCCTGATCTTCGCCCTGATCAGTCATGCGCAGATCCGTAGCGAAGGTTGAGGAGCGGATGGAAAAAACGGCACCCCGGGGTGCCGTTCTGTCGACGCGGACTAGACCCCGAGCTTGTCGCGCAGGCTGTAGTACCAGGCGCCGATGGCGGTGAACGGTACGCGGAACAGCTTGCCGCCGGGGAAGGGGTAGTGCGGCAGGCCGGCGAAAGCGTCGAAGCGCTCGGCCTGGCCGCGCAGGGCTTCGGCCAGGACCTTGCCGGCGACGTGGGTGTAGGTCACGCCGTGGCCGCTGCAACCCTGGGAATAGTAGATGTTGTCGCCGATGCGGCCGACCTGGGGCAGGCGCGAGAGGGTCAGCAGGAAGTTGCCGGTCCAGGCGAAGTCGATCTTCACGTCCTTCAGTTGCGGGAAGGTCTTGAGCATCTTCGGCCGGATGATCGCCTCGATGTCCGCCGGATCGCGAGCGCCATAGATCACGCCGCCACCATAGATCAGGCGCTTGTCGCCGGAGAGGCGATAGTAGTCGAGCAGGTAATTGCAGTCTTCCACGCAGTAGTCCTGCGGCAGCAGGCTGTGGGCCAGTTCCTCGTTCAGCGGCTCGGTGGTGATCACCTGGGTGCCGCAGGGCATCGACTTGGCCGCCAGTTCCGGGACCAGGCCGTTGAGGTAGGCGTTACCGGCGACCACGATGAACTTCGCCTTCACCTTGCCTTGCGGGGTATGCACCACCGGGCTGGCGCCGCGCTCGATGCGGGTCGCCGGGCTCTGCTCGTAGATTCTGCCGCCGAGCGACTCCACCGCCGCCGCTTCGCCGAGGGCGAGGTTCAGCGGATGGATGTGGCCGCCGCTCATGTCAAGCATGCCACCTATATAGTTGTCGGTCGCCACCACCTCGCGGATGCGCTTGGCGTCCATGATCTCCAACTGGTTGTGGCCGTAGCGTTCCCACAACTGTTTCTGCGCGCGCAGGTGATCCATCTGCTTCTCGGTGAAGGCGGCGAACACCCCGCCGTCCTTCAGGTCGCATTGGATACCGTAGCGGGCCACGCGCTCGCGGATGATGCGCCCGCCTTCGAAGGCCATCTCGCCGAGCAACTGCGCTTCGCGCTTGCCGACGGTGCGCTCGATCACGTCGATGTCGCGGCTGTAGCTGTTGACGATCTGGCCGCCGTTGCGCCCGGAAGCGCCGAAGCCGACCTTGGCGGCTTCCAGTACGGTGACCTTGAAACCATTCTCCAACAGGAACAGGGCGGTGGAGAGGCCGGTATAGCCGGCACCGATCACGCAGACGTCGGTTTCGACCTCGCCCTGGAGTTCCGGGCGGGGCGGCGCGGGATTGGCCGACGCGGCGTAATAGGAGGAGGGGTAGGGGGTGTGCGGCATCTTGCACCTCTGTTTTTTATTTTTTACGGATGCCCGGATGCTACCCGAGTCGAAATCGGCCGGCTAGCCTCCGTGCAAAATTTTCAACGGACCCCCAGAAAATAAAAATTCCACTTTTTCAGAGAGTTAGCGAAAAAAAAGCTTGACGGTGTTTTTGGGGTCTGTAGAATGCGCGCCATCAGCAGGCACGTAGCTCAGTTGGTTAGAGCACCACCTTGACATGGTGGGGGTCGTTGGTTCGAATCCAATCGTGCCTACCAAACAAATCCCGCGCTGCTGGCGGGGCAAGAAAGGCGATCCGAAAGGGTCGCCTTTTTTCGTTTGCGCCCCGAAAAAGGCCGCTCGGCCCGTGCTCGCCTGGGCTCGCGCTTCATCGCATAGCCGCTATTGACAGCGGGGGCGGTCTTTTCCGACCCTAGCGCCTTCACGGATGATTCAGGCGACAAGGCTCATGACGACCTCTTCCGGTTCGCGTATCGGCGGACTTCTTCACGCTTCCCTTTTTTCCCTGCTCGGACTCGGTCTCCTGCTCGCCGGCGGTTTCAAGACCGTCGAGCGGTACCATTTCCTGCGTACTGCGCAGGAAGCCCAGGGGACGGTCAGCGCCTTGAATGCCGGCGGTTCGCATCCGCAGATCGATTTCACCAGCGTTTCCGGCGAGCGGATTTCCTATCCCCAGGGCGGCTTCATCTTCGGCTACCAGGTGGGCGAGTCGGTTCGCGTCCTCTACGAGGCTGGGCGGCCGGCGGCCAGCGCGATAGTCGACGATGCCGGCGCGCTCTGGGGAACCAGCGCTTTCCTCTGCGGCTTCGGCGCACTCTTCGGTATTGTCGGGTTCAGGGGATTGCTGGGCCTGCGTTCTTCCCAACCGACCTCAAAAGGACATTGAAGTCATGTCGCAACTTCCCATTCCCTTGCCCCTCAACGAGAGTCGCTGGCGCTACGTGACGGCCAGTGGCGGAGGCATGACCGTGGCCTTCCTGGCGGGTAGCGGCGGCTCCATCACGTTGCTCTCGCCGGAGGGTGAGAACGTGTCCTTCCGCTATGGCGGGGTGGGCGGCGGGATCGGACTGGGCATGCGCCTGCCGCGCTTCGGCAAGGTCAACCTCAATGTCAAGGGCAAGAGCGTTGGCGGGGCCGGTGCGCTGGAGGCGTTGCCGAGCACCGGAACCGTCTTGGTCGCGGACGGCCTGGTGGGGCGCGACCTGTCCCGCGGCGACTTCACCGGGCCCTGCATGTACGTCGAACTCGGCGCGGGAGTCATCGCCGGCGGTTCGGGCACGGCGATTCTCTTCGGCCTCGATCCCAAGCTGCTGGCGGCGGTGGCGCTGGCGAGCGCCTCGCCATTGACCGCCGCGCTGGGCGCCAGCATGTCGCGGCAATTACTGCAATCGTCCCGTGGCGCCCTGTTGATGGCCGGGGTCAACGTCGGTGCACAGTTCGGCGGCGGCGCGGCGGCTTACCTGGGGGCGTTGTTCTGATGCAGGAGGGCGATCCGGGAGGATCGCCCTTTTTACCTTGCGCAGGCGTGCGGCGGCCAGGGCTCCGTTGAGTTCCATGGCCAGCGGGGCGGTGGCGGAAATCGTTACCGGCGCGGGGAACGGTCGTCGGAGATTCCGAACCGGCGTGGATCGGTTCTTTCCAAACAAGCCCATCCACTCGTTCGAGGTGTCGTGCTTGTGTCCAGGTTGATCATGCCCGGAGGGCCGTTGTCGCAAGAATCCGATGTCCGGATCTTCTGTTCACCCAAGGAGCGGCTGGACTTCTACCGGCGGGAAATCCACTACGAGACGGGCCAGCTATCCAGTCGGACCAACGCCTACCTGACGGCGCAGTCGTTCCTGGTCATCGCCTATGCCTCGTCGATGGCCAACCTGAACCCGGCCTGGGGCGAGCTGTTCACCCTGGTGGTGCCGGCGCTCCTAGCACTGCTCGGGATCGTCAATTCCCTGCATGCCTGGCCGGGCATCCAGGCATCCTCGGAGATCATCTGCCACTGGCAGTTCAAGCAGTCCTGCCTGTTGCACAGCGATCCGGAGATCGGCCTGGCCTACGATGATTCGCCATTGTTCAGCGAACGCGAGGTCAACCGCGGCAGCTTCGAGAAAACCTTGCTGTTCTCGCGACGCGTGCCGTTCCTGTTCGCCGGCTTCTGGTGTGCGCTGGGCGTGTTTTCGCTCTGGTTGCAACTGGCCGGTTAGCGCTGGTGGCCCATCGCTTCGGCAAGGCTTGGCGTTGGCGGAGGCTTGCCGGCTCGATAGGCGGGCGCCGTCGGATCCGGGAACGCCCGGCGTCAGGGCGCTGCCTGCTCGCAGAGATCGTTGCCGAGGAGGCGCGCGCCCAGGCCGCGAAGCAGGTAGGTCTCGACATGGCTGCCGTCCGGGCAGTCGACTCGGTAGCCGAGCGCCAGGCCGGCAGAGAGAAGAACGAACAGGAACAGGCCGATATGTTGCAGTTTGCTCATGGTGTTTTCTACGAAAGAGGCTTGAGGGCGCAGGCGCTGCGCCGGGCGATTCTAGTGCAATGAGGCAGGGGGAGGAGCCGATTTGCATGCCTAAGCGTTCTACATGGTCCAGGGCGCCCAGCGATTCGACAGTCGCCCTGCGCCGATCGACGGCGAGCCGGAGCGAATCCGGCTGCAACTGCGTCTGTACCTGGGTTGAGCCGTTGACGGGCGCTGTCGCTGCCTTTATAAGACCGCCTCACGCAGCCGGCAGGCAGTCGAAGATGAGCGACGAAGACGATATTCACGAACCCGAACACGATCACCTGCTGGATAACGATTACCTCGAGGACGAGCGTGACGAAGATACGTTCGGCGCGCTCGACGAGCCCGATGCCTGCGGAACCGGCAGGCGACGTTCCTGCGAATATTGCGACGCGGTCCAGGTGCCAGTCGATAGCGAGGGTTTCTCTATCTGCGCCGATTGCGCAGGGCTGGAGGACTAGCCCTGGTCAGACGCTGACCACCCGGTTGCGTCCGGCACGCTTGGCGTCGTACAGCGCGGCATCCGCCCGGGCGAGTGCCTGTTCCGGTTCTTCGCCGCTGCCGGCCAGGGTACAGCCGGCACTGATGGTCACCGGCACGGACGTGCCGGCACAGTCGATCGGGGTCGCTTCCATCAGTTCGCGGATGCGATTGGCGATCATGGTCAGTTCCGTGGTCTCGCGGACCCGGACCATCGCCACGAACTCCTCGCCGCCGAAACGCGCCAGGAGATATTCCGGCCGCAGCGCCGCGCGCAGTCGCGAAGCCGCCTCGCGGAGGACGCTGTCGCCGGCCCGGTGCCCCAGGGTGTCGTTGATACGTTTGAAATGGTCGATATCGCTGTAGATGATGCCGATGCGCTGGTCGCTGGCCCGCGCCAACTCCAGTTCATGCTGGTGCAGCGCGTGGAAGCCGGCCCGGTTCCACAATTGGGTGAGGGGGTCGAGCAGTGACTTGCGCTGCTCCCGGTCGATCTCCTGGCGCAGGAAGCGGGTGTGCTCGGTGAGGCTGCGTAGCTGGAGATATCCTTCGGCCAGGATCGACAGTCGATTGAGCTGGCGTCCTTCCCGGAGATTCAGCAGCCGCGGGCTCGGGTCGATCAGGCAGAGTGTGCCGATGGCCTGGCCATTGCTGGCGTGCAGGGGCTCGCCGGCGTAGAAGCGGATGAAGGGCGGCCCGGTGACCAGCGGATTGTCGTGAAAACGCGGATCCCTGGAGGCGTCCGTCACCATCAGCGGTTCGCTGGCCAGGATGGCGTGGCCGCAGAAGGACAGGTCGCGCGGCGTCTGATCGGCATCCAGGCCGATACGGGCCTTGAACCATTGGCGGTCGTGGTCGATCAGACTGATCAGCACGGTCTTCACCCCGAAGGTTTCCCGCGCCAGTTCCACCAGGGCGTCCAGGTAGTGTTCGGCGGGGGTGTCGACCAGCGCCATGTCGTCCAGGGCCTGCTGGCGCAGGGCTTCGTCGGGAGGGAGGGGGCAGGCGAGCATACTGGATCCTGATCACGGTGGAGACTTTCGTTATAGCTGCCGGACAGGCTGAAGGCCAGCCTGGCGTCCGCAGTCGGCGCAAGGGTGAAGAGGGCAAAAAAAATCCCGGCCGCGTGGAGCAGGCCGGGAAAGGATCCAGGGATGTACAGCGCCCACAGCTTATGTCGGCGGCGGTTTCGATGAAGCTGCCGGATCTGGTAGGCGCGATTTTCGCGTCGATGTGTGACCCGCTTCGCCGACTATCCTGGCAAGTGGGGTCGCGAACCAATAGGATTTGCGGGTTTTATTCAATCTGGGTGAATGCGTGCAGGAAATCTACTCTGAAGAACAGATGCGCAAGGCGCTGGGCCTTGCCGAAACGCGACCGAAAAAGGTCCGGACCGAGGCCAGCCAGCCGGTCCGCTACACCATCGTCGAACTGAGCGTGCGCAAGGGCGGGGCGGGATTGCCGCTGCGTTTCGAACATCGCTCGCGCTCCATCAGCAAGGTCACCGCGCAACTGGAAGCGGAGAAGGAAGCCAAGCGCCAGGGTTACCAGGTCTGGGCGCTGCTGGATATCCGTCAGATCTGAGCGAGGCGCCTGCGCGGGGCGCGGCATTGTCCTGGTCTCGGTCCGGCTGCTAAGGTGCGCAGCCCATCGATACAGGAGTCCGGAACATGGAACTGACGATCTTCCAGGTAGACGCATTCGCCGACAGTCCCTTCCAGGGCAATCCGGCGGCGGTCTGCCCCCTCGATGCCTGGCTGGACGACGAGCGCCTGCAGGCCATCGCGGAAGAGAACAATCTTTCGGAAACCGCCTTTGTCGTCGGCCGCGACGGCGACTATCGATTGCGCTGGTTCACGCCGCAGGTCGAGGTGGACCTGTGCGGTCATGCGACCCTGGCGACGGCCTGGGTACTGATCCACAAGCTCGACGACGCTTCCCCGGTACTGCGTTTCGCTACCCGTAGCGGTGAGCTGAGCGTGCGGCGCGAGGGCGACTCGCTGGCGATGGACTTCCCGGCCAAGCGTCCGGAGCCTTGCGCGACACCGGACGGACTGCTGGAGGCGCTGGGTATTGCCGAGGCGGAAGTGCTGAAGACCGACGATTACCTCGTGGTGGTCGACGACGAAAAGACGATCGCCGCCCTGGCGCCTGACTTCGCCCGGCTGAAGGGCTTGCCGTGCCGCGGGGTGGCGGTGACCGCGCGCAGCCAGCGCTTCGATTTCGTCTCGCGCTGGTTCGGGCCCAACGTCGGCGTCAACGAAGACCCGGTGACCGGTTCCGCGCATACCTCCCTGGCGCCGTACTGGGCGCAGCGCCTGGGCAAGACCCGGCTGAGCGCCGAGCAGGGCGGGGCGCGCAAGGGGCGCCTGGAATGCGACGTGCGCGGCGAGCGGGTGGTCATCTCCGGCAAGGCGGCGTTGTACATGAGCGGTACGCTCCATCTCTGATCCCGAAGCAGGAGTACGACGATGCCGGCACCGCAGGTAGGCGTGGGCGTCCTGATCTTGCGGGACGGCAAGGTGTTGCTGGGGCGCCGCAAGGGCAGTCATGGCGCTGGCTGCTGGTCGGCGCCCGGCGGCCATCTCGAGTTCGGCGAGGCGGTGGAGGACTGCGCCCTGCGCGAAGCCCTGGAAGAGACCGGCCTGGCGCTGAGCGAACTGCGCCACGGCCCGTTCAGCAATGACGTCTTCGAGGGGCGCCACTACCTCACCGCGTTCATCCTGGCCGGTTGCGCGGAGGATGCCGAGGCGCGCCTCATGGAGCCGGACAAGTGCGACGGCTGGGCCTGGTTCGATTGGGCCGATCTGCCGGAGCCGCTGTTCGCGCCCCTGGCGAGCCTGCGCCGGCGGGGCTATTCGCCCTTCGACCCGAAGCGCTGAGCGACAGGCAAAAAAAATCCCGACCGCGGGGGAGCTGGTCGGGAAATACCCTTGGGGTTCGCACACACCGTGAGCATAGGCCAGTCCGCAACGGCATCAAGAGGAGCCTGTTCGAACTGCTAGGCCCCTTTGGGGGCCGTTCCACTGTCGTCACCTCCGCTCGACGGCGAGCGAAGGGGTTGCCCGCTTGCGTTGCGGTATCCAGAACAGCATCAGCGGCAGCAGCGAGGCCCAGCCCAGCAGGACATCGCCGGCCAGGTGGATGTGTTCGCCGGGCATCAACAGTCCCTGCAGGAACATCAGGCCGAAGTGCGCGGCATTGGCTGCCACGGTGAAGTCGATGAACAGCCGGTGGCGGAAGGGCTGGCTGGCGGCGCGCCAGAGGAATCCGCCCCAGACCAGGTAGATCGTCGAGATCATCAGCT
Organism: Pseudomonas sp. DL; assembly: GCF_047199225.1. Lineage (NCBI taxonomy): Bacteria > Pseudomonadati > Pseudomonadota > Gammaproteobacteria > Pseudomonadales > Pseudomonadaceae > Pseudomonas > Pseudomonas sp. DL. The sequence goes on from NZ_CP178323.1 coordinate 2,365,271, forward strand.
CATAGTGCTGTCCGCCGCCTTGCTGGTCGCCCCAGCGAACCAGGCGGAGCAGCAGGCGCCCGGCGTCGGAGTCGAGCAGCGACTGGTCGAGCCGCAGGAGCAGCGTGGCCAGGGCCAGGCCGAAGAACAGCAGGAAGCCGCCGGCCATCAGGCGAATGCTCAGGGTCAGCCAAGGCGTGGCGGAAACCGGGGAAGAGGAGGCAGTCATGCAGATCACCTGTAGGCCATGTCGATGGCGTTGCCTTCGGTCAGGTCGTCAAAATCCGCACGGCGGAAAGGGCGCTCTTCCCGGACGATGGTGCGCACCCGTTCAATGTATTCGCGCATGGCGCGGCGGGTATTGCCCTGGGAGGCGGCGGAGAGGAAGCCGGCCTTTTCGCTGGCCATGCCCTCCGTCCAGTCGCGGGAAGCCGCCTGGTAGATCGAACGCTTGATCAGGCGCACCGCTTGCGGTGAGCGCCGGGACAGGCGTTGCGCCAGCGCGTCGGCGGCTTCCAGTAGCTCCTCCGCTGGCGCCAGCCCGTTGACCAGGCCCAGCGCAAGGGCCTGGCGCGGCTCCAGCAGTTGCCCTTCCAGGCACAGCTCCAGGGCCCTGGCTACGCCCAGGCTGCGCGCCAGCATCTGGGTGCCGCCGCCTCCCGGTATCAGGCCGATGAGTACTTCCGGCTGGCCGAGGAAGCGTTCCACCTGGTCGTCCTCGGCCATCAGGCGCAGGTCGCAGGCCAGCGCCAGCTCGCAGCCGCCACCCAGGGCCAGGCCGTTGATCGCGGCGATGAACACCTTGTCCATGCGGCGCATGTGCGCGGTGACCTCATGGAACAGGTTCATGTCGGCGACGCCTGCCAGCAGGGTGCGCCGCAGCAGCTTCCTCGCCCCAGGCAAGTGGCGCAGGAGGCTTTCGCTTTCCAGCAGCAGGCGTGTCAGCCAGGCCGGCATGGAAAAGGTGATGGGGGCGACGGCGCGCTCGATCTCGTCGACGTCGAAGTGGGTCAGGAAGACCCCGTCCGCCGCTCCGGAAAGGATGACGGCGCCGATGTCCTGGCGTTGCTCAAGGTCGTCCAGCAGGTCGGCCAGTTCCTGCATCACCGCCGTGGTGAGGAAGTTCGCCGGGGGATTGTCGAGCAGGACTTGCAGGACGCGTCCTCGTTGTTCTATGCGCAGGTGTCGCGGTGCTAGAGTCATTGCGGCTTCCTCATTGGATAACGAGCGTTATATAAAGATCATTATCCAATGTGACGACATCGTCTCCCCAACCAACGGATAGTCGGCATGCGCTACAAACCGGAACAGAAACAGGCCACCCGCGCCCTGTTGTTGAGCAAGGCCGCTCCGCTGGTGAAGCGCCAGGGCTTCGCCAGCACCGGCCTGGACACCTTGATGAAGGCGGCTGGTCTTACCACCGGGGCGTTCTACTCGCAGTTCTCCAGCAAGGCGGAGTTGCTCGAAGCGATCCTGCAGCGCGAGCTGAGCGCCCAGCACGATGCCTTTCCGCTGGACAGCCTGGAGCAACTGGCCGGCGCCACCCGTCTCTATCTCAGTCGCGGTCATGCGCAGCATGCCGACATGGGCTGCCCGATTCCGGCGCTGGCCGCCGAGGTGGGCCGGGCAGGGCCCGAGGTGCGGGAAACCTTCGAACGCGCCCTGGAACAACGGCAACGGCGGCTGGCCGAACTGATGGGCGACGAGAACCGGGCCTGGGTGCTCACCTGCCTGTCGGTCGGCGCGGTGCTTCTCGCGCGTGCCCAGGCGAGCGAGGTGGCGCGTGACAAGGTCCTGGATGCGGCGCTGGAGCATGCGCTGGTCCTGCTTTCGGCGAGCGGAGCGGTTTCGCCGCAAGCGGACCGGGACTGATTGCACAACTGCAATGTTCGGCGTCTAGCGTCAGGCTTTCCCTCCGACAGGTAAGCCCATGAACGCCCATCATCTCGAACTCGCCAAGGCCCTGCTGGTGTTTGCCCTTGCCGTCGCCGGCCTGGTGGTCGGTCTCATGCCGATGGAGTTCTGAGCGACGCAGGTCCGGCTTCGCGCTTTTCCCTCGTCTTCGAGTGGTCTCTGGCGTTGCACCGGTTTAGGATGCGCGGGTATTTCGGAGCCGCTTCGCTTGGCGTCGCCCGCCGCTGCGCTCCGAAACCGAGCATTGCTCGAACCAGAACGAGATCGAAGGTGCATCGCCACGAGCGGCGCACGGCCTGATGATAGATGGAGGCAACATGAGCGCGGCTCAGCCAGGCATTCTCACCCCGATTCCGGTGGTGGGTCGCTACCTGTTTTTCAGCATTTCCCAACCCGAGCAGGTGGCCGCGACCTTGGCCAGCCTGGCCGCGGCCACCGATGGTTACCAGCTGGTGGTGGGTATCGGCCATTCGCTGATGCTCAGCCTCGGCAAGACCGTCGAGGGCATGAAGGACTATCCGGTGCTCGCCGCGCCCGGCATCGACCTGCCGTCCACGCCCTCCGCGCTGTGGTGCTGGCTGCGCGGCGAGGATCGCGGCGAGGTGACGCTGCGCTCGCACGCGCTGGAACGGTCGCTGGCGCCGGCCTTCCAGCGGACCGGCGCGGTGGATGCGTTCCTCTACGGCGAGGACCGCGACCTGTCCGGCTACAAGGACGGCACCGAGAACCCCAAGGGCGATGCGGCGCTCGAAGCCGCGCTGGTCTCCGGGCGCGGTGCGGGCCTGGATGGCGGCAGTTTCGTTGCTGTCCAGCAGTGGCTGCATGACTTCGACCGGATGCAGGCGATCCCCGGCGAGGAGATGGACAACATCATCGGCCGCCGCAAGTCCGACGACGAAGAACTGGAAGACGCGCCGGCCTACGCCCACGTCAAGCGCACCGAGCAGGAAAGCTTCGAGCCCGCCGCGTTCCTCCTGCGGCGCGGCGCGCCCTGGTCCGACGAGCACCGCGCGGGGCTGTTGTTCGCCGCCTTCGGCCGCTCGTTCGAGGCCTTCGAGGTCCAGTGGCTACGGATGATCGGCGTGGAAGACGGGGTGCTCGATGGCCTGTTGCGTTTCACCCGGCCGATCAGCGGCAGCTACTTCTGGTGTCCGCCCATGGCCGACGGCCGCCTCGACCTGTCCGCCCTCGGCCTCTGAGCCCGCCGCGGCAGCAGGCCAGGCCTGCTGCCGCGTCCTGCGCGGCGCTAGTGGGCGGTGGCCACGGCGGCCTCGTCGATCAGCGCCGCTACTTCCTTCGCTCGCGAGGCCAGTGACGCGTGGCTGGCATCGAGGGTGACGATCTTCCTCGGTGCGATCCGCGCGGCCATCCGCTCCTGGTTCTCCGGCGCAATCATGCGATCGGCGCTGGAAATCTGGTACCAGGAGGGCTTGCTCTTCCAGGCCGGGCTGCCGATGGCATCGCCGAAAGTGCTGGCCAGCGGAGCCTTCTGGGTGATGCTCATGACCAGCCCTTCGTCCGCAGCGAGATCCTGGCAGAAGCTTTCGTGGAACCTGTCCGCCTTCACCCAGAGATAGCCATCGCTGTCCGGCGCCAGGTTCGCTGCGGCCAGGGGCAAGTGCTCCTGGGTGATGCCACCGGGACTTTCGCCGCTGTCGGGGGCGAAGGCGGCGATATAGACCAGCCCGACCACATTCGGCTGGTTGCCGGCCTCGGTGATCACCGCGCCGCCATAGGAGTGTCCGACCAGCAGGACCGGCCCCTGTTGCTGCGCGATCATCTTGCGCGTCCGCTCGGCATCGTCCGCCAGCGAGGTCAACGGTAGTTCGACGGCATGCAGGTTGTCGTGGCCGAGGCGTTTCAGTTCGAGAATGACCTTGCTCCAGTGGGCGGCGCCGCCCCAGAAGCCGTGGACCAGGATGATTGCAGGCAGGTTGCTCATCGTGTTGCTCCCTTGTGGGTGGGGGTTGCTGGCATGAGGCATCGCCCGGCGAGCATACGAGGTCGCGATGGGCGGGCGATAGCGGGAGTCGAGGACGTTCGTCGAAAAGAACAACTCCTTGTTCCGGTAGGCGACGTGTTATCGGCGCGGCGGTATGTTGCAAGTCCGGACCCGACCGATCGGGTTGTCGCGACGGGCATGGAGGGGTGATCGGTCGGTCGGGTTCGCGTCTTTTCGGGGCACCCGAATCTGAAAAAATCTTGCTTCTCGCCATACCGGGAGAGCGGGGCGGGTAGATTTTCTTCCGAATCCTTCACTTTCTACCCGGTCATGGAAAAAGCTCTGAAATTGGCGTCATGCCTCTACGGCCTGCTGATCCTGCTCAGCCTGGCGATGGTCGCCTTCCTCAGCCAGTTTCCGTTTCTCCTCAGCTCGGGAGCGGAAAACCTCTCGATGTCGATCCTGCCGCTGCTGATCCCGCTGATGGTCGGGCTGGTCGTCTGCGAGGCGGTGCGGGCGGTGGTGCCGAAGAAGCGCTAGGCGCGGGGCCGGGATCAGCGGCCGAGAATGCGCTGGCGGCGCAGCCGGTACTGCTCGTAGGGAAGGCCCTGGCGGTTCAGCTCTTCCAGCTGGCGTTCGCTGGCGCTGCGGGAAAACGATTCCTCGACTATCGAGTCCGGCGTGACAGGCTGTGCGCAGGCGCTGACCAGCAGCACGCCCAGGACCAGGGCAATGCGTGGCATGCGATCTCCATGGACTACGGCAGAAGGGAAAAAAAGGCCATTACCAAGCGGGGGGAGGGTTGGTAATGGCCTGTACAAGGGACATTTGCCAGGCCTTGGGGATCTGGCGAAAAAGACGATATCAAGGGGGAATTTGATTAGCCAGCTAACAAAGTGGAATGAAGTTTTGCGGCAGGCGTAACAATTCTGTCCGAATCGTCATTCTTGCGTCACCGCCGGGACAGAGCGGTTTCGGCAGACTGCGGGGGAGTCGCCGAAGGAGATTCGTCGTGGACGATACGCTCAGGTTCGCCTCGCGCTTGTGCAAGTTCATCGTCGCCGCCAGCTTCCTGCTGGTGGCGGTCGCCAGCCTTTGCCTGTGGTGGACGGGCCAGGCCTACGAATACGCGGCGCTGGCGTTCTTTCCGTTCGCCGTACCCATGCTGCTGCTGATCATGGTCTGCGACCTGCTGGCAGCGCTGAATGGCAGGCGTCGCTGAGCGCCCGGGCTGCCTAGCGCTTTCAGCTAGGCCGATGTCGAACCCAGACAACCGGCGCCCCGCGCGTGGCCCTATGGTGAGGCATTCATCCACTGCCTTCCTGGAGCGACCATGTCAGATTTCATCACCGTACTGCGCGATACCTGTCCCGTACCCGTGCTGGACGCCACCAAGTGGAAGCGGATCGACGGCGATCCGCATACCGTCAACCTCAACGCATACGCCTCGGCGGACGGCAGCAAGCTGATGGGCACCTGGATCTGCACGCCGGGCAAGTGGGAGGTGAACTACGAACGCTGGGAGTTCTGCCACTTCCTCGACGGCTACTGCATCATCACCCCGGAAGGCGAGCAGCCGGTGCACCTGAGGGCGGGCGACGTGTTCGTCATCGAGCCGGGCCTGCGTGGTACCTGGGAGGTGGTGGAGACGGTGCGCAAGTACTTCGTCTTCGCCTGACGGTATTGCCGGACGTCCGGCATCCCTGCCGGGCGTCGCGCCTCAGTCCTGGTGGACGATGCGGCGGATGGTGCCGCCGCAGGACTGGTAGCAACTGCGGTACTCGTCCTGGCAGTCGTCGCCGAAATCGAAGTTGCGCTGCGGGTAGGGGCAGGACTTGCGCTTCTTCTTGTCGCTGTTCTGCATGCAGTAGTTGTAGGCCGTGCTCTGCGCCTGGTAGAGCGCCTCGTCCTGGCGCTGCTGCAGTTTGGCGAGGGTCTTGCACTGGCGCTTCTCGGCATTGCATTGGCTCACGCAGTGCAGGCCGGCATCGCTGGTCGGCGGAATGTAGGAGTAACTGACGCTAGGGCCGCAACCGCCGAGCAGCAGGGCAAGACCGAGGAGGGGGAGCAGAAGGTGTTTCCGGAACGGCATTGTCGATATCGATAAGCAATGGCAAGCGAGAGCGAATGCTATCACCGGCTTTCCGATGCTGTACGGCGCCACCCGATAAGGTTGAACTGGCGCACGAAACGCAAAAAAGAAAACCCCGGGACTGGCCCGGGGTTCTCGTCGCGCTCGTGGGTTCGATCAGAACACGCTGAACGGGTACTCGACGAAGGCACGGATTTCGTTGCCGTCGTCGTTGTACGAGCGAGCGTCGTTGGAGACACGCAGGAACGAGCTGCGCAGACGCAGGGTGAGGTCCTTGGCCGGACCGCTCTGCACCACGTACTGGACCTGGTTGAAGATCTCGCGCTCCTTGCCGTTGCTGGTCTCGGCGGTCTTGATGTTGTCGCCGCGCACGTAGGCTACGCGGTAGGTCAGGCCGGGCACGCCGTACTTGGCGAAGTCCAGGGCGTAGCTGACCTGCCAGGAACGCTCGTCCTCGGCGTTGAAGTCCGACCAGTAGGAGTTGGCCAGCCAGATGGTGGTGCCGCCGTCGCCGATGCCGCCGGCGTTCTGGTACCAGCCGTAGTTGTAGCCGGTGTCGCCGGTGTTGCGCTGGTGGGCGATCATGAAGGTGTGGGCGTCGATGGTGTAGGACGCCGCCAGGCTCCAGATCTTGTTGTCGCGGTTACCGTTGAAGTTCTGGTCGGCGAAGTCGCTGTCCAGCTTGGTGCGATAGCCGTTGAAGTCGAAGTTCAGCGACTGGTCGGCCTGCAGCGGGATGGTGTAGTTCAGGTTGATGTACTGCTTCTTCAGTACGTCCTCGACGTCGGAAGCGTACAGCGAGGCGTTGAAGTGATCGGTGAAGGCGTACTTGCCGCCGAACACGTTGATGCTCTTCAGGCCGCCGCTGTCGCGCCCTTCGGCGCTCTTGCGGGATTCCGCGGTGAAGCGACCGGCGTTCAGCTCCAGGCCCTCGATCTCCTTGGAGGTGATCAGGGTGCCGCTGTAGCTTTCCGGGAGCAGGCGCGAGTTGTCGTAGCTGAGCACCGGCAGGCTGGGCATCTGGTCGCCGTACTTGAGCACGGTGTTGGAGATGCGGAACTTCACCGCCGCGCCGCCCTTGGACAGATCGTCCGCCGCGGAGCCGCTGTCGCCCTGCTTGAAGAAGTCGATACCGGCGGCGCCGCTACGACCCTTGCCGCCGTCCAGGCGTACCGCGTACAGGCCGAACGCGTCGACACCGACGCCCACCGTCCCCTGGGTGAAGCCGGAGGTGAAGGTGGCAGTGGCGGCCTGGCCCCATTCGGCCTTGTCCTGCCGGCCATGTTTGTAGTCACGGCTGATGTAGCCATTGCGGAAGAACAGATCGAGGTGGCTGTCCTCGACAAACCCCTTTGCTGCTTCTTGGTCATTGGCCATCGCCTGGCTTGCAGTCGCGATGCCCAGTGCCAGCAGGCAAATCCTTTTCTTCAACATCTTATTGTTCCTGGTTGTTGGCTTGATGTGCGCTGAAATTGAAGGAAGCGCAAGGTTCGAAGTGCACGGGAGTCATTTGTCCCATTTACCGTGCGTGGCGGTTCTGGTTTCTTGTTTCTCCCGTTGGCGGCGCAACAATACCAGAACATTGTTCGATCCAAGAAAGCTTCGAGTCATTTGCTAATAACCAAAGTGCAAGGAAAGCCCCTTCCATAGGCTCTGAATCGGGCGTTGCCGGATCGCTTCGTCATGCGCCTGCAATATCAACCTTATCGATAAGTACCATGCCGCGAAGTCGCTGCAGTTCTCGCTTTGGGCGGTGATACCGTCGAATCGTGAACGGATCGACAAAGAGGGACGTGACATGAAGATTCTTATCGCTGTATTCGCCGCCCTGGCCCTGTCCGCCTGTGCCTCGCCTCCCGCTTCGAACGCCCCGGCGCTGGCCGCCAGCACCAGCAAGGCTCCCTACGATTACGCGATGTGCGTCTTGCCCAAGTGGCAACGCCAGGCGCCGGGCGTGGCGCTGGTGGAGGAAGGCCGCGGCTATCGCCTGGCGGACGCCGGTCAGTGGCTGGAGGTGCAGCCGGCGAGGGGTGGCAGCCTGGTGCGAATCCATGATCAGCAGCCCTGGGTCACCCGCGGGGCCTTCATCGATGCGGCCAGGACCTGTTCCTGAGCCGCGAGGAAGAGGGAAGAGCTCCGGCCCCCCTAGCATGAAGTGTCCGGAGCTCTACGGCCGCAAACGGAGGATGGCCGCAGAACGATCATCTGCCTATGGCCGGCGCTGCGCTTGATCGAGATCAAGTACTGGAGGCCGGGGAGCCGGCGTGTGCGGCGATTCGCGTGGCGGGTCTCGTTTTTTCTGTGAAGTGCATTGCATAACGCTTCAATCGGGACGGGTGGCCAGCATGCCAACCAGTTCCTGGGCGGCCTTGCGCAATGGCTGGTTTTTCAGCCAGATAGCGTGGACAGGCAGTTTCAGCTCGTTCTTGGTATTCCTGAAGTCCAGGCGTACCAGCCTTCCCGTTGCCAGCAGCGGCGCGACCCGGGACAACGGGAAATTGCCCCAGCCGATCCCCGCCTCGACCATTTCCAGCGCCGTGCCCAGGCTGTCGGTGCGCCAGCAGGCGCCGGCGATCAGCGGACGGGTGTCGGCCAACGGCAGGTCGCAACTGGCCACCAGGATCTGCCGCACGTTCACCAGCTCTTCCAGGTACAGCGCCTGCCCCGGCTTCTGCAGGGCGGGATGGCGCGGCGAGATGGTCGCGACCAGCGATTCCGCGCCGACATACTGGAAGCGCTCCTGCGGGTTCACGCTGATGCCGGCGAATCCGAAGCACAGGCTGATGCGGCCGCCATGGAGCAGGGCGAGGGCATCGTCCTGCGCGGCGCTGAGCACCTCGACATCGAGCAGCGGGTAGCGCTCGGAAAGGGTGCGGAGGGCGCCGAACAGCCGCCCGCTGTCGATGTCCGCAACCACGCCGAGCGACAGGCGGCTTTCCAATCCCTGGGAGAGTTCCAGCGCATGCACCTGCAACTGGGCGAGCTGCTCGGCGATCATCCGCGCTTGCGGTGCCAGGGCCCTGGCCAGCGCCGTAGGACGGGCTTCGCGGTGGGTTCGCTCGAAAAGGGCGAAACCCAGCTCCGCCTCCAGGTTGGCGATGCCCATGCTCACCGCCGAAGGCACTCGACCCAAGGCACGGGCGGCGCCGGAAAAGGAGCCGCGGTCGAGGACGGCGAGGAACAGCTCGATGGTATCGCTGGAAAAGTTCATGGCAATTCTCCTATCAGCAGATCTGAAAGCTGCTGACTTTTTCTGTCAAGAAAATTGATCCAACCTTGCCCGCCTTTCCGCTATCACGCCCGAGAGGTCCACGTGCAAGGCATCAAGCGCAAATTGGTCTACGTGACCGCCTACGAATTGATCGGGATGAGTATCTCGACCCTGGGGCTGGCCCTGCTCGCCGGTTCCACGCCCACTACCACCGGCCCCCTGGCGGTGGTGATCACCACCGTCGCGGTGACCTGGAACTTCATCTACAACTGCCTGTTCGAGTTCTGGGAGCGGCGCCAGGCCGTGCGCGGACGCAGCATTGCGCGGCGGGTGGCGCACGCCATCGGCTTCCAGTTGACCCTGGTGGTCTACCTGATCCCGCTGATCGCCTGGTGGATGGGGATTTCCCTGCTGGAGGCGTTCTGGCTGGACCTGGCGCTGATCGTCCTGATCCCGTGCTACACCTTCCTCTTCAACTGGGCCTTCGATCGCCTGTTCGGCCTCCCGACTTCCGCGTTGCCGGCCGGCGAGGCGGCCTCCGTCTGAGGATTTTTTTTCTTCAGCGCCATTCGCGCTCGCCTTGGCCGGGGCAAATCGCCTACCTTAGACGGACGTGCGCTGTGGTGCCGGTTCAGGGAGGAAGTACGACCGCAAGCCATGAAGGTCTGCCCCGGCGAGGATGGGGTGCGGCATTTCGATGAACGGATTGGGGTCACTATGCGGATTTTGGGGATGCTACTGGGGACCGTCTTGCTGGCGGGTTGTTCGACATCGACGCCCTCGCTCGACGAGACGGACCAGGTACCGAAGGAGCGTTTGTACAACTACCAGTTCCGTGACGACGGCGACGCCTTCCTGGTGGTTTCCCGGGACCGCGAGTTCCTCGGCAGCGTCTGCAATACCCGCTTGATCATCGATAGCCGCCTGGCCGCCGAGATCCAGGCCGGCGAGAGCGCGCGTTTCCGTCTTCCGGCGGGGCTGCGGGTGGTATCCGTGCAGGGCGATGGGATCTGCCGCGGCGAGGCGCCCAAGCAGGTGGTGCATGTGCAGAACGGGCAGACCACGCATTACCGGATCACCGTGGACTCCGGCCTGAACATCGGCCTGGTGCCGGGCTGACGCCGGCGCAACGAAAAAAGCCGCCCGTGGGCGGCTTTTTCATGCGCGGCGTTTATTCGCTGACCGCTTTCTCGACCTTTTCGGACGCCGACCAGATCCGATAGCGGACCTCCACGTCCTTCGGCGCATAGACCACGATCGGCAGCTTGCTGTTGTAGCGCAGCAGGAAGCCTTCGCCGACCACCGGGATGAAGCGCTGCTCCTTCTTCTGGCCGGGGCAGGCCATCATCGTGCTCATCGGCCCGCTGACCTTGTCCAGGCGGTAGTAGGAGTAGCCCCAGCCTTCCAGGGTATGTTCTTCCAGCTCGCCGCCCAGGCGCTGCTGGTTGCAGTCGGCCTCGAGGGTCTTGCCGGCGATGATCTCGACCTTGAATGCGTCTTCCGCGTCCTGTTTCGGCAGGTGGATGACCTGGCGGGTGAAGCCGGCATCTGCCTTCGGGTAGGGAACCTTTTCATCCAGTTTGGCGGCCATGGCGGTGCTGGAAAGAGCGGCAACGCCGGCGGCGATCAGTAGTGCTTTCATGTCCTTGAGGTTCTCCTTACGTGGTAACGCGAGCAGGGTAAGACACCGAGGCACGGGTGAAAAGTTCAGTGGGGGACGTAACGGAATGTTCCATGTCCTGGGCCAGCCGGTCAGGGCACGGCCGAATCGCGGGCAAAAAAAAGACCATCTGCGGGGGGAGGGCGATGGTCTTCAAAGGAGCGTCGGGGACTTGGGGTTCTCCCGACGCCGCTACGATCTCACGCCGCTCCGCTGGGGAAAAATGCTTTGGACTGATAGTGGCTATCGATGCCGGTGACTTGAAATTCCCCGCCAACTCATAGCAAGTTCCGCACGATAGAGCCGTCAGCGCATCAGTTTGCGTTTTTTCAGCGGGTCAGTTGCAAGGCCAGTTCATCGACCTGTTCGGCCCAGTCGGAGTCCTCGGCCAGGGCCTCGCGCAGGAAGCTGGCCTGGGCAGGGTTCCAGAATGGCGCATCGGGCAGCGCCGTGCCCTCCTCGAGGTGGTGCCGGGCGAGAAAGGCGACGATGTCGTCCCGCCCAGCGGGGAGCCCCAACTGGCGGAACAGGTTGGAAAAGGTGTGCGGGCTGGTGTCCATGACGGTTCCTCCTGGATTCGCTGTTTTTCCACTATAGCCGGCGGGACGGCAGGGCCGCCGTGGGAGCCGGGGGTGGGTAATTTTGTCGCAGATGAAAAAGACTGTTGTGCGCGGCGTGCTTCATGGCGAAGGGGCGGGCGCTTATTATTAGCAAGCTAATGATAGCCGGAGTCAGCCTATGTCCAGAATCGAAGTCGCCGTGCTGGTGGGGACGTCCGTTCCCGAATCGCTGCGCAGCAAGGGATTGCTGGCCTGTTGGATCCTGATGGTGGACGGCGCCATGTGGGCCGGCCCCTTCACCAGCCGTGACGAGGCGGAAGCCTTGAAGGGAACCTGGGAACTGAGTTGGCCGCTGGAGGCGGCGATCTCCGCCTGAGCCAAGGCCCTTGCCTTGCCGAAAAGCCCGCCGAGCGCGGGCTTTCTGTTGCCTGCGGAAACGCCCTAGCGGCGGCCCACCAGCAGGCCGAGGAGGAAGCCGGCGCCGGCCGATACGGCGATGGTCTGCCAGGGATGGTCCTCGACGTATTCCTCGGTCGCTTCGGCGGCCGCCTGGCTGCGTTGCACCACGCCGCGGCGGGTGCGCTCGATGGCGTCGCGACCACGATGCAGCACGGAATTGATCTGTTCACGCAGGTTCGCGCCCTCCTTGCCGGCCAGGCTGCCGGTGCCGCTCATCAACTGGTCCACCTCGGCGATCAGGTCCTGCAGTTCGGCCATGGCCTGGTCCTGGATAGCCTGCTTGGCGCGAGCGGAGCGGGTTTTCAGAGTCATGTCGGTCTCCTTGACGAGGATGGTTACCTAGGTATGGAGTCGCCCGCTTCGCTGAAAGTTGCACGGCATGGCCTGCGTCGGGGGCTTCCGTAGCATGCGGGAGAGCCGTTTCAGGATGCCCCGGCCTCGCCGCGCAGGTAGCGGTCGAGGTCGATCGCTTCGCCGCTCTTGAGTTTCAGGCGTCGGCGCAGGTCGTCGAACATAGCGTCGTACTCGCGGCGCTGGCGCACGATCGGTCCCTGCCGCAAGCGCAGGCCGTGGCGCCGGGCCAGGCGACTGGCACGGCTGGCGAAATGCACGGCGGCGTCGCGCGGCAGTTCGAAGCTTTCGCTGAAAGGCTGGCCGTCGATCCGGCCCTCCATGTCGAAGTGTACGGCCACCGGGCGGGCCTCGGCCTCCAGGACCCGGTAGCGCAGGTGGATATCGAATGCCTGGCGGTCGACTTCGCTGGCCGAGGCGAGATGCAGATGGCCGGGAATGAACATGGCCTGCCTCCTTTTCGGATAACCGGGGAAATGCCCTTGCCTGCCAGGGTATGCTTCGCCGGCCTCGGGACGGCTGTCCCAGGTCAGTTTTTTCCGGATTGGAGCGGGGATGCGAATGGCGCTGGGAGCGTTCGGGTGTTGACTGACTGGGCCGCGTACGCCGGGCTGTTCCTCTCGGCGTTCGGTTCGGCGACCCTGCTGCCGTTGCAGTCGGAAACCGTGCTGGCCGCCTTGCTGCTGCGCGGCGGCCAGTCGGTCGCGTGGCTGCTGGCGCTGGCCATCGTCGGCAATGTGCTGGGTTCCTGGGTCAACTGGTGGCTGGGTCGCTACCTCGAGCATTTCCGCGGTCGCCGCTGGTTTCCCGTGGGCGAGGTGCAGTTGCTCAGGGCGCAGCGACACTATCGCCGCTACGGCCGCTGGACCCTGCTGCTCAGTTGGGTGCCGGTCATCGGCGATCCGCTGACGCTGGTGGCCGGCATCATGCGTGAGCCCTGCTGGAGTTTCCTGCTGATCGTCGGCCTGGCCAAGACGCTCCGCTACCTGGCCCTGGCTGCGCTGGTGCTGGGCTGGGCCGGCTGAGCGCTTCGTCGGCGAGCGTAGAACTATTTTTCGCGGGGCAATGTCCATTGCTGCGAGGTGTAACTGCCGCCTCATCGCCCCCGGGGCCTTTAGTTGCCGCTGTGGTCCCGGGGGCTTCTCTTTTCCTGCCTGTTTCCGGCGATGCGAGGTGCGCAATGTCGAGGGTGGTTGCGGGATCGCTGGTCTGCCTGCTGCTCGGTTCGGCGCCGGCCTGGGCTTCCACGGCCGAGGCGTGGCAGGCGCACGACGCCATGGTGCGTGCCGCCTGCCTGAAAGCCAGCGGCTTGCGCCAGGTGCGCGCGGTGGGGCAGGTACTGCCCTTCGACGATGAGGTGGGCTATTCGGCGCTGCTCCTGCAGGGCCGCTATCCGCAGCCGCACATGCAGGGCCGCCAGGGCCGCGAGCTGTGTCTGTACCGGCGCGCCACCGGCAAGGCCAGCGTCAGCGAGGCCGACGCCCTGCTCAAGCCTTGAGTTCGGGGTCGTCGTTGTCCGGAAGTTCGCGCTCGCCAGGGTCCTTGCCGTCTTCCGAATGGTGTTCGATCACCGCGTTCAGCTCGGCGCCGAACAGCACCACTGCCGCCGACAGGTAGAAGTACAGCAGGAGGATGATGATCGCCCCGATGCTGCCGTACATGGCGTTGTAGTTGGCGAAGTTCTTCACGTAGAAGCCATAGGCGAGGGACGCGGCGATCCAGGCGATCACCGAGAGCACCGAGCCTGGAGTGATGAAGCGGAAACGCTGCTCGACATCCGGCACCAGGTAGTAGAACAGCGCCACCGCGAGCATCAGCAGGAACACCGCAAGAGGCCAGCGCAGCCAGGTCCAGAGCGTCACCAGGTACTGTTCCAGACCGACCAGGCCGGCGATCCAGGCGATCACCTGCGGCCCGGTGACCATCAGGCCGGCCGCCACCAGCAACAACAGGGCGATGCCGAGGGTGTAGAGGATCGACAGGGAGAAGCGCTTCCATACCGGGCGGCTCTCCTTCACGTCGTAGGCGGCGTTGAGCGCGATCATCATCGAGCGGATGCCCGCCGAGGAGGTCCACAGCGCCACCGCGATACCGATCGACAGCAGGCCGCCTTTCTGCTGCTGCAACTGGTCGATCACCGGGTTGACCTGATCCATCGCCTCGGGCGGCAGCAGCAACGCCGCCTGCTCGCGCAGCCAGGCGAAGAACTCCGGCAGGTGCAGGTAGCCTACGAGGGTGATCAGCACCAGCAGGAACGGAAATAGCGAGAACAGCATCTGATAGGCGAGGGCCGAGGCGTAGGTCGGCATGTCGTCCTCGAGGAACTCGTTCACTGTGCGCTTGACCAGGCCGAACAGGCCTATTTCCCGATAAGCCGTACGGAACATTCCATCTCCTTGCTGTGTGCGTGCCGATGACGATCGACCACCGATGGCCGCTTGCCGCCAGGCATTTTCCGTTGGGTGAAATTCGTCGCGTCCTTTCTGGGACGCCACGGCGGGCGAATTGGTTCGTCGCCGGCGTCATCATTCGGTCGCATCCGTTAGCCAGACTGCGCCTGCCCGCCGCGCGGCGGGCCTCCGTCCAACTTCTCAGAAATGGAGCGCACCATGTCTGTCGACCTGAAGAAAATCGCCGCTGCCTTTCCCGAGTTCCAGTTGTCCAGCAAGAGCCGCCATGACGGCGCGCTGTTGTTGCAGTTGCAGGCCGCCGACGGCCGCTACGTGGCTCGCACCATACCCTCGCCGCAGCTCAGCGCGCCGCCGGAGACCGAGTGGCTGATCCGCAGCATCCGCCGGGAACTGGCCGTGCCGGGCATGGAAATGGCGATGGCGGCACGCTGAGTTTTTTCGCCGCGGGAACCGATGATGCGATAATTCCGCCTTTCCACACAGCTGACGGGAAGGCAATGAAGCGCGAGAAGGTTCGGGACAGGCAGGCGGCAGGGAAGATCTCGGCGACCCACATCATCGCCAATCCCACCCTGGCCAGGGAATGGATCGTGTTCTTCAAGAAGGACGGCGGGCGCAGCTATTTCCTGGTCGACGAGAGCGACGAGGTGATGTCGTTCCGCCGGCTCGACGACGCGGTCAAGGAGCTGCGCGGGCTGGGCATCAAGTTCGCGGAGATCCATCTCTAGGAGCGGCGTCGCGCGGTCGCCACTGGCCAGCCTTGCGCGCC
Organism: Pseudomonas sp. DL; assembly: GCF_047199225.1. NCBI lineage: Bacteria > Pseudomonadati > Pseudomonadota > Gammaproteobacteria > Pseudomonadales > Pseudomonadaceae > Pseudomonas > Pseudomonas sp. DL. Next base: position 2,380,619 of record NZ_CP178323.1, read on the forward strand.
CGCGCTTCTTCCTCGGCGAACCGGTACTGGCCGCGCGCCTCGGCCGTCTGGCCGCTGTCCGGCGCGTCGCGCCAGCTGGCCAGGCCAATGGTCAGCAGGGCCAGCCCGGCATCCAGGGTATGTCCGCAGGTGGGGCAGTCGGCCGGGGTGACCCAGGCCGCGCCGAGGATGCGGAAGCGCGCGTCGCGGCCTTGCTCGCGGATGGTCGCCGATTTGCCGAGCAGCATGTCTTCCAGGGCTTCCCGGGCGCGCCGACGCCAGGGCTCGGCGGCCGGTAGCTCGACGGCATTGAGCTGGATGCGCAGCGCCTTGTTCGCGCCGGGCAGGCGGCAGCCCAGGCTGGCGTCGTCATGTATCGCCACCACCGTGCAGTCGAAGCGGCGCTCCCCGGCGTCGGCGGCGAACGCCAGGGCGGCGCAGAGCGGCAACAGGGCGAGGGTGCGGAAGATCATGGGCTACTCCGGCGGAGGTCAGCGTCGACGCGAGGATAGGTTGCTGCAGGTCGCCAGGTCCACCGGGCCGACATAGGGATTGCCCCAGCCCATCACGCAGCCGACCATGTGGTTGCGCTGGCGCTCCCAGGTCTGTGGCGGGTACTGCTTGTGCCAGGCGTTGTAGAGCTGGCGATCCTGCTTCGACAGGCGCAGGCCGTAGCGGTCGCTCATGTAGAAGTAGGTGCGGGCGATCATCCCGCGAATCTGCGGGCGTGGCATCGCCTTGCGCGCCTTGAAGTCCACCACCATCGGGCAGGCGCCGTATTGCTGGGGTTTCTGCGGCAGCCAGCCGAAGCCGAAGTTGCTGCGGTCGCCGTTGACCTCGCCGATGCTCGGCACCAGGTTGTGCAGGTCGGCCTCGGCGCGCTGGTAGGTGCTGTCGTGCCTCGCGCAGTTGCTCCGCCCGCCGTTCTGCCAGCAGCGTCGCTGGTGACCGATCACCCAGGCCGGGACGATGTGTTCCCACTCGATGCGCCGCGCGCGGTTGGCGTTCTTCCTCGGCTTGTAGCCGCAACTGGCGAGGTCGACACGATTTCCCGAGTAGCGACAGCCGCAGTAGAACTCCACGGATTGCCGGGCGTAGAGCTTCCAGCCGATTTTCTTCGCTTCGGAGAACGTGCGCGGGGCGTTGGCCTGGCCGGCGCTGGCGAGGAGGAGGGCGAAAAGGCCTACAAACAAACGGGAAAGCATGCGGCAACTTCCAAAAAAATCCGCATGTTACTGATTTTGCAGGAGATGCCAATCGTGGCCAGTCCATGGCCAGGCGAGGGCGGACCTTCCCGTTTGCGCCGCGTCCATGCGATGGTTAGTATGCGTTCCGTATATGTTTTGTAGTCGAGGTGTAGTGTGGGCCTGGTGAAGATTTCCGAGCAATTGCACGAAGAGGCGCGCATCGCCTGCAAGGCCATGTCGCGCTCGATCAATGCCCAGGCCGAGCACTGGATGCGCATCGGCATGCTGATCGAAGCCAATCCCGGCCTGACCTATGCGCAGGTGCTACGCCAATTGATGGACGAAGCGCGCGAAAGCGACCGCCGCGAGCAGGACGCGGCGAGGATCTCGGGATGATCAAGAGCGCGGAGGAAGTCCAGCGCATGAGCGTGGCCGGCGCGCTCACCGCGAAAGTCCTCGAAGCCCTCGACGAGGTGGTGCGGCCAGGCATCAGCACGGCAGAGATCGACCGCTTCTGCGAGCGCTACATCGTCGACACCCTCGCGGCGATTCCCGGCAGCAAGGGGCAGTACGGCTATCCGTTCACGGTGAACACCTCGGTCAACGAGGTGGTCTGCCATGGCTGGCCGTCGGCGCAGCAGATCCTCCGCGACGGCGATATCGTCAACGTCGACGTCACGGTGATCAAGGACGGCTATTTCGGCGACAGCAGCAAGATGTACCGGGTCGGCGCCATCGACCGCCAGGCGCAGAAGCTGCTCGACGTCACCCGCGAATGCCTGTACCGGGCGATCCGCGTGGTGCGCCCGGACGCCACCCTCGGCGATATCGGGCATGCCATCCAGAGTCACGCCGAAGCCAACGGTTATTCGGTGGTCCGCGAATACTGCGGGCATGGCATCGGCCGCAAGATGCACGAGGCGCCGCAGGTCCTGCACTTCGGTCGCGCTGGCGCGGGTGCGCGGCTGAAGGCCGGGATGACCTTCACCATCGAACCGATGATCAACCAGGGCGGCCACGCGGTGAAGCTGCACAAGGACGGCTGGACCGTGACCACTCGCGACCGCCGCCTGTCGGCCCAGTACGAGCACACCGTGCTGGTCACCGAGCGGGGTTGCCGGGTCCTGACCCTGCGCGACGAGGAGCGCGAGGCGCTGGCCGACCTGGCTGGCTGATCGACGCCCGGCCTGGTTACACTGAGACGACTTTTCCGAAGGGAGGCTGGCGGGTGTCCGGCAGGCGTTTTGGCGAGTTCGAACTGCGCGCCACCTGGTTGCGCGAGGACAGTGGCTATCTGGCCGAGATCGAGATAACCAGCATCGACGACGGACGCACCGAATGGCTGGTGCTGCCGGGCCAGCCGCCGTGCGAGAGTCCGGCGGCCGCGCTGTCGCTGGCGGAAGCGGCGCTGTACCGGGTGCGCGGCTTCGATGCGCGGGGCCGGCCGCTGTTTTCCGACTGAGCCTGCTGGCAAATCGCATGATGCATTTCGCACGATCTTGCAGTTTGCACGGACCGCTTCGCTGAGTCTTTTCGTAAGTTATTGATTTTGAATGGTTTTAATTTTCCATGTGGCTGGCATGAAAGCTGCCACCTTTCCCCGTGTTGCGGCTGCGCTGAAGTTCGCGGTCGGTTTTCATGCAAGAGGGGATAAACGATCATGGAAAAGTCCATCAAGATGCTGTTCGATGCCTTCCAGGCCACCTTTGCCGTATCCACCCAGATGCGTCCGGACGGCGGCGCCCTGCTGACCCTGCGCAACGGCGAAGAGATCGTGACCCGTCGCGTGGTGTCCGCCGCCCAGTTGGCCGACGAGAAGCGCATGTACTGGTTCATCAACGCCGTGCGCCGTGACCTGGCCCTGGAGGCGGGGAGCCTGCCGGTGGATGTGGTCGGCACCCTGCGTCGTCTGCAGGAGCGCGGCCTGCCGAGCTACATGGCGGGCTGAACGGTTCGTCCGGAATCCTGGCGGAGACCTCCGGCAGGGCGGGCGAGAGTGCTAGAGTGAAGCTTCGAGGGGGCTGGGCGAGGATCGACCGGCCCCCGCTCGTGTCGGAAGGGAAGGCCAGGGCTGGCCTGCCCGTTCGGTGCTTCGGCAGGCTGGCGCAGAACGATGCAAGGTCGTTCGGGTCAGCATCAGGGATGAAATGACTGACAGGAGTCGGGATGCTGCGTTACGTCGTGGGTTTTCTCGCGTTCACCGTGCTGGCGGCCTATCTGTTGCTGGGGGTTTCCCAGCACGCCTTCCTGCCGTGACCGGTCGGCATGGCGGCTTCAGCTGCGCTGCGGAAGAGGCTGTGGCGGCCGTGCGGGATGCCGGTTTTCGGCTTGCCGTGCCTTGCGTTGCAGGCGTGCGCGCCGACGCGGCACGCGCAGGAAGGCCCACAGGGTGACGCCGGCGAGGCCCAGCCAGGCGACGATCAGCAATGTGACGAAGGATTCGGGAGTCATGGTTCGTCCTCCTCTTACCCAAGGATAGACCCTGCGGGAAGGGGAATTACTGCAATCGGTCTTCGACCATGGTCTGAAACGCGGTCATTCGGGGCCGGCACCGACCAGGGCCAGGCAGCCGGTCAGGCTGGTCAGCAGGGGCAGGGCGAGCAGGAAAGCCAGCCAGATGGCCTCCATGCGCAACAGCGTGGCGCCGAGGAACAGCGCGACCAGGAGGATGGTCATGAGCAGGGCGGTCCAGCCGAAGTACATGGCGAAGTTGTCGATGCCCAGGCCGATGCCCCAGCCCAGCAGCAGGGCCCATACCCCGGCCAGTGCCAGGCCGAGGGCCAGCATGCTCGCCAGGGTCCGGGCGGACGGGGCATGCAGCGGGTGGTTGCGGAATAGCTCGTAGAAGATCGGCGTATTCATCGGCGTCACCTCCGCAAGGGAACTTCCAGCCTAGTCCAGCGGGCGAGACGGCCCTAGACCTATTTGTCATTACGGGGCGTGACCTCAGGCCGTTAACATCCATCTTTTCCAGGCGATGCCGTGCATCGGGCTGTGGGCCCGCTCACCGTTCGTCGCGCTGAGTCGAAAAAGAAACCGAAAGGGTTGCGTGCATGAGTGGCGAACTCGCCTCGTTCGAGGTGGATGGGTATCAACTGGTCTATCAGGACCTGGGCGAGGGCACGCCGGTGCTACTGGTCCACGGTTCGCTGTGCGACTACCGCTACTGGCAATGGCAGTTGCGCAGCCTCGGCGAGCACCACCGGCTGATCGTGCCGAGCCTGCGTCACTACTACCCCGAGCGCTGGGACGGGCAGGGCGCGGACTTCACCAGCGCCCGCCACGTCGCCGACCTGCTGGCGCTGGTCGAGCGGCTCGGCGAGCCGGTACACCTGCTCGGCCATTCCCGTGGCGGCAACCTGGCGTTGCGCCTGGCGCTGGCCGCTCCGGACGCCCTGCGTTCGCTGAGCCTGGCCGATCCCGGCGGCGACTATGCCGCCGAGGTCTACGCCCACGCCGGCCTGCCTGCGCCCGAGGAGCCATTGGAACGCAACCAGTTCCGGCGCCAGGCGCTCGAATTGATCCGTGGCGGCGAGGCGGAACGGGGACTGGAACTGTTCGTCGATACGGTGAGCGGCGCCGGGGTATGGAAACGCTCGTCGGCGACGTTCCGCCGAATGACCCTGGACAACGCCATGACCCTGGTCGGGCAGGTGGCCGACCAGCCGCCGGCGCTGGCGCTGACGGAACTGCGCTCGATCGACCTGCCGAGCCTGATCCTCAATGGCGAACGCAGCCCGCTGCCATTCCCGGCCACCGCCGAGGCGCTGGCGGCGGCCCTGCCGCGCGCCGAGCTGCAACGCATCCAGGGCGCGTCCCATGGCCTCAATGCCACCCGTCCGGCGGCTTTCAACCGGTCGGTACTGGAGTTCCTGGCGCGCGTCGATGGCGTTGCGCCGGACGTGGAAACGTCCTGAAGCGAGGCCGGGCGAACTGACCGCTCGTCAGCTCGCCGCGGATGCTTTACCATGGGCGCTTCGCGCCGGATCAGCTCCGGCGTTTTTCGTCAGTATCCATTCCCAGTGATCTCCGTCCGCGCGCTTCGGCGCAGGGGTGCCGCAAGGCGCCTGCCACTGTGAGGCAGGCCGGCCCGGCGGGCGACGCTTACTGGCACATCCCAACCCACGTGGCCTTTGGTAGGGGTCACCACTAGGAGAGGAGGCGCCATGCCCATCATTACTCTTCCCGACGGCAGTCAACGTTCCTTCGATCACCCGGTCTCCGTGGCCGAGGTGGCCCAATCCATCGGCGCGGGCCTGGCCAAGGCGACCCTCGCCGGCAAGGTCGACGGCCGCCTGGTCGACGCCTGCGACACCATCGATCGCGACGCGACCCTGCAGATCATCACGCCCAAGGACGAGGAAGGACTGGAGATCATCCGCCACTCCTGCGCCCACCTGGTCGGCCATGCGGTCAAGCAGCTCTATCCGACCGCGAAGATGGTCATCGGCCCGGTGATCGAGGAAGGCTTCTACTACGACATCTTCTTCGAGCGCCCCTTCACCCCCGAGGACATGGCGGCGATCCAGCAGCGCATGCGCGAGCTGATCGACAAGGACTACGACGTGATCAAGAAGATGACCCCGCGCGCCGAGGTCATCGAGCTGTTCAAGTCCCGTGGCGAAGACTACAAGCTGCGCCTGATCGACGACATGCCGGACGAGAAGGCCATGGGCCTGTACTTCCATGAGGAGTACGTGGACATGTGCCGCGGCCCGCACGTGCCGAACACCCGCTTCCTCAAGGCGTTCCAGCTGACCAAGATTTCCGGCGCATACTGGCGCGGCGACTCGAAGAACGAGCAGCTGCAACGCATCTACGGCACCGCCTGGGCCGACAAGAAGCAACTGGCGGCCTACATCCAGCGCATCGAAGAGGCCGAGAAGCGCGACCATCGCCGCATCGGCAAGCAGCTCGACCTGTTCCACCTGCAGGAAGAAGCGCCGGGCATGGTGTTCTGGCACCCGAATGGCTGGAGCGTCTACCAGGTGCTCGAGCAGTACATGCGCAAGGTCCAGCGCGACCATGGCTACGTCGAAGTGCGTACCCCGCAGGTGGTCGACCGCATCCTCTGGGAGCGTTCGGGCCACTGGTCGAACTACGCCGAGAACATGTTCACCACCTCCTCGGAAAGCCGCGACTACGCGGTCAAGCCGATGAACTGCCCGTGCCACGTGCAGATCTTCAACCAGGGCCTGAAGTCCTACCGCGACCTGCCGCTGCGCCTCGCCGAGTTCGGCGCCTGCCACCGCAACGAGCCGTCCGGCGCGCTGCACGGGATCATGCGCGTACGCGGCTTCACCCAGGACGACGCGCATATCTTCTGCACCGAAGAGCAGGTGAAGAAGGAAGCGGCCGATTTCATCAAGCTGACCTTGCAGGTCTACCGCGACTTCGGTTTCACCGACATCGCCATGAAGCTGTCGACCCGTCCGGCCAAGCGCGTCGGTTCCGACGAGCTGTGGGATCGCGCCGAAGGCGCGCTGGCCGATGCGCTGAACGAATCCGGCCTGGCCTGGGAATACCAGCCGGGCGAGGGCGCGTTCTATGGGCCAAAGATCGAGTTCACCCTGAAGGACTGCCTCGGCCGTAACTGGCAGTGCGGCACCCTGCAGTACGACCCGAACCTGCCGGAGCGCCTGGACGCCAGCTACATCGCCGAGGACAACAACCGCAAGCGCCCGGTGATGCTGCACCGTGCGATCCTCGGGTCCTTCGAGCGCTTCATCGGCATGCTCATCGAGCACTACGCCGGAGCCTTCCCGGCCTGGCTGGCGCCGACCCAGGCGGTGGTGATGAATATCACCGACAAGCAGGCCGATTTCGCCGCCGAGGTGGTGCGGATCCTCGGGGAAAGCGGATTCCGTGCCAAGTCCGACTTGAGAAACGAGAAGATCGGCTTTAAAATCCGCGAGCATACTTTGCTCAAGGTTCCCTATCTCTTGGTTATTGGAGATCGGGAAGTTGAATCGAAGGCCGTCGCGGTGCGTACGCGCGAAGGGGAAGACCTGGGCTCCATGCCCGTCACCCAGTTCGCTGAGCTGTTGGCACAGGCGGTTTCCCGGCGTGGTCGCCAAGACTCGGAGTAATCATTATTAAGCGTGAAATGAGACAGGATAAGCGAGCTCAACCGAAACCCCCGATCAACGAGAACATCTCGGCTCGTGAGGTACGGTTGATTGGAGCTGATGGCCAGCAGGTTGGTGTTGTTTCGATCGATGAGGCGATCCGCCTAGCCGAAGAGGCGAAGCTGGACCTGGTTGAGATTTCGGCCGACGCGGTGCCTCCTGTCTGCCGCATCATGGACTACGGCAAGCACCTGTTCGAGAAGAAGAAGCAGGCTGCGGTCGCCAAGAAGAACCAGAAGCAGGCGCAGGTCAAAGAAATCAAGTTTCGTCCAGGGACGGAAGAAGGGGATTACCAGGTAAAACTACGCAACCTGGTACGTTTCCTTAGTGAAGGGGACAAGGCCAAGGTATCCCTGCGATTCCGCGGCCGTGAGATGGCTCACCAGGAGCTGGGGATGGAGTTGTTGAAGCGGGTCGAAGCCGACCTCGTGGAGTACGGCACCGTCGAGCAGCATCCTAAGCTGGAAGGACGCCAGCTGATGATGGTCATCGCTCCCAAGAAGAAAAAGTAACCACCAGGGCACTGGCAGGCCTTGCGGTTATGCGTAATCACTCAATGCGGAGTATCCGAACATGCCAAAGATGAAGACCAAAAGTGGCGCGGCCAAGCGCTTCAAGAAGACTGCTGGTGGCCTCAAGCACAAGCACGCCTTCAAGAGCCACATCCTGACCAAGATGACCACCAAGCGTAAGCGTCAACTGCGCGGCACCTCGATGCTGAACAAGTCTGACGTTGCGCGCGTAGAACGCTCCCTGCGTCTGCGCTGATTATTAAGGTAGAGGATTAATTCATGGCTCGTGTTAAGCGTGGCGTTATCGCCCGTCGTCGTCACAAGAAAATTCTGAAGCTCGCCAAGGGCTACTACGGTGCACGCTCGCGCGTGTTCCGCGTTGCCAAGCAGGCGGTGATCAAGGCTGGCCAATACGCCTACCGTGACCGTCGTCAGCGCAAGCGTCAGTTCCGCGCACTGTGGATCGCCCGTATCAACGCTGGTGCTCGTCAGAACGGTCTGTCCTACAGCCGTCTGATCGCTGGCCTGAAAAAGGCGGCCATCGAGATCGACCGTAAGGTCCTGGCCGATCTGGCAGTGAACGAAAAAGCGGCGTTTACCGCGATTGTCGAGAAAGCGAAGGCAAGCTTGGCTTAAGCCCTACGACAATCACCGGACTTCGGTCCGGACGTAACGTCACCGATAGGGGAAGAGCCTTACCGCTCTTCCCCTATTTTGTATCTGGAGTCCATACATGGAAAACCTGGATGCGCTGGTCTCTCAAGCATTGGAGGCTGTGCGACACACCGAAGACGTCAATGCCCTGGAGCAGATCCGGGTTCACTACCTCGGCAAGAAAGGCGAACTGACCCAGGTGATGAAGACCCTGGGCGACCTGCCGGCCGAAGAGCGGCCGAAGGTTGGCGCGCTGATCAACGTGGCCAAGGAAAAGGTCCAGGATGCGCTGAACGCGCGTAAGACCGAGCTGGAAGGGGCCGCGCTGGCCGCCCGGCTGGCCGCGGAGCGCATCGATGTCACCCTGCCCGGTCGTGGCCAGCTGAGCGGCGGCCTGCATCCGGTCACCCGCACGCTGGAGCGCATCGAGCAGTGCTTCAGCCGCATCGGCTATGAAGTCGCCGAAGGCCCGGAAGTCGAAGACGACTACCACAACTTCGAAGCGCTCAACATTCCGGGCCACCACCCGGCGCGTGCCATGCACGACACTTTCTATTTCAATGCGAACATGCTGCTGCGTACCCACACCTCACCGGTGCAGGTGCGGACCATGGAGTCCCAGCAGCCGCCGATCCGCATTGTCTGCCCGGGGCGCGTCTACCGCTGCGACTCCGACCTGACCCACTCGCCGATGTTCCACCAGGTGGAAGGCCTGTTGGTGGACGAGGGTGTCAGCTTCGCCGACCTCAAGGGCACCATCGAGGAATTCCTCCGCGCCTTCTTCGAGAAGCAGCTTGAAGTGCGCTTCCGTCCGTCCTTCTTCCCCTTCACCGAGCCCTCGGCCGAAGTGGACATTCAGTGCGTGATCTGCAGCGGCAACGGCTGCCGCGTGTGCAAGCAGACCGGCTGGCTGGAAGTCATGGGTTGCGGCATGGTGCACCCGAACGTGCTGCGCATGTCCAACATCGATCCCGAGAAATTCCAGGGCTTCGCCTTCGGCATGGGCGCCGAGCGCCTGGCCATGCTGCGCTACGGGGTGAACGACCTGCGTCTGTTCTTCGATAACGATCTGCGCTTCCTCGGACAATTCCGCTAGGCCAGAACGCAACCGGATTCCTTAGGAGAACAGGATGAAATTCAGTGAAAAGTGGCTGCGGAGCTGGGCAAATCCGCAGGTTTCCCATGACGAGCTGGTCGCTCGCCTGTCCATGGTCGGCCTCGAGGTCGACGCCGACCTGCCGGTCGCCGGCGCCTTCAGCGGCGTGGTGGTCGGCGAGGTGCTCTCGACCGAACAGCATCCGGACGCCGACAAGCTGCGCGTCTGCCAGGTCAGCAACGGCAGCGAGACCTTCCAGGTCGTCTGCGGCGCGCCCAACGTGCGCGCGGGCCTGAAGATTCCCTTCGCCATGATCGGCGCCGAACTGCCGGGCGACTTCAAGATCAAGAAAGCCAAGCTGCGTGGCGTCGAGTCCTTCGGCATGCTCTGCTCGGCCAAGGAATTGCAGATCAGCGAAGAGAACGCCGGTCTGCTCGAGCTGCCGGCCGACGCGCCGGTCGGCCAGGACGTCCGCACCTACCTGGAGCTGGACGACTACACCATCGAGGTCGGCCTGACCCCGAACCGCGGTGACTGCCTGTCGCTCGCCGGCCTGGCCCGCGAAGTCAGCGCCATCTACGACGTCCCGCTGGCGCCGGTGGCGGTGGACGCGGTCGCCGCGCAGCACGACGAGACCCGTCCGGTCGAGCTCGCCGCGCCGGCTGCCTGCCCGCGCTACCTCGGCCGGGTGATCCGCAACGTCGACCTGAGCCGGCCGACCCCGTTGTGGATGGTCGAGCGCCTGCGCCGTTCCGACATTCGCAGTATCGACCCGGTGGTCGACGTCACCAACTACGTGATGATCGAACTGGGCCAGCCGATGCATGCCTTCGACCTTGCCGAGATCAACGGCGGCGTGCGCGTGCGCATGGCCGAGGACGGCGAGAAGCTGGTCCTGCTCGACGGCCAGGAAATCACCCTGCGCGCCGACACCCTGGTGATCGCCGACCACCAGCGCGCCCTGGCCATCGCCGGGGTGATGGGCGGCGAGCACAGCGGCGTCAGCGACAGCACCCGCGACCTGTTCCTCGAAGCCGCGTTCTTCGACACCATCGCCCTGGCCGGCAAGGCCCGCTCCTATGGCCTGCACACCGACTCCTCGCATCGCTTCGAGCGCGGCGTCGACAGCCAGTTGGCGCGCAAGGCCATGGAGCGTGCGACGCGCCTGATCCTCGACATCGTCGGCGGCGAGCCGGGGCCGATCGTCGAGCAGGTCAGCGAAGCGCACCTGCCGAAGGTCGCGCCGATCACCCTGCGCGCCGAGCGCGTGACCCAGATGCTCGGCATGCCGCTGGACGCCGACGAGATCGTGCGCCTGCTGCAAGCCCTGGAACTGACGGTGGTAGCCGACGGGGAAGGGCAGTGGTCGGTCGGCGTACCGAGCCATCGCTTCGACATTTCCCTGGAAGTCGACCTGATCGAGGAACTGGCCCGTCTCTACGGATACAATCGCCTGCCGGTGCGCTACCCGCAGGCGCGCCTGGCGCCGAACAACAAGCCGGAAGCGCGCGCCGCGCTGCCGCTGCTGCGGCGCCTGCTGGTCGCCCGCGGCTACCAGGAAGCGATCACCTTCAGCTTCATCGATCCGGCCCTGTTCGAGCTGTTCGATCCGGGCACCCAGCCGCTGACCCTGGCCAACCCGATCTCCGCCGACATGGCGGCGATGCGTTCCAGCCTCTGGCCGGGCCTGGTCAAGGCGCTGCAGCACAACCTCAACCGCCAGCAGTCGCGGGTCCGCCTGTTCGAAAGTGGCCTGCGCTTCGTCGGTCAACTGGAAGGCCTGAAGCAGGAAGCCATGCTCGCCGGCGCCATCTGCGGCAAGCGCCTGCCGGAAGGCTGGGCCAATGGTCGTGACGGCGTGGACTTCTTCGACGCCAAGGCCGATGTCGAGGCAGTGCTGGCCAGTGCCGGTGCCCTCGGCGACTTCAGCTTCGTGCCCGGCGAGCACCCGGCGCTGCACCCGGGGCAGACCGCGCGCATCGAGCGGGACGGGCGGCTGGTCGGCTACCTGGGCGCGCTGCATCCGGAACTGGCGAAGAAGCTCGACCTCGAGCAGCCGGTGTTCCTCTTCGAGCTGCTGCTGGCCGAAGTAGTCGACGGCCACCTGCCGAAGTTCCGCGAGCTGTCGCGCTTCCCCGAAGTGCGCCGCGACCTGGCGCTGCTGGTGGATCAGGACGTGCCGGCACAAGACATCCTGACACAAATCCGTGCGGCGGCCGGCGAATGGCTGACGGACCTCAGGCTGTTTGATGTGTATCACGGTAAAGGCATTGATCCGCATAGAAAAAGCCTTGCCGTCGGCTTGACCTGGCAGCATCCATCGCGCACTCTTAATGACGATGAAGTCAATAGCACGACGCAGAACATCGTCACGTCGTTGGAAGAAAGGTTCAATGCCACGTTAAGGAAATAGCGTATGGGGGCTCTGACGAAAGCTGAAATTGCGGAACGTCTGTACGAAGAGCTGGGCCTGAACAAACGGGAAGCCAAGGAGTTGGTGGAGTTGTTCTTCGAAGAGATCCGCCAGGCGCTGGAGCATAACGAGCAGGTCAAGTTGTCCGGTTTCGGCAACTTCGACCTGCGCGACAAGCGCCAGCGCCCCGGACGCAACCCGAAGACCGGCGAAGAAATCCCGATCACGGCCCGCCGCGTTGTCACCTTTCGTCCAGGGCAGAAACTGAAGGCCAGGGTTGAGGCATATGCTGGAACCAAGTCATAACGACGAGCTGCCACCGATTCCCGGCAAGCGCTACTTCACCATCGGCGAAGTCAGCGACTTGTGCGCGGTCAAGCCCCACGTGCTGCGCTACTGGGAGCAGGAATTCCCGCAGCTCAACCCGGTGAAGCGCCGCGGAAACCGCCGCTATTATCAGCGCCAGGACGTGCTGATGATCCGCCAGATCCGCGCGCTCCTCTACGACCAGGGCTTCACCATCGGCGGGGCGCGCCAGCGCCTCTCCGGCGACGAGGCCAAGGACGACGTCACCCAGTACAAGCAGCTCATCCGCCAGATGATCGCCGAGCTGGAGGAAGTCCTACTGGTCCTGAAGAAGTGACGGAAGCAAAAAAAACTTCCACTTATCAGAAGCTTAGTATATAGTGCGGCTCACTTCGGAAGCACAGCCACTGAGCTCGGAAGTACAGTCGGGGCGTAGCGCAGCCTGGTAGCGCACTTGCATGGGGTGCAAGGGGTCGAGTGTTCGAATCACTCCGTCCCGACCAAATTCTCGAAACGGCTCAAGCACTTACAGTATTTGGGCCGTTTTCGTTTAGCGGTTGCGCAAAACAGGCGCAAAATACGCGCAAAACTATTTCACACCGGCTTGGCAATAAAGGTGTGGCTGGCGTTCTCTTTGACCATCTCGCTCGGGGTCTCCGTCAAGGTCTTCGGTTGGTTTGTTGTTCAACTTCAATTCCATCTGGAGGTATTTGTCATGGCAAAACTGAGCAATGCAATTAAAAGCGTTCTGGTGTGTGTAGTGTCCCTGCGGAGACCTGATGGTGAACATGCCCCCGATCGAGAGTTGGCTTAGAGAAAGAGCTGTCATGCCTACCCAAGAGGTACACTGCAGGGTTTGATTCCCTGCCTCCGCACCATTAGCTACTGATCTGGCTGATATCCAGATCAGGAATCGCATCTGACCAGACCACATCCGTGTGGTCTCGCAGATAGTTCTTCGTCATCTCCGCGCTGGCATGCCCAGCGATCTTTTGGCCATCTTTCCCGGCCTTCTTATACAGATGCAGCGAGAGGGCTCTGATCTCATGGAAGCCCGGCATCTCTTCGTCTTTCCATCCTGAATAGCAGGCTGCAGCCTCCCGCGCTTCCTTGAATGCTCTGGACAGATAACGCTCATCGATCTTCGTCCAATGCTCCTTTCGGTCAGCAAGCCCCAGTTTCCGATCCGGTCGCCGATGGATCAGGAAGGGGGAGGGGATGCCATCGTTACTGACCTGCCCCCAGCTTTAGTACCGCTGCCTAGTTAATGGCCCTGGGGTTGATATCAATTTTTCCTGCTTCAGCTGCTGCTGGCGAGTTCGCCAACTTGCAGCAAATTCTGCCGGGGTGAGATTGCCAATCGTGCTGTGCGGTCGGTGTTCGTTGTAATCCCGCCGCCAGGCCGCGATGCGGATTCTCGCTTCGGCCAGCGAACAGAACCAGTGCTCATTGAGGCATTCGTCCCGGAACTTACCGTTGAACGACTCGATGAAGGCATTCTGCGTGGGCTTACCAGGCTGAATCAGCTTCAGCTTGATGTCGCGCTGATAGGCCCATTGATCGAGTGCCTTGCCGGTGAACTCGGGCCCCTGGTCGGTGCGGATCGCTTTCGGGTAGCCGCGAAACCGCGCCATCTCGTCCAGCGCCCGTGTGACGCGAAAGCCGCTGATACCGTGCGCCAGCACGCCGCAGCAGGATGTGCAGGCGGCGATAGCCAAAGCGCCGGCGCTCTTGGGCCAGTTCCACCAGTTGGGCTTGCAGCTCGGTGTTTTGCACACTGGCTCGCGGCTGGTAGCGCAACACCGAGCGGGATAGCCCGATCAACTGACAGGCACGACGCTCGGAGATGCCGGTTCGCGCTTGCATCTCCTGCACCGCCTCCCGCCGTGCTGTCGGGCTTACCCTTTTCCCCGGGCGACCACTTTCAGCGACTCGATGTCGAGGTGGGCCTCGGCGAGCAACTTCTTCAATCGGCTATTTTCCAGTTCAAGATCCTTCAACCGTTTGGCGTCCGCCACGGTCATACCGCCAAACTTGGCCCGCCAGGTGTAGAACGAGGCATCACTGAAGCCGTGTCGGCGACACAGTTCCTTCACCGGCACACCGGCCTCCGCCTGCTTGAGGAAGTCGAGAATCTGCTCTTCGGTAAAACGCTTTTTCACTGCCGTCTCCTGCTCGGAAAACGGACTCTACTAAGTTTGACGTGGTACTGAAATCGGGGGGGGGCAGGTCATAGACATCTCTTACTCGGTGCTGAATTGACACGGCTCATAGAGAACAGTGGGACTCGAGGTGATGGCACTATGCTCTTGAATTTGTTTACTAGGCCGGTGTGTTCCGGCTAGTGTTGTCGTCGACTTGTAGTCTTAGGACGCAGTTCGAATCTAGGAGAGGACATGAGGATCCCGAATCCGCCTTTGGCCAAGGATCTTATGGCTACCGCCAGAAGCTTTGGTAGCTATGACTTGGCCGCAGCTCTGGCTGACCTGATAGATAACAGCATCAAGGCACGGGCGAAACGGGTGGACATTACCTTCATTCCGAAGCCGGATGATGTGCAGGTGAGGATCAGGGATGACGGTGTCGGTATGGACAGGGAGACCCTGACCGTCGCTATGCGCCCAGCCAGTGCCAATCCTCAGGCAGAGCGTGAGCCTGATGATCTGGGCCGGTTCGGATGGGGGCTCAAGTCTGCATCGCTTTCCCAAGCACGCATCTTGACGGTTGTTTCCTGGCAGCAGAGCGCCATTACTGCCGCAAGCTGGGATATCGATGATATCGACGACTGGAGCATGAATGTCGTGGAAGGAGCTGAGGCTCTGCACTTGCTTGACGGGAAGCCGGGTACCCCTTCGGGAACCGAGGTGATATGGAGTCGCTCGGACAGGCTTCTGGATCGGGAACACAGTGTTTCAGTTGACGAGTCGCTTACCCACACAATTGCCCACGCCATTCAGAAACTTTCCCTGATATTTCATCGTTACCTTGCCGGTGAGGGCAAGCGACGGTTGACGATAGTCATCAATGGCAATCAGCTTTTCCCGATCGACCCGTTCATGACCTCACATGATGCAACCCAGACACTGGATGCAGAGAACATCGTCATGCCCAGTGGGGAGCAGATCAGGGTTCAACCCTATGTACTGCCTCATTTCTCCAAGTTGTCGACCGAGGACCAAGAGAAGCTGGGCGGGCCAGAGGGCATGGTTCGAAATCAAGGGTTCTATGTATATCGGAATCGACGCCTCATTATCTACGGAACCTGGTTCCGTCTGGTGCCGCATGGGGAGCTCACTCAACTGACGCGGGTCCGGGTGGATCTGCCGAATACTCTGGATGCCGATTGGCGAATAACTGTGGACAAGTCTGACGCTCAGCTACCCGCAGTCTTGAAGCGCAGACTGCAGGAGGTTGTGAGGCGTTTCAATCGACGCTCGATTCGAGTACATCGCAATAAAGGTGTTGCTCTGGATCGGCTTGAGATCCATTCGGTCTGGCGACGATACGTAAAGAACGGCCAGATTCGTTATCGCGTGAACCGCGAGCACCCAATGGTGGCCCGGCTTTTGGGGCAGCCGGACTTCTCTGCGGATTTCGATGCGGTACTCCGGCTGCTTGAGTCCTATTTTCCGACTGACATGTTTCTGAAAGATGCCGAAGCAGGGGTGAATCAGTGTTCCACCTCTGTCGAGGAGTTCGAGTCGCTGGTTGACCAGTGCATGATCAATTACCTGCAGGACTGTGATGGTGCCCCGGAGATCGAGGGCTTTCTGAAGTTCATTGCCGTAATGGAGCCATTTGCAAGCCAATGGACCTATACGGAAAGCTATGTTCGTAAAAATACGGCCAGGAAGTGGGGGATGTCGAATGGACTTTGATGCTAGCTTGAGCTTTCTGCGAGTGGAGATAGACAGACGGATTCAGGGGCGGTTTCCAGTACCTCAGGGGTTTCTGGACACACATGTGAAGGAAGTTTCTGCTCTTGCAAGTATTCTTGATGAAGAGCTGGCGAGTCGCCTGATCAGGCATCTGGAAACGATATATGGTACCCAGCAGGGGGAGGGTCACGTTCTCAAGACCGATTTCCAGGAGTGGTACCCCGGGCGGAAGGGAGAAGTCGACTTCTACTACTGGCGCAGGCTGCAGAAGTACTGGCTGGATCATTCGATCCTGCCTGTTCAGGTCGTCCAGTCCGTCGACAAGGTTACCGACGAGATTCTGGGATATCTGGGTGACCCTCTTGAGGGCGACTCTTGGCGGCGCCGAGGTCTGGTCATGGGGCATGTGCAGTCGGGAAAGACCACGAACTATTCCGCGTTGATTGCCAAGGCGGCAGATGCAGGTTATCGGGTAATCGTGGTTCTCGCTGGGCTGACCAATTCACTGAGATATCAGACTCAGGTCAGGCTGGATCAGACTTTTGTCGGAAAATCATCCCTCGGAGACAATTTTGTTTCGGAAATATATCCGGTCTCCTATGTTCTCAAGGGGCTTGAGGGGGAGGGAGGGGAGATAAGGCATCCCTTCTGTGGGACTACGCAGAGTGCTGACTTCAGTGTGAAAACGGCGAAAAGTGTCGGTGCCACAGAGGGCAATTTTGCTGATCCAATACTGTTTGTTACCAAGAAGAACGAGAAGGTTCTGGCTCGTCTTGCCGACTGGTTGAGAGGGCTTCGTCAGGACGGGCAACTCGAGGGGCCGATGTTGCTGATCGATGACGAAGCGGACAATGCATCGGTCAATACCGCAAAGGATCCGGGTGTTACCACGCGCATCAACGCTCGGATACGTGAATTGCTGAGCTGTTCGCGGCGCTCTTCCTACGTTGGCTATACGGCTACGCCATTTGCCAACATCTTCATCGATCCGGATACCGAAGACAGCATGCTCAAGGATGACCTTTTTCCGGAGCACTTCATCAAGTCTCTTGAGCCGCCAGGAAACTATATCGGCGCCGAGAAGCTCTTTTCCGACGGCGGAGAGCTGTTCGAGGCTTGCATCCGCGAAATACCAGGCGACTACCTTGATCTGCTTCCACTGAGCCACAAGTCCGGAGATCCGGTCAGTGAACTGCCGGAAAGTCTCGAGGATGCAGTTCTCGAATTCACTGTATTCAGGTCCATTCGGGTTCTTGCCGGCGAGAGCCGCAGGCATTCATCGATGCTGGTGAATGTCAGCAGATTCAATGCCATTCAGCGCCAGATCCACGATCTCATCTACCTGCTGCTGCAGGATCTGAAGGCTGCTGTTGATGCCTGGGCATCCAGCAGCTCCTGGGGTAGTTCGCGGCTGCTTTTAAGGCTGCACGAGATCTGGGAAAAGGAATATGCGGAGCACTGCGATTTCGACTGGGACGATGTTCGTGGTGCCTTGCGGCGTGGCCTGGCACCTGTCGAGGTCCGGCTGGTAAACATGCAGGGCGGTGGTCTGGACTATACGAAAGCCCCCGAGTCAGGCATGCATGTGATTGCAGTCGGTGGTCTGGCCCTGGCCCGTGGACTGACTCTCGAGGGGTTGGCGGTATCGTACGTACTGAGGAATGTCGGTGCTGCTGACACACTGCTGCAGATGGGGCGCTGGTTCGGCTATCGGCCGGGCTATGAGCGACTGTGTCGGATCCATGCTACCGGCGAGATGCTGGGGGACTTTCGTGAGGTAAGCAACGCGGTTGAAGAGCTGCGGGAGGACCTTGTTCGCATGGAGCGGATGGGGATCACGCCTAACGAGTTCGGTCTCAAGGTCCGCCAAAGTCCAACAGGTATAGCCATTACCGCCGCGAACAAGATGCGGGCCGCCAAGCCTGTGCTGATGGCAGTGGATCTTTCCACCAAGCATCTTCAGGCGTTCGAGCTGTTCAACGACGGGAGCATCAATGCTGAGCATTTCGCTGCCGTGACGTCCCTCGTGGAGAAGCTTGGAACAGGCTGGGTTGAGCATGAGGTGTCAGATGATGGAGCTCTGGTCTGGAAGGGCGTTGGCGTTGCTCTGGTTCAGGAGCTGCTTCGAGAGTTCAAGCTTCCGCAACTG
Organism: Pseudomonas sp. DL; assembly: GCF_047199225.1. Lineage (NCBI taxonomy): Bacteria > Pseudomonadati > Pseudomonadota > Gammaproteobacteria > Pseudomonadales > Pseudomonadaceae > Pseudomonas > Pseudomonas sp. DL. The sequence continues at coordinate 2,398,921 of NZ_CP178323.1, forward strand.
CATTTTGCTTTGGGATACGAAGGCCGAAGTCTCACATCGGACTACATTGCTGATCGTGCCAGCGGCGAACTGGCACTATGGGACATTGCGATCCCGTTCCGGCGAACTGGTGAGCCGGGAATAGATTTTCCGTTCGGGCGAGGGGAGGGGAAGAATATCTACTGTCGAGTACGACATTCCGGGGTTTCCAAATCGGATGACCCCAATGTCGTGAAGATAACGGCAAAGAACGTTGTCGCAGATGCTGCAAGAACCGACCTTCAGTATGGCGAAAGAGAGGAACTGCGTGAGCAGATTGCAAAAATAGAGAGCGAATTTCCGGATTTCAGCCCAGAGATGCAGTACCTGATGGCCAGAACACGGCCTCTCCTGTTGATACATCTGCTGGATTTCAGGCTGAAGAAATCCGACGAGAAGAGCAAGAAGCTCGACTTCGAGGCTGGCAGGCCTGTCGTGTCGATCAGTCTGGCATTTCCAGACACGGGTGTGGCTCCACAGCCGCGCGAATATGCGGTGACCAAGCGTCTGGCTCAGATGATGGAGCGGCAACGTCAGGAGGCAGAGTCGGACGAGGATCTTGATGGTGACGAATGACTTCATTGCCAAGTGGGACGAGATCGCACATCTCGGCCGAGGCGCCGGGCGCTTCAGGGTTTGTCCGGATCATCTCCTCGATCTGTTCATCAGCTACTCCAGTGCAGGCGAGCGAGAATTCATTCTGGAGTCCAGCGCATCGGAGCTGAATGGCTCGAACTTGCCGGAGTTCGAGAATGTGGCCGTTCGTCACTGCGAGATCGACGGGGGGCACCGTCTTGTGCTCTGCCTGACAGACCATCAGTTGAAGGATCTCTTTTCGATCATGTGTGCCGACCTCGCGGATGCCTCTTCGCGATCGGAAAGCCCTGCCGGAGCCGCGAACATATTCGCCGTACGGCTGAATCGCTGGGCAGACCTGCTGCGCCGAGGGCGATCGCGGGAAATGTCGTTCAGGGAGCGGCTCGGCCTGCTCGGTGAGCTCTGTCTGGTGAAGTGGTTGATCGACGTTTGTGAGGTTGCTCCAGAGGTGGTCACCCGCGGGTGGCGAGGGCCGGATGGTGATACCAACGATATCGGCCTCAACAACGTTCGTATAGAAGTCAAGTCGCAGCTTTCGACCCAGCCGTTCATGATCAGGGTGTCCTCGCTGGAACAGCTTGACGGTGATGGACGAGAGCTCTGCGTTGCTCTGCACCGATTCACCGTTTCGGAAAGTGGAGTCAGTCTGGCGTCGCTCGTGGCGGACATATCCTTCCGGCTTTCTGGTACCCATTCTGGTCTGATGGAGTTCCAGCGGAAGTTGTTCCTCGTTGGATATCAGCATGACGCCGGCTATGTCAGTGAAGCGTTCAACCTGGACGCCGTACGGGTCTATCGTGTTGCCGAGGGGTTTCCGCGGCTAGTCCCTTCTACCGTTCCTGACGGGATCGTTCGAGTGAAGTACGACATCGCTTGCGAAGCCATAGACGACTACCGGATAGATCAGATGGAACTGGAGATGTTCATCAATGGCTGATCTCCAGGATGAGTACGAAGAGCTGCTCGAGGAGGTGCGTGTAGGCAGCGTTGCCGGTCACGAATTGCAGATCACCGAGTTCTTCCGGATCTATTCGACTCTGGCTGCAGAAAATGGGGATACACCGGACATGGACTATTGTCCGGTGCTGAAGGAAGGTTCTGGAGGATACCGTGTCGATGGGTACGCACTGGGTATGCTCAGTGATGACAGCTCCGAGGCCGGCGATCTCTATCTCGCAGTCTGCGACTATCGGCAGGAGGCGGATATGCCTGCCGTCAACAGCCGGGATGTGGACAGGGCCGTCGATGGTGTCGAGCGGTTCTTCAAGGCGGCCATGAGCCAGAAGTTCCTGGCCAGTCTGGAGGAGGCCAGCCCTGCATATCAGCTTGCTGCACTGATTCAGCAGTACGGCAGCAGAATCAGGCGCCTGCGCGTCATTCTCTTCACCAACTGTCATCTCCGTGTCCGCAAAAGTCTCTTCGAGACCCGGGATGTCGGTTCGGTGACATTGCACGTCAACGTCTTGGATCTCGAGCGCTATGCAAGAATCTCGTCCGTCGGTGGCGAGCCGGTCGAGATTGACTTCGATGAGGACTTCGGTGGGGCGATCGAATGTCTGCCTGTATCGACCGGAGCTGAGAGCTATCAGAGTTATCTATTTGCCATGTCTGGCAGCGCATTGGCGAAGGTATTTGCAGCTTTCGGCAATCGCCTGCTGGAGCAGAATGTCAGGAGTTATCTGCAGGCGAGAACCAGTGTCAACAAGGGCATTCTGCGAACCATTGCCGAAGAACCCGGAATGTTCTTCGCCTACAACAACGGAATCACTGCCACGGCTTCATCGGTCGATATCCGTAGACTGGAAGAAGGTGGGCCGGCCATCTCCCATATCAGGGATTTCCAGATCGTCAATGGTGGCCAGACTACAGCCTCCCTGCTATACGCCAGAGATGGGCTGGGGCGGGATCTCGATCAGGTGTACGTTCAGGTCAAACTGTCGGTTGTCGATGAGGGGCGTCTCGAGGAGGTGGTTCCCTGCATCTCCGAATATGCGAACACCCAGAACAAGGTTTCCCTTGCCGACCTGGCCTCCAACAGCCCGGTTCAGATCAGGATCGAGCGTCTCTCCAAGGACGTATCTGTGCCACAGAGGGCAGGAGCCCTGCACAGCAGCAAATGGTTCTACGAGCGTGCCCGGGGGCAGTACAAGAATCTCTTTGCCTACAAGTCGAAGGCCGAGCGCAGCAGGCTGGAACTGACCTATCCGAAATCCCAGCTACTGACCAAGACCGACTTGGCCAAATACGAGTTGGCTTTTGAAGGCAAGCCCCATCATGTCAGTGAAGGGGCTCAGAAATGCTTCAGCAGGTTTACATCAGTGCTTGCTGGGCTCGATGATGCTTCGAAGATCACAGAGACGTGGTTTCGCCGGGCCGTGGCCAAGGCTCTGCTTTTTCTCCGGCTCGATGAGATTGTGCAGAAATCGGAATGGTATCGCAGTGACCGTGGCTACAAGGCCCAGATAGTTACCTACACGATTGCGGCATGTGCCGAGGGGTTTCGGGCTGCAGAGCTTCAGATCGATCTGGACAGGATCTGGCGGGAGCAAGAGGTTCCTCGGACTCTCCTGGACTGGATGTTCGTGGAGGCCTGGAGAGTGTCCGAAATTCTCAAGTCGCCTCCGGAAAGCGTGCGAAACGTATCCGAGTTCGCCAAGCGGGAGTTCTGCTGGGCGCAGTATGTCAAGGGGAGGGTGGGGTTACCCGGCTCCGCCGTGAAGCAGTATGGGGTTTCTCTGCAGGAATACGCAGACGAAACAAGGCAGGGGCAGCGAGAAGCGATCAGGAATCAGGAGATCGATTTCGATATTGCCCTTTTCGGTCTGGCTGACAGAGCAGTCGAGATCATGGAGCAGGCCCGACAGAGCGGGGCTGCTTCGCCCAAGAACATGGATGCGCTCAAGAAGCTTGCGGCTGGGCGTCTCACCAGCCTCTCGAAGGGGGAGAAGGGCGCGCTGAAATATCTGCTGGAGCGACTGGAAATCGAATACTAAAGCCCGCGCGAGCCGCCTCTGTCAGGAAGGGGCAGTATCGGGAAACTCGGGCCAGGCCACGAATTTTTGATTACAATCCGGGATCGTTTCCAGCAACCAGTGCATGTCCGTTTCCGGACGGCGTGTTCCACATTCCCAGAGCTCGATGACGCGCCATCCAAGTTGCAACAGCTCGTTCCGGTTTCTGAGATCCCGTTTCACGTTCTGCTCGAATTTCAGACGCCAGAAGTCCTCTCGAGTGGACGGGGTAGTGGTATACCTACACCCTGGATGCCTGTGCCAGAAACACCCGTGAATGAATATGCAGACGCGGTAGCGGGGGAGAACCACATCGGGTCTGCCCGGAAGCTCCCGCGGATGCAAGCGATACCTGAAGCCGTGCCTATGCAACAGTCGCCGAACCTTCATTTCCGGCAACGTGTCGCTACCGCGAATCCCGGCCATCATGCGAGACCTGACTTCTTTGCTGACTACATCCATGACAGAAATCCAGATGAACATGATTTTCAGGGAGCATACAGCTATTGATGCTGTGGCAGTGCTTCCCAGGCCGATTCAGGTCGTCGATCTCTTCGCAGGGCCGGGGGGGTTGGGTGAGGGGTTTTCGGCTTCTGGGGATGGCAAGCAGTTCGAGATCGTCGTGTCTGCCGAAAAGGATCTTGCGGCATGGCAAACCCTCAGACTGAGGGCATTCTACCGTCTTCTGAAAACAAAGAATCCGAAGCGGCTGATCGACTACTACAGTTTTTGCAACGGTACTACGGACCGGCCCTACTCGGATGCGAGCGAAGCCGAGTGGAAAGAGGCAGAGGCAGAGGCACGATGCATAACGCTTGGCACGAAGGAGGGAGATCGAGAGCTTGATGAGATCCTCGATGTACGGCTTGACAGCAGTCGACCCTGGGTACTGATAGGTGGTCCGCCCTGCCAAGCCTATTCGGTTGTCGGCCGTGCGCGTAATCAGGCAAAGGCAAACTATAGTGCCGAAGAGGATGATCGCCATTTCCTCTACAAGGAATATCTGAGAATCATCAAGGAGAGAAAGCCTGCAGTCTTCGTCATGGAGAATGTGAAGGGTATTCTTTCGTCCAAAGTGGGAGGGGAGAGAATCTTCTCCCAGATACTGAAAGATCTCTCAGATCCCAACAAGGCTCTCGGAGATGCCGAGCCCGGCATCAAGTACCGCATCTGTTCGCTCGTGAGCGGGCAAACCTATGGTCCAGGGGATGATGTCGAGCAGGTAGATCCTCATGCTTTCGTCATCAGGGCAGAGGAGCACGGCATTCCTCAAGCTAGGCATCGAGTGATTCTCCTCGGCATAGCTCTGGATGAGGAGGGCAGCATTCCATCCCATGCGCTGCTGGCAAAGGCGGAGGAGAAGGTAGTGGTCAAACAGGTTCTGGGCGACCTCCCGATGCTGCGTAGCCGACTGACCCGGCAGCGCGATGGAAATGAAGCCTGGTACCGAGTGGTTGCAGATCAGCTGGACGAGCTGAGATCAGAACTCGATGAGAGAGCTGATCCGAAACTGGCTTCAGAGATGGATATTGTCAGAAGCGGTCTACTGTCCGCTTCGATTGATGTTGGAGATATCCGGGTTGCCCGAGTCGGAAAAGATGGAAGGACGGGCCTTTCTTCTTTGGATGAGTGGTATCTGGATGACGACTTGGACTATTGGCTGAACCATGATGCGCGTGGACATATGCCTTCGGATCTACGTCGCTATATATTTGCAAGTCTGTTTGCCCGAGCTCATGGGGTATCTCCTAAAGGGCATCAGCAGTTTTCTCTGAAGGGGTTGGCTCCGGCACACAAGAACTGGGAAACTGGAAAGTTCAGCGACAGGTTTCGAGTTCAACTGGCGAATCAGCCTGCCACAACCATCACTAGTCACATTTCAAAAGATGGGCACTATTTTATCCATTATGATCCAAAACAGTGCCGTAGCCTGACTGTCCGTGAAGCCGCTAGGATACAAACTTTTCCCGATAACTACTTTTTCCAGGGAAATAGAACTCAGCAATTTCAGCAGGTAGGTAATGCGGTGCCTCCGCTTCTGGCAAATAAAATTGCGGGGATTGTTTTCAATGTTGTGTGTGAAAAGGCATCAAAAGAGAAGTCTAGCAATTTTTCTTGCGTGTGGGGGCGTGGTAGGCGATTAAAAAATGTATGAAGAAATCTGCCGATGTGGGCGATCGGCAGATTTTCAATGTGCTTATTGTTACTCGTATTTGATTCGTTGGTTCTCTGTGGATGCCTTGTAGTGGTCTACTGATCCCGGACACCGATTTAGGCGAGAATCCTCGCCCTGAGAGAGGTGTCTGATGAGCAAGCAATGACGTACATTTTCCGCCGAGTTCAAGCGAGAGGCCGCCGCCCTGGTGCTGGACCAGGGCTACAGCCATATCGAGGCCTGCCGTTCGCTGGGGGTGGTGGATTCGGCCTTGCGCCGTTGGGTGAAACAGCTCCAGGCGGAACGCCAAGGCGTGATCCCGAAGAGCAAGGCGCTGACGCCCGAACAGCAGAAGATCCAGGAACTGGAGGCCCGGATCAACCGGCTGGAGCGGGAGAAAGCGATCCTAAAAAAGGCTACCGCTCTCTTGATGTCGGACGAACTCGATCGTACGCGCTGATAGACCAGTTGAGTGAGCAGGAATCGGTGGAAGTGGTCTGTTCAGCTTTCGATGTGGCGCGGTCTTGCTACTACGTCCACCGTCTTCGACGGCGGCGTGTCGATGCTCGCCGCGTGGCGCTACGCAGCCAGGTCAACCAGTTGTTCAGCCAGAGTCGGGGCTCGGCCGGCAGCCGCAGCATTCTGGGCATGCTGCGCGAAGAGGGCGTGACCATCGGCCGTTTCCGAGTGCGTAGGTTGATGCGTGAGCTGGGCCTGGTCAGCAAGCAACCGGGCTCGCACGCCTACAAACAGGCCACGGTTGAGCGGCCGGATATCCCGAATCGGCTGAACCGCGAATTCGCGACCGAGCATCCCAATCAGGTGTGGTGTGGCGACATCACCTACGTCTGGGCGCAAGGCCGTTGGCACTACCTGGCCGCGGTGCTGGATCTGCATACCCGGCGGGTGATCGGCTGGGCGTTCTCGGCCAAGCCGGATGCCGAACTGGTGATCAAGGCCCTGAACATGGCCTACGAACAGCGCGGCAAGCCACAGCAGGTGCTGTTCCATTCAGACCAGGGCAGCCAGGGTGGATTCAACCGGTCGTTGCAACACCTTTGATCGTGGAGGTGTTTATGGGGCGACCTGCAGGGTGGATGCAGGAGTTGACGGGGCGAGGGGCAATGCGCTCGCCAGGTGCCCCGTCACTTCGCCGAGAGATCGAGCGGCTATTTTGGGAACAGATCGCAACCGGGATCACAAGCGAAAGGGCGGCAGAGGCTATTAGCGTATCGTCAGCGGTAGGCACACGCTGGTTCCGTCATCGCGGCGGAATGCCATTATTCATGTCGAACCACATATCAGGAAGGTACTTGTCGTTCGCTGAGCGAGAAGAGATCGGGCTGCTCCGGGCGCAAAGTGTTGGTGTGCGTGAGATTGCTCGCCGTCTTGGACGAAGTCCGTCGACCATTTCACGGGAGCTGACTCGTAACGCAGCAACTCGTAGCGGCCAGCTCGAGTATCGCGCTTCAGTCGCGCAGTGGAAGGCTGAATTGGTTGCCAAGAGACCGAAGCCGGCGAGATTGGTGACCAACCCGCAACTGCGCCATTACGTGCAAGAGCGCTTGGAAGGCAAGGTTCATAACGCTAATGGCCGTGAGATTGCCGGTCCTCTACAGGCACCATTCAAGGGACGAAATAAACCACATCGTGGTGACCGTAAATGGGTCAATGGTTGGTCACCCGAACAGATTGCCAACCGGCTGCAAATCGACTTCCCGGATGACAAGTCCATGCGTATTTCTCACGAAGCCATATATCAGGCTCTCTACATTCAAGGGCGAGGCGCTCTCAAGCATGAACTGGTGAGTTGCCTGCGTACTGGGCGGCCGTTGCGCGTACCAAGAGCCAGGGCGCAGGCCAAAGCATGGGCACATGTCAGCGAGGATGTCATGATTTCCAGCCGTCCTGCTGAGGTGGAGGATCGTGCCTTACCAGGGCATTGGGAGGGTGATCTGATCATTGGCCTGAACCGATCCGCCATCGGGACGCTGGTCGAGCGCTCAAGCCGATTTACCATGCTCGTTCATCTGCCTCGCGAGGAAGGTTACGGGCTGACTCCCCGGACGAAGAACGGTCCCGCTCTTGCTGGCTACGGTGCTGTCACCATGACCAATGCATTGAAGAGGGCCGTGACTGGCTTACCCGTTCAGCTGTGGCGATCATTGACTTGGGATCGTGGAAAGGAGTTATCGGATCACGTCCGCTTTACCATTGAGTCTGGAGTAAAAGTCTTCTTTGCCGACCCTCACAGTCCATGGCAGCGCGGTACGAACGAGAATACAAACGGTCTTCTACGGCAATATTTCCCGAAAGGCACCGACCTGTCTCGTTGGAGTTACCAAGAGATCCAAGCCGTAGCCCATACGCTGAACACTAGACCCAGGAAAACGCTCGGCTGGAAAACACCTGCCGAGGTACTGAACGACTATCTAACATCTATTCAGCAACCCAGTGTTGCGACGGCCGGCCGATTGAATCCACCCCTGACGGCGCAGGAGGCCCAACGGGACATCAGTCATTACTTGATGCACCGCTACAACTGGATCAGGCCGCATCAATTCAACGACGGGTTACCACCTGCAGTGGCCGAAGAAAAACTCAACCCACTGTCCGGGATGGGTTGACCACTACATCCAGGGGTCAAGCGATGGACTGCCCGGATCGAATGCCTTGCCGCGGCGCCAGCCGGCCCCCCTCACAACCCCCTCTGCCGCGCCACCCCCATCTCCCGCTGCTCCTCCTCGCCAATCTCCTTCAACGCCACTTCTCCCACTCCCAGCGCGCGTTCCACGCTGAGTTCGCCGCCCTGGGCGGCGAGCAGGGCCTGGAGGCGTTGGAATTCGCCGCACCAGAGGGTTTCGATGTCGCGGTCGCGCTGGCTGTCGCGGTTGGCGTTGAGGGCGACGGCGCGCAGTTGCAGGCGGCCGTTGTCGGCCTTGCCGCCGACTTCCAGGCCGTAGCCGGGGGTGGCGGGTTTGCGCAGGACGACCCTGCCGGTCTGCGCCCAGGCGGTGGCCATGCCTTCGCGGACTTCGTAGCCGAGGCTGGCGAGGCCCTGGAGCACGGCTTGGCGGCGGGCGAGGGCGGCCTGTTGCTGGAGGTGGGCGGTGAGGATGGCGTTGCATCGCTCGGTGAGTTCGGCGAGTTGCTGCGGATCGCTGTCGGGCTGGCAGGCGGCGGCGCGCTGGAGCAGTTCGGCGTGTTCGGCGGCGCCCAGGGCGGCGACTTCGCTGGCGAGGTCTTGCAGGTGTTCCAGGCGCTGGCGTTGCTGCTGGTGTTCGCGGGCGGCCTGGGCGAGGTCGAGGACCAGGCTGTCGAGCAGCAGGTTGCGGCGCTCCGGGCGCTGTTCGGCTTCGGCGCGGGCCAGTCGCTCGAGGAACGCTTGGGCGCTGGCCTCGCCTTGCAGCAGTTGCAGTTCGGCGATGTGCCGGTCGATGCGCGCCAGGCGCTGTTCGCGCGGGGCGTCCTGTTGCTGGCGGGCGCGCCACTGTTCCAGGGTGATGGGCGTTTCGTCGGTCTTCAGGCGCTGGGCGAGTTCGTGCTGGGCTGCGCTGAGGCGTTCCTCGGCGGGGGCGCTGGCGAGGGCGGCGAAGCCTTGGGCGAGCAGGGCTTCCGCGTCGTCGCGGAGGGCGCCGTCGGCCAGCGCTTGCAGGGTTTGCCGGAGTGTCGCGCTGGCGGCATCGGGCCTGGCGTCGAGGGCCTGGAACAGGGCGCTGGCGTTTTCCTGGAGGCGGCGGTGTTGCTGGCGCGTTTCCGCGGCCTGGCGGATGGCGCGCTCTTCGCGTTCGGCGAGGTCGCGCTTGAGGAATTCGCTTTCGATCTTCACCTGTAGTTGCACGTCCAGCCAGCGTTCCTGTTCGAGCAGGGCGTGCAGGCTGGCGCGGCGGGCGTGGGCGGCGGCGCGCTCGGCGTCGCTGAGCTGGGCGAGCCGGCTGGCCTGGTTTTCCCAGCGCGCGAGGGCCTTGTCCAGGCGTTGCAGGTCGCGCTCGCAGGTGGCGATGGCTTCTTCCCGGGTGACGATTCTTACAACTTTCGGTCCGCTCATTGGGAGGCCTCCGCTGCTGCCGTGGGATGGGTTTCCGCGCTGGGCGCCAGGGCCTTCTCGATGGCGGCGCGCAGCCGTGCGCGTTCGTTGTCGCCGTCGTGGTACCAGCCCTGGGAGGAAACCCGGTGGAGGTGCGGGATCGCCCGTCGCAGCACCGAGGGTCGCCAGATTTCCCGGGCGCGGGCGCGTTCCAGCAGCGGGTGGCAGGGGGCGTCGCATTCGATGCCGATGGCGTAGAGGCCGGTGGCCGGGTTCTCGATGGCGAAGTCGAGGCCGAAGGCGTCGCCTTCGCTGGCGTGCGCGGCGGACCAGCCCAGCGAGCGAATGTACTCGCCGACGATCTCGCTGAAGCCGTCGTGCCGCTGGTAGGGCTGGCGGCGTTGGTCGCTGCGGTCGGTGTGCAGGCGCTCGAGCAGTTGGCCGGTACCGGCGAACTCGCCGGCGGACAGTGCGCGGGCGTATTCCAGGTAGCCTTGCAGGTAGTCGCGCGGGCTGCTCGGCGAGCGCTGGGTGCCGAGCATGTCGGAGATGTCGCCGATCGGCATCGAGGTGATCATCACCACCTTGCGCCGCGCGCGGGTCACCGCCACGTTGAGGCGGCGCTCGCCGCCGGTCTGCCCGAGCACGCCGAAGTTGCGCCGGAAGCTGCCCTGGCCGTTGCGGCCGAAGGTGGAGGAGAAGACGATCACGTCGCGCTCGTCGCCCTGCACGTTCTCCACGTTCTTCACGAACACGCCCATGTCCTCGCCGTCTTCGCTGCGCTCGCGCTCCTCGCTGTAGGCGGCGCGGAACGCCTCGTCCTGCTCGGCGCGCAGTTCCAGGCGCTCCTCGATGAGGTCGGCTTGCTTGCGGTTGAAGGTGACCACGCCCACCGACGGCCGCGCCGCGTAGGGTTGGCGCCAGAGTTCGGCGAGGTAGTCGACGACTCGCTCGGCCTCGCGCTCGTTGCTCTGGTTCTGGTACAGGCCGTTCACCTGGATCAGTTCCAGCGGCTTGATGCGCAGTATGTTGGCCTGCGGATGGCGTACCGGCACGCTCAGGCGGTTGCCGTAGAACGAGGCGTTGGAAAAGCCGATCAGCTCGCGGTAGGCCGAGCGGTAGTGGATCTGCAAGGTGGTGCTGGGCAGAGCGTTGCGCGCCAGTTGCAGGAGGTCCGGGCAGTCCTTGATCTCGCGGCGGTTCCAGGTGTCCTCGTAGGCTTCGCGCTGCTCCTCGTCGGCGTCCTCGTCGGGCGCTTCGCCGTCGAACAGCTCGGCCTCGTCGCTTTCCACGCGGCTGGAGAAGAACGCGGTCGGCGGCATCTGCTTCTCGTCGCCGCTAACCACCGTGACCCGCCCGCGATAGAGGGTCGGCAGGGCGAACTCCACCGGCATCTGCGAGGCTTCGTCGTAGATCACCATGTCGAACAGCCCGGCCTTGAGCGGCAGCACGCGGCTGGCCAGGTCGGGGTTCATCAGCCAGACCGGGCGCAGGCTCATCAGGCCGAGTTCGGCGCCCAGCTCGATGAACTCGCGCAGGCGCCGCGAGCGCTTGCCGGTCAGGCGGGTGACGTCTTCCCACTGCTTGCGGCTGCCCAGGCGCGCGGCGTCGATGCCCTTGCCGAGCAGTTCGCGGTTCAGCGCGCGCATCTGCACGTCGGCTTCGGCGAGGCTGGCGACCCTGGCCCTGGCTTCGTCCTGGCTGAACAGCAGTTCCGGATTGTCTTGTTCCAGGCGCTGCTTCCAGCCCAGCCGCGCTTCGCGGTTGAGCATGCGGCGCACCGTGGCTTCGAGTGCTTCGGCGGGAATCGCGTCGAGTCGTTCCTGGCGCTGGCGCAGCAGGGCCAGGAATTCCAGGTCGGTGGCTTCGAGCTGGCCGGCGCGGCCACGGAAGCGCTGGTAGGCGACCAGTTGCGGTAGCGCCTCGCGCAGGCGGCCGAGGGCCGGCAGGTTGCTCTGGTTGCCGGCGATGGCGCGGTGCAGCTGTTCCAGCAGTTCGTCGCCGAGCCAGTCGGCGAGCACCTTCAGTTTGTCCAGGCTGAGCTGGCGTGCGGCCTGGCGGATCAGCGCGGCGTCGAGGTCGCCGAGCAGCGCTTCGAAGCGCTGTTTCTCGCCGGTGAGGATCACCGCGTCGAGCTGCTCGGCGCGCGGCGCTTGGGCCAGGCCGCGAGCCAGGGTCTGGATCTCGCGCAGTTGCTGGCTGGCGCTGCCGGCCAGGCCGGTCAGTTCCGGACCGGCATCGGTGGTGACTGTCGCCAGCCCCAGGCTCTGTTGCAGCGCCGCCAGTTGCCGGCGCAGCGGCCGCCACTGGCGCTCCAGGTCGCAGGCGCCGAGGAGGGCGGCCAGGCGGCTGTCGTCGTCGGCCTCGCCGTGCTCGCGCAGGAAGCGCCGCAGGCGGCCGCGCCGCAGCAGGCGCAGCGGGTTGAGCCGGGCCAGCCAGGTGCGTGCCTCGAGCACCTGGCGGGCGTGGGCCTGGAAGCGTTCGAGGTTGTTCTCTTCGAGCATGGCGAGAGCCGGCGAAAGCAGCGGCGCATGCCGTTCGAGGTCGAGCTGGCGCAGTTGCCGTTCGATCTGCTCGGCCTCCGCCAACAGGCCGTCGCCACGGCTCGGCTGCCCTGGCGTGGCGTCGCGGAACAGCGGCAGCCAGTGGGCCAGGCGCTGGCGCTGCTCCTCGCGCAAATTCAGCAGGGTACCCACCTGGCTTGCCAGCCAGGCGCGGTAGGGCGTCGGGTCGTCGACCTCGAAGCTCGCCGGGTGTTCGTCGAGGGCTTTCTGCCGGGCGTTCTCCGCTTCGCCGAAGGCGCGCAGGCTGTCGGCGAAGGCGTGCAGGGTGGCCTGGTCGGTGGCGAAGGCGCGCAGTTGCGCCAGCGGGCTGCCTTCGTAGCGGGCCGGTAGCCAGAGGCGGACCAGCGGCGCGCAGTTTTCCTCCAGGCGCGCCAGGCTGCCGATGTCCAGCGCCGCCAGGCGCTGGCGCAGGGCCGGGAAGTCCAGCGGCGGCGAGCCTTTCTCCAGCTCGATCAGTTCGCCGAGCAGGCGCCGGTAGCTCAGCCCGGTGGCCTCGTCCACGCGGTGCAGGCTCTGGTGGTAGCGGTCCAGTTCGCCTTCCAGCGCCTCGATACGCGCCGCCAGGCGCTCGCGCTGGCGCTCCCAGCCCTGGGCGCCGCCGGCTTCGGCGAACAGCGCTTCGAGCTGCTCGCGGATGTTGCGGATCACCGGTTCGCGGTCGCGGTTGACGTCGTTGAGCATGACGATGCGCTGGCCCAGGCCCTCGGCCACCAGGCGCTTGTGCACCACTTCCAGGGCGGCGTGCTTCTGGCAGACGATCAGCAGGCTGCGCTGGCGGCCGATGGCGTCGGCGACCATGTTGACGATGGTCTGGCTCTTGCCGGTGCCGGGCGGGCCCTCCACCAGCAGCCCCGGGCTCTGCCGGGCCTGCAGCACGGCGGCCTCCTGGGACGGGTCGCTGGCCACGGTGAAGTAGCGCTGCAACTCCGGCGGGCTCTCGCGGGCTTCCGGCTCGCCGTTCTCGCGCAGGCGCAGCGCGGTCTCCAGGCCGGTGCCGGAGGGCGGCAGGCTCTTCAGCTGGCGCAGGTCCTCGCCGATCGCCTGGCCCATGAAGGTGACGTGGAACAGCACCGCGGCGCAGGCCAGTTGGTCCTGGTAGGGCGTGACCTCGGTGGAACTCGGTGGCAATCCTTCCAGCACCCTAGCACGCGGCGTGGCGAGCAGGCCGAAGGCATCCATCACATCGGCGGCGCGCAGCGCGGAGCGGCCGAGCAATTCGTCGGCGACCTTGCGCCAGCGCTTGCACGGCTCGGGGCCGAGCAGGCTTTCCAGGGCCGGGTTGAGGCGCACTTCCTCGCGCTCGCCGTCGAAGGCCAGCGCCACCTGGCCGCGGCTGCCGACTTCCAGTTGCAGCTTCAGCGGCCACAGCAGCAGCGGCACGATGCGCGTGCGGGTGGTGCCGCGCGGGTCGCGGTTGAGCAGGAAGGGGAAGCCCAGGTAGAGGCCGTCGATGCCGGTGTCACGCTTGTACAGCGAGCTTTGCCGGGACAGCGCGTTGAGCCGCACTTCCAGTTGCGGGTTGGCGAGGAAGCTGTCCGGGTCGAGGCTCACCGCGCGGGCGTTGCGTTGCAGCAGGTGGTCGAGCAGAGCGGCGGCGGGGCGTCGCGCGCTATCCAGTTCGTTGAGGTCGATGCGTGGAGTGCTCTTGCCGATGCTCATGCGCACCAGCGGCCCGCGCATCACTGCGGCGACCACTTTCTTCTCGAAGAAATCGAGGATCTGCGACACGTACTGCTGCTTCTGCGGTTCCAGCCACTGTTCCGGCGGGATCGCCAGCAGCACCAGGACCCTCGCCAACGGCATGCGCCGCTCCAGGCGGAACTGCTCGGCCCATTCGTCGACCCTGGGCACGCCGCTGCGGGCGAAGCCGCTGATGCGTTCGTCGACGCGGCGGTACAGCTCCTGCCGCGAGTGCTGCAACAGGCCGCGCGCGGTCTCCGCGTCGAACAGGTGCACATCGGCGTCGCGGGCCAGGCCGGCGGCTTCCTCGACGATCGCCTCGGCGGCACGGAACTGGCCGATGTTGGCGCTGAGCAGGACGATCAGGTCTTCCTCGGCGATCACCCGGCGCTCGGCCAGGGCCAGCAGGCCGGGGTGCTCGGTGTCCGGCAGGAGGCGCTGGCGCTCCTGCCACTGCGCGGCGAGGCGCGCCCGCGAGGTCGACAGCAGGTAGATGCGCAACTGTTCTTCGGCGAGTTCGATGTGCTGGTGCAGGGCGCGCTGGCGGACGTTCTCGGCGCGGGTCTTGAGCCGCGACAGCCAGCTTTCGGTGTGCAACTGTTCGAGCAGGTCGGGCACCGAGCCGCTGATCAGCCGGTAGCCCTCCAGCGGATGCTCCAGCAGCCAGCCGGGGGTGACGATCTCGCCGCGCTGGATCAGCGGGATTTCCGGGTTCAGCAGCTTGAGCGCCAGCATCAGCCGGAAGTCGTCCTCCAGCCCCTCGTGCTGGGCCACCTGGCGCAGGCCGGCGAGCAGCCTGGGCGACAGGCCGATGTGCTCGGCCCAGGTGACGATCGCCCCGCGCAGCAGGTGGTCGAGGGCCTCCGCCCAGTGCTCGGCCTGGGCCGCGGCCAGGGCGAAGACCGTCGGCTTGCGGAAGCGCCGTGCGCCGAGGGCGATGCTGGCGCCTTCGGCGTCGTCCTTTTCGCTGTCCGCCGAGGCCGGCGCGTCCACCGCCTCGCCGTTCAGCCAGGCCTGTACCTGCGGCCACTGCCAGCGCTGGTGGCGGTCGCGTGCAAGCAGGCCGCGCAGCAGCAGGTGCAACTGCGGGTCGAGGTCGTCGGGCAGCGCCACGCCGTTGGCCAGCACGTGGATCAGGAAGGCGTTGGCGTTGACTCCTTCGAAGCAGGCGCCGCGGGTCAACTGCTCCAGCAGGATCATGCCCAGGCTCCACCAGTCGGAAGCCGCCGCCACGCCGCCGGCGATCGCCTCGGGGGCCATGTAGCGGCTGGTCTCCAGCGGCGAGACGATATCCAGGTCGAACTCCGACAGGCGCGCCGAGCCGAAGCCGCTGATCACCAGGTCCAGTGGCTCGTGGCTGCGCACCAGCAGGCTGGCCGGGCGCAGGTCGCGGTGGCGCAGGCCGGCTTCGTTGAACACGTGCAGGGCGTGGCCCAGCTCGCGGACCACGTGGCGCACCGCCTCGCGGTCCTCCAGCACGGTGCCGAGGTCGGCGAGGCTGCCGCCGGTGAGCTCCTCGACCACTTCGTAGGCGCGCTCGTCCCAGCGGCCGGTGGCGAGGATTTCCGGTACGTGTTCGCGCGGCAGGCGGCGGATCACGTCGTAGATCGCCGGGTCCGGCTCGGCGCCCGGGCGATACAGGGTGAGCACCGCCTGGCGGGCGCTTTCCGCGTGTTCGGCCAGGTAGCGCTCGCGCACGCCGTCGCTGCTGGCGATCTGCCGCAGCAGACGCCAGCCGTCGATCAGGGTTTCCGTGACGGCGGGCTGCGGCGTGGCCTCGGCCTGCATCGGCAGCGGGCCTTCGGCCGGCGCGGCGCCGCACTCCAGGCACATCAGGTCGCCGGGTTGCAGCGGGTGGCCGTTGGCGCAGAGCGGGGCGGACGCCGTTGGCGGCTCGCTGGCGGGCGGCGCGATGGCTTCCTGGGTCAGCACCGGTTGCGGTCGCCAGCCGGCGGGATGGATGGCTTCGGCGGAAAGGTCCCAGCCGCAGGGCTGGCCCTGGATCGAGCCTTCGCAGAAGATTTCCGAAAGCGAGCGTTCGCTCTGGCAGTTGGGGCAGAAACGTATCATCGGTATCGATCCATTCAGCGCGGCCGGTGGGCGCTGACGCTAAGTTGGTGGCCCTGGTCGCGCAGCAGGTCCTGTAGCCGCAGCAGGTCGTCGCGGCGCGGGATGCCGGCCATCCACACGCTGCCGTCATGGTCGAACATCAGGTCGAGGGCCTTGTCGTCTTCGCGCAGTGGCCGCTGGTAGCCGCCGAGGCGCGCGCGGCCGAGTTCGGTGAGCAGGCTCAGGCGCTGGTTGTCGCTGCCGCGCAGGGCCAGGCTCTGTTCGGCGTGCTGTTGGTAGGGGTCGCTGATCAGCGCGTCGATCAGCCCGGCGGCCTGTTCCAGTTGCGCGTGCAGATGCTCCAGCGGGTAGCCGCTGTAGACCAGGATGTCGGCGCGGCTGCGCCGGCGCAGTTCGCCGAGCAGGGCGAGGAGGGCAGCGAACTGCTCGAAGGGTTCACCGCCGGAGACGGTGATGCCCTCGGCCTGCTCCAGCCATGGCTGGATGTCGGCGAGCAGGCGTGCCAGGGCGATGCGCCGCCGTCCCGGCCCCCAGGTATCGGCGGAGATACAGCCGGGGCAGCGGATGCTACAGCCCTGGAACCAGATGCCCAGGCGCCGTCCCGGGCCCAGGGTGGTCACCGGGAAATGCACCCGCGACAGGCTCAGTTCCATCTCAGCGGCGTTCCAGGGTCAGGCCGTCGGCGTCCAGGGCGCTGATCAGGAAGCGCTCGCCCGGCTGCGCGTCCTGGTCGAACAGTGCCCGCGACAACGGGTTGAGCAGGCGCGCTTCGAGCTGGTTGCGGATGCCGCGGCCGCCGTTGGACAGGTCGCCCAGGCAGAGGTCGTGCAGCGCCTGGCGCGGCGCCTCGGCCAGTTCGATGACGAGGCGCTGCTCGCGGAGGTCGGCGAAGGTGCCGTCGACCATCTGGGTGAAGATCTGCTCGGCGACGTCGGCGCGGATGAAGTCGAAGACGATGATGTTCTCGCCGATCCGGTTGAGGATTTCCGGGCGGTTGAGAACCAGCTTGAAGTAGCGCTCGATCTCGCCGTGGACCTTGCCCTGCACCGCCTCGAAGGGCTCGCCGGGGAGCACGTTGGCGACCCGTTCGCCGTTTTCCCCCTGGCGGTAGATGCCCAGGTTCGAGGTGAACACGATCAGCGCCTCGGAGAAGTACACGCGATCGCCGCGCCCGGAGGTGAGCACGCCGTCGTCGAGGATCTGCAGGAACTTGTCGAGGATCCGGGGGTGGGCTTTCTCGATCTCGTCGAAGAGCACCACGCTGAAGGGTTTTTCGCGGATCGCGTTGGTCAGTTCGCCGCCGACGTCGTAGCCGACGTAGCCGGGCGGCGCGCCGATCAGGCGCTGGTCGGCATGCTCGGCGCTGAACTCGGACATGTCGAAGCGGATGTAGGCGCTCTCGTCGCCGAACAGCAGGCTGGTGACGGTCTTCGCCAGCTCGGTCTTGCCGACCCCGGTGGGCCCGGCGAGGAAGGCCACGCCGCGCGGGCGGTTGCCCTTGCGGCTGGCGCCGACCCCGGTCATCGCGCGCTTGACGATGTCCAGCATGTGGGTCACCGCGTGCTGCTGGCCCTTGACCCGGCGGCGGACGATCTCGTCGGCCTGGCGGATGCGCTGGCGGTCGATCTTCAGCCAGGGGTCTTCGGTGACGCCGACCTTGTAGCGGCGCACGGCGTCGGCGATGCGTTCCATGGCCAGGCCTTCCACGCGCGCCAACTGGACGATGGCGTTGAGATCGAGGAGTAGCAGGCCTTCGGTGTTCTCGACGAAGGTTGCGGCGGCCTGTTGCAGGGCCTCCTCGGCGACGCCCGCGCCGCCTAGCCCGCGGAGCAGCGCCGGGGCCAGGGCCCGGCGCGCCGGCTGGTCGGGCTTCGACACCGGGATATGGCGCAGGCGCGGGTTGTCCACCAGCAGCCAGTCGGGCAGGTCGCCTTCCTTTTCCACCACCCACAGCACGCTGTTGAAGAACGGTTTGCGCTGTTCCCCGGCGGGACGGCTGCGGGCCTGGTGGGAGAGCACCAGGGCCTGGGTGAACAACTGATGCTCGGCGGCGCTCAGGGCGTCGTTGCGCACCGCCAGGCGCGAGGCGAAGTCGACGATCAGGGCGATCGGCTCGCCGCTACGGTTGACCAGGCGTTGCAGGGTCGCGCCGAGCAGGTCGATGCCGGCCGGCGCGGCGCCCTCCACCGGGGTCAGGCCGAGGTCGAGAAGCACCTGCGGAGTGGCCCCCGCCTCGATGCCCGGCCGGCCGAGCACGCGGAACCCGGCCAGCGGATCCCAGGCCAGCACCTGGGTGTAGCCGGCGTCCAGCAGGGCGTCGCAGAGGGTCTGGTTGAAGCTCTGCGCGGTGACCGTACCCAGCACCACTTCGCAGGCTTGCAGGTCGCGGATGTTCCCGGAGAGGACGAATTGACTCTTGAGGGGCAGGAAGCGCAGGAGGTCGCGCAACCAGCGTGGCTTTTCGAACAGTGCAGTCCCTGGCATCGATAGTCGCTCACAGCGTGTGTCATGGCCACAGCATATTGCCCCGAGGGCCATGTCTCCAACCCTGACCTCGCCGGAGGCG
The DNA here is from genome assembly GCF_047199225.1 of Pseudomonas sp. DL. Taxonomy (NCBI): domain Bacteria; kingdom Pseudomonadati; phylum Pseudomonadota; class Gammaproteobacteria; order Pseudomonadales; family Pseudomonadaceae; genus Pseudomonas; species Pseudomonas sp. DL. Next base: position 2,417,609 of record NZ_CP178323.1, read on the forward strand.
ACGAAAACCGCTACGAGTTCCGGGTGCCAGACTTGGCGGAGCGCCTGCTCAACCGTCGTAGCTCCGGCAGCCCCAGCGGAACGCCTGCGCCGCCGCCTCGATCCCGCGGCCGATCACCAGGCGCGGCGGGCTTTCGTCGAGGCCGGGACGCGGCGACAGCGGCCGGCTGTAGAGCACCTCCAGCTCGGCGAAACCATCCAGCGCGGCGCGTTCCGCCGGGTGCGGCGTCGCGCCCTGGCGCCGGGCGAAGTCTTCGAGGTCGCCCTCGGCGTAGGCCATCACCAGCACGCCGCTGTCGCCGCGTACCCGCACCGCGTTCACCAGGCTACCGTCGATGCGCAGCGGGGTGGCGAAGCGGTAGAGCAGGTCGAGGGTCTCGCCGGGCGCGCGATCCAGCACTTCGACGCCCTCGGCGCGCAGGCGCTCGGCGGTTGCGCGGTCGCGGGCGTCGGGGAAGTCGACGCGGCAGTGCAGGGCGTCGGCGAACAGCGCGGTCAGGTTCGGTGCTGGCGGGGCAGGGGACGTGCAGGCGGCCGGCAGGAGAAGCGCCAGGCCGGCGGCGAGACGGAGCAGGTAGGGGCGGGTCATGTAGCCTTCCGTTGGCGGACAGTGCGGTGGGAGAAATTGCCAGCAGACGCTTCCGCGATACTGGCGGCCTGCGCTCAGAGCAGTACGGGCAGCGCGTCTTCGCCCAGCCCCGCTTCCCTCAATCGAGCCCTGGCCCTGGCGGTCGCGCGCACGGCGTCTAGGTCGCAGCCGCGAGGAACATAGACCGGATCGAAGCCTTCGAGCACCAGGTAGGTGGAGGCCTGGCCGCGGGCATTCAGGTAGGCGTTGAAAGCCTGGTCGGCCGGGCGCAGAAAGACATCGCACCAGTACGGCAAGCGCTGCGCGAAGAGCGCCTTGGCGATCTCCAGGTGCTCTTCGAGCAGTTCGTCCATGCTGCCTCTCTTCTCCTGCTGGAACAACGTCACTCTTCGCTGCGTCCGTCGCCTTCGCGATCCCTTTCATAGTGCCGTGCCAGCGGAAACGCCGGCAACCAGCCCTCGCGGCGGACGGTCCAGAGTTCGTAGGTGGGCTGGAACCGGTCGGGAGCGTCGAGGGCGCCGAGGCTGACCTCGATCTCGTCGGCGCTGCGCGAGAATACCGAGGAGCCGCACTGCGGACAGAAGAAACGCCCGGCATAGTCGCGGGTCTCGCCTTCTATGCTCACCGCCTCCTCGGGAAAGATCGCCGAAGCGTGGAATAGCGCGCCGTGGTGCTTGCGGCAGTCGAGGCAGTGGCAGAGCCCGACCCGGTAGGGGCGGCCGCTCGCCACCAGGCGGACCTTGCCGCAGAGGCAGCCGCCGGTGAATCGATCCATTTCGTGACTCCTTTGCAAGGCGTTGGGGCGTTCAGCCCTTGAAGGCCTTCTCTATGGTGGCGATATCGATCCTGCCCATCGTCATCATCGCCTCGAAGGCGCGCCTGGCCGCCGCGCGGTCGGGGCTGGCGATGGCTTCGCTGAGTACGCGCGGGGTGATCTGCCAGGAGATGCCCCACTTGTCACGGCACCAGCCGCAGGCGCTTTCCTCGCCGCCATTGTCGACGATAGCGTTCCACAGGCGGTCGGTCTCGGCCTGGTCGTCGGTGGCGACCTGGAAGGAGAACGCTTCGCTGTGGCGGAAGGCCGGGCCGCCGTTGAGCCCGAGGCAGGGAATGCCCATCACCCGGAACTCCACCGTCAGTACGTCGCCCTCCTTGCCGGAAGGGTAATCGCCGGGCGCGCGATGGACAGCCAGCACGGCGCTGTCGGGAAACGTCTCGGCGTAGAAGGTCGCGGCCTCCAGGGCGGCACTGTCGTACCAGAGGCAGATGGTGTTCTTGCTGATCATGGCTGGGTCTCCATGGGCGGGGGCGACCCCGCCAGTCTAGTCGGCTGGCGTGCGGCGACCTGGGCAGGCGCCGAACGGGAGGTCGCGCCGCGAGTGCCGATCTGCGCTACCCTATGCCGCGTTTCGCCCGGCCTCGCCGGGCTTTCCGGGCAGCGCCTCGGCGGCGCGCCCTCGACCATGCAAGGACAACCCATGGAAGCGGTCTCCGTCTCGCAGCATCTGGCTGTTCTGTTCGAATCCCACCGGATCGACTGCGTCGTGCACGGCGAATGGGTGGCGCCAGCCAGGCGGCTACCGGCGATCCGCGCCACCTGGTATGCGGGGGAGAAGACCGGACGGCTGGATGTCGACGTGCTGCTGGAGGACGAGCGCCAGTTGCAGGAAGCCTTCGCCGGCATCGGCAGCGGCGAGGACGGCTTGCAGGACGCGTTGCGTAACTTCGCCTCCAACTCTTTCCACGTGCTGCTTTCCGCGCTCTGGGGCCAGGCCGAGGAGGACCAGGTGATGGTGGAGACCTGGGAGATCGGCGAGCGGCGTTTCGAGGTGCATATCGGCAACCTCGGCCTGCGCGGCGCCGAAGGCAAGGCGCCGCCGCTGCCGGCCGGGCTGTTCCCGAGCATCGAGCGAGCGATCCGCACCGAGCCGCTGGACGCGCGCCTGCACTGGTTCCGGCATTTCTTCTGTGCCTTCGGCAACCAGCGCACGGTGGAAGCGCTGTTCGACAACCAGCCGTGGGAGGCCGGCATGCAGAACCTGGCCGCTCTCGACTGGCAGGATTCGCAGGGTTACTACAGCGTGCGCAACTTCCTCATGCTCAAGCCGCTGGCGTAGGCCGCCGCGTCGCCCTTCGACGAGTTCGATCCCTACCACACGACCAGCACTGCGACGATCCTGCGGCCCCTGGCCGACGGGACGATGCAGAATCGTTCTTCATCGGCAAGCGGCGCCACGACTTCCAGATGAGGCGCGCGCAGGACTGACGCGCCGTGCGTTCAGCCGAGCAGGGCGGCCACCTGCTCGGCCGTGGCCTTGGCTGACTGCGGGTTCTGCCCGGTGACCAGGCGGCCGTCGACCACCACCTTGCTGGTGAACGGCAGCAGGCTTCTTTCGTAGAGCGCGCCGCGTCGTTTCATTTCTTCCTCGACGTTGTACGGCACCTTGCGGGCGACCCCGGCGAGCACTTCCTCGATCCAGGAGTAGCCGGTGAGGCGGCGCCCGGCGACCAGCAGGCGGCCATCGTCCAGGCGTGTGTTGAGCAGGCCGCAATAGCCGTGGCAGACCGACGAGACGATGCCGCCGCGCTGGTAGATCTCGCGGGTCAGGCGCTGCAGCCCGGCGTCGTCGGGGAAGTCCCACATCACGCCGTGGCCGCCGGTGAAATAGATGGCGTCGAACGCCTCCGCGTCGACCTGCTCGGGAGCGGCAGTGTCGGCCAGCAGCGCCAGGCGTGTCTCGTCGGCCAGCCAGGCCTTGGCGCTGGCGTCGGCGTGGGGCCAGCCGAGGGCGCGCGGCTCCAGCGGCGACTCGCCGCCGCGGGGGCTGACCAGGCGCTGCTGGTAGCCCCGAGCGGCGAAGATCTCGTAGGCATGGGTCAACTCCGACAGCCACAGCACGGTGGGCTGGGTCGGATCGGCATAGTGGGCGACGTTGGTGACGACGTGCAGGATGCGCTTGGTCATTGCGTTGACCTTCCTCGGTGAGTGATCCCGTCGGCAGCCGGTTTCGGCAGGCTGTCCGGGTGGGTTGGCGTCACTCTAAGATTCAAGTCGACTTCAAGGTCAAGCGTCGGAAAGCCGCTGCTCCGCCGGCGTGGAAGAGGCTCCCCGCGAGCGGGTTTGCCGTGGACGCCCGACCGTCTGTGGAGGGCCTTCCTCGCGCAGGCGCTCCAGCACGCGCTGGGTGTTTTCCGTGCACTGCAGACCGTCCGGCTTGTTCTCGATGCTTTCGATGGCCACCAGCAATTGCGCCTTGTTCTGTTCCAGGTGTCGTTGCAGGGCCTCGATCTCGGCCACCTTGCGGCGCAAGCCTTCGAGCAGCTCGCCGTGCTGCCAGGCGCCGTCGCCGCTCGGCAGCAGGCGAGCGATCTCCTCCAGGGAGAAGCCGGCGCCCTGGGCGCCGGTGACCAGCTCCAGGATCCACACGGTGTCTGCCGCATAGTCGCGGTAGCCGTTGGCCTTGCGCTGCGAGCGGATCAGGCCGCTGGCCTCGTAGAAGCGGATGCGCGATGTCGCCAGGCCGGTGAGCTTGGCCAGTTCGCCGATTTTCATGTCGCACCTCGAAACGCGTTGACCTTCAAGCCTACTTCAAGCCTAGGGTGGTTTCACGGCCGGGCGACGAACTCGCCTCCATCGACGGGTTCGCCAGGCCGCATGGGCGCTACCGCCGGTCGCGTTTTCCTCGTCCAGGCGGCGCAACGCAGGCGGCTTTCTACTCTACACAGGGAACGGCGGCCGCAGGGTGGCGCCGTTGCCTGCATCCACACCGATCGGGAGAAGCGACATGGGTTACGTGACAACGAAGGATGGCGTCGAACTCTTCTACAAGGACTGGGGGCCGCGCGACGCCCAGGTGATCTACTTCCATCATGGCTGGCCACTGAGTTCCGACGACTGGGATGCGCAGATGCTGTTCTTCCTCGCCGAGGGCTTTCGCGTAGTGGCCCACGACCGCCGTGGCCACGGTCGCTCCAGCCAGGTCTGGGACGGCCATGACATGGGCCACTACGCCGACGACGTGGCGGCGGTGGTCGAGCGCCTCGGGGTGCGCGGGGCGATCCATGTCGGCCATTCCACCGGCGGCGGCGAGGTTGTCCACTACATCGCCCGCTATCCCGACGACCCGGTGCCGAAGGCGGCGATCATCAGCGCGGTACCGCCGCTGATGGTGAAGACCGAGGGCAATCCGGGCGGCCTGCCGAAGAGCGTCTTCGACGATCTCCAGGCGCAGCTCGCGGCCAATCGCGCGCAGTTCTACCAGGACATTCCCGCCGGCCCGTTCTATGGCTACAACCGTCCCGGGGCGCAGCCCTCGGAAGGGATCGTCCGCAACTGGTGGCGGCAGGGCATGATGGGCGGCGCCAAGGCCCACTACGATGGGATCGTGGCCTTTTCCCAGACCGACTTCAGCGATGACCTGAAGCGCATCGACATCCCGGTGCTGGTGATGCATGGCGACGACGACCAGATCGTGCCCTACGAGAATTCCGGCGTACTCTCGGCGAAGCTACTGCGCAACGGCACGCTGAAGATCTATCCGGGGTTCCCGCACGGCATGCCGACCACCCAGGCCGAGGTGATCAACGCCGACCTGCTGGCCTTCATCCGCGGCTGAGCGCGCCGGGTGCCGGGGGCGCGCTCCCGGCACCCGGTCAGGGCCCGGGCGGCGCGGCAAAAAAAGCGTTGACCTTGAAGTCGACTTCAATCTTATCGTCGGGCCACTGTCCTCATGAGGTAGGCCCATGAACCTGTTCGACACGCTGACGCTTCCCAACGGCTCGACCATTCCCAATCGCCTCGCCAAGGCCGCCATGGAGGAGAACATGGCCGATGCCGCGCAGGCCCCCTCCGAACGCCTGATGCGCCTCTACCAGGCCTGGGCCGACGGCGGCGCCGGGCTGGTGATCAGCGGTAACGTGATGGTCGACAGCCGTGCCATGACCGGCCCCGGCGGGGTGGTCCTGGAAAACGACGCGCAACTGGAGAAATTCCGCCGCTGGGCGCGCATCGGGCGTTCCGCCGGCGCGCAGTTCTGGTTGCAGATCAACCATCCCGGCCGGCAGCTGCAGGCCAATCTCGGCCAGCAGGCCTGGGCACCCTCGGCGGTGCCGCTGGAACTGGGCGGGATGTCCAGGCACTTCGCTACGCCGAAGGCGATGGACGAGGCGATGATCGCCGAGGTGATCCAGCGGTTCGCCCGCAGCGCCGGCCTGGCCGAGCGGGCCGGCTTCAGCGGGGTGGAGATCCATGCCGCCCACGGTTACCTGCTCAGCCAGTTCCTCTCGCCGCTGAGCAACCGCCGCAGCGACGCCTGGGGCGGCTCCCTGGAGAATCGCGCGCGCCTGCTGCTGGAGATCGTCCGGGCGGTGCGCGCCGAGGTTGCCCCTGGCTTCGCGGTGGCGGTGAAGCTGAATTCCGCCGATTTCCAGCGCGGCGGCTTCAGCGCCGACGATGCCCGCGAGGTGGTACGGATGCTCGATGGCCTGGGCGTCGACCTGGTCGAGCTGTCGGGCGGCAGCTACGAGGCGCCGGCCATGCAGGGCGAAGCGCGCGACGGGCGGACCCTGGCCCGCGAGGCCTACTTCGTCGAGTTCGCCCGCGACATCCGCGCGGCGGCGCGGATGCCGGTAATGGTCACGGGCGGCATCCGCCGGCGGCCGGTGGCCGAGCAGGTGCTGGCCAGCGGGGTGGACATGGTCGGCATCGGCACGGCGCTGGCGATCGAGCCGAACCTGCCGCGCGACTGGCGCGCCGGCAAGGACTCGGCGCCGCAGTTGCGGCCGATAACCTGGAGGAACAAACCCCTGGCCTCGCTGGCGAACATGGCCGCGGTGAAGTTCCAGTTGCGCAAGCTGAGCCGGGGCAGGGCGACCAACCCACGGGTGTCGCCGCTGTGCGCGTTGCTCGCGCAGCAGGCCGGCGCGCTGCTGCAGACCCGCCGTTACCGGCGGCTCATGCGTTCGCGCGCCGAAGCCTGAGCGCCGTCAGCGCCTCAGGCGCCGTTGCGGTCGAGTTCGGCCAGCTTGCCCGGCAGGCCGAACCAGGCGTCGTGGTCGTCGGGCGCCGGCTTCTTGCGGGTGATCTGCGTCCAGTTGGGATGCGCGGCGAGTTCGCCATTGAGGGCGATGAACTGCCGTTGCCCGAGCGGCACCTCGTCCTCGGCGCGAATCGCGGCGACCGGGCATTCCGGCTCGCAGAGCGCGCAGTCGATGCATTCATCGGGGTGGATGACGAGGAAGTTGGGGCCTTCGTAGAAGCAGTCCACGGGACAGACTTCCACGCAGTCGGTGTGTTTGCAGCGGATGCATTCTTCCAGCACGACGAAGGTCATGATCGTCCTCCCTGGCTCAGGCGTTCGTAGCGGCGGGCGTCGCCAGCCGTTCCAGGCGCGCCGGCACGTACTTGTGCCAGGGCGTGCCGGCGAGGAAGTCGCGCTGGGTGCAGTCGGTCACCTCGTTGGGCGCCACGCCCCGGCGCACCACCTCGCCCTCGGCGTTGCGGTAGTCCAGGCCCTGGCCGTTGGGCAGGGAGATATTGCCCGGTTGCATCATGTCGCTGATCTCCACTTCCGCCTCGACGTCGCCGCGGCGGGTCACCACGCGCAGCACCTCGCCGTCGGCGCAGCCCAGCGCCTCGGCGTCCTGCGGGCTGATGCGCAGGGTGCCGTAGCGCCCGCGGCGGTGCCAGCCGGTGTCGCGCACGGCGGTATTGCTGGTGTCGCTGCGCCGCTCGCCGGCGGCGAGGATGAACGGGTAGGCCGGATCGTGGGGTGGCGCGCTGTGGGCGAGCTTGGCCAGTTCCGGCAACAGTTCGGGGATGTGCAGGTTGATCCGCTGTTCGGGACGGGCGACGGCCTGCCAGCTTTCGGCGTAGGTGGTTTCGGCGAAGACCACCCCGGACGGGTTGTCGAGCATGGCCTGGAACAGGTGGTCGGCGGCCAGCGGCGGCAACCCGTCGAAGCCGGCGCGGGCAGCGGTCTTGCGGTTGTTCAGCACGTGCAGTTGGCAGATGCCCCAGATCGCCGCGGCCGCTTCCATGCCGGCGGGCAGGGTCGGGCCGAGGGTACGGTAGAGCAGGACCGGCGCGTATTTCATGACCTTGGGGCGGGTCGCCGCGGCGGCGAGGAAGGCCGCCGAGAATGCCTTGCGCCCGAGCTTCAGGGCCAGGCGCAACGGCCGGTAGTCTTTCTCGCCGAGCACGCCCATGGCTTCCAGCAGGCGGGCGTGGATCTCCGCTTCCGGCAGGGTGCCGGGGCGCGCCGGGAACAGCGGCGCGCGCAGGTGGAAGGCGTTGCGCGGGAATTCCAGGTTGAAGAAGGTCGCCTCGGCCTTTTCGAACTGGCTCGCCGCCGGCAGCACGTAGTCGGCGTGGCGCGCGGTCTCGGTCATGGCCACGTCGATCACCACCGACAACTCCAGGGCGCGCATGGCTTCGCGCATGCGCTGGCTATCGGCCAGCGAATGCAGCGGGTTGCCGGTCTCCACCAGCATGGCGCGATAGCGCTTGGGATGGTCGGTGAGGATTTCCTCTGGAATCACGTTGCAGGGAATCAGGCCGATGATGATCTTGGCATTGGCCACCGGGCTGCGCTTCTCGACGCGTGGCGCGCCCTTCTTGCCCATCGAGGTATCGCCCTTGCTCGCCTTGGACAGCGAGAGGAAGGGCACGAAGGCGTTGCTGGTGCCGGGGCGCCCGTAATGGCCGGTGAGCAACCAGACCAGGCGTTGCAGGTAGCTGCCGAGGGTCGAGTGCAGGTTCATCTGCATGCCCAGGTCTTCCAGCGCCGATACGCTGCTGGCGCTGGCGATCCGCCGGGCGGCGGCGCGCAGCTTGTCTTCCGCCACCCCGCAGGTCTCGGCGCAGTAGGCCACCGGGATGGCGTTCAGTTCGTCGACGATGTGCTCGTAGCCGCTGGTGTGTTCGGCCAGCCAGTCGCGCGCCAGCAGCCCGTCCTGGACGATGATCCCGACCAGCGCCGCCAGGCACCAGGCGTCGGTGCCCGGACGGATCTGCAGGTGGAAGTCGGCCAGGGCGGCGGTTTCGCTCAGGCGCGGGTCGATCACGATGATCGAGCGTGCGGGGTCCTTGGCCATGGCGTTGAGCAGCACGCGGGCGCGGGCGAAACCATGGGATTGCCAGGGATTCTTGCCGATCAGGATGGCCACCTCGCAATGCTCGAAGTCGCCGTGCACGCCGGTACCGAACATCTTGCCCTGGACCCAGAACTCGCCGGTCTTTTCCTGGGCCAGGGCGTTGGAGCGGTACTTCACCCCGAGGGCCTTCAGCGTGCTGTCGCCGTAGGCGCCGCCGAGGTGGTTGCCCTGCGCGCCGCCGCCGTAGTAGAGGATGCTTTCGCCGCCATGCCTGCGCTTGATGGCGAGGAATTTCTCCGCCACCTCGCGGATCGCCGTGTCCCAGTCGATGGCTTCGTAGCTGCCATCGGGGCGCCGACGCATCGGCGTGTCCAGGCGGTCGGCGCCGTTCTGGTAGTAGTCCATGCGCTGCGATTTCTCGCAGACGTAGCCCTGCGAGGCGGGGTGGTCGTCATCGCCGCGGATCTTGCTGATGCGGCCATTCTCGGTCTGCACTTCCAGCCCGCAGTTGAGGCTGCAGAGGATACAGGCGGTCTTCTTCCATTGCGGGGACGGCGTAGTCACGGTGTGTTCCTCGTTGTTGTCGTTGCCGGCGCAACCTGGGGCGCACCCCAGCCGTGCGGGCTTCGTTCTTTCGGGACTGCCTGACGCTGTGCTGCAAGGACGACGCGCGGGCGGCACACGGAACCCCGTCGTATCGGCCTTTCCCTCTCATGCTCGACGCTTCTACAGTTCCGAATCGGAACTTATTACGCGGGCGCTGACATGGGACCCGTCCGTAGTGCTGGTTTGTCCGATCCTGGCAGGAGCGCGCCGGGTCCATGACCTTTTCGGCCGGATACTAAGTTCCAATTTGGAACTGGTCAAGCTCCGAAGCGGCCCCCTAGAATGGACGGAGGTTTTTCCGGGAGAACCCCATGAAATGGCAAGAAGTCGGCGAAACGCCCTGTTCGATGGCGCGCAGCCTGGCGATCCTCGGCGATCGCTGGACGCTGCTGATCCTGCGCAACTGCTTTCTCGGCATGCGCCGCTTCGATGAGTTCCAGGCCAGCCTCGGGGTCACCCGCCAGGTACTGGCCGACCGCCTGAGCCGGCTGGTGGAGGCGGGCGCGCTGAAGAAGGTGCCTTACCAGGAGCGACCGCCGCGCTACGAATACCGCCTCACCGAGATGGGCCACGACCTGCATCCGGTGCTGCTGGCCCTGGCCAATTGGGGCGACCGCTGGCTCGACGAGGGCCGCGGCGCTCCGGTGGAGTATGTGCACAAGGCCTGTGGCCACAAGTTCCGGCCGACCATGGTCTGCCCGGAGTGCGGCGAGCCGGTGGGGTCGCGCGATGTGACGGCGGTGCCGGGGCCGGGGTTCGCGGCGATGGCTGGCAAGCTCGCGCAGAACTGAATCCGCGCGCGCTCTGCCAAGGGCGGGCCGCGACCCGCTCGGTTCGCTCAGCCGGCCTTGCGGAAGACGAACATCAGCCCCACCACGATCAGCCCCATGCCCAGCAGGCTGAGCCAGCCGAGGCGGTTGCCGAAGACCATGAAGTCCATGATCGCGGTCACCGCCGGCACCAGGTAGAACAGGCTGGTGACGTTGACCAGGTTGCCCTGGGCGATCAGCCGGTAGAGCAGCAGGGTCGCGCCCACCGAGACCACGACGCCCATCCATAGCGCGGGGACCAGGAAGCCGGCGTTCCATTCGAACTCGAACGGCTGGAAGGGCACGAACGCCAGGCACAGGCCGAGGCCGGCGAGGTACTGCAGGGGCAGGGTGCCCAGCGGGTTCTCGCGGATGCCCTTCTGCATGATCGAGCCGCCGGTGACGCCGGCCAGCGCCAGCAGTGCGCAGAGGATGCCGGCCGTGGACATCCCGGCCAGGCCGATGCCCTGGTAGACCACCAGCACCAGGCCGGCCAGGCCCAGCAGCAGGCCGAACAGGCGCGCCGGCGACTGCCGGCGTTCGAGGATGACGGCGGTGAGGATCGGTTGCACGCCGAGGATGGTCGCCATCATGCCGGGAGTGACCTGCAGCTTCAGCGAGAAGATATAGAAGATCGGATAGATCCCCAGCATCACCAGGCCGGTGAGCAGGGCCTTGCCGCGCTCACGCGCGCTGCGCGGCGCGCGCAGCCTGAGCAGCGGGGCGAGCGGCAGCAGGCAGGCCAGGGCGATGCCGAAGCGGAACACCAGGAAGGCGAACGGCGAGGAGTGCGCCAGGCCCCATTTCGAGGCGATGGCCCCGCTGCTCCAGAGCAGGACGAAGAGGCTGGTGCTGGCCAGGCCGGCTAGCGCGGATTTGTTCAGTGCAAACATGGATCTGCCACCTTGTAGTCGGGCATGCCGCGGGCTCGGGCCGGCGGCGGACGGCACGCCTCGGCAGCGGATGGCGCTGCTTGCGGCGGGCTGTGGAAGAGAGTTGGGGCGCTACCGCGCTCGTCAGGGACTGACGCCCGGCGGCGGGCAGGCGGCCGAACCGGGAGGGGGAGGCGGAGGCGAGGCGACTACAGGAGGGGAAACGCAGCCCAGGCTGGCGCACGGCTGGAGCGCGCCGACCTCGCCGGTGGCTACCGGAAGGGCGGGGAGCGAGCTGTGCGAGCGCTGGTTCATGGAGGCTATCCGGTCGATGAAGACAACGAGAGGGACTATAGCGGGCCGTCCGGGATTTGACGAGCCTGTGGGCGAGCCTTGCGCTAAAACGCCAGCCCGGCGACAAACCGGGCCGGCGCCGGGCTTCACTTGCCGGTCTTCACCGTGTTCCAGGTGCGCGTGCGCACGCGGTCGATCTTCTGCGGCATGGACTCGAGGGCGAACAGCTTGGCCATCTTCTCCTGCGGCGGGTAGATCGCCGGGTCGGCCTTGATCTCGGCGTCCACCAGTGGGTCGGCGGCCAGGTTGCCGTTGGCGTAGTGCACATGGTTGCTGATCGCGGCCATCACCTCGGGACGCAGCAGGTAGTTCATGAAGGCGTAGCCGGCCTTCTCGTCGGGCGCGTCGACCGGCATCGAGACCATGTCGAACCACAGCGGCGAGCCTTCCTTCGGCGTCGAGTAGCGCACTTCCACGCCGTTGTTGGCCTCCTTGGCGCGGGTCGCGGCCTGCAGGATGTCGCCGGAGAAACCGACCACCATGCAGATCTCGCCGTTGGCCAGGTCGCTGACGTACTTCGAGGAGTGGAAGTAGCGGATGTACGGGCGCACCTTCAGCAGCGCCGCCTGGGCCTGCTTGTAGTCGTCGGCCTTCTGGCTGTGGTGTGGCAGGCCGAGGTAGTTGAGGGTGATGGGCAGCAGCTCGGGGCCGTTGTCCAGCACCGCCACCCCGCACTTGCTCAGTTTCTGCATGTATTCGGGCTTGAAGAAGATATCCCAGGAGTCCAGCGGCGCGTCGTCGCCGAGCACCGCCTTGATCTTCGCCGGGTTGTAGCCGATGCCGGTGGTGCCCCAGAGGTAGGGGAAGCCGTACTGGTTGCCCGGATCGTTGACCTCCAGGGCCTTGAGCAGCACCGGGTTGAGGTTCTTCCAGTTGGGCAGCTGGGACTTGTCCAGCTTCTTCAGGGCGCCGGCCTGGATCTGCTTGGCCATGAAGTGGTTCGACGGGAATACCACGTCGTAGCCGGATTGGCCGGTCATCAGCTTGCCGTCGAGGGTCTCGTTGCTGTCGTAGACGTCGTAGGTGGCCTGGATGCCGGTTTCCTTGGCGAAGTTCGCCACGGTTTCGGGAGCGATGTATTCGGACCAGTTGTAGATCTTCAGGTTGTCCGCGGCGAGGGTTGCGCCGCTGCCGCAAGCGAGGGCGAGGAGGGTGAGGGAAGCGATGCGGGTCTTCATTGTTGTAGGTGTCCTGTCGGCTGACGACAGCGTCGGCGACGGACTGGTTCGCCGCCGGCGCTCAGGGGGCGCCGGCAACGCTGGCCGGCACCCGGGTTTTATCCCGCGTTGCCGGAAGCGAGGAAAGGGGCGGCTTTTACCTGCGGGCCCGCAGACAGGCGCCGGCACTGCAGCGGGGCGTCGCTCCGCCCGCCTGCCTCAACTCAGGGCGACCTTGACCCCGAGGGCGATCAGCAGGCCGCCGAGCAGCTTGTCCACCACCCCCTGGGCCCTGGCCAGGCCGCGGCGCACCACCGCGCTCTGGATCAGCACCACCAGCAGCGGCCACCAGAGTGCGGCGAGGCCGACGATGATGCCGGCGTACCAGAGCTTCTCGGCGAAGCTGGAGTCCAGGCTCAGCACCTGGGTGAACACGGCGAGGAAGAACAGCGTGGCCTTGGGGTTGAGCAGGTTGCACAGGTAGCCCTGGAGGAACGCGCTCCAGTGGCCGATGCGCTGCACGCCGCCGACCGCCAGGTCGAGCGTGCCGCCGCCGCGCGAGCGCAGGGCCTGGATGCCGATCCAGATCAGGTAGACCGCGCCGGTGTACTTCAGCGCGTTGAACAGCCACGGCGTGGTGGTGATCAGCACCGCCAGGCCGGCGACGCAGTAGGCCATGTGGGTGGCCACGCCGAGGATCACCCCCAGCGAGGTCATCATCGCCGCCGAGCGCTGGTAGCGCGCCGCGTTGCGGATGATCAGGAAGAAGTCCGGGCCGGGCGAGAGCATGCCCAGGGTGGCGAGGGTGGCTACGAAGAGCGAGGTTTCCAGCATGATTCGATACGCCTGGCGCAAGGCGGCGCCGGTTCGCTGCGGCGCCGCGGGTCGGTGGTTACTGGGTCAGTTCCTGTTCGCTGAACAGGCCGTCGAAGAGCATGCTCGAAAGATAGCGCTCGCCGGAATCGGGGAGGATCACCACGATGGTCTTGCCCTGCATGTTCGGCTCCTCGGCCAGGCGCACCGCGGCGGCCATCGCCGCGCCGGAGGAGATGCCGCAGAGGATGCCTTCTTCCTGCATCAGGCGCAGCGCCATGTTCTTCGCTTCGTCGTCGCCGATCTTCTCGACCCGGTCGACCAGCGACAGGTCGAGGTTCTTCGGCACGAAGCCGGCGCCGATGCCCTGGATCTTGTGCGGGGCGGGCTTGACCTCCTCGCCGGCGAGGGTCTGGCTGATCACCGGCGAGGTCACCGGCTCCACCGCCACGGCGAGGATCGGCTTGCCCCGGGTGTTCTTGATGTAGCGCGAGACGCCGGTGAGGGTGCCGCCGGTGCCGACCCCGGAGACCAGCACGTCCACCGCGCCCTCGGTATCGTTCCAGATCTCCGGGCCGGTGGTCTTCTCATGGATCGCCGGGTTGGCCGGGTTGTCGAACTGCTGCGGCATGAAGTACTTCCCGGGATCCCCCGCGACCAGTTCCTCGGCCTTCTGGATCGCACCCTTCATGCCCTTCGCCGGTTCGGTCAGGACCAGCTCCGCGCCCAGCGCCTTGAGCACCTTGCGTCGCTCCAGGCTCATCGACGCCGGCATGGTCAGGATCAGTTTGTAGCCGCGTGCGGCGGCGACGAAGGCGAGGCCGATGCCGGTGTTGCCGGAGGTCGGCTCGACCAGGGTCATGCCGGACTTCAGTCTGCCGCTGGCTTCGGCATCCCAGATCATGTTCGCGCCGATCCGGCACTTCACCGAATAGCCGGGGTTGCGCCCTTCGATCTTGGCCAGGATGGTGACGCCGCGCGGGGCGATGCGGTTGATCTGGACCAGCGGCGTGTTGCCGATGGACTGCGCGTTGTCTGCGAAGATGCGGCTCATGATGGTGTCCTTGTCGCATGGAGAAAGATCAATCAGCCTATTCCGCCCCCGCCCGCGCGTCCAGACGCGTTCGAACCAGCGGCGCGCCGCGCGTGTCCACTGTCCAGGAGGGCCGTACCGATGAAGAAACGCTATGCCATTCCCCTGGGCAGCCTGGCGGCGCTGCTTCTGTTGTTGCTGGCGCTGCACCTGGCGCTGCCGTACCTGGTGCGCGACTACCTGAACGGCAAGCTGGCCGACATGGGCGACTACCGTGGGCACATCGCCGACGTCGACCTGGCGCTCTGGCGCGGCGCGTATCGGATCGACGGGCTGAGCATCGTCAAGGACAACGGCAAGGTGCCGGTGCCGTTCCTCGACGCGCCGAGCATCGACCTGTCGGTGAGCTGGCAGGCGCTCTGGGATGATCACGCAGTAGTGGCGCGGGTGGTCTTCGAGCGTCCGCAGCTCAACTTCGTCGATGCCGGCGGCGACCGCGACGCCTCGCAGACCGGTGCCGGCACCGACTGGCGCGAGCAACTGGACAAGCTGCTGCCGATCACCCTCAACGAGGTGCGGGTGGTGGACGGCACCCTGCGTTTCCGCAACTTCACTTCGAAGCCGCCGGTGAACCTGCACGCCTCGGCGCTCAACGCCAGCATCTATAACCTGACCAACGTGGCCGACGCCCGGGGCGAGCGGCCGGCGCGTCTCGAAGGCACGGCGCGGATACTCGGCCAGGCGCCGCTGGAAGTGGCGGCGCATTTCGACCCGCTGAGCGACTTCGAGGACTTCGACCTGCGCCTGCGGGTCACCCGCGTCGAGCTGAAGCGGCTCAACGACTTCGCCAGCGCCTATGGCAAGTTCGACTTCAATGCCGGCACCGGCGACCTGGTGCTGGAGGCCCAGGCTAAGCGCGGTCAGCTGGATGGCTACATCAAGCCGCTGCTGCGCGACGTGGACGTATTCAACTGGCGGCAGGACGTGGAGGATGGCGACAAGAACCTGTTCCGCTCGGTGTGGGAGGCGCTGGTCGGCGGTGGCGAGACGGTGCTGAAGAACCAGCGCAAAGACCAGTTCGCAACCCGTGTGAGCCTGAGCGGTAATATCCACCAGCGGGACGTCAGCGCGTTCCAGGCGTTCCTCGGGATTCTCCGCAACGCGTTCGTCGAGGCGTTCAACGCTCGTTTCGAGCGTTCCCCGGCGACGCGCGACGACGACGGCTGAAGACGCGGGCGGAACGGCGGGTCGCGAGGTGGCCGGGCATTCAGTGACTGAATGACCCGTCTGCGTTCACAGTGCGCTTGTCCCCGCGTTATAGTCGGGTTTTCAAACAATACTGAACTGCCCGGTTTTCCAGCCAGGGCGTTACCGTTCGAGGATTTCCTGATGAAGTTCGAAGGCACCCAGTCCTACGTCGCCACCGACGACCTCAAGCTCGCGGTCAACGCCGCCATCACCCTGCAGCGGCCGCTGCTGGTGAAGGGCGAACCGGGCACCGGCAAGACCATGCTCGCCGAGCAGCTGGCCGAGTCCTTCGGCGCCAAGCTGATCACCTGGCACATCAAGTCCACCACCAAGGCCCACCAGGGCCTCTACGAGTACGATGCGGTAAGCCGCCTGCGCGATTCGCAGCTGGGCGTGGACAAGGTCCACGACGTGCGCAACTACATCAAGAAGGGCAAGCTCTGGGAGGCCTTCGAGGCCGAGGAGCGGGTGATCCTGCTGATCGACGAGATCGACAAGGCCGACATCGAGTTCCCCAACGACCTGCTGCAGGAACTCGACAAGATGGAGTTCTACGTCTACGAGACCAACGAAACCATCAAGGCGAAGCAGCGCCCGATCATCATCATCACCTCGAACAACGAGAAGGAACTGCCCGACGCCTTCCTGCGCCGCTGCTTCTTCCATTACATCGCCTTCCCCGACCGCGAGACGTTGCAGAAGATCGTCGACGTGCACTACCCGAACATCAAGCAGTCGCTGGTCAGCGAGGCGCTGGACATCTTCTTCGACGTGCGCAAGGTGCCCGGCCTGAAAAAGAAACCTTCGACTTCCGAGCTGGTCGACTGGCTGAAGCTGCTGATGGCCGACGAGATCGGCGAAGCGGTGCTGCGCGAACGCGACCCGACCAAGGCGATCCCGCCGCTGGCCGGCGCCCTGGTGAAGAACGAGCAGGACGTGCAGCTTCTCGAGCGCCTGGCGTTCATGAGCCGCCGCGCCAGCCGCTGAGTGCGTCGGCCCTTTCCGGGGAAAGGGCTGCGGGGCGGCACGCCAGACAGCGGAGGAACATCCCATGCTCAGCGGAAGTTGCCTGTGCGGCGCGGTAAGCTATGAAATCGACGCGCCCATCGAGTCGGCCAGTCATTGTCATTGCAGCCAGTGCCGCAAGGCCCACGGCGCGGCGTTCGCCACCTACGGCAAGGTGCGCCGCGAGGCGTTCCGCTATGTCGCCGGAGCGGACGCGGTGGCCGAATACCACTCGTCGCCAGGCGTCACCCGTACCTTCTGCCGCCACTGCGGATCGAACCTGCAGTGGCTTGGCGGCAACGAGGACCCGACGTACACCTCTATCGCCCTCGGCACCCTCGACTCGCCGCTGCCATCGGTAGCGCAGCGGCACATCTACGTGGGTTCGAAAGCCGACTGGTACGTCATCGCCGACGACCTGCCGCAAGAACACCAATACTGACCGGCGCTCGCGCGCCGGGATCAACGGACAACAGACGAGGTCGCAGCCATGCTGCTCAACCTGTTCAACGAAATGCGCGCAGCCAAGGTGCCGGTGTCGGTGCGCGAGCTGCTCGACCTGATCGATGCCCTGAAGCACCGCGTGGTGTTCGCCGACATGGGCGAGTTCTACTACCTCGCGCGCACCATCATGGTCAAGGACGAGCGCCACTTCGACAAGTTCGACCGGGCCTTCGGCGCCTACTTCAAGGGCCTGGAGAAGCTCGACGACCACCTCAAGGCGCTGATCCCCGAGGAATGGCTGCGCAAGGAGTTCGAGCGCCTGCTGACCGACGAGGAAAAGGCGCAGATCCAGTCCCTCGGCGGCCTGGACAAGCTGATCGAGGAGTTCAAGAAACGCCTCGAGGAACAGAAGGAGCGCCATGCCGGCGGTAACAAGTGGATCGGTACCGGCGGTACCAGTCCGTTCGGCTCCGGCGGTTTCAACCCGGAGGGCATCCGCGTCGGCGACGCCGGCAAGCGCCAGGGCAAGGCGGCCAAGGTCTGGGACCAGCGCGAATACAAGAACCTCGACGACCAGGTCGAACTGGGTACGCGCAACATCAAGATCGCCCTGCGGCGCCTGCGCAAGTTCGCCCGTGAGGGCGCGGCGGAGGAGCTGGACATCGACGGCACCATCGACCACACCGCGAAGGACGCCGGGCTGCTCAACATCCAGATGCGCCCGGAGCGGCGCAACACGGTGAAGCTGTTGCTGCTGCTGGACATCGGCGGCTCGATGGACGCCCACGTCAAGGTCTGCGAGGAGCTGTTCTCGGCCTGCAAGACCGAGTTCAAGCACCTGGAGTATTTCTACTTCCACAACTTCATCTACGAGTCGGTGTGGAAGAACAACCTGCGCCGCAGCAGCGAACGCACCGCCACCTTCGACCTGCTGCACAAGTACGGTCCGGACTACAAGGTGGTGTTCGTCGGCGACGCGGCGATGGCGCCCTACGAAATCACCCAGGCCGGCGGCAGCGTCGAGCACTGGAACGAGGAAGCCGGTTACGTCTGGATGCAGCGCTTCATGGAGAAGTACAAGAAGCTCGTCTGGATCAACCCCTATCCGAAGGACACCTGGAACTACACGGCGTCCACCGGCCTGGTCCGCGAACTGGTCAAGGAACAGATGTATCCGTTGACCCTGAGCGGCCTGGAGGAGGGCATGCGCTTCCTCTCGCGCGGTTGAGCCAACTGCCTGCGGGACCGGCGACAGGCGCGGCGGCACGCAACTTGCCTACCCTGTGTATCCCGTCCGCGCGGTAACAGCGCGGCGCGGCCACCGGTAACGATGGGCACGCCATGATCGACTCGACCTTCTCCCGCGCCACCTGGCTCAACTCGCTGCACATGTCGACCCTCACTCTCTCGCTGCTGGAGAAGGAAGGGTTCGCCCGCGAGCAACTGCTCGAAGGCAGTGGCATCACCCCCGCCGACCTGCTCGACCTGCGGCGCCTGATCAGCCCCTGGCAGGAGCAGCAGGTGTTCGCCAACGCCTGCCGGCTCAGCGACGAGCCTGCCCTCGGCCTGCGCCTGGGACTGCGCACGCGGATTTCCGCCTACGGCCTGCTCGGCTACGCGCTGCTCTCCGCGCCGACCCTCGGCGAGGCGCTGCGCATCGGCCTCAGCTATCCGGTCTTGCTCGGCACCTACTTCCACCTGTCGCTGGAAGTCGCCGACGGCCGCGCCTGGCTGGTGGCCACCGGCTACGGCGAGGACGAGGCGCTGCGGCCATTCAACACCGAGCTTTGCCTGGGCTCGCTGAAGGTCACCTGCGCCGACCTGCTCGGCCAGCCGCTGCCCTTGCTGGAAGCGGCCTTCGACTATGCCGGCGACGAGGCGATGGCGCGGGCCTACGCCGAGGGTTTCGCCTGCGAGTTGCACTTCGAACGCGAGCGCAGCGCCATCGGCTTCGCCGCCGAATGGCTGGAGCGCCCGTTGCCGCTGGCCGACCCGGTGACCCACCGGGAGATGCTGGAACAGTGCCGGCGGCAGAACATCGACCTGGCCGCGCGTCGTGCCTGGCTGGACAAGGTCCGGGCGATCCTCGCCGAGCGCTTGCAGGACCCGCCCGGCCTGGAGGAACTGGCCAGGCGCCTGAACTGTTCGTCGCGCAGCCTGCGCCGGCACCTTCAGCAGCAGCGCACCAGCTACCAGCAATTGCTCGACGAGTTGCGCTTCGCCCGCGCCAAGGAGTTGTTGCAGAGCGGCGACATGCCGATCTACCGGATCGCCGAGGAACTCGGCTTCAGCGAGACCGCCAGCCTGCGCCATGCCTTCCAGCGCTGGAGCGGCCAGCCGCCGAGCCATTTCCGCGCCTGAGCGCTCGCTCAGGCGGAGGGGCTGGTGTCGGCGTGGCGCCGTCGCCGTTCGTTCGCCACCTCACTCAGGGATTTTGCCGCGCCGTCGCCAATCCAGGCCATGAAGGCACGATCGAAGCGGAAGTCGGCGCCGCACAGCCCGACGAGGAAGCGCCGTACGTCCTGGGCGTTGCGCTAGTCGCGGCACACTGCGGTGTCGCGGGTGATGGTGTCGCCGTGCCAGCCGAAGACCATCTGTCGTTTCTCTGCGCGCGCTGGAGCGGGCAGGCCAACGATGGCCTGCCCACGGGCCGTCAGGATGCCGGCTCTTCGATCAGCCGGTCATAGGGCGGCAGGCCGCTGTATTGGCCCAGGGCTTGCTCGTAGGCGTTCTTCAGGTCGTCGGCGGCGAGGTCGTAGCCGACCAGCAACTGTTCGAGTTCAGCGGCGTTCTGCGGGTCGTCGTTCTGCAACTGCGCGTCGAGTTCGCGGGTGCGCGCGGCGACGCACTGGATCGCCACCATCAGGGTCTGGGGTTTCAGGTTCATGGTTCACTCCTAGAGCCCGCGGGCTTTTTCCCATTGGCGGCGGATGGCGTTGCGCACGAAGTTGTCCAGTTGGCCCATGAGGACCTCCCGGTACATCGGCTTGGCCGGCATGATGGTGTAGTGGGTGGCTTGCAGGCGCTTGTTGTAGCTGTCCTGCTTCACCTTAAGGTCCGGCGGGATGTCGGTGCCGTCGGGTATCACGAAGTCGCCGTCGGCGCGGCGCAGCACGCCGGCGCGGTCGAACACCGAGGTGCCGCCGGTGTCCGGGGCGTAGAGGCCGTCGCGGCCGGCGACGATGTCCGGCGCGCGGGCGGGGACGCCAGGGGTGTTGGGGCTGTCGAAGGTCGGATGCAGCAGCGGGGCGACTTCCGCAGCCTCGGCGAGTTCCTTGTCGGGACGCAGGTAGCGACCGACATCGCCGTCGTAGTTGGCCTTGAATACCGCCCGGTAGAGGGTGAGGCTGGTTTTCTCGTAGTCGTAGGACATGCGTGGACTTCCCTGTGGGTTGCGTTCGCGGCGCCGCGGGTGCGCGGCATCGCTACCGGCCACCGTCCTTGTGGCGCCATCGGCGAGCAGGATAACAGCCGTGGGCGGATCCGCCAGGGGCAGGCGACGACCGTCGCCCGGGAGGCTCAAGGCCTGGCCGCGCCGTGCAGGTAATGGCGGATGCGCACCTCCACGCCGGCGCTCTGGAAGCGCCGGGCGGCGGCCTCGACCCGCAACTCGCCGCGGGTCACCCGCTGGTGGTGGCGCAGGTGTTCCAGCCAGGATTCGTCGATGAAGAACTCCAGCCACAGGCGACGGTTGCCGCTGTCCTGGACCAGTCCCCAGGACACCGCGCCGTTGCGCCGACGCATGGCGCGCACCTCGACCATCGCCGCCTCGAATGCCGCGGCGTCCTGCGGGTCGATGTCGTACTCAAGGGTGACCATCACCGGGCCGCGTTCCTGGTCCACCTCTTCGTCGACCAGTGGTGCCGGCCAGTGCAGCGACGGCGCGAGGTCCTCGGCCTCGGTGACCGGCAGCCGGCAGCGCAGCGACGCGAACAGGCCGAGCAGCAGCGCGGCGCTGGCGCAGAGCAGGGCGAAGGTGATCGACAGGTGGCTGGCGACCAGACCCCACAGGGCGCCGCCGGCGGCCATGCTGCCGAAGAACACCAGGATGTAGACCGCCAGCGCGCGGGCGCGGACCCAGGCCGGCACGGAGGTCTGCGCGGCGACCTGCAGGCTGGAGAGCACGGCGATCCATGCCGCGCCGCTGAGCAGCATCACCGGCACCAGCAAATAGAGGTTGCGCAGCAGCGCCAGGGCCACCAGCACCAGTGCGTAGAGCACGCTGGAGAGCAGCACCAGGCGGTCGCTGCCGAGGCGTTCGCGCAGGCGCGGCAGGAACGCGGCGCCGAGCACCGCGCCGACGCCGACGCTGCCCAGCAGCAGGCCGAAGTCCATGGCGTTGCCATGCAGTTCGCCGCGCACGATCAGCGGCAGCAGCGACATGCCGGCGCTGGCGCCGAGGAAGAACGCCACCGCGCGCACCAGCACCGATTGCAGTGGCCTCGAGCTGCGGCTGTAGCGCCAGCCGGCGCGCAGGGCGCCGAACAGGCGTTCCGCCGGCAGCACCGAGGGCACGGCCTCGCGTTTCCAGGCCAGCAGCACGGCGATCACCGCGAAGAAGGAGAGGGCGTTGAGGGCGAAGGTCAGCCAGGGGCCGACCAGGCTCACCAGCACCCCGGCGATGGCCGGTCCGACCGCCCGCGCCAGGTTGACCCCGACACTGGACAGCGCCACCGCCGCCGGCAGTTCGTCCTTGCCCACCAGTTCCGGAGTGGTGGCGCTCCAGGCCGGCATCATCAGCGCGGTGCCGATGCCCATGCACAGGGTCAGGCCTAGCAGCAGCCAGACGCTGGTCAACTGGAGCAGGGTGAGGCTGGCCAGCAGGGTGGCCACCAAGGCCATCCACAATTGCACGCCGAGCAGGTAGCGGCGCTTGTCGACGATATCGGCGAGGGCGCCGGCCGGCAGGGCCAGGAAGAACATCGGCAGCGATCCGGCGACCTGCACCAGGGCCACGTTCAGCGGGCTGGCGGAGAGCGAGGTCATCAGCCAGCCGGCGCCCACCTCGTGCATCCAGGTGCCGATGTTCGAGGCGATGCTGGCCAGCCATAGCCAGCGGAAGGTGGCTTGGCGCAGGGGACTCCAGGGTGAGGCGGCGGGTGCGGTCATGGTCAGAGCGAGCCTTTGAGTGGGTATTCGACGATCAGGTAGAGGCGGTCGATGTCGTCGCCGGCCTGGGCCGCGTTGGCCCGGTGGCTGAGGTGCGAGACGTTCAGCGAGAGGTCCTTGAGCGGGCCCGAGGCGAACAGGTAGCGCAGGTCGAGGTCGCGCTCCCAGTGCTTGCCGCCGCTGCCCTGCAAGGGCCGGTAGCGGCCATCGGCGCCCAGCGGGTTGTAGGCGCCGCCGGCCGGCGCATGGCTGCCGTCGATGGCGCGGCCGCTGACGTAACGCGCCATGAAGCTCAGCCCCGGCAGGCCGAACGGGGCCAGGTCGAGGTCGTAGCGGGCCTGCCAGGAGCGTTCGCCCGGACCGTTGAAATCGGCGTACTTGATCGAGTTGGCGAGGTAGATGGAGTCACCTCCGACGAAGTCGAACGGCGTATCCCCATGGACACGCTGGTAGGCCAGGGAGAAACCCTGCGCGCCGACGCGGTACTTCAGTTGCAGGCTGTAGGCCAGGGTGTCGATCGCGCCGGCCCGGCTGCGGCCCTGGTCGCGCGTGCGATAGAGGTTGCCATCCAGGCTGAACGCGGCACGTTGCAGGTTCATGTTGAGATAGACCTGGCGCCAGACGTTGTCCAGTTGCGCGGCGAACAGCGAGCCGCTCAGGTTGTCGCTGGCCGCCAGGCTGGCGCCGGCGAAGCCGATGGCGCTGCCGGCGGTGCTCGCGCCGTAGCCGTCGAAGTCGCCATGGCCGGAGCTGGAGGCCTGTTCCTTGAAGGCGGTGAAGCGCCCGGCCTGGATCCGCACGCGGTCGAGGTCGTCGCTCTGCAGGAAGAAGCCCCTGGCGTACTGGGGTTGCAGGCGCTTGTCGCTGGTATCGAAGACCGGGGTCTCGACGGTCATCTCGCCGACCTTGAGCAGGCTCTCGCCGAGCCGCAGCTTGAGTGCGGCGCCGGCGTCGGAATACTCGCTGGCGTTATCGCCGGATGAGTCCAGCGGCAACAGGCCGGTGCCGGCATGGCCACGTCCGCCGTCGAGCTTGAAGCCGGCGAAGCCTTGGAGATCGAGGCCGAAACCGACGCGGCCGGGAGTATAGGCCGACTCCAGGTCGACGATCAGGCCGTGTGCCCATTCCTTGCGGTAGCCGCGCCCGGCGTCCGCGCGGCGATAGTCGTTGTAGAGGAAGTAGTTGCGGTTGAGCAGGCGCCACTCCAGGTAGTCGGGTGCCTTGGCTTCCTCTGTCGCGGCGTGGCACGGCGAGGTGCCGCCCAGCGCCAGGAAAAGGGCCAGGCGGCCGACCGGTCGAACGCGGATCATCGGGAAAACTCCGGGCTAGGCGGGCCGCGAAGGGCCCGCCCGGGTACGTCAGAAAGCGAAGCAGGAACAGCCGAATGCGCCCCAGAAACCCTGGAAGTCGCTCACCGGTACGTTGGAGTGGCGCGCGCGGTTGTGCTCGTGGGCGTGTACCGCGCAGGCACCGACGCACTGGTGGACCTGGGCGGTCAGCGGCGCGCCTTGCCGCCAGTGGCCGGGTACCTTGGCCACCGGCGACCAGTCCGGCAGCACCGGCGGCGCCGGCGGACCGAGCTTGTCGAACTCGGCGGCGGCATAGACGACCTTGCCGTCGACCACCGTGAGCACCGACTCGATCCACTTGATGGCCTCTTCCTCGACGCCGAAGAAGTCCGCCGACAGCGCCGCCAGGTCGGCGAGCTGGCCAACCTTGATCTGTCCTTTCTTGCCCTGCTCGCTGGAGAACCAGGCGCTGCCGTGGGTGAACAGCTGCAACGCGGTTTCCCGCGGCAGGCCCTGCGGATACAGGGCCATGCCGCCGACGGTGCGGCCGCTGACCAGCCAGTACAGCGAGGTCCAGGGGTTGTAGCTGGAGACCCGGGTGGCGTCGGTGCCGGCACCCACCGGCACGCCCTCGGCGAGCATGCGCTGGATCGGCGGCGTGGCCTCGGCGGCCTTGGCACCGTAGCGGTCGACGAAGTACTCGCCCTGGAAGGCCATGCGGTCCTGGATCGCGATGCCGCCGCCGAGTGCCCGCACCCGCTCGATGTTGCGCGGGGTGATGGTCTCGGCGTGGTCGAAGAACCAGGGCAGGCCGTTGAACGGAATGTCGCGGTCGACCTTCTCGAACACGTCGAGCATCCGCGAGATCGATTCGTCGTAGGTGGCGTGCAGGCGGAACGGCCAGCGCTGCTCCACCAGGTGGCGGACCACAGGCTCCAGCTCCTGCTCCATGGTCTGCGGCAGGTCCGGGCGCGGTTCGAGGAAGTCCTCGAAGTCGGCGGCGGAGAACACCAGCATCTCGCCGGCGCCGTTATGGCGGAAGAAATCGCTGCCCTGGCCGTACTTGACGCTGCCGGTCCAGTTCTTGAAGTCGGCGAGTTCTTCCTTCGGTTTCTGGGTGAACAGGTTGTAGGCGATGCGTACGGTGAGCTGGCCCTGGTCGGCCAGTTCGCGAATCACCTGGTAGTCGTCCGGGTAGTTCTGGAAGCCGCCGCCGGCGTCGATCGCGCTGGTCAGGCCGAGGCGGTTGAGTTCGCGCATGAACTGGCGGGTGGAGTTGACCTGGTATTCCAGCGGCAGCTTCGGTCCCTTGGCCAGGGTGGCGTAGAGAATCATCGCGTTGGGCCGGGCGATCAGCATGCCGGTGGGTTCGCCGCTGCTGTCGCGGACGATCTCGCCGCCGGGCGGGTTGGGCGTGTCCTTGGTGTAGCCGACCACGCGCAGGGCGGCGCGGTTGAGCAGGGCGCGATCGTACAGGTGGAGGACGAACACCGGGGTGTCCGGCGCGGCCTTGTTCAATTCCTCCAGGGTCGGCATGCGCTTCTCGGCGAACTGGAACTCGTTCCAGCCGCCGACCACCCGCACCCACTGGGGGCTGGGCGTGCGTTCGGCCTGGTTCTTGAGCATGCGCAAGGCGTCGGCCAGGGAGGGCACGCCTTCCCAGCGCAGCTCCAGGTTGTAGTTGAGGCCACCGCGGATCAGGTGCAGGTGCGAGTCGTTGAGACCGGGGATCACGGTGCGCTTCTGCAGGTCGATCACCTGGGTGGCGCTGCCGCGATGGAGCATCGCCTCGGCGTCGTTGCCGACGGCAAGGAACTTGCCGTCCTTGATCGCCACGGCGGTGGCGGTGGGGTTGTCGCGGTCCACGGTGTGGAAACGGCCGTTGTGCAGGATCAGGTCGGCGGTCATGGAACCTCCTGGGTTGCTTGCGGGAGAAAGGCTGGCGGCGTTGGCGAAGGGCAGGGCGGACCACAGGACTCCGGCGGCGCCCAGCACCGAACTGGTAGTGAGGAAATGGCGGCGGTCCTTGCTCGGCGGATCGTGGCTCATGGCGTGCTCCTGGCAGCGGGGCGGAATCGGTCAGCGAGGGCGGCGGCGAGAGAGGCCACCGGACAGGATAGGTGCGGCGGAAAACGTACGGGACGAAAGAGCGGTTTTCCCGAATGACGCATCCTCCTGCAAGCGCAACTTGCTGGTGGTCGATAGCAAGTAAGGCGCGAGACATGTCCTGAACTTCATGGGGGCTTTTTCTTATAGGGCGGACTGTCGATTCTGCTAGCTGGTAATCCTTCTTTTATTGTCTCTGTGTGCGCTTTTTGTATGGATGTGTCGAATATTTTGAATATCGCCGTTCAACTTTATCCAGGGCCGCAGTTCAGTGATTTATTTTCTCGAAAAGTTTGTTTTTTCCAATATTCATGCTTCATAGTCTGGCCGGCCACGGGAAATTATCTGTTGGCCCGCGTGCTGTTGTGCGCAACAGCTGGAATTCATCGTTCGTTGTCAGGAAACAATCATGAGCCACTATCTCGAAGTTCTAACTCCGCAGAACAGCCAGATCATCTTCATCGACCAGCAGCCACAGATGGCATTCGGCGTACAGTCCATCGATCGCCAGACGCTGAAGAACAACGTAGTGGGCCTGGCCAAGGCGGCGAAGGTATTCGACATCCCGGTCACCATCACCACGGTGGAAACCGACAGCTTCTCCGGCCCGACCTATCCGGAGCTGCTGGCGGTGTTCCCCGAACAGAAGATCCTCGAACGCACCTCGATGAACTCCTGGGACGACCAGAACGTGCGCGACTCGCTGGCCGCCGCGGGCCGCAAGAAGGTCGTGGTCGCCGGGCTGTGGACCGAGGTCTGCAACACCACCTTCGCCCTCTGCGCCATGCTCGAGGGCGGCTACGAGATCTACATGGTGGCCGATGCCTCGGGCGGCACCTCCAGCGACGCCCACAAGTACGCCATGGACCGCATGGTCCAGGCCGGCGTGGTACCGGTGACCTGGCAGCAGGTCCTGCTGGAGTGGCAGCGCGACTGGGCCTGCCGGGATACCTACGACGCCGTGATGGCCATCGCCAAGGAGCATTCCGGGGCCTACGGCATGGGCGTGGACTACGCCTAC
Organism: Pseudomonas sp. DL; assembly: GCF_047199225.1. NCBI lineage: Bacteria > Pseudomonadati > Pseudomonadota > Gammaproteobacteria > Pseudomonadales > Pseudomonadaceae > Pseudomonas > Pseudomonas sp. DL. The sequence goes on from NZ_CP178323.1 coordinate 2,444,157, forward strand.
ACCATGGTGCACAAGGCGCCCGAGCGGGTGACCCACGGCGAACGCATCGGCCCGAATCCGGCCAAGTGAATGCCGGCCGTGCCGCTCCGGTCCGCCGGGCGGCACGGCCGCGAAGGAGAACGAAGATGAAGCTCTACGTATTGTCGCTGGGCGCCGGACTGTTGGTGGGGATCGTCTACAGCCTGCTGCAGGTGCGTTCGCCGGCTCCGCCGCTGGTGGCGCTGGTGGGGTTGCTCGGCATCCTGCTCGGCGAGCAGGTCATCCCGGTCGGCAAGCAATTGCTCGGCGGTTGCGCGTTCGCCTCGGCCTGCGACAAGGCGGGTTCGGTCGGCCATGTGCTGGGGCAACTACCGGGTCGGCATCGCCTCGACCAGGCCGCTGGCCCGTCGGAAAAGGAAAAGGGTTGAGCGTTATATCATCGAGTAACAGCGCAGTAATCTGGTAGTTATCTTCGTCGGTTAGATTTCCCCGGAACGGCTCCCTCGGATTAATCTCTGGGGGAGCTTTCGTGCGTCGTTTTTCGCGTCGAGAGAAAAGTGTCACGAGATCATCAGGCGCATGGAATCAGGGGGAGTCATGACTGTTGCCATAGACAGAACAAAGGGCGACCAATCCACGCCAGGGAACATCATAAGGGGAGAGGGGTACGCCTTGATTCGCAATAGTGAGGCGACTCCCGATCCGGACAAGGTGATCCATATTCCTTGTGCCGATTCGTTTTCCGTCATCGTGCAGTTGCGCGATTTCAATTCCCATCGTCTCTGGAATGGAAACAAACTGGTTTTCGATGGCGGACATCCACGGAAAAGTATCTCCATCGCCTATCTTGGCGATGAAATAAAGTGCCAGCACCGGACAACTTACGACAATGTCCGCTTCATGTTGCCGCGCGCTTCGATAAAGGAGTTTCTCTACGAAGAAGGGCAACGCGCGTCCGCCGAGCCGGAGCGGATCATCGGTGTCGACGATCCGGTGGTCTATCACCTGGCGCTGGCGCTGCTGCCCAGCTTCGCCAGGGCGGGCGAGCGCAACGAACTGTTCATCGAGCAGGTCATGCTGGCGCTGTTGACCCACGTTCAGGATCGCTTCGCTTCGACCCAGGTCCCGGTCTGCACCGGCAAGGGCCTGGCGCCCTGGCAATTGCGCAGGGCCAAGGAGCTGATCGCCGGGCATCTGGCCGAGGGCGTGTCGGTGGCGCGCCTGGCCGAGGAGTGCGGGCTCTCGCGCAGCTATTTCACCAAGGCCTTCAAGTGCAGCACCGGTGTTTCGCCCCACGAATGGCTGATGCGCATGCGCGTCGACCGGGCCAAGGAGCTGATGCTGGGCAGCGACGAACCGCTTTCGCAGATCGGCGTCGCCTGCGGCTTTTCCGACCAGCCGCATTTCTCGCGGATCTTTCTCCGGCTGGCCGGCGCCTCGCCCTCGACCTGGCGTCGGGTCAAGCGGCAGCGCACCGACGCAGCGCTGTGAACCGCGACCGTGCGTGACGGACGGTACGGAAGCCGCCGGATGCTCGGCTAGAATGCCCTGGCTTCGGCGGTCGCCATCGGCCGCCCACTTCGCAACGGAACAGGGAATCGCAGATGAAAGCAGTACGCCAGGGTCGCGGCGTAACGGGGTTGCTCATGCTCCTGGCGCTGGCCGGGTGCAGTTCGCGGTCGGCGGAGCCGCCGCCGCCCAACCCCGACGAAGTACGGGCGAAGATCGTCCGCCTGATGCCGGCCACGGTGCGCGATCGCCAAGGGTGGGCCAGCGATATCTACGCGGCCTTTTCCGCCCAGCAGATCTACCCCAGCGACGAGAATCTCTGTGCGGTGCTGGCGGTGACCGAGCAGGAGTCCACCTACCAGGTCGACCCGCCGGTGGCCGGCCTGGGCAGGATCGCCACCCGCGAGGTCGAGCGTCGTGCCGGCAAGCTGCACGTGCCGGCGTTCCTGGTCAGCTCGGCGCTGAATATCAAGTCGCCCGATGGCCGCACCTACAGCCAGCGCCTGGCCGCGGCGCGCACGGAGAAGGAACTGAGCGAGACATTCGACGATTTCATCGCCATCGTGCCCATGGGCGGCAAGCTGTTCGGCGGCTTCAACCCGGTACACACCGGCGGGCCGATGCAGGTCAGCATCGCTTTCGCCGAGCAGCACGCGGACGGCTATCCCTATCCGCTGGACGGCAGCATCCGCCGCGAGGTGTTCAGCCGGCGCGGCGGCATGTATTTCGGCATCGCCCACCTGCTTGGCTATCCGGCGGACTACCCGGCGCCGCTGTACCGCTTCGCCGACTTCAACGCCGGCTGGTATGCCAGTCGCAACGCCGCGTTCCAGAATGCGGTGAGTCGCGTCTCGGGGATTCCGCTGGCGCTGGATGGCGATCTGATCCGCTACGGTACGCGCACGCCGGGCTCCACCGAACTGGCCGTGCGCAGCCTCGGCAAGCGCCTGGACATGAGCGACGCGGCGATCCGCCGGGCGCTGGAGCAGGGCGACAGCCCGGAGTTCGCCGACAGCGCGCTGTACCGCAAGGTCTTCGCCCTGGCCGAAAGCGCCATCGGCAAGACGCTGCCCCGCGCCGTGCTGCCGGGGATCGCCCTGGAGAGCCCGAAGATCACCCGCAAGCTGACCACCGCCTGGTTCGCCAAGCGCGTCGACGAACGCTACCAGCGTTGCATGGCGCGCGTGCGGAAACGCTGAGTCCATCGTCGCGCGGGTCGAACCTGGCGCCGCCGCGGGAGTCTGCCGTCCTGTCAGCCAAGCTCATGGAGAAGCAGCGTATGAAGACCCGATACAGCGCCGAGGCACCGGCGCGCGACGAACTGGACCGGCTCGCCGGTCCGACGCTGGTGGAGTTCGGTACCGACTGGTGCGGCCATTGCCAGGCCGCCCAGCCGCTGCTGGCGGAAGTATTCGACGACTATCCGGAGGTCGGCCACCTGAAGGTCGAGGACGGTCCCGGGCGCCGCCTGGGGCGCTCGTTCCAGGTCAAGCTGTGGCCGACCTTCGTCTTTCTTCGCGACGGCCGGGAGGTGGCGCGGGTAGTCCGCCCCGGCAGCGCCAGCGTGCTGGAAGAAGCGTTCGAGAGCCTGGTCGGCGAGGGCTGAGGACCCGGCCCGCGGGCCGGGCGGCGTTCAGGCCGGCATCGCGTGATCCACCTGTTCGCGGATCTCCTGGTAGCGCAGTTCCATCAGCTTGCGCTGCTCGCGCCGGGCCAGGGCCTGGGCGTAGCGGCGTTTCTCGATCGCGGTCTCCGGTTCCAGCGGACGCACCGCCACCGGCCGGCGCTGGTCGTCCATCGCCACCATGGTGAAGAAGCAACTGTTGGTATGGCGCACGGTGCGCTCGTGGATGTTCTCGGTCATCACCTTCACCCCGACCTCCATCGAAGTGCGCCCGGTGTAGTTCACCGAGGCGAGGAAGGTCACCAGTTCGCCGACATGGATCGGCTCGCGGAAGATCACCTGATCCACCGACAGGGTCACCACGTAGCGTCCGGCGTAGCGCTTGGCGCAGGCGAAGGCCACTTCGTCGAGTAGCTTGAGCAGCGCGCCGCCGTGGACGTTGCCGGAGAAGTTCGCCTTGTCGGGGGTCATGAGCACGCTCATGGTCAGTTGGTAGCTGCCAGGTTCCATCGTTCACCTATCACGCAAGTTGGTCACGGGCCATTGCAGTGGGCCGGCGGCCGCTCTGCGGCGGCCTCTGGCGATAGGGTAGGGAGAAACGCCGGCGCGATTAGCACCGCAGTCGACAATGGTGTTTTCCGCGAAACGGGCTTGCGGCGCCGCTCCGTATGCGCCAAGGGCTAGTCGCGGGAGCCGCCGCGTCCTTCCCGGCTGGCATCCATCCAGCGCAGCACTTCTTCGCCGAACTCCGGTGGCGCGATACGCCCCACCCGGCGTACCAGGTCGAGGATGGTCTGCTGGGCCAGCGCTTCTTCCATGCGCTTCTGCGCGGTGAGCATCACCGCGTGGATCGAGCAGGTGTTGCGGGTCGCCCAGGAAGGCGGGTTGCCTTCGAAGATCGCGCAGCGCTCGCGGACCTCGCGGCATTCGAAGATCGATTTGTCGCCGTCGATGGCGCGGACCACGTCGAGCACGCTGATTTCGTTGGCCGGCCGTGCCAGGCGGAAGCCACCGCGCACGCCTTCGGTGGCAGCCACCAGGCCGGCCTTGGCCAGGCGGGTGAAGACCTTGGCCAGCAGTTCCGGCGGCACGCCCTGCAACTCGGCGAGGGTGCGTACGCTGGACTCGCGGCTGTCGCCTTTCTCGTCGGCGAGGAACAACAGGCAGTGGATGCCGTATTCGACGCCGGCGCTATAGAGAGCCATCACTAACTCCGACAGAAATATTCGCAATATTCTGCGCGGTTTTCAGGTCGCTCACAAGGACAGGTCGTTCGCTGTCTTCCGCCTCGAAGCGCTCTATCTCCGATCCTTTTCGTATGTTTTCGACGTCTTTTCCTCTCTTTCACGGCGAGGGGCGATTGCCTCTCGGAACGCTTTTCGGGGATTGATCTTCTTAACTACGACAAATATAGTCGTAGTTACGGAGAGGCTTTTCTCCGGATATCCCGTCCTTTCCCTCCAGGAGCCCCCAATGAAACAACGTATCCTGATCGTCGGTGCCGGATTCGCCGGCATGTGGAGCGCGCTGAGCGCAGTGCGCCAGCTCGACCGCCAGGGCCGCGACGACGTCGAGGTCGCGGTGCTCGCGCCGCAGCCCGAGCTGCGCATCCGCCCGCGTTTCTACGAGCCTGACGTGCAGCGCATGGCGGCGCCGCTGGGCGAATTGTTCGCCGCGGTCGGCGTGCGTTTCGTGCAGGGCAGCGCGCAGCGCATCGACGTGGCCGGCAAGTGGGTGGAGTACCGCGATGCCGAGGGCACGCTGGCGCAACTGGACTACGACCGCCTGGTGCTGGCGGCCGGCAGCGGCGTGTGGCGTCCGGCGAGTGTCGTCGGCATCGACGCTGCCTTCGATGTCGACCAGTTGGAAGACGCCCTGCGCCTGGAGGCACACCTGCATGCCCTGCGCGACTTGCCGGATTCGCCGGCACGCAACACCGTGGTGGTCGCCGGCGGCGGCTTCACCGGCATCGAGACTGCCACCGAGATGCCGGCGCGCCTGCGGGCGATCCTCGGCGAGAAAGCGGCGCTGCGAGTGATCGTGGTCGACCGCGGCGCCGCCATCGGCGCATCGATGGGCGCGGACCTGAGCGGCTTGATCGCCGAGGCCTCGGCGGAACTGGGCGTGGAGTGGTGCCTGGGGCGTTCGGTGGCGGCGGTGGATGCCGAGGGCGTGACGCTCGACGACGGCCAGCGGATCGAGGCGAAGACCGTGGTCTGGACCGTGGGCGTGCGGGCCAGCACCCTGACCGGGCAGATTCCGGGCGAGCGCGATGCCCAGGGTCGCCTGCATGTCGACCGCAACCTCAAGGTGCTCGGTCTCGACGATGTCTACGCCACCGGCGACGTGGCCCGCGCGGCTACCGACGACCTCGGCAACCATGCCCTGATGACCTGCCAGCACGCCATCGCCCTGGGTCGCTCGGCCGGCAATAACGTGGCCGCCGACCTGCTCGGCGTCGAGCCGATTCCCTACAGCCAGGTGAAGTACGTGACCTGTCTCGACCTCGGCGGCTGGGGCGCGGTGTTCACCGAGGGCTGGGACCGCCAGGTACGGTTCGTGCGCGAGGAGGGCAAGAAGATCAAGACCGAGATCAATGGCGTGTGGATCTACCCGCCGGCGGCGGACCGCGCCGTGGCGCTGGCGGCGGCCGACCCGCTGATTCCGGTGGTGGCGTAGGGCGATTTTCCCTCACCCCAACCCTCTCCCGCAGGCGGGAGAGGATGCCGTGCAGCGTAGAGGGATGCAGCGGCGCGCGGATGCCTGGCTTCCGGTAGGGCGAATAACCGCGAAGCGGTTATCCGCCGTTGCCTCGGTTCTCTTGGGAGCGTGCGTCTTCAGCGCTGGCGTTCCACCGCCGGACGGGCGAGCAGAAGGCGCAACGAGGCCCCCAGCGTTTCGCCATGACCCAGGCCGTCGAGCGGCTGGAAGTCCAGCGTGAGCCCGGCAACCCGGCGCAGGTCATCTACCAGCCGCGCCATCGCCTGGCCCGGCTCGGCTTTCAGCGAGCCGCGCGGGCTGGCCGGTTCGGCGCTGCCGCGCCAGAGCAGGAGTTCCGCGCGCTTTCCGCGCAGGCGCTGTTCGAGCCCCGCTCGTTCGCCGAGGATCGCCCCGTCGCGCCACCACAGCGACGGGCTGGCCGCGGCGTAGCGGGCGAACTCGCCGGGACGGGTGAACAGTGCGTGGAGCACCAGCAAGCCGCCGTAGGAGTGTCCCCAGAGGGTTTGTCGCGCGGTGTCCAGGGGCGCCTGCGCCGCCACGGCCGGGCGCATGCCGTCGCGCAGCAGGTCGAGGAAGGCGTCGGCGCCACCGCTGGGCAGGCCGTTGAGCGGGTCGCGCTGATCGGCCTGGCCGGGACTCGCGGGGGTGTAGTCGAAGGTACGCCCGGCGCGGTCGATGCGCAGCGGCGTGCGGTAGCCGATGGCGACCAGCAGCGGTGCGTCGCCGTCGGCCAGGCGTCTCAGGGTTGACTCGTCGAGGGCGCCGACGGCGGCGTTGCCGTCGAGCATCCAGACCACCGGGTAGCCGGCGGCGGGCGGTGCCTGCAGCGGTCGGCCGAGCCACAGCCGGTAATGCCGCTGGCCATCGACGGAGTCCAGGTCCACGGCGCTGAAGCGATAGGGCAGGTCCTGGCGTTGCAGCAGGCTGCGGTCCATGGTCGCCTCGGGGTCCGGTTGCGCCAGCGGCGCGCCGCCGGGCAGGGCCGCCGCCAGGGCGAGGCCCAGGGCGGCGACGAGCAGGGAGGTTCTCATCAGGCTTTCTCGTTATGGCTCAGAACGACGCGGTCAGGCTGGTATAGAAGGTCCGTCCGGGCTCGTTGTAGGTCGCCGCGCCGGCCCCGTCGATGCCGACCACGCCCTGGGCATTGCCGGCGCGGAACAGGCGCTTGTCGAACAGGTTGTCGACGCCGGCGCCGAGGCTCAGGTTCTTGCTCAACCGATAGGTGCCGCCGAGGCCGGCGATGGCGTAGGGCGAGAGCTGGTCGTTGGCGCTGCCGGTGACACGGTCGCCGTGATAGTCGTATTTCTTCGGCTTCTGCTTGCCGTACCAGGTGACCGTGGCTTGCAGCGAGAGGTCGTCGGTGGCCTGCCAGTCGAGCATCGAGTTGAGGGTGTAGCGCGGCGTCACCGAGAGCACGTCGCCGGTTTCCTTGTTCTTCGATTGCAGCATGTAGGTGAAGTTGTTGCTCCACTTCAGGCCGTCGGCCAGGGGCAGGGTCAGGGTACCTTCGAGGCCCTCGACCACCGCCTTGGGCACGTTCTCCCACTGGTAGATCGCCGCGTTGGCGTAGTCGCCCTTGCCGCCGCTGGCGTGGTCGACCGGTGACAGGCCGGATTCGATCTTGTTCTTGTAGTCGTTGCGGAAGTAGGTCAGCCCCGCTACCAGGCCGTCGTGGCTGTACTCGATGCCCAGTTCCTTGTTCACGCTGGTCTCGGCCTTGAGGCCGTCGTTGCCGCGCAGGTAGCAACTGGTGCTTTGCCCGTAGCAACCCTGGCCACGGCTGTAGAGCAGGTAGTCGGGGTTCAGCTGGTACAGGTTGGGGGCCTTGTAGGCGCGGGCGATACCGGCCTTCAGGGTGACCCGCTCGGTGAGCGCGTGGGACAGGTTCAGCGATGGGCTCCAGTTGTCGCCGACGATGTCGTGGTGGTCCCAGCGCAGGCCTGGGGTGAGCATGGTGCCGGGCATCAGCTCGATGTTGTCCTCGGCGAACAGCGAGAAGATCCGCGCCGAGGAACTGCTGCTGCGGTTCTTTCCGGCGAGACCGGGGATCGAGCCGCCTTCCTCGGTGTTCTGGGTGTTGGAGCTGGGGTCGTCGAGCTTCTGCTCGGTCCACTCGCTGCCGAGGGTCAGGGTCTGCTCGTAGCCCAGGTGCAGCGGCAGGTTGACCTCGCCGTGGGCGGTCAGGTCGCGCAGGGTGGCGGTGTAGAAGCCGGCGTTGTTGGGGTCGAAGATACCTTCGGTGCCGCCGGCCAGGCCTTCGTTGATCCGGCTGTTGCGGGTCTTCTCGTACTGCAGGTAGGCCAGCGAGCTGCCGAAGTCCCATTCGCCGCGATGGGTGACCGAGTAGGTCTCGCGGTACATGCGGTTGGTCTCGTGGCCGAGCATCTGCTTCACGTAGTTGTTGCTGTTGGTGTTCTGCGTGTCGCCGGTGTAGATGTTGCCCTGGCGGCTGAAGCCGGCCTCGAACTCGAGGGTCTGCTCGGGCGTCAGGCGCCAGCTGAGCAGCCCGTCGATGTCCTTGTTGCGCACGCCTTCGCGACCGGCGGGGAGGGTGCCGGCCTGCTTGCCGGTGCGGTTGGATTCGTGGCCGGCGTTGATGTCCCAGTCGTCCGAGTCGGTCTTGGCGATGTTGCCGTAGACGCGGTAGCTGAGGTTTTCCGTGAGCGGCCCGTTGAGACCGAAGCTCATCCGTTCGCTGGCGCCTTCGGCCTTGTGTTGCGGGAAATTGCTGTAGACGCTGAGATTACCGTGGGTTTCCGCGCCGGCCTGCTTGGTGATGATGTTCACCACGCCGCCCGCCGCGCCGTTGCCGTAGCGCGCCGCCGCCGGGCCGCGGATCACTTCGATGCGCTCGACCTGGTCGGCCGGCACCCAGTTGGTGTCGCCGCGGCTGTCGCGCTCGCCGCGCCAGCCGTAGCGCACCGAGTTGCGCGAGCTGACCGGCTTGCCGTCGACCAGGATCAGGGTGTTCTCCGGGCCCATGCCGCGGATGTCGATCTGCCGGTTGTTTCCACGCTGGCCGCTGGAGCTGTTGCCGGTCAGGTTGACCCCCGGCATGGTCCGGATGATCTGCGACAGGTCGTTGCTCGGCGGTCGCTTGGCGATGTCCTCGGCGGTGATGATGGAAACCCCCGGCGCCTGCTTGGTTTCCTCCTGGGCGGTGGCGACCACGGTCTGCTCGCCCAGCTCGATGACGGAGCCGTCGCCCTGGCCGGCGGCGTGTACGGCGTTGGCGAGCAGGCAACTGGACAGCAGCAGGAAGGGAACGGCGGGAAGGGCGCGTGAGGACATCGGTGATCTCCGGGCAATGCAGCGAAATGCAAGAGATCACAAATGATATTGATTGTTATTTGATAGTAAAGCGCATTAACTTTCTAAACACTTCGCCCTCAGGCGGCCGCCGGCAGCCACAGGTGCAGGCACAATCCGGGCTTGCCGTTGCTGGCCCAGAGCCGGCCGCCCTGTAGCTCGATGGCGCGCCGGGCGATCGCCAGGCCGAGGCCGAAACCTTCGCCGGCGCTATCGTCCAGGCGCTGGTAGGGGAGGAAGATGCGTTCCAACTGGTCTTCCGCCACGCCAGGGCCCTGGTCCTGCAGGCGCAGGTGCCAGAAGTCGCCCTCGCGCTCGCCGTCGAGGCTGACCGTGCCGTCCTCGGGCGAGTGACGGATGGCGTTGCGCAGGAGGTTTTCCATGGCCTGGGCCAGGCTGTCCAGGTGTACCTCGACGCGACAGTCGACGCCCAAGCGGCAGGGTAGCCGCGCCGGGTCCCAGCCGCTTTCGAAACAGGCGTCATCGCGCAGCGCTTCCCACACCGACAGCGCCAGCACCGGCTCGGTGGGCAGTTGCGGGCGCTCGGTGTCCATCCAGGCGAGGTCGAGGGTGTCTTCCAGCAGTCGTTGCATGTCGCCGATTTCGCGATCCAGGCGCTGGCGCAACTGTTCCGGCGGTAGCTCGCTGTCGTGGGCGATGCGCAGGCGCGCCAGCGGCGTGCGCAGTTCGTGGGACAGGGTGCGCAGCAGCAGGCGCTGCTGGGCGAGACTCAGGCGCAGGCGCTCGGCCATGTGCTCCAGGGCCTGGGCCAGCTCGCCCAGTTCGTCGCGGCGGGCCGCCAGCGGTGCGGCGAGGGGAGTGCTTTCCAGTTCGTCGGCGCGCAGGGCGTCGGCGCGATCGCGCAAGCGGTTCAGCGGCACCACCAGGTGGCGATAGAGCAGCAGGCCGAGCAGGGCGGCCAGCAGGGTCGGGACTATGCCGTGGGTGACCAGGTGGGTCCAGGGGGTCAGCCCGCCGGGCAGCAGGCGCTCCGGTAACTGGATTACCAGCCGGCCCTGCTCGGGATGTCCGGGGAACTCGATGCTGACGTACGGCAGTTCGTCCTGCAGGCGCCGGCTCATCGGCCAGTCGAGCTTGCGCATGAAGGTCAGGTGGCTCGACTCCTCGGCGCTTAGCGGCGTGCTGCCGAGGCTTTCCAGGTGCGGTCCGACCAGCGCCACCCAGGTATCTTCCTTCGCCGACAGTTCCTTGCGGAAGCGTTCGGCGCCCGCGGCACCCTCGCTGCGCCAGGCATCCTCCGCCTGCCGCGCGTAGTCCGCCAGGTAGCTGCGGTCGGCCGGGGCGAGGAAGTAGGTGCTGCGCTCCACCGACAGGCCCCAGGTGTAGATCAGCCAGGTCAGCAGCAGGCAGAAGCCGACCTGCAGCAGCGCCAGTTTCCATAACAGCGGGTGCCTGCGCATCAGGGGTGTTCCGTCTCCACCAGCAGGTAGCCCTGGCCGCGTACCGCCTGGATCTGCAGGTGACGGACGGCGACCGCGGCGAGTTTGCGCCGCAGGTTGCAGACGTGCACGTCGAGACCGCGGTCGAGGCGCGTGTAGCTGCGGTGCAGCACGCTCCGGTAGAGGAACGGCTTGCTCAGCGCCTCGCCAGCGTGTTCGCGGAGCGTCGCCAGGAGGCGGTACTCGGATGGCGTCAGCCCCGCCGGAAGGCCCTGGTGGAGCACATCCTGGGCCTGGTCGTCGAACACCAGCCGGGTATCCCGCCGCTGCGCCGACGGCAGGCGGTCCAGTCGTACGCGGCGCAGCAGGGCGTCGGTGCGGGCATCCAGCTCGGCCAGGCTGAACGGCTTCGGCAGGTAGTCGTCGGCGCCGCGGGTGAAGCCGCTGATGCGATCCTGTTCGGCGCCCAGGGCCGACATCAGCATCACCGGCGTGGCCTGCTCGCGGCGCAGCGACTCCAGCAGCGCCAGGCCGTCGAGGCCGGGTAGCATGATGTCCAGCAACACCAGGTCGAACGCTTCGCGCCCGGCGGCTTCCAGTCCGTGCGAGCCATCGCCGCAGACGGTTACGCGGAAGCCGCGCCGGCGGAAATGCGCGTCGAGATCCTCGCGTAGGCGCGGGTCGTCTTCGACCAGCAGCAGGCGGGGAGATGGGATTGAAATATGAGAATGATTCACGTTCGTGAATATCTCATTTTTGCCGGGTATCGGGCAATGGGCCAATGCGCCGCAGCGTGCTCGGAGCGGAAATACTTTTCGACAAAGCCGTCGTTGCTTCGGCTTTGGTTCTGGCTTAGGGTCGGCGGGTCCGCAGGAGGCGGGCAGGAGTGTCGTGGCTATTGGCCAGCCTTTCGCGACGGCACTGGGTTGTACGATCATCTGGCGCGCTGCTGGCGCGTTGTTCGGGCCGCCCGCCGCAGGTGACTATCAAGGAAGATTCCCCATGCTGTTCTCCCAACACACCCGCCTGGTACACGTGGACTCCCCGCTGGGACCCGAGGTCCTGCAACTGCAACGGCTGGAGGGTCGCGAAGAGCTGGGCCGGCTGTTCAGCCACGAGCTCGAACTGGTCTCGAGCAATCCCGCCTTGCCTCTGGATGCCCTGTTGGGCAAGCCGATGAGCCTCGCGCTGGAACTCCCCGGCGGCAGCCGGCGGTATTTCCACGGCATCGTCGCGCGCTGTAGCCAGGGCGCCGGCGCCGGCCAGTTCGCCAGCTACCAGGTCACCCTGCGGCCCTGGCTGTGGCTGCTGACGCGCACCTCCGACTGCCGCATCTTCCAGAACCAGAAGGTCCCGGACATCATCAAGCAGGTGTTCCGCGACCTTGGCTTCTCCGACTTCGAGGACGCCCTGAGCCGCTCCTACCGCGAGTGGGAATACTGTGTGCAATACCGCGAGACCAGCTTCGATTTCGTCAGCCGGCTGATGGAGCAGGAAGGCATCTACTACTGGTTCCGCCACGAAAAGAAGCGCCACATCCTGGTGCTCTCCGATGCCTACGGCGCGCACCACAGCCCGGCCGGCTACACCAGCGTGCCCTATTACCCGCCGAGCCTCGGCCATCGCGAGCGCGACCACTTCTTCGACTGGCACATGGCGCGCGAGGTCCAGCCCGGCTCGCTGAGCCTCAACGACTACGACTTCCAGCGTCCCGGCACCCGCCTGGAAGTGCGCTCCAATGTCGGGCGCGCCCATGCCGCGGCCGACTACCCGCTCTACGACTACCCTGGCGAGTATGTGCAGAGCCAGGACGGCGAACACTATGCACGGACCCGCATCGAGGCGATCCAGACCCAGTACGAGCGAGTTCGCCTGCGGGGATGCGCCAGGGGTATCGGGGCGGGCCATCTGTTCCACCTGAGCAACTACCCGCGCCTGGACCAGAACCGCGAATACCTGGTGGTTGGCGCCGAGTACCGGGTAGTCCAGGAACTCTACGAGACCGGTAATGGCGGGGGCGGCGCGCAGTTCGAGAGCGAGCTGGACTGTATCGACGCCGGCCAGGCTTTCCGCCCCTTGCCGTCGACCCCGGTGCCGGTGGTGCGCGGCCCGCAGACCGCGGTGGTGGTCGGGCCCAAGGGCGAGGAGATCTGGACCGACCAGTATGGCCGGGTCAAGGTGCATTTCCACTGGGACCGCCACGACCAGTCCAACGAGAACAGCTCCTGCTGGATGCGCGTCTCGCAGGCCTGGGCCGGGAAGAACTGGGGCTCGATCCAGATCCCGCGGATCGGCCAGGAAGTGATCGTCAGCTTCCTCGAAGGCGACCCGGACCGGCCGATCATCACCGGGCGGGTCTACAACGCCGAGCAGACGGTGCCCTACGAGCTGCCGGCGAACGCTACCCAGAGCGGCACCAAGAGCCGTTCGAGCAAGGGCGGCACGCCGGCCAACTTCAACGAGATCCGCATGGAGGACAAGAAGGGCGCCGAGCAGTTGTTCATCCATGCCGAGAGGAACCAGGACATCGAGGTCGAGAACGACGAGAGCCACTGGGTCGGCCACGACCGGACCAAGACCATCGACCACGACGAGACGGTGCATGTGAAGCACGATCGCACCGAGACCGTGGACAACAACGAGACCATCACCGTGCATGCCAACCGCAGCAAGACGGTCGACCGCAACGAGACGGTCAGGATCGGCATGAACAAGACGGAAACCATCCTCATGGCCTCGTTGCAGAACGTCGGCATGGGGCGCATGGAAAACGTCGGGCTCGGCTACAGCCTGAACGTCGGCATGATGATGAACACCGTGGTCGGGCTGAACCAGAGCACCCAGGTGATGAAGAAGAAGACCTTGTCGGTGGGCGATAGCTACGAAGTGAGCGTGGGCGGCAGCGACGATGGCTCTAAGATCACCCTGGACGGTCAGAGCATCACCCTCGGCAGCCAGCGCATCGAGCTGACCGCCGACCGCGAGATCCTCTTGCGCTGCGGCCAGAGCACGATCCGCCTGACGCCGGGGGAGATCGAGATCCTCTCGCCCAATGTCGATATCAACTGTTGAGCGGCGGGCGGATGTCCTGTCGCGGCTTTTCCCAAGGAAGGATGGATAGATGAGCGGCCTACCGGTTTCCCATGTCGGCGAGAAAGTCTCGGGAGGGGTTATCTCCACCGGCTCGCCCACCGTGCACGTCGGCAGCAGCGCGGTCGGCCTGGCCGACCGGGTGTCCGCCTGCGTGCCGTTGGTGGGCAAGCCGGTCAACCCGATGCTCGGCAGCAAGCTGCTGCCGGAAGAGGTCGATTTCGCCCTGGCGGCGCCGGACACCTTCACCTTCGCCCGTGGCTACCTGTCGAGCAACCCCCGTATCGGCCGGCTCGGCCGGGGCTGGTGGCTGCCGGGCGAGAGCATGCACCTGGAACTGAGCGAAGACGCCTGCGTGCTGGTCGACGCCCAGGGCCGCCGGATCGGCTTTCCTGCGCTGGCTCCCGGCGCCCAGCATTATTCCGGCAGCGAGGAGCTGTGGCTGCGCCGCGGCGGTTCGAGCGGCGGCGAAGCGCAGGCCTGGCGCGGGCGCTGGGCGGCGGTGCCGGCCGAACTGCAGACGCAGGAGGGCTCCGTGCTGGTGCTGTCCGGCCACAGCTACCTGCATTTCCAGCGTTGCCCCGACGGTATCTGGCGCCTGCAGGCCAGCTTCGGCCGCGCCGGCTACCGCACCGAGTTCCGCTGGAGCGGACGTGGCCTGCTCACCGGCGTGCGCGACAGCGCCGGGCGCAGCTATGCGCTGGTCTACCAGCAAGCCTGCGAGCCGAGCGAGGGCGACGACGGCCTGCGTCTGTTCGGCGTGATCCTGGCCAGCCACGACGGACCGCCTCCGGACTACATCGATCCGCAGAGCCCGGGGCTCGACTGGCTGGTGCGCTACCAGTTCAGCGACAGCGGCGATCTGATCGCCGTGCGCGACCGTCTTGGCCAGGTGGTCCGGGTATTCGCCTGGCGCGAGCACATGCTGGTCGCCCACGGCGAACCGGGCGGGCTGGAGGTTCGCTACGAGTGGGATGTCCATGCTCCGCACGGGCGGGTCGTGAAGCAGATCGAGGCGGGCGGCCTGACCCGTACCTTCCGCTACCTGCGCGATGCCACCGAGGTCAGCGACAGCCTCGGCCGCGTCGAACGCTACGAGTTCGCCGGCGAGGGCGGGCAGCGGCGCTGGACCGCGCTGGTCAGGGCCGACGGCAGCCGTAGCGAGTTCGACTACGACCTGTTCGGCCGCCTGGTCGCCATGCGCGATCCGCTGGGACGGGAGACGCGGCGCCGGCGCGATGGCCAGGGGCGGATGCTCGAGGAGGAGTCGCCGGGCAAGGCGCGCTATCGCAAGCGCGTCGACGAAGAGACCGGGCTGCTGGTCGAGCTGGAGGACGCGATGCAGCGCCGCTGGACCTTCGAGCGCGACGAACGGGGCAATGCGACGACGGTGCGCGGCCCGGCCGGCAGCACCCGCTACGCCTACGAAGACCCGCGCCTGCCCGACCGGCCGACGCGAATCGTCGACCCGCGCGGCGGCGAGCGGCGCCTGGAGTGGAACCGCTTCGGCCTGTTGGCCGCGTTGACCGATTGTTCCGGCCAGGTCTGGCGTTACGACTACGACAACGAAGGACGTTTGGTCGCCAGCAGCGACCCGCTGGGACAACTGACCCGGCGCCGCTACGACCCGCTGGGGCAACTGATCGGCCTGGAATTGGCCGACGGCAGCGCCCTGAGCTATGAATACGACGCCCTTGGGCGGCAGACCCGTATCGCCGATGCCGAGGGGCACGCCACGCTGTTTTCCTGGGGGCACGGCGATCTGCTGGCGCGGGTTTCCGACGCCGGCGGCGGCGAATTGTCCTACCTGCACGACGAAGCCGGCAGGCTGGTCGCCCTGACCAACGAGAACGGCGTCCAGGCGCAGTTCCGCTACGACCTGCTGGACCGTCTGGTGGAAGAGACCGGCTTCGACGGTCGTCGCCAACGCTATCGCTACAACGCCGCTGACGAACTGATCGCCCGCGAGGATGCCGACGGTCGCGAGACCACCTATGCCTACGACCGCGACGGCCGCCTGGCGAGCATCCGGGTTCCCGCCACCGAGCACGCACCGGCCCTGGTCGAGCGTTACCGCTGGTTGGCCGACGGCCGCCTGGCCAGCGCCGGCGGGGCGGATTGCGAGGTGCGCTACACGTACGACGAGGTCGGTAACCTGCGCCTGGAAAGCCAGGTACATGCCGACGGTTGGGTCTACAGCGTCGAGCACAGCCACGACGCGCTAGGCGTGCGCCAGACCAGCCGCTACGGCGACGCGCCGCCGGTCGCCTGGCTGACCTATGGCCCGGGTCATCTGCACGGCGCGCTGGTCGGTGCGGTCGAGCTGGCCTTCGAGCGCGATGCCCTGCACCGTGAGGTGCGTCGCGACGCCCGCCGCGACGGGCAGGATGACGCGTTGTTCACCCAGGAGCGCCAGCACGCGCCGCTGGGACGCCTGCAGCGCAGCCGCCTGCGTCTGGCCGGCGGTTTCGACTGGCAGCGCGGCTATCGCTACGACGGACTTGGACAACTGGTCGGCATCGACGACAACCAGTATCCGTCGGTGCGCTACGAATACGACCTCGGCGGTCGCCTGCTGGCCAGCCGGCGCGCTGGCGCGGCGGCCAGCACCTACCGCTACGATGCCGCCGGCAACCGCCTGGAGGGCGTCGGCGAGTACGCGCGCGAGGACGCTCGCCAGGCATTCGCCGAGAACGAACTGTACCGCTCCGGTTTCAGTCGCTCCGAGGCGCGCGCGAGCCAGGCCGGCGAAGGCCCGGCGCGCTGGGCCGGCAACCGCGTGGAGAGGATCGCCGGCAACCGCTATCGCTTCGATGCGCTGGGCAACCTGGTCGAGCGTATCGGCGCCGACGGCGAGCGCCTGCGCCTGGCCTACGACGGCGCGCAGCGCCTGGTCCATCTGACGCGCGATTACGCCGACGGCACGCGGCTGGAGGCGCGCTACCGCTACGACGCGCTGTCGCGACGGATCGCCAAGGTGGTGCTGCGCGACGGTGTCGAGCAGCAGGTGCGCTTCGGTTGGGACGGCGATCGCCAATGCGCCGAAGCCTTTGCGCGGGAACTGCGCACCACCGTTCACGAACCGGGCGGTTTCGTCCCGTTGCTGCGCCTGGAGCAGGCCTGCGAGCCCGATCCCCCGGAGCTGCTGCAACTGCGCCAGGCGTTCGCCGCCGAAGGCCAGCCGCTGCCGGCGCAATGCGTGCCGGCGCTGGGCGAGGCGCGGATCGCTTTCTTCCACACCGATCACCTCGGTACCCCCCTGCAGCTGAGCGACGAACGTGGCCAACTGCGTTGGCAGGGCGTTCCGGACGACTGGCGGGCGGTAGCGCCGGAACGACAGCCGGGTGCGCAGCCGATCCGCTTCCAGGGGCAGTACCACGATGAGGAAAGCGGCCTCTACTACAACCGCTACCGTTACTACCTGCCGGAAGCCGGGCGCTATGCCAGCCAGGACCCGCTCGGCCTGGGCGGTGGCCCCAACCCCTATGCCTACGCGCTGAACGCGCCCACGCTGGCCTACGATCCCACCGGCCTGATCATCCCGCTGGTGGTGATCGGCGCCTTCGCCGCCCGCGCCGCGATCGGAGCGGCGCTGGGCGCCGGCATCGAGCTGGGGATGCAGACCGGCAAGCAGGTGCTGGGGCAGATGAAGGACAACTGGGACAGCGATCGCGACCTCACCGATATCAAGTGGAAGTGCATCGACATCAACTGGAAACACGTCGGCGCCTCGGCGGCCATCGGCACCGTGGCGCCGGGCATGCTCAGCACCGGCAAGACCGTGGTGCAGTCCGCCAAGGCGATCAGGACCCTTTCCGGACAGGCGGCCAACACCGCCAACCGCGCGGCCAAGCTGGCCGCGCGCAAGGCCGCCCATGCCGATACCATCAAGAAGGCCGTGGCCACCCAGGCCGCCTGGCAGACGGGCAAGCAGATCGTCAAATGCCCACTGAAGGACGAAGAAGAGGAGTGTCCGCCGCAATGATCAAGCATTACCTGCTGATGACCCTCGTCTGCATACCGCTGGCGTTGCTCTACGTCTGCCTGGAATGGTTCTTCGGCAACACCTGGGTGACCGTCGGGGTGTTCTTCGGCGTGCTCGTCGTGCTGCGCCTCGGGCTCTACCTCTACCGCCGCTCGAAGGGCATCAGGGACGGCTACCTGGACGAGTGAGGCCGACCCGGCATCGCGGAGCATCGACCCATGCAGGGCCTCTTCGTCAATGGCTCCGCCAGTCTTCCGCCGCCGATGCTGTCGCGCAGGCGCTGCTGGCGGCGTTCGCCTGGTAACCTGGCGACCTGCCTGTCTTCTTTGCCAAGGTCCGAGGAGCCGACCATGCACGACCTGCCTACCTACGACGATGTGATCGCCGCCGCCGCGCGGATCGCCGGGCATGCCAACCGCACGCCGGTGATGTCCTCGCGTACCCTTGACGAAGAACTCGGCGCGGAAGTCTTCTTCAAATGCGAAAACCTGCAGCGCATGGGAGCGTTCAAGTTCCGCGGCGCCTTCAACGCGCTGTCGCGGTTTTCCGCCGAGCAGCGTGCCGCCGGGGTGGTGGCGTTCTCCTCCGGCAACCACGCCCAGGCCATCGCCCTCTCGGCGCGCTTGCTGGGGATCCCGGCGACCATCGTGATGCCGGCCGACGCGCCGGCGGTGAAGATCGAGGCGACCCGTGGCTACGGCGGGCAGGTAGTGCTCTATGACCGCTATACGGAAGATCGCGAGCAGATCGGCCGCGACCTGGCGCAGCGCCATGGCCTGACCCTGATCCCGCCCTACGATCACCCCGACGTGCTGGCCGGGCAGGGCACCGCGGCCAAGGAACTGTTCGAAGAAGTCGGTCCGCTGGACGCCTTCTTCGCGCCCCTCGGCGGCGGCGGCTTGCTCTCCGGCTGCGCCCTGGCGATCCGCGCGCTGGCGCCGGCCTGCCGGATCTACGGGGTGGAGCCGGAGGCCGGCAACGATGGCCAGCGTTCGCTGCGCAGCGGCGCCATCGTGCATATCGATACGCCGCAGACCCTCGCCGATGGCGCCCAGACCCAGCATTTGGGCAATCTCACCTTCCCGCTGATCCAGCGCAACGTCGATGACATCCTCACCGCCAGCGACGCCGAACTGGTGGATGGCATGCGCTTCCTCGCCGCGCGGATGAAGCTGCTGGTCGAGCCCACCGGTTGCCTCGGCCTGGCCGCCGCCCGCCAGCGCAAGGACGAATTGCGCGGCAAGCGGGTCGGGATCCTGCTCAGCGGCGGTAACGTCGACCTGGCGCGTTTCTGCGCCTTGCTCGGCGGCTAGCCGGCCGCTAGAGGCCGAGTCCTTCGCGGGCTGCCCAGCGCGCCATCAGGCGGTTCGACGGCAGGCTTTCGTCGAGCAGCTTGCGCGCGCTTTCCACCCCCGCGACCGGCAGGCCCTGCGGGTCGAGCAGGCCGATCTGCACCAGCACGCCGGCCTGGTCCCAATAGATGTGCTCGTGGTAAAGGCGGTCGCCGCGAAAGCGCACCACGCCGAGCATGGGGATTTCCACGAAGCGCCCGGTGGGTGGGACGCCGGGCAGCAGCCAGTCGATCTCGCAGCTGTGGGTGAAGCGCATGACGAACTCGTCGACCACCTGCAGCGCCCCCACCGTCCGCGAAATCGGCGTGAGGGTCATGTCCGGCGGGTTGCCGTGGATGAAGTGATGGCGGTAGAAGCGGCTCAGTTCGCGCTGGCCGACGCCGCCGGTGAGGGTCGGGACATGGTTGACGTAGGGCTCGGCGACCATGGTCGCCATGGTCGCGGCTACGTCGCGGGTATCGAACTCGTGGCGCACATGCTCGTCCCACAGCGCGGAGAGGTCGAAGTTCGGCCCGATCTCCCGCTTCAGGGCGGCGATGCTGCGTTCGTGAGCCATCAGGTAGGCCGGTTTGTCGAAGTGCATGCCGCCGACGCGGGCGAAGGCGTGATCGACGCCGGGGTAGAGGTACAACTCGGTCTTGGGCAGGTTGCGCAGGCAGGGCAGGATCGCGTCGCGGGCCTGCTGCGGGCAGTAGGCGTCCTGTTCGGCGAAATGCAGCACCAGCCGGCCCTTGATCTGTTTCGCCTCGTCGAGCAGCGCCTCGATGCCCATGCCGTAGTAGCCCACCGAGCAGGAGACGTCGGTGCGCGTCGCGGCGAGGTAGGCCAGCTTGCCGCCCATGCAGAAGCCGACGAAGCCGATCCCGGCGTGGACCACCTCCTCGCGTTGGCGCAGGTGCTCGATACAGGCGGCGATGTCGTCCACCGCGGCGTCCAGGTCGATGCGCTGGAACAGCTCGATGGCCTTGGCGAAGGCCGCTTCGTCGTAGCCCAGGTCGACCCCCGGCTGCAGCCGCCAGAACAGGTCGGGGACCAGGGCCACGTAGCCCTCTTCGGCGTACAGGTCGGCCACCGCGCGCATGTTCGCGTTGACGCCGAAGATTTCCTGACCGATCACCACGCCCGGCCCCTTGCCGCTGGCGGGGAGCGCGAGATACGCGTCGAACCGGCCGCTGCCGTCGGACGCGGCGATGCTGACGTACTGTCCCATGCCTGGATTCCTCATCGGGTTGTTGTTGGAGTGGGAAAACGGGAAAGCGAAGCGAACCAGCCTAGTAGGAACCGGTCGGCGGGTCATTGGCTATCCGCATGCTGGCGGGAGGGTATCCGGATTGTCCGGGAGCGAGGGGCGGGAGGCGGCGCGCTCCTCGGCGAGCCGCTCGCGGATACCGCTCAGGCCCGCTGGCGCTGCCAGGGCGGGCCAGCGGCGAACCGCGCTTCCACCCATTGGCGGAACGCGCTGGCCGCCGCCGTGGCGTAGCGCGCCGAGGGGCGCACCAGGTAGACGCCGGCGTCGGCGTCCAGTTGCCACTCCGGCAGCACCCGTACCAGCCTGCCGGCTTCGAGGTCGCGGCTCATCAGCCACTCGCCGGCGGCGAAGATGCCCAGGCCCTGGCGTGCGGCGCAGAGCAGGGCTTCGTTGTCGTTGCTGACCATCGAGCCGCGTACCCGCACGGGCCGCTGTTCGTCCTGGCGGGTCAGCTTCCATTCCGGGTACGAGTGCAGTCCGCTGAAGCCGAGGCAGTTGTGTGCCGCCAGGTCGGCCGGGATACGCGGTACCCCATGCCGCTCCAGGTAGTCGGGAGCGGCACCGAGGATGCGCCGATGGGCGCACAGCCGCCTGGCCACCAGGCGGCTGTCGGCCAGTTCGCCGACCCGGATCGCGAGGTCGAAGCCTTCCGCGATGATGTCGACGAAGCGCTCCGAATAGTCGGTTTCCAGCACCACCTGCGGATGCGCCAGGGCGAACTCCGCCAGCAGCGGACCGAGCCAGAGCCGGCCCATCGCCGACGGCAGGGCGATGCGCAGGCGTCCGCGCAGTTGCGCGGCGCCCAGGCTGGCTTCGTGCTCGGCCTCGTCGAGCAGGTCGACGGCCTGGCGGAAGCGGCTCGCCAGGCGCTCGCCTTCATCGGTGAAGCGCAGTTGCCGGGTGGTGCGTTCGACCAGGCGGATGCCGAGGCGACGCTCCAGTGCGCCGAGCCGCTTCGAGAGCACCGAGGGATGTCGTTGCAGGGCGCGGCCGGCGGCGGCGAACGAACCGTGCTCGGCCAGGGCCAGGAGCGTGGCGACTTCATCGGCCTGCCGGCTGTCGAACGGTTGCATGCATGCGCCTCTTGCGAGTGGGTCAGGGCAAGAGTACCAGCGCGCCTTGCGAGCGTCCCTCCAGCAGATCGGTATGCGCCACGGCCGCCTCGGCCAGCGGGTAGCGCCGCCAGACCCGGGGCTGGATGACACCGTCTGCATGGGCGCGCAGCACAGCCTGCGCGCGTAGCCGGTATTCCTCCGGGTTGGCGGTGTGGGCGGCGAGCGAGGGACGGGTGAGGAACAGCGAACCCTTGGCGTTGAGGGTGGCGACTTCGACGGCTGGCGGCACGCCGGAGGTAGCGCCGAAGGACACCAGCAGGCCGCGCGGACGCAAGCTGTTCAGGGATGCCTCGAAGGTAGCGCGACCGATGGGGTCGTAGACCACATCGACCTTGCGCCCGGCGGTCAGCTCGGCGACCTGGGCGGCGAGACTGGCCGCGTCGAACACCAGCACCTCGTCGCAGCCGGCAGCCCTGGCCCGCTCGACGCTTTCCGCCTTCGACACCACGCCGATCACCCAGGCGCCCAGGTGCCGGGCCCAGGCCGCCATCAACTGGCCGACGGCGCCCGCCGCGCCGTACAGCAGGATGCGTGTGCCGGGCCCGACGGGGTAGGTGGCGTGCAGCAGGTAGTGCGCGGTGATGCCCTTGAACAGCAGCGCCGCCGCGTCCTCGAAAGCGAGTGTGTCGGGCAGCTTCAGCAAGCGCTCGGCGGGGTAGAGCCGGGCGCTGGCATAGGCGCCCAGCGGGCCGGTGGCATAGGCGACGCGGTCGCCCGGCGCCAGTCCGGAGACTCCCGGACCCAGCGCGGCGACCACTCCGGCGCCTTCCAGGCCGAGGCCGGACGGCAGCGGAATCGGTACCGCTCCCGAGCGCTGGCCGAGGTCCAGCGGATTGACGCCGATGGCGGCCTGCTCCAGCCAGACCTCGCCGGGGCCCGGTTGCTGCGCCTGGACTTGCTCCAGGCGCAGGACCTCGGGGCCTCCGTTTGCGTTGAGGGTGATGCGACTGGGCATGGCGGTCTCCTTGGCTGCGTTCGTCGTTCCGGCAGTCTAATGAAGCATCCGGGGATGACCAGGTAGGTTCTTTGCAGTTTATTGCTGCACCGCATGCAGTAGTGAGACGGTGCTCCAAGGTGACCGAAAGTCGTGTTTCCGTATCGACAGGATTCGCCTAGTGTAAGGCGGCAGCCTGGACGGCCATGGTCCCTGTGGTCGCCGGGATCATTTCGGGAGAGTCCCATGACGGCACCTTTCAAGGATCATTTCTCCACGGGTTCGGCGAACTACGCCGCACATCGTCCGACCTACCCGGCGCAGTTGGTCGACGAGCTGGCCGCGCTCTGCCCCGGCACCCGCCTGGCCCTGGACTGCGGCTGCGGCACCGGACAGCTCACGGTGCTGTTGGCCGAGCGTTTCGAACGGGTGGTCGGTACCGACGCCAGCGCCGCGCAGATCGACAAGGCGCAGGCTCGCGAGCGGGTCGAGTATCGCGTGGCCCTGGCCGAGGACAGCGGACTGGCGGCGGCCAGCGCCGACCTGGTGACGGTCGCCCAGGCCGCCCACTGGCTGGACCTGCCGCGCTTCTACGAGGAAGTCCGGCGTGTGGCCCGCGCGGACGCCATCCTGGCCCTGGTTACCTATGGCGTATTGCATGTCGACGGACCCATGGAACCGCTGGTCCAGCACTTCTACCACCAGGTCGTCGGCCCCTACTGGCCTGCCGAGCGGCGCCACGTGGAGGAGGGCTACCGCAGTCTGCCGTTCCCCTTCGAGGAGCGTCGCCTGCCGGACCTGGCCATCGAGGTGGCCTGGACCCTGGACGAACTGCTGGGCTATGTCGGTACCTGGTCGGCGGTGAAGGAGGCCGGCAAGGCCCTTGGCCAGGATCCGGGCGCCGCGTTCGTCGATGAGCTGCGCGAAGCCTGGGGCGACCCGCAGACGCGCTATCGGGTCAGTTGGCCGCTGACGGTGCGCGCCGGGGTGATCCGCTGAGCCATCGGACGCAATCCGAAACTCAACCATGACGGCGGGGAGAGCGCCGATCGCGTCCGCCTGCCGTCTACGCAGGTCGCTGCAACCCCCTGGCAGCCGCGGCGTCGCTTGAGCGCGGGCAGGGGGCAGGTGGTGCGCCGAGTCGTATTCGTCGAACTCGCCATGCCGCCCCAGGCCGGGTCGGCGTGCAGGTTGCCAGTCCCTGGCGTACGGGGCGCTCAGTGCGTGCTTTCGTTTCACTGAGCGAGGTTTTCCAGCGCTATGAAGAAATCGCCCCGATTGCAGGATGAGTCTTGCTTTCGTCCCGGTTTCCCTGCCGCTGGCTGCTGAATCGAGGGTGCACTCCGCGCAGTCCGGCCCCTCACCTTGAGAGCCGTTGCCATTGTCGGGGTTACCCACGTGCTTTCCAGCAGGTACGGAGCCGATGGGAGATCGAGTTGGCGAGAGTGCCGGCTTGCTCCGGCCTTCTGAAGGCTCTTCTTGAATCAGAAAAACCTTACGCCAGAAGTAGTGGGGGCTGATGGCCCCGCTCGCTTCGATCCTTCATGGTTAGCGGGTTCTGTTCTTCTTCGCCGTGGAGAGTTTTTCTGTGAGTGGTTCCCTCTTGGTACCGGCCAGTCTCGCCAGTCGCATCAGGCTCCTGCTGGTCATGACCCGGCGCGAGGTCGAACTGCGTTATCGCGACGCCATGTTGGGCCGCATCTGGATCATCGTCTCGCCGTTCCTGCTCTTGCTGATCTATACGTTTGTCTTCGGCTTCGTGCTGAAGTCGCGCTGGGGCGGAAGCCAGAGCACGCTTTCCTCCGCCTTGACCCTGTTTTCCGGACTCCTGCTGAACGGGATCCTCGCTGAAAGCCTGTCCAGGGCCCCGACTATCATCCAGGCCAACGCCAACTACGTGAAGAAGCTGGTTTTTCCCCTGGAGATACTCCCCCTCACACCGCTGCTGGCCGCTTTCTTCAACGCCATGCTCGGCTACCTGGTGCTCTGTATCTTTCTTCTCTTCAGCGGCGTCGAGCCGGGCTGGCAACTGGTCCTGCTACCGCTTGCCCTGCTCCCCTTCCTGCTCTGCGTGACGGGGCTGGCGTGGTTCCTCGCGGGGCTCGGCGTCTATGTTCGCGACATAGGGCAGTTCGTCCAGTTTCTCCTGGTGCTTCTGCTATTCATCAGCCCGGTGTTCTATCCGCTGTCTTCCTTGCCACCGGTAATGCAGCCCTACCTGTACCTCAATCCGCTGACGATCCCGGTGGAAATGGTCAGGGCGATCCTTTTCGATGCTCCCTATCCGACCCTTGGGGTCTTCAGCGTTTATTGCGTTGCGTCGCTGCTGGTCTGTTCATCGGGCTTCCTCTGGTTCCGTCGGGTACAGGAAGGTTTTGCAGATGTCCTCTGAGGCCGTTTCCCCGGGCCCGCAGATGACGGCCGAGTGGATACCGCTGGGGCAGCGTTTGCTCGAACGCGGGTTGGTGAGCGGCCAGGAACTCGAGCGGGCGCTCGACCTGCAACGCCGGCTTGGCGGCCGTCTGGGAGGCATTCTCGTGCGTTCCGGAGCCATCTCGGAAAATACCCTCATGCAGGTGCTGGCGGAGCAACTGCGGTTGCCGCTGGTGGGGGACGACCTGCGGAAGCCGAGCGAAGAGTCCATCGCCGCATTCCTGCTCAGTACCCCGATCAATACCGACTGGTTCGTCGAAGAGCAACTGGTGGTCTGGGAGGAGGGCGAGCAACTGCTGTTCGCGGCGCGTGATCCGTTATCTCCTTCGATACGCGAAACCCTGGGCTATTTCTATCCGGAGCGCTCGATTCAAGCAGTGCTGTGCCGCTCCCAGGATCTGGACGGCTGGTTGGAGCACTCCCTGGACCTGGCCCGGCAAGGTGCGGATCGGCACGCCTACGGCAGCGAAGACATCCGCTACCTGCGGGAGTTGGCGGAGGAGGCGCCGGTAGTCGAACTCGTCAACAACGTGATGAGCCAGGCCATGGAAAAGCGTTCTTCGGATATTCACATCGAACCCCGGGAGTTCGACTTCCGTATCCGCTTCCGCGTCGACGGCGTCCTGCACGACCAACTGAGCCTTCCCCGCGAGCGATTCGCGGCGGTCGTCTCGCGGATCAAGCTGATCTCCGCCATCGACATCGCGGAGCGACGGTTGCCGCAGGATGGACGCATGAGCATCCGGGTCAGCGGTACGGAGCTCGACGTGCGGGTCTCCACCTTGCCAGGGGTGCATGGCGAATCGGTGGTCATGCGCCTGTTGCCGAAGGAGCGCGAGGGGTTGCGCCTGGACCGGCTCGGGATGCTCCCGGACCACTTGCGGAGGATGCGTGCATGGGTAGCGGAACCCCACGGCATCATCCTGGTGACCGGCCCCACCGGATCGGGCAAGTCCACCACGCTCTATGGCGCGCTGGAGGAAATCAATGATGGCGTGCGCAAGCTCATCAGCGTGGAAGATCCCGTGGAATACCAGGTGCCCAACATCACCCAGGTCCAGGTCCATGCCGACATCGGCCTGACCTTCGCTGCCGCCTTGCGCTCGATCCTGCGGCAGGATCCCGATGTGATCATGATCGGGGAGATACGCGACCTGGAGACGGCGGAGATCGCCGTACAGTCCTCGCTCACCGGTCACCTGGTGCTTTCGACCCTGCATACCAACGATGCGGTGAGCGCCTTCACGCGTTTGATCGACATGGGCGTGGAACCCTTCCTGGTGGCTTCGCCGGTGCGCGGTGTCCAGGCCCAGCGACTGGTGCGCAGGTTGTGCGCCCACTGCGCGGAACCTTGCGAGCCAACCCTTGCTGCGGCCGATCTGGCAGCGACCCAGGCGGCCACCGCGCGGCTGTTCCCGGGGCAGGCAGCGCAATGGCGCGTGGCGCGAGGCTGCGGCCGCTGCGAAGGTACCGGCTACAGCGGCCGTGTGGGCATCTACGAACTCGTCGATCTGTCTTCCGAGATGCGCGACCTGATCGTGCAGAGAGCTTCCCTCGAACAGATGCATCGGCTTGCCGCCAGCCAGGGACAGCGCAATCTGCGTGAAGATGGCTTGATCAAGGCCTGGTTGGGTATGACCAGTCTTGACGAGGTGCATCGCGTGACCAGCGGCTAAGCCCATGAATTTCATCTACCAGGCCGTCGATCGCAAGGGCAGGCGCGTTCGTGGCGAACTCTGCCTCCCAACGCGCCAGGATGCGCTGCGGCAGTTGCAGCGCCAGGGGCTCACCCCGCTCAGCCTGGAGGTGAAACGCCGCAACCTGGGCTCGCGACGTCGGCTCAAGGCCGAGGAATTGAACATGGCCATCCACGAGCTGGCCACCATGCTCGCGGCGGGAGTGAGCATGGCCGACGCGGTGGAGGCTCAGGAGCGAGGCGCGCGCCACCCGAAGTTGATTACCGCCCTGCAGGCGATGGCCAATGGCCTGCGCCAGGGGCAATCCTTTCCCGTGGTGCTGGAGAGCGCCGGCCTCGACCTGCCGCGCTATGTATATCAACTGGTGGCGGCCGGCGAGATGACCGGAAACCTCGCAGGAGCCCTGAGGGACTGTGCCACGCAGATGGAATACGAACGGCGAACCCGCGCCGAGTTGCAAGGGGCGCTGATCTACCCTGCGATTCTGGTGCTCAGCGGGGTGCTCGCCGTGGCGACCCTGTTCGTCTTCGTCGTTCCGAAATTCGCCAATCTCCTGAACGAGACTGCCCAGCTCCCGTGGCTTGCCTGGGCAGTGCTGAGCATCGGGGTATGGAGCAACGAGAGTTCCGGCTTGCTGGCGTTCGCCGTCCTGCTGCTTGCTGGCGGCATCGCCGTGGCGCTGCGCAATCCGGCGCTCCGCGCCCATGCGCTCGACCAGTTGGTGCGCCTGCCCGTAGTCGGGGAATGGTTGATGCAGGCGGAAATAGCGCAATGGTCGAAGGTGCTTGGAACCCTGCTGGGAAATCGTGTGCCGCTGGTGGAGGCCCTGCTGCTTTCCGCCGCTGGCGTCCGCATTGCCCGGCAGCGCCGGACCCTGGAGCGAGTCACCCAGGATGTGCGGGCCGGCATCGCCTTGTCGGCAGCGTTGGAGGAGCGCCAGGCGGTCACGTCCATCGGTTCGAGCCTGGTGCGGGTTGGAGAGGCCTCCGGGCAGCTCGCGGAGATGCTGCAGAGCCTGGCGACGCTCTATGGAGAGGCCGGGCAGGCGCGAATGAAAAAGGCCCTGGTACTGATCGAGCCTTTGGCGATCCTGCTGATCGGCTCTGTGTTCGGCCTGATCATTACCGGCGTGGTACTGGCGATTACCAGCGCCAACGACATGGTGCTTTGAATGCCGGGTATCGATGCCGCGGCTGGTTGGATGAGACGTGAAGTGGAAACCGTATGAACAGAGCTGCACAACAGGGCTTCACCCTGCTCGAGATGATTGTGGTGTTGGTGATTATCGGCATGCTGATGGGGCTCGTCGGGCCGCGACTGTTCAATCAGGCCGACAAGGCGAAGGCGCAGACGGCGGATACCCAGGTGAAGATGCTCAAGGGCGCGTTGCTCACCATGCGCCTGGACATCGGCCGGCTGCCGACCGAAGAAGAAGGCCTGGCGCTACTCAACACGCCGCCTTCCGATGAACGTCTCGGGGCCTTCTGGCACGGGCCCTACCTCGAGGGCGGCGTACCGCTGGACCCCTGGAACCGGCCTTACCTGTACAGCGACAGGCCGAGTGCCGAACAACCCTTCACTCTCTACAGTCAGGGCGCGGATGGGCAGCCCGGTGGGAAAGGCCTGGATGCCGATGTCGGTTACGCGCCCAAACGTTGACCAGGCCGCGTTCACCTTGCTCGAACTGCTGGTGGTGCTGGTGATCGTCGGGGCCATTGCTGCGGTGGCGTTGCCCGGCCTGGTGAGGATGCAGGAGACCTGGGCGCGCAGGACCGCGCTGGACGATCTGTTCAATCAATTGCAGACCTTGGGCTATCGCGTGCGCAGCGATGGGCGGGAGCTGCTCATTGGTGAGAGCGGGGCGGTTCCCGAGCAGTTGCTGCGACTGCCCGATGGCTGGACGGTTACTGCTCGGCCGCCGATACGTTACATGGCAAACGGAGTTTGCCTGGGCGGAAAGTTGCAGGTCCATCATGGGCGCGCGACACATACGCTGCTGCTTCAGCCCCTCCTCTGCGCGCCCGGGACGATCCGCTGATGCCGGCGCGGCAGGAAGGCTTCACGCTCCTGGAGGCGGTGGTTGCGCTGACGCTCCTGGCAGTGGTCGGCGGTGCGCTTTTCGCCTGGCTCAACAGTGCCTTTCGGAGCATGCAGCGGGTCGAGGCGGCCGAGCTGCGCATCGAGACGGCTTGGGTGGCGATGGCCTATCTGGAGCGCATGAACCCTGCGCTCGAACCCGCAGGCAGGGTCCGGCTGGGGCATTACCGGCTGGAGTGGCGAAGTTCGCCGCTGTCCGCGTCGAAAGCGGCGGTGGGCCGCCATAGCGGCAGTCCGGGCATCTACGACGTGACCTTGTTCAGGGTCGTCGCCAGCATCCGGGCCGGCGATGGAACGCCGCAGACGCTGCAACTGGAGCTTCCCGGATACGTGGTCATCCCAGCGCGACTGGGTGATGGACCATGATCCGCTCGCGACGAAAACAGGGTGCATTCACCCTGCTCGAGATGATCGTGGTGCTGCTGGTCGTTTCCTTCATCGGCACGTTGCTCATGCAAGGGTTGAGCTATGCCAGCAAGGCCAACCAGTCCTTGCACCAGAGCCTGGGGCGCGGACAGGTCCGGGCGCTGACCTTCGATTGGTTCCGTGATGCGGTGGAGAACCTGGTCGCTCCCGAGGCTGGCGAGGTCCGCTGGCGTCTGCGAGGGGACGAGCTCAGTTTCGAGGCCATGTCTGCCGCGGCCCTGGATCGCCGTGCGGGCATCCCGACGCCCTTGGCCTTCCGGCTTGAGCGGCGGGCAGGAGAGGACCGGACCGAGTTGATCTATGTGCGAAGGCTGGAGGACAGTCGCTGGCCCCTCCTGCATCTGCGCGGCGAAGCTCGCTTCCGCTATCTGGACGGTCACGGCCAGTGGCACCGGGACTGGCCGCCGAGCGCGCAACTGGCCGATACCCTTCCCGAGGCGATGGCACTGACGGCTCCCGAGGAGCGCCTGTTTGTCCTTGTCGCGGTCGCGCTGCCCAGAGCGAGGCCCGCCGAACATGATTTCTGATGGCGCATGCCGACATGCGGCGTCTGCCCGCTCGTCTGGCTTCGTTCTGGTCGGAGTGGTCTGGTTCCTGGCCATCATGACCCTGCTGGCCAGTGCCGCTGTACTCTGGGTCGGGCGCTCGCTGGATGCCACGGAAAACCGGCGCAAGGCGCTGCTTCGTGAGCTGGAGGAGCATGCCTTGCTGGCGCGGGTCCAATGGCTGGTGGCTACCCAGCGCTATACCGTCGCGGGCCTGAGCGTACCGGGAAATGCTGGCGCCGCGCCGAGCAAGGTGGACATGGACACTTCGATCCTGCCCATTGGCGGGGAGCTGCCTCTGGATGGCCGGGAGTTCTGCATGGCCAATGGCTGGTGCATTGCGCTGCTCGATCGCTCCGCGCGCCTCAGTCTTTCCGGCATCGATCCGCGGGTACTGTCCAGGCTGCTGGCGGGGTTGGGGGTTCCCGCCGAGCAGGTGCAGGTCATGGTCGCCCAATGGTTCAGCTATCTCTATCCCGGCGCCGCTCCACGACTGGGTAGCGCCGCGCAAGCCAGCGACAGGTCCTCTCCGGGCCAGGCCCGGCGCCGTCCGTTGCGCTCGGTGATGGAAGTCTTCCGGCTGGAGGCCTGGCGCCCCTGGGAAGCGCATTTGCTCGACGCCGGTTGGCGCGATCTGGTTGCGGCGGACGAGGCGGCGCTGAACATCAACACCGCGGATGCCCGAATCCTGTCTCTTGCCTGGGGACTACCGGAGGACGCTGTCGGCCGACTGCTGCAAGCCCGCTGGCAGCGTCCGTTCACCCGGATGTCGGACCTGCATGACCTCCTCGGGGGTCATGCGAGGCTGGTTCCCGAGGATGGCTGGGCGCGCCTGGCCAGTCCGGCCCTGTCGATTCGGCTCTACCCGCCAGGAGCCGAGCAGGGGACGGAATACGAGGTCCGCTTCAACTCAGAGCACCGCCTGCTGCCACCCTGGCAGCTTCTCTCGAAGAGGTCCGTGAAGATAAATGATCGCTACTCGAATCCTCCGCTGCATCCCGATATCGCCCCCGGGGTTCTTGCCGCCCCGCTTGTGGCAAGGCCGTGGTAAGGATGGCCGGGCGCAGCTTGAGTGGGTACGTAGAGGTACAGGGTTGGCGCGGCGCGCCCCAGCGCAGTGGATCGTGGATCGGGCGTGGTGTGTCTATCGCTGTCTCGATCTCAATCATGTGCCGCGCTCTGACCGGTATCAGGCACTGGCGTTGAAGCTTGCCGCCCTGGCGCCTTTTCGCCGCGCAGGCCATTACGTAGCCTGGCGGGGTGGCCATGCTCTGGTCTGGTTCTGGGATGAGGAGGTCCGGGAGGCCGTTGCCGAAGACTGCGTCGACCAACCTCGGCGTTATCGCTGTATCCCCGAATCCCTCCTGCAGGCTCCCCCTCGGTCGGTCGCGGAAGGCGAGACGGTTCGGCTGCTTCGGGTTCGCTCCGGGCTGGATCTCCAGGTCTGGAGAGATGACTGCCTTGTCCTGAGCCATTTCTTTCCCAGCCCACCCCAGCCAGAACAATGGGTTCGGTTGCTCCGGGGGCTGGCGGGAATACGCATCCCGGAGAGCCTGGTTGCCGAGCCTGGAGAGTCGCTGGGCCGTCCCTGGGCCGTTCCGGCGGCGGAAGCAACGCTGCTGCGATGGGAGCGTTGGTTGCCGCATGGGCTCATAGCCACCCTGTTGCTGGGATGCGGATTCAATCTGGGGGAAGGTTTGTCCTGGTGGTGGGCCGAGCGTGCGCTGCGAACGCAGTACGACCAGCTGAGCGACCAGGTCTCGCCGATCCTCAGCGCACGCAACCAGGCCTTGCAGAGCAATCGGATGGCCACGGAGCTGGGGCGCGCTTTGCAGCATCGCTCGCAGGTGGCGCTGCTGGGACAGGTAGCGGAACTGTTGCCGAAGGACAGTCGGTTGCTCGCCTGGCGCTATCGAGGCTCCGAGCTGGAGTTGCGGATTGGCACCGACAGTGTCGACCCGCGTCTCTATGTGCGGCGTTTCATGGAATCGGGGAGTTTCGAAGATGTCAGGGTGGAACCTTCGCAGAGCGAGGGGCTATCGCTGAGCCTGGTCCTGCGTACGCCGGGGGAGGGTGCCTGATGTCGGACTTCCAGCGAACACTGCAGTTCCAGGGGCGGAACCTGCAACGACAATGGCAGGAAAAACCTCTCTTGCGCATGGCCATCTGGAGCCTGTGCCTGCTGCTGGTTGTGCATCTGGTCATGCTCAGCATGGATTGGAGGGAGGAACGAGGGGAGGAATATCGTCGTCTGGCCGGGGAATGGCTCAAGCTCCAGGACGTTTCCCGGCAGACCGCCTGGCCGGAGCGGGCGATGCAGGCGGAGCAGGTCCTGAACCTTCAGCGAGAGCGCTTCTGGCAGGCGCCGAATGCGTCGCAGGCGAGGGCCGATGTGCAGGCCTGGCTGACCGAGCAGGTTCGCCTGGCGGGCGTCCCTGACGCGGAAGTGAGCGTACTGCTTCCTCGCGGCTTCGAGAAGCAAGGGACGATCGCGCGTATCGAGGCCCAGGTTCGCGGGCAGTTGGAGCCAGCCTCGTTCAGTCGGTTGTTGCAGGATATAGAAGCGGAGCAGCGGCAAGTAGCGGTGGAGTTTCTGGAACTGAACAATATGTTGTCGCCCATGCTCAATCTACAGTTGTCGTTCCTGTTCGTAGCGGCCTATTGAAGCGGATGCGGATCGGGCAGCACCCGTTTGCCGGAAGAGTTCGGCGGAGGGCGGTGCCCGTCGATGGAGCGAGTTGCCGCCAGGCGGCCGGGAAACCGAATCCGCTCGGGACGCCTGCGATTCGGCTCCCCGGCCCGCCATTGTCGCATTCGCGCAGCGAAGAACGGCCAGTCTGGTCCGGCCTGTAAACAAGTGCAAAATTTTACTTCATGGTCGGCTTGGCACTCCGAGCCGGCTCGTCCATGCTGGAGCACAACTTTCCCATGGATACCATTGCCATGAAGTTCCTGCTGCCCCTGCTGCTGTTATTTCCGCTTTCCACTCTCGCCGACGACAAGGACTACGACCAATGCATACTCGACTACCAACGCACGGCGAAGAGCGGGGTGGCGGTTCACTTCATCACCCAGGCCTGCGACAAGTTGTATAACGACGGCTCCTTCCTGCTGTCGCGGGAAAAGGCTTATTACGAGTGTCTGCTGGAGAACCTGCCGGGGGTGGAGAACAACCTGGCGGCGCAGAAGATCAGGAGCGCTTGCGAATCGAAGTCGCAGAATTGATCTGGCGAGGAGGGGAGCGAAAGTAGCCAGTGGGGTTTCCGACGGCATCGGCAGGATGCCGTCGGGAAAACCGGCTTAGCGTTGCAGCCAGGATTCGACGGTTTCGGAACCGTACTGTTCTTTCCAGGCTTTCAGAACCTTGTGGTTGCCGCCCTTGGTTTCGACGACTTCACCGTTGTTCGGGTTCTTGTAGACCTTCAGGGCGCGGGCACGGCGCTGCGGAGCGGCGCTGACGGTGACCGGAGCCTTGGGGTCGAGGATGGCGATGATGTTGTGCAGGGTCATGCCGTACTTGTCCATCAACGCCTGCAACTTGTCCTTGAATTCCAGTTCCTGCTTCAGGCTGCTGTCGCTTTTCAGCTTTTCCAGCAGGGCCAGTTGCTCCTGAAGTTTGCGCTCTGCCTCGCGGAACTCGGCAAGTTTGGACATTCGTTTCACTCCCGTTCTAAAAATATGGTGCTGGGTTTTGGTGCATTTATAGTGGATTTACGGACTTTCCGTGTCCGCGGCAAAGGATAAGTCTTTATCTACTGGAAGAACAATATAGTTGCACGGTTTTATTGACTAACGGACTGTAGGGACAGCTTGCCGGATGTTTCCCTGAAGAATATGAAACCTTTATGTCCGTGGGGATAATGCTTCGTACAGCCCATGGGAGAGAGACGGCAGAACGGGCCCGTTGTGTGGAAGCCCGTTTTAGAGCAGATGGCGAAGCGCCTGGGGAGAGTCGGGCGAATCAATCGCCCCGATATTCGCAACCGCTGGTGCAAGTTTCGTGGACGCGGACCTTGGAGAGTTCCGGCAACAGCGGCTTGAGTTGTTGCCAGATCCAGCGGCAGAGGTTTTCGCTGGTGGGGTTTTCCAGGCCTGGAATATCGTTCAGATAATTGTGGTCGAGTTGCTCGTAGATCGGCTTGAAGATCGCCTTGATTTCCGCGAAGTCGCGGATCCAGCCGGTATGCGGATCGACCTCGCCTTCGATGTGGATGGCGACACGGAACGAGTGGCCGTGCAGGCGCCCGCATTTGTGGCCTTCGGGGACGTGGGGCAGGCGATGGGCGGATTCGAAGGTGAATTCTTTGAAGAGTTCCACTGTAGTGCGCTCTGGATCGGGGTTATCGGACAACCGGAATGGGGGCGCCATGGTAGCAGGTTTGCGCGCCGGACCCGGTCTGCTCCGACCGGGCGGTCGTTTACCTGAGTTGCAGGCGGCGCGCCAGGCGCGCCAGGTTGGCGCGATCCAGGCCCAGCTCGCGTGCAGCCGAGGCCCAGCTTCCCTGGTGACGGGCCAGGCAGTCCTGGATCAGGTGGCGTTGGTAGGCGTCGGTGGCCGCGCGCAACGAGTGACCGGTCGTTGGCGCGGCGGGCGCGGGCTCGACCACGCTGCGAGGTGGCGCGGGGGTTTCCGCGGGCAGGTCGAGATCCTGCCGATGCAGGGTGACGATCCGCGACCGCTCCGGATTGTGGCCGAGGGCCTTGAGCGAGGCGCGGCCGACCAGGTGCTCGAGTTCGCGCACGTTGCCCGGCCAGCGATAGTCGAGGAGCGCGGCCTGGGCCTCGTGGTCCAGGCGCAGGCTGCGCAGTCCCAGGCGCGGTCGGTTTTCCTCGAGGAAGTAGCCGGCCAGCAGGAGGATATCGCGGCCGCGCTCGCGCAGCGGCGGCACGCGCAAGGGATAGACGCTGAGGCGATGGTAGAGATCGGCGCGGAAGCGCCCGGCACGCACTTCCTCGGCCAGGTCGCGGTTGGTGGCTGCGATCAGGCGTACGTCGACGCGGTGCTCGCGATCGGAGCCGACCCGCTGCAACTGCCCGCTCTGCAGCACGCGGAGCAGCTTGGCCTGCACCGCCAGCGGCAACTCGCCGACCTCGTCGAGGAACAGGCTGCCGCCGTCGGCCAGTTCGAACTTGCCGCGCCGTTCGTTGACCGCGCCGGAGAAGGCGCCGCGCACATGGCCGAACAATTCGCTTTCCACCAGGGTCTCGGGCAGCGCGGCGCAGTTGAGACTGATCATCGGCTTGCCGCTGCGCATGGAATGCCGGTGGATGGATTGCGCCACCAGTTCCTTGCCGACCCCGGTCTCGCCGGTGATCAGTACGCTCAGGTCGCTGTTGGCGACCAGGCGGATTTCTTCCAGCAGCGCCTTGTGCGCGGCGCTCTGGCCGATCATTTCCCGTGGCCGCTCGCCAGCGGCTTCGAGATAGGCCTCGGCGCGCTGGTGCTCGTCCTCGGCGCGGCGGGTCAGGTCGCGCATCCGCTCGCTGGCCTTGACCGTGGCGGCGGCGAGGCTGGCGAAGGCCTCCAGGGTATCCAGGTCGGCGCTGGCGAAGCGCGACGGATCGAGGGTATCCAGGGTCAGCAAGCCCCAGGGCTGGTCGTCGAGGTACAGCGGACAGCCCAGGCAATCATGGATTTCCAGGTGGCCGTGGAGGCCTTCCACCAGACCGTCGTAGGGATCGGGCAGGCCGCAGTCGGCGGGGAAGCGGGTCGGCCCGCGGCGCTCCAGGAGGGCCTCGAGGCGCGGATGTTCGCCGACCCGGAAGCGCCGGCCGAGGGTGTCCGGGCTGAGGCCGTCCACCGCCAGCGGGATCAGGTATTCGCCGTCCAGGCGCAGCAGCGCGGTGGCGTCGCAGGGCAGCAGGTCGCGCAGGGCCTGGAGCAGGCGGCGGTAGCGTTCGTCTTCCGGCAGGTCGCGGGACAGGTCGGCAACCAGCGGGATCAGGGTGGCAAGCAAGGGGTTGGTGGTCATTTCGACCTCTTTGCAGTCCTAATGACTCTGAATGGTTGCAGTCATTATGACCTATGCCGGCCTGCAAGGCCCGTGAATTCTGGTAGTTTGCCTTGGCACGCTTCCTGAAATGCTTCGAGGTGAAACAAAACCTTGCATGCGTCAGGAGTCATCTATGTTGTCCAATGCCCAACGTGCCCTCATCAAAGCCACCGTACCGCTGCTGGAGACCGGCGGTGAAGCGCTGATCACCCATTTCTACCGCACCATGCTCGGCGAGTACCCCGAGGTTCGCCCGCTGTTCAACCAGGCCCACCAGGCCAGCGGCGACCAGCCGCGGGCGCTGGCCAATGGCGTGCTGATGTACGCCAGGCACATCGACCAGTTGCAGGAACTCGGCCCGCTGGTGGCCAAGGTGGTGAACAAGCATGTCTCCCTGCAGGTGTTGCCCGAACACTATCCGATCGTCGGCACTTGCCTGTTGCGGGCGATCCGCGAGGTCCTCGGCGAACAGATCGCCACCGACGAAGTCCTCGAAGCCTGGGGCGCGGCCTACCAGCAACTGGCCGACCTGCTGATCGAGGCCGAGGAGTCGGTGTATGCCGCCAGCGCCCAGGCCGATGGCGGCTGGCGCGGTGTGCGGCGCTTCCGCGTGGCACGCAAGCAGGCGGAGAGCGAGGAAATCACCTCGTTCTACCTGGAGCCGGTGGACGGCCAGCCGCTGCTGGCGTTCCAGCCGGGACAGTACATCGGCCTGCGGCTGGACATCGACGGCGAGGAAGTGCGCCGCAACTATTCGCTTTCCGCTGCCAGCAACGGCCGCGAATACCGCATCAGCGTCAAGCGCGAGGCGGGTGGACGGGTCTCCAATTACCTGCATGACCGGGTCGCCGAGGGCGACGAGCTGGATCTGTTTCCGCCGGCTGGCGATTTCGTCCTGCGTGACAGCGACAAGCCGCTGGTGCTGATCACCGCCGGCGTCGGCATCACCCCGGCCCTGGCCATGTTGCAGGAAGCGCTGCCGCAGGCGCGGCCGATCCGCTTCATCCATTGCGCCCGGCATGGCGGCGTGCATGCCTTCCGCGACTGGATCGAAGACGTGTCGGCGCAGCACGAGCAGGTCGAGCACTTCTTCTGCTACAGCGAACCGCGCGCCGGCGACAGTGCCGACGCCGAGGGATTGCTGAGCCGCGAGAAACTGGCCGACTGGTTGCCGCAGGAGCGCGACCTGGACGCCTACTTCCTCGGACCCCGGCCTTTCATGGCGCAGGTCAAGCGCCACCTGGCCGACCTCGGCGTACCCTCGCAGCAATGCCACTACGAGTTCTTCGGTCCGGCCGCCGCGCTGGACGCCTGAAGCGACGGGCCGGCGCGAGGTGCGTCGGCCCTTTTTCGGAAAAAGGAGATCGAGATGAACGCTCTGTTCGATTGTCCACGGCGGGTGCTGCGGATCGGTCACGGGCTGCTGGCGGCCGGCCTGGCGCTGCTCGTCGCCGGCGTGATCGCCGCCTATTTCCTCGACCGCTACCTGAACATGCCGGCGCTGGTGTTTTCCCATGCGCTGGTGATCCTCGGCCCGACCCTGTTGAAGATCGGCTACGTGATGCGCCTGAGCGCGCTGTTCCGCATGCGTCGACCCGGTTGGGAGGTCTGCTGTGCAAGTGCTTGATCGTTCCAGGCTGATGGCCATACCGCCGATCTGGCGCCTGGGCTTCCGCCCGTTCTTCCTCGGCGGCGCGCTGTTCGCGGTCCTCGCCATCGCGCTCTGGCTGGCGGCGCTGGCCGGGCTCTGGAGCGGCTGGCAACCGGTCGGTGGCTGGCTGGCCTGGCATCGTCACGAAATGCTCTTCGGTTTCGGCGTGGCGATCATCGCCGGCTTCCTGTTGACCGCCGTGCAGACCTGGACCGGCGTACCCGGCCTGCAGGGCAAACCCCTGGCCCTGCTCGCCGGGCTCTGGCTGGCGGCGCGCCTGGCCTGGCTATTCGATGCGCCGCTGGCGCTGCTGCTGGTGCTGCAACTGAGCTTCCTGCCGCTATTGGCCTGGGCTATCGGTCGCAGCCTGTGGCGGGTGCGGCAGAAGCGCAATTACCCGGTGGTGGGCCTGTTGCTGCTGTTGACCCTGGCCGACGCCCTGGTCCTGCTCGGCCTGTTCGAGGGCAACGACGACTGGCAACGGCGTGCCTCCATCGCCGCGCTATGGCTGATCGCCGGGATGATGAACCTGATCGGCGGGCGGGTGATCCCGTTCTTCACCCAGCGCGGTCTCGGCCGTCAGCAGCAGGTGCCGGCGATCGCCTGGCTGGACAATGGCATCCTGCTGGGCTGCGTGCTGGTGGCGCTGCTCACCGCCGCGGGCGTCACGACGCAGCCGACGCCCTGGCTTGCAGGACTGTTCGCCGCCCTCGGTGGTGCGCAACTGTGGCGCCTGTGGCGTTGGCGCGATCGCGGCATCTGGCAGGTGCCGCTGCTCTGGTCTCTGCACCTGGCATATTTCTGGATCGCCGTGGCGCCGCTTGGCATGGCGCTCTGGAGCCTGGGCCTGGCGCTGGCGCCGAGCCAGGCGCTGCACGCGCTGGCGGTGGGCGGCATGGGCGGGTTGATCCTGGCGATGCTGGCACGGGTCACTCTCGGCCATACCGGTCGCGCGCTGCAACCGCCGGCAGCGATGCCCTGGGCTTTCGCTCTGCTCAATCTCGGCTGCGCGGCGCGGGTGTTCCTGCCCAGCCTGTTGCCGGCGAACTGGGCGCTGCCCCTGGCAGGCGGACTGTGGGCTTTGGCGTTCCTGCTGTTCGCCTGGTTCTATGCGCCGATGCTGTGTCGTCCGCGGGTCGACGGCCATCCCGGTTGATCAGGGGGCTTGCCGCAGACGCCGCAGCTCCTGGTTCAGCCAGTCGGCGGAGTTGCGCGTCTGCGTGGCGCAGCGCACCTGGTAGGGCTTGCCGCTGAGGCTGCTCTGGGTCGCGGCGCGCTCGATGAAGTCCTCGCTGCTGGCGACCAGATCCTTGCGCTCCAGGTAGTCGAGCTTCTTCTGCAGGTGGGCGCGGGCTTCCGCGGCCGGGTATTCGCTGCCGTTGCGGATGAAGGTGCAGCCGCTGTCTTCAACAAAGCTCAGCAAGCGGCCGATCTCCTGGCTCGCCTGCGGGGAGGGCGCGGCCAGCGCCGGCAGGCTCGAGGCCAGCAGCCAACAGGCGGCGCAGGTAGTCCGCCAGGTAATCGTGAAAGCGCGCATCGTTCCAGTACTCCATGTGGCTCAACGGGGTGTGCCGCTTGTACCAGGGACCGACCGGCAGGGCGAGGTCCTCGTGGACGACCGCGGCGTAGTTCTGCAACGGCCGCAGCGGATAGCCGAGCGGATCGGCCGGCGCGTAGACGTTCAGCCAGCGTGCCTGCTGGCGGATGGCCGGGGGCAGGCAGTGGCCGGGAAAGCGGATCGGACAGACCTTCTCGTAGGCGAAGGTGAACAGCGGGATGTTGCAACCGAAGGTGACCAGCCCGGCCAGGGTTTCCAGGCCGAGGAAGGGGTCGATCGAGCAACTCGGCGTGCGGTTGAGTTTCTGCTGGTCCCAGATGAAATTGGACACGATGTGCCCGCCCAGGGAGTGGGCGAGGATCACCAGCGGCGTCTGCGGCCCGACTTTCGCGCGCAGGGCCATGATCCCGCTGCGCACGTGCTGGTGGACCTGCTGGTAGGTGGTGTCGTAGGCGGCGCTGACCTTGCGGTAGCCGCTGGCGTCGCCGAGGAACAGCGTCACCGCCCGGCGCAGCCAGCGCCAGCCCAGCGGCTCGCGCTCGATGCGCTTGAGGTAGTCCAGCTCGCGGGCGTCCAGTACGCTGGCCCAGTACAGGCTCTGGAAGGCCACCTCGCCGGCTTCCGCGCCGAGACGTCGGCGCAGCGCCGCCACCAGTTCGCGGGCGTAGCTGTGCAGACCGTCCTCGTC
This sequence comes from Pseudomonas sp. DL, assembly GCF_047199225.1. Lineage (NCBI taxonomy): Bacteria > Pseudomonadati > Pseudomonadota > Gammaproteobacteria > Pseudomonadales > Pseudomonadaceae > Pseudomonas > Pseudomonas sp. DL. The sequence goes on from NZ_CP178323.1 coordinate 2,483,512, forward strand.
GCGGCTATCGGGCTGGTCGCCGATGCCGTGGATCAGCGCTACGGCCAGTTTCATGCAGGATCCTTCTCGTCGGTGGCGGCTCAGTCCAGCGCTTGCAGGCGTTCGCCGAGCCGGCCGCCGTCGACCAGTTCGAGGAATTCGTCGCCGAGCCTGCGGCTTTCCGCCATCGCCTGGCGCCAGTAGCGCTCGCGGCCGTCGTCGTCGCCGAGGTAGCGGGTGAAGTCCTTGCGGTCCGGCAGCTTGGCGTGCGGCAGGCGCGCCAGGTACTCGCGCGACGGCGCCAGCAGCAGCACGTCCTGCAGGCGCCCGGCGTCGCCACGGCGCCAGGGCAAGCCCTTGTCGAACCAGCCGGGGATCACCTTGTCGGTGAAGTGCGGGTAGAGCACCACGCCGCGGTCCTCGTAGGGCAGGTCGAGATGGTAGTCGAGCAGGCCGCCGTCGCGGTAGGTGCCGGGGCCGGCGCCAGGCAGGTCGCGGACGCCTTCCATGACCATCGGGATCGAGCCGGAGGCGAGCAGCGCCTGGCGCAGGTTGCCGCCGTCCAGGTGCAGGTAGCGCGACGGGAAGTCGGTCAGCGCGGCCAGCGGCGGCGCCTGGCGGGCGTCATGCAGGATCACCCGTTCGAAGTGGCGGTGCAGATGGCGGCGGCCGATCAGGTTGTCGCGGATCACCGAGGACAGCCCCAGGCCGAGGCTGGCCTTGTGGTCGTGGGCGAGGCGCCCGTGGCTCTTCACCACCACCACGTTGAGGCGGTACAGCGGGTTGTCGAGGATCCGCGCGTCCTGGCCGGCGAGCAGGTCGTCGAGCATCGCCGCGCACTTGCGCGAGACTTCGGCGATGCTCACGCCCTTGGGAAAACGCTGCCGGGTGTACAGCTCGCCGAGGCGGGTGAGGCCGGCCACGGCGTCGGGCAGGCAGGCACTGGCGAAGCGCCAGGAACCGATGGAGGCGCCGATCAGCGAGCGTTCACGCGGGGCGCGCGGCAGCCACTCGCCGAAGATCGCCAGGTCCAGTCCCTGGATGCCCAGCGCCTTTGGCCCGCCGGCGGCACCGGGGACGATGCCGACGTCGGCCGGCTGCAGGCCGCGTTCGCGGATGCGGGCGAGGGCGCGGCGACCGGCCTTGAGGGTCAGTGCGGGGGACTTGATCTGGATGGCTGGCATGCTGGTCTTCTCCCTTGCGGACCGGCGATTATAGGACGAGTTGTCGCAGGACCAAGCGCTTTCGAACGCCGGCGAGCCCCATCGCAGAGGCTTTCCGTTACCCTATGGCGCGCCCCGGCCATGTCCTTGCGGCAAATTCAGCTTCAATTAAGAGCGCCCGGTTAATCTGCAAACCGTCGAAAGCAACACGATTGATTCCCACGGAGAGATTCCCATGAAGAAACTGACTGCCCTGTTCGCCGCCACCGCCATCGCCCTGACTGCCGGCCTGGCCCAGGCCCGCGACCTCGGCCCGGACGAGGCGCTGAAGCTGCGTGACGCCGGGACCATCAAGTCCTTCGAAGAGCTGAACAAGAACGCCATCGCCAAGCATCCCGGCTCGAGCGTCCACGATACCGAGCTGGAAGAGGAATACGGCCGCTACATCTACCAGGTCGAGTTGCGCGACCCGCAGGGCGTGAAATGGGACCTGGAGCTGGATGCCGCTACCGGCGCCGTGCTCAAGGACCACCAGGACGACTGATGAAGTGGCTCATGCGCTACGCCGGGATCGTCGCACTGGTCCTGGCGGTCATCAGCCTCGAAGCGATGGCGCGCGACCTGGACCAGGACGAGGTCCTGCGCCTGCGCCAGGACGGTGTGATACAGCCGCTCGAATCCCTCATGCAGGAAGCCCTGGGGCGTTACCCCGGGGCGCGCCTGCTGGAGGTCGAGCTGGAAGAGGAAGACGACGTCTATGTCTACGAGGTGGAACTGCTCACCCGCGACGGCGTCGTGCGTGAACTGGAACTGGATGCCCGCAACGGCCGCATCCTGAAGGACGAGGAAGACGACTGATGCGGTTGCTGCTGGTTGAGGATCACGTTCCCCTGGCCGACGAACTGATGGCCAGCCTGACCCGCCAGGGCTACGCGGTGGACTGGCTGGCCGACGGCCGCGACGCGGCGGTGCAGGGCGCCAGCGAGCCCTACGACCTGATCATCCTCGACCTCGGCCTGCCCGGGCGCCCCGGCCTGGAGATACTCCAGGAGTGGCGTGGGCTGGGACTCGCGACTCCGGTGCTGATCCTCACCGCGCGCGGTTCCTGGGCCGAACGCATCGATGGGCTCAAGGCCGGTGCCGACGACTATCTGACCAAGCCGTTCCATCCGGAAGAGCTGGCCTTGCGCATCCAGGCCCTGTTGCGCCGCGCCCATGGGCTGGCCAACCAGAGCCAGCTGGAGGCCGCCGGGCTGCGCCTGGACGAGCAGCGTCAGTGCGTGTGCCTGAACGGCGCCGACGTCGACCTGACCGCCGCCGAATTCCGCCTGCTGCGCTATTTCATGCTGCACCCCGGCCAGGTCCTGTCCAAGGGGCACCTGGCCGAGCATCTGTACGACGGCGAGACCGAACGCGATTCCAACGTCATCGAGGTCCACGTCAACCACCTGCGGCGCAAGCTCGGCCGCGAGGTGATCGAGACCCGCCGTGGCCAGGGCTACCGCTACGCCGGGGTGGCCGCCGGATGAGGTCGATCCAGCGGCGCCTGAGCGTCGGCCTGTTCGCGGTGCTGCTGGTGGTCGGGCTGGTCCTCGCGCAGACCGGCCTGTGGCTGTTCGACCAGGGCCTGCGGCGCTATTTCGCCGGCAACCTGCGCGAGGAGGCGGAGAACCTGCTGGTGGCCATGGTACGCGGGCCGAACGGCATGCAACTGGACGAGCAACGCCTCAACCCGGCGTTCCAGCGCCCGTATTCCGGGCGCTATTTCGTCATCGAGCTGGAAAAGGACACCTGGCGCTCACGCTCCCTGTGGGACAGCGAGCTGGAGGTGCCGCACAAGAAAGGGCTGGTGCAGGGTCTGGTCGATGGGCCCGAGGAGCAGCGACTGCTGGTGTTCCGCGGCCACTACAAGCGCATGGGCCAGAAGCTGCGGATCGTGGTGGCGCAGGACTATACGCCGATCCTGGAAAGCTTCGCCCGTGTGCAGTGGATGGGCCTGGGCGCCGGCGCCCTGGCGCTGCTCCTGGTATTGCTGTTGCAGCGCCTGACCGTGCGTCGTTCGCTGCGTCCGCTGGAGGAGGTGCGCCTGCAGATCGCCCAGCTGCAGCAGGGCCAGCGTAGCCAACTGGACAACCAGGCTCCCGAGGAACTGGAGCCGCTGGTGGAGCAGATCAACCACCTGCTGGCGCACACCGAGGAGACCCTGAAGCGTTCGCGCAACGCCCTGGGCAACCTCGGTCACGCCCTGAAGACGCCGCTGGCGGTGCTGGTCAGCCTCGCCGAGCGCGAGGAGATGGCGCGCCAGCCGGAGTTGCAACAGGTCCTGCGCGAACAGCTGGAACAGATCCAGCAGCGCCTCGGTCGCGAGTTGGGCAAGGCGCGCCTGGTCGGCGAAGCGCTGCCTGGCGCACATTTCGATTGCGCCGAGGAGTTGCCGTCGCTGTGCGACACCCTGCGCCTGATCCACGGCCCGCACCTGCAGGTGAGCTGGAGCGCGCCACCGGGGCTGCGCCTGCCATGGGACCGCGAGGACCTGCTGGAGATGCTCGGCAATCTGCTGGACAACGCCTGCAAGTGGGCCGATAGCGAAGTCCGCCTGACTGTCGCGCAGGGCGAGGGCATGGTCCGCCTGAAGGTCGACGATGACGGCCCCGGCATCCTCCCCGACCAGCGCCAGGCGGTGCTCGAGCGGGGTACCCGGCTCGACGAGCAGGTCAGCGGCCATGGCCTGGGCCTGGGCATCGCGCGCGACATCGCCGAGGCCTGCGGTGGCCGCCTGAGTCTCGAGGACAGCCCGCTGGGCGGCCTGCGGGTGAGCGTCGAGTTGCCGTTGCAGAAGAGCGGCCGCGCCGCCAGGGCTTAACAGTTCTTCACCATTTGCCGACAGTCCCGGCAAGATTTCCTCCTGCGCTTTCCCTAGCATCCCGGGCTTCTTGCAAGGAGGTCTTGGACGATGAAACGGCGGACGAGTACGGGCCGCTGGCGCTGGGCGCTGATGCTGCCGGTGCTGGTGTTCCTGTTGGGCGAGTCCAGTGGACAGCGAGAGGAGGGGCGGTCGCCGCGGTTACTCGCGCAGGCTCGCTACGAGCAGGCCGTGGAAAACGCGTTGCGCAGCGAGCGCGGCGAGCCGCGACAGGCCGGGACAGCGGCAGCGAAGGTGGCCGAGGCGGGAGCCCCGGCGCGTCTGCGTGGCTGGCTGCGCTCGCTGGCCCGCCTGGCGATCTGGGGGACCTACGGCCCCCCGGCGCTATTCAGGCCGTGAACGGTCAGGCCTTGAACTGTTCCATCAGGCCCTGCTGGTGGTTGGCCAGGCGGTTCAGCGACTGACTGACCTGGGCCGATTCCTCGGCCTGGCTCGACAGCGACTCGGTGACGTCACGGATCGCCGCGACATTGCGGTTGATCTCCTCGGCTACCGAGCTCTGTTCCTCGGCGGCGCTGGCAATCTGCAGGTTCATGTCGTTGATCACCGTCACCGCCTCGCCGATCCGTTGCAGCGCGGCCACCGCTTCATCCACCTGCTCGACGCTGCCCTGGGCCTGGCGATGGCTGCCGTGCATGGCGTCGACCACGTCGCGGGTGCCCTGTTGCAGGCCTTCGATCACCCCGCGGATCTGTTCCACCGAGTCCTGGGTGCGCCGGGCGAGGTTGCGCACTTCGTCGGCGACCACCGCGAAGCCGCGGCCGGCGTCGCCGGCGCGGGCCGCCTCGATGGCCGCGTTGAGCGCCAGCAGGTTGGTCTGCTCGGCGATGGCGCGGATCACTTCCAGCACCGAACCGATTTCCTCGCTGCTGCTGGCCAGTTGCTCGACCTGGCCCATGGCGCTGGTCAGGTTGGCGGCCAGGCTGTCGATGCTCTGGGTGGTGCGGTCGATCAGCGCCAGGCCGTCGCGGGTCGCCTGGTCGGCACCGCGCGCGGCGTCGGCGGCCTGGGCGGCGCTACGGGCGACGTCCTGGGCAGTGGCGGTCATCTCGTGGGATGCGGTGGCGACCTGGTCGATCTCGCGGAACTGCTGCTGCATGCCGGCGCTGGTCTGGCTGGAAATCGCCGCCGACTGGTCGGCGGTACTGCGCGCATCGCGCACCGAGACCTTCACGTCGCGGATGATCGGCTGCAGCTTGTCGAGAAAACGGTTGAACCAACCGGCCAGTTCGCCCAGCTCGTCGCGCCCGGTGTGCGGCAGACGCTGGGTCAGGTCGCCTTCGCCGCTGGCGATGTCGCGCAGCATGTGGGCGACGCCGAGGATCGGCCGGGTCACGCCGCGGGCGCTCAGCCACAGCACCAGCAGGCCGAGCACCGCGGCGCCGAGGCCGAGGCCCAGTTCGACCCAGGTGCCTTCGCGACGCATGTCGTCCAGTTGCCGCTCCAGCGCCAGGGCCGGGCCGAGCAGGGCGCTCTTCGGCACTTCGAGGAGCACGCCCCAGGGCTTGGCGCCGGGAATCGGCTGCAACGGTTGCAGCACCTTGAGGTCGTCGTTCTCGTTGAACAACCGGCTCTTGCCGGCGGCCAGCAGTTGCAGGAGTTCGCCGGCGTGCTGCGGATCCGCCTTGGCCAGGTTCTTGCCGAGCAGGCCGGCGTCGCGGCTGTTGCCGGCGAACAGCCCGGCCGGGCTGAGGATGCCGACCTGGCCGACGCCGTCGTAGAGTTCGCGGTTGCCCTGTTCGCTGAGCGCCTGCAGGTTGCTCAGGTTGATGTCCAGGCCCATCACGCCGATCACCTTGCCATCCAGTTCGAGGGGAAAGGCGATGCTGGTCATCAGCAGTTGGCGTTCGCCGACCTTGTCGAAGTAAGGATCGAGCACGCAGGGTTGCCCGCTTTCCTTCGGGCAGGTGTACCAGGCGTTGTAGGCCGCGCCGCTGGGCCCGCTGCTGGTGTCGGCGAGTTCGGACTCGATCATCGACTCGGATTCCAGCTGTCCCGGCGTGGCCTGCGCCCAGTACAGGGAGAAGCGTCCCTTGTCGTTGCTGCCCAGGGCGGGCTGGTCGACGAACAGTTCGTCCTTGCCGTCCAGCGCATTGGGTTCGAAGACCACGTACAGGCCGAGCACCTCGGGATTGGCGGCGAGCGCGGTGCGCACCTGGCGGGTCAGGTCTTCGCGCAGGTCGTAGGCATCGAGGAAGCGCTTCTGCGCCTGGTCGCGGAGGAACAGGATCTGCCGGGAGAAGCCCTTGCCGTACTGGAAGGCATCCATGAAATAGCGCTGGATGCGTAACGCCTGCAATTCCCCGCGGGCTTCCAGGCGCAGGCGCGCCGATTCGTCGAGCATCTGTGTACTGGCGCTTTTCACCAGCACGCTGCTGTGCTGCATGCGGTAGACCGAAAGGCCGACCAGCAAGGCGACCACGCCGAGCAGGCAGAGCCCTGCCAGCAGGGTGATCTTCCATTGGATGGACAGGCGGCGAAGGAACATGGGAGGGGTCCTTGTACGAAGAAACTGCGGGGGCCCAAGGCTTATCGGCAGGGCTCGCCCATTCTTGACGACGGTCCGTTCGCTGGCGCCGGATTGCCGTCGTTCGGCGAATCGCACGCAAGAACCGTGCACAACGGTTTATAGCCAGGCGACATTCGCGCATGCGCGGCTTTGACAGGCGGGGATGGCTGTAGCAGAGTACGCCCCTTTTTTCGGCCGCAGACGGTCGAGTTCGTTTCATTTGCAAGGAGTTCAACGATGAACGCAGTGGTGCTGGCGGTGGGGCTGATGCTCGTCCTCAGCCTTTGCCGTGTGCATGTCGTGCTGGCGCTGATCATCGGCGCGGTGGTCGGCGGACTGTTCGGTGGCCTAGGCCTGGAGGGGACTCTCAAGGCCTTCAACGGCGGCCTCGGCGGGGGTGCCACGGTGGCCCTGTCGTACGCCATGCTCGGCGCCTTCGCCGTGGCCATCGCCCGCTCCGGCGTGGCCCATGCGCTGGCCGACAAGGTCCTGGCGCTGCTCGGCCGGCACGACGAGCAGGGCAAGGGCGCCGGTGCGTTCAAGTGGATCCTGGTCGGCCTGCTGCTCTGCGTGGCGGTATCCTCGCAGAATATCCTGCCGATCCATATCGCCTTCATCCCGCTGCTGGTGCCGCCGCTGCTCTATGTGCTGAGCAAGCTGCAGATCGACCGGCGATTGATCGCCTGCGTCATCACCTTCGGCCTGATCACCCCGTACATGTTCCTGCCGGTGGGCTTCGGCAACATCTTCCTCAATGAAATCCTGCTGGCCAACGTGGCGCGCAACGGCGTCGACGTCAGCGGGATCAACGTCACCCACGCCATGTTCATCCCAGCCCTGGGCATGCTCGCCGGGCTGCTCATCGCGGTGCTGTTCAGCTACCGCCGCAAGCGCGTCTACGACTTGCAGCGGATCGAGCAGGCCGAACGCGTCGATGTCAGCTACAACCCGAAGAGCCTGGCGGTGGCCGGGGTATCCATCGTCGCCGCGTTCGTCGCACAGCTGTGGCTGGACTCGATGATCATCGGCGCGCTGGTCGGTTTCGTGGTCTTCTCGCTGTCCGGCGTGGTGCGCTGGAAGGAGACCGACGACCTGTTCACCGAAGGCATGAAGATGATGGCCACCATCGGTTTCATCATGATCGCCGCGGCCGGTTTCGCCGAGGTGATGAAGGCCACCGGCGAGGTGCAGAGCCTGGTCGACGCCTCGGTGGCCTGGATCGGCAACAGCAAGGCGGTCGGCGCCATGCTGATGCTGCTGGTCGGCCTGCTGGTCACCATGGGCATCGGCTCGTCGTTCTCCACCGTGCCGATCATCGCCGCGATCTTCGTCCCGCTGGCGGTGCAACTGGGCTTCAGCCCGCTGGCCATCGTCAGCATCGTCGGCACCGCCGGCGCGCTGGGGGATGCAGGTTCTCCGGCGTCGGACTCGACCCTTGGGCCGACCTCCGGGCTCAACGTCGACGGCCAGCACAATCACATCTGGGACACCGTTGTGCCGACCTTCCTGCACTACAACCTGCCGTTGCTGGTGTTCGGCTGGGCCGCCGCGATGCTGCTCTGAGTTCCATCTCGGGCGGTCGCCTGACGGAATGTCGGGCCGGCCGCTTAAGCTTCCGACGGGATTGCCGATGAAACGGGAATCCCGTTTTTTATTGGGCGTCATGCTAGGAGTTGATGATGCGTCTGACCCTGAAATCCAAAGTCCTCCTGCTGGCCATGGTGCCGGTGCTGCTCTTCGCCCTGGTGCTCAGCGGCGGAGCGGTGCTGATCCTGAAAAAACAGGCTGATGCCGAAGTCAAGGATACCCGCGAGCGCCTGCTCGGCGACCGTCGTGCCGAACTCGAGCACTACGTGCAGATCGCCATGGGCAGTATCCAGGCCGAGTACGACCGCTCGGCCAACGGCGACCTGAATGCCCGCGCCGAGGCCATCGCGCGCCTGTCGAAGATCAAGTACGGCACGGACGGCTATATCTTCGGCTACGACTCCCAGGTGGTGCGCCTGTTTCGCGGCGACAGCCCGGTGGACGTCGGCAAGAGCTTCCGCGACCGCCGCGATCCCAGCGGCGTCTACCTCAACCGCGAACTGGTGGAGGCCGGCCGCAACGGCAGCCACTACGTGACCTATACCTCGCCGCTGCCGGGCAACGAGAGCGTCATGGTGCCCAAGCTGTCCTACACCCTGTACCTGCCGAAGTGGGACATGGTTATCGGCTCGGCGATCAACCTCGACGGCGTCGAGGCCCAGTTGGTGGAAATCAAGCAGGACATCGACGAGCGTATCGGCACCCTGATCGCCAGTATCGTGGGGATCGCCGGCGTCCTTCTGGTGGTCCTGCTGGTGATCGGCCTGGCGGTGGCCAACGCGATGCTGCGGCCGTTGCACCAGATCCGCCAGAACCTCGATGACATCGCCGCCGGCGAAGGCGACCTGACCCGTCGCCTACCGGTGACCAGCCACGACGAGCTGGGCGAGCTGGCCGGTTCCTTCAACCGCTTCGTCGAGAAGATCCACGGTCTGGTGCGGCAGATCGCCGGGATGACCGGCGACCTCAAGCAACTGGTGGAGCAGATGTCGGCCCAGGCCGAGCGTTCCGAGCAGGCCATGGAGCGCCAGCGCCACGAGACCGACCAGGTCGCCACCGCGATCAACGAGATGTCCGCCGCCGCCCATGAAGTGGCGCAGAGCGCCCAGCGCGCCGCCGAGGCCGCGCAGCAGACCGACCACGAAGGCCAGGCGGCCAAGCGCGTGGTGGACGGCAGCATCGAGCGCATCCACGCGCTGGTGGACGAGATCCGCGACAGCGGGACTTCTCTGGATAGCCTGCAGCAGGACGTGCAATCCATCGTCAGTGTGCTCGGGGTGATCCGCTCCATTGCCGAACAGACCAACCTGCTGGCGCTCAACGCGGCCATCGAGGCGGCCCGTGCCGGCGAGGCCGGACGTGGCTTTGCGGTGGTCGCCGACGAAGTGCGGGCGCTGGCCAGCCGCACCCAGCAGAGTACCCAGGAAATCCAGGGCATGATCGATCGCCTGCAGCAGGGCACCAACGCCGCGGTCGACGCCATGCGCCGTTCCGGCGAGGCCGGCGAGGGCACCAGCAACCAGGCCAACCAGGCCGGCGATTCGCTGGATGCCATCGCCCAGCTGATCGCCACCATCAACGCGATGAACGCGCAGATCGCCAGCGCCGCCGAGGAACAGACCGCGGTGGCCGAGGAGATCAACCGCAGCGTGCACCAGATCGCCGGCGCGGTGGACAGCGTCGCCGACGAGGCCCAGCAGGGCGCGCAGACCGCCCGCAGCCTGGCGCAACTGGGCCAGGGCCTGGGCCGACTGGTCGGTCAGTTCCGCATCTGACCCTTCCCCCGCGCGACCGCTGCCGGCAAAAGAGCCAGCCGGCAGTGGTGCGCCACAGAGCCTTCCTGTCATTATTCGGCGGAGTCGGCCGGCAGTCGTGAACGATCCACGTCCGCCGGCTGACTAATGCTTTGCTTCCCACTGCCAGATGGATTGGACATGCTCGACACGAAACTGGAATCCCGGACTTTTCTCCTGTTGCTGGCGGTGGTCACGCTCGCCTTCGGCTGGCTCTTGCTGCCGTTCTACGGCGCGGTGTTCTGGGGCACCATCCTGGCGATCATCTTCGCCCCGGTGCAACGCCGCCTGCAGGTGCGCCTGAGGGATCGGAAGAACCTCGCCGCGCTGATCACCCTGCTGATCTGCGTGCTGATCGTGATCATCCCGGTGATCTTCATCGCCGGTTCGCTGGTGCAGGAAGGCGCGAGCGTCTACCAGCGGGTCAAGTCCGGCGAACTGAACTTCGCCGCCTACCTGCAGCAGGCGGTGGCTGCCTTGCCGCCATCGGTGCACCAGTGGCTGGAGCGCTTCGACCTGGCCAATCTCTCGAGCCTGCAGGAGAAGCTCTCCTCGGTGGCGATGCAGGCCAGCCAGGTGGTGGCGACCAAGGCGTTCAGCATCGGCCAGAACACCCTCGACTTCGTCATCAGCTTCGGCATCATGCTCTACCTGCTGTTCTTCCTCCTCCGCGACGGTCGCGTGCTCGGCCGGCGGATCAAGCAGGCGGTGCCGCTGAGCCAGGAACACAAGCACCACCTGTTCGCCAAGTTCACCACGGTGATCCGCGCCACGGTGAAGGGCAACATCGCCGTGGCTGCCACCCAGGGCGCTCTCGGCGGCCTGATCTTCTGGCTGCTGGGCATCGAGGGCGCCTTGCTCTGGGGCACCCTGATGGCCTTCCTGTCGCTGCTGCCGGCCATCGGCGCGGCGCTGATCTGGGCGCCGGTGGCGGCCTATTTCCTGCTCACCGGGGCGATCTGGCAGGGCGTAGTGCTGATCCTGTTCTGCGTGGTGGTGATCGGCCTGGTGGACAACATCCTGCGCCCGATCCTGGTCGGCAAGGACACCAAGATGCCGGACTACGTGGTGCTGATCTCCACCCTCGGTGGCATGGCCCTGTTCGGCCTCAACGGCTTCGTCATCGGCCCGCTGATCGCTGCGCTGTTCATGGCCAGCTGGGACCTGTTCACTGGCCGCGAGGAAGAACCGCAGGCCTGAGTCGCGCCCGTGGCAGACAAGCCCCGCGAATGCGGGGCTTGTTCGTTTCAGGCCTTGAAGCATCATGGACGGCGCTGTCGTGGCTGAGCCGCTCCAGGCAGTGCCTGGGGCCTTCGGCTAACAGTGCGTCGAACCCGGTACATCGCGACCGTTGCGCAACTGGACATGGAGCAGCGCTTGCCGGCACTCCTCAGGGCTCGTCGCTGTCAACCGGCGGCGGACCTCGGCTTGAGCGCGCAGGTGGCGAGGAAGGTCGGCACGAAGCGGTCGATGACGAAGCGCGGGTGCGGTTGCCAGTCTTCGTAGAAATCCTGCAGCAGCAGGCCGGCGGCGAGCTGGCCGGCGATCTGCTGGGTCAGGCTATGGCCGAACACCAGGGCTTCGCCTTTCTCGCGCTTTGCCGCGAGGGCTTCGGCGGAGAGGCTTTCCAGGTCGGAGTAGGGCAGGCGATGTCGCGGCCGGATCAGGCCCTGCTCTGCCAGTTCCGGCGAGCGGTCCTCGATGAACAGCGCCGGGTTGTAGAAGCTCGCCAGCAGCTTGCCGCCCGGCCGCAGCACCCGCGCGCATTCGCGCCAGACCGGCAGGACATCGTCGACGTAGAGATTGGAGATGGGATTGAAGACCAGGTCGAAGGAGGCATCGGCGAAGGTCGAGAGGTCGCGCATGTCGCCCTGCACGCAGGCCAGTTCGAGGCGGTCGCGGGCGGCGACCTGGCGGTCCTTGTCCAGCTGTCCCGCCGAGGCGTCGAACAGCGTGACCCGTGCGCCGGCGGCGGCAAGGATCGGCGCCTGCTGGCCGCCGGCCGAGGCCAGGCAGAGGATCTCGCGGCCGCGTACGTCGCCCAGCCAGTGAGCGGGTAACGCGCCCGGGGTCAGCTTCACCGCCCAGTCGCCGCGGCGTGCGGCGGCGACCTCTTCGGCGCTGACCGGTCGCGACCATTCGCAGTCACGGGCGGCCTGGGCGTCCCAACTGGCGCTGTTGTGTCGCAGGACGTCGATTTCGTGGAAGGTGGGCATGAGGCCTCCGGGTTCATCCATGGAGCGCGGAGCATGCCACGGCAGCGGGGCAGGGTGCGTGGGGCGGGCCAAAGAAAAACCCCGCCGAGGCGGGGTTTTCGTGGAGCGGGCGACTCAGCCGGCGAGGGCCAGGCCGGAATGCTGGAGGATTTCCAGCAGCGGCTGCGGGTAGACGCCGAGGAAGAACGCCAGCAGGGCGATGGCGACCAGCATGATGCCGCCGGCGCGCTGGCCCCAGTTGAACGGTGCGTCGTGCTGGCGGATGCCGGGCTCGACCAGGAACAGGGTGACCATGACCCGCAGGTAGTAGTACAGGCCGATGGCGCTGCCCAGCACCAGGGCGCCGATCAGCCACCACAGGTGCGACTCGACGCCGACCGCGATCACGTAGAACTTGCCGATGAAGCCGGCGGTCAGCGGGATGCCTGCCAGCGACAGCATCATCACGGTCATCACCGCGGTCAGTACCGGCCGGCGCCAGAACAAGCCGCGGTACTCGAACAGCGCATCGGCGTCGCGGCCGCTGTACGGGGTGGACATCAGGGTGATCACGCCGAACGCGCCGAGGGAGGTCAGTACGTAGGTAGCCAGGTAGACGCCGACCGCTTCCACGGCCATGCCCTTGCTGGCGATCAGGGCGACCAGCAGGTAGCCCAGGTGGGCGATGGACGAGTAGCCGAGCAGGCGCTTGATGTTGCTCTGGGTCAGTGCCAGCAGGTTGCCGAAGAGGATCGAGGCGACCGCGATGACGCTCAGGGAGATGTTCAGCAGTTGGTTGTCCAGGGCCGCAGGGGCGATCTGGAACAGCCGCAGCAGCACGGCGAACACCGCGACCTTGCTGGCGGTGGCGAGGAACGCCGAGACCGGCGCCGGGGCGCCTTCGTAGACATCCGGGGTCCACAGGTGGAAGGGCACCAGCGACAGCTTGAAGCCCAGGCCGACCAGCATCATGCCTACGCCAACGCTGACCAGCGGACCGCTCAGCACGTGCTCGGCGACCTTGGCGCCAAGGCCGGCGAAGCCCAGGGTACCGGACTCGGCGTAGAGCAGGGCCATGCCGAACAGCAGGAAGGCGGAGCCGGCGGCCGAGAGCACGGTGTACTTGATGCCGGCTTCCAGCGAGCGCTTGTTGAAGAAGGCGTAGGCGACCATCCCGTAGACCGGGACCGAGAGCAGCTCCAGGCCGATGAACAGGCTGGCCAGGTGCTGCGCGCTGACCAGCACCAGGCCGCCGGCGGTGGCCAGCAGCAGGAGCAGGTACAGCTCTTCGCGGTTACCCGGATAGCTTTCCATGTAGGCGTGGGCGAGGGTCACGCAGGCCAGGGCGGAGACCAGCACCAGGGCCATGTAGAAGCAGGCGTAGTTGTCCACCAGCACCAGCGGTGTCACCTCGATCGGGGTGACGCCGAGGACCGGCAGCAGCGACAGCAGGGCCAGGTTGAGGCCGATCACCGAGAGGGTGGCGGTGAACGAGTGATTGCGTTTCCAGGCTACCGCCAGCATCACCACCACCAGGGTGGCGCTGGTGATCAGCAGTGGCAGGAGCGCGATGAAGTGTTGGATCGTAAAGGTCATTTCGCGACTACCGTCCTGCAAGGGTGGAAAGGGCTGCGCCCAGCCATTGCTGCACGCCGTGCATGCTGGCCGCGGAGATGTCCAGCACTGGCTGCGGGTAGACCCCGAGCAGGACCAGCAGGACCGCCAGGCCGAGCACCATGCTCAGTTCGCGGGCATCGAGGCCGAGGATCGGCTCGTCGGACTGGCTGGGGCCGAAGTAGGCGCGGTGGATCATGATCAGCGAGTAGACCGAGGCGAAGACCAGGCCGAAGGTGGCGATCACGATGATCACCGGGACCACCTTGAAGGCGCCGATCAGGATCAGGAACTCCCCGACGAAGTTGCCGGTACCGGGCAGGCCCAGCGACGCCGAGGCGAAGAACAGGCTGATCGCCGGCAGGTAGGGCATGCGCGACCACAGGCCGCCCATCTTGCGCATGTCGCGGGTATGCAGGCGCTCGTAGAGCTGGCCGCAGAGGATGAACAGCGCCGCGGCGGAGAGGCCGTGGGCGATCATCTGCACCACCACGCCCTGCAGCGCTACCTGGCTGCCGGAGTAGATGCCGATCATCACGAAGCCCATGTGCGAAACGCTGGAGTAGGCGACCAGGCGCTTGATGTCGGTCTGCGCGAAGGACAGCAGGGCACCGTAGAAGATGCCGATGATGCCGAGCCACATGGCGATCGGCGCGAATTCCGCCGAGGCGTTGGGGAACAGCGGCAGGGCGAAGCGGATCAGGCCGTAGGCGGCGGTCTTCAGGAGGATGCCGGCGAGGTCCACGGAGCCGGCGGTGGGCGCCTGGGCGTGGGCGTCCGGCAGCCAGGAATGCACCGGCACCACCGGCATCTTCACCGCGAAGGCGACGAAGAAGCCGAGCATCAGCAGCCATTCCACGTGGGGGCTCAGCTGGGTCTTCAGCAGGGTGGCGTAGTCGAAGGTGATCACGCCGGTGGCATTGAAGTTGACGAACACCAGGCCGAGGATCGCCACCAGCATCACCAGGCCGCTGGCCTGGGTGAAGATGAAGAACTTGGTGGCGGCGTAGATGCGGGTCTTCTTGCCGTCATCGGAACTGTGTCCCCACAGCGCGATGAGGAAGTACATCGGCACCAGCATCATTTCCCAGAAGAAGAAGAACAGGAACAGGTCGATGGCGAGGAACACGCCGATCACACCGCCCAGGATCCACAGCAGGTTCAGATGGAAGAAGCCGATGCGGCGCTGGATCTCGTTCCAGGAGCAGAGGACCGAGAGCACGCCGAGCAGGCCGGTGAGGGCGACCATCAGCAGCGACAGGCCATCCATCGCCAGGTGGATGCTGATGCCGAGACGCTCGATCCACAGCACCTTGAATTGCAGGGTCCATTCCGGCTCGCCGCCGGGCGCGGGCGCCAGCTGGAAGTCGCCGGTGGCCCAGATCCACAGGCTCAGGATCAGGACCAGGGTCATCGAAAGCAGCGCGATCCAGCGGGGCAGGGTCTTGCTGCTGTGTTCGGCGATCCAGCAGAGGAAACCGCCGATGAAGGGGATCAGGATTAGCCAGGGCAGAATCATGACAGGCTCAGTCTCTCCGTGAATTCGTTAGGCCAGCAGCAGCGCGCCGAGCAGGATGGCGGCGCCACCCACCAGGGAAGCGGCGTACCAGCGCAGGCGGCCGTTCTCGGTGAGGCTGAGGAGGTTGTGTCCGCCGCGCACGCTGAACGGAACGACGCCCAGGGTACGGTCGATGGGGTCGCGCCCCAGCAATTGGCAGAGCAGCAGGTAGGGTTTCACGAACAGCTTGTCGTACAGCCAGTCGAAGCCCCAGGCGTGGTACCACCAGGTACCGAAGAAGCGACCCGGGGCGCTCTTCGCCAGGGCGCTGACGAAGCGGCGCTGGCCGAGGAAGAGCAGGGCGGCCAGCAGGATACCGGCGATGGCGATGGCACCCGAGGCCAGTTCCAGGCTGTGCTTGGCTTCGCCACCGGCGTGGCCGACGCTTTCCGGCAGGACGCCAGCCAGCGGCGGGGTGATCAGGGCGCCGACGAAGGTCGACAGGACGATCAGCACGCTGAGCGGCAACCAGTGGGAAATCCCGTGGCCGGCGTGGGCTTCGGTCTTCGGCTCGCCGTGGAAGGCGACGAAGATCAGGCGGAAGGTGTAGATCGAGGTCAGGAACGCACCCACCAGGCCGGCGATCAGCAGTTCGCGATGGCCGCTGGCGAAGGCCTCCCAGAGGATCTCGTCCTTGGAGTAGAAGCCCGCGGTGAGGAAGGGCAGGGCGGCCAGCGCCGCACCGCCGACCACGAAGCTGGCGTAGGCCAGCGGCAGCTTCTTCCACAAGCCGCCCATCTTGAAGATGTTCTGCTCGTGGTGGCAGGCGACGATCACCGCGCCCGAGGCAAGGAACAGCAGGGCCTTGAAGAAGGCGTGGGTCATCAGGTGGAAGATCGCCGCGTCCCAGGCGCCGACGCCGAGGGCGAGGAACATGTAGCCGATCTGGCTCATGGTCGAGTAGGCGAGGATGCGCTTGATATCGGTCTGTACCAGGGCGGCGAAGCCGGCCAGGACCAA
Source organism: Pseudomonas sp. DL (assembly GCF_047199225.1). Classification (NCBI taxonomy): domain Bacteria; kingdom Pseudomonadati; phylum Pseudomonadota; class Gammaproteobacteria; order Pseudomonadales; family Pseudomonadaceae; genus Pseudomonas; species Pseudomonas sp. DL. The sequence continues at coordinate 2,499,793 of NZ_CP178323.1, forward strand.
GGTCACCGCGCCGACGATGCCGACCAGTTCGAGGATGTCCGGGGCCAGGGTGAACAGGCCGTGGCAACGGGCGATCAGGTAGACGCCGGCGGTCACCATGGTGGCGGCGTGGATCAGCGCGGAGACCGGGGTCGGGCCGGCCATGGCGTCGGCCAGCCAGGTCTGCAGCGGCAGCTGGGCGGACTTGCCGACCGCGCCGCCGAGCAGGGCCAGGGTCGCCAGGGTCAGCCAGAGGTTGCCTTCCGGGAACTTCTGCGGCGCCAGCACCAGCAGCTCCTGGATGTTCAGGGTGCCGAACTGCTGGAACAGGATGAACAGGCCGAAAGCCATGAACACGTCGCCGACGCGGGTGACGATGAATGCCTTGAGCGCCGCGTTACCGTTGTTGCGATTGCTGTAGTAGAAGCCGATCAGCAGGTAGCTGCACAGGCCCACGCCTTCCCAGCCGAAGTAGAGGAACAGCAGGTTGTCGCCCAGCACCAGGAACAGCATGCTGGCGATGAACAGGTTGGTGTAGGCGAAGAAGCGCGAATAGCCGGTTTCGCCACGCATGTACCAGGAGGCAAACAGGTGGATCAGGAAGCCGACGCCGGTAACCACGCCGAGCATGGTTACCGAGAGGCCGTCCAGGTACAGGGTGAAGTTGGTGCTGAAGTCGCCGGCCGCCATCCACTGCCACAGCACCAGGCTGTAGGCACCGCCTTCCGGCGGACTGCTGTGGAAGCTGAAGATGGCCCAGGCCGCGCTCAGGGCGGAGAGGCCGACCGAGCCGACGCCGACCAGCGCCGAAAGGTTTTCCGACCACCTGCCGCGGGAGAACGACAGCAGCAGGAAGCCGACCAGGGGGAACAGGAAGGTAAGAGGTAGAAGGTTCATCCGCGCATCTCGCTGGCAGCGTCGATATCGAGGGTGTGGAAGCGGCGATACAGTTGCAGCAGGATCGCCAGGCCGATGCTCGCTTCGGCGGCCGCGAGGCTCAGCACCAGGATGAACATCACCTGGCCGTCGGGTTGGCCCCAGCGGCTGCCGGCGACCACGAAGGCGAGGGCGGCGGCGTTCATCATCACTTCCAGGCTCATCAGTACGAACAGGATGTTGCGTCGCACCATCAAGCCGACCAGTCCGAGGGCGAACAGGACGCTGGCGAGGGCCAGGCCGTGTTCCAGTGGTATTGCGTTCATAGCGTTACGTTCCCTTGGGGCGGGCGCAGGGCGCCCGCCGAACCTTTATTGTTTGGCGTCTTGACGACCCAGGTGATAGGCAGCGACCAGGGCCGCGAGCAACAGCATGGAGGCCAGTTCGACCACCAGCAGGTACGGGCCGTAGAGGCTGATGCCGACCGCCTTGGCATCTACCGTGGTATGGCCGATGCCGGCACCGCTCGGGGTGCGGGCGAGGACCACCAGCAGTTCCACCAGCAGGACCAGGGCCAGGGCCGAAGGCCCGACCCAGATGCCGGGCGTGAGCCACTTGCGCTCCTGCTCGACCACGGCCGGGCCGAGGTTGAGCATCATCACCACGAAGACGAACAGAACCATGATGGCGCCAGCGTAGACGATGATCTCCAGGGCACCGGCGAAGGGTGCGCCGAGGCTGAAGAAGGTCATCGAGATGGCCAGCAGGGAAATGATCAGGTAGAGCAGGGCATGCACCGGGTTGCTGTTGGTGATGACCCGCAGCGTGGCCAGTACGGCGACGCCGGCAGCGAAATAGAAAGCGAATTCCACGCGACGTCTCCTTATGGCAGCAGGCTTTTCACGTTGATCGGTTCGGCTTCGTTCTGCGCGGCGCCTTTCGGCTTGCCGGCGATCGCCATCCCCGCAACGCGGTAGTAGTTGTAGTCCGGGTTCTTGCCCGGCCCGGAGATCAGCAGGTCGTGCTTCTCGTAGACCAGGTCCTGGCGCTTGAACTCGCCCATCTCGAAGTCCGGGGTGAGCTGGATCGCGGTGGTCGGGCAGGCTTCCTCGCACAGGCCGCAGAAGATGCAGCGCGAGAAGTTGATGCGGAAGAACTCCGGATACCAGCGACCGTCCTCGGTCTCGGCCTTCTGCAGGGAGATGCAGCCAACCGGACAGGCCACGGCGCACAGGTTGCAGGCTACGCAGCGTTCCTCGCCGTCGGGGTCGCGGGTCAGGACGATCCGGCCACGATAGCGCGGCGGCAGGTAGACCGGCTCTTCGGGGTATTGCAGGGTGTCGCGCTTGCGGAAGGCATGGCCGAAGATCATCACCAGGCTGCGAAGCTGGGTGAAGGTGCCATGCACGACGTTGATGATTTCTTTGATCACGGTGGTTCTCCTTACTGGGCCGCGGCCAGCACGAGCGCGCCGGTCACCAGCAGGTTGATCAGGGTCAGCGGCAGGCACACCTTCCAGCTGAACGCCATCACCTGGTCATAGCGCGGACGCGGCAGCGAGGCGCGGATCAGGATGAAGAGCATGATGAAGAAGCCGGTCTTGGCGGCGAAGTAGAAGAACGACAGCCAGGGCAGGGTGTCCAGGAACGGACCGTGCCAGCCGCCGAAGAACAGGGTCGCCAGCAGCGCCGAGACCAGTACGATGCCGATGTACTCGCCGACGAAGAACATGCCCCATTTCATCCCGGCGTACTCGATGTGGTAGCCGTCCGCCAGTTCCTGCTCCGCTTCCGGCTGGTCGAACGGGTGACGGTGGGTCACGGCGACGCCGGCGATGATGAAGGTGCAGAAGCCGAAGAACTGCGGAATGATGAACCAGACGTTGTCGATCTGGTACTGGACGATGTCGCGCATGTTGAACGAGCCGACCTGGGCGACGATGCCCATCAGCGACAGGGCCAGGAACACCTCGTAGGAGATGGTCTGGGCCGAGGCGCGCAGGCTGCCGAGCAGGGCGAACTTGTTGTTGCTCGACCAGCCGGCGAACAGCACGGCGTACACCGTCAGGCCGGCCATGGCGAAGAAGAACAGGATGCCGATGTTCAGGTCCGCCACGCCCCAGGTGGGGGTGATCGGCACGATGGCGAAGGCGACGAGCAGGGCGCCCATCGCGATCACCGGGGCCAGGGTGAAGATCATCTTGTCGGCGAACGGCGGGGTCCAGTCCTCCTTGAAGAACATCTTGACCATGTCCGCGCCGAGCTGGAACGCACCGAACGGACCGACCCGGTTGGGGCCGTAGCGGTCCTGCCAGAGGCCGAGCAGGCGGCGCTCGACCCAGCTTAGCAGGGCGCCGCAGATGACCACGGCGAGCAGCACCACGATGGCCTTGACCACGGTGAGGATGATGGTGACCAGAGCGGGAGTCAGCCAACTCATTGTGCAGCCTCCTGCAGACCTTCCACGGAGCAGCCGGCGATCGCCGCCGGGATGCCGGCGAAGCCGACCGGCAGGCCGATCAGGCCGGCGCCGAGTTGTTCATCGATACGCAGCGGCAGGCGCAGGGCCTGGCCCTTGAGCTGGAAGCCGAGGGTCGCGCCGTCGTTGACGCCGAGGCGGTCCGCGTCTTCCTTGGACAGGGCGACGTAGGTCTCCGGGATGCGCTGCTGGATCGGCGCGGCCCGCGAGCTGTTTTCCTCGCTGCCGAACAGGTGGTACAGCGGCACTACCTTCCAGCTGTCGGCCTTGGCGCTGAACGGCACCGGCACGGCCTGGAACCAGTCGAGGCCTTCGCCCTTCGGTTCGATCAGGCGCACGCCGGGGTCGCCGGCGCGCAGGTGGCCGCCGACCTCGTCCTGGAACTTGTTCCAGGCCTGCGGCGAGTTCCAGCCCGGCGACCAGGCGAACGGGATCTGCTGACGGTCTTCCTGGCTGCCGGAGTAGCCTTCCATGGAGAAGGCGAACGCCGAGTCGATGTCCTGCGGGGTGCGCGGCTCGTGCACGCTGATATTGGCGCGCATGGCGGTACGCCCGCTGTAGCGGTGCGGTTCGCGGGCCAGCTTGAGGCCCTTGATGCGGAACGAGGCGGCCGGTGCGGCGTCGCGGATGCCGGCCAGGATCGGCTTGGCCTCGGCCACGGCTTCGGTGACGTGGTCCAACTGGGTCCAGTCGACGCGCTTGCCTTGCAGGGTGCTGTGGATCGCATGCAGCCAGCGCCAGCCCTCGCGGACCATGTTCCTGGCGTCGTAGTAGGTCGGGTCGAACACCTGGAAGAAGCGCTGGGCGCGGCCTTCCTGGCTGACCAGGGTGCCGTCGCCTTCGGCGAAGCTGGCCGCCGGCAGCACCAGGTGCGCCTTGGCGGTGGTGGCGGTCTGCTGGTGATCGGCGACGATCACCACCTTGGCCGCCGCCAGGGCCGCGTCGACACGGGCGGCGTCGGTGCGGCGATAGAGATCGTTCTCCAGCACCACCACGGCGTCGGCCTGTCCGGAGGTCAGTCGCTCGAGCGCGGCTTCCACGGAGTCGCCGCCGAAGAGCGCCAGGCCGAGGCTGTTGGCTTCGCCGACCACCAGGCTGATGGAACCGTTCTTCTCGCGCTGCTTGAGGGCCTTGGCGATGTTCGCCGCGGCTTCGATCAATGCCTTGTTGCCCAGCGAGTTGCCGGACACTACCAGCGGACGCTTGGCCGCCAGCAGGGCATCGGCGATGCGCTGGGCGAAGGCCTGGGCCTGAGGGTCGAGGTCGGCCACGGACGGGGCGCTTGGGTCGATCGCGTGGGCCACGGCGAAGCCGAGGCGAGCGAGATCGTCCGGCGCGGCGTGAACGGTTTCCTCGGCCACGTCGTCGAGGCGGGTCGCGCTGACGCTGGCGATGAACAGCGGGTTCTGCGCATGCTGGGCGATGTTCTTCACCGCGGCGTCGAGCCACGGCTGGACCTTCATGTCGGCGGCCATCTCGACGGCCTTGCCCTTCACCGACTGGCGCAGGGCCAGGGCGATGCGGGCGGCGGTCTGGGTCAGGTCCTCGCCGAGGACGAAGACCGCGTCGTGGTCCTCGATGTCGCGGATGCTCGGCACCGGCAGCGGGCCTTCCTGCATGACCTGCAGGATCAGGCGCAGGCGGTCGAGCTCGCCTTCGTTGATGCCGCTGTAGAAGTTGCCTTCGCCAACCAGCTCGCGCAGGGCGAAGTTGCTTTCCAGGCTGGCGCGCGGCGAACCGATGCCGACCACCTTGCGCTCCTTCAGCAGGGCGGCGGCCTGGTCGAGGGCGCCGTCCAGGCTCAGCTTCTGCTTGCTCAGCACCAGCAGCGGCTGGCGCGGACGGTCTTCGCGGTTGACGTAGCCGTAGCCGAAGCGACCGCGGTCGCAGAGGAAGTAGTGGTTGACCGAGCCGTTGTAGCGGTTCTCGATGCGGCGGATCTCGCCGTAGCGCTCGCCGGGGCTGATGTTGCAGCCGCTGGAGCAGCCGTGGCAGATGCTCGGGGCGAACTGCATGTCCCACTTGCGGTTGTAGCGCTCGGAGTGGGTCTTGTCGGTGAACACGCCGGTGGGGCAGACCTCGGTGAGGTTGCCGGAGAACTCGCTTTCCAGCACGCCGTCCTCGACCCGTCCGAAGTAGACGTTGTCGTGGGCGCCGTAGACGCCGAGGTCGGTGCCGCCGGCGTAGTCCTTGTAGTAGCGCACGCAGCGGTAGCAGGCGATGCAGCGGTTCATCTCATGGGCGATGAACGGGCCGAGTTCCTGGTTCTGGTGGGTGCGCTTGGTGAAGCGGTACCGGCGCTCGTTGTGGCCGGTCATCACCGTCATGTCCTGCAGGTGGCAGTGACCGCCTTCCTCGCACACCGGGCAGTCGTGCGGGTGGTTGGTCATCAGCCATTCGACGACGCTGGCGCGGAACTGCTTGGCCTCTTCGTCTTCGATGGAGATCCAGGTGTTGTCGGTGGCGGGGGTCATGCAGGACATGACGAGGCGACCACGCTTGTCGTTCTCGTCGGTGTACTGCTTCACCGCGCACTGGCGGCAGGCGCCGACGCTACCGAGCGCCGGGTGCCAGCAGAAGTAGGGAATGTCGAGACCGAGGGACAGACAGGCCTGCAGGAGGTTGTCTGCACCATCGACTTCGAGCGTCTTGCCGTCTACGTGGATAGTGGCCATGGTTCAAGTCTTCGTTGGCCCGTTGTCAGCGGGCGTGGCTAATAGAAACTCACGGTTCCGTCGGGCCTGCGGCCGGGCCGCGGCACGACGACGAAACATCGCCGGACGGCTGGCCGTCCGGCTGCAAAGCATCAGGCGCCGACCGTTGCCGGGCGCGGCGCGGCCGAAGGCTGGCGGGAGATGCCCGCCTCGAATTCGGCACGGAAATACTTGAGGGCGCTGCCCAGCGGCTCGACGGCTCCCGGCGCGTGGGCGCAGAAGGTCTTGCCTGGGCCGAGGAAGTTGACCAGCTGCTCGAGGGTCTCGAGGTCGCCGGGCTGGCCTTCGCCCCGCTCCAGGGCGCGCAGCAGCTTCACGCTCCACGGCAGGCCATCGCGGCAGGGGGTGCACCAGCCGCAGGACTCGCGGGCGAAGAACTCTTCCATGTTGCGCAGCAGGGAAACCATGTTGATGCTGTCGTCCACCGCCATGGCCAGGCCGGTGCCCATCCGGGTGCCGACCTTGGCGATGCCGCCGGCGAACATCTGCGCATCCAGGTGCTCCGGGAGCAGGAAGCCGGTACCGGCGCCGCCGGGCTGCCAGGCCTTGAGCTGGAAGCCGTCGCGCATGCCGCCGGCGTAGTCCTCGAACAGCTCGCGGGCGCTGACGCCGAACGGCAGTTCCCACAGGCCGGGGTTCTTCACCTTGCCGGAGAAGCCCATCAGCTTGGTGCCCATGTCTTCGCTGCCGGGGCGGGCCAGGGTCTTGTACCAGTCCACGCCGTTGCCGACGATGGCCGGCACGTTGCACAGCGTCTCCACGTTGTTCACGCAGGTCGGCTTGCCCCAGACGCCGACGGCGGCAGGGAAGGGCGGTTTGGAACGCGGGTTGGCGCGGCGGCCTTCCAGCGAGTTGATCAGCGCGGTCTCTTCGCCGCAGATGTAGCGGCCGGCACCGGTGTGGACGAACAGCTCGAAATCGAAGCCGCTGCCGAGGATGTTCTTGCCGAGCAGGCCGGCGGCCTTGGCTTCGTCGATGGCGCGGTTGAGGTTGCGCGCCGCGTCGACGTATTCGCCGCGCAGGAAGATGTAGCCGCGGTAGGCCTTCAGCGCGCGCGCGGAAATCAGCATGCCTTCCACCAGCAGGTGCGGCAGCTGCTCCATGAGCATGCGGTCCTTCCAGGTGTTCGGCTCCATCTCGTCCGCGTTGCACAGCAGGTAGCGGATGTTCAGCGACTCGTCCTTCGGCATCAGGCCCCACTTCACGCCGGTGGGGAAGCCCGCGCCGCCGCGGCCCTTGAGGCCGGAGTCCTTGACGGTCTGGACGATGTCGTCCTGGGCCATCTGGGTCAGCGCCTTGCGCGCCGCGGCATAGCCGTCCTTGCTCTGGTATTCCTCGAGCCAGACGGGCTGGGCGTCTTCGCGCAGGCGCCAGGTCAGCGGATGGGTTTCCGCCGAACGCGCCATGCGGTTGGCCGGACCAATGGAGGTAAGGGTCATACGTAGGCCTCCAGCAGTTTGGCGACACCGTCGGGACGCACGTCGCCATGGGTGTCGTCGTCGATCATCAGCGCCGGGGCCTTGTCGCAGTTGCCCAGGCAGCAGACCGGGAGCAGGGTGAAGCGTCCGTCGGCGGTAGTCTGGCCGAGACCGATGCCGAGTTGCTTCTGGATCTCGCCGACCACCGACTCGTGGCCGCCGATGTAGCAGACCATGCTGTCGCAGACGCGGATGATGTGGCGGCCCACCGGCTGGCGGAATATCTGACTATAGAAGGTGGCGACGCCTTCGACGTCGCTGGCCGGGATCCCCAGCACCTCGCCGATCGCCGGGATGGCGCCGTCCGGCACCCAGCCGCGCTGTTTCTGGACGATCTTCAGGGCTTCGATGGACGCCGCGCGCGGGTCCTCGTAGTGATGCATTTCATGCTCGATGGACGAGCGCTCGGTTTCGCTGAGGACGAAACGGTCGGTCTGAATCAGGTTGCTCTGGCTCATGTCAGCGGTCCACGTCAGCCATAACGAAATCGATGCTACCCAGGTAGGCGATCAGGTCCGCGATCATGCTGCCGTTGATCACCGAGGGGATCTGTTGCAGGTGCGCGAAGCTGGGCGTCCGGATACGCGTGCGGTAGCTCATGGTGCTGCCGTCGCTGGTCAGGTAGTAGCTGTTGATACCCTTGGTCGCCTCGATCATCTGGAAGGCTTCGTTGGCCGGCATGACCGGGCCCCAGGAAACCTGCAGGAAGTGGGTGATCAGGGTTTCGATGTGTTGCAGCGTGCGTTCTTTCGGCGGCGGCGTGGTCAGCGGATGGTCGGCCTTGTAAGGGCCTTCCGGCATGTTCTTCAGGCACTGTTCGATGATCCGCAGGCTCTGGCGCATCTCGCCCATCTTGACCATGCAGCGGTCGTAGGCGTCGCCGTTGTGGGCCAGCGGTACCTCGAACTCGAAGTTCTCGTAGCCGGAGTAGGGGCGGGCCTTGCGCAGGTCGAAGTCGCAACCGGTGGCGCGCAGGCCGGCGCCGGTGGTGCCCCACTCGAGGGCTTCCTTGGTGTTGTACTGGGCGACGCCGATGGTCCGGCCGCGCAGGATGCTGTTCTTCAGGGCCGCGGTCTCGTACTCGTCGAGGCGCTTGGGCATCCAGTCGAGGAACTCGCGGACCAGCTTGTCCCAGCCGCGCGGCAGGTCGTGGGCGACGCCGCCGATGCGGTACCAGGCCGGGTGCAGGCGGAAGCCGGTGATGGCCTCGACCACCTTGTAGGCGCGCTGGCGGTCGGTGAAGGTGAAGAACACCGGGGTCATGGCGCCGACGTCCTGGATATAGGTGCCCAGGTACAGCAGGTGGTTCAGGATACGGAAGAACTCCGCCATCATGATCCGGATCACGTCGACCCGCTGGGGCACCTTGATCCCGGCGAGCTTCTCCACCGAGAGTACGTAGGGCAGGTTGTTCATCACCCCGCCGAGGTAGTCGATGCGGTCGGTGTAGGGGATGAAACTGTGCCAGGACTGGCGCTCGGCCATCTTCTCGGCGCCGCGGTGGTGGTAGCCGATCTCCGGGACGCAGTCGATGATCTCCTCGCCGTCCAGTTGCAGGATGATGCGGAACGCGCCGTGGGCGGACGGGTGGTTCGGGCCGAGGTTGAGGAACATGTAGTCCTCGTTCTCGCCGTGGCGCTTCATGCCCCAGTCTTCCGGCTTGAAGCGCAGGGCTTCCTGCTCCAGGTCCTGCTTGGCGGCGGACAGGGAGTAGGGATCGAACTCGGTGGCGCGCGCCGGGTAGTCCTTGCGCAGCGGATGGCCCTGCCAGGTCGGCGGCATCAGCATGCGGGTCAGGTGCGGGTGGCCGGTGAAGGTGATGCCGTACATGTCCCACACTTCGCGCTCGTACCAGTTGGCGTTGGGCCAGATACGGGTGGCGGTGGGCAGGTTGAGGTCGCGCTCGGACAAGGCGACCTTGATCATCACGTCACTATTACGCTCCAGCGACATCAGGTGGTAGAACACGCTGAAGTCGGCGCTCGGCAGGCCGCGGCGATGGGTGCGCAGCCGCTCGTCGACGCCGTGCAGGTCGTAGAGCATCACGTAGGGCTTGGGTACCTGACGGAGGAAGGTCAGGACTTCGATCAGTCTTTCGCGCGGAACCCAGAGCACCGGCATGCCGGTACGGGTGGGCTGGACGGTGAAGGTCTCGGCGCCAAAGCGGGAATTCAGTTCGACGACGATATCCTGGTCGTCTGCCTTGTAAGGCGGGATGTACAGAGCGGAGTCTGCAGTCATGGTCTCGGTCGCTTTCGGTCAACGGTGGGGTGAACGCGGCTGGTCTCGGCCGGCCAGCGGGGCTGGCCGGGAGTTCCGGATCACACTTCGTCGGGGCTGCGCAGGTTGGTCACCTGGATGCGCTGCTCGCGTTTCAGGTCTTTCTGGGCCGGCATTTCGGCGCGGTAGACCCCCTGGTCGCCAACGACCCAGGACAGCGGGCGGCGCTCCTGGCCGATGGATTCCTGCAACAGCATCAGGCCTTGCAGGAACGCCTCCGGACGGGGCGGGCAGCCGGGGATGTAGACGTCCACGGGGAGGAACTTGTCGACCCCCTGGACCACCGAATAGATGTCGTACATGCCGCCGGAATTGGCGCACGAGCCCATGGAGATGACCCACTTGGGTTCGAGCATCTGCTCGTAGAGGCGCTGGATGACCGGGGCCATCTTGATGAAGCAGGTGCCGGCGATGACCATGAAGTCGGCCTGGCGCGGCGACGCCCGGATCACTTCGGCGCCGAAGCGGGCGATATCGTGCGGCGCGGTGAAGGCGGTGGTCATCTCCACGTAGCAGCACGACAGCCCGAAGTTATAGGGCCAGAGCGAGTTCTTGCGACCCCAGTTGACGGTGGAGTTCAGCACATCCTCGAGCTTGCCCATGAAGATGTTCTTGTGAACCTGGCCCTCGACCAGCGGGTCGGCTACGGTTTCCCGTTCGCCTATCGGGTATTGGTCGTTGGCCGCATCGGGATCGATCCGGGTAAGTTTGTATTGCATCGCCAAAGCCTCATTGTTTTAGCTTCGCCTGCCGCTTGCGACGGCTTTCGGGAGCCCAATCGAGCGCACCGATCCGCCAAAGATAGACAAGACCCGCCAACAGAATTGCTATGAAAATGGTTGCCTCGATCAGGCCGGCCCAGCCGCTTTCGCGAACCGACACCGACCAGGCGAAGAGGAAGAGGGCTTCGACGTCGAAGATCACGAAGAGCATCGCGACCAGATAGAATTTTGCCGAGAGACGCAGGCGTGCGCCTCCGGTGGGGACGATCCCGGATTCGAAGGGTTCGTTCTTGCTGCGACCAAATGCCTTGCTGCCAAGCAGGGACGAAACCCCTAGCATGAAGGCGAGAAGGCCAACGACCCCTAGAAGGAAGGCAGCGAATCCCCAGTGATGAGCTGCAAGTTCAGCTGGGTTTGGCATGCTGATACTCCTTCTGTACCGGATATATAAGATCGTGGGTTCTGGGCGCAATGCCCGACTTCTTGTGCAACCCGCTGCGTAGTGAGCTAAGGGTTGTATGTATCTTTCCGATTTTATGCCCAAAGCGCCGGACAAGTAAATTTTTCTAACACAAACAGACGCTTCTCTGCTTTTTCCAGCGCTTTGGTTAATCCCCGAAACCCTCGTGAATGCTGTCTTTGCGAGAAATGGCGCGGCCTGGCTGGCTTTTGGTCGTATTGCCGCGAAGCGTGGTGGAGGGCTCTTTGCAAGGCTTCAAACGATAATGAATATCGTTTGCAATGTCGCATCCGTATAACTTCGCTACATATATTCTTCGCCGCGTTACTATTGTTTACCCTTTTATTGGTAATTACTCTCGCCCAATCCGTTATTGCATTAAACCGGGAATATTCTCCGGGCCGGGCGCATGGCGGTTTTTCTTCTTTCCGCACCATGGCAACCCGGCTGCGGCGCCGCCTGGGGCTGCGCCCGCGGTTCTTCGTGACGGATGCGAAGGCGCTGGGCAAGGTTTGCGGCGGTTCGCGTCGCAGCGTAGATGTAGTCGCTCCGGAGGTGCGCTACCTGGGGGCTGCGGTAGCGACCCGGGGTTTCTTGCCGACCCAGGCCCAGACCATTTCGCAGGCGATCGGCTGGTTGCCGTTCTCGTCGCTGACCAACACCGCCACGCGGACCTCGCCCTTGTCCTGTTGCCGGATCTGCTCGATCTGTCCGGCCTCCAGCGTCGCGATGGCGGTCAGGTCGCCCTGGGCGCGCTTGAGATAGTCGATCTTCATGGTCTTGATCAGCGGCAGCTTGTCGTCCGGTACGTTCATTCCGACCAGGAAGCCGCTGGCCGACTCGGCGAGCAAGGCCATCGCCGCGGCATGGATACCTTTTATGTGGTTCTGCACCGGCCGACGGTTCTTCAGGCTGAGGATGGCGCGCTCCTGCCCCAGTTCATGGATGCGCACCCTGGCAGTGCCGGCGAAGCGCACCTGGGAGCCCAGCAGCAGCGTCAGGCTGCGGCTGCGCAGGCGGCGGGGGAGGAGGTTGATGGCGCCGACGGCGCGGCTGAGACGATTGCGCTTGGGCATGCTGGCGTCCTTCCATAGAGAGGGGAGCCTGCATTCCACCCGCTTTGCCCGGGCTTGCCCACGGCTGTAGCGGCGACCTGCGCCGGCATTCCGGCCAACGCAGGTCGTCGTGGCGCGTCAGAGCAGGCGTCGGCCGTCTTCGCGGGTGATCACCACGGTGGCCGAGCGTGGCCGGCGGCCCGGCCCGTCCGGCCAGGTGCTGAGGAGGTTATCGGCGGTCGAACCTTCCCCCGGGTGCTGGATGTTGATGAACAGCGTACGGAAGTCCGGCGTCGCGGCAATGCCGGTCACCTCGCAACCCAGCGGACCGGTGAGGAAGCGCTTCAGTTCGCCGGTGCGTGGGTCGGCCACCAGCATCTGGTTGTTGCCGAACGGGCCGCTGCTCAACTGGCTGCCGCTCATGTCGGTCTGGATCCACAGGCGGCCTTCCGGGTCGAACCAGAGGCCGTCGGGGCTGGCCAGGATATTGTCCTGGTTCAGCGGCTTGCCGTCCGGGCCGCGGCTGTCTTCGCCGGGACCGGCGAGCATGAACAGGTCCCAGGTGAAGCGTTGCCCGGCATAGTCGCGGCTGCGTTCGCGCCAGCGGATGATATGGCCGTAGGCGTTCTTCACCCGTGGGTTGGCCGCGTCGGCGACGGTGCGCGACGTGTTGTTGGTGAGGGTGAAGTAGACGTCGCCGTTGTCCGGGTTGACCGCGCCCCACTCCGGGCGATCCATCTTGGTCGCGCCGAGGACATCGGCGGCCAGGCGGGTGTTGATCAGCACTTCGCCCTGGTCGGCGAAGCTCACCCCGGCCTTGCGACAGGCCGCGCGGAAGTTGCCGTCGGCGATGTCCAGCGGCAGCCACTGGCCGCTGCCATCGGCGTTGAAGCGGGCGACGTAGAGGGTGCCTTCGTCGAGCAGGCGAGCGTTGCTGCGACCCGGACGGAACTTGTCGCGGCTGACGTACTTGTAGATGTACTCGTTCTGCGAGTCGTCGCCGGAGTAGCAGACTACCTGGCGGCCCGGCTTGACCGGGGCGAAGACCAGGCCTTCGTGGGCGAAGCGGCCGAGAGCGGTGCGCTTGACCGGCACCGATTGCGGGTCGAACGGGTCGATCTCGACGATCCAGCCGAAGTTGTTCGGTTCGTTGCGGTAGTCGTCCTGGGCCTGTTTGCCCTTGCGGGTGGCGTCGAAGCGTTCGAACTCGTCGCCCGCCAGGGTTTCCCAGCCGAAACGGCTGGTGTTGCGAATGCCGTAGCGGGTCAGTTCGCGCGGCAGTTCGCTGTCCTGGGTGGAGAAATAGCCGACCCAGTTCTCCTCGCAGGTGAGGTAGGTGCCCCAGGGGGTGAAACCGTTGGAACAGTTGTTATGGGTGCCGCGGGTGCGGGTGCCGTCCGGACTGTGGCGGGTGCGCAGCAGTTCGTGGCCGCGCGCCGGGCCGGCGATACGCATCGGCGTGGCGGCGGTGATCCGGCGATTTCGTTGCGACGGCACGACATTCCACTCGCCACGCACGTTGCGACGGATCTCCACGACGGAAACGCCATGGGCGTTGATTTCCTTGCGCACTTCATCGGCGACGGTGCGCTTGCCATCGACCACGGTCGGGCCATTGGTGTGCAGCAGCGGCGCGTCGATGTATTCATGGTTGAGCACCAGCAGGCCATGGTTGCTGATGTGTCCGCCGCCGAAGCCGAACTGCGCGTCGATCGGGAAGAAGTGCATGCCGTCGTGGTGCATGCCGATCTGTTCGGCCTGGTCCTGGGCGCTGTTGCTGGCGTCGTCGAGGAAGCCCGGATAACTGCCGCTGATCGGGGTACCCCAGGGTATGAAGGGCGTCGCCTTGTAGCCGGCGGGCACCCGGATGGTATCGGCACGGCCGCTGGCGATGGCTTCGAAGGGCAAGCGGTTGCGGCGTTTGAAAGGCAAGCCGCGCAGGCCTTCCGCGGCGGGCACCTGCGCTTCGGCGGGAGCGGCGCTGGCGGGGAGCGCGACGCCGAGGAAGGCGAGGGCGCCGAGCGCCGCGCCGCCGGCCAGGACCTGACGGCGGCCGAGGCCGGCGATCAGGTCGTTCATGTGCGGGTTGTTCGAATGGTTGCTGGGCAACTCGTCGCCATCACCGAACAGGATGGCATCTTTTTTCTCCAGGCTCACGGACGTGCTCCTTGTGGGCTGATCGACGGAGCATTGACGCTAACCGCTGAAAGCGACGGGACGATGACAGGCACTCGAGGCCTTTTGCCATGATCCGGAAATGAAAAACCCCGGCCGGAGCCGGGGTTTTCGCGAGGCGGGCCGGGCAGATCGTGGCTGCCCGGCTGGCCCCTGTTCCTTAGTGGAACTGGTTCATGGTGTTGTCTTTGCCGCTGGCCTTCAGAGCGGCTTCGCCAGCGAAGTACTCTTTATGGTTGTCGCCGATGTCGGAGCCCGCCATGTTCTGGTGCTTGACGCAGGCGATGCCCTGGCGCAGTTCCTGGCGCTGCACGCCCTTCACGTAGGCCAGCATGCCTTCGTCGGCGAAGTAGCCCTTGGCCAGGTTGTCGGTGGACAGCGCGGCGGTGTGGTAGGTCGGCAGGGTGATCAGGTGGTGGAAGATGCCGGCGTGGGCCGAGCCATCGCGCTGGAAGGTGCGGATCTTCTCGTCGGCGACCTTGGCCAGCTCGGTGTCGTCGTACTCGACGCTCATCAGCTTGTTGCGGTCGTAGGCGGAAACGTCCTTGCCTTCGGCGACGAACGCATCGAACACCTGCTGGCGGAAGTTCAGGGTCCAGTTGAAGGACGGGCTGTTGTTGTAGACCAGCTTGGCGTTCGGAATCACTTCGCGGATGCGATCGACCATTGCCTTGATCTGGCCGACGTGCGGCTTCTCGGTTTCGATCCAGAGCAGGTCGGCGCCGTTCTGCAGCGAGGTGATGCAGTCCAGGACGCAGCGATCTTCGCCGGTGCCCTTGCGGAACTGGAACAGGTTGGAAGCCAGGCGCTTCGGACGCAGCAGCTTGCCTTCGCGCTTGATCACGACGTCGCCGTTGCCCAGCTCGGCCTCGGAGATTTCTT
The DNA here is from genome assembly GCF_047199225.1 of Pseudomonas sp. DL. NCBI lineage: Bacteria > Pseudomonadati > Pseudomonadota > Gammaproteobacteria > Pseudomonadales > Pseudomonadaceae > Pseudomonas > Pseudomonas sp. DL. The sequence goes on from NZ_CP178323.1 coordinate 2,514,892, forward strand.
CGCAATCCAGGAAGGAGTTGTACAGGTCGCCCAGGTCGCCCGGCTCGTTGGTCACGGCGATCTGCTTGGTCAGGCCGGCGCCCAGGGAGTCGGTACGGGCGACGATCACGCCATCGTCCACGCCCAGCTCGAGGAAGGCGTAGCGTACGGCATTGATCTTGGCGAGGAAGTCGATGTGCGGAACGGTGACCTTGCCGTCCTGGTGGCCGCACTGCTTCTCGTCGGACACCTGGTTCTCGATCTGGATGCAGCAGGCGCCGGCTTCGATCATCTTCTTGGCCAGCAGGTAGGTCGCCTCGGCGTTGCCGAAGCCGGCGTCGATGTCGGCGATGATCGGCACCACGTGGGTTTCGAAGTTGTCGATCTGGGCCAGCAGCTCGGCTTCCTTGGCCTTGTCGCCAGCGGCGCGGGCAGCGTCCAGGCCGGTGAACAGCAGGTCCAGCTCGCGGGCGTCAGCCTGGCGCAGGAAGGTGTACAGCTCTTCGATCAGGCCGGAAACCGCGGTTTTCTCGTGCATGGACTGGTCCGGCAGCGGGCCGAAGTCGGAGCGCAGCGCGGCGACCATCCAACCGGACAGGTAGAGGTAGCGCTTGTTGGTGGTCTTCAGGTGCTTCTTGATCGAGATCAGCTTCTGCTGCCCGATGAAGCCGTGCCAGCAACCCAGCGACTGGGTGTAGACGGAGGAGTCCGCATCGTATTCGGCCATGTCCTTGCGCATGATGGCCGCGGTGTACTTGGCGATATCCAGGCCGGTCTTGAAGCGGTTCTGGATACGCATGCGAGCTGCGTACTCGGGGTTGATCGCGCTCCAGCTGCTGCCGTTCTTCTCTTTCAGCGCGGCAACTGCCTTGATCTCGTTCTGATATGCGGACATGGTCAATCCTTCAAGAAATGTATTGGTTGAGCACCGACTGACCCACTCAAAACCTGCTGGTGAAGGTTGTCTTGCGGGTGGCTCACCGCTGCATGGCGAGAGAATGACCGTGGCGAAGAATGACGCCGAGGAGGGGGTGGAGACGAACAGTTCGCGGACCGTGCTTCTCGACTGGATCAAGTGCCGTTCGGCTCGTGGTTGCCGGTGGGCGACTCGCTGTCGAGTCTTTCGATCTGGCTGATACGTAAACGCTTCCCCGTCCCTCAGGACAACTTCGTTCCAGTCGCAATCTCGTCAAGCCGCCTTGTGGGCAGATCAACACGGTGGAGGCCGAGGGCGTATCGGCGCAGGCACCGGGAGCTCGTCGTTTCAGAGCCCCTGATTAGCGGGAGCGGGGCCATCATGCTCTGGAAAAAATCCGTCGTCAAACGTTTTGTAGTGTTTTTTCAAGACTACTACACGAAGGTCTAAGAGTGACCGGATGGTCTTGTCTGGTCGAGATGTTTCCGTTTGCATCGAAAATGCCCGCAAAAGCCCGCGCCCCGCGGCTTTGCCGGAGCGGGAGGCAATTCGCGCTGGAAAGAGCGCCGTCGGTCAGTCGAGGGTTTCGACTTTCAGGCGCAGGCTGGTGTCGTCGCGTCCCTGGGTCGAGTAGCGACGCACGAAGCCGTGCTGGTCGGCCTGGTTCTGTTCGCTGACGCCGCCCAGGGTGATCCACTCGCCGAGCTTGCCGCTGACCCGGGTGTCGGTGCTCTGGGTATCGATGACGCCGGGATGGCTCTGGCTGAGGCGGTTATTGCTGGAACTGATGGTGACGTGCACCAGGTTGCCGGTCAGCGTCGCGGTGACGTAGAAGCCGCGGTTGACGTTGCGGTATTCGGTCTGGCTGTAGATCTGCCCGTAGGGACCGGTGGCGGTGCTGGTGATGGGGACGCTCTGGCCGACCTGGATCAGCGCCGGGTAGCCCTCGGTGGCCTGGACCTGCTGGCTGCCGCCGGAACGGCTGTCGGTGGAGCGACGGATGATGCGGACTCGATCCTTGCCGTTGACCTCGCCGCGGCCGCTCTGGATCTCGATGTTGCCGGCGCTGGCCGAACCATCCACCGAATAGCCGCGGCTGTCCTGTTGCAGGTTCTCGCTGGTATCCACGGTGATCAGCAGGCGATGCGGGCGCGAGTCGATCTGCTGCAGGACCGATTGCAACTCGCGGATCTTCGCCGGCTCGGCATTGACGATCAACTGGTTGCCATAGGCGGTGACCTTGCCTTCGCTGCCGATGACCGACTGGGCCACCGCCATCACGTCGTCGGCGGTGCGGTAGTTGAGCGGGATCACTTCGGTGCGCGGGGCGGCCGAGGCGCCGAGAACGACTGTCGCCAACAGCGAGGAGAGCAGGGTGGTGCGCAACAGGGTCACAGGAGGAAGCTCCGCAGGTCCGGGTCGGAAAGACTGGTGTCCCAGGCCTGCTCGAAGCGGGCCTGGAGTTGACGCACCCGCCCGGCGGCACGGTAGCAGGCATAGCCCGCCGGTTGCGCCGGTTTCGGGCGCAGCAGCAGGCCCTGGTCGTCGGCCAGGAGGAAGGCGTCGTCCTCTTTAGGGTAGTCCGGGTTGAGGCGGCGGATCAGGCAGTTGCTCGACAGGCGGCGCGAAAGGTTGATCAGGCGGTGGCCGTTGCGCACGGCCTGGGCGCTGTCGCCAACGAGGATACGCAGGCGATTGCGTGGATTGGCCAGGAGAAAACGGGTGCAGGCTTCCTGGATGCTGCTGTGGTGATAGAGCCAGCTTTCCAGGTCGGGACTGTGCAGGCAGAGCGAGCGGCGGGCCTGCTGCAGGAGGGCCAGGGCATGGGCGCGGGCTTCCTGCGGATGCTCGAAGCGCTCCAGCGGCTCATGTTCGCCGAGGCGGAATGGCGCTGGTTCCCAGCGTTCCGCAGGCAGCGCGGCGCTGGCCGGGTTGCGTACCGCAAAGCACCCCGGAGAGCTGAATTCGATGGCCGGCAGGTCGGCCGGCGAGGTCTCCGGGGCGTCGCTCATCGGGCCTCAGTCGCTGTCGCGAACCATGTCGACATGGGGCAGGCCGGCGTCGAGGAACTCGCCGCTGTCGACCTTGAAGCCCAGTCGCTCGTAGAAGGGTATGGCATAGACCTGCGCGGTCAGCAGTTGGCGCTTCAGGCCGCGTCGCTCGGCTTCCTCGATGGCCGCGCGCATCAGCGCGTCGCCGACCTTCAGGCCGCGCCAGTCCTTGAGTACCGAGACCCTGCCGATGTGCCCGTCGCCCAGCAGGCGCGCGGTGCCGATCGCGTATTCGCCTTCATAGGCGAGAAAATGCACGGCTTCGTCGTCTTCGGCGTCCCACTCCAGTTCCGGCGGAACCGACTGTTCGGCAATGAAGACCGCTTCGCGGATGCGGCGCAGCTCGGCATTGTCCTTCTGCCAGTCGGCTACGCGTACGCGGATCTTATTCATCTGCAAACTCCAAACTGCCCTGTTTGACCAACTCCGCCAACAGCTTACGCGCATCGTCATCGGCCAGCCATTGGCCGAGGTTTTCCAGATGCAACGCATCGGCCGAGCAGACCAGCTTCAGCAGTTCCTTGAGCTGCCCGGGCAGGAGTACGCTCTGGCCGCTGGCGAACAGCACCAGGCCGATGTCGATCTCGCTCCAGGCCAGGCGGGCGCTGGGGTTGCGCACCAGCAGCGCGCCATCCTCGAGGGCGCCGAACAGCTCCTCCTCGGGGATCTCCTCGCCGGCAACCAGTTCGGGATAGCGCGGCTCGGTCATGAACTGGCCGAACCAAGTCAGCAGCAGGCGCTCGTCGCTCATGTGCTCCTGGATCAGGCCCTGCAGGCGCTCCAGAGCGTCGCGCTGGATCTGGTGCGGATCGTCGCCTACCGGTTGCAGGCCGGCATCGGTGTAGCGCTCCTCGTCGGAGAGGAACTGGCCGAGGAAGTCGGTGAAATGGGTCAGCACTTCGGCGGCGCTGGGCGCGCGGAAGCCGATCGAGTAGGTCATGCACTCGTCTTCGGCGATGCCGTAGTGGGCGAGGCGCGGGGGCAGGTAGAGCATGTCGCCGGGCTCCAGGACCCACTCGTCGCTCTGTTCGAAGCCGGCGAGGATGCGCAGGTCGGCGTGCTCGCGCAGCGGGCTGTCGCTGCTGCACATCTGTCCGACTTTCCAGCGCCGGCGTCCGTGGCCCTGAAGCAGGAATACGTCGTAGTTGTCGAAGTGCGGACCGACGCCGCCGCCGGGAGCGGCGTAGCTGATCATTACGTCGTCGATCCGCCAGCTGGGCAGGAAGCGGAATTGCTCCAGCAGTTGGGCGACTTCCGGGACGAACTGGTCGACCGCCTGCACCAGCAGGGTCCAGTCCTGTTCCGGCAGGTGCTGGTAGTCCTCCTCCTGGAACGGGCCACGGCGCATTTCCCACGGGGTTTTCCCGTGTTCGAGGACGATGCGCGATTCCACCGACTCCTCCAGCGACAACCCGGCCAGCTCGTCGGCGGACAGCGGGCTTTCGAAGTCCGGGATCGCCTGGCGGACCAGCAGCGGTTTGCGCTGCCAGTAGTCGCGGAGGAATTCGGCAGCGGTCAGTCCGCCCAGAAGTTGCAGGGGAGTATCAGCATTCATGGTTAAGTCCTTGAAACAAAAACGCCCGGCGCAGCCGGGCGTGCAAAAGGGTTGGGTGCTCAGATGCGCCTGGCCTGGGCGGCGGCATTGCCGACGTAGCCGGCCGGGGTCAGCTTCTTCAGCTCGACCTTGGCCTCGGCGGGAATCGCCAGCTCTTCGATGAAAGTCTGCAAGGCTTCGGCGCTGATGCCTTTGCCGCGGGTCAGTTCCTTCAGCTTCTCGTAGGGGTTTTCCACGCCATAGCGACGCATCACGGTCTGCACCGGCTCGGCAAGGACTTCCCAGCAGGCGTCCAGGTCCTCGGCGATGCGCTGGGCGTTCAGCTCCAGCTTGCCGATGCCCTTCAGGCTGGCCTCGTAGGCGATGACGCTGTGGGCGATGCCGACGCCGAGGTTGCGCAGCACGGTGGAGTCGGTCAGGTCGCGCTGCCAGCGCGAGATCGGCAGCTTGCTGGCCAGGTGCTGGAACAGCGCGTTGGCGATGCCGAGGTTGCCCTCGGAGTTCTCGAAGTCGATCGGGTTGACCTTGTGCGGCATGGTCGAGGAGCCGATCTCGCCGGCCACGGTCTTCTGCTTGAAATAGCCGAGGGAGATGTAGCCCCAGACGTCGCGGTCGAAGTCGATGAGGATGGTGTTGAAGCGGGCGATCGCATCGAACAGCTCGGCGATGTAGTCGTGCGGCTCGATCTGAGTGGTGTAGGGGTTGAAGGTCAGGCCGAGGTCGCCTTCGATGAACTGGCGCGCGTTGGCTTCCCAGTCGACTTCGGGATAGGCGGACAGGTGGGCGTTGTAGTTGCCCACGGCACCGTTGATCTTGCCCAGCAACTCGATGTCGGCGACCTGCTTGATCTGCCGCTCCAGGCGGTAGACGACGTTGGCCAGTTCCTTGCCCAGGGTGGTCGGCGAGGCAGGCTGGCCGTGGGTGCGGGACAGCATCGGCACGTCGGCGAGTTTCACCGCCAGTTCGCGGATGGCCTCGGCGATCTGGCGCATCAGCGGCAGCAGCACGCTGTCGCGACCCTCGCGGAGCATCAGGGCGTGGGACAGGTTGTTGATGTCCTCGGAGGTGCAGGCGAAGTGGATGAACTCGCTGACCGCGGCCAGCTCCGGAAGCTTGGCGGCCTGTTCCTTGAGCAGGTACTCCACGGCTTTCACGTCGTGGTTGGTGGTGCGCTCGATTTCCTTGATGCGTTCGGCGTGTTCCAGCTGGAAGTCGCTGGCCAGGCTGTCGAGCAGGGCGTTGGCTTCGGCGGAGAACGGCGCGACCTCGGGAATCCCGGCGTGGGCGGCGAGGCGCTGCAGCCAGCGGACTTCCACCATGACGCGGAAACGGATCAGGCCGTATTCGCTGAAGATCGGACGCAGGCTGCTGGTTTTGCCGGCATAGCGGCCATCGACGGGGGATACCGCGGTGAGCGAGGAAAGCTGCATGAGACGTTCTCGTGGCTGGAAGTCAACGAAAAAGGGGCGCATATCATACATGAAAGGTGCGCCCCGGTGGGGCATTCAGCGGGGCCTTTCGGCGGGGCGGTTGCCCAGCAGGGGGATCAGGCTGGCGGCGAAGATCAGGGCGGCGCCGAGCAGCGACGTGTGGCTGGGCAGTTCGTCCCAGCGCAGCCAGGCGATCACCCCGGCGAAAACGATGGCCATGTAGGCGATCGGTCCGATCACTCCCGGGGAGGCCAGGGCATAGGCCTGCGACATGGTCAGTTGGCCGAGGCTGGCGAACAGTCCGGCGCCGAGCAGCAGGAGCAGTTCCTGGCCGTTCAGCGGCTGCCAGGCCCAGGCCAGCGGCACGGCGGAGAACAGGGTGCCGAACAGGGCGAAGTAGAACACGATGCGATAGGCTGGCTCGCTGTCGCTCATTTCGCGGATCGAGACGAAGGCGCAGGCAGCCATCAGGCTGGAGGCGATGCCGACCAGGGCGATCGGCGCCACTACCGCGCCGCTGGGCCTGGCCACCAGCAGCACGCCGAGGAAGCCGACCAGGGTGGCGACCATCATGCGGCGGGTCAGCGGCTCCTTGATCCACAGGTGTGCGATCAGCGGCGTGAACACCGGCGCGGCATAGCTGAACAGCATGGCGTCGGTCAGCGGCAGGTGGGCGAGGGCGTAGAAGTAGCAGTACATGCCGCCCAGGCCGTAGGTGGTGCGCAGCAGGTGCGATAGCGGGCGGCGGGTGCGCAGCGGGCCGATGCCGCGAGTCAGCGCCAGGGGCAGGAAGAACAGCACGCCGACGAGGTTGCGGAAGAACACCACGGTTTCGTTGTTGACGGTGCTGGAGGCCTCGCGGATCAGGCCGCCCATCAGGGCGAAGAACAGCGCCGAAAGAGCCAGCATGGCGGCGCCCTGGGTCGGGCTGTTGCGCCGTTGCGGCTGGCTCCCGGCCATGGCCATGGCTAGCCGCGCAGCAGGGGATAGAGTTCGTTGAGCAGCCGGCGCCGGCTGAATACCATCTGCCAGCGGCTGCCGCCCAGTTGCCGCCAGAGCCGCGCCGAGCGGATGCCGGCGAGCAGCAGGGCGCGGATCCGCGCGGCGTTGCTGCTGACCTGCAGGTGGCGCATGTCGCCGTGTACCTGGATGCGCTGGCGGAAGGTGCTGAGGGTGTCCTGGTAGATGCTGGCGAACGAGGCGATGACGTTCTCGTGGACCAGGCCGAAGTGCTGGACCTGCTGTTCGACCTGGTCGAGGCGCTGGCCGATCAGGTCGAGCATATCGCCGCGCTTGTCCAGTTGCCGTTCCAGGGTCAGCATCGCCAGGGCGTAGCGCAGCGGTTCGCGCTGCAGGCTGCCGGGCTTGCGCTCCAGGGCGCTGGCCAGGGCCTTGAAGCCGTCGCGCAGGTTGAGGCTGTCGCCACCGTAGACGTCCAGGGTGCTGGCCGGGTTGCGCGCCAGCAGGCTGCCGAGCATGCAGCCCAGCGGGGCTTCGCTGATCTGTCCGGTGCGTGCCAGCTTGTCGACCAGGGCTGCGGATTCGAAGACGGCGCCGAGGGCAATCAGTTGCTGTCGCGGATCGCTCACGGGCGTCCTCCGAAATCCCAGGCTTCCGCCGTTTCGATCACGCCGCCGCCGAGGCAGGCGTCGCCGTCGTAGAACACCACCGATTGCCCCGGGGTCACTGCGCGCTGCGGTTCGTCGAACACCGCGCGGTAGCCTTCGGCGATTTTCTCCAGGACGCAGTCCTGGTCGCTCTGCCGGTAGCGCACCTTGGCCCGCAGGCGGCGCGGCCGCTCCAGTTCGACCGGGTTGACCCAGTAGATTCGCGAGGCCAGCAGGGCGCGGGAGAACAGCAGCGGGTGGTCGTTGCCCTGGCCGACCAGCAGCACGTTGCGTTGCAGGTCCTTGCCGAGCACGTACCAGGGATCGTCGCCGGCTTCCTTGAGACCGCCGATGCCGAGGCCCTGGCGCTGACCGATGGTGTGGTACATCAGGCCGCTGTGGCGACCGATGACCTTGCCTTCGGTGGTCTCGATGTCGCCCGGCTGGGCCGGCAGGTACTGCTTGAGGAAATCGGTGAAGCGTCGCTCGCCAATGAAGCAGATGCCCGTGGAGTCCTTCTTCTTCGCCGTGGCGAGGCCATGCTTCTCGGCGATGGCGCGGACTTCCGGCTTCTCCAGTTCGCCGACGGGGAACAGGCTGCGGGCGATCTGCTCGCCGCCCACCGCGTGCAGGAAGTAGCTCTGGTCCTTGTTCGGGTCCAGGCCCTTGAGCAGCTCGGTGCGCCCGTCGCGGTCGCGGCGCCGCACATAGTGGCCGGTGGCGATCAGGTCCGCGCCGAGCATCAGCGCGTAGTCGAGGAACGCCTTGAACTTGATTTCGCGGTTGCAGAGGATGTCCGGGTTCGGCGTACGGCCGGCCTTGTACTCGGCAAGGAAGTGCTCGAACACGTTATCCCAGTATTCCGCGGCGAAGTTCGCCGTGTGCAGCTTGATGCCGATCCGGTCGCAGACGGCCTGGGCGTCGGCCAGGTCCTCGCGGGCGGTACAGTATTCGGTGCCGTCGTCCTCGTCCCAGTTCTTCATGAACAGGCCTTCGACCTGATAGCCCTGCTGCAACAGGAGCAGGGCGGAGACGGACGAGTCGACGCCGCCGGACATGCCGACGATCACGCGCTCGCGGCGTGGGGTGGGGGCGGATTCAGACATAGCGATCAGGCGTCACGGGCGAATTCGTAAAACGCGGATTCTATCAGGCCTGGGGCAGGGAGGGCGACACGTGGGTGTCGCGGATCAGCGCCAGGGGATAGCGGCCGCCGGCCAGGTAGTCGTCGATGCAGCGCAGCACCAGGTGGCTGCGCCAGCGCTGCGGCTGGGCGGCCAGTTCGTCGCGGGTCAGCCAGCGCGGGCCGATGATGCCGTCGTCGAGGGCGCGTTCGGGGTGGTGGCGCACGGGGCGGGCGGCGAAGCATACGCGCTGATAGGTGACACCGTTGGACGGCGCGGTGTACAGGTAGATGCCGGTGACGGCGCTCAGCTCGACCTCCCAGCCGGTTTCCTCGAGGGTTTCGCGCAGGGCGGCCTCGAGCAGGCTTTCGGCGGGCTCCAGGTGCCCGGCGGGCTGGTTCAGCACCTCGCGGCCGTCGGCCTGTTCCTCGACCAGCAGGAAGCGGCCCTGGTCCTCGACGATGGTCGCTACGGTGACATGGGGATGCCAGCTCATGGATGTCTCCTCGGTACGGAAAAGGCCTCGATAAAAAGAAACCCCGAGCGTAGGCCCGGGGTTTCTGCTTCGTCAGCGTGACGCTATCAGGCCAGGCTGTCGATCGCCGCGTTGAAGGTGGCGCTGGGGCGCATCACCTTGCTGGTCAGCTCCGGGTTGGAGCGATAGTAGCCGCCGATCTCGGCCGGCTTGCCCTGGACCGCATTGAGTTCGGCGACGATGGTCGCTTCCTGCTCGGTCAGGGCCTTGGCCAGCGGTGCGAAGTGCGCTTTCAGTTCGGCGTCTTCGTCCTGGGCGGCCAGGGCCTGGGCCCAGTACATCGCCAGGTAGAAGTGGCTGCCGCGGTTGTCGATGTCGCCGACCTTGCGCGACGGCGACTTGTTGTTGTCCAGCAGCTTGCCGGTGGCTTCGTCCAGCGCCTTGCCGAGCAGCTTGGCCTTGGCGTTGCCGGTCTTGATCCCGGTTTCCTCCAGGGACACGGCCAGGGCCAGGAACTCGCCCAGGGAGTCCCAGCGCAGGTAGTTCTCTTCCACCAGTTGCTGGACGTGCTTGGGTGCCGAGCCGCCGGCGCCGGTTTCGTACATGCCGCCGCCCGCCATCAGCGGAACGATGGAGAGCATCTTGGCCGAGGTGCCCAGTTCCATGATCGGGAACAGGTCGGTCAGGTAGTCGCGCAGGACGTTGCCGGTCACCGAGATGGTGTCCTTGCCGCGGATCAGGCGTTCCATGCTGACGCGAATGGCCTCGTTGTAGCCCATGATGCTGATGTCGAGACCGGTCAGGTCGTGGTCCTTGAGGTACAGCTCGACCTTCTTGCGCAGTTCGCGGTCGTGGGCGCGCTCCGGGTCCAGCCAGAAGATCGCCGGGGTATCGGACTGGCGTGCGCGGGTGACGGCCAGCTTGACCCAGTCGCGGATCGGTGCGTCCTTGGTCTGGCAGGCGCGCCAGATGTCGCCGGTCTCCACGTCGTGCTGCATCAGCACGCTGCCGTCGGCCAGGACCACGCGCATGGTGCCGTCGGCGGTCATTTCGAAGGTCTTGTCGTGGGAGCCGTATTCCTCGGCCTTCTGCGCCATCAGGCCGACGTTCGGCACGCTGCCCATGGTGGTCGGGTCGAAGGCGCCGTTGGTCTTGCAGAAGTTGATCATCTCCTGGTAGATGCGGGCGTAGGTGCTTTCCGGCATTACCGCCTTGGTGTCTTTCTGCTTGCCGTCCTTGCCCCACATCTGGCCGGAGTTGCGGATCATCGCCGGCATCGAGGCGTCGACGATGACGTCGCTCGGAATGTGCAGGTTGGTGATGCCTTTCACGGAGTCGACCATCGCCATTTCCGGGCGGTGGCTGTACACCTCGTGGATGTCGTGGAGGATCTCTTCCTGCTGGGAGGCGGGCAGCGACTTGATCTTGTCGTAGACGCTGGAGATACCGTTGTTCGGGTTCACGCCGAGCTCTTCGAAGAGTTGGCCCCACTTGTCGAAGACGTCCTTGTAGTAGACGCTCACCGCATGTCCGAAGACGATCGGGTGGGAAATCTTCATCATGGTCGCCTTGACGTGCAGGGACCACATGACGCCGGTTTCCTTGCAGTCCTGCAGGGTCTTCTCGAAGAAGTCGCGCAGCTTGCCGCAGCTCATGAACATGCTGTCGAGCACTTCGCCTTCCTGCAGGCTCAGTTGCTTCTTGACCTCGACCTTGCCGTCCTTGCCGACGAATTCGATGCGCACGTCACCGGCCTTGGCCATGGTGATGGACTGTTCGCTGGAGAAGAAGTCGCCGCCGCGCATGTAGTCGGCGTGGGAGCGCGAGGCCATGCTCCACTTGCCCATGGAGTGCGGGTGCTTGCGGGCGTAGGCCTTCACTGCGGCAGGCGCGCGACGGTCGGAATTGCCTTCGCGCAGGACCGGGTTCACGGCGCTGCCGAGGATCTTCGCGTAGCGTGCGCGAACCTCTTTCTCTTCGTCGGTCTGCGGGTCTTCCGGGAAGTCGGGAACCTTGTAGCCCAGGCCCTGCAGCTCGGCGATCGCGCCTTTCAGCTGGGGCACCGAGGCGCTGATGTTGGGCAGCTTGATGATATTGGCGTCGGGCGAGGTGGCCAGGACCGCCAGGCGGGCGAGGTCGTCTTCGATACGCTGGTCGGCTTCGAGGCGGTCGGCGAAGTTGGCCAGGATGCGTCCTGCAAGAGAGATGTCGCTGGTCTCGACGTCGATGCCGGCGGAAGCGGCAAAGGCCTTGACGATGGGGAGGAGCGAGTAGGTGGCGAGCGCGGGTGCTTCGTCGGTGAAGGTGTAGGTGATCTTCGAGCGGATGGACATCTACGGTAACTCTCTTTTTTGCTGGGCGCGCACAGAGTCTCGATACGCGTTGGTGGACGCGATGCCTTCGCTCAACATCGGGTTGAATCGAAATCGAGATATGCCGCGGGATATAGGGGCGCCAGTAGAGCGTTGTACGGCGGGTTCATGGTGGCGAACCCGACGCTGCGAGGGGAGAGGGTCTGGTCCCAGACTGCTCGGACCTCGATGACTGCGAAGTCATGGCGCGCAGTATACCACCCTCTCGCCGGGCTGATGCGCTCGCCTGTTTAGACTAAGGAAGATGTGGTTTCCGGGCGGACAACTGGGCTACCCTAGAAGGCTGCAACAGGGTTTTAACCACAACACGGAGTTCAGCATGGGATACCAAAAGATCCAGGTGCCGGCGACCGGTGACAAAATCACTGTGAATGCCGACATGTCCTTGAGCGTACCGAAGAACCCGATCATCCCGTTCATCGAGGGTGATGGCATCGGCGTCGATATCAGCCCGGTCATGATCAAGGTTGTCGACGCTGCAGTGGAAAAAGCATACAAGGGCGAGCGCAAGATCGCCTGGATGGAAGTCTACGCCGGCGAGAAGGCCACCCAGGTCTATGACCAGGACACCTGGCTGCCCCAGGAAACCCTGGACGCCGTACGCGACTACGTGGTTTCCATCAAGGGCCCGCTGACCACCCCGGTCGGTGGCGGCATCCGCTCCCTGAACGTGGCCCTGCGCCAGCAACTCGATCTCTACGTCTGCCAGCGCCCGGTACGCTGGTTCGAAGGCGTGCCCAGCCCGGTGAAGAAGCCCGGCGACGTGGACATGGTGATCTTCCGCGAGAACTCCGAGGACATCTATGCCGGCGTCGAGTGGAAGGCCGGTTCGCCGGAAGCGGAGAAGGTCATCAAGTTCCTCACCGAGGAAATGGGCGTCAAGAAGATCCGCTTCACCGAGAACTGCGGCATCGGCATCAAGCCGGTTTCCCAGGAAGGCACCAAGCGCCTGGTGCGCAAGGCCCTGCAATACGCCGTCGACAACGACCGCAGTTCGGTGACCCTGGTGCACAAGGGCAACATCATGAAGTTCACCGAGGGTGCCTTCAAGGATTGGGGCTACGAAGTCGCGCGCGATGAATTCGGCGCCGAGCTGCTGGACGGCGGTCCGTGGATGCAGTTCAAGAATCCGAAGACCGGCAAGAACGTCGTGGTCAAGGACGTGATCGCCGACGCCATGTTGCAGCAGATCCTGCTGCGCCCCGCCGAGTACGACGTGATCGCCACCCTGAACCTGAACGGCGACTATCTCTCCGACGCCCTGGCGGCCGAGGTCGGCGGCATCGGCATCGCGCCCGGCGCCAACCTGTCCGATTCGGTGGCCATGTTCGAGGCGACCCACGGCACCGCGCCGAAGTACGCCGGCCAGGACAAGGTCAACCCGGGTTCGCTGATCCTCTCCGCGGAGATGATGCTGCGCCACATGGGTTGGACCGAGGCGGCCGACCTGATCATCAAGGGCACCAACGGGGCGATCGCCGCCAAGACCGTGACCTATGACTTCGAACGCCTGATGGACGGCGCGACCCTGCTGTCCTGCTCGGAGTTCGGCGACGCGATGATTGCCAAGATGTAGGAAGGGCTAGCGCCCGAACGAGAAAAAGGCCGGTTCGCACCGGCCTTTTTCATTTCCGCATCCGCGCTGGGGTCAGGCTTCGACGGGCGTCGCCTGCGGCTCTTCCTGCGGGGCGGGGGCGGAGGGTGCGGCGGTTGTCGCGGTGGCGGGGCTGATGTTGATGGCATGCAGTCCCTTCGGTCCCTGGATGATCTCGAAATTGACCGGCTGGCCCGCCTTGAGTGTCTTGTAACCGTCCATCTGAATGGCCGAGTAATGGGCGAACAGGTCCTCATCTCGGCCCTCGGCCAGGATGAACCCGTAGCCCTTGGCGTTGTTGAACCACTTGACCTTACCGCTGAGCATGCTCATATCCCTCTGCAAAGGACTCCAACGCTGGAGTATCATCCACTACGATCCCGCGTCCGACCTGGGTCGAGACGGGTGCGGAACCCCTGATACCCTGTAGGGGTATTCCATTGTTTGTAACACCCTTTTGCAGTTAGTCAAGGCGCTGAACCATACGCCTGAGAAACGGATCAACATCATGTCGGTCCATAACTTTCCAGAAAGGCAAAGCTTTTTTTCCTCATGCATGCACCTAGCCAGATTCGACTAACATTCAATCAGGACCATCCCGAGCCTCATGAGCACGAGGACGAAGGGGCGGGGCTCGCGGTACAGGAGTCGAAGCCTGTATTACAGCCGCCACCGTTGTATAAGGTGGTACTGTTCAACGACGATTACACGCCGATGGACTTTGTTGTTGAAGTGCTGGAAGTGTTCTTCAACATGGACCGGGAAAAAGCCACCAAGATCATGTTGACGGTACATACTCAGGGTAAAGCGGTCTGCGGCTTGTTTACCCGGGACGTGGCCGAAACCAAGGCGATGCAGGTCAATCAGTATGCACGGGAGAGCCAGCATCCATTGCTCTGCGAGATAGAGAAAGACAGTTGATCGGATGTTTGGGAGCGAGGTGAAGCCATGTTGAATCGAGAGCTCGAAGTCACCCTCAATCTCGCCTTCAAGGAGGCGAGGGCCAAACGCCATGAATTCATGACGGTTGAGCACCTGCTGCTGGCCTTGCTGGACAATGAGGCGGCGGCAACGGTATTGCGTGCGTGCGGTGCCAACCTGGACAAGCTGCGGCGCGACCTGCAGGAATTCATCGATTCCACCACGCCGCTGATCCCGCAGCACGACGACGAGCGCGAAACCCAGCCGACGCTGGGCTTCCAGCGCGTCCTGCAGCGTGCGGTGTTCCACGTGCAGAGTTCCGGCAAGCGCGAAGTGACCGGGGCCAATGTCCTGGTGGCGATCTTCAGCGAACAGGAAAGCCAGGCGGTGTTCCTGCTCAAGCAGCAGAGCATCGCGCGTATCGATGTGGTGAACTACATCGCCCATGGTATCTCCAAGGTGCCCGGGCATGCCGAACATCCGCAGGATGGGGAGCAGGATATGCAGGATGAGGAAGGTGGCGAGTCGGCCACGTCCAACCATCCGCTGGACGCCTATGCCAGCAACCTCAACGAGCTGGCTCGCCAGGGGCGGATCGACCCGCTGGTGGGGCGTGAGCATGAAGTCGAGCGGGTGGCGCAGATCCTTGCCCGCCGGCGCAAGAACAACCCGCTGCTGGTAGGCGAGGCGGGGGTCGGCAAGACGGCCATCGCCGAGGGCCTGGCCAAACGCATCGTCGATGGCCAGGTGCCGGACCTGCTGGCCGACAGCGTGGTCTACTCCCTCGACCTGGGTGCCTTGCTCGCGGGTACCAAGTACCGCGGCGACTTCGAGAAGCGCTTCAAGGCCTTGCTCAACGAGTTGCGCAAGCGCCCGCACGCGGTGCTGTTCATCGACGAGATCCATACCATCATCGGCGCCGGTGCGGCATCCGGCGGGGTAATGGACGCCTCCAACCTGCTCAAGCCGGTTCTGTCCTCGGGCGAGATCCGCTGCATCGGCTCGACCACCTTCCAGGAGTTCCGCGGCATCTTCGAGAAGGACCGGGCCTTGGCGCGGCGCTTCCAGAAGGTCGACGTGACCGAGCCGTCGGTGGAAGACACCTATGGCATCCTCAAGGGCCTCAAGGGGCGCTTCGAGCAGCATCACCACATCGAGTACAGCGACGAGGCGCTGCGCGCCGCGGCCGAGCTGGCGGCGCGCTACATCAACGACCGGCACATGCCGGACAAGGCCATCGACGTCATCGACGAGGCGGGCGCCTACCAGCGCCTGCAGCCGGAAGAGAAGCGCGTGAAGCGCATCGAGGTGGCGCAGGTCGAGGATATCGTGGCGAAGATTGCGCGGATCCCGCCGAAACACGTCACCACCTCCGACAAGGAGTTGCTGCGCAACCTCGAACGCGACCTCAAGCTGACCGTGTTCGGCCAGGACGACGCCATCGAGTCGCTGTCCACGGCGATCAAGCTGTCCCGGGCCGGGCTCAAGGCGCCGGACAAGCCGGTCGGCTCATTCCTCTTCGCCGGTCCCACCGGCGTGGGCAAGACCGAGGTGGCGCGGCAGTTGGCGAAGGCCTTGGGTGTGGAGCTGGTGCGCTTCGACATGTCCGAGTACATGGAGCGGCATACCGTGTCGCGGCTGATCGGTGCGCCTCCGGGCTACGTCGGCTTCGACCAGGGCGGCCTGCTCACCGAGGCGATCACCAAGACCCCGCACTGCGTGTTGCTGCTCGACGAGATCGAGAAGGCTCACCCGGAGGTCTTCAACCTGCTGCTGCAGGTGATGGACCACGGCACCCTGACCGACAACAACGGGCGCAAGGCGGACTTCCGCAACATCATCCTGATCATGACCACCAACGCCGGCGCGGAAGTGGCGGCGCGCGCGTCGATCGGCTTCAACCAGCAGGATCACACCACCGATGCGATGGAAGTGATCAAGAAGAGCTTCACCCCGGAGTTCCGCAACCGCCTGGATACCATCATCCAGTTCGGCCGCCTGAGCACCGAGACGATCAAGAGCGTGGTCGACAAGTTCCTCACCGAGCTGCAGGCGCAGCTGGAGGACAAGCGCGTCCAGCTCGAGGTCAGCGATGCGGCGCGCGGCTGGCTGGCGGAGAAGGGCTACGACGTGCAGATGGGTGCGCGACCGATGGCGCGGCTTATCCAGGACAAGATCAAGCGGCCGTTGGCCGAGGAGATCCTGTTCGGCGAGCTGGCCGAGCATGGCGGCCTGGTGCATGTCGACCTGAAGGGCGACGAGCTGGCCTTCGAGTTCGAGATCACGGCGGCGGAGCCCGCCTGATCCGGGCGCGGCAACGAAAACGCCCGGCAGATGCCGGGCGTTTTCTTTTGCAATCGGCGAGCCGCAGCGGCTCGTGTCGACTCAGCGGGCGCGGTAGGTGATGCGGCCCTTGCTCAGGTCGTAGGGCGTCAGTTCCACGCGGACCTTGTCGCCGGTGAGGATGCGGATGTAGTTCTTGCGCATTTTGCCGGAGATGTGCGCGGTGACGACGTGCCCATTTTCCAACTCCACACGGAACATGGTGTTGGGCAGGGTGTCGACGACAGTACCTTCCATTTCGAAGCTGTCTTCTTTCGACATGCAGTAGAGCCCTCGGTATCTGTGGGTGGCCCTTTCAATGAGAGGTGGGCCGTGAAAAGCGGCGTGCATTGTGCCAGAAAATCGACAATAGCGCCACACGGCTATCAGGTGAGGGCGACCCAGCGCTGGTTGACGAACAGTTCGATGGGGCGGTACTGGGTCTTGTAGTTCATCTTGCGGCAATTCTTGATCCAGTAGCCCAGGTAGACGGCCTGCAGGCCCAGGCGTTCGGTCTCGGCGATCTGCCAGAGGATCGCGTAGCGTCCCAGGCTGCGCTGCTCTTCGTCGGGATCGTAGAAGGTATAGACGGCCGAGAGTCCGTTCGGCAGCACGTCCGTCACGGCTATGGCCAGCAGGCGGCCATGCAGGCGGAACTCGAAGAAGCAGCAGAAGGGCAGGTCGCGAACCAGGAAGGTGGCGAACTGGTCGCGGCTGGGCGGATACATGTCGCCGTCGGCGTGGCGTTGCTCGATGTAGCGCCGATAGAGGTCGTAGTACTCCTCGTTGAAGCTCGGTCGCTTGCGGATCACCTGCAGTTCCGCATTGCGCTTGAGGATGCGCCGCTGCTGGCGGTTCGGGCTGAAGCCGGCGACCGGTATGCGCGCGGCGATGCAGGCGGTGCAATGCTGGCAGTGCGGACGATAGAGATGGTCGCCGCTGCGGCGGAAGCCGACCTCCGACAGCGAGGCGTACAGCTGCGTGTCCATGGGCTGGCTGGGATCGAGGAACAGGGTGGTTGCCTGCTCCTCGGGCAGGTAGCTGCACGGGTGCGGTTGCGTCGCGTAGAACTTCAGTCGGGCGAGTTCGGTCATGGTGAACTCCAGCAGGGACCCATAAGCAAGTTTATGCCAGGCACGGAAACTCGCCTAAAAATCCAGGTCGCCGGTAGGAGGCTGGTCGCGATAGCGTTGCAGGTAGTCGGCGAATTCCCCCCGGCTGATGGCGCGGGCGCCCAGGCTGTGCAGGTGGCGGGTCGGCATCTGGCAGTCGATGAGGACGAAGCCGGCGTCGCGCAGATGGCGGACCAGCGTGACGAAGCCGACCTTGGAAGCGTTGTCGGCGCGGCTGAACATCGATTCGCCGAAGAACAGCCTGCCCATGGCCAGGCCGTAGAGGCCGCCGACCAGTTGTCGCTCCTGCCAGACTTCCACGGAGTGGGCGATGCCGCGCAGGTGCAGCTCCTGGTAGGCCAGTTGCATCGGCGTGGTGATCCAGGTGCCGTCGGCGTAGTTACGCGGCGCGGCACAAGCCTGGATCACCGCCCGGAAGTCACGGTTGAAAGTGACTTCGAAGCGTTGCTGGCGCAGGCACTTGGCCAGGCTGCGGGAAACGTGCAGTTCGTCGGGGAACAGGACGGTGCGCGGGTCGGGCGACCACCAGAGGATCGGCTGGCCATCCTGGTACCAGGGGAAGCAGCCGTGGCGATAGGCTGCGACCAGGCGTTGCGGATTGAGGTCGCCGCCGGCCGCGAGCAGCCCGTTGGGCTCCTGCAGGGCCTTGTCGAGGGGTGGAAAGTCGAAGTCGGTGCGGGAAAGCCAGGTCAGCATGGCGGGGTAGGGGAGGGCGGGCCTCCCCCGGGTCCGATCAATGGTCGTCGAGGTATTTTTCGGCATCCAGCGCGGCCATGCAGCCGGCGCCGGCGGAAGTGATGGCCTGGCGGTAGACGTGGTCGGCCACGTCGCCGGCGGCGAACACGCCTTCGATGCTGGTCTGGGTGGCATTGCCTTCGCTGCCGCCGTGGATCCGCAGGTAGCCGTCGCGCATTTCCAGTTGGCCCTGGAACAGGTCGGTGTTCGGCTTGTGGCCGATGGCGATGAACACGCCGGCCAGCGATAGCTCGCTGGTGCTGCCGTCGATGGTGCTCTTCAGGCGTACGCCGGTGACGCCGCTGGCGTCGCCCAGCACCTCGTCCAGGGTGGTGTTCCAGTGCAGGCGCACGTTGCCGTTCTCGGCCTTGTCGAACAGCTTGTCCTGGAGGATCTTCTCCGAGCGCAGCTTGTCGCGACGGTGGATCAGGTGGACTTCCTTGGCGATGTTGGCCAGATACAGCGCTTCCTCGACGGCGGTATTGCCGCCGCCGACCACGCAGACCACCTGGTTGCGGTAGAAGAAGCCGTCGCAGGTGGCGCAGGCGGAAACGCCCTTGCCCATGAAGGCTTCTTCCGACGACATGCCCAGGTATTGCGCGGAGGCACCGGTGGCAATGATCAATGCATCGCAGGTATAAGTGCCACTATCGCCCTTCAGTGTGAAGGGGCGCTGTTGCAACTCGGCGGTGTGGATGTGGTCGTAGACGATCTCGGTGTCGAAACGCTCGGCGTGCTGCTGCATGCGGGTCATCAGCGCCGGGCCGGTAAGGCCTTCGACGTCGCCCGGCCAGTTGTCGACTTCGGTGGTGGTGGTCAGCTGGCCGCCTGGCTGGATGCCGGTGATCACCACTGGCTTGAGATTGGCGCGTGCGGCGTACACGGCGGCGGTATAGCCGGCCGGACCGGAGCCCAGGATGATGAGGCGCGAATGCTTGACTTCACTCATAAAAAGACTCCATAAGCCTTTGTCACATAAGAAAATGCGTGCTCCAATGGAGCCGCCTGAAGAGTTCTGCCGGCTATGCTACACCTATCCGCAAAAGGCCGGCAAAACCCCGGGGCCGGGATCAGCCACGCACGGATTGCCGCTGATTTCGGGTGTGATTTTTCAGAGTTTCCCTAAAGCCGTACAATAGGCGCGTTTTGACCAAGACAGCTTCTAAAGCACCAGCCGTGCGCAGGAAAAATAGCGATTTGAAGGATTCGACCACCGCGAGCCATGCCGCCGCATGGCGTCAGCAACTGCATTCCCGCCTGAAGGAAGGGGTCCTGATCGCGCTGGGCGCGCTCTGCCTCTACTTGTGGATGGCTCTGCTCACCTATGACCCGGCCGATCCGAGCTGGAGTCACTCGAGCCAGGTTGACCAGGTGCAGAATGCCGCCGGTCGGCTCGGTGCGGTATCCGCCGATATCCTGTTCATGACGCTCGGCTACTTCGCCTACCTCTTTCCGCTGTTGCTGGGCATCAAGACCTGGCAGGTATTCCGCCGCCGCAACCTGCCGTGGGAATGGAACACCTGGCTGTTTTCCTGGCGCCTGGTCGGGCTGATCTTCCTGATCCTGGCCGGCTCGGCACTGGCCTACATCCATTTCCACGCCAGCGGCCACATGCCGGCCAGCGCCTCGGCCGGCGGCGCCATCGGCCAGAGCCTGGGCCGCGTCGCGGTGGATGCGCTGAACGTGCAGGGCAGCACGCTGGTGTTCTTCGCCCTGTTCCTCTTCGGCCTGACGGTGTTCGCCGACCTCTCCTGGTTCAAGGTGATGGATGTCACCGGCAAGATCACCCTGGACTTCTTCGAACTGATCCAGAACGCCTTCAATCGCTGGATGGGCGCGCGCGCCGAGCGCAAGCAACTGGTCGCGCAACTGCGCGAGGTCGACGAGCGCGTCGCCGAGGTGGTGGCGCCGAGCGTGCCGGACCGCCGCGAACAGTCCAAGGCCAAGGAGCGCCTGCTGGAACGCGAAGAGGCCCTGGCCAAGCACATGAGCGAGCGGGAGAAGCGCCCGCCGCCGAAGATCGATCCGCCACCGCCGCCGAAGGCCCCGGAGCCGAGCAAGCGCGTGCTGAAAGAGAAGCAGGCGCCGCTGTTCGTCGATACGGCGGTGGAGGGCACCCTGCCGCCGCTGTCGCTGCTCGATCCGGCGGAAGTGAAGCAGAAGAGCTACTCGCCCGAGTCGCTGGAGGCGATGTCGCGCCTGCTGGAGATCAAGCTGAAGGAGTTCGGCGTCGAGGTCAGCGTGGATTCGGTGCATCCGGGCCCCGTGATCACCCGTTTCGAGATCCAGCCCGCGGCGGGGGTCAAGGTCAGCCGCATTTCCAACCTGGCCAAGGACCTGGCGCGCTCGCTGGCGGTGATCAGCGTGCGGGTGGTGGAAGTGATTCCCGGCAAGACCACCGTCGGCATCGAGATTCCCAACGAAGACCGGCAGATGGTGCGCTTCTCCGAAGTGCTGTCGTCGCCGGAGTACGACGAGCACAAGTCCACCGTGCCGCTGGCCCTGGGCCACGACATCGGCGGTCGGCCGATCATCACCGACCTGGCGAAGATGCCGCACCTGCTGGTGGCCGGTACCACCGGCTCCGGTAAGTCGGTGGGGGTCAACGCCATGCTCCTGTCGATCCTGTTCAAGTCCACGCCGAGCGAGGCGCGACTGATCATGATCGACCCGAAGATGCTCGAACTGTCGATCTACGAAGGGATCCCGCACCTGCTCTGCCCGGTGGTCACCGACATGAAGGAAGCCGCCAACGCCCTGCGCTGGAGCGTGGCGGAGATGGAGCGGCGCTACCGCCTGATGGCGGCCATGGGTGTGCGCAACCTGGCTGGCTTCAACCGCAAGGTGAAGGACGCCGAGGAGGCTGGCACGCCGCTGACCGACCCGCTGTTCCGTCGCGAAAGCCCGGACGACGAGCCGCCGCAGCTGAGCACCCTGCCGACCATCGTGGTGGTGGTCGACGAATTCGCCGACATGATGATGATCGTCGGCAAGAAGGTCGAGGAGCTTATCGCCCGTATCGCGCAGAAGGCGCGGGCGGCCGGTATCCACCTGATCCTGGCGACCCAGCGGCCGTCGGTGGACGTGATCACCGGCCTGATCAAGGCCAACATCCCGACCCGGATCGCCTTCCAGGTCTCCAGCAAGATCGACTCGCGCACCATCCTCGACCAGGGTGGCGCCGAACAGCTTCTCGGCCACGGCGACATGCTCTACCTGCCGCCGGGCACAGGCCTGCCGATTCGCGTGCACGGCGCCTTCGTTTCCGACGACGAGGTGCACCGGGTGGTCGAGGCCTGGAAGCTGCGCGGCGCGCCCGACTACATCGAGGACATCCTCGCTGGCGTCGACGAAGGCGGCAGCGGTGGCGGTTCCTTCGATGGCGGCGACGGCTCCGGCGAAGGCAGCGAGGACGACCCGCTCTACGACGAGGCGGTACGTTTCGTCACCGAGAGTCGCCGGGCATCGATCTCCGCCGTGCAACGCAAGCTGAAGATCGGCTACAACCGCGCCGCGCGGATGATCGAGGCGATGGAGATGGCCGGCGTGGTCACCCCGATGAATACCAACGGCTCCCGCGAAGTCATCGCGCCGGCGCCGGTTCGTGATTGAACCCGACAGGTTTTAGAGGATTCCGATGCGACTGATCCGCACGTTGTTCGTTGCCGCCCTGGCCATGGGCGCTTCGCTGGCCCATGCCGACGACAGCGCCGCTGTCCAGCGCCTGACCGGCCTGCTGAACAAGGCCCAGACCCTGACCGCGCGTTTTTCCCAACTGACCCTGGACGGTAGCGGCACGCGCCTGCAGGAAACCGCCGGCCAACTGAGCCTGAAGCGGCCGGGACTGTTCCGCTGGCATACCGATGCGCCGAACGAGCAATTGCTCATTTCCAACGGCGAGAAGGTCTGGCTGTACGACCCGGACCTGGAGCAGGTGACCATCCAGAAGCTCGATCAGCGCCTGACCCAGACGCCGGCGCTGCTGCTCTCCGGCGACATCTCGAAGATCAGCGAAAGCTTCGCCATCACCTACAAGGAGGGCGGCAACGTAGTCGATTTCGTGCTCAAGCCGAAGACCAAGGACACCCTCTTCGACACCTTGCGCCTGTCGTTCCGCAGCGGCAAGGTGAACGACATGCAGATGATCGATGGCGTCGGCCAGCGCACCAACATCCTGTTCTTCGACGTGAAGATGAACGAGGCGCTGGATGCCAAGCAATTCACCTTCGACGTTCCGCCGGGCGTCGACGTGATCCAGGAGTAAGCGCAAGCCGTGGATCTGTTCCGCAGCGAGCCCGTCGCGCAGCCCCTGGCGGCACGGCTGAGGCCCGCAAACCTGGACGAGTACGTGGGGCAGGAACACCTGCTGGCCCGCGGCAAGCCCTTGCGCGAGGCGCTGGAGCAGGGCGCGCTGCACTCGATGATCTTCTGGGGCCCGCCGGGAGTCGGCAAGACTACCCTGGCGCGGCTGCTGGCGCAGGTGTCGGACGCCCATTTCGAGACCATTTCCGCGGTGCTGTCCGGGGTCAAGGAGATCCGCCAGGCGGTCGAGGTGGCCAAGCAGCACGCGGCGCAATACGGGCGCCGGACCATCCTGTTCGTCGATGAGGTGCACCGCTTCAACAAGAGCCAGCAGGATGCCTTCCTGCCCTATGTGGAAGACGGCACGCTGATCTTCATTGGCGCGACCACCGAGAACCCGTCCTTCGAGTTGAACAATGCGCTGCTCTCGCGGGCTCGCGTGTATGTCCTCAAGAGCCTCGACGAAGCCGCCCTGCGCAAGCTGGTGGGCCGCGCGCTGAACGAGGACAAGGGCCTCGGCAAGCGCAAGCTGAGGCTGCCGGAGGAGAGCTTCCAGGTTCTCCTGGCCGCCGCCGACGGCGATGGGCGGCGCCTGCTGAACCTGCTGGAGAACGCTGCCGACCTCGCCGAGGACGGCAGCGAGATCAGCCCCGAGCTGCTGCAGAATCTGCTCGGCGATACCCGCCGACGTTTCGACAAGGGCGGCGAGGCGTTCTACGACCAGATCAGCGCGCTGCACAAGTCGGTGCGCGGCTCCAATCCCGACGCGGCACTCTATTGGTTCGCGCGTATGCTCGACGGCGGCTGCGATCCCCTGTACATCGCCCGGCGGGTGGTGCGCATGGCCAGCGAGGAGGTTGGCAACGCCGATCCTCGCGCCCTCGGCCTATGCCTGTCGGCCTGGGACGTGCAGGAGCGCCTGGGCAGCCCCGAAGGCGAGCTGGCGGTGGCCCAGGCCATCGTCTACCTGGCCTGTGCGCCGAAGAGCAATGCGGTGTACAGCGCGTTCAACGCGGCGATGCGCGACGTCGCCGAAAGCGGCTCGCGGGAAGTGCCATTGCACTTGCGCAACGCGCCGACCAAATTGATGAAGAGCCTCGGCTATGGCGAGGAATACCGCTACGCCCACGACGAGCCGGATGCCTATGCCGCCGGAGAGGATTATTTCCCCGAGGATCTGGAGCCGCGGCGTTACTATCAACCGGTGCCGAGGGGCCTGGAACTGAAGATCCGCGACAAGCTGGAACACCTGGCCGAGCTGGATCGCACCAGTCCCCGCCAACGCAGAAAATCCTGAGCGGTATGGGCTCGGCGGAGCTAGCCAGGCTTCCGCGACGGCGTCGATGACGTCGCCGGGGCCGGCGAAGCGCCAACCGGGCCACGAACCGCCGATAACCGACACGAGACGAGAAAAGAGCATGCTCGATCCCAAACTGGTACGCACCCAGCCGCAAGAAGTGGCTGCCCGCCTGGCCACCCGTGGCTTCCAACTGGATGTCGCACGCATCGAAGCGCTGGAAGAGCAGCGCAAGTCGGTACAGACCCGTACCGAGCAGCTGCAAGCCGAGCGCAACGCGCGTTCCAAGGCGATCGGCCAGGCCAAGCAGCGTGGCGAGGATATCGCGCCGCTGCTGGCCGATGTCGATCGCATGGGCTCCGAGCTGGAGGAAGGCAAGCGCCAGCTGGACGCCATCCAGGGCGAACTGGATGCCATGCTGCTGGGCATTCCCAACCTGCCGCACGAGTCGGTGCCGGTCGGTGCCGACGAGGACGCCAACGTCGAAGTGCGTCGCTGGGGCACGCCGAAGACCTTCGATTTCGAGGTCAAGGACCATGTCGCCCTCGGTGAACGGCACGGCTGGCTGGATTTCGAGACCGCCGCCAAGCTTTCCGGCGCGCGCTTCGCCCTCATGCGCGGCCCGATCGCCCGCCTGCATCGCGCCCTGGCGCAGTTCATGATCAACCTGCATACCGCCGAGCATGGCTACGAGGAGGCCTACACCCCCTATCTCGTCCAGGCTCCGGCGCTGCAAGGCACCGGCCAGTTGCCGAAGTTCGAGGAGGACCTGTTCAAGATCGGCCGCGACGGCGAAGCCGACCTCTACCTGATCCCGACCGCCGAGGTTTCGCTGACCAACATCGTCTCCGGGCAGATCCTCGACGCCAAGCAATTGCCGCTGAAGTTCGTCGCCCATACCCCGTGCTTCCGCAGCGAGGCCGGTGCCTCCGGGCGCGATACCCGCGGCATGATCCGTCAGCATCAGTTCGACAAGGTGGAGATGGTGCAGATCGTCGATCCGGCCACTTCCTACGAGGCGCTGGAAGGCCTGACCGCCAACGCCGAGCGCGTCCTGCAACTGCTCGAGTTGCCGTATCGGGTGCTGGCGCTGTGCACCGGCGACATGGGCTTCGGTGCGACCAAGACCTACGACCTGGAAGTCTGGGTTCCCAGCCAGGACAAGTACCGCGAGATTTCCTCCTGCTCCAACTGCGGCGACTTCCAGGCCCGGCGCATGCAGGCCCGCTACCGCAATCCGGAAACCGGCAAGCCCGAGCTGGTGCACACCCTCAACGGCTCCGGCCTGGCCGTCGGCCGCACCTTGGTGGCGGTACTGGAGAACTACCAGCAGGCGGACGGCTCGATCCGTGTGCCGGAAGTCCTCAAGCCCTACATGGCTGGCATCGAGGTGATCGGCTGACATGGATTTCCTGCCGCTGTTCCACTCCTTGCAAGGGCGCCTCGCGCTGGTGGTCGGTGGCGGCGAAGTCGCCCTGCGCAAGGCGCGCCTGCTGGCCGACGCCGGCGCGCGCCTGCGCGTGGTCGCGCCGCAGATCCACATCGAACTGCGGCATCTGGTGGAGCAGGGCGGCGGCGAGCTGCTCGAACGCGACTACCAGGACGGCGACCAGCCCGGCTGCGTCCTGATCATCGCCGCCACCGACGACGAACCGCTGAACGCCGAGGTGTCGCGAGCGGCCAATGCGCGCGGGATACCGGTCAACGTGGTGGACGCGCCGGCCCTGTGCAGCGTGATCTTCCCGGCCATCGTCGACCGTTCGCCGCTGGTGGTGGCGGTCTCCAGCGGCGGCGATGCGCCCGTGCTGGCGCGGCTGATCCGGGCCAAACTGGAAACCTGGATTCCCTCGACCTACGGGCAACTGGCCGGACTCGCCAGCCGCTTCCGCCACCGGGTCAAGGAATTGCTACCCGACCTGCAGCAGCGCCGGGTGTTCTGGGAAAACCTGTTCCAGGGCGAGATCGCCGAGCGTGTCCTGGCCGGCCGTCCGGCGGAAGCCGAGCGTCTCCTGGAGGAGCACCTGGCCGGCGGCCTCGCGCACATAGCCACGGGCGAGGTATATCTGGTCGGGGCCGGGCCGGGGGATCCGGACCTGCTGACGTTCCGTGCCCTGCGCCTGATGCAGCAGGCCGACGTGGTGCTCTACGATCGCCTGGTGGCGCCGTCGATCCTCGAATTATGCCGCCGCGATGCCGAACGCCTGTACGTCGGCAAGCGCCGCGCCGAACATGCGGTGCCGCAGGATCGGATCAACCGCCTGCTGGTGGAGCTGGCCAGCCAGGGCAAGCGCGTGCTGCGCCTGAAGGGTGGCGACCCGTTCATCTTCGGCCGCGGCGGTGAGGAAATCGACGAACTGGCTGCCCACGGCATACCTTTCCAGGTCGTGCCGGGAATCACCGCGGCCAGCGGCTGCGCGGCCTACGCCGGGATTCCACTGACTCATCGCGATCATGCGCAATCGGTTCGTTTCGTCACCGGTCATCTGAAGGACGGCACCACCGACCTGCCGTGGCAGGACCTGGTAGCGCCTGGCCAGACCCTGGTGTTCTACATGGGCCTGGTGGGATTGCCGGTGATCTGCGAGCAACTGGTCGCCCACGGTCGCTCCGCACAGACCCCGGCGGCGCTGATCCAGCAGGGGACCACCGCCCAGCAGCGGGTATTCACCGGAACCCTGGAAAACCTGCCGCAACTGGTGGCTGAGCACGAAGTGCATGCGCCGACCCTGGTGATCGTCGGCGAAGTCGTGCAACTGCGCGACAAGCTGGCCTGGTTCGAAGGCGCCCGCGAGGACGCCTGAGCCTTCAGCCTTCTCCCCAGATGCCCTTGCCGGGAAGTCGTTCCCGGCCTGGCGCGCGCGCCAGGTCGAGACGCGGGCCCAGCGGTACTATCCCGGTCGGGTTGATGGTGCGGTGGCTGGCGTAGTAGTGCCCCTTGATATGTTCGAAGTCCACTGTCTCGCCGATGCCCGGGCGTTGGTACAGCTCGCGCAACCAGCCGGAGAGATTCGGGTAGTCTTCGATGCGCCGCAGGTTGCACTTGAAGTGTCCGTGGTACACCGCATCGAAGCGCACCAGGGTGGTGAACAGGCGGATATCGGCCTCGGTCAGGTATTCGCCGGCCAGGTAGCGGCGTTCGCCGAGCAAGCCTTCCAGGTAGTCCAGCTCCTCGAACAACTGGACGAAGGCCTCCTCGTAGGCGTCCTGGCGAGTGGCGAAGCCAGCACGGTACACGCCGTTGTTGACCGCAGGATAGATGCGTCCGTTGAGGCGTTCGATCTCCTCGCGCAGCGGCTCCGGGTAGAAGTCCAGCGCGTTGGCGCCGATGGCGTCGAAGGCGCTGTTGAAGATGCGGACGATATCGGCTGATTCGTTGTTGACGATCTTCTGCGCCTGCTTGTCCCACAGCAGCGGCACCGTGACCCGGCCGCTGTAGTGCGGGTCGTCGCGGGTGTAGCGCTGGTGCAGAAAGGCCAGGCCGTCGAGGCGATCGCCGGTGGAGCCGTGGGCGGGGTCGAAGGTCCAGCCGTTCTCGCGCATCAGCCAACTGACCACCGAAACATCGACCAGCGACTCCAGCCCCTTCAGCTTGCGCACGATCAGGGTCCGATGGGCCCAGGGGCAGGCCAGCGAGACATAGAGATGGTAGCGCCCGCCCTCGGCGGGGAACGCCGGCTCGCCCAGCCAATGGCGGCGCTGGGCGTTTTCGCGCTGGAAGCGGCCGTCTTTCTGTGTGTCATACCACTGGTCGTGCCAGCGGCCATCGATCAACTGTCCCATGAGCGGGTTCCTCCATACGTCGTTGGAGGAACAGTCTAGTGTCGGGTGATCGATAAATTTATATAAATAAAGGGCTATTCGTATCGATCAGATCGATTCGTTTCGGGTCGCCCAGTAGTGTGCGGCTTCCTTGAAGGCTTCTTCGCGATTCTTGCCAAGGGCCCGTAGCGCCAGGGCCATGCTGGAGAGCACCGCCAGGTGGCCATAGGCGTCGCCTTCGCGGCCGTCCCAGACGGCCCGAAGGAAACCCGGGTCGAGCTGTTCCGGCTTCATGTGCCGGTGCGTCGACAATGCCGGCCATTCCTCGTCCCAGGCTTCGCCCTGGTCGCAACCATACAGGTGGGCGACGACGTCCGGGTTGACTTCGATCTCGCCGCCTTCGCCCTTGATGACGATGGCCCGGTCGCCGAGCAGGCGGCTGGCCTCGCGGTGGGTTTCCTGGTAACCGGGGTGGAAGATGCTCTGCAGGATGCAATCCGCATTCAGGGGGTTGAGCAGGCGAACCAGCGAATGGATCGGCGAGCGCAGGCCGAGGGTATTGCGCAGATCGATCATGCGTTGCAGCACCGGCATCCAGGCGCCGAGCGGAATGAACGCCAGGTGGCCGCGCTCCAGGGCCTGTTCTACCTGCAGCCAGTCGTGGCAGAGCGGGATCTCCAGCGCCGCCAGCAACTGTTCGCTGTACAGGCGTCCGGCGGTATGCGTGCCGCCGCCGTGCATGAGGATGCGCACGCCATGGCCGGCCAGGCACTTGGCGGCCAGCAGGTACCAGGGCAGGTGGCGCTTCTTGCCGGCGTAACTGGGCCAGTCGAGGTCGACGCGCAAGGACGGGACTTGCAGGCGTTCGCGCACCGCCTCGGTGAAACCGGCCAGTTCCTCGCTGCTTTCCTCCTTGTGCCGCAGGAGCATGAGGAAGGCGCCCAGCTGGGTGTCCTCGACCCTGCCGTCGAGGATCATGCCGAGGGCCTCGCGGGCTTCCTCCCGGGTCAGGCTGCGCGCTCCGCGCTTGCCTTTGCCGAGGATGCGGACGAACTGGGCGAACGGATGTTCGGCGGGAGTCGAGAGAGTCATAGACAGTTGCTCGGTTTCGGCAGGCCGGCCAGCTTCGCGCCAAGCTTGGCCGGGGCGCCCTTGAACAGGTGGTTGAGGTGCAGGCTGTTGCCCTTGTCCGGACCCAGTCGCTGGGCGACGTACTTGATCAGCGGGCGGTTGGCCGGAGACAGCTGGAACTCCGCATAGAACTCGCGGAGCAGTTGGAGAATCTCCCAGTGCTCGGCGGTCAGAGCCAGCTCCTCGCGGGCGGCCAGGGCTTCCGCCACCGGCTCCGACCAATCGTCGAGGGCGGCGAGGTAGCCGTCCTTGTCCAGCCGGATTTCCCGGCCTTCCAGCATAAGGAGCGTCATAGCCAACTGTTGACCTTGTCGAAGCGGGTGGCGAGTTCGACGAAGCCGGGGTAGTCCACCGCCACCAGGCGAGCGGGGACGTCCTCGATACCGCGCGCCTGGAGGTCTTCCAGCAGGGCGAACAGTTCGATTTCCGCCGGCATCAGTTCCAGGGCCTGGCAGGCGTGGCTGCCGGCCAGCAGGGCGTGCACGGCGTCGCCGCAGAGCAGCAGGCCGTCGCCGGGGTTGAGCAGGTACAGGCAACTGCCCAGGCGGCCGTCATTGAACGGCGAGCGGGACAGTACGTGGAGGGTCGTGGCCATCAGAGGGTAATCACCTGGTCGTAGCGTTGCAGCAGGTCGCGCAGGGCCTGGTCGTCGAGCACCTCGACCGCGAGGGCCAGGCGCTCTTCAGCCAGGCCACGCTCGCGCAGGCTACGGGCCGAGACGTAGAGGTCGTCCACGCCGAACATCGGCAGGGCCTGCAGGTTGGCCTGCAGGTCCTTCTGCTGCAGGTGCGCAGGATGCTGGCCGGGAGCCAGCTGGAACGCGCCGTCGTCGAGGAACAGCATGCCGACCGGTAGATCGAAGGCGCCGCCGGCCAGGGCTATGTCCAGCGCCTCGCGGGCGCTCGGGCCGGACCAGGGCGACTGGCGGCTGATGATCAGCAGCGACTGGCTCATCGGTCGCCTCCGAAGCAGACCAGGCGGTCCGCGCTTTGCGCCGCCTCGTGCAACTGGCCGAGTCCGGACAGTTCCCATGGTGCGCCAAGGTTGGCGCCGGGACGGCCGTAGCGTTCGGCTTCCTCGGCGTTCAGCACGCCGCGGCGCAGGGCGGCGGCGATGCAGACCACGGCGTCCAGGCCGTTGCGCTCGACCAACTCGCGCCAGGCGGCGGGCAGGTCGAACTCGTCCTGGCCGCTCACGACGTTGGCCGAGGCGCTGTGCACGCCGTCCTGGTAGAAGAACAGGCGGACGATTTCGTGCCCGCCGGCCAGCGCGGCTTCGCTGAAGCGCAGCGCGCGGCGGGCGGCGGGGGAGTGGGGAGGGTCGAATAGGGCGATGGCGAATTTCATGCTGCGATACGCGAAGGATTTCTTCGAATGATAAACCAATGCCTGTGTTTTGCCGGTCCGCAAATGAAAAAGCCCGTCGCGGGGACGGGCTTTTCCGGAGGCGTTTTCTATCAGTCGTCGCCGCCGGCGATGCCGAAGATCTGCAACAGGCTGATGAACAGGTTGTAGATCGACACGTACAGGCTGATGGTGGCCATGATGTAGTTGCGTTCGCCGCCGTGGATGATCGCGCTGGTCTGGTAGAGGATCATCGCCGAGGAGAACAGGACGAAGCCGGCGCTGATCGCCAGTTGCAGGCCACTGATCTGGAAGAACAGCGATACCAGCACGGCGCCCAGCAGGACGAAGAAGCCGGCGGTGATGAAGCCGGACAGGAAGCTCATGTCCTTGCGGGTGGTCAGCACATAGGCGGACAGGCCGAAGAACACCAGGGCGGTCATGGCGAACGCCGAAGTGATGACGCTGCCGCCGTTGGGCAGGCCGAGGTACATGTTGAGGATCGGGCCGAGCGTGTAGCCCATGAAGCCGGTCAGGGCGAAAGTGCTGACCAGGCCCCAGGCGCTGTTGCGCAGCTTCACGGTGAGGAAGAACAGGCCGTAGAAGCCGATCAGCACCACGAACACGTTCGGATAGGGCAGGCGCATCTGCTGCGAAACGTAGGCCACCAGGCCGCTGAAGGCCAGGGTGAGTGCCAGCAGGCCGTAGGTATTGCGCAGAACGCCGCTGACTTCACGCTGTTCCGCGACGGCGGAGTTCAGCTGATATTGCTGTTCTTGCATGGTGTGGGTACTCCTTAACGGGAACGGGTCCATGACGTACTGATGGGCATGATAGCAAAGCCTCTGCCAGGGCCAATCGATAGAGTTTGACAGTGTGTTGCTATCCGGTACTATGGCGCCCCGCGATGCGGAGGTGTGGCCGAGTGGTTTAAGGCAACGGTCTTGAAAACCGTCGAAGGGGAGACTCTTCCGTGAGTTCGAATCTCACCGCCTCCGCCATATCCGCGTACTGAAAAGCCCCGCTGAGCGGGGCTTTTGCATTTTCGGGGCGCCGCTCTTCCGCACTTCCGGATCGTTTCCGCAGCCTGCCCGGCGTCGATTCGATGACTCTCCGATTTCGTCGGGTAATGGCTTCAGATCACGAAGAAGCCGTGGGTTCCGTCGCGACCGAGTTGTTCCACCAGGCCGAACTCCCAGTCCAGGTAGCCCTGCATCGCTTCGCGCGGATTGTCGGTACCTTCGTAGGGGCGGCGGTAGCGGTCGATGCGCGGCGACGCCAACAGGCTTTCGCCGTCTTCCGTCGGCAGGCCCGCGGCGACCCAGGCGCTGGTGCCGCCGTCGAGAAGGAACACCGGCTTGCCGCTGAGTGCCTGGACTTCCGCCACGGCGAAGCGCGCCAGCAGGCTGCTGCCGCAGGTGAGTACGTAGCGCTCGGCCGTGCCCAGCCGTTCCAGTGCCTGCTTCAACTGGCTGCGCAATACCCAGGCGGCGCCGGGGATGTGGCGTTTCGCATAGTTGGCGCTGGCGGTGAAGTCGAGCACCCGGGTGCCCGGTTCGCCCAGCCAGTCGGCGAGGGTGGTCGGGTCGATGGTGTCGGCCCGGGGTTGCCTCGGCAGCGGCGCGCTCCAGGCGCCCCTCTCGCTGAAGTCGGCCTCGGAGAGTCCGTCCAGTACCGCGACCTGCCAGCCCATCTGGGCCAGCCAGGAGGCGCTCATGTTGGCGCGTACGCCATCGTCGTCCACCAGTACCAGGCGCGCGCCGCGCACGCTGGCGACATGGTCGGTTTCCTGAACCAGCTGGCCTCCGGGCGTGGAGCGGGAGCCAGGCAGGTGACCGGCTTCGTATTCCTCGGGCGTGCGTACGTCGAGCAGGTAGGTGGTGCGGTCGTGCTCGTCCTGCCATTGGGCCAGACCGGCCAGGTCGAGGCGTTCGACGCCGGCGCGGTCGGCGACGGCACGGGCGCGCTGGGCGGCGGCCTTGCGAGTGTCCTGGGAGATCGCACCGAAGCGTCGCGTCTGGCCGTGTTCCAGTTGCTGACCGGCCAGCGTCCAGCCGATGGTGCCGTTGCGTAATGCCGCCACCGGGTTGGGGATGCCGGCGTTGAGCAGCGACTGGGTACCGATGATGCTACGAGTGCGCCCGGCACAGTTGACTATCACCCGGGTGCGCGGGTCCGGCGCCAGTTCGGCGACGCGCAGCACCAGTTCGGCGCCGGGCACGCTGATGCCGCCGGGGATACTCATGGTCTGGTATTCGTCGAAACGACGGGCATCCAGGATCACCGCGTCGGCCCTGGCGTCGAGCAAAGCCTGTACTTCCTCCGCGGCCAGCGATGGCGTGTGGCGCTCGGCCTCCACCAGTTCGCCGAAGGCCTTGCTTGGCACGTTCACATCCCTGAACAGCTCGCCGCCGGCGTTGCGCCAACCGGACAGGCCGCCATCGAGCAAGGCCACGTCGCTGTAGCCGAGGTCGAGGAGGCGTTGCGCGGCGACCGGCGCCAGGCCTTCGCCGTCGTCGTAGACGGTAATCGGCGTGTCGCGGCGCGGCACCCGGGCATGGATCTCCAGTTCCAGCCTGGACAGCGGCAGGTTGGCGGCGAACAGGGGATGGGCCTGGGCGAACGGGTCCTCCTCGCGCACGTCGAGCAGCGCCAGCTCCCGGCGGGCGAGGAGAGCGGCGCGGATATCGTGGAAGGTGCGTACGGCGATCTGGCTCATGCGGGGTTCTCTTTCGACAGGTCCCAGATATTGGGCAAGCGGCTGTTGGAATAGCCGGAAATGAAGGGTTTTTCCTCACCTTCGGCGCTGAACACGGCACGCCGTACCGCACCGATATTGGCGCCGTAGACGTGGATACTGATGGATGTGCGGTCGCTGAAGGCGTTGCTCACCTGGTGCACGTCGCCAATGCGTGGCGACAGCGCTTCGACCTCGCCGGGCTCCAGGCGTCGACGGGCTCCGCTGGGATGCGGACGCCCCCCCGCATCGAAGGCGTACGGCTGCGAGTATTCGGCCCCGCGGAGCATGCCGATCAGGCCCCAGACCCGATGATCGTGTACCGGTGTGATCTGGCCTGGCCCCCAGACGAAGCTGACCACCGAGAAGCGCTGCCGTGAGTCGACATGCAGCAGGTACTGTTGGTAGCGCTGTGGATCGGGGCGGGCGCAGTCTTCCGGCAGCCAGTCGTCCTGGCGCACCAGCTCGGCCAGCAGGGGGTGGGCTTGGGTGAGCAGGGTGGATTCGTCGGGACGGCTGTCGAGCAGTGTCGCCAGCTCGCCGATGAACTGGCGCAGGCGGTCGAGGCGCAGGATGGATGACATGCGGGGATTCACTCCGGGAAGTTCTGGCGGTACGGTAGCAAACGCTTTTTTATTCCTGAAATGCATTTTTAATCTAAGCTAATATGCGAGAAATGCAATTGGTGCCGGCCCCATGAAAATCGATGACATCGACGCCTTCGTCGCGGTGATCCGCAACGCTTCCCTGAGCCAGGCCGCCGAGAGCCTGGGTTTGACCCAGTCTGCGATCACCCGGCGGGTACAGAGCCTGGAGGAGTCCCTCGGAGTGGCATTGCTGGACCGCAATACCAAGCCGCTCAAACCCACCGCCAGCGGACTGCGGGTCTACGAACAGTGCCGGCGGGTGCTGCGCGAGGTGGATGGCCTGCGCGAACTGGTGGCCGGTGACTCCACACCAAGTGGCGTGCTGCGCCTGGGCGTGCCGCAGAGTATCGGCGAGGTGGTGTTGCTGGATGCCCTTCGGCGGCTGGCCGACGAGTACCCGGAGCTGCGCGCGCAGGTCGGCACTGGCTGGGGCAGCCATTTGCTGGCGCGCCTGGAGAATGCCGAACTGGACGCGGCAGTGGTGTTGTTTCCGCCAAGCAAGGTGTTCCCCGAAGAACTCGGCGCCACGCCCCTAGGGCGCATGGAACTCTGCGTGGTGGTCGCCCGCGACAGTGCCATCCAGGCGCGACGCCTGCTCGATTGCTACCACCATGGCTGGGTGCTCAACCCCGATGGCTGCGGCTTCCGTGCCGGCCTGCAACGGGCCCTGGCCGATCAGGGCCTGGGCCTGCAACTGAACCTAGAGACTTTCGGCAGCGAGCTGCAACTGGGCCTGGTCGTCGCGGGCCGGGGTCTCGGCCTGGTGCCGGCGCCGGCCCTGGCGCGTAGCCGCTACCGCGATCAGTTGCAGGTGCTGCAACTGGAGGATTTCCAGCCGCTGATCCAGCTCTGGCTGGTGCGTCCGCGCCTGCTGGGCAATCTGGAGACGCCGGCACGGCTGTTCGGCAGGGCGGTGGCCGAGGGGTTGGATATGCAAGCCGGTTGAGTAGCGGCGCCGGGAGATCCCCGGGAGACGGGAGCGTGAATGAGAAGGGGCTGCAGTCGGGATCAACATTCCCCTGCGAGCCCCTTTTCGCTTCAGAGGGAAGAGGGAGCGAGGGCGGCTACGCATAGTGTCCGCCTTGGGAAACGAAAAGACGGAAAAGCTAAATATGCGCTTTTAGCATATTAAGATATGACAAAAATGAATTTCCATCATGTAGTTTCAGCCTGTAGCTTCTAAGAAAAGCACCCATGCAGATGTTTTTCTTATAACGACAGCCGCCAACCTTATCAGTCGAGCGGCCCAGGCGAGGGCAACAGCGTGAGCGTGGAAATTCTCGGCATGATCACCGCCACACCGAGTTCCGAGGTGGACCAGCCGTTGGGGGAGGCTGTGGACGCCGGTTTCGTCCGGCGTTTCGCCCAGGCCCATGAGGACGCCGGCTTCGACCGGGTGCTGGTGGGGTATTTCAGCAATGCCGCCGAGGGCGCGGTGGTCAGTTCCTTCGTCGCCGCTGCCACCCGGCGCCTTGGCGTTCTCCTGGCCTATCGCCCGGGGGTGATCGCAGCGCCGCTGGCGGCACGCCAACTGGCCACCCTGGATCAGTTCAGCGAGGGCCGCCTGGCCCTGAACGTAGTCAGTGGTGGTAACGACGAGGACCTCGCGCGCGATGGCGACTACCTCGACCATGACCGCCGCTACGCCCGTACCGACGAATACCTGCAAGCCCTGCGTGCTATCTGGACCGCCACGGGACCGGTGGATTTCGACGGCGAGTTCTACCGCTTCCAGGGCGCCTCGCCAGCGGTGCGCCCGCGCCAGTCGCCGCACATACCGATCTATTTCAGTGGCTCCTCCGACGCAGCCATCGAGGTCGCCGCCAGGCACGCCGACACCTACATGCTCTGGGGCGAGCCGCTGGCCGCGGTCGACGGGCATATCCGCCGAGTGCGCGCCGCCGCCAAGGCCCAGGGACGCGATCCGCGCTTCTCGGTGTCATTCCGGCCGATCGTCGCGGATACCGAGGAGGCCGCCTGGAAGCGTGCCGCCGAGGTGCTCGAACAGGTCCGCGAGAACCGTGCGCGCCTCGGTCTGCCGCTGCGCGACCACCAGCCGCAGAACGTCGGTTCGCAGCGCCTGCTGGCCGCCGCCGAGCAGGGCGAGGTGCTCGACAGCCGTTTGTGGACCGGCGTGGCCCGGCTGACCGGGGCGCGCTGGAACTCCACCGCCCTGGTAGGCACCCCCGAGCAGGTTGCCGCTGCGCTTGGCGAGTACTACCGGCTGGGCGTCTCGACCTTCCTGATTCGAGGCTTCGATCCGCTCGGCGACGCCGTGCGCTACGGCCAGGGCCTGATTCCCGCCATACATGACCATATCGCCCGCCTGCCGCTGTTGCGGCACGCCGGTTGAGGAACTCCGATGAAACTCAAGCAATACCTGCTAACCAGCTTCGCCACGCTTCTGCTCGGTGCCTCCCTGGCCCAGGCCGCAGAGCTGCCGACGTTGCGTGTGGGCGACCAGAACTACTACAACGTGCGGGCTTCCATGGAGGCCTCGGGAGT
The DNA here is from genome assembly GCF_047199225.1 of Pseudomonas sp. DL. Classification (NCBI taxonomy): domain Bacteria; kingdom Pseudomonadati; phylum Pseudomonadota; class Gammaproteobacteria; order Pseudomonadales; family Pseudomonadaceae; genus Pseudomonas; species Pseudomonas sp. DL. Next base: position 2,550,827 of record NZ_CP178323.1, read on the forward strand.
TCTCGAAGGCGCGCCTTACCAGGTCGAATGGAAGCATTTCCAGTCCGCCGCGCCGGTGGCCGAAGGGTTGCAGGCCGGAGCGCTGGACCTGGGTTTCCTCGGCGACTCGGGCTTCATCTTCCTCGCCGCCAAGGGTGCGCCGGTGAAGCTGGTCGGCGTCTCGCGGCAGAACCCCGATACCATAGCCCTGCTGGTGCCGAAGGATTCTCCGGTGCGCAGCATTGCCGATCTCAAGGGCAGGAAAGTCGCCTACTGGCCCGGTGCCTGGAGCCAGCAACTGACCTTGCGCGCGCTGGAGAAAGCCGGCCTGCCGAAGGACTACGTGGAGTTCGTCAAGCTGATGCCGATCGACGCCGCCGCCGCCTTGCCGCGCGGCAGCATCGATGCCTTTCCGGTGTGGGAGCCGTATATCTCGCAGCAGATCGTGGTTTCCGGCGCACGGCCGATTCTCACCGCCCGCGACCTGATGCCGGGGCTGTCCAGCATCGCCGCCAACGCTGCTTCCATCGAGCCCAGGCGCGCGCAGATCGCCGACTTCCTCGGCCGCCTGCGCAAGGCACGGGCCTGGGTCGAGGCACACAAGGAGCAGTACGCTGACCTCTGGGCGCAGAAGGCCAATCTCGACCGGGCAGTCTCCCGCCATTGGATCGGCCAGGCCGGCATGAGCGTCGGCCCGGTAGACGCCCAGGCCGCCACCGACTACCAGGAGACCGCGGATTTCCTGCTGCAGACCGGTGCCTTGCCCAAGCCGTTCGACACTTCCACGGTGATCGACACGTCCTTCAACGAAGCCTTCCACTGAGTACGGACCATGAGCATCCAGTTTCTCGGCATGATCGGCCATCGCCTGGCCTCGGAGACCCTCGCGCCGGTCGGACCTATCCTCGACAAGACTTACATCGCCGCTTTCGCACGCGCCCACGAAGAGGCCGGCTTCGATCGAATCCTGGTCGGCTACTGGTCGGACCAGCCGGATGGATTCCTGGTGGCCGCCGCCGCTGGCCTGGCCACTTCCCGGATCGGTCTGCTGCTGGCGCACCGCCCCGGTTTCGTCGCCCCGACCCTGGCCGCGCGCAAGCTGGCGACCCTCGAACACCTCCTCGACGGGCGCCTGGCGGTGCATATCATCAGCGGCGGCAGCGACGCCGACCAGCGCAAGGACGGCGATTATCTCGACCACGACCAGCGCTATGCCCGCAGCGACGAATTCATCGAACTGCTCAAGCGCACCTGGACCAGCACCGAACCCTTCGATTTCCACGGCGCGCACTACCGCGTGGAGCACGCCTTCTCGGCCATCCGTCCGCAGCAGAAACCGCACATTCCGGTGTATTTCGGCGGCTCCTCGGAAGCCGCGCTGAAGGTCGCCGGCAAGCAGGCCGATGTGTTCATGCTCTGGGGCGAACCCCTGGCACAGGCCGCCGAAACCATCTCCGCTGTGCGCGAACAGGCGCGCTCGAATGGTCGCGAAGTGGAATTCAGCCTGTCGTTCCGGCCCATCCTCGGGCGCACGGAGGACGAGGCCTGGGCCAAGGCCGAGGCGATACGCGCAAGCGCCGGCGCGCGCCTGGGCGAGGCCGGCTTCCCCAAGGGCAAGCCGCAGAGCGTCGGCGCCCAGCGTCTGCTCAAGGCGGTGGAGCAGGGCGAGCGCCTCGACGAGCGCCTTTGGACCGGAATCGCCAGGCTGGTCGGTGGCGGGCACAACTCCACCGCCCTGGTTGGTACCGCGGAACAGGTGGCCGACGCCCTGCTCGCCTACTACGACCTGGGCGTGCGCAATATCCTCATTCGCGGTTTCGATCCCCTCGCCGATGCCGTGGAATATGGCCGCGAGCTGATCCCGCTGACCCGCGCCAAAGTCGCCGAGCGCGAGCGCCGGCGCGCCACGGCCTGATCCCATGGCCGTCCTGCAGACTCCCTCGGCGGCGTTCGATGAACGGCTGCCAGAACTGACCCGGCAACTGGCGGAAAGCGCCGATGCCCATGACCGCAGCGGAGATTTTCCCCATGCCAACCTGGCCCTGCTGCGACACCACGGGCTGCTCGCCCTGGCCTTGCCGCCTGCGCTCGGCGGTCCCGGCGCCAGCCTCGGCGAGCTGCGCCGGGTAATCGGCGCGGTGGCTCGCGGCGAACCCTCCACGGCCCTGGTGCTGTGCATGCAGTACCTGCATTTGCGGCGCCTGGCCGATAACCCCGATTGGCCCGGCGCGCTCAAGCGGCGCGTGGCGCGCGAGGTGCTGGAGCAGGGGGCGTTGATCAATAGCCTGCGCGTGGAGCCCGAGCTGGGTTCGCCGTCACGCGGCGGTCTGCCGGGTACGCTGGCGCGGCGTGTCGGCGACGGCTGGCAGCTGTCCGGGCACAAGCTCTACACCACCGGCATTCCCGGCCTGACCTGGCTGGCGGTATGGGCGCGCAGCGACGAGCCGATCCCCCGCGTGGGTACCTGGCTGGTGCGCCGCGACAGCCCAGGCATCCGTATCGTGGAGAGCTGGGACCATCTGGGCATGCGCGCCAGCGGCAGCCACGAGGTGCTCTTCGAAGAGGTGGCGGTGCCTCTGGAAAACGCCATCGGCCTGCATCCCCACGACCAGCCTCCGGCGCCGGACCAGGCCGTGCTGCGCGACTTCGCCCAGGCTAGCGCGGTGTTGCTCGGCGCTCTCTACGACGGTATCGCCGGGAGCGCCCGCGAGTGGCTCGTCGGCTGGCTGCGCGAGCGCGTGCCGGCCAGTCTCGGCGCGCCGTTGGCGAGCCTGCCGAGGATGCAGGAGGCGCTCGGCGAGATCGACGGCCTGCTCCTGCAGAACCGCCTGCTGCTCGATGCCGCGTGCTGCGGACAGTTGCCCGCCAGCGACTCCGGGCTGCTCAAGGTCGCGGTCATCGACAACGCGTTGGCGGTGGTCGAGAAGGCCCTGGAACTGAGCGGCAACCACGGCCTCAGCCGGCACAATCCGCTACAGCGGCACTACCGCGACGTGCTTTGCGGACGTGTCCACACGCCACAGAAAGATAGCGTCTGGAGCGCGGCGGGGAGGGCGGCGCTGAGTCTTTGAAACGTACCTCCCACGATTCTCGACCCTGGCCTTGTCGGCGACCGCACCGGCGGAACGGATAGCCCAGGATAGCCCCGGCTCCGTGCGGAGCTGCCTGGAGATTGCCCATGAAACGACCCCTGTGTGTGCTTGCCGGCCTGCTGGCCGCGACCCTGCTGGCTGGAGCCGCCAGCGCCGCCGACCTCATCAGCCTGCGCCTGGGCGATGTGAAGGGCGACCGCTACGCCGCCCTGCGCGCGTCCGGCGAGCTCGACGACCTGCCGTACAAGCTGGAAATGTCGGCGTTCCCCTCCGGTGCACCGGTGCTCGAGGCGCTCAACGCCGGGGCCCTGGACATAGGCTTTACCGGCGATATCCCGTTCCTCTTCGTCTACGCTGCCGGCGCGCCGCTCAAGGCGGTGGGCGCCTGGCACTTCAACCCGGCGACCGTGGCGCTGGTGGTCGGCAAGGACTCGCCGATCCGTTCGGTGGCCGGCCTCAAGGGCAAGCGCATTGCCGTCAATCGCGGCGGCTGGGGGCATTTCCTCGCCCTTGGCGCGTTGCGTCGCGCCGGCCTCGGACCGCAGGACGTAAGCTTTTCCTTCCTTGGTCCGGTGGACGGCCGCGCCGCCCTGGTGCGTGGCTCGGTAGACGCCTGGGTGCCCTGGGAGCCCTATACCTCCAGCGCCGTGCTGCTCGATCAGGCGCGGGTCATCGACAACGGTGCCGGGATCATGACCGGCTACTCCTATGCCCTGGCCAGCGACGCTGCGATCGCCCGCAAGAAGGCCGCGATCAGCGACCTGCTGACCCGCCTGGCGCGTGCCCAGGCCTGGGCCCTGAGGCATCCGGAGGCGTTCGCCGAGGCCCTGGCCAAGGATCTGAACATGCCGCGCGAAGTCACTCGGCGCTGGGTTGGCGAGGCGCGCATCAGTCCTGTGGTCTTCGGTCCGGAGGTTGCCGCCACCCTGCAGACCGCCGCCGATTTCTTCCATGCCGAAGGCGTGCTGCCGAAGTCGCTGGAGGTCGCCCCGGCGTTCGACTTCAGCCTGTCCGCCGGTGCCGCCGAAGTGGCCCGCCAGTTGCCCGCCGACCTCCGCGTCGGCCAGCGTTGAGGAGTTACGGAATGCGTCAGACCCTGAGCCTGTTCCTGCTTCTCTGCCTGCTCGTCGGCCAGGCCTGTGCCGACGAGCGCGTGACCCTGCGCCTGGCCGACCAGAAGGGCAACATGCGCGCTCAGTTGGAGGCTGCCGGCGCGCTGGACGAGCTGACCTACGACATCCGCTGGTTCGAATTCCCCGCCGCCGCCCCCCTCGCCGAAGCACTCAATGCCGGTGCGGTGGATGCCGGCATCATCGGCGACGCGCCATTGCTCTTCGCCCTGGCCGCCGGTGCCCGGCTGAAGGCCATCGCCGTCGACAAATCCGATCCCTACGGTACCGCCGTGCTGGTGAGAGGGGATTCGCCGCTGCGCTCGGCCAACGACCTGAAAGGTCAGCGCATTGCCACCGGGCGCGGTTCCATCGGCCACTTCGTCGCGCTCAAGGCCTTGGCCTCGGTCGGGCTGGGCGAGAAGGACGTCGAATTCCGCTTCCTCGGCCCGGTGGACGCGAAAATGGCCCTCGCCAATGGTTCCGTGGATGCCTGGGCGACCTGGGAGCCCTACACCGCGCTCGCGGAGACCGCCGACAAGGCTCGGGTACTGGTCGACGGTCGCGGCCTGTGGGCTGGCAACAGCTTCCTCGCTGCTACCGATAGCGCACTGGCCGACCCGGCGAAACGCGCCGTGCTGCAGGACTACCTGCAACGCCTGGCCAGCGCCCAGCGCTGGGCGTACCTGCACCTGGACGAGTATTCGCGAAGCCTGGCGCAGATCATCGGCTTCCCCGAGGACGCCGCGCGCTTGCAGTTCGAACGCCGGCGCTTGCGTTGGCAGGCGCTGGATGAGCGAACGCTCGGCCAGCAGCAGGAGACCGCCGATTTCTACCAGGCCCATGGATTGATTCCGCAGCGCCTCGATGTGCGGCCGACCTTCGCCAGCGGCTTTGCGGTCAGGCAGGCGTCGGATGCGGATATCCGGTAGGCGCTGCCCGGGCATTAATTGATAACTATAAGTTATTTATCGATTGTTTTTTATTCCAATAATCTATCCGTTCCGTCGCCGGCAGCTGGAACTCCCGTCCCTGCGGGCGCTCGCACCTATCCCAGGAGTCATCGCATGTCTCGTCCGTTCCTGCGTCGCTTGGCCATCGTGTTTGCCGCTTCCGTCGTCCTGTCGGGCATTGGTGGCGCACAGGCCGAGGAGGTCCTGCGCATCGGCTTCCAGAAATCCTCGACTCTGCTGACCCTGATCCGCAGCCAGGGCACCTTCGAGCGCGAGTTGGCCAGGCAGGGCATCCGGGTGTCCTGGCATGAGTTCCCCAGCGGCCTGCCGTTGCTCGAATCGCTCAATGTCGGCAACGTCGATCTCTCCGCCGACGTCGCCGACACCGTGCCGGTGTTCGCCCAGGCGGCGGGTGCTCGCCTGACCTACTTCGCCCGCGAAACACCTTCGCCCGCGGCGCAGGCGATACTGGTCGGCGAACATTCGCCGCTGAAGTCCCTGGCCGAGCTGAAGGGCAAGCGCATCGCCGTGACCAAGGCCGCCGGCAGCCACTACCTGCTGATCGCCGCGCTGGCCAGCGCCGGGCTTGAGTTCTCCGACATCCAGCCAGCCTACCTGACGCCAGCCGACGGCCGCGCCGCCTTCGAGAACGGCAAGGTCGACGCCTGGGTGACCTGGGACCCCTACGTGGCAAGCGCCCAGCGCCAGCAACGCGCGCGGGTACTGGCCGACGGCCAGGGCCTGGCCAGCTACCAGCGCTACTACCTCGCCTCCAGCGACTACGCCAGGAAACATCCTGAAGTGCTCCAGCAGGTCTTCGCCGAACTGCAGCGCACCGGGCGCTGGCTCAAGAGCCACCCGGCCGACGCGGCCAAGGTGCTGGGGCCGCTGTGGGGCAATCTCGATGCCGCTACCGTCGAGCAGGCGAATGCGCGGCGCAGCTACGACGTACAACCGGTGAGCGCAGATGGTCTCGACGAGCAACAGCGCATCGCCGACGCCTTCCACGCCCAGGGACTGCTACCCAAACCGGTGGATGCGCGCGCCGTGGAGGTATGGCAGCCGCGGCACTGAGCGGCGCGGCTGCCCTGTGATGCGCGGCACCGGCGGCCAGCGTAGCTTGCCGCTGGCGCGCGTCCTTCAGGCCAGCCCATAGCTGATCTGCTCGGCCTTGACGTGGAACGCCTGCTCACGGCTCGGAAGATGCTGGTTGGCATCGGCGTTGCCCTGGCGCAGGCGTTCGGACCTCAGCGTCGGCAGGCGGAACACATCCTGCCGCTCGGTCTGCAACGCATTGCCGCGCATCAGTTCCATCAACGGAACCTGCATGGCCGGGGTGCTCTGGCCGAGGAAGTAGTTGGGCACCTCGTCGCACCACAGCAGCATGTAGTCGCTCACCGCGTCGTGCTCGGCGTCGAGCACCACGTACTCGACGCGGTGGCGCAGGACCACTTCGGCGTCGATGCTCCAGCGGGTGTCCACGGTGAACAGCGGAACGTGCTTTTCCACGTCCACCAGCAGGCCATTCACCGCCTTGCAGCCGGACTTGCGGCAGGCCACGTGGTAGCGCTTGTCGGGGAGGGGGTGACGCGCCACCACGTCGCGCCCGCCAAGCAGGTGCAGGTCGAACTCCTTGATGCGGATGTCGATCAACTCGCACGGCAGGTCGAACCCCGCAGGCGTCAGCAGCCTGGGGCAGAAATGGATAAGCATGGTTTTCTCCATCAGGCATGCCCGGGGCTTTCCCGCCCTGGGGGAGAGGTATCTCTATCGGTCGCAGGTCAGCCGGCAAGCCGCATCCTGACGGACGAGGCAGAGCCTCGCCCGGTGAAAGACGCGAACGCCGGTCCTGGCGGACCTCGCTGGATTTTTCTGGCTCCGGGCGCTCCCGCGCTTCCAGGGGGCGTCTCGGGCGGGTGTCAGCTCCCGGTCTTGACCCGGCTCCAGACCCGGGTACGGATTCTCTCGACCTTCAGTGGCAGGGTTTCCAGCGGGAAGAGGGTCGCCATGGTTTCCTTGCTCAGGTAAACCGCCGGGTTTTCCCGCAGCTTCCGCTCTACCAGCGGCAGCGCCGCCTGGTTGCCATTCGGATAGCCCACGTAGTTGGAGGTCCTGGCGATGACCTCCGGACGCAGCAGGTAGTCGATCAGCGCATAACCCTGCTGCGGATGCGGTGCATCCTTGAGCAGCACCATGTTCTCGGCCCAGACCAGCGAGCCTTCCCGGGGAATGCTGTAGGCGATATGGCGACCGTTCCCGGCCTGTTCGTTGTTGACCTGGGCCATGTAGGCCGTGCCCTGCCAGCCGACCACCACGCAGACGTTGCCGTTGGAGAGATCGGTGTCGACTCTGGAGGAGTCGAAATAGCGAATGTAGGGGCGAACCTTCAGCAACAGTTCCTGGGCTTTCTGGTAGTCCTCGGGATTCTGGCTGTTGTGCGGCAGGCCCAGGTAGTTGAGGGCGATGGACACCAGCTCGGTGGAGGAGTCCAGCGTGGCCACGCCGCACTGGCTGAGGCGGGAGATGTTCTCCTCCTTGAAGACCAGGTCCCAGGAGTCGACCGGCGCGTCGGGGCCGAGCAGCTTGCGGACCTTGTCCACGTCGTAGGCGATCCCGGTGGTTCCCCAGAGATAAGGTACGGCATAGCGATTGCCGGGATCGTTGGCCTGAAGCTTCCCGAGGATGTCCGCGTCGAGGTTCTTCCAGTGGGGGAGCCGGTCGCGGTCGAGTTCCTGGAGGACGCCCGCCTTGATCAGCCCGGGCAGGATGTTGGAGGTGATCACCACCACGTCGTAGCCGGAGCGGCCGACCATCAGCTTGCCCTGCGCGGTCTCGGCGCTGTCGAAGGTGTCGAGGACGACACGGGTGCCGGTTTCCTTCTGGAAAGCCTTGGGCGTTTCCGGGGCGATGAAGTCATACCAGTTGTAAAGATGGACGCTGGTTTGCGCAGCCCATGCACTGTCCGCCGCTGTCGCACCGATCGTCGTCAGGATCGATAACGCCAGTGCACAAACTTTTTTCATTGGATTTCCTTTCCGAAACGAAACAAGTTGGATTTTGCACCTACCAGAACTGGTAGTTCTGACCTGTGGCTATCTTCGAAGGCATCGATATTATGCACATTGGAACTCTTCATGACATAACGCCGAGTGACTAATCCCAGAGGAGTAGTTGTGTGGATATCGCATTGCACGGCGGCGCCTGGCACGAGTCACTGGGAAAGTTGCTCGAAGCGCTGGACCGGCCGTTCTTCTGGCGGATCCTGGCGCAGACCCTCGGCCAGTTCGCCCCCGTCGACAACTGGGCGGCCCTGATATTCAGCGATTCCAGTCCCTTGATTCTTTCCTTCATGGAGGAGGAGAGAGAAGAAGTCGAGCCGGACCCGCTGATCAGTCGATATATAACCGGACTCTATCTGCAAGATCCTTTCTACCAGGTATCCAGAAACTGTCGGCGCGGCGGGCTTTTTCATCTTGCGGATATCGTCTCCGAAGATTTCGAAACGACCGAATATTACAATACGTACTTTGCGCATTATGTGGTGACGGACGAAGTTCAATATAACGTCCCGCTGGATGGTGAAAGAACCCTGTGCCTGTCGTTGGGCAGCGAGAGCCGCTTCGGCGCCGAGCAGATCGCGCTGTTCGAGCTGCTTCGCCCGTGGGTCATCGCGCTGATGAAAAAACGCATCCACTTCGAGGATGCGGTCAGGGAGGAGGCGAAACCGATCGCAGCGGCGGAGGTGGAAGTCCAGCCCTGGAGAGGGTTGATATCGCCGCTGACCGCGCGGGAGTCGGATGTCATCCGCCTGATGCTGGATGGATACTCGAACAAGGAAATAGCGGATCGGCTGACGCTGTCGATCGCCACCATCAAGGTGCATCGCCGGCACATCTACGCGAAGCTGAACGTGAAGTCCCACTCCGAGATATTCGCGCTATTGATCAACCCGCCCGCGCCGCGGCTCGCCGACGCACGCTAGTGCGCCGCCTGCGGAGGAATCCGGGCGCATAAGGTTATGCGAAATTCATATTGCCCGACGCTGAAAAAGCCGGCGTCGGATTGCACTCATGGGCGAATTCCATCCAGGACGATTCGACCATGCCCGATGTACGTCTTTCCTCTCGTTCGTTGACCCCCATGCTCTGTGCGGTGGGGCTCGCCTGCGCGCTGCAGGGCGAGGTGCAGGCCGCCGACGGTGGGCCGCGCGACGCGGCCACGGCGCCCCGGGTATTCGACATAGCGCCCGGCGAACTGGCCGAGGTGTTGTTGAACATCGTGCGCCAGGGACACGTGCCGATCGCCTTCGACCAGCGCCTGGTGGCGGGGTTGCGCGGACCGGATATCCGCGGCCGGCTCAGTGTCGAGGACGCCTTGCGGCGTGCCCTGGCCGGCAGCGGGCTGGCATACGCGCAGGACGAAAGCGGTGCCTTCGTCCTGCGCCGCGGACAGGCGCCTGTGCAGGAGACGCGAGGTGCGGCGGTGGCACCGACCTTGTCCACCGTGGTGGTCACCGGCACGCGCAAGAGCGATGTGAAGGCGCAGGACAGCCTGAGCCCGATCGATGTGGTCAGCGCTACCCAGCTACGCAGCAGCGGTGCGGTCGACCTGCGCGATGCGCTGGTCAAACTGTTGCCCTCGCTGACCCGCCAGGCCCAGCCGTTCAACGCCTCGGCGTTGACCCACACGCAGTCGCTGCGCGGGCTGAGCCCCAACCATGTGCTGGTGCTGGTGAACGGCAAGCGTCGCCACGAAACGGCCAATCTCAATATCAGCGGGGGGCTGGAGAAGGGCTCCACCGGCGTCGATCTGGACACCATCCCGATCAACGCCATCGAGCGGGTCGAGGTGCTGCGCGACGGCGCCTCGGCGCAGTACGGTTCGGACGCCATCGCCGGGGTGATCAACGTCATCCTCAAGTCCGCCGACAGCGGCGGGTCGGCGGCCGCTGACGTCGGGCAGACCGGCGACGGCGACGGCTTCACCCATGGCGGCGGGGGGAACATCGGGCTGGCCTTCGGCGATAGCGGCTTCGTCAACCTCACCGCCGAATATCGCGAGCAGGAGCGCACGATGCGCAGCGGCATCGATGAGCGCACCGGTCGGCGCGACAACATTTCCATGGGCGATCCCGCGTTCCACCGGCAATCGTTGGCGCTCAACTCCGGTTTCGGGTTGGGCGACGATATCGAGGTGTACGGCTTCGGCACCTATACTCGGCGCAAGGCCTCTTCGGCGGCCAACTATCGCCTGGCTTCGGTGGCGCCGACGCTGTATCCGGACGGCTTCACGCCGCGCCCGAACAGCGACGAGGACGACTATGCGTTCCTCGCCGGGGTGCGCGGCGAGCATCTGCTGGATGCCTGGCACTGGGACCTGAGCAGTGGCTACGGCGCCGACCGTCCCGATATCGGCATGACCCAGTCGGTGAACGCGGCGATCTACCGTGAAACCGGCAACAGCCCGAGAAGCTTCGACCTGGCGCGCTACCGCAACAGCCAATGGACCAGCAACCTGGACCTGGGGCGGGAATTCGAATTGGATTTCCTCGCTGCTCCGCTGGCGTTGTCGCTGGGTGCGGAATACCGGCGGGAAAGCTACCGCATCGACGCCGGCGACCCGGCGTCCTACTACAGCGGCGGGGCGGAATCCCTGGCTGGCCTCTCGCCGCTCAGCGAGGGGCAATGGTCGCGGCACGCCTGGGCGTCCTACCTGGACCTGGGTACCTCCCTGACCCCAGCCTGGGAGGTCGACGTGGCGGTGCGCCACGAGAAATTCAGCGACTTCGGCAGCACCACCAACGGCAAGTTCGCCACCCGTTACCAGTTCGATCCGCGGGTGGCGCTGCGCGCCAGCGTAAGCAGCGGGTTCCGCGCGCCGTCCCTGGTCCAGGAGCACTACACCGGCCTCAGCGTCGGCCCGACCATCGCCCTTGGCCTGCTGGCGGCCAACTCGCCGGCGGCGAAGATGCTCGGCGCCGACGAACTGCAACCGGAGAAGTCGACCAGCTTCAACCTTGGCCTGGTACTCAGCCCGTGGGAAAACGTCGGGCTGAACATCGACGCCTACCAGATCAGCATCCGCGACCGCATCGTCGACAGCGCCACCTATTCCGGCCAGGAAGCCATCGATGCCCTGGCCGCGGCGGGGATCTCGTTGCCGGCCAGTGCCAGTACGGTCAGTACCCACTACCTGGCCAACGGTGCCGACACCCGCACCCGCGGTGTCGACATCACCGGTCACTACCTCGTCGCGCTTGGCGAGTACGGGCAGGTCGACTGGGAACTGTCGGCCAACTTCAACCGCACCACCTTGCGCAAGAACCATCGAGGCGCCAACGGCGAGCCGCTGCTCAATGCCCAGCAGGTCGCCTGGATCACCAGCTCCACCCCGCGCAGCCAGGTTTCCCTCGGCGGCACCTGGAGCCGCCAGGACTGGGAGGTCAGCCTGCGCCTGACGCGCTACGGCCGGACCAGCTCGGAACTCGACTACACGGTAGGGCCGGACGCCTGGTCGACGGAGAAATTCAACCATTTCGTCAACGACCCGAAGTACATCACCGACATCGCCGCGCGCTACCGGCTCAGCGCCGACCTGACGCTGACCGCCGGCGCCGACAACCTGTTCGACGTCCGTCCGGACAAGCTGCCCGCGCAGAACACCACCTATGGCGACGTGCTGCGCTACGACACCTATGCCTCGCAGATCGGCTTCAACGGCGCCTTCTACTACCTACGCGCGGCATACCGCTTCTAGAGGGCCAGGCGTGGCGCAACGAGAATTTTCCGCGACCAGCGGCGGTGTGCTGCTGGCGTCGGTGGTGGCGATCATGCTCGGGCCCACCGGCATCCTGCTGAACACCTTCAGTCTGTTCATCGCACCGATGAGCGCCGAGTACGCCTGGGACCGCGCCGAGGTGTCGTTGCTGGTGACGCTGTTCGGACTGGCGGTCGCCATCACCAGCCCGCTCAAGGGCTGGCTGATCGATCGTTGGGGCGCGCGGCGGACAATGCTCGGGCTGACCGCCGCCCTGTCGCTGCCGCTGCTCGGCCTGGCGGCGGTGAATGCCGTCTGGCAACTCTACGCGCTGTTCCTGCTGATCGGCCTGCTGGCGCCAGGCAACCTGCCTTACGGACGTATCCTCGGACTCTGGTTCCGCCAACGCCTGGGCGTGGCCTACGGCCTGCTAGGCCTGGGCTTCGGGGTGGGCGGGCCGCTGGGCCTGCTGGTCGGCCACCAGAGCCTCGAAGCGTGGGGCTGGCGCGGCGCTTTCCTGGTCTACGGCGTGCTCGAACTGGGCCTGGCGCTGCCGCTGCTGGCCTGGCTGTTCCGCGAGCCAGCGCCGGATGCTGGCGTGGCCGCCGGCACGGCCGTAGCGGAAACCGCGCTGAGCGGATCGACGGCGCCCCAGGCCTGGCGCAGCGCCAGTTTCTGGCTGGTGCTGGGCAACCAGGTACTGGCGGTGTTCGTGATGTCCGGGATCATGACCCATGGCGTGCCGATGCTGGTGGAGCGCGGTTTGTCCCGGGGCGAGGCGGGCACCGCGCTGTCGGCGTTGTGGGTCGGCATGATGCTGTCGCAGCCGCTGATGGGCTGGCTTCTCGACCGCGTGGCGACGCCTCGGGTGGCGTTGCCCTTCGCCCTGGCGGCGGTGCTCGGCATGGCCTGGTTCCTGGTGGGCGACACACCGAGCGGTCTATGGCTGGCGGTGTTCCTGGTCGGCCTGGGTGGAGGAGGGGAAAGCGGCACCACCAAGTACCTGTTGATGCGCTACTTCGGCCTGCGCAGCTTCGGTGTGATCTACGGTTCGATCCAGCCGTTCACCTTCGCCCTGTCGATCAGTCTCGGCGCTTACCTGCTGGGCTGGCTGTACGACCGCGCCGAAGGCTACGGGACGGCCGAATGGGTGCTGCTCGCGGCTTTTTCCCTGGCTGCGTGCAGCCTGTTCGCCTTTCGCCCCTATCCGCAGAAATTGCCCTGAAGGGAATCATGCCGGCTAGCGTTCGCCCTGGCGCCGCGCGGTCTTGCCGGCGAGGCGGGCCTGGCGATAGTCGTTGGCGCACTGTCCCGTCCAGCGACGGAAGGCGTGGCGAAAACTGGAGGTATCCATGTAGCCCAGCCTCTCGGCGACTTCCTCGATGCGCAGTCGCTCGTCCCGCAGCAGTTGGCGCGCCCTGTCGTGGCGGACCAGGTCGAGCACTTCCCGGTAGTTGGTGCCCTCGTCGGCGAGCCGTCGGCGCAGCGTCCGTTCGGTGACCTTCAACTGCCGGGCGACCCAGGCGATGCTCGGGTAGCGGTCCTGTAGCACCTCCAGCAGTGCCACGATGCGTTGGCGGTAGCCGCCCATCTCGCGGGTGACGCGGGTGTTGAAGGCCTTGCTGCCGAGCGCCAGCGAGGCCTGGAACACGGCGGAGTTGGCAGTGGCGATCTCGGCCTCGAGCAATTCCTCGGGGAGGGTGAAGGTGATGCCTGCGCCGGCGAAATACACCGGCACCCGGAAATACTCCTCGTATGCCCGCACGTCGCCGTTCCTTTCCGGGAGGCGCAGGCGGACCAGTTCCAGCTCGCCCAGCAGCAGGTCGCGGAACACCGCGTAGGCGGCCGACGCCAGGACGTTGGCGTGATACAGCCGGGCCGACTGCGGCCAGTCCGGCTTGTCCTGCAGGTCGATATCCACATCCACGGTGTCGCAACTGGAACGTCGCACCGCGATCCCGCGGATATCCTTGCGGAACAGCAGCATGTTGGTCTTGATCAGTTGCAAGGCTTCGCCCACGGTGCCGGCACTCTGCAATGCCAGCCCGGCGACGCCGTAGTCGGAAAGGCGGTAGTGCTCCCCCAGGCTCAGGCCTTCCAGGGGGGAGCGTCCGTTCAGCACGATCCACTCGTAGAGCGCTTCGCTGGGCAGGCGCGGCTCGGCAGCCGAACCCTGACGCATGTCCGGAGGCGTGATGCGTTGCACGGCGAGGTAGTTGTTGAGTGGTCGCCACTCGAAATCGTACTGGATGTTTTCGGACGGGCTCATCGGTTACCTCTTGCACGCGATGCTATCGCCCTGAAGGCGTCAGGGCTTCGTTATTCCATGCGGATGTCGTTTCGGTTGATTTTCGTACGCTGGGCTTCCGGCAATCACTACCTTGCGTAAGGGGTTGACAGGAGCGGGGTCTGCGTATAGCCGCGCCTCCGCGACGCCGTGCCGATCAGTCGTGCATGCTTGCCGTGGCCCGGCTGAGCACTGCCGTCCCGGCCACTCTCGCCGGGGTGGCTGCGCCTGGATGATCGTCGTGGGCGGTGGTGGCGCGGGCCGGTTGCCCTGAGCTTCAGGCGCCATCGCCGCTTGCCGGCGCTCGGGAGGCCGCTGGCCAAGGAAAACCGTAGCGCCGCGGCGGGCGGCGGCTAGCGGGGATTTCCGGCCACGCGTGCCGTGCCCGGGCCTCGCTTGCCTTCCCGGCGCGCCGGACTCCCGGTGGCCTGGAGGACAGGAAAAGCGAGCGGCGAGGTGTCGGCGAGCAGGGTCAACTCGATCTTCTGATAGGGTCGGTGGGCTGTCCGGGGCGGCTAGGATGGACATTTTCATCGTCTCGGGCAGGCCTGTCGCGACCGCGCGAAGTCGCGACGGATGCCGCTGCTAAGGAGCAACGGATGACCGTTCTTATCCAGGGGGCCGGGATCGCCGGCCTGGCGCTGGCGCGCGAATTCACCAAGGCAGGCATCGACTGGCTGCTGGTCGAGCGGGCCAGCGAGATCAGGCCCATCGGTACCGGCATCACCCTGGCGAGCAATGCGTTGACGGCGTTGTCCAGCACCCTGGATCTCGACCGGCTGTTCCGCCGTGGCATGCCGTTGGCCGGCATCAACGTATACGCCCACGACGGTTCGATGCTGATGTCGATGCCTTCCAGTCTGGGTGGGAGTTCCCGCGGCGGCCTGGCGTTGCAGCGCCACGAGCTGCATGCGGCGCTACTGGAGGGGCTGGATGAATCGCGCATTCGGGTCGGGGTCTCCATCGTGCAGATCCTCGACGGACTCGACCACGAACGCGTGACCCTGAGCGACGGCACTGTCCACGACTGTTCGCTGGTGGTCGGTGCGGATGGCATTCGTTCGAGCGTGCGACGTTATGTCTGGCCGGAGGCGACCTTGCGTCATTCCGGCGAAACCTGCTGGCGCCTGGTCGTTCCCCATCGGCTGGAGGACGCCGAGCTGGCGGGAGAGGTCTGGGGGCACGGCAAGCGCCTCGGCTTCATCCAGATCAGCCCGCGCGAGATGTATGTCTACGCGACCCTGAAGGTGCGCCGGGAGGAGCCCGAGGACGAGGAGGGCTTCGTAACCCCGCAACGGCTGGCCGCCCACTACGCGGACTTCGACGGCATCGGCGCGAGCATCGCCCGGCTCATACCGAGCGCCACCACGCTGGTGCACAACGACCTCGAGGAGTTGGCCGGCGCCTCCTGGTGCCGCGGACGGGTAGTGCTGATCGGTGACGCCGCACACGCCATGACGCCGAACCTGGGGCAGGGCGCGGCCATGGCCCTGGAGGACGCCTTCCTGTTGGCGCGCCTGTGGTGTCTGGCGCCGCGCGCCGAGACGCTGATCCTGTTCCAGCAGCAACGCGAGGCGCGGATCGAGTTCATCAGGAAGCAATCCTGGATCGTCGGCCGCCTTGGTCAATGGGAATCGCCCTGGAGCGTCTGGCTGAGGAATACCCTCGTTCGCCTGGTGCCGAATGCCAGTCGCAGGCGCCTCCACCAGCGTCTTTTCACCGGTGTCGGTGAGATGGCCGCGCAGTAGCCGCCGGTGCCAGTGGCGTCTTGGTCGCCTGTTTTCGACTTCGGCGATGGTCGCTATGGAGAAGTCCCGGGCAACCAGGGCGCTTGCGCTTTACCAGGCCCGGCGTCGCTGGGCTCTCCACAGGTTCGCCGGTTTTTGCTGCGATCCGGTCTGCCGCTCGCCGGGGGCTGGCGGTATACTTCGCAGCGCCCGTTCGATGCCGTCGAATGATGTTTCCATGACGCTTGATTTATGACGCCTTTGCGCCAAGCTAGGTCATGGGATGGCTTTCTGTTAAGGTTGCCGAAATCTCCTGGGGGCCCGTGTGGGCGGTTGTCTGCTAATGCGCGACGAGGTGCAGCGTGATTAAGGTGCTGGTGGTCGACGACCACGATCTGGTACGCACCGGTATTACCCGCATGCTGGCCGACATCGAAGGCTTGCAAGTGGTCGGCCAGGCCGACTGCGGTGAAGACTGTCTGAAACTGGCCCGCGAACTGAAGCCGGATGTCGTCCTGATGGACGTGAAGATGCCCGGTATCGGCGGCCTGGAGGCAACCCGCAAGCTGCTGCGCAGCCAGCCCGACATCAAGGTCGTGGTAGTCACCGTCTGCGAAGAGGATCCGTTCCCCACCCGCCTCATGCAGGCCGGCGCCGCCGGCTACATGACCAAGGGCGCGGGGCTGGAGGAAATGGTCCAGGCGATTCGCCAGGTCTTCGCCGGCCAGCGCTATATCAGCCCGCAGATCGCCCAGCAACTGGCGCTGAAGTCCTTCCAGCCGCAGCAGCACGATTCCCCCTTCGATTCGCTGTCCGAGCGCGAGATCCAGATCGCCCTGATGATCGCCAACTGCCACAAGGTGCAGAGCATCTCCGACAAGCTGTGCCTGTCGCCGAAGACCGTGAATACCTATCGCTACCGCATCTTCGAGAAGCTCTCGATCACCAGCGACGTGGAGCTGGCGCTGCTCGCCGTCCGCCACGGCATGGTCGATGCCGCCAGCTAGATGAGCGCCGTTTTCGACGCAAGCGCTTTCCTCGCTACCTGCAGCAATCGTCCGGGCGTCTACCGCATGTTCGATGCGGACGCCAAGCTTCTCTACGTGGGCAAGGCGAAGAGCCTGAAGAAGCGCCTGGCCAGCTATTTCCGCAAGTCCGGCCTGGCGCCGAAGACCGCTGCGCTGGTGGCGCGGATCGCCCAGGTGGAAACCACCATCACCGCCAATGAAACCGAGGCGTTGCTGCTGGAGCAGACGCTGATCAAGGAGTGGCGGCCGCCCTACAACATCCTGCTGCGGGACGACAAGTCCTATCCCTTCGTGTTCCTCTCCAGCGAGGACGAGTATCCGCGGCTGTCCCTGCACCGTGGCGCGAAGAAGCGCAAGGGGCGTTACTTCGGTCCCTATCCGAGCGCGGGAGCGATCCGCGAGAGCCTCAACCTGCTGCAGAAGGCGTTTCTCGTCCGCCAGTGCGAGGACAGCTATTTCCGCAACCGTACGCGGCCCTGCCTGCAATACCAGATCAAGCGCTGCAAGGGGCCCTGCGTGGGGCTGGTCAGTCCTGAGGAGTACGCCGAGGACGTGCGCCACTCGGTGATGTTCCTCGAAGGAAGGAGCAACGCGCTGGCCGACGAGCTGAACGTCGGCATGGAGCAGGCGGCGATGCGCCTGGACTTCGAGAAGGCGGCGGAGTTGCGCGACCAGGTGGCGATCCTGCGGCGGGTCCAGGACCAGCAGAGCATGGAAGGTGGCAACGGCGACGTCGACATCGTCGCCGCCATCGTCACCCCTGGCGGCGCTTGCGTACACCTGATCAGCGTACGCGGCGGGCGGGTGCTGGGCAGCAAGAACTTCTTCCCGCAGGTCGCGATCGAGGAGGAGGTGGGCGAAGTGCTGCTGGCGTTCCTTGGCCAGTACTATCTCAGCCACCAGGAGCGCGACCTGCCGGCGGAGTTGATCGTCAACGTGACGCACGAGGATTTCCCGGTGCTGGTTTCGGCGATCGCCGAAGCGCGAGGCCGCGAACTGGAGATCAGCTACCGGGTGCGTGGTACCCGCGCCCGCTGGCAGCAACTGGCGGTGACCAACGCCGAACAGGCCCTGGGCGCACGCCTGGCCAACCGCCAGCATGTGGCGGCACGCTTCGAAGCCCTTGCCGAGGCGCTCGACCTGGCGGAGCCGCCGCAACGCCTGGAGTGCTTCGATATCAGTCACTCCAGCGGCGAGGCTACCGTGGCTTCCTGCGTGGTGTTCGGCCCGGAAGGGCCGCTGAAATCGGACTATCGCCGCTACAACATCGAAGGCGTCACGGCCGGCGACGACTACGCGGCGATGCACCAGGCGCTGACCCGCCGCTTCAGTCGCCTGAAGGACGGCGAAGGGAAGATGCCCGACATTCTCCTGGTGGATGGCGGCAAGGGGCAATTGGCCATGGCCCAGGAGGTGCTCCAGGAACTGGCGGTCGCCGGTCTGATCCTGCTCGGCGTGGCCAAGGGCGTGACCCGCAAGCCGGGGCTGGAAACCCTCTACCTGAACGATGCCTCCCACGAGTTCACCCTGCCGGCCGATTCGCCGGCGCTGCACCTGATCCAGCAGATACGTGACGAAGCGCACCGTTTCGCCATCACCGGCCACCGTGCGCGGCGCGGCAAGGCACGGCGGACGTCGACGCTGGAGGACGTCCCTGGCGTCGGCCCGAAACGTCGGCGCGACCTGCTCAAGCATTTCGGCGGGTTGCAGGAATTGTCGCGGGCGAGTATCGATGAACTGGCCAAAGCCCCCGGTATCAGTAAAAAGCTTGCCGAGCAGATTTATGCCGTCCTGCACAGCGAGTAGAATGCCGGCTCACCTCGCAGCCTAGATGGTCCGATGAATATCCCCAATCTGCTCACGTTACTGCGCGTCCTGCTCATTCCGATCTTCATTCTGCTGTTCTATCTGCCGACGTCCTGGAGCTACCTGACCGCCAGTGCCGTGTTCGCCCTGGCCGCCGCCACCGACTGGCTGGACGGCTACCTCGCCCGGCGCCTCGGCCAGAGCACGCCGTTCGGCGCCTTCCTCGACCCGGTCGCGGACAAGCTGATGGTGGCGGTTGCGCTGGTCTTGCTGGTGGAAGAGCACGCCAACCTGTGGCTGACCCTGCCGGCGGTGATCATCATCGGCCGCGAGATCGTGGTTTCCGCCTTGCGTGAGTGGATGGCCGAACTGGGGGCGAGGGCGCAGGTCGCGGTGTCCAACCTGGGCAAGTGGAAGACCGCGGCGCAGATGCTGGCGCTGGTCATTCTCCTGGCGAATCCGCCGCTGATGACCTTCTGGGTGATTCTCGGCTACGTGCTGCTGATCATCTCCGCGGCGCTGACCCTGTGGTCCATGGTGCACTACCTGCTGGCCGCATGGCCGCATCTGTCGACCACCCCGAAAGAGAAATAAACTTTTTTGAATCAAGGAGTTGACACGGCGCCGCGATGCTATAGAATGGCGCCCGTCACCAAGACGATGCGGGAATAGCTCAGTTGGTAGAGCACGACCTTGCCAAGGTCGGGGTCGCGAGTTCGAGTCTCGTTTCCCGCTCCAAATATAGATCTATAGAGTTCCAATGAAGTCTGTAGATCATTGAGAAAGGGCCTTCGGGCCCTTTTTTCGTTCCGCCTCCAAGTCCCGTACCCGTTCGTGGAGCGTCCGCGCCGAGGGGCGGTTCTCCTTGCCGCTTTCCCGGCGACCGGGGCCGTACGTTTCGCGAAGCCCTTCGTCTCGCCAGCGAGGCGGCTTGCCGCAAGATGCTGCCTCGGCACATCAGAAGTGTGGCTGTCGCACTCCAGGGGGGCTCGATTCATTGCACCTTGGACCGCCTTCGTGCGCCTGTTGCTTTGGCTGCCACGTTCGACCGAGCCGTCCCAAGGCCAGCGCTTCGGTATCGCAGCGCTTCGACGACCACTGAGAAGGTCGGCGAAGGTTGCCTCTGACTTGGGTGATGGAGGTAATAGCCCGGGAATGGATCGCACCAACCTTCCAGCACGCTACCAGTTGCCCTCGGCGATGTGCGGCTCGAACTGGGCTTTCGAGTGCAGGCATGCCACGGCCAGTGCGCACGTCATCGCAAGCGGCTTCATCGATCTAGCCGGCGACGCGAAAGAGTCGAGGGTTTTCGCGAGCCGGGCATAAGGCGGCTGCCAGAGCGAGTGTCGACAGGCGTGGGTTCCTGGGAAAAGTATCCATCTACCTGCTAACATGGCGGCATCGTTGCCGATGTATCCGCAGGCTCCGGGTCGCGGATGCGCTGCTTTCTGTCCGGCCGGAGAACTTTGCCATCGTAGACTCGACATGCTGACAAGGTCGTTGCTGTCCGCGGTCTTTTGCCTGTTGCTGATCGCTCTGCAGCCGCTGCCCGTCGAAGCCGAATCCATCCTGCCGGATGGGCGTACGACGACAACGATGCGTCCCTGGCTCGATAAACGAGCCAGGCAGTGGCTGGATGCACGGGAGCCGCTGACGGTAGGCGTGGTTTCCCCCGACTATCCGCCGTTGTCCATCTTCTACGCAGGCTCCTACAAGGGCTTCACGGCCGATTACCTGGCCCTGGTGTTCGAGCGGCCGTTGCGCGTCAGGGACTTTCCGTCGCGGCAGGCGGCAATCGACGCGTTGTCGCAAGGGGAGATCGACCTGCTTGGCGTCGGTAGCGAGGTCGAGGCCCGACAACACGGCTTGCTGGCATCCGCTGCGTATCTTTCCGACCGGCCGGTACTGGTGTCTTCCAGCGGTGCCCCGTTCGATTCGCAGGCGGAGTCCTGGCTGGCCACGGTCAAGGGCTATCTTCCCGCCGAACGTATCAAGGCTGCCTATCCGCACAGCAGGATCATCTGGTTCGACTCGCCGCAGCTTGCCCTGGAAGCGCTGAGCATGGGGGATGTCGATGGCGTGCTGGGGGACGCAGTTTCCACGCACTACCTCATCCAGACCCATTACCTGCTGAACTTGCGCATCGAGAACTTCGCACCCATCGACAGCCAGGGTTTCCGTTTCCTGCTCCGGCCAGGTGACGAACCTCTGCTCGCGCTCATCGATCGCGCCCTGCCGCATATTAGCGGGCGCTACGGCGACGAACTGTTGCGCAGCTGGAGCGCCGGGCGGCGCCTGCGCTTCGACGAGCCCCGGGTGACGCTGTCGCCGGCGGAGCAGCGTTGGCTCTCCGCGCACCCGGTCGTGCCGGTGGTGATCAACCATTCCCTTGGCGCGCTCGGGCAACTGGATAACGAGGGGAGGCTGAGTGGTATCGGGCGTGACTATCTGGACCTGATCGGCAAGCGCAGTGGCCTGCGGTTTTCCTTCACTGGAGCACGCAACTTCGTCGAGACGAAAAGCCGACTGGATGCGGGGGAGGCATTGGTTACGCCGACCATGCCTTCGTCGGAGCGCTTCGATTCCGGCCTCGAAGTGCTGACGCCCTATCTACGCAGCACCACGGTGCTGATGGGCGCCCGCCAGGGTGGCCGGTATGAAAGGGTGGGGCGTGTCCATGGCCTCGCGGACCTGGCGGGCAAGCGATTGGCGACGACGATTGGCTACTTTCTCAACGACTTCATTCGACGCGAGCACCCGGAGATCAAGCTCCAGGTCTATCCGACCTTCCTCGCCGCCATGCGCAGCGTAGACGCCGGCCAGAGCGAGGCCGCCATCAGCAGCGACTATACCGGTCGCTATCTGTCCGCCCAGCATTTCGACAACCGGATCCAGGTCGTCGGTATCCTCGATGACCTCTCCATCCCGATCAGCATCGGCGTGGCGAGGAACCAGCCGGAGCTGCGGGGCATCCTGGAGAAGGCCCAGGTGGCGATCGCTCCGGAAGAAGTGGCGGAAATCCTCCACCGCTGGGAGCCTCGCTTCGCCAAGGGAGGGGCGGACTTCTGGCGCGATCACCGGAGCAAGATTCTGCAGATCGGCGGATTGTTCGGCGTACTGATTTCCATCTCCCTCATCTGGGGTTTCTACCTGATGCGCCAGGTGCGCAAGACCCGCCAGGCAGAAGAGCAAGCCGACGCTGCCAACCGTGCCAAGAGCGTGTTTCTTTCGACGATGAGTCACGAGATCCGCACGCCATTGAATGCGGTCATCGGCCTGCAGGAACTGGTGCTGAAAAAGGGCGAGAAGGGCGTGTTGGACCTAGATTCGCTGAGCATTGCCCAGGAGGCGGCCCAGGGGTTGCTGCTTCTGCTGGGCAATATTCTCGATTTGTCGCGGATCGAATCCGGTCGGTTCGATTCAGCTCCCGAACCAGTGCTTCCTGGCGAGTTGATCAGAGGAATCCTGCCGTTGGTTGGTGGGCTGACGCGGCAGAAGAATCTTTCCCTGGCACTGGAACTCGACGGGGATCTCGAGCATTGGGTGCTGGTGGATCCCCTGCATTTCAAGCAGGTGTTGTTCAACCTGCTGGGCAATGCCATCAAGTTCACCGAGCGCGGAGGGGTAACGGTGCGGGCGGTGGGGCGGCGCGAGGCGGAGAGGCTTCATTTGCTGCTCGAGGTAAGCGACACCGGCCTCGGTATTTCGGAGGAGGACCAGGCCAGGCTGTTCCGGCCATTCTCGCAGGTCGGCTCTCCTGCGCTTGGCCAGGCGTCCGGCAGCGGCCTGGGGCTGTACATCAGCCGACGCCTGGTGCACCTGATGGGCGGCCAGATCAGCCTGCGCAGCGAACTGGGCAACGGCTCCTGCTTCTCGGTCGAGTTCGATCTTCCGCTGACCGGGCCTCCGCCCAGCGAGTCCAGCGAAGCGCGTTCCGGAGTTGCCGAGGTCGAGGAGCAGAAAGAGGCAAGGGCGCTCTCGATCTTGCTTGCGGAAGACCATCCGTTCAATCGGCTGACCCTGACCATGCAATTGGAAAGCCTTGGGCACCGGGTGACCTCCACGGAAGATGGCGAGGAAGCATTCGAACGTTGGCAGGGCGAAGACTTCGATGTCGTGATTACCGACGGCATGATGCCGCGGATGGATGGCTACGAGCTGGCGCGACGTATCCGGTCGCAAGAGGCCCTTGGCGGTCGGCGTCGCTGCTTGGTGATAGCGCTTACCGCCAGCGCCGAGAAGGATGCGCTGGAGCGTTGCCTGGCTGCCGGCATGGACCGGGTCCTGTTCAAGCCGACTACGCTCGATGAGCTCGCTCGGGCGCTGAACGGGGGAGAGCCGCTCATGCCTACGAGCGTCGATTCGCAATGAAAGTGCCCGACTGGTTGCCGTTTTGCGTGCCGCGAGCGGATGTATCGGGTAATCTCTCGCAGAAATGAACCAGCACTAGTGAAGCGAACGATGGGTTTTGAACAACTTGCCGAGCTGAGAGACCGTCTGCGCGCACAGGCGGCGCAGGCGAAACCGGCTCAAACCAAAAGCTCCGCGGGACGCGCGAAGAAACGTGAAGCCGTCGAGCCGGGAGTCGAGGCTATCTGGAGGCTGCAACGGCATTTTCCGCTGGCGTTTCCGAAAAGTCCCGCGGCCAAGGTTCCGCTCAAGCAGGGTATTCTCCAGGATGCGCAGCAGCACCTCGAACTACTGGGAATCACCGCCGAACAACTGAAACAGGCCATCGCCACCTGGTGCCAGGGCAGCCGCTACTGGAGTTGTATGGTGGAAGATGCGCCGCGACTGGATCTGCAAGGCCAGGTTGCCGGCAAGGTAACCGCCGAGCAGGCGGTGTATGCGCGGCGGCAGGCGTCTCGCCGGCAGCGCGAGCAGATGCGCGAGAAGCGCGCCAAGCGTGCACAGGCGGGTGGCGAAGCGCCGGCCGCCACGGAGGCGCCGACGCCTGAAGCGCCCGCAACCGAAGCGAGCCCCGAGGCGAACTGATCGCCGGGGCAGGGCGCGTCGGATCCTGGCGCGCTCCTCGGTTGCCGGTCGCTGCGGGCCCATTTCGCGGACGTCTGGGCCCGTTTCTCCCGGCTTGTGCTACGCAATAGCCTGATCTGCAAAGTTTTTTTCGTAGAGCGCTTGCCAAGCTCGGCGAATCCGTCCATAATTGCGTCCATTCCAGCGATGGGTGAGCTAAAAATCTTTTGAAATCAAAGGGTTATAAGTTCAAAATCGCGCCAGGAAAGAAATTTCAGCGATATGCCAAACGCATGTCGCTTCGCTCAAAGGCTGAGTAGCAGAGTGGTTATGCACCGGATTGCAAATCCGTGAACGCCGGTTCGATTCCGACCTCAGCCTCCAACAGGAAAGCCCCGTAGCTCAGTGAGTTACGGGGCTTTTTTCTTTCCTGTCCGGTATTGCTGAAGCAAGTTCCTTGGGGTGCCCCCATAACGCTTTCATACTTTTACGGTCTCGCAACCGCCTCCCTTTCCCGATAACCGCTCCGTAATTGCTACTTTCCCGGAGTGTCCGAGGAGTACCCCAGCACCTGTCACGTTTTCGGCCGTTGCCTGCAATCCAGCCCCGTGCGCGGCTTTCATCTGGACGCAAGATCCGGTCTGGGTCGGTCATCGGCTGGTCGTCATCGAACATGACCAGCCGAGCCGGTCTGTCCTGCCGCCTGCCTTCCGGGCCTCTATCGATCAACCGTTGTGGCGACCGCGAGCGGAAGGCGCTCGGCGGAGGGCCCGTTTCATCTTGCCTTGCGTTTCAAGGAAACCGGCAGGCCCCAGGTCAGGTCTTCCATGCCTGCTTCGCCGAGTATCTCGGTTTTCATCGGCTGGATGCGCGCGAGCACCTGGCGGCCCGTTTCATCCAGCCTTGGCTGCTCGCGATCGATGAACCTTTTCGTCAGCTCCATGGGCGCTGGCCTCATGAAGACCTGGATATCCTGCAAGGCGCACTTGATGTTTTGCGTGTCCACGGCCTTGCAGGTCTTCCTGTCATAGCTCACGGCCGGGGTCTTCAAGTGGAACCGATCGCTGAGCAGGATCTGCCCAGGCTGAATGGTGAAGGACAGCGGGGCATAGGCGTCGGGTATCTGCGCTTGCAGCTTGATGGAGGGAACGTCCTCGATCTTCGTGCCTTCGGCCCAACCGGCATCCGAGACCATTTCCCGCTGGCTGTATTGCTGCTCGGTCCAGCCCACGCATTGGCCGGAGGCCATGTGCACGGCGCTGCAGACATTCTGTGTGTAGGTTTTATCTGCATAGGAGGCGTCGCGCCAGTAGTTCTCCTTCACGAACCGGCGATACAGCACGGCGGACAGGTTCACCGAACCAAGTGGGCTGGCAGCCGGCTGCCCCTTTGGCGCCTTGATCTGGGCAAGGGTGCTGTCGATCTTGTAGTCGATCCCTCCGGACAGCAGGTAGGTTCCCGGCGGGACGATGTTGACCTCGAGGAAGTCCCACAGATAGACGGCTTCCTTGATCTTCTCCAGGTCGTTGTTGGCAAAGGCCTGCATGTAGGCGATCCCGGGCACGTCCTTATTCTTGAATATGACCCGATGCGAGTAGCTGGAGAGGTCCGTCACGCTCTTGTTGGGCATGAGTGCCGGTACCAGCACCACGGACATACCTTCGCGGGTAGCCTCATCGATCATGTTCAGGAGCTGGTTGGTGGGGTTCTGCTGGGAGCCGCCGAGTCCGGCGTTGCCTAGGGAGGCGCAGGCTGACAACAGGCTTGCCGGGAGCAGGATCGCGAAGGGGCTCAGACGCCGAGCGATGGTTTTCATGAGATATCCTTATCTATACGGGCCAATGACTTAAGGCGAGTGCGGGAAGAATCCTAATCTACTCCTTGCGGATTCCCAAGGAGCGTTCGTCCCGCGCGTAGGAAGGAGCGTTTGAGTCGAGCGCGTCACAGCCTGTTGCTGCAATCCTGGGTACTCACATGCGTTCGAATGCTGGCGAGCCAGTGCGTACTGCGTTGGTGATGGCTCGCTGCGGGTAGAGTTCGTGCCGGTCATCGAGGGCTGGCTGCGTGGGGGCGCAATGAAGACGCGCATCCCAGCTCTTCTGGCGATTCGTGAGTGCGGATCAAATCTGTTTTACCGCCGAACGACTTTTTCCGTTCCCTGCGCCTATCTAACCTGCCGCTCTCTTCAACCCGGGATCGGCAGGCATCTCCGCTGCGGTTCCAGCATGTACGGAACACCATGAAAAACATTCTCCTGCTCAACGGCGGAAAGCGTTTCGCCCATTCCGACGGTCGCCTCAACCAGACCCTGCACGAAACCGCCCTGGCCCATCTGGACCGCCGTGGCTTCGACCTGCGCCAGACCCTCATCGACGGTGGCTATGACATCCCGACGGAGGTGGACAAGTTCCTCTGGGCCGACGTGGTGATCTACCAGATGCCCGGCTGGTGGATGGGCGCGCCATGGACAGTGAAGCGCTACATCGACGAAGTCTTCACGGCCGGACACGGCAGCCTCTATGCCAACGACGGTCGTACCCGCTCCGACAGCACGCAGAAATATGGCAGCGGCGGTCTGGTGCAGGGCAAGCGCTACATGATCTCGGCGACCTGGAATGCACCACGGCAGGCGTTCGACGATCCGAGCGACTTCTTCGAAGGGAAAGGCGTGGATGCGGTGTATTTCCCCTTCCACAAGGCCAACCAGTTCCTCGGCATGTCCGGCCTGCCGACGTTCCTCGCGGTGGATGTGATGAAGCGCCCGGACGTCCCGGCTACCGTCGCTGCCTACCAGGCGCACCTGGACAGGGTGTTCGGGCGCGCCGGCTGAGTTCGACGGCGAGCCTCGTGTCGCTTCGCTGGATGGAGTGGCGGGTCGAAATCCAGGCTCTCGGGACGAGGCCTAATGGTCACGGATCCGCTATCCGGGCTTTTCTCGGCCACGACCCGCGAGTGATCCGAAATTCGATTTTTCCATCGATCCGTCGAATTAGATTTCATCGGGGACGGGCAGGAAAGGATGCTTTGCACGAATATTCGAATGGGCGCATCGTAAAATGAGCGCGCTTCGACCGTGTCGAAGCCACCCCCGACAACGTTGCCGGCAGGTCGCTCATCGACTTCCGACGCCTGCCGCCGAATTCAGGAGATTCACATGTGTCCTTGCCCTCACTCCCAGACCCAGGGAGAAACGGACGGAGAGGCTGAGTGGCATAACGCCGCCCTGGACTTCACCCATGCGATGAGCTACGGCGATTACCTGAAGCTGGAGAAGGTCCTGGACGCCCAGTTCCCGCTTTCGCCCGACCACAACGAAATGCTGTTCATCATCCAGCACCAGACCTCGGAGCTATGGATGAAGCTGATGCTCCACGAACTGCGGGCCGCCCGGGAGCACGTCAAGTCAGGCAAGCTCGGTCCGGCGCTGAAAATGCTCGCCAGGGTCTCGCGGATCTTCGACCAGCTGGTACACGCCTGGGCGGTGCTGGCGACCATGACGCCGACCGAGTACAACACCATCCGCCCGTACCTGGGCCAGTCTTCCGGTTTCCAGTCCTACCAGTACCGCGAGATCGAATTCATCCTCGGCAACAAGAACGCCACCCTGCTCAAGCCCCATGCTCACCGTGCCGAGCTGCTGGCGGCCCTGGAGCAGGCCCTGCATACGCCGTCGCTATACGACGAAGCGATCCGCCTGATGGCCGCCCAGGGGTTGCCGGTAAGCCAGGAGCGGCTCGCCCGGGACGCGGCGGCCGGCACCTGTTACGAGGCCTCGGTGGAGGCGGCGTGGCGACAGGTCTACCAGGCGCCGGAACGCTACTGGGACCTGTATCAGCTGGCGGAGAAACTGATCGACCTGGAGGACTCGTTCCGCCAGTGGCGCTTCCGTCACGTGACCACGGTGGAGCGCATCATCGGTTTCAAACCCGGCACGGGCGGAACCGAGGGAGTGGGGTATCTGCGCAGCATGCTCGATACCATCCTCTTCCCCGAACTGTGGCGGCTCCGTTCCAACCTGTAGTACCGGATGAGGCGCAGCATCCGCCTGCGCCTCAGTCGTTGCCGGCGCCTCCCGCCGCCCACTCTTGCCGCAAAAGCCCCATGAGAACGACATTCCAGCGTTCCCGGCCGACCCGGGTGGCGGAGCGGCGCAAGCCTTCTTCGCGGAACCCCGCGCGTCGATAGAGATGACGGGCGGCAGCGTTCCAGTCGTACACGTTCAATTCAACGCGCTCGATGTCGGCGTCGGCGAAGGCCTCGGCGAGCAGCGCCTCCAGCATCGGCAGCCCCAGGCCCTGGCCGCGCGCGCTTGGCGCCAGGGCTATGCGAGCCAGGCGGACGACGCCGTTGCGGCGGTCGAACAGCAACTGGCAATGGCCGATGACCTGGTCATCCCGGCAAGCGCTCCAGAGCAGGCGCAGCGGCGGTCGCCGGCGGCTTTCCGCGAGGTCTTCATGCATCTGCTCGAGGCTCAGCGGATGCCGCAGGGCGGGGCCGGCCCATTGCACCAGCTCCTTTTCCGTGGCGAACCAGCGTTGCAGGATTGGGAAGTGTTCCAGCTGGAACGGGACGAGTTGCAGTTCCGGGACGGAACCCGTGCCGGGTGTGGGCATGCGGAGTGCCTCGCTCAGGTCATCGGGGGGAGCCGGCGTTTAACCGGGGACTTCTTGACGATGGCGGTGTTGGTTTCCGCGTAGCCGTTGATCCTGTCCAGCAGCGTGTCGAGCTGTTCCATCGAACGAACCTGGAGGCGGGCGATGAAGCAGTCGTCACCGGTGACCTTGTCGCACTCGGTGAACTCGGCGATGTCCTGGATCTGTCGCTCGACCTCGTGCAGCCTGCCGGGCAGGGGGCGGATGCGCACGATCGCCTGGAACTGGTAGCCGAAACAGCGGGGGTCGACATCCAGGGTGTAGCCGCGGATCACGCCGCGTTCTTCCAGCTTGCGCAGGCGTTCGGCGACGCTCGGGGCCGATAGCCCGCTGACCTGGGCGAGAGCCTTGAGGGACAGTCGCGAGTCAGCCATGAGGGCGTTGATCAGGCGTTGGTCGATGTCGTCGGTCATGTCGGCCTCGAAAGTTTTTTTTCAAAATAGCCCTGATAAAAAAGGTCGTCACGGGTTTTTGCCTGAGTAATGCGATGGAGGGCTGGAAGACGACTTTGGATAATCATAGGCCTGTCTTGCGGGAGAGCGCCCATGAACGATCCGATCCGTCGCGGTACGCTGGAAATGACTTCGGCCATGCTGATCTGCGGCACCATTGGCTGGCTGGTGCTGCTCTCCGGGCAGCCCGTGCTGGACGTGGTGTTCTGGCGCTGCGTATTCGGTTTCGCCACGCTGCTGGTCGCCTGTGCCGCGCTGGGTTTCCTGCGCCGCGGCAGCCTGGGGCGCGAGGCGTTCCTGCTGGCGCTCCTCAGCGGGGTGTTCATCGTCGGCAACTGGGTATTGCTGTTCGCATCCTACTCACGGGCTTCGATCGCCATCGGTACCGCGGTCTACAACGTCCAGCCGTTCATGCTGGTGGGGCTAGGCGCGGTGTTTCTCGGCGAGAAGGTCACGGCGCGCAAGCTGGGCTGGCTGGGGCTTTCGTTCGCCGGCATGCTGGCGATCGTCAGCGCCCACGGCGACAGCGACGCCCCGCGCGGGGACTACCTGTTCGGTATCCTCCTGGCGCTCGCTGCCGCGCTGCTGTATGCCTTTGCCGCGCTGATCGTGAAGCGCCTGCAAGGCACGCCGCCGCATCTTATCGCCTTGATCCAGGTGGGCACCGGCGTGCTGATGCTCGCACCGCTGGCGAACCTTGCCGAACTGCCCCGGCACGTTGCTCCCTGGGCCAGCCTGGCGACCCTGGGAATCGTCCATACCGGGCTGATGTACGTACTGCTCTACGGCGCCATTCAGAAATTGCCGACGGCGCTGACCGGTGCCTTGTCCTTCATCTATCCGGTCGCGGCGATCCTGGTGGACTGGCTGGTCTTCGAACATCGCCTGAGCCTGGCCCAGTGGCTTGGCGTGGCTGCCATCCTGCTCGCCGCGGCGGGCATGCAGCAGGGTTGGAGCGTGCGCCTGCCGAGGCCGGCGGTGCGTCGCGGCTGAGGCGCGGGGGAAAGAAAAAGCCCCGCGACGAGGCGGGGCTTTTCTACGGCGATCTCGGCCGATCAGTTGCCGAAGACCTTGAAGCGTTCGCTTTCGGCGATGAAGGCTTTCTCGCCCGCCGGAGCGGCGATGGCGCCGAAAGGCATCTGTGCGCGCAGCTTCCAGCTTTCCGGCAGGTTCCAGGTCTTGTGGGTCTGCGCATCTACCAGCGGGTTGTAGTGCTGCAGGCTGGCGCCGACCTTGTGCTCGGCGAGGGCGGTCCAGACCGCGAACTGGGCCATGCCGCTGGCCTGCTCCGACCACACCGGGAAGTTGTCGGCGTAGAGGGCGAACTGCTCCTGAAGCTGGCGCACTACCGTCTGGTCTTCGAAGAACAGTACGGTGCCGGCACCGGCGGCGAAGGAATTGAGCTTGGTTTCGGTGGCGGCGAAAGCGTCGGCGGGAACGATCTTCTTCAACTCGTCCTTGGCGATGTTCCAGAACTGCTCGTGCTCGGCGCCGAACAGGACGACCACCCGCGAGCTCTGCGAGTTGAACGCGGAAGGGCTGTGCGAGACGGCCTCCTTGACCAGTTCGACGATTTTCTCCTGGGAGACGGGCAGTTGCTTGTCCAGGGCGTAGATGGTGCGGCGGTTCTTGATGGAGGAGAGGAATGCGTCAGACATCGTGAGGCTCCTTGTTTGGAAATTGGATTCGATATTAGCGACGGCCTCGATGAGATCAATGGGAAATAACCGGTGATTCCTATCGGCTGATGCGATGGATACCCGGCTTCTCCAGGAAAGCCGGGTATCCACGGTCCAGCGCGGCCGGCAGCGAGAGACGGCAAGTACGGATGAAAATGGAATATCGAGAAAGTCGATGGGCATAAAACCGCGAGGACTTGGCCTTTGATTCAGGTCAAGCAGGGTGAAGGCGGGGGAGGCGGCCAACCTTTAGTGATGGTGACCTGGCAGCCCGGCTCGGTGATGGTTCGATTGTAGGATTGTCGGACAAAAACTGGAGCGCACGATGTTTGAAAATTTCTCTCCCAGCACCATGCTGGCCATCAAGAAGTACGCCTATTGGCTCTGGCTGCTGCTGGCGTTGTCCATGCCGTTCAACTACTGGATGGCCCAGGACAGCGCACATCCGGCCTTCTGGGCATTTTCCCTGGTGATTGCGGTATTCGGCATCGGGCCGCTGCTGGACATGCTGTTCGGCCGCGACCCGGCCAACCCCGACGAGGAAACGCAGACGCCGCAGTTGCTCGGCCAGGGCTATTACGTATTGCTGACCCTGGCCACGGTGCCGGTGCTCATCGGTACGCTGGTGTGGGCCGCTGGCGTGTTCGTCGCTTTCCAGGAGTGGGGCTGGCTCGGCCGGTTGGGCTGGATCCTCTCGATGGGCACGGTGATGGGAGCGGTGGGGATCGTCGTCGCCCATGAGCTGATCCACAAGGACTCGGCGCTGGAGCAGGCTGCCGGCGGCATTCTGCTGGCCGCCGTGTGCTACGCGGGGTTCAAGGTCGAGCATGTGCGCGGCCACCATGTGCATGTGTCTACGCCGGAGGACGCTTCGTCGGCGCGTTTCGGCCAGTCGGTCTACCAGTTCCTGCCGCATGCCTACAAGTACAACTTCCTCAACGCCTGGCGCCTTGAAGCGGTGCGGCTGCGCAAGAAGGGCCTGCCGGTGTTCGGCTGGCAGAACGAACTGATCTGGTGGTACCTGCTGAGCCTGGCGTTGCTGGTCGGTTTCGGTTGGGCGTTCGGCTGGCTGGGGATGGTTTTCTTCCTTGGCCAAGCGTTCGTCGCGGTGACCCTGCTGGAGATCATCAACTACGTCGAGCACTACGGCCTGCATCGGCGAAAGGGCGAGGACGGGCGCTACGAGCGGACCAACCATACCCACTCCTGGAACAGCAACTTCGTCTTCACCAACCTGGTCCTGTTCCATCTGCAACGGCATTCCGACCATCATGCCTTCGCCAAACGCCCCTATCAGGTCCTCCGTCATTATGACGATAGCCCGCAGATGCCCAGCGGTTATGCCGGGATGGTGGTGCTGGCGCTGATCCCGCCGCTGTGGCGGGCGGTCATGGACCCCAAGGTGCGGGCCTACTATGCGGGCGAAGAGTTCCAGTTGACGGCCGAACAGAGCGAGCGGCCGGCAGCTTCCTGAGAATGGCCGGCGTCCCCGCTCCGTGCCCGAATAGCTCTTCGTTCGGGCAATCCCGCCTTGCCTGGGGTTGACTAT
Source organism: Pseudomonas sp. DL (assembly GCF_047199225.1). Lineage (NCBI taxonomy): Bacteria > Pseudomonadati > Pseudomonadota > Gammaproteobacteria > Pseudomonadales > Pseudomonadaceae > Pseudomonas > Pseudomonas sp. DL. The sequence goes on from NZ_CP178323.1 coordinate 2,582,870, forward strand.
CCTTAGCGATATCTCGGCACGGAAAGGAGCCCAGGGATGAACATTCGGCAGAGAATCCTCGCTTCGGGCGCCATCGGCATCGTGGCTGTGGTGCTGCTCGGCGGGGTCGGCTTCTGGGGGCAATTGCGGTTGGGCAAGGCACTGTCGGAGAACGAGCTGAGCGTCAATGCGCTGCGCAACCACATGGAAGGCGACATGATGCACGACGCCTTGCGCGCCGACGTCCTCGCGGCGTTCGTGGTCCAGCCCGGCGACGGCGCGGCGGCCGAGCAGGTCCGCGAGGACCTGCAGGAGCACAGCCAGTGGTTTCGCAAGGTGGTCGAGCAGAACCAGGGGCTGCCTCTCAACGACGCCATCCACCAGGCGCTGGTCGAGTTGCGGCCCGACCTGGAAGCCTACATCGGCGCCGCCGAGAGCATCGTCGGCAAGGCGTTGCTCGATCCCGTGGCGGCGCGGGCCGAGCTGCCGCAGTTCGTCCAGGCCTTCAAGGAGCTGGAAGGGCGCAACGAAGCGCTCAGCAGCCTGATCGAGAAACACGTCGAGCAGACCAACCGGGCGCGCGAAGACAGCATGCGCTATTCCGCCTGGATGCTCGCGGGCGGCATCCTGGTCGCCTGCCTGGTCCTTGGACAGCTCTGTCGCCAGTTGCTGCGCGCCGTCCTGCAGCCGCTGCGCAAACTGGTCTCATCGGCCCGGGTGATCGCCCAGGGCAACCTGCAGGAGCCGATCGGCGTCGACAGCAATGACGAGGCCGGCCAGTTGCAGCGGGCGTTGGGCGAGATGCAGGAGAACCTGCGGCAGATGATCACCATCATCCGCCAGGAAAGCGAAGAGCTCCACGACACCTCCCAATCCATCGGCCAGACCTCGCAGTCGATCGTCCACGGCGCCAGCCAACAGGCCGACAGCGCCACCAGCATGGCTGCGAGCATGGAAGAGATGATCACCAATATCTCGCAGATTTCCGACCACGCCGACAACGCCAGGGTGATCTCGGCCAAGTCCGAGGAGCTGGCCAGCAGTGGCGGGCAGGTGATCCTCAACGTGGTGGAAGGGATGAGCCGCATCGCCGACGTGGTCAACCAGTCCTCCACCAGCATCACCGCTCTCGGCCAGTCGTCGGACGAGATCCATTCGATCATCCAGGTGATCAAGGGGATCGCCGAGCAGACCAACCTGCTGGCGTTGAACGCCGCCATCGAGGCGGCGCGGGCCGGAGAGGCCGGGCGCGGTTTCGCCGTGGTCGCCGACGAGGTACGCGGGCTGGCGGCGCGGACCACCCAGTCGACCCAGGAGATCACCGCGATGATCGAGCGCATCCGCGCCAGCACGGGGCAAGCGATCAACAGCATGGAGGCCGGCGTGAGCCGGGTCAACGAGGGGGTGTCGTTCGCCCGTCAGGCAGGGGTGTCGATCAACGAGATCCTCGATGGAACCCGTCATGCCGCGTCGGTGGTCGATGAGATTTCCCAGACCATCCGCGAGCAGTCGCGCGCCAGTGATGAAATCGCCCAGCGCGTGGAACTCATCGCCCAGCGTTCGCAGCAGAACACCCAGGCGATGCACGAGATGGCCGCCACCGCCAGGCGCCTGAACGAGGTTGCAGCGACCATGCGCTCGTCGGTGGAGCGCTTCAAGATCTGACGGGAGCCGCCTAGGTCGTCGACTCCGGGAGGCGCACGAACAGCGTGTAGCGTGCGCCTTCGATCGCTTCGAAGGCGATCAGCTTCTCGATCAGCGCCAGGTTCAGGACCTTGCCCGCGTTGAGCAGCAGCATGCCGTTGTTGGCGGTGAGGTTGCGCGCCAGCACCATGCCCGGAACCAGGTCGCGGGTGCCATGGGCACGGACTTGCGGATCGGCCAGGGTGACATCGGCAAGGGTCGTCGCGCAGACCTGGATGAACGGTTCGATCAGCTCGGGGTCGTACAGCCGGCCGGCGTATTTGCGGATGTACATCAGTGCTTCGTCGCGATTCATGCGCCGTTCGAGGATCAGTCCGCGCTGCAGCTCGACGAAATCCACCGCCAGCTTCAAGAGGCGCGAGCCCAGGGGAATGGCCTCGCCCTTGAGGTGGTCCGGATAGCCGCTGCCGTCCCAGTGCTCCTGGTGATGGCGAATCAGGCGGGCGGCGTCCTGCATCGGTTCCAGCGACATCAGCAGCGACTCGCTGAGCTCCGGGTAGCCGCGGAAACGATCGCGGTCGTGGTGATAGAGCAGGTCCGAGGGCGAGCTGAGCAGGGTGTCGTTCCAGCTCAGCTTGCCGATGTTGTAGAGCGCTGCGGCCATCGCCAGGTCGCGACCATCCGATTCGTCGACGAGGCCGCTGGCACAGCAGGCGCGGACCAGTTCGATGATTTGCTGGTTGGTCTGCTTGTCCTTGGGCAGGCGCTGGTTGACCAGCAGCGAGAAGACTTCGGTGCCGACCACGTAGCTGCGCTTTAGCTCCTCATAGGCGAGGTCGAGCATGTCGGCGGTCTGCTGCAGTTCGGCGGTGCGCGCCTGAACGCGCTTTTCCAGCGTGGCGTTGAGTTGCTGGAGGCGGTCGTTCTGCTCCTGGGTAAGTCGCTCCAGGCGCCGCCGCTCGCGCTCGGAATGCAGGTATTCGAGCGACTGGCGCAGGGTCAGCAGCAACTCGTCGTCGTTCCACGGCTTGCTCAGGTAATGGTGGATGCGCCCTTCATTGATGGCCTTGGCGATGGTTGGCAGGTCGGCATGGCCGGTGAGCAGGATGCGAATGGTTTCCGGGGAGCGGCGATGGATTTCCGCGAGCAGGGCAGCACCGTCCATGTTCGGCATGCGGGCGTCGGACACCACCAGGTCCACGGGCCGGCTTTCCAGCAGTTGCAGGGCCTGTTCGCCGCTCTCCGCCAGCAACAGGTCGTAGGGCTGGTTTCGTAGCAGCCGGCGCAGGCTGCTGAGGATCAGCGGCTCGTCGTCGACCAGCAGCACGCTGAAGCGGATCTCCGTCTCGTTGGAAGGAGGTGCGCTATCGTTCATGAGTGTCTGTCCACCGGGTGAGTTTTGCCTGAATACTTCAGGCAAGCATAGTCCGAGTCTGGCCTGGACGAGGGCGCATGCACGCGGCGGCTGGGCGAGCGGAGGTGCGGATCATGGAGACGTTACCCATCAGGAACCGGCGCTTGCTGGTGATCGATGAGCGGCAGGCGGATCGAGACCGTGTATGCGGGTTGTTGCAGGGAACCCTAGGGGCCGAATCGCCTCCCGTGGCGCCTGAGCGGGGCTACCAGGTGGATACGGCGGGAAGCGCCGAGGAGGCATTGGGGCGGATACGCTCGGCCCTCCAGGCCGATGCGCCGTATGCCGTGGTGTTTCTCGGGATGCCGTCGGTAGGCGCGGATATTCCCGTTCTAGAGCGGTTCTGGCGTCTCGACTCCCGCTTGCAGGTCGTGGTGCATGCGCCTCCCGCCGATTTTCCGCTATTGGCGCCGTGGGCTGCGGAAGAGCGCCTGCTGCTCCTCGGCCTGCCTTTGCAGGGACAGGAGGTCCGCCAGATGGCCGGCAATCTCAGCGCCAAGTGGAACGTGACGGCTCACCTCCAGTTGCAGATGAGCCGGATGGAGGCTGCCATCCAGGAGATCACCCGGGAAGTCGGCCAGGCCAAGGAGGCGCTGGAGAAAGAGATCGGCGAGCGCAAGGAACTGGAAAGCCAACTGGTGCAGACGGAGAAGCTTGCCTCGATCGGCCACCTGGCCGCCGGCGTCGCCCATGAGATCAATAACCCCATCAGCTACGTTTCCTCCAACTACACCACCCTGGAGGAGCACGTCAGGCGTTTGCTGGAGGTACTTGAAGCCTATGAAGAGGCTCGCCCCGCGATCCGCGACGAGGCGCTGGCAAGACGCCTGGAGCAGCTCGGTGAGCGGGTCGAACTGGCCTTCGTCAAGGAGGATGTCGCCGTGTTGCTGCGCGAATCCAGGGAAGGTATAGGGCGGGTGCGCAAGATCGTCCAGGACCTGAAGAACTTCTCCCGCGTCGACGCCGAGGACGACTGGCAGTGGACCGATCTGCACCAGGGGATCGAGTCGACCCTCAATATCGTCGCCAGCGAACTGAAGTACCGGGCCGACGTGGTCCGCGAATACGGCGATCTGCCCGAGGTGAAGTGCCTGCCGTCGCAGATCAACCAGGTGGTGATGAACCTGGTGATGAACGCGGCCCAGGCGATGGGGCCGGAGCGGGGTCGCATCGTGATTCGCACGGGGCATACCGTGGAGCATGCCTGGATCGAGGTGGAAGACTCGGGGCAGGGTATCTCCCCCGAGATCCTGCCGCGCATCTTCGATCCGTTCTTCACCACCAAGCCGGTAGGCAAGGGGACCGGCCTGGGGTTGTCGCTCTCCTACGGCATCGTCCAGAAACACGGCGGCACCATCGAGGTACGTAGCCAGCCGGGAGTCGGCAGCGCTTTCCGGATCGTGCTTCCCCTGGAATCGCCCGGCAACCTGGGCGGAGCCCACGGAAATTAACTGTTGCGCCGGCTAGGGTAACGTAAGACAATGATTTATCTACCGTTTGGGGTGGGTCTCGGGTTGGGATGCCGGTTTGGTTCCCGTTGCCGGCTCACTTGAAGCGAGATCCTGCCCGGATGGCGAAATCGGTAGACGCAAGGGACTTAAAATCCCTCGGGGGTAACCCCGTGCCGGTTCGACCCCGGCTCCGGGCACCATCGTGTTTCCTGGCGTTCAGCCGATTCCAGTAAAGAAAATCCCTCCATATTTCTTTCCGCAATTCCCCAACATTTCCGCAATCTTCTACTTCGTCGGCTTCACTTTCTTGCCTTTCCGGTCGCGGATGTAGTGCTCGGTCATCGTTACCGTCGTGTGACCTAACTGGTCCCGCGCCTGCAGAATGTCGCCACTTGATTCGGCAGTATCGGTCCCTCCCTTGGCTCGCAGATCTCTGAACTGGAAAGCCGATTTTGGGATCCCCGCTGCCTCCCGGGCCTTGTCGAAACGACCTCTGAGCATGTGATAGGTCATCGGCTGGCCGTCATCGATGACGACCAGGCGCGTCGAGCGGACGCGGTATCCAGCCTTCCTGGCCATAATCCTGTCGATCAGCAGCTTCAGTTCCCCGATCAACTCGATACGACGCTTCGCCAACGTCTTGCCTTGGCGAATTGCCAAAGTGCCGTCGCGGATATCGCGCTCATCCATCTTCAGGGTGTCGGCCACGCGCTGGGCCGTCAGGTAAGAAAGGTCCATGGCATCCTTCAGTCCCTGATCTGCCGCCTCATAGACCACTGCATAGAGGTCATCCTCGACATACACATCACGCCCGCGCTCTCTGTTCCGTTTCACGCCTGAGCATGGGTTGGCCAGTTTGGTGTAGCCCATCTCGCGCGCGTAGTTCCAGATGGCCGAGAAAAGGGAGATTTCCCGATTTGCGCGAACCGGCGCCGACCGCCGGAAGATCAGGTACTGCTTGATGTGCTTCGGTTCGATATCCCCGATGGCTGCAGGTGGATCATCGAAGAACGCCAGCATTTGCTTGAGCTCGCGGGCGTTGTCCTTCTGCGTTGTAGGGCTTTTCGTTGGCACGACGTCGATGAAGTAGCGTTGAGCCACATAGCGAAACGTGAGCGTCTCCGCTAGCTTTGCATCGGCTGTGCGCGCCCTCTCCAGGCGGGCGTATTCAGTGATCGCCAGGCCGTAGTCCGTTCCGAGGGACAGTTCTTTGCGTGGCTTGCCGCCGAGGTCGTAGTAGTAATAGATCTTGTCTCCGCGGCGTCTTTCGCGGAGCCGGGGAATGCTCCCCGGTTTGGTCGGCCGTCTTCCCATTTATCCTGCTTTCCTTGGAGTCCAGCCCGTCTTCTCGGGTTTCGCAGCCGTGGCCGGTGCCAGCAGGCTGGCGGTGATGACACACGGCCAGCCGTTGGCCTTCACAGTGTGGCGAATGCCATTCTTTTTCAGGACCTCTATCTGCCTGGCCTTGGTGCGCGCCCCAGTCAGTTCGCACACCTCCTCGTGGGTCAAGAATGTAATGTTTTCCATGAGGTAATGCCTCTCCCGGCCTATAGCCGGACGCTTCCGCAGCCCTTTCCTTTGGGCCGCGGCATGGATGATTTCAGGTAGGATGTACCGGCTCACCGGTGACGGGACCAGCCTTGGCGGGCATGTGCCCCTGATCCGGCGGGCCTTCGCTGGGGAGGGGGCGATGCCTGGTTTCTGCTTCATCCGAAGCACCCCGTCTGCCAGGCCGCCAGCGTGCGGAGGATCGGGAATATCTCCACCAGCCCCACCACGGCCAGGCCGAGGGCGGCGATGATGGCGAGGGCAGTCAGTGCTCTACGCATCGCTTGGCCCTCCCTGACTCGCCGCTACCCGGTCGATGCGCTCGATCTCGGCCAGGATCAGTGCACCGGCCTTGATCAGGTCGCGTCGCGCGGTGCTCGGCTTCCACCACTGTTCATCCCAGGGCCACGCCAGCGACACCAGCAGGGCGGCGGTTCCATCGTTCGGAGCGCTGGAGCCGGCCAGGGCGTAGCAGGCGGCGGCGCGGGCCATCTGGCCGTGGCTGTGCTGGTCGTCGTGCTCTGGCGTCCATCCCTCGGCGGTGATCTGCCGGCGGCGCCGTACGTCCAGAAATGGCCGTCGAGCACTGGTTGCGGCTTCATGGCACGGCGGGTGACCGTCTTCCGCCCCTCCAGGATGACGCGGACCATCGGCCCGCTGAACAAGATGGGGCGTTCCTTGTGAGCGCAGCAATTTGCCGGCATAGGGTCTCCTATACTCCAGGCTTTCGGCTGGAGCGATGAACATGGATGAGGAATGGTTTGTTGCGCGGGTGTTTGAGTTGGCTGGCGAGCAAGGCCTGCTCATTCAGGAGCGAAGACCTGGGCGGAGCATTTGCTTCAATGAGACCAGCAAGAAGTGGCTTCACGAAGGGCACATTCGGCAGCTCTACCGCGAGGGGGTTCTAGCTGACGGGCTCGAACGAGCCGATCTCAACCGAATGATCGAGGGGGTGGCGCCCGGAAGACCTTGCACCCATGTCGGAATGCGCAAGCTCGTTTGCTTGGTTAAGTCCGGAGTTAGCGGTGGAAGCACAGACGAGGGTGGCGGCTGACTCCCGCCCTATAGGTGCGGCGATGTCCGCGGCCATGACGACCTTCATCCCCATCTCAAAGGCCAGGCTGCGCTCGATATTGGCGCCGCGTGAACTTGGCCAGCCCGGCAACAGCGCGATGGCGTCGCAGGTAACCAGCTGCGCCAGGGCCTTGCGCATGTAGCCGGCCTGGGTGCCGCAGGCTGGCGCGCGGCTTCGGCGTGGAAGGCCGGGTAGTTGAACTCCGGCAGGCCGGTAATAGGGCCGGCGAGGTAGATGCGCTTAATTGGTGTACGGAATTCTTAGCGGGCATAGATATTCCCCTCCTTAGGGCTATCCGCGCCATCTGGTTGATGGCAAATTGCCGGTTCTGGAAAAAGGAGATCCGAATGTCCGATGGCCCAACTACCGTTCACATCAGCCTGTTTACTGCCGTTGGAGCTTTTGCAGTTGCTGCGCTATCCATCGTTCTTGGGTACCTGCTCATTGAGCACGGAACCGCTGGCCCGATGTCGATCGAGCTCCAGAAGGGGGACTTGAAAGTCAACCTTTACATGTATGTTCCTGGTCTTGGTTTCGCTTTCTTCGGTGCGGCAATCGCATGGCGAGCCCTTGGGGTATTGATTGGAAAAGGGATTACGGTGCCAAAAAAAACGACGTACTGAGCCTGCGATAGCGCAATGGCATGGAGGGGGTAGGTTCGGATGGCCCGGCATGGGGCCGGATCAAGGAGAGATGCGGTGAGCGACTACGAATACATCAAGGCAGAACTGTTCTTTGATCGGCGCCGCGGTAGCGTGAGGGTCCGGCCATTGCCCGGGGGTAAGTATCCTGTCGACTTGGTGATCGAGTGCGATAAGAGCTTTAGGGAAAAGTACCCGATTGGCTCTAGATTCCTGCTGCCGGTGAAGGAGAAGCAGAAGAAGTCAGATGATTGCCGGCCTCATCTCTACTCCCGGTATAGCTGGGGTGCCACGCCGATTGACTGATCATCCCAACTGCACCATCAGCCTCCGCCCAATCCACCGCACCACGGGAATAGCTTTGCTGTTCCCGATGGCCTTGTAGCGCGGCCCGTCTGGGCATTCCTCCGCCGGCTCGCCGCGCAGCGCCGCAGCGTAGCCCAGCGCGCACTGGTCCGGGTCAAGGGTGTCGAGGTCCGCCAGATCGCGGACGGGGGTGAGCTCGGGCATCACAGGCCTCCGAACAGGTCAGACTGGGCAGTGGCGGCCTCGCGCTTGGCGAAGGCATGGCTGATCCGCGCCTCGGCGATCGGCAGGAACGGCGCTTCCCGCTCGATGCCGACGAACCGGTAGCCTTTGAGGATCGCCGCCTTCCCGGTGCTGCCGCTGCCCATGTAGGGGTCGATGGTCAGACCGCCGGCCGGGGTCACCAGGCGCACCAGGTAGCCCATCAGCTCGGTCGGCTTGACCGTGGGGTGGTTGTTGGGGCTGGTCTTGTCCGTGCCCTCGGACTGGAAGCTGCCGGGGTTCGCATCGCCGCTCGACCAGTGCAGCGGCTTCACCGGTGTGCAGCGTCCGCGCTTCTGCTCGTTCGCACGCTGGTGGTCGGCTGAGCATCCGCGTGCTGGCCACTCGATGTCCGGCATCAGGGTCAGCATTTCGCGGAATACCCATGGGCCGATGCCCAGCGCCAGCCGGGTGGCGCGCCGGGAAAGCCCGCGCGCGGCCGCGTTTCGAATGAACTGTTCGGTGTTCATGCGGTTCTCTCCAGTTGCTGTTGAATGCGCCGTCCGATCCAGCGCACGACGGGGACCGCCTTCGAGTTTCCGATCGCCTTGTAGCGCGGGCCGTCAGGGCACTCGTCGGCTGCTTCCTTGCTCACGTCGCAGGCGTACAGTGCGGCGATCCGCGCACGCAGTACTTCATCCTGCGTCGCTGTGCGCGGCAGGCTGGCCTCGGCGGCGCGCATTGCCTTCTGATACGCCGCCCAGGGGATCAGGGTGTAGTCGTCGGGGAATCCCTGTAGGCGCTCGCACTCGCGGGGGGTGAGGCGACGCACTGCCGAGGCAACCACCAGGCTGTCAGCCTCGGTGGCCGGGTTGCTGTGGTTCCTGAAATTGCCTGATCGGAGCGTGGGGGCTACATCCGCGACAATCGGCTGCCCGCGACCAGTTCCGTCCTCGCTGGCGTCGAAGCCTTCTGCTTTCAGGGTGTGGGTGATGTCGCCGGTGACGCAGACGCCGTGCTGCGCGCTGGCCTGCAGCGTGAACATCGGATCGTTCTCCGCGCCGACGCCCAGCCCGGCGCGCGGGTCAAATGTGCTTCTACCTGTCCGCTTGCCGACCTCAAGCAGTGGATATGCGATAGCGACCTGGCCGCCGGCATTGGCGTGGCTCTCACCGTGGCCCATGGCGCGTAGCGTTGGCGAAACGTCGCCGGCATCGGCACCGTAGTCCTTGCAACTGAAGGCAATGGGTGGCTGACTCGATGCCGGCAGTGTGTGGCACAGCCCGGGAGTGGGTTGGCTACGGTTTGTCGCGCTGGTGATCTGGTTCGGGTCGAATACGGCATTTTCCTGGCCGTGGTTCCTGCCCAGCGTGTGGGCGCAATCTTGAACGACGTCAGGATCTTGCGTGCCATGTACGACCAGCAGGCCGGACTCGGCGTCCTGTTGTGTCGCGCTGCCGGCTGCCTTTCCGTTCGATTGGAGCGTGCCGGCGACGGTCGGGATATCGTCCAGGCTGTAGCCGCCGGATTTCCGCCCGCCTCCCGCCAAGGTCGGCGCCACGCAGAATGTCTCGGATGCGAAGTCGTTCCGAACGCCATGCGCGGTCAGCGCGCCGGCCTGGAACAGCGAGCCACCCTGGTTCTCGCCGCCGAAGGCAGGGACGCCGGCCATCACCTCGACGGCCGGCCCTTCGTCGCCCTCGCAGTTCGGGCAGCCCCACTGACCAAGGCTCAGGTCGAAGAGGTATCCGCAACCGCACTGGAGCGCAGGGCCGAAAGGAGCGTGTCCGGCAAGGTCTTGCCCCTCGCCTCGGCGCGGCGGATGATCCCTGCGCAGGCCCTCGCGCTCAAGAAGTACCGCTGCGGGATCGAAGTCTGCTCGAGCACTTGCGACAACGAACACACGCTTGCGTCGTTGGGCCAGTCCGAAATATTGGGCATCCAAAACCCGCCATGCGGCTGCTCGGCGGGGTCCATACACACAACCAGCGTTCGTCCATCGGGGCCCTGACGGCTCCAGCGCTTCGGATTCGCCCACCAGGGCTGCGAGGAAGTTGCCGAACGCGTTGCCTTTGTCGGACAGGACGCCGGGGACGTTTTCCCAGACGACGACGCACTCGTCTCCGTCTGGTCGAACATGGTCAATTGCATCTGCGAGCTCCACGAATTTCATTGTCAGGGCGCCGCGCTCGCCGGCCAGGCCGGCGCGCATGCCGGCTACGGAGAAGTCCTGGCACGGCGTGCCGCCCACCAGGATCAGCGGCGCAGCGATGATTCCCAGCAGCACCTCGCGGGCGAGCTTGATCATGTCGCCCAGGTTGGGTACCGCCGGCCAGCGATGGGCCAGCACGGCGGACGGGAAGGGTTCGATCTCTGCGAACCAACTGGCGCGAAACCCCAGCATGTGCCAGGCCACGCTCGCGGCCTCGATGCCGCTGCAAACCGAGCCGTAGGTGATATGCCAGTTCATGCCGGCTCCTTATGGATGATGTCGGCCTCGGCGAGCTCGCAGAAGAAGCTGCACGCCGGAATGGCTTCGTTGCGGCGGATCGGCCCGGAGGGAAGGTCGCGGAGCGAGTAGCGTTCCTGGGTCTGGCGGTTGCGGAAGAGGTACGAACCCGGGCCGAGCTCGTCCTGCACCATGCACAGGGCTTCGAACTGCTCGGGGAAGTCCTCCCGGATCGCCCGGAAGTAGCCTTCTCCGCCTTTCACGCAGCCGATGCAGTTCGCGTTCTCGTAGCCCTGGCGGTACATGGCCGGCAGTTCGATGCCGGCGCGCGCGATGATGGCTTTGCAGTCCTCCTTGCCCAGGCCGCGCTCAATCAGCGGCGCGATCACCGGGCGGTCGGGGTTCCGCTCCCGGAAGTCGTCCAGGCGGTGTACTTCTTCTGCCGTGAAGCCGAGCACCATCACGTCGCCGGGACGCTTCCAGGCGTCCAGCAGGCGTCGCTTCAGCAGCTTGGTGCAGGGCGCGCCGGTACGGCCCTTCATGTAGCGCTCGCGGCGGAAGACGTTGAGCACGTCGGCGCCGTACTTTTCGTCACGCAGCACCGTGATTTTCCGGCCAGTCCAGACCTCGCAGTCAGCAAGGAAGCGCCGGTTGTCCTGATGCTCGTTGGCCAGGTAGGCATTGAGGAACTGGACGTCGTGGGTATCGCCGTACTGGGCCAGGGCCAGCTTGCCGGCGACCGCAGAGGCCGCGCCGCAACTGAACTGGACCACGATGCGCGATTCGGGCTTGATGATGTCGACCTGACTGCTCATACGGCGGGTTCCTTTTCGCGAACGTGACGATGCACTGCGCCATGCGTGATGGCGCAATGATGTCGTTGGGGCTAGAGTTGGGTGGCCCGGCATAGGGCCGGATCAAGGAAGGGGGAACTCGTGGACAAAATTGATACTGACGCGTTTGACCCTGCGAACGAACCAGACTCAGAGAAGTTTCATAGGCTGGCTCGAGTGACTTTGGGGGCGATCCCAGTCGCCGGCGGAGCACTTGCTGAGGTCTTCAACTCGGTGCTGGAATCCCCGCTCAATAAGCGGAGAACGGAGGCGATGGTTCAAATCGGCGAGGTTATCAACGACCTGCTGGAAAAAGGCGTCGTGACCATTGATGGGCTACAGGAAAACGATGCCTTCATCAGCACCGTTTCTGAGGTCTGCTCCATCACCTTGCGCAACCATGAGGAAGAGAAGCTCAAGGCGCTACGGAATGCGATAAAAAACTCTGCCTTACCGACCTGTCCACCTGACGACTACCGTCAGCTCTTCCTCAACTTTGTAGATGTCTGCACACCTACCCACATCAAGCTTCTGAAACTCTTCTACAACCCAACTAAGTGGTTTGCTGAACATGACATCACGATTCCGAACTGGAACATGGGCGGGTTAACGAGCGTCGTTGATCTCGGGATCCCAGAATTGAAAGGCCATGAAGAAATCCGAAACGCTATATGGAAGGACCTATATCAACGCGGCCTTATAAGTATCGAAAGTCTTGCTGCGACCATGAGCAGAGAAGGGATGCTCGCTGGACGGACTACTCCGCTCGGATCGAAGCTCATAGACTTTCTTAGCTGATCACGCCGCCCGTGCTGACTCCATGCGCCCACAGCGTCGAACACCCACTCCGGTGCGTGCTGAAAGAGAAAGCGCCCCGGGTGGGGCGCTGTATCGAGGGTCAGGCCGCAGCCTGTTGCTGTTGGCCGCCGAGTTGCCCGGCGTCGATCCAGACCGCCTGTAGCCAACTCGGCGTCTTCGCCATCGGTTCCTTGAGCGTGCCGGCGACGATCAGCGTGTCGATCTCGCCGCCGGCGGCCAGGCTCTGGAACAGCTTCATCGCCTGCTGAGTGCGGGCAGGGACATCCAGTACGTCGAAGCGATCCAGCAGCGCCAGGCGTAGCCCGGAGATCGTCGCGATGGCCAAAGCGATGGTCGTGTCGCACCGCCAGCGCTCCGACTCGGACAGCAGGCCGTACAGCCGGCCGCCGAACGTGACGTCGATGTCGGAGCTGATCTGCACGGGCGACCAGCCGGCGGTGCCTGCCAGGCGCTTCAGCGTGTCGTTCACCGGACCGATGGCATCGGCGAGGATCTCCGCCGGAATGCCGGTCGGTGACAGCGCGTCGGCCATGCCGGTCCACGCCACCACGTCCTGGTGCGCGGCCCGCGCTTTCGCGATCGAGGCCTCGCGCTGGGTAGCGGCTTCCAGGGCTTCCTGCAGGGCGACCAGCTTCGCGCGGCTCGCGTCGCGGGCCTGTCGCAGTTCGTTGATGGCCTGCTCGCCGTTGGCGATCGCCTCGGCGCTGGGCGCTTCGACGGACTCTGCTTCCAGGGCCTTGATCTGCTCGGCGGCGGCCAGGCACTCGTCCAGGTCCCGCTGGCTGTTCGCGACGGCGCGCTGGGCGCTGGCCAGATAGCCGCGATACTCCGACAGCCGGCGGGCGGCTTCCGCGTCGGCGATCTGTTCCGGCGGCTGGTGCACCACCAGGGTCCCGGCCTGCAGGTCGACCGCGCCCTGGCAGTGGGGGCAGGTCAGCGGCTGGTGCGGCACGCTGCCGGCCGACGCCAGTTCGGCGGCCATGACCTTCTCGGACCACTCGTCTTGGTTCTGCTGGTCCGTGGTCAGCTTGTTGCGGCGGCGCGGCTCCAGTTCGGCGAGCTCGCGCAGCTGGGCGATGCGTTGGGCACGGCCGTCGGCAGCCTGGCGGGCCTGTTTGCTGGCGCCCAGGGCCTGCTGGGCCTCGGCCAGATCGTCCTCGAGCAGTTGCAGGTTCTTACCGGCCTCGGCGACCTGGTCTTCGGTGACCACGGTGGCCAGCAACTCCGGCGCCCAGTCGACGGCCTTCTCGCTGCCGTAGTTCTCGCCGGTGATCGCCTTCCAGGCGCCTCGCGATTCGCTGGCGTAGGCCTTGGCTTGCTCAACCGCGGCCGGGAACCCGGAGCGGAGCAGGGGCTTCACCTTCTCGAACAGCGCCAGGTCGATGCCCTTGGCCTCCAGGCGCTTGGAGACCTCGGCCGGGCTGGCACTGGCGCCGGTCAGGTCGAACAGCACCCGGCGGCGATCTTTGGCGTCCAGGGCGGCGAAGCGGCTGGCGTCGAGCACGAACGGCAGGAACGGCGAGTCGGCGAGCGGGGAGCCTTTGCCGCTGGGCAGCGCGACGCCGCAGGCCTGCACCTCGCCGGATTCGTCCAGCCACTCGACACGGGCCTCGCCCTTCTTGGCGCCCTCGGTGATCAGTTGGCCGATATGCTGCTTCTGCGCAACGCGGCCGGGCTTGCCGGTGAAGGCGTGGCTGATGGCGTCGAGCAGCGAACTCTTGCCGGCGCCGTTGTGGCCGGCCACCAGGAGCACCGGCGCAGAAACATCAAGGGCCGCATGACGCAGCCCTTGGAAGTTGGTGATTTCGAGTTTCGTGATGCGCATGGCTCACTCCAGGTCGAGGGCGATATCCCCCGGCTTCTTGACGACGCGGTAAGTGTTCAACTCGCGGGATTCCTCGTTCTCCTGCTCGAGCACGATGACGCCCTGGTTCAGCAGCTGGAGAACGACGCGCTCGGCTTCCTCGGTGGTGAGAGCGAAGCGCGATTGCAGCCAGGCCGCGTCGAACACGTCCTTCTTGGTGGCGACGCCGATGGCGATCTCGCCCAGGGTGTGGCCGGCGAAGCGCTCGACGGTGAGTTGCGGCAGCTCTTGGAACTCGGCATCGACGACGTCGCTGTCGTCTGCTGGTTGCATACCGCCCCAGGCGCCGGGGTCTTCCATGTCGCCGTCGCCGCCATTCAGGTCCAGCGGGTTCTGGTCCGGATCCGCCTTCACGTCCTTCATGCCGTCGAGGAACTCAGCGGCGCCGCCGATGATCAGCAGACAGTCCTGGTGCACAGCACCAAAGAGTTGCTCCTGGTTCGGGCTGCTGGGGCTCACGGTGAAGACCGCTTTCACCTTGTCCTTGGCGGTGAAGGATTCGAGCTTGCCGTAGACCGTGTCGCGATCGCTGCCGGCAATGGTGTGGACCGCGATGGTGGCGGCATTCCGTACCTGGCGCTCCAGTCGGTCGATGATGTCCTGCTGCTTGGCCTCGGGAAGCTTCTGCCAGCAGTCCGGCATGATCCGGATTTCCTGGATCAGACCCTGCAGCAAGCTTTTGCCGAGCGTGTCGGCGGTCATGTTCATGAAGTGCGGGTTGTTGCTCATCGGGAAGGGTCCTATTCGTTGGCAATCCGCTCCAACTGCTCGAGTTGGGCGTCGCTGAGGTAGGTGTGGGCGCCGTAGCGCTGGAAGTTGCTGCGGAGGTCGGCCAGGAACTGCTCGTCCCAGTCCGTAGCGGCGTTGAGCTCGGCCGCGCCGAGTAGCGCGGCGAACTCCCCGACCTGGCCGTACCGCTCAAGGACAGTGAGGCTGGGCATGGCCGGTTACTCGAGGTTGAGCTCGTCGGTGCCGGTGTCGCTGGTGTCCGGCTGCTGGCCCGGGGCGGGTTCGGTGATTTCGCCCGTCTCGGTGTTCACGCCGTCCGGGACCTGGTCCTGAGACTGGTCGTCAACAACGCTGTATTCGCCGGTGAGGATGGACGCGTTGTCCTGGTCCAATCCAGCGTCGGCGCGTTCGTCCAGGGTGACTGCGGTCTGCAACTCGATGCTGACCGGCAGGTACTTGAACAGCCGGCGGATGACGGTCTTCTTGGCCATCTCTTCGTAGTGGGTGACCCAAGGCCCGTTTCCGGATGCCTTGCTGGTGGCGCGTACTTTGTCGACGTCGGCCTTGCTCATGACCTCGAATTGCACACCGCCGTCTTTCAACTTGGCGACCGCGTAGACGTGGGTCATGACGCCGCGTTCACCTTCTCCCGGAACGTGCTGGACGTCTTCGTCGAGGCCGTAGCGATAGCTGAACTGGTCGTTCTGGTGCACGGTGCGCGCGGTGAGCGAAACGATCTGGCCGGAGCGCCGGGCAAGGTCAATCATCCCGCGGTAGCCGATGATCAACTGGACGTTCGACAGGCCATCTTTCGCCTTGCCGTTGCCGAACGGCAGCAGGTAGGCATGGCCGAGAGCGTTACCCGGTTCCAGGCCGAGCTGCGCGCATTGCATCACGGCGCCGAGGAAACTCTCCTGATTGCATTTCGCCAGGGCTGGTACTTTGCGGATCTCGGTCAGCGCGATGCGCGCGAGTCGGTCGGCGGTCATGTGCTTCGGAAGCGCCAGGGCCATCTGGGCTTTGATCTTCGGGTCAGTCATCAGGTGGGCCAGCGTTTTCGGCTGACCGTTGTTGGCGACATTGCCGGTCGCGGCGGCTTTCAGGGCGGTTGCGGACATGCTGGGCTCCGGTTACTTGAGGCGGAAAACGCGGGATTCGCTGGTCTTCTTGAACTGCTCGAACAGCGCGGGGTGGGCTTCCTTGAAGGCGGATTGGTCGAAGCGGTTGGTGGTCTGGGACTTCCACGTCAGTACCGACTTGCCGTTGATCGTGAGTTGGGCGTGGTCCTGCATGAAGAGCTTGATGCGCTCCTCTGCGGACTCGATCTCGTACTCCAGGCCCTTGGCCTTGGCTTTCAGTTCGCGCAGGCGGTTGAACACCTCCACGACCTTGCCATCGGCCTCGATGCTGGTTCCGGCATCACGTTCGAACAGCCGGAGGATGTCGCTGACAGCGGTTGCTTCGGGCGGATCCAGGCGCTGGATGCGTCCCCAGAACTCGATCTCCTTCTCGCGAATCGCCGCGATGGTTTCGTCGTCCCGCTCGACGCGGTACACGCGGAAGTCGTCGCCGCCGATCAGCACGCCGAAGATGCAGACCTGGCGGCCGGTGACCATCAGGCCGTGCATGGCCTGGGCGGTGTAGTGGACTGGAATGGCATCGGTCTGAACCTCACCCCAGTCCTTTGCCTTGAATGGGCTGACCGTCTTGATCTCGATGTTTTCGCCGCTGGCGGCCTCGGCGTCGATCTCGGCGGCCATGAAGTCGTGCTGCTGGTCGCGGTAGCGGTTACCGCGGCCGACGATCTTCAGGCCGGTCTCTTCGGCCAGCAGGTCGATGACGTAGGGCTCCATCCGCTGGCCACGGGTGAAAATCTTCTGCTTCGCCGGGTCGACGGGACCGGTGCGCGGCTGGACCTTATCTAGGTACACGTCCAACGGAGTGCGCCAGGGACTGATGCCGAGGATGCCGGCGACATCGCTGCCGCCAAGGTACTTGGTGCGGTCGAGCGCGCCGACCGATGCGAGAGCTGCAGTCATGGGGCTGGTCTCATTTCAGGGTGAGGGTGGTTGTCGCGTGAAGGCGGGAGCTGCGCCGGAAGCGCAGAACGCAGAGGTCGCCGCATATGTCGGCGAAGAACGGGTTGTTGTAGCCGTGACGGTTGGCCAACTCGACGGCCTGGCGGATGCTCTTTCCGGCAAACTCTTCGATATCGTCGAGTTGGTCGTCGATGATCGAGCGAACGGGGCGGGTGGTCATAGGTCGATGCTCCTCAGTTCTTGCTGTCTCGCATCCGCTGCGGCGTCGAGCCGGCGGCGCATGTCGTCGTATTGCCGGGTGCCGATGGCGTCCAGCGTGTAGGCCATCTCGATTTGGCCGCGCCATACCAACTGGTCGTGGCGCGGGATCACCGAACGACGCATTGCGACGATCGCTTCCTCGATCACGCCCTCGGCGCGTTCATTCGCCCAGGCCATCGTCATCCTCCTGCTCTTCGTCGTCGGGCTCCGGGTCCGGCTGGTCCCAGAGCGGGTCTCTGGCGAAGTCCCAGGCGTGTTGGGCGCTGCTGAAAGCCGCGCGGTTGCGGCGCTCGCGGTATGTCCACATCGGGATGCTCTCCGTGGTTCACCTGCATTCGGCAGCACCCAGGCACACGGCAGTCGTGCTCGGTGGGGCGCAGTGGTGGGTGCTCTCGAATGGAGGTTGAAAAAAGCCCGGCCGGAGCCGGGCGAAGAGGGGGAACGCTGCATGCGCAGCGGGGAGTGATCTGGCCGGTGTCGATCTCCGGCGTAAGGCGCTTCTTAGGCGGCATCGAGCTGGCTTATTTGCTTGAGCCATCCTCATGAGTCAGCCACGTCCCATTGCGCATCGACCTACGCATTCAAATCACTCCCCGCTACGCCCTGGCTATGCCAGGAGCAGGAAAGAGAAGGGCGCCGCCAAGCGCCCTGTCTCCACTTACATGCACCGCCTTATGTGAAAGCGGTTGGGTACAGGCTCGACCGCATGTTGGCGATCTGCCGTTGGGGCTGGGCTACATATCGAGATCCTCCGTTGTGCGCGCCGTTGGACCGGCGGGCGCTCGCCGTGGGTTAAACGCCCGGCAATGGGCCAGGCGCCGAAGTCAGGAGATCGCGGTGCAGGCTCGCAACGCCACCGGCGCCGACTGGCCTTCGATCCAGATAACCGCCGCCCCGCCAAGCGACACGCTGGCCCGGCCGACGGTGCGGGTGCGCTGTGGTTCGGCCCCTCGGTACGGGCGGTACTCGATCAGCGCGGGCGCCGGGTGCTCTCGGTTCCAGGCTTCGACCAGTTCCGCCGGCGGCACCGGACGGACGTTGCCGATCTGCTGGTAGATCTCGGAGCGGTGAATGGCGACGTCGTCCGGGGCGGTGATGCCGAGGCGCACCTGGTCGCCTTGGCTGCCCAGGACCGTGACGGTGATGTTGTCGCCGATATGCAGGGTTTGGCCGTGGCGGCGGGTCAAGATCAACATGGCGTAACTCCGTTCGAGGGATTTCGAGAGCAACCGATCTATCTCGGATCGCGGTGGTAGAGGTCGGTCGCCCGCATTGGAAACTGCAAGCGGGAGGGGGAAAGGGATTTATTTCAAATGAGAATTATGCTGCTGGTTTTTTGTTCTATGGGTGGTCTTGAGTATGACTACAATGAATCCCTGAGTTGGTGCGTATATATAGTTGCGAGCACAACAGGGAGGTTGTCGATATGGCGATTAGCTTCGAGCCGCTCGATGTTGAGGGCGTTGATTTTCGTGGGGTTGATGTTGTCGCTTATAAAGCACGAAAAGGTCGTGGAAGGTCGGGTGATATTAGGTTGGGAAAATGTTTCGGCGCAATAAGGTTGCTTGATAATAACAATGCGCGAATTGGAAAAGACCATAAGGCTTCAAGCACCCCTGCTGGATCAGCTGGGCTCCACAGCGAGCGGGTTGCCTTGGAGCGATGTGTTAGGGCCAATTGGGAGCCTCCGCTTACCAATATAATGATACTTGGGATGCAGAATTCTCCCGGCCCTATCGGAAAAGAACTCTATGCGCGAGGAGTCCGAACAATTATATGCTTCACGGAGCTTCCACCTTGCCCAGCCTGTTTGACTTGGTGGAAGGCGCTTGATAGTAAGTTTCACCCTGGCTCTATCAGGTTGCAGTACTTCAGTTGGTTCGAAGACTACTATGGAGGCAAGACGCCAGAGGAAAGGATGGTCGATGACTCTGACGGAAATAATAGAAATGAGCATGCGATAGAGGCTTTCAAGTCCTATCGAGATTCGTTCGAGGCCCCTACCAGATAGTCCCAAATCAAGCATTGGCAAAACAGAATTTGGGGGCGAACCCGCTTTCAGCGTGGTCCCACTGCTCGTCTTTGTCGCTGGGGAAGTTTCTGCACGCCACGTTCAGGCCGGCTCGCAGTGGGATAAGGCAACGCAACCGGACACGCCCGCGAGCCAGACGACAGCGGTGTGTCCGCCGAGGATCTGGGCTTCAGTAGTGGTACGGGTGCGCTTCGGCGCCGCGCCGCGATGGAATCGGTAGTCGACCTCGGTGCCGACGGGGTATGCGGAATTCCAGGCAGCAACGGTTGCCGCCGGGTTGGCGTGCTTCTTCATGGGAGTGTCTCCAGAGGAGGGAAGGATGGGGTGGTCTTTCCGGCTTGCGAGGGCTGCAGCGCTGGGGCATCGGGTCTGATTGGCGCTACTATGCGTTCAGGCAGAAAATAGGAGTTCTCACGTGGATTTGAAGCTCATTCAGGAGCGCATCAGGCAGTTCAGGGACGAACGTGACTGGATGCAGTTCCACAATCCGAAGAATCTGGCTATATCCATCAGTCTCGAGGCCAGTGAACTCCTCGAGCACTTCCAGTGGAAGACCATGGAAGAGAGTGAAGCCTATGTCGTGCAGGCCAAGGAAGAGATCGCCGATGAGGTCGCGGATGTGGCGGCCTACCTGATCGAGCTCGCGGACAATCTGGGTATCGATCTCCAGGAGGCGATCCTCAACAAGCTGGCCAAGAATGAGGCTAAGTACCCTGCGCACAAGGCCAGGGGGAATGCGAAGAAATACACCGAACTGTAAGGGACGACATGCAACTCGTATTACAGCCATGCTCCAGCAACGACGCTTACGATCATTACCTCAATACCATCGACAGGCTGGTGGAAACCAGCCGGATCCTTCCGTATCTGGATGAGGATGATCGGGCAGACTTCAAGCGTACCTTTCCCGAAGCTGTCGCCGTCTGGGGCGTCACTCAGGGCAAGAAGGCGGTCAACGAGAAGAAATGGCACCAGATGGATGTCGGCGATGTCGCGCTGTTCTATCGGAAAAAAGAGTTCTTCCGCCGAGGGACGATTGCGTACAAGAAGCGCCTGCCCGAACTGGCCAGACAGCTTTGGGAAACTCCCCCAGGGGAGCAGCCTTGGGAGTTCGTCTATTTTCTCACCGACCTGGAGCCCATCCAGATCAGTATCCTCGACTACAACCAGGTCGCGGGCTACAACCCGGCCAACATCGTGCAGAGTTTCACGGTCCACTATCCAGAGTTGAGCGCGAGGATCATCGAGGAGCTTGGACTGGAGTCCAGCACGGGAAGCGTGCTCACCTCGGTCCGTGATGTCGAGGCAGCGAAGGAGGCGTTCAAGCATCTCGGCGATGAACTCGATGTGCCCGCGGCGGTCAAGCGCCGAAAAGAGCAGGCGTTGTTGCGAACCATCCTGCTCAGCAATAAGGCTTCGGAATGCTGTGCGTTGTGTGGCCGGGACCTGCCGGTGGACCTGCTGGTAATCGGGCACATTCGCAAGCGTCACTCGTGCCCACCGGGGATGAAGAAAGACCTCGCCAACGTCATGCCGGTCTGCCTCCTGGGTTGTGATCGCCTATTCGAAAACGGCTACGTATTCATAGACAGTACCGGTACGATCCAGCAGGGGCCGGCGCTGAAAATCGTTCCGTCGATTCAGGGTGTTGTATCCAGCCTCGTTGGCAGGAAGTGCCTCGCCTGGAAAGAGGATGCCGTTCCTTACTTCGAGTGGCACCGAAACCACCACCATAACTACTCGTAATGGTCAGGGAGACATACCGTGGCAAAAGGAGCTGCGCGCGAGTTTCGTGGGTCTGAAAGTCTTTTTGCGGAACAGATCTCCAGAGATGCGATTGCCCCGTTTTTAAGCTCGCGTGGCTTTGTCGTGAGCGAGGACCAGCGCATCCAGACCGGCACCGCAGTTCAGCAGTTGGTGTCCGCTATCTCTCCTGATGGTGAACGCCTCAGAATGAGAGTTCGCTTGTGCTGGCGGCGGGAGGGGCGAAATGCCAATGAGCGCCTGTTCTCCGCAGCACAACTCCAGGCCCGTCTGCGGCCAGGTGGCTGGGATGCAACCCTGGCATACATCGTTGACCGAGATCGGCAGCATGGAATCACCCATAACCTCATAGTCCAGCGTGATGGCAGCTTCATCGTCTATGCCGCACTGGTACCGGTCGAAGCTATTACTCCTATTTGGAAACGCCAAAGCGAGGTCAGCGATGAGTTGCTCCGAGCTGGCCAGTTGGGTCGGTTGAAAAAGAACCACGCACGGAATGGCTCGAGTCCGACAGTCTGGTTGCAGGATGATAGACGTCCTGCTGCTCATAACGTGGCAGATGTTCTATGGACGTGGCCTGGAGTGCTTGACCTGGTAGGGTTGCCGGCGTTGATCGAAGGTGTTGATGATACTTTTGATGATTGTCCGGTCTCCGGCACCTGGATGTACGGACGAGATAAAGGGACACGGATCTCCATTATCCGTTCTGCGATACGACGGGATCCAAAGGTTCGTCGAAAGGTGCACGATCGGGCGAATGGGTGCTGTGAGCGACAGAGCTGCGGAGCTAGGCGAGACTTCTCAAGCTTTCTGGATATTCACCACATTCTGGGCGTGGATAGCAGCGACAGGCCTTGGACTTGCGTCGCCTTGTGTCCCAACTGTCATCGCGAGGCTCATTACGCTCCAAACGCGGACGAGTTGAACCAGGAACTGCTTGAGTACGCATCCCAGTTCAAGTGAAATGTTGAAGACGTCCATTACTGGCACCTGAGAGATGCCCGCCCTGCGGCGGGCTTTTGGTTCAGGCGGCCTTGACCTTGCTGGCTCGAGCTTTCAGTTCCTTACCGGCGATCTCGACCACTAAATACTCACCGCCACCGCGGCGGTGCCCCAGGTTCTCGATTCGCAGGAATTTACCGCTCTTCTCCTCGCCCCGCGGGTTGGTCAGGATCACGGACTGGCCTTTCTTGAAACTCATGGATGTTTCCTTCTGCTGTGGTTTCCCGGATGCCCCTCGGTGGAAGGGCATCAAGGAAATCGGTGTTGCTCCCGCATTCGCCTACTGGGCTTCTACAACCCGCGGGTGTTGCTCATTGCTGTCATTCCCCTGACTGCAGCGCCGATCGCCGCGCGGCGCAGCCAGATTCTTGCCCATTACCGCCGGGGTGGCGGGACGCATCGCATGCGGGTCGTTCACACGGTTCGGGCATTTCGCCCTCGATCAGCCGTCTCTGGTCGCCCTGAGCAAGGGTCGCCATCGCGTTGGTAGGTGTTGCCTCAGCACCTATCTGATCGCCGGTCGCCGCAGAGGCGATGCGTTCTGCTGTTGATGTTGCTCACCCGACTTTCTGTCGCCCCACGGGTGATGGCCGGGGCTGCCTCGCCGCATTGCGGCTAGCTGTTCATGGCGCGGGTTGTGAAAGAGCGCGGCTCGGTGGCCTGGCCCGGTGGTTCGTCGTTGGGCGTGGTTCAAAAATACAAAACGTATTTGTAATCGTCAATACGCTTTGTATTTTATTTTTCTTCAGGCATGAAAAAGCCCGCGCGAGGCGGGCTCTTCTAGGGAGGGGCGATTACCAGTCGGTGGCAGGGTGTGGCCAGGCTAGCTCGACGGACCCATCCAGGCGATGCGTGATCGTCAGCGAATCTTCCTGGGCCAGCTCGTCGAGCAACTGCAACCAGGCGTCCTCTGGTTCGCCCGGCATGCGCGAGATGACCGACCGGCGCTCCAGTTGCGCGCGCGGCGTCAGCAATTGCGTCTGGATCCGCAGGGCGAGTAGCTCATAAGGGGAAGGGGTGTGTTGCACGAGCGCTTTGCGGGCCATGCGTGCTCTCCTTTGCTGTATGAATATACAGTATTTCGAGTAAGACTTTTCCGCAAGCAGGAAGAGAAAAGCCCGCACAACGCGGGCTTCATGCAACTAGCTGTATCGGTGCGCTCCCCATGAGCAGTCAGAGCTACAGGACACCTCTTGGCGCTTTCGAGTCGATGACGCGCCCAATCACGTCCCAAGCATCGTCCATCTCAAGCTGTTCGAACTTTGGATTGAGCGGCACTAGGTACTCACGCCCGGCGTCGTAGATGTATTGTTTGAAGGTGCTCTCACCATCTCGGTGTCGGGCGATATAGAACTTTCCACTGACCAGGTCGAACCCTTCCGGTTTGATCAGGATCGGCGTGCCATCTGGGAAGCTCGGCCCGGTGATCGAGGTCATCGACGGCCCCTTAACGATCAGCCAGTAACCGTGCGGGCCGGCATTCTCTGTTGAGGGCAGCCAATCCTCAGCACTGCCTGGGGCGAAGTTGTCTGGCGAGTATGCGCGCTGGCCAGCAGCAACCCAACTGATCAGTGGGTAAGTCTGCGGCGCGCGCGATGGCTGTAGGGCCATCTCTACGTTTTGCAAGCGCTCCTGGGGCATCTGAATGCCGAGCGGCGGAAGCCCTAGCACGGTAAGCATCTGATTGATATCCGCTAAGCCTGGCTCACGCCGTCCATTCAACCAATGGCCGACGGCGCCCTGCGTCTTCCCAATGCGCTCCGCCAGTTGGTCCTGAGTGATGCCCTGCTGTGCCATGGCGCTGCGCACGGCTTTAATCCAGTCGTTCATGGACGAAATGCTACAGCCCGTATTATTTCGTGCAACGCACGGCATGTATTTATCCTTGCCTCTTTCAAATACAAAACGTATTTTTAAAAAAGATCACCAGCGGAGGGCAGCCATGAGCGCCTTGAAAGCCGCCCGCAAGCAGGCGGGCCTGACCCAGACCGAACTAGCGAAAAGCGTTGGTCTCACTCAGGGAGCAATTACCCACTACGAGACCGGTCGACGGACTCCTGAGTTGAACCTGTGCCGTCGTATTGTCGCGGCGTTAAACGCCGGCGGCTCCAGCTTTAGCCTGGAGGACGTTTTCCCTGAACCTGAGGCCGGCGCCGAGCGCCTGGCCAGTTGATCGCCCCTGAGCCGAACCATCGTCGCCCAGGAGGGCCACCATGCATACGTCGAATCCTCGACACGAAACCCGCGATGCCGTGCTGATCGCCATCGCCGAGGACATGATCGCCCGGACCAGCATGTCGCAGGACGGGTTCGCCGAACGCTTGAACATCGAACTGAACCTGCGGGCGCCGGAACGCTGCCGGGCCAAGGATTACCCGGACCTGAAGGCCCTGGAAGGGGCGGCCACCAGTCACGTCGACTACGCCCGGATCTACAAGAACTGGAGCAAGCGGGTGGAACGCTGGCTCGACGGCGACGTCGAGATCCCAGCCTGGATTGAAGAGTCCTGGGTACAGGCACTGGAGCAACCCTGGCGCGAACGCGCGCTGCTGGAGTTGTCCGGCCGATACGGGCTGCTCCCGGTGCGCCCGGTCGTGGCCGAGGGCATGGACGCCATGAAGGTGTTCGGCGCGCTGATGCGTCGCCTCGGTGATGTCGCCGGCGTCGGCACCAGGGTCTTCGACGACATGGTCCTCGATGCGCGGGATGGCCAGTTCCTTCCAGACCTGATCAACGCCCTGGACTCCACTGCGGCGAAATGCACCACGCTCAGCCGCATGGCCAAGTCGGTTCTGGCGGGCGAAGGGTGATCCGTGCCGTCCTTCCAGATCAACGACGAGGAGTGGGATGCGCTCTTCGACGAGCCGCATCAACTGCTGATGCGTATTGGTGGCTACTTCGGCTTCGGTTCCAACTTCTGGACGACCTTGAGGGTGGGTCGTTTGGGCTGGTTCGGCGCTCCACTACTGCGCGGAAACAGCGAGTTGAAGTATGGAGTGGGGCAGGAGCCGTCGATGAGCCCGCATAGCCGGCGAGCATTGTTCTCGAAGGCGTCGCTGCGAATGAGTTCTGTCGAGTTCAGCGCGTCGTGCACAGCCTGGTGGAACCGGTTCGTGGCTTCAGGCTGCGTAGCCATAACGGCCTGGAGCAGGATCACCAGCAGGTCGTTGGCGGCATTGGCTTCCTCCAGGGCACTCGATGCGACATCGTATGCGAGTTGGATGTGCAGATCGGTTTCATCGTCCACTGCTGCTGTACTCCGATTGGGATCGCCTGTGGCCGGAGTGTGCCATAGGTTGTTGGTTGCCCGAAGATGACCGCTGTTCTACTCAACGATGCGGAGTGGGAGATTCTTGCTGGTGAGCCGGCAGAGCTCCTGAAGCTCTATGTGGCCTTGAAGCGCCGTATGGACTTCGCCACTGGTATTGCTGGGCAAAAGACGCTCATCAACGAAATCGTGCTGCGCGAAGGGTTCGTTGTGGACCCGATACCTGGCCGCGCGAAACCGAAACCGTATACACGTGAGCAGGGGCGCTCAGCGGTTCGTCGCCTAGAGAAGCTTGGGGCCATTAAGGTCATCGGACCGCTCGTTTTTGAGTTCCCCCACGCGCGCCGGGACCAGTCCGACCAAAAGAGCTACAACCAAGCTACAACCAAGCTACAACCAGAGCAGCAACCTCCAAAGAGTCAGCCTGACCCCAGTGAATACGGGGGTTCTAGTGATTCGAAAGGGCAAGCTACAACCGGGTTATTTCTTGAGCAGGTGCCGAGCAGCAACCTACTTCCGGTATCCGGTAATAACCGTACCGTACCTAACGCGTGCGTGCGCGAATGCCCAGTCGATCCGGCCACTGCGGGACAGTGGTGCCAGTTCTTCATCCGCGAGCGCGGATTCCAGATCCACGCGGTGCAGACCGCCAGGACCATGCCGCTGTTCGCCTCTTGGGTCGAGCGCGGTGTCACCGCGGAACAGATGCTCGCGGCAATGGAGATCGCCGAAGCCAAGCTCGGCGCCCCGCCTGACTCCCCCCTGTACTACCGAAATTTTCTCGATGAACTCTTGCTGGAGCGCCACCGGATGGCAACAGCACCGCATGCGGAGCACCGCCATGAGCAAACCGACGGACGAAACGCCCAAGCACGTCAGCGACCCGCTGCACGACGTTCGCGCAACGCTGTTGACATCCTCCACGACGACGACTGGTGAGCCGCAGATCGAGAATCTGGTCGAACTTGACGCCCAGGCGCGCAGGGCGGTGAAACGCGTGTTCGCTACCCTCAAAACCAGCTATCCGGCTTGGTACGAGAAGCACTACGGGGAACGTCGTGCGGAGACGCTCGCCAAGCGAGTCTGGCTGACCGGTATCAAGCACCTGAGCGACATGCAGGTCGACCGAGGCCTCCAGCGGATGGTGCTGGATCAGGACTTTCCTCCGAGCCTCAAGGAGTTCCTGCGGCTGTGCCGCAAGATCGACGGTTTGCCGAGCGCCGAGGGCGCCTGGTACGAAGCCTTGGAGCAGCGCTACAGCCACAAGGTCGTGAAGGTGGCTGCCGAACTCACAGGCCTGTTCGAGCTTCGTCGGGCCCAGTACGGCGACAAGCGACTTCGCGCTGAGTTCGAGCATAACTATGCCGTAGTGGTCCGACGCCTCGAGGCTGGTGAGCCGCTGGACGGAAAGGTCGCCAAGGCGATTGGCCTCGACAGCCAGAAGTCGGAGCTGCAGCGCGCCGATGAGCTTGCCGAGCAGCAACTGCTCCACCGGATGCAGGCCCAGGGGCTGGATGGTCTCAGTGGCGCCCAGGCGCGGGAACTGCTGCTGGCCAAGATGCGCCGGAAAGCGCCGGAGGTGCGCCGTGATGCATGACCTCCGCCCGGTGATGTTCACCGTACCCGGCGAGCCGGTGGGGAAGGGGAGGCCTCGCATCGGTCGCGTCGGCGCCCACGCAAGGATTTTCACTCCGGCGAAGACGGCGAACTACGAGGGGCTGATCGCACACAGCGGACAGCAGGCCATGGCGGGTCGCGCGCTGTTCGAGGGCCCGGTACTGGTCGAGCTCGACATCGCGCTGAGCATCCCTCAATCGATGTCGAAAAAGCGGAAGTCGCTGGCCCTGGCCGGCGGCCTGTACCCCACCAAGAAGCCCGACATGGACAACGTGATCAAGGCGATCTACGACGGCCTGAACGGCGTTGTCTGGAAGGACGACGTCCAGGTCGTGAAGGCGGTGGTGGGGAAGCGCTACGGCGAAACGCCAGGCGTGCGAGTGAAAGTCGTCCCTCTCCTCGAGGGCGAGCAGTGACTACAGGAAACTACAGGGGAGAGTCGAAATGAGACTGATCAGCGCGCGCCAGGCTTGGCACGACGCCTTCTACGAGAGTCGGAGCTCAGTGCTGGCGGTGGCGGCCGACAAGGCCGCGCTGGGCAAGAAGGGCCGGGTGGCCAACGAGACGCACCCCGACTGCAAGGACACCAATGGGCGTAGCGCCCACATGCTGGCCGCCGGCCTGGTGCAGGCTGCCATCCGCTCGCTGCCGAAGCCGCTGCAGCACTTCGGCCACACGCTGTACTCGCCGCTGGCCACCGGTGACGACGTGGCGATCGCTCACGGCCTGGTCTGGATCGGCGCCGGCCTCGGCCAACTGACTCAGCGCCAGGGCGAGCGGGCTTACTGGATGGCGCTGGCGGCGATCAACTCGCACAAGCGCGCCGTCAATGGCCGCGACACACTGCGCCCGGGCGAGGTCTGCCTCTTCATCGAGGAGCGCCTCGGCTGCCGGATCGACCCCGGCAACTGGGCGCGGGACTACGCCAGTACCTGGGAGCGCCTGGCGCGCCACATCGACAAGCTCGACGCCCAGGCGCTGAGGCCGGTCGCCGAGGTAGTGGCGAAGCAGAGCGGGTTCCGGAAGGGCTCTGGATGGCGCTGGCAGCAGGTCGACCGGGATGCGGTGGCGGTGCAGCGCGCCGAGGCCTACGCCGAGCGCCGGGAGCATCACCAGCAGCGCCTGGCGGAGCGTCTGCGCGGGATGTCGGACCAGGAGTTGGCGCGGTGGGCGGCGAGGATGAAGCGGTACGGGGAGGCATACCGGGAGGAGTGGGGCGAGGACATCCTGGAGTGCCCCAGTGTCCATCAGCGCTACCACGACCGCGTGGCGGCCTACTGGGCCCAGCGGGAGCGCCTGAAACGGGTCGCTTGACGATTTGAAGAGCATTTGGGTATCGTTTTGCCATTGTGCACAGTTGCACCCGCACGACCCAACAAGCAAAAACCCCGGCCATCGAGCCGGGGTTTTTCGTTTCAGCGCGTGGCGCTTCGGGGGCCTGACGTTGTTTCCAGCCAGAAGCTGAAGTAGCCGCGTGACTGGATCGCGTTCACCGCTTCCTCCACGTTCCACATCGCGTACCTGGCGCCGACTTCGAAATCGTCGACAGTGTCCTCGATCCTGCAGGGTGGTTCCTGCAGCCATTCGTACTGACGGGGGAGAGCCTTCGGGTCAGCGTCTCCCCCGATAACCAGCACACGACCTCGCTCCGTATTGGCGATGTACCGGAGCTTGACCATCTGGTTGCCGTAATAGGTGCGGACGCTGAGCTTCGTGTCTAGGGCGGCAAGGGCCTGTTCAAGCGCTTCCATCTTGGTGTTGTGCAGGAAGTCCACCAGGCGGTCACCCTGGGTCTGGGCGATGCCCAGGAGCTTGCACAGGTCGGACTTGCGCATTCCGCGCTTCATCATCTCGTTCCACAGCGCGATCTTTGCCACGGTGACGGCCGGAAGATGGACGACGTGCTCGCCTTCCTCCGGCGCAGTTGCTTCCGGGATCGGCTTGCGCGCATCAACGTAGAGCGACAGGGTCGTCTCGATGGCGTCCAGCGCCTCGCGGATTGCGTGTTCGCGGTCATCGCCGAAGCTGTTCAGCTCCGGCAAGTCTCGGCAAAAAACGGCGACGCCAGGCGCGCTGTCGTCCTGTTCGAATCGAATTGCATAGTCGTACATGGTCACTCCTTCGGGGTGATCGTTCAGCGAGCAGGCGAGGGGGCTCGTTAGAGCCCCAGTTGCTTGATGATCGCCTTGCGGGTCGTCTGAATTCGCTGAACTTCATCACCTCGTCTCTGTTGTTTGGATGGGTTCATCATACAACAAATTTGTGGTGATACAACAGAAAAGTGGTATTTATTCTTGCGGGCGGCGCTCGGCGCTGCGGGGAGTGCGGACCCTTGAAAAGCCCTGCCCGCACCTACTCACAGACCCCGCCTCACGCGGGGTTTTTCATTTCCGCCCCGCCGAGGGGATCCGAGACCATGAAAATGCCCGACAAAGACCCCATCACGTGGGCTGCGCTGCTTGCGTGGCTGTCTGCGCACTATCCGCAGTTGTACGCCGCCGGCCTGTCCTTTGTGGTCGCGCTGACCCGGGTGATCTATGGCGGTGGAACGCGGCGCCAGGCGCTGCTCGAGGCAACGCTCTGCACCTTGATTACCTTGGGCCTGATTCCGGTCCTTGAGTGGTTCGGCCTGCCACAGAACATGGCTACCGCTGCTGGGGTGTTCACCGGCTTCCTAGGGGTGAAGAAGATCGCCGAGTTCGCTGATCGGATCGCCGACTGGAAGTTTCCGCGTCGGGGGGCTGGCGAATGAAGATCACCGCAGATCAACTCGACCGCGCTACCGGCTGCGGTGCTTCTACTGCCGGCCTCTGGGTCGACCACATCAACGGCTCCATGGCTCGGTTTGAGATCAACACGGCTGAGCGGGTGGCGATGTTCCTGGCCCAAGTCGGGCACGAATGCCAGAGCCTCAAGCGCGTGGTCGAGAACCTGAATTACTCCGCCGAGGGCCTGCTCGCGACCTGGCCGAAGCGGTTCACGCCGGCAGAGGCGAAGCAGTACGCCCGCCAGCCCGAGCACATCGCGAACCGCGTCTACGCAAACCGGATGGGCAACGGGTCGCCGGATACGGGCGATGGGTATCGATACCGTGGCCGCGGCCTGATCATGATCACCGGCCGCGACAACTACACCGAAGCTGCACGTGCCCTGGCGCTGCCACTGGTAGCGCAACCGGAACTGCTGGAGCAACGGACCTGGGCAGCAATCGCCGCGGGGTGGTGGTGGAAGTCGCGGGGTTTAAACGACCTGGCTGACCAAGGCCGATTCGAGCGGATCACTCTGAAGATCAACGGCGGCTACAACGGTGCTGAGGATCGAGTGGCGCGTCTCGAATGGGCGCGCGCAGCGCTGGCGGGTGTGTGATGAGGTGGGTTCCATGGTTGATCGTCGCGCTCGTTGCGATGGGGATGATGTGGCGGATGGACCGCCTGAGCCTGCAAGTGACCGCAGAGCGGGAACGTGCTGACGTCGCGGCGCAGGAGCGTGACCGCAACCAGCAACTGATTGACCTGCAGGCGGGCGTCCTCGCTGAACAGCAACGCCAACTCGGCCGCGTCGCCGAGATCGAACGGCAAACCCGCCAGCTTGGCCAAGCCCTGGAGGTCCAGGGCGCGCGCCATGCTGCGGCGTTACGGGAGTTGAAAGAGAATGACCAGGCTGTTCGCAACTGGCTGCGTGCTGGCATCCCTGCTGGCCTTGGCCGGATGTACGCCCGCCCCGAAACCACTGATCCCAGCGCCTACCGCGCAGCAGGCCAAGTGCCCGCTGACGCCGTGTCGGCTCCCCGGCCGTCCGCCGCTAGCGAACGGTGAAGATGCAACCGCGGCGATCGATGCTGTTGAGGCTGCGTTGACAGCGTGCGCGGTCCAAGTCCTGGACTGCATGGAGCGTCAGCGAGTGGATGAGCGATGAGAGGCAGTATCTCCGCCCGAGATCTCGATGATGCGGTGGCGTCTCTACGGGGCCTCGGTGGCGACCTGCCGAACAAAGTGTTGGCCGACGCCTTGAACCACACCGCGAACCAGGCGAATCAGGCCCTGGTCGGGGAAATCGACCAGGTCTTCGACCGGCCGACACCGTTCACCCGTAACGCCATCCGCATCCTGCATGCCACCTCACGCCGGCTTGAGGCGGCCTTGTGGGTGAAGGACGAAAAGGACCATGCCTCGAAGGGGCAGTCGCCGGAGGACTGGGTAGCTCCCCAGGTCTTCGGAGGGCCGAGGGTGGACAAGGCGTCGGAGCGGAACCTCCGGGCCCGGGGCATCCTGCCGGCGGGCATGTTCGTGGTTCCAGCGGAGGGCGCCCGGCTGGACCAGTACGGCAACATGAGCCGCGGCCAGATGATCCAGATCCTTTCCGGCCTGGGCGCCCTGGAATACCGAGCGGGGTTCAAAGGAAACGCCACCCAGTCGGCGCGTTCCTTGGCGAGGGGACACCAACTCGCGTACTTCGTGATGCACCGTGGCCGCCGACCGATTGGCATCGCCGAGCGCCGTGGACGGACGTTGACCATGGTCCTCGCCTTCGTCCGCCAGCCTCAGTACCGCGTGCGCTTCCAATTTCACGAAGTCGTTCGGCGTGTTGCCGAGGACGACGCGCGCCTAGAGGCGAACATCGAGCGGGCCCTGGCGAAAGCGTTGCGCTGAACCGTTGGCGGGTGGCTTGGCCGGGCGGAGCGGGGTTAGTTCAACCCGGGCCGGCGGTGGCCACTTGCAGGTGGGGTGTCGCGAAAAGCGGGGCAGTGACGTGCTACTCGTAAAGCACCGGGGGCCCCTGAAGCGTGGCCCTTGGAGAGGGTAATTCGAACCCCGCTTTTCCACTATGTATGGCCCAAATTCTGAGGTTGGTTGTTGTGTTGTTATGAGCAAACCAGATATCACTCGGCAGCCTCACTGGCTCAACAAAAGCCGGATGGCGACGAGCCTCGGTATAAGCACGCAAGCCTTTGATAAATGGGGCGTCGAGCCGGTTGCAAGGATTGGCCGAGAGGCCTTCTATGACGTCCGCTCGGTACTGGAAAACCGCCTCGACTTCGCGGAGCGGAAACACCAACCAGACGGTGATGTTCCGGAAGGCATCGACCCGCTGGCAGAACATAAGCTGACGCAGGAGCGTCTGCGCCTCACTTCGGCCCAGGCCGACGCCCAGGAGAAGAAGAACCTGGTCGCCGACAAGCATCTGGTGCCTACCGAATTTGCGGTCTTCGCCCTGGGCAAGATCGCTGCCCAGATTGGTTCAATTCTCGACACGGTGCCCTTGAAGTTGCGCCGCAAGCACCCGGACCTCGACGTGCGACACGTCGAGGCGCTGCAGCGAGAGATCGCTCTGGCGCGCAACCGCGCTTCCGAGTTGGGCGATCTACTCCCGGGTATGCTGGATGAATATGTCGAGTCCTTGGCTGAATGACCTGCAGAAGCAAGTTCGCCTCGGCCTTGAGTCCCTATTCCGCGAACCACCGCTGACTGCGGTGGAGTGGGCGGACAAGCATTTCTATTTGTCGTCCGAGTCCTCTTACCAGGAAGGAAAGTGGGAAACCGCAGCGTTCCAGGTTGGAATCCTGAACGCGATGGGCAACGACCTGATCCGCGTGGTGAACCTGATCAAGTCTGCACGGGTCGGCTACACCAAGATGCTGATGGCGAACATCGGCTACAAGCTCCAGCACAAAAAGCGCAACGTGCTGAGCTACTGCCCGACGGACCCTGACGCCGAAGAGCTGATGAAGCGGCACGTTGAGTCGTTCATCCGCGATGTTCCGGTCTTACTCGCCCTCGCGCCGTGGTATGGGAAGAAGCACCGGGACAACACCCTCGCCGCGAAGAAGTTCAGCCACCAGAAGATGCTCTGGTGCCTGGGCGGTAAGGCCGCGCGAAACTACCGCGAGAAGTCGCCCGACGAGGTCATCTACGACGAGCTGTCGAAATTCGACGCCGACATTGAGGGCGAGGGCTCGCCAACCTTTCTCGGCGACAAGCGCCTGGAGGGGGCCACCTTCAAGAAGTCGATCCGCGGTTCCACACCGGGGACGGTGGGCGAGTGCCAGATCACAAAGGCTGCTGAAGAGTCGCCGCATTTCATGCGCTTTCACATCCGCTGCCCGCATTGCCACGGAGAACAGTTCCTGAAGTGGGGCGGCAAGGACTGCTCGTTCGGCATCAAATACGAGACCAACGCGCTGGGTGAGGCGGAGAAGGCCTGGTACACCTGCGAGCACAACGGCTGCGTGATCGAGTATCACGAGGCGGTAGAGGCTGCGAACGATGGCCGCTGGATTTGTGAGCGGACCGGCCTCTGGACGCACGATTCCATGGATTGGTTCAAGGCCGACGGCGAGCCAGCCCGTACGCCTCGCTCTGTCACTTTCCACATCTGGACCGCGTACAGCGTCTTCACCACCTGGCTCGACATGGTCGGCGACTGGCTGAACGTGAAGGGCGACCGCGAAAAGCTGATCACCTTCGTCAACACCACCTTGGGCGAAACCTGGGAGGGTGACCAGGGCGAAAAGCTAGAGTGGGAGAACCTCTATGGTCGGCGCGAGATTTGGCAGCACCTGCCCGCGCGCGTAGCCGCTCTGACCGGCTTCATCGACACCCAGGACGATCGCTACGAGGCGCGCATCTGGGCCTGGGCGGCGGGCGAGGAAGGTTGGTTGGTCGACCGCTGGATTCTGCAGGGCGACCCGGCTAGCGCCGAGTTGCGCCGGAAGGTCGGGCTCAAGCTCCACCAGCAGTACCAGCGCGAAGACGGTGTGAGCATGCGCGTTGCGCTCTGGGGATGGGACTCCGGCGGTCACTACACCGACGAGGTGTACGAGGAGAGCAAGAAGCACGGCCTGTTGTGGGTCATCCCGACCAAGGGGCACAACGTCTACGGCAAGCCCATTGCAATGTTCCCCAACAACAAGAACAAGGCTGGCGTCTACCTGACGATGATCGGTACGGACAACGCCAAGGAGCTGATCTACAGCCGTCTGAAGCTTCAGCCCGAGCCAGGCAAGGTTCTCCCCGGCGTGATGCATCTGCCAGCCAGCGACGCGATCTGCGATGAGAGCGAACTGAAGCAGCTCACTGCCGAAACCAAGGTGATGAAGATCGAGAAGGGCCAGCGCGTGTATCGCTGGGACGCGAAGGGGCGCCGGAACGAGGCACTGGACTGCGCCGTCGGCGCTCTGGCAATGCTGCGAGTCGCCCAGCAGCGCTTCGGCCTGGTCCTCGATACGCCGCCCACCACTTCCACTGCACCATCGGTCCCGACCACCAAACGCCGCAGCTCCGGCAGCGGCTATCTGAAACAACGTCGATAACCACGCGAGGCGGATATGACCGAAGCGCAGCAACGGTTGGCGGATGTGCGCGCGGCCATCCATGACATTCTCACCAAGGGGCAGACCATCACCAAGGATGGTCGCAAGCTTGAGCGCGCGCAGTTGGCGAGTCTGCGGATGCTGGAAAGCCAGTACGTGGCAGATGCGGGACAGGAGTCGGCGCTCAGTGGTCGGCGCTCCCGGGTGTGTCGGCTGTACCCTGCCGGGAAGGGGGTGTGATGGCCAGGTATCCTCATCTGACCCGGGCGGGCTTCATGCTTCCAGACCGGATTAAGAACAGCTATGACGGTGCCGGTACAGGCCGCCGCGCGCAGAGCTGGGATGCGCCGCCGGGCTCGATCAATACCTTGTCGCTCCCTGCACTGCCACTGCTACGCAAGCGCTCCCGAGCTGCGACGCGCAACGACCCCTACGCGGGTGGTGCGATCGACACACGGGTGAGCAACCTCATTGGTTCCGGCATCGTGCCAATGCCGACGATTCAGGACAAGGCGCTGCGGCGGTTGCTGCTGGAGCTCTGGCTGGACTGGACCGACGAGTCGGATGCCGACGAGCGGACCGACTTCTATGGACAGCAGGCACTGGCGGCGCGAATGGTCGAGGAGAGCGGCGAGTGCTTTATTCGTCTGCGCCCGAGGCGGCCGGAGGACGACCTAGCCGTGCCGTTGCAGTTGCAATTGCTGCCTGCCGAGTTCGTTCCGGTCGAGAAGAACGAGCTGGCACGCAACGGTAATTTGATCCGGGCCGGCATTGAGTTCAACGCCCTGGGCAAGCGGGTGGCGTACTGGATGTATCGGCGTCACCCCGGCGACAGCGCAGTGATGGCGGCGGGCTACAACCAACTGGTGCGGGTGCCGGCCAGCGAGGTACTACACGTCTTCGAGCCGTTGGAGGCAGGACAGTTGCGGGGGGTTCCCCGACTGTCTCGGGTTCTACTGCGGCTGCGCTCGTTGGACAACTTCGACGATGCGGTGCTGTTCCGCCAGGAGGTAGCCAATCTGTTCGCCGGATTCATTACTCGGCCGAGCCCAGGCGACTTGCCTCCCATCGATCCCATCAACGGTGGACCGGTGCGTATGGACGGTGACGGCTTCACGCCGATGGTGGGATTGGAGCCGGGCACCATGCAGGAGTTGCTGCCAGGCGAGCAAGTAGAGTTCTCCAAGCCGCCGGAGGCTGGTAACAACTATCCGGACTTCATGCGGCAGCAACTCCAGGCTGCGGCGATGGGAACTGGAGTGCCCTACGAGCTGTTCACCGGCGATCTGAGGAACGTAAATGACCGGGTGATCAGGGTAGTGCTCAACGAGTTTCGCCGGCGCCTGGAACAGCTTCAGTTCAGCGTCTACATCCACCAGCTTTGTCGACCGGTGAGGGCGGCGTGGATGGACATGGCGTACTTATCCGGTGCCTTGGATCTACCCGACTACGCACGCCGACGGCGCGAGTATTTGCGCACTCGCTGGGTGCCCCAGGGGTGGGACTACATCCACCCAGTGCAGGACGTGCAGGGCAAGGTTCTAGAGATCCAGGCGGGGTTGGCCTCGCGTAGCGAGGTAGTGCTGCGCAAGGGCTATGACGCGGAAACCATCGACGAAGAAAACGCGGCAGACCAGACACGTGCCCACGTGCTTGGTCTCAACTACACAACGGCTCCGGGGTCGCCGGATCCCGCCGATGAGGAAACACCATGACCGAACAATCAGCGCTTCGTGCGCAGGCGCTTGCACTCGGCCTGCACATTTTCAACAAGATCCCGGATGTACCGGCGCCCCAGGACGAGACCTGGTACCGCATTAAGGCTGCAGCCGAGGGTGAGCCGGACCAGGCCATCGAGGTCTACATCTACGGTGAGATTGGTACTTGGGGGATCACGGCCAACCAGTTTATCCAGGACCTGAAGGCCGTCGACGATGGTTCTTCGCCAGTGCTGGTGGCTTTCAACTCCATTGGTGGCGACCTATTCGACGGACTGGCGATCCACAACGTGCTCAACCGCCTGGGCGAGCGCTGTACCGCCCGCATCGATGCACTGGCGGCGAGTGCGGCAAGCGTGGCGGCCTGCGGCGCGCATCGGTTGGAGATGGCTTCCAATTCCATGCTGATGATCCACAACCCCTGGACCTGGGCCGGCGGCGATGCCGACGATCTGCGCAAGGTGGCCGAGGTGCTGGACCAGACGCTGGAAGCCATCGTCGCCTCCTACAAGCGCAAGGCGCCCGAGATCGACGATGGTGAGCTCCGGCAGATGATCAAGGACGAGACCTGGCTGACGGCGAGTGAAGCCACGACGCTTGGTTTCTGCGACGAGGTGCTGGACGGGGTGGCTGTGAAGGCGGTGGTGGGCGATGGCGGTGCGTTGCGCAAATACCGCAATACTCCCCAGACGCTGCTTGCTCAACTCGATAAGCCGCCGCTGAGCGATACACCTGCACCGACAGAGGACCCTGTTCTTGAACCTGATCCCGAACCCCCTGTAACCCAGCCCACTGCCGCCGCCCTGGCAGCACGGATTATCCGTAGCTGCTCGGAGGCCGGTATCCGTAACCTCGTGGAGGCTCTGACCTTGGCAGGAAACCTGAAAGACGAGGCGAGCATTGATGCAGCGGTCACCCGGGCCAAGGCGGTCCGCGATCTGTGCGTCAGTGCGCGCCTGCCGGAACTTGCCGCCGACTATGTGAAAGCTGGCCTCGAACCAGACGCCGTACGCGCCAGGCTGTTCGACAAGCTGGCTGGCAACGGCTTCGGCGAAATCATCAACACCCCGCCGCTCGAGGATGATCCGACGCCCCCCAGCAAGGCCAGGGCTGCGACGCCGTCGAAGGTGTACGCCGCGCGTCGGGCTGCCCAAACCGCTAAACCCAAGGCTTCGAAAGGAGAAGCATGATGACCAAAACCGAAGGCTTTCACGCCGGTGAGTTCCTCCTCTCGGAGGGGGCCGGTTCCATTTCCCGCGAACAGGTGACCCTGGCCGCTACCGCGAAGGCCCTGCCAGCCGGCCAGGTGCTGGGTATCGTCACGGCGTCGGGCCAATACGCGCCCTACGACGATGCGGCCACAGATGGCACCGAGGTGGCGGTGGCGATCCTGTATGCGCCCAAGCCGGCCTCGCCCGATCCTCAGGCGGTGACCGTGATTGCTCGTCTGGCCGAGGTGATCGATGTGGCGCTGACGGGTTTGAACGACGCTGCCCGTGGCGACCTCAAGGCCCGCAACCTCATTGTCCGCACCGGTACGCCGTACTGACCGGCCCCTTTGAGTCCTCCCGAAGCCCCGCACCCGCGGGGCTTTTCATTTTCTATGGAGTAAACAATGGCTGACATCAACGTCTTCGAAGACGAGGCGTTCAGCGTCTCGTCCCTCACCGCTGCGATCAACGAAGCCCCCGAGGTGCCTGGCCGTCTGGCGGCTCTGGGACTCTTCGAGGAAGAGGGCAGCACCACCATCACCCAGCAGATCGAGAAGGACGGAGACACCCTACACTTGGTGCCGGCCGCCGATCGCGGCGCGCCGGGCCTGGTGGTCACTGGCAGCAAGCGCGTGCTGATTCCGTTCAACAATGTGCACTTGCCACAGACCTTCACCATCCTGGCCGACGAGATCCAAGGCATTCGCGCCTTTGGCGAGCAAACCGAATTGCAGGCTGTGCAGGACGTGGTGAACAAGCGCCTGGGCAAGATGCGTCGCCAGCTCGACGCCACTCACGAGCACCAGCGGATGGGCGCGGTGCTCGGTACCATCCTCGATGCCGACGGCAGCACTGTATTGCTCGACCTCTACGACCGCTTCGGTATCAGTGCTCAGGTCGTTCAGATGGAGCTAGGTAGCGCGACCACCAAGGTACGCCTGAAGGCCGGCGAAGCACTGGACGCGCAGGAGGATGCCCTGGGCAACATCCCCAGCAGCGGCTCGCGCGCGCTTTGTGGGAAGAACTTCTGGAATGCGCTGATCACCCACAAGTCGGTGGAGGAGACCTACCTCAACACCATGCAGGCCTCCCAACTGCGCGGTGATGCACGCGAGGAGTTTGAGTTTGGCGGCGTGATCTGGGAGCGCTACCGCGGCAAGGTGGGCGGTCGCTCCTTCATCCCAGATGATGAGGCACGGCTTGTGCCTATCGGAGTGCCGGAGCTGTTCCTGAGCATCTTCGCGCCGGCCAACTACATGGAGACCGTCAACACCCTGGGCCTGCCGTATTACGCCAAGCAGGAGGTCATGCCGTTCAACAAGGGCGTGGCTGGCGAAGCGCAGTCGAACCCTCTGCATATTTGCACCCGCCCTCGCGCAGTCATCAAGTTGGTGAAGTAGTGGCTGGCTTTGTCCAATTGGTCGCCGACATGGACGAGATCATCGCCGACGTCCTCGGCGATGGTGAGTTTGGCTACCTGGACCGCTCTGGCCGGCAGGTCGGCAATGCTGCGGTGATCGTTGAGGAAGGTGTTGAGCGCATGGAGGCCGGCGCCCTGGATCGGTACCGGACCATTGCGTGCCGCAAGGCAGTGTTGCAGCCCCTTGATCGAAAGGGGGCGTTCCTCGATTCCGATGGCCAGGTCTGGCGCATCGACGGCATCCATGCCGACGACGGCGACTGGATCACTTTCTACGTGGTGCCCGAATGAGCGACGTGATCGATGTACAGACCGCGGTCATCGGCCAACTGCTGGACCTGCTGGCCGTGGTACCGGCGTTCGGCGACGCCGTCCGTGAGGACTGGGTGGCCGGGGTGCTCGATGCCGAGGACAGCGACGAGCCCGAACGGCTGATCATCCTGCAGGAAGGGGACACCGTGGAACGAGACCGGTCGCCGGGCAGTGTCGTGGAGGAGTGGACCGTGAACATCGTCCCGATGGCGCGCGGCAGGGACGCTGTCCAGGCGTTGCGCGAGGCGCGCCTGGCGATCAAGCGGGTGCTCAAGGGCCACAAGGCCGGGCTGACGGTGCCCGGCCTGGTGCGTGTCGATTTTCCGGCATCCGCTGTGCGCCTGCCCGAGCCCGGCCGGCGCTGGGCCTATCGAGCCATCCCTCTGCAGGTCAGCTACTCGCAGCAGTTGTAACCCATCCACCAGGCCGCCTCCGGGCGGCCTCTACATTTCCGGAGGGCTCCATGCCCGAGATCATCGTTACCAGGCCGTTCAACTACCGCGAGGGGCTCGACGCGACCCACTACCCGGCGTCGAAGGGCGCCATCAGCGTTACCGCCGCCGTAGCTGCCCATGCCCTGGGCAAGGGCTACGCCACCGAGGCCAAGGCCAAGGCGCCGATTCCGGCAGCCACCGCCGAGCCGACCGGCGGCGACCAGAAGTAACCCACCCGAACCCATCAGGAGAGCCCCATGCTCCAGACCATCGACCGCTCGTTCATCGGCGAGGGCATCATCCATGCCCGCCTGTACGGATCGCAGGAACCGTTCCTGCCGCTCGGCAACTGCGACACCTTCAACATCAGCTTCGCCACCGACCGCAAGACGCTGCCCAACTACATGGGAGGCGGCGGCAACAGCAACGTCCGCGAGCGCGTCACCGACGTGACGTCCTCCATCGGAATGTTCGACCTGACCGCCGAGAATGTCGCCCTGGTGACGCGCTCCACCATCCAGGTGGCGCCTACCGCCGCGATCACCGACGAGGCGCATACTTCTCAGGGGGTTGCGCTGGAGTTGATCCCGTTCAAGTACCTGCCGGACCTGACCAAGCCCGTGACGGTGAAGACCGCGGGGGACGTCGAGGTGGCCCCGGGCACCGACTACCTGCTGGTACCCCACGGCATCCAGGTGCTGAGCGGCGGCAAGATCGATGCAACCGGCATCAAGGTCAGCTACACACCGCGCCCGAGCCGGGCGGTGCATATGCTCAACGGCTCGCAGAAGGAGCTGGAGCTGTACATCGCTGGCCTGAACGACGCGCAGTCGGGCGAGCCGTTCGCGCTGCGTCCTCGCCGCGTCAAGTTCGGCCTCCTGCAGGAACTGGCGGTGCTGGGCCAGGAGTACGCCAAACTCACCGGCCCGGCGGAACTGCTCGCAGATTCGCGCGTGACCGCGACCGACATTTCCAAGTTCTGCCAGATGGATCTGGCAGGATAAGAATGGAAATAAAAAGTTACTTTTAGAGAGGTAATATAAAATCTCTCCAATATTGCGAATATAAATAGGGCGCCCAGGTATTGCTGTTATTTGGTGTTAACCCCCATATTTCTGGTAGGGGTGTCTTATTTATAATTGGCTAGGTTTAGTTCTGCGAGCCTGGAAACGGCTCGGTGGCCCTGCCTGTCGAGTGTAGGGCTCATAACTATTCGCTATGCAAGGAGCATCGCAAATGGGTACTTATTTGTTCCAATATGCACAAGATAAGGATTATGTGCTGGGTGTTTCCGATGAGCAGTCCGGCGCCAAAGTCGTACTGCGGAAAGCGCAAGGCACGCCATATCGCTTCATCCTTTGGGATGTCGATCAGGACACAGGGGTGATCACCCTGAACTCGAGCGGCGGCCAGTTGGCGATTGACCCGCAGGGTGGGAAGGTTTCGCCACAGAATATCCTGACGCTGGCTGTCGTGAATTCGAGTTCGAAGAGCCAACGCTTCGATATGGTGACGAAACCGCTCTACATCTTGAGCGTCCCCGAACCGGGGCTCTGTATCGACAACCAGAATCGTGTAACTAAAGACGGCAACCCGATCTGGCTCTACGAGTTCAACGGTTCGCAGGCTCAGCAATGGATCCCGCAGCGACTCTCGTTCGCGAAGGCTGACTTCTAAAAAATTAGCCTTTATAGAGCCTCCAGTATTTCCATGCTGGAGGCTCTTTTAAATGGTTTGTAAGTAAGTTCTTGGTTTCTCTGTTGGGACGAAGTTGTGTCATTCAGAGACTTTTAGTGGGGCGTAATTTTTTGTGGCTCAAGAGAGTTAGCTAGTAATAGCCAGTTCTGATCTTAACCCGCCATATGGCGGGTTTTTTATTGTCCGGAGATTCTTATGGCGAGCCCAATGCAGCGCCTGATCCAGTTCGTTCTTCGCGGCCGGGACGAACTCTCGCCCGCCGCCCAGCAGTCGACCGAGGCGCTGGAAGGGCTGCGCACCACGGCGGCGAACCTGAACCGGCAGTTGGACGATGCGAAGGGTGCCCGCGGTCTGGTGACCACGCTCGGAACTACCGAGCGCGCCATTGCGCAGACGCAGACGTCGGTGCAGCGGGTGGACCGTACCATTGCGGACCTGCGCGAGGCGTTGGACCGCAACCCTGGGAGCCGGGGCCTGGCCGTGTCCCTGCAGATCGCGGAGCGGGACGCAGCGGGTCTGCGTCGGACCCTTGACCAACTGACCGCTCGGCACGCTGAGCAACAACGTGCGGCGCGGGCGGCGGGCGTGGATACCGGGCAGCTTGCCAACGAGGAGCGGCGGCTGGCGTCGGTGGTCGACAACACCCGCGAGAGCATCGCGCAGAACAGCCGCGAGATCCGCGAGCTGGAACGCGCGCAGATGCGAGCGGCGCGGGAGGCGGCTGGCCACACCTCGCGCGTGACGGCGCTGCGCGAGGCCATGTCGTCCGGCGTTCGCCAGGCAGCCGCTTACGCCGCAGCCTTCGTCGGCATCCAGGCGGCGCTGAACCTGGTGCGCAGAGGAATCGGCCTGGTGCGTGATGGCATCGTCTCGATGCTGACCACCGGCGACCAGTTCGAGAACCTGCAGAACCGGCTTACGTCGCTGATGGGCTCGGTTGCCGAGGGGGAGCGGGCAACCGCCTGGATCAAGACCTTTGCCAAGGACACGCCGCTTCAGTTGGGCGACGTCACCGACGCCTTCGCGCTGCTGAAGGCCTACGGCCTGGACCCGATGGATGGGTCGCTGAAAGCGATCGAGGACCAGTCGGAGAAGCTGGGCGGCGGCATGGAGCGCCTGGAGGGCATCACGACGGCAGTCGGCCAGGCCTGGGCGAAGCAGAAGCTGCAGACCGAGGAGATCCTGCAACTGGTCGAGCGTGGAGTGCCGGTGTGGGACATGCTGGCCAAGGTCACCGGCAAGAATGCCGCGCAGCTGCAGGATCTGGCGAGCAAGGGCAAGCTTGGCCGGGACGTCATCAAGGCGCTGGTCGACGAAATGGGGCGCAGCTCCGAAGGGGCCGCTGCGAAGGCCATGAGCACCCTGACCGGTCTGGTCAGCAACCTCGGCGACACTGCGGCCGACTTTCTCAACCGCATTGCCAACGCTGGCGCGCTGGACCACGTCAAGAACAAGCTGAAGGAACTGGGCGATACCATCGCGCAGATGGACCAGGACGGGCGCCTCGACACGCTGGCCAAGGGGTTGTCGGATGCCTTCGTCCAGGGCTCGGAATGGGTCGAGCGTTTCATCAAGCGCCTGGCCGACGTCGATTTCGGCACCCTGATCGACAAGACCTCGGCCTGGCTTAGCAGCTTCAGCACCCAGCTGGACGACATGGCCTCGCGGGTGCAACTGTTCATCGCGCCGTTCCGGACGTTGTTCAACGGTGTCACCTCGGGCATCAGCGCTATCGCTCTGGCCTGGACCGGCACCCTGTCGCTGATGGTCGCCGGCATCGAGAAGGTGGCGGAGAAGATATCGGCGGCGCTGGGTGGAGAGCG
Organism: Pseudomonas sp. DL; assembly: GCF_047199225.1. Classification (NCBI taxonomy): domain Bacteria; kingdom Pseudomonadati; phylum Pseudomonadota; class Gammaproteobacteria; order Pseudomonadales; family Pseudomonadaceae; genus Pseudomonas; species Pseudomonas sp. DL. Next base: position 2,625,731 of record NZ_CP178323.1, read on the forward strand.
CATCCGCAGTTCCGTCGCCGGCGTCCACGACCTGCTCAGCAGCATGAGCGAGGGTTTTCGCCAGCAGATCCAGCAGGACGCGCAGGATATCGCGGATGCCTGGGACACCAGCACCACGGCCATCGCCTCCGCCGCACAGCAGCAGAGCCAGGCGATCACCGACACCTTCACCGACCTGAAGGCGGGTGCGAAGAGCGCGGCCGCCGAGTCGGTGCAGGCGGTGACCAGCCTGCAGAATGCCCTGGACCAGATCAGCGCGGCCAAGACCACCGAGCAACTGACCGCCCTGCAGGGGGAAATGCTCAAGGCCTACCAGGCCGGCACGCTGAGCCAGCAGGAGTATGCGAACGGCGCCGGTGTCCTCAACGCGAAGCTGACCGAACTGAAGTCGACCGCCAGCGGCGCCGCCCTGGGGGTGTCTGACCTCAGTACCGGCCTGGAGAACTTGAAGCAGGTCCAGGACGCGATCAGCAGCGCGAAGACCACGGTCGATATCCAGAACATCCGGACGGCGCTGGGCCGGCTGTACAACGACGGCACGATCAGCGCGCGGGAGTTCAACCAGGAACAGACCAAGCTGTCCGCCAAGATCAAGGAACTGAAGGCGGCCGGCGAGGAGGGCGCCAAGGGTATGCAGGCGGTCGCGGAGTCCTCGGACAAGGCGGCCAAATCGCTCTCGGACCAGCGCAAGGCCATTGGCGAATCGATGGAGGCGACCCGCAAGGGAGTAGCGTCGACGAAGGACGACATGGGCGCCTTCGAAGGGTTCTTCGGTGGGGTGTTGAGCACCGCGCGGCAGGGCGTGGCGCAGTTGAGCCAGGAAGCGCTGAACGCCTTCGATGCGATGCGTGGGATCTCCACCGTCGATCTCAGCATCGACACCAGCAGCCTGGACGCCACTTCGCGCTCCCTGGCCAAGGTCAGTGAGCAACTGGCCCGGATCAAGGCCGAGTCGGGCGTGGGCATGAGCGGTTTCGGGCGCTGGGCGATGGATACCCAGCGGGCCAGCCTGGAGATCCAGGCGGCGTACCTGGAGCAGAAGCGCAGCTTGCAGAGCCTGATGGACGACTACGAGCGCGGGATCATGAAGCTGGGCGACTTCGTGTCGGCGGCCAAGGGCGCTCGAAATGGCCTCAGCCTGCTGAACGATTCGGACATGCGGCAACTGGAGAGCGCAATCGAGGCGGCCAATCAGAAGATCCAGCAACTCAAGGAAGGCTCGAAGTCGACGCTGGTCAGCCTGCGCGAGGAACTGGCGGGGCTGCGCGGCGAGCAGGAGGCCGTGGATCGCAGCCGGTTCAACAGCCGCCGCGCCGAGTTGCAGCAGCAACTGGCCGAGGCCCAGGGCAGCGGCGACATGAACGCGGTGCAGAACCTGATGACGGCGCTGGCCACCCTGCAGCAGATCCAGGCCGAGACGGATGCCAAGCGGCAGCGAGAGGAGCAGCAGAAGCGGGTGGACGAGCAGAGCGCCGCCAAGGCCGCGGCGGCGCCGCCTGCCTCGTCGCCGGTGTCGAGTCCTCCGCCCCGGGTCGTTCGTTTCGAGACGCCGCGGGGAGCCGTTGACGTGGCGGTGGCCAGCGAACAGGACGAAACCAACCTGCTCGGCGTGCTCGAGCAGGCCAGCATGAGGACCGGCCGATGAGGCTCGATGCGGTGGAACTGGGCGACCAGTTCGAGTGGGTGGACGAGTTCACCTGGGATGCGGTGGCACAAGAGCAGGAACGCTCCCTGACCGGCGCGCTGTTGGTGCAGGAAGGCACCAAGCTGCATGGACGCCCGATCACACTGCGTTCCGGGGGAGGGGTATGGACGCCGCTGTGGGTCGTGCGGCAGTTGGAGGTGCTGCGCGACCAGCGCCTGCGGGTCATGCCGCTGGTGCTGCCAGACGGCCGCGAGTTCTCGGTGATCTTCAACCGCGCCGAAGGGGCGCCGCTGGAAGCCGAACCGCTGTTCCGCGAGGTCAACCCCGGTCCGGACGCCGACTACCTGGTGACGTTGCGGCTGCTTACCGTAGCGCCGCCCTCGGCACCGCCCACCCCCGACCCTTGATCCCACACCCCGCCTCGGCGGGGTTTTCTTTTCTGGCTGGAGTGTTCCATGACGATCACCGTCGATGATGTAAAGCTGCTGAAATCCCAGCGCCTCACCGATGAGGACGACGGCGGCGGCCGTGCCACCGGGCAGGCCGTGGTGGATCGCGAGATCAACAACCTGTTTCCCGATATCTCGCGCCTGGACCGGACCATCGGCCGGATCAACCTGCGCAAGGCCTTCGCCGGCATCAGCTCGAACAGCGCCGAGCCGTACCTGGGCGCTCATGCCATCGTCACGCGGGCGCCGGCCGATCCGCGTGTCTCGGTGCTGCTGTTCAACACCGGCAGCCAGACCGATGAGCGCCGCGACGCGCGCAACGCCATCGAGTCCTTCGTGGTGCCGGCCGTGTCTGCCTCGTTCGAACTGCTGGGCAACCAGTTGCAGGGCCAGCGCGCCATCGCTTGCGTGCAGCGCGAAGAACAGCGGCTGCCCGAGATTGGCGAGGTCTATCAGTTGGTGTTCGAGTCGCGCTCGCAGTATGTCCGCATCACCGACGTCGAGGCGCGGCTGGAACAGTTCGCCCACGACTACGGCAACGGCAACTTCGTGAACTTCACCCGGCGCCGGCTGGACCTGTCGATCAGCGCGCCACTGGGCGCGACCTTCCCCGGCGGCCAGGTGACTCCAGGCGGTACCACCAGCCCGAAAAGCCAGGTGCTCAGCACCCAGGTCGCCGATGCCGCGCGGTACTACGGCATCAGCCCTCTGGCCGAGGCTGTCAGCCGCGGCGCGCTGAGCCTGCGGGTCAAGTCGGTCTATTCCCAGCTGGTGCCCAGCACCACCCGGGAGAACGCGCTGGTCGACCAACTGGCCGGCTACCAGCGGCGCCTGTTCGCTGCGGCCGGGCCGGCGCGGACGGTCAACCTGAATGTCGCGAACATAGGCAGCGGCAGGTCGCGGACGTTCCTCGGCACCGGCTGCGCGCCGGGTTCGCTGTCGCTGAGCGCCGGCGGCGGTGTGTTCGCCGACGACCGCAAGGGAGGCCTGCGCTACATCAGCGGTTCGAACTGGATTGCCAGCGGTACCGTCGACTACGAGAGCGGCGCAATCGAGATGGCGGCCTCCGGCAGCGGCTGGAGCGGGACAGCGAGCGCCACCTACCAGCCTGCCGCGGCGGCGACGGGCGAAGCGGTGACCGGGGAGATCCCTATCGAACTGGGCAACCGCGGCTTCGTCTACACCCTGTCGCTGTCCGAAGCGCCGCCCCAGCCGGGCACCCTGGTGGTCTCGTTCCTCGCCCTGGGCAAATGGCAGGAGATCCGCGACCAGGGCAACGGCGAATTGGCCGGGGAAGGCACCGGCACGGTGGACTTCGCGACCGGCTCGGTATCCATCACCCTGAGCGCGCTGCCGGACGTGGGGAGTTCGCTGATCTACGCCTACGTCGGGCAGAACGATGCGGCGCTGACCCAGCGCACCGGCACCAGCGTGCAGGCGCGCGCGCGGATCAACCGGACGTTGCCGCACCAGGGGCTGTTGCCCGGCTCCTACAAGGCGACGTTCAAGGTCGGCGGGGTAGAGCGCACCGTGCTCGATAGCGGCAACGGCTCGCTCAGCGGTACCGGTGGCAGCGGCCAGATCAACTATGCCGACGGCAAGGTCAGCATGGAATTGAGCGCCACCCCGGATGCCGGGAGTGGGATCGTGCATACCTACCAGCAGGGCAGCGTGACCGACAGCCCGCTGGCGGTGACCTCCGACAGCACCGGCATGTGCATCGGCACTCTCCCCGGGGCGCCGCTCAAGGCGGGCAGCGTGCGCCTATCGTGGATCACCAAGCGTCGCCAGGCGGCACCGACCCTCGGTGCTGACATGGGCACCGGGGCGCTGCCGATCTTCGAATCGGAGATCACCGTGGACAACTCGGTGACCGACGACGCCGCCGGCGGCTGGGCCGGGCGCGCCGGGACGATCAACTACGAGACCGGCGAATTCAGCCTGAAGGTGGCCGGCAACTACGTGTTCAAGGAGTACACCTACTACACCGACACGGTCGACAACTTCGGTATGAAGAAGCTGCGCCTGGTGGCCACCGATACCACGTTGCTGGAGGGGTTCGGCGGCACGCTGAGCGTGCGCGCGCAGAGTCGCGGCGTCGAGTACGGCGAGCAGACCGATTCGCAGACCGTCGCTCCGGTGACCCTGGACCTGTTGCCTGGTGTGGCCGAGCCGATCCTGCCGGGCTCGCTGGTGTTCACCTGGGCCGGCGAGGTCTACGTCGACCGCTCCGGTGTGCTCTACAAGAACATCAACAGCAGCACCAACGCCGGCATCGCCGTCGGCTCGGTGGACTACGCCGGCCGTACCGCGACGCTGAATACCTATGGCTCGGGGGCGGCGCCGACGGTCACGCTGCTGGCCTGCCTGACCACCAACGCCGGCTTCAGCGTCACCAGCATGACCTTCCGCACGCCGGGGGCGCCGCTGCGTTCTGCGAGCCTGCAGGTGACGGCGGTTCGCCTGGATACCGCGCAGATCGTGACCACCACGGCGGACGCGAACGGTAAGCTCAATGGCGCGGTGATCAAGGGTAGCGTCGATATCGTGACCGGCATCGTCCGGCTGCGCTTCACCAGCAATCTGGAGGACACCACTGGGGCCAGCGATATCCCGGTGATTCCGCTGCTGCTGCGCTACAACGCGGTCGTCTTCACCTCGCTGCCGCTGGACGCAACCCTGCTGGGCCTGGACCCGGTGCGACTGCCGGCGGACGGGCGGGTGCCAGTGTTCCGCGAGGGCGACGTGATGGTGGTTGCCCATACCGCCGAGACCACGGTGCCGAGTCCTCAAGCTGGCGGCGTGCTGCAGCTCGGCCGCGACCAGCAGGCCGAGATCAAGGTGGTGGACGCCAACGCGGTGGAACTGGCCTCGGCGGGCTACAGCGTCGACCTGGAACGCGGCCGGGTGACATGGGCCAACCCGCTGGTCCTGCAGGATGCCGAGGGCAACCCGCTGACCCTGCCGCTAGTGGTGCGTGACCGGGTTGAGCACATGACCCTCTGCACCGAGGTCCAAGTGAACGGCGAGCTGGGAATCTCCTCGCCGCTGCCCTGGGATCTGCCGGCGGGCGAAACGCTGGCGTCCAGTGCGCTGAGCTGGGGCGACCTGCAGGCGCGGCTGCACCACTGGTTCACCCAGCGGACCTGGGATATCGGCTCGCCGAACTGGACCGACGAGCCCAAGGGCGATGGGACCACCGCCAACTACAACAGCCTCGCCTATCCACCGCTGATCGCCAACCGCGGTGCGATCGATGCGAAGTGGGCGCTGGTGTTCAACTCCTCGACCAGTTTCAGCGTGGTGGAGGAGAAGCTGGGGGTCATCGCCAACGGCACTACCACCACCGACACGGCGCCGATCAACCCGGAGACGAACACGCCGTACTTCACCATCCGCAAGGAAGGCTGGGGCAGTGGCTGGGCGGCCGGCAACGCGGTGCGCTTCAACACCGACTCGTGCCTGGGGCCGATGTGGATCGTGCGGACGGTGCTGAGTGGCAAGGGCACCGTCGAGGACGATGAATTCCACCTGCAGATCAGAGGAGACGCGGACTGATGACCGCTCGACAGTACAGCTATCGGGACGCCGGCGCACCGCCGGCGCTCTTCCCGTCGGCGGTGACGCCGTTCCAGAAGTTCAAGAGCTACCTGCGCGCGGCGCTGGTCGATGGCTACGGCAACAAGCCACCGGCAGGGTGGACCGTCGTAAGCGAGTTCGACACCGCCATCACCCTGGCCCCGGCGTCCAACTGCGCGCAGGTGACGTTCTACAGGCACTTAACCGGTAGCGGCAGCGTCAACGACTACATCGCAGTCTATGTGCATGAGGGCATGCTGGATATCAGCACTCCGCTCCCAAAGGGCGTCAATACGCGGTCACGTACCTGGTCGGCGGACACCAATCCCACCAGCAATGACGCTCATGTCATCTACCTGGGGTACATGTACTGGAACCATGCGACGTACTGGCAGATCTGTGCGGACGCCGAGACGTTCATCTTCTGCGTCCTCCAATCCACCGGTTACGAAAACACGAGCGAGGCGTACCAGCTCGGCCTCTACGTCGGGCAGTACGAGAGCTTCAGCGGCGCCTCCGGCGTTCAGGGGTTTATTGCCGTCGGCGGTGCCCAGGGTTACCAGAACACAACGGGGTACAGCCGAAACTGGTCCTTCGGGAGTGGCTTCAGTTCGCTGCGTGACCAGCGCTCGGGAGAGATCATCCAGGGTGGCGGTCCCAGCGTGGGAGCGCTGATGGACCAGATGCAGTATCAGAGCACCTACTACGACCGGACGGAGGGAGAGAATCCACCCTATTGGCGGATGCAGCAGCCCTATGTGACGAATGGCGCGAACTACGTCGGCCGCCTGAAGGGTGTGTGTTTCGACCCGATCCTGGGCCATTACCGCCACGGACATCTGCTGGAGCGGCTGGGGTTGTCCCTGGGCGCAACGGCGGTGGCGGAGGCAGTCCAGATGGATGGCAAGACCTACCATGTGCATATGGACCGCTGGGGGCTCTGGTTCCTGTCTGTGGATCCGGCGTGGTGGCCAGCATGAGCGCGCTGATGCAGCAGGTGGTGCCGCCGGTCCAGGCCCGGCCCGATACCTGGCTGCAGCGGTTCGGCATTGGGCCGAAGACCCTTCGCCCGCCGGTGGCAGTCGCCTGGTCGGGGGCCGGGCAGGCGATCTACCAGAACCTCGCCGTGAAGGTCACCCGCGAAGGGGAGGAGACTCCGGCGCGCAAGATCGCCACGCTGTATCGCGGGACGGTGGTCACCGCGACCGCGATGACGGCGACCTTCCAGGTCTACGAGGGCGAGACGGTGCAGCGCTTCGAGGCATCGGGCCTGCGCGGACAGTTCGTAATACAGGTCACCGACGAAGGTGACCCGCGCCTGGGGATCATTCGCTGGCCGGTCCTCGATGCCGATACGCGCCTGCTGTCCTATGACCTGACCGAAGGCTCGGGCGGTCGAGATCCGACCGACCCGGCGAAGGTGCGAGCGGTCGTCACGGTCGACGGCGGTGCGGCCTCGCGCCAGGTTGTGGTCATCGAGCGCAAGCTCGATGGCGAATGGCGGGTGGCCGGCGTGGGGCAGACGGCCGAGTCCGGGCGCGCCGAGATCGCTCTGGAGGTGACGGCCGGCGGGACCACTTACGCGATGGGGCTGGATGACTGGGGCGCGGTGTTCGAGCCGCGTCTCGCAGTCAGCCTGGGCCAGCGCGTGCGTCCGACGATCTTCTCTGGCTGGCTCTACGAGGTGACCGAGGCCGGGGTGTTGCCGGTGGCTGAGCCGGAGTGGTGGCCGATCGAGGGCGACAACCCCAGCCGCCAGGTCGGCACGGCCCGTCTGCAGGCGACGCGTTACTACCGCCCGCTCAGCCACGGGCCCTTTCCTGTCGAGGCTCTATGATCAATGCGAGTTTCGGCGCCCCCTGGCAGAGGGCGGCGCCGCTTTCCGTGCGCGCCGTCCCGCTGCGCTGGCAGCGCCTGGTGCTTGCCGATGCGTGTAGCGCCGGGCTGTGGGGCTCCGGCCGGCCCCTGGCACGGCGTTGCGCCAGTGGCTGGTCCGGTGTACCGGTGCGTGATGCGGGCTGGGGGAGTGGCTGGGAGCACGCCGAGCAGCGCAACGCGGCAGCCCGCAGCGCTTGGGACAGTACCCGGGTGCTGGACGTGGAGAGAGAGCTAGGCTGGGATCGGACGCTGCGCCCGCGTGATCGGCGCCTGTCGCTGATCTACAACCCGCGCCCGTCGCCCAAGGACGCCGGCCGTCCACCCGGCTGGCGGCGCTCGGCCGAGTTCGACCGCTTCCGCGATGCGCTCTCGGAGAGGCGTGCCAGTCTCTACATCCCGACCGGCCTGCTCGACTTCAATTTCGGCCCGACCCGCTACACCCCGGCGAACACGCCCGACGTGTTTTTCGATTTCCGCTACGTGGCGCCGGTCCGTGGTATCCGGCCGGTGGACGCCGGGGCGCGCAGCAGCTACGGCAGTCCGACCCGCTTCGATGCGTTGCGGCGGATTCCCTGGGCATGGGGGCGGCCGACCGATCCGGTGCCGACGGGCATTGTCTACCCCGACTATCCGGGGCCGGTGGTACCGATAGATCCACCCACCGAGCCCGAGATACTGGAGACCTACATGATAGGAAACACGGTCACCCTGGTGGTGCTGCCGAGTCGCACGCCGCTGGATGCGACCAGCATTCGCATCGGCCTGGATATCGACTCGTTCGCCTGGTCGTTCTCGGCTGACCTGTTCGGTCGTACCTCGCTGGACCTGGCGGCGCCGGATGCCAACGGGCCGAAGACGGTAGAGCTGGAGATCAACGGCTGGACCTGGCGGTTTCTGGTCGAGCGTTACAGCGGCAGCGGCAAGCATCCGAGCGAGCGCTACACCATCAGCGGCGCGAGCCGCACCCAACTGCTGGACGCGCCCTATGCGCCGAAGCGCAGCGCGGTGAACACGGCGCCGCTGAACGCACGTCAGGTTGTCGACGACCAGTTGCAGTACACCGGCTTTTCAGTGTCCTGGGACGTCGAGAACATGGGGCCGCCGGACTGGACGCTGCCGGCCGGCGCCTTCAGCTACCAGGACCAGACGCCGATGCAGGTCATCGTCAAGCTGGCCGAGGTCGCCGGCGGCATCGTGCGGCCGGGCCTGATGGACGACTCGATGACGATCCTGCCGCGGTATCGTGAGGCGACCTGGTACTGGGACACCGCGATTCCCGACCGGATCATCCCGGCCGCCATCGTCGCCGAGTGGGGCAGCGAGTGGAGTCCCCAGCCGGCATGGAATTTCGTCTACGTCAGCGGTACCAGCTACGGCGTCAGCGTGCAGGTGCGGCGCGCCGGTACCGCCGGCGAGGAGTCGGCGCCCGACGTCATGGAGGACTGGATGACCGGCACCGAGGTGGCGCGCTCGCGCGGGATCTGCGAGTTGTCTAAGGGAGGCAACCAGGCGATCGAGACGCGCCGTATCCCGCTGTTCCAGAAGGATGATGGGGTACCGGGCCTGGTGCAGCCGGGCATGTTGGTCGAGGTGAGGGACGAACAGGCGACCTGGCGCGGGCTCTGCCTGGCTACCGATATCTCGGCCGAGGGGGTAGGGGCTAGCCGCGTGTGGCAGACCCTGCGAATCGAGCGCCACTATCCGGGAGGTTCCTGATGGCGACGGTCAACCCCTGGCGTCGGTTCATCGGGCTCTTACCGGGCGGCGCGCGCACGGTGGGGGAGGTGATCGACGTCGACGAGGGCGCCGGCACCTGCCGCGTCCGCCTGCGAAACAACGTCGTGATCGCGGCCCGGGGTACGGCGGTGCCGGCCGGGCAGATGGCGTTCATCAGCGATGGCATGGTGACCGGGCCGGCGCCGCAGCTCCCCCAGTTCGATATCGAGGTTTGAAGCCTCCGGGGGAAGGCCCGGATGGTTACGCCCTGGTAGCCTCTCGGATTTTTAAGACAGAGGAAGAAATGAAGAGGGGCGTTGGTGTCATGCCCTGTCTCGGGTGTGATCCAACATGGCCTTTGCTTTGATCGAACCACTTGATAGTTCCTGATTGGCGGGTAATCATGAATTTAGCGCTCCTTAAATACGGAGCAGGATAATTCCTGTTCGCCATTAGCGGTGGCGGGAGGGGGCTCACGGCCAATTTGATCTGCTATACGCTATTTATACTGGAGCGAGTGTTGAAAAGCCCCGCATGTACGGGGCTATTTATCGTATCAAAAGCCTTACAGGGCTTGTACTTGCTCGGCTTGCGGGCCCTTGGCACCTGCGGTAACGAAGAAGCTTACACGTTGCCCTTCACCAAGGGACTTGTATCCGCTGGCTTCAATTTGGCGGAAGTGCACAAAGACGTCTTCACCGCTTTCCGGGGTGATGAAGCCAAAACCTTTTACTTCGTTAAACCATTTAACGGTACCAGTCTGGCGAGTTGCCATGATGTATATCTCCAATGTTTGAAAGTGCGCAGGTATAAACCTGCGCTAGAACTGAATGCGGAGAGAAGGCAAACCGATGAGATGAAGATCAAACAGACTGAACATCAAGGCGGGGCGCTTAACTGGGCAAGCAGTAGAATCCACCATACAGGTTTCGGTGAGATTAGATAGCTTTATTTTTGCAAGGTGAGGAAATTGATGGATGGTTGGCGAGGACGTTGGCCTGTTGTAGATGCGGCACTTGTTCCGCAATTTCGAATGAGCCCTTGTAGAATCTGGGCTTCAAGGGTGTGAAGAAAATTTCAATGCGGAAAGGATTTCACCGCAATTAATTGAAATTTAAAGAAAAGTCGATGGACTTAAAATCCCTCGGGGGTAACCCCGTGCCGGTTCGACCCCGGCTCCGGGCACCATCGTGTTTCCTGGCGTTCAGCCGACTTCTGCGTTCCTTCCCCGATTTTCTTCCGGCCCGCCATCGCGCGGCAATCAACGAGTCGACGTTGCCTTCTTTCCCTCCTCGGCCTTGGAGGCGTTTCATTCTAGTACGGCTCCGTATAGGGTTCGCCCTGGCTGGTGTGCGGGAGTGTTTGTGCAGCTTGAAGTAGTTGTCTTTGGAAGTTTGATTTTTTGTCGTTATCTTCTGCTCCTGCTTTTTAATTTCCTTTCCGAATATATTCAATTCACTGGCGGAATTATCCTCTTTTCTCCTGCATGAATTGGTAGGCGGTACTTCCTCGTTGCTGTGCTTTGCTGACAGGGAAGGATCGCGAATCAGGGTTTTTCGCCTCTTTCGTTTATGAATAGGAATTCATATATCGGAGATCAATCATGGCTTGGAAAGGTGAGGTTCTGGCTAATAACGAAGCAGGGCAGGTAACGTCGATTATCTACAATCCGGGCGATGTCATTACCATCGTCGCCGCCGGTTGGGCCAGTTACGGACCTACCCAGAAATGGGGGCCGCAGGGCGATCGGGAGCATCCGGACCAAGGGCTGATCTGCCACGATGCGTTTTGTGGTGCGCTGGTCATGAAGATTGGCAACAGCGGAACCATTCCGGTCAATACCGGGTTGTTCCGTTGGGTTGCACCCAATAATGTCCAGGGTGCAATCACTCTTATCTACAACGACGTGCCCGGAACCTATGGCAATAACTCCGGCTCGTTCAGTGTCAATATTGGAAAGGATCAGTCCTGATAACTTGTCTCGGAAAAAAAGGGCCCGAATGGGCTCTTTTTTTAAATGCAAATAAAGTGAAGTTGCCCGTGTGGCCGTTATGAACGGACAGGCAGCGCTTCGCAGTTGCGACTACCAATGACAAGAGTATCGAACTCCTGGAGCTGCCGCGGTCGTGGGAAACCGAGCGAGTGGGGGCGGGGAACTGCTTCAACACGCTTCGGTCTGAACGGGAATATCGATTCCTGACCCGATTCAGAATTCCGTCCACATAGTAGACAGTACCGAAGCCGATGCCCTGCCGACTTTCCCTGGTTGTATTTCCCGCTCTCTTCTCCATTGCCGCTGGCGCCGCGGAGGAACTCAAGGACATGGCAGGTTCGACCATCGTCGTTGCCGGAAGACTCGAGGCCGTCGAATGCCCTGGCGCAGGCCTGTACGATTGCACGGGGTGGCCTGCCAACCTGTACCGTTTCGAGGGACAGGACGTGTGCCTCAGCATCGAGGCTGGCTGCGATTACAGTTGCGATGGCATTCTCAGCGAGAAGGGCGGCACGCAATCGATCCTGGTTTCCGGCTCCTATCGCGATCACATCCGCAAGGTGGAAGGCACGCAGGTCTCCTGCCCGCGCTAGAGACGCTCGGCCGAGCGCTGGAAACATCGCGAGGTGCAACGGACGGTCTGCCGCCCGCTGAAGAAGGCGAGCGGCGTGGGATGTGCTAGGGTGCCCGTTGTTTGCAGGGAGGACCCAGGGCATGGAGCACCCATACAAGACCCCAGAGGCGGACCTGGCCGAGGAGAAGCTGACTGCGAGAGGTTTCCTTTCCGGCGGGCAGCCGCTGTGGAAGGCATTCTGGCTGTTCTTCGCTGCGGGTTTCTTATTGATCAGCGTCGCCGCCAGGCAGGCGATGGTGGCCATTGTCGATCCGCTGATGCAGGAAGCTCCCGGCGAACATGCGGTGGCCCTGACCTTGTGGGGAATGGTCGGTGTCGAGCTGGTTAGGCTGGCCTACCTGTGCCTCAGCCTCGTCGTGGTCTGGCGCTGCGGGCGCAATTCCCGCTGGGTGGCTGCGCGCCATGCCAGCAGGGCGGTGCTGTTGGCACTGATACTCCTGACCCTTTACTCGATCTATCTGGTCTGGGCCTTGCTCGCCAGTCCCTGAGCGACGCGCCGAGGCTGGCGAGCATGCTGGTACGGCCCATTCCACGTGCCTGCGTTGGCTAACGCCGCAGCCAGTCCTCCAGTTGCTCCGGCAGCATCGGCTGGGCGATCAGATAGCCCTGGCCCTCGTGGCAGCCCCAGGCCTGCAGCAGGTGGAAGGTGTCGTGGGTCTCGATGCCTTCCGCGACCACCCGATAACCCAACTGGCTGGCCAGGCCGATCACCGCCTGGGTGACGCTCTGCGCCTTCGGCGAGCCGGCGAGGTCGCGGGTGAACGATTGGTCGAGCTTGATGGCGGTGATTGGCAGATCGCGCAGGTAGGTCCAGTTGCTGTAGCCGGTGCCGAAGTCGTCCACCGCGATGCCCATGCCAAGCTCCCGGGCACGCAGCAGCACCGAGCCGACCGCCGAGGCGTCGCGGATGAGTACGCTTTCGGTGAATTCCAGCTCGAGGGCGGAAAGGTCGATGTCGTAGGTTTTGGCGAGTCTGACGGCCTCTTCCAGGAAGCTGCTGTCTTCCATGTCCGATGCCGATACGTTGATCGCCAGCCTGAGCGGGATGTTCCGTGCGTTCCATTGCGCCAGCTGGGCCATGGCATGGCGCAGCACCCAGTCGCTGAGGGGGCGCATCAGTGCGGTTTTCTCCGCCAGGGGCACGAATTCGGCGGGGCTGACGAAGCCGAGTTGCGGGTGCCGCCAGCGCAGCAGCGCTTCCACGCCTGTGCACCTGCCTGTCGGCAGGTCGATTTTCGGCTGATACACCAGATGGAAGCCTTCTTCGGTTCCGATCGCCTGGGACAGCGAGGTCAGCAATGTGAAGGCACGCTGCTGGGCCTGGTCCAGCGGCGGGTTGTAGCGGGCCCAGCCGACACCGCGGTCGCGGGCGTCGTCGGCCGCGCTGACCACCAGGCGCAGCCAGTCCTGATCGCCGTCGAGGGGATCGTCGGCAAGCGGTAGTACGCCGAGGCCCACGTTGGCCTTGATCGGGATCCCGCGACATACGACGGGGCTTTCGAAGGCCCGCAGCAGGCGGAGGCAGACCGACTCGGTTTCTTCCTGTTGCTGCCGTGGCAGGAGCAGTCCGAAGCGCGTCGGGCTGATCTTGTAGAGAGTGAAATCCGGCAGTTCCGCGCGGATGCGGTCGCGCGCCTCGAGCATGAGGTCGTTGGAAAAGGGATAGCCCAGCGTACGGATGATGGTATTCAGCAGGGCGAGGGGCAGGAGGTCGGCGGCGATCACGGTGAGGGCGCCGTCGCGCTGCAGGCGCAGGGAAACGTCCTCCTGCAGGCGGAGACGGTTGTACAGGCCGGTTGGCTCGTCGATGTAGTTGGTCGAGCGGAGCGTATGGATACGGGCCATCACCAGCCGAGCGAAGTGCTCGAGCATGGCGACGTCCCGCTCGGCCAGCGGCCCGCGTGGTTCCCGGTCGATGACGCAGAGGCTGCCGAGGTTGAGACCTTCCGCGGTGGCCAGCGGAGCCCCGGCGTAGAAGCGGATGCGCGGTTCGCCTTGCACATAGGGGTTGTCCCGGAAGCGCGGGTCGAGGGTGGCGTCGGCCACCTCGAAGACTCCCTTGCCCAGGATCGCATAGGCGCAGAACGAATCCCGTCGCGGCGTCTGCCGGATATCGAGGCCGATGCTCGCGCGAAACCACTGGCGCTGATGGTCGAGGATGGAAATGAGCGCGATGGGCGTCTGGAAGTAGGACGTAGCGGCGGCGAGGATTTCCTCGAATACCTCGTCCGCACCTTCTTCCAGCAGACCGAGTTGGTCGACGTAGGCCTGTCTCGAATGCTCGTCCTCGGGATAGGGTGGGGTTGCCATGCTGGACTCCTGGGCTACTGCGATGTCGGGCATCGGCAATCAATGATGTCATTGTGCCTTTATTTCGTGGAGCGCGGGCTCTTTTCCCAGATTGCAGCGATGAAAGGGCATGGAGGTTGATCGCGGTCATGCCGGTACGGCCTTCGACGCCGACGCCAGCTCTGCGAAATCGATTACCTGGTAAACGGACTCTTCCTATATCGGCCAGCATCACCGCTCGCTAAAACGGTCGCACATGCTTCCACCGAGAAAAGACATGTCCGACACGCTCTCCTTCGCCTCGCGCCTCTGCAAGTTCGTCATCCTTCTCGTCATCCTGCTGATCGGCGGCGCCAGCCTCTTCCTGTGGTGGCTGGGGCGACCTTACCAGGACGCCATGTCCGCCTTCGTCCCGTTGCTCATGCCGATGCTCGTGCTGGTGCTGGCGTTCGATACGTTCCGGGCCCTCGCCCGAACGAGGCGCTAGGCGTCAGCGAGGCAGCGCTGTATTCCCGTCGTTTTACCCTGCCAGTTCTGGTAGGCGGCGGGTCTTCTCAGGCAAGCGCTTGAACTGGATGAGGTTTCCGGATTTGTCCTGTTTCCGTGGCGAAGCCGTGCTTGCCTAATCCCCCGGTTCATCTAGATATACCCATGGCTTTCTCAGGGTTAAGGAGAAGTCATGCAACGAATCGTCATCGTCGGGGGCGGAGTGGGCGGCACCATGCTCGCCAACCTGCTGGTCGTCCGGCTCTACCCGGAGATACTCGGCGGCGAGGTGCAGGTACTGCTGATTTCCGACTCGCCGGATCACTACTACAAGCCGGCCTTCATGTACGTCGCCTTCGAGCAATTCTTCCTCGAAGATCTGAAACGACCGCAGCGCTCGCTGCTGCGGCCGGAAGTGATTTTCCAGCTCGACCGGGTCGACCGTTTCGATTTTCCCCGCCAGGAACTGCAGACCCGCAGCGGCAGGCGCCATGGCTACGACTACCTGGTGATCGCCACGGGTTGCGTGCCGGCTCCGGAACGTATCGAGGGGCTGAAAGAGGCTGGCGACCATTTCTACCAGTACCAGCCGGCCCGTCGGTTGGCCGAGCGGCTGGCGAGCCTGGAGTCGGGGCGGGTATTCATCACGGTGAGTTTCCCGAGGACGCCGAACGTGCCCCACCAGTGCGGGATCGCGCCTGTGGAGACGACCCTGATGCTCGACGACTACTTGCGCCGCCGAGGTGTCCGCGAACGTGTCGAGATCGTCTACACCTATCCCACCACGGCCCAGTTGCTGCGCAACTGTCTGTTCCTGCAACGACCGACCTGCGAAATCCTGCCGAGCCTGTTCGAGCAACGCGGCATCCGTTTCCAGCGCGGTTTTACCCTGGCCAGGGTCGACCCGGAGCGGCGCATCGCCTATTCGGAGGAGGGCGACGAGCAGCCGTTCGACTTGCTCATGGCGACACCGCCGATCCACGCCGTGGATGCGGTCAGGGAGTGCGGCCTGTCCCAGGCCGCCGCCGATGAAGGCTGGTTGCCGACGAACCATGAAACCTTGCAGGTGTATGGCGTCGACCGGGTGTATACCCTGGGCGATACCGTCGATCTGCCGGTGAGCAAGGCCGGTGGGGCCTGTCACAACCAGGCGCCGGTAGTCGCCAGCAACATCGCTGCCGAGATTCGTCTCGGCAAGCCTTGCGCGATCTACGATGGACGAGTCCAGGCTGTCGCGCAGATGGGCCTGAACGCCGGAATGCCGCTCTGGTACGACTATCGGCACGACGTAAAGCCGACCCCGCCGACCAATCTTGGCGGGTTGTTGCGCCAGGGTTTCAATCGCGGCCTGTACTGGGCCGTAGCCCGTGGAATGCTTTGACCCCGCACGGGGAGGAGCCGACATGGATAGCCATCAGCAGCCATACGCGTCGCAGGCGCAGGCCGATACCACCCTGTTTCCCGAGCAGACCCGCGAGAGTCTCCAGGCCCTGGCCGTCAAGTTGCAGCCGCTGATCGAGGGCCACCGCCTGGACAACCTGGTGGATCTGCTGTCACTGCTTTCGGATATCGTCGATCTGCTGGACCCGGCCATGGTGGACAGGCTGGCGCAGCTCTTCGAGCAGGTCACCAGCGTCGGTTGGTCAGTCGGCAACGCGGTACGCGTGGCCAAGGCGGAGCTGCTCCGAGAGCAGCCGCCAAGCCTGAAAGACCTGCTGCGGTTGTTGCGCGACGCCGATACCCGGCGCGGGTTGGCGCTCATGCTGGGTAGCTTGCGCAGCCTGGGGCGCCAACTCGCCGCGGAGCAGGAGGTTGCCCATGGTGCATGACCTTCTCCGAGATCGTGCGGATCTGGAGGCGCGTTGGAACCCTTCCGCCTACATGCAGTTCGCCCGGTTGCGCCAGCGGCCGGTGGTGGAGTTGCTGGACCACATCGAGCCGTGCTGTCCGGAGCGGATCTACGATCTTGGCTGCGGAACCGGCATCGCCACCGAATTGCTCGCCCGCCGCTGGCCGCTGGCCGAACTATACGGCGTGGACAGCTCCGTGGAGATGCTCGAGGAGGCCGCGCGCTTGCCGATCAAAGCCAGTTGGGAACGCGCCAACCTGCGCCACTGGTGCGCCGAGCGCCCTGCCAGCCTGCTGTTCGCAGCGGCGGTACTGCACTTTCTCGAAGATCACGGCAAGCTGCTGCCACGCCTGCTGGGGCAACTGACTCCGGGAGGCTGCCTGGCGGCGCACATGCCGAACTGGCGCGATGCTTCCTGGTATCGCCTGATGCTCGATGCGCTGGACAGTGCGGGCCCCGGTGGTGCATCGCTGGGCAGCCCCGCGTTGCGCTACCGGCTGCATCGGCGCAATGTGCTGTCGCTGGACAACTACTACCGGCTACTGGCGCCGCTGACGGCGGAGCTGGACATCTGGGAGACCGAGTACCTGCAAGTGGTGGACGGCAACGACCCGATCTTCGATTGGATCAAGGTCTCCGCCTTGCGTCCGGTGCTCGGCGAACTGGACGAAGAGGCGCGTCGGCGCTTCC
The DNA here is from genome assembly GCF_047199225.1 of Pseudomonas sp. DL. Lineage (NCBI taxonomy): Bacteria > Pseudomonadati > Pseudomonadota > Gammaproteobacteria > Pseudomonadales > Pseudomonadaceae > Pseudomonas > Pseudomonas sp. DL. Next base: position 2,642,939 of record NZ_CP178323.1, read on the forward strand.
TCGACCGTTACCTGGAACTGCTGCACCGTCACTATCCACGGGAACTGGATGGACGAACGCTGTTCCCGTTCCGCCGAGTATTCATCGTCGCCAGTCTCGGCCGCTGAACGGGCGTTTCAGTGATCGGAGAGAATGTCCACGGCGCCCGGCTTGTCGTAGGCGCCGAAGCGATCGACCAGGGTCGCGCTGGCGGCGTTCAGGCCCAGCACGTCGACCTGCACGCCGCGCTGGCGAAAGCCCAGGACCACCTTGTCCAGTGCCGCGACGGCGGTGACGTCCCACAGGTGGGCGTGGCGCAGGTCGATGAGCACATGCTCCAGTGTCTCTTTCAGGTCGAAGGCAGCGACGAACCTGCCGGACGACGCGAAGAACACCTGCCCGCTCACCTGGTAGTGGCGGCGGGTGCCGTCGGCGGAGCGTTCGCTGTCGATATCGAGGTAGTGCCCGATCTTGTTGGCGAAGAACAGCGAGGCCAGGAGAACGCCGGCGACCACGCCGAAGGCCAGGTTGTGGGTGGCGAGGACCACGCCGACTGTCACCAGCATGACCAGGTTGGTCGATAGCGGGTAGCGCTTCAGGTTGCGGATCGACTCCCAGCGGAAGGTGCCGATGGACACCATGATCATCACCGCCACCAGGGCCGCCATGGGAATCCGCCCGACCCAGTCGCTGAGGAACACCACCATCAGCAGCAGCGCGACGCCGGCCACCAGGGTCGAGAGCCGGCTGCGCCCGCCGGATTTAACATTGATCACCGACTGGCCGATCATCGCGCAGCCAGCCATGCCGCCGAGCAGGCCGGTGGCGATGTTCGCCAGGCCCTGGCCCTTGCATTCGCGGTTCTTGTCGCTGCCGGTGTCGGTCATCTCGTCGACGATGGTGGCGGTCATCAGCGACTCCAGAAGGCCGACCACCGCCAGGGCGGCGGAGTAGGGCAGGACGATCAGCAGGGTGTCGAGGTTCAGCGGCACGTCCGGCCAGAGGAACAGCGGCAGGCTGTCGGGCAACTGACCCATGTCGCCGACGGTGCGGATGTCCAGGCCCAGGTAGATGGATATGCCGGTGAGGACCAGGATGCATACCAGCGGAGAGGGCAGCAGCCGGCCGATCCGGGGCAGGTGCGGGAAGCCGTAGACGATCGCCAGGCCCGCGGCGGTCATCGCGTAGACCGGCCAGCCGACATCGGTGAGTTCGGGTAGCTGGGCCATGAAGATGAGGATCGCCAGGGCATTGACGAAACCGGTCACCACCGAGCGCGAGACGAAGCGCATCAGCGAACCCAGGCGCAGGTAGCCGGCGAGTATCTGCAGCACGCCGCAGAGCAGGGTCGCCGCCAGCAGGTATTGCAGGCCGTGGTCCTTCACCAGGTTGACCATCAGCAGCGCCATGGCGCCAGTCGCGGCGGAGATCATTCCCGGACGGCCGCCGGCGAAGGCGATCACCACCGCCATGCTGAAGGAGGCGTACAGGCCGATCTTCGGGTCGACCCCGGCGATGATGGAGAAGGCGATGGCCTCGGGGATCAGCGCCAGGGCGACGACCAGGCCGGCGAGCAGGTCGCCGCGGAGGTTGGAGAACCAGTTCTGTTTCAGCGTCTGTAGCATCGGGATACCCAGGGGCGAGGCACGGCCCGTGCAGTCGGTCGACAGCGCGGGCCGCGGGATGGCATTGGAAAAAACAAGGGATGACGACAGGCGTTCAGGCGAACGAACGCTGGCCACGGTCGTTCGGACCGTGGCCGGAAGGGGCAGGCATGGCTATGGCGGAGTGGGCAGCCAGGTCATCGGGGAGTAGCGGGTAGTCGCTTGCAGGGAGCGGCAGCATAGCCGATTCGACAGGTTCGACCAAGCCTGCAGCTCGGGCTTTCCCTGGGGTGCGTCGCGATCGACGGCATGGAACCAAACAAGCGAAACGGTTCTAAGCTATCGAGGGATCGTCCTCGCATGGAGAGAACATCATCATGTTCAACACTCGTTCTGTGCTCGCGCTGGTCGTGAGCCTGTCCCTGATCGGCGGTACGCCTGCCGTCCTGGCCGACCCGGGCAATGGCAAGGGCAACCCGCACGGTAACCAGATGGACGGCGGAAAGGGTAACAAGGGCAACAAAGGCAACCAGGGTGGCCACGACAACCATGGCGGCCCCGGCAACAAGGGCGGCGGCGCCGGCCAGAAGGGCAACGGCGGCGGCAACTGGGACTCGGGACCGCGTATCGACGTCGGCGGGGTACGGGTGATCCTCGGCGACAACCGCGGCTACTGGAACCCGGGGCCGGCCCTGCCGCCCGGCATCCAGAAGAACCTGGCGCGCGGCAAGCCGCTGCCGCCCGGCATCGCCAAGAAACTCGACGGCCGCCTGCTAGGCCGGCTGCCGCACTACGACGGCTACGAGTGGATGCAGGCCGGCACCGACCTGCTGCTGGTGGCGGTGGCGACCGGGCTGATCTACGAGGTGCTGGACAACGTCCTCGACTGATCGAACCCTGGCTGTGCATGGCGGATAGCGCCACAACGCTATCCGCCATGACCCCCCCGTTGGAGCGGCGGATAATCGCGTTGCGGTTGTCCGCCTTACCTCATGGAAGTCGTTTTCTTACCCCAGGTCAGGCCCGCAGGCGTTGCAGGGCATCGCCCAGTTGCGCGGAGAGGCCGTGGAGATCGCGGCTGGCGGCTTCGGTCTGCTCCACCTGTTCCTGGTTGCTGGAGGCGATCGAGGCGATTTCCGTGAGGTTGCGGGAAATGTCCTCGGCCACGGCGGTCTGTTCCTCGGCGGCGGTAGCGATCTGGCGGTTCATGTCGCGGATCGATTCGACCGAGGCGGTGATCTGGCGCAGCATGGTGCCGGCGTTGGCAACCTGCTCGGCACCGGCCTCGCTGCGCGACTGCCCGCTTTCGATGGCGCGCGCGGCATTCACCGCGCCGTTCTGCACGGTATCGATGATCTGGTGGATCTCGGCGATGGACTCGGCGGTGCGCTGCGCCAGGGTGCGGACCTCGTCGGCGACCACCGCGAAGCCACGGCCGGCATCGCCGGCGCGGGCGGCTTCGATGGCCGCGTTGAGAGCGAGCAGGTTGGTCTGCTCGGCGATGCCACGGATCACGTCGAGGACCTTGCCGATCCTGCCGCTATCGCTTTCCAATTGGCGGATGACCTCCACCGTATGGTCGATCTCCTTGCGCATCTCGCCGATGCTGCGAATCGTTTCTTCCATCACGTCTTCGCCGCGCTGGGCGGAATCGTCCGCCTCGTCGGCGGCCCTGGCCGCGTCGCCGGCGTAGCGCGCCACTTCCTGGGCGGTGGCGGACATTTCCAGCATCGCCGTGGCGACCTGGTCGGTGCGGCTGAACTGCTCGCGGGTACCGGCCGCCATCAGGCTGGCGATCGCGTTCAGCGAGCCGCTGGCGCTGTCCAGGTCGCGGGTACTGCGCCGCAGCCGGTCGAAGATGTCCACCAGGAAGTCGCGCAGGGTGTTGGCGGCCAGGGCCAGCTTGCCGAGTTCGTCCTTGCGCCGGATCTCGATGCGCTCGCCGAAGTCGCCATGGCTGAGCTGGGCGATGTGCTCGATCAGGCGTTGCACCGGACGGACCAGGTTGCGGTTGACCAGCCACAGGCTGAGCAGGGCGACGGCCAGGCTGGCGCCGATCAGCACCAGGCTGCCGAGCAGCATGGTGCGCCGGGCCTCCGCGCTGATGGAGGAGGAATGGAGATCACTGGCCTGGTGCAGTTCGTCGCGCAGGGTCTGCATCTGCGCGGTGGTGGCGCGGTCGATGCCGGTCACCGCCTGGTCGCCGGCGATGGGGTCGGCGCCCGCCTCGAGGAACCGTTGCCTGCCTTGTCGGTAAGCCGTACCGAGTCGCCGGTGCTCTTCGCGCAGGCGCTCGACACGATCCTTCAACTCGCCTTCGGCCACGCTGCCCAGGCGCCCGAGGATGTCCTGCACCGCTCGCTCCTGGGCTTCGAACTGGCTCCAGTATTTCGTCTGGGCCTCCGTCTGGCGTCCGCGCAGCAGGACGTTCTTCCATTCCTGGACCTGGCCGCGGAATTGCAGGTTGGCCTCGTCGATCAGTTGCGCCGCCCGCACGGGGCCGCCGAGCAGCTCGCGGTAGGCGCGTACGTCGCCGGTCAGCGAGCCGAAGCAGGCCAGGGCTATGAGTAGCAGCGCCGCCAGGCTGCCGCCGAGCAGGACAAGGATTTGCGCACGTAGGGATTGTTGCAGCATGGAACGCCTCGATGGATTGCCAGGTTGGACCGGCACGCAGGCTGCGACGAGGCAGCCGAGGACGTCCCTGTGGCCCGGCGAGGCGGGCATGGCGCGTGTTCCGGCTCGCAGAGTATCGACAGCGGATCTGACAACTTGAGGACGACGCAGGGGCCGGGCCAGAGCCGACGAAGGGGAATAGCTGGCATGGATGTTCTGCGGGGCTTCGGTTAATCTCTGTGACGAATGTCACATTGTGCCAGTCGAAGGATCTGACTCATGGATGTCCCTCCCACCGTTCAGGATGAACAGGCCGTTTCCCGCCAGTTGCACTCGTTGAGTGTGCGCAATCTCGCTCACCTGGCCGCTGCCCTGACCCAGCTCGGCTTCGAGCTGTCGCGCAGCTCCGACCCTGGCACCCGCCAGGCGGCCAATGCCTTCATCGGCCAGTTGGCCAATATCAACCAGGACATTGATCGACAGATCGAGCTGCTCAGCGCGCTGGACGCCGACAACGTGGGGTTTCGCCTGCTGGACGAGGTGCAATACCCGGATGCGCCCGAATGAGCCGACGCCAGGAGCACGCAAAGAGTGGAGGGGGTGTGCGGGCCGAGAGCGGCAGTCTCCCGGCGTGGCGCTGATCAGTCTTCCTGGCGCAGGTCGCTGAGCATCTGCTCCCAGTACTGGTTGGCCTTGCGGTTGAGATCGAAGGCGGCTTGACGCAACTGGTCGTACTCGGCGCCGCTGTAGCCGCTTTCGCGCAGCTTCTGGCGAGCGGCGTCGGCTTCTTCGCGCAGACGGTTGTAGGTCGCCTGGTCGTCCGCCCAGGTCCTGCCTGTGCGCCGGGTGTACTTGTCCTGGGGTTCAGCCATGGGTTCTCCTTGCGGGCCGGATGGGACTTGGAAAAACGCTGCGCTGAACAGACTTTTTCCAATGGCAAAAATTCAAAAAAAACTGACGGATTGCGCGACTTCGCTATTGGTACCGATGTCCCATACCTGTACGCCAGCCGATGAAATTTGTGCGTTCCTCGCCAAGTCGGCTAGCTTGTTCAGGCTTGCGCCTTGGCGCTCGCCGTCTCTCCGGTAAGCTGGGAACGTTGTCGCCATGGGCTCGGAGACTGCGCGGACGGCGCCATGGCGACAGGTCCGACCTTTCCCTCCGATGGGTTTTGCGAGTAAGGAAATGCTATGAGAAGCAAGGCGTCCGGCTTGGCGCTGGTGGTAGTGGCGGGGCTTGTGGCGGGTTGCGCCAGCAGTGGCTATCAGCCCGAGGTCGACTGGCCGGCCGGCTGGCAGGTGATCACCGAGAGCATCCCACCCGAGGCCAGCGACGTGGAGCAACTGGGCTCCCGGCAACTGGCGACCAAGCTCGGGCCGGGAGGCGAGAAGGAAGCCAGCATCGAGTTGCTCAGCCTGAAGATGATGGAAGAGGAGTCGGTGGAGATCGACGGCCAGTTCCAGAGTGTCTTCGATGTCGTCCAATCGGGCTACCGCAAGGCCGGGCTGGGCTCGCGCTGCACCACACCGATCCGCTCGAACCTCGGCGGCCTGGCATCGCTGGAGACCCACTGCCGGATCAGCCAGGGCAACGAGGTGCTGCTGACCCAGATCGTGGCGATGGCCCTGGGACAGCGCGCGATGTACTCCCTGGTATATACCGCCAGTCCGGCCAACAGCGTGGTCTACCGGCAGAGCTACCTGCGCACCCGGGCCAGCCTGGTCCTGCGCTGAAGGGCCAGCCGCTCGACGCCTGGACGCGACCGGCGTCGCTCAGGCTTCCTCGGGCGGCGCCTCGACGCTGAGATAGCGATGGGCGCCGCAACGCCGGCAACGTTGGCGCAGCATCAGGTCGGGGCCTACCGTGACCAGGCTACCTTCGTCCCAGCGGCAACCTCGCAAGAAACAACGCAAGCGCATGACTCCTCCCCGCGGGGCGGCTCGCCCCGTCCACGAAACAGGCAGTGGTGGTGTGGTTCACTCCGGCTTGTTCTTGTCTGGAGGTGGGAAAAGCCTGCGGCGAAGCGTCTAGAATGGGCAACCTAAATTCGCTGGTTCATTCCGCGGCGGGATTCATCACCCAACTGGCGGCGGTGACCTGCGGTGCCAGGCACAGCTCGCCGACCATCTGTTCCACCAGCGAGTCCTCCTTGTGCAGGGTGAACACCACGGCGTTCACTTCCACGTTGCCGCTGCCTTTCAGCGCGTGGCTTTCCAGGCTCTGCAGGTTCAGGCGGTTGTCGCCCATGCGTTGCAGCAACTGCATGCGCACCAGCGCTTCGTTGCGCGCCTCGCAGGACACGCTGATCTGGTAGAAGCGCTCCTGCTCGGCCTCGCCCGAGGTGTGGCGGTCCACCACCCGGCCGAGAGCGGGCAGGAACAGGTTGGCGATGACGATCAGCGCGGTCGTCATGCAGGCCGCCAGGATGAAACCGCTGCCGGCCAGTACGCCGATCGCGCCGGTGCTCCAGATGCTCGCCGCAGTGCTCAGGCCGCGTACGCTGAGGCCGTCGCGCATGATCACGCCGGCGCCGAGAAAACCGATGCCGCTGACTACCTGGGCCGCCATTCGGGTCACGCTGACCTCGTTGTCGAGCAACAGCGGCAGGATCGAGAAGCTGGCCGCACCGAGTGCGACCATCGCGTGGGTGGCCATGCCGGAAGAGCGCTGTCGCCATTGTCGCTCGAGACCGACCAGCGCACCGAGGCCGAGGGCCGTCACCAGGCCGATGGCGATTTCCGGGGTCATGCTGTGCTCCTGTGAAAAACCGCCCATTCTACGCCGTTCCGTTGGGCCGCGCCGGGGCCGACGGCCCTGGGCGGATAAGCCTCTTGCGTTTACCTTTACGTTAACGTAAACATGCTCTTCGACTTCACCGACACCGCTCGCCGGTGTCCGTCGTAGCGCCCTGGCGGCGCAGGACGACGGTTCAGCGACATTCCCAGAACAACCACAACAAGGGAAAGCCATGAATCAGCCGAGCTATACCTCGGGTCGCCAGGATGTCGCCTTGCTGGCGACCACCGTCGGCGACGCCTTCGATGCCACCGTCGCGCGTCATGCCGAGCGCGAGGCGCTGGTGGTGCGGCATCAACGCCTGCGCTACAGCTGGCGGCAACTGGCGGAGCGGGTCGATGCCTACGCCCGCGCCTTCATCGCCCTGGGCCTGCGCCCCGGCGAGCGCCTGGGGATCTGGGCGCCGAACTGCGCCGAATGGTGCATTACCCAGTTCGCCAGCGCCAAGGTCGGTGCGGTCCTGGTGAACATCAACCCGGCATACCGCAGCAGCGAGCTGGAATACGCTCTCAAGCAGTCCGGTTGCAGTTGGCTGATCTGCGCCGACGCCTTCAAGACCAGCGACTACCACGCGATGCTCGGCGACCTGCTGCCGGAGCTGGCGCGGGCGCGTCCGGGCGAACTGGCCAGCGAGCGCCTGCCGGAACTGCGCGGCGTGATCAGCCTGGCCGAGCGGGCGCCGGCGGGCTTCCTGCACTGGCAGGGCCTGCCGGGGCTGGCCGCCGCGGTAGGCGCCGAGGAACTGCGCCAGCGCCAGGCCTCGCTACAGTTCGACGAGCCGATCAACATCCAGTACACCTCCGGTACCACCGGCTTCCCCAAGGGCGCCACCCTCAGCCACTACAACATCCTCAACAACGGCTACATGGTCGGCGAAAGCCTCGGACTCGGCGCGGAAGACCGCCTGGTGATCCCGGTGCCGCTGTATCACTGCTTCGGCATGGTGATGGGCAACCTCGGCTGCGTCACCCACGGCTCGACCATGATCTACCCGGCGCCCAGCTTCGACGCCGAGGCGACCCTGCTGGCCGTGGCCGAGGAGCGCGCCACCGCGCTGTACGGGGTACCGACCATGTTCATCGCCGAGCTGGATCATCCGCGCCGCCGCGAATTCGACCTTTCCAGCCTGCGCACCGGAATCATGGCCGGCGCCACCTGCCCGATCGAGGTGATGCGGCGGGTCATTGGCGACATGCACATGGCCGAGGTGCAGATCGCCTACGGCATGACCGAGACCAGTCCGGTGTCGCTGCAGACCGGTCCGGACGATGGCCTGGAGCTGCGCGTGACCACTGTCGGACGCACCCAGCCGAGGCTGGAGAGCAAGATCGTCGACCAGACGGGCAGGGTGGTGCCGCGCGGCGAGATCGGCGAGCTGTGCACCCGCGGCTACAGCGTGATGCTCGGCTACTGGAACGACCCCCAGGCCACCGCCGAGGCCATCGACCCGGCGCGCTGGATGCACACCGGCGACCTGGCGGTGATGGACGACGACGGCTACGTGCGGATCGTCGGGCGCAGCAAGGACATGATCATCCGCGGCGGCGAGAACATCTATCCGCGCGAACTGGAGGAGTTCTTCTTCACTCACCCGGCGGTGGCCGACGTGCAGGTGATCGGCATCCCCGACGAGCGCTATGGCGAGGAAATCGTCGCCTGGATCAAGCTGCATCCGGGCCACCACGCCGATGACGAACAGTTGCGGGCGTTCTGCAAGGCGCGTATCGCTCACTTCAAGATCCCGCGCCACTTCAAGTTCGTCGACGAGTTCCCGATGACCGTTACCGGCAAGATCCAGAAGTTCCGCATGCGCGAGATCAGCATCGAAGAGATTCGCCTACTCGCGCTGCGCCAGGGGCGCGATTGAGAGGATGGAGCCGCGCCCCGCTCCTGCGCTAAGGTGGCGGGCGGCGCGCAGCGAGGCGAGAGGGGCGGGTGAAGAACGACGGCGAGACTCAGGCGAGCACCAAGGGCACCATCTCGGTGCGCCTGGTCGGCGAGGCGCTGGTGGAGTGGCGCCGGCAGGGCGGCGAGGAGGGGGAGGTCCTCCAGGCCGCCGGTATCGATCCGCAGCTGCTCGGCAAACCCTACGCGCGGGTCACCTCGCACGCCTATTCGCGGCTCTGGCTGGATCTCGCTCGGCGCATGGACGATGAGTTCTTCGGCATGGACTCGCGGCGCCTGAAGAGTGGCAGCTTCGCTTTCATGAGCCGCTGCGCGATCCACGAGCAGACCCTGGAGCCGGCGCTGACCGGCATCCTGCGATTCCTCTGCCTGCAGTTCGACGACTTCCAGCCGCGCCTGCAGCGCCGCGGCGGCCTGGCGGAAATCGTCCTCGACGAGGCGCCGGGCCGGTACGGGCGAGCGCTGTCCTACTTCACCCTATGGATGATCACCCATGGCCTGGCCTGCTGGCTGGTCGGCCGGCGCATCCCGATCCTGGCCATCGACCTGCGCTGTCCGCAGCCGGACTACATCGAGGACTACCGGGTGATGTTCAGCGACAACCTGCGTTTCTCCCGTCCCCTCAGCCGCCTGCTGTTCAATGCCGACTGCCTGGCCTTGCCGGTCCGCCGCGACAAGCGGGAGCTGCGGCGCTTCCTGCTCGGCGCGCCGGCCAACATCCTGGTCCGCTATCGCGATCCGCAGAGCCTGGCGGCGCGGATCAAGGCCTACCTGCGCAGCCTGCGGCCGGGACGCTGGCCGGACGCGGACGCGCTCGCCGGGCATTTCTTCATGGCGCCCTCGACCCTGCGCCGCAAGCTGTCCCTGGAAGGGCAGAGCTACCAGGCGCTGAAGGACCAGGTCCGCCGCGACCTGGCCATCGCGCGGCTGGACGCCGGCGCGGCGAATTTCGCCGAACTGGCGCTGGAGCTGGGCTTCGCCGATGGCAGCGCGTTCCACAAGGCGTTCAAGAAGTGGACCGGCTCGACCCCCGGGCAGTACCGGACGCAGGTCGCGGCGGAAACCGCGTCGGCCGAGTCGTCAGGCGTCTTGTCCGAAACGCTCGGCCATCGATAGGGTGAATGCCCGCGCAGCGTCATCCGCCGTATGTCGCGAACGGTTCGGCGGGGCAGGCGGCCAGCACGGATTGTCCAAACCGCTCAGGCAGATTGAAGCCTTTCGACATTGCCCTGCGTCGGCCATGGCGTGAAGATTCCGGCTACTCCATACAAAAACAAGCCGAGGAGTCCTGCAATGCGCGACTACGCCACCACTGCCGCCGGGTTCGACTTGCAGCGGACCGCCGCCGCCACGCTTTCCGGTACGCTCCAGGCGCTCAACGCCTGCGTCGAATGCTGCGACCGGCATGCCCTGCCGGGACGGATCGCGTTGTTCTGGGAGGGCAAGGATGGCAGTCGCGCCAGCTATACCTTCAGCGAGCTGAAAGCGCTCTCCGGACGTTTCGCCAATTTCCTCCAGGCCCAGGGCGTACGCCCGGGCGACTGCGTCGCCGGCCTGTTGCCGCGCACGCCCGAGCTTCTGGTCACCATCCTCGGCGCCTGGCGCCTGGGCGCGGTGTACCAGCCGCTGTTCACCGCCTTCGGCCCGAAGGCTATCGAACACCGCGTGGCGACCGCCGGCAGCAAGGTGCTGGTCACCGATGCGGCCAACCGCGACAAGCTCGACGAACTCGCCGATCCGCCTCTGGCCGTCACCGTCGGCGGACCGAAGGGGCAGGGCATCCGTCGCGGCGATTTCAGCTTCTGGGCCGAGCTGGAGCGCTATCCGGCCGAATTCGAGCCGGTTCCGCGCAGCGGCGAGGATCCGTTCCTGATGATGTTCACCTCCGGCACCACCGGCCTGGCCAAACCGGTGCCGGTGCCGCTCAAGGCGATCCTCGCCTTCGTCGGCTACCTGCGCGAGGCGGTGGACCTGCGCCCCGAGGACGCCTTCTGGAACCTCGCCGATCCGGGCTGGGCCTACGGCCTCTACTACGCTGTCGCCGGTCCCCTCGCCATGGGCCATCCGACCACCTTCTACGAAGGGCCGTTCAGCGTGGAAAGCACCTGCCGGATCATCCGTGACTACGGCATCACCAACCTTGCCGGATCGCCCACCGCCTATCGCCTGCTGATGGCCGCCGGCGCGGCCGCGGAAACTGCGCTGAAGGGGCGCCTGCGCGCGGTCAGCAGCGCCGGCGAGCCGTTGACGCCGGAGGTGATCCGCTGGTTCGCCGACAGGCTCGGCACCACCATCCACGATCATTACGGGCAGACCGAGCTGGGCATGGTGCTGTGCAACCACCATGCCCTGGCGCATCCGGTGCGGGTCGGCGCCGCCGGGTTCGCCTGTCCCGGGCACCGGGTAGTAGTGCTGGACGACGATCTCAACGAACTGCCGCCCGGCCAGCCAGGCATCCTCGCCCTCGACCGGCGGCGTTCGCCGCTGATGTGGTTTCCCGGCTACCAGGGCCTGGAAACCGCAGCCTTCGTCGGCGACTACTACCTGAGCGGCGATACCGTCGAACTCAACGAAGACGGCAGCATCAGCTTCGTCGGCCGCGCCGACGACGTCATTACCACCTCTGGCTACCGGGTCGGCCCGTTCGATGTGGAGAGCGCGCTGATCGAACACCCGGCAGTGATGGAGGCGGCGGTGATCGGCAAGCCCGACCCGGAGCGCACCGAACTGGTCAAGGCCTTCGTCGTGCTCTGCGCCGGCCACCGGCCGACGCCGGAACTGGCGGACGCATTGCAGCGATACGTGCGCCAGCGCCTGTCGGCGCACGCCTACCCGCGGGAGATCGAGTTCCTCGAGGAACTGCCGAAGACTCCCAGCGGCAAGATCCAGCGCTTTCTCCTGCGCAACCAGGAGATCGCCCGGCAACGCGAGGCGGCCCCACGGGCGGCCGCCGCGAACTGATTCAGCAGGAGAAAACGACGTGCGTATCGAAAATCGAGTGTTCCTGGTTACCGGCGGCAGCTCCGGCCTCGGCGCCGCCACCGCGAAGATGCTGGTGGAGCAGGGTGGCAAGGTGGTGCTGGCCGACATCAACGCCGAGGCCGGCGCGGCCAAGGCCGCCGAGCTTGGCGCCCAGGCGCGCTTCGTCAGGGCCGACATCGCCAGCGAGGCCGACGGCCGCCAGGCCGTGGCCGCTGCACTGGAGGCCTTCGGCGGCCTCCATGGCCTGGCCAATTGCGCGGGCGTGGCGCCGGCCGAGAAGGTCCTCGGACGCAATGGCATCCATGCCCTGGAGAGTTTCCGCCGGGTCATCGACATCAACCTGGTGGGCAGTTTCAACATGCTGCGCCTGGCCGCCGAGGCCATGTCCCAGGGCCAGCCGGACGAGGGCGGCGAGCGCGGGGTGATCGTCAATACCGCCTCGGTGGCGGCGTTCGACGGGCAGATCGGCCAGGCCGCCTATTCCGCCTCGAAGAGCGGGGTGGTCGGCATGACCCTGCCCATCGCCCGCGAGCTGGCGCGCTTCGGCATCCGGGTGATGACCATCGCCCCGGGCATCTTCGAGACACCGATGATGGCCGGCATGCCCCAGGAGGTGCGCGACTCCCTCGGCGCCAGCGTGCCGTTCCCGCCGCGCCTGGGGCGTCCGGACGAATACGCCGCGCTGGTCCGGCAGATCATCGAGAACAGCATGCTCAACGGCGAAGTGATTCGCCTCGACGGCGCCATCCGCATGGCCGCCCGCTAATACAGGAGGAAGATCCCATGACCCGCGAAGATCCGATCGTCATCGTCAGCGCCGTCCGCACCCCGATGGGCGGCTTCCTCGGCGACTTCAAGGACGTCAACGCCGCTACCCTCGGTGCCGCGGCGGTGCGCGCCGCGGTGGAGCGGGCGCGCCTGCAAGCCGACGAAGTGGACGAGGCCGTGCTCGGCTGCGTGCTCGCCGCCGGCCAGGGCCAGGCGCCGGCGCGCCAGGCGGTGCTTGGCGCCGGACTGGCGCGCGGCACGCCGTGCTCGACGCTGAACAAGATGTGCGGCTCGGGCATGAAGGCGCTGATGCTCGCCCATGACACGTTGCTCGCCGGCAGCGCCGGGGTCGCGCTGGCCGGGGGCATGGAAAGCATGTCCAACGCGCCCTACCTGCTGGAGCGCGCCCGTAGCGGCTACCGCATGGGCCACGGCAAGGTGCTCGACCACATGTTCCTCGACGGCCTCGAAGACGCCTACGACAAGGGCCGCCTGATGGGCACCTTCGCCGAGGACTGTGCCGAGGCCTACGGCTTCACCCGCGAAGCACAGGACGAGTTCGCCGTGGCCTCGCTGACCCGCGCGCAGCAAGCCATGCGCGACGGGCGCTTCCAGACCGAGATCGTGCCGCTGACGGTCACCGCCGGCAAGACCGAGCGCCTGGTGGATAGCGACGAGCAGCCGCCGAAGGCCCGGCTGGACAAGATCCCGACCCTGAAGCCGGCGTTCCGCGAAGGCGGCACGGTGACCGCGGCCAACTCCAGTTCGATTTCCGACGGCGCCGCCGCGCTGGTCCTGATGCGCCTTTCCGAGGCCGAGCGACGCGGGCTCGCGCCGTTGGCGGCGATTCGTGGGCATGCTTCGTTCGCCGACGCGCCGAACCTGTTCCCCACCGCGCCGGTCGGTGCGGTGAAGCGTCTGATGCAGCGTACCGGCTGGTCGCTGGGCGAGGTCGACCTGTTCGAGGTCAACGAAGCCTTCGCCGTGGTCGGCATGGCGGCAATGCGCGACCTCGACCTGTCCCACGAGCGCCTCAACGTCCACGGCGGCGCCTGTGCGCTGGGCCATCCGATCGGCGCGTCCGGCGCGCGGATCGTCGTGACCCTGCTCAACGCCCTGCAGCAGTACGACCTGGAACGCGGCGTGGCGGCGGTCTGCATCGGCGGCGGCGAGGCGACCGCGATCGCCGTCGAGCGCTTGCGCTGATGCAGGCAGTGAAGAAGAGGAACCCGCGATGATTCCCTGCGAAGAAGAGATCCAGATCCGTGACATGGCGCGGCAGTTCGCCCAGGAACGGCTGAAACCGTTCGCCGCCGACTGGGACCGCGAGCACCGTTTTCCGGCCGAGGCGATTCGCGAGATGGCCGACCTCGGCTTCCTCGGCATGCTGGTGCCCGAGGAGTGGGGCGGCGCGCAGACCGGGCACCTGGCCTACGCCATGGCCCTCGAGGAGATCGCCGCTGGCGACGGCGCCTGCTCGACCATCATGAGCGTGCACAACTCGGTCGGCTGCATGCCGATCCACAAGTTCGGCAGCGCCGAGCAGAAGGAGCGCTTCCTCCGTCCGCTGGCCCAGGGTTCGATGCTCGGCGCCTTCGCCCTGACCGAGCCGCAGGCCGGTTCCGACGCGAGCTTCCTGAAGACCCGCGCCCGCCGCGACGGTGACCACTACGTGCTGAACGGTGCCAAGCAGTTCATCACTTCGGGCAGCCACGCGGGGATGGTGATCGTCTTCGCGGTCACCGATCCGGATGCCGGAAAGCGCGGCATCAGCGCGTTCATCGTGCCCACCGACACGCCCGGCTACGAGGTGGTGCGGATCGAGGACAAGCTCGGCCAGCACGCCTCGGACACTTGCCAGCTGGCCTTCAACGACCTGCGTATCCCGGCCACGCTGCGCCTGGGCGAGGAGGGCGAGGGTTACCGCATCGCCCTGGCCAACCTCGAAGGCGGCCGCATCGGCATCGCCGCCCAGGCGGTCGGCATGGCGCGCGCGGCGTTCGAGGCGGCGCGCGACTACGCCCATGAGCGGGAAACCTTCGGCAAGCCGATCATCGAGCACCAGGCGGTGGCCTTCCGCCTGGCCGACATGGCCACCCGCATCGCCGTGGCGCGGCAGATGGTCCACCACGCCGCCAGCCTGCGCGAAGCCGGCCTGCCGTGCCTGACCGAAGCCTCGATGGCCAAGCTATTCGCCTCGGAGATGGCCGAGGAAGTCTGCTCCGCGGCGATCCAGACCCTCGGTGGCTATGGCTACCTCAAGGACTTCCCGGTGGAACGCATCTATCGGGACGTGCGGGTCTGCCAGATCTACGAGGGCACCAGCGACGTGCAGCGCCTGGTGATCGCGCGCAGCCTGTAGCGGCGACTATCCGTCGTTTCCGCAACGGCGCCTTCTCCCTTCAGGGAGAGGGCGCACTGAGGCACCTCGGAAGCAAATGCCCGAGCCTCGTTCGCCCTACGCCCCTTGGCAGGCGCTCACGCCGGCTGCGCCGCCTTGTTCTCGCGCGCGGTGACCTGCTGGCACAGCTCGATGATCTGCTCGCGCATCCAGCGGTTGGCCGGGTCCTGATCGGTGCTCTCGTGCCAGTACAGGTGGGTTTCCAGCTTCGGCACGTCGCTCACCGGCAGCACCGCGTAGTGCAGGTCGTGGTGACGGGCGAAGCGTTCCGGCACGGTCATCGCCATGTCGGTCTGCTGGACCACCGTGGAGGCCATCAGGTAGTGCTGCGAGCGCAGCGCGATCTTGCGCTGGATGCCCATCTTGCCCAGCGCCAGGTCGATGTAGCC
The DNA here is from genome assembly GCF_047199225.1 of Pseudomonas sp. DL. NCBI lineage: Bacteria > Pseudomonadati > Pseudomonadota > Gammaproteobacteria > Pseudomonadales > Pseudomonadaceae > Pseudomonas > Pseudomonas sp. DL. Next base: position 2,658,376 of record NZ_CP178323.1, read on the forward strand.
GAGGCCGCTGCGGCGGCTGGAAATATGGATGTGGGTCAGGCCCAGGTAATCGTCCAGGGCCAGCTTCGGCTTGCCCGCCAGTGGGTGGCCGCGGCGCATGGCGCAGACGTAGCGGTCCTCCATCAGCTTGACGTGGCGCACCTGGGGATCGGTGTTCAGCGGCGCGTCGACGGCGAAGTCGAGGCGGCCGGCGGCGAGTTCCTTGGTGGTCTCGCGGCGCTTGGCGAGGAAGCTCTCGATATGCACGTTCGGCGCCAGGCGGCGCAAGCGCTGGAACAGCGGGGGGAGGATGACCGCTTCGGTGAGGTCGGTCATGCTGATGCGGTAGGTCTTGTTCGCCTGCTGCGGATCGAAGCTGCGGCTCTCCTGCACCGAAACCCGCAGCAACTGCAGCGCGTTGCGCACCGGGCCGATGATGTTCTGCGCCATAGGGGTCGGCACCATGCCTTGGGCGGTGCGCACGAACAGCGGGTCGTTGAAGGTCTCGCGCAGCCGGGAAAGGGCGTTGGATACGGCTGGCTGGGTGATGCCGACGATCTGCCCGGCGCGGGTCAGGTTGGCTTCGGTATAGATCGCATCGAACACGATGAACAGGTTCAGGTCGACTTTGTTCAGGTTCATGGCACTGGCTCCGCGACTTTTCTTGTTATTGGGGGCTTGGATGACCCCCATATGGATCATGAATGTTCATGGACGGAAAAAATAGACTGGGCAAATCTTAAGCCCTGTTCCGGCATCGTTACCAGCGCCTTTGTCCGATGCCTCGCCTGCCAACCCGTCAGAAGGTATCCCCCATGGATTTCGCCTATTCCCCCAAGGTCCAGGAGCTGCGTGAACGCGTCAGCGCGTTCATGGAAGCGCATGTCTATCCCGCCGAAGCCGTGTTCGAGCGCCAGGTCGCCGAGGGCGACCGCTGGCAGCCGACGGCGATCATGGAAGAGCTGAAGGCCAAGGCCAAGGCCGAAGGGCTGTGGAACCTGTTCCTGCCCGAGTCCGAGTACGGTGCCGGGCTGGCCAACCACGAATACGCGCCGCTGGCGGAAATCATGGGCCGTTCGCTGATCGGGCCGGAACCCTTCAACTGCGCCGCGCCGGATACCGGCAACATGGAGGTGCTGGTGCGCTACGGCAGCGAGGAGCAGAAGCGCACCTGGCTGGAACCGCTGCTGAGCGGCGAGATCCGCTCGGCCTTCGCCATGACCGAACCGGGCGTGGCCTCGTCCGACGCCACCAATATGGAGGCGCGCGCCGAGCGCCAGGGCGACGACTGGGTGATCAACGGGCGCAAGTGGTGGACTTCCGGCGCCTGTGATCCGCGCTGCAAGATCCTGATCTTCATGGGCCTGACCAACCCGGACGCGCCGCGCCACCAGCAGCACTCGATGATCCTGGTACCGGTCGACACCCCCGGGGTGAAGATCCTCCGCCCGCTGCCGGTGTTCGGCTACGACGACGCGCCGCATGGCCATGCCGAAGTGCTGTTCGAGAACGTGCGGGTGCCCTACGAGAACGTCATCCTCGGCGAGGGCCGCGGTTTCGAGATCGCCCAGGGGCGCCTCGGCCCGGGCCGCATCCACCACTGCATGCGCTCCATCGGCATGGCCGAGCGCGCCCTCGAACTGATGTGCAAGCGCGCGGTCAGCCGTACCGCGTTCGGCAAGCCGCTGGCGCGCCTGGGCGGCAACATCGACCACATCGCCGACTCGCGGATGGAGATCAACATGGCGCGCCTGTTGACCCTGCAGGCCGCCTACATGATGGATACCGTGGGCAACAAGATCGCCCAGAGCGAAATCGCCCAGATCAAGGTGGTGGCGCCCAACGTGGCGTTGAAGGTGATCGACCGGGCGATCCAGATGCACGGTGGCGCCGGGGTTTCCAACGACTTCCCGCTGGCCTACTGGTACGCCATGCAGCGCACCCTGCGCCTGGCCGACGGTCCGGACGAGGTGCACCGCGCGGCGATCGGCAAGTTCGAGCTGGGCAAGTACGTGCCCAGGGAGATGCTGCGCAGCAGCCGCTGACGGCTGTGGTATACGGGAAAGGCCCGCGGAGGCGGGCCTTTTTCATTCCGGGGACTCCGCCCCTTTTTCCTCGGCGTTGCGTTCCAGCTGCCACGCGCGACGGCTGTGCAGCAGGGCGGCGAACTCGCGGGCCGCCCGCTCGTTGCGGAAGCAGATCCCGCGCGTGCCGAGGCGGACCCGCCAGAAAGGTTCAGCGTGGGTGTCCAGACGTTCGATCCAGAGCGTGTTCGGCATTCGGTTCGGCCTTGTCCTCGACGGTGGCTTTCGGCGTGCGGGTCTTCAGCAGGGAGAGCAGGATACCGCCCGCCAGCAGGCCGAAGGTTACGCCAAGCGAGAGGCCGGCGGGAATCTTGCCGATCACACCGTGGAGCATGATCTTCGCACCGATGAACACCAGCACCAGGGCCAGGGCGTACTTCAGGTAGACGAAGCGGTGGATCATCGCCGCCAGCGAGAAGTACAGGGCGCGCAGGCCGAGGATGGCGAAGATGTTCGAGGTGTAGACGATGAACGGGTCCTGGGTGATGGCGAAGATCGCCGGCACGCTGTCCACCGCGAACACCAGGTCGGCCAGCTCGATCAGCACCAGGGCGAAGAACAGCGGGGTGGCGTAGCGCACCAGCTTGCCGCTGGCGTCCGGCAGGCGGACGAAGAAGTGATGCTCGTGCAGTTCCTTGGTCACCCGCATGTGCTTGCGCAGGAAGCGCAGCACCGGGTTGTGCTCGAGGTCGGGTTCTTCCTCGTGCTTGTTGAACAGCATCTTCACGCCGCTGAACAGCAGGAAGGCGCCGAACACGTACATGATCCAGTCGAATTCCTTCACCAGCGCGGCGCCCAGGCCGATCATGATCGCCCGCAGGACGATGGCGCCGAGGATGCCCCAGAACAGCACCTGGTGCTGGTAGCGGCGGGGGATGCCGAAGAAACTGAAGATCATCGCCATGACGAACACGTTGTCCATCGATAGCGACTGTTCGACCAGGAAGCCGGTGTAGTACTCCACCGCGCTGGTGGGGCCGAAGGCGTACCAGACCCAGCCGCCGAAGGCCAGGCCGCAGGCGAAGTAGCCGGCGGACAGCAGCAGGCTTTCGCGCACGCCGATTTCGTGGTGGTCGCGTTGCAGCACGCCGAGGTCGAGGACCAGGAGAACGATGACGATGGCCAGGAAGGCCAGCCAGAACCAGGTAGCCGTACCGAGGAACGGTTCGGTGAGAAATGCATGCAGAGCTGCCATTGGGCCCCCTCGCTTCGAATTGTCGGATGGTCATGTGACTCCGACATGGCGGCAATTGCTTACCGTCAGAGGGGCCCGCAGTCACTCGGAAAAAATAAACCAGGCTCCGGGCGCCGGCAAAACGGCGAGGTTACAAAGTGCTACAGCGTTCAGTAGACCCAGACTTCCACCCGCCGGTTCTTCTGTCGGCCCAGTTCCTGGTCGTTGCTGGCGACCGGCAACTCGTCGCCGAAGCCGGCGATCTCGCGGAAACTCACGCCGCCGCGGGCCAGTTCGCGGCGCACGGCCATGGCGCGCAGGCGCGAAAGCAGGACCGAGCGCTCGGCGTCGGACTTGGGATCGCCGAAGCCCACCAGCACGGTGCGCTCCTGCAACTTCCGATTTTGCCGCAGGTAGTCCAGCAAACGCTGTACGTCGAGCAGTGCCTTGTTGTCGAGCAGCGCGCTGCCTTCCTGGAAGCGGAAGTTCACCGTCAGGCGCCGCGCCTGTTCCGCGAGCTTGCGGTATTCGGCGGGCATCTGCGGGCGCGGTGCGATCTGCACCGCCTGGATCTTCTGCGCGACGAAGCCGCTGCGGGTGACGATCGCCTGGCCGCGCGGGCCCTGGGCGAAACGTACCAGGGCCTGGGCCCAGGGGTTCTTCTCGCCGGGCTTCAGGTAGAGGAACAGGCGGCGCGACAGCGGATAGTCCTCGGTGGCGATCAGGCTTTCCTGGGGCGCCATCGGCAGCGATTCGCCGTCGGCGATGGCCAAGGCGCGGGCCCGGCCCACCGACGCGATGCCGACGAAGCCGATGGCGTGCGGATCGGCGCTCACCGCGGCCGCCAGCCGATCGTTGGATTCGAAGCGGCGGGCGTCGCTGGCCAGGCTTTTGCCGTGACTGGCCAGCACCAGTTCCTTGAAGGTGTCGTAGGTGCCGGACTGCTCGTCGCGAGCGTACAGGCGGATGGCGCCGCCCTTGCCGCCCAGTTCTTCCCAGGTACGCACCTCGCCGGCGAACACCGCCGCCAGTTGCGCGGTGTCCAGCGAGGCCAGCGGGTTGTCCGGATGCAGGATGATCGCCAGTCCGTCGATGGCGATCACCTGCTCGGCATATGGGCTGCGCAGGTCGCCGAAGCCGGCCAGGGCGCGAACTTCGCTGTCCTTGACGGGGCGCGAGGCCGCGGCGAGTTCGGCGTGGCGTTCGAGGAGGGCGGCGAAGCCGGTGCTCGAACCGTGGGCGGATAGCTCCACCCTCACCAGGCGGCCGTCGCGGCTCTTGCCGAGCAGATGGAGTTCGTTTTCCCGTTCTCCGGGGGTACGGCGGATATCCTCCAGGCCTTCCTCTTCCATCAGGCCCTCGACCAGGGCCGGCAGGAGCTTCGCGCCGATGGTGTTGGAACCCTGGATGCGCAGCGCCGGCGTGTCGTCCGAGGGGATCGGCAAGGGGGCGGCGAATACCGTCCAGGGGAAGGCGTAACAGAGGAATCCGAGGAAAACCAGGCTCAGGGTACGGCTCCAGAGGTCTTTGTCACTGGCGCGCTGGCGGTGTGGCATCGCGGGCATCGTCTTCTATGGGGGAAGGGAATTTGCCGGCGAGATTAAGTCAGACGGGTGACGCTAAGGTTACAGCGTTGGGGAATCATGGCCCTGCGCCATTGTCTCGGTCAGGAAGTCGAGAAACACTCGGGTCTTGCCGGCCAGTTGGCGTGATGGATAGACCGCGTGGATCGCCGTCTCGTCGGCCTTCCAGTCAGCCAGCAATTCAACCAGGCGGCCTTCGGCCAGTTCCGCCTGTACGTACAGCCGTGGGATCAGGCTCAAGCCGAAGCCGGCGAGCAGGGCATCGCGCACCGCCAGGCTGGAGGACACCCGGTAACGGCCGGCGATAGGCACCGCTATGCACTCGCGGTCCTTGCGGAAGGTCCAGCGGTCGGCATGGCCAGAGAGGCTGAAGCGGATGCACTCGTGTTCGCGCATGGCCTCCGGCCGCAGCGGCTGGCGATGCTGACTGAGGTAGGCCGGCGCCGCGCAGAGCACGTGCTCCAGGACCAGCAGCGGGCGGGCGACCAGGCCGGAGTCCGCAACCCGGTCGCTACCACGCAGGGCCAGGTCGATGCCTTCGGCGATCAGGTCCTGGCGGCCGTCCTGCAGGAGCAGTTCCAGGCGCAGCTCCGGATAACGCTGGAGAAAAGCCGGAATGGCCGGGGTCAGGCAGGTGAGGGCGAGGGTCAGCGGGGCGCTGACCCGCAGCAGGCCGCTGGGGCCCTGCTGCATCGAAGTGAGCGCGGCGTCGGCGGCCTCGAGGTCGTCGAGGATGCGCTCCAGGCGCTGCCGGTAGACTTCGCCGGCCTCGGTCAGGCTCATGCTGCGGGTGGTGCGATTGATCAGGCGCACCTTGAGGTGCGCTTCCAGCTCGGCGACGTTCTTGCTCACGGCGGCCGGCGAGAGATTCATCTGCCGGGCCGCGGCGGCGAAGCCGCCATTCGCGGCCACGGCGCGGAAGACCTTGAGAGCGGTGAGGTGATCCACGGGGATAATTCACTGTCAGTAATCAATGAATCAGGGATTAAACCATTATCAACCCGAGGTGTGCTGGCTAAAGTCTTGCCATAGTCCACGGTCCAAAAGGTGAATGACCATGCAACCCTTCGTCGTCGAACGTCTCGATCACATCGTCCTGCGGGTCCGCGACCTGGAACGCAGCATCGCGTTCTATCGCGATGTCCTCGGTTGCGTGGTGGTGAAGTGGCGCGACGACCTGGAGCTGGCCCATCTGCGCCTGGGCACGTCGATGCTCGATCTGGTCGCGGTGTCCGGGGCGCTCGGCCGGGAGGGCGGTGCGGCTCCGGGTGGGGAAGGGCGAAACGTCGACCATTTCTGCGTGCGCATCGAACCGTTCGACGAGGCCGCGCTGGTCGCCCATCTCGAGGGGTTCGGCCTGGTCCCGCAGGTTCCCGCGGAAATCCGCTTCGGCGCCGAGGGCGACGGCTGGTCGCTGTACTTCTTCGACCCGGATGGCAATCGAGTGGAGCTGAAGGGGCCGCGGGTGGACAGTCCTGCCTGAGGGAAAGGTCGCGCGCCGGATAGGGGGGAGGCGTCGGCGAGATCGCCCGGACCAGGTAGCGATCGCCTGAAGGCTCATCCGGGGATGAGCCTTTTCCTTGGGCTGAGCCTCAGGCCAGTTCCAGCCAGATCGGGGCGTGATCGGAGGGTTTCTCCATGCCGCGCAGGTCGTAGTCGATGCCGGCGTCCTTGAAGCGCGACTGCAGCACCCGGCTGGCCAGGATCACATCGATGCGCAGGCCGCGCTTGGGGTTGTCCTCGAAGCCACGGCTGCGGTAGTCGAACCAGCTGAAGCGGTCGTTCACCTCCGGATTCAGGGCCCGGAAGCTGTCGACCAGGCCCCAGTTTTTCAAGGTAGCCAGCCATTCGCGCTCTTCCGGCAGGAAGCTGCACTTGCCGGTCTTCAGCCAGCGCTTGCGGTTTTCCTCGCCAATGCCGATGTCGCAGTCCTCCGGCGAGATATTGATGTCGCCCATCACCACCAGGGCCTGCTCGGGCTTGAAGCTGTTCTCCAGCAGCGACTGGAGATCGGCGTAGAAGCGCTGCTTGGCCGGGAACTTGGTCGGATGCTCGCGGTTCTCGCCTTGCGGGAAGTAACCGTTCATCACGGTGATCGGGTTGCCCTGGGCGTCGCTGAAGGTGCCCCAGATGAAGCGCCGCTGGGATTCCTCGCCGTCGCTCGGGAAGCCGCGATGCAGTTCCAGGGGCGCCTGGCGGGAGAGCAGGGCGACGCCGTAGTGGCCTTTCTGCCCGTGGTAGTGGACGTGGTAGCCGAGCGCCTCGATCTCGGCCTGGGGAAACTGGTCGTCGGCGACCTTGGTTTCCTGCAGCCCGATCACGTCGGGCTGGTGCCGCTCGATCAGCGCCGCCAACTGGTGCGGCCGGGCGCGCAGACCGTTGATATTGAAAGAGACGATTTTCATGGTGGGCGTCCTGGCAAAAACAGGAATGCTAGCCCAGCCGGGGGATGCCTGGCGACCCTGGAGGCGCTGTGCTAGTGTCCGCCGGGTACCCGATGGCTGTGTGGCTTGGCGCCTTGCCGGCCCTGTGGTCTGCCGCGGACGGGGATGGCCAGGCCATCCGCTCGACCAATCGCCGTGGCGAAGCGTGCGTGTCGCTGCGCCTGCGGCCGACAAGGAATGCGTTCCATGCCTGATCAGGTCACCGATGTCCGTCTGCTCGACGACGGCTATAGTCGCGAAGTCCGCTCGCTTTTCTACCACGCCTACCGCCACGAACCGACCTTCGCCTACCTGATGGATGCGCAGCGCGCCGGCTACGACCAGCGCGTGCGTGCCTGCGTCCGGGAGATGGTCGAGCGCCATCTGGGCGAAGAGTTGCCGGCCATCGGCCTGTTCATCGACGATCGGCTGGTCGCGGCGGCCCTGATCACGCCGCCGCAGCGGCGCCTGGATATCACCGAGAGCTGGAGCTGGCGCCTGCGCATGCTGTTCAGCGTCGGCCTGGCCGCGACCCGGCGCTACCTGGATTACCACCGGGCGGTGCAGGCCTGCCTGCCGGTCGGCCCCCACCACCAGTTGCCGATGCTCGGCGTGCATCCCGAGTACCAGGGCAGGCAGATCGGCGAGCAGTTGCTGGCCGCCGTGCAGCGCTGGTGCGCCGAGGACTCCGCTTCGCAGGGGCTGGTCCTGGATACCGGCAATGCGCGCTACCTGGACTTCTACCAGCGGCACGGCTACCGCGAGATCGGCGAGGTGACGCTGGGAGCGGTGCGCGAGCACGTCCTCCTGCATCCTGGCGAGACGCCGGCGGCGACCTGAGCGTTCCCCCGGACGCGCGAGAAAAGCCATGCCTGTCAGGCGCTTGGCGTCATAAAACCCGAATGTCAGGAGGTGGTCGGCGGCGTCCGCGCAAATCTGGACGCGCGCCACCCGCCTGCGTAGCATCCGCGCCATGAGACTGACTCAAGGATTGTTCCGGTTCCCGCTGGCCGGGCTGCTGTGCCTGAGTACGGCCGCCTTCGCGGAGAGCCAGCTTAGCGTGCGCGTCACCCCCGCCAATGCCGCCCTGAAGGCCAATATCGAGGCCTATGTGGGTAGCCTCGGCGAGCGGGACGAGGCGGCGTTGCAACGTTTCCGCCGCAATGCCGAGGCACAGGCGGAAAAGGCGGCCCAGGCGCTCGGCTACTTCCAGGCGCAGATCGACAGCGAGGTGAAGGACGGCAAGCCGCCGAAGCTCACGCTCAAGGTAGTGCCCGGCGAGCCCGTGCGCCTGCGCCAGGTGAATATCCAGGTGCTCGGCGAGGCCGCCAGCCTGGAGAGCTTCCGCTTGCCGTCGGGCAAGCAGCTGAAACCGGGCGCGAAGCTGAACCAGGGCGTCTACGAGGACGCCAAGCGGCTGATCCAGAACCAGGCCTCGCGCTACGGCTTCTTCCAGGGCCGCTTCAGCACCCAGCGCCTGAGCATCGATCCGCGCGCCGGCATCGCCGACATCGACCTGGTCTACGACAGCGGCCAGCGCTACACCTTCGGCAAGGTGAGCTTCGACGGCGACTCGATCATCGAGGAAGAACTGTTGCGCCGCATGGTGCCGTTCAAGGCCGGCCAACCCTATGACTCCGAACTGATCGCCGAACTCAACCAGAACCTGCAATCCAGCGGCTACTTCGAGGGCGTGCGGGTCGACGCCGCGCCGACCCAGGCGCAGGCCGACGGCGCGCGCCAGGCGATCCCGGTAGCGGTCCGGCTGGAGGCGCGCAAGCCCCGGACCATGGGCGTCGGCCTCGGTTTCTCGACCGACGTCGGGGCGCGCGCGAGGTTCAACTGGACCCGCCATTGGGTGAATGCCGAAGGACATAGCCTGGGATTCGAGTCGGAAATCTCCGCACCACGGCAGAACGTCGGCGCCTGGTACGAGATTCCCCTCGATCCGCCGCTCACCGACAAGCTGCGCTTCACCAGCGGCTACCAGTTCGAAGACCTGGTCGACACCGAGAGCAAGCTGCTGACCCTTGGCGGCGAATGGCACAGCAAGCAGCCCGATGGCTGGCAGCGGGTGGTTTCGCTGAACTGGATGCGCGAGGAGTACAAGCTGGGCGACGACTCCGGGCTGAGCAGCTTCCTGATGCCGGGGATCGGCTACTCGCTGCTGGAGACCGACAACAAGGTCGACCCCAGCCATGGCTACCGCCTGCAGTTCAACGTCAAGGGGGCGAAGGAAGGCCTGCTGGCCGACGCCGACGTCCTCCATGTCGACGCCATGGCCAAGGGCCTGACCAGCTTCGCCGGCGGCCATCGCCTGCTCGGCCGCCTGCAGGTAGGCGGAATCGCCACCAACGACTACAAGTCGATCCCGCCCTCGCTGCGCTTCTTCGCTGGCGGCGACCAGAGCGTGCGTGGCTACGACTACCGGACGCTGTCGCCGGAGAATTCCGATGGCGACAAGATCGGCGGCCGCTACATGATCGCCGGCAGCGTCGAGTATCAATATCCGCTGGCCGAGCGCTGGCGCCTGGCGACCTTCGTCGACCAGGGCAACGCCTTCAACTCGCTGGACTTCCCGTCGATCAAGACCGGGGTCGGCTTCGGCGTGCGCTGGGTCTCGCCGGTCGGCCCGTTGCGCCTCGACCTGGCCCATGCGCTCGACGACGACGGCGGTTTCCGCCTGCACTTCTCCATGGGGCCAGAACTGTGAAGGCGCTGAAGATCACCTTGCTGGCCATAGTCGGGCTGCTCCTCGCGCTGCTCCTGGGACTCGCTGCGCTGCTCGGCACCCAGACCGGCAGCGCCTGGCTGCTCGGCCGCGTGCCGGGCCTGCAGGTCAGCGGCTTCGAGGGTCGCCTCGGTGGCGCCTGGCAGGCACGGCGGCTGTCCTGGGCGCAGGACGGTACGCAACTGGTCGTCGAGCGGCCTGAACTGCGCTGGTCGCCGGGCTGCCTGGCGGGGCTGCGCCTGTGCCTGCAGCGGGTGGCCGCCGAACGGGTCGCGCTGGACCTGCCGCCGAGCGGCGACAGCGCCGACAGCGGGCCGATCAGCCTGCCGACGCTGAAACTGCCGCTGAGCATCGAACTCGGCGAAGTGGCGGTCGGCAGCTTCCTGCTCGACGGCAACCAGCAGGTCGCCGAACTCAAGCTGGCGGCCCATTGGCTGGCCGACGGCCTGCACATCGACTCGCTGACGGCGCGGGGCTTCGGCCTGGACCTGGCGCTCCAGGGGCGCTTGCAGCCGAGCGGCGACTGGCCCTTGCAGGCCGAAGCCACGCTCGGCCTGCCCGCTCCCGAAGGCAAGCCGTGGAAGCTGGCCGTCCAGGTCGGCGGTGAACTGCAGAAGGCGCTGACCCTGAAAGGCCGCAGCAGCGGTTACCTGGACGGCAGCCTGGAAGGACAGTTGCAGGCGCTGGCGGAAAACCTGCCGGCACGATTGCTGATCCGCGCCGACGGTTTCAAGGGGGCGGCCGGACTACCGGACACCTTGACCCTGAACGCCATCCAGCTCGATGCCGGCGGCGATCTCAAGAACGGTTACCTTATCCGCGGCGGCGCCAGCCTGCCGGGCGAGGGTGGGGCGGTGGCGTTGAGCCTGGACGGGCGGGTCGACGCCCAGGGCGCGGATATCCGCCAACTGCGCCTGGACGCTGGCGGCGAGCAGCGCCTGGAGCTGGTCGGACGCCTGGACTGGCGCGAAAGCCTGGCCGCCGACGCGACCCTGGACTGGAAGGATTTCCCCTGGCTGCGCCTGTATCCGCTGGCGGAGCCGCCGCCGATGACGCTGAAGACCTTCAAGGCGGAAGTGCATTACCAGGACCAGCGCTACCTGGGCAATTTCAGCGCGGCGGCGAGCGGTCCGGCGGGCGACTTCACGCTGGCCAGCCCGGTGTCCGGCGACCTCGTCCAGCTCAACCTGCCGTCGCTGCAGCTCCGCGCCGGGCAAGGCCAGGCCGAGGGGCGGGTGACGTTGCGTTTCGACAATGGCGTGGCTTGGGATACCGCCCTGCAGCTCAGCGAACTGAACCCGGCTTACTGGGTCGCCGAGCTGCCGGGTTCACTGGCCGGTCCCTTGCGCAGCCAGGGAAGTGTTCGCGACGAGCGGCTGGCGTTGGGCGTGGATCTCGACGTCAAGGGCCGCCTGCGCGGCCAGCCGGCGCTATTCCAGGCGCGCGCCGAGGGCGAGGGGCAGCGCTGGACGCTGGGCAACCTCGACCTGCGCCTGGGGGATAACAAGGTTCAGGGCAGCGGGGCGCTCGACCAGCGCCTGCAAGGCCGCCTGGACATCGCCCTGAACCGTCTCGGCCAGCTTTGGCCGCAACTCTTCGGTCGCCTCGACGGACGCCTCGACCTGGCTGGCAGCCTCGCGGCGCCGCAAGGCAGGCTGAACCTCAAGGGACAGCAGATCGCCTACGCCGAGCAGCGCATCGCCGGCCTCGACCTGCAGGCGAACCTCGATGCCCGGCAGAACGGCACCCTGGCGCTGGTCGCTTCCGGCCTGCGCAGCGGCGAAACCGACCTCGGCCTGTTCAAGGCCAATGCCCGCGGCGACCAACGCCGCCAGCAACTGGAACTGGACCTGCAAGGCGCCTTGCTCAAGCTCGGCCTGGCCTTCGACGGGCAACTGGAGCGCGGCAACTGGCGCGGTCGCCTGGCGCGCGGCGAGTTGAGCAGCGGCGGCCAGGACTGGAAGCTACAGCAGCCGGCGCGCCTGGAGCGGTTGGCCGACGGCAGGGTCAATTTCGGCGCACATTGCTGGGTATCCGGCGCCGCCAGCCTCTGCGGCGGCGAGCAGCGCCTGCTGCCCGAGCCGCGGCTGCGCTACACCCTGCGCGACTTCCCGCTGGACAGCCTGAAGCAATGGTTCCCCGAGGACTTCGCCTGGCAGGGCAAGCTGAACGGCGACCTGCAACTGGACGTTCCGGCCCGCGGCCCGAGCGGCGTGGTCAGCCTGGACGCCGGCAGCGGTACGCTGCGCCTGCGCGACCAGGGCCAGTGGGTCGACGTCGGCTACGACAGCCTGCGCCTGGAGAGCCGGTTGGCGCCCAACCGCGTCGATACCTCCCTCGACTTCCGCGGACCGAAGCTCGGCGAGTTGCGGGTGCAGGCGCAGATCGACCCGCGCCCGGCGAGCAAGCCGCTGAGCGGCGAGTTCAGCCTGGCCGGCCTCGACCTGTCGGTGGCGCGCCCGTTCGTGCCGATGGTGGAGAAGCTGCAAGGCAGGCTGAACGGCAGCGGCCGGCTGTCCGGCGGCCTGCTGGCGCCGCGGGTCGACGGACGGGTGACGCTGAGCGACGGCAACATCGGCGGCGGCGAGCTGCCGACCAGCTTCGAGAACCTTTCCCTCGACGCTCGCATCGCTGGCGAAAGCCTGGAACTCGGCGGCGGCTGGCGCAGCGGCAGGTACGGCCAGGGCAGCCTGTCCGGCAACCTGAGCTGGGGCGACGCGCTGAACGTCGCCCTGAACATCCGTGGCAACCGCCTGCCGGTGGTGGTCGATCCCTATGCGCAACTGGAGGTGGAACCGGACCTGAAGATCGGCATGGCCGGCCAGGAGCTGGCGATCTCCGGCAAGGTCCTGGTGCCGCGTGGCGACATCACCATCCGCCAGTTGCCGCCATCCACGGTCAAGGTCTCCGACGACGCGGTGATCGTCGGCTCCGAGCAGCCCGAGCAGCGGCCGCTGAAGATGAAGATGGACATCGATGTCGAGGTCGGCCAGGACAAGCTGGCGTTCTCCGGCTTCGGCCTCAGCGCCGAACTGGCCGGCCACCTGCACATCGGCGACAACCTGGATACCCGCGGCGAGCTGAACCTGAACAAGGGCCGCTATCGTGCCTACGGCCAGCGCCTGACGATCCGTAGGGCGCGGCTGTTCTTCGCCGGACCGATCGACCAGCCGTACCTGGATATCGAGGCGATCCGCCGGGTCGACGACGTGGTCGCCGGCCTGCGCCTGACCGGCAGCGCCGAGCAGCCGACCAGCGCGGTATTCTCCGAACCGGCGATGAGCCAGGAGCAGGCGCTGTCCTACCTGGTGCTGGGGCGGCCGATGAGCACCGGCGAAGACAGCAACATGCTCGGCGAGGCGGCCCTGGCCCTGGGCCTGGCCGGTAGCGCACCGCTCACCGGGGAAATCGCCAAGCAGCTCGGCATCCAGGACTTCCAGCTGGACACCGAGGGCACCGGCAACAGCACCAGCGTGGTCGCCAGCGGGAATATCACCGACAAGCTCAGCCTGCGCTATGGTGTTGGAGTGTTCGAACCGGCAAATACCATCGCCTTGCGCTACCAGTTGACCAAACGCCTCTATCTCGAAGCGGCGAGCGGCCTGGCCAGTTCGCTGGACCTGTTCTTCAAGCGCGATTTCTGACGGATGCGCTGATACGGACCATGCGTAACGCATAAAAGTGTGTCACTTTTAGCGGCGCATCGACGTCGTAGAATGGAGCGGGCGCCGACCGCCAGGTCGGTGCCCGAAGCAACTCGGCACAAGGACTGGCTGACATGATTTCCGTCTATCAACTCAAACCGCGCTTTCAGAATCTTCTTCGTCCCGGCGTGCAGCGCCTCTACCGGCGCGGCATCACTGCCAACCAGGTGACCCTGGCGGCCTGCCTGCTGTCGCTGCTGGTCGGCGCGCTGGTCGCCGGTTTCGCCAGCCATCTCTGGTTGTTCGCCCTCGTTCCGCTGTGGATGTTCCTGCGCATGGCGCTGAACGCGGTGGACGGCATGCTCGCCCGCGAGTTCGGCCAGAAATCCGACCTGGGCGCCTACCTCAACGAACTCACCGACGTGATCGCCGACAGCGGCCTGTACCTGCCGTTCGCCCTGTTGCCGGGAGTCAACCCGCTGTGGGTGGTGCTGGTGGTGCTGCTGGCGGTGATCAGCGAATATGCCGGCGCGCTGGGCACCATGGTCGGCGCTTCGCGCCGCTACGACGGCCCGATGGGCAAAAGCGACCGGGCGCTGTGTTTCGGCGTGATCGGCGCCGGGGTGGCCAGCGGCCTTTTGCCGCTGGCCTGGATCGACTGGCTGATGTTGCTGATCGCGGCCCTGCTGTTGCTGACCATCGGCAACCGCGTGCGCCAGGGCCTGGCCGAGCTGGCCGCGAGTCGACGGGGCAGCGACGGCCAGGCCTGAGAGGGAACGGGCGAACGCCATGGAGGTGGGCGCCCGCAGGAAGCAACCCCGCCGGGATCCCGGCCGGGGCAACGACATAGGGACATCACATGCGCGACGTACAGGAATTGCGTTTCACCACCCACGACGGGGTAGAGCTCTTCTACCGCCACTGGCCGGCCAGCCGCCCGGCGCCGGACGGCACGCGCCAGGCGGTGCTGCTGTTCCACCGCGGCCATGAGCACTCCGGGCGGATCGCCCACCTGGTCGACGAACTCGACCTGCCGGAACACGACTTCTTCGCCTGGGACGCCCGTGGCCACGGCCTCTCGCCAGGCGCCCGCGGCGACAGCCCGAGCTTTGCCACCAGCGTGCGCGACGTACAGACCTTCGTCGACCATATCCAGGCCGTCCACGGTATCGCCGAAGAGCGGATGGCGGTGGTGGCGCAGAGCGTCGGCGCGGTGCTGGTTTCCACCTGGGCCCACGACTACGCGCCGAAGGTGCGCGCACTGGTGCTGGCTTCGCCGGCGTTCCAGGTCAAGCTCTACGTGCCGTTCGCCCGCAGCGGGCTGAAACTGATGCGCCTGTGGCGCGGCAATTTCTTCGTCAACAGCTATGTCAAGGCACGCTTCCTCAGTCACGACCCGGAGCGGATCGCCTCCTACGACAGCGACCCGCTGATCGCCAAGGCGATCTCGGTGAACGTCCTGCTCGGCCTCTACGAAGCTGCCGAGCGGGTGGTAGCGGACGCACAGGCGATCCAGATTCCCACCCAACTGCTGATTTCCGGGGCCGACTTCGTCGTCCATCGTGCGCCGCAGGAGCGCTTCTTCGAGCGTCTCGGCAGCCTGCGCAAGGAAAAGCACATCCTGCCCGGCTTCTTCCACGACACCCTTGGCGAGCGCGATCGTCACCTGGCCGTCGGCCGTGCCCGGCGCTTCCTCCTCGAGGCATTCGCCACGGCACCTGAACGACCGAGCCTGCTCGATGCCGACCGCCTGGGCCATACCTGCGCCGAGGCCGAGGCGCTGGCCGCGCCGTTGCCGAAGAACTCGCCGCGCGATCTCTACTGGCGCGCCACCCGTGCCGGGCTGCGCCTGGGCAGCCTGTGGTCGGACGGGGTCAAGCTGGGCTTCGACACCGGTTTCGATTCCGGCAGCACCCTCGACTATGTCTACCGCAACCAGCCCAGCGGCAGCGGCCCGCTGGGTCGCCTGATCGACCGCAACTACCTGGACTCCATCGGCTGGCGCGGCATCCGCCAGCGCAAGCTGCACGCCGAGGAGCTGCTGCGCCTGGCCATGCAGCGGTTGCGCGAGGAGCAGCGCGAGGTGCGCATCGTCGACATCGCCGCCGGCCACGGCCGCTACATCCTCGAAGCTCTGCAAGGCGTCGAGCCGCTGCCGGAAAGCATCCTCCTGCGCGACTACAGCGAGATCAACGTGCGTGACGGCAGCGCCCTGATCGAAAGCAAGGGCCTCGCCGGCATCGCCCGCTTCGTCAAGGGCGACGCCTTCGATCGCGCCGACCTGGCGGCGCTGCAACCGAAGCCGAGCCTCGGGGTGGTTTCCGGGCTCTACGAGCTGTTCGCCGACAACCGCATGGTCGGCGACTCCCTCGCCGGCCTCGGCGAGGCGCTGGAGGAGGGCGGCTACCTGGTCTACACCGGACAGCCCTGGCACCCGCAGCTGGAACTGATCGCCCGCGCGCTGACCAGCCACCGCCAGGGCCAGGCCTGGGTGATGCGGCGCCGGACCCAGGCGGAAATGGACCAACTGGTGGCCGCCGCCGGCTTCCGCAAGATCACCCAGCGGGTCGACCAGTGGGGCATCTTCAGCGTATCGCTGGCGCAGAAGGTCGCCCGCTGATGGCGCCGCGCAAGCCGGAGGTACTGAAGCGGGCGGTGCTCTGGCTGCTGTTCCTCGGCCCGTTCTTCTTCGCCAGCTATGGCCTGGCCAACTGGTTGACCAGCCAGCGCGGCGACGTCGGCAGCCTGGTCTTCGACTGGGAACGCGGGATGCCGCTGTGGCCCTGGACCATCCTGCCGTACTGGTCGATCGACCTGCTCTACGGCCTGTCGCTGTTGTTGCCGCGGGACAAGCGCGAGCTGGACACCCACTGCCTGCGCCTGCTCAGCGCCCAGGTGCTGTCGGTGACCTGCTTCCTGCTGTTCCCCCTGCGCTTCACCTTCGAACGGCCGGAACTGGGCGGCGTGTTCGGCTGGCTGTTCGACGTGCTGATGGGGTTCGACAAACCGTACAACCAGGCACCGTCGCTGCACATCGCCCTGCTGGTAGTGCTCTGGGTCTGCTACGCGCGCTACGCCAGCGGCGCCTGGCGCTGGCTGCTGCATGGCTGGTTCGCGCTGATCGGGCTGTCGGTGCTGACCACCTGGCAGCACCATTTCATCGACGTGCCCACCGGCGCGCTGGCCGGTTGGCTGTGCGTCTGGCTGTGGCCGCAGGCGCAGCCCGCGCCGTTCGCCCGCGCCAGTCTGAGCCGCGACCGGCAACGGCGGCGGCTGGCCGCTCGCTACGGCCTCGGCGCGCTGGCCTGCGCCGCCGTCGCCTTTGCCGTCGGCGGTGCGGCGTTGTGGCTGTGCTGGCCGGCGCTGGCGCTGGCGCTGGTGGCGCTGAACTACCTGCTGTTCGGCGCCGCCGGCTTCCAGAAGGGCAGCACTGGCCGCCTGAGCGCCGCCGCGCGCTGGCTGCTGGCGCCATATCTGCTTGCCGCGCGGATCAACGCCTGGCTCTGGACCCGTCGCCGGCCGCAGCCGGACGAGGTGCTGCCGGGCCTCTGGTTGGGGCGCCTGCCGTCGTCCGCGGAACTGGCCGACGGCCGCTTCCGCGCATTGCTCGACGCTACCGCCGAACTTTCCTGCGAGCCGCAGGGGCTGGCCTATAGCAGCCTGCCGTTGCTCGACCTGGTCGCGCCGGACGTCGATGACTGCCGGCGCGCCGCGGTGCTGATCGACGAACTGCTGGCGCAAGGGCCGCTGCTGGTGGCCTGTGCCCTGGGCTATTCGCGCAGCGCCACGCTGGTCGCCGCCTGGCTGCTGCTCAGCGGCCGCGCGGCGGACGTCGAGTCGGCCGTGGCGGTGTTACGTCGGGCGCGACCGCAAGTGCTGCTGGGCGAGGCCCAGCGGCGGACCCTCGCGGCGCTGAGCGGGAGCGTGCCGGAGCCATCGGCGGAACTGGGCGAGGTGCGCCATGCCTGAGCAAACCCTGGCCCTGGTGGCGGCCCTGCTGCGCCGTGGCCGCGAGCTTGACCGGCTGTCCGCCGCACTGACCCTGCTGGCCATCGGGCTGGGCCTGTACCAGGCCGTGCAGGGCATCGGCTGGCGCTATTTCGCTGCGGCGATGCTGGCGATCGCCATGCTCGGCCTGTGGCAGAAGTACTGGGCGCTGCGAGTGGCCCTGGACGCCGAACTGTTCGAACGTTTCAGCCACGTCGGCGACAGGCTGGAAGCGCAGACCCAAGACCTGGACCGGGCCCTGGCCGATCTCGGCCTGGCCCGAGCGGACGCCGCAGGGCGCACCTGGCACCAGCGCAGCCGCGGCGCCCTGCGCCTGCTACGCTGGCAGGCGCTGGCCTGTGGCGCCCAGTTCCTGCTGGCCTTGTCGTGCCTGTTGTCGATCCCTCTATTCAACGCTCAAACCTGAAGAGTCTTCCCATGCTCGAATCAGTCGTCGCCTATGGCATCATCGCCGGCGCCCGCGCCATCACCGGCTTGCGCAGCCTCTGGCTGGGCACCACGCCGATCCCCAAGCAACGCATCTATTACGCCAACCACAGCAGCCATGGCGACTTCGTCCTGCTCTGGGCCTCGTTGCCGCCGGAGGTGCGGCGGCGTACCCGGCCGGTGGCGGGCGCCGACTACTGGAACAAGGCCGGCCTGCGCAGCTACGTGATCAACAAGGTGTTCAACGGCGTGCTGGTCGACCGCCAGCGCAGCGAGGCCAATGCCAATCCGCTCGAACCCCTCGACCGCGCCCTGGACGGCGGCGATTCGCTGATCATCTTCCCCGAGGGCACCCGCAACCTGGACGATGAGGTCAAGCTGTTGCCATTCAAGAGCGGTATCTACCACCTGTCCCTGGCCCACCCGGACGTCGAGCTGGTGCCGGTCTGGCTGGCCAACCTCAACCGGGTCATGCCCAAGGGCCGCATGCTGCCGTTGCCGCTGCTCTGCACCCTGAGCTTCGGCAAGCCGCTGGTCGCCACGGCGGAAGAAGGCAAGGAGGCGTTCCTCGAACGAGCGCGCATGGCCCTGCTGGACCTGGCGCCGGAAGAGGAGGCCTGAGATGAACGAACAGACCTGGATGCTCTTCGGCGGGATCGGCGCGCTGCTGCTGCTCGCCTCGCTGGTCGGCTTCGTCCTCAAGTGGCGCGCCGGTCCCGGCCCGAACGCGGTGATCGACAACCTGAACGCACGGATCAACGCCTGGTGGGCGATGGTCCTGGTGATCGGTTTCGCCTTCTGGCTTGGCCAGGCGGCGGTGATCCTGCTGTTCTATGGCGTGTCGTTCTACGCCCTGCGCGAGTTCATCACCCTCACCCCGACCCGGCGCAGCGACTACCCGGCGCTGGTGGCGGCGTTCTACTTCGTGCTGCCGATGCAGTACCTGCTGATCTACATCGACTGGTACAGCATGTTCTCGATCTTCATCCCGGTGTACGTGTTCCTGCTGTTGCCGATCCTCGCCTCGCTGGGCGGCGACACCAAGCACTTCCTCGAGCGCGCCTCGAAAGTGCAGTGGGGCCTGATGCTGGCGGTGTTCTGTATCTCCTTCGTGCCGGCGCTGCTGACCCTCGACATCCCCGGCTTCGAGGGGCGCAACCTGCTGCTGATCGCCTACCTGGTGATCGTCGTGCAGCTCTCCGACGTGATGCAGTACATCTGCGGCAAGCTGTTCGGCAAGCGCAAGATCGCTCCCAACCTGTCGCCGTCGAAGACCGTCGAAGGCTTCGTCGGCGGCATCGCCCTGGCCACCGCCATCGGCGCCTCGCTGTGGTGGATCACCCCGTTCAACCTCTGGCAGGCGGCGTTGATCGCGCTGCTGATCAACCTGCTGGGCTTCTTCGGCGGCCTGGTGATGTCGGCGATCAAGCGCGACCGTGGGGTCAAGGACTGGGGGCACATGATCGAAGGTCACGGTGGCATGCTCGACCGCCTGGACTCGGTGTGCTTCGCCGCGCCGATCTTCTTCCACGTGGTGCGCTACTGGTGGACGCCCTGAGGTTCGCCTGGCGCCGAGGGGAGCGGGGCGGTTGCCGATGGCGGCCGCCCCGTCGTCGTTTTCCCGCCGTGTAGGCAGCCAGGAAATTGCGAGCGATAGAGACCCGTAGGGCGGATACCGCCACAGGCGGTATCCGCCGAAACCCCGGATAAGCGGCGGATAACCGCAAGCGGTGATTCGCCCTACAACCAGGCTCCGGCATACGGGGACGTGACTGCAGCTTCACTGTCTCAGAGATTGACCAGGCGCATGCCTTCCTCGCTATAGCGACTGCCGGCGACCGCCTCGGCGGGGAAGATCGCATCCAGCTCGGCCAGTTCCGCCGCGCTCAGGCGCAATTCCGTCGCGGCGACGTTCTCCTCCAGGTAGCGCCGCTGTTTGGTGCCGGGAATCGGGATCAGGTCATCGCCCTGCGCCAGCACCCAGGCCAGCGCCAGTTGCGAGGGTTTCACGCCCTTGGCTGCGGCCAGTTCGCCGACCTTGTCCACCAGCTTCAGGTTCTTCGCGAAGTTCTCGCCCTGGAAGCGCGGGCTGAAACGACGGTAGTCGTCGGCGGCGAAGTCTTCCGGGCGCTTCAGGGTGCCGGTAAGGAAGCCTCGACCCAGCGGGCTGTAGGGGACGAAGGCGATGCCCAGGCGACGGCAGGCGGCGAGCACCCCGGTGTCCTCCGGATCGCGGGTCCACAGCGAGTACTCGCTCTGCAACGCGCTGATCGGGTGCACCCGGTGGGCACGCTCGAGGGTTTCCGCCGAGGCTTCGCTGAGACCGATGTGGCGGATCTTGCCGGCCTTCACCAGGTCGGCGAGGGCGCCGACGCTGTCCTCGATGGGTACCTGCGGGTCCATGCGGTGCTGATAGTACAGGTCCAGGCGGTCGGTACCGAGGCGCTTCAGGCTGCCTTCGATGGCGCGGCGGATGTACGCCGGGCTGCCGTCGACGCCGCGCGCCCGGGGATTGGCAGGGTCGCGGACGATGCCGAACTTGCTGGCCAGGAACACCTGCTCGCGTTTGCCGCGCAGGGCCTCGCCGAGCAGTTCCTCGTTACTGTGCGGGCCGTACATGTCGGCGGTATCGAAGAAGTTCAGCCCGAGTTCCACGGCGCGATGCAGGGTGGCGGTGGCCTCCTGGCGGTCGCCGCCGGTGGTGTAGAAGTCGGTCATGCCCATGCAGCCGAGGCCGATGGCGGAGACGGAAGGGCCGTTGTGGCCGAGTTGACGGGTTTTCATGTGTCGAGCCTCGCGGGAGGGAAGGAAAACGTCGTCATTCTTCGCTCTGCATTGGTCTGGATAAAGTCCATAATTACGGTTTTACCATTCGTATTTTCCAAATAATCGAGGGTGTCCGATGGATCGTTTCCAGGCCATGCAGGCCTTCACCCGCATCGTCGAGCTGGGCGCCTTCGGCAAGGCCGCGGACAGCCTGGAGCTGCCGCGCGCCAGCGTGACCCAGGCGATCCAGCAGCTGGAGGCGCACCTTGGCGTGCAGTTGCTGCAGCGCACCACCCGCCAGGTCAGCCTGACCCTCGACGGGCAGGCCTACTACGAGCGTTGCGTGCGCCTGCTGGCGGACCTGGAGGAGGCGGAAAGCTGCTTTCCACGCGTCCTGAACAACCCGCGCGGGCGCTTGCGGGTCGACCTGCCGGGCGCACTGGGGCGGATGCGGGTGATTCCGTTCCTGCCGGAGTTCTGCGAGCGCTACCCGGAACTGGAGCTGCAGTTGAGCAGCAACGATCGCCTGGTCGACCTGCTGCGCGAGGGCGCGGACTGCGTGCTGCGGGTCGGCGAGCTGCACGATTCCAGCCTGGTCGGCCGGCACCTGGCCGACCTGCCGCAGGTGACCTGCGCCAGCGCCGCCTACCTGGAGCGTCATGGCCATCCGCGGCAGCTCGCCGAGCTCGGCGGGCACCTCGCGGTGAACTACCAGTCGCCTTCCAGCGGGCGTACCTTCGACTTCGAGTTCAGCGTCGACGGGCGTCTGCGCACGTTGCCGATGCGCAGCCGGGTCAGCGTCAACAACGCCGATGCCTACGTCGCCGCCTGCCGGGCCGGGCTCGGGCTGATCCAGGCGCCGCACTATCACGTCGCCGCCGGCCTGGCCGACGGTAGCCTCCGACAAGTGCTCGGAGAATGGTTGCCGCCATCGCTGCCGCTGCATGCCGTGTATCCCTCGCAGCGCCAGTTGTCGCCGCGGGTGAGGGTGTTCGTCGACTGGCTGGTGGAACTGTTCGGTCGCCAGGCGGCCGGCGAGACGCAATGAGACGCAGGCTTTCCGGGCGAAGATTTTTCTCGATTTCGCCGAGAGAACCTCGTTAGGATCGGCAGCCTTGGCCTGTCGAGCAGGGATGTTCGTCCGAGTTCCGGATGCCCGCTGCCGCCAGGCCGCATTCATTCGAACAAGAATAAGGATCGCTGATGGAAAGCTTGCAGAAGTGGGTGGTCGACCTGAACGGCGTGGTCTGGGGGCCGTTGATGCTGGTGCTGATTCTCGGCACCGGCCTGTACCTGATGCTGGGGTTGAAGTTCATGCCCCTGGTGCGCCTGGGAGTCGGCTTTCGCCTGCTCTGGCAGGGGCGTAGCAAGGATGACGAGAGCAGCGGCGAGATCAGCCCGTTCCAGGCGCTGATGACCTGCCTGGCGGCCACCGTCGGTACCGGCAACATCGCCGGGGTGGCCACGGCGATCTTCCTCGGCGGCCCGGGCGCGCTGTTCTGGATGTGGTGCACCGCGCTGGTGGGAATGGCCACCAAGTTCTCCGAAGTGGTGCTGGCGGTGCACTACCGCGAGAAGGATGAGCGCAACGAACACGTCGGCGGTCCGATGTATGCCATCAAGAACGGTCTGGGCAAGCGCTGGGCCTGGCTCGGCGCGGCCTTCGCGCTGTTCGGCGGGCTCGCCGGCTTCGGTATCGGCAACATGGTCCAGGTCAACAGCATGGCCGATGCCCTTGAGGTTTCCTTCGGCGTGCCCGACTGGGTCACCGGGGTCGCCACCATGCTCGTCACCGGGCTGGTGATCCTTGGCGGCATCCGCCGTATCGGCAAGGTCGCCGAAGCCCTGGTGCCCTTCATGTGCGTCGGCTACATCGTCGCCTCGGTGATCGTCCTGGTGGTCCATGCCGAGGCGATTCCCGGCGCGTTCCAACTGATCTTCACCCACGCCTTCACGCCGATCGCCGCCACCGGCGGCTTCGCCGGCGCAGCGGTGATGGCGGCAATCCGTTTCGGTGTCGCACGCGGGATCTTCTCCAACGAGGCCGGCCTCGGCACCGCCGGCATCGCCCAGGCCGCCGGCACGACCCATAGCGCGGTGCGTTCGGGCCTGATCGGTATGCTCGGCACCTTCATCGATACCCTGATCATCTGCAGCCTGACCGGCCTGGCGATCATCACCTCGGGCGTCTGGACCAGCGGCGCCAGCGGCGCGGCGCTGTCCTCGGCGGCGTTCGAGGCGGCGATGCCGGGCGTCGGCCACTACATCCTGTCGCTGGCCCTGGTGGTGTTCGCCTATACCACCATCCTCGGCTGGAGCTACTACGGCGAGCGCTGCTGGGAGTACCTGGCGGGCACCCGGGCGATCCTGCCGTTCCGGATCGTCTGGACCCTGGCGATTCCGTTCGGCGCCATGACCCAGCTGGACTTCGCCTGGCTGGTGGCGGATACCCTCAACGCGCTGATGGCGATTCCCAACCTGATCGCCTTGCTGCTGCTGAGTCCGGTGGTGTTCCGCCTGACCCGGGAGTATTTCGCCAAGGCCAGGAGTTGAGCCTCGGGGGACGGCGACGCTCAAACCCGAGGTTTTCGCTCGGGTAAAGCGTGCTAGCATCGTCGCCGGCCCCGAATGCTTCCGCCGCCGGCCACAGGGCCGGCGGCTTCTCACTGACTAGAAGGATCAACGCAATGGCTCAAGTGACTCTCAAGGGCAACCCGGTCAACGTCGATGGCCAGCTCCCGCAGAAAGGCGCCCAGGCTCCGGCTTTCAGCCTGGTCGGCGGCGACCTCGCCGACGTGACCCTGGAAAACTTCGCCGGCAAGCGCAAGGTGCTGAACATCTTCCCCAGCGTCGACACCCCGACCTGCGCCACCTCGGTGCGCAAGTTCAACGTCGAGGCCGGCAAGCTGGCCAACACCGTGGTGCTGTGCATCTCCGCCGACCTGCCGTTCGCGCAGAAGCGCTTCTGCGGCGCGGAAGGCCTGGAGAACGTAGTCAACCTGTCGACCCTGCGCGGTCGCGAGTTCCTCGAGAACTATGGCGTGGCCATCGCCAGCGGCCCGCTGGCCGGCCTGGCCGCGCGCGCCGTGGTGGTGCTCGACGAGCAGAACAAGGTGCTGCACAGCGAACTGGTCGGCGAAATCGCCGACGAGCCGAACTACGCGGCGGCCCTGGCGGCTCTCTGAGCCCCACGGCCAACCCGCTTCGTCCCATGACCGTCAGCCAGGCTGGCTGGTAACGGGCGAACCCGAATCCCTTGGCTGCTCGCCTCGGGCCATGAGCAGGGCGGATAATCGCAGCGCGGTCATCCGCCCTGCGTCGCAGAGACGCAGCGCTAGCGCATGGCGACCTGGTGGCGCCGGCTGACGCTGGCGAAGGCGCTCCGGAACGCCTGCATCTCTTCCTCGCTGCCTACCGTCACGCGGACCCAGTTGGGCCAGGAGGCCCACGGGCGGCCGACGTGCACCCGCTGTTTCTCCAGTTCGGCGATGACCAGCTCGGCGGGACGGCGCATATCCACCATGAAACAGTTGGACTGTGAGGCGGTGCAGCGGAAGCCCTGCTGGCGCAGCCAGGCGATGGTGCGCTCGCGGACCTCTGCGTTCTGCTGCTTGCGCCGTGGCACCAGATCGTCGTCACGCAGGCTTTCCAGCCCGGCGTGGGCGGTTGGCGAGGGCACCACGTTGTGGCCGCCGAAGCGCTCCAGCCGCGCCAGCAGCTGCGGATGCCCGATGGCCAGGCCGAGCCGGGCGCCGGCCATCCCGTAGAGTTTCGAGAAGGTACGCAGGACCAGCACATCCTGGCGCTGGACGGCCAGGCCGACGACGCTGGGTGCGTCGGAAAAATGGATATACGCCTCGTCGACCAGCACCACGCTGCGCTCGGGCTTGCGTTCGATCGCCCTGACGATCCGCTCGTGCGGGGTGAGGGTGCCGGTCGGGTTGTTCGGGTTGCAGATATAGATCAGCCCGGCGTCGCGTTGCGCGGCGGCGAGCATGCGCTCGATGTCGTGGGCCGCCTCGGCGTCCAGCGGCACGGCAGCGACCTTCGCCCCCTGGGCCTGGGCGGCGCCGACCACGGAGTCGTAGGAGGGATCGGCGATGACCAGGCCGCGCTCCTTGCCGGTGAACGCCGCGACGGCGTATTGCAGCGGCTGGCGCGAGCCGCAGTAGGCGTGCACGCATTCGGCGGGGATGCCGTTCTGCTTGGCGAACAGGCCGACCAGGGCGTCCTGCGCGTCGTAGTCGTAGCGACCGCAGAGCGCGGCCGCCCGCTGCATGGCGGCCCTGGCCTTGGCGGAGGGGCCGTAGGGGCTTTCGTTGAAATCCAGGAAGGTCTCTTGCGGCTTGCCGGCGGCGCTTGTCGCGCCGCTCCCGGCGAAGGCTCGCGGGCTCAGCAGGATGCTGCTGGAGGCCAGGGCGGTCAGGGTCACGAACGAACGACGACTCAAAGCGGGCATAGCTTCACCTCCGTGTACCGAATGGGATATGCGTGCGGTGGGTTCCTCTCGGGCGTGTGTCACCAGAGTGGATAACGAGGAGGGAGTCGGTCCGTTTATGGTGGCGTGATAATGGCGCCGGAATATCGGCGGTCGTTCTTCGGATTGCGCACGCGGCGCTCCCGGGCGGCGAACCGCCGGGGAGCGCCGTGTGGATTCAGAGCGTGAGGGTGAAGCGCCCGGTCAGCGCGCCCGGCAGGTGCATCGAGTCGGTCTGGCGTTCGCCGTAGGTATTGCTGGACAGGCGCAGTTCGCGCTCGTGGCTGAGGTCTTCCAGGTGGGCGCCGAGGAAGCTGTACAGGCTGTCGTCGAAGCGCATGGTGCTGACCGGCGCCCGGATCTGGCCGTTCTCCACCCAGAAGGTGGCGAAGCGGGTCATTCCGGTCAGGCGTGCGGCGGGCATGTCCGAGTAGTTCAGGTACCACAGGTTGCCGATGTACAGGCCGGTATCCAGGGCCTCGAGGATGCGCGCCTGTTCCAGGCTGCCGCCGGCCATGTCCAGCGCCGTGGGCGCCTCGTTGGCGCCGGCGCCATTGGCTACCAGGCCGTATTCGCGGGCGCTGCGCGAACTCACCAGGCGTCCGCTCAGGCGGCCGTTGCCGACCAGTTCGACCTCGGCGCGCGGCGAGCCTTCCGCGCTGAATGCCGGGGAGGGCGAGGTGGCAGGGCGCTCGGCGAGGTTCAGCAGCGGGCTGAGCAGGGCGTCGCCGTTCTGCAGGCGTTGCAGGGGGCTTTCGCCGGTAGCCAGGGCGCGCGCGGAGAAACCGCCCCAGCAGAGCATCTGCATGACTTCCTCGAGCGCCGCCGGCGCCAGGTAGGCGCGATAGTCGCCGGGGCGCAACTGGCGCAGCGGCTTGCCCAGGTGGCCGAGCTGCTCCCGGGCCTGTTCGAAGCGCCGGGCGAAGGCTTCGTCGTCCCAGCGCTGGCCGGCGTAGTCGGCCTTCACCGCCTGGCCGTTGCCATGGAACAGGCTCCAGTCGAAGTTGAAGCTGCTGCCGGCATGCCAGCCGAAGGCGCCCCAGGAGTTGGCGAAGCCACGGAACAGCGGTCCGGCGGCATAGATGCCGACCAGGTCGAGGTCGCGCGCCCGGCGTTCGAGGCTGGCCAGCAGCGCGCCGCTGTCGGGCGCTGCGCCGAGGTCCTGGTTCTCTCGCTGCCAGGCCGAGGTGTCGAGCAGCAGATAGGGATCGGCGGGAATCCAGGCCAGGCTCTGGCGCAGTTGCCGAAGGCCTTCGGCCAGACGCTGGCGGTCTTCTTCCGGCGCGCCGGAGAGCGTCAGGTCGAGGCTCGCCTGGCGTTCGTCGCGGATCAGCCGGAGCAGCGCGCTGGCCTGGCGCACCCGGCCGGCCTGGCGCACCCGCGCCCGGTTGAAGCGGATGAACTCGGAGTCCTCGGCGCTGTACCAGAGGGTGAAGTCCTCGCCCTCGGCCAGATGCCGGCGCAGGTCCTCGGCGAGGGCTTCGAAATGCTGTCTCTGGTGCATCAGGTATCTCCCCCGAATACGTCCACATCGCTGAATACGCAGGCCGGCGAGGCGTGGCCGACACGGATCACCTGGTTCGGCTCGCCCTTGCCGCAGTAGGGCGTGCCGAGCACCTCGAAGGTGCCGGCGTCGCCCACCGCGCTGAGGTTGCGCCAGAACTGCGCGGAGATGCCCCGGTAGTTGGGGTTCTTCACCACGCCCTTGAGTTCGCCGTCCTCGATCAACTGGCCCCATTCGCAGCCGAACTGGAACTTGTTGCGTGCGTCGTCGATCGACCAGGAGCGGTTGTAGGACATCAGCACCCCGCGCTCGATACCGGCCACCAGCTGCGCGAAGCTCTTGTCGCCGGGCTCCAGGTTGAGATTGGCCATGCGGTCGATGGGCGCGCGGTTCCAACTGCTGGCGCGGCTGCTGGCGACGCCCTCCAGGCCGCTGCGGTGTTGCGACAGGGCGCCGCCGAGCGGACGCAGCAGGCGGCCTTCGCGGATCAGGTATTCCTTGCGCGCGGGGCTGCCGTCGTCGTCCTGGCGGTAGCTGGCCAGCTCCTCGGGGATTTCCGGGTCGAAGCTGACGTTGAGCAGGCTGGAGCCGTACTGGTAGCGACCGAAGTCCTCGGTCTTGATGAAGCTGGTCCCGGCGTAGTTGCGCTCGTCGCCGAGGATGCGATCCAGCTCCAGCGGGTGGCCGATCGACTCGTGGATCTGCAGGATCATCTGGTCCGGCATCAGCAGCAGGTCGCAGCGGCCGCTCGGGGTGTTCGGCGCCGCCAGCAGTTGCAGGGCCTGGTCGGCGATGCGCGGCGCGGCGCCGACCAGGCCGAGGCGCTCGATCACTTCGGCGCCGCCCTGCTGGCCGGCATGGTGGCCGCCGAAACTGCGGGTCTGGCTGTCATGGCCGTCGTAGGCGGTGACGCTGGCGCCGGGATAGACGAAGCGCTGCTCGTGGTATTGCTCGGCGCCGGCGCTGTTCAGGTAGAGCTGTTCCTGGCGGCTGACTTCGAGGAATACGCTCCAGTTCACCAGGCGCTCGTCGCGCGGCACCTTGGCGGACTCCTCGGCGAGCAGTTCGTAGCACTCGGCGAGGGAGGGGAAAGGGGCGTCCTGGTTCGGCGAGCGATACTGCGAGCGGCCGCTTGCCGGCGGCAATCCGCGGACGTCGAACAGGGCGTGCCGGGCGATCCGCTCGGCTTGCCGCTCGGCCTGCTCCAGGGCGGCCTGCAGGCCGGCCGCGGAGAGATCGTTGGTGGCGGCGTAGGCTTCCACGCCGTTCAGCCGTACGCAGAGCATGGCGCCGCGGTCCTGGCTGAAGTGCGGCGGTTCGCTGACGTTGCGGCGCACCGAGAGGTACTCGCCGCTACGCTGGACGTAGCGCAAGGAGTGGAATTCGGCGCGACTGCGGAGCGCCGCGAAGCGGTGTTTCAACGGGTCGATCATCTGTGCGTCCCTGGCCGATTGCGGAGTGGGCGAATGCAGAACGCTCTATTTCAAGCCTTCGTCCGTAACGGAGCAAGCCGTTTGTTGTCATAGCCTGGTGCCAGGCTGCGGGTAGCTCGCCGAAGCATGCGGGCGGAATGCCTAACTATCGGTAAAGCAAGGGTAAATAGCGGGTAAAGAGGCTTTGCCTGGGCCCCTGCAATGCTTATCGTGCAGCCTGGAAAAAGCGCCTCCGTTCTAAGCCTGAAGAAGAACCATGACTCCAACGACCGGTAAATCCAAGTTCCGTACCCTGCGCCCGTGGCTGATCACCGCCCTGGCCTTCGCCGCCGTGATCGGCCTGGTGATGTGGCTGGCGGCGCCCGCCTCGGCACCGTCCTCCGACGGGCGACCCGGTCGCGGCGGCAAGCCGGGCGCCGCGCTGCCCAAGGCCAACGCGCTCACCGTCGGCGTGGCCAGGGTGGAGCAGGGCGACCTGGCGCTGCATTTCAACGCGCTTGGCACCGTCACCGCCTTCAACACGGTGAACGTCAAGCCGCGGGTCAACGGCGAGCTGGTCAAGGTGCTGTTCCAGGAGGGGCAGGAGGTCAAGGCCGGCGACCTGCTGGCGGTGGTCGACCCGCGCACCTACAAGGCGGCGCTGGCCCAGGCCGAGGGCACGCTGATGCAGAACCAGGCGCAACTGAAGAACGCCGAGATCGACCTGCAGCGCTACAAGGGGCTGTACGCCGAGGACTCGATCGCCAAGCAGACCCTGGATACCCAGGAAGCCCAGGTCCGCCAGTTGCAGGGCACCATCCGTACCAACCAGGGCCAGGTCGACGACGCCCGCCTCAATCTGACCTTCACCGAGGTCCGCGCACCGATTTCCGGGCGCCTCGGCCTGCGCCAGGTGGACATCGGCAACCTGGTCACCAGCGGCGATACCACGCCGCTGGTGGTGATCACCCAGGTCAAGCCGATCTCGGTGGTGTTCAGCCTGCCGCAGCAGCAGATCGGCACCGTCGTCGAGCAGATGAACGGCCCCGGCAAGCTGGCGGTCACCGCGCTGGACCGCAACCAGGACAAGGTTCTCGCCGAAGGCACCCTGACCACCCTGGACAACCAGATCGACACCACCACCGGCACGGTCAAGCTCAAGGCGCGCTTCGAGAACGCCGACGGCAAGCTGTTCCCCAACCAGTTCGTCAACGTGCGCCTGCTGGCGCAGACCCTCAAGGGCGTGCTGACCATTCCGGCCAACGCCGTGCAGCGCGGCACCAACGGTATCTATGTGTACGTGGTCGGCGCCGACAACAAGGTCAGCCAGCGCAGCGTCGCCATCGGCACCAGCGAGAACGAGCGGGTGGTGGTGGAAAGCGGCCTGAAGGCCGGCGAGCAGGTGGTGGTGGAAGGCACCGACCGCCTGCGCGACGGTATGGAAGTGCGTGTCGCCGAGGCCTCCCCGCAGGTCCTCGAGGGCGAGCCGCAGAAACCGCAGACTGGCCGCCCCAGCGGCCTCCAGGGCGACTCGGTGGGTAGCGGGAGCGCTGAATGAACCCGTCCCGCCCGTTCATCCTGCGGCCGGTCGCGACCACCCTGCTGATGGTGGCGATCCTGCTCTCGGGCCTGATCGCCTACCGCTTCCTGCCGATCTCGGCGTTGCCGGAAGTGGACTACCCGACCATCCAGGTGGTCACCCTGTACCCCGGCGCCAGCCCGGAGATCATGACCTCGTCGATCACCGCGCCGCTGGAGAACCAGCTCGGGCAGATTCCGGGGCTCAACGAGATGTCTTCCAGCAGTTCCGGCGGCGCCTCGGTGATCACCCTGCAATTCAGCCTGCAGAGCAACCTCGATGTCGCCGAGCAGGAAGTCCAGGCGGCGATCAACGCCGCGCAGAGCCTGCTGCCCAACGACCTGCCGAACCAGCCGGTGTTCAGCAAGGTGAATCCGGCGGACGCACCGATCCTGACCCTGGCGGTGATGTCCGACGGCATGCCGCTGCCGCAGATCCAGGACCTGGTGGATACCCGCCTGGCACAGAAGATCTCGCAGATCTCCGGGGTCGGCCTGGTCAGCATCAGCGGCGGCCAGCGCCCGGCGGTGCGGGTGCGCGCCAACCCGACGGCGCTGGCGGCGGCGGGGCTGAGCCTGGAGGACCTGCGCAGCACGGTGACCAGCAACAACCTCAACGGCCCCAAGGGCAGTTTCGACGGCCCGACCCGTGCCTCGACCCTGGACGCCAACGACCAGTTGCGCTCGGCCGACGCCTACCGCGACCTGATCATCGCCTACAAGAACGGCTCGCCGCTGCGCATCCGCGACGTCGCCAGCGTCGAGGACGACGCCGAGAACGTGCGCCTGGCCGCCTGGGCCAATAACCTGCCGGCGGTGGTGCTGAACATCCAGCGCCAGCCGGGGGCCAACGTGATCGAGGTGGTCGACCGGATCAAGGCGCTGCTGCCGCAGCTGCAATCGACCCTGCCGGGCAATCTCGACGTGCAGGTGCTGACCGACCGCACCACCACCATCCGCGCCTCGGTCAAGGACGTGCAGTTCGAGCTGGCGCTGGCGGTGGCGCTGGTGGTGATGGTCACCTTCCTGTTCCTGCGCAACGTCTACGCCACCCTGATTCCCAGCTTCGCCGTGCCGCTGTCGCTGATCGGCACCTTCGGCGTGATGTACCTGTCCGGCTTCTCGATCAACAACCTGACCCTGATGGCGCTGACCATCGCCACCGGCTTCGTGGTCGACGACGCGATCGTCATGGTGGAGAACATCGCCCGCTACCTGGAGCAGGGCGACTCGCCGCTGGAAGCGGCGCTCAAGGGCTCGAAGCAGATCGGCTTCACCATCATCTCGCTGACCTTCTCGCTGATCGCCGTGCTGATCCCGCTGCTGTTCATGGGCGACGTCGCCGGGCGGCTGTTCCGCGAGTTCGCCATCACCCTGGCGGTGGCGATCCTGATTTCCGGCTTCGTCTCCCTGACCCTTACGCCGATGCTCAGCGCCAAGCTGCTGCGCCACATCGACGAGGACCAGCAGGGCCGCTTCGCGCGCGCCGCGGGGCGGGTCATCGATGGCCTGATCGCACAATACGCCAAGGCCCTGCGGGTGGTCCTGCGGCACCAGCCGCTGACCCTGCTGGTGGCCATCGCCACCCTGGCGCTGACCGCGCTGCTCTACTTGGCCATGCCCAAGGGCTTCTTCCCGGTGCAGGACACCGGGGTGATCCAGGGCGTCGCCGAAGCGCCGCAGTCGATCTCCTTCCAGGCCATGTCCGAGCGCCAGCGCGCCCTTGCCGAGGTGGTGCTGAAGGACCCGGCGGTGGCCAGCCTGTCCTCCTACATCGGCGTCGACGGCAGCAACCCGACCCTCAACACCGGCCGCCTGCTGATCAACCTCAAGCCGCACAGCGAGCGCGACGTCACCGCCAGCGAAGTGATCCAGCGCCTGCAGCCCGAACTCGACCACCTGCCCGGGATCAAGCTGTACATGCAGCCGGTGCAGGACCTGACCATCGAGGACCGGGTCGCCCGCACCCAGTACCAGTTCACCTTGCAGGACGCCGACCCGGACGTGCTCGCCGAGTGGGTGCCGAAGCTGGTGGCGCGGCTGCAGGAGTTGCCGCAGCTCGCCGACGTCGCCAGCGACTGGCAGGACAAGGGCTTGCAGGCCTACCTGAACATCGACCGCGACACCGCCTCGCGCCTCGGCGTGAAGCTCTCCGACATCGACAGCGTGCTCTACAACGCCTTCGGCCAGCGGCTGATCTCGACCATCTTCACCCAGGCCACCCAGTACCGCGTGGTGCTGGAGGTGGCGCCGCAGTTCCAGCTCGGCCCGCAGGCCCTGGAGCAGCTCTACGTGCCGTCCAGCGACGGCACCCAGGTGCGCCTGTCGAGCCTGGCGAAGGTGGAGGAGCGGCATACCCTGCTGGCGATCAACCATATCGCCCAGTTCCCCTCGGCGACCCTGTCGTTCAACCTGGCCAAGGGTTACTCCCTGGGCGAGGCGGTCGAGGCGATCCGTGGCGTCGAGGCCAGCCTGGAGCTGCCGCTGAGCATGCAGGGCAGCTTCCGCGGCGCGGCGCTGGCCTTCGAGGCCTCGCTGTCGAACACGCTGCTGCTGATCCTCGCCTCGGTGGTGACCATGTACATCGTCCTGGGCATCCTCTACGAGAGCTTCATCCATCCGGTGACCATCCTCTCGACCCTGCCCTCGGCCGGGGTCGGCGCGCTGCTGGCGCTGATGCTGGCGGGGCAGGAGATCGGCATCGTGGCGATCATCGGCATCATCCTGCTGATCGGCATCGTCAAGAAGAACGCGATCATGATGATCGACTTCGCCCTCGACGCCGAGCGCAACGAAGGCAAGCCGCCCCATGAGGCGATCTACCAGGCCTGCCTGCTGCGCTTCCGGCCGATCCTGATGACCACCATGGCCGCGCTGCTCGGCGCGCTGCCGCTGATGCTCGCCGGCGGCGCCGGCGCCGAGCTGCGCCAGCCGCTGGGCATCACCATGGTCGGTGGCCTGCTGCTGAGCCAGGTCCTGACCCTGTTCACCACCCCGGTGATCTATCTCTACTTCGACCGCCTGGCCCGTCGCTGGGCGGCCTGGCGCAAGCAGCGCGGGCTGGACCTGAACACCGAGGCCGGGTTCGACGGGGACGCCGGGCGATGAGTCTGTCCACGCCCTTCATCCGCCGCCCGGTCGCCACCACGCTGCTGACCCTGGCGTTGCTGCTGGCCGGCACCCTGTCGTTCGGCCTGCTGCCGGTGGCGCCGCTGCCCAACGTCGATTTTCCGGCCATCGTGGTCAGCGCCAGCCTGCCGGGCGCCAGCCCGGAAACCATGGCCTCGTCGGTGGCCACGCCGCTGGAGCGCTCGCTGGGACGGATCGCCGGGATCAGCGAGATGACCTCCAGCAGTTCGCTGGGCTCGACCACCGTGGTGCTCGTGTTCGACCTGGAGAAGGACATCGACGGCGCCGCCCGCGAGGTGCAGGCGGCGATCAACGGCGCGATGAGCCTGCTGCCCAGCGGTATGCCGAACAATCCCAGCTACCGCAAGGCCAACCCCTCGGACATGCCGATCATGGTCCTCACCCTGACCTCGGAGACCCAGAGTCGCGGCGAGATGTACGACCTCGCCTCGACCGTGCTGGCGCCGAAGCTGTCGCAGGTGCAGGGGGTAGGGCAGGTGAGCATCGGCGGCAGCTCGCTGCCGGCGGTGCGGGTCGACCTCAACCCGGATGCCATGAGCCAGTACGGGCTGTCCCTGGACAGCGTGCGCACGGCCATCGCCGCGGCCAACAGCAACGGCCCCAAGGGCGCCGTCGAGAAGGACGACAAGCACTGGCAGGTGGACGCCAACGACCAGTTGCGCAAGGCCCGCGAGTACGAGCCGCTGGTGATCCACTACAACGCCGACAACGGCGCCGCGGTGCGCCTCGGCGACGTGGCCAAGGTCAGCGACTCGGTGGAGGACGTGCGCAACGCCGGCTTTTCCGACGACCTGCCGGCTGTGCTGCTGATCGTCACCCGCCAGCCCGGCGCCAACATCATCGAGGCCACCGACGCCATCCACGCG
The DNA here is from genome assembly GCF_047199225.1 of Pseudomonas sp. DL. NCBI lineage: Bacteria > Pseudomonadati > Pseudomonadota > Gammaproteobacteria > Pseudomonadales > Pseudomonadaceae > Pseudomonas > Pseudomonas sp. DL. The sequence continues at coordinate 2,692,181 of NZ_CP178323.1, forward strand.
CAACTGCCGGTGTTGCAGGAACTGCTCGGGCCGCAGGTCAAGCTGAACGTGATGGACGATCGCAGCCCGTCGATCCGTGCGTCGCTGGAAGAGGCCGAGCTGACCCTGCTGATCTCGGTGGCGCTGGTGATCCTGGTGGTCTTCCTGTTCCTGCGCAACGGCCGCGCCACGCTGATCCCCAGCCTGGCGGTGCCGGTCTCGCTGATCGGCACCTTCGCGGTCATGTACCTGTGCGACTTCAGCCTGAACAACCTGTCGCTGATGGCGCTGATCATCGCCACCGGCTTCGTGGTGGACGACGCCATCGTGGTGGTGGAGAACATCGCCCGACGCATCGAGGAGGGCGATCCGCCGATCCAGGCGGCGATCACCGGCGCCCGCCAGGTCGGTTTCACCGTGCTGTCGATGACGCTCTCGCTGGTCGCGGTGTTCATCCCGCTGCTGCTCATGGGCGGCCTCACCGGACGGCTGTTCCGCGAGTTCGCGGTGACTCTCTCGGCGGCGATCCTGGTGTCCCTGGTGGTATCCCTGACCCTCACGCCGATGCTCTGCGCGCGTCTGCTGCGTCCGCTGAAACGGCCCGAAGGCGCTTCCCTGGCGCGGCGCAGCGATCGCTTCTTCGCCACCTTCATGCTGCGCTACCGCGCCAGCCTGGGCTGGGCGCTGGAGCACTCGCGGCTGATGGTGGTGATCATGCTGGCCTGCATCGCCATGAACCTCTGGTTGTTCGTGGTGGTGCCCAAGGGCTTCCTCCCGCAGCAGGACTCCGGGCGCCTGCGCGGCTACGCGGTGGCCGACCAGAGCATCTCGTTCCAGTCCCTGAGCGCGAAGATGGGCGAGTACCGCAAGATCCTCTCTTCCGATCCGGCGGTGGAAAACGTAGTCGGCTTCATCGGTGGCGGCCGTTGGCAGTCGAGCAACACCGGTTCGTTCTTCGTCACTCTCAAGCCGATCGGCGAGCGCGACCCGGTGGAGAAGGTCCTCACCCGGCTGCGCGAGCGGATCGCCAAGGTGCCCGGCGCGGCGCTCTATCTCAACGCCGGCCAGGACGTGCGCCTGGGCGGCCGCGACAGCAACGCGCAGTACGAATTCACCCTGCGCAGCGACGACCTGACCCTGCTCCGCGAATGGGCGCCGAAGGTCGAGGCGGCGATGCGCAAGCTGCCGCAGCTGGTGGACGTCAACAGCGACTCCCAGGACAAGGGCGTGCAGACCCGCCTGGTGATCGACCGCGACCGCGCGGCGACCCTGGGGATCAACGTGGAAATGGTCGACGCGGTGCTCAACGACTCTTTCGGCCAGCGCCAGGTGTCGACCATCTTCAACCCGCTGAACCAGTACCGGGTGGTGATGGAGGTCGACCAGCAGTACCAGCAGAGCCCGGAAATCCTCCGCCAGGTCCAGGTGATCGGCAACGACGGCCAGCGCGTGCCGCTGTCCGCGTTCAGCCACTACGAACCGAGCCGGGCACCGCTGGAGGTCAACCACCAGGGCCAGTTCGCCGCCACCACGCTGTCCTTCAACCTGGCACCGGGCGCGCAGATCGGCCCGACCCGCGAGGCCATCATGCAGGCCCTGGAGCCGCTGCACATCCCGGTGGACGTGCAGACCAGCTTCGAGGGCAACGCCGGCGCGGTGCAGGACACGCAGAACCAGATGCCCTGGCTGATCCTCCTGGCGCTGCTGGCGGTGTACATCGTCCTCGGCATCCTCTACGAGAGCTACGTGCACCCGCTGACCATCCTCTCGACCCTGCCTTCGGCCGGGGTCGGCGCGCTGCTCGCGCTGATCCTCTGCCGCAGCGAGCTGAGCCTGATCGCGCTGATCGGCATCATCCTGCTGATCGGCATCGTCAAGAAGAACGCGATCATGATGATCGACTTCGCCCTGGAGGCCGAGCGCAACCACGGCCTGAGCCCGCGCGAGGCGATCCTCGAGGCCTGCATGATGCGCTTCCGGCCGATCATGATGACCACCCTGGCCGCCTTGCTCGGCGCCTTGCCGCTGATCTTCGGCATCGGCGGCGACGCCGCGCTGCGCCGGCCGCTGGGCATCACCATCGTCGGCGGGCTGATCGGCAGCCAGTTGCTGACCCTGTACACCACCCCGGTGGTCTACCTCTATCTCGACCGCCTGCGCCACTGGGTCAACCAGAAACGCGGCGTACGCACGGACGGTGCGCTGGAGACACCCCTATGAAACACACCCCCTCGTTGCTCGCCCTGGCCCTGGTCGCCGCCCTCGGCGGCTGCGCCATCGGCCCCGACTACCAGCGACCGGACCTGGCGGTGCCCGCCGAATTCAAGGAAGCCGAAGGCTGGCGCCGCGCCGAGCCGCGCGACGTGTTCCAGCGCGGCGCCTGGTGGGAGCTGTACGGCGACCAGACCCTGAACGACCTGCAGATGCACCTGGAACGTTCCAACCAGACCCTGGCCCAGTCGGTGGCGCAGTTCCGCCAGGCCGAGGCGCTGGTGCGCGGCGCGCGGGCGGCGTTCTTCCCGTCGATCACCGGCAACGTGGGCAAGACCCGCAGCGGCCAGGGCGGCGGCGACAGCACCGTGCGCCTGCCCGACGGCTCCACTGTGAGCAGCGGCGGTGGTTCCGGTGCGATCAGCAACAGTTACTCGACCAGCCTCGGCGTCAGCTGGGAGGTCGACCTCTGGGGCAAGCTGCGCCGGCAACTGGAGGCCAACCAGGCGAGCCTGCATGCCAGCGCCGCCGACCTCGCCGCGGTGCGCCTCAGCCAGCAGTCGCAACTGGCGCAGAACTACCTGCAACTGCGGGTGATGGACGAACAGATCCGCCTGCTCAACGACACGGTGACGGCCTACGAGCGTTCGCTGAAGGTGGCCGAGAACAAATACCGCGCCGGCATCGTCACCAGGGCCGACGTGGCCCAGGCCCGCACCCAGCTGAAAAGCACCCAGGCCCAGGCCATCGACCTGAAGTACCAGCGTGCCCAGCTGGAGCACGCCATCGCCGTGCTGGTCGGCCTGCCGCCGGCGCAATTCAACCTGCCGCCGGTGGCGAGCGTGCCGAAGCTGCCGGACCTGCCGGCAGTGGTGCCGTCGCAATTGCTCGAACGACGGCCGGACATCGCCTCGGCGGAACGCAAGGTGATTTCCGCCAACGCCCAGATCGGCGTGGCCAAGGCCGCCTATTTCCCCGACCTCACCCTGAGCGCCGCCGGCGGCTACCGCAGCGGCAGCCTGAGCAACTGGATCAGCACGCCGAACCGCTTCTGGTCGATCGGCCCGCAGTTCGCCATGACCCTGTTCGACGGCGGCCTGATCGGCTCCCAGGTGGACCAGGCCGAGGCGACCTACGACCAGACCGTGGCGACCTACCGGCAGACCGTGCTCGACGGTTTCCGCGAGGTGGAGGACTACCTGGTGCAATTGAGCGTCCTCGACGAGGAGAGCGGGGTGCAGCGCGAAGCCCTGGAGTCGGCCCGCGAGGCACTGCGCCTGGCCGAGAATCAGTACAAGGCCGGCACCGTCGACTACACCGACGTGGTCACCAACCAGGCCACCGCGCTGAGCAACGAACGCACCGTGCTGACACTGCTCGGCAGCCGCCTGACCGCCAGCGTCCAGTTGATCGCCGCAATGGGCGGCGGCTGGGACAGCGCCGACATCGAGCGGACCGACGAGCGGCTCGGCCGGGTCGAGGAGGGCCTGCCGCCTTCGCCCTGAGTTCTTCTCGCTGCCTGTTCCTGACGAATGCCTTTCCCCGCTATTGCGCTTGCATGACACACCGCCGTCCGCGTCTCGGCTAGAGTGCGGCGGCGGATGTGGAGGTGAATACGTGTCGGGGAAGTTTCCGGAAAAGCCCTCGCGCCGAGGCTACTGGCTCGGCTGGTTGTGCCGCCTGGCCATGCTTGGCGGCGTCGCCGCGATGTTCTGGGCGCTGCTGCAATGCTTCGTCCTGCTGCACGGCGATCCGCCGCTCCAGCGCGCCCCGCTGCGGACGCCCTGGACCCTGCTGGCGCTCGGCCTGGCGCTGTTCCTCGCCGGTTTCTGCGGCGAGTACCGCCTGTGGCGGCGCCGCGCCGGTTGCTGAAACCGGCGTCAGGCAGCGCCCGTCGAAGGGAACAGCAGGCGCAGGTGGGTCTTCTGCTGCGGTACGCTTTCCGCTTCGGCGCGGCCGCCGTGGTAGGCCATGATCGATTGCACGATGGCCAGTCCCAGGCCGGTGCCGGCCTGGGCTCCAGTCTGGTGTCCGGCGCGGCGGTAGAAGCGCTCGAACAGGTGCGGCAGGTACTCCGGTGGGATGCCCGGGCCGTCGTTGCTGACCCTCACCTCGGTGTGCCCCGCGCGTTCCCCGATCCGCACGTCGATGCGCCCGCCTTGCGGGGTGTGGCGCACGGCGTTGGACACCAGGTTGGAAATGGCGCGCTGGATCATCAGGTTGTCGCCGTGGGCGAAGCCGTTGCCGGAGAGGCGCAGTTCGACGCCCTTGTCCTCGGCGACCATCTCGTACAGGTCGATGACCTTGGCCGCCTGCTCGTGCAGGGCGACGCAGCCGAACTGGGCCTGGATCGCCGGGTTGTCCACCTGCACCAGGAACAGCATGTCGGTGACGATCCGCGACAGCCGCTCCAGTTCCTCGGCATTGGACTCCAGGGCTTCGCGGTATGCCGCGCTGTCGCGATGCTGGCTGAGCAGCACCTGGTTGCGCACCAGCAGGTTGCAGATCGGCGCGCGCAGTTCGTGGGCCAGGTCGTCGGAGAACTGCGAGAGCTGGCGTACGCCATCCTCGAGGCGGGCGAGCATGTGGTTGAAGCTGCGGGCCAGGCTGTCCAGCTCGCGCGGCAGGTTCTGCTCGGGGATGCGGTAGGAGAGATCCTGCGGGCTGACCTGGGCGGCCACCCGGCGGAAGCGGTTCAACGGTTCGAGGCCGGCACGCACCACCCACCAGGCGGCCAGGGCGATCAATGGCAGGAGGAAGGGCAGGGCCAGCAGGGTGGCGCGGAGGAAACCGTCGAGCAGGCGCTCGTCGGCGTTGCGCTCGCTGCTCAGCAACACCTGTACCGGGGTGCCGTTCTTCATGCGCATGGAAGCGCCGATGCTCAGCAGGCGCTGGTCGTTGCCGGTGCTCCAGCTCTGGAACACCGGCTGGCGGGCATCCGCCTGCAAGCGGGCGAGAAGCGCGCGGTTGGCCGCGACGCTGGCCGCGGCCTGGTCACCGAAGCTCATCAGCGGCTGGCCGCTGCGGCTGTCGAGAATGCTCAGGTGCAGGCCGCTGTGGGCCACCAGTTGGTCCTGCAGGGCATGCGCCTGTACGGCCGGGTCGCTGCGCAGGTCGAGATCGTCTTCCAGGCTGTGGCGGATCTGCTCCAGCTTCAATTGCAGGTTTTCCCGCTCGCGGGCTTCCAGCTCGCGGCCGAGGTTCCAGTGCGCCATCGCGCCGAGCGCCAGGGCCAGCAGCGCGCCGAGGGCGCCGACCAGCAGGGCCAGGCGCAGCGACAGTCGGCCTGGTGGCGTCATCGGCGCGCTTCCAGGACGTAGCCGACGCCGCGAATGGTATGGATCAGCTTGAGGTCGAAGCCGTCGTCGATCTTCGCCCGCAGGCGGCAGATGGCGACTTCCACCACGTTGGAGTCGTTGTCGAAGTTCATGTCCCAGATCAGCGAGATGATCTGCGTCCGGGTGATGACGTCGCCGTTGCGCCGCATCAGCAGGTGCAGCAGGGCGAACTCCTTGGTCGTCAGGTTGATCCGCACCCGGCCGCGGAAGGCCCGGTGGCGGCTGGCGTCCAGCTCCAGGTCGGCGACCCGCAGGACGTCCTGCATCGGTGCCTGGTCGTGGCGGCGCAGCAGCGAGCGGACCCGCGCCAGCAGTTCGGGGAACTGGAACGGCTTGACCATGAAGTCGTCGGCGCCGAGATCGAGGCCGCGCACCTTGTCGGTCAGCCTGCCATGCCCGGTGAGCATCATCACCCGCGCGCTGCTGCGTTCGCGCAGGCGGCGGAGCAGGTCCCAGCCGTCGATGCCGGGTAGGTTGACGTCGAGGATCACCAGTTCGTAAGGGTGTTGCAAGGCCATGTGCAGGCCGTCGATGCCATCGTTGGCGCGGTCGACGATGTAGCCGCTTTCGGTCAGGCCCTGGTGCAGGTAGTCGGCAGTCTTGACTTCATCTTCGATAATAAGGATGCGCATGTTCGCCCCTATATAAAGTATGGATTCATTTGCAAGTAAATGTTTAAGTGCATTGCTATAAAGTTACATTGCGGGCGTTGCCTGGATAGAATCCTGGAAATGTAATTTCATATCGTTGCGCTGCTTCGATGATAATTATCGAATGACCGGGTAGTTCTCCCGGGAGTCCGCCTGAGAACTTTGGAAATGTCCGCGGCGCAAGCACCGCTGGGCGTGAGGGGCAATGCCTTTTGTAAGCGCATGTTGCTTTGTCCCTATGTTTCATCCAACTATTGCCAGTCTCTTCGAAGGTTGCCGAAGTGTAACCGCTAATTGTCCGTGGAGAATATTCATTACCGACTTGTAATTCTTCCGTCACCTTGCCGATAAGCCCCGCTACCTAACATCTGCCGCATCCCGGAAGTGCAACTTCGAATATCGCCGGCGAGATATCGCCGATGAACGGTTGCGTGGTTCCGGGCCGGTAATGGATCGCCGTCGCCGACGACGATCAGCAGACGAGGAGCGGAACATGCCGATACTTCGGCCACTGGCCAGCGCGGGGAAACGCGCCTGCTGGCTACTGATGGGACTCTGCCTGGGCCTGCCGGCCCTGGCGAACGAGGCGCCGGTGAGTTTCAACGGTACTTCGATCAGCCTCGAGCAGGCGTTGGAGCGGGCCCTGCGGAGCAACCCCGAGCTGGCGGCGGTGGGGCGCGAGACCGAGATCGCCAGCGGCGCGCGGCAGCAGGCCGGGCTGATCCCCAACCCGGATCTGTCCTGGAGCGTCGAGGACACCCGCCAGGGCAATCGCCAGACCAGCGTCAGCATCGCCCAGCCGCTGGAGCTGGGCGGCAAGCGCGGTGCGCGGGTGGAGGTGGCGAAACGCGGCAGCGAGATCGCCTGGACCCAACTGGAAGTCCGTCGCGCCGAACTGCGGGCCCAGGTCCGCGGCGCCTACTACGCGGCGCTGACCGCGCAGGAGCGGGTGCGCCTGGCGAAGACCTCCCTGGACCTGGCCAGGCGCGCTCTGCAGGCCGCCGACCGACGGGTCAAGGCCGGCAGCATCTCCTCGGTGGAACGGGTTCGCGCCCAGGTCCTGGCGGACAACGCCCAGCTCGACCTGAGCCAGGCGGAGCTGGAGCAGCAGCGCACCTATGTGCAGCTGTCGAGCACCTGGGACGAGCCGCAGCCAGGCTTCGCCAGGGTCGGCGGCGCGCTCGACGCGGTGCCGGCGAGCATCACCCGTGGCGCCTTGCTGCGCCATCTCGACGAGTCGCCGACCCTGCGCCTGGCGGCCCAGGAGGTAGCGCGCGGCGAGGCCCAGGTCGACCTGGAGAAGCGCCAGCGCATCCCCAACCTGACGGTCAGCATCGGCAGCAAGTACGACCAGACCGCCCGCGACGGACGTGGCGAACGGGTCAACCTGATCGGCCTGTCGATGCCGCTGCCGCTGTTCGACCGCAACCAGGGCAACATCTACGCCGCCCAGAGCCGCGCCGACCAGGCCCGCGACCTGCAGCGCGCGACCCTGCTGCGCCTGCGCAGCGAAGCGGTACAGGCCTACGACCAGTTGCGCACCTCGGAACAGGAGCTGGCGCTGGTCCGTCGCGACCTGCTGCCCGGCGCACAGAGCGCGCTGGACTCGATGACCCGCGGCTTCGAGATGGGCAAGTTCAACTTCCTCGACGTGCTCGATGCCCAGCGCACCCTGGTCGGCGTCCGTGCCCAGTACGTGCGCGCGCTGGACGCCGCGGCACAGGCGCGGGTGAGCATGGAGCGCCTGCTCGGCGAAGACATCGGCCACCTCGGCCAGTGAGATTTCCGGGGCGGGCCGCCGGCGCGCCCCCCGAACGGTTCGGGAGAACAGAATGGGCAAGAAGACGATTATCGCGGTGACCGCACTGGCACTGCTCGGCCTGGGCGGCGGCGCCTACCTGGAGCTGGGCGGCAAGGCGCCGGCCGGCGCCGGCGAAGCGGTCGCCGAGGGCGAGGGCAGCGGACCGCGCGGCGGCATGTTGTTGCGCCAGGGCGACCTGACCCTGGAACTGCTGGTGCCGGAGGACGGCAGCCCGCTCAAGGCCTGGGTCGAGCGCGGCGGCAAGGCGCTGGCGCCGCAGGAGGTGGTCCTCGGCGCCGACGTCGAGCGTGCCACCGGCGAGGTCGAGGACCTGCTGTTCAAGGCCAGCGGCGATGGCCTGGTGGCCAATGCCGGGATCGCCGAGCCGCATGCCTTCACCGCGCGCCTCAAGCTGATGGCCGGCAAGCAGGGCTACGACTTCGCCTTCACCCGCGAGGAGGGCAAGCTGGAGCTGGATGCCGAGCAGATCGAGGCCGCCGGCATCACCCTCGATACGGCGCGGACGATCAGCCTGGCCCAGGTGGTCTCGCTGCCCGGCGAGATCCGCTTCAACGAGGACCGCACCGCGCATATCGTCCCGCGCCTGCCGGGGATCGTCGACAGCGTGCCGGCCAATCTTGGCCAGGCGGTGAAGCAGGGCGAGCTGCTGGCGGTGATCAGCAGCCCGCAGTTGTCCGACCAGCGCAGCGAATTCGCCGCCGCCCAGCGCCGCCTGAGCCTGGCACAGAGCACCTACAAGCGCGAGCAGCAGCTGTGGAAGGAGGGCATTTCCGCCGAGCAGGAATTCCTGCTCGCCCGCCAGGGTTTGCAGGAAGCCGAGATCGCGCTGAACAACGCGCGGGCGAAGATCGCCGCGCTCGGCGGCAATCCCAGCCTGCAGGGCGGCAACCGCTACGAGCTGCGCGCGCCGTTCGCCGGGGTGCTGGTGGAAAAGCACCTGACCCAGGGCGAGCCGGTGGACGGCACCGCCAACGTCTTCACCCTGTCCGACCTGTCCTCGGTCTGGGCCACCTTCAACGTGCCCGCGCAACTGCTCGGCCAGGTCCGCGTCGGCAGCAAGGTCAAGGTGCTCGCCCAGGCGCTGGATAGCGAGGTGGAGGGCACCGTGTCCTACATCGGCGACCTGCTCGGCGAGCAGACCCGCGCGGCCACCGCCCGGGTCACCCTGAGCAACCCCGAGAGCACCTGGCGCCCGGGCCTGTTCGTTTCCGTGCAGGTGGCCGAGGCGACCCGCAAGGAAGTCCTGACGGTCGCCGACGGCGCGGTGCAGAACGTCGACGGCGAGGACGTGGTGTTCGTCCGCGTGGCCGATGGCTTCGTGGTCCAGCCGGTCAAGCTGGGCATCAGCGACGGCCAGCGCGTCGAGGTCCTCGAGGGCCTGCGCGCCGGCAGCCAGGTCGCCGCCAGCGGCAGCTTCATCCTCAAATCCGAACTGGGCAAGGGCTCGGCGGAACACGGTCACTGAGTCCCGCTCCAGGAGTCTTCGCATGTTCGAACGCATCATCCAATTCGCCATCGAGCAACGCTGGCTGGTCCTGCTGGCGGTGCTGGGGATGGCCGGGGTCGGCATCGGCAGCTACCAGAAGCTGTCCATCGACGCGGTCCCGGACATCACCAACGTCCAGGTGCAGATCAATACCGCCGCCCCCGGCTACTCGCCGCTGGAAGTGGAGCAGCGGATCACCTACCCGGTGGAGACCGTCATGGCCGGCCTGCCGGGTTTGCAGGAAACCCGTTCGCTGTCGCGGCCGGGGATTTCCCAGGTGACGGTGATCTTCGAGGAGGGCACCGATATCTACTTCGCCCGCCAGCAGGTCAACGAACGCCTGAGCACGGCGCGCGAGCAACTGCCGGAAGACATCTCGCCGACCCTCGGGCCGATCTCCACCGGTCTCGGCGAGATCTACCTGTGGACGGTTGAGGCCGAGGAGGGCGCGACCAAGGAGGACGGCAGCGCCTACACGCCCACCGACCTGCGCACCATCCAGGACTGGATCATCCGTCCGCAGTTGCGCAACGTGAAGGGCGTGGCCGAGATCAACACCATCGGCGGCTACGCCAAGCAATTCCTCATCGCCCCGGATCCGAAGAAGCTCGCGGCCTACAAGCTGACCCTCGGCGACCTGCAGAACGCCGTGCTGCGCAACAACGAGAACGTCGGCGCCGGCTACATCGAGCGGCGCGGCGAGCAGTTGCTGATCCGCGCGCCGGGCCAGGTCAAGGACATGGACGATATCCGCGGGATAATCGTTTCCAACGTCGACGGCGTGCCGATCCGTATCCGCGACGTCGCCGAGGTCGGCCTGGGCAAGGAGCTGCGCACCGGCGCGGCCACCGAGAACGGCCGCGAAGTGGTGCTCGGCACGGTGTTCATGCTGATCGGCGAGAACAGCCGGGAAGTGGCCCAGGCGGTCGGCCAGCGCCTGGAGGAGATCAACCGGACCCTGCCCAAGGGGGTCAAGGCGATCACCGTCTACGACCGCACCACCCTGGTGGACAAGGCCGTGGCCACGGTGAAGAAGAACCTGGTGGAAGGCGCGGCGCTGGTGATCGCGGTGCTCTTCCTGTTCCTCGGCAACATCCGCGCGGCGTTGATCACCGCCACCATCATCCCGCTGTCGATGCTGTTCACCTTCACCGGGATGGTCGGCAACAGGGTCAGCGCCAACCTGATGAGCCTCGGCGCGCTGGACTTCGGCATCATCGTCGACGGCGCCGTGGTGATCGTCGAGAACGCCATCCGCCGCCTGGCCCACGCCCAGGCCCACCACGGCCGCCAGCTGACCCGCGCGGAACGTTTCCACGAGGTCTTCGCCGCGTCCAGGGAGGCGCGCCGGGCGCTGGTCTTCGGCCAGATCATCATCATGGTGGTGTACCTGCCGATCTTCGCCCTCACCGGGGTCGAGGGGAAGATGTTCCACCCGATGGCGTTCACCGTGGTCACCGCGCTGCTCGGCGCGATGATCCTCTCGGTGACCTTCGTCCCGGCGGCGATCGCGCTGTTCATCACCGGCAAGGTCAAGGAGGAGGAGAACTTCGTCATGCGCCGCGCGCGTCTGGCCTACGAACCGGCGCTGCGCTGGGTGCTCGGGCACCGCGCGCTGGTGGTCGGCGGCGCCCTCGGCGCGATCCTGCTCACCGGGCTGGTGGCCTCGCGGATGGGCAGCGAGTTCATTCCCAGCCTCAGCGAGGGCGACTTCGCCATGCAGGGCCTGCGGGTGCCGGGCACCAGCCTGACCCAGTCGGTCGAGATGCAGCAGACCCTGGAGAGGAAGCTGATGGGCAAGTTCCCGGAGATCGAGCGGGTCTTCGCCCGCACCGGGACCGCCGAGATCGCCTCCGACCTGATGCCGCCGAACGCCTCCGACAGCTACGTGATGCTCAAGCCGCAGAGCCAGTGGCCGGACCCGAAGAAGTCGCGGGAGGCGCTGCTGGAAGAATTGCAGGCCGCGGCCCTTGAGGTGCCGGGCAGCGTCTACGAGTTCTCCCAGCCGATCCAGTTGCGCTTCAACGAACTGATCTCCGGGGTGCGCAGCGACGTCGCGGTGAAGGTCTTCGGCGACGACATGCAGGTGCTCAACGACACCGCGGAGAAGATCTCCAAGGTGCTGCAAGGCATCGACGGCGCCTCCGAGGTGAAGGTCGAGCAGACCACCGGCCTGCCGGTGCTGACGGTGGACATCGACCGCGACAAGGCGGCACGCTTCGGCCTCAATGTCGGCGACATCCAGGACACCGTGGCCACCGCCCTCGGCGGACGCAACGCCGGTACCCTGTTCGAGGGCGACCGCCGCTTCGACATCGTCATCCGCCTGCCGGAAACCCTGCGCGCCGACCTGCCGGCACTGTCCAACCTGCTGATCCCGCTGCCGCCGAACAACCTGGCGCGGATCGACTTCATCCCGCTGTCGGACGTGGCGCGCCTCGACCTCTCGCCGGGACCGAACCAGATCAGCCGGGAGAACGGCAAGCGGCGCATCGTGGTCAGCGCCAACGTGCGCGGCCGCGACATCGGCTCGTTCGTGCTGGAAGCGCAACAGAAGCTGCAGGACGGGGTGAAGATCCCGGCCGGCTACTGGACCACCTGGGGCGGCCAGTTCGAACAGTTGCAGTCCGCCGCCAAGCGCTTGCAGGTAGTGGTGCCGGTGGCGCTGCTGCTGGTGTTCACCTTGCTCTTCGCCATGTTCAACAACGTCAAGGACGGCCTGCTGGTGTTCACCGGCATCCCCTTCGCCCTCACCGGCGGGGTGCTGGCCCTGTGGCTGCGCGGGATACCGCTGTCGATCTCGGCGGCGGTGGGTTTCATCGCCCTGTCCGGGGTGGCGGTGCTCAACGGCCTGGTGATGATCTCCTTCATCCGCAACCTGTTGCAGGAAGGACGCAGCCTCGACCAGGCGGTGTGGGAGGGCGCCATCACCCGCCTGCGTCCGGTGCTGATGACCGCCCTGGTGGCGTCCCTCGGTTTCGTGCCGATGGCCCTGGCCACCGGCACCGGCGCCGAGGTGCAGCGGCCGCTGGCGACGGTGGTGATCGGCGGCATCCTGTCCTCGACCATGCTGACCCTGCTGGTGCTGCCGGTGCTCTATCGCTGGACCCACGAGCGCGACGCCGGACCGCGCGAGGAGACGCCGGCGGCCGGCTGAAGCGGGCGCGCAAGCGGGCCGGCAGGGGAAACCCTGGCGGCCCTTTTTCGTTGGCCGTTGGACGGATTCCGTTCGATTACCGCACGCGATTGCCGGCCCGGATTGTCGCCGGCGGAGGGCTTGCGTAGTGTGGGTGGACCTTCCGCGCCCGGCGCTTGGCGCCGCGCGGCGATAACAACAACGATAGCAGCCTGAGTGTCCTGCCCATGAATGCCTCCTTGCTCAGCGAGCGCAGCCGGGTGTTCGAACGTGCCGACCCCTATGCGGTGTCCGGCTATGTCAACCGGCACGTCGGTACGCACTGCATACGCCTGCCGGCCGCCGGCAGGCCGCAAGCCAGCCTCGACCACCGCACCTTCGCCAGCCTCGACCTGTGCCGGATCAGCTACGGCGCGGCGGTACGGGTCACCTCGCCGGCGCTGGAGAGCATCTTCCACCTGCAGATCCTCCTGCGCGGCCACTGCCTGTGGCGCGGCGGCGGGCAGGAACACGCCCTGGCGCCGGGCGAGCTGTTGCTGATCAACCCGGACGATCCGGTCGACCTGACCTATTCGGCGGACTGCGAGAAATTCATCGTCAAGCTGCCCTGCGCGCTGCTCGAAGCGATCTGCGCCGAGCAGCGCTGGAGCCATCCGGCGCGCGGCGTGCGTTTCCTCGAACATCGCTATCGCCTGGACCAGCTGGAAGGCTTCGTCGGCCTGCTCGCCCTGGTCTGCCGCGAGGCCGAGTCCGGCGAGCGGCTGGCGCGGGTCGACAGCCACTTCGAGCAGATCCTCGGCAGCAAGCTGCTGACCCTGCTGAAGACCAACGTCAGCCGCGAGGACCCCGGCGATGCGCAGGTCGTCTTCGCCCGCCTCGATGCCTACATCCGCCGCCATCTGCAGAGCGAGATCGAGGTCGCGGCGCTGGCCGAGCAGGCGCACATGAGCACCCGTTCGCTGTACGCGCTGTTCGAGCGCCAGCTTGGCGAGAGCCCTCGGCAATACATTCGCCGGCTGCGCCTGGAGCGCATCCGCGCCTGCCTGGAAGACCCCGGCTGCCGGGTACGCAACCTCACCGAACTGGCCCTGGACTTCGGTTTCGCCCACCTCGGCCGCTTCGCCGAGCAATATCGCCGGCAGTTCGGCGAGCTGCCTTCGGAAACCCTGCGCCGGCGCGCCTAGCGCCGACCGCCACGGCGTGCAGGAATCGGCCAGCGATCCGCAGGCAACGGATATCCCCAGCAGCACGCGCTACCTAACCTGACCGGGCCTGAACAATAACAACGGAGGCCCCGGCCATGTCCCTGGGTAGCGATTACTTGCGTTCTCTGCTCGAGGAAGACCCCGAGAGCGGCGTCTACCGCTGCAAGCGGGAGATGTTCACCGATCCACGCCTGTTCGAACTGGAGATGAAGCACATCTTCGAGGGCAACTGGGTCTATCTCGCCCACGAAAGCCAGGTTGCCGGAGTCAACGACTACCTGACCACCCAGATCGGCCGCCAGTCGATCGTCATCGCGCGCAACCGCGACGGCCAGCTCAACGCCTTCATCAACGCCTGCAGCCACCGTGGCGCGATGCTCTGCCGGCACAAGAGCGGCAATCGCAGCAGCTATACCTGTCCGTTCCACGGCTGGACCTTCAACAACTCCGGCAAGCTGCTCAAGGTCAAGGACCCGGCCGAGGCCGGCTACCCGCAGGGCTTCAACTGCGAGGGCTCGCACGACCTGACCCGGGTGGCGCGCTTCGAGTCCTACCGTGGCTTCCTGTTCGGCAGCCTCAACCCCGATGTCAGGCCGCTGGCCGAGCACCTGGGCGAGTCGGCGAAGATCATCGACATGATCGTCGACCAGTCGCCGGAAGGCCTCGAGGTGCTGCGCGGCTCTTCCAGCTATGTCTACGAAGGCAACTGGAAGCTCACCGCCGAGAACGGCGCCGACGGCTACCACGTCAGCTCGGTGCACTGGAACTACGCGGCGACCCAGAGCCAGCGCCAGCAGCGCGACGCCGCGGACCCGCTGCGGACCATGAGCGCCGCGGGCTGGGCCCGGCAGGGCGGCGGCTTCTACTCGTTCGAGCATGGCCACATGCTGCTCTGGAGTCGCTGGGCCAACCCCGAGGACCGGCCGGCCTTCGAGCGCCGCGCCGAGCTTGCCCGCGACTTCGGCGAGGCCCGCGCCGACTGGATGATCGAGAACTCGCGCAACCTCTGCCTGTACCCCAACGTCTACCTGATGGACCAGTTCAGCTCGCAGATCCGCATCGCCCGGCCGCTGTCGGTGGACCGCACGGAAATCACCATCTACTGCATCGCGCCGAAAGGCGAGAGCGCCGAGGCGCGCGCCCGGCGCATCCGCCAGTACGAGGACTTCTTCAACGTCAGCGGCATGGCCACCCCGGACGACCTGGAGGAGTTCCGTTCCTGCCAGCAGGGCTACCAGGGCAGCGTGGTCGGCTGGAACGACCTGTCGCGCGGCGCCGAACACTGGATAGAGGGCGCCGACGCGGCGGCCGCGGCCATCGACCTGCGGCCGCGCCTGAGCGGCGTGCGCACCGAGGACGAAGGGCTGTTCGTATTGCAGCATCGCTACTGGCAGGAGGCGCTGCTCGCCGCCCTGGAGCGCGAACGGACGCAGCGCGTGGCGCTGCGGGAGGTGGCGTCATGAGCCTGGGCTACGACGCCCTGCGCGATTTCCTCTACCGCGAGGCGCGCTATCTCGACGACAAGGATTGGGACGCCTGGCTGGCGTTGTACGCCGCGGACGCCAGTTTCTGGATGCCGTCCTGGGACGACCGCGACCAGCTCACCGAGGACCCGCAGCGGGAAATCTCGCTGATCTGGTACGGCAACCGCGGCGGTCTGGAGGACCGGGTATTCCGCATCCGCACCGAGCGCTCCAGCGCGACCCTGCCGGACACCCGCACCTCGCACAACCTGAGCAACATCGAACTGCTCGGTGAGGACGACGGCATCTGCCGCGCGCGCTGCAACTGGCACACCCTGAGCTATCGCTACAAGACCGTGGACAGCTACTTCGGCACCACCTTCTACGACCTCGACGTACGCGGCGAGAGTCCGCTGATCAAGGCCAAGAAAGTGATCCTGAAGAACGACTACGTTCGCCAGCTGATCGACGTCTACCACGTCTGACGCCCGCGCCGGCGGGCTGTCGAGGGACATGCCATGAACCATCGGATCGCACTCAACTTCGAAGACGGGGTGACCCGCTTCATCCATGCCGCGCCCGGCGAGACCGTGGCCGACGCGGCCTACCGCCAGGGCATCAACATCCCCCTGGACTGCCGCGACGGCGCCTGCGGCACCTGCAAGTGCCTGGCCGAGGCCGGGCGCTATGCGCTGGGCCAGGACTACATCGACGATGCCCTCAGCGCCGAGGAAGCCGCCCGCGGCTACGTGCTGACCTGCCAGATGCGCGCCGAAAGCGACTGCGTGCTGCGCGTGCCGGCGTCCTCGACCCTGTGCAGGACCGGCCAGGCGCGCTACGAGGCGCGCATCAGCGAAGTCCGGCAACTGTCGCCGAGCACCATCGGCCTGTCGCTGCGCGGCGAGGCGCTGGCCAGCCTGGCGTTCCTGCCCGGGCAGTACGTCAACCTCCAGGTGCCCGGCAGCGAGCAGCGCCGCGCCTACTCCTTCAGCTCGCTGGCGAAGGACGGCGAGGTCAGCTTCCTGATCCGCAACGTCCCCGGCGGGCTGATGAGCGGCTTCCTCAGTGGCACGGCCAGGGCCGGCGACAGCCTGGCGATGGACGGCCCGCTGGGCAGTTTCTACCTGCGCGAGATTCACCGGCCACTGCTGATGCTGGCCGGCGGCACCGGCCTGGCGCCGTTCACCGCGATGCTCGAACGGATCGCCGAGCAGGGCAGCGCGCACCCGCTGCACCTGGTCTACGGGGTGACCCACGACGTCGACCTGGTCGGGCTCGAGCGCCTGGAGGCGTTCGCCGAACGGATTCCCGGCTTCACCTGGAGCGCCTGCGTGGCCAGCGCCGACAGCGACTATCCGCGCAAGGGCTACGTGACCGAGCACATCGCCGCGCAGCACCTGCACGAGGGCGACGTCGACATCTACCTGTGCGGGCCGCCGCCGATGGTCGAGGTGGTCGAGCGCTACCTGCGCGAGCAGGGCGTGCGCCCGGCGAATTTCTACTACGAAAAGTTCGCCGCCAGCGCGGCCTGAACCCGAGCGAGCCAAGGAGATTCCCATGAACGACAGATTCCGCGACAAGGTCGCCCTGGTCAGCGGCGCCGCCCAGGGCATCGGCCTGGGCGTGGCCCGGCGCCTGCTGGAGGAAGGCGCGCGGGTGGTGGCGGTGGACCGCTCCGAGCTGGTCCACGAATTGGCCGGCGACGCCTGCCTGTGCCTGACCGCCGACCTGGAGCGCTATGCCGAATGCCAGCGGGTACTGGAGCGGACCCTGGAGCGTTTCGGCCGGCTGGACATCCTGGTCAACAACGTCGGCGGCACCCTCTGGGCGAAGCCCTACCAGCACTACGCCGAGGACGAGATCGAGGCCGAGCTGCGGCGTTCGCTGCTGCCCACCTTGTGGTGTTGCCGCGCGGCGCTGCCGGCGATGCTGGGGCAGGGTAGCGGGGCGATCGTCAACGTCTCGTCGGTTGCCACCCGCGGGGTCAACCGGGTGCCCTATGGCGCCGCCAAGGGCGGGGTGAACGCGCTGACCGCCTGCCTGGCGTTCGAGACCGCCGACCAGGGCATCCGCGTCAACGCGGTGGCGCCGGGCGGCACCGACGCGCCGCCGCGAAGGATTCCGCGCAACGCCGCGGCGCAGAGCGAGGAGGAGCGGCGCTGGTATCGACAGATCGTCGAGCAGACCCTCGACAGCAGCCTGATGAAGCGCTACGGCAGCATCGACGAGCAGGTCGCGGCGATCCTTTTCCTCGCCTCCGACGAGGCGTCCTACATCACCGGCGTGACCCTGCCGGTAGCTGGCGGCGACCTCGGCTGAGCGCATCAGTCGCCGCTTTCGGTGAACTTCTCCAGGTACAGCCGTAGATGCTCCAGGGAGCGCTCGCGCAGCCACTGGCGGACCGCCTCGACCATCGGCGGCGGCCCGCACAGGTAGAGGTCGAAAGCTTCGTCGCGCAGGCGGGCGGCGTCGAAATGCTCGTGCAGGTAGCCGCGCCGGCCGTCCCAGTCGGCGTCCGCCTCGCTGAGCACCGGGACGAAGCGGAAGCCGGGAAGCCGCTCGGCGTAGCCGGCGATCCGCTGCAATTCGCAGAGATCGGCGGCGCGGCGTACCCCGTAGTAGAGATGCACCGGCCGCTCGCAGCCGCGCTCGGCCAGTTCGTCGAGCATGCCGAGGAACGCCGACAGGCCGGTGCCGCCGGCCACCAGCAGCAACGGGCGCTCCACCTGACGCAGGTAGAAGGTGCCCAGCGGCGCCTCGAAGCGGATCTCGTCGCCGACCCGGCAACCTTGGCGCAGGTAGTCGCTCATGGCGCCGCCCGGGAGCAGGCGGATGAGGAACTGCAGGTGGTTCTGCGGATTCGGCCGGTTGGCGAAGGAGTAGGCGCGCCGGCAGTCGCTGCCGGGTACTTGCAGGCGCGCGTACTGGCCGGGCAGGAAGTCCAACTGGCGGCCCGCGGCGCCGGCGTCGAGGCGGAGCAGCGCGGTGTCCTCGGAGAGCAGGCGCAGTTCGCGCACCACGCCGCTGTGCGCCTGGGCCGCGGCGGCGTGGCAGAGGGTCGAGGCGAAGTCGAAGTAGAAGGCCGCGTCGGAGCGCACCCGGGTCTGGCAGGCGAGCACCTTGCGCTGCTCCAGGTCGGCGGCGGAGAGGGTGTCCTCGTCGGCGTAGTCCAGGCTGTAGCTGCCCGCCTCGCAGCGGCCCATGCAGGTGCCGCAGACCCCTTCGCGGCAGTCCAGCGGCAGGTTGATGCCGTGGCGCAGGGCGGCGTCGAGGAGCAGGTCGTCGTGGCCGACGGGCAGGAACAGGGTCTTGCCGTCGGCGAAGCTGAGGGCGACTTTGTGATTCATCGTGACGGGGCCCGCCGTTCAGAGGTGGTAGAAGTCGAGGACCGAGTCGATCCGGTCGTTGAGCAGGACGATGTGCTTGCGCGCGATCAGCCAGGCCTCGCCATGGGGTTTCAGGCGGTAGGTGGCATGGCCGAAGAAGCTGCCGGTCTGGTCCAGGCGCTGGAACAGGGTCTGCCAGTTGACCCGCACTCGCAGCAGGCCTTCGCCTTCCTCGGCGATGCGCACGTTGCCGATCTGGTGCAGGGTGCGCGGCATCGGCACGGTGGACGCGGCCTTGCCGGTGCGGATACGGAACACCCGGTCTTCCAGGCCGGCACGGCTGGGGTAGTAGATCAGCGACATCTCGCGCTTCGGATCGCGGGTGTAGCGCTGCTCGGACTCCCACTGCGGCAGGTGGAACTCGCACTGTTCGTCGAACTGCGCGAGGTAGCCGTCCCAGTCCTGGGCATCGCAGAGTTCGGCGTGGCGGTAGAGGAACTGTTCGACGCGGTACTGCAGTCCGGCGTTCATGGGGTCACCTCCTTCGCGCGCAGGGCCAGGCGCTCCAGGCCGTCGAGGAGGAAGCGCCGCCAATGCGCGTGCTGGTTGACGTAGAGGCCTTCGTGGGTGATCTCGGTGCCGGTCAGCAGCGGCGCGATACCCAGCGCCTGGCTGTTCGGCGTCGCGCCTTCGAGCCACTTGCCGTGGCCGCGGGAGATGTCGCTCCAGCGCTCCAGGCGGGCTTGGAAGCCACGCTGGGCTTCGCGGAACTCCACCAGGTCGTCGGGCGTGCCCATCCCGGAGACGTTGAAGAAGTCCTCGAACTGGCGGATCCGGTTCTCCCGGTCGGCGTCCGACTCGCCCTTTACGCCGATGCACTGGCTGACGATCTCGGTACGGTTCCAGGCCAGCGGGCGGACGATGCGCAGCTGCGAGCTGATCTGGTCGATGACGAACAGGCTGGGGTAGAGATTGAGGTTGCGCAGGCGATGCATCATCCACTCGGCGCGGGCCTGGCCGTATTCCGCCACCAGCCGCGGCATCACGCTGGCGTAGCCGGGGCGTACGGCGGGGTTGGGCATCTCGCTGAAGAGCACGCTGTGGCCGTTGGCGAAGGAGAACCAGCCGTCGTCGGTGGCCGCGTCGCCGGCGCCGAGCTTGCTGTAGTCGAGGGTGGCGGCCACGCCGCCGCGCTCGGCCTCGACCTGCTGGCGGTGCTGCACGGTGGCTACGTAGTTGTAGTGCACTGTGCTGACGTGATAGCCGTCCAGGCCATTCTCGTTCTGCAGCTTCCAGTTGCCTTCGTAGGTGTAGGTGGAGGTGCCGGGCAACACTTCCAGCTCGCCGCTGGGAGACTGCGCCACCAGCATGTCGAGGAACACCCGGGCGTCGCCGAGGAAGTCCACCAGGTCGTCCTCGCCGGCGACGTCCAGGCTGACGAAGACGAAGCCCCTGTAGCTCTGGATGCGCGCTTTCTTCAGGCCACGGGTGGCCTTGTCGAAGCCTTCCGGGTATTCGCCCGGCGCCTTGACCTTCACCAGCCGGCCGTCGTTCTTGTAGCACCAGGCATGGAACGGACAGGTGAAGGTCGACTGGTTGCCCTTGCCGACCCGCACCAGGGTCGCGCCGCGATGCTGGCAGGCGTTGACCAGCGCGTGCAACTGGCCGTTGCCGTCGCGGGTGACGATCAGCGGCTGGCGTCCGGCGCGCAGGGTGACGAAGTCGTGGGGCCTGGCCAGTTCGCTTTCGTGGCAGGCGTAGATCCAGTTCTTTTCGAAGATCAGCTCCATCTCCAGGTCGAACAGCTCCGGTTCGGTGAACATGTCCCGGGCGATGCGGAAGATGCCCTCCTCGGGACGGAAGTCGAGGCAGCCGCCGACATAGTCGCGCCACTGTTCGAGGCTTCTGCGAGTAGCGTTCATGCGTTCTCACCCTTGTGCGTTGTCGTTATGGGTGACCCATTCAACGGCCGCGAGCGGGGGCGGGCTATCCGCTTAGTCGACGATGCGCATCCCGAAAATCCGCGGCCGCCGAGGAGCGGCCGGGGGGCTCGCGGAGGGCTCGGCCGAGGTTCGAGCGGCGCTTGCGGCGGACGCTTTGTCCGGAAAGTCGGCGAACGCTATCCGGATAGTGGAGGATGCGGGGAGTCGGCCTTGCGCCGGCATATGCCTTGCATTTTGCTGAAAACAGAGCGCCAGCAGAGCGCACCCCCAGCCTTGCCGTGTCGAGTGCCGAACCATGATGAGGACCCATCCCGTCGCCGATCGTGGCGATCTCCATGCCGACCACCTGGACCTGGCCGCCGCCCGTTCCTGGATGTCGAAGGTCTGCGGGCCGCACCGGCTCGAAGCGGCGAGCCCGGGACTGGTGCAGTTCGAGCACCACGGCAACGTGCTGAAGTCGATGTGCACCACCCTTGGCTACATCGGCTACGGTACCGACGTCACCATCACCGTCGAGGATGCCGCGGCGTTCAACGCCTACAGCCTGAGCCTGCCGCTCAGCGGCGAGCAGGAGCTGTGCCGGGGCGGGCTGCGCCTGCTCTCCGACGTCCGCCGCGGGGTGATCATCGCGCCCAACGAGCGCCAGGAGCTGAGCATCGCCGGGGACTGCCGCAAGCTGCAGGTGGTGATCGGCCGCACGGCGATGCGCAAGGTCCTGGAGGAGATGTTGCAGCGGCCGATCGATACGCCCTTGCGCTTCGATCCGGAGATGGATGCCCTGGATGGCGCCTCCGCGTCCTGGTGGCGCACCGTGCGGCACATCAGCGAGGAGATGGCGCGCAGCGAACTCTACGCCCAGGCGTTTTTCAGCAGCGACCTGGAACGCGCGCTGATCAAGGGACTGATCCTGGCCCAGCCGAACAACTACAGCGAGGCCCTGCAGCAGGGCCTTGGCGGGCGCCCGCCGCACTACCTGCTGCGCGCCCGCGAGTTTCTCCAGGCCAACGCCCGCGAGACCCTGAGCCTGGAGGACGTGGAACGCGCCGCCGGGGTCTCGCGGTTCAAGCTGTTCGAGGGCTTCCGTCGCTACTTCGGGGTGTCACCGATGAGCTACCTGAAGCACTACCGGCTCGCCGCGGTGCGCGAGGAAATCCTCGCCAGCGGCGGCGCCCGCAGCATCTCGACGATCGCCCTGGGCTGGGGCTTCAGCCACCTCGGACGCTTCTCCGTGGACTACCGCAAGCGCTTCGAGGAAACCCCGAGCATGACCCAGCGCCGCGCTGCGCGGCGCTCCTGAGAGGGCGTTCAGGCGTCCTCGCGGCCGATCAGCGCCAGGCAGCGCCGCAGGTGCGGGGAGCCGTCGCCCTGGCGCCGGCTGACGATGATCGGCGAGGTCAGGGAGGCGTCGGCCAGGGCCTGGTAGGCGACGTCGTCGCGGTGCTGCAACTGCACCGAGGCCGGCACCAGGGTCGCGCCGAGTCCGGCGGCGACCAGGCCGATGGCGGTCTGCATCTCGTTGGCCCATTGCGTCACGCGCAGGCTCAGGCCGTGGGTGGCGAACAGCGCCAGCACGTGGTCGGCGTAGCTCGGCCGCGGCTGGCCGGGGTAGAGCACGAACGGCTCGCGCGACAGGCGCTCCAGGCTCAGCGGCTGGCCGAGCAACGGGTGCCCGGCGGGCAGGGCGGCGACCAGCGGCTCTTCGCTGAGCACGCTCTGGCGGATCGCCGGGTCGTCGATGCGGATGCGTCCGAAACCGATGTCGATACGCCCGCTCTTCAGCGCCTCGACCTGTTGCAGGGTGGTCATCTCCAGCAGGCCCAGCTCCAGCTCCGGGTCGCCGCGCAGGTGGCGGATCAGCTCCGGCAGCACGCCATACAGCGCCGAGGGCACAAAGCCGATGCCGAACCACTGGCGCTGGCCCTGGCCGATCCGCCGGGTGCTGTCGCAGATGCTTTCCAGTTGGTCCAGGAGCGTCGCGCTCTGTTCGTGGAAGAAGCGCCCGGCTTCGGTCAGGCGCAGCGGCCGGCCGCGCTCCAGCAGGGCCACCCCGAGCATTTCCTCGAGTTGCTGGATCTGCCGGCTCAGCGGTGGCTGGGCGATGTGCAACTGCTCGGCGGCGCGGGTGAAGTTGAGGGTCCGGGCCAGCGCCTGGAAGTAGCGCAGGTGACGAAGCTCCATGATACCTCCAGGGTATGGTTCGAGAGGAAGATGATATTGGACCCCAGTGAAGAAGGCGATGGATGCTTGGCCGAAACGACGGCGAAACCCGCTCGGTATCGAGCGAGCCTTGAGCAGCGAACCGTCGAAAACCCGACCGCAACCCTGGTGGACCCCCGAGAATGAGCCAAGCCGTGATCCAAAGCCTCGAGTCGATCATCGTCGACCTGCCGACCATCCGCCCGCACAAGCTGGCCATGCACACCATGAACCGGCAGACCCTGGTGATCCTCCGCCTGCGTTGCAGCGACGGCATCGAGGGCCTCGGCGAAGCCACCACCATCGGTGGCCTGGCCTACGGCAGCGAGAGCCCGGAGAGCATCAAGAGCAATCTCGACGCGCATTTCGCCCCGTTGCTGCTGGGCCAGCCGGCGGACAACGTGAATGCCGCGATGCAGCGCCTGGACCGACACATCAGGGGCAACACCTTCGCCCGCTCGGCGGTCGAGACCGCCTTGCTCGACGCCCATGGCAAGCGCCTCGGCCTGGCCGTCAGCGAACTGCTCGGCGGCCGCCTGCACGACAGCCTGGAGGTGGCCTGGACCCTGGCCAGCGGCGACACCGGCCGCGACATCGAGGAAGCCGAGCGGATGCTCGACCTGCGCCGCCACCGGCATTTCAAGCTGAAGATCGGCGCCGGTGAGGTGGATGCCGACGTGGCCCACGCGATCGCCATCAAGCGCGCCCTCGGCGAGCGCGCCAGCGTGCGGGTGGACGTCAACCAGGCCTGGGACGAAGGCGTTGCCCAGCGTGCCTGCGCGACGCTCGGCGACAACGGCATCGCCCTGATCGAACAGCCCATCGCCCGCCACAACCGCGTAGGCCTGGCGCGCCTGAGCAGCCGCGGCGGCGCGCCGATCATGGCCGACGAGGCCATCGAGAGCGTCGAGGATGCCTTCCACCTGGCTCGCGAGGGCGCCGCCCCGGTGTTCGCTCTGAAGATCGCCAAGAACGGCGGACCGCGAGCGGTGCTGCGTAGCGCGGCGATCGCCGAGGCGGCCGGGATCGGCCTGTACGGCGGGACCATGCTCGAGGGCGGCATCGGCACCCTGGCCGCCGCCCACGCCTTCGTCACCCTCGACCGCCTGGCCTGGCACAGCGAACTGTTCGGCCCGTTGCTGCTGACCGAGGACATCCTCCTCGAGTCGCCGCGCTACCAGGATTTCCACTTGCACGTGCCGCGTGCGCCGGGTCTCGGCCTGGCGCTCGACGAGGAGCGCCTGGCGCGCTTCCGCCGGTGCTGAAGCCGTCCCGCAGACAGAGGAGAAACGACCGATGCTGTTCCACGTGAAGATGACCGTGAAGTTGCCCGTCGACATGGACCCGCAACAGGCCGAGCGGCTCAAGGCCGAGGAGAAGGAAATGGCCCAGCGCCTCCAGCGCGAGGGCAGCTGGCGGCACCTCTGGCGGATCGCCGGGCACTACGCCAACTACAGCCTGTTCGACCTGCCCAGCGTCGAGGCGCTGCACGACACCCTGACCCGGCTGCCGCTGTTTCCCTACATGGACATCGAGATCGACGGGCTTTGCCGGCATCCCTCGTCGATCCATGCCGACGACCGCTGAGATTCCCTTCCCACGCCCGACAACAACAAGCAGAGGCAAACGCCATGACCGTGAAGATTTCCCAGACTGCCGACGTCCAGCGCTTCTTCGAAGAGGCCAGCGGCCAGCTCAACGAACGCGGCGATCCGCGCACCAAGGCCCTGGTGCGGCGCATCCTCGACGACACGGCGAAGCTGATCGAAGAAATGCAGGTCACGCCCGACGAATTCTGGAAAGCGGTGGACTACCTGAACCGCCTGGGCAGCCGCCAGGAGGCCGGCCTGCTGGCCGCCGGGCTGGGCCTGGAGCATTACCTGGACCTGCTGCTCGACGCCCAGGACGCCGAGGCCGGCCTCACCGGCGGCACGCCGCGCACCATCGAAGGGCCGCTGTACGTCGCCGGCGCGCCGCTGAGCGATGGCGAGGCACGGATGGACGACGGCCGCGACGCCGGCACCGTGATGTTCCTCCAGGGCCGCGTCAGCGGTCCCGACGGCCAGCCGCTGGCCGGGGCCATCGTCGATGTCTGGCACGCCAATACCCAAGGCACCTATTCCTACTTCGACAGCAGCCAGTCCGAATACAACCTGCGCCGGCGCATCCGCACCGACGCCGACGGCCGCTACCGTGCGCGCAGCATCGTGCCGTCCGGCTACGGTTGCCCGAGCGACGGCCCGACCCAGGAACTGCTCGACCGCCTCGGCCGCCACGGCCAGCGGCCGGCGCACATTCACTTCTTCGTCTCGGCGCCCGGCCATCGCCACCTGACCACCCAGATCAACCTGGCGGGCGACCGCTACCTGTGGGACGACTTCGCCTATGCCACCCGCGATGGGCTGATCGGCGACCTGCGCTTCAACGACGACCCCGCCGCGGCCCGCGACCGCGGCGTGGAGGGCGGACGCTTCGCCGAACTGGATTTCGACTTCCAGCTCCAGTCCAGCCCGGCGCCCGCCGCCGAGCGCCGCAGCCAGCGGCCGCGGGCATTGCAGGAGTAAGGTGGGAAACGGGGAGGGCGGCTGGTCGCTGGCGACCATGCCGCCTTCTTTCGCCAGGCGCGACGGCGGATAAAAAAAGGCGCCATGACTGGCGCCTCAGGACTTGTCCAAAGGAGCAACCCAAAAAGGACAAGTGTATTGCTCGGTGAAAGGCTGCTCAGCCGTTGCCGTTCTTGCGCTCGGCGCATTTGCTGCGGTCGGTCTTCTGCGCTTGCGCTTCCAGTTGTTGCTTCTGCAGGCGCTTTTCGCGCAGTTCTTTCTGCGCGGCGCGGAATTCGGCGTTGTACTGCCAGGAGCGTTCGCTGCCGTCCTGGGCCTGGGTAGTGGCGGCGCCGGTCGCCAGCAGGGCGGCCAGCAGCATCGGGATGATCTTCATGGCAAACCTCTCGGGTTGGCTCGTCGCCGGGGCGAGGTATTCGTCCCGTTTGAGCAAAGAGTAAGAGCGGACGGATTACCCGAGGGTGAGTGGAAAATTACGTTTCCGATAACTTCGGCGATGCTCCGTTGCATGGCGGAGGAGTCTGCGCGAAGCGCATTAAGTGCGAGTTAAGATTGCGGAAAAGTAATCCCCGCCTCATGTCTGCGTCATTTCCCCGGTTCCAGAATCAGCCCCACGGTCAATGCCGGTTGCGGCAGGACTGCGCGGGGGCGCGATCGACCAGAAGTTCACGCACAGCCAGCGCCGCAAGGCATGGCCGCAGAAGAAAAACAGACATGAACCGATCTGGAGCAATCGCCATGCAAGGGGATGGAAAGAAACGACTGTGGACGCTTCCACTGCTGCTGGGCGCCGGACTGATGGCCTCGGCCGTCGCCGAGGAGAACGCCGAGCGGAGCAAGGAAGGTTTCATCGAGGGCAGCGAGGTCAACCTGCTGCTGCGCAACTTCTACTTCAACCGCGACTTCCGCAAGGGCCAATCGAGCCCGGCGGGCGGCGGCTACACCGAGGAGTGGGTGCAGGGCTTCATGGCCAACTTTTCCTCGGGCTTCACCCAGGGCACGCTGGGCGTCGGCATCGACGCCTTCGCCCAGCTCGGCGTGCGCCTGGACAGCGGCGGCGGGCGTTCCGGCGCCGGCGGTAGCGTCGACCTGCTGCCCTATGACGACCAGGGGCGGCCGCAGGACGACTATTCGCGAGCCGGCGGCGCGGTCAAGCTGCGCTGGTATGGCACCGTGCTGCGGGTCGGCGACGTGTTCCCGGAAACCCCGGTGATCCAGTACGGCAACAGCCGGCTGTTCCCCTCCAGCTTCCGTGGCTTCACCCTGGTCAACGACAGCCTGGCGAAGGGCCTGACCCTGCAGGCCGGCAAGCTGAACTCGATGACCCAACCGAACAGCACCAGCGGCAGCGACGACTTCTACAGCTTCTACACCGGCCGGCGCATCGACTCGCCGTGGGTCGCCTACGCCGGCGGCGACTACCAGGCCACCGAGCACTGGAGCGTCAGCCTCTACGGCAGCCGCCAGAAGGACGCCTGGGACCAGTACTACGCCGGCACCAGCTTCAACTATCCGCTGGACGACAAGCTGTCCCTGCTCGGCGGCGCCAACTACTACAAGGTCAAGGACCAGGGCAGGCAGGTGATGGGCGAACTCGACAACGACATCTGGAGCGTGCGCGGCGGCTTCGCCTACGGTCCGCACCAGGTGCTGCTGTCGTACCAGCGCAACAACGGCGACGACGACTTCGACTACCTGCGCCAGACCGACTCCATCTACCTGGACAACTCGATCCAGTACAGCGACTTCAACTCGCCCAAGGAACGCTCGCTGATGCTCCGCTACGACCTCGACATGGCCGCCTTCGGCGTGCCGGGGCTGAGCTTCATGACCCGCTATGGCAAGGGCTGGGACGCCGATTATTCGAATGCCAACAGCGTCTACATGCGCACCGACGCCAACGGCAACCCGCTGACCAACCAGGGCCGCTGGGAACGCGACGTGGAGGTCAAGTACGTGGTGCAGGGTGGCGCGGCCAAGGACCTGGCGTTCCGCGTGCGCCAGGCCACCGTGCGCTCCGACAGCTTCGAGTCGGACCTCGACGAAGTCCGCCTGATCGTCGAATACCCGCTGCAAGTCCTCTGAAGGCGCGCCGCCGCCCCGTCCGGGGCGGCGCTCTGCGACAGCCCGTTGCTGGCGGCTGCGCGGCGGCGCTGCTACTTTCCTCTGGGTAGGCGGGCCGAAGGGCGGTTCCTGGCCGGGCATGGCTTCGACCTGCCGGTGGGCGCCGCGACCCGAACCTCGGCCACGCCATTCCACCCATGCCGCCCGGGCACCGGCGTGCCCGTGGCAGCCCAGGCTACGGGCGCCGCGTAGCCAGCCAAGCGGGAGTCGACATGGCCTCGTGGACCTTGGTGGACGCCAGTGCGATCGCTGTCCGCCATCCCTACACCTTCTACAAACCGGACGCGGAGACCATCGACCGGGTCGCCGCCGGGGAAAGCGTCAAGCTGATCTTCGCCTTCGATACCGACAACCCCGATGCGCCGCGCGCCGAGCG
Source organism: Pseudomonas sp. DL (assembly GCF_047199225.1). NCBI lineage: Bacteria > Pseudomonadati > Pseudomonadota > Gammaproteobacteria > Pseudomonadales > Pseudomonadaceae > Pseudomonas > Pseudomonas sp. DL. Next base: position 2,720,000 of record NZ_CP178323.1, read on the forward strand.
GCTCTGGGTGACGGTCGAGGGCATCGAGGCGGATGGCGCCTTCAGCGGCCGCCTGGACAACTATCCGCAATACATCCGCGACCTGTCGCTGGGCGAGCGCATCGTCTTCGAGGCGCGGCACATCATCAACACCGAGCACGACCCGCGGGAAACGCCGATCTCGCGCTATGCCCGGCGCTGCTTCGTGACGCGCCGGGTGATAGACGAGGGGAAGGCGGTCGGCTACCTCTACCGCGAGGCGCCGGAAGAGGAAAACGACAGCGGCTGGCGGCTGATGGCCGGCGACGAGTCGGACGACTACATGAATACCGCCGGGACCACCGCCTACGTCAGCCTGGGCTCGGTGCTGAACGCCGACGACAGCATCCTGCCGCTGCTCGACGCGCCGCCGGGACGGGCGTTCGAGCGGCTGGCCGACGGTTCCTTCATCGAGGTGCAGGGACCGGAGGGTTGAGCCTCAGCCTGGCAGCTCGGCGAGGAAGCGCTCCAGGCGCTCGGCCAGGGCCAGGTAGTCGTCGGGACTGCGGTTGCTGCCCATCTTTCCCGACCTGACCCGCCTGGCGTCGCTGCGCTCGCGCTCGGCGCGGCTGGCGAGGGCCAGACGCAGGGCGCTGGCCCTCGCCGGCGACTCCTCCAGCAGCGGTCGCGCCATGATCCGCGCGGCGTCGGCGTCGCCGTATTGCAGGGCGAGGAGCACCGTATTCGGGTCGGAGATCGCGCCGAGCCGCAACAGGCGTTCGGCCAGGACCGCATCGAGGTGCGCGGCGCCAATCTGCAGGCTGTCCTGGTGCACCGCGACGCCTTGGTCGAGCAGCCATCTGGCGGCCTCCAGGCGCCCGCGGGCGAGGCAGGCCTCCAGCACACCGCCGCGTCCGCGCAAGGTTTCGGCGAAGTCGCAGCCGGCATCGCGCAGGCGTTGCAGCAGGTCGATGTCGCCGTCTTGCGCAGCTTCGGCCAGGGCCAGTTGACGCAGCCTTGGCTCGGCGGCCAGGCTGCCGTCGGCGAGGGCCGGCCGCCAGTCGAGGATGCGCTGGCGCAGCAGGACTTCCAGGCGGCCCTTCAGCGCCTTGCCGGGCTCCCCAGCGGCCTCCAGGGCGTCCAGCGCTTCCAGTAGCTCGTCGGCCACGCCGCAGGCGTTCTCGGCATCGAACGGATCCTGTTCGAAGGACAACAGGCGGAACAGCCCGCCGACATCGTCGGCCAGGCGCGTCACCGAATCCTGGTGCAGGCGTCCGGCCCAGGCCGGCGGCAGGCCGTGGCTCCAGGCGATTACCGCGCCATGCTCGGGGCCGGGTTCGACGCAGACGTAGAGCCGCTCCAGGTACTCGAAGCCACCGAACGGCAGGTAGGCCAGCTTGCCGTTCCAGTCGCGGCCTTCTTCTGCCGCGGCTTCCGCCGCCAGCTCGCGCTCGTGTTCGATCCAGCCCCAGAGGTCGTGGTAGCCGTCGCTGTCCGGATAGAACAGTTCGCTGAAAGAGAACGGGTGGCGGTGGCCGTCGTAGTCGACTTCCAGGTCATAGCCGAGGCGCCCGCCGAAACAGGTGCGCCAGAGGCGTAGCAGGTCTTCTGGAATCGGTCCGGCCAGGCCTTCGGCAAGACGCTGGACGTGTTCGGCGGACACCGGCGGTTGGGCGTCGTACACCACGCAGCCGTCGAACACGGCCAGGCGATGGGCCAGCAGGAGTTGGCGTTCGGCGGGGGAGAGTTCCATTCTCTGTGGTCCTGTCGATTCGGGGCGGCCACTCTAGCACGGCGAGGGTGCGCGTTCCGCAACGCCTTGGCTATCATGCGCGGCTTTCCATCCGCCCTGGCCGGAGTCCGTCGAACCATGCACACCTTGCAGCAACTGCGCAGCGGCGAACTGGCCGGCGCCACGCGCCTGGACCTGTCCTGCGGCCTGCGCGAGTTCCCCCGGGAAATCTTCGAGCTGGCCGACTCCCTGGAGGTGCTCAACCTCAGCGGCAACGCCCTGGACAGCCTGCCGGACGACCTCGGGCGGCTGCATCGTCTCAAGGTGCTGTTCTGTTCCGCCAACGACTTCGCCGAATTGCCGGCGGCGGTGGGCGACTGTCCGGCGCTGAGCATGGTCGGCTTCAAGTCCAACCGCATCGAGCGGGTGCCGGCCGCGGCCCTGCCGCCAGCGCTGCGCTGGCTGATCCTCACCGACAACCGGATTGCCACGCTGCCCGAGGAACTGGGTCGCCGGCCGTTGCAGAAGCTGATGCTGGCCGGCAACCGCCTGGAGGCCTTGCCCGAGAGCATGGCCGCTTGCGAAGGCCTGGAACTGCTGCGGATCGCCGCCAACCGTTTCCAGCGCCTGCCGGCCTGGCTGGCGACGCTGCCGCGCCTGGCCTGGCTGGCCTACGCCGGCAACCCGTTGTGCCGTCTGCCGGCGCTGGCCGACAGCGGCATCGCTGCGCTGGACTGGAGCGAGCTGAGCCTGGACGGTTTGATCGGCGAAGGAGCCTCCGGGGTCATCCATCGCGCCGGCTGGCACCAGCCGGACGGTTCGACGCGCACGGTGGCGCTGAAGCTGTTCAAGGGCGAAGTGACCAGCGATGGCACCCCCGCCAGCGAGATGGCCGCCTGCCTGGCGGCGGGGCGCCATGCGCAATTGATCGAGGTGCTCGGCCAGCTCGCCGGGCATCCGCAAGGGCGCGACGGGCTGGTGCTGGAGCTGCTCGACGACGCCTATCGCAACCTGGCGGGGCCGCCGAGCCTGGAGTCCTGTACCCGCGACGTCTATCCGCCGGGACTGCGCTTCGAGCTGGCCACGGCGCTGCGCCTGGCGGCCTCGCTCGCCGCGTTGATGGCCCATCTGCATGGACGCGGCATCAGCCATGGCGACTTCTATGCGCATAACATCCTCTGGCGCGAGGATGGCGCCTGCCTGCTGGGCGATTTCGGCGCCGCGTCCTTTCTCCCGGACGACGCCGTGCTCGCCGGCGCCCTGCGGCGCCTGGAAGTACGTGCCTTCGCCTGCCTGCTGGAAGAGTTGCTCGAGCGCAGCGAGGCGCCGCCGGGGCAGGCCTCGCTACGTGCGGCGCTGGTCGAGTTGCAGCGACGTTGCGCGCTGCCACGGGTGAGCGAGCGGCCGGACTTCGGCGAGATCCAGGCGATCTTGCGCGACCTTGCCGCTCGCAGCCAGGCGTTTCCTCAAGTTCGATGAATTTGTCCGAAATTGACCGCAGGCTGATAAATATCAACGTAGTTCTAGCGGGCTTGGAGCTAGACTGACAAGTATGTCAGGAACGCGGCCAACGAGGGTAAACATGGATTCCTACGGCGTCACTTTCGCAATCATCGTGCTGGGCATGCTCTTCATCGGCACGGGTTTCACCAAGCGCGACACGCCGTTCGGCCTGTTCCTCATGTGGGTCGGGGTGATCTGCATGCTGGCCATCATCAGCTACCGCATCTATATCGCCACCCATTACTGAAGCGCCACCCGCGCCTGCAATGGCGGGCGCGGAGGTCCGCCGCTCAGTCGCGCGTCTCGCCCATGGCCCGGGCATAGCCGGACGGGGCGAAGCGCAGGGTCACCAGCAACATCGCCACCACGCTCGCCGCGAGCAGCAGCCAGGAGGCCTGGAAGCTGCCGGTGGCGTCGCGCAGCCAGCCGGTCAGGTAGGGCACGATGCCGGTGATGATGAAGCCGATGCCTTGCACGAAGGCCGCCAGGCTTCCCGCCGCACGCGGCTCGTGGAGGTGGTCGAGGGTCAGGGTCAGGCTGAGGGCGAAGCAGGCGCCCAGGCCGTAGCCGATCAACGCCACCCACAGTGCCGCGTGCTGCAGCGGCATCATCAGCAGGCCGCAGAAGCCGCCGAGCTGGACCAGCAGCGCGGCCAGCAGCCAGGGCCGGCGGTCGAGGCGGCGGCGAATCAGCAGCGGCACGCTGAGCGCGGCGAGCACCTGGAAGATGGTCATGATCCCGACCAGCCCGCCGCTGTCCTGGGCGCTCCAGCCGAGCTGGCGGTAGTACACCGGCAACCAGGCCACCATGCTGGTGTAGCCGCCGTTGATCAGCCCGAAATACACCGCCAGCAGCCAGCCACGGCGATTGCCGAAGAAGTGCCGGACCGGCCCCTCGCCAGCGCTCGGCAGCACCTCCCTTGGCCGCGCGAACATCCACAGCAGCAGCGCTAGCAGGGCCGGTACGGCCCAGGCGCCGAGGCCGGCCTGCCAGTTGGAGAAGTGTTCGGCGATCCGCGGGCTGAGCACCGCCGCGGTTCCGCCGCCGGCCATCAGCGAGGCCGAGTAGAGGCCCATCGCCGCCGGGACCCGCCTCGGGAACCAGCGCTTGACCACGCCCGGTACCAGCGCCTGGATGATCGCCACGCCGCTGCCGGCCAGCGCGGCGCTGGCGATCAGCGCCAGCCCGCTATCCAGTTCCAGGCGCCAGAGGCAGGCTGCGGCGATGGCCAGCAGTCCGCAGACGATGCCGCGGTGCTCGGCCAGCCAGCGCCCGAGCCAGGGCAGGAACAGCGCCACCAGGCCCATGCAGAGTACCGGCAACACCGTCAGCAGCGACGCGCCCTGGAAGCCGAGACCGGTGCCGGCGGTGATTTCCTCGAGCAGCGGGCCGATGCCGGTGAGGATCGGTCGCAGGTTGATGCCGAGGCAGAAGATCACCAGCAGGCCGACCCAACTGACCTCCGCCGCGCCGACGCCGCTGGCGGCCTGGCCGCCGGAAGGGATTCGCGCGCTCATGCCTGGCGTTGCCGCCATTGCCGGTACAGACCCTCTTCGCCGGCAGAACGCAGGGCGCGTAGCGGCAGGCTCTGCCGCTGTGGCGGGCGCGCCATCTCGGCGTAGAGCGTGGCAGTGGACAGGCCGAACGGTTCGCCGTCCTCGTTGGAATAGGCGAACCAGGCCGCCTGGATGCCGCAGAGATGCATGGCGGCCAGACACATCGGGCAGGGATGGCCGCTGGCGTAGATCACACAACCGTCCAGACGCGGGCTGCCGAGCGCCTGACTGGCCTGGCGGATCGCCTGCAGTTCGGCGTGGGCACTGGGATCGTGGGTCTCGTGGATCTGGTTGACGCCGCGGGCCAGGACCCGCCCGTCGCGCACCAGCACGGCGCCGAACGGGCGGCCGCCGGCCTCGACGTTGGCGCGGGCGAGGGCGATGGCCTCGCGCATGAAGATTTCATCGGACATGTCTTTCTCCTTCGCTTTCATTGGGCGCCGGCGGCCAGCAGCAGCCGCTCGATCCCGCCCTGGCCGCGCTGGCGGGCGTGGGCCAGCGGGCTGACGCCGTCGGCATCGGCCAGGTTGACGTCGGCGCCGGCGTCGATCAGCAGGCGCACGATCTCCTGGTGGCGCGGACCACCGTCACTCAGCAGGATCGCCTCGAGCAGCCCGGTCCAGCCGAGCTTGTTGACATGGTTGGGATCGACCCCGGCTTGCAGCAGCGTCTTCACCACTTCCACATGGCCGCGTTCGCAGGCCGGGATCAGCGCGGTGCCGCCATAGCGGTTGGTACTCTTCAGGTCGGCGCCGTGGAGCAGGGTCAGGCGCAGGATTTCCAGGCGGCCCTCGGCGCCGGCCAGCAGATACGGGCTGTCGAGCCGGCTGTTCTGCCGGTTGACGTCGGCGCCGGCCTCGATCAACTGGCGCGCCACCGCCAGGTGGTCGTTGGCGGTGGCCAGCAGCAGCGGGGTGCTACCGTCGGCGCTGGGCGCGTCGACCTCGACCTTGCGTTCGAGCAGGCTGGCGACCTGCGCGGTATCGCCGCGACGCGCGGCTTCGAGCAATGCTCCGGCGTCGCTCGCGCCGGCGCCTCCGCTGAATGCTGCGCAGACCAGCATGGCTCCGCTCCTGCATAGATTGGCCAGGGACATGTCGATGGGCTCCGATAGGCGTTGGCGAAAAGTATGGCGTCGATGTCATGTATGCTGAAATTAAATGATGTAATGCCTTTCAGTGGGAGTGTGCATGCTCGATCTGGTCCTGCTCCGTACCTTCGTCAGCGTTGTCGACACCGGCAACTTCACCCGCGCCGGCGAACACCTGCATCTGACCCAGTCCACCGTCAGCCAGCAGGTCATCCGCCTCGAACAGAACCTCGGTTGCCGCCTGCTCGACCGCAGCCAGCGGCAGGTTTTGCCGACCGAGGAAGGCGAGCGTCTGCTTGGCTACGCGCGGCGCCTGCTGCGGCTCTCGGACGAGGCCAGCGAGGCCCTCAGCCCGGCCCATGGCGACGGCGTGCTGCGCCTCGGCGTGCCGGAAGACCTCGCCGGCGAAGTGCTGATGCCGGTGCTGACGCGCTTCACCGAAGAGCGTCCGCGACTGCGCCTGGAGGTCGAGAGCGGTCTCAGCCATCACCTGCTGCGCCTCTATCGCAGCGGCGAGCTGGACCTGCTGCTGGTCAAGCAGTGGGGGGCCGACAGCGACTGCCATGCACGCTGGGCCGAGCCGCTGGGCTGGTTCGGCAGCGCCACGCGGCCGTTCGGCGAGGGTTCGCCGGAGGAGCCGGTGCCGCTGGTGGTGTTCCCGGTCGGCGCGCTGTATCGCCAGGAGATGATCCATGCCCTGGAGAGCATCGGGCGTCGCTGGCGCATCGGCTATTCCAGCGCCAGCCTGGCCAGCCTGGTGGCCGCGGTCGGCGCCGGACTGGGGGTCAGCCTGCTGCCGCTGGGCTGCGTCGGGCCCGAGCATCGCCTGCTTGGCGCGCAGGCCGGCTTCCCGCCCATCGCTGGCCTGGAGCTGGCGCTCTACGCGCGGCCCGAGCTGGACAGCGCCGGGCGCACCCTCCGCGACCGCCTGCGCGACCTCTGCGATGCACGCCTGGAAGGGTTGCAGGGCGAGCGCTGAGCGCTGTCTCCGGGCTATGATCCGGCTCCCTCAGCGAATGGACACGGAAGCCCGCCACATGTCCCGACCCACCCTGCAAGTCGACCTGCTGGTCGAGTCCTTCAACTACAAGGCCTGGTCCGACCGCCGCACCCTCGATGCCATCGCCCGGATCGACGCCGAGGCGTTCCCGGCCTCGCTGGCCTTCGCCTTGCAACAGCTCAATCACATGGCGATCGTCGAGGAACTGTTCAGGGCACGCCTGCTGGGCGAGCCGGCGCCCCACCAACAGACCAACAGCGAGGTGGTGCCTGGCTACGACGTCCTGCGTCGCCGGCTGGAGGATTCGGCCGCCTGGTTCGCCGGCTATGTCGCCGAGCTGCCGCTGGAGCGTCGCGGCGAATGGCTGCGCTTCCGCTTCGCCGATGGCCGCGACGGCGGCATGACGCGCCAGGAGATCCTCTTCCATATCGTCAACCATGGCACCTACCATCGCGGCGCCATCGGTCATGCCCTCGACCTGGCGGGCGCGCCCCGGCCGGCGGATACCTACACCCTGTATATCCACTCCGCGCAGCCGGAGCGGCGGGAATAGCCCGCGGCAATGGCCGCCGAGCCTCTACGCCATCGCCGAGAAACGACGTGGGGCTCGACCGAGCCCCCGCGCTGCGCATAAAAAAGCCCCGCGACCAGGAGCTGCAATCGCGGGGCTGGAGTGGCCGATTTCCATCGGCCGGGGGATAGCCGGTTCAGGCGCTGGGTTGCCAGCCACCGCCGAGGGAGCGGTAGATCGCCACGATGCCGCGGTACAGCTCGACCTCGGCCTGGGCCTGGGCATCTTCGGCGGAGAGTTGCTCGCGTTCGGCGTCCAGCAGCACCAGGAAATCGGTGGTGCCTTCGCGGTAGCGGATCGCCGCCTGTTGCGCGGCGGCGCGGCTGGCTTCCGACTGGCGGACCAGCGAGACCAGGCGCTCCTGGCGCTTGCCATAGTCGCTGAAGGCATTCGCCGATTCTTCCAGGGCCAGCAGCACCTGCTGTTCGTAGCTGGCCAGCGCGGCGTCGGCGTCGGCCTTGGCGCCGCGCAGGCGGGCACGCACGCTGCCGAGGTCGAAGGCGGCCCAACTGATGCTCGGGCCGACGCTCCAGGCGCGGGCGGCGCTTGAGCCGATCTGCGAGCCCCGCCCGGCGGTGAAGCCGAGGAAGCCGCTGAGGCTGACCCGCGGGAACAGGTCGGCGGTGGCCACGCCGACGTCGGCGGTGCTGGCGGCCAGGCGCCGTTCGGCGGCGCGGATGTCCGGCCGGCGGCGCAGCAGTTCGCCGGGATCGCCGATCGGCAGGGCCTTGGTGATCGCCGGCAGGTCGCGCGGCGAAAGGTCCACTGTCAACTCTTCCGGCCGTTGGCCGAGGAGGGTGGCGATACGGTGCCTGGCGCGCTCGGCTTCCGCCTGCAGTTGCGGCACGCTGGCGGCGGTGGCCGCCAGGCGCGCATCGGCGCGCAGTACGTCGAGTTCGGCACCGACCCCGGCGTCGCGCAGTTGCTCGGTGAGCTGGCGCGACTCCTTCTGGTTCTCCAGGTTGCTCAGGGCAATCTTCTCGCGCAGTTGCGCGCCGCGCAGTTGGCCGTAGGCGTCCACCAGCTCGGCGATCAGGCTGACCTGCAGTTGCTGCAGGTCGGCCTCGGCCGCTTCGCTGAGGGCGTCGCTGGACTCCAGCTGACGGCGGATGCGCCCGAACAGGTCAAGCTCCCAGGCGCTATCCAGGCCAAGGTCGTAGCGCTCGCTGTTGACCCGGTCCTCGGTCACTCCCGGTTGCTGGCCCTTGCCGATGTCGGCGCTGGCGCGGCTGGTGACCACCGGGAAGCGATCGTTGGCCACGTCGTCGCGCAGGGCGCGGGCGGCGCGCAGGCGGGCGAAGGCCACGCGCAGGTCGCGGTTGCCGCTCAGCGACTGTTCGACCAACTGGTTCAGGGTCGGATCGTCGAACTGTTTCCACCACAGGCTTTCGAAGCGGCTGCGGTCGTAGGGCTTGCTCGCCGTGGCGTCGATCTTCGCCGCCGCGGTGTCGGGGGTCCGGTAGTCCGGACCCACCGTGCAGGCGCTGAGCGCCAGCAGACTGAACAGACCCAGGGCGGACGCGAGCCCGCTCCGGATCGACTGCGCGTGAATCATGCATGCACCTCTGGCAGGCCTTTGTCGTTGGCGGCGCGGCGCGCTTCGCGGTTCTCCACGAAGCGGCGGATGAGGACGTAGAACACCGGCGTCAGCAGCAGGCCGAAGAAGGTCACCCCGATCATCCCGGAGAACACCGCCACGCCCATCGCATGGCGCATCTCGGCGCCGGCGCCGGTGGAGATCACCAGCGGCACCACGCCCATGATGAAGGCGATGGACGTCATCAGGATCGGCCGCAGGCGCAGGCGGCAGGCTTCCAGCACCGCGGCGACGCGGTCCATGCCTTCCTCCTGCTTGTCCTTGGCGAACTCGACGATCAGGATCGCGTTCTTGCACGCCAGCCCCACCAGAACGATCAGGCCGATCTGGGTAAAGATGTTGTTGTCGCTGCCGGCCAGGATCACCCCGGTGATCGCCGACAGCAGGGTCATCGGCACGATCAGGATCACCGCCAGCGGCAGGCTCCAGCTCTCGTACTGGGCGGCCAGCACGAGGAAGGCCAGCAGCACGCAGAGCGGGAAGACGAACAGCGCGGTATTGCCGGCGAGGATCTGCTGGTAGGTCAGCTCGGTCCACTCGTAGGTCATGCCGTTGGGCAGTTCCTCCTTCAGCAGCTTCTCGATCGCCGCCTGCGCCTGGCCGGAGCTGTAGCCCGCGGCCGGGGCGCCGTTGAGTTCGGCGGTGATGAAGCCGTTGTAGTGCATCACACGGTCCGGACCGGAGGTGTCGCTGACCTTGATGAAGGACGCCAGCGGGACCATCTCGCCGAGGTTGTTGCGCACCTTCAACTGGCCGATCTGCTCGGGTTCGAGGCGGAACTGCTGCTCGGCCTGGACGTTGACCTGATAGGTACGGCCGAAGCGGTTGAAGTCGTTCGCGTACAGCGAGCCGAGGCAGACCTGCAGGGTGTCGAAGATGTCGCTGATCGCCACGCCGTGGGTCTTGGCCTTCTCGCGGTCGATGTCGGCGTCGATCTGCGGCACGTTGACCTGGTAGCTGGAGAACACCGAGCTGGGTTCCAGCTCAGGCAGCGCACGGGCCTTGGTGATGATGTTCTGGGTCTGCTTGAACAGCTCCTCGTAGCCCTGGTTGCCACGGTCCTCGATCTGCAGGCGGAAGCCGCCGATGGTCCCCAGCCCCTGTACCGGCGGCGGCGGGAAGATCGCGATGTAGGCGTCCTGGATGTCGGCGTACTTGGCGTTCAGCGCGGCGGCGATGGCCCCGGCCGACTGGCTCGGGTCCTTGCGCTCGTCGAACGGCTTCAGCGGGGTGAACACGATGCCGCTGTTCGGGCTGTTGGTGAAGCCGTTGATCGACAGGCCGGGGAAGGCCACCGAGTCTGCCACGCCGGGCTGCGCCAGGGCGATCTCGGACATCTGCTTGATCACCGCCTCGGTACGGTCCAGGCTGGCCGCGTCGGGCAACTGGGCGAAGGCCACCAGGTACTGCTTGTCCTGCTGCGGGACGAAACCGGTCGGCGTGCTGGAGAAGCCGAAGTAGGTCAGCACCATCAGTCCGCCGTAGACCAGCAGGGCGATCGAACTGCCGCGCAGGACCCGGTTCACCGTGCCGACGTAGCCATGGCTGGCGCGGTCGAAGAAACGGTTGAACGGACGGAACAGCCAACTGCCGAGGAGCTTGTCGAGGAACACCGAGAAGCGGTCCTTCGGCTCGTGGTGGCCCTTGAGCAGGACCGCCGCCAGCGCTGGCGACAGGGTCAGCGAGTTGAACGCCGAGATCACCGTGGAGATCGCGATGGTCAGGGCGAACTGGCGGTAGAACTGCCCGGTGAGGCCGGAGATGAACGCGGTCGGGATGAACACCGCGCAGAGCACCAGCGCCGTGGCGATGATCGGCCCGGTCACCTCGCGCATGGCACGCTTGGTGGCTTCCACCGGCTTGAGGCCGAGGCCGATGTTGCGCTCGACGTTCTCCACCACCACGATGGCGTCGTCCACCACGATGCCGATGGCCAGCACCAGGCCGAACAGCGACAGCGCGTTGAGCGAGAAGCCGAGCATGTGCATCACCGCGAAGGTGCCGATCAGCGACACCGGCACCGCGGCCAGCGGGATGATCGAGGCGCGCCAGGTCTGCAGGAACAGGATCACCACCAGCACCACCAGCACCAGGGCTTCGAACAGGGTGTGCACCACCGCCTCGATGGAGCCGCGGACGAAGATGGTCGGGTCGTAGACGATGGAGTAGTCCATGCCCTGCGGGAAGCTGTGCTTCAGCTCGGCCATCTTCTCCCGCACCAGGTTGGAGATCTCGATGGCGTTCGAGCCGGGACGCTGGAAGATCGGGATCGCCACCGCCGGCTTGTTGTTCAGCAGCGAACGCAGGGCGTACTGGTTGGAGCCCAGCTCGACCCGGGCGATGTCGCGCAGACGGGTGATCTCGCCGTTGGCGCCGGCGCGGATGATGATGTTCTCGAACTCTTCCTCGGTGACCAGGCGACCCTGGGTGTTGATCGACAACTGGAAGCTGGTGTCGCTCGGCGCCGGCGGCGCGCCCAGGGTGCCGGCGGCGACCTGGCGGTTCTGCTCGCGGATGGCGTTGACCACGTCGGTGGCGGTGAGGTTGCGCGAGGCGACCTTGTTCGGGTCCAGCCAGACGCGCAGCGAATAGTCGCCGAGGCCGAACAGCTGGACGTCGCCGACGCCGTCGAGACGGGCCAGTTCGTCCTTCACGTTGAGCACCGCGTAGTTCGACAGGTAGAGCATGTCGTAGCGGTTATCCGGCGAGGTCAGGTGCACGACCATGGTCAGGTCGGGCGAGGCCTTGTCGACGGTGATGCCGAGCCGGGTCACTTCTTCCGGGAGCTTCGGCTCGGTCCGGGTGACGCGGTTCTGCACCTGCACCTGGGCGTTGTCCAGGTCGGTGCCGAGGGCGAAGGTGATGGTCAGGGTCAGCTTGCCGTCGGAGGTCGACTGGGAGGACATGTAGAGCATGTTCTCCACCCCGGTGATCGCCTGTTCCAGGGGAGAGGCGACGGTCTCGCCGATGACTTTCGGGTTGGCGCCGGGGAAGTTGGCGCGGACCACGACGGTCGGCGGCACCACTTCCGGGTATTCGCTGATGGGTAGCTGGAACAGGGAGATGGCACCGCCGATCAGGATCAGCAGCGACAGCACCGCGGCGAAGATCGGCCGCTGGATGAAGAATTGGGAGAAATTCATCGGTTCTTCCTATCGCCGCGCTCAGCCGCGCGGCTCGTTGCGAGTGGCGTTGTCCTTGGACGCCGCCACCTTCGGTGGTTCGCTGTCGCCGACCGACTGCCGCAGGCGCGCGAGGGTGGCCAGGGTGTCGGCGCTGGCCATCTCGACCTTCTGCGGATCCACCTGCATGCCCGGGCGGACCCGCTGCAGGCCATTCACGACGATCCGGTCGCCCTTGCTCAGGCCGCTGCGGACGATGCGCAGGCCCTCCAGCTTCGGTCCCATCTCGACGGTGCGGTAGACGGTCTTGTTGTCGCCATCCAGGACCAGCACGAACTTCTTGCCCAGGTCGGTGCCGACCGCTTCGTCCTTGATCAGGGTGGCGGCGTAGGTCTTGCTGCCGACCAGCTTCAGGCGCACGTAGAGGCCCGGGGTGAACTCGCCCTTGGCGTTGTCGAACACGGCGCGGCCGCGGATGGTGCCGGTACGCGGGTTGACCTGGTTGTCGAGGAAGTCCAGCCGGCCCAGGTGCGGGTTGCCGTCCTCGCTGCTCAGGCCGAGGTACACCGGGCTCTCGCTGCGCGTGTCGCGACCGGCCTGGCGGGCCAGCTCGACGTACTTGAGGAACACGCGTTCGTCGGCGTCGAAGTAGGCGTAGACCTTGTCGGTGCTGACCAGGGTGGTGAGCAGGGTTTCCCCGGAGTTGACCAGGTTGCCGGCGGTGACCTCGGCGCGGCTGACGCGACCGTCGATCGGCGCGGTGATCCGGGTGAAGCTCAGGTTCAGGCGCGCCGCGTCCAGTTGCGCCTGGGTCGCGGCGACCGCCGCCTTGGCTTCCTGGGCGGCGGTGGTGCGGGCGTCGGCGAGTTCCGCGGAGATCGCGTTGCTGGCGCGCAGGCGTTCGCCGCGCTGGGCTTCGTTGACGCTCCGCGCCTGGGCCGCGCGGGCCTGTTGCAGCTGGGCTTCGAGGCGCTTGACCTCAGCCTCGAACGGGCGCGGGTCGATCTGGAACAGCAGGTCGCCTTTCTTCACCAGTGCGCCTTCATGGAAGGCCACGCGGTCGATGTAGCCCGACACCCGCGGGCGCAGCTCCACCGACTCCGGGGCCTCCAGGCGGCCGGTGAATTCGTCCCACTCGTTCAGCGGTTGTTCGATGACTTCGGCGACGCTGACCTTGGGCGCCGCCATGCCTTGGGTGGTTTCCGGGGCCTTGCCGCAGGCGCTCAGGACCAGTACGGCCGCGAGTGCGAGGGGGTAGCGCCAGGAGAAGTGGGATGACTGTTCCATGCTTGACTCCGCCAGTCGGTTTTTCGGGATTGGCGAAGTCTGCGGGCTGCTCCGGCAGGGAACTAATCGAACGACGAGATTTTGATTATCACGAACAGTGATACATGGTTTTTCGTTTTCTGTAACAGTCGATGGTTATGGACAGTGCTTTCGATGGAATAAGCCGCACACCCGCGGCGCGCGATCGATTTTCCCGTTGCGACGCCTCGTGCGGGTAGCTGCCGGAGGGCTCAGAGACTGTCCGGATCGCCGATGAACATGCTGATCCGCGAGCGCAGCCAGCGTTCCGCCGGATCGTTGTCCTGGGCGCCGCGCCAAGCCATCGACAGTTCGAAGGCGCGGGTCTCGAACGGTGGGTCCTCGGCGCGTAGGCCGCCGGCGGCGATCAGCGCCTGGGCGGCGTAGTCGGGCACGGTGGCGATGATGTCGGTGCCGGCCAGGAGGGTGCCGAGGCCGTTGAACTGCGGCACCGCCAGGACCACCTTGCGCTTGCGGCCGAATTTTTCCAGCTCCTCGTCGACGAAGCCGCTGAGGTCGCCGGCGAAGGACACCAGCGCGTGCGGTCGCGCGCAATAGTCGTCGAGGGTCAGCTGGCCGGGCGCGGAGTCGGCGCGGAGGATCTTCGGCTTGCTGCGGCGCACGGTCTTGCGCTTGGCGTTGGCCGGCAGTTCGTCGGTGTAGCTGACGCCCACCGAGATCTCCCCCGAGGCCAGCAGGTTCGGCATCAATAGATAGTTGGCGCGGCGCACGACGAGGACGATCCCCGGCGCCTCTGCGCGCAGGCGGCGGAGCAGGGGCGGCAGCAGGCCGAACTCGACGTCGTCGGAAAGGCCGATGCGGAACACCGCGGTGCTGGTCGCCGGATCGAACTCGCTGGCGCGACTCATGGCGGTGGAGATGGAATCCAGCGCCGGCGACAGGTGGGCGAAGATTTCCTGGGCTCGCGCGGTGGGTTCCATGCTGCGTCCGGTACGGACGAACAGCGGGTCGTCGAACAGCGTGCGCAGGCGCGACAGCGCGGCGCTGATGGCCGGCTGGCCGAGGAACAGTTTCTCTGCGGCGCGGGTCACGCTGCGTTCGTGCATCAGAGTCTCGAACACGATCAGCAGGTTCAGATCGACGCGGCGCAGGTCGTTTCGGTTCATGGCGTTCCTCGTTTCCAGGGGCTAGAGGCTGCAACCGCGGGGGCTCGCCGTCAAGCCTTGCGTGCGAGACGGGGCGGGGCCTGGCGAGGTGCCGGAGGGGCATAGGATCACTGACAGGCATAGCCATTATCAATAACGACGGGTGGTTTTGTCAGGCATGGGCGGATACAGTCACAACCCATGAGGTTATTCACCCCGTGATGCACTGCAGAGGTTTGCGATGTCCCGAGTGATCCGTTTTCATCAGTTTGGCCCGCCAGAGGTCCTCAAATGCGAAGAGCTGCCGACCCCGGCGCCGGCCGCAGGGGAAGTCCTGGTGCGTGTCCAGGCGATCGGCGTGAGCTGGAAGGATGTGCTCTGGCGTCAGAACCTGGCCCCGGAGCAGGCTGCGCTGCCGTCCGGTCTCGGCTTCGAACTGGCCGGCGAGGTGCTGGCGGTCGGCGCCGGCGTCGGCGACCTGCCGCTGGGTTCCCGCGTGGCCAGTTTCCCCGCCCATACCCCCGATCATTATCCGGCCTATGGCGACGTGGTGCTGATGCCGCGCGCGGCCCTGGCGGTCTACCCCGAGGTACTCACCCCGGTGGAGGCCAGCGTCTACTACACCGGCCTGCTGGTGGCCTATTTCGGCCTGGTCGACCTGGCCGGGTTGAAGGCCGGGCAGACCGTGCTGATCACCGAGGCGGCGCGCATGTACGGGCCGGTCTCGATCCAGTTGGCCAAGGCTCTCGGCGCGCGGGTGATCGCTTCCACCAAGTCCGCCGAGGAGCGCGAGTTCCTCCGCGAGCAGGGCGCCGACAAGGTGGTGGTGACCGACGAGCAGGACCTGGTCCTGGAAGTCGAGCGCTTCACCGAGGGCAAGGGCGTCAATGTCATCCTCGACGAATTGGGCGGCCCGCAGATGACCCTGCTCGGCGATGTCTCCGCCACCCGCGGCAAGCTGGTGCTGTATGGCTGCAACGGCGGCAACGAGTCGGCGTTCCCGGCCTGCGCCGCGTTCAAGAAGCACCTGCAGTTCTACCGCCACTGCCTGATGGATTTCACCGGTCATCCAGAGATGGGCCTGGAACGCAACGACGAGTCGGTGAGCAAGGCCCTCGCGCACATCGAGCAACTGACCCGCGATCGCCTGCTCAAGCCGGTGGTCGACCGGGTATTCGAGTTCGACCAGGTGGTCGAGGCGCACCGCTACATGGAAACCTGTCCGAAGCGCGGCCGGGTGGTGATCCACGTCGCCGATTGAGGACGATCCGCAGCGAAAGAGCCCGGCCATCGAGCCGGGCTTTTTCGTGGGGGACAGAGGTCTCTGGGTTCTGGTCGCCAGCGCGTTAGGAGAGCAAAGGGACAGTTCGACTCTTCTTGAAAATATCTGTAATCCGGCTTCAGATCATTTGAAGCCCCAAGCGACCGAGGCTCGCCGCCAGTCGCAGGCGCGAGGTCTGCCAGTTGCCGAGGGCGCGGATGTGCTGGTCCTCGGCGCTGGCGTAGGCGGTCAGGGCGTTGAGCAGCTCGATCATGCTGCCGACCCCTGAGCGGTAGCGGCCCTGCACCACCTCCAGGCTTTGCCGCGACTGTTCGACCAGTTCGCGGGTGCGCGCCAGGCTGCGGGTCTCGACGCTGAGCGACTGGTAGTTGTTCCACACCTCCAGCGAAACCTGCTGCTCGGTGTCGGCCAGCTCCGCTTCGCTGGCTTCGCGGCGGGCCAGGGCGTTGCGGACCTGGTAGGTGCGTTCGAAGCCTTCGAACAACGGGATGTTCAGTTGCAGGCCGATGCTGCGGTCGCGTTCGCGGGTATCGCCGTTGAACGCCATCGCCTGGTCGCTATGGCTGCGTGCCAGGTTGGCGCTCAGCGCCAGGCTCGGCCGGCCGGCGGCGCGGCTTTCCTCCACCGAGGCGGCGGCGGCTTTCAGCCGCGCCTGGGCGGCGAGCAGCGCCGGATGCTCGCGGCGGGCTTCGGCGAGCATCTCGTCGATGGCCTTGACGAAGCCGGTGTCGGGTTGCGCCTCCAGCTCGCCGGAGAGGCGCAGCGGGGTATCCGGCGCCAGGCCCATGCGCAGGGCGATGACGCCGAGGGCGTTGCTCAGGGCGCCTTCGTCGCGGACCTGGGCGAGGCTCGCCTGGGACAGCGCGGTCTGCGCCTGCAGGCGATCGGAAAGGGCGGCGGCGCCGGCCCGGTACTTGGCGTCGGCGGCTTCCAGGTTCTGCGCCGCCAGCTCCGCGACCTGACGCGAGGCGGCCAGGCTGCGCTGGGCGGCGAGGGCGTCGTAGTAGGCCTGGGCGGCGAGGGCGAAGGTGTTCTGCAGGGTCGCGTCCTGGCTGGCGTTGGCCGCCAGCAGCAACTGCTGGGCGTTGCGCAGGGCGGCGCTGCGGCGGCCGAAGTCGAACAGCACCCAGCTCAATTGGAGGCTGGCGCCACGCCGGTGGCGATGGCCGTCGCCGGAGAGGTAGGGGGCATCGCGATAATCCATGTCGCTGTAGCCGCGACTGGCGTCGAGACGGCCGTCCAGGCGCGGCAGGTAGGCGGACTTGCCGATCCCGACCTGGGCCGCCTGGGCCTTGGCATTGGCCCAGGCGAGGCGGGTCTGTGGGGCGTGGCAGAGGATCCGCTCGATGGCTTCCTCCAGGCTCAGCTCGGTCGGTGGCGGCCCGCCGCGGCAGGGCAAACCGCTGCCGCCGAGGTCGTAGACCGCCTGGCCGGCGACCTGGCCGGCGGTGCCGAACACGTCCGGCTCGTAGGCGGCGGCGCCGGGAACCAGGCCGAGCAGGCCGCACAACAGGCCGGCGAGGGCACGCATCAGGCCTGCTCCCGCGCCGCGGCGGCCTGGCGTTCGGCCAGGCGCGCGGTGCTTTCGTCGAGGCTTACCTTGCCCTGGCCGAGGACTATCACGCGGTCCGCCGAGGCGATGGTCTCGGGCCGATGGGCGACCATGATGCGGGTGATGCGCAGCGCTCGAATGGCGGCGTTGACCCGCTGTTCGCAGTGTACGTCGAGGTGGCTGGTGGCTTCGTCGAGGAACAGGATGCGCGGCTTCTTGTACAGCGCTCGGGCCAGCATCACCCGCTGCTTCTGGCCGCCGGAGAGCACCGTGCCCATGTCGCCGACCAGGGTGTTGTAGCCCATCGGCATGGCCTGGATGTCATCGTGGATGGCAGCCATCTGCGCGCACTGCAGCAGCCAGGGCATGTCCGGTTGCGGGTCGAAGAAACTGATGTTGTCGCTGAGCGAACCGGCGAACAGCACGTCGTCCTGCAGCACCGTGCCGACCAGTTCGCGCAGGCCGTCCAGGCCCAGTTGCGCAAGGTCCAGGCCGGCCATGCGGATCTGTCCCTCCACTGGCGGGAGGATGCCCAGCAGGACGTTGAACAGGGTGCTCTTGCCGCAGCCCGAGGGGCCGACGATGGCCACCGACTCGCCGCCGGCGATGCGCAGGTCGAGGCCGTCGAGGACCCAGGGCTCCTGTTCCGCGTAGCGGTAGCGCAGGCCCTGGATCTCGATGCTCGCCTCGCGCTCGCGGAGGTTCTCCGGGAGGATGTCGCCGTGGCTGACCTCCGGGGCCTGGAGCACGATGTCGGCCAGGCGCTCGCCCTGCAACTGGAGCATGCGCAGCTCGAAGAACTTGTCGATCAGGCTGCCGACGCGGCTGTCGAACTGCGACTTGTAGGCGTTGAAGGCCATCAGGATGCCGACGCTGAACTGGCCGTCCATCACCATGGTCGCGCCGAGCCAGATCACCAGCAGGTTCTCCACGCCGAACAGCAGGCCGTTGAGCTGCTGGTAGAACAGTTGCAGCTTCTGCGTACGCAGGCCGGCGTTGATCTGTTCCACCAGCAGGCCGAGCCATACCGAGCGGCGCTCGTCCTGGCGCTGGAACAGCTTCAGCGGGCGGATGCCGCGCACCGTCTCGAGGAAGTGGCTCTGCTGGCGCGCGGCGTGGACGATCTGCTCCTCGGTGGCGTTGCGCAACGGCCGGTACCAGATCCAGCGACCGAGGGCGTAGAGGCTCATGGCGGCGATGGCGATGGCCGCCAGCGGCGGACTGTAGAGCAGCATCATGCCGAGGGTGGCGACGGTCATCAGGCCGTCCAGCACCGCCGAGAGGAAGGCCGCGGTGAGGGTCTGCTGGATGCTGTTCACCGCGCCGAAGCGCGACACCACGTCGCCCAGGTGGCGCTTCTCGAAATACTGCGCGGGCAGCCGCAGCAGGTGGCTGAAGACGTTGGCCTGCCACTGCACGCCGAGCAGGGTGCTCATGTGCATCATCACCCAGGCGCGCACCCCGCTGACCGCCTGCTGCATCAGCAGCAACAGGCCGAAGCCGATGGCCAGGGTGCTGAGCAGGTCACGGTCTTCGCTGACGATGACGTTGTCGATGGTCCATTGCAGGAAGAACGGACTGATCAGCGAGAACACTTCCAGCGCGCCGGCGAGCAGCAGCACCTGGGCCAGCGAGCGGTACAGCCCGGTGACCTTGCCGAGCATGCCCAGCAGCTTGATCCGCGGCGGCGCCTCCTGTTTCTCGAAGCCGCTCTCCGGCCAGAGTTCCAGGGCTACCCCGGTGAAGCTCCGCGAGACTTCCTCCAGGCCCAGCCGGCGCTGGCCGTGGGCGGGGTCGTGGAGCACCGCGCCGCGCCCGTCGACCGCCTTGAGCACGACGAAGTGGTTGAAGTTCCAGTGCAGCACGCAGGGCAGCTTGAGCTTGCCGAGGTCGCCGAGGTCGAGCTTCACCGCGCGGGTGCCCAGGCCGAGGCGGTGGGCGGTCTGGATCAGTTGCTTGAGGGAGATGCCCTTGAGCGATACGGAGAAGCGCCGGCGCAGTTCCATCAGGCCGGTATGGTGGCCGTGGTAGCCGGCGATCATCGCCAGGCAGGCCAGGCCGCATTCGGTGGCTTCGGTCTGCAGCACCAGCGGCAGGCGGCGGCCCAGGCGCAGGGCGAGAGCGTCGAGAAAGGCCATGGGTCGTTCCTAGAGTTTGCCGGTCAGGCTGTAGAGCGGTTCCAGCACCCATTCGTAGAGGCGCCGGGTGTCCTGGAGGATGTCGGCGTCCAGCAGCATGCCGCTCTGCAGCGGACGCGGCTGGCCGTAGGCGGTCACCGCCTGGTCGTCGAGGGTTACCCGCAGCCGGTACAGCTGCTCGCCATCCTGGCCGAGCCCCGGGACGCCGCCGACCATGCTGGAAAGCTCGGCGTAGGAGACGCTGGCGCGGGAGATCGACTGCACCTTGCCGTGGTACTGGCCGAACTTCTGGTACGGATAGGCCTGGTAGCGGATCAGCACCGCATCGCCCGGCCGGATGAAACCGATGGACTTGCTCGGCGCGTAGAGTTCGGCCTGCAACGGGGTGTCGGCGGGAACGATGCTCAGCAGCGGACGCGAGCTGTCGACGGTCTGCCCGGCTTCGGCGAGCACGGCGGTGGCGATGCCGCTCTCCGGCGCGGTGACCAGCAAGGTGCGCTTGGCTTCGCTTTCGGCCAGGTCCTGCTCCACCGCGCTGAGCTGGCGGCGGGTTTCCGCGAGCTGGTTGGCCTGGCGCGCGGAAAGCCCGGCGAGTTCGTTGCGGCGCTCGGTCAACTGCTGCCGCAGCGACGTGCGTTCGCGCTCCAGGCCTTGCAGGGTCTGGCGCTGGCCGAGCAGCTCGGCCTGGCGCTGCTGCAACTGGTCCATGGAGATGTAGCCCTTGTCCATCAGCCCCTGGTAGCGCGCGGCGGCGTCGCTGGCCAGCGCCAGCAGGCGTTGCTGGCTGTCGGTCTGGGCGGCGAGGGTGGTGAGTTCGCGCTGCAGGCTGGCGACCTTGCTGGTCAGGCTGTCGCGCTCGTCGTCTTGCAGGCGGCGAAGCTTTTCCAGTTCGTCGCGCAGGGAGTCGCGGCGTTGTTCCAGGCGCCTGCTGATACCGGCCTGCACCGGGCCGGCATCGCTGCCGTAGCGTTCGCTGGAAAGCACCATCAGGCGCTCGCCGCGTCGTACCGCCTGGCCTTCCTGGACGAACTTGCGCAGCACGATGCCGGCCTGCGGCGCGTGCACCTTGACCTGGCCGCTGGCGGGCACCAATTGGCCGCTGACGGTGCTGCGCTTGGTGTAGCTGCCGAACAGGAAGAAGCCCACCACCAGCAGCGCCATCGCCGCGGCCAGCAGGGTGAGAAAAGTGAAGGAGACCGGGCGCGTTAGCGTTACTTTTCCTAAAGCTTGGTACATCTTTCTATTAAGGGCTTCCGCGCGGAAAAATCATTTTGAGGTGTCATTGATTAATTTTTTAGGTGGATTCCTGTAACTAACTTGAGTTTGACTGCTCTGCGTAGCTTTGTTGTTTTTGATAAGTGTGGCAGGTTCTTTCTTGATGGAGCGATCTTTATAAGGTGATGCTAAGTATGTCCTCTTTGCAGAGGGCGGTGATGAGTTTCTTAATGTCAGTTGATTCATGCTGGGGGAAATTATGAATGAGATCTTCAAGGCTTGTGCCGGGGGATGCTGCGATGTGGTTAATTATTGGCATGCTGTGAGGGTCTATGTTTAGCTTTGTTCCATTGCATATTAAATAGTTTTGCTCTATGCCGAATTTGTTGTTTGTGCATAGGCATAGTTGTGAATGAAGGGGAATGGTTTCAGTGTCTGCTCGGCAAAATGCCTCTACGGCCAGTGGGGAGTCTATTCTGGTTCCTATCAAGTGATTTTTCATGAAGTTCAAATAGTGTTCATGATTGTTGATTAGTCTATGTATGTGGTTTGCAATATTTGCTAGGTTTTCCTGGTCTGAGGCCCATTTGCTCAAAGATTTTCTGGCTCCAAGGAAGTTTTCCATGTGGGATAAAGTCCATTGCAGATAGTCAATTCCTAATGCCGGGAAAGTGCCAAGTGCCAAATGGAAACTCGGTTGTCCAATTGGTAGTGGGTTATGCCCCCAGCCCTTTGGTAGATAGAATACATCCCCTGGCTCCAAGGTGATATCCATGTAAGGGTTGATAGGGCACGGGTAAATATGCTCAAGATCTTTGCTTTGCTGAGTGTAAAGAGGGAGTTCAAAGGATGGTTCGTATACTACCCAGCGTTTTCTCCCTATTAGTTGGATTGCAAAAACGTCTCTTGTGTCCCAATGGCAACGAAAGGAGCTTTTCTTGCCAAATGCTAAATAGGCACTGCTGACAATCTTTCTTTCAGTGAATAATCCTATTTGTTGTGTGATTTCCGTTATTTTTGGATCGCTCTTTATCTTGTTGATGATTAGCGTGGCACCACGACTTAGGTAATCATATAAAGCTGGCTTTATGATTCGTTGGCGAATGGTTCCAATGTCTAAATATTTTTCGACATATTTTTCTTTGGGGAGGATTCTGTCTAGGGATAACTTGAAGTCGGGTGATGAGGGATCGCTTCGTTCAATTAGTCGATTTACATCGTTCCATGAAAAATTTATTGGCAGGACAGCACCTTTCATATGTAATGGTTGATTTTCTTGGTACTGGCTAAGAAATTCGCTCTGAGATATGCTTGCTTTGAAGTTCATGGAGGCTGTCATATGTGTTTCTGAGTAGGCTATATTTTAATTTCAAAATAATGGTGCTTTTTTCCGGAAGCACCATTGGAGGAGGTTGGCTCTATTGGGTTTGAAATATTTTCTTAGTGATAATCACACCCCTCTCCATCATAGTTGGTACCTGCCTTGTCGCCTCTGCTCCATGCGCTAGCTGCCGCCGAACCTGCATACGAACCAGCAGCTGCTCCTGCAACGGTACCAAAAGCACCGCCGGCAACTCTGCCACTGATAAGGCCGACAACTGCTCCAACGGGTCCTCCTAGAACACCGCCGACAGTTGCACCTGCCCAAGCTCCGGCCGCACTTCCGCCAAATTTTCCGAGTCCTGCACCTATAGCTCCACCAGCTCCTGTTGCTGCGGCATCAAGACTGTTTCCTCCTGACACAATATCCATTTCAATGATGCTTAGTTCGCGCACCTGATAACTCCTTTGAGATTTTTTCAAAAGTTATTAGTAAAGCGATAATGCAAGAGCTAAGTAGTATTAGGCCGGTTGTAGATGATGACAGTTTTGCTCCTGGTGATATATCGCTATTGCCAATCAGATAGAGGCCGAATAAACCTGTGGAGATCATGATTAGAAGCCCGCTAAGTGTTTGAATGCGTTTTCGTGGCTCTAGTTGGTTAGATTTTTCTTTGTTTAGCTCTTTAAGCGCTTTTGTTGTTGAAATAAGATGAATGATTCCTGTGTAAAATATTATGGCGCAGATTGATAATGTTGCGTCAATGGTTGCTAGCCATTTTTTCTCCATTCCTAGTTGGTCATTGAAGATTGAGAAGAGTATGGCGATTCCCGCTCCGTAGCCGGAAATTATGAGTGTAGGACTTCTCCTGATTTTATCTATCTTGAGTTTGCTAAAATTGTGTTCTGACAATTTTATATTCCCTGCTGGTTGGGGTGGTGTGGCGTTAGTTTTTTAGCACGATATCGTTCTTGATGTGTGTAAGAGAATTCTGTGAAAACTAATGGATTTTTCTTGCGTGAGAGGCTTTGGGTATCATGGAGTAGACAGAAGCATGTTTGACGGTCTAGGTGGGGTGGCGCTTTTGAAATGCCCTTGGGAGGGGTTTTTGAAGGATGTGGAGATGTGTCGTTTCTGGCGGTTTTGGAAATTTATTATGTGCCTTGGCAGTTTTTATTCTTGAGCGTGCTGTGTTTTAGAGGATGTCTCCAATGGCAGGTTTGCATGTATATGTAGGCGCTATGGCGGCGCGAATATACATTGCCGCCAAAGCACACTGCTTATTCGTTCAGATCCACAGATCGTTGACGGCCGTCCGCTCGCCGCCCTGGTCGCCGGTATTGCGCACGCCGCAGGGCTCCACCAGGAGCATGCGCACCTCGCCCTCGGCGAACGGCTTGTGCTCCACGCCGCGCGGCACCACATACATCTCGCCGGGGCCCAGGTGCACCGCGCCGTCGCGGAAATCGATGCGCAGGCGACCGGCGAGGACGATGAAGGTCTCGTCGGTGTCGGCGTGGCTGTGCCAGACGAAGTCGCCTTCGATCTTCACCAGCTTGAACTGGTAGTCGTTCATCTGGGCGATCACCCTGGGTTGCCAGCGGTCGTCGAACAGGGCGAGCTTGGCGGCGAAGTTGATCGCTTGGGTTGTGCTGGTGGACATCGGTGCGCTCCGGTGGTTGGTCTCTGGCGCCAGGGTAGGCGGCTACGGAGCGGGCGGTCTTGGATGATCGTGCAACCTGGCTAGGCGCGGCCGAGCATACGCAGCCAGCGTGCCGGCGGCAGGCCGTAGCTCTGGCCGAAATGGCGGGTCATGTGGCTCTGGTCGGCGAAACCGGCGGCAAGCGCGGCTTCGGCCAGCGTCTGGCCGCCGAGCATCAGCCGGCGGGCGATGTCCAGCCGGCGCTGGATCAGGTAGCGGTAGGGGCTGGTGCCGAACAGCGCGCGGAAATCGCGCGACAGGCTCCAGCGTTCGCGCTGGGCGACCTGCGCCAGTTCGTCGAGGCCCAGCGGGCGCTCCAGGTGCGCGTGGATGTACTGCCGGGCGCGCTCGGCGGCGACGAAGTCGAAGTGGCGCCTGCCGCGCGCCCGGTTGCCGGCCACGGCGTCGAGGGCGTGGGCCAGTTCGAACAGGGCGTCCTGTTCTTCCAGCGGCTCCAGCGGGGTATCCATGGCCTGTAGCAGGGCCCGGCTGGCGGCGATCAGGCGCGGGTCGTCGGACAAGCCCCCGCGCACGAACGGCAGCGGCCGGCCGCCGAGGGCCTGCTGGATCAGCGCCGGCTCGACGTAGAGCATCCGGTAGCGGAACCCTTCCTGGCTGCCGGCCTCGCCGTCGTGCAGCTCGTCGGGATGCAGCACCAGGCAGCCGCCCGGCAGGCTGTGGCGCTGGCTGCGGCGATAGCGGAAGCTCTGCACCCCGGCCAGGGTCTGGCCGATGGCATAGGTGTCGTGGCGATGCGGATCGTAGCCGTGGCCGGCGAAGTAAGCCTCGATGCGTTCCACCGCACCGTGTTGCGGGGCGCGTCGAACCCAGTCGCGGGGCGTATTGGCGTGGCTCATGGGGAAAGGCTCGTGGCGCGGAAGGTTCAGGCTAGCGCTTCGTTGGCGCGACTGGAATAGCCGGACGGCGTCTCGCCGAATACTGTGCGGAAGGCACTGGCGAAGCTGCTCGGGCTTTCGTAGCCGAGCGACCAGGCGACCTCGCCGACCGCCTGGCCCGCTGCCAGCCGTTCGACGGCCGCGTGCAGTCGCGCCAGTTGCCGCCATTGCGCGAAGCTCATACCGGTCTCGGCGCCGAACAGCCGGCTCAGGCTACGGCTGCTGAGGCCCGCCCAGCGTGCCCATTCGGCCGCCGGTCGCGGATCGCCGGGGTTGGCCAGCAATGCCTCGGCGATCCTGCGCAGGCGCGAATCCCCCGGATAGGGCAGGCGGGTCCGCTGGGGCACGGCGTGGCGCAGTTCGTCCAGCAGCACGCGCAGCAGGTTCTCGCGTTCGGTGCTCCAGGCGGAGCCGGTCGGCCAGCGGGTGGCGCGTTCGACGATCAGCGCCACGAAAGCCGAGCAGGCGAGCACGCCGGGGTGCCGGGGCAGGTCGCGGCAGTGTTCGGCGGCGAGGTAGGCGCTCCAGCCCGCCAGGCTGCCGTGGGAGTGCGCCGAGTGTGGGTGACCCGGTGGGATCCAGGCGATCTGGCGCGGAGGCAGGGCCTGGCGGCCATGCTCGTCCTCGACCACCAGAAGACCGCGCTCCAGGCAGTAGAGCTGGCCGCAGGCATGGCGGTGGGAGGCCGTGCGGCTGGCTGCGCGGTCGATGCGCAGGGCGAAGAGCGGGACGGGCAGGGGTTCCGGAAGCATTTGGCGGAAAAGCGACGATGATTGGCTCGGGATGGATAATAGGCCATTCGACTGCGGATGTAGCCTGGCGGCTCATCATTCTTGCCTGGAGCACGCCATGAAAGCCGAAGACATCCTTCCCGACCGACAGGACCGCATCCGCCTGGGCGGCGTGGAGATACGCAAGGGCAGCGTCGGCGCGTTCATCGCCAACGCCCGGCTGCTGCTTGAGGAGGAACTGCCCGCGGCGCAACGGCGGCAGGCTGAAGAAGACCTGCGCGCCCTGCTGCCGGCGATCCGGGCACTGGGGCTGCTGGAACTCTTCGAACTGCGCGACGCGCGACTGCGGACGCTGGTGGCGGATTGGGAAAACGCCGCTGGCCGCTCCTGAGAGCGGCACACGGGCACTGGAGGTATCAGTCGTCGATGCAGCTTTCGATCAGGCGTTGCAGGGCTTCGCGCTCACTGACCGGCGTGCGCATCGGCATGTGCGCGAGGCTGCCGTCGCGGCGCTCGATGATGTACTCGGTCTCGAAGTGCAGGGTGCAATCCTCGAGGCTCACATAGGTGACGCCATAGGTCGGGGCCTTGCGGGAGCGGGCTGAGAGCATGGATGCCTCCTTGGGCTCATTTCTTCTCGCTGGTCGGCGCGGGCGCGCTGGCCTGAACCGGGCGAGTAGGGGTCACTGCATTGCTGTAGAACGCGGAAGCGGCGAAGTAGCTGGCGAGGGCGCTGAAGCTGGACATGATCGGTTCTCCTGGGGAAGGGTGGGCGTCTGCCCTTGGAGAGCATGTTTGCCCAGCGGGAGAACCGGCAGAAGTAAAAAGCCTGCATGGTGTATATCGAGCGCGGTGATGGATCAAGCGACCCCCTCCAGCCTTGCGACTGTTCGCCGGTGTTACCATATGACGTGTTTTTTTCTCAGGAATTCCCATGGCCAAGCGTGGACGCCCCTGCGGCTTCGATCGTGAACAGGCATTGCGCCGGGCGCTCGACGTGTTCTGGGAGGCCGGCTACGAAGGCGCGACCATGGCCGCGCTGAAGGAGGCCATGGGTGGCATCTGCGCGCCGAGCATGTATGCCGCCTATGGTTCCAAGGAGGCGCTGTTCCGTTCGGCGGTGGAACTCTACCTGAGCCAGGAGTGCCAGCTTTCCAAGGGCGCCTTCGCCCTGCCGACGGCGCGCGAGTCGATCGCCGCGCTGCTGGAAAGCGCCGCCGTCAGCTACACCACGGAAGGCAAGCCGCGCGGTTGCCTGGTCGACCTCAGCACGACCAATTTCTCGCCGGCCAACAAAGGCGTCGAAGACTACCTGCGCGATCACCGGCGGCGCGCCGCGCGCCTGCTGCGCGAGCGTTTCGCACGAGGCGTGGCCGACGGCGACGTGCCGGCCGGAGCCGATCTCGACGCGCTCACCAGTTTCTACAGCAGCGTGCTTCAGGGCCTGTCGATCCAGGCCCGCGACGGCGCCAGCCGCCAGCAGTTGCTGGCCATCGGCCGCTGCGCGATGGCGGCCTGGGATTCCCTGCTGGCGGTCGAGGCCGCCTGACGCCACAGCGCGCCTTGACTGGAAAAAGCCCATGGATTCTCCGTGGGCAAAAACTATAACGCGTGATATAGAATTGATCCAAACCCCGGGCGAGGTCCTTCCGCGCGTGTCTCGCGCCCTGGCCATCGCCCGCTGCCGATTGGAGCCTTCATGACAACGCTTGCTGATATTCCCCTGTCCATGCTCGACCTGGTGCCGGTGCGCACCGGCGGCAGCGTGGCCGAAGCCCTGCACAACTCCCTGGACCTGGCGCGCCATGTGGAGCGCCTGGGCTTCAACCGTTTCTGGCTGGCCGAGCACCACAACATGGATGGCATCGCCAGCTCCGCCACCGCGCTGCTGATCGGCCATATCGCCGGCGGCACCTCGCGGATCCGCGTCGGCTCGGGTGGGGTGATGCTGCCGAACCATGCGCCGTTGGTGGTGGCGGAAAACTTCGGCACCCTGGAGACGCTCTACCCGGGCCGCATCGACCTCGGCCTTGGCCGCGCCCCCGGCGCCGACCAGGCGACCATGCGCGCCTTGCGTCGCGACCGCCTGGGCAACGGCGACGACTTCCCCGAGCAGGTCGCCGAGCTGGAAATGCTGCTCGGCCCGCGCCGTTCCCAGCAGAGCCTGCTGGCGGTGCCGGGCGAGGGTACCCAGGTGCCGATCTGGCTACTCGGTTCGAGCCTGTTCAGCGCTCACCTGGCGGCGCAGAAAGGCTTGCCCTATGCCTTCGCTTCGCATTTCGCACCGCGTTACCTGCACGAGGCGCTGCGCATCTACCGCAGCAACTTCCAGCCCTCGGCGGTACTCGACAAACCCTACGCGATGATCGGCGTGCCGCTGATCGCCGCACCTACCGACGAAGAGGCCGAGTTCCTCGCCACTACCGCCTTCCAGCGCGTGCTGGCGCTGATCCGCGGCGAGAGCCTGAAACAGAAGCCGCCGGTGGAAAGCATGGCGCCGTTGTGGCTGCCCCACGAGCAGGATGCGGTCGGCAGCTTCTTCGGCCTGGCGGTGATCGGCGGTCCGGAGAAGGTTCGTGCGCGTCTGGAGATCCTCCTGGAGCAGACCGGCGCCGACGAGCTTATCTTCACCAGCGACTTCTACGAGCACGCCCATCGGCTGCGCTCTTGCGAAATCGTCGCGGAGCTGAAAGGGGCGTGATCCGGGGCCTGTAGGGAAAATGATGTAGACCTGCGTGCGGTAGGGTCTTTCGGTGATAGGTTTTTTGGTTCTAAACTTAGAACTAAAAACAATAAGCCAGAGAGGAACCCTGCCATGCCGGTTGCACACCGACTGCTGTTTTCATTGACCGCCTTGCTGGCGGCGACGGCCCAGGCCGCCGTCGACGGCCAGAAACTCTATACCCAGGGCGGCGCCAACCCGGCCGCCGCGGCCTGCGTCACCTGCCACGGCGCCGATGGCATGGGCCTGGCCGCCGCCGGCTTTCCACGCCTGGCGGGCCTTCCCGCCGCCTACCTGAGCAAGCAACTGCATGACCTCAAGCAGGGCGGCAGTCGCGAGCACCCGGTGATGAAGGGCATAGCCGATGCTCTCGGCGACGACGAGATCCAGGCGCTCGCCACTACCCTCGCGGCAATGCCGGCGCCCAAGCCGGTGGCGCTGTCGCGCGTGGCCACCCCGCGCAGCCCCGGCGAGACCCTGGCGGTACGTGGCGCCTGGGAGCGCAACATTCCCGAGTGCGTGACCTGTCACGGTCCGGCCGGCAGCGGCGTGGGGGAGGCCTTCCCGCCGTTGCAGGGGCAGGGCGAGATGTACCTGAGCAACCAGTTGCGCGCCTGGCAGCTTGGCACTCGCCGCAACGACCCGAACGATCTGATGGGACATATCGCCAAATCCCTCAGCGAAGAGGAGATCCGCAGCGTCAGCCAGTTCTTCGCCACCCTCGGTCAGGCAGGAGGCCAGCCATGAACATGCCGTCGATCCTTTCCCTGGCCGTCGCCGGCCTGCTGGTCGCTCCCGTCCACGCGGCAACGGCGCCCTCGGAGCCGTTCCAGCCGCCGGCGGAAAGCAGCCTCCCGGACAACGCCTTCGGCGAAATGGTCCGCCAGGGCCAGGCGCTGTTCGTGGAAACCCGGAAGAACGCGCCGCATCTGGTCGGCAACCAGCTCAACTGCGTCAACTGCCATCTCGACCAGGGCCGCCGGGCCAACTCCGCGCCGCAGTGGGCGGCCTACCCGGTCTATCCGGCGTTCCGTGCCAAGAACAACAAGGTCAATACGTTCGCCGAGCGCCTGCAGGGCTGCTTCCAGTTCAGCATGAACGGCAAGGTGCCGGCGGCCGACAGCCCGGAGATCAAGGCCCTGACCGTCTACGCCTATTGGCTGGCGAGCCAGGCGCCGACCGGGGTCAGCCTGCCCGGACGCGGCTATCCGGACGTGGCCCCGCCGGAAGGCGGCTACAGCATCGAGCGCGGCGCCAAGGTCTATGCCGCGCAGTGCGCGATCTGCCACGGCGCCGACGGCCAGGGCCAGATGGCTCTGGGGCAGACGGTGTTCCCACCGCTGTGGGGCGCGCAGTCCTTCAACTGGGGCGCGGGCATGCACCGCATCAACACCGCGGCCTCCTTCATCAAGTACAACATGCCGCTGGGCAAGCCCGGTACCCTCAGCGACCGCGACGCCTGGGACGTCGCCGCCTTCATGAACAGCCACGAGCGCCCGCAGGACCCGCGCCTGGTGGACGGTTCGGTGGAGAAGACGCGGCAGAAGTTCCATGCCAACGACGGCGTCAACCTGTACGGACAGAAGGTCAACGGCGTGCTGCTGGGACAGGGAATCTGACCCTCGTGGCCTGGCGTCCGCAGGACGGAGACCCGGTCCGGCGGAAGCAGGTCGGCGCGGGGGTAGGGCGGATAACGCCAACGGCGTTATCCGCCGATGCCTGGGCCTCGGTCCGGCGGATAGCCGCGGGCGGCTATTCGCCCTACGGGGGCCGGTTGGCGGGTGGGCCCGCGCATCACTCGCGCAGCGGCATTTCCAGCGTCACCCGCAGGCCGTCCGCGCGGCTGTCGAAGTCCAGCCGGCATTGGCAGCGTTGCACGATAGCCTGGACGATGGCCAGGCCGAGCCCGCTGCCGCCGCTCTTGCCGTGGCGCCAGAAACGCCGGGTGAGGTGCGGCAGGTCGGTTTCGGCGATGCCCGGACCGTGGTCGCGGACGTGGAAGCGCGCGCAGCCTTGCGCGGTTTCCACCGCCAGCTCCACCCGGGTGCCGGCGGCGGTGTGGCGCAGGGCGTTGTCCAGCAGGTTGCGCAGCGCGGCGATGGCCAGCACCGAGGGGACTTCCAGCGGCGCCTCGGACAAGCCGTCGGCCAGCTTCAGCTCGAACATCCGCACGTCGCCGTGGCCGGCGTCGTGCATGGCTACCCGGGCGGCGTCCTCGGCGCTGCATTGCACGCCGTCGTCGAACGACAGGCTGCCTTCCACCCGCGCCAGCAGCAACAGCTGGTCCAGCGTCCGGTGCAGACGGTCGGCGCCTTCCTCGGCGTGGGCCAGGGCCTGCTCGGCGGCGGCGCCCTCGGTCATGCGCGCGACCTGCAGGTGGGTCTTGATCGCGGTCAGCGGGCTGCGCAGCTCGTGGGCGGCATCGCCGGTCAGGCGTCGCTCGCGTTCGATGGCCTGGGCGATGCGCTGGAACAACTGGTTCTGGGTTTCCACCAGCGGCTTCAGTTCGCTCGGCAGGGCCGCCAGCTCCAGTGGCTCCAGCGAGTCGGCGCCACGTCGGGTGAGGGCGTCGCGAATCCGCTTGAGCGGCGCCAGGCCCTGGCCGGCGCCGAGCCAGAGCAGGGCCAGGCTGCCGAGCAGGGCGACCGTCACCGGCACCGCGGCGGCCACCACCACCGAGCGTTGCAGCACGTCGCGCTCTTCCAGGCGGTCGGCGGTGCTGACCCGCAGATCGCCGGCCTGCACGGTGAAGCTGCGCCACAGCACGCCGTTGATTTCCTGGTCGCGGAAGCCGCTGGCGGTGCTGTCCAGCGCCCGCTCCGGGGTGGCATGGCTCTGCGCCAGGACTTCGCCGCGCAGTGAGCTGACCTGGCAGGCCATGCCGTTGGGAATTCCCAGTTGCTCCGCGCTCAGGCGCGTGGTCTGGCCGTCCGCCGGCTGCGGCTGCGGCAACTGCTGGAGCAGGCCGGCAACCATCCGCGCCGAGGCCGCCAGGCGTTGGTCGAAGGAGCGCATCATCTGCCCGCGCAGGTCGCAGAGCATCCAGGCCGCGGCCAGCGACCAGAGCAGGATGAAGGCCGAGCCGAGGATCAGGGTCAGGCGCAGGCGCAGGCTCATGCGTCGTCTCCGTCGCCGCGCGCCGGCCCGAGGCGGTAGCCGAGGCCGCGCACGGTCTGCACGATGGCGTTGCCGAGCTTGCGCCGCAGGTGATGGATGTGGACGTTGAGGGCGTTGCTCTCGACCTCGTCGCCGAAGCCATAGACGCTGTCCTTGAGCTGCTCGCCGCTGAGGATCCGCCCGCGGTTGTTGAGCAATGCCTGCAACAGCGCCTGTTCGCGTCGCGACAGCTCCACGGGGCGACCGTCGAGCCAGGTTTCGCGGGTGCTCGGATCGTAGCTGAGGCGACCGTGTTCGATGACGTTGACGCAGCGCCCGGCGGAGCGCCGCTGCAAGGTATGCAGGCGGGCGCCGAGTTCGCGCAGGTCGAAGGGCTTGAGCAGGTAGTCGTCGGCGCCGGCCTGCAACCCGGCGACCCGGTCGGTCACCGCGTCGCGCGCGGTCAGCACCAGCACCGGCAGGTCGACGCCCTGCTGGCGCAGGCGTTGCAGCAGGCGCAGGCCGTCCTCGTCGGGCAGGCCGAGATCGAGGACCAGCACGTCGAAGCGCGCCACCTGGAGCAGCGCCTGGGTATCGGCGGCGCTGGCCACCCGGTCCACGGTCAGGCCCTGGGCGTTGAGGCCGGCGACGATGCCGCTGGCGATCAGGTCGTCGTCTTCGGTGAGCAGTACATGCATGGCGGTATCGCTGGTTAAAGGGATAGGAGTCTGAAGCGGGCGAATTAAGCCAGGATTATGCCCCGCCCGGCGCGTCGCCGGGGTTTTCCCGTGGCCGCGTTAACGGCCTGTTAATCGTCGCTGGCCATGCTGCCGCCGAGTTCATCGTAGAAGGCGTTATCCATGCGTGTGTTGATCCTGCTCCTGATGCTCCTGCTGCCGGGCCTGTCCCAGGCGCAACCGGGCGACGACCTGTTCGCGCCGCGCGGCGCGACGCAGACGGATTTCCTGCCGGTGGAGAAAGCCTTCCGCTTCACCTGGGAGCGCCTCGACGACGGCCAGGTGCAACTGCGCTGGCAGATCGCGCCGGGCTACTACCTGTACCAGAAGCGCCTGCGCTTCGACGGACTCGACCCGGCCTTGCAGCCGCAGCTGCCGCCCGGCGAAAGCCACAGCGACGAGTTCTTCGGCGAGTCGCAGGTCTATCGCCAGAGCCTGGAACTGACCCTGCCGGCGGCCGCCGCCGGACAACTGCGCCTGGGCTGGCAGGGCTGCGCCGATGCCGGCCTGTGCTATCCGCCGCAGAGCCAGGCGCTCGACCTGGGCGGTACCGGCCCTGCCGCCGCCGGGACGAGCGGCGAAGTCGCCGAGGACCAGGGCCTGGCCGGCAGCCTGCAGGCCGGCAACCTGGCCTGGAGCCTGTTGCTGTTCTTCGGCCTCGGCCTGCTGCTGGCGTTCGCTCCCTGTTCGCTGCCGATGCTGCCGATCCTCGCCGGGCTGGTGGTCGGCAGCGGCGCCGGCCCTCGTCGCGGCCTGCTGCTGGCCGGTAGCTACGTGCTGAGCATGGCGCTGGTCTACGCCGGACTCGGGGTGGTCGCGGCGCTGCTTGGCGGCAACCTGCAGGCCTGGCTGCAACAGCCGTGGCTGCTGGGCAGCTTCGCCGCGCTGTTCGTGTTCCTCGCGCTGCCGATGTTCGGCTTCTTCGAACTGCAACTGCCGGCTGCCCTGCGCGACCGCCTCGACGGTCTCAGTCGCGGCCGCAAGGGCGGCAGCCTGGCCGGCGCCGCTGCGCTCGGCGCGTTGTCCGGGCTGCTGGTGGGACCGTGCATGACCGCGCCGCTGGCCGGCGCCTTGCTCTATATCGCGCAGACCGGCAATGCCCTGCATGGCGGCCTGGTGCTGTTCAGCCTGGGCCTCGGCATCGGCATGCCGCTGTTGCTGCTGGTGACGGTCGGCAGCCGCTTCCTGCCCAAGCCCGGTCCCTGGATGAACCTGGTCAAGGGCGTGTTCGGCTTCCTTTTCCTCGGCACCGCCTGGATACTCCTGCGTCCGCTGCTCGGCGAGGCGCTGTGGATCGGCCTTGGCGGCGCGTTGCTGCTGGTCCTGGCCTACGCCGCGCTGCACACGGCGCGAGGCCTGGCGCGGCACGCGGTGCTGTTCGGCGCGGCGGGCTGCATCTTCGGTCTCTGGGGCGCGGCGATGTTGCTGGGCGCCGCGGCCGGGGCCGACGACCCCTGGCGTCCGCTACAGGTGTATGCGGCGGCGAACCGGGGCGCTACGCCGACGGCCAGCGCGCACGAGGCGTTCCTCACGGTGAGCCAGCCGGCCGAGCTGGACCGTCAGTTGGCTGCGGCCAAGGCCGAGGGACAATGGGTGCTGCTCGACTACTACGCTGACTGGTGCGTGTCCTGCCGGATCATGGAGAAACAGGTGTTCGCCAAGCCCGATGTGCTCGCCGCCCTGCAGGGCGTGCGCCTGCTGCGGCTCGACGTGACCGCGGACAACGCCGCCAGCCGCGAGCTGCTGCACCGCTACCAGGTACCCGGCCCGCCGAGCCTGATCTGGATCGGCCCGGAAGGCGAGGAGCGCCGCGCGCGCCGGTTGACCGGCGAAGTCGACGCCGGCGGCTTCCTCGCCCATTGGCAGGCGACCCGGGAGCGCGGCTGATGCTGAGTTTTTCCCTGGGGCCGCTGGTGGTCTCGCTGCAACACCTGCTGCTGTTCCTCGCCCTCGGCGCCGCGCTGCTCGGCGGTTGGCTGGCGGCGCGCGGTGGCGGGCGCAACGCCGAGCCGGTGCTGTTCAACCTGTTGTTGCTCGGCCTGCTGGTGGCGCGCCTGGCTTTCGTGGTGCGCTACTGGCCGCAGTACCGCGGCGACTTCGCACAGATGCTGGATATCCGCGATGGCGGTTTCCTCGCCTGGCCAGGCCTGCTCGCCGCCGTGCTCGGCGCGCTGTTCTGGGCCTGGCGGCGACCGGCGCTACGTCGCTCGCTGGGTGTCGGCGCCAGCCTCGGACTGGCGTTCTGGCTGCTTGGCAGCCTGGGCCTGGGCATCTACGAGCGCGGTACGCGCCTGCCCGAGCTGAGCCTGCGCAACGCCGCCGGCGAGTCGGTGCAACTGGCCGATTTCCGGGGCCGCCCGCTGGTGATCAACCTCTGGGCCAGCTGGTGCCCGCCGTGTCGGCGCGAGATGCCGGTGCTGCAACAGGCGCAGGCGGAGAATCCCGACGTAGTGTTCCTCTTCGCCAACCAGGGCGAGAGCGCCGAGACCGTGCGCCATTTCCTCCAGGGCGAGAACCTGCGCCTGGACAACCTGCTGTTCGACAACGGCGGGCAGCTTGGCCAGCAGGTCGGCTCGGTCGCCTTGCCCACCACCGTTTTCTACACCGCCGAGGGCCGCCTGCTGGGCAGCCATCTCGGCGAACTGTCCCGCGGCAGCCTGGCGCGCTACCTCGAAGCCTTCGAGCCGGCCGCTGCCGCCCCCGCAACCAGGAGTTCCGAATGAGACTGCCGCGCAACCTGATCACCCTTGGCCTGGGCCTGACCCTCCTCAACGCCGGCCTGGCCACGGCGGCGGAGGAGCTGCCGGCGCCGATCCGCATGGTCCAGGAGAAGGGCGCCCGCATCCTCGGCAGCTTCGACGCCCCGGATGGCCTGCGCGGCTACGCCGCCGAATACCAGAACCAGGGCATGGCGCTGTACCTGACGCCCGACGGCAAGCACGTACTCACCGGCCACCTGTTCGACGCCCAGGGCAAGGACCTCAGCCGCGAACCGCTGGAGCGCCTGGTGTATGCGCCGCTGGCCAAGGAAATGTGGCAGAAGATGGAGCAGAGCGCCTGGATCGCCGATGGCCGTGCCGACGCGCCGCGCGTGGTCTACCTGTTCAGCGACCCGAACTGCCCGTACTGCACCATGTTCTGGGAGCAGGCGCGACCCTGGGTGGATGCCGGCAAGGTGCAGTTGCGGCATATCATGGTCGGCATCATCCGCGAGGACAGCGAAGCCAAGTCCGCCGCGCTGCTGGCCAGCAAGGACCCGCAGAAGGCCCTGCACGACCATGAGCAGGCGGGCAAGGCCAGCACCCTGAAGCCGCTGGCGAAGATCCCGGCGGCGGTGCGCAAGCAGCTCGCCGGCAACATGGAACTGATGGAGTCGATGGGCGCCGCGGCGACCCCGGCGATCTTCTATCTCAATGCCGAGGGGCGCATGCAGCAGCAACAGGGCGCGCCGCAGCCGGACCAGTTGGCGGAGATCCTCGGTCCGCGCTGATCCTCCGGGCCGGCGCCGAGCCGCCGGCCATCTATACTCCCTGCGTTACGCCAACCCAGCGGAGCAAGGGCCATGGACGACGCATTCAGCGAGGAAGGCAGCGCGCAGCCGCGCCATGACGCTCAGCGTCCGGCGCTCGCCCCGCGGAGCGACGGTTTCGACATCCACACCTACCATCCCGACTTCGTCGCCGATCCCTATCCGCTGTTGCGGCTGATCCGCTCCCGTGCGCCGGTCTGCCGCGACCAGGCCTCGATCTGGTGGATCAGTCGCTATGCCGATGTTTCGGCGTGCCTGCGCGACCGCCGTTTCTCCGCCGACCCCGCTCGCCTTGGCGCCGCCGGCGTCCGCCAGGGCGGCGCCAGCTGGTTCGGCCACCAGCAATTGCAACCGCTGGCGCGCTTCTACGACAACTTCATGCTGTTCAACGACGCGCCGCGGCACACCCGCCTGCGCAGGCTGTTCGCTCCGGCCTTCGGCCCCGACGCCGTGCGCCGCTGGGAAGCGCGCATCGAGGTGCTGGTGGAAGAACTCCTCGACAGCTTGCTGGAGCGCCGCGAGCCCGATCTGCTCAGGGATTTCGCCGAACCGCTGACGATCCGGGTGGCCGCCGAGCTGTTCGGCTTTCCCCGCGAAGATACCGGGCAACTGCTGCCCTGGGGCCGCGATCTGGCCGCCGGGCTCGATCTCGCCGCCAGCCACGGCGATGCCGGGCAGATCAACCGCAGCGCGGCCGCCTTCAGCGACTACCTGCAACGCCAGGCGCGCGGCTGGAGCGATGGCTCTTCGCGCCCGCCGTCCGGCGCGGCGCCGAGCATCCTCGACGGCGCCGCGATGCTGGAGGCCGGACTGGGCCTCGAGGACCTGGTAGCGGCCTATGCCATGGTGTTCATGGCCGCCTTCGAAACCACCATCAGCATGGTCGGCAACGCTACGCTGGCGCTGCTCACCCATCCCGACCAGCTCGACCTGCTGCGGCGGTGCCCGGAGCTGGCGGCGAACGCGGTGGAGGAACTGCTGCGCTTCGATGGCGCGGTGCGCGGCGGCGTGCGTTGCACCCTGGAGGAGGTGGAGATCGGCGGCCAGCGGATTCCGCCTGGAGAGAAGGTCTGGCTGAGCTTCCTCGCGGCGAACCGCGACCCGGAGATGTTCGCCGCCCCCGACCGTCTGCAATTGCAGCGAGCGAACGCCAAGCAGCACGTGGCGTTCGCCCATGGTCCGCACTACTGCCTGGGCGCGTACCTGGCCCGGCTCGAATTGCAATGCGCATTGCGCGGCCTGGTGCGTCGCCGTTTCGCCCTGGCCTCGGAACCGACGGACCTGCGCTGGCGGCGCAGCTCGGTGTTCCGCACCCTGGAGCGCTTGCCGATCGTCCCGGAAGGCGACGCTCAGAAGACCTGCGAGTAGCGCAGGATCAGCCGGCTGCCCTCGCTGCGGTTGCGTGCGCCGTATTCGTGATAGGCGTTGAGGAACAGCCGCGACTTGCCCCAGCCGAACATCAGCGCCGGGCCGATGGCATCGACCCGCTCGCGGGAGTCCGGGCGGTCGTGGCCGTCGACCCGCTCGTCGGTGATCTGTCGCAGGCTGTAGCCGGACAACCCGAGCCGCCAATGCGCATCCAGCGCCAGCGATACCGAGTAGTTGGCGTGGAACGCCTGGCCCGGTTGCAGGTAGTCGTCGGCCAACGGCGGCGCCGGGTCGCGATTCTTGCCCGGCAACAGGTACTGCAGGCGAGCGCTGGCTTCCCAGCCTTCGGCGAACTCCCAGGTCAGCGCGTAGTGCGGGTTGAAGCTCCAGTGGTTGCTGCCGGGATTGATCGCCCGATGCCTGTCGTAGCGCCCGGTGGGTAACTGGAAGGCGAGGTTCAGGCGCTGCCAGTAGGGCCGGCCGAACAGCTCGGTCTGCGGCCATTGCAGGATGAACGGACTGACGATCAGGTTGCCGAGGCCGTTGGCGCTGCCGGCGTGGGGTTCGAAGTCGGGATCGGCGAGCAGCACCGGGACGAGGATT
Source organism: Pseudomonas sp. DL (assembly GCF_047199225.1). NCBI lineage: Bacteria > Pseudomonadati > Pseudomonadota > Gammaproteobacteria > Pseudomonadales > Pseudomonadaceae > Pseudomonas > Pseudomonas sp. DL. Next base: position 2,757,432 of record NZ_CP178323.1, read on the forward strand.
TCCGCGCCGTAGTAGGCGCCGAACAGCTGGTGCTGGCTGATGTGGGCGAAGTGGCTGGTGGCGAGCAGGGTGCGCAGGCGGTTGTCGAGCGGGCGCCGGTGACCGTTGGCGTCCATGAAGTCGTCGGCCTCGTAGATATTCACGAACTGCTGGAACAGCGTGCCGGGCAGGGCCTTGCCGTCGAGGAAGGAGGTCTGGCCGAGGTTCATCCCCGGCAGCGCGGCGATAGCCTGGAACGAGGGCAGCAGCAGGGGCAGGGCCAGCAGGCTGGCCCGGATGCGGGTGGTCATGGGCGTGTCCTTCTTGTTGTTGTTTTCCACGGGGCAGCGCGTCAGTCCGGCAGGTAGTCGGGCTGGCGCTCGGGGCTGGCGCGCTGGAAGGCTTCGAGCGCCAGGCAGCGCCCCTCCAGTTCGAGCAACGCCGGGTAGGGCGCCAGGTCACAGCCCATGCGCCGGGCGTTGGCCAGTTGCGGTACCAGGCAGCACTCGACGATGCCCGCTGCGGCGCCGGCGAAGAAGGCGCCGCGACGGTGTCGGTTCAGCAGGGTCTCCGCCGCCGCCAGGCCCTCGGCGACCCAGTGCGCGTACCAGCGCTGGCGGTCCTCGGCGTCTATGCCGAGGACCTGGGTCAGGTACTTGAGCACCCGCACGTTGTTCAGCGGATGGATGTCGCAGGCCACCAGCAGGGCCAGTTCCAGCGCCTGGGCGCGATGCAGTGGGTCGAGAGGGATCAGGCGCGGTTCGGGCTGCACGGCGTCGAGGTAGTCGATGATCGCCAGCGACTGGCTGAACCGGCGGCCGTCGGCGTCGACCAGGGTCGGCAGCGCGCCCATCGGGTTGCGCTGGCGGTCGGCCGGGCGCAGTTGCTCGCCCTGCCGCAGGTTGACCGGCACTACCTGGTAATCCAGGCCTTTCAGGGCCAATGCGATACGCACCCGATAGGACGTGGAGCTGTTGAAGAAGCTGTAGAGCTGCATGGAAAGTCCTGTTCAGAGAGTGGTGGGAGAAGGCCTGGCCCGGCGCCGGCCCAGGCGATGCACGGCCACGGCGGCGAGCAGCGCCGGGATCACCAGCAGGGCGAGGATGCCGCTGAAGCCCAGGCCCAGGCCGAGCAGGGCGCCGCCGCTAAGGGAGCCGACGATCGAGCCGATGCGGCCCAGGCCGAGGGCCCAGCTGACCCCGGTGGCGCGGCTGCGGGTCGGATAGAAATCGGCGGCCAGGGCGTTGGCGCCGACCTGCGAGCCGCTGATGCAGAAACCGACGCCGGCGACGCACAGCGCCAGCAGGGCGAAGCTGTGGTAGAGGCTGGCGATGCCGAGGATGAACAGGGCGCCGCCGACGTAGGCCAGGCTCAGCACCCGGTGCGCGTCGAAGCGATCCATGGCGCTGCCCAGGAGGAGTGCGCCGAGGGTGCCGCCGAGCTGGAACATGGCGCTGATCGTCGCCGCCTCGCCGAGACTGAAGCCGGTGCCGCCGATCAGCGTCGGCAGCCAGTTGGTCAGCAGGTAGATGATCAGCAGGCCCATGAAAAAGGTGGCCCAGAGCAGCAGGGTGCCGCCGCGCAGCTCGGCGCCGAGGATCTGCCGCAGGGGCGAGGTGCCGTCGGACTCGTCGGCGGGCAGTTCGAGGCGTCCGGCCCAGCCGTCGGGCAGGCGCCCCAGGCGTTCGAGGATGCGCCGCAGGCGCGCCGCGTCCGGTGCGCGGCGGGCGAGGAAGCGCACCGACTCCGGCAGGCATGCCCAGAGCAGCGGCAGGCTCGCCAGGGGCAGGCCGCCGCCGAGCAGCAGCACGCTTTCCCAGCCCAGCGCCGGGACCATCCGCGCGGCGAGCAGGCCGCCCAGCGCCGAGCCGAGGGTGAAGCCGCAGAACATCGCGGTAACCATCAGCGCGCGGTGCCGGCGCGGGCAGTATTCGGAGGTCAGGGTGATCGCGTTGGGCATCGCCCCGCCCAGGCCGAGGCCGGTGAAAAAGCGCAGCAGGGCCAGGGTTTCCACCGAACCGGCGTAGGCCGAGGCGAGGCTCCAGCCGCCGAAGAACAGCACCGAGAGCAGGAGCACGCTCTTGCGTCCGAAACGGTCGGCCAGCGGGCCGGCGGCGAAGGCGCCGAGGGCCAGGCCGGCCAGTGCGGCGCCGAGGATCGGGCTGAGTTGCGCCGGGCTCAGTTGCCAGTCGTGGGCCAGGGCCGGGGCGATGAAGCCGATGGCGGCGGTGTCGAATCCGTCCATGGCGACGATCAGGAAGCACAGCGACAGGACTCGCAACTGGAAGGCGGAAACCGCCTGCGCATCGATGAAGGCCTGGACGTCGATCTTGTTGTTCTTGTCGGGCGTAGGCATGAGCGTTCCTCGGCCGTCGCCGTGGCGACAGCCCGGATGAAGGGCAGGGTGGGCCCGCGCCGTGCGCGGGCGGTGGGTCAGACCACGCGGACGCTGAGTTCGCCGAGGCCGTCGATGGCGCCGAGCATCCGCTCGCCGCGCTCGACCGCGCCGACGCCTTCCGGGGTGCCGGTGAAGACCAGGTCGCCGGGGCGCAGCTCGAAGAAGCGCGACAGGTAGCTGACGGTTTCCGCCACCGACCAGATCAACTGGTCGATGTCGCTGCGCTGGCGATCCTCGCCGTCGACCTGGAGGCTGATGGCGGCGTGGCGCGGATGGCCGACCTGGCTGGCAGGGTAGAGCGGGCCGATCGGCGCCGAGCGGTCGAAGGCCTTGCCGATCTCCCAGGGCCGGCCCATCTCGCGCATGCGCATCTGCAGGTCGCGGCGGGTCATGTCCAGGCCCACCGCGTAGCCCCAGACGTGTTCCTCGGCCTGCTCCAGGGGGATGTCGCAGCCGCCCTTGCCGATCGCCGCCACCAGTTCGATCTCGTAGTGGTAGTTGCCGGTCTGGCTCGGGTAGGCCAGCTCCAGGGTGCTGCCGGCGGCGACCGGGACCACCGCGTCGGCCGGCTTGCAGAAGAAGAACGGCGGCTCGCGCTTGGGATCGAAGCCCATTTCCCGGGCGTGGGCGGCGTAGTTGCGGCCGACGCAGTAGACCCGCCGCACCGGGAAGGTCTGGTCGCTGCCATGGATGGTGAGGCTGACGGGCGCTTCGGGCGCGAAGAGATGGTTCATGGGACGGGTCCTTCAGTGGGCGAGGGTTTCGCGGGATTCGCGGAGGATGCCGAGCGCCTGCTGCACAGGGCGGTCGGAGAAACTGAACAGCACGCAGTCGGTGGCGCCGGCTTCCAGGCGCAGCTCGGCCCAGGAGGGCACGACGAACAGATCCTTGGCCTCGAAGGCGAAGCGCCGGCCGCCGATCTGCGCCACGCCGCTGCCTTCCACCACCGAATAGACGCTGGCGTCGGTGCTGCGCGCGGGCTGCCCGAGGAAGCCGGCCGGCAGCAGTTGCAGGCAGGTGGCGATGGTCGGCATGGCCCAGCCGCCGGTGGCCGGGTTGACGTAGCGCAGCTTGTGGCCTTCCCAGGGATCGGGCCGTTCGAGGCGCGCCAGGCGCTCGAGGGCCTCGCGGCTGCGCGCGTAGGGGTAACTGAACAGCGGCGAGGTCGGCGTCGTCGGCTGATGGCGCAGCGGCAGCATGTTGCTGCCGTAGCGGGCGAGGCTGTCGCCTTCGCCACGTCGCAACGGCTGTACCGGTTCATCATGGTTTTCGGCGAAGGTGGCGCCGAAGAAACGCAGCATCGGGATGTCCAGGCCGTCCAGCCAGACCACCGGCTCGCCGCCTTCCGCGGCGGCGCGGTTGCCGTGGTCGTGCCAGGTCCAGGACGGGGTGATGATGAAGTCGGCCGGCTCCATGCGGGTGCGTTCGCCGTCCACCGAGGTGTAGGCGCCGTAGCCCTCGACGACGAAGCGCAGGGCCGACTGGGTGTGCCGGTGGCTGGGGGCGATCTCGCCCGGCAGGATCAGTTGCAGGCCGGCGTAGAGGCTCGGGGTGATCGCCGACTGGCCGGGAAGGTCCGGGTTCTCCAGCACCAGCACGCGGCGCACCGCTTCCTCGGCGCTGATCAGGTCGCCTGCCTCGAGCAGGAACGGGCGCAGTTCGCGATAGCGCCACAGCGCCGCCTGGCAGCCGCCGGCGGGTTGCGCCGGGACCAGGCTGTGCAGGGCTTCCCAGAGCGGGGTGAGGTGCTGCTGGCGGATGCGTCGATAGAAGTCGGCGCGCTTCTCGGTGGAATTGTCGTTATGCATACCGATGAATCTCCGGCGGGAGGAGGCGGGGCCGCCTCGGTCTGGTAGTCATTATTCGAGGTGAAGGCATAACCGAATAATGATATTTAGACATCGACCTATACGTATTTGAGGATGGCTTGCGATGGACTGGACCCGCCGCCTGCGCCTGCAACACCTGCAACTGCTGGTCAGCCTGATGGAGACCGGCAACCTCAGCGGCACCGCCCGGGCCGCACACACCACCCAACCGGGCCTGTCGAAGTGGCTCAAGGAACTGGAGGAGGACGTCGGCGCGCCGCTGTTCGAGCGTCACGCCCGTGGCCTGCGCCCGACGCCCTATGGCATGACCCTGTTCAACCACGCCCAGCGCGTGCTCACCGAGATGGAGCGGGCGCGGCAGAACCTCGAGGCGATGCGCAGCGGCAGCGGCAGCCGGGTGCTCCTCGGCACGTCGCCGGCCTCCGCGCCGAGCCTGGTGCCGCGCGCATTGCGGGCGTTCCTCGGACGCTACCCCGGGGCCCAGGTGGAACTGCTCGAAGGCACCATGAACGGCCTTCTCGAGCGGCTGGAGAAACGCCAGCTCGATGTGGTGGTGGGGCGCCTGGACAACTATGCGCCGCGCGCCAGCCTGCGCTGCGAGGTGCTCTACAGCGAGGCGATCGTGGTGATGGCGCGCCCCGGTCACCCCCTGGCCCAGGCCGCCGCGCTGGACTGGGAAGACGTGCGGCGCTACGACTGGATCGTCTGGCCGCCCGGCTCGCCGATCCGCAGCAAGCTCGACATGGCCCTGACCCAGGGCGGCCGGCAGCCGCCGGCCTACCGCCTGGAGTCATCGTCGATGCTGGCCAACATCGAATTGTTGCGTGGCAGCGACATGCTATCCATCGGCTCGGCGCGGGTGGTCGAGCACCTTGCCGGGCTCGGCCTGGTGGCCAGGCTGGCGCTGGAGATTCCCGGCGAGGGCGCGGTGGGCATGTGCTGGCGCGACGAACCGCACCGCGACCGTGCCAGCGAAGACCTGCTGGCCTGCCTGCGCGAAGGCGCGGCGGCCGAGTAGGGCGCCGGCCGGCGGGTGCTATTGCAAAAAGGCCGCGGCTTCTCGACAATGCGATTCATTATCATTCATGTGTCGCCCCGACTTTCCCATGTCCGCCCCGATCCTTCTCAGCGCCCACCATCGCGCCATGCATGCGCTGTACAGCGAGCACCATGGCTGGTTGCAGAACTGGCTGCGCGGCAAGCTGGGCTGCGCGGCGGACGCGGCGGACGCGGCGGACCTGGCCCAGGACACCTTTCTGCGCATCCTGCTCAAGCGCGAACTGCGCGAGATCGGCATGCCGCGCGCGTTCCTGCGGACCATCGCCCGCGGCCTGGTGATCGACCACTGGCGTCGCGAGGAACTGCAGCGCGCCTACCTCGAAAGCATCGCCCACCTGCCCGAGGCACAGGCGCCGTCGCCCGAGGCGCGGGAACTGGTGCTGGAACTGCTGGAGGAAATCTCGCGGATGCTCGACGGGCTCAAGCCGAAGGTCCGCACCGCCTTCCTCCTGGCCCAGTGCGAAGACCTCAGCCACCGGCAGATCGCCGAACGCATGGGGGTTTCCCAGCGTAGCGTCGAGCGCTACGTGGCCGAGGCGCTGTACCACTGCTACCTGCTGCGCTACGGCGAATGAGCGGAGCCGTGGACGGGACGCGCGGTAGGGTCGACGAAGCGGTGGTCAGGCAGGCCATCCACTGGCTGGTCCGCCTGCGCTCGCAGCCGGCCGACGATCGCCTGCAGCGCGCCTGCGCGGCCTGGCGCGCGGAGCACGGCGAGCACGAGCGGGCCTGGCAGCAGGTCAGCGCGCTCAACGAAGAACTGCAAGGACGCTTCAAGGCGCTGCCCGGCGGGGTCGCCTACGGCACCCTGGACAGTAGCGCGCAGCGCCTGCAGCGGCGCCAGGCGCTGAAACTGCTGTCGCTGCTGGTGGCCGGCGGCGCCGTGGCCTGGGTCGGTCGCGACAGCCTGCCCTGGCAGCGCCTGAGCGCCGACTACAGCACCGCCACCGGCGAGCGGCGCAGTATCGAGCTGGTCGACGGCACCCGCCTGCAACTGAACACCGACAGCGCGGTCGACGTGCGCTACGACGCCGGCCAGCGCCTGATCCTCCTCGCCCGCGGCGAGATCTTCCTCGCCAGCGGCGCCGATACGCAATCGCCCACGCACAGGCCGCTGCGGGTACGTACCGCGCAAGGGCTGTTCGAGGCCCTCGGCACCCGTTTCAACGTACGCCTGCAAGATGCCGCCACCTGTCTCAGCGTCAGCGAGGGTTCGGTGCGCATCGATGCCTTCGGCGCGCGTCCGCTGCAGGCTCCGGTGGCCGAGGCGGGGCAGAGCTATCGGATCGCCGCCGACGGCGTGCGGCGCCTCGAACGGCCGCAGATGGACGCCGTGGCCTGGGCCGATGGCCTCATCGTCACCCGCGACATGCGCCTGGCCGATTTCCTCGCCGAGGTCGCCCGCTACCGCAACGGCTACCTCGGCTGCGCCGCGGAGGTCGCCGACCTGCGCCTGTCCGGGGTCTATCGCCTGGACGACACCGACAAGCTGCTGCAGGTGCTCGCGCGGACCCTGCCGGTGCGCCTGCAGCGACATACCCGCTGGTGGGTGAGGGTGGTCGCCGCCTGAGTCGCGCCGGCGGCCGCGTGGACGCTTGCTTTCGTCCGGAGCGAAACGCACTGAAAATTATTTTCATTATTTTTGTCGGCTTTCCGCGACTGGTCCGGCTTTACCGATTGAACACCCTTCAACGACTCCAACGGATCCCGTTCATGACCGCCACCGCCGTCGTCCTCCGCAATGCCCCGTCGTCCCTCGATTTCCCCCGCGCCTCGCGCCTGAGCCGTTCGGTGCGCGCGGCCCTGCTGTCGTTGGCCATGGCGGCCGGCGCGGCGCCGCTCTGCGCCTCGGCCGCCGAAGCGGCGGCGGAACAGGCGCGGCCCTATGCGATCCCCGCCGGACAGTTGGGCGACGTGCTCAACCGCTTCGCCCGCGAGGCCGGCATCACCCTCTCGGCCACTCCGGCGCAGACCGGTGGCTACAGCTCCCAGGGGTTGCGCGGCAGTTTCACCGTGCAGCAGGGCCTGGCCCGGCTGCTCGCCGACACCCCGCTGGAAGCGGAAGACCAGGGCGACGGCAGCTTCGTCTTGCGCGAGGCGCCGGCAAAGGACGGCGATGTGCTGAACATGCAGGCGGTGGAGGTCTTCGCCCTCGGCAACAACCTGGGCAGCACCGATGGCTACCTGGCCACCCATAGCCAGATCGCCACCAAGACCAGCAAGCCGCTGCTGGAAACCAGCCAGACCGTCTCGGTGATCACCCGCGAGCAGATCGACGACACCGCCTCCAAGACCGTACAGCAGGCGATGCGCTATACCCCCGGCATCTTCACCGGTCAGGTCGGCGCCTCCAACCGCTACGACTACGTGGTGATGCGCGGCTTCGCCGACAACAGCGTGGACAACATCTACCTCGACGGCCTCAAGGCCATGGGCGACAGCGGTACCTTCAGCTCGATGCAGGTCGACCCGTACTTCCTCGAACGCATCGATGTGCTCAAGGGGCCGTCCTCGGTGCTCTACGGCCGTAGCCTGCCGGGCGGCCTGGTGGCGCTGACCAGCAAGAAGCCGTTGTACGAGGACTACCGCCAGATCACCGGCAGCATCGGCAACATGGGCCAGAAGGAGATGGGCTTCGATTTCAGCGGGCCGCTCGACGAGGAGAAGCGCATCGCCTACCGCCTGATCGGTCTCGGCAAGGGCTCGGACACCCAGTTCGATCACGTCAAGGAGGAGCGCTACGCCATCGCCCCGACCCTGGCCATCGACTTCAGCGACGACACCACCCTGACCCTGCAAGGCTACCTGCAACACGATCCCAACGGGGGCTACCACGGCGGCGTACCGGCCGACGGCACCCTGTCGCACCACAACGGCCGGCACATCTCCCGCGAGTTCTTCGATGGCGAGCCGAGCAAGGACGACTTCGACCGCACCCAGCGGATGTTCGGCTACCAGCTGGAGCACCGCATCGACGACGTCTGGTCGGCGCGGCAGAACTTCCGCTACCTGGACTCCGACGTCGACCTGTCGCAGGTCTACGCCTACGGCTGGAGCGCCAGCGAGCCGAACAAGCTGAACCGCTACTTCAGCGGCGCCCGCGAGCACCTGCAGGCGTATATCGTCGACAACATGCTGCAGGCCGAATTCGCCACCGGCGCGGCGCGCCACACCCTGCTCACCGGCCTCGACTACCAGCGCCGGCGCACCGTGGTCGACTGGCGTTCCGGCTCGGCCTCGGCGCTGGACGCGTTCAACCCGGTCTACGGCGACGACGCCATCAGCTATTTCCCGGACGACAACCACACCCGCCGCCTGGAGCAGACCGGCGTCTACCTCCAGGACCTGATCGACATCGACCAGTGGCGCTTCTCGCTCGGCCTGCGCCAGGACTGGGTCAGCGTCACCGACAAGAACCGCAGCACCGGCAGCAAGGCCGACGACGACTGGGAGAAATTCACCGGGCGGATCGGCGCGCTGTACCTGTTCGACAACGGCCTGGCGCCCTACGTCAGCTACTCCGAGTCGTTCAACCCGAACGCCTATTCCGACGCCTCCGGCACGCCCCTGGCGCCCACCGAGGGCAAGCAGTGGGAACTCGGCCTGAAGTTCCAGGCGCCGGGCAGCAACAGCTTCTACACCGCCTCGCTGTTCCATATCACCCAGGAAAACGTCGCCTCCAAGGAACCCCAGGACAACTTCTACACCTCGGTCGGCGAAGTGCGCTCCCAGGGGCTCGAACTGGAGGCCCATACCCAGCTCAGCGACAACCTGAAACTGCTCGGCAGCTACACCTACACCGACATCACCTACACCAAGTCGCTGGACGGCAACCAGGGCCATACGCCGAACCAGGCGCCCAAGCACATGGCTTCGCTGTGGGCCGACTATGCCTTCGACGCCGGCCCGCTCAGCGGTCTGAGCATCGGCGGCGGCGCTCGCTACGTCGGCGAGACCTGGGCGGACAAGGAAAACACCTTGCGGGTGCCGGACTACACCCTGGTCGACGCGCGGATCGGTTACGACCTCGGCAAGCTCGGCCTGAAAGGCCTGGACGTCAGCCTCAATGCCAACAACCTGCTGGACAAGGACTACGTGGCGTCCTGCTACAGCCTGGACTTCTGCTACTTCGGCGAGAAGCGCAACGTCACCGCGACGGTGAACTACCAGTTCTGACCGTCCTCCCGGGCCCCGGCGCCAGCGCCGCGGTACCGGCCAAGCAGCCCGGCGCGCAACGTACGCGCCGGGCATTCGCCGGCGTCGCCGGCCGTACCCTGGTTACCTGGAGCCCCCATGCGCCCCGTCCTGGTCCTGCTGCACCGCTATGTCGGTCTGGCTACCGCGCTGTTCCTTTTCCTCGCCGGTCTCACCGGCAGCCTGCTGGCCTTCCATCATGAAATCGACGAATGGCTGAACCCCGGCTTCTACGCCGTGGGCGAGGGTGGCGAGCGCCTTTCCCCGGGCAGCCTGGTGCAACGCGTCGAGTCACGCTATCCGCGACAACTGGTGTGGTACATGGAGTATCCCGAGGCGGGCGGGCATCCGGCGTTGCTCGCCACCGTGCCGCGCGAGGCCGGCGCCAAGGTCGAGCACGACGTGTTCTACCTCGACCCGGTCAGCGGCGAGGAAGTCGGCAAGCGCCTCTGGGCGGCCTGCTGCTTCCAGCCGGCGAACCTGGTTCCCTGGGTCCTGGAGTTCCACCACAACCTGACCCTGCCGGGGAACTGGGGCCTGTACCTGATGGGCGGGGTGGCGATGTTCTGGTTCCTCGACTGCTTCGTCGGCGCCTGGCTGACCCTGCCGCGCGGCCGGCCGTTCTGGAGCAAGTGGACGACAGCCTGGAAGATCAAGCGCGGCAACGCCTACCGCTTCAACTTCGACCTGCATCGCGCCGGCGGCCTCTGGCTCTGGCTGCTGCTGGCGCCGGTGGCGCTGAGCAGCGTCGCCCTGAACCTGCCGAGCCAGGTGTTCAAGCCGCTGGTATCGCTGTTCTCGCCGATCGAACCGAGCGTCTACGAGGCGCGCGGGCGGCTGCCCAGGGAGCAACTGGGGGAGACCCGCCTGGACTACGACCGCACCTTCCAGTTGGCCAGCGTCGAAGCGGCGCGGCTGGGCATCGCCGAGCCGATCGGCGAGCTGTACTACAGCTTCGAATACAACTTCTTCGGCGCCGGCTTCGGCGACCACGACGACCCCATGGGCAAGTCCTGGCTGTTCTTCCACGGCAGCGACGGCCGCCTGCTAGGCCAGGAAGTCGCCGGGCAGGGCAGTTGGGGAGAGCGTTTCTACCGCTTGCAGTACCCGATCCACGGCGGGCGCATCGCCGGCCTGCCGGGACGCATCGCCATCGCCGCCCTCGGCCTGGCCATCGCCGGGCTGTCGCTGACCGGTGTCTACATCTGGTGGCGCAAGCGCCGGGCGCGCCACTGGAACGGCCGCTAGACGGCTGTTAGTCTGGCTGCCTCCCACACCACCAGAGGATGGACGAATGAACGCAAGGATCGCCGCATTGGGACTGCTCCTGCCCCTGGCCGCCGGCAGCGCCGTGGCCGCGGAGGAGGGCAGCTCGGTCAAGGATGCGGCCAAGGCCGCGGTGTCCTCGGCCATCGAGACCGGCAAGAACCTCCTCGGCGGGGTCAGCGAGGGCATCACCAGCGGCCGCCAGTCGGCCCAGGGCGCCGATGGCGCCAAGGTGGTCTCCGACAACGCCGGCTTCGCCGAGATCGGCCAGGTCGAAGTGCTCAAGACCGAGCCGCGCGACCAGCAACTGGCCGTCACCCTCGGCTTCAAGAACGACGGCGACGCCACCGTGCGCCTGATCAACCTGACCCAGACCGGCGCGCTGCTGGTGATCGACAACGACGGCTACTCCAACGCCCTGGTCGCCCTCGCCAACCCCGACGACGTCACCGTCCCGGCCAAGGCCGGCATCCGCCAGACCTTCGTCTTCGAAGGCGGCGCGGAAGGGATCAAGGCGGTGCGCCTGTGGGGCAAGGACCTGCCGGTGAAGTGAATTCGAGTCTGCGTCAAAGCAGCCCCGCCTTGGCGGGGCTTCTTTCTGCCGGGCCACGAGCGCAAATAATCAGCTCACCAGAACCCGGCCGAGCGCTGCCTGGAGACCGATTGGTCCTTCCCATTACGAAAATGACGACATCGCATCGATCCTGAAACGTCCGCACAGCCAGGACGACGCAATGAAGGCAAAGTGCCATTCCTTCCTGTCCCTGTTTGGATTAGCATTCCTACTTTTGGACTAATCCCCCCTCAACACGCCCATGTCGTTTAGCTATGCGGTGGATATTGAAGGGAACTCGCAGGACATCGGATGTTGCGTTCTAGCTATCGTGCGGTTGTCGCTGGCTTGGTTTTACTGCCGCTTCTTGCCAGCGCCGCCCCCTTCACCTCCCCCGGCGACCGCGACCTGATCCGCGACCGCCAGCAGCGCCTGCTGGACGAACAGCGCAAGCGCCTGGAGGAACTCCAGCAACTGCCCGGCAAGGGAGCGCCCGCCGCTGCGGATGCCTCCGGCGACGACGAGCGCTGCTTCGAGATCCGCCGCATCGAGCTGGAAGGCGCCGGGCACCTCGGCGAAAGCGCGCGTCGCCAACTGCTGGCGCCCTACCAGGGGCGCTGCCTGGGCGTCGGCCAGCTCAATGCGCTGCTCAAGGCCGTCACCGACCATTACCTGGATCGCGGCTACGTCACCACCCGTGCCTACCTGCCACAGCAGGACCTGGCCTCCGCGACCCTGCGCATCATCGTCGTCGAAGGCCGCCTGGAGGGCCTGGACAGCTCCGCGCTGGCCAGCCCGCGCGAACTGGCGATGAGCTTTCCGGGCAGGACTGGCGAGTTGCTCGACCTGCGCGAGCTGGAGCAACTGGTCGACCAGTTGAGCCGCCTGCCGTCGCGCCAGGCGCAACTGGAGCTGGTGCCCGGCAGCGAGGTCGGCGGCAGCCGGGTGCGTCTCAAGGGCGAGCGCGACAAGCCCTGGCGGGTCTCCGCCACGCGCAACAACGACGGCGACGTCAGTACCGGCGAGCAGCAGATGGGCCTGGGCCTGGACTGGGACAGCCCGCTGGGCCTGGCCGACCAGCTCAACCTGCGCGCCAACCGCGACGCGGTGACCGACCGCTGGCGCCATTCCGACAGCCAGAGCCTGTTCTACAGCCTGCCCTGGGGCTGGTGGACCTTCACCTACGGCTACAGCCAGAGCGACTACCGCACGCGCAACGAGGCCAGCGGCTTCCCCTTCAAGCTCGATGGCGACAGCCGCAGCCACCAGTTCCGCGCCGAACGCGTGCTGCACCGCGACGGCGTGAGCAAGACCGCCATGAGCCTGGGGCTCAGCCACCAGCGCACCAACAACTATGTCGAAGACACCCGCCTGGAAGACCAGAGCACGCGGATCACCGAGACCCAGCTCGGCTTCAACCATGGCCGGCGGATCGGCAGTGGCTTCGTCAACCTCGACCTCGGCTGGCAGCAGGGCATCGGCGCCCTTGGCGCGCAGGGTCGCGGCCACCCGCACGCGGGCGATCCGAATGCGCGCTACGACAAGTACAGCCTGACCCTCAGCTACCTGCAGCCGTTCCAGCTATGGGGTGAGCGCTTCAGCTTCGACAGCCTGGCCACCGGGCAAAGGAGCGAGGACGTGCTGTTCAGCCCGCAGCGCATCAGCCTCGGCGGCAACAGCTCGGTGCGCGGCTTCAAGGACCAGACCCTGACCGGCGACAGCGGCGGCTACTGGCGCAACCAGTTGCGCTGGCGGCGTGCGGTGGAATGGGCGCCGCTGCGGCCCTGGCTGCAGGAATACGGCGTGGCCTTCGCCTACGACGTCGGCGTGATCCGCCACGACCGCTACAACGACGGCGCCAGCGGGCGCATGAGCGGCAACGCCATCGAACTGGATGCCCGCGGCCGCTATTTCGCCGCCAGCGTCGGCTTCGCCCGCTCGCTGGAGCGGCCCAGCGCCATCGAGCGGCGCGAGCACCCGATCTATTTCCGGGTCGACGCGTTCTTCTGAAGACGCGGCGACCTCCTGAACGCTTTAGGAAAGCGCCTACCTGCATCGAGGCCCTTTCCTTGGAAAACCTTGCTTAACCTCGCCGGGCCCCTACCCGCCAAGGAGTAACGATATGGACATCCGCAGCCCGCTGAACCAGTGCATCGCCCTGTCCCTGGCCGGCATCCTGTTCCTCAACCCGATCGTCGCCGCGGCGGCGGGGCTGGCGCTGGACAAGGCCGCCGGCGGCAACACCGGCCTGAGCCAGGCGGGCAACGGCGTGCCCGTCGTCAATATCGCCACGCCCAACGGCGCCGGGCTGTCGAACAACCATTTCCGCGACTACAACGTCGGCGCCAACGGGCTGATCCTCAACAACGCCACCGGCAAGACCCAGGGTACCCAGCTCGGCGGGATCATCCTCGGCAACCCCAACCTCAAGGGCCAGGCGGCGCAGGTGATCCTCAACCAGGTCACCGGCGGCAACCGCAGCACCCTGGCCGGCTACACCGAGGTGGCCGGGCAGTCGGCGCGGGTGATCGTCGCCAACCCGCACGGCATCACCTGCCAGGGCTGCGGCTTCATCAACACGCCGCGCGCGACCCTCACCACCGGCAAGCCGATCATGGACGGCCAGCGCCTGGAGCGCTTCCAGGTGGACGGCGGCGACATCGTCGTCGAAGGCGCCGAACTGAACGTCGGCAACCTCGAACAGTTCGACCTGATCACCCGCAGCGCCAAGCTCAACGCCAAGCTCTACGCGAAGAACCTCAACATCGTCACCGGCCGCAACGACGTCCAGGCCGACAGCCTGCAGGCCACGCCGCGCGCCGCCGATGGCAGCGAGAAGCCACAACTGGCGATCGACAGCTCGGCGCTGGGCGGGATGTACGCCGGGGCGATCCGCCTGGTCGGCACCGAGCAGGGCGTGGGGGTGAAGCTGGCCGGCGACATGGCCGCCAGCGGCGGCGACATCCGCATCGACGCCAGCGGCAAGCTGAGCCTGGCCCAGGCCTCCAGCCAGGGCGACCTGAAGATCGCGGCCCAGGCCGTGGAGCTGAACGGCAAGACCTACGCCGGCGGCAGCGCCGAGATTCGCAGCGCGGAGGAACTGGTCAACCGGCAGAGCCTGGCGGCGCGCGAACGCATCGCGCTGGAGGCGGCGCATATCGACAACGCCGGGGTGATCGAAGCCGGCGTCGAGCCAGACGAGCGACGCAACGCGCGTGGCGACCTCGAGCTGCGCAGCGGCACCCTGCGCAACGCCGGCAGCCTGGTGGCCAGCCGCGCGCTGGAAGCGAAGGCGAGCCAGGCGCTGGACAACCAGGGCGGCAGCCTGAAGGGGGCGACCGTCCGGGTCGACGGCGGACACCTGGACAACCGTGGCGGCAAGCTGCTCGCCGAGGGCGAACTGCGGGTCGAGGCGAGCAGCCTGGACAACCGCCAGGACGGCCTGTTGCAGAGCCGGGACCGCGCCGTGGTCAAGACCCGTGGCGATCTCGACAACCGTGGCGGCCAGGTCGTCGGTCTGAACGAACTGCAGGTCCAGGCTGCCGCACTGGACAATCGCAGTGCCGGTCTCCTTTCCAGCAAGGGAGACATGGACATCGAGTTCGCTCGTCTGGACAACAGTGCGGGCGGCAAGCTGGTCAGCGAGCGCCGTACGCTCCTGAAGGCGGATCGGCTCGATAATCGCAGCGGTCGCATTGTCGCCGGCCAGGATCTCGACTTGAGCTCTCGGTTGATCGACAACCGAGCGGGCGATATCTCCAGCACGTCGAGGGTGGTGGCGAGCGCTCGCGAACAGTTGGACAACCGCGGTGGCAAGATCGTCGGTGACAGTGGCCTGGACATCACAACGCCACGCATGCTCAACCAGGACAAGGGGGTACTCGCCAGCCGCGATGGGCTGCGCCTGAGTGCTACGGAGTTGTTCAACGGCGCGGGGGGCCTGCTGTCCAGCCAGAAGGGTATCGACGTCTCCCTGGCCGGTGCGTTCGATAACCAGGCCGGCAGCCTGGACAGCCGGGGCTTCCTGACGGTGAAGTCAGCCTGGCTCGACAACCAGGGCGGTACGCTATCCAGCGCAGGGGCATTGGCAGTGACCAGCCAGGGCGCCCTGAACAATCAGGGCGGCAGACTGGCGAGCGACGCCGGACTTAGCTTGAGCAGCGCCAGCCTCGACAACAGCCAGGCCGGTGCGATCAGTGGCAAGGGGGCCGTGGAGATTCGTACCGGCAACCTGAACAACAGCCGGAAAGCCAGTATCGGCAGCGATGCGGGACTCACCCTGGTCGCCGCTCGGGTAGACAACAGCCAGGCGGGCCGGATCGCCGCCAAGGGTGTGATCGATGCGGATCTCCAAGGGCTGGACCAGCATGACAGGGGCAACCTGGTCAGCGATACCGGCATCACGCTCGATCTGAACAAGGGAAGCCTGGTCAATCGCGCTCAAGGCCTGATCGCCACGCCTGGCACCTTGCTCCTGCGCCAACTCGGCGTGGTGGACAACAGCGGTGGGGAAATCTCCAGCGACCGCGCGTTCACTCTTGCCACCTCCGCGTTGAACAACCAGGGGGGACGCCTGCTCAGCGGCGGAGCCCTGACCTTGCGTATCGCGCAGGCCCTGGACAACAGCCTCGAGGGGATTGTCTCCGGTGCTGGAGGTCTGGATATCCAGGCATTCGTCCTGGACAACCGTAGTGGCTCCATCGGCAGCAAGGGCGCCATCGATATCGGTGTGACCCGCCTGGAAAACGACGCTGGCACACTGATCGCTGAACGCGGCCTGAAGCTGGTAGCCGATGAGGCGAACAGTTCCAAGGGGCGTATCGCCGCCAATGGTAGCCTGCATGCCAAGGTTGGCACGCTGAGCCAGAAGGGAGGAGAACTGACCAGTCAGGACTCGCTGACTCTCGACCTGGGCATCCTAAACAATAACGCTGGCCGTATCGCTGGCAACCAGGGCGTGGACATCACGGCCCGGCAGGTGGACAACAGCGTCGGCGAGATTGCCAGCCAGGGCGTGGTGGCGCTGAACCTCACTGAGCAGCTGGACAACCGTGGCGGCAAGATCGTCGGTGACAGTGGTCTGGGCATCACCGCGCCGCACGTGCTCAACCAGGACAAGGGGGTACTCGCCAGCCGCGATGGGCTGCGCCTGAGTGCTACGGAGTTGTTCAACGGCGCGGGGGGCCTGCTGTCCAGCCAGAAGGGTATCGACGTCTCCCTGGCCGGTGCGTTCGATAACCAGGCCGGCAGCCTGGACAGCCGGGGCTTCCTGACGGTGAAGTCAGCCTGGCTCGACAACCAGGGCGGTACGCTATCCAGCGCAGGGGCATTGGCAGTGACCAGCCAGGGCGCCCTGAACAATCAGGGCGGCAGACTGGCGAGCGACGCCGGACTTAGCTTGAGCAGCGCCAGCCTCGACAACAGCCAGGCCGGTGCGATCAGTGGCAAGGGGGCCGTGGAGATTCGTACCGGCAACCTGAACAACAGCCGGAAAGCCAGTATCGGCAGCGATGCGGGACTCACCCTGGTCGCCGCTCGGGTAGACAACAGCCAGGCGGGCCGGATCGCCGCCAAGGGTGCGATCGATGCGGCTCTCCAAGGGCTGGACCAGCATGACAGGGGCAACCTGGTCAGCGATACCGGCATCACGCTCGATCTGAACAAGGGAAGCCTGGTCAATCGCGCTCAAGGCCTGATCGCCACGCCTGGCACTTTGCTCTTGCGCCAACTCGGCGTGGTGGACAACAGCGGTGGGGAAATCTCCAGCGACCGCGCGTTCACTCTTGCCACCTCCGCGTTGAATAACCAGGGGGGACGCCTGCTCAGCGGCGGAGCCCTGACCTTGCGTATCGCGCAGGCCCTGGACAACAGCCTCGAGGGGATTGTCTCCGGTGCCGGAGGTCTGGATATCCAGGCATTCGTCCTGGACAACCGTAGTGGCTCCATCGGCAGCAAGGGCGCCATCGATATCGGTGTGACCCGCCTGGAAAACGACGCTGGCACGCTGATCGCCGAACGCGGCCTGAAGCTGGTAGCCGATGAGGCGAACAATTCCAAGGGGCGTATCGTCGCCAAGGATGATCTGCGTGCCAAACTCGGTGCGCTGGTGCAGAACGGGGGTGAGCTGACGACTCAGGGCGCGCTGGCCCTCGACGCCGACAAAGTCGACAACGGCGCTGGTCGCATCGCCGGCAACCGAGGTGTGGTCATCGATGCCCGGCAGGTGGACAACCGTGCCGGCGAGATTGCCAGCCAGGGCGTGGCGACGCTGAATCTCACTGAGCAACTGGACAACCGTGGCGGCAAAGTCGTTGCTGACAGTGGTCTGGGCATCACCGCGCCACGCGTGCTCAACCAGGACAAGGGAGTAATCGCCAGCCGCGATGGGCTGCGCCTGAGTGGTACCGAATTGTTCAATGGCAATGCCGGACTGCTCAGCAGTCAGAGACATATAGAGGTCACTCTGGACGGCGTGCTGGACAATCAGGGCAAGGGCGCGCTGCTCAGCGACGGTACCCTGACGGTGAGCGCCGGGCGCATACACAACCAGGACGCCACTCTGTCCAGCGCCGGTGCGCTGAGACTGAGCAGCCAGGAGGCGGTGGACAACCGTGGCGGCAAGTTGGTGACGGACTCCAGCCTGCGCCTGACCAGCGCCAGCCTGGACAACAGCCGATCAGGGATCATCAGTGCCAACGCTGCGGCGGAGATCCATACCGGGGTTCTGAACAACAGCCAGAAAGGCAATCTTGGCAGTAATGACGGGCTCGGCCTGATTGCTACTGAGGTGGATAACAGCCAGGAAGGTCGGATCACTGCCAAAGGCATGATCGACGCAAATATCAAGGGACTCGATCAGCAGGGCAAAGGGCGGCTGGTCAGTAATGCCGGCATCATACTCGACCTGAACGAGGGAACCCTGGCCAATGGCGCTCAGGGCCTGATCGCCACGCCTGGAACCTTGCTCCTGCGCCAACTCGGCATGGTGGACAACAGCGGCGGGGAAATTTCCAGCGACCGAGCCTTCACACTCACCACCTCCGCGCTGACCAACCAGGGTGGCCGCCTGCGCAGCGGCGGTGTACTGACGTTGCGCATCGCCCAGGCTCTGGACAACAGCCTCGAAGGTGTTCTCTCCGGCACCGGAGGCCTGGATATCCGGGCGCTTGCCCTGGACAACCGCAGTGGCTCCATCGGCAGCAAGGGCGCCGTCGATATCGACGTGTCCCGTTTGGAAAACGATGACGGCGACCTGCTTAGCGAAGGTCGTCTGAAACTGACTGCCGAGCGAGCGAACAGTGTCAGGGGACGGATCGCGGCCAGGGGTGACCTGCACGCCAGCGTGACAGCCTTTAACCAGGCGGGTGGCGAATTGAGCAGCGAGGGTGCGCTGATGCTCGAGGCCGATAGCCTCGACAACCGCAGCGGCGGTCTGGTCAGTGCTGATGGCAACCTGACCGTTTCCGCCCGGAGGATCGACAACCGTGCGGGCGAAATCGCCAGCCCGGGCCAGGTGACACTGGACGTCGCCGAGCAGTTGGACAACCGAGGCGGCAAGGCCATCGGCGATAGCGGACTTCGCCTCGCCGCGCCACGGGTACTCAACCAGGACGGCGGGGTACTCGCCAGTCGTGATGGGCTGCGCCTGAATGGCGCCGAACTGTTCAATGGCAACGGCGGCCTGCTCAGCAGCCAGCAAAGCATCGACGTCATTCTGGACGGCGTATTGGGCAATCAGGCGGGCAGCTTGAGCAGCCAGGGACGCCTGAGCGTGAAGAGCGGTCGGCTGGACAACCAGGGCGGTGCAGTCTCCAGCGCCGGGACCTTGTCGCTTTCCAGCCAGGGTGCGTTGAACAACCAGGGGGGCAGGGTGGTCACCGACGCCGGTGCCGTCCTGCGCAGCGCCAGCCTCGACAATAGCCAGGGCGGCATCGTCAGCGCCAAGGGGGCCGCGGAGATCCGTACTGGCAGCCTCAACAATAGCCAGAAGGGCGGCATAGGCAGCGGTGCCGGGCTCGCGCTGGTCGCGGACCTGGTGGACAACAGCCAGAACGGCCGGATCACTGCCAAGGGTGCGATCGATGCCAACCTGAAGGGGCTGGATCAGCAGGGCAGCGGCAGGCTGGTCAGCGATACGGCCATCGCGCTCGATCTGCGCGGGGGAGAACTGGTCAACCGTGCTCAGGGCCTGATCGCCACGCCTGGAGCCTTGCTGCTGCGGCAACTGGGTGTCGTGGACAACAGTGGCGGTGGCGAGATCTCCAGCGATCGAAGCTTTACCCTCGCCGCGACCGCGCTGAGCAACCGGGGTGGCCGCGTGATCAGCGGCGACTCCCTGACCCTGCGCATCGCCCAGGCACTGGACAACAGCCTCCAAGGCGTTCTTTCCGCAAGCGGAGGGCTGGATGTCGCTGCACTCGTCTTCGACAACCATAGCGGCATCGTTGCTAGCAAGGGCGATACACACATCGGGGTGAACCGCCTGGAGAACGAGGCAGGCCGCGTGGTCAGCGAAGGCGCCCTGGATCTGACCGCCAAGCAGGTGAGCAGCGCCAAGGGGCGCATTGCCGCGAAGGGCGATCTGCAGGTCACGGTTGGCACCCTGGAGCAGCAGGGTGGAGAACTGGCCAGTCAGGGGACGCTGACTCTCGACGCCGATAGCCTGGATAACCGCAATGGCGGCCTGGTGAGCGCCGATGGCGGGGTCACCGCCGAGGCACGCCAGATCGATAACCGCGGTGGGGAAATATCCAGCGTGGCCAAGGTGGCTCTGGCTGTCCGGGAACAACTGGACAACCGGGGGGGCAAGGTGATCGGCGACAGTGAGCTGAGCCTAACCGTGCAGCGCCTGCTGAACCAGGCCAAGGGTGTGCTCGCCAGTCGCGATGGATTGCACCTGGACGGCGCGGAACTGCTCAATGGCGATGGCGGCCTGCTCAGCAGCCAACGCCAGGTGGATGTAACGCTCAGTGGTGCATTGGACAACCAGGGGAGCGGTGCACTGGTCAGCGAAGGGTCGCTGACAGTGAAGGCCGACCAGGTCAATAACCAGGCGGGGACTTTCTCCAGTGCGGGTAGCCTGCTCGTTACCAGCCGGGGCGAGTTGAACAACCAGGGTGGCAGGTTGGTGACCGATGCTGGAGCCACCCTGAACAGCACTGGCTTCGACAACAGCCGTGCGGGCCTGGTCAGTGCGAAAGGGGCTGTGGCCATTCGTACCGGAGCCCTGAACAACAGTCAGAAGGGATCCATTGGCGGCAATACGGGCGTCACCCTGGTCGCCGGGTTGGTCGACAACGGCCGGGAAGGACGGATCAGCACCAAGGGTACGCTCGACGCCAACCTGAAAGGGTTGCTTCAGCAGGGGGGAGGCTCGCTGGTCGGCGAGCGCGGTGTCACCCTCGACCTCAACGGTGGCACCCTGGACAACCACGACCTCGGTCTGGTTTCAACGCCTGGCGCGCTCCTGCTGCGCCAACTCGGCATGGTGGACAACAGCGTCGGCGGAGAGATATCCAGCGACCGTGCTTTCACCCTCGCCGCCAACACACTGAACAATCAGGGCGGGCGGCTGATCAGCAGCGAAGCTTTGACCCTGCGCATCGCCAAGGCACTGGACAACAGTCTCAAGGGGCAGGTCCTGGCGACCGACGGACTGGCCATCGAGTCTCAGGTCCTGGACAACCGTGCGGGAACCATCGGCAGCAAGGGCGATGCCCGTATCAGCGTGACCAGCCTGGACAACGCCGAACAAGGCAGCCTGGTGAGTGAAGGCCGCCTGGAGCTTGTAGCCGACCAGGTGAGCAACGGCAACCAAGGCCGTATCGCCGCCAGAGGCGTGCTGGAGGCGGCGGTCGGTACGCTGCTCCAGCAAGGCGGCGAACTGGTCAGCCAGGGGAGCCTGGACCTTCGCGCCGACACGCTCGACAACAGCCAGTCCGGGCTGATCGCCGCGAATGGCGGCATCGCTATCGAGGCGCGGCAGGTCGACAACCGCGCCGGCGAGATTTCCAGCACCTCGAAGGTCGCCGTGAACGCCCGCGAGCAACTGGACAACCGCGGCGGCAAGGTCATCGGCGACAGCGGCCTGCGCCTCACCGTGCAGCGCCTGCTGAACCAGGCCAAGGGGGTGCTGGCCGGGCGCGACGGCCTGAGCCTGGACGGCGGCGAACTGTTCAACGGCGGCGGCGGGCGGCTCGACAGCCAGAACAGCCTGAGCGTGAGCCTCGGCGGCGTGCTGGACAACCAGGGCGGCGCGCTGGTCAGCGAAGGCAGCCTGACGGCGCGCGCCGCGCGCCTGGACAACCGTGGCGGAACCTTCTCCAGCGCCGGTGCGCTGGCGCTGACCAGCCAGGCCGCGCTGGACAACCAGGGCGGCAGGCTGCTCAGCGATGCCGGCGTGACGCTGAAGGGCGCCAGCCTCGACAACAGCCGTTCCGGCGTGATCAGCGCCAAGGGTGCGGTGGATATCCGCACCGGCGTGCTGGACAACAGCCGCAACGGCGGCATCGGCAGCAACGCCGGCATCACCCTGGTGGCCGCCCGGCTGGACAACGGCCAGCAGGGCCGGGTCAGCGCCAAGGGCCTGCTCGACGCCAACCTGAAAGGCCTCGACCAGCGCGGAGGCGGCGTCCTGGTCAGCGAAACCGGCGTCACCCTCGACCTCAATGGCGGCACGCTGGTCAACCGCGACGGCGGCCTGATCGCCACGCCCGGCGCGCTGCTGCTGCGCCAGCTCGGCGTGGTGGACAACGGCGCCGGCGGGGAAATCTCCAGCGACCGCGCCTTCACCCTCGCCGCCGCCAGCCTGGACAACCGCGGCGGGCGCCTGATCGGCGCCGCCAGCCTGACCCTGCGCATCGCCCAGGCCCTGGACAACAGCCTGGCCGGGGTGATCTCCGGCGCCGCCGGCCTGGACATCGCGGCCGCTCGCCTGGACAACAGCGCCAAGGGCACCCTGGCCAGCCGCGCCGGCATCGACCTGCGCGTCGACGGCGCGCTGGACAACCACGCCGAAGGCACCGTTTCCGGCGCCCGCCTGACGCTCGCCAGCGCCTCCCTGGACAACAGCGGCAAGGGCCTGCTCTCCGGCAACGCCGGCCTGAGCGTCGCCACTGGCGCGCTGGACAACGCCGAGGGTGGCCAACTGATCAGCCAGGGCGTCCTGGACGTCAGCAGCGCCGACCTCGACAACCGTGGCGGCGCCCTCAGTGGCAAGCAGTCGCTGCGCCTGAGCGCCGCCAACCTGGACAACCGTGGCGGCCTGCTCACCAGCGACGGCGAACTGGAACTGACGGCAGGGCGCGTCGATTCCGCCGACGGCGGCGAAATCTCCGCCCGGGGCGACCTGCGCCTGACGGTCGAGCGCCTGGTGCAACGCCAGGGCCGGCTGATCGGCGAGCGCGGCGTCAGTCTCGACCTGCGGGGCGGCGACCTGGACAACCAGGGCGGCCTGATCAGTGCCCGCGGCCCGCTGAGCATCGAGCGGCTGAACGTCCTCGACAACCGCCAGGGCGGCGAGATTTCCAGCCAGCAGGGCTTCGAGCTGCTGGCCAGGCGCATCGACAACGGCCAGCAGGGGCGCATCATCAGCGCCGGGAAACTGCGCCTGGACGCCGACGCGCTGGGCAACGCCGGCGCCGGCCTGCTCTCCGGATGGCAGGGCCTGACGGTGACAGGCGGGAGCCTGGACAACAGCGCCGGCGGCACCCTTTCGAGCAAGGACGGCGAGCTGGCCATCAGCCTCGGCGGCGCGCTGGACAACCACGGCCAGGGCGCGCTGGTCAGCAAGGGCGCGCAACGGATCGACGCCGCCAGCCTGGATAACGCCCAGGGCATCGTCTCCGGCGAAAGCGACGTGACCCTGAGCATCGCCGGGAAGCTGGACAACGGCCAGGGCGGCCTGGTCTCGGCGCAGCGCGCGCTGAGCTTCGAGCGCGACGATACGCTGCTGAACAACGCCGGCGGCCGGATCAACGGCGGCAGCCTGCTGCTCAAGGGCGCCAGCCTGGATAACAGCGACGGCCAGTTGATCAGCCAGGGCCGGCTCGACGCCATCCTCGGCGGCGCCCTGGTCAACACCGGCGCGGCGCGCCTGGCCAGCGGCGGCGACCTGCTGCTGCGCAGCGCCAGCGTCGACAACCGCGGCGGCAAGCTGGTCAGCCAGGGGCTGCTGGAGATCACCACCGGCAGCCTCGACAACAGCGCCTCCGGCACCCTCGCCAGCCAGGCCGGCATGAGCCTGCGCCTGGGCGGCGGCGCCCTGCGCAACCAGCAGGACGGCCTGATCTTCAGCCAGGCCGGCGCCCTCGAGGTGCAGGCCGGCAGCCTGGACAACCGCCAGGGCACGCTCCAGGCCCAGGGCGACAACCGGCTGCGTATCGGTGGCGCGCTGAGCAACCAGGGCGGCCGCCTGGACAGCCGGGCCGGCAACCTCGACCTGCAGAGCGGCAGCCTCGACAACGGCGCCGGCGGCGTGCTCAACAGCGCCAAGGGTTGGCTGAAGCTGGTCACCGGGCTGTTCGACAACAGCGCCGGCGTCACCCAGGCGCAGTCGCTGGAGATTCGCGCCGGGCAAGGCGTGCGCAACCAGCAGGGCCATCTCTCGGCGCTGGGCGGCGACAACCGCATCGTCACCGCCGACTTCGACAACCAGGGTGGCGGCCTCTACGCCAGCGGCCTGCTCAGCCTCGACGGCCAGCGCTTCCTCAACCAGGGCGCGGCGGCGGGCCAGGGCGGCAAGGTCGGCGCCGGGCGCATCGACTTCAGCCTGGCCGGCGCGCTGGCCAACCGCTTCGGCCAGTTGGAAAGCGAAAGCGAGCTGCACCTGCGCGCCGCCGCGATCGACAACAGCGGCGGCAGCCTGCGCGCCCTCGGCCGCAGCGGCAGCACGCGGCTGGTCGCTGGCGGCCTGAACAACGCCTACGGCGTGCTGGAAAGCGCCAACCAGGACCTCGACCTGCAACTGGGCAGCCTGGCCAACGCCGGCGGGCGCATCCTCCACACCGGCAACGGCACCTTCGGCCTGGATTCCGGGCAGGTGATCCGCGCCGGCGGCGAACTGACCACCAATGGCCTGCTGGACATCCGCGCCAGCGAATGGACCAACAGCAGCGTGCTGCAAGCCGGACGCCTGAACCTGGACATCGGCACCTTCCGCCAGACGGCCGAGGGCAAGCTGCTGGCGGTGCAGTCCTTCACTGGCCGCGGCGGCGACTGGAGCAACGACGGCCTGCTGGCCAGCGACGGCAGCTTCCGCCTCGACCTGAGCGGCGGCTACCGTGGCAACGGCCGCGCCACCAGCCTCGGCGACTTCGCCCTGAACGCCGCCAGCCTCGACCTCGGCAACGCCGCCAGCCTCGCCGGCGGTGCCAATGTCACGCTCGGCGCCGGCAACCTGCTGGTCAACCGTGGGCGGATCACCGCCGCCGGCGACCTCGTGGCCAGCGCCGCGAGCCTGAACAACTACGGCACCCTGGGCGGCGGCGGCAACCTGCGATTGAACGCGCCCGCCCTGCTCAACGAGCGCGGGTTGCTGTTCAGTGGCGCCGACATGACCCTGCGCGCCGGCGACATCACCAACCTCTACGGGGATGTGTACAGCCTCGGCAGGCTGGATATCGCCCGCGACGATGCCGGCAACCGTGCCGCCAGCCTGGAAAATATCTCGGCGAATATAGAAAGCTCTGGAGATACCAGGATTTCTGCCAGCAATATCGTAAATAAGAAAGAATTTTTTGAGGTGTCATCTGAGCTTGTTTCCAGTGCAATCGGGATGCGGAGAACGTCGCCTGGTAACGGCCACATGGTCTTGCTGGAGAATTACGAGTCGAGTCTGAAAGCTGATGCTCCATCCGCAAGTATTTCTGCAGGAGGGAGTCTCTATGTGCTGGGCTCAGATTTTCTCAATTCGGCATCCTATGTAACGGCTTCAAAAGACATCGATGTGCGTGTAGACAGATTTACCAATCAGGGCGCTACATTAGGAAAGTACTCGGTAAGGAGATCCTTCGAACACCCTTGGCTGCGCGAAGACAAAAGTATTCTGAGTTTTTGGCGCTCGGTAATGGAATATAATGCTTCGAATGATTCGCAATATCTTCCTTCCAGAAGAGGCGGGGCTCCAAATACCGTCAGTGGTGGATCCATACATTATTGGGATGAGAACTGGAATGAGTCGATTGCCTATACTGGTTGGAAAATGGGAGGGACGGCTAACCGAGAAACCCATGTGTTGATTGGTTGGCAAGATTACTGGACCTTTATTACACCTAGTAATTTTTATGGAATATTTCCTGAGGCGAAATACACAGAAGGTGTAAGGGTGCCACTTCCTGATGCAATAAGGAATGTCAATTACTTTGATGTTCTTACTGTTTCGGATGGTGCACAGAAAGGTGTGGCTGATGCCGTTGTGCAGGCGGCGGGAAAGGTCAGTATCACGGCTAGCCAAGAGATAAATAATAGCGTCGTTCGAGAAGGACTGCCGGTATCGTCCGAGCTAGGGATAGCCTTGAATACACAAGTGTCGGCTAATACCTCATCTACTATTGTCAACTTGAACAGTCAACTGCCACCAGACTTGGCAAGGCAACAGATCACTCCTCTCACCCTACCGGGCTTCAGCCTGCCTCAAGGCCAGAATGGGCTCTTCCGCCTGGCGTCTCAAGGAGCCCAGGTGAACCAGGCAAGTGGTGCTCTGAAATCCGCCAGCGATCTCACCCAGAGCGGCGATGGCGTATCTGTATCCGCACAGGCAGGCAGTGACGCAAGTGGCTGGAGTACCCAGGCGCGTCGTGTCGGCGATGATCGGGTCACCTCGCTTGCCGGTTCCGCCTATCAGGGCCGGGTAGCTGAGGCTATCGATGCGCTACGGGCTTCTGCGCCAATCTCGGGCGACGGGGGAAACACTGGCCGTTTCCAGGCCGGTGAGCACCAGGCGACCACGGGACTGAGTGGACTCGTCGAGGGCAATGCATCGGGTCACAGCGGCAATGGCGTCATCCTCGCCGATCTGCGCGGTGGTCTCCCCTCGTTCTCAAGCCTTCCCGCGGCTGATCGTGTTCAAGGCACAGTACCCGGTTACGATGGGAATGGAACTATTCTCGCCAATTGGCAGGGTGCGCAGGCGACGGTCCAGGCCTCGCCTTCGACAGTGCGTGTAGAGGGGGTAGTCTCCAGTCCAGGTGGCAATGGCAGCATCCTTGCCGATCTGCCGGCTGAGCAGTCGTCGGTGCAGGCACTGCCTTCGGCCGTTAGGGCTCAGGGCAGCCTGCCTCGCCTCGAAGAGCGGAGTGCCCTTCTTGCCGAGCCTCCGGTTGGGCAGCCAGCGCTGCAAACCCTGCCGTCGGTTGCGCGCGTTGAGGGCGTGCCCAGCAATACCATACCGAGCAACAGCCACAAGTATCTGATCGAGACCAACCCGGCGCTCACCGAGCTGAAGCAGTTCCTTAACTCGGACTACCTGCTCGGTGGCCTGGGTATCAATCCGGATGACAGCAAGAAGCGCCTGGGCGACGGTCTATACGAGCAGCGCCTGGTACGCGAAGCGATCGTCCAGCGTACGGGGCAGCGCTTCATCGCCGGATTGAACAGCGACGAAGCGATGTTCCGCTATCTGATGGACAACGCCATCGCCAGCAAGGACGTATTGGGACTGACCCCTGGCGTCACCCTCAGCGCCGCCCAGGTGGCCGCGCTGACCCACGACATCGTTTGGCTGGAAGAAGTCGAGGTGAATGGCGAGAAGGTCCTCGCCCCCGTGGTCTACCTGGCCCAGGCCGAGGGGCGGTTGGGCCCGAACGGCGCGCTGATCCAGGGGCGCGACGTGAACCTGATCACCGGCGGGGACCTGAGGAACGCCGGTACCCTGCGCGCGCAGAACGACCTCAGCGCGACAGCCGGCAACATCGACAACAGCGGCCTGATCGAGGCCGGCAACCGCCTCGACCTGCTGGCCAGCGGCTCCATCCGCAATGACCAGGGCGGCATCATTGCCGGGCGCGAGGTAAGCCTCTCCGCCCTTACCGGAGACGTCATCAATGAACGGACGGTGACCCAGCACCAGTCCTCCTACAGGGGAACCGGTACCACTGAGGCATTTGCCGATAGCGCCGCGCGTATCGAGGCTGCGCAGAAGCTGACCGTTTCGGCAGGACGCGATGTAGCCAATATTGGCGGTGTCATCGACAGCAAGGGCGACCTCGCCTTGCAAGGCGGCAGGGATGTCCTGGTTTCGGCTGCGGTAGCGGAGCGGGGCTGGACGGCAGGAAGCCAGGCATACCAGACCCAGACGACCCAGATGGGCGCCGAGGTCGTGGCGGGGCGCGATATCAGCGTCAGCGCCGGACGCGATATCAGCGTCGCGGGCAGCCGCATCGACGCTCGTCGCGACGTGACATTCGAGGCGGGTCGCGATGTGGGCCTGGTCGCGGCTGCCAACGAAGAGCATGCCTATGGCAAGACCAAGAAGGTCACTTTCCAGGACGACAAGATCACCCAGCAGGCCACTCGCGTGGACGCTGGCGGCGACCTGGCGATCAATGCCGGACAGGACCTGCGGCTGGTCGCGAGCCAGGCCAGCGCCGGCGACGAAGCCTACCTGGTGGCCGGCGACAAGCTGGAGCTGCTGGCCGCCAACGACAGCAGTTACTACCTCTACGACAAGAAGAGCAAAGGCAGCTTCGGTAGCAAGAAGACCCGGCGCGACGAAATCACCGATGTGACGGCAGTGGGCAGCCAAATATCCAGCGGCGGCGACCTCACCCTGCTCAGTGGCGGCGACCAGACTTACCAGGGCGCGAAGCTGGAATCGGGCAACGACCTGGCCATCGTCAGTGGCGGCGCGGTGACCTTCGACGCGGTGAAGGACCTGCACCAGGAGAGCCACGAGAAGAGCAAGGGCGACCTGGCGTGGCAGTCGTCGAAGGGCAAGGGCCAGACCGACGAAACCGTACGCCAGAGCCAGCTCGTCGCCCAGGGCAACCTGGCGATCAAGGCCGTGGAAGGCCTGAAGATCGACCTCAAGCACATCGACCAGAAGACCGTGAGCCAGACCATCGACGCGATGGTGCAGGCGGATCCGCAACTGGCCTGGTTGAAGCAGATGGAGCAGCGCGGCGATGTGGATTGGCGGCGCGTGCAGGAACTGCATGACAGCTGGAAGTACAGCAACTCCGGGCTGGGCGTCGGCGCGCAGTTGGCGATAGCGATTGTCGTGACTTACTTCACGGCGGGTGCGGCGAGTGCGGCATTGGGATCGATGGCGGGTGTGGGGGCGGGCTCAGGAAGCATGATGGCTGCTGCCGGTAGCACTGCAATGGTCCAGGCCGGTACAGCAGTAGGAACAGCTGCCGCCGGCTGGGCGAATGCCGCTGGAACTGCCGTGGCTATGGGCATGGCCAGCAATGGAGCGATCAGCACCATCAACAACCGGGGAAACCTGGGGGATGTCGTCAAGGACGTGACCTCCAGCGATGCGCTGAGGGGCTATGTAGTCGCTGGCACGACTGCGGGGCTGACTGCCGGCGTCTACGACAAATGGACCTCGACCCAGACCGGCACCTCGACCGCTCTACCGAACACCGGGGCCGTGGCGCCCGCCGCAGGGTTGGGCACCTGGCAAGGTGTGGGCCAGTTCACCTCGAACCAGTTGCTGCAGAATGGCACTTCGGTGCTGTTGGACCGAGCGCTGGGCGGCAAGGGCAGCCTGGGCGATGCGTTGCAAAACAGCCTGGCAAATGCCTTTGCGGCCTACGGCTTCAAGCTGATTGGCGACACCACCCATGGTGTGCTGGACGACGGCAGCCTCGGCAAGATCGGCTTGCACGCCCTGATGGGAGGTCTGGCCGCCGAAGCGGTCGGTGGCGATTTCCGTACCGGAGCCCTGGCTGCGGGAGTCAACGAGGCGCTGGTGGATAGCCTCGCCAAGCAATACGCCAGCCTGCCCATCGATGACAAGAAGGGCCTGCTGACCATGAGTTCGCAGTTGATCGGCATGCTGGCGGCTTCGACGCAGGGCGATGCGGACGCCAAGAGCTTGCAGACGGGGGCCTGGGTGGCGGGGAATGCCACCCAACACAACTACCTCAGTCATTGGCAGGAGGAGAAGAAGCGGCAGGAGGTCGATGGCTGCAAGGACAAACAGCTCTGCAAAACCGGAATAGAAGCCAAATGGGCAATTATTTCGGCCCAGCAGGATGTCGGTATCGTCGTAGGTGTTGGAGGAGGCATCGGTCTTTCGACAGCTGAAACCGCAGTGGGTGTTTATGAGCTGGTCAAGAACTGGAGGGAAACCTATGCAGCTCTGGAGCAGTTGGCCACATCGCCAGAATTCCGGCAGCAATTTGGCGATAACTACCTGAAGGGGCTGGAAGAGCGCGCCGCATTCTTGACCCAGGCATACGAGGATGCCGGCTGGCAAGGTTCGGTCACAGCTGGTGTCGAGGGCGGTAGGTTCGCTGCGGAACTTGTTGGCGTTCTGACGGCAGTGAAAGGTGGCGCGCAGATAACCGCCAAGCTGCCAACAGCAGCCAAGAACCTGGTCAACGCGATTGCGGAGTCACCTGTTTCCGGTAGTATGAGTTCGCAGCTCGGGGCAGTGGGGGACTTGGGTCGGCTGGGTGGGGGGGCAAAAGGAGCGACTCCTAAGACTGAAACGTATTTTAGAGTCGAAGGCGGTGGCTCCGGTGCAGCAACGAGCCAAAATCGAATTACTGTGAATACCGATGGCAGTATTAAAATTAACCCTGGATGCTCTGGGCAGCTTTGTGTCAGTGTGGGGAGTGCTGATCATGCGAGCTACTTCTTAACTAACAAGCGTCCGGACGGGTCGGTAGTAGTGTTTGAGGTAGATGCAGGTCTTCATAAGCAGATAATGGATAGTGCGATACCTCAGCGCCCAGTTCCGGGCGTTCCACGAGATCCGTCGGCACCCAAAATTGTAGATCCGAGCCAACCAGGCGTTGCTTTAGAGCTGCCCAAGATGTGGGAGTCGTTACTTGAAAAGCACTCAAGCAATGCGCGCTTATACTCTCATGACGAGTTTTTGAAGGAGTTTGGGAGATGACTCAGTGGCAACTGTTAGCTGATGATTTGTGGGGTGGTGAAAAAAATATATGCTTTTTTGTTCATTCGGGTGCGTGCTTCTGGGTTGTGGATGATAAATTCAACTTCAGCTTGGATGCGGAGAAGGATTATCGTGCATACCTTGATAAGGGTCATATAACTCAGGAGCAATATGCGTCGGCATGCATGACGTTTAGAGGTGGGGTTCTTAAACTTACTGCTGAGAATTTTTTGAAATATTTGAGGGCGGAGGAGCGGTGGGTGTTATCGCGGCAAGACCTAAAAGATATGTTTGTGTGCGGGCTTGATTTGAGCGAGTCTTTGCATGGAAGAATTGAAGATTACTATCTTTCTGGTGTTGAGTTGAGTGCAAGCTACTTTCATGATGCTAATACTGTTGCCTCTAGGCTTCCAATGTTCTATGTGAATTTCGATCGCAAAATTTACATGCATATGGACTGTAATCGGGCGCATGAAGAATTGGCTTACTCAGACTGGCTTGCTAAGTGTTCGGATTTTTGCCATTTAGTGCCCGATAGGGAGAGGTATTGGGTTTTAGAGGGTATGGATTATTGGAAGTATAGATTTTTGCAATCGGCATAAGATGCAAAAGTGTAGAAGCATAAAGGGGACAAGCATAAAGGGGACGGATTTATTTTCACTGCTCTAGAACTAAAAGGTAGATAGATTTTCCCCGTTCAGTAATTCCCTGTTCTTTAATAATTTACTTTTTCGATTTTAAAAGAAGAGCACTGACCTCCCTTTCGCTACTTCCGCAGAGTCCTGAACCTCCGGCCCCGCCATCCCTGGCGGGTCGCTCGCCGGGGCAACGTATGCGTTGCCTGGAGAAGAAGGGCCTGCTGACCATGAGTCCGCAGTTGATCGGCGTGCTGGCAGCTTCGACGCAGGGCGATGCGGACGCCAAGAGCTTGCAGACGGGAGCCTGGGTGGCGGGGAATGCCACCCAACACAACTACCTCAGTCATTGGCAGGAGGAGAAGAAGCGGCAGGAGGTCGATGGCTGCAAGGACAAACAGCTCTGCAAAACCGGAATAGAAGCCAAATGGGCAATTATTTCGGCCCAGCAGGATGTCGGTATCGTCGTAGGTGTTGGAGGAGGCATCGGTCTTTCGACAGCTGAAACCGCAGTGGGTGTTTATGAGCTGGTCAAGAACTGGAGGGAAACCTATGCAGCTCTGGAGCAGTTGGCCACTTCGCCAGAGTTCCGGCAGCAGTTTGGCGATAACTACCTGAAGGGGCTGGAGGAGCGCGCCGCATTCTTGACCCAGGCATACGAGGATGCCGGCTGGCAAGGTTCGGTCACAGCTGGTGTCGAGGGCGGTAGGTTCGCTGCGGAACTTGTTGGCGTTCTGACGGCAGTGAAAGGTGGCGCGCAGATAACCGCCAAGCTGCCAACAGCAGCCAAGAACCTGGTCAACGCGATTGCGGAGTCACCTGTTTCCGGTAGTATGAGTTCGCAGCTCGGGGCAGTGGGGGACTTGGGTAAGCTGGGTGGGGGGCCAAAAGGATCAGCAACGGCTCTTCAGAATTTTGGTGGACGCACTGCTAATGACCTTGTTGCTGCTGCAACTGAACCAATCAACAAGGAAGGTTTGACTAAGGCTGCTAGAGCCCTTACCAAACACGCATCCGGGCAAAGAGCGACAGGAACATTTCCAAAGCTTACTGGCGGAATTGAAAATCAAAATTCAGTGGCTCAGAAGATTGTTGATGAAATAGTCACTGATCCGAAAGCTGTGTACACAAACCTTAGTCGAGGAGGGCTTGAAATTCGAGTTCCTGATGGTCGGGGCATACGCTATAACAGTGATGGCTCCTTCTCTACATTCCTTGATCCGAAACTGTGATTATGAAACTCGAACGAAATCCCGATTTTGAAATTCTGCGCTCTAGTGATGTACGATACGAGCATCTCACGACCGAGGTTCAGTACAAAGGTGAGCCAGTTGCTCAGATCAACCAAGATAAAGGTAAAGAAAACTTAGAGCTGGAGATATTTGCAGACTTGAAGGATGCAGTTTTACGAGTTCCACTGGATGATTTTCTGGAGTCTCTGAGGTTGGCAAGGAACTCTTTGCTCAGTAATGATTAGTTGGTGCAAAAGGAGTTCAAAAACTTCCTGAACTCGGCGGGGTTGTTACGTTTCTTAGCTCTCAAGCAGAAAATTTACAGCATAAAGGGGACAGATTTATTTTCCCTACTCTAATTCTCTGAGCAGAGAGGCTCCAGTGCAGACACCGTAAGGAGGCTCCGCGATGCCCTAGGTAAGGGCGATTGGTTTAGCGAGTTATTCGCTTTGAGGGGGTTGGCGTGGGCGGTTGCTGAAATTATAGTAGTAAAAATAAATCTGTCCCCTTTTTCCTTAGAGTCGGTTGAAATAACCGGTGCGAAGGTTTCCAATAAAATCACAGATGCTCGTTTCCCTGGGATTGTTGAGTACAGCTATCAGTTGCCTAGAGCTAACACTAAGGGCGAATTTATTGGTGGGTATAAGTCTGTATCCACGAAAACGACTTACGACCCCAAAATTCTGCCAGATAGTAAAGTGGCTGATATGTCTAGTCGCGCGGCAGTCCAGGCGGAATCTGTATTCAAAGCCAATCCGGCCTTGAGGGAAACTAGTATCAAGGTTGATGGCTATTACTTCCAGGTGACACGTAACAGCAAGACTGGCGAAATAACAAATTCCTTCATCACTATGCCTCCGAGGATAAAATGATGGCTTGTTTGTCTTGGCTTGAAAAGCTCAAGGAATCATTCGCTTCCACTGGTCTGGACTATGAAGACCTATACGAGCTAATAGAGGCATCTATAACGAGGAAGAGGACTAACTTCCCTGCGTTTATAAATGAGGCTTCGAAGGGGGTTGGCTTCTCTGTGGGTGAGGGACATTTCTACTCTCTTGATCAGGATTGGGATGATCCTGAAGAGTTTAATGAGGTCAGTTTCTTTTTGGGGGAAGTGGAGACCTCAAGTATTCCAGTGCTCGACTATGTTTTTTTGATGAAGATTGCAGCCGATGTTTATTCTGATTTCTTCCCCGAGGAGAGGGATAGTGTTCTAAGTTCGGCTAAAAAATTGGAGGAGCGTTACTCAAAGAGATTCCCGGTCTAGCCGGAGGTTCTTATTTCACTCGAGTAAAGGGGCGAATAAAGGGGTAGATTTATTTTCCCTGCTCTAATTCTCTGAGCAAGGAGGCTCCGCTATGCCTAGGCAGATGCGAGAGGTTTTACTGAACTATCCGCTTCACGTGGTTCAGTATGGGTAAGATCGGCAGTGGTATTATACAGTGGGGGTGAGGAGTAAGCACTAGTCAGAATTAGAGTAGGGAAAATAAACCTGTCCCCTTTTCCGATCAAAATATTTACTGATCAGGGAATCCTTGATCTAGGGCAGCAGGCCGCAGCTGGCGGCTATAAGGACGCGCTATCTAAAGGGCTGAGTCAATATGACTCTGTTGCCGGGGGTGTCACTTTTAGGGTTTATTTAGATAAGTTCACAGGAACGGTGACAAATTTCCACCCGAAGTAAAGGAGGTGCTTGTGAAAGAATTGTTTGGTCAGCCATACAGCGAGTCAGACCCTTATTGGGTCGTTAGAGCATAAAGGGGACAGAGCATAAAGGGGACAGATTTATTTTTCCTACTCTAATTTTCTAAGCAGGGAGGCTCCAGCGCAGACGCCGTAAGGAGGCTCCGCGATGCCTAGGCAGAGGCGAGTGGTTTTACTGAACTATCCGCTTTACGTGGTCCAGCGGGGACACAATCGGCAAGTGGTATTCGCCGAGGACGAGGACTACCAGCGTTACCTCTCCGATCTACGGGACCTCAAGGATGCCTTTGGTATCAAGGTCTACGCATTTTGCCTGATGACCAACCATGTCCATCTGCTCTTGGCGCCTGGTGATTCGCTGTCTGGCTTGGCGCAACTGATGAAAACGCTGGCGGCGCGCACGACACGATATCGGAATCGCTTGGAGGGCCGTTCCGGAACGTTGTGGGAAAGTCGCTATAAATCGAGTGTCGTACAGAGCGATGCTTACCTGCTGGCGTGTTGCCGGTACATCGAACTGAACCCTGTTCGGGCGCGGATGGTGGACGATGTGGCGGCCTATCCCTGGTCAAGTTATGGGCGCGGGCGGATTGGTTGAAGGAGCCAAACTGGTTGGATATGGATCCCTGCTTCATTGAGCTAGGTCAGACGGCCGAAGAGCGATATCGGCGATACGTAACGTTCATGAAAGAGGCGATACCGTCCGAGGAATTGAGGCTGATTCGCGAGGCGGTTCAGCGTGGACAACTGACGGGCAATCAACGGTTCGTGGACGAGATCGAGCGGGTAGCCGGGGTGAGAATAGAGCGGCGTGGGCAAGGGCGGCCGAGATTAGAGCAGGGAAAATAAATCTGTCCCCTTTTTTCTTAGTGGATGCAAAGATTGCGGCTAATGGAAAACCTCACCCGAATGGAAATATGGCGGATGCTCATGCCGAAATTGGAATTATTCAGCAAGCATATAATGCAGGGAAAACCACTGGTGCAGATATGGCCTTGAAGGTTGAAGGTAAAGCTGTTTGCAGCTATTGCCGTGGTGATATCGCGGCAGCGGTAGAAAAGGCTGGTTTGAACTCTCTACAGATAAACGAAGTGACTACAGGAAGAACTCTATATTGGAAGCCTGGTATGCGGTCTTTGAGGGAGCTTGAATGATGGCTGCTTTCTCGCTGTCTTGGGTTTTTGGCGTGGGTGCTCAAGCTAAGGGGGGAAGGAATAGATTTCCCTCTTGGGATGATGTCCTCTCTTATCTAGAGCTAATCAGAGAGGGTAAAGGTTCGGTCACTCTTGAACTTATTTCCAAGACGGCTGTGGGGCCGCAGTCGCTACAAGTACAGTCTGAAGGCGGAAAGTATGTCGTCTCTTTGGGGGAAGACGATGGGGTGGACTATATTGTTCGATCTTATAGAAATTTAAAGCTGCAAGGCATACCCTTCGAAGTGTTGGGGGATGTTTGGGATGGCGTCTTGATATGCGATGAATTTTCTATACTGAAAAATATATTTGAAGAATTCTTCCTAACAGGTGACGTCAGTAAGGAGCTTCTCAATTAAGATTTTTTCTTAATAAAAGAAGGATAAAGGGGGCAGATTTATTTTTCGGTGTTTATGAGTTGGTCAAGAGCTGGAGGGAAACCTATGCAGCTCTGGAGCAGTTGGCCACTTCGCCAGAGTTCCGGCAGCAATTTGGCGATAACTACCTGAAGGGGCTGGAGGAGCGCGCCGCATTCTTGATCTAGGCATACATACGAGGATGCCGGCTGGCAAGGTTCGGTCACAGCTGGTGTCGAGGGCGGTAGCTTCGCTGCGGAACTTGTTGGCGTTCTGACGGCAGTGAAAGGTGGCGCGCAGATAACCGCCAAGCTGCCAACAGCAGCCAAGAACCTGGTCAACGCGATTGCGGAGTCACCTGTTTCCGGTAGTATGAGTTCGCAGCTCGGGGCAGTGGGGGACTTGGGTCGGCTGGGTGGGGGTGCAAAAGGGACTGCGACTGCCGGAAAAGTGGCCGATGAGTTCATTCCACCAGGAATGGAACATCCGTTCCGTCCAGTTAATCCGGAGTTCCCACCAAACAAAGCTGTAGTGGATGCGATGGAAAGCCCGCGCATTAAAGGAATGACGGCTTGTGATGGTACAGACTGTTCAGAAATTGCGAGTAAGTTGCTTGCGGCAGCAGGCGGGAAGGGGAAAGTTATTGAGGTTAGGCCAACTCAGCGGAGTAACCTAAATTTGTATGAGAATGGTAACGAAGTCCCAGGGCAAGCTTATCACCAAGTCTATACAGATGGGCGGTACGTGTATGACCCTCGGCTGTCATCTCAGCCAATACCTAAAGGCGACTGGGAACAGCATATAAAAGGCATGAATCCTGATGGGGTCACTATTTCTGATAAGTTGCAGGGGTTGCGATGAATACTCCTGAAATCAAAAGAGAAAGTAGCTCCTTGCTCGAGTTAATCGAGGCTCTCGGTGAAACTGAATGGCGAAAATGTGTAAATAGCCAATTTATCAATAAAGAGCGTGGGGAGTGGGTGATTAAAGATCAGTCCTCACATCCTCCTAGGGTTTGGTTTAGATTCATACAGGAAGATCCCGCCATAATTTCGCGCCTGCGAGTGGCTATAGAAAGCTATCAGGGGAGAGTTAAGTGGGTTCTTGATGAGCATAAGAGGGTTGATCTTCCTGGAACAAATTGGGGCATAGTGCCGAGCCGCTTATTAGAAGTCTGGGATCTTGCTCGTGCGTTAGATTTAGCCCCTAATCAATATATGGCTAAATACGAGCCGGAATTCGGGTCGATTGCCTATGAAGATATCATTGATCTGACAGAGCACATCCGCCGAGCCTTTCCTGAAGTTACAAGCAAAAACCCCAGCTTATGAGCTGGGGTTTCCTTTGCGCACTATCACCGCTCTCGCTTCGTAATTGCCCAACGCCCCGGCCCATACGGGGGATATTTTTAAGAATAAAGGGGGCATATTTGTTTTCCCTACCCTAATTTCTGAGCAGGGAGACTCCAGTGCAGACGACGTAAGGAGGCTCCGCGA
The DNA here is from genome assembly GCF_047199225.1 of Pseudomonas sp. DL. Lineage (NCBI taxonomy): Bacteria > Pseudomonadati > Pseudomonadota > Gammaproteobacteria > Pseudomonadales > Pseudomonadaceae > Pseudomonas > Pseudomonas sp. DL. The sequence goes on from NZ_CP178323.1 coordinate 2,794,392, forward strand.
TGCCTAGGCAGAGGCGAGTGGTTTTACTGAACTATCCGCTTCACGTGGTTCAGTATGGGTAAGATCGGCAGCGGTATTATACAGTGGGGATGAGGAATATAAGCACTAGCCAGAACTAGAGTAGGGAAAATAAATCTGTCCCCTTTTCCCCGCTAATTCTCTGAGCAGAGAGGCTCCAGTGCAGACACCGTGAAGAGGCTCCGCGATGCCCTAGGTAAGGGCGATTGGTTTAGCGAGTTATTCGCTTTGAGTGGTTTGGCGTGGGCGGTTGCTGAGATTATGGTAGTAAAAATAAATCTGTCCCCTTTTCCCGCCCTTTCCCAGAAGATTATCTTTAGAGCTTTCTCAGTTTTTTATTGTAAACTGTAAAATCATCAAGGCGATGAGTGCAATAATTAAGGTGAGGAAAGTTGATTGCAGGTAGAGGAGTTGCCTCCCTATTTTTCTGATTTCGTTATTTTCCAAGGCATTGTATTGCTTTCGGAATATAAATTTCTCAAGCTTGAATCCGTCTATTTTTACTAGATAGGATAAGAAATACCCTGATGGCCTGCCAAGCTTCTCCCAGGCGTTTGGCTCTTCTTTCTTTAAAGTTCTTATGAATGTTGTTCTTTTTAGCTCTAATACTACCAGTGTGATGGCGCACAGAACTGCTATTATGTTGTAGAGGCTACTCATTGCCGCTTCCTTCTTTTTCGCAGCTTGGTGCTCTATTGCACTCTTGGCTGCAAGATGCTCCGCAGATCATTACTATTGTGCTATTGCATACTACTCCCCCAAAGAACGGGGTGGTGGCTTTGCTACATAGAGCTCCCACAAGGAAAGACTTTCCATTTCCAGTAAATTTTTTCTTGCACTCTAATGTACATGTGCAGTTGGTGTCAGGTGTGTAGATCAAGTTGTCCGTAGGGTTTGGTGAAAGACCATGCTTGTCGCTTTTTGCAGTTGGATTGTTATCGGAGTATGTGTAGTTATGATTCGGCGTGAATCCATGTTCCCAATACGGAGTGGCTTGCAGCATGCTCTCGCCAGAATTTAAAAATGTCATTTCAGGGTTGTTTAGCTTTCTTAGAGTTTCTACAGGATCACTCTCCACATACCGCCCAGTCTCCGGATCATAGTCGCGGAAGTAGTTGTAGTGCAGCCCGCTCTCCGCATCGTAGTACTGCCCGGGGAAGCGCAGGTTGATCTGGGTGCTGCCCTGGCTCAGCGCTTCGCCGCGGCCGAAGGCGTCGGACTGCCACTGCCAGGCGATCTGGCCGCTGGCGTCGGTGGCCAGGCGCGGGGTGTCGAGGTGGTCGCCATGAAGGTAGAGCAGGGTCGGGTTGCCGACCTTGCCCTGGGCGTCGTAGTCGGCGTCGATGGTGGCCAGCGGCAGGCTGTCCAGCCACAGATAGTACTGGGCTCGCAGTTTCCGGCCGCTGCCGTTGTGTTCGGCTTCGCCGAGCAACTGGCCGTCGGGACCGTAGAGGTAGGTGGTGACGCTCTCGGGGGTGAGCTTGACGATGCGCTGGCCGAGGGCGTTGTAGCGGTATTCGGCGACCTGCTGGCCGTCGAGGCTGACGCTTTGCAGGCGGCCCTGGGCGTCGTAGGCCAGTTTGCGCGCGGCGCGGTCCTGGGTGAGGTTGCCGGCGGCGTCGCTGGTCACCGCTTGCGCGCCGATGGCGGTCAATCGGTTGCTGTCGGGCGCGTACTGGTAGTCCTGGCTGCTGGCGGTGCCGCCTGAGGCCGGGTTGTCGCTGCGTTGGGTGCGGTTGCCGACCGCGTCGTAGGCGTAGCTGCGCCCGCCCTGGACGCCGCGTTCCTCGGTCAGGCGGTCCAGCGGGTCGTACTGGTAGTCCAGGGTGCCCCAGAGGCTGTGGCGGTGCTGCTGGATATTGCCATTGGCATCGTGCTGGTAGTCGCTCTGCCAGGGGCCGACCTTCTGCCGCAGCAGTTGGTAGTCCTGGTCGTACTCGCGGCTGAGGGCGATGCCGTTGCCCCAGGTCAGGCGCTGCAGCGGGCCGAAGGGCAGGTAGGCGATCTGCCCGACCAGGGTGCTCGGTGCCTTGTCGCCCACTGCCAGGGTCACGCTGGCGACCTGGCCGCCGGCATTGCGCGGGTAGCCGATGGCGAGGCCGGAGGGGTAGCCGATCTCCAGCAGTTGGTTGGCCGCGTCGTAGCGGTAGGTCACGCGGTCGAGCAGGGTCTGCTGGTCGAGGCGGATGCTGCGTACCTGCTCGACCAGGTTGCCGCGCTCGTCGTAGCGGTACACCAGGCTGTCGCGGGCACCTTCGATGGCGCCCAGGCGGCCGATGCCCTTGTTGCCATCGGCGGTGAGGTCGTAGCGGTACTGTACGTCGAGGCTCGGGTCGCTCGGCGAGTGGCGCTCGATCAGGCGATTGAGGGCGTCGTAGCGATACTCGGTGACCGTACCGCGAGCGTCGGTGCGGCGGATGACGTTGCCGGCGGCGTCGTGCTCGAAGGTGGTGGTGCCGCTGTCCGGGCTGACCAGTCGGGTCAGGTTGCCGAGGCCGTCGTATTCGTAGCGGGTGGTGACGCCGCGCGGGTCCTTGACCTCGGTGAGGTTGTCCTGGGCGTCGTAGGCGAGTTGGGTCTTGCCGCCGAGGGGATCGCTCTGGCCGACCAGCCGGTCGAGGGCGTCGAAGGCCTGGCTGTGGGCGAACTGGCGCGGGTTGGTTTCGCCGACCGGATTGTCGTTGAGGTCGTAGGCGAAGCTGCGTGTCTGGCCGCCGGCGCCGACCGCACGGAGCAGCCGGCCAAGCTCGTCGTAGGCCCATTGCTGCTGGCGCACCAGGCTGCCGCTGGCGTCCTTGATGCGCTGGGCGGTGCGATTGCCCTTGGTGTCGACGTCGTATTCGAGGCGTTCGCCGAGGTTGTTGCCGATCGCCACCAGCCGCCGTGCGTCGTCGTATTCATAGCTCAGCCAACTGCCGTCGCCACGAGTGACGCGGGTGATCTGGCCGACCGCGTCGTAGTCGAAGCGGGTGGTGCTGCCGGCGGTGCTGACGGAGGCCAGCCAGCCGTCGACGCCGGTGTAGGCGAGGCTGCTGGTGACGCCGTTGGCATCGGTGATGCTGCCGGGCTTGCCGCGCTCGTCATAGTCGCCGAGGCGGGTGACCTGGCCGAGGGCGTTGGTCACTTGGGTCAGGTTGCCGCGACTGTCGTAGGCATAGAGGGTGACGTCCTGCACATCGGTGCGCGGACCGTCGGCGCGCTCGATCAGGCCGAGGGCGTTGTAGCTGTAGCTCCAGGCGCGCTCGGCCGCCTGCGCGGGCAGGGCGAGGGCGCAGGCCAGGGCGAGGGCGCCGAGGCGGGGGAAGTATGGGGGGATGCGCATGGGTGTCGTCCTTGTCAGCGGGTGGTGACGGTCTCGCCGGTCTTGCGTCCCTCGGCGTCGTACTGGTAGCGGGTGATCCGGCCGGGCTCGCTGACCTGCACCGGGAGGAACAGGGTCGGGTGCCAGTCGGTTGTGATGGTGCGCGCCTGCGGGGTGCCGGCGGCCTCGGTGCGCGAGGTTTCCAGACCACGGGCGTTGTACTGGTAAGTGGTCAGGTTGCCGTTGTTGTCGCGTTTGCTGGCCAGTTGACCGCGGCTGGTATAGGTGAAGGATGAGTTGCTACTGGGGCAGTCGACCGAAGGCTCGCCAATTATCGCGATGATACGTTGGAGACCCTGTAGGTTTTGGAATCGATAACGGGTCACTTTGCCCAGTTCGTTGGTAACGGTAGTCGAACCATCATTGTTGTAGACGATTTGAATCTTCTCCATGCCGCCGGCATGTTCGCTCGAGATAGCTCTGCCTTGATCGTCGTAGGACCAAGTCGCGAATCGTATGCCGCGTTCATCGGTGAGGCCGGTTAGTAGTCGAGGATTGTGCTCGTCCTCGTAATGATAGAGACGTGTTTTGCTCATGCCATTCAAGGTGATTTGGGACTTGATCAACTGCCCACTCGTACTGTAGTCGTAACGCCCTTCAACAGAGCTTGATCGGAAACCAAGTGGCTGGTTGTTCTCGTCTTGAGTGAGTTCAAGAGAGTTTCCGAAGTTGTCTGTCACGAAGAGCTTGTTCTGACTATAGGAGATGCTGCGCTGTACTCCCGACTGTAGGTTCTGTCGTATCAGAGCACCCCTGTCGTTGAAAATGAACTGGTCGTTGTTTTTCGCGGAATATATCCAGCGATTGTCTAGCTTGATCAGGCTGCCCAGTTCGGTTGCTTCTGCCGTAATAGTTCCGTTGTTCAGGCTGAAAATATTTAGCCTGCCGGTCTCTCTGGTGAGATAGATGGTACTCCTCGGTAGGTCAATGTCCAAACGCATGGAGAAGTTGTGCCGCCAGTAGCCATCAAGACTGTTGTAATTTCGGCTGAGGATCAGGGCGTTCCCTCTACCGCCCCGCAGATCTATTTCTTCCTGATATTTATTGCCAATAGCGAAATTTATAGGGTTTCCTCCGTACGGCGATGGGCAAGATATATCAGAAGGACCTTTGTTCTTGGCGGGCTGTGTTTTGATAACGCAAGTTTTCCTGATCTGCTTGGGAGCGATAGTCTCAGATCTAGGCCAATAATCTTCGGGGCATGTCCATACTGTTTGAGTGCCCAGGGAGCCTGCTGGGGCTGGTGGGCTAATAGTTACGATGCCGGCAGCATTTATGCTTTGACTAATGGAGTGTCTTATTAGTGAATGGCTATTGTATTCTCCATTGGTTTTTCCGAATATCTCACTGCCTTCTGCATGGGTGATGATGAACTTGGTACAGCTATATACTGCTTTGCTTGTACATTGCTTGAATGTTTCTTCTTGTTTTTCGTTTATCTTTAGTATTACTTTTGTTAATGTTTCTTCGATGATGGGAAGGTAGATGTCGTTGGCGAATTTATATTTCTTTTTTGGTTCAAGAATTGCGCCGGGAGATGCGTATGTCATTGTCGAAAAAGCGGCAGCTATGCACAAGACAAGGCTTGAGTAGGTGCGAGGTGGCTCTGAGTCTAGAGGAGGTTTCGTCATGTCAATTTCTTTTGGAGTAAGCTTGTTTTAGTTTAAGGTCACTGCTGGTTCGTCTCGCATACCGAAAAGAAGTCTTCATTGGTTCGCCATGATTCCTTCACTGGTTCTGCGTCCCTCGGCGTCGTACTGGTAGCGGGTGATCCGGCCGGGCTCGCTGACCTGCACCGGGAGGAACAGGGTCGGGTGCCAGTCGGTTGTGATGGTGCGCGCCTGCGCAGTGCCGGCGGCCTCGGTGCGCGAGGTTTCCAGACCGCGGGCGTTGTACTGGTAGGTGGTCAGGTTGCCGTTGTTGTCGCGTTTGCTGGTGAGCAGGCCCTGGTCATCGTAGGTGAAGGTGGAATTGCTGCTGGGGCAGTTGGGCGAGGGTTGCCCTTCGATGGCGACGATGCGCTTGATGCCCTGGATCACCTGGAAGCGGTAGGTGGCCTGCTTGCCGTATTCGTTGGTGACGGTGGTGGAGCCGTCATCGTTGTAGGCGAGGGAGACCTTTTCGGCGCCGTTGGCGTGTTCGCTGGAGATGGCGCGGCCTTGGTCGTCGTAGGTCCAGGTGGCGTAACGCGTGCCTTGTTCGTCGATGATTCCAACCATTAACCCGGCATTGCCACTGTCAGCATAGAGATACTTCCGGGTGCGGTTGAGTCCTTGGGACGTGGTTTTCTTCGAAACCAGCCTGGCGCCCCCGTCATATAGATATTCCACTTTCAGGGAACCGTTGTAATCGACGAGGTAGGGTTGTTTCGTTGCGTTCCAGGAAACGGTTAGGGTGTTTCCGAACCCATCTTTAGCCTTGGTGGTGGAGAGGTTCGGATAGGTTATCGTGATGACCTGCCCCCTGACTTTCCTCTGGATAAGCCGGCCCTGGACATCGAAAAGTGAGCTGGTTCCGTCCCTATAGTCATACCTCCAGCCTGCCTGGTCTTTTGAAAGTGTACCCGTCGTTGCGTCGGACGATATTGCGCCGTCAGTCAGCCTGAATAGTTCCTGACGACCATCGGGTAGAGATAGGGAAATATTTTCGCCTACTATTTTTAAGCCTTCCTGGAAGGTGTTCGTCCACATTCCGGTAACGCTGTTGTAGTATCTCTCGAACTGGAGAGGGGAGTGCGACGGATCTATATCGGTTTCACGTTGAAATTTATTGCCGATACTGGCATTTATAGGGTTTCCCTGGAAAGATGAGGGGCCTTGGCATCCGTTTTCGTTGGGGATTCCCGCGTTCTTTCGATCGGAGACGTCAGTGGGGCACTCGTACCGGCCATTGAAAAGGTTGTATGGGCAGCCAGTTGGAGGAGCCTGAGTAACGTTTACAGCCGTGCCGGAGGCCCCCCACCAGTTAGGATTTCCGTAGGTAGCAGTGCCGGATGTAGCTGCTAGCGGAGACTTTCTGAATATGCTGATGCTGCAAAAAAATGAATTGTATCGGGCATCTATAAGTGTTTTTCTGCTGATGTACCCTAGAACTACGTGACCACCCTTCAGATTGCTATCTATATAGTACCTGTCGCTGGCCGCGCAAGCGGCTTCGAGCGAGGGTTGTCGCCTATCTGGATATGGCACGTGTCCAGGTTGTCCAGGGGCTGGTCCTGAAACTGAAAGCTCCCAGCCTTCCTCCGCATGCACTACGGCGATGAATGTATTTAACAGGAGAAAAGCGAGAGCTTTGTACATTTCCATTCCTTGAAGTCTATTTGCACTGCTGATTATCAACGAGACTCAGCATCACTATAGATTGAACACCAGATGAACATCCTCCGGCTCCAACCGATACAACTCCTCATCCGGCTCTATGCACAGCCGGCATCCGAGTCTCGTATAAAAATCCACCGTGTTCTGCGACGGCGTAGCCGAAACGTAGAGCGCGCTGGCGCCGAGGTGGCGGGCCTGGGTGGCGGCGAGGTGGAAGAGGTGGGCGCCGAGGCCGCGGCGGCGGTAGGCGTGGCTGAGGTGGAGGAACTTCAGTTGCAGCCAGTCGCGCTCGGGGCCGAGGCGGCGCGGGTCGAGGACTACTGCGCCGATCAGGCGGCCCTGGTCGAACAGGCCGAGGAACCAGCCGCCGCGGTCGAAGCAGTCGAGCAGGATCGGCGTGTAATGCTCGGCCTCGCCCTCCGGCCAGCCGCGCATGTCGTAGAACTCGGGGCGCAGCACCAGTTGGCCGGCCTCGACGGAATACAGGTGTTCGATCACTTCGCTGCGGTCGATCTCCCAGACCAGGGGGATTTCGTCGCGGCGCAGCAGGCGTTCTTCGGTCATCGTGGTTTCCTTGCGCTGAGGCCGTACATCAGCGGCAGGCGCGGACGATCGGCGGGCGGCAGCATGCGTCCGCCGCCGCCGTCGCGCATGCCGTCGAAGCCGGCCCAGCCGTTGGCGTAGGGGTATTCCTCCAGCCGTTCGAGTTGCAGGCCGGCGCCGAGCAGGGCGCCGATCACATCGGCCAGGCCCCACTGGAACTCGTAGCTGGGATGAGGGTTGCTGAAGTTCTCGACGCCGGCGCGGTAGCCGGAGGGCGCCAGGCTGGCGCCGGACTCGGCGACATAGTCGCTGACGCCGCTCTCGGCGATCGGCTCGCGGCTGAAGTAGTCGTAGGCCGGTTGCCAGTGTGGGTCGAAGTACAGGGCGAAAGGATGGAACTCCACCAGGACGAAGCGCCCGCCGGGAACCAGTACCTGGGCGATGCCGTCGGCCCAGCGCTTGAGGTCGGAGAGCCAGACCAGCGTGCCGTAGGAGGCGAAGACCCGTTCGAAGCGTTCGCCGCGGGTGGCGGCGACGGGCAGCCAGCGGAGGATGTCGTCGCGCTGGAAGTCGGCGGCGATGCCGCTGTCGCGGGACAGCTGGCGGGCGAAGTCGATGGCGCTGTCGGCGATGTCGACCCCGGTGACGCGGGCGCCAAGGCGCGCCAGGCTCAGGCTGTCCTGTCCGGCGTTGCATTGCAGATGCAGCAGGCGCAGGCCGTCGAGATGGCCGAGCAGTTGCAGTTCCTCGGGATAGAGCGTGGAACCGCCGTTGCGGAAGAAAGCGGCCTGGTCGGCCTTGTGGCTGTTGTGCGCCCGGGTGGCGGCGTTCCACGACAGCCGGTTGGCCTCGTGCAGGTCGGATCGCATGGTTCGACTCCTTCCCTGGAGTGCGCCACCGCGCGGATGGCGGGTCCGGGGGATTACATGTCCTTGATGCTGCGCACCTGGTCCTTGTTGACGCGGGTGCGCTTGCCGTCCAGTTGCTCCAGTTCGTAGAAGCCGGAACTACGATCATAGCGCGGGGTATCCACCGCCTGGATCTCGCGGCCATCGTTGAGGGTGACGATGGTCGGGGTGGAGCAGCCGGCCAGGACGGCGAATGCGGACGAGAGCAACAGGGCGGGCAGCAGACGGGAGGTCATCGGAATTTTCCTTCGGACGGTTTTCGAGGCGGCGGATTCTACTCCAGTCGCGGCGCAACCGCTCTAGCCTGGATCACAGCGGCAAATTTCCGCTGCGATCGTACGTCTCTTCCGGTGAGCCGCCCGGATGGCGGCGCCTCTTCGAAGGGAGATTCCATGTCTGCCGTTTCCACCTCGTTGTTGCTTTTCCTCAACCTGCTGACCCCGGCCCAGGCCGCCCAGCCCGTGCCGCTGGCCGATGGCCGCATCGAGATCGCTGCCGGCGAGAGCCGCCAGCGCTACCTCGACCTTGCCCCCGGCGAGTTGCAGTTGCTCGACCTGGAGGTCGACCGCGGCCGCGTCCGCCTGCGCGCCACCACGCCCGACGGCAAGGCGTTGCGCGCGACGGAGCTGGCCGGACGCCAGTCGCTCGGCCTGCAGGCCGGCGAGCGCCAGGGCCTGCGCCTGACCTTCAGCGCCGACGAAGACACCGCACTGACCCTGATCCCCACCCAGCGCCTCACCCCGCAGACCCCGGCGCTTGATTCGCCGGCGCCGCAGAGCCCGACCCTGCAACGCCTGCAGGCGGAGCTTGCGGAAAAGCGCCCCGGCGCGCTGAAGGCGTTCTGGAAGCAGGTAGCGAAGCAGGGCACGCCGCTGGTGGAGCCGTTGGATGCCGAACGTGTGCTGATCACCTTCCTCTGGCGCCAGCAGCGTCCCGGCGACGTGCGCCTGCTGTGGCCGACCCCGGAGGTCAACACCCGCCGCTTCGAGGCCCTGGCCGGCAGCGACGTGCGCTACCTGAGCCTGCCGCTGCGCCGCGACGCGCGGGTTTCCTACCAGCTCAGCGCCGACCTGCCGGACCTGCAACAGGCCGATCGCGGCACCTTGCGCCTGGCGTTGCAGGCGGCGGCGCGGCCGGACCCGCTGAGCCGTACGCCGTGGCTCAACAGCCGCGCGCTGCCGCGGGCCGAGCAGGCCTCGCTGGTGCAGCTCGGCGGCGCCCCTGCCGAGACCTGGGACCAGCCGCGCAAGGACGTGCCGCGCGGCAAGGTGGAGCGCCTGGGCTATAGCAGCCAGGCCCTGGCCAACCAGCGCCAGCTGACGCTCTACACGCCGCCGGGCTACGATCCCGAGGGCCAGCGCTATCCGCTGCTGGTGCTGTTCGACGAGGACCACTACGCGCGCGACGTACCGACCCCGACCATCCTCGACAACCTGATCGCCGCCGGGCGTATCCGCCCGACCCTGGCGGTGATTGTCGGCAATGTCGACGCCAGCAGCCGGGGCCGCGAGCTGCCCTGCAACGAGGCCTTCGCCGACATGCTCGCCCACGAGTTGCTGCCCTGGTTGCAGCAGCGCTATGCATTGAGCGAGGAGCCTGCCGATCGCGTGCTTTCCGGTTCCAGCTACGGCGGGCTGGCCTCGGGCTGCATCGCCTACCGTTATCCGGAACGCTTCGGCAAGGTGCTGAGCCTGTCCGGCTCGTTCTGGTGGGGGCCGGACGAGCAGCAGCCGCAGTGGCTGGTACGGCAGTTCGCCGCTGGCGAGCGTTTGCCGCTGGCGTTCTTCCTCAGTTCCGGCCTGCTCGAGGAGCCCGAGGCGGACGGCATTCTCGGCAGCAACCGCAGCCTGCGCGCGGCGCTGCAAGGCAAGGGCTACCCGCTGCACTACCGTGAGTTCCCCGGCGGTCACGACTACGCGGCGTGGAGCCTGGAGCTTGCCGAAGGGTTGCAGGCCTTGTTGCCGGCGCATTGAGCCGGCTGGCTGGCGTGGGGCGGATAGCCGCTTGCGGTTATCCGCCGTGCCGCGGCCTGGAGGTGGGGGAAGACTGTCCGGAGCGTGTCCGCAATGCCCACCGCGTTGCGGAATCGGAAAAAATCGTCCAGGGCCATTTGCCAGCGTCGGCGGATAGGGGACAATCGGCGTTCGCCTCAATCGAACGACAAGGATGTTCTCGATGCGCCGACTCTTGCGCCCGGTATTCTGCGCCGCGCTCTTCTGCCTGTACCCAGCGCTGGTCCAGGCTGCCGCAGAAAGCGAAATCCTCGGCCTGTTCCAGCGCTGGCAGGCCGCCCACGGGCAGCGCAGCGGCAAGGCCCTGGAAGGGGTATATGCGCCGCGCCTGGACTACTATGGCCGCGCGCAGACGCGCGATCGCACCCTCTCCGCCAAGCAGGCCTTCTTCGCCCGCCATCCCGACTTCGAGCAGCGCATCGTCGCTGCGCCGCAGATCGTGCCGGGCGACCAGGAAGGCCGCTACGAGGTGCGCTTCGTCAAGCAGGTACGCCTCGACGGACGCCTGCGCAACTATCCGGGGCTGCTCCTGGCCGAGCGCGCCGGGCCGGGCGATACCTGGCGCTTCGTCGGCGAGAGCGACGAGATCACCCGCTACGCCGTCGACCCGCGGTACACCCCGCTGGCTCGCGGCCGCTTCGCCGGTACCGAGGCGGATTTCGCCTGGGTAGTGGCCCATGCGCCGAACAGCGCCGCCTTGTGCGACGAATACGAGGATTGCCGCTGCGACCTCTGGAGCGCCGACGCGCGCGTCCCGCCCAAGCCGCTGGGCAGTTGCACCGGCGCGGTGCTCAGCGTCCTCGGCGGCCTCGACGACAGCGGCCGCGAGCGCCTGCAACTGCTGCGTACCTGGTGGACCAGCACCTGGACCAAGTCGTCGCTGCTGGAAATCCGCGACGGCCAGTGGGTGCGGGTGCTGCCGGACATCTCCACCACCTGGGACGATGCCGAGGCCGAACTGGTGCTGTACAAGGCCGACCCGCAGCAGCCGGGCCGAGTGCTGGTGACCGAAACCGTGATGGACGACGAGGGCGACTGGAGCCACCGCACCCGCAGCGAGGCGCTGCGCCCCGTACCCTGACGCCGGCCCCTTGGGCTGGGCGGCGCCAGGCCGTACAATCGACGGCTTTATGGCGAGCGTCGCCGCAGTCCAGGTTCCCGCATGCGCATCCACGTCTCCTTCATCGACCGTGTCGGCATCACCCAGGAGGTGCTGGCGCTGCTGGGTGGGCGCAACCTGAACCTGGATGCGGTGGAAATGGTGCCGCCGAACGTCTACATCGACGCGCCGACCCTCAGTCCCGAAGTGCTGGAGGAACTGCGCGCAGCGCTGCTGGGCATCCGTGGCGTGCAGGCGATGACCGTGGTCGACATCCTTCCTGGCCAGCGCCGCCGCTTGCAGCTCGATGCGTTGCTGGCGGCGATGGCCGATCCGGTGCTGGCGGTGGACGGCAAGGGCCTGGTGCTGCTGGCCAACCCGGCCTTCAGCGAGCGCTGCGGACGCGACCCGGCCGGCGAGCGGCTGGCCAGCCTGTTCGACGATGAAACCCTGGAGGATGCGCTGGTCGAGCAGGGCTTCCGCCTGCCGCTGCGCGAAGTGACATTCATGGGCCAGGCCCTGCTGCTCGATGCCACGCCGATCACCGAAGGACCGGGCGAGGGCGAGCGGCACCTGGCCGGCGGCCTGCTGACCCTCTACGAACCGAACCGCATCGGCGAGCGCCTGGCGGCCTTGCACCATGACCATGCCGAGGGGTTCGAGATGCTCCTCGGCGATTCCCAGCCGATCCGCACCCTGAAGACCCGTGCGCAGCGCGTGGCGGCGCTCGACGCGCCGCTGCTGATCCACGGCGAGACCGGTACCGGCAAGGAACTGGTGGCGCGCGGCTGCCATGCCCTGAGTGCGCGGCACAACTCGCCGTTCCTGGCGCTGAACTGCGCGGCGTTGCCGGAGAACCTGGCCGAAAGCGAGCTGTTCGGCTACGCCCCCGGCGCCTTCACCGGCGCCCAGCGCGGCGGCAAGCCGGGCCTGCTGGAGCTGGCCCACCAGGGCACGGTGTTCCTCGACGAGATCGGCGAGATGTCCCCCTATCTGCAAGCCAAGCTGCTGCGCTTCCTCAGCGACGGCAGCTTCCGCCGGGTCGGCGGCGACCGCGAGGTGAGGGTCGACGTGCGGATCCTCAGCGCCACCCACCGCAACCTGGAGAAGATGGTCGCCGAGGGCAGCTTCCGCGAGGACCTGTTCTACCGCCTCAACGTGCTCAGCCTGGAAGTCCCGCCGTTGCGCGAGCGCGGCCACGACATCCTGCTGCTGGCGCGGCACTTCATGCAGCAGGCCTGTGCGCAGATCCAGCGCCCGGTGTGCCGGCTGGCGCCGGGCACCTACCCGGCGCTGCTGAGCAACCGCTGGCCGGGCAACGTGCGCCAGTTGCAGAACGTGATCTTCCGTGCCGCTGCGATCTGCGAGAGCAGCCTGGTGGATATCGGCGACCTGGAGATCGCCGGCACCGCCGTGGCGCGGCAGAACGACGGCGAGGTGGGCAGCCTGGAGGAGGCAGTGGAGGGCTTCGAGAAAGCCCTGCTGGAGAAGCTCTACGTCAGCTATCCATCGACCCGCCAGTTGGCGGCGCGCCTGCAAACCTCGCACACCGCCATCGCCCACCGCCTGCGCAAGTACGGCATCGGTCCGCGCGCCTGAAGCGGGCTCAGCCCTCGCTGGAATACACCGGCTTGCCGGCGAACCAGGTCTTCAGCACCTTGGTTTCGCCCAGTTGCGTCTCCGGCACCTCGAACACGTCGCGGTCGAGGACGATGAAGTCCGCCTGCTTGCCCGGCTCCAGGCTGCCGATCCGGTGCTCCAGGCCGATGGTCCGCGCAGCGTTGCGGGTGTAGGCGTAGAACATGGTCTGGCGGTCCAGGCGTTCGCCGGCGTTGAGCACGCCCTGCGGGCCCTTGCGGGTCACCGCCTGCTGGATGGCCTTCCACGGCGACAGGCTGGACACCGGCCAGTCGCTGGCCCCGGCGATGGTCGCGCCCTTGCTCAGCAGGGAGTGCGCCGGGTACTGGTAGCGGTAGGCGAAGGCACTGATATAGGGCTTCATCAGGTCCACTGTGGTTTCGTCGGCGGCGGCCCAGTACAGCTGCATCGAGGCGATCACGCCAAGCGGCCTGAAGCGCTCGAACTCCTTGGGATTGACCAGTTGCAGGTGGGTAATCGAATGGGCGATGCCGCTGTCGCGGTCGCGCCGCGCCTGCTGCATGCCGTTCAGCGCCTCGCGCACCGCGCGGTCGCCGATGGCGTGGACGTGGACCAGCCAGCCGCGGGCGTCGGCGGCGCTGACCAGTTCGCCGAAGTGCGCCGGGTCGATCAGCAGTTCGCCCGTCTTCCTGCTGTTGCGATAGGGCTCGAGGAGCGCGGCGGTCTGCGCCGGGTATTCCGGTACGCCGTCGGCGAACACCTTGATTCCCGGCAGGGTCAGGTTGGGGCTGCCGAGGAAGCGCTGGCGCACCTTGTCCAGCACCTCGAGGTCGGCCGGCCGGCTGCGTGGATTGGCGACCAGGAGGGCGGCGACGTGGGCACTGAGTTCGCCGCCCTTGGCCAGCCGCTGGTAGACCGGTAGCACGCCGACGGTGTTCTCGTCGGGCCTGAGGCTGAACAGGGCATCGCCCGGCGAGCCATTGGCGGCCGGGTCCATCCATGCGGTCAGGCCCAGCGAGTTGCTGTAGCGCACCGCGCTGCGTCCGGCTTCTAGCATCTGTTCCGCGCTCGGCGCCGGCAGTACCGCGAGCACCGCGTCGAGACCGGCATCGGCGAGGAAGCCGTTGGGGGTGGCGTCGGCGTCGTGGCCGATGGTGTTGCGCTGTTCCTCGGGCAGGGCGCGGACCCGCGCGGCGTCGATGCCGGCGCGTTTCAGCATGGCGGCGTTGGCCCAGCCGGTGTGGTGGTCGCTGCCGATGAAGGCCAGCGGCTGGTCGGCCCATTCGCCGTGGTCGAATCGCGCTCGGAAGTCCTTGACCTGGCTCCAGTAGGCGGTATGCATGCCGCTGACATTGAGCATGTCGCCATGTCGCGCCTTGCCGTTGTCGCGCCAGGCGCGCAGGCGCCGTTCCAGTTCGTCGAGGCCGACCTGTTCGTTGCCCATGTCCGCGCCGGCCAGCTCCAGGCCGCCGAACACCGCGTGCGAATGGGTGTCGATCAGGCCGGGCATCAGGCGCTTGCCGCCGAGATCGACGACCTGGCTGTCGCCATCGGCCAGGGCGCGCAGCCCGGCCTCGTCGCCGACCGCGAGGATCCGCCCGTCCTCCACCGCCAGGGCCTCGGCGAAGGGTTGCTGCGGATTGGCGGTGAAGATCCTGGCGTTGACCACCAGCAGGTCGGCGGCGCCGAGGGCGTGCAGGGGGATGGCCAGGCAGGCGCCGGCGAGGAGGGTGGGAATCCGTTGCTTCATGGTGGTTTCCTTTGCTTCTTGGTCTTGTGTAGCGTGGCCCGGGCAAGGCGAGACTAGCCAAAGCGCCGGCCCGGCAGAACCGGGCGCGACGCACAACACTTGTGCCGGAACGGAAGGAGTCGATGGACAAATTGAATGCCCTGGCGATGTTCGTCGCCACTGCCGAAACCGGTAGCTTCAGCCGTGGCGCCGAGCGCCTGGGCAAGACGCCCTCGGCGCTGACCAAGGCCGTCGCCCACCTGGAAGCGGAACTCGGTGCCCGCCTGTTCGAGCGCACTACCCGCAGCCTGGCGCTGACCGAGGCCGGGCAGATCTACCTGGAGGCGGCCCGCCAGTCCCTGGAAACGCTGCGCACGGCGGGGCAGGAGATCGAACTGCTGGAGTCGGAGTTGCGCGGCGAACTGCGCCTCGCCGCGCCGCCGTCGTTCGCCGCGGCGTTCCTCCAGCAGGCCTGCGCCAGCTTCCTCGAGGCGCATCCGCGGATCAGCCTGCGGGTGGACCTCGACGAAACCTTCCTCGATCTCAGCGAAGGCGGCTACGACCTCGGCCTGCGCGACGGCCCCATCGACCTGCCGGGGCTGGTGGCGCGGCCGCTGGCGCCGAACCAGATCGTGCTTTGCGCCAGCCCCGCCTACCTGGCGCGGCAACCCGCGCCGCAAGGCCCGGAGGACTTCGAGCGGCACGCCTGGCTGGTCTTCCAGCACCCTTCGCTGAACCAGAACTTCTGGTGGATGGAGCGCGACGGCGCCCGCCAGCGTATCGACCAGCCGCGCCCGCGACTGGCCAGCGACAACTACGACTTCCTGCTCGCCCACCTGCTGGCCGGGCTGGGCCTGCAGTTCTGCCCGCAGTGGAGCGTCGCGCCGCTGCTCGGTGAAGGGCGGCTGGTGCGCCTGCTCGGCGACTACCACTTCGACCCGGGGCCGTTCGGGCCCTCCATCCATGTCCTCTATCCGGGGCACCGGCGCAACACGCGGAAGGTCCGCGCGTTCCTCGAGCACCTGCGCGCCAGCTTGCAGCGACAGGGGCTGTGCCATCGGCTGTAACGCTTCGGTTACGAGTGGAACGAATTCGTTCCGATTGCCGGAAAAACCTTTGCTGTCAGGCGTTTGCGCTCTGGTTCGGGAAATGTCCGGCGGGTCTGTAACGAAAGCGTTCCATGGCGGCCCTGTCCGGGTTTCCCCCGCGCCCGGCCACGCCCCGTGGCGACAGGGCCGGGGCCGCTTGGCACCCTGCTTGCTACGGGCAGCCGCAGAACAAAGTCCCGTCCCGACCGGGCGACCCGCTGACAATGAGGATCCAGCATGAGCAAGTTGCGCTTTACCACCGACCACGAATGGCTGCGCCAGGACGACGACGGGCTGCTGACCGTCGGCATCACCGCCTACGCCCAGGACGCCCTCGGTGACGTGGTATTCGTGCAGTTGCCGGAACTCGGCGAACACGCCGCCGGCAGTGAAGTGGCGGTGCTGGAGTCGGTCAAGGCCGCCAGCAACATCCTGATGCCGCTGGACGGCGAGGTGGTGGCGATCAACGACGCGCTGCCGGACGCCCCGGAGCTGGTCAACCAGGATCCGCTCGGCGAGGCCTGGTTCTTCCGTTTCCGTCCGGCCGACGCCGGCGCCTGGGAAAAGCTGCTCGACCAGGCCGCCTACGACCGCCTGCTGAACGCCAACGCCGACGCCTGAGGATCCCGCCATGACCGATAACCTGAACCTCGGCGCCATCGACCTGGGCACCGACGACGAATTCATCGCCCGCCATATCGGCCCGCGTGCCGCCGACACCCAGGCCATGCTCCAGCGCCTGGGCTACGACTCGCTGGACGCGCTGATCGGCAACGTGATCCCCGACAGCATCAAGGGCAGCAGCGTGCTCGACCTGCCGGCCGGCATGGGCGAGGCCGAGGCGCTGGCCAGCCTGAAGGCGATCGCCGCGCGCAATCGCGCGTTGCGTTCCTTCATCGGCCAGGGCTACTACAACTGCCACACCCCGGCACCGATCCTGCGCAACCTCCTGGAGAACCCGGCCTGGTACACCGCCTACACGCCGTACCAGCCGGAAATCTCCCAGGGCCGCCTGGAGGCGCTGCTGAACTTCCAGACCCTGGTCAGCGACCTGTCCGGCCTGCCGATCGCCAACGCCTCGATGCTCGACGAGGCGACCGCCGCCGCCGAGGCCATGACCTTCTGCAAGCGTCTGTCGAAGAACCGCACCAGCCAGGCATTCTTCGCCTCCCGCCATTGCCACCCGCAGACCCTCGACGTGCTGCGCACCCGTGCCGAGCCGCTGGGCATCGAGGTGGTGGTCGGCGACGAGAGCGCCATCGAAGACTTCTCCGCCTACTTCGGCGCGTTGCTGCAATACCCCACCTGCGACGGCGAGATCGTCGACTATCGCGAACTGGTCAGCCGCTTCCATGCGGTCGATGCGCTGGTCGCGGTGGCCGCCGACCTGCTGGCGCTGACCCTGCTGACCCCGCCGGGCGAGTTCGGCGCCGACGTGGCCATCGGCAGCGCCCAGCGCTTCGGCGTGCCGCTCGGCTTCGGCGGGCCGCACGCGGCCTATTTCGCCACCCGCGACGCCTTCAAGCGGGACATGCCGGGACGCCTGGTCGGCGTCTCCATCGACCGCCACGGCAAGCCGGCCTACCGCCTGGCCATGCAGACCCGCGAGCAGCACATCCGCCGCGAGAAGGCCACC
Organism: Pseudomonas sp. DL; assembly: GCF_047199225.1. Lineage (NCBI taxonomy): Bacteria > Pseudomonadati > Pseudomonadota > Gammaproteobacteria > Pseudomonadales > Pseudomonadaceae > Pseudomonas > Pseudomonas sp. DL. The sequence goes on from NZ_CP178323.1 coordinate 2,811,702, forward strand.
AGCAACATCTGCACCGCCCAGGTACTGCTGGCCAACATCGCCAGCATGTTCGCCGTCTACCACGGCCCGCAGGGCCTGCTGCGCATCGCCCGGCGCACCCACCGGCTGACCGCGATCCTCGCCGCCGGCCTGGAGCGCCTGGGCGTGGCCGTCGAGCAGAAGCACTTCTTCGACACCCTGAGCCTGGCCACCGGCGCGCGTACCGCGGCGATCCATGCCAAGGCCCGCGCCGCCGGGATCAACCTGCGCGAGATCGATGCCGGCCGTCTCGGCCTGTCGCTCGACGAGACCGTCCGCCAGGCCGACGTGGAGACCCTCTGGGGCCTGCTGGCCGAAGAGGGCCAGGCGCTCCCGGACTTCGCCACCCTTGCCGCCAGCAGCGGGGACCGCCTGCCGGTCGAGCTGCTGCGCCAGTCGGCGATCCTCAGCCATCCGATCTTCAACCGCCATCACTCGGAAACCGAGCTGATGCGCTACCTGCGCAAGCTGGCGGACAAGGACCTGGCGCTGGACCGCACGATGATCCCGCTGGGCTCCTGCACCATGAAGCTGAATGCCGCCAGCGAGATGATCCCGGTGACCTGGGCCGAATTCGGCAACCTGCACCCGTTCGCCCCGGCCGAGCAGAGCGAAGGCTACCGCCAGCTCACCGACGAACTGGAGGCGATGCTCTGTTCCGCCACCGGCTACGACGCCGTGTCGTTGCAGCCCAACGCCGGCTCCCAGGGCGAGTACGCCGGCCTGCTGGCGATCCGTGCCTACCACCAGAGCCGCGGCGACAGCCAGCGCGACATCTGTCTGATCCCGTCCTCCGCCCACGGTACCAACCCGGCTACCGCCAGCATGGTCGGCATGCGCGTGGTGGTGGTGGCCTGCGACGCGCGCGGCAACGTCGACGTCGAGGACCTGCGCAACAAGGCCAGCGAGCACAAGGAACGCCTGGCCGCGCTGATGATCACCTATCCGTCCACCCACGGCGTGTTCGAGGAAGCGATCCGCGAGATCTGCGCCATCGTCCACGACTGCGGTGGCCAGGTGTACATCGACGGCGCCAACATGAACGCCATGGTCGGCCTGTGCGCCCCGGGCAAGTTCGGTGGCGACGTTTCCCACCTGAACCTGCACAAGACCTTCTGCATCCCCCACGGCGGCGGCGGCCCGGGCGTCGGCCCGATCGGCGTGCGCGCGCACCTGGCGCCGTTCCTCCCCGGCCACGCTCGCGGCGAGCGCAAGGAAGGCGCGGTGAGCGCGGCGCCGTACGGCAGCGCGAGCATCCTGCCGATCACCTGGATGTACATCCGCATGATGGGCGGCGAAGGCCTCAAGCGCGCCTCGGAAATGGCCATCCTCAATGCCAACTACATCGCCCACCGCCTGGAGGAGCACTACCCGGTGCTCTACGCCGGCGGCAACGGCCTGGTCGCCCACGAATGCATCCTCGACCTGCGTCCGCTCAAGGACAGCAGCGGGATCAGCGTCGACGACGTGGCCAAGCGCCTGATGGACTTCGGCTTCCATGCGCCGACCATGTCCTTCCCGGTGGCCGGCACGCTGATGATCGAGCCCACCGAGAGCGAGTCGAAGGCCGAGCTGGACCGTTTCTGCGACGCGATGATCCGCATCCGCGAGGAAATTCGCGCGGTGGAACGCGGCGAGCTGGACAAGGAAGACAACCCGCTGAAGAACGCGCCGCACACCGCCGCCGAACTGCTCGGCGAATGGAACCATGCCTACAGCCGCGAGCAGGCCGCCTATCCGCTGGCCAGCCTGGTGGAGGCCAAGTACTGGCCGCCGGTGGGCCGCGTCGACAACGTCTACGGCGACCGCAACCTGACCTGCTCCTGCCCGCCGATCGAGGCGTACAGCGAGGAGTGACGGACGAGGAGGGCGCCGCCAGCGGCGGCGTCCTCGCGTTTCCGGCGATACCCCTTTCCCGGCGCCGCGCTTGCGTAGCGGCGCCGCGGCCACGCTCGCGCCAGCGAGCGTCCTGACACCGACACGACAAGAGGCCAGCGCCATGTTCAGCAAGCACGACCAGCTCCAGGGCTACGACGACGAACTGCTCGCCGCGATGGACGCCGAAGACCGGCGGCAGGAAGACCACATCGAACTGATCGCCTCGGAGAACTACGCCAGCAAGCGGGTCATGCAGGCGCAGGGCAGCGGCCTGACCAACAAGTATGCCGAGGGCTATCCGGGCAAGCGCTACTACGGCGGCTGCGAACACGTCGACAAGGTCGAGCGGCTGGCCATCGACCGCGCCAGGCAACTGTTCGGCGCCGACTACGCCAACGTCCAGCCGCATTCCGGTTCCTCGGCCAACGCCGCGGTGTACCTGGCGCTGCTCAACGCCGGCGACACCATCCTCGGCATGAGCCTGGCCCACGGCGGCCATCTCACCCACGGCGCCAAGGTGTCCTCCTCCGGCAAGCTGTACAACGCCGTGCAGTACGGCCTGGACACCGCTACCGGGCTGATCGACTACGACGAAGTCGAGCGCCTGGCCGTGGAGCATAAGCCGAAGATGATCGTCGCCGGCTTCTCCGCCTACTCCAAGACCCTCGACTTCCCGCGCTTCCGCGCCATCGCCGACAAGGTCGGCGCGCTGCTGTTCGTCGACATGGCCCACGTCGCCGGGCTGGTCGCCGCCGGCCTCTACCCGAACCCGATCCCCTTCGCCGACGTAGTCACCACCACCACCCACAAGACCCTGCGCGGCCCGCGCGGCGGCCTGATCCTGGCGCGCGCCAACGAGGAGATCGAGAAGAAGCTCAACTCCGCGGTATTCCCCGGCGCCCAGGGCGGCCCGCTGATGCACGTGATCGCGGCCAAGGCGGTGTGCTTCAAGGAAGCGCTGGAGCCGGGCTTCAAGGACTACCAGGCGCAGGTGATCCGCAACGCCAAGGCGATGGCCGAGGTGTTCATCGGGCGCGGCTACGACGTGGTTTCCGGTGGCACCGACAACCACCTGATGCTGATCAGCCTGGTGAAGCAGGGGCTGACCGGCAAGGCCGCCGACGCGGCGCTCGGAGCGGCGCACATCACGGTGAACAAGAACGCCGTGCCGAACGATCCGCAGAGCCCGTTCGTCACCTCCGGCATCCGCATCGGCACCCCAGCGGTGACCACTCGCGGTTTCCGCGAGGGCGAGTGCCGAGAACTGGCTGGCTGGATCTGCGACATCCTCGACGATATCGACAATCCCGAGGTCGGCGAACGGGTCAGGGGCCAGGTCGGCGAATTCTGCCGGCACTTCCCGGTCTACGCTGATTGAACAGGAACGCCGCCGTGGTGGCGGCCAATCCGCAAGCGGAGACGAGCATGTCCCTGAGTGTCTTCGATCTGTTCAAGATCGGCATCGGGCCGTCCAGCTCCCACACCGTGGGGCCGATGCGTGCCGCCGCGCGCTTCGCCGAGGGGCTGAGGCGCGAGGGGTTGCTGGAGGCCACTGCCAGCGTCAAGGTCGAGCTGTACGGCTCGCTTGGCGCCACCGGCAAGGGCCACGGCAGCGACAAGGCGGTACTGCTCGGCCTGGAGGGCGAGCAGCCGGACACGGTGGATACCGCCGCGATTCCCGCTCGGCTCGATGCCATCCGTTCCAGCGGCGAGCTGCGCCTGCTCGGCGAGCGGCCGATCCGCTTCGTCGAGAAGGAACACCTTGCGCTGATCCGCAAGCCGCTGGCCTACCATCCCAATGGCATGATCTTCCGTGCCTTCGACGCCGCCGGCCTGCAGGTCCGCAGCCGCGAGTACTACTCGGTGGGCGGCGGTTTCGTGGTCGACGACGAGGCCGCCGGCCTCGACCGCATCGTCGAGGACCGCACGCCGCTGGCGTTCCCCTTCAAGACCGCGCGGCAACTGCTCGACCATTGCGCCCGCGAAGGCCTGTCGATCAGCCAGTTGATGGCCGAGAACGAGAAGGCCTGGCGCCCCGCCGAGGAAACCCGCGCCGGCCTGCTGCGTATCTGGCAGGTGATGCAGGATTGCGTCGAGGCCGGCTGCCGCAACGAGGGCATCATGCCCGGCGGGCTGAAGGTCAGGCGCCGTGCGGCGGCGCTCCACCGCCAGTTGTGCCAGCGGCCGGAGGCCGGTCTGCGCGACGCCCTCAGTGTGCTCGACTGGGTCAACCTCTACGCCCTGGCGGTGAACGAGGAGAATGCCAGCGGCGGCCGCGTGGTGACCGCGCCGACCAACGGCGCGGCGGGGATCATTCCGGCGGTTCTGCATTACTACGCGCGCTTCATCCCCGGGGCCGACGACGACGGCGTGGTGCGCTTCCTGCTCACCGCGGCGGCGATCGGCATCCTCTACAAGGAAAACGCCTCGATCTCCGGCGCCGAGGTCGGTTGCCAGGGCGAGGTCGGCGTGGCCTGCTCGATGGCTGCCGGAGCGCTCTGCGAAGTGCTCGGCGGTAGCGTGCAGCAGGTCGAGAACGCCGCCGAGATCGGCATGGAGCACAACCTCGGGCTGACCTGCGACCCGGTCGGCGGGCTGGTCCAGGTGCCCTGCATCGAACGCAACGCGATGGCTTCGGTGAAGGCGATCAATGCGGCGCGCATGGCTCTGCGCGGCGACGGCCAGCATTTCATCTCTCTCGACAAGGTCATCCGTACCATGCGCCAGACCGGCGCCGACATGAAAAGCAAATACAAGGAAACCGCGCGCGGCGGCCTCGCCGTGAACATCATCGAATGCTGAACCGCGCCGCTGCGCCGGCGCTTCTTTTTTCTTTCCCGACAATCGATCGCGGCTCTCCGGCAGACAGGAGGCCGGGATGCCATGGAGTGAAACATGACCGCAGAAACCCTCGCCAAGACGCCCCTGCACGCCCTGCACCTGGAACTGGGGGCGAAGATGGTGCCCTTCGCCGGCTATGACATGCCGGTGCAGTACCCGGCCGGGGTGCTCAAGGAGCACCTGCACACCCGCGAGCAGGCCGGTCTGTTCGATGTCTCGCACATGGGCCAGATCCGCCTGGTGGGCGCCGATGCGGCGCTGGCCCTGGAAAGCCTGGTGCCGGTGGACATCCTCGACCTGCCGGTGGGCCAGCAGCGCTACGCGTTGTTCACCGACGAGCAGGGCGGGATCCTCGACGACCTGATGGTGGCCAACCTCGGCGATTGCCTGCTGCTGGTGGTCAACGCCGCCTGCAAGCACCAGGACCTGGCGCACCTGCGTCGTCACCTGGAAGACCGTTGCAGCGTCGAGCCGCTGTTCGAGGAGCGTGCCTTGCTCGCCCTCCAGGGACCGGCGGCGGTGCGGGTGCTGGAGCGCCTGGCGCCGCAGGTGGCGCAGATGACCTTCATGCAGTTCGCCCGCGTCGAGCTGCTCGGCCAGGACTGCTACGTCAGCCGCTCCGGCTATACCGGTGAAGACGGCTACGAGATCTCCGTGCCCGCCGCCCATGCCGAGGCCCTGGCGCGGCGCCTGCTGGCCGAGCCGGAAGTGGCGCCGATCGGCCTCGGCGCGCGCGACTCGCTGCGCCTGGAAGCCGGCCTGTGCCTCTACGGCCACGACATGGACAGCGCCACCACGCCGGTCGAAGCCAGCCTCGGCTGGGCCATTTCCAAGGCGCGCCGCGCCGACGGCGTGCGCGCCGGCGGCTTCCCCGGCGCCGAGCGGATCTTTGCCCAGCAGGCGCAGGGCGTTGCCAGCAAGCGCGTCGGTTTCCTGCCGCAGGGGCGGATGCCGGTGCGCGAGGGCGCCGAGATCGTCGATGCCCAGGGGCGGGCGATCGGCAAGGTCAGCAGCGGCGGTTTCGGTCCGAGTCTCAACGCGCCGCTGGCCATGGGCTACGTGCCGAGCGAGCTGGCCGGCCTGGGCAGCGAGGTGACGGCGATGGTGCGCGGCAAGCCGGTGACCCTGGTGGTCAGCAAGATGCCCTTCGTGGCGCAGCGCTACTACCGCGGTTGAGCACTGGCCCTCTCTCGCCTCGGCGGGAGAGGGCGGCGACCGGCCTCACGGGTGTTTCGGCCGCTGCCGTTGCAGGCCCAGCTTCTTGGCCCGGTGGAATACCGCTGCGCGGGTCTTGCCGGTCTGCTGCGCGCACCATAGCGAGCCGCGCTGCTGGTAGTGCTGGCGCAACAGATCTTCCTCGGACTTGCTCCAGATCGCATTGTTGCGGTCGCGCCCGCTGTGCGGGGAAAGCTCCTCGGCCTTGCTGGCGACACTCTGGTAGCTGCGGCCGAGCATGTAGGCGCACCAGGCCAGGCTGCGCTTGCTGCCGTGGCGGCGGATGAACTCGACTTCTTCGCTGGACCAGGCGGCCGGTGCCTTCGGCGGCGCCTTGCGGTCCAGCGAGCGGGCGAGGGCGGCGCGGGCGCGCGCCACCGCCTGGTCGCCGGGATTGTTGCGGCGGGTCACGCCGAGGGCGCGGCGCCAGCGCCCCACCAGGCTCGGACTGAAACCCCACCAGAACTGCACCGACTCGGCGCATTCGGTACGTACCGCGCGCAGCAGGTCGCCGCAGAGAATCGGCGAAGGGCGGCCGCTGCGCTTGCGCGTCGGCCAGCGGAACAGGCCGTCGGTGAAGCCGCCGACCTCCACGGCGCCTTCCAGCTCGTCGACCAGCCAGTCGCCGGGGATCACCAGTGGGCTGGTGTAGGGCGCGCCGAGCAGCAGGTGGTTGATGGTAGCGACAGAGGTAGGGGTGTCTGCAGTCATGGGACGATCCTTGCTGATACCGGGCCAGCTGGGCTGGCCATATCCCTGAGAGCGGCGTCGCTGCGGCATGGCGGGCGACGGCGCGTTCGCTTCCCGTGGTTCGGGCGGTCTTCCGGCGGAGGGCGACTGCCTGTCGCGCCTCCTTGGGAACGGGCTGGAAGCCATGCTCATGGGCGGGCTCCACGATAGATGTGCCAGGCCAGCCGGCCGGGACGGGCGGCGATCGCCGCATCCACCTCGATGCGCGGCAGGTCCAGCGGGTCGCAACGGGTATCCACCAGGCCATTGCGCGCGCCGAAGGCGAAGCGGTAGCCAAGCCGACCGAGGGCGGCGCGCAGGCCGGGTTGCGCGGCGGGTGTGGTGCGAGCTTGGCAGAACACCGGCAGGGGGGCGGCGCAATGCTGCTGGAGCTGGCGGTGGGCGCGGCCGAGACAGTCCTCGGCGCAAAGGCCTGCCGATGGGTGCGGCTCCTGTCCGCGCAGGCCGAAGCGAAGCAGGCCGCTGTTTTCCAGGCGGCGGACCCGCTCCCAGTCGCCAGCGCTGTACGGTGCGGGAACCGGGCAGGCCGCGTGCAAGGCCTGCTGCGAGGCCGGGTCGAGGCGTTCCAGCTTGCGCAGGAGGAGGTCGAGGTTGCGGCTGCGACGCTGGTCGTCGCCGGTGCGTTCGAACACCGCCATGAGTGCCGCGCCGCTGTAACCCTCCAGCAGTTCCAGCAAGGGTCCGGCGGCAGTCGCATCGGCCTGCCAGAGCGTCTCGGCCACCGCTTCGCGCCAACTGCGCGGGTCACCGCCGATGAAGGCGCTCGCCGGCATTTCGTAGCGTTCCAGCAGCGGATAGACCAGCTCGGCCAGTTCCGCAGGGTTGCCGTCGACGCTCAGGGCGATCCGCAGGCAGGCTGGAGCGGGGCCTTCGAGCAGGTGTTCCAGGGGCACGCAGAGGAAGTGCCGCTGTAGCCATAGCAACAGGGTTTCCAGATCCTGACGATCGAGGCAGTGGCCTTGCCGGTGCGGCAGGGTCGCGCGCCGGCGATCCGCGACTACCGGTCCCAGGCGCAGCACGATACCGTTCTGGCGCAGCCGGCGCTGGCCTACGGAGGAGTTCAGGAACGTCATCCCGATCAGGCTTCGCATGGCTTCCCCCGGCTCATCGACGATCCGTCACCGGCGATCGTTCCCTGCGCGCGGCAGGGCTTTCGCCAGCCTGTCCGGAGGCTGTGCCATGGACTCCGGCCCCGGCAGTCGATTCGGTCATGGGCGAGCCTCCTGGGGTAATCCGCACAAACGTTTGCTGCGACCACGCAATGCGTGGCTCGAACCGGGGCTTGGCGAGGCCCCGGCGGTTGTTCGATAAGGACTGCATGGCACCGGATAACGCTACAAAGGATCGATATGATTCTTTTTTGACGCTATCACAGTCGATGGTCGGATTATTGACGCTCTGCCGCTGTTATAAAACCGTCAGGCTATGCGAAAAGGCCTGCCGGCTACGCGTCGAGGCCCGGAATGGCGTGCCTTTGCGGGGGAGATGAGGGCTCCGGTAGGCCTATGCGGATTGGTTATAAGAAATCCGATTTGAATGAGAATTGCCGACGAATGGTCGTTTGCACGGATGTCCGGTGGTTTTTCCCGGCTGCTTAGAACCTTTCGATTGGTTAGGTGTTGCCCAGGGTGCTGCACACAGACTCTCGTCTTCCAGTCAAGAGCCTTGGGATGCAGACTGTTTTTCAAATCATGACAACTTCTTAACGCGCATTGTTATAAAGTTGCGGGCGTTTGCGCCGGCCTGGCCGGTACCTTCGAGTTTTGCCTGGAGTGAAGATGAGAGTCGACCTGGACGCCGAGGGCGTCGCCGCCGAATCGCTGCCGCGTTTCCAGCAGGCGCCCCGGCAGTTGCGCCAGCTGTGGCGATGGGCAGCGGCCAGCGTCGCCTTGGCCGCCGCCTGCGCCGTGCTGGGGTTCTTCATCGGCCTGTTCGCCGCCGACTCGCTCTGGCCGCCGCTGCTGTACAACCTCGGCGCGGCCTGGCTGGTCCTGTTCGCCGGTCTGCACGCGGCCTACCGGGTCGCGGCCTGGCGTTGCGTGGTCCTCGGCGCGGAGGCCAGCGCGCGGCCTGCCTGGCTGCGCTGGCAGCGGGACGAACCCGACGCCACCGCCGACAGCGCCTATGAACGGCTGCTGGAGCGCCTGGGCCAGGCCATCGCCCACGGCCTGGCCCAGCTCGGGCACGCTGCGCTGTGGCTGGCGGCGAGCGCGGCGCTGGCGTTGTGCCTGGTGGCCGCCGGCTGGCGTCTCGACCTGCCGCCGGCCAGTTCCGGGCAAGCGGCCGACCTCGCCATCGGTATCTGCCTGCTGCTGGCCTTCGCGGTGCTGGTGCTGGAACGTCGCCTCGCCAGCCAAGGGCCGGCGCAGTGGCCGGAAGCCCCGGTCCTCGGGCAACTGGCGCGGGCGTTGATCGGTACCCTGGTGCTGGCCGCCCTCTGTCTGTTCCTGGCTCGCCAGGGACACCCCTGGGCCCCGCGCCTGGCGGTACTGCTCGGCCTGTTGCCGGCGGCGCTGGCGCTGGAGTTGCTGGGCAGGGCGATCCTGGCGATGTTCGCGCCGCAGCGTGCCGGCCTCGAACCGCGCCTGGTCGCCACCAGCCTGCTGGCCGACCTGTTGCGCTGGCCGCCGCGTCCCCTGCAGCGTCTGCAGCATGAGTTGCACCAGCGCTTCGGCATCGACCTGCGCCAGGTCTGGGCCTTCGGTTTCATGCGGCGGGCGTTCCTGCCGGTGCTGGCGGTGGTGTCGCTGAGCGGCTGGCTGCTCAGCGGCGTACGCGAGATCGGCATGGATGCACGGGGTGTCTACGAGCGCTTCGGCAAGCCGGTCGCGGTGCTCGGCCCCGGCCTGCACCTGGGGCTGCCCTGGCCGCTGGGGCGGGTGTTGGCGGTGGAGAACGGGGTGGTCCACGAGTTGGCCACCAGCGTCGCCGCCGGCGACGGCGGAGCCGAGCCGCTCGCGCCCGCCGAAGGTCCGGCCCCGGATAGCGCCAACCGCTTGTGGGACGCCTCCCACGTCAGCGAGAAATCGCAGGTCATCGCCAGCCTGGCCGACCGTCGGCAGAGCTTCCAGATCGTCAACATGGACGTGCGCATCGTCTACCGCATCGCTCTCGACGACGCATCGGCGCTGGCGGCGACCTACCGCAGCGCCGACGTGCCGACGCTGGTGCGCAGCACCGCCAGCCGCGTACTGGTGCATGCCTTCGCCTCGCGGACCCTCGACGAGGTCCTCGGCGAGCAGCGTGCGGGCCTGGCCGAGCAGATCGGCCAGGCCGTGCAGGCCGATCTCGATCGCCTCGGCAGCGGCGTCGAGGTACTGGGCGCGGCGGTCGAGGCGATCCATCCGCCGGCCGGTGCGGCGAATGCCTACCACGCGGTGCAGGCCGCGCAGATCACCGCCCAGGCGCTGATCGCCCGCGAGCGCGGGCAGGCCGCCGCGCAGCGCAACGAGGCGCAACTACAGGCCAGCGTGGCGCACGACCGGGCCAGCGCGCAGGCCCGCGAGACCCTGGCCGCCGCGCAGGCCGCCGACCGGCGTTTCGCCGCCGAGCGGGAAGGCTATGCCGACGCCGGCCAGGCTTTCCTGCTGGAGGCCTACTACCGCCAACTCGGACGCGGCCTGGGCAAGGCCAACCTGCTGCTCATCGACCACCGCATCGCCGGCGCCGGCGCGCCGACCATCGACCTGCGCAGCTTCGGCCTCGGCCGCCTGGATTCCCCGTCTTCGTCCCGTCCGTCCGCCGCTCCGGCGTCCGCGGCCGGGCAATCCGCACCATGAGGAGAGCGCTCTTGAGCCTCGGTCACTCCCACTCGCACAGCCACCACGAGCATCATCACGATCACGATCACGATGACGGCGCACAGGCCGCGCCGCCCTGGCGCCGGCTGCTGGTCGCCGCGCTGCTGGTGCTGTTCGCCGTCGCCGCCGCTTGCCTGGTGCAGGTACGTTCCGGCGAGGCGATGGTCATCACCCGTTTCGGCAACCCGGCGCGGGTCCTGCTCGAACCGGGCCTGGCCTGGCGCCTGCCGTTGCCGTTCGAGAGCGCGATCCCGGTCGACCTGCGCCTGCGCACCACCTCCAGCGGCCTGCAGGACGTCGGCACCCGCGATGGCCTGCGGATCATCGTCCAGGCCTACGTGGCCTGGCAGGTCCAGGGCGACGCCGACAACGTGCAGCGCTTCATGCGCGCGGTGCGCAACCAGCCGGACGAGGCTGCCCGGCAGTTGCGCACCTTCGTCGGCTCGGCGCTGGAAACCACCGCCAGCGCCTATGACCTGGCCGACCTGGTGAATACCGAGGCGTCGCGGGTGCGTATCGGCGACTTCGAAGCGCGCCTGCGCGAACAGATCGACCATCAGTTGCTGGCGACCTACGGGGTCAAGGTGGTGCAGGTCGGCATCGAGCGCCTGACCCTGCCCAAGGTGACCCTCGGCGCCACCGTCGACCGCATGCGCGCCGAGCGCGAGACCATCGCCACCGAGCGTACCGCCGAGGGCCGTCGCCAGGCCGCGGAGATCCGTTCGGCGGCGGAGCGCGACGCCCGGGTGATCCAGGCCGAGGCTTCGGTGAAAGCCGCGGAGATCGAGGCCCAGGCACGGGTCGAGGCGGCGCGCATCTACGGCAAGGCCTACGCCGGTTCGCCGCAGCTATACAACCTGCTGCGCTCGCTGGACACCCTCGGCACCATCGTCAACGGCGATACCCGGCTGGTCTTGCGCACCGATGCCGCACCGTTCCGCGTGCTGGTCGACGGGCCGCCGGCGCTCCCCGCCGAAGCGCCGGCCAACGGGCGCCGGCCATGAGCGGCGAAGCGCGCGAGGGGCTGCGCAGCCCCTGGCTGCAGGCCGGACGCCTGGCGTTCCTCGCACTGTTCGGCGTGACCCTCCTGGCGGCGCTGGCCTGGGCGTTTTCCAACGTCCGCCAGATCGGCCCGGAGAACCGCGCCGTAGTGCTGCGCCTGGGCGCGCTGGAGCGCCTGGCCGGTCCCGGCCTGCTGCTGGCCTGGCCGCAGCCGCTGGAGCAGGTGGTGCTGCTGCCGTCCGCCGAACAGGTGATCGAACGCCGCGTCGAGGGCCTGCTGCGTTCCGAGCAGGCGCGTCGCGCCGACCTCGACGTCAGCCTGTCCAGCGACGCGCTGGCCGGCTCCGGCTACCTGCTGACCGGCGACGCCGGGGTGGTGCAACTGGACGTGCGGGTGTTCTACAAGGTCGACGACCCGTACGCCTACGTCCTCCAGGGCGCCCACGTGCTGCCGGCGCTGGACCGGCTGGTGGCGCGCAACGCCGTGCAGGTCTGCGCCGCGCGCGACCTGGACACCATCCTGGTGGCGCGCCCGGAGTTGCTCGGCAACGACAGCGCGGTCGCCGAGCGCCGCGAACGCCTGCGCGGCGACCTGGTGCAGGGCATCAACCACAGCCTGGCGGCGTTGGCCGCGGCCGGCAGCGGGCTGGGCATCCAGGTGGTGCGGGTCGACGTGCAGTCGAGCCTGCCGCGCAATGCGGTAAGCGCCTTCAACGCGGTGCTGACCGCCAGCCAACTGGCCGAGCAGAACGTCGCCAAGGCGCGCACCGAGGCGGAGAAACTCACCCAGGCCGCCACCGAGGGGGCCGACCGCACCCTGCAGCTCGCCCGCGCCGAGGCCGGCGAACGGCTGGCCCAGGCGCGCCGCGACACCGCCAGCATCGTTGGCCTGGCCCCGGCGCTGGGCGCGACCGATGCCGGCCTGCTCTGGCGCCTGTACCGCGAACGGGTGCCGGCGATCCTCGGCAAGGCCGGTTCGGTCGGCAGCGTCGATCCGCGCGACGATGGCCGCCTGATTCTGCAAGGTGGGCAGCCATGAGCCGCTGCCCGACGGTGCCCTTCGCGGGCTGTGAAACAATGGACGGACAAGCGAACGTGAAACGGCTACCCTGCGTCGGCATCAACCTTCGGTACGCGCTTCCGCCAGCGGAACGCGGCGCCGAGTCGAACAACCAGGCGAACGGGACGGGCAATGACGGCAGGCGGTATTCCATTCACGGGCAACGGTGCGCGGCTATCACCCGGCAGGGCCCTGCTGTGCGGGCTGGCGCTGTTGCTGTGCGGCGGCGAGGCGCTGGCGCGGCAGTTGCCGAGCGACATGCTGGTGGGCTTCGTGGCCAGCGCGCAGTACCCGGTCATCACCCTGAAGAAGCCCAAGCAGAGCCTGCTGCGCAGCGTGCTCACCCTGGGGCTGGGGAAGAAGACCGTCAGCTATTCGGTGGCGCCGTCGGTGCGCATCCGCACGGCGCAGAACCTGTTCATCGTCTATGGCCGCATGCCCCAGCTCAAGGGCAGTTTCGTCGGCCTGAAGAGCGACAACAACGGGCAGGTCAAGCAGATCTGGGAGCTCACCGAGAAGGAAGCCCTGGACTACGTACGCCGGCCGGACGCGCGCTTCCCGCAATAGCCGCCGCGGCTCGCCCCGGGAGGTGCGCATGAGCGAGCCGACCGCCCACGGCAGCCATGGCGGCTGCGCGCATCACCATCATCACCTGCCGTTCGGCGGCGGCCTGCTCAGCCGCGACGAGCAGCGCCGCGCCGCGCGCCAGCTGAGCCTGGCGATGCTCGCCCTCGGCCTGTTGCTGCTCGGCCTGGCCTGGCGCTGGCTGGCGGCGGACCAGGCCGGGGTCAGCCAGATCCTGCTCGGCGTCGCGTCGCTGCTGGTGGCGCTGCCGGTGGCCCGCTCGGCCTGGGACAGCCTGCGGCATCCGAGCCTGCACGGCGTCACCGACCAGTTGATCGCGCTGGCCATGCTCGGCGCCTGGGCCAGCGGCGACCTGCTGACCGCCGCGCTGCTGCCGATCATCATGATCTTCGGCCACGTGCTGGAGGAGCGCAGCGTGATCGGCTCCCAGGAGGCCATCGCCGCCCTCGGCGAGCTGACCCGCAGCCATGCCCGGCGGATCGAGGCCGACGGCAGCCTGAGCGAGGTGGACAACGCCAGCCTGCGAGCGGGCGACCAGGTGGAAGTGCGCGCCGGCGACCGGGTTCCGGCCGACGGGCGGGTCCTGCAGGGCCAGGCCAGTCTCGACACCGCGCCGATCACCGGCGAGTCGGTGCCGCTCGAGGTGGCGCCGGGGATGGAGGTCTACGGCGGCGCGATCAACCTCGACGGCCTGCTGCGCATCGAGATAACCCGTACCGGCGAGGCCTCGACCCTGGGCAAGGTGATCGGCCTGATGCAGCAGGCCGAGCGCGCCAAGCCGCCGATCACCCGCCTGCTGGAGCGCTACGCCGGGCAGTACATGTTGCTGGTGTTGCTGATCGCCGCGGTCACCTGGTTCGTCACCAACGATGCCCAGGCCATGCTCGCCGTGCTGGTCGCCGCCTGTCCCTGCGCCCTGGTGCTGTCCGCCCCGGCCACGGCTATCGCCGGGATCGCCGTGGCCGCCCGTCATGGCATCCTGATCCGCAGCTCGGCCTTCCTCGAGGAGCTGGCGGACCTGACTTCGCTGGTGGTCGACAAGACCGGCACCCTGACCCATGGCAGCCTGCGCCTGCAGGCGCTGCGCCTGGCCGATGCCGCTGAGGAGGCGTCGGTGCTGCGCCTGGCCGCCAGCCTCGGTGCCGCCAGCAGCCATCCGGTGAGCCGAGCGCTGGCAGCCCTGGCGGCGCACGATGCCTATCATCCATTGAGCGATATTCGCGAACGCCAGGGGTTCGGCGTGGTCGCACGAACAGCGGCGGGCGAAGCCGCCCTCGGCCGGCCCGAACTGTTCCAGCAACTGGGCATCGACGCCAGCGAGGTGCCGGAGCATGAGGGACCGATCGCCGGAATCGCCCTGGACGGGCGCTTCCTCGGCTGGCTGCTGCTGGCCGACAGCGTACGCGCGGAGGCCGCCGAGGCCCTGGCCGATCTGCGCGAACTGGGTCTGGGCCGGCAACTGTTGCTGACCGGCGATCGCCGGGCGGTGGCCGACGCCGTGGCCAAGCAGGTGGGGATTCGCCAACTGGTGGCGCAGGCGTTGCCGGAGGACAAGCTGCGCCAGGTCGGCGCGGAGATCGGCAGCGGTTTCCGGCCGATGGTGGTCGGCGACGGCATCAACGATTCGCTGGCGCTGAAGGCCGGTGTGGTCGGGGTGGCAATGGGCGCCGGCGGCGCCGACATCGCCCTGGCCTCGGCGGATATCGTGCTGATCGGCAGCGACCTGCGCCGGCTCGGCACCTGCGTGCGGCTCAGCCGGCAATGCCGGCGGACCCTGCAGGTCAACGTGGCGATCGGCCTCGGCTGGACCCTGGCGATCGTCGCCGCGGCAGCCTTCGGCCTGCTCGGCGCGGCCGGGGCGATGGTCGCGGCACTGCTGCACAACCTCAGCACCTTGCTGGTGCTGGGCAATGCCGGACGCCTGCTGCGTTTCGAGGAGCCCCTCGGGCAGCCCCGGCCGGCCGTGGAGGGACGCGAAGAGGAGGGTACACCGTGAGGCAGGCGCAAACGCGACGCAACGGCTGGCGCTGGCTGGCCCTGGCGATCGGCACGCTGTCCGCGCTGAGCCTGGCCGAGGCGTCGATGGCGCGCTGGCCGGCGGGCTGGCAGGTCAGCGACCTGCCCGCCGCGCAGCCCGGCCAGGCCGGCGCCGGCCAGCGCCAGCGCGCGGTCAAGTTGCAGGCAGACGGCTCCCAGGCACTGGTGATGGAGGTAACGCGGATGCCCCTGCAGAGCGGGCAGGCAGTGAACCTGGAGAAAGTCCTCGGGCACATGCGCAAGCTGGTGCAGATCGAGTTCCTGCGCAATGGCCTGCAGACCGCCTGCACCTCGCCGCAGCCGTCCACCACCGGCGGGCTGGCGGCGCTGGAGACCACCTGCACCATTCGCCAGCGCGGCGCCGTGGTGATGAAGCAGACCTTGCTCGCCGCGGCCGGCAAGACCTCGGCCTATTCGCTGTCCTATGCCGGCCTGGCCGAGGCCTACGACGCCAGCCAGGCGGAAATCCGCGCGGTACGGGAAAGCCTGCGCTTCGAGTGAGCGAAATCGGACGCGGTCGGGGCGGGGGCTGGAGTGTCGGCGGATAACGCCTGCGGCGCTATTCGCCCTGCGGAGGGTCGCATTGGGGTAGGACGGATAACCGCTTGCGGTTATCCGCCTTGCGTCTGTCGCGGATCATTTCTTGCCGGTGTTCTGCAGGATCTGCAGGGCCTGGGTGGTGGCGGTGATGCAACCCTTGGTGTCGCCGCTGGCCTGGTCCTGCCTGGCCTTGGCCTGGAGTTCCTTGACCTCGGTGACCCGCGCACCGGTGACCGAGGTCTTGCCGCGCACGGCGAGGATATCGTCCAGCTTCTGCAGGTTGGCGCCGCACAGGTCGGTGCTTTCGGCGGCTTGGGCGGTGCCGCCGAGCAGGGCGGCGGCGATGAGCAGGGTACGCACGATCATGGCAGTTCTCCTTTGTGGGCCGGGTGGCCGGACGGGGGAGAGACGACAGGCTCCTGGGAGTCTTCTCCGCATGCCCAGTATCTGACCGGAGCCTCGCGGGAATGGTTCGGTCGCTCAGCCGTTGCCCCAGGGCGGGATCGACAGCGCCTGCTGGAGATGCTGGATGAACGCCTTGACCTTCGGCGACATCGCCGCCGCCCGCGAATACATCGCGTAGATCACGTCGTCGAGTGGGCGCAGGCCGGGCGCGGCGTCCACCAGGCGGCCGCTCTTGAGGTCCTCGGCGACGATGAACAGCGGCAGCAACGCCAGTCCCTGGCCGCGCAGGGCGGCGTCGCGCATGGCCTGGCCGTTGTTGCTGCTGAAGCGTCCGCGTGGCGAGACGGCACGGGGCTTGGCGCCGGGGAACGCCGGTTCGAAGGTCCAGACCTGGCTCGGCGTGGCGTTGTTGTAGCCCAGGCACTCGTGCTGCATCAGTTGTTCGAGGGTGTCCAGCGTGCCGTGGCGTTCCGCGTAGTCGGGGCTGCAGCAGACCACCCGCTGGCTGTTGGCCAGCGGCCGGGCGATCAGCGAACTGTCGTCCAGGCGGGTGACGCGGATGCTCAGGTCGTAGCCTTCCTTCTCGAAGTCGGTGAGGCGGTCGTCCATCTGCAGGACGATCTCCAGGCGCGGGTGCTGGCTCATGAAGTCGGCGATGATCGGCGACAGCCAGAGGGTGCCGAAGCTCATCGGGGTGACGATGCGCAATTCGCCGCACAGGTCGTTCTCGCGCAGGGCGACGATCTCCGCGGCGTTGTTGAGTTCCTGCAGCGAGGCCTTGGCGGCCTTGTAGAAGAAATGCCCGGCCTCGGTCGGCTCGACGTTGCGCGTGGTGCGGTAGAGCAGGCGGACGCCGAGGCGTCGTTCGAGATCGCTGACACGCTTGCTGATCACCGACTTGGACAGGCTCATGCGCTCGGCCGCCGACGTCACGCTGTTGAGTTCGGCGACGTTGAGGAAGGCTTCGATATCGTCGAAACGCAGGCTCATCGGTGGGCCCACGATACAGTGGCAATCGCTCGACGCATTCTCGGCTCCTCCTGGTCGTTTTCCTTGGGCTTTCTATCCGCTTGATTCGCAAGCTAAATCGATCCAGCCTTGAGCAAGCTTACCCAATCGAAAGGCGCCGCAGCGTTCGTTCTCAGCGAAAACGGTTTTCGCCTGGACGCGCTACCGGGAAGGCTGTCGGGGCTTTTACCCTGTAGCCGCGACTCGTCGCTCCGTGGCCGACCGCACCTGCCCGCCCCCGTAGGCGGCCACGGATTTCCTTGCGCCTTCTAGACTGGAAGCGAACCCGCCGCATGAACCCCGAACGAGAAACCAGCATGTCGAGTCGCTTCATCGCCGCCTGGTCCGCGGCCAACCGTTGCCTGGAGGTGCGGGGCCGGGCATGGAAGGGCTGAAATTCTACGCCCGCTTGCTCTGGCGGCCGCCGCGGGAAACCCTGCTGTTCGCCCTGCGCACCGTCGCCGCCGGGCTGCTGACCCTCTACCTGGCCTTCCTCTTCGACCTGGAGCAGCCGAAGTGGGCGCTGATGACCGTGGTCATCGTCAGCCAGCCGCTGGCCGGGATGGCTCTCAAGCGCAGTTTCGCCCAGGTCCTCGGTACCTTCGCTGGCGCCGTGGTGGCGGTGCTGATCATGGCGCTGTTCGCCCAGCAACCGTTGCCGTTCTTCGTCGCCCTGGGACTCTGGCTGGCGCTCTGCACCGCCGGCGGCACCTTGCTGCGCTACACCGACTCGCACGCCTTCGTGCTCAGCGGCTTCACCGCGGTGATCGTCGCCGTGCTGTCGATTCCCGATCCGGAAAACACCTTCATGCTCGCCGTGGTGCGGGTCACCGAGACCCTGCTGGGCGTCGCCTGCGTGGCCCTGGTCAGCCTGCTCAGCGCGCGACCGCAGGCGGTGGCGAAGGGCTACTTCGCCCAGGTCGACGGCCTGATCCGCAGTACCGCGCGGCACGCCGCGGCGGTGATCCGCGGCGACGAGGGCGACGAGTCGTTCAACCAGCGGCAGATGCAACTGGTCGCCAGCATCACCGCGCTGGACGGCCTGCGCCGGCACCTCTATTTCGACGCGCCGAACCTGCGCCGCGCCGATGGCCTGGTGCAGTTGCTGGGTAACCTGCTGGTGCTGATGGCCTCGCGGCTGTTGCTGCTGCGCCAGCATCGCCTGCTGGTGCGGGCGCACTGGGTCGGGCCGTTGCCGGCGGATATCCAGGCACTGCTGGATCGTGCGTTGCGGGTGCTGGACGCGCTGGCCGAGCAGGGGCGGGCGGTACCCTCCGAGGTGCTGGAGGAGTTCCAGGCGGTGCGCCAGGCCTTCGATGCCGCGGCGACGCGCGCGGAGTCCTACGACGAGGCGCTGAGCCCGGCGCTGCGCCCGCAGGTGGCGATCCTGCGCTGGGAATACGCGCGGCTGTTCCAGCGCCTGGGCGAAGTGCTCGAACTCAACGATGCGATCCAGTCCGGCCGCCAGGCCAGCAGTTTCTACCGCCGTGGCCAGGCGCAGGCGCTGCACCTGGACTGGGCGCTGGCCTCGATGAACGCCGTGCGCGCTTTCGTCGCCTTGTCCTGCGCCGCCTGGCTGTGGATCACCAGCGCCTGGAACGGCGCCCTCAGCAGCCTGCTGCTGGTCGGCGTGATGTGCTCGCTGATGGCGACCTTCCCGCGTCCGCTGCTGGCGGCGCAGAACTTCCTGCGCGGGCTGCTGCTGGCGATCCTGATCTCGGCGGCGCTGCTGTTCGTGCTGTTGCCGGCATCCGCCGACTTCGAGTGGCTGGCGCTGTGGATGGCGTTGCTGCTGTACGTGGTCGCGGTCGGCCTGAGCAGCCCGCTGAGCGCCGGGATCGCCATGGGCATCGGCCTGGAGACCCTGCTGATGGTGGCGCCGCAGAATATCGCGGTCTACTACAGCAACGCTTCGCAGTGGTTCGAGTTCGTCGGCGGCTTCCTCGCCGCGGCGGTCCTCGCCGTGCTGGTGTTCGCCCTGGTCTATCCGTTCCGCGCCGGCCCGCGCCTGCGCCGGCTGCTCTACCTGTCGCGCCAGGACGTCGCGGAAATGTCGCGCTGCGAGGCCAGCGAGGCGCAGCGCTTCGCCTTCGAGACGCGGATGATCGATCGCCTGGCGGTGATGGTCGGCCTGCTGCCGGCGAGCCAGGAGCCGGCTGCGGCGGAACGTTTCCAGTGCGCCCTGGGCTGCGTGGTGATGGGCGTGGCGTTGAACCGCCTGCGCGAGCCGCTGCATGACGCCGGGGTGGTGCCGCTGGAGTTGCAGCCGCTGCTGGGCGAGGCGCTGCGCGAGGTCGCCGCCTACATAGCCGGCGGCGCGGACGCCCCGCGGCAGGACCTCGCCCTGGCCGCCCTGCGGCGTTTCGGCCGGGGCCTGGAGGCCTTGCTGGCGCAGCCGTCGAAGGACCTCGGGGCGACGCGGCAGCGCTTCATCATGAATGTCGCGGTACTGATCCTGCAGCAGTCGCTGCAACGCTATCGGACGCTGCTGGAGGAGGACCGCGGCGCACCGGCGGTCGTCGAAGAACCAGAAGAGGAGGGCGGACATGCCCGCTGATGTCGAGGTCGGGGGCGCCTACCTGCCGCCGATCGCCCAGGCGCTGCTGCTGGCCTGGCTGATCCTGCTGCTGCTCAACCCGCTGTTGCGGCGCTTCGGCGTGTTGCAGCGGGTCTGGCACGAAGCGCTGTTCCAGGGCGCGTTGTACTGCGCGATCTGCGCCGGTCTGATCCTGTGGATGGGAGAGATGTCCCGATGAACCTGTTGCAAGGCAAATGGCCGCGCCTGGCCACCCTGCTGGCGGTGCTGGTGGCGGCGGCGCTGGTGTTCCTCGCCTGGGAACGCTACACCCGCACGCCCTGGACCCGTGACGCGCGGGTCCGCGCCGATGTGGTGACGCTGTCGGCGGACGTTTCCGGGCTGATCACCCGGTTGCCGCTGAGCGACAACCAGCCCGTGGAGAAGGGCGAGCTGCTGCTCAGCATCGATCCGGCGCGCTATGAACTGGCGGTGCTGCGCGCCGAGCGCGCGGTGAACGTGGCGCGGGCGGCGCTGGGCGAGTCGCGCGCGGCGATCGAGGCCAGCCAGGCCCAGTTGCGCCAGCGCCGCAGCGAGGCGCAGCGGCGCTCGGCATTGCAGAAGCGCTCGATGCTATCGGTGGAAGAGAACGAAAAGGCCCAGACCGACGTCAGCCTGGCCCAGGCCGAGTTGCTGAGGAACCAGGCCAGCCTCGGCCTGGCCCAGGCCAACGTGGAGCTTGCCGAAGCCGCCTTGCAGCAGGCCCGTCTCGACCTCGAACGTACCCAGGTGCGCGCCCCGGTCAGCGGCTACGTGACCAACCTGCAGACCCGGGAGGGCGACTACGCCCACGCCGGGGTGCCATTGCTGGCGCTGGTGGACCGCGATTCGTTCTATGTCAGCGGATACTTCGAGGAGACCAAGTTGCCGGGCATCCGCGTCGGCAGCCGGGCGCGGGTGGAACTGATGAGCGGCGAGCGCTTCGACGGGCGCGTGCAGAGCATCGCCCATGCCATCACCGACCGGGAGAATGCCGAGGGCTCGCGCCTGCTGGCGAACATCAACCCGAGCTATACCTGGGTCAAGCTGGCCCAGCGAATTCCGGTGCGCATCGCCATCGATCCCGCCTATCGCCAGCGCAACACCTTGCGCGCCGGTGTGACCGCGACCATCCGGGTGCTGCCCGCGGAGGACACCGCGAAAGTCGATTCCGCGGCGCCCGGGACTGCCTTGCGGCCTTGAGTCAGTCAGGCCGAACCGGTCAGTCTGTGCCGGTCATGGCTCAGGGTTGTTCGCGGACGATTTCCGCCAGGTGCAAGATCAATCGCTCGTCAGCCTGGTTGCCGCTCTGCTGGCGGAATTGCCTGGCCTCCTCGCGGGCGCGCTGGAAGGCCGCATCGACGCTGGCCTGGCCATGGCTGTCGCGAATCCACAGGTAGAGGCCCATGACCAGGCTCTGCAGGGTGGCCAGGTCGCTGCTCTGGGCGTTCAGCGCATCGATGAGTTGCTGTTTGGAAAACGCTTGCATGGTTGATCTCCGATCAATGGCGCCGCAAGGGCGCGGTTCGCCCCGGCGGTCGCCGGGGTGCGCGGAGCATGTGGAAAGTGCGGAGAGGCTGGCCAGCTTAGGCCAAGTCATTCAAATGATTAGGGAATTTTCTGACTTTCAGTGACCTTTCGACTGTTTTCGACGGCGGGCGATCGCTACGTTTTCATCGAACCGTCACCAAACCGTCATGAAGACGCGCCTAGCATTCGCGGTATTTCGGCATGACGTGGAGAGCAGCGCATGGACTCCTATGGCGATACCTCGGGCCGCATCGGTCGCGACTGGCTCGATCGACACGACGAAGAGCTGGAGCAGGAACTGCTCGACGACGAGCTGAACCTGGACGAGCTGTTCGGTCCCGAGCAGGAGGATGCGCCCGGCGAATTGAGTCGGCGCCGCTATTTCCGCGAACTGTTCCGCCTGCAACGGGAACTGGTGAAACTGCAGAACTGGGTGGTGCACACCGGGCACAAGGTGGTGATTCTCTTCGAGGGACGCGACGCGGCGGGCAAGGGCGGCGTGATCAAGCGCATCACCCAGCGCCTCAACCCTCGGGTCTGCCGGGTCGCCGCGCTGCCCGCGCCGAACGACCGCGAGCAGACCCAGTGGTATTTCCAGCGCTACGTCTCGCACCTGCCGGCCGGTGGCGAGATCGTCCTGTTCGACCGCAGCTGGTACAACCGCGCCGGGGTCGAGCGGGTCATGGGTTTCTGCAACGACGAACAATACGAGGAATTCTTCCGCAGCGTGCCTGAGTTCGAAAAGATGCTGGCGCGCTCGGGCATCCAGTTGCTCAAGTACTGGTTCTCCATCTCCGACGCCGAGCAGCACCTGCGTTTCCTCAGCCGTATCCACGATCCGCTCAAGCAGTGGAAGCTCAGTCCGATGGACCTGGAGTCGCGGCGGCGCTGGGAGGCCTACACCAAGGCCAAGGAAACCATGCTCGAACGCACCCACATCCCCGAGGCGCCCTGGTGGGTGGTACAGGCCGACGACAAGAAGCGCGCGCGGCTGAACTGCATCCACCACCTGTTGCAGCAGATGCCCTACCGGGAAGTTCCGCAGCCGCCGGTACACCTGCCGGAGCGCCTGCGCCACGCCGATTACGTCAGGCATCCGACGCCCGGCGAGATCATCGTGCCGGAAGTCTATTGATGGCCGTTCGGCCGGACGCCGGGCTGGACGGGTAAATTCGCGGCGGGATGCGACGTTACTCAGGCAAGCCCCACGAGTAGCCGGCCATGCTTCCGTCTCCAGCCTCCAGCCTGTCGTTTCCGTCGCCCCTCGAGCGCCGCGAGGCCGATCCATATGCCCGCTGCGACAGGCAGCGGCCTGCGTGCAACGAGTCGCACGAACCGGCGCAGGAGCGTCCTGAACCTGTCGCGACCTGCGCATTCATCGAGGAGGAGCGCCGGCGTGGCGATCCCACGGGCTTGCTTTACGCCCTTGGGCCGCGGGAGCGGGGAGAGCCGGAGCGGGTGGCGGAGTGGTTGGCGGCGCTGGTCCACCATTTCTACCTGGACGGTCCCGTTGAGCCGCCGAGGCCAACGCTGGGAAAGGCGCGCTGCGAAACCGCGCCGGGCCTTTGCCGCTGCTGCGGCCAACCCTTCGATTTTCGCCACAAGCGCGCGGCGCTGTTGCTGCTGGGAACCCATTTCGCCGCCAGGGCCGAGGCGCAGGCGGCGTCGGTGCGCCGCTACCGGCGCTGAGGAATGCTCGCCGCCGTCAGCGGCGGGCGCTGAGATGGGTGACGTTGTCGCCCTGGCGCTCGGCGGTGACCTTGCGGCAGTGCACCAGGGCGTCGCGGATCATGAAGTTGACCAGGGTCGGCGAGACGCCCAGTTCCTTGGCGATGTCCTTCTGTGGCACGCCGTGCAGGCGGTACATCTCGAAGGCGTAGCGGGTGCGCTTGGGCAGCTCGGTGAGGGCATCCGCGATGTGTTCGAGGGTCGCGTAGTTGATGTGCGAGGTTTCCGGCGAGGCGCCCTGGATCACCACGTTCAGGCCTTCTTCCTCCGGCCCCGAGTATTTCTGTTCGAGCGCCTGCTTGCGGTAGTGGTCGATGGCCAGGTTGCGGACGATCTGGAACAGGTAGCTGAGCTGTGCCTTGAACGACGAAGTGATCTGCGGCGCCGACTGGAGCCTGAAGAACGCATCCTGGACCACATCTTCGGCTCGCGAGCGGCAACCGGTAATGCGGGCGGCGATCTTCACCAAGATCGTGCGGTTATCGACGAAAGCCTGGAGGAGCGGGGTATCGCATCTGCGGGTAGACAGTTGTTCCGACATGGAAATCACCTTGCTGCGGAGGGGGCTGCAGAGCACTGGCGGTGGGGGAGACCCACACATGGCGCAACAAATTATGTTGAATGATAATGATTGTCAATTACGAAGAAATAACCAATCTCACCTTTATTCGTGAATGGTACGTATGCTGGCAAATAGCCGCTGCGAATGATGGAGGGGAGAAATTCTTCGGCGTTTCAGAAGGATGGCCGCACCAATGTTGCAGTCATGCGTCGCAGACGAAATTTTTTTAATAATCTTTAGGAATCAGCTAGTTAGAAATCGGTATTGAATGCCTCGCGGCTCCTGCCGGCGTTCCGCGCAAGAACTGCGCGAAGGCGCTGCGACAACCGTCCCCGGCTGCTCCAGGTCGTACATCGCTATCGCCGATGCGGCGATAGCGCCGGGCACAACCCATCAGAATGGATAGGGGTTGGCGTCCTTTCGCGCAATGCTCCGCGGTTGCCCGGAGATTGCGGTTACATGCGCTAATTATTTGCCGTTGTTATCCGTTCCCCTCTGTGACAGCGCGGGCAGGTGCCCGGCGCCCCGGCGTGCGCAGCAGGAGACGGAAATGCCGATCGATCATGGGAAAGCGCTCTGCCCCGGACGAGGGCCACGACAGCGGCGCAAGGAGGTCGGCAGGTGAGCCCGGCCGTTTCCCTGCAATTGTTCTGCCTGCCTTATTCGGGGGCCAGCGCCACACTGTTCCGCCGCTGGCAGCCCAGCCTGCCGGGCTGGATCCGCTTGCTGCCCCTGGAATTGCCGGGGCGCGGCCTTCGCTTCGGCGAGGCCCTGCATACCGATGCCGCCAGCCTGGTCGCGCAATTGGCCGGCGAGCTGCACGGCACCCTCGACAGCGCTTCTCCCTACGCCTTCTTCGGCCACAGCCTGGGCGGGCTGCTGGCCTTCGAACTGGCCCATGCCATGCGTCGGCGCGGCCTCGAAGGGCCGCTGGCGCTATTCCTCTCCGGTGTATCCCCGCCCGCCGAAAACGATGTCAGCGGCTACCGGCGCGCCAAGGCCGACGCCGAACTGGTCGCCGCGTTGCGCGACTACCGGGGTACTCCGGAGGCCGTCCTCAACGATCCGTCGCTGATGCAGATGCTGTTGCCAGTGGTGCGAGCGGACTTTCTCGTCACCGGCAGCTACCGCTACCAGGCGCATGGGCCGCTGGACGCGGCGCTGCACCTGTTCGGCGGACGCGAGGACAGCCTGCGCAGCGCCGAGTTGCTCGGCTGGCTGCATGAGGCCGGGGGCGACTTCACCCTCGACCTGCTCGACGGGCAGCACTTTTTCATCCGTGAACAGCAGGGGCAGCTGCTGCGCCTGCTGCGTCGCTACGCCGGCCAGCATCTGCTGCGCTGGCACAAGGACAAGATCCGGGGAAGCATGCGCGCCGCCAGTTGAGGGGCGGCCGCGACGACTGTTTCCGGGACTCACTAGAACTCGATTGCAAGCCGAATTCAGGCAGGAAAACACATGATGGACGCCTTCGAACTTCCCACCACCCTGGTCCAGGCCCTGCGTCGCCGCGCTGTCCAGGAGCCCGAGCGCCTGGCGCTGCGCTTCCTCGCCGAGGACGATGGCGAAGGCGTGGTCCTCAGCTATCGCGATCTCGACCTGCGCGCGCGGAGCATCGCCGCGGCCCTGCAGGCCCATGCGCAGCTGGGCGATCGCGCGGTACTGCTGTTTCCCAGCGGCCCCGACTACGTCGCGGCGTTCTTCGGTTGCCTGTATGCCGGGGTCATCGCGGTGCCGGCCTACCCGCCGGAATCGGCGCGCCGCCATCACCAGGAACGCCTGTTGTCGATCATCGCCGACGCCGAGCCGCGCCTGGTCCTGACCACCGCTGACCTGCGCGAGCCATTGCTGCAGATGAACGCGCAACTGTCCGCCGCCAACGCCCCGCAACTGCTCTGCGTCGACCAGTTGGACCCGGCCGTTGCCGAGGCCTGGGACGAGCCGCAAGTGCGTCCCGAGCACATCGCCTTCCTCCAGTACACCTCCGGTTCAACCGCATTGCCCAAGGGCGTGCAGGTCAGCCATGGCAACCTGGTCGCCAACGAGGTGCTGATCCGCCGAGGCTTCGGCATCGGTGCCGACGACGTGATCGTCAGCTGGCTGCCGCTGTACCACGACATGGGCCTGATCGGCGGCCTGCTGCAACCGATCTTCAGCGGCGTACCCTGCGTGCTGATGTCGCCGCGCTACTTCCTCGAACGTCCGGTGCGCTGGCTGGAAGCCATCAGCCAGTACGGCGGCACCGTCAGCGGCGGTCCCGATTTCGCCTACCGGCTGTGCAGCGAGCGGGTCGCCGAGTCGGCCCTGCAGCGTCTCGACCTGAGCGGTTGGCGGGTAGCCTTCTCCGGTTCCGAGCCGATCCGCCAGGACAGCCTGGAACGCTTCGCCGAGAAATTCGCCGCCAGCCGCTTCGAGGCGTCCAGTTTCTTCGCCTGCTACGGCCTCGCCGAGGCGACCCTGTTCGTCACCGGCGGCCAGCGCGGCCAGGGCATTCCCGCCCTGGCGGTGGATGGCGAGGCGCTGGCGCGCAACCGCATCGCCGAAGGCGAAGGCAGCGTGCTGATGTGCTGCGGCCGCAGCCAGCCGGAACACGCCGTGCTGATCGTCGACGCGGCGAGCGGCGAGGTCCTCGGCGACGACAACGTCGGCGAGATCTGGGCCGCCGGGCCGAGCATCGCCCACGGTTACTGGCGCAACCCGGAAGCTTCGGCGAAGACCTTCGTCGAGCGTGACGGGCGCACCTGGCTGCGCACCGGCGACCTCGGCTTCCTCCGCGACGGCGAACTGTTCGTCACCGGGCGCCTGAAGGACATGCTCATCGTCCGCGGCCACAACCTCTATCCGCAGGACATCGAACGCACTGTCGAGAGCGAGGTGCCGTCGGCGCGCAAGGGCAGGGTCGCGGCCTTCGCGGTCACGGTCGATGGCGAGGAAGGCATCGGCATCGCCGCCGAGATCGGTCGCGGCGTCCAGAAATCGGTGCCGGCCCAGGAGCTGATCGACTCGATCCGCCAGGCGGTGGCCGAGGCCTACCAGGAAGCGCCGAAGGTGGTGGCGCTGCTCAATCCCGGCGCCTTGCCGAAGACGTCCAGCGGCAAGCTGCAACGTTCCGCCTGCCGCCTGCGCCTGGAAGACGGCAGCCTGGACAGCTATGCGCTGTTTCCCGGCCTCCAGGCCGTGCAGGAGGCGCAGCCGCCGGCAGGCGACGACGAACTGCTGGCACGCATCGGCGAGATCTGGAAGGCCCGGCTGGGCGTGGCGCAGGTAGCGCCGCGCGATCACTTCTTCCTGCTTGGCGGCAATTCCATCGGCGCCGCCCAGGTGGTCGCCCAGGTGCGCGACAGTCTCGGCGTCGCCCTCGACCTGCGCCAACTGTTCGAGGCGCCGACCCTGCAGGCCTTCAGCGCCACGGTGGGCCGCCAACTGGCCGCCGGCCTGCCGGCCGAGGCACCGATGGCGCACCTGCCGCGCGGTGTCGACCTGCCGCAGTCGGCGGCGCAGCAGCGTCTCTGGCTGACCTGGCAGATCGATCCGCAGAGCGCCGCCTACAACATCCCCGGCGGCCTGCGCCTGCGCGGAGAGCTGGACGAAGCGGCGCTGCGCGCCAGCTTCCAGCGCCTGGTCGAACGCCACGAAGCGCTGCGCACGCGTTTCCTCGAGCGCGACGGCGCGGCCTTGCAGCGTATCGATGAGCGGGGCGAATTCGCCTGGCAGTTCGTCGACCTCGCCGCGCTGGCCGAGCACGAACGCGCCGCGGCTGCCGCGCAGCGCCGCGAAGCCGAGGCGCAGCAGCCGTTCGACCTGGAAAAGGGGCCGCTGCTGCGGATCAGCCTGGTGCGCCTGGACGAACAGGAGCACCAGCTCTGGGTCACCCTGCATCACATCGTCGCCGATGGTTGGTCGCTGAACCTGCTGCTCGACGAATTCTCGCGGCTCTACGCCGAAGCCTGCGGTGGCCAGCCGGCCGACCTGGCGCCGCTGGAACTGCACTACGCCGAATTCGCCGCCTGGCAACGGCAGTGGCTGGACGCGGGCGAGGGCGCCCGCCAACTGGCCTACTGGCGGGAACGCCTGGGCGACGCGGCGCCGGTGCTGGAACTGGCCACCGACCATCCGCGCACGGCGCGCCAGGCGTCGCCCGCCGCGCGCTACAGCCTGCGGGTCGACGAAGCGCTGGCGCGGGCTATCCGCGAGGCCGCGCTGGACCATGAGGCGAGTGTCTTCATGTGGCTGCTGGCGGCGTTCCAGGCGCTGCTGCATCGCCACAGCGGGCAGGGCGAGATCCGCATCGGCGTGCCCAGCGCCAACCGCCAGCGCCTGGAGACCCAGGGGCTGGTCGGCTTCTTCATCAACACCCTGGTCCTGCGCGGCACGCCCCGGGCGCGCCAGCCGTTCGCCGCGTTGCTCGGCGAGGCTCGCGAGGCGACCCTCGGCGCCCAGGCCAACCAGGACCTGCCGTTCGACCAGGTGCTCGCAGCCTGCGGCCAGGGCGGCCAGTTGTTCCAGGTGCTGTTCAACCACCAGCAGCGCGACCTGTCGGCGTTGCGCCGGCTGCCCGGCCTGCTCGCCGACGAGCTGCCCTGGCACAGCCGCGAAGCCAAGTTCGACCTGCAACTGCAGAGCGAGGAGGACGCTCGCGGTCGCCTGACCCTGAATTTCGACTACGCCGCGGACCTCTTCGACGAGGCCAGTATCCGGCGTTTCGCCGCGCAATACCTGGAGTTGCTGCGCCAGGTCGCGGAAGACCCGCAGCGCTGCCTCGGCGATATCGCCCTGGTCGACGCTGAGCAGGCGGCGCGCCTCGCCGAATGGGGCAGCGCGCCCTGCGAGCCGGCGCGCGCCTGGCTGCCGGAGCTGCTGGAGCGGCAACTGGCGCAGTCCGCCGAACGCGTCGCCCTGGAGTGGGACGGCGGCAGCCTCGGCTACGCCGAACTGCACGCCCGGGCCAACCGCCTGGCCCACTACCTGCGCGACAAGGGCGTCGGCCCGGACGTGCGGGTAGCGATCTGCGCCGAGCGTTCGCCGCAACTGCTGGTCGGTCTGCTGGCGATCGTCAAGGCGGGCGGCGCCTACGTGCCGCTGGACCCGGACTACCCCAGCGAACGCCTGGCCTACATGCTCGCCGACAGCGGCGTCGAGTTGCTACTGACCCAGGCCCATCTGTTCGAGCGCCTGCCTGGCGCGGAGGGCGTCACGCCGATCTGCCTGGACAGCCTCAAGCTCGACAACTGGCCGAGCCAGGCACCGGGCCTGCACCTGCACGGCGACAATCTCGCCTACGTCATCTACACCTCCGGTTCCACCGGCCAGCCGAAGGGCGTGGGCAATACCCACGCGGCGCTGGCCGAGCGCCTGCAATGGATGCAGGCCACCTACGCCCTCGACGGCGACGACGTGCTGATGCAGAAGGCGCCGGTGAGCTTCGACGTGTCGGTGTGGGAGTGCTTCTGGCCGCTGGTCACCGGTTGCCGGCTGGTCCTCGCCGCCCCCGGCGAGCACCGCGATCCGGCGCGCCTGGTGGAACTGGTGCGGCAGTTCGGGGTGACCACGCTGCACTTCGTGCCGCCGCTGCTGCAACTGTTCATCGACGAACCCGGCGTCGCCGCCTGCGGCAGCCTGCGCCGCCTGTTCTCCGGCGGCGAGGCGCTTCCGGCGGAGCTGCGCAACCGCGTGTTGCAACGCCTGCCGGCGGTGGCCCTGCATAACCGCTACGGACCGACCGAGACCGCCATCAACGTCACCCATTGGCAATGCCGCGCGGAAGACGGCGAGCGTTCGCCGATCGGCCGGCCGCTGGGCAACGTGGTCTGCCGCGTGCTGGACGCCGAGTTCAACCTGCTGCCGGCCGGCGTCGCCGGCGAGCTGTGCATCGGCGGCCTGGGCCTGGCCCGTGGCTACCTGGGGCGCCCGGCGCTGAGCGCCGAGCGCTTCGTCGCCGATCCGTTCTCGGCCGACGGCGAGCGCCTGTACCGCACCGGCGACCGCGCGCGCTGGAACGCCGACGGCGTGCTGGAATACCTCGGCCGCCTCGACCAGCAGGTCAAGCTGCGGGGCTTCCGCATCGAGCCGGAGGAGATCCAGGCACGCCTGCTGGCGCAGCCGGGGGTGGCCCAGGCGGTGGTGGTGATCCGCGAAGGCGTGGCCGGCAGCCAGTTGGTCGGCTACTACACCGGCGCTGTCGGCGCCGAGGCGGAAGCCGAGCAGAACCAGCGTCTGCGCGCCGCGCTACAGGCCGAACTGCCGGAATACATGGTCCCGGCGCAGTTGATGCGCCTGGCGCAGATGCCCCTCGGCCCGAGCGGCAAGCTGGATACGCGGGCGCTGCCGGAGCCGGTCTGGCAGCAGCGCGAGCACGTCGAGCCGCGGACCGAGCTGCAACGGCGCATCGCCGCGATCTGGAGCGAAGTGCTCGGCCTGCCGCGGGTCGGCTTGCGCGACGATTTCTTCGAGCTCGGCGGGCATTCCCTGCTGGCCACCCGCATCGTCTCGCGCACCCGCCAGGCCTGCGACGTCGAACTGCCGTTGCGCGCGCTGTTCGAGGCCAGCGAACTGGAGGCCTTCTGCGAACAGGTCCGCGCAGCCCAGGCCGCCGGACGTACCGACAGCCACGGCGCGATCCGCCGCATCGACCGCGAGCAGCCGGTGCCGCTGTCCTACTCGCAGCAGCGCATGTGGTTCCTCTGGCAACTGGAGCCGGACAGCCCGGCCTACAACGTCGGCGGCCTGGCGCGCCTGAGCGGGCCGCTGGACGTGGCGCGCTTCGAGGCCGCGCTACAGGCCCTGGTGCAGCGCCACGAGACCCTGCGCACCACGTTCCCCAGCGTCGACGGCGTGCCGGTACAGCGCGTACATGGCGATGGCGGCCTGCACATGGACTGGCAGGACTTCTCCGCGCTCGACCGCGACAGTCGCCAGCAGCACCTGCAGACCCTCGCCGACAGCGAGGCGCACCGTCCCTTCGACCTTGAGAGCGGGCCGTTGCTGCGGGTCTGCATGGTGAAGATGGCCGAGCGCGAGCACTACCTGGTGGTGACCCTGCACCACATCGTCACCGAAGGCTGGGCGATGGACATCTTCGCCCGCGAACTGGGCGCGCTCTACGAGGCCTTCCTCGACGACCGCGAATCGCCGCTGGAGCCGTTGCCGGTCCAGTACCTGGACTACAGCGTGTGGCAGCGCGAGTGGCTGGAGAGCGGCGAGCGCCAGCGCCAGCTCGACTACTGGAAGGCCCAGCTGGGCAACGAGCATCCGCTGCTCGAACTGCCGGGCGACCGGCCACGCCCGCCGGTGCAGAGCCACCAGGGCGACCTCTACCGCTTCGACCTGAGCCCCGAGCTGGCCGAGCGCGTGCGCCGCTTCAACGCCGCCCGCGGGCTGACCATGTTCATGACCATGACCGCCACCCTTGCGGCCTTGCTCTACCGCTACAGCGGCCAGCAGGACCTGCGTATCGGCGCGCCGGTGGCGAACCGCATCCGCCCGGAGAGCGAAGGGCTGATCGGCGCCTTCCTCAATACCCAGGTGCTGCGCTGCCGGCTCGACGGACAGATGAGCGTCGGCGAGCTGCTTGAGCAGGTGCGGCAGACCGTGATCGATGGCCAGTCGCACCAGGACCTGCCGTTCGACCACCTGGTGGAAGCCCTGCAACCGCCGCGCAGCGCCGCCTACAACCCGTTGTTCCAGGTGATGTGCAACGTCCAGCGCTGGGAGTTCCAGCAGACCCGGCAACTGGCCGGGATGACCGTCGAGTACATCGCCAACGATGCGCGGGCGACCAAGTTCGACCTCAACCTGGAGGTCACCGACCTCGACCAGCGCCTCGGCTGCTGCCTGACCTACAGCCGCGACCTGTTCGACGAACCGCGCATCGCGCGGATGGCCGGACACTGGCAGAACCTGCTGGAGGCGCTGCTGGGCGACCCGCAGCGGCGCATTGCCGAATTGCCGCTGTTCGCCGCCGAGGAGCGGAAGCAACTGCTGCTCGCCGGCACGGCCGGCGAGGCAGGGCTCCAGGACACCCTCTATGGCCTGTTCGCCGCCCGCGTGGCGGCCAGCCCCCAGGCCCCGGCGCTGACCTTCGCCGGACAGACCCTGAGCTATGCCGAACTCGACGCCCGCTCCAACCGCCTGGCGCGCGTCCTGCGCGGTCATGGCGTCGGCCCGGAAGTGCGGGTCGGCCTGGCCCTGGAGCGTTCGCTGGAGATGGTCGTCGGCCTGCTGGCGATCCTCAAGGCCGGCGGCGCCTACGTGCCGCTGGACCCGGAATATCCGCTGGAGCGCCTGCAATACATGATCGAGGACAGCGGCGTACGCCTGCTGCTCAGCCACGCGGCGCTGTTCGAGGCCCTCGGCGAGCTGCCGGCGGGCGTGGCGCGCTGGTGCCTCGAGGAGGACGGCCCGGCGCTGGACGCCGAGGACCCCGCGCCGCTGGCAGCACTGAGCGGGCCGCAGCACCAGGCCTACCTGATCTATACCTCCGGCTCCACCGGCAAGCCGAAGGGCGTGGCGGTCTCCCACGGCGAGATCGCCATGCACTGCGCCGCGGTGATCGAGCGCTTCGGCATGCGCGCCGAGGATTGTGAACTGCACTTCTATTCGATCAACTTCGACGCCGCCAGCGAGCGCCTGCTGGCCCCGTTGCTGTGCGGCGCCCGCGTGGTGCTGCGGGCCCAGGGCCAGTGGGGCGCGGAGGAAATCTGCGAGCTGATCCGCGCGGAGGGCGTGAGCATCCTCGGCTTCACCCCGAGCTACGGCAGCCAGCTCGCCCAGTGGCTGGAGAGCCAGGGCCGGCAGTTGCCGGTGCGCATGTGCATCACCGGCGGCGAGGCGCTGACCGGCGAGCACCTGCAGCGGATTCGCCAGGCCTTCGCCCCGGCGTCGTTCTTCAATGCCTACGGACCGACCGAGACGGTGGTCATGCCGCTGGCCTGCCTGGCTCCCGAACGACTGGAGGAGGGCGCCGCCAGCGTGCCGATCGGCAGCGTGGTCGGTGCGCGGGTCGCCTACATCCTGGATGCCGACCTGGCCCTGGTGCCGCAGGGCGCGACCGGCGAACTCTACGTCGGCGGCGCCGGCCTGGCGCGCGGCTACCATGAGCGTCCGGCGCTCAGCGCCGAGCGCTTCGTGCCCGATCCCTTCGCTGCCGAGGGCGGCCGCCTGTACCGCACCGGCGACCTGGTGCGCCTGTGCGATAACGGCCAGGTGGAATATGTCGGCCGCATCGACCACCAGGTGAAGATCCGTGGTTTCCGCATCGAACTGGGCGAGATCGAGGCGCGCCTGCTGGAGCATCCGCAGGTTCGCGAAGCGCTGGTCCTGGCGCTCGACAGCCCGAGCGGCAAGCAGTTGGCCGGTTATGTCGCCAGCGCGGTGGCCGAGCAGGACGAGGACGCCCAGGCGGCGCTGCGCGAGGCGCTGAAAACGCACCTCAAGCAGCAATTGCCGGACTACATGGTGCCGGCCCACCTGCTGCTGCTCGCCAGCCTGCCGCTGACCGCCAACGGCAAGCTCGACCGCCGCGCGCTGCCGGCGCCCGACCCGGCGCTCAACCGGCAGGCCTACGAGGCCCCGCGCAGCGTGCTGGAACAGCAGTTGGCCGGGGTTTGGCGCGAGGTGCTGAACGTCGAGCGGGTAGGCCTCGGCGACAACTTCTTCGAACTGGGCGGCGATTCGATCCTGTCGATCCAGGTGGTCAGCCGCGCCCGCCAGCTCGGCATCCACTTCAGCCCCCGCGACCTGTTCCAGCACCAGACCGTGCAGAGCCTCGCCGCGGTGGCCCGGCACAGCCAGGCCAGCCAGGCCGAGCAGGGGCCGGTGCAGGGCGACAGCGCGCTGACGCCGATCCAGCACTGGTTCTTCGACCTGCCGCTGGCGCGCCGCGAGCACTGGAACCAGTCGCTGCTGTTGCTGCCGCGGCAGGCCCTCGACCTCGGCCTGCTGCGCAAGTCCCTGCAACGCCTGGTCGAACAGCATGATGCCCTGCGCCTGGCGTTCCGCCAGGTCGACGGCGAGTGGCTGGCGCAGCATCGTCCGCTGCACGAACAGGAACTGCTCTGGCACGTTCCGGTGCAATCCTTCGACGAATGCGCCGAGCTGTTCGCCAAGGCCCAGCGCAGCCTCGACCTCGAACAGGGGCCGCTGCTGCGCGCGGTGCTGGTGGACGGCCCGGCCGGTGAGCAACGCCTGCTGCTGGCGATCCACCACCTGGCGGTGGACGGGGTGTCCTGGCGGGTGCTGCTGGAGGATCTGCAACAGGTCTACCGTCAGCTCGCCGAGGGCGCCGAACCGGCGTTGCCGGCCAAGACCAGCGCCTTCCGCGACTGGGCCGGACGCCTGCAGGCCTACGCCGGCAGCGAATCGCTGCGCGAAGAGCTGGGCTGGTGGCAAGCCCGGCTGGGCGGGCAGTCGGCCGAGTGGCCATGCGACCGCCCGCAGGGCGACAACCGCGAGGCGCTGGCGGAAAGTGTCAGCCTGCGGCTCGACCCGCAACGTACCCGGCAATTGCTGCAACAGGCGCCGGCGGCCTACCGCACCCAGGTCAACGACCTGCTGCTGACCGCCCTCGCTCGCGTGCTCTGCCGCTGGAGCGGGCAGCCATCGACGCTGGTGCAGTTGGAAGGGCATGGCCGCGAGGCGCTGTTCGACGATATCGACCTGACCCGCAGCGTCGGCTGGTTCACCAGCGCCTACCCGTTGCGCCTGACCCCGGCGCAGAGCCCGGGCGAGTCGATCAAGGCGATCAAGGAACAGCTCCGCGCGGTGCCGCACAAAGGCCTCGGCTACGGCGTGCTGCGCTACCTCGCCGATCCGGCGGTGCGCCAGGCGATGGCCGCGCTGCCCACGGCGCCGATCACCTTCAACTACCTCGGACAGTTCGACCAGAGCTTCGCCGACGCCCTGTTCCAGCCGCTGGACCAGCCCACCGGGCCGATCCACGACGAGCAGGCGCCGTTGCCCAACGAGCTGAGCGTCGATGGCCAGGTCTACGGCGGCGAGCTGGTGCTGCGCTGGACCTACAGCCGCGAGCGCTACGACGCGCAGACGGTGAACGAGCTGGCGCAGGCCTATCTCGCCGAACTGCAGGCGCTGATCGAGCATTGCCTGGAAGACGGCGCCGGCGGCCTGACCCCGTCCGACTTCCCGCTGGCGCAACTGAGCCAGGCGCAACTGGACGCCCTGGCGGTGCCGGCCGGCGAGATCGAGGACGTCTATCCGCTGACCCCGATGCAGGAAGGGTTGCTGTTGCACACCCTGCTGGAACCGGGCACCGGCATCTACTACATGCAGGACCGCTACCGGATCGACAGCCCGCTCGATCTCGAGCGCTTCGCCGCCGCCTGGCAGGCGGTGGTGGCCCGCCACGAGGCGCTGCGCGCGTCGTTCGTCTGGAATGCTGGCGAAACGATGTTGCAGGTGATCCACAAGCCCGGTCGCACCCGCATCGAGTTCCTCGACTGGAGCGAACTGCCGGAGGACGGCCACGAGGAACGCCTGCAAGCGCTGCACAAGCGCGAGCGCGAGGCCGGCTTCGACCTGCTCGAACAGCCGCCGTTCCACCTGCGCCTGATCCGCCTGGGCGAGGCGCGCTACTGGTTCATGATGAGCAACCACCACATCCTCATCGATGCCTGGTGCCGTGGCCTGCTGATGAACGACTTCTTCGAGATCTACAGTGCTCTCGGCGAAAGCCGCCCGGCGAACCTGCCGACGCCGCCGCGCTACCGCGACTACATCGCCTGGCTGCAACGCCAGGACCTGGAGCAATCGCGACGCTGGTGGAGCGAGAGCCTGCGCGGCTTCGAGCGGCCGACCCTGGTGCCCAGCGACCGCCCGTTCCTCCGCGAGCACGCCGGCGAGAGCGGCGGGATGATCGTCGGCGACCGCTACACGCGTCTGGACGCCGCCGACGGCGCGCGCCTGCGCGAACTGGCGCAGCGCTACCAGCTCACCGTCAACACCTTCGCCCAGGCCGCCTGGGCGCTGACCCTGCGCCGCTTCAGCGGCGAGCGCGACGTGCTCTTCGGCGTCACCGTGGCCGGGCGTCCGGTGGGCATGCCGGAAATGCAGCGCACCGTCGGCCTGTTCATCAACAGCATCCCATTGCGCGTGCAGATGCCGGCCGCCGGCCAGCGCTGCACGGTACGCGAATGGCTGAACCGGCTGTTCGAGCGCAACCTGGAGTTGCGCGAGCACGAGCACCTGCCCCTGGTGGCCATCCAGGAAAGCAGCGAGCTGCCCAAGGGCCAGCCGCTGTTCGACAGCCTGTTCGTGTTCGAGAACGCCCCGGTGGAAGTCTCGGTGCTGGACCGCGCGCAGAGCCTGAACGCCAGTTCCGACTCCGGGCGTACCCACACCAACTTCCCGTTGACCGTGGTCTGCTATCCGGGCGATGACCTCGGCCTGCACCTGTCCTACGACCAGCGCTACTTCGAGGCGCCGACCGTCGAGCGCCTGCTCGGCGAGTTCAAGCGCCTGCTGCTGGCCCTGGCCGACGGTTTCCACGGCGAACTGGAGGCCTTGCCGCTGCTCGGCGAGGACGAGCGCGACTTCCTCCTCGACGGCTGCAACCGCAGCGCCCGCGACTACCCGCTGGAGCAAGGCTACGTGCGGCTGTTCGAGGCGCAGGTGGCGGCCCATCCGCAGCGCATCGCCGCCAGTTGCCTGGAACAGCGCTGGAGCTACGCCGAGCTGAACCGCCGGGCCAACCGCCTCGGCCACGCCCTGCGCGCCGCCGGCGTCGGCATCGACCAGCCGGTGGCACTGCTGGCCGAGCGCGGCCTCGACCTGCTCGGCATGATCGTCGGCAGCTTCAAGGCCGGTGCCGGCTACCTGCCGCTCGACCCCGGCCATCCGACCCAGCGCCTGACCCGGATCGTCGAGCTGAGCCGCACGCCGGTGCTGGTCTGCACCCAGGCCTGCCGCGAGCAGGCGCTGGCGCTGTTCGACGAACTCGGCTGCGTCGACCGGCCGCGCCTGCTGGTGTGGGACGAGATCCAGCAGGGCGAGGGCGCCGAGCACGATCCGCAGGTCTACAGCGGGCCGCAGAACCTCGCCTACGTGATCTACACCTCCGGCTCCACCGGACTGCCGAAGGGCGTGATGGTGGAGCAGGCGGGCATGCTCAACAACCAGTTGAGCAAGGTCCCGTACCTGGAACTGGACGAGAACGACGTGATCGCCCAGACCGCCTCGCAGAGCTTCGACATCTCGGTCTGGCAGTTCCTCGCCGCGCCGTTGTTCGGCGCCCGCGTGGCAATCGTGCCGAACGCCATCGCCCACGATCCGCAGGGCCTGCTGGCGCACGTCGGCGAACAGGGCATCACGGTGCTGGAAAGCGTGCCGTCGCTGATCCAGGGCATGCTCGCCGAAGAGCGCCAGGCCCTCGACGGCCTGCGCTGGATGCTGCCCACCGGCGAGGCGATGCCGCCGGAACTGGCGCGCCAGTGGCTCAAGCGCTACCCGCGGATCGGCCTGGTGAATGCCTACGGGCCGGCGGAATGCTCCGACGACGTGGCGTTCTTCCGCGTCGACCTGGCCTCCACCGAGAGCACCTACCTGCCGATCGGCAGTCCCACCGACAACAACCGCCTGTACCTGCTCGGCGCCGGCGCCGACGACGCCTTCGAACTGGTGCCGCTGGGCGCGGTGGGCGAGCTGTGCGTGGCCGGCACCGGCGTCGGTCGTGGCTACGTCGGCGATCCGCTGCGCACCGCCCAGGCCTTCGTCCCGCATCCGTTCGGCGCGCCGGGCGAGCGCCTGTACCGTACCGGCGACCTGGCGCGGCGGCGCGCCGACGGACTGCTGGAATATGTCGGGCGGATCGACCACCAGGTGAAGATCCGCGGCTTCCGCATCGAGCTGGGCGAGATCGAGGCGCGCCTGCACGAACGCGCCGACGTCCGCGAGGCGGCGGTGGCGGTGCAGGAAGGGGCGAACGGCAAGTACCTGGTGGGCTACCTGGTTCCCGGCGAGACACCGCGTTCCAGCGCCGATTCGCCGGCCGGACTGATGGTGGAGCAGGGCGCCTGGTTCGAGCGGATCAAGCAGCAACTGCGCGCCGACCTGCCGGACTACATGGTGCCGCTGCACTGGCTGGTGCTGGACCGGATGCCGCTCAACGCCAACGGCAAGCTCGACCGCAAGGCGCTGCCGGCGCTGGACATCGGCCAGATGCAGAACCAGGCCTACCAGGCCCCGCGCAACGAACTGGAGGAAACCCTGGCGCGGATCTGGGCCGAGGTGCTGAAGGTCGAGCGGGTCGGGGTGTTCGACAACTTCTTCGAACTCGGCGGGCATTCGCTGCTGGCCACCCAGATCGCCTCGCGGGTGCAGAAGGCCCTGCAACGCAACGTGCCGCTACGGGCGATGTTCGAATGCACCACGGTGGAAGAGCTGGCCAGCTACATCGAGTCCCTGGCCCCGAGCGAGATCAGCGAGCAGAAGGCCGAGCGCCTGAACGACCTGATGTCGAAGCTGGAAATGCTCTGATCGGATCCGGCCGCCGAGCCCTTCGCGGGGGGCGATGAAAATGGCCGGAAGGGAATGTTCCATACTCCCTTCCGGCCATTCTTCATATATGTGCGTATATATAAACGCCGATATACGGGTCGGCTTGATTCATTACAACGCGATATTCCCGACTTTCGCCGAAGCCGCGTTGTAACGCTGGTGCTGTTTACGCTTGACCGAAGAACTGCGCTTGAAACGCCGG
This sequence comes from Pseudomonas sp. DL, assembly GCF_047199225.1. Taxonomy (NCBI): domain Bacteria; kingdom Pseudomonadati; phylum Pseudomonadota; class Gammaproteobacteria; order Pseudomonadales; family Pseudomonadaceae; genus Pseudomonas; species Pseudomonas sp. DL. The sequence goes on from NZ_CP178323.1 coordinate 2,849,925, forward strand.
GTCGCCGTAAAGATGTTCTTCAAGGTGATCGGGAATACCGTGATCAATCCGTTGCCCTTGTGATATTCCGGGTTCCGATCGAGGAAGAAACGCACATTCGGATTGCTGTGCGTAGCCCAGCGTGCCCGTTCGTGATCGGCCTCGGTGGTGGTCCAGCCGGTGTCGACCACCAGCGGATCGTTGCTGCTGCGCTTGAAGCTGAACTGGGCGATCAGGTGTTCGAGGAACTTCACGTGGTGGCTTTCCAGGTCGCAGTGGCAGGGCCAGACGTCATCCACGTACTTGGTCACCAGGGCGTAGCTGGAGGGATGGATCAGGGTGTCGAGGAACAGCAGGCGCTTGCCGGGGTTGAGCAACTTGTAGCGCAGCACCTGGCGGGTAAGGAAGGGAATGCTCTGGTTGCTCCCGCGGTACTCCGGGAGGATCCCCGACTCGGCGCGGATCACGCAGGCCTTGCTGTACTGGAAGACTTCCGAGTCGTGGAAATGCACGGCGCAGTAGCCGACGATCTCGTGCTGGCGGTTGCGGTAGATGGCGATGCGGGTGAGGCGGGCGGTGGAGTGGATGACCTCGCGAGCGAAGGATTCATACTGGACGCCATGAAAGATCCTGGCGTGAATCGCGTAGAGTTCGCTTGCGAGGTTTCCCCTCTGTGTTTCGTCGAGTTTTCCCGGGTTGACGACTTCCCGGTAGATCCTGGCAGTCATAATCTTCTCCGAAGGAATCATCCAATATTAATTTTCGAATTTTTTTCATGCCGATGACTTCTTGTTGTTGTGCGTGGAGGTGAGGCTAGGGAAAGTCTATTTCCATATTGTTAACTGGCGCCGCCATACGCCTTAAGCTGCCAGATCTGACAGGGTATTAACTTATATTCGGAACTTGCTTCGGCTCGCTGCGCTGGCGGTCGCTCTTCGCCGCCGGCCTTTATTCTTTCGCTGTCCTTCCGGGGGGGCAGATGACGCAGAACATCTACGATCGCGACGACTTCTTCGCCGCCTGCCGGTCAACCTGCACGCCATACCGCTGTCCGGCTGGCGGCTGGACAGGGAGGGATGGTGCACCTGCTGGACCGCTACTCGATCGAAGGGCCGCGTACCACCGACTGGCTGGCCAGCGGCGTGGTCAAGCGTTACCGCACGTTGGGCAGCCTGCTCAACCTGTTGATCGGGTTCGGGCTTTCGTCTCAAACGGGTGGAGGAGTGGAGCCCCTGCGACGAGCAAGTGGCCGCTCGCCTAGAGCGGCCGCAACTTGCGCAACCAGCGTCGCCAACCCAGTTGCACCATGGGTTCGCCCTGGCGTTCGAGGAGGTCGGGCATCTCGCTGAAATTCACCCAGAGCTTGCCCTGCCAGTCGAGCATGTGCACCACCTGGCGCTCCCAGCGCAACTTGACGTAGCGCGGCATACCGCTGTCGTCGGTGGCGCTGCGCAACTCCGGCACCACCTCGCCGCTGAGCCAGCGGCGCAATTCGCCGCCATCGCCGCGCTGCTGGTAGATCAGCGCGGCATACGCGCCGGACTCGCTGATCAGCCACTGCGCCTGGTCTTCGCCACGTTCGGAACGCAACGACTCCCGGCGCGCCTGGTCGTCGTCCAGGCGGGCGAGCATCTGTTCGGGCTGGCTGTGTTCGATGAGCCGGGCGAAGTCGTCGAGGACGAACCAGGCCTGGTCGTCGATCAGCAGCGCGCGCAGCAATCGCTGCTGTCGGAAGAAGTAGTGCGGGGCAAGCTGGGTATGGCCGTGCATAGGAGAAATCCTTCTCTGAGCTGTCCGCTGCCTGGCTTCTGCCGGCGCGGCAGGGAGACAGGCCGCTCGTGGGTGTTGGGCCAGCAGGCTGTGGCCTGCCGGGAACCGAAGTCGCCGGCGAAAAAAGCCTACTGACAGCGCCTGTAGGACGGCAATGGCTAAGCCTTGTACGAAGTCTCCGATGGCACAAGCCCGCTGAACAGCTAGGCCTATGAGGGTAGGCTCTTGTCCACTGTCTATATGGCGGTGAACTGCTCGCAGCCGAACCCGTTCCCTGAGCATTTCCTGGTTACCTGCGTGGCACTGGGCTGGCCCGGAAAACCTATAGCCATTTGGCGGAAAACAGGAGCGGCGGGTTTTTCCCTGCCAGAAACCCTCTTTTTTCGAGGTCTCGTAACTTGCTGATTTATAAGGGCGTAAGAAATCGTCCGAAAAAAGGGTCGGAAGCTTCGGGCAATTGGCGGCCGTTTCGCGAGGACCGGGACGGCGATCAAGCGTGCCGTTCGGACGCGAAAGGTCTTGTGATGGCGATGCCGCAAAGCCCCCGGCCAGGCCGGGGGCGTCGCGCCAGGGAGCGGCGCTACAGGCTCGGGTGGCCCGCCTCGATTTCGGACAAGGCATCGCTGAGCAGCGACAGCAACGCACCGTTGATGTAGGCCAGGGTGCCGCCGGGCTCTTCTTTCTCATCGAGCAAACGGGTCATGGCCAGGATGTTGATTGCCGACCTCAAGCGCACTTTCGCGTTGTCGAACAAGTGCGTGGGGAGTGCATGGGTGTCCACGTACAGGGTGGCGCTACGCGGACACATGTCGGCCTGGGAGGTGGGTAGCAGCGGGACGAAGCGGGGGGACGATTCTGTTACCTCGGGGTTGGACGTATCATTCGGCTTAGCCATGGGTCAGCTCCTTAGTAAGCTGGGTTGTGGTTAGCGGGTCGTAGGTGTTCCACCACCTGCGGCCCGCGTCTTTTTTGCCCTCAGAAAATAGAGGGCAGTGCCGTTCGGTCCTGTCCCTGCGGGACGGATTTGCCGGCCCCTCCATCATCCTCCTACTGGGTTTTTATCCAATTCCCGGGCTTCTGAGAGAGCCTGCGGAAATGTCCGGGGGAGCTGTCCGGCGTTTCCAGGGCCTGTAGGGCGAATACCGCCACAGGCGGTATCCGCCGATACCCCGGATAAGCGGCGGATAACCGCGAGCGGTTATTCGCCCTACGGAGTTGGGGAGCTGTCCGGCGTTTCCGGGGTGTGTAGGGCGAATAACGCCATGGGCGTTATCCGCCGATGTCGCGGCTAAGCGGCGGATAACCGCGAGCGGTTTTCGCCCTACGGACCTGGACGCTTTCCGGTGTTTTCGGGGTGTGTAGGGCGAATAACGCCATGGGCGTTATCCGCCGATGTCGCGGATAAGCGGCGGATAACCGCGAGCGGTTATTCGCCCTACGGAGTTGGGGAGCTGTCCGGCGTTTCCGGGGTGCGTAGGGCGAATACCGCCACAGGCGGTATCCGCCGATACCCCGGATAAGCGGCGGATAACCGCGAGCGGTTATTCGCCCTACGGAGCTGGGGAGGTGTCGGCGTTTCCAGGGCGTTATCCGCCGATTCAGAACGCCAGCAGGTAGCGCAGGGTCAGTTGGTTGCCTTCGCTGCGGTTGCGCGCGCCGCTTTCGGCGTAGAGGTTGGCGAACAGCGTTTGCCTGCCCTGGCTGTACATCACCCCCGGGCCTATGCCGAAGACCTGCTCGCGCGAGTCGGCCTGCCGGTGGTCGTCGATGCGGTCGGCGCTGATCTGTTTCAACTGGTAGCCGGCCAGGCCGATCCGCCAGTGCGGGTCCAGCGCGTAGGAGATCGAGAAGTTCGCGTGCAGCGCCTGGCCCGGCTGTACGTCGTTTGCGCCCAGGCGCGGCGAGGGGTCGTCGTTGCGGCTGATCCAGGCGTAGTGCAGGCGGCCGCTGAGTTCCAGGCGCTCGCCCAGTTCCCAGGTGAAGGCGTAGTGCGGGTTGAAGATCCAGGTGTTGCTGCCGGTGTTGATCGCGGCGTCCTTGTCGTAGTCGCCGGTGGGCAGGGAGAAGACGAAGTTCAGGCGCTGCCAGTAGGGGCGGCCGAACAGCGTAGCGGGCCCCCATTGCAGCATCAGCGGACTGACGATCAGGTCGCCCTGGCGGGTGCGCCGGCCGTCCGGGCCGCCGTCGATATCGAGGTCCAGGCGTACTAGCGGCAGCAGCACTTCGGCGCCGTAGTGGGCGCCGAGCAGGGTGTTCTGGCTGAGGTAGGCGAAGTGCGGCAACAGCGTGGTGCCACGAACCCGTTGCCGACCGGGAACCGAATGCCCGCCGGCGTCGCTGGCGTTGTTCGCCCGAACGTATTGCAGGGGCAGTTCGAAGAGCATGCCGGGACGGCTGACGCCGTCCATGAAGCTAGCGTTGCCGAGCGCCAGCGGCGGCAGCGCGACGGCGTCGGCGCGGGCCTCCAGGCAGAGCGCGGCGGAGAGGGCGCCGAAGGTGGGTAGCAGGGCTGCACGCATGAGGGAGTTTCTCTTTTTTCTGGTTCCGTGGGTTCAGAGCAACCTGATCGGGTAGTCGACCACCACCCGGTATTCGTCGGAGCTGGAGTTGCCGCGGGTGTTGCCGGGGGCGGTGTAGCCTTCGCCGGGGCGGTGGGTGGCCCAGCGCAGGGTCACGCTGAGGCCCTTGGCCGGGCCGGCGGGGAAGGCGTAGCGCAGCGACAGGTCGCGTTCCCAGTGCTGGGCGTTCTTGCCATTGGGGTTGTAGAGGTAGCCGTAGCCCGCGCTGTCCGGGTCGATCCGGGTCAGGTCGGCCTGGCCACGGCCGTAGGCGGCGCCGAACTGCCAGTCCGGGGCGGCGAGGAAGGCCAGGCTGGCCTGGTACTGGATCTTCCACGAGCGCTCGCCGGGGCCGTTGAAGTCGGCGTACTGCATGGCGTTGCTTTCGTAGAGGAAGGTCCGGTCGTTCTGCGCGATGAAGTCGAACGGGGTGTCGCCATCGACCTTTTGCAGGCTGAGGCTCAGCGACTGGCCGCCGCCGGCCAGGGTCAGGCCGGCGTTGTAGAGGTCGTTGTCGATCCGGCCGAGCTGGCTGCGGCCCTGGTTGCGGGTCTTGTAGTAATGCAGCCAGGGCGTCAGGGTCAATTGGCTGGAAAGCCGCCACGGCTGGCTGAGGCCGAGGTAGTGCTGGTTCCAGATATCCTCCAGGCGGCCGCTGTAGAGCGTCGCCTGGCTGCCGCCGGGGGCGCTGTAGCTGGCGCCCAGCCAGGCGATGTGCGGGCTTTCGCGATCGGCGGCGATACCGTCCTTGGTGCCGTTGCCGTAGCCGCTGGTGAGATGACTGTGGCCGCTCTGGTTGCGCAGGCGGGTGGCTTCGACGAAGCCGGCGTCCAGTTCGAGCGCGTGGAAATGGTAGTTCTTCAGGGTCACGCCACGGTAGCTCTGCGGCACCATGCGACTGACGCCGCTGGCGATCACCGGGTTCTCCAGCAACTGGTCGCCGATCTTCAGCAGGCTGTCCAGGCCGCGCAGCTTGAGGGCCGCGCCGGCCGCCGAGAAGCTGTCGGCGGGGCGACCGGCGGAGTCCAGCGGCAGCACGCCGGCACCGCCGCTGCCGCCACCGCCGTCCAGGCGCAGGCCGTAGAAGGCGTGCGCATCCAGGCCGATGCCTATCGGCGTTTCGGTATAGCCGGAGCGGAACGACAGCATCAGGCCCTGGGCCCATTCGCGCTGGTCGCGGCGGGACGGGGTGTCGTGGTTGTCGCGGGCGAAATAGTAGTTGCGGATGAAACCGTTCAGCGTCGAGCCTTCGACGAAGCCCGGCGGCACCTTCATTTCGGCTTTCTGCCGCTGGTTCAGGCCGGTGCTGATGTTGTCGCGATGGCCCAGGGAGTCGTCGGCGAGGGTCGAGCCCGGACCTATGGCAAGGGCAAGGCAGAGCGTAGCCCCGCGCTTCATGGAGGAATCAGGCATGGGTCCGGTCCGTAGTCGTTGCTGTCCACCAGGCTCCTGCTCGGCAAAAGAAGGGGCGTGCAGCCCCTTCCTTCCCATGGATCACTTGCGCTGCGAATCCAGTTGCTCGTGGTTGTTGACCACGGCCTGGGCCTTGGCGTAGCTCTCGATCAGCAGTTGGTAGTGCGGGAATACCGCGCTGTAGGCTTCGGCGAACTGCACGGCGTCGTCGCGGTTCCAGGTACGCTGGATTTCCGAGCAGACCGCGGCGGTGTCCATCGGCACCACGCCGGCCTGGACCACCCGTGCCAGGGTGATTTCCTGGGCCATCTTGGAGTAGGTGCCGGAGGCGTCGATCACCGCGAACACCTGGTAGCCGTCGTGTACCGCGGCGATGCTGGGGAAGGCCATGCACACGCTGGTGATGGTGCCGGCGATGATCAGTTGCTTCTTGCCGGTGGCCTTCACCGCGGCGACGAATTCCGGGTTGTCCCAGGCATTGATCTCACCCTTGCGCGCGACGTACTGGGCGTGCGGCGCGGCCTCGTGGATCTCCGGGATCAGCGGGCCGTTGGGGCCCTGCGGTACCGAGGCGGTGGTGATCACCGGGATCTTCGCCAGGGTGGCGACCTTGGCCAGGGTGGTGGCGTTGGCGCGCAGTTCGGTCATCGGCATGTCCTTGACCGTCTGGAACAGGCCGCTCTGGTGGTCGATCAGCAACATGGCGGCGTTGGCCGGATCGATCTTCGGGGTCTGGCCGTTGAAGTTGGCGGGAGCGCTCATTTCCATTTCCTCTTGCAGGGTGGTCGTCCGTGAATTTCGGGCAAAGCCCGGCCGGGCCCGCGCTTCCTGCGCGGGCCATGTCGTAGGGGGGCGGACTTCAGTGGGCGCGGATGAAGCGCCCGTTCTCGAAGTCCTCGATGGCCTGGTCGATTTCCTCGCGGCTGCTCATCACGAAGGGGCCATAGCCGATGATCGGCTCGTCCAGCGGCTCGCCGCTGAGCACCAGCAACTGCACGTCGTTGTTGGCTTCCAGTTCCAGCCGCGGGTCGTCGCGGTCGAGCAGGGCGACCTGGGCTTCGCGAACGATCTCGTCGCCGACCGCGAGGGTGCCGCGCAGGACCACCACGGCGCAGGTATGTCCCTTGGGCAGGTCGAGGGCGAGGTGCTTGCCGGCCTTCAGCTGCACGTCCCAGACCGCCAGCGGCGAGTGGGTCAGCGCCGGCCCCTGGTGGCGGCCGTAGCGTCCGGCGATCACCCGCAGTTCGCCGGCCCTGTCGGGCAGGCCGACGCGGGGAATGTCGGCATCCAGCAGGGTCTGGTAGCGCGGCGGGTTCATCTTGTCGCTGGAGGGCAGGTTGACCCATAGCTGGACCATTTCCAGCGTTCCACCTGTGCTACGGAAGCGTTCCGAGTGGTACTCCTCGTGGAGGATCCCGGAGGCCGCCGTCATCCACTGCACATCCCCCGGCCCGATGCGTCCGCCGGCACCGGTGGAGTCGTGGTGCTCGACCTCGCCCTGGTAGACGATGGTCACCGTCTCGAAGCCGCGATGAGGATGCTGGCCTACGCCGCGGCGCTGCTGTGCGGGGGGGAAATCAGCAGGCCCGGCGTAGTCCAGCAAGAGGAACGGGCTGATATGCTGGCCCAGTGTGTTGTAGGAAAAGAGCGAACGAACGGGGAATCCGTCGCCCACCCAGTGGCGGTTGGCGTTGCCGTAGATTCCCAGGACCTTTTTCACGTCGGTGCTCCTCGATTGAGTCGATGGAGCGATACGCTAGTTCCCGGGAGTGGGAACCGGTAGTCCGCAAATCAAGTCTCAGAGTCTCGCAGGTGGAACGATGAGTGGTGAGCTGGTGTTCGATCTGAACGCGCTTTTCATCTATGCCAAGGTGGTCGAGCACGGTGGCTTCGCCCCCGCCGGGCGGGTGTTGGGGATTCCGAAGTCGACCATCAGCCGCAAGGTCGCGCAGCTCGAGGCGCGCCTGGGCGTACGCCTGGTGCAGCGCTCGACGCGGCAATTCCAGGTGACCGAGATCGGCCAGGCCTACTACCGTCATTGCGTGGCGATGACGGTGGAAGCGGAGGCTGCCGAGGACGTCATCGAACAGAACCGCTCGGAGCCGTGCGGAATGGTCCGCCTGACCTGCTCGACGCCGCTGCTGCACTTCGAACTGGCGCCGATGCTGGCGCGCTTCATGGCGCAGTATCCGAACGTCGAGCTGTATGTGAAGACCTTCAATCGCCGGGTCGACGTGATCGCCGAAGGCTACGACATCTCGCTGTCGCTGCGTTTCCCGCCGCTGGAGGACAGCGACCTGGTGATGAAGGTGCTGGCACGTAGCCCGCAGGTGCTGGTGGCCAGCCCGGAGCTGCTGGCCCGCTACCGCCCGCCGGAGCTGCCGGCCGACCTGTCGGCGATGCCCTACGTCGGCTGGGAGCGTTCGCGCCTGGACGGCAGCCTGCGGCTGGTCGGCGCGGATGGCAGCAGCGCGGCCCTCAACCTGCGCCCGCAACTGCTCAGCGACGACCTCGGCACCTTGCGCCAGGCGGTGCTGGAGGGCGTCGGGATCGGCGGCCTGCCGCTCTGCGTGGTCAGTCGCGACCTGGCCGAGCGCCGGCTGGTGCGGGTGCTGCCGGAGTGGACGCCGGTGGAAGGCATGGTGGTGGCAATGTTCCCCTCGCGGCGCGGGCTGTTGCCTTCGGTCCGCGCGCTGATCGACTTTCTCGCCGCAGGCTTCGCCGACGCCGCGCAGCGCCAGTACCCGGAGCCGGGCTGAGGCTCAGCGACCGGCGCCCGGGCCGTAGAGTCGGAGCAGTTGCAGGGTCACGCCGTTGGACCAGCCGAAGCCGTCCTGCAACGGGTACTCGCCACCGCCGCCGCCGCCCTGGTTGCCGCTGATGTCGTATTTCTCCACCAGTTTTCCTTCGCGGTCGTAGACCTGCTGCACCTGGGCGAGGAATCGCCGGCCGATGTCTTCCGCCAGGGCGTCCCGGCCGTAGGCGCGCAGGCCCTGTACGGCGACCCACTGCAAGGGTGCCCAGCCGTTCGGCTCGTCCCATTGCTGGCCGCTGGCACGGGTGGTGGTGGCCAGTCCGCCCGGGCGCAGCAGTTGGGCGGCGACGCTGTCGGCGGTACGACCGGCGCGTTCGGCGGAGGCCAGCCCGGTGAATAGCGGGAAGAGGCTGGCGGCGTTGATCCGCTCGATGGGCCGCCGGCGTTGCCAGTCGTAGTCGGCGTAGTAGCCCGCCGGGTGCCAGAGGTGGCCTTCGATGGCCTGTCGTCGCTTCTCCGCGCGGGCTCCGTAGCCTTGCTCGCAGGCCTTCAGCGCGCTGCTGGCGCAGGCCTTGGCGATGGTTCGTTCGAGATGGTAGAGCAGGGCGTTGAGGTCCACCGGGACGATGGCGGTGGTGCGGATGCTGGCCAGTTCGCGGCCGTCGTCCAGCCAGCGGGAGGAGAAGTCCCAGCCGCTTTCCGCGCCGGCCCGCAGGTCGCGATAGACCTCGCCCGCGGGGCGCTGCGGGGCGCGCGCGGCGGTCGCCCGATCCTCCAGGAAGGACTCCTGGCGCGGTGTGTCACGGTTGTCCCAGTAGCGGTTCAGCAGGCTGCCGTCGGCCAGTTTCACCACGTGCAGGCGCGCCTCGTTGGGGCGCAGCCCGGCGGAGCCTTCCATCCAGTAGGCGTATTCCTTCTGTAGCTGCGGCAGGTAGCGCCGGTAGGCGGCGTCGCCTTCGCGTCTTGCCTGGAGGTCCACCATGTAGGCGAAGAACGGCGGCTGCGAACGGCTCAGGTAGTAGCTGCGGTTACCGTTGGGAATGTGCCCGTAGGTATCGATCAGGTAGGCGAAGTTGTCGAGCATGTCGCGCACCCGCTGGTGCTGCCCGCTCTCCGCAAGGCCGAGCATGGTGAAGTAGGAGTCCCAGTAGTACACCTCGCGGAAGCGTCCGCCGGGGACCACGTAGGGTTTCGGCAGCGGCAGCAGGCTGCTGTGGGCCGGCACCTGCTCGTAGTGGCGGGTCAACGCCGGCCACAGGTCGCTGATGTGGCTGGCGAGATCGGCACCCGCTTCCGGCGGGGCGGTCTCGACGCTGCCGGACTCCTCGAAGTTGCGGCCGACGAAGGCGCGCAGGTCGAAGCCGGGCCGCTCCCTCTCGCGCAGGTAGTCGGCGCGGATCCGTGCAGGCTCGCGCAGCGGGAGCGCATCGACGAAGTGCTTCTGGTCGCTGAACAGCCGGCTTTCCTGCACCGCCTGGAACAGCTCGGGATAGGCTTCGTCGGGGGCGATCGCGCGTTCGCCGCTGGCGTCCTGCCAACCCCAGGACGCGGGCGGGGTAGGCGCCGGGCCCTGGCTGCAGGCCGCCAGCAGGAGCAGGACCCAGGCCGCGAGCATGGCGCGGGGTAGAGCGGTTCGATCAGGCATCGGCTGTCTCCTCTTCGGCAAACGCCGGGCGCGGATCGGTCGCCGGCGGGGTGCGCCTGGGGCGGCGCGGCAACCCGGCGGGAGGGCCGGGAAGGGCGCTACCCCTGTTTCGGTGAGTCGCGGCGCACGAAGTTCCATCGGAAGGATCGCCAGCGTACCTATCGCTTCCGACAGGTCCTTGCAGATGAACTCCAGCGCTTCGCGCAGGTCCGTCGCAGAAGGGGCGCGAGCCCCCCAGTCGCCGTTTCGCCGTGCCGTTCCCCGCTGCCCGCGCCTTGCGCAGGGCCTCGGCGGTTCGAATCTCCTGCCCGTCCCTTCACGTCGGGAAGCCTGCGTTTCCCGAGAGGAGTGTTTCGCAATGGCCACCGCACTACGCTTCAGACCGCTGGACGCCTTCTACAACGTCCTCAACCCGGTTCCCTTCGGTTTCTTCGTCGCCGCCCTGGTCTTCGACGCCACCTATTTCGCCACGGCGGAGGTGATGTGGGGCAAGAGCGCGGCCTGGCTGATCAGTCTCGGCCTGCTATTCGCCATCCTGCCCTGCGTCGTCGACCTGTGCCGCGTATGGCTGCTGCGGCGCGCGGCGGTCGTCGCGGCGGCCAGGGTTTCCTCCTTGCTGAAGTTCGCCGGCATCGTCCTGGCCATCTTCAATGCCTTCGTGCACAGCCGCGACGCCTATGCGGTGATGCCGGCCGGGCTATGGCTGTCGATCGCGACGGTGCTGCTGCTGGCGCTGGGAGAGGCGCTCCTGGCGGTATCCGCGGAGGAGGTGGCGCATGGCTAGCCTCCACTCGCTGCGCCCCGTCGCGCTTGCCCTCGGCCTGGTCCTGGCCGGCTGCAACCAGGGGTCGCGGAACGATCCGCAGCAGCAGACCGGCGCCAATCCGGCGCTTCCGGAACCGAAGCACTTCCTTCTGCCGCCGATGAAGGTACCGGAAGGCGTGGGCTGGTCGGAAGAGGCCAAGCCGACGGTGGCCCAGGGCCTGAAGATCGAGAAGATCGCCGATGGCTTGCAACACCCTCGCCAGTTGCTGGTCTTGCCCAACGGCGATGTGCTGGTGGTGGAGGCCAACTCGCCCGGCACCGCGCCGGTGACCACGCCGAAGCAACTCATCGCGGGGATGGTCAAGGGGAAGTCCGGCAAGGCCGGCAAGGGCGGCAACCGCATCACCCTGCTGCGCCGCGCCGGCGCCGGAGGCCAGTGGCAGAAGTACGTGTTCCTGGAAGGGCTGGACTCGCCGTTCGGCGTGCAGCGGGTGGGGGATTACCTGTATGTCGCCAATACCGGGAATATCATGCGCTACCGCTACGTGCCGGGTGAAACCCGGGTCGCCGACCCGGGGATGGAGTTCACCGACCTGCCGGACACCATCAACCACCACTGGACCAAGGCGCTGCTCGCCAGTCCCGACGGGCGCAAGCTCTACGTGGGCGTCGGTTCGAACAGCAACATCACCGAGAACGGCGCGGCGATCGAATACCGTCGCGCGGCGATTCTCGAGGTGGACGTCGCCAGCCGCGGCAGCCGCATCTACGCCTCCGGCCTGCGCAACCCGACCGGCCTGCAGTGGGAACCGGTCTCCGGCAAGCTGTGGACCATCGTCAACGAGCGCGACGAGATCGGCAACGACCTGGTCCCGGACTACCTGACCTCGGTACGGGAGGGCGGCTTCTACGGCTGGCCCTACAGCTACTTCGGCCAGCACCTGGATTCGCGGGTGAAGCCGCAGCGTCCCGACCTGGTGGCGAAGGCCATCGTCCCCGACTACGCGCTGGGTTCCCACGTGGCCGCGCTGGGCCTGTTCTTCTACACCGGCGACGAGTTGCCCGAGCGCTATCGCAACGGCGCCTTCGTCAGCGAGCACGGCAGTTGGAACCGCTCGCCGGTCAGCGGCTTCCAGGTGGTCCATGTGCCGTTCGCCGACGGCAAGCCCGCCGGTGCGCCGCAGCCGGTGGTGACCGGGTTCGTCTCCGCGGACGAGAAGCAGTTGTTCGGCGCGCCGGTGGGGTTGGCGCAGGCGGCCGACGGCGCGTTGCTGATCGCCGACGACGTCGGCAACGCGATCTGGCGGGTGAGCGCCGCGGGCGCCGACTAGCGGCCCGCTCGACGGTGTCCGGGCCGGAGCTGGCGGTCCGAGCACGGTGCTGCGGTCCGGCGCAGTAAATCCGTGCGTCCCTCCTGCGTCTCCTGTGCATCCGATCCGCGAATGCCGCCCCTGGCGGCCGGATCGCCGGTTGCCAGTGGAACACCACCACGCCTTGAGGGTTGAAGACATGCACGTCGCCACCAGCGTCATCGAAGACCAGCCGCTCCGCGCCACCCCGGCGGAGGGCGAAACGCTCTACGAGTTCTCCCAGTCGCCCTTGCTGGAACGGCAAAGCCGCCAGGAGTCCAACGCGCGCAGCTATCCGCGGCGGATTCCGCTGGCGCTGAAGAAGGCCAGGGGGCTGCTGGTGGAGGACGTCGAGGGGCGTACCTTCATCGATTGCCTGGCCGGCGCCGGCACCCTGGCGCTGGGGCACAACCATCCGGTGGTGATCGAGGCGATCCGCCAGGTTCTGGCCGACGAGCTGCCGCTGCACACCCTCGACCTGACCACCCCGGTGAAGGACCAGTTCGTCCAGGACCTGTTCGGCCTGCTGCCGCCGGCGCTGGCCGCCGAGGCGAAGATCCAGTTCTGCGGCCCGACCGGCACCGACGCGGTGGAAGCCGCGCTGAAACTGGTGCGCACCGCCACCGGGCGCAGCACCATCCTGTCGTTCCAGGGCGGCTACCACGGCATGAGCCAGGGCGCGCTGGGGCTGATGGGCAATCTCGGACCGAAGAAGCCGTTGGGCGCGGTGCTCAGCACGGGCGTGCAGTTCCTGCCGTATCCCTACGATTACCGTTGCCCGTTCGGTCTCGGCGGCGAGGCGGGGGTCAAGGCGAACCTGCACTATCTGGAGAACCTGCTGAACGATCCGGAAGGCGGCGTGCAGTTGCCGGCGGCGGTGATCGTCGAGGTGGTCCAGGGCGAGGGCGGCGTGGTTCCGGCCGATCTCGACTGGCTGCGCGGCTTGCGGCGGATCACCGAGCAGGCCGGGGTGGCGCTGATCGTCGACGAGATCCAGAGCGGCTTCGCCCGTACCGGCAGGATGTTCGCCTTCGAGCACGCCGGCATCGTCCCCGACGTGGTGGTGCTGTCCAAGGCCATCGGCGGCAGCCTGCCGCTGGCGGTGGTGGTCTACCGCGAATGGCTGGACAAATGGCAGCCCGGCGCCCACGCCGGCACCTTCCGCGGCAACCAGATGGCCATGGCCGCCGGTTCGGCGGTGATGCGCTACCTGAAGGAACACGACCTGGCGGCCCACGCGGCGGCCATGGGCGAGCGCCTGGCCGAGCACCTACGCATCCTCCAGCGCGACTATCCGCAACTGGGCGATATCCGCGGTCGGGGGCTGATGCTCGGGGTCGAGATCGTCGCCCCGCAGGGCGAGGCGGATGCCCTCGGTCATCCGCCGACCGACGGCGCCCTGGCCTCGCGGGTCCAGCGCGAGTGCCTGAGGCGCGGCCTGATCCTCGAACTGGGCGGCCGCCACGGCAGCGTGGTGCGCTTCCTGCCGCCACTGATCATCGGCGCCGAACAGATCGACGAGGTGGCCCGGCGTTTCGCCCGCGCCCTCGGCGCGGCGCTGGCCGGCTAATTTTCCCGCCGGGCTTTTCGTTATCCAACGCAAGGGCCGTGCTGCGCGCGGCCGTTCGATCCCATCAGGAGCAAGCAATGACTTCAGTGTTCGACCGTGACGACATCCAGTTCCAGGTAGTGGTCAACCATGAGGAGCAGTATTCCATCTGGCCGGAATACAAGGAGATTCCCCAGGGCTGGCGGGCGGCCGGCAAGAGCGGCCTGAAGAAGGACTGCCTGGCCTACATCGAGGAAGTCTGGACCGACATGCGCCCGCTGAGCCTGCGCCAGCACATGGACAAGGCGGCCGGCTGAGTGGGCGGTACGCCCGTACGGCTGTTCTGCCTGCCGTATTCCGGCGCCAGCGCCATGACCTACAGCCGCTGGCGGCGCAAGCTGCCGGCCTGGCTGGCGGTGCGTCCGGTGGAGTTGCCGGGGCGCGGGGCGCGGATGGCCGAGCCGTTGCAGACCGACCTGGCGAGCCTGGCGCAGCAACTGGCGCGCGAGCTGCACGACGAGGTCCGCCAGGGCCCCTACGCGATGCTCGGGCACAGCCTCGGCGCCTTGCTCGCCTGCGAGGTGCTGTATGCCTTGCGCGAGCTGGGTTGCCCGACGCCGCTGGGGTTCTTCGCCTGCGGCACCGCGGCGCCGTCGCGACGCGCCGAGTATGACCGCGGTTTCGCCGAACCGAAGAGCGACGCCGAGCTGATCGCCGACCTGCGCGACCTGCAAGGTACGCCGGAAGAGGTGCTGGGCAACCGCGAGCTGATGAGCCTGACCCTGCCGATCCTGCGCGCCGATTTCCTGCTCTGCGGCAGCTATCGTCACCAGCGGCGCCCGCCGCTGGCCTGTCCGATCCGAACGCTTGGCGGCAGGGAGGACAAGGCCAGCGAGGAACAGTTGCTGGCCTGGGCCGAGGAAACCCGCAGCGGTTTCGAACTGGAACTGTTCGACGGCGGGCACTTCTTCATCCATCAGCGCGAGGCCGAGGTGCTGGCGGTCGTCGAGCGCCAGGTCGAGGCCTGGCGCGCGGGGCAGGGCGCCGCGGCGTTGGCGGTGGAGTCGGCGGCGATCTGCTGATGCCCGCGAGGGCGCCATAGGCCCTGCGGCGGGTCCGATGTCGACGAAAAAAAGGCCGGTGAGCAGCGCTCCCCGGCCTTTTTCGTTACGAGGCGCGGCTCAGCCTTTACCGGCCAGCAGCCCTTCGACTATCGCTTTCATGTCGCTTTCCAGGCCGGCCACCGGGTCCGCCGCCTCGGTGTCCACCACTACCAGGCGTGCGCCGCTGGCGGCGATGGCATCGGCGAGGGGCTTGGGTGGCTGGCGATGGTGCAGGACCAGGGCGATATCCTCGCTCTTCAGCTCCTCGGCGAAAGCCTGGATATTGGTCTCGGTCCAGCCGTCGTCGGCCTGGATCTCCACGTCCAGCGGGTCCAGGTTGAGCCCGGCGAGCAGGTAGCCGAGGCGTTCGGAGAGGCTGATCACGCTGAGGTTGTCGGCCTTCGCCAGGCGAGTCTCGTTACTGGCGGTCGCTTCCAGCAATTGCTTCTTCAGCGTCGCCAGGTTGGCCTGGATGGTCGCTGCGGCGCCGGGCGCCAGGCGTTCCAGGTCGCTGGCGAGGACATCGGCCATGCGCCCCAGGTTGGTCGGGTTGAGCCAGGGGTAGGCATGCAGGTCGCTGCCGGGGCGCAGGGCGATGCCGGGCAGGGCGCCGTCCACCGGACGCGCGGCGTCGATCTCGACGATACGGATATTGCTACGGCGGGCCAGCGGGTAGAGCGGGTCGTCGCTCCAGATCGAGCGCAGGTCGATCACCGCGTCGGCCTGCCCGGCGGCCTTGGCCAGGCCGCCGGCGCCGCGCCCGGCGAAGAACGAGGCCTGGCGGCTGGCCGGCAGGTTGGCCGGGGCGACCCGTTGCAGCTTGACCTCGGTGTCCCGCAGCAGGCGTTCGGCGAGGGCGTGGGTGACCGGCAGGCTGGCCAGTACCGTGACTGGCGCGGACTGGGCCGCGGCCGGCGTCGCGGCGAGGGCCGGGAGCGGGCCGGCGAGTCCGGCGCAAGCCAGGGCCAGGGCGAGGCAATGGGGTTTCAGGTTCATCCGGGGGTTCCTTTCAGGTGCGGCAGGCAGCCGCGAGCGATGGCGGCGAGACCGAAGGCCAGGCCGGCGACCAGGATGATCGCGGCGCCGGAGGGAATCGGCAGGTCGAACATGATCGGCAACAGGATACCGGCCAGCGTGCTGACGGTGGCGATCAGCACCGCCAGCCAGAAGAACCCTTTCAGCGACTGGCTGACCAGGCGCGCCGCCGCCGCCGGGATCACCAGCAGGGCTCCGACCAGGATCGCGCCGATCACTTTCACCGCGGCGACGGTGACCAGGGTCACCAGGGCCACGAACAGGTAGTCCAGGCTCTTCACCGCGACCCCGCGCACCGCCGCCAGTTGCGGGTTGAAGCTGGCCAGCATGATGCGGTTGTACAGCGGCAGGGCCAGGCACGGCACCAGCACGGCGACCGCCGCCAGCACCGCGAGGTCATGGCCGTTCACGGTCAGCACCGAGCCGAACAGCACGTTCTCGAGGATATGCACGTTGATCTTGCCCGCCAGCACCAGCAACAGGCTGGCGCCGAGCGCCAGGGACACCGAGAGGAACACCCCGATCAGGGTGTCCGGGGCCAGGCCGGTGCGGTTGCGCAGGTAGTTGAGCAGGACGCCGAACAGCAGGCAGTAGCCGAACAGGCTGCCGTAGGGCCCGGTGTAGGGCTCGCCGAGGAGGATGCCGATGGCCACGCCGGTGAGCGCGGCGTGGCCGACCGCCTCGGAGAAGAAGGCGAAGCGCTTGACCACCACCAGGGTGCCGAGGCCGCCGAGCACCGGGCCGATCAGCAGGCCTGCGAGGAGCGCGTTGACGACGAAGCCGTAGGCCAGGGTCTCCGGAAGGTAGCCGGCGGCGGCCCAGGCCTGGACGGCCTGGCGCAGTTGTTCGTAGGCGTCGTTCATCGGCTGGCCTCCGCGTTCTTCCGGGGCTGGGTGGAGAACAGCGTGAGCAGGCGTTCCGGGGTCAGGCTGCTGGCCGCCGGACCGTCGAACAGCAGGTGGCGGTTGAGACCGCTGACCCGGTCGGCGAGGCGGCCGACGGCCTCCAGGTCGTGCTCGATCCAGAGCACGGTGACGCCGGCCTGGCGCCAGTCCAGCAGCAGCCGCTCGAAGACCTGGATGCCGCCCTCGTCGAGGGCCGACATCGGTTCGTCCAGCACCAGCAGTTGCGGCGGCGGTACCAGGCCCTGGGCCAGCAGCACGCGCTGGCGCTCGCCGCCGGAGAGGGCGCCCATGCGCCGACCGCGCTTGGCCAGCATGCCGACCCGTTCCAGGGCCGCGTCGATCGCCGGGCGCCGGCTGCGCGACAGGCCGAGGAAGGCCGGACGGCGCTGGCACATGGCGGCCATGAAATCGTCGACGGTGAGCGGCAGGCCGCGGTCGAACTCCAGCGCCTGCGGCACGTAGCCGATGCAGCCGGGCGCGCCGGGCCACTCCAGGCGCAGCTCGCCGCGATGCGGCATCTGCCCGAGCAGGGTCTTGACCAGCGAACTCTTGCCGCCGCCGTTCGGTCCGACCAGCGCGTGCACGCTACCGGCCTCGACGCGCAGGCGCACGCCATCGAGGATGCGGCTGCCGCCGAGGCTCAGGTCGATCCCGGCGAAGTCGATGGCCGGCCCGCAAGGCGTGGCGCAAAGCCGTTCGGCCACGGTCATGCGCCGGACTCCTGGATGGCGCGGACCACGGTGTCGAGGTTGCGCGCCATTTCTTCCTCGTACTTGCCGGCGCTGTAGTCGCCATAGGAAATGTGCGACAGCGAATAGAGCTTCACCCCGGACTCGCGCTGGATGGTCTCGACGTAGGTGGAGGGGAAGTCGATCTCGGAGAAGATCACCTTCACGTCCAGCGCCTTGAGCTGGTCGATGGTCTTCTTCAACTGGCTCGGACTCGGCTCGATACCGTGGGCCGGCTCGACCACGGCGGTGACTTCCAGGCCGAATTCGCGCAGCAGGTAGTCGTAGGCGCCGTGGATGGTGGCGACGCGGAAGTCGGCGGCCGGGGCCTTGTTCAGCCGCGCCAGGGCGTCGGCGCGCAGGGCCCGCAGGCGCTTGGCGTAGGCCCGGGCGTTGCGGGTGTAGGCCTTGGCGTTGGCCGGGTCGAGCTTGCCCAGTTCGCGGGCGATGGTGTTGACCTGGGTGATCGAGGCGCTGATGGACAGGAAGGTGTGCGGGTTGACCACCTTGCCGGCGCCGCGCGCGGCCATGCCGGTGGCGGCCAGCAGCGGCACCTTGGCGTTGGCCTCGATCACCGGGATGCCGGGCTTTTCGCTGGAGGCGATCATGCGCTCGGCGAAATCGTCGTGGCCGACGCCGTTGAGCACCACCACGTCGAGCGTGCCGATGCGCTTGATGTCCTCGGCGCGCGGCTCGTAGGCATGCGGGTTGAAACCGGCGGGGATCAGCGGCACCACCTCGGCCTTGTCGCCGACGATGTTGCTCACGTAGCTGTAGTAGGGGTGCAGGGTGATGCCGATGCGCAGGCGCTTGCCGTCTTCGGCCTGGGCCAGCGGGGCGAGCAGGGCCAGCAGCAGGGCGGCCAGCAGGGCGCGGCCCGGGAGGAGGGCGGCGAGGCCGCGCGGACGGGATGAGCGACGGGAGAACAGCATGGAAAAACGCCTTCTGTGGAGTCGATGTGCGATCAATGGCGGTGCTGACGGGTCACGCCGGCGTCGAAGCGGCTGACCACCTGGCGCCAGCCGGCGTCGGCCAGGGCGCGGGCGTCGCCCGGTACGGCGCCGGCAGCGGCCGCGGCGGGCTTCAGCCAGACTTCGGCGGGGCCGAGCAGCAGGAGGAACGAGCCGGCCACCTCGGGCTTGCCGCTGACGCCCAGGTAGCTCGGACGCCCGGCGGTTTCGCCGTGGCTCCAGCGGTGCTCGCCGCGACTGCTCGCGGCGACGTCGGCGACGAAGGGCGGGAAGCCCTCGGCGGCCAGTTCGTCGACGGAGGGCGCGGCTTCGCCGTCGTCCAGGCGCGCCTGGATGTCTTCGGCGGCGACCTGCAGGTCGGCATAGATGCCCTGTTCGGCGGCATTCAGGTCGAGCCGGGCGTCCACCTGGTGGGCGTCCAGGGCTTGCGCTTCATGGGACTGCTGGCGCAGCCCGACCACCGTGGCGGCGAGGGCCAGGATCAGCACGCTGCCGAGCAGTACGTAGAGGGTCTCGTGGCCGGCGCCGGCCGGGCGGACGGTTTCGACGCTCATGGCGCGGCGATGTCGGCGTGGTCGATTTCCACCACGTGGCCGGGGCCGGCGTCGAACAGCACGTAGAACTCGCCGTCGGGACGCTTGAAGGTCAGGGTCGAGTCGGCGCCGAGCTTGCCGGGAACCAGGATCTGCTCGTCGTAGCCGATCACGTCGAGGGTTACGCCGGGGGCGCCGCTGCCGTCGGAGAAGCCGCCCTTGCAGCGGATCTCGCCGGCCTGCACTTCCTCGCATTCGCAGATCGGGTTGTGTGCCAGGGCCGCGCCGCTCAGACCGAGCAACAGGGCGGCCAGGGGCAGGCGCCAGGGGCGGGTGTGGATGCTCATTGCTTACCTCGTTTGTTCAGCCAGGCCACGGTGGCGGGGGATGCCTCGGCCAGGGGAATGGAAGCCTGGTGCATGGAGCCGTCCCAGCCTTCCATGGTGATCCACAGCTCGGCGTCGGGCCGGGTGCGCGGCGGGATCGGCACGCTGGTGCCCATGCGGTAGGGGCTGCCGAAGAAGATCACCCCGGCGGCACGCAGGCTGCGCGGCTTGCCGATGCGCAGGTAGGTCGCCTTGACCTGGGGAATGCAGGCCTGGCAGAGGGCGGCATTGAAGTCCTTCATGAAGCCGGCGGGGCCTTCGTCGTGCGGCGGTTCGATACGCCATTCGGCGAGCTTGAGACTCCAGGGGCCTACCTGGACTTCGCCGATCTCGCGTTCACCCAGTCCGCTGCTGCCAGAGAACAACGCCATGTCGGCGAAATAACGCGGCATGAAACCGAGCGGGATCAGGATCAGCAGAACGTTCAGGTGGAAACGCCAGCGCAGCCAGAACTGGCGCAGCGGCGAAACGGGCTGGGCAACGGCGGCCTTGCTCATGGCTGTCCCTCCGCGGTCTGGTTGGCCATTACCGGCGCCGGCTTGGCCGGTTTCGGCTGGCGCGCCGGGCGCTTGCCGCGCTTGACCAGCGCGGCGGTGGCCTGTGCGGTGCGCTTGCTCCAGATCAGCAGGCCGCTGAGCACCATCATGCTCAGCAGCAGACCGAAGACGAACCAGATCAGCTTGACCCAGATACCGCCGAAATCGCCGGTGTGCAGGGGGCGCATGGATTCGGTGACGAACTGCAGGGGGGTACGGTCGCTGAGCAGGCGGGTGGTTTCGATCTTGCCGGTATAAGGGTTCAGCGCGGCCGACTGGAACATGAGCGGATACCAGCCGCGTCCGGCCACGAACATCGGGCTGTAGGCGTTGCCGGGCAGGAACACCGCGCTGGCCTCCAGGCTGGGGATACGCCCGGTGACGAGCCGCACCGCCTCGTCCAGCTCGATGTATGGAACCTTCTGACCGGGTGCGGCGCGGGGCACGTCGGCGCGTGCGATGACCGGAGGGATGCCGTCGTTGGTCAGGGTGACGTGGTTGTCGGCAAGGATGGCCTGGATCAGGAACCAGGTGCCGGTGATGGAAATCAGGGCGATGAACCAGATCGACCAGATGCCGCTCAGGCGATGGAAGTCGCCCCAGAAGATCCGGGCGCCTTGGTTGATGCGTAATCTGGGTTTGAGAAAGCCCTTCCAGAATCGTTTATAGACCACCAGCCCGGTGATGAGCGATGCCAGCATGGGGAGGCCGAGCAGCGAGACCATGTACCAGCCCCAGCTGTAGCCGTTGTTGAACGGAACCAGCCACCATCCGTGCAGGGCACGGGTGAACTGACGAAAGTCGAAGGAGGGGCTTTCGCCCTGGATGGCGCCGGTGTAGGGGTTGATGTACAGGGTCGCCTCGCTGCCGCCGGGATAGCTGACCTCGGCAGTAAGGGCGAAATGCTCTTCGTCGGGGCGCTGGATGGATTCGACCAGGAGGTCCGGTTGGGCTTCGTTGATCGCCTTCAGGACCTGGCTGAAGCTGAGCGGCTCGGCATCTTCGTAGGGCTTGCTGGCCCGGACGTCAGGGTTGGCCAGCCAGACGATCTCCTGGCTGACCACCGCCAGGGTGCCGGTGACGCAGACGATCAGGACGAAGAACCAGATGGGCAGGGCCAGCCAGCTGTGGACGAGGAACCAGAGTCTGGAGCGGGACTTTTTCGACATGAGGCTAACGGTAGGTTAGGGGTCGTGGGCACCGACCATGGGTTGCGGGGACTGGATGCGCCCCGTTCATCCATATAGGACGAATGAGGCCGGTAGAACCTGAAGGGGAAGATGAAAGCAAATGTTTCGCAGTTGCTTTCAGCCTGGCGCCGGCGGCTTGTCCGAGGGCTTCCGTAAACGCCTGATGGCTATGCAAAAAAACCGATCGGCCAAGGTGCGACCGGAAGTCGCTGTCCGGTTAATTTTCACGATGTGTCGTCCGTTTCACATGAATGACCGAGCCCCGCGCTCGTTGCCCATGTGCACGGAAGAAGACCGATGAACGCAGAAGATTCCCTCAAGCTCGCCCGCCGCTTTATCGAACTACCCGTTGAGAAGCGTCGGGTCTTCCTCGAAACCCTGCGAGGAGAGGGAATCGATTTCTCGCTGTTCCCGATTCCGGCCGGCGTGTCTTCGGCCGAGCGCGACCGCCTGTCCTACGCCCAGCAGCGCATGTGGTTCCTCTGGCACCTGGAGCCACAGAGCGGCGCCTACAACCTGCCCAGCGCGGTGCGCCTGAACGGGCCGCTGGACCGCCAGGCGCTGGAGCGCGCCTTCGCCAGCCTGGTGCAGCGTCACGAAACCCTGCGCACGGTGTTCCCGCGCGGCGCCGACGACAGCCTGACGCAGGCGCCCCTGCAACGCCCGCTGGAGGTTGCCTTCGAGGATTGCAGCGGCCTGTCCGAGGCTGAGCAGGAAGCCCGCCTGCGCGAGGAGGCGCAGCGCGAGTCGTTGCAGCCGTTCGACCTGTGCGAGGGGCCGTTGCTGCGGGTCCGCCTGATCCGCCTGGGCGAGGAGCGGCATGTGCTGCTGTTGACCCTGCATCACATCGTGTCCGACGGCTGGTCGATGAACGTGCTGATCGAAGAATTCAGTCGTTTCTACAGTGCCTATGCGACTGGCGCGGAGCCCGGCCTGCCGGCCTTGCCGATCCAGTACGCCGATTACGCCCTGTGGCAGCGCAGCTGGCTGGAGGCCGGTGAGCAGGAGCGCCAGCTGGAGTACTGGCGCGGCAAGCTCGGCGAGCGGCATCCGGTCCTGGAGTTGCCGACCGACCACCCGCGTCCGGCGGTTCCCAGCTACCGTGGCAGCCGTTACGAGTTCAGCATCGAGCCGGCCCTGGCCGAGGCCCTGCGCGGCACCGCCCGACGCCAGGGGCTGACCCTGTTCATGCTGTTGCTCGGCGGCTTCAATATCCTCCTGCAACGCTATAGCGGGCAGACCGACCTGCGGGTCGGCGTCCCCATCGCCAACCGCAACCGCGCCGAGGTGGAAGGGCTGATCGGCCTGTTCGTCAACACCCAGGTGCTGCGCTCGGTATTCGACGGCCGCACGTCGGTGGCGACCCTGCTGGCCGGGCTCAAGGACACCGTGCTTGGCGCCCAGGCCCATCAGGATCTGCCGTTCGAGCGCCTGGTCGAGGCGTTCAAGGTCGAGCGCAGCCTGAGCCACAGCCCGCTGTTCCAGGTGATGTACAACCACCAGCCGTTGGTGGCCGACATCGAGGCGCTGGACAGCGTGGCCGGCCTGAGCTTCGGCCAGCTCGACTGGAAGAGCCGTACCACCCAGTTCGACCTGAGCCTGGATACCTACGAGAAGGGCGGCCGCCTGTACGCCGCGCTGACCTACGCGACCGACCTGTTCGAGGCGCGGACCGTCGAGCGCATGGCGCGGCATTGGCAGAACCTGCTGCGCGGCATGCTGGAAAACCCGCAGGCCAGCGTCGACTCGCTGCCGATGCTCGATGCCGAGGAGCGCTATCAGTTGCTGGAAGGCTGGAACGCCACTGCGGCCGAGTATCCGCTGCAACGCGGCGTGCACCGGTTGTTCGAGGAGCAGGTCGAGCGCACGCCGACGGCGCCGGCGCTGGCCTTCGGCGAGGAGCGCCTGGACTACGCCGAGCTGAACCGCCGGGCCAACCGCCTGGCGCATGCCCTGATCGAGCGCGGGGTCGGTGCGGACCGCCTGGTGGGCGTGGCCATGGAGCGTTCCATCGAGATGGTCGTGGCCCTGATGGCGATCCTCAAGGCCGGCGGCGCCTACGTGCCGGTGGACCCGGAGTATCCCGAGGAGCGCCAGGCCTACATGCTGGAGGACAGCGGTGTGGAGCTGCTGCTCAGCCAGTCGCACCTGAAGCTGCCGCTGGCGCAAGGTGTGCAACGGATCGACCTGGACCAGGCCGATGCCTGGCTGGAAAACCATGCCGAGAACAATCCAGGGGTCGAGCTGAACGGCGAGAATCTTGCCTATGTCATCTACACCTCCGGCTCCACCGGCAAGCCCAAGGGCGCCGGCAACCGCCACTCGGCGCTGAGCAACCGTTTGTGCTGGATGCAGCAGGCCTATGGCCTGGGCGTCGGTGACACGGTGTTGCAGAAGACCCCGTTCAGCTTCGACGTGTCGGTCTGGGAGTTCTTCTGGCCGCTGATGAGCGGGGCGCGTTTGGTGGTGGCCGCGCCGGGCGACCATCGCGATCCGGCGAAGCTGGTGGAGCTGATCAATCGCGAAGGGGTCGACACGCTGCACTTCGTGCCGTCGATGCTGCAGGCCTTCCTGCAGGACGAAGACGTCGCCTCCTGCACCAGCCTGAAACGCATCGTTTGCAGTGGCGAGGCACTGCCGGCGGACGCCCAGCAGCAGGTGTTCGCCAAGCTGCCGCAGGCCGGCCTCTATAACCTCTATGGCCCGACCGAGGCGGCCATCGACGTCACCCACTGGACCTGCATGGAGGAGGGCAAGGACGCGGTGCCGATCGGCCGGCCGATCGCCAACCTGGCCTGCTGCATCCTCGATGGCAACCTGGAGCCGGTACCGGTGGGCGTGCTCGGCGAGCTGTACCTGGCCGGTCGGGGCCTGGCCCGTGGCTACCACCAGCGTCCGGGGCTGACTGCCGAGCGTTTCGTCGCCAGCCCGTTCGTGGCTGGGGAACGGATGTACCGCACCGGCGACCTGGCGCGCTACCGCGCCGACGGGGTGATCGAGTACGCCGGGCGGATCGACCACCAGGTGAAGCTGCGCGGCCTGCGCATCGAGCTGGGCGAGATCGAGGCGCGCCTGCTGGAGCATCCGTGGGTGCGCGAGGCGGCGGTGCTGGCGGTGGACGGCAGGCAGTTGGTCGGCTACGTGGTGCTGGAGAGCGAGGGCGGCGACTGGCGCGAAGCGCTGGCCGCGCACCTGGCGACAAGCCTGCCGGAGTACATGGTGCCGGCGCAGTGGCTGGCGCTGGAGCGGATGCCGCTGAGTCCGAACGGCAAGCTGGATCGCAAGGCGCTACCGGCGCCTGAAGTAAGCGTGGCGCAGGCAGGCTACAGCGCACCGCGCACCGCAGTGGAGCGAACCCTGGCGGAAATCTGGCAGGACCTGCTGGGCGTCGAGCGGGTCGGCCTGGACGACAACTTCTTCAGCCTCGGCGGCGACTCGATCGTCTCGATCCAGGTAGTCAGCCGTGCGCGCCAGGCCGGATTGCAACTGAGCCCGCGCGACCTGTTCCAGCACCAGAACATCCGCAGCCTGGCCCTGGCGGCCAAGGCGGGTGCGGCGACGGCGGAACAGGGGCCGGCTAGCGGCGAGGTGGCGCTGGCGCCGGTACAGCGCTGGTTCTTCGAGCGGGCGATTCCCAATCGCCAGCACTGGAACCAGTCTCTCTTGTTGCAGGCGCGCCAGCCGCTCGACGGCGACCGGCTGGGGCGTGCCCTGGAACGCCTGCAGGCGCAGCACGATGCCCTGCGCCTGCGTTTCCGCGAAGAGCGCGGCGCCTGGCACCAGGCCTACGCCGAGCAGGCCGGCGAGCCGCTGTGGCGCCGGCAGGCGGGGTCCGAGGAGGCGTTGCTGGCGCTTTGCGAAGAAGCCCAGCGCAGCCTCGACCTCGAACAGGGGCCGCTGCTGCGTGCGCTGCTGGTGGACATGGCCGACGGCAGCCAGCGCCTGCTGCTGGTCATCCACCACCTGGCGGTGGACGGGGTGTCCTGGCGTATCCTGCTGGAAGACCTGCAGCGTCTCTATGCCGACCTCGACGCCGATCTCGGGCCGCGTAGCAGTTCCTACCAGGCCTGGAGCCGGCACCTGCACGAACAGGCCGGCGCGCGCCTGGACGAACTCGACTACTGGCAGGCGCAACTGCACGACGCTCCGCATGCGCTGCCATGCGAAAACCCGCACGGAGCCCTGGAAAACCGCCATGAGCGCAAGCTCGTCCTGACCCTGGACGCCGAGCGTACCCGGCAGTTGCTGCAGGAAGCCCCGGCGGCCTACCGGACCCAGGTCAACGACCTGCTGCTGACCGCCCTGGCCCGTGCGACCTGCCGCTGGAGCGGCGACGCCAGCGTGCTGGTGCAGCTCGAAGGGCACGGCCGCGAGGACCTCGGCGAGGCCATCGACCTGAGCCGCACGGTGGGCTGGTTCACCAGCCTGTTCCCGCTGCGCCTGACCCCGGCCGCGGACCTCGGCGAGTCGCTGAAGGCGATCAAGGAGCAACTACGCTGCGTGCCGGACAAGGGCGTCGGCTACGGCCTGCTGCGCTACCTGGCTGGAGAGGAGGCTGCGGCCCGCCTGGCCGCGCTGCCGCAGCCGCGGATCACCTTCAATTACCTGGGCCGGTTCGACCGTCAGTTCGATGGGGCGGCGCTGCTGGTACCGGCCACGGAAAGCGCCGGCGCCGCCCAGGATCCGTGCGCCCCGCTGGCCAACTGGTTGAGCATCGAAGGCCAGGTCTACGGTGGCGAGCTGAGCCTGCACTGGAGCTTCAGCCGGGAAATGTTCGCCGAGGCGACCGTCCAGCGCCTGGTCGATGACTACGCGCGGGAGCTGCACGCGCTGATCGAGCATTGTCTCGACCCGCGGCATCGGGGTGTGACGCCGTCGGACTTCCCGCTGGCCGGGCTTTCCCAGACGCAGCTCGATGAATTGTCCTTGGATCCTGATTCGGTGCGGGACATCTATCCGTTGTCGCCGATGCAGCAGGGCATGCTGTTTCACAGTCTTCATGGAACGGAAGGCGACTATGTCAACCAGTTGCGCATGGATATCGGCGGATTGGACCCGGATCGCTTCCGCGCAGCCTGGCAGGCCACCCTCGATGCCCATGAGATCCTGCGCAGCGGATTCCTCTGGAAGGACGGCTGGCCTCAGCCGTTGCAGGTGGTATTCGAGCAGGCGACGCTGGAGCTGCGGCTGGCCCCGCCAGGCAGTGATCCGCAACGGCAGGCAGAGGCTGAGCGCGAAGCCGGTTTCGACCCGGCCAGGGCGCCGTTGCAACGCTTGGTGTTGGTGCCGCTGGCGAATGGGCGGATGCACCTCATCTATACCTATCACCACATCCTGATGGATGGCTGGAGCAACGCCCAACTGCTCGCCGAGGTACTGCAGCGCTATGCGGGGCAGGAGGTAGCCGCTCCCGTTGGGCGTTACCGCGACTACATCGGTTGGTTGCAGAGCCGCGATGCGAAGGCGACCGAGTCCTTCTGGCGCGATCGGCTGGCCTCCCTGGAGATTCCGACACGCCTGGCGCGCCAGACGAGGACGGAGCAGCCTGGCCAGGGTGAGCATCTGCGCGAACTGGATCCGCAGACGACCCGCCAACTGGCGTCCTTCGCCCAAGGTCAGAAGGTCACGCTCAACACCTTGGTGCAAGCGGCCTGGGCGCTGCTCCTGCAGCGGCACTGCGGGCAGGAGACGGTAGCCTTCGGCGCCACCGTGGCCGGACGGCCGGCGGAACTGCCAGGCATCGAGGCGCAGATCGGTCTGTTTATCAATACCCTGCCGGTGATCACCGCGCCGCAGCCACAGCAGAGCGTCGCGGACTACCTGCAGGGGATGCAGGCGCTCAACCTGGCGCTGCGCGAACACGAGCATACGCCTCTGTACGACATCCAGCGCTGGGCCGGGCATGGCGGCGAGGCTCTGTTCGATAGCATCCTGGTGTTCGAGAACTTCCCCGTGGCCGAGGCTCTGCGCCAGGCTCCCGCCGATCTGGAGTTCTCCACGCCAAGCAACCACGAGCAGACCAACTACCCCCTGACGCTGGGTGTCACCCTGGGTGAGCGCCTGAGCCTGCAGTACGTCTATGCGCGGCGCGATTTCGACGCAGCGGACATCGCCGAACTGGACCGTCATCTGCTGCATCTGCTGCAGCGGATGGCCGAGACCCCCCAGGCAGCGCTGGGCGAGCTGGCCCTGCTCGACGCCGGGGAACGCCAGGAGGCGCTGCGGGATTGGCAGGCACCGCTCGAGGCGCTGCCGCGGGGCGGCGTCGCGGCGGCCTTCGCGCATCAGGCAGCGTCGGCGCCTGAGGCGATCGCGCTGGTATGTGGCGACGAGCATCTCAGCTATGCCGAACTGGATATGCGCGCCGAGCGTCTGGCGCGTGGCCTGCGGGCGCGCGGCGTGGCCGCGGAAGCGCTGGTGGCGATCGCTGCCGAGCGCTCCTTCGACCTGGTCGTCGGCCTGCTGGGTATCCTCAAGGCCGGTGCCGGCTACCTGCCGCTGGATCCGAACTACCCCGCGGAGCGCCTGGCGTACATGTTGCGCGACAGCGGCGCGCGCTGGCTGATCTGCCAGGAAACCCTGGCGGAGCGGCTGCCCTGCCCGGCAGAGGTCGAGCGGCTGCCGCTGGAGACCGCCGCCTGGCCGGCGAGTGCAGATACGCGGCCGCTGCCGGAGGTAGCTGGCGAGACGCTGGCCTACGTGATCTATACGTCCGGCTCGACCGGCCAGCCAAAAGGAGTGGCGGTCAGCCAGGCGGCGCTCGTCGCGCACTGCCAGGCGGCAGCACGCACCTACGGCGTCGGCCCTGGCGACTGCCAATTGCAGTTCGCCTCGATCAGTTTCGATGCCGCTGCCGAACAACTCTTCGTACCCCTGCTGGCAGGAGCCCGGGTCCTGCTCGGCGACGCCGGACAGTGGAGCGCGCAACATCTGGCGGATGAGGTGGAGCGGCACGCGGTGACTATCCT
Source organism: Pseudomonas sp. DL (assembly GCF_047199225.1). NCBI lineage: Bacteria > Pseudomonadati > Pseudomonadota > Gammaproteobacteria > Pseudomonadales > Pseudomonadaceae > Pseudomonas > Pseudomonas sp. DL. Next base: position 2,878,063 of record NZ_CP178323.1, read on the forward strand.
CGATCTACCGCCGGCTTATCTTCAGCAACAGGCGGAGGAGTTGCGCCACGCCGGCCGCCGGATCGCGGTACGCGCCTGTATCCTCGGCGGCGAAGCCTGGGACGCTAGCCTGCTGACCCAGCAGGCGGTGCAGGCTGAAGCCTGGTTCAACGCCTACGGTCCCACCGAGGCGGTGATCACTCCGCTGGCCTGGCACTGTCGGACGCAAGAGGGCGGTGCTCCCGCTATCGGCCGCGCGCTCGGTGCGCGCCGGGCCTGCATACTGGACGCAGCCCTGCAGCCATGTGCGCCGGGGATGATCGGCGAGCTGTACATCGGCGGCCAGTGCCTGGCTCGTGGCTACCTGGGCCGCCCCGGCCAGACCGCCGAGCGTTTCGTGGCCGATCCGTTCTCAGGTTCGGGCGAGCGCCTGTATCGCACCGGGGACCTGGCGCGTTATCGCGTCGACGGTCAGGTCGAATATCTCGGCCGGGCCGATCAGCAGATCAAGATCCGTGGTTTCCGCATCGAGATCGGCGAAATCGAGAGCCAACTGCTTGCACACCCGTATGTGGCGGAAGCAGCGGTCGTGGCGCAGGATGGCGTCGGTGGTCCGCTGCTGGCGGCCTACCTGGTGGGGCGTGACGCTATGCGGGGTGAGGACCTTCTGGCGGAGCTGCGCACCTGGCTGGCCGGACGCTTGCCTGCGTACATGCAACCGACGGCTTGGCAGGTGCTGTCCAGCTTGCCGCTGAACGCCAACGGCAAGCTGGATCGCAAGGCGCTGCCGAAGGTGGACGCGGCTGCCCGCCGCCAGGCCGGAGAGCCTCCGCGGGAGGGGCTCGAACGTTCGGTCGCAGCGATCTGGGAGGCGCTGCTCGGTGTCGAGGGCATCGCCCGCGACGAGCACTTCTTCGAACTCGGCGGTCACTCCCTCAGCGCCACCCGGGTGGTCTCGCGCCTGCGCCAGGATCTGGAACTGGACGTACCCTTGCGCATCCTGTTCGAGCGGCCGGTCCTGGCAGACTTCGCCGCTTCCCTGGAGTCCCAGGCGGCGAGCGCTGCCCCTGTGCTGCAAGTATTGCCGCGAGTCGCCGAGCTGCCTTTGTCGCATGCTCAGCAACGCATGTGGTTCCTCTGGAAACTGGAGCCTGAAAGCGCGGCCTATCATCTCCCCAGCGTACTGCACGTGCGTGGCGTCCTGGACCGGGCAGCGTTACAGCAGGCCTTCGATTGGCTGGTGCTGCGCCACGAGACCTTGCGCACCCGCTTCGAGGAGGTCGACGGTCAGGCGCGCCAGACGATCCTGGCGAACATGCCGTTGCGCATTGTCCTGGAGGATTGCGCCGGGGCGAGCGAAGCAACGTTGCGCCAGCGGGTGGCCGAGGAAATCCGCCAGCCATTCGACCTGGCTCGTGGGCCGCTGCTGCGCGTGCGTCTGCTGGCGCTGGCTGGGCAGGAGCATGTGTTGGTCATCACCCAGCACCATATCGTGTCCGACGGTTGGTCGATGCAGGTGATGGTCGACGAACTGCTCCAGGCCTATGCCGCGGCGCGGCGCGGCGAACAACCGACGCTGGCGCCATTGACGCTGCAGTACGCCGACTATGCTGCCTGGCATCGCGCCTGGCTGGACAGCGGCGAGGGCGCGCGGCAACTGGATTACTGGCGTGAGCGCCTGGGCGCCGAGCAGCCGGTCCTGGAACTGCCCGCCGACCGGGTGCGCCCGGCCCAGGCCAGCGGACGCGGGCAGCGTCTGGACATGGCGCTGCCGGTGCCATTATCGGAGGAGCTGCTGGCCTGCGCCCGGCGGGAGGGTGTCACCCCGTTCATGCTTCTGTTGGCCTCGTTCCAGGTGCTGTTGAAGCGCTATAGCGGGCAGTCGGACATTCGCGTCGGGGTACCTATCGCCAACCGAAACCGCGCCGAGGTCGAGCGCCTGATCGGCTTCTTCGTCAATACCCAGGTGCTGCGTTGCCAGGTCGATGCTGGCCTGGCTTTCCGCGATCTACTGGGCCGCGTGCGCGAGGCGGCGCTGGGCGCGCAGGCGCACCAGGATCTGCCGTTCGAGCAATTGGTCGATGCCTTGCAGCCCGAACGCAATCTCAGCCACAGCCCGTTGTTCCAGGTGATGTATAACCACCAGAGCGGCGAGCGGCAGGATGCCCAAGTCGATGGTTTGCACATCGAGAGTTTTGCCTGGGACGGTGCTGCCGCACAGTTCGATCTTGCCCTCGATACCTGGGAAACCCCGGACGGCCTTGGGGCGGCGCTGACCTACGCGACCGACCTGTTCGAGGCGCGGACCGTCGAGCGCATGGCGCGGCATTGGCAGAACCTGCTGCGCGGCATGCTGGAGAACCCGCAGGCCAGCGTCGACTCGCTGCCGATGCTCGATGCCGAGGAGCGCTACCAGTTGCTGGAAGGCTGGAACGCCACTGCGGCCGAGTACCCGCTGCAACGCGGCGTGCACCGGTTGTTCGAGGAGCAGGTCGAGCGCACGCCGACGGCGCCGGCGCTGGCCTTCGGCGAGGAACGCCTGGACTACGCCGAGCTGAACCGCCGGGCCAACCGCCTGGCGCATGCCCTGATCGAGCGCGGGGTCGGCGCGGACCGCCTGGTGGGCGTGGCCATGGAGCGTTCCATCGAGATGGTCGTGGCCCTGATGGCGATCCTCAAGGCCGGCGGCGCCTACGTGCCGGTGGACCCGGAGTATCCCGAGGAACGCCAGGCCTACATGCTGGAGGACAGCGGCGTGCAGCTGCTGCTCAGCCAGTCGCACCTGAAGCTGTCGCTGGCGCAAGGCGTGCAGCGGATCGACCTGGATCGCGGTGCGCCCTGGTTCGAGGATTACAGTGAGGCGAACCCGGATATTCATCTCGATGGCGAGAACCTCGCCTATGTCATCTACACCTCCGGTTCCACCGGTAAGCCCAAGGGCGCCGGCAACCGCCATTCGGCGCTGAGCAACCGCTTGTGCTGGATGCAGCAGGCCTATGGGCTGGGCGTCGGCGACACGGTGTTGCAGAAGACCCCGTTCAGCTTCGACGTGTCGGTCTGGGAGTTCTTCTGGCCGCTGATGAGCGGGGCGCGTTTGGTGGTGGCCGCGCCGGGCGACCATCGCGATCCGGCGAAGCTGGTGGAGCTGATCAATCGCGAAGGGGTCGACACGCTGCACTTCGTGCCGTCGATGCTGCAGGCCTTCCTGCAGGACGAAGACGTCGTCTCCTGCACCAGCCTGAAACGCATCGTTTGCAGCGGCGAGGCGCTGCCGGCGGACGCGCAGCAGCAGGTGTTCGCCAAGCTGCCGCAGGCCGGCCTCTATAACCTCTATGGCCCGACCGAGGCGGCCATCGACGTCACCCACTGGACCTGCGTGGAGGAGGGCAAGGACGCGGTGCCGATCGGCCGGCCGATCGCCAACCTGGCCTGCTACATCCTCGATGGCAACCTGGAGCCGGTGCCGGTGGGCGTGCTCGGCGAGCTGTACCTGGCCGGGCAGGGCCTGGCCCGTGGCTACCACCAGCGTCCGGGGCTGACTGCCGAGCGTTTCGTCGCCAGCCCGTTCGTGGCTGGGGAGCGGATGTACCGCACCGGCGATTTGGCGCGCTACCGCGCCGACGGGGTGATCGAGTACGCCGGGCGGATCGACCACCAGGTGAAGCTGCGCGGCTTGCGCATCGAGCTGGGCGAGATCGAGGCGCGCCTGCTGGAGCATCCGTGGGTGCGCGAGGCGGCGGTGCTGGCGGTGGACGGCAGGCAGTTGGTCGGCTACGTGGTGCTGGAGAGCGAGGGCGGCGACTGGCGCGAAGCGCTGGCCGCGCACCTGGCGACAAGCCTGCCGGAGTACATGGTGCCGGCGCAGTGGCTGGCGCTGGAGCGGATGCCGCTGAGTCCGAACGGCAAGCTGGATCGCAAGGCGCTGCCGCGACCGCAAGCTGCTGCGGGGCAGACGCATGTTGCGCCGCAGAATGAAATGGAGCGACGTATCGCGGCCGTCTGGGCGGACGTGCTGAAGCTGGAGGAGGTGGGCGCCACCGACAACTTCTTTGCCCTGGGTGGCGATTCCATCGTTTCGATCCAGGTGGTGAGTCGATGCCGTGCGGCGGGCATCCAGTTCACTCCGAAGGACCTGTTCCAACAACAGACCGTACAGGGGCTGGCGCGAGTCGCCCGCGTAGGGGCTGCGGTGCAAATGGAGCAGGGGCCTGTGAGCGGCGAGACGGTGTTGTTGCCGTTCCAGCGGTTGTTCTTCGAACAGCCGATTCCCAATCGCCAGCACTGGAACCAGTCATTGCTGTTGAAGCCGCGCGAGGCCCTGAATGCGAAGGCACTCGAAGCGGCCTTGCAGGCCCTGGTTGAACATCACGATGCATTGCGTCTGCGCTTCCATGAAACGGACGGAACCTGGCATGCCGAACATGCCGAAGCAACGCTGGGCGGTGCGCTGCTCTGGCGTGCCGAGGCGGTGGACCGACAAGCGCTGGAGTCGCTCTGCGAGGAGTCGCAGCGCAGCCTGGACCTGGCCGACGGCCCACTGTTGCGGAGCCTGTTGGTGGATATGGCCGACGGCGGCCAGCGTCTGTTGTTGGTGATCCACCATCTGGTGGTGGACGGGGTGTCCTGGCGCATTCTGCTGGAGGATTTGCAAAGGGCTTACCAGCAGAGCCTCCGTGGAGAAGCTCCGCGGCTGCCTGGCAAGACCAGCCCGTTCAAGGCCTGGGCCGGCCGAGTGAGCGAGCATGCCCGTGGTGAGTCGATGAAGGCGCAGTTGCAGTTTTGGCGCGAGCTGCTGGAAGGTGCGCCGGCCGAGCTTCCGTGCGAGCATCCGCAAGGCGCTCTGGAGCAGCGTTTCGCTACCTCCGTGCAGAGTCGCTTCGACCGCAGCTTGACCGAACGCTTGCTGAAGCAGGCGCCGGCAGCCTACCGGACCCAGGTCAACGATCTTCTGCTGACCGCCCTGGCGCGAGTGGTCTGCCGTTGGAGCGGCGCCTCTTCAAGCCTGGTACAGCTGGAAGGGCATGGGCGCGAGGAGCTGTTCGCCGATATCGACCTGAGTCGTACCGTGGGTTGGTTCACCAGTTTGTTCCCGGTGCGCCTGAGCCCGGTCGCGGATCTTGGCGAGTCCCTGAAGGCGATCAAGGAACAGTTGCGTGCGATTCCCGACAAGGGCCTGGGTTATGGCTTGCTGCGCTATCTGGCTGGAGAGGAAAGTGCCCGGGTCCTGGCGGGGTTGCCGCAGGCGCGGATCACTTTCAATTACCTGGGCCAGTTCGACGCTCAGTTCGACGAGATGGCTCTGCTGGACCCGGCTGGCGAAAGCGCGGGGGCAGAGATGGACCCCGGCGCTCCGCTGGACAACTGGCTGAGTCTCAATGGCCGGGTGTTCGACGGTGAACTGAGTATCGACTGGAGCTTCAGCTCGCAGATGTTCGGCGAGGACCAGGTGCGTCGCCTGGCCGATGACTATGTGGCTGAGCTGACGGCGCTGGTCGACTTCTGCTGCGATTCGCCACGGCATGGCGCGACGCCTTCCGATTTCCCGCTGGCGGGGTTGGAGCAGGCGCGTCTGGATGCCCTGCCGGTCGCGCTGGAAGAGGTCGAGGACATCTATCCGCTGTCACCCATGCAGCAGGGCATGCTGTTCCATTCGCTGTACGAGCAGGCATCGAGCGACTACATCAATCAGATGCGTGTGGATGTGTCCGGCCTCGATATCCCGCGCTTCCGCGCAGCCTGGCAGTCCGCCCTGGACCGGCACGCGATCCTGCGCAGTGGTTTCGCCTGGCAGGGGGAGCTGCAGCAGCCCTTGCAGATCGTCTATCGACAGCGCCAGTTGCCCTTCGCCGAAGAGGACCTGAGCCAGGCGGCGAATCGGGACGCCGCGCTGCTCGCGCTGGCTGCGGCCGAGCGCGAACGCGGTTTCGAATTGCAGCGTGCGCCACTGTTGCGGCTGCTGTTGGTGAAGACTGCCGAAGGTGAGCACCACCTGATCTACACCCATCATCACATCCTGCTGGACGGATGGAGCAATGCCCAGTTGCTCAGCGAGGTGCTGGAGTCCTATGCCGGACGCTCGCCGGAGCAGCCCCGGGATGGCCGCTATAGCGACTACATCGCCTGGCTGCAGCGGCAGGACGCGGCAGCTACCGAGGCATTCTGGCGCGAGCAGATGGCGGCTCTGGACGAGCCGACGCGATTGGTCGAGGCACTGGCTCAGCCGGGACTGACATCGGCCAACGGCGTCGGAGAGCACCTGCGTGAGCTGGACGCAACGGCTACCGCGCGGCTCCGGGATTTCGCCCGGCGCCACCAGGTCACTCTCAATACCCTGGTCCAGGCGGGCTGGGCGCTGCTCCTGCAACGCTATACCGGACAACACACCGTGGTCTTCGGCGCCACCGTCTCCGGGCGCCCTGCCGATCTGCCGGGTGTCGAGAACCAGGTCGGGTTGTTCATCAATACCTTGCCGGTGGTGGTAACGCTGGCTCCACAGATGACCCTCGACGAACTGCTGCAGGGGCTGCAACGGCAGAACCTGGCGTTGCGCGAACAGGAGCACACGCCTCTGTTCGAGCTGCAGCGCTGGGCGGGGTTCGGCGGCGAGGCGGTTTTCGACAACCTGTTGGTGTTCGAAAACTACCCGGTGGACGAGGTGCTCGAACGGTCCTCCGCTGGAGGCGTGCGTTTCGGTGCCGTAGCGATGCACGAGCAGACCAACTATCCGCTGGCCCTGGCGCTGGGTGGCGGGGATAGCTTGTCACTGCAATTCAGCTACGATCGCGGACTGTTCCCGGCCGCTACGATCGAGCGCCTGGGTCGCCACCTGACGACTCTGCTGGAGGCATTCGCCGAACATCCGCAGCGACGTCTGGTCGATCTGCAGATGCTCGAGAAGGCGGAGCTTAGCGCTATCGGCGCTATCTGGAACCGCAGCGATTCGGGCTATCCGGCAACGCCGCTGGTACACCAGCGAGTGGCCGAGCGGGCGCGTATGGCGCCGGATGCGGTGGCGGTGATCTTCGACGAGGAAAAGCTCACCTACGCCGAGCTGGATAGCCGGGCCAACCGCCTGGCCCATGCGTTGATCGCCCGAGGCGTTGGCCCCGAGGTGCGGGTGGCGATCGCCATGCAGCGCAGTGCGGAGATCATGGTGGCGTTCCTGGCGGTACTGAAGGCCGGCGGCGCCTACGTGCCGCTGGATATCGAATACCCGCGCGAGCGCCTGCTGTACATGATGCAGGACAGTCGCGCGCACCTGCTGCTGACCCATAGCCACCTGCTGGAGCGTCTGCCGATCCCCGAGGGGTTGTCCTGTCTGTCCGTGGATCGCGAGGAGGAGTGGGCCGGCTTCCCCGCCCATGATCCAGAGGTGGCGCTGCACGGCGACAACCTGGCCTATGTGATCTACACCTCCGGCTCCACCGGCATGCCCAAGGGCGTGGCGGTGTCCCATGGTCCGTTGATCGCCCATATCGTGGCTACCGGCGAGCGCTACGAGATGACCCCGGAGGACTGCGAGCTGCACTTCATGTCGTTCGCCTTCGACGGTTCCCACGAAGGCTGGATGCACCCGTTGATCAACGGCGCGCGGGTGCTGATCCGCGACGACAGCCTGTGGCTGCCGGAACGGACCTACGCCGAGATGCATCGCCACGGGGTAACGGTGGGGGTGTTCCCGCCGGTGTACCTGCAGCAACTGGCCGAGCATGCCGAGCGCGACGGCAATCCGCCGCCGGTACGGGTCTATTGCTTCGGCGGCGACGCGGTGGCGCAGGCCAGCTATGACCTGGCGTGGCGGGCGCTGAAGCCGAAGTACCTGTTCAACGGCTACGGCCCGACCGAGACGGTGGTGACGCCGCTGCTGTGGAAAGCGCGGGCGGGCGATGCCTGCGGCGCGGCCTACATGCCGATCGGTACGCTGCTGGGCAACCGTAGCGGCTACATCCTCGACGGGCAGTTGAACCTGCTGCCGGTAGGCGTGGCGGGCGAACTGTACCTGGGCGGGGAAGGGGTGGCGCGTGGCTACCTGGAGCGTCCGGCGCTGACCGCCGAGCGTTTCGTGCCGGATCCCTTTGGCGCGCCGGGCAGCCGGCTGTACCGCAGCGGCGACCTGACCCGTGGGCGTGCGGATGGGGTGGTGGACTACCTCGGACGGGTGGACCACCAGGTGAAGATCCGAGGCTTCCGCATCGAACTGGGAGAGATCGAGGCGCGCCTGCGCGAGCATCCGGCGGTGCGCGAGGCGGTGGTGGTGGCCCAGCCGGGTGCGGTGGGCCAGCAGTTGGTGGGCTACGTGGTGGCGCAGGCGCCGGCGGTCGCGGATTCGCCGGAAGCGCAGGCGGAGTGCCGGGCGCAGTTGAAGACGGCGCTGCGCGAGCGCCTGCCGGAATACATGGTGCCGTCGCACCTGTTGTTCCTGGCGCGGATGCCGCTGACGCCGAACGGCAAGCTGGACCGCAAGGGCCTGCCACAGCCGGATGCGAGCCTGTTGCAGCAGGTCTACGTGGCGCCGCGAAGCGATCTGGAGCAACAGGTCGCGGGGATCTGGGCGGAGGTCCTGCAATTGCAACAGGTCGGGCTCGACGACAACTTCTTCGAGCTTGGCGGCCACTCGTTGCTGGCGATCCAGGTGACTGCCCGGATGCAGAGCGAGGTCGGCGTGGAGCTGCCGCTGGCGGCGCTGTTCCAGACCGAGTCGCTGCAAGCCTATGCCGAGCTTGCCGCGGCGCAGACTTCCAGCAATGACACCGATTTCGATGACCTTCGTGAATTCATGAGCGAACTAGAGGCGATCTGACCCATGCTTTCCAATCCAAACCTGGACCTCGTGTCCCGCTTCGTTCGCCTGCCTCTGGCGCAGCAGAAATTGTTCTATCAGCGTGTCCAGGCCAAGGGCATGAGCTTCGCCCGCCTGCCGATCCCGCAGACTCGCCAGGAGATGGACAACCTGCCGCTGTCCTATGCCCAAGAGCGGCAGTGGTTCCTCTGGCAGCTGGAGCCGGAGAGTTCCGCCTACCACATTCCTACCGCCCTGCGCCTGCGCGGCAGGTTGGACATTGCGTCCTTGCAGCGCAGCTTCGCGGCGCTCGTCGAGCGGCACGAAAGCCTGCGCACGCGGATCGCGCGGATGGGTGATGAATGGGTGCAGGTCGTCTCCGCCGACGTCTCGCTGGCGCTCGAAGTCGAAGTGCAACGGGGACTCGACGAACAGCGATTGCTGGAGCGGGTCGAGGCGGAGATCGCACGACCCTTCGATCTCGAACAGGGACCGTTACTGCGGGTGACTTTGCTGGAGGTGGACGCCGACGAGCATGTGCTGGTCATGGTCCAGCACCATATCGTCTCCGACGGTTGGTCGATGCAATTGATGGTCGAGGAACTGGTCCAGCTCTATGCCGCCTATAGCCAAGGGCTCGACGTGGTGTTGCCGGCCCTGCCGATCCAGTACGCGGACTACGCCCTGTGGCAGCGCAGCTGGATGGAGGCGGGGGAAAAGGAGCGCCAGTTGGCGTACTGGACCGGCCTGCTGGGCGGCGAGCAGCCGGTGATCGAGTTGCCCCTCGATCACCCGCGGCAGCCGCTGCGCAGCTATCGTGGAGCGCAATTGGACCTGGAGCTGGAGCCACACCTGGCCCTTGCCTTGAAACAGCTGGTTCAGCGCAAGGGTGTGACCATGTTCATGCTGTTGCTGGCTTCCTTCCAGGCGCTGTTGCATCGCTATAGCGGACAGGCGGATATCCGTGTCGGCGTGCCTATCGCCAACCGTAACCGGGTTGAAACCGAGCGGCTGATCGGTTTCTTCGTCAACACCCAGGTGCTCAAGGCCGACATCAATGGCCGGATGGGTTTCGACGAGTTGCTGGCCCAGGCCCGCCAGCGCGCGCTGGAGGCACAGGCGCACCAGGACCTGCCGTTCGAGCAACTGGTGGAGGCTTTGCAGCCGGAACGCAGCCTCGGCCACAACCCGTTGTTCCAGGTCATGTTCAATCACCAGGCCGACTCTCGTTCGGCCAACCAGGGCGTGCAACTGCCAGGCCTGTCGCTGGAGCGGATGGAGTGGCGGAGCAGCTCCGTGGCCTTCGACCTGACGCTGGACGTGCACGAGGCCGAGGACGGTATCTGGGCATCGTTCGGCTATGCCACGGATCTGTTCGAGGCCTCGACCGTCGAGCGCCTGGCTCGGCACTGGCAGAATCTCCTGCGCGGCATCGTGGCCGAACCGGGCCGGCCGGTCGCCGAGTTGCCGCTGTTGCTGGACGAGGAGCGCGATTGCCTGTTGCGGGCCTGGGCAGAGAACGCCGACGAGGGTGGGTTGCCGCCCCTGGTCCAGTTGCAGATCCAGGAGCAGGCCCGTCTGCGTCCGCAGGCGCAAGCACTGGCGCTGGAGGGGCAGGCGTTGAGCTACGCCGAGCTCAACGCCCGCGCCAATCGTCTGGCTCACTGCCTGATAGCGCGTGGCGTCGGTCCCGATGTGCTGGTGGGAATCGCCGTCGAGCGCTCGCTGGACATGGTGGTCGGTCTGCTGGCGATCCTCAAGGCCGGTGGTGCCTATGTGCCGCTGGACCCGACCTATCCGCAGGACCGTTTGCGTCACATGCTCGAGGACAGCGCCGTCGGCCTGTTGCTCAGCCAGGAGCATTTGCTGCCCGGGCTGCCTTTGCACGAAGGGCTGGAGGTGCTCTCCATCGACCGCCTGGAACGGGACGCATCGGTGTCTACGGATGATCCGGTGGTGAACCTGCGGCCGGAGAACCTGGCCTATGTGATCTACACCTCCGGCTCCACCGGAAAACCCAAGGGCGTGGCCATCAGTCATGCGGCGCTTGCGCAGTTCTCGCGTATCGCCAGTGGTTATTCCGCGCTCACCCCGGAGGATCGGATATTGCAGTTCGCCACCCTGAGCTTCGACGGCTTCGTCGAACAGCTCTATCCGGCGCTGACCCGTGGTGCCTGCGTGGTCCTGCGTGGCGGCGACCTCTGGGATACCGGTGAGCTGTATCGGCAGATAGTCGAGCAGGGCGTGACCCTTGCCGACCTGCCCACGGCGTACTGGAACCTGTTCCTGCTCGATGCCCTGGCCGAGCCACGGCGTTCCTACGGTGCCTTGCGGCAGATCCACATCGGTGGCGAAGCCATGCCACTGGAGGGGCCGAAGCTCTGGCGGCAAGCCGGCATGGGCCGGGTGAGGTTGCTCAATACCTATGGACCGACCGAGGCCACGGTGGTGTCCAGCGTCTTCGATTGTTCCGCCGAGAACGCCCGGGTGGGCAATGCCAGTCCTATCGGCCAGGCGCTACCCGGCCGTACGTTGCTGGTGCTGGATGAACATCTCGGCCTACTGCCCGTAGGGGCGGTAGGCGAGCTTTATATCGCCAGCCGTGCCGGGCTGGCCCGTGCCTACCACGATCGGCCCGGCTTGACCGCCGAGCGCTTCTTGCCCGACCCCTTCGGCGAACCGGGCTCAAGGCTCTACCGGACCGGCGACCTGGCGCGCCGACGCGGTGACGGCGTGATCGAGTACATGGGGCGTGCCGACCATCAGGTGAAGATCCGCGGCTTCCGCATCGAGCTGGGGGAGGTCGAAGCCCGCCTCCTGGACTTGGAGGGAATACGCGAAGCGGCGGCTCTTGCGCTGGACGGTCAACTGGTGGCCTACCTGGTGGCTGAGGGGGGCGAGGACGAGACTCGCCAGCCGGCTTTGCGCGAGCGTATCCGCACAGCGCTACGGGCCTCGCTACCGGACTACATGGTGCCCTCGCACCTGCTGTTCCTCGAGCGGATGCCGCTCAGTCCAAATGGCAAGCTGGACCGTCGGGCGCTGCCGAAGCCGGATGCCGGCCTGATGCAACACGACCACATGGCGCCGGCGAGCGCGCTGGAGAAAGACGTGGCCGCGATATGGGGCGAGTTGCTGGGCGTCGAACGGGTCGGCCTTACCGACAACTTCTTCGAATTGGGCGGACACTCGCTGCTGGCGACGCGCCTGGTCTCGCGGATTCGCCAGGATCTCGGTATCGAAGTCAGCCTGAAGAGCCTTTTCGAGCAGCCGGTCCTGCAGGGATTCGTCGAGAGCCTGGGCGAGAAACCGGCGGAGGTTCCGCCGATCATGCCCGTTACCCGCGAGCAGCCGCTGCCGTTGTCCTATGCACAGGAGCGCCAGTGGTTCCTCTGGCAATTGGAACCGGAGAGCGCGGCCTATCACATTCCCGCCGCCCTGCGCTTGCGCGGCGGCCTCGATGTCGTCGCGCTACAGCGCAGTTTCGAGCGCCTCGCACAGCGTCACGAGTCGTTGCGTACCCGCTTCCGCCAGGAAGGCCTGCGTACCGTTCAGGTGGTGGATGCCGATGGGCAGTTGCAGGTTTCCCGGCATAGTCTGGCGAATGTCGATGACGCGTCGCTCAGGGCGGCAGTCGAAGCGGAGATGGCCAGGCCCTTCGACCTACGGGCGGATGCGTTGCTGCGGATCAGTCTGTTCGAAGTGGCTCCGAATGACCATGTGCTGGTCATGGTCCAGCACCATATCGTCTCCGACGGTTGGTCGATGCAGTTGATGGTCGAAGAGCTGGTCCAGCTCTACGCCGCCTACAGCCAGGGGCGCGAAGCGGCCCTGCCGGCGCTGCCGATACAGTATCCGGACTATGCCGTCTGGCAGCGCGAATGGATGGAGGCCGGAGAGAGGGAGCGCCAGTTGGCGTACTGGATCGGCCTGCTGGGTGGCGAACAGCCGGTGCTGGAGCTGCCGTTCGATCGTCCCCGTCCTGCGGAGCAGAGCTTTCGCGGCGCGCGGCTGGAGTTCGAACTCGGCGCCGAGCGGGCCAGGCGGCTGAAGGCGCTTGCCCAACGGCAGGGTGCGAGTACCTTCATGTTGCTGCTGGCGTCGTTCCAGGCGCTGCTGTATCGCTACAGCGGTCAGCCGGATATCCGTGTCGGCGTGCCGGTCGCCAATCGCAACCGGGTCGAAACCGAGCGACTGATCGGGTTCTTCGTCAACACCCAGGTGCTCAAGGCCGACATCGATGGGCAGATGGGGTTCGACCGATTGCTGCACCAGGTTCGCCAACGCTCGCTGGAGGCGCAGGCGCACCAGGACTTGCCGTTCGAGCAACTGGTGGAAGCCTTGCAACCGGAGCGCAGTCTCAGCCACAGCCCGCTGTTCCAGGTGCTATTCAACTACCAGGCGGAGCGGGGCGAGCACGGCTTGCCGGAAGTCGCGGGACTGAGCATCGAAGAGCAGGCGTGGGAAAGCCATACGGCGCAGTTCGACCTGGTGCTGGATACCTGTGAGTCCGAGTCGGACATCTGGGCGGCGCTGGTCTATGCGACCGATCTATTCGATGCTTCGACCGCAGAGCGCCTGGTACGGCATTGGCAGAACCTGCTGGATGCGATCCTGGCGATGCCTGACGCTCGCCTGGGAGAGCTGGACATGCTCGACCGCGAGGAGCGCGAAGTCATCGGGCAGCTCTGGAACCGCAGCGGCTCGGGCTATCCGGCAACGCCGCTGGTACACCAGCGAGTGGCCGAGCGGGCGCGTATGGCGCCGGATGCGGTGGCGGTGATCTTCGACGAGGAAAAGCTCACCTACGCCGAGCTGGATAGCCGGGCCAACCGCCTGGCCCATGTGTTGATCGCCCGAGGCGTTGGCCCCGAGGTGCGGGTGGCGATCGCCATGCAGCGCAGTGCGGAGATCATGGTGGCGTTCCTGGCGGTACTGAAGGCCGGCGGCGCCTACGTGCCGCTGGATATCGAATACCCGCGCGAGCGCCTGCTGTACATGATGCAGGACAGTCGCGCGCACCTGCTGCTGACCCATAGCCACCTGCTGGAGCGTCTGCCGATCCCCGAGGGGTTGTCCTGTCTGTCCGTGGATCGCGAGGAGGAGTGGGCCGGCTTCCCCGCCCATGATCCAGAGGTGGCGCTGCACGGCGACAACCTGGCCTATGTGATCTACACCTCCGGCTCCACCGGCATGCCCAAGGGCGTGGCGGTGTCCCATGGTCCGTTGATCGCCCATATCGTGGCTACCGGCGAGCGCTACGAGATGACCCCGGAGGACTGCGAGCTGCACTTCATGTCGTTCGCCTTCGACGGTTCCCACGAAGGCTGGATGCACCCGTTGATCAACGGCGCGCGGGTGCTGATCCGCGACGACAGCCTGTGGCTGCCGGAACGAACCTACGCCGAGATGCATCGCCACGGGGTAACGGTGGGGGTGTTCCCGCCGGTGTACCTGCAGCAACTGGCCGAGCATGCCGAGCGCGACGGCAATCCGCCGCCGGTACGGGTGTATTGCTTCGGCGGCGACGCGGTGGCGCAGGCCAGCTATGACCTGGCGTGGCGGGCGCTGAAGCCGAAGTACCTGTTCAACGGCTACGGCCCGACCGAGACGGTGGTGACGCCGCTGCTGTGGAAAGCGCGAGCGGGCGATGCCTGCGGCGCGGCCTACATGCCGATCGGTACGCTGCTGGGCAACCGTAGCGGCTACATCCTCGACGGGCAGTTGAACCTGCTGCCGGTAGGCGTGGCGGGCGAACTGTACCTGGGCGGGGAAGGGGTGGCGCGTGGCTACCTGGAGCGTCCGGCGCTGACCGCCGAGCGTTTCGTGCCGGATCCCTTTGGCGCGCCGGGCAGCCGGCTGTACCGCAGCGGCGACCTGACTCGTGGGCGTGCGGATGGGGTGGTGGACTACCTCGGACGGGTGGACCACCAGGTGAAAATCCGAGGCTTCCGCATCGAACTGGGAGAGATCGAGGCGCGCCTGCGCGAGCATCCGGCGGTGCGCGAGGCGGTGGTGGTGGCCCAGCCGGGCGCGGTGGGCCAGCAGTTGGTGGGCTACGTGGTGGCGCAGGAGCCGGCGGTCGCGGATTCGCCGGAAGCGCAGGCGGAGTGCCGGGCGCAGTTGAAGACGGCGCTGCGCGAGCGCCTGCCGGAATACATGGTGCCATCGCACCTGTTGTTCCTGGCGCGGATGCCGCTGACGCCGAACGGCAAGCTGGACCGCAAGGGCCTGCCGCAGCCGGATGCGAGCCTGTTGCAGCAGGTCTACGTGGCGCCGCGAAGCGATCTGGAGCAACAGGTCGCGGGGATCTGGGCGGAGGTCCTGCAATTGCAACAGGTCGGGCTCGACGACAACTTCTTCGAACTCGGCGGCCACTCGTTGCTGGCCACCCAGGTCATTGGCCGCCTACGCGAACGACTGCACCTGGAGGTGCCGATCAAGTCGATGTTCACCGCGGAGACACTGGGTGAGTTCTGCCACGGCGTCGAGACCCTCAAGGCCGAGAGCGCGCCGGTGGAAGATGCTCTGGCTAAATCCCTGGAGGCGCTCAAACGTCTATCTGCCGATGAACTTGAAAAACTGATTTCCTAAGAGGCGGTAGCGTGCAAGCACTCATAGAGAAGGTGGGCTCCCTTTCCCCCCAGGAAAGGAAGGCATTGGCTGTCCTGCTCAAGCAGCAAGGTGTCAATCTCTTCGAGATCGCGCCAGTGTTCAAGCGCCAGGACGGCGAGCCCCTGCGGCTCTCCTATGCCCAGGAGCGACAGTGGTTTCTCTGGCAACTGGAGCCGGAAAGCGCGGCCTACCATATCCCGAGTGTCTTGCGTCTACGTGGGCGGCTGGACCTGGATGCCCTGCAACGCAGCTTCGACAGCCTGGTTGCGCGGCACGAGACCCTACGCACCCGTTTTCGCCTCGACGGCGACGAGGCGCGCCAGGAGATCGCCGCATCCATGGCATTGCCGCTGGATATCGTCGCGTTGGGGCCGCTCGAGGAGGGCGCCCTCGCTCGGCAGGTCGAGACGACGATCGCGCGGCCGTTCGACCTGGAGCGTGGGCCGCTGCTGCGGGTGAGCCTGTTGCGGCTGGCCGAGGACGACCATGTGCTGGTGCTGGTCCAACATCACATCGTGTCCGACGGTTGGTCGATGCAGGTGATGGTCGAGGAACTGGTCCAGCTCTATGCCGCCTATAGTCGAGGGCTCGAGGTAGCGCTGCCGGCTTTGCCGATCCAGTACGCGGACTACGCCCTGTGGCAGCGCAGCTGGATGGAGGCAGGAGAAAAGGAGCGCCAGTTGGCGTACTGGACCGGCCTGCTGGGCGGCGAGCAGCCGGTGCTGGAGTTGCCGTTCGACCGGCCGCGCCCGGTTCGGCAAAGCCATCGTGGTGCCCAGTTCATCCTGGAACTGGATATTGATCTGTCCCAGGCGCTCAGGCGCGTGGCCCAGCAGGAGGGGGCTACTGCCTTCGCCCTGTTGCTGGCTTCGTTCCAGGCGCTGCTGTATCGCTACAGCGGGCAGGCGGATATCCGTGTCGGCGTGCCGATCGCCAATCGCAACCGCGTGGAGACCGAGCGGCTGATCGGCTTCTTCGTCAACACCCAGGTGCTCAAGGCCGACCTGGACGGTCGGATGGGCTTCGACGAGCTGCTGGCACAGGCCCGCCAACGCGCGCTGGAGGCCCAGGCGCACCAGGACCTGCCGTTCGAGCAACTGGTGGAGGCCTTGCAGCCGGAGCGCAGTCTTAGCCACAACCCGCTGTTCCAGGTGCTGTTCAACTACCAGAGCGAAGCCCGTGGCAACGGCCAGGCATTCCGCTTCGACGAGTTACAGATGGAAAGCGTGCAGTTCGACAGCCGGACGGCGCAGTTCGACTTGACGTTGGACCTGACGGACGAAGAGCAGCGTTTTTGCGCCGTTTTCGACTACGCCACCGATCTGTTCGATGCCTCCACCGTGGAACGCCTGGCCGGCCATTGGCGCAACCTGTTGCGCGGCATCGTCGCCAACCCACGACAGCGGCTCGGCGAGTTGCCGCTGCTGGATGCCCCGGAGCGCCGGCAGACCCTCTCCGAATGGAACCCGGCCCAGCGCGAGTGCGCGGTGCAGGGCACCTTGCAGCAGCGTTTCGAGGAGCAGGCGCGGCAACGGCCACAGGCGGTTGCGCTGATCCTCGACGAACAACGGTTGAGCTACGGCGAACTGAATGCGCGGGCCAATCGCCTGGCGCACTGCCTGATCGCTCGCGGCGTTGGCGCGGACGTGCCGGTCGGGCTGGCGCTGGAGCGTTCGCTGGACATGCTGGTCGGCTTGCTGGCGATCCTCAAGGCCGGCGGCGCCTACCTGCCGTTGGACCCGGCGGCGCCAGAGGAGCGCCTGGCGCATATCCTCGACGACAGTGGGGTACGGCTGCTGCTGACCCAGGGGCATCTGCTCGAGCACCTGCCACGGCAGGCGGGGGTGGAGGTGCTGGCCATCGACGGACTGGTGCTGGACGGCTACGCCGAGAGCGGTCCGCTCCCGACGCTATCGGCGGACAACCTGGCCTACGTGATCTATACCTCGGGCTCGACCGGCAAGCCCAAGGGCACATTGCTCACCCACCGCAACGCGCTGCGCCTGTTCAGCGCCACCGAGGCCTGGTTCGGCTTCGACGAGCGGGACGTGTGGACGTTGTTCCATTCCTACGCCTTCGACTTCTCGGTCTGGGAAATCTTCGGCGCGCTGCTCTATGGCGGGCGACTGGTGATCGTGCCGCAATGGGTGAGCCGTTCGCCGGAAGACTTCTACCGTCTGCTGTGCCGCGAAGGCGTGACGGTGCTCAACCAGACGCCGTCGGCGTTCAAGCAACTGATGGCGGTGGCCTGTTCCGCCGACATGGCGACGCAGCAGCCGGCGCTGCGCTACGTGATCTTCGGTGGCGAGGCGCTGGATCTGCAGAGCCTGCGGCCGTGGTTCCAGCGCTTTGGCGATCGCCAGCCGCAACTGGTGAACATGTACGGCATCACCGAGACCACGGTGCACGTAACCTACCGTCCGGTGAGCGAAGCCGACCTGGAGGGTGGCCTGGTCAGTCCGATCGGCGGGACCATCCCGGACCTGTCCTGGTACATCCTCGACCGTGACCTGAACCCGGTGCCGCGCGGCGCGGTGGGCGAGCTGTACATCGGTCGCGCCGGTCTGGCGCGCGGCTACCTGAGGCGGCCCGGGTTGAGTGCCACCCGCTTCGTGCCGAACCCGTTCCCCGGCGGCGCCGGCGAGCGGCTGTACCGTACCGGCGACCTGGCACGGTTCCAGGCGGATGGCAATATCGAGTACATCGGGCGTATCGACCACCAGGTGAAGGTTCGCGGCTTCCGTATCGAACTGGGTGAGATCGAAGCGGCGCTCGCCGGTCTGGCCGGGGTACGTGATGCCGTGGTGCTGGCCCATGACGGGGTCGGCGGCACGCAACTGGTGGGATACGTGGTGGCGGACTCGGCGGAGGATGCCGAGCGTCTGCGGGAGTCGCTGCGGGAGTCGCTGAAGCGGCACCTGCCGGACTACATGGTGCCGGCGCACCTGATGCTGCTGGAGCGGATGCCGCTGACGGTCAATGGCAAGCTCGACCGGCAGGCGTTGCCGCAACCGGATGCGAGCCTGTCGCAACAGGCCTATCGAGCGCCCGGTAGCGAGCTGGAGCAGCGCATCGCAGCGATCTGGGCGGAGATCCTGGGAGTGGAACGGGTTGGCCTGGACGACAACTTCTTCGAACTGGGCGGTCATTCGTTGCTGGCTACCCGGGTGATTTCTCGGGTTCGCCAGGAGCAGCAGTTGGACGCAAGCCTGAAGGCGTTGTTCGAGCGGCCGGTTCTGGAAGCGTTCGCCCAGGGATTGGAACGCACGACGGATGCGGTCTCGACGATACCGCTTGCCGATCGGCAGCAACCGTTGGCACTGTCCTTCGCTCAGGAGCGTCAGTGGTTCCTCTGGCAACTGGAGCCGGAAAGCGCGGCCTACCATATTCCGAGTGCCTTGCGCCTACGCGGGCGGCTGGACGTGGATGCCTTGCAACGCAGCTTCGACAGCCTGGTCGCGCGGCATGAAACCTTGCGTACCCGCTTCCGACTGGAGGGAGGGCGTTCGTACCAGCAGGTACAACCTGCGGTTAGCGTTTCCATCGAGCGGGAACAGTTCGGTGAAGAAGGCCTGATCGAACGGATACAGGCCATCGTTGTGCAGCCATTCGACCTGGAACGGGGGCCGCTGCTGCGGGTGAACCTGTTGCAACTGGCCGAAGACGACCATGTACTGGTGCTGGTCCAGCACCACATCGTGTCCGACGGTTGGTCGATGCAGGTGATGGTCGAGGAACTGGTCCAGCTCTATGCCGCCTATAGCCAAGGGCTCGACGTGGTGTTGCCAGCCCTGCCGATCCAGTACGCGGACTACGCCCTGTGGCAGCGCAGCTGGATGGAGGCGGGGGAAAAGGAGCGCCAGTTGGCGTACTGGACCGGCCTGCTGGGCGGCGAGCAGCCGGTGCTGGAGTTGCCGTTCGATCGGCCGCGTCCGGCCCGGCAGAGCCATCGTGGCGCGCAGTTGGGTTTCGAGCTACCACGGGAACTGGTCGAGGCCGTGAGAGCCTTGGCCCAGCGTGAAGGCGCCAGTAGTTTCATGCTGTTGCTGGCCTCGTTCCAGGCGCTGTTGTATCGCTACAGCGGGCAGGCGGATATCCGTGTCGGTGTGCCGATCGCCAATCGCAACCGCGTGGAGACCGAGCGGCTGATCGGCTTCTTCGTCAACACCCAGGTGCTCAAGGCCGACCTGGACGGTCGGATGGGCTTCGACGAGCTGCTGGCACAGGCCCGCCAACGCGCGCTGGAGGCCCAGGCGCACCAGGACCTGCCGTTCGAGCAACTGGTGGAAGCCTTGCAGCCGGAGCGCAATGCCAGCCACAACCCACTGTTCCAGGTGCTGTTCAACCATCAGAGCGAGATACGCTCGGTGACGCCCGAGGTTCAGTTGGAGGACCTGCGTCTGGAAGGCCTGGCCTGGGACGGCCAGACTGCGCAGTTCGACCTGACGCTGGATATTCAGGAAGACGAAAACGGCATCTGGGCCTCCTTCGACTACGCCACCGATCTGTTCGACGCCTCCACCGTGGAACGCCTGGCCGGCCATTGGCGCAACCTGTTGCGCGGCATCGTCGCCAACCCACGACAGCGGCTCGGCGAGTTGCCGCTGCTGGATGCCCCGGAGCGCCGGCAGACCCTCTCCGAATGGAACCCGGCCCAGCGCGAGTGCGCGGTGCAGGGCACCTTGCAGCAGCGTTTCGAGGAGCAGGCGCGGCAACGGCCACAGGCGGTTGCGCTGATCCTCGACGAACAACGGTTGAGCTACGGCGAACTGAATGCGCGGGCCAATCGCCTGGCGCACTGCCTGATCGCTCGCGGCGTTGGCGCGGACGTGCCGGTCGGGCTGGCGCTGGAGCGTTCGCTGGACATGCTGGTCGGCTTGCTGGCGATCCTCAAGGCCGGCGGCGCCTACCTGCCGTTGGACCCGGCGGCGCCAGAGGAGCGCCTGGCGCATATCCTCGACGACAGTGGGGTACGGCTGCTGCTGACCCAGGGGCATCTGCTCGAGCACCTGCCACGGCAGGCGGGGGTGGAGGTGCTGGCCATCGACGGACTGGTGCTGGACGGCTACGCCGAGAGCGGTCCGCTCCCGACGCTATCGGCGGACAACCTGGCCTACGTGATCTATACCTCGGGCTCGACCGGCAAGCCCAAGGGCACATTGCTCACCCACCGCAACGCGCTGCGCCTGTTCAGCGCCACCGAGGCCTGGTTCGGCTTCGACGAGCGGGACGTGTGGACGTTGTTCCATTCCTACGCCTTCGACTTCTCGGTCTGGGAAATCTTCGGCGCGCTGCTCTATGGCGGGCGACTGGTGATCGTGCCGCAATGGGTGAGCCGTTCGCCGGAAGACTTCTACCGTCTGCTGTGCCGCGAAGGCGTGACGGTGCTCAACCAGACGCCGTCGGCGTTCAAGCAACTGATGGCGGTGGCCTGTTCCGCCGACATGGCGACGCAGCAGCCGGCGCTGCGCTACGTGATCTTCGGTGGCGAGGCGCTGGATCTGCAGAGCCTGCGGCCGTGGTTCCAGCGCTTTGGCGATCGCCAGCCGCAACTGGTGAACATGTACGGCATCACCGAGACCACGGTGCACGTAACCTACCGTCCGGTGAGCGAAGCCGACCTGGAGGGTGGCCTGGTCAGTCCGATCGGCGGGACCATCCCGGACCTGTCCTGGTACATCCTCGACCGTGACCTGAACCCGGTGCCGCGCGGCGCGGTGGGCGAGCTGTACATCGGTCGCGCCGGTCTGGCGCGCGGCTACCTGAGGCGGCCCGGGTTGAGTGCCACCCGCTTCGTGCCGAACCCGTTCCCCGGCGGCGCCGGCGAGCGGCTGTACCGTACCGGCGACCTGGCACGGTTCCAGGCGGATGGCAATATCGAGTACATCGGGCGTATCGACCACCAGGTGAAGGTTCGCGGCTTCCGTATCGAACTGGGTGAGATCGAAGCGGCGCTCGCCGGTCTGGCCGGGGTACGTGATGCCGTGGTGCTGGCCCATGACGGGGTCGGCGGCACGCAACTGGTGGGATACGTGGTGGCGGACTCGGCGGAGGATGCCGAGCGTCTGCGGGAGTCGCTGCGGGAGTCGCTGAAGCGGCACCTGCCGGACTACATGGTGCCGGCGCACCTGATGCTGCTGGAGCGGATGCCGCTGACGGTCAATGGCAAGCTCGACCGGCAGGCGTTGCCGCAACCGGATGCGAGCTTGTCGCAGCAGGCCTATCGAGCGCCCGGTAGCGAGCTGGAGCAGCGCATCGCAGCGATCTGGGCGGAGATCCTGGGAGTGGAACGGGTCGGCCTGGACGACAACTTCTTCGAACTGGGCGGTCACTCATTGTTGCTGCTGATGCTCAAGGAGCGGATCGGCGATACCTGCCAGGCTACGCTGAGCATCAGCCAACTGATGACCCATGCCAGCGTCGCGGAACAGGCGGCATGCATCGAGGGGCAGGCGCGTGAGTCGTTGCTGGTGCCACTCAACGGCAGGCGCGAAGGTTCGCCGCTGTTCATGTTCCATCCGAGTTTCGGCTCTGTGCACTGTTACAAGACCCTCGCCATGGCGCTGCGGGATCGTCATCCGGTCAAGGGTGTTGTCTGCCGTGCCCTGCTGGGCGCTGGTCGCGAGGTGCCGGAGTGGGACGATATGGTTGCGGAATACGCCGAGCAATTGCTGCAGGAGCACCCCGAAGGGGTTTTCAACCTGGCGGGATGGTCGCTCGGCGGCAACCTGGCGATGGATGTCGCGGCCCGGCTGGAGCAGCGTGGGCGGCAGGTGGCTTTCGTCGGCTGGATCGATGCGCCGGCACCGGTCAGGGTCGAAGCGTTCTGGAACGAGATCGGGCCGACGCCGGAGGCAGTCCCGAACCTATCCGTGGGCGAGATGCGGGTGGAACTGCTCGGTGTCATGTTTCCGGAGCGGGCCGAGCATATCGAACGGGCCTGGTCATCGATCTGCTCCGCCACGACGGACGATGAGCAGCGCTGGACGAGGATGAGCGACTGGGCGGAAGCGGAGATCGGCGCCGAGTTCGCGACACTGCGCAGCGAAATCGCACAGAGCAACGAACTGGAAGTGTCCTGGGAGTTGAAACAGATCCTCGACGAGCGCCTGAAAGCGATGGATTACCCGCGTCTGACGGCGAAGGTCAGCCTCTGGTGGGCCGCGCGCAGCACCAATGCCATCCAGCGGAGCGCGGTGGAGCGCTCGATGGCCGAGGCGATCGGGGCTGAGCGTGTCGAACCGGTGCGGGTGCTGGATACCCGGCACGACAAGATCATCGACCACCCTGAGTTTGTGCAGAGCTTCCGGGCCGCCCTGGAGCGTGCCGGGCGCTGATCTCAGGTCCGTTCCGTTCAAAGCCCGCCTTCAGGCGGGCTCTTTGTTTCTGTACAGGAATCATTTGGTGTCGTGCCGACAGGCGTCTTCGGCGATGGGTCGCGTGGGGTAGCCGAGAAGCAGAACGCCCCGCATTGCGGGGCGTTCTTTTTCGCAGTCGGGCTCAGAAGTCCCAGCGAGTGCTGAACATCAGGTTCCGTGGATCGCCATAGGATGCCGAGGTGTAGAAACCGATGTTGGTGTAGTAGGTCTTGTCGAAGACGTTGTTGACGTTGACGCTGGCCGACAGCTTGTCGGTGATCTGGTAGCGGGCCATCAGGTCCACCAGCCAGTAGTCTTCCTGGGAGAACTTTTCCCAGCGGCTGCGGGGATTGTTGTAGACCATCTGCCAGCTCTTGCCCTGCCAGCGGGCGCCGCCGCCGACCGTGAGCTTGTCCAGGGCGCCCTTGAACTTGTAGCTGGTGTAGAGGCTCAACTGGTCCTGAGGCTCCCAGGTGGAAACCTTCTTGCCACTGTCGTCGCGAATGATCTTGTGGGTATAGCCAGCCTGAACCTGCCAGCCTGGCGCCAGTTCACCCGAGATTTCCGCCTCGTAGCCCTTGGTCTTGGCCTTGATGCCCTTGTAGGCGTAGGTGATGGCGGGGTTGGTCGGTTTGCTGTTGTAGAGGGCGTCTTCCTCCGCGCGGTTTTCCTCATGAATCTCGAAGTAGGCGAGACTGGTATTGAGTCGTCCGTCGAGATATTCACCCTTGATGCCGATCTCGTAGTTCTGGCCTTCGTCGGGTTCGAGCAGCTTGTTGCTGCTGTCGCGATACCAACTGTCCTGCGGCATGAAGATGTCGGTATAGCTGGCGTAGACGGAGTAGGTATCGTTCAGGTCGTAGACCGCGCCGACGTAGGGAATGAAGCGTCCGGACTCGCGAATGGTCGGATTCAGGCCGGTTACCCGGTAGTCGACCACGCGTCCACCTAGGAACAGGTTCAGGTCATCGGTCACATTGAAACGGGCGGTCATGTAGCTGCCCAACTGGCGGGTCTTGTCATCGATGTACTGGGAGGGGGTACCCCAGTCGGGCTTGCCTATATCGCCGTCCCAGTTGATGAAGTCGTCGGTGGTGTTGTCGTAGTTGCGCAGGTTCCAGTAGCTCTTGCCCTCCCAGTGGGAGAAGGAAGCCGAGGTGCCGACCACCAGCTCGTGCTCGCGACCGAGGAACTGGAAGGGGCCGGTGAGATAGATATCCAGCGAGTTGCTCTTGGTTTCGCCGGTGTACTTCTGCGCAACGATCTTGGCGCTGTTGTCCGGTGCCGGCCAGTCGCCCATGATCGCGCCGAGGGGCGCGTGGTAGCCGTTGATCTTGTGATCGAGTTGCACCTTGCCGACCCAGCCGTTGGCGAAATTGTGCTCGAGGTTGGCGAAGACGGTGCGGGTGTACTGCTCCCAACTGCTCCACTTGGCTCCGTTGTTGAAGGAGCGGGAGACGTCGTTGCGGTTGCCCTGGCTGTCGAAGAGCGGGAAGCTGCCCGACCAGCCCGATCCCTTGGGATCGTTGTCCTGATAGTCGGCGCCGACGGTAAGCATGGTGTCGGGATTCAGATCGAACTCGAGGATGCCGTAATAGACGCTGGTTTTGCGCTCGTAGTGATCCATGAACGAGTGCTTGTCCTGGTAGGCGGCTACCGCCCGGCCGCGGACGTTGCCGGACTCGGTCAGCGGGCCGCTGACGTCCAGTTCGGAGCGGTAATTGTCCCAACTGCCCGCGCCCAGTTCGACATGGCCCTTGAATTCATGGGTAGGTTTCTTGCGGATCAGGTTGATCGTGGCGCCGAGGGACCCCGCACCGGTGAGCAGGCCGGTCGCCCCCTTGAGTACTTCCACCCGGTCGTAGATGGCCATGTCACTGAGCGTATTGCCCGCGGAGTAGCCGACGTTGCGGGCCGTCGAGGGAATCCCGTCGTACTGGAAGTTGTTGATCGAGAAGCCGCGGGCATAGTAGTTGTTGCGGTCAGTGTCGTAGGCCGAGACGGTGATGCCCGGCGTATGGCGCATGACGTCGTCGATGTTGTTGAGGCCGAAGTCGTCCATGTTCTGGCGGGTGACCACGGTGATCGACTGGGGCGTCTCGCGCGGAGTCAGGACCAGGCGGGTCGCCGTGGCGATAGTGCCTGGCGTATAGGAGCCGCTGTCCTCGGTGATGGTGCCCAACTGGTTGGAGGTGATCATGGTGGCGCCGAGATCGACGCTGCTGTCCGCCGCCTCGGCGACGCTGATGGTTATCGCATTGCCCTGGAAGTCCACCGATGCGCCGGTGCCACGAAGCAGCTCGGTAATCGCCTGGTTCGGCTCCAGCTTGCCCTTGATCGCACTGCTACGCTTGTTCCGGACCTCTTCCGGGCGATACAGCACCTGGATATCCGCCTGGCGGCCGAACTCCTGGAGTGCGCTGCCCAGCGCCTGGGGAGGGATGTCGAACTCGACTTCCTGCGCCTGGACATATCCCGCCAGCGGCAGGCTCAGGGCCATGGCGAGCGAGTGGGGAAGAATCCTGCGTTGGAAGGCACGGCGCATCAAAAACGCCTTACTCAGAGGACTGAGACCGTGTGGTGCTGGCATGGGTGATTGCTCTTCTTAGGTTGGCAAGTTGCGAATAAATGAGATCGCTTCTCAATTCTCTTAGTATGACGTTTTACCCACGGAAAACCGGATGAAAAAGTTTCACGCCGTCTCGGTTTCCTTGACGACCTTGCCTGCCGAGAGCCTTATCAACTGGTCCGCCATTTCGAAATAGCGATCATCGTGGCTGATCACGATGATGGTCTTGCCCTGGCGTTTCAGGTCCGGCAACAGTTCGGTGTAGAAGACCCTGCGGAAAGCCGGGTCCTGGTCTGCGGCCCATTCGTCGAAGACCAGGACCGGTCGCTCTTCGAGCCAGGCATTGATCAGCGCAAGGCGCTTGCGCTGCCCGGTGGAGAGATCGGTGGTGCTGAAGTTGCCGTCCATGACGCTGACCTTGTGGGCGATTTCCAGGCGTTGCAGATATTGGGTCGCGTTCTGCAACGAAGCCTGCTTGCCCTGGACCAGGTCGTCGAATAGGTAGTAGTCGGCGAAGATGGTGCTGAAGAGCTGGCGGTAATCGTCGCGGGTCTCCGCGCTGACCGGTTCTCCGTTGAGAAGGATCTCGCCGGACTGCGGGCGATAGAGGCCGAGCAGCAGCTTGATCAGGGTCGTCTTGCCGCAGCCGTTCTCGCCGACGATGAAGACGATGTCACCTTGGGCGATACGCAGATTGATAGGGCCCAGATGGAACGGTTCGCTGCCTTCGACGGCGGGGGGGCTGTAGCGAACGTCGCGCAGTTCCAGGCTGTCGACGGTCTTGTCCGGGGCCTCCTGTTCGCTGAGCAGAAGATGGGGTTCGGGAGAGGAAAAACGCTCGGAAAGTTCGGCGACCCGCTGGAAGGCGACCTGGGCGCGACTGACGATGGGAAGGATGGTCACCACCTGTTCGAGTGGTCCCTTCATGTACAGCAGGACCATCACGAAGCCAGTGATGGCGGCCGGATTGGACGAAGGCCAGTAGGCCTGGAGCGTAAGCGCCAGACCGATCACCACGAAGAACAGCATCGAGCCGAAGGTCTTGGCCAGGATGAATATATTGATGGAGCTGATGTGGAGGTCGCGGATGTTGTTCGCGGTTTCGCTGATGCGGCCGGTGTGCATGCGATAGCGACGGGGGCGGTGGATGCGCAGTTCCTTCGCGCCCGAAGCGATGGCGGTGTAGTGCTTCTGCAATTCGTCTTCGAGATCGCGGGCGGCATAGAACCCTTTGAAACCGCGGGAGCGCGCCAGGTACTGGGCTGCCGTGCCGATGACGATGGCGACGACTGTCAGCAGGAACATCGGGACCGATAGGTAGGCGAGGTAACCCAGGCAGCCGAAAGTGATGGTCAGGGCGATGGCCAGTGGGGTGAAGGAAAAGGAGAAGTCGCTGATGGTATCAATGTCGTGTGTCAGTACCGGAATGAGACGGTGGGTCCGGTAGCGCTCGATCTGCTCGATGGGCGCCGAGAGGACTTTCTCGCCGAGTTCCTTGCGCAGCTTCGCGATGATGTGTTGGCCGACGTAGCTGGTACCGATGTCGGAGACGATCGAACTGACCAATGCCAGCAGGCAGAGTCCGCCGAACGACAGCAGTACGCCTTGGCCGAGGCCGTTTTCCGAGTGCAAGGCGTTGTTGATGCTGGCCAGCAGCAGGGTGATGGCAAGGCCGCCGGCCATGCCCAGTGCTATGGAGACGGCCACGATCGCTCGAAAGGGCCTGAGCAGGGCGAGCAGTTCGCGAATGGCGCCGCGCTTGGGATTGGTCATAGTTGCTTCCCGGATGTACTAGGTCGGTGGGGTCCCAGGATCGTTCCATGGCCGCTCCCGGCTGGGCCGGTAGGCATGGGACGGTTGAGTGGGGTGGCCTGGCGCAGGCTTTCGTTGCGGCACTGCGAATGCGGACGGCGACCGGCTCCAGGAGCATGCGTCACCCGTCTCGGCCTCCTTGCAGACAGACGAAGCAGGATGCCCGGTATTTAGCGGCGTTCGGCGGGGCGTAGGTTCTTCCACGTAAATTGCAGGCGATGCCGTTCGTTGCAGATCAGGAAGAGGTGTCGCGCCCGCCCGTCGCAGGTCGACGCGCGCTTCGACTCGACATGGCGCTGCCTTCCTCTGGCGCTCGATCCACTCCTGGGAATGATGAAATGACGAAAAGGAAACTGGCCTATATCTGGTCCCTGAGAAACGCCGCGGCCGACAAGGCCGGCCAGTACGTGCCGTACAAGGGCGAACAGCGGTACATGAAGTCGGTACTGGAGTCCTTGGTGGAGGCGCTGAACCAGACTGCGCTGGGCGATGCCTACGAGCTCGTGGGCGTGATCTACGACGACGACGCGGAGCTGCCTCGCGACCAGGGAAAAATCAAGGACTACGGTTTCGCCTATCGTCCCGGGCAGCAATGGTTCTATCCGGCAGACCTGCAGGTGCAAGGCAAGACCCTGAACGACCTCTTGCTCAGCGTGCCGTCCACCTACCGTCGGTACCCGCGGGGTACCCCCGAGCATGTGGCCGGCAAGAGCGATTTCGAGCGACGCCTGCATGACACCCTGGTGGAGCTGGGCGCCGATGTAGTGGTATTGGACGGGCTCCTGGTCATCCTCGATGAGCTGGTACGCCCGGGTGCTCCGTTCGCACGGCGGATCATGAATATCCATCCTGGCGTGACGCGCGAGGACTCGCCTTACGAGCGTCGTGGCGCCTATGCGACCCTGGACGCGTTGTATGGAGCGCGGGGCGAGAAGGTGGTGGATTGGGCGACCATGGAGAAGGTCGCGGTCGAGCCGCTGTACTGGACCGGAGCATCGTTCCACTATGTGGACAATGGCATCGATTCCGGCGAAGTGTTCCATGATGTGCTGAAAACGGAGATTTCACCCGACGACACCATCCTCGAGCTGCGCTGGAACAACTTCAACAACAGCCTGTTCCCGGCCTTGCACGAAGGGTTGGCGCTGCTCGCCGAGAAGCTCTGAACCCGGTTCCTTCGAGGGGTTCGAAAAGGCCGGAGCGGTGTCGTCGCTCCGGCCTTCTTCATTCTGAGTCAGAGTTCGCGCGCCACGCGGAAGCCGATCCAGTCGCCGCGGTCGCTGGGGGCCGCATTGTTGCGGTTGCCCGAGCGCGAGAAGATCGGCGGCTCGCCCCAGTCGTTGCCGCGGATCTGCACCAGCTCGCACTTGTCCTCCATCCACGCGCTGCCGTCGCTCGGCGCGCCGTTGTAGTGGTCGTGCCAGCAGTCGGCGACCCACTCGTAGACGTTGCCGTGCATGTCGTAGACGCCGAAGGCGTTGGGCGGGAAGCTGCCCACCGGCGAGGTGAAGTTGTAGCCATCGCTGGCGCCGTAGGTGTTGGCGTGCTTGGCGATGCTGTATTCCTTGCCTTCGTCGAAGGGGAAGGGGAAGGGGCCGGCGCTGCCGGCGCGGGCGCCGTACTCGCGCTCGGCCTCGCTGAGCATGCGGTAGTGCTTGCCGGTCTTCTTCGACAGCCAGGCGGCGTAGTTCTTCACGTCGTTGTAGTCGACGCACACCGCCGGCTGGCGAGGGCCTTGCTGGTAGCGCGGCTTGCCGGCGATGCATTCGCGGCCGGGGCGGGTATCGCCGTCGGCCAGCTTGACGCCGGTGGCCTTCAGGTAGGCGTCCAGTTCGCCGGCGGTGACCTGGTAGCGGCTGATGGCGAACGGCTTGGCGAAGGTCACGTCGTGCAGCGGGCCCTCGTCGGGCTGGCGGCCGACCTCGTCGTCCGGGGTGCCCATGGTGAAGCTGCCGGCGGGCAGTACGACCATCTCCGGGCAGTCCTTGCAATCCTTGAACACCGTGCCGGGTTTCTTCGCTTCGTCGGCGAAGGCGGGGGCGGTGGCGACGATCAGTGCGGCCAGGGCCAGGGGCGATAATGCGTGCATGGCGGTTCTCGTTGAGTGGCGAAAGGGGTCAGGCGAGTTGCGGGGCGAGGATTTCCAGCACCCGGTCGATCTCCGCCTCGTCGTTCAGCAGGCTCGGCGCCAGGCGCACCACCGGGCCGACATCGCGATCCACGGCGTCGCTGATTACCCGGTGCGCCATCAGGTGTTTGGCGACCGCCTCGCAATCGCGGCCTTCGACGCGGAAGAAGGTGAAGCCCGAAGACAGCTCGGGGCTGGTCGGCGTGACCAGGCGGACCTTGGGATGCTCGCCCAGGCGCTGCTTGAGGTAGGCGTTGAGCTGGTGGATACGCGCCTGGACCTCGGCCTTGCCCAACTGCAGGTGCAGCTCGAAGGCCGTGCCCAGGGCCAGGCGATGTTCGAAGGCGTGGTAGCCGCCAGGGGTCATCAGGGTGCCGAAGTTGTCGGCGCGGGAGAAGGTCGGGATGCTCGGCACCAGGTGCTCCTGGAGCTGTTCCGAGCGGGCGATGATGACCCCGGTGCCACGCGGGCCGAACAGCCACTTGTGGGTGCCGGCGATGAAGTAGTCGCAGTCGAAGTCGGCGAAGCTGACGTCTTCCACGCCGAAACCATGCACGCCGTCGACCACGTAGATGATCCGGTCCTGTTCGTCGCGCTTCTGGTTGAGTTCGCGCACCAGCTTGCCGATCTCGCGGATCGGCAGCTTCACGCCGCTGCCCGACTGCACCCAGGTCATGCCCAGCACCCGGGTCTGCGGGCGGATCTGAGCGGCGATGCTGGACAGGATCTCGTCGGCGGAAACCCGGTGCGGGTCCTTGAACAGCGGGAACTCGCGGACCTGGGTACCCATGCGCTTGTGCCGGTATTCCAGGGTGGTGTAGGTGGAGTAGTGCTCGTGGGAGGAGGTCAGGATCTCCTTGCCCGGCTGCACCAGCAGGCCGCCGTAGATCGCCGCCAGGCCGTCGGTGGTGCTGCCGGTGAGCGCCACCTGGCCAGGTTGCACGGCGAAGTAGCGACCTGCCCAGGCGCGAGCCTCGTCCTCGTATTTCCAGATTTCCTCGCGATGCCAGTCCACCGCTTCGCCCGGGTTGCGGTCGAAGCGGACCCGCAGGCGCTCGATGGCCTCCCGCACCGGCCGAGGGTGGGAGGTGAGGAGGAAGTTGGCGAAGTGCAGATACTGCGGGTCGAGATCGAATTGCTGGCGCAGCGCTTTCCACTTATTGCCGGCGTCGCTCGGTGCGCCTTCGGCGCGGAGCGACTGGGCAGCGGAAAGCAGCGGCAGGCCGGCGGCGAGAATGCCGGCCTGCTTGAGAAAGGTACGACGGTCGTTCATCGGGAGGTCCGTTGCGGCGTGGTCAGGGGGTGGCTGTCGGCTTGGCGCGTTTTTGCACTTCGCCCCAGGCGCGCAGGAAGTTGCCTCCCCAGAGCTTGGCGATGTCGGCATCGGAATAACCGCGGGTGATCAGTTCGGCAGTGACGTTGCGGATTTCGCTGACATCCTTCCAGCCGTCCACGCCGCCACCGTCGTTGAAGTCCGAGCTGATGCCCACGTGGTCGATGCCGACCTTCTTCACCGTGTAGTCGATGGCGTCCACCAGTTCCTTGAGGCCGGCCTTGGGCTCCTCCTCCAGGATGCCGTAGAGGGCGCTGGCGTATTCACCGAAGCGTTGTTCCGGCCAGATGGTGATGATCGGATCGCCCGGCATCAGCGCATAGTCCAGGCCTTCCAGGGGCGGCAGGTCGAAGCGCGCGCGCAGGGCGTTGAGCTTGTCCAGGGTCGGTTTGCTCAGCGGACGCAGGTAGGCGGGGAAGCCGACCACCTGGATCACGCCGCCGCTGTCCTTGATCAGTTGCATCTCGTGGTCGCTGAGGTTGCGCTTGATGTCCACCAGGGCGCGCGGCGCGGAGTGCGAGGCGACGATGGGCGCGCGGCTGAGGGCGGCGACCTGTTCCAGGGCCTTGGTCGACATCTGCGAGACGTCGATGATCACCCCGAGATCGTTGAGCCGTTCGACCGCCTGCTTGCCTAGCGGGGAGAGGCCGCCCAGGGCATCCGCCGTGTCGTTGAAGAATGGCAAGGGACGGGAAGAGTCGGACCAATCGTTGTTGCCGACATAATTGAAGCCGAACATGCGCACGCCGCGGGCGGCCCATTTGTCCAGCTGGGACAGGTCGTCGCCCAGCGGGTAGGCGTTGAGCATGCTCATGACGATGGCGAACTTGCCTTCCATGGCCAGGCGGCGGAAGTCCTCGGGGGAGTAGGCGATGCCGACCTGGTTGGGAAAGTCGCGGACCATGCCGGTGAGAATCTTGTAACGAATTTCCTGCTGGTGGCGGGCTTCGTCGACGAAACCGGGGGTCGGCTTGTGCGGCGCGTTCGGGCCGTTCCACATCTCCGGCCAGCCGAAGATCGCCAGGGCAGCGCCGGACAGGCGCCCGCGGCCCGCCTTGACCAGGTCGAGCTGGTTCGGTCCGTCCTTGTCGAACTCGTTGCCTTCGGTGCCGAAGTCCGGCGGGATGGTGATCCGGCTATCGAAGGAGAGGATGCGCTCATGCAACTCCTCGGCGTGCTTCATGACCTTGCGCGGGTAGCCCGCTTCGCTCGGGCCGAAGGTCTTCCAGGCCAGCAGGCCGCCGCCGACGAGGATGAGGAAGATCGGCAAGCCGAGGTAGAGGGCCTTGCGTGTGCGTGTTCTAGTCATTGCCGTCCCAGTCAGGTTCGAGATCGAAAGCGCGGATGAGCGTCTGCCGAAGCGGACTCACCTGTCAGGGTGGGACGAGGCCGGAGCGGGAAAATTTAGCGCCGCGGGAGGGATTGTCGAGTTGCCTGTGGAACGGCATGTGGGCGGTAAATTTGCCGACGGAAGGAACGTTCTAGCTGGATAAAGCGAGCTTCACGGTTGATACAGGTAGGACGATGACGGTTTCTCGACGCGGATTCATGGCGGGCCTGGCCCTTACCGGGGCGGCGGCGCTGCCGGTGGCTTACTACACACATCGTCATCTGACCCGCGAAGAGGAGCCGCAGACGCCTGACGAGGCTTCGCTCGACCTGGCGGCTACCGATGGCATACGACTGGGCGACCGCCTGCGCGGTCTATGGGACCTGCGCCTGGTAGGCGGTGATGCCGAACTGCCCGGGCTGCCTCGGGAGGGCTTGCAACTGGTGCTGGACGTGGCACCCAAGGGGCGCGGCCTGATTGGCTACCTGGATACTCCTGAACGTCTCCTCGCGGCGGAGCCGCCGCGCTTCCGTGTGCTTGGCGACTTGCTCGGAGCCAGTTCTGCAAGCATCCGCTGGCGTTTGGTGGACCAGGCGAGCGGTTCCGTGGCGCCGACTCACGATTGCTCGGCGGTGTTCGACGAGGTCTGGGCAGACTATGCGAACGCGGGCGACGGAACCCTGAGCGGACGCATACAGCGCCTGGAGCGTTCGCCGCTGTCGCCGAACGAGGATTTTCGCTTCGTTGCGGTAAAGCGTCACTTCCCCCTGGCCCATGAGCGCATCGTGCTCAACGAGAAACTTCTCGGTTGGCTGGTGTCGCCGCAGCACCGACTGTTCCACCAGCTATGGCACGCTTCGCGGGACAAATGGCATCGGCTTTCGGAAAAACAACGCAATGCGTTGCGCGGAGTCGGTTGGCAGCCCGGCCCGCTGGACCGCGAACGCGATGCGCGAGGGCCGCGCAAGGATCGCAATGCCTCGGGTATCGACTTCTTTTTCATGCACCGGCACATGCTGCACACCGCGCGTTCCATGCAGGACCTGCCGTCCTGGGAGCGTCTGCCGCGACCTGTGGTGCCGCTGGAGTACGATCGTCCCGGCTTCATCCGTTACTTCGACAATCCGGACGGGTTTTCCGTGCCTCCGGCCTGGGTGGCAGTGGATGACGACGAGTACAGCGAGTGGCTGCATGGCCTGAAAAGCGCCGAGGCCTACCATGCCAATTTCCTGGTCTGGGAATCGCAGTACCAGGACCCGACGTACCTGGCGAAGCTGACCCTCGGCCAGTTCGGTTCGGAGCTGGAACTGGGCATGCATGACTGGCTGCACATGCGCTGGGCCTCGGTGACGAGGGACCCTTCCAACGGCGCCCCGGTCATGACCGACCGTTTTCCGGCCGATTTCGCCCCGCGCTGGTTCCGCCCGGAGAACGACTTCCTCGGCGACCCGTTTTCCTCCCATGTGAATCCGGTGTTCTGGTCGTTCCACGGCTGGATCGACGACCGCATCGAGGACTGGTATCGCGCCCACGAGCGTTTCCATCCTGGCGAAGTGCAGCGCCGCGAAGTGGAGGGCATCCAATGGTTCGCGCCCGGTCGATGGGTCGAGGTCGGCGATCCCTGGCTGGGCCCGGCGACCCATGGATGCGGGCTCTCGGATGTCCAGGCGAGCAGCAACTCGGTGGAGCTGGACGTGGAAACCATGAAGCTGGCTTTGCGCATCATCTTCAGCGAAGAAGACCAGTTGAGCGGCTGGCTCAAGCGTGCGCCGCGGCGGCCCTGGTACGCGCGCAACCTGAAGCTGGCGCGCGACCAGCTCAGGCGCTGAACGGCGAAAGAGCGAGTAAGGATGGAGGAGGCCCGCGCAACGCGGGCCTCAGTCTTTCCGCGCGAGACCCTGGCGGTCGCTCTGCCAGCCGCCGCCGAGGGCCTTGTACAGGCCGACCGAGGCCTGCAGGCGGGCCAGTCGCAGTTGCACGGCGGCATCCTGCGCCGCGTACAGCGTGCGTTGCGTTTCGAGGACCGTCAGCAGGGTTTCCGCGCCGGCCTGGTAGCGGCTGTCGGAGAGATCGAAGGCGCGCTGCGCCTGCTCAAGCTCCTGCTGCTGCCAGTGCAGCTGGCGGTCGAGGCCGTCGATGCTGTTCAGCGAGCGTTCGGTGTCGGCAAAGGCGGTGAGGATCGCCTTGCGGTAGGTTTCCAGCAGTTCTTCCTGGCGCGCCAGGCTGCGGTCGCGCTCGGCGCGCAGGCGGCCGTGGTTGAAGATCGGGGCGAGCAGGTTGGCGCCCAGGTTGTAATAGGGGTTGCGGAAAGTGTCGGCGGCGCGGTTGGCGCCGGACGACAGCGAGGCGCTCAGGGTCAGCTTGGGGAACAGCGCCGCGCGCGCCACCTGCACGTCGGCCTGGGCCGCGGCCAGTTGCGCTTCGGCGTTGGCGATATCGGGACGGCGGCTGAGCAGTTCGCTCGGCAGGCCCGCTCCGGTCTCCGGCCAGCGCAGGCTGTCGAAAGGCCGCTCGGCCACCTGTAGCGCCTGCACCGGCTCGCCGATCAGGGTGGCCAGGGTAATCAGCGCCTCATGGGCCTGCTGCTCGAGCAGCGGCAGCTGCTTGCGCTGGCTGGCGACCAGGCTGCTCTGCTGGGCGACCTCCAGGGCGGTGGCCGAGCCCGCGGCATGGCGGGTCTCCACCAGGCGCAGGACGTGCTCGGCGTTGTCCAGGTTGAGCCTGGCGATGCGCTGCTGTTCGCGCAGCGCCAATACCTGCAGGTAGCTGTTGGCGACGCCGGAGAGCAGGGTCAGCTCTACCGTTGCGCGGTCGTACTCGCTGGCCTTGAGGCTTTCCAGGGCACTGCGGTAGGCAGCCCGGCGACCGCCCCAGAAGTCCACTTCGTAGCTGGCGCTGAGGCCGGCGGAGAAGGAGTCGACGGCATCGTTGTCGGAGGTCGCGTCGGTACCGCTGTAGCCCGAGTCGCGCAGGAGTTTCTGCCGGCTGGCGCCGAGCGTCGCATTCAGCTCCGGCAGCAACGGCGCGCCGGCGATCACCGCCGAGGCCTGGGCCTGGCGTACGCGGGCCACCGCCGCGCCGAGGTCCTGGCTGTTCAGCAGCGCGCGTTGCAGCAGGCTGTCCAGTTCCGGCGCGCCGAAGGCCTTCCACCACTGGCGGATGTCGCTGGCATCGCTGCGCCCGGCCGCCAGGTAGCGCCACTGAGGGGGCGCGGCCAGGCCGCTGTCGAGGGGCGCCGGCGTGCTGCCGCAGGCGCCGAGCAGCAGGCAGGCGGAAATCAGGGAAAGATTCTTCATGGACATGTCCGTCATTGGCTGGCCAGGGCGGCCACCGGGTCCAGCTGGGCGGCCTTGCGCGCCGGCATGAAGCCGAACACCAGTCCGGTGACCAGCGCGCAACTGAAGGCGCCGACGATGGCCGACAGGGAAAAGGCCACCGCGACCTGGCCGAGCAGCAGCACGCCGCCGATGCATAGGGCCAGGGCGATCCCGGCCAGGCCGCCGACCACCGAGAGCATCGCCGCCTCGGTGAGGAACTGGCGGAGGATATCGCCCTGGCGGGCGCCGGTGGCCATGCGGATGCCGATCTCGCGGGTGCGTTCGCGCACGGTCATGAGCATGATGTTCATCACGCCGATCCCGCCTACCAGCAGGGAGATCGCGGCGATCGAGCCGAGCATCAGCGACAGGGTGTTCTGGGTCTTCGCCTCGGCCTGGATCATCGCCGCGTTGTTGGTCAGCTCGTAGTCGCGCTGGCCGCGGTGCAGGCGCAGCATCAACTGGTCGATGGCGCGTTCGGCCTGGTGCACGCGCTGGGCGTCGGCGGCGGCGATGATCACGTACTCGGGGTTGCGCGTGCCGAACAGGCGGATGCTGGCAGCGGAGTAGGGGATGGCGATGCGGTTGTCGGCATCCTTGTCGCCGGAGCTGGAGCCTTTCTCGGCGAGCACGCCGATGACCTGGAACGGCACGTTCTCGATGAGGATGTAGCGGCCGATCGGGTTGGCGCTGCCGAACAGCTTCTTGCGCACCTTGTAGCCGATCACCGCGACCGTGGTGGCGGCGTCTTCGTCGCGCTCGGTGAAGTAGCTGCCCTCGGCCACCGGCCAGTTGAGGATTTCCGGGAAGTCGGTGTTGTTGCCGCCGACGTAGGCGTGGTAGTCGATGTTGCCGTAGCGCACCACCAGCTCGCCGCCGTTCACCGGCATGACCTTCTTCACCTGGGGCAGGGTGGCGATGGCGGCGACGTCGTCGCTGCTGACGATGCCCATCGGCGCGCGCGGGTTCGGCGAGTAGCCGCTGAGATAGATGATGTTCGAGCCGAACGCGCCCATCTGCGCCATCACCTGGCGCTTGCTGCCCTCGCCGACGGCGAGCATGACCACCACCGAGGCGACGCCGATGATGATCCCGAGCAGGGTCAGCGCGGTGCGGAACCGATTGATCCACATCACCCGCCAGGCGGCGCGCACCGCCTCCAGCAGTTCGGCGCGCCAGGCCCCCGAGGGTTCGCTGCTGCCCTCGGCGAGGCGCTGGCTGAGATCGTCGGCTTGCAGGTGGCGCTCGACGCCGGCGCTCGGGTGCGCCGGGCGCTCGTCGTTGGCGCTGTCGCTGACGATCTCGCCGTCACGCACCTCGATGATGCGCTTGGCGCGGGCGGCGACGTCGCGGTCGTGGGTGATCAGGATCACCACGTGGCCCTGGCTGGCCAGCTCGTCGAGCAGCGCCATGACTTCCGCGCCGCTGTGGCTGTCGAGGGCGCCGGTGGGTTCGTCGGCGAGGATGATATGGCCGCCGTTCATCAGCGCGCGGGCGATCGATACCCGCTGCTGCTGGCCGCCGGACAACTGGTGCGGACGGTTGGCGGTGCGCTCGGCCAGGCCCAGGCGCTCGAGCAGGGCCCGCGCGCGGGTGTGCCGCTCGCTCGCCGGGGTGCCGGCGTAGATCGCCGGCATCTCGACGTTTTCCTGGGCCGAGGCGGAGGGGATCAGGTGATAGCCCTGGAACACGAAGCCGAATGCCTCGCGGCGCAGCCAGGCCTGCTCGTCGCTGTCCAGTTCGGCGACGTCGTGGCCGGCGAAGTGGTAGCTGCCGGAGCTGGGCCGGTCGAGGCAGCCGAGGATGTTCATCAGGGTCGACTTGCCGGAGCCGGAGGCGCCGACGATGGCGACGAACTCGCCGGCGTGGATCGACAGCGATACGCCCTTGAGTACCTCGACTTCCGGAGTGCCATTGCCGCCGTAGCGCTTGCGGATGTCGCGCAGTTCGATCAGGGGGACGGGTTGCGTGGCGTTTTCCATCAGCTGTCGCTGCCGTCGGGAGCGGCCATCAACAGGCGGTCGCCTTCCTCCAGGCCGGCAAGCACCTGTACCCGCAGGCGGTCGCTGATGCCGGTCCTGATCTGGCGGCTCTGCGGCTTGCCATTGCTGCCGACCACCCAGGCGACCTGGCCGCCCTTGCCGTCGTCGTGAATGGCGGCGACCGGCGCGGTGAGGATGTTTTCCGCGGTGGCGGCGACGAAGAACACCTGGGCGGTCATTTCCGCCATCAGTTGGTGGTCGCCGTTGTCCACGTCGACCAGCACGGTATACAGCACCACCCGGCCGCTGCCGCTCTGCCCGCCGCTGCCGCTGGTGGGGCTGCCGCCGCCCTGGTTGCTCTGGTCCAGCGGCTTGGGCGGCACCGGGAGGATCTGCCGGACCTTGCCGGTCCAGCGCCGGCCTTCGCCGCTGAGGGTCGTGAAGTAGGCCGGCATGCCGGGCTTGACTCGGCCGATGTCGGCTTCCGAAACCTGGGCCCAGACGGTCATCGGCGACAATTTGGCGATCCGCAGGATCAACGGGGTCTGCTGCTGGGCATTGAGGGTCTGGCCTTCGCGCGCATCGACCGCCACCACCGTGCCGGACATCGGCGCGTAGATGCGGGTATAGCCGAGTTCGGCTTCGTCGCTGCGCAACGAGGCCTGGGCCTGGCGGATCTGCGCCTGGTACATCTCGATCCGCGCCTGGGTGGCGAGCATCTGCGCCTGGGCGCTCTGCACGTCCTCGGTACGCGTCGCGCCGCCGGCGGCCAGCCGCTGCTGGCGCTGGTACTGCTGGCGGGCGAGGGTGTACTGGGCACGTTGCTCGGCCAGCTGGGCCTTGAGCATCTCGATCGAATAGCGGCCGGCATCGACCTTGGCCTGCTGGGTGGAGGGGTCGATCTCGACCAGCAACTGGCCTTCCGTCACATCGTCCCCGGCCTCGACGTGCAACTTGCGGATCTGCCCGGAGGCCTGGGCGCCGACGTCGACGTAGCGCCGCGGTTGCAGGGTGCCGAGCGCCGAGACGCTGCTCTCGATGCTGCCGCGGCTGACGCTCACGGTATCGAAGCTGTTGCTGCGGAACGGATAGGCCTGCCAGGCGGCCAGGGCGATCAGGGGGCTGAGGCAGACTGCGACGAGCAGTGCGCGACGAGTACTACGGGTTCGTCTCATTCGGGAATCCGGCCGGTGCGTGGAGAGACCGCCGCCGCTGGATCGGCAGGCTGGGCACTGCCAGATATACGAGGCCAGGGCGGCTAAATTTAACCTGGGTTCAGAGCTGGGCGTAACGGCTGCTGATGCGGATGCTGCCGTCCTCGCGATGTTCCAGGTCCACGGGCAGGACTTTCGGCAGGGCGTCGACCAGGCTGCGGATGTCGCGGGTGCTGTAGATCCCGCCAATGCGCAGTTTCGCAGCGCTCCTGTCGCCCAGGACCAGCGGAGCGTCGAGGTAGCGGTTGATCAGCGGCAGGGCCTTGGACAGGGGCAGGTCGTCGAGTACCAGGCGGCCCTCGCGCCAGGCTAGCGTCTGGCGGGTATCCACGGCTTCGACCAACGGTTGCAGCAGGCCCGGATAGTAGCTGGCCTGCATGCCGGGAGTCAGGCTGCTGTCGTTGCCCGAGCCTTCGCTGCGGACCTTCACCGAGCCCTCGGTGACGGTGACTACCACGTTGTCCTGGTACTTCCAGACGTTGAAGCGGGTGCCGGTGACGGTGATCGAGCCGTTGCCGGCCTTGACCACGAAGGGGTGCGCGCTGTCGTGGGTGACATGGAAGTAGGCCTCGCCCCTGTCCAGGGAAACCCGGCGGATGTCCTTGAAATTGGCGAAGCTCAGCTGCGTATTGAGGTCCAGTTCGACCTCGCTGCCGTCGGGAAGAACGACATGCCTGACGTTGCCCTCGGCCTCGTAGCGCTGGTAGTTGGAAGGAATCCAGCCTTGCAGCCAGCCGAGGTAGCCGGCCGTCGGTAACATAAGCAGGGCGAGGGCGGCGGCGCGTGCCTGGCTCTTCCAGCCCCTGCGGCGACGGCCGAGCGGGCGGGTTGCGGCGTGGTTGCGAAGCTCGGGCGCCGGCGTTCGCGGCAGCAGTTCGCTGAGCGCCCAGATCTCCTCCATTTCTGCGTATTCGGCGGCGTGCCGGGGATCGGCTGCCAGCCAGCGCTGGAACTCGCCACGCTCTTCCTCGGAGAAGTCCTCGGCGTGCAGGCGCATGCACCAATGCGCGGCGTCCTGCACAAGGGTGTCGCTGTCGGCGGGAGAGGGTGTCTTCATCGAGGGTTCCAGTTATGCCTTCGGATTGCGCTGCGAGCGAAACAAGGCTTTAAAGCTTGATGAGAATTATTATAAATTTAATGATTTCATACTGCCAATGTCGCCGGCAGGCGATCCCGCCCTTGGAAGGACAGTGCCGTAGAGGCAGCGAGCAGGAGTCGTCTTGGAAAACCATTATCGGGAGCTGCTGCGATTCCTCAGTGCCAGGCTCGGGGATCGACACGCAGCGGCGGATGTCGCCCACGACGCGTATTTGCGCGTTCTGGAGCGCTCCAGTCAAGCGCAGATCGAGCATCCGAAGGCTTTTCTGTACCGGACGGCGCTCAACCTGGCGGTGGACGAGCACCGTCGCAGCCGGGTGCGCCGGGCGGAACCCCTGGAGGTCCTGGACGACGAGGAGGGCCTGGCCAGTCCCTCGCCGCAGACGGTGGTCGACCAGGGGCAGCGCCTGGACAACCTGCAGCGCGCGCTGGCCGAGTTGCCGGCCATCTGCCGCAGTTCCTTCCTGTTGCGCAAGCTGGACGGCCTGTCCCATTCGCAGATCGCCGAACATCTCAATATTTCCCGCAGCCTGGTGGAAAAGCACATCGTCAACGCGATGAAGCACTGTCGGGTGCGCATGCGCGAATGGGAAGCCGACTGATTTCGCTATTCGTGCTCGGCAACGCTTAAATTTCATTTCCCTGTCCTCGTTCCTAGTCAACAGATGGCCCTCCAGGGCTGCTCTCGACTTATCGCTCCCGCTTGAAAGGGGGCCAATCCAGAGGAACTGGAAATGACTCAGGCAACTGCAACCGCCGTGGTTCACGATCTCATCGGTGTCGGCTTCGGCCCTTCCAATATCGCCCTGGCGATTGCCCTCCAGGAACGGGCCCAGGCGCAGGGCGCCCTGGAAGTGCTGTTCCTGGACAAGCAGGGCGACTACCGCTGGCACGGCAACACCCTGGTGTCGCAGAGCGAGTTGCAGATCTCCTTCCTCAAGGACCTGGTGTCCCTGCGCAACCCCACCAGCCCGTATTCCTTCGTCAACTACCTGCACAAGCACGATCGCCTGGTCGACTTCATCAACCTGGGCACCTTCTATCCCTGCCGGATGGAGTTCAACGACTACCTGCGCTGGGTCGCCAGCCACTTCCAGGAGCAGAGCCGCTACGGCGAAGAGGTCCTGCGCATCGAGCCGATGCTGAGCGCCGGCCAGGTCGAGGCGCTGCGGGTGATCTCGCGCAACGCCGACGGCGAGGAACTGGTGCGCACCACCCGCGCCCTGG
Source organism: Pseudomonas sp. DL (assembly GCF_047199225.1). Lineage (NCBI taxonomy): Bacteria > Pseudomonadati > Pseudomonadota > Gammaproteobacteria > Pseudomonadales > Pseudomonadaceae > Pseudomonas > Pseudomonas sp. DL. The sequence goes on from NZ_CP178323.1 coordinate 2,918,804, forward strand.
TGGTCAGTCCCGGCGGCACCCCGCGTATCCCGCAGGTGTTCCGTGCGCTCAAGGGCGACGGCCGGGTGTTCCACCACAGCCAGTACCTGGAGCACATGGCCAAGCAGCCCTGCAGCAGCGGCAAGCCGATGAAGATCGCCATCATCGGCGGCGGGCAGAGCGCGGCGGAGGCCTTCATCGACCTCAACGACAGCTACCCGTCGGTGCAGGCCGACATGATCCTGCGTGCCTCGGCGCTCAAGCCGGCGGACGATAGCCCGTTCGTCAACGAAGTGTTCGCGCCGAAGTTCACCGATCTCATCTACAGCCGCGAGCATGCCGAACGCGAGCGTTTGCTGCGCGAATACCACAACACCAACTATTCGGTGGTGGATACCGACCTGATCGAGCGCATCTACGGCGTCTTCTACCGCCAGAAAGTCTCCGGCATCCCGCGCCACGCCTTCCGTTGCATGACTACTGTGGAGCGCGCGACCGCCACCGCCCAGGGCATCGAGCTGGCGTTGCGCGACGCCGGTAGCGGCGAGCTAAGCGTAGAGATCTACGACGCAGTGATCCTGGCCACCGGCTATGAGCGCCAGTTGCACCGCCAACTGCTCGAACCGCTGGCGGAGTACCTCGGCGACCATGAGATCGGCCGCGACTACCGCCTGCAGACCGACGAGCGCTGCAAGGTGGCGATCTACGCGCAGGGCTTCAGCCAGGCCAGCCATGGCCTCAGCGACACCCTGCTGTCGGTGCTGCCGGTACGTGCCGAGGAAATCTCCGGCTCCCTGTACCAGCACCTGAAGCCCGGCGCTCCGGCCCGCGCCCTGCACGAGCACGCCCTGGCCAGCTGATCGGCGCCACGCCGCCACGCCCTGTGTTGCCCGTTTCCCCGCCAGGGGATGCCCGGCACGCAGGGCGTTTTCGTTGCATGTCCCGGCCGTTCCGGCCACCACTTTGCAGAGAAATGACATCGATGGGGATGCGTACCGTACTGACCGGCCTGGCCGGCATGCTGTTGGGTTCGATGATGCCGGTCCAGGCCGATATGCCGCGGCCGACCGGGCTGGCCGCGGACATCCGCTGGACCGCCTATGGCGTGCCGCACATCCGGGCCAAGGATGAGCGCGGCCTGGGCTATGGCATCGGCTACGCCTACGCGCGCGACAACGCCTGCCTGCTGGCCGAGGAGATCGTCACCGCGCGCGGCGAGCGGGCGCGCTATTTCGGCAGCGAGGGCAAGTCGTCGGCCGAGCTGGACAACCTGCCGTCCGACATCTTCTACGCCTGGCTCAACCAACCCGAGGCGCTGCAAGCCTTCTGGCAGGCGCAGACGCCCGCGGTACGCCAGTTGCTCGAAGGCTACGCCGCCGGTTTCAACCGCTTCCTCCGCGAGGCCGACGGCAAGACCACCAGTTGCCTTGGCCAGTCCTGGCTGCGGGCCATCGCGACCGATGACCTGCTGCGCCTGACCCGGCGCCTGCTGGTCGAAGGCGGGGTCGGCCAGTTCGCCGACGCGCTGGTGGCCGCCGCGCCGCCCGGCACGGAGAAGGTCGCCCTGAGCGGCGAGCAGGCGTTCCAGGTCGCCGAGCAGCGGCGCCAGCGCTTCCGCCTGGAGCGCGGCAGCAACGCCATTGCCGTTGGCAGCGAACGTTCGGCGGACGGCAAGGGCATGCTCCTGGCCAACCCGCACTTCCCCTGGAACGGCGCGATGCGTTTCTACCAGATGCACCTGACCATTCCCGGCCGGCTCGACGTGATGGGGGCCTCGCTGCCCGGCCTGCCGGTGGTCAACATCGGCTTCAGCCGCCACCTGGCCTGGACCCACACGGTGGATACCTCCAGCCACTTCACCCTGTATCGCCTGGCGCTGGACCCGAAGGACCCGCGGCGCTACCTGGTCGACGGTCGTTCGCTGCCGCTGGAGGAGAAGTCCGTCGCGATCGAGGTGCGCGGCGCCGACGGCAAGCTGTCGCGCGTCGAGCACAAGGTCTACCAGTCGATCTACGGCCCGCTGGTGGTCTGGCCCGGCAAGCTGGACTGGAACCGCAGCGAGGCCTATGCGCTGCGTGACGCCAACCTGGAGAACACCCGGGTACTGCAACAGTGGTACTCGATCAACCAGGCCAGCGACGTCGCCGACCTGCGCCGGCGCGTCGAGGCGCTACAGGGGATCCCCTGGGTCAACACCCTGGCCGCGGACGAGCAGGGCAACGCCCTGTACATGAACCAGTCGGTGGTGCCCTACCTGAAGCCGGAACTGATTCCCGCCTGCGCCATTCCGCAACTGGTCGCCGAAGGCCTGCCGGCCCTCCAGGGGCAGGACAGCCGCTGTGCCTGGAGCCGCGACCCGGCCGCGGCCCAGGCTGGCATCACCCCGGCGGCGCAACTGCCGGTGCTGTTGCGCAGGGACTTCGTGCAGAACTCCAACGACAGCGCCTGGCTGACCAACCCGGCGAGCCCGCTGCAGGGCTTCTCGCCCCTGGTCAGCCAGGAGAAGCCCATCGGTCCGCGGGCGCGCTACGCCCTGAGCCGGCTACAGGGCAAGCAGCCGCTGGAGGCGAAGACGCTCGAGGAGATGGTCACCGCCAACCATGTCTTCAGCGCCGACCAGGTGCTGCCGGACCTGCTCCGCCTGTGCCGCGACAACCAGGGCGAGAATTCCCTTGCCCGTGCCTGCGCGGCCCTGGCGCAGTGGGACCGTGGCGCCAACCTCGACAGCGGCAGCGGCTTCGTCTACTTCCAGCGCTTCATGCAACGCTTCGCCGAACTCGACGGCGCGTGGAAGGAAACGTTCGATGCGCAACGTCCCCTGGATACGCCGCAAGGCATCGCCCTCGACCGGCCGCAGGTGGCGACCCAGGTGCGCCAGGCGCTGGCGGACGCGGCGGCGGAGGTGGAGAAGAGCGGGATTCCCGACGGCGCGCGCTGGGGCGACCTGCAAGTGAGCACCCGTGGCCAGGAACGCATCGCGATTCCCGGCGGCGATGGCCATTTCGGGGTCTACAACGCGATCCAGAGCGTCCGCAAGGGCGACCACCTGGAGGTGGTCGGCGGTACCAGCTACATCCAGCTGGTGACCTTCCCCGAGGAAGGGCCCAAGGCTCGCGGGTTGCTGGCTTTCTCCCAGTCCAGCGATCCGCGCTCGCCGCACTACCGCGACCAGACCGAGCTGTTTTCCCGCCAGCAATGGCAGACCTTGCCGTTCAGCGACAGGCAGATCGACGCCGACCCGCAACTGCAACGGCTAAGCATTCGCGAATGATAAGCAATGCCTATCAGATCTGATGGGAAAAAAACTGACGGTTTTTCCGCGCTCGTTCGTCTTTAACCATAGAGGCGGCCCACAGCCGCCCGGTTCCAGGGAACACGTGCAGGCAGCGAGCAGGGATGCTCGGCTTCGGCGGGGACCCGCTACCCACTCGTCCACGAAAGGAGCGTCACGATGACCCATTCGCCCGTCAAACAGATGTTGAAGGAGGCCGGCCTGAAGATGAGCCTGGCCCGGCTGAAAGTGATCGATGCGCTCTGGGAAGCCTCGGGGGAGCAGGGCCGGGTGCCGATCCGCACCCTGCACCGGCGTCTCTCCGAAACCGGTACGCCGCTGTCCCTGGTGAGCATCCGCCAGGTCCTCGGGCGCCTGGTGGAAAGCGGCCTGGTGACCCTCGACGAACAGGATGTCTACAGCCCCGGCAAGGCTTCCTGGGGCGGTGCCGCCGGTTCCGCGGCGCCCGAGCGCCGCGCCGCGGCCAACGAGCAGCGGCTCTGACGCGGTATCCCTGATCTCGGGCAGCGGGTAAAGTCTGCCCCATGCTCAATCCCGACGATTTCCGTTTTCCTTCCATCGAAGCGTTGCAGGCGTTCGAAGCGGCTGCCCGGCTGGGTACCTTCGAGCGCGCCGCCGAACTCCTGTCGATCACCGGCAGCGCCGCCAGCAAGCGGGTTTCCGGTCTCGAGGGGATGCTCGGGGTGAGCCTGTTGCAGCGCGACGGCCGCTCGCTGGCGCTGACCTCCCACGGCCGCGAGTACCTCGAACAGATCGCGCCGATCCTCGCCCAGCTCGCGGCGGTTCCGCTGCATCGTCGCCAGGTCCAGCGCCAGCAGCGGCTGACCCTGCGCACGCCGCCGACCTTCGCCCGGCAGATCCTGATTCCGCGCCTGGCGTCCTTCGCCGAGGCCTGTCCGGAAATCGAGCTGGAGATTCTCCTGTCGAGTCCTTCGGACGGCCAGGACCTGCCGCTGGCCGATGTCGAGGTGCGCGGCGACAGCCATGGCGTGGCGGCCGGCGAGCGGCTGCTGGAGGAGCGCGTGCTACCGATGGCCGCGCCGGGGCTGCTGCTCGGCCTGCCGCGGCCCTGGACGCCAGCCATGCTCGCCGGCCTGCCGTTGCTGCGCTCGCCGCTGGAGCCCTGGCAGCCGTGGTTCCGCGTGGCCGGGCTGGACTGGCCGGAGCCCTGCGCCGGGCCGCGCCTGCTCGATTTGGGCATGACCCTGGAAGCCGCCGCCAACGGCCAGGGCGTGGCCCTCGCGCGACCCTCGCTGGCGCGCGCCTGGCTTGCCGAGGGGCGGCTGGTGGTGCTGTTCCCGCTGCGTTCGGCGCCCACCCACCATTACCACCTGCGCAGCCACCAGGCCTCGCCGGCCAGTCAGCGTTTCGCCGCCTGGCTGGCGGCGATCTGCCGCGAGGCGGTGGCCCAGGGCAGGGAATTCCTTCCGGCGGCGGACGACTGAAACGGCGGAATTTCCTTCCGCCGATGCCGACAATTATTCCGCCTGCGGCGGTACGTCGCGCTCTACCATCCAGCCACCCCCGAAGGAGTGGACTGCATGAGCGTCATCACCGATATCGAAGACCTGCGCCGCCTGGCGCGCAAGCGCGTGCCGCGGATGTTCTACGACTACGCCGACTCCGGTTCCTGGAGCGAAGGCACTTACCGCGCCAACCAGGACGACTTCGCCGCGATCAAGCTGCGCCAGCGGGTCGCGCGGAATATCGAGAACCGCTCGCTGCGCACCCGCATGCTCGGCCAGGAGATGGCCATGCCGGTGGCCATCGCGCCCACCGGGCTGGCCGGCATGCAGCATGCCGACGGCGAGATCCTCGCCGCCCGCGCCGCCGCCGAGTTCGGCGTGCGCTACACCCTGTCGACCATGAGCATCTGTTCCCTGGAGGACATCGCCACGGAAGTCGGCCAGCCGTTCTGGTTCCAGCTCTACGTGATGCGCGACCGCGATTTCATCGAACGCCTGATCGACCGTGCCAAGGCCGCCGGCTGCGACGCGCTGGTGCTGACCCTCGACCTGCAGATCATCGGCCAGCGCCACAAGGACCTGAAGAACGGTCTCTCGGCGCCGCCGCGGCCGACCCTGGCCAACCTGCTGAACATCGCCACCAAGCCGCGCTGGGCGCTGGGCATGCTCGGCACCCGGCGTCGCGGTTTCGGCAACATCGTCGGGCACGTCAAGGGCGTCGACGACATGGGCTCACTGTCCGAGTGGACCGCCCGCCAGTTCGACCCGCGGCTGAACTGGGGCGACGTCGAATGGATCAAGCGGCGCTGGGGCGGCAAGCTGGTACTCAAGGGCATTCTCGATGCCGAGGATGCGCGGTTGGCCGCCGACTCCGGCGCCGATGCGCTGGTCGTCAGCAACCATGGCGGACGCCAACTGGACGGCGCGCCCTCGACCATCAGCGCGCTGCCGGCGATCGTCGAGGCGGTGGGCGAGCGCATCGAGGTCTGGCTCGACAGCGGCATCCGTTCCGGGCAGGACGTGCTCAAGGCCATCGCCCTCGGTGCGCGCGGGACCATGATCGGCCGTCCCTATCTCTACGGGCTGGGCGCGCTGGGGCAGGCCGGAGTGACGCGGGCGCTGGAGATCATAGCCCGCGAGCTGGACCTGACCATGGCCTTCTGCGGCCATACCGACATCCGCGAGGTCGGCCGGGACATCCTGTTGCCGGGAAGCTATCCGCGATAGCCGCGAACAGCGAATGGAAGGGAAGGGAAGGGAAGGGAAGGGAAGAGCGCAAGCCGCGCGGCTCGACGGCCGCGCGGCAAACAGGATCAGGCGGCGGAACTCCAGCGCAGGACGATGCTGCCGTCGCGCTGCGGGTCGAGCAGCCACTGGTTGGAACGGTCGAAGCTTTCCAGCAGGTGGGCCCAGTCGCCCTCGTCTTCGCCGGGCAATCGGGAAATGCAGGCCTGGCAGGCCTGTTGCGCGGCCGGGGCGTGGATGATGCGCTGGATGCGGGTGTTCAGCAGGTCATAGGCCGTGGGCAGGGCGGGGATCGATGCAGTGTGGTTCATGGGTGCCTCCGCTTGCTTTCTCGGTTATGGGTGGGTGGACAAAGGAACCCTCGGTTCCGGCGAGATACCTTTGTAGCGGAACTCGTGTGAAGAAAGTATTGCAACGTTGTCGCAGGGGCACGCCGCAGGGATGTACGGCTCTTGGCAACGGCTCTGGCGGTAGGCGACACTGCGTCGCGAGGAAAATCGTTGCGCATTGTTTCAATGCGCGGAAAGGCGTTTTTCCAGGGATGGGCTTTGACCGGCACCCAGTGCAAGGCAAGGTGACCGGTACTTCTCGACGGATACGACTGCATGGCGTTAGAACCTTCCGATGTTTTGCTCGAATCGGTGTTTTGTCAGCTGGATGCCGACACCCCGCGTTCCCTCCATGATCTCAAGGGCGACCCCAGGGCCAACCTGCTGGCGATCCGCCTGCTGTTCCGCCAGGGCCGCATCACCGGCGTGCTGCTGGACGACCCCAGCGGTGCCGAGGACCAGCATGGGCCGTTGATCTACCACGCCGAGCGCCTGCGCGTGCGGCGCGGCTAACGCCGTTTCCCCACTCCTCGTCGCTCGCTTTCCGGCGAGCGGCGAGGAGCGGGCCACCGGGAATGCTGCCTCGCCCGGGCGATTCCCGCCCGGCTTGGGTATCGATGAATTCCATTCAACGATACGTTCAGTTCTGCCAGGTTATGCGCCGCAGTCCTCTCGCCAATAATCTCCCTTCAGTCCGATGAGAGACTCGCCGCGCCCATGGGGGGCGGCGCAGTCGCCGTGCGACTCCATAACCAGAAACCAGAAAAGGCGTGCACCGATGATTACCCTGAACCTCAATGGCAAGGATCATCAGCTCGATGTCACCGAGGATATGCCCTTGCTCTGGGCTATCCGCGACGTCGTCGGCTATACCGGGACCAAGTTCGGCTGCGGCATGGGCCTGTGCGGCTCCTGCACTATCCATATCGACGGCCAGGCCACCCGTTCCTGCATCACGCCGGTGAGCCTGGCGCAGGGCAGGAAGGTCACCACCATCGACCACCTGCACACCGACAAGGTCGGCGAAGTCGTCCAGCAGGCCTGGCTGGACATCGGCGTGGCGCAGTGCGGCTACTGCCAGGGCGGGCAGATCATGTCGGCCACGGCGTTGCTGAAGAGCAACCCCGCGCCCAGCGACGAGCAGATCGAGGCGGCCATGGCCGGCAACATCTGCCGCTGCGGCACCTACAACCGGATCAAGACGGCGATCCACAACGCCTCCGCCAAGTTGCAGGAGGCCAAGGCATGAAGCGCTCGTACCCCGACGATCTGGTCATCGGCAATCTCAGCCGCCGCGGTTTCCTCAAGGGCGTCGGCGCCACCGGCGTGCTGCTGGTGGCTGCCAACTGGGGCTGGCGCGACGCCCTGGCCGCCGAGAAGAAGGCCTTCGGCGCCGACGCCATGCCCCACGGCTGGGTAGACAACCCGAAGATCTACGTGAGCATCGACCGGGACGGCACGGTCGGCATCGTCTGCAACCGCTCGGAAATGGGACAGGGCGTGCGCACCAGCCTGGCGATGGTGGTGGCCGACGAGCTGGAGGCCGACTGGAGCCGGGTCAAGGTGATCCAGGCGCCCGGCGACGAAGCGCGCTACGGCAACCAGGACACCGATGGCTCGCGCAGCATGCGCCATTGGTTCGAACCCATGCGCCGCTGCGGTGCGGCGGCGCGACAGATGCTCGAACAGGCCGCGGCCAACCAGTGGAAGGTCCCGCTGGGCGAGTGCCGCGCCGAACAGAACAAGGTGCTGCATGCGCCCAGCGGCCGTTCGCTGTCCTTCGGCGAACTGGCCGAGGCCGCCGCGGGTCTCGAAGTGCCGGCGCGCGACAAGCTGCTGCTGAAGAAGCCCGAGCAGTTCCGCTACATCGGCAAGGACGTGGCGCGCGCCATCGACGGCGCCGATATCGTCAATGGCCGCGCCGGCTTCGGCTTCGACGCGCGCTTCGACGACATGCTCTACGCCGTGGTCGCCCGGCCGCCGCTCTACGGCGGCAAGCTCAAGCGCTACGACGCCGCCGCGGCGCTGAAGGTGCCGGGGGTGGTCAAGGTGATCGAGATCGAGGGCCGGCCGATCCCGTCCGAGTTCCAGCCGCTGGGCGGGGTCGCCGTGGTGGCGCAGAACACCTGGGCGGCGATCAAGGGGCGTGAGGCGCTGGTGGTCGAGTGGGACGCCGGGGTCAACGGCGGCTACGACTCGGTGGCCTACCGCAAGCAACTGGAAGAGGCCGCGCGCAAGCCGGGCAAGGTGGTGCGCGACAGCGGCGATGCCGCGGCGCTGTTCGCCAAGGGTGGGGATATCGTCGAGGCCGAGTACTACCTGCCGCACCTGGCCCAGGCGCCGATGGAACCGCCGGTCTCCACCGCCTGGTACAAGGACGGCGCCTGCGAGGTCTGGGCCCCGACCCAGGCGCCGCAAGTGACCCGCGAGCGCATCGCCGAGCGCCTGAAGCTGCCGTTCGACAAGGTCACGGTCAACGTGACCCTGCTCGGCGGCGGTTTCGGCCGCAAGTCCAAGCCCGACTTCGTGCTGGAAGCGGCGATCCTGGCCAAGGCGTTCCCCGGTCGCCACCTGCGCGTGCAGTGGACCCGCGAGGACGATCTGCATTTCTCCTATTTCCACACAGTCTCGGTGGAGCGCCTGCAGGCCGTGCTCGGCGCCGACGGGCTGCCGCAGGCTTGGCTGCATCGCTCGGTGGCGCCGAGCATCACCGCACTGTTCGGCCCGGACAGCAAGCACCAGGGCGCCTTCGAACTGGGCATGGGCCTGACCAACCTGCCGTTCGCCATCCCCAACGTGCGCCTGGAGAACCCCGAGGCCCCGGCGCACACCCGGGTCGGCTGGTTCCGCTCGGTCTCCAACATCCCCCACGCCTTCGCCATCCAGAGCTTCGTCGGCGAACTGGCGGCGAAGGCCGGCCAGGACCCGAAGGACTACCTGCTCAAGCTGCTCGGCCCGGCGCGGCGAATCGACACCGCCGAACTCGGCGACAGCTGGAACTACGGCGAGTCGCCGGAGCGCTACCCGCTCGATGTCGGCCGCCTGCGCGGGGTGATCGAGGAGGCGGCGCGCCAGTCCGGCTGGGGCGGCGAGCTGCCCAGGGGCAGGGCGCGGGGAATCGCCGCGCACTACAGCTTCGTCACCTACGTGGCGGTGGTGATCGAGGTGGAGGTGAAGGACGACGGCGCGCTGCTGGTGCACAAGGCCACCATCGCCGCCGACTGCGGTCCGCAGATCAACCCCGAGCGCATCCGCTCGCAGCTCGAAGGCGCCTGCGTGATGGGCCTGGGCCTGGCGGCGCTGGGCGAGATCAGCTTCAAGGATGGCAAGGTCCAGCAGGACAACTTCCACCAGTACGAGCTGGCGCGCATGCCGCTGGCGCCCAAGGCGGTGTCGGTGCATCTGCTCAAGCCGGATGGCGACCTGCCGTTGGGCGGGGTCGGCGAGCCCGGCGTGCCGCCGATAGCGCCGGCGCTGTGCAACGCGATCTTCGCCGCCACCGGCAAGCGCATCCGCGAGTTGCCGATCCGCAATCAGTTGCAGGGGTGGCGGAAGGCCTAGGTCCTTCGTCCTGGTCGTCGCCTGCGTGAGTTCGCGCGAGCGCAGGCGATGGATCAGGTTCTACGCGGAAGTCGTTGTCGAAGAAGAGTTTTCCGTGCCGTCGTCCTTCCCTGGCAGAGGCCTGTCGGCGGATAACGCGGGTGGCCTCGTTCGCCCTGCGCAGCGAAGGCGGCAAGCGGACGCCAGGGCGGACAACGGGTAGCGTTATGCGCCGCCTTGTCGTCTCAACTTAAAGTGAATTCTAGTATTTTATTTATCTTGTTAATCAATAGGATAAATCGTTCATTAAAAGTATTTTATAAGAAGTGGGAGTCTTCCCAGCCGCTCCAGGCCGCCTGCTTACCGTCGAAACCTGATAGGCAATTCTCCAGGATCGACGACCCCGCGTCGTCCGTGCGCGAGGCCGTCATGGCGGTTCAGTAGATCGGCAGGTCCGGTTCGGGCAGGGCGACGATGTCGTTCGCCGTCAGCCCCAGCAGGCTCATCAGCGCCGGGTCGCGCAACGGCGACTCGCCGCGTACCGGGCCGAAGATTTGCGCCATGTGCCTGCGCAGGCTGGCCACCCGTTGGCGATCGGCCATCCAGCGGGTGAAATCGTGCACGTCGACGTTCTTCAGCGACTCCAGTGGCGGCAGCCCAGGCGCTTCGCCGACGTCGGCGCGGGCGCGCCAGCCGCCGTAGCTGGACTGGAACTCGGCCGAGCCCAGGTAGGACAGCAGCAGCTTGGCCGTGGCCGGATGACGGGCGGCCTTGAAGATCGCCGCGCGCTGGTTCCAGACGATGAACGGCTCGTCGGTCGGGATGAAGTAGCCGGCCGGTGTATCGCTGTCGGTCGCATAGCCGGTCAGGTTGCCCAGCGAACCGATGGAGTCGGTGCCCACCGAGGCCGCCGGCGCCGCCGTGCCGCGCAGGAAGTTCGGCTTCTGCGCCGCCAGGGCGCGCAGGAAACCGCTGCCGTAGCGCCGTTCCAGCTTGTCGTAGACGTACAGCACCGCATCGTCGTCATGGGGATAGGTCAGCACCAGCTTGCCCTTGAAGGCCGGCTTCAGGTAATCGGCGAAGCGCGTCGGATAGCGCTCCGCTGGCAGCCGGACGGAAGCGTAGGTCGGCACGAAGGCGTTGTTGTAGGCCGTGACATAGGCGCCGTCGGGATCGGCGTAGCCTTTCTTCTGCCGGGCGAAGCCGACCGGCTTGTAGCGCAGCAGCACGTCGCGGGCCTTCCATCTGTCGAAATCGAAGGTGGTTTGCAGCATCGCCACGTCCGGCGTCAGGGTGCCGGCGGCGAGTTCCTGGTCGATGCGCAGGTCGTGGAACTTGGAGAGGTCCACCGTGACGTCCAGGATCACGCCGGGAAAGCGGCTCTCAAAGGCCGTCTTCAACCAGTCCATCTGGTTCGGCGCGTCGCCGCCGGCCCAGAGCACCACCTTGCCGCCTTCGCCCTGTGCGCGGGCGTAGAGCGACGCGAGCCTGTCGGTCTCGCCGGGAATGACCAGGGTCGCCCCCGCGGTTTCCGGCCCTAGAGCTGGCTTTCGTGGCAATTTTCCCGCCGTTTCGCCGGCGAACGAAGAAGATGCGAAGACCAGAACCCATGCCGCCATCAGCGGCTTCACCCTGTCGATCATGTGCCGTTCCTCTGCTGAAAACGAGCGTCGCCGCTCCCGGTGAGGCCGGCGCGCAGGCGCGCCCCTCATGGATGGGACTGGTCCGCCGCGACGGGCTTCAGCGCCGCGAGGAGACTTCGCGGAAAATCGCGGCAGACTTCTCGTTTCGGCATTCCCGGATGCTTGCGCGGGAACTCCGGGTACGGCCACGTGGAACCTGCCTAGAAGCCGGCCTTCGCCGCCAGCGCCGCAGCGGCCGTCCGCGTGTTCACTTCCAGGGCGCGCAGCAGCGAGGAAACGTGCACGCGCACGGTGAACGGCGAGATCGACAGCGCGCGGCCGATTTCCTTGTTCGACAGGCCATCGGCGATCAGCCGCAGTACCGCTTGCTGCCGTGGGGTCAGGGCGTCCAGGAGGGCGCGTTGCCGACTGCCGGCGCTCGACCCGCCGCGCAGGCGCACCACCGGTTCGCCGCTGCCGAGCGTCTGCAACGCCGTGCCGATCTCCCCGGCCTCCAGGGATTTGCCGAGGTAGCCGTCGGCGCCGGCGGCCAGCACCTCGTCCACCAGACGCGGGTCGTCGAGCATCGAGACGATGACGATTGCGCTGTGCCGATAGGCGCGACGCAAGCGCTCGATGGACTGGGAGGCGGCGAAGCCGGGAAGCAGCAGGTCGAGGACGAAGAGGACGGGAGGTTCCGGCGAGACGCTCGAGGCCAGGCGCAGCACCTCGTCGAAGCTGCCCGCTTCGCTTACGGCGGCTTGCGGGAGGTAGCTGCGGACGACCCGTCTCAGGCCATCGCGGAACAGGGGATAGTCATCGGCGACGATGACCCGTGCGGGGAGGCTTCTTGTGCTAGGCATTGTCGTCCCGTCCTTGGGGGCGGCCAGGGTGCGGCAACCCCTGTATCGACCGGCCGCAGGCCGGCCGGCGAGGGCGCTGCGGGCACCGTTCGATCCGCCGAAAATCCTTTTTCGTCGATCCCTGTCGCGGGGCTCCGCCCCGCATGACAGCGGAATTCTAGCGCCGCTGGCGACACGCATGTCGGGCATTCGTCAGAAAAACAGCAAGCCAGCCCCACGGCGAGCGCGATGGGCTGGTCTATCCTGCTACAACGCCATCGCGCTCGGGAGGACGGCATGGGCTGCCCGCAGGTCTGCGCCGGCGCCACCCTGCAATGCAGCTTCGGGGCGGCGCCGACGGTGCTCAACGTGTTGCCGCAGAACCGCACCCTGACCAGCGGGATGCCGGCGGCGAACATCATGGACCACATCCCGCTGCTGAACATTCCCACCTTCGGCCTCTGCCAGAGTCCGGCCAACCCCGTGGTGGCCGCCGCCACCGCCGCCGCCCTCGGCGTACTGACGCCGATGCCGTGCATTCCCGCCACCGCCAGCCCGTGGATCCCCGGCGGTCCGCCGACCCTGCTGCTGGGCGGGATGCCCGCGCTGGACGCCAACGGCACGCTGATCTGCACCTGGGGCGGGGTGATCAAGATCAGCGTGCCGGGACAGGTGCAGATGCTGATTCCCTGAGCGCCGCCTGGCCGATGCGCGCCTAGGGCTCCGCCAGCCTGATCCACCACCAGCGCCAGCGCGCCATGGGCCTGCCCTCGCTATCCAGCGGCCGGCCGTCATCGGCGAACGGCTGAGCGCCGTCCAGTAGCTGGCCGTTCAGATAGCGTCCGTCGAAGGCCAGTTGGCCATTGCCATGGAAGCGCTGGTAGACCCCGTCGCGCACGCCGTCGCGGTAATGCTCGCGCTCGGCCACCTGGCCGTTGGCGAAATAGGTGAGCGCTTCGCCGTGGAGCAGCCCGTTGCGGTAGTGCGCCTTGCGCTGCAACCAGCCTTCCGCGGCATGGAAACTGGCCGGCCCGTGCAGCTTGCCGTCGACGAAGGCGAGTTGCGCGGAGACCTTGCCGTTGGGATGGAACAGGGTGCTGGCGCCGTGCAACTGGCCCTGCCGGTAGCCGAGGCTGGCCTGCGGCCTGTCGTGCTCGTCGATGCGCAACGGGCCTTCCAGGCTGCCGTCGAGCAGGTTGCCGGCGAGATGGCTGTCGCCACGAACCAGGTCGAGCTTGCCGGATGCCGCCATGCGCTTCTCCTCAGTTGACCTTTACCAGGCCGCCCTTGATGGTCAGCATGCCGCCGCCGTCCACCGTCTGTTCGGCGCCGGCCTTGTTGGTCAGGCTGACGCCGGCATCGTTGGTCAGGCTGGTGCCGGCCTTGTTGGTGAGGGAGGTGCCGGCCTGGTTGGTCAGCGACGTCCCGGCCTTGCTGGTCAGCGAGGTGCCAGCCTGGGCGGCGAGGTCGGCGTCGCTCTTCAGGGTCAGGCTGCCGCCGCTCTGCAGGGCGAGGGTGCCGCTGACCTTGATGGTCAGGTTGCCGTCCACCGTCAGCTCGAAGTTGCCGCTGACCTTGTGGCTGTAGTTGCCGCCGGTGCTGTGGGTCTGGTCGGCGCCCACCGTCACCGTGCGCGTGTCCTTCACATCCAGACTGTCGCTGCCGGTCTGGATGGTCACCGTGCGCTTGCCTTTCTCCAGGGTGACGGTCTCGTCGCCTTCCTTCACCGTGCGGGTGCGGGCGTTCTGCACCGTCAGGGTCTCGTCGTGGCCGATGCTGGCGGTGCTGTCGTTGAGCACGTTGACGTTGAGGTCCTTCTGCGCCTGGAGGAAGACTTCCTCGGCGTCCTTCTTGTCCTCGAAGCGCAGCTCGTTGAAACCGCCGCCGCCCTTCGACGAGTTGGTCTTGATCCCGGACTGCGTCTGGTTGTCCGGCAGCGCGTAGGGCAGGGCGTTGTCGCCGTTGTAGACGCAGCCGGTGACCAGCGGGCGGTCCGGGTCGCCGTCGATGAAGGTGACGATCACTTCCTGGCCGATGCGCGGCACGAACTGCATGCCGAAGCCCTTGCCGCTCCAGGGCAGCACCACGCGCACCCAGCAGGACGAGGTCTCGTCGTTCTTGCCGTCGCGGTCCCAGGGGAACTGGAGCTTGATCCGGCCGTACTGGTCGGTCCAGATCTCCTCGCCGGCCTTGCCCACCACCAGGGCGGTCTGGGTGTGCATGCGCGGCTTGGGCGTGACCCGCGCGGGGCGGTAGGCGGTGGCCTTGGGGATCGCCTCGAAGCGGTTGCGGTAGTGCGCGTGACTGGCGTCATGGGTGACCGAGGTCAGCACCCAGTCGATATTCAGCGAATCGTCGTCATGCCCGCTGAGGGTGAACCAGTGGCCGGGCACCAGCCAGCGGCAGTCGCTCTCGCCGATCAGGCGCTTTTCCTGGCTGCGCAGGCCGTCCACGCGCTGCTTGGTCAGCGCATCGCCGCGGCCCTTGGCGGTGTAGCCGCCGGGGTGTTCGTACCGTGCGCGCGGCCCGGCCTCGGCCTGTGCCTGGGAATAGAGCGAAGTACTGGGTGTGGTGAACTCGTAGTCGGTGGCGCTGTAGGTCCCGGCGACCGCCTGCAGGCAGTACTGCGCCGAACGGATGCCGTGCAGTTCGCGCACGCCGATCTCCTGGTCCAGGTATGGCACCTTGGGCCCGTTGGGGATCGGCGGGAAGGCGTCGTTGCTGTCCGCCAGCACCAACGTGTGCTTGCCCACTTCGTGGATGAAGAACCAGAAGATGCCTTCCTCCTCCAGCAGGCGCGAGACGAAGGCGAAGTCGGTCTCGCCGTACTGCACGCAGTATTCACGGGGCTCGTAGCTGCCGGTCAGCGACAGCTTGAAGTCGGTGAAGCCGTGGGCCTTGAAGATCGTGGTGACGATGTCGCTGGTGGCGAGGTTCTGGAACACGCGGTTGTTGCTGGCCAGGGTCAGCCACCAGAGCCATGGTCTGAGTACGAGTTGAAAACGGTCGGCAGTTGCGTCGGCGGGGAGCTGGTGGATTTCCGCGACCAGGGCGTCGAGGGGGCGTTGCTGGGAGTCGTTGTGCAGGGTGGCGCTGAGGTGCGAGGCGACGGTGTTGGATAGTGTCAGCGACGTGGAGCTGTTGCCCTGGAGAGACATGCTGTCCAATGTATTCAGCCTCTCGCCTCCGGCTAGGGTTTCCAGATTTAGGTCGCTCAACAACTCGGCGACTAATGAGAGGCTGCTGGTATCAGTGCCGCGAGACATGGTCGGTCACCAGTTCATTCGGGCGCAGAGAATGTCGTGGGTACTAGCAGTGGCGGTGCTGTAGTCCTCGGAAAAGTTGAATGCGGTATGTGGCGGCGATGTCGCCATAATGTGGTCGAGGTTATTGGCAACCCCGGTGAAGTTGTCCAGTGGGGTATAGCCGGCATAGCTCTTGCCCAGTGCTGCCGGCTTGGCGTTCATGTCGCCTGCGATGACGATGAAGTCCGGGACGACGCCGATCGCGAGCATCGGGTTGTTGAGCAGTCCGCTTTGATCCAGCGCCAGATAAGCGTCGATCAAGGCTCCACCGCTCATCGAGCCCACGATGATCGGTAGCAAGGACACGCCAAGGGGGGCATGCCAGGTGATTAGCAGGATGTTGCTGCCGCCGACCTGCAGAAGGCTATAGGCGGGTGTTCTGGCAGGTGGCGTCCAACTGGATGCCTGTAAGGCAGTATGGCCTGCCCAGGCCATGAATCCCGGATCGGCTGCATAGTTCCAGAGTGCAAGGGGAGTGGACACAGTCACACTCGCATTGCGCGTAGCACAGATATAACCCTTGCCCCCACCTCCAAGATTTTCATGGATGTGATGCACGGTGTAGCCAGCGAGGCCAGTCAGATAGTTACTGATGGCGCCTCCTGCACCTTGTTGAGCCTCCTGAATGAGGTAAATATCGATCACCGGGTGTGTGGCGTGAGCGGCATGGGTGGCAGCCTCGGCAGCCAGACTTGCCGCCTTCGGAAAGCTTTCGCCAGTACTATTCCAGGTCAGGATTCTGATGGAGGGCATGCTTTTTACATCCTTGTGCTTCTGGGGGCTGCCATGTAGAAATGGCAACCCTACCTTTATCTGGATTGTTCAGGGGAAGGTAGGGTCCTTAAAGGCATGTTTCGCCACATACACCGCAGTGCCACACCTGGGGCAGGAGCGGTGCTCGGCGAATATCTGGACAGCAGTATTTGTACGGAATTTATTGCCGCATTTGGGGCATTGCGTCAGGCCAGTTTGCTCGACAGCGTGCGGTGCTGCTTTAGGTGGGGAGCCGTCGGCTTTTTTGTATCTGGGCGTCCGCAGCCAAGTTGGATACTTGCGATGCTCGCGCCCTTCCAAAGTCACGATCCACATCTCTGGCCGATAGGGAATGAAGGCCTGATCCTTGTACGGCAGCATGCCTTGTAGCGCGGTGTGTAGGGCCTCGCGGCGAGCTTCGTCGACTGCTGGTGCTCCCCCTCGGGGGTTGTAGACTGTCAGCCGTGTAGCCTCAAATTCTCTCCGGTTGAATAGTGAGAGAAAGTCTTCCATGGCGTCATACAGCCGCTGCAACGCCTGCATTCTTGCCGGCTCTGTCCCCTGAAGGCCGTGCCTGAAAAGATCTAGGTCGGTGCCACCCTCATCGTCCCTGTCGGCGGGCCCTTCGACAATGTTCCAGGCAGGCCAGGAGAGTTTGGCGTAAAGCTCATCGCAGTCCTCTTGGGTCATCTGGGCATTCATCAGCCTGGAAATCAAGGGCCCCCACGAAACCACTCCGATGACTTTTACGTAGAGCACGCACCCTTTCCAGTAGTCGCACATCAGCAAGGCTTGCCAAGTATCGCGCAGTGTCTGCCAGGGGATGATGTGGTGATACTTCCACGAAATGTCCGGGACCAACTGCGTGCGCTTCCAGTGGAATGGAACGCTGTCACGCTCATTGGGCTTCACTCCGCTGAAAGATCCGCTCTTAGTGATCGACACAGCTCCTCCTAATTGATGCTTCTGAATAACTTCAGTGCGCGTGCCAGACAGTTGCTGCTTGACCAAGTAACGGAGTGGTGATGCTTGTAGCTACTCCAACACCCACTCCGCCAACTTCCCCGTCACCTGCGCCATCAGCACGTTCTCGATATCCCGCGCGCCCGCCGCGCTGCACTTGGCGAGCACGGCCTTGACGATGGCCGGGTCGAAGTCGAACTGTTTGCCGGTAGCGGCCTTGTAGCGTTCCCGCAGTTTTTCCAGCTTGGCCACGACGATGCCTTCCAGGGTGGCTTCCTCCAGCGGCCGGTAAGGCACCACGGTCATGCGCGCGAGGAACGCCGGGCGGAAGGTTTGCAGCAGGACTTTGCGCAGGCGCTCGTCGAAGGCCGGGGTGGCGACCTGTTCGGCCGGGCTGTCCAGCAGCAGTTCGGCGCCGACGTTGCTGGTGGCGAGGATCACGGTGTTCCTGAAGTCCACCACCAGGCCGGTGCCGTCTTCCATCACACCCTTGTCGAA
Source organism: Pseudomonas sp. DL (assembly GCF_047199225.1). NCBI lineage: Bacteria > Pseudomonadati > Pseudomonadota > Gammaproteobacteria > Pseudomonadales > Pseudomonadaceae > Pseudomonas > Pseudomonas sp. DL. The sequence goes on from NZ_CP178323.1 coordinate 2,936,638, forward strand.
CACGTTGTAGAAGGCTTCCAGCACGTCCGGATGGGCTTTCTCGATCTCGTCCAGCAGCACCACCGAATAGGGCTTGCGGCGCACCGCTTCGGTGAGCACGCCGCCGCTGCCGTAGCCGACGTAGCCGGGCGGGGCGCCCTTGAGCTGGCTGACGGTGTGGGCCTCCTGGTACTCGGAGAGGTTGATGCTGATCAGGTTGCGTTCGCCGCCGTAGAGGGCGTCGGCCAGGGCGTAGGCGGTCTCGGTCTTGCCCACGCCGGTGGGGCCGGGCAGGAGGAATACGCCGACCGGCTTGGCCGGGTCGCTGAGTCCGGCGCGATAGGCCTGGATGCGCTGGGCGATGGCGCCCAGGGCGGCCTCCTGGCCCATCACCCGCTGGCCCATTCGTTGCGCCAGGGAACGGATGGCGTGGGCTTCGTCGGCGAGCATCTTGCCCACCGGGATGCCGGTCCAGCCGGCGATCACCGCGGCCACGGTACGCGAGTCCACCTGCTCGGGAACCAGCGGGTCGTCCTGGCGGATGGCTTCGAGGCCGGCCGCCAGGCGCGCCAGTTCGGCGGCCAGGTGGTCGATGCGACCGTCCAGTTCCTCGTCGGGCTTGGCCGCGTCGGCGCTTTCGCTGAGGGCCAGCAATTCGCGGCGGGTGTCGAGCAGTTCGCGCACCGCTTCGCGTTCCTCGTCCCAGCGGGTCTCCAGCTCGCGGATGGTCCGGCGGTTATCGCCCGACTCGCTTTCCAGGGCGGTGATACGCGCGCTGTGGTCGAGGCCGGTGGCCTGTTCCCGGCGCAGCCGCTGCAATTCCTCTTCCAGCGCCTGCTCGCGGTGGCGCAGGCTTTCCAGCGGCGGCGGCACGTCGTGCTGGCCGAGGGCGACCCGCGCGCAGGCGGTGTCGAGCACGCTGATCGCCTTGTCCGGTAACTGGCGGCCGGAGATGTAGCGGTGCGACAGCTTCACCGCATCGACGATGGCCGCGTCCATGATCTGCACGCCGTGATGCTGTTCCAGCTTGCCGGCGACGCCGCGCAGCATCTCCACGGCGGTGGCCTCGTCCGGCTCCTCGACCTGGACCAGCTGGAAGCGCCGGGTCAGCGCCGGGTCCTTCTCGAAGTATTTCTTGTATTCCAGCCAGGTGGTGGCCGCCAGGGTGCGCAACTCGCCGCGCGCCAGGGCCGGCTTGAGCAGGTTGGCGGCGTCGCTGCCGCCTTCCGCGCCGCCGGCGCCGATCAGCGTGTGCGCCTCGTCGATGAACAGGATGATCGGCTGCGCGCTGTTGCGCACGGCGTCGATTACCCCCTTGAGGCGCTGCTCGAACTCGCCCTTCATGCTGGCGCCGGCCTGCAACAGGCCGAGGTCGAGCACCCGCAGGATCACCTCCTGCAACGACGGCGGCACCTCGCCGGCGGCGATGCGCAGGGCCAGGCCCTCGACCACAGCGGTCTTGCCGACACCCGGCGCGCCGACCAGGATCGGGTTGTTCTGCCGCCGGCGCAGGAGGATGTCGACGCACTGGCGGATCTCCCCGTCGCGCCCGACTATGGGGTCGATGCGCCCGGCGCGGGCTTCGGCGGTGAGGTCCTGGGTGTACTGGTCGAGCAGCGGGTCCGGGGCGCTTTCCGGCTTGTCGCCGCCTGCCGCCGGGCGGTTCGGCGCGGCCGGCTGTTCGCGGGAGGTCTGGATCCACTCCAGCAGGTTGGCCTGCAAGGCCTCGTGGGGAATCCGCAGTAGCGACGACGCGCTGTTCAGCAGCAGGGCGCGGCGCTCCTCGCGGTCGAGCAGGGCGAGCAGCAGCAGGCCGGAACGGATCTGAGCCTGGCCGAGCACGCTGGCGTGGACCACGGCGTCCTCGAGCAGGCCGATGGTGTGCGCGGACAGCGCCGGAGTGCGGGTATTGCCGGCCTTGAACAGCTCCAGCGACAGGTTGATCTCGGCGACCAGGGCGTCGCGCTCCAGGCCGAAGCGCGGCAGCAGGCAGGCGAAGTCGCCGCCGTCGATGTCCAGCAGCTCCAGCAGCAGGTGCTCGATCTCTACGTAATGATGGGTGCGTTGCAGGCAGCGTTGCGCGGCGCGCTCCAAGGCGCGGCGACAGTCCGGGTTGAGGCGGCCGATCAGGGCGGCGAGTTCCATTTCAGGCTACCTCCGGCTGCCGCAGGTCGAGATCGATGCGCTGCCGCTGGCCGTCTTCGACGCGCCGCAGGCCGGTGTTCCAGCTCAGCCTGGGCGGTGCACCGCGCTCCAGGCGCAGCGGCGCGCCGCCGCTCACCAGCAGGCTCAGGCGACAATCCAGGTCGGGGCCGAAGTACAGCGCGGCGAGGCTGGCCAACTGGCCATGGGCGTCGCCGTCGGGGAAGAAGCGGGCGGCTTCGCGGGCATCCAGCGGACCGAGACTGAGGGCGATGCCGGCGTGTTCGTCCCAGGTGCGCGTGCCGGCTATGGCGTCGCGACCCAGGTGCAGGTTGCGTCCGCCGCGTTGCAGCCGGCTGCGGCTGGCCGCGGGGATTTCCTTCCAGGCGCCCTGGTAGGCATCCAGCCGTGCCTCCACGCCGAAGTGCTGGCGCACCAGGCTGGCGAAGCCGGCCAGGGAGCGACGCCCGCCGGCGAACAGCGCGGTGCGTGCCAGCACCGCGCTGTCCGGCAGCGCCAGGCGCTCTTGCAGGGCCTTCGGCAACAGGCCGCTGAGGGCGCGTAGCTGCGCCTGCACCGGGGTCGCCGCCGGCACCGCGAAACCGAGCGCCACGCGATGCTTGCGCAGTACCCGGTAGAGCAGGCTGAGCAGGCGGTGCTGGAACAGGTCGAGGAACTCGGCGGGGGCATGGTCCTTCTGCCGGGCACGCTGTTGCAGCCATTCCTGGTAGGCATAGGGCAACGGGCCGTCGGGGCCGCCGAGGCCGAACACCGGGGTGGACAGCACCGGTTGCTGCGGGTCGTCGAGCAGGCTTTCCACCTCGCTCGAGGCGAACAGCGGCAGCAGCGGCCCGCGCAGGCGCAGGGCCTCCGCCCGCGGCGCGTTGCCGGTGCCCAGCGGCAACGCCTGGGGACGCTCGCGTTCGAGCAGCAGCAGCGCCTGCAACAGTTCGAAGCGCTGCGGCGTGCGGCGCAGCCGCTGACTCAGAGGGAGAGCGGCGAGCCGGCCTGGGGTTGCCATGTCTTCACCTCCTTGTCGGCTTCCACCAGGACCGTGCGCACGAAGCGGTTGGCGGTGGCATACAGCGAGAAGAACTGCGCCAGCACGGCGGAGAACAGCACGCCGCTGGCGCCGACGAAGTGTTGCGGATCGAGTCGCAGGCGGATTTCCAGGCCATTGCGCCAGCCGCGCCAGGCATCCTCGCCGACGTGCGCCACCACCCGCTGGCAGTCGAGTTGCCGCAGGCCTTCTATCTGCCGGAGGGCGCTGGCATCGTCGCGCAGGTTGTGCAGGGCGAGGATCTCCCGCAGGGCTTCGAGGGCGCGCGGACCTTCCACCAGCGAGAGGTGGTTGAGGGTCAGCTGCGAGACCAGTCTCCAGCGCGACTGGCCGTCCAGGCGCGGCTGGCTCTGCGCGCTGGGCGCGTTGCGCAGGCGTGCGGCGGCGACCGGCCCGGGCCGTTCGAAGCCCAGCGCGGTGCCGGCACCCAGGCGCTCGGCCAGATAGCGATTGGTGCATAGCAGCTCGGCGGTCAGGCTGAAGGCCGGGGCCTCGCGTAACGGGTCGAAGCCGGTATCCACCAGGCTCAGCAGCAGGTCGCTGCCCAGCCGGTTCGGGGTCAGCCCGGCGATGCGCCGGGCGTGCCAGTAGAGCGTGCCGAGGTGGCTGTCGTGGCGGCAGCCATAGTAGGCCGGGACTGGCTGCACGGTGCTCCCGGCAACCGAGCGCACGGCGCGGATGCTATGGATTTCCACGCTGTTCTCGCGGTGACTGTCGGCGACCAGGCGGTACTCGCTGCGGGTGCCGTCCGGGCGCAGCGGCTCCGAGGTCCGCGGAAAGAGGTTGATCGCCGGCGCGCAGCCGAGCTGGAAGTCTTCCGCCTGCAAATGCAGGCGTGCCGTCGGTGCGCGATCGAAGACCAGGTACAGGTAGAGCGTCTGTCCGTCGGCGAGCGCGCCGGACAGCGGCAGGTCGAAGAAGTGGAACTTGTCGGGGAAGGCGAAGTACTCGGCGAGCAGGCGCAGGCCCGGATGTCCGCCGTCTTCCTCCGGCAGCAGCGCCTCGTCGGCGGCGAAGCCGACGATCTCCGGCAGTCCGCGGAGCGCCGCCGGCGGCGTGCCGGGCGCCCCCGCCATGACCTGCACGGCATGCGCGGCGAGCAGGTCGTAGAGGATCGCGCAGCCCATCGGCGAAGCCGCCAGGTGGATGCGCAGGCGCTCGATCGACAGTTCGTCCCAGCGGTACTCGCCCAGGCAGCGCAGGCTCAGGCGCAACGCCGAGCGGGCGGCGCCGACTCCGGTCAGGGCTTGCGCCTCCTCGCCGCCGAGCAGGGTCGCCTCGTCGATCGCCAGCGGCCACAGGGTCGCCTCGGCGCTGCTGCGGAAATGCACGCTGTCGCCGCCACGGGTGGTGACGAACAGCGCGGTGTCGCGCGGCAGCCGGTAGCCCTCGGCGAGGTTGCCCTGGGTCGGGTCCGGCTCGAACTGGACGATCGCGCAGGACGGCAGCGGGCGCAGCGCCAGGGGGTAGAGCTGTTCGAGGAGGGCGTCGCTGAACTCTGCGTAGTCGTCGTCGAGGCGCCGTTGCAGGCGCGCGGTGAGCAGCGAGAAACCTTCCAGCAGACGCTCGACGTGCGGGTCGGGGCATTCGCCGGGAGCCAGTTGCAGGCGCCGGGCGACCTTCGGATAGCGCTCGGCGAAGGCGCCGCCGGCGTGCCGTAGCCAGGTCAGCTCGCGCTGGTAGTAGTCGAGCAGGTCGGCATCAATCGAATCGCTCATGGCGCACCTCAAGGCCATCGCTGCCCTGTTCGATGACGAATAGCGCAGGCGTCAGGCGCGACCCGCTGCGCAGGCTGCCGCCGAGCTGGATACGCAGGCGCTGCGGATTGCCCGGGTCAGGTTCGACCTCGACCTCGGCCAGTTGCAGGCGCGGCTCGAAATGCTCGACCGCCGCCCGCACCTCGCGCGCCAGCTGGCGCCGGTCCTCGGCGCGCAGGCGTTGCACGGCGGTCCAGTCGGCGAGCCCGTAGGCGAGGATGCCGCTGCGCGCATTCGCCGGGCGCCGTGTGTTGAGCAGGCGCAGCAGCTCGCCGCGGACCGACTCGGCCAGCGCCCGGTCGTCGAACGCGGGACGTTCGTCGGCCTCGGCGCTGAGGCGCTCGAACAGCGGCGGCAGGGCTCCGGACATGTCGGCGCCCGGTCACTTGACCAGCTGGTTGGCGGCCAGGTCCCAGGTCGAGGCGGCCGTGCCTTCCTTGGTGCCGTCGTCCTTCTGCGCGGTCAGCTCCCACTTGATCTTGGTGAAGTTCAGCGACAGGGTCTCCACCGGCTTGCCGCCGGCGCCGCCGCTGACGCTGACGTTGGAGAGCACCACGTTGTTCAGGGTGTAGACGATGAAGGGCATGATCTGCCCGTTGCCCTCGGCGGCGTTGCGGCCGATGGTGATGGTCGCCTCGGCGATCGGCTTGCCGGCGCAGCAATACTCGTTGAGGGTCGGGGTCGAGGTGTCGATGAACTTGGTGAGGGTGAATTCGCCGACGTGGGGTTTGCCGGAGGTGCGCTCCGAGTTGCTGACGTCGTTGGTGACCTGCATCGCCACGTTGTGGCTGTAGGACATGATTTCGATCTTGTTTTCGTAGCCGACGAGCAGGCTGTCGCCTTTGATGTCGCTGCCGAAATCGAGAATGATCGCATCCATCGCATCTGACTCCTGGAGAGGGGCTGTCTGGAACGGGAAGGGCGCCCCGCCGGCGCTGCCGGCGGGGGCGGACTCACGCCGCTACCGGCGGCGGCAGGTTGGCGACCAGGCGGATCGACGCGCTGAGTTCCTCGAGCTGGAAGTGCGGCCGGAGGAACACCGTGGCGCGGTAGGCCCCCGGTTTGCCGGCCACCTCGCTGACATCTACCCGCGCCTCGCGCAGCGGGTACTGCGCCTTGATTTCCTGCGGTGCGTTGTCGTTGATCAGCACGTAGTCGGCGATCCAGTTGTTCAGGTAGGTCTGCACGTTGTCGCGGGTCATGAAGCTGCCGACCTTGTCGCGCATGATCACCTTCAGGTAGTGGGCGAAGCGCGATGCCGCCAGCACGTACGGCAGCATCGCCGACAGGCGCGCGTTGGCGTTGGCCTCGTTGGTGTTGTAGAGCCTGGCCTTGTTGGTGGTCTGGCCGCCGAAGAACACCGCCACGTCGCTGTTCTTCTTGTGGCACAGGGAAATGAAGCCGAGATCGTTGAGTTCCTTCTCGCGGCGGTCGGTGATCGCCACCTCGGTCGGGCACTTCAGCGACAGGTCGCCGGAGCTGGTGCGGAACGTGTGCGCCGGTAGGCCCTCGACCGCGCCGCCGCCTTCCGCGCCGCGGATCGCCGCGCACCAGCCGTACTTGGCGAAGGCCTCGGTGATGCGCTGCGCCAGGACCCAGGCGGCGTTGCCCCAGAGGTACTTGGAGTGGTCGGTGCCGTTGACGTCCTCGACATAGTTCATGCCTTCCACCGGTCGCGTCTCCGGGCCGTAGGGCAGGCGCAAGAGGAAGTTCGGCAGCACCAGCGACACGTAGCGCGAGTCCTCGCTCTCGCGGAAGGCGCGCCACTTGATCAGCTCCAGGCTCTCGAAGATCTTGGTCAGGTCGCGTGGCACGGCCAGTTCGGTGAAGCTGTTCATGTCGAACAGGCGTGGGCTGGCGGCGGCGATGAACGGCGCGTGGGCAGCCGCGGCGACGTTCGACAGCTTCTCCAGCAGGCCGATGTCCTGCGGATGGCGACCGAAGGTGAAGTCGCCGATCAGCAGGCTGAAGGGGTGTCCGCCGAAGGTGCCGTATTCCTCTTCGTAGATCTTCTTGAACAGTGCGCTCTGGTCGAACTCGACCGCCTTCTCCAGGTCGTTCTGCAGTTCGTTCTTGCCGACGTTCAGCAGGCGCAGCTTGAGCCGCGCGCTGGTCTCGGTGTTGCTCACCAGTTGGTGCAGGCCGCGCCAGGAGGCTTCCAGCTTCTGCAACTCGGGGTGGTGGATGATCTGGTTGAGCTGGTCGCTGATCAGCGCATCGATCTGGCTGATGCGGTCGTTGATCATCGCCACGGTGTCCTTGTCGACGGCCATGCCCTCGTCGAGGACCTGGGTGGCGAATTCCGCGAGCATGTCGCGGGCATAGTCCTGCTGGCTGTCGTCGTGGGCCATGCGGCCCTTGGCGATGATCTCGTCGAGCAGGGACAGGGTCTGGGTCGAACTCTCGCCGGATTGTTCGGCGGCGGATGACTTGGGCATGGCGGCTTCTCCGGGAAGAGGGTCAGGCCGGCTGGTCGGCCGGGGGTTCGCTGTCGCCGGCCGGGGCCGCTTCGGCTTCCGGGCGGGCCGCTTTGATTTCCTGCAGGCCTTCGGTGTTGGCCACCACGTCCTGCAGCAACTGGTCGAGGTCGTCGTTGCCGTCGAGCTTGGTCAGCAGGTCGCGCAGGCGCTGGCGCGCTTCGAACAGGCGACGCAACGGGACCACCTGCTTCACCAGGTTGACCGGGTCGAAGTCCTCGATGTGGTTGAAGCGCAGCTCGACGTTCAGCTTGCTGTCGTCGCCGCTGATGGTGTTGTCGACCTGCAGGGTGGCGCGGGGAGAGATGGAGGAGAGGATCTCGTTGAAGTTGTCGCGGTCGATGTCGACGAAACGCCGTTCGACCAGCTTCGCCGGCGGGGTATCCGGCTTGCCGGAGAGGTCGGCGAGGATGCCGACCACCAGGGGCAGCTCCTTCTTCTCGATGGCGTTGCCGATCTCGACGTCGTAGGTGATCTGCACGCGCGGCGGGCGCACCCGGTCCAGCTTGTGCTGCGTACTCTCGGCCATGGCGGCTGACTCCGATGCAATGGTGGGGGAGCAATGCATCGGGGGGATGCCCTGATCATCGCAGTCCCTTGCTGGATCACAGGCATGACAGGGAAAACGGCGCAGAACCTGTCCTTGGCGATCCCTCTGGTCCGTCACTGGCGACGAACTACAAAAGACGCTAGAACAGGTCTATGGATTTGCAAAATAAAATTTTCGTTGGACTCCCATGAAGCACGGATGTTTCACCATATGTCGGAAACTCTCCCTGGCGCTGGCGATCCTGGCGCTGGCCGGCTGCTCGTATTTCTTCGCGCCGCGGGTCGAGTTGCAGCGGCTGACCCTGGATGTCGCCGCGCGCGCCAACGACGACTCGCCGATCGCCGTGGATTTCGTCGCGGTGAAGGATGCGGAGCTGTTCAAGGAACTGGCCGGACTGCCGGCCAGCCAGTGGTTCGCCAATCGCGAGCAGTACCGCCGCGACTACCGGCAGCAGTTCGCGGTATGGAGCCTGGAGCTGGTCCCGGGGCAGTTCATCGAGTCGGAGTCCTTCCCCTTGCGCGGCGACCGCGCAACTGGACTTTTGGTCTTCGCCGGCTATAACACACCCGGCGCGCACCGCTTGCGCCTCGACCAGCAGCAGCGCGTCTGGCTGCGTCTGGATACCCGGGAAATGCGACTGGTCAACGATCCCGCCACGCGTTAGCGGAGGGGCAGGCGAGCGACCGTCGTGCACGACAACGTAGGACGTCGAAGGGGAGTCGTATGAGTGTTCTGCCTGACGCGGTGTGCTGGCACGAAGGGATGCAACTGCTTCCCCAGCATTTCCAGTTGCAGGGATTGCGTGCCGAGGCGCTGGCGGCGCGCATCGGACAGGCCTGCAACCCTTGGTTCTGGGGAGTGACCGCCCTGGAACTGGACCCCTCGGCGTTGTGCGCCGGCCAAGTGCGGGTCCTGCACCTCGAAGCGATCCTGCCCGACGGCCTGCCGGTGAGCGTGCAGGCTGGTGTCGACGCGCCGCTGGAGTTCGATCTGGAGACAGCGCTGGCGGCCGCCGAAGGGCCGCTGCTGAACGTCCACCTGGCGGTCAGTCCGCTGTGGCGGGCGGGTCAGTTGCTGCCGCTGAAGGGCCGTCTGCAATCGCGGGTCGGCGCGCCGCTGCCGGACCTGGCCAGCGGCGAGCACCCCGAGCCGATCACCGTCTGGCGAGCGTCGCTGCGGCTGGTCGGCGACGACGGCAAGGCCGACTCCGTGTGCCTGCCGTTGCTGCGCGTGGCGAAGGAGGGCGGCGCCTACGTCAGCCTGCCCTACGTCCCGCCGACGCCACTGATCCTGCCGGAGTCGCCCCTGGGCAGACGCGTGCAGTCACTCTGCGCGCGGGCCCGGGAGAAGGCGCTGTTCCTCGGCGGGCGCCTGCGCCTGGCGCAGCAGGCGGGCAACCAGGACGACGCGGTGGAAATCCGTCGCCAGCTTGCCGCGCTCTGGACCCGCCTGCCGGAGGTCGAAGGCCTGCTGGCAAGCCGTACGGCCTCGCCGCTGGCCCTGCACGGCAGCCTGCTGGGCCTGGCCGGTGCCTGGGCGGCGCTCGATCCGCTGGCCGGCGTGCCGGCCTTCGAAGCGCTCGACTTCCTCGACCTGCGGCGTGGCTACGAGCCGCTGCTGGACTGGTTGGAGCGCGCCATCGAGTCGATCCGCGCGGGCTACCGCTGCCTGCCGTTCGAGCAGGAGGAACAGGTATTTTCCGTGCGCCTGCCCGATCCGGCGCCGCGTCAGCGCCTGGTGGTCGGCCTGCGGATGCCCGCCGGCGCCGGCGAACAGGCGGCGGCTGACTGGCTGGAGCGCGCCATCGTCGCCTCCGACCCGCACCTGCCGTTGCTCGCCCGGCAACGCATGAGCGGACTGGCGCGGCAGCCGATGAATCGCCAGGAACAGGTGGCCTACAGCGTTGGCGACGACACCCGTTTGTTCGTCGTGCAGGGTGCCGGCGACTGGTTCGATGCCGGCCAGCCGCTGCGCATCGTCGCGCCGGTCAGCGGGGTCGCCAGCAGTCCCTGGCAGATCGTGCTGTTCGTCGCCGACGGCAGCGACAACACCTAGACAGGAAGGAGCCGCCAATGCCCGAAGGGAGTGCAGGGCCTTTTTCCCAGGCGTACCAGGAGCAGCCGCTCAGCACGGCATTCCGCCAGGCCTGGCAGGAATGGCTGGAGGCCTGGGGCGCCCTCGACCGGGACGCCCAGGATGTGCCACGGATGGTCGAGCGCGCCCTCGAACTGTCCACCCGCATCACCCGGCGTCTGTGGCGCAGCGCCTTCGCCAGCGTCGGCGACGCGGCGGGCGTGCAGGTCAAGGCGATGGTCTATGCCTTCGTCGCCCTGGTCGACGAGACCCTGGTCTTCAGCGCCTGGCCGGGGCAGGGCGCCTGGCAGGACAAACCGCTGGAGTCGCATCTCTACGGCAGTCGCCAGGCGGGCGAATACCTGCCGCTGGCGATCAAGCGCCTGCTCGACGAACGCGCCCCGGCCAGTCGCGACCTGGCCAACGTCTACCTGCAATGCCTGATCCTCGGCTTCCGCGGTCGCCTGCGCGGGCCGCGCGGCGAGGCGCTGCACGAGAAGTGGCGGCAGGCGTTGTTCGCCTTCGCCTGGCAGCGCGAGGCGGACGCCGCCGACCTCGGCCGTCGCCTTGAGCAGCCCGCCGCTGCGCCGCCACGGCGTCTGCCGGTGCGCGCAGCGCTGCCGGACGGCTTCCGCCTGGGCCTGGCGGTGCTCGGGCTGGTGCTGTTGATGAGCGGTATCGGACACCTGTTCTGGCGCGACATCCAGCACGAAATGGCGGCGGTGACCCACCTGGCCGATGCGGAGCAGGCGCCATGAGCGGCGCGACCCTGTTCATGCTGGTTCTCCTCCTGGTGCTGCTGGCGCTGCTGCTGGGGGCGCTGGGCTGGTGGTGGCGAACCCGCGGTGGTACGGAGATCCGCAGCTTCTACGCGGCGGTCCGGCAGATGGAGCGCGAGCAGGGCTGGCAGGGCCGCTACGAAGCGCCGTGGCTGCTGATGCTCGGCAACGAGACCGAGGGCGAGCAGTTGTGCGCCACCTGGCGCCTGCTGCCGGTGGCGCGCCCGGCCTGGTTCGGCCGCTGGTGGTCGGACGGCGAGGGGGCGATCCTGCTGGTGCCCGAGTCGGTTTTCCTGCCCGACGAGGGCCTGCGCCGGCAAAGCGGCGCCTGGCTGCGCCTGTTGCGTCTGTTCCTGCGCCTGCGCGGCAGGCGCGCGCTGGACGGAGTGGTCTGGAACATTCCGCTGGCGCGGCTGCAGGATGGCGAGCAGGCGGCCAACCTCGGCCTCGCCGCGCGCCGTCGCTACGTGGAACTGACCCAGCGCCTTGGCCTGAGCCTGCCGGTTTACGTGGTGATCACTGGCCTGGAAGACCTGCCGGGTTTCCAGGAACTTCTCGCGGCGCTGCCCGAGGAGGCGCGCGAGCGCGCCCTCGGCTGGTCCTCGCCGTTCGCCGCCGAAGCGGCCTGGCAGTCGCGCTGGTGCGAGCAGGCGCTGGAGGAAATCACCGCCACCCTGACCGAGTCGATCGTCGAACTCGGTACCTTGCGCGGCCAGGTGGACAATGAGCTGTATTGCCTGCCGCCACGCCTGGAAAGTCTCCGCGGTTCGTTGCAGGCGCTGCTCGAACCGGTCTTCCAGGGCAACGCCAGGGGCGAGGCGCCGCGCTTTCGCGGTCTCTACCTGAGCGGCAGCGAGGCGGCGGGCGCGGCAGCCGACGAAGTCCTGCCGGCGGTCGACGCGCCGCGTCGGCGCAGCAGCTTCGCCAGCCAACTGTGGGCACGGCGGATCCTTGCCGAGGAAGGCCTGGCCCAGGCGGTGCCGCGCATCCTCCAGCTGCGTCAGCGCTGGCAGCGCGGGATCGGCCTCGCCGCGTTGTGCCTGTGCCTGCTCTGGGGCGGCCTGATGACCTGGGTCTGGCGCGACGCGCTGCGCGACGCCGGTGAACTGTCGCAACTGCTGCATGGCGCCAGTGAGCGCTACCAGCCGCTCGACGACGACACTCGGCGCGCCGCCCAGGTCCGGCAGAACGTCCAGGCCTGGTGGCAACTGGTGTCACAGGCGCCGCGCTGGCGCTTCACTTCGCTGGCGTTTCCCAGTTCCTGGTTTTCCTCCCTGGATGCACGTATCGACAACGCGTATCGCCGCGTTTCCGAGCGCCTGCTGGTGCGACCGCTGCGCAGCCTGCTGGAAGGCGAGGCGAGCGACCTGCGGGCGATCCGCAGCGATGGCCAACCCGGCCTGAAGGAGGGCGACGACCCCAGCCAGTGGAAGGACTACCTGGCGGCGAAGGACCTGGTCGCCCGCGCCACTACGCTGGAGCGCCACAATCGCTTGTTCGCCCAGGCCATCGACAACCGCAGGACGCCGCTCGACGACCTTCTGCAACTGAGTAACGATGCCTTGGGCAGCAGCTACAACGCCGGCAGCCTGGCGCGCCTGGCCTATTACAACCGCACGCTGTTCGCCGAGCGTCCGGCCGATCTCGCCGCCCTCGACCTGGGCCGGGTCGCCGCCACGGCGGCGGATAACTTCCATGACCTGATGGCACGCTGGCTGAACGCCTACTTCCTCACCGACAGCCTGGAACGCACCGGCAATGCCCTGACCCAGGAACTCGCGCAGCTCGGCCAGGAACGAGACGCCACGGCGGCCCAGTTGCTGGGGATCGGCGAATTGATCAACCACCTGCAGCAACAGGTCAACCGCATCAACCTGATCTGGGGCAATGGCGTCGGCCAGGATCTCGTCCCTGGCTACCAGAACCTGCTCAAGAGCGCCCAGCAAAGCAGCTTGCTGGGAAACCGCGTGGAGGAACTGCAGAACCTCACCGTGCAGTTGCAGCAGCAGTTTCGCAGCGAATGGATCGCGCCTCCGGAGGCTGCCGGCGACGGCCTGCTGGTGAAACAGGGGGCGACGCTCAAGCTGGCCGATGACCTGCTCGGTCTGAAACGCGCCATCGATGACCTGAAGACCAAGGACTTCGTCTCCGTGGCCCTGGCGGACAAGACACTGGCGGATCACTCCTTGCTGAGCATCGACGATATCGGCGTGACTCAGGCGTTGAGCTTCTTCAACGACTTCACCGGCTACTACGAGAGCACCCTGCCATCGCTCAACCCGCGCTATCGCTATTCGGTCCTGCACGCCGCCGCCAGCGCGGCGACCGAGGCCATGTGGCAAAGCCTCGGGCCGCGCAGTCGTAGCCTGGCCAGTCGCAATGCCTCGCGTTTCGACGTGCAGGTCAAGCAGGTCCAGGTGTTGCAGGCGGCGCTGCTGGAGTTGCAGGACCTGCAGGCCGGCGCGCGCCTGCTGCTCAGCCTCAACGCGCTGGCCGTGGCCGATATCGGCCAGGCCCTGCGCGACATCGACGAGCAGGCGGTGCTGCGCGAGCCGGTCGATTTCAGCCGCTGGTCGGGCGCGCCGAATTTCGGCCTGCAGATGTTCCGCGCCCAGGACAGTGCCGAGCTGAAGCAAAGCCTGAACAGCCAGTTCAATGCCATGGCGACCGTCGCCGAACGCCACGCCCCGGCGCTGGAGTGGTTGCAGGCGCAGCAATCCAGCCTGGCCACCGCCGACTACAACGCGTTCGTGCGCTTCAGCGCGCTCAACGCCGAACTGCAGAAATTCAAGGCCGACAACCCGGCGAGCACCGCGGCGCAGTTGGCGAAGCTGGTGGGTAACGATTTCAACCAGATGGACATCGGCAGTTGCGCCGACATTCTCAACGGCGTGCTCCTGCCGTCCAGCCGCAGCGACCTGGCGACGCGCCTGGTGGACCTGCGCCAGGGCGCGCTCGGGCGCTGCCAGTCGTTGCAACAGCAGCAGGCGGCGCAGGCCTGGAAGGACCTCGCCGACTACTTCAACCAGTACCTCGCCGGACGCTTCCCGTTCGCCTACAGCCTGGAAGCGGCCGATGCCGAGCCGGGGCGGGTGCGGCACCTGCTGAAACTGATGGAGACGCGCTTGCCGCAGGTGCGCGAAGGGCTGGCCCAGGTTCGCTCGCCGGACCTGCCGGCCGCCGAGGACTTCGTCCGCCGCCTGGAGCAGGCGCAGCGCTGGCTCGGCCCGCTGTTCGAGCGCGACAAGTCGGGCCTGCTCGGCGTCGCCCTGGACATCGACTGGCGCAGCGACCGCAGCCTGGAACGCGGCGCCGACCAGGTGATCGCCTGGAGCCTGTACTCGGGCGACCAGGAAAGCCGTTTCCCCGGCGCGCAGGACAAGGGCCTGACCTGGAATGTCGGCGATCCGCTGAAAATCATGCTGCGCTGGGCGAAGAACGGCTCGCAGCGTCCGGCAGACGACCCGCGCCAGGCCAGCCTGGCGGTGGCCGACCTCGAGGCCGGCTGGAGCTACCAGGGCTCCTGGGCGCTGTTGCGCATGATGCGCGCGCACTTCTCCCGGCAGCGCCCGCCGAACGTCGACTACACGGAGTTTCCGCTGGTCCTGCAACTGCCGGTGTATGCGCCCTACAGCCCGGAAAACGAGGCGCGGATGTTCCTCCGCCTGTCGTTGATGAGCCTGGGCGGCAAGACCCCGCTGTCCATCCAGCCGCTGCCGGTGCGCGCGCCGCAATCGCCGTTCGCGACGCTGTTGCCGGCCACCGTCGCCAGCACCGGAGGTACCCCATGACCCTGCCTCTTTCCGGCAACGCCCTGTCCCTGGAAGTGCTGCTCGAACCGATCGACCCCGGACAGCCGTGCGGCCCCAGCCTGCGCTACGACCCGGACTACGACCGCCTGCGCGAGTTGCGCCGGGAGGACGACAGCAGCCTGCCGACCGGCGTCTGGCAAGCGGAGGCCAAGCGCGCCGACTGGGCCGCGGTGGAGCAGTTGGCCAGCGAACTGTTGCAGCGGCGCAGCAAGGACCTGATGCTCGCCGCCTGGCTCGGCGAGGCCTGGCTGCAACGCGGCGGGCTGGGCGGATTGCAGCGCGCGCTGGTGCTGCTGGCGGAACTCTGCGAGCGCTACCCCGAGGAGGTGCATCCGCAAGCCCAGGACGGCGACCAGTCGTGGCGGGTGTCGCCCATCGACTGGCTGTTGCGCCGCTATGCCGAGCTGCTGCACACGCGCCTGCCGCTGATGGGGCAGGGCGCGTTCGCCGAGATCACCCTCTATGCCTGGCAGAGGTTGCAGCGCCAGCAGGTCGCCAGCGGCGACAGCAAGAGCGCCAAGGCGGCGCTGGAAGCGGCGCAACTTCAGCAGAAGAAGCTAGACGAAGCGTTGCGCGCGGAGCCCCTGGTGCAATGGCAGCGCAAGCAGGCCAGCCTGCTCGCCTGCCAGCAGCAACTACAGCGCCTGGAACAGTGGTGCGACCGCTGCCTGGGCGAACTCGCCCCCAGTTGCCAGCCATTGCGCGAGGTCATCGCGCAATGGCTGGCCTTGCTCAAGGAGTTCATCGCCATGCACCCGCAAGCGCCGCTGTCCGAAGAACAGCCCCCGGTCGCGGAGGCGGACGCCGCCGAAGGCGACGCGGACGGCGAGGAAAGCGTCCCGGCGAGCGCGCCGAGCGGGCCGGCTGGCGCGCCGACCAGTCGCGAGGACGCCTACCGGCAATTGCTGCTGATCGCTGACTACCTGGCGCGCACCGAGCCGCACAGCCCGGTTCCCTACCTGATCAAGCGCGCGGTGGAGTGGGGCAACAAGCCGCTGAGCGAGTTGCTGGCGGAGCTGATCAATGCGGACTCGGAGGCGCGCCGGGTCTGGTCGCTGCTTGGCGTACTGCCCTAATGAGCGGGGTTATATTTTTTATTCGAATATATAAATACGAATTCAGAATTTTTTAATCTATGGGTTCCTGGGGCAAGATGGGCGCACATTCCCCGGCTCGGAACCCAGCATGTCCGTCATCACCCATCCCCACGCCCGCGAGCTGACCAAATCGGTGCGCGCCACCGTGCTGGTGTTCAACGACCCCCGTTCCCGCGAGCTGCTGGAGCGCATCGAGCGCCTGGCGCCCAGCGAGGCCAGCGCGCTGGTCATCGGCGAGACCGGCACCGGCAAGGAGCTGGTGGCGCGCCATATCCACGCCCTCAGCGGACGCAACGGCGGCCCGTTCGTCGCGGTCAACTGCGGTGCTTTCGCCGAGAGCCTGGTGGAGAGCGAGCTGTTCGGTCACGAGAAGGGCGCCTTTACCGGTGCGTTGCAGAGCAAGGCCGGCTGGTTCGAGGCAGCCAACGGCGGCACCCTGTTCCTCGACGAGATCGGCGACCTGCCGCCGAGCATCCAGGTCAAGCTGCTGCGCGTGCTGCAGGAACGCGAGGTGGTGCGGCTCGGTTCGCGCCGGCCGATCCCCATCGACGTGCGGCTGGTGGCGGCGACCAACGTCGACCTGGCTGACGCGGTGGTCGCCGGACACTTCCGCGAGGACCTGTTCTACCGCCTGCACGTGGCGACCATCCAACTGCCGCCGTTGCGCGAGCGCCGCGGCGATATCCTGCCGCTGGCCGAGTACTTCATCGTCGAGCACTGCCGGCGCCTCGGCTACACCAGCGCGAGCCTGAGCCCGGAAGCCGAGCGCAAGCTGCTCGGGCATTCCTGGGCGGGCAATATCCGCGAGCTGGAGAACGCCATCCACCACGCGCTGCTGGTCTGCCGCAACCGTCTGATCCAGCCGGCCGACCTGCACCTCATCGACATGCGTGCGCGCCAGGAGCCGAACGGCTTGCGCCGCGCTCCCGAAAGCGCCGCCGGCTCGGCGTTGGAGGCGGCGCTGCAGGCGCTGTTCGAGGAAAACCGCGAGGATCTCTATGAGCACATCGAGGAAACCGTGTTCCGTGCCGCCTATCGCTTCTGCCACGGCAACCAGTTGCAGACCGGACGCCTGCTGGGGATCAGCCGCAACATCGTGCGCGCCCGCCTGGAGAAGATCGGCGAGCTGGAAACCTCGCCACGACACAACGTGGTCTCGCTGGTGGGCAAGTGAGCGTGGCGCTTTACAGTCTTTCACAATTCCCCCACAAAACCGGCAAGAACCCGGACGGCGGCTGTTCTACAACGGAGCGGTGAATCTCGTTGGCCGGACCAGGGACGTCGCCATGCCTCGCTCCGCTCGCCTGTGTCGCTCGCTCCCGGTAGCCGCTTTCCCGGCCGCGCCGAGTCCGCCCGGTCCTCCAGTCACAGCAACCTTGGTTTCCCGACCCGGCGAAGAGGATCGCTGCATGCCGTACTGTTCGCCGGAACAACTCGCCGACCTAGGCCCGCTGCTGGATTGCCTGCGCCGCTGGCCGCGCATCCGCGAGCCGCGGCCGGGGGTGTTCTACCTGGGCGACCAGCCGTTCTGCCAGTTCCATTCGCGCAATGGCCAGCGCTGGGCCGACGTCAAGCGCCGCAAGGGGCGCCTGCCGCCGTTCGTTCTGCCGCCGGGCGACCAGCATTCGGCGCGGGCATTCCAGATATTCCTGCTCCAGGCCTACAAGCTGAACTGAACTGTTGCCCGGGCAACAGTCGGACAGCAGCGCTGTTGCGTGGCTGACAGGCCGAGGCCGGAAACCCGCCGCAACTGCCCGGAAAATGCACATTTCCCCGTTGGTACGGCCCTTGCTCCAGGGCACTGCACCTAGCGCAACAGTCCACAGGGAAATCCCATGACCAGCCCCTTCAAAGTCGTCGCCGTCTCCGGCGGCACCTATCGCCCGTCCCGCACCCTGGTTCTCACCCAGGCCCTGATCGCCGAGCTTGGCCAGTCGTTGCCGATCGACAGCCGGGTCATCGAGCTGACCGACATCGCCGCGCCGCTGGGCGCTACCCTGGCGCGCAACCAGGCGCCGGCGGAACTGCAGGCGGTGCTCGACGAGATCGAAAGCGCCGACCTGCTGCTGGTCGCCTCGCCGGTCTACCGTGGCTCCTATCCGGGCCTGCTCAAGCACCTGTTCGACCTGATCGACCTCAACGCCTTGATCGACACCCCGGTGCTGCTCGCCGCCACTGGCGGCACCGAGCGCCACGCGCTGGTCCTCGACCACCAGTTGCGCCCGCTGTTCAGCTTCTTCCAGGCGATCACCCTGCCCATCGGGGTCTACGCCAGCGAGGCCGACTTCGACAACTACCGGATCGTCAGCGAGCCGCTGAAGGCGCGCATCCGCCTCGCCGCCGAGCGCGCCGCGCCGCTGTTCGGCGGACGCTCCGAACTGTTGAAGATCGCCTGAGGTGCGCCGATGAACGTGTTCTGGTTCCTCCCGACCCACGGCGATGGCCACTTCCTCGGCACCAGCCAGGGCGCGCGGCCGGTCTCGCTGCCTTACCTGAAGCAGGTGGCACAGGCGGCCGACAGCCTTGGCTATCACGGCGTGCTGATCCCCACCGGACGCTCCTGCGAGGACTCCTGGGTGGTGGCCTCGGCGCTGGCGCCGCTGACCGAGCGCCTGCGCTTCCTGGTGGCGATCCGTCCGGGAATCGTTTCGCCGACCGTCTCGGCGCGGATGGCGGCGACCCTCGACCGCCTGTCTGGCGGGCGCCTGCTGATCAACGTGGTCACCGGCGGCGATCCCGACGAGAACCGCGGCGACGGCATCCATCTCGGCCACGCCGAGCGCTACGAGGTCACCGACGAGTTCCTTCGGGTCTGGCGGCGCGTCCTGCAGGGCGAGGCGGTGGACTTCCACGGCAAGCACATCCACGTGGAGAACGCCAAGGCGCTCTATCCGCCGCTGCAACGGCCGTATCCGCCGCTGTACTTCGGCGGTTCCTCGGAGGCCGCCCACGAACTGGCCGGCGAACAGGTGGACGTCTACCTGACCTGGGGCGAGCCGTTGCCGGCGGTGGCGGCGAAAATCGCCGACGTGCGCCAGCGAGCGGCTCGCCATGGGCGTACGGTGAAGTTCGGCATCCGCCTGCATGTGATCGTCCGCGAAACCGCCGAAGAAGCCTGGCGCGCCGCGGACAGGCTGATCGAACACATCTCCGACGAGACCATCGCCGCCGCGCAGCAGTCCTTCGCCCGTTTCGACTCCGAAGGCCAGCGACGCATGGCCGCGCTGCACGGCGGCCGCCGCGATCGCCTGGAGATCCAGCCGAACCTCTGGGCCGGGGTCGGCCTGGTGCGCGGCGGCGCCGGCACCGCGCTGGTCGGCGATCCGCGGCAGGTGGCGGAGCGCATCGGGGAATACGCCGAGCTCGGCATCGACAGCTTCATCTTCTCCGGCTATCCGCACCTGGAAGAGGCCTACCGCTTCGCCGAACTGGTCTTCCCGCTGCTGCCCGAACCCTACGCCAGCCTGGCCGGCCGTGGGCTGACCAACCTGACCGGGCCGTTCGGCGAAATGATCGCCAACGACGTGCTGCCGGCTCGCGCCGGCGCTTGAGCAGCCGGGCCCCCGAGGAGAAACCCCCTGTGAATGCGAAGACCCGCCCCGAGGCGCAAACGCCGTTGCAGATCGCCCGGCGCCTGGCCGCCGATTTCGCCGAGAACGCCGCCGAGCGCGACGTCGCCGGCGGTACCCCGAAGGCCGAGCGCGACGCGTTGCGCCGCAGCGGCCTGTTGTCGCTGATCATCCCGCGCGAATACGGCGGCCTGGGGGCGAGCTGGAGCGAAACCCTGCAAACCGTGCGCGAACTGGCCCGGGTCGACAGCTCGATCGCCCACGTCTATGGCTTCCAGCACCTGATGCTGGCCACCGTGCGCCTGTTCTCGCGGCCCGAGCAATGGCAGCCGTGGTTCGAGCTGACCGCGCGCAACCGCTGGTTCTGGGGCAACGCGCTGAACCCGCTGGACAACCGTACCGTGGCCCGGCGCTTCGACGGCTGGCGCGAGTTCTCCGGGAAGAAGAGCTTCTGCTCCGGCGCCCGCGATTCGGAGATGCTCATCGCCTCGGCACTGGACGGCGAGGGCGGGGCGCTGCTGATTGCCGCCATCCCCACCGCGCGCAGCGGTATCAGCCTGGGCCAGGATTGGGACAACATGGGCCAGCGGCAGACCGACAGCGGCAGCGCGATCTTCGAGCGGGTGCGGGTGGAGGAGAGCGAGTTGCTGCTCGATCCCGGGCCGCTGAGCACGCCGTTCGCCTGCCTGCGGCCGCTGATCGCCCAGTTGATCTTCACCGAGGTGTTCCTCGGCATCGCCGAAGGCGCCTTCGAGGAGGCTCGCCAGTACACCCTGCGCGAAGCGCGACCGTGGTTCCGCTCCGAGGTCGCCGAGGCCAATGCCGACCCCTATGTGCTGGCGCGCTACGGCGAATTCTGGGTCGGCCTGGAAAGCACCCGGGCGCTGGTCGAGCGCGCCGCGCAGCGCCTCGACGCCGCCTGGTCCAAGGGCCCGGCGCTGGACGCCAGCGAGCGCGGCCAGTTGGCCCTGGCCATCGCCGCCGCCAAGGTCGCCGCGACGCGCAACGGCCTCGACCTGTGCAACCGCATGTTCGAAGTCACCGGCGCCCGCTCCACTCACGCCGCCCTGCGCCTGGACCGCTACTGGCGCAACCTGCGCACCCAGACCCTGCACGACCCGCTGGACTACAAGATCCGCGAGCTGGGCGACTGGGCGCTGAACCAGTCACCGCCGCAACCGACCTTCTACTCATGAACGCTTCTACCCGTACTCCCGACCGGCTGCTGACGCTGCCACGTTCGCCGAACCTGGCGACCTCGATCCGCGCCACCGCCCAGGTCTTCGAGGATCCGAAGTCCCAGGCCCTGCTCGAACACCTGCGCCAGGTGGCGCCGAGCGAGGCCAGCGTGCTGGTGATCGGCGAGACCGGCACCGGCAAGGAACTGGTGGCGCGGCATATCCACAACCTCAGCGCGCGGCGCAACGGCCCGTTCGTGGCGGTCAACTGCGGGGCCTTCTCCGAGTCACTGGTGGAAGCCGAGCTGTTCGGCCACGAGAAGGGTGCCTTCACCGGCGCCCTGGCGGCCAAGGCCGGCTGGTTCGAGGAGGCCAACGGCGGCACCCTGTTCCTCGACGAGATCGGCGACCTGCCGATGCCGATCCAGGTCAAGTTGCTGCGCGTGTTGCAGGAGCGCGAGGTGGTGCGCCTGGGGTCGCGCAAGAGCATCCCCATCGACGTGCGCGTGCTGGCGGCGACCAACGTGCAACTGGAGCGGGCGATCAATGCCGGGCACTTCCGCGAGGACCTGTACTACCGGCTCAATGTCGTCAGTCTCGAACTGTCGCCGTTGCGCGAGCGACCCGGCGACATCCTGCCGCTGACCCGCCACTTCATCGCCGAATACAGCCGTCGCCTGGGCTACGGCCAGAGCCAGTTGAGCCCGGAGGCGGCGCAGAAGTTGCGTGCCTATTCCTGGCCGGGGAACATCCGCGAGCTGGAGAACGTCATCCACCATACCTTGCTGATCTGCCGCGACGGGCTGATCCGCGCGGATGACCTGCACCTGTCCAACCTGCGCCTGGAGCGTGGCGAGGAGCTGGCGCGCGGGGGCCCGGCGAGCGGCGCCGCCGAGCACTTGTTGCAGCAGGCTTTCCAGCGTCTGTTCGAAGAGCAGGGCGAGAACCTCCATGGGCGGGTCGAAGATGCCCTGCTGCGCGCGGCGTACCGTTTCTGCCACGGCAACCAGGTGCATACCGCCAACCTGCTGGGACTCAGCCGCAACGTCACGCGCACGCGGCTGATCGCCATCGGCGAACTGGTGGTGAACAAGCGCGGTGGCCAGCGGATCGATGGCGAGCGGGCGGTGCGGTTGTCGATCTGAGTTCAGGCGCTCGGGATCGCGGCGGGTAAGCGCAAGCGGTTATTCGGCCAACCTCCCGCGACTATCCGCCGTGCCGGCGCTGCGGCATTCGCCCAAACCCAGCCGGGCGCAGTAGACTCGGCGCTTTGCGGAGCGTCTGGCTCCGCGCTCTGCGCCAGGTGGAACCGCCCGATGCCCGATACCTCTCCCGATCTGCCGGCCATGTCGCCGCTCGCCGCCTATCGTCAGGCCGTGGAACAGCGCGGTTTCGCTCCCGACGAGGCGCAGCGGCGCGCAGCCGAGGCGCTGGAGCGTTGTTTCCAGGCCCTGCACGAGCCGCACCGCCACGGCGCGATCCAGGGCGTCTACCTGTGGGGACCGGTAGGACGCGGCAAGACCTGGCTGATGGACCACTTCTACCAGTGCCTGCGCGTGCCCGCGCGGCGCCAGCACTTCCACCACTTCATGCAATGGGTGCACCAGCGCCAGTTCGAACTGACCGGTACAGCCGACCCGTTGCGCGCCCTGGCCCGCGAGTTGGCGCGGGACGTGCGGGTGCTGTGCTTCGACGAGCTGTTCGTCAGCGATATCGGCGACGCCATCCTGCTCGGCAGCCTGCTGCGCATCATGTTCGAGGAGGGCGTGGTGCTGGTGGCCACTTCCAACCAGCCACCGGAGCAGTTGTACGCCGACGGTTTCAACCGCGAACGCTTCCTCCCGGCGATCGAGGCGATCCAGCGGCACATGGCGGTGGTCGCGGTGGATGGCGGCCAGGACCACCGCCTGCATCCCGGCCGGGCCGAGCAACGCTACTGGGTGGTGGAGGCGGGGCAGGCGAGCGGTTTCGCCGAACTCTTCGCGCGCCTGAGTGCCGGCGAAGCGGCATCCACGCAGCCCATCGAACTGGGGCACCGCCCGCTGGCGGTGCACCGGCACAGCGAATCGGTGCTCTGGTGCAGCTATGCGCAGCTCTGCGAGGCGCCGCTGTCGGCACTGGACTTCATCGGCCTTTGCGACCGCTACCGGGCGATCCTGATGGACGACCTGCCGTGCCTGAGCGCCAGCCAGCGCGAAGGCCGCATAGCCCGTGGCACCGAGGACGGCGCGCAACTGGTGGAGGCGGGTGATCGCGAATTGCCGCAGTTGTCGGTGCACGACGACGGCGTGCGGCGCTTCATCGCCCTGGTGGACGAATGCTACGACCGCAAGGTGCCGCTCTACCTGGAGGCCAGGGTGCCGTTGGAGGCACTTTATACCGAGGGCTACCTG
The DNA here is from genome assembly GCF_047199225.1 of Pseudomonas sp. DL. NCBI lineage: Bacteria > Pseudomonadati > Pseudomonadota > Gammaproteobacteria > Pseudomonadales > Pseudomonadaceae > Pseudomonas > Pseudomonas sp. DL. Next base: position 2,959,504 of record NZ_CP178323.1, read on the forward strand.
GCCTTCGCCTTCCGTCGCACCCTCAGCCGGCTGCGCGAGATGCAGCTGGCACGCTTCGGCAGCGACAGCGCCGGCTAGCGCCGCGCCGCCGAAGCGGGAACTGCGGATGGCCGCCCGCGCTCATCCGCCGGCCAGGCCGAGGCTCAGTAGCCGTGCCGGCGCAGCAGCGCGTCCATGTCTTGCGCCGCCGGGCGGCCCTGGAACTTCAGCAGTTCCGAGGTGCGGTTGGTGAAGAAACCGTCGACGCCGGCCGCGCCTAGGGCCTTGAAGTCTTCCGCCGAGTCCACCGAGTAGGCATGGATGAACAACCCGCGCGCGTGGGTCATGCGGTTCATCCAGGGTTTCACCAGGTCGGCGTAGCTCTGTTCGCCGCGTTCGCTGAGGGTCGCCGAGGGCCCGGTGCCCAGCGCGCCGTGGGCCTTGGCCCAGTCCAGCCAGGCGCCGAACTCGGCTTCGGACTTCACTTCCTGCCTGGCGTAGAAGGCCGCCTTGTCGGTTTCCCCGGATTCCTTGAAGGTCACTGGCGAACGGGCTTCCAGGTAACCGTCGCCGAGCCACAGCAGGAGAATCTTCGGCACTTGCGGCATGCTTTCTTGCAGCAGCTCCAGGCTGCTCTTCTCGAAGGTCTGCAGGATCACCCGGCCATTGCCGTGGGCCACGTCGACATGCCCGGCGGCGGCGCGCTCGCGGGGTTGCAGCCAGCCGCGGCGTTCCAGCAGCTTGCGCAGGTCGTCTTCGATGCCGGGGAATTGCGCCGGTACCTTGGTCTCCAGGTACAGGCCCGGCTTGTTGGCGCCGCCCTCGGCGATGTCGAGCATCTCGTCGAGGGTGAGGATGCGCAGGCCGACGAAGCCGGGCCGGGCGCGCTCGGGGAAGGCGCGATTGAACCAGGAGCCGGCGTCCAGGCGCTTGAGTTCGGCGAGAGTGAAGCTGCTCACCGGGTCCTTGGCGCGCTCCGGGAAGACCTCGGCGACGTCGGTGGTGCGCTCCAGGGTGTCGTCGTGGAGGGCGACCAGCACGCCGTCGCGGCTGCGCTGCACGTCGGCTTCCAGGTAGTCGGCGCCGAGGTCGCGGGCCAGCAGGTAGGCCGCGGCGGTTTCCTCGGGGGCGTCGTACGAGGCGCCGCGGTGGGCGATGACCGCCGGCCAGGGCACGCCGGCGGCGGCGCTGAGGGCCTTGCCGGACGGCTCCGCGGCCTGGGCGGCGAGCCCCGCCGTCAGGCCGAGGAGGCCCAGGGTCTTGAATGTTCCTTGCCAGAATCTTTGCCGCATGAGGCGCCTTTCCTTCTTTCTTTTTCACGGGATTGCCGACCAGTCTGGCGTCGCCGGATGACCGGAGGACGACAGATACAGGTCTGTCCGGCGCGGGGAAAGATGCGCTGTCGCGGCGACGCTCGTTCCTGTCGCCCTCGGCAAAGCGCCAGCCCTCCCGGGCCGGGAGGGCGGATTCTACAGGCGTTTGTTCAGCAGGCGGGCCAGGCGGTCGCCGCCGAACTGGATCAACGTGACCAGCAGCACAAGGACGATGATCACGGTGAGCATCACCTGGGTGTCGAAGCGCTGGTAGCCGTAGCGGTAGGCCAGGTCGCCGAGGCCGCCGGCACCGATCGCGCCGGCCATGGCCGAGGAATTGATCATGGTCACCAGGGTGATGGTGAAGCCGCCGACGATGCCCGGTCGCGCCTCCGGCAACAGTACGTTGCAGATGATGTGGCGGCGTTCGCAGCCCATCGCCTGGGCCGCCTCCACCAGGCCGTGGTCGACTTCGCGCAGGCTGACCTCGGCGATCCGCGCGAAGAACGGCGTGGCGGCGATGGTCAGCGGCACCACCGCGGCCCAGACTCCATAGCTGGTGCCGACGATCATCCGGGTAAAGGGAATCAGCGCCACCATCAGGATCAGGAAGGGTACCGAGCGCAGCACGTTGACCACAGCGCCCAGGATGCGATTGAGCAGGCGCGCCTCGAAGATCCCGCCCGGCCCGGTGGTGACCAGCACCAGGGCCAGCGGGATACCCACCAGCAGGACGATGGCGGAGGACGCGCCGATCATCAGCAGCGTATCGAGGAAACCTTGCCAGAGCCGTTCAAGCATGGGCGACATGGCCGAGCACCTCCACCTTGTCCGCCACCAGCGCGGCCTTCGCCAGCACGCCGGGAAGCTCGCCGGGCGGCGCGCCGACCTGTAGCAGCAGGCGCCCCAGGGCGCGGCCCTGGATCCGCTCTATGCCGCCGTGGAGCAGGTCGACGCGCTGGCCGATGGCCTTGGCGATGGCCAGCAGGTCCGGCACCCGTCGGCTGGCGCCGGTGTACTGGAGATCGAGCAGCACCGGGTCGCCGCCGCCGGGAGCCTGGCGCAGGCGCGCCTGGAGGTCGGCCGGGAGGGCGGCGCGCAGGCTGCCGAGCAGGCTTCGGGTGACGGCATGGCGCGGATCGCCGAAGACTTCCCAGACTTCGCCCTGTTCGACGATGCGGCCGCATTCGAGGACCACCACGCGGTCGCAGATCTCGCGGATGACCGCCATCTCGTGGGTGATCAGGACGATGGTCAGGCCCAGCCGGCGGTTGATGTCGCGCAGCAGCGCGAGGATCGCCTGGGTGCTCTCCGGGTCCAGCGCCGAGGTGGCTTCGTCGCAGAGCAGTATCTGCGGCTGGTGCACCAGCGCGCGTGCGATGCCGACGCGCTGTTTCTGTCCGCCGGAGAGCTGTGCCGGATAGGCGTCGCGTTTTTCCTCCAGGCCGACCAGTTGCAGCAGCCCGGCGACCCGCTCCTCGATCCGTGCCCGGGGCACCCCGGCCACCCGCAGCGGCAGGGCGATGTTCTGCCGCACGGTCTTGGCCGACATCAGGTTGAAGTGCTGGAAGATCATGCCGATGCGTCGGCGCAGGGCGACCAGGCGCTGGCCGTCGTAGCCGCCGATGTCTTCATCGTCGATCAGCACCTGCCCCTCGCTGGGACGCTCCAGGCGATTGAGGGTGCGGATCAGCGAGGACTTGCCGGCGCCGCTGCGGCCGATGATGCCGAACACTTCGCCGCGGCGGATTTCCAGGTCGATCTCCCGCAGGGCCTGGACCCCGCCGGGGTAGCGCTTGCCCAGGCCGTGGAGACGGATGTGCGGCGTGGAGGCGCGCGTGTCGGGCGCCGTCGGGAACGGTTCGAGGGGCAGCAGGCTCGGGGGAACGGTCATGGTCGTCACTCCCAGCCCGGCTGGTACAGCGTGCCATGGGCCTTGTCCAGCGCGGCGCGGACCACCGGCGAATGCTGGTAGATGTCGACGAAGCGCGCCAGGCGGCCGTCGCGGTCCTGGTAGTCGCCGCGGGTGACGAACTGGATCACGTATTCCCGGTTGTCGATCCCGTCGAACAGCAGCGCCCGGGTCGGGTCGATGGTCCCGGCCAGGCGCAGGTAGTGCGGGTAGCCCTGGGCCAGGTCGAAATCGTCGAGGGCGCGCGCCAGTTGCACCGCCTCCAGCTCGGTGATGCGGATGTCCTTCGGGTTGTCGACGATATCGTCGAGGGTCGCCTTGTAGCCGACGCCGTCCCTGAGCTTCAGCAGGCCGGCCTTCTGTAGCAGTTGCAGGCCGCGGCCGCCATTGATCGGGTCGTTGGCGATGGCCACGCTGGCGCCTTCCGGCAACTCTGCGAGGCTGGCGTAGCGCTTCGAATAGAGCCCGACGTTGTTGATGATCCCCGGCGCGAACGGCTTCAGCCGGAAGCCGCCTTCGCGGTTGGCGTTTTCCAGGAAGGGCACGTGCTGGAAGTAGTTGGCGTCGATGTCGCCCTGGGCGAGGGTGATGTTGGGGGCGTTCCAGTCGCTGAACTCGACCAGTTCGACCTTCAGTCCCTGCTTGCCGGCTTCGCTCACGGCGACTTCCAGCGGCGGGGCGAAGGCGGCGGTGGTGCCGATCTTCAGCGGGGCGTCGGCGGCCTGGGCCGGGCCGCTGCCGAGGAGGACGGCCAGGCTCAGGGTTTTCAGAGTGTTCAGCATGGTGGGCTCCTGAACGAAAGGGAAAGTGGGGTCAGGCCTGGCGCTGGCGCGCGGCCGGGGGCTGGCGGAAGGCGGCGCCGGCGTGTTCCGCCTGCAGGCGCGCGCGGCCGCCGCCGAAGAGCTTCTCCCGCAGGGTGCCGGGAGCGTAGGCGGTCTTGTAGCTGCCGCGTGCCTGCAACTCGGGCACCACCAGGTCGATGAAGTCGGCGTAGCTCTCCGGCTCCACGGTGCGGGTCAGGTTGAAGCCGTCCAGGCCGGTATCGGCGATCCAGCCTTCGAGGTCGTCGGCGACCTGGCGCGGGTCGCCTACCAGGGTCACGTAGCGGCCGCCCAGGGCCAACTGGTCGAGGAGCTTGCGCACGGTGGAGTCGGTGCGCGCCACGGTGAGGTTCTTCACCACCGACTCGATGGCGTTGTTCTTCTCGTAGCGGATCGGCTCGTCGAGTCCGTAGCGCGACAGGTCGATGCCGCTGGAGCTGGCGAAGTGCGCCAGGCCGGCCTCGGGGCTGGCGTAGCGGCGGTACTCGGCATGCTTGTCGCGGGCCTCGGCCGCGGTGGCTGCGACGATCACGTTGATGCCCATGAAGATCCTGATGTCCTCGGCGCGACGGCCGGCGCCGACCACCGCCGCGCGGATGCGCTGCACCAGTTGGCGGGTGGCCTCGCGGGTCTGTCCGGAGACGAACACGCATTCGGCGTGGCGCGCGGCGAAGGCCAGGCCACGCTCCGAGGAGCCGGCCTGGAACAGCACCGGGGTGCGCTGTGGCGAGGGCTCGGCGAGGTGGTAGCCCTCGACCTGGTAGAACTCGCCATGGTGGCGGATCTTGTGGATCTTCTCCGGCCGCGCGTAGACCCGTCGCTGGCGGTCGGCGAGCACCGCGTCGTCTTCCCAGCTGCCCTCCCAGAGCTTGTAGAGGACCTCCAGGTACTCGTCGGCGCGGTCGTAGCGGCGGTCGTGCTCGATCTGCGCGGACTGGCCCATGGCCTTGGCCGCGCTTTCCAGGTAGCCGGTGACGATGTTCCAGCCGATCCGCCCGTCGCTCAGGTGGTCGAGGGTCGAGAGCCGCCGGGCGAACGGGTAGGGCGCCTCGTAGGTGAGGTTGGCGGTGACGCCGAAACCCAGGTGCTCGGTGACCCCGGCCATGGCCGAGACCAGCATCAGCGGGTCGTTCACCGGCAACTGGACGGCTTCGCGGGCGGTCACCTCGATGCCGCCCTGGTAGACGTCGTAGACGCCGAGGATATCGGCGATGAACAGGCCGTCGAACAGGCCGCGCTCCAGCAGCCGGGCCAGCTCGGTCCAGTGGCGCAGTTTGCGGTAGTCGCTGGAGCGGTCGCGCGGGTGGGTCCAGAGGCCGTGGTTGATATGGCCGACGCAATTCATGCTGAAGGCGTTTAGGAGAATCTGCTTCTTGCTCATGGCGGTTCCTTCGGCGTTCAGAGCGTGCCGCGGCGTGGCGGCAGGCGGCCGTTGAGGTAGTAGTCGCCGACCGCGTGGTACTTCCAGCGCACCGGGTCGTGCAGGGTGTGTACGCGGGCGTTGCGCCAGTGGCGGTCGAGACCGAGTTCGGCGAGACAGGCGCGGCTGCCGCCAAGCTCGATCAGCTTGCTGCCGGCCAGCAGGGCGACCTCGGTGGTCAGCGCGCGGGCTTCGGCGACGGCGATCGAGGCGGCCGCCACGCTTTCCGCGTCCGGCTCGGCGGTGGCCCGGTCGAGCACCCGCCCGGCACGCTCCAGCAGCGCTTCGGCGGCGTGCAGGCGGATCGCCAGGCGGCCGATCTCATGGATGGTCAGTGGGTCGGCGCTGGCCTTGTCGACGCCGGAGTCGACCCAGGGCCGGGCGCGCTCGCGGACGAAACGCAGGGTGTCCTCGAAGGCGCCGCGGGCGATCCCGGCGTCGATCGCCGCGTGGAGGATCTGCGCCAGCGGGCCGACGGTGGTCGGGCGCTCGAAGGCGTCCTGGAACGAGACCACGTCCTCGGCGGCCACCGGTACCCGGTCGAACAGCGCCGAACCGCTGCCGGTGGTGCGTTGACCGAAGCCGGACCAGTCGTCGACGATTTCCAGCCCGGCGCTGTCGCGCGGGACGAAGGCCAGTTGCTGGCGGCCCTCGTCGTCCACCGCCAGGGTCGGCACCCGCTGCGCGTAGAGTGCGCCGGTGCAGTAGAACTTGCGCCCGTCCAGGCGGTAGCCGTCGCCGTCGGCGCGCAGGCGGGTACGGCGCTCGCTGGCGGTACGCGTGCCGATCTCGGCCAGGGCGTTGCCGAAACGCTCGCCGGCCAGGGCGGCGCCGAACAGGCGACCTTTCTGCGCCGGCGAGCCATTCACCCGCAGCACTTCGAGGGCGTAGAAATGGTTCTGCGGAATCTGCCCCAGGGAACTGTCGGCGGCGCTGACGATCGCCACCACCTTCGCCAGGGTCACCCGCGAGACGCCGGCCCCGCCATATTCGCGGGGCACCGCGATGCCCCACAGGCCGGAGCGGGAGAACAGTTCCAGTTCTTCCAGCGGCAGGCGCCGCTCGCGGTCGCGCTGGATGCTTTCGCGGGCGAACAGGGCGGCCAGCTCGCGGGCCGTTTCCAGGGCTTCGTCGTCGCTGCCGATGCGATGGGCAGCGGCCGTGGGATTGTCGCGTGTAGCGTGTGCGAGGCTCATCGGGCGCTCCTCAGATCCATGAGTGACGCGCCGGACGGGCGCCGTTCAGGTAGTAGTCGCCGACCGCGTGGACTTTCCAGCGCACCGGGTCGTGCAGGGTATGGGTGCGGGCGTTGCGCCAGTGCCGGTCGAGGTTGAACTCGGCGAGCGTGGCACGGCTGCCGGCCAGCTCGAAGAGCTTCTCGCTGGCGGCCAGGCTGATCTCGGTGCTCAGCACCTTGGCCTCGGCCACGGCGATCGAGGCGCGTGCCGCCGACTCGGCGTCCACCGGCCGCGCGGCCACTTCGTCGAGGACCTGGCCGGCCTTCTCCAGCAGGGCGTTGGCGGCGTGCAGCTCGATTTGCAGGCGGCCGACCTCGGCGATGCTGTAGAGCTCATCGCTGGCGCGTTCGACCTGGGCGTCGATCCAGGGCCGGCTGCGTTCGCGGACGAAAGCCTGGGCGTCGTCCAGCGCCGCCTGGGCGATGCCGGCGTCGATGGCGGCCTGGATCAGTTGCGAGACGGCGCCCTGGAGGCTCGGGATCTCAGCCAGCAGGCCGTTGTGGATCAGCATGTCGCCGGCTACCGGAACCTCGTCCAGCAGTACCGTGCCGCTGGCGGTGGTGCGCTGGCCGAAGCCGGACCAGTCGTCGACGATGCGCAGGCCGGGAGCGCCGCGCTCGACGAAGAGCATCACCGCGCGCTCTTCCTCGTCGATGGCCTTGACCGCCACCCAGTGGGCGAACAAGGCGCCGGTGGAGTAGAACTTCTCGCCGCTGACCCGGTAGCCGTCGCCGTCGCGACGGACCCGCGCCTTCAGCTCCAGGGTGTGGCGGGTATTGCGCTCCGGGCCGGCGTTGGCCAGCCGGCGGCCGTCGAGGATGCCACGGAACAGCTTGCGTTTCTGCGCCGGGCTGGCGACGTTGTCGATCACGCTGAGCAGGCCGAACTGGTTCTGCGGAATCTGTCCGAGGGCCGGGTCGGCGGCACAGATGACACGGAACACCTCGGCCAGGGTCACATGGGAAACCTGCGCGCCGCCATGGGCGCGGGGAATGCCGATGCCGCCCAGGCCGAGGCGGGTGAAGAGTTCCAGTTCCTGCCAGGGCAGGCGTCGTTCGCGGTCGCGTAGCGCCGCTTCGCGACGGGCCAGTCCGGCTACCTCGTGGGCGGCCTGCAACGCCTGGGCGTCGTTCTCGATGAGGCGTGCCGGGAGTAGCCGGGGCGCCTGGTCACGAAGATCCTTGGGTGCGGTTTCGTCGGTCATGGTTCAGCCTTGCAGCGTGGTGGTTCCGCCAGCGGCATCGGTGTGGCGCGGCTCGCGGGTTCGGTGGTGCGGGTGGAACGCCTGGAGGAGGGAGGGGAAACAGGCGGTAACGACATGCTCGCTGGGCACCTCTGGCAGTTCGGATAGGTGGCTGGCGCGATCGCCAAGCCTCTGCCGGGTCTGTTTGCACAAGCCGTGCCGTTTGCTAATCCATAGAAAAATCAAAGATTTGGAGGTTTTTTCCAACAGTTTCTGCTGGTCCGCGGGCGCTGCCTGTTGCTCCGCTGTTGCCAGGGCAACAGTTACCGGCGGATTACAGCCGGATGCCGCGCGCCGGCGCCGTGCTGCTAGGGTGATAGGGTTTCGCGCGCGGCGGCCTGGCGCGCGTCCACCCACTCGGATCGTCGAAGGAACTCCCATGCAGAGCGCTAACGCTTCAGAACTCACCACCGACATCGCCGTGATCGGCGGCGGCGCGGCCGGCATCGGCGTGATCGCCAGCCTGCTGAAACGTTCGCCGGGGTTGCGTATCAGCCTGATCGAGCCGGCGGACACCCACTACTACCAACCGGGCTGGACCCTGGTCGGTGGCGGCGCCTACGCACAGGGCGACACCGCGCGGCCGATGGCCGGGCTGGTCCCGCCCGGCGTGGAGTGGTTGCGCACCCGCGTCGAGCGGGTCGACCCCGAGGCGCGCCGACTGTTGCTGGAGGGCGGCGACAGCCTGGAATACCGCAACCTGATCGTCTGCCCCGGCCTGCGCCTGGCCTGGGAGCGCATCGAGGGCCTGGAGGAGACCCTGGGGCGCAACGGCGTCACCTCCAACTACCGCTACGACCTGGCGCCCTACACCTGGGAGCTGGTGCGCGGCCTGCGCGGCGGCAAGGCGCTGTTCACCCAGCCGGCGATGCCGATCAAGTGCGCCGGGGCGCCGCAGAAGGCCATGTACCTGTCCTGCGACCACTGGCTGCGGGAGGGCGTGCTGCAGGACATCGAGGTCGAGTTCGACCTGGCCGGCGCGGCGTTGTTCGGTGTCGCCGATTTCGTTCCGCCGCTGATGGAGTACGTGCGCAAGTATTCGGCCGAGCTGGCGTTCAATTCCAACCTGGTGAAGGTCGACGGCGCGGCGCGCAAGGCCTGGTTCGAGGTGAAGGACGCCGACGGCAACACCAATCTGGCGGAAAAGGACTTCGACCTGCTGCACGTGGTGCCGCCGCAGCTGCCGCCGACCTTCGTCGCCGCCAGCGGCCTGGGCGACGCGGCCGGCTGGTGCGAAGTCGACCCGGCGACCCTGCAACATGTCCGCCATGGCGAGATCTTCGCCCTCGGCGATGTCTGCGGCACCGCCAACGCGAAGACCGCGGCGGCGGCGCGCAAGCAGATCGTGGTGGTGGCCGAGAACCTTCTCGGCCTGCGCAGCGGCCGTGGCCTGCCGCTGCGCTACGACGGCTACGGCGGTTGTCCGCTGACCGTCGAGCGCGGCCGGGTGGTGCTGGCGGAGTTCGGCTATGCCGGCAAGCTGCTGCCGACCTTCCCGCTGGAGCCCACCGCGGCCAGCCGCTTCGCCTGGCTGCTCAAGCGCCACGTACTGCCCTGGGTGTACTGGAACGCCATGCTCAAGGGCCGGGAGTGGCTGGCGCGGCCGGGGCGCTAGACCGGGCGGCAGCCCTCGGCCTGACCCTCCGCACGGCCGGCCTCAAAGCTCGTGGGCGAACGGCAGGTCCGGCCCCACCCGCGAGCAGGTGACCGCCGCCGCGCGGATGGCGAAGGCGAGCATCGCGTCGATCGCTTCCCGCGACAGCGCGGCTAGCCCGGCCGGGCTGTCGGCGTCGAGGCGGCGGAGGTAGGCGAGGGTCGCCGCCTGGAAGGTATCGCCGGCGCCGACCGTATCGCGCAGTGGCAGGGCGGTATCCGCCGGGCGACTCCAGCTGCCGTGGGTGCAGTGCACGCTGGCGCCGGCCCCGCCGTGGGTGACGAAGACCAGCCGGCAGCGCGGGTTCAGCCAGCCGCGGGCCACCTCGCCGGGGTCGCGCCCGGGGTAGAGCAGGGCCAGGTCTTCCTCGCTGGCCTTGATCAGGTGCGCATGACTGGCGAAGGCCTCGACCCGGCGCCGCCAGAGGTCGATGTCCGGCTGCGGGTCGAGGCGCACGTTGGGATCCAGGCTGACCAGGCGCCGGCCGCTCTCGCGCCGGACCAGCGCCAGCAGGGTGTCGGCCACCGGTGTCACCACCAGGGTATAGGAGCCGACGTGCAAACCGCGTATCCGCCCATCCAGCGTCGGCAGGTGTTCCAGGCGCACCTGGCGGTCGGCGCAGCCGTCGCCGCGGAACTGGTATTGCGCCGAGCCGCTGGCGTCGAGGCCGACCATCGCCAGGGTGGTCGGGGCGTCGCTGGGCACCAGGAAGCCGCAGTCCACGCCTTCTTCTTCGAGCACCCGGCGCAGCCGCGTGCCCAGGTAGTCGCTGGACAGCCCGCCGAACAGCGCCGCCTCCACGCCCAGCCGGCGCAGGCCGACGGCGACGTTGAACGGCGAGCCGCCGGCGATCGCGGTGAAGCCCAGCTCGTTGCTGCGCGCAGCGCTTTCCAGGCTGAAGACATCGAAAAGGGCCTCGCCACACACCAGGTACATGCAGATCTCCAAAACGCCAGAAGAGGAAGGAAAGCGACCATTATCGCGGAGGCAGGTGCTCCAGGTAACGCCGGTAGGCCTGTTCGTAGGCCGCCTGTTGTCGCGCCTGGGGCTGGGTGCGGGTCGACTCGTCGAGCGCCACGCAGCGACGGCACAGGGCTTCCAGGCTTTCACCGGCGCCGCTTTCGCGGCCCAGGCTCCAGGCCGCCTGGAGCGCCGCGCCAAGGGCGGCGGCCTCGGTCTGCCGCGGACAGACCAGCGGCAGGCCGAGCAGGTCGGCGAGCGTCCGCCGCCACAGCGGGTTCTTCGCCGCGCCGCCGACCAGGCGGATTTCCTCGCCCGGCAGGCCGCTGGCGCGCAGCAGGTCGAGGCCGTAGCGCAGGCCGAAGGCGGTGCCTTCGAGCACCGCCCGGCAAAGATTGGCGCGGCTCAGGTTGGCCGCGGTCATGCCATGCAGGCTGGCGCTGGCGTGCGGTAGCGCCGGAACCCGCTCGCCGTCGAAGAACGGCAGCATCAGCAGACCCTCGGCGCCGACCGGCGCCTGGGCGGCCAGCCGGGAGAATTCGTCGAGGTCGAGGTGCAGCAGGTCCTGTACCAGGCCGCAGGCGCCGGTGAGGTTCATCGTGCAGGCCAGCGGCAGCCAGCCGCCGGACGAGGCGCAGAAGGTCGCCAGCTCGCCGTGCGGACTGACCAGCGGCCGCTCGGCATAGGCGCTCAGGGTGCCGGAGGTGCCCAGGCTGGCGGTGAGCAGGCCGGGGCGGATGTTGCCGGTGCCGATGGCGGCGAGCATGTTGTCGCCGCCGCCGCAGGCGACCCGCGTGTGGGGAGCCAGGCCGAGGGCGGCGGCCGCTTCGGGGCGCAGGTTGCCGATGCAGGCGCCGGGCTCGATCAGCTCCGGCAGCGCCGCCGCCAGGCGTCCGCCCGGCTCGACCAGCTCCAGCACGTCGCTGGCCCAGGTGCGCCGGCGCACGTCGAAGTAGCCGCTGCCGGAGGCGTCGCCCGCTTCGCTGCAGACGCGGCCGGTGAGCCAGTGGTTGAGGTAGTCGTGGGGCAGGAGGATGTGCGCGACGCGGGCGAACAGCTCGGGAAAGCGGCGCCTGCTCCAGAGCAGCTTGGACAGCGTGTAGCCCGGCGCGAGCACCAGTCCCAGGCGTTCCAGCGAGCCGGCCGGGCCGCCGAGGGCTTCCAGCAGCTCGCGGTTCTCCGCCGCGCTCTCGGTGTCGCACCAGAGCTTGGCCGGGCGTAGCGCCCGGCCCTCGGCGTCGAGCAGGAGCAGCCCATGCTGCTGGGCGGAAACCGCCAGGGCGCGGACCTCGCGGCCGTCCACCGCGGCTTCTTCCAGGGCCATGCGTACCGCGCTGGCCATGGCTTCCAGCCAGTCCGCCGGGTCCTGCTCGCGGCGTCCGTCGCGGCCTTCCGGCGGGCGCTGCGCGGCGCTGCCCAGGCCCAGCGTGCGGCCGCTGCCGGCGTCGAGCAGCAGCGCCTTGCTACCCTGGGTGCCGCAATCGATGCCGAGGAACAATCCGTGCATGCGGCCCTTCGGAGTCATTCGCCGAGTACCTGGCGCAGGGTTTCGCTGACGCCGTGTCGGCGCAGGCTGTCGTAGAGCCGCTCGAAGGCCTCGACGAAGGCCGCCGAGGCCGGGATCGCCGGGCCGAACACGGTCTCCACGCCGAGCAGGCGCCGGCCCAGGCCGTGGCGTTCGGCAACCAGCGCCTGGCATTCGGCGGCGCGCGGATCGGGAATCGGGTAGCGTTCGCCATGCTCGTCGACCCCGCCCAGGTACAGCGCCCAGGCCGCCACCACCAGGGCCACCCGTTCCAGCGGCCGGCCGGCGGCGATCAGCCGATTGGCGGTGGGGACGATGAACTTGGGAAACTTCGACGAGCCGTCCGAGCAGACCCGTTCCAGTTGGTCGGCGATGGCGCGGTTGGCGAAGCGCTCGACCAGGCTGTCCTTGTAGCGTTCCAGGTCGATCCCCGGTACCGGTGCCAGCAGCGGGGCCACGTCGCGGTCCATGAAGGCCCGCACGTAGCGACGCAGCAGCGGGTCGCCGAGGGTCTCGTGGACGAAGCGGTAGCCGCGCAGGAAGCCCAGGTAGGTGAGCGCCAGGTGGCTGCCGTTGAGCAGGCCGATCTTCATCTCCTCGTAGGGCGTGACGTCGTCGGTGAACTGCACGCCGACCTTTTCCCAGGCCGGGCGCCCAGCGCTGAAACGATCTTCCAGCACCCATTGCACGAAGGGTTCGCAGACCACCGGCCAGGCGTCTTCCACGTCGTGCCGTTGGGCCAGTTGGCGGCGGTGGGCGGGGCTGGTCATCGGGGTGATGCGGTCGACCATGGCGTTGGGAAAGCTGACGTGCGTCGCGATCCAGCGCGCCAGCCCCGGGTCGAGCCGTTCGGCGAAGGCCAGCAGCGCCTTGCGCGCCACCTCGCCGTTATGCGGGAGGTTGTCGCAGGACATCACGGTGAACGCCGGCACGCCTGTGTCGCGGCGCCGCCGCAGAGCCTCGCAGAGAAAGCCGAAGACCCCGCGCGGGGTCCGCGGGTTGGCCAGGTCGTGGCGCACCAGCGGCAACTCGGCGAGGAACTCGCCGCTGCCATCGTCGATGCAGTAGCCGCCTTCGGTGATGGTCAGCGAGACGATGCGGATGGCCGGCTCGGCAAGTTTTTCCAGCAGCGCCTCGGCGCCGTCCTCGGCGAGCAGCATGCCGCTGATGGCGCCGATCACGCGGACCTCGGTGTCCGGTTGGTCGCCCAGCTCGTAGAGGGTGTAGAGGTAGTCCTGGGCGGCCAGGGCGTCGTGCATGGCGCGGTCGTCGCTGCGCAGGCCGGCGCCGCAGATCGCCCAGTCGAGGGCTTCGCCGCGGTTCATCAGGGCGTCGGTGTAGGCCGCCTGGTGCGCGCGGTGGAAGCCGCCGACGCCGATGTGGACGATGCCCTGGCGCAGTTGCGCGGGGTCGTAGGACGGGCGGGCGACAGCGGTCGCCAGCAGGGGGAGGTGCTGCCGGTTGAGTTTCATCGGTGGGTTCCCGCTGGCGGCTTCAGGCCGCCTGTTGCAGTCGTTTGTCGAGGGCCTGGCCGTTGCTGTCGAACAGGTGGCAGTGCGCCGGATCGAAGCCCAGCTCCAGGGGGGCGCCGTAGTCCGGTGCGAAATCGCCGCGCACGCGCAGGGTGAGCATTTCCCCCGAGTCGGCGCGGACATGGCAGAAGCTGTCGCTGCCCAGGCGCTCGCTGACGTCGGCGGCGACCCGCAGCAGGCCCTGGAAGGCATGGCCCGGGCGGGCGATGTTCAGGTGTTCCGGGCGGATGCCGAGGGTCACCGGGCTGCCGGTTGCCAGCTCGCCGGCGCATAGCGGCAGGCCGACGCGCGCGCCGCATTCGAGGGCGACCTCGCAGCGCTCGCCCTGGTTGCGGCTGAGATGGCCGCGCAGGAAGCCCATCTTCGGCGTGCCGAGGAAGCCGGCGACGAACAGGTTGGCCGGATGGTGGTAAAGCTCCAGCGGCGAGCCGACCTGCTCGACGCGCCCGCCGTTGAGCACCACGACCTTGTCCGCCAGGGTCATCGCCTCGACCTGGTCGTGGGTCACGTAGATCATGGTCGCCGCCAGTTCCTGGTGCAGCCGCGCCAGTTCCAGGCGCATCTGCACGCGCAGGGCGGCGTCGAGGTTGGACAGCGGTTCGTCGAAGAGGAATATCTTCGGGTTGCGCACGATCGCCCGGCCGATCGCCACCCGCTGCCGCTGGCCGCCGGAGAGCTGGCGCGGCTTGCGCTCCAGCAGCGCTTGCAGTTCGAGGATGCGTGCGGCGGCGTCGACCTTGGCGGCGACCTCGCGCTTGTCGACGCCGGCCAGGTCGAGGGCGAAGGAGAGGTTCCTGCGCACCGTCATGTGCGGGTACAGCGCGTAGGTCTGGAAGACCATCGCCAGGTCGCGTTTCGCCGGCGGGGTGTCGGTGATGTCCGTGCCGTCGAGGGCGATGCTGCCGCCGCTGGCCTCTTCGAGGCCGGCGATCAGGCGCAGCAGGGTCGACTTGCCGCAGCCGGAGGGGCCGACGAAGACTACGAACTCGCGGTCGCGGACGTCGAGGTCGATGCCCTTGATGATGGCCTGGCCGTCGAAGCCTTTCTGCAGGTTGCGGATCTTGAGATCAGCCATGGCGGAATACCTCCGTGGACGAAAGGATGGGGATGCGCTTCATTTCACGGCGCCGAAGGAAAGGCCGCGTACCAGCTGCTTCTGGCTGATCCAGCCGAAGACCAGGATCGGCGCGCAGGCGAGGGTGGAGACGGCCGAGAGCTTGGCCCAGAACAGTCCTTCGGGGCTGGAATAGGAGGCGACCAGGGCGGTCAGCGGGGCGGCGGCCGAGGAGGTCAGGTTGAGCGACCAGAAGGCCTCGTTCCAACACAGGATCAGCGACAGCAGCAGGGTCGAGGCGAGCCCGCCGCGGGCGATCGGCAGCAGTACGCGGACGATCTCCTGCCAGGTGCCGGCGCCGTCCAGGCGCGCTGCTTCGAGGATGTCCACGGGGATGTCCTTGAAGTAGGTGTACACCATCCAGACCACGATCGGCAGGTTGATCAGGGTGTAGACGATGATCAGCGCCAGCCGCGAATCGAGCAGGCCGAACTGCTTGGCCAGCAGGTAGATCGGCATCAGTACGCCGACCGGCGGAAGCATCTTGGTCGACAGCATCCAGAGCAGCGTGCGCTTGGTGTGGCGGGTCTCGAAGAAGGCCATGGAGTAGGCCGCCGGCACCGCGACGAGCATGCACAGGAGAGTCGCCGAGGAGGAGATCAGCAGCGAGTTCCAGGCGTAGGCGAAGTAGTCGCTGCGCTCGTTGATGTGCAGGTAGTTCTCCAGGGTCGGCTGGAAGATGAACTGCGGCGGCGTGGCGAAGGCGTCGATCTCGCTCTTGAAGCTGGTCAGCAGCATCCAGAAGATCGGGAAGAACAGCAGCAGGGCGATGCCCCAGCAGAGCAGGCCGAGCAGGGCATTGCGCAGGCGGCGGGATTGCTTGAGTGTCAGCATGGCGGGTTCCTCAGCTGCGCTCGGTAAGGTTCTTGCCGATCATCCGCACCAGCACGATGGCGGCGATATTGGCGATCAGCACCGCGATCAGGCCCCCGGCCGAGGCCATGCCGACATCGAACTGCAGCAGCGCCTGGTTGTAGATCAGGTAGGCGAGGTTGGTCGATTCGTAGCCGGGGCCGCCGCTGGTGGTGGTGAATATCTCGGCGAACACCGAGAGCAGGAAGATCGTCTCGATCATCAGCACCACCGCGATGGGCCGCGCCAGGTGCGGCAGGGTCAGGTGCCAGAAGATCGCCAGCGGACCGGCGCCGTCGAGGCGGGCAGCCTCCTTCTGCTCCTGGTCGAGGGACTGCATGGCGGTCATCAGGATCAGGATGGCGAAGGGCAGCCATTGCCAGGAGACGATGAGGATGATCGACAGCAGCGGATAGTGCGCCAGCCAATCCACCGGCTCGGCGCCGAACAGGCGCCAGACGGCGGCGAGGATGCCCGAGACCGGGTGGAAGATCAGGTTCTTCCAGAGCAGCGCGCTCACCGTCGGCATGATGAAGAACGGCGAGATCAGCAACACCCGCACCGCGCCGCGGCCGAAGAATTCGCCGGCCTCCAGCAGCGCGGCGATGAGCACGCCGAACGCCACGCTGATCGCCAGCACGCTGCCCACCAGCAGCAGGGTGTTCAGCGCGCCGGGCAGGAAGCCGGCGTCGGTGACGAAGAAGGTGAAGTTCTCCAGGCCGACGAAGGCATTCTCGCCGGGATACAGCAGGTTGTAGCGGATCAGCGAGAAATACAGGGTCATGCCCAGGGGCACGATCATCCACAACAGCAGCAGCGCCACCGAGGGGCTGACCAGGAGCCAGCCAGGGCCGCGCCGGCGGCGCTGGAGACGGCGGCGGGCGGGACGGGCCGGGAGCGGGGTATCGAGGGCCGAGGTGTTCATGGCGACTCCGTCTGGATCTTCAAGGGCAAGCGCTCGAGCAGCGCCGCGCCGGGCGCGGCTGCGCCCGGCGGCGGACTACTTCGGATAGCCGGCGCGCTTCATCTCGCGGGCGGTGCTCTGCTGCGCGGCGGCGAGCGCCTGGTCGCTGCTCATCTGCCCGGTGAGGGCGGCGGAGAACAGCTTGCCGACCTGGGTGCCGATGGCCTGGAACTCGGGGATGGTGACCAACTGGATGCCGACATAGGGCACCGGCTTCAGCGTCGGATGGTTGGGATCGACGCGCTTCAGCGATTCCAGGGTGACCCGCGCGAACGGCGCGGCGGCCAGGTAGGCCTCGCTGTAGGTCGAGGCGCGGGTGCCGGGCGGCACGTTGGCCACGCCTTCCCTGTCCGCCACCAGCTTGCCGTACGCCTGCGAGGTGGCCCAGGTGGCGAAGGCCTTCGCCGCGTCCTTGGCGCGCGAGCTGGCGGGAATCGCCAGGGCCCAGGAATACAGCCAGGAGGCGCCCTTGTCGGTGACTTCCCGGGGGGCGAAGGCGAAGCCGGTGGCGTCGGCGACCTTGCTCTGGCTCTTGTCGGTGACGAACGAACCGGCGACGCTGGCGTCCACCCAGATCGCGCACTTGCCGCTGTTGAACAGCGCCAGGTTCTCGTTGAATCCGTTGCTGGAGGCGCCGGGCGGGCCGTACCGCTTGAGGGTGGAGACATAGAAGTCGAGAGCCTTCTTCCATTCGCCGCCGCTGAATTCGGGCTGCCATCGCTCGTCGAACCAGCGTGCGCCGAAGGCGTTGGCCAGGGTGCCGATCAACGCCATGTTCTCGCCCCAGCCGGCCTTGCCGCGCAGGCAGATGCCGTATTGGCCCTGGTCCGGGCGGTTGAGCCTGGCGGCGAATTCGCCGAGCTGGGTCCAGGTCGGTTGCTCGGGCATCCGCAGCCCGGCCTGCTGGAACAGGTCCTTGCGGTAGTAGGTGATCGAGGCTTCGGCGTAGAACGGCAGGGCGTACAGCGTGCCCTTGACGGAGAGACCGTCGCGCACCGAGGGCAACAGGTCGTCCAGGGCGTAGTCGGCGGGCAGCCCGCTCATCGGCTCCAGCCAGCCCTTGGCGCCCCACAGCGCGGCTTCGTACATGCCGATGGTGAGCAGGTCGAACTGTCCGCCCTGGGTGGCGATGTCGGTGGTCAGGCGCTGGCGCAGGACGTTCTCTTCGAGCACCACCCATTTCAGCGCGATGTCCGGGTGGCTTTCCTCGAACACCTTGGACAGGCGTTGCATGCGGATCATGTCGTTGTTGTTGACCGTGGCGATGGTCAGGGTCTCGGCGCCCTGGGCCAGCAGGGGCAGGGCGAGGCAGGCGGCGGCCAGGCAGGCCTTGATCGAGTCGTTCATCGGTGAACTCCTCTTCCGGGCCGGCGGGCGGCGCGGAAGACATTATTGTTTTTGTGTCGCTCGCTGCCGATTACACAGGCGCGTCACGCAACCGACAAAGCCTCGACTGCACTTCGACCGATACTTTTTTGCACCGCCGGGGTGGGGCGGTGGCGGCTCAGAGCAGGTTCTGCTCGGTCAGCCGCTGGGTCACCAGGCGCCGGTAGCCGGTGGGCGTCATGCCCTTGAGCTGCTGGAAGCGCCGGTTGAAATTGGACAGGTTGCTGAAGCCCGACTCGAAGCACACCTCGGTCACCGGCAGCTCGCTGCGGGCCAGCAGCTCGCAGGACTTGCTGATGCGCAGGCGGTTGACGAACTCGACGAAGCCGCGCCCGGCGGCCTGCTTGAAGAAGCGCGAGAAGTAGGTGGGGGTCATGCCCAGGTGGGCGGCGACCTGCTCCTGGGTGAGGTCCTGGGCGTAGTGCTGGAAGATGTAGTCCACCGCCCGGTTGATCCGTTCGACGTTGTGCTCGTCGGCCAGTTGCGAGGAAGTGACGGTAGAGAGCAACTGGTAGTCCTCGCATTCGGCGAGCTGTTCCATGAGGATAAAAAAGTATCCCAGGCGGGTCATGCCGCCGCTGTCGGCGATGCGTTGCAACAGTCGCCGGCTTTCGCCGATCAGCGCCGGGTCGCGGAACTCGATGCCGTAGCGCGCCCGCGCCAGCAGCGGGGCCAGGCGGTTCAGCTCGGAGAATACGCAGCTGCCGTCCTCCAGCACCTCGTCGGTGAAGTTCACCAGCATGTCGCGCCGGGCCACCACCTCGTCGGGCTCCACCTGGCTGATCCAGTTGTGCGGCAGGTTGGGACCGGTGAGGAACAGGGTGTCGGGGGCGAAGTTGCCGATGTAGTCGCCGATGAATACCTTGCCGGAGCTGGCGACGATCAGGTGCAGCTCGTACTCCTTGTGGAAGTGCCAGCGCACCAGCGGGCTGGGGAAGCCGTGCTGGCGGTAGATCAGCGAATGGCCTTCGTGGTCGTCCATCAGCTCGTAGGACGGATCGGTGACTTTGCTGGCTCTGGGCATGGGCGCGGGCCGACCGGGGGAACGAAGGCACATCCTAGCCCGAAGCGGCGGGGCTGTGCAGGGGACCACCCGCGAGCCTCGCTCCCCTGCGTGGCGCCGGGTGGCCGCAGGGGCGGGTAGCGGGCCGTGGCTCTATCCGCCGCCATCCGCTTCAACGCCGCGCCGTGACCTGCGGCGTGGCGCCGGGAACCGCCAGGTTCACCGCCTTCTCCTCGCGCGGCGTACCTTCGGGCACCCAGGCGTAGGCCACCGGCAGCGCGCGGTAGACCCAGTTGCTCCGGGCGTCGCCGCGCGGCGCCTTGCCGAAGTAGGGGCTGACGTACTCCCAGACGATCTCGCCGCCGGGCGTTACCTGGAAGAAGCGTCCGTTCTGCCCTTCGTCGATCAGCGTATTGCCGTTGGGCAGGCGCCGCGCGCTGCTGATGAAGGCGCTGTAGAAGGCCCAGCCGGGCTGCTGCGAGTCCTCGGCAGTGTATTGCCAGACGATCTGCTTCTTCAGCGGGTCGATTTCCAGTACCCGCGAGCCGGAGACCAGCCCGCGCTGTACCGAGGGGTAACCGGCGTCACCCTGGTTGTCGAACACCAGCAGGTTGCCGGCGCCCGGCAGGCCCTCGGGAATGAGGTGGGCGTCGTGCTGGCCACTGATCTGGTCCACCGGGCGCGGCAGCTTACGGGCGCTCTTCGGGTCGATCGGCGGAAGGTTCGGGCCGAGGCGCCAGACCACCTTGCCGCTGGCCTTGTCGACGATCGCTATGAAGTTGGCGTTGCGTGAGTCGAGCAGCAGGTTGTCCGGGGCGAAGCGCCGGTCGCCGGCAGCGTGCCAGCGGTTCTCGCCGAGCGGGGCGAGGTTGTTGATGTGCAGGTAGTCGGGGTTCTCGCTGGCCCGTACCCGCTTCAACTGGTCGGCGGTGAATCCGAATTCGTCGAGATGCTCCGAAGCGGTCCAGCTCCAGGCCAGCTTGCCCTGCGGCGTGACCTCGTAGATCACGTCATCGATTACCCGGGGCACGGCGAAGCCCTTCACCGCGTGGACCTTGTTCGCCAGCAGCAGGGTGTTGCCGTTGGCCAGCCGGCGCTGGTCGTGGTGCTGATGGGCGGCGCCGCCCGGCGCCTGGTCACCCCAGCGCCAGACCTCCTTGCCATCCCAGTCCAGCTCGCCGAGGGCCTGGTTGGCCAGGCCGTTGCCGGGCGAGGCCAGCTTGTCCGGAGCGGCCAGGTCGGCCAGTTGCAGCAGCACATGGCCGCGCTTGCCGCCGTTCAGGGCCGGGTCGATCACGGCGGCGGGGAAGCCGGGGTAGTCCCAGCGCTTCACCTCGTTGCCGTTCATGTCGATCAGGTGGGTCTTGCGGTCTGCGCCGCTGAAGATCACGTACTGGTTGAAGGCCTTCTGCGGGTCGTAGCGGGTCACTCCGGTGGGGTAGACGCTGGGCGCGGCATGGGCGCCGGCGGCGAGCAGCGCGGCGCTGAGCAGGAGCATCGGGAATCTGGGCATGGCGGGTTCCTCGGCGATCGGTTCAGAAGTCGTAGCGGGCGGTCACGCCCAGGGTGCGCGGCGTGCCGAGCACGCCGGCGTAGCCGCCGTTGGCGGAATTCCAGAGGCTGGTGAAATAGGTCTTGTCGAAAGCGTTCTTCAGCCACAGGGACAGGTCCCACTGGCCGTCCCCGTAGTCGCCGCGCAGGCCGGCGGAGGCGTTGACCAGGGCGTAGCTGGGGATCTGTCCGTATGCGGAGTCGTCGATGGTGCCCACCGCCCTGGAGCGGAACGCGTAGCTGGCGGTGAGGTAGGGCTCCAGGCCATCGTCGAGCTTCCAGCGATACTCGCCATTGAAGTTGGCGATGTACTTCGAGGCACCGACCACCTGGTGCCCGCTGAGGTCGCAGGACGCCGGGGCGCCGGCCTGGAAGGCCACCTCGGGGGCGCACGGGGCGTTCTTGTAGGACAGGTAGCGAACGTCGTTGTAGGACGCATTGAAATTCAGGGTCAGGCCGCGGATCGGCAGGGCCGTCGCTTCGAACTCCAGGCCGCGCGAGCGCACATCGCCGGCA
Organism: Pseudomonas sp. DL; assembly: GCF_047199225.1. NCBI lineage: Bacteria > Pseudomonadati > Pseudomonadota > Gammaproteobacteria > Pseudomonadales > Pseudomonadaceae > Pseudomonas > Pseudomonas sp. DL. The sequence goes on from NZ_CP178323.1 coordinate 2,980,487, forward strand.
TTGGTCAGGTACTGGGTGCGGTTGGCCTCGTCGTAGGCATTGGCCTGGTAGCCGTGGACCACGGTCCAGAACAGGTTGCCGTTGAGGATCAGGCGGTTGTCGAGGAGGGTGGTCTTCAACCCCAGCTCGGCATCGTTGGCGCGCTCGGTGCCAATCAGCAGCGAGTCGGCACCGGCGCTGGGAGCGCTGGCCACGGTCAGGTTGACGCCGCCGGATTTCTCGCCGTGGGACAGCGAGGCGTAGCCCAGAACCTGGTCGCTGAAGCGGTAGCTGAGGCTGAGCAGAGCGGACGGACTGACGCTGTGCAGGCCGATGTCGCCGCTGTCGTAGGCGCCGACCCTGCCGTTGCGCGCGGCCGCCGCCGCGCCGCTCACCGCGGCGCCGCCGAGCGGGGCGTAGCGTTCGACCCAGGCGGACTTTTCCTCGTAGGTGCCGCGCACGCCGGCGGTTAGGTCCAGGCGCTCGGTTAGGTGCCAGGTGCCCTGGGCGAACAGCGCGTAGCTGTCGGTGTCGATGTGCCCGCGACCGCGGGTGCTGACGTCGCTCAGGGCGCCGGCGGGGGTTCCGTTCCAGATGTCTGCCCTGGGCCCGTAGTCGGTGAAGGACTTGTTGTCGAGGTCCTGGCCGAAGTAGTAGGCGCCGAGCACGTAGTCGAAGAAGCCGCCGCTGGGCGAAGCCAGGCGGATTTCCTGCGACCACTGCTTGTCGCGCACCGAGACTCCGGCGTTATAGGCCGCCGGTACGTCCAGGCCGTCGTCGTTGCGCGGCGTGAAATCCCACCAGCGGTAGGCGCTGATGGAAGTGAGGGTGAAGTCGTTGGCCAGCTTCCAGTTGGCTTCCACCGAGGTTCCGCCCTGGAACACCGTGACCTGCTGGTCCGAGTCGAAGTTGACCTTGCGCCGATGGCCGTCCACCAGCGTCGCGCCGGCCGCGGCGGCGCGCTGTTCGTAGCGGTTCACGCCGTTCACCGTGGGGCCGCTGCTGAACAGGGTAAGGACACCATTGTCGGAGTCTTCCTCGTTGTAGTCGCCGATCCAGCGCAGGCTGAAGTCGTCGTTCGGCTTGAACAGCAACTGCCCGCGGAAACCCTGGCGTGCGCCGCCGTTGAGGGTGTTGCCGTCGTGGAGGTTCTTCACGTAGCCGTCGTCGCGGGTGCGGTAGGCCGACAGGCGCCCGGCGAGGGTCTCGCCGAGCGGTCCGGAAATCGTGCCCCTGGCCTGGAAGTAGCCGTCCTCGCCGCCGGATATCTCAACGCTGCGCTCCGGAGTGAAGCTCGGCGCACGGGTGCCGATGTTGATCACCCCGGCCGTGGTGTTCTTGCCGAACAGGGTGCCCTGCGGGCCGCGCAAGACCTCCAGCTGCTCGATGTCGAGAAGGTCGAACGAGGCCATGCCGGGGCGGCCGAGGTAGACGTTGTCGAGGTACAGCCCGACGCTGCCTTCCAGGCCGTCGCTGGCCGGGTTGTTGCCGAGGCCGCGGATCGACACGCTGGACTGGCGCGCGTGGACGTAGGCGACGTTGGTGCTCGGCACCAGTTGCTGCAGGTCCTGCACCCGGTAGATGCGCTGGCTCTCCAGGGTTTCGCCGCCGAGCACGCTCATCGCGGTGGGCACATCCTGGGAGTTTTCCACCCGTCGCCGCGAGGTCACCGTGACGGTCTGCAGGGTGGTGGCCGGCTGCGCCTGGCGCGCCTCTTCGGTGCCCGCGGGGGTGTCGTCGGCGCCGGCCAGTTGCGCCCCTCCGGCGCAGGCCAGGCAGATCGACAGGGGCAGCAGGCGACGGCGGAACGGTGCGCTGCGGGACGACGGGATGGAGCGGTACGCGGGTCGGCGATTCATGTGTGGGTCCTGGATGAAGGGGTGACTGCTAATTCCGTATGGTTATTTATTTATGTTTTATATTGCTTTTACGGAATAAGAGATTGCCTTTATAAAAAGCCCACGCCGTCCCCGGCAATTGCATTCGCCCGATATTTTCCATGTAGAAAATGCATATCGATCTCCGCCAGCTCCGCCACTTCATCGCCCTTCACGAGCACCGCAGCTTCGTCGCCGCGGCGCTGGCGGTTAACCTTTCGCAATCGGCCTTCAGCCGCAGCATCCAGGCGCTCGAACACAGCGCTGGCTGCCGCCTGGTGGACCGCGCGGCCAAGGACCTGCGTCCGACCAAGCAGGGCCTGATCGTCCTCGAACATGCGCGCCGGCTGGTCAGCGGCGCGCACAACCTGGCCAACGAGATCGCCCTGTTCAACGGCCTGGAGGCCGGCGAACTGCGCTTCGGCGCCGGGCCGGCTCCCGCCACCTGGCTGGTGCCGCGTGCGGTGGGGCGCTTCAACGTGCGTTATCCGAAGGCGCGGGTGAGTTTCCAGGTCGAACACTGGCAGGCGCTGAACCGCCGCCTGCAGGCCGAGGAGTTCGAGTTCTTCGTCGCCGACACCCGGCATTTCGAGGCCGACCCGCAATACCGGACCTCGCGCCTGCGTCCCCGGCGCTGGCATTTCTGCTGCCGCGAGGGGCATCCACTGGCCGCGCGCGAGAGCGTTTCCGCCGAGGAGCTGCTGAGCTTCCCGCTGGCGACCAACATCAGCCCGCCGAACATCCGCAAGGTGCTGGTGGACCTCAGCGGGCGTCCCGACTTCCGCCCGGCCATCGAGTGCGAGAACGGCCATAGCCTGCTCGGCGTGGTTCTCGCCTCGGATGCCATCGGCATCAGCAGCGGCCTCGGCGACCTGGCGCCGCCGGGACAGGGAGGCCTGCGTCCGCTGCGGGTGCGCGAGCTGCCCGACGACCTCGACGAACTGCATACCCGCTACGGCATCGTCAGCCGCGCCGGCTACAGCCTGTCGCCGCTGGCGGAGGCGATGATCGACGAACTGAAGCGGGTCGACGACGCCACCTGAATTGCGTCGCACGCATGCCAACTATGTTCCGAATGCGCTTGCCGCCGGACGCGGCGGACCGCGAAATGAAGCGTCGTTTCCTTTTCGCGAGCCGTCATGAGCCAGCCCAAGCCGATCCGCAACGTCCTCTACATCATGTGCGACCAACTGCGTCGCGATTACCTGTCCTGCTACCGCCATCCCTATCTGCACACGCCGAACATCGACCGCCTGGCCGCGGAGGGCGTGCGCTTCGCCCGTGCCTATACCCAGGGCACCATCTGCGGGCCGTCGCGGATGTCCTCGTACACCGGGCGCTACGTCAGCAGCCACCAGGTGGCCTGGAACGCGGTGCCGCTGCCGCTGGAGGAGCTGACCCTGGGCGACTACCTGCGCGCCGCGGGAGTCCGCACCGCGCTGGTCGGCAAGACACACGCCACGGCCAACCTGGAAGGCATGCGGCGGTTCGGCATCGATCCGGCCAGCGCGCGCGGCGCGGCCCTCGCCGAAGCCGGCTTCGAGCCCTACGACCGCAATGACGGGGTCTACCCGGATGACCCGGCCTTCGCCGACAAGCGCGAAAGCGCGCCCTACACCCACTACCTGCGGCGCCTCGGCTTCACCGGCGACAACCCCTGGCACGACTGGGCCAACTCCGCCGCCAGCGCCGACGGGGAAATCCTCAGCGGCTGGCGGATGCGCCATGCCGGATTGCCGACACGCTTGCCGGAGGCGCACAGCGAGACCGCCTATACCACCCGTCGCGCCATGGATTTCATCGACGAGCAGGGCGAGCGTCCCTGGTGCCTGCACCTGTCCTACATCAAGCCGCACTGGCCCTACATCGCGCCGGCGCCGTACCACGCGCTGTACCGCGCCGACCAGGTGCTCCCGGCGCTACGCGCGGCGCCCGGCGAAGAAAGCGACCACCCGGTGTACCGCGCCTTCCGCGAACATCGCGAGAGCCTCAATTTCTCCCGCGAAGACGTGCGCCGGCAGGTGATACCTACCTACATGGGGCTGATCCGCCAGGTCGACGACCAGCTCGGCCGGCTCTTCCAGCACATGCGCGCCAGCGGGCGCTGGGACGATACCCTGATCGTCTTCACCAGTGACCATGGCGATTTCCTCGGCGACCACGGCCTGGGCGAGAAGGAGTTCCTCCTCGAGTCGGCGGTGGGCGTGCCGTTGCTGATCCGCGATCCGCGCCCCGAGGCGGACGCCACCCGCGGCCGGGTGGAGGAGGCGCTGGTGCAGTCCATCGACGTACTGCCGAGCATCCTCGAAGCCTTCGCCGTCGAGCCCGCCAGCCATCGCATCGAGGGCCGTTCGCTGCTGCCCTTCGTCCATGGCGCGCCGCCGGCGGACTGGCGCCGCTACGCCATCGCCGAGTACGACTACGCCTTCCAGGCGCCGGCGCGGGAGCGCCTGGGCCGACCCATCGATGCCTGCCGCATGTACATGGTGCGCAGCGAGCGCTGGAAGTACATCGCCTACGACGGCTTCCGCGCCCAACTGTTCGACCTTGCCAGCGACCCCGGCGAATTGCGCGACCTCGGCGCCGACCCGGCGCATGCGGCGGTGCGCGAGGCCCATGCCGGGATGCTGTTCGACTGGCTGCGCGGGCTGAAGCGGCGGACTACCATCAGCAACGCGGAGATCGACCTGCGCGGCCAGGCGTTCCGCTACGGCGAGCCGGAAGGCGGGCGCCTGGTACCGATCGGTCTCTGGTGATCAGCGGCTGGCCTTGCGATAGGCCCCCGGCTGCTGCCCGGTGGCCTTGTGGAAGGCACGGGTGAAGGCGGCGGTGGACTGGTAGCCGACCGCCGCCGCGACCTCGGCGACGCTGGCGTCGGCGCGCAGCAGGGCGCAGGCGCGGTGCATGCGCAGGGCCAGCAGGACCTGCCCCGGCGACTGACCGCTGAGTTCGTTGAAGCGCTTGAAGAAGGCCGAGCGCGAGAGTCCGGTGCGTTCGGCCATCTGTTCCAGGCTCCAGGGCTGTTCGGGTGCCTCGATCAGCGCTTCCAGCAGGCCGGCGAACTGCGGCTGGCGTGCCAGTGCCACCAGGCCGCCGAGGGTCGGGTTGTCGAGCACCTGCTGGCGCAACACGTAGAGGAACAGCAGGTGGCTGAGGCGCTCCAGCAGAACCGGCGACGGCGCCGGCTGGCGGCGGCACTCGTCGACGATCAGGGCGAACAGGCGTCGCGCCGCGTCCAGCGCCGGATCGCCGGCGCGCAGGATCAGCCAGTCGGGCAGGGCGTCGACGATCAGCCCGGACAATCCCGAATGGAAGTGGAAGAACCCGCAGACCAGGCCGGCACCGTCCGCCGCGTTCCACTCCAGCGCCTGCATTTCGCCACGCGGCTGGCAGCGCGCGGCCTCGGCGGTGGCCTCGCTGGACAGGCGGAACTCGACGTCGCGCAGGAAGAACAGCGCATCGCCGCTGTCCAGTCGCCAGCCCCGGGCGCTTCCGGCGACGTGCGCCCAGCAGTGTCCCTGCACCACCAGGTGGAAGCTGGCACGCGCCAGACCGTGGGTGGAGGCATGCCAGCCGCCGCAGTAGCGACCGACATGGAACAGGCTGGTGTCGACTTCGAGGCTGTCTAATAACCAATCGACAAGGGGGTTGGACGAATTCATCTAAGGGAAAGACTCAAGAGCAAGTGATAGCGACTTTAGAATATTGAATGGATTTCTTATTACCAAGAGACTTCTTCGACACCTCAACCACCGGAGTCGAAAGCATGTCACGCGTTCCCGTGCTCACCCTGGAAAACGCCCCCGAGGCGGCGCTTCCGTTCCTCCAGACCGCGCTGAACAACTCGGGTTATATCCCGAATCTGCTCGGCGTGCTGGCCAATGCGCCGGCCGCCCTGGAAACCTACCTCACCGTGTCCGGGCTGAACGCCAAGGCCAGCCTCGGCCTGCCCGAGCGGGAAGTGGTGCAACTGGTGGCGGCCACCACCCATGGCTGCGACTTCTGCGTTGCCGGGCACACCGCGGTGGCGCGCAACAAGGCGCGCCTGCCGGAGCCGGTGATCGAGGCCCTGCGCGCCCGCGGTGAACTGCCCGATGCCCGCTACGAAGCCCTGGCCGACTTCACCCGCGCGGTGATCGCCAGCCGCGGTGCGGTCACCGACGAGCAGTTCGAAGCCTTCCGCGCCGCCGGTTTCGACCAGGCCCAGGCCCTGGAAGTGATCCTCGGGGTGAGCCTGGCGACGCTCTGCAACTTCGCCAACGTGTTCGCCCGCACGCCGCTCAATGCCGAGCTGGAGCAATATCGCTGGACCAACCCGCAGGCCTGAGCCTGCGCTTGCCGGGCGGCATGCCGCGCCGGCGCAAGGAGTGACGACCATGCTTGACCCGACCCTGAGCGACTGGCTCGACCGCCAGGCCGACGCCCTCGACCGCGGCGACGCCGATCCCGCCGCGCTGCTGCCGCGCCTGGCCGCCGCCGGCGTGCTCGGCGTGGCGGTGGAGGAACGCCTTGGCGGCGCCGGCGGCACGCTCGCCGACGCGGTGGAGCGGGTGGCCGCAGTGGCGGCGCGCTCGCTGACCGCGGCGTTCGTCTTCTGGGGCCAGCGCGCCTTCATCGAGTACCTGTTGCAGAGTCCCAACCAGGAACTGCGCCAACGCCTGCTCGGCGACCTGCTGGCCGGCCGCCTGGCCGGCGCCACCGGGCTGTCCAACGCGATGAAGTTCCTTTCCGGGATCGAGGCGCTGCAGGTGGTGGCGCACGCGGAGGAGGCCGGCTGGCGCCTGGACGGTCGCCTGCCGTGGGTGACCAACCTGCGCAGCGGCGATTTCGTGGTGGCGGCGGCGATCGAACACGGGGAGGGCGGCAAGCCCTTCGTCCTGGCGATTCCCGAAGGCCTCGCCGGCTTGCAGCGCTCGGCGGACCTGCGCCTGCTCGGCCTGCAATGCAGCAACACCGCCGCCCTCGATCTGCGCGCGGTGGCGGTCGGGCGCGACTGGCTGTTGCACGACGACGCCCGGCAGTTCCTGCCACGGGTGCGCCCGGCCTTCCTCGGCCTGCAATGCGGCATGGCCATCGGCCTGGCGCGCCGCGCACTGGACGAAGTGCAGCGGCACCTGGGCGGCAGCCGTTCGCTCCTGGATGGCGAGCTGGCGGCACAGCGCGAAACCCTCGACGGACACGTGGCGGCGCTGCACGCCGGACTGGCCAGCGGCGAGTTCGCCAGCCAGCCGGCACGCCTGTTCCGCATCCGCATCGGGCTCGCCGAAGCCGCCGCCAATGCCGTGCAACTGGAGTTGCAGGCCAGCGGCGGCAAGGCCTACCTGAGCGAGCACGGCGCCGGTTTCGCCCGCCGCTGGCGCGAGTCGGCGTTCGTCCCGATCGTTACGCCGAGCCTGGTGCAACTGCGCGCCGAACTGCAACGCCAGGCCGAGGCCAAGGCATGAGCGAGGCGCTCCTCGACGCTCGCGGGATCGCCCTCGGCTATCCGCGCGGTGCCGGCTGGCAGGCGGTGCTCGGCGATTTCGAATTGCGTCTGGGCGCCGGCGAGGTGGTCTCGATCCTCGGTCCCAGCGGCGTCGGCAAGTCCAGCCTGCTGCGCGTGCTGGCCGGCCTGCAGGAGCCGGCCGCCGGCAGCGTGCGGGTACTCGGCGAGCCCCTGCGCGGACCGCATCCGGGCGTCGCGGTGGCGTTCCAGGACCCCAGCCTGCTGCCCTGGCTGAACCTGGAGAAGAACGTCGCCTTCGGCCTCGATTTCGCCCGCCAGCCGCACCTCGACGCGGCCACCCGCCAGGCCCGCGTCGACCAGGCGATCGCCGCGGTCGGCCTGGAACATGCCCGTGCCCGCTACCCGGCGCAACTCTCTGGCGGCATGGCCCAGCGCACCGCGCTGGCCCGCTGCCTGGCGCGGCAGCCGAAAGTGCTGCTGCTCGACGAACCTTTCGGCGCGCTGGACGAAGTGACCCGCGCCGACATGCAGCAGCTGCTGCTGCGGGCGATCCACGAGCGCGGCACCGCCGTGGTCCTGATCACCCACGATATCGACGAGGCCCTGCTGCTCTCCGAACGCATCCTGCTACTGGGTGACAGCCCGGCGCGGACCCTCGGCGAGTGGCGCATCGACCTGCCGCAGCCACGCGCGGAGCTGGTCGAGGAACTGGGCGCGTTGCGCATCGAGATCCTGAAAACCCTACGGCGGGCGAGCCGCACCCATGCCCATCCCATCGCTCAGCCGGAGGCCTCCCATGTGCCTGGACGACCCGACCCATTCCCGACGTGACATCCTCAAGCTCGCCGCGCTGCTCAGCGCTGCCGGCGCGTTGCCGCTGCTGAGCAGCCTGCAGGCGCGTGCCGCCGCCGAACCCGACGCGCCGGTGCGCATCGGCTATCTGCCGATCACCGACGCCACGCCCTTGCTGGTGGCCCATGCCAACGGCCTGTTCGAGGCCGAGGGCATCCAGGCCGAACGGCCGGTGCTGTTGCGTAGCTGGGCGCAGGTGATCGAGGCGTTCATCTCCGGCCAGGTCAACGTCATCCACCTGCTGTCGCCGATGACCGTCTGGGCCCGCTACGGCAGCAAGGTGCCGGCCAAGGTGGTGGCCTGGAACCACGTCGGCGGCTCGGGGCTCACGGTGGCTCCGGAGATCGCCGACGTGCGCCAGCTCGGCGGCAAGAGCGTGGCGATCCCGTTCTGGTACTCGATCCACAACGTGGTGTTGCAGCAACTGCTGCGCGACAACGGCCTGCGCGCGGTGAGCCGTGCGGTGGGCGCGGCGCTGGCCGCCGACGAGGTCAACCTGGTGGTGCTGCCGCCTTCGGACATGCCACCGGCGCTGGCCAGCAAGCGCATCCACGGCTACATCGTCGCCGAGCCGTTCAACGCCCTGGCGGAGAACCTCAAGGTCGGCCGGGTACAGCGCTTCACCGGCGATGTCTGGCGCAACCACGCCTGCTGCGTGGTGTTCATGCACGAACACGACCTGGAGCGGCGGCCGCAGTGGTCGCAAAAGGTGGTCAACGCCATCGTCAAGGCCCAGCTATGGACTCGCGAGCACCGCGCCGAGGCCGCACAGTTGCTGTCCAAGGCCGGAGCCAACCGCTACACGCCGCACGCACCGGAGGTCCTCGGCCGGGTGCTGGCGCCGGGCGCCGAGGAGCAGCAGGCCTATCTCGCCAGCGGCGCGATCCGCCACGCCGACTGGCAGGAGCGGCGCATCGACTTCCAGCCCTATCCCTATCCGAGCTATACCGAGGAACTGGTGCGGCGGCTGAAGGACACCCTGATCGAAGGCAATAATGCCTTCCTCGCCAGCCTCGATCCGCGCCAGGTGGCCAGTGACCTGGTGGACGACCGCTTCGTCCGCCAGGCCCTGGCAGAGGTCGGCGGGTTGCAGGCGTTCGGCCTCGCCGAGGGCTTCCAGCGCAGCGAGGAGATCAGCCCGTGAGGCAGACGCTGCGCCAGGGCGCGCTAGGCGTCGCCGGGCTGTTGACGCTGTTCGCCCTGTGGTGGCTCGGCGTGGCCCTGTTCGGCGCCGCCGACGGCCTTTCGGCACGCTTCTCGCCGCAGGCGACGTTGCTCAGCCTGGGTGAACTGCTGGAACGCCGCGAACTCTACGAGCACGTGCTGGTGAGCCTGAAACGGGTCCTGCTGGGCTTGTTCCTGGCGCTGCTGGTGGGAGTGCCGCTGGGACTGCTGGTGGGCGCCTCGCGCAACCTGGAAGCGGCGACCACTCCGGCGTTCCAGTTCCTGCGGATGATCTCGCCGCTGTCGTGGATGCCCATCGCGGTGATGCTGATGGGCGTGGGCGACCAGCCGATCTATTTCCTGCTGGCCTTCGCCGCGCTCTGGCCGATCCTGCTGAATACCGCCGCCGGCGTGCGCCAGCTCGACCCGCGCTGGCTGCAACTGAGCCGCAGCCTCGCCGCCACGCCCTGGGAAACCCTGCGCCGGGTGATCCTGCCGGGCATCCTCGGCCATGTGCTGACCGGCGTGCGCCTGGCCATCGGCATCCTCTGGATCGTCCTGGTGCCTTGCGAGATGCTCGGCGTCAGCGCCGGGCTCGGCTACTACATCCTCGACACCCGCGACCGCCTGGCGTACTCCGAGCTGATGGCGATGGTGCTGCTGATCGGCCTGCTCGGCTACCTGCTCGACGCGGCGGCGCGCGGACTCTACCGGCGCTGGGCGCACGGGGCGCTCGGGTAGGACGAGGTACCGGTGCGCTGGCGGATAGCGCCGGGGCGCTATTCGCCCTACGGGTTACGAGGAGCTCGGGTAGGGCGAATAGCCGCTCGCGGCTATCCGCCGGCTGGGGTTCCGGTGCGCTGGCGGATAGCGCTGGGGCGCTATTCGCCCTACGGGTCAATGGGGATGCTCGGGTAGGGCGAATAGCCGCTCGCGGCTATCCGCCGGACGGGGTACCGGTGCGCTGGCGGATAGCGCCAGGGCGCTATTCGCCCTACGGGTTACGAGGAGCTTGGGTAGGGCGAAGAGCCGCTCGCGGCTATCCGCCGGGCGGGGTACCGGTGCGCTGGCGGATAGCGCCGGGGCGCTATTCGCCCTACGGGTCAATGGGGATGCTCGGGTAGGGCGAATAGCCGCTCGCGGCTATCCGCCGGACGGGGTACCGGTGCGCTGGCGGATAGCGCCAGGGCGCTATTCGCCCTACGGGTTACGAGGAGCTTGGGTAGGGCGAAGAGCCGCTCGCGGCTATCCGCCGGGCGGGGTACCGGTGCGCTGGCGGATAGCGCCGGGGCGCTATTCGCCCTACGGGTCAATGGGGATGCTCGGGTAGGGCGAATAGCCGCTTGCGGCTATCCGCCGGACGGGGTACCGGTGCGCTGGCGGATAGCGCCAGGGCGCTATTCGCCCTACGGGGTTCGGGGTTCGGGGCTCGGGGCTCGGGTGGGGCGGGCGAATGTGTTGATCCACCAACACTTGCCCAGCAGTTGCGCCCGCACAGCGACAGGGGCTTGCCACCCAGGCCTTGTCCGGCGCGGCCCCGCGGCCCGGCACGGGCTGTGCACGGGGTGCCGGATGCACAGGCAAGCCAAGGAGTCCCCATGCCGCGCGAAATCCGTCTCAACGCCTTCGAAATGAACTGTGTCGGCCACCAGTCGCCCGGCCTCTGGGCGCATCCGCGCGACCGCTCCTCGCAGTACAAGGACCTGGAGTACTGGACCGACCTGGCGCGGTTGCTCGAACGCGGCCGTTTCGACGGACTGTTCATCGCCGACGTGCTGGGCATCTACGATGTGCTCGACGGCAATGGCGACGCGGCGATCCGCCAGGCCGCCCAGGTACCGGTGAACGACCCGCTGGCGCTGATCACGCCGATGGCCGCGGTGACTCGCCACCTGGGCTTCGGCCTGACCGCCTCGCTGTCCTTCGAGCATCCCTATCCCTTCGCCCGCCGACTCTCGACCCTGGACCACCTGACCAAGGGCCGGATCGGCTGGAACGTAGTGACCTCCTACCTGGAAAGCGGCGCGCGCAACCTCGGCCAGCAGGCCCAGCTCGACCACGACCGCCGCTACGACTATGCCGACGAATACCTACAGGTGCTCTACAAGCTCTTCGAAGGCAGTTGGGAGGACGGCGCGGTGCTCCGCGACCGTCGCCGAAGGATCTTCAGCGACCCGGGCAAGATTCACGAGATCCGCCATGTCGGCGAGCACTTCCAGGTACCCGGCATCCATCTCTGCGAACCGTCGCCGCAGCGCACGCCGGTGCTCTACCAGGCCGGCGCGTCGAGTCGTGGCAAGCGCTTCGCCGCCGAGCACGCCGAGTGCGTGTTCGTCGCCGCGCCATCGAAGACCGTGCTCAAGCAGGCGGTCGCCGACATCCGCCAGCGCGTCGCCGAGGCCGGCCGCGATCCGCGCAAGGTACTGGTGTTCAACCTGCAGACGGTGGTGCTGGGCGAAACCGACGCCAAGGCCAGGGCCAAGTTCGACGAATACCGCGCCTTCGTCAGCTACGAAGGGGCCCTGGCGCTGATCTCCGGCTGGACCGGGATCGACTTCGGCCAGTATCGGCCGGACCAGGTGCTGCGGCACATCCACACCAATGCGATCCAATCGGCGGTGGAAGCGTTTTCCAGCGCCGATCCGACGCGCACCTGGACGGTCCGCGAGCTGGCCGACTGGGTCGGTATCGGCGGCTTCGGCCCGCTGTTCGTCGGCAGCCCGGCGACCGTCGCCGACCTGTTGCAGGAGTGGGTGGAGGACACCGACGTGGATGGCTTCAACCTGGCCTATGCGCTGGCCCACGAAACCTTCAGCGACGTGGTCGAATTGCTGGTGCCGGAGTTGCAGAAGCGCGGGGTGTACAAGACCGAATATGCGCCGGGGACTCTGCGCGAGAAGTTGTTCGGCGACGGCCCGCGGCTGCCGGATTCCCATCCGGCGGCCGGCTATCGCGACCTGCGGGCGCTCTGGGAGAAGGAGGCCGGGCGCAACGCGCTGCCGGCCTGACCTGGGCGGACGGCGGGATGACGCCGGTGGCGATATCCGCCCCAGGGCCCGGGACGGCTCCTAGAGCCAGGCGTGCCGCGGTGGCTTCACCCCATTCAACTGGTAGTTGCCGATGGCATGGTATTTCCAGCGCACCGGGTCATGCAGGGTGTGGGTGCGGGCGTTGCGCCAGTGGCGGTCGAGATTGAGTTCCTCCAGGGTCGAGCGCGTGCCGGCCAGTTCGAACAGCCGGTTGGCGGCGAGCAGGGCGGCTTCGGTGGTGAGCACCTTGGCCTCGGCCACGGCGATCGAGGCGGCGGCCACGCTCTCCTCGTCGGGGGCGGCGAGCGCCGCTTCGATGGCGTCGCCCGCCAGGTCGAGCATGGCATCCGCGGCGCGCACGCGGATGCGCAGGTCGCCGACCTGCTGGATGGTGTAGGGGTCTTCCCAGGCATGCTGCTGGTTGGCGTCTATCCATGGCCGCGCGTGGCGGCGCACCTGCTGCACGGTCTCGGCGAGGATGCCACGGGCGATGCCGGCGTCGATGGCGGCCTGGATGAACTGCGATACGGCGCCGGCGGCGGTGGGGCGGTCGAAGGCGCGGTGCACCGGGATGACGTGCTCGGCCGGCACCCGCACGTTGTCCAGGATGACGGTGCCGCTGGCGGTGGTGCGCTGGCCGAAGCCGGACCAGTCGTCGATCACCGTCAGCCCCGGCGCGTCGCGCGGGATGAACGCCAGGTGCGCGCGCTGCTCGGCGTCGAGGCCGACGGCCGGTACCCAGTGGGCGAGCAGGGCGCCGCTCGAATAGAACTTGCGGCCGTCGATGCGGAACCCGTCGCCATCCGCCAGGACTCGTGTCTGGAATTCGGCGACGGTACGGCTGTGGCGTTCGGAGAAGGCGTTGCCGAAGCGCACGCCGTCTAGCACCAGGCCGTAGAAGAAGCGTTTCTGCTCCTCGCTGCCGTCCAGGCGCAAATGGTCGAGCACCGCCAGGTGGTTCTGCGGCAACTGCGCCAGGGACGGGTCTACCGCGGCGATGGTCTTCAGTACTTCGGCCAGGGTCCGGTAGCCGACCTCGGCGCCGCCGTAGGCGCGCGGTACGCTGATGCCCCATAGGCCGCTCTGCGAGAAGGCTTCCAGTTCGGCCACCGGCAGCCGGCGCTGGCGGTCGCGCAGCGAGGCTTCCTCGGCGAACAGCCCGGCCAGTTCGCGGGCGACGCGGATCGCCTCGGCGTCGTCGGCGATGCGCCGGGCCGGGGTCCGTGGCAGCGGTTGCCGATAGGGATCGGCGGCGTTCTTTTCCAGTGCGCTCATGGCAACTCCTTGCGATGGGATGGGCGAGGTTCAGCGGGACGCCGTGGCCGGACCGCTGCCGATCTGCCAGACGTAGGGCGGCTCGCTGCCGTTGATCTCCCAGTCGCCGACGATCCGTTGCTTGTAGATCAGGGGATTGTGCGAGGCGGCGGTGCGCGCATTGCGCCAGTGGCGGTCGAGCTGCTTGCCGCGGCCGACGGCGGAAGCGCCGCTGGCGTCGAACAGCTCGCTGGTGGCCTGCAACACCAGTTCGGCGACGATCGCCTGGGCCTTGGCCGATTCGATCTCGGCGGCGATATTGGCCTCCTTCTCCGCCTGCGGGTCGCCTACGAAGCGCGCCAGGTAGGCGCGCTGGGCCGCTTCGGCGGCGCGCAGGGTGGCCGCCTCGGCGGCGTAGACGCGCGCGGCGATGCGCCCGACCACCTGCTGCACCTGGGGATCCTGGCTGACTCGCGGGGCATTGCCGTGGCTGTAGATACGGGTCCGCCCGCGCACCTCGGCGGCGACGTCGCGCAAGGCGGCGCGGCCGGTGCCGGCCAGCACCGCGAGCAGGACCAACTGGTAGAACGCGGTCTGGTACTTGAAGCGGCTGGCGAAGTCGATGAGGTTCTCTTCCTCCACCTCGGCGTCCTCGAACAGCGACGTGCCGCTGCCGGTGGTGCGCTGGCCGAAGCCGTCCCAGTCGTCGCTCTGGCGCACGCCGGGCTGGTCGGTGCGGATCGCCGCGATCACGTCGGCGCCGGTGTCGTCGCGCTGGGCATACAGATCGATCCAGTCGGAGAAGAGGCTGCCGGTGCTGTAGTACTTACTGCCGTTCACCACCCAGCGACCGTCGTCCTTGCGCGAGACGCGGGTGAGCACTTCGCCCAGCCGTACCGAACCGACCTCGGTCCAGGCGCAGCCGACCAGGTCGCCCTCGACGAAGCGCCGCAGCCAACGGTCGCGGCCAGGGCCGGGCTCGGCATTGAGACGGTCCTCGACGAAGGCGAAGTGGCCGCGCAGGGCCTGGGTGATGTTGGAGTCGGCCTCGGCCAGTTCGATCAGCAACTGAACCAACTGCGGCAGCGAGGCGCCGGCGCCGCCGTGCTCGCGCGGCACGCGCACGGCGCCGAAGCCGGCCTGCTTGAGCCAGGCGATCGCCTCGTGGGGCAGTTCGCGTTGCCGTTCGCGCTCGACGGCGCCTTCGGCGATGCGCGCGAAGATCGGTCGGAAACGCTGGGCGAGCAGTTCGTAGTCGGCGCCTTCGGAGAGACTGGCGGCGGTGGCTTCGGGATGGACGCGGGCGTTCATGCGGACTCCTGGTAGGCAGCGGGGCCGTCCGGTCGACGGCTACCCTGGAGTCCGGGCCGTTGCACAGCCTGTGCCGACCCGCGCAGGCCACTGGTTGCGCGGGTTCGCGCGAGCAGGAGGTGTTGCCGGGGCGGCAGCCTGTTGCGCGGCTGCTGCCTGGCGGACAGTGGGGGAGGTGGCGGCAGGTCCCTCTCCCGGCGGGAGAGGGACAGGCGCTTCAGAAGATGTAGTCGGTGGTGAGGAAGTTCGACGCGCGGTTGCGGATGATCTCGCTGACCAGGGTCTTGTTCGCCTCGGTGTCGCGGGTCGCCACCAGGGTGCGGATGGAGAACACCCGCAGCGCGTCATGGACCGACAGGGTGCCTTCCGCCGAATTCTTCCGGCCGTTGAACGGGTAGCTGTCCGGGCCGCGCTGGCACTGGGCGTTGACGTTGATCCTGCCGACCTGGTTGGCGAAGGCGTCGACCAGCCGGCCGATCTGCGCCGGGTCGTTGCCGAACAGGCTCAACTGCTGGCCGTAGTCGGAGCGCAGGACGTAGTCGATCACCTCGTCCAGCTCGCGATAGGGCACCACCGGCACCAGCGGACCGAACTGCTCCTCGTGGTAGAGGCGCATGTCCGGGCTCACCGGACTCAGCAGAGCGGGGTAGAAGAAACTTTGCCGATGCTCGCCGCCGCCCGCATTGACCACTCGTGCGCCCTTGGCCAGGGCGTCGTTCAGCAGGCCTTCGAGATAGTCGACCTTGCCCGGCTCCGGCAGCGGCGTCAGCGCCACTCCCGGTTCCCACGGCATGCCCGGCTTGAGGCTGGCCAGGCGCGCGCTGAACTTGTCGAGGAACGGTCGCAGCACGCTTTCGTGGACGAACAGGATCTTCAGCGCGGTGCAGCGCTGGCCGTTGAAGGACAGCGCGCCGGTGACCGCCTCGTTCACCGCGTTGTCCAGGTCGACCTGCGGCAGGACGATACCCGGGTTCTTCGCGTCCAGGCCGAGGGCGGCGCGCAGGCGGTGCGGGCGGGGGTGCAGCTTCTTCAGGTCGCTGGCGCCGGAATGGGTGCCGATGAAGGCGAACACGTCGACCTTGCCGCTGGCCATCAGCGCCGACACGGTTTCCCGGCCGCGCCCGTAGATGACGTTGATCACTCCTGGCGGGAAGCTGTCGCGGAAGGCTTCCAGCAACGGGCGGATCAGCAGCACGCCGAACTTGGCCGGCTTGAACACCACCGTATTGCCCATGATCAGCGCCGGGATCAGGGTGGTGAAGGTTTCGTTCAGCGGGTAGTTGTACGGCCCCATGCACAGCGCCACGCCCAGCGGAACCCGGCGGATCTGGCCGAGGGTGCCCTGTTCCAGTTCGAAACGGCTGGAGCGGCGGTCGAGTTCCTTCAGCGCTTCGATGGTATCGACGATGTAGTCGCAGGTGCGGTCGAACTCTTTCTCGGAGTCCTTGAGGTTCTTGCCGATTTCCCACATCAGCAGCTTGACCACCGCCTCGCGTTGCTCGCGCATCCGCGCCAGGAAGCGTTCGACGTGCTGGATGCGCTCGGCCACCCGCAGGTTCGGCCACAGGCCCTGGCCGTGGTCGTAGGCCCGCACCGCGGCGTCGAGCGCGGCGAGCGCGGCGTCGGCGTCGAGCAGCGGGGTGCTGCCGAGGATCACCTGGCGCTCGCCGTCGGCCTCGGCGAGGAATACCGGGCTGCGTACCGGCGCCAGCGGGCCGTCCCAATGTCGCAGTTGGCCGTCGACCAGGTAGTCGCGCTGCTCGATGGGGGCGTCGGGGCGGTACTGCTCGGGAATGGCGTCGAGGCTGGGAAACAGCGAATCGAGGTGGAGCGGGGCGGTCATGGCGGGTCCTCGAATGACGTGGATGAAAGGCGTGGGACTGTTGTAGCGCGGTCCGGATCGAAGGTAAATCGTTTCAGCAGGAAAACCGTCGCGCCCTTGCCGGAAATCAGCCTTTGCTCCCGCTTCGTGGGGGGCGGGAGCAAAGGCATGGCGCCGGCTGGCTTCAGGCGTCGGCGGTAGGCTCTTCGCGGGGCCGCGCCGGCGGTGGCTCAAGCAGTTCCTGCTGCTCGGCATAGCGCTGGCGGATATCGAAGTCGCGCGGCCAGCGCGAGGCTTCGTGGTCGGGGCGTTGCATTGGTTCGGTCATGGCTGAACTCCGGTCGGGCTGGTGCTCAGAGCACCAGCGACAGCAACAGGATGAAGACCAGGCCGACCACGGAGAGGATGGTCTCCATCGCGGTCCAGGTCTTGAAGGTCTCGCTGACGCTCATGTTGAAGTACTGCTTGACCAGCCAGAACCCGGCGTCGTTGACATGGGAGAGGATCAGCGAGCCGGCGCCGGTGGCGAGCACCAGCAACTCGCGGTTGACGCCGGGAATCAGGTCGATCACCGGCACCACGATGCCGGCCCCGGTGATGGTGGCGACGGTGGCCGAGCCGGTGGCGATGCGGATCACCGCGGCCACCAGCCAGGCCAGCAGGATCGGCGAGATCTGCGCGTTCACCGCGAGATGGCCGATGACGTCGCCGACCCCGCTGGCCACCAGCATCTGCTTGAAGCCGCCGCCGGCGCCGATGATCATCACGATGGCGGCGGTCGGTGCCAGGCTCTGGTCGAGCAGCCTGAGGATCTTCTTCGAGTCGAAGCCACGGGCGTAGCCGAAGGTATAGAGCGCCACCAGCAGGGCCAGGAGCAGGGCGCTGATCGGATGGCCGATCATGTCCATCCAGGCGCGGAACGCGTGGCCATCGGGGAAGGCGACGTCGGCGAAGGTCTTCAGCAGCATCAGGAACACCGGCAGCAGCACGGTCGCCAGGGTCACGCCGAAGCTGGGCAGGTCCTGGGTCTCGGGCTCGTGGGCGATCTGCTCGACCAGTTCCGCCGATGGCGTGCCGGGTATGTAGCGCGAGACCAGCGCGCCGAACAGCGGGCCGGCGATGGCGGCGGTGGGCAGGGCGACGATCAGGCCGTAGAGGATGGTCTTGCCGATGTCGGCGCCGAACACGCCGATCGCCAGCAGCGGGCCGGGATGCGGCGGCACCAGACCGTGCACCGCGGAAAGGCCGGCGAGCAACGGGATGCCGATCTTGATCAGGGACACGCCGCTGCGCCGGGCGACGATGAACACCAGCGGGATCAGCAGGATGAAGCCGATCTCGAAGAACAGCGGGATGCCCACCAGGAACGCGGCGAGCATCATCGACCAGTGCACCCGCTCCTTGCCGAAGGCGCGGATCAGGGTGCGGGCGATCTGGTCGGCGCCGCCGGAATCGGCCATCAGCTTGCCGAGCATGGTGCCCAGGGCGAGGATCACGCCGACGAAGCCGAGCACGCCGCCGAAGCCGTCCTGGAAGGATTTGACGATCTTCTCCACCGGCATCCCCGAGGTCAGGCCGAGGAAGCCGGCGGCGATGATCAGGGCGATGAAGGGATGCACCTTGAAGCGGGTGATCAGCACGATCAGGCCGATGATGGTCACCAGGGCGTCGAGGAGCAGGTAGGCATCGTGTGACATGCCGAACATGGAGGGCTCTCCTTTTGTCGTTGTTCTACCGGAGTTGCTGTTTCATTGAAGCGCTTTTTCGGGGTAGCGCTATCTTTGTCGGACAAGCGAAAGACTTCAGGCGGCGGCGTGCTCCAGCCACCAGGCGTGGGCGGCCTGCGCCAGGCATTCCACCGGCAGGGTGGCGTCCAGGCGCAGGGTCAGGGGTTCGTCGAGCGGCGGCTCGAGGGCGGCGAACTGGCTGTCGATCAGGGTCGCCGGCATGAAGTGGCCGGGGCGCTGGGCGACGCGCTCGGCGGCGACCGCCGGGGTCAGTTCCAGGTAGACGATGCCGAGGCCGGGCACCGCGCGGCGCAACCGGTCGCGGTAGGCGCGCTTGAGGGCGGAACAGGTCAGTACCGGCAGCTTGCCGGCGGCCACCGCCTGGCGCAGCTGCTCGGCGAGGGTGTCCAGCCAGCCGGCGCGGTCGTCGTCGGTGAGGGGAATGCCGGCGCTCATCTTGCGGATGTTGGCGGCGGGATGGAAGCTGTCGCCTTCGATGCCGTGGGCGCCGCTGCGCTGGCAAAGGGCCTGGCTGACGCTGGACTTGCCGCAACCGGCGACACCCATGATGACCAGGGCTTGGAGGGGTGGATGCATGGAACACCTCAAGCGTGAGACAGCGCTGTCTTTGCGACCTGGAAAAAATCGCGCGAGCCTGGCTCCGCCTTCTTGTCGTTGTGGTCTGTCGAATCCCGCGCGGGCAGTGGCGGACAGGCCGCCTCAGGCGATTGCCCAGATCGCGAGACAGCGCTACCTTAGTGCCTGGAATTTTGTTTGGCAAGCAGGCCACGATGAGCATCACCAAGAACGACAAGAACACGCGAACCACCGGACGTCCCACCCTCAACGAAGTCGCGCGCCGCGCCGGGGTCAGCCCGATCACCGCGTCGCGCGCGTTGCGCGGCGTCGCCAGCGTCGCCGAAGAACTGGCGCAGAAGGTCCGCGACGCCGCCCGCGAACTCGGCTACGTGGCCAACCCCGCGGCGCGCGCGCTGGCCTCGGCGCAAAGCCACAGCGTGGCGGTGCTGGTGCCGTCGCTGGCCAACCTGCTGTTCATCGAGACCCTCGAGGCGATCCACGCGGTACTGCGGCCGCAGGGCCTGGAAGTGCTGATCGGCAACTTCCACTACTCGCGCAACGAGGAAGAGGACCTGATCCGCAACTACCTGGCCTACCAGCCACGCGGCCTGCTGCTGACCGGCTTCGAGCGCACCGAGAGCGCCCGGCGGATGATCGAGGCCAGCGGCATTCCCTGCGTGTACATGATGGACCTGGACTCCGGCTCCGGGCTCAATTGCGTCGGCTTCTCCCAGTTGCGCGCCGGCGAGGCCGCCGCCGAGCACCTGCTGGCACGCGGCCGCAGGCGCCTGGCCTACATCGGCGCCCAGCTCGACCAGCGCACCCTGCTGCGCGGCGAGGGGTTCCGCCGCGCCTTGCAAAAGGCCGGCTGCTACGACCCGGGGCTGGAAATCCTTACGCCGCGGCCGTCCTCGGTGGCCCTCGGCGGCGAACTCTTCGTGCAGTTGCTGGCCAGCCAGCCGCAGGTCGACGGGGTGTTCTTCTGCAACGACGACCTGGCCCAGGGCGCGCTGCTGGAGGCCCTGCGCCGTGGGGTCAAGGTGCCGGAACAGATCGCCGTGCTCGGTTTCAACGACCTGCCGGGTTCGGACTGCACGGTCCCGCGCCTGAGCAGCATCCGCACCCCGCGCGAAGCCATCGGCCGGCGCGCGGCGGAGCAGTTGCTGGCGCTGATCGCCGGCAAGGAGGTGCGCGATAGCGCGCTGGACATGGGGTTCGAGCTGATGGCGCGGGAGAGCACCTGAACCCGCGGCCCGACGGTGCGGCCGTTCAGGGACATGTCGAGGGCTGGGCAGCGCCGCCGGGCGTAACGGCTTGCCGGGTAGGGCGGATAGCGCCGCAGGCGCTATCCGCCGTTACGCCGGGTTTCACGGCGGATAACCGCGAGCGGTTATTCGCCCTACGGGGACATGTCGAGGGTTGGGCAGCGCCTCCGGGCGGAACGGCTTGCCGAGTAGGGCGAATAGCGCCGCAGGCGCTATCCGCCGTTACGCCGGGTTTCACGGCGGATAACCGCGAGCGGTTATTCGCCCTACGGGGACATGTCGAGGGCTGGGCAGCGCCTCCGGGCGGAACGGCTTGCCGAGTAGGGCGAATAGCGCCGCAGGCGCTATCCGCCGTTACGCCGGATTTCACGGCGGATAACCGCGAGCGGTTATTCGCCCTACGGGGGCGTGTCGAGGGCTGGCAGCGCCTCCGGGCGTAATGGCTCGCCGTTACGCCGGTGTCTCAAGCCACCGCGTAGTAATGCTTGACGAAGCCGCCGTCGGCAACCTCCCAGAGCACCGGGGTGCCCTTGCTGACGAACCAGCTGTCGCCGGCCTTGTAGAGCGTGCTCTGGCCGGTGGACTCGTCGGTGAGGCGGACCTCGCCGCTGACCACCGTGGCCTGTTCGCTGAACGGATAGGTCATGCGGAACTTGCCGGCGGTGGTGCCGAAGTAGGCGGCGCTGACCGGGTCGGTGGGGGCTCCTGCGGTCATCTTGCCGAAGGCTTTCACCTCGCCTTCGAGGATCTCCGAGCCGAGGTCGGCGACGCTGCCCCAGGCGTCCAGTTCGTCGAGGGTGATGCCGTGGCGGATAACGGTAATGGCCATGGGAATGCTCCTTGTAGAGTGATCGGTAGGTTTCAGCGCCGGCCGTTCCAGTAGCCGGAGAGCTGGTGCCAGGTCTTGCCCGCGCTGAGCAGCAGCGGGCGGAAGTGGTCCTTGCCGTGGATCGGGATGCGGCGCACCGAGCTGAGCAGGTCGTAGCGCGCCGAGCCTTCGCTCATGCCTTCGGCGAGGACCTTGCAGACGATGTGGCTGGGGGTCACGCCGAACCCGGAATAACCCTGGACGAAGAACGCGTTGGGCCGCCCCGAGAGGCTGCCGATCTGCGGGAACAGGTTGGCGCTGCAAGCCATCGGCCCACCCCAGGCGAGGTCGATGCGGATGTGCTCCAGGTAGGGGAAGATCTTCAGCATCAGCTTGCGGTTCCAGGCCTTGAGGTCGCCGGGGATGCGTTCGACGAAGGGCGTGGCGGCGCCGAACAGCAGGCGGTTCTCGTTGGTCACCCGGTAGTAGTCGATGACCGGGCGGATGTCGCTGTAGGCGCCGCGGATCGGGCTGATCCGCTGGATCAGTTCGTCCGGCAGCGGCTCGGTCATCATCTGGAACGCGTAGGTATTGATGGTGGTGCGGTGCAGCTCGGGTTCGAGCCGGTTGAGGAAGCTGTCGCAGGCCCAGAGCAGCTTGTTCGCGGTGACCGAGCCCTTGGCCGTGCGCACGCGGATGCGCTCGCCGTATTGCACCTCCAGCGCCGGGCTGTATTCGAATATCCGTGCGCCGAGGCCGGCCAGTGCCTTGGCTTCGCCGAGCAGCAGGTTGAGCGAGTGCACATGGCCGCCGCCCATGTGCAGCAGGGCGCTGCCGTAGGCGTCCGAGCCGATGATCTGGCGCACCTCGGCACCGTGCAGGTAACGGATCTCATGGGGCGAGCCGAGCGACCGGAATTCCTTTTCCCAGGCCTGCAGGGTCTTCGCCTGGCGTGCGTTGAAGCCCATGTAGCCGTAGCCGTGGCAGAAGTCGGCGTCGATGGCGTACTTCTCGATACGGCCCTTGATGATGTCGGCGCCGAGGTCGCTGATCTCGAAGATCGCCCGCAGGCCGTCCTCGCCGACATCCTTGCGGATCTTCTCCAGGTCGTGGCCGATGCCGGCCATGATCTGCCCGCCGTTGCGCCCGGTACCGCCGAAGCCGAGGTGGCGGGCCTCCAGCACGACGATGTCGGTGATGCCGTGCTCGGCCAGCTCAAGCGCGGTGTTGATCCCGGAGAAGCCGCCGCCGATCACCACCACGTCGGCGTCCAGGTCGGTTTCCAGGGAGGGGAAGGACAATTCGTACTTCTTGGTCGCCGTGTAGTAGGTCGGCGTCTCGATGTTGATCATGGATGCGGCCTGGCAAGGGGTGGATGTACCTATTAGACGCTCCGTGGCCGCCGCGGTCTTGTTCCTGTCTGCCGCCGGCTTGACCGGCCCTGCCAGGCGCGCTTCAGCCCAGCGTGGCGATCACCCGTGGCGCGACGAAGTCGATGAAGGCGCGCAGCTTGGGCGAGACCTGGCGGCCGGACGGCCAGAGCAGGAAGAACCGCGCGCGGCGCTCGCAGAAGGTGTCGAGGACGCTGACCAGGCGCCCTTCGCGCAGCGCCTCGCGGATCGAGAAGTCCGGCAGGCAGGCGATGCCCTGGTCGCGCAGGGCGAAGCAGACGCGGGTCTCGATGTTGTTGCAGACCATCGACACCGGGATCTGCGGCGGGGCTTCGCCGTCCGCGCGGCGCAGCGGCCATTCCTCGAGGCGGCCGGTATTGGGGAAGCGGTAGTGCAGGCAGGTGTGCCGCAGCAGGTCTTCCGGGCAGCGCGGTGTGCCGTGGCGGGCGAAGTAGGCCGGCGAGCCGACCAGCTTCAGCTGGAACTCACCCAGTTCGCGCATGGACAGCCGCGAATCCACCGGCTGGCCGGTGCGCAGGACCACGTCGAAGCCTTCGTCGACGACATCCACCACGCGATCGCTGAAGTCGAGGTCTAGCTCGATGTCCGGATAGGCCTGCATGAAATCGGCGAGCGTCGGCAGGACCAGCCCGCTGACCAGCGGCAGGCTGACCCGCAGGCGCCCGCGCGGGGTCTCGCGGCTTTGCGACAGCTCCAGCTCGGTGGCTTCGATCTCGGCCAGGATGCGCCGGCTGCGCTCGAGGAACAGGCTGCCTTCGGCGGTCAGGGTGATGCTGCGGGTGCTGCGGTGGAACAGGCGCACGCCGAGTTTCTCTTCCAGGCGGGCGACCCGCTTGCCCACCGCCGAGGCGCTGACGCCGAGGGTCCGGGCGGCGCCGACGATGCTGCGGGTCTCGGCGACGCGGACGAAGACGGTGAAACCGCTGAGGCTGTCCATGCAAGGCTCCGATTACGGACATAACGGTCCGGATAGAACGGAACTCTATCCGTCTTTTTCCGCTTTTGCAGCGCTCTTAGCCTGTCCGCATCCTTCATCTGCGGAGAGTCCCGCATGTCCAGTTTCGAACGAGAGCCAGGCTGCGGCCTGGCGGAAAATGTCGATCAGGTGATCGAGGCGGCATTCGCCGACCAGCGCCTGGTGGGGGCGGTGGTGCTGGTGGCACACCGGGGGCAGTGGCTCTATCGACGGGCTGCCGGCCTGGCCGACCGCGAAGCCGGCCGGATAATGGGCGAGGACAGCCTGTTCCGCCTGGCCTCGGTGAGCAAGCCGATCGTCAGCGTCGCGGCCCTGAGCCTGGTGGACGAGGGCCGGCTGGCCCTCGATGAGCCGATTGCCGACTGGTTGCCGGCGTTCCGTCCGCGCCTGGCCGACGGCCGCGAGGCGCGCATCACGCCGCGGCAGTTGCTGAGCCACAGCGCCGGCCTCGGCTATCGCTTCCTCGAAGCCGACGCAGACGGCCCCTATGCCCGCGCCGGGATTTCCGATGGCATGGACCTGCCGGGTTTCGACCTGGCCGAGAATCTCCGTCGCCTGGCCTCCGTGCCCTTGCTCTACGAACCCGGCCGCGCCTGGGGCTATTCGCTGGCCACCGACGTGCTCGGCGCGCTGGTGGAGCGGGTCGACGGGCGGCCGCTGGCGGAAGCGCTGCGGCAGCGGGTCGGGATTCCAGCCGGCATGCGCGACAGCGGCTTCCTCTGCGCCGACGCGTGCCGACTGGCGGCGGTCTACGTCAGCGACCGGCCACGCCCGCGCCGAATGGCCGGGCGGGAGACCGTGGCGCCGTTCGAGGACAGCGTCGGCATTCGCTTCGAGCCGAGTCGGGCTTTCGAACCGTCTGCCTATGCGTCCGGCGGGGCGGGGATGATCGGCAGCGCCGGCGACGTGCTGCGCCTTTTGGAAATCCTTCGCCAGGGCGGCGCGCCGTTGCTGACGCCTGGCCTGGTGGAGGAGATGGGCCGCGACCAGGTACCCGGCCTGGAACTGCCGGCCAATCCCGGTTTCGGCTTCGGCCTGGGTTTCTCCGTGCTGCGCGACCCGGCTATCGCGCAATCGCCGGAGGCTCCCGGCACCTGGCGCTGGGGTGGCGCCTACGGGCATTCCTGGTTCGTCGACCGGGCCCGCGAACTGTCGGTGGTGGCGCTTACCAACACCCTGTTCGAGGGCATGTCGGGACGCTTCGTCAACGACCTGCGCGACGCCGTCTACCGTTCCGCGGAGCTGCGCTGATGGGACGCCGCGAAGCATTTCCGGAGAACGCCGGGGCCGCTGCGTCGGCCGTGGCGCCGCGGCTGCCGCTGAGTGCGCTGCTGGCGATGGCGATGTCCGGCTTCGTCGCCATTCTCAGCGAAACCCTGCCGGCCGGCCTGCTGCCGCAAATCGGCGCGGGGCTGGCGGTCAGCGAGGCGCTGGCCGGGCAACTGGTCAGCGTCTACGCCTTGGGTTCGCTACTGGCCGCGCTGCCGGCGGCGAGCCTAACCCAGGGCTGGCGGCGCCGCCGGGTGCTGCTGCTGGCGCTGCTGATCTTCTTCGTCTGCAACAGCCTAACCGCCGTTTCCTCGGATTACCGCCTGACCCTGCTGGCGCGCTTCGGCAGCGGCGTCGCCGCCGGCCTCGCCTGGGGCCTGCTGGCCGGCTACGCGCGGCGCCTGGTGCCGCCGGAGCAGCAGGGGCGGGCGCTGGCGGTGGCCATGCTCGGTGCGCCGCTGGCGCTGTCGCTCGGCGTTCCGCTGGGCACCTGGCTGGGCGGCCTACTCGGCTGGCGCTGGGCCTTCGGCCTGTTGTCGCTGACCGCGCTGCTGCTGGTCGGCTGGGTGCTGCGCAGCGTGCCGGACTTCCCTGGCCAGCCGGCCGGGCGGCGCCTGCGCCTGCTCGGGGTGCTGCGCACGCCGGGCGTGCGTCCGGTATTGCTGGTGATCGTCGCCTGGGTGCTGGCGCACAACATCCTCTACACCTATATCGCGCCGTTCCTCGCCAAGGTCGGCCTGGGCGCCTCGGTGGACCTGGCCCTGCTGGTATTCGGCAGCGCCGCGGTGGCGGGAATCTGGCTGGTCGGCGTGCTGGTCGACCGGCACCTGCGGCGGATGGTCCTGGCCAGCCTGGCGCTGTTCGCCGTGGCGGCGCTGGCGCTGTGCCTGGGCGCTCGCTGGAGCTGGCTGGCGTTCGCCGGCCTGGCCCTCTGGGGGCTGACGTTCGGTGGCGCGGCGACGCTGCTGCAGACCGCCTCGGCGGACGCCGCCGGGGAGGGCGCCGACCTGGCCCAATCGATGATCGTGGTGGCCTGGAACCTGGCCATCGCCGGCGGCGGAGCGTTGGGTGGCATGGTGTTGCAGCGCTGGGGCAGCGAGATGCTGCCCTGGACCCTGCTACCGCTGATCGGCTTGGCCGCCGTGCTGGCCTGGGGCAATGCCGCGCACGCTTTCCGCGTCGGCCCGCGCGACTTCCGCAGGGCATCGCCCGAGCACCGGAAAGCGGCGCAATAGACGGGGCTGCGCCCGGCAAGGGGAAAAAGGCTGCGGGTCTTAGAACGTTTATTCACCTGGGTTATTTGGATAGGTCCGTTTCGAATATCCATCGCGTCGAAATACCGGCCGTGACGATGCGTTCCTCCGCCATGCAGCGGAATCCGCTGTCATTGCGCCGAACATCTTCGCTGTCTCGCCGCTAGCCACCATGCAGCGCCCGGCTCGGCTGTTGCACCGGCATCTTGCCGGTGCGTCGGCGCTGCCTAGAATCGGCCCCATTCGCACCTACCCCCGCTTCGCCTACAGGAGTTACCGCCATGATGAATGCCATGCAGATGCCGATGAACATGAATGCCGCCATGCCGATGATGCCCATGATGGGCATGCCGATGATGATGGCGACCATGCAGTGCGAAACGATGGACGACGGCATGCTGTGCAAGATGATGCCGGCGATGGGCATGGACATGGGCCAGTTCCGCAACAGCGCCGAGATGATGGCGATGATGATGAACTGCGGCATGCCCATGATGATGCAGTGCGGCAACCTGGCGATGATGGGCATGTCCCAGGCCTGCATGGCGATGATGCCGACGATGGGCATGGGGATGGGCATGCCGATGATGGGCATGGCTCCGATGAAGTGCATGATGGAGTGCTCCATGCAGGGCGACGCCATGCACTGCAGGATGATGCCGATGCAGGGCATGGACATGGAGATGTTCAAGAACTGCTGCATGCTGATGGCGAAGATGATGGAGTGCGGCATGCCGATGATGATGAGTTGCAACGGCATGCCGATGATGTGCTGCACCTGCTGATCCGTCGCCGGATGGAAAAGGCCCGCCCGGGATGACCGGGCGGGCCTTTCTTCGTCCATGGCAGCAGGGCCGGGGGTCAGTCCAGGCGCTCCGGGTAGGTCATCACCAGGTACGCCAGGGCTTCGCTATCGGCGGGGTTGCGGTAGCTGTGCGGCTGGTCGGCGTAGAACAGGATCGAGTCGCCGGTGGCGAGCAGGAAGCGCTCCTCGTTGACCCGCACTTCCAGTACCCCCTGCGCCACCACCAGGTTCTCCTGGGTGCCGGGGGCGTGGGCTTCGGCGTCTTCCTGGCCGAGGCCGCGCAGGCGCAGTTCGTAGAACTCCACCTGGCGCGCCACATCGAAGGGGAACAGCGCGCGGCTGGTGAAGGCGCCGTCGGCGCTGACCAGGCGCTTGCTCTGTTGCGCCGGCAGCACGGCGACACCGGCGAAGGCGCGATCGTCGAGGAAGGCTGCCACCGACACCTTGAGACCCTGGGCGATCTTGCACAGCACCTTGATCGACGGCACGCTGCGCCCGGACTCGATCTGCGCCAGCATCGCCCGGCTGACACCGGAAATCCGCGCCAGGGCGTCCAGCGAGAGATTGCGCTTGCCGCGCAGGCGCAGCAGGTTGTGGGCGACGCGCTGGCCAATCAGATCATCGGGTTCGGTATGCACGCCGGCGGCCAGTTCCAGGTGGGCAACGCCATCGCTGGCGGGCAGGTTCATCGGTCAGGCCCGGCGGCTGCGCTCGTCGTGCCTGGCTGGCGGTTGCGGCACGGCGTAGCCGGCCCGCCAGGCGTACACCGCCCACATCATTTCGCCCAGGCGGCGTGCCTGGCGGCGCGAGCGGTAGCGGGCGAAATCGATGACGTTGTCGGTGCGGTCCATGAGGCATTCCTCGGGCGGCGGGTTCGATGGCAGCCAGACTATCCCTTCGCCGCTTAGAGCCATAAATACTAAGTTTTTATTTATTAATTCACTTTTGTGCTTACAAGGAACGCCGAACCGTACGGAGCAGCATATTTATATTCTTTAAAGATATTTAAATTAATTTTCTTATTCCAATAAATTAAAGGCTCTCGCGTACCTGCCGACCAATCGGCGCGCCGCACCGAATCCATGCCGCCTTGCGCGGTATCTCGTGCCTGGCGTGTCCGGGCTTGCGTGGGAGTCAGCGATGTCCGTTTCCCTTCCGGCGCCAGCGCGCGCCGACGTTCCTTTGCAGATTCGTGCCCTCGATGCCGCATTCGGCGCCGAGGTGCTCGGCCTCGACCTCGGGTTGCCCCTGGCCGCCGAGGACTTCCGCCGTATCCACCGGGCGCACCTGGACCACCATGTGCTGGTGTTCCGCGAGCAGCGCATCACCCCGGCGCAGCAGATCGCCTTCAGCCGGCGCTTCGGTGAGTTGCAGATCCATGTGCTGAAGCAGTTCCTGCTCCCAGGGCATCCGGAGATCCTCATCGTTTCCAACATCGTCGAGAACGGCCAGCCCATCGGTCTCGGCGATGCCGGCAAGTTCTGGCACTCCGACCTTTCCTATAAGGAGCTGCCGAGCCTCGGCTCGATGCTGCATGCCCAGGAGCTGCCGGAGGAGGGCGGCGATACTCTGTTCGCCGACATGCACAAGGCCTGGGACAGCCTGCCGGAAGCCCTGCGCAAGGCCATCGAGGGACGCACGGCGGCGCATTCCTATACCGCCCGCTACAGCGAACCGCGCTTCGAGGGCAACTGGCGGCCGACCCTGAGCGCCGCCCAGCTCGCCGAGGTGCGCGAAGTGGTCCATCCGATCGTGCGCACCCACCCGGAAAGCGGGCGCAAGGGGCTGTTCGTCAGCGAAGGTTTCACCACCCGCATCGTCGGCCTGCCGGCCGACGAGAGCGCCCAACTGCTCGCCGAGCTGTATGCGCACAGCGTGCGCCCCGAGCACATCTACCGGCATCGCTGGCAGGCGCATGACCTGGTGTTCTGGGACAACCGCTCGCTGATCCATCTCGCTGGCGGTTGCCCGGCCCACCTGCGGCGCAAGCTCTACCGCACCACCATCCAGGGCGACGCGCCGTTCTGACGACGGTGCGCGCTTCCCCTTCTTCGCCAGGAGCGTTTCCATGAACCGCATTCCCCGTTTCACCCGCCTGGTCGCCGCGCTCGGCCTGGGCCTGAGCCTCGCCACCACGCTGCTGGCCAGCCGGCCGGCGCAGGCCGAGGGCGAGATCCGCATCGCCGAGCAGTTCGGCATCGTCTACCTGCTGCTCAACGTGGTCCGCGACCAGCGCCTGATCGAAAAGCACGGCCAGGTCGAGGGCCTGCAAATCAAGGTCGACTGGACCCAACTGTCCGGCGGCGCGGCGGTCAACGATGCGCTGCTGTCCGGGGCGATCGATATCGCCGGTGCCGGCGTCGGTCCGCTGCTGACCATCTGGGACCGTACCCGCGGGCGCCAGAACGTCAAGGCGGTGGCTTCGCTGGGCAACTTCCCCTACTACCTGCTGAGCAACGACCCGCGGGTCAGGAGCATCGCCGACTTCGGCGCCGGGGATCGCATCGCCGTGCCGGCGGTGGGGGTTTCAGTGCAGTCGCGCTTCCTCCAGTACGCCGCGGCGAAGCAGTGGGGCGACAAGCAGTTCGACCGCCTCGACAAGTACACCGTGGCGCTGCCGCATCCGGACGCCACCGCCGCGCTGGTGGCCGGCGGCACCGAGCTGACCGGGCATTTCTCCAACCCGCCGTTCCAGGACCAGGCGCTGGCCAACCCGAAGGTCCACGTGGTGCTCGACAGCTACGAGCTGCTGGGGCCGAATTCGCCGACCGTGCTGTTCGCCACGGAGAAGTTCCGCCAGGACAACCCGAAGACCTACCGGGCCTTCGTCGAGGCGCTGAAGGAAGCGGCGGCCTTCGCCCAGAACGACAAGGCGGCCGCCGCCGATACCTATATCCGGGTGACCGGGGCGAAGATCGACCGAGCCGCGCTGCTGAAGATCATCGCCAATCCGCAGGTGGAGTTCAGCGTCACGCCGAAGAACACCTATCCGCTGGCGGAGTTTCTCTACCGGGTCGGTGCGATCCGCAACAAGCCGGCCTCCTGGCAGGACTATTTCTTCCAGGACGGCGCGCCGTTGCAGGGGAGTTGAGACGCCGATGAACGCCGCCTCCCGCCAACCTTCCACGCTCCCCGCCGACGCCCTGCTGGCGGTGGACGGAGTCAGCCTCGAATACCGCACCCGCTCGCGCGTGGTGCGGGCCACCCAGCGGGTCAGCTTCGAAGTCGACCCGGCCGATCGCTTCGTCCTGCTCGGCCCGTCCGGTTGCGGCAAGTCGACCCTGCTCAAGGCGGTGGCCGGCTTCATCACGCCCAGCGAGGGCGAGATCCGCCTTCAGGGACAGGCGGTCAGGGCGCCCGGCCCCGACCGTATCGTGGTGTTCCAGGAGTTCGACCAGTTGCCGCCATGGAAGACCGTACGGCAGAACGTGCTGTTCCCCTTGCGGGTGTCCGGCCAGGTGACGCGCGACGAGGCCGAGCGACGCGCCGACGAATGCCTCGAGAAGGTCGGCCTGGCGGGCTTCGCCGAGGCCTATCCGCACACGCTGTCCGGGGGCATGAAGGCGCGGGTGGCGATCGCCCGGGCGCTGGCGATGCAGCCGAAGATCCTGCTGATGGACGAGCCGTTCGCCGCGCTGGACGCGCTGACCCGGCGAAAGATGCAGGAGGAACTGCTGCGCCTGTGGGAAGAGGTGCGTTTCACTCTGCTGTTCGTCACCCATTCCATCGAGGAGGCGTTGGTGGTGGGCAATCGCATCCTGCTGCTCTCGCCGCACCCGGGGCGGGTCCGGGCCGAAGTGCACGGCCACCCGTTCGGGCTGCACAGCCTTGGCGGCGAGCCGCTGCAAGCCGCGGCGCGACGCATCCACCGCTTGCTGTTCGACGAGGGCGGCGAACCGACGGCGGCCGCGACCCTCGACTTCGCCGATATCCGGCTGGCCCATTGAGCAGAGGAATCGATCGATGAGTCGAGTCACGCGCGTTCGCGAAGAATACGAAGTCCAGCTCGAACCCCTGCTGGAGGTCTCCCTGGAGCGGCGCCTGCCCCTGAGCCAGCGTCTCTGGCAACAGGGCTGGCTGCGCAAGGGGCTGATCCTGGCGCTGCTGGCGCTGGCCTGGGAGCTGGCGGCGCGGGTCCAGGGCAACGACCTGCTGCTGCCAGGCTTCCTGCAGACGGCCAGGGCCCTCGGCGAGGGCCTGGCCAGCGGCGAACTGCCGGCCAAGGCGGGGATCTCCCTGCTGGTGCTGTTCAAGGGCTACCTGCTGGGGATCGTCCTGGCCTTCGTTCTGACCAGCCTGGCGGTCTCCACGCAGTTGGGCCGCGACCTGCTCGGGACCCTCACGGCGATGTTCAACCCGCTGCCGGCGATCGCGCTGCTGCCGCTGGCGCTGCTCTGGTTCGGCCTGGGCCAGAACAGCCTGATCTTCGTGCTGGTGCATTCGGTGCTCTGGGCGCTGGCGCTGAACACCTATGCCGGTTTCCTCGGTGTCTCGGAGACCCTGCGCATGGCAGGGCGCAACTACGGCCTGCGTGGCCTGCGCTTCGTCCTGCTGATCCTGGTGCCGGCGGCGCTGCCGTCGATTCTCGCCGGGCTGAAGATCGGCTGGGCCTTCGCCTGGCGCACGCTGATCGCCGCGGAACTGGTGTTCGGCGCGAGCAGCGGCAAGGGCGGGCTCGGCTGGTACATTTTCCAGAACCGCAACGAGCTGTACACCGACAAGGTATTCGCCGGCCTGGCCGTGGTGGTGCTGATCGGCCTGCTGGTGGAGAACCTGGTGTTCGGCAGCATCGAGCGCCTCACGGTGAAGCGCTGGGGAGTGCAACGCTAGGGCGGCGGACGGGTGGAGTGTTACGGCAACTTTCTCGGCAACTGTTGCGCTGGCGCGGCGGCAAAGCGGAGTAACGTCTTGCCCGCACCCACTTCAAAGGATGGAACGAATGTCGCTCTCCGTGGATCTGCTGCTGGCGTTCTCCCTGTTCGCCTTCGTCACCTCCGTCACGCCCGGTCCGAACAACACCATGTTGCTGGCCTCGGGGGTCAACTTCGGTTTCGTCCGCTCCATCCCGCACATCCTCGGGATCAGTTGCGGCTTCTTCATCATGGTGATGGCGGTGGGCTTCGGCCTGGGCACGGTGTTCGAGGCCTATCCGGTGCTGTACACCATCCTGCGCTACGTCGGCGCGGCCTACCTGCTGTACCTGGCCTGGAAGATCGCCACGTCCGGCCCGGCCGGCAACGACCCGGAAGGACGTGGCAAGCCGTTGAGCTACTGGGGCGCGGCGGCGTTCCAGTGGGTCAACCCGAAGGCCTGGGTGATGGCGGTCGGCGCCATAAGCACCTATACGCCGTTGCAGGGCTACTTCACCAACGTGGTGGTGATCTCGACGGTATTTGCCCTGATCAACGCGCCGACCATCGGAATCTGGGCCGGTTTCGGCAGCATGCTGCGCAACGTGCTGCGCGATCCGCGCTGGCTGAGGGTGTTCAACGTAGGGATGGCGCTGCTGTTGGTCGCGTCGCTGTACCCGATCCTCGCGGAAAACCATTCGGCCTGACCTGTCACCACCCTATCAATTGTATTAGCTCGTAACTCGTCGCCATTTCGTGAAGAGTTTTTCGCTCGGTGCCCAGCCTCGGAAGGGGGAGAGCGATGCAGGAGCGACATGGCTTACCGTTACGCAGCTTTTCGTCGGGCAAGGCGCTGACCGCGGGACGCGCAGTGCGCCCGGAGGTTGCGCAGGAGCGGCGCTACCTGCAAGGCGCCCCGCTGGGGCTGGAGTTGCCGGGACGAATCGCCTTGCGCGACCCGCATTGCGCCTGGCAATGGTTCGAGCCGGAGGCGGCCGCGGAAGCGTTCCCGGCGGCGCACTGGCTGGCGGCGTTCCTGGTACTGCTGGGACGCTACGGCAACGAAGAGATCACCCTGGGCTTTCCCGAGCCGATCACGGTTCGCGGGCGGCAGGCGCCCGCGCTGCTGCGTTCCTCCTACCGGGCGATGGAGTCGTCCGCCGAACGTAGCGCGCGGCTGGCGGAAGAACTCGATGACGCCCGGCGGCAGCTATCCGCCGACGGCCAGGAGCGCGCCGCCCTGGCCGGGCGCTGCGCGGTCCAGGTGCTGGCGGCGCGGCCGACGGCGAGCAGCCCCGGCTGGCTGGCCCTGGTGCTGGCGGCGGACGGCAGCGTCGGCCTGGCTCTGCGCGATCCCCAGTACGACGAATTGCGGCGTATCGCCGGCCATCTCGCGCGCCTGGCGCGCGGCCTGGTCGACGCCCAGGCCTGCGTCGGCCGGCTGCCCTGGCTGGACGCCGACGAAGAGCGCCGTTTGCAGGCCCTGCGCAGCGAGCCCCAGGCCGCCCCGTCGCGCGGCGTACTCCACCATCTGTTCGAGGCCCAGGCGCGGCGCACACCGCAGCGCATCGCCGTGCACGCCGCCGACCGTAGCCTCAGCTATGCCGAGCTGGAGCGCGAAAGCGCCGCGCTCGCCGTGCGCCTGCGCGCCGCCGGGGTGGCTCCGGAGCAGCGGGTCGGGGTCTGCCTGCGGCGCGACAGCGGCCTGCTGGTCGGCCTGCTTGGCGTGCTCCGCGCCGGCGGTTGCTACGTCCCGCTGGACCCGGCCTATCCGGAGGAGCGGGTGGCCTACATGCTCGACGACGCCGACTGCCTGCTGGTGCTGGTCGACGCGAGCACCCGCGAGCGGGTCGCCGCGCTGGGCCGGCCATGCCTGACGCTGGAGGAGGGCGGCGACCAGGCGAACGACCTGGCGCTGCCCGCGAGCGAGGTCGGCGCCGACCACCTCGCCTACATCATCTATACCTCCGGATCCACCGGACGCCCCAAGGGCGTCGCCATCGAGCACGGCAGCGCCCATGCCTTCCTGCGCTGGGCCGGCCAGCACTATGCCGCCGAAGAATGGAGCGGGGTACTGGCGGCGACCTCGGTGTGCTTCGACCTGTCGGTCTACGAGCTGTTCGGCACCCTGGCCGAAGGCGGCACGCTGCACCTGGTGGAAAATCTGTTCAGCCTGCCGGACTACCCGCGCCGCGACGAGATCAGCCTGCTCAATACCGTGCCCTCGGTGTGTGCCGCGCTGCTCGCCCTCGGCGACCTGCCGGGTGGGGTGCGCACGCTGAACCTGGCCGGCGAACCGCTGCGCGGCCACCTGGTGCGACAGATTCGTGGCCAACCCCAGGTACGGCGCCTGGTCAATCTCTACGGGCCGACCGAGGACACCACCTATTCGACGGTGCACGAACTGGACCTGCACGCCGAAGCGCTCGACGAGCCGCCCATCGGCCGACCGCTGCCCGGCACCACGGTGGAGGTGCTCGACGGCTTCGAGGCGCCGCTGCCGCTGGGCGTGGCCGGGGAGCTGTACCTCGGCGGCATCGGCCTGGCGCGTGGCTATTTCGGCAAGCCGGAGCAGACCGCCGAGCGTTTCCGCGTCGATCCGGGCAGCGGCGAGCGCCGCTATCGCACCGGCGACCGCGTACGCATGCGCGAGGACGGCGTGCTGGAACACCTCGGCCGGCTCGACGACCAGGTCAAGTTCAACGGCTTCCGCATCGAGCTGGGCGAGATCGCCTCGTGCCTGGCGAGTTTTCCCGGGGTGAGCGAAGCCTGCGCCATGCTCACCGAGGACAGCGCCGGCCTGCGTCGGCTGGTCGGCTACCTGGCGGCGCCGTTCGCCCCGCCGCTCCAGGCGCTGAACGAGCACCTTGGGCAAAGTCTGCCGCACTACATGTTGCCGTCAGCGTTCGTGGTCCTGGCGGAGCTGCCCAAGACGCTCAACGGCAAGATCGACCGCAAGGCCCTGCCGCGTCCCCAGGCGACCGGCGCCGAGCCGCAGGCGCTGCCCAGCGATCCGCTGGAGCAGGCGCTACACCAGGCCTGGCAGGCGCAGCTTGGTGCGCCGCCGCGCGCCGGACAGGGCTTCTACGCCGCCGGCGGCGATTCCCTGCGGGCGGTGCACCTGCTCGCGACGCTGCGCCAGCGACTGTCCCGACGCGTACCGTTGCAGGCGTTCGCCGGTGGCCCGGCGACCCCCGAGGCCCTGCTGGAACTGCTGCGCCAGGCCGCGCCCGAGGGCGACGAGCCGGAGCCGAGCGCCGGCGCCGCCGGGCTGAGCCTCGCCGAACGGCGCCTGTGGGTGGCCCAGCAACTGGCGCCGGAGGACACCTCCTACAACCTGCTGGCCCACCTGCGCATAGTCGGCGCCACGGCCGACGCCATCGAACAGGCCTTGCGCCAGTTGCTGGAACGGCATGTGGCGCTGCGCCGGCGTGTCGAAACGGGCGTCGACGGGCCGCAGCCGCATGCGCTGGCGGCGCATGCGGTGCCCCTGCAACGCCTGCTGGCGAGCGACGCCGTCCACGCCGAGCGGTTGCTGGAGGATGGCGTGCGCCGTGAGGGCGCGCGAGTCTTCGACCTCGCCCACGAGGCGCCGGCACGCCTGCTGCTGGTCGTCACCCGCGACAGCGCGCGCGCCGACCTCCTGCTCAGCGTCCATCACTACGCCTTCGACGATGTGTCGCTGGCGGTCTTTGCCGCGGAACTGAAGACGCTGCTCGATGGCGGTCGCCTGGGCGTGCTCGCCAGCACGCCGGAACAGGTTGCCGCCCGCGAGCGCGCGGCGTTGGCCTCGGGACGCCTGGACCGCGTCGCCAAGCGCTGGGCTGAGCGTTTGTTGCCGCTGGCGAAGGCTCCCGGCGCCGCGCCGGCGCGCCCGGAGGAGAGCGGCGGGCGCGCCGGCCAACGCCTCGCCCTGCCGGTTTCCGCCGCCGTCCATGCCGCCTGCCGGGCGCTGGCCGAACGCACCTCGGTAAGCCCGTTCAGTGCTGCGCTACAGGCCTTCGCCGAAGTGCTCGGCGCCGAACTGGGCGTCGACGACCTGCTCGTCGGCGTGGCCCTGGCCGGGCGTTCGCGCCTGGAAATGCAGGGGCTGGTCGGCTGCTTCGTCAACCTCCTGCCGCTGGCGGTCGGCCTGCGTCCGGAGCAGTCCGTGGAGTGGCGCCTACGCCAGGTCGGCCATGATCTGCTGGAACTGCTCGAACACCAGGACGTGCCCCTCGAATGCGTGACCCAGGCCCTGCGCCAGCGCGGCGCCAGCGGCCTGCCGATCCGCATCGCCTGCGGCGCGCACAACGGTCGGGCGGCCCCGGCGGTGGATGCCGGGGTGCGCGTCGAAGCCGACTTCATCCCGGTGCCTGGCGCGCGCCTGGACCTGACGCTGTGGCTGGAAGACCAGCCGCAGGGTTGGCTGGCCGTCTGGACCGGGGCCAGCGCGATCTTCGACCTGCACCGCATCGAGCGCCTGCACCAGGCCTGGGAGCGGCGCCTGCTGGCGAATGCCGGCGAACCTACCTCGAAACGCATGTCGCCGGAGGGCTGCAACGCTTCCTGACGACCCCGAGCCTCCCACGGAGAACAGCGATGGAACGAACAGCTCCCAGTCTCACCGGTCGCGGCTTCGCCCGGCCGCGCAATCTCAGCCCGCGCAGCAGCGAGGCGCTGGTGCGGCGCCCGGCGGCGGAGCGCGACGGCCTGCCGCTGCTGATCGAGGCACAGGCTCCCGGCCTGTCCCTGGCCGACTGGATTCGCGAGCAGGGCCAGTCCCTGCACGACGACCTGAACCTGGCTGGCGGCCTGTTGCTGAGAGGCTTCGAGGTCGACTCGGCAGAGCGCTTCCGCGCAGCCGCCGCTGCCTTCGCCCCGCAACTGCTCGACTACAAGGAGCGTTCCTCGCCGCGTAGCCAGGTCAGCGGCGAGGTCTACACCTCCACCGAGCATCCGGTGGACCAGCCGATCTTCCTGCATAACGAGCAGTCCTATACCGCCGACTGGCCGCTGTACATCATGTTCCATTGCCAGGTCGCGCCGCTCGAGGGCGGCGCCACCCCGGTGGCGGCCAACCGGCTGGTGCTCCGCCACCTGCCGGACGAATTGCTGGAACGCTTCGGGCGCCTGGGCATCCTCTACGTGCGCAACTACCGCGCCGGCCTCGGCCTGTCCTGGCGCGAAGCGTTCCAGACGGACAGCCGAGCCGAGGTCGAGGCGTTCTGCGCTGAGCACCGGATCGCCCATGCCTGGATCGGCGACGAGCACCTGCGCACCTGGCAGAGGCGCGCGGCGTTCCAACGCCACCCGTATACCGGCGAGCGCCTGTGGTTCAACCACGGCATGTTCTTCCATGCCACCAGTCTCGAGCCGGGCCTGCGCGATGCGCTGCTGCGCAGCGTCGCCGAGGAAGACCTGCCGTACCAGACCTACTACGGCGATGGCAGCCCGATCGAGGCGCAGACCCTGGCGACCATCCGCAGCGCCATAGACCGCGAGACGCGGCGCTTCGACTGGCGCGTGGGCGACGTGCTGATCCTCGACAACATGCTCGCCCAGCACGGCCGCGAGCCGTTCCGCGGGCCGCGACGGATCCTCACCATCATGTCCACGCCGTATTCCAGCCTGGCGCCCGCCGATGTCCCGCCGACACCTTCGCGCCTGGCGCTCGGAGGTGCCGCATGAGCGCCTCGTTCAGCGCGCCGCGCCTGCGCCCCCGGCAGCTCTCGGCCGGCGACCTGGTGGAGGAAAGCCTGCTCGACCCGGCCAACGACTACCTGCGCATCGTCCGCGCGCGCCAGCCGGGCATGGACCTGCGGCAATGGATCGCCGCCGCCGGCGCAGGGCTGCGCGACAGCCTGCTGCGGCATGGCGGCATCCTGTTTCGTGGCTTCGCGGTAGACGGAGCGGAGGGCTTCTCCCAGGCGGTACAAAGCTTTTCGCCGAACATGCTCGACTACCTGGAGCGCGCGGCGGCACGCCAGGAAGTGGCGCACCGGGTGTTCACCTCCACCGAGTTCTCGCCGGACGGCTGGATTCCGCCGCACCACGAGATGTCCTACTCGCACAACTGGCCGAGCTATATCCACTTCTACTGCCAGACACCGCCCGCCACCCAGGGCCGCACGCCCCTGGCCGACGAGCGCCGGGTCAGCGCTCGGATACCCGAGGCGATCAGGCAGCGCTTCCTCCGCCATGGGGTGTGCTACGTGCGCAACTACGGGCCGGAGATCGACCTGACCTGGCAGGAAGGCTTCCAGACCGACAGTCGCGCCGAGGTCGAGGCCTACTGCCGGCAGACCGGTACCCAATGGACCTGGCTCGACGACCAGCGCCTGAATACCCGCCAGGTACGCCAGGCGATGGTGCGCCACCCGCTCAGCGGCGAGACGCTGTGGTTCAACCACGCGCACATGTTCCATGTCTCCAACATGCCGCCGGCCCTGGCCCGGGCCTTGCTCGACGAGGTCGGCGAACAGGGCCTGCCGCGCAACGCCTACTACGGCGACGGCAGCCCGATCGAGGCGGAGGTGCTGGACACCATCCGCGCCGCCTACCGCGAGGAAACCCGCGCGTTCGCCTGGGAGCGCGGCGATGTCCTGATGCTCGACAACTTCATCAGCGTCCACGGCCGCGAGCCGTACACCGGCGAGCGCAAGGTGCTGGTGGCGATGACCGACCTGCATGTCCACCAACCCTGAACCCGTGCGAGGGATAGCCATGAGTGCGTCAGAAGACCTGCAATCCGCTGTGCAACCGGCCGCGAGCGAAGCGCTCGAAGGATTCCCGCTGTCTCCCTTGCAGACCCGCGCCTGGCGCCGCCATGCCGAGCGGCCGGAAAATACGGTTGTCGGCGTGCGCCTGCACGCCCCGGCCGATCCCGTGGCGACGCTGGAGCGGCTGCGCCGGGCGCTGGACGGCGAGGCGCAACTGCGCGTGGCCTACCGGACGATGCCGGGCATGAGCCTGCCGGTGCAGGTACTGGATGGGCGCGCGGCCGATCTGCTGGTCGAGCGCCTGCCGGGAGACGGCGACTGGGCCGGACGCTTCGCGCGCGAAAGCGCGCGTCTCGCCGCTTCGCCCCTGGGCGGGGAAGGCCAGCCGGTACTGGCGCTCGGCCTGCTGCTGGACGCCGCCGGAGAGACGCTCCAGGGGCTGTTGCTGGCGGCGCCGGCGTTCGTCGTCGATGCGGCCAGCCTGGTGGCGCTGCTGCGCCGCGGCCTGGGGCCGGCCGGCCAGGCGAGCGCGGACGAGGGAGACGAGGCGCTGCTGTTCCAGCATTTCTCCGAGTGGGCCAACGAGGCGCTGGCCGGCGAAGACGGCGAAAGCGCCAGCGGTTACTGGCGAGAGCAGGCGGCCGTTGCGGCGGAGAGTCCGCTGGCGCTGGCGGACGACCTGGGCGAAGGCGAGTGGACGGCGCGGCGCCTGCTGCCGCGCGCGCTGCTCGAACGCCTGGCCGCCAACGGCTTGCCGGAGGCGGCCGCCCTGCTGGCCTGGACCCAGGTCGCCGGGCAGTTCCAGGGCGACGAGGGCCTCCCGCTGGAAATGGCGCGACTGGTCTCGGGGCGCCTGTTCAACGAGTTCGCCGAGCTGGCCGGACCGTTCGCCGGGGTCGCGCCGCTGTGCCTGGAGAATGTCCGCGCGGGCAGCGTCGGCGAGCGGCTCGACGCCCTCCAGGCGGCGATCCTCGCCCAGGAGGAGGCAGCGGCCCTGCGCGATCCCTTTGCCCCCGACTGGCCGCTCGCCGAGTTGGGCTTCGCCTGGCTGGCGGGCGAACTGGATGGCGCCGGGGTGGCCGAGCTGGATTGCCGTCAGCCGCCGCTGGGCGGGTTCCTCGAGTTGCAGGTGCTGCCCCACGGCGAAGGCCGGCTGGCCAGCCTGCGGGTCCGCCGCGACCATGACGGAACGCTGGCCGGGCGCTTGCTCGACGCCTGGGTCGAATGCCTGGAAAGCATCGCCGCCGACAGGCAACTGCCACTGGCCGGGCTGCCGTTGATCGGCGCGGCCGAGCGCGAGCGCTACCAGGCCTGGCAGGGCGAGCGCGTGGAGCCCGCGCCGGTGGAATCCCTGGTGGCCGCGTTCGATCTGCGCGCCGCCCTGCAGCCGCAGGCGCCGGCGTTGCTGGATGCCCACGGCAGCCTGGATTTCGCCACGCTGCGCGCGCGCAGCGAAGCGGTCGCCGAAGCGCTGCTGGCTGCCGGCGTGCGGCCCGGCCAGGCGGTGGCGGTGATGACCGGGCGCAACCGCGAGGCGATCGTCGCCCTGCTCGGGGTGATGCGCGCGGCGGCGGTGTACACCCCGGTCAATCCGGAGTTTCCGGCGGCGCGGGTGGAGCGGATGCGCGAAGCGGGCGGGATCGTCTTCGCCCTTGCCGATGCCGAGTGCGCCGGGCGCGCCCGCGAGGCCTTCGCCGGGGCCTGCCTGGACCTGTCGACGCTGCCGCTTGCCGGCAGCGGCATGAGCCTGCCGGCGCCGGGCGGGCGCGATGCGGCCTACATGATCTTCACCTCGGGCACCAGCGGCCAGCCCAAAGGCGTGGTGGTCGAGCACGCCAGCGCGCTCAACCTGTCCCAGGCCCTGGCGCGCACGGTATACGCGAACGTGGTGGGCGAGGGCCTGCGGGTGACGGTCAACGCGCCGTTCTCCTTCGACTCCTCGATCAAGCAGATTCTCCAGTTGCTCTCCGGCCATTGCCTGGTCCTGGTGCCGCAGGAGGTGCGCAGCGATCCGCAGCGGATGCTGGGGTTCCTCGAAGAACGGCGCATCGACGTGCTCGACTGCACCCCGTCGCTGTTCCGCCTGCTGCTCCAGGCCGGCCTCGACGATGCCCACCCGGCGCTGCCCGGGCGCATCCTGGTAGGGGGCGAGCGCTTCGACGAAGCGTCCTGGGAGGTCGCCGCCGGCTGGCGCCGCTGCCAGGTGTTCAATCTCTACGGTCCTACCGAAGCCACGGTGAACGCCAGCCTGGCGCGGGTCGCCGAGCATGCGCGGCCGACCATCGGCCGCGCCCTGGCCAACGTCGATCTGCATGTGGTCGATGGCCTCGGTCGTCGCAAGACCCGTGGCGCCAGCGGCGAACTATGGATCGGCGGCGCCGGGGTGGCGCGCGGCTATGCCGGCGACGCCGGCGAGGCGGCCGGGCGCTTCCTCGAGGAGGGCTGGCCGGGCAGCGGCCGCCTGTACCGCAGCGGCGACCTGGTGCGCTGGCGCGCCGACGGTTGCCTGGAGTTCCTCGGGCGGATCGACGAACAGGTGAAGATCAACGGCTACCGCATCGAACTGGGCGAGATCCGCAGCGCGTTGCTGGAACACCCGGCAGTGGGCGAGGCGGCGGTACTCACCGACGAGGCCGATGCGGCCGAGCCGGGCGCGGATCGCCGGATCGTCGCCTTCGTCACCGCCGCCGGGGAGACCGCGGACGAGTCCTGGCTGGAAGTCGACCTGCCCAGCGGGCACCGGGTCGCCGGACTGAACCTCAACGAAACCGAGTACGTCTACCAGGAAATCTTCGTCGACGAGGTCTACAGCCGCGACGGCATCGTCCTGCCGCCGGACGCGGTGGTCCTCGACGTCGGTGCCAACATCGGCCTGTTCTCGCTGTACATCGCCAGCCGCGCGCCGCGCGCGCGAGTGGTCGCCTTCGAGCCGCTGGCACCGATCCGCCGGCGCCTGGAGGCCAACCTCGGACGCTACGCACCGCAGGTCGAGGTATTCGGCATCGGTCTGTCCGACGCCGAGCGTGAGGAAACCTTCACCTACTATCCGGGCTACTCGACCTTCTCCGGGATCGCCGAGTACGCCGACGCCAGCGGCGAACGCGACGTCATCCGACGCTACCTGAGCAACCAGGGCGAGGAGGGCGGGGCCAACCTGCTGCTGGACAACATCGACGAAATCCTCGACGACCGCCTGCGCGCCGAAGCCCACCGCTGCCGCCTGCGCCGCCTCGACCAGGTGATCGACGAACTGGGCCTGGAGCGTATCGACCTGCTGAAGATCGACGTGCAGCGCGCGGAAATGGATGTGCTGCTCGGTCTCGACGATGCGGCGCTGGCCAAGGTCCGGCAGATCGTCCTGGAGGTCCATGACAAGCGCGACGGTGCCACCGCCGGCCGCGCCGATGCCTTGAGCGACCTGCTGCGCCGCCATGGCTTCGAGGTGAGCATCCGTCAGGACGCGCTGCTGGAGGGTACCGACCGTTACAACTGCTACGCGGTGCGCCCGGGCTATGCCGAGTCGCTGGCTGAGCGCATCGACTGGCGCGCGCTCGCGCCGCGCCCCGCCGCGGCCCTCGGCGGCGAGCTGAGCGAGCAGGCCCTGCGTGGCTTCCTCGAGGCGCGCCTGCCGGCCTACATGCTGCCGAGCCGGATCGCCCGGGTCGAACGCCTGCCGCTGACCGCCGAAGGCAAGCTCGACCGTCGCGCGCTGTTGGCGGCGCTGGCCGCCGAGGCGGCCGCGCAGACCCTGGAAGCGCCGGCCAATGCCACCGAGGCGGCCCTGCTGGAGATCTGGAAGAGCGTGCTGAAACGCCCGGCGATCGGCATCAGCGACAATTTCTTCCAGGTCGGCGGCGACTCCATCCGCCTGATCCAGATGCAGGTCATGGCGCGCGAGGCGGGGCTTGCCTTTACCCTGCGCGACGTGTTCAACCACCAGAGCATCCGCGAACTGGCGCGCCTGCTGGCCGCTCCGGCGAGTCCGGCGGATGCGGCCGCGAGCTCGGCGCCGCGGGCCCTGGAGCCGTTCGTCCTGTTGTCGGCGGCGGAACGCAAGCGCCTGCCGGAGGGGCTCGACGACGCCTATCCGATGACCAGCCTGCAACAGGGCATGCTCCTGCAAAGCGAGGCCAGCGGCGATCCACGGCTGTTGCACAACGTCGTCCTGCACGAGGTGCATGGACGCCTGGACAGCGAGTTGCTGGCGCGCGCCTGGGCGATCCTGATCGGCCGCCACGCGATCCTGCGTACCGGCTTCGATCTGCACGGTGGCCAGGTTCCCCTGCAATGGGTCCACCCGGCCGCTGCGGTCGCCGCCGAGGTGCCGGTGCACGACCTGTGTGGCCTCGATGGGGAAACACGGCGCCTGCGCCTGCGTGCCTGGATCGAGGAAGAGCAGGCCACCCCGTTCGACTGGAGCCGCCCACCGCTGGTG
Source organism: Pseudomonas sp. DL (assembly GCF_047199225.1). NCBI lineage: Bacteria > Pseudomonadati > Pseudomonadota > Gammaproteobacteria > Pseudomonadales > Pseudomonadaceae > Pseudomonas > Pseudomonas sp. DL. The sequence goes on from NZ_CP178323.1 coordinate 3,023,301, forward strand.
CGCCTCGCCGCGCTGGCGCTGGACGAGCGGCGCTTCGCCCTGGGCGTCGCCGAACACCATAGCGTGCTGGACGGCTGGAGCCTGCAAAGCCTGGTGGACGAGCTGCTGGCGGTCTACGCCGACCTTCTCGCCGGTGTCGTCGCGCGGGAAGCGGAAGCGCCCGCGGTAGGCTTCCGCGACTACGTGGCGCTGGAGCGTGAGGCCGAGGCCAACGCCGCCTCGGCGCTGTTCTGGCTCGACTACCTGGCCGGCGCCCGCTACCGGCCGTTGCCCGGCCTGGCGGAGGAGGGACCCCGGCGCATGGCGGCGGTCCGCGTGGACGTGCCGGCCGACAGCCTGTCGCGCTTGCGCGCCCTGGCCGAACGCAGCGGCTTGCCCTTGCGTTCGTTGTTGCTGGCGGCGCATGGCCGAGCGTTGTGCCGCTTCAGCGATGCCGATGAAGTAGTCACCGGCTTCGTCAGCCACGGGCGCCCCGAGGAGCCGGGAGCGGACCGCCTGCTCGGCCTGTTCCTGAACACCCTGCCGTGCCGGCTGTCGGCTTCCGTCGATCTGCTCGACAGCGCCCGTCGCGCATTCGACTACGAGCGCGCGAGCCTGGAACATCGGCGCCATCCGCTGGCGGCGATTCGCAGGCGCAACCGCGAGTTGCGCCTGGACAGCCTGTTCAACTTCGTCGATTTCCACCAGGACGACGCCGCGCCGGCGGCGGGAGTAAGGCACGGCGGCATCCTCGATCAGGTGGTGGTGGACGTCGACGTGCCGCTGGCGGTGGACTTCGAGGTGGCCGGCGAGCGCCTCGAGGTGGGCTTCCAGTACGCCGCCGGACGTTTCCCCGCCGAGCGCGCCGAGGCATTGGCCGACGCCTACCGCGAGGCGTTGCTGGCGCTGCTCGAGGACCCGGCGCAGCCGCCCGCGGCGGTCCAGGCCGAGGACAGCGTGGAGCTGCGGCGGGTGCTCAAGGTGTTGTCCCGGGTGCTCGGCCGGCCGCTGGCGGCCGACCAGGGCTTCGCCAGCGCCGGCGGGCATTCGCTGCTGGGCGTGCAGGCGATCGCCGAATTGCGCCGGCTGACCGGCAGGCAACTGAGCCTGGGGCTGTTGCAGGGCGATCCGGATGCCCGCGAAGTGGTGCGCCGCTGCCATGCCGCCGACGCGCCGCCGTTGCCGCCCGCCACCGAGCGCGCCCGGGCCCTGTGGTTGCAGCGCAGCGGGAGCGCGCAGCCGCGCCTGCGCCTGATCGCGCTGCCGCCCGCGGGCGGCAACGCCGGCACTTTCCGCGGTTGGGACGCGCGCCTGCCGGCGGACGTGGAGCTGCTGGCGATCCAGTATCCGGGGCGCCAGGAACGCCAGGACGAGCCATTCGTCACCGATGTAGAGGCCATGCTCTGTGCCATCGACGACGCGCTCCTGCCATTGCTCGACCGTCCGTTCGCCCTGGTCGGCGCCAGCCTCGGCGGCATGCTCGCCTACGAACTGGCGGCACGCCTGGAAAGCCTGCACGGCCTGCGCGCCAGGCAGTTGTTCGTGATCAGCAGCCGCGCTCCGGGGCCGGACCTGGAATACCCGCGCTTCCATGCGATGGGCGACGCCGAGTTGCTGCGAACCCTGCGCGAGTACGACGTGCTGCCGCTGGAAGTGCTCGACGACCCGGAGCTGCGCGAGATCAGCCTGGCCACCCTGCGCGCCGATTCGCGCCTGGCCGCCGACTATCGCTACCGCCCGCGCGAGCCGCTGGCCATACCGATCACCGCGATCCTCGGCGAGCAGGACCCGGGCGTCTCCAGGGCGGCCATCGACGGCTGGCGGCGGCACGCCAGCCGCTACGAGCTGGAGACCCTGGCCGGCGGCCACGGCCTGGTGGTGACGGCGGCGGAGGAGGTCTGCGCGATCCTGCGGCAGCGCCTGGCGCCCGATGTGCCTGGCGGCGTGCCGGCGAACCTGGCAACCTGAACCGCCGGCCCCTGCCGCCCGCCTGGCGGCAGGGGCCGGTGCCGTCCGTCTTCATTCGAGGTTGCCCATGGTTCTGCGCGAATACACCCAACGCCACCGGCTCGACGCCGTCGCCCCGGCCGACTACCACCGCCATCTGCCGGAGCAGGTCGCGCGCGGCCTGCCTTCCGCCGAGCTGGTGGTGTTCCGCGTCGCCGACGAGCATTCCGACACCGCGGCGTTCAGCGCACGCTACGGCTTTGGCCTGGAGGACTGCGCCAACACACTGGTCCTGCGCTACAAGCGCGACGGCGCCGAAGGCTATGCCGCGGTGGTCAACCTGGGCTCGCGGCGGCTCGACGTGAACGGCGCGGTCAAGGCGCTGCTCGGGGCCCGCCGGCTGTCCTTCGCCGCCCGCGAGGTCGCCACCGAGCTGACCGGCATGCAGTTCGGCGGCATCACCGCGTTCGGCTTGCCCGAAGGCATGCCGCTGCTGGTCGACGCGGCGGTCTTCGAACGGCCGTTGGTGGTGATGGGCGCCGGGGTCCGCGAGACCAAGCTGCTGCTGTCCCCGGCACTGCTGAAAGACCTTCCCGGAGTGGTGGTCGCCGAACTCAGCGAAGCCGGTTGAACCCGGCGCGGAGCATCGCCGCCGCGGCTCTGCCAATTGTGGTAGGTGAAGCCTTCCGCCGTCTCTGCAACCATGCCCCCGCCCTGATCGCGACAAACGCCGGAATGCCCCGTGGTAGACGCTCGCGCCTGTTTTTTCTAAGCGTTCGCGGCGGCCACGGCGCGGTTCGTCGGACAGCCCCTCCGGATGCGTTTCCTACCTTCATCCGAGGAGCGGTAAATGATCAGGATCGACTTTTCCCAGTTGCACCAGGCCCGCGAAGATGCCGCGGCGGCCATGCCGAGCATCGCCGGCAAGAAGATTCTCATGGGCTTCTGGCACAACTGGCCGGCCGGCGCCGCCGACGGCTACCAGCAGGGCTCGTTCGCCAACATCGCGCTGGAAGACGTGCCGAGCGAGTACAACGTGGTCGCCGTGGCCTTCATGAAAGGGCGCGGCATCCCGACCTTCCAGCCATACAACCTGTCCGACGCGGAGTTTCGCCGCCAGGTCGGCGTGCTCAACGCCCAGGGCCGCGCGGTGCTGATTTCGCTGGGGGGCGCCGACGCGCACATCGAGTTGCACGCCGGGCAGGAGCAGGCGCTGGCCGCCGAGATCGTCCGTCTGGTGGAAACCTACGGTTTCGACGGCCTGGACATCGACCTCGAGCAGAGCGCCATCGACCTGGCCGACAACCAGCGGGTGCTGCCGGCGGCCCTCAAGCTGGTGCGCGAGCACTACGCCGGGCAGGGCAAGCACTTCATCGTCAGCATGGCCCCGGAGTTTCCCTATCTGCACAAGAACGGCAAGTACGTGCCTTATCTGCAGGCCCTGGAAGGCGTCTACGACTTCATCGCGCCGCAGTACTACAACCAGGGCGGCGACGGCCTGTGGGTCCAGGAGGCGAACGGCGGCAAGGGCGCCTGGATCGCGCAGAACAACGACGCGATGAAAGAAGACTTCCTCTACTACCTCACCGAGAGCCTGGCCACCGGCAGCCGCGACTTCGTGCGGATCCCGGCGCAGCGCCTGGCCATCGGCCTGCCGAGCAACGTCGATGCGGCGGCTACCGGCTACGTGATCGATCCCGCCGCGGTGAGCAACGCGTTTCGTCGCCTGGAAGCCGCCGGTCACGCGATCAAGGGCCTGATGACCTGGTCGGTGAACTGGGACGATGGCCTGAACAAGCGCGGCGAGCGCTACAACTGGGAGTTCCGCAAGCGCTACGCCAGCCTCATCCATGACGGCGAGGGCGGCGACCAGCGCCCGGCGGCGCCGCAGGGCCTGCGTCTGCTGGAGCGCGGCGAGACCAGCCTGGTGCTGGCCTGGAACGCCTCCAGCGGGCAGCGTCCGATCGATTACTACAGCCTCTATCGCGACGGCGCCATGGTTGGCCAGAGCGCCGCGCTGGGTTCCACCGACAGCGGCCTGACGGCGGACACCCGCTACAGCTATTTCGTCACCGCCACCGATACCCAGGGCAACCAGTCGCTGCCCAGCGAAGGCCTGGAGGTCAGCACCAGCGGCGGGGCGGTGGATCCGCAATTCCCGCAATGGCGGGAGAACCAGGCCTATCGGGTCGACGATGGGGGGACCTACGAGGGGCTGCGCTATCTCTGCCTGCAGGCGCACACCTCCAACAGCGGCTGGACGCCGCCGGTAGCCTTCACCCTCTGGCGGCCGCTGCGCTGAGGGGGCGGGCCGGTCCGCGCCGCGGGCTGGCCCTTTGGCCGGCGAGAACCTCGCACGGGGCGGCGGCCTATCCATATGCGTTTTCGGTATTTCCGCTTGATCGTTCATGGCGTTTACCATCACAGCATAACTTGTTATAACAAGTGTCCGAGCCACTCCGACAAGCGAATCCGACCATGGGCAAACTGCTCCCGCTTTCTCCCGTGCCGCTGTACAGCCAGCTCAAGGAGCTGCTGCGCGGGCGCATCCTCGACGGCGTCTACCCGCCGCTCAGCCGCATGCCCTCGGAGAACGAGCTGGGCAAGGCCTTCGACGTCAGCCGCATCACCGTGCGCCAGGCGCTCGGCGACCTGCAGAAGGAAGGGCTGATCTTCAAGATCCACGGCAAGGGCACCTTCGTCGCCCGGCCGAAGGCGTTCCAGAACGTCAGCACCCTGCAAGGCCTGGGCGAGTCCATGACGCAGATGGGCTACGAGGTCATCAACCGCCTGCATGGCCTGCGCTACGTGCCGGCCGGCGCGCGGGTGGCCGAGCGCCTGCGGGTGGAAGAGGGCAGCCCTGTGTGCGAGATCAAGCGGGTGCGGCTGGTCAACCGCGAGCCGGTTTCGCTGGAAGTCACCTACCTGCCGCAGGCGCTCGGCGAGCGCCTGGAGAAGGCCGACCTGGTGACCCGTGACATCTTCCTGATCCTCGAGAACGATTGCGGCATTCCCCTCGGCCATGCCGACCTGGCCATCGACGCGGTGCTCGCCGATGCCGACCTGACCCGCGCCCTGGCGGTCGAGGAGGGCGCGCCGATCATGCGTATCGAGCGCCTGACCCATGCCGCCGACGGCGCGCCGCTGGACTTCGAATACCTCTACTACCGCGGCGACGCTTTCCAGTATCGCCTGCGCATCGATCGGCAGAAGGGAGAGCGGGCATGAACACCCTGGAGCAGGAATACGACATCGTGGTGATCGGCGGCGGCACCGCCGGGCCGATGGCGGCGATCAAGGCCAAGGAGCACGACCGCGAACTGCGCGTGCTGCTGGTGGACAAGGCCAACGTCAAGCGCAGCGGCGCCATCAGCATGGGCATGGACGGGTTGAACAACGCCATCGTCCCCGGCCACGCCACGGCCGAGCAGTACACCCGGGAAATCACCGTGGCCAACGACGGCATCGTCAACCAGGCGGCGGTCTACGCCTATGCCAGCCACAGCTTCGAGACCCTGCGGCAGCTGGATCGCTGGGGCGTCAGGTTCGAAAAGGACGAGACCGGCGACTATGCGGTGAAGAAGGTCCACCACATGGGCGCCTATGTGCTGCCGATGCCGGAAGGGCACGACATCAAGAAGGTGCTCTACCGCCAGCTCAAGCGTGCGCGGATCCCCATCGCCAACCGCCTGGTCTGCACCCGCCTGCTCACCGATGCCGAGGGCGCGGTGAACGGCGTACTCGGTTTCGACTGCCGCAGCGGCGACTTCCATGTGATCCGCGCCAAGGCGGTGATCCTTTGCTGCGGCGCGGCGGGCCGCCTGGGCCTGCCGTCCTCGGGCTACCTGATGGGTACCTACGAGAACCCGACCAACGCCGGCGACGGCTACGCCATGGCCTATCATGCCGGCGCCGAGCTGGCCAACCTGGAATGCTTCCAGATCAACCCGCTGATCAAGGACTACAACGGCCCGGCCTGTGCCTACGTCACCGGCCCGCTGGGTGGCTATACCGCCAACGCCAGGGGTGAGCGCTTCATCGAATGCGACTACTGGAGCGGGCAGATGATGTGGGAGTTCCACCAGGAACTCGAAGGCGGCAATGGCCCGGTGTTCCTCAAGCTCGACCACCTGGCGGAGGAAACCATCCAGACCATCGAGGACATCCTCCATGGCAACGAACGCCCCAGTCGCGGGCAGTTCCACGCCGGGCGCGGCACCGACTACCGCCAGCAGATGGTCGAGATGCACATTTCCGAGATCGGCTTCTGCTCCGGCCACTCGGCCTCCGGCGTGTGGGTCAACGAGAAGGCCGAGACCAGCGTGAAGGGCCTCTACGCTGCCGGCGACATGGCCGCGGTGCCGCACAACTACATGCTCGGCGCCTTCACCTATGGCTGGTTCGCCGGGCGCAACGCCGCCGAATACGTCGCCGGGCGCGCCTTCAGCGCGGTCGACCGCGCCCAGGTCGAGCGCGAGCGTGCGCGGATCGAGGCGCCGCTGCTGCGCGAGCATGGCCTGCCGGCGGCGCAGGTGGAGTACAAGCTGCGCCGGCTGGTCAACGACTACCTGCAACCGCCCAAGGTGACCCGCAAGATGGAATTGGGCCTGCAACGCATCCAGGCCATCGCCGAGGACCTGGAGCGGATCAAGGCGGACAACCCCCACGAGCTGATGCGCGCCCTGGAAGTCAGCGTTATCCGCGATTGCGCGGAGATGGCCGCGCGCGCCTCGCTGTTCCGCACCGAGAGCCGCTGGGGCCTGTACCACCACCGGGTGGACTATCCGCGGCGCGACGACGCTGCCTGGTTCTGCCACGCGCACCTGAAGAAGGACGAGCAGGGACGCATGGCCAGCTTCAGGAAACCGGTCGAACCCTACCTGTTCGCCATCGACGAGGGCGAACAGCAGGCCTACCAGCGCCTGCGGCTGAGGAACGACGCCGCCTAGGGCCCCACGCCCCGGCGTAGTACCGCTAGACACCGAGCCCGCCGCCACGAAAGCGGGCCAGATCGAACCACGAGGACCGCGTGCCATGGCCTACCGACCCCAGGACATCTTCTTCCGCAGCAGCGCCCCGGTGACCATCGACGAAGACCGCTGCATCGCCGACAAGGGCTGCACCGTCTGCGTCGAGGTCTGCCCGATGGACCTGCTGGCCATCGATCCGACCACCCGCAAGGCCTACATGGCCTACGACGAGTGCTGGTACTGCATGCCTTGCGAAAAGGACTGCCCGACCGGCGCGGTGAAGGTCGAGATTCCCTACCTGCTGCGCTGACGCCCGCTCCCGGCAAGCGAGGCAGAACCCGCCATCCGGCCACTCCCGGACGCCACCCTGAAACACCCCTCGTTTCCCACCACCGTCCGGGTGGCGGAGACGATTCCCATGACCATGATTCGAGGGGAATCCCCATGCGACTGCGTGCAATCCTGGCCAGCCTGGCGCTGGCCCTGACTTCCCTGGGTGCCCAGGCGGAAACCATCCGCGTGGCCATCGGCACTCAGGACACCACCATCAACTGCGCCGCCGGCGGGCTGCTGATCCGCGAGCTGGGCCTGCTGGAGAAATACCTGCCGCGCGACGGCCGCTACAAGGATGCGGACTACCGGGTGGAGTGGAAGAACTTCACCAGTGGCGCACCGCTGACCAACGAGATGGTCGCCGGCAAGCTCGACTTCGGCGCCATGGCCGACTTTCCCGGCACCTTCAACGGCGTGGCCTTCGCCGCCGCCGGCAAGCGCAGCCTGTTCATCAGCGTGCTGTCCGGCAGCACCCGTGGCAGCGGCAACGGCATCGTGGTACCGAGCGGCTCGCCGGTGCAGTCGCTGGCCGAACTGAAAGGCCAGACCATCTCCGTACCGTTCGCCTCCACCGCCCATGGCATGCTGCTGCGCGCGGTGGCGGCGCAAGGCTGGGACCCGCAGCGCGACGTGACCATCATCGCCCAGCCGCCGGAAATCGCCGGTTCGGCCTTGCAGGCGAACAAGATTGCCGCCCATGCCGACTTCGTACCCTTCGCCGAGCTGTTCCCCAATCGCGGCTTCGCCCGCAAGATCTACGACGGTTCCCAGGCCAACGCGCCGACCTTCCATGGCGCGCTGGTGGACGCCGCCTACGCCGAGCGCTATCCGGAGGTGGTGGTGGCCTACCTGCGGGCGAGCATCGAAGCCAATCGACTGCTGGCCGCCGAACCGGAGAAATACAGCGAGCTGATCGAGAAGGTCACCGGCATCGAGGCCGAGGTCAATTACCTGTTCCACGGTCCGCTCGGCCTGCAGACCCGCGACCAGGCCTGGAAACCCGAATACCGCCAGGCGCTGGCGACCTCCATCGACACCCTGAAGCTGCTGAAGAAGGCCGACCGTGGGCTGGACGTCGAGCGTTTCGTCGACGACCGCTACATCCGCGAGGCCTACCGTCAGGCCGGGCTGGACTACCAGGCGGCGCTGGCAGACTACGCACCGTCGCCGCTGCGCGCCAGCGACGCGCGCAGCGGCCGGCCGATCGAGGAGTTCGAACGGGTAGCGCAGATCTGGGTGAAGGGCGAGGCCAGGGTGCGCCATTACGCTTCGCCGGAGTCGGCCCTGGCCGATCTTGCCGAGCTGAAGGCGCAGGGCAAGGCGATTCGTGCGATCTACGCCCAGGATCGTGACAGCGGGATCAAGCTGCTGGCCAACCAGGCGTGGTTCGTCCGCGACGGCGAGGGTCGCCTCAACGCCTTCCTGCTCCGCGAGCAGGCCCAGGACTATGCCCGCCGCCATGGCGGCGAGGTACGCGACTTTGCCGCCGCCAGCCAGCAGGCGCTGGCGCTCCGCTGAGGCGGGCGTCTTCGGAGTCCGCCCATGAGTTCGCTTCCGATCTCCCGACCCTGGCGCTGGGCCACCCGCGCCGCTTCGCTGGCGGCCTGCCTGGCGTTCTGGCAGCTCGCCGCCGGTCTGCAACTGAATCTGGGCCTGGTGACCTTCGCCAACGTGCCGACGCCCGGTGCGGTGTTGCTGGCGGCCTGCAACCTGGCCCAGTCCAGCGTGCTCCTGGCGCACCTCGGCGCCAGTCTGGCGCGGGTCTTCGCCGGCTATCTGCTGGCCGCCGCGCTGGGCATCGCCCTCGGCCTGGCGATCGGCCGCTCGGCCTGGGCCGAGGCCTTGCTGCTGCCGCCGCTGGAAGTGCTGCGGCCGATCCCGGCGGTGGCCTGGATTCCCCTGGCGATCCTGATGTTCCCTTCGTCGGAGGCCTCGATGATCTTCATTACCTTCACCGGCGCGCTGTTCCCGATCCTGCTCAATACCGTGCATGGCGTGGAGGCGCTCGATCCGCGCCTGCTGGCTTCGGCGCGCAGCCTGGGGGCGGGGCGCCGGGCGCTGCTGCGCGAGGTGCTGCTGCCCGGCGCCGGACCGGGCATCTTCACCGGCCTGGCGATCGGCATGGGCACCTCCTGGTTCTGCCTGGTGACCGCCGAGATGATCTCCGGGCAATGGGGACTGGGTTACTACACCTGGGCTTCCTACAACATCCAGAACTACGACGAGGTGGTGGTCGGCATGCTGCTCATCGGCCTCTTCGGCATGGGCAGCAGTGGGTTGGTGAAGCGCGTCGGCGCGTCGCTGACGCCCTGGTACGCGGCGGGAGGCAAGGTCCGATGACGACGGCCGGCAACAGCCTGGGGCGCATCCAGATCCGCGACCTGAGCATCCGCCTGGGGCAGGGGAGCGAAGCCTTCGAGGCGGTCCGCGATCTGAACCTGGAGGCGCGGCCGGGCGAGTTCGTCTGCCTGCTCGGGCCTTCGGGATGCGGCAAGTCGACCCTGCTCGGCGCCCTGGCCGGCCACCTGCGGCCAAGCGCCGGCAGCGTGAGGGTCGACGGCCGGAGCGTGGAAGGACCTTCGCCGCAGCGTGGCATGGTATTCCAGCAGCACACCCTGTTCCCCTGGCGGCGGGTCCGCGACAACGTCGCCTTCGGCCTGAAGATGCAGGGCCTGGCCCGCGCCGAGCGCAACCGGCGCGCCATGGAGATGCTCGGACTGGTGGGGCTGGCGGACTTCGCCGGGCGCTGGCCCGGCCAACTGTCCGGGGGTATGCAGCAGCGCGTGGAGATCGCCCGGGTGCTGGTCAACCGGCCGCGCCTGCTGCTGATGGACGAGCCCTTCGGCGCCCTCGACGCGCAGACCCGGCTGAAGATGCAGACCTTGCTGCTGGACGTATGGGCGCGGGTCCGCACCACGGTGCTGTTCGTCACCCACGACATCGACGAGGCCCTGTACCTGGCGGACAGGGTGCTGGTGATGAGCCCCCGTCCGGGACGGATCATCGCCGACCTGGCGCTGGACTTCCCGCGCCCTCGCGACACCCGGCTGGTGACCAGCGCCGACTTCGTGCGCCTGAAACGCCACTGCCTGGAACTGCTCGACCACGACGACGGCCGCCAGTTGCCGCGCCTGACCCCGCTCGGCTTGCCGCCGGGCATCACCCCGGACCGACTGCGGATCGCCATATGACCTGTAAAAACGCCACCCTGCCCGAAATCCTCGAACTGTCGCTGCGCCTGGAGGACGCCGACCCCGGCGTACGCCGCCTGGCGCTGATCGAACTGGCCGACCTGGAGCTGCCGGAGGCGCTGCCGTTGCTGATTGCGGCCCTGCGCGGCGATCCCGACCCCGGCGTGCGCGGCGAGGCCGCGCGCCTGCTGGAGGCCTGGGAGGAAGACGCGGTGGTCGATGCGCTCTGTGCGGCCCTGGCCGATCCGGTGCCGGCGGTGGCCGATGCCGCCGCGCAGAGCCTTGGCGAACTCAAGGAACCGGCCGTCGGGCGGCGCCTGCTGCCGTGGCTCGGGCATGCCGATGCCTTCGTCCGCGCCAGCGTATTGCGTGCATTGCGCGAACTGCGTCTGGAGGAGAGCGCCGTGCCGGCCCTGGCCGCCCTCGGCGATCCGCAGGCGGCGGTGCGCCGCGAGGCGGTGGCGGTACTCGGCTGGCTCCGCCACCAGCCGGCCCTGGCCGAACTGGCCAGGCTGGCCAGCGCCGATGTCGACCCGGAGGTACGCCGGGCGGCCACCGGCGCCCTCGGCCTGAGCCGCGAGGCGACGGTGCTGCCGGCGCTCTGCGCGGCGCTGGCGGACGCTCAATGGCAGGTTCGCGAAGAGGCGGCGACGACCCTTGGCAAGCTGGGCCGGGAGGAGGCCGGCGAGCCGCTGCTGAAGGCCCTGGCGGACGACTACTGGCAGGTCCGCCTGCGCGCCGCGCGGGCGCTCGGGCGCTTGCGCCACCGCCCGGCGCGGGAGGCGCTGGAAGCATTGCTCGGCCATCCCATCGGCAACCTGCGCAAGGAGGCCGCCCTGGCCCTCGGCGAACTGGCGGACCCGGCCTCGGCCCAGGCCTTGCGGGTCGCCGAAGGCGACGGCGATCCCGAGGTGCGCAAGGCGGTGCGTATCGCCCTGGCGCAACTGCGGGTGCCGGCATGACCCAGCCGCCGCTGCGCCTGCGCAATTCCGCCAGGGACGGCTGGCTGATGCTCGAATGGGCGGACGGCGCGGTCAGCCGGATCGACCATGCTCGCCTGCGCGCCGCCTGTCCCTGTGCGCAATGCCGGGCGCAGCGCCTGCGCGGACGGATCGTCGCGGCGGAGCAGGGCGTGCGCCTGCGCGATATCCGCCTGCAGGGCTACGGCGTGCAGTTGCTGTTCGACGATGGCCACGAGCGCGGTATCTACCCCTGGTCCTATCTGCGCGACGAACTCTGAGGCGGGTATTGTTCCGCTCCCGGCAACAACGTGAAGCGCGTTCATGGGTTTCAGATTGTTGCCACTCCCTGCGTTGTCCCCGTCCCGCCACGGCCACCACCCGGGTGACCCGCTCGAAGGCCCGCCGCCTGGCTTCGTTGTCGTTTCCGTAACACTGTTTTCCAGCCTGAAACGTTTCAGCTTTACTTGCAAAGACCTTATCATTCGCAAATTAACCATTGTTCTGCTTGGCTCAGATCATGAGTCCTCTTCATAAACCCTTGCTCCTTGCAAGGTTATCGAGGAAGTAGAGCGGTCGCTGCGTGCGGCCAGTCGACCATTCGCAACGAGGAAGCGTTCGCGTGAAATCCCATCTTCTCCGCCCGGCCCTGCGCCCCGTGGCCGGCGGCCTATTGTCCGCCTCCCTGCTGTGCAACGCGGTGCACGCCGCCGAGGCGTTCTCGCCGAACTCGAAATGGATGCTCGGCGACTGGGGCGGCAAGCGCACCGAGCTGCTGGAGAAGGGCTACGACTTCAAGCTGGAGTACGTCGGCGAGGCGGCGGCCAACCTCGATGGCGGCTATGACGACGACAAGACCGGACGCTACACCGACCAGTTCGCCCTGGGCGTGCACATGGATCTGGAGAAGATCCTCGGCTGGAAGGCTACCGAGTTCCAGTTCACCGTCACCGAGCGCAACGGCAAGAACCTTTCCAACGACCGCATCGGCGACCCGCGTGCCGGGCACATCAGCTCGGTGCAGGAGGTCTGGGGCCGCGGGCAGACCTGGCGGCTGACCCAGCTGTGGCTCAAGCAGCAGTACTTCGACGGCGCGCTGGACGTGAAATTCGGCCGTTTCGGCGAGGGCGAGGACTTCAACAGCTTCCCCTGCGATTTCCAGAACCTGGCCTTCTGCGGCTCGCAGGTGGGCAACTGGGCGGGGAGCATCTGGTACAACTGGCCGGTCAGCCAGTGGGCGTTGCGGGTGAAGTACAACTTCGCGCCGGACTGGTACGTGCAGGTCGGCGCCTACGAGCAGAACCCGTCGAACCTGAAGACCGGCAACGGCTTCAAGATGAGCGGCAGCGGGACCAAGGGCGCGCTGCTGCCGGTGGAGCTGATCTGGCAGCCGAAGGTCGGCGCCGAGCAACTGCCGGGCGAGTACCGGCTGGGTTACTACTACAGCACGGCGAAGGCCGATGACGTCTACGACGACGTCGACGGCCAGCCGCAGGGGCTGACCGGCAACGACTTCAAGTCGCGCGGCAGCAAGCATGGCTGGTGGGTGGTGGCGCAGCAGCAGGTCACTTCGCACAACGGCGATGCCTCGCGCGGGTTGAGCCTGTTCGCCAACCTGACGGTCCACGACAAGGCGACCAACGTGGTGGACAACTACCAGCAGCTCGGGGTGGTCTACAAGGGTCCGTTCGACGCGCGGCCGAAGGACGACATCGGCCTGGGCATCGCGCGCATCCATGTCAACGACGATGTGAAGAAGCGCCAGCGCCTGGTGAACCAGGTGAACGGCATCGACGACTACGACAACCCGCTGTACCAGCCGCTGCAGGACACCGAGTACAACGCCGAGCTGTACTACGGGGTGCATGTGACCGACTGGCTGACGGTGCGGCCGAACCTGCAATACATCAAGCAGCCGGGCGGGGTCGACGAGGTCGACAACGCGCTGGTGGCGGGGATCAAGATCCAGACGGTGTTCTAGGCTGTTGCTTCGGACAACCGCGATTCGGTCATGGCCAGCGGCCATTTCTTCAGCGCCGCCCAACGCGGCGCGGCGGGCTGAACAGCCCGGCGTGCAGAACGTAATAGGAGAGTAAGCAATGCCTGTCATCAACCCCGAAGGGAGTACCGGACGATGAGCGAAGGTAACCGCAGTCGATCGCGCCTGCTGCCGAGCCTGCTCGGCCTGTTGATCCTGCTGTCCGGCCTGGCGCTGCTGGTCGGCGGCATCAAGCTGGCGAGCCTGGGCGGCTCGCTGTACTACCTGCTGGCCGGCATCGGCCTGGCCCTGAGCGGACTGTTGCTGCTGCTGGGCAAGCGTGCGGCGCTAGGCCTGTACGCTCTGGTGCTGTTCGCCAGCACCGTCTGGGCGCTGTGGGAAGTCGGCCTGGACTGGTGGCAACTGGTGCCGCGCCTGGCTCTGTGGTTCGTCTTCGGCCTGCTGCTCTGGCTACCCTGGTTCCGCCGCCCGCTGCTGGCCGACGGTCCGGCGCCGCTGGGCACCGCGGCGCTGGGCGTGGCGGTGGTCCTGGCCGGCGCCGCCGCGGTGGGCAGCCAGTTCACCAATCCGGGGCAGATCGTCGGTCGCATCGACCGCGACAGCGGCATGACCAGCACCGCCCCGGCGATGCCGGACGGCGACTGGCAGGCCTACGGGCGCACCGAGTTCGGCGACCGCTACTCGCCGTTGAAGCAGATCACCCCGGCCAACGTCGGCCAGCTCGAGGAAGCCTGGCGCATCCGTACCGGCGACCTGCCGACCGCCGACGATCCGCTCGAACTGACCAACGAGAACACCCCGCTGAAGGTCAACGGCATGCTCTACGCCTGCACCGCGCACAGCAAGGTGCTGGCCCTCGACCCGGACACCGGCGCGGAAATCTGGCGCTTCGATCCGCAGATCCAGAGCCCGGTAGGCTTCAAGGGCTTCGCCCACATGACTTGCCGTGGCGTCTCCTACTACGACGAAGAGCAGTACGCCAGGAGCGACGTCGGCGCGCCGCCGGCCGCGCTCTCCGAGGCCGGCAAGGCGGTCGCCGCCAGTTGTCCGCGGCGCCTGTTCCTGCCCACCGCCGACGCCCGTCTGATCGCGATCAACGCCGACAATGGCAAGGTCTGCGAGGACTTCGGGGTCAAGGGCGCGGTCGACCTGACGGCCGGCATCGGTCCGTTCACCCCGGGCGGCTACTACTCCACCTCGCCGGCGGCGGTCACCCGCAATCTGGTGATCATCGGCGGCCACGTCACCGACAACGAGTCGACCAACGAGCCGTCCGGGGTGATCCGCGCCTTCGACGTGCACGACGGCAAGCTGGTGTGGAACTGGGACAGCGGCAACCCGGACGAGACCGAGCCCCTGGCTCCCGGCAAGTTCTATACCCGCAACTCGCCGAACATGTGGTCGCTGGCCAGCGTCGACGAGAAGCTCGGCCAGGTCTACCTGCCGCTGGGCAACCAGATGCCCGACCAGTGGGGCGGCAACCGCACCCCCGGTGCCGAGAAGTTCAGCGCCGGCCTGGTGGCCCTCGACCTGAACACCGGCAAGCTGCGCTGGAACTACCAGTTCACCCACCACGACCTGTGGGACATGGACGTCGGCAGCCAGCCGACCCTGCTCGACCTGAAGACCGCCGATGGCGTCAAGCCGGCGCTGATCGCGCCGACCAAGCAGGGCAGCCTGTACGTGCTGGACCGCCGCGACGGCACGCCGATCGTGCCGATCCGCGAAGTGCCGGCGCCGCAGGGCGCGGTGGAGGGCGACCATACCGCGCCGACCCAGGCGCGTTCCGACCTCAACCTGCTGCGCCCGCCGCTGACCGAGCGCGACATGTGGGGCAGCAGCCCGTTCGACCAGATGCTCTGCCGCATCCAGTTCCGCTCGCTGCGCTACGAGGGCCAGTACACCCCGCCGTCGGAGCAGGGCAGCCTGATCTATCCGGGCAACGTCGGAGTGTTCAACTGGGGCGGGGTGTCGGTCGACCCGGTGCGCCAGATCCTCTTCACCAGCCCCAACTACATGGCCTTCGTCTCGCAGATGGTGCCGCGCGACAAGGTGCCCAGCGGAAGCAAGCGCGAGGGCGAGACCAGCGGCGTGCAGCCGAACACCGGCGCGCCCTACGCGGTGATCATGCATCCGTTCATGTCGCCCATCGGCCTGCCGTGCCAGGCGCCGTCCTGGGGTGACGTGGCGGGTATCGACCTGACCACCGCCAAGGTCGTCTGGCAGCACAAGAACGGCACCAGCCGCGACAACACCCCGGTGCCGATCGGCCTCACCGTCGGCGTACCGAGCATGGGCGGCTCGATCACCACCGCCGGCGGCGTGGCCTTCCTCAGCGGCACGCTCGACCAGTACCTGCGCGCCTACGACGTGAAGGACGGCAAGCAGCTCTGGCAGGCGCGCCTGCCGGCCGGCGGCCAGGCCACGCCGATGAGCTACACCGGCAAGGACGGTCGCCAGTACGTGCTGATCGTCGCTGGCGGACACGGCTCCTTCGGTACCCGCATGGGCGACTACATCATCGCCTACGCCCTGCCCAGGCAATGACCCGCCCACCGGGAGCCCACAGCCGGCTCCCGGCCTTCCGGGCCTCGGCCCGGAAGGGGCTTTGCCAAGGGGAGGCGCGTTCCCGCCCTTGGCAAAGCCCCTTCGATACCTTGCGACCCGCGGAACCCTGCATGCCGTCCCGACCCCGACCCAGCTTCGTCTCCCACCTGTTGCCCGGCTCCCTGGCGCTCTGCGGCCTGGCCATCGCCTGCGCCGTCCAGGGCGAGGAGCGACGCAGCCTCGAACCCATGGTGGTGACCGGCAGCTACAACCCCAGCGACACCTTCGACCTGCCGTTCTCGGTGGATAGCATCGAGCGTCGGCAGATCGCCGACGGCCAGCTCGGCATCAACCTCTCCGAAGTCCTGCCGCGGGTACCTGGCCTGGTGGTGCAGAACCGCCAGAACTACGCTCAGGACCTGCAAATCTCCTCGCGCGGCTACGGCGCCCGCTCGGCCTTCGGTATCCGCGGGCTGAAGCTGCTCGCCGACGGCATCCCGGCCAGTACGCCGGATGGCCAGGGCCAGGCCGCGACCCTCAACCTCGACGTCGCCGAGCGCATCGAGGTACTGCGCGGGCCGGCCTCGACGATCTACGGCAGCAACGCCGGCGGGGTGATCCAGATGGTCTCCCGCGACGGCCAGGGCGCCCCGCGGGTCGGCGCGGAAACCTCCGTCGGCAGCGATGGCCTGAGCCGCAACCACCTGTACACGGAAGGCGAGGGCGACGGGGTCGGTTTCCTGGTGGATGCCTCGCGGATGGACACCGACGGCTACCGCGACCACAGCGCCGCGCGCCGCGACCAGACCTTCGCCAAGCTCAACTTCAGGCCCGACGCCGACAGCCGCCTGGCGCTGATCTACAGCAGCCTGGAACAGAACGACACTGAAGATCCGCTGGGGCAGACCTGGGACGCCTACAAGCACGACCCGCGCTCCGTCACCGCCAACGCCGAGCTGTACGACACGCGCAAGAGCATCGACCACCAGCAGGCCGGGATGAACTACGAGCGCTACTTCGGCGAGGCGACCTTGCAGGTCAACGCCTACGTGGGCAAGCGCAGTGTCGTGCAGTATCTGTCGATCCCCAGGGGGGTGGCCTCCAACAGTCAGCGTGGCGGCGGCGTGGTGGACTTCGACCGCGACTTCCACGGTGGCACCGTGCGCTGGCTGCAACCGGTACGCCAGGCGCCGGGCGTGCTGAACCTGACCGTCGGCCTCGACTACGACCAGAGCCGCGACGACCGTCGCGGCTACCAGAACTTCAACGGCGACCAGCTCGGCGTGAAGGGCGAGTTGCGCCGCGACGAGGTGGACACCGCCACCAGCCTCGATCCCTACCTGCAGGCGAGCTGGGCCATCGACGCCTGGACCCTGCAGGCCGGGGTGCGCCACAGCACCATGAAGATGGAGGTCGACGACCGCTACCTGAGCAACGGCGATGCCAGCGGCTCGCGGCGCTACCGGAAGAACACCCCGTCGTTCTCGGTGATGTACGCCTTCACCCCCGACCTGCACGGCTACCTCAGCGCCGGCAAGGGCTTCGAGACTCCGACCCAGGCGGAGATGGCCTATGCGCCGGTGGCGGCGAACGCGCCGGACGTCTTCAACTTCGGCCTCAAGCCAGCCACCAGCAGCCAGTACGAAGCCGGGCTGAAGGCGCGCCTGTGGGGCAATACGCGGGTCAACGCGGCGATCTTCCAGATCCGCACCGAGGACGAGATCGTCGTCGCCAGCTCCCTCGGCGGTCGCACCAGCTACCAGAACGCCGGCAAGACCCTGCGTCGCGGCTTCGAACTGGGCCTGGAGAGCGAACTGAGCGAGCACTGGAACGCCAACCTGGCCTATACCCGGCTATCCGCCACCTACGATTCGGATTTCGAGGCCGGCGGCAAGACCATCGGCAAGGGCAAGCACCTGCCGGGCGTGCCGGAAAGCAGCCTGTTCGGCGAACTGGTGTGGAAGCCCGCGGAGGGCATCAGCATGGGCTGGGAAGGCATGTACCGCAGCCAGGTCTACGTCGAGGACAGCAACAGCGAAAAGGCCGCGCCGAGCTATGCGGTATTCAACTGGCGCACCCGCTTCGAGCAGCGCCTGGGAGCCTGGGCCTTCCACCAGCTGGTGCGCCTGGACAACCTGTTCGACCGCCAGTACGTCGGCTCGGTCATCGTCGGCGACGGCAACCGGCGTTACTACGAAGCGGCCCCCGGGCTGTCCTGGTACGCGGGAGCCGGGGTCGAATACCAGTTCTGAAGTGCCGGATGCGCTTGTTCGCGCTACCCGGCCAGCCCTTGTCAGCGTCGTCAATTCCGATTACTGTATGGATGTACAGTAATCGGAAATCGCCTGCCTGCGCGACAAGGAGCACCGATCATGAGCCACAACCTTGCCGAACTGCCGCTGTCCCGACGCCGCGCCCTGGAGCGCGAGAAACAGGCTTGCCTGCGCCTCCACCTGTCCCGCAATCGTGCCAGCGAACGCCTGGAGTGCGCCGTGCGCGACGAAGTCGAGCGCCTGCTGGGTGCTCGCGAGCGCCAGGGGACCGGCTGGCCGGAGTGGGTCAGCGCGGAACTCTGCGTGGCGGACGACCCGCTCTTCGTGCGCAAGGTGGTGGCGCGCCTGAAAGCTGCGGTGGACTGGCAACGCCAGCGCGCAGCCTGAGCGTTGCTCGCTTCAGGCCCCGCTGCCGTCGCTTCCGGGCGCGCGATGATGTTGCAGGGCGCGCTGGCGATGGCCGGCGAGGATGTACCGGTAGATCAGTCGTGCGAGCGGCTCCAGCTCCATTTTCTGGCCGTTCAGCGCGGCGCCGCAGAGTGCCAGCTTGACCCGCTTGCCGCCGGCCACCGCGCGGGCTTCGGGGCGGGCGAAAGCCCGCGGGTCGAAACGGGCATGGTTGTCGAAGCTCGGCGCCGTGCAGTCGAAGGTGGTCGCGAAGGTGAGTTCCAGCCAGCGCCCGCGCTCGATCTCCAGCGACTGGAAGGTGTACATCGGCACCTGCGGCGCGTTGGCGAAGGCGATGCTCTCCGGCGTCAGGGTGAGCGCGACCTGGCCGTGGCGCCGGTAGAGGAACACGCCCGCCAGGCAGGCGTACAGGCCGCCGCCCAGCAGCAGCGCGGCTGGCAGCCAGAACAGCCATTGGCCACTGGCCAGGCGCCAGGCGTGGGGCAGCGAAGCGAGCCAGAGACCGGTGGCGCCAGCCACCAGGCCAGCGAGCAGGGCAACGCAGGCGGTGCCCCGCGAGACCTCGCGGATCTCGCAGCGGGCTTCCAGCGGCGGCAGTTCGTCGAGGGTTTCGTCAGTTTCTTGCATGGGGATTCTCACAGGTCTTGCCGAGCAGGTCGGCGCTGAGCGCTCGGCTCAACGCCAGGGGGGCGCCGAACCAGACGCCCAGCGCCTGGCTCGGCGGTCGTGTCGGAACGGCCCGGCCGGCGGTCCCGGCCCAGGTGCGTTCGAAGCTCTCTCCCAGCGCCGTGCAGCGCAGGCCCAGCGGAGGGTGGGTATCCTGCGGATGGACCTGGAGTCCCTCCGCCCCGGGGGCCGGTGCTTCCAGGCCGGACTGGCCCAGGTAGACGTGGATGGCGTCCACCAGGTTGTCCGGCGCGCGCGCCGGAGCGAGCAGGCAGTGTTCGAGGAACGCCCGTATCGGCGCGCCGGCCGCCGCGCTGCGCAGCAGGGCCGAGGCCATCGCCGGCGCACCGGCCAGTTGTGCGGCGCGGCGGTCGGCGGCGAATTCGCGCAGGCGGCTCCAGTGGTTCACGGCGAGGCCGAAACGTTCGAGGAAGTACCCGGCCAATAGTCGCGCCGGTTCCAGTGCCGCACGTTCGAAGACGTTGGCTTCCTGCTCCTCGATGGCGGCCAGTTGGCTCGCGGCGCCCTGGTAGATCGGCAGGAAGCGCAGGCTGTAATGGGCGTCGCGGCCGGCGAAGTGGGCCAGTTCGTGAGCGATCACTGCACTCAGTTCGGCGCGGTCCAGCAGGCCCAGCAACGGTAGCGAGAGGTATAGGCTGCGTCCTTCCAGATGCTCGCCGGAAGGTTGCAGGCAGACGCGGTTGGCGGTCACGTAGAAGCCGTCGCAGAGACCTACCAACAGGTGCTGCGGGGCTGGCGTGTCGAGGCGCGCCGCCAGCTCGCGCAGTAGCGTCCAGAGTTCCGGTGCATCCTCTTCGCCCAGCCGGCGGCCGATGACATCCAGGGCCGGCGCCGGGCGCAGGCGCAAGCGGCTGATCTTCGCCAGCATTTGCCACGCCGACGCCAGCAGGCCGAGAAGGATCAGCGCCACGCTCAGTTGGGTGCGTCCTTCGCTGACCGGAACCTGGCCGACCCGCCACAGCCCGAGGATCTCGAACGTTCCGGCACAGGCCAGGGCCAGGGCGAGCAGGCCGATCTGGGCGAGGAGCAGGCAGGGTAGCAGGCGTCGGCCCAGCTCGAACCACAGGAGCAGGCAGCGACGCGAGCGCAGTGCGCTGCGTGCGGCGCCGGCGATGCCGGCCAGGGAGACGGCTCCCAATACGGCGACCAGCGCCGCCAGGCAGGCTCCGCTATCGGCGAGGACGGCGGCGAAGCGATTCAGGCGCTGTGCGCTTCGTGTGTCGGCGAGTTGCTCGTCGAGCCGCGCCAGGGCCAGGTCGCGCACATAGGCCCGGCCGTCCACCCGGACGCTGGCCCTCGGCGGCAGCGCCCGCGCTTCGGCGAGCGCGCGCTCGACCCGCTGCTGCGCGGCGCCCAGTCGCTCGGCCTGCTGCTCGGCGCGCCAGGACTGCCAGGCGCCGAGCCCCGCCAGCAGCGCTGGAACCAGCACCAGGCAAAGCAGCAGCCTTCGCGGATGGACCGTGCCCTTCACTCAGCCCTGGCTGCGCAGTTGTTGCAGGTAGCGCTGGGCGTGGGCGGCCTGGATGTAGGCGTCGAGGATCGCCGCCATGTCGTCGCAGTCCAGCTTCTTGCCATCGCTCTGCAGGCCGGCCGACATGATGGTGATGCGCGGGTCCTTGCCTTTGAAGGCCATGGCCTGGGAGGCGAACACCTGGCGTACGGCGCGATGGGTCGGCAGCGGCGTTTCGGGCCGCAGGTGGAGGGTCTGGGTGGTTTGCAGCATGTCGGCCTTGACGCTGAAATCGATGACGTCGGCCAGCTCGACCGGAGCCGACAGGCTGTCGGCCCAGAGCTGGGTACGGGTCAGGCGCATGAAGGGGGTCTTGCCGGAGTTGCGATGCTGGTAGCCGAGGAACAGCCCGAACAGGCCGAGCAGCAAGCCGACGACGCCGACCCCCGGCTTGCCCTGGGAGAACCACATGCCGGTCATGATGAAGGGCACGATGCTCAGCAGCGGACCCAGCACCACGTACTTGCGGGTATTGGTGAACTCGGTGGCCGGCGGTACGTTGGCGATCACCCGCTCCAGGTGGGCGATGACCTCGGCGGTCTTCGCCTGGTTCAGCTCTTCGTGTTCGGCACCGAGGGTTTCGGCGAGGTTGGAGACGAGGTCCCGGGGTTCCTGGTTGCTCATGGAAATATCCTTGGAGTTGGGAGTGAAGAGGAAGCACTGGGCGGGATCTCGCCCAGTTGGCGGAGCCGGGCCTGGGCGCGGGCGATGTCCAGGTAGAGGTCGATGACCTCCGCGGCTTCCAGTAGCGACAGGTTGCGACCGTTGAGGCGCCAGCCGGGGGACAGCAGGCGAACCCGTGGGCCGTCCCGGCATTCGCTGACGGCACGCGCGGCGAACGGATCGAGCGGGCGCGTGGATGGTGCCGGTAGCGCCTTGCCGTGCAGTTCGAGGACTATCGCGGAGAACCAGACCCCGTCCTCCAGGCGCAGGTCGGCGACCTCCAGCAGGTCCAGCGGCGCCGACAGGCTGCGGGCGCGCAGGCGCCCCTGGCCGAGGACGAGGAACGGCGCGCTCCTGGCGTTGCGCTGCAGGCAGGCCAGGCACATGAGGAGGGCGGCCGCCGCCAGCAGGCACAGCGCCGCCGCCTCATGGCCGGGACCGGGGTGGTCGCGCAAGGTCCAGGCGCCGCCGAGCAGCAGCAGGCCGAGCAGGGCGGACAGCGGCGCCGCGCCACGGGCGGCGCCGATGCTTATCCGGTTGGGGACGCTGGCGACGAAGCGCCGCAACTGCGTGGCTTCGTCGCCCCTTGTCCCGGCGGGGCAGGGCGTTTGCGCGCCCGGCGGGATCACCGGCTTTCCCCGTGGCCTGCATCGAGCAGGCGGTTGAGCCACTGCGTGTCGTCGGCGCTGACGATGCGCCTTGCCTGTCGCAGCAGATCGTCGTCGAGCGCCAGGGAAAGGTCCGCGATCCGCTGGTAGGTCGGCGGGTGACTGTCGAAGGGGTGTTCCAGGCGGCGAGCGCTGTCGTGTTCGTCCAGTTCCAGGGCGTTCCCGCGCAGATGGTCGGTCAGCGCATGCACCAGGTTGCGCGTCTGCGGGCTGGCCAGCAGGCGTTCGATCAGTCCTGCAAGGGCGCAGGTGCGTAGCAGCGCGATGGCGAAGACCCGCGCGCCGGCTACCAGCGCCCCGACCTTGTCGGCGGCCAGTTCCTGGCGGCGATTCCAGTGCAGGTAGGCGCGCTCGAAGCGATCGAGGAAGTACAGCGCGGCCCACAGGCCCGGCTTGCCGAGCAGGCCGACACGCCCATCCTCGGGGGCGGCGATGCGTTCGATGCGCAGGCGCACCTGCCGCTGCAGGAGCGACAGGGAGGCACCGTGGGCGGTGTCTCCGGCGGCGAAGTGGCCCAGTTCGTGGCCGATGATCGCGGCGCTTTCGGCCTCGCTCATGACCGAGGCATAGGTCAGCGGGATGTACAGGGTACGTCCCTCCAGCGGAATGCCGCGGGGTGCCAGCAGGACCTTGGCCTGGGTGACGAAGTAGCAGTGCTCGATGCCGGTGACGACATGGTCCGGTAGCGGCGCTCCGGCGCGGTCGGCGATCTGTCCCAGCCATTGCCAGAGGCCGGGCGCGGCGACCCGGTCGAGTTCGCGGCCGAGCAGGTGGAGCACCGGTTCCTCCAGCGGCAGCAGTTCGCCGCGCAGGCGCCGCAGCATGAGCAGGCCGCCGAGGAACAGCAGCCACAGCGGCAGCGAGAAGAGCAGGGCGACGAAGCCGTGGCTGTGCCAGTGGCTGTAGCTCCACAGCGCTTCGTAGAGCAACTGGCTGGCCAGGGCGGCGACCAGCAGGCCAGCGTGCAGCGGGACCAGTCGACCGAGGCGCCGCCAGGCCGGCGCGAGGTGGCCGAGCAGGTAGGCTTGCGAGCGCATCGAGCGGCGCCCGTCGTATTCCAGTCTCGCCAGCAAGGCGGCCGCGACCAGCGCCGACGCCAGCGCGCAGAGCTTGCCGATAGCGGCCAGCCAGCCGCGCAGAGCCAGCCAAGGATGGTCGCGGCGGATGGCCTCGGCGTCTTCGGCGAACTGGTGAAGATGACCTTCGACGCCATAGGCCGGACGGAACAGGTGACGGGGAATGGCGCCGGCGGCGTCCGGGTCGTTGCGCACCGAGGCGCTCCAGTCGCGCATGAACTGTTCGTCGTGCAGGGTCGAGTCGACCCGGAAGGCCTGCACGGCGGACCAGGCGTAGAGCGCCAGGGGAATCAGGAAGAGGAATGCGAGCAGCCTTACCCGCAGCGTATCGTGGCTCATCCGCGTTTATTTCTGCTCGAGGTAGTCGGTCAGGAATGCCTGGGGCTCGCCTGCGGACGACAGCGACTCGCTATAGGCGACCTGCCGCGTCTGCTGTTCGCCGGGCAGGTAGAGCTCGCCCCAGCCGTCGCGCACGATCAGGATCACATACTTGCTGCCGTTCAGTTCGGTGGAGTAGCGACTGTCCCTGGCGCTCTTTTCCACCTTTACCTTGTGGATCAGGCGGTCCCAGTCGTGGTCCAGACCTTCGACCTGCAACAGCGCTTCGCCGGCCGCCGCTTCGCCGATACGCAGGGTCCAGACCTTGAGCCCCTGCTGGCCCTGGTAGGCCACCACCTTGTCGGCGACTGGCGGCCGCGCCTCTTCGGCCTGCGCCGTGCAGGATCCCCACGCCAGTGCGCCCATCAGCAGTGCCGCAGTCCACTTTGCTATCATTCTCGCCCCCTTTGGCAACGCGATGTAAAAGGGGCGCATCTATTAATACAGGCGCGAGCCACGAACAACCGAGGCGGCCGCCGCTCACAGGAAAAGCGTCGTCGCCCACAGGTTCGGTTCGATCAGCGCACGGAACCATCCTGGAAAGCCGCTGCCTGAACCGGTTCAGATGGTTGCGTCCCACCGATACCTACGCCATGGAAAGCTGGAATCCCTACCACGACACGGAGCTCTATTTCGACGCTCCTTCACCCCTGAGCCAGTCGCAGATCCTCGACGCGCGCGAAATGCTCGGCAGCGCCACCGGTCACTACCAGGCGCGGACGGTGCGCCCGTCGATGCAGTATTTCGATTGCGACCTGAGCTTCACCGAGCCGCTGCGAACCCACAAGGTGCTGCCGGAAGGCCTGTGCATCGTGCAGATGTTCGACGGCCAGTGGCGGCACAGCGTCGACGGCGGCGAGCCTTATCTCTACAACCTGGGCGGTCCTTCGGTGCTCGGCACCGGCGAGCCGATGGAGGCCTTCGATATCCTGCCGGCGGGCAGCCGCGTGCGCCTGGGCGGGCTGCGGATCGCCGCCAGCTATCTGGAAGAGGAACTGGAAACCGGCGATGGCGCCTTGCGGCCGCTGGCGCGGCTGAAGGGCGACGGCGCGAGCTTTACCCAGTTGTCTCGTTGCGGCGCCATCACCGCCCTGTTCGAGCGCCTCTACCAGAATCCATACCGCGGCGCCCTCGGACGCCTGCACGAAGAGAGCCTGACCCTGGGCCTGCTGGTGGAGCTGGCCGCCTACCTGGGCGGCGCGGACCTTCGTCGCGCGCGCACCCCACGCGCCCAGCGCGACCTGGCCCATGAAGCGCGCCGCCTGCTGGAGGCGAACCTCGGTGAGCCGCCGGCCAGCCTCGAACTGGCGCGCCAACTGGGGGTCGGCGAAACCACCCTGCGGCGGATTTTCAAGAACGAGTTCGGTCGCTCGATGTTGCAGTACGTCCGCGACCGGCGTCTCGAGATCGGCCGGCAGATGGTCCGCGAGGGTCGCTGGCAGATCGCGCAGATAGCCTATCGCCTGGGTTACTCCAGTCCGGAAAACTTCACCCATGCCTACCGCGCGCGCTTCGGCCATCCGCCGGGGCGCGAGTGAGGCGGACGCGGTTCAGAGCGAACGCTGGTCGACCCGCGCGGCAAGCTGCTCGGCGCTTTCCTTGCGCTCCGAATAGCGGTCCACCAGGAAGTCCGTGCGCTCGCGCAGGAGCAGGGTGAACTTGAACAACTCCTCCATCACGTCGACCACCCGGTCGTAGTAGGGCGATGGCTTCATCCGGCCCGCTTCGTCGAACTCCAGGTAGGCCTTGGGAACCGAGGACTGGTTGGGGATGGTGAACATGCGCATCCAGCGACCCAGCACGCGCAACTGGTTGACCACGTTGAACGACTGCGAGCCGCCGCAGACCTGCATCACCGCCAGGGTCTTGCCCTGGGTCGGGCGCACCGCCCCGAGTGCCAGGGGAATCCAGTCGATCTGCGCCTTGAATACCGCGGACAGCGCACCGTGGCGCTCGGGCGAGCACCAGACCTGGCCTTCCGACCACTGCACCAGGTCGCGCAACTCGCGGACCTTGGGATGCTCCACCGGTGCATCATCGGGCAATGGCAGCCCGGAAGGGTCGAAAATCCGCGTTTCGGCACCGAAGCGTTCGAGCAGGCGTGCGGCCTCCAGCACCAGCAGGCGGCTGAAGGAGCGCTCGCGGGTCGAGCCGTAGAGCAGGAGGATGCGCGGCCTGTGCCCGGAGACGGGGGGCGGGTCGCCGAGCAGCGCGGGATCGAGGTTGGGTAGTTGTTCGGACATGCTTCCTCCGGTCAGAGCGAGCCGATGCGCTCCAGCTCACGCTTGAGCTGGTCGCGATCCAGGGTAGCGAAGGGCAGGCCGAGGAAGGCTCGGCAACGCTGTTCGATGCGTGCCAGGGTGGCGTGGAACGCCGCATCCCGCAGGGCTTCGTCGCCATCCAGGGCGGAGGGATCGGCCAGGCCCCAATGGGCCTTCAGCGCTGCGCCGAGATACAGCGGGCAGGCTTCCCCCGCGGCGGCGTCGCAAACGGTGATGACGATGTCCGGCGGTGCGCCTTCGAAGGCTTCGCTGCCCTTGCTGTACAGGCCGTGGGTGGCGATGCCGGCCTGTTCGAGGGTCGCCAGGCTGCGCGGATGCACCCGCCCGCTGGGCTGGCTGCCGGCGCTGCATGCCTCGAAACCCGGCGGGGCCAGGTGGTTGAACATGGCTTCGGAAAGAATGCTGCGGCAACTGTTGGCCGTGCACATGAACAGGACTCGCATGGGATGCTCCTGCCGCCGTCGCCGGCGGCCGTCAGATGGCCAGGCGCAGGGCCAGGGCCGAAAGGGTCGCCAGCAGGACCGGCAGGGTCAGCAGGGCGCCGACCCTGAAGTAGTAGCCCCAGGTGATGCGCATGCCTTTGCGCGCCAGCACGTGCAGCCAGAGCAGCGTCGCCAGGCTGCCGATAGGGGTGATCTTCGGACCCAGGTCGCAGCCGATGACGTTGGCGTAGATCATCGCTTCGCGCACCGCGCCGGCGGTGTCGCTGGCCTGGATCGACAGGGCGCCGAGCAGCACGCTGGGCATGTTGTTCATTACCGACGAGAGGGCGGCGGAAAGCAGTCCGGTACCCAGCGCGGCCGCCCATACGCCGTGCTCGGCCAGGCGGTTCAGGAGCTGCGCCAGGAGGTCGGTGAGACCGGCGTTCTTCAGGCCGTAGACCACCAGGTACATGCCCAGCGAGAAGACCACGATCTGCCAGGGCGCTTCGCGCAGCACCCGCCGGGTCGAGATCACCCGCCCGCGCCCGGCCACCGCCAGCAGCAGTGCCGCACAGGCCGCGGCCACCGCGCTGACGGGGACGCCCAGCGGCTCCAGGGCGAACAGCCCGGCGAGCAGGACCAGCAGCATCCAGCCACCGACGACGAAGGTCGCGCGGTCGCGGATCGCCGCCCGCGGCGGCTTCAATTGCTCCAGCGCATAGACCGGCGGCAGGTCGCGGCGGAAATAGAGGAACAGCACCAGCAGGGAGGTCGCGACGCTCACCAGGTTTACCGGCAGCATGACCGCGGCGTACTCGCCGAAGCCGAGCCCGAAGTAGTCGGCCGAGACGATGTTCACCAGGTTCGAGACCACCAGCGGCAGGCTGGCGCTGTCGGCGATGAAGCCCGCCGCCATGACGAAGGCCAGGGTCGCCGCCGGGCTGAAGCGCAGGGCCAGCAGCATCGACATCACGATGGGCGTGAGGATCAGCGCCGCGCCGTCGTTGGCGAACAGCGCCGAGACCGCCGCGCCGAGCAGCACGCAGAAGGCGAACAGGCGCCGGCCGTCGCCGCCAGCCCAGCGCGCGACGTGCAGCGCGGCCCATTCGAAGAAGCCGGCCTCGTCCAGCAGCAGGCTGATGACGATCACCGCGATGAAGGTGGCGGTGGCATTCCAGACGATGTTCCAGACGGTCGGGATGTCGCCCGGCGCGACGCTGCCCAGCGCCAGGGCGAGCAGGGCACCGATGCTGGCGCTCCAGCCGATGCCGAGGCCCCTGGGCTGCCAGATGACCAGGACCAGGGTGAACAGGAAGATGGCGAAGGCGATCAGCATGGGGCGGCTCGCGCTATTGGCAGCAGGCGGAGGCGCGCTGCGGGCGGCCGTCCATGTCGCGCAGGCGCGCTGCGTCGGCTTGCAGCCAGTCGCCGTTGGCCCGCAGGGTCACTTGCAGGACTTCGTGGATCCAGGCCGGCAGCGCAGGGTTCAGGCGGTAATACACCCACTGGCCCTGGCGACGGTCGAGGAGCAGCCCGGCACTGCGCAACTGGGCCAGGTGGCGGCTGATCTTCGGCTGGCTGTCGGCGAGGGCGCACATCAGTTCGCAGACGCACAGTTCGCCCTGGTCGACGATCAGCAGGGTGGCGCGAACGCGCGTCTCGTCGGCCAGGCACTTGAACACTTCGGCGGGGCTGGGCATCGCTGGGCCTTCCTGGATATATGGAAAGCTGAATATACGGATATCCGTATGTATTGCAAGCGCCCCCGCTCCCGCCGGCTAGCGGCGGGCGGCCTGGACTTCCTCGCTCGGCGTGCGCCCGAAGTAGCGCTTGAACTCGCGGCTGAACTGCGAGGGACTCTCGTAGCCGACCTGGTTGGCGGCGGTACTGGCGTTCAGCCCGTCCTGCACCATCAGGCTCCAGGCCTTGTACAGGCGCACGCTCTTCAGGTACTGGAGGGGCGAGGTGAAGGTCATCGCCTTGAAGTTGTGGTGGAAGGTCGACACGCTCATGTTCGCCTCGCGAGCCAGGGTGTCGATGTCCAGCGCACTGGCGTAGTCGGTGTGGATGCGCCGCAGGGCCCTGGCCATGCGCCCGTAGCCGCTGTGCCGGCCGGCCACCGCACGCAGGGCGTTGCCCTGCTCGCTGCGCAGGGCGCGGAAGATGATCTCGCGGACCAGTTGCGGGCCGAGGATATGGCTGTCCAGCGGGCTCTGCAGGCAGCCCAGCAGGCGCATCACCGCATCGGCCATCCCCGCGTCCAGCGGTACCGAAGCCATCGGCGCGCTGGGCGCCAGCTCATTGTCGTCGTCGCTGCCGGGAGCCTCTTCCATCTGTAGCAGCAGTTCCTTCAAGGTGCCGATATCCACGTCGACGCTCACTCCCAGCAAGGGTTCGGCGGCGGAGGCGTGGGTTTCGCATTCGAACGGCAGGGGCACCGACATCACCAGGTAGCGTTCGGCGTCGTAGCGGTAGGTTTCGCCGCCGAGGAAACCGATCTTCTGGCCCTGGGCGAGGATGCAGATGCGCGGCTCATAGAACACCGGGCTGCGCGGATAGGCCTGTTCGGCGCGCATCAGGCGGACCCCGGGGATGCGGGTGGCGTCGAAACCCGGTTCGCCTTGCAGGGTGGCGATCAGCGACGCCATGTCGGTGGAAGTAGTGCTCATGCCTTGGCTGTTTCTCCAGGAGGGGAGGCAAACGTAGCAACCCCGTGCGCGCCTGGGCAGTGGCGGCACGCAACATCGGCACGAATGGGCAAGGCTTCGACAGGAATGGACATTCTGCGGCGGCGCCCATCCGGCGAACAATTGCCCCCCGAACGGACCGCCGCCAGCAAGCCGTCGCGGCCCGCCATCCTGCGAAGAGGACACACCGATGACCCTACAGATCCGCGGCTACGCCGCCCAGTCCGCCAGCACCCCGCTGACCGCCCATCGCTTCGAACGCCGCGCGCCGCGCGCCGACGACCTGGTGATCGACATCCTCTACTGCGGCGTCTGCCACTCGGACCTCCATCAGGCGCGCAACGAATGGCACAACAGCCTGTACCCGCTGGTGCCGGGCCACGAGATCATCGGCCGGGTCGCCAGCGTCGGCGAGGCGGTGAGCGGTTTCGCGGTCGGCGAACTGGTCGGCGTCGGCTGCATGGTCGACTCCTGCCGGCACTGCGCCGCCTGCTCCGAGGGCCTGGAGCAGTATTGCGCGGAATACCCGACCCTGACCTACAACGGCCGCGACCGCCACGACGGCCTGCCGACCTTCGGCGGCTACTCGGAGCGCATCGTGGTCTCGGCCAGGTTCGTCCTGCGCATTCCCCAGGGGCTCGATCCGAAGGCGGCGGCGCCGCTGCTGTGCGCCGGGATCACGTCCTACTCGCCACTGCGTCACTGGAAGGTCGGTCCCGGCAGCCGGGTGGCGGTGGTCGGCCTGGGCGGCCTCGGTCACATGGGCCTGAAGTTCGCCAGGGCGCTCGGTGCCGAGGTGGCCCTGTTCACCCGCTCGCCGGGCAAGGAAGAGGAAGCGCGGCAGCTCGGCGCCGACCAGGTGATCCTTTCCACCGACCCACAGCGGATGGCCGCCGTCGCCGGACGCTTCGACCTGATCCTGGACACCGTGCCGCACCAGCACGACCTCAATCCCTATCTGGCGACCCTCAAGCGCGACGGCACCCTCGTACTGGTCGGCCTGCTCGAGCCGCTGGAGCCGGCGGTGCACGGTGCGCAACTGGTGATGGGACGCCGCTCGATCGCCGGCTCGGCCATCGGCGGCATCGCCGAGACCCAGGAAATGTTGGATTTCTGCGCGGCCCACGGGATCGCCTGCGACATCGAGATGATCGAGATCCAGCAGATCAACCAGGCCTACGAGCGGATGCTGGCCAGCGACGTGAAGTATCGCTTCGTGATCGACATGGCCTCCCTGCCGAAGTCCTTCTGAGACGGGCCGTCGGCGCCGGCGGGCTCAGCAGCCCTCGGCGTCGACCAGGAAGGTCTCGAAACGCACGCTTTTCGCCCCCAGCCGCCAGACGCCCGCGCTCAGCGGGCCTTGCGCGTCCTCCCGGGCCTGCCAGGCGCGTTCGCAGTCCTCGCGTGAACGCCAGCAGGTGTAGTTCAGCACGTGCTGGCCGTCCTCGCTGGGGTGCAGGCTGGCGGACAGGTAGCCCGGGCAGTTCCTGAAGCAGCGTTCCAGGCGTTGCAGGTGCGCGTTCTGTTCCAGCGCCAGCGACAACTGGCTGGCGGGTTCCACCTCGATATCGATGAGTTGCGCGTAGCACGGCGACCGCTCGCTAGCGGCCGGGCACTGATCGTCGGTGCAGCAGTAGGAGGAGGGGATGAGCATGGCGGGTTACTCCGGGTGACTTGTGTCGAGGGCCGGCCCAGGGTAAAACCTCAAGCAAACTTGAGGTCAAGCCAATCATGAAGAATTCCTGCGCATCTCGTGAACTGAGCGTCGGCGAACTGGCCAGGCGTGCCGGCGTGGCGGTCTCCGCCCTGCATTTCTACGAAACCAAGGGGCTGATCAGCAGCCAGCGCAACGCCGGCAACCAGCGGCGCTTCAGTCGCGAGACGCTACGCCGGGTGGTGGTGATCAAGGTCGCCCAGCGGGTCGGCATTCCCCTCGCGGAGATCGCTCGCGCCCTGCAGACCCTGCCGGCGGGGCGTAGCCCTAGCGCGGCGGACTGGGCGCGCCTGTCGGCGCAGTGGAAGGAGGATCTCACCGAGCGCATCGACAAGCTGCTGCTGTTGCGCGACCAACTGGACGGCTGCATCGGTTGCGGCTGCCTGTCGCTCCAGGCCTGCCCGTTGCGCAACCCCGGCGACCAGCTTTCCGCCGAGGGGCCGGGAGCGCACTGGCTGGACGCCGAGGGCCGCGAGCACGACGGCTAGGCAGCGGTCAGCCGTGGTGCTGGCGGTCGGCGACGGCCGGGCTGTCCTGCAGGTTGTCCGGCGGGATCGCCAGGGCGCGTAGCGATCCGGCCATGATGTCGCTGAAGGTGGGCGCCGAGACCAGGCCGCCGAAGTAGCCGATCCTGGTCGGCGAATCGATCATCACCGCCAGCACCAGTTGCGGGTCGGACGCCGGCGCCATGCCGACGAACAGCGAACGGTAGGACTTGTCCGCGTAGCCCCGGCCCGAGGCCTTGCGCGCGGTGCCGCTCTTGCCCGCCACGTGGTAGCCCGGCACGCGGGCGCGGACCACGCCCTTCGGGTCTTCCACCACGGTTTGCAGCATCGCCCGGATGCGCCGTGCGATCTGCGGGTCCATCGCCTGGCGCACCTGGTTCTGCGGGTTGTCGCGGAGCAGGCTGAGCGGCACCAGCTTGCCGTCGTTGGCGAACACCGAGTAGGCCTGGGCCAGCTCGGCGGTGTTCACCGCCAGGCTGTAGCCGAACGACATGCTGGCGGTGGCGATGTTCGACCATTTCTCGTGGAACGGCAGGTAGCCCGGGTTCTCGCCGGGGAAGCCCAGCGACAGCGGCGCGCCGAAACCGACCCGGCCGAGCTGTTCGAGGATCGGCTTGGGTCCGATCTGCAGGGCGACCTTGCTCATGCCGATGTTCGAGGAGTTGATCAGCACCCCGGTCATGGTCAGTACGTCGCGCCGGGCGACGTCGTGGATGGTGTGCCCGTCGATGGTCATCCAGCCCGGTGCCACGCTGACTTGACTGTTCTCGTCGAACTTGCCGGAGGCCAGCGCCGCCGACATGCTGAACGGCTTGATCACCGAGCCCGGCTCGAAGGTATCGGTGAGGGTGCGGTTGCGCATGAAGGCCGGGGCGAAGCTGGCGCGGTTGTTCGGGTTGTAGGAGGGGAAGTTGGCCATCGCCAGGATCTGCCCGCTCTTCGGGTTCACCAGGACCGCCGAGCCGGAGTGCGCGCCGAACTTGAGCACGGCCTTTTCCAGCGCCTTGTAGGCGATGAACTGTAGTCGCAGGTCGATGCTCAGGGCCACGTCCTGGCTGGCCTTGGGCGTCTTCAGCACCTTGATGCTGTTGACCAGCGAGCCGCGCGGGTTGATCGCCACCTCGCGTACCCCGTCCTTGCCGCTCAGCCAGTCGTTGAAGCCCAGTTCGGTGCCTTCCTGGCCGCGGCCGTCGATGTTGACCAGGCCGATCAACTGCGCGGTCAGCTCGGAACTGGGGTAGAAACGCTTGTATTCCTTGATCTGGTGTACCCCCGTTATGCCCAGGGCCATCACCTCGCTGGCCTCGATCGGCGACAGGCCGCGCTCGAGGTAGAGGAAGCGCTTGTTCGGGTTGGCCTGGAGCTGGGCCAGCAGCGGCGCCGCGGGGCGGTGCAGGGCGCCAGCCAGGCGCGGCACCTCGTCGAGGTGGGCGGCCATTTCCCTGGGGTTGCACCAGATCGACGCGACTTCGGTGGATACCGCCAGCGGCTCGCCGTTGCGGTCGGTGATCATGCCGCGGGTGACCGGGATCGGCAGGTCGCGGATCGAGCGAAGGTCGCCCTGGTCGGCGAGGAATTCGTGGTCGTGGACCTGGAGATAGACCAACCGTCCGGAGACGGCCAGGGAGGCGAGGACGAACAGGGTGACGACAAGGATGAAGCGGTAGTTTCGGCGTTGACTGCTCATGCAAGGGCACACTGGGGAAGAGGGAGAGCGGAAGCCCGTCCGGGGCAGTGCTGAAACATCCTGTTGCAGTTGGCAACTGTACCGTCACCCGCCACCCGCCGGTCAAGCCCTTTGCCGCCGTCTAGAGCACCAGGCGCATCGCGCAGCGGCTGTCGGCGGCGAAGCCGATCTCCTGCTCGTGGCCGAGGATCGCGCGCAAGCGCTCGCCGGCTTCCTGCCAGGTCAGCCGCTGGAAGCCCAGGCGTGCGTAGAACGGCGCGTTCCAGGGCACGTCGCAGAAGGTCGTCAGGGTCAGCGCCCGGCAGTGGCTGGCGTGGGCGTAGGTC
Source organism: Pseudomonas sp. DL (assembly GCF_047199225.1). Classification (NCBI taxonomy): domain Bacteria; kingdom Pseudomonadati; phylum Pseudomonadota; class Gammaproteobacteria; order Pseudomonadales; family Pseudomonadaceae; genus Pseudomonas; species Pseudomonas sp. DL. Next base: position 3,056,513 of record NZ_CP178323.1, read on the forward strand.
ACCGCGCGCTCCAGCAGGCGGCGGCCCAGGCCCTGTTGCTGGTGGGCCTGGGCGATGGACAACTCGGCGATGTGCAACTCGTCGGCGCAGCGTTCGGCGGCGAGGAAACCGACCGGCTGGCCATCGGCGTCTTCCGCCAGCCAGTGGCTGCCGCGCTCGATCAGGCGGCGATGGAAGTCCACCCCGGCGACCCCGGCGTCGGCGATCCAGGCCAGCTCGGGCAGCAGGCGGAAGCTTTCCCCGGCTGAGCGCTCGATGGCCGGGAGCAGCGCGGCGTCCTCGTCGCGGCTGGTTCTGATGCGGTAGTCCATTGGCTTTTCACTCCATGAGCAGGCCGTCGAGCAGCACGTCCAAGGCCTGGCAGGCCCTGGCCAGGCTCTCCGGCGGGTGTTCGGCGTTGGCGATACGCAGGGCGGCGTCCACCAGCGCGCCGTTGAGCAGCCAGGCTAGGGCCTCGGCGTCGGTGCGGCGGACCCGCCCGCTGTCCATCAGTTCGCGCAGTTGCCCGGTCATCGAGCTTAGGCAGCGCAGTTGGCTGGCCTCGCTGCTGGGGCTGCCGAGGATGGCCGGGGCATCGCGCAGGACGATGCGCTGGATTTCCGCTTCCAGGGCCATTTCCAGGTAGGCCCGGTTGTAGGCACGGAAGCCGCTCCAGAGGTCCTCGCCGGCAGCCAGGATGGCGCCGAGGCGAAGATTCATCTCGTCGTCGATCTGCTGCACCACCGCGGCCAGCAGGCCTTTCTTGTCGCCGAAGTGGTGATACAGCGCGCCGCGGGTGAGGCCGGCGCTGGCGGTCAGTTCGTCCATCGAGGCGCCGGCGTAGCCGTTGTCGGCGAACGCTCGGCGCGCGGCGTCGATCAGCTTGGCGCGGGTTTCCTCGATCATCTCGGCGCGAGGCTTGCGGGCCATGCGAGGTCTCCGGGTGGCGAAGGGGCTTCAGGATAATTGACATACGCTGCGTATGTCTCCATGATTTTTGACATACGCAGCGTATGTGAATTTCGTCTTCTCCCGTCGTCGCCGGTTCCGCTGGAGCCGGCCAGCCGAGGCTTTCCATGAGCAACCCCTATCTCGAACTGTTCGCCGCGCCCGGCGCCAAGGGCTTTTCAGCCGCCGGCCTGCTGGCGCGGATGCCCCTGTCGATGACCGGCCTGGGCATCGTCACCATGCTTTCCCAGGTGCATGCCGACTACTGGCTGGCCGGTACCGTGGCGGCCACCTTCGTGTTCTGCAATGCCTTGCTCGCGCCGCAGGTATCGCGCCTGGTGGACCGCTTCGGCCAGGGCCGGGTGCTGCTCCCGGCCGCGCTGGCCAGCGCCCTGGCGATGAGCGCGCTGTTGCTGTGTACGCACTATCGAGCGCCGAATGCCTGGCTCTACCTGTTCGCCTTGCTCGCCGGGGCGATGCCGAGCATGCCGGCCATGGTACGGGCGCGCTGGACCGAGCTGTACCGGGGCTCGCCGAAGCTGCACACGGCGTTTTCCTTCGAATCGGTGATGGACGAGGTGTGCTACATCATCGGGCCGGTGCTGGCGGTGAGCCTCAGCGTCGGCTGGTTCGCCGAGGCGGGGCCGCTGTTGGCGACGCTGTTCCTGGTCGCCGGGGTGAGCCTGTTCAGCCTGCAACGCGGCACCGAACCGCCGCTGCATGCCCATCCGCGGCGCCGCGCCGGCAGCGCGCTGGCCTATCCGGCGGTACGCGTGCTGGCGCTGGTGCTGGCCGCCATCGGGGTGATCTTCGGCGCGGTGGAAGTGGTCAGCGTGGCCTTCGCCGAGGCGCACGGCAACAAGGCTGCGGCAAGCCTGGTGTTGTCGGTCTATGCCGTCGGCTCATGTCTCGCGGGATTGCTGTTCGGGCTGCTGCGCTGGCGCCTGGCGCTTTCCCGGCAACTGCTCTGCATGGTTACGCTGATGGCCCTGAGCCTGATGCCGCTGCTAGGGGTGGAGAGCATCCTTGCGCTTGCCCTGACCGTGCTGGTGGCCGGCTTCAGCGTGGCGCCGACGATGATCCTGGCCATGGGCCTGGTCGAGCGCGCGGTGGACCCGGCGCGCCTCACCGAAGGCCTGACCTGGGCCATCACCGGGCTGGGCATCGGCATGGCCCTGGGCTCGGCGCTGGCCGGTTGGGTGGTGGAGGGCTACGGCGCCGCCAGCGGTTTCCTCGTCGCGGTCGGCGCCGGCTGGCTGGCCTGGCTGCTGGCCCTGGCCTGCTTCCGGGTGCTGGCTCAGGACGAGGCCGGAGACTGCGCGGTGTCCGGCTGAGCCGGGAAGGCGTATTCGCGTTCGACCCGGGCGATCCGCGCGCTGAAACCGGCGTACCAGTCGTGCCGGCCGCGCGCCTGGGCGTCGCGGTGCTCCGCGTGGCGGCTCCAGGCACGGATCGCCGCCTCGCTGTCCCAGTAGGAGACGGTGATGCCGAAACCGTCGGCGCCGCGGACCGACTCCACGCCGAGATAGCCCGGCTGGCGGCTGGCCAGTTCCAGCATGCGCTCGGCCGCTTCGGCGTAGCCGTCGTCGACGGCGCTGCGATGGGAGCTGAAGATCACTGCGTAATAAGGTGTCGGGCCGCGCCGGGGGCGGTCGCGGCGCTGCGTCCGGCACGCCTCGACGAATGCCTTCGGCAGTGGCGGCAGGACGCCGGCCAGGGCTGCCCGCTCGGGTTGGAACAGGGTGGCGACGAAGAACGGATGCTGTTCCAGCTCCACCGCGCGGATCGCTCCGTCGGCGCTCCAGGCGCTGGCCCGCAGTGCGCCGCCGGTAAGTTCCGCGGCGAAGCGCGGGGCGATTGCGTAGCGGCAATGGTAGTCCGCCTCGATCCAGTCGGCGGCATACGCCAGGGCCAGGCGCGAGCCGCGCAGCAGGCGGACTTCCTCGCGGGCTTCGAGCAGAGCGCAGGGCAGGGCGGTGATCACCGCCTGGTCGCTGTGCGGATGCTCCTCACCATGGGTCGCCGCCTGCCAGCCGAGGGCGTTGCGGGCGAACTCGAGGATCGTGTGCTGGAAGCCGGCGCAGGTACCGAGGAACGGCCGGCGCCGGCCCCGGGCATGGGCGATCAGGCGCAGCACCGCGTCGGCGTCGCGATAGGGGCTGCCCGGCACGCACCAGAACCCGTCATAGCGCTCCAGCGCCGGCTCGGCGGGCAGGCGGTCGCTGGCCAGCCAGTCGAATGCGATCTCCAGGCCGAGTGCCTCGCCGGCCAGGCGCAGGGCCAGGGGAATCGCCCGGTGGGCGGTGATGTGCGGGTCGTGGTCGCCGACCAGGGCAATGCGCAGCGGCGCCGCGGGAGGGGTGGACATCCGTTTTCGCTCCAGTTTCGCCACGCCGGTTGGCGGGCCCTGGCGCTCACTCTATAGTTGCGTTTCTGCACTCGATATCGGCGCCAATGCAAAAGATGAATGCACCGCTGCAATATCGCCTGGACCATGCCGATCTTGCCCTGGTCCTCGCCCTGGTTCGCGGCGGCAGCCTGGCGCGGGCCGCAGAGTTGCTCAGGGTCGATGTGTCGACGGTCTTCCGGGCCATCCGCCGGCTGGAGAAGAACCTCGGCAAGGCATTGTTCGACAAGAGCCGCAGCGGCTACCTGGCGAACCAGACCGCCCGCCGTCTGGCGCAGCAGGCGGAACTGGCGGAGCAGGCGCTGGAGGCGGCGCGCATCGGCCTCGAACTGGAGCGCGAGGTGCTCAGCGGTACCGTGCGCATGACCTGCTCCGACGCCGTCCTGCATGGCCTGCTGCTGCCGGCGCTGGCGCGCTTCATGCCTGGCTATCCGGCCCTGCAACTGGAGCTGGCGACCTCCAACGACTTTGCCAACCTCAGCCGGCGCGACGCCGACATCGCCCTGCGCATGACCCGCACGCCGCCGGAACACCTGGTCGGGCGCAACCTCGGCGAGGTGCGCTACGTGCTCTGCGCCAGCGAACGCTACCTGGAGGGCCGCGACGCGACGGAGCCCGCCATGCTGCACTGGATCGCCCCGGACGATTTTCTTCCCGACCACCCGAGCGTGGTCTGGCGTCGTCGACACTATCCTGGGGTGCTGCCGGCCTACCGCTGCAACGGCGTGCTGGCGGTCGCCGAGATGGCCCGCGCCGGCCTCGGCCTGGCGGCGATCCCTGCCTACCTGCTACGCGACGGCGACGGCCTGCGGGTACTGGACGCCGACCTCGAGGGCTGCGCCAGCGCCCTGTGGCTGCTGACCCGCCCGGACTGCCGGGCGTTGCGCTCGGTGGTCGCATTGTTCGACGAGCTGGGGCGGCATGTGCGATTGGGAGATGAGTGAAGGGGTGGCCGTGCCTGGTATGGCAACCCTCTCCCGCGAGCGGGAGAGGGGCTGGAATGGCAGGCCTGGCGCTCAGCCGCGATCCGCCGCGGCCGATCCCGGCGGCGGAATGTCGCCCACCGCCGCCGCGCCGGTGTCCTTGCGCAGGCGCCTGACCTCGTCGACGCTGACGCTTGGCGCCTGGTTGCCCCAGCTGGTGCGGATGAAGTTGACCACGTCGGCGATCTCCTGGTCGTTCATCCGCCAGCCGAACGGCGGCATGGTGAAGCTCGACGGTGCCTGGTGGGTGGCCGGCAGGGTGCCGCCCTTGAGCACGATGTGCACCAGGGAGGTCGGGTCGCTGCCGGTCACTACCGGGTTGCCGGCCAGGGCCGGGAAGACCCGCGCATAGCCCTTGCCGTCGGTGCGGTGGCAGGCCCCGCAGTTGTCGACGTAGAGCGCCGCGCCGGTCTTGCTGTCGTCGCCGTGGAACAGTGCCTGGGCTACGCTCTCGTCGTAGACGTGCGGCTGGTCGGCGGGGTCCGCCGGCGGCAGCGACTTGAGGTAGCGGGCGATGGCGGTGAGGTCGGCGTCGGTCATGTACTGCATGCTGTGCACCACCACGTCGGACATGCCGCCGAACACCGCGCTGCGCTCGCTGCGGCCGGTACGCAGGAAGCTGACCAGGTCGGCTTCGCTCCAGCTGCCCAGTCCGGTCCGGTGGTCGCCGCGCAGGCTCTTGGCGATCCAGTTCTCCAGCGGCGCGCTGCCGGACAGGTAGGCCGCGCCATCGCTCGCCGCCAGGGCCTTCTCCTGCATGCCCAGCCCACGCGGGGTATGGCAGGCGCCACAGTGGCCAAGGCCTTCGACCAGGTAGGCGCCGCGCGCCAGCACCGGGTCCTGCCCGGCGGCGGCCTGGAAGTCCTTCACCTCGGGAGCGAAGGTCCAGCGCCAGAATGCCAGCGGCCAGCGCATCGACAGCGGCCAGGGGATGTCGCTGGCCTTGTTGGGCTGCTCCACCGGCTCCACGCCATGCATGAAGTAGGCGTAGAGGGCGCGCATGTCCGCTTCGCTGACTCGCGCGTAGGACGGGTAGGGCATCGCCGGGTAGAGCGTGTCGCCGGACCTGGCCACGCCGTGGCGCACGGCACGGTCGAAGTCCTCGAAGCTGTAGTCGCCGATGCCGGTCTTGCGGTCCGGGGTGATGTTGGTCGAGTACACCGCGCCGATCGGCGTTTCCATCGGCAGGCCCCCGGCGAACGGCTTGCCGTCCCTGGCGGTGTGGCAGGCCACGCAATCGCCGGCGCGGGCCAGGTATTCACCCTGCCTGACCAGGGCCGGGTCCGGCGCTGCGGCGGCCTGGGCGATGCCGCAGGCGAGGGCGGAGAGGGCGAGGAAGGCTGTCGGTTTCATCGTTGCGCTCCTCATGCCTGCACCAGCGGACCGGGGTTCTTCAGGTATTGCTCGCGGATCGCCTTGGCCGACCAGTAGGCCAGCGCCGCCACCAGCCCAGTGGGGTTGTAGCCGGTGCCCTGGGGGAAGGCCGAGGCGCCCATGACGAAGACGTTGTGCACGTCCCAGCTCTGCAGGTAGCGGTTGAGCACACTGGTCTTCGGATCGCTGCCCATGATCGCCCCGCCGAGCAGGTGGGTGGTCTGGTAGACCCGTGTATTGAAGTGGTCGCCGAAGTTCTTGACGCTCACCGAGATGGCCTTCGGGTTCATCGCTTCGGCGATCTTGCGCATGTGCTCGGTGACGTAGCGGCTCATGCGGATCTCGTTGTCCTTCCAGTCGAAGGTCATGCGCAGCAGTGGCTGGCCGTAGGCGTCCTTGTAGGTCGGGTCGAGGTCGAGGTAGTTGTCGCGGTAGGTCATGTTGCTGCCGTGGGCGTCCATCGACACGGTGTGCGTGTAGGCGTCCTTGACCGCCTGTTTCCAGCCGCTGCCCCAGCTCGGCGTGCCGGGCGGCACGGCGAGGCCGCCGATCGGCTTGGAGCCGGCCTGGTTGACCCACATCGGCGAGCCGCCGACGAAGCCCAGCGGTCCGTGGTCGAAGTTGTCGGCGTTGAAGTCGTCCACCGCCACGCCGCCACCGCCGGTGCCGACGAAGGGGTTGGTATGCACGTCCTTGTCGAAGAACGCCTTGATGGTGGCCATGTTCTGGTAGGCGAAGTTCTTTCCCACCACGCCCTCGCCGGTGCGCGGGTCGTAGGGCTTGCCGATGCCGGAGAGCAGCAGCAGGCGCACGTTGTGGAACTGGAAGGCGCTGATGATCACCAGCTTCGCCGGCTGCACGATCTCGCGCCCCTGGGCGTCGACGTAGGTCACGCCGGTGGCCTGCCTGCCGTCGCTGTCGAGGTTGACCTTGAGCACGTTGCAGTTGGCGCGCAGTTCGAACAGCGGGGTCTGGCGCAGCGCCGGCAGGATGTTCAGGTTCGGCGAGGCCTTGGAATACATGTAGCAGGCGTAGCCGCTGCAGAAGCCGCAGAAGTTGCACGGCCCCATCTGCACCCCGTAGGGGTTGGTCCAGGGCCCCGAAGCGTTGGCCGCCGGCAGGTCGTAGGGGTGTAGGCCGAGTTCCTCGGCGGCCTTGCGGAACAGTTGCGCGGAGTACACCTGGCGCAGCGCCGGCAGCGGGAAGTCGTCCGAGCGGTCGGCGGCGAACGGATTGCCCTTGCCGACCACCTGGCCCTTGACCGTATGCGCGGTGCCGGAGGTGCCGAAGACCTTCTCGGCGAAATCGAAGTGCGGCTCCAGCTCTTCGTAGCTGACCCCGTAGTCCTGGATGGTCATGCCTTCGGGGATGAATTTCTTGCCGTAGCGTTCCTCGTAATGGCTGCGCAGGCGCAGTTCCTCGGGCATGATCCGGAAATGCACGCCGGACCAGTGCAGGCCGGCGCCACCGACGCCGTCGCCGGGAAGGAAGGCGGAGAGCTGACGGTAGGGCAGCGCGGTGTCGTTGATCCCGTGGCGGATGCTCACGGTGCTCTTGGAGAGATTCTGGAACAGCTTGCCGCGTGTGTTGTAGGTCAGCTCGTCGAGGGTGTTCGGGTAGGCGCCGTCGGGATAGGTATCGCGGTTCTCGCCGCGCTCCAGCGCCACCACGTTGAGCCCGGCCTCGGTCAGCTCCTTGGCCAGGATCGCTCCGGTCCAGCCGAAGCCGACCACCACCGCGTCCACCGGTTTGAGTGTCGTCGCCATGTTCAACCCCTCTCGCCGGAAATCGCCACCGGCGGGAAGGGATACTTCTCGCCGCGGTCGGCCCAGTCCATGAAGTCGGCGCGGGCGCCGGGGAAACCGACCAGCTTCCAGCCCACCAGGCCGCGATTGCCGCCGTGCTGCGGATCGGAGAAGAAGCCTTCGTGGGTGTTTTGCAGCAACTGGCCGAAGAGCAGCTTGGCCGGCAGGTCCTGCAGGTCGATCTGGCCGGCTTCCAGGCGTTGCAGGATGTCGTCCTGCGCCGACGGCTCCAGCTCGGCGAACGGCTTGCCCTGGTTGGCCTTGCTCCAGCGTTCCAGGGCGGCGATGCCGACCCGGTAGATGTCGCGTGGCACCAGCTTCAACTGATGGCCGAACTCCGGCGCGGCGTCGGTGACGAACGGCCCCTGCATGTACCAGAGTGCGCCGTGCCCGTAGGGGGTTTCCATCTGTCGGTCGATGAACTCCGGCACCCCGGCCTCGATGGCGCCGGGGCCGTTGTCGTCGCTGGGGATCAGTCGCGCCACCGCGGCGTTGACGAAAGCCCATTCGGTGTTGGTGAAGAAGCGAGGCTGGTAGCGTTCGCGGGGTTTGTCCTGCTCGGCGGCGGGCGTCTGCATGGCATGGCCGACGCCATAGCCGGCCAGGGTCACCGCCGGGATCACGGTCAGGGTCTTGCGCAGGAAGTCGCGGCGGCCGTTGACGGCCTTGTCATCGGGCATGGTGGGGTCCTCTCTGGATCATCACGGTTTCGTCTTTCTGATAATGATTAGCAGGCTAATTATAAGTTCATGTGTCACGTTGAAAAAACGTTTCAGCAAGGATTCAGGCAGGCCAATACCGGCAAGTGAAGCAGAACGGCGCGCCGGGCGTCGGCCCGGCGCGGCCTTCAGGCGCCTCGCCGTCGCGCCCAGGCCGAAGGATTGACCAGGTTCAGCGGCCGCTCGCCGGCGAGGGCGGCCAGCAGGTTGTCTACCGCGCAGCGGGCCATGGCTTCGCGGGTTTCCTCGGTGGCCGAGCCGATGTGCGGAGTGGCCACCACGTTCGGCAGGCGCAGCAGCGGCGAGTCGGGAGACAGCGGCTCGCGCTCGAACACGTCGAGGCCGGCGGCGCGGATCCGCCGCTGGGCCAGGGCCTCGATCAGGGCCGCCTCGTCGACCACCCGGCCACGGGAGATGTTGATGAAGATCGCCTGCGGGCGCATCCGGGCGAACTGCTCGGCACCGATCAGGCCTTCGGTGGCGGCGGTCAGCGGCAGGGTCAGGCAGACGAAGTCGGATTCCTCGAGCAGCGCGTCGAGGGGGCGGTAGCTCGCTGCGTAGCGTTCTTCGACGTGGGGCTTCGGGCTATGGCTGTGGTACAGCACGCGCATGCCGAAGCCGTGGTGCCCGCGCCGGGCCAGGGCCTCGCCGATGCGGCCCATGCCGACGATACCGAGGGTCTTGCCATGCACGTCGGTACCGAACTGGGCGGCGCCGACGCTCTTCTTCCATTCCCCGGCGCGCACCCAGCCGGCCAGTTCCACTACCCGCCGGGCTGTCGCCAGGATCAGCGCGAAGCCGGTGTCGGCGGTGGTCTCGGTGAGCACGTCGGGGGTATTGCTGAGGAGGATGCCGCGGCGGTCGAGGTAGTCGATGTCATAGTTGTCGACGCCCACCGAGACGCTGGCGATGGCTTCCAGTCGCGGTGCCAGGTCGAGCAGTCCGGCGTCCAGGCGCAGGCTGGCGCCGAGCAGGCCGTGGGCCTCGGGCAGGGCGTCGCGCAGGCGGGCCAGGCCGTCGCGGCCGGGCTCCTCGACCAGGAGCACCTCGACCCGTTCGCGCAGGCGTTCCATCAGGGGCGCGGAGAGACGTTTGTAGAGAACCACTTTCTTCATCGGATGCTCCGGAGTCGGTCAGGGGTGGGCCGGCGCCGCCCGCCGCGAGGCGTGCGCGCGAGCGGCATCGGGCTCGCGCTTGTCGGCGTGCGGGTTGAGGAACACGGTGAGCAGCACCGACAGCAGCAGCGCTCCGCTCATGAACAGATAGGAAGCCCCGGGCCCGCCGGTGATGCCGTTCAGGTAGCCGACCAGCCAGGAGCCGGAGAACGAGCCCAGCGCGCCCATGCTGTTGATCAGCGCCATGGCGCCGCCGGCGACGTTGGCCGGGAGGACTTCCGGGACGATGGCGAAGAACGGTCCGTAGGGCGCGTACATGCAGGCCCCGGCCAGCACCAGCAGGGCGTAGGACAGCCAGAAGTGCTCGCTGCCGAGGGCGTAGGAACCGTAGAAGGCGATGGACGCGATGAGCAGCGGCGGCCAGACGAAACGCTTGCGTTTCTGCAACCGGTCCGAGGCCCAGGACACCCCGAGCATGGCGATCACCGCCGCCAGGTAGGGCAGCGCCGACAGCCAGCCGGCTTCTATGATGTCGATGTTGGCGCCGTGCTTGAGGATCGACGGCAGCCAGAGGACGAAGCCATAGACGCCGATGCTCCAACAGAAATACTGCAGCGAGAGGACGATGACCTTTGGCGAACGGAACGCCTCGCGGTAGTTCTTCACTGGCTTGATGCCCTGCTGCTCGGCGGCCAGGGCGTCTTCCAGGTCGCGTTTTTCCGAGCCGCTCAGCCAGGCGGCCTGGCGCGGGCGGTCATCCACCAGGCGCCACCAGATGAAGGCCCAGATCACCGCCGGCAGGCCTTCGATGATGAACATCCAGCGCCAGCTGAAATGCTCCACCAGGTAGCCGGAGACCACCGACATCCAGAGGATGGTCACCGGGTTGCCGAGGATCAGGAAGGTGTTCGCCCGCGAGCGCTCGGCGCGGGTGAACCAGTGGCAGAGGTAGACCAGCATCGCTGGCATCACCGCCGCCTCGACCACGCCGAGGAGGAAGCGGATGCCGATCAGCAGATAGACGTTGGCGACCATCCCGGTCAGGGTGGCCAGTCCGCCCCAGAGGATCAGGCTGACGAAGATCAGCTTCTTGACGCTGCGCTTTTCCGCGTAGATCGCCCCCGGCACCTGGAAGAAGAAGTAACCGAGGAAGAACAGCGCGCCCAGCAGCGAGGACAGCCCGGGAGTGATCCGCAGGTCGTCGGCCATCCCGGAGGCGGCGGCGAAGCCGTAGTTGGCGCGGTCCAGGTAGGCCAGGCTGTAGGTGACGAAAACGATCGGCATGATGTACCACCAGCGGCTGCTGGCGAGGCGAGGCATGGTCATGGTCGGGTATCTCCTGAGCTTGTCTTGTTCTTGTCGCAACAGGTGCCGCGTGGGCGGCGGGTTCAGGCGCTCCTGCGGCGCTCGCGGTCGAGCAGTTGGCTGCGTTTCGGCAGCCCCTCCATGTCGCCGCGGACCTGTACCGCGCGGCTGCCGATCCAGTTGCCGCGCGCCACCGCGTCGGGCAGCGGCAGGCCTTCCAGCAGCGCGCTGACCACCCCGACCGCGAAGCCGTCGCCGGCGCCCACGGTGTCCACCACGGTCGCCACCGGCACGCCGGGGACCAGCCCTTCGCCGTGGGCATCGCGATAGTAGGCGCCGCTCGGGCCGAGCTTGATCGCCACCGCGTCGACGCCCATGTCCAGGTAGAACGCGGCGATATCCGCGGGTTCCTGCCAGCCGCTGAGCAGGCGGCCTTCCTCCAGGCCCGGCAGGACCCAGTGGGCATGCGCGGCGAGGGCGTTGATCTCGGCGATCATGCGGCGCTCGCTGGGCCACAGCGAGGGCCGCAGGTTGGGATCGAAGGACAGGCTGGCGCCCCTGCCGCGCATGCGCCGCATCAGTTCGTGGGACAGCTCGCAGGCACTCGCCGAGAGTGCCGGCGGAATGCCGGTGGCGTGCAGGTGGCGGGCGCCGAGCATTTCTTCGCGGATATGGGCGAGGCCCAGCCGGCTGGCCGCCGAGCCGCGGCGGAAGTACTCGACCCGCGGGTCGGCACCATCGACCTCGCGGGACTTCATCTGGAACCCGGTGGGCGCTTGCGCGTCGACCTCGACGAAGCGGCAGTCGAGGCCCTCGCGGGTCAGGCTGTCGAGTACGAAGCGGCCGAGCGAGTCGTCGCCGACCCGGCTCAGCCAGGCCACCGCGAAGCCGAGGCGGGCGAGGCCGATGGCGACGTTGCTGTCGGCGCCGGCGATGCGCTTGCCGAACTGCTCGACCCGGTCCAGTTCGCCGGGCTGTTCGGCGACGAACATGGCCATGGTCTCGCCGAAGCAGAGGATCTCGAAGTCAGCCATGCTGGCGTTCCTCCTGGGGCTGGCCGAGGCGGGCGAGGGCGGCGATGTGCCGGCGGCTGAGACTGAGCAGGTCGTCGCCCTGCAGCGGGTATTCGATGGCCCGCGCCACGCCTTCCGGGAAATGCTGCAGCAGGCGCTGCCAGTACTGCAGGTCGGCGGCCGACGGCGGCACCGCGACCAGCTTGCCGTCGCGGTTGCGGATCACCGCCTTGCAGTGCACGTAGCCGACATAGCGGCCAAGGCGCAGGGCGGCTTCGTCGGCCGCCTGCTCCTGCCAGCGCCAGTTGCCGATGTCGAAGGTCATCGCCAGGTCCAGCTGCTGGCGTTCGGCGAGGCGGAAGAAGCGTTCCAGCACCTCGATCCGGCCGCCCTGGGGCGTCTGGTCGTTCTCCACCAGCAGTTGCAAGCCGTGGCGCGCCAGGCGCCGGCCGAGGGCGGCGAGATCGGGCTGTTCCGGCAGAAGGCCGAGCGAGACCTTGAGCCATCCGGCTCCGCAAGCTTCGGCGCGGCGCAGGGTCGGCTCCAGCTCGGGGTTCAACTGGCCGTCTTCGCGCCACAGCTCGAGGGGTGAGGAGAACACGCACTCCAGCCCCTGCAACTGGATGGCGGCGGTCAGCGCCTCGGTATCCGGCGGGCCGGCGAAGAGTTCCTCGCGCAGTTCCACGCGCTGCGCGCCGGCCATCGCCAGCAAGGGCAGGAAGCTGGCCTGGCCGCGACTGCGAACGAGGTCCGCGCCATAGCTGGAAAGACTGATGGAGACGGGGTGAAGGGACATTGGCGATCCTCTGAAACCGGTTTCATTTCAAGCCGTGCGAAAGCCGCCGGCAACGCGCCGGCGGCGGGCCGCTAGCCGCGTGGATGGGTCGAGCCGCGAACGATCAGTTGCGCCGGGAAGGTCACCCGGCGCGCCGGCTCGCGGTCGCCTTCGAGTCGCGCCAGGAGGCGCTCGAAGGCGGTGCGGCCGATTTCGTCGGTGGGTTGGGCGAGGGCGGTGATGCCGCTGCCCACCAGTGGGTACCAGTCGAGTTCGTCCAGGGCCAGCAGGCCGACCTCATCGAACAGCCGGCAGCCGAGGTCGCGCAGTTGGCGGGTGGCGCAGAGGGTGGCGACGCCGTTGCAGGTGAACAGCGCCTTCGGCCCGGGGCCGCTGGCCGAAAGGAAGGCGCGCAGGCCGTCGCGGAAGAAGTCGTCGGTTTGCAGGACCTGGCCCTTGAGCGCCGGTCGCCGGCCGATGGAGGCATTGAAGGCCTGGACCCGCTCGATCCGCGAGCTGGTGCCGTCGAGCGGTTCGGTGACCAGCAGGATGTCGCGGAAGCCGCGGTGCTGCAGGTGGTCGAGGGCCTGTTCGACGGCGTCGGCGTTGTCCAGGCCGACCAGGTCGGTATCCAGCTCGGCCAACTGGCGGTCCACCAGCACCATCGGCAGTTCGCGGTGCAGGGCGCGCAATTCGCCGGGATGGTGGCCGAGGGTGTTCACGATCAGTCCTTCGACGTTGTAGGACTGCAGGGCGGCCAGGTGATGACGCTCCTGCTCGTCGTCGCGGTCGGTATTGCACACCACCAGGCTGTAGCCGTGTTCGCGGCAGGCGGTTTCCACGCCATGCATGACGGCCACGGAGTAGGGGTTGAGGATGTCCGCCACCAGCATTCCGATTAGCCGTGTGCGCCCGCGCTTGAGGCCTCGGGCCATCTGGTTGGGGCGGTAGTCGAGCTGGTCGATGGCGCGCTCGATGCGCCGGGCGGTGGCATCGGCGAGCAACTGGCGGTCGCCGCCGATATAGCGCGACACGCTGGCCTTGGAGACGCCGGCGGCCTCGGCCACCTGGTTGATGGTGACGCGGCCACGGCTGGGCAGTACTGAACCATTCACGGACCTGGTACCTCTTGGTGCTGTTCTTATTGGTGTGTCCGGCTGGTCTTCGCCAGCGGATGCCAGGATTTGAAACCGGTTTCAGAAAATACCAGAAGGCCGATGCCCGTCAACGGGAAAAAAACGCCTACCGGGGCCGAGCCAGGCATGAGGCCAGGACGTTGTTCATGAAAACCGAATAATCGTTTCGAATGATGGTTTGCAATTATTAATGTCGAATGGAATGAATGTGCCATATCTCCATAAATAAAAAGGAAGTTTGTCCAATACTTGAGAAACTACTTTAAGAAGGTTTTGTCGGTAGAAAGCGATCAATCAGGCGAGCTTCGCTGACATGAAAAGCACCCGGCCGACCGTCTGAAGCAGTTCTCATTTATCGGAAAACGAAGGTGGCGCGCTGAAACTTATGCGCGCCTGGCGGTCTTTATCGACGACCTGACCGCCCGGTCGCGTCATCACGCTCACCGATCGTTGCGGGTCCTGTCGAATGCCGCCGTTCCGTCGCAGCAGGATTTTTCGACAAGACCCGTCCGGACCCACTTCCCGGCTAAGGAATGACAGGATGAGCGCCGCCCTGGAGCGATTGAATCATCTGAACCTGAATCACTTGTATGCCTTCGTCGCCGTCGCCGAACACAACAGCTTCACCGCCGCGGCGGAGGCCCTGGGCTTGTCGAAATCGCTACTCAGCGAGCAGTTGCGACGCCTGGAGGCCGACCTCGGGATCCAGTTGCTGACCCGTACCACCCGTCGCATGACCCTTACCGATCGCGGCGAACTGCTGTTCGGCGTGGCCCAGCGCATGCTCGGCGAGCTGGACGGCGCGCTCTCCGATGTGCGCGACCTGCAGGGCGAGCCCAGTGGCCGGTTGCGCATCACCGCGCCGCAGGACTTCGTCAAGTGGCACATCAGCAGCGTTTCCGCGGCGTTCATCCGGCAGTTTCCCAAGGTCCAGGTGGAAATGCTGGCCGATGACCAGTTCAGCGATCTGGTCGGCCAGCGCATCGATCTCGCGGTACGTATCGGCTGGCCGCGCGACTCCGGCCTGCATGCCAGCAAGCTGTGCGACTTCCAGCAGGTTGCCGTGGCGACGCCGGGATACCTCGCCGGTCTGCCGCCGGTGCTCCAGCCGCACGACCTGGCGCGTTGCGAATGGATCGGCCATACCCGCCTGAGCACGCCCTGGACCTGGACCTTCGAACGCCAGCGCGAGCGTGCCACGGTACAGACCCGAGGGCGCCTGCTGGCGAACAACACCCTGGCGGTGTACCGCCTGGTGCTCGACGGTGCCGGCGTCAGCGTGCTGCCGAGCTTCCTGGTAGCCCGCGAGATCGCCCGCGGACGGCTGGTCCGGCTGCTGCCCGGTTGGCGCCTGCCGCAGGGCGGCATCTATGCCCTGTACCCCTCGGCGCGCTACATGCCGGTGCGGGTCAGGGCGTTCATCGAGTCGCTGCGCGAGCATCTCGGTCGCGAGCCGTTCCGCCTGGCGCAGGGCGAATGAGGCTGGGCATCCGTGCTGGGGGGCTGTAGGGCGAATAACGCCACAGGCGTTATCCGCCGCTGGCGTCGCGGATAGGCGGCGGATAACCGCAAGCGGTTATTCGCCCTACGGATCGGGCTTCGGCAGCATCTCGGTCGCAAGCCATTCCAACTGGCGTAGGGCGAATAACGCCACAGGCGTTATCCGCCGCCGATGCCAGGGATAGGCGGCGGATAACCGCGAGCGGTTATTCGCCCTACGGCCCCAGGCTGCCCAGGTAGCCGGCGAGCGCCTGGATGTCGCTATCCTCCAGGCCGCCGGCGACCGCGCGCATGGTCGCGCTGTTGCCGCGCTTGCCGTCGCGGAAGCCGTGCAACTGGGTTGCCAGGTATTCCGCCCATTGCCCGGCCAGGCGCGGCGCCTTCAGCGCCGCCAGGCCCTGGGCGGCGGGCCCGTGGCAGGTGACGCAGGGCGGTACGCCGCGCTGCGCCAGGCCATTCTTGAAGAGCTGGCGGCCGCGTTCGCGTTGCCTCGGGTCGGCCAGGGTCTGCTCGCCGGCACTCATGCGCTGGGCGGCGAACCAGGCGGAGACGTTGACCACGTCCGCCGCGCTCAGCTCCTCGCCGCGGCCGTTGGTGGCCGGGTTGCGCCGGCGCTGGGTCTTGAGGTCGTAGATCTGCTTGTACAGGTATTCCCGGTCGAGCCCGGCGAGCTTCGGGTAGCTGCGGTTCGGCCGCGGCCCGCCGTTGCCGTCGTCGTCGTGGCAGCGCGAGCACATTTTCTGCGCCATCGCCTTGCCGCGCGCCAGGTCGGCGGGCGCGTCCGGGCCCGGCACGGCGGCGGCCAGCGGCAGGGAAAGCAGGGCCGAGAGGCAGCCGGCCAGCCAGCGTTTGCGCTCAGTCATGCTGCCAGGGCCCCCGCAGCCAGCCGTGGATGTCGTAGTCGGCCATACAGCGCTGGACCATCGCCTCGCAGTAGGCCAGGTGCCCGCGACGGCTGGCCCAGGCCAGCGAGTCGAGGCGGATCTGCTCGGCATTGCCGGAATAATGGCTCTCATAGACCGCGTGGCGCGCGCCGAACTCGCTGCCGGTGGCGTCCCAGATCAGCTTGAACAGCTTCAGGCGCTGCTCCGGCTCCAGCTCGGCACCGCGGTAGTAGCTGTCCACCAGCCGCCGCGCCTCGCCGTCGCGCAGGTCGGCGGCGCCCGAGACGGTGACCAGCGGGGCGCCGCCGAGGGCGCTTTCCAGCAGCTCGCGGACCCGCTTCCAGATCTGCGGCACCTGGATGCGCAGGGCATTGGCGTACTCCAGGCGCGGCACCGCCGACCCGGCGGCGTTGCGCTCCGGGTCGCGGGCCATGGCGGTGGTCAGCGCCTGCAGCAGGTGCTGCAGGGCGATCAGCTCGCCGAGGGCAGCCTGTATCCCGCGGAAGCCCTGGGTGCCATTGGCGCGCACGCCGAGGGAAAGCAGGCCGATCATCAGCTCCAGCTTCACCCCGAGGCGGATGCCGGACTGGAAGTTGTACAGGTTGGCGAAGCCCGAGTCGGCATAGAAGCCGGTGGCGCGGCGCAGGTCGCGGTAGACCAGGACGTCCTCCCAGGGAATCAGCGCCTTGTCGAACAGCAGCACGCTGTCGTTCTCGTCGAAGCGGCTGGACAGCGGATAGTCGAAGGGACTGCTCGCGCGCTCCTCGTAGGATGGCCGGCACATCAGGCGCAGGCCGGGGTTGTCCATGCGGGCGAAGAACACCAGGGCGAAGTCCTCGGCCTTGCCGGCTTCCATCTGCGCCGAGGCGACCGGGGCGACGAAGGTGGCGTTGGTGATGGCGCTGCCGGTGGCGAGCATCTTCGCCCCGCTGACGACGATACCCTGGTCGGTCTCGCGTTCGACGTGGACGAACACGTCGCGCATCTCGTGGATCGCCTTGCTGCGGTCCAGCGGCGGATTGATGATCGCGTGGTTGAGGAACAGCCCGCGGTCGGCGAAGGCGCGGTGCCAGGCGCAGGCGTTCTGCCGGTAGTCGCCGTAGAAGCCGGCGCCGGCCTCCAGCCCGGACATGAACGCCGCCTTGTAGTCCGGGGTACGCCCCATGAAGCCGTAGGTCATGCGCGACCAGCAGCCGATCGCCTCGCGCGCGCCGAGCAGGTCCTCGGCGTTCTGCGCGGGGGTGAAGAAGCGGTGGCTGCGGCGGCCCTGGGCATCGACCCGGGTGAGGACGTCGCGCTGCTCGCCGTGGAGGCCGTCGTAGAGCCCGGCGATGCTGCGGCAGGCGTTGCGGAACGCCCTGTGCCGGGTGACGTCGGCGACCCGTTCGCCGTTGAGGTAGACCTGGCGACCGTCGCGCAGGCTGTCGAGATAGTCGGCGCCGGTCATCAGCGCGTTGGGGACGGAATGGCTCATGCTGGTTCCTTGTCGGGACGCCGGCCGTGGCGCGCACGGCCGGCGGGGCGGTCAGTCGCGCTGCAGGTGCGGGTTGCGCAGCGCCGGCTCGGCGTGGATATGCACCCGCCGCAGGTGGCGCGGCGCGCGGTGGACGAAGGCCTCGCGACCGTGCAGCAGGGTCAGGTTGTCGGCGATCACCAGGTCGTCGCTGCGCCAGCGGTGGGCGTAATGCGCCTGCGGGTGGTACAGGCAGCGGCGCAGGCTGGCGAGCAGTTCGCCGCGCTGTTCCGGGGCGATGCCGTCGTAGTGGAACTCGGAGGGGTTGATGAAGCTGGCGTCGCCCTCGACCGGCGGTTCGCAGAAACGCAGGATGGGGAATTCGCGGCGCGGGTGGCGCTCGACTATCGGCGCCGCCGAGCGGCTGCTGTAGTGCGCCGCGCTGCGCTGGTACCGGCCGCTGGCGCGGCGCCAGAGTTCCAGCTCGCTACTGTCGGCCAGTTGCAGCGCCGCCGGGGTCGAGCTGAAGGTGGTGCGGCCGCCGTCGCTGTCGCCGGGCGCGTCGACACAGTGGAACACCTGGAATTCCGGGACCGTCTCCAGGTACATGCCGTCCCAGTGCAGCGGCACGTAGTTGTTGGCGAAGATGTGGTCCTCGGCGCCTTCCTGTTCCACCAGCTCGAGCACCGCGCCGAACGGCCACAGCATGACTTCGCCGAAGTCGTGGCAGTAGCGGGTCAGGCTCTCGGCGTCGGCGAAGGCGGCGAAGCCGCGCAGGAGCAGCAGGTGGTGGCTGCGAGCCAGGCCCTTGAGCCACTGCGCCGGCAGCTCGCCGACGTGCATGCCGGGGCGGCCGGACTCCAGCAGCAGGCCGAAGCGCGGCTGGTTGCCCTGTTCGTCGCGCAGCGGCGAGAGACGTACCGGTTGATCGCTGAGATAGGCGTTCATCGTCTGGCTCCTCGGGCTCAGGCCACGGCGGCGCGCCGGGCGGCCCTGGCCGGCAGGCGGTAGTGACTGGGCTGGCCGTTGATCTGCACCAGCTCGCCGCCGAGTTCCAGCACCTCGCTGCGCTTCATCAGCACGAAGCGGTCCTCGGTGTTCACCGCCACGCCGTGCCAGGGCGTCAGCCAGTCGTCGCGGGTCGGCATCATGTGGATGCCGAACTTCAGACTGTCCGCCGGCTGCGGATGGATGGACAGGCGGATCGCGCGGGGGAACTGGTCGGCCAGCAGCGCGCCCCAGGCCCAGCTGCGCTGGATCACCCCGTAGGCGCGCTCCTTGGCGTCGCGTTGCAGGGCAGTCTTCGAGCCCTGGTAGTCGGGGGTCAGGCCGTCCTCGTAGAGGAAACGGGTGATGGCGCGGTACAGCAGCAGGCCTTCTTCGCTGGCCAGCAGGGTCTCGCGGATGCTTTCCAGCGGCTCGGCGTAGCCGTCGATCAGCAACTGGCGGAGCTGCTCGTGGTTGTCGCGCTGGGCCTCGAAGGCGCGTACGTCCTCCAGGTTGAACACGCCGATATGGGTGGCGCCGATCTCCTCGATCATCAGGCGCAAGGCATCCTGGTAGGCGCTGATGTGCGCATCGCCGATCCTCACCAGGTCGCCGAAAACCCGGCCGTCGGAGCAGACGGTGATCTTCGCGCCCGGTGCATAGAACAGCTGGATGCGCTGGCACAGGTGGTTGAGGAACGACAGCGACAGGCGCTCGGCCATGTCCGGACGGCTGTCGAGGACCTTGCCGGGGTTCGGCGACTTGGCCGGAAACGCCGGCAGGACGAATTCGATGGGCTCGCCGGCTTCGATGAAGGCGGCGATGCGCGGCAACTGGACCTGTTCGATGCGGCGGATCTCGTCCGCTTCGCTGGCGCTCTGGCGATGCTCGGGGTAACGGCGGCGATAGAGCAACAGTTCTTTCAATACGCGTGCGGGAAGGGTGTCTTCGGCGATGGCGTACATGCAGGTGTTTCCTCCTTGTGGGCGGATGCCGGCGGGGCCGGCAGCGGAAGGCGACATCCTGTGGACTCGCCGCCGGGGGATAAACCGGGGAAGGCCGGAAACACTGTTCGCTGAAGCTTGACGATGGGCGCCGGGCACGGGCGGGCCGCCGGCGTTGTCGCGTATCGCGGGGAGGGCTGAAGGAAGCGGCCGCCGGCGGGCGGCCGCAGGGCGGTCAGTCGGCGTTCTCGCCGCACAGGTCGAGGGCGAACCAGCGTTGCGCTTCGTCGCGTCCGAGGCCGGCGCCGAGCAGGCCGAAGAGCTTGCCCAGGGCCGCCTCGCGGGTCATTCCGCCAGCCGAGAGCAGGCCGGCGTCGCGCAGGCGGCTGCCGGCGGCGTAGACGCCGAACTCGACCTGGCCGTAGGCGCACTGGCTGACCGCGGCGAGCAGCACGCCGCGGGCGTGGGCTTCGCGCAGCAGCGCCAGCAGCTCCTCGTCGTCGGACGGGCCGGTGCCGCTGCCATAGCATTCCAGCAGCAGCGCTTCCACGCCGCTGTCGAGCAGCCCGCGCAGGTGCGCGGCGCGCAGCCCTGGATAGAGCGGCAGCACGGCGAGGTTCACTTCCCGGCGCGGCTGGCGGTAGCCGAGCGCCGCAGGCACCGGCGCATGCTCGGCGTGGCGCGGTCGCGGCAGTTCGGCGAAGGCGTCGAACGCGTCGCTGCGCAGCTTGCTGACTCGCGCGCCGTGCAGCAGGGCATCGTTGAAATAGACCTGTACGCCGCGCGCGTGGCCCTCCTGGAGGACGCGCAGGGCGCCGACCAGGTTGTCCCAGGCATCGCTGCCCGGCGCGCCGGCCGGCAGCATGGAGCCGGTCAGCAGCACCGGGATCGGCAGGTCGAGGAGCAGGAAGGACAGCGCCGCGGCGCTGTAGGCCAGGGTGTCGGTGCCGTGCAGGAGCAGCACGCCGTCGTGGCCGGCGTCGAGCGCGGCGACGATGGCGTCGCGCATCGCCAGCCAGTTGCCCTGGGTCATGTTGGCGCTGTCCAGCGGCGGTTGCAGTTCGGCGAAGCGCCAGCGCAGGTCCGGGGCGTCGCCGAGGCTTTGCAGGTGGTCGCGCATGCGCGCTTCGAAGCCGCCGGCCGGGGCCAGACCCTGCGGGGTCTGCAACATGCCGATGGTGCCGCCGGTGTAGAGCACGAAGAGGTTCTTGACTGGGAGCATCCGTAATCCTTGTGTCGGGCCTTTTCGCGCCGGACGTGCGAAGAGGGGACACCATTGTGGCGCAGGCGCCGCTCCGGGGGGAGGGCGCCTGCGCGAGACTCAGCGATTGCCGCTCGGCAGCGGCTCGGCGTCCGCCTGCGCCGGGGGCTCGGCGCGCTGGCCGGCGGGCCAGGCTTCGCGGTCCAGGTCGAGGTCGGCGAACTGCGCCGAGTCGAACACCGGTTGCTTGATCCCGGCGCGGCGCTGCACGTCATAGTCGCGCATCACCCGCAGGCCGACCTTGAACAGCAGGGCCAGGGCCATCAGGTTGACGAAGGCCAGGCAGGTCATGGTGATGTCGGCGAAGGCGAACACGGTGGACAGGTCCTGCACCGAGCCCCAGACCACCAGGGCCAGCACCAGCGCGCGGTAGCCGATCAGCACCAGGCGGTTGCGGCTGAGGAACTGCAGGCTGTTCTCGCCCAGGTAGAAGTTGTAGAGGATGCAGGTGAAGACGAACAGCGACAGGGCCACGCTGACGAACACCCGGCCCCAGTCGCCGACCACCGCGGCCAGGGAGTTCTGGGTGAGGACGATGCCGTCGCCTTCGAAGCCCGGGGTGTAGAAGCCCGAGAGCAGGATCAGCAGGGCGGTGCAGGTGCAGATCACGAAGGTGTCGAGGAACACGCTGAAGGCCTGGACCACGCCCTGTGCCGCCGGATGGCGCACGGCGGCGACCGCGGCGACGTTCGGCGCGCTGCCCAGGCCGGCCTCGTTGGCGAAGACGCCACGCTTGACGCCCATCACGATGGCGCTGCCGAGCAGGCCGCCGAACGCCGGGTCTAGGCCGAAGGCGCTCTTGACGATGGTTTCCAGCATTGCCGGGACGTGCTCGATCTGGCTGGCGATGACGTACAGGGTGACGCCGATGTAGGCCAGGGTCTTGATCGGCACCAGCAGGTCGGAGACCGCGGCGATGCGCTTGATGCCGCCGATGAAGACCACGCCGAGCAGCACCGCCAGGGCGATCCCGGTGTGCTGCGGGGCGAAGCCGAAGGCGTTCTGCAGCGAATGGGTGACGGTGTAGGACTGCAGGCCGTTGAAGGCGAAGCCGTAGGTCACCAGCAGGAGTACCGCGAAGACCACCGCCATCGAGCGCAGCTTCAGGCCGTGCTGGATGTAGTAGGACGGGCCGCCGCGATACAGGCCGTCGCCGTCGCTGCGCTTGTAGACCTGGGCCAGGGTGCATTCGAAGAAGCTGCTGGACATGCCGACCAGCGCGGTGACCCACATCCAGAACACCGCCCCCGGACCGCCGAGGGTCACGGCGATGCCGACCCCGGCGATGTTGCCGGCGCCGACCCGGCCGGCGAGGCTCAGCATCAGGGCCTGGAAGGAACTGAGCTGGCCGGCCTGGCCGCGCAGCGATTCCCTGAATACGCCGAACATGTGGCCGAAGTGGCGGAACTGGACGAAACGCGAACGGATCGTGAAGTAGGCACCCAGGCCGACGATCAGGACGATGAGGACTTTTCCGGAAAGGAAATCGTTGAGCATTTCAAGCATGGAGGTCTACCTCGGTTCTTATTCTGGTACCGGCGTGCGCTGCGGCAGCGCCTTGGTGCGCGGCGCATGGTTGGCCATGACGCACCTGGTTACAATTTCGCGGGTTGCTCCTGCTTGATGCGACCTGATGCTAGAATCGCGTCCATAGCATCAGTTTTGGAGCCATCGATGTCCGAGCACCTGGGCGCCAATCTCAAGCTGCTTTGCAGCCATTACCGCTCGATTTCCGAGGTTTGCCGGCAATTGGCGATCAATCGCGCACAGTTCAACAAGTACCTCAGCGGCCAGAGCCAGCCGACGCCGTACAACCGCAAGCGGATCGGCGACTTCTTCGGCGTCGAGGACTACGAGCTGGGCTTGCCGCCCGAGCAGTTCGCCCGCCTGATCGGCGCCCGCACCAGCGCCCAGCCGCGCCAGCCCAGCAACGACCCGCTGTTGCGGCTGCTGCAACCGCTGCGCGCCGAGGCCGGCGACCTGAGCCGCTACTGCGGCTACTACTTCGAATATGCCAACTGCATGTCGGTGCCAGGCAGCATCCTGCTCTCCCTGGTGCATCTCTACGAGGAAGACGGCGTGTTCCTCTTCGAGCGCCAGGAACGCCAGGAGCGCACCAGCAGTACCGACGTGCAGGCGGAGGAGTGGGCGCGCTGCCGCTACCTCGGCGCGGCCTTCCAGTTGCAGGACCGGGTGTTCCTGATCGACTACGAGTCGCTGACCCTCAACGAGATGAGCCAGACCATCCTCATTCCCAGTTTCAAGAGCCGTATCACCCGCCTGAACGGCCTGAAGATGGGCGTTTCCAGCGGTGACCGGCGGACCCCGGCATGCAGCCGGGTGGTCTGGGAGTACCTCGGTGCGGAAATCAACCGGATCAACGCCTACCGCCAGGTGCGCCTGTACCGCCCGGACGATCCGCGGATCGACGAGGATATTCGCCAGCGCCTGGCGGCGGGGAGCTTGCGGCATGGGTTGCTGGAGACGGAGTGAGGGGCGGGGGATCGCGCAGGGCGGTGAGACCTGCTGACGACCCGGTTCGCGGCCACGAAAAAAGCCCCCTTGCCCGACGGGCAAGGGGGTAATGTGCGCCGGTGGTTGGCCGGCTACCGAGGTTCGCGGGAATCAGATGTGCAGGGCGTGTCCCAGCGCGCGCAGGGCGGCTTCCTGGACCGCTTCGCCGAGGGTCGGATGGGCGTGGATGGTGCCGGCGATGTCTTCCAGGCGGGCGCCCATCTCCAGCGACTGGGCGAAGGCCGTGGACAGTTCCGAGACCGCCTTGCCCACCGCCTGCCAGCCGACGACCAGGTGGTTGTCGCGACGCGCCACCACGCGGACGAAGCCTTCGTTGGCCTCCAGGGTCATGGCGCGGCCGTTGGCGGCGAACGGGAAACTCGCCACCAGGCAGTCCAGGCCGGCATCCTTCGCCTGCTCCGGGGACAACCCGGCGACCACCACTTCCGGATCGGTGAAGCACACCGCGGGGATCGCCACCGGGGCGAACTGGCGACGCTTGCCGGCGATCAGCTCGGCGACCATCTCGCCCTGGGCCATGGCCCGGTGCGCGAGCATCGGCTCGCCGGCGAGATCGCCTATGGCCCAGACATTGCGCATCGAGGTGCGGCACTGGTCGTCGACCTTCACCGCCCGGCCGTTCATGTCCAGGCCCAGGCTTTCCAGGTTCCAGCCTTCGCTGCGCGGCTTGCGGCCGACCGCCACCAGTACCTGGTCGGCGGCGATCTCGCGCTCCTCGCCGGCGCCGTCGCGGACCCGCACGCCGTTCTCGCTCGGGCCCAGCAGGCTGTGCCCGAGGTACAGCTCGACGCCCAGCTTGCGCAAGGCCTGGGCCACCGGCTTGGTCAGTTCTTCGTCGTAGCCCGGCAGGATGCGCGGTTGCGCTTCCACCACCGCCACCTCGACGCCGAGCTTGCGGTAGGCGGTACCCAGCTCCAGGCCGATGTAGCCGCCGCCGACCACCACCAGGCGTTTGGGCAGGCTGCCGGGCGCCAGCGCCTCGGTGGAGGAGATCACCTTGCCGCCCAGCGGCAGGATCGGTAGCTCGACGCTCTGCGAGCCGGCGGCCAGCAGCAGGTGCTCGCACTCGACGCGCTGGCTGCCGCCGCCGGCGAGTTCGACCGCCACGCTTTTGCCGTCGAGGATCCTCGCCCAGCCCTGGACGACATCGACCCCGTGTTTCTTCAGCAGCGCGGCGACGCCGCTGGTGAGGCGGTCGACGATGGCGTCCTTCCATTCCACGGTGCGGGCGATGTCGATGCTCGGCGCCTGTACCTGGATGCCCAGCGCCGACCGGCCGGCATAGTGGCGGGCCTTGAGGTATTCCTCGGCGGCGTGGATCAGCGCCTTCGACGGGATGCAGCCGACGTTCAGGCAGGTGCCGCCGAGGGCGGCGCCCTCCACCAGTACGGTGGGAATGCCCAGTTGCCCGGCACGGATCGCCGCGACGTAGCCGCCGGGACCGCCGCCGACGATCAGCAGGGAAGTCTTCAGGATCTGGCTCATCGCTTACTCCAGGAACAGGGTGGCGGGATGTTCGAGCAGGCCGCGCACGGCCTGGATGAAGGCCGCCGCGTCCATCCCGTCGACCACCCGGTGGTCGAAGGAGGAGGAGAGGTTCATCATCTTGCGCACGACGATGTTGCCGCCGACCACCATCGGTCGCTCGACGATGCGGTTGACGCCGACGATGGCCACCTCCGGATGGTTGATCACCGGTGTGCTGACGATCCCGCCGAGCGCGCCGAGGCTGCTCAGGGTGATGGTCGAGCCGGACAGCTCCTGGCGTTGCGCCTTGCCGCTGCGTGCGGCTTCGGCCAGGCGCGCCACTTCGCCGGCGTTGCCCCAGAGGTCGCGCGATTCGGCGTGGCGCAGCACCGGCACCATCAGGCCGTTGTCGCTCTGGGTGGCGATGCCGACGTGCACCGCGCCGTAGCGGGTGACCACCTCGGCCTCGTCGTCGTAGCGCGCGTTCAACTGCGGGAAGTCGCGCAGCGCCACGACCATGGCGCGGACCAGGAACGGCAGCAGGGTCAGCTTGCCGCGCTGGCCACCCCATTTCTGGTTGAGATGGGCGCGCAGGGCTTCCAGATCGGTGACGTCGATTTCCTCGACATAGCTGAAATGCGGGATGCGTCGCTTGGCGTCCTGCATCTTCTGGGCGATCTTGCGACGCAGGCCGATCACCGGCACCGCCTGTTCGTCGTGTCGCTCGGCATACCCCTGCGCGGCGCCGCCGCTGCGCGCGACGCTGCCATCCTGGGTCAGGTAGGCATCGAGGTCCTCGTGGAGGACGCGTCCGGCGGGACCGCTGCCCTGCACGAACTGCAACTCGATGCCCAGGTCGCGGGCGCGCTGGCGCACCGCGGGGGAGGCCAGCGGGCGTTCGCCGGGCTGGCGCCGCTGCCGTGGCGCCTCGCTGTCGCGCAAGGCGCGCGGCGCTTCGGCGGCGGCTTTCGGCGCCGCGACCGGGGCTTCCTTCGGTTTCTCCGGGGTGGCGGCGACGGGCGCGGCCGGACTCTCGGCGAGGTTGCCGGCGCCTTCCACCTCCAGGCGGATCAGTTCGCCGCCCACCGCCATCACCTGGCCCGGCTGGCCGCCGAGGGCGAGGATGCGTCCGGCCACCGGCGAGGGAATCTCCACCGTGGCCTTGTCGGTCATCACCTCGGCGAGGACCTGGTCTTCATTGACCGAGTCGCCGACCTGGACATGCCACTCCACCAGTTCGACCTCGGCGATGCCTTCCCCGATGTCCGGCATCTTGATCACATGGGTACCCATTCAGACCTCCATCACACGCTTGAATGCCGCGCCGACGCGCGCGGGGCCGGGGAAATACGCCCACTCCTGGGCATGCGGGTAGGGGGTGTCCCAACCGGTGACGCGCTCGATCGGCGCCTCCAGGTGGTGGAAGCAGTGCTCCTGCACCAGCGACATCAGCTCGGCGCCGAACCCGCAGGTGCGGGTCGCCTCGTGGGCGATGACGCAGCGGCCGGTCTTCTTCACCGAGGCGACGATGGTTTCCAGGTCCAGCGGCCAGAGGCTGCGCAGGTCGATGATCTCGGCGTCCAGGCCGGTCTCGTCGGCCGCGGCCTGGGCCACGTAGACCATGGTGCCGTAGGTCAGCACGGTCAGCGCCGCGCCGGGGCGGACGATCGCCGCCTTGTCCAGCGGCACCTTGTAGTAGCCGTCCGGCACCTGGCTGGCCGGATGCTTGGACCAGGGCGTCACCGGGCGGTCGTGGTGGCCATCGAACGGGCCGTTGTAGAGGCGCTTGGGCTCGAGGAAGATCACCGGGTCGTCGTTCTCGATGCAGGCGATCAGCAGGCCCTTGGCGTCGTAGGGGTTGGACGGCATCACCGTGCGCAGGCCGCAGACCTGGGTGAACATCGCCTCCGGGCTCTGGCTGTGCGTCTGCCCGCCGTAGATGCCGCCGCCACAGGGCATGCGTACGGTCATCGGCACGATGAAGTCGCCGGCCGAGCGATAGCGCAGGCGCGCCGCCTCGGAGATCAACTGGTCGGAGGCCGGGTAGACGTAGTCGGCGAACTGGATCTCCACCACCGGGCGCAGGCCGTAGGCACCCATGCCGACCGCGGCGCCGATGATGCCGCTCTCGGAGATCGGCGCATCGAACACCCGCGAGGTGCCGTATTTCTTCTGCAGGCCTTCGGTGCAGCGGAACACGCCGCCGAAGTAGCCGACGTCCTGGCCGAATACCACCACGTCGTCGTCGCGCTCGAGCATGATGTCCATCGCCGAGCGCAGCGCCTGGATCATGGTCATGCTGGTGACCGTCTGGGCGTTCTCGTGTTGCGGGTTCATGGCATTCATACCCCGAGCTCCTGGCGTTGCCGGCGCAGGTGCTCCGGCAGTTCTGCATAGACGTCCTCGAACATGCTGGCGGCGCTCGGCACCCGGCCGTCGATCAGGGTGCCATGGCTCTCCGCCTGTTTCTGCGCGGCCAGTACTTCGGCTTCGAGGGCCTTGTGGGTGGCTTCGTGCTGTTCCTCCGACCAGATGCCGAGGCCGATCATGTGCCGCTTCAGGCGGGCGATCGGGTCGCCCAGCGGGAAGTTGGTCCAGTCGTCGGCGGGGCGGTACTTGGACGGGTCGTCCGAAGTCGAGTGCGGGCCGGCGCGGTAGGTGACCCATTCGATCAGGCTCGGCCCGAGGTTGCGCCGGGCGCGCTCGGCGGCCCACTCGGAGGCGGCGTAGACCGCCAGGAAGTCATTGCCGTCGACCCGCAGCGAGGCGATCCCGCAGCCCACTCCACGGTTGGCGAAGGTGGTGCCTTCGCCGCCGGCGATGGCCTGGAAGGTGGAGATCGCCCACTGGTTGTTGACCACGTTGAGGATTACCGGCGCGCGGTAGACATGGGCGAAGGTGAGGGCGGTGTGGAAGTCCGACTCGGCGGTGGCGCCGTCGCCGATCCAGGCCGAGGCGATGCGCGTGTCGCCCTTGATCGCCGAGGCCATACCCCAGCCGACCGCCTGGATGAACTGGGTGGCGAGGTTGCCGGAGATGGAGAAGAAACCGGCCTCCTTGCTCGAGTACATGATCGGCAGCTGGCGGCCCTTGAGCGGGTCGGCCTCGTTGGAGAGAAGCTGGCAGATCATGTCCACCAGCGGGTATTCGCGGGTGATCAGGATGCCTTGCTGGCGATAGGTCGGAAAGCACATGTCGCCGTCGCGCAGGGCCAGGGTGTGGGCGGTGGCGATGGCTTCCTCGCCGAGGCATTGCATATAGAAGGAAAGCTTTTTCTGCCGTTGCGCGGTGAGCATGCGCGCGTCGAACAGGCGGGTCTTGAGCATCGCCCGCATGCCGCGCAGCAGTTGTTCGTTGCTGAGCTGCGGATTCCAGGGACCGACGGCGTGGCCGTCGTCGTCGAGCACACGTACCAGGCTGTAGGCCAGGTCGCTGGTCTCGGCGGGCTCGACATCCACCGGCGGCTTGCGTATCTCGCCGGCGGGGGACAGGTGCAGATAGGAAAAGTCGGTCTTGCAGCCAGGACGCCCGGTGGGCTCCGGGACATGCAGACGCAACGGCTCGTAATCACTCATGACAGGCCTCCGGCCCGGTCCGGGCCAAACGGTTGGAGAGATCAGAAACGGGCGAACGGCGCTCGAAGCGGCGGACTGGGCGGATGGCGGGTTCCCGTCCTGTGGGTGGGGGCGGGTTGCAGGCATGCCGGGGTACGGCAGGCGCGGTCGTACTGGGTGACGTCACTCATGGTGAGGCCCTCGGGTTTTGTTTTTGTAATTTCAGTATAGGCTTCGGGTGCTAGTTTTTTGCTCCAAATTGACTAAGGTATTCCGGCAGTATTGGGTTGTTTGAACTACAAGAATCGCTAACAAGAGAAACAACGCACCATGGCTGAACTCGACCGCATCGACCTGAAAATCCTCCGTGCCCTGGCCGACGACGGCCGCCTGAGCTGGCGCGATCTCGCCCAGAAGGTCGGCCTGTCGCTGACGCCGACGCTGCGCCGGGTACGCCGCCTGGAAGAGGAACACTACATCCAGGGCTACTTCGCCCGGCTCGACGAGGAGCGCCTGTCCGGGGCGATGAGCGTGTTCGTCTCGGTGTCCTTGGAAAAGCAGACCGGCGACTACCTCGCTCGCTTCGAGGAACGCATCGTCGATGCGCCGCAGGTCATGAGCTGTTTCCAGATGACCGGCGATGCGGACTACATGCTGCGGGTTGTAGTCAAGGATCTCGCCGCCTACCAGGCGTTCCTCACCAATACCCTGACCTGCATTCCCGGCGTGGCTGGCATCAAGTCGGCCTTCGCGCTGAAGTCGGTGATGCTGCGCTCGGCCCCGCCGCTCTAAGCATAGACCCTGTCTATCTGCGTAACGTTACGCTATTCTGATTGCGTAACGTTACGCAGATGGAGGCGTTCATGAAAGCCAGCAAACCCGGGCCCAAGCCGAGCGGCAAGGCCAAGTCGGCCGCCCAGCGGATGCGCGAATACCGCGCGCGCAAGGCCGAAGAGGCCCTCGGCGCCGAGCATTCCGACAAGGAGCGCGAGCGGCAGATCCGCCGTGAGGCGCGCGCCGAACTCGAACGCGTGAAGCTGGAGCAGCAGCGCCGCGAACACACCCTGCGCAAGGAACTGGAAGCCTGCCAGACCGAGATTGGCCGCCTGCTCGGCCTGCTGCGCCGGCACGGCATCGATCCGCACCCGGGCAACTGATCAGCCGGGCGTGTCGAGGAAGGCCAGCAGGGTCGCTTCCTCGGCACTCAGCCAGCGGCGCTTGCGGGCGCGCCTGAGCTGGCCCAGTTGCCCGGCCTGGTAGGCCTCGATGATCGCCGGGTGGATGTAGCATTGCCGGCAGATCGCCACGCTGTTGCCCAATTCGGCGGCGACCTCCGCCACCACCGCGCCAAGCCCGTCGGCTTCGGCACGCCGCAGGCGCTCCAGCGCCAGCGCGCTGCCGGCCCAGGTACGGTAGTCCTTGGCGCTGAAATCCTCGCCGGTATGCCGGCGCAGGTACTCATTGATGTCGTGGGAGCCGATGCGGTGCGGCTGGCCGTCCTCGTCCAGGTACTGCAACAGGTCCTGGCCGGGCAATTCCAGGCAGCGCCGCAGCACCCGCGCCAGGCGCGGATGCTCCAGGCTGACGTCGTGCTCGATGCCGCTCTTGCCCTTGAAGCGGAACCGGATGCGACTGCCGTTCACGTCCACGTGCCGGGTACGCAGGGTGGTCAGGCCGTAGGAGCGGTTGTCGCGGGCGTAGCGGTGGTTGCCGACGCGGATCAGGGTGGCGTCGAGCAGCGCAACCGCCAGGGCCACCACCTTGTCGCGACCGAGGCCGGGCAGGCGCAACTGGGCGTCGATGTGCCGGCGCAGCCGCGGCAGCGCCTGGCCGAAGCGCAGCAGGCGCTCGTACTTGTCGGCATCGCGTACCTCGCGCCAGCGCGGGTGGTAGCGGTACTGCTTGCGCCCACGGGCGTCGCGGCCGGTGGCCTGGAGATGGCCGTTGGGGTCGGGACAGATCCAGACCTCGCGATAGGCCGGCGGAATGGCCAGCTTGTCCAGCCGGCGGATCTCCTCGGCGTCGCCGATGCGCTGGCCGTCGGCATCGAAATAGACGAAGCGCTTGCCCTGCCGGCGTCGACGGATGCCCGGCTGGCGGTCGTCGACGTAGCAGAGGCCGGCGGGCAGGGCGGGGATATCCGGTGGCGCTGCGCTCATGCTTGGGTTCCGAAGGAAAGCTTGCCTGTTTAGGCCGTTGCGCCCGCTGGAACGTTCAACCGCGCTGCGCTTGCTCCTGCTCGTAGCCGAGGGCGCCGGCGATATGGCGGCCGGCGATGTAGCCGAAGGTCAGCGCCGGCCCCAGGTTGATGCCGCCGGAGGGATAGTGGCCGGCGAACAGGCTCGCCATGTCCGCGCCCGCCGCGTACAGGCCGGGGATCGGCTGCCCGCCGCCGTCCAGCACGCGGGCCTGGGCGTCGGTCTTCAGCCCGGCGAAGGTGCCGAAGCAGCCGGGCTCGACCTGCACCGCGTAGTACGGTCCGCGTTCGATGGGGGCGACGCAGGGATTCGGCCCCGGATACGCCGGGTCGCCCTGCTTGCGGTTGAATGCCGTGCCGCCGCGGCCGAACTCTGGGTCGCGGCCCTCGCGGGCGTGGCGGTTGTATTCGGCGACGGTGGCGGCCAGGCCGGACGGGTCGATGCCGCAGCTCCTTGCCAACTGATCCAGGCTGGTCCCGCGCTTGAGATAGCCGCTGCGCAGGTGCGCGGCGATCGGCAGCGGCGCCGGACGCACGTAGCCGAGGCCGTAGCGACGCAGGAAGCGCCGGTCGCAGACCAGCCAGGAGCGTGCCGGCTGCCCGGGCGGGGTGGCCTCGAGCAGGGCGGCGACATAGTCGTGGTAACCGTGCGCCTCATTGACGAAGCGCCTGCCGTTGGCCAGCACGCCGATCACCCCGGGCTTGCCGCGCTCGATGATGTGCGGGAAGTGCCCGGTCTCGCCATCGCGGTGGGGAACTCGCGAGACCGGCGCCCAGGCGATCGGCGAGCGCAGGTCGTCGGCCACCCGGCCGCCGGCGCTTTCCCCCAGGCGCAAGCCGTCGCCGTTGCAGCCCGGCGGCGGCAGCGGCAGCAGGGTGTCCAGGGTGGGGGCCAGCTCGGCGCGGCGCTGCGGATCATGGGGAAAGCCGCCGCAGGCCAGGACCACGGCGCCTGCCTCGATGCGCAGGAGTCCCTCGGCGCTCTCGACCAGCGCGCCGACCACCTTGCCGTCACGCAGCAGCAGTTCGCGGGCTGGCGCCGATTCGATCAGGCGCACACCCAGGGCTTCGGCGGACTTGGCCAGGCGCGCTACCAGGGCCACGCCATTGACCAGGTGCATGGCGCGACCGTAGCGCAGCAGGTGCCAGAGGTGGCTGGAAAAGCGCCGGGCGACATGCAGGAAGGCCGGCAGCGAGCGGGTCAGGTCGAGGAAGGCGGCGAGGTCGGCGCCGGCCATGATCGGCATGCCCATGAACGAGGTCTCCCGCAGGGTCTTGCGCAGGCGCGGCAGCAGCGGGCCCAGTTGCCGTGCGTCATAGGGCGCGGCGACCAACTGGTGGCCGCCCTCGGCGGCGCCCGGCGTGTCGCCATGCATGTCCGGGATGCCGTTGCCGTCGACGAACCGCAGGTGGGTGTGGCGCTCGAAGAAGGCCACCATGTGCGGGCAGGCTTCGAGGAAGGCGTCGATCCGCGCGGCGTCGTAACGCTCGCCCAGTTCGTGGCGCAGGTAGGTACGCGGTTGCTCGATGTCCTCCTCGATACCGGCGCGACGCGCCAGCGGGTTGCGCGGCAACCAGGCCCAGCCGCCGGACCAGGCGCTGGCGCCGCCGAACACCGGGTCCTTCTCCACCAGGACTACCCGGCGCCCGTGCCAGGCCGCGGTCACCGCCGCCGCCAGCCCGGCGGCGCCGGAGCCGACGACCAGCACGTCACAGGTTAGCGGGGTGGTCTCGACGGCCGCAGAGGTCATGGCTTCTCCCTTTTTCAAGATTTCGGAACGATGTTCCATATTCTAGGGAGGCAATGCCCGCGTACCAACCCGCTCAGCGAAAGGAGCGGGCGATCATCGGCCAGGTCGAAGCGAGGTCGGCCGCCCGTTAGGGAAAAGGGAGACGGGAGGGGAAAGGCCCGGCGCAGGCGCACCGGGCCGAGGGCGTCAGCGCGCTTCGCCGCCGCCCTGGACCGCGGCGGCCTTCTTGCGCACCGGGAAGGGGAAGTAGAGGGCGCGCAGCAGCGCGACGCGCTTGATCACTTCGCCGATCAGCAGCGAGACGATCACCGAGATCACCAGGGCGACGCTGGCAGCGGCCGGTTCCGACAGACCCAGGTGGACCAGCAGGTTGAAGGTCTTGTGCTGGATCTCGCCGTGGAAGATCAGCAGGATCAGGGTCGACTGGCCGATGTAGGTCATCGCCTTGCCCAGCCAGTCGATCTTCATCATCAGCCCGGACAGCGCCCAGCACAGGTAGACGCCGCTCACCGCCTGGACGGTGGCCCAGAACCAGTGGTCGTAGCGGCGCTGCGCCATGTCCACCACCGTCGGGTAGTAGAGGAAGCTGGCGGTGGTCACGGCAAGGGCGATGCACAGGGTCAGCAACGAACTCTGGTGGCGACGCAGGACGTCGCGCAGGACATAGCCGAACATGAAGTGGGCGCTGCTGATCAGGGTGATGTCCAGGCTGAACGGCAGGCCCGGCAGCAGGTACTGTTCGCCGCCGAACTCCACCGGGATCTGCCAGAACGTCTTGAGGAACAGGATGCCCAGGCCCAGTTGCACGGCCAGCAGCACGCAACTGGCGGCGAGGGACAGGCCGAGACGCTGGATGACGCGCAGCATGAACCAGGCGAACAGGGTCGCTACCCAGAAGTGCGGCAGGTACCAGAGCGCCTGCCAGGGCAGGGTGTCGACCGAGGCGTACAGCACTCCGCCGATGTCCGGCAGCAGCGGCTGGCCGCGCAGCAGGTCGCGGAGGATGACGTAGCCGAGCATGGTCACGAAGAACGGCTTGAGGAGGGCGTCGGCCTTGCGCAGGGCCATCTCGCCGAAGGGTTGCTCGGTCCTGAAGAACACCCCGGAAATGAAGAAGAACAGTGGCAGGATGAACGGAGAGAGCAACGGATAGAGCACGGTCGGCGAACTGGCGACGAACCAGCTGTGCCCGAAGACGATGATCAGGATGCCCACGCCGCGGGTCACATCCATCTGAATCCAGCGTTTTTTCACTTTGCAACTCCCGCTTGACGCGCTAACTCACAGTGGTTGTTCGAAGGCCCCCAGGGCCAGGCTCCCTACCCGGAGCCATGGGTCAATCGGTGCGCCAGGGCCGCAGCCAGAGCGCCATGCCGAGCAGCGCCAGGCAGCCGGCGACGGTGCCCAGGCCCAATTGCAGCCAGATACCGTCGATGCGGAACAGCAGGCCGGCGGCGAGCGCCATGGCCAGGGCGTTCAGTAGCCACAGCCGGGCCCAGGGCAGGGCGCCGAGCAGGGCCTGGCGACGCATCAGCAGCAGCGCGGTGCAGAGCACCCCGCCAAGGGCCGCGAGGGGAATCCCCGGCAGTCCGAAAATCAACGGCAGGACCGCCAGCAGCGCGGCGTTCAGCGCGCTGCCGAGCAGCTCGCAGCGCAGCGGCAGGCGAGTATCGCCGGCGGCGTAGGCGTAACGCGCCAGCAAGGCATTCCAGGCGCCGAACACCAGTGGCACGGCGAACCAGGCCAGCAGCGCCGGCAACGGCGAGCCAGCGGTCTGCCGCGGCAGCAACAGGGCCACCAGGCCGGGTGCGGCAGCGACCAGCCCGACCCCGGCCGGCAGGGTCAGCAGGCTGGCGGTCTCCAGGCCGCGGCGAAGCAGGGCCAGACGCTCGCCACCCTGGCGTCGGCTCATCATGCCGAGCAACACCTGGTTGAGGCTCATCAGGGCGATCAGCGGCAGGTTCATCAGCTTGCGCGCCAGGTTGACCCAGGTCACCGCGCCTTCGCCGAGCAGCGAGGCCACCAGCCGCTCGACCAGCGCCAGGCCCTGGCTGGCGGCGTTGCTCAGCAACAGCGGAGCGATGCGCCCGCCAAGCTCGCCCAGTTCGGTGCCGGACAGGCGCCAGTGCCAGGGCCGCCAGCCCTCGATCCATAGCGAAGGCAGCAGCACCAGCGGCATCAGCAGGCTGCCGAGCAGGCAGGCCAGGGCCAGTTGTTCGGGTTGGCTGGCCTGGCCGTGCAAGGCCAGGTAGAGCACCGGCGGCAGGTTGAACAGCAGCGAGCCGAGCCCGGCCAGGACGAAGCGCTCGGCGGCCTGCAGGGGGATGCTGAATAGCGCATGGAGCATCAGCCCCGGCACGCACCAGGCGAGGACCCGCAAGTTGGCCGCGGCCTGGGCGCTGGCCGTCTCGGCCAGGCCCGGGCCGAGCAAGCGCACCAGCCAGGGCGCCGCCGCCAGCAGCAGGAGGCTGAGCGCCACGGCGATACCGAGCAGCGCCGGGAGGATCGCCGCCAGCCAGTCGAGGCGACGTTCGCCCTGGCGTTCGAGGAACAGTGGCAGGGCCGCCGCGCTGAGCACGCCGCCGGCCAGCGACATGCGCAGGGCCTCGGGCAGGAACAGGGCGATGAGGAAGGCGTCGCTGCGCTCGCCGGCGCCCCAGGAGGCCACCAGCAGCCATTCGCGGGCGAAGCCCAGGCACAGGCCGAGCAGGGTGGCAAGGGTCAGCCAGAAGGCGGAGCCGAGCATCTCAGGCCTCGGCCCCGCGCTCGAGCTGTCGCTTGAGCTTGCGATAACCCACCGCCCGCGGTTGCGGCTGGCGTTCCGGGAACAGCCGGCGGGCTTCCAGCAGGTTGATCCCGACCAGCAGCCAGAACAGGCCGATCATCACCACGGCGAAGCTGAAGTAGTGGTCGAACAGGCCGCTGACCAGCGCCGCCAGGATGCCGCCCGTACTGCCCAGCCAGATCGCGTTGTCGCGGGTCAGGCGGATCGGGCCTTTCTCCGGACGGGCTTCGCGCCACCAGCGCCAGGTCACCGCGATGAACAGCAGCATGCCGCCGAGGCCGACCTTGTACATGAAGTTCAGCCACAGGTTGGAGATGCCCAGGAGGTCGGTACCCGGCACCGGCGGGTCGACCTTGAAGCCGATTCCCAGCGGATAGCGGGCGACGGCCTTGGGGAACATCCGGTATTCGTCGAAGCGCACCTCGGTACTGGCGTTCTGCGGCGAGAAGATGGTCGCCAGGCGTTCCTGCAACGGCGGGTAGCTGAGCACCAGGACCACCACCAGGCCGACCCCGAGCAACAGCAGGCGGCCGGTGTAGGGCACCTTGCGCAGGGACATCCAGAACAGCACCACCGCCAGGCTGAGCATCGCCCCGCGGGAACTGGCGAGGAGGATCGCGGCGGCGCCGAGGACCGCCACGGCGAGGCCCAGGCCGCGCCGCCAGCCCTGGTTGGCGACCCCGTAGCAGAACGCCAGGGGCAGCAGCAGGGCCATGATCCCGCCGGTGGCGTTGGGGTGCATCCATGGCGAGCCCATCCGCGAGGAAAGCGCCTCCAGGCCGAACTTGAGGGTGTCCAGGTTGGCGTAGTTGAACATCGCCAGGATCGGCGCCATCCCCGACGCCGAGCGGTAGCGGATGAACACCGCGATGGACATCAGCAGCATCGCCAGGGTGCCCAGCAGCAGGGCGATGACCAGGGTCTCGCGGTTCTTGCGCTCCACCAGCAGGCGTCCGGCGAGGAACACGATGGACAGGTTGAGCAGCCAGCGCAGCCAGTTCGACAGGCCGCTGGCCTCGGCCTTGATGCTGACCTGGCCGACCACGAACGGCAGCACGGTGAACAGCATCAGCCACAGCAGCATGCGCTCGGTGGAGCGGTAGCGCAGCGCCGGCGCCGGCGGCAGGCGCGAGAGGAAGATGTGCCAGAGCACCGCGCCCCAGGTCAGGGCGAGGATCGCTTCGCTGACCGTCGAACGGATCCCCACGTTGACCGTGGAGTAGGGCATGAAGGTCGCCACCAGGGCGAACAGCAGCAGCCCCCAGAACGGGAAGCGCAGGATGGTGACCGCGGCCGCCAGGCCGACCATGGCGGCGCCGGCCTTGGCCGGGCTGAGCATCAGCAGCGCTCCGCCGAAGGCCAGGCCGAAGACGACAGCGACGAGGTTTCCCAACGACATTCTCAACTCAGTTCCTCGATCAGTGCGGCCAGCCGTTGCCGGTAGGCTTCGCGGTTGAAGCGCGCGGCCCAGGCGATGAGTTCTTCCGCCGAGGCTTCGCGCGGCGTATCGGCCAGGCGCAGCATCAGGCGTTCCAGGGCGGCGCCGTCGCTGGGCGAGAAGCGCGGCGCCGACGGCGGGGTGACTTCGTCCAGCGAGGTGCCGCTGGCCACCGCCACCGGCGTGCCGACGCTCAGCGCCTCGACCACCGGCAGGCCGAAGCCTTCCGCGTAGGACGGTTGCCAGAGCCGCTCGGCCTGGCGGTACAGCGCGTGCAGTTCGGCGTCGTCGAGCCCGCCGAGCGCGTGCAGGCCGGGCAAGCCGCGTTGTTCCTCGGGCAGGTGGTCGAGGCTGCCGACCAGCACCAGCGGCGGCACGCCGGGCGCCTGGGCGCGCGCCCGGGCCCAGGCACTGACGAACCAGGGCACGTTCTTGCGCAGTTCGCGGGTACCCACCAGCAGCCAGTAGCGTGGCGGCAGGCCGCGTGCCGAGAGGTCGGCGGGTTCGCCGGCGAAGCCGTCGACCTGGTTGGGCAGCACCCGGACTTTCCCGGCGACCCCGGGAAACAGCCGCACAGCCTCGTCGGCGCTGTACTGCGAAGGGGTCCAGACACGGTCGGCGACACGCAGCGCATAGGCGATCGACAGGTAGTCGCTGACCCGATAGACCAGTGCCTTGAGGCGGTTGGCGTGGTAGTTCTTCAGGGTGATCTGGAACAGGTCGTGGATCAGCAGCGCATAGCGCACGCCCGGCGGACGCGGCGGTAGCGGCAGGCCCATGTTGAAGGTGCTGATGTACAGGTCGATGTCCTGTTCGCGCAAGGCGCGTGGGAGGAACCCGGCTTCGAAGCGCAGGCGCTGGTGCGGCTGGTGCATCGCGGTGCGCGGGCAGCCCCACGGCGGGCAGACCGCCCGCTGGCGCAGCGGGTCGTCGAGAGGGGCCACGGTGAAGCGGGTCACCTGCGTGCCGGGCAGGCTTTCCAGGGCCTGCTCCATGGCATAGACCTGGCGGCTGATGCCCGAGTGCGGCGAGCTGCCGACGGTGCGGTAGTCGAGTCCTATGCGCATGCCGGCGCTCCTTCGGCGAGGCCGGCGTAGACCTGTTCCAGTTGGCTGGCGGCGACGCTCCAGTCGTGCGCGCGACGTACGTAGGCGCGGCCGTTCTCGCCCAGCGCGCGGGCCTGCGCCGGGTCCTGCAACAGGCGCACCACGGCGTTGGCGAGCTGCTCGGCGGATTCGCCGCCGAGGTAGTCCTCGCCGTCCCGCAGTTCCAGGCCGGAAACGCCCTGCGCGGTACTCGCCAGCGGCAGCCCGGCGGCCAGGGCCTCGAGCACCTTCAGCTTCGAACCGCCGCCATGGCGCAGCGCGGCGAGGAACACCGAACTGCTCGATTGCAATTGCAGCAGGTCGGGAACGAAGCCTTGCCATTCGATGCGCGGATCGCTCCAGCGTTGCGCCCACTCCGCCGGCAGCGCATAGCCGCAGACGCTCATGCGCGCCTCGGGGCAGTGTGCCCAGACCCGCGGCAGGATCTCGTCGAGCATCCATTCCACGGCATCGACGTTCGGTGCGTATTCGTAGTTGCCGAGGAACAGCACGCGCTGCGCTTCGGGCGTCGGCCGGGCGGCGGCGAAGTGCTCGCAGTCGACCCCGTTGACCACCACTGGCACCGGGCGGCCGAGCATCGCGCCGAGCTGCCGCGCATCTTTCTCGGTCACGGCGACGACCGCTGCCGCCTGGCTCATCACCCGGCGTTCCCAGCGGCGGTAACGCCACTGGTCGTAGCGCACGAAGGGCAGCGCCCAGCCCGGCAGGCGGTCGTAGGTGGCGGCACCGAGGGACGACTCGACGTTGTGCTCGGTGAGCACGAACGGCTGGCCGGCGTCGCGCAGCGGTCGCTCGTAGGGCTGGAAGCTATAGCTGTGCTCGACCTGGACCACGTCCCAGGGCTCGCGCAGCAACTCCGTGGCGGTGCGTTGCAGCTCCGCCGACAGGCCGTTGACGCTGGCCAGCAGCGGGTAGGGCGCGAACAGCGCGGCGAGCAGCGTGGAGAGGCTGCGCAGCGGTCGGCGCGGCAGCACGACCAGGCGTTCGAGGAAGGGCTCCAGGGCCTGGCGGTCCTCGGCGCTCACCGGCTGCTTGCTGTGCAGCAGCACGGTGATCCGGTGGCCGCGTGCCGCGAGGCTGCGCAGCAGGTGGTACTGGCGGGTCTTGCCGCCGCTGGTGGTGGGCCAGGGCGAGTAGGGCAGAATCCAGAGAATACGCATGGGTGGCTTCACTCCCAGACCAGCATCTGCAGGCTGGACTTCACCGGGACTTCCAGGCCGTCGCTGCCGCTCAAGGGCGTGACCTTGCCGCTGAGCGGATCGTGCAGGGTGGCCTCCTTGAGCTTCGGTAGGCGCACGTTGCCGCCGCGGGCCGACCAGAACAGCCAGACGTTGCGACCGTCCTCGCGGGTCCAGCCGATGCTGAAGGAACCGTCGGGCAGGTCCTCGGTGACCGGCGGGTCGGCCGGGCGCAGCTTCGGCCCGGTGACCTTGAGGAAGCGTTGCAGGGCCAGGTAGACCGGCTTGGGGTTGGCGTCCAGGTCGAGCAGGCCGTAGTCGCGGTCGCGCACGCTGGCGCGCTGGTCGAGATCGCTGAGGGTGAAGAGGAAGATCCGGTCGTAGTCCAGCGCACTCATCAGCGCCAGGCGACGCAGCACGTAGTCGGCCTGGCCTTCGACGCCAATGATGTCCTGCAACTCCTTCGGCCCCTTGTAGGCCGACCAGCCCCACTCGGTGCTCCAGATCGCCGGCACGCCGGCGTTGCGCAGGGCGCGGTTGATCTGGTTGGCGTGGGAGACGAAGTCCAGGTTCCACGGGTAGTTGCCTTCCGGCAACTGGGTATAGGGGTGGTAGGTGGCGATGGTGCCGAGGCTCTCCACGCCCAGGTGGCCGAGGGCGTCGAACATGGTGCGGCCGTCGGGCATCTCGCTGAAGAAGGCCATGCCGGCGGAAACCACCGGCTTCTCCGGGTCGACCATGCGCAGGGCGATGGTGCTGGCCTGGAGCAGCTTGGCGTAGCCTTCCGGGTCGGCCTTGGGCCGCCAGAAGCCGATCAGGTTGGGCTCGTTCCATACCTGCCAGGCGGCCACGCTCGGGTAGCGCTGCGAGAGCATCGCCATGCGCCGGGCGAAGACTTCCGGGTCGCGCGGCGGATACTGGTCCTGGAAGGGCGAGTAGAACGGCGCGGTGGTGATGAAGCGGGCCGAGCCGACCAGGTAGAACACCGACTTCAGCTGGCGCGCCTCGAGATCCTTGACCAACTGGTCGAGGGAGGCCAGCTGGTACTGGTCCTCGGCGGTTTCCAGGCGGTCCCAGTGCAGGTCCAGGCGCACCCACTCCAGCCCCAGGTCCTGCAGGCGGTCGATCTGCTTGTTGTAACGCTCCGGGCTGAACCAGAGGAACTGCGCGTTGACCCCGAGGAAGTCTTTCCAGACCACCGCGCGAGGCGCCTTCAGTACCTGGATCTCGGCGTCGGCGGGACGCCCCCAGAACACCAGCAGCAGTACCACGGCGAGCAGCAGCGCGCTGCCGCCCAGATAGAGTCCCTTACGTGCCATGAACGGTTCCCACCATGTCGTTGAACAGTGCCTGGAAGCGCAGCGCGGTGCGCGGCCAGGTCCGCGCATGGCCGATCGCTCCGGCGCGCTCGGCCCAGGCCTGTGCCAGGCGGGGTTCGCGAGCGAGGTTCAACAACTGTTCGGAGAGGGCTGCCACGTCTCCCTGAGGGTAGATGGCGCCGTTGCCGCTGGCGACTTCCTCGGCGAAGGCGCGAGCGTCCGAGGTGATCGCGCCGCGCCCGCAGGCTGCCGCCCAGGACAGGGCGCCGCTGGTGCCGCGCTGCTGGCCGAGCAGACCGAGTTTCTTCGACTCGCGGTACGGCAGGACCATCACGTGGTGGGCCTGGATGGTACGCGGGATGTCCGCGGCGGCCAGGTTCAGGTTCCAGTCGATGGCGTCGGCCAGGCCAAGCTCGGCGATCTGTGCCTTCAACTGGTCGAGGTAGTTGCCGCCGGCGCCGAAGGCCATTTCCGCGGCGGTGCCGCCGGCCAGGGTCAGGCGCACGCGCTGGCGCATCTCCGGCGCGCTGGCGAACAGGTCGGCGAGGGCCTCGAGCAGGTCCTCGATGCCTTTGCCGCGATAGATGAATCCGAAGTACAGCAGGCGCAGGGTGTCCAGCGACGGCAGCGGCACCGTGGCGATCTCCAGGTTGCCGTGGTTGATCACCTCGACCCGCCCGGGCGGCAGGCGCATCCGCCGGGCCAGGCACTCGCCGCCCAGGCCGGTGAGGGTCACCAGGCGCGTCAGGCCCTGGGCCACGGCACGTTCTTCGCGCAGGGTCAGCGGGTCGGCGAGCACCACGGCGGCCTGGGGCAGGGGAGAGGGCAGGCGTTCCAGCAGGTTCAGCGGCCAGGGCAGGCGCTCGCGGCGCCAGACCATGCGCTCCGGATCGTGCACCGTGGCGCTCAGCGGCAGGCGCGGGAAGCGCTTGCGCAGCTCGCGCAGGGCGATGAACTCGCCCAGGCGGCCGCCGCCGAGTTCGGCATGGACCAGGTCGAAGCCGTTCCAGTCGACGCTGTCCAGCCGGCTGGCGATATTCGCGCTGTCGGCCGCCACGCCGGCGAGCGGCGTGGCTACTTCGATGCCGAGACCCTGCAGGGCGTTGCGGAAATGACTGGCGTAGTCGGCGATGCCATTCTTTTCCGGCGGCAGGGGCGCGAGGAGGGCGATCCGCATCAGAACGCGCTCCGGTAGCGGGCGATGGTCTGCAGGACCTTGCTCGGCACCTCGAAGCGGCGCCGGTTGATGATGATCCCGTCGACCTTGCCGAACGCCGTGGTGAGGATGGTCAGCGCATGCTCGACCACCGGCACGGTGCTCTTCTGCGCCTCTACCACCAGGGCGATCAGGTCGGCGCGGCGCAGGGCGATGAAGGCCTCGCGGCTGTCCAGCAGGGCCGGCGCGTCGAGCAATACCACTTCGCCCGGCTGGGCCGGTTCGCCGCCGATCCGCACGCGCACGCCGTTTTCCTCCAGCAGGCGGCGCAGTTGCTCGATGATGAAGGTCACGCCTTCACCGTGGCGCGCCGAGGTCAGGCCCAGGGTCAGGCCCTTTTCCTCAATGCGCGCGTAGGGCAGCAGCCCGTACAGCCGGTAGATGCTGGCGGTGAAGGCGTTGCTGCTCTCCGCGGTGCTGTTGCTCAGCTCCGGCAGGGTGGTCCACAGCGGCAGGCCGAATTTCTCCTCGACCAGGCCGCCGTCGTGGATGCGCTGGTCGAGCAGGTAGCAGAGATAGACCACCAGCAGGCCGACGGCGAGGCCGAAGGGCACGGCGAGGAACAGCATCAGCAGGGTTTTCGGGAAGATCCGCCCGGGGTTGTAGGTGGCTTCCTCGATCACCGAGATGTTGCTGATCTGGCTCTTGTCCAGTTCACGGTCGATCCGCGATTTCTCCAGGCTGTCGACGTACAGCGCGTAGTTGCGCTCGGTGGCGTTCAGCTCGCGCTGCAGGCGCGCCAGGGTCGGCTCGATGTCCAGCGCTTCGCGCCGTTGCGCCTCGAGTTCGGCGAGCTGCTTTTCCTGCTCCGCGAGCTGGGTGCGCAGGGCCGCGTTGTTGCTGGTCTCGTCCAGCAGGACCCGTTCCAGGTGAGTGGTCAGGGTGTTCGGCGCGCGGTCCTCGGAACTCTGCACGGTGGCGCCTTCGTCCTGGACTTCCTTCTCCAGGGCTCGGATCGAGGCGTCCAGGGCCTTCACCGGCGGCGCGTCGTCGGTGTAGGTGCGCATCATGTCGGCGCGTTCCAGGCGCTTCTGGTTGAGCAGCCGGCGCAGGTCCTGCTGCGCCGGGTTCAGCGCGATCTGCCGCACCGTGACGATCTCCCTGGGCAGCCCCTTGAGTTGCTGGCGGGTGGATTCCAGGGCGCTGTCGGAGGAGGCGATCAGGCGGATCGAGTTGAAACGCTCGCCGCGCAGCACGTTGATCCGCTCGGACAGGTCCTGCAGGCGGTCCTCGATGCTGGATGCGCCGATCTCGTTGAGGTGCTTGAGGATCTGCGCCTTGTAGCTCTTGATCTGCGCCGCGCTGTCGGCAGTCTGCGCCTCGTAGAAGGCGTACAGGCTCTTGCGGCCGAGCGCCTGGGTGCGCTCTTCCATGTAGATCTCGATCCAGGCCTTGACCACTTCCTGGGCGACTTCCGGCTCGCTCCAGGTGAAGCTGATCTCCATCACCGTCGAGCCGGCCGCATGGGTGACCTCGAATTTCTTCTCGAGGTCCTTGGCCAGGCGCTCGACCGCGGTGGTTTCCTCGATCACGCCGAAGGTTTCCAGGGTCACGCGAATCCCGTCGAACACCGCGCCGATGGCCTTCTTCACATAGAACTTGGTGCGCTTCCACAGGCCCTCCGGCGGCGGCCGGTTGGCCAGCACCTCGAGGTAGCGCTCGGCCACCTGACGGACGATCGGCCGGCCGGTGAGCAGGCGTTCTTCGTCGACGATAGGGTCGCGCTGGGTGCTCGGCATCACCAGCGCCTGGCGGTTGCTGATCTCTATCGGCAGGGTCGAGTCACGGCCCGGCTTGACCAGCAGGCGTGCGTTGGACTCGTACTTGGCCGGCAGCAGGAAGGCGCCGAGGACGATGATCACCACCGCGCTGAGGGCCGCCAGCTTGAACTCGCGCTGGTAGATGAACAGCAGGCGCAACAGATCACGCAAGGAACGAATTTCTATCATGGCGATGTCGCTC
Organism: Pseudomonas sp. DL; assembly: GCF_047199225.1. NCBI lineage: Bacteria > Pseudomonadati > Pseudomonadota > Gammaproteobacteria > Pseudomonadales > Pseudomonadaceae > Pseudomonas > Pseudomonas sp. DL. The sequence goes on from NZ_CP178323.1 coordinate 3,099,609, forward strand.
CTCAGCGATCATTGTTGACGGTGTAGCTGACGCCGACGCCGATGGACTTGGCGAAGGGCAGCAACTGGTTCAGGTAGACGTCGACGCCCTCGATACGGTCGCCGACCATCGACTTGGGCACGAAGACGATGTCGCCACGCTGCATGGCCAGGGGCTTGCGGCCTTCCGGCCCGATCTTCATCAACTGGCTGAAGTCGAGGAAGTAGGCGTGATAGCGGCCTTCCGAGTCCTCGCGCATGAGCGCCACGCGGCGGGCGTCGCCCACCGGCAGGATGCCGCCGGCGCCGAGGATCGCCTGCTCCATGTTGTTGGCGGCGGGGATCGGCACGGCCGACGGGTTGCGCACCGCGCCGCCGACGAACACCGTATTGCCCGGCGCCTGGTTGATGTTCACCGTGACCCGCGGCTCGCGGTAGATCGGCGCGAGCTTGGTGGTCAGCTCGTTGGCGATTTCCTGCGGCGTGCGGTGCGCGGCCTGGATGCGACCGATGAACGGATAGTAGATGCTGCCGTCGTTGAGCACGGTGTACAGCGTCAGTTCATAGATGGTGGCGACGTTGAACGCCGAGAGGGTCGGCATCTCCCCGGCATCGCGGACGATCCGCAGGGTGTCCCCGACGCGCACCCGCTCCATCGCCGGCGGTAGCCTGGCGAGTTCTTCCAGGGCACGCTTGCCGCTGTCCACGGTGTCGCTGTCCGGTGCGGGAATCCGTGCGGGGGTGTTGCATGCGGCCAGGGCGAGCATGGCGAGCATGAGGAGGGTGCGTTTCATGAGGGAGCACTTCCTGTAGGTCATGATGTTCACTTCCAGTAGCCTGGAAACATGCTGATGCGGCGCTTGAGGGCGACCGGCAGGTGGCGTTCCAGCTGGCCAAGGCGGTAGCCGAGCAGCTTGAACGCGCTACGCAGCGCTATTTCAGGTACGCGATACAGGGCACCGGCGGCACGCAAGGCCTGTATCTCGGCGAGGACATAGCGCTTGCCCTCGCCACCCGCGCCGCCGAAGGCGGCACGTATCCAACGCTCGCGGCCGTAGAACACGCCGATGTCGAAATAGCGGCGGAACTCTTCCAGCAAGCGGTAATCGTGGGAATGGTAGACCTCGGCGCTGGCCGCGTAGCGCACCGCGTAGCCGGCCTGCAGCAGGCGCGCGGCGACGTAGGCGTCCTCGCTGCCGATGACGTCTTCGGGGAAGCCGCCGACGGCCGCCAGGGCGTCGCTGCGGTAGGCGGAGAACGAGTCGGAACTGAAGCAGGTCTTGATCCCCAGTTCCGAGGCGTCGGCCAGGCGCTTGCTGCGGCTTTCCGGCGGGTAGTTGAAGCGCCGCGCCTGGGCACCGAGCAGGCCGGCGCCGGGGTGCGGCAACTGGCGGCCGTAGGCCACGCCGATGTCGGCCTCGGCATAGAGTTCGTCGAGCAGGTTGGCGAAACTGTCGGGCGAGGCGGGAATGGCGTCCTGGGTCAGGTAGATCAGCGCGTCGGCCTCGACCTGCTGGCTGGCCCAGCGCCGCGTCCCGCCGTGGTTGAAGCTGGCCGGCTCGATGACCTCGACCCGCGCGCCGAAGGCGCGGAAGCGCTCCACCGTGTCGTCGCTGGAGCGGCTGTCCACCACCAGGATGCTGTCCGGCTGCCGCCGTTGCGCGGCCAGGGCCGGCAGCAGCCGGTCCAGGTGCGCGCCGGCGTTGCGCGTGGGAATGACCAGGGCGCAGCGCATCAGGCTTTCTTCTCGTCGCTGGCGGGGGCGCGACCGTAGATGTCGTTGAAGCGGACGATGTCGTCCTCGCCGAGGTACTCGCCGCTCTGTACCTCGATCATCACCAGGTCGATGATCCCCGGATTGCTCAGGCGGTGGCTATGCCCGGCGGGGATGAAGGTGGATTCGTTGGTGTTGAGGAGAAACTCGCGCTCGCCGTTCTCCACCAGCGCCATGCCGCTGACCACGATCCAGTGCTCGCTGCGATGGTGGTGCATCTGCAACGACAGCGAAGCCTTGGGGCGCACCACGATGCGCTTGATCTTGAAGCGGCGGCCTTCCTCGAGCACGGTGTAGGTGCCCCAGGGCCGGCTGACCGTGCGGTGCAGGCGGAAGGCGTCGTGGCCGCGACGCTTGAGTTCCTGGGCGACGAACTTGACGTCCTGGCTGCGCGCCGCGTCGGCCACCAGCAGGGCGTCGGGGGTGTCGACGATGATCAGGTCGTGCACGCCGACGGCGCCGACCAGGCGCTTCGGCGAATCGATGTAGCAGTTGCTGACGTCGTGCAGCACGCTTTCGCCGCGTACCTGGTTGCCGTTCTCGTCCGCCGCGCTGAGTTCGCGCAGCGCCTGCCAGGAGCCGATGTCGCTCCAGCCGATGGAGCAGGGCACCACGGCGACCTTGTCCGAGCGCTCCATCAGCGCGTAGTCGACGGAGATGTCCGGCGCCTCGGCGAAGGCCCCGGCGGCCAGCTCGCGCTGGCGGCACTGGCCGTTCTCCAGGCTGCTGCCGTCGGCCAGGGCGGCGCGGGCGGCGATCAGCACCTCCGGCGCGTGGCGCTCCAGTTCCTGCAACACGGTGGCGGCCTGGAAGCAGAACATGCCGGCGTTCCACAGGTACTTGCCGCTGTCCAGGTAGGACTGGGCGGTGGCCTGGTCGGGTTTCTCGACGAAGCGCGCGACCCGGAAGCCGTTGCCCAGCGGGGCGCCCTGTTCGATATAGCCGAAGCCGGTCTCGGCGCGCTCCGGGGTGATGCCGAAGGTCACCAGGTAGCCTTGGGCCGCGAGTCCGCGAGCCTCGGCCACCGCCGCGGCGAAGGCCTGCTCGTCGCGGATCAGGTGGTCGGCGGGAAGGATCAGCAACTGCGCCTGGTCGCCGAAGTGCTCCTGCACATGCAGCGCGGCGGCGGCGATGGCCGGCGCGGTATTGCGTCCCATCGGCTCCAGCAGCAGGTCCTGGGCCAGGCCGCTGCGGTTGACCGCGCGGTAGTCGTCCAGGGTACGGAACAGCAGATCGCGGTTGGTCACCGTGAGCAGGCGGGCGACGTCCGGCAGCCCGGCGATACGCAGGAAGGTCTTCTGCAACAGGCTCTGGTCATCGGCCAGGCGCATGAAGGGTTTCGGCATGCTCTCCCGGGAAACCGGCCACAGGCGGGTCCCGGAACCGCCGGAAACGATGCAGGGGATCAGCGGGGCGACGGCGTTCATCAGTAGACTTCCTTGGTCAGGAGTACGGCTGGCACCGTACGGAACAGGATGTAGAGGTCGAACCACACCGACCACTTGGCGATGTATTCGAGGTCGTATTCCACGCGTTTCTTGATCTTGTGCAGGGTGTCGGTCTCACCGCGGTAGCCGTTGATCTGCGCCCAGCCGGTGATGCCGGGCTTGACCCGGTGGCGCGAGCTGTATTCGCTGACCGCCTCCTCGAAGGGAATGCCGGCGGCCTTGGTCGCGGTGGCGTGGGGGCGCGGGCCGACCATCGACATGCTGCCGGCGAGCACGTTGAACAGCTGCGGCAGCTCGTCGATGCTGGTCTTGCGGATGAAGCGGCCGACCCGGGTGATGCGGTCGTCGTCGCGGGTGGTCTGGCGTTCGGCGTTGGCGTCGGTCCTTTCCGTGTACATCGAGCGGAACTTGAAGACCCAGATCAGCCGGTTGTTGTAGCCGTAGCGTTTCTGCCGGAACAGCACAGGCCCCTTGGAATCGAGCCTGATCGCCAGGGCCACCAGGGCCATCAGCGGGGCGAAGAGGACCAGCGCGATGCTCGCCAGGACCAGGTCCTCGCAGCGCTTGATCAGCGGCGACCAGCCGCGCAGCGGCAGCTCGGACGCGTTGAACATGGGGATCCCGGAGACATCGACGATGCGGTTGTGGGCATGCCGGAAGGCAGCCATGTCCGGCACCAGCAGGACGTTCACCGGCAATTGCCGCAGGCGATGGACGATGGCGCCGATGCGCCCCTCGGCGAACCAGGGCAGGGCGACCAGCACCTGGTCGACCTGTTCCTGGCGGATCAGCTTCTCCAGGTCCTTGGTGTTGCCCAGCAGCGGCAGCGAGTTGTAGTTCTCCGGGACCCGCTCGGAGCGGTCGTCGATGAAGCCGATGATGCCGGAGCGGATGTCGTGGTTGCGTACCAGGTATTCGGCCAGGTGCATGCCGCTCTCGGTGAAGCCGAGGATCACCGTGCGTTGCAGGTACATGCCGCGTTTCATCCAGGCCCGGTACAGGCGCAGCACCAGCAGGCGCTGCACGCCGAACAGCAGCAGGCTGCCGGTGAACCAGAAGATCACCAGCTTGCTGCTGAGGTAGGGAAACAGGCCCAGGCCCTGGTACATGAACAACAGCAGGCAGAACGCCGAGGCCCAGGCGAAGAACATGATGCGGAAGCGCAGGCGGTTGCTGAAGATATCGTCGGAGTAGACGTCCAGTGCCTGGAACATGATCACCGTGAGCGCGCCGAAGAACAGCAGCAGCCCGAGCATGTTGCTGCGCAGCTCCACGGGAACCAGGCCGGGGTAGTACAGCAGGAACAGCGCCGGGGCGATGGCGGTGAGCGCGTGTACCAGCTTGGTCGCGACCAGGAAGTACTCGATGAATCCAGCCCGTGTCAGCGACAGGCTATCTACCGACTTCGAATGCATGTTGTTTGCTCTGCCGATCACGGGCAGTCCATTGAGTGGATAGGGAAGAGCAAGGCGGTGAAGCGTCAATTTAGTGACTATTTTTCATTTGCCACGCGGTTTAGTCATTTTCCCGTCGAATAGGTTCATTCGTCGATAGTGGCTTTGTGATAGCTATCTTAGCATTCCCAGGGAAATATCCGTAGTCTGGGTAAGTTTTTTTAGTCAATTTATTGACGTATTTCTGGCGCCAAACTTTTATCCAAACAGTAGACGAGGAAATCTGACGCTGCCAATCCGCGAGCGCTCTGGCCTGGGAAGCGAAGCGGGGTGAAAGGTGAGGGCAGGCCGCTCGGCCAGGTGGCCAGCCGCCGGTTCGACGACCCGCCTGTCCACTGGCGCTGCGGGCTGGCTGGGCAGGATGCGCCTGCGGTTCCATGACGCAGGTTGGCCGTTCGAGCGTGCCGATCCGGCTTGGGGCCGTCTTGGCGGACGCTACCCTCGTCGAAGGCGGAAGAGGTTCGAGCCCGCGGCGTGCGCGGACCGGGCTACCAGAACCAGCCGCCGCGCGACAGCTCCTGCTGGCAACTGCGGTACTGGGCGCCGAACAGCGAGGCGCGGGACTGGACCTTCTGCGAGACGTTCTTCAGCCATGGCTTGGCGTCGTAGCTGCGGTTGCGGTAGCCGCCCCAGCCCTCGTGGTAGTTCAGGTACTGGCCGTAGGCGTCCCACTTGGAGACGCCGTTGACCCGCTGGCTCTTCTGGATGTACCAGCCCATGAAGTCCAGGGCGTCGGCGAAGTCGTCGCGGCTGGCGCCCCAGCCGCCGGCCTCGCGCTTGTAGTCGGCCCAGGTCTCGTCCTTGGCCTGGGCGTAGCCGTAGGCGGAGCTGACCCGGCCCCAGGGGATGAAACCGAGGAAGTAGTAGCGCGGCGGCAGGGCGTCATGCTTGAAGGAAGATTCCTGGTACATCATCGCCATCGGCACCTGGACCGGCGCGCCCCAGCGCTGCTGCATCTTCAGCGCCGCCTCGTGCCATTTCGGTTTTTCGCGGAAGATCTCGCAGAGGTTGTCGGGATTGGCGGGGGGCTTGGTGGCGCAGCCGGCAAGAGCCAGGAGCAGGGCCGGCATCGAGAGCCGCAGCATGAAAGGGGTCCTTTGGCAGACGTCTGGGTCGCTTAACGCTGGCGCTTTATACCCGCTTTCCGGCACTCCATGCATCCCCAGGCCGATTCCCTGCCTGCGGGGGACGTCGGCGCTTCCTCAGGTCGGCCTGGGCGTCTCGGCCTGGCTGGGGGCTCCCTCCAGGCGCGGCCCCCAGTCCTCGACCTGGCCTTTTTCCAGGCGCCGCTCCAGGGTGCGCCGCCAGGATGGCGTCAGCGGCAGCGCCAGGCACTGGCGCAGCAACTCGGCGTCGGCCCGCCTGTCGAACAGCACCTCGGACAGGCGCAACAACGACCAGTCCGGATGGCGCCGTTCGACCAGTTGCAGGATATCGCCAGCCGCCACCACGCCTTCCTCCAGCACCCGGTAGTACCAGCCGGTGCGCCCGGACTCCTGCACCCTCAGGGACATCCCGGCGACCTCGAAGCGGTCGTTGAGCTTCCAGCAGGGCATGCGCCCCTGGGACACCTCCAGCAGCGCGGTCCCGGCCCGCACGCGGTCGCCGAGGCAGACGTCGGCTTCGCTCCAGCCGCTGGTGCTGAAGTTCTCGCCGAAGGCGCCCGCCTGCATCAGTAGGGGGTGTTCGCCCAGTTCGGCGATCCAGGCGGCGTAGTGTTCGCGTGGGTAATGGTGGATCGCTTTCTCGACGCCGCCATGGACGCGCAGGTCGCCCTGTTCGTCGCCTTCCAGGCCGACGGGGGTGACCCTGAGCGCACCGTCGCGCGGAGACTTGGCGATGCCGCTGCGCGAGCCGGGGCGGGTGAAGGGCCGGGCGCGGCCGGTGAGAAGGGCATCCAGGGGTAGGGCAGGCAGGGGCATGGGAGGGTTCTCTAAGATGCGAGATGGTATCGACTAAATACAATATAGAGTCCGCCAAGCCTTCGCCCGCTGTCAAGCCGCCAGACCCTCCGGATGCGTCGATAGCCTCGGCGAGCCGGGGGCATCCAGGCCCCCTAGTTGAGCTGCCGTGGGGTCCCGACAGGAAACCGCAAAGGCGCCGGACGTCGCGATACGACGTCCGGCATCGGCGGCCCTCAGCGCAGCCCGTAGCCCTTGTCGACGATCAACTCCTGGCCGTAGAGCCCGGCGGATTTCGACGACAGCAGGAACATCACCACGTCGACGATTTCCCCGGGGCTGAGGAAGCTGCCGTCGACCAGGCGCTGGTTGATGCTCCGGGTGACAGACTCCGCCTGGGCATCGCTCAGGCCCAGTGACGCCCATATCGGGGTGGCGGTAGGGCCGGGGGAGACGAGGTTGATCCGCACGCCTTTTTCCGCCCATTCCACCGCCAGCGTCCTGGCCTGGGCGATCAGGGCCGCCTTGGAAGCGATGTAGGCGGCGAGCCCGGGGAAGGTCACTTGGCTGAGGAAGGTACCGATGAAGACTACGCTGGCCGGTTTGCTCGTTTGCCGGCTGAGCACGGAAAAGGTGTTCAGCGCCCCGGCGCCGTTGACCCGCCACTGCTGCTCGAACGCCAGGCTGTCCAGGCCGTCGGCGAGCTGGGCGATGCCGGCGTTGGGTACCAGGTAATCGACGGGGCCGATGGACGCGGCACGCGAAGCCAGGGCGTCCAGGTCCCGTTCGCGGGTGACGTCGCCCGCCAGCCAGTGCAGACGCTTGCCGGAGTGGGCGTGCAGGCTTTCCGGCGGTCCTTCGCGCCTTGCCATCGCCAGGACAGTCGCGCCGTGCCCGAGCAACGTTTCGGTCAGTTTCAGGCCGATGCCGGAACTCGCGCCGGTGACGACGGCGAACCGGTCGTTGAATTCACTCATGGGAATCCCTCGTGGGGTGATGGAGATACGGGTCTTCGATAGGGATGGATCAACGCGAGAGCGACGGGGCAGGGATGAGGCGGATGCCTTGTACCTGCACCTGGTCGCCGGCGTCGAACCGGGCGTTGGGAGAGCGGAAGCGTTCGGTCGTGCCGTCCTCGTAGCGAACGGTGTAGGCATTTTCGCTCAGACCGGTTGCCTGCTGGACGGAGGCGCCTCCCAGGGCTCCCAGCGCGGCCCCGGCGATAGCGCCCAGGGGACCGCCGAGGGCCGCGCCGACCATGACGCCAACCACGCCGCCGGCGCCGTAGCCGACCGTTCGGTCCCTATCTGCGGAAATCACTTCGGCGGAGTGGGCGAGGGGAGTCGTGGTTGCCAGGGCCAGTGCGATGAGGGGGAGCATGTGTTTCATGGGAAATCCTGAATGGGAAGGAGTCGCCATTGGCTTTCCATTTCCCATGCCAGGTTTTTTATTGATATAGATCAATGATTTGAAGGTTTATGAGTCATATTGACACGATCTTTTTGCGGTCGTAATGACCCGCATGTAGTCGGTTTGACTCTGCGCCGATGACAGTTTCGGGCGCTTCGGAACGGCCTCGTCGATGACGCTCAACGATCGGGGCGAGCGGGGCATTCGACCGTTTGAGCAGGCCCGCACGATCGGGCAAGGACTCCCGAGGAATAGGCAATGACGAGGAGGGGAGGATGCCCAATAGTGACCGCGAACGAATGTCGGCGGCTGCGCTACGGTTGTCGAAATGCCAGACAGGAATAATGACGCTTTGAAACTTCCCTCGATACGGCGAGCCGCCATCGGCGGACATCACGATTCCCCGCAATTGCGCCAGGGGCGTTTCCACAATCTCAGCCCCAGGCCGGCGGACATGCCGGCACCCGGTGCCCGGGTGCTCTGGAACGCGCTTTTCAACAAGCCGAGAAGCACCGTCCCGCGGCAGCCTTTACCCGTGCTCAGCCCGAGTCGTGCCGAGCTCGATGCGACCGTCGATGGCAGTCTGTTCCGCCTGGGTCATTCGACCTTGCTGCTGAAACTGGCCGGTAGCTGGTGGTTGACCGACCCGGTATTTTCCGAGCGCGCCTCGCCGTTGCCGTTCGCCGGGCCGAAGCGTTTCCATGCGCCGCCGGTGGCATTGGCGGATCTCCCGCCGATCCGTGGGGTAATTCTTTCCCACGATCACTACGACCACCTGGACCGCGCCGCGATCAAGGCCCTGGTCCCGCTCGTCGAACTGTTCCTGGCGCCGCTCGGCGTAGGCGACCGCCTGCTGGCCTGGGGCGTACCGCCAGGCAAGGTGCGCCAACTGGACTGGTGGCAAGGTATCGAGGCTGGCGGTTTGCGCCTGACTGCCACGCCGGCACAGCACTTCTCAGGCCGTGGGCTACATGATGGGAACCGTACGCTGTGGTGTTCCTGGGTGATCGAAAGCGCCGAACTGAAGCTGTTCTTCAGCGGAGACAGCGGTTACTTCGATGGTTTCGCCGAGATTGGCCGCCGCTACGGACCGTTCGATCTGACCATGCTGGAAACCGGCGCCTACAACGAACATTGGCCGTACGTGCACATGCACCCGCAGCAGACCCTCCAGGCTCACCGGGATCTTGGCGGGCGCTGGCTGCTGCCGATCCACAACGGCACCTTCGACCTGGCCATGCATGCCTGGTACGAGCCGTTCGAACGGATACTCGAACTGGCCACCGAACACGGCGTGCGGGTTTCCACGCCGATGATGGGCGAGCGGATCGACCTGCAAGCACCGCATGCCGGCCGACGCTGGTGGCGCGAAGTGGTCGACAGCGAAACGCAGGTGCAGGGTTACGGCTGTTGCAGAAGCTAGGTCGGCGAGCGATCGCACGAGGGCTCCAGACGGAAGCCGCCATGGAGTCGCTTCGAAATGCGTGATGCTGCCCTAGGTCCTGCGAACCTGTAGATTCGCATAATGTATATTATGTTAAACGATAGGCCATGTTGAGAATGTTCATGAGAAGCCTCCGCTCCGGGCTGCTCAGAATGTTTTTTCAGCTACGCTTCGTTTCTGTGTCATGGACAGAGCGTAATCATGCCAAAGCTGATAGTTGCCATCTGGTCGGTCAATACGAAAAATCATGCGGCTACGCCAGACGCAAGGTTTGCAAGCCTGACTGTTGCAATACAGAGTGCCTGGACTACGATGATGACCCTTGCGGATGGGGAAACGGTATCTTATCTAGGGGCTCAGCCACACGCGATAACACCACAAAGCGTCAGCGTTCATACAGCAAGAAATAAAAGCGTCAATTACCTGTTCATTGCCCCTGAATACCTGTTTACAGCAAACAAGGACATTCCTAGCCATTTCATGACGGAAACGCAATTTGAACTAATCAGGGCGCAGCTTGTATTCCTCAGTCTTCGCTTTCCAAACCTGATGATAATTCCAGGTAGTGCTGGATGGTTCAAAACGAGGATGCGCTCAGCCGTGAAGATATTCCGTAAGTCACTTGCACAGCCGCAACGTGAGCGCGGCCCGGAAGCGTCCCGCGACATGAATAAATACCTGGAGCGATACCAGCGCTCGATCGATACGCCGCTCGACTACCGCGGGGTCGTACCCGACCGGCATTTATCTTCCTACACAAATCAATATAAGGATCTTAAATATGGACAGACATACGATCTCAAGCAGGCTTCACCAAAGAGCGGCCAGCATGCGGCAGGATTGAAAATAGCCAAGAACACATGTTTGGTGCTCAAGAGCGCGACGATCATTCATCGTTACGACAAAATCTTCGAGGCTCAGGATAGTACCGATACCGATATGTCGAAAGCCGATAGGCAGGAGCCTTTTCTATTCATGCCAGGCGAAGCCAGCCCGATTTTCGAGTCCGCTGGAATAAAATACGGCGTCGAATTGTGTGTAGATCATAATTTTGCTGCCTTGCAGGTGTGGTGCAAGAAAATATGCCACCCTCCTTCGCCGGTAGATATTCAAATCCTCATGTCTGCAAGCACAGGGCTCGAGAGTTCAAATATCGCGGCCACGCAATTCGTTCTCCATGCAGATTGCCATGGTGCCAGCGTCATAAAGGCAAACGGGGAAGACGTCTCGCCTGCACGATCTGCCGCAGAGGATCTCCCCGTCTATGTCCTGGAGTGGTAGTTTGCAAGCGAGGTTTCAGGCTGCTCAATTAAGGATCAGGTTCTGCCAGTCTCACTGACATTGATGTGAGTCAGCCGGCTCTGGTGATCGAACAACAGCCAGTTAGACCCTCGCCGCGGAGATGAGCTGATGCGCGAGTTTCATGACTTGATCCTTTCAGATTGGGACGTGAACCTCCTAGACATTATTTATGCCCACGAATCGGATCCGACGGACGTTTTTGCGACGATAGAGCGCATTCACAGTGGGCGGGAGACCGCCCTCAAGAGCTTTGGCGGCACTGACCTGCCCCCCGATTTCAGTACCATGTCAAACTTAGTAGAGTCCGTTTTCCGAGCAGGAGACGGCAGTGAAAAAGCGTTTTACCGAAGAGCAGATTCTCGACTTCCTCAAGCAGGCGGAGGCCGGTGTGCCGGTGAAGGAACTGTGTCGCCGACACGGCTTCAGTGATGCCTCGTTCTACACCTGGCGGGCCAAGTTTGGCGGTATGACCGTGGCGGACGCCAAACGGTTGAAGGATCTTGAACTGGAAAACAACCGATTGAAGAAGTTGCTCGCCGAGGCCCACCTCGACATCGAGTCGCTGAAAGTGGTCGCCCGGGGAAAAGGGTAAGCCCGACAGCACGGCGGGAGGCGGTGCAGGAGATGCAGGCGCGAACCGGCATCTCCGAGCGTCGTGCCTGTCAGTTGATCGGGCTGTCCCGCTCGGTGTTGCGCTACCAGCCGCGAGCCAGTGTGCAAAACACCGAGCTGCAAGCCCAACTGGTGGAACTGGCCCAAGAGCGCCGGCGCTTTGGCTATCGCCGCCTGCACATCCTGCTGCGGCGTGCTGGCGTGCAGGACAACCACAAGCGGATCTATCGCCTGTACCGAGCTGCCGGCTTGATGGTGAAACGGCGCCGCCGCCGCCATGGCGTCGCGGTGGAGCGCGAACGTCTGAGTTTGCCGAGCGCACCAAACCAGGTCTGGTCGGACGAGATGGCGCGGTTTCGCGGCTACCCGAAAGCGATCCGCACCGACCAGCGGCCCGAGTTCACCGGCAAGGCACTCGATCAATGGGCCTATCAGCGCGACATCAAGCTGAAGCTGATTCAGCCTGGTAAGCCCACGCAGAATGCCTTCATCGAGTCGTTCAACGGTAAGCTCCGGGACGAATGCCTCAATGAGCACTGGTTCTGTTCGCTGGCCGAAGCGAGAATCCGCATCGCGGCCTGGCGGCGGGATTACAACGAACACCGACCGCACAGCGCGATTGGCAATCTCGCCCTGGCAGAATTTGCTGCAAGTTGGCGAACTCGCCAGCAGCAGCTGAAGCAGGAAAAATTAATATCAACCCCAGGGCCTACTGACTAGGCAGCGGTACTAAAACTGGGGGCAGGTCACGTCATGCGTTACCCCGAAGAATTCAAGATCGAAGCGGTCAAGCGAGTGACCAAAAAGGCAAATCTGTCGCCGATGTCGCTCAGCGCCTGGGCATGTCCGTGCACAGCCTTTACGCCTGGATCAAGGTCTACAATAAGCCCCAAGAGCAGCGTGTGTATGGCTATCGCAAGATTCACGATGACCTGCGAGAGTTGGGAGAGATCTGTGGGCGAAATCGAGTCGGACGCTTGATGCAGGCAGAGGGGTTGCGTTCGCAAACGGGTTATCGGCGGCGCCCAGGGTTTTATGGCGGAAAGCCAGCCGTCGCCTCGCCTAATCACCTTGCGGGGCAGTTCAAGGTCAGTGAGCCGAACAAGGTCTGGGTGACAGACATTACCTACATCCGCACCTATGGACGATGACGGCGCTGCTGCAGCAAGCGCCGTCCTGCATTGAATATTCAAAAAGTGCTCTGGCGGGACTCATCTTTCTATTCGAAGATGAAACGAGCAGGCAACCATAGCAGAAGGACGACGGATGTCACCTAGCCCCTCCCCCGACGAGCGTCGGCTTGTATTCGAAGCGCGCCGACTGACCATTGAAGCACTGGTGAAAATCTATCTTGAGCAGGTTTCTTCCTCAAGGAACCTGGTGACGGTCTACCTTCGCCTCATGTTCACGTTGTCACTCGGTGCCCTCGCCGGCGTGATAACTCTATATGGGACCATGCTTCGCTTTGGCACTTCGGCCAGTATCAGCATGATCACTCCCCTGGAGGTGGTTCTTGCTATCGCAGCGCTTGCGGCCCTGGTCACTTCGGCTCTGCTTTCCGCGCGGGCGCTCCAGAAAAGTGCATTCGATGTCGCTCCGCTCTTGCATAACCCATTTCCAAGCGCGGACTCGGTGATCGATTCAATATTCGATGCAGACGATATCGATGAGCGGCAAATACTCAGAAAGCTTTATTTCGCCCTGGACAAGACTGTCGAGCATCAGCCTCCTCTCAGGCTCAGCACTCGTCTGATCACCCTCTTCCTTATTGGCGGTCTTTTCCTGACCGGGGCATCCTTTTTACTGTGAAGAGCGCGTTCGGTCTTTATGGTTATTTATCATCATCGATCAGGGGAGTACTCCAGATCACCAGTTCAAGGGCCGCGGCGATCTGAATGCGATGATCGGCAAGCCGGACGGGCAACAGGTCCTGGGCACGCTCCAGCCGGCGCAGCAATGTGTTGCGATGCGTGCCCAGCGCTTCTGCGGTCTGGGTGACATTGCAGCCATTGGCCAGGAAGGCGTGCAGCGAGCGCTGAAGCACCGAAGGCTCCGTCGCCAGCCGCCCCAGGGTGCTCAAGACGAACTGCCTGGCCGCGCGGTCGTCCTGGGTCATCAGCGACACCATCCTCACCTGGTCGATGGTGGCAACGGCGGGTGCGCCCGCCAGGCGGCCCATCAGCCTTTGCGTCGTCAGGGCCTCCAGATGCGAGCGACGGAAGCCATTGACTCCCGTGCCCGGCGAGCCGATTGCCGCGCGAATCCCTGAAAACCGCAGTGCGATGCCTTGCAGCAGGTTCAGGTCCAGCGGTTTCGCCGCATGGCTCCAGACCCACAGGGTCGCGGGGCCGGCGAATACGATCAACGGCGCCGCCGTGCCCGTGAGTTGCGCCAGGGTACGCGCCACATCCTCCAGAAGGCGGATCTCGGCGTCCGGGCTTTCGCACCAGACCAGGCCGGCGTAGTGCTTCTGGAAAAGGCTGTAGCCCAGCCGCCTGCCGAATTGCTCCGTATCCACATCCCTGCCCTCGAGCAGCCGACTGACCAGGCTTCGTTTGTCGATCGGGTCGTCATGGGCCTGGGCGCTCTTTTCTTCGAGGATGATCTGGGTCACCACACGCATGTTGCTGTCAATGAACTCCGAGATGGACCGCGACGAGACCTCCAGGAATTCCTCAAGCACCCTGGGATCCTGCGTCAGGTTGAAGGCCATCTTCATCCATAGCTCCCAGGCGGTGTTCTGTGTCGACCTCGCGACATTCATCAGCAGCTCGGACAGCCCTCTGCGGGCGAGTTCCCTGGCCGTGTCCACCATGTCGGCCGAGACGTAGGGTTGCACCGGTTCTCCGGGGCGCTGCAGATTGGCGTTCGCCCAATGCAGCAACTCTGCGCGGTTGGCGCGCCGGCACGCCGCGAGGATGACCGGGTCCTCCAGCAGCTTGGCATCTTCCGGTGAAGAGAACAGCGCCTGATTAAGGCGCTCGACCCACTCCGGCGGCAGCGTCTGAGCGAGCTCGGCGCCTTTGCGCATGAGTTCACGAACGGCTTCCGATGGGCGTGGCCAGGAGGATGGCGTACTGGTCATGGGCGGTGCAAAACACTCAAAAATCACAGAGGAAATGGTGCAGTTCGTACCTTGGCGCAAGGTTGGGGGAAACCTAGCATGAACTCACTGCCTGAACAAAAAAATACAAGGAGGCGCCGTGACGCTCCATGTTCTTTTTTTGGGGTTTAGCGCAGTGGCAAGCGGGCTTGTTCGCCGGTGCCCGTTGCCCGGGCAGCGACCCGCCTGCGCCAACCGTTCCTTCAATCCGGAGTTCTTTCAATGTCAGCCTCTCGCGATACCTTCAGCCTGCCCGTCGTAACCCGCTCGACTCCAGCGCAAGAGATTGCACTGCTGAGCGACCAGGCAGGTGCGGTGATCATCCGCAACTTCATGACCCCCGAACAAGTCGCACGGATCAACAACGAACTGGACGCTCCCCTGGCCGCGCTCGAGGCCGGCTCCAAGCACCAGCACGAGCTGATCGCCGAGTTCCATGGCCGCCAGACCAAACGGCTCACCAACCTCGTCACCCACAGCAAGACCTTTCGCGAGGAGATCCTCGATGACGACCTCTTTCACGACCTGGGGAATGTGCTCTACGCCGCGGAGTGCGGTGACTGGTGGCTGACCACGGCCCAGTTGATCGAGATCGGCCCAGGCAACAAAGCGCAAATGCTGCACCGCGACATGGCGCAGTACCAACCGTTCGTGGCCATGAATAAACATGCGCCGCGCACCATCACCAACCTGATGCTGGCGCTGACCGATTTCACCGAGGAAAACGGTGCCACGCGCTTGATCCCCGGGAGCCAGGACTGGGATGACTTCGACGATGTAGGAACCCCAGAAATGACGATCCCTGCCCTGTTGAAAGCAGGAGATGCCGTGCTGTTCGGCGGGAAAGTCGTTCATGGCGGCGGGGCCAACGTGACCGCTGACTTCTACCGTCGCGGGCTGACCATCCCGATGCAGGCTTCGATCATCACGCCTGAAGAGGCCTACCCGTTGATCGTGCCGCTCGAACTGGTCAGAACGCTTGCTCCGCGCGTTCAGAAGATCCTCGGCTTCCGCTCCCAGTACCCCAATGGCAGCCCAGGCCTGTGGCAACATAACTACGCAGACCTGGCCGACTATCTCCAGCTCTAGAAGCCTTCCACGCTGGCCGGCCTGGCCCCGAAGGCGCCAGGCCCAACCGCGTCCCCGGACAAGCAAAGAGGCCGGTGAACACTTTCATTCCTGGCGGGGCATTACTCCGCGACGTGAAAACAGCAGCGGCGTGCCGTCGGCGTTGAACAGCGCCGCCGTCAGCGAAAGGCCGTCAGCCGACGGTGCTTCCTGGAAACTGTTTCCACCATCCCTGCTCCGTACCTTCAGTCCGTCAAGCCCGACCGCCAGTACCCGAGCGCCAGCCACTGCTATGGATGTGACCGAGCCCTTGCCTTGCGTTGGCACTCTGCGAAAAGCCTTGCCATCGGCAGAGCCCTGCAACAGGGTGCCACGCTGACCACCCAGCAGCAGACGCCCATCGGCCAGCACCGCGCCAGACCACAGGGTGCCCTCATAGCCGGTATCCAGGTAACGCCAGTTCTTCCCCTGGTCGTCGGAGCGCAGCACCTGCCCATGCTCGGCCGTGGCGTACAGGGTGCCGTGGTTGTCGGCAAACAGCCCCATCAGGTTGAGGTCGGCCCGCTTGGCTCCTGGAGGCGCTTGCAACGGCTGCTCCGTCCATGTCTTGCCGCCATCCTCGGTGGTCAGCACCAACGACCAGAGCCCTACCGCAACGCCCTGCCGGGCATCGAAAAAGTGCACGGCGAACAGCGGCCGGTCTTCTTCGCTCGACAGGCGCTGGACCTGCCAGGATTCCCCGCCGTCGGCGGTGGACAGGATCGCCCCCCAGTGACCCACCGCCCAGCCGTGCCTGGCATCCACGAAGGACACACCCGTCAATGGCGTGGATAGTGGGACCGAGCGTGCCTGGCGCCACTGCCTGCCCTGGTCGTCGGACAACAACACGACACCGTGGTCGCCCACGGCAACCACCCGCTCTCCGGCCCAGCCGGCGGCCAGCATGGTGGCCTGCGTGGCATTGCCCGCCTGCACGGCCGGCACGGCCTGCAACGGCGCGGCCTGGAGAGACATCAGCGGCAATCCTGCTGCGAGCAAGGCCGCGGTGAATGAAACCCTGAACTTCATGCTTCTCTCCTCAGTGCACCAGCGCGCCGATCATGCGCACGGGACGTTTGCGCGGGAACGCCCGCTCCAGCCACACGGCGAAGGCCGGCAGCACGGTCATGGCCATGACCATGTTGACGATGAACATGAAGGCCAGCAGCTTGCCCATGTCGGCCTGGAACTTGAGCTCCGAGAAGGCCCAGGTGGCCACGCCAACGGCCAGGGTGATGGCGGTGAAAATGGTGGCGACGCCCACCTCGAGCAGCGCGTACTCCACCGCCTTGGTGATCGTCTGGCCATGGGCCAGGTGCAGTTGCAGGCGGTTGTAGATGTAGAAGGCGTAATCGACGCCAATGCCCACTGCCAGCACCATCACCGGCAAGGTGGCGATGGTCAGGCCGATCTGCAGCTCCTTCATGAACCAGTAGCCAATGAAGGTGCCGATGGTCAGCGGCAGGCAACACACCAGGACCGCCCGCAAGTCGCGATAGACCACGAACACCAGCAAGGCGATGGCGGCATAGACGTAAAGCAGCATGGGGGTCTCGCTCTTCTCCACCTCTTCGTTGATCGCTGCCAGGACGCCGGCGTTGCCGGAGGCGAGGCGGATCGAAATGCCTGACATCGGATACTCGCTGCGGAACGCCTTGGCGGCGTCCACCACTCGGTTGATGGTCGTGGCCTTGTGATCGGCCAGGTACAGGTGCACGGCCGACATGCTGCAATCGATGCGCATCAGCCCGGGGGTTCGCGCAACCTCGGTGGCCAGCGCGGCGTAGTTCATCGGGTCGATGGGCACCGCCGCCATCTTCGGGTTGCCTTCGTTGTAGCCCTCGTTGAACTGACGCATGGTGGTGGAGAAGGACGCGACCGAGAGGACGCCGGGCACCCCCTGCATGGCCCACACGAAACGATCCTGGTACTGGCCCAGGGCGACATCCTCGCAGGCCACCTCGGAAGGAGCCTTGTCGACTTCGAACACCACGCTGAGCCAGTCCAGGCCAATGTCGTAGTTGCTGGCGATGGAGACCGCGTCGCGATTGAAGCGCGAGTCCTCGCGTAACTCCGGCGCACCCGCCTGCAGCGTGCCGACGACGCGGTCATGGCTTTGCCAGATCGCCGCCAGGAACACCGCCAAGGCCGCGCCGAGCACCCACTGCGCCTTGCGTGGCTCGGCGAGCCGGGCCAGGCCCCGCAGCCAACGGCTGCGACGCTGCCGGGAAACCTCCTGGGCGGCTGCGTACTTGTCGTCGACGCGCAGCAACGACGCCATCAACGGCAGCATCACCAGGTTGGTGACGATCTTGTAGGCCACGCCAAGCGAAGCCGTGATCGCCAGTTCCCGCACCATCGGGATCGGGATCAACAGCAGCGTCACGAAGGAAACCAGCGCGGTCACCAGCGCCAGCGTCCCGGGAACCAGCAACCCGGTGAAGCTCGAGCGTGCCGCCTCTTCGGCGCTCTTGCCGATGGCGATCTCGCGCACGATGAAGTTGATTTGCTGCACCCCATGGGAAACCCCGATGGCGAACACCAGGAAGGGCACCAGCACTGCCAGCGGATCGAGCCCGTAGCCCAACAGGCGCAAGCTGCCGAACTGCCAGACCAGCGAGGCCAGCGAACAGACCAACGCCAGCAAGGTGAAACGCAGCGAGTGGCAATACCAGTACACCGCCCCCGCCGTCAGCAGCAACGCCAGCAAACAGAACTCCAGCACGGCTGAAGCTCCGTCGGCGATGTCGCCGATCTGCTTGGCGAAACCGATGATCTGGATTTCGAAATCGCCGTCTTCGAAGCGCTGGCGGATCTCTTTCTCCAGCCGATGGTTGAAGGTTACGTAGTCCAGATGGGCGCCCTGGCTATCGTACTCGTTGAGTTCCACCGTGATCATCGCGCTGCTCTGGTCCCGGGAAACCAGCGTACCGATGAAGCCGCCCTGGGCAGTGGAATTGGCGATCTTCGCGATGATCCGGTCATCCAGGTGCTCGGGAGAAACCGTTCCGGGTACCAGCGGATCAGCACGAAAACCTTCCTCGGTGATTTCGTTGACGAAGGCGTTGGGCGTCCACAGGGAGCGCACGCTGCTGCGCGATACTCCGGGGAGGAAGGTCACCGCCTGGGTGACGTCATACAGCCGCTTCAGGCCCGGGGCGCTCCAGATATCGCCCTCTCGGGCCTTGACCACGATGGTCAGTCGGTTCGCCCCCAGCAGGTCATTGCGGTAGGCCTCGAATGTCTCGATGTATTCGTGGCCTACCGGCAATTGCTTTTCGAAGCCGGCATCCATGCGCAGCTGTACGGCGAACCAGCCCATGATCAGCGTGAATAGCGCCAGGCTCGCCAGCACCAGCCGGCGATGCCTGAACAACACACCTTCGACATATGACAACAGGCCACGTGTCGGGGCCTCAGGTAGCTTTACAGAACCGTTCAAGGCAAGCCTCACAAGGTGCGGGA
Source organism: Pseudomonas sp. DL (assembly GCF_047199225.1). Taxonomy (NCBI): domain Bacteria; kingdom Pseudomonadati; phylum Pseudomonadota; class Gammaproteobacteria; order Pseudomonadales; family Pseudomonadaceae; genus Pseudomonas; species Pseudomonas sp. DL. Next base: position 3,118,607 of record NZ_CP178323.1, read on the forward strand.
GATCGCGATGCCGACATAATCGCGGTCACGATAAAGCTGGTCGTAGGGCGTCTCACCGCCCATGAACTTCGCGTAGTTGAGGGAAATCTGCCAACTGGCCGGGTTCCGCACGAAGTTCAGGTACAGGTTCATGCTGCTCGCGTCCTTGGTGAAGGTTGCGCTGAGGTTCGGTGTCCGTCCTCCCAGCGACCGTGCATAGAAGACGCCCGGCGTGACCTGCCAGCCCGGCAACAAGGTGCCGTCATAGGTCAGGCTGAAGTCCAGGTTGATCCCTGAAGAGGTCTTGTCGCCACGAGACTTCGGCGCTCTGGCAGGATCCAGCTGCCAGGCATTGAGTCCCGCGGCGAGCGGTTCGCCATTGACCTCGTCATGCAGCCCCGGGTACTTGATGACCACCAGTTCGGTCAGCAAGCTGCCCGTGCTGGCCCCGCTGAAATCCAGAAGCGTCGGGGAATTGGACGGCGTGAAGCTGTACAGGCCGGTCAGGTGCCACTGGAATTTCTTCTCGTCCTTCCAGCATTTGCCGCCGTTGCCAGTACACAGGTCGATGACCGGGTTGAGCATGACCGAGTCCTTCGGCCGGTACGACAGCTCCGTACCGACGGCCCAGTCACCGATCGGCATGTTGGCACTGATGCCGTACATCATCCGGTCTTCCTGGTACTCCCAGGTCGGTGCCGCCGCGAAGGTGTTCGGGTCGAGAATGGCGACACGCAACGATGGCAACTTGTCGTGATAACGCATTACGTAGAAGCCATAGGCGACGTCGCTGTCCTCCGGCTGCCAGCGCAGCGAAAGGCCCCACTGGCCGCTGTCGCGGGCGTCCTTTTCGGAGAATCCGTAGTCCCCCCTGCCCTCACCCAGCGCGTTGGTGGTGGACCAGTAGCTGCCCACCGGCGGCAATTCGCTCTTGTTCCAGCGGAATTGATAGTAGGCCTCGACGTTGACACCCGAACCCAGGCCCGACGCGACACTGAGCATCGGCGCCGGCAGCACGGCCTCCTTGAGCTGCACGCCGGGGCGCGCCAAGGCCTGGTAATCGTAGGCGTTGGTATTGTTGATGCCACCGGCCACGAACAGGCTTTCGCCCCAGTTGATCACCTGGTTGCCCAGGCGTGCGCGGACCCGCTGCCCGCCCACGTCGAAGCCTTTGCTCACCCACAGGTCCAGCAGGCGGGCCTTGAACGCGAGGTCGTCGCGGGCGTCGTCGCTCAGCCCGTTGCTGCCGACGCTCTCCGGGGTGTTGAACGACAGCGTGCCGGTGGTATCGGTGGCAGCGAAGTCGCGGATCCAGGTGCCGCGCGCCATGAAGGTGATGTCCTCGGGCATCTTCAGCAACAGCTCATGGGTGCCCTTGAGGTAGTTGGTGAACATGTCGCCGCGGTCGTAGTTCAGGTCGCCCTGGTCGGCCACGCCGGAGCTCTGCGCCAGGCAGCCGGAGGGCGCGTTGTGCCCGGTCGGTCCCTGGTTGATCAGGTTGCAGCCCCGTGACTCGGTACGCAGACCCATGCCTGCGGTGATCGTGGAGTCGAAGGAGCCATTGAGGGTTTCGGTTTCGAACGTGAATCCCATTGCCAGTGGGGTTGTGCACGCGATGACAAGGCCTGAGGCTTTCGTAATTATTTTTTTCATGCTGGCTCTCGATCTGACGTCGGTTAGCGCTCGCTGATGGCTCGCAGATTGTCGGAGGTGAAGAAGTCACGCTTCAGGCGGGGGGAGCCGTTGTCTTCGGTGAGCCAGCGAATATCGTTCTTGCCCGCCCCGATCGAGGTCATGTCGAAGAGGTAGCGGCCATCCGCCAGGTTGTACTGGACCTGGGCCTGGACGTCGCAGGCGCCTGTCTCGTACACGGGAATCGAGAACCCTTCGCGCACTTTCCAGATCTGCCCTTGCTTGTCGTAGTCCACGGCCAGCAACGGGTTCCAGCTGTCCTCGTCGATGTAGAACATGCGCTTCGGCGCCTGATGGCGCATGCCTTGACGGACATTGGCCTCGACGACCCAGACCCGATGCAGCTCATAGCGACGCGACTGCGGCGCGATCGAGTCGTTGCCGGCAAACGTCTCCACCTTGGCGCCAGTGTCGTAGGCACCGAAATCGTTGTAAGGCACCAGCAACTCCTGCTTGCCGATCAGCTTCCAGTCGAAACGGTCCATGGTGCCGAAGAAGACGTTCGCCTCGTCGACGGTGTACTGGTTATCCAGGCCGATCTGTGGCGCATCGTAGGAGTACGACGGCATTCGCCGCACGCGGCGCTGGCCGGGGAAGTAGTAGAAGGTCGTGGCCTGTTCGCCGGCCACGGCAGTCTGTACCGCGGACTGGCCGGCCAGAGCAGCCGGCTCGAGGTAGTTGAAGAAGGTCGCATTCTCCAGGCGGCCAACTGACGAGAAGAGCGCACTCCCCTTTTTCCCCCAGGGCGTGAAGAAGAAGGTATCTGTCGACTGACGTAACCATTCCCCCCCTTTGCGTGGAGAAATTCCGGAAATGGTCCGGGGAATTTCGACGCCAACGCCGCGGTAGCGCATCTTCATGTTCCACATCACCTCGGCACCGGTACTCGGCATGGGGAACGGGATGCCCGGAACGTGAGCCTCGTCCAGAGCGAGGCCGGCAGCATCGAGCTTGGCGAAACCAACGTTCTGCCGGGTGTTCTCGACCACGAAGTCCGGAGCGCTACAGGTCCGACGGGTCGGATACACATCCATGCGATAGCCGGGAATCCTCTTGAACAGTTCGACCTGTCCGGGGGACAGCTTGCTCGAGTGTTGCGCGAGATTGTTCGCGTCGATGCTGTAGAGCGGCTTGTCGCCCTTGAACTTCCAGTGCTCTCCTCGCACCTGGCCGTAGCTCCATCCCTCGTCCTGCTGTCCAGGCTGCGTCCAGGCAGGAATGTCCCCGCTTGCACTCGCTGCGATCTCCCCGCCCAAGGGGGTCAGTTTCGACCCCAGCGCCTCGGGGCCCTGGGGCGCCGCCTGGACCGAACAGAGCACGGTCGATACCGCGAGGGTCATGAACAACTGCTGCTGGAAAACACGACGGGTGGGCGCTTCACCTTCCAGCCGTTCAGTTACATCTTTCATTGGATGGCTCCTCACACAGGGCATGGACCGGTTGCTCGACCTCCCAAGGGGAAGAAGTCGGCTCCTGTCGATAATGATCATTTGACCTGATCAATTGACCATGTCGGACGATCATGAGGCAAACCATATGCCAGTTCTCTTTCATGTTTTTTTAATTGTTATAAATCAGGCGGTTATGGAAAAAGTTCTGTTCCAGGCCCAGTGCCCTGTGCACCACCTTGGGAAGTAAAGAAACATGTGTTACCTGGAGATGCTTGGTAACAGGGCACAAGAGAGCTTGAGGGGAACTTTCGTAGATATCGGCTCGGGCATTTTTAATTGTCGTTTCGCCTCGAGTCAGAGGGAGCGATCGGATATGACCGGTCATGAATCGAGCAACTTTATCCGACAATGCACGCTCCGCGGCGGAGCGGGACTATAGCGGATGTAATGCCTGCAAAAAAAACCGCCCCGAAGGGCGGTAAAAGGCAGGGCCAGGGCCTGCCATGGAGTTACAGCAGAACAGTTCTGCCAAGTTATCGGGTCAGAAAGAAAAACTTGTCGCGCCGTATTGTTTAGCGTGGACGAGGAAACGCTTGGCCGTATACCTTGTTCGAACGCTCCAGCGCACCATAGGCATAGTACAACTGCACCATGGAATAGGACCAAGCCAGGAAGGCCATGGTCATGAAGACCATCTTCGTGTCGTCTCCCGGAATCGGGAAGAAGTCATACCTGAGCGCTACTACCAGGCCCGCCAGCCCGCCAACGATGGTGGCCAGAGTATGGAGGGCTTCGCCTGCACGGGCCAGTTGCAAGGTGAAGTAGCAAAGATACAAGGTATAGGCTGACCACATGAATACATAGAAATAAGGGAGGAATCCCTCGATGATTCCAGACAGGAAATAGACGCCGGTAGCGGCAAAGCCAGCTACAAAAATGAGGATATCCTTGGCGGGCGACGGTTTGTAATCGTGGGTAACTGCCATTAGCCCGAGCGTAGCGATAACTGGCACTCCCACCCCTCGCGAAAAGGCGTCGAGAAAGATCGCGATGTTGTAGTTGGCTTGCCAGCCGGTGGCTATGAATGTAGTGAAGTTCGATGCCGAGATACCTACGATCAAGAACTCCAGACCAAGCAAATAGTTTTTCCGCCTGATGAATGCAGCGCCATAAAACAATCCGGAAATCACCAGGAGAATACATGAGAGCAGAGCGAACAAGTCTCTCGGTTCCACGTTAACTGCCCCTTCAGATAGAGTTGTATAGATGCCTTGTGTCTAATCGGTGCAAGGGAGTACGGGCATATCCCCATTAACTCCCCGCATCGTTATCAGCCGTTCAAGGCTTTGTCTTTGCGCACTTTCTTGTCGGTCCATGCATCCAGTAGCCTGGCGGCCGCAAAGGCCGTCTTTATGGCGCACCATTGAAGTGGCTCGGGTAGCATGGATGGCGTCTTGTGTTCCAGCGCCGCTAGCAGCGGAGGCTCTCCACCGCCGATTCGCTCGGCGAAAAGCGCGCCCATGAGCGATTGAGTGGCAAGGCCATGCCCTGAACATCCCGCCGTATAGAAGATGTTCTGCCTGGCCCCTGTCACCCCGACCACGGGGAGGAAGTCGTAGGCCCCGCTGATATACCCGCTCCAGCAATGCCGAATGGCAAGGCCCTGCAAGGAAGGAAAACGCTCGCGCAATACTCGCGACAACGCGGCGTAGGCGGCGTGGTCCGGAACATTGGGTGTCTTCGAGCCGTAGGCATAACCCAATTGCTTCACGGTCAGCAGCAGGGTGTCATGGGCCGTCAGGCGATGACTTTCCATGGTGTAGTGCGGCGTAATGAGGCCTTCACGCTCTTGCCAACCCAGGGACGCCAGTTGCTCCGCCGATAGTGGCTGGGTTTCGATTGCCGAAACCCGGATCGGTGCAACCTTGTTGCGGAGCACTCCCAGCTGAGGCGTGTAGGCGTTGGTCGCCAGAACCATTACAGGGGCGGTGGCGATACCCTGGGCCGTATTGCAGGTAATCACCTGTCCTTCACAGTAGGAAAGCACCGGCGTGCGTTCGTACAATTTCACGCCAGCCTTGATTGCCGCACGACGCAGGCCGTTGACGTACTTTCCCGGATTCAAGGTGCCGCCACGCTGCTCGCTGCCAAACAGGAATGCGGGCGGTATGCCTCGCGCGCGCATCTCGGCGCTATCCACGAAGCGAGTGACAGAGCCCAGCGCGTGGCCAAGCTCCATGTTCGCTCGCAGTCGCTTTTCCTGGCTGGGATGGACGGCGGCCCGGATGATTCCCGAGGGCGTGTAATCGCAATCGATGTCCAGCGCAGCCAAACGCTCTTCCACATAAGTGACGGCCTCGTCATAGAAACCGACGAACTTACGTGCCTGCTCAAGCCCCACTCGCTTGACGAAAACCTCGCATTCTATGCCCATGCTGCCGAGCAGATACCCGGCATTGCGCCCGCTGGCCCCGAAGCCTGCGAACTGCTGTTCCAGAACGATGACGTTCGCTCCACGCGCCCTTAGTTCCAGCGCCGTTGACAGGCCGGCGAACCCGGCGCCGACCACGACTACGTCTGCGTGCTCGTGGCCTTTCAGCGCCGGCTGCAGGTCGTCTGGCTGCTCCACCCATCCGCCAAGGCTGCGGAATCTCATGGGTTCGGCATTGTTGCGTGCCGCTCCGTTGAAGGCATTCATTCACATCACTCCCGGGTTGCCGGACGTTGTTCCTCTCATGGGCCGATCCATGGCAGTGCCGCTAGAACCCCTTCCCTGCCTCGGAAAAGGAGGGCATGCCCAGCAGCTCTTGCGGGTCACGCATCTGACCATCGATCTCCACCCATCCCAGTAGCGTGGAACTGGCACTCCACCCCAGCAGACGCTGCATTTGCGCGGGGAGTTGCCGAACGCGCTCGACGGGTATGGAAAGGAAGTGGTTTTCTTCCAGGCGCAGGAAGGCCAGGTCGTAGGCCATGGTCAGGCCTGTGCGAGGAGCGTCGGATCTGTTGGCGCCACCGCCGTGATATACCGATCCCAACCAGAGAAGCGCAGTGCCTGCCTTCATTTCCGCGCCGATGGTTTCTTCCTGGGTGGGCATCCGTTCGTCATCCCATTGATGACTGCCAGGAATGACCCGCGTCGCGCCGTTCTCTTCGGTGAAGTCGGTAATCGCCAGCATGAGCTGCAAGCGAGCCTCGCGACCATACTGCGGATGCCGCCAGAGCGAAGTGGCATCGTCGCGATGCAGGGGTTGAAGACCTTGTCCAGGCCCGATCTGTATGGCCTGGGTCATGCTCAGTTGGATATCGGGCGTGATCTCGACCCGATCGTTCCCTACCCAGACATGGGTGGGAGTCTGCAATACCTGCTTTGCCGTCTCGAGGAACAGGGGGTTCAGAGCCACTTCCACGGCGGAGTCGCTTTTCGCCAGGATCCGCGCGGTACGTCGAGTCTGGGTGCCGGCGAAGTAAGGGTCCATGCCGCAGGGGGTAACGCCCAGATAGCTGTCCAGGTCCTCGGTAAGAGACTTCAAGGTTTCTTCCGAGACGAAGTTGGAAATAGCGACAGCGCCATCACGCCTGATGATTTCCACTACCTGCTCGATCGGGCTGTCGCAGCTGACTGTCGTCAATCTTCGCGTACTCATCTGATGCCTACCTGTGTGGTGTTGTCATTGTTCTGCAGGGCCTCCGCAATCAGCCTCAGCCCATGAGCGTTCACTCTCATGCGGTCAGACCGCCCTCTCCTTGCGCCTGGCGCGGAAAGGAGGTTTGATCATACGACATGATCATGTGATCAAGTCAAACGATTAATAATTCTGCGTGGCATCTCGGCGCTCAGGAAAGGCCTGCCGAATCAAGATGCGGCTCTACGCGGGTTCGCGCTGGCGATAGCGGATTGCCCAGGCTCGATCCTGTTCCGCTTCGGCTACGCATCGCCGGCGGTCGGAGCGAAACATCTGGAGAGACAAAGGGTCGCTGCCTTGGTCTTCAGGCGTGTCGACTCATGGATTGGAGAACGGCCATGCGTTAGCATTCGTCCCGGTCGACAGCGGACCAGTCGCCTGGCGGCAACACCGAAGAAGGAGAAGCTGAATGGCTCGAGTGGGCGCCGAAGTGCGCAGGCAAGACTTTATTGAGGCCGCCGTGAAGGTGATCGCGGAATATGGTGTGGCGAATGCCACTACCCGTCGCATCGCGGCCGCGGCGAATTCTCCATTGGCCTCCCTGCACTATGTCTTCCACACCAAGGACGAATTGTTCGACGCGGTCTATGAATCCCTGATAGACACGCCACAGCAGTCCTTGCTGCACGTTACGGCGGGAGCCACGGCGGCAGACTCGGTAGCAGAGATATTGCGCCAGTTGGTCGGGTGGTTCACCACGCATCCGCAACTGGCGACTACGCAGTTCGAGCTGTTTTTCTGGAATCTGCGTAACAACCCCGCGATGGCGAGCAAGATCTACACCGACTCCATCGAAGCGACGAAGCAGGCCATCGAACAGGTCGCTGGCTCGGTGCTGGACCAGGAAGCGCTGGGCACTGTCAGTCGCTTGCTCATCAACCTGTTCGATGGCTTGCTTCTCGCCTGGTCCGCCCATGGTGACCAGGAGCGGCTGAATGCCGAGACCGAAGCCGCCTGCCAGGCTGTGAAGCTGTTGGTGGCCAGCTTCTGATCTTTTCGAAGGCGCATCTCTAGAGAGGGGCATGGGGACACGGTTCGCCGTGCCCCTGCTCTTCGGGCCTCTTGCCAGTGCAGGTGCGACGCCTCTTCTAGCTCTCCTCTCCTCTCCTCTCCTCTCCTCTCCCCGCCTCCAGCGGAATCCTGGAGGTCTCCTCCTTGTAGTCCTGCAAGCTGACTGTGCGCTTCTCGTCCATGGATCAGGCTTCCGCCATGGCCTGGTGTGGCACCTAGGTGCAAATAAACCCAAACCGATGGAAACCTGGTGCATTTCGCACCTTGTACCAGCAACTCGCTCGCGCCTATTCTGGTCAAACGATCAAGTCAAAAGATCAAGTCTCTATAACACAACAATAGGAGGCGACATGTCCTCTCACACTGCTCTTCCAATTGAGCCGCTCGATGTTCTGATCATAGGAGCCGGTGTGTCTGGCATCGGCGCTGCGGCTTACCTTCGACGTCACCAGCCGCACAAGGTGTTTGCGATTCTCGAGTCCCGGGAGCGAATGGGCGGCACCTGGGACCTGTTCCGCTATCCCGGCATACGCTCCGACTCGGACCTGTACACCTTCGGCTTCGACTTCAAGCCTTGGACCAAGGCGAAATCTCTGGCGGATGCCGCCGACATTCTCGAATACCTGCGAGAAGCCGTCGCTGAATACCAGTTGGACCCCTTCATCCAGTACCGGCAGAAAGTGGTCTCGGCGAATTGGCAGAGCGACAAAGGGCTGTGGGCAGTATGCGTCGAGGACAGCCACACGGCAGAAACCCGCACCATCGAATGCCGCTGGCTGTTCAGCGCAGGCGGCTACTACCGTTATGACCAAGGCTTCAGCCCACGCTTCGAGGGCGCGGAGCAGTTCAAGGGGCAAATCATCCACCCGCAACACTGGCCCGAGCGCTTGGACTATCGGGGCAAGCATGTGGTGGTCATCGGCAGCGGCGCAACGGCGGTGACCCTGATTCCCGCCATGGCCGACGAGGTCGCCAGCATCACCATGTTGCAGCGGACGCCCTCCTATATCGTCAACCAGCCCGCCAACGATTCCGTTGCCGCTTTTCTTCGCAAGATTCTGCCGGCGCAAACCGCCTACTCACTGACGCGCTACAAGAATGCCAAGATCACCCTGGTCTTCTGGCGATTCTGCCAGCGCTTCCCCGGGCTCGCCCGCAAGCTGCTCATATGGCTGACCCGTAGAGAATTACCGAAGGGCTATCCGGTCAACGTTCATTTCAACCCGCCCTACAAGCCCTGGGACCAACGCTTGTGCTCGGTTCCCGAAGGCGATCTTTTCAAGGCCATCAGTGCAGGTAAAGCCTCGGTCGTTACCGACCATATCGAGCGCTTTACCGAGTCCGGTGTCTTGCTCAAGTCCGGCACGGAACTGAAGGCCGATATCATCATCACGGCCACCGGTCTGAACGTGCAGTTGTTCGGCGGTATCGCCCTGCACAAGGATGGCGAGCCGGTAGTGTTGAGCCAGACGCTGGCGTACAAGGGCACGATGCTTTCCGGCGTACCCAATTTTGCCTTTGCGGTGGGCTATACCAACTCATCCTGGACGCTGAAAGTATGCCTGCTGTGCGACCACTTCTGTCGCTTGCTGGGCTTCATGGACAGCCAGGGCCATAACGTCTGCGAGCCGAAGGCGCCGGATGGTGTCGAAACCCGTCCCCTGCTGGATTTCGGGGCCGGATATGTCCAGCGGGCATTGGATAGCATGCCGCGCCAGGGGCCTCGTGAGCCCTGGGTGATGTCGATGGATTACTTCCGTGACATCAAGCTTTTGCGCCGAGGGAAGGTCGCCGACGAATGCCTCCGGTTCAGCACGGTGCCTGACGCCTACCTGCACAGAAGCGTGGCGCTTCAGACTCAGGGCGGCGGGCGATGACTGCGGATCGGTTCTGCGAGCTACCGGGCAAGCGTAGCCTCTGCTATCGCAGCCACGGTCCGGAAACCGCGCCTGCGGTCATCCTCATCGTCGGCCTGGGGCTGCAATTGATCTACTGGCCTGAAGCGCTCATCGCCGGCCTGGTCGAGCGGGGCCTGCGCGTGATCACGCTGGACAACCGTGACTCGGGCAGGTCTTTCTTCACCGAGGTCACCCCGCCCACGACCCTGCAACAGTTCTTCCGCAAACCGACTGCGGGGTATGACCTGGGCGACATGGCCGACGATGTGATCGGCCTCATGGATGGCCTGCGCCTGGGTGCGGCGCACGTCGTAGGGATGTCGATGGGCGGCATGATCGCCCAGACACTTGCCGCTCGTTATCCGCAGCGAGTCATGAGCCTGGCGTCCATCTTCTCGACGACAGGATCGCTGCGAGTAGGCCAGCCAGCGTTCAAGACCATCTTGCAGCTTCTCCGGCGTCCTCCCCGGAACCAGCGGGAGAGCGTTCGCGACTATGTGGAGATCATGCGTTCCGTCGGTACGACGCTGGAATGGGACGAGCAGGCCCATCGCGACTACGCCATGCAAGCCTGGGAGCGAGGCGGCGGGGAAGCGAGCAACCTCGGGATGGCGAGGCAGATCGGCGCCATCATCAACTCGGGCGACCGAACGCAGGAACTCCAGCGAATTCGCTGCAACACGCTGGTCATCCATGCTGAGAAAGACCTCATGGTCGCCACCAGCGGAGGCTTCGCCACGGCGGCGGCCATTCCCAGGGCACGCTTGGTGCTGTTGCCGGGAATGGGGCATGACTTCCCCGCCTGCCTGACAGGAACGCTGCTTTCCCTGCTCGCAGGCCAAATGCATTAGTACGGAACATCCCTTCAGGGGCGGGTGGGTGCCGCCCCTCTTTTTACACCTCGGGACTTGCATGGGGCTTTTCGAAGTTCGTGCTTATCCAGGCCCACATAAGACAAAAAGGTTCCCGGTTGATTCTCGACCGCAGAGCCATGCATCACACGCCGGAGCCGTTGGTTCGCCCTGCGCGTGAATTCCTCCACTGCCGTTCAACAACGACAAAAATCGAGCAAGAGGTACGTATGGAATTCAAGTTCTTACTCCCCGCCAAAGTCGTGATGGGACCCGACCTGCGTGAGCGCACCGGCGAATACCTGCGGGAACTCGGCATGGCGCATGTGCTGATCGTGACGGACGCCGGGGTAAAGGCCGCAGGCCTGTTGAATGGCGTGTATGCCAGCCTGAATGAGTGGGAGATCGCGTTCGACGAGATATCGGACGTCAAGGCAAACCCTCGCAGCGAAGACATCAACCAGGCGGCGCAGCTGTATCGCGGCAAAGGTATCCAAGGCCTGCTGGCCATCGGCGGCGGCAGCGCGATGGACGCGGCCAAGGCGATCAGCCTGCTGCTGACCCACGAGGGTCGGATCGAAGACTACGAGGGCTCTTTCACCCTCAGGCACGCCATCCCGCCTATCGTCGCCATCCCGACCACCGCCGGAACCGGCAGCGAAGTGACCTGTTTCTCGGTGATCACCGATACCGCCCGGCATTTCAAGATGAGCGTCCAGGACTACCGGGTGGGCCCCGTTCTGGCATTGCTCGACTCCCGCATTCTCGACACGCTGCCTGCATCGATTGCCGCCGCAACCGGCATGGATGCCCTCACCCACGCCATCGAAGCCTACACCTGCCGTGTGTCGAATCCGATCAGCGACGGGCTGGCGCTGCATGCCATCCGCCTGATCAGCCAATACCTCAGGCCCGCCGTACTGGAGCCGGGCAACCTGCATGCACGCGAGCAAATGCTGGTGGCCAGCCTGATCGCCGGCATGGCCTTCGGTAACGCGGACGTCGGCAGCGTGCACTGCATTTCCGAAGCCATCGGTGGCATGTACGACACGCCACACGGCGTGGGCAACGCGATCTTCCTGCCCTTCGTGTTCGGCCATAACCGCGACGCCGACATCACCCGCCACGCGCAGGTCGCCTACGCATTGGGTATCGACCCCAACCTCTCGCCGGCCGAGGCCGCCGAGGCCGCCGTTGGCTACCTGTTCCAGATGAGCAAGGACCTGGGCATCCCCCGCTTCGCCGAGGTGAAAGGCGTGCGCGAGGAAGACTTCCTGAGCATCGCCGAAAAGTCGAAGAAGAATTTCTCCGACGGCAGCAATGCCAAGCAAATGACGGTGGAAACCTACCGTGAAATCGTCGCCGCCGCTTACCACTACGTAGCGTGAAGGAGGCCTGTCATGAGCGAATCAATCGCCGGCGCTTCATTGAAGCGCACGCTGGGTCCGTTTTCCGTTCTGCTGTTCGGTCTGGCGTTCCTCGCTCCGTTGATCGTGTTCGGCACCTATGGCGTGATCACGCAGGCCAGCGGCAACACCACTGCGATGGCCTACCTGATCGCGGCAATCGGCGTAGTGTTCACGGCCTTGAGCTATGGCCGGCTGGTCAGGGTGTTCCCGGTCGCCGGTTCGGCCTACACCTATACCCGCAAGATGCTGAGCGCGAACCTCGGCTTCATGGTGGGCTGGGCCGCCCTGCTCGATTACTTCTTCATCCCGATGCTGATCTGGCTGCTCGGCGCCAGCTACCTCAACATGGCCTTTCCAGAGGTGCCGCAATGGGTGTGGATCATCGGCTTCATCGTCTCCACCTCGCTGCTTAATATCCTGGGCATCCAGGTCGCCAACCGCTTCAACGTGCTGTTGATGGTCGCGCAACTGGCCATCATCGTCGTGTTCATCGGCCTGTGCGTGCACTACATCGTCGCGGCCAACGGCCCTGGCGGGCTGCTGTCGGCCAAGCCGTTCTTCAACCCGGACGTGTCTTTCGCCACCAGCATGGCCGGCGCCGCCATTGCCGCGTACTCGTTCCTGGGCTTCGACGCGCTGTCCACGCTCAGCGAGGAGACCCGCGACCCGGGCCGGACACTGCCGCGCGCGATCCTGCTGGTCGCATTGATCGGCGGTTCGGTCTACGTCGGCTCGTCGTACTTCATGTACCTGGCGCACCCCTCCCCCGCCTTCGAGCATGTGGACGGCGCCGCCTTCGAGATCGCCCGCATGATCGGCGGCGACCTGTTCTTCGCCGTGGTCCTGGCGGGGATCATCATCGCCCACTTCGCCGCAGGCATGTCGTTCCAGGCCAGCGTGGGCCGGCTGCTGTACGCCCTGGGGCGGGACAACCAACTGCCGCGCAAGCTGTTCGGTGTCCTGCATCCTCGCTACAAGACCCCGGCCTTCAACATTCTGCTCTGCGGCATTTTCGGCTGCGCGGGTTTTGCCCTGACGATCGCCACCGCGACGTCCCTGGTCAATTTCGGCGCGTTTCTCGCCTTCAGCGCAGTCAACCTTTGCGCGTTGCGGCTCTCCTTCGATACCCGCCTCGGAGACGGGGCGGGCTTGCTGCGCGGGGTGCTCTGCCCGCTCGTTGGCCTGGTCACGGCCGGGTGGATGCTGGTCAGCCTGGATAAAGACGCGCTGATCATGGGCTGTAGCTGGCTGGGCCTGGGGGCGGTCTATCTCGCTTGCCGGACCAGCTTCTTCCGCAACCCGGAGCCCGACGCGCTGGCGTAGCGACCACCCTTCTATCGAACGCTCTGACAACAACCACAAGGCCGGCTTCGAGCCTGCCCTTCAATGGCGAGAATCGATATGCAAACCAAACTTCTGATCAATGGTGCCCTGGTGGCCGGCGAAGGCGAGAGCCACGCGGTGTACAACCCGTCCCAGGGCAACGTCCTGGTGCGAATTACCGAGGCCAGCGGTGCCCAGGTCCATGCCGCGGTGCAGAGCGCGGATGCGGCCTTCGACGCCTGGTCGCAAACGCCGCCCAAGGATCGCGCGGCCCTGCTGCTCAAGCTCGCCGAGCGCATCGATGCCCAGGCGCACGTGTTCGCTCGCCTGGAGGCGGACAACTGCGGCAAGCCTTTCAACGCCGTGCTGCTGGACGAACTGCCCGCCGTATCGGACGTGTTCCGTTTCTTCGCCGGCGCCGTGCGCTGCCTGCAGGGCTCGGCGGCGGGAGAGTACGTCGCGGGGCATACCTCGATGATCCGCCGCGACGCGGTGGGCGTGGTCGCCTCCATCGCGCCGTGGAACTATCCGTTGTTGATGGCAGCGTGGAAACTCGGCCCGGCATTGGCCGGCGGCAACACCGTGGTGCTGAAACCGTCGGAGCACACGCCGCTGAGTACCTTGAAACTGGGCGAGCTGCTTGCCGAGATCTTCCCCGCCGGCGTGGTCAACATCGTCCACGGTCGAGGTGCCTCGGTGGGTGAGCCGCTGACCAGCCATGCCCAGGTGCGCATGGTGTCGCTGACCGGCTCCGTGCGCACCGGCAGCCGGATCATCGAAGGTACGGCCGAGAGCGTGAAACGCATGCACATGGAGTTGGGGGGCAAGGCTCCTGTACTGATCTTCGACGATGCCGACATCGACGCCGCCGTCGAAGGCATCCGCGCCTTCGGCTTCTACAACGCCGGCCAGGACTGTACCGCCGCGTGCCGCCTCTATGTGCAGAAAGGGGTCTACCAGGAGTTCGTTCGCAAGCTCGGCGAGGCCGTATCCAGCATCCGGTGCGGGCTGCCGGACGATCCGGCGACCGAGATGGGACCGCTGATCACCAAGGAGCATCTGGAGCGTGTCGAGGGGTTCGTGAACCGGGCCAGGGAGTTGCCGCACATCGAAGTGGTCACCGGCGGCAAGCGCGCCGAGGGTGCCGGCTTCTTCTTCGAGCCGACGGTCCTGGCCGGCGCTACGCAGGAGGATGAGGTGATGCGCCGCGAGATCTTCGGCCCGGTGGTGACCGTCTCGTCGTTCGAGGATGAAGCCCAGGCGCTGGCTTGGGCGAACGACTCCGACTACGGCCTGGCGTCTTCGGTATGGACCGCCGATGTGGGGCGCGCTCATCGCCTGGCCGCCCGCCTGCAATACGGCTGCACCTGGGTCAACACCCACTTCATGCTGGTCAGCGAAATGCCCCACGGCGGGGTCAAGCTGTCCGGCTACGGCAAGGACCTGTCGATGTACGGCCTGGAAGACTACACCGTGGTGCGCCACGTGATGTTCAAGCACTGACCGCCCACACCCCGGACTACCCAGATCATTTTTCAAGAGGTTTGCATGAACAACATCGAGACGTTCGAAAGGCTCGAGTCCAACGTGCGGATGTACTGCCGCGACTTGCCCCTAGTGTTCGATACCGCCCAAGGCAGCAGGATCCGCAGCGAAGATGGCCGCGAATACCTGGACTTCTTCGCCGGCGCCGGCGCTCTGAACTATGGCCACAACGACCCGCGCATGCGCGATGCGCTGATCGCGTATCTGTCGGCCAACGGCGTGACCCACGCCCTCGACCTGCACACCACCACCAAGCGCCAGTTCCTGGAAGCGATCGAGCGCGACCTGTTCAAGCCACGCGGCTGGGACTACAAGGTCCAGTTCACCGGCCCGACCGGTGCCGACGCCGTCGAGGCGGCGTTGAAGCTGGCGCGCAAGGCGACTGGGCGTACCAAGGTCGTATCGTTCTACGGGGCTTACCACGGCATGACCGCCGGCGCCCTGGCCGTCACCGGCAACCGCACTCGCCGTGGCCCCGGGCTTTCCACCGACGTGGTGTTCGTGCCCTACGAAGACAGCCCCTATGGCGAATTCGACAGCATTGGCTTCCTCGAGCGCCTGGCCAACGACCAGGGCAGCGGCTCGGAGCTGCCGGCGGCGGTGATCGTCGAGTCGGTGCAGATCCAGGCCGGCGTCTACCCGGCTTCCAACCAATGGCTGCAACGCTTGCGCAAGTGGACCACCGACCACGGCGTGCTGCTTATCTGCGACGAGATCCAGGCCGGTTGCGGCCGCACCGGCGACTTCTTCGGCTTCGAGCGCTCCGGGGTGGTGCCGGACCTGATCACCTGCGCCAAATCGATCGGCGGCTTCGGCCTGCCGATGGCGATCGTGTTGCTTCGTGCCGGGCTGGATGTATGGCAACCGGGCGATCACATCGGCACCTTCCGCGGCAACCAGTTGGCGTTCCTGACCGCCCGCATCGCGCTCAGCTATTGGCACGATGAGCAGTTCCTGAAATTGCTGGCCGACAACTGCGCGGCCATGGAGCGCGCAGTTGCCGGCTTTGCGGAAATTCCAGGCGTCGCGTCCGCGCGTTGTCGCGGCATGATCGCCGGCATCGATTTCGGCCGCGGCAACGTCGAGGTCGCCAAGGACGCCCAGCAGCGCGTGCTGCAAGCGGGCGTGCTGGTCGACCGCTGCGGCCCGAATGGCGAAATCATCAAGCTGATGCCACCGCTGAACACTCCGACCGACCAACTCGAAGACGGCCTCAGGGCCTTCGGCGAGTCGGTCGCGGCAGCGCTGGGCGAATAGCTGCCAGGGTCTCCTTCGGCCTGTGTTGAAGCGCAGGCCGGAGACCTGTTGGACATCAGCCAGAACAATAATCAGGAGACCTCGAGCGTGCGTGAACACAATGATGAAAGCTTCGAGTTCGAAGTGTCCGTGATCGGGCTCGGAGCCATGGGAACCATCATGGCCCAAGCGTTGCTCAGGCAAGGCAGGCGCGTGGCGATCTGGAACCGCTCACCCGGCAAGGCCGCGGCGCTCGTCGCCGCTGGCGCTCACCTGTGCGAGAGCGCCGAAGCCGCGCTGGCTGCAAGCCCGGCCACGATCTTCGTGCTCCTGGACAACCAGGCGACCCACGAGGTGCTCGGGATGCCAGGTGTGATGCAGGCGCTGGCCAACCGTACGATCGTCGATTACACGACCAACGCCCGGGACGAGGGCCTGGCGCTTCAGAGTCTCGTCAACCGCGCGGGCGGCCATTACGTCAAAGGGATGATCGTGGCCTACCCGCGCAACGTTGGTCGTCGCGAAAGCCACAGCATTCATACCGGTGATCCTGAGGCCTTCGAACGGCATCGGGCGCTGCTTGAGGGGCTTGCCGGTCATACGACGTTCCTCCCCTGGGACGAAGCATTGGCCTTCGCCACCGTGCTCCACGCGCATGCGTTTGCCGCGATGGTGGCTTTCTTCGAGGCCGTGGGGGCTGGTGTCCACTTCGGCCTGCCGCCTTCGAAGACCGCTCGGCTCATGCTCGACACGTCGCGCTTTTTCGTCGCCGATGCACTCGAGGAAGCGGTCCGTCGGCTGGAAGCGCAGGATTTCGCAGGCGATCAGGCGAGGCTCGATGTGCATGCCCAGGCCTTCGCCCATATCGCCGGAGCCCTGCACGCACAAGGGGCCTGGACGCCGGTCTTCGACGCGCTGTGCCAGGCCGTGCAACGCGCGGCAGCCATGGGCTATGGCGACCAGGACATCGTAGCCGTCACCCGCCTGTTCGCCCGCGAATGCGACACCGCAAGCGCGGCGGGACAGTGACTGTGCTGCGCTTCTAAGGTCCACGTGGATAGCGCCCGAAGACAACAACTATAAAAAATCGCTGGAGAATCATATGCGCCGATTCGGTTTTCTACTGGCTGTCCTTGTACTGGTCATCTTCCTGAGTGCACTGTTTTCGAAGCCTTCCGTCGTCAACCGCGGGACGGCTCAGCGCATGGAGCACTACCCCACCGTCGGTATCGGAGACATCTTCCGGGGGCACTAGCCAGGCCTCGGGCGACAGACAGCCTCAAAGCCTGCCATGCGGTCGCTGCCACCCGTTCGACAGCGACCGTGTGCGTCTCAGTGGTCTATGGCTCCGCTGGCGCCAAGGCCGGTCTGGCCTCGTACGTACTGGTCGGCGAAGGCTTCCCTTTCCGCCATGGCCCGCTTGGTCCGGTCCAGGCGGGAAACGCCATACGCCACCAGGAACGCCAACGGCATGGAGAACAGCGCAGGCTGGGTATAGGGGAACAGCGGCTCGGCGAAGTGCAACACATCCACCCACACCAGCCTGGAGAAAACCACGAAGCCCATGGCGCTGAGCAACCCGACGTAGCCACCGGCCAACGCGCCACGGGTGGTCAGCCCCGACCAGAACATCGACAGGAACAGCACCGGGAAGTTGGCCGAAGCGGCGATGCCAAAGGCCAGGGCGACCATGAAGGCCACGTTGATGTTCTCGAACACGATGCCCAGGGCTATCGCCACCAAGCCAAGGCCCAGGGTTGCCAGCTTGGTTACCCGCAGCTCCTGCGCCTCGCTGGCCGCGCCCTTCATGATCACCCGCGCATACAGGTCATGGGCGATGGCGGACGCCCCGGCCAGGGCCAGGCCTGACACCACGGCCAGGATGGTGGCGAAGGTCACGGCGGAGAGGAAGCCCAGCAGCAGGTTGCCTCCCACTGCCTGGGCCAGGTGCATGACCACCATGTTGCCCCCGCCCAGCAGCTTGCCTCCCGCTTCCCCGCCCTCGAAGAACCGGGGCTGCTGGCTGACGATCACGATCGACGCCAGGCCCAGCAGGAAAATGACATTGAAGAAGTAGCCGATGAACCCGGTGGCGTAGAGCACCGACTTGCGCGCCTCCCGGGCATCGCCGACGGTGAAAAAACGCATCAGGATGTGCGGCAGCCCGGCGGTGCCGAACACCAGCCCCAGGCTCAGCGATAGCGCGGTCAACGGGTCGGCCAGCAAGCCACCAGGGGCCAGCAGGCGTTCGCCCAGGGCATGGCTATCCATCGCCTGGCTGACCAGCCTGTCATAGCTGAAGTCGAATTCGCGCATCGCCAGGAACAGCACCAGCGAGCCGCCGACCAGCAGCAGGAATGCCTTGACGATCTGCACCCAGGTGGTTGCCACCATACCGCCGAAGGTCACATACAGCATCATCAGCGCACCGACGATCACCAGGGCGATCTGGTAGTCCAGGCCGAACAGCAGCCTGATCAACTGCCCGGCCCCGACCATCTGCGCCACCAGGTAGAAACACACCACGGTCAGCGATCCGATGGCGGCCATGGTGCGCACCTTGCCCTGGTCGAGACGGTACGAGGTGATGTCGGCGAAGGTGAAGCGGCCCAGGTTGCGCAGCCGCTCGGTCATCAATAGCAGCAGTACCGGCCAGCCCGCGAAGAAGGCGATGAGATAGATGTAGCCATCCATCCCGGAGCTGTAGATGAGCGCGGTGATTCCCAGCAGCGTGGAGGCGGACATGTAGTCGCCGGCCAGCGCCAGGCCGTTCTGCCAGCCCCGGATACCGCCACCGGCGCTATAGAAATCCGCCGTCGAATGGGTCCGTCGCGCCGCCCACCAGGTGATGCACAGGGTGAACAGCACGAACACCATGAACATGCCGATGGCATGCAGGTTGAGCGGCTGGCGCTGGCCAGCGTCCAACGCGGGCGAGGCCAACAGCAGGCCGGAGTGCAGCGACAACGCCAGGGGAAGGAGCTTCTTCATGCGCCCTGCTCCTCTTCCAGCCCAGCGACCAGAGCCTGGGTCAGGCGATCGAATTCGCCGTTGGCGCGGTACACATAGAGCGCCGACAAGGCACAGAAAAACACGAACAGGAACACGCCGGCCGCGACGCCGAAGGTCATGTTCGAGCCCTGCGCCAGACGCCTGGCAATCAGCTCGGGGCAGAACGATACCAGCGCGATGTAGCCGTGGAACGTGGCCAGGATCAGCAGGAGCAGGCTCAGGGTGAAACGGTTTCGGCGCGCCACCAGTTGCTGGAACCGGGCACTGGCGCGGATACGCGCGTATAGCAGGCTGGACATGGGACACCTCGGGCAACCTAGTTATTGTTATGGAATATGCGGGTGCGGCAGCGCCATCAGCGGCCGGCGTCGCCGGCCTCCTCCTCCTGCCGGGCCCACTCGCGCAGGACGAACTTCTGGATCTTGCCGGTGGCGGTCTTGGGCAGTTCGGTAAGCGTCACATGCCGCGGTGCCTTGAAGTGCGCCAGGCGCTCGCGGCACCAGCGGACCAGATCGTCACCCGTGGTTCTGGGTAAGGCATCCGCCCGCAAGGCGACGAACGCGTGGGGTGTCTCGCCCCAGCGCGAATCCGGGCGCGCCACCACCGCGGCCTCGACCACCTCGGGGTGCTGGTAGAGCACTTCCTCGATCTCCAGCGAGCTGATGTTCTCGCCGCCGGAAATGATGATGTCCTTGGCCCGGTCCTTGATTTCCACGTAGCCGTCCGGGTGCAGCACGGCCAGGTCGCCGGTGTGCAACCAGCCGTCGGCCAACGCGGCACGGGTGGCCTCGGGGTTGTGCAGGTAGCCTTTCATCACGGTGTTGCCCCGCACTACCAGTTCGCCAAGGGTGCGGCCGTCGGCCGGGACCGGACGGCCGGTGTCGGTATCCAGCACCGTGGCCTCCTCGAGCATCGGGTGGGCGACGCCCTGGCGGCTCATGAACTGGGCCCGGGCCTCCAGCGGCAATTCGTCGACCCCCGGCTGCCACAGGCACAGGGTGCTGGGGCCGTAGCTTTCGGTCATGCCGTAGGCGTGGGTGATGCTGAAGCCGCGTGCTTCCATGGCGGCGATGACCGCGCTGGGCGGCGCGGCGCCGCCGGTGATCACCGATACCGGCACGGCAGGGACGCTGGCATGCTCGGCATGGATCAGCATCGACATCACCACCGGCGCGGCGCTCAGGTGGCTCACCGCATGCTCGGCAATCGCAGCGTGGATCGCATCTGGCTGGACCTTGCGCAGGCATACGTGCGTGCCACCGGACAGCGTCACCGCCCAGGTATGGCTCCAGCCGTTGCAGTGGAACATCGGCAAGGTCCACAGGTAGACGCTGCGCGGCCCCAACTGGAAGATCAGCGCGCCGGCGCAGGCGTTGAGGTAGGCGCCGCGGTGATGCAGGACCACGCCCTTGGGATCCCCCGTGGTGCCGGAGGTGTAGTTGATGGCGATCGACTGCCATTCGTTCTGCGGCGCACTCAGCGGCCGCCCCGGGTCGCCCTGGGCCAGAAACGCCTCATAGTCCAGGTCGTGGGCGAGGTCGGCTCGCTCGGCCTGATCATCGTCGATGCCCACCAGCAAGGGCGGCGCATCGAGCATGGCCAGCGCCTGCTGGGCCACGGCACCGAACTCACGGTCGCAGATCAGCACCCTGGCCGCGCAGTGGCGCAGGATGAAGGCGATGCTGCGTGCCTCCAGGCGAATGTTGATGCATACCAGCACCGCCCCGGCACCGGGTACGCCATAGTGGGCCTCGAGCATTTCCGGGATATTCGGCGCCAGTATCGCCACCCGCTCGCCCGCTTGTACGCCGACCCGCTCCAGGGCACTGGCCAGGGCGCAACTGCGCTCGTGCAACTGGCGGTAGCTGTAGCGCCTTGCGCCATAGACCACCGCATCGCGCTGCGGGTACACCTGCGCGGCACGCTTGAGGAACGACAGCGGCGACAGCGGGACATGGTTGGCTTCGTTGGGAGCAAGCTCGTGCTCGAGGGTCGGAACCATCATGGCAGCCACCTCATCGACACATTGCTCGGGTCTTGCACGCACATACATACCTCCTGTTCTTGTTGTTATTGCGCCAGGGCGCGTTACAGGCTGCTGCACAGGTGGCCGCCATCGACCACGATCTCGGCGCCGCTCATGGCCCGCCCGGCATCGCCGGCGAGCAGCAGCAAGGCGCCGTCCAGGTCCGCCGGCACGCTGAAGCGGCGGCTGGGGATACGCGAGCGCAACTTGTCGCCGGCCTCGCTGGCCAGGAAGGCCTCGTTCAGGTCGGTCATCACGTAGCCGGGCGCCAGGGCGTTCACCCGGATGCCATGGCGCGCCAACTCCAGCGCCATGGCGCGGGTCAGGTGGGCCAGGCCGGCCTTGGCCGCCAGGTAGGGGCCGACGGCGCCGGCCACACGGCTGGCGAGGATCGAAGTGACATTGATCAGGCTGCCGCCCTTCCCCGCCGCGACCATGCGCCTGGCGCTTTCCTGGGCCACCGCCCAGGCGCCCTTGAGGTTGGTGTCGAGCACGCGGTCCCAGCTTTGATCGTCGCAGGCCAGCAAGGGCTGGCTGTCGCTCACCCCCGCATTGTTGACCAGCACATCCAGCGGGCCGGCGGCATCGAGCACCCGGCAGATATCCTCACGGCAGGTCACATCGAGGGCAAAGGCCTGCGCCCGCCCTCCCGCCACCTCGATGGCCTCCACCAGTGCCTGCAGCGGCGCCTGGCGCCTGGCAGTCACCACTACCTCGGCGCCTGCGGCGGCCAGGGTCATGGCGAAGTGGCGGCCCAGGCCGCTGGAGGCTCCGGTCACCAGGGCGCGGCGCCCGTCGAGGGCGAACAGTCGGGTCAGGTTCGGCTGCATCAGCGGGCCTCCAGGCGCTGGTCGAGCAGTTTCTTCGCCAGGCTCATGCGGTGCACCTCGCTCGGGCCGTCATAGATGCGGAACGGGCGAATGTCGCGGAAGATCCGCTCCACCACGGTGTCTCCGGTCACCCCGCGCCCGCCCAGTACCTGGACGCAACGATCGACCACCCGCCACAACGCCTCGGCGCTGATCACCTTGGCCATGCTGGAGTCGACATTGGCCCGCCGGCCCTGGTCGAGCACCCAGGCGCAGTGCCACACCGCCAGGCGCACCACGTGCAGGTCCATCATGTTGTCGGCCAGCATGAAGCCCACACCCTGGTGCTCGCCCAGCGGCTTGCCGAAGGCGTCGCGGGTGCGCGCATAGTCGCAGGCGATGTCGTGGGCGCGACGCGCGGCGCCCAGCCAGCGCATGCAGTGGGTGAGCCGCGCCGGCGCCAGGCGCACCTGGGCATACCGGAACCCCTTGCCGATCTCGCCGAGCACATCGCTCGCCGGAATACGCAGGTTGTCGAAACGCAGCTGCCCGTGGCCACCGGTGAAGCAGCTGTCCAGCGAGTCCAGCTGACGCTCATGGATGATGCCGTCGCGTTTCATGTCGGTCAGGAACATGGTCGCCGTACCATCCTCCATGCGCGCCATGACGATGCCGAAGTCGGCGCCTTCTGCGCCGGTGATCAGCCACTTGCGGCCATTGATCAGGTAGTCGTCGCCATCGCGGGTGGCGGTGGTGCGCAGCATCGAAGGGTCCGAGCCGGAGCCTGGCGCAGGCTCGGTCATGGCGAAGCAGGAACGGGCATGGCCCTGGACCAGCGGGCGCAACCAGCGGTCTTTCTGCGCCTCGGTGGCGACCACGTCCATCAGGTGGATGTTGCCTTCGTCCGGGGCATGGATGTTCAGCGCCACCGGGCCCAGCGGCGAGTAGCCGGCCTCTTCGAAGACGATCGCCTTGGCCACGTGGCTCAGCGCCAGGCCGCCCATTTCGCGGCTGGCGTGGGGTGTCAGCAAGCCGGCGGCGCGGGCACGGGCCACCAGGTCCTGGCGCAGGGCGTCGCTGGGGCCGTGGCTGTCCTGGCGGGGGTCGTTCTCGAACGGGATGACCTGTTCGGCGATGAAGTCTCGGGTCTTGGCCTGCAAGGCGAGCAGTTCGTCCGGGAGGGTGAAGTTCATGGTTGTCCTTCTGGGTGCTTGTCTGTCGGGAATGAGATGGCTGACGCCGTTCAGGGCAAGGCCTTGGGATTGCTGATGGCCAATCGGGCGAGGGTGACCTGGCGCAATGTCTCGACCAGGGTTCTATGGTTTTGCGGGGCGTCATGGCTGCCCAGGCGAATGGCCCGTGCCAGTTGGCGGCGCAGGTCGGGCAAGGCTGCGGGCGTCTCGTCGACCAAGGCGGCCAGACGTGTCCGCTCCTGGTCCTCGGCCAGAGCCCCCAGGCGGCTTTCGCGGGCTGCGATGGCCATGGCATTGGCGATCATCAGGGCCGGGTAACGCAGCTCGCCGGGCAGCGCTGGCAGCAGTTGCTCCAGAAGCGTCGAGCGAGCGATGACGAGCAGTTCATGGGCATCGGGCTGGGTCATGGCGCTTCGGCTCCGGTCATGTGCAGGATGTCGAGTTCAAGCTCCGGCAGCAGTCGTGCGGTCAGTGCCAGCTCAATGGACGGCTCTTCGCCGGACAGGTGGCGCTGGCCTTGCTGCAGGGCGATCACCGCCCAGCGCAGGGTGGCCATGACCTGCCAGTAGTGCAGTTGGCTGCGCTCGATACGCAGCGGAGACACCTCGTGGTAGCCCCCCAGGAAGTCCTCCAGTTGGCCGATACCGCCGGCCTCGAGGTCTGGGCGGGTGAAGCGCCAGCAGCGGGCGGTGAACCAGCCTAGGTCCTCGCACGGGTCGCCCCAGCCGGTGAACTCCCAGTCGAGTACGGCTTCGAGTCCCTGTTCGCTGGCCAGGTAGTTGCCGGTGCGGTAGTCACGGTGCAACAGACACAGGATGCTGTTGCGCGGTGCGTGCAGCTCGCACCAGCGCAGGCCCCACTCCAGCACCGGATAGGCATCGGCGAGGGTGTCGAGGTAGTGGCGATAGGCGTCGATGGTCGCCAAGGCCGGTGAGCGGGTTGGCATCGGCAGGAAATCCAGCGCGGCGCACGGCGGGCGAACCTGATGCAGGCGCGCCAGGTTGGCGCCAAGCTGCGCCGCCAACTGCGCCCGGCCCTGGGTGCCGGCGCCAGCGCTGAGCAAGCGACCGGCGGCGACACCCGGCACGTACTCCATCAGGAAGAACACCCGCCCATGCACGCGCATATCGCGGCACAGCCACAGCGGGCGCGGTACTTTCACACCGGCCTGATGAACCACTTGCAGCACCGCGAACTCCTGTTCGCGGTCAAGGCTGGCGGGTAGCGCGGAAAGCGCATCGCTGCGCAGCACCCAACGCCGGGCGCCAGCCCAGGGGCCGCCTTCGATCAGCAGGTCCAGCAGCCAGTTTTCCTGGATGGCGCCGCCGCTCAGGCGCTGGCGTGCCTGGATGACCACCCGCTTCGCTGCGGCGTGCTCGCGGATGAACTC
This sequence comes from Pseudomonas sp. DL, assembly GCF_047199225.1. Taxonomy (NCBI): domain Bacteria; kingdom Pseudomonadati; phylum Pseudomonadota; class Gammaproteobacteria; order Pseudomonadales; family Pseudomonadaceae; genus Pseudomonas; species Pseudomonas sp. DL. The sequence goes on from NZ_CP178323.1 coordinate 3,143,058, forward strand.
GACCAGTGGCTGGTCGTCCGGGGCCACGAATGTCTCGCCGTCCCGTACGGTCGTAGGAGGAGTGCTCATGGGGTTGTAGGGCCTGCCTGTAGTCATGTTGTCAGACAGCTTTAGCAACGCCTGGGCCAATTTTCGGGATATGCCTGTAACCCGCGCGCTCTCTGGCGCCAGGTTTTTCCATGGCGCTCGACGAAGCAATCCGGGTTTCACTTTTGCAACGAACTGATTCAGTATCGAAACAATTCAATCCTGAACAGGTCTCGACATGCGTCCTCCCCTTTCCCAGGTCGTCGTGCTGGTCAGTCACCTTCAACGACCTCGGCAGCGCAGTCGCCTCGCCAGCCTGGTGGCCGGCCTGGCGGCGGGCTACCCGGACGTCCATATCGAGGTGCTCGACACCTCGGTATCCGAAGCCCTGCAAACCGCCCGCGATCTCGAACAGCGCGGCAAGGCCGACGTGTTCGTCTGTGCTGGCGCCACTGCCGCCTACCTGCGTAGACACCTGGCACGTCCGGTTCTGACGATGCGTGTTGGCGGCGGAGACCTGTTGCGTGCGCTGGAGCAAGCCCGCGAACACTCCTCCCATGTCGCCCTGCTCAGCTACAACCGCATCGACCGGGACCTGCAAGCCATGCGAACGCTGTTCACGGTGCAGGTTCACCAGGTCGCCTACACCACCCTGGAAGAGGCTCGCCAGGCCGTCCTGGAGGTAGCCCGGCTGGGTTGCCGCAGCATCATCGGTTCGTCGACGGTGGTGGAGCTGGCGGAACAGGCAGGCCTGCACGGCGTGCTGTCGCTGAGCGAAGACACTGCGCGCAAGGCGCTCGAGGAAGCCATGGGAGTCCTCGACAGCCAGCGCCTGGAGATCGCCAAGCGGCGGCATCTGGACGCGGTGCTGCAACACATTCCAAGCGGTGTGGCAGCGGTCGACAACCAGGGTGTGGTGCAATCGCTCAACCCTGCCCTTGCCCAGTTGCTGGAGTTGCCGGTCAGCTCGGCTCTGGGTCGACCGTTACAGCAGCTATGCCCGGAGCTTGACCTGCAACAGGCGCTAGAGGATGGCGGTGGCGAGGAAAACCGGGTGATCCGGCTGGGCTCGCACGCCGTGGTCAGCAATCTCCTGCCGATCCTGGAGAATGGCGAGCGTACCGGCCTGGTGCTCACCTGCCAGGACATCACCGCCGTGCAGCGCGCGGATCAACGCATCCGCTCCACTCGCCGTCCAGGTGCCTTCACCGCGCGTTACCGGCTCGAACAACTCAACGGCGCGAGCAAGGCCAACCGTGAGATGTTGCAACTGGCCAAGCGCTTTGCCGCCAGCCATTCGACCATCCTGATCACTGGCGAAAGCGGCACCGGCAAGGAACTGCTCGCCCAAGGGATCCATAACGAGAGCCCTCGCCGGCACGGGCCTTTCGTCGCCATCAACTGCGCGGCGTTTCCCGAGTCGCTACTGGAAAGCGAACTGTTCGGCTACGAGGAAAGCGCCTTCAGCGGTTCGCGCAAAGGCGGCAAGCCCGGCCTGTTCGAGGCGGCGCACCGTGGCACGCTGTTCCTCGACGAGATCGGCGACATGCCTGTGTCGCTGCAGACTCGCCTCCTTCGTGTATTGCAGGAGCGAGAGGTCTTGCGCCTGGGCGGCACCGAGCCGATCTCCATCGACGTGCGCATCGTCGCCGCCACCCACAAGGACCTGGGGGCCGCCATGAAGGATCGCGAGTTTCGCACCGACCTGTATTACCGGCTGAATATCCTGCGCTTGCAGACCACGCCCCTGCGCGAGCGGCCCGAGGACATTCCTCTGATTTGCCAGGGAATCAGCCAGCGCCTGCTGGTCCAGGGCCAGCCACCGGGTGCCGCAGGCATAACGACGCTCCTGCTACCCTACCTCGTCCGCCATTCCTGGCCCGGAAACGTCAGGGAACTGGAGAATGTCATCGAACGGGCGATGCTCTCCGCCAGCGAAATCTTCCATGAGCACGGCGTGGATGAGCATTACCTGGCTCGCGTGCTGCCCGAGCTATTCGAAGGCCAGCCTCAGCCCAGGTCCCGGAAAGAGCCATCGCGCACAAAGGATTTGCACGCCATCGGCAAAACCGCGCAGTTGCGCTACATACAGGAGACGCTGGACAGCTGCCAGGGCAGCCTTGACGAGGCTGCGCGTCGGCTCGGGATCAGCCGGACCACGCTGTGGCGGCGGCTTCGCTCGGCACGCTGAGCAAAACGATGCGCCTGGGCGATGCGGAACTCGCCCAGGCATGGACGCGGCCGGTGCCGTGAAACTCAATTGATCAGCGGAACCTGCTTGCCGATCTGCAACGCCTCCAGCGCGTCCAGCTGCGCTTCGATCTGCAGGAAGCGCATGGCCCGCCGAGGTGACATCTTCTCGGCCACTTCCTGCACGTACCGGTGCAGCACGGCCAGCTGTTTCTCCTGCAATCCCCGATAGAGGTCGACCATCCTCGAAGCTTCCGCGTCGGTAATGCTGCCGGAACCATAGGCGCGGGCATATTCGAGCAGGAGCTGGAATGTCTCCTTGTGCAGGCTGTCCGTCTCGCCTCGGTAGCGTGAATAGATCGGCCAGAACGTCTCGGCTTCGGTGCCGTCCAGCGCCATGTTTGCCTCGACCATCCGTTTGCGCTTGTAGTTGATGGTTTCCAGCTGGTTCCTGATCTTTTCCTTGTGCTCGTTCATCACCTGCTCGACCGATGGCAGGGGTTCGTCGGCATGAGCGGCAAGGGAAAGGGTCGCGACCAGGGTGGCCACGAAAAGCAAGCGCCTGGACATCGGCGTTCTCCTTCTGGGTTGATCGAATGGATTCATGCTGCCGCGGTGCGATGCGACATCAACGGGCCCCGCTCCTCAGGGCGATCCTGGGCGCCCACTCCAGCCATTCGTCATTGGCCGAATCGAACAGGGCGAAGGTCTGCCCCGGCTTGGCGGGCTCGCCCATCTGCGCATTGTTCGGGGTGGCGAAGGCAATGCCGCCCTCCATCAGCGCCTCCATCGACTCGGTGCGTAGCGACAGGCCCTTGAACAGGCTGGCGTCGACGCCGAAGCCGCTGGCATTCCAGAAACGGCTGCCGGTACGCACCAGCGGTACGTAGCGCGGTTCGATGAGGATGCTGATCAGCACCCGGTCGGCCTGTTCGCCCAAGGCCAGGTCGACGACCTTGCCCACCGGGATCTGCCGGTAGGTCACCAGGTTGCCCGGCTTGATCGAGCCCTTGCGCGGCGCGCTGAGGGTCAGCCGCAGGCCGTTTTCCCGACCCAGCAGGTTGGGCGCTTCGGCGAGAGTCTGGAAGCGTGCCTGGCGCTCGCCCGGCGTGCTCGACGGCAGCGCCTCGATATAGGGGCCGCTGACCAGGGTTCCGAGGTTCTCGGTACGCAGCAGGCCGAGCGCCGGACGCACCACCCAGAAGCGGGTTCCGCTGCGGGCGACGCGCTCGCCGGCGGAAGTCAGGCGGGCCTTCATCAGTACCCCGGAGAGGTCCGGGTTCAGCTCGACGCTTTCGATCTTGCCGATGTCCAGGCCCTTGAAGCGGATCGGCGTGCCTTCGCGTAGGCCGTCGGCATTGTCGATGCTCAGCTGGATTTCCACGCCACGGGCCATCGCCGCCTCCTCGCTGTCGAAGAGGGTGAAGCGACGCACCTTGGTCACGGTCGGCGCCTTCGGATCGAGGGTGTCGAAGGAAATCCCGCCGGTGATCAGGGTCTGTAGCGACTCGCTCTTCACCTGCACGCCGCTGAGGTTGCCGGTCAGGGTGATCCCGCTGGAGTTCCAGAAGCGCGTCGAGGTATTCACCAGGTGCGCGTACTCCGGCTCGATGTGCACACCCACCACCACTCGCTGGCGGTCGCGCGACAGCTGGTAGCTCTGCACGCTGCCGACGCGGACCTGGCGGTAGAGGATCGGCGCGCCGATATCGATCGAGCCGAGCTTGTCGCTGGTCAGCACCAGGTGCAGGCCGGGCGCGTCGGTGTTCAGCGGCGGCGCTTTCGGGCGGATGGTGAACTCGCGACTCGGCGCGCCGCTCTTGGCGAAGCGCACGTCGATATAGTTACCTTTCACCAGGGCCTCGAGGCCGGTGATGCCGGCCAGGGAGATGCTTGGCTTGACGGTCCAGAACTCGGTGCCTTCCAGCAGCATGTCCTCGACCCGCGGATCCATCGCCAGGTCGGCAGTGGCGCTGCTGTAGTCCTTGTCCATGTCGATCGACTTGACCAGGCCGACCTGCACGCCGTTGAACATCACCGGGGTGCGGCCCGGATCGATGCCGCTGACATCGTTCATCTTCAGCTTCACGCGCAGACCGGCCTGGGCCGCGTCGTAGTCATCGTACAGGCGGAACGGCTTGCTCGGATCGGTCGGCGGGCTGTCGCCTCGACTATCGGAAGTAGCGAAAGCGATGCCGCCGGCCGCCAGGGTCAGCAACGATTCGCTACGCACCTTGAAGCCGGACAGGCCACCGGAAATGGAGATGCCGCTGGCGTTCCAGAATCGCGTGTGCTTGCGCACCAAGTCGGCGTAGGCCGGCTCGATGTGCACCTTGATCTCGATGGTCCTCTGGTCATCGCCCAACTGGAAGCTCTTCACCTGGCCGACCTGGATCTGCCGGTAGAACACCGGGCTGCCCTGCTCCAGGGAGCCCAGGCGATCGGCCTTGAGGGTCAGGTGCAGGCCGGGCAGCCTGTCGGAAAGGGGGGGCGGCTGCTTCAGCGCGGTGAAGTTGCGTTCTTCCTTCTCGCCCTTCACCGGATCGACCGCGATGTAGACGCCGGATACCAGGGTTTCCAGGCCGGTGACGCCAGCCAGGGAAACCCGCGGCTTGACCAGCCAGAAGCGGGTACCCTTGCTCAGGTACTGGCGCGCCTCCTTGTCCATTTCGATGGTGGCCACCACGCCCTTGATATCTTCGCTGACATCCAGCGCGACGACCTTGCCGACCGCGATGCCCTTGTACAGCACCTCGGTCTTCTTCGCCTGGATGCCATCGCTGCTCTCGAAGCGCACCTGGATCAGCACCCCTGCCTGGTCGTAGGCGCGCCAGCCCAGCCAGGCCCCGATAGCCAGGGCCACCAGCGGCAGCACCCAGATCGCCGACCAGTTCGAGGTCTTGTGTTTCTTCGGGCTTGGCAAATCACTCATTCTCGTCGTCCAGATTGGTGTTGTCCCAGATAAGCCGGGGGTCGAACGTCACGGCGGCGAGCATGGTGAGCACCACCACGCTGGCGAAGGCGGCGGCGCCGAGATTGGCCTCGATGCTCGCCAGGTTGCCGAAATTGACCAGCGCCACGAGGATGGCGATGACGAAGATATCGAGCATCGACCAGCGCCCGACCCATTCGATGAAGCGGTACATCATGATTCGCTGGCGGGCCGACATCGGCTGGTGCCGCTGCACCGAATAGAGCAGCAGGGCGATGCCGACCAGCTTGAAGGTGGGGACGACGATACTGGCGACGAACACCACCAGGGCGATGGGAAACATGTCGGCCTGGATCAGGGTCACGACCCCGCCCATGATGGTCGCCGGGGAGCCCTTGCCGAGCATGTTGACGGTCATGATCGGCAACAGGTTGGCGGGAACGTAGAGAATCATCGCCGAGATCAGCAACGCCCAGGTACGGGCAATGCTGTTCGGCCGCCGAGGATGCAGCTTCGCGCCGCAGCGACTGCAACGCGGATGCTCGTTCCCGTCGGCGCGATTCAACTGGTGGCACTCGCCGCAGACCAGAATGCCGGCATCGATCGCACGCATTGTCGTTCTCCAGGATCTCTGCCGGGACGGTGATGGTTTGTCGTCGTCCAGCGCGGCGGCCAACCTGTGCCTTGCCCGGCAGGGAATGGGCACGGGGAAACCACCTGTCGGGGGAGGCTGCCGTCGGAAGACGATTCTGTCCGGGGCGTTACAGCGATGGCATGGGTTCGGCCACTCACGCGCATCAGTTGTCCGCTCGGCTCGATCTGGCCAGGCTGGGCCGGACTCGCTATTCATGCCGCTTGGACGATGATCGAGCGCTGGGATCGCATGATGCTTATATAGTTCACATGAGTCAATATTGTCTCATGTGTTTTTCTCCATCGCGCTATACGGAGCCAAGCGGCGATCCTGCCAGGGAGGCATCATGGCATTCGCCACGGAAGGAAGGACCCCCGGAGAGATTGTGGCGCGCCTCCTGTCTCATGCCGATGCAAGTGGCGGTATCGGCCGAGAATCCCTCGACACCGAGAAGCGGCTTTTCCGCGTCCAGGCATGGGACGATAGGAGCACTCGGGTAGCCCTGATCGATACTCGCTTTACAGGCAGGAACACCGGCGGGCCTCTTCCGGGGCTCCTCCAGTGTCCTGCTGCACACCTCTGAGGCTCCGATATCCTCCGAACCTCGTCTTTGCCCGGTTCCTCTTTCAGTCAATCGCCGCCCGCGTCCCAACCCCGTCCACCAACCGCGCAATCCCCAATGGGTTGCCATCCTTCAGCGCTTCCGGCAGCCACGCGTCCGGGTAGTTCTGGTAGCACACCGGGCGCAGGAAACGGTCGATGGCCAGGGTGCCCACCGAGGTGCCGCGGGCGTCCGAAGTGGCCGGGTACGGGCCGCCGTGGACCATCGCGTCGCAGACTTCCACGCCGGTCGGGTAGCCGTTGAGCAGCAGGCGTCCTGCCTTCTGTTCCAGGAGCGGTACCAGGTCGGCGAAGGACGCCAGGTCTTCCCCTTCGGCGATCAGGGTCGCGGTGAGCTGCCCGTGCAGCCCATGCAGCGCGCGCTTCAGTTCGGCGTGGTCGGCGACCTCGACGACCACGCTGGCCGGGCCGAAGACTTCTTCCTGCAGCAACTCGTCGCCCTCCAGCAGCAGGCTGACGTCCGCCTGGAACAGTTGCGGCCGGGCCTGGCGGCCCTCCTGCGGTTGCCCGGCGAGATGGCGGACGCGCGGGTGGGCGTGCAGCGCCGCCAGGCCTTTTTCATAGCTGGCCAGCGTGCCGGCGTTGAGCATGGTCTGCGCCGGCTGGTCGTCCATGCGGGCGGCGAAGCGTTCGAGGAACGCCGAGAATTGCGCAGAGCGGATGCCGATGACCAGCCCGGGATTGGTACAGAACTGGCCGCAGCCGAGCACCACCGAGGCACTCAGTTCGTCGGCCACGGCCTCGCCGCGCTTCTTCAGCGCCGCCGGCAGCAGCACCACCGGGTTGATGCTGCTCATCTCGGCGAACACCGGGATCGGCTGCGCCCGGGCGGCCGCCATGTCGCAGAGGGCGCGGCCGCCCTTCAGCGAACCGGTGAAGCCGACCGCCTGGATCGCGGGGTGGCGTACCAGCCGCTCCCCTACTCCGCCGCCGTAGATCATGTTGAACACGCCCGCCGGCATGCCGGTGCGCTCGGCCGCGCGGAGGATCGCCGCGGCGACCCGTTCGGCGGTGGCCATGTGTCCGCTGTGCGCCTTGAACACCACCGGGCAGCCGGCGGCCAGGGCCGCGGCGGTATCGCCGCCGGCGGTGGAGAACGCCAGGGGGAAGTTGCTCGCGCCGAACACCGCCACCGGGCCGAGGCCGATCCGGCACTGGCGCAGGTCGACGCGTGGCAGCGGCTTGCGTTCGGGCCGGGCGCGGTCGATGCGCGCGCCATGGAAGTCGCCGCGCCGCAGGACTTCGGCGAACAGGCGCAGCTGGCCGCTGGTGCGGTTGCGTTCGCCCTGGATGCGCGTGGCCGGTAGCGCGGTTTCACGGCAGACGATGGCGACGAAATCGTCGTCCAGCGCGTCGAGTTCGGCGGCGATGGTATCGAGGAATTCCGCGCGGCGGCTGGCCGGCAGTTGCCGGTAGTGCGGGTAGGCGCTGGCGGCGGCTTCGGCGGCGGCGTCCACTTCTTCCGGGGTGGCTTGCACGAAGCGGTACGGCAGCGCCTCACCGCTGGCGGCGTCGAGGCTTTGCAGGAAGAGCGTGCCGGCCGCGCTGCGGGCGCCGCCGATGAAGTTGTGTCCGAGGATGGCTGTCATGTCGACCTCATACAGGGGAAGCCCCGCCGGGGATGGCCGGCGGGGTTGGAGCCAAGGCTCCGCAGGAATGAAGGAAACCGTGCCGCGGGTCTCTCGTGGAGCTCCGGCCTATGCACGGCGGTGGGGCTTCAGAGCGCTACCACCCGCCCCGGCGTCAGTGCGGTCTCGACGGCGGCGATGCCATTGCGCAGCGGCGCGCCGAACTCGGCCATGGCGATCTCGAAGACATCCCCCGGAGCAGCCTTGATCCCGTCGGCGAAGGACAGCGTGGCGGTACCGAAGTAATGCACGTGGACGTCGCCCGGACGGAGGAACTGCGCGTACTTGAAATGGTGGTACTCGAGGTTCTCCAGGCTGTGGCACATGTTGTCCTCGCCGGAAAGGAACGCCTGCTGCCAGAGCACTTCGCCGTCGCGCAGGATCCGGCTCTCGCCCTGCAGGTGGCGCGGCAGTTCGCCGACTCGCAGCTCCGGCCCGTAGCAGCAGGCGCGTAGCTTGGAATGCGCCAGGTACAGGTAGTTGCGGCGCTCCATCAGGTGGTCGGAGAACTCGTTGCCCAGGGCGTAGCCGAGCCGGTAAGGCCGGCGGTCATCGCCGATCAGGTAGAGCCCGACCAGCTCCGGTTCCTCGCCGGCGTCCTCGGCGAAGGCCGGTAGCGGGAAGTCCGCGCCGGGGCGCACGACGATGCCGCCGTCGCCCTTGTAGAACCATTCAGGCTGCGCGCCGACCTGGCCCGCCGGTGGCTTGCCGCCCTCCAGGCCCCACCTGAAGATGCGCATGGTGTCGGTCAGCGCGGTCTCGTCGCCCTGGTTCTGCTGGTGCATGCGGTCGCGCGTCGCGGCGCTGCCCAGGTGGGTCAGGCCGGTGCCGCTGACCAGGCAATGGGCCGGGTCGTCATGATCCAGCGGCGGCAGCACCCTTCCCTCCTCCAGCAACCCGGCATAGTCCGGGCCTGGCTCGCTGCCTCGGCGCAGCACCTCGTCTTGCAGGCCGCTGCCCGCGCGAATCGCCGCCAGCCCCAGTTCGCGCGTGCTGCGCACGCCGCGCAGCACCTGTATCCCGGCGCCTTCGACGACGCCGACCCGGCGCTGCCCTGCCCGGTCCTCGAATTGAATCAGCCGCATCTCGGCTCCTCCTGTGGGCTCCGACTATCACTCGATGATGATGAAATCCTTGAGGTGCTCTTCGGATATCTCCAGGCCCAGGCCGGGCTTGTGGTCGTCCAGCTGGATATAGCCGTCGACCGGCTGCGGCTCGCCCTTGAACACGTAGTAGAACAGCTCGTTGCCGACCTCGACGTCGAACACCGGGAAGAACTCGGCCATCGGCGAGGCGGTGCTGGCCATGGTCAGGTGATAGTTGTGCAACTGTCCGGCGTGCGGGATCACCGGCACTGACCAGGCCTCGGCCATGGCGTTGATCTTGCGCGCGGCGGTGATCCCGCCTACGCGGTTGGTGTCGTACTGGATGACGTCCACCGCGCGGCGCTCCAGCAGGTCCTTGAAGCCGTGGCCGGTGAATTCGTGCTCGCCGCCGGAGATCGGCATGATCCCCATCTTCTTCAGCTCGACGTAGCCCTCGATGTCATCGGCGATCACCGGCTCCTCCAGCCAGCGCGGTTCGAACTCGGCGAGCTTCGGCAGCATCCGCCGGGCGTATTCCAGGGTCCAGCCCATGTAGCATTCGAGCATGATGTCGATGTCCGGCCCGGCCAGTTCGCGTAGCGCGCGGACCTGCTCGATGTTCCTGCGCATGCCCGTCGGGCCGTCCTTGGGGCCATAGCCGAAGCGCATCTTCAGCGCGGTGAAGCCCTGGTTCAGGTAGCCCTGGGCCTCTTCGAGGAAGGCGTCGAGGTTGTCGTTGGCGTAGAGCTTCGAGGCGTAGGTCCAGATCTTCTCCTTGGTGCGGCCGCCGAGCAGCTTGAACACCGGCTTGTTCACCGCCTTGCCCATGATGTCCCAGATCGCCAGGTCCACCGCCGAGATGGCTGCCATGCCGATGCCCTTGCGGCCCCAGGCGTGGGTGCGGCGATACATCTTCTGCCAGATGTACTCGTTGTCGAACGGGTCTTCGCCGATGCAGATCGGCGCCAGGTAGAGGTCGACGATTTCCTTCGCCACGCGCGGCGCCAGGGCGCAGTTGCCGATGCCGACGAGGCCGTCGTCGGTCTCGATCTCCACCACCAGCCAGCCGTGGAAGCGGAACGAGCCCATGGCGTCTCCCTTCTCGAACAGGATGTCGCTGGCATTGGTGCAGAAGTGCGCCTGCGGCGGGACGACCTTGCCCTTCCATTCGAAGACGCGGGTACGGACGGATTTGATTTTCATGTCGCAGCTCCTATCGGTGCGTAGTGTGGGTCAGCCGGCCTGCCGCGCTCGCAGCGGGACGGACGACGATCCGGAGGTCTTCAGCCGGGCCAGCAGGCAGGCGCCGAGCAGGCCGACGGCGGCCAGGGCGAACATGCCGGCGCGCGGGTCGGCGAACTGGCTTTCCATGAGGGTCTTGAGGTTCGGCGCGACGAAGCCGCCGAGGTTGCCCAGGGAGTTGATCAGGGCGATGCCGCTGGCCGCGGCTGCACCGCTCAGGTAGCCGGTGGGAAGGGTCCAGAACAGCGGCTGCACCGAGACGAAGCCGGACGCGGCGAAGCAGAAGGCGATCACCGCCAGGCCCAGGTTGCCGGCCAGCGCCGAGGCGGCGATGCCGGCTGCGGCCATGCCCAGCATGGCCACCGCGAGCTGGCGATGCTGGCCGCTGCGGTCGGCCTGGCGGGTCACCAGGCGCGTTACCACCAGGGCGCAGACCCAGGGAATCGCGGTGATCAGGCCGACGTTCAGGCCGACCTGGCCGTCGAGGAAGCTGGCGATGCGGGTCGGCAGGTAGAACACCACGCCGTACACGCTCATCTGGATGGTGAAGTAGACCAGGCAGAACTTCAGCACCTGGCCGCTGCGCAGGGCGCTGAGGAAGCCGTGCGGGCCGCGTGCCTGTTTGCGGGTGTCTTCTTCGGCCAGCTCGCCTTCCAGCGCCCGCTTCTGCTCGTCGCTCAGCCAGCCGGCATCGCGCGGGCGGTCGACCAGGTAGAAGTAGGCGGCAATGCCGACCAGCGAGGCCAGCAGGCCCTCGGTGACGAACAGCCACTGCCAGTTGGCCAGGCCGAAGATGCCGTGGAACTCCAGCAGCCAGCCGGACAGCGGACCGCCCAGCACCAGCGCCAGCGGCAGGCCGAAATAGAACAGGCCGAGCGCCTGGGCACGGCTGCGCTGCGGGAACCAGTAGGTGAGGTAGAGGATGATGCCGGGGAAGAAGCCCGCCTCGGCGACGCCCAGCAGGAAGCGCAGGACATAGAAAGTCATGGCGTCGTCGGCGAACATCATCGCCGCCGAGACCAGGCCCCAGGTGACCATGATCCTGCACAGCCAGACCCTGGCGCCGAGGCGGTGCAGCATCAGGTTGCTGGGTACCTCGAAGCAGGCATAGCCGATGAAGAAGATGCTCGCGCCGAACGCGAAGGCGGCATCGCCGAGGCCGGTGTCGGCTTGCAGGAAGGCCCGCGCGTAACCGACGTTGGCCCGGTCGATGAAAGCCAGTACATACATCAGGACCAGGAAAGGCAGGAGCCGCAGGCGGCTGGTGGCGATCGCCGAGGACAGCAGCCTGGCGTGGTCGTTCATGGCGCTCATGGAGGGCTTCCTTCTTGTTGTTGTTCGACGCGGAGGCGGCATGGCCGCTTGCGTTGGGCCGACTGTAGCCAGGCCGCTCCCGCGCGGATAATCACTTCTGCGCATTCATCGATAACCCCAGGCAATACCTTTTAACCAATCAGCCAATCGCCGGTTATCGGGCAGCAGCGAGAACGGCCCTGCGCTCAGAGCAGCGGCAGGGAATACGAGAGGATCAGGCGGTTCTCGTCGACATCGGCGGCATGGTTGGACCGCAGCATGGCGTTGCGCCAACGCAGGCCGAGGTTCTTCAGCGGGCCGCTCTGGATCACGTAGGCGACGTCCACGTCGCGTTCCCAGGCGCGGCCGTCGTCCATCGCCTTCGTCCGGGCATGGGCGCCGTTGGCGTAGCGGGCCATGGCGGTCAGCCCGGGAATGCCCAGGGCGACGAAGTCGTAGTCGTAGCGCAGTTGCCAGGAGCGCTCGCCGGCGCTGGTGAAGTTGCGCACCTGGATGTCGTTGACCAACGGCGTGCTGGTGCCGGCGATGTAGAGCATCCCGTCGTCGCCGTACATGCGCTGGTAGCCGGCGCCGAGGCTGTGGCCGCCGCGGGTCGCGCTGAAGAAACCGGTCAGCGCGCGATTCTCCAGATCACCGAGCTTCGCGGCACCTTCGTCGCGCGTGTCGAAGAGCCCGACGCTGGCGCCCAGGCGCCAGCCGCCGAAGCTCTGCTTGTGGCTCAAGCTGTAGTAGTCCTGCCGGTAGATGTCTTGCAGTCGCGCCTGCCACAGCCCGACCTGGCTGCGCTCGGCATTGAAGCGGTACTCCGCGCCCAGGTAGTCGAAACGGTCGGAGAACGCCCCGCCGCGCCCATCCACCGAGAGGTCCTGGTGGTCGCTGGAGTTGCGCTGGCTGAGCGAACGCATCTGCCCGCCGTGCAGGGTCAGGCCGGCGATTTCCCTGGAGGTCAGCATGCCGCCCTGGAAGGTCTGTGGCAGCAGGCGGCCGTCGTTGCGCAGGAGGATTGGCAGTTCCGGCAGCAGTTCGCCGAGCTTCAGCTCGGTATTCGACAGCTTCAGCTTCGGCGCCACGCCCAGTCGCGCGTAGTCGTCCGCTGCGCGTCCATCGGCGTGGCGTGGCAGCAGCCCGGAGCCGGCACGATCAGGGCTGCTGTCGAGCTTCAGGCCGAGCTGGCCGATCAGCTCGACGCCGAGGCCCAGGGTGCCCTGGGTATAGCCGGACTTCGCCTGTAGGAGAAAGCCTTGGGCCCACTCCTCCTGTTTCGACTGCGCCGCGCCGGGCTGGCGGAAGTCGCGATTGAAATAGAGATTGCGCAGGCCGAGGCTGACGCTGGCGTCTTCGATAAAGCCCTCGGCGCCGGCGAGCGACGGCAGGCCGGCCAGCAGGACCGGGGCGAGCGAGGCGGATTTCAGCAGGTTCGGAGCGGAACGGGTCATTGTTGTTTTTCCTTTTCCCAGGCCGAAGCGAGCCGTGGAGCGCTGCGGCTCCAGGCGATGTGTCTCTCGTCGAAGGTGCGACGCCTCCTGCCCCGCCGCGACGGTACAGGGAGGCGCCAGGGAGCGCGTTACGAAGGGGCGGCGCTCTGGTTGTCGCGTCGCATGCAGGCGATCAGGCTTTGCGCCTGCCCATCCGGCAGGCGATCTCGAACGCCTGGCGGGTGGCGCCGACGTCGGCCCTTCCCTGCCCGGCGATATCGAAGGCGGTACCGTGGGCCGGCGTAGCGATGGGGATCGGCAGGCCGCCCTGGACGGTCACGCCGCGGGAGAAGCCCATCAGCTTGATCGCGATCTGCCCTTGGTCGTGGTACATGGTCACCACCGCGTCGAAGGCACGGGCGTCACCCTGCACTTTGAGGAAAATGGTGTCGGCGGGATACGGGCCGTCGGCGGCGATCCCCTGTTCGCGCGCCTTCTGCACCGCCGGAGCGATGATGTCCAGCTCCTCGCGGCCGAAGCTGCCGTTGTCGCCGTTGTGCGGGTTCAGTCCGCAGACGCCGATGCGCGGCCGCGCCAGGCCGCTGCGGCGCAGCGCGTCGTCGATCAGGCGGATCGCCTCCCCTACCCGCTCCTGGCTGAGCAGGCCCGGCACCTCGGCCAGGGCTACGTGGGAGGTCACCCGCGAGGTCCAGAGGTCGTCGAGGACGTTGAACTCGCAGAACGGGCCGCCGAACCCCAGGCGCTCGGCGAACCAGTGCAACTCGTCGCTGTGGTCCATGCCGGCCATGTGCAGCGAGGTCTTGTTCAGCGGGCCGAAGAGGATCGCGTCGGTCCTGCCGCTGCGGGTCAGTTCGAGGGCCAGCGCGAGGGTCTCCAGGCTGTAGCGGCCACCGACGGCGCTCGCTTCGCTGCGTGGGAACTCGTCCCCGCCCTGGCTGAGCCAGGGATGCAGCAGTGGCGTGGCGTCGGCGAAATCCAGGGTCTCCAGCGCGTCGATGCGCCGGTAGGGGAATTCGCAGCCGGCGATGCGCATGCCGCGGCGCATTTCCGCTTCGTCGGCGATCAGCACGATGTGCGCCTTCTCGCGCACCTCGGTGTCGGCCAGCAGGCGGGCGATCAGTTCCGGGCCGATGCCGGCCGGATCGCCCAGGACCATGGCCAGTCGCGGTAGGGATGGAGCGTTCATGGGGAAGTCCTCGGGTCGGGCGACGCCTGCTGCAGGCGCACGGTGTCGGGTACGGTGCGGTAGATGCGCCGCGCGTTGCTATGGAAAAGCCGTTCCTGGTCGGCGTACGGCAGGTCGGCGACGATGCGTTTGAAACCGCCATAGATGTCGTCGAACGAGCCGCACAGGCTGTCCACCGGGAAGTTGCTGGCGAACATCGCCCGCTCGACGCCGAACAGGGCGATGCTTTCGCGGACGATCCAGGCGTTGTCCTCGACGCTCCAGCGCCGGCCGGCCTGGCCAATGCCGGAGATCTTCAACGCCACGTTGGGGCATTCGGCGAAGCGCGCCATGGCCCGTTGCCAGGCGGCCAGCCCCTCCTCGCTGCGATCGGACGGCAGGCCGGCGTGGTTGAGCACGATCAGCGTATCGGGGAAGTCGCGCGCCAGGCATGCGGCCTCGGCGAGGTTCCACCAGGGTGTCTGCAGGTCGAAGTGCAGGCCGTGCCGGGCCAGCTCGGCATAGCCGCGACGCCAGCGCTCGTCGCTCATCAGGCTGCGCAGCTCGCCGACCTGTTGCGGGCGTTGCGGACCGCCGGGCTTGTGGCGGACGCTGCGGACCCGTGCGAAGCCCGCCTGCGCCGCCAGCACCTCGGCGGCGTCCGGCGCGTCCAGCCAGGCCTGCGCCACCACCGCGTGGGGCGCGCCATGGCGTTCGGCGAGGTGATGCACGAAGCGGGTTTCGCCGAGCGGATCGCGCGGGTCCCACTCGGTTTCCACGTAGACCGTCTCGACCACCCGGTGTGCGCCGACGTCGCCGAAGTAGTCCGCCGGCAGGTAGCGGCGCTTGATCGCGCTGTAGTCGCCGTAGCGGAACGGAATCTTGGCGTCCTCCGCGAGCCAGGGGTGGTAGTTCGCCTGCGGGTCCCAGAAATGATGATGGGCGTCGACGATCGGCCCGTCGTACAGCTCAGCCATGCTTTGCCTCGGTCTTGTCCAGGGAAATCAGCAGGGTGCCGGCGATGAAGGCTGCCGAGCAGAGGGCGAAGAAGCCCAGCACCGCGGCATATCCGCCCAGGTGTTGCAGCAGCAGCCCGACCAGGATCGGCACGGCGATGCCGCCGAGGCTGCCGGCCATGTTCATCACCCCGCCGACCAGGCCGACCCGGGCCGGAGCGGCGAGCAAGGCCGGAAAGCTCCAGTACAGGCTGCCCCACATCAGGAAGAAGGCGGTCAGCGCCAGCAGGGTCACGGCGGCATAGGCATCTTCCAGGCTCGGCAACAGCAGGAAGGCGACCAGCGCCGCGAGGCCCGAGACCGTCAGCAGGCCCTTGGCCGCCAGGCCGCGGCGCACGCCCTTGCGGATCAGCAGGTCGCAGAGGAAGCCGCCGACCAGGGAACCGACGGCGCCGCAGAGGAAGATGACGAAGGTCGCGGCGCCGATACCCTTGATATCGAAGCCGCGCGCCTGCGCCAGGTAGCTAGGACCCCAGGTCAGCAGGCCGAAGAACACCATGGCCCAACTGGCGCGGCCGAGGACGATACCGACCAGGGAGCGGCCGGCGATGCCCAGTCTTCCGCCGGCCTGGCAGTCCGCTTCGGCGAGCGGGGTGGTGCGGTCGGCGTTGATCCGGTCCAGCTCGGCGGCGTTGACCCCGGGATGCTCGGCCGGGTCGTCGCGCAGGTAGTGCCAGGCCAGCCAGGCCATGGCCAGGGTGGCGATGCCGGCGATGAAGAAGGCGCTGCGCCAGGAGCCGAGCACGGCGATCAGGTAGGCGATGACCAGTCCGCCGAGAGCGACGCCCAGCGGCCCTCCGCAGTCCATCAGCACGGCGCCGCGGCTGCGTTCGCTGGAGCCCAGCCACAGCGAGTTGAGCTTGCCGCCGGAGGGGAACAGCGGCGCTTCCGCCGCGCCCAGGGCGACCCGGGCGAACATCAGCGACAGGCCGCCGCTGGCGAAGGCCGCGAGGGTCTGGAAGGCTCCCCAGAGGCCGGTGGACCAGCCGATCACCCGGCGCGGGCCGTAGCGGTCGATCAGCCAGCCGCCGGGAATCTGCAACAGCGCGTAGGCCCAGAAGAAGCTGCTGAGGATCAGCCCCTGCATGCTCGGCGTGAGCTGGAATTCACCGGCGATGGTGGGCATGGCGATGGACAGCGAGACCCGGTCGACCAGGTTGATCACCGTCAGGGCGAAGACGATGGCGAAGATGCGCCAGCGGACGTTGCTGGGTTTTGCGGCAGTGGCCTTGTCCTGGGCAGGATCAGCCTGGAGCACGGCGGTCTGTGCCTGAGCCATGGGTCGTACCTCTTTTATTGTTGTTCTTGTGCTGCGGAACTGGGTTGGCAGGTCCGGCACGCCCACTATCCGGCTTTCCATCGATAACCGTCTAATCAAAGCTGCTCATACGGCCATTTCCTACGGTTATCGCTCCAGGTATCCGACATCCGCTTCCACTCATAACCCCAGGCTATCGGTGTATGCCTTATTTTGAGTGGACGCTTATCGGTGCGCTTCGCACACTCCGCTCTACCCATAACAACAATGACAACCAGAGGTCCTCCATGCGTACCGCATATGCGCGCTCCGTCCCCTCCTTCCTGGCCGCTTGCGCCCTGCTCTGCTGCACCACCCTGCCCGCCCTGGCGGCTGCCTGGAAACCCGAAGAGAACCTGGAGATCGTCGTCGCCGGCGGTCCCGGTGGCGGCACCGACCAACTCGCCCGCCTGGTCCAGTCGGCGATCAGCCAGAACAAGCTGCTCGACGTCAACACCGTGGTGCTGAACAAGGGCGGCGGCAACGGCGCCGAAGCCTTCCTCGACCTGAAGCTGGCCAAGGGCAACGCGCACAAGCTGGTGATCGGCACCAACAATGTCTACCTGCTGCCGCTGGTGGCCCGGCTGGGCTACCAATGGACCGACCTGACGCCGGTGGCGGCGGTGGCCGAGGACGACTTCATCCTCTGGACCTACCAGGCGGCGCCGTGGGCGGACGCCGCGGCGTTCCTCGCCGATCTGAAGAAGGACGCGACAGGCATGCGCTTCGGCGGCAGCCAGTCGAAGGACGTCGACCAGACTCTAAGCCTGCTGCTCGGCAAGCAGGTCGGCGGCAAGCTGACCTACATCCCCTTCAAGAGCGGCAGCGAGGCGTCCATCCAGTTGGCCGGCAGGCACATCGCCGCCAACCTCAACAACCCGGCGGAAAGCCTCAGCCAGTGGCGCGGCGGCCAGGTCCGGCCGCTCTGCGTGTTCAGCCACGAGCGCATGATCTACACCGCCAAGGTCGCTGCCGAGCAGTCCTGGGCGGACATCCCCACCTGCCACGAGCAGGGCCTGGGCATCGACCAGTACCGCTTCCCGCGCACCGTGTTCCTGCCCGGCGGAGTCAGCGACGAGCAGCGCGCCTTCTACGTCGAGTTGATGCGCAAGGTCAGCCAGACCGCCGAGTTCAGGGACTATGTCGAACGCTCGGCGCTGGCGCCGACCTTCCTCGCAGGCGAGGACCTGGTGAGCTACATCGAGAAGGACCGCCAGCGCGTCATCCCGCTGTTCCAGGAAGCCGGCTGGCTTCGCCAGTAACCCGCGTAGCGCGACCAGGAGACGAACATGTCCAGCTCATCCGATGCGCCGCTGGTCGCCACCCGCTGGGTGGAGATCGGCCTGGCGCTGTTCACCGCCGCGCTCGGCGCGATCGTCATGTACGGCAGCCAGGATATCGGCATCGGCTGGGGCGACAGCGGCCCCGAGGCCGGCTATTTCCCCTTCTACATCGGCCTGCTGCTGAGTGCCGCCAGCCTCGGCAACCTGCTCTTGGCCCTGTGCCGCTGGCGGGCGCTGGGTACCTCGTTCGTCGCCCGCACGGCCTTTCGCCGGGTGCTTGCGGTGTTCCTGCCGATCGCCGCCTACGTGGCGGCCATGCCGTTCGCCGGGATCTACCTCGCCTCCGCGTTGTTCATCGCCTGGTTCATGTGGCGCGACCGTAGCCGCGACAAACCCTACGGCGTGCCGCTGATCGTCACGCTGTCCTGCGGCGCGGCGCTGGCCAGCTACCTGGTCTTCGCCGTCTGGTTCAAGGTCCCGCTGGATGCCGGAATACTGGTCGACCTTGCGGCCTTCGTCGGGAGCGCCAGGCCATGAGCGAATTCGATTCCCTGATGCAGGGCATGAGCCTGGTCCTCAGCGCCCATCACCTCGGCCTGATGGTGATCGGCGTGCTGCTCGGCATCCTGGTCGGCGTGCTGCCGGGCCTCGGTGCGCCGAACGGGGTGGCGCTGCTGCTGCCGCTGACCTTCAGCATGTCGCCGGTGTCGGCGATCATCCTGCTTTCCTGCATGTACTGGGGCGCGTTGTTCGGCGGCTCGATCACCTCGATCCTGTTCAACATCCCCGGCGAGCCGTCGTCGGTGGCCACCACCTTCGACGGCTACCCGATGGCGCGCAACGGCCAGGCTGGCGAAGCGCTGACCGCCGCCTTCACCTCGGCGCTCCTCGGGGCGCTGGTCGGCGTGCTGCTGCTGACCTTCCTGTCCACCCATATCGCTCGCTTCGCCCTGGCGTTCAGCTCGCCCGAGTTCTTCGCCGTCTACCTGCTGGCGTTCTGCACCTTCATCGGCATGAGCCGCAACCCGCCATTGAAGACCCTGGTGGCGATGACCATCGGTTTCGCCATGGCCGCCGTGGGCATGGATACCGTGTCCGGCGACCTGCGCCTGACCTTCGACCAGCCCTGGCTGCTTTCCGGGCTGAGTTTCGAGGTGGCGGTGATCGGCCTGTTCGGCATCGGCGAGATCCTCTGCACGGTGGAGGAAGGACTGGTGTTTCGCGGCGAGCGCGCACGCATCACGCCGATGGTGATCCTGCGTACCTGGGCCAGGCTGCCGCGCTACTGGCTGACCTGGCTGCGCAGCGCGCTGGTCGGCTGCTGGATGGGCGTCACTCCGGGCGGCCCCACCGCCGCCTCGTTCATGAGCTACAGCCTGGCGCGGCGCTTCTCGAAGAACCGCGAGAACTTCGGCAAGGGCGAGGTGGAAGGCGTGATCGCTCCGGAGACAGCCGACCATAGCGCCGGCACCAGCGCCCTGCTGCCGATGCTGACGCTCGGCATCCCCGGCTCGGCGACCGCCGCGGTGATGCTCGGTGGCCTGATGATCTGGGGGCTGCATCCCGGGCCGACGCTGTTCGTCGAACAGCACGACTTCGTCTGGGGCCTGATCGCCAGCATGTACCTGGGCAACGTGGTCAGCCTGATCGTGGTACTGGCGACCGTGCCGCTGTTCGCCTCGATCCTGCGGATTCCGTTCGCCATCGTCGCACCGATCATCGTCATGGTCTGCGCCATCGGGGCCTACTCGGTGCACAACGCCATGCTCGACGTGGTCCTGATGCTGCTGTTCGGCGCGCTCGGCTACCTGTTCAAGAAACTCGGCTACCCCATCGCCCCGCTGGTGCTCGCCGCGGTGCTCGGCGACAAGGCCGAGGACGCGTTCCGCCAGTCGATGCTGTTCTCCGACGGGCAACTCTCGGTGTTCTGGTCCAACCCGCTGGTGGCCAGCCTGACCGGCGCGGCGCTGGCGATGCTGCTCTGGCCGTTGCTGGCGCGGTGCGCCGGGGCGCTGTTCCGGCGTGGCCGGCGGAGTCTCCGGCATGCCGCCTGAGCCTGCGTCTGGCGGCGGGGTGGATTTCTTGTCACCCTGGGTCTCCCCGCCGCCAGCGAGATACGCCATGTCCCGGATTCCCGACGCCAGCATCATCCACAGCCGCCTGCGCCTGCGCCAGTTGCGCCTGATGCTGGCCCTGGAGGAACTCGGCTCGCTGCGCCGCGCCGCCGACGAGATTGGCATGACCCAGCCGGCGGCGACCAAGATGCTCCACGAGGCCGAAGACCTGCTCGGCGTCGAGTTGTTCGAGCGTTTGCCGCGCGGCATGCGCGCGACGCCTTTCGGCGAGACGCTGATCTATTACTCGCGGATGATCTTCGCCGAGCTGTCCGGGATGCGCGAGGAACTGGTCGCGCTGGAATCCGGCAACCTCGGCCGGGTCACCGTCGGAGCGATCCCGGCGCTGGCCTCGAGCCTGCTGACACGCACCATCGCCACCCTGAAGCAGAGTCATCCACGGCTGTCGATGAGCATCCAGGTGGACACCAGCGACGTGCTGGTCCAGGCCCTGCAACAGGACCAGCTGGACGTGGTGCTCGGACGCATCCCCAGCGGCGCGCGCACCGACGACCTGGTGTTCGACAGCCTCGGCGAGGAAGAACTCTGCGTGGTGGTCGGCGCGCAGAACCCGTTGTCGCAGGCACGCAAGCTGGACTGGGGCGAGTTGCAGGAGCTGACCTGGGTGTTGCAGCAGCACCCCAGCCCGATGCGCGGGATCGTCAACCAGGCCTTCCACAATGCGCGCATCGACCTGCCGAGCAGTATCGTCGAGACCACCTCGATCATGACCCTGCTCTCCCTGCTGCAACAGACCGACATGATCGGCATCACTCCACGCTCGGTGATCGAGGACTACCCGGGCAAGCACCTGCTGGCGATCCTGCCGATCCAGCTGGAGCCGCGCCTGCCGCCCTACGGCCTGATCACCCGACGCAACCGGGTCCACTCCTCGGCCATGCAGACCTTCATGGCCAGCGTACATGCCGAACAGGCGCGGCACCTGGCGAAGTGAGCGGCACTAGCACAAATGAGCTAATAGCCGCGAGCCGGCTGGACCTCTAACATCCTGCGGCATTTCAACGGAGTGAATGCCATGCCCTCGATCAAGCCCTTCGGTCTCGCCCTGCTCGTCCTCGGTCTCAGCGCCTGCGCCTCCCTCGGTCAGTCGGGGAATCGCGACAACGAGGTCAAGGTCGCCGCGCAGAAGCTCATCGGCCAGCCCGCCGGCAAGGCCTTCGAACTGTTCGGCAAGCCCGACCAGGGCCTCGGCCCTTCGTCCTACGGTAGCGGCGGCTTCTACGCCTGGAACCGCGTGCGGACCCACATGGGGCCGGACAAGGTCTTCATACAGACCGGCACCGAGTACGTCGGCCAGCGCGAGACCTGGGTCGGCGTCGGTGGCCAGGGGGTCGCCGGCATGGCGCCGGTGAGTAGCGAGGCGGTCTATCGCAAGACCGGCTACTACGAGAACGAGACCATCCTCGACTATTTCTGCAGCATCACCCTGTACACCGACAGCCGGGACATCATCACCAACGCCAGCGTGATCGACTGCCGGGACAGCCGCTGACGGGGCCGCCGGGCCCCGGCCTTCCTTCTCGACGACGAACCCCCGACGCGGAAGCCCTGCGGATCATGGCGTTACGCTATCGTTTTTTATTTCCTTGAATCCTTGTTTTCATACCTCTTATTTCGTCTGGAAATAAGATAGATCGATTCATTCTTTTCTCCCGACCCTTGGCCCCTGCCAAACTCCCTTCGCCACGGGATACCCCCGCGCCGACATGGCGGCATTCCCATCCGGAATGTCCGCCCCACATTGCAAGGCCCTGATCGTCGATCGCGGCCGACAAGGAGCTGGAACTTTCATGAAGAAACTCCCCGCCATCACCGCCCTCGCCCTCGCCCTCGCCCTGATCTCCGGCCTGGCCCAGGCCGACCGCCTGGAGGACATCCGCAAGGCCGGCGTATTGCGCGTCGCGTCCTTCGACAGCAACCCGCCGTTCGGCTTCGTCGACGCCAAGAGCAAGCAGATCGAAGGCCTCGACGTCGACTATGCCAAGGCCCTGGCCGACAAGCTGGGCGTCCGGCTGCAAGTGCTGCCGACCAACCCGGCCAACCGCATCCCGCTGCTGACGGCGAACAAGGTCGACCTGGTCCTGGCCAACTTCACCATCACCCCGGAGCGTGCGCAGCAGGTGGACTTCAGCATCCCCTACTTCTCCTCCGGCCAGCAGTTCATCGTCAAGAAAGGCACCCTGACCTCGCCGGAAGTCCTCAACAAGTGGCGGGTCGGCGTGGACAAGGGCACGGTCAACGAAGGCGTGCTGCGCGAGAAGTTCCCCGGCGCCAAGGTCATCGCCTACGACGACACGCCCTTCGCTTTCACCGCCCTGCGCAACGGCCAGGTCCAGGCCATCACCCAGGACGGTCCGAAGCTGATCGGCCTGCTGGCCAACGTGCCCGACCGCGACAAGTACGAAGTGCCGCCCTTCACCATTTCCAACGACCTGATCGGCGTCGGTATTCCCAAGGGCGAGAAGGCCCTGACCGAGTTCGTCGACAAGAGCCTGCGCGAGCTGGAGCAGGACGGCCAGGCGCAGAAGATCTACGACACCTGGTTCGGTCCGCAGACCAAGACCCCGCTGGCGCGCCTGTACAAGATCGGCGACAAGAGCTGAGCGGCCCGCTTCGCCCGCACGACCCGCGCGCCTCACTTCGCTGAGGCGCGTTTTTCGTTCTACCCGACGGAATCCCGCACATGTTCGGCGAACTTCTCGCCCCGCAGTACCTGCGCTGGTTGCTCGACGGCTTCCTGCTGACCCTCGGTCTTGCCCTGCTCAGTTGCCTGCTCGCCACCCTGATCGGCGCCCCCCTGGCCATCGCCCGGCTGTCGCGCCGGCGCCTGCTGTCCTGGCCGGCGCGCGCCTACCTGGCGCTGTTCCGCAATACCCCGCTGCTGGTGCAGCTGTTCTTCTGGTACTTCGGCGTTCCCGCGCTGCTGCCGGAGGCGCTGGTGAGCTGGCTGAACACGCCGCACGAGACGCCCTTGCTCGACTGGCCGTCCTTCGAGTTCCTCGCCGGTGCCTGGGGGCTGACCCTCTATACCTCGGCTTTCGTCGCCGAGGAGTTCCGCGCCGGCATCGCCTCGGTACGCCCCGAGCAGCGCGCCGCCGGCCTCGCCCTGGGGCTGACCCAGCGCCAGGTATGGCGCGAGGTGGTGCTGCCGCAGGCCCTGCGCACGGCTCTGCCGCCGCTGCTCGGGCAGTACATGAATGCGCTGAAGAACTCCTCGCTGGCGATGGCCATCGGCCTGGCCGAGCTGTCCTACGCTTCGCGCCAGGTGGAAACCGAGACCTTCAAGACCTTCCAGGCCTTCGGTATCGCCACCCTTCTCTACATCGGCGCCATCGCCCTGATCGAAGCTTTCGGCCAGGCGTTGCAGCAGACCCGCCGCTACCGCCAGGGAGGTGCCTGAGATGGATTTCTCGGTCATCTCGGACAACCTGTCCTACCTGCTGCTCGGCGCCTACCCGGACGGCCCGCTCGGCGGAGCGGCGCTGACCCTGCTGCTGGCGTCGCTCTCCGGACTGGCTTCGGCGGTGCTCGGCCTGGTCCTCGGCGTGGCCCTCGCGGTGCTGCCCGGCAAGCCGCGCCTGCTGCTGGTGGCGCTGCTCGGCTTCTTCCGCGCGATCCCGGTGCTGATGCTGATCTTCTGGACCTACTTCCTGCTGCCGATCGTCTTCCATGTCGACGTACCGGCGCTGGCCACCGTGGTCTGCGCGCTGTCGCTGATCGGCGGCGCCTACCTCGCCCACTCGGTGTACGCCGGCATCCACAGCCTCCCCGCCGGGCAGTGGGCGGTCGCCCGCGCGCTCGGACTGCGGCCGTGGCAGGTATTGCGCCTGGTGATCCTGCCGCAGGCGCTGCCGGTGATGCTGCCATCCTTCCTCAACCAGTGGGTGTCGCTGATCAAGGACACTTCCCTGGCCTACGTGATCGGCGTCGGCGAGCTGTCCTTCGTCGCCACCCAGGTGAGCAACCGGGTGATGGTCCACCCGACGGAGATCTTCCTGTTCGTCGCCCTGCTCTACTTCCTGCTCTGCACCAGCCTCGACCTGGCCGCCGCGTTCCTCGCCCGCCGCCGGCGGGCCTGAGCGGCGGCCGGTGGCTCAGGCGTCGCCGCGCGCCCGCGCGTAGTCGACCAGGTCGCCGAGGTAATGCGGCGAGGCGCGCAGGACGCCATCGTCCCAGCCGTAGAGCACGCCCAGCGCCGACACCTCCATGGCCCACCAGCCCCAGGCGTAGGGGCCGGTCAGGCGGCGGGTCTTCTTCTGCGCCTTGGGGGAAAGCTGGAAGAACTCCCGGTACTGGCTTTGCAGGTAAGGCGCCAGCGCCTGGGCGTCGCTGCCGTCCGCCTCTTCGAAGAACGCCCGCAACTGTCCGAACGGCCGTGGATGGAAGGTTTCCTCGCTGGCGGAAGTCAGGCCGAGGGCGGCCGCGCCGAGATAGTCGAGCAGGCGGTCGGTATCGAACTGCAGGACCTCCTCGACCAGCGCCGGGATGAGCTCCTGGGCATCGAGCAGCACGCCCATGGCGAGCAGTTGCAGCGCGAACGGATACTGGCCTGTGCGCGGCGCCAGGGCCGGCGCCGTCTCGAAGTCGACCTCGCCCTGCTCGCGCAGGCTGTCGCGGGCGGCGCCGAGCAGCCGGCTGTAGTCCAGCCACAGCGCGGCGGTCTCCAGGTAGATGGAGCGCAGTTCGGCGCCGGCCAGGCCCCGGTCGATGGCCTTGAGCAGCAGCGTACTGGCGTTTTCCGCGGCCTGGCCCCAGGCCCAGGCGTTTTCCAGGGCTGCGTGCCCTTGCGCGGCGAACGGCTGGCGATAGCCGTGGCTCCGGGAAAACCTGTCGAGCGCGGCGATCAGTTCGCGCCAGTCGGCTTTCCAGTCGGCGAGGTCGATGTTCCTTCGCGGCGCCCGGTCGGTGCGGGCCAGGTTGCGCCATAGCGGCAGGGCTTCGGCGAGTCGGTTGTCCAGGGTGAGGGGGAATGCGTGCATGGCGGCCTGTGGTGATCGCGGCCGTTTCCGGCCGTTCCGTGCGATCCGGAGTGCGGCCGTCCAGGCCGCATCCGGTATGGACGGCCGATGCTAGCGCAGCGTGGTGCCCCGCGGAAGGTCCGTTCTAGCGGCCCGCCGGCTGGTTCCGGTAGTAGTCGAGGAAGGCCTCCAGCGGCAGTGCCTTGCCGAAATGCCAGCCCTGGCCGAGGGCCTCGGGCGAGCGGCGCAGCACGTGGTCGGCCTGGGCCTGTGTCTCGATCCCTTCGACGACCACGCCGATCTCCAGGTGCTCGGCCATCGAGCAGAGCTTGTCGAAGATCAGTTCGACGGCGCTGCTGTCGCCGATGGACTGAGTGAAGACCTTGTCGATCTTGATCGCGTCTACCGGCAGGTTGGCCAGGTAGACCAGGTTCGAATGACCGGTGCCGAAATCGTCCACGTAGATCTTCAGGCCGAGTTCGCGCAGGCGGTTCATCCCGGCCAGCAGGCAGCCCTGGGCCTCGGTGGTGCGCTCGGTCAGTTCCAGCGCGACCTGTTCCGGGCGCACGCTTTCCCTGGCCATCTGGCGCATGGCGAAATCGATGAAACCGGGGTCGGCGATGTCCTTGCCGGTGACGTTGACGCTGACGTAGAAGCTCCGCTGCTCCCTCAGCAACGGCCCGAGCTGCTTCAGGGCGCGGCGGAAGACGAAACGGGTCAGCAGTTCGATGTCGCCGCTCTCCTCCAGGGCGCCGATGAAGACATCCGGGGAAACCCGCCCCAGGCTGCTATCGGTCCAGCGCGCCAGGGCCTCGACCCCGGCGCAGCGGCCGCTGGCCAGGCGCACGATGGGCTGGTAGTGCACCTCCAGGGCCTCGCGCTTCAACGCGCGCAGCAGCCTGGCCGGCAGTTTTTCGTCGTTGAGGAAGCCGAACAGGTAGCTGAGCAGCAGCATGACGCCGAACAACAGCCCGCCGCCGATCGCCGCGGCCATGGCCGCGCGTCCGGGCTCGGTGCCGAGCAGGCCGCGTTCGCGGAGAAGGGAGACCACGCAGATGTCCTGCGTCGGGTCGCACAGGCTTATCTGCCGGGCGCCGATGAAGCGCGGCCAGCCGGGCCGGTCGAGCGCCTCGAGGGGCTGGTCGTCGTCCCAGGCGAAACGGTGGTAGATGTAGTCGCCGCCACTGCTGACGGCCGCCGCCGAGATGCCCGGGTCCGGGTGGTCGACATCGAAATAGGCGTGCGGGGCAATGAATACGACGGCGTTGCCGCGACTGACCAGTCCGGTGGGCAACGCCTGCAACGGCAGGGGCATGCCCTCCGTCCAGAAGCGGGTGCCGGCGGCATCTACCCGGTCGGGCGCGGACAATCCCCAGGGCGCGCGCAGCCGGCCCCGGACGCCCGTGCACATGACCCGGTCGCCGCTGATCCTGCCAACGTCGCTCATGAAGCGCGACTCGAGCACGATGGAACGCAGCATTTCCAGGTCCTGGTCGCTGCAGGCCGGCGCGCTGCCGGCGTTCATCTCGCGGAGCATCTGGTCCGCCGCGGAGGAAATCTCCAGTGCCCGCTCCAGCGCCCTCTCGGTGTACGAGCGCAGGTGCGCGCCGTCGTGCTGGCGATCCAGTTCGTTGATGACGAAGATCCCACAGACACCGCCCACCAGGGTGGTGGTGAGCAGTATCGGCAGGATGCGTCGCCAGTTGATCCGGCCTTCTGCAGCCGTTCCACGCTCGGACATACCTTCTTCCGCCTAATGAATCCATGGAAAGCACGCCAGATTGCCGAACAGCTTCACGGGCCCTGCCGGGCCGTGCGCAGAACCTTTTCAGATTTGTCCCGATCGTGACAACGCTACCTTCGCCAGCGCCGTCCAGTCCGATTCCCCGTCGCCATGGGCGATGGCTTCGAGCAACACGTCGTGCAACAGGCTGGCCAGCGGCAGCGGCACGTTGTGGCGCTTGCCGGCGGACAGCGCCAGGTCGACATCCTTCAACCCGAGGACCAGGCGGAACCTAGCCGGGGTGAAACGCTGCTCGACGATCTGCGGGCCGTAGTTGCGATAGACAGGCGCATCGAAAAGCGTCGAGGACATGAGCTCCATGAACCGGCCGGGCTCGACGCCCAGGCGCTTCACCAGGGCGACGCTTTCGCCCATGCTTTCGATGGCGCTGGCGATCATGAAGTTACCAGAGATCTTCACCGCCATTGCCCCGCGCGGGTCTTTTCCGAAAAACCATGTCTTCTGTCCCATAATTTCCAGCAGCGCCTTGACTTGCTCGATGGCTTCCTCCGGACCGCCGACGACGATGTTCAGCTTGCCGGCCTCGGCCACGTCGGTGCGGCCGAACACCGGCGCGGCGACGAACGCGAGGCCCTGGCGCTGGTGCGCCTGGTCGAGCGCCTCGACGCAATCGAGCGACAGGGTCGACATGCTCAGGTGGATGAGACCCGGCCTCGCCCGTTCGAGCGCGCCGCTGTCGAGCAGCACGCCGCGAATCGCCTGGTCGTCCGCCAGCATGCTGATGACCACGTCGAGGCCGAACAGCTCGCCGACCTCCTCCGCCCTGGCAGCGCCCAGCGCCACCAGGGGCTCGCAGGCCGCCGCGGAACGGTTCCACACCGTCACTTCGAGTCCCGCCTGCACCAGGCGGGTGGCCATGGCGGCGCCCATGCCGCCCAGGCCCAGAAATCCGACTTTCATCCGTTTCACTCCTCATGGGGTCTTGTAGGTTCCGGATCTACCGGAGACAGGCTGGCCGCTGGCAGTTCCTCGAGGAGGAACACCTGGCGGTCCGCCAGGAGATCGGCGACGGCATCGGCCATCGCCCTGTAGTGCGGCATCCGTCGGTGCCGCTCGATGGCGTCGCGGTCGGCCCAGCGCTCGACGAAGACGAAGCGCCCGGCCTCGTCGAGGCTCCGGTGCAGGACATAGGACAGGCAGCCGTCCTCGGCCCGCGACGGCTGCACGCAGGCCAGCAGCAGCCGCTCGACCTCCGCCGCCCTGCCCTCGCGCGCCTGCAACAGCGCTACCACACGGACCGCCTGGTTCATGCGTCGGCTCCGACGCGCACCACCAGCTTGCCGAAATTGCGTCCCTGGAGCAGGCCGAAGAAGGCCTCGGGGGCATTCTCCAGGCCGTCGACCCGCTCTTCGCGGTACTGGATGAGGCCGTCGGCGAACCACTTCGACATGTCGCGCTGGAATTCATCGTAGCGATGGCCGTAGTCGTCGAAGATGATGAAGCCCTGCACCTTGATGCGCTTGCGCAGGATCGTGCCCATCAGCGCCGGCAAGCGGTCCGGCCCGGGTGGCAGCTCGGTGTCGTTGTAGTGGGCGACGATGCCGCAGACCGGGATCCGGGCCTTGGCGTTGAGCAGCGGGAAGACGGCGTCGAAGACCTTGCCGCCGACGTTCTCGTAATAGATGTCGATGCCGTCCGGGCAGGCCTCGGCCAGTCGTTCGGCGAAGTCCGCGGCATGGTGGTCGAGGCAGGCATCGAAGCCGAGCACCTGCACGGCGTGGCGGCATTTTTCCGCACCGCCGGCGACGCCGACCACTCGGCAGCCCTTGAGCTTGCCGATCTGTCCGGCGGTGGCGCCGACCGGCCCGGTGGCGGCGGCCACCACCAGGGTCTCGCCGGCCTGGGGCTTGCCGATGTCGAGCAGACCCATGTAGGCGGTGAAGCCGGGCATGCCGAGCAGGCCCAGGGCGTAGGACGGATGCTCCGGCGACTCGCCCAGGCGCGCCAGGCCGCTGCCGTCGGAAAGCGCGTAGTCCTGCCAGCCGTTGGCCGAGAGTACCCAGTCGCCGACCTTGAACCCGGGATGGTTCGAGGCTTCCACCCGGCTGACCGTGCCGCCGACCATGACCGCGCCGAGCTCCACCGGCGGCGCGTAGGACGGCGCGTCGCTCATCCGTCCGCGCATGTAGGGATCGAGCGACAGGTAGACGGTGCGCAGCAGCACCTGGCCCGCGCCGGGCTCAGGAAGCGGAACCTGCTCGATGCGGAAGTTATCCCGGGTCGGGGCGCCGTGGGGGCGCGAGGCGAGGACGATGCGGCGGTTGACCTGCGTGGATTGGGACATTTCCAGACTCCTCTGTCTGACGAATGTGGCGAACGGCTCATACCGTGCGCCGGGCAAATTAGACCAGTCAACTACTGACGGGTCGAAAAAATACCCGCCTCTCGCGGGGCGGGTATTTCCTGGCGGTACCTCAGATTTCCAGCAGGCTGCGGGTGGTCTGCATGGCTGTCTCCAGCGGTCCCGGGCTGCGGTGCAGCTTGCTCAG
Organism: Pseudomonas sp. DL; assembly: GCF_047199225.1. NCBI lineage: Bacteria > Pseudomonadati > Pseudomonadota > Gammaproteobacteria > Pseudomonadales > Pseudomonadaceae > Pseudomonas > Pseudomonas sp. DL. The sequence continues at coordinate 3,172,314 of NZ_CP178323.1, forward strand.
CAGGCTCGCGCCGAGCCACAACTGGTACAGCGCGCTGGCCATGTGCCGGGCATCGCAGGGCGCGAGGGAGCCGTCGTCGTGGCCCTGCCCGAGGCAGCCGACCAGGCGTTCGATGATCCCGTCGGAGCCGTCGCGCAGGGTGATGCGCATGCTTTCCGAAAGGTCCGCGACCTCGGCGCTGAGCTTGACCACCAGGCAGCGCTGCTCGTCGCAGGGCGGGCAGGCGTTGTCCAGCCACTTCTGCCAGTAGCTCATCAGTCGTTCGCGGGCATTCAGCCCTGGCGCGGAGAAGCGTTGGTCCATGTCCGCCAGGTAGACGCGGAAGTAGTCCTCCAGCAGGGCCTGGCCGAACTGTTCCTTGGATTTGAAGTAATGGTAGAACGAGCCCTTGGGAACGCCCGCGCTCTGCAGGATTTCGTTGAGGCCGACTCCGGAGAAGCCTTTGACCGCCATGATCCGGTATCCGGTATCGAGCAGATGCTGGCGGGTGTCGTCGTAGCTGGTTTTCATGGGGCGCACGGTAGCTTGAATTAGACCAGTCGTCTAGAAATAATTCGAAGCCATGAGTATAGCGCCGACGGCAACTGCGCCGCTGTCGGGAACCGTGCGGAACGGACGCCGGTCCGGCGCCCGCCCCGCTCCGCGGATTTACCCCTCGCGGACCTAGCAGGCCGCGACCGCCACGGCGGCAGGCTCCGGCTGGAAGCGCGCGGCGAGGAACGGCGCGATGTCCAGCGGCAGCGTCTCTTCGTGGACCAGCCGGTCGAGCAGCACCCCGGTGATCGCCGACGTGAGGATGCCGGTGCGGAAATGCCCGCAGGCATTCAGGTAGCCCTCCACTTCAGCCACCGGACCGAGAATCGGCAGTTCGTCCGGCGAGCCCGGGCGCAGGCCGGCCCAGGTGCGCTTGAGGTTGACCTGTTGCAGCTCCGGCACGCAACGCACCGCGCCCTGCACCAGGCCGGCGATTTCCGGGAAGGTGTTGCTGACGTCGAAGCCCTTGTCCTCGGTGGTGCTGCCGATCAGGATCTCGCCATTGTCCTTCTGCGCCATGTAGCAGTCGCTGGTGGTCAGGCAACCGTTCAGCAGTCGTGGCATGCGCTCGGTGAGGACGATCTGGCCCTTCACCGGCTTCACCGGGATGCGCCGGCCGGTGGCCATTTCGCTGAGTTCCGCGGCCCAGGCGCCGGCGGCGTTGATCAGGGTCCGGCAATGCAGCACCCCGGCATTGTCCGTGCGCACCCCGCTGATCCGCCGGCCCTGGCGCAGCACGCCGGTGACGTTGGTTCCCGGCAACAGCTCGACGCCGTTCTGGCGCGCCGCCTCCAGGTAGGCGTCGGCCAGGCGGAACGGGCTGACCTGGTGGTCGCAGAGGAATTCCAGCGCGCCGTGGGCCGCGTGGCTGACCGCCGGCTCGGCACGACGCAGTTCCTCGCGGTCCAGCCAGCGCACCTGCTCGGCCAGATGCGGGATCTGCGCCACGATGTGCTCGGCGTACTGGCGATCCTCGTCGTCCTGGATCACGTATTTCAGCCCGGTGCGCTCGAACTTGAAGTCCATCCCGTGGCGTTCGATCAGTTCTCGGTGCAGTTCCGGGTACAGCGCGTTGGATTGCAGGGCGAGGTCGAAGAACGCCGGCGGCAGGATGTGCGGCGTGCTCGCGTCCACCGCCACCGCCGCGCCCTGGGCCTCGCGCCGGTTGCGGGAGGACATCATGCGGAAGAAGATCACCCCGCAGCCCAGTCCCACCGATTCGCCGATGGCCCAGAGGCCGCCGGCCGAGGCGCGGGTGGCGTTGCCCGGTCGCTTGTCGTCGACCACGGCGATGCGCAGGTTGCCGCGCCTGGACAGTTGGTAGGCGCAGGACGCGCCGATCACGCCGCCGCCGGCAATCACGATGTCATAGGTTCTGTTCATGTTCAGGCTTTCGTACCGAGGTTCTGGAATGCGGAAAACGGGATCGGATCGATCGGGAAACGCGGCCGCAGCCAGCCGACGTCATGGCGTCCGGTGGCGCGGCGCAGGCGATCGCTGCAGTAGCCGATGCACATCCGCCCCTGGCAGTCGCCCATGCCGGCGCGGGTGCGCATCTTCAGCCCGGCGATGTCCTGCACGCCCTGTTCGAGCGCGCGCTCGATGTCGCCACGGGTGACCTGTTCGCAGCGGCAGATCACCGTATCGGCCCGCGCCAGTTCGACCTGGCGGGCGCCGCGCTGGGTGTAGCGCTCGACCCCGGCGCGGAAGCGCTTGATCGCCTCCAGGCGGGCGAGATGGGATTCTCGGCGTTCGATGGCCTCGGCGGGCGCGATGGCCTCGCGTTGCAGGAGGATCGACAAGGCCGCGATGCGCCCGCCGATCATCGCCGCCTCGCCGCCGCGGATACCCGCCATGTCGCCGGCCAGGTGGATGTGCGGTTGGCTGCTCTGCTGCCAGACGTTGCATTCCGCGCGCAGGTATCCGTCGTCGCTGAAGCCGTGCTCCAGACCCAACTGCTGGCTGAGCTGGGTGCGCGGGATGAAGCCATAGCCGACCGCCAGGGTGCTGGCCTTCACCGGTCGCGCGTTTTCCAGGTCGGGCCGCCACTCTTCGTCGTAGGGCGCTACCGTCACTTCCGTCAGTTCCCCCTCGCCGCTGGCCTCCACCACGCCCCAGCCATAGTGCAGCGGAATGCCGTTGAGCTTGAGATAGCCGAGCATGCTCAGGCCGTCGAGGAACAGTTGCGGCTTGTTCAGCAGCGCCAGGCTTTCCCTGGCCATGCGGCCGAACGCGCAGGCCTCGTAGACCCCGGCGACACGTACCCCGGCCGCATGCAGCTGGCAGGCCACCAGTGGCAGCAGCGGGCCGCTGCCGGCGATCAGGGTATCGCCCAGGGGCTTCACCACGCCGCTCTTGATCTGCAATTGCAGGCCGCCGAGGAGCATCACCCCGGGCAGGGTCCAGCCGGGAAACGGCACGCTGCGCTCATGGCAGCCGGTGGCCAGGAGCAGGTGCGAATACTCCACCTCGTGCAGCTGTTCCGCCTCGTCGAGGACCATCAGGCGCTGGCCGTCGCCACCGACCACGCGGCTGTTCAGGCGCAGGTCGATGTGCCCGGCGCAGGCGGAGAAATCGCGCCGCAGTTTTTCCAGCATCCGGGTGTAGCGCGCGCCGAGATAGGCCGGATCGACGCCGGCCCGCAAGGGGCCGCGATAGACCACCCCGCCGGGACGCGAGGCCTCGTCGAAGAGGACGCAGGGGACCCCGCGCCTGGCCAGCTCGATGGCTGCGGCCATGCCGGCCGAGCCGCCGCCGACGATCACCGGGCGCAGGTTCATGGCCGTTCCTCCTGGTCGAAGCGGTTGCTTTCGGTTTCCACCCGCATGCCCGGCCGGACGACGGTCTGGCAGGCGCGGCGCTTGGGCCGGCCGTCGATGGCGACCAGGCAGCAGTGGCATACGCCCATGCCGCAGAAGGCGCCGCTGGCCTGGCCATGGTCGTTGCGCGCGAGCCGGCGCAGGCCCACGGCATTGAGCACGTTGAGCACGGTCTCACCGGCAGCCGCCGCGACGGGCTGGCCATTGAGGTGGATGGTCATGTCTGCCCGCGAGAGGGGCTGGATATCGTGTTGACGTTCAAGAAGGTGCATTGCCCTTTCATCCGTGAGAGAGAGTCGGGAGCCGGCGACACTAGGAGTCGGGCCGGGCGCGGACATTGATCCATGACAGGTGGGTATCTTCCCCTGCCAATTCTGGTAGGTGGGGTGCAGGCGTTCGCGCGGAAAAGTCGAACCCGCGCCTAACCCAGGGTGCCAAGCAGCAAAGCCGGCTCACCCGTGGAGGCCCCATGCTGCAATCCTTCCAGCCGCCCTGGTGGAAACGCGCGGTGATCTACCAGGTCTACCCGCGTTCGTTCACCGACAGCGACGGCGACCTGCCCGGCCTGGTCGCGCGCCCGGACCACCTGCGCCGCCTTGGCGGCGACGCCCTCTGGCCGTCACCGGTGTATCGCTCGCCCGACCCCGGCGCTGCCGCCGCAGATCGCCACCACCCGTCGTTCCGTCATGTCCGACTCAGTGCGCGCGGGCCACGCCGCGCAAGAGGTTGGCGCTGAGCTTGTCGGCGTTGCAGGTCGCGATGTTGGCCAGCGAGACGATGCCTACCAGGCGCTTGTTGCGATCCATTACCGGCAAGCGGCGCTTCTCCAGTTGCGCCATGTTCTTCGCCACATGGTCCACTTCCTCGTCCTCGAAGCAGTAGCGCAGTTCACCGCTCATCACCTCGCGCACCGGGCGGTCGGCTCCGAGTCCATCGGCGAGGCCGCGCACCGCCAGGTCGCGGTCGGTGACCACGCCGGTCAGGCGCTCGCCCTCGTTGACCAGCAAGGCGCCGATATCGGCTTGGCGCATCAGCAGCGCCGCCTCGCCGAGGGTGGTCTGGGGGGTGACGGTACGTACTTCGCGACTCATGATTTCCCGGACTTTCATCGTTCTGTCTCCTTCTTCCGGCGCGCCGTTTTCGGCGCGGCTCTCCCTGCTTGTGAATCGCCCGCATGTGGGGAGTTCGAAGTTTCTTCCCGGCGTCGCCGTCATCTACCTAGCGCTCGCGCGGGCAGCGTGCGGAAAACAAAAAATTTGCCCGCGTTTTCTGATATCTCGCCGCTGCCCGGATTCTTATTCTCGACTCCTTCTTTGGCATATGCGGGAAAACGAACCATGCGTATCGACGGTCATCGTCAGGTGGTTTCTAACGCAACGGCACAGCCCGGACCGCTACTGCGCCCTGCGGATATGCAGGCACGGGCTCTACAGGACCTGTTCGATGCGCAGGGGGTGGGGGTTCCCGTCGAACATGCCTTGCGCATGCAGGCGGTGGCCAGGCAGACGAATACCGTCTTTGGCATTCGCCCGGTTGAAAGAATCGTCACCACGCTGATCGAAGAGGGTTTCCCGACCAAGGGCTTCTCGGTGAAGGGGAAAAGCTCGAACTGGGGTCCGCAGGCGGGGTTCATCTGTGTCGACCAGCATCTCAGCAAGCGGGAAGACCGCGACACGGCGGAAATACGCAAGCTGAACCTGGCTGTGGCGAAGGGAATGGATGGCGGAGCCTATACCCAGACCGACCTGCGGATCTCTCGGCAACGCCTTGCGGAGCTGGTGCGGAATTTCGGCCTGGTGGCAGACGGTCTCGGGCCGGTTCGCCTCCTGACCGCGCAGGGCCCCAGCGGCAAACGCTATGAGTTCGAGGCCCGCCAGGAGCCGGACGGTCTCTACAGGATCAGCCGCCTGGGGCGGTCGGAAGCGGTGCAGGTACTGGCCAGCCCGGCTTGCGGGCTGGCGATGACCGCCGATTATGACCTCTTCCTGGTAGCGCCCTCGATCGAGGCGCATGGCAGTGGTGGTCTCGATGCAAGAAGGAATACCGCGGTCAGATACACCCCCCTCGGTGCAAAGGATCCCCTGAGCGAGGACGGATTCTATGGCAGGGAGGATATGGCCAGGGGAAACATCACTCCGCGCACGCGGCAACTGGTGGACGCCCTCAATGACTGCCTGGGCCGGGGGGAGCACAGGGAGATGTTTCACCACAGCGACGATGCGGGCAACCCAGGCTCCCATATGGGTGACAACTTCCCGGCCACCTTCTACCTTCCCCGGGCCATGGAGCATCGGCTCGGAGAAGAGTCCGTTCGCTTCGACGAGGTCTGCGTGGTGGCGGATCGGAAGAGCTTTTCCTTGCTGGTCGAGTGCATCAAGGGCAACGGCTATCACTTCACCGCCCATCCCGACTGGAATGTGCCGCTGCGGCCCAGCTTCCAGGAGGCGCTCGACTTTTTCCAACGTAAGGTCTGATGCGCGAAGGTCGTTGGCAAAGCCCGCTTTCAGCGGCATGGGCATCCTGCCGCCTGTTCGAACGGGACTTTCCGAAGCCCCGGACCGGCTCTCTTCGGCCGATGTGAAAACGGCGCATCCCGTTGGGGATGCGCCGTACGCTTCAGCGGTTCGGCACGGTCAGGACGAGCGTCCGCCGCCGTGGCTGTGCTGGCCACCCTTGCGTCCTGCCTCGGAGGCCTTTTCCCGATCGTTGGCGAAGTTCCCGCCGCTCTGCTGGCCGCCCTTGCGGCCCGCCTCGGCGGCTCTTTCCGGGTCATTGGCGAAATTGCCTCCGCTCTGCTGGCCACCCTTGCGCCCGGCTTCGGCGGCGCGCTGCGGGTCATTGGCGAAGTTGCCGCCGCTGGCCTGGCCACCCTTGTGGCCGATCTCCTGGTAGAACTCCTTGCCGTGGCTCCTGGAGGTAGCTGCGCCGCCTTTCTGCCCGGCTTCGCTGGTGCTCATGCCTTGTCGTTTGTCGGTCATGCTCGTGTCCTCCTCTCGAGGGTTGAAAGGGATGCGGCGTTTTTCGCCGCGTGCACTTACTCCGAAGGCTTGCGCGATGGATCGTTCAAACTCTTTGCGGGCGCCCTGGGACGAAAAAATCATTAGCCGATCCAAGGCCTTCCGCTTGCCGGAATATGCTGGGCGGCGCGGGAAACTAAGAATGGATACTCCACTGGCAGGCGGCAGCGGGTATAGGCGAATCGTCCACCGTATGGATCAGTCCGCAAGCCAGGGCGTCTTCCGGACCAAGGATGCGCGGATAGGCCATCAGGTAGCGCGGGATGTCCAGGCGTTCCGGCGCATCACGGGTGTTCTCGGCGACGATCCGGGCGTAAAGCTCCAGGTCGTAGTCGAGGCTCATCGCATATTCCGCCATCCGCGCATGGTCCACCGCGCCATGCAGGGTCCAGTGGAAAGGATGGAACAGGAACTTGCTGTGGGCACTGGCGCTGCGTCGCTCGCCGGCGAGGAACAGGATGTTGCCCATCGACTCGACGGTACCCAGGTTGTGGGTATGTATCGGCACCGGCAGCGCGCGCAGGAAGTTGTACAGGGTAAAGCCGTAGCTGCATTCCCCGCCCATGGTGGCGATGTTGATCCGCAACTCCTCGGCCTCCTGTTGCAGGACCTTGGCGCAAGTGTTGATCAGATTGCCGCAGGTGGACGAATTGATCGGCCCGGTGAAATGGATGATGTGCTGCTTGGACATGCTCGCCTCTCTTTCCGTATCGGTTCCTCGACGGTCTGCACGGGTTTCCCTACAGAGGATTGCCGTACGTCCGCCGTGAGCCATCGTCGCGACGAATGGCACCCAGGGAGCGAGGGCCTGCGTTCCTCGCCGGCCTCCACGACTCAACGTGGTGCAGTGGCCTCCGGGGGCCGGTATCGAGCGCCACCCATCCCGCCGAATGAACTCCGGTGCTGCTGCGCACGCCCCACCTGCACGACCCACAGCCAGGAGCAATGCCATGCGCGCCCTCACCTTCCACGGCAGCCACGATGTCCGTATCGATCGGGTTGCCGAACCGCGCCTGCAGGAACCCGACGACCTGCTGCTTCGCGTGACCGCCACCGCCATCTGCGGCTCCGACCTGCATCTCTACCGGGGCAAGATCCCGATGGTCGAGCAGGGCGACATCCTCGGCCACGAGTTCATGGGCGTCGTCGAGGAAGTCGGCTCGGCCGTGACCGCGGTGCGTCCGGGCGACCGGGTGGTGGTGCCCTTCGTCATCGCCTGCGGCGAGTGCTTCTTCTGCCGCCTGAACCTGCACGCCGCCTGCGAGACCACCAACCCGGGGCGCGGCGCGATCCTCAACAAGAAGCAGATTCCGCCGGGCGCGGCGCTCTATGGCTACAGCCACCTGTACGGCGGCGTGCCGGGTGGCCAGGCCGAATACGTTCGGGTGCCCAAGGCCAACAGCGGGCCTTTCGTGATTCCCGACGTAATGGAAGACGAACGCGTGCTGTTCCTCAGCGACATCCTCCCCACCGGCTACCAGGCGGTGCGCAATGCCGGCGTCCGCCAGGGCAGTAGCGTGGCGATCTACGGCGCCGGCCCGCTCGGCCTGATGGCCGCCACCTGCGCGCGGATGTTGGGCGCCGAGCGGATCTTCATCGTCGACCACCATCCCTACCGGCTGGACTTCGCCGCGCGCTCCTACGGTGCGATTCCCATCGACTTCGACCAGGAGGACGATCCCGCCGCGGCGATCATCGAGCGCACCGACGGGCACCGCGGCGTCGACGCGGTGATCGACGCGGTGGGCTTCGAGGCCAAGGGCAGCGTCACCGAAACCGTGCTCACCGCGCTCAAGCTCGAAGCCAGCAGCGGCAAGGCACTACGCCAGTGCATCGCGGCTGTCCGGCGGGGTGGCACAGTGAGCGTGCCGGGCGTGTATGCCGGCTTCATCCATGGCTTCCTGTTCGGCGATGCCTTCGACAAGGGCTTGACCTTCAAGATGGGCCAGACCCATGTACAGGCACTGCTGCCGGCCTTGCTCGAACACATCGGCAACGGCGACCTGCATCCCGAGGCGATCATCAGCCACCGCCTGCGTCTGGACGACGCACCGGAGGGCTACGCCCTGTTCGACGAAAAACGCGAGGATTGCCGCAAGGTCGTCCTGCGCCCATGAGCCATCGCGGCGCGGCGGTTCAGTCGGCGCGCCGTCGCTCCTCGCCGCATCCGCACTGGCGCTCTTCCTCGGCGGCGACGCTTTCCGGCGTCTCGCCGTCCTGCTCGCCCATGTGCTGGTAGCGCTGACGCAGTTCGCGAAGGGTATCGGCGTCCAGGTCGTCCAGACCGAGCAGCGCATTGTGGGCACGTCGGGTGCTGCGCAACAGTTCGTCGATCTTGATATGCAGCGCGTCGGTATCGCGGTTCTGGGTGTTCTGGATGAGGAAGACCATGAGGAAGGTGACAATGGTGGTCGAGGTATTGATCACCAGTTGCCAGGTATCGTTGAAGTCGAAGAACGGCCCGCTGATCGCCCACAACAGGATCAATCCGAGGGCAACGACGAAGGTTGGCGGGCGGCCGGCCCAGTTGGACAGGCGTTGGGCGAAACGGGAAAAACTCATGGCGGCGGACTCCCTGCTGCATTCTCCCTACTGATGACCGCCCGCCCCGCCGGGCTTTCCAACGACCGGACGAAATGACCGGCGCCCTGCGGGCGCCGGCGACTTCAGGCGGGACGACGGGCTTCGCCGGGGCCCGCTACGTCGGGATCGTCCGGGGCGAATTCCGGTTGCGCCTCGCTCGCCTGGTCGCGCTTGCCCCGCTCGGGACGTAGCGTCGGCGAGGCGGGGCTCAGCGGGGTGTTTTCTGTCTCGGGTGTTTCGCGCTTGGCGGTCATCTCGAGGCTCCTCTGCCGTGCCTCCACGCTAAGGTGCCGGGCGTGGAGGCCGGGACTCGCCCGCCGACGTCGGGCATCCGCGCTCAAGGCGCTTTGTCGGCAGCCGCGCCAGCGCCCAGGTCCGCACCTGTCAGCGGATCGGTCATGGGGTCGGAGCGGGTGCGGTCTGCCATTCGCTGCAACACCTCCTGCTCAGTCTCGGACAGGTTCACGCTGGCCGTGCCGTCGCCTCCATCCAGGGCCGGCTGTGGCGCCTCCACGTATTCCCAGCCATCACCCTCGTTCCAGGAACCGCGCGTGTCGCCCTCGCCGCGCGACATGTTCAGGTAACGCCGGGCGAACTCCGGCATCCCTTGCAGCTTGCCTTGCGGGAAGTTCGGCTGGATCGAGTGCAGGGCCTTTTCGAAGGAAAGCTGGTGCGCCAGCTCGCGGGTCATGAGGAAGGTCAGCGCATCCTTGATGCCGGGATCGTCGGTGAGGTTGATCAGTCGTTCGTAAACGATCTTCGCACGCGCCTCGGCGGCGATGTTGGAACGCAGGTCCGCGGTCGGCTCGCCGATGGTATCGATGTAGGCCGCGCTCCAGGGTACGCCACCGGAGTTCACCAGGGCGGGCCCGCCGCCGTAAAGCAGCGAGGTGATATGCGAGTCGTTGCCGCCTCCGGTCAACGAACGGTACAGCTCGGCCTCCTCCTCCACCGCTTCGGCCAGACGCCCCTTGGCGCCCTTGTTGAGCATGCCGACGATCGAACCGATGATTTCCAGGTGGCTGAGTTCCTCGGTGGCGATGTCCATCAGCAGGTCCTTGCGACCGGGATCGCACTCGCCGAGGCCCTGGGTGAAATAGCGCATGGCGGCGGCCAGCTCGCCCTGCGGCCCGCCGAACTGCTCCAGCAGCAGGTTGGCCAGGCCAGGATCGGGCGCGGCGACCCTGACGGTGTACTGCAGTCGCTTGTCATGTACGAACATGGTTCGTTCCTCTGTGGGTTCGTGGACCTTCCCTCCGACGGACATTCGAACAACGGCTATTCGAAGCGGCGCTTTCATCCTGCGCACGGAAGCTCGGAATCCCGCAGCGGGCGATGGTTCAGAACTTTTCCCCAACGCGTCTCGCCTGGCGCAACGGCGCCGCTGCGCTGACTGCTACCGGTCGGAAAAGAAACTGAACGCTGCGCCCGGCGGCCACCTCTGAGCAGACACATACACACCGAGGAGAACCGCGATGACGAGCAAACAGGAAAACCTGCTGGACTGGCTGCGCGATGCCCACGCCATGGAGCAACAGGCCGAGCAGATGCTGAAAGCGCAAGCCGCGCGGCTGGAACACTATCCGCAACTGAAGACGCGGATCGAACAGCACATCGAGGAAACCCATGGCCAGCAGCGTCTGCTCGAGGAGTGTCTGAAGCGCCTGGACAGCAGTCCGTCGACGCTGAAGGACATCGGCGCCAAGCTGATGGCCTTCGGCCAGGCGGTGGCTGGCATGACAGTCAGCGACGAAGTGGTCAAGGGCGCCATGAGCGGCTATGTGTTCGAAAACATGGAGATCGCCGCCTACACCGTGCTGATCGCCGCCGCCCGCGAGGTCGGCGACGCCGAAACCCTTGCCGCGCTGGAACGCATCCTGCCCCAGGAACAAGCCATGGCGGACTGGTTGCGCGACCATCTGCCGGAACTCACCCAGGCCTTCCTTGCCCGCGACTCTCAGCCGGACACCGAGGCTAAGCGATGAACCCAAGGGTGATCGGGGCGTGCTGCGGGCGATCGGACCCGCAGGCGCCCCTGCTCAAGACCCTGACTTTCGCCATACTGCACTTCAGCATCGCCTTCGGCGTGGCCTACACGCTGACCGGCTCGGTGCTGACCGGCGGCCTGATCGCGCTGATCGAACCCAGTTGCAACACCGTGGCGTTCTATTTCCACGAGCGTGTCTGGCAGCGCTTCGGCGCCCGGCCGCGCCGGGAGAGCGGACACGGCCACGGCAATCTGGTGCCGTCGGAACGCCGCGACTGAGCCGGCGCGCTTCGAGGGCGACGAAAGCCGCCACCGGGTGCAGCAAGCCGGTGGTTCGAGGAGCGACGAGGGTCTCGCGTGTCCGTAGGCGCGTCTCCTTGGAAAGAAGATTTCCTGGCCTCACCCGCGTTTCGGCAATTGCGTCGAAATCGTCGGTTCGCGATGGAGAAAGCGAGGCCTTTGCCGTTTCGTTTCGCCTGCCTGGAAGAGGCGCCCGTCGATCGTTGCATGTTTCGCTCGCGGGTATCGTCGCGGCTAAGGTCAGAGTAACGATCCACCCTGGAGTATCAGCCATGACTACGCCCCGCATGATTGCCAACAGTTTCCGAAATTACCTGGCTGGCTACGACTGCCTGGTTTCCATCAGCGATACCCATGAAGTCACCTTGCAATTCAGCAGCCATGTCAATCCGCAAGAAAACATCACCATTCCAGGAGTCGCCCTCGATCTCCTGGCCAGTGACGAGGCGGTACGCCGGATGAGCGAAGTCCTTCACGACGAGTTCGCCCTGCTCCTCGCCGGTGCCCGCCGTACGCCGCGGATCGGGCGCGCCTGTTCCTGACCGGCCCGGCTCAGTGATAGCCGGCATCGGCGCTCTTGCCGCGAAATACGTAGTAGCTGCAGGCGGTGTAGCCGAGGATGAAGGGAATGATGAACGGCGCGCTAGCCGGCCAAGGCCGGCTGGAGATTTTCCTCCAGCAGCTCCTCCACCAGCCGGCGCAGTGCCGGATGGCGCTCCTGGCCCGCTTCGCGCAACCTCCGGTAACGCCGCAACTGGCGGGCGGCGGAGGTCTCTTCGAGTAACCCGCAGGCATGCTGGTAGGCCCATTCGTTGCCCTGGCGGGCCTGCGGCCGGCACTGTCGCCAGGCCATTTCCAGCCAGTCCCCGGCACCTACGCAGCGGCCATCGACGAGATAGCGGCCGGCGCAGCCGTAACGCAGCGCCTGCCAGTAGTTTTCCTCCAGGCAGGCGTCGCGCGCGACCGGCAACGCATGCGGGCCCGCGCCCAGCGCTTCGCCCACCAGCGCCCTGAACAGCCCGGCCAGGCTCAGCGCGTCGGCCAGGCGCGGGCAGGCGTCGCAGATACGCAGCTCCAGGGTCGGCACATGGGATGACGGCCGGATCATCCACCAGACCTGGCCATCCTCGCGGATGCAGCCGGTCTCGCGCAGCAGCGCCAGGTGGCGGCGATAGGCGTCCTCGTCGGGCAAGGCAGGAGGAATGTTCATCCTCGGCCACTCTCCGCAGAGTGCCCGTCGATAGCTCGCCAGGCCGCTGCGCCGGCCGCCGCGGAACGGCGAGGATGCGCTCAACGCCAGCAGCAGCGGCAGCCACGGCAACACGCGCTGGAGCACAGCCATGCGGTCGTGGCTCGGCGGTATCTCCACATGCACGTGCAGGCCGCAGACCAGGCTGCGCCGGGCCACCCGCCCCTGGTCCTCGAACAGGCGGGCGAAGTGCGCCGCCGGGTTGCTTCGCGCCCGCCGCCAGTCGGCGAAGGGGTGGGTGCCGACGCAGAGCGAGCGCAGGCCGAATTCCATGGCCAGATGCGCCAGGCGTTGCCGGGCCTGACCGTGGAAGCGCGCGGCCTCGGCCAGGGTGGAGAACACCGGGCTGGCCACCTCGACCTGGCATTCGAACATCTCCTCGGCGAAATGCTCGCCGAGCGTGTCACGGCAGGCCGCGACGAATCCGGCGGGGGCGGAGCGGACGATGTCCAGGTCGGAGGCATCGAGCAGGAAGAATTCTTCCTCGATGCCGAAGCGAAGGCCGCTGGCGGCCAGGTCGTGGGTCATCGGCGCAGCTCCCGGGGATTGTCTCGGGAAGACGCCGGAGTGCCGTCGAGGTTCGTTTTTTCCGCCGTGAGGTTCCCCGGCGCGCCGCCGATCCTGCCAGTGAAACCTTTTTCCCCTGGTGTCACTCGCACCCATATGTGTGGTCGCCCCGGCCGCCCCCGCAAACCCACGACAAGGAACGCGACATGAGCCTGTCTTCGCCCCTCCCTGCCTCCAGTGCAAGCCCTTCGCCCAGGGTCCGCGACCTGTACCACGCCCTGCTCGACGAGCCCCGCGAGCACCTCGAAGCCGCCGGCGAGTTCCTCGACCAGCAATTGAGCCTGGCCGCCACCCATGACGACGACCTGCCGGAGGACCCCGCCGATTGGCCGGCCTGGCTCGACGCCGGGGCCCGGCGCACCGCCGAGGCGCATGCCGAATACCTCCGGGCACGTCGGCGCGGCGAAGGGCGACGCTACTTCCAGGTTCCCTCCCAGGCGATGCACTTCATTCGCAGCGTGGCCCCGACCAAGCTGGTCGACGGCGCCTGGCTCTATGGGCTGTTGCCGCATCATGGCGAGGAACGCCTGCGGCCGCTGCTGGAGACCTTCCTCGAAGAACTCGGCGACGGCGTCCCGGCACGCAACCACGTCCTGCTCTACCGGCGCCTGCTGGCCAGCATCGGCAGCGAGGAAGTCGAAGGCCTCAGCGACCTCCACTACCTGCAGGGCACCCAGCAACTCGCCCTCGGCCACCTCGCCGCGGACTACCTGCCCGAAGTGATCGGCTACAACCTCGGCTACGAGCAACCGCCGCTGCACCTGTTGATCACCACTCAGGAGCTGCGCGAGCTGGGCTTCGACCCCTACTACTTCCAGTTGCACGTGACCATCGACAACGCCGCCAGCGGGCATGCGCGCAAGGCCCTGCGCGCGCTCTACGACAACCTGCCGCAGCTTGGCGGGCGCGCGGCCTTCCTCGAACGGGTGAGGAACGGCTACCGCCTGAACGAGGTCGGCCTGAGCACTACGCAGGTAATCGACGGCTTCGATCTCGAGGAAGAATTGCTGGCCATGTTCGAGCGCAAGCGCCCCTACGCCGCCGGGATGCATTCGGATCGTTGCCGGATCGGCGGGCGCACGGTGAACCAGTGGCTGGCGGTGCCCGGGCGGTTCCCGGCGTTTCTCGCCTGCCTGGAGGAAGAGGGCTGGATCCGGCGTCATGCCGATCCGCGCGGCAGCCGCTTCTGGAACCTGATCGAGGGCGACCGGGCGGCAATGTTCGGAGTCTTCACTCCCTACGAGCAGCAGTTGCTGTACGACTGGATCGCTGGCGACTGGCAAGCACCCGCTCCGGCGGACAGGGACCCGCTTGCACCGCTGGCGGAGCCGGCGACGGCGGGCGGAGACGTGGACGCCGAGCAGGTCGCGCTGCGGCGCGAGCTGCTGCGGCTATCCTCCGAGCAGGGCGTGGCACGCCTTCTCGAACTGATGGCCCCGCACCTCCACCACGGGCCCGCCGGTCTCCTTGCCACGCGGATGTTCAGCCAGCGCTGGAGGGCCGCCCATGCCCAGCCTGAATGATCCGCGCCTGGACGTCCTGGTCAGCCTCGGCAACTGGTTGCGAGGCCAGGACTACCGTTTCGTCACCGTCACCCCGGCTACCCATGAGCGCGTCAACGCCCGCCCGGAAAACCGCATGGCCCGGGACCTGGCCGGCATCTTCGGCTGGAGCCGGGCATTCGCCGGGGAAAGCCTGCCGGCCGACTGGCTGACCCTTCTTGCCGGCGCCGACCTGATCCGCCGCGAGGCGGACGGCTGGCGCAGCCAGGTGCGCGTCTCCAGCCTCGGCGAGCAACTGTTCGTCCATTCGGCCTTCCCTACCCTGGCCGCCGACGCGGTGTTCTTCGGCCCCGACACCTACCGCTTCGACCGGCTGATCCGCAGCCACCTGGCATCGTCCGATCCGGCACGCATCCGCCGTGCGGCGGATATCGGCTGCGGCGCCGGCCCCGGCGCGATCCGCATCGCCATGGCCTGCCCGGACGCCGAAGTACACGGGCTGGATATCAATCCGGCGGCGCTCGACCTGGCGCGGGTCAACGCGGCGCTGGCGGGGGTCGGTAACCTGACCCTGGCGCGTAGCGACCTGCTGAGCCAGGCGCCCGGTCGCTTCGACCTGATCGTGGCCAACCCGCCCTATCTCCTGGATGCCTCGGAGCGCGCCTACCGGCATGGTGGCGGGATGCTCGGCGCCGGGCTCTCGCTGGCAATCGTCGATGCCGCCCTCGAGCGCCTGGAAGCCGGCGGCAGCCTGCTGTTGTATACCGGGGTGGCGATGGTCGAAGGCGGCGATCCGTTCCTCGCCCGCATCCGCGAACGCCTGGCGTCTCGGGAGTGGGACTGGGACTACCAGGAACTGGACCCGGACGTGTTCGCCGAAGAGTTGGACAGCCCCGCCTACCGCGAAGCCGAGCGGATCGCCGTGGTCGGCCTGCGGGTCACTCGTCCCGCCTGAGGCGCTCCAGGCCTTCCACCAGATCCTCGTTCAGGCGCTGCCAGCGCTCGGCCACCTCGGCCTCAGCCGGAATCACCGCGAGGACCTCGCCATCCACCCACTCCCAGGGCAGGCACAGGCGTTCCGCCTCGGCCCGGCTGGCGGCGCGCACGGTGCGGGCGAAACGCCGCCAGCCGCGCATGTGCTGGATTTCGTAGGTGGTCATGGGCTCCTCCGGAAGACAGGGACGTTTGTCTTTCGGCGCTCCCCGCGTCTTCCGGTTCAAGGCCCTGGATGGGCGGTCGCGGACCGCCCGGCACGCCACCTGAACCCCCTCGCGCCGGGCCGGTCCAGACTCCTGAACGCCACAGAAAAGAGGTGCCCGTCATGACCCGCGAAATGGCTCGGCTACTGATCAGTCCCTCCAATGCCTGGCCTCGTCTGCGCCAGGACTACGACCATCACCCTTTCGCCTTCCTCGTTCCGCTGTTGCTATTGCCGCTGCTGCCGGCGGCCTGCCTGTTCATCGGCACTACCCAGGTCGGCTGGTCGCTGCCGGGCAACGACAGCGTGCAACACCTCTCCAGCGGCAGCGCCCTGCTGCTGGCGACGATGTGTTACCTGGGCTTCGTCGCCGGCGTGGTGATCATGGGCTTCTTCGTACGCTGGGTGCTGTTCCGCACGCCGTCGCGCCCCAGCGTACCGGGCAGCCTGACCTTCACCACGGCGATCGCCGTGCCCTTGATGCTCGCCGGGATCGTCGCCCTGGTGCCCTGGCGGATCCTCCTGCTGCTGGCCGCGGCGGCTGCCTGCGCCTACTCGGTACGCCTGCTGTTCACCGGCCTGCCGCTGTTCATGCGCATGCAGGAGCGGCAGACATTGTTCTACGCCTTCTGCATCCTCGGCGTCGGCTTCCTGACCCTGCTGACCACCGCCTTCATCTTCATCGAGTTCTGGGGGCAAAGCCTGGCCGGCAGCGGCGAGTACCTGCGCTGAGGCTCAGCCGGCCTTCAGCGTGCCGGTCAGGAACAGGTACAACTCTTCCTGGCCGAACGGCTTGGCCAGCTTGGGCAACTGTGCCGCCGCGCCTTCGATCTTTTCCGCGAAGCCGGTGGCCAGGGCCATTTTCAGCGGCCGGCCCTGGGCCATGACCCGCTCCACCAACTGGCTGCCGTTCATCCGTGGCATCGCCTGGTCGGTCAGGAGGATGTCCAGCTCCGGCGTCGCCGTGAGAATCTCCAGGGCCAGGCTGCCGGAGTCGGCCTTGAGTACCGAGCAACCGAGGTCCTCCAGCATCGCCGCGGTGTTGTTCAACACCAGCGGGTCGTCGTCCACCACCAGTACTCGACAGGACAAGCGCACCCGCTCGCTTTCGCTGGGCGCCTGCGGCGTCGCGCCATTGCCCGTACGGGCGCTTTCCGGGGTTCGCGGGACGGCGGGTATCCAGATGTTCGCGGTGGTGCCGACGCCCGGCTGGCTCTCCAGGGTGAGCCGGCCGCCGAGCTGCTCGGCGAGGCCGTCGACGATCGACAGGCCCAGCCCGGTGCCACGCCCAATTCCCTTGGTGGTGTAGAAGGGTTCCACCGCACGGCGCAGGGTTTCCTCGTCCATGCCGCTGCCGGTGTCGCTGATGCTCAGGCAGATATAGTTGCCCGGTGCGAGGCGATGGGGATTGTCCGCCGGCACCCGCTGGTTGCTCGCGGAAAAGACGATGCGCCCGCCGTTGGGCATGGCGTCGCGGGCGTTGGTGGCAAGGTTGATGATGGACAGTTCGAGCTGGTTGGCGTCGGTCAGGCCGAGGTCGAGATCCAGGGGAAAGCGCGTCTCGATCGATACGCTCGGTCCCAGGGAATGGATCAGCAGGTCGGTCATCCCGCGCAACAGGTCGGGGATCGCGCAGGGCTGTGGATCGAGACGTTGCTTGCGGGCGAAGGAAAGCATCCGCTGGGTCAGGTTGGCGCCGCGCTGGGCGGCCTCCAGGGCGTTCTGCAAGAGGTCGGCGGTGCGCTGGTCGCCGGGCAGGCGTTTCTTCAGCAGCCCGAGGCTGCCGATGATTACCGTCAGCAGGTTGTTGAAGTCGTGGGCCACGCCGCCGGTCAGGTGCCCCAGGGACTCCATCTTCTGGGCCTGGAACAGCTCCTGGCGGGCCCGTTCCAGTTCGCGTTCGGCTTCGATCCGGTGGGTGATGTCACGGGTTACCTTGGCGAAGCCGATCAGCCGGCCATCGCTGTCGCGGATCGGATCGATCACCACGTTGGCCCAGAAGCGACTGCCGTCCTTGCGCACCCGCCAGCCTTCCTTCTCGAAACGCCCTTCGCGTTCGGCGGCGGCCAGGCCGCGGGCCGGCTCGCCGGCCTCGCGGTCTTCGGGGGTGTAGAAGCAGGAGAAGTGCCGGCCGATCACCTCTTCCGGCAGGTAGCCCTTGATCCGCTGGGCGCCGAGGTTCCAGTTGGTGATCCGCCCGCGGTGGTCGAGCATGTAGATGGCGTAGTCGGTAACGCTCTGCACCAGCAGGCGGAACTGCTCCTGGCTGCGCCGCAGCGCCTCCTTGGCTGCGCGCCCTTCGCTGAGGTCGTGGATCAGCTGGGCGAAGCCGAGCAACTGGCCCTGGCTGTCGCGGATGGCGTCGATCACCACCTGCGCCCAGAAGCGCTTGCCGTTGCTGCGCACCCGCCAGCCCTCGGTCTCGAAGCGGCCCTCGGCATCCGCCTGGCGCAGCGCCTGTTGCGGAACGCCGGCGTCGCGGTCCTTGCGGGTGTGAAAGCAGGCGTAGTCGCGGCCGAGGATCTCGCTCGCGTCGTGGCCGAACAGGCGCGCCGCGCCGGCGCTCCAGCTGGCGATACGGCCAGCGCTGTCCAGGGTGTGGATCGCGTAGTCGTCGACCGCTTCGTCGAGCAGGCGGTTGCGCGTGGCCTGGTTCAAGGGGACTTTCGGTTTTCTTGTGGTTTTCATGGACGTGTTCACTCGTCGGCTGCTCGACCCGGGCTGCAAGGCACACCCAGCAAGGTAGTACGAAGAACGTCTTCCGGCCGCTCGCTGGCTCGCCCCAGGAACTTGGCCGACCTTTCGGAAGACCCCGGCGCGGCCGGCGAATTCCATTCGCCGGAACCTTGTCCGGAGTATGGCTTTCGATATGCAGGTAGGGACATCTCCTTTCCACCGCACCGACCCCGGAGTTCCCATGCGCAATCTGGAAACCGCAACCCTGAAGCTGGGGATATTCCATCCCCACGACAGCCTGAGCCAGGCGCTGATCGCCGCCGCCTTGCAGCGACAGATCGAAGTCAGCGCCTTGCAAGCCGATCTCAACAGCCTGCAGGCGCGCCCCGGGCTGCGCTGCAAGCCAGCCAGCCTGGCGTCGTCGATCGAGGTCAGCCAGGCGGCTGCCGGTCTCGACCTGCTGTTCGCGCCGTTGTCCGACTACACCGCCGAAGCCTTGCCGCCGATCTGCGCCGCGCTGATCGATGGCGCCCTGCGCGCCGAGGTACCGCGCCTGTTCCTGCTTGGCCATTGGCAATGGCTGGTGGCGCCGCGCGATGCCGGCGAGGAGCAACTGGGTGCCGGGCTCGAGCGCAGCCTCACGGTCAGCGGCCTGGACTGGACGCTGGTGGAGGTCCCGAGCCTGCCCGCCGGCCTGCGCATCGACGATTTCAGCCGCGCCGGCGACGTCGCGGAAGTGGAGGCCGCCAGGGTGTTCGCCTGCGCCGAAGCGCTGCTCGACGAAGTCCGTCTCGGCCTGCACAAGCGCCAGTGCCTGCGCCTGGCGCCCTGAGGAGAACCCGCCATGTCCGGACCCGATACCCTCAGCCAGGCCTTCGGCACCCTGCTGCTGGCCCTGGCCTTCAGCGCCTTCATCGTTTTCGTTCGCGGCTACCGCCCGGGCGGGGTCAGCGGCGCCTGGTACGACCTGGTGCTCGCCTTCGTCGCGGTATGGCTGGCGTTCTGGCCCGAAGCCGGCGTACTCGCACGCTCGCCGAGCCTGGCCAATGCCCTGGGGTTGGTCTTGCAGGTCGGCGCTACCCTGCTCGGCTGCCTGCTCGGTTACGGGGTGGCAAGGGGATTGCGGCGGGCGATGCGGGAAACCCGGCAAAAAAGATCGGCTTCTTCGCCAACGAGCCGGCGAGGTTCCTAGAGGAAATATCGAGAAAATCCATATAACCATATGGGCGAAAAGTTCTCTCGAATGCCCATAAGGAGCGCCGAACGGGCTTTTCGCCCGTCATGATCGCACTCCGACATGAGCGTTCTGCACGACTTCTTGCATTCTGCATCCCGCGCCTCATGCGGGATACAGCTTATCCCGCAGATTCTGGATGTGGCCGGTATTTCATCGGCGCGGCGCCTATAGTTATCCCTACCGTTGTACGTATCGACGGTTTCTCTCTGATTCAGGCTAATCCCGCTCCAGGGACGGAGTGGATCTTTTTCTTGCGCTTCGCGAACTGGGGAGACCTGACCAGATGAACCTTTCCTACCTGTACCTGAAGAAGATCCTCGAGGAGGAACTGCGCGACCACGACTGCCAGTGCCAACTGAACCCCGACTTCACGGTGACCATCAGTTGCCGCGTCGACGGCCCCCACGGCGCGCTCTACATCGTGCCCAACAGCGACTTCCTGAAGAGCAGCAGCTTCAGCGACCTCAGCGCCTTCATCCTCAACCTGCGCGAGGAAATCAGGCGCTTCGGCGAGTTCGAGGCGGAACTCCAGACCGGCACCGGCTGAGCCCCTCCCCCCTTCTTTTTCCCCTCCCGCCGTCAGGGCTGCTGGTAGTGTCCCGGCGTGGTGCCCGGCTCATGGGTACGCTCCACCTTGCTGACCTGGATATCGCTGATCGCCTCGGCGTCGTGCGGTCGATGCAGTGCCTCCAAGTGGCGGCGGGCCTCTTCGCGGCTGAGGGTATCCGCCTCGCTGTGCAATTCGCAGGTCATCGGCTGGTCGTCGAGGATGTAGCTGATCAGGAACAGATGGCTGGCCATCGTCTCGCCCTCCTCTCTTCGATGGGCCCTGCGCCAGGCGCAGGGCCCATGGCTATCACGGCAGGTTCGGCGGCAGTTCGGCGTCCAGCGCAGCGTCCTGCCGCGAGTCGTCGCGCTGGCGCTCCTGCAGGCGCTGCAGGCGGCGGGTCAGGTGCTGCACCTCTTCGCGCAGCAACTGCAACTCTTCCCGCGGTTCATTGAGCAGGCCCTTGACATGGCAATGCCCACTCAACCCGCGGCTGACCAGCAGGCCGCCGGCGACCGCCTTGCAGGCGCCTGGCAAGCCACCGCGGGCCAGGCCGAAGCCGGCCAGGACCAGTCCGGCGCCGATGGAAGCGAGTCGCTCGCCGCGCTGCAGGTTGTGCGGCAGGCCATTGGCCGTCGAAGTCGGCAGGTATTCGTTCATGGAATTCTCCTTGCTTCGGTTATCGGTCAGGCTTCGTCGTCCGGCGGTTGCACGAGGAACTCGACCAGCGTCCGCCGGCAAGCCTCGATGCCCTCTTCCAGGACGATCTCGAAACCGTGGGTGTTCTCGGTCGGAATGCCGATGCAGCCGACCTGCGCGGCCTCGCCGTGGCTCAGCAGCGCGCTGGCGTCCGAGGCGAAGTCCACCAGCAGCGCCGCCTGCGGCTGGTACTGGCAGCGTTCGGCGGCGCGCAACAGGCGGTCGGTGACATGGCGGCTGTAATAACCCTTGGAGTCGCCGCTGTTGACGATCGGGTCGCGGCACAGCCGGGTGCCGTATTCGGCTACCGTTGGGCCGACTTCCACCGCGATGCTGATGTCGCCCGGCAGTCGGCGCGCGGTGAACAGCGCGCCGGCGTTACTCTCCTCCTCCATGGTGGTGAGCACCAGGTAGAGGTCGCCGTGCAACTCATCGCGGCGCCGGGCGATCTCGCGAGCCACGCCGAGCACGGCGAGCAGCGGTACGCGGTCGTCGAGGAAGTGCGCGGCGACGCAATCCTGGAAGTACAACGGGCGCCGCCACAGACGGTTGAGCACCACGCGGGTACCCGGTCGCACGCCCAGGTTCGCCAGCTCCTCGGCGCTGCGCCGGGTGACCACGTGTACGTCGCGCCAGTGCACCGCGCCCGAGAGCACGTCGGAGCCCTGCGGCGACTCGCCGGTAGCATGCATGCTGCCGTAGGACAGCACGCCGTCGAGTACCGCCTCGCCGGCCAGGATCTGTACCGGACAGACGCCGAAGCTCACCGGCTGAGCGCCGCCGAGCGCCACTACGCGCAGGGTACCGTCGGCCTCGACGCGCTTGACGATCATGGCGATCTCGTCGAGGTGCGCGAGCAGCCGCACCGCGGCCCGCCGCGCCTGCTCGCGCGGCAGGTGCGGCGGGCTGATGCGCGCGACCAGGTTGCCGGCGGCATCGCTGCCGACCTCGTCGCAACAGCCCTCGAGTTCCCGCTGGCAGATGGCCCTGACCTCGTCTTCCTGGCCACCGGGGCCACGTGCCAGCAGGAGTTCCTCGAGCAAGGCGCGGTCTTCTTCGCGCATGCCTCAGGCCGCCCGTTTTTCCAGGCGCGCTTTCAGCTCTTTCTTGTGCTGCTGCATGGCCTGGCCGAGTTGCTTGAGGGCGGCGGCGTCGAGCAATTGCCGGGCGCGTGGGAATAGTTCGCCCTCTTCCTCCTCGATGTGGTGTTCGAGGAGTTCCTTGAGCACCTTGACCCGGCCGGCGAACTGCACGGTATCCGGGCGGGTGCGCTTGAGGTCGGGAAGGACCAGGGAATCCACCGTGCGGTGTTCCTCCTTGGCCTCGTAGTACATTTTCAGCTCTTCCTTGCCGCCGCTTTCCCTGATCGCCGGATAGAAGATGTCTTCCTCGATGGCGGTGTGCAGCACCAGTTCCAGCTCCAGCCTGCCCAGCAGCTCGCTGCGCTTCTTCAGCGCCCGTTCGGTGGTCTCGCTGAGTTCGTTGAGCAGTTTCTTCACGGTCTCGTGGTCATGGACCAGCAATTCGATGGCGTTCATGGTCGCTCCTCATCGGTTTGTTATCCGAGTGCTCCGGCACTCTCTCTGGCTGAGCGCGCGTTCCTCCGCCGAGTTCAGTCGCGAGGACGGGCGGTCGCCGCACGCGGGCCGGCGACCGCCCAGATCAGCACGCCGAGCACCGGCAGCACCGCGATCAGCAACGACCACAGGGCTTTCGAATTCACGCTGCGATCGCTGCGGAACACGCTGACGAAGGCCCACAGGTCGTAGAAACCCACCAGCGTGGCCAGGCCGATGAGCAGGAAAGACAGGGACTGGCTCATGGCGCGCTCCTCCTCGCGGGGTCGGCTCAGGCGCGGGCGTCGCGCAGGGCTCGGACCCGGTCGTGGTGACGGAGTACGCCCTGGTATTGGCGCTCGATCACCTGGTGGATCTCCGCCGGCAGCGATTTTTCCAGCGCCGCCTGGTAGCGGTGCTTGGCGACATCCTCGCCGCGCTCGCATTCGTTGAGCACCGCCTCTTCGTCCTTGCCGGTGACCAGTGACTTCAGGTCGACCCAGCGCCGATGCAGGTCACCGGCGAAACTAGTGCTGTCCTTGGGTTTGCCACCCAGTTCCAGGACGATCCGCTCCAGCTCGTCGGCGGCCGCGGCGCAGTCGCGGCTCTGCTCCAGCATCGCCGCCTTCAACTGCGGGTCGCGCAGGTCCTCGGCGCAGGCGTGGAAACCGGCCTCGCCATCCTTGCTGGTTTGCAGCAGGTCGTTGAGTACGTCGAGGGTGTCGTCGAGGTTGGTCTGGTTCATTTCGCTCTCCTTGGCCCGGAGCTGTCCGGGATTTCTCGCGTCTGTCGGCGCCGGCGCCTGCCGGCACGGAACGTGGGCAGCAACCAGCACCCACGGAAGGTGGGAGGCTCGCCGTCGCGGAGCGTTCAGAAAGCCGGATGGATGGTGGCGTAGGCCGGGGTGATGCTGAGACGTTCGCCGACCACCATCTCGGTGATCCAGTCCACCAGGATCGAGGTATAGGCGTCCTGCGCCGCCTCGCTGCTGAGCGCATGGTCGGCGTGGTCGATGATCCGGTGGGTCAGCGAATGGGTCTGCTGGAAGGCGGCGCGGAAACTCATGATGGTCGAGTGCGGCACATAGCTGTCGAACTCCGACTCCACCAGCAGCACATCGCCGCGGAATCCCGCGCAGGCCTGCAGGGCTCGGTTGCTGGCGGCCGGGATCAGGCTGCTGCGGTATTCGCTGAGATCCTCGCGGTCGAGCAGCAGCTTGGGCGTCAGCCAATCCTCGTCGCGGTAGATCGCCGGCACCCGCAAGGCCAGCCAGCGCACCGCGCGCAACTGGCTGAGGATCGCCGCCAGGTAGCCGCCATAGCTGGTGCCGACCACCGCGATCGCCTCGCTGTCGATGGCCGGGTGGGCCACCAGCCGGTCGTAGGCGGCGAGCAGGTCCTGCAGGTTGTCCTCGCGCGTCACCAGCGCCTGGCGCCCGCTTTCCGCGCCGTGGCCGCGCAGGTCGAAGGTCAGGCACACGCAGCCGAGCCCGGCGATGCCCTGGGCGCGCTTCAGGTCGCGCTGCTGGCTGCCGCCCCAGCCGTGCACGAAGAGCACGCCGGGAACCTTCGCCCGGGGGCTGAGGAAGGTGCCTTCGATCCGGTCGTCGCCGACCCCGATGCGGATGCGTTCGCTGTTCGCCGTCATGCCTCCCCCGTCATCGCATACTTGAGCAGGAAGTCGCCGTGTTCGTCGGGACCGCGGTAGATCACCCGGCTGTTGTCCGGCAGGCGCTTGTCTTCGTGGATCTCGAACGACGCGGCGCGCACCGCGGGCAGCCCCGGATCGGCGCGGAAGGCTTCCAGCGCGGCGATCTCGGCGCTGCTCGCGCCGCCGACCCGCCAGGACTGCTCGAGCACGCCGAAGCGCTCCCGACCGTTGCCGTCCCGGCCCTGGGCAATGTCGTAGTTGCGCCGCGAGGCGAAGCAGCCGGGGAAGAAGATCGCCGCGGCGGTGTCGAAGATCCGCGCGTACTCGATGGCCTGGCGCACCTCGCGGGCCAGGTCCAGGGCCAGCAGCTCGGCGTAGCCACCGCGCGCCACCAGCAGGTCGGAGCCGGCATAGACCAGTTCGCCGCGCGCGTTGCGGGTCTGGTGCTGGTGACCGTGGTAGCTCAGCAGGAAACCGTTGACCCGGAGCTGGCCGACGCTGTGGGTGACGATGCTCTCCAGGTTGACTTCCAGTACCAGGCCCTGCGCCAACTGGCGCTCCTCCAGCCCGCCGAGCCAGCCGTCCAGTTCGTCGAGGTCGTGCGCCACGTACTGGCCGAGGCCGCCACAGGCCTCCGCCAGCTTGGCCCGCACCGGTCCTTCGGCGAGCATGCGGGCGCCTGCGCGGTGTGCGTCGGCCAGGCTGAAGACGCTGACGCCGTTGAGCACGACGTCGCGGACCTTCTCCGCGAACAGCGGGTTCCAGCCTTCCGGCGCCACGCCGCCGCGCGGCAGCGGATGGACGATGGCCTTACCGGCGATGAACGCGTGCTCGACGAAACCGCCGAGCAGATCTTCGTCACTGTTCACGCCCAGGCGCACGGCGGTCTCCCTGCCGACCAGGGTGCGGGTCGGGACCAGGTAGAGGGGGCCTCGCTGGTGCAATTCGGGTTCGTAGCGGCCGCCGAACTCCAGCTTCTGGACTTCCGCCAGCCAGCGCGCCAGGGCCAGGTTGCCCTGCACTTCGTGTTCGGCGGCCGCGGGATCGACACTATGGGCCACCACCAGTCTCTGCCGAGGGTCTGCGCTCATGTTCCGCTCCTCCTGGATGGAAACCGGGCATTCAGGGCTCCGGTATGGGCGAGAGGGGCTCTTCGTTGGGCTGTTCCATCGGAATCTCTTCCGGGAATTCCTGGGGGACGTGGCTTTCGTGGTCAGGAACCGGATATTCGTCCGGATCCCTCGAGGGGTTGCGTGGAGTGGTCGCTGTCGCGCCCGATGATGCAGAAGTGGGAAAACGCATGTCCGCCTCCATCGTAGGGATGACTTCTAGATGGAGGGGGCGAAGACGGATTTGGTTCGGACCATGCGTCGGAAGGCCGGGTCGGCGACTGACCGACCCGGAGCTGAAACAGCCTGCTCAGCGAGCCAGGCTCATGGTACGCAGCTTGCCGCCGGCGACCAGGACCTTGCGATGAGTGAGATGCTGGTTGTCGCTGTCGCGGAACGTGAGCAGGTCGATGCGCTTGCGGAAATAGTCGCTGTCGCGCGTCTGCAACGGCCCCTGGTCGATGATCAGGTCCCGGCGGATGCGTTCCAGCACCTGGTTCAGCAACAGCGGGCTGCTCTGCTCCTGGCCGGAGATCGCCCGGCTCATCAGGCGCTTGCCCTGGTTATTACGCAAGGTCACCAGCAACGCGCCGTCAGGGCGAGGTTCGCAACTGACGCGCACATCCTTGAAATGCTCTTCCAGGTACTCAACCACGTTTTCATCGGTATCTAGCATTGCTGGCCTCCTGTCTCATCAGATTCTTTGACGCCGGTAATCAGGCGCATCCCTTTCGAGCAGAAGGCGTACCAATTCTTCTTGAAAATTAATTTCTTATAAATCAATAGGTTGAAAAACAAAGCGGCGAATTGATATTTGCAATTTGCAAGAAAGCCCCTGCCGAGCCTTGCATTCGGCAACCCGTTGCGCCCGTCGTCTCGCCTGCAACCCCCTGGCGCGGCTTCTCGCAAGCCGAGCCGCCGGTAAAAAAAACTAAACTTCCGGCGCTCCCCTCCGGTCACCCCTAGCAAGGACTTCGCCCATGCCACGGCGCGACGGAGTCCGACCGACCAACGCCAAGGACAACGTACGACCGGAGGATGACATGGGACATTCTGTTGCAGGCGTTTGCCTGGAAGAACCCGCGGTACTGACCGCTTTTCCGTCGCTGCTGCACCCGCAGGACCCGCCGCAACAGAGGGATCGGATACTCTTCGTTACCGCCGAGCTCAGCGATTTCGTCAAGGTCGGCGGACTCGGCGACTTTTCCGCCGCGCTGCCGAGGGTCCTCAAGCGCGAGCATTCGGTGCGAGTCCTGCTGCCCGGCTATCGCCAGGTGCTGGAGCGCTGCCGCGACTTGCGGATCATCGGCAGCCTGCCCGGCCGGGCGGCGATCCCGCCCTGCGAGATCGGCCTGGTGACCCTCGACGACGGCCTGGAAGTCATGCTGGTGCTCTGCCCGCTGCTCTACGAGCGCGAGGGTACGCCGTACATGGACGACCAGGGCAACGACTGGCCGGACAACCACCTGCGCTTCGCCCGCCTGTGCCTGGCCGCCGCCGAGATCGCCGGTGGACGCGGCGCCCAGGGCTGGCAACCGGGCCTGGTGCACGCCAACGACTGGCCGTCGGCGCTGACGCCGGCCTACATGGCCTGGAACGGCGTGCGCACGCCGAGCCTGTTTACCATCCACAACCTCGCCTACCAGGGCCTCTGCGACCTGCAATGCAGCGCCGAACTGGGCCTCCCCGACGAAGCGCTGAGCCACGAAAGCATGGAGTTCCACGGGCGCCTGTCGTTCCTCAAGGCCGGCATCGCCCATGCCCACCACATCACCACGGTGAGCGAGACCTACGCCCAGGAAATCACTACCCCGGAATACGGCTGCGGCCTGCACGGCATCCTCAAGTACAAGGTCGAGAAGCGTCAGCTCAGCGGCATCGTCAACGGTATCGACGATAGCTGGCAACCGCACTGCGATCCGCACCTGGTCGCCTGCTTCAGCGCCCGCCAATGGGCCGGCAAGCGCGCCAACACGCGCTACGTGGAGGAGCGTTTCGGCCTGGAGCCGGGCAAGGGGCCGCTGTTCGCGGTGGTCTCGCGCCTGGTGCAGCAGAAAGGCATCGACCTGACCCTGGAGATCAGCGATGCCCTGCTCCAGGCCGGCGGCCGTCTGGTCAGCATCGGCCGTGGCGAGCCGAACCTGGAGAAGGCCATGCTCGAACTCGCCCGGCGTCATCCCGGCCAGGTCGGCGTGCACATCGGTTTCGACGAGACCGAGGCCCGCCGTATCTACGCCGGCAGCGACTTCCTGCTCATGCCCTCGCGTTATGAGCCCTGCGGGCTCAGTCAGCTCTATGCGCAATGCTTCGGCTCGCTGCCGATCGCGCGTTGCACCGGCGGCCTCGCCGATACCATCGTCGACGGGGTCACCGGCTTCCTGTTCCGTGAGGAAACCGCGCAGAGCTACCTCGATGCGGTGATGCGCGCGATCAACGTCTACCACTGTCCCTCGCTGCTCAACGCCATGCGCTGCAAGGCGATGGCCGCGCCGATGTTCTGGAGCGACTCGGTGGAGCCTTACAACCGCCTGTACCGGCGCCTGTTGAGGAATACCGCTCCGGCCCTGCGCGGGGTACGCCAGTGATGGCGATCCGGCGCCGCTTCGGCGCCCAGTTCCAAGGCAACGGCCGGACCTGCTTCGGCCTCTGGGCTCCGGACGCCCGTGAGGTCCGGGTCGAGACCGCCGACGGCCGCGACTGGCCGCTGGAAGGCAGCGACAGCGGCTGGTTCGAGGCGACCCTGCCCTGTCCGCCCGGCACCCGCTACCGTTACCGCATCGATGGTCGCCCCGGGGTGCCGGACCCGGCCTCGCAGTTCCAGCCCGACGGCGTGCATGGCCACAGCCAGGTGCTGGACCATGGCGCCTACGCCTGGCGCGTCGACGAGTGGCGCGGGCGGCCCTGGCACGAAGCGGTGATCTACGAGCTGCACGTCGGCCTGTTCGGCTCCTACGCCGAGGTCGAGCGCTTCCTTCCGCGCCTGGTGGAACTGGGCGTGACCGCCGTGGAGCTGATGCCGCTGGGCGAGTTTCCCGGTCGCCGCAACTGGGGCTACGACGGCGTGCTGCCGTTCGCCCCGGCGTCGGCCTACGGCACGCCCGAGCAACTCAAGCATCTGATCGACAGCGCTCACGGCATGGGCCTGATGGTCTTCGTCGACGTGATCTACAACCACTTCGGCCCGGACGGCAACTACCTCGCGCAGTACGCCGCCGCGTTCTTCCGCGACGACCGGCAGACGCCCTGGGGCCAGGCCATCGATTTCCGTCGCGGCGAAGTCCGCGAGTTCTTCTATGAGAACGCCCTGATGTGGCTGCTCGACTATCGCGTCGACGGCCTGCGCTTCGATGCCGTGCACGCGATTCCCGATAGCGCGTTCCTCGTCGAGATGGCCCGCCGCCTGCGCGGCGCCGCCGGCCCCGAGCGCCATGTGCACCTGGTCCTGGAGAACGACGACAACCGCGCCAGCCTGCTGCGCCAGGGCTACGACGCACAGTGGAACGACGATGGCCACCATGCGCTGCACGTCCTGCTCACCGGCGAGAACGACGGCTACTACCAGGACTACCCCGAGCCGCTGCGCTGCCTGGCGCGCTGCCTGGCCGAAGGCTTCGTCTACCAGGGCGAAGCCAACCGCCACGGCCGGCCGCGCGGCGAACCGAGTGCCGACCTGGCGCCGGACGCCTTCGTGCTGTTTCTGCAAAACCACGACCAGGTCGGCAACCGCGCCTTCGGCGAGCGTCTCAGCGTCCTCGCCGAACCCCAGGCGTTGCGCCTGGCGATAGCGCTGCAACTGCTCGCGCCGATGATTCCGCTGCTGTTCATGGGCGAGGAATGCGCCGCGCGCGAACCGTTCCTGTATTTCACCGATCACCAGGGCGAACTGGCGGACGCGGTCCGCGAGGGACGACGCAAGGAGTTCGGCGAGTTCGGCCGCTTCGGCGAGGGCGCCACCCTGGCTTCGCTCCCCGACCCAAACGCGGTGGAGACCTTCGAGCGCTCGCGTCCCGGCCTGGCCGATTGCGACCCGGCCTGGCGCGGCTTCTACCGGCAACTGCTGGAAATCCGTCATGAACACCTGATCCCGCGCCTGCGCGGCGCCCGTTCGCTGGGGGTTACCACCATCGCCGGCGCCGCGCTGTCGGCGCGCTGGCGACTCGGTGACGGCAGTGACTGGCGAATCGACTTCAACCCTTCTCCGCTCGAAGCGGAAGTCGAGCCGCCGGCGGCCACCACCTGGGTGCTGTTCCTCGACAACCTCGCCTGTGCCGAGTATCGCCGCGGCCGCCTAAGTCCCCGCAGCATCGCGGTCAGCCTGGAGCCCGCCCATGAGTGACGCACGCCTGGCCGAACTGGCCGCCGCCGTGGGCCTGCAACTCGACTGGCAGGACGCCAACGGACGGCCGCAGCGGGTCGACCCGGAGGTCCAGCGCGGCCTGCTGGAAGCACTCGGCTATCCGGCGCAGAGTCCGCAACAGATCGAACAGAGCCTGGCCGCGCTGGCCCGGCTGCGCGAGGACAGCGCCAACCTCGGACTGCTGGTCGGCGAATGCGGCCAGCCGCTGGAGCAAGCGCTCGGCCCCGCCGGCACCCCGGGCGAGCTGGTCTACGAGGACGGCACGCGGATCGCCCTGCGCCTGGACGCCGAAGGCCGCCTGCCGGCGCAGGCCCGCAGTGGCTATGCGCAGCTGTCGCTGGAGCAGCGGGAATGGGCGGTGGCGATGGCGCCGCCGAGCTGTCCGTCCCTGGCCAGCCTCGCCCCGGGTCGCTCGCGTCGCTGGGGTCTGGCCGCCCAGGTCTATGCCCTGCGCCGCCCCGGCGACGGCGGCCTGGGCGACAGCGCCGCCCTCGAGGACCTGCTGCGCAGCGCCGCGCGGCATGGCGCCGACGCGCTGGCGATCAGCCCGCTGCACGCCCTGGCCGAGGCCAACGGACATGCCTACAGCCCCTACTCGCCGTCCAGCCGGCTGTTCTTCAATGTCCTGCACGCCGCGCCGGCGACCATTCTCGGCGCGGCGGCGGTGGAACAGGCGATCCGTCGCGCCGGCCTGGCCGCGGAGATGGCCCGCCTGGAGAGCCTGGAGCTGATCGACTGGACAGCGGCGGCGGACCTGCGCATGCGCCTGCTGCGCCAACTCCACCGCGACTTCACCGAGCGCGCCAGTCCCTTGCGCCACGACCTCGCCGAATTCCGCCGCGAAGCCGGCGAGGCCCTGCTGCACCACTGCCGCTTCGAGACCCTGCAGGCGCACCTGGGCGCCGGCCCCGACTGGAGACGCTGGCCGGAGCCGCTGCGCCGTCCCGGCGAGCCGGCGGTGGCCGCGTTCTGCGCCGATCACGCCGAGGAAGTGGACTTCCGTGCCTTCGGCCAGTGGCTGACCCAACGTTGCCTGCAACATGCCCAGCGCCAGGCGCGCGAGGCCGGGATGGCCATCGGTCTGGTCGCCGACCTGGCGGTGGGCGCCGATGGCGGCGGCAGCCAGGCCTGGTCGCGGCAGGAAGAGCTGCTCGCCGAAGTGAATGTCGGCGCGCCGCCGGACATCCTCAACCAGTCCGGACAGGACTGGGGCGTTTCCGCGTTCAATCCCGAAGGCCTGCGCCGCCACGGCTACCGGGCATTCCGCGAGATGCTGCGGGCCAACCTGGCCTGGCCCGGAGGGCTACGCATCGACCATGTGATGGGCCTGCAACGTCTCTGGCTGATCCCGCGCGGCCAGCCGCCCCACGCCGGCGCCTACCTGCGCTACCCGCAACGCGAGCTGCTGCGCCTGCTGGCGCTGGAGGCCAGTCGCGCCTCGGCGCTGGTCATCGGCGAGGACCTCGGCACCGTGCCCGAAGGCCTGCGCGAGGAACTGGCACGCCGCCAAGTGCTGGGTACCCGCGTGCTGCTCTTCGAGCGGCGCGGCGAACGCTTCGTGCCCCCGGCGCAATGGCCGGCGGACGCCATGGCCACCACCAGCACCCACGACCTGCCGAGCCTGTCCGGCTGGTGGCGGGGCCAGGACATCCACTGGCGCGGCCGCGCCGGACACCGCAGCGCCGAGGAATGCGCGGCCGACCTGGAACTGCGCGCCGAGGAGCGCCGGGCCCTGGCCGCCAGCCTCGAACCGCCGGTCGATCCCGACCCCGCCGCCGAAGTACCGCTGGACGCCTGCATCGGCTATGTCGGGGCAACCCCCGCGCCGTTGGTGCTACTGCCCCTGGAGGACGCCCTGGGCAGCTTGGAGCAGCCGAACCTGCCCGGCCCCGGCGACGCCCACCCGAACTGGCGGCGGCGCTGGCCGGAAAACGCCGCGCAGATGCTCGGAACGCCGCAGGTCGACCGGCGCCTGCGCCTGCTCGAACGCAGCCGCCGGGATGCCGAGGAGGCCGCCCATGATTGAGCCCCGCGCTACCCTGCGCCTGCAATTCCACGCCGGCTTCACCCTCGACGATGCCCTGCCCTGGCTGGACTATTTCGCCGACCTGGGCATCAGCCATCTCTACGCCTCGCCGCTGTTCCGCGCGCGGCCCGGCTCCAGCCACGGCTACGACGTGGTCGACCCGACCCGGATCAATCCGGAACTGGGCGGCGAGCCGGCGCTGCTGCGCCTGATCCAGGGGCTGCGGCAACGCGGCATGGGCCTGCTCATGGACATAGTGCCGAACCACATGGGCATCGGCGGCGGCGCCAATCCCTGGTGGCAGGACGTGCTCGAATGGGGGCGCGAGAGTCCCTACGCGAGTTTCTTCGACATTCAGTGGGAATCCCACGACGCCGCGTTGCGCGGCCAGGTGCTGCTGCCGTTCCTGCGCAGCGACTACGGCGAGGTCCTGGCTGCCGGGGAGATCGGCCTGAGCCTGGACCGCGAGGCCGGCCGCCTGCTGGCGAGCCACGGCGAGCAGCGCTTCCCCCTCTGGCCGGGCAGCTACCCGGAGCTGCTGGAAGACAGCGGCGAGCCGCGCCTGTCAGCCCTGGCCGGCGGTTTCCGCGAGTGCCGGCAGGACCGCGAGGCCTTGCGCGAGATGCAGCGTCAACTGGCGGCTGCGCTCGCCGAGAGCGCTCCGCGCGCAGCCCTCCAGCGCACGCTGGGCGAACTCCAGGAACGCCACGAGGAGGCTCGCCAACGCCTGCACCGCCTGCTCGAGGCGCAGCACTACCGCCTGGCCAGTTGGCGCACCGCGGCGGACGACATCAACTGGCGCCGTTTCTTCGACATCAGCGAACTGGTCGGCCTGCGGGTCGAGCGCGGCGAGGTGTTCGAGGCCGTGCACGGCAAGGTCTTCCAGTTGCTCGAGGACGGTCTGCTCGATGGCCTGCGCATCGATCACGTCGACGGCCTGGCCGATCCGCGCGGCTATTGCCGACGCCTGCGCCGCCGCAGCGAGCGGATCCGCGCCCATCGCGGCGGCGCGCCGATGCTGCTGTACGTTGAGAAGATCCTCGGTGGCGAGGAGCGCCTGCCCGAGGATTGGCTGTGCGACGGCACCACCGGCTACGACTTCATGAACCAGGTCAGCCTGTTGCAGCACGATCCGCGCGGCGAACGACCGTTGCGCGAACTCTGGCAGCGGGTCAGCGGACGCCCGGAGGCGTTTCTCGACGAGGTCTACCAGGCTCGCCAACTGGTCCTGGCGGGAAGCCTCGCCGGTGACCTGGAGAACCTCGCCCAGGGTCTTTTGCGGGTGGCGCGGGCCGACCTGGCCAGCCGCGACCTGACCCTGGGCGGTATCCGCCGCGCGCTGTTCCAGTTGCTCGCGCGCTTTCCGGTCTACCGTACCTACGCTGGGGCCTGCGGTCGCTCGGTGCAGGATCGCGAGGTGTTCCGCTATGCCGCAGAGGCGGCCCGCGAGGATCTCGACGAAGCCGACCGGGCGGTCCTCGACCATCTCGAACGCTGGCTCGGCGGGCAGCCGCTGCGCGAGCTGCCGCCCGGTCCGCTGCGGCGCCTGCGCGGCGAGTTGCTGGCGCGCTTCCAGCAGTTGAGTTCGCCGACCGCCGCCAAGGCCGTGGAGGATACCGCCTGCTATCGCTCGGCGGCCCTGCTCTCGCGCAACGACGTCGGCTTCGACCCGCAGCGCTTCGCCGCTTCCGCCGAGGAATTCCATGCCGCCTGCGAAGCCAGGCGCCTGGCCAGCCCGCGCGCCCTGCTGGCCACCGCCAGCCATGACCACAAGCGCGGCGAGGACGCCCGCGCCCGTCTTGCGGCGCTCAGTGAACTGGCGCCCTGGTTCGCGCGTAACGTCGAGCACTGGCAAAGCCTGGCCACGCCGTTGCGCCGCGACCTCGCCGAGGGGCCGGCGCCGAGTCCCGGCGACGAGCTGATCCTGTTCCAGGCCCTGCTCGGCAGTTGGCCGCTCGACGCGCCTTGCGACGGCGCCGCGCTGGACCAAGCGTTCCTCGCGCGGATGCGCGAATGGCAATGCAAGGCCTTGCGCGAAGCCAAGCTGCGCACGCGCTGGACCGCGCCCGACGAAGACTACGAGCGCGCCTGCGCCGACTATCTGGAACAGCTCCTGCGCGCGCCACTGGCCCAGGCCCTGCGCCAGTCGCTGGGCAACGCGGCGGCGCGACTGATGCCGGCCGGGGCCCTGAATGGCCTCGCCCAATGCCTGCTGCGCCTGACCTGCCCGGGTATCCCCGATCTCTACCAGGGGCGCGAGTACTGGGACTTCAGCCTGGTCGACCCGGACAACCGGAGGCCGGTGGACTTCGCCCGGCACGCCGCCGCCCTGGCCGCGCCGACGCCCTTCCCGGAACTGCTGGAGCACTGGCGCGACGGTCGCATCAAGCAGACCCTGATCGCCCGCGTGCTGGGGCTGCGGCGGATGCAGCCGGGCCTGTTCCGCGACGGCGACTACCTGCCCCTGGAGGTCAGCGGCGAGCATGCCGAGCGGGTCCTGGCCTTCGCCCGGCGCAGTCGTCACGGTTGCCTGCTGGTGGTGGTCCCGCGCCTGGCCTGCGCCCTGCTCGGCCACGCCACGCAGCCGCAGGTGCCGGCCGAGGCCTGGGGCGACACCTGCCTCCTGCTGCCGCCGAGTCTCTCCGAATGCACCTACAGCGGCCTGTTTTCCACCATGCCGCTGCCCAGCGACGGGCACCTGAGCCTGTCCGAAGTGCTCGCCGACTTTCCCGTCAACCTGCTTTACCGCCTCGCCCAGGAGGACACCCCATGAGCGCCGACGAAAAACGCATACGAGAGTTCGCCTACCAGATCTGGGAATCCGAGGGCTGCCCCGACGGCCAGGCCGAACGCCACTGGGCCATGGCCCGGCAACTGGCCGAAGCGGAAGCCGCCGCGGCGGCACCGAAGAAGACCCGCGGTCGGGCCAAGGCCGCCAAGGAAACCCCGGCCCTGCTGCAAGCGCCGGCCGCCAAGCCGCGCAAGCCGAGGGCCGCGTCCCCGGCGCGGCCCGCCAGCGAAAAACCGGCGGCGGCCAAGCCGCGCAGCCGCCGCAAGCCCGAAGCGGGCGAATGAGGAGTCCAGTGCATGAGCAGAAAGCGTAGCCCCGCTCCTTCGCGGATCAGCGAAGGGCACCCCTTCCCCCTTGGCGCCACCTGGGACGGCCTCGGCGTCAATTTCGCGCTGTTCTCGGCCCACGCGACCAAGGTCGAGCTGTGCCTGTTCGACGCGCGCGGGGAAAAGGAGATCGAGCGCATCGAATTGCCCGAGTACACCGACGAGATCTGGCACGGCTACCTGCCCGACGCCCACCCGGGGCAGATCTACGGCTACCGGGTGCACGGTCCCTACGAGCCGGATGCCGGCCACCGCTTCAATCCCAACAAATTGCTCCTCGATCCCTACGCCAAGCAGTTGGTCGGCCGCCTGCGCTGGTCCGAGGCGCTGTTCGGCTACACCATCGGCTCGGCCGACGCCGACCTCAGCTTCGACGAGCGCGACAGCGCGCCCTTCGTGCCCAAGTCGAAGGTCATCGATCCGGCCTTCACCTGGGCCGAGCGCCCGCCGGTACGCGTCCCCTGGGACCGCACGGTGATCTACGAAGCCCACCTGCGCGGCCTCAGCATGCGCCATCCACAGGTCCCGGAGGCGGTTCGCGGGACCTTCGCCGGGCTGATGAACGCCGACCTGCTGGCGCACATCCGCCGGCTCGGGGTGACCAGCGTCGAGCTGCTGCCGATCCACGGCTTCGTCGACGACAAGCACCTGCTGGAAAACGGCATGAGCAACTACTGGGGCTACAACAGCATCGCCTTCTTCGCCCCGCACCCGGCCTACCTCGCCAGCGGCCAGGTCAACGAGTTCAAGGAGATGGTCGCGCACCTCCACGACGCCGGACTGGAGCTGATCCTCGACGTGGTCTACAACCACACCGCGGAAGGCAACGAGCTGGGTCCGACCCTGTGCATGCGCGGCATCGACAACGCCTCGTACTACCGCCTGATGCCCGACCAGCGCCGCTACTACATCAACGATTCCGGCACCGGCAACACCCTCGACCTCAGCCACCCCTGCGTGTTGCAGATGGTCACCGACTCGCTGCGCTACTGGGCCACGGAGATGCGCGTGGACGGCTTCCGCTTCGACCTGGCGACCATCCTCGGCCGCCATCCGGACGGTTTCGACGAGCGCCACGGCTTCCTCGTCGCCTGCCGCCAGGACCCGGTGCTGAGCAAGTGCAAGCTGATCGCCGAACCCTGGGATTGCGGCCCCGGCGGCTACCAGGTAGGCGGCTTCCCGCCCGGCTGGGCGGAATGGAACGACCGTTTCCGCGATTGCGTGCGCGCCTACTGGCGCGGCGACGACGGCATGCTGCCGGAACTGGCGCGACGCCTAACCGCCTCCGGCGATCTCTACGACCAGCGTGGACGGCGGCCCTACGCGTCGGTGAACTTCGTCACCGCCCACGACGGTTTCACCCTGCGCGACGTGGTTTCCTACGATCACAAGCACAACGAGGCCAACGGCGAGAACAACGCCGACGGCAGCGACCACAACCTGTCCTGGAACCACGGCTGCGAGGGCCCCACCGACGACCCGGAGATCCGCGCCCTGCGCCTGCGCCAGATGCGCAACCTGCTGTCCACCCTGCTGCTGTCCCAGGGCACCCCGATGCTGGTCGCCGGCGACGAGTTCAGCCGCACCCAGCAGGGCAACAACAATGTCTATTGCCAGGACAACGAACTGGGCTGGATCGACTGGCGGCTGGACGACGAGGGCCGTTCGCTGCTGGCCTTCACCCAGCGCCTGCTGGCCCTGCGCCAACGCTATCCGATCCTGCGCAGGGGGCGCTTCCTGGTCGGCGAGTACAACGAGGCGCTGGGTGTCAAGGACGTCACCTGGCTGGCGCCCGGCGGCGAGGAGATGACCGAGGAACACTGGCACGACGAGCACGCCCGCTGTCTCGGCGTGCTCCTCGATGGCCGCGCGCAACCCACCGGGATCCTGCGCAGCGGTGAGGATGCCACCCTGCTGCTGATCCTCAATGCCTACCACGACGCGGTGTCCTTCCGTCTTCCCGAGGTGGCCGAAGGCAGCGGCTGGACCTGCCTGCTGGATACCCAGCGGCCGGAGGACCCGCTCGGCGAACGCTACCCGTTCGCCAGCGAGTTCCTGGTCGGCGGCCGCAGTTTCCTGCTGTTCGAGCTACAACCGCCGGGCGCCGGAGCGGAAGGATGAACGGCGGGGAAAAAAGCTGAACCGCCCCCGGCACCTCCAGTCGGAACCTGTAGGTGCCGCACGCGGCGCCCGCACATCCACCCTACACAGGAGGACAGCATGAAGATCAGCGACATCATGACCCGCAACGTCCAGGTCGCCGACCCGCAGCAGAGCATCCGCGAGGCGGCCGCCACCATGGCGAGGATCGACAGCGGCGCCCTGCTGGTCGGCGAAGGCGACCGCCTGGTCGGGATGATCACCGATCGCGACATCGCCATCCGCGCGGTGGCCGGCGGCCTGTCCGGGGATACCCCGCTGGGCCGCATCATGAGCGGCGACATCCACTATTGCTTCGAAGACGAAGACGTCCAGCACGTGGCCCGCAACATGGCCGACATCCAGATGCGCCGCCTGCCGGTGCTCAACCGCGAGAAGCGGCTGGTCGGCGTGGTTTCCCTGGGCAACATCGCCAGCTGCCGCGACCAGGCCTCCAGCGCCACCGTCCTGCAGGGCGTCGCCCAGGCCCACTACTGAGCCTTTCTTCCACCCGGCCCGCCTTTGCCGTACCGGCCGAGGCCGGGCCCCAACCGGGAGAACGCCATGAAAGCCGTGGTATTCCATGACATCGGCGACATCCGCCTGGAAGACGTGGCGGAGCCGCGCCTGCAGGAGCCCACCGACGCCATCGTGCGGCTGACCGCCTCGGCGATCTGCGGCACCGACCTGCACTTCGTCCGTGGCAGCGTCGGCGGCATGCGTCCGGGAACCATCCTCGGCCATGAGGGCGTGGGCATCGTCGAGGCGCTCGGCGACGAAGTGCGCAACCTTCAGGTCGGCGACCGGGTGGTGATTCCCTCGACCATCGCCTGCGGCAATTGCGTGTATTGCCGAGCCGGCTACTACGCCCAGTGCGACGTCGCCAACCCCGGCGGCAGCCAGGCCGGCACCGCGTTCTTCGGCGGTCCCCGGGCCAACGGCGGCTTCCATGGGCTGCAAGCCGAGAAAGCGCGGATTCCCTATGCCAACATCGGCCTGATCCGCCTGCCCAGCAGCATCAGCGACGACCAGGCGATACTCCTGTCGGACATCTTCCCCACCGGTTACTTCGGCGCCGAACTGGCCGGTATCGCCCCCGGCAACACCGTCGCCGTGTTCGGCTGCGGTCCGGTGGGCCAGTTCGCCATCGCCAGCGCGTTGCTCCTCGGCGCCGCCCGGGTGTTCGCCATCGACCGCCACCCGGACCGCCTGCACATGGCCCGCCAGCAAGGCGCCGAAGTGATCGACTTCGAGCGCGAGGATCCGGTCCAGGCCCTGCGCTGGCTGACCGCCGGGATCGGCGTGGACCGCGCCATCGACGCCGTCGGCGTGGACGCCGAGCACAGCCATGGCACCGCCACCCCGGCGCCGCGCCAGGAGGGCACCAGCTGGAGTCCCGGCAACGCCCCCGCACAGGCCCTGGAGTGGGCGGTGCAGGGCCTGGCCAAGGCCGGCACCCTGTCGATCATCGGCGTCTACGCCGAAGACTCGCGGCAGTTTCCCATCGGCCTGGCGATGAACCGCAACCTGACCATCCGCATGGGCAACTGCCACCACCGCAAGTACATTCCGCTGCTGCTCGAACATGTGCTCAGCGGACGCATCGACCCGGCGAAGATCCTCACCCAGGTGAAGCCGATCGGCGACGCCATCGAGGCCTTCGAAGCCTTCGACCGCCGCGAGACCGGCTGGATCAAGGTCGAACTGGTGCCGCAGAAGCGCCAGGTCGAGGGCAGCGAGGAACGCCTCGACGAACGCGCGGTGGACGAACTGGCGCGCCGGCCGACGCCGGAAAGCGGCGCCCGGGGGTGATGCATGAGCGCACCGGCACGCCTGCGCATCGGCATTTCCGGCTGGCGCTACGCCCCCTGGAGAGGTGACTTCTATCCCGAGGGGCTGCGCCAGAAGGACGAACTGCGCTTCGCCTCGCGGGCGGTGAACAGCATCGAGATCAACGGCACCTTCTACGCCCTGCAGACGCCCGAGCGCTTCCGCGGCTGGGCCGAGGACACCCCCGAGGACTTCGTTTTCAGCGTCAAGGCCCCGCGTTACATCACCCACGTGCGGCGCCTGCGCGAGATCGACGAGCCGCTGGCGAACTTCTTCGCCTCCGGCCCCCTCGCCCTGCGCCAGCGCCTCGGCCCGTTCCTCTGGCAGTTCCCGCCGAGCATGCGCTTCGACCGCGAGCTGTTCGCCGATTTCCTCGCCCGCCTGCCGCGCGACGGCGCCGCCGCGCAGAAGCTCGCCCGGCACAGCGCCGCGCGCCTGCACCGCGAGGGCTACCTCGACGGCGATCCGGCGCAGCGCCTGCGGCATGCCGTGGAAATCCGCCATGAGAGCTTCGTCGACCCGACGTTCATCGAGCTGCTGCGCGAATACCGGGTTGCCCTGGTGGTGGCCGATACCGCCGGCAAGTGGCCGCTGCTCGGCGACGTCTGCGCCGACTTCCTCTACCTGCGCCTGCATGGCGACAAGGAGCTCTACCGCAGCGGCTATTCGGAAGCGGCCCTGGGCCAGTGGCAGGCACGGATCCGCGCCTGGGCCGGCGGCGGCCAGACCGACGACCTGCGCCGGGCCAGCCAGGACGCCCCGGCGACGGCGACGGCGCGCGACCTGTACTGCTACTTCGACAACGACGTCAAGGTGCGCGCGCCCTACGACGCCCGGCGCCTCCTGCAGCTGCTGGAACTCGACGGCGGCCTGCGCACGGTGCCCGGACAGTTGCCCGATGACCTGCGGGAGAGTGCCGCATGATCCTGCCGCGCCTGCAGGTGCTGACGGTGAACACCCACAAGGGTTTCAACCCGTTCAATCGGCGCTTCATCCTACCGGAGTTGCGCGAAGCGGTGCGCAGCGTCGGTGCCGACCTGGTGTTCCTCCAGGAGGTCCTCGGCTCCCATAGCCTGCACGCCGCGCGCCTGCCGTCCTGGCCGCCGGCGCCGCAATACGAGTATCTGGCCGACAGCATGTGGCCGCAGTTCGCCTACGGGCGCAACGCGGTGTATCCCGAAGGCCACCATGGCAATGCCGTGCTCTCCAAGCATCCGATCCTCGCTCACCGCAACCTCGACGTCTCGGTGGCGGGCAACGAGGAACGCGGCCTGTTGCATGCGGTGATCGACATCGGCCGTCCGCTGCACGCGGTCTGCGTGCACCTGGGATTGCGCGAGGCGCAGCGCCAGCGCCAGTTGCAACTGCTCTGCAAACTGGTGGCGGGCCTGCCGGAGCGCGAGCCGGTGGTGGTCGCCGGCGACTTCAACGACTGGCGCCAGCGCGCTGACCAACTGCTCGCCGGTTGCGGCCTGCGCGAAGTCTTCGTCGGCGCCCAGGGCCGGCCGGCGCGCAGCTTCCCGGCGCGCTGGCCGGTGCTGCCGCTGGACCGCATTTACCTGCGCAATGCCCGCGGGCGCCAGCCGCGCATCCTCTCGCGGCGGCCCTGGTCGCACCTGTCCGACCACCTGCCGCTGGCGGTGGAGGTGGAGCCATGAACTTCCCCTGGCGCGACGGCAACCGCGTAGAACTGCTGATCAACGGCGAAGAGTACTTTCCGCGCCTGTTCCAGTGCATCGCCGAGGCGCGCCGGGAGATCCTCCTGGAAACCTTCATCATCTTCGAGGACGAGGTCGGCCGGCAGTTGCAGGAAGCCCTCAGCGCCGCCGCCGAGCGCGGTGTCGAGGTGCAGGTCACGGTGGACGGCTACGGCACCGCCTCGCTCAGCCCGGACTACCTGGCCAGGCTGACCGCCTCCGGGGTTCGCGTGCACCTGTTCGACCCGCGCCCGCGCCTGCTCGGCATGCGCACCAACCTGTTTCGCCGGTTGCACCGCAAGCTGGTGGTGATCGATCGCCGGCAGGCCTTCGTCGGCGGCATCAATTACGGCGAGGACCACCTGGTACGTCGCGGCAACATGGCCAAGCAGGACTACGCGGTGCGCGTCGAGGGCCCGGTGGTGCGCGATATCCGCCAGGCCTGCCTGGCGCTGCTCGAACCGGACGCCGACTACCCGCCGTTGCGGCCGTCGGGCGCCGGGCAGCCGGCGCGGGTGCGCCTGGTGATCCGCGACAACGACCAGTCCAGCGACGACATCGAGCGCGAGTACCTGCAGGCGATCCGCCAGGCGCGGCGACGCCTGCTGATCGCCAACGCCTATTTCTTCCCCGGCTACCGCCTGCTTCGCGAGCTGCGCGATGCGGCGCGCCGCGGCGTGCGCGTCGACCTGGTACTACAGGGCATGCCGGACATGCCGCTGGTGCGCCTGTGCAGCCGGCTGCTCTACGACTACCTGCTGCGCGAGGGCGTGCGTATCCACGAATACTGCCAGCGTCCGCTGCACGGCAAGGTCGCGGTGATCGACGACGACTGGTCGACCATCGGTTCGAGCAATCTCGATCCCCTCAGCCTGTCGCTGAACCTGGAGGCCAACCTGGTGATCCACGACGTCGCCTTCAACGGCCAGCTCTACCAGCACCTGCGCGAGCTGGCGCGCCGCCACTGCCGGCGCATCAGCCGCCGCCACGCCAGGCGCGGCTACTGGTGGCGGGCGCCGCTGATCTTCCTCGGCTTCCACTTTTCCCGGCATTTCCCGGCCATCGCCGGTTGGGTACCCGCCCATCTGCCGCGCCTGAAATCGCTGGAGCCGCGTCCGTCGCGGCGCTGGCAGGAACGCCAGGGCCAGCGGGGCAACCCATGAACGGCGGCGGTCACGCAACTGCCTCGGCGGCGCCACGCCGCGCTCACTGGCGCTGGCTGCGCAGGCTGCTGACCCTGGCGTTCTTCGTGCTGGTCCCGGTGCTGCTGTTCCTGCTGGTGAAGAATCTCGACTGGCAGGAAGTCCGCCACGCCCTCGGCGAGTATCGCCCCGCGACCCTGTTCCTCGGGCTGCTGCTGGCGGCCGCCGGCTATACGGTGTTCAGCAGCTTCGACCTGCTCAGCCGCTACTACATCGGCCACTCGCTGCCCAAGCGGCGGGTCTTCACCGTGGCGTTCGTGTGCAATGCGTTCAACCTCAACCTGAGTTCCTGGGTCGGCGCCGTGGCGCTGCGCTATCGCCTGTACAGTCGGCTCGGCCTGGACATCGCCGATATCACCCGGATCCTCACCTTCAGCCTGGTGACCAACTGGTTCGGCTACCTGCTGCTCGCCGGCATCCTGTTCAGCTGCGGCCTGCCGGCCTTGCCGCCGGGCTGGAAGCTCGGCAGCGACGGCCTGCGCCTGATCGGCGTCCTGCTCCTGGCGCTGGCCGCAGGCTACCTGCTGGCCTGCCGTTTCGCCCGACGCCGCGCCTGGGGCTGGCGCGAGCATCGGCTGACCCTGCCGTCCTGGCGGCTGGCGGCCCTGCAAGGCCTGCTCGGAGCGAGCAACTGGTCGCTGATGGCGCTCCTGCTGTACAGCCTGCTGCCGCACAGCGTGGATTACCCGAGCGTCCTGGCGATCCTCCTGATCAGCAGCATCGCCGGGGTCATCACCCATATCCCGGCCGGGCTCGGGGTGCTCGAAGCGGTGTTCATCGCCCTGCTCCAGGGGCGCCTGTCCCAGGGCGTGCTGCTGGCCGCGTTGATCGGCTACCGGGTGCTGTATTTCCTCCTACCCCTGGCGCTGGCCTGCGTGGTCTACCTGCTGTTGGAGCGCCGGGCGATCCGCCTGCGCCGCAAACAGCGCCGCCTGCGCCAGGGCCAGGCCTGAATCAGCCGGCCGGACGCAGCAGCAGCGTGCCCAGCGGCGGCAGGTCGAGCACCAGCGACTGCGCCTGGCCATGGGCGCCGCACGACTCGCTGGAGACGCGGCCCTGGCTGCCTGCGCCGGAACCGGCGAACGCCTGGGCGTCGCTATTGAGCAGCACGTCCCAGTCGCCGCCTTGCGGTACGCCGATCCGATAGCCCTGGCGCGGCACCGGGGTGAAATTGTGTACCGCCAGCAGCGATGGCTCGCCGGCCGCGTGGCGCAGCCAGGCGTAGACACTGTTCGCCTGGTCGTCGCCGATCAGCCATTCGAAGCCGAGCGCCTCGCCGTCGCGCGCATGCAGTGCGGGGAGTTCGCGGTACAGCCGGTTGAGGGCCGCCACCAGGTCCTGTACGCCCTGATGCTCCGGATAGCGCAGCAGGTACCAGTCCAGTTCGCCGTCGTGGTTCCACTCGCGCCACTGGCCGAACTCGCATCCCATGAACAGCAGCTTCTTGCCCGGGTGCGACCACATGAAGCTCAGGTACAGGCGCAGGTTGGCGAACTTCTGCCAGCGGTCGCCGGGCATCTTGTCCAGTAGCGAGTGCTTGCCATGTACCACCTCGTCGTGGGAGATCGGCAGGATGAAATGCTCGGAGAAGGCGTAGAGCAGGCCGAAGGTCAACTGGTGGTGGTGATAGCGCCGGTGCAGCGGGTCTTCGCCGATGTACGCCAGGCTGTCGTGCATCCAGCCCATGTTCCACTTATGGCTGAAGCCCAGGCCGCCCTCCGCCACCGGACGGCTGACGCCGGGCCAGGCGGTGGATTCCTCGGCGATCACCAGCGCGCCGGGGGTTTCGCTGGCGACCACCTGGTTGAGGTGATGGAGGAAGTCGATGGCCTCCAGGTTCTCCCGGCCGCCATGGCGGTTCGGCAGCCATTCGCCTTCCTTGCGCGAATAGTCGCGATAGAGCATCGAGGCCACCGCATCCACCCGCAGGCCGTCGACGTGGTAGGTGCGCAGCCAGTGCAGCGCCGAGGCCAGCATGAAGCCGTGCACCTCGCTGCGGCCAAGGTTGTAGATGTAGGTATCCCAGTCCTGGTGGAAGCCTTCGAAGGGATGTTCGTACTCGTACAGCGCCGTGCCGTCGAAACGGCCCAGGCCGTGGGCGTCGGTGGGAAAATGCGCCGGCACCCAGTCGAGGATCACGCCGATGCCGGCCTGGTGGCAGGCGTCGACGAACGCGGCGAAGTCCTCCGGCGTGCCGTAGCGCGCGGTGGGGGCGAACAACCCGAGCGGCTGGTAGCCCCAGGAGCCGCCGAAGGGATGTTCCATCACCGGCATCAGCTCGATATGGGTGAAGCCGAGCTGGCGCACGTAGGGAATCAGCTCCTCCGCCAGTTCCGACCAGTGCGGCGGCCGGCCGTCGCGGTGGCGCCAGGAGCCGGCGTGGACTTCGTAGATCGACAGCGGTGCCGCATAGCCCTGGCGCTCCGCGCGCCGGGCCAGCCAGTCCTGGTCGCGCCACTCGTGGCGCAACGCCGCGCAGGTCTTCGAAGCGGTTCCGGGCGGCGTCTCGCAGGCCAGCGCCAGGGGGTCGGCCTTCAGCGGCAGGAGGCCGTCGTGGCCCTGCAACTCGTACTTGTACAGTTCGCCCTCGCCGAGGCGCGGGACGAACAGTTCCCA
Organism: Pseudomonas sp. DL; assembly: GCF_047199225.1. Lineage (NCBI taxonomy): Bacteria > Pseudomonadati > Pseudomonadota > Gammaproteobacteria > Pseudomonadales > Pseudomonadaceae > Pseudomonas > Pseudomonas sp. DL. The sequence continues at coordinate 3,216,528 of NZ_CP178323.1, forward strand.
GACGCCGGATGGATAGCGTCGTCGCATCGGGTGACGGCGCCCGTCCCAGCCGTTGAAATCGCCGACCACCGAGACGCGCACGGCGTTCGGCGCCCAGACTGCGAAGCGCACGCCCTCCACGCCTTCGTGACGGGTCAGTTGCGCGCCCAGGCAGGAGGCCAGTTGGCGGTGGTTGCCTTCGGCGAACAGGTAGAGGTCGAGTTCGCCGAGCAACGGCCCGAAGGCATAGGGGTCTTCGCTTTCCTGCACGCCGTCCGGCCAGTGCACGCGCAGGCGGTAGCGCGGTGGCAGGCGCTCCAGGTGGCGCTGGAACAAGCCGCTGCCGGGGTCGCTCTGCTCCAGTTCGGCGAGCGTCGCGCCGTCTTCGTCGAGCAGCTCGACGCGCTGCGCGCCGGGCAGGTAGGCGCGCAGCACGCCGCCTTCGCCGCCGGGGTCGCGCTGCGGGCCGAGGAAGGCGAATGGATCGCCCTGCAGGCCGCGCTGCAGCTTGTCCAGCTCCAGTTGCCAGCGTTCGCGTTCGGACATCGGTTCGCTCATCGGTTCTTGCCCTTCAGGAGGTGTTCGGTGAGTTCGGCCAGACCGGCGAGAGGCACTTCCAGCCAGTCGGGGCGGTAGTCGGCTTCGTAGAGCAGTTCGTAGGCGGCCTTTTCCAGGCAGGCCAGGGCCAGCGCCGCCCCCTCGCCTTCGCGACCGTGCCAGGCGTGCATGAGACCCGCCGCGGCGGCCCGATAGCCGGCCAGGAAGGCGTCGCGGGCTTCGCTGCGATAGCGCATGGCGACCTTGCGCCGGGCGCTGTCGGCCTGTTCCGAGCTATCGGTGCTCTGCGCGTTGCGCAGGACCATCGCCGCCGCGTAGTCGAACGAGCGCAGCATGCCGCCGACGTCCTTCATCGGACTGTGACGCTGGCGGCGCTCTTCCAGGCTGCGCGCCGGCTCGCCCTCGAAGTCGATGAAGCGTGCGTCGCCCTGGACCATCAGCACCTGGCCCAGGTGCAGGTCGCCGTGAACCCTGATCAGCAGCCCGCCGGCTGCCTGCCGGGCCAGCAGCGGCAGGCGTTCGAGCAGCGCCGGCAGGCGTTCCAGCAGGCGCCGCGCCTGTTCCGCCGCCTCGCCCTGCAACGGCCGTGGCGGCTCGCTCAGGCGTTTGCCGGCTTCGCGCAACTGTTCGGCGATGCGCAGCGCCCAGGCCTGGACGCTGGCTTCGTCGCTCTCGCGGCTGCCGAAGGCCGGATCGTCCGACTCGCCGGCCAGTACGCTGTGCATCTCGCCGAGCCGGGCGCCGAGGTTGGCGGCGAAGCCGCGCAGTTCGGCGAGGCTGTCGTATTGCCCTTCGAGCGCCTCGCTGGCCGCGGATATCTCGTCGCGCACGGCTCGCTCCAGGTTGTCCAGGGTCCAGTTCCAGGCGTCGCCCTGGTTGTTCAGGTAGCCCTGCAGGATCATCAGCGTGTGCGGCTCGCCATCCGCGCCGACCCGCCGTACCTCGCCGAGCAACGGGGCGATGCCGGGGTAGCCGTGGCGGGTCAGGTAGCCGCCGACCTCGATTTCCGGGTGCAGCCCCGGAAGGATCTTGCGCAGCACCTTGAGGACCATGCGCTCGCCGAAGCGGATCGAGCTGTTGGACTGCTCCACCGAGAACGGCAGGACGTCTTCGTCGGCGATGTCGTCCATTTCCGCCAGTCCCGCCGCCGGGATGAACTGGATCTCGCCGTCGCCGTGGGCGATCACCGCCTCGGCGCGGAGTTGCGCGAGGACCTTGCGGGCGAACAGCGGCAGGCTGGCGGCGTCGGTCAGCAGGCCGACCTTGCGACCGCGCCGCAAGCGTGCCAGGGCCAGCAACTGAGGCAGGCTGTCGCCGCGCTGGTCGGCGTCGAGGAAGCCCAGCGGCAACTGGTAGCGCAGCCCGTCGATCTCCACTTCGCACAACGCACAGCGCGGCTCCGCCTCGTCCAGCGGAACGATGTAGCAGAGCCGTGGCTGGCCTTTCTCGCCGGCGAACCAGCGGCGCTTCGGCAGGTAGGCCGGCAGCGTCTCGCCTTCCAGGATGTTCCGCGATGCGCCCTGCAGCAGCTCGCCGAGGCGCTGCTTGACCACCAGGGTCGGCAGTTCCGGCAGGCGCTCGTCGGCGGCCACGTGCCAGCTCGGCATCTGCGTCGCGTCGGCCAGGTAGAACCAGTAGAAGCCGTAGGGCGGCAGGGTCAGCAGGTAGGTCAGCTCGCCGATCGGCGGGAACGACATGCCGCCGATCATCTCCACCGGCACCTTGCCGGCATGGCTGGCGAGGTCCAGTTCCACCGCCTGGGCCGCGCGCGACAGGTTGGCCACGCAGAGGATGCTGTCCTGCCGTTCGCCCTCGGCGTATTCGCGCAGGTAGGCGAGGATCCGTCGGTTGCTCGGCGCGAGCATCTTCAGGCTGCCGCGGCCGAAGGCCTTCTGCTGGCTGCGCACGGCGAGCAGGCGGCGCATCCAGTTGAGCAGCGAATGCGGGTCGCGCGCCTGCGCCTCGACGTTGATCGTCTGGTAGCCGTACAGCGGATCGAGAATCGGCGGCAGCACCAGCTTCGCCGGGTCGGCGCGGGAGAAGCCGCCGTTGCGGTCCACCGACCACTGCATCGGGGTCCGCACGCCGTCGCGGTCGCCGAGGTAGATGTTGTCGCCCATGCCGATCTCGTCGCCGTAGTACAGGGTCGGCGTGCCCGGCATCGACAACAGCAGGCTGTGCAGCAGCTCGATGCGCCGCCGGTCACGCTCCACCAGCGGCGCCAGGCGCCGGCGGATGCCCAGGTTGAGGCGCGCGCGGCGGTCGGCGGCATAGTGGTTCCAGAGATAGTCGCGCTCGTCGTCGGTGACCATCTCCAGGGTCAGCTCGTCGTGGTTGCGCAGGAAGATCGCCCATTGGCAATTGGCCGGGATGTCCGGGGTCTGGCGCAGGATGTCGGTGATCGGATAGCGATCCTCCTGGGCGATGGCCATGTACATGCGCGGCATCAGCGGGAAGTGGAAGGCCATGTGGCATTCGTCGCCCTCGCCGCCATCCTCGCCGCCGAAGTACGGCCGGGTGTCTTCCGGCCACTGGTTGGCCTCGGCCAGCAGCATGCGGTCGGGATAGTGCGCGTCCAGCTCGGCGCGGATGCGCTTGAGCACCTGGTGGGTCTCCGGCAGGTTCTCGCTGCTGGTGCCGTCGCGTTCGATCAGGTAGGGAATCGCGTCCAGGCGCAAGCCGTCGACGCCCATGTCCAGCCAGTAGCGCATCACCCCGAGCACCTCGCGCAGGACCTGCGGGTTGTCGAAGTTCAGGTCCGGCTGGTGGGAATAGAAGCGGTGCCAGTAGTACTGTTGGGCTACCGGGTCCCAGGTCCAGTTGGACTGCTCGGTGTCGATGAAGATGATCCGCGTACCCTGGTATTTCTCGTCGCTGTCCGACCAGACGTAGTAGTCGCGGGCGCGCGATCCCTTCTTCGCGTGGCGGGCGCGGATGAACCAGGGATGCTGGTCGGAGGTGTGGTTGATCACCAGCTCGGTAATCACCCGCAGACCGCGTCGATGGGCCTCGGCGATGAACCGGCGGGCGTCGGCGAGGCTGCCGTAGTCGCTGTGCACGCCACGGTACTGGGCGATGTCGTAGCCGTCGTCGCGGCGTGGCGACGGGTAGAACGGCAGCAGCCAGAGAGTGTTCACGCCGAGGTCGGCGATGTAGTCGAGCTTCTCGATCAGCCCGGCGAAGTCGCCGATGCCATCGTTGTTGGCGTCGTAGAAGGATTTCACGTGGACCTGGTAGATCACCGCGTCCTTGTACCATTGCGGGTCGTTGAGAAAGACCGGCTTCTCGCGTCTGGCCATGGGTTTCTCCTTATGCGTCGACGCGCCGCACGCGCCAGATGCCGAACGGCAGGTGCCAGGGTTCGATGCGCATCCACTGGACCTTGCCGTGCCAGACCCAGCGATGCCCGTTCATCAGGTCCTCGCCCTGGAGGCTGGCGTCGTCGGGCAGGCCGAACTCCCACAGCGGCAGTTCGAAATGCGCCTCCTGGGCTTCGTGCGGGTCCAGGCAGACCGCCACCAGGACGAAGTTGGCGAGGTCCGCGGTGCGCTTGCCGAAATACAGGATGCGGTCGTTCCAGGCGTTGTAGGCCTGGAACCCGAGGTGCGTCTGCAATGCCGGGTTTTCCCGGCGGATGCGGTTGAGCCGGGCGATCTCGGCGACGATGTTGCCCGGCGCCTGGTAGTCGCGCGGACGCAACTGGTATTTCTCCGAGTCGAGGTACTCCTCCTTGCCCGGCAAGGCCGCCGCCTCGCACAGCTCGAAGCCGGAGTACATGCCCCACAGCCCCGACCCCATGGTCGCCAGGGCGGCACGGATGAGGAAGCCGGGGCGGCCGGAGCGTTGCAGGAACCAGGGATTGATGTCCGGGGTGTTGACGAAGAAGTTCGGCCGGTAGCAGTCGCGCCAGGGTGGCTGGTTGAGTTCGGCGAAGTACTCCGCCAGTTCCTGCTTGTCGTTGCGCCAGGTGAAATAGGTGTAGCTCTGGCTGAAGCCGACCTTGCCCAGGCGCGCCATCATCGCCGGGCGGGTGAACGCCTCGGAAAGGAAGATCACCTGCGGATGGCGGCCGCGCACCTCGGCGATCAGCCACTCCCAGAACGGCAGTGGCTTGGTGTGCGGGTTGTCGACGCGAAACAGCGTCACGCCCTGCTCGACCCAGCCCAGCACCACGTCGCGCAAGGCTTCCCACAGGCTCGGCAGGGCCTGTTCGGCGTAGAAGTCGACGTTGACGATGTCCTCGTACTTCTTCGGCGGGTTCTCCGCGTAGCGCAAGCTACCGTCCGGACGCCAGGCGAACCAGCCGGGATGCTCGCGCAGCCAGGGGTGGTCGGGGGAGCACTGGATGGCGAAGTCCAGCGCCAGTTCCATGCCGTGCTCGCGCACCGCAACGAGCAGCCGGCGGAAATCCTCGCGGTCGCCCAGTTCGGGATGGATCGCCTCGTGGCCGCCCTCCTCGCTGCCGATCGCATACGGGCTGCCGGGGTCGCCGGCCTCGGCACGCAAGGAATTGTTGCGGCCCTTGCGATGGGTGCGGCCGATGGGGTGGATCGGCGGGAAATAGAGAACGTCGAAGCCCATCGCGGCGATCTGCGGCAGGCGCCGGATCACGTCGTCGAAGGTACCGTGGCGTGCCGGGTCGCCGCTTTCCGAGCGAGGGAACAGCTCGTACCAACTGGCGAAGCGCGCCAGCGGTCGCTCCACCTCCACCGGGTATTCGCGGCTGCGCACCAGGTGCTCGCGCGGGCCGACCAGACGCAACAGTTCGCCGGTCTGCGCCGCCAGCCACAGCGCCACCCGCTCCTCGACGCTCTGGCAGGCCTGCAGGCGTTCGGCCAGCGGCGCACAGGCGGCGGCGATCTCCGGACCGCCGCGCTCGGCGCAGCGCTGCAGCAGTTCGTCGCCCTCGCGCAGCTCCAGGTCCAGCGGCAGGCGTGCGCCATGCTTGGCACGCAATTCGCGGCGGTAGCCGGCAAAACGGTCGATCCAGGCCTCGATACGGAAGTACAGGCGGCCGCAGGGCGGCGTGCGCAACTGCGCGCTCCAGAAATCGTTGCCTTCGGGCAGCAGCGGCAGGCGCCGCTCCGCGGTTTCCCCGACACGCCGCCAGACCACCTCGGCACCGAGTACCTCATGGCCATCGGCGAAGATTCGCGCGGCCAGGCGCAGGTCGCGGTCGCTCTCGGTCTTCGCGGGATAGGCACCCTCTTCCACCACAGGGCTGACCGACTCGATGGCGATACGGGGCTGCTGGATGGCGATGACCAGCGGATCATCGTCGCTGTTGCGGACAATCGAACTCATCGAGGCGCGCTCCTCCGGGACGTGGGTTCGGCGATGGGTCGCGAGGCTTCCGCCGGCCTCGAATGGCCGGCGGCGCGGACGGTCATTGATTCCGAGCCCGCCGGCGACCGATTGGTTCAGGTTGATTTACCCAGCGGCTCGCCTCAGGCCTTGCGCCGCGAACGCGAGGCACCGGACTTGGCGCGACCCTTCGCGTCGGCCCCGGCCTTTTCGCTGCCCTTGTCCTTGCCGCCGCCGGCGCGGGAACGCAGGCTGCGCTTGAGCAGGTCGGTGAGATCGATGATGTCGGCGCCCTTGCCGGCCACCTCCTCCTCTTCCTCCACCGCGTGCAGCTGGCCCTTGGCGGCCTTTTCCTCGACCAGCTTCATGATCTTGTCGCTGAAGCTGTCCTTGTATTCGTCCGGCTCCCAGTGGGAGGCCATGTCCTCCACCAGGCGCTTGGCCATCTCCAGCTCGCGCTTGTCGAGTTTCGCCTCGGTGACGCTTTCGTCCAGCTCCAGGCCATCCAGGCTGCGCACCTGCGACGGCCAGCGCAGGGTGATCAGCACCAGGGCGTCCTGCAGAGGCCGCAGGAGCGCCAGGTGCTGGCGGGTGTGCAGGACGACGTTGGCCAGGGCGACCTTGCCGGTGCGCTCCAGGGTCTCCCGGAGCAGCGCGTAGACCTTGCCTCCGCGCCGGTCGGGGGCCAGGTAGTACGGGGTATCGAAGTGCTGCAGGGGAATTTCCTGGCTATCGACGAAAGCGAAGATCTCGATGGTCTGGGTCGACTTGGGATGCGCCGCGCGGATTTCTTCCTCGCTCAGCACCACGTAGCGGCCCTTTTCGTACTCCACGCCCTTGACGATGTTCTCGCGCTCGATCTCCTTGCCGGTGACCTTGTTCACCCGCTTGTAGCCGACCGGCTCCATGCTGCGCTGGTCGAGCCAGTCGAAATCGATGCCCTGCGACGAGGTCGCCGCCGACAGGCTCACCGGTATATGCACCAGGCCGAAGCTGATCGCGCCTTTCCAGATCGCACGCGCCATGCCGGTTTCCTCCTCTTGATGGTTACAGCGTGCCGCCGTCCGCGTAACGCACGCGGCCGTCGGCGGCGATGTCGGTGATGCGCTGGAGCAGGTTGTCGGCGGCGGTCTCGGCGTCGCTCAGGCAACTGCAACCCGGGGTCACTACCCACAGCATGCGTACCGCCGCGCCACGCCGCTTGGGCTGATAGAGGATCAGGCCGACCGGCTGGCAGCGCTCCTGCATCGCGTCGGTCCAGGCGGTACAGGCGTCGAAGTCCTTGAACATGACGGAACTCTCCTCAATGGCTATCGGAAGATGGCGGCGAACGGTTCAGGCAGGCCAGGACATGCAGCACCAGTAGCGCCAGGACCGTCCCGAGCACCGCGGTACCCTGGTGACCGAGTCCGACCGCGACGCCTATGGCGGTGCTGGCCCAGAGTCCCGCCGCGGTGGTCAGGCCCCTGACCCGGCTTTCCCGACCTGCCTTGAGGATGGTGCCGGCGCAGAGGAAGCCGATGCCGGCGACGGTGCCCTGGATCACCCGGCTCAGCGCGTCCGCCCCGCCACCCTGCAATTGCAGCGGCATGACGAACAGCGCCGCGCCGAGGGTTACCAGCATGTGCGTGCGCAGGCCGGCGGCCTTGCCGCTCTGCTCGCGCTCGTAGCCGAGTACCGCGCCGAGCGCCGCCGCCAGCAGCAGGCGCAACGCGGCGCGGGCGGTCTGCTCGAAGTCGGCGAGATCGGCGAACTCCTCGCCGAGGATCTTCCACAACGTCTCCCAGGCGCTCATCGGCGTTGTATCCCGCTGTAGCGCAGGGCACCGCAACGCAGGCAGCGCTCGCAGTCGAAGGTTTCCTCACCCAGTCGCAACGCCGGTTGCCGGCACCAGTCGCAACCGCCTATCAGGCAACGCAAGGTCATCCGGGTCCTCCCGCCGAATCGCTCGGCCAGCCGCCCTTTCCAGCTGTGACCAACGAGACGACGGGAAGGTGCGATCGGATTCGCCAGCGGCGCTCCTCAGGCGGGGATCGCCTTGGTCGCCGCCTCGCGCTGCCAGATCCGGTGCTGCATCAATGCCTGGCGCAGGCCGGGGAAGACATCGGTGGCCGTGGCGCCGAGCACCACGCCGGGGTCGCCAGGCAACGAAAGCTGGCTGGCCAGCGCCTGGGCATCGCCGGCGAAGGCCACTGGCTTCAGGTGCTTGTAGGCTTCCAGCAGGTAGTGCAGGCCGCGTCCGTCAGCGCCGATGGCCTGGCTGCTGGCCGCGCCGCCAGGCACGAAGACCGCGTCGAAGGCTACCGACGGCAGGCCGTCCCAGGTTCCCTCAGGGCTCAGTTCGGCGCCGTTTTCAGCCTGCACCGGCGAAGCGCTGGGCGCGATCAGCTTGGCGTCCGCGCCCTCCTGGCGGAGCGCGTCGCGCAGGTCGCTGACGTCGCTCTCGGCGACGCCGTCGGCGATCAGGATCGCCACCTTGCGCGAACGGATGTCGCCGGACAGCAGGTTCATCTGGCTCAGCGCCGGCGACGGCTTCGGCTGCGGTGCCGGGTTGGCCGGCGCGGCGAGCTGCACACCGACGTTCGCCGCGACCCTGGCGGCCAGTTGCGGATCGATGTTGAGGAGTATCTGGTTGACTTCGCGCTCACGGATCGATTGCCGCTCGACCTTGGACAGTTCGAAGCTGTAGGCGGCGACGATATGCGCCTGCTCGGCCTCGCTCATGCTGTGCCAGAACAATGCGGCCTGGCTGAAATGATCGGCGAAGGAGTCGGCGCGCTTGCGCAGCTTGCTGCCGCTGACCGGCTCGTGGTAGGTGGAGAAGCCGCCGTTGCGCGCCGCCGGCGGGGTTTCCTTCGGCCAGCCGCCGTCGATCGAGTTCGGTTCATAGGAAGCCCGGCCGCGGTTGATGGTCTGCCGGTGCGGCGCGTCGCGCTGGTTGTTGTGGAACGGACACAGCGGGCGGTTGATCGGGATTTCGTTGAAGTTCGGCCCGCTCAGGCGCAGCAGTTGGGTGTCGGTATAGGAGAACAGCCGACCCTGCAACAGCGGGTCGTTGGTGAAGTCGATTCCGGGGACCACGTGGCCGACGTGGAACGCCACCTGTTCGGTCTCGGCGAAGAAATTGTCGGGGTTGCGGTTGAGTACCATCCGCCCCACCACCCTTACCGGCACCAACTCCTCGGGCACCAGCTTGGTGGGGTCGAGCAGGTCGAAGTCGAAGCTGTCCTGCTGGTTCTCCGGGATCACCTGCAGGCCCAGCTCCCATTCGGGATAGTCGCCCTTCTCGATGTCCTCCCAGAGGGTCCGCCGGTTGAAGTCGGGGTCCTTGCCGGCGAGCTTCTGCGCCTCGTCCCAGACCAGCGAGCAGGTCCCGGACTTCGGTCGCCAGTGGAACTTGACCAGCACGCTCTCGCCGGCCGCGTTGACCAGGCGGAAGGTGTGCACGCCGAAGCCCTGCATGTTGCGGTAGGCGATCGGAATGGCGCGATCGGACATCAGCCACATGACCATGTGCGCCGACTCCGGGGTCAGCGAAACGAAGTCCCAGAAGGTGTCGTGGGCAGACGCTCCGGTGGGAATCTCGTTGTGCGGCTCGGGTTTCACCGCATGGACGAAGTCGGGGAACTTGATCGCATCCTGGATGAAGAATACCGGCATGTTGTTGCCAACCAGGTCGAAGTTGCCTTCGTCGGTATAGAACTTCACGGCGAAGCCGCGTACGTCACGCACCGTATCCGCGGACCCGCGCGGCCCCTGCACGGTGGAGAAACGCACGAAGACCGGGGTACGCTTGCCCGCCTCGGCGAGGAAGCCGGCCTTGGTCAGGTCGCTGAGGTCCTCGTAGGCCTCGAAGTAGCCATGCGCCGCCGAGCCACGAGCGTGGACCACGCGCTCGGGAATGCGCTCGTGGTCGAAGTGGGTGATCTTCTCGCGCATGATGAAGTCTTCGAGCAACGACGGTCCGCGCTCGCCGGCCTTCAGGGTGTTCTGGTTATCGGCGATGCGGGTGCCGGTATTGGTGCTCAGGGCCTCTCCGGTGGCGTCCTCGCGATAGGCCTCCAGCTGTTCCAGCTTGGCGTTGCTGTTGCCACGGTCGACGGTGTCGGTGCCGGCCGCCTGGCTGCGCTGCTCGTTATTCTGCTCGCTCATCGGTTTCCTCTCCTCATCCTGGGCATGAAAATGGGGCGGATGCCTCCCTGCTCCGCCCCATTCACTTCACTGCGCGGTTATCAGTTCCCGCCGTGGCTGCGCTGGCCACCTTTCTTGCCAGCCTCGGAGGCCCGCTGCGGATCGTTCTTGAAGTTGCCGCCGCTGGCCTGGCCGCCCTTCTTGCCGGCCTCCGAAGCACGTTTCGGGTCTTCCGCGAAGTTGCCTTTACCACCTTGATGCTGTGCCATTTCTATTTCCTCCGAATAATCTCTTCAGAACAGATTTCATGGACGCATGCGTTGCGCATGCCCTAACTCTGAGAGGGTGTTTCGCCAGTGGTTCAGATTATTTTCAGCGAATGAAAGCGAAGCGCTTTGCCAGCATGTTTCGAGCGCAATCCATAGGGTTCAAAGATCCTTGCCTTATTCCATTGCCAGCATTGACAGGAATCCCCGAATTGCGTCAGATGAAAGCCCGCACATCTCGGAGGAGCACCATGAAACCCTACGAGCATCCGGCCTACAGCGATCCCGTGGTAAGCAACGAAGAACCCGATCGCGATTGCCATGAATGGAATTTCGAACCGGGAGACAGTGATCAGGAACCCTACCCCAAATATCATGGAGCGAATACCGAAGAATGCCCAGGCGGAGGCACTTAATTATTCTTTTCTATTGCAACCCCTGACATTCCGATAGACCCATTCAATAATTAATCGTCGAACTTTAAAACAAATGGAACTCGCCATGGAAAACAGTGACGAAGTGCGATTCCAGCACTATTTCATTTCTCTCGTCGAACAGGTGGCGAAACCGCTTTTCGTCGACTCCTGCGAAGAGGCGCGCAGCTACGGCCTGGACTGCAACGTGGACCTCGACCTCGACGAGGACGGCCATCCTCGCCTGCGCCTGGAAGTCGGCGAGCCGGGAGGCGAGAAAAGCCACTACAGCCTGCTGGCGATTCCCGGCGAGCGGGTCATCCATCGCCAGTACCTGGCCGGGGCCCAGGAATGGCACAGCCTGCCGGCCGAGCTGGCGTCGATCAACCCGATGGTGCTGGACAGCGAGCTGGCGGTATTCTTCCGCCGCGCCTTCGACCTTCGCCTGGAGGGCCCCGAACGCCGTCACCCGGCCGGCTTCTGGTAAGGCCCTTCATAGCTTCCAGATATCCCGGGCGTATTCGCTGATCGTCCGGTCGGCGCTGAACCAGCCGATCCGCGCCACGTTGAGCAACGCCGAGCGCCACCAGCGATCGGGCTCGCGCCAGACTTCCTCGACCCGGCACTGCGCATGCCAGTAGGCCTCGAAGTCGGCGCAGAGCATGAAGCGGTCGTCGTGCACCAGGCCGTCCACCAGCCCTTCGTAGCGGCTGCGGTCGTCGGCCGAGAACAGCCCGCTGCGGATCGCCTCCAGGGCTTCCTCCAGCCGCGGCGAGGCCGCGATCACCCCGCCCATCTCCAGCTCCCCGGCCTGCCGGCGCTGCTCCACCTGCTGGGCGCTGAGGCCGAAGATGAACATGTGTTCCAGGCCGATCCGCTGGCTCATCTCGACATTGGCGCCGTCCAGGGTGCCGATGGTCAGCGCGCCGTTGAGGGCGAACTTCATGTTGCTGGTCCCGGAGGCCTCGAGCCCGGCGGTGGAAATCTGCTCGGAGAGGTCCGCCGCGGGAATGATCGCCTCGGCCAGGCTGACGTTGTAGTTGGGCAGGAACACCAGCTTGAGCAGGCCGCGCACGGTGGGGTCGTCGTTGATGGTGCGGGCGATGTCGTTGGCCAGCTTGATGATCAGCTTGGCCTGGTGGTAGCTGGCGGCAGCCTTGCCGGCGAAGATCTTCACCCGCGGCACGCGGTCGGCGGTCGGGTCGTTGCGGATCTCCTGGTACAGCGCCACGGTGTGCAGCAGGTTGAGCAACTGCCGCTTGTATTCGTGGATACGCTTGATATGCACATCGAACAGCGCTTCCGGTTCGATCGCCACGCCGAGGCTGTCCAGCACCAGGCGCGCCAGGGCGGTCTTGTTCTGCCGACGCTGCTCGGCGAAGCGCGCCCGCAGCCTGGCGTCCTCGACGTGCTCCTCGAGGTCCGGCAGGCGCCGTTCCGGGGTGTCCAGCAGGTCGGCGCCGAGGGTCTCCACCAGCAGCTCGGTCAACCCCGGGTTGGCCTGGAACAGCCAGCGGCGGAACGACACGCCGTTGGTCTTGTTGCTGATGCGCTGCGGATAGAGGCGATGCAGGTCATGGAACACGGTTTCGCGCATCAGCTCGGTGTGCAATGCCGATACCCCGTTGATCTGGTGCGAACCGAGGAACGCCAGGTTGCCCATGCGCACCCGTCGGCCGTGGCCCTCCTCGATCAGGCTGACCGAACGCAACAGGTCGAAGTCGTGGATGTCCTGGGCACGCAGCGCGTCTATATGGAAGGCATTGATCAGGTAGATGATCTGCATGTGGCGCGGCAACAGGCGCTCCATCAGCGCCACCGGCCAGGATTCCAGGGCTTCCGGGAGCAGCGTGTGGTTGGTGTAGGACAAGGTCGCCACGCTCAGCGCCCAGGCGTCCGGCCAGGCCAGTTGGTGCACGTCCACCAGTTGCCGCATCAGCTCGGCGACGGCGATCGCCGGGTGGGTGTCGTTGAGCTGGATCGCCACCTGTTCCGGCAGGCTACGCAGGTCGTGATGATGGCGCAGGTGGCGGTCGAGCAGGTCCTGCAGCGAGGCTGAGACGAAGAAGTACTCCTGGCGCAGGCGCAGTTCCTGACCGGCCTCGGTGCTGTCTGCCGGATACAGCACCCGCGAGATGCTCTCCGCCTTGACCACGTCGACCACCGCGCCGATATGGTCGCCGGCGTTGAAACGGTCCAGTTGCAGGTCTTCCTCAGCGCGAGCGCGCCACAGGCGCAGGGTATTGACGCTGGCACGCCGCCAGCCGACGATCGGCGTGTCGTAGGCGATCGCCCGGATCCGCTCGTCCGGCCGCCAGATGGCTCGGCCACTGTGCTCGCTGTCGACCTGCACGCTGCCGCCGAAGTCGATGTAGTAGCTGACCTCGGGTCGTTCGAACTCCCAGGGATTGCCGAAATCCAGCCAGGTCTCGGTCTGCTCCTGCTGCCAGCCGTCGGTCAGCACCTGGCGGAACAGGCCATGCTCGTAGCGGATGCCATAGCCATGCGCGGGAATGTCGAGGCTGGCCATGCTTTCCATGAAGCATGCCGCCAGGCGTCCGAGGCCGCCGTTGCCGAGCGCCGCGTCCGGCTCCAGGGCAACGATCCGCTGCAGGTCGACGCCCAGCTCGGCAAGGGCCTGGCGGGTTTCCTCGAGCAGCCCGAGGTTGCCGAGGTTGTCCAGCAACAGGCGACCGATGAGGAACTCCAGGGACAGGTAGTAGACCCGCTTGCGCGCGGGCGCTTCACCTTGCGGGGTGGCCTCCTCCCAGTGGTCGATGATGTGGTCGCGCACCGCCAGGGCCACCGCTTCGAACCAGTCGTGCGGGCAGGCGGTGGATGGGTCGCGGCCGACGCTGTAGCGCAGTTTGGCGAGGATGCTGGCTTTCAGGGTCTGGACCGCACTTGGGGTCTGGTCTTGGCTGTCGGGCATCGCCGGGCTTCCTTCCGGCCCGCCGCTGCAGGCCGGTGCTTGCGGGGTTTTCTCAGGCGCTCTTGCGTACCGGCACGGCGGCCGCCGCGCTTTCCTGGCGCAGGCGGTCGAGCAGGTCGTGGCCGGCCAGGGTCAGGTGGTGGACCACCCATTGCTCCTGGCCGGTCCAGGAATGCTGGACGCTGCCGCAGAGCAGTTGCGCCTGGTTGAGCAACTGCAAGTGGTAGGCCACCGCCTCGCGGCAATGACCGGGTAGCTCGCGTGCTTCCCAGTGCTGGCCGAAGCCAAGGCTTTCCAGATGCTCCAGCAGATCCCTGATCAACCCCCAGTCGCGTTTCATCGGCATGCTCCTTGTCTGCGTCGCGGCCGGCCGTTCCGGCTACCTAGAAGCGGAGTCGCGGCGGCCGCGATGGTTCATTCTTTTTCGCCGGCGGCCCGCCTGTCCGCACGACGGAACCGCCGGGCGCCGGCGTCAGTCGGGAGGAATGCCGTTGCCAACGGTCGGTGTGCGGACTGGCGCGAGAGCTGGAGCGCAGCTTCACTGAGCAGTGACCTTTCCCGTATCCCGGCAGGAGCGCTCCGATGCAGGCTTTCATGGTTCATTTCTCAGACGCCGGACAACCCGGCCAGACCGTGCTCACCACTTTCGCGCCAACCCTCAGCACCAGCGAGGCGCACGTTCGCCTGCAACTCTGCTATCCCCTGCTGTTCCCGCAGCGTCTGAGCGCGGTGCGGGTCTACCCCCTGCTGCCGGCGGCGGCACGCGAGTGAACGCGGCCGCCGGGGCGCCTCAGCCGTTGACTACCGTACCGCCGTTGACGTGCAGCACCTGGCCGCTGACGTAGGACGAGTCGTTACAGGCCAGGTAGACGTAGCTGGCGGCCAGCTCTTCCGGCTGGCCGGGCCGGCCCATCGGCGTATCCGCGCCGAAGTGGGCGACCTTCTCGGCGCTGAAGGTGGACGGGATCAGCGGCGTCCAGATCGGGCCCGGGGCCACGGCGTTGACGCGGATGCCGCGGTTGACCAGGTTCATCGACAGCGACCGGGTGAACGAGGTGATCGCGCCCTTGGTCGAGGAATAGTCGATCAGCTGGGGGTTGCCCTTGTAGGCGGTGATCGAGGTGGTGTTGATGATCGCCCCGCCCTTGCCCATCAGCGGCAGGGCCGCCTTGGTCAACTGGAACATGCCGAAGATGTTGGTGCGGAAGGTCTTCTCCCACTGCTCTTCGCTGATGTCCTCCAGGCGCGCCTGCGGATGCTGCTCGCCGGCGTTATTGACCAGCACGTCGAGGCGCCCCCATTTCTGCCTTAGCGTGTCCACCACCTGGCGGCAGAAGCCGGCGTCGGCGACGTCGCCGGCGAACGCCAGGCACTGGCGGCCGAGCGACTCGATGATCTCGCGGGTCTTCGCCGCGTCTTCGTTCTCATCCAGGTAGACCAGCACCACATCCGCCTTCTCGCGGGCGAAAGCCACCGCCACCGCGCGGCCGATACCACTGTCGCCGCCGGTGACCAGGGCCACCTTACCTTCCAGCTTGGCCGCCGGACGGTAATCGGCGGAAACGAACTCCGGCTTCGGCTGCATCTCGCTTTCGTGGCCGGGACGTTGGTCCTGGTGCTGCGCCGGCAGTGTCTGTCGCTGTTCGCTCATGGTGGTTTCCTCTCTGTCGGACGCCTCAGGCGCGTTCGCCGCGCAAGGCGCGTTGATGGAATTCGGGCAGGCGCCGCAGCGCCCAGCGGGTGGCTTCCCGGCGCATCCGCGCGGGGTCGCCGTGGAAGCGCTCGCGGCGCGAGAACAGGGCGAGGCCGGCGGGCAACCGGAAGGCCCAGGCGAAGCACACGGTACCGGGCGGGATGCCGTCCTTCGCTTCACTGCCGAGCAACCCCGTGACCGCCAGCGCGGCGCTCGCCGGACTGCGTTGCAGGGCCGCCCTGGCCATGGCCTCGGCGACCTCCACGCTGGTCAGGTTGAAACGCTCCAGCCAGTTCGGGTCGAGCCCCAGCAGGGCAAGCTTGGCCGCCGGCGAATAGACGACGAAGCCGCCTTCCATCACCTTGCCGCTGCCGGCCACCGCCGACAGTTCGGCGCTGATCTGCCCGGCAGTACAGGATTCCGCAGTGATCAGGCTGAGGTCGGCGCTACGCAGGTAGGTCACCAGACGAGAGGCCTCGTCCGCGAGTTGCAGGTCGGGCATGGCACGCTCCTCAGGGCGAGATCGGGTCGCTGGCGGGAAAGGTCTCCTTCAACGCGTCGTCCAGCTGGCGATCCTCCGCCACCTGGGGCCGGGTAGTGCCGCCACAGGGGCAATCGGCGTCGCGACACGGCTCGCCCTGGGGGTGGCCGCCGGCGCAGGCCGCGCAGCAATAGTGCTGGCCGTCGCGTTCGACGGCATCGGCGCCGGGCTGGCAGGTGCATTTGGGACAGGCACAGGTTTCGCTGTTCATGGGCAATCTCCAGTGGGGTTCACTTGCTGTGTTCCGGCGAGGTCACCGGGCGCAAGCCACGGGGGCCGGTCCAGCCCCAGAGGACCAGGCCGAGCACGGGCAGGAGCAGGATCAGCAGCGACCAGCCGAGTTTGCGACTGGCGGAGCTGTCGCTGCGGAGCACGCTGTTGATGGCCCAGGCATCCACCAGGAGCAACAGGACCAGCAGCGCGAGGATCAGGTAGGCGGTATCCATCGGGGGCCTCCTCGGCATCTCGTTGCACGGTGGAGGCCCTGTGCGCCGGGGGAGTTCCGCCTTTTTCGCGGACGGTCAGCCGCGCCCGAGCTGGCGCCGCATGGCCGCGCTGATGCGCTGGCGGGTGCCGGCGTAGTCGGCCCAGGGATCGTCGCCGGCGAGTTCGTCGAGGCGCTGCGGCAGACTGCGCAGGTTCCATTGGTTGGCGCCCTGCAGCGAGTCGAGTTCCTCGCGGAACACCGGTACCGACACCGGCAACCCTTCGCGGGCGCGCACCGAGTAGGCAGCCACGGTGCTGGCGCCGCGGCTGTTGCGCAGGTAGTCGACGAAGATCTTGCCGACCCGGTTGCGCGGCCCGGAAACCGCCGAGAAACGCTCCGGCATCAGGCGCGCCAAGTGCTGGGAGATGGCCTGGGCGAAATCCTTGACCTCGTCCCAGCCATGCCGGCGCTCCAGCGGCACCAGCAGGTGCATGCCCTTGCCGCCGCTGGTCTTGAGGAAGGCGCGCAGGCCCAGCTCGTCGAGCAACGTCAGGCTCAGCTGGGTCGCTTCGAGCATGCGCTTCCACGGCAGCGCCGGGTCCGGGTCGAGGTCGAGGACGAAACGGTCGGGCCGCTCCAGGTTGGCCAGGCTGGCGTTCCAGGTATGGAATTCGATGCTGCCCATCTGCACCGCGCCGACCAGCGCCTCGGCGCTGCGGATCTGCAACAGCGGCGGATGACCGGGATCGAGCGCCGGGTCGAGCTGGACGATGCCGGGGATCTTCAGGCGCGCCGCGTGCTTCTGGAAGAACAGTTCGCCGCCGATTCCGTCGGGGCCGCGCACCAGCGACACCGGGCGCTCGCGCAGGTCGCGCAGGAGCAGGTCG
Organism: Pseudomonas sp. DL; assembly: GCF_047199225.1. Taxonomy (NCBI): domain Bacteria; kingdom Pseudomonadati; phylum Pseudomonadota; class Gammaproteobacteria; order Pseudomonadales; family Pseudomonadaceae; genus Pseudomonas; species Pseudomonas sp. DL. The sequence goes on from NZ_CP178323.1 coordinate 3,233,659, forward strand.
GCGTAGCGCGCATGGAACTCGGCGAGTTCCAGCTTGCTGGCCTGGATCGACGGGTCGATCAGCCGCTGCGGATGGCTGATGCGCACGCCGGCGGTGGCCGCCCGCGACGCACCGGCGCCGGCCTTGCGCGCGCCGCGCAGCGGCGGCGGGCCGGCGGGACGCTCGCCGGTCACCTCGCGCGCCGGCTTGTCTTCGCGCAAGCCGTGGAACACTGCCTGGCGGATGATCCCGCCACGGGTCATCTGCGCATAGGAAACCTCGCACAGCTGTTGCGGGCGCACCCACTGCACCGACCCGGTCTCGCGCGCCGGCGGCACCTTCGCCAATGGGCTGGAGCGGACCGCGAGGGGTTCCAGGCGCTCACGGACCTTCTTCAGGCTGGCCGCGGTGAAGCCGCTGCCGACCTTGCCGGCATAGCGCAGCCGGCGCTCCTCGTCAGGGCTGTAGAGGCCGAGCAGCAAGGCGCCGATATGCCGGCGAGAGCCCTTCGGCTCGGTATAGCCGACGATCACGAACTCCTGGCGCAACTGGCACTTCAGCTTGATCCAGTCGTTGCTGCGGCGCGAACGGTAGGCGCTGCCCAGACGCTTGCCGATCACGCCTTCGAGACCGAGCTTGCAGGCGCTGGCCAGCAGGTCGCGGGGGTCTTCCGCGAGCGTCGCGGAGAACCGCAGCGGGTCTTCGTCTCGCCCTTCCAGCAGCGCCTCCAGGCGCGCGCGGCGCTCCTCCAGGGCGACATCGCGCAGATCCTCGCCTTCGTGGTACGGCAGGTCGAAGAGGACGTACAGGATGTTCTCGCCGCGACCTTCCTCGAAGGCGTTCTGCAGGGCCTGGAAGTCCGGTCGACCCTCCTCGTCGAGGACGACCAGTTCGCCGTCCAGCCAACTGCGCTGCAGACCGAGCCCGGCCAAGGCCTTCTCCAGGTGCGGCAGGCGTTCGGTCCAGTCATGGCCGTTGCGGGTCAGCAGGCGCACGTGGCCATCTTCGATGCGGCTCATCAGCCGATAGCCGTCCAGCTTGAGTTCGTAGGCCCACTCCCCTCGCGGAGGCTGCTCGACCAGGCTGGCCAGCTCGGGGGCGATCCATTCGGGCATCGGCGTCTTCCCCCCGCTCTTGCCGCGTCGTGCCGGCCTGGCCGCGGGCGTGGCGGCTTCGCCATGGCGGGGCAGCAGCGTACGCTCGCTGAGCACGCTGTCGGGACGCTCCTTCAGCACGTCGAAGCGATCCAGGCTGCGCGCCTCGCCGTCCTTGGCCTTGACCAGGAACCACTGGGGCTGCTTGCCGCGCAGGTTGGTGCGGATCAGGTGCCAACGCCCGGAGAGTTTCTCGCCATCCAGGGCGAAGCTGAGATGGCCCTTTTCCAGACCCTCGCGCGGATCGTCCAGAGGCGTCCAGGCGCCTCGGTCCCAGACGATGACATCGCCGGCGCCGTAGTGCCCCTGGGGGATGCTGCCTTCGAAATCGGCATAGTCCAGCGGATGGTCCTCAACCTGCACCGCGAGCCGCTTCACCGCCGGGTCGAGGCACGGCCCCTTGGGCACCGCCCAGCTCTTCAGGGTGCCATCCAGCTCCAGGCGGAAGTCGTAGTGCAGGCGGCTGGCGTCGTGCTTCTGGACGCAATAGCGGAGCAGCCCGGTGCTGTCCTTGCGAGGCTTGCGGCCGCTGGGCTCCGGGGTCTGGCGGAAATCGCGCTTGCGGGCGTACTCGGCGAGCGGCTTGCTGCTGGGCATGGTGGGCTCCTCGGTGGTCAGACGCCGGGGCAGACCGGCGCGCTGTGCAGGACCATGTCGATGGTTTTCCCCAGTTCCTCCAGGGTCACCGGTTTGAGCAGCACCGGATAGGGTGCCGCCGGGTCGATGCCGACGCGAGCGCTGTCGCTGAGCAGGATCACCCGCATCCGCGGGCGCACCGGCAGGCTGGTTTCGATGAGCATGCTGCCGCTCAGAGGACCTTCGAGCTGCTCGCTGAGCAGGAACAGGTCGATCACCGCGTCCGAGGCCAGGTGGTCGAGGGCTTCGTCGCGACTCGCCGCGCTGAGCACCGCGTAGCCTCGATCGAGGAGGAATTCCTCGATCCGCCAGAGCTGGTCGGCGTGTTCTTCGAGGACCAGGACGATCTTGTTTTCTCCGTTCACCATGGTTCTCCCTGTCGGATTGTCAGGAAGGCTTCGCTGCAAGGTTCGCGCCGTCCGCCCCGCTTGCGCCGGAGCAGCGTGACCACGGCGATTGGGCGCGGACTGATCGCAAAGTGCGATCAGCAGAGTGCCCGGAAGGAGCCTGTTCATCGTGCAGATTGCCCGACCCGCGCGGACCGCTGGTAAGCCCGCCGGCACCAACCACGTCGACCGGGGTCCAGCCTGAGAGACCGCGAGCGAAGGAGCCAGCCATGCGCCCTGCCCCAGAAGACGCCGCAGACGATGCGTTCGACCAGCGCGAGTATCCGATCCCGGAGCGCCTGGAAAGCCAGCGCCGCGCCTGGCGTTTCGAACGGGCGGGCCTGTGGGTCCTGCTCGGGGTGATCCTCCTGGCGCTGACCGGGGTGTTCGCCGGCGGGCCTCTGAGTTCGCGGACGCTGGTCAGCGACAGCGGCAGGCTGACCCTGGCCTACGAGCGTTTCGAACGCAGCGGCGCCGCCAGCCGCCTGCGCATCGATCTGCGCGGCGCGCCGGGCACCGAAGTTGGCGTGCGCCTGGGCGGCGGACTGCTACAGGCGCACAGCATCCAGAGCCTGCAACCGCAACCGCTGCGCAGTCACAGCTGGCGGGGTGGCCTGGAACTGGAGGGAAGGCTCGACGAAGACGGTCGCCTGAGCCTGTTCCTGACGTTGTTGCCGAACCAGCTCGGCGAAGTCGCCAGTCGACTGGAGTTCGCCGGCGAGAGCCTGGCCTTCGACCAGTTCATCTACCCCTGAGTCATCCGTTCCGAGGAGGCGCACGATGGATTCCATACTGCGAGCCGCCGCGCTCTACCTGGTCCTGCTGGTACTCTTCCGCATCGCCGGGCGGCGTTCACTGACCGACATCACCACCTTCGACCTGCTGCTGCTGATGATCATCGGCGAAGCCACCCAGCAGGCGCTGCTGGGCGACGACTTCTCGCTGGTCAACGCGGTACTGGTGATCATCACCCTGATCGTCATCGACGTCGGTCTGTCCCTGCTCAAGCTGCGCCATCCGAAGCTCGACACCCTGATCGAGGGCTCCCCGACGCTCATCGTCGAGTACGGCAGGCCATTGCACGCACGCCTGGCCGAGGCCCGCCTGCGCGAGGAAGACATTCTCCTGGCCGCCCGCGAGACCCAGGGCCTGGAACGCATGGAGCAGATCCGCTTCGCCATCCTCGAGAAGAACGGCAAGATCTCGATCATTCCCGATCGCGGCGACTGACGCTGCGCGCGTGGCGCATCAGCAGCGGCTGGATGCTCAGGCCGTGCACGCAGATGCTCAGGGCGACGAGGCTCAGCACCAGGTCGCTGGCGGTATGCGCGAGCGCCGTAGGCAGCCCCTGGTTCAGCGCGTAGCTGAGGTAGTACAGGCTGCCGATGCCGCGGATGCCGAACCAGCCGAGCAGGCGCCGCTGCGCCGGGTGCATCAGCCGCCGGCCGACCAGCAGCCAGACCATCGCCGGCCGGCACACGCAGAACAGCAGCAGCGCCAGCGGCAGCGCGCGCCAGTCCCAGTGCTGGTAGAGCATGGCGCCGAGCAGGGTCACCAGCAGCACTTCCAGCGAGCGCTCCAGCAGGTTGCCGAAGGAGAGCACGTCGAGCATCACCGCGCCGGCCGCCACCTTCGGGTGTTCGCTGCGGTCGGCGCCGTACTCGATGGCGCCGCTGGCCTGCCCTGCCTCGCGCACGTCGGCGGCGGCCGCCTGCGCCTCGGCCGGTGCCGAGGCGCGCCCCAGCGTCGCCACCTCGGCGTGGCGCAGGCCGATCCCGGCGGCGAAGCTGGCGAGGAAGCCCCAGCCGCCCAGCGCGTCGGCGCCGACATAGGACAGCGCGATCAGCGCCAGGGCGAGGAAGTCGTTGGCCGACACCGAGGTGTCGGTGTGCCGCGCCCGCAGGTGGATGGCCAGGCGGCCGAGGCCATGGCCCAGGCAATAGCCCACCAGCAATCCGGCGGGGATGGCCCAGAGGACGTCGCGCAGCAGCCAGTCCAGGCCGCTGCGGTCGAACTCGCCAGGCAGGCCGCCGCCCTGACCGATCAGCAGCAGGGCGGCGATGACGAAGGGAAAGGCGATGCCGTCGTTGAGTCCCGCCTCGCCGGATACGGCGTAGCGCAGGCGATCGTCGTCGCCGGCGTGGTTGACCTGGATGTCGCTGGCCAGCACCGGGTCGGTGGGCGCGAGGATCGCCGCGACCAGCAAGGCCAGCCCCCAGTCCAGGCCGAACAGGAAATGCGCGCCCAGGGTAAGGCCGAGGATACAGCCGAGCAGGACCGGTCCGGCCAGCAGCCAGGCGGCGGTCCAGGCCGGCGAGCGCAGCGGCAGGCGCAGCTTGAGGCCGCCGATGAACAGCGAGATCAGCAGAGCCGCCTCGCTGAGGTGTTCGAACCAGCCGCTGATGTCCGCCAGGCCGCTGCGCCAGGCGTGCAGCCCGGCCGGGCCGATGGCCAGGCCGAACAGCAGGTAGATGAACGAGGTGCTGACCGGCAGCAGGCGCAGGTAGGCCGAGGCCAGGCCGAGCGTCAGCAGGATGCAGCCCAGTACCAGCAACCACAGGCTGAAACTCATGCCTGGCCAGGCTCCGCCCGCGGGGGCGTTACTTGGATGGGTGCGCCTTGGCCAGCGCGCGGGCCATCTCCAGGTGATGCTTCAGGGCCGGCAGATGGGTCTTGGCGAATGCCTGCAGTTCCGGGTCGGTCAGGTTGTCCGCGGCCTGGGTGAACAGTTCCACGGCTTTTTCGTGAGCCGCCACCTGGTTATTGGCGTAGGCCGGGTCGAAGGAGGCGTCGCGCAGGTCGAGCAGGGTCGCCTTGGCCTTGTCGGTCAGGCTGGCGTCGTCTTCGACCTCCAGTTTCTTGCGCTCGGCCAGGCTGCGCAGTTCGGCGTTGACCTTGCCGTGGTCGTCGATCATCTGCTTGGCGAATACCTTCACATCGGCGGCGGTGCTCTTTTCCAGCGCCATCTTGCCGGCTTCGATTTCCGCTACGCCGGCCGCCGAGGCCTCGCTGACGAAGGTCTGTGGCGCGGTCTTGTTCATGTCCTGGGCGTTGGCGAAAGGCAGGGCCAGGACCAGCAGGAGCCAGGCGGCTCCCTTGAGGGGAAGGCTGATTGCTCTGTTCATGGTCGACTCCGTTGGCGTGACAGGGAAAAAATGCCGGGACTTGGGCACAACGCACCTCGGCATCGTCGCTGCTGTGACGGCGCCGCCGGCCGACCGTTCAGATTTTTCGCCGACCGTGCCAGGCCGGGCGCCCTCCCCGGTCACCCCTGGCGGCTCGCCAGCGCCTCGATCCGCGCCCGGCTCTTCGGCCGGCGTACGGACAGCGGCGGTTCGACCCGCATCGGCGGCGCGATCGCGTTGCCCTGGAGATAGACGTCCCCGGTCGGCAGCCGGGCGAACGCATCGTCCTCCTCGAGACCTTCCAGGACCACGCAGGGCGCCAGTTCGCGGCACAGGGCCAGCAGATGGCGCAGCACTTCGGCGCCCTTCGCCGAGCGACGTGCTTCGCGGGTATACCGGCAATCGATCTTGATCACATCGGGACGGGCATCGAGAACGAAGTCCAGGTTGTTGTGCGCCGCGCCGAAGTCGTCTATCGCGATGCGCACGCCATGTTCGCGCAGGCGTCGGATGAACTCCCGGGTCGCGACTCTCTCGCCCACGGCGGTCTCGGTCAGCTCCAGCGTCAGCCTCCGTGCCACCTGCGGACGGGCGGCCAGCCATCGGCAGACCGCTTCCCACCAGGCATCCATCGCCGCGCTCTGGCGCGACAGGTTGCAGGCCAGGCGCAAGGTAGGCTCGGCGTTCAGCCGGTCGAGGACCGTGCCCAGCACGCAGCGATCGAGCAGGCGTATCAGGCCGAGCCGCTCCAGCGCCAGGATCAGTTCCTGGGTCGGCAACGGCGGCTCGCCGCTGGCGGCCGTGACCCTGAGCAGGGTTTCCCGGTAGAGCGGCTCCCATTCCGGATGCCCGGCATGCCGTACGGCCTGCCAGTCCAGGCGCACCCGACCGCGCGCCAGGGCGGCCTGGAAACGCCGGGCGAGGCGCAGGTCGCCGGCCAGGGAGTCGGCAACGGCCGGTGGGTGCTCGTGCTGGCGAGCCTGTGGGGAACTGTTCACTGTAGAGCTTTCCTTTCCTGGCGGCTGACGCCGTTGTCGTCGATCCAGTCGAACGCCACCTCGCCGCGCGTCCCGCCGTCCACCCGCCGCGGCAAGCCGAGGCGTCGTTGCGAGCGCGGAGCCAGCAGCGTTCCGGGCAGATCCAGGCGCGTCTCCCCTATCTCCAGCGCCAGCCCCGCCAGGGACACGAAGTACGGCGTCGGGTTGTCCACCCGCAGGGTCTCGTCGCGCAGCGCGAAGCCCAGTTCGGCGGCCGCGTCCTCGGCGTGCGGATGCAGGCCGTGCGGGCGGTACAGCACCTTCATCTGGGTTCGCAGGGTGACCGTGAGCCGGGGCCGGCCAGCGGCCTCGGCGGTGGCTTGCGGGGGGATCTCGTAGATGTTCAGCCAGTACAGCGATTCGCGATCCCGTGCCTGGGCCTGGCCGGTAGCCAGCAGGCGCAGGCTGCGCTGGCGTCCCGGCTCCAGGCGGAATACGGGCGGCAGCGGCAGGAACGGAGCCAGCGCGGTTTCCGGTTCGCCGTCGAGGGCGCCGTCATCGACCCACGCCTGCACCAGCACCGGGTAGGGATTCTGGTTGACCAGCAGCAACGAGGCCTCGCGCTGGCCCTCCACGAACACCAGGCGGGTGCGCTCCGCGGTCACTCCGGCCTCGCTCGTCGGCGCGAGGCAAAGCATGGCCAGCAGCGCGAGCGCGCGCCTACTGGACACGGATAACCACCTGCGCCGTGGCCTCGACTCGCCCCGCCGTGACGCCGGGCTGGCTGCCGAGCGCGAGTTTCTCCAGGCGCGCGCGGAAGGTTTCGCGGTACAGGTCGATGCCGCCGCTACCGCCGTTGGCCTGGGTCGCGCCACCGATGGCGGGGTACCAGCCGGTGGCCTCGGCGTTGCTGCCGCCGGCGGAGTTCTCGTTGGCCAGGAGCGTCATCGGCGTGCCGTCGCGGTAGATGCGGATGCCGACCCCACGGGCAATGCCCGGCTCCCCGTAACGGTCGGAGAGCAGGTAGGACAGTCCGCCACTGGCGTTGACCAGGCCCAGCGCCGGGCTGGCCGTCAGGGCCCCGCTGGACACGCGGATGCCCAGCGCCGTGGCGCCGGCCCCGGTGCCGTTGGTCATGCCGCTCTGGCACTTGAAGGTGAGTTCGAAGGGCGCCTCGCGCACGCCGCCGCTATCGATCTCGGCCAGGGTGATGGACGGGAACTGCACGTGCGGGGTGACCGTCATCACCGCGCAGGTGGGATAGCGTTTCAGGGTCACGTAGCGGTACAGCCCGATGGCACCCGGCCAGTTGCTGTACCAGCCGCCCCAGTTGCCGCCCACGTGCGCCTGGCCGACGGTCGGCGCGGTCAGGCCCGGCCCCTTGATGGCGATGTAGGCCGCCGGCTGGGTGTAGGAATAGGGCTGCGAGAGGATCGTCGGCGAGTAGTAGCGGATCGCCTCCAGCGGCGCGCTGTACAGCTCGGCGCGTACCGCTGCGAGGTTCTTCGCCTTGACCAGCTGGAAGCCGCGCGAGTCGATGTCCAGCCCGGAGAGCTGGCGCTCCTTCCAGATCGGCGTGATGGTTTCCCCCGTCTCGACGTTGGTCAGGCGCAGCAGCACGTTGGGCCAGGCGGTCCGGTAGGCATCCTGCAGGCCGATGTCGTTGCCCACCGTGTCGGCGCCGGTGTAGTAGCCGCTATAGAGATCGTCGCCGTTGGTAGAAAACATCTCGTAGACGGCGTCCCCGGCGCTACAGCGGAAGAACACCCGCTCGGGGTCGTAGCCGCCGGTGGCGCCGTACTGGGTCAGCGGCGCCACCGCGCTGGCGATGAGCGTCGGATAGGGCTGGAAACTCTCGTCGCTGACGTTGACCACGCTGGGCAGGCCGAGCGAGCCATTGCAGGTGTCGCAGGCGCCGGTCCAGCTGCCGGCGGTACCTTCGCCTGGGCGGATCTGGGTGTTCGAGGTGGTCGTCTCGCTGCCTACCGAGGTGACCCGGTAGCAAGTCGCCTGGCCACTGGCGGGAAGCCCCAGCAACACGCCGAGGGCCAGCGCGGGCAGCAGGGGAAGCGTGCGGTTCATCTGGCGTTCTCCAGGTTGGAGTCGGTGGTGGCTGCCCGGCAGGTGCCGCGCAGGCGGATCAGCGCCTGGTCGCGAGACACACCGGCCAGGTCGTAGGGCAACTCGCAACGCTCCTTGCGCGCCGTTCCCCATTGCACCAGCAACCTGCCCCGCTGGTTTTCCGCGCGCGCATAGACCTGGCCGCCCTGCCCGACCATGCCGATGGCCGCCCCGCCGTCGTCGACCACCACGGCGCCGAGCGGCAGCACACTGCCGTCCTCGCGCCGTGCCTGGATCAGCAGCGGATGGCCGGTCAGCGTCCTGAACGTCACGCGCACGCTGGCACCGGCGTAGGGCGCGACCTTGCGCTCGGTTTCCAGCAGTTCGGCGTCGGGATCGATGCCAACGGGATCGAGGGAGATCGGGTTGTAGCGATAGGGCGACAGCGAGGGGGCCAGCGCATAGCCGTTGCCGTCGATGCGCGCGCCCTGCCCGCCGCGTATCGCGGCACCGCTGGCGCCCTTGGCCTCGACCAGGGCGAAGGTATCGCCGACGCTGGGGCCAAGGGTCAGCCCGTCGCGGTGGGCGACCAGCGCGCCACGGATGCCGCCACTGTATTGCCGGTAGCGATCGCCCTGGGCATAGCCGGCATTCACGGTGGCCAGCGCCGCCTGCTTCTGCAACGTGCCGTTCCAGGTGGTGTCGGCGACCTCGCTGTCGCGGTTGGCGGACAGCGCGTAGCTCCAGGTACGCTCGTCGCCCAGCGTACCGTTCAGCCCGGTTTGCAGGCTGCCGCCACGGCTGTCGCCGGAGCGCCGGGTAGCCATGGCGCTGAGCGTCGGCGCCCGACTGGAAGAACCCAGCGGCATGGAGACGCTGAGGGTCAGGGTGTCGTTGCGCTGGCCGCTGCGCCGGTCGCGCCGGAGCAGCTCGACGCCAGGGTCCTGGTCGCCCTGCTCCTGGTAGTAGGTGGTGGTCTGCCGCGACCAGGCGAGGTTGTAGCTCAACTGCCCCCAGGTATTGGAGTAGCCGAACTGCAATTGGGTGTCGCGGCTCTTGCCGTCGTAGAAATCGCTGGAGGAGCCGGAAAGATAGAGGTTGCCGTAACCGCCGAGGGCCTGGCTCACCAGCAGGTTGAACTGGTTGCGCTGCTTGTAGCTGCCGGAATCCCAGGTGTCCCCGTGGCGCAGTGCGTCGCGCGAGCCGAGCACGTCGCCGAGTTCGCGATAGCCTTCGGTGGAATAGCGGTAGCCGGCCAGGGTCAGGGTAGTGCCGGTGGGCTGGAAGGTCCGGCTGTAGTCGAGCCCGATGCGCCAGCCCTGCTTGCGCGCGCCATCCTCGACGCGTGCGCTGGAATAGGTGCTGTTCAGGCCGAAGGCGCCGAAGCGGGTGGCGAGGACGCCGCCGCCCAGCATGGCCAGGTAGTCGTCGGCGACACGCAGTCCCAGGTTGGCGGTCAGGGCGTTGCTCATGCCGCGCTGGTAGGTGAAGTCGGCGAACAGGTCGTCGCCGTCGCCGTACTGGCGCGCCTGGCCCAGGGTGAAGCTGTAGCGCGACAGGCCGGGACGCATGGACTCCGGGACCGAGGCGAACGGCACGCTGAAGCTCGATACGCTGCCATCGGCTTCGAACACCTGGACATCCAGATCGCCGGCATAGGCGCTGTCGTAGAGATCGTCGATGACGAACGGACCGGGGGCGACATTCACCTCGCGGATCTTCCTGCCGTTCTGGCTGATCACCACCCGCGCCGCGGTGGCCGCGGTGCCGCGCACCTGCGGCGCATAGCGGCGCAGGGACTCGGGCAGCATGCGGTCGTCGGTGGCCAGGCTCAGGCCGCGGTAGCCGATGCTGCCGAGCAGGTTGCCGGCGGTGTAGCTCTCCCCCGCCGTCAGTTCGCTGCGCCAGGCCGGCAAGGCGCGCTGGGCATAGGTGCGGATGCTGTTCCACTTGCGCCTGGCCTGCCCGTTGTAGCGGGAATAGGTGTAGTTGGACTGGTGGCGCAAACGCCACAGGCCGAGGTTGATGCCGCTGTTCAGGCCGACATAGGCGTAGTCCGATCGTCCCGATTCGCCGCCGCGGTATTCGGAGCGATAGAGGTTGGTGTCGTAGTTGACGAAGCCCATGCTGTCGCCGGCGTCCCACTCCTCGGGGCTGACGTAGCCGCGCGGCTTGAGGTCGAGCAAGGCTTGCGGCACCGAGAGATCCAGGCGCAGGCGGGCGACGTCCAGGCTGAACCGCGAGCCGGGCAGGCGTGCATCGAGAAAGGCGCAGTGGCGCCCGTCGCCGCTCTTGCGCGGATCGTCACCAGGCTTGGCGCCGAGGCGCTGGCGCAGGAAGTCTTCGTCGAGGCAGGGCTCCACCGCGCCGCTGGCGGGGTTGGCGCGGAAACTCACTTCGCTGCGGCTGGCGAAGCGCTCGTTGAGGTAGACATCGACGTGATAGCGACCCGGATCGATCCGACCGTCCTGGTTGAAGCGCGACAGGTCGCCGCCGCCCAGGGAAGAGCCGAGCAACAGGCGATCATCGAATTCGTAGCCGGGCTGGGCATGACCGAAGGCGCTCGCCGCCAGCGCCATGCCGCCCGCCATCAGGGCCGTGCCGGTGCGGCAGCGGCGTTCATGGCGATAGGTCATGACGGATATCCATATGGGCGCCGTAGTCGTTGATCAGCAGCGCGTGCAGGCGCACGCGTCCCGGCGGCAGGGCTTCTCGGGTTTCGGCCTGCCATTCGGCATGGCTGCGCGGCTCCAGCATGCCGCTGCGCAAGCGCCAGCGGCGCTGGCCGACGCTGAGCGTGGCGCTGGCGAACGAGGCGTAGTAGCCGCTCGGGTTGTCCACCCGCACCGCCCAGCCGGCGCTGCGCCGGACCAGTGCGAAACGCAGTTGCCCGGGCAGGTCCTCGGGACGGCCCTGGATACCCGCCGGGCGGTAGAACAGCTTCAGGCGATTGCGCAGCATCAGCAGCATCTGGTTCCGATCCGCATGGCTGCTGTTGCGTGGCGGGATCTGCAGGACGTTGAGATGGAACAGCGATTCGCGATCGCCCGGCAGGCCCTGCCCGGTGTAGACGATGCGCAGCGTCTGGCCGCTGTCCGGGGCCATGCGGAATACCGCCGGGTTGACCAGGAACGGCGCGTCCGCCTGGTCCGGCGGCGCGTCCGGGGCGTCGATGTCGACCCAGGCCTGGACGACGTTGGGAAACGCATCGCGATTGCTCAGTTGCACGGTCTTCTCCCGTGCCTCGCCGGGATAGATCACCCGGGTCCCGGTCACCACCACGCTTGCCCGCGCCTGGGCGATGCTCGCCAGCAGGACGAGCAGAAGCGCCGATGTCCTGCCGGATCGGTACGAATGTCTGGGCATGCGGCTTACCTGGCCGGGCACGGTCCAGCGACCGGGCCCGGCTTTAGTGCTGGGAAAAGGAAGGGGCGGCGCATGCGCCGCCGGCATTCACTCGTAACGCAGCGTGTAGGTCACGGCGCCGAGTACCGGACCGGGCGTCACGGTCGCCGCTTCGGAGACGTACTGCACCGCGTAGTCGTAGCTGGTGCTGGTGGCTCCGTTGGCGAGCACGATATCGCCGGCGGGCACCGCCGCGCCGCCGGCCAGGTCGACCGGGTTGCCGCCGACGCTATCGAGCAATTGCAGCGCCACGCCCGTCGCGCCGCTGGCGGCGGTGTTCACCAGGTTCCCGGCGGCGCTGGGGTTGGTGGCCTGGAACAGGGTGGTGAAATGCTCGTCGGCCGTCGGCGCGACGCAATCGGTGAGTTGCAGGGTGAAGGCGGTTTCGCCGGCGCTGCGGCCCACTGCGCCATCGAGGGCGCTCACCGGTACGCTGTCGAGGATCACCGTGGGGTCGGTGAAGCCGTTGACCGCGACCTGGCAGGTCTGGTCGGTCACTTCGCCGCTGAATGTGATAGTGTTTGCCGCCATCGCGGTTCCCGAAGCGGCAATTGCCGCAAAGGCCAATACCACTGCGCATGGGTTCGAAGTTCTGGTCATGCCTATGTTCCTTGTGTGAGGCAATAATCGTCCACCCGCCTTTTATTTCGGCCGGGAACGCGGTAAAGACTCGAACGAGTTCAAATCGATAATCAGTGGTGCGAACCACCGATATAAGTATCCCGTGCACAGGCGTCGAGGTGAACGCCGAACGGCGGACTTATAAATCCGTTCGAGTGCCCGCCATTCGGGGAATTGCCTCGTTTCGCAGGGTACCGCCGCCTCTTCGCGCTATCCGTCGACATTGCAACGCTTGTATTTCCGACTATGGAACTCTGGCATCCCGGCCTCTCTTGCTTGTCTTCGCCAGTTTGGACTTATAATAAAAACCGTCATCCGTGTAATGCATGGATGGTTCCATGCAGTTAACTTCCAAGTTGGAAGTATGCACTTCCCTGTTATTCAACGAATAATTACCGTCGACTTTTCCCGGGCAATTTCCATGTTCACCCGCAGGCGCTTCTCCTTGCGCAGCAAGCTTTTTCCGCCGCCGCTCAGAAGTCCGGTGCGCAGACGAGCGCCAACGGCGGCGTGCGCACTCTCGTTGCAAGTGGGCGCTGCGCCGATGCTGTTCGGAGAATCCGTCTTGCGACAAGTCAACAACTCGAACCACGGTTTCGCCTAGCATTGAAAAAGTTCCTGCACGACAGTTGTCGGGCCTGTTGGTCGTCGCTCTGCCAAGTGCCTGGACATATTTCCGTTATCCACTGATTCGGAGTCCAACGTCGCCGAACGTGCCGGCTGCCGCGACTCTCGAAAAAATAGCCTGGAGAAACTCCGAAACAAACATTGCACATGGACCGTCGTCGCAACGGTCTCCCTCAATAGTTATTAAAAGAAGAGGTTCGCACCCATGGCAGGCAAGCATTACCAGGATGCCGATGTGCATGCCGCAACCCTATCCCGCCTCCGACTGGTATTCCGGAACTTCGAGCGCGTCTGTGTCGCCTTCTCCGGTGGCAAGGACAGCTCGGTCACCCTGCAATTGGCGCTGGACGTGGCACGCGAGTTGGGACGCAGCCCGGTGGACGTACTGTTCATCGACCTGGAGGGGCAGTACCAGGCCACCATCGATCACGTCAGCGAGATGCTCGGGCGTCCCGACGTACGCCCCTGGTGGGTCTGCCTGCCACTCAACCTGCGCAACGCCTCCAGCCTGGAGGAACCCTACTGGTGCTGCTGGGAGCCCGGCGCCGAGGCCGACTGGGTGCGCCCGCTACCGAAGCAGCGAGGGGTGATCAGCGACCCGGCGTTCTTCCCCTTCTACCGCTACCGCATGGAGTTCGAGGAGTTCGTCGCCGGCTTCAACGCCTGGCTGGCCAGGGAAGAGCCTACCGCGTTCCTGGTCGGCATCCGTTCGGACGAATCGCTCAATCGCTACCTGGCGGTCAAGCGCAGGAGCCGGGCGAAACAATGCGCCTGGACGCCGCCGGGCGGCTGCGCGCCGCTGGCCTGGAGCGCGCGCGACCGGGCCAACCCGCAGGCGGTGAGCTTCTTCCCGATCTACGACTGGCGTTTCGAGGATATCTGGCGTTGCGTCGCCGACCACGGCTACGCCTATAACCGCCTCTACGACCAGATGTACCGCGCCGGCGTGCCGTTCTCGCAGATGCGCATCTGCCAGCCCTATGGCGACGACCAGCGCAAGGGCCTCGACCTGTTCCACCGGATCGAGCCACGCACCTGGTTCAAGGTAGTCCGGCGCGTCGCCGGCGCCAACTATGGGGCGCGCTATTGTCGCCAGCGCTTCCTCGGCTACCGTGGCGGCCTTGGCCTGCCGCCCTCCTTCGGCACCTGGCGCGAGTACAGCCAGTTCCTCCTGCGCAGCATGCCGCCGCCTCTGCGCGGCATCTACCAGCGGCGCATCGAGCGTTTCATCCTCTGGTGGAAGCAGCACGACTATCCCCTTGCCATCTGGCCGGACGCGGGGATCCCGGCCCTGGAGAATCGTCGCAAGCAGCCGTCCTGGCGGCGTATCGCGCTATCCCTGCTGAAGCAGGACATGGCCCGCTCGCTGTCCTTCGGCTTCTCCCAGGCCGATATCGACAGACTGGTCCCCGGTCGGGAGAAGCGCTCGTGATCCGCCCGCAAGACTGCGAGATCCTGCAGTGGCGCTCGTTCGACGACGAGGCCGCCTTCTTCGCCAGCATGGGCCGCTTCTTCGCCAGCGCCCGGGTGCGCCGCGAATGCGGCGGCTACCCGCTGAGCGACGGTCCCTACCACCGCTGGTTCGTGCTCCGCCGCCAGGGGGACACGCGGATACTGGGGTTCGTCAGCCTGGAGCAACATCCCGACGTGGTTCGCCTGCGCGATGCCTACCTGCGTGCGGAAGCGCGCGGTCGCGGGCTGTTCCGCACCCTGCGCGAGCGGGTCCTCGGGCATGTCGACCAACTCGGGCTGGCCTGTACCACCCGCGCGCCCCAGGCCTGCGCGCGCCTTCTCGAACCGCACGGCTTCGCCGTGCATTCCACCCGGGGTAGCTGGGTGACGCTCATGAGGAAAGCCCATGGCACAGACAAAGACACTGACGGAGCGAGCCGAGGCGCTGTTCGGCGAACTGCACGGGTTGCCGCTTGCCGAGCGGATTGAAGCCATCAACCGGATCCGCCGGCTGCTCCACGCGCACAGTCCGTTCGCCGAAGAGCCGGTCGATTGCGTACAGTGGGTGCGTGCCGAGCGCGTCGCCGGCAACGACTACAACCCCAATACCGTCGCGCCACCGGAGATGCGACTGCTGAGGCTGTCCATCGAGTCCGACGGATTCACCCAGCCCATCGTCGCCTATCCGCAGGCCGACGGGCGCTACGAGGTGGTCGACGGCTTTCACCGCCTGCGCGTGGGCAGCGCCAAGGGCGCGCTGCGCCAGCGTCTGCACGGCTACCTGCCGATCGCCGCGATACGCGCCGGGCGTGAAGGCGACAGCGAGCGCATCGCCGCCACCATCCGCCACAACCGAGCACGCGGCGTGCACGGCGTATTGCCGATGACGGCGATCGTGGTGACCCTGCTCAAGGCCGGCTGGAGCGAGGCCGACGTGGCCCGCGAACTGGGCATGGACAATGACGAGGTGCTGCGTTTCAAGCAGGTTTCCGGATTGCCCGAGCTGTTCCGCGAACACGTGTATTCCCGCTCCTGGGAGTAGCGGGCGGCGCCGTCGGCCGCACCGCTCGCCCAGGCTCAGGCCGCGCCGGTGGTCAGGCTGATGTGCTTGTATTCGACGAAGTCGTCCAGGGCGGCGACCCCGTTCAGCCGGCCGAGGCCGGACTGGCGGTAGCCGCCCTCCTCGAATTCGTCGTAGACCTTGGCCCAGTCGTTGATCCACACGGTGCCGGCGCGAATCTTCCGCGCCACCCGGAAGGCACGCGCGACATCGCGGGTCCAGACCCCGGCCGCCAGCCCGTACTCGCTGCGGTTGGCCAGGGCGACGCCCTCCTCCTCGTGCTCGAATACCTGCAGGGTCAGCACCGGTCCGAAGGTTTCCTGTTGCACGATGTCCAGGTCCGGATCATCGACCTCCAGCAGGGTCGGACGGTAGAAGGCGCCGGCCGCCAGCTCGCCCTCGGTTACCGGGCCGCCGCGGACCACCACCCGCGCGCCGGCGGCGATGGCCTGGCGTACGGCTCGCTCGACGCGCTCGACGTTGGCCTTGTCGATCAACGGCCCCATGTCGCTGCGCGGGTCCGCCGCCGGCCCCACGCGCAGGTTTTCCAGGCGCTGCGCCAGGCGTTCGCGTAGCCGTTCGGCAACGCCGCGCTGCACCAGCAGGCGCGAACCGGTCATGCAGAACTGCCCGGCGAACACCGTCAGCGACTTCTCCAGCACGGGCAAGGCGGCGTCCAGGTCGGCGTCGTCGAACATCAGGTGCGGTGTCTTGCCGCCCAGTTCCAGGCCGAAGCGCTTCAGGTGCCGCGCGCCGGCGGCGGAAATCGCTCGGCCGGTGGCGCTCGAGCCGGTGAAGCTGATCACCGGCACCTCGGCCGCGTCGATCAATCGCCGGGCGCCTTCGGAACCCGATTCGCTGAAGATGTTCACCGCCCCGGCAGGCAGCGACGGCGCTTCGGCGATGATCCGCGCGACCATGGCGTTGGTCTGCGCGGTCTGCCCCGGCATCTTCACCACCGTGGTGGTACCGGCGGCCAGCGCCGGCGCCAGGGAGCGGATCATCAGCACCACCGGTGAATTCCACGGCACGATGATGCCGGCGACGCCCATCGGCTCGCGCAGCACCAGCGACACCACGTCGGGGCGCGGCGTGCCGCTGGCGCCCCGTTCGCTGCGCGCCAGGCCGGCGTAGTAGCGCAGCTTGCCCGGCACCATGCCGACCTCGAAGGCAGCCTCGGGCTTGATCTTGCCGTTCTCCAGGGCAAGCAGGTCGATGAGCGCATCGGCATGCCGCTCGAAGGCCGCGGCGATTTCCTCCAGGGCTTTCGCGCGCAGCGCGTGGTCGTCCTTCCAGGGACCATCTTCGAAGGCGCGCACAGCGGCGGCGATCGCCGCATCGGCCTCGGCCCGCCCGCCGTCGGCGTAGGTGCCGATCGGCTGGCCGCTGGCCGGGTCGAAGGATTGTCCCCGCTGCGCGGAATCGAGCCATGCGCCGTCGATCCAGTGTCTGGCGTGTCCGTTCATCTGCAAGTTCTCCTGGGTCGGTCAGGCGATGCGCTGCGCGAGGTGCTCGGCAACGGCGATGGTGGTGATGTTGGTGGCCACCGAAATGGCATCGGGGAAGATCGAGGCGTCGATCACCCGCAATCCTTGCAGGCCATGCACCCTGCCCTCCAGGTCGACCACCGCCCAGCGCTCGCCGGCGCGGCCCATCGGCGCGCTGGAGGTCGGGTGGTGGTAGGTATCGAGGGTGGCGCGGATCGCCGCTTCGATCTGCGCATCGCTGCGTGCCTCGGGCCCCGGCCCGAGTTCGGCGTGGATCAGCCCGGCGAGCGGTTCGCTGCGGCCTATCCGGCGCGCCAGCTTGACCCCTTCCAGCAACCGCGCGCGGTCTTCGGCCTCGGCGAGGAAGTTCAGGTCGATCAGCGGCGCGACGGCCGGGTCGCGGCTGGCCAGGCGCACACTGCCCAGCGATTGCGGCCGGGTCAGGGCCACGGCGAGGACGAAGCCGACCCCGGTCGGGCTCATCTCGGCGGGGAACAGGTGGGTGGCGGTGATGTGCAGGTCCAGCTCGCCGTTCTGCGCCCGCGAGCTATGGGTCCAGAGCTTGGCGCCGATCACCGGCGACTGCGCGCCGATGCGCTCCGGCCGGGCGGCATAGGCGTTGTAGTAGAACGGATGGTCCTTGAGCCGGCGGCCCACCGGCAAGTCGGCAAGCAACGGGATCGACAGCGCCTTCAGCTCGTCGGCCGGGCCGACACCGGAGCGCAGCAGGATCGCCGGGCTGCCGTAGGCGCCGGCGCTGAGGATCACTTCGCCGGCGTGGATTTCCTCGCCGGAGGCCAGGCGCACACCCACCGCGCGCTTGCCTTCGAAGAGCACCCGGTCGACCAGCGCGTCGCCGCGGATCGACAGGTTGGCGCGAGCGCGCACGGCGTTGTCGAGGTAGGCCATGCCGGTGTTGACGCGCACACCGTTGACGACATTCATCGGGTACGGCCCGACGCCGTTGGCGTCGGCGCCGTCGAAATCGGCGATGGCCTTGAAACCGTTGGCCAGGGTGGCGTCGACGAAGGCCCTCTGCATCGGCGAGAGATCGGCGCGGCTCAGTTGCCGCACCGGCAGCGGTCCGTCCCCGCCGTGCAGGGCCGGGTCGCCGCCCTGGCGGGTCTCCAGGCGGCGGAACGCCGGCAGCAGGTCGTCGTAGGACCAGCCCGGCAGGTTCCAGCGGGCGAAGTCTTCGCGCCGCGCGCGGATCGCCACCGCGCCGTTGATCGCCGAGCTGCCGCCGAGGACCTTGCCGCGGATCGCATGGATCGGGTGCCCGATCGCCCCCGGTTGGGACTGGTAGCCCCAGTCGCTGGAGGGGTCGCCGCCGACGCTGTCGCTGCTGGCGATGATCCTGGGGTAGTCCCAGGCCGGATAGGCCTGGCCGGCTTCCAGCAACAGTACCCGGCGGTCGCCGCGCTCGCTCAGGCGCCGGGCGAGGACCGCGCCGGCGGAGCCGCCGCCGACGATCAGCACATCGATCCTGCCGCCATCGAAGGCCTTGCGGGGCGTTTCCGCCGTGGCGCTGGCCACGCCGGGCGCGCCGCCGAGCAGCGAGCCCAGGGCGAGCGCGGCGGAGCCGGCGACGGTCTGCGCCAGCAAGGTGCGGCGCGCCGGGTTTTCGGGTTGGTGCATGGGGTTCTCCCGTATCCAGATCGATTGACGGGAGCAACGCTATGCCCGGCGCGCCCTCGGCGACAGACAGCGGAAGGCGAACCGCTGGTTCGGTTTTTCCGAACTCAGCCCGGCGGCAACAGGCCACGCTCGACGAGCGCGCGGTCCCAGGGTGCCGGATCGCCGATTTCCTCTTCGAGGAACTGGCCGAGGACGAGGATCTTCCGGGGCGTCCGTTGGGTCTTGCGGTAGACCACGGAAACCTGCCCGCCGTCCGGCGAGTAGCCAGGCAGGACCGGCAGCAGCTCGCCGGCCAGCAAGGCATCGGCGGCCAGGAAGCTCGGCAGGATCGCCAGGCCGAGCCCGGCGCGCGCACCTTCGAGCAACTGGTGCCCGGAGTCGGTGCGCATCCTCACCCGGATGCGGAACGAGGCCGGTTCGCCGTCCACCGGCAGACAGAGCATGCCGCCGGGCTCGCGGTTGTAGTAGACCAGCCCGTCGTGCGCCTGTAATTCCTCGGGATGCTGCGGCACGCCATGCCGCGCCAGGTAGTCGGGACTGGCGCAGAGCAGGTGGCGGTTGGCGGTGATCGGCCGCGCCACCAGGCAGGAGTCGTCCAGCCGGCCCATGCGCAGGGCCATGTCGAAGCGCGGTTCCTGGAGGTTGACGAAACGATCGTCGGCCTGCACGTCCACCCGCAATTGCGGATGGCGCTCGGCGAAGCGCGCCAGCAGCGGCGCCAGGTAGCGCGGAGTGAAGGCCAGCGGCGCGGAGAGGCGCAACTGGCCGCGCAGGTCGTCGTCGGCGTCGAGCACCGAGGCTTCCGCCTGCTCCAGCTCCTGTAGCAGGCGGCAGGCATGTTCGTAGTAGGTGCGACCGGGGTCGGTGAGACTCAGCGGCCGGGTGCGGTTCAGCAGCACCCGGCCCAGGCGCCTCTCCAGTTGCTGGATACGCTGGCTGACTTGCGACTTGGTGGTGCCCAGGCGGCGGGCGGCCTCGGAGAAGCTATGGGCGTCGACCACGCTGACGAAGGTGGTCATTTCGGCAAACTTGTTCATCGGTGTCCTTCTGCGATCCGCCCCCGCGGACCCCGATCATACGCTTTCCGCCGCCGCTATCCGCGCCTCGGCGACCCGACGCAGGCGGTGCATGGACTCCTCCGACTCACGTTCGATGCGACGGCGCAGCAGGAACAGGTTGGCCAGGCGCATCGACCAGCCGTCGAAGCGGTATTCCAGGGTGCGCACGAAGCGGGTGCCGGCCGCGCTCGGCTGGCATTCGTAGCTCAGGCGCAGGTGCAGCCCCCGGTCGCCACGGGCGTTGGCGCGCCACAGGTGTCCCGGCTGGTACTCGACCACCGTCCAGGACAAGTGCCCGGCGCGGCCGCCGGCGTGGATGTCCTCCTCGAAGCGCGCGCCGGCCGGCAGCGGGCCAGCGGCGCCGTCGACCCGCAACGACGAGGGATGCCATTCCGGCCAGAGCCCCGGGCTGGCGGCGTAGGCGAGGGTCGCCTCGGGCTCGCGGGCGATCTCGATTCGGTGCTGCATGCGGGTCATGGCGTGCTCCTCGGCGGTTTCCGCTTCCCAGTGGAGGGTACCGTAGCACCAGTCCATCAACGGGAAGACCAGGTTGAAGTTGTGCGTCTGCATCAGCTCGCGACGGTGATGCAGTTCGTGCAGGCGGCGCATGTGGCTGATCCACGGCAGACGGCTGAGCGGATGCTCCGGCGGCTGGTGTTCGCAGGCGTGGAAGATCTCGTAGCTGAGGTAGCCCAGCAGCAGGGTCGCGGCGAACAGCGCGGCGAGGTTGTCGTTCAGCAGGCCGAGCAGGCTCCAGGCGAGCAGCGCGCCGAGGCTGAAGACCACCACCAGCCAGGCCGGGAACAGGATCACCCGCCAGTCGCGGGCCTGTTCGTAGCGCATCTGGCCGGCGACGAAGAAGCTGTGGTGGTCGCCGGTATGGCGCTTGTAGAACATCCGCCCCAGCGGGTGCTTGTGGTGGCCGAGGGACTTGTGGATGCGGTACTCGCCCCAGTTGAAGAACACCAGCGCGGCCGGCACCGTCAGCCATTCCAGCAGGCTCGGCTGCTCGAGTCGGGAGAGGAAGAAGACGATCCAGGCGCCGCCGTAGGCGAGGACGAAGCCGGCGTGCAGCCAGGGGTTGTAGCCGGGCCGGATGGCCGCGCGGTACTGCTGGCGAAAGGGTTGGGGATCGAAGGACATGGTCGGCATCTCGCGTGTGATTGTTATTGGCTGGGCCGCGAACCGGGCCGATCCGCCGGGGCGGAAGGGCTTGCATTCGAGTGTAGCGATGCCAGTCTTATCAGGGTAATGGATAAATAGAATGAGGATTATTCATGAAGCTGAACTTGCAGCAGCTCGACCTCAACCTGCTTCTGGTCTTCGATGCCCTGATGCGCGAACGCAACCTGTCGCGCGCGGCGATCCGCCTGCATCGCAGCCAGCCGGCGGTGAGCAACGCCCTCGCCCGCCTGCGCGAGCAGCTCGACCAGCCGCTGTTCCGGCGCACCGCCAAGGGCCTGGAACCCACCGCCGCCGCCCTCGCCCTGTACGTGCCGGTGCGCCAGGCCCTGCATCTGCTGCAGGCCGGCCTTGGCTCCCAGGAAACCTTCGATCCGCACACTGCGCGGACCTTTCGCCTGACGATGAACGACTATGCCCAGTTGCGCCTGCTGCCGGGCCTGGTGACCCGCCTGAAGACCCTGGCCCCGCGGGTGACGCTGGAGGTACGTCCCGACGAAGGCGCCTCGATCCCGGCGCAACTGGCCAGCGGCGAACTCGACCTGGCGATCGACTACCTGTACTTCGACGAGCCCGAGCTGGCCTACCGGCCGGTCGGCGAGGAACGCCTGGTGGTGATCGCCCGGCAGGGCCATCCGGCCTTCCGCGGCGGCCTCGACCGCGCGGCCTACGAGGCCGCGCAGCACGTCTCGATCCTGCCGCGGGTCGGGCGCGGCAGTCCGCTGGAGATCGTCCTCGGCTCGGCCAGGGTACAGCGCCAGGTGCAATTGCTGGTGCCTCACTACCTGACCATCCCGGCCATCGTCGCCAGCACCGAGCTGCTCGGCACCGTGCCACGCCGCCTGGCCGAGCGCTTCGCCGGCAGCCATGGTTTGCAACTGGCGGACGTCCCCTTCGAGATGGCCCCGGTGCAGGTCAACCTGATCTGGCATCGCCAGCAGGAAGCGACGCCCGGCCTGCAATGGCTGCGCGAGCAGATCGTGCAGATCGAACAGGGCTGAGTCATAGGTTGCGCGCGAGGATCAGTCTTCCGTCACTTTCGATCATTGAGCGAGGCCTTTCCCACAACCTATGGTGAGGCTCCGCCCCGCAACCGGCCCCAGGCCGCCCCGGGGATACAGTCCAGCACCCGCCAGAGGAGCCACCGTATGACCAGCCTGCCGCTCGAAGCCAACGCCGCCGCCACCCTCGCCGAATGGCACGGGCTGATCGCCCGCCGCGACCTCTCCGGGTTGCCGCGCCTGCTGCACCCCGATGCCGTGTTCCGCTCGCCGATGGCGCACAAGCCGTATGCCGGCGCACCGGTGGTCTCGATGATCCTGAATACCGTGCTCACGGTCTTCGAGGATTTCGCCTATCACCGCCAGTTGGCCAGCGCCGACGGCCGCAGCGTGGTGCTGGAATTCAGCGCACGGGTCGGCGAACGCGAACTGAAAGGCATCGACATGATCCGCTTCGACGACGACGGCCGGATCGTCGACTTCGAAGTGATGGTCCGTCCCATGAGCGGCCTCCAGGCCCTCGGCGAGGAGATGGGCCGGCGCCTGGCCTCCTATCTGGCCGCGAGCAAGGCCTGAGGCGATAGCCTTTGGGCCAAGGCCCGACGCTGCCTTTGCCAAGAGCGCAGCGTCGGCCCGCCGCGGCGAACTCCCGACATGGGTGCAACGCCCCCGCCCTCCCGCGTTCAGCGTCGACCCAAGCCACAGCGAAGGGGCTTGGGTAGTTCCGCAGCGAACCGGGCGAGGACATTTCCCAGCAAAAACGCCAGGTCGGTACTTCGCGAACCCGCGTCCATCGCGGCCATGACCCATATCAAGGACATCGGACGGCAATTCCGCCACTGTCCTGGCATCCGTCCGTTCTTTCCTGCCCCGTGCCGCCCCAGGGCCTCCACCCGTGAGGATGCTCCATGAGCAAGATGATGAAAGCCGCCGTATTCATCCAGCCCGGCCGTATCGAGCTGGTCGACAAGCCGATTCCCGACGTGGGGCCGAACGATGCATTGGTGCGCATCACCACCACCACGCTCTGCGGCACCGACGTGCACATCCTCAAGGGCGAGTATCCGGTCGCGCCCGGCCTGACGGTGGGCCACGAGCCGGTCGGGATCATCGAAAAGCTCGGCAGCGCGGTGGTCGGCTACCGCGAAGGCCAACGCGTGATCGCCGGTGCCATCTGCCCCAACTTCAACTCCTATGCCGCCCAGGACGGCGTACCGTCGCAGGACGGCAGCTACCTGGTGGAATCCGGCCGTTGCGCCTGCCATGGCTACAAGGCGACCGCCGGTTGGCGCTTCGGCAACCTGATCGACGGCACCCAGGCCGAGTATGTGCTGGTTCCCGACGCTCAGGCCAACCTTGCCCCCATACCCGATGGTCTCAGCGACGAACAGGTGCTGATGTGTCCGGACATCATGTCCACGGGCTTCAAGGGCGCGGAGAACGCCAACATCCGCATCGGCGATAGCGTGGCGATCTTCGCCCAGGGTCCCATAGGCCTGTGCGCCACCGCCGGCGCCCGGCTGCTGGGCGCCAGCACGATCATCGCCATCGACGGCAACGCCCATCGCCTCGATATCGCCCGTGGAATGGGCGCCGACGTCACGCTGAACTTCAGGGAGTGCGACGTGATCGAGGAAATTCTCAAACTCACCGGCGGGCGCGGCGTGGATGCTTCGATCGAGGCACTCGGTACGCAATCGACCTTCGAGACCGCCCTGAGGGTGCTCAAGCCCGGCGGCACCCTTTCCAGCCTCGGGGTCTATTCGGAAGACCTGACGATTCCGTTGTCGGCCTTCGCCGCCGGCCTCGGCGACCACCGGATCAATACCGCGCTGTGCCCCGGCGGCAAGGAGCGCATGCGCCGACTGCTCAATATCGTGGCTTCGGGCCGGGTCAACCTCGGGCCTTTGGTCAGCCACGAATACCGCCTCGACGACATCGTCGCCGCTTACGACCTGTTCGCCAACCAGCGTGACAACGTACTGAAGGTGGCGATCAAGCCGCACTGAGACCGTCATCCTATACTGCTGGACGGAGGTGGCGAACCCGTCGCGAACGACGAAGCGGGTTCCACCCATGGCGTCGGCGGCGCCCTTGCGCCGTCGCTTCGCGGGGGAATGGAGAGAAACCGTCCATGAACCGAGCCAGGCTCTACCTCTGCTGCGTCACGCTGCTGGCGCCGGTCATCGCCGGCGCGGCGACTGCCGACTACGTCTACGGCATGCCGCTGGACGTGGCCAGGGTGCTGAGCGTCGACGAGGCGCCCAGCGATACCTGCCAGGTGGTGCGCGCCACCCTGGTATACCTGGACTCCCACGGCGAGCGCCAGGTGTTGCACTACCTGAAGCAGGCGCGTACGTGCAGCAACGAATGAAACCACGATAGGAAAGGACGAACGGTCAGGGTTGTCGTTTCATTTCACGAAATTTTCACCCCTGACATGGATACTGGAACCAGCTGAAGGACCAGCGCCCCATTGCATAGAGCCCACCATCGAGTGGGCTTTTTGCATTCCGGGCCGCGTATCGCCTGGCCTTGGGTTCAATCCCGCTCTTCCCTGCGCAGCAGTTCGCGCTTGCGCTCCACGCCCCAGCGGTAGCCGGAAATGTCGCCGTCGCGACGTACCACCCGGTGGCAGGGAATCGCCACCGCGATCCGGTTCGCCGCGCAGGCCTGCGCCACCGCGCGCACCGCTCGCGGCGCGCCGATCCGTTCGGCGATCTGCGCGTAGCTCGCCGTGCTGCCCGGCGGTATTTCCCGCAGTGCCTGCCAGACCCGTTCCTGGAACGCCGTACCGCGTACGTCCAGCGGCAGGTCCAGTCCCAGTTGAGGCGACTCGACGAAGCCCACCACCTGCGCCACCAGCCGTTCGAAGTCGGCGTCGCCGCCGAGTAGCTGGGCGCGCGGGAACTGGTCCTGCAACTCGCGCAGCAATGGCTCCGGCTCCTCGCCGAGGAGGATCGCGCAGATGCCGCGCTGGCTCTGCGCCACCAGGATCGCGCCCAGCGAGCACTGGCCGATGGCGAAACGGATCGCCGCGCCGGCGCCGCCATCGCGGTAATCGCGCGGGCGCATGCCGAGGCGTTGCGACGAGGACTCGTAGAAGCGGCTGTTGGAGTTGAAACCGGAGTCGTAGATCGCCTCGGTCACCGAGGCGGACGCCTGGCCCAGGCGCTCGCGCAGGCGCCGGGCACGATAGGCCGAGGCGTAGGCCTTGGGCGTCAGGCCGGTTTCGGCCTTGAACAGACGATGGAAGTGGAACGGACTCATGCCCAGTCGGGCGGCCAGCGCCTCCAGTGCCGGCGGCGTCTCCGCCGTCTCGATCATCCGGCAGGCCTGCGCCACCCGCTCGGCGCGCTGCTCCGCCGCCAGGCTGCGGTCGCCGGCGGCGCGCCGGCTGGGCCGATAGCCGGCGGCCTCGGCGGCCTCGGCAGTGGCGAAGAACTCGACGTTCTCGCGCCTGGGCCGACGCGCCGAGGAACTCGGGCGGCAATAGACCCCGGTGGTCTTCACCGCATAGACGAACGCCCCGTCCGCCGCCGCGTCGCGCGCCAGCACGGCGGCCCAGCGCTGTTCGTCGGTGTGGTAGGCGTTGCAAGGATCGAGCTGCTGGCTCATGGCGTTTCCCCTGTGGGAGCGGATGATGCCCGCAGACTAATTCGCCATTCAAGCGCAAGAACTCCGGTTCTTGCGCTTGAATTCGAGCAAGGCCATGTGCCCGGCTTCGGCAGGTGCGGAAGGCCGTCGGCTTGCCTACCCATCGCCACGCGCCATAATGGCCCGCTCGAACCGGCGGAAGGATTGGGAACATGGCGTTCAAACGGATAGCACTGGCCTACTGCGTGCAACTGGATCGGGTGATCTCCATCGCCAGCGCCCGCCGCGAATACTTCTCCCAGGCCGAGCCGCGCAAACGCTTCGATTTCCTCTGCTCCAGCGAAGGGTGCCGGGCACAGGGGATCAAGGTATCGGCGAGCAACTACGACAAGCTGCCGCAGGACACCCGCAAGGCCGCGCACTTCAGCAAGTTCCCGCACTCCACCCACCTGTCGGATTGCGAATGGTTCGTCGAGGAGGACGCTCTGCGCCCGGGCGAGTCCGCCGAGGATGCCGGCCAGCGGCGCATCCGCGACAAGCTGGATGCCTACGTCGAGGAGTTCGACCCGGCCATTGCCGAGGAGGCCGCGCCGCCGCAAGCGGACCCGGACGCCGAGGGACAGCCGCCGGCCTCCGCCGCAGTGCGCACCGACGCTCCCGCCGCGCCTCGGCAGAGAACGCAACGGCCACGGCGCACCCGCGATTTCGAACTGCTCGTCGACACCTTCCGCCAGGCCCGCGCCGAGCTGCCGGCGGAAGAGTTCAAGCAACTGGACATCCGCATCAGCGGCCTCGGCCGGATACCGCTGCGCGCCTATTTCCAGCACATCGGCTATGCCACCCCGGGCAGCGCCGGCAAGGTATTCTACGGCGGCGCCGACCTGGTCCGGCGCTACGGTGCGCCGAGCCGGCCGCAGGGCTTCCGCTTCAAGTTCCGCGACCGCATCGACGGCAAGCCGGTATTCCTCTACGTCGCTCCGGAAACCTTGCAGGGCTATCCGCATCGGCGCTACCTCGAAGACATCCTCGGTTGCGCCGAAACGGTGCGCTACTTCACCCTCTACGCCCTCGGGCGGCTCATCGAAGCGCCGAGCGGCAAGAGCTACAGCCTGGAGCCGGATGCCCTGCGCCACCTGGCGATCATCCCCGGTCCGGCGAAGGACGACGCCCCTCAGAGCTCGTCGTAGAGTCGGTCGCTGACCAGCATGTGCCCCGGCGCGTGACTGATGTACAGCTCCGGCTGAACCTCGGCGAGCACCGCCTGGGGCGTGACCCCGCAGGCCCAGAACAGCGGGATCTCGTCCGCCGCGAGCGGCACCGGGTCGCCGTAGTCGGGCCGCGCCAGGTCGCGGATGCCGATCAGCGCCGGATCGCCCAGGTGCAGCGGTGCGCCATGGGTCATAGGGAAGCGGCTGGTGACCTGGATCGCCCGGATCGCCTCGGCGGCCTTCAACGGCCGCATCGATACCACCGTGGGCCCGGCCAGGCGACCGCTCGGCCGGGTAGCGATGGAGCTGCGGTACATCGCCACGTTGCGCCCCAGCTCGAGGTGGCGCAGGCCGATGCCGGCGTCGAGCAACGCCTGTTCGAAGGAGAACGAGCAGCCGATGGCGAAGGCGACGAAATCCGCTTCCCAGAAGGTGCCGATGTCGCTCACCTCGACGGGCTCCTGACCGCGTCGATGCACCCTGTAGCGCGGCAGGTCGCTGCGCACGTCGATATCCGCGCCGAGCCTGGCGAAGTGCGGCGAGCCGGGTTCGCTGACGTCGAGCAGCGGGCAGGCCCGGGGGTTCAGGGCACAGAAGCGAAGGAACTCGTCGGCCCAGGATTTCTGCAGGATCACCAGGTTGGCCTGCAGGTGGCGCTGGCCGAGGCCGCTGGTATGGCCGGTGTAGTCGCCGCGGCGGATCAGTTGGCGCAGGACCGGCGGCGGCAGTTGCGCGAGTTCGTGGAAGGTCGGTTCGGGCATGGCGGCTCCGTGCGCTGGCGGACGTCGTTGTTGGCAGGTTTGTAGAAGCGGACGGCGGTCAGCGTCCAACGAGATTTTTCCGCCGGGGGCGATCGGAAAATCCGAATCAGCGCGAACGCAGCCGCCCCACTCCTTTCTTCAGCGGCGCCAGGAGCATGCACTCCGGGCCGACGTTGGCCGCGTAGTCGGCCAACACCGCCTTGCTCAGCTCCACCACTTCGTCCACCAGTTCCAGGCCGGTGCCGCCGCGCCAGGACACCACCACCGGCAGGTTCGGCGGCGGCGGGCCGAGGCGCAGCAGGGTCAGTTCGCCGCGTTCCAGTTCCTGGCTGACCAGCGCCGGCGGCAAGGCGCCGACGCCGAAGCCGTCGCGCAGCAGGCGGGTCATCGCCGCCACCGAGTTCACGCAGTTCAGGCGCGGCGCCGCGACGCCGTTGGCGTGCAGCAGGCCAAGCACGTCCTGGTGCGGCCGCGAGTGCTTGGAGAAGGTCACCACCCGCTCCCGCGCCAGGTCCGCCAGCGAGGCGTAGTCGCGGTGGTAGATCGAGCCGGTGGAAACGATCCAGCGCAGCGGATAGCTGCCCAGTTCGAGGTTCAGCACCGACTCGTGGCGCAGCGAGTCGGTCTGGAAGATCAGGTCCAGGTAGCCCTTCTGCAACTGCTCGGAGAGGTTGCGCGCGGTGTCCGCCATCAGCTCGATCTCCACCGCCGGGAAGGTTTCCGTGACCCTGGCCACCAACGGGCTCAGCCAGGTGTGGATGACCGTGTCCATGGCGCCGATACGAATCCGTCCCTGGGTGCTGGCGCCGGTGTCGAGCGACTGCTTCAGCGCGTGCATGGTGTCCATCATCCGCTCGGCGTAGGCCAGTACCTTGTCGCCTTCCGGGGTCAGGGTCACGCCGCGCGAGTCGCGGACGAACAGTTTCACGCCGAGTTCGTCCTCCAGCACGGCGATCCGGCTGGAAATGGAAGCCTGGGTGCTGAACAGCTTCTCCGCGGTGAGGCGGAAGCTCTTCAGGCGCGCGACCCAGACGAAGGTCTCGAGGAATTTCAGGTTCATGTGGCGGGTACCGACGGGCGAGGGACACAAGGTGGCGGGAGCGAGCAGCTTCCATGCCAGCGCCCACCTTCCGGCGGCACATGATCGACGCATGACGGCCTGCTCCGCCATCGAAATTTCTTATCCCCGGCGGCCGCATAAATTAGTTGGACGCTCGCTGGCCAGCCTCGAAGAATGCGACCACCGGGTGCGACGGCGCCCACCGAATCTTCATAACACCAATAACGACGATCGGTGCCCCCATGGAAAAACACATGACCCTCGACGCCGGCCCGGACGCTTCCCGGGACGGTCATTTCGGCTGGTATCGCGCCCTCGACAAGCAGGAACGCCGGGCCTTCTGGAGCTGCAAGATCGGCTACGGCCTGGACGGCATGGACACCCAGATGCTCAGCTTCGTGATCCCTACCCTGATCGCCCTGTGGGGGATCGGCACCGGCGAAGCCGGCTTCATCCACACCATGACCCTGCTCGCCTCCGCCGCCGGCGGCTGGATCGCCGGGATCCTCTCCGACCGCATCGGCCGGGTGCTGACCCTGCAACTGACGGTGCTCTGGTTCGCCTTCTTCACCTTCCTCTGCGGCCTCGCGCAGAACTACGAGCAGTTGCTGGTCGCACGGACCCTGATGGGCTTCGGCTTCGGTGGCGAATGGACCGCCGGCGCGGTACTCATCGGCGAAGTGATCAAGGCCCGCGACCGCGGCAAGGCGGTCGGCCTGGTGCAGTCCGGCTGGGCCATCGGCTGGGGCCTCACCGCCATCCTATACTCGCTGATGTTCAGCCTGCTGCCGCCGGAAGAGGCCTGGCGCGCGCTGTTCATGCTCGGCCTGTTGCCGGCGCTGTTCGTCCTGGTGGTACGCCGGCTGGTCAAGGAACCGGAGATCTACCGCGAGGCCAGGCAACGCAACCAGGGCGCCGACAAGGTCAGCTTCTACGAGATCTTCGCCCCCGGGATGCTCAGCATCACCCTGCGCGCCTCGCTGCTGACCACCGGCGCGCTCGGCGGCTACTACGCCATCACCGCCTGGCTGCCGACCTTCCTCAAGACCGAACGCGGGCTGACCGTGCTCGGCACCAGCGGCTACCTGGCGATGGTGATCCTCGGCTCCTACGTCGGCTACGTGGTCAGTGCCTTCCTCACCGACCTGATCGGGCGCAAGAAGAACTTCGTCCTGTTCGCCGTCGGCTCCTTCACCGTGGTCCTGCTCTACACCCAGTTGCCGGTGAGCAACGGCGCCATGCTCTGGCTCGGCTTCCCGCTCGGCTTCTTCGCCTCGGGCATCTTCAGCGGCATGGGCTCGTTCCTCACCGAACTGTTCCCAACCCGCATCCGCGGCTCCGGCCAGGGCTTCTGCTACAACGCCGGGCGCGCCATCGCCGCGCTGTTCCCGATGCTGATCGGCATGCTCGGCCAGAAGCTCTCGCTGGGCCTGGGGATCGGCGCCTTCGCCGCGGTCTCCTACGGCGTGGTGATCCTCGCCGCCCTCAGCCTGCCGGAAACCCGCGGCAAGCAACTGGAACTCTGAGCCGTCGACCGAGGAAATCCCAGCATGCATCCCACTCCCCGCCTGGCTGCCGCGCTGCTCGCCGGCAGCGGGCTGGGCTGGCCGCTGCTCGCCCAGGCCGACCTGGTCGAGGACAGCCACGCCAGCCTCGAACTGCGCAACTTCTACTTCAATCGCGACTTCCGCCAGAGCGGCGCGCGCGACAACGCCGACGAATGGGCGCAGGGCTTCCTCCTGCGCCTGGAGTCCGGCTTCAGCGAAGGCACCGTCGGCTTCGGCGTCGACGCCATCGGCCTGCTCGGCTTCAAGCTCGACTCCGGCAGCGGCAGCGGAGGAACCGGGCTGCTGCCGGCCGACGGCTCCGCCGGCGGCTCCCAGGATGACTACGCCAAGCTCGGCCTGACCGCCAAGGCGCGGGTCTCCAACAGCCTGCTCAAGGTCGGCGCGCTGCACTTCAAGAGCCCGCTGGTCTCGGCCAACGACACCCGCCTGCTGCCGGAACTGTTCCGTGGCGCGCTGCTCGACGTGCAGGAGATCGACGGCCTGACCCTGCGCGGCGCGCACCTGGACCGCAACAAGCTGAACAGCTCCAGCGACTACCAGGTGTTCAGCGCCAACCGCATCGGCGGGCGCAGCGATGCCTTCGACTTCGCCGGCGGCGACTATCGCCTGACCCCGGCGCTGACCGCCAGCCTGCACCAGGGTCGGCTCAGGGACATCTACCGGCAGACCTTCGCCGGCCTGGTACACACCCTCGACCTCGGCGGACAGCGTTCGCTCAAGAGCGACCTGCGCTTCGCCCGGGCCAGCGAGGACGGCGGCTTCCGCGAACTGGACAACCGCGCCTTCGGCGCCCTCTTCAGCCTGCGCCTGGGCGCCCACGCGGTGGCCGCCGGCTACCAGCGGATCAGTGGCGACGATCCCTATCCCTACATCGCCGGCAGCGACCCGTACCTGGTCAACTTCATCCAGATCGGCGACTTCGGCAACGTCGACGAGCGTTCCTGGCAACTGCGCTACGACTACGATTTCGGCGCGCTCGGCCTGCCCGGCCTGAGCTTCATGAGCCGCTACGTCTCCGGCGACAACGTCGCCCGCGGCGCGGCCAACGACGGCAAGGAATGGGAACGCAACACCGACCTCGGCTACGTGGTGCAGAGCGGGCCGCTGAAGAACCTCGGGGTGAAATGGCGCAACGCCACGGTGCGTTCGAATTTCGCCAACGACCTCGACGAAAATCGCCTGATCCTCAGCTACAGCCTGGCGCTGTGGTGAGGTCCGGCGAGCAATGACCTGAAGGAACCTGCATGAACAACCTGTTGTTGAACTGCGATATCGGCGAGAGCTTCGGTGCCTGGCGCATGGGCCTGGACGCCGAGGTGATGCCGCTGATCGATTGCGCCAACATCGCCTGCGGCTTCCACGCCGGCGATCCCGGCACCATGCGCCGCACCGTGGCCCTGGCGGTGGAGCATGGCGTGCGCATCGGCGCGCACCCCGGCTACCCCGACCTGGTCGGCTTCGGCCGGCGCTCGCTGGCCTGCTCGGCGCAGGAAGTGGAAGACCTGCTGCTCTACCAGATCGGCGCCCTCGACGGACTCTGCCGCGCCCAGGGCACGCGGGTACGCTACGTCAAGCCGCATGGCGCGCTGTACCAGGACATGATGCGCGACCCGGCGATCCTCGCCGCCGTGCTGCGCGCACTGGCGGCCTACGACCGCACCCTGCCGCTGATGCTGATGAGCACCCGCGACAACACCGCGGCGCGCGCGCTGGGCGAGGCCCACGGCATCGAGCTGTGGTTCGAGGCGTTCGCCGACCGCGCCTACGACGGCGCCGGCTACCTGGTCTCGCGCAGCCAGCCCGGCGCGGTACACCACGACGCCGAGACGGTGCTCGCCCAGGCCCTCCTGCTGGCCCGTGGCGGGGCGCTGCGAGCCAGCGACGGCAGCGCCCTGGCGCTGGAGGCGCAGACCCTCTGCGTACACGGCGACAATCCCGCCTCGCTGGCTGCGGTGCGGCGCATCCGCGACGCCCTGGAGGCGGCATGAGCCAACCGCAACCGCGCATCGAGGTGGCCGCCATCGACAGCTTCGTCCTGCGCCTGTTCGAGCGCATCGACGAAGCCAACATGCCCTGGCTGCTGGCGGCGGAGGAAAACCTGCGGGCGGCGTTCGGCGCCGCCCTGCTCGACCTGGTGCCGTCCTACACCACCCTGCTCCTGCAATACGACCTGCTCCAGCTCGACCCTGGCGAGGCCCGCGCGCGGATCGCCGCGGCGCTGTCCGACTTGCGCCCGAAACGCCAGGACGGCGGCCGTCTGCACATCCTGCCGACCTGGTACGACCCGCGGGTCGGCCCCGACCTGGAACCCCTGGCGCGGCGCAAGCAGCTCGGCGTCGCCGAGCTGATCCGCCGCCACAGCCAGCGCGAGTATCGGATCTTCGCCCTCGGTTTCAGCCCCGGCTTCGCCTTCATGGGGCTGGTCGAGGAAGCCCTGGCGGCACCCCGCCTGGCGACTCCCCGGCAACGCATCGCCGCCGGCAGCGTCGGCATCGCCGAGCGCCAGACGGCGGTCTATCCGCAGGCCTCGCCAGGCGGCTGGAACCTGCTCGGGCGCTGCCCGGTGCGCCTGTTCGACCTCACCCTGGACGGCTACAGCCTGCTGCGCGCCGGCGACCGGGTGCGTTTCGAACCCATCGGACACGCCGAATTCGTCCGTCTCGGCGGCGACGACACGCCCCTGGAGGTCCAGGCATGAACGACTCCATCCACGGCGGCCTGCGGGTGTGCCAGAGCACCCCGCTGGTCCAGTTGCAGGATCGCGGCCGCTTCGGTTGCCGCCATCTCGGCGTGACCCAGGGCGGCGCCCTCGACTGGCTGTCCATGGGCTGGGCCAACTGGCTGCTGGGCAATCCCCTGGACGCCGCGGTGATCGAGATCGCCCTCGGCGGTTTCGTCGCCGAATGCCGTGCCGACGGCTGGTTGGCCCTGGCCGGCGGCGATCTCGGCGCGACCCTCGATGGCCAGCCGCTACCGGCCTGGGGCGCGTTCGCCGTGCGCGGCGGCCAGCGCCTGGCCTTCGCCCACCCGCGCCAGGGCGCCCGCGCCTACCTGGCGGCGCCCGGCGGCTTCGCCGGCGAGCGCCAGTTGGGCAGCCTGGCCACGGTGGCCCGCGAAGGCCTGGGCGGCCCCCGCGCCGACGGCAAGGCCCTGGCCGCAGGCGACAGCCTCGGCTGGCTGGCCGATGGCGCGCGACCGCGCGCGCTGCCCCTGCCCAGCGAACGGATCATGGACTGCACCGGCGAAGCGCGCCTGGAGCTGATCCTCGGCGCGCAGATCGGCGACTTCCCGGCCATGAGCCTGTTCGATGCGTTCAACGGCGACTGGCAGGTGGATACACGCGCCGACCGCATGGGCGTACGTCTGCTCGGCCCGCGCCTGGAATGCCGGCAGCAGTCGATGATTTCCGAAGGCATCGCCCTCGGCGCGGTGCAGGTGCCGCCGGACGGTCAGCCGATCGTCCTGCTCAACGACCGGCAGACCATCGGCGGCTACCCCCGTCTCGGCGCCCTCGCCCCGCTGGCGCTGGCGCGCCTGGCGCAATGCCTGCCAGGCCAGCGGGTGCGGCTGCTGCCGACGGTGCAGGAGGCGGCGCACCGCGAGCATCGACGCCTGCTGGCGGCCTGGGACGCATAGGCGGTTTTTTTGAACGGCGCCGTATGGCGAGCGTCCACCGCACACTCGTCCCGTCCGGAGGTTCGCCATGCCCAGTCGCCTGTCACTGATCGCCGCCCTGCTGTTGCCCCTGGCCGTCCAGGCCGAACCCGCTGATACCCGCGCCCTGCTCGCCGACAGCCTGGCCGACAGCCAGGCCCAGGTGGAGGCAGCCGAGCAAGCCATGCGCCGATCCGAAAACAAGGCGGTGCAGCTCTATGCCAAGCGCGTACTCACCGAACAGCAGGAGTTCGACCACCAGTTACGCGCCCTGGCCGGGGAAAAGGCCTTGGCGCTGCCCTCGCCGCGCCAGACCGAACGGCAGGCCGCCGCTCCCGGCGGCTTCGACGAGCGCGGTTTCCTCGACGCGCAGATTCGCCAGCAGGACCGTCTGGTCGCACGCTTCGAGGGAATCGCCCGGGACTCCGCCGATCCCGACCTGCGCCGCTTCGCCGACGAATGGCTGGCGCGCTTCTACCACCACCGCGAACTGGCCGACCAGTTGCGTAGCGGCCGCGCCGACTGAGCGCCGCGACCGCCTTGCTCAGTGCCGCGCGAGGACCTGCCGGGCGCTCTGGCGAATCACCCCCCAGCGCTTGGGATCGTCCTGCAGCATGGCGCCAAGCAGGTGCTTGGCCTGCTCGAAGCTGATGTGCGGCGGCAGCGGCGGCACGTTCGGGTCGGTGACCACCTCCAGCAGCACCGGGCGGTCGGCGGCGAAGGCCTCGGCCCAGGCGGCGTCGATGTCCTCCGGGCGATCCACGCGGATGCCCTTGAAGCCGAGCATGTCCGCATAACGCGCGTAGGGGAAATCGATAACTTCCTGCGCCGGGCTGAACTCCGGGTCGCCGGCCAGGGCACGCTGCTCCCAGGTCACCTGGTTGAGATCGCCGTTGTTCAGCACCAGCACGATGAAGGTCGGCGAGTCCCAGCGCTGCCAGTACTGCTGCACGGTGACCAGTTCGGCGTTGCCGTTCATCTGCATGGCGCCGTCGCCGACCATCGCCACCACCGGCCGCTGCGGATAGGCGAGCTTGGCGGCGATGGCGTAGGGCACGCCGCTGCCCATGGTCGCCAGCTTGCCCGACAGCGAGCCGAGCATGCCCGGGCGCATGCGGATGTCGCGGGCGTACCAGTTGGTATGCGAGCCGCTGTCGCCGCAGAGAATCGCATCGTCCGGCAGTTGCTCCGACAAGGAACGGAATACCCGCTGCGGGTTGATCGGGTCGGCTGGCTCTTCGGCCTGGCGCCGGGCTTCCTCGCGACTGGCCGTCACCGCCCGCTCGACCCGGCGGCGCCAGGCACCGTGCTTTTTCTGCTCGAGCAGCGGCAGCAGGCGCTCCAGGGTTTCCCCTGCATCGCCGAGCAAGGCCTGGTCGATCGGATAGCGGATACCGATGTTGCGCGGATACAGGTCGATCTGCACCGCCCGCGCCTGGCCGGCCTTGGGTAGGAACTCGCTGTAGGGGAAAGTGCTGCCGACGATCAGCAGGGTGTCGCAATGCTCCATCAGCATGCTGCTGGCGCGGGTGCCGAGCAGGCCGATGGAGCCGGTCACGTACGGCAGGTCGTCGGAAACCGCCGCCTTGCCCAGGAGCGCCTTGGCCACTCCGGCGGCCAGGCGCTCGGCGACCGCTTCCAGTTGCCGGTGCGCGCCCAGGGCCCCGGCACCGGCGAGGATCGCCACGCGCCGGCCGCGATTGAGGATCGCCGCGGCGGCCTCCAGGTCGGCGTCGCGCGCGTAGGGTCGCGGCTGGACGAAGCCCACCGCCGACATCACGTGGCCGTGCTCGTGGGGCTGGCGCTTCGGGGCCGCCATCTGTTGCACGTCGTTGGGCACGATCACCGTCGCCACCTGCCGCTCGCCGACCGCCACGCGCAGGGCTCGGTCCAGCACATGGAGCAGTTGTGCCGGGCTGACCACGGTCTCGACATAGGCGGAAACGTCCTTGAACAAGCTCTGCAGATCGACTTCCTGCTGGTAGTCGCTGCCCAACGCGGTAGCCGCCTGCTGGCCGACGATGGCCAGCACCGGCTGATGATCCATGCGCGCGTCGTAGAGCCCGTTCAGCAGGTGGATCGCGCCCGGCCCCGAGGTGGCCAGGCACACCCCAACCTCTCCGGTGAACTTGGCGTGGGCGCCGGCCATGAAGGCCGCCATCTCCTCGTGGCGCACGCGGATATAGTCGAATGCCTCGGCGCGCCGGCCCATGGCGCCCATGATCCCGTTGATGCCATCGCCGGGGTAGCCGAAGACGCGCTTCACCCCCCACTGGCTCAAGCGTTCGAGCAATTGATCGGCAACCGTGCTGGACATTCTCGCCTCCTGGTCGTGTCTGGGGTCGTACCAGTGAGGACTGGCGCCGCGGGCGAGGGTTCAAGGCAATCGAGCGGCGGTGCCGACGGCGAAATCGACTGAACTGTCGGCATCGTCGACCGGCCCAAGGAACAGGGCCCGCATGGGCGCAATCGCCAGGAGGTGCCGCCATGACCCGCGCCATCAACGATCCCGGAAACGAAGACCCCGGCTCC
Source organism: Pseudomonas sp. DL (assembly GCF_047199225.1). Lineage (NCBI taxonomy): Bacteria > Pseudomonadati > Pseudomonadota > Gammaproteobacteria > Pseudomonadales > Pseudomonadaceae > Pseudomonas > Pseudomonas sp. DL. The sequence goes on from NZ_CP178323.1 coordinate 3,269,888, forward strand.
CTGCTGGAAACCGACGCCGACGCCCTGCTCGGCGGTGCCGCCGTCCAGGCGCCGGAAGAGCGCTGCCGGCTCGCGTCCCAGGACTGCATCCGCGCGTGCGAGCGCTACCTGGCGCTCTGCACCGAGTCCAGCAGGGAACAACGCCAGCACGCCGGCGACTGCGCCGACCTCTGCCGCCTCGCCGCCCTGCTGCTGGAGCGCCGCAGCCCATGGGCGCCGGCAGCCTGCGAGCTGGCGGCGCGCTATGCCCTGGCATGCGCGGAGCGTTGCGATGGCGACGAGCCGCTGGAGCGCGAATGTGCGGGTGCCTGCCGGCGCTTCGTCGAGGCCTGTCGGCCGTTGTTGCCGGCCTGAGGCCCTCTGGCATTGCATGGAGCTGCCGGGCGTGGCGAGGGTGACCTGTGGCGTAGAATGGGAAACCGACGGCCATGTCGACGGTAGTCGCTCAACCCAGTACCAGTACCACCCTACGGGTGCGCGCTGATTTCTTCTCCATCTTGGAAACGCGCACCACCCCAACTTCTTCGGTATTCGCCACATGGGTTCCACCGCAAGGCTGCAGGTCGGTGTCTTTAATACTCACCAACCGAACCTGCCCGGCGCCCATCGGAGGTTGGACACTCATGGTGCGCACCAGATCCGGCCTAGCCCGCAGTGCATCGTCGCTCATGGTGTCGATCGAAACCGGATGTGCTGCCTCGACCATTGCCGCCAAGGCGCTATCAATGGCCTCGCGGGACAGCGGTTCACTCGTCACGAAGTCCAGGCGCGCATGCTCATCAGTGATGCTGCACCCATTGACCGGATAGGGCAGGACAGCACAGAGCATGTGCGCTGCGGTATGCAGTCGCATGTGCCGGTAACGACGCACCCAATCGATCTGCGCAAGAACCACCTCGCCAGGCTTCATTGCTCGGAGAACGGTTGCCTGGCCTTCAGCTGGGATATGCAGGATGGCATCCCTGCCAGCACCTGCTTCTGTCCCCTTGCGTGTATCGGCGATCCGGAGCCGCGTGCCATCAGCCAGCGTCAGCCAACCACTGTCTCCAGCCTGGCCACCCCCCTGGGGATAGAAAACGGTCTGGTCGAGCAGCAGGCCATCTTCAACGACATCGGTGATTCTCGCCAAACACTCTTCCCGGTAGGAGTCCTGGAGAAAAAGGGAGGCGGTCTGCGTCATGATGCCTCCATTGGTTGAATTTGGGTCTGCGTGGCTGCCGGCTGTAGTTGCTGAACTATGTGGGGGCCTCGGATGACCTGTAGTTCAGAACGCAGGGTTACGACTGAACCGACAGGGATGTCGTCCTTGATGACACAATGCGGACCGACAAACACATCGTCGCCGATAGCGATGTCACCCAGTACACGCGTGAAGGCCCCGATTTGGACGCGGCTCCCTATGGTGGGGTGACGCTTACCGGCGGGATTAGCCGATATGCCAGTTGCCCCCAATACCACACCTCCGAGGATGTAACAGTCATCACCGATTACCGCTGTCTCGCCAATGACCGTGCCATGCCCATGGTCCAGGATGAATCGACTGCCAATCTTGCATCTTGGGTGGATTTCCGCGCCCGACAGGAGCTTTCCACGAGAGGAGACCAGGAGCGCGGTAGCCTCCAACGCTCTCTCAGGATCGCCTTCAGATGTGCTTCGCAGACACAGCATGTGGGAAAGCCGGTAGTGCAGCACTGCCTTGAACGAGCTGTAGCCAAACGCAATGTCGGATGTCCGTCCCTGTGCGGCTGGATCCTTGCTGGCGAATGCCTGCAGGTCTTCCTCGCACCAACGTCTGGCTTCTTCGAACATCGAATGAGCGACTATCCGCTCCACCAGTTGGGGTGAGCAGCACTCCATCAATGCCGCGCGCATCAGATTACCTACCAGTTTGTCCATCGCATGCGACCTCATTTCGACCATGCAAGCGTTATCGCCGTGCTCTGCTCTACAACTTCATCGAAAAGCGTCCATGTATGACTCGACGCCATCGTAGATCATCGTCAGTACACGAGCGCCTGACGGCATGGCAGATGCCATGTTCAGCACCGCGACCAGGTTGGCTGCGGAGGACAACCCCATGCTCACAGAGTCGTTTTGCAGGACTTCCCGGATCATCGACAAGCAGGCAGATTTCGACACCCCGACCATGCCAGTAACAATGCCGAGGTTGCAGACTTCCGGCACGATACCAATGGAAAGTCCCTGAATCTCATGCGGTGCGTGCCTATCGTCGAGCAAGTCGCACTGCTCTGGCTGCACGCCATAGATGGCCATATCCGGCCAGTGGTTCCTCAGCACCTCTCCAACACCCGTGATATGTCCACCAGTTCCAATGCCAGCGAAGAAGAAGTCCGGGGGTGGCTGGCCTGCAAAGTCCCTCAGGATTTCCAGGGCTGTAGCTTCGCGATGGGCTTGCGGGTTGGCTGGATTGCGCTGCTGGTTGAGCATGACGAACTCCGGATGTTCCAGCAGTATCTGGATTGCCAGCTCGCCATGCGAGTTGTTCCCTTTTCTGCTATCCGACAGCACGACGTGAGCGCCATACAGCTCGAGCAATTGTCTCTTGTCAGGGCTGTAGTTGTCGGGAACCACCAGGGTCACGCGGTACCCCAGGATGTTCCCCGCCATTGCCAGTCCAATCCCCGTATTTCCCCCGCTCGGCTCGAGAATGGTCTGCCCTTTCCCGCGCACCAGGATTCCTTTGCGTTCGGCATCCAGAATCATCCAGAGCGCGATACGCGCCTTATGACTTCCTCCTGGATTGAAGGATTCCAGCTTGGTGAATACGCTCACCCCCAGGCGAGCAGACAATTTGCTCAGCCGTATCACCGGCGTCCCGCCAATTAAATCGAGTAGCGAATCGTAGATCATGCTTTCCCTGCCTATGGTTCAGTACATCGGCATGTGCTGCTCTATCTCTTTCGCCCATCGCTTCATGCCGCCATCGAGCACTTGGACGTTGGAGAACCCTGCCCCCATGAGCTGTATGGCCGCGCGTTCGGCACGAGTGCCGGCGTAGCACACGAGGATGTAGCGCTTACTGAAGTCGAGATTGGCGAAATGGCTGGCGAGTTCGTTCAAGGGAACGTGGACGATCCCCGGCAACTGGCACACTTCGAGCTCGCCCGCGTCGCGTACATCCAGAAGGGCATAGTTTTCGCTGTTGGATTTCATCAACTGCAACAGGCAGCCGGGATCGATATAGCGATCGTCGTCGAGTCGTTGCGACGGTGCCGCGCTTGCCTGGCAGAGCAATCCCTCCCTCCAGTGGCGGGGATTCTCTGCAGCGGTTTTGCCGCAGGCCGGACAATCGTCGCGCCGATTGAACTTCACTTCATTGAAGTGCATGAGCAGCGCGTCGAATCGAAGAAGTCTGCCTGATAGGGACTTGCCCAGGCCGACGAGGGCCTTCACCGCCTCGGTTGCCTGCAGCAGGCCAATCACTCCAGGCAGCACACCAATAACTCCCCCTGCGTTACAGCTTGGAGCCATCTCAGGCGGGGGATTGTTCGGGAAGAGACATTGGTAGCAGGGGCCTCCCTCCAGATTGAAGACGCTGACCTGACCTTCGAACCGATAGATCGCGCCAAAGACGAGTGGTTTTCCGAGCTTGGCGCAAACCGCGTTGACCAAGTAACGTGTGGCGAAGTTGTCGGTGCCATCCAATACCAGGTCATAGCTCTGAATCAGTGACTGCGCATTGTCCGCGTCGATGGCGTAACGGTGGGTTACGACTTCAATGTAGGGGTTCAGGTCCTGCATCCGGCGCTGGGCGGACTCAACCTTCGGCATACCGAGCGTGCTATAGCCATGGACGACCTGGCGCTGGAGATTGCTCGACTCCACCACGTCAAAGTCAACCAGCCCGATGGTGCCCACTCCTGCTGCGGCCAGATAAAGGCAAGCGGGCGAACCCAGGCCGCCCGTTCCGATTATCAGCACCCTGGCCTGCTTCAGGCGCTGCTGGCCTTCCCTGCCAACGCCTGGCAACGTGATGTGGCGAACGTAGCGTTGAACTTCTTCGTCGCTCAACGCTTCAACGCCAGAACCGCCAGATGTCGCGAGCATGACTTCGACTTCATCTCCATCGGAAAGCTCGCCATCCAGATTGACTAGCGAACCTTTGTGGGTCAGCAGGAAGTGTTCTTTCAATTGACCGTTTTCGTAATACAGGTGCCCGAGTAATGAAGGATGCTTCCTGGCAAGGCCTGCCAGCAGCTCGCCAACCGTCAAGCCCGCTCCCTCCAGGCGCCCGCCTTCCAGTTGGGCGGCCCGTACCAGTACTTCCGGAAAAATTACCGTCTTCACTTTTCAGCTCCTTGCCAGATGTCTACTCGTCCTGGCTCGATGGCCCGAACTCTCGTGTGCATTCAAAGCGTCCGTTGCGCCAGGCAAACAGTTTTGCGCCGCGAACGTTGCCGGCGGCCACATCAACAACCAGGTAGTCGACCGGCAGCATTGGCTCCCCGGCATACAATGCCTTGTCGATATCCTCCCGGCTGAAGTAGGCACCGACGTCCGGGTGGGAGTGGTAGATGACGGATACCGGGCTGCACGTCTTGAAGCTGCTGTTGAGGAATACGGTATCCGTCACGGAAAACGTGTACCCGTTGGCGGCCGTGCGTGGGTACCTCCGGGGGTCAGCCATGTGCAGTTCATCCTGGATGTTCGTACCCTCTTTCACTTTTGCATCGGCGAGAACGAATCCGCAGCATTCCCTTGGATAGGTCCTGCAGGCGTGTCTGTAGATCACGCTCAATGCATGCTCGGTCAACACGTTCGTATTCATGTCACCTCCTGCCGAGCAGCTTCTCGATGGGAAGCTTGGTGATGGCAAATCCAGCCAATAGGAGCACGGTGAAGCCAATCAACTCGCGAGAGATGGCAACCCCTTCGTACCAGGCGCCGATGATCACGGCGAACACCGGGAAAATGATGAAGACGAACGACAGCACAACGGGACTCAAACGCTTGAGCAGGAAGAAGTACACGATGAATCCCCCGACTGATGCCACCAGACCGAGATAGATCAGGGCAGCCCAAGATCGGCTTGTGACGGCAGACAGGTTCGGGTGTTCCATCACGAGTCCGGCCATGAACAGCCCCAAGCCGGCGATGCCAATGGGCAGCGTATTGAAGGTGATCACGCCGATGTCAGCACCTTGCCTTTTGGTGATGACGTAGCTGAGTGCGTGCATGATCGCCGCGAGCAGGATGGCAAGTACGCCTAACAACTCCGTGTAGTCCAGATGCAGCCCTTGAGACCTGATGATCATGAACAGGCTGCCGAAGCCAATCGCAATACCAAGGATCTGCGACAGGTAGATGCGCTCGCGCAGGAAGATCGCGGAGAAGATCAGGATGAACACGGGCATGCTGCTGAACAGCAGCGCGGTAAGACCTGAAGCGACGTATTGCTCGCCATAGTTCAGCAGGTAGTAGGGCACGCTGAAGTAGCCGAGCGTCACGAAGACGAAGAAGGCCAGGAGTCGCCGCGGGAAAAAGATCGTCTCGTGGCGCAGCCGCGCAAAGAGCAGGAAAAGCGGAAATGCGATCAGAAAGCGCAATCCGGCGGCAGTTAGCGGCGGCACGCTCTCCACGGCGATCTTGATGCCGAGCCAGGTAGTCCCCCAGCTGATACACACCACTAGAAATAGAACAGCGGTCACCAGGCTGGTCACACGTACCTGCCGCCTGTTGATAGTCAGAGCTTGAATTGACATAAGTTGCACGTCTTTCCCCCATGTTATTCTTTGATTGATGCCCTTTATTGCTTATCAAACCTCTTTATTTGAGGTTAATTCGGAGAAAATATGCCGGTCAAAGCAAATATTGACACCGATTCAATTTTCAGATTCTTCCTACCAGAAGGGCCCGGCCTGAAGTACAAACGGCTGGCCCAGGGCATCGAAGAATCTATTCGCAATGGGGTTCTCCGGCAGGGAGTCAAGCTGCCGCCACATCGCATCCTCGCGGACAAGCTCGGTGTGACCGCGGGCACGGTGAGCCGGGCCTATGGTGAGCTGGAGCGCATGGGGCTGGTTGAGGCTCGGGTCGGCGACGGTACGTTCGTCCGCAACCGCGGTCGAGAACGTGCTCGGGAGGCGGGCTTTCGCAATTTCGTAGACAGCACCGAGATGTGCAACGACATGAGCCGGAATATGCATATTCCGGGCAATGAGACCGAACTGCTTTCCCGCAGCCTTCAGCAATTGAGTGCGGCCCCTGAGCTCCTGCAGGAGTTAATGCTCTACACACCCGACACAGGACTGCTCCGACACCGGCAAGCGGGAGCAACATGGCTGTCTCACGGTGAGTTTCAAGCGGAGCACCAGCAGATTCTGTGCGTCAATGGCAGCCAACACGGTCTGCTCGTCGTGCTTATGGCCATGCTGCGCGCCGGCGACACCCTGGTAACGGAGCAGCTCTCCTATCCTGGGCTGATCAGTGCCGCGCAACTCTTGGGCATCAAGGTGCTCGGCTTGGAAATGGATGAAGAGGGGCTACTGCCCGACGCCCTCGAAGAGGCCTGCCGCACGAACAGGATCACCGCCCTGTACTGCACACCCACCATCCAGAACCCGACCACTGCAGTGATGTCAGGCGCCAGGCGGAAGGAAATCGCGAAGATCTGCCGCGAGCACGGCTTGATCGTCATCGAGGACGAAACCCATGCTGTATTGATGGCCGAACGCCCCACCCCTCTCTGCCATCTGCTGCCTGAGCGGGGCATCCTCATCGGTGGCATGAGCAAGGCGGTCGCTGCAGGATTGCGGGTTGGATACGTTCATGCTCCTGCATCCATGGTAAGTCGCATGGCAGCAGCGCTTCGCAATTCGTGCTGGATGGCGACACCACTGGTTCTCGAGATTGCGAGCCGATGGGTCGAGGACGGTACTGCAAGCGCACTGCTCGAATACCAGAGAGGGGAAATCGCGCGTCGCCAAGCGCTGGTTGTGGACCTGCTGCAGGGCCTGACCTATCGCAGCCATCTATGCTGTCCGCATTTCTGGGTAGAAGTGCCAGCCCCCTGGCGCGCCATCGAAATAGAGCAAGGCATGCGCGGACAGCAGCATCTTGTCACCACCGCAGAGGCCTTTAGTACGGGCCGCGGTACGCTTCCCCAGGCCATTCGAATCAGCGTCAGCAATTCCCCAGGAGGGGGGAATACGTTATCTGACGGCTTCGCAGTCCTGGCAGCGCTCCTACGCGAAGGCCCCCAAGAGATGCTGACGATGCGTGCTTGATACGGGAGGCAACGGTCCCACCCGAGGAGGACTCTTGGGCTCAACGGTAGCGATAAGCACCGGCGCCTGGCTAAGGCATACCTATGGTCCGAGATCTACCATGGATTTCACTCGCCTGGGACGGCGAAACAAGAAGTCGAGGCAGCCACGAAAAGCAGCTAGACCATCCAGCGTGAAACCCACCCAAACTTTAATCCGTTCTATCCATCCTGCGCAGAGCCTAACCCCGCGACAACCACGCCATCACCGCTCGGTTCACCCACGGCGGAGACAACTGCCCAGCCCAGTACAGCGCCGTGAACAACCCGCCCACCGGCCGGTGTACCCGCCGGCTGTGCGCCTGCCGCCAGGCCGCCTCGGCGATATCCTCGGCGTCCAGTCTCAGCCCCAGGCGACGCAACACCGGCGGTCGGTAGGTCTGCCCGGCGACCATCGGCGTGCGGACGAACGGCGGCATCAGGTCGGCCACACTAATACCGTGGCGGCGCCATTCCAGCTCCAGCGCCTCGGTGAGCCCGCGCACGGCGAACTTCGAAGCCGAGTAGACGGCCATCTCCGGTACGCCATACAGCCCCGATGCCGAGCCCATGTTGAGTACCTGCGCCTGCGGCGTCGCGCGCAGGAACGGAAAGGCCGCGTGACAGCAGTTGAGGACGCCATGCAGGTTGATCGCCAGCAACCGCGCGTGGTCCTCCAGGGCGACCTCTTCGAAGCGGCCGAAACGCAGGACGCCGGCGCAGTTGAATAGCAGGCGCAGGCGGCCATCGGCACAGAACTGCGCAAGCGCCTCGCCGACCGCGTCGGGCTCGCTGACGTCCACGGCGCGGTGCCAGGCGCCCGGCAGTTGCACGGCCAAGCCGCGCAACGCCTCGGCATCGATGTCCAGCAAACCGACCCGCCAGCCCCGGCGGTGGAACAGACGCGCGCTGGCGGCGCCGATTCCGGAAGCGGCACCAGTGATCAGGATGTTCTGCACCTGTCGCCCTCCGCGCTGCATTCGACGACGAACGCGGCCGCCTCGTCCAACGCCCGGTCGGCGCTGGCCAACACGCCGGCATGAGCCTGGAACACGTGCCAGCAATCGGCGTAGCGCTGCAATCGCACCGCGACGCCCTGCTCACCGGCCCGTTGCGCCAGGCGCAGGCTGTCGTCGCGCAGCAGTTCGTCCTCGCCGACCTGTACCAGCAGCGGCGGCAGCCCCGCCAGGTCGGCATGCAGCGGCGACAGGGCGGCCGAGCCTGGCTCCGCGTCGGCCGGCAGCAGCAGGCGCACCGCGCTTTCCAGCCAGGCCCGCGACAGCAGCGGGTCGCCGGCCGCCGGCGTGTGCAGGCGCTGGCAGCCGAGGTCGGTCCAGGGCGAGAACAGCAGCAACCCGGCCGGCAACGGCAAGCCGCGCGCCTTCAGCTCCAGGGCCAGGGACAGCGCCAGGTGGCCGCCCGCGGAGTCGCCGGCGAGCAGCAGCCGGCGCGGCGAATGGCCGGCCTCCAGCAATGCCAGGTAGACCGCCAGGGCGTCGTCGCGGGCTGCGGGGAACGGATGTTCCGGGGCGCGCCGGTAGTCCACCGCGCAGACCTCGGCGGCGCAACGCCGGGCCAGGTGCGTGGTGATCGCCCGGTGGGTCGCCGGCGAGCCGATCAGGTAGGCGCCGCCGTGCAGGTAGAGCACCCGGCGCCGCGCCTCCACCCCGCGCGGCCGCAACCACTCGCAGGGCACGCCGGCGAGGCTGCGGCGCTCGCGGACGACGCCGCCGGCGCCCAGCGTCGCCAGGCTCAGCCCGCGCAACACGCCGCGTTGCAGCGCCACTGGCATGGGCGGACGGACCAGCCCGCGGAACAACAGGCGCAGGCAGCCGCGCAGGAGACCGGCGCGCAGGCGTTGCGGCGGCGACATCAGGGGCGCTTCAGCGGGCCAGGTCATAGTCGGCAAGCTCCGGCCGGCGCGTACGCCAGCGATAGACGAAGGTGTAGCCCGGCCAGTTGTTGGTGTTCTTGCCGGCGGCAGTCTTGTACCAGCTGTCGCAGCCACGCTCCCAGACGGTATGGCGCAACCCCTGTTGCACCTCCAGGTTGAAGCGCCGCTGGACCTCGGGCTTCACGTCGAGGTAGCGCAAGCCCTGCTCCTGGAGCTGGCGCAGGCAGCCGAGCACGTAGGGGAACTGGCTTTCCAGCATGTAGACGATGGAGTTGTGGCCGAGGTTGGTGTTCGGCCCGTAAAGGATGAACAGGTTGGGGAAGCCGCTGACGCTGATGCCCTTGTAGGCTTCCGCGCCATCCGCCCAGGCCTGCCGCAGGTCGCGTCCGTCGAGGCCGAGGATGCGCATCGGGGCGAGGAACTCGGTGGCGGCGAAGCCGGTACCGAAGATGATCGCGTCGACCTCGTGCCGGCGGCCGTCACGGCCGACCACGGCGTCTTCGGTGACTTCGCGAATGCCCGTGTCGACCAGTTCGACATTGCTCCTGGCCAGCGCCGGGTAATAGTCGTTGCTGATCAGGATGCGCTTGCAACCCAGCGGGTAGTCGGGAACCAGCCGCGCGCGCAGTTGCGGATCGGCGATCTGCCGGTGCAGGTGACGATGGAAGCTCAGCCGCATCACCTTCATCAGCGCCGGGAAGGTCGCGAAGGCGAGCATCCGCGATTCATGGTGCAGGTACTTGAGCCCCCGATCCAGGCGTTGCAGCCACGGCCAGCGCGCCTTCAGGCGGCGTTCCCAGTCGGCGTAGGTACGGTCCGGCTTGGCGATCACGTAAGGCGCGCTGCGCTGGAACAGCGACAGGCGTTGCACCTGCGGGGCGATCCGCGGGACGAACTGGATAGCGCTGGCTCCGGTGCCGATCACCGCGACCCGCTTGCCGGCCAGCTCGACCTCGGCGTCCCAGTTCGCCGAGTGGAACGCCGGACCCTGGAAGCGCTCCAGGCCCGGCAGGCGCGGCAGCAGCGGCCGGCTCAACTGGCCGGTGGCGCAGACCAGGGCCCGTGCGCGCAGCGTCTGGCCATCGGCGCAGCGCACCTGCCATTCGCCGCTGCCGGCGTCGAAACGGGCCTCCTCCACCTCGCAGTGGAAACGGATCTTCTCGCGCAGACGGTACTTGTCCGCGCAATGCCGCAGGTAGTCGAGGATTTCCGCCTGCGGGGCGAACTTGCGCGACCAGTCGGCCTTCGGCTCGAAGGAAAACGAATAGAGATGCGAGGGGACGTCGCAGGCGGCGCCCGGGTAGCGGTTTTCCCGCCAGCAACCGCCGACATCGGCGGCCTTTTCCAGGACCAGATAATCGTCGATGCCTGCCTGTCGCAGGCGGATCGCCAGGCCGAGACCGGCGAAGCCGGCGCCGACCACCAGCACCCGCAAGGGGGCTTCAGGGCGGGACTCGTTGTGCATTGTTGTGCTCCCGTTTGTTGCTTGCCACGCCGTCCGGCGCGATTCCGCCCAGCGGCGGATGGCAGCATCCTAGTTCGCCGGGGCGACTGGCGTTATGGCCGGGCCGGACATAAAGTTGTGATTTTCGGTCAACCTCGGACGCCACCATGCCCACTCCGCCCTGGTCTCCCCGCCGCAGCGCCATCAGCGCGCACCTGCTGATCCAGTTCGGCATCGACCGCGGCCTCGGCCTGGAGCAGTGCCTGGCAGGTAGCGGCCTGGATATCCGCCTGCTCGGCGATCCCTCCGGGGAAATCGACGCGGCCCAGGAACTGAGCGTAGTGCGCAACCTGGTCCGGCACCTGGGCGACGCCTGCGCGCCGGGCCTGGCGGCAGGCCTGCGCTATCACCTCAACGCCTACGGCATCTGGGGCTTCGCCCTGCTCAGCAGCCCGACCTTCCTCAGCGCCGCGCAACTGGGCCTGCGCTACCTCGACCTGACCTTCGCCTTCCATGGCATTCGCCTGGAGGTACACGACGATGAAGCGCACCTGGTGCTCGACGACGCCGGCATTCCCGAGGACCTGCGGATTTTCCTCCTCGAACGCGACGCCGGTGGCGTGCTGCGCATCCAGCGCGACCTCACCGGGCAGCGCCTGCCGATCCTCCGCGCCGGCTTCCGCCGCCCACCGCCCGCCGATCCCGCGCCCTACGTGCGCGAGCTGGGCCTGTGCCCGGCGTTCGGCCAGGCGGACAACCGGGTGGTCTTCGAACGGCGCTTCCTCGACCTCCCGCTGCCCGGCGCCAATCCAGAGGTGGCGCGCGCCTGCGAGGAGCAGTGCCGCGCCCTGCTCGCTCGCCGCCAGGTGCGCGGCGGTCTGGCCGGACGCATCCGCGACCGCTTGCTGAGGACGCCCGGCCACTTGCCGGACATGCAGACCCTGGCCATGGAACTGCACCTCACCGTGCGTACCCTGCGTCGCCGCCTGGACGACGAGGGCAGCAGCTACCGCCTGTTGCTCGACGAGGTGCGCCAGGCCCTCGCCGAAGAGCTGCTGGCCACCGGCGCGATTCGCCTGGAGGAGATCGCCGAGCGCCTCGGCTACGGCGAGGTGTCCAACTTCATCCATGCCTTCAGGCGCTGGAAAGGCATGACGCCGCGCCAGTATCGCCAGCGGCGACGACTCGACGCGATGTCCTGAGCCGCTCCGGGCTTATTCCACGAAGGCAGGACGCCAGCGCTCGATGTTCGTTTCGCCGCCGCCTGCCAGCGGCTAGATTGGCCGTTCACGCGCGGCATCCGGCGGCGCGGCAGCGGAGGCATCTCCGCTGGCAACGGGAGAACGACACATGGGTTGCCAGCAACACGCATGGCCGGCGCACGCGCCGGAGCAGGTCGAGGCCGAGGTCAACTATATCCGCGACAACGGCCAACGGCCGGTCGCCTACACCTATCCGGCCCCTGCCGGGACGCCGCAGCGCAGCGCGCTGTTGCAGCCGACCCGGGTGGCGATCCGCAATGCGCGTCTGCTGGCGCAACCGGCCAGCCTGGAGCGCGAGGGTTTCCAACTGGTGCGCGAGGCGAGCGCGGTGGGCGATTTCGAGGATGAAGCCCAGGTTCGTGAACGCTACTACCCGGAAAGCATCGCCCTGCTCCGCCGCCTGACCGGCGCCGCCGAGGCGGTGATCTTCGACCACACGCTGCGCGTCGACCAGGCCGGGCGCGAAGAACGCGGCCTGCGCGAACCGGTGCGCTACGTGCACAACGACCAGACCCTGCGCTCGGCGCCGCGCCGGGTCCGCGACCACCTGCCGGCGGAACGCGCCGAACGGCGCCTGGCCGGACGCTTCCAGATCGTCAACCTGTGGCGTCCGTTCGGCCACCCGGCGCAGCGCGCGCCGCTGGCGTTGCTGGACGCCCGCAGCCTGGCGTTCGACGACCTGGTGGCCAGTGACCTGGTGTACCGCGACAAGGTGGGCGAAACCTACTCGGTCAAGCCCAACCCGGAGCACCGCTGGTACTACTACCCGCACCTGCTGCCGGAGGAAGCGCTGCTGCTGAAGATCTACGATTCGCGGGAGGACGCGCAGGCCCGCCTCGGCGCGCACACCGCCTTCGACGATCCCTGCACCCCGGCCGATGCGCCGCCGCGGCAGAGTATCGAACTGCGTTGCCTGCTGTTCTTCGACGAATGAGTCAGGCGGGGCGCAGGCTGATCCAGTAGTCGCTGTAGCGCAGCACGCGGATCGGCAGGCTGCGTCCGAGCATGTCCAGGGACGTGTGCATGTCGTCCAGCGGGAACAGACCGCTGACGCGGTTGCCGGCGATCTCCGCGTCGAGCTGGAGGATGCCTGGCAGATAGGGCCGGAAGGCCTCCGCGACCCAGGCCAGGGAGCGGTCGTGGACCTCCAGCCAGCCGCTGGCCCAGGCATCCTCTCCGGCCTGCATCGGGCCCTGTTCGAGCAGGCCGCCGGCATCGAACAGCAGGCTACGTCGTGCCGCCACCGCCAGCTGGCGTCCCTCGCCGGTGGTCAGCCGCGCGCTGCCGCGCAGGGTCACCAGGCGGATCGCCCCGCGCTCCTCGGCCAGCAGCAGGCTGCCGCTGGCGCAGTCCACCCGTCCGGCGGCGCAGTCGAGGGCGAAGGCGCCGCGCGGGTCCTCCTTCACTTCCAGGCGCATCGCGCCGCGCCGCAGCTCCAGGCGCCGCTGGGCGCCGTCGAGCAGCGGTCGCGCCTTGCTCCGCGCGTTCAGGCGCAGGCGGCTGCCGTCGGCCAGCAACCAGTCGCGGCGCTCGCCGGTGCCGGTCGCCAGTTCGCCGGGCAGACCCATGCCGGCCTGGACCCAGCGCTCCAGGCCGGCGCCGCCGGCGAGCAGGACGAACAGCCCGAGGGCGCCGCCGACGAAGCGCCGGCGGCTCGACGGCTGCTCCAGGGCGCGCAGCACGGTAGCGCTCGGCTGGCCGCGCCAGGGCGAGTCCTGTAGCGGCGCGAGGCTGCCAAGCAGTTGCCGGAACACCTCGGCATGCTCGCTCGACAGCGCCTTCCAGCGTTCCAGGGCATCGCCCTCGGCGGCGCTGAAGTCGCCGGATTGCAGGCGCACCATCCATTCGATGGCCTCCTCGACGATGCGTTGCCGTTCCGGCTTCTCGCTCATTCCTGGAATCCCCGGTAGCAGCAGTGCAAGGCATCCTTCATCAACTGGTGGATGCGCCCCAGGGACAATCCGAGGCGTTCGCCGATCTGCACGTAGGTCAGGCCTTCCAGCTGGCTCATCAGGAACACTGCCCTGGCCTGCCCGGACAGGCCGTCGAGCAGGCGGTCGATGGCTTGCAGGCTCTCGATCAGCATCCACTGCTCGTGAGGCGACGGCTGCACCGCCTCCGGCGCCTCGGCGAGGATCTGCAGGTAGGCGCGCTCCAGGTCCTTGCGCCGCCAGCTCTCGTACATCAGGCGTTGCGCGATGGTCGCGAGGAACGCCCGCGGCGAGCGGATCGACGCCGGGTCGGGGAGCATCCAGACCTGCAGGAAGGCCTCGGCGGCGAGGTCTTCGGCGCTGTGGCTACAGCCGGTCTGGTAGGACAGCTTCTTGCACAGCCAGTCGTAGTTCTGCTGGAACAACTGGGCGATCAGGGTGTTCTTGATGGAGCCTTGGCTATCCATGGTAAGCGTTCGCTGCTGGCAGGCCACGCCACGGATAGCGGTAGTGAGCCTGGAGGTTGAGGAACGGCGCCCGGGGCTGTTCCCGTGGCGCGCGGTAGGGAATCAATCGAGGCGCTCCCGGCAGTCCGCCGTGCCCGCCGGCCGCTGCGCGGACAGCCAGCCGCAGGCGGCGGCGCCGAGGATCAGCGCGGCGCCCCACCAGGGGAGCGCGCGCACCGCCACCTGGTCCACCAGGATCGCGCCGATGAAGGCGCCCAGGGCCACGCCGAGCTGGATCGCGCTGGTGTTGAGGCTGATCTGGATCGCCGCGGTGTCCGGGCTGAGTTCCACCAGGTATTTCTGGATCGCCGGCCCCGGCGCCATGTTGAACACGCACCAGAACACCACCGCGCCCAGCAGCAGCGGCAGGCCGCCGGTGGCGAACGGCAGCAGGACCAGGGCCAGTGCGTGCAGGAGCAGGAAGGCGACGAAGGTGGCCGGCCCCGGCCAGCGGTCGGCGGCGCGTCCGCCGAGCAGCGCGCCGAGGATGCCGCCGCCCCCGTAGACCAGCAGGACCAGGCTGATGGTCGGTTTGTCGAGGGCCATGCTGCCGACCAGGAACGGCACGATGTAGGTGTAGACGGTGAACTGGCCGGTCATCTGCAACAGCGATGCCAGGTGGGCGAACGGCACCCGGCCCCGGGCCAGCGCCCGCAGTTGCTCCGCCGGGGCGATGCCGGGCGCGCCGGGGATGGCCGGCAGCAGGCGCAGGAGCAGCGGCAGGCCGAGCAACGCGACCCCGGCGAGCAGCAGGAACAGGCTACGCCAGCCCCAGAACTCGCCGATCAGGGTGCCCAGCGGTACGCCCAGCACCAGCGAGGCGACGATGCCGGCGAACACCAGACCGATCGCCCGGCCGCGCCGTTCCGGCGCGACAATGGCCACCGCCAGGGTGATCGCCACCACCACGATGACCGAGGCGCTGGCCGCCACCAGCAGCCGGCTCGCCAGCAACAGGGCGAAGCTCGGCGCGGCGGCGCTGGCCAGGTTGGCGCCGATGAACACCAGCAGCGCGCCGGCCAGCAGGCGGCGGCGCTCGATACCGGCGCTGAGGTAGACCAGCAGCGGGCCGAGCAGCGCATAGACCAGCGCGTACAGGCTCATCAGCAACCCGGCCCGGCCCTGGCTGACGGCGAAACTGGCGGCCAGTTCGTCGAGCACCCCGGCCACCACCAGTTCCACCGTGCCGACCACGAAGGCCAGTCCGGCCAGCAGCCAGACGCCGACCTCCGCCCTGCTCCGTTCAGTCTCGCCCATGGCTGCATGCCTCCCCGTCGATGGCGTAGCGATAGCGCCCGAGCATGACCAGCAGCCCTGCCGCCACGCCGAACGCGCCGAGCAGGACCAGCGTCGAGCCCGCGTAGGAGCCCGCGCGGTCGTAGAAGTAACCCAGCAGCCAGGACCCCAGGCTGATGGCGATGGCGAAGGTGAAGGGCTGGATCGAGCCATAGATCACGCTGAAATGGCGCAGGCCGAAGTAGCGGCTGACGAAGTACTGGGTGGTGCCGGTCTCGCCGCCGGCGCCCAGGCCGATCAGGAATACCGCGCCCCAGAGCAGCGCCGGCGGTCCGCCAAGGAGCAGGAGCAGCAGCCCGAGCGCCGCCAGCAGGGCGAACGGCAAGGCGATGCGCGGGGTGTCGTAGCGGTCCAGCAGGTAGCCCAGCGCCGGTTGCGAAACGATCATGCCGACCCACAGCGCCGCCAGCACGTCGGTGGCGACTTCCCGCGACAGGCCGCGCTCCTGCAACAGCGGCACGCCATGCACCATCACGCCAGTGACGGCGAACACGCCGAGGATCAGGTTGCCGACGATCAGCCAGAAGTCCGCCGAGCGCCAGGCCTGGCCTGGCGTCGCTCCGGGCAGCGCGTCGGCTGGCGTGCGCCGCGCCTGCGGCAGGTCGCCGGGTCGCTCGCGGAACAACGCATAGAGCAGCGGCAGCGCCAGGAGGCCTTCGAGCAGGCCATAGACGAGGAAGGTGGCGCGCCAGCCGAAGGCGTCGATGCAGGCGCTGCCCAGGTACAGCGCCAGCGGCCCGCCGACGCCGAAGCCGAGTCCGAGGATGCCGTAGGCCGCGCCGCGACGACGCTCGAACCAGCCGCCGAGAATCCGCGCATAGGGAATGTTGCCCGGCGTCAGCAGGCCGAGCAGCGCGAACAGCAGGTATAGCTGCCAGCCGCTGCGCGCCAGCGCCAGGCTGGCCAGGCACAGGGCCAGCGCGGCGGTCAGCGGCAGGACCAGGGCGCGCGCGCCCCAGCGATCCACCAGCCAGCCCTTCAGCGGGCTACTCAGGGCTACCGCCAGGCCCAGCAGGGTCACCGGCAGCGCCGACTGGCCGCGGTCCCAGTCCAGGTCGGCGGCGATCGGCTCGATGAACAGCGAGAAGCTGCTGATCACCAGCCCGGTGGGGCCGAAGATCACCCCCACTACCGAGGCCAGCAGCACCCCACAACTGGCCACGCCGAACTCGCCGACGCCAGGCGCCGCCGGCGCGACGTCCTCCATGGCCTCGCGGGCGACGCCGCTCATGCGTCGCGCCTCAGGCGCTCGATCAGTTGGCGGCGCAAGCGGATGTCCTCGGCGTTCTCGGTGGTGGCCTCAAGCTGGACGATCTCGATGCCGGCGCGATGAAAGGCCAGGATCTGTTCCGCCACCTCGCCGACGCTGCCCACCAGCACCCCGGCGAAGCTGCGCTGCACGGTATTCGCCACCCATTCGCGCAAGGCCTCCGGCTCCAGCCGGGCGAGCCGGTCGCGCTCGCCGTCGCGGGCGACCTGCGGCGATGCCGCCAGTTCGTCGAGGGGCCGTGCCAGAAGCAGTTCGAAAGCGGCCTGGCGGTAGTGCTCGGCGATGTCCAGGGCCGCCGCCGGACTGTCGCCGAGGATCACCTGGAAGTGCTTCCAGAACTTCAGCCGCCGTCCCTGCTCCGCCGCCTCCTCGTTCAGCCTGCGCTTGAGCTCCGCGGTCTGCGTGGGGCTGGCGAAGTGGCCGGCGTAGACGTCGGCGAAGCGCACCGCCAGGCGTTGTGCCTGCGCCGAGGAGCCGCCAACGGATAGCGGCGGGCGCGGCCGCTGGATCGGCAGGAAGCCGCTGCCGGCGTCCTCCAGCCGGTAGAACTCGCCGTGGTAGTCGAAGGGTTCGCGGCTTTCCAGGGCGCGGGTGAAGACCTCCAGGTACTCCACGGCGCGCCGGTAGCGTTCGTCCTTGTCGGCGAAGTCGCCGTCGCGGCGCACGTCGGCGTCGCTGGAGCCGATCACCAGGTGTACGCCGGCGCGCCCGTTGGACAGGCCGTCGAGAGTGGCCAGGGCGCGCGCGGCAACGGTCGGCTGGGCGCTCCCCGGTCGGTGCGCGACGGTGGCGCGCAGGCGCGGCGCCGCGGCCAAAGCCCAGCCGGCGACCAGCCAGGGGTCGGGCCAGGCAGCGGAAACGGTGAACAGCGCGCCGTCGAGGCCGTCCGCCTCTTCCAGGCGGGCCTTCTGCTGGATGTCGAAGGCGCTCACCGCGCGACTGCGGGTGTCCGGCAGGAAACGCGCGGCCTGGCGGGCGAAGGCACTGTCGCCGATGACTGCGGAGGCGCGCACGCCGCCGCGCAGTTCGATGCTCATGGTTCGTCCTCCTTAGAAGGTGTAGGCCGCGCCGAGGTAGTAGAAGGCGCCGTTGAAGCTGATCTGCGAGGCATAGGTGTCGTACTGGTTGAAGCCGAGGTAGGCGCTCTCGGCCGGCAGCTTGTCGGGCTTCACGTCGAACAGATTGTTGGCCCCGGCGCTCAGGGTCAGGTTGCGGCTCGCCGCATAGCGCAGGGCAACGTCGGTGATGTACTTGGGCGAGTTCTCGAAGCGGTTGAAGACCGTGGTCGAATAGGCATGCTCGCCGGTGTAGTAGTCCAGTTTGGAAACCGTCTTGCTGTAGCGCGTTTCGCGCAGGGTCAGGCCCCAGCGCCGGTAGCTCCAGTCGGCCTGCAGGCTGACCTGGCTGCGCGGCGTGGAGCTGGTGATCCAGGCCTGCTGCTGGTCGTTGAGCAGCGGCTGGCCGTTGCGTCCGCGATGATTCCTGACCAGCTTCGTGCGATTGACGTTGGCGCCCAGGCGCCAGTCGATCCGGCCCCACTCGCCGAGCCGGGTCAGGTAGCTGGCGGTGAGGTCGAGGCCGTGGGTACGGGTGTCGGCGCCGTTGGTCATGTAGTGGGTGCTGACCTGGGTCAGTCCGGCCGGGATGCTGATCCCGCCGGCGCGCAGCGCATCGATCGCCGGCTGTCCGGAATAGGTGGCACCGTCGACGATGCGGTCGCGGATCTCGATGCGATAGGCGTCGATGGCCAGGTTCAGGTCCGGCAAGGGATCGAGCACCAGGCCGAGGTTGTAGCTGATCGATTTTTCCGGCTCCAGGTCTTCGGCGCCGAGCAGCCTGGCCGCCGGCGAGTTGACCGCCAGCAGGCCGCTGGCGATGGTCGGCGAGACGCCCAGGCTTGTGTAGTTCTCCTGGGCCAGCGACGGCGCGCGGAAGCCGCTGCTGAGACTGGCCCGCGCCGATACCTCGGGGCTGAAGCGGTAGCGGCTGGCGAGCTTGCCGTTGGTGGTGCTGCCGAAGTCGCTGTAGTGCTCGTAGCGCGCCGCCGTCTCCAGTTGCCAGCGCTCGTCGAGGGCGATGGACAGGTCGAGATAGGCGCCGAGCACGTCGCGGCTCCACTGTCCGGCGGTGGCCGGCGCCTGCCCGGGGAGTGCCTTGGAACCGCCGTTGTAGTAGGACCAGGGATCGCCGGCCTCGACCTCGTAGAGCTCGCGGCGCTGCTCCAGGCCC
This sequence comes from Pseudomonas sp. DL, assembly GCF_047199225.1. Classification (NCBI taxonomy): domain Bacteria; kingdom Pseudomonadati; phylum Pseudomonadota; class Gammaproteobacteria; order Pseudomonadales; family Pseudomonadaceae; genus Pseudomonas; species Pseudomonas sp. DL. Next base: position 3,288,984 of record NZ_CP178323.1, read on the forward strand.
CAGGAGAAATTCAGCGGCGCCGGCAGCCAGGCGAGGTCGAAGTCGCGGCGCAGGTCGAGATTGTTGGTCCACTGGGTGGCCTTGTAGCGCGCCAGGTCGAAGGAGCGCGGCGAATCGCCGGTCTCGCCGTAGAGGGCGAGGTTGATCGAATGGTCCATGCCGATCTCCGGGCGGTCGGCACCGTAGGTCGAACTGAGGTCCCAGTCCCAGGCGCCGAACAGCTCGCCGCCACGGGCGCCGAGGGTCAGCGAATAGTCGTCTTCGTCGCTGGTGATGCGCGGGGTGAAGCCGTTCGGATAGAGTCGCGGCGCCAGGGACGGCAACTGGTAGATCTGCGCCGAGGACACCGAGCGATGGGTATAGGTGGCGAAGCTGTACAGCTCGACGTTGTCGTCCAGCGCCACGCCGGCGTTGTAGGCCAGCGCCTGGCGGTGCAGCGAAGGGTCGCCGATGGACGGGTTGCCGTAGTGCCCGGTACGCTGGTCGATGCCGGCGCGGATGGTCCGCGCCTGTTCGCGGAACTGCGCGCTGAGGTTGAGGAAACCGCTCTCGCCGAAACGCAGGCCGCCATTCACCCCGCCGTTCTGGGTCAGGCCGTCGCCATCGCCGTAGCGACCGTTGTCGTAGGCGAGCCGGCCGCCGTGGTCGGCCGACTTGAGGATGACATTGATCACCCCGGCGATGGCGTCCGAGCCGTACTGCGCCGAGGCGCCGTCGCGCAGCACCTCGATGCGCTCGATGGCGGCGAGCGGGATGGTATCCAGGTCGACCCCGGTGGAGCCGCTCTGCAGCCCGCCGCTGACATTGATGTTGGCGGTCTCGTGACGGCGCTTGCCGTTCACCAGCACCAGCACGTGGTTGGGACTCAGGCCGCGCAGCGACTGCGCGTTGGTCAGCGCCGAAGCGTTGTAGGCCTGGGCCTGGCGCGACAGCGAGGGCAGCAGGCGCACCAGGGCGTCGCGCAGGTCGCCGCTGCCACTGTCGCGCAATTGCTCGGCGCTGACCACATCGATCGGTGCCAGGCTCTCGCCGGCCTTGACATCGGCCTTGCGGGTGCCGGTGACCACCACCGTGGCCAGGGTCCCGGCGGGCTTCGCCGCCGGCAGCGCGGCATCCGGCGCCGTGGCGCGTTGCAGGCTGAGCACGCCGGCGGCGCTGCGGATGTATTCCAGGCCGCTGCCCTGCAAGGCCCGCTGCAGCGCCTGCTCGACGCTGTAGGAGCCCTGGATCGCCGGTGCCGGCAGGCCCTCCACCAGGTGCTGGTCGAAGGCGATCGGGGTGCGACTCTGGCGGACTATGCTCAGCAGTACCTGGGCCAGTTCGCCGGCCGGGATGTCGAAGCGCTGGATCTCGGCGCTGCTGGTGGCGCGGACCTCCTCTGCCGCCGACTCGCCGGGCTGGCCAAGGCAGGCCAGGCCGACCGCGCAGAGCACGGGGACGAGTCGAAGACGTGGCGAACGCGGGTTGGACATGGTCGGTTCATCCTTGATCGGTTGCGGATGCCACCGAGTGCAATTGCCCGTACCGATTTTCAGCCGCGCGGCAGACCGATTGCGCATAAGGTTATGCCTCGCCCTCCCGAGCCCGGCAGCGCCAGACACTGACCGGGATTTCGCTGACCTGTCCGTCGGCCTGCATGCGCCGCTCGGCGATCCGCCCGAGGCGGACGAAGAATTCCTCCAGGCGCGTCGCCGGCACCAGCGGTGCGAAATAGGTGCCGAAGGTGGCGGCGTGGAAACGCTGGTATTCGGCGGAGTCGGCGACACGCAGGACCGCCGGGCGGGAGACGATGGAGTCGACCCGGAAGTGTCGTTCGACGCGTTCGCGCAACGCCTCCCGGCCACGGGTGCGGGTTCCCATCGGCAGCAGCCCGGCTTCCGCGTAGAGCGCCGCCACCCGTTCCGGCGCAGCCAGGCCCATCTCGACCAGGGCCTGGGCGACCAGGTCGTCCTCGCCGCCGAGGCCATCCTCGGCGAACGGATGGTGCGAGGTGAACAGGAATACCCCCTGCGCCTCGAGGTGCCGCGCGACCCACCGGAACAGCCGCTCTTCATCGGGATACAGCCAGTGCAGCACGGCGGTCATGCTGATCAGCTCGAAGCGTTCCGCCAGCGGCGGCAGGTCGAGCAGGTCGCCCTCCAGCAGACGCGCCTCGACGCCAGCCCCGCGCAACTGCGCGCGCGCCTGCTCCAGGCGTAGCGGCGAACGTTCGATGCCCCACAACCGTTGCAGGCCGGGCCAGCGCCGGGCGCCACCGAGCAGCAGCGAGCCGATGCCGCAGCCGAGATCGAGCAGGCTGCGCGGCTCGATGCCGGCGCGGTCGAGCACCCAGTCCTGGTCGCGACGTTGCAGCAGTTCGCTGGAATCCTGGTAGCCGTCCAGGCTGCGCGCCTGTTCAATGATCGCGTTCATGTACGCCTGCTCCTTGGTTGAGGCTGTCCGCCGTGATGGTCCATACGCAGCCGTGGCCTTGCGGCTCTTCGTAGAGCCGCCAGTCGGCGCGGCAATCGCTGGCGGTGACGAACGCCGACAGCAGCTTGGTGCAATAGGTGCAGGCCGACTCCAGGGTGATCGGCACGCCTCGGGCGCGGGCGCGCTCGCGGTAGTCCCAGATCGCGCAGTGACGGTTGTGGAATACCGCGCGCCCGTCAGCCTCGGCCTGCACCTCGAAACGCGAACCGTAGAGCGCGGCCTGGCGTGCCAGACGGTCGGCGGCGCTGGCCGGATCGCCCCGCCCCGCCGGTTCCAGCGCGCGATAGATCCGCGCGGTGGCGCGCGCCCAGTCGTCGAGCCGGTAATCCGCCGGGCGCGCGACGATGAACTGTTCGATCAGCGCCTGGGCGCGGAAGAACACCGCCTGCCAGGCTTCGGCGCGCAGATCGTCGGTCGCCGGCAGATCGGCGAATATCCGCGCGCTGGTCGCCACCCAGTCCCCCAGGTCTTCACGCCGATGGCGCTCGGCGACGTAGGCGGACATCGCCGCGTGCACCTCGAACACCCGCTGTCGCCAGAGCGTCGCCTGCGCCGCCGGATCGCGTTCGACGGCGCTCATCGGAGCGCCTCCCGGTGGCTGGCGAGAAACCCCAGCAGGTGCTCCAGCACGGCGTCCGGCGCGTCCTCGGGAAGCATGTGGCTGGCGCCGATGGCGGCGCCCTCGACCTGCCCGGCCCAGGTCTTCCAGATTTCCAGCGGATGCTGCCCGGCGGCGTAGGGGCGCTCCTGCCAGAGCACCTGGACCGGGCATTGCAGGCGCCGGCCGGCGTCGCGATCGGCCTGGTCGGCGTCGGCATCGACGCCCACCGCGGCCCGGTAGTCCTCGCACATCGCATGGCGCACGGCGGGGTCGCGGAACGCCCGGCGGTAACTTTCCAGCGCCTGCGGGTGGTAGATGTCGCGGCCCTGGGCCATGCGTCGCAGGGTGTAGTCGAGGAAGTGCTCCGGATCGGCGCCGATCAGGCGCTCCGGCAGGTCGTACGGCTGGGCGAGGAGGAACCAGTGGTAGGCGTTGAGGGCGAAGGCCTTGTTCACCGCGGCCCAGTTGTCGAGGATCGGCACCACGGTCAGCGAGACGAAGGCCGCGACCGCTTGCGGATGGTCCAGCGCCAGGCGATAGCCGACCCGCGCGCCGCGGTCGTGGCCGATCACCGCGAAGCGTTCGAAGCCTAGCTGGCCCATCGTTTCCAGTTGGTCGCGGGCCAGCGCGGCCTTGGAATAGTCGGCGCCCTCCTCGTCCAGCGCCCGCGATTCGCCATAGCCGCGCAGGTCGGCGAGGACCACGCTGTAGTCCTCGGCCAGGCGCGGAGCGATGCGATGCCAGGCCAGGTGGGTCTGCGGATAGCCATGCAACAGCAGCAGCGGCGGGCCGCTGCCCTTCACGGCGACGCGGAGGCGCGCGGCGGAGGTGTGCAGGGTCAGGTAGTCGAAGCCGGGCAGCAACGGATCGGTATTCATGGGCGGCGCCTCACAGGATGATGCTGATGCGCCGCTGGGCGCTGATGGTCTCGTGGTCCAGGCGGATCTCCCGCGAGACGATGCGCAAGCCCCCGGGGCCGTCGCGCAGGACATGACTGGCTTCGCCGACGAAGCTCCAGGCCTCGCGGTTGCGGAACTGATGGACGACGAAGTTGCTGCGGCTGCTGACCAGTTCGCCCTCGACCCGCTTCAGCCGCACGTTGCCCACCAGGCGGCGGGTGCGCGAGCGCGGCTGCTCCATCCAGGTATGCCCGCCGAGGATGCTGTCGACCCGCTCGCGCAGGCGCACGTGGTCGTCGTCGATGATGTACAGGCTGTCCTCCGGCGCCTGGCCGGCCAGTTGCTCCTGCAAGGGCAGCACCCGGTAGCGTGCGGCGCGCTCGAACAGCGCGAACCAGGTATCCAGCAGGCGGTCGTCGAGCAGCTCGGCTTCGGCGACGAGGAAATCGCTGACCCGCGCCAGCAGGTCGCTGTCGGGACGGGACAAGGCAAGGCTCATGAGTATCCTCCGGGAAGAAAGTGCCGCTCAGAGGCTGATGTCGACCCCATGGCGGGTCAGCCAGCGGTCCAGGTTCAGCAGGTAGGCCAGGCCGGCGGTCGGGCTCGCCGAGGCACGCGGGCTGGGCAGCGGCGTGCCCTGTTCGAGAGCCTGGCGGACCCGCCCGGCGTCCACCAGTTCGAACAGCGGCGAGCGGCCGTCGTCGAGCAGGCGGCCGACCCGCTCGCGCAGCAGCGCCAGGTAACGTGGGTCGGGGTTGGCCGGGAAACCGCTCTTGCGCCGCTCCAGGATCGCCTGCGGCAGGTGCCCGCGCAGGGCCCGGCGCAGCAGGCTCTTGCTTTCCCCGGCGACGCTCTTCAGCGCCCAGGGCAGGTTCCATACGTACTCCACCAGGCGGTGGTCGCAGAACGGCACGCGCACTTCCAGGCCGACCGCCATGCTCATCCGGTCCTTGCGTTCGAGCATCGCCGGCAGCCAGCGGCTCAGCGCCAGGTAGGCGACCTCGCGCTGGCGTCGCTGGGCGGCATCCTCGCCATCCAGCCGCGGCACTTCGGCGAGGGCCTCGCGGTAGCGCGCCCGGATGTATTCCGGCGCCGCCACCCGTTCGGCGACCTCCCGCCGCAGCAGTTGCCAGGGCCCGCTCTTGCCGGCCAGCCAGGGGAAGCCGTCGTGTGCGAGGGCGCTCGGGTCGTGGAAGAACGGGTAGCCGCCGAACACCTCGTCGGCCGACTCGCCCGACAGTGCCACCGTGGTGTGCTCGCGGACCTGGCGGAACAGCAGGTAGAGCGAGGCGTCCAGCTCGCCCCAGCCGGGCAGGTCGCGGGCCTGGAGCACCGCCTCGTCCTGTTCCAGCACCTCTTCCGGGGCGACCAGCACGGTACGGTGCGGCGTACCGAGGAAGTTCGCCGCCAGCTGCGCATAGGGTTCGTCCCAGCTGCTTTGCCAGGGCGTCGGGACGAAGCCGCGGCCTTCGCCGGGGAAGTCCACGGAGAAGGTCGGCAGGCGCCGCGCGTCGCCATCCAGCGCGGCCACCGCGAAGGCACTGATGGCGCTGGAGTCGAGCCCGCCGGAAAGCAGGCTGCCCAGCGGGACGTCGGCCACCAGTTGCTCGGCCACCGCCTCGCGGAGCAACTGGCCGGCGCGTTCGGCGCTGTCCTCGGCGCCCTCTTCGTGACGTTCCGCGCGCAGCGCCCAGTAGACCAACTCGCGCACACCATTGCGGTCGAAGCGCAGCGCCTGGCCCGGCCGGACCTGGCGCAGGCCCTTGTACAGGCCGTGGCCGGGAGTCGGCGCGGTGGTCAGGGCGAACAGCTCGGCGATGCCGCTGGCGTCGAGCACCGGGTTGGCCTCGGGGTTGGCGAAGATCGCCTTGGGTTCCGAGGCGAACAGCACGCCTCCGGCGGTCGGGTAGTAGTACAGCGGCTTGACCCCGAAGCGATCGCGCACCAGCCACAGGCTCTGCTCGCGCTCGTCCCACAGGGCGAAGCCGTAGATGCCGCGGAGGCGGGCGAAGGAAGCCTCGCCCCATTGCAGATAGGCGCGCAGCACCACTTCGGTGTCCGAGCGGGTGCGGAAGACCTGGCCCAGCGTCTCCAGCTCGGCGCGCAGCTCGCGGAAGTTGTAGACCTCGCCGCTGTAGGTCAGCGCCACCCGCCCACCAGCCTCGGCAAGCATCGGTTGAGCTCCGTTCTCCAGGTCGATGATCGCCAGGCGCCGATGGCCGAGCAGCGCGTGCCGCGACAGCCACAGGCCTTCGGCGTCCGGCCCGCGCGGGGCCAGGGTACGGGTCATGCGTTCGAGGATGCTGCGCTGCTCGCCGAGGTCGCGGCTCCAGTCGGTCCAGCCGGTGATTCCACACATGGATGACGTTCCTTGCAGTGACCCTTTATTCCCCGCGTAGCCAGGGCGGCGCGCAGGGATCTGCAGGGAGCGATGGTTGAAGACGGCTCAGACGGCCACGGCGAGAAGCCGCAGGGCGGCGGGCTGCTGCCCGAGCCGGCGGCTCCACTCGCGCCAGAAGCCGCGGTTCTGCTCCTCGTCGACGTGGCGGCGGGTTGCCGGTCCCATGCCGCGGGAAAAATCGCTGTAGCCGAGGGCGGCGTGGGCGTAGGCGCGCTGACAGGATTCGAGGATCTCGACGTCGTCGGGGGTGCCGAAACCGCCCGGGCCGATGAACGAGATCAACCCATTGATCCGCGCCGCCCGCTCCTCGCGGGTCTCATCGGCGAAGCCGGCGCCCCATACGGTGACGCTGACCTCATCGGCGGCAGTCGGGAAGAACGAGCGGATGTTCAGGCCGAGGATGTCGTTGATCACCAGGTTGGGAAAGATGAACAGGCTTTTGTTGGTGTGGGCGATGTCCTCTGCCCGCGCCTGCCCGAAGCGTTCCACCAGGCGTTCGAACTTGGCGGCGATGGACGGCTTGAGCGCTTCCGGGAACAACGGGCTCCAGTAGGCGATCGGCCGTCCGGTGGACGGCGGGCCGCTGATGATCAGCGCGTGGCCGTTGCCCAGCGCCTCGCCGCGACCGTGGCGCTTGTGCGACTCCGGATCGGTGCCGAGGGTATTCAGGTATTCCAGGTAGCGCTTGTGGGCGAACGGCAGGTGGTAGGCGTCCACGCCGTTTTCCGCGAGCAGCTTCCAGTTGGCCTTGATCGAATGCTCGAAGCCGCCGGGGATGATCTCCAGTTCCGCCTCGGACTGGTCGCAGATCAGGTCGATATAGTCCTTCGCCTGGCCCAGGTAGGTTTCCAGGGACGGTTGCCGGGCGGCGTAGTGGATGAACAGGAAGTTGCGGTAGACCGCGTGTTTCACCCGTGTCAGGGACAGCTCCGGATGGCATTGCCCGGCATGCTGGTAGGCGGCCTTGTCCGGCAGGCCGATCAGGCTGCCGTGGCTGTCGTAGGTCCAGCCATGGTAGGGACAGGTGAAACGCTGGCTGTTGCCCTGGCGCTCGGCGCAGACCTTGGCCCCACGGTGCGCGCAGGCGTTCAGGTAGACCGCCGGCTCGCCATCGGCGCGACGCTGGATGATCAGGTTGCGCCCGCCGACGTCGCGGGTGATGAAGTCGCCGGGCTCGCGCAGTTCGCTGAGGTGGGCGGCATACAGCCAGCTGTCGTCGAATATCTCGTGCAGTTCGCGCCGGTGCAGTTCCGCGGAAACATAGGCCTGGCGCCTGACCCGGAAGTAACTTGCGTCGTCGGTCTCGATATATTCACTCACCGCCTAACCTCCGTGTAACGTTGACAACCCGGCAACGGGGACGGAGGAAACCTAGCACGGGGAAAATCAATTCCGGCAGACTATTTATTCATTAGCTAATAACTCGTAACCCCATGAAAAAAGACAAAATAATTATTTCCGTCGACGACTGAAAATTCCTCCCGCTCATTGCACTCATGCTTTTATGAGGGGTCGCCCCGTTCAACTCTTCAGGTTCACCAGGTCGAGCAGGTCGGCACCGGCCTTGATCTCCTGCAGGACGATTTCCGAGCGGATGTCGGTGACGCCGGCGGCGCGGTTCAGCTTGTTCACGATGAAGTCCGAATAGTGCTTGAGGTTGCGCGCCCGGACCCGTAGCACATAGTTGGTGGCGCCGGTCACCACATAGGCGGTGACCACCTCCGGCCAGTCCCGGACCCTGGCGATGAACGCCTCGTGCCAACCCTCGACGTCCTGGCGCAGCGACACATGGACGATGGCTTCCAGCTCCACGCCCAGTCGCTCGGCATCCAGCTCCACCGAGTAGCCGCGGATGATCCCCTCGCTTTCCAGCAGGCGCAGCCGGCGCAGGCAAGCGGATGGCGAGAGGGAGACCTTCTCCGCCAGGTCCTGGTTGCTCATCCGCCCGTCCTGCTGCAGGTGACGGAGAATGCGCAGATCGATGGCGTCCAGGGACATGTGCAGTTCCTATCAGAATGAATAGCTATCTTCGAATTTTGTGCGAATAGATTGCCATGCTACCTTGCATTTCGCACGAAAATTCTCCGAAATCTCGTTCATTATCATTCGCTGGATTTCCGGAGAAAAACAATGACTTCGCTCCGCTACTGGGACATCAGTCCCGCCCTCGACCCGAACACGCCGACCTGGCCCGGCGACACGCCGTTCCAGCAGGAATGGGCGGCGCGGCTGGACGAGCAGTGCCCGGTCAACGTCGGCCGGATCACCCTTTCGCCGCATACCGGCGCCCACGTCGACGGCCCCCTGCACTACCGCGCCGACGGCCTGCCCATCGGCCAGGTGCCGCTGGACGTCTACATGGGACCGTGCCGGGTGATCCACTGTATCGGCGCTAACCCGCTGGTGACCCCCGAACACCTCGCCGGCCAGCTCGACGACCTGCCCTCGCGGGTGCTGCTGCGGACCTTCGAACGGGTCCCGGCGAACTGGCCGGAAGGCTTCTGCGCTATCGCTCCGGCCACCATCGAGTGCCTCGCCGAGCGCGGCGTCAGGCTGGTCGGCATCGACACCCCGTCGCTCGACCCCCAGCACTCCAAGACCCTCGACGCCCACCACGCGGTGGGCTGCCACGGCATGGCGATCCTCGAAGGCGTGGTTCTCGACGACGTGCCCGCCGGCGACTACGAACTGCTCGCCCTGCCGCTGAAATTCACCCACCTCGATGCCAGCCCGGTGCGTGCCGTGCTGCGAGCCCTGCCTACCGCGGAGTAACCGATGACCACTCGTGACGACTGCCTGGCGCTCGACGCCGGCGATCCCCTGGCCGACCTGCGCCAACTGTTCGCCCTGCCCGACGGCGTGATCTACCTCGACGGCAACTCCCTCGGCGCCCGCCCCCGGGCCGCCGTGGAGCGCGCCGCCGAAGTGGTCGCCGCGGAATGGGGCGAGGGGCTCATCCGCAGCTGGAACAGCGCCGACTGGCGCGGCCTGCCGGAGCGCCTCGGCGACAAGCTGGCGCCCCTGATCGGCGCGCGCGCCGGCGAAGTGGTGATCACCGACACCACATCGATCAACCTGTTCAAGGTGCTCAGCGCCGCCCTGCGGATCCAGGAGGAAGAAGCGCCAGGGCGCAAGGTGATCGTTTCCGAATCGAGCAACTTCCCCACTGATCTGTACATCGCCGAGGGCCTTACCGACATGCTCCAGCGCGGCTACCGGCTGCGCCTGGTGGATGACCCGGAGCAATTGCCGGCGGCGATCGACGCGGATACCGCGGTGGTGATGCTCAGCCATGTCAACTACAAGACCGGCTACCTGCACGACATGCGCGAGGTCACCCGCCTGGTCCACGAAAACGGCGCCCTGGCGATCTGGGACCTGGCCCACTCGGCCGGCGCGCTGCCGCTGGACCTGCACGCGGCCGACGCCGACTACGCCATCGGCTGCACCTACAAGTACCTCAACGGCGGCCCCGGCTCGCCGGCCTACGTGTGGGTCGCGCCGCGCCTGCGCGAGCGTGTCTGGCAACCGCTGTCCGGCTGGTTCGGCCATTCCCGCCAGTTCGCCATGGAGCCGCGCTACCAGCCCGGCGAAGGCATCACCCGGTTCCTCTGCGGCACCCAGCCGATCACCTCGCTGGCCCTGGTCGAATGCGGCCTGGATATCTTCGCCCGGACCGACATGCAGCGCCTGCGCGACAAGTCGCTGGCCCTTGCCGATCTGTTCATCGAATTGGTGGAAAGCCGTTGCGAACGCTTCGGCCTGACCCTGGTGACCCCGCGCGAGCATGCCCGGCGCGGCAGCCATGTCAGCTTCGAGCATGCCCAGGGCTACGCCATCGTCCAGGCTCTGATCGACCGGGGGGTAATCGGCGACTACCGCGAGCCGGGCATCCTGCGCTTCGGCTTCACTCCGCTGTACACCCGCTTCGTCGAGGTCTGGGATGCGGTGCAGGCGTTGCTGGAAATCCTCCAGAGCGAAGCCTGGAAAGAGCCGCGCTACCAGGTCCGGCACAAGGTGACCTGAGCCCCGCTCGCGCGGGCCGCGCCGGTATTCCCGGGGCGGCCCGCGAACACCCACCGCTCTCGCGCACAGGAGCCCGCGACCGGCACCCGCACATCGCCACCGACGTTCCCTCGGCAATTCATAAGAACCCCAATAAGATTCCAGAGGACATCCAGATGAACGACCCCCAGGGCTTCGAGGCCATCTCGCGCCGCGAACAGGGCCTGCAACGGCGGCTCTCGGCCGCGCAGATGAGCATGATCGCCATCGGCGGCGCCATCGGCACCGGCCTGTTCATGGGCAGCGCCTTCGCCATCGGTTTCGCCGGCCCCAGCGTCCTGCTCAGCTACGCCATCGGCGCGCTGATCACCCTGCTGCTGATGGGCTGCCTGGCGGAAATGACCGTGGCCCATGCCACCCCCGGCTCGTTCGGCGCCTTCGCCGAGCACTACGTCGGCCCGCTGGCCGGGTTCCTGGTGCGCTACGCCTACTGGGCGGCCATCGTCCTGGCGGTGGGCACCGAGGTCACGGCGGTGGCCATGTACATGAAGTACTGGTTCGCCGGTATCCCGGAATGGGTCTGGATCATCTCCTTCTCGACCCTGCTGATCGGCCTGAACGCCAGCAGCGTGAAAGCCTTCGGCAACTTCGAATACTGCTTCTCGACACTGAAGATCGCCGCCATCGTCGCCTTCATCCTGCTCGGCGCCTACCTGGTGTTCGGCTCCGCCAACCCGGCCTACGGCGTGCACAACTACAGCGCCCACGGCGGCTTCTTCCCGCACGGCCTGAAAGGCATGTGGATCGCCGTGGTGGTGTCGATCTTCAGTTATCTCAGCGTGGAGATGATCGCGGTCGCCGCCGCCGAGGCCGAGCATCCGGAACAGGCGGTGAAGTCGGCGTTCCGCTCGACCATCGTGCGCCTGGTGGTGTTCTACCTGCTGACCCTGGCGCTGATGCTCGCCATCGTCCCCTGGGACCAGGCCGGGCAGAGCCAGAGCCCGTTCGTCACGGTGATGCAGGCGATCGGCCTGCCCGGCGCCACCGGGGTGATGAACTTCGTGGTGCTGGTGGCCGCGCTGTCGGCGATGAACAGCCAGCTCTACATCACCACCCGGATGATGTTCAGCCTGTCGCGCGCGGGGCACGCGCCGAAGGGCCTCGGCGAACTGAGCCGCCAGGGCGTGCCGCTGAACGCGCTGCTGCTGTCGAGCGTCGGTATCGCCCTGGCGACCCTGCTCAACCTGGTCTACCCCGAGCAGTCCTTCACCCTGATGATGGCGGTGTCGATGTTCGGCGCCCTCTTCACCTGGCTGATGATCTTCTTCACCCACCTCTGCTTCCGCCGCCACCGCGCCCGCCACGGCGGCGCGCCGCTGGCCTTCCGCATGCGCCTGGCGCCCTGGTCGACATTGCTCGGCCTGGCGCTGATGGCGGCGATCCTGGTCACCACCTTCTTCACCGAGGCGTTCCGCATGACCCTGGTCTTCGGCGTGCCGTTCCTCGCGCTGCTCAGCGCACTCTACCTGGTCTTCGTCCGCAAGCCCGGCAGGGATTGTCCGATAGAACGGGCAACGCCCTAGGCGCTCTCCGCCCTGCGAACCTGGCGCGCACGGCGAAGCCCGACCGGCGCGCCCTTTCCGGACCGGGCGGTTCCGTTTCCCATACCTTTTCCGTCGCACAAAAAGCATTACCCGCCGGCCGCCGCGACTCCGTAGCGTAGTGCCCAACCGGACGTTCCGGCCCGCGGCGCGCCGCGGCCGGCGCGCTCCCGTCAGGGACGAAGTGGCGGCACGCCCAGCCATCGAGCGCACTGCATCGCTCTGCCCTGTGGGGACGCAGACGTCGTCAGCCATGAGGGGAACACGATGCATCCGACCTTTTCGCGGGTCCTGCTGGCCGCCGCACTGGCCGCCGCCGGCAGCCCTGCCGTCGCCACCGAAATCCAGCTCGAGCAAGGCTGGAACGCCGAGCAACGCGCCTCCTGGTACGACGCCTCGCTCGGTTCACGGCTGCTGCCGCTGGCCTGGGCCCAGGCGCTGGAGCGTCCGGACAGCGAGGAGCGCCTGTTCTCCGAAGACAACGCCCGGCGCCTCGGCTTTCCCCTGCGCAACTGGCAAGGCGGCGAACTGCGCCTGCCGCGCGGCTTCGCCCTCGACCAGCAGGACGACAGCCAGTTCTCCGACACCCGCCTGCGCTGGAAAGCCCGCCAGTCGTCCAGCGAACCCTGGGTCGGGCTGAATTGCGCCGGCTGCCACTCCACCGACATCAGTTACCGCGGCAGCGAACTGACCGTCGACGCCGGCGCCACCCTGGCCAACGTCCAGGCGATCTTCGACGAAGTGCTCGCCGCGCTGCGCCGCACCAGCGACGACGGCGACAAGTTCGCGCGCTTCGCCGGCAACGTCCTCGGCAGCGAGGACAGCCCGGCCAACCGCGAGCTGCTGAAGGCCGCCCTGGTCAAACGCGCGGCGCTGATCGACACCCTGCTGAGCATGTCCGCGACCGACCTGCAACCCGGCCCGGGGCGCCTCGACGCCACCGGCCAGTCACTCAACCGCGCGGCAATCAACTCCGGCGCCCGCCATCTGCAAGCGAACCCGACCGACGCGCCGACCAGCTTCCCGGCACTGTGGCACACGTTGCAGATGGACAAGCTGCAATCCAGCGGATTCGTGCCCAACGTCAAGGTCCTCGACCTCAACGGCCAGGTCTTCGACCTCGGCTACCTGGCCGGCGACATCGGTGTGGTCCAGGGCGACTACGGCGACGTGGTCAGCCATCCGCTGTCCGGCCTGGAGGGCTATATATCGAGCATCCGCGTGGACAACCTGACCCGTGTCGAGGGCCTGATCCACAAGCTCAAGGCGCCGGCCTGGCCGAGCCAGCTGTTCGGCGCCCCGGACAGCGCCAGGCTGGCCCAGGGCAAGCGCCTCTACGAGGAGAACTGCGCGGCCTGCCATGCGAGCATCGGCCGCGACGACCTGCAAACCCCGATCAAGGTCCGCCAGGTGCGCCTGAAGGCCCATGGCGACGACGCGCCGATCGGCACCGACCCGTGGATGGCCTGCAACACCTTCACCTTCAGCAGCCCCAGCGGCAACTACTTCGGCCTGTTCCGACCGTCCCTCGGCACCCCCAGCGGCGTCGGCATCGTCGGGCGGACTTCGAAGATCGGCGACATGCAGGTCCCCGAGGTGTTCCAGATCATGCTCGGCAAGAAAGGCCAGCTGGCCGACGGCATCGCCGAGATCATCCACGCCATCGTCACCGGGCAGCAGACCCTGCCCGGCTCCGACAGCCTGCAAGCGGTGCCCGCCGGACAATTGCTGCTGGCCGGCGCCGCCCCTGCCGACAGCCAGGCGCAGAGCCTCACCGCCGGCGAAGTCCCCACCGACAAGAGTGCGCGCAAGGACTACTGCCTGAATACCGAGCATCCATTCCTCGGCTACATCGCTCGCCCGCTGAACGGCATCTGGGCCACCGCACCCTACCTGCACAACGGTTCGGTGCCGTCGCTGTACGACCTGCTGCTGCCCCAGGAGCAACGGCCGGCCACCTTCTACACCGGCAGCCACGAGTTCGATCCGAGCCGGGTCGGCTACCTCACCGCGCCCGGCCCGGACAACGCCTTCCTTTTCGACACCCACCTGGAAGGCAACTCCAACGCCGGCCACGACTTCGCCCGCGAGTACGACGAAAGCCAGCGCCTGGCGCTGCTCGAATACCTCAAGACCCTGTGAGCCGGCCCCGCCCACATGCCCAATAGAGAGAACCGCCCGATGACCCTATCGCGACTCAGCCTTGCCATCCTTTCCGTCCTCGCCGGTGCCCCGGCATTCGCCGACGACAGCGGCGTCGACCTCGACCAGGGCTGGAACCAGACCCAGAAGACCGCCTGGCTGGAAGCCGGCCAGGGCTCGCGGATGCTGCCGCTGGCCTGGCTGGTGGCGCTGGAGCAGCGCGCCAGCGAAGAACCGCTGATGTCCGATGCGCTGATCCGCCAGTACGGCTATGTCCCGCACACCCTCGGCGGTTCCAGCGTGAAGGTGGTGCAGGGCTACGCGGTCGACCGCAGCGACGACAGCGACCTGACCTTCACCAAGCTGCGCTGGAAAGCCCTGCAGGGCTCCAGGGAACCCTGGGTCGGACCGACCTGCAGCATGTGCCACACTTCGCACATCAGCTACCAGGGCACCCAGCTGACCGTCTACGGCGGGCAGACCATGGGCGACCTCGCCGGCTTCCAGCTGGAGATCCTCGGCGCCCTGCAGAGCACCCGCGCCGACACCGCCAAGTTCGAGCGCTTCGCCCGCAAGGTGCTCGGCGCCGATGGCCTGGTCAGCGGCTACAACGACGCCAACAAGGCACGCCTGCAGGCAGCCCTGGACGCCACCATCGTGCGCCTGCGCGACGGCTCGCACTTCAACCTGCCGCACGATCCCGAGTTCGGCCCGGGCCGCCTGGACGCCATCGGTTCGATCTTCAACTCGGTGGGCTACGAACTGCATGCCGACGAGCAGATCTACGGCGCCGAGGACGCCCCCGTGAGCTATCCGTTCCTGTGGAACGTACCGCAGCTGGACCGCGTACAGTGGACCGGCTTCAACCCGAACCACATCAACGTGGTCGAGATCGACAACCGCAAGTTCGACGTCGGCGCCCTGGCGCGCAACGCCGGCGAGGCGGTCGGGGTATTCGCCGACGTCAAGGTGCTCAGCCCGATCCAGTCGGCGCTGCACATCGGCTACCCGTCGAGCATCAACGTCGACAACCTGATCCGCATCGAAGACCAGCTCGGCCAACTGAAGCCGCCGGCCTGGCCGAACCAGCTGTTCGGCGCCCCGGAGCCGACCAGGGTCGCCGAGGGCCGCGAGCTGTACCGGCAACATTGCTCCAGTTGCCACACGCCGCTGGACCGCAACGACCTGCGGACCCCGGTGAAGACCGTGCTCACCCACCTGCAGGCGCGCGGAGAGGTCGCGCCGATCGGCACCGACCCGTGGACCGCCTGCAACAGCATCGCCCAACTGAAGACCGGCTACGTGCGCGGCAAGCCCTACCTGTCCTTCGTCGGCACCGGCCAGCGCGGTTTCTACGGCAAGCAGGCCTATGCGGTGGACGTGCTCCAGGAAGTGGTGGTCCAGGCCCTGGCCGCGCGCGGCCTGAGCGTCGCCCTGGGTGCCTTCCAGACCGCCGCCCTGGGCATCTTCGACGGGCAGTTGCCGCCGCTGATCAGTCCGGTGCCGGACAGCCCCGACGCCGACAGCGTCGAAGCGACCGCCGCGGACGCGCCAGGCGCCCTGCTCCTGGCCGAAAACGTCGCGGCCGGCAGCGACAAGGCCCGGCGCCTGGAGCAGTGCCTGGCGATGACCAGCGACCTGATGGCCTACAAGGCGCGCCCGCTGAACGGTATCTGGGCCAGCCCGCCCTACCTGCACAACGGCTCGGTGGCGACCCTCTACGACCTGCTGCTGCCGCCGGACCTGCGGCCGCGGACCTTCTATACCGGCAGCGTCGAGTTCGACCCGGTCAACGTCGGCTACATCACCGATGCCGGCGGCGCCAACCGCTTCCTCTTCGACAGCGGCAAGCCGGGCAACGCCAATGGCGGCCACGACTACGGCAACGCGCAGTTCAACGAGCAGCAGCGCCGCGCCCTGGTCGAGTACATGAAGACCCTCTGAAGCCCCTCGCGCGGCCGGCGCTCCCGGCCGCGTCCCTCAACCGGCGGCGACCCGCCGCGCGGTCTCGACGAAGCATTCGAACTGGGTTTCGCTGGCGCGAAGCCGCGAAGTCGGCGACACCGCCAGCCCCACCGGCAGGCGGAAGCCTTCGTTGACCGCCGCCGGCAGAGCGGTGAAGGCCACCCCCGGATAGGCGAACTTGGTCAGCGACAACGGCAGGAAGGCGAAGCCGTCGCCGCTGGCGACCTGGGCCAGGAGAATGCTCAGGTCGTTCGGCCGCACGCTGCGCCGGGGCGCGAAGGCGGCGGCATCCATCGCATCGTTCATGAACTGGCTGTAGGCGGGAAACAGCGAGTCCTTCGGTACCAGCAGCGGCTCGCCGATCAGGTCGTTCAGCGACCAGTCGGGCGCCAGTCGCCGGTGCAGGGTTTCCGACAGGGCGATGACGTGCTCGTAGCTGCCGATCTCCATCAACTCGTATTCACGCACCACCTTCGGCGGCGCGCCGATGATCGCCGCGTCCAGGGACGACTCGCGGACCAGGCTGAGCAGGTCCAGCGATGGCGCCCAGGATGGCGAAACGGCGCTGCACACCCGCGCTTCCTTCAGTTGCCGGGCCAGCTCGCCGGACCAGCCGGGATCGAGGTAGCGACTGAAACCGATGTGCAACTGGCGGTCGTCGCCGTCGCCGATGTCGCGGGTCAGCGCCTTGGCCTCGGCGATGATCTTCACCGCGCGGCAATGCACCACCCTGCCCACCTCGGTCAGGCTCACCCCGGCCGGACCGCGGACGAACAGCGCCTCGCCGATGTGCACTTCGAGCGCCTGGATCTGCCGCGACAGCGACGGCTGCGAAACGTGCAGCACCTCGGCGGCCTGGCCGATGCTGCCGTACTCGGCGACACAGGCGAAATACATCAGCTGGCGCAACGAAGGCATCGCCTTCGACCAGTTGATGATCGGGAAACTGGCATCGGTCACGGACATTGCGTACATACCCCTCGCTGGCAACACGGGTCGGATCGGCACGGACAGGGAAACCCCGGGACGGCGCGACGAGCGACCGCCGGCCGCCTTCATCCGAAAGCCGTTTCGCGGCAGAAGAACGAAAGATAGGTAGCGGAGATGACAGGAAGCGCGACGTTCGGGTCCGGGACGCTCTTCATGGACGGCGTCTTGTTCCCGCGCCGCCAGTATAGCCAGGCGGCATGGGAAACTGGCCATGCGGCGCGCCACCACCGCGGGCCACCCTCGCCGTTCGGATAGGTCCCCTTGCCAGGTCGGTCCGAAGCTGCCGGGGGCTATCGAAAGCGCTGCGCCGTGGGCACCGGCCACGAACGCAGGCCACCCCGTCGGCAGCGGCTGAACCGCTTCGTCTTTTCGTGAACCGCTTCCGTGTCGGCGGAGCGCCAGGGGGGCTACGCTGAGTTTTTCAGGATCAGGAGTACCGCCATGCTGGATCACGACCTGACTGTCGCCCTGCTCTGCCGTCTCAACCAGAACCAGAGTGCCCTCGGCATGGCCCTGGAGGAGCTGGCGATCTGGGCGAAGCGCCATGAAGGCGGCGAAACCTACGATGTCGTCATGAACCACCTGCAGACCCTGGAGCGCAATGCCGACTTCGTCGCCGAGGCCATCGTCGTCCTGATGGCGGATCGCTGAAGCGCGCCGCCCCCGTACGAGCGGACGAGCCTGCGCGGTGTGCTGGGCACGGTGCGCAGTAAAATCTTCAAGATTTTTCTTACAAGGCAATAGGACTCGTCCAAGTTACCTCGCCCATAGCTCCCGGTACCCTCGCCCGTTACACCTTTCAAGCACCAACGGGATCTCCAGGGCTTATGCTTCTTCGAACCATCAGTGTGGAAACTGCCGAGCAGACGGAACTGAATGCGGCCTTGTTGTGTGGTTTCGCCATTCCCGCCAGCGACCGCAACTTCATCGCCTACAGCCTCAACGAACAGGTCGACGAAAACGACTCGCGCGTCTACATCGCCTCCCTGTTCAAGACCGACGACGGCTTCCGCCTGGGCCGTCTCGACACCGACGAGGCCTGCGAGGCGGCCATCCAGGTGTTCCGCCAACTGGTCCGCGAAGCCACCACCGGCAACCGCCGGACCAGCGATCTGGCCTACCACCTCATCGACCTGCAGGACGCGGCCATCGCCCCTTCGCGGCGGGAAGAACACCGCTCCCTGGTGCTCGAACGCGAATGGGTGATGAAGCTCGTCACCTTCGAGTCCCCCCATGGCTACGGCCCCGCCCTGGATGGCGAGGAACCCTGCGCGGAAGTCCCGCCGCTCGTCCAGGAGGCCCTTTTCGAAGACGCCGCTCCCGATGTCCTCGCCGAAGACGATGCGGACGAGACCACGGACGGGCCGGCGGAGCCCATCGACGAGCCCGAGGCGGCGGAAGACGAAACCGTCACCGAGGCCGGATGCGTCGAGCCCGAGCCGCGGCCGGAGGCGGAAACGGCAGCGCCCGAGGGTGGGGCGCCAGCCGAGTTCGCGGCGAAAGCGGAGCAGTCCGCCAAGGTAGCGGATGCCGAGGCCATCGGCGCCTTCGTCGACAACGCCAGTCATCTTCGCGAGGAGCTTGCCGACCTGGCGCAGATGCTCCACCCCGCGCTGCACGCCGCCGACGCCACGGGCAGCGCCAACCTTCCGTCACCAGACGCCGCCGAGGAATCCTCCATGCCCCCGAGCCCCTCCCCCCTCGCCGCACCCGCGCCGGAACCGGTATCGGCCAGGGTCCCCAGCCTGTCGCTGCGCCTCCGGGTGCCGCCCGCACGCCTGGCCGGCGCCGAGGGCGGGGCCAACGCCAGAGAGGCGCCCACCCAGGCCGCCGCCGTCATTCGCCAACCCGAGGATGAAGCCCACGTGGATACGGATACCGCGCTCGATATCGGCAACGATACCGAGCATCTGCTACAGGACGTGCAGGGCACCCTGGCCGACCTCGCCGGCATGGCCCAGCAACTGAGCCAGCAGAAGCAGGAAGCGCTCAAGCAGCAGGAGTCGCTGGAGTCGCTCCAGACGCAACTGCACGAGAAGGAGCGGCAATTGCAGGAAAAGGAAAAGCAGCTCCGGCAGTGGCACAAGCGCCTGCAGGACGACCGCCAGGCGCTGGAGCGGGAAACCGAGCAGAGCAACCGTCTCCTCGCCGAGCGCAGCGCGGCCCTGCAACAACTCGCGGAAAGCGTCGAAGCCCGCGAGCGCAGCAGCGCGCGGCGAGCCGAAGTACTGCAGATCGAGCAGGAACGCCTCGAAGAGTTGCGCAGCCAGCAGAACCTGCGCCAGGCCGAACTGGAAAAGCGCGAAGCCAGCGTCCAGCAGCGCAGCCTGGAACTCGGCGAGCGCTTCAAGAAGCTGGAAAGCGCCCGCGAGAAGCTGGCGCAGATCGTCAAGGGTTTCAACGAGACCGTGCAGTTCAATACCGCTCTGCACGCCATCAGTCATACCGGGTTGAAGCGCCAGGAAGAGAGCGCAGCCGAACTGGAATAAGGTTCTCCTCCGGCAAAAGGGCGCGGCGCCGATACTGGCCCGCGCCCTTTTTCATTCGCCCAGCTGCGTCCGGCCGCCGGCAAACACCGGGGTCGCTTTGCCGCGCCCAGGGTATCGCGCGCTCAATACAGCTCGGGTCGCCGGTCGCGGTGCACGTGGTTGTGCGCACTGATGCGTTTCTCGTCGGCCTCGGCAAGGTCGAGACGGGCCAGCAGCATACCCGCCTCGCCCTGCAGCGGCCCGTCCAGCGGGTAGCCGTCGGCGTCGACGATCACCGAGCCGCCCACCCAGTCAACCCCGCGTTCCTGCCCGCAGCGGTCGCAGGCGGCGATGAACAGGCGGTTGACCGAGGCATTGGCCTGCACCCTGACCACTTCCGCCGGCCGCTCGCCCTCGGGACGCGGCGCCGCCGGCCAGTTCACCGGCGCGCAGAGCAGTTGCGCGCCGGACAGCGCCGGCAGGCGCACCCATTCGGGAAACTCCAGGTCGTAGCAGACCATCACCGCGATTCGCCCGAAGCGGGTAGCGACCACCGGCGGTGGCTGCTCGCCGGCCTCGAAGATGCCGCTTTCCTCGTTCCACAAGTGGGCCTTGCGATAGATCGCCCGCACGCCGTCGGCGTCCACCAGCGCCGCGCTGTTCGCCACTCGCTGCGGGTCGAGGCGTTCGCAGAAGCCGCCGACGATGACCAGGTCGAGTTCGCCTGCCAGCGCTTTCCACAACCCCAGGCTCGGTCCGTCGCGGGTTTCCGCCAGGGCCAGGGCTTCGCCGCGATCGGCGAAAACGTAGCCGCTGGCGGCCAGCTCGGGCAGCACCACGACGTTGGCGCCGCGCCGTGCGGCCTCGCGGATCGCCCGCTCGGCCAGGCGCAGGTTGTGCTCCTGTGCGCCGATCCGCGGAGCGATCTGGCAACAGGCGACGGTAACCTTGGCCATCAGGCGCCCCCCTCTTCCAGCAGGCGCTCGCCGAGGGTGGCGAGCCGTCGTTCCGCCTCCAGGTCCAGGGCCCGGCACATGAAGGCATAGACCGCGCCGGCCACCAGCAGGCCGACCACGAAGGCGACGTCGGCGCCGCCCAGCGCCACGGCGAAGGGACCGCTGTAGAAGCTCAGGGACATGAACGGGACCATCGCCAGCAACCCGGCCAGGTAGGCGCTCAACCCCGGTCGGCCCCAGTGACCGTAGATGCCTTCGGGATTGAAGATTTCGCTGATCGCGTAGTGACCGTTGCGCACGAAGTAGAAGTCCACCAGGTTGACCGCGGTCCAGGGCACCAGGAAGTACAGCATCAGCAGGACGAAGGTGTTGAAGCTGCCCAGGTAGCTTTCCGGGATCGACAGGGCCACGCCGAATACCACCAGGGCGATCACGCCGATCCCGGTGACGCGCAGGTTGAGGGTCGGAGTGACCTTGCGGAAGGCATCGATGGCGCTGAGGCTGGTGAGCATGGCGCCATAGCAGTTGACCGCCATGATCCCCACCAGGGCCGGGACGGCGATCAGCACGGTGAAGGTGCCGAAGCCGGGATACAGCCGGTTGCCCACCTCGCGCACGCTGCCGATGGCGTCCGGCGCCGGCAATGCCGAGGCCAGGAATGCGCCCAGCGACATCAGCCAGAGCGCCGAACCGGCGGCGCCCAGGTAGGTCCAGAAGATCACCTTGCGGGTCGGCGTTTCGTGCGGCAGGTAGCGGGAGTAGTCGGAGACGTAGACCGCATAGCTGATCTGGTAGCCGGCGGCGGCCGACAGTTGGACCAGGAACGCGCTCCAGGAGAACGCCGGCGTACCGCCCAGCGCCGCGTCCGCTTCGAGGCTGCGCAGCGCACTGACGGTGAGGACGCCGAACACCGCGATCATCACGTAGGTCAGCCAGCGCTGCACGGTATGCAGCAGGTCGTGGCCGACGATGGCGAGCAACACCGCCACGCCGATCAGCAGGACGTACCAGGGCGCGCGGTGTCCCGGCAGCACGGTGTTGATCGCGTCGGTGGCGAGGATCACGTTGAACACGTTGAAACCGATATAGACGAAGACCACCGCGGCGAACGGCACGATGGCCCCGCGCAGGCCGAACTGGGCACGCGACTGGATCATCTGCGGCAAGCCCATGCGCGGGCCCTGGTTGGCATGGAAGGCCATGAAGAAGGTGCCGAAGCAGACGCCGAGGACGATCGCCAGGATCGAGTACAGCGCCCCCAGGCCGAGGGCCGGCCCGGTGAAGCCGGTGACCATGGTGGTGAGTACGAAATTGCCGGTGAACCAGAACGGCGCCTGGTGCCAGACCTTGCCGTGACGCTCGTGGCGGGGAACGTAATCGATCGAACGCACTTCGATCTTCGGGCGTGACGCCTCGTTGTTATTGCTCATGCGGCTTCCTCGTCATTCTTGTTATCGCTCGCCGGAAGCAGACATTCCGGCCGGCGGCCCTGGCACAAGGCCATGGGAAGGACGGAGTGTCGGCAAGCGAAGACGGGAAGGGAATCAGTCAGGTCAAATAATCAGTTCAGCATTTTCTGAACCATACGCAGGGCGATCGCTGAACCGAGGGTCGCCGAGGCACCGCGTGCGCCCTTCTGACGCCCGCTCAAGGCCGGCGCGCAGCATGGCCTTCGGCGGAAACCTGGGGCGCCTGGGTCTGCCCCGCCTCGCGCTCCAGCAGATCGCGCAGGCGCTGCGCATCCAGCGGTCGGCTGAGCAGGAACCCTTGCAGTTCGTGGCATTGCTCGTCGCGCAGGATGTGCATCTGCCCTTCGGTCTCCACGCCCTCGGCGGTGACCCGCAGGTTCAGGGCGTTGCCGAGATTGATGATGGCCTGCACGATCGAACGGTCGCGCCCGGTCTTCTCCATGCTGGCGACGAAGCGCTTGTCGATCTTGATGCTGTCGAAGGGATAGGTGCGCAGGTAGCCGAGCGAGGAATAGCCGGTACCGAAGTCGTCCATGTTGAGGCGGACGCCCAGCTCCTTGAGGGCCGTCATGGTCCGCAGCGCGCCATCGACATCGTTGAGCATGACGTTCTCGGTCACCTCCAGCTCCAGCCGGCGAGCATCCAGGCGGGCCAGGCGCAGCGCCTCGCGCACCTGCCAGACGATATCGCCGGTCATGAACTGCGCCGGCGACACGTTCACCGAGACCATCACCTCGCCTGGCCAGCTGGCGGCGGTGGCGCAGGCCTCGCGCAGCACCCAGTTGCCGATCTGCACGATCAGGTCGCTTTCTTCCGCCAGGCCGATGAACTCGTCCGGGCCGATCAGCCCGCGGCGCGGATGGTTCCAGCGGATCAACGCCTCCGCCGAGGCGATCGTCTGTTCCTGCGCCAGGAAACGCGGCTGGTAGTACAACTCGAACTCGCCGTTCTGCAAGGCGGCGCGCAACTCGGTCTCGCGCAGCTTCTTCTCGGCGAGATGGGAGTCCATCGCTTCCAAGTAGAAACGCCAGGTATTGCGCCCCGCGGCCTTGGCCTCGTACATCGCCACGTCGGCGCAACGCAGCAGGCCGCGCGGATCGCCGCCGTGCTCCGGCGCCAGGGCCACGCCGATGCTGGCGCCGACATGGAAGCTGTGCCCTTCGTAGGCGACCTCGCGGTTGATCACGTCGATCAGCCGGCTACAGAACTTCTCGATTTCCAGCTTCGACGACACGTGGGTACTGACCACCACGAACTCGTCGCCGCCGAGCCGGGCAACCATGTCCTGGTCGCGGGTCGAGGCGCGCAGCCGTTCGGCGATGGCGTAGAGCACCGCATCGCCGGCGGGATGGCCGTGCTGGTCGTTGATCGGCTTGAAGCGGTCGAGGTCGAGCATCAGTACCGCTACCGGCGACTTGCCAGCCTTTTCCGCCAGCAGGCGTTCGAGGAACTGGAACAGCTTGTTGCGGTTCGGCAGGCCGGTCAGGGCATCGTGCAGGGACAGATGCTGGATCTTCGCATGGGCTTCGACTTCGTCGGTGATGTCGGCCGCCGTGCCGCGATAGCCGCTGGCGACGCCGTTGCGGATCGCGCTGGCGCTCAGCTTGCCGATCCGCGCCTGGCCCTGGCTGTCGCGGAAAGCGCAGACCAGGCTGGACGGCGCACCGGCATCGGGCAGCCCTTCCAGCCACTTGACGATGTTCACCGTATCGCTATCCAGCAACTCGTCCAGCCGCCGCCCGATCCAGGCTTCCGGCTGGTAGCCGGTGACGTCGCGGAAGCGCACGGAGAGATAGGTGAAGACGAAATGCCCGTCGACTTCCCAGATCCAGTCCGAGGCCGCCTCGGCTATCGACTTGAAACGTTCCTCGCTGGCCAGCAGGGCCTGGTTGCTGCGTTTCAGGACCTTCTGCTGGCGATCCACCGCGCGGGCGTTGAGCACGGCGCTGCGGCTCAGCCAGAACAGCAGCCCGGCGGCGAGCACGAAGATTCCCAGCAGCGGCAACGCGGTCTCCCGCAGCATGGCGCTACCCGGACGCGACGACACCCAGGCCAGGCGATGGGGAGTGCCCTCCAGGGCAAGGCTTTCCTTGTCGCCCGCCGCGCCGCCGGCCAGCAGGTGCAGGTTGGCGATGCCGTAGTCGCCGCCGAGCTTGGCCAGCTTCGCCGGGGTCAGCCGGTCGACGAAGACCATCACCGAGGCCTTGGCCAGGTCGATGGGCGCATGATCGCTGGTGGGCTTGATCGCCGAGGCAACCAGGATCGCCGGTGCGCCGTCGAAGTCGACGTAGCGGCTGATCGCCGCTTCGTCCACCGCGGCACGGCGTGCGGAGCGGAGGATGTCCCCGGTGTCGGCGTTCAGCGAGTCGGCCAGCGAGCGTTCGGAAAGCTCGCCCTCGAGCATGGCGTAGCGAGTGCCACGGTCGTCGATGACGAAGACGCCGTCGTAGCCGTTGGTGGTGTAGAGCACCGAGCCGAGGTTGTTCTTGGTGAAGGCCCAGTCCACGTCGACCCGGTTTCCCAGATAGACGTAAGCATCGGTCCAGAAGGAATAGGTGGTGGAGAACTGCTCGGAATTTTCCCGGCGATTCTGCAGCGCCTTTTCCACGTAGAAATGGCTCTGCTCGATGGCGATGTCGTCCTGGTGCCTGGCGATGTGCAGGATCGCCCAGCCGCATGCACCGAGGGCGAGGAAAAGGGCGGCCAGGAACATTAGGAGATGCTTGGAGACCTGGGAGACTGCGGTACCGCTGGCAATCGCTGAAGCAAGCATCGATTCGCCATCCTTGTGACCGTATAGGTGCGGGCCTTGGTCACTGTCTTATAGTTAAGCATCCAGGGGGCGTCAAAAACCCCGCTTGGCAAGCGCATCGGCGCCGAAGATGCGGCTGCCGCTCCCGCAAAGGCGCGCGCCGCCGCTGGCCTCGGCGGCGCGCGGCGGCTCTCAGCGGCCCTGCCTGGCGATGATCGCCTCGGCCACGCTGGCCGGTACCTCGGCATAGCGGACGAACTCCATCGAGTAGCTCGCGCGCCCCTGGGACATCGAGCGCACGTCGGTGGCATAGCCGAACATTTCGCCCAGCGGGACCTCGGCACGGATCACCTTGCCCGCCGGAGTATCCTCCATGCCCTGGATCAGGCCACGCCGGCGGTTGAGGTCGCCCATCACATCGCCCATGTAGTCCTCCGGGGTCACCACCTCGACCTTCATCACCGGCTCCAGGAGCACCGCTCCGCCCTTCTGCGAGAGTTGCTTGGTGGCCATCGAGGCGGCGATCTTGAACGCCATCTCGCTGGAGTCGACGTCATGGTAGGAGCCGTCGTACACCGTCGCCTTCAGGCCGATCAGCGGGTAGCCGGCGAGCACGCCGTTCTGCATCTGGTCCTCGATGCCCTTCTGGATCGCCGGGATGAACTCTCGGGGAATCACCCCGCCGACCACCTCGTTGTGGAACTCCAGGCCTTCCTGCCCCTCGTCGGCCGGAGCGAAGCGGATCCAGCAATGGCCGAACTGGCCGCGGCCGCCGGACTGGCGGACGAACTTGCCCTCGATCTCGCAGGTGTTGCGGATGGTCTCGCGATAGGCCACCTGCGGCTTGCCGATATTGGCTTCGACGCTGAACTCGCGGCGCATGCGGTCGACGATGATGTCCAGGTGCAACTCGCCCATCCCGGAAATGATGGTTTGCGCGGTCTCCTCGTCGGTCTTCACGCGGAACGACGGGTCTTCCTGGGCCAGCTTGCTCAGGGCGATGCCCATCTTCTCCTGGTCGGCCTTGGTCTTCGGTTCCACCGCCACCGAGATCACCGGATCGGGGAAGTCCATGCGTTCGAGGATGATCGGCTTGTCGATGGCGCACAGGGTGTCGCCGGTGGTCACGTCCTTCATGCCGATCAGCGCGGCGATGTCGCCGGCGCGCACTTCCTTGATCTCGTCGCGCTGGTTGGCGTGCATCTGCACCATCCGCCCGACCCGCTCCTTCTTGCCTTTCACCGAGTTGAGCACCGCGTCGCCGGAAGTCAGCACCCCGGAATACACGCGGGCGAAGGTCAGGGTGCCGACGAAGGGGTCGGTGGCGATCTTGAACGCCAGCGCCGAGAAAGGCTCGTCGTCGTCCGCATGGCGCTCGTCGTGCTTCTCTTCGTCGTCCGGGTCGGTGCCCCTGATCGCCGGGATTTCCGACGGAGCCGGGAGATAGTCGATCACCGCGTCGAGCACCAGCGGCACGCCCTTGTTCTTGAACGAGGAGCCGAGCACCGCCGGTACGATCTGGTTGGCCAGGGTCCGCTGGCGCAGCCCGGCCTTGATCTCCTCGATGCTCAGTTCCTCGCCTTCCAGATACTTGTTCATCAGTTCGTCGTTGGCCTCGGCGGCGGCCTCGACCATGTGCGCCCGCCACTCCTCGGCCAGCGCCCGCAGCTCCGCCGGGATCTCCTCCTCGCGGTAGCTGGTGCCCTGGTCGGCATCGTTCCAGTAGATGGCCTTCATCTTCACCAGGTCGATCTGCCCGCTGAAGTTTTCCTCCGCGCCGATCGCCAGTTGGATCGGCACCGGGACATGGCCCAGGCGTTGCTTGATCTGCGCGACCACGCGGAGGAAATCGGCGCCCTGGCGATCCATTTTGTTGACGTAGGCCAGGCGCGGCACATGGTACTTGTTGGCCTGGCGCCAGACCGTCTCGGACTGCGGCTCGACCCCGTCGGCGCCGCTGAACACCACCACCGCGCCATCGAGCACGCGCAGCGAGCGCTCCACCTCGATGGTGAAGTCGACGTGGCCGGGGGTGTCGATGATGTTGAAGCGATAGCGGTGCGGGAACTGCTTGGTCGAGCCCTGCCAGAAGGCCGTGGTCGCCGCCGAGGTGATGGTGATGCCGCGCTCCTGCTCCTGGACCATCCAGTCCATGGTCGCCGCGCCGTCATGGACCTCGCCCATCTTGTGGTTGACGCCGGTGTAGAAGAGGATCCGCTCGGTCGTCGTGGTCTTGCCGGCGTCGACGTGGGCGACGATGCCGATGTTGCGATAGAGCTCGATGGGAGTGGTGCGAGCCATGATCTGCCCCTTGGGTGCTGCCCTGGATGATGGGAACGACTGCTGAAAGAAAAATGTAGCTGAAGAAAGGACGCCGCAGCACCGCCGCGACGCCTGCTTTTCGACCTCGGCAGAGGGGACTGGTTCTGCCGCTCCGGCCCGCCGACGAAAGGCGCGACGGCAGGGCTTGTTCCCAGCGGACATAAACTCATGGCGCAAAGGTCTAAGCCGTCCCTGGAAAATCCCCCGGCTCGACGGACATCCCTGGACACACCGGAACAAGGGATGCCCCGACCATGCACCGATCGCTCCACACCGACGCGCCGCTGGGCGCCGCCCTGCTGCTGGCCCTGCAGCTCGCTCCCGGCAGCGCCGCCGCGGCGGAGGAACAGGCGCCTGTCGACCCGCCCACGGCCCAGTTGCAACGAATCGAGGTGACCGGCAGCGCGATCCGCCGGGTCGATGCGGAAACCGCGGTGCCGATCAGCGTCCTGCGCGCCGAGGAGCTGCGCCAACAGGGCGTGACCAGCACCGAGGAACTGATCGGCCGGCTTTCCGGCAACCAGGGCGTATACAACTCCAGTCGCTCGGTCGGCAGCGCCACCGGCGGCGCCTCGTTCGCCGACCTGCGCGGAATCGGCGCGAACAAGACCCTGGTGCTGCTCAACGACCGGCGCCTGGCGAACAATGCCATCGACGGCTCCGCGGTGGATCTCAACACCATTCCCTTCGCCGCCATCGACCGGGTCGAGGTGCTGCGCGACGGCGCCTCCGCGCTGTACGGCACCGATGCCATCGGCGGGGTGATCAACTTCATCACCCGCAAGAGCCTGAACGAAGGCCGCTTCGACAGCGGCTACGCCTCCCCCACCCACGACGGCGGCGGCAACCAGCGCAACGTCAGCGCTAGCTGGGGCTTCGGCGAGCTGGAGGAGGATCGCTTCAATGTCTTCGCGGTGGCCAACTACGACAAGCAGGAGCGCCTCGGCGCCAAGGACCGTGGCTACACCTACAACTACCAGCCGGGACGCGGCCTCGACTACAGTTCCGGAACCGCCTTCCCCGGCAACTGGAGCCAGGGCGCCAACGCCAGCAATCCGCTGGCCGCCGGCTGTTGCAAGGGCGCCGACCTGATTCCGCGCAACGGCATCTGCCGGCAGAGCCTGTGGCGCTACCTCGACCTGGTGCCGGAAACCGAGAAGACCTCGGTGTTCAGCCGCGCCACCGGCAAGCTGGCCGACGAGCACAACGTCAGCCTGGAGTACTTCTGGTCGCGCAACGACAACGCTACCCAGGTCGGCCCAGGGACCCTCACCGGCCTGCAGATCGATCCCGGCACCGCCTTCTATCCCGGCAACGGCATCACTCCCGGACCCGGCGGCTTCGTCCTCGACCCGAGCCGGCCGGTGGAGGTCAACTGGCGACAGAGCGTGCTCGGGCCGCGCCTGCAATCCTCGCAGAACACCGGCCAGCGCCTGCTGCTCGGCTTCGACGGCCAGTTCGCCGACTGGGACTACGATATCGGCGCCTCGTACAACCAGAACAAGGTGGTCGACCATATCCACAGCGGCTACGTCGATGATCGCGCCGCCGCCCTCGGCATCGCCAACGGGACGCTGAACCCGTTCGGGCCGCAGACCGACGCCGGCCTCGCCTACCTCGGCAGCCATGCCCTGAGCGGCGACTTCCGTACCTCGGTCGGCCGCGTCAAGGGCCTGGACGCCCGCGCCAGCCGGGAGATCGGCGACTGGTTCGGCGCCGGGCCGGCGGCCCTGGCGCTGGGCGGCGAGTTCCGCAAGGAAGCGTTCCACCAGGACATCCAGGACTTCGCCGGCAACGTGCAGAGCCTCGGCGTCGATCCCGCCGCCACGGTCAGCGGCGAGCGCAACCTGAAGGCGCAGTACGCCGAACTCAACGTGCCGGTGCTGGACAGCCTGGAACTCAGCGCGGCGATCCGCCACGACAAGTACAGCGACTTCGGCAGCACCAGCAACCCGAAATATTCGTTCCGCTTCCAGCCGTTCCGCCAGTTGGTCCTGCGCGGCGCCTACAGCGAAGGTTTCCGTGCGCCGTCGCTGTACGAACTGTACAACCCGACCTTCACCACCTATACCAGCGCCAACTACGACGACCCGCGCCTGTGCGCCGGCGGCCAGCCGAGCCAGGGCGGCATCGCCAACCGCGACTGCGCCCAGCAGTTCTACAACGCCACCGGCGGCAATACCGACCTGCGACCGGAAACCGCGCGCAACGTTACCCTGGGCCTGGTCTACCAGCCGCTGCGCGACCTTTCCGTCGGCCTGGACTTCTGGTGGATCAGGATCGCCAACCAGATCGCCGAGTTTCCCGAAGCGGCGATCTTCGCCGACCCGCAGGCCTACGCCGGACGCATCGTGCGCAAGGCCGACGGCTCGATCGATCACGTCGTCACCGGACTGGCCAACCTCGGCAAGGTAAAGACCAGCGGCGTCGACCTGAGCCTCGATTATCGTTTCCCGGCCAGCCGCTACGGGCAGTTCGGGCTCGACCTGCAAGGCACCTACGTGTCCCGCTACGACTTCCAGCAGCAGATCGGCGGCCAGTACCTGGACAATGTCGGCGACTTCCAGGGCGTCGGCGTGATCGCCCGCTGGAAGCACGTCGCCAACGCCACCTGGAGCCGCGACGCCTGGCAGGCCACCCTGAGCAACCGCTACACCAGCGGCTACAACGACTACGACCGCGCCAGCCACGGCAAGGTCGGCTCGTGGAACCTCTGGGACCTGGCCGGCAGCTACCGCCTCAGCCACGCGCTGGGGCTGACCCTCGGGGTGAAGAACCTGTTCGACCGCGAACCGCCGTTCAGCAACCAGACCTACACCTTCCAGAGCGGCTACGACCCGCGCTACACCGATCCCTACGGGCGCATCCTGTTCGGCCGCCTCAGCTACAGCTTCTGATGCCGGCGCGGGCGCCCGGCCGGTATGGCCGGCAAGCCCGTCGACGGCTGTCCAGCTACCAGATCCGGTAGCCCTGCCAGATTTCGCAGGCGACCAGATCTGGCAGGTTGTTGGGCTCCCGGTGCCATGCAACCTATTACGCCTCTCGCCCCCCACCCGTTCGCGCAAGAGGACACCGCATGATCATTCTCGGGATCACCAACAACGACCTGGCCGGCGCCTGCCTGGTGCGCGACGGCGGGATCGTCGCCGCCGCCAGCGAGGAGCGCTTCACCCGCCAGAAGGACCACAAGGCCTGGCCGAGCCGCTCCATCGACTATGTGCTCGGCGAGGCCGGCATCGACCTGGCCGACATCGACCGCATCGCCTACGGCTGGAACGCCGGGTTCGACGCCGGGCGGCACCTCGACCTCTATCTGGACCGGGTCCTCGAGGAAGCCCGCGAGCGTCCCGAGGGCCTGCCGCACCTGCGCAAGCGGATCGCCGACGAAATGGCCAACGACAAGGCCAAGCGCGGCGAATTCGATGCCTTCGTCCGCGCCAACGGCCTGCGCGGCAAGGTCGAGTACATCGACCATCACGAATGCCACGCCCTCGGCGCGTTCGTCTGCTCGCCGTTCGACGAGGCGCTGACCCTCACCTGCGACGGCCGCGGCGACTTCCAGTCGCTCACCGTCACCCACTACCGCGCCGACGGCGGCGAGACGGTCCTGCAACGCGAGACCAGCGTCGACAGCCTGGGCTACTTCTACGGGCGCATCACCCGCCTGCTCGGCTTCAAGCCGAACCGCCACGAAGGCAAGATCACCGGCCTGGCGGCGTTCGGCGACGCGGAAAAGCTGCTGCCGCTGATGAACGACATGATCCGCCTGGAGAACGGCCGCCTGCGCGCCCGCTGCGGCGAACTGTACCTGCCCTCCTACGACGGCTACAGCGATCCGCTGCTGCAACGCTGCGCGGCGGAACGCCCGGCGGATGTCGCCGCCGCCGCGCAACGGCACTCCGAAGACCTGCTGGTGGCCATCGCCCGGGAGCACGTGGCGCGCACCGGCTGCGCCAACCTGTGCCTGGCCGGCGGGGTGTTCGGCAACGTCAAGCTGAACCAGCGCCTGCGCGAGATCCCCGGGGTCCGCGATGTCTACGTGCTGCCCTGCATGGGCGACGGCGGCCTGGCCCTGGCCGCGGCGGTGGCGGTGGCCTATCGCGAGAACGGTACGCGCTTCCCGGCGCCGAGCATGGCCCTCGGGCCGGACGCGCGCAGCGCCGCGCAGAATGCCGAGCTGATCGCCAGCCAGTACCCGCAACTGGCCTACAGCCGGCCGGCCAACCTGATCGAGACGCTGGTCGAAGCGCTGCGGGAAAACCAGGTGCTGGGCATGTTCAAGGGCCGCATGGAGTTCGGCCCGCGCGCCTTGTGCAACCGCAGCATCGTCTACCATCCCGGCGATGCCAGCGCCAACGACTGGCTCAATCAGCGCATGGAACGCACCGAGTTCATGCCATTCGCCCCGGTCACCGCGGTAGAACACGCCGAGGCTTGCTACGTTGGCTGGCGTGAAGACCAGGTGGCGGCCGACTACATGACCATGACCTACGACTGCCATGCGGATTTCCGCGCGCGCTGCCCGGCGGTGGTGCATGTCGACGGCACCGCGCGGCCGCAGATCATCCGGCCGCAGGCCGATCCGTTCATGCACGCCCTGCTGCATGCCTGGCATGCCCGCAGCGGCCAGCCGGCGCTGATCAACACCTCCTTCAACCGCCACGAGGAACCGATCGTCTGCGCCCCGCAGGACGCCCTCGGCGCGCTGGAGGACGGCATGGTCGACCTGGTGGTGCTGGGCGAGTCCCTGCTGGTCTGGCGCAAGGGCGAGAACGCCTTCGCCAGGGCGCGCTTCGAGTGAGGCGCAAACCGCAGCGAACCGGCACGGCGACGCGGGAACCGGCATGTACCTGATCTTTTCCGGCTACTTCGCCGCCGAGGGGCTGATCTATCCGTTCTGGCCGACCTGGCTGGCCAGCCTGGGCTTCGGCGCCAGCCAGATCGGCCTGTTGATCGCCGCGGCCTACTGGCCGCAGGTGATCGCCGGGGTGGCGCTGACCTACGTGGCCGACTGGCGCATCGACCAGTTGCGCCTGGCGACCCTGCTGGCGGCCCTGGCCGGCGCCTGCGCCCTGCTGTTCCAGCTGACCGAGGGCCTGCCCCTGTTCATCGCCCTGAGCGTGCTCTACGGCGCGTTCTGGACCAGCGTGCTGCCGCTCACCGAATCCTACCTGCTCAAGCGCGACAAGGCCGCCCTGCAGAACTACGGGCGGGTACGCGCAGTCGGTTCGCTGGCCTTCATCCTCACCGCGACCCTGGGCGGCCTGCTGCTCGGTCGGTTCGGCCAGCAACTGGTGCCCGCCCTGGTCGGCCTGACGATGCTGCTCACCGCGCTGGCCTGCCTGCTCCTCCGTCGCCGCAGCCTGCGCCGTCCGGACTCGCCGCTGCCGGGCGCCAGGCGCCGTCCCGACCTGCGCGGGATCCTCCGGCAACGCCCCCTGCTGCTGGCCATCGCCGCGGCGGGAATGATCCAACTGAGCCACTCGCTGTACTTCACCACCGCCTCGCTGGGCTGGCAGACGCTGGGCTACTCGTCGTTCTCGGTCGGCGCCTTCTGGGGCCTGGCGGTGATCGCCGAGATCAGCTTCTTCGCCGTCTCCAACCGCATCCTGGACCGCCACCCGGCGCTCCAGGTGATGCTCTTCTCCAGCCTTTGCGCGGCGCTGCGCTGGGGCCTGCTGGCCGGCAGCGAACACCTCGCCGCGATCCTCCTCGGCCAGTGCCTGCACGCCCTCAGCTTCGCCGCCTACCACGCCGCGGTGATGCGTTACATCCGCGACCACGCGCCGGAAAGCGCGCGGGTACTGACCCAGGGGATCTACTACTCTCTGGCGGTAGCGCTGCCCATGGGCCTCGCCAGTCCGGCCGCCGGCTGGCTGTACGAAGGCCTGCCGCAGTGGTCCTATCTGATCATGGCGCTGTTCGCCCTCGGCGGCGCGGTCCTGGTCTGGCTTGCCCTACAGAGTGCCCGAGATGCATCGACTAGCGTTTTCAGCCGTTCTGTTTGACATGGACGGCGTCCTGATCAGCTCCCGCGAAGCCATCGCCGCGGCCTGGAGCCGGGTCGCCGGCGAACAGGGCGTGGCGCTCGGCCCGGACTGCCTGCGCGACCACGTGCACGGTCGCCCGGGCGGCTACACCCTGGACTATCTGTTCGGCCACCTGCCGATGGAGCGCCGGCGGATCCTCAAGCAACGGGTCGATGCGCTGGAGGAAGGCGCCGACTGTCCCCTGCTGCCCGGCGTCGCCGCGGTGATCCGCCAGCTGCGTTGGCTGGACGTGCCCTTGGCGCTGGTCACCAGCAGTTGGCCGGCACGCATCGACCACGTGCTGCGCCAGCACGACCTGCAGGCGGCGTTCCGCACCCTGGTCAGCCGCGACGACGTGGTCCACGGCAAGCCGGCTCCGGATGGCTATCGCCTGGCCGCGGCCAGGCTCGGCGTGGCACCGTCGCGCTGCCTGGTGTTCGAAGACTCCCTCAGCGGCGTGCAGGCCGCCTGTGCCGCCGGCGCGACCTGCGTGGCGATCGGCGAGGAGAGCGGCCTGCTCGCCGCCGGCGCGCGCTGGTCGGTCCGGGATTTCCGCGAGCTACGGATCGTCCGCGAAGACGACCGGCTGTACTGCCAGCATCGGCACCCCGCCACGACCGGCAGCGAGAGGAGCGTTGGCGTCCCATGAGCCCGACCCTGCAAGATGCCCGGCTGCTCTGGGACTTCCTCGGCCAGGGCCGCTGCCATGTGCCCTGCGAACTGCTGGTGGTATGCGGCTCCTACGACCTGCGAGTCTGCGACCACGCCTGCGAACTGCTCGAACGCGGCCTCGCCGAACGCCTGCTGTTCACCGGCAACACCGGGCACTGGACGCGCCATCTCTGGGTCGAGCCGGAAGCCGAGCTGTTCGCCCGCCATGCCAGGGCACGCGGGGTAAGCGACAGCCTCATCGTGATCGAGCCGCGGGCGACCAACTTCGCCGAGAACATCGCCTTCGCCCGCGAGCTGTTCCCCGACCTGCGCCGCGCGACCTTCGTCACCAAGCCCAACTCGATCCGCCGCGTGGCGCTGACCCTGCCGGTCCGCTGGCCGGGTCTGGAGGGACACGTGGATGCGCCCGACTACGCATTTCCCGACGGCATCTCGAACCTGGTCGGCGTACTCGGGGTGATCGACGAGATGGTCGGCGACCTTGACCGCATCATGCGTTACCCGGCGCTGGGCTTCCAGGTCGCCTGCCCGATCCCGGCGCAGGTCATGGACGCCTGGGAACGCCTGGTGGCGCGCGGTTTCGACCGCCACCTGGTGAACCCGCCGCGCTGAGCTGACAGCACTGTAATCTTCCCCACAGCTTGCCGACAGGCGCGCGCCGCTAGGGTGTCCGCATCGCCGCACCGCCCTGGCGGGGCCGCGACCTCCCGGCTGCGCAGGCTCGCGCAGTCCGTCCTGCCACCTGCGTGGAAACCAGCGGATGCACAGAACTTCGCGACGCACCTTCGTCAAAGGCCTCGCCGCCACCGGTCTGCTCGGCGGACTGGGTCTCTGGCGCGCCCCGGCCTGGGCCCTGGCCGGGCCGGGCCAGCAGAACCTGCTCGCCGGCGACAGTTTCGACCTGTTCATCGGCGAGACCCCGGTGAACCTCAGCGGCTCGCCGGCCACCGCCATGACCATCAACGGTTCGCTGCCCGGCCCGACCCTGCGCTGGCGCGAAGGCGACAACGTGACCCTGCGGGTGCGCAACCGCCTCGCCGAGGACACCTCGATCCACTGGCACGGCATCATCCTGCCGGCCAACATGGATGGCGTGCCGGGCCTCAGCTTCGAGGGCATCGCTCCCGGCGGTCTCTACGAATACCGCTTCAAGGTCCGGCAGAACGGCACCTACTGGTACCACAGCCACTCGGGGCTACAGGAGCAGGCCGGGGTCTACGGCGCCCTGGTGATCGACGCCCGCGAGCCGGAACCGTTCAGCTACGACCGCGACTACGTGGTGCTGCTCAGCGACTGGTCGGACGAGAAGCCGCAGCGCATCCTCGCCAAGCTGAAGAAGCAGTCCGACTACTACAACTTCCACAAGCGCACCGTCGGCGACTTCATCGACGACGTCAGCGCCAACGGCTGGGCCGCGACCCTGGCCGACCGCAAGATGTGGGCCGAGATGAAGATGAGTCCCACCGATCTCGCCGACGTCAGCGGCTACACCTATACCTACCTGCTCAACGGACAGCCGCCGGACGGCAACTGGACCGGCCTGTTCCGCCCCGGCGAAAAGCTCCGCCTGCGCTTCGTCAACGCCTCGGCGATGAGCTATTTCGACGTCCGCATTCCCGGCCTGAAGATGACCGTGGTGGCCGCCGACGGACAGCACGTCGAGCCGGTCAGCGTCGACGAGTTGCGCATCGCCGTGGCCGAGACCTACGACGTGATCGTCGAACCGGGCGGCGAGCACGCCTATACCCTCTTCGCCCAGTCCATGGACCGCAGCGGCTACGCCCGCGGCACCCTGGCGCTGGCCGAAGGGCTTAGCGCGCCGGTGCCGACGCCCGATCCGCGCCCGCTGATCGGCATGGACGACATGGGCATGGGCGGCATGGACCACGGCGCCATGGGGCATGGCGCGGCGACGAGGCCCGCCAGCGAGATGGACCATTCGAAGATGTCGGGCATGGACATGAATGGCATGGACCATTCGAAGATGGCCGGCATGGACATGAACGGCATGGACCACTCCAAGATGGCCGGCATGGACCACTCCAGGATGGGCATGGACACCATGCCGATGCAGTCCCATCCGGCTTCGGAGGACGGCAACCCGCTGGTCGACATGCAGACCATGACGCCGACACCGAAGCTCGCCGACCCCGGCCTCGGGCTGCGCGACAACGGGCGGCGGGTGCTGACCTACGCCGACCTGCGCAGCCGCTTCGCCGACCCGGACGGCCGCGAACCGGGGCGCACCATCGAGCTGCACCTGACCGGGCACATGGAGAAGTTCGCCTGGTCCTTCGACGGCATCAAGTTCTCCGACGCCGAGCCGCTACGCCTGACCTACGGCGAGCGCCTGCGGATCGTCCTGGTCAACGACACCATGATGACCCACCCGATCCACCTGCACGGCATGTGGAGCGACCTGGAGGACGAGCAAGGCAATTTCCTGGTGCGCAAGCACACCATCGACATGCCGCCGGGCACCCGCCGCAGCTACCGGGTCACCGCCGACGCCCTGGGACGCTGGGCCTATCACTGCCACCTGCTGTTCCACATGGAGATGGGCATGTTCCGCGAAGTGCGGGTAGACGAAGGAGACAACGCATGAGCCGCCAGCCGAAACCCGCCCGCCTGGCCGGCGGTGCCCTCGCCCTGGGTCTGCTGCTGGGCCTGCCGAATCCCGTCGAGGCCGCGCAGGACAATGGCATGGACCACTCGGCCATGGACCACGGCGCGATGCCTGGCATGGACCACGGCCAGAGGACCTCCGCCCCGGCGAAACCCATGGACCACCAGGGGATGGGGCATGGCCGGATGCCGGGGATGGACCACGGCGCCGCATCGCCCGCCCCGGCACAGCCCATGGAGCACCAGGGAATGGACCATGGCCGGATGCCGGGGATGAGCCGCGCTGCGCGGCAACCTCCGGCGCAGGCCGCGCCCAGCCAGAGCCGTACGCCGATCCCGGTGCCGACCGAGGCCGACCGCCGTGCCGCCTTTCCGCCGCTGGAGGGGCACAAGGTGCACGACAGCGCGCTGAACAGCTTCTTCCTGCTCGACCAGTTGGAATACCAGGACGCCGACGACGGCAGCGCGCTGGCCTGGGACGCCAGCGGCTGGATCGGCGGCGACATCAACCGCCTGTGGCTGCGCAGCGAAGGCGAACGGCTCGACGGCAAGACCGAGGACGCCGAGGTCCAGGCGCTGTTCGGGCACGCCATCGGTCCCTGGTGGGACCTGGTCGCCGGCGTGCGCCAGGATTTCAAGCCCGGCTCGCCGCAGACCTGGGCGGCGTTCGGCGTGCAGGGCCTGGCGCTCTACGACTTCGAGGCGGAAGTCACCGCCTTCCTCGGCGAGAACGGCCAGAGCGCGCTGCGCCTGGAGGGCGAGTACGACATCCTGTTGACCAACCGGCTGATCCTCCAGCCCAGCGCCGAGGTCAACCTGTACGGCAGGAACGATCCCGCCCACGGCATCGGTTCGGGCCTTGCCGATAGCGAGCTGGGCCTGCGCCTGCGCTACGAGATCCGTCGCGAGTTCGCGCCCTACATCGGGGTGACCTGGAACCGCTCCTACGGCAACAGCGCCGACCTGGCCCGCGCCGAGGGCGAGGACGACGACGAGGCGCGCTTCGTCGCCGGTATCCGCATGTGGTTCTGAACGCGATCGCGGCCAGCCGCTAGCGGTAGCCGTCGAGCAACGGCGAATCGTCGATGAGGTCGCAGCGTTCCAGCGCTGGCAGGTTGCACGGCCGGTAGTCGGGGCATTCGTCCAGCCGCCGCTGCACCGAACGGTGCAGCTTGACCCGGGTTTCCTGCCCGACCGGTTCCAGCGGCCGCGAGCGCGGCCGGCCACGCGACCAGCGCCAGGCGCGGTTGCCGCTGCGGCGGTCCCAGACCAGCAGCGGCAGCCACTCGGCCAGGCGCCAGGGCCGGGTCATCACCGGCAGGATCGGCGCGGTCGGGTCCGGGCCCTGCTTCGAACGTGCGCGCAACTGGTCGCGGCTGCGCGCCGGGTCGACATGCAGGCCGGCCTCCAGCGCCTCGCCGAGCATCCAGGTAAAGGCCACCAGAGCCAGCCGCGAGTCCTTCGGCGCATAGCCACCGCCGACATCGGAGTGCATGCCGGGGAACCACACCTGCAACACGTCGGACTTGCGGTCCTTCTCGCCGAACCAGAGGTTCTGCCGGAAGAAGCAGCGGCATTCGTCGATGGCCAGGGCCTGGCGGACCACGTCGACCATTTCGTTGTTCGAGGAATACGGCACGGTCAGCGGGTCGTAGACCCAGCCCACCGAGGTCACGGTGTCGAACAGGCCGAGGAAATGCACCTTCACCTGCCGGCCGAAGACCTTGCGGAAGCGTCCCAGCAGGCCGAAGTCCGGTCCGCGGCGACGCGTGCCGGCCCGCTTGTCTTCGTCGCGGGGCGGCATGCGGGTGGTGAGCAGGGTCCAGGCGTAGTCGAAGAGGTGCGGCTGATGCGCATCGATCAGGCCCACCGCGCGCAGCATCGCGGCCAGCACGCGCACCGCGTAGGCCCCGCGGGAAAAGCCGAAGAGGAATATCTGGTCGCCGGGCCGGTAGTGCTCGGCGAGGAAGCGATAGGCGCCCTCGACGTTGCGCTTGAGCCCCCAGCCGAAGGCCAGGCCGGCGATCCGCGAGGGAAACTTCTGCCACTCGAACAGGGTTTCCTTCAGGCCGAAGGTGCCGACGCCCTGGTCGTAGTAGGCCAGCACCCTGCGCGGATCGCGCGACAGCGAGCGGTAGAGGCGCACCACGTTGGTCGGCTGGTCGCCGAAGCGGTTCGAGGTTCCGTCGATGCAGACCACCAACTGGCGCGGCGCGTCGTTGTCCTGGGCGCTGCCGGCAGGCGGCAAGGCGGAATCGGGGGAGAGATCGTCCATTGGGCTCACGCAGGCAAAGCCTGACTTCCGTCGGCGGTGGATGGGAATGGCGACGCATGATACCCAACCTGGATGATCCGCCAAGCGCACATTGCCGGGAAATGGCGGCAAAGACGAAAAGCCCCTGGAGCCGCAGGGCGAATAACCGCTTCGCGGTTATCCGCAGCCCCTGGCTTCGGCGAGGGCGGGTCGAGCCGGCCGCTCAGCCTGCCCTGGATACCCCGAGGAACGGCTGCCACGCCGGCGCGCCACTATCCGCCGCGGCCTTGAGGGCGGCCACCGCCGCGTCGACGTCGGCCTCGCGGGTGTAGCGACCGAGGCTCAGGCGCACGCTGCGGCCAGCGCTGGCGGCATCGTGGCCGAGGGCGAGAAGCACGTGGGACGGCGCCGGCCGCGCCGAGTTGCAGGCCGAGGTGCTGGACACCGCCAGGCTGGACTCCAGTGCCTGGGGGACAAAGGCCGGGTTGTCGAAGGTCAGGTTCAGGGTATGCGCGATGCGTGCGTCGGCGCTGCCGTTCAGGCGCCAGCCGTCGATCTGCGCCAGCCCCTCCAGCAGACGCCGCTGGAGTCCGGCGATGCGCCTGCCCTCCTCCTCGAAAAGCTCGCCGGCGAGGGCGAAGGCCTCGCCCATACCGACGATCTGGTGGGTCGCCAGGGTCCCGGAACGCAGGCCCTGCTCGTGTCCGCCGCCGTGGATCTGCGCCTTCAGCCGCCGCTCGGCGCGCGGCCCGACGTACAACGCGCCGATGCCCTTGGGCCCGTAGGTCTTGTGTGCGGAGAACGACATCAGGTCCACCGCCAGGCGGCCCAGGTCGATCGCCACCTTGCCGCTGGCCTGCGCCGCGTCGACGTGGAACAGCGCGCCGCGCTCGCGCACCCGTTCGCCGATGGCGGCGATGTCGGTCAGGGTGCCGAGTTCGTTGTTGACCCGCATCAGCGACACCAGGCGGGTATCGGCGCGCCAGGCCGCCTCCACCTGTTCCGGCCGGATCAGGCCATCGGTGCCGGGCGCCAGCCAGGTCACGCTCCAGCCGTCATCGGCAAGTTGCTGCACGGTGTCCAGCACCGCCTTGTGCTCCAGGCGACTGGTGATCAGGTGGCCGGGTGCGTCCAGCGCCTGGGCCACGCCCTTGAGGGCCAGGTTGTTGGATTCGGTGGCGCCGGAAGTCCAGACGATCTGCCCGGCGCTGGCGCCGACCAGCGCGGCCACCTGCTCCCTGGCCCGCTCCACTGCCCGCCGCGCCTGGCGGCCGTAGGCATGGGAATTCGACGCGGGATTGCCAAAACACGCCTGGTAGCCGAGACACTCCACCATGGCCCGGATCACGCGCTCGTCCACGGGCGTGGTGGCGGCGTAATCGAAGTACAACGGTAACGAACTCATCGCATTCCCCCAATCGATCGGACGGACCCGGAAGCCGACATGGCTCCTTGTCCCTGACGGGCCCGCAGGCCGATCTTAAGAAAAGCGCCGGGGCGTCTGGAAAGAACCTTTCGGAACATCCTTAGAGTCAGCATGGTTTCCCGCCTCAGATTCCCAGCCCGGCCACCCGCAGATGCTCTTCCAGGCGCAGCGCGGGTATCGCTCCGAGCAACTCGCGGGTATAGGGGTGGCGCGGCTGGCTGAACAGCGCAGCGGCGCTGCCCTGCTCCACCACCCGGCCGTCCTTGAGCACCAGGATGTCGTGGGCCAGGGCGCGTACCACGGCCAGGTCGTGGCTGATGAACAGGTAGCTCAGCCCGTGGCGACGCTGCAACCGACGCAGCAGCTCGACCACCTGGCACTGCACGCTGCGGTCGAGCGCCGAGGTCGGTTCGTCGAGCAGGATCAGCGCCGGCTTCAGCACCAGCGCGCGGGCGATGGCGATGCGCTGGCGCTGGCCGCCGGAAAACTCGTGGGGATAGCGTTCCAGGCAAGGCTCGTCGAGACCGACCTCGCGCAGTGCCTCCAGCACCCGCGCGCGGCGTTCGCCGGCATCGCCGATGCCATGGATACGCAGGCCTTCGCCGACGATCTGTTCCACGCTAAGGCGCGGGTTGAGGCTGCCGTAGGGGTCCTGGAACACCGCCTGGAACTGCCGGCGCAATGGCAACAGGCGCTTGCCGTGCAGCCGGTCGAGGCGCTCGCCCTGGAACAGGATCTGCCCTTCGGCCGGCAACAGGCGCAGCAGCGCCTGGCCGAGGGAGGACTTGCCCGAACCGCTTTCGCCGACGATCCCCAGGGTGCTGCCACGGCGCAGCCGCAGGCTGACCTCGTGCACCGCGCGCAGTCCCGCGCGCCGGCGCAGCCAGCCGCCGGGCGCGGGGTAGTCGAGGCTCAGCGCGCGCACCTCCAGGCAGGTCTCGCGGCACGCCACCGGCTCCGCCAGCCCACCCGGCTCGGCCTCGATCAGCAGGCGCGTGTAGGGATGCCGGGGCGAGCGGAACAGCGTCTCGCAGGCGTTCTCCTCGACGATCTGGCCATCGCGCATCACGCAGACCCGATCGGCGACCCGGCGCACCAGGTTGAGGTCGTGGCTGATCAGCAGGATCCCCATGCCCAGCCGTCGCTGCAAGCTTTGCAGCAGCTCCAGGAGGCGTTTCTGCACGGTGACGTCGAGAGCTGTGGTCGGTTCGTCGGCGATCAGCAGTTGCGGCTCGCAAGCCAGCGCCATGGCCAGCATCACTCGCTGTCGCTGGCCGCCGGAGAGCTGGTGCGGATAGGCCTCGAGCAGGCGTCGCGGCTGCTCGAGGCCGGCCAGTTCGAGCAGTTCCAGTACCCGCCCGCGCAGCGCGGCGCCACGCAGGCGGCGATGCAGGCGCAGGCCCTCGCCGACCTGGCGGCCGATGCGCTGCAATGGATTGAGCGAGGTCATCGGCTCCTGGAACACCATGCCGATGCGCTGCCCACGAATCGCCAGCAATGCCTGCGGCGACAGGGCGAGCAGTTCCTCGCCGTCCAGGCGCACGCTGCCGCCCAGGCGCGCCGCGCCCGGCAGCAGGCGCAGCAGGGCGTGGGCGGTCTGCGACTTGCCGGAGCCGGACTCGCCAACCAGGGCCAGGGTCTCGCCGGCGCGCAGGCTGAAGTCGATCCCCTTCACGACCTGCGTGTCGCCATAGGCGACGCTCAGGTTTTCCACTCGCAACAGTTCCCGGTTCATCTCATGTCCTCGGATCGAAGGCGTCGCGCACCGCTTCGCCGATGAACACCAGCAGGCTGAGCAAGGTCGCCAGGACCACGAACACGGTCAGCCCGAGCCAGGGCGCCTGGAGGTTGTCACGGCCCTGCCCGACCAGTTCGCCAAGGCTCGGCGAGCCGGGCGGCAGGCCGAAACCGAGGAAGTCCAGGGCGGTCAGGGTGGTCACCGCGCCACAGAGCAGGAACGGCAGGAAGGTCAGGGTCGCGACCATGGCGTTGGGCAGGATGTGCCGGAACATCACCCCGGCGTCGCCGAGGCCGAGGGTCCGCGCCGCCTTGACGTACTCCAGGTGACGACCGCGCAGGAACTCGGCGCGAACCACGTCGACCAGGCTGGTCCAGGAGAACAGCAGCATGATCGCCAGCAGCCAGCCGACCCCGGGCTGCACCAGGCTGGCGAGGATGATCAGCAGGTAAAGCATCGGCAGACCCGACCAGACCTCGATGAAGCGCTGGCCGAACAGGTCGATCCAGCCGCCGTAGTAGCCCTGCACCGCGCCGGCGCAGATTCCCAGCAACGACGAGGCCAGGGTCAGGCCGAGGGCGAAGAGGATCGACAGGCGCAGGCCGTAGATCACCCGCGCGAGCACGTCGCGGCCCTGGTCGTCGGTGCCCAGCCAGTTCTCCGCCGAGGGCGGCGCCGGCGCCGGGCGCGCGTAGTTGATGCTGCGCGCGTCGAAGCGGATCGGCGGCCACAGCGCCCAGCCGTCGCGGGCGATGCGTTCGCTCATGAAGCGGCCGCGGTAGTCCGGCGGGAACGGCAGCTCGCCGCCGAAGGCGGTTTCCGGATAGTCCCGCAGCACCGGCAGGAACCACTGGCCACGGTATTCCAGCAGCAGCGGGCGGTCGTTGGCGATCAGCTCGGCGAACAGGCAGGTGACGAACAGCGCGAGGAACAGCCGCAGCGCCAGGCGCCCGCGGCGGTTGGCGCGGAACGCGGCGAGGCGGCGGCGGTGCAGCGGGGAAAGGACGATGGCCA
The DNA here is from genome assembly GCF_047199225.1 of Pseudomonas sp. DL. Classification (NCBI taxonomy): domain Bacteria; kingdom Pseudomonadati; phylum Pseudomonadota; class Gammaproteobacteria; order Pseudomonadales; family Pseudomonadaceae; genus Pseudomonas; species Pseudomonas sp. DL. The sequence goes on from NZ_CP178323.1 coordinate 3,331,785, forward strand.
TCTCACTGTCTCCTCGCGGCGAAGTCGATGCGCGGGTCGACCAGGCTGTAGGCCAGGTCGCCGGCCAGCTTCACCAGCAACCCGAGCAGGGTGAAGATGAACAGGCTGCCGAACACCACCGGGTAGTCGCGGCCGAGCGCCGCTTCGTAGCCCATCAGGCCGAGGCCGTCGAGGGAGAACAGCACCTCGATCAGCAGCGACCCGGTGAAGAACACCGAGACCAGCGCCGCCGGCAGCCCGGCCACCACCAGCAACATGGCGTTGCGGAACACATGGCCGTAGAGCACCCGGCGCTCGCTGAGCCCTTTGGCGCGAGCGGTGGCGACGTACTGCCTGGATATCTCGTCGAGGAAGCTGTTCTTGGTCAGCAGGGTCAGGGTGGCGAAACCGCCGACCACCAGCGAACCCACCGGCAGCGCCAGGTGCCAGAGGTAATCGGCGAAGCGCGCCAGCGGGCCGAGGCGCTCGGCGCCCTCGGAAGCCAGGCCGCGCAGGGGGAACCAGTCCAGGTAGCTGCCGCCGGCGAACAGCACGATCAGGACGATGGCGAAGAGGAAGCCGGGCACCGCATAGCCGACCACCACCAGCGCGCTGCTCCACAGGTCGAAGGCGCTGCCGTGGCGCACCGCCTTGGCCACCCCCAGGGGAATCGACACCAGGTAGGTGATCAGTGTCGCCCACAAGCCCAGGGACAGCGAGACCGGCAGCTTCTCGGCGATCAGGTCGATGACCCGCGCGTCGCGGTAGAAGCTCTCGCCGAAATCCAGCCGGGCGTAGCTCGACAGCATCAGCCAGAGCCGTTGCAGCGGCGGCTTGTCGAAGCCGTACTGGCGCTCCAGGGCGGCCACCAGCTGCGGATCGATGCCGGTCTCGCCGTGGCGCTGCGGTTCCAGAGCGCCATGCCCACCCTCCCCGCCACGCCCCAGCGGACCGCCGCCGTCGACGCCCTGCAGGCGCGCGATGGCCTGATCCACCGGCCCGCCGGGTGCGGCCTGGACGATGGCGAAGTTGATCAGCAGGATGCCCAGCAGGGTCGGCAGGATCAGCGCCAGGCGGCGCAACAGGTAGCCGCCCATGTCACTGCGCCTCCCGGCTCGGCGCGGCCCGCTCGCGGACTTCCCACCAGGTGTTCAGCCCCAGGCTGTAGCGCGGCGCCTGCGGCGGTCGGCCGAAGCGATTCCAGCTGGCGATCCAGACCTCGTCGGAATACCAGGTCGGGATCAGGTAGTAGCCCCATTGCAGCACCCGGTCGAGGGCGCGCACGGCGGTTTCCAGGGCGGCCCGCGAGTCGGCCTCGACCACCGCCTGGACCAGCCGGTCGATGGCCGGGTCCTTCAGGCCGATGCGGTTGTAGCCGCCGGGATCGGCGTAGCTGGAGGAATGCCAGAAGCTGTACTGCTCGTTGCCCGGCGAATTGGACTGGGAGAAGCTCGAAACGATCATGTCGTAGTCCCGCGCACGTATGCGCTCGATGTATTGCGAAGCGTCCACCTGGCGCAGGCGCATATCGATGCCGATCCGCACCAGGTTGCGCTGGAACGGCAGCAGCGCGCGCTCCAGGCCCTTGCCCTGGAGCAGGAGGTCGAAGCGCAGCGGCCGTCCGGCGGTATCCAGCAGGCGCCCGTCGACGGCATGCCAGCCGGCCTCGCCGAGCAGGCGGTAGGCCTGCACCAGGCGCTCGTGGATATCGCCGCTGCCGTCGTTCACCGGCGGAGCGTAGGCCTGGCCGAAGACCTCCTCGGGGATTTGCCCGCGCAGCGGCTCCAGCAAGGCCAGCTCGTCGGCGCCGGGCAGGCCGCGGGCGGCCATCTCCGAGTTGTCGAAATAGCTGCGCAGGCGCTTGTAGCGACCGCCGAAGAGCTGCCGGTTGGTCCATTCGAAGTCGAACAGCAGGCTCAGCGCCTGGCGTACCCGGCGGTCCTCGAACAGCGGCCGGCGCAGGTTGAACACCAGGCCCTGGAGGCTGGCCGGGTACGGGTAGGGAAAGCTCTCCTGGCGCAACCGGCCATCGCGCAGGGCCGGCGAGTCGTAGCCGCTGCTCCAGGCCTTGACGCTGGTCTCGACATTGATGTCGGCCTGCCCGGCCTTGAACGCCTGCAAGGCCACGCCGCTGTCGCGGTAGTAGTCGAAACGGATCCGCTCGAAGTTGTACAGGCCACGCCCGACCGGCAGGTCGCGAGCCCACCAGTCGGGGTTGCGCCGGTAGCTCACCGAACGCCCCGCCTCGGCCTTCTCCAGCCGGTAAGGTCCGCTGCCCAGCGGCGGCCGCATGCTGCTGCGGTTGAAGTCGCGTCCCTGCCACCAATGCCTGGGCAGCACGTAGAGCTGGGCCAGCACCAGCGGCAGTTCGCGGTTGCCGGCATGACGGAAATCGAAGCGGATGCGCAGGCGATCCTCCACCACCGGCTCGCGGACCTCCTTGTAGTAGGCGCGCCAGAACGGGCTGCCCTGCTCGACCAGGCTATCGAAGGAAAACTTCACGTCCTCGGCGGTGACCGCCACGCCGTCGCTGAAGCGCGCCCGCGGATCGATATGGAAACGCACCCAGCTGTTGTCCGGGGCTTTCTCGATGTAGCGCGCCAGGTAACCGTATTCGGTGAACGGCTCGTCCAGTGACTGGAAGCCGAGGGTTTCGTAGATCAGCGCGGCCTGGGTCATGCTGATCGGCGTGCCGCGGTTGGCGAAGGGGTTCAGCGTGTCGAAGCTGCCGCTTTCCATCCGCCGCAGGCTGCCGCCCTTGGGCGCCTGCGGGTCGACGAAGTCGAAGTGCTGGAAACCCGGCGGATATTTCGCCGGCTCGTCGTAGAGCGTGATGGCATGGCGCGGCTCGCTGCGAGCCAGGCTGGCGAGCAGGCAGCAGGCGAAGACCAGGATGCGTCCGGGCATGGCTCAACCACCGAAGTGATAGCTGAAGTCCAGCCACCATTGGCGGCCCATGGCGTCGTAGTTGCCGGTGGGATAGTACGGCCAGCCATCGGAGTCGTCCTCCTTGATCTGGTCGAGCAGGTTGTTCACCGTCAGGCCGACGCTGGCGCGTTCGTTGAGCCGGTAGCGGGCGCTGGCGTTGAACACCGTCCACGGGCTCAGGCGCCCGCTGCCAGCGGCGTTGGTAACGCTGCCGTAGCGCACCGCGAAGAGCGTCGAGGTGAACTGTGCGTAGTCCCAGGTCAGGCTGGCGTTGAGTTTGCTGCGCCAGTCGTGGGAGTCGAGGCTGTCGCGCTGGTTCTCGCTGGGGTAGTCGTCGGACTGCTTGTAGTCGTGGGACAACACCAGGGTGTAGCCGAGGGTCGAGGAGAAGGCGCCGTAGTCGCCGGCGCCCCAGCGGATGTTGCTGCGCAGGTCGATGCCGCTGGTGCGCTCCTTGGCCGCGTTGATGGCATTGACGTAGACCTTGTTCAGGCGATTCGGGTCGACGCTGGCGTCGCCGGCGTTGCGCTCGACCCGCGCCAGGGTGTCGCGGCACTGCGCCGAGTCCGGATCGAGCCCGCCGCTGCGGCAGGCCGCCTCGTCGCGCAGCAGTTTGTCCGGATCGAGGGTGGTCAGCAGGTCATCGATCTGGATGTGGTAGTAGTCGGCGGAAAAGTCGAACCTGCTCGACGGCGACCAGACGAAGCCGTAGCTCCAGTAGCGCCCGCGCTCGGACTTCAGGTCGGGCGTGCCGCTCTGCACGTAGTCGACCCGGCCGTTCTTGCAGGCGCCGTCGACGCCTTTCTCGCAACCGTAGTAGTCCTTCTGCGCCGGGTAGTAGCCGTTGGCGTCGGCCTGGTAGATGTAGTTCAGGTCCGGCGCGCGGAAGCTGGTGCCGTAGCTGCCGCGTAGCAGCAGGCTGGTCAGCGGGCGCCACTCCAGCCCCAGGTTGTAGGTGGTCTGCTCCTCGGTGCGACCGCTGAACCTGTACTGGTCCCAGCGGCCGGCGGCGGACGCCAGCAGCGTGTCGTGCAGCGGGATGCTGAATTCGCCGCCGGCGGCGTAACGGTCGCGCGAGCCGCCGGAGCTGCTGGCCTTGGAGACGTTGTAGAGAGAGCCGTCGTTGTATTGCGAGTCGGGACGGATCCTGTAGCCCTGCTTGCCCACCTCCAGCACGCCGGCGAAGGCCACCGGGCCGGCAGGCAGGTCGAACAGCTCGCCGTTGCCGGTGAAGCTGTAGGTCTGCGAGTAGGACTCGCTGTGCTGGGTCACGTTGCGCCGCAGGCTGCGCCACTCTTCCTCGCTCAGCGGACGTCCGAGGCGCGCCGGATCGGGATCGTAGACCGGGTAGCCGTCGCGTTCGCCGAGCTTGCGGCCCAGGTACAGGTCGAGGATCCCGGCCGCCGGGGTGTAGCGGGTAGTGCGGTCGCTGTGGTACTCGGAGCGGGTCGCGGCCAGTTCGTATTCCCAGGAAGTATTGGCGACGCGGTCGCTGTAGCCGAGGGTGCCGGTCCAGGACACCTCGCGCCACTTGCTGTTGTTGCTGCTCTTGCCGCCGATCTCCTCGGGCGAGAACAGCCGGTACCAGCGCTCCAGGTCGCCGCTGGAGGCATTGATGAAGTCCGGCGAGGTGAAGGACGGCCCGCGGGTATTGTTCTGCAGGTGGTCGAAGCCGAACAGCAGGTCGGCGAACAGCTTGCCGCTGTCGCTCAGGTGCCAGGTGCCGCCGGCGTAGCCGTCGTAGTTTTCCTTCTTGGTCTGTAGGGTCCAGTAGTTGTTGTAGTACTGGTCGGTCATGCAGCGATAGCCACCCCTGGCGCCCGGCACCGGCGCCACGTTGCCGCCGAACAGGCCGCCGAGGCCGGCGCAAGAGGCGTCGCCGAGGTAGCGTCCGCTCTGCGGATTCAGCCGGTAGCCGACGTTGTTGCCGTCCGGGTAGCTGTCCATGAAACCGCGCTGGTTGGCCCAGACCGGCTGGCGCTGCTCGACCTGCAGGCCGAACAGGCCTTCGAAGTCGCCCGTCGCGCCGCCGCCGACCAGTTGCAGGCGCTGGTTGTCGCCGCCGCCGCGCTCGGTGGTGCCGGCGCGCAGGTTGACGTCGACGCCATCGAATTTCTTCTTCAGGACGATATTGACCACCCCGGCGATGGCATCCGAGCCGTAGATCGCCGAGGCGCCGCCGCTGAGGATCTCGATGCGGTCGATCATGACCGCCGGGATGTTCGCCAGGTTGGTGAAGTTCACCGAGCCGCCATAGGCGGTCGGGTAGTCGGCGACGCGCCGGCCGTTGATCAGCACCAGCGTGTGGTTGGGGCCGAGATCGCGCAGGTTGAGGGCGTTGGCCGCCGGTTGCCAGGTGTTGCCGTAGTCCTCGCCCTGGGTCATGCCGGTGTTCTGGGTCTGCGTCTGCAAGGCCTCGAAGACGTTGCGGTAGCCACGGTTCTGGATTTCCTCGCTGCTGATCACCGTGACCGGCGACGGCCCTTCCTGCTGGGCGCGGGGAATCCGCGAGCCGGTCACCACCACCCGCTCCAGGGTCTGCTCCGCTTTCGCCGCCAGCGGCTGCACCTTCGCCGCCGGTACGGCCGCGCGCAGCGGCGCGGCGGAAATCACCGCGCCGCGCTCGGAACGGCGGAACTGCAGGCCGCTACCGCGCAGGGCCTGTTCCAGGGCCTGGTCGACACTCAGCGGACCGCGCACCGCCGGCGCCTGCCGGCCGCGCACCAGCGACTGCTCGAAGGAGATCAGCAAGCCGCTCTGTCGCGAGATGCCCAGCAGCACCTGGTCCAGCGGGCCGGCGGCGACGTCGAAGGTGAGCGCCTTGGCGGCGGGCGCGGGCGTCTCCGCACGTGCCTCCGGCGGCGCGGCCAGGGCCGCCGCGAGCAGCGCGGCCAGGGCCAGGCTGGAAGGCAGGCGTGTGGATGGAGCATGGTGCGGCATCGTTCGGTTCCCCCCGAAAACATGGTTTCCAGGGGATGAGCGATGAGCGCGGGAGATTTGCAGGGCAGGCTTGGAACGCTTTGTTCTGAGCTTATAAGCGCGGGCGAATAGGCATAGCGGCGGATAACGCCTCCGGCGTCATTCGCCCCACCCGACTATCTTCCCCCAGCTCCGCTACCAGCCTTACCCCGCGTAGGGCGAATAGCCGCTTGCGGCTATCCGCCGGTTCAGGCACGGCGTATCGGCGGATAACGCCTCCGGCGTTATTCGCCCTACCCGACAATCTTCCCCAGCTCCCCTACCGGCCTTGCCCCGCGTAAGGCGAATAGCCGCCTGCGGCTATCCGCCGGTTCAGGCACGGCGTATCGGCGGATAACGCCTCCGGCGTTATTCGCCCTACCCCAAAATCACCCCCAAGCTCGGCTACCGGCCTTGCCCCGTGTAGGGCGAATAGCCGCCTGCGGCTATCCGCCGGTCCGAACACGGCGTTATCCGCCCTGCCGCCCTCGGGTCAGTATGTCAGCGCCCCGCACCAGTGCGCGCTCTTCAGTTCCTCGTAGAGCGCGCCGATCTTCAGCGAGCACTGCCGCGACGGCGGGTAGATCAGCGACACCGGGCACAGCGGCGGTTCGAACGGCTGGAGGATGCGTACCAGTCGACGCCGGCGGATCGCCTCCTCGGCCATGAAGCCCATCACCTGGACGATGCCCTGGCCGACCAGCGCCGCGTCGACCAGCGCGTCGGCCACGTCCAGCACCAGGTCGCCGCGCACCGCCAGGCTCAGCGGCTGGCCGTCGCGCTGGAACTGCCATTCCAGCAGCTTGCCGGTGTGCAGGTCGCGCACCGTCGGGCAGTTGTGCCCGGCGAGTTGCTCCAGGCGCTCCGGCGTGCCGTGACTGCGCAGGTATTCCGGCGACGCCACCGTGACCCAGCGCAACGCCGCCAATGGCCGGGCGATCAGGCGCACGTCGCCGACCCGACCGAGACGCACGGCGGCGTCGAAGCCTTCCTCGGTGAGGTCGACCAGGCGATCGGTCATCGCCGCCTCGATCTGCAATTGCGGGTAGCGCCGCGTCAGTTCGCGCAGCACCGGCATGATCACGATCCGCCCGAGCGCCTGCGGGGTGGTGATCTTCAGCGGACCGCTCGGCGCGCACTGGCGGTCCACCAGCAACTTCTCGACTTCCTCCAGTTCCGCCAGCAAGGGTGCGCAGCGCTCGTAGAACAGCTGGCCGTCCGGGGTCAGGCTGACGCTGCGGGTGGTGCGGTGCAGCAGACGCACGCCGAGTTCGGCTTCCAGCCGGCCGATGGCGCGCGACAGGCCGGACTGGGTCAGACCGAGAGAAACGGCGGCCTGGGTGAAGCTACGGGTCTCGGCCACGCGGGCGAGCAACTTGACGGCATTCAGGTCCATGGCGATCTCATCGATGATTATTTTCATCAGTGAAAGGACGGAGAGGCTATTTATCACGATTCCAGCATGAGAAACACTGGCCGCGCCCAACCCAGACCAGGAGTCCCGCCGTGACGGACCGTGCCGCCCCTTCCAACTGGATGCTCGCCCTGCTCGCCTGCGCGCAACTGATCATCGCCCTCGACGCCACCATCGTGTTCGTCGCCCTGCCGGAAATCAGCCGGGCGCTGGATTTTTCGGCGCAACGCCTGCAATGGGTGGTGAGCGCCTATACGGTGGCCTTCGGCGGCTTCCTCCTGCTCGGCGGGCGCGCCACCGACCTGCTCGGCCGGCGCCGCATGTACGTCCTCGGGCAAAGCCTGTACGCCCTCGCCTCCCTCGCGGGCGGCCTGGCCCAGAGCGAGTTGCCGTTGATCCTCGCCCGCGCCGTGCAGGGCCTGGGTGGCGCGCTGCTGTTCCCGGCGACCCTGGCGCTGATCGGCAATCACTTCGCCGAGGGCCCGGCGCGCAATCGTGCCCTGGCGATCTGGAGCATCGCCTCGGCGTTCGGCCTGGCCCTCGGCTCGGCGCTCGGCGGCGCGCTCACCGAGCTGTTCGGCTGGGCCTCGATCTTCCTGGTCAACGTGCCGCTGGCCGGCGCCGCGGCGCTGCTCGCCCTGCGCCTGATCCCGGCCGACGCCCGGCGCCAGCGCGGTCGGCGCTTCGACCTGGCCGGCGCGCTGACGGTCACCGCCGGCGCCACCCTGCTGGTCTTCGCCCTGGTCCAGGGCCCCGAGTCGGGCTGGGATGCGCCCTCGGTACGTTTCGGACTTTACCTTTCCGTCCCGCTGCTACTGGCGTTCCTCGCCATCGAACACTACAGCCGCGACCCGCTGATGCCGCTGCGCCTGCTGGGCAACCGCAACCTGCAGGTGGCGATGCTGCTGACCGCGATCTTCATGAGCAGCTACGGCGTGCAGTACTACTTCCTGGCCATCTACTTCCAGTCGGTGTACGGCTACAGCGTGTTGCAGACCGGCCTGGCGTTCCTCCCGGCGACTCTGCTCTGCACCCTCGGTATCCGCGTCGCCGAGCGCCTGCTGGCCCGCCACGGGGCACGCGCGACGCTGGTCGCCGGCCTGCTGCTGGGCGCACTCGGGCTCGGCCTGCTGGCAGCGTGCCTGCCGCTGGGGCGCGGCTTCCTGGCGCTGCTGCCGGCCATCGTGATCCTCAGCATCGGCCAGGGCATGACCTGGACCGCCATGTGGGTGAGCGCCGCCAGCGGCGTCGATCCCGCCGAACAGGGCGTCGCCTCGGGGATGGCCTCGATGACCCAGCAGATCGGCGGCGCGCTCGGCCTGGCCCTGCTGGTGGCGCTGGCCAACGCCCAGGTGCGCGGCGCCGATGCCGCCAGCCTGCTGGCCAGCCAGGCGCGCGGCATCGAATGGGTGACCGCGCTCAGCGCCCTGCTCGCCCTGTTCGGCGCCGCCCTGGCCTTGCGGCTGCGCCGTGAGGAACCCGCGGCGTTGCAGCCGAGTCGCGGCTGATCCCGCTCAGGCGTCGCCCAGCTCGGCGCCGAGTTCCAGCGCCAGGGCCTGGAAGGCCAGGCGCGCGGCACCGGGGTGGCTGCCCTGGCGCCAGAACAGCGCTACCTGGCGGGTCGGCAACGCCGGCCGCAGCGCCACGCAGCGCAACCCGGCCTGCTGGCGCGCCACCGCCTCCGGCAGGATGCTGGCCAGTCTTCCGCGGCGAACCACGTCGACGATGGCGCTGATCGAGTTCGCCTCCAGCGCCACCCGCGCCGTCACCCCTTGCTGGCGCAGGTAAGCGTCGATGTGCCGGCGCGTGGCGAAGTCGTCGCGCAACAACGCCAACGGCAACTCCGCCAGCGCTGCGGCGGCCAGCGGCGCGTCCGCCGCCGGGTGTTCCGCCCCCAGCACCAGGCCCAGGCGCTCCAGGTAGAGCGGCTGGCTGTCGATCTCCACCGAACCCGGCTCGCTGAAGGCCACACCAAGGTCCAGGCGATCGTCGATCAGCGCCGCCTCCAGGGCGTCCTGGGGCAACTCCTCGAGGCTCAACTCGATGCCCGGATAGCGCTGATTGAACGGATCCACCAGGGCGCCCACCAGATAGCAGGTGAAGGTCGGCGTCATGCCCAGGCGCAGGCGGCCGCGACTGAGGTCGCGCACCTCGTGGATCGCTCGTTGCGCCGCTTCCAGCTCGCGCAAGGCACGCCGCGCATGAAGCAGGTACAGCTCGCCGGCATCGGTGGGACGCACGCTCCTGCCGGAGCGGTCGAGCAATTGCACGCGCAGTTGCTCTTCCAGTTGCCGCACCTGCTGCGACAGGGTCGGCTGCGAAACGTGCAGCGCCTCGGCGGCGCGGGTGAAGTTGCGATGCTCGGCGACAGCGAGCAGGTAGCGCAGGTGGCGAAGCAGCATGGAAACATCCAACTATAGACCAGACCAATGACTGGAATAATAAACCGGTCTTGGACCCTATGGCTCAATCCGCGCATCCTGGCCCCACCATTCGACGGCCAGGAGCCCAGCGCCATGCGTGACATCATCGACGGCTTTCTCCGCTTCCAGCGCGACGCCTACCCGGCGCGCTCGCAACTGTTCAAGTCCCTGGCCACCCGGCAAGCCCCCAAGGCACTGTTCATCGCCTGCTCGGACAGCCGGGTGGTCCCCGAACTGCTGACCCAGCGCGAGCCCGGCGAACTCTTCGTGATCCGTAATGCCGGCAACATCGTCCCCGGCTACGGGCCGCAGCCCGGCGGGGTCAGCGCCTCGGTGGAATACGCGGTGGCGGTGCTCGGGGTCGGCGACATCGTGGTCTGCGGCCACTCGGACTGCGGCGCGATGGGCGCCATCGCTTCCTGCGCCTGTCTCGACCAGCTGCCGGCGGTGGCCGGCTGGTTGCACCACGCCGAGGCCGCACGGGCGATGAACAGCGCCCACGAACACGCCTCCGAGGCGGCGCGGCTGGACGCCCTGGTGCGGCACAACGTGATCGCCCAACTGGCCAACCTGCGCACCCACCCCTGCGTCGCCCGCGCCCTGGAGCAGGGTCGGCTGAACCTGCACGGCTGGGTCTACGACATCGAAAGCGGCCGCATCGACGCCCTCGACGGCGCCAGCCGGCGCTTCGTCTCCCTCGCCGAGCATCCCGAAGTGCGCGCGGTAGGCGGCGAACCCGGGCAGGCGGTCGCCTGAATCCCTTCCCTCACAACCACCCGCAAGGAGAGTCATCTCATGCAACACAGCCAAGTGTCCCCCAACGCGCGCCAGCAACTGGCCGAGACCGTGGTCCTGAACAAGGCCCGCCTGGGCCTGTCCTGGCAGGACCTGGCCGACGGCACCGGTCTCGCCCTGACCTTCGTCACCGCCGCCCTGCTCGGCCAGCATGCCCTGCCAGAGGCGGCGGCGCGCAAGGTCGCCGCCCAACTCGGCCTGGACGACGACGCGGTGCTCCTGCTGCAAAGCATCCCGCTGCGCGGCAGCATTCCCGGCGGCATTCCCAGCGACCCGACCATCTATCGCTTCTACGAGATGCTGCAAGTCTACGGCAGCACCCTGAAGGCGCTGGTCCACGAACAGTTCGGCGACGGCATCATCAGCGCGATCAACTTCAAGCTGGACATCAAGAAGGTCGAGGACCCGGAAGGCGGCTCGCGGGCGGTGATCACCCTCGACGGCAAGTACCTGCCGACCAAGCCGTTCTGAAGCGTCGCGCCGCCCGGCTCGCCGCCGGGCGCGCGCCTCAGCGGCTGGCGATGCTGACCCAGTAGGGCCCGTGGTAGTCGAGCCGGATCGGTAGGCTCTGCTCCAGCAATGCCAGCGCCACGCCGCTGTCGTCCAGCGGGTAGATGCCACTGACGCGCAGCGCCGCCGCGTCGTCGGCGACGCTGATGATGCCGCGGCGATAGGCGCGCAACGCTTCCAGCACCTCCCCCAGCGGGCGGTCGCGGACCTCCAGCCGGCCATCCAGCCAGGCGCTCTCGCCGCCTTCGGCAGGACCTCGGGCGAGAATCGCCGAGGCGTCGAAACGGGCGCTCTGGCCGCGCTCCAACAGGCATTGCCGTCCGTCGGCAGTGGTGATCCGCACCCGCGACTCGAGCACCACCACTCGCGAGCTGGCGCCGTCATCGCTGACCTGGAAGCGGGTTCCCTGCGCCTCGACCTGGCCACGCCCGGTGTCGACGACGAAAGGCCGCGCCGGATCCCGTGCCACGTCAACCAGCAGGCGGCCCTCGCGTAAGCGCAGGCGACGCCGGTAGCCATCGAATTCGGGGCGTACCCGGCTGCGCGCGTCCAGCACCAGTTGGCTGCCATCCTCCAGGCGGAAGCTCTGGCGTTGTCCGGTGCCGGTGTACAGGTCGCCGGGCCAGGGGAAGCCGACGATGCCGATCCGCCCCAGCGCCAGCGTCGCCACGCCGAACGCCGCCAGGGCGAGGCTGCGCTGGAGAAACCGGCGACGAGCGGACGGCGCCTCGAGGGCTCCGATCAATTGCTCGGCGCGCAAGCCGTGCAGGGGCTCGTTGCGAAACGACTGCAAGCCCAGGCTGAGCCGGTCGAACACCGCACCGTGCTCGGCATCGGCCTGGCGCCACTGCTGGAACGCCCGGCGCTCCTCGGCGCCGGCATGGCCGGATTGCAGCAGCGCCATCCACTGCGCCGCTTCGTCGAGGATGCGTTCTCGCCTTCCCTGGCTCATTCGGCAAGCACCTGGTAGCACTGCTTGAAGCCCTCGACCATGTACTGGTGGATGCGGCTGACGGAAACCTCCAGCAAGCAGGCGATCTCCACGTAGGTCAGTCCGCCGATCTGGCTATGGATGAAGGCGGCGCGGGCCTTCGGCGACAGCCCGGCGAGCATGCGCTCCAGGCGCAGCAGGGTTTCCACCACCTGGGCCTGCTCCTCGGCGGACGGCGCGAGGGCCTCCGGAAGCCCGGCCAGGCTTTCCAGGTAGGCGCGTTCCAGGTCCTGGCGCCGCCAGCCGTCGTACATCAGCCGGCGGGCGATGGTGGTGAGCAGCGCGCGCGGCTCGCGGATGCTTGCCGGGTCCGGCAGGGCAAGGACCTTGAGGAAGGTTTCCGAGGCGATGTCCTCGGCGCTGTGGGGGCAGCCGAGGTAGCGCCGCAGGCGCCCGCTCAGCCAGGAATAGTCGTTCTGGAACATCAGGCCGACGAGGCGATTGCGTGTCTGATCCATGCCCATTCCGCACTCTCGTGCTACGGGCCTGCGCCACCGGGCGTCGGGGTGGCAGGCGAAACCTTGATCGGCGGGAGGCGGCGCCGACGTCGGATTGCACGTGTCCCTCCCGCAAACAGCGATGGCAGGCCGCCGGGCCTGCGCGGAAGGCAATATGCCGCAGAAGCCCGAACGCAAAAAAGAATATTAATTAAGGTGTACTTAACTTTTTGGCATTAGAAGATCGCCATCCCGCGTCGACTGTCGTCATTCCTTACGAAATGGCAACGCCGCGATCCGCCGAAAGCGGCATACTCGTCAGCTTGTTTCGCCGCGTCGACAACGCCCGTACCAATGTCCGCCTCGCTCCCCAACGACACCCCGCCTGACGAAGCCCTGCCCCTGGTCCTGGCCGGTCCCCTGCTGCGCCGCGCAGAGCCCGGACGCCTGGTGTTCTGGCTGGCCACGTCATGCCCGACGACCATCGAACTGATCCTCGCCAGCGAAGGCGAGGCGGAGCGTCGGGTCCGCCTCGCGGAAGGAACCCACTCGGCCATCCGCATCGGCACCCATGCCTGGCTGCACCTGCTGGATGTCGCGCTCGACCCGCCGTTGCCCTGCGCCCGCCTGGTCGACTACGACCTGCGCCTCGCCGCCGACGGCCGGGAGCCTGCGGGAATCGCCGAATGGGCACCGCATCTGCTCTACCCCGGTCGCCAGCGCGCCAGCCTGGTGCTCAAGCCACGTATCGACCAGTTGCTCCACGGCTCCTGCCGCAAGCCGCATCACCCAGCGGCCGATGGCCTGCTGCAGGTCGACCGGCTGCTGGAGGAAAACCTGCTGCAGGCCGAAAGCCGCCCGGCGTTGCTGATGATGAGCGGCGACCAGGTCTACGCCGACGACGTCGCCGGGCCGATGCTGGTGGCCATCCATGGGTTGATCCACCGCCTCGGCCTGTACGGCGAACACCTGGAAGGCGCACTGGTGAACGACAGCGAGGCACTCTACGCGCACCCGGCCACCTACTACCGGCGCGAGGACCTGCTGCCCGCCTTCGAGTCCAACGAAGCCCTGCGCGAGCGCTTCTTCGGCGGGGTGAAGAAGCCGATCTTCACCTCGGCCAACGCCCACAACCATCTGGTCGGCCTGGCCGAGGTGCTGGCGATGTACCTGCTGGTCTGGTCGCCGGCGCCCTGGCGCCTGGTCAGGCTGGAACCGCCACCGGGGCTGGATGCGCGGCACGCGCAGCGCTTCGCCGGCGAGCGCCGGCACATCGAAGCCTTCCGCGATGGCCTGCCCCGCGTGGCGCGGGCGCTGGCGCATATCTCGTCGCTGATGATCTTCGACGACCACGACATCACCGACGACTGGAACCTTTCAGCACGCTGGGAGCTGACCGCCTACGGCCATCCGTTCTCCCGGCGGATCATCGGCAACGCCCTGCTCGCCTACCTGCTCTGCCAGGGCTGGGGCAACGACCCGCAGCATTGCGGCGAATGGCTGGCGCCGGTCGCGGCCCTGATGGAGGGTGCCGCGGCAGACGGCCGGCTGCCCTGCGCCGAGCAGGACCGCCTGCTCGATGCCCTGCTCGACTTCCAGCACTGGCACTACCGGTTGCCTGGCAGCCCGACCCTGATCGTCCTCGACACGCGCACCCGCCGCTGGCGTAGCGAGCGCAACCTGGGCCGGCCCTCCGGGCTGATGGACTGGGAGGCACTGAGTGAATTCCAGCAGGACCTGCTCGGCGAAAAGGCGGCGATCATCGTGTCGCCGGCGCCGATGTTCGGGGTCAAGCTGATCGAGGGCGTGCAGAAGCTCTTCAGCTGGATCGGCCAGCCGCTGCTGGTCGATGCGGAAAACTGGATGGCCCATCGCGGCGCGGCCTCGGTGATGATGAACATCTTCCGCCACTCGCGCACGCCGGGTAACTACCTGATCCTTTCCGGCGACGTGCATTACTCCTTCGTCTACGACATCCGGATTCGCCACCGCGAGCACGGGCCCCGGCTCTGGCAGATCACCAGCAGCGGGATCAAGAACGAATTCCCGCGACGCCTGCTGGACTGGTTCGACCGCCTCAACCGCTGGCTCTATGCGCCCTGGTCGCCGCTGAACTGGCTGACCCAGCGGCGCAGCCTGGAAATCCGCCCGCGCGTTCCGCAGCACAGCCAGGCCGGCGAGCGCCTGTGGAACAGCGCCGGGATCGGCCAGGTATTCATTGGCGAGGACGGCCGTCCGCGCGCGGTGTTGCAGGTCAATGCCGATGGCTCGCCGGCGACCGCCTTCGAGCGACATCGCGACGTCGAAGACGAACGAGCGGACCAGTCGCCGGTCGCGCCGGGTCGCTGAGACGCCAGAACAAGGGGGACGGGCGGACGCCGCGCCGCGTCATCCGCCCGCCCGGTTTCAGAACGGCCGCTCCTGCACGTCCAGGGTCGCCGCCAGCGCTTGCCAGAGCACCTCGGCGAAGACCCGCTGGGCGTCGCCGGCCAGGTACGCCTGCATGGCCGCGTCATCGCTCCACTCGCTGTGCAACAACCACAGGTCGGAGTCCCCGTCCGCCTGGCGCAGTTCGTAGCGCAGGCAACCGGGCGCGGCCTGGCCCGCCTGCGCCAGCTCTTGCAGGCGCAGGCCGAGGCGGTGCGACTGGCCGCTGCGGGCGCGAATGCTGACCAGGTGACTGGCCCGATTGAACGCTGGCATGCTCTCTGCCTCCTCGACATGGATTCGCCGCTGCGCAAGCGGCACCAGAAGTGGAAGGGCCGGCGGCGCCAAGACGCCGGCCGGCCGCTGTGGGGTGTAAGGGTGACGCATGTGCCCTGCCTCCGATTACCAGTTGCCGGGATGGGTCCGCCGCGCCAGCGTGCCGCCCGCGGCAGGGCCGGAAGGCGAACGGGAAGGCGCCTCGGGGACCAGCGCGCCGTCGCGCACCGGCCGCGAACGGAAGGCACCCGGCGCGCGCTCCGGCGACATGCCGCCCGATGACAGTCTGGCCTGTTGATTTGACATAGGTGTGTCCCCCTGCATGTGTTTCCCATCGGCATGACGGAGATTCCGCCATGCCAGCCAGATTAGGGGGATGGCGCGGGGAATCGGTAGACGGATACTGTCGGGTTCTTGCCTGAAACTGCCGCGTTCCGGTTTTTTCTCATCCGCTTGCGCCCCGTGCGACGAGCTGGCTTGCCTGTTCCTGGCGAATGCTTGCCTGATCCTGCCAACGCGCATCGCGATGAGTGCCTGCCGCCGCGGCGCGCGCTAGTCTTGGGAAGGTTTCCCCCGCGAGTCCCCGCATGAGCGAAAACACCCCGCTTCTTTCCGTCGATCTCCCCGCCGAACTGCGCCAGCGCCAGAGCGAACTGGCGCAGTTGCTGCTCAAGCACTGTCCCAGCGACGGTGTCTACGGCACCGCCGTCGACCCCCTCGCCCTGATTCGCGCCGACGGCCCCACCCTGCCGGCGCGCGGCATGCACAAACCTGCCCTGTGCATCATCGCCCAGGGCCGCAAGGAGGTGCAGTTGGCCGAGGAACGCTATATCTACGATCCGCTGCACTACCTGGTGGTCTCGGTCACCCTGCCGCTGGCCGGCCAGGTGATCGACGCCTCGCCGGACGCGCCCTACCTCTGCGTCCGGCTGGATATCGACCCTGCGGAAATCACCCAGCTGATCTCCGACGCCGGGCCCATGGAAGTGGCCAGCCGGCGCGGCGACCGTGGCCTCTACGTCGACCGTATCGACGCCAGCCTGCTGGATGCGGTGCTGCGCCTGATCCATCTGCTGGACAGCCCGCGCGACATCCCGATGCTGGCGCCGCTGATCCTCCGCGAGATTTTCTACCGGCTGCTGCGCAGCGGCCAGGGCCAGCGCCTGCACGAGATCGCCATCGCCGACAGCCAGGCCCACCGCATCACCCGCGCCATCGACTGGATCAACCAGAACTACGGCAAGCCGCTGCGCATCGAGCAACTGGCCCAGGTGGTCAACCTCAGCCCCTCGACCCTGCACCACCGCTTCAAGGCCGTGACCGCGATGAGCCCGTTGCAGTACCAGAAGCAGCTGCGCTTGCAGGAAGCGCGCCGGCTGATCTTCAGCGAGGGCCTGGAAGTGGCCGCCGCCGGCTACCGGGTCGGCTACGAAAGCCCATCGCAGTTCAGTCGCGAGTACAGCCGGCTGTTCGGCGCCCCGCCGCTGCGCGACCTGGCGCGGGCGCGCAACACCGCCTAGGGGAACGCGGCAGCGGCCGCGACGGTCAATCGGGAAGCGGCGGCATACCTTCGTCGCCCCGACCGACCTTGCGCAACCGTACCCGCCATGACCCGAGCCCTGCCCCTGCTCCTGCTTGCCCTGTCCCTTCCCGCCGCGGCGACGGACAGCGAGTCGTTCGCCCGCCGCTACCTGGCCTATGTCCATGCCGTCGGCCAGCACAGCGAACGACTCTGGCCCGGCTGGCGGATGGCCGACAAGGCCTTCCTCTACAGCGATGGCCGCAGTACCTGGGTCGCCGATGCCGAAGGCCGCGCGCAGCGCACCACGGCGGCGGGCGACAGCGACCCGGATCTCGACCTGAGCTATGCCTTTCCGCGTTACCGGGGCCGTCCGGCGGTGCTGCTGCAGATCAGCGCCGCGCACCTGCGGAGCAATACCGGCAATAGCGAGACGCTGGCCGCCATCGGCCCGCACGAAGCCTTCCATCGCTACGCCCAGGAAGACTGGCCGGGCCTGCGCAAGCCCGGTGGCTATCGCGGCGACCTGGCCACGCTCGACCCGCGCCCGCGGGAATACCGCTATGCCCTGTTCCAGTCGCTGCTCCAGGCCCTGCGCACGCCCGGGCAGCGCGACAGCTACCTGAGCGACGCCCAGGGCTGGCTGCGCCGCTGGCGCGAAGCGGCTCCCGAGGAAAGCCGGCTGGCGGCGCAGGTCGATCTCAGCGAAGGCACCGCGCGCTACATCGAGATGGCCGCCGCCGCGCGCTACCGCACCGATTTCGCCGAGGATCCGCAACGCTATCGGCAGGCGCTGCGGGAGTACGCCCTGGCCTTCTACGATGCCAACGAGATCGGCGTCGGCGTCGACAGCGAAGCCTACGAGATCGGCGCGCTGGCCGGAGTGCTGCTGGACCTGCGCGACGACGACGCGGACTGGAAGGAAGCCGCGACGGCCGGCACCTGGCCGCTGGACTACCTGCTGCGCGACCAGCCTCCGACCTGGAGCGAACTTCCCGACGACGCGCGGGCGCGCGGCGAGCGCTACCGGCGCGAGATGGGCGCCACCCGCCAGCGCCTGGTCGAGTTGCAGGAGGCCTTCGCCGACCCACGGCGACCGCTGCTGGTGATCCCGCAACCGCGACGCACCATCGGCTTCGCCACGGCGGCCAGCGAGGTGCGCGGGGGCTTCTACGTCCTTGCCGACGGGCCGTTCCGCCAGGCCTACCTCGGCGCGCGCTGGAATGTCGGCGAGCTGACCCTGGACGGCGTCGACTATCTGGAGGGCGACGCCGAGGCGTACTGCCCGGGCTACGGCCGTTCGGCGCTGATTCCGTTGCGCGGAGGCGATTGGCGCGAAGGCACGCTGGCGCCGGAAGAACCCGGCCTGCGCGGCCGCCTGGCGACTGCTCGCAGCCTCGTCGACGGGCGGACCCTTTATTGCGCGGCGGAGAATGCTCCTTGAGGACCGACAACGGCGCTACAATGCCCGCTCGCCGCCGCAACCCCGCCGAGGGCTCGCCATGAAGTTCCTGCTGATCGGGCTGATCCGCTTCTACCAGTACGCAATCAGCCCGCTGATCGGTCCCCGCTGCCGCTTCTACCCCAGTTGCTCGCACTACACCCTGGAAGCCATCCGCGTGCATGGCGCGCTGCGAGGCGGCTACCTCGGCGCGCGCCGGCTGCTGCGCTGCCACCCCTGGCACCCCGGCGGCTACGACCCGGTTCCGGAGCGCCAGGAACAGGCGTGCTCCTGCCACAGAACGGCAAAGCCCGGCAAATGAAGCCGGCGAAAAGATCGCAACGGCGACATTCCGCACATAACCGGACCCGCCGGTCGACATGCGGAATTGATAAAACCTATCATTCAGGGTCCATCTCCCCGGCTATCGCCCGGCGCCCCCATGCGCCAGGCGACGCCTGGGAGCTCCGCTCAAACGTTTCATCCTGAGGCACCGATGCCCCGTCATCCCTTCTCCCCTTCCTTCCTCGCCGCCAGCGTCTTCTGCGCCGCCACCCCGGCCCTCGCCGCACTGCAACCGATCGCCGAGGCGCCGCTGGCCGGCGAAACCGAGTTCCGCTGCCAGTTCAACGCCGACAACAGCACCGATTGCGTGAGCACCTACAGCTTCACCATCCTCAAGCCGAGCGGCCGCGAGATGCTCTCGCGCATCGATCGCAGCTACGCGGAGACCGACAGCCTGATCGTGGAGAAGGCCGAGCTGACCCAGCCCGGCGGCAAGCCGGTGCCGCTGGACCAGTCGCAGATCGATACGCGCACCGCGCCGAACCCGGACCAGGGCTTCCTGCGCGAACGCCAGACCTCCCTGGCGTTCCCCAACCTGCGCGTCGGCACCCGCATCAGCTACACCCTGCGCGAGCACTTCACCGCCAAGCCGCTGAGCACCCAGTTCCACTACATTCTCAGCCGCCCACCGATGCCGGTGCGCGACGACCGCTTCGTCGCCGAGTTCAAGGCCGAGCGGCCGATCTTCGTGCGCAGCGAGCTGATGGACGCCTATCGCATCGAACAGAGCGCCGACAAGAAGACCCTCAAGGTCAGCCTGAAAAAGCCGCAATACACCAACTACATCAACGAAGCCGGCAACGCCTACCTGCGCCATACCCCGCGCCTGGAGCTGGGCAGTTCGCTGGACCTGCAGGACAACTTCGGCCCGTTCGCCGCGCGCTACAACGAGATCCTCGCCGCGGAGCTGCCCAAGGGCGCCGCGGCGGCCGTCGCCGCGGTGAAGGGCAAGCCGGCCCGCGAGCAGGTCGCCGGCCTGATGCAGTACATCAACGACACCTACCGCTACCTGGGCGACTGGCGCGCCAGCGAGCGCGGCTACGTGCCCTTCTCCCTGGCGGAGATCGAGCGCAATGGCTACGGCGACTGCAAGGACCTGGCGATCCTCCTCGGCGCCATGCTCAAGGCCGCCGGGATCAAGGCCGAACCGACCCTGGTCAGCCGCGGCGACGTGGTCTGGGACCTGCTGGTGCCCGGCATGTACGCGCCGAACCATGCCATCGTCCGCGCCGAGGTGGACGGCAAGACCTGGTGGCTGGACCCGACCAACCCGGTGTTCGCTCCCGGCCGCATCATGCCCGACATCCAGCAGCGCTGGGCGCTGGTGCTGGGCGCCGACGGCAAGGTGCGGCGCGACGAGATTCCCCTGGAAGCGCCCGGCGACACCCTGCGCGTGACCCGCAGCGAGCATTACACCCATGACGGCGAAGCCCGGGTCGAGTCGCGCGTGGAGCTTTCCAACGCGCCGCTGATGCAGCTCAGCGTCGCCGATCGCCAGCGCGGCCGCACCAGCACCGACCAGGACCTGTGCCGCAACTTCGCCAAGGAAGGCAGCGACTGCGTGCTGGAGCGCGACGACAGCCAGTTCGTGCTGCCGCCCAGCTATACGATCAGTGCCAGGCTTACCGACCGCCGCGCCCTCGACCGGCTCGGCGGAGAGTATTTCTACAACCGCCAGGACCTGGCCAGCCAGTGGGATGCCTTCGCCAAGTACCGTAGCGAAGGCCAGTTGGCCGAGCTGTACCTGGGCGAACCGCAGATCACCTCCTACGACATCAGCCTGTCCGGCGGCAAGACTGACGAGCCGGCGCACAGTTGCGAGATCCGCAGTCCCTGGTTCGACATCGACCTGCAGGCCGAACCGGCCAAGGATGGCGGCTACCACTATCGTTATCGGGAAGTGCAGAAGACCAGTTGGCTCAACCACGACGAGATCAACAGCGCCGAGTTCGGCAAACTGATCGAGCAGAGCCGCGGTTGCGTCGAGCAACTGCGCCTGGTGGTCAAGCTGGACAAGCGTCCCTGAGCGACCCGCGCCCGCTCCGGCGGGCGCGTCCAGCCGCACCAGCGGGCGATCCTTCTACTCGCCCGCGCAGCCCTCCAGGCCGAGCGCCTGTTCATAGAAACGCGCCATGCGCTCCGGGTCGGCGACGTACGCCAGCATTCCGCTGGCGAGCCTGTCGCCTACACCTGCCAATCGAGCCGCAGCCCGGATTCGAACGTACGCCTCTCCCCGCTCAGCGGGTCGTCGAAGCGCAGCCCCCTGGCCAGCAGCTTGAGCGGCCGCAGGTAGTCGTCGGGGCTGCCCTCGGCGTCCAGCAGCTCGGGATAGAACCCATCGTTCTGGATACCCGCGCCGAGTGCCGCGAGGTGCACGCGCAGCTGGTGCTTCTTGCCGGTCACCGGATACAGCCGGTAGCGCCACCAGCGGCCGTTGCGCTCGACGACCTCGATGCGCGTCTCGCTGTTCGGCTCGCCCTCGCCTTCGCGCATGCGGAAGAACGGCTCGCCGGGCACCAGGCGGGTCCTGCGCAGCAACGGGAAGTCCAGTTGCGGCAAGGCCGGAGCGATCGCTTCGTAGCACTTGTCGATGCGCCGCTCGCGGAACAGCGCCTGGTAGCGCCCGCGGCTGCCGGGATTGGTCGAGAACAGCACCAGCCCGGCGGTATGCCGGTCGATCCGGTGCAGCGGCACCAGGTCGCGATTGCCGGTGCTGCGGGCCAGCCGCGCCAGGAGCGTCTGCTCGACGTAGCCGCCGGCCGGCATCACCGGCAGGAAGTGCGGCTTGTCCGCCACCAGCAGATGCTCGTCGCGGTACAGGATGCGCGCCTCGAAAGGAATCGGTGCCTCCACCGGCAACTCGCGGAAGTAGTGCACACGCAGGCCTTCGCGATATGCCGCCTGCGGGCCCAGCGCACGCCCCTCGGCGTCCAGCACCCGGCCCCGCTGCATGCGCGCCAGCCAGGTGTCACGGTCGATGGCCGGGAAACGCGCGCAGAGACAGTCGAGCACGGTGCTCCAGGGACCGGCCGGCAGATGCAGGGTGCTGGCGCGGAGACTGGCATCGGGCAAGGAAGGAGACGACATGCGGCAACTCGGGAAGGACGGGCGACCATTAGGCCGCAGCGCGGCGCACAGGTCAAAGCACGCCGGGGCGAAACGAAGAAACCGCCCGAAGGCGGTTTCTTCCGTGACCCAGGGATCGAATCAGGCGGCGCTCGCCTTGCGCTCTTCCGCCTCGCAGGCGGCTGCGGTGAACAGCACGTCGGTCGAGGAGTTCAGCGCGGTCTCCGCGGAGTCCTGGAGGATCGCGATGATGAAGCCTACCGCCACCACCTGCATCGCCACCTCGCTGGGAATCCCGAACAGGCTGCAGGCCAGCGGGATCAGCAGCAGCGAACCGCCGGCCACGCCGGACGCGCCGCAGGCGCAGATCGACGCCACCACGCTGAGCAGGATCGCGGTCGGTACGTCCACGGCGATGCCCAGGGTATGCACCGCTGCCAGGGTCAGCACGGTGATGGTGATCGCCGCGCCAGCCATGTTGATGGTCGCGCCCAGCGGGATCGATACCGAATAGGTGTCTTCGTGCAGGCCAAGGCGCTCGCAGAGCTGCAGGTTGACCGGGATATTGGCTGCCGAGCTGCGGGTGAAGAACGCGGTCATGCCGCTTTCGCGCAGGCAGGTCAGCACCAGCGGATAGGGATTGCGGCGGATCTTCAGGAACACGATCAGCGGGTTGACCACGAAGGCCACGAACAGCATGCAGCCGAGCAACACCACCAGCAGGTGGGCATAGCCTTTCAGGGCCTCGACGCCGGACTCGGCGAAGGTCGAGGCGACCAGGCCGAAGATGCCCAGCGGGGCGAAGCGAATCACCACCTTGACGATCAGCGAGACGCCGTTGGACAGCTCGGAGAGCAGGTTGCGGGTGGTATCGCTGGCGTGGCGGAAGGCGATGCCGAGGCCGATGGCCCAGGCCAGGATGCCGATGAAGTTGGCCGAGATCAGGGCGTTGACCGGGTTGTCCACCACGCTCAGCAGCAGGGACTGGAGCACCTCGGCGATGCCGCCCGGAGGCGACATCTCGCCCGGATGGCTGGCCAGCACCAGGCTCGAGGGGAAGGCGAAGCTGGCGATCACCGCCACCACCGCGGCGCTGAAGGTGCCGACCAGGTACAGCAGCAGGATCGGCCGGATATGGGTCTGCTGGCCTTGCTTGTGGTTGGCGATGGATGCCATCACCAGGACGAACACCAGTACCGGCGCGACGGCCTTCAGCGCGGAAACGAAGACCTTGCCGATGAAGCCGACCTTGAGCGCGGCGGCCGGGAAGAAGCTGGCGAGCAGCAGGCCGGCGATCAGGCCGACGATGATCTGGCCCACCAGGCTGGTACGCGTCAGCAGATGAAGCAGGGGACGTTCAGGGTATGTCATGCAGATTTCTACTCTTATAGGTGTGTCGAAGGCCGGCCCAGGCAGCTTCCATGCCGAACGACCCTGTGCCGTTCCGCCCCCGCGAAGGGATGGTTCGAGCGAGCCGGGTAGTCTAGGGAAGGACGCGCAGCACCACAGGAAACACCGACCAGCGGATACCGGGCTCCCCCGCCACGGCCATCGAACCGGATCGGGACGGCGTGGATTCTAGCCGTGTCTGCGCTTTTTGGGGGCGTCCAATTCTGTCTGGATTCGGACATGTCGTCGCAGGCGCATTGCCAGCCGGGAGGCCGGAAATCCCTGTGAAAAGGAGGGAAAACGCGAAATTCGCTGTCTGCAGATAGCCAAAGCCCGCCATGAGGCGGGCTTCAGATGGGGGGCTAGTCCGTTAGCCATGGGTCCATGATTGACCCGTCACCGTGAAAATTTCGTGAAGATTACCAATCTTTTTCCTTCACATTTCCGCTGAATCCATTCACCGCTCGCCTCACTGGGTCGGGCTCAGCTCGCTCTCCTGGAAGCGCGGCGGCGGACGGCTGAAGCTGCGAGTCAGGTAGAACAGGTAGCCGAAGCCCAGCCCGGCCCAGATCAGCCCCATCACCAGCGAGGTGCTTTCCAGGTTGAGCCAGAGCACCGCGACGATGGCCGCGCCGAGCAATGGCAGGACCAGGTAGTGGAAATGCTCCTTGAGGCTGCGGTTGCGCCCGCCGCGCACATAGAAATGCACGATCACCGAGAGATTGACGAAGGTGAAGGCCACCAGGGCGCCGAAATTGATCAGCGCGGTCGCGGTCACCAGGTCGAAGGAGATCGCCGAGAGCGCCACCATGCCCACGATGAGCACGTTGATCGACGGCGTACGCCATTTCGGATGGACGAAGCCGAAGATCCGCTCCGGCAGCACGTTGTCCCGCCCCATCACGTACAGCAGGCGCGACACGCTGGCCTGGGAGGCCAGGCCCGACGCCAGGGTATTGATGAAGGTGGCGCAGAGGAAGATCGACTGGAACAGCTTGCCGCCGACGTACAGGGCGATTTCCGGCAGCGCCGCGTCGGGTTCCTTGAAGCGTACGTTGGTCGGGAAATAGGACTGCAGGAAATACGACACGGTGATGAAGATCACCCCGCCGTACAGCGCGGTGAGGAAGATCGCCCGCGGGATCACCCTGCCGGCGTCGCGGGTTTCCTCGGACAGCGTAGTCACCGCGTCGAAACCGAGGAAGGAAAAGCAGAGGATCGTCGCCCCCGCCACCATCGCCGAGAGATGCGCGTGCTCGGAGAAGAACGGCTGGGTACTGAGCACCGTGGCGGTCCCCTCCCCGTTGTTCAGGCCATGGATCACCAGGCCGATGAAGACCACGATGATCGCCAGCTGGACCAGCACGAAGACGGTGTTGAAATTGGCGACCAGGTTCACGCTCTTGATGTTGATGAGGGTCATGATCAGCACGAACATCACCACCCAGATCCACGGGGCGACCTCGGGGAACAATGCGGTCAGGTAGATCTTCGCCAGCAGTGCGTTGATCATCGGCAGGAACAGGTAGTCCAGCAGCGACGACCAGCCGACCATGAAGCCGACATGGGGATTGATCGCCCGTTGCGCGTAGGTATAGGCCGAGCCTGCGGTGGGGAACTGGCGGACCAGCTTGCCGTAGCTGATCGCGGTGAACAGCACGCCGGCGAGGGCCAGCAGGTAGGCGGTGGGCACGTGTCCCTGGGAAATCCCGGATACGATGCCGAAGGTGTCGAAGACGGTCATCGGGGTCAGGTAGGCCAACCCGATCATGACGATCTGCCACAGCTTGAGGGACTTGCGAAGCTGGGTTCGTTCTGCGGTGGGGGGAGGATTCGACATGGGTATGCTTGCCTCGATTTCTTCTTTTTCTAATGCACAGCAAAGGAAGGCGGACGGGCGGAAACCGCAGGCTTGCCGCCGTCTACCTTCAGCAAGGGTGGGAACCTCGACGGAAGAACGGGCGGGCGGCGCCGGACCGGAGCCGCCCGCCCATGCTCACACGGTGTGCAGGTACCAGTTGTACTCGAGGTCGGAGATCGAGTACTCGAACTCCTCCAGCTCGCTTTCCTTGCAGGCGACGAAGATGTCGATGTACTTCGGATCGATGTACTTCGCCAGGATCTCGCTGTCGTCCAGTTCGCGCAGGGCGTCGCGCAGGTTGTTCGGCAGGCTCGGCTCCATCTGCTCGTAGGAGTTGCCTTCGATCGGCGCGCCCGGCTCGACCTTGTTGGTCAGCCCGTGGTGCACCCCGGCAAGCACCGAGGCCAGCAGCAGGTAGGGGTTGGCGTCGGCGCCGGCGACGCGATGTTCCAGGCGTACCGCGTCCGGGCTGCCGGTGGGCACGCGCAGGGCCACGGTGCGGTTGTCCAGGCCCCAGCTCGGCGCGTTCGGCACGTAGAACTGCGAACCGAAGCGGCGGTAGGAGTTGACGTTCGGGCAGAGGAAGGCCATGGAGGCCGGCAGGGTCTCGAGCACGCCGCCGATCGCATGGCGCAATGCGGCGTTCTGCTCGGGATCCTCGCTGGTGAAGATGTTGTTGCCGTGCTTGTCGAGCAGCGAGATGTGTACGTGCAGTCCGTTCCCGGCCTGGCCCGGATAGGGCTTGGCCATGAAGGTGGTGTCCATCTCGTGGTCGTAGGCGATGTTCTTGATCAGGCGCTTGAGCAGCACCGCATAGTCGCAGGCCTTCATCGGGTCGGCGACGTGATGCAGGTTGACCTCGAACTGCGCCGGTGCGGATTCGGCGACGATGGCGTCGGCCGGGATGCCCTGGGCGCGGGCGCCGTCGATGATGTCCTGGAGGCACTCGACGTATTCGTCGAGGTCGTCGATGGAGTACACCTGCACCGACTGCGGACGCTTGCCGGAGATCGGCGAGCGCGGAGGCTGCGGCCGGCCGTTCACGTTCTCCTGGTCGATCAGGTAGAACTCCAGCTCGAAGGCGGCGACGATGGTCAGTTCCATCTCGGTGAACCTGGCCACCACCTGGCGCAGGACTTCGCGGGGGTCGGCGAAGAAGGGATCACCTTCCAGCTCATGCATGGTCATCAGCAGTTGCGCGGTCGGCCGCTTCTGCCAGGGTTCCATGGAGAGGGTGCCGGGGATCGGGTAGCAGATCCGGTCGGCGTCGCCGATGTCGAGACCCAGGCCGGTACTCTCTACGGTGGAGCCGGTGATATCGAGGGCGAACAGGGAAGCGGGAAGGTTGATACCTTTTTCGAAGACTTTGGGCAGACTGTTGCGTTCGATTCGCTTGCCGCGAACCACGCCATTCATGTCTGAAATCAGAAGGTCGACGAACTGGACCTCGGGATGTTCCTGAAGGAACAGGCTCGGCTCAGTGAGCTGAACGGCACGCAGGGGTACCGACATGATGCAACACCTTTTTTGTTAAAAATTTCAATCATGCGGGGGCTGGAGCCAGAGTCAATCGGAAAGCCAATTTGTTGTCAATAGCCCTCTCGTCGCCCTCGCGGCCGGCGAAATGGCCGTAGACAGGGCCTTCCAGCGCATCGCGAAAGCGGCCAAAGCCAGGCCAGGCAAGGTGTTCAACCTGGTGCAGCAGATATTTTACAGGCTCCGTTGTACGAAAAATTGAACAAGGCTAAGCTGTGCCAACCCTACAACAGCAATAAACCGGGTGTTCCATGTCCTACCAGCCGTCCCTCGGCGCCAAGTTCCGCGGCCACAAGATCGGTCAGCATCCGCGTTAGCTCCGCTCCGGTTCTTCTCTCCCTCGATTCTTCGCAGCGCCCTCGAGCGGCCCTCGCTCGTCCGCCGCCTGCCCTGCCCGTCCTCCTTATATAAGGAAGGACACCGGCCGCTTTCGCCTGCGTGGATAACGGATACGAAGAGCAAGATCGTTCAAGCCAGCCCGATGCGCCTGCTGGCATGCTGGACCGACGTTCACCACCGCCATGCCCCCATGACTGCCCACGACCTGCCCCGCCAAGCCTTTCTCCGCGGCGCCGTCGCCATCCTCCCATTGTCCCTGGCCGTCGCGCCCTGGGGGCTGCTGGCGGGATCGATGGCCATCGAAGCCAACCTCACCCCGGCCGAGGGCCAGGGCCTGTCCGCCATCGTCTTCGCCGGCGCCGCCCAGTTGGTGGCGATCGGCATGCTCAAGGGCGGTGCCGGGTTCTTTTCGATCATCTTCACCACCCTCCTCCTGACCTCGCAGCACCTGCTCTACGGCATGAGCTTGCGGCCGGTCCTGTCACCTCTGCCGGGACGCTGGCGGATCGGCCTGGGCTTCCTGCTCACCGACGAGTTCTTCGCCCTCGCCAGCCAGCACGACCGGCGCAACTTCAACCGCTGGTACGCCCTCGGCGTCGGCCTGACCTTCTATATCGCCTGGAACCTGTTCACCCTCGCCGGCATCCTGCTTGGCCGCAGCATTCCCGGTCTCGAACACCTGGGCCTGGATTTCTCCATCGCCGCCACCTTCATCGCCCTGGTCGCGCCGCTGGTGCGCAACGTACCGACGCTGGTCTGCGTGGCCACCTCGCTGTTCTGCTCGGTGCTGTTCAGCCACTGGCAATGGAGTTCGGCGCTGGTCCTCGCCGGTCTCGCCGGGATGGCCGCCGGTTTCATCTGCAACAAGCTGTATCGGGAGGCGCCATGGTCTGGGCAGTGATCTTCGGGATGGGCGCGATCGTCTTCCTCAACCGCTACCTGTTCCTCGAACCGCGCCTGCCGATCCGCCTCGGCAGCAACCTGCGGCAGTTCCTCGGTTTCGCCGTGCCCGGCATGCTCACCGCGATCTGCGGCCCCATCGTGTTCATGCCAGAAGGCCGCATCGACCTCGGCTACGACAATCCCTACCTGGTCAGCGGCGCAGTCACCGTGGCGCTGGTGCTCTATACCCGCAATACCCTGGCGAGCATGCTGCTGGGCATGGCGTTCTTCTTCCTGTTCAAGTGGTGGCTGATTTGATCGATGTCAGTCGCTGACGGCATGACCTCTGCATGCAGCCCCTTGCAGGGTTCATACAAACTCGCGGCGGGCGGCTATATGGCCCACCAGATGCTCCGGAGCAGCCGCTATCCGGCTGACAGCCAGGCTACTATCGATGCAGTACCTGATAGCAACCATCTCCCTTCTATCTAGCCTGGATAAACACGCGTAAACCTGGCGCCCGCCCAGGCAAAGCAATTGACGGGGAGCACTTTAGAAAATCACCCGAAAATAATGACGATAGTCACAGTGACCGCCATCCTCCCGCTCGACGGCTTTCACCTTGAACTGCTTTGCCCCCAGCAACTCCAAGACACGAACCAGTTGATCATGGCTGAATATCTGTGTATGCCCGATTGCTGGAACTCCGCGAGAGTCAGTCACCAACAGTAACTCACCGCCCGTCCTCAACCTGCCCACACAGTCAATCAGGAATTGGATCCAGTCGGCCGTATGGTCAAGCACATTTGAGCAAACGACGAAATCGAACGTACTCTCTATATCGGCAACACCATCCCTTATATAACAAGAAGAACCTCTTTCCCCGAGAATCGAGAATGGAAGATTCTCTGCATACAGCCCCATCAATGAGTCCTGGGCAGTCACTGTCACGCCTTCGACCTTCTCGAAAAAGCCGATCGGCCCACTACCTACTTCCAAAACCTTACCTTCAAAACCTTCGTAGCGATAATGCGAGGATCCGTACGTGAACCCCATCTTCCCAAGAAACCACATTGCATCCTTATGCCGGGCCTCTTGTAGTTCCTCGACAGACAGATGGCGATAGGGCCATTTATCCTTCCAGAAAGAAAGCTCGTACTCCTGGGAATGTATCCACTGCTCCGGATCTGCAGACGCAACGCTACGTACGTCAGGAGCAGTTTCAACCCTACGGGACACCGACGAGAATTCGCCTGCACCACTGCCACGCTCTTCGATACACACTAGAGGAGTGCCATTCGCACGACGGCGCTCCCAGAAACCGGATAAAAATTTCACCCTAAAAACCTCCCTGCTCATTGGTACCCTTGCCCATCGGACTAAAAGACAAAAAGCCGAAACTTACCGACGACCAAACAACAACTCGTCCTCTATCTCAGCGCCCCAGCAAAAATCTTCCCCTCAGGAAGCCGCCAAACAGCACTGCTCGAGGAAAAACTAACAAAGAAAATTTATAAATAATGTAAGAACAATCCTTTTTGCTAGAGGAAATAGTTACATAGACATAATTGAGGAGAAGATGGAGAAACGAGCGGAAAACCGCGCTCTCCGATCCGCCTAGAGGAGACCCGTTGCGATGACGCTCCAGTCCCCTTCTCGTCCAGATGAAGCGCTGAAAGGGGCCTCCCCCGGAACGAAGAACGAGGGTTCATGCGCCACGGGAATGAACTCGCGAAGAAAGGTCGCTTGGCGCGGACGTGCTTTGGGCCGAAGATCGGGGCAATCACAACGTGCGCAGCGAGGCCCTCATGTCCGACTCCCTTCCCCAGCGCAACGGCGGGCAGATCCTGGTAGAGGCATTGCGGCGCAATGCCGTCGATACCGTCTACTGCATCCCCGGGGAAAGCTACCTGCCGGTGCTCGACGCGCTGCACGACGCCGACGGCATCCGCAGCATCGTCACCCGCCACGAGGGTGCCGCCTCGAACATGGCCGATGCCTACGGCAAGCTGACCGGCCGACCAGGCATCTGCTTCGTCACCCGCGGCCCCGGTGCCACCCATGCGGCGAATGGCGTGCACACGGCGCAGCAGGACTCGACGCCGATGATCCTGTTCGTCGGCCAGGTGGAAAGCGCCTTCAAGGGCCGCGAGGCGTTCCAGGAAGTCGACTACGTGCAGATGTTCTCGGGCCTGGCCAAGTGGGCCGTGGAAATCGACCGTATCGAACGCATCCCGGAGCTCGTCGGCCGCGCCTTCAGCGTCGCCACCTCGGGCCGACCGGGCCCGGTCGTGGTCGCCCTGCCCGAGGAAATCCTCTTCGGTTCCGCGCAGGTCGCCGATGCGCCAGAGCCAAGGGTGCTTCCGGGGCGGCCGGGCGCCACGGCGATGGCGGAACTGCGCGAACTGCTGGCGAACGCCAGGCGCCCCCTGCTGGTACTTGGCGGCAGCGGCTGGGACAGTGCCGCCAGGAAACGGCTAGGCGCCTTCGTCGAGGCCAATGGCCTGCCGGTGGCCACCTCGTTCCGTCGCCAGGACCTGTTCGACAACCGTGACCCGCACTACGCCGGACAACTGGGCTTCGGCGCGGCGCCGGCGCTATTGGAGCGGCTGCGCCAGGCCGACCTGCTGCTGGTGGTCGGGGCGCGCCTGGGCGAAACGCCGAGCGCTGGCTACAGCCTGGTGCGTAGTCCGGCCCCCGCGCAGACGCTGATCCACGTGCATCCGGACAGCGCGGAACTGAACCGCGTCTACCTGGCGCGACTGCCGATCCAGGCCACCCCGTGTGCCTTCGCCGAGGCCCTGGCCGACCTCGCGCCGTTGCCCTCGAGCACTTGGCAGGACTGGCGCGAAGCCGCCCATGCCGACTACCTGGCCTACTCGACCCCGGCCGCGAGCGACCCCGCCATCCAGGGCGTCGACCTGGCGTCCGTGGTCGCGTACCTCAGCGAAAACCTGCCGGACGACGCGGTGATCGCCAACGGTGCCGGCAACTATGCCGTCTGGGTGCATCGCTTCTACCGCTATCGCCAGGCCCGCACGCAGTTGGCGCCGACCAACGGCGCCATGGGCTACGGCCTGCCCGCCGCGATCGCCGCCAGCCTGCGCGATCCGCAGCGCAGCGTGGTGTGCTTCGCCGGCGACGGCTGTTTCATGATGTATCCGCAGGAGCTGGCGACCGCCGCGCAGTTCGGCGCGACGCCGGTGGTGATCGTGGTCAACAACGGCATGCTCGGCACCATCCGCATGCATCAGGAACGCGAATATCCCGGGCGGGTATCCGCCACCCGCCTGGACAACCCCGACTTCGTCGCCCTGGCGCGAGCCTTCGGCGCCCACGCTGAACGAGTGGAATGCAGCGCCGACTTCCCCGCCGCGTTCCGCCGCGCCCGCGAAAGCGGACGCCCGGCGCTGCTGGAGCTGCTGACCGACCCACGCCAGATCACGCCGCAGGCGCGCCTCGCCTGAGGCATCCTCAGCCGGCGCGGAAGGCGATCCAGGCCTGGTAGCCCACGGCCTGGAAATAGCGGCTGGGCAGGACGAAGCCGGTGTCTTCCAGCAGTTCGCCGAGGCGCTGCTCGGACAACGGATCGAAATCCTCGCGCAAGCGTTGCAGCATGCCGTCGCTGTCCTCCGGGGAAAGCCCGGCCAAGCGGCAGGCCTCGGCCTGCACCGGACGTTCGAAGGCGTCCCGGGCTTCCATCAGGTTGGCCAGCAGCAACGGCGCCGCTGGCGCCAGACGCTCGGCGACCGCCTCGAGAAAGCGCCGCTTGGCCTGGTCGCCGCGCAGGAAATGCAGCACCAGCAGGACCAGCGCCGCATCGCAAGGCGGCGCAGGCGGTAGCCCGGCGACGTCGCCGCAGTGCAGCTCGATCCGCTCCAGCAGGCCGAGCCTGGCGCAGCGCTGGCGGGCCAGGGCGAGCATGTCGGCCGACAGGTCCGCCGCGACGAAACGCCAGCCTGGATGCAACCCGGCCAGCTCCGCCAGTTCGCCGCCGGCGCCGCAGCCGACGCTGAGCAGGCGCGCCCGTTCCGGCAGACGGGCCAGCAACTGCGCGCGACTGAGCAGGTGCAGCAACTCGTAGCCCGGCAACAGGCGGCCGATCCGCGTCTCGTAGCCGTCCGCCTGTTTCCCGACGAAGCGGCCCATCAGTCGAACACCTTGCCCAGGCGCCAATAGCCCATCAGGGTCAGATGACGCTTGTCGATACCGCGCTCCTGCACCAGGTAGCGCCGGATCGCCATCACCGCCGCCGACTCGCCGGCGACCCAGGCGTAGAAACTGCCGCTCTCGGGGCTCGCCAGTTCCCAGAGGATCTCCTCGTCGATATCGATGTCCTCCAGCTCCTGGGCCGCACCACCCGCCACCTCGCGCTCCGGCAGCCGCGCCTGGCGCGCCGCCTCGATCATCCGCTCGCCGTTGCGCGAATGGATGCCGGCCTGGTGGCGCGGCAGCCAGTGCAGGCGCGCAGCGGGAATCGCCGGCAGGTCGAGGATGTCGGCTTCTCCCGGCACCTCGAGAAAGGCCTCGACCACCGGCGGCTCGGCTTCGCCGGCCAGCTCCTCGAGAATTCCCGCCACCGCGGGCAAGGCGGTTTCGTCGGCGATCAGCAGGATATGGCGGACGCCAGCCGGCGGCTTCCATTCGTAGCCGCCGGGGTCATCGCCGTATTGCCGGTTGGGCGCGGCCAGTTGCAGGCGGTCGCCGATCCGCGCGTGGGTCGCCCAGGCCGAGGCCGGGCCGTTCTCGCCGTGGAGGACGAACTCCACGTCGACCTCCTCCTGCTCGGCGCGCAGCGCACGGATGGTGTAGGTACGCATCGGCGGCCGGCGAGCCGGCTCGACGCTGCGATAGGCCTGGTACCACTCGCTGCCACCGGGCAGGCTGGGCGGCTGGCCGCTGGCATCGGGGAAGAAGATCTTGATCCGCTGGTCGGCGGCCAGGGTCTTCATCTCGGCGACCTCCGGGCCGCCGAAGACGAAGCGGGTCAGCGCCGGGCTGAGTTGCTCGCGGCGCTTGAGTTCGACATTGAACAGACGATAGGCGGGTTGCGACATGACGATGGTCTCCTGGTGACCGGCGCCCAGCGGCGCCGGCGGATGCATGCATCAGGCAACTCTAGCAAACAATGCGAATGATTAGCATTTGCTATTTGTGCAATCGTCGACTGCGTCGAAAGCACGACTGCCGCTCAGGCCTCGCAAGGCTCCAGCAGCTCGCAAGCGCTCTCCCCTACTCGCCTGACCGCCTGCTCGATGGCCGGGGTCGGCAACGCCGCGTAGTTCATCCGCAGGCAGTTCCGGTACTTGCCGGAAGCGGAGAAGATGCAGCCCACCGCGACTTGTACGCCGCGGTTGCGCAAGGCCTTGTCCAGGCGCAGGGTGTCGAACGCCTCGTCCAGTTCGACCCAGAGCAGGAAACCGCCCTGGGGCCGGCTGGCGCGGGTGCCCTCCGGGAAATAGCGCGCCACCCAGTCGATCATCAGGTCGCGTCCGCGCTGGTACTGGGCGCGCATGCGCCGCAAGTGCGGCTCGTAGTGGCCGTTGCCGATGAACTCGGCGATCGCCAGTTGCGGTTGCAGGGCGCTGGCGCCGGTACTGATGTACTTCATGTGCAGCACGCGGTCGGCGTAGCGCCCGGGTACCATCCAGCCGATCCGCAGGCCCGGCGCCAGGACCTTGGAGAACGACCCGCAGAGCAGCACCCGGCCATCGTCGTCGTACGACTTGATGGTGCGCGGGCGCGGATAGGTGTAGGCCAGGTCGCCATAGACATCGTCCTCGATGATCGCCACGTCGTAGCGCTGGGCCAGGGCCAGCAGCGCCCGCTTGCGCGACTCGGGCATGATGTAGCCGAGCGGGTTGTTGCAGTTCGGGGTCACCTGGATGGCCTTGATCGGCCACTGTTCCAGCGCCAGTTCGAGGGCTTCCAGGCTGATGCCGTTGACCGGATCGGTGGGGATCTCCAGGGCCTTCATGCCGAGGCCTTTCAGCGATTGCATGGCGCCATGGAAGCTCGGCGACTCCACCGCGACGATATCGCCCGGTTCGCACACCGCGCGGATGCTCACCGACAGGGCCTCGTGGCAGCCGGTGGTGATCACCACGTCGCTGGCGGTGGCCCGACAGCCGGAGTCCACCAACAGGCGGGCGACTTCCTCGCGCAGCAACGGCGAGCCGTGGATCCCGTCGTAGGCCAGCGCACGGGCGTCGGCGTGGCGGTTGAGCCGGGCCAGGCTGCGGGTCAGCGGTTTCAGCGAAGGGCTGGAGATGTCCGGCATGCCGCGGCCGAGCTGGACCACGTCCGGCCGCGGTACCGTGCTGACCAGGGCCAGCACCTGCTCCCATTGCGAGATTTCCACCGGCCGCTGGGCCAGGCGGGCGATCGCCG
The DNA here is from genome assembly GCF_047199225.1 of Pseudomonas sp. DL. Classification (NCBI taxonomy): domain Bacteria; kingdom Pseudomonadati; phylum Pseudomonadota; class Gammaproteobacteria; order Pseudomonadales; family Pseudomonadaceae; genus Pseudomonas; species Pseudomonas sp. DL. The sequence goes on from NZ_CP178323.1 coordinate 3,365,691, forward strand.
GCAGCGGCGGCATCTGTCGCGCGGCCGGGACGAAATAGCCGGACTTCGGCCGCGGCTCGGCCAGCCCGCGATCTTCCAGCAGCCTGTATGCCTGTTGCACGGTGCTCAGGCTGACGCCGTGCTCGATGCTCATGGCCCGCACCGAGGGCAGCCGGTCGCCCGGACGGTAGAGGCCCTGTTCGATGCGCGAACCGAGGGTCTCGGCGAGTTGCAGATAAAGGGTCATGAGCGGGACTCCAGGGTGAGCGAAAGCGGGACCGGTACAGATGGTGGCGAAATCCACCATTCAGGCCGGGGAGCGCTTGATCTGTATGCAGTCAACCCACCTTTTCTGGACCTGTACGGAACAGCGCGCGATGGCCATTCTATCTCCGTCGTCCAGCCGATCAATATGGAGTACGCAGCATGACGCGACTCAGTGCGAAATCCGAGCGCCGCCAACGCCTCGATGGCCCCTTCCCACTCGCCGCGATGGACAACCTGGCGCAGGCCCTGCGTCGCGGCTATCGCCTGGCCCGGCAACGCCAGCTGACCCGGCGCGCGCTGCTGGACCTGGAAGCGGCGGAACTGAAGGATATCGGCCTGAGCGCCGAGCAGGCCCGCGAGGAAGCCTCGCTGGCGTTCTGGCAGGCGGGAAAATCCGGCGGGAGGAAGGCATGATCCGCTGTCGCAACTGTGGCGAACGCCCAGCCAGCGAAGGGCATATCTGTATGGTCTGCAAGCGCCGTTCCGACATCGACCCATACAAGGCGCTGATCGCCATGGCCCTGCTGGTCTACTGCGGCGTCAGCCTGGCGGCCTACCTCAAGCCGCATATGCCGGCACCGCCGCCTACCGCCGGCAGCAGCGTCCAGCCCGCCGAGGAGCTGGCCCAGCGCGCCCGCCAGGCCACCCTGGAACAGAGCGGCATCTGAAGAACGCATGCTCGGGAGGGGAGGCAGTTTGAGCCCCTCCTTCTTTTATATGCATGTGGCCGCCAGCGCGTGGCTCATTCCGCCGGATACTCCAGCGCCGCCGCGATTCGCCGATGCTGCTCGACCACCCACTCCCGCCGTACCGCCCCCCAGTCGCGGATGACATAGCCGCCCTGGTGGTTGCGCGCACCCTCCCGCTGCTCGAACTCGCAGACGATGTCCAGTTCCTCCAGCGCGGCGATGGTGTCCTGTGCGGTACGCCGGGGCATGCCGGTGGCGGCCATGATCTCCGGCACGCTGGCGGTGCCGCTGTCGATCAGGTAGGCGACGTAGAGGCGGCGGTAGAAGCTGGACTTGGTCTTGCTGATGGTCATGGGCAGGCGTTCTCCGGGAAGGCTCAGGGAGCGAGCAGGGGCAAGGTAGTGGTGGATTTGATTTCCGACAAGGCGACGATGGAGTTCACTTCCTGGATGCCCGGCACCGCCGACAGTTTCTCGAAGAAAAAGCGTTCGTAGGATTCGATATCGCGGGTGACGATACGCAGCATGAAGTCCACCGCGCCCATCAGTACGTGGCACTCCAGCACCTCGGGAAACTGGTGCATCGCCTCGGCGAAATCGGTGAGGTTCTTGCGCCCATGGGCGTTGAGCTTGATCTGGGCGAATACCTGGGTATTCAGGCCGATCTTCTTGCGGTCGAGCAGGGTCACCTGCTTGCGGATCACCCCCTCCTCCTTCAGGCGCTGGATGCGCCGCCAGCAGGGCGACTGGGAAAGTCCGATGCGCTCGGCGATCTCGGCGGTGGAAAGCGAGGATTCCTCCTGCAGCAACGCAAGAATACGCTGATCGTAGATATCCAATGGAATGGACATAAATATTCCCTACAAAGAAAAATATAGGAATCAAGTATGCACATATAGCGCAAAATCACGCAAAAACAGGAGAAAAAATCCGGCACGCCTCTGGGAGAATTTCTCTCGTCGAAACACTGCCTGGAGCGTCACATGTCAACCCTCGCCCCCCTTTTCCTGGCCAAACACCCTGACGGCGAAGAACGCCAGGTGATCCGCCCGAACGTCTGGGAAACCTCCTGCGCAGATACCGAGACCCTGTCGATCTTCCATATCGAGGGCATGGCCGATCCGGACCTGCTGTGCCGGGTGCTCAACCTGTTCGCCGTGCAATCCTTCACCCCGGAGCGGGTTCGCGCCGACCGCGAGGACCACAAGATCCGCCTGCTGCTGACCTTCCCCGGCCTCAGCCAGCACCGCGCCAGCGTGATCGCGGAGAAGCTGCGCTCGCTGGTCACCGTGCTCGCCGTCCGCCTGGAGTTCTCTCCCCATGCCGGCAAGGTCCGTCCCAGCGTCAGCGAGCCGCTGCTGGCCAGCGTCGTCTGAGCCCCTCGGGGCGGCGCGGCGGCCGCCCTGTCCATTCGGCGTCATCGGCTGGCCTTCTGGCGTTAGCCGGTCGCCCAGCCCATGGCTACAGTGCAGGTTCGCCAGGCAGCCAGAAGACTGCCATGTGTTCCCCCGATCCTGCAGAGCGTGCCCATGTCCCGACCGCGTTTCCTTCCGGATAACTTCACCCTGGCGCTGATCGCCACCGTCCTTCTCGCCACTTTCCTGCCCTGCAGCGGCCAGACCGCCGTGGTCTTCGAATGGGTGACCAACATCGGCATCGGCCTGCTGTTCTTCCTCCACGGCGCCAAGCTGTCGCGCCAGGCGATCATCGCCGGCATGACCCACTGGCGCCTGCACCTGCTGGTGTTCGCCTGCACCTTCGTGATGTTCCCGCTGCTCGGCCTGGCGCTGAAACCGGCACTGTCGCCGATGGTCACCCCGGAGCTGTACCTCGGCATCCTGTTCCTCTGCGCCCTGCCGGCCACGGTGCAATCCTCCATCGCCTTCACCTCGCTGGCGCGCGGCAACGTGCCGGCAGCGGTATGCAGCGCTTCCGTGTCGAGCCTGCTCGGCGTATTCCTTACCCCGCTGCTGGTCAAGCTGCTGCTCGGCGCCGAAGGCGAGACCGGCAACGCGCTGGACGCCATCGGCAAGATCACCCTGCAACTGCTGGTACCCTTCATCGCTGGCCAGGTCCTGCGGCGCTGGATCGGCACCTGGGTGGAGCGCAACAAACCGGTGCTGCGCTATGTCGACCAGGGCTCGATCCTGCTGGTGGTCTACACCGCCTTCAGCGCTGCGGTGATCCAGGGCCTGTGGCACGAAGTACCCTGGCTGGCGCTGCTCGGCCTGACCGTCGCCTGCTGCGTGATCCTCGCCCTGGCCCTGGTGCTGACCACGGTGCTGGCGCGACGCCTGGGCTTCAGCAAGGAAGACGAGATCACCATCGTCTTCTGCGGTTCGAAGAAGAGCCTGGCCACCGGCGTGCCCATGGCCAAGGTGCTGTTCGCCACCAGTGCGGTGGGGCCGATGGTGTTGCCGCTGATGCTGTTCCACCAGATCCAGCTGATGGTCTGCGCGGTGCTCGCGCAACGCTACGCCAGGCGCCGCGACGACGCAGCGGCGGCGCTGGCCGAGGCCCCCTCGCGCTGAGCGCGAAAATGAAAGAAGCCGGCCCAGGGGCCGGCTTCTTCGTTCAGATGCGGCTCAGCGCGTCGGCGTGCGCAGGGTGACGAACTCTTCCGCCGCGGTCGGGTGGATGCCGATGGTCTCGTCGAACGCCTGCTTGGTCGCCCCGGCCTTCATCGCCACCGCAATACCCTGGAGGATCTCGCCGGCCTCGGCGCCGACCATGTGGCAACCCAGCACCCTGTCGTCGTGGGCATCCACGACCAGCTTCATCAGGGTCTTTTCCTGGTCGTCGGTAAGGGTCAGCTTCATCGGCCGGAAGCGGCTCTCGAAGATCTTCACCTTGTGCCCGGCGCTCAGCGCCTCCTCCTCGGTCAGGCCGACGGTGCCGATGTTGGGCAGGCTGAACACCGCGGTGGGAATCAACTTGTAGTCCACCGGGCTATACTCCTCCGGCTTGAACAATCGCCGTGCCACCGCCATGCCCTCGGCCAGCGCCACGGGGGTCAACTGGACGCGACCGATCACGTCACCGAGGGCGAGGATCGACGGCTCGCTGGTCTGGTAGTGCTCGTCGACCGCGATGAAGCCCTTGTCGGTCAGCTTCACAGCTGTGTTTTCCAGGCCCAGGTCGTCCAGCATCGGCCGCCGCCCGGTGGCGTAGAACACGCAGTCCGCCTCCAGCACCCGGCCGTCCTTGAGGGTCGCGGCCAGGCTGCCATCGGCCTGTTTGTCGATACGGGCGATGTCGCTGTTGAACTGCAGGTCCAGGCCCTTCTTGCCCAATTCGTCGCGCAGATGCTCGCGGACGCTGCGGTCGAAGCCGCGCAGGAACAGGTCGCGACGGTAGAGCAAGGTGGTCTCGGCGCCGAGCCCGTTGAAGATCGAGGCGAACTCGACGGCGATGTAGCCGCCGCCGACCACCAGCACGCGGCGCGGCAGGCGCTCGAGGAAGAACGCTTCGTTGGAGGTGATCGCGTGTTCCTTGCCGGGAATGTCCGGCACCTGCGGCCAGCCACCGGTGGCAACGAGAATGTGCTTGGCGCTGAAGCGCTGGCCGTCCACCTCGACGCTGTGCGCATCGAGCAGACGGGCGTGACCTTCGAGCAAGGTCACCCCGCTGTTCACCAGCAGGTTGCGGTAGATCCCGTTGAGCCGCTGGATCTCGCGGTTCTTGTTGCCGATCAGGGTCGCCCAGTCGAACTGCGCCTCGCCGGCGCTCCAGCCATAGGCCCGGGCCTGCTCGAAGTCCTCGCTGAAATGCGCGCCATAGACCAGCAGCTTCTTCGGCACGCAGCCGACGTTGACGCAGGTGCCACCCAGGTAGCGACTCTCCGCCACCGCGACACGGGCACCGAAGCCGGCGGCGAAGCGGGCGGCGCGTACACCCCCTGAGCCGGCGCCGATGACGAACAGATCGAAATCGAAAGACATGTTCCTACTCCTGGATCAGATGCGTTCCAGCATAACCCATTCACCAGCGTCGGCTCCCGCCGGATCGACGCAGAAACCTGTCGAAACGGCTCAGCGCAGGGCCTGGCAGGCGATGGGCTATGCTTGTCCGTGGAGGTAAGCGCGATGTCCCCCACCCTCACCCACCTGGCGCTGCACGTCCCCGACCTCGACGCCTGCATCGCCTTCTACGAAACCTTCTGCGGCATGCGGGTGATCCACCGGCGCCCCGGCAAAGGCTCGCAGATCGTCTGGATGGCCGAACCCGGCCAGGAACAACGCTTCATCTTCGTCATCATGCCCGGCGGCCAGCCGCGCAACCTGGCCAGCGACGATTACAGTCATTTCGGCTTCGCCCTCTCCAGCCGCGCCGCGGTAGACGATCTGGCGCGCCGCGCCGAGGCCGCCGGCTGCCTGGTCTGGGCGCCGCGCGACGAGCCCTATCCGGTCGGCTACTACTGCGGCCTGCGCGATCCCGCGGGCAACTATGTGGAGTTCAGCTACGGCCAGCCGCTGGGCCCGGGTTCCGAGGCGCTGCCGATTCCCTGACCGGGCGCGGAGGCGCCGCGTGGCCCAGGCCAGGCTGGCGGGGTTATTGGCCCGACGCCAACAACGCCACGCCCGCCGACAGCTCAGGTAGGGCGGATACCCCCCATGGCCGTTCGCCTCATACGAAAAACGCCGCGCCCCCATCGGGGACGCGGCATTCTTCATCGGGAACGGCGAGGCTCAGTGAGCCTTGCCGGTCTTGTAGAGGTTTTCGTAGCAGAAGTTGGTCGCCTCGATGTAACCCTCGGCGCTGCCGCAGTCGAAACGCTTGCCCTTGAACTTGTAGGCCAGCACGCAGCCGTCCTGGGCCTGCTTCATCAGGGCATCGGTGATCTGGATCTCGCCGCCCTTGCCCGGTTCAGTCTGCTCGATCAGGTCGAAGATGTCCGGGGTCAGGATGTAGCGGCCGATGATCGCCAGGTTCGACGGCGCCTCTTCCGGCTTCGGCTTCTCGACCATGGTGTTCACCCGGAAGATATCGTCGCGGATCATCTCGCCGGCGATCACGCCGTACTTGTTGGTCTCTTCCGGCGGCACTTCCTGGATCGCCACGATGGAGCAGCGGAACTGGTTGTACAGCTTGACCATCTGCTTCAGCACGCTGTCGCCTTCGAGGTTCAGGCACAGGTCGTCGGCCAGGACCACGGCGAACGGCTCGTCGCCGATCAGCGGACGACCGGTGAGGATGGCGTGGCCGAGGCCCTTCATCTCCACCTGGCGGGTGTAGGCGAAGGTGCACTCGTCGATCAGCCGACGGATGCCGACCAGGTACTTTTCCTTGTCGGTGTTGCGGATCTGGTGTTCCAGCTCGTAGCTGATGTCGAAGTGGTCTTCCAGCGAACGCTTGCCGCGGCCGGTGACGATGCCGATCTCGGAAAGGCCGGCTTCCAGCGCCTCCTCCACCGCGTACTGGATCAGCGGCTTGTTCACCACCGGCAGCATTTCCTTGGGCATGGCCTTGGTGGCGGGGAGGAAACGGGTGCCGTAACCGGCGGCCGGGAAAAGACATTTCTTGATCATGAGAATCCTTCGACATGGACGAAGTATGCGGATGGCGCGCAGTCTAATCAGGCTGCGCTCGCCTTACAATGCCCGGCCCTTGGACGTCCTATGCCCTGGTAGATGAAGCCCAGTTCCGCCATCCGCGCCGGTGCGTAGAGATTCCGACCGTCGACCAACAGGGGAGTTCGCATGGATCCACGGATTTTCTGGAAGTCCGGCTGGCGGAACTGTTTCCACTCGGTCACCAGCACCAGGGCATCGGCGCCCTCGACGGCCGCGTAGGGCGAGTCGTGGAGCGTCAACTGGGCGCACGCCAGCGCGTCCGGATAGCGTGCCGCGACCCCGGCGTTGGCCACCGGGTCATGGGCCCTGACCCGCACCCCGTGGCGCAGCAGCGCCTCCAGCAGGACCAGGCTCGGCGCCTCGCGCAGGTCGTCGGTACCCGGCTTGAAGGCCAGCCCCCAGAGCGCCACCGTGCGCCCTTGCCAGCGTCCCTGGAACAGTTCGCCGAGGGTCTCGAAGAGCAGTTCCTTCTGCCGCGCGTTGCGCGCTTCCACCGCACGCAGTATCTGGCTGTCGAAGCCCTGTTGCTCGGCGCTGCGGATCAGCGCGCGGACGTCCTTGGGAAAGCACGAGCCGCCGTAGCCGCAGCCGGCGTAGATGAAATGGGTACCGATGCGCTTGTCGCTACCCATGCCGCGGCGCACGTCCTCGATGTCGACGCCGGTGAGGGCGCACAGCCCGGCCATCTCGTTCATGAAGGAAATCTTGGTGGCGAGGAAGGCATTGGCCGCGTACTTGCTGAACTCGGCCTCGCGGCGCCCCATCAGCAGGACCCGTTCGTGATTGCGCAGGAACGGCGCGTAGAGCTGGCGCAGGGTTTCCCCGGCCTGCGTCTCGGCGCTGCCGATGATGACCCGGTCCGGGCGCCTGAAGTCGTCCACCGCCGAACCTTCCTTGAGGAACTCCGGATTGCTCGCCACCGCCACCCGGAAGCGCTTGCGCCGGCGCGCCAGGCCCAGGCGGATGATCTCTTCGACCCGTTCGGCGGTGCCCACCGGCACGGTCGACTTGTTGACCACGATGCAGGCCTGGCGCAGTTGCGCGCCAAGTTGCTCGGCGACCGCCATCACGTGGCTGAGGTCGGCCGAGCCGTCCTCGCCGCACGGCGTGCCGACGGCGATGAACACCACTTCGGCGTCGGCCAGGCCTTCCGCCAGGCTGGCGGTGAAGGTCAGGCGGGCGGCGTCCAGCTGATCGCGCAGGATGCTTTCCAGGCCCGGTTCGTAGATCGGCATCTCGCCGCGTCTCAGCCGCGCGACCCGCTCGCGGTCACGCTCCACGCAACGCACCTGGTTGCCCATCTCGGCGAAACAGGCCGCCGTCACCAGTCCCACATAGCCCGCACCAATCACGCATAGCCGCATGGCGTCGTCCTCCGCTGGCCTCGCCCTCTCTCTGCGGACGATTGCAGCCAAGCGCGGTGGCAGGCGCGTGACGCTGGCGTGAAGCTACCGTGACAGAACCCGCGCGGATGCCCGGGGTCCACCCAAGGTAGGCGGAGAAAACGGGAGGTTCCCATGTCCATCGAAATCGATTCGGAACAAGGCATCTGCAGCGTGGAGATCGAAGGCAGCCGGCATCGCGCGCCGGTCGACAGCCTGCGCATCGGTACCGACGCCGAGGCGCGCCTGTCGGTGCTCTACATCGACGGCAAGCGCCTGCACATCAGCGAGGAAGACGCCCAGCGGCTGGTGGTCGCCGGCGCCGAGGACCAGCGCAGGCACCTGATGGCGGACGATTGACGCCCTCAGGCGTCCGCCAGCAACAGGTAGGGAGAACTGCGCAGGCTGTCGAGGCCGGCGCGGAACATGCGTTCGGCGCGGTTCCAGGGATCGTCGCGCAGGCGCTCGGTCCAGGCCAGGGTGCCGCAGATGCCGTCCCAGAGCGATTGCAGATAGATGCTGGCCAGCTCGACGTCCAGCCGCGCCGGCAGTTCGCCGCGCTCCACCGCCCGGCGGATCTGCCGGAGGCCGAAGCGTTGCCCCTGCTTCTCGAGCAGCTCGCGGCGGCGCAATAGCGGCTCGTTCTCGTCGCTGCGTTCGCACTTGAGGTAGAGGATCTCCAGCACCCGCTGCACCGAACCGGGCTCGCAGCACTGGCGGAGAAAGCCCATGCCGGCGCGCAGGAGGATATCCAGCGCCGGCACCCTGGCGTTTTCGTCGGGTACCTCGATCTGGCCGAAGGCGCGGTCGCACATCGCCAGGCAGACCTCGATCTTGTTCTTGTAGTGGCCGTAGACCGCACCGCGAGAAACCCCGGCGGCGTCCGCCAGGTCGGCCATGGCAGTAGTGCCCACGCCCTTTTCCAGGAAAACCCGCTCGGCGGCATCGAGTATGCCGTCGCGGGTTTTCTGGGATTCCTCTTTGGTTTTCCTGGCCACTGAACGTCCTCACAAGGGAAAGGCGCCGCAGATCATAAGGATATGTTACAGAAACGCCAATTAATTAATCACTCATGATTGATTATATGCTACTGTCGCGCCGCTCGTGAGTTGCGGTGCCCTTTCCCGGGCAAGCTCGCGAGTTCACGAATCGAGGGACACCCATGCACATCCAATGGACCGGCTCGCTGCGCGGGCTGCTGGCGGCCCTGGTCGCCCTATTCCTGCTGGGCTGCGAAGAAGCAGCGGACGCCGGGAAGACTGCGGAGGCCCCCGCCGAGGTCGGCGTGATCGTCGCCAGGCCGGCGCCTATCGGCATCACCAGCGAGCTGCCCGGACGCCTGGAAGCGTACCGCCAGGCTGAAGTGCGGGCCCGCGTCGCCGGCATCGTCACCCGTCGCCTGTACGAGGAAGGCCAGGACGTCCGCGCCGGCACCGTGCTGTTCCAGATCGACCCTGCGCCCTTGAAGGCGGCCCTGGACATCAGCCGCGGCGCCCTGGCCCGGGCCGAGGCCAGCCACGCGGCGGCGGCCGACAAGCTCAAGCGCTACGCCGACCTGATCAAGGACCGCGCCATCAGCGAACGCGAGTACACCGAAGCGCAGACCGACGCGCGCCAGGCCCTGGCGCAGATCGCCTCGGCCAAGGCCGAACTGGAGCAGGCCCGCCTGCGCCTGGGCTACGCCACGGTCACCGCGCCGATCGACGGCCGCGCGCGGCGCGCGCTGGTCACCGAAGGCGCGCTGGTCGGCGAGGACTCGCCGACACCGCTGACCCGCGTCGAGCAGATCGATCCGATCTACGTGAACTTCTCCCAGCCGGCCGGCGAAGTCGCCGCCATGCAGCGGGCGATCCGCGAAGGCCAGGTGAAGGGTGTCGCCGACAAGGACATCGCCGTGCGCCTGGTCCTGGCCGACGGCAGCGAGTACCCGCTGGCCGGCGAGCTGCTGTTCTCCGACCTGGCGGTCGACCCCGGCACCGACACCATCGCCATGCGTGCCCTGTTCCGCAATCCGCATCGCGAATTGCTGCCCGGCGGCTACGTGCAGGTGCGCCTGCAGCGCGCGGTGAACCCGCAGGCGATCACCGTCCCGCGCGACGCGCTGATCCGTACCGCCCAGTCCGCCGTGGTCAAGGTGGTCAACCCACAGGGCGTGGTGGAAGACGTGGAGGTCCGCGCCGACACCCTGCAGGGCCGCGACTGGATCATCAGCCGCGGGCTCAAGGGCGGCGAGCGGGTGATCGTCGAGAACGCCGCCCAGCATGCCGCCGGCTCCAGCGTCCAGGCGGTGGTCCGCCAGCCGGCCAGCGCCGACGCCCCCTCACCGCTGGCCGCCTCGCCGGCGGGCCAGTGACGGAGAACGCTACGAATGGCTCGTTTCTTCATTGACCGGCCGGTCTTCGCCTGGGTGATCTCCCTGCTGATCGTACTCGCCGGGGTCCTGGCGATCCGCTTCCTGCCGGTCGCCCAGTACCCGGACATCGCGCCGCCGGTGGTCAACGTCAGCGCCAGCTATCCCGGCGCCTCGGCCAAGGTGGTCGAGGAAGCGGTGACCGCGATCATCGAGCGCGAGATGAACGGCGCGCCCGGCCTGCTCTACACCAAGGCCACCAGCAGCACCGGCCAGGCCTCGCTGACCCTGACCTTCCGCCAGGGCGTGAACGCCGACCTCGCCGCGGTGGAAGTGCAGAACCGCCTGAAGATCGTCGAGTCGCGCCTGCCCGAATCGGTGCGGCGCGACGGCATCTACGTGGAGAAGGCGGCGGACAGCATCCAGCTGATCGTTACCCTTACCTCCTCCAGCGGCCGCTACGACGCCATGGAGCTGGGCGAGATCGCCTCGTCCAACGTGTTGCAGGCGCTGCGCCGGGTGGAGGGCGTGGGCAAGGTCGAGACCTGGGGCGCCGAGTACGCCATGCGCATCTGGCCCGACCCGGCCAAGCTGACCTCGATGAACCTCAGCGCCAGCGACCTGGTCAACGCCGTGCGCCGGCACAACGCCCGCCTCACCGTGGGCGACATCGGCAACCTCGGGGTCCCCGACTCGGCGCCGATCAGCGCCACGGTGAAGGTCGACGACACCCTGGTGACGCCCGAGCAGTTCGGCGAAATTCCGCTGCGCATCCGCGCCGACGGCGGCGCGATCCGCCTGCGCGACGTGGCCCGCGTCGAGTTCGGCCAGAGCGAGTACGGCTTCGTCTCGCGGGTCAACCAGATGACCGCCACCGGCCTGGCGGTGAAGATGGCGCCCGGCTCCAACGCGGTGGCCACCGCCAAGCGCATCCGCGCCACCCTCGACGAGCTGTCGCGCTACTTCCCGGAGGGCGTGAGCTACAACATCCCCTATGACACCTCGGCGTTCGTCGAGATCTCGATCAGGAAGGTGGTCAGCACCCTGCTCGAGGCGATGCTGCTGGTGTTCGCCGTGATGTACCTGTTCATGCAGAACTTCCGCGCCACCCTGATCCCGACACTGGTGGTGCCGGTGGCCCTGCTGGGCACCTTCACGGTGATGCTCGGCCTGGGCTTCTCGATCAACGTGCTGACCATGTTCGGCATGGTCCTGGCGATCGGCATCCTGGTGGACGACGCGATCATCGTGGTGGAGAACGTCGAGCGGCTGATGGCCGAGGAAGGCCTGTCGCCGCACGACGCCACGGTCAAGGCGATGCGCCAGATCAGCGGGGCCATCGTCGGCATCACCGTAGTGCTGGTCTCGGTGTTCGTGCCGATGGCGTTCTTCAGCGGCGCGGTGGGCAACATCTACCGCCAGTTCGCGGTGACCCTGGCGGTCTCCATCGGCTTCTCGGCGTTCCTCGCGCTGTCGCTGACCCCGGCCCTGTGCGCCACCCTGCTGCGCCCGATCGACGCCGACCACCATGAGAAGCGCGGCTTCTTCGGCTGGTTCAACCGCGCCTTCCTGCGCCTGACCGGACGCTACCGCAACGCGGTGGCCGGCATCCTCGCCCGGCCGATCCGCTGGATGCTGGTCTACGCCCTGGTCATCGGCGTGGTCGCCCTGCTCTTCGTGCGCCTGCCGCAGGCGTTCCTGCCGGAAGAGGACCAGGGCGACTTCATGATCATGGTGATGCAGCCCGAAGGCACGCCGATGGCGGAGACCATGGCCAACGTCGGCGACGTCGAGCGCTACCTGGCGGAGCACGAACCGGTGGCCTACGCCTATGCGGTCGGCGGCTTCAGCCTGTACGGCGACGGCACCAGCTCGGCGATGATCTTCGCCACCCTGAAGGACTGGTCGGAACGCCGGGAGGCCAGCCAGCACGTCGGCGCCATCGTCGAGCGCATCAACCAGCGCTTCGCCGGCCTGCCCAACCGTACGGTGTATGCGATGAACTCGCCGCCGCTGCCGGACCTGGGTTCCACCAGCGGCTTCGACTTCCGCCTGCAGGACCGTGGCGGGGTTGGCTACGAGGCCCTGGTCAAGGCCCGCGACCAGTTGCTGGCGCGCGCCGCCGAGGACCCGCGCCTGGCCAACGTGATGTTCGCCGGCCAGGGCGAGGCGCCGCAGATCCGCCTGGACATCGACCGGCGCAAGGCGGAGACCCTCGGCGTGAGCATGGACGAGATCAACACCACCCTGGCGGTGATGTTCGGCTCGGACTACATCGGCGACTTCATGCACGGCAGCCAGGTGCGCAAGGTGGTGGTCCAGGCCGACGGCGCCAAGCGCCTGGGCATCGACGACATCGGCCGGCTTCACGTGCGCAACGAGCAGGGCGAGATGGTCCCGCTGGCGACGTTCGCCAAGGCCGCCTGGACCCTCGGCCCGCCGCAACTGACCCGCTACAACGGCTATCCCTCGTTCAACCTCGAGGGCCAGGCCGCGCCGGGCTACAGCAGCGGCGAAGCCATGCAGGCGATGGAGCAATTGATGCAGGGCCTGCCCGAGGGCATCGCCCATGAGTGGTCCGGCCAGTCCTTCGAAGAACGCCTGTCCGGCGCCCAGGCGCCGGCGCTGTTCGCCCTCTCGGTGTTGATCGTGTTCCTCGCCCTGGCCGCCCTCTACGAAAGCTGGTCGATCCCGCTGGCGGTGATCCTGGTGGTGCCGCTGGGCGTACTCGGCGCACTGCTCGGGGTGAGCCTGCGCGGCCTGCCCAACGACATCTACTTCAAGGTCGGCCTGATCACCATCATCGGCCTCTCGGCGAAGAACGCCATCCTCATCATCGAGGTGGCCAAGGACCATTACCAGGAAGGCATGAGCCTGCTGCAGGCGACCCTGGAGGCCGCGCGCCTGCGCCTGCGACCGATCGTCATGACCTCGCTGGCGTTCGGTTTCGGCGTGGTCCCGCTGGCGCTCTCCAGCGGCGCCGGTTCCGGCGCCCAGGTCGCCATCGGCACCGGGGTGCTCGGCGGGATCGTCACCGCCACGGTACTCGCGGTGTTCCTGGTACCGCTGTTCTTCCTGGTGGTCGGGCGCCTGTTCCGGTTACGCAAGGCGCCGCGCACCGGCACCTCGCCCCGGATCCCGACGGAGCAAGCCTGATGCCCCTAGCGAAACTCTCGCTCCCCACCCTGGCACTGTGCGTCGGGCTGCTCGGCGCCTGTCCGCCGACGCCTCGGCAGCCGCGCGCGGCCCCCATCGTTCCGGCCAACGGCCCCGACCTTCGGGGCAAGCTGGACGACTGGCAACAGCAGTTCACCGACCCGCTGCTGCGACAGATGATCGGCTACGCGCCGGCGCTATCCGGCGCGCAAGCCTGAATTCCGCCGTCCTTTTCCCGCCCTAGTCGGCCGCTGGCAGCGCTCGGCTGAAGCGGTAGAACAGGTTCGGCTCGCTGACCACGTACAGGCTGCCCCGGTCGTCCATCGCCAACCCTTCGGCCTGCGGCACGTCGTCCGTCAGGCCATGGTTGCCGCCACGCAGGGTCAGGCTGCCGAGCGGATCCCCGGCGCGATCCAGTTCGATGACCACCCGCGACTCGTCGGAAAGCACCAGCAGGTGATCGCTGGCCTTGTCGTAGTAGAGGCTCGACAGATCGGTGAGGAACAACCCGCGATCGCGCTGCGGGTCGCCGCCGACACTCAGGTCGAGCGCCTCGCCGCGGTCGTTGAAGAAGCCGTTTACCTCGATGATGCCCACCGGCGCCTTTTCCCGGGCCACGAACAGGCGCTCGCGCAGCGGGTCGTAGGCCAACCCCTCGAAGCCCTTGTTGCGCTTGTTTGCACTGCCCAGGGAGAACTTCCGGGCGTTGCGCGGATCGTCGATGTCGATCACCCGGGTGTCGGCGTCGACATGGATCTCCACCAGGCGTTGGCGACGCTCCTCGGCGACCACGTAGACGCCGGGCCGGATGTACTCGATAGCCTCCGGATCCTGGAAACCGCGCAGGGGGATGCGTCGCAGCAATTCGCCGTCCAGCGACAGCTCGAGGAAATGCGGGTCCTGGTTGGTCACGCTGACCAGGCTGCGCCGGCTGGGGTCGAAGGACAGCGCCGACACGTTGGACTCCGCGCCCAGCACGCGGGCTTCGATATCGACCCGATAGTCGGCCAGGCGCAGGGCGTTCTCGCGCGCAACATCGCCGCCGTAGCGCTGCTCCAGCTTGAACCAGATTCGCTCGAACGCGCGCTGCTGCTGGCCCGCCACCAGCAGCGCAAGCAACGCGGCGAGCAGGCAAGCCAGCAGCGTCCTGTAGGTCATCAGCCGACTCATCGTTACGACTCCTCCGAGAAACACAGTGTTCGGCGAAGCAGAACAGAGCCATCCGTGCCCTTTCATGAGGCGCCGATTAAATATTTCTGACAAGCATCTTTCACGGCTGTCATTTTTCCCCCGTTCCAGGCGTTGACAGGATTTCGGTGCAGCTTTACGTTAACGTAAAGGTAAACAAGCAGGTGCCTGCGCATGTCCACCACCTACACCATCTCCGATCTCGCCCGCGAACTGGACATCACCACCCGCGCCATCCGCTTCTACGAGGAGCAAGGCCTGCTCTCCCCCGAGCGACGCGGCCAGGAACGCATCTATTCGCCGCGCGACAAGGTCAGCCTGAAGCTGATCCTGCGCGGCAAGCGCATCGGTTTTTCCCTCGCCGAATGCCGCGAACTGATCGAGCTCTACGACCCGGACCCGAGCAGCGGCAACCAGAAGCAGTTGAACACCATGCTGGAGAAGATCGCCGAGCGCCGCGCCCAGCTGGAACAACAGTTGCTGGACATCGAACAGATGCAGCTGGAACTGGATACTGCCGAGGAGCGCTGTCGAGCGGCGCTTATCAAAAGCTATAATAAACATACAGTTGAAACATAAACCTCATTCAAAGCTTTAAACCGGACAAGCACAATTACAGGTGAAAGCATGACCTATCCCAGCCTCAACTTCGCCCTCGGCGAAACCATCGACATGCTCCGCGACCAGGTGCGCGGCTTCGTCGCCGCCGAACTGCAGCCGCGCGCCGCGCAGATCGACCAGGACAACCAGTTCCCCATGGACATGTGGCGCAAGTTCGGCGAGATGGGCCTGCTCGGCATCACCGTCGACGAGGAGTACGGCGGTTCGGCACTGGGCTACCTGGCCCACGCCGTGGTCATGGAAGAGATCAGCCGGGCCTCGGCTTCGGTGGCGCTCTCCTATGGCGCGCATTCCAACCTCTGCGTCAACCAGATCAAGCGCAACGGCAACGCCGAACAGAAGGCCCGCTACCTGCCGGCCCTGGTATCCGGCGAACACATCGGTGCGCTGGCGATGAGCGAACCCAACGCCGGCTCCGACGTGGTCTCGATGAAGCTGCGCGCGGACCGGGTCGGCGACCGCTTCGTTCTCAACGGCAGCAAGATGTGGATCACCAACGGTCCCGATGCCCATACCTATGTGATCTACGCCAAGACCGACGCGGACAAGGGCGCGCACGGGATCACCGCGTTCATCGTCGAGCGCGACTGGAAAGGCTTCAGTCGCGGGCCGAAGCTGGACAAGCTGGGCATGCGCGGCTCGAACACCTGCGAACTGATCTTCCAGGACGTCGAGGTACCCGAGGAGAACGTCCTCGGCGCGATCAACGGCGGGGTCAAGGTACTGATGAGCGGCCTCGACTACGAGCGCGTGGTGCTTTCCGGCGGCCCGGTGGGAATCATGCAGGCGTGCATGGACGTGGTGGTGCCGTACATCCATGACCGCCGCCAGTTCGGCCAGAGCATCGGCGAATTCCAGCTGGTCCAGGGCAAGGTGGCCGACATGTACACCGCCCTCAACGCCAGCCGCGCCTACCTGTACGCCGTGGCCGCCGCCTGCGACCGCGGCGAGACGACCCGCAAGGACGCCGCCGGGGTGATCCTCTACAGCGCCGAGCGCGCCACCCAGATGGCCCTGGACGCGATCCAGATCCTCGGCGGCAACGGCTACATCAACGAGTTTCCCACCGGCCGCCTGTTGCGCGACGCCAAGCTCTACGAGATCGGCGCCGGCACCAGCGAGATCCGCCGCATGCTGATCGGCCGCGAGCTGTTCAACGAAACCCGCTGAAGCCTCGCTCTTCCCGGCCCTTTTCCGCCAGGGAGAGGGCATTCCATTGCATCGACAGGCGCATCGCCAGGTCGGGAGCGGGCGCCAACCGCTTCCGCCCACCTCGACACGGAGCCACCGCCATGGCCATCCTGCACACCCAGATCAATCCACGCTCCGCCGAGTTCGCGGCCAACGCCGCGACCATGCTGGAACAGGTCAACGCCCTGCGCACCCTCCTCGGCCGCATCCACGAAGGCGGCGGTAGCGCCGCCCAGGCCCGGCACAGCGCGCGCGGCAAGCTGCTGGTGCGCGAACGCATCAACCGCCTGCTCGACCCCGGCTCGCCGTTCCTCGAGCTTTCCGCCCTCGCCGCCCACGAAGTCTACGGCGAAGAGGTCGCCGCCGCCGGCATCGTCGCCGGGATCGGCCGGGTCGAAGGGGTGGAATGCATGATCGTCGGCAACGATGCCACGGTGAAGGGCGGCACCTACTATCCGCTGACCGTGAAGAAGCACCTGCGGGCCCAGGCCATCGCCCTGGAAAACCGCCTGCCATGCATCTACCTGGTGGACTCCGGCGGCGCCAACCTGCCGCGCCAGGACGAGGTGTTCCCCGACCGCGAGCACTTCGGCCGGATCTTCTTCAACCAGGCCAACATGAGTGCCCGCGGCATCCCGCAGATCGCCGTGGTCATGGGCTCCTGCACCGCCGGCGGAGCCTATGTGCCGGCGATGTCCGACGAGACCGTGATGGTGCGCGAACAGGCCACCATCTTCCTCGCCGGGCCGCCGCTGGTGAAGGCCGCTACCGGCGAGGTGGTCAGCGCCGAGGAACTTGGCGGCGCCGACGTGCACTGCAAGGTCTCAGGGGTCGCCGACCACTATGCCGAGGACGATGACCATGCCCTGGCCATCGCCCGCCGCTGCGTCGCCAACCTCAACTGGCGCAAGCAGGGCCAGCTGCAATGCCGTGCACCGCGCGCGCCGCTGTACCCCGCCGAGGAGCTGTACGGGGTGATTCCCGCCGACAGCAAGCAGCCCTACGACGTGCGCGAAGTGATCGCACGACTGGTGGACGGCTCCGAGTTCGACGAGTTCAAGGCGCTGTTCGGCACCACCCTGGTCTGCGGCTTCGCCCACCTGCACGGCTATCCGATCGCCATCCTGGCCAACAACGGGATCCTCTTCGCCGAGGCTGCGCAGAAAGGCGCGCACTTCATCGAACTGGCCTGCCAGCGTGGCATCCCGCTGCTGTTCCTGCAGAACATCACCGGTTTCATGGTCGGCCAGAAGTACGAGGCTGGCGGCATCGCCAAGCACGGCGCCAAGCTGGTGACCGCGGTGGCCTGCGCGCGGGTGCCGAAGTTCACCGTGCTGATCGGCGGCAGCTTCGGCGCCGGCAACTACGGCATGTGCGGACGCGCCTACGACCCGCGCTTCCTGTGGATGTGGCCGAACGCGAGGATCGGCGTGATGGGCGGCGAACAGGCCGCCGGGGTGCTCGCCCAGGTCAAGCGCGAGCAGGCCGAGCGCGCCGGCCAGCAGCTCGGCGTCGAAGAGGAGGCGAAGATCAAGGCGCCGATCCTCGAACAGTACGAGCATCAGGGCCATCCCTACTACTCCAGCGCGCGACTGTGGGACGACGGCGTGATCGATCCGGCGCAGACCCGCGAGGTGCTCGCCCTGGCGCTTTCCGCCGCCCTCAACGCCCCCATCGAGCCGACCGCCTTCGGCGTGTTCCGCATGTGACGAGTAGACCAGCATGAGCGAATTCCAGACCATCCAGCTTGAGATCGACCCGCGCGGCGTAGCCACCCTGTGGCTGGACCGGGCGGAAAAGAACAACGCCTTCAATGCCGTCGTGATCGACGAACTGTTGCAGGCCATCGATCGCGTCGGCAGCGACCCGCAGGTCCGCCTGCTGGTGCTGCGCGGCCGTGGCCGGCACTTCTGCGGCGGTGCCGACCTGGCCTGGATGCAGCAGTCGGTGGACCTCGACTACCAGGGCAACCTGGCCGACGCCCAGCGCATCGCCGAACTCATGACCCATCTCTACAACCTGCCCAAGCCGACCCTGGCGGTGGTCCAGGGCGCGGTGTTCGGCGGCGGGGTCGGCCTGGTCAGTTGCTGCGATATGGCCATCGGCAGCGACGACGCGACCTTCTGCCTGTCCGAGGTACGCATCGGCCTGATCCCGGCGACCATCGCCCCGTTCGTGGTCAAGGCCATCGGCCAGCGCGCCGCGCGGCGCTATTCGCTGACCGCCGAGCGCTTCGACGGACGCCGCGCCAGCGAACTGGGCCTGCTCAGCGAAAGCTGTCCCGCCGCCGAACTGGAAAGCCAGGCCGAGGCCTGGATCGCCAACCTGCTGCAAAACAGCCCGCGCGCCCTGGTCGCCTGCAAGGCGCTCTACCATGAGGTCGAGGCCGCCGAGCTGAGCCCGGCGCTGCGCCGCTACACCGAGGCGGCCATCGCCCGCATCCGCATCAGCCCGGAAGGCCAGGAAGGCCTGCGCGCCTTCCTGGAGAAACGCACGCCCGCCTGGAGAAACGACGCATGAACCCGGACTACCGCAGCATCCAGCGCCTCCTGGTCGCCAACCGCGGCGAGATCGCCTGCCGGGTGATGCGCAGCGCGCGCGCCCTCGGCATCGGCAGCGTCGCCGTGCACAGCGACATCGACCGCCACGCCCGCCACGTCGCCGAAGCCGACATCGCCGTCGACCTGGGCGGCGCCAAGCCCGCCGACAGCTACCTGCGCGGCGACAGGATCATCGCCGCCGCCCTCGCCAGCGGCGCCCAGGCGATCCACCCCGGCTACGGCTTCCTCTCGGAGAACGCCGACTTCGCCCGCGCCTGCGAGGAAGCCGGCCTGCTCTTCCTCGGACCGCCGGCGGCGGCCATCGACGCCATGGGCAGCAAGTCGGCCGCCAAGG
Organism: Pseudomonas sp. DL; assembly: GCF_047199225.1. Lineage (NCBI taxonomy): Bacteria > Pseudomonadati > Pseudomonadota > Gammaproteobacteria > Pseudomonadales > Pseudomonadaceae > Pseudomonas > Pseudomonas sp. DL. The sequence goes on from NZ_CP178323.1 coordinate 3,384,981, forward strand.
CGCTGATGGAAGAAGCCGGCGTGCCGCTGGTGCCCGGCTATCACGGCGAAGCCCAGGACCTCGAGACTTTCCGCCGGGAAGCCGGGCGCATCGGCTACCCGGTGCTGCTCAAGGCCGCCGCTGGCGGCGGCGGCAAGGGCATGAAGGTGGTGGAGCGCGAGGCCGAGCTGGCCGAGGCCCTTTCCTCCGCCCAGCGCGAGGCCAAGGCCGCCTTCGGCGACGCGCGTATGCTGGTGGAGAAATACCTGCTGAAGCCGCGCCACGTGGAGATCCAGGTATTCGCCGACCGCCATGGCCACTGCCTGTACCTCAACGAACGCGACTGTTCGATCCAGCGCCGCCACCAGAAGGTCGTCGAGGAAGCCCCCGCCCCCGGTCTCGGCGCGGAACTGCGCCGGGCCATGGGCGAGGCCGCGGTACGCGCGGCGCAGGCGATCGGCTACGTCGGCGCCGGTACCGTCGAATTCCTCCTCGACGAACGCGGCCAGTTCTTCTTCATGGAAATGAACACCCGCCTGCAGGTGGAACACCCGGTCACCGAGGCCATCACCGGCCTCGACCTGGTCGCCTGGCAGATCCGCGTCGCTCGCGGCGAGGCGCTACCGCTGACGCAGGAACAGGTACCGCTGAACGGCCACGCCATCGAAGTACGGCTCTATGCGGAAGACCCCGAGGGCGACTTCCTCCCCGCCAGCGGCCGCCTGATGCTATACCGCGAAGCGGGCGCCGGCCCCGGCCGGCGGGTCGACAGCGGGGTACGCGAAGGCGACGAGGTCTCGCCGTTCTACGACCCGATGCTGGCCAAGCTGATCGCCTGGGGCGAAACCCGCGAGGAAGCCCGCCAGCGCCTGCTGGCGATGCTGGCGGAAACCTCGGTCGGCGGCCTGCGCACCAACCTGGCGTTCCTCCGCCGCATCCTCGGCCATCCGGCGTTCGCCGCCGCCGAACTGGACACCGGTTTCATCGCGCGCCACCAAGACGACCTGCTGCCGGCGCCGCAAGCGCTGCCGGAGCATTTCTGGCAAGCCGCCGCCGAAGCCTGGCTGCAGAGCGAACCGGGCCACCGTCGCGACGACGACCCGCATTCGCCGTGGAGCCGCAACGACGGCTGGCGCAGCGCCCTGGCGCGGGAGGCCGACCTGATGCTGCGCTGCCGCGACGAACGCCGCTGCGTCCGCCTGCGCCACGCCAGCCCCAGCCAGTATCGCCTGGACGGCGACGACCTGGTCAGCCGGGTGGACGGTGTCACCCGTCGCTCGGCGGCGTTGCGCCGCGGACGCCAGTTGTTCCTCGAATGGGAGGGCGAACTGCTGGCCATCGAAGCCGTCGACCCGATCGCCGAGGCCGAGGCCGCCCATGCCCACCAGGGTGGTTTGAGCGCGCCGATGAACGGCAGTATCGTGCGGGTCCTGGTCGAGCCCGGCCAGACGGTCGAAGCCGGCACCGCCCTGGTGGTGCTGGAGGCGATGAAGATGGAACACAGCATCCGCGCGCCCCACGCCGGGGTAGTGAAGGCGCTGTATTGCAGCGAGGGCGAACTGGTAGAGGAAGGCACGCCGCTGGTGGAGCTGGACGAGAACCAGGCCTGACAGCCAAGACGAGGAACAGCATGAACCTGCCGAAGAAGGTCCGCCTGGTGGAAGTCGGTCCGCGCGACGGACTGCAGAACGAGAAACAGCCGATCGAGGTGGCCGACAAGATCCGCCTGGTCGATGACCTGAGCGCCGCCGGCCTGGACTACATCGAAGTGGGCAGCTTCGTCTCGCCCAAGTGGGTGCCGCAGATGGCCGGCTCGGCCGAGGTGTTCGCCGGCATCCGCCAGCGTCCCGGCGTGACCTACGCGGCGCTTGCGCCGAACCTGAAAGGCTTCGAGGCGGCGCTGGAGTCGGGGGTGAAGGAAGTGGCGGTGTTCGCCGCCGCGTCGGAAGCCTTCTCCCAGCGCAACATCAACTGCTCGATCAAGGACAGCCTGGAGCGCTTCGTACCGGTGCTGGAGGCGGCGCGCCAGCACCAGGTGCGGGTGCGCGGCTACATTTCCTGCGTGCTCGGCTGTCCCTACGACGGCGATGTCGATCCGCGCCAGGTCGCCTGGGTCGCCCGCGAACTCCAGCAGATGGGCTGCTACGAAGTGTCCCTGGGCGACACCATCGGCGTCGGCACCGCCGGTGCCACCCGCCGGCTGATCGAGGCGGTGGCCAGCGAGGTTCCCCGCGAGCGCCTCGCCGGGCACTTCCACGACACCTACGGGCAGGCCCTGGCGAACATCTACGCCAGCCTGCTGGAAGGCGTCGCGGTATTCGACAGCTCGGTGGCCGGCCTCGGCGGTTGTCCCTACGCCAAGGGCGCCACCGGCAACGTCGCCAGCGAAGACGTCCTCTACCTGCTGAACGGCCTGGAGATCCATACCGGGGTCGACATGCACGCCCTGGTCGACGCCGGCCAGCGCATCTGCGCGGTGCTCGGCAAGAGCAACGGATCGCGAGCGGCGAAGGCGTTGCTGGCCAAGGCCTGAGAAGCGGCGGATAACCGCGGGCGGTTATCCGCCCTACCTGACATCACCCTCAGGCTCGGAGACTGCATCATCCACCCTGGGTGCCGTCATACCCCATCCGCCAACTGATAGCCCGAGTCGTCGCAAGCAGCCGTTCCGCCGCCGGCCCCTGCTCCTCGGCCTGGAAGATGCTCGCCGGGCCGACCACCGTGAGCACCGCCGCCACCCGCCCGCGGGCGTCGAACACCGGTGCCGAGAGCGCCTCCACCCCAGGCATCAGCAGCCCATGGATCGCATGCAGGCCGCGCGCGCGGATGCCCTCCAGGAGCACCGCGTAGGCCGCCGGGTCGGCCAGCGGATGGTCGGCGCGCCCGGCCAACTCTTCCTCGCGCAGCTCGGCCACCTCGCGTTCCGGCAGGAACGCGGCGAACACCAGGCCGGTGGACGAACCGAGCAGCGGCAGCACCGAGCCGACCTGGGTGACCACCGTCACCGCGCGCACCGCCTGTTCCACCTGTACCACGGTGGCGCCACGGTTGCCCCAGACGGCGAGGAAGCAGGTCTCGTTGAGCACGTCGCGCAGCTCGGCCAGCGGCGCGGCGGCGCTCTTCAGCACGTCCATGCTGTCCAGCGCCGCCAGGCCCACGCGCAGGGCCTCGCGCCCCAGCGAGTAATGATTGGTGGAGGCGTCCTGGACCGCGAAGCCGCTGGCGATCAATGCCTGCAGATAGCGATGGACCTTGCTCGCCGGCATCCCCACATGCTCCGCCAGGCGCGACAGCGAGGTCGCCGGGGAGAGTTCGGCGAGGGCCTTGAGGATATCGGTACCGACTTCGGCGGAGCGGACCTTCTGCTTGCCGGAGGTTTCGGCGGGACTGCTGTTCTTTTCCATGGACGCGGGTTCCTGCGGGCGGGGCCGACGTTATAGCTTGACGCTGCCTTCCACTCAAATTACGTTATGCGTAATTGAATTACGATAAAAATAACGCAGCCAGCGTGCCAGGTCCCCGGCGGATCGGCGGCAAGCTGCCCCCACTCCCCGGAGGCCTCAGATGAACCTCGACTCCACTGCCCTCGCCTATCAATCGGGCTTCGGCAACGAATTCAGCAGCGAAGCGCTCCCCGGCGCCCTGCCGGTCGGCCAGAACTCCCCGCAGAAAGCGCCCTACGGCCTGTACGCCGAACTGCTCTCCGGCACCGCCTTCACCATGGCTCGCAGCGAGGCCCGGCGCACCTGGCTGTACCGCATCACGCCGTCGGCCAAGCATCCGCCGTTCCGCCGCCTGGAACGACAGATCGCCGGTGCCGAACTGGATGCGCCGACTCCCAACCGCCTGCGCTGGGACCCGCTGGCACTGCCCGAGCAGCCCACCGACTTCCTCGACGGCCTGCTGCGCATGGCCGCCAACGCGCCCGGCGACAAGCCCGCCGGCGTGAGCATCTACCAGTACCTGGCCAACCGCTCGATGGAGCGTTGCTTCTACGACGCCGACGGCGAACTGCTGCTGGTCCCGCAATTGGGCCGTCTGCGCCTGTGCACCGAACTCGGCGCGCTACAAGTCGAACCGCTGGAGATCGCGGTGATCCCGCGCGGGATGAAGTTCCGCGTCGAGCTGCTCGACGGGGAGGCACGCGGCTATATCGCCGAGAACCACGGCGCGCCGCTGCGCCTGCCCGACCTCGGCCCGATCGGCAGCAATGGCCTGGCCAATCCGCGCGACTTCCTGACCCCGGTGGCGCGCTACGAGGACAGCCGCCAGCCGCTGCAACTGGTGCAGAAATACCTCGGCGAACTGTGGGCCTGCGAGCTTGACCACTCGCCGCTGGACGTGGTCGCCTGGCACGGCAACAACGTGCCCTACAAGTACGACCTGCGCCGCTTCAACACCATCGGCACGGTCAGCTTCGACCACCCGGACCCGTCGATCTTCACCGTGCTGACCTCCCCCACCAGCGTCCCCGGCCTGGCCAACATCGACTTCGTGATCTTCCCGCCGCGCTGGATGGTGGCCGAGAACACCTTCCGTCCGCCATGGTTCCACCGCAACCTGATGAACGAATTCATGGGCCTGATCCAGGGCGCCTATGACGCCAAGGCCGGCGGCTTCGTGCCCGGCGGCGCCTCGCTGCACAGTTGCATGAGCGCCCACGGCCCGGACGCGGAAAGCTGCGACAAGGCCATCGCCGCCGACCTCAAGCCGCACAGGATCGACCAGACCATGGCCTTCATGTTCGAGACCAGCCAGGTCCTCCGGCCGAGCCGTGCCGCCCTCGAGACGCCGGCCCTGCAGAATGACTACGATGCCTGCTGGGCGTCGCTCGTATCCACCTTCAACCCGCAACGGAGATAACCCCATGAACCAGCCAACCCCCACTCGTAGCTGGGTCGCCTCCGCCAATGGGCATGCCGACTTTCCCCTGCAGAACCTGCCGCTGGGCATCTTCAGCCGTGCCGGCCTGAGCCCGCGTTGCGGCGTGGCCATCGGCGACTCGATCCTCGACCTGGACGCGGCGCTGGCCGCCGGGCTGTTCGAGGGTGCCGCCGGCGAAGCCGCCGAAGCCACCCGCGGCGGCGCGCTGAACGCCTTCTTCGCCCTCGGCAAGCCGGCCCGCGTGGCGCTGCGCCAGCGCCTGCTGGAGCTGCTCGGCGAAGGCGCCGCGGAGCGCCCGGAACTGCTCCATCCGGCCGCCGAGTGCCAAATGCACCTACCGGCCAGGATCGGCGACTACACCGACTTCTACGTCGGCATCCGCCATGCCGAGAACGTCGGCAAGCTGTTCCGCCCGGACAACCCACTGCTGCCCAACTACAAGCACGTGCCCATCGGCTACCACGGCCGCGCCTCGACCGTGCGCGTCTCCGGCAGCGAAGTGCGCCGGCCCAACGGCCAGACCCTGCCGGCCGGCGCCAGCGAGCCGGTGTTCGGCCCCTGCGCGCGCCTGGACTACGAACTGGAGCTGGGCATCTGGATCGGCCAGGGCAACGCCCTCGGCGAAGCCATCCCGGTTTCCCGCGCCGCCGAGCACATCGCCGGCTTCTGCCTGCTCAACGACTGGTCGGCGCGCGACATCCAGGCCTGGGAATACCAACCGCTCGGCCCGTTCCTGTCGAAGAGCTTCATCACCAGCGTCTCGCCCTGGGTGGTCACCGCCGAAGCCCTGGAGCCGTTCCGCCGTGCCCAGCCAGCGCGCCCCGAAGGCGACCCGCGGCCGCTGCCGTATCTCTACGACGACAACGACCAGGCCCACGGCGCCTTCGACATCGAGCTGGAGGTCCTGCTGCTCACCGAGGGCCTGCGCGAGAAAGGCCTGCCGCCGCAGCGCCTGACCCTGAGCAACAGCCTGAGCATGTACTGGACGGTGGCGCAGATGGTCGCCCACCACAGCGTCAATGGCTGCCAGTTGCAGCCCGGCGACCTGTTCGGCTCCGGCACCCTGTCCGGCGCCGAGCCCGGCCAGTTCGGCTCGCTGCTGGAGATCACCGCTGGCGGCAAGCAGCCGGTGCAACTGGCCTCCGGCGAGACCCGGCGCTTCCTCGAGGACGGCGACGAGGTCATCCTCCGCGCCCGCTGCAAGCGCGAGGGACATGTCTCGATCGGTTTCGGCGAATGTCGCGGCAAGGTGCTCGCGGCCCTTCCGGGGGCGCGCGGATGAAGCTCTATACCTACTACCGTTCCACCTCCTCCTACCGGGTGCGCATCGCCCTGGCGCTGAAGGGGCTGGACTACCAGTCGCTGCCGGTCAACCTGGTCCGCGACGGCGGCGAACACCGCCAACCCGCCTACCTGGCGCTCAACCCGCAGGGCCGCGTACCGGCCCTGCAGGTCGACGAGGGCGAGCTGCTGATCCAGTCGCCGGCGATCATCGAGTACCTCGAGGAGCGCTACCCGCAACCCGCCCTGCTCTCCAGCGATCCGCTGCGCCGCGCCCGCGAGCGCGGAGTCGCGGCGCTGGTCGGCTGCGACATCCACCCGTTGCACAACGCCAGCGTGCTCAACCTGCTGCGTCAGTGGGGCCACGACGAAGAGCAGGTCCGGCAGTGGATCGGCCACTGGGTCGGCCAGGGTCTCGCCGCCGTCGAGCAACTGATCGGCGACCAGGGCTGGTGCTTCGGCGACCGGCCGGGCCTGGCCGACGTCTACCTGGTCCCGCAGCTCTACGCCGCCGAGCGCTTCGGCGTGGCGCTGGACGCCTGGCCACGGATCCGCCGGGTCGCCGACCTGGCCGCCGCCCATCCGGCGTTCCGCCAGGCCCATCCGGCCAACCAGCCGGACACCCCGGCCGCCTGAGGGACCGCAGAGTCCCGCTCCTGAAGATAAAGGGGGGCGTCCGCCGGACGCCCCATCACCAATAAGAACCTCAGGTACCTTGCGATGCACAACCAGATCGCCAGCTTTCGCGCGGCGCTCGACGCGCGCCCCGTGTCCCGCTACCAGTGGCTGTTGCTGCTGCTCCTCGCCCTGTTGCTGGTCACCGATGGCTACGATGCCCAGGTGCTCGGCTACGTGGTGCCGACCCTGGCCCAGGAATGGGGCCTGGACAAGGCCGCGTTCGGCCCGGTGTTCAGCGCCAACCTGTTCGGCCTGACCGTCGGTTCGCTGCTGGTGACGCCGCTGGCGGACCGCTTCGGCATCCGCCGGGTGCTGCTCTGCTGCGTGCTGATCTACGCCAGCCTGACCGTCCTGATGGTCTTCGCCGGTTCCCTGGAAAGCCTGATGCTGGCGCGCTTCGTCTGCGGCATCGGAATGGGCGGGGCGATGCCCAGTGCCATGGCGCTGATGGCCGAGTATTCGCCACCGCGCCTGCGTACCCTGATGGTCACCCTGGCGGCCTGCGGTTTCTCCTTCGGCGGCGCCGCCGGCGGTTTCGTCGCCGCCGCCTTCATGGACGGCTTCGGCTGGCAGGCGGTGTTCCTCGCCGGCGGCGTCACCCCGTTGCTGCTGTTCCCCTTCCTCCTCCTGTTCCTCCCGGAGTCGCTGCCGCGCCTGCTCCGCGACGCACCGCCCTATGCCCGCCTGCGCCAGCTCAGCAAGCGTATGGCGCCGGGCTGGCAGCCGCCGCCGGCCCAGGCCGACGCCGAGCCGGCGGCAAGCCTGACCGTGCTGGAGCTGTTCCGCCACGGTTACGCGCGGCCGACCCTGCTGCTCTGGGCGACCTTCTTCGTCAGCCTGATCCTGCTCTACTTCATGGTCAGCTGGCTGCCCTCGCTGCTCCAGGAAAGCGGCCTGACACGCAATGCGGCGAACCTGGCGACCTCGATGTTCCTCTTCGCCGGCACCCTCGGCGCGATGCTCCTTGCCTGGCTCGCCGACCGCCTGCGCAGCAAGGTCCGCCTGCTGGCGGCGATTCTCGCCGGCGCCGCGCTGTTCACCCTGCTCCTCGGCCTCAACCACGACCAGCCGCGCTGGCTGCTGGCGTTCGTCTTCGCCGCCGGCTTCTGCATCATCGGCGGGCAGTTGACCCTGAACGCCTTCGCCAGCAACTTCTACCCGGCCCAGGTACGCGCCACCGGCACCGGCTGGGCGCTGGGCGTGGGCCGCTTCGGTTCGATCCTCGGCCCACTGTTCGGCAGCCTGCTGCTGGGCATGCACATATCCGTGGAGAACATCTTCATGCTTGCGGCGATTCCCGCCGGGCTCGCCGCGCTACTGATCCTCCAGGTCCGCTCGCCCGCCGCCCAGGCGCAGCGGGAAAGCGCCGCCGCGCTGGCCGTCGAGGAATCCTGAGCCTTCACCGCGAGCGGCTTCCCGGCTACAGTGGCGGGCCGTTTCGCCGTCCGCCGCAGGAGCCGCCGATGAACGACGCCGACAGCCTCCAGGATTACCAACGCGTGCGCCAGCAGGCGATCCGTTCGCTGTTCGAGATCGTCGAAGGCTCCAGCGAAGGCACGGTGATCGTCGACCGCGAGGCCCGCATCGTCTGGATCAACCAGCGCTACGCCCAGCGTTTCGGCCTCGCCGACCCGGCGCAGGCCATCGGCCGGCCCTGCGAAAGCGTGATCCCCGGTAGCCTGCTGCGCGAAGTGGTAGGCAGCGGCAAGCCGATCCTGCTGGACATGATGGACAGCGCGAAGGACCCGCTGGTGGTGATGCGCCTGCCGATCCACGACGACGCCGGCGAAGTGATCGGCGCCATCGGCTTCGCCCTGCTCGACGAACTGCGTTCGCTGTCGCCGCTGGTGACCCGCTACCTGAGCATGCAGCGCGAACTGGCCTCGACCCGCTCGCAATTGCAGGCGCGCCAGGCCAAGTACAGCTTCAGCCACTTCGTCGGCACCAGTCCGGCCAGCCTGGAAGTCAAGCGCCGCGCCCGTCGTGGCGCGGCCAGCGAAGCGCCGGTGCTGTTGCTCGGCGAGACCGGCACCGGCAAGGAACTGCTCGCCCACGCCATCCACAGCGCTTCGCCGCGGGCGCACAAGGCCTTCGTCAGCGTGAACGCCGCGGCGATCCCGGAAAGCCTGCTGGAGGCCGAATTCTTCGGTACCGCCCCGGGGGCCTTCACCGGTGCCGAGCGCAAGGGCCGGCCAGGCAAGTTGCAGGTGGCCCAGGGCGGCACGTTGTTCCTCGACGAGATCGGCGACATGCCGCTGGCCTTGCAAGGCAAGCTGTTGCGCGTGCTACAGGAGAAAGAGTTCGAAGCGGTGGGTTCCAACGAAGTGATCCGCAGCGACATCCGCCTGGTCGCCGCCACTTCCATCGACCTGCAGCAGGCGATGCGCGAAGGCCGTTTCCGCGCTGACCTCTACTACCGGCTGAACGTCCTGCCGATCGAGATCCCGCCGTTGCGCCAGCGCCTGGACGACCTCCCGGCGCTCTGCGAGTCGATCCTCGACAGCCTCGACCACGGCCGTCTCCACGAACTCGGCGACGACGCCCTGGCGCTGCTCGCCCGGCATGCCTGGCCGGGCAATGTCCGCGAATTGCGCAACGTGCTGGAACGCGCGCTGCTGCTGGCCGACCAACCGTTGCTGGACGCCGCCGCCCTCGGCGCGGCGCTGGGGCCCCTGCAACCGCTGCCGGAGCTGCCTCGAGCGGCGGACGACAGGCCGGTCGGGGATTTCCAACAGGCCCGCGAAGCCTTCGAGCGCGACCTGATCGGACGGGCCCTGGCGCAGAGTGCCGGCAATGTGGTGGAAGCGGCGAAACGCCTGGGCCTGGGTCGCTCGACCCTGTACAAGAAGATCGTGGCGCTGGGCATGCGTCTCGATAGCGGGACTCGTCTCGAAATAGAGACGAACTGAGACCTGCATAGCCACGGAACTTTCGCTCGATTACGTCTCCATTTTGAGACAACGCTATTCCCCACGCTCCCCTTCGTCTCGCCGCAGCCCACGAAAACCGCGATTCTGGGGCCTGGCACGGTTATCGCAACGTGCCTTTCCGACGGCCCTGCCCCGTTCCAGGCCGTCACGCCGGTGCCCGCACCGTTCGACAACAAGAAACAGGCCCGGAGCGCCTTCCCCATGCGAAGCGCGCCCCGCAGCGCCGTGGAGATATGCCCGATGAGCGTGATCATCGCCCTTGCCGCCCTGGGCCTGCTGATGCTGGCCGCCTACCGGGGCTACAGCGTCATCCTGTTCGCCCCCCTCGCCGCCCTCGGCGCCGTCCTGCTCACCGATCCCAGCGCGGTCGCGCCGACCTTCACCGGGGTGTTCATGGAGAAGATGGTCGGTTTCATCAAGCTTTACTTCCCGGTATTCCTGCTTGGCGCGGTGTTCGGCAAGCTGATCGAGCTGGCCGGCTTCTCCCGTTCCATCGTCGCGGCGGCGATCCGCCTGCTCGGCACCCGCCAGGCGATGCTGGTGATCGTACTGGTCTGCGCGCTGCTCACCTACGGCGGCGTCTCGCTGTTCGTGGTGGTGTTCGCGGTCTACCCGTTCGCCGCGGAGATGTTCCGCCAGAGCGACATCCCCAAGCGGTTGATTCCGGCGACCATCGCCCTCGGCGCGTTTTCCTTCACCATGGACGCGCTGCCCGGCACCCCGCAGATCCAGAACATCATCCCCTCGACCTTCTTCGGCACCCACGCCTGGGCCGCGCCCTGGCTCGGCACCCTCGGCGCGCTGTTCGTCTTCGCCGTGGGCATGCTCTACCTGCGACGCCAGGCGAACAAGGCGCGGCGCAACGGCGAAGGCTACGGCAGCGACCTGCGCAACGAGCCGGAGACCGCCGATGACCTGCGCCTGCCGAATCCCTGGCTGGCGCTCTCGCCGCTGGTGCTGGTCGGGGTCGCCAACCTGCTGTTCACCCACTGGATCCCGCAATGGTACGGCCAGGTCCATACCCTGCAACTGGCCGGCATGGCCACGCCGTTGCAAACCGAGGTCGGCAAGCTCACCGCGATCTGGGCAGTGCAGGCGGCCCTGCTGCTGGGCATCCTGCTGGTGCTGGCGAGCGGCTTCGCGGCGATCCGCAGCCGCCTCGCCGAAGGCACCCGCAGCGCGGTGGCCGGCTCGCTGCTGGCGGCGATGAACACCGCCTCGGAATACGGCTTCGGTGCGGTGATCGCCTCGCTGCCGGGCTTCCTGGTGCTGGCCGACGCGCTCAAGAGCATTCCCAATCCGCTGGTCAACGAAGCGATCACCGTCACCCTGCTGGCCGGCATCACCGGTTCCGCGTCGGGCGGCATGAGCATCGCCCTGGCGGCGATGTCCGATACCTTCATCGCCGCCGCCAACGCCGCGCAGATCCCCCTGGAAGTCCTCCACCGGGTCGCCGCCATGGCCAGCGGCGGGATGGATACCCTGCCGCACAACGGCGCGGTGATCACCCTCCTGGCGGTCACCGGCCTGACCCATCGGGAGGCGTACAAGGACATTTTCGGTATTACCCTGATCAAGACCCTGGCGGTGTTCTTCGTCATCGGGCTGTTCTACGCCACCGGCCTGGTCTGATCCGCCCTTTTTTCATCCAGCGGGAGAAACAGCATGACCCTGAAAGGCAAGACCGCCCTGGTCACCGGTTCCACCAGCGGCATCGGCCTGGGCATCGCCCTGAGCCTGGCCGAGGCCGGCGCCGACCTGCTCCTCAACGGCTTCGGCGAGGTCGACGCGGCACTGGCGCAGGTCCGCGCCCGCGGCGTGCGCGCAGAGCACCACCCGGCCGACCTCTCCAGCCCGGAGCAGATCGGCGAACTGATGGCCTTCGCCGAGCGGACCTTCGGCGGCGCCGACATCCTCGTCAACAACGCCGGCATCCAGTACGTGGCGCCGGTGCAGGAATTCCCCACGGAACGCTGGGACGCGATCATCGCGATCAACCTGTCCTCGGTGTTCCATACCACCCGCCTGGCCCTGCCGGGGATGCTCGCGCGCGGCTGGGGGCGGATCGTCAACATCGCCTCGACCCACGGCCTGGTCGCCTCGGCCGGGAAGAGCGCCTACGTCGCCGCCAAGCATGGCGTGCTCGGCCTGACCAAGAGTGTGGCGCTGGAAACGGCGCGCACGCCGGTGACCTGCAACGCCATCTGCCCCGGCTGGGTGCTGACCCCGCTGGTGCAGAAGCAGATCGACGCGCGCATCGCCGAGGGCGTCTCGCCCGAACAGGCGGAACACGACCTGCTGGCGGAAAAGCAACCCTCGCTGGCCTTCGTCACCCCCGAGCAACTCGGCGGACTGACGCTGTTCCTTTGCAGCGAAGCCGCCGACCAGGTGCGCGGCGCGGCCTGGAACATGGATGGCGGCTGGGTGGCGCAGTAGCCGGGGCGGCCAGCCTCTCCCCAGACCCTCTCCCTGAAGGGAGAGGGAACCATCCGGAGTTCGCCCGCCCCATTGCGTAGGGCGGATAACGCCACAGGCGTTATCCGCCGATACCTCGTTTCCCGGCGCGGCTACCCTCTCCCCAACCTTCTCCCTTCAGGGAGAGGAAGTTATCGGGGCCAGGTCGGTCCGCCGATGCGCTACGGCATCACCGGCGGGATGTACGCCAGGGTGCTGCCCAGGGCCCAGAGCAGCACCAGCACCAGCGGGATGTGCACCAGCAACTGGACGAACGAGAAGCCGATCAGGTCGCGCGCCTTCAGCCCCAGCACGCCGAGCAACGGCAGCATGTAGAACGGGTTGATCAGGTTCGGCAGCGCCTCGGCGGCGTTGTAGATCTGCACCGCCCAGCCGAGGTGGTATTGCAGCTCGTTTGCCACCTGCATCACGTACGGCGCCTCGATGATCCACTTGCCGCCGCCGGAGGGAATGAAGAAGCCCAGCACCGCCGAGTACACGCCCATCAGCAGCGCGTAGGTGTCGTGGGAGGCGATCTGTACGAAGAAGGTCGAGATATGGTGGGCCAGGGTCTCGCCGTCGCTGCCGTTGACCGTGGTCATGATCGCCGCGATCGAGCCGTACAGCGGGAACTGGATCAGCACCCCGGTGGTGGTCGGCACCGCGCGCGCCACCGCGTCGAGGAAGCTGCGCGGGCGCCAGTGCAGCAACGCGCCGAGCATCAGGAACAGCAGGTTATAGGTGTTCAACCCGGAGATCGCCAGGATCGCCGGCTTGGTCGAGAACTCGTGGACCAGCCAGCCGCCGGCCAGCAGTACCAGCAGGATGATCAGCAACGGGCTGTGCTCCAGCCACTCGCCGGGCCGGGTCGGCGCCAGCCTGGCCGGAGCGGTGAAGCTCACGTCGACCCCGCAATCCTTGGCGTCGCGGGCGCTGGCGGCGCTCGGCGCGGTCATGTAGGCGATCACCAGCGAGACCAGGATCAGCGCCAGCAGCATGACCCCGGACTGCCAGAGGAAGATGGTCTCGGTGAAGGGGATCACCCCGGTGATCGCCAGGATCGACGGTGGCAGGCTGGCCGGGTTGGCCTGCAACTGCGCGGCCGACGACGACAGGCCCAGCGCCCAAACCGCGCCCAGCCCGAGGTAGGCCGCGGCGCCGGCGGCGCGGTAGTCCATGCGCAGGTCGCTGCGGCGCGCCAGGGCGCGTACCAGCAGGCCGCCGAAGACCAGGCTGAGGCCCCAGTTGAGCAGCGAGGCGAGCATCGACACCAGCGCCACCCAGCAGACCGCCGAGCGGCCATTCTTCGGCACCCGCGCGAGCAGGTCGATGAGACGCGAGGCGGGGCCTGAACTGGCCACCACATAGCCGCCGATGACCACGAAGGCCATCTGCATGGTGAACGGGATCAGGCTCCAGAAACCGTCGCCGAAGGCTTTCGCCGTGGCGGTCGGTCCGGCGCCCATGGCCAGCGCGGCCAGGCTGACGATGAGGATGGCCAGGGCGGCGAACACCCAGGAGTCGGGAAACCAGCGCTCGGCCCAGTTCGAGCAACGCATGGCGAAGCGCGCGGAGCGGCTTTCTTGGATGGGAAGGATAGCGGTCATCGCGGATTCTCTCGGTTTTATTGTTATTCGGGGACTACGGGGCCGCCTGTGTGTGCTACGGCTCCCTGGGCACCCGGCCGTCCCGAGGGGCGGAACGGTACGGGGCCGGTCGGACGGTCAAGGCCGTCCGCCGCTCGTTCCCTGGACACGAGCGCGCCATGCCCCCGCGAAAGGACATGGCGCGATCACGCCGCGAGCGGCAGGTCGATGGATCAGTCGCGGGCCAGGGTCAGGGCGACGCCCTGCCCGCCGCCGATGCACAGGGTGGCGAGGCCCTTCTTCGCGTCGCGACGGATCATCTCGTGCAGCAGGGTCACCAGCACCCGGCAGCCGGACGCGCCGATCGGGTGGCCAAGGGCGATGGCGCCGCCGTTGACGTTGACCCTGGCGGCATCCCAGCCCAGTTCCCGACCCACCGCCAGGGACTGCGCGGCGAAGGCCTCGTTGGCCTCGATCAGGTCCAGTTGCTCCAGGCTCCAGCCGGCCTTGTCGAGCGCGCGACGGGTGGCGGAGACCGGGCCGATGCCCATGATCGCCGGGTCGACCCCGGCGCTGGCGTAGCTGGCGATCCGCGCCAGCACCGGCAGGCCCAGGGCCTTGGCCTTGGCTGCGCTCATCAGCAATACCGCGGCGGCGCCGTCGTTGAGGCTGGAGGCGTTGCCGGCGGTGACGCTGCCGTCCTTCCTGAAGGCCGGCTTGAGCTTGGCCAGGGCCTCGACGGTGGTGCCGGCGCGCGGCTGCTCGTCGGTATCGAAGCTCAGCGGCTCGCCCTTGCGCTGCGGGACCTGGATCGGCGTGATCTCGTCGCGGAAGCGCCCGCCCTCGATGGCGGCGATGGCCTTCTGCTGCGAAGCGGCGGCGAAGGCGTCCTGCTCCTCGCGGGTCAGGCCGTACTTCTCCGCCAGGTTCTCGGCGGTGATGCCCATGTGGTAGTCGTTGAAGGCGTCCCACAGGCCGTCCTCGATCATGCTGTCGACCAGCTTCGCATGGCCCATGCGCAGGCCGGTGCGGGCGCCGGGCATGACGTAGGGCGCCAGGCTCATGTTCTCCTGGCCGCCGGCGACGATCACCTCGGCGTCGCCGCAGCGGATCGCCTGGGCGCCCAGGTGCAGGGCCTTGAGGCCGGAGCCGCAGACCTTGTTCAGGGTCATGGCCGGCACGCCGACCGGCAGGCCGGCCTTGATCGCCGCCTGGCGCGCCGGGTTCTGCCCGGACCCGGCGGTGAGCACCTGGCCGAGGATCACTTCGTCGACCTGGCCGGCATCGAGACCGGTCTGTTCGAGCAGGCGGCGGATTACCGCGGCGCCCAGCTCGGGGGCGGGAATGCCGGCCAGCGAGCCCTGGAAGCTGCCGACGGCGGTACGGGTAGCGGCGACGATGACGACGTCTTGCATGGATGGTTCTCCTGGATTCGCCCGTGGCCGGGCCGAATCGCTGCGGGTGGACGTAGACGGTGCGACAGCCTCCTATCCTACGCCCTCTGGAAAGGACGGTCCGCGCGGCCGGCGCCTTGCGTGGAGGCGCCGGCCGCGCGGGCCGCGATTCAGAAACTCATTTCCGGCACGTGCTCGGGGACGATCAGCTTGCCGGCGGTCTTCGCCACGATCTCCTCGACGCTGACCCCGGGGGCGCGCTCGCGGAGGATGAAGGCGCCGTCCTCGATCTCCAGGTAGGCCAGGTCGGTGAGCACCTTGCGAATGCAGCCGCAACCGGTCAGCGGCAGGGTGCAGTACGGCAGCAGCTTGGACTCGCCGTCCTTGGAGGCGTGGGTCATGGTGACGATGATGTTCTCGGCGCCGGCCACCAGGTCCATGGCGCCGCCCATGCCCTTGACCAGCTTGCCGGGGATCATCCAGGAGGCGATGTTGCCGCGCACGTCCACCTCGAAGGCACCGAGCACGGTGAGGTCGACGTGGCCGCCACGGATCATGGCGAAGGACTGCGCCGAGTCGAAGATCGACGCGCCGACGCGGGCGGTCACGGTCTGCTTGCCGGCGTTGATCATGTCGGCGTCGACTTCCGCCTCGCTGGGGAACGCGCCCATGCCGAGCAGGCCGTTCTCCGACTGGAGCATGACGTCGATGCCTTCCGGCACGTAGTTGGCCACCAGGGTCGGGATGCCGATGCCGAGGTTGACGTAGTAGCCGTCCTTCAATTCGCGCGCCACGCGCTGCGCCATCTGTTCGCGGGTAAGTGCCATCTGGGGAAACCTCTTGTCGTTGTAGCGGCCGCCGTCAGGCGCGCAGCGTGCGTTTCTCGATGCGTTTCTCGAAGCGACCCTGGATGATCCGGTCGACGTAGATGCCGGGGGTGTGGATCTGCGTCGGGTCCAGTTCGCCGGGCTCGACGATCTCCTCCACCTCGACCACCGTGATGCGCCCGGCGGTGGCGACCAGCGGGTTGAAGTTCTGCGCGGTGTGGCGATAGACGACGTTGCCGAAATGGTCGGCCTTCCAGCCCTTGACGATGGCGAAGTCGCCGGTGATGGCCGGTTCGAGGATGTAGTGGCGGCCATTGAACTCGCGCGCCTCCTTGCCCTCGGCGACCGGGGTGCCGTAGCCGGTGGCGGTGAAGAAGGCCGGGATGCCGGCGCCGCCGGCGCGGATCTTCTCTGCCAGCGAGCCTTGCGGGGTCAGTTCGACTTCCAGCTCGCCACTGAGCAGTTGTTGCTCGAACAGGGCGTTCTCGCCGACGTAGGAGGCGATCATCTTGCGGATCTGCCGGTCTTCCAGCAGCACGCCGAGGCCGAAACCGTCGACGCCGCAGTTGTTCGAGACCACCGTGAGGTCCCTGACCCCGCGCCGGCGGATTTCCGCGATCAGGTTCTCGGGAATCCCGCAGAGGCCGAAGCCCCCGGCGAGGACGGTCATGCCGTCGGTCAGGCCTTCGAGGGCCTCTTCGTAACTGCCTACTCGCTTGTCGAGTCCGCTCATGCTGCTGTGCCTCTTCCGGCTCTTGTGATTGTGCGTGCGGCAGTCTGACTGCCGGGTCGCACAGAGCTTCTCCGCTGCGGACTGATTTGTTAAGTTTGTTTTTCCAATCCATTGATGAGAAAAACAAATAAATGACCGTCAAGCAGTTGCGCGCCTTCCTCGCCGTGGCGCAGAGCCTCAGCTTCGCCCAGGCCGGCGAACGCCTGCACCTCTCCCAGCCGGCCCTGAGCCTGGCGATCAAGAGCCTGGAGGAAAGCCTCGGCGGTCCGCTGCTGGAACGTACCACCCGCAGCGTCAGCCTCACCCCCGAGGGCGAGACCCTGCTGCCGCTGGCGCTGCGCCTGCTGGCCGACTGGGACAATACCGAGGAATTGCTGCGCCAGCACTTCACCCTGCAACTGGGCAAGGTCTCCATCGCCGCCATGCCCTCCTTCGCCGGCAACCTGCTGCCGCTGGTCTTGAAGACCTTTCGCGAACGCCACCCGCGGGTCAACGTGGCGGTGCACGACGTGATCAACGAGCAGGTGCTGGAGATGGTCCGCAACCGACGCGTCGAGCTGGGCATCGCCTTCGAGCCGGAGTCCCTGGAAAACCTCGAGTTCACCCCGTTCTACAGCGACCGCTTCGTCGCCGTGGTGCCGACCGGCTCGCCGCTGTCCGGGCAGGAGCGGATCAGTTGGCGCGAACTGCTCGGCGAGCCCTTCATCACCCTGCAACGCCCCTCGGCGGTGCGCCTGCTCCTGGAAGAAAGCGTGGCCGCCGAGCACGGTCGCTTGCCGGTGGCGTTCGAGAGCCACCAACTGGTCACGGTCGGGCGGATGGTCGCCCAGGGACTCGGTGTCAGCGCCGTGCCGACCCTGTGCATCCAGCAGATGCAGGAACTCGGCGCGCGCTGCCTGCCGCTCTACGCGCCGCAGGTGCAGCGACGGGTCGGCCTGCTGCGGCTGAGCGAGCACAAGCTGTCCACCGCCGCCCAGGCCCTCAGCGACGTGCTGCTGCATGGCACCGACTGGCGCTCGCTGGCGCTGCCGCAGGACCAGTCCACGGAGTGAGGCAGGCAGCGGCGGGTCCGGTTATGCTTCCTGCATGTCCCGGAACAACAACAAGGACGGACACGCCATGCCCGCACCGCTCTGGAGCCCTTCCGCCGAACGCATCGCCGCCAGTCGCATGGAGGCCTTCCGACGCTTCGTCAACCAGCGGCACGCCCTCGGCCTGGTCGACTACCCGGCGCTGCATGCCTGGAGCGTGCAGCGGCGCGAGGCGTTCTGGCAGGCCATCGTCGACTTCTTCGAGGTGCGCTTCCAGCAACCGCCGCGTGCGGTCCTCGAGGAAGGCGCGCAGATGCCCTCGGCGCGCTGGTTCCCCGGCGCCACGCTGAATTTCGCCGAACACCTGCTGCGCCGCCGCGATGATGCCCCGGCGCTGATCGCGGTGAGCGAAGACGGTCGCCGCGAGGTGCTCAGCCACGCCGAACTGGCCCGTCACGTGGCGGGCCTGCAGAAGCGCCTCGCCGCCCTGGGCATAGGCCCCGGCGACCGGGTCGCCGCGCTGATGCCGAACACCTGGCAGACCGTGGTCGGCATGCTCGCCACCGCCAGCCTCGGCGCGACCTGGTCGAGCTGCTCGCCGGACTTCGGTACCCAGGGCGTAATCGACCGCTTCGGCCAGATCGAACCGCGCGTGCTGATCGCCTGCGCCGGCTACCGCTACGCCGGCAAGTCGCTGGACCTGACCGCCAAGCTCAACGAGGTGCTCGCCGGCCTGCCCGGCCTGGAGCAACTGCTGGTGGTGCCCTACGACCGTCCGCAGGCGCAGCCGCAGGACTACCGCTGCCAGGCGCAGGTCGCGCTGTGGGACGGGTTCTACCAGGCCGAGGGCGAGCCGGTCTTCACCCCGGTGCCCTTCGAGCAGCCGCTGTACATCCTCTATTCGTCGGGCACCACCGGAGTCCCCAAATGCATCGTCCATGCCACCGGCGGCGTGCTCCTGCAACATCTCAAGGAGCACGGCCTGCACACCGACCTGGGCGACGGCGACCGGCTGTTCTACTACACCACCTGCGGCTGGATGATGTGGAACTGGCTGGCCTCCGGTCTGGCGGTGGGCGCCAGCCTGGTGCTCTACGACGGCTCGCCGTTCCACCCCGGCCCCGAGCGCCTGCTGGACCTCATCGACGCCGAGGACATCGCCGTGTTCGGCGCCAGCGCCAAGTACCTGGCGGCGCTCGAGAAGGCCGGCATGCGCCCGCGCCACAGCCACCGCCTGGACAGCCTGAGGACACTGCTCTCCACCGGTTCGCCGCTGGCCCACGAAAGCTTCGACTACGTCTACCGCGAGCTGAAGAGCGACCTCTGCCTGTCGTCGATCTCCGGCGGCACCGACATCGTTTCCTGCTTCGCCATCGGCAACCCGGTGCTGCCGGTGTGGCGCGGCGAACTGCAATGCAAGGCGCTGGGCATGGCCGTGGAAATCTGGGACGACGACGGCCGCCGCCTCGCCAGCGGCAAGGGCGAGCTGGTCTGCACCCGGCATTTCCCGTCGATCCCGCTGGGCTTCTGGAACGACCCGGATGGCACCAGGTTCCACGACGCCTACTTCGCCAGCTTTCCCGGCGTCTGGGCCCATGGCGACTACGCCGAGGAAACCGCCCACGGCGGGCTGGTCATCCACGGCCGCTCCGACGCGGTGCTCAATCCCGGCGGCGTGCGCATCGGCACCGCGGAAATCTACCGCCAGGTGGAAAAGGTCGAGGAAGTCCTCGAGTCCATCGCCATCGGCCAGGACTGGCAGGGCGATGTGCGTGTGCTGCTGTTCGTCCGCCTGCGCGACGGCGTGCGACTCGACGAGCCGCTGCGCGAACGCATCCGCCAGACCATCCGCGCCAACGCCACGCCGCGCCACGTACCGGCGAAGATCATCCAGGTCGCCGATATCCCGCGCACCCTGAGCGGCAAGATCGTCGAGCTTGCGGTGCGCAACGTGATCCACGGCCGCCCGGTGAAGAACACCGACGCCCTGGCCAACCCGCAGGCGCTGGAGCTTTATCGCGACCTCGCCGAACTGCGCGACTGAAGCCGCGGCGAGCCTGGGCTAGAATGCGCGTTCCGTCCTACCGCAAAAGGTAATTCCATGCCCGTCGCCATGGCCCGCCACATCCTGGTCAAGACCGAAGCCGAGGCCGCGCAACTGAAGCAGCGCCTGGCCAAGGGCGAGGACTTCGCCACGCTGGCGAAGAAGCATTCGACCTGCCCGTCCGGCAAGCGCGGCGGCGACCTCGGCGAGGTGCGCCCGGGGCAGATGGTCAGGTCCATCGACAATGCCATCTTCAGGAAACCCGTTGGCGTGCTCCAGGGTCCGCTGAAGAGCCAGTTCGGCTACCATCTCCTGGAAGTGTATTTCCGCGACTGAACCGCCACCGGAGCGTCCATGACCGCCGACCAGATCGCCGCCTTCTGCCTGCAACTGCCCGGCGCCCGGGAAGACCTCAAGTGGGGTTCGAACCGGGTGTTCTCGGTGGCCGGCAACAAGATGTTCGCCATCCTCGACTTCGTCGACAAGGACGGCGGCCTGGCCTTCAAGGTCGGCAGCGAGCTGTTCCTCGGCTATGTCGACCGCCCCGGCATCCGTCCGGCGCCCTACCTGGCGCGCGCGCACTGGATCGTCATGGCCCGCCCCTACCCGATGAAGGCGGCGGAGTTGCGCGAGGCCCTGGTCCGTTCCCATCAACTGGTGGTGGCGCGCCTGCCCAAGCGCCAGCGCCTCGGCCTGGTACTCGACGCATGAGTCGCGACCGTCTGTACACCTGGGCCGGCCTGTGGCGCTCGCCGTCGTCCAGCTGGGAGGCCCTGCGCCTGGAGGACGACCAGGCGGAAAGCCAGTTGCGCGCGCCGGACGAACGCAGCGGCCTGCCCTACCAATTGGACTACCGGCTGCGCTGGGACGCCGACTGGCATCTGCGTGAGGCGGTGTTCCACGTCGAAAGCGAAACCGGGGTGCGCAAGCTGCACCTGCTCGCCGATGGCCGCGGCCACTGGCAGGACGGCGACGGCGAAGCGCTACCGGCATTCGACGGTTGCCTGGACATCGATATTTGGCCAAGCCCCTTCACCAACACCTTCCCGATCCGCCGCCTGGGCCTGGCCGATGGCCATCGCGCGGAAATCCGCGCGCTCTACATCGAGGCCCCGGCCCTGGAGCCGCGTAGCATGCGCCAGGCATACACCCGCCTGGACGCCAGCCACTACCTCTACGAGAACCTCGAAGGCAGCGCGTTCAAAGCGGTACTGCTGGTGGACGAACAGGGCCTGGTGATCGATTACCCGGGTCTCTTCCAGCGTCTCTGAACGCGCTAGCGCCGGGCACCGCGCGTCGCCGATAGCCCGGCGAATCCGTTAGCCTGCTTTCATTCGTCATCTGCAACGGTCATCATGGCGGACCGCGACAACCCACTGCGACCGCGTTTCCCACATGTCCGTCGATATCCGCCCCACCCCGCCGGCGCAGGACAGCGCCCGGCAGAACGTCACCCTGCAGATCGTCTCGGTGGTGATGTTCACCTTCATCGGCTACCTGACCATCGGCATCCCGCTGGCGGTGCTGCCCGGCTACGTGCACGACGACCTCGGCTACGGCTCGGTGCTGGCCGGCCTGGTGATCAGCCTGCAGTACCTCGCCACCCTGCTCGCCCGGCCCTACGCCGGGCGCGTCATCGACGGCCTCGGGCCGAAGCGCGCAGTGCTCTACGGCATGGCCGGCAGCGCCGCGAGCGGGCTGTTCATGCTGCTCTCGGTGGCGATCCAGGGCTGGCCGGCGCTGAGCCTGGCCAGCCTGCTGGTCGGCCGCCTGGTACTCGGCGCGGCGGAAAGCCTGGTCGGCTCGGCGGCGATCGGCTGGGGCATCGGCCGGGTCGGCGCGCCGCACACCGCCAAGGTGATTTCCTGGAACGGCATCGCCAGCTATGGCGCCATCGCCCTCGGGGCGCCGCTAGGGGTGCTGCTGGTGCAGTGGCTGGGGCTGTGGAGCATGGGCGCGTCCATCGTCCTGCTCGGGGCGCTCGGCTTCGCCCTGGCCTGGCCGAAGTTGCCGGCGCCGCTGGTGCACGGCGAGCGACTGCCGTTCCACCATGTGCTCGGCCGGGTCACCCCGCACGGTATGGGCCTGGCGCTGGGGGCGATCGGCTTCGGCACCATCGCCACCTTCATCACCCTTTACTACGCCAGCCGTGGCTGGGCCAACGCAGTGCTCTGCCTGAGTGCCTTCGGCGGTTGCTTCATCGGCGCCCGGCTGTTGTTCGCCAATAGCATCAACCGGCTCGGCGGCTTCCGCGTGGCGATCATCTGCCTCGGCGTCGAAAGCCTCGGCCTGCTGTTGCTGTGGAGCGCGCCGAATCCCTGGGTCGGCCTGGCCGGCGCGGCCCTCACCGGCTTCGGCTTCTCCCTGGTGTTCCCGGCGTTCGGCGTGGAAGCGGTGAACCTGGTACCGGCTTCCAACCGTGGCGCAGCGCTGGGCGCCTACTCGCTGTTCGTCGACCTGTCGCTGGGCATCACCGGGCCGCTGGTGGGCTTCGTCGCCAACCTGTTCGGCTTCCGCTCGATGTTCCTCTTCGCCTGCCTGGCCTCGCTCGGCGGGCTGGCCCTGGCCGTCGCACTGCACCGGCGCAGCCGCCGGCCCGGCTAGGGCGTGCACCGTCCCAGGCGGCGGTACGCGTTCTAGAGCTCGCCGAGCAAGGCGCTCAGGGCCGCGCGCAGCTTGCCGGGCTTCAGCGGCTTGTTGAGCAGCGGCACGCCCAGGCGGGCCAGCGCGCGGCGGCAATCGTCGCTGCGGTCGGCGGTGATCATCACCGCGGCGATCTCCGCGCCGTAGTCCTCGCGCAAGGCGCCCAGCAACTGGCAACCGGTAGCGCCGTGGTCCAGGTGGTAGTCGACCAGGATCGCATCCGGCGCGCGGCCATCGAGCGCCTTGCGCGCGCCTTCCAGGTCGGTGGCGGTAAGCACCTCGCAGCCCCACTGGCCGAGCAGCGCGGACATGCTGAAGAGAATCTCGGTCTCGTTGTCCACCACCAGCAGCCGCCGTCCCGGCAGCGGATCACCAGCCGAAACCCGCGCAATCGCCTCGCCGGGTGCTGGCCGCGCCGGCTTGCGGACCAGCGGCACCTCGATGGCGAACAGCGAGCCTCGGCCTGGAGTCGAATGCACCTCGATGCGGTAGCCGAGGATGCCGGCGATACGGTCGACGATGGCCAGCCCGAGTCCGACGCCACGGCGCTCGGAAGCGCGCCCGGCGTCCAGTTGGTTGAACTCGAGGAAGATCGCCTGCAACTGGTCGGCGGGGATGCCCCGGCCAGTGTCCCACACCTCCAGGCGTACCTTGCCGCCACGCCGGCGCGCCCCCAGCAGCACGCTGCCGCGCTCGGTGTAGCGGCAGGCGTTGCTGAGCAAGTTGCGCAGGATCCGCGACAGCAGGCGCGCGTCGGTGCGCACTGCCAGTCGCGGGATCCGCGCACGCAGGGCCAGGCCGGCGGCACGCGCGACTTCCTCGAACTCCGAGGCCAGCGGAGCGAGCAGTTCGTCGAGGGAATAGTCGTCCAGGTCCGGACGGATCGCGCTCTGGTCGAGCCGGGCGATTTCCAGCAGGTCGGTGAGCAAGGTCTCGGCACCTTCCAGGGCCAGGTGGGTGCGCTCCACCAGTTGCAGTTCGGCGGCCGGCAGGCCCCGTTCGCGCAGGGTGTCGACCAGCAGCCGCGCCGCGTTGAGCGGTTGCAGCAGGTCGTGGCTGGCGGCGGCGAGGTACTTGTCCTTGCTGTGGTTGGCGGCTTCGGCGGCGTCGCGCGCCTGGCGCAACTGGCGGTTGAGCTCTTCCAGCTCGTGGGTGCGCTCGGCTACCCGCCGCTCCAGCTCCTCGTTCATGGTCTGCAGGCGCTGCTGGGCCTGGACCCGCTCGGTGATGTCGGCGACGAAACCTTCGACCAATTCTTCCTCGTCGTGCCTGAGCAGCAGGTTCATCAATACCTCGATGTGACTGCCGTCCCTGCGCCAGAGGCGCGTCTCGTAGCCGAACAGGCCGCCGCGCTCGCGCAGCAGCGCGCGGATCCGTCGCATCTCGGCCTCGCCGCCGACGAACAGTTGCCCGGCCATGTCCTCCAGCGACCAGAGCACCTGTTGCGGATCGTCGTAGCCGAGCATCTGCGCCAGCGCCGGATTGGCGGCGCGCAGCCCCTGGCCGAGGCTGGCCTGGAAGATGCCGTGCACCGCGTGCTCGAACAGCCATTTGTAGCGGTTGCGCTCGGCCTCCAGCTCCTCCAGGCGCGCCAGCAGCTCCGGGTAGTGGCTCTTGCGCGCGGAGTGGCTGCCCAGGCCGAGTAACCCGGCCAGGGCCTCCTGCTGCTGCTCAGAGGGCCTCGCCATAGACCACCTCGACATCGCGCTGGCTCGACTCGCGCGGGTTGGTAAGGATGCACGGGTCCTGCATCGCGTGGCGCGAGAGGAAAGGAATGTCGGAGCTGCCGACCCCGTGCAGGGCGAGGCTCTCGTGAAAACCCACGGCGTGCTTGAAGGCGATCAGGTGGTCCACCAGGCGCTGGCGGACCTGCCCCTGGGTCAGACCGCGGCAATCGATGCCGAAGGTCTCGGCGATCACCTTGAAGCGTTCCGGCGCGGCGCTGTAGTTGAACGCCACCACGTGTTCGACCAGCGCCGCGTTGCACAGGCCGTGGGGCAGGTCGAGATAGCCGCCTAGGCTGTGCGACATGGCATGCACCGCGCCGAGGATGGCGTTGGAGAAGGCCAGCCCGGCCTGCATGCTCCCGAGCATGATCTTCTCGCGCAGGGCGATGTCGCCGGGATTGGCGATCATCTGTACCAGATTGCCATCGATCAGGCGCATCGCTTCCAGCGCGTGGGGATCGGTCAGCGGCCCGTGGCCGGTGGAGACGAACGCCTCGATGGCGTGTACCAGTGCATCGATGCCGGTACAGGCGGAAAGGAAGGGATCCATGGTCAACGTGGTTTCCGGGTCGATCAGCGAGACGTCAGGCACAACCGCCTTGCTCACCACGGAGAACTTCATGCGCTCGTCCTGGTTGGAAATGATCACGAACTGCGAGACGTCCGCCGAAGTCCCGGCGGTGGTCGGGATCAGGATCAGCGGCGGACTCGGCACCCGCAGCCGGTCGACGCCTTCGAACTCGAGGATGCTGCGGCCATGGGCGGCGACGATGCCGATGCCCTTGGCGCAATCCATCGGGCTGCCGCCGCCCACCGCGACGATCACATTGCAGCCCTCGCTGCGATAGAACTCGGCGCCGAGCATCACCTCGTCGACCCGGGGGTTGGGCGAAACGTCGGTATACAGGCAGTAGTCGATGCCCTGCCCCTCCAGGCTTGCCTGGATGTCGGCGACCCAGCCGGCGGCGAGCACGCCGGGGTCGGAGACCAGCAGGACCTTGCGCGCACCGAAGGTCTTCACGTAGTTGGCGACGCTGTGCCGGCAGCCGGCGCCGAAGATGATCTCGGGCGAGACGAATTTACGCAGTTGGCTGAGGTCGTGGCTCATCTGACAGACCATTCTTATTGTTATCGGACATTGCCGGCAGCCTACTGCATTCGTCGGTTATTGCAATGCGACCTTGGCGGCCCTTTCAATCCTCCAGCAGGCCCAGGTAGAAGCGCCATTCCGCCAGCAGCGCATGGGCGCGATTGGCCGGCTGGCGGAAACCGTGGCGCTCCTGCGGATAGCGGTGGCACTCCACGCGCACGCCGCTGCGCCGCAGGCCGGCGACCATCGCCTCGGTCTGCTCCGGCACCACCACCGCGTCGAGCCCGCCCTGGAAGAACACTACCGGCGCGCGGATACGCCCGACCTGAAGCACCGGGCTGCGCACCAGGTAGCGACGGCGCTGGCGCAGCGGGTCGCCAATCAGCCAGTCGAGGTAGTCACCCTCGAACTTGTGGGTGCAACGCGCCAGTGCCAACGGATCGCTGACCCCATAGAGACTGGCGCCGCCGCGCAGGCCATCGAGGCAAGCCAGGGCGCGCAACGCGCTGTAGCCTCCGGCGCTGGCGCCACGGACGAAGACCCGGGCGCGGTCGATCCGTCCCTCCGCGTCCAGCTGCGCCAGCACGGCCTCGATATCGCGCAACTCCAGGCGCCCCCACTGGCCGCGCAAGCGCTGCCGATAGGCGCGGCCGTAGCCGCTGCTGCCCCGGTAGTTCAGCGCGGCCACGGCGAAACCGCGCTGGGTCCAGAACTGCAGGCCGGCATCGAACGCCGGCGAATGCATCGAGGTCGGTCCGCCATGCAGCCACACCAGCAGCGGCGGTGGTCGTCGGGGATCGACGCGGCGGCGGGCATTGCGCGGCGGATAGAAGAAACCGTGGCCGTTTTCGCCGTTGCCCAGCCCATAGACGAAGGCCTGCGGATGCGACAGGTCGTCCTCCGCCAGCGGTCGCTCGCCGCCACGCAGCACCTCGACACGCAGCTCGTCGCGATGGATCGCCAGCAGCGCCGGCAGGCGCCCGGCCGCCGCCGCGATGCAGTAGAACGCCCGGGCATCCGCGGCCAGTCCGGCGAACCGGTTCCAGTCCGCGGCCAGGCGCCGCTCGCTGCCGTCCGCTTCGCGCAGGAACAGTTGCCCGCCGCCGGCCTCGACGCGACTGAGCAGCAGCCTTCCCTCTCCCAGCGGCAGGTAGCTGCAAGCGCCCAATTGCCAGGGCGCGCCAGCGTGGTCGGCATCGGCGAAGCGGCCGGCCAACGCTACCTCGGCGCAGGGACGCCACCAGCCGTCGCGGTCGCTCAGCCAGTGAAGGCGGCCGGCGGGATCGAAGCGTGGTTGCTGGATCGACTCGCCGCCTCCGGCTCCGGCCAGGCAGCGCGTACGCCCATTCTCCGCCAGGCCCAGGCGGGTCTCGGTCCAGGGCTGGTGCGGACGGTCCCATTCGATCCAGGCCAGCCGCCGCCCCTGGCCGGCGGCACGCGGCGCGGCGTAGAAATCGGCGCCCTCGACCAGCACCCGGCGCGCGCCATCGGCGTCCAGGCGCACGATGCGATGCACGACCCCGGTCGGCCCATGGCTCTCTTCCACCGCCAGCAGGGCATCCCAGGCATCGACGTAGGCCAGGTCGCCGTAGCGACACTGCGCCCCGCCGCCCAGCACTTGGGCTGCGCGGCCCGCTCGCCAGCGGCGTACCTGCTGGTCGGTTTCGTCGACCCAGGCCAGCCCGTCGAGCGTCACGCAGCAGGCGCCGCCGCCGTACTCGTAGACCCGGCTGCGCACCGAGCCGTCCGGCGCGGTGGGCTCCTCCAGCACGCCGTCGCGCCACAGGTACAGGCGCGAGCGCGCGCTGGCCGGATCGAATTCCACCCAGGCCAGCCCACCATGGGCCGCCTTCAGCTCGCTGAAATCGCGCCCGGCGGCCACCGCGCGCTCGGCGCTCCAGTCGCTCGGCCAGCCGCCGTAGTCGACCATTGCCTCAGGCCTTGCAGATCAGGCGTGACGCGCGCTGGTTGCGCCAGGTCAGCGCGTCCAGGCCAAGCGGCGCCTCCTCGGCCTGGCGACGGGCCGCGAGGATCAGGTCGTGCCGTGCCGACTTGGCGCAGACCGGGTCGGTGGCGTCGGCATCGCCGGTGAGGAGGAACGCCTGGCAGCGGCAGCCGCCGTGGTCCCTCTCCTTCTCCTCGCAGGAACGGCAGGGTTCGGGCATCCAGGCGTCGCCGCGGTAACGGTTGAAGCCGAACGATTCGTACCAGATGTGGCGCAGGCTGTGCTCGCGCACGTTGGGAAACTGCACCGGCAATTGCCGCGCGCTGTGACACGGCAGCGCGGTGCCGTCGGGGGTGATGTCGAGGAATACGCTGGCCCAGCCGCCCATGCAGGCCTTCGGCCGTTCCTCGTAGTAGTCGGGGGTGACGAAGATCAGCTTGCACGGGTTGCCTTCGGCGGCCAGCCGCTGGCGGTATTCGGCGGTGATCCGCTCGGCGCGCTCCAGTTGGGCGCGGGTCGGCAGCAGCCCGGCACGGTTCAGCGCGGCCCAGCCGTAGAACTGGCAAGTGGCGAGTTCGACGTAATCGGCTTCCAGCTCGATGCACAGCTGGATGATCCGCTCGATGTTGTCGATGTTGTGCCGGTGGGTGACGAAGTTGAGCACCATCGGATAGCCGTGCGCCTTCACCGCGCGGGCCATCGCCAGTTTCTGGGCGAAGGCCTTGCGTGAGCCGGCGAGCAGGTTGTTCACTTCTTCGTCGGCGGCCTGGAAGCTGATCTGCACGTGGTCCAGCCCGGCCTCGGCGAAGCGCGCCAGGCGTGCCTCGTCGAGGCCGATGCCGGAGGTGATCAGGTTGGTGTAGAAGCCCAGGCCGCGCCCTGCCTCGATCAGTTCGGCGAGGTCCTGGCGCAGCAGCGGCTCGCCGCCGGAGAAACCGAGCTGTGCGGCGCCCAGCTCGCGAGCCTGGCGGAACACCTCGATCCATTCCGCGGTACTCAGCTCGGCGCCCTCGCGGGCGAATTCCAGCGGGTTCGAGCAGTACGGGCACTGCAACGGACAGCGATAGGTCAGCTCGGCCAGCAGCCAGAGCGGCGGCCCCACGCTTTCACTGCAGCTCGATCCAGAATTGCGCATGGGCCACCTCGAGGAACGCCAGGATGTCTTCGTCTATGCCGGGGACTTCGGGGAAACGCTCGCGCAGCGCCGCGACGATGGCCGCCACGTCGCGGCGGCCATCGACCAGCTTGAGGATTTCCCCGGCGCTGTCGTTGAGCTTGACCATGCCTTCGGGGTAGAGCAGCACATGGCAGTCCTGGGCCGGTTCGAACTGGAAGCGGAAGCCCCGGCGCAGCATCGGCACGCTGTCGAGCGACGGCAGGCTCATGATGCCAGCCCCCGATGCCAGACCCGCTCGCGGGTCACCGTGTGGTACGGCGGGCGTTCGAGTTCGTAGGCCATGCTCATCGCGTCGAGCATGCTCCACAACACGTCCAGCTTGAATTGCAGGATATCCAGCATGCGTTCCTGTGCCTCGCGGGTCCGATAGTGCTCCAGGGTGATCCGCAGGCCGTGCTCGACGTCGCGCCGGGCCTGGGCCAGGCGACTGCGGAAATACTCGTAGCCGGCCGCCTCGATCCACGGATAGTGGCGCGGCCAGCTGTCCAGCCGCGACTGGTGGATCTGCGGGGCGAAGAGTTCGGTCAGCGAACTGCTCGCCGCCTCCTGCCAACTGGCGCGACGGGCGAAGTTGACGTAGGCGTCGACGGCGAAGCGCACGCCGGGCAGCACCCGCTCCTCGGACAGCACCTGCTCGCGCTCCAGGCCCACCGCTTCCGCCAGACGCAGCCAGGCCTCGATGCCGCCCGCCTCGCCGGGGGCGCCGTCGTGGTCGAGGATACGCTGGATCCACTCGCGGCGGACCTCGCGGTCGGGACAGTTGGCCAGGATCGCCGCGTCCTTCAGCGGGATGTTGACCTGGTAGTAGAAACGGTTCGCCACCCAGCCCTGGATCTGTTCGCGACTGGCACGGCCCTCGTACATCGCGACATGGAACGGATGGTGGATATGGTAGTAGCGTCCCTTGTCGCGCAGCGCCCGTTCGAATTCGGCGCGATCCATGGCGGCACGGCTCATGTTGGCCCCCTACAGCTGGATGTGCATGCCATCCCAGGCCACTTCGATGCCGCTGGCATCCAGTTCGGCGCGTTCGGCCGAAGCGGTGTCGAGGATGGGATTGGTGTTGTTGATGTGGATGAGCACCTTGCGCGCGGCCGGCACCTTCGCCAGCACCTCGAGCATGCCGCCCGGCCCGCTCTGCGCCAGGTGCCCCATCTGCCGGCCGAGCTTGTCGCCGACCTCGCAGACCAGCATCTCGTCATCGCGCCAGAGCGTACCGTCCACCAGCAGGCAGTCGGCGCGGCGCATCCATTCGAGCAGCGCCTCGTCCACCTCGCCGAGGCCCGGCGCATAGAACAGGGTACCGGCGCTATCGAGGTCCTCGACGAACAGGCCGATGTTGTCGCCCGGATGGGGGTCGCCGCGATGCGGGGAATACGGCGGCGCGCTGCTGCGCAGGGGGATCGCGGTGAAGCGCAGGCGCGGACAGGCCGGAATGGCGAAAGGCTCGCCATCGAGGGCGATCGGCCGATGGCGCAGGCCGCCGTTCCAGTGGGAAAGCATGGGGAACAGCGGGAAGCCTTCGCTGAGGTCCTGGTGGACCATCTGCGTGCACCAGACTTCGTGCGGGCAGCCTTCGCGCAGGCTGAGCAGGCCGGTGGTGTGGTCGATCTGGCTGTCGAGCAGGACGATCGCGCCGATCGCCGTATCGCGCGGCCGACGCGCCGGCTGGAGGGCCGGGAAGGCGGCGATCTGGGCACGGATGTCGGGCGAGGCGTTGCAGAGGATCCAGCGCTCGCCGTCGTCGGACAGGGCGATGGAGGATTGCGTGCGTGGCTGGGCCGCTACGCTGCCGTCGCGGACCCCGCGACAGTTGCGGCAGTTGCAGTTCCACTGGGGGAAGCCGCCGCCGGCGGCCGAACCGAGAATACGGATGTGCATGGGTCTGCCCCGCGGGCTGGAGGGAGGCCCCGGAAGACCGGGGCCGAACGGATCAGCGGTTGGCGAAGTAGAGGGTCACTTCGAAACCGAGACGCAGGTCGGTGAAGCTGGGCTTGGTCCACATGGGGTCGATCCTCTCTGGTGGGGCCGGGCGATTCCGGCAGGTCGAGTTAAACATCAGCGGGGCTCGCTCCGAATGAGACTTTCGAAGGAGTTTTCCCCCTGATTTGGTAGGGACTGCCTGTCCCGCTCAAGGTTCGCCGGGAGAACGCCGTTGCGCCCCCCTGGTTCGCCCTGGTGCAGGGCAGAAGCCTAGTCCATGCAGGGGCGGCGGCGAGGCGAAAAAAAAGACGCGGCCAGGGCCGCGTCGCGCCAGAACCCGCCATGGGGAAAGCCGCGTCGGGACGCGGGACGAGCGCACCCGCAGGTGCCTTGGCGGAAAGGCCGCGGGTCGGAGCGATCCGCGGCGGCTGAGGACCGCTCAGAAGAAGCCCAGCGGGTTGATGTCGTAGCTCACCAGCAGGTTCTTGGTCTGCTGGTAGTGGTCGAGCATCATCTTGTGCGTCTCGCGACCGACGCCGGACTTCTTGTAGCCGCCGAACGCGGCGTGGGCCGGGTACAGGTGGTAGCAGTTGGTCCACACGCGACCGGCCTTGATCCCGCGACCCATGCGGTAGGCGCGGTTGATGTCGCGGGTCCAGAGGCCGGCGCCAAGGCCGTACTCGGTGTCGTTGGCGATGGCCAGGGCCTCGGCTTCGTCCTTGAAGGTGGTGACGCCGACCACCGGGCCGAAGATTTCCTCCTGGAACACGCGCATGCCGTTGTGCCCCTTGAGCAGGGTCGGCTGGATGTAGTAGCCGCTGGCCAGGTTGCCTTCGAGCTTCTCGACGCTGCCGCCGGCGAGCAGCTCGGCGCCTTCCTGCTGGGCGATGTCGAGGTAGGAGAGGATCTTCTCGTACTGCTGCTGGGAAGCCTGGGCGCCGACCATGGTCTCGGTGTCCAGCGGGTCGCCGCGCTTGATCGCCCTGACCTTTTTCAGCACCTCTTCCATGAACGCCGGGTAGATCGACTCCTGGACCAGCGCGCGGGACGGGCAGGTGCACACCTCGCCCTGGTTGAAGAAGGCCAGCACCAGGCCCTCGGCGGCCTTCTCGATGAACGCCGGCTCGGCCTGCATGATGTCTTCGAAATAGATGTTCGGGCTCTTGCCGCCCAGCTCGACGGTGGAGGGAATGATGTTCTCCGCCGCGCACTTGAGGATGTGCGAGCCGACCGGGGTGGAACCGGTGAAGGCGATCTTGGCGATGCGCTTGCTGGTGGCCAGGGCCTCGCCGGCCTCCCTGCCGAAGCCCTGGACGACGTTGAGCACGCCCGGCGGCAGCAGGTCGCCGATGAGTTCCAGCAGCACGCAGATGCCCAGCGGGGTCTGCTCGGCCGGCTTGAGCACCACGCAGTTGCCGGCGGCCAGCGCCGGGGCCAGCTTCCAGGCGGCCATCAGCAGCGGGAAGTTCCACGGGATGATCTGCCCGACCACGCCCAGCGGCTCATGGATGTGGTAGGCCACGGTGCTGTCGTTGATCTCGGCAGCGGAGCCTTCCTGGGCGCGGATGCAGCCGGCGAAGTAGCGGAAGTGGTCGGCGGCCAGGGGGATGTCGGCGTTGAGGGTCTCGCGCACGGCCTTGCCGTTGTCCCAGGTCTCGGTGACGGCGAGCAGTTCCAGGTTCTGCTCGATGCGGTCGGCGATCTTCAGCAGGATGTTCGAGCGCTCCTGCACCGAGGTGCGGCCCCAGGCGTCGGCGGCGGCGTGGGCGGCGTCGAGGGCCTTGTCGATGTCCTCGGCGGTGGAACGGGGGAACTCGGCGATCGGCTGGCCGTTCACCGGCGAGGTGTTGGTGAAGTACTGGCCCTTGACCGGAGGCACGAACTCGCCGCCGATGTAGTTGCCGTAGCGAGGCTTGAAGGTAACGACGGCACCGGGGGTTCCGGGCGCTGCGTAGATCATGGCGAAGCTCTCCTGTGTGGTCGTTCCGCCGTGGCGCGGCGGACTCGTGCAAGGGCGCCGCGGTCGGCGGCGAAGGGTCGGGCGCGTCACTCGTCGACGTGCACGCTTTCCAGATAGCTGCGGATCGCCCAGAGGCCTTCCTGGCTGATGAAGTCGGCCATCTTCGGCATGTACACCGCGCCATCGCGCACCGCGCCGTTGATGACCCGCTCCTTGAACCATTCGTCGCCCTCGGCGCCGGTCTCCAGCAGGCGCAGGTCCGGGGCGATGCCGCCGGACTTGGCTTCCAGGCCGTGGCAGCGCGCGCAGTTCTGGTTGTAGGCGGAGGCGCCGATCTCGACGGCGAGGTCGTGCTTGGCGTAGGGCTTGCGGTAGGGGTTGGTGTCGCGCCATTCCTTGCCCAGCGGCTCGAGTCCCTTGGTGTCCACTGCCTGGGGGGTCACATCGCCGTGGGCCAGCGCCAGGCTCGAGAGGCTGAGACCGGCCAGCACCAGCAGGCCGCGCAAGGCGTTGTTCTTGTTCATCACTTCATTCCTCCGGGGAGACAGGACAAGGCACGGGCGCCAAACGGCGCTCATCGCCATCCTAGGAAGCTCCGCCGCGCGCCCGAATCCTGCTTTGGGCGTCCTCGCCTACTCCCTTCGGAGTAGAGCCTCGGAAGGCCTTACGCGGGGCTTTGGCAGCAAGTCCAAGTCATGCCCCGTCCGGGAAGTCTTCCCGGACGAATCGGGCGATCTTCCGTTCCCGTCGGCGCGCCCCGCTTCCACCATGAAGCCGCCGCGGCCCGAGCAGCGGCCTGCCGTTTCTCGACCCTCACTCCAAACGGGAACCCGATCATGACAACAAGAACCTCACCCGCCCCTGCCGGCCTCCTGCGCCCGAGCCTGCACTGCCTCGCCTTCGCCGTCGCCCTGGGCAGCGCTGGCGCCGCGCTGGCCAAGGATGTGACCTGGGAGGACATCGCCAACGACGACAAGACCACCGGCGACGTGCTGCAGTACGGCATGGGCACCCACGCCCAGCGCTGGAGCCCGCTCAAGCAGGTCAACGCCGACAACGTGTTCAAGCTGACCCCGGCCTGGTCGTACTCCTTCGGCGACGAGAAACAGCGCGGCCAGGAGTCCCAGGCCATCGTCAGCGACGGCGTGATCTACGTGACCGCATCCTACTCGCGGCTGTTCGCCCTCGACGCGAAGACCGGCAAGCGCCTGTGGACCTACAACCACCGCCTGCCCGACGACATCCGCCCGTGCTGCGACGTGGTCAACCGCGGCGCCGCGATCTATGGCGACAAGGTGTTCTTCGGCACCCTCGACGCCTCGGTGGTGGCGCTGAACAAGAACACCGGCAAGGTGGTGTGGAAGAAGAAGTTCGCCGATCACGGCGCCGGCTACACCATGACTGGCGCGCCGACCATCGTGAAGGACGGCAAGACCGGCAAGGTCCTGCTGATCCACGGCAGTTCGGGCGACGAGTTCGGCGTGGTCGGCCGCCTGTTCGCCCGCGATCCGGATACCGGCGAGGAAATCTGGATGCGTCCCTTCGTCGAAGGCCACATGGGCCGCCTGAACGGCAAGGACAGCACGGTGACCGGCGACGTCAAGGCACCCTCCTGGCCGGACGATCGCAACTCGCCGACCGGCAAGGTCGAGTCGTGGAGCCACGGCGGCGGCGCTCCCTGGCAGAGCGCCAGCTTCGACGCCGAGACCAACACCATCATCGTCGGCGCCGGCAACCCCGGCCCGTGGAACACCTGGGCGCGCACCGCCAAGGGCGGCAACCCGCACGACTACGACAGCCTCTACACCTCCGGCCAGGTCGGGGTGGACCCGAGCAGCGGCGAGGTGAAGTGGTTCTACCAGCACACCCCCAACGACGCCTGGGACTTCTCCGGCAACAACGAACTGGTGCTGTTCGACTACAAGGCCAAGGACGGCAAGATCGTCAAGGCCACCGCCCACGCCGACCGCAACGGCTTCTTCTATGTGGTCGACCGCAGCAACGGCAAGTTGCAGAACGCCTTCCCCTTCGTCGACAACATCACCTGGGCCAGCCACATCGACCTGAAGACCGGCCGCCCGGTGGAGCGCGAGGGCCAGCGCCCGCCGCTGCCGGAACCGGGGCAGAAGCATGGCAAGGCGGTGGAAGTATCGCCGCCGTTCCTCGGCGGCAAGAACTGGAACCCGATGGCCTACAGCCAGGACACCGGCCTGTTCTACGTGCCGGCCAACCACTGGAAGGAAGACTACTGGACCGAGGAGGTCAGCTATACGAAGGGCAGCGCCTACCTTGGCATGGGCTTCCGGATCAAGCGCATGTACGACGACCACGTCGGCAGCCTGCGCGCCATGGACCCGGTCAGCGGCAAGGTGGTCTGGGAACACAAGGAACACCTGCCGCTCTGGGCCGGGGTGCTGGCCACCGCCGGCAACCTGGTGTTCACCGGCACCGGCGACGGCTACTTCAAGGCCTTCGACGCGAAGAGCGGCAAGGAGCTGTGGAAATTCCAGACCGGCAGCGGCATCGTCTCGCCACCGATCACCTGGGAACAGGACGGCGAGCAGTACCTCGGCGTGACCGTCGGCTACGGCGGCGCCGTGCCGCTGTGGGGCGGCGACATGGCCGACCTGACCCGGCCGGTGGCCCAGGGCGGTTCCTTCTGGGTATTCAAGCTGCCCAGCTGGGACAACCGCACCGCCAGCCGCTGATCCCCGCGCCGCGCCCTGCGAGGCGCGGCTTTCCCCGCCTGCGGAGTATCCCGATGAAGACCTTCCTCCTCTGCGCCGCCCTGCTCGGCGCCGGCCTGGCCCAGGCCGCCGACGACATCGACGACGTCCGCGTCATCGCCGGCTGCCGCCTGGAGCCCGGCGCGCGCTGCGCCAAGGCCGACCTGCGCGGCGCCGACCTGCGCAACCTCGACCTCGGCCGCATCGACCTGGCCGGCGCCGATCTCTCCGGCGCCGACCTGCGTCACGCCAGGCTCGACCTGGCCAACCTGGAAAAAGCCAACCTGCGTGGCGCCGACCTCACCCGCGCCAGCCTGCAGCAAGCCAACCTGCGCGGCGCCGACCTCTCCGGCGCCAGGGCGGTGGCGATCCAGGCCTGGGGCCTGTTCGCCCAGGGCGCCCAGTGGCAAGGCGCCGACCTCACCGCCGCCTACCTGGAGTTCGCCCGTCTCAGCGGCGGCCGCCTGCACCAGGCCACGTTGCGCGCCGCCGACCTGGAGATGACCTGGCTGTCCCGCGCCGATCTCAAGGGCGCCGACCTGCGCGACGCCAACCTGCAGGAAGTCAAGCTGGCCGAGGCCAACCTGGAAGATGCCGACCTGCGCGGCAGCAAGGTGCGCTTCGGCAACTTCCAGGGCAGCAACATGCAGGGTTGCAAGGATTGCCCCGCGGGCTGGCAGTGAAGCGCCGGACAGCAGCGACGGCCCCCTAGCCGAGGCTGCCGCGAGCCTCCTCGGCGAGCGGCAGCGGCAGGCCCAGCCGCAGCACGCCGCTGTCGATGGCCCGGTGCACCAGTTCCGCCTGGGTACTCACCTGCAACTTCTGCTTGAGCAGGCTGACATGGTTGGACACGGTCTTGGCGCTTACCCCCAGGTGCTCGGCCACCTCGCGCAGGGCCAGGCCACGCGCGAGCAGGCGGAAGATCTCGAACTCGCGACGGGTCAGCCCGCGCAACGCTGCCCCGCCCTGCTCTTCCCACGACTGGCAGGCCAGGCGCGTGGCCAGGGGCTGCTCCAGATAGAGCTGGCCGGCGAGCACTCGCCGTATCGCCTCCAGCAGCACCGTCGGCGCCGCGCGCTTGGTCACGTAGCCGCGGGCACCGGCATCCAGCGCCTGGCGCACCAGGGCCAGTTCGTCGTGGAGGCTGAAGAACAGCACGCGCAACTGCGGCAGGCGCTGGCGCAGCCGGCGAGTCAGTTCCAGGCCGCTGATGCCCGGCAGGCCGAGATCGACGATGACCAGCGAAGGAATTTCCCGCTGCACCGCCTGCAAGGCTTCTTCGCCGTCGCCGGCCTCGTTCACCTCCACGTCGGGGAGCAGCCCGCGCAACAGCGCGGCCAGCCCTTCGCGGACCACGAAATGATCGTCCACCAGCAGGATCTTCATCGTCCTCTCCTCTCAGTCGTCGCGTTCCAGCGGCATCCGCAGGCGCAACGCCAGGCCCTGTCCGGGACGGCTGCGCAGGCTCAGTTCAGCGCCCAGGCAGCGCGCGCGCTGGCGCATCGAGTCCAGGCCGAAGCCGGGTGCCGGGTCCGCCGCGCAGCCGCGACCGTCGTCGCGTACGCTCAGGTAGAGAAAGCCGCCACGGCATTGCAGGCGGATCCGCACGCGGCTGGCGCCGGCATGCCGGGCGACGTTGTTCAGCGCCTCCTGCAACAGGCGGTAGAGATGGGTCCCGGCCGCCGCATCCAGGGGCGGCAGCGGACCGCCCAGGCGCAGCTCGCAGGCGATGCCCTGGCCTTCCTGCCAGTCCGCCACGCAGGCGCGCAGCGCCTCGTCCAGCGACTGGCGTTGCAGGGCCGGCGGCGGTAGACCGCGCAGCAGCGCGCGGAAGCTGTCGTCCAGCCCCTGGCAGTAGCGCTCCAGGCGTGCCAGCGCCGGCTGCCCGTCGCCTGCCGTGCAGCGCAGCAACAACAGTTGGGTGCGGATGCCCGTCAGGTACTGGCCGATATCGTCATGCACCGCCTGGGCCAGCAAGCGCCGCTCGCGCTCCTGCACGGCGAGCAGCCAGCGGTACTCCGCCGGGCCGGCGGGTCGCAGGTCATCCATGGCGTGGCTCAGGGGGCGATCCGACAGGCCTGTCCGACGGCGCAGGCGGCAGGTCTTTCCTGGCCGAGGTGGCGGGAATAGAGGAAATCGAACCCGAGCAGGCTGAGGATCAGCAGGATGGGCAACACCAGGGTGACGGCGATGCGCATGGCGGCGACTCCTGTCCATTGTCGTTGTCGAGACATGCTAGGACGCGCGGAGCCACGGCGTGCTACTACCTTGGTACTGCCGGGCCGCTACTTTTGCGCGGCCACCCGCCTCCAGCCGCCCTTGCGGGCGCCGCCGATGCAGCAGGAGCGCTGCGCAAGCGCCTGGTCCTGCTACTTTGGTACTGGTTCACCCCTCCGGACGTCGAATTTCCAAAGCAGCGCGCCTGCCCTGTAATGACGCATACAAGAAGAAACGACGAGAAGCCGCCATGCCCCGCCTTGCCTTGCCCCGCGTAGCGCCCGACTACCCTGCGGCGGTCCCGCCGCAGTACCGAGTTTGCCTTCTCCGCCTACCCGGCCGCCGACGCTCCGCGACGCGTCCCCGGCAGCGCGCGGCGGAACGCCCGCCCGCTGGGCTATCGCGCCCACGACTGCTACCGTGAGCGCATTCGCATCCGCCCGCGTGCCCCGAGCCGCCACCAGCCGCCCATAACGACAATAACGAGGTGCAGGCCATGTACAAGATCCTGATCGCCGACGACCACCCGCTGTTCCGCGAGGCCATCCACAATGTCATCGCCGACGGATTCCCCGGCAGCGAAGTGATGGAAACCGCCGACCTCGACAGCGCCCTGGGCCTGACCCAGGAACACGACGACCTCGACCTGATCCTGCTCGACCTGAACATGCCCGGCATGCACGGCCTCAACGGCCTGATGAACCTGCGCAACGAGGCCCCGACCATTCCCGTGGTTATCGTCTCCGCCGAGCAGGACAAGCAGGTGGTGCTACAGGCCATCACCTACGGCGCGGTGGGCTTCATCACCAAGTCCTCGCCACGCGCGCAGATGACCGAAGCCATCGAGCAGATCCTCAACGGCAACGTCTACCTGCCCTCGGACGTGATCCGCACCCAGAAGAGTTCGCCGCGACGCAGCGGCCACGAAGAACACGGCATCTCCCCGGAACTGCTCCAGGCCCTGACCCGCAAGCAGCTGCTGGTGCTGGAGCGGATGACCAAGGGCGAGTCGAACAAGCAGATCGCCTACAACCTGGACATCGCCGAGACCACGGTGAAGGCGCACGTCTCGGCGATCCTGCGCAAGCTCAAGGTACACAACCGGGTCCAGGCGATCCTCAGCGCCGGCGACATCGACTTCGCCGCCTACCTGCGCCGCTGAGACCCGCCGATGCCCGACCGCCGTACCCTGCTGCTCACTGTCCTGGCGATGCTGGCCTTCGCCGGCAATTCGCTGCTCTGCCGCGCGGCGCTGAAGGACACCGCCATCGACGCGGTCAGTTTCACCGCCCTGCGTCTCTTCTCCGGCGCCCTCATGCTCGCCATCCTGCTGCATCTGCGCCGGGGCCCGGCCACGCCCGCGCGCGGCGGCTGGCGCGGGGCGGCGGCGCTGTTCGTCTACGCGGCCGCGTTCTCCTACGCCTACGTGCAGCTGGACGCCGGCACCGGCGCGCTGCTGCTATTCGGCGCGGTACAGGTCACCCTGCTGCTGGCCGGCCTGCTGCGCGGCGAACGGCTGGGCGGACAGGCGCTGCTCGGTTTCCTGCTGGCCCTGGGCGGCCTGCTGTTCCTGTTGCTCCCCGGAGCCAGCGCGCCGCCGCTGGGCGGTGCCCTGCTGATGCTCCTGTCCGGCCTCGCCTGGGGCCTCTATACCCTGCTCGGCCGCGGCGGCGGCGATCCGCTGGCGGTCAGCGCGGGCAACTTCCTGCGTGCCCTTGCCTTCGCCGCCCTGCTGCTCCTGGCATTCCACGGACAGTTGCGGCTGGACGGCGCCGGGCTGGCCTATGCCCTGCTTTCCGGCGCCCTCGCCTCCGGCCTCGGCTACGCCGTCTGGTACAGCGCACTGCCGGGGCTGACGGCGATCCAGGGCGCCTCGGTGCAGCTCAGCGTGCCGGTGCTCGCCGCCCTCTGCGGCGCCCTGCTGCTCGGCGAGCCGCTCGCCCCGCGATTGCCGCCGGCGACCCTGGCGGTGCTCGGCGGGATCGCCCTGATCCTCGCCCCGCGCCTGGGCCGCGCGGCGCGCGAAGGCGCCTGAATCAGACCGAGGCTTCGCGCTCCAGCAAGTGGCAGAGCGCGGTCTTCAGCTTCATCGGCCGCACCGGCTTGTGCATCAGGGTATGGCCAAGCTCGCGGACCTGCTGCTTGAGCTCGTTGCTGTAGTTGGCGGTGATCATCAGCGCCGGCAGCGGCGAGCCGCGCCGGGCGTTGATCGCGGCGACCGCGTCGACGCCGTTGCGCTGGTCGTCGAGGTGATAGTCGACGATCAGCAGGTCGGCCTCGGCATGGTAGTTGTCGACCTGTCGCGCCAGGTCTTCCTCCGACAGCGCCGTCACTACCCGGCAGCCCCAGGCTTCGAGCAACGTGCGCATGCCTGCGCAGATCGCCGCATCGTTGTCCAGCACCCACACCCGCGAACCACGCAGGCGCTCGCGCAGGTCGTCCGCGCTGGCCAGCGGCTCGGCGCGACTGCGCGGGGCATGGCGGGCCAGCGGTACCTCGATGGCGAAGCATGAGCCCTTGCCCGGCAGCGAGCCGACCCGGACCCGGTGGCCGAGCATGCGGGCGATCTTGTCGACGATCGCCAATCCCAGGCCGAGCCCGCGGTCCTGGTGACAACGCTGTGACTCGCCGCGCTTGAATTCCTGGAAAATCTCGCCGAGCTTGTCGGCGGCGATGCCCACCCCGGTGTCCCAGACCTCGATCGACAGGCGCTGCCGATGCCGGCGGCAACCCAGCAGCACGCGCCCTCGCGGGGTATAGCGGATGGCGTTGGAAAGCAGGTTGCGGAGGATTCGCGCGAGCAGTTGCTGGTCGCTGCGGACCAGCGCCCCGCAGGCCACGAAGTCCAGGCGTAGCCCTTCGCTGGCGGCTACCTGGCGGTACTCCGCGGCCAGGTTGCCGAGCAGTTCGCCAAGCTCGAACGGGGCGATGTCCGGGGTGATCACGCCGGCGTCCAGCTTGGAAATGTCCACCAGGGTGCCGAGCAGGTTCTCCACGTCCTCCAGCGAATGGCTGATGTTGTTCACCAGCGCCTCGTTGTCCCGCGCCGCGCTGCCGCGCTCCTGCAAGGCGCTGGTGAACAGCCGCGCGGCGTTCAGCGGTTGCAGCAGGTCGTGGCTGACCGCCGCGAGGAACTTGGTCTTCGACAGGTTGGCCTGTTCCGCCTCGCGCTTGGCCTCGCGCAGGCGCGCCTCGACCTGGCTGCGCTCGTGGATCTCGCGCTTGAACTGGTCGTTGAGGGTGGTCAGCTCGGCGGTCCGCTCGCGCACCCGCTGTTCGAGGTTCTGGTAGGCCTGGTGCAGCGCCTCGGCGGTCCGCCGGCGCTCGGTGATATCCCGAATCAGCACGAACAGCCCGGCGACCCGGCCGTCGGCCTGGCGGTTCGGCACGTAGGAGCGCTGCATGTAGCGCTCCTCGCCGGACAACGCGGTCTCGGCGATCTCGAAGGTCACGCTTTCGCCGGCCAGGGCCCGCTCGAAGTACGGCTCCAGGCGCCGGCAGTGCTCGGCGCCATGCACGTCGCGCAGGCAGCGGCCGAGCATCGAGCCGCTGGGCCAGCGGTACCACTCCTCGTAGACCTTGTTGGTGAATTCGTAGACCAGTTCGTCGCTGAGATAGGCGATCAGCGCCGGCACCTGGTCGGTGATCAGGCGGATCCAGCGCTCGCTGGCGCGCAACGCCTCGGCGTGGCGATAGCGTTCGGTGATGTCGGTGAAGGTGTTGACGAAGCCGCCGGTGGGCAGCGCATGGGTACGGATCTCCAGCACCCGGCCATCGAACAGGCGCTGCTCGCGGGCGCTCAGCGGACTCCCCTGGGAGTCCTGGCTGCGCGGCGTGAGCAACGGCAATTCGCTCTCCGCCATGACTTCGGCGAAGGCCCGGTGCCCGGCGATCGGGGCCAGCCCGCAGAGCTCCAGGAAGCGCCGGTTCCACAACTCCAGCACGCCGTCGGCACCGACCATCGCCACGCCCTGGGAGAGATTGTCCACCGCCCGCTGCAACAGGTGCGACTTCTGCGCCAGCGCCTGCTCGCGGCGCGCGGTCTCGCTGAGCTTGATCTCGGTGACGTCGCTGTAGAGCACCGCCAGCCCGCCGTCGCGGGTCGGTCGCTCGCTCATCCGCAGCCAGCGCTCGTCGCGCAGGCGGTACAGGGTCTGCTGGTCGCCGCCGCGCTGCTCCTCGACGATCAGCCCGCCGCTACGCGCCAGCCGGTGCAGTTCGGCGCGACGCATGCCAGGACCGATCCGCGCCCGGCTGTCGATCCACAGCGCGCGGAAGCGCTCGTTGAACAACACGATGCGTTGCTGCGGATCGAACAGGACGAAGGCGTCGGAGATGCTTTCGATAGCGTCGAGCAGATGCTGGTGGGCGGTCTCGGCACGCAGGCGAGCGTCGCTGAGCAACTGGTTGCTGGCCTTCAGTTCGAGCATCGTCTGGCTCAGCGCGTCGGTGCGCTCGCGGACCTGCTCGGCCAACACCACGGAATACTGGAAGGCACCGTAGGCCTCGTCGCTCTGCGCAGCGCTCGACTCGATGCGTCCGATCAGCGCCTGGTTGATCCGCTGCAACTTGTGCCGCTCTTCTTCGAGGGCGACGACCCGCGCCTGCAGCTCAGCGACGGACACCTCCGCGGGGTCGGCCAATGGCGACCCCGGTGAAGGTCTGGTTGATATGCATGCCATTGAATTGCTCTCCGTAGGTGTTGAAGCCGATCACCTGCTGGCTGCGGAGAAACGCGGCGGTAGCTTGCGTGTCACCGCCGACCTCCAGCTCCAGGCGCCGCAGGAAGCAGTCGCAACCGATGGTCAGCAACGGCGGTCCGAGGCGCTCGTGGAGGCGGCGGAACTGCGCCTCCAGGTTGGGCAACAGCGGACCGGTGCTCATCGCGGTGAGAACGATGCCGTTCTCCACCGCACAGTAGAACGTCAGGCTCAGGTCCTCGTTGGCCTGCTGGATCGAGCGCACGTAATAGCGTTCGTCGACCCGCACCGCCAGCGGATGCGCGGAGAACAGGGCGAAATCCAGCGCCTGCGGTGCCACCCCGACCAGCCGGGCGTATTCCAGCGCCGCCGGCTCGGCGTTGAGTTCGTGGACCCGCCGGCTGCCGCTGTCGGCGCGGGTCACCACCAACTTTTCGGCGCGCGGCACCACGTGATGGGTGGTGAAGACCTCGAAGTCCAGCCAGGTGTTGACCAGCACCACCACTGCCGCCCCGGTATGGAACTGGCCCTGGTGGTAGACATGGGTGTGGGTCAGGTGGCGGTCGTCGCCGGCCGAGCCACCGAAATGCGGGATCGCGCCGAGCGCCGCGCCAAGCGCGGCGAGCACCACCTCTTCGCGGCTGGACAGGCCGTCGAGCAAGGTCAGGGCGAAGCTGTGGTCCTTGATCGGCGCCAGGCCGCCGCGGCGACAGCCGGCCACCAGGGTCTCGACCATCTGCTGCGCGTCCAGCAGGCTGAAGCGCTCCATTTCGTCGATCAGCGCGCTGCTGATGGCGAAGCTGCGCACGTCGAAGCCCACCGCGCTGACGCAGCCGCGCCCGTAGCCCGCCGGAGTGATCTCGCCGGCTGTGGTGCAGCCGACCAGGTCGATGCCGCCGAAGTAGCGTTCGAGCATCTCGGCAAGGGCCGGCAGGTCGTATTCCGCGGAACAGAAGAACAGCACGAAGCCCAGGTGCGGATGGATAAGCTGGCGCGCCAGGTCCTGGGCCACCACTTCGACGTCGCGCGCGCTGGACATGCCCCTGCAGACCCCTTCCCCCTGCCCTTCGTACATGCCCGCTCCCCCGTCGTTCCGCCTCGCCAGCATTCTACGAAGGGCGCCGCCGCGGCCCCTATCCTACTTGGGTCGCGGCGGGGTCCTTCGAAAGTAGCGGTATCACCAGTTCAGTACGGCGCCGAGGGCCACGGTGTCGGTGTCCTCGTCGAGCGCGGCACCGTCGCGCCCGTCGATCCGGTAGCGGTTCAGCTCGGCGACCAGCTTGAGGTTGTCGTTGATCGTGCGGAAATAGGCGATGCCGCGACTCTCGTAGTCGGCCGCGGAACCCAGGCCGTTGCCGTCGTCGACGGTCTTGCCGTAGGACAGCGCCAGGCGGTTCTTGCCCCATGAATACGAGCCCTGCAGCAATGCGCCGCGGCTGTCCACCTCGCGCAGCGCGGCTTCGCCGGCGTTGTTGGTGAAGAAGGGATTGATGCCCTTGGCGGTGAACCCCGAACCGGTCACGGAGAAGCCGCCCATCTTCACCTGCAAGCCATAGCCGACCCCCTTGGAAGTCACGCTGTCGACGCTGTCGCTGGTGTTCTTCGAAGTCTGGTAGCCGCCGTTGATCCAGCTGTAGACCTGCGCCCCGGCCAGGTCGAACTGGTAGCTGACCTCGCTCTCGTAGCGCGGGTTGTCCTGGTAGGCCTTGTCGTCGAGGCCGTCGCTGGCATCTTTGTCGATCTGGTTGGAGTCGATCGGGTCGAGGATGCCCACGGCGATGCGCAGGCCGGGCAGCAGGTTGTTGTTGCGGTAGGTGATCTGCGAGGTGGGGAACGGGTACGGATAGCCGGTGCCGATGTTGCCGAAGGAGACGCCCTTGCCGTCCACCAGGCCGAGGGTGTCGCTGGGGTTGCCGAAACCGGCCAGCAGTTCGTCGAGGAAGATGTTCGAGCGC
The DNA here is from genome assembly GCF_047199225.1 of Pseudomonas sp. DL. Classification (NCBI taxonomy): domain Bacteria; kingdom Pseudomonadati; phylum Pseudomonadota; class Gammaproteobacteria; order Pseudomonadales; family Pseudomonadaceae; genus Pseudomonas; species Pseudomonas sp. DL. The sequence continues at coordinate 3,428,865 of NZ_CP178323.1, forward strand.
GAGAACAGGCCGAAGTCCTTGCCGATCAGCACCTCGCCCCAGTCGCCGGCGACCGTGCCGTAGAACTGACGGACGTCGATGGCGGTATCGGTGCCGTCGGTCTCGCTGTCGTTGATGGTCACCCAGAAGGAAGCGCGACCACCGAGGCTCAGCTCGTCGACCTTCCTGCCGAAGTTGAAGCCGATGTAGTTCGGCAGGAATCCCATCTTCACCCGCGACTGGCGGCGATCGTAGGTCTCGCCCTGGCGGTCGACGTCGCTGTTGACGTAGAAGGCATTGAAGTAGCCGTCGGTGGAAAAGGTGGTCTCGTCCTTGTCGTACAGCAGGATATCGGCGGCGGCCGGTTGCAGGCCGCCCAGGGCACCCAGCGAGGCCAGGGTCAGCGGCAGGATTCGGCGAACGGCGGTGTTGTTCTTGTTCATGGCGCACTCCGCGAGGTGAAACGACCGGGCCGGTCGTGGCGGAGCCGATTATCGAAACCGGGAAAGCCCGGCCATACGCTTCCTTGGGCCTGCTTCGACGCTTCTTCATGGTGGGCGTGGGTGCCGCTGCGCAAGGCGCGGGCAGCGCTCCTCCGGCGGTAGCGCAACCTTGGTCGCGGCGGGAGCGCCACCGAAGCAGCGCGGCTTTCGACCTAACGCCGCAGTGACGCCGGCAAGGCTGTCGTCGAGTTACCGCGTGGCTCGCTTCAGCGCCGGCTGGAAAGCACCCACCAGCCGCCGCGCGCCTCCAGCAACCGGGCCTGGGCCGCGAGCAGGTCGTCGCCGCTCAGGCCGAGAGCGGCCTCGGCGAGCAGCCGGGAGCGACCGGCGCCACCGCCAAGGTGCTCCGCCCAGGCGCGCCGTGCTCGCTCGGCGAAGCTGCCCGGCGCTCGGCGCAGGTCGTCGGCGAGGGCTTCGCGCAGGCCGGCCAGGCGTTGCGCCGGCAGTTGCGCGAGCGCCTCGGCGGAGCGCTGGAGGAAGGTCTCCATATGCTCCAGCAGGCGTTCCGGGCAGGCACGCGGAGATTGCGCGGCGAACAGCAGGCCGCGCCGGGCGCCGACCTCGCGGAAGCCGCAGAACAACGCGTAGCCCAGTTGCAGCTCGTCGCGCAGGCGCCGCTGGAAGGCCGGTTCGTGCAGGCGCGCCAGCAAGCGCCAGGCCGCCTCCATCGGCACCTCCTGCGTGGGCAGCGGACAGAACAGCAGCAACGCCGACTCGCCGTCCATGGCCAGTTCGCGGCGATGCCGTCCGGGCCTCGGCGGCAGAGGCTCCAGGCGCTCGCCGGCAGCCTGGCCGGGCATCCATCGGGGATCTGGCATCGCGGCCTGCATGACCAAGGCGTCCCAGCGCGTCCGCCGCCAATCGTCGACCTCCGCCAGCGGCTCGCCGAGTAGGCCGGGCAAGGCGTCCAGCAACTGCCGGATCGGCAGGCCAGTGGCGCTGCGGCGCCGCTCGGCGGAGGACAGACGCTCGCCGTTTGCGCGCCAGTCGGGCGGCGCCGCGAGGAGCCGGGCCAGGGCCGGGCGCACGGCGGCCTCGAGGCGATCGCGCGGACCGAGCAGGCTCAGCGACCAGTCTTCGCCGAGCGCCTCCAGGCCCATCTCCACTCCCCCCAGGCGCGCCTGGCCGCACAGCGGACGCAACGCCTGGCGCAGCGCCAGGAAGCGTGACCGTGCGGGCACACCGGGAAAGCGCCAGCGCAGGAACAGCGCGCCCTCGGCGGCGGCACTGGGCGGCAACGGCAGTTCGAAGCGCCAGGCATGCCGCTGCGCGGCCAGCGGCGGCGCTGCGGCAACCGGCGCCACACTCAGGCGGAAGCCCGCCGACCAGCGCGCTTCGGCACCGTCGAGTTCGCTGTCCAGGTGCAGCCGCAGGCAACGGTCGGCGCGCAGCGCGTCCAGGCAGGCCGGGCGAATCTCCGCTGGCAGGCCAAGAACGCGCTGGCGTAGTCGCTCCAGCGGTGCAGTGGGCTCCGCCAGCAACGGCCGGCGCGCCGCCAGCAGGCTGGCGGCATCGTCGCGCAGGTCGCCCAGCCAGTCGAAAAAGGCCGCCTCCAGCGCCGCCGCCGCGCTGCCGTCGAACAGTTCGAAGGTCAACGCCAGGAGCGCCTGCCGCGCGTCCCGATGAACCACCCGCAGCGCCGCCGATTCGCCCAGGCCCTGTTCGCCGAGTGCCGCCAGCAACCCGCCCGGCGAGCGATCGCCGAGCAATTCGGCGAACGCCTGCAGGGTCTGTTCGTCGGCCTCCCACAAAGCGTCGAGGGCAAAGCCCAGCACCAGCCGCGGCGGTCCCGGCAGGCGCAGCGCCAGCGCTTCGCCGGCGAAGGGCAGCAACGGCGGCGGCGGCGGATTCGCGCCTGGCGCGCGCCCCGGCAGGTCGGCGCAGGCACGCTGCGCCAGCCTCTCCAGCTCGTCCAGTGCCTGCGGCCCTTGCAGCCATAGCTGGCAATTGCCGGCGTGATAGTGGGCGGCATGGAATTCGCGCAGGGCCCGCTGGAACGCATCGTTCTCCAGGGCCAGGCTGTCGCGGCGCCCGGCAGCGAAACGCCGCAGGGGGTGTCCGGCGGGCAGGCCGAGGGCCAGCGCCGCGTCGATCAGGGTCTGCTCGTCGGCCGAGCGCGCCAGGTATTCGGCCTCGAGTACTTCGCGCTCGCGCCGTTGCGCATCGATGTCCAGCAAGGGGCGGGCGAGCATGTCGATCAGCCGTGCCAGACCGGCGCCAAGGTGCTCCGCCGTCACCTCGAAGAAATAGTCGGTGGTCCTGCCCCGGGTGCTGGCGTTGACCTGGCCGCCGCGCACCTGCAACCACGGCATCAGGCGCTCGTCGCCGGGAAACGCCGCGCCACCGAGAAACGACAGGTGCTCGAGGAAGTGGGCCAGGCCGGGATGCGCGCTCGGCTCGTCGTGGCTGCCCGCCGCCACCCGCAGCCAGGCAGCGGCGCGCGATGCCGCCGGATCATGCGCCAGGTGCAGGCGCAGGCCGTTGGGCAGCACGCAGGCGCGGCTCCTGGGGTGGTGTTGGGCGTGGCGATCCATGGGCGTCCTCGCGGGTTCCGAGGCTGAACCTTACCCTTCCGCGAGGCGAAGGAAATAGTCCTTTCGCCGAGTCGTATCAGGAAGCCGGCGGCTCCTGGCCAGACGCTTCCTCGGAGTACAGCGCCCGTCCGCCGTCGGCCTTGAGCGCCTGCAGGACCTCCGGCGCACGGCACGGGGCGAACAGGTCGAGGCCGGGATCGTAGGCGCCGGTGCGCACTTCCAGCAGGCCGAGCATCGAGTGGAACAGGTTGTCCTGGGACAGCTCCTCGTTGCTGCGCTGGCGCAGGCAGCTACTGTCGAGGCCGAAGGCGCTCTGGTAGCCGGGCGAGAACCAGGCCAGCATGCCGACGTGCTTCTGCTGGTCCGGCGCCAGCAGGTAAGGCGTGCCATGCAGGTAGAGGTTGTACTCGCCGAGCGACTCGCCATGGTCGGAGAGGTAGAGCATGCCGGTATCGATGCGCTCTTCGTTCTTGCGCAGCAGGTCGATCAGGCTGGCCAGCACGTGGTCGGTGTACAGCAGGGTGTTGTCGTAGCCGTTGATGATGCTGTCCCGCGAGCAGGCGCTGAAGTCGTTGCTGGCGCAGACCGGGGTGAACTTCTCGTACTCCCTGGGATAGCGCTTGAAGTAGGCCGGGCCGTGGCTGCCCATCTGGTGCAGGACCAGCACGGTGTCCTGTTGCAGCCCGTCGATGAAGGCCTGCAAGTCGCGCAGGAGGATCTCGTCATGGCACTCGCCGCCGTCGCACAGGGCCGGATCCTTGCTCTCGCTCAGGTCCTGGAAGGCGACGCGGTCGCAGGTGCCCTTGCAGCCGGACTGGTTGTCCCGCCACAGGACCCGCAGGCCTGCGCGCTGCAACACATCGAGAAGGCCTTCCTGGGTGCGCGCGCGAGCGTCGCTGTAGTCCGCGCGGCCCAGGTTGGAGAACATGCAGGGCACCGACACCGCGGTCTCGGTACCGCAGGAGTGCACGTTGGAGAAGTTGATCAGGCCCTCCTCGGCCTTCAGCCGCGGGTTGGTCTCGCGAGCGTAGCCGTTGAGGCCGAAGTTCTGTGCCCGCGCGCTCTCACCCACCACCAGCACGGTCAGCGACTTGCGCGCATGGCCCTGCCACAGGTCGGCGCGCCGGGCATCGACGGCGATCGGCCGCAGCGGCTGGCTGGCGGCCTGGGCCTGGCCCTTGGCGTAGCCGATGGCGGCGCCGACCAGGTTGCTCGGGGTGACCTGCAGGCGCAGTTCCTTGTTGTTGCGGAACAGCGAGGACAGCCCCTGGTAATTGGCCAGCGCCACCCCGGCAAGCAGGGCTAGGCAGGCGAGCGCCACCAGCAGCTTGCTCAGCAGCTCGCGTGGCCACGGCCGGTAGCGCACCGGCGTGCGCCACAGCAGCCAGACCGGCAGCGCGCCAAGCAACGCCAGGTAGACGGCGAGCTTCGGCGAAAGCAGGTCGGCGACCTCGGCCGGGTTGGTCTGCATGACGTTGCGCAGCATGCCGACGTCCATCAGCACGCCGTACTGGGTCATGAAGTAGGTGGTACCGGCGGCCGCCAGGATCAGCAGGGTCAGCGCCGGCTTGAGCAGCCAGCGGAACGCCAGCAGGGTCAGCGCCAGGTTGAAGATCGCGGCGATCATCAGGCCGACCGCCAGCATCATGCCGAGGCCCTGCCAGCCCCCCGGGGTGATCGCCAGCAGGCGTTGCCACAGCGGCAGGTTGTAGAACAGCAGGAAGGCGAGGCTGACCAGCAGGGTCAGCAGTTCGGGACGGACGGCGCGGGCTTTCGACATGGGCACGGATCTTCACTGACTTCCGGGTTGCCGTGCGCAGCGTTGCCCCTGGCAGCACTCGACGACGGCGGCAGTCTGCTCGGCGATCCGTCAATCTTTCGTGAAGAATACCTACAGAAAACGTAACCCTCCGAAAGCGCCGCAACCCTTGTATTCCGGGGCTTTCAGCCGGATTGCAAAAAGTTCGCGGGAAGCTTTCCGGGCGCTCTCCGGGTTCGCCGGCATCCCCCCGCATGGCGCCGCCGATGCGGGCGGAAGACAGCAAGCGGCAAGGAACGCGGAGCGCTCCGGCGCCAGTGCCTACGGACTGTTCTGATTGCGACGTCGTTTTTCAACAAAAGGACAGCCAGACCAATGTCTATCCCGCGACCACGGCATTTTCGTTAGCATGCCAAGCTTACGGCCCGGTTCCCACAAGGACGGCGGCCGCCTCCCCTGCTCGTCCCATCCAGATGAGTGCCGTTTCCCCTACCCCCCGGGAAACCCTTCTGTGAATTTCCTCGAGCAGCGCGGTACCTCTCCAGCATGAACGCTTTGAAAGGCCGGGACATCCTGGCGCTTGGTTTTATGACCTTTGCCCTGTTCGTCGGGGCCGGCAACATCATCTTCCCGCCCATCGTCGGCTTGCAGTCCGGCCCCCATGTGTGGCTGGCGGCGCTGGGCTTCCTGATCACCGCGGTGGGGCTGCCGGTGATCACCGTGATCGCCCTGGCTAAGGTCGGCGGTTCGGTCGACGCCCTCAGCCATCCGATCGGCAGGTATGCCGGCGGCCTGCTGGCGGCGGTCTGCTACCTGGCGGTCGGCCCGCTGTTCGCCATTCCGCGCACCGCCACGGTGTCCTTCGAGGTCGGCGTGGTGCCGCTGCTCGGCGAGAGCGGCACGGCGCTGTTCGTCTACAGCCTGGCGTACTTCCTTCTGGCCCTGGCCATCTCCCTCTACCCCGGTCGCCTGCTGGACACCGTCGGACGCTTCCTCGCCCCGCTGAAGATCCTTGCCCTGGCGATTCTCGGCGTCGCCGCCTTCCTCTGGCCCGCCGGCCCGATCGGCACGGCCCAGCCGGAGTACACCCAGGCCGCGTTCTCCCAGGGTTTCGTCAACGGCTACCTGACCATGGACACCCTCGCCGCGCTGGTCTTCGGCATTGTCATCGTCAACGCCATCCGTTCCCGCGGCGTGCAGTCGCCGCGGCTGATCACCCGCTATGCCATCGTCGCCGGGCTGATCGCCGGTGTCGGCCTGGTGCTGGTCTACGTCAGCCTGTTCCGGCTCGGCGCCGGCAGCCATGCCATCGCCGCCGACGCCAGCAACGGCGCGGCGGTCCTGCATGCCTACGTGCAACATACCTTCGGCAGCCTCGGCAGCTCGTTCCTGGCGGGACTTATCGCGCTGGCCTGCCTGGTCACCGCGGTCGGCCTGACCTGCGCCTGCGCCGAGTACTTCTGCCAGCGCCTGCCGCTGTCCTACCGCAGCCTGGTGATCATCCTGGCAGGGTTCTCCTTCATCGTTTCCAACCTCGGCCTGACCAAGCTGATCCAGGTCTCGATCCCGGTGCTCACCGCGATCTATCCGCCGTGCATCGTGCTGGTGGCGCTGAGCTTCTGCATCGGCCTCTGGCATTCGGCGACGCGCATCCTCGCCCCGGTGATGCTGGTTTCCCTGGCGTTCGGCGTGCTCGATGCCCTGAAGGCGGCGGGCCTGGGCCAGGACTTCCCGCAATGGCTGCTGCACCTGCCGCTGGCCGAACAGGGCCTGGCCTGGTTGATCCCCTCGGTCGCCACTCTCGCCGCCTGCAGCCTGGTCGACCGCCTGCTGGGCAAGCCTGCGCAAGTCGCCGCCTGAGCAGGCCCCAGCGGCCTGCCGCTTGTTCTCCCGGCCGAGCGCGGGACATGCCGGCGGGCGGCGCCAATCGCGTCGTCCACCCCACGGCCCGGCTGGCGCCTGCCGCCGCCGGCAGCGCTTCTTCCCGCGTTCAGCCGAACGAATAAGCACTATCGAGCAGGATGATTTCTAGCGCAGCGGCGCGGTTGTTAGCCTTTCGACCATTCCCCCAGGAAAGCGAATCCAGGAGCCGGTCATGGCCAAGGCACTCATCAGCGTACTGTTGTTCTCCCTCGCCCTCGCCGGCTGCGCCAGCGACTACAACCCCTCTCGCCCGTACAGCAGCGACGAGGTCAGGCAACTGGCGCTGGAGGACCTGGCCCGACGCAGCCTGTCGTTCGAGGAATACCAGGCCAAGCGTCAGGCAATTCTCGAGGAAAAACCGCAAACCGCCGTCAGCCAGTCCAACGCCGCCCTACGCAGTACCGCCATCTGAGGCCTCGTCGAACGGCCAAGAGAAAGCCCCGCGATGCGGGGCTTCTTCGTATTCGGGGCTGGGCGGTCAGCCGCAGGACAGGCGCTTGATCACCAGCGTGTCGTCGACATCGATGTTCAGCCGGCGCGGGTTATAGTCCATGGTCACCGCATCGTGCGGGCGCAGCGCCCGGGCGACTTCCGCTCCGGCGGCGCGGCGGGCCTCCTCAACGATGGCCGCGGAAGCCTGCTTGCCGACATAGGCCTGCACCGCATTGGCGTCGCAACGGCCGTCCGCTGCCGGGGTGGCCGCGGGCGCGCTGGCGCTGCCGGTGGCTACGCTGGCGCCTTCGGTGGACGGGCCGTCGCCGTTGCTGCTGCAACCGGCGAGCAGGGCCGCGAGAACGAGTGCACTGGAAAACTGCTTCAAAGGCATACCGCCTCCTCTGATCTTCTGGGATCGCCACCTTACCAGTGGCATGGGTTTCCTGGCGAAACTGCAATCCGCGCTGACAAATTCGCCAGCTTCAGTCGCCGCTCAGGCGCTGCAGTTCGCGACGCACCATGGCCGCGTATTCCGGCGGACGCAGGAGGTAGAGCTGGCCCGCGACCCAGTCCAGCCAGCGGCCACCCTGTTCGGCGCGGGCGTCGAGCAGGCGCCGCGCCTCTTCCTCCGCCCGTTGCCGGTGCTGCCGATGGAATGCCTGGCGCTTCGACAGACCGGAGGCATCTCCGGTTCGATCGTCGGGAGTGTCGGTCATGGCTCTCTTCGCAACCTGCTGCACAAGTCGGACATTCTAACCGCGGAACGCCGTTGCCGTTCGCGGCAAGCGCTTGCCTCCGCCCCGCCCTGCGCCATGCGCCGAGCCCTCTGGCGCGGGGTTCGGCGACCTGGCACGGCCCTTGCGACGGAGCGGCGGTCATTCATTTCCATGGAAGCAGGTCATGAACAGCATAGGTCCCGCCAGCCTTTCCGGCTGGTCTGCGCGTTACCTGAACAACCAGCGGCAAGCCAACACCGAGATCGGCAACGGCGATCTGCTGAAACCGCGCCCCGCCCTTGGCACGCCATTGCGCAACGAGGCCGTCGATCCCGCCGCGGAGTCCGCCCGCCAGGCCATGGACGAGGGTTTTGCGAAGCTGAACCTGACGCTGAAGCAGAACCAGGCGAATGCCCCTGCCGGCGCCAGCGAAGGCAAGTCGGCCTATGAAGAGTTCAAGGAGTACATGCAGAAATCGCCTGCCGAGCGGATGCGCGAGCAGGTCCTGAAGAGCCTCGGCCTGACCGAGGAGGAACTGGACGCGATGCCGCCGGAGAAACGCGAACAGGTGGAGAAAGGCATCGGCGAACGCATGCGCGAGATGATCGCCATGCAGAACGGCCAGGCGCCGGGACGGCAAGAGGACCCGACGCAGGCCCGCGCGACGCTGAACGCCTGGATCTGAGCCAGGCGCGCGCCAGTCTCTCAGCGCTGCCGGGCGACGACGCGCTTGGCGTAGCTGGCGCGCTCCATCTCGCGCACTTCGACGCTGACCTGCACGCCCTCCTCGCCGCCGCCCGCCACCGCTCCGGCGAGCACCTCGCAGAGCGACTCGCCCAGCGCCTGGCGGGTCGCCGCGTCGCGCCCGTCGAGGATCGACAGGCAGGCATGCAGGTAGGCGCGCTCGACCGCCGCGGTTCCCTGCCGGTAGGCCTCCAGGGTGACGAAGCGCGACTTGATGTCCGCCTCGCCGAATTGCCCGGAAGCGAACAGCGCGGCATTGGCCTGCTCCAGCAGTTCGCCGGGGGACGTTTCGAGGCGGAGGTTGGCAGTGGCTTCGATAACGAGATGCGGCATGCTGGCGGGCCTTGCGGGGAATGGAGAGCGGGATTCTAGCGGCTCGACGAGCGATGCGACAGCCGGCCTGCGCCTGCGTGGCTCAGATCAACCCGGCGGCCGCGAAAGCCCGCGCGTAGATGGCGCGGATCAGCGCGTCTCGCAGGCCTGCCGCTGGCCCTTGGCCGGCGTGTACAGGTAGCCGGGCGTGTCGCCCGCCTGGCGGTACAGGACCGAACCGTCGCTATAGGAAATCGCGCTCAGCGCCTGGCCATCGGCGAGGCTGCGGACATCGCCGCCCAGCGACTGGACGCTGCTGCCGTCGGGCAGCTTGAGGCTGGCGAAACCGTCGATCACCTCGAGTTTGCCGAAGTCTCCGCAGTGCAACGCCAGCGGCCCGGAAGCGGCCTTCCGGTCCGACGATGAATCCCCGCAACCGCCCAGCAGCGACAGAACCAACAACGCGGGGAGAACAGCGGGCTTCATCGGGGAGTCCTTTGCGGATGAGCGGAAGACGGGACTCTACCACCTGCCGGGCGGCGGGAAAAACCGCTTCGGCGTACGCTGTCATGCAACGGCAGGCGCACCTGTGAGACAATTCGCCGAATGCCAGGCATCACACCCCGCCTTCATCGCGCTACAGCCACGTCATGACGCTGGCTGCGGCACTCCACGAATGCCCGCAGGATCGACCCATGCTCCAGATGGAGCGCAGCGGAAAGCCGAGACCGGTAGCAGACCGGTATCGCCACGGTCCAGGCGTGCGTAAGTCCTCTATAGGTAAAGAAGTTGATCTCCACCGCGAATATCACCATGCAGTTCGGCGCCAAGCCGCTGTTCGAGAACGTTTCCGTCAAGTTCGGCAACGGCAACCGCTACGGCCTGATCGGCGCCAACGGTTGCGGCAAGTCGACCTTCATGAAGATCCTCGGCAACGACCTGGAGCCGAGCGCCGGCCAGGTCATGCTGGAACCCAACGTGCGCCTGGGCAAGCTGCGCCAGGACCAGTTCGCCTACGAGGACTTCAGCGTCATCGATACGGTGATCATGGGCCACGAGGAACTCTGGGCGGTGAAGGCCGAGCGCGACCGCATCTACTCCCTGCCGGAAATGAGCGAGGCAGATGGCATGGCGGTAGCCGAGCTGGAAGTCCAGTTCGCCGAGTTCGACGGCTACACCGCCGAGTCCCGCGCCGGCGAGCTGCTGCTCGGCCTGGGCATCCCGCTGGAGCAGCACTTCGGCCCGATGAGCGCCGTCGCTCCCGGCTGGAAGCTGCGCGTACTGCTGGCCCAGGCGCTGTTCTCGGACCCGGACGTGCTGCTGCTCGACGAACCGACCAACCACCTGGACATCAATACCATCCGCTGGCTGGAAGGCGTGCTCACCGCGCGCAACAGCACCATGATCATCATTTCCCACGATCGCCACTTCCTGAACAGCGTCTGCACCCACATGGCCGACCTGGACTACGGCGAGCTGCGCCTGTTCCCGGGCAACTACGACGAGTACATGACCGCCGCCGAACAGGCCCGCGAGCGCCTGCTGTCGGACAACGCCAAGAAGAAGGCGCAGATCGCCGAGCTGCAATCCTTCGTCAGCCGCTTCTCGGCCAACGCCTCCAAGGCCAAGCAGGCCACCAGCCGCGCCCGGCAGATCGACAAGATCCAGCTGGAAGAGGTCAAGCCGTCCAGCCGGGTCAGCCCGTTCATCCGCTTCGAGCAATACAAGAAGCTGCACCGCCAGGCGGTGACCGTGGAAAACATCAGCAAGGGCTATGACGGCAAGCCGCTGTTCAAGGGCCTGAGCCTGCAGGTCGAGGCCGGCGAGCGCGTCGCCATCATCGGCCCCAACGGCATCGGCAAGACCACCCTGTTGCGCTGCCTGGTCGGCGACCTGCCGGTGGACGGCGGCGAGGTGAAATGGACCGACAGCGCCGACGTCGGCTATTTCGCCCAGGACCATGCCGACGACTTCGCCGACGACATGAGCCTGTTCGACTGGATGGCCCAGTGGACCCAGGGCGGCGAACAACTGGTGCGCGGCACCCTCGGCCGCATGCTGTTCTCCAACGACGAGATCAAGAAGTCGGTGAAAGTGATCTCCGGCGGCGAGCAGGGCCGCATGTTGTTCGGCCGGCTGATCCTCAAGCGTCCCAACGTGCTGGTGATGGACGAGCCGACCAACCACCTGGACATGGAGTCCATCGAGGCGCTGAACCTGGCGCTGGACAACTATCCGGGCACGCTGATCTTCGTCAGCCACGACCGCGAATTCGTTTCCTCGCTGGCTACCCGCATCATCGAGCTGGGCGAGAACGGCGTGACCGACTTCAGCGGCAGCTATGACGACTACCTGCGCAGCCAGGGCGTGATCGTCTGAGTCCCCGTCGCGCAACGCAAAAGCCCCGCATCCGCGGGGCTTTTTCATTCCGGCATGGCCGCGCAGGGCCTATGGGGAGCGCGACTCAGTCGACGTAGCCGGCCATCATCGCCGCGCGGGTCGCCAGGCGCTGGCCCTCGGCGATCTTCTCGCGCTGTTCGGCGGTCAGCTCGCGGGGCGGGTGGTCCTTGATGTAGGCAGCCACGTTCACCCCGATGTAGATGATCAGGGCGGCGGCGATCAGGACGTTCTTCGGATTGATGTCCGAGCGCCGCTTGCAGGCTTCGCAGATGCCGTTCTCGACGAGACGGGTCGCTCGGGCGCCGCAGTTGCGGCAGTAACACGCGCTCACAGGCCGGTTCCTTGTGCTTGTAATTGTCCGGTCAATCTACACGCAGCGCGCCGCTGCGCACAACGCGAAAACCCCGCCGAAGCGGGGTTTTCCGATGACGCGGGGATCAGGCCGCGGCGAACTGCCCGGCGATCTGCCGGCGGGCGGCGGCGATGGCCTGGGCGCGGGGCTCCTCGCCATAGGCCAGGCCTTCGGCGCGAACCACTTCGATATCGGTGATGCCGAAGAAACCCAGCACGGTGCGCAGGTAGCCTTCGTGGGCCGCGCCGGTCGGCTGGCCGGCATGCACGCCACCGGCGGTGGAGACGATCACCACTTTCTTGTCGCCGGCCAGGCCAACCGGGCCGTTCTCGGTGTAGCGGAAGGTCTTGCCGGCGACCGCGATGCGATCGATCCAGGCCTTGAGCTGGCTGGAGATGGTGAAGTTGTACATCGGCGCGCCGATTACCACGACGTCGGCGGCGAGGAACTCTTCCAGCACTTCTTCACCCACCGCGACTTCATGCTTCAGCGCGGCATCGCGCAGCTCCGTCGGGGTGCTGCCGGCGGCCAGGGTCAGGGCGGAGAAATGCGCCACCGCGTCGGCGGCCAGGTCGCGGTAGGTGACGTCAAGCCCGTCTTCGTTCTGCCGCCAGGCCTGGACCAGCTCGGCGCTCAGTTGGCGGGAAGCGGAGGCGTCGCCGAGGATGCTGGAATCGATATGCAAAAGTTTCATGTCTCGCTCCTGAAAGTGGGGGATCGCAGTGTGGCGATCGAGTGGTTTGCATCCTACCGGCAAGGCCAATCGACGATTAGTCGGTAGAAACATGACTATTCGTCCCACACATAGGACAATCTGTTTTTCCCCCCAGCGGAGCGCCTGCATGCCCCACGACCTCAACGACCTCTACTACTTCGCCAAGGTGGTGGAATGCGGCGGCTTCGCCGCGGCCGGACGCGAGACGGGGATTCCCAAGTCGCGCCTGTCGCGGCGCATCGCCGAGCTGGAGGAGCGCCTTCAGGTGCGCCTGCTGCACCGCACGACACGCAAGCTGGCGCTCACGGAGGTCGGCGAACGCTACCTGCAGCACTGCCGCAACCTGCTGCTGGAAGCGGAGATGGCCGAACAGGTGATCGCCGAGCTGAGCGTCGAGCCGCGTGGCCGGCTGCGCCTTTCCGCACCGGTGGCCATGGCTTCGAGCAACCTGGCCGACCTGTTGCCGCGGTTTCTCGAACGACACCCGCAGGTCCAGCTGGAAATCCTCCTGACCAACCGCCGGGTCGACCTGCTCAACGAGGGGGTGGACGTGGCACTGCGCGTGCGCGAACTCGGCGACGAGGACCCTGCGCTGGTCTGCCGGCGCCTGGCTCCGGCGACCACGCAGATCCTCGCCGCCCCGTCGCTGATCGCCGGGCGTCGCCTGGAACATCCGGAAGACCTCGAAGACCTGCCCTTCCTCGGCGCTATTCATAACGACCGCAAGGTCCACGCGACCCTGATCGGGCCGGATGGCAGCCGCTACCAGTTGGAACGCGAACCGCGCCTGGGCGTCGACGACTTCGTCCTGCGCAAGAAAGCCGCCGTGGCCGGCCTCGGCGTCACCCTGCTGCCCGAAGGCTACTGCGACAGGGAACTGGCCGATGGCAGCCTGGTGCGCATCCTGCCGCAGTGGACCTTGCCGAAAAGCACCATGCAGGCCGCCTACCTGCCGCGCAGCAGCCAGATTCCGGCGATCCGTGCCTTGATCGACTTTCTCGTGGAAGCCCTGCAACGCCCCTCGGGCGAGACCGGCCCGGCCTACCGCCGCGCCCGCGAGTGAGCCGCGCCGTTCAGCCGATCCACTGCAACAGCGCGGCGGACAGGCGCCCGCCGAGCAGGCTGTCGAGCCAGAACAGCTGGTGCAGCAGGACGATGCCCCAGAACACCAGTTGGAACGAGAGCTTGCGGGTCTTGTGGCGGAATACCTGCTGCGCGACCAGCGCGCCAGGCCAGCCGCCGAGCAGCTCGAACAGGTGCAGGCGGACCTCCGGGGTACGCCAGTCGCCGCGTGCGGCGCTGCGCTTGTCCCGCCAGTAGAGGGCGAATGCGAGCAGGCTGGCCAGCGGATAGGCCAGCAGCGGCCAGAGGGCCTGTCCGTCCAGGTACATCCGCCAGGCGCCAGCGGCCGGCAGCACGCAGAGGATCAGCAGGACCAGCAGCTTCGCCAACGGGCGCTGCAACGCGCTCGGCGGAGTCGGCGCCGGCCGCGCCTGGGCCCGCGTCACCGGCGCCTGGGCGCCACGGCGGACAGTTGGCGGATCGATGGTCAGCGCGTCCAGCCGCGCCCTCTCGGCGCGCAGGCGGCCCTGGGCATCCTGGCTGGCGAGAAACCACACCTGGTCGCCCTGGCGGGGACGGCGGTCGCCGCGGAACGCGGAGATATGCAGGAAGACTTCTTCCCCGCCGGTCTTCGGCAGGATGAAGCCGAAGCCCTTGTCGTCATACCAGCGGCTGATCATGCCCGGCTTTTCCATATCCACATCCACTCGCTCGCTACCCGTTTCGCGCTGCATTCTAGCCACCCGCGGCGGCCAGACGAAAAAAGGCGCGGCTCGCGCCGCGCCTCTTGCCTGTTCCCGGGCCTCACACCTCGCCGGCGGTGCTCCAGTCGATCAGGTGGAATTGCCAGGTCGCCAGGATCAGCAGGCCGAAGGCGATCCGATACCAGGCGAAAGCCGCGTAGCTGTGGTTGCCGATGAACTTCAGCAAGGCACGCACCGCCAGCATGGCGAAGACGAACGAGGTGACGAAGCCGACGGCGAACACCGGCAGGTCCTCGGGGCGGAACAGGTCGCGGTACACGTATCCGGAATAGACCGCCGCGCCGACCATGGTCGGCATCGCCAGGAAGAACGAGAACTCGGTGGCCGCCTTGCGCGAAAGGCCGAACAGCAGGCCGCCGATGATGGTCGCGCCGGACCGCGAGGTGCCGGGGATCATCGCCAGGCACTGGGCACAGCCGATCTTCAGGGCGTCCTTCCAGGTCATGTCGTCGACGTGTTCGGCGCGGATCACATGCTTCCGGCGCTCGGCCCAGAGCATGACCACCCCGCCCACCACCAGCGCCAGGGCGACGGTGATCGGATTGAACAGCCACTCGTGGATCAGGTCGGCGAACAGGACGCCGAGGACTACCGCCGGGAAGAACGCGATCAGCAGGTTGGCGGTGAAACGCTGGGCCTGGCGCTGGCTCGGCAGGTCACGGACGACTTGAAAGATCTTTCCCCGAAATTCCCAGACGACAGCGAGGATCGCCGCCAGCTGGATGATGATGTTGAACGCCTTGGCGCGTTCGCCGCCGAAGCCGATGAGGTCGGCGACGATGATCTGGTGCCCGGTGCTGGAAATCGGCAGGAACTCGGTCAGCCCCTCCACGACGCCCAGGATGAACGCCTGGAAAGCAGTCCACCACTCCATGTTTCTCCCCCTTCTACTACTGTCCCGAACGAGCTTTCGTTGTTCTCGGCGATACACTCGCCGTCTTTTATGAAGGCCTTACGACTCCGAAGAACCCGACCAGTTCCCCCACTGCCGAAGTCGAAACCGGCGGGCATGCTACCAGAGCGGCCGGCCAGGAATCTTGGAATTCTTGCCAGCCGGCGTCTGAACAAATCTGTCCGCGCCCGTCCCCTCCGCCCTGGTCTTCGCGAAGCGCCGGATACATTCGCTACAATGCGTCCTCGTCGCATGAGGGCCTTCCGTGTCACCCCTTGAACTCTTCGCCGCTTCGCTCGGCGCCATCGCCGTCTACCTGACCGTCCGCCAGAATCCCTGGTGCTGGCCTATCGGCCTGGTGATGGTGGCGCTCTACGCCTGGATATTCTTCGAGGTGAAGCTTTATTCGGACATGCTCCTGCAAATGGTCTACGCGGCGCTACAGCTCTATGGCTGGTGGCAGTGGACCCGCGGCGGGCAGGACCACGACGGCCGCTCGGTGAGCCGCCTGAACGCCGCGCAGCGCCTCTACGGGCTCGGTGCGGGCCTGGTCGGCAGCGTCGCGCTCGGTTACCTGATGGCCAACCACACCGATGCCGCCAGTCCCTGGTGGGACGCCGGATTGACCGCCTTCAGCCTGGTGGCGCAATGCTGGATGGCGCAGAAGCGCCTGGAATGCTGGGCCCTGTGGATCGCCGTGGACGTGCTGTTCGTGGCGCTCTTCGCCAGCAAGGCGCTGTACCTGACCGCCGCCCTCTACGCCCTCTTCACCCTGCTGGCGATCCACGGCTGGCGGACCTGGCGCCGCGACCCGGCATTGCGCGAGGGCGTCGCCGCATGAAGGTGCTGGTACTCACCGGGCCCGAATCCAGCGGCAAGAGCTGGCTTGCGGAGCAGCTCCAGGCCCGCTTCGGCGGCCGGGTGGTCGGCGAGTACGTCCGCCACTTCATCGACGAACAGCGCCGCGACACCTGCTACGCCGACATCCCCGCCATCGCCCGCGGGCAACTGGCCTGGGAGGACGCCGCTCGCGCAGAACGGCCGGCGCTGCTGATCCTCGATACCCACCTGCTGAGCAACATCCTCTGGAGCCGGATTCTCTTCGGCGACTGTCCGGACTGGCTCGAACCCGCCCTGCTGCGGCGGCGCTACGACCTGCACCTGCTGCTCTCGCCGGAAGGCGTAGCCTGGAGCGCCGACGGCCAGCGCTGCCAGCCGGAACTGGCGCAGCGCCAGGCCTTCCACCGCGAATGCCAAGCCTGGCTGGAGCGCCATCGGCAGCCCTACCGCGCCATCGCCGGCGACTGGGCCGAGCGCCGGCGCCAGGCTTTCGCCGCAGTGCAAGGGCTGCTCCGGGACGGCTGACGGGCCGGCCCTGTCACGCCGCCGATACACCGCCAGCGCGGTCCGGGCCTTGGCGCAGAGCGTTTCGCGACGGCGCCGCGGAAAGCTGTCTCGGCGCTGAAACAGCTCCAGGCGCGTCCCCGGCAGGCTTCGCCCCCTGGTTGGCGGGCCTGCTGTTGCACGGATGCAACACTGTCCGCCAGGTTCCCCCGGCGCTCACCTCCAAGCCCTTGATGGACAAGGAAAACGCAAAACCGGCACGCCCCATGCTCGCTCCCTGCCAACGCTGATTAGGGCTCAGCGCCAACGAAGGAAGCGCCATCATGTCGGGGAGTTCGCTACGCATCGTCGTTCCAGCGCTGCTGGTCATCGTCGGCTCCGTGCCGGTGAGCCTCCCCGCGCATGCGGCGGACGGTACGATCGTCGTCCAGCGCCAGGTCCAGCCACGGGTCGCCTACCGTCCGAGCATGGTGCCCGACCCACATCCCACCGTCGTCGACACCAACGTCTCCGCCGAGGTCAACGCCCTCGCCAACGGGGCGGCCAGCGGCAATACCGTGAGCCGCGAACTGGGCGATGCCGACTTCGCCATCGTGACCAGCGGTTCCGGGATTCGCAGCATGATTCTCCCCGGTGGCGCCCTGCCGGGTTTCGCCAACCAGCCGGCGAACCCGGCGACAGTCCAGGCCGTCGGTAACGTCGGCACCACCCACGGCGCGGGAGGCGGCGCCGGCGCCGGCCTCGCCGGGCAGATCAACGGCAGCCTCAAGCAGGGCCTGGCGCCGCTGCAGATGCTCGGGGGTGGACAATGAAGCGCCTGTCCGCCCTCCTCCTCGCCTTCGCCTGTATCGCGTCGCTCCAGGCCGACCCGCTGGCCTCACGCAATCGCGCCAGCATCGATGCCAGCGGCACCTACCGCGGCAACTTCGCCCTCAACCAGGCCGCCGGCGACGCCCAGCAACAGAGCAACGTTCGTGTCGTCGCGGTCGGCTCCGCGGCCCTCGTCGGCAGCGACCAGCGCCAGCATCTGCAACTCGACGCCAGCCAGCCGATCGCGGCCAGCGCCAGCATCTCGGGGGCGGCGCTACGCGGCAGCGGCATCCTCGGCGTCAACCAGGGCGCCGGCCTCGGCAACCAACAGATCAACGCCTTCCGGCTGAGCGTCAGCAACGGCCCGGAAAGCCTGGATGACAGCGTTCTCGCGCAAAGCGTGGCGCTGACCAAAGTCTCCGGTTCGGCCACTCCGGTCCCGGGAGGACGCAGCGTCTCGACGGACGATCGCGCCTTCGCCGGGAGCAGCGGCGTGGTGCAGGTGAACCAGAGCGCTGGGGTGGGCAATCAGTCGATGAACACCCTCAGCGTCAGGGTCATGGAATGACTCTGCCAAGCCAACACAAGCCCAACACTAAGCACAGAAATGCAAGGAGAAACGCCATGAAAGCGACTATGGTCCTGACCCCGCTGGCCCTGGCAATGGCTGCAGTGCTGTCGGTATCGGCCTACGCCGGAAACGAAGGTGGCTGGCACCCGCCGAAACCCAACCCGCAGTCGAACAACAAGGGCGGAGCCACGGCCCTGGTGGTGGATACGCAGCAGAACTACAACAACAAGGTCAGCAACTTCGGCACGGTGAACAATGCCTCGGTGAGCGGCTCGATCAAGGATGCCTCGGGCAACGTCGGGGTCAACGTCGCCGCCGGCGACAACAACCAGCAGGCCAACGCCGCCGCGCTGGCCAGCGCCGACGCCAGCTTCGTGTTCGGCACCGCGACCGCCAGCACCAGCGTGCTGCAGAGCGGCTACGGCAATACGCTGAACAACTACTCCAACCCCAACACCGCATCGCTGAGCAACTCGGCCAACAACGTCTCGGGCAACCTGGGCGTGAACGTCGCCGCCGGCAACTTCAACCAGCAGAAGAACGACCTGGCCGCCGCCGTCTCCAACGGCCAGTACAGCACTGCCGGTAGCGCCGCGTCGCAGACCTCCACCGGCAACACCACCGTCAACAGCGCCAACTACGCCTATGGCGGCACCTACGTGTCGCTGAAGCTGAACGCCGACGGCAGCTACAAGGGCACCTCCGACCAGATCGGCGACGTCTACCTCGACACCTGGGAAGGCCAGACCCATCCGGGCGGCAGCAATACCGGCCACATCGACGTGGACAGCCAGGCCCAGGGCGCCAAGGACCTGAACCACGACGGCGGCGCGTTCGCCTTCAAGGAAAAGGGCGACGTCGACCTGAAAGGCACGGTGTCCGGCTTCATCCCGGCGATCGTCGGCTTCAAGACCCCGGTCACCAACAACGCCAGCCTGAGCAACTCGTTGCAGAACGTCTCGGGCAACGTCGGGGTGAACATCGCCGCCGGTGGCGGCAACCAGCAGAGCAACTCCCTGTCCATCGCCGCCGGTTGCAGCAGCTGCCCGGCCGGTGGCGAGAGCCTTGGCTTCTGATCCTGGCCCAGGGGTTCCGGCGCCAGCCGGAACCCTTTTCCATCCGACACAGGAACCGGCCATGCGCACGCTCATCCTTTCCCTGCTGCTGCTCGTCGACCTCACCGCCCAGGCGGCGACCCTCGGCTTTCCCGCCCTGCCCGGCGGCGGCCTGGTCTACAAGCAGGTGCAGAGCATCCGCGAGCGGCGCTTCGCCGACCTGGTCGAGCAGAAGACCGATTTCAGCTGCGGCGCCGCGGCCCTCGCGACCATCCTGGAGAAGGCCTACGGCGCCCCGCTCGACGAGCAGGCGGTGATCCAGGGCATGCTCGCCCACGCCGACCCGGAGATCGTCCGCACCCAGGGCTTCTCCATGCTCGACATGAAGCGCTACGTCGAATCCATGGGCATGCGCGCGCGCGGCTACCGCATCGAGGCGGCGCAACTGGAACAACTGAAGATACCCGCCATCGTGCTGATGGAAATCCGCGGCTACAAGCACTTCGTCGTCCTGCAACGCACCCAGGGCGAGTACGTGTACGTGGGTGACCCGGCGCTGGGGCACAAACGCTACGCGCTGACAGAGTTCGCCAAGGGCTGGAACGGCATCGTCTTCGCCGTGATCGGCCAGGGATACGACCGCGGCAATCCGCTGCTGACGCCGCCCGAGCCGCTGACCGCGCGCAATCGCCTGGACCGCTTCAAACCGGTCAGGGACACCGAACTGATGGAATTCGGCTTCATCCAGAGCGATTTCTTCTGATCGCAGGAGCCGGATGCTCCGGGAGCACGCCATGTACACGCACCACTGCTTCGTCCTCGCCTGCTGCCTGGGCGCTGCGCTGCCCGCCCCCGCCAGCGACCTCTTCGCCCCCGCCGAACTGAGCGACCAGGAGCTTTCCCAGTTGCGCGGGCGCTACGTGCTGCCGGGGCGGATCGTCAGCTTCGGGGTGACCATGAGCAGCACCTGGCAGAACGCCAGCGGCCAGGTCCTCGGCGCACGCGTCGACCTGCAGGTGCGGCAGAACCTGGCGCGCCCGGTCCTCAACGTCACCCTGGTCGATCGGCCAGGCGACGCCCCGCCACCCGTCGCCGGCAACGGCCAGGTCCTCGGCGGCGCCGGACTGGCGCAGACCCAGGGGGTCAGCCAGAGCATCCGCACCGCCGGCGACCACAACAGCGCCAGCAATGGCGTCAGCATCGAGGTCCGCCACGGCGAGGCGCCGCCGCCACTGCCGGGCGGCACGCCGCTGGAAGGTGCGCTGGCCCTCAGCGGCGAGGCCGGCACGGTGAAGGTCACGCCGAACGGCGGCGCCCTGCAACTGGCGATCCAGGCCAGCGGCCAGGGCGCCAGCCTGCAAAGCCTCGGCGCCGGCGGCCTGGTGCAGAGCGTGGCGCTCAGCGGAAACCGCAACCTGGTGCAGAACCTGGCGGCGCTCGAGGTGATGCTCAAGGACCGGCCGGGCGCCGATCCGGCACTGAATTGCGCCTGGGAGCAATTGCGCGCGCTGCGCCCCAGCGGCTACTGAAAGTTGATCTAGTCTGAAATCACTGTGCTATCGGAAGGCCATAAAAACGGAACGGCAAACATGACCCAGACACTCTCGCTGCGAGCTGTCCTCTGCGCCACCACCCTGGTTTCCCCGTTCCTGGCGCAGGCCGCGACGGAGTCCGAGGTCGAGGCGCTGAAGAAGGAACTCCTGGAGCTGCGCCAACGCTACGAGGCCCAGCAGAACGCCCTGATGGTCCTCGAACAGCGCGTGCGCCAGGTCGAGGCGCAACCCCAGGCGCCGCAGCCGCAACGCCTGGTCAAGTCGATCCAGCCGCCGGCGCAGGCGCGCAACGACGCCAACGCAGTCGCCGGCACCTACGGCGCCAGCCTCAAGGACGATGGCGCGCCCGCGCCCAGCGTGGAAAACATCTACCAGGACGCCAGCGGCTTCTTCGGCGGCGGCACCTTCAGCCTGGAGACCGGCCTCACCTACAGCCACTACGACACCCGCCAGTTGTTCCTCAACGGCTTCCTGGCGCTGGACTCGATCTTCCTCGGCAACATCGGCGTGGACCAGATCGATGCCGACATCTGGACCCTCGACCTGACCGGCCGCTACAACTGGAACCAGCGCTGGCAGGTGGATATCAACGCCCCGGTGGTCTATCGCGAATCGACCTACCAGTCCGCCGGCGCCGGCGGCTCGACCTCGCAGATCACCGAGAAATCGGTGACCGGCGACCCACGCCTGGGCGACGTCAGCTTCGGCGTCGCCTACAAGTTCCTCGACGAAAGCGAGAGCACCCCGGACGCGGTGGTCAGCCTGCGGGTCAAGGCGCCCACCGGCAAGGATCCCTACGGCATCAAGCTGAAGCAGGTACCGGGCAACAACAACCTCAACGTGCCCGACGACCTGCCCACCGGCAACGGCGTCTGGTCGATCACCCCGGGCATCTCGCTGGTGAAGACGGTGGACCCGGCGGTGCTGTTCGGCAGCCTGTCGTATACCTACAACTTCGAAGAGTCGTTCGACGACATCAACCCGCAGCAAGGCGTGAAGACCGGCGGCAAGGTCAAGCTCGGCAACTGGTTCCAACTCGGCGTCGGCGTGGCCTTCGCGCTGAACGAGAAGATGAGCATGTCGTTCTCCTTCTCAGAGCTGATCAGCCAGAAGAGCAAGGTCAAGCAGGACGGCCAGAGCTGGCAGACCGTCAGCGGCAGCGACGCCAACGCCGGCTACTTCGGCCTGGGCATGACCTATGCGGTGAGCAACAGGTTCAGCATCGTGCCCAGCCTGTCCATCGGCATCACTCCGGACGCGCCGGACTTTACCTTCGGCGTGAAATTCCCCTACTACTTCTGAGGGGCCACCGTTCGAGCCTGGGCATGCCCTACCCCTCGAAGGGATGCGTGAGCCTGGGAGCGATCCTCGCCTAGCTGCGCAGGCGTTATCCGCCGGTAGCAACGGCACCGTCCCTCTCAAGCCTCGCCAGCGAGCGCCCGCTCGACTTCCTCGCGCGAGGGGATCGAGGTCTGCGCGCCGAGGCGGGTCACCGAGATCGCCGCGGCGGCCTGGCCGAAACGGATCGCCGCCGCCTCGTCGAGGCCGCGCGCAAGGGCCGCGGCGAAGCCGCCGACGAAGGTGTCCCCGGCCGCCGTGGTATCCAGCGCCTTGACCCGCGCCACCGGGAAATGCTCGACCCGCCCCTCGCCCACCAGCAGGGCGCCCTGTGCGCCGAGGGTGACGATCACCCTGCCGGCGCCCATTTCGCGCAGGCGCTCGGCGGCACGCCCGGCGCTCTCCAGGGAGTCCACCGGCAGGCGGCAGAGCAGTTCGCTTTCGGTCTCGTTGGGGACCAGGTAGTCCACCAGCGGCAGCCACTCCGCCGGCACGTCGCGGGTGGCCGGCGCCGGGTTGAGGATCACCGTCTTGCCCAGCGCATGGGCCCGGCGCAGCACATGGCCAACCGTCTCCAGCGGGCTTTCCAGCTGGCAGACCACCACCTGCGCCTGCTCCAGCAAGTGCTCGTGGCGCGCCAGCACGGCCGGCGACAGGTGGCCGTTGCCGCCGGCGACGATGACGATGGCGTTCTGGCTGCTGTCGTCGACCACGATCAGCGCCACTCCGCTGGACTCCCCGGCCACCCGCTCGACGCCCTGGCAGTCGATGCCCTCGGCCTGCAGCGCGCGGTACAGCTGGTCGCCGTAGGCATCGTCGCCAAGGCAGCCGATCATCGCCACCTCCGCGCCGAGACGCGCCGCGGCGACCGCCTGGTTGGCTCCCTTGCCGCCGGGAACGGTGATGAAGGACTGCCCGGCG
Organism: Pseudomonas sp. DL; assembly: GCF_047199225.1. NCBI lineage: Bacteria > Pseudomonadati > Pseudomonadota > Gammaproteobacteria > Pseudomonadales > Pseudomonadaceae > Pseudomonas > Pseudomonas sp. DL. Next base: position 3,451,547 of record NZ_CP178323.1, read on the forward strand.
AGGGTCTCGCCGCCCCGTGGCAGGCGCGGCGCGCGCACCACCAGGTCCATGTTCAGGCTGCCCACCACCAGTACTTTCGCTTGCATCGTTGCGTCCTTGTTCCAGCCTCTCTCTAGCGAGGGCGCCCCCGGCGCCCGGTTCAGACCCGCACCAGCGGCGGCGCGGTGGATTCGCGCAGGACCAGCGCCGGCGCCACCACCCGCCGCTGCATCGGCTCCTCGCGCTCGGCGATGCGTTGCAGCAGCAATTGCGCAGCGATCTCGCCAAGCAGGCGGATCGACTGGCCCACGGTGGTCAAGGCGGGAAACACGAAGCGGCTCAGCTCGATATCGTCGAAGCCGATCACCGACAGTTCGTGCGGCACCCTGATATTCAGCTCGGCCGCGGCGCGCAGCACGCCGATGCCGATCATGTCGTTGCCGGCGACGATCGCCGTCGGTCGCTCGCCCTCGCCGCCCAGCAGGCCGAGCGCCGCGTGGTAGCCGCCGGGGCTGCTGAACTCGCTTTCCAGCAGCCACTGCGGGCGCACCTCCAGGCCGGCCTTGGCCATCGCCCGCCGGTAGCCCTCGACCCGCAGCGTCGAGACCTTGGTCGACAGCGGCCCGCCGATGCAGGCGATGTCGCGATGGCCCAGTTCGAGCAGGTGGCGGGTCGCCAGGTAGGCGCCCATCTCATGGTCGATCTGCACCCGGTCGGCTTCCACGCCTTCCACCTCGCGGTCGACGATCACGGTCGGCGTGCGCATGTTCGCCAGTCCCTTGGCCAGCGCGCCGTCGCCGCCGGCGGACGCCAGGACCAGGCCGTCGATGCGTTTCTCCTGGAGCACGCGCAGGTAGTTGGCCTGCTTCTGCGGGTTGTCGTCGGAGTTGCAGAGGATCACGCAGTAGCCGTTGCGCTCGCAGCAATCCTCGATGCCGCGCGACAGCTCGGCGAAATACGGGTTGGTACTGTTCGGCACCAGCAGGCCGATGATCGAGGTGGTGCGCACCTTCAGCGAGCGCGCCACCGCGCTGGGCACGTAGTGCAGCTGCGCGATGGCGTCCTCGACCTTCTTGCGCACCGCGTCGCTGACCGGCCGCGTCCTGTTCACCACATGCGATACGGTGGTGAAGGAAACCCCCGCCATCGCCGCCACGTCCTTCATTGTCGCCATCGTTCAGCCCTGTCTGCGGGCGCGATGGCTGCGATAGGTATCCAGCACCACCGCTACCACGATCACCGCCCCGGTAATGATTCGTTTGGTCGGCTCCGACGCACCGATCTGCGCCAGCCCCGCCGCCAATACGGAAATGATCAGCACGCCGAAGAAGGTGCTGACCACCGAACCTCGCCCGCCCATCAGGCTGGTGCCGCCGATCACCACCGCGGCGATGACCTGGAGTTCCAGGCCGACCCCGGCGTTGGGATCGGCCGCTTCCAGACGCGAGATCTGGAACAGCGCGGCCAACCCGGCGAGCAGCCCCATCAGGGCGAATACTGCAATCTTATAGGGTTTCGGGTTCACACCGGCCAATCGCACCGCTTCTTCGTTGGTGCCGATGCCGATCAGGTAGCGGCCGAACACCGTGCGGGTGAGCACCGCCTGGGCGGCGAACATCACCAGCAGGGCGATCACGAAGGCCGGCGAGATGCCGAACGCCAGCGGATTGGACAGCCAGGCATAGGCGTCGCCGATATAGGCCGTGCGCGAGTCGGTCATCTGGTAGGCCAGCCCACGGGCCATCTCCAGCACCCCGAGGGACACGATGAACGAGGGAATCCGCCAGGCCACCGTGATCGAACCGGTGACGCAGCCGGCCAGGGTCGCGCAGGCCATCCCGAGCATCGCCGCCGGCAGCACGCCCCAGCCCCAGCCGAGCGTCGCCAGGCTTACCGCCGAGGCCGCCAGGGCCAGCACCGAGCCTACCGAGAGATCGATGCCGCCGACGATCAGAATGAAGGTCATGCCCACCGCCAGCACCACCAGATCGGGGATCTGGTTGGCGATGGCGAGGAAGGTGCCATAGCTGAGGAAGTGGCTGCTCAGCGCCGAGAACAGCGCGATCATCGCCAGCAGCGCGCCGGCCAGGCCGAGGTAGGTGCCCAGGCCGAAATAGTTGCCGCGTCGCAGGGTTGGCGCTGCGGCGGCGGTAGCGGAAGACGTCGGGTCGCTCATTTCTGGTTCCTTGCGTTGCGTGTTCACGACGTCGCCAGCAGCGCGTCGCGTTTCTTGTAACCGGCGAAGGCCGCCGCCAGCAGCGCGTCCTGGGTCCAGGCGTCGCGCTCGAAGGTGTCCACCATACGTCCCGCCGAGAGCACGCCGATGCGATCGCAGATCAGCATCAGCTCGCGCAGGTCGCTGGACACCACCACCAGCGCCTTGCCCCGGCGGGTCAACTCGGCGAGCAAGGCATAGATATCGAACTTCGCGCCGACATCGATGCCACGGGTCGGCTCGTCGAACAGCAGCACCTGGCAGTCGCGCTCCAGCCAGCGGCCGATCACCACCTTCTGCTGGTTGCCGCCGGACAGTTCGCCCACCGCCTGCGCGGTGTCCGCGCAGCGCACCCGCAGCGCCTCCACCTGGCGCCGCGCCAGGGCTTCCTCGCGGCGCCGGTCGATCACCCCGTGGCGCGCCAGCGCCGGCAGGTTGCCCAGGGCGAGGTTGGCGCTGATCGACTGGTCCAGCAGCAGGCCCTCGCCCTTGCGGTCCTCGGTGATCAGCGCCACTCCCTGGCGCACCGAGTCGGCCGGCGAACGCAGGCTCAGGCGCTGCGGCGGATCGCCGAGCAGGACCTGCCCACCGTCGGCGCGGTCGGCGCCGTAGATCAGGCGCAACAATTCGGTGCGCCCGGAGCCGATCAGTCCGGAGATGCCGAAGATCTCCCCCGCGCGCACCTCGAACGACACCTCATGCACCTTGCCGCGCCGGCTCAGCCGCTCCACCCGCAGCAGCGGCGCACCGGTCTGCCGTGGGCCCAGGTCGAAGCGCTCGCCCAGTTCGCGGCCGACCATCAGGGTCACCAGTTGGTCGGCGTCGTAGCGCTCGATCGGCTCGACGCAGACCAGGCGGCCATCGCGCAACACCGCGATGCGCTGCGAAATCCGCGCCAGTTCCTCCAGTCGATGGGAGATGTAGACGATCGCCACGCCGCGTTCGCGCAGCCGCTCGACCTGCTCGAAGAGCATGTCCACTTCGCGCGCGGTAAGCATCGCCGTGGGTTCGTCGAGGATCAGCAAGCGGCAGTCGCCGATCAGGTTGCGGGCGATCTCGACCATCTGCTGGTGGCCGATACCGAGGTCGCCGACCAGCGTGTCGGGATCGATCGCCTCCAGGCCGACCTGGGCCATCGCCTCGCGGGCCGCCGCGCGCAGGCGCCGACGGTCGATCCAGCCGGCGCGCCGGGGCAGGTCGTGGAGGAACAGGTTCTCCGCCACCGACAGGGTCGGCAGCAGGTTCAGTTCCTGCATCACCATGCGCACGCCCAGCGCCTCGGCCTCGCGGCGGCTGCCGGGGGCGTAGGGCCGGCCGAGGAGCTCCAGGCTGCCGGCGCCGGGACGTTCCAGGCCGCCGACGATCTTCGACAAGGTGCTCTTGCCGGCACCGTTCTCGCCGGTCAGGGCCAGCACCTCGCCGCCGAACAATTGCAGGTCGATCTCCGCCAGCACCGGCTGCGCGTAGGTCTTGCCGACCCCGCGGATGCTCAGCAGCGGCAATGCGTCGCTAGACATGGGAAGGCTCCATCGGACGGCTCAGGGCGCGGTCACCAACTCGACAGGCGTCTCGACCACGCCGTCCTTCTCATGTTCCGGGGTTTGCCCGGCGAGCAGCTTGAGCGCGGTCTGGATACCGAACACCGCCTGCTTCGCGGCGAACTGGTCGGCAGTGGCCAGCACCCGGCCATCCTTGAGCATCGGCTTGATCGCCTGGATATTGTCGTAGCCGACCACCTTCACCTGCCCGGCGCGGCCCGCCGCGCGCACCGCCGATACCGCGCCGAGGGCCATGCTGTCGTTGCCGGCGAGCAGCGCCTTGAGGTCCGGATGCTCGTTGAGCATCGCCGAAGCCACCGCGTTGCCCTTCTCGATTTCCCAGTTGCCCGACTGCAAGGAGACGATCTTCATCCCCGCCGCGTCCATCGCATCCCTGAAGCCGGCGGTGCGCTGCTGGGCATTGGTGGTCGTAGAGACCCCTTCGATGATGCCGACCTCGTCGCCGGCCTTCAGTCGCTTCGCCAGGTACTCGCCGACCAGCCGCGCGCCCTTGCGGTTGTCGGGCCCGACGAAGGGCACGCCGATCTTCTTCGCCTGCAGCACCTGCGGGTCGAAGCGGTTGTCGATGTTGACCACCACGATGCCGGCGTCCAGCGCTTTCTTCACCACCGGCACCAGCGCCTTGGAATCGGCCGGCGCGATCACCAGTGCGTCGACCCCGGACACGATCATCTGCTCGACGATGCGGATCTGGCTGGAGGTATCGGTCTCGTCCTTGATGCCGTTGGAAACCAGTTCGAACCGGTCGGCATGCTCCTTCTGGTAGGCCTTGGCGCCGTCCTCCATGGTCAGGAAGAACTCGTTCGCCAGCGACTTCATCACCAGCGCGATCCTGGGCTTCTCGGGAGTTTCCGCGTGGACGGCGGACAGGGGCAGGAACGAGGAACAGGCAGTCAGCACAACGGCAGCCAACAGGCGCCGGGAAGCGACCCGCTTCATGGTGTATCCTCCAGCTTTTCTTATCGTTGTATTGAGGCTTTTCCAGGAGATTATCCAGACGCAAACGTTTGCGTTAGGTGAATATGCGTCGATCTGACAGATTCTGTCAATCGCCACGAGCAACTGTCGCGAACCGGTCGGGATCGGTTGGATTCTAGTTCGCTACGGCTGGGAAACGCAGGATATTTTGCCTGGCCGGCAGATCTCCCGCCGCCCACTCAGCGCAACCGGTGCTTGTGCAACAGGCGGTAGAAGGTCGGCCGCGACACCCCGAGCATCCGCGCGGCCACGCTGAGGTTGTCGCCGTAACGGGCCAGCGCATCACACATCGCCTGGCGCTCGGCGCAGAGCTTGTAGACCTCCAGGCTGGACAACGGCGGGCCGTCGCCGCGCGCGCATTCCAGGCCGAGGTCCTGGGCCTCGATCTGCTTTCCCTCTGCCAGGACCAACCCGCGACGTACCCGGTTGGCCAGTTCGCGGACATTGCCCGGCCAGGCGTGCATCGCCATCGCCGCCAGCGCGTCCTCGCTGAAGCGGCGCGGGCGGCGGCCGGTCTCCAGGCTGTAGAGCCGGGAGAAATGATTGGCCAGCAGCGGCAGGTCCTCGCTCCGTTCGCGCAACGGCGCGGTGCCGACCTGCAGGACGTTGAGCCGGTAGTAGAGGTCCTCGCGGAAGGTCCCGGCGTCGATCGCCGCCTCCAGGTCGACATGGGTCGCCGCCAGCACCCGCACGTCCACCTCGACCGGCCGGTTACCGCCGACCCGCTCGATCTGCTGTTCCTGGAGAAAGCGCAACAGGTTGGCCTGCAACTCCAGCGGCAGGTCGCCGATCTCGTCGAGGAACAGAGTGCCGCCGTCGGCCGCCTCGATCCGTCCGACCTTGCGCTGGTGCGCGCCGGTGAAGGCGCCCTTCTCGTGGCCGAACAGCTCGGACTGGATCAGGTGCTCGGGAATCGCCCCGCAGTTGATCGCGACGAACGGCCTGTCCGCGCGCCGCGACTGCCGGTGCAGGGTACGCGCGACCAGTTCCTTGCCGGTGCCGCTCTCGCCCCGGATCAGTACCGGCGAGTCGGTCGGCGCCAGCTTCGCCAGCAGCCGGCGCAGGTCGCGTACGGCCAGGCTCTCGCCGAGCAGTTCGTGCTCGCCCTCGGCATCGCCGGGCACCGTGCCGCGCCCGCGCAGGCGGGCCATGCCAAAGGCGCGGCCGAGGGTCACCTGCACCCGCGCCATGTCGAACGGCAAGGTATGGAAGTCGAAGAACCATTCGCAGACGAAATCGCCGACGCCATTCAGCGGCAAGGTGTCCGGGCTGAGCACGGCGATCCACTCGGTGCCGCTGCGGCTGATCAGGTCCTTCACCGTCTCCGGCCGCTCCAGGTGGAACGGCCGCAGGCGCAGCAGGCCGACGTCGCAAGCGCGTTCGCGCGCCGTTTCCAGCGCGCAGCTGTCCACTGCCCAACCCGCCTCGCGAAGGCCCGGCAACAGGCGCCGGCAATCGTCGCACGGGTCCACCACCAGCAGACGGCGGAGGTTCGATGCATCTAACATGTGTGCTCCTTTGCGGCGCCAATTCTTTGAACCGTCATAAAAACGGCATGTTGGCGCTCTGAAAGGAAAATCTAGCAATTTTTTGACGCACGAAAGTGAATCTTTGTTTATATCGCCAATGCCGAAATCGTCTTATCAGTCGTAGCCGCGACGCTTGACTTCCAGGCGCCGGACGAACTCCTCCAGGACCAGCTTGTAGAGGTCGTCGCCGAGGTAGACATCTTCCACCCCGCAGTCGATGTTCGGGTTGTCGTTCACCTCGATCACCACCACCTTGTCGCCGGCCTGCTTCAGGTCCACCCCGTAAAGGCCGTCGCCGATCAGGTTGGCGGTCTTCACCGCCAGCTCCACCACCTTGCGCGGCGCCTCGTGCACGGGCATGGTGCGGAAATCGCCGCTGACCTCCTCGGCGTCCGGGCTGTGGTCGTAGATCTGCCAGTGGCCCTTGGACATGAAGTACTGGCAGGCGAAGATCGGCTTGCGGTTGAGCACGCCGATACGCCAGTCGTACTCGGTATAGAAGAACTCCTGGGCAAGGATCAGCACCGAGCGCTCGAACAGCTCGACGCTGGCCGCCAGCAACTGCTCCTGGTCCTCCACCTTGATCACCCCGCGCGAGAAGCTGCCGTCGGGAATCTTCAGCACCAGCGGGAAGCCCAGGCGCTCGCCGACCTTCTCCAGTTCCTGCGGGTTCTCCTTGTAGAGAATCTCCGTGGCCGGCATGCCCAGCTTGTGGCTGCGCAGCAGGTCGGCCAGGTACACCTTGTTGGTGCAGCGCAGGATCGACACCGGGTCGTCCATCACCACCAACCCTTCGCTCTCGGCCTTCTTGGCGAAACGGTAGGTGTGGTCGGCGACATTGGTGGTCTCGCGGATGAACAGCGCGTCGTACTCGGCGATCCGCGAATAGTCCTTGCGCTCGATCAGGTCGACGTCGATGCCGAGGCTGCGGCCGACCCGCACGAAGTTCTTCAGCGCTTTGGCATCGGACGGCGGGAACGCCTCGCCGGGGTCGTGGAGGATCGCCAGGTCGTAGCGGAACGGCTTGCGCGAACGCGGCTTGCGCCAGATCTGCCGGCTGAAGCTGTCCAGGGCGTTGGCGAAGAGGTCTTCCTGGTCCTCGCGCAGCTTGTGGATGGCGCCGGGCTTGATGCCCTCGATGTGCCAGGTGCGGTTGCGCTTGAACTCCACCAGCAGCAACGGGCAGGGAAACGCCTCGAACAACTGTCGCGCCAGGTCCTGCAACGGCTCGATGTCGGTACGGCCGAAATACAGGGTCAGGGTGAAACCATCGGTGCTGCCGTAGGGGTGCGCGGCCAGGGCCTTGTCCAGGGTGCGGTCGAGGTCCTCCAGGACCAGGCTGTACAGCGACTTCCTGGCCAGCTCGCTGATGGTCCGCACCGAGGGGATCACCTTGTGCCCGCGCGCCTCGGCGAGCAGCGAGCAGTAGTAGCCATGGCGCAGGTACTTGTAGTGCCGGCACAGGTTGATCACCTGGACCCGCTTGCCAGTGTCGTCGTCGATGGGCAGTTCCAGGTATTCCTGGGCGGTGACCACATCCTCGCTGGGGTAATAGGACGTCCAGTCTTCCTTGCGTTCCACGATGATGAACAGCTTGCTCACGACACCTCCCGGGGGGACAGCGAAACCACGGCGCATTCGGAACCGGCTTGCCGGCGCACGCATCCCGGCCAATACTCGGCGGGAATCCCTTGCGAAACCGCTCTATGGCGCCTGCCAGCAAACCGAAGCGTACAGCACCCATTACAGCACGCCCGCGCGGAAGTTCCCGCCCGCGGCCGTGGAGACCGCTATGAACCTGACCCTCCGCCCGGCCGGCGCGGACGACCTGTCCGCCCTGGTCGAGCTGGAAAATCGCTGCTTCGACTACGATCGCCTGTCCCGCCGCAACTTCCAGTGGATGCTCACCCGCGCCCACGCCAGCCTGACGGTAGCCGAGGGCGACGGCGGCGTGCTCGGCTACGCCCTGGTGCTGTTCCACGAAGGCACCTCGCTGGCCCGCCTCTACTCCATCGCCATCGACCCGCGCGCCCGCGGCATCGGCCTCGGCCAGAAGCTGCTGGAAGCCGCCGAGCAGGCCGCGCGGGACAACGACCGCGCCTACATGCGCCTGGAAGTGCGCCCGGACAACCGTGGCGCCATCGCCCTCTACGAGCGCAACGGCTACCGTCCCTTCGCCACCGTGCGCGACTACTACGAGGACCACAGCGAAGCGCTGCGCTTCGAGAAACGCATCCGCAATCCCGGCCACGACCAGCGCCGCCACGTGCCCTTCTACCGGCAGACCACCGATTTCACCTGCGGCCCGGCCTGCCTGCTGATGGCCATGGGCGCGCTGCAACCGGAGCGCCAGTTGACCCGCCGCGAGGAACTGCGCCTGTGGCGCGAGGCGACCACCATCTACATGACCACCGGGCACGGCGGCTGTAGCCCCCAGGGCCTGGCGCTGGCCGCCTGGCGACGCGGCTTCCGGGTCAAGCTGGTGCTGTCCGCCAGCGGCCCGCTGTTCCTCGACGGCGTACGCAACGAAGACAAGAAGGCGGTGATGCGCCTGGTCCACGAGGACTTCTGCGAGGAACTGGACGCCTCGGGTGTCGAGCAGAAGCGCTCGGCCAGGCTCGACATCCCGCGCCAGCTGGCCAGGGGCGGCCAGCCGCTGGTGCTGATCAGCAGCTACCGCCTGACCCGCTCCAAGGCCCCGCACTGGGTGCTGGTCACCCACTACGACGAGGACTTCGTCTACCTCCACGATCCCGACGTCGACCACAGCCAGCACCGCCAGCCGCTGGACTGCCAGCACATCCCGGTAAGCCACGCCGAGTTCGACAAGATGAGCCGCTTCGGCCGCAGCAAGCTGCGCGCGGCGGTGATCCTGTTCAACCCGGAATGATCCGCATCGCCCCGCCCTGCGGCGGGGAGATGTTCTCGCCTATCAATCAATTCCATCGATAGTGGCTAGTGAGACTATCCATTTTTCATTCGCCAACGCCGATGTTTACATAGTCGCCAGATCCCCGAATAACCAGAACGGAACTGGAGACGACACCATGAGCTACTCCGCCAAATCCTTCTCGGCCCTGATCAATGCCATGCGCGCCGACGGCATCACCCGCCTGGAACAACTGGCCCGCCAGCCCTTCCGCAACGCCCAGGGCTTCTGGAGCGCGGAGGCGAAGAAATGAAAGCCCTGCTCGACCGCCGTACCGATCCCACCTGGATGCTCTACGCCGCAATCATCGCCTGGCTGGCCTTCTCCGGTCTCTGACCGGCAGGCCACCGGCGCCTCGCCCTGCCGTTCCACGACGCTCCGGCGTCCACCTTTCTCCGGTGAAATACCGAGCTTTCGTCGCCAACATCGCCAGGCGAGGCCTGCGCAAACGTTTTACCCGTTCGCTGTCAAGAAAACCTTGTCAAAAAAGCTGATAGCAGCTTGCCAATATGCCAACGCCTTGGCATAACGGTGCCAAAAAAAGGCCTACAAGGACGTTCCTGATGCGCACCGTGAAAAAGGCTCTGCTGGTTGTCGGCGTGATCGTGCTGGCGGTCGTCGGGGTGGTGGTCTACTACGTCGCCAATCCCAACCTGCCCCACTACCAGGCGCCGAGCGAGGTACGCTACCTGCCGCAATGGAAGGACGAGGCCCGCCAGCGCTTCTACTACACGCCCCAGGGCACCCTGGTGAAGGGCCTGCACTACGACTGGTTCACCGCCCTCGAACTGCCCTTCTCCGAAGAACCCTTCGCCGCCCCCGAATACCTCGCCCGCTTCGGCTTCCTCGTCGATCCGCAGCAGAAGGCCAGCGACCTCAACCCCGGCAACCTGCCGGTGGGCTTCAGCCAGCACCGCGACGAGAAGACCGGCACCCGCTACCTGGACATCACCTGCGCCGCCTGCCACACCGGCGAACTGCGCTACCAGGGCAAGTCGCTGCGCATCGACGGCGGTGCCGCCATGCATTCCATCGCCGCCACCGTGCCGACCCTGCGCGGCGGCGCCTTCGGCCAGGCGCTCGGCGCGAGCATGGCCGCCACCTACTACAACCCGTTCAAGTTCAACCGCTTCGCCAGGAAAGTCCTCGGCGAACGCTACGAACAGGACAAGTCGCAACTGCGCGCCGACTTCAAGGCCGTCCTCGACACCCTCCTGCGCACCGCCTGGAACGACACCCGCCGCCACCTCTACCCCACCGAGGAAGGCCCCGGCCGCACCGACGCCTTCGGGCGCATCGCCAACAGCGTCTTCGGCGATGCCATCGACCCGAGCAACTACCGCGTCGCCAACGCCCCGGTGAGCTATCCGCAGGTCTGGGACATCTGGAAATTCGACTGGGTGCAATGGAACGGCTCGGCCATGCAGCCGATGGCGCGCAATATCGGCGAGGCCCTCGGCGTCGGCGCGCGCCTGCAGATCTTCGACGAGCACGGCCAGCCGCTGCGGGGCGAGCAGCGCTACGCCTCCAGCGTACGCCTGCACGACCTGCACGCCCTGGAAGAAACCCTGCAACAGCTGAAACCGCCGACCTGGCCGGAAGACCTCTTCGGCCGCATCGACCTGCAACGCGCCTCCCAGGGCCGCGCCCTGTTCGAAGCCAACTGCGCCTTCTGCCATGCACCCAAGGTGCAACCGGCGGAATACGCCGCCCCCGGACGCAATCCCGAGTGGCGCATGCACATGGTGCCGACCGAGGTGATCGGCACCGATCCGACCACCGCCGACAACATCGCCGACCACCGCTACGACCTGCGCAAGCTCGGCTGGAGCGTCAACGAACTGGCGCGGATGAACGTCCAGCTGATCGGCGCCGATCCGCAGCAACTCGACCTCTCGCAACTGTCCTCGGCCAAGGGCCTGGCCTACATCACCGCCTTCGTCGAGCAGCGCGCCTACCGGGACGCCGGCATCCCGCCGGAACAGCAGAAGACCATGAACGGCTTCGACCTGCCGATCGGCGTACAGGAACTGCGCGCCTACAAGGCCCGCCCGCTGGACGGCGTCTGGGCGACCCCGCCGTTCCTGCACAACGGCTCGGTGCCCAACCTGTTCCAACTGCTCTCCCCGGCCGCCGAACGCTCGCCGCAGTTCTACGTCGGCACCTTCGAATTCGATCCGAAATTCGTTGGATTCCGCACCGAGAAATTCCCCGGCGGCTTCCTCCTCGACACCCGCCTCACCGGCAACCGCAACAGCGGCCACGAATTCCGCGACGGCTGCCGGCAGAACGGCGTGATCGGCCGCGCCCTCAGCCCGGAAGAACGCTGGGCGCTGGTGGAATACCTGAAGGTGCTCGGCAACCCCGAATTCGAGCGCCGCCTGGTCCCGGCCCAGACCCCACCCTGGACGCCCGGCCCGAAATGCCCGGCGCCGGAGCAACGGACCGCGCAACGCTGAACCTGGGAAATGGAGAAGCGCGAGGCATGGCGCCGCCGCCCCTCTCCACCCCTAGCAGCCCCTCTCCCTTCAGGGGGGACGCCTAGCCAGAGGACGGGGAGAAGCAATCGTGGCGCACTCCCCGCCCAAGAAGAATAAAAGCCCACAGCCAACGCACACCACCAAGGACACCCACTCCATGCGCGCACTCCTCACCCACGCCTGGCTGTTCCTCGGCAAATGGCTCGGCCGCCTGCTCCTCCTGCTGCTGGCCGTCGGCCTCGGCGGCTGGGCCATCGGCAGCCTCTACTACGCCTGGAAATTCTCCGGCCCGGTGTCCGCGGAAGAGCAGATCGCCCCGGACGAAGCCCGCATCACCCAGGCGATCATCCAGGACGCCATCCGCGTGGTCGAACAGCACCGCGACAACACCCGCGTCCTGCGCGATGCCCACGCCAAGGCCCACGGCTGCGTGAAGGCCGAATTCAAGGTACGCGCCGACCTCGACCCGACCCTGCGTCGCGGCGTGTTCGCCGAAGCGGGCAAGAGCTGGAACGCCTGGGTGCGCTTCTCCAACGGCAACGCCTACCCGCAGTTCGACAGCAAGAACGACGCGCGCGGCATGGCCATCAAGCTGCTCGACGTGCCCGGCGAAAAACTCCTGCCCGGCCGCGGCCATGACGGCGAGCAGGACTTCGTCATGTTCAACCAGCCGGTGTTCTTCATCCGCGACATCGCCGAATACCGGCAGAACTTCGCCGCCCAGGCCGACGGCAAGAAAGCCCTGGCCTTCTTCCCCAACTGGAGCCCCACCAGCTGGGAACTGCGCCACCTACTGATCGCCCTGCGCACCCTCGCCCCCGCCCCGGACAGCCCACTGCACGCCGGCTACAACGGCATCTCGCCGTACAAGCTGGGCGAACACAACATCAAGTTCCGCGTCGTCCCCGCCCCGGAGAAGTGCCCGGCCTACGAGCTACCGAAGCAGAACCAGGACCTGCCCAACTTCCTCCGCGCCGCCCTGTACCAGCAACTCTCCATCGACCGCACCCCCGCCTGCTACGCCTTCCAGGTGCAGCGCCAGGACCCGGGCAAGTACATGCCCATCGAAGACACCAGCGTCGAATGGAAGGAGTCGGACGCGCCCTTCGCTACCATAGCCGACATCATTGTGCCAGCTCAGGATTTCGATAGCCGGGAACAGAACCTGTTCTGTGACAACCTTTCGTTCAACCCCTGGCACGCGCTGCCGGAGCATCGGCCGATCGGCGGGATCAACCGGTTGCGGAAGGCGGTTTACGAGGCGGTCAGTGGGTATAGGTTGGGGAGGAATGGGTGAGGGGTTGGGAAGGTGGAAGGTAGCTGCGTATGGCGTCTCTCATTGGTATTGATTTCGCCAATCTGGATTGGCAGAAAACGGCCAGAAGCAGCCGCTCATTAGCCGACGCCTGGATAGGTCTCATACCCCAGGAGAGATTTGCCGCAAGCTTGAGCAGAGTGCCTAGAAGACCATGGGAGATTCAATCAGCCAGAAAAAGCGCTTGATCTAAGCCAATCGTAGAGACACAGTTCAGCGCAAGGAAGGATACGCCTGATTCGCAAAGATGCAGTCATTTCAAACCGCAGGAGTTCCGATCAGCCATTGACGATAGCTAATCCTATGATTCGCTGTTCTCTCGAGCCCATGAACAAACTCATACTTTAAGGACGTGCCTATGCCTGGCTTTTCCCTGGAAGGATTCGCTGACGATATCTTTGCTGCCAAAACAAAGGAGTACTTCAAAGAAGTTTTGTCTTCATACCAGAATGGAAATTACCGATCTTCCGTAGTAATGCTCTGGTCAGTCGCGGTGTGCGACCTAATTTACAAGCTTGAGTACCTTATTGATGTATACAGGGATGCAACAGCTACCGAAATCATCAACGAGATGACCCGAATTCAGGTTCAAGAACCCTTTTCCTCAGCATGGGAAATAAAGCTGATTGAAGACACCTTCTTGAAGACACGATTACTTGACGCTCCAGAGTACGAAAATCTCAAATTTCTGCAAAAGCAACGACACCTCTCGGCGCATCCTGTTTTGACTCAGGAGCGAGAGCTCCACGCGCCTAACCGTGAAACAGTCAGATCCCTGCTTCGCAATACGTTGGAAGATTTACTCATCAAGCCACCCTTCTACACTCAGCACATCCTGAATGAAATGCTCACAGACCTTGCCGAACATAGAGATGCATTGAACGATCGCCATAAGGTTAAAGGGTATGTGGAAAGCCGGTACCTACGGCGGTTCAAACCCACGGTCGAAACCTCCATCTTTAAATCACTATGGAAACTCACCTTCAAGCTTGAGAATGATGAGTGCAATGCGAACAGAAGGATCAACCTGAACGTCCTTGAAGCGATCAGTGATCGGCAGGCAGGCCGTTTGGAGGAGATCATCAGGGCTGAGCAAGAATACTTCAGCAACGTCGCTGCTGACGGTGAGCCGTTGAAGTTTTTTGTTTACTACTTATCCAAGCATTCAACATTACATGCCCTACTATCGGATGCGGCGAAGTTACGTGTTCAGCACGGAATTGCAACAGATTCCACCGCAAAAATTGCCGGCTGGTTTGTAAAAACTGACTTGTCCGCTCACTTCGTAGATCTTCTGCAATGGATCGAAAGTGACGACTACCCACGCCTCAATGACGAACAACTGAAGCTCATAGTAGAAATTGAGGACTCACCCGAGTGGCAGCAGTGGGCGTGTAAGCTCTTGGGAGCGTATTACGGAACGAGCGGAAGCTTCAACAGTGCTGATGTTCGGTTTGCTAGTGCGATCGAGCCCTACCTGCACCTTTTCGATCTGGAGGCGTTACTCTTCACGCTAGAGCGAATTGAACGAAATGGTCAGACGTATGGACGTGGCGCTGCACGTATTGACCACATGGAAGTCAAAAACCGTCTATTAGCTATCGATCAGGATTTTAATTTCACGCCCTATCCTAATTTTTCTCGCAGGCTGGATGCCGAGTAGTGACATTAGGCGTGACAGGTTTCCGCCTGTCGCAACCGGCTTGAGTCGGCCTTGAACGGCTATCCGGACGCGCCGAACTTTGGAAGCTCAGGTGACCGTTGTACCTTCGGAGCGGTAATTGAACAGGGGGTCTAGATGATTGTGAGGACAAGTAAATTGCTAAATTTCGATAAGTCGTGGCGTTTCAAGTCCCCGGGTCCAATCCCGCACGGCGTTGTCCGTGATTTTTATGGTCTGATTGAAAAAATTGCGGCGCAGGGAGATGCATGGCGCGCAGTTGAGCAATGCAAAAACCGCTTCGGCGGGACTGGTCGAAGCAGCAGCCCGGACTGGGCGTGGAGTGATTTATCTCGGTTCATGGATAGCTCGGCTGAGAATGCGCCGGTGTTTATCGAGGCTTTTTGGAATTGCTGCGTAGACCTCGAACAGTCCGGCTTGAACGTGCCAGATGTCCAAATTATCAACGCTATCCTAGCGGAGCATGATGCGGGCTATGAAATTCAACTGCCTGACTTAATCGCAACGCGCGCCTATACACCGATCACCGTGCCGCGTTTGGCGCCCTCGTTGGATGAACAGGCCCGCGCGCTTATAGATGAATGCCTAGCGGAGTCCGAACGGCTGCTCGATACGGGGCAGGGCCGGCGCGCGGTTCAAGAAACTCTTTTCCTTCTGGAGTCGATTACGACAGCCTTTCGAGGTATAGGCGAGGACACAGTGACGATTCAGGGGAAGTATTTCGGGCCCATCATTAACGAGATGAAAAAGCAGGGGCGAGGCAAGGCGCAGGAAAATATTCTGACCTGGATGACAACCTTGCACGGCTACCTTTCATCGCCGACGGGAGGCGGGGTTCGCCACGGAACCGATCTAAAAGAAGGCATCGCGATCCAGCCACACGAGGCGCGTCTGTATTGCAACCTTGCGCGCAGCTATCTCATCTTTTTGCTGGAAGAGCACGATCAGCAAACCAACGGAGCGTCCTCCTAGGCCGTGGGGCACATACTAGACCATCAGTGATGGCTTCTAAGCGTCACTCAGCGCTTGACCTAGGACTTGTCGCCCCTCTCAATTGCCTGTTATGGCAGGTCGCTTTTGGTCGACTTCAGCCGGCCGCGACCGGTAGAGAACGGCCAAAAGCAGACACCACGTGTATCTCAATAAAGCTAAGGAAGCTCTGAACAAGTCAGTCACACGCAGCCGATTGGCGACCTGACTCCTTTTTCAGCCCAGCCTTCGGGGGCTGATTCACCCGAAGCCAGGCTTTTGCCCTGACTGCTGTGTTTTACAGGCGTACCTCTCCTGCGCCGGCCAGCCAGTGCACGGGCCATCCATAGGTTCGACAGGGCGAACAGCGTCACCAGTTGCGCGGTGTTCTTGGTTAGTCCCCGGAAGCGCACCTTGGTGTAGCCGAACTGGCGTTTGATTCCCCGGAATGGATGTTCGACCTTGGCCCGTACCTGCGCTTTGACCTTCTCGATCTTGCGCCTGGCCGTGTATAGAACACTGCGCTTGCTCAGGCGCTGGTAGGTACTCCGCCGTGCCGCGATCTGCCAGATGATCTCACGCCCTTCATGCTCCGGGCGTTTCTCCACGCCGGTGTAACCCGCATCGGCTCACACCACGTTCTCCTTACCGTGCAGCAATCGGTCGACCTGGGTGACATCGGCCACGTTGGCCGCCGTCCCCACCACGCTGTGCACCAGGCCGGACTCGGCATCGGCGCCGATATCCGCCTCCATCCCGAAGAAGTATTGGTTGCCCTTCTTCGTTTGGTGCATCTCAGGATCGCGTTTGCCTTCCTTGCTCTTGGTCGAACTGGGTGCATGGATGATAGTCGCATCGACAATGGTGCCCTAGCGCAGCGACAGTCCTCGCTCGCCCAGATGGCTATTGATTACAGCCAGGATGCCCGCCGCCAAACCATGCTGCTCCAGCAGGTGGCGAAAGTTCATGATCGTCGTGTCTTCCGGGATGCTGCCCTGGGTCAGCGACAGCTTGGCGAACTGACGCAGCGAGGTGATCTCGTACAGCGCTTCCTCCATCGCCGGATCGCTGAGGGCGAACCAGTTTTGCAGCAGGTGGATGCGCAGCATGGTTTCCAGCGGATACGGCGGACGACCATTGCCTGCCTTGGGATAGGACGGCTCGATCAACTCCAGCAGCCCGGCCCAAGGCACCACTTGCTCCATCTCTGCCAGAAAGCGCTCGCGCCGCGTCTGTTTGCGTTTGCCGGCGTACTCGGCATCGGAAAAGCTTATCTGGGTCATGCGGCAGGGCTCGGGTTCAGCGGGGGCACCATTTCATCAGATCGGCCGGGACTTTTCCGGAGTTACCCTAACCGCAGTAGTTGCGGCTTGAGTGGCGCGGATTCGGTTTTTGGAATGTGGTGTGGGCAGGTATTATGCTGCCGGCCCTCTCCCGCACGCGGGAGGGGGCCGGGCGTGCCTTGTGGGTCGAGCGCCTCGCTCGGGCGCAGCCTGGAGCGATGTCTACCCTCCCCTAGCCCCGGGCATCTGGAAACTGGAATTCGGCCCCCAGCCCAGGCAACCAGAAGCACCGGAAACGCGCCTGAATGATTTCAGATTCGCGCCGAAACCTTCGAAAGCCGTTTCCTCGCACCCGAAAGCCGCCGAGGCTGCCCTGCGGCTTTCGCTGCGCAACGGCTAGTCGCCTACTTGCACCGGTCGCTCAGCCTGACCAGCGATGCGCCGTACACCGCGTCGTCTTCGGAGGCGAAGATCGCGTCGCCTTCAACGGAGGCGCCCGGCTTGAGGGTATCGGCGGTGAGTTCCTCGTCCACGGTATCCAGCCTGAAGGACTGGCCGGCGGCGGACTGCGCCACCAGGCAGCTGTTCTTCAGGCTGATCTCGCTCTTCGCCGCATTCACCAGGCGGACCTTGAAGGCCTGGGTGCGGAAGTGCTTGTCGCCGACGGATACGCTGCCCTTGTCGCCCTGGCGGGCGAAGACCATCACTGCGTCCGGCGCGGCGGCGAAGCCGAGGGAAGGAGCGGCCAGCAGGCCGGCCAGGGTCAGGGCCATTGCGTTCTTCATACTGATTTCCTTTGGCAAAGACTGAACGACCCGGTGATTTTCCGTGGGTCTTTTCGCCGCGATCAAGCGCAGTGCCAAGGAATGCGGGGCGCCTCGTGTTCTGCACGTCGGAGGGTTTCCAGCGGAACTTTTCCCGCAACCGTGCTTCCAGGCGAAAACCGCTCGCTACGTGGAGCGCCGGTCTTCGGCCCCACACGATCCTCGCGCCCGCCAGGCTGTCCTCGAACGCTTGCAACCGAAGGCCAGGCGCTCGGCCAAGGCGCTGGCGGCGCAGAAGCTGTCGCCGGAGGGATGGCCGAGGATCAGGCGGACGTTCTTCGGTGGCATGTCGCGTTCGACTCCGCTGCGGGTGGCGAGCGGAGTCTGCGCTCGCCACCTTGTGGGAGAGTCACGACCGGGCGCCGTCCCGGTTGCGCCTCACTTGAACAGGCTCGACACCACCCGCGCCACGTGCTCGGCGCCCTTGCTGATCTCCTGCATGATGCCGGCCACGGTGGTGATCTGGTTGTTGTTCTCCTGGGCGCTGGACTCGATGGTCTGCATGTTGTGGTTGATCTGCTGGGTCAGCTTGACGTTCTCGGTGACCACGTTCTTGATCTCCACCGTGGCGCCGCTGGTGCGCGCCGCCAGTTGCCGCACCTCGTCGGCGACCACCGCGAAGCCGCGCCCCATGTCGCCGGCGCGAGCCGCCTCGATGGCGGCGTTGAGGGCCAGCAGGTTGGTCTGTTCGGCGACGCTCTGGATGGTGGTGACGATGTTCTCGATGTCCTTGGTCTGGTGGGTGAGCTGGGAAATCAGGCCGACGGCGGTGTTGACCATCGACAGGGTCTTGGCCGACAGGGCGACGGACTGGTCGAGGGAGTCGATGCCGCGGGTGGAAATCTGCGCGGTCTCTTCCGCGGTGGAGAACGACAGCTCGGCGGCGCGCCGTACTTCCTCGTTGCGATTGACCTGCTCGGTAACGTCGATGGCGAACTTGATGACCTTGATTATCCGCCCCGAACTGTCCTTGACCGGGTTGTAGGTGGCTTCAATATGTACCCGCTCGCCGGCGGCGCTGCGGCGCTCGAAATGCCCGCGGGAGAATTCGCCGTGCCGCAGCCGAGCCCAGAAATCCGGGTTCTCCCGATAGAACTCGTCGAAGCAGAGCATGCGGTGGTGCTGGCCCTTGAGCGACTTGAGGCTGTAGCCGAAGAGACGCAGAAAGTTCTCGTTGGCATCGAGTATCTCGCCGTCCGGGGTGAACTCGATGACCGCCATGGACTGGCGTATGGCGTCGTTGATCGCGTTGAGCAGGAGCAGTTCGGAATGGTTGCGGGTCACGTCGGCGGCGATCTTCAGCACCTCGACGACCGCCCCTTCGGCATTCTTCACCGGGAAATAGGTGGCCTCCAGCCAGACCGGCGTACCATCGCGCCGCAGGCGCTTGAACACACCGCGCTGGGGCGTGCCGCTGGCCAGTTCCTTCCAGAAGCGCACGTAGGCGGCGGAGGCCTGGAAGTCCTCTTCGCAGAAGATCCGATGGTGCTTGCCGACCAGCTCGTCCGCCGAGTAGCCGACCACCGCGAGGAACAGCGGGTTGGCGGACAGTATCTGGCCATCGGGAGTGAAACGGATGGTGGCGACGTTCTGCCCGATGGCATCGAGTCGCCACGCCAGGTCTTCATCCTTGGCGGCGCTTTCCACCGCCCTGCTTTTTCTGCCGAAGAGCATCGCGCACGACTCCTTGATGGCGCCTGTCCATCGCGAGGGAGTGGAGAACCGGAGATAGCCGTCCTACCGCTAAACGCCAGTGTAGATCGGGCTCCGGCAACTTTCCTCGGCGCCCGCATCGCCGTCCGTCCCCTAGCGGGCGGGACCCAGCGGGGCGCGCGATGCCAGGATCGCCAGGCCGGCCAGCCCGACTACCGAGACGCTCTGGTTGAGGCAGGCATTGGTACGCCCAGACAATCGCCCCGCGCCCGTGCATCAGCCAGGCTGCGAGCCATGCCAGCGCCGGTCCGCGCTATGATCGCTGCGCCCGGACTGACCGCGCTCCGACCTCGCGCCGTCGTATCCCGAAACCCACTTCCAGGAGGAAGCACATGGCAACCGATCTCTACGCGCTGGCCGAACAGGTCGAGGACGAAGCGGGTTTCCTGCGCTTCCTCGCCGCGCTGGCGGCGGACTGGGAGGAAGACCGCCGCCTCGCCGCCGCCAACCCGCCGAAACCGTTCGGCCCCAGCCCGCTGGGTTGGGAGAACGGCAGCATCGGTGGCTTCCTCGATGCCGCCGCGACCTGGGGCGAGGACTCCCGCGACGGCCTGCCGGGCTATTCCAGGCCGGAGAATGCCTGGCGGCGCGCGGCGCAGCTGATGCTGGCGGGCAAGTTCTATGAATGACTTCAAGTCCGCCCTGGCGCCCTTCCCGCCCGACTACCCGAGGGGCTTGCCGGGCAACCGACGGCAGGTGCCGATACTGCATCGCGACGCGGACTTCCTCCTGCGCGCGCTGCAACCCGACGATTTCGTCCGGACCAGCCGCTACGAGAACGCCAACCGCGAGCACCTGGCGCCATGGGAGCCGCTGCGCGACCCGGGGTATTTTTCCGTGGACAACGCCCGCGCCCGCACCCTGCTACAGGTGGCGAGCATGGACGAAGGCGAGGCGCTTCTCCTGCTGTTGCTCGATCCCGACGACGGCGAGGTGCTGGGGCGCTGCAGCTACACCAATATCGTCCGCGGGGTATTCCAGGCCTGCCACCTGGGCTTTTCCCTGGCCGCTGCGGCGCAGGGCCGCGGCCTGATGGCACGAGCCCTGCGGGTAGCCAACCGGTATTGCTTCGAGCAGCTCGGCCTGCACCGGATCATGGCCAGCCACCTGCCGCGCAACGCACGCAGCGAGCGCCTGCTGGAAAACCTCGGCTTCGAGAAGGAAGGCTACGCCCGCGCCTACCTGAAGATCGCCGGGGTCTGGGAAGACCATGTGCTACGGGCGCTGGTGGACGCTCCGCGCTGAACCGACGTGCAAATGCGCAACGGGACGCCAGGCGTCCCGTTCCGCTCACCAGGCCCGCCGGTCAACCGCGGGCGAGGTCGCCACGCAGTTCGCGGGCGGCGGCGACCATGTTCACCAGCGCTGCCTCGGTTTCCGGCCAGGCGCGGGTCTTCAGGCCGCAGTCCGGGTTGACCCAGAGCCGCTCGGCGGGTATCCGCCGGGCCGCCTTGCGCAGCAGCGCGACGATCTCTTCCCGGCTCGGCACGCGCGGCGAATGGATGTCGTAGACGCCCGGACCGATCTCGTTCGGGTAGTCGAACTGCTCGAAGGCCTCCAGCAGCTCCATGTCCGAACGCGAAGTCTCGATGGTGATCACGTCGGCGTCCATGGCGGCGATGGACTCGATCACATCGTTGAACTCGCTGTAGCACATGTGCGTATGGATCTGGGTTTCGTCGCGGACTCCGGAGGCGCACAGGCGGAAGGCCTCGGTGGCCCACTCCAGATAGTGCGGCCAGGCGTTGCGGCGCAGCGGCAGGCCTTCGCGGAAAGCCGCCTCGTCGATCTGCACGATCCTGATGCCGGCGGCCTCCAGGTCGACCACTTCGTCGCGGATCGCCAGGGCCAACTGGCGCGCCTGCACCTCGCGAGACACGTCCTCGCGCGGGAAGGACCACATCAGCATGGTCACCGGGCCGGTCAGCATGCCCTTCATCACCTTGTCGGTAAGGCTCTGGGCGTACCTGATCCACTCCACGGTCATGGCCCGCGGACGGCTCAGGTCGCCATAGATCACCGCCGGCTTCACGCAGCGCGAGCCGTAGCTCTGCACCCAGCCGAAGCGGGTGAAGACGTAGCCGTCCAGTTGCTCGGCGAAGTACTCGACCATGTCGTTGCGCTCGGCCTCGCCGTGCACCAGCACGTCCAGCCCCAGTTGCTCCTGGATCTGCACCGCATGGCGGATCTCGCTGTGCATCGCCTCGATGTACTCGGCCTCGCTCAGCTTGCCCTGCTTGAACGACTGGCGGGCCAGGCGGATCGACGAGGTCTGCGGGAAGGAGCCGATGGTGGTGGTCGGGAACGCCGGCAGGTCGAGTCCGGCGCGCTGCCTGGCGATGCGTTCGGCGAACGGCGAGCGGCGCTGGGCGTCGCTGGCCTTGATCGCGGCCAGGCGCGCCTGCACGGCCGGCTTGTGGATTCGCGGCGAAGAAGCGCGGCTGGCCTGGACCGCACGGCTCTCTTCCAGGGCGGCAAGCACCTCGGCGGCCTCCGGCTCAGTGGCGGCACGGGCCAGCACCGCGACTTCGCGGCACTTCTGCACGGCGAAGGCCAGCCAGCTCTTCAGCTCGGCGTCCAGCCCGTCTTCGCGCTCCAGGTCCACCGGGCTGTGCAGCAGCGAGCAGGACGGCGCGACCCACAGCCGCTCGCCCAGGCGCTCCCGGGCATGGCGTACCACTTCCAGGGCTTTCTCCAGGTCGCAGCGCCAGACGTTGCGTCCGTTGACCAGGCCCAGCGAGACGACCTTGTAGGCCGGCAGGCGGTCGAGGATGCTCGGATACTGTTCCGGCGCTCGCACCAGGTCGATGTGCAGGCCGTCCACCGGGAGGTTGGCGGCCAGGCCCAGGTTGTCTTCCAGGCCGCCGAAGTAGGTGGCGACCAGCTTCTTCAGCGGTTCGCTCTGTAGCAGGTTGTAGGCGCGCTCGAAGGCGTTCTTCCATGCCTGCGGCAGGTCGAGGACCAGGATCGGCTCGTCGATCTGCACCCACTCCACGCCCTGGCCGGCGAGGCGGCGCAAGATCTGGCCGTAGAGCGGCAGCAGGCGGTCCAGCAGGTCGAGCCTGTCGAACTCGGCGCCCTTGGCCTTGCCCAGCCACAGGTAGGTCAGCGGACCGATCAGCACCGGCTTCACCTGGTGGCCGAGGGCCCTGGCCTCGTCGACCTCCTCGAACAGTTGTTCCCAGCTCAGCTGGAACTGCTGATCGGCGCTGAACTCGGGGACCAGGTAGTGATAGTTGGTGTCGAACCACTTGGTCATTTCCTGGGCATGGGCACCGCCGCAACAACTGTCGTCGCTGACGCCACGGGCCATGCCGAACAGGGTATGCAGGGTCGGCCCGGCCTCGCCGTGCGCCCGGAAGCGCTCGGGGATCACGCCGAAGGTCAGCGAATGGGTCAGCACCTGGTCATACCAGGCGAAATCGCCGACCGGCAGCAACTGGATGCCGGCGTCCTTCTGTACCTGCCAGTGGGCGGCGCGCAGCTGCCGGCCGACGGCCCGCAGGCCGGCCTCGTCCAGCTCGCCCTTCCAGAACGCTTCCTGGGCTTTTTTCAGTTCGCGATCGCGTCCGATGCGTGGGAAGCCGAGAGTGTGGGCCAGGGCCATGGGTGTTCCTCCAGTCGAAAGGTCGATGGAGGGATTCTCGTGAGGCTCATGCCATGAGACAAACTCAATTTCTTCGTGATGAAATCAAGTTTCCCTCATGATCATCCTCGCGCCCTGACCTCGGCGCCCTCCTCACTTGCGCTTGCGGATCGCCAGGCGCCGAGGCTTGAGACCGCCAGCCGCGGCAGCGCCGGCCTCGCCGTCGACCACGGGCTGCATCCTGGCTCGCGCCGCGTGCAGCTTCTTGTAGCTGTCGATCAGCCGCAGGTGCCGGTCGAGCCCTTCCAGCTTCATGCTGGTCGGCGTCAGGCCGAAGAAGCGCACGCTGCCGTCCACCGAGCCCAGCGCGGCGTCCATCCGCGCGTCGCCGAACATGCGGCGGAAATTGGCCTCGTAGTCGGCGATCTCCAGCTCGTCGTCGAGGACGACCTCCAGCACCACGTTCAGCGCCTGGTAGAACAGGCCGCGCTCGACGCTGTTGTCGTTGTACTGGAGGAACGCCTCCACGCCTTCCTTGGCGTCTTCGAAGCGCTTCAGGGCGAGGCCGATGAGCACTTTCAGCTCGAGGATGGTCAGTTGGCCCCAGACCGTGTTGTCGTCGAACTCGACGCCGATCAGCGTGGTGATGTCGGTGTAGTCGTCCACCTCGCAGTCTTCCAGGCGCTCCAGCAACGCCCCGAGCGCGGCGTCGTCGAGGCGGTGCAGGTTGAGGATGTCCTCGCGGAACGCCAGGGCCTTGTTGGTGTTGTCCCAGATCAGGTCTTCCACCGGATAGATTTCCGAGTAGCCCGGCACCAGGATCCGGCAGGCCGTAGCGCCGAGGTGCTCGTACACCGCCATGTAGACCTGCTTGCCCATGGCTTCGAGGATGCCGAACAGGGTCGCGGCTTCCTCGGCGTTGGCAGCCTCGCCCTGCCGGGTGAAGTCCCACTCGACGAACGGGAAATCGGCCTTGGCGCTGAAGAAGCGCCAGGACACCACGCCGCTGGAATCGATGAAATGCTCGACGAAGTTGTTCGGCTCGGTCAGCGCATGGCTTTCGAAGGTCGGCTGGGGCAGGTCGTTCAGGCCTTCGAAGCTGCGCCCCTGGAGTAGTTCGGTCAGGCTGCGCTCCAGGGCCACCTCGAAGCTCGGGTGGGCGCCGAAGGAAGCGAACACGCCACCGGTGCGCGGATTCATCAGGGTCACGCACATCACCGGGAATTCGCCGCCCAGCGAGGCGTCCTTGACCAGTACCGGGAAGCCCTGCTCTTCCAGGCCGCGGATCCCGGCGAGGATGCCCGGGTACTTGGCCAGCACCTCCGGCGGCACGTCCGGCAGCGCCAGCTCGCCTTCGAGGATTTGCCGCTTGACCGCGCGCTCGAAGATCTCCGACAGGCACTGCACCTGCGCCTCGGCCAGGGTATTGCCGGCGCTCATGCCGTTGCTGAGGTAGAGGTTCTCGATCAGGTTGGAGGGGAAATACACCACCTGGCCGTCGGACTGGCGCACGAAGGGCAAGGCGCAGATACCGCGCTGCACGTTGCCCGAGTTGGTGTCGTACAGGTGCGAGCCGCGCAGCTCGCCGTCGGGGTCGTAGATCGCCAGGCAATGGCCGTCGAGCAGTCCCAGCGGCAGCGCATCGTCGCGGCCGGGCTTGAACCAGCGTTCGTCCGGGTAATGGACGAACGCCGCATTGGCGATCTCTTCTCCCCAGTACTGGTCGTTGTAGAAGAAGTTGCAGTTCAGCCGCTCGATGAATTCGCCCAGCGCCGAGGCCAGCGCGCTTTCCTTGCTCGCGCCCTTGCCGTTGGTGAAGCACATCGGCGACTGCGCATCGCGGATGTGCAGCGACCAGACGTTGGGCACGATGTTGCGCCAGGAGGCGATCTCGATCTTCATGCCGAGGCCGGCGAGGATGGCCGACAGGTTGGCGATGGTCTGCTCCAGCGGCAGGTCCTTGCCCGGGATGCGCGTGCAGCCGGCGGCATCGGTGCCGGGCATCAGCAGCGCCTGGGCGTCGGCATCGAGGTTGTCGACCTCCTCGATGACGAACTCGGGTCCGGTCTGCACCACCTTCTTCACCGTGCAACGGTCGATGGAGCGGAGGATGCCCTGGCGGTCCTTCTCCGAGATGTCGGCCGGCAGTTCCACCTGGATCTTGAAGATCTGCCGGTAGCGGTTCTCCGGGTCGACGATGTTGTTCTGCGACAGGCGTATGTTGTCGGTGGGGATGTTGCGCGTCTGGCAGTACAGCTTGACGAAGTAGGCGGCACACAGCGCCGACGACGCCAGGAAGTAGTCGAACGGCCCCGGCGCGGAGCCGTCGCCCTTGTAGCGGATCGGCTGGTCGGCGATCACCGTGAAATCATCGAACCTGGCTTCCAGTCGAAGGTTATCGAGAAAATTGACCTTTACTTCCACGGCGAGCACCAAGAGAAACGGAAACCGGCCATTATCCGGGAACTCCGGGCAAAAGTCCCAGCTCTCCGCCGTACGCGTCGCTACTTGCCGGCCTCCCCGCCGCTCTCCGGCACGTAGATCATCCGTCCGTCGGCCAAGCGGTAGGTCACTCCGGCGCGGCTGCCCTGCCCTTCGCCGATCTCGCCGCTGGCCTGGTAGCGCTTCAGCTCCTTGCCGTCCTTGACCAGCATGCGCATGTCCGCCTCGCCGGGGTTCTCGACCACCACCACCTTGTCCTGGCTGAATGGGTTGAGCGGGTTCTGCACGATGACGATCAGGAGGATGCCGATCACCACCAGGAACAGGTCGATCAGGTTGACCATCGAGAGGATCGGGTCGTCCGCCTCGTCGTGTTCGAGGAAGCGCATCAGCCGGCCTCCCGCGCACGTTCGACGGCGCGCAGTTCCTGGAGCAGCCAGCGGCGACGCACGGTGAGGATGAAGAAGGTGATGCTGGCAGCGACCAGGGCCAGGATCACCGCGGAAAACGCCACCACCAGGTTCTCGCCGATCCCCTGGGCGTCGTTGCGGGTCAGCGCCAGCAGCGCCGGCCCCATGGGGATCATGGTCGCCACCAGGCCGAGCATCGGCGCGCTGCGCGAGGTGATCCGCAGCCATTCCAGGCGCTGCATGATCCACAGTTCGAGGTCGTCGCTGTTGCCGCCATGCAGCGCCTGCCAGGCCGCCAGGCGCGAGCGGTAGCGCCCGCGACGGCGCTGCCAGGCTTCCATGGCGAAGCCGCCGAGGGCGACGAAGGCGTAGGCCAGCGCGGCGAGGATCAACAGCAGCACCGGCAGCAGGAACAGGCGGGTGAGTTCGTAGAGGCTGGTTTCCAGACCATTCATGAGCGATTTTCCATCGGACGACGATTGACTACGGACTGCCGGACGGCGCCGGCGGCGAACAGCGCGAGCAGCACGGCGGCGGCCAGCCGGAGCCACGGCTGCGGCTCGCCGGACGGCGGCGGCGCGACTTCTTCGAGGACGCGGCCGCTGACCGTTTCGCCGGCACCGGACGCGGCCGCGCCCTCTGCCTGCGCCGCGGCCTCGCCGAAACCGCCGGCCATCCGTTCGATGAATTCACGGGTGGTCGCCGCGCCGACCTCGCCGGCGCCGGCGGCCGCCAGTTGCCGCCAGCGTTCGGCCAGTTCGCGGCGGGTCTGCTCGCTGGCGTCCCAGTAGCCCTTGCGGATGGCCTCGGCCATGCGCGCGATGATCTGCGCCTGGGCGGTCGGATTGTGCGTTTCGAACCACTCGGCGAGACCCAGCTCGCGGCGGTCCATGACGAAGGTGTCGTGCAACGCCTGCCACTGGTCGGCGCGGACCATGGTGCGATCCGCCGCCTGCCAGCCCCACAGGTTGTTGGCCAGGTCGAGCATTTCCAGGCTGCCGGCGTAGCCCTCGCGCTGCATCGCGGCGATCCACTGCGGGCTGAGGTAGCGCCCGCGCAGCTCGCTGGCGAGGAACTGCGCGGCGGCCGTGGTGTGCGGCTGGCGCTGGCGCAGGTCGGCGATGTACAGCGCCGGGCTGACGCCGTCGAGGTGGCGTACCGCCAGCGACAGGCCGCCGAGGTACTCGAACGGGTGGTCGGTGGAGAGCACGCCGTTGAGCGTCGAGGAGCGCGAGAGGATCGCCGCCTGTACACCCTTCAACTGTTCGGCGAACAGGTTGCCGCCATCCAGCTTCACGCCCCAGTCGCGACTGCCGTAGGCGTATTGCAGGCGCCCGAGGAACTGCTCGGCGAGCGCCGAGTCGTCGTCCCAGCGGGTGGAGTCGAGGGTCAGTTGCGTTACCCCGGTGCCGTAGTCGCCCGGCGCATTGCCGAACAGCCGCAGGCGCGACAGGCGCTGCGCCAGTGGCGCTTCGACGCCGCGTTCGCGCAGGCGCCGCTCCAGCGCCTGGCTGTTGCGCGCCAGCGGGTTGCCCGGCTCGTCCAGCGCGGCGAGGCGCTCGATGGCCTCGGCGAGCAGGCGCATGAAGCCGTCGAACTGGTCGCGGTAGACACTGGTCACCTGTAGCACCACGTCCACCCGTGGACGCCCCAGTTCCGCCGCCGGCACGATGTCCAGCGCCAGCAGGCGGCCACCGGCGTCCCAGCGCGGGCGCAGGCCGAGGGCGTGCAGCGCCTGGCTTTCGACGATGCCCAGGTGGCGCATGGTTTCCGACGACCAGAGGCTGAAGGCGAGCTTTTCCGGCGCCCTGCCCTGGTGCTCGGCGCGGTAGCTTTCCAGCAGTTGGCCGAAGGCCTCGGCGCCGGCTTCGTAGGCGGCGCGGGTCGGTACCTTGTCGGCCTCGAAGGCGAACAGGTTGCGCCCGCTGGGTACCTGCGGATTGCGGATCGGATCGCCGCCCGGCCCGGGCGCGACGAAGCGCCCGGCGAGGCCGGCGAGCAGCGCCTCCAGTTCGCCGGTGTCGGCGAGCTGGCGGTCCAGTTCGCGGGCGCGCAGCAACTGCTCGCGCAGGCGCGGATCGGCCACCTTGGCGATCTCGCCACCGTCGCGCAGGTAGCGTTGCAGCGTGCGGTAGGCACGACCTTCCCGCAGCGCCCTGAAATCGGCGGCGAACAGTTCGTCGGGGTCGAGACCGAGCGCGCGGTAGTAGGGCTCGCCGAGCTGCTGCATGACGGTGCCCAGGCGCAGCTCCGGCGAGGCGGCGACACCGAAGGTGTGCAGCCCCAGCGGCATCGCCGAGCCGGCCAGTCGGTGCAGGTGGTCGTGGAGCACGCCGAGGAACGCCGGGAAATCCTCGCGCATCGCTGCCTCGCTCCAGCCCAGGTCGTCGTTCATGTGCGCCGCCCGCACCGCCGCGCGGATCTGCTCGGCGCTGCGTTCGCGCACCGCGCCCTCGTCCAGTTGCTGGTATTCGTGGATCAGCTGGTGCAGGTCGCGCAGTTCGTCGTACAGCCCGGCCGGGGCGAACGACGGCGTCTGGTGGCTGACGGTGACCGCGCGCCCGCGCCGGCGCGCCTGGATCGCCTCGCCAACGTTGTCCTGGATGTACGGGTAGAACACCGGCAGGTCGCCGAGCGCCCGCAGCGGGTAGTCGCCCACCGCCAGCCCGCGGTCCTTGCCGGGTAGCCATTCCTGGGTGCCATGGGTGCCGAAATGGATCAGCGCGTCGGCGCCGAAACCCTCGCGGACGAACTGGTAGACCGCCAGGAAGAGATGGTCCGGCGGCACCGCGCTGTCGTGGTAGGCCTCGCCCGGACGGCCGGCGCGCGGCGGTTGCGGCAACAGCAGCAGATTACCCAGGCGCGCCGCCGGGAACACGAAGCGTCGCTGGCCGTCGATATCGCGCAAGGCCCAATGTCGACGCGGGTCGCCCCAGCGCGCGCGCATCTCCTCGCGCAGATCCGCCGGCAGCGCCTCGAACCAGTGCAGGTAGGCGTCCAGCGGCAGGCTCGCGGCGAGGCCGTCGCGATACAGCGCGTCCAGGGTCTGCGGCCGGTAGTAGCCGCCGAGCAGGCGCTGGGCGGTATCGATCAGCGCGCTTTCGTCGCTCGTCGCAACCCGGTAGCCGGCCGCCCGCAGCGCTTCGCCGAGACGGGCCAGGCTGGCCGGTACATTGAGATGCGAGGCGGCGACGTTCTTCTCGCCCTCCGGGTGGTTCCAGAACATCAGCGCCAGGTGCTTGTCCGCCGCCGGCAGGCGACGCAGGCGCAGCAGCCGGTCGAGCTTGTCCAGCAGGGCCTCGGCCTGCCCGGCCATCAGCTTCGGCTCGCCGTTCTCCAGGGCGCTGATCACCAGCGGATCGCTCATTCCCCAGGTTTCCGGCATGCCGAGGAAGGCCGCCGCGGTACGCGACGCCACCCCGCTGGCGGCGGCCAGCCAGTCGGCCTCGTTGCCGTCGCGGTAGCCGAGGGTCTGCAATACCGGCACGTCCAGCGCGAGGAACTCGGCACGGCGCGCCGGGCCGTTCTGCAGGTGCTGCAGGTTGACCAGCGCCTGGACATCGGCGCCAACGAAGGACTTCCTCAACGCCTCCGGATCGCTGTCGTCGAACCACACCGCCAGCGGCGCCTGGCCGTGCCGCTCGCTACGCCGCAACAGTTCGTCGATGGCGCCGGTCTGGGCGTCGGCGATGGCGCCGCGCGGGATCAGGAAGGCGATGCGCGGGGCATCGCTGGCCCAGCGCGAGGCGCCCCAGGCCAGGTAGTCGGCGAGGCCGGCGAACGGCGCCGGTGCGTCGGGATGATAGAAGCCGGCCTGCGCCAGGGGCTGCGGCGCCGGCAACGCGTCGACGGGCAGGCCGGCATGCCAGCGTCGGACCGCCTCGAACAGCCGGCGCAGGTTGGCTTCGCCGCCGTTCGCGTAGTAGCCGACCAGGCGCCCGCCCAGCGCCGCCGGCAGGTTGCCGAAACCCGGCGGACCGCCGCCGACGCGGATCCAGGGTTGCGTCCCGCCTTGCAAGCGCTCGCCCAGCGCCTCCTCGACCTGGGCGCGATCGGTCGGCCGCGGCGTGTCGAGGATCAGCAGGTTGCCGCCGTCCAGCCACTCGCCGGGCGGCGCCTCGCCGATGCCGAGGCGCAGGCCGCGCAACTCGACACCGGCCTCGCGCGCCCAACCGGCTAGGCGCTGGTGCTTGCCCGGGAGGACGAAATCGCTGCTGAGCAGACGCACCTGGGCCGGCTCCGCCCAGGCACAGAGACTGGCCAGCAGCGCGCCGCAGAAGAGTAGCGAACGGCGCATCAGAAGCTCGCCACCAGGCCGAGATGGAAGGTCCGCCCAGGTTCGGCATAGGTGAAGTGCGTGTCGTCGTCGGCCAGGCGCTGGTCGCCAAGGTTCTCGATGCCGCCGCGCAGCGTCAGGTTCTCGCTGAGTTTCTGGCTCAGCTCCAGGTGCCACAGGCTGTAGGCCGGCAAGGCGTAGCCGACGTTGCTGCTGTAGGCCACCTGGCTGCCGACGTATTCGGTGCGCAACTGGGCGCTGAAGCGGGCATTGGGGCTCCAGCGCAATTGGCTGTTGGCGAGGTGCCGGGAGCGATCGCCGAGGCGCTGGCCGGCGGTGCGGTTGCGCGCGTCGAGGTAGGTGTAGTTGAGTTCCCAGCGCAGGTCCGCCGGCAGGTCCACGCCGCCGCCCAGCTCGAGGCCGCGGATCCGTGCCCTGTCGACGTTCTCGTAGTTGCGTATCTCGCCGCCGCGCACCCCGCAGCGCGCTACGCAGACGGTCTGGATCAGGTCGCGGACATCGTTCTCGAACACCGTGCCCTTCAGCGACCAGCCATCGCCCTGGTAGTCGGCGCCCAGTTCGTAGGACGTATTGGTCTCCGGCTTCAGGTCGGGATTGCCGTAGATGGTGAAGCGCCCGCCGCCACCGACCGCCGCATACTCCGGCGATAGCTGCTTCAGGCTCGGCGCCTTGTAGCCGCGGCCGACGCCGGCGCGCAGGGTCAGCGCATCGGAAAGGTGGTGCAGCAGGTACAGGCGCGGACTGCTTTCCCAGCCGAACGCCTCGTGCTTGTCGAAGCGGCTGCCGAGGGTCAGCGACCAGTCCGGGCCGAAGGCGATCTCGTCCTGCAGGAACAGCGCCTTGTGTCGCGCGCTGGCGTCGCCGGCGGTATTCACCGAGCGATCCTCCAGTTCTTCCTTGCGCCATTCGCCGCCGAGGGTGAAGAGATGTCGCTCGAAGGCCGGCACGCTGAGGTGGCCGTCGACCACGCTGTCGGTAAGGCGCTGCGGGTTGCTCGGCGGTTGTCCGTCGGAACGCGCGTTGTGCCGCTCCAGGCGGTTGCGGTAGGTGCGCAGCTGGCTGCTGCCCCAGTCCCACTGGCCATTGTGGGCGAGCGACCAGCGCTCGCGTTCGATCACGTCGCGCGACTCGTAGTAGCGCGAGCGCGGCCCTCCGGTCTCGCTGTTGCGCCAGCGTCGTTCGCGCCCGCGCTGGTGGCCGAGGTCGATGCGCTGGGCGTCGTCCGGGGTCCAGCTGAGGTTCAGCCCACCGCTGTCGGCGTTGCCGCCTTCCAGCTCGGAGAGTCGGCGCTCATCGGCGTCCGGGGTTTCCTGCTGGCGGCGGCTCTCGCCGTTCAGGGCGAGGCCCAGCTTGCCGGGCACCAGCGGCCCGGCGAGATAGGCGCCGAGCTGGTGGCTCTGCCCGCCGAGGCCGTCCTCGCGCACGCCGCCATCGAGCAGACCGCTGCCCGTCCAGGTATCGGTGGCGCGCCGGGTGATCACGTTCACCACCCCGCCGAGGGCTTCCGAACCGTAGAGCGAGGACATCGGTCCGCGTACCACCTCGATACGCTCGATGCTCTCCACCGGCACCCAGCCGAGGTCGAAGTCGGAATGGGCGATGGCCCCGGACGAGGTGGAGATCCGCTGGCCGTCCACCAGCACCAGGGTGTGCTCGCTGGACATGCCGCGAACGCTGATGCCCCGCCGGGACATGCCGACGCCGTTGAACTGCAGGCTTTCCGAACCGCGCAGGGCTTCCTGCAGGTCGCGCACCGGGCGCCGCCGCAGGTCCTCGGCGGCGATCAGCGAAACGCTGGCCGGGGCGTCGCGCAGCTTGCGCTCGGTAGTGGTGGCGCTGACCACGGTCGGCTCCAGGTCGACCGGCGCGGCCAGCGCCAGGCAGGGAAGCAGGTAGAGGAACGGCACGGCGCGGGCCAGCCGCAGCGGAGGAAGACGGTGCGGGGAGGAATGGGGGGTCATGGTCGGCAGGTATGAATTATGAATACTTATAAGTTATAACATAACATTTTCTCGAATGAAGAATGCCCGCCGTTTCTTCTTCATCGAGGCGAGGGAACGTCTCGCTCGCCGTATCCCTCGAAGCACAGGACCCCACTCTCAACCGGGCATGCCCCCCAGGAGGAAAGATGACCGCAACCGAGCAGATCATGGCGCTCCTCGAACGCTGGGACCGCCAGCAGGAGGGCTACATCCGCCAGCGCGAGGAGCGCTACGAGGCGATGTTCCAGTTGCTCGAAGACCTCTTCGGCCGCGACGGGCGCTTCACCGCCATCGACGCCGCCTGCGGCCCGGGCTCCCTCGGCCGGCGCCTGCTCGAACGCTTCCCGGCGGCGCGGGTGGTGGCGCTGGACGCCGACGTCATGCTGCTGGAGATCGCGCGTACGGCGCTGGCCGGTTTCGCCGAGCGGGTCCGCGTGGTGGAGTGCGACCTCACCGATCCAGGCTGGACCGAACGGGTCGCCGAAGCGCGCGAGTCCCTCGCCGGCGAACGGCCCGCGGCGCTGCTCTCTTCCACCGCGTTGCACTGGCTGTCGCCCGCCGAACTCGCCGGGTTCTACGCCCAGGCCGGCGAGCTGCTCGCCCCCGGCGGCGTGCTGCTGAACGCCGACCACATGCGCTACGACCGACGCTGGCCGGGACTCGCGGAATTGTCCCGGAAGCACCGCGAGCGGGTCCTCCAGGCGTCCGTGGTCAGCGGCGCGGACAGTTGGGAAGACTGGTGGCAACGCGCCGCGCAGATCCCCCGGCTGGCCCCGCTGAAGGCGCAGCGCGACGCCCATTTCGCGCGGCGCCCGCTCAGGCGCGCCAGCGAAGACGAAGACTGCTCGCTCGATTTCCATCTCGCCGCCCTGCGCCAGGCGGGCTTCGCCGAGGCCGCCACGGTCTGGCAGCAGTTGGACAACTACGTGGTCTTCGCCCGCCTCGCCCAGGCCTGATACGCCGTCACCCGGGCACGGGGAATACCTCCAATGGAACCCGGGCAATCCGCCGGACGTTGACGCAGATCAACGCCGGCTCGGCGTCGCTCGCCAGAATCCACAACATCTTGTTGTTTTGCAAAATCAAAACACATCATGTTGTGGAGAAGTTGAAATGACCCAGCCCCGGAAGGCTACCTGGCCGGCCACCCTGCTCAAGCGCAACGGACGTGAAGTCCCTTTCGATCCCGGCAAGATCGAACGCGCCATCGCCGCCGCCGGCCAAGCCACCGGCGAGTTCGACCCGCAGCAGGCGCAGGCGCTCGCCGAACGCGTGGTGGAACGCCTGCCGGAACGCGCCTGCCTGGATATCGAACGGGTCCAGGACCTGGTCGAACGGGTGCTGATGGAGGCCGGCCACTACCCCACGGCGCGCGCCTACGTGGTCTACCGCGAACGCCACGGCCGGCTGCGCCGCGAGCGCAAGACCCTGGTGGACGTCGCCGCGTCGATGAACGAATACCTGTCCCGCGAGGATTGGCGGGTGCGCGCCAACGCCAACCAGGGCTATTCCCTCGGCGGGCTGATCCTCAACGTATCCGGCAAGGTCACCGCGAACTACTGGCTGGATGAGGTCTACGATGCCGACATTGCCGCCGCCCACCGCGACGCCGACCTGCATATCCACGACCTCGACATGCTCGCCGGCTATTGCGCCGGCTGGTCGCTGCGCACCTTGCTGAACGAAGGCCTGAACGGCGTGCCGGGGCGGGTCGAGGCCGGTCCGCCGAAGCACCTGGGCAGCGCCCTGGGGCAGATGGTCAACTTCCTCGGCACCCTGCAGAACGAGTGGGCCGGGGCCCAGGCCTTCAGCTCCTTCGATACCTACCTGGCGCCCTACGTGCGCAAGGACCGCCTCGACTACGCCAGCGTGCGCCAGGCCCTCCAGGAGTTCATCTACAACCTCAACGTGCCGTCGCGCTGGGGCACCCAGACGCCCTTCACCAACCTGACCTTCGACTGGGTCTGCCCGGACGACCTGCGCGACCAGGTGCCGCGCATCGGCGGCGAGGAGATGCCCTTCGCCTACGGCGAGCTGCAGGCCGAGATGGACCTGATCAACCGCGCCTACATCGAGGTGATGCAGGCCGGCGATGCCCACGGCCGGGTATTCACCTTCCCGATCCCGACCTACAACATCACCCACGACTTCCCCTGGGACAGCGACAACGCCACGCGCCTGTTCGAGATGACCGCGCGCTACGGCCTGCCCTACTTCCAGAACTTCCTCAACTCGGACATGCAGCCCAACCAGGTGCGCTCGATGTGCTGCCGCCTGCAACTGGACGTGCGCGAACTGCTCAAGCGTGGCAACGGCCTGTTCGGCTCGGCGGAGCAGACCGGCTCGCTGGGCGTGGTGACGATCAACTGCGCGCGCCTGGGCTATCGCCACCGTGGCGACGCCGCCGGCCTCTACCGCCAGCTCGACCACCTGCTCGAACTCGCCTTCGCCAGCCTGGAGCTGAAGCGCAAGGTGATCCAGCAGCACATGGATGCCGGCCTCTATCCCTACACCCGACGCTACCTGGGTACCCTGCGCAACCATTTCTCCACCATCGGCGTGAACGGCCTGCACGAGATGGTGCGCAACTTCAGCGACGACCGCGAGGGACTGCACAGCGAAGCCGGGCGCGAGATGGCCCTGGCCCTGCTCGATCACGTGCGCGCGCGGCTGGTGGGTTTCCAGGAGGACAGCGGGCACCTCTACAACCTGGAAGCCACGCCCGCCGAGGGCACCACCTATCGCTTCGCCCGCGAGGACCGCAAGCGCTATCCGCGCATCCTCCAGGCCGGCACGCCGGAGGCGCCCTACTACACCAACTCCTCGCAACTGCCGGTGGGCTTCACCGACGACCCGTTCGAGGCGCTGGAGCTGCAGGACGCCCTGCAATGCAAGTACACCGGCGGCACCGTGCTGCATCTCTACATGGCCGAGCGGATTTCCTCCGCCGAAGCCTGCAAGACCCTGGTGCGCACCGCCCTCGGTCGCTTCCGCCTGCCGTACCTGACCGTCACCCCCACCTTCTCGATCTGCCCGCGGCACGGCTACCTGACCGGCGAGCACGAGTTCTGCCCGAAGTGCGACGAGGAGCTGCTGCAACGCTCCACGCCCAAGAGCTGTTGCGGCGGCTGCGGCGGTTGAGTCGCCTGTCGTTCCTTTCATCCACCAGCAAGGAGTACCACCGATGAACCCCAACCAGTTGCCCGAAGGCCAGCGCCAGCGCTGCGAAGTCTGGACCCGCGTGATGGGCTACCACCGTCCCGTGGCAGCGTTCAATGCCGGCAAGCAGTCCGAGCATCGCGAACGCCGCCATTTCCGCGAGACGCGATGAGCGCCACGCTCAGGGTCGGGGGCCTGGTGCCCCTGACCACCCTCGACTACCCCGGCCTGCTCGCCTGCGTGCTGTTCTGCCAGGGCTGCGCCTGGCGCTGCCGCTACTGCCACAACCCGGAACTGATCGCGCCGCGCGGCGCGGAGGAAATCCCCTGGCCACGCCTGCTCGACTTCCTCCGCCGACGCCAGGGCCTGTTGCAGGCGGTGGTCTTCAGCGGCGGCGAGGCGACCCTGCAGGCGGCCCTCGGCGACGCCATGCGCACGGTCCGCGAACTGGGCTTCCGCGTCGGCCTGCACAGCGCCGGCATCAACCCCCGCGCCTTCGCCCGGGTGCTGGCGCAGAGCGACTGGGTGGGCTTCGACGTCAAGGCGCCGGCCGAGGACGTCGCCGCCATTACCGGCGTGGACGGCAGCGGCGCGGCCAACTGGCGCAGCCTGGAATGCCTGCTGGACAGCGGCGTGGCCTACGAATGCCGGACCACGGTGCATTGGGGCTTGTTCGATAGCGAACGCCTCTGGCGCCTGGCGACGCGCCTGCGCGCGATGGGCGTGGAGCGCTTCGCCGTACAACTGGCGCGCCCGGCCCGCCAGCTCGATCCGCAGCTTCTCGCGAAGCCCGCGCCGCAGGGCGCTGCGCAGCTATGGCGAGAACTGGAAGAGCTGTTTCCCGCCTTCGAACTGCGCGACGCCTGAGCCTCCGGTTCAGCGGCGCCGCTCGGGCCTGCCAGCTCGCTCGGACAGGGCGGGCAGTCCCGACCAGGCCTGCTCTTCACAAGACTC
Organism: Pseudomonas sp. DL; assembly: GCF_047199225.1. Taxonomy (NCBI): domain Bacteria; kingdom Pseudomonadati; phylum Pseudomonadota; class Gammaproteobacteria; order Pseudomonadales; family Pseudomonadaceae; genus Pseudomonas; species Pseudomonas sp. DL. The sequence goes on from NZ_CP178323.1 coordinate 3,487,831, forward strand.
ATACGATCGTACGAGAGCACCTTCTCGATTCCTAGTTGCGTCCAATTGTCGCGGACGGCGCCGCTCGCCACCCTTGCTCCAGATTCAGCGACCCCGGACCCGCGCCATGAAACTCACGCTCACCCCTCCCCTGACCCCCAGCCACTGGATGCGCTCGACCGACCTGGCCGACGCCGCCTGCGCCCCCCTCGTCGGCACCCACTCGGCGGACGTGGCGATAGTCGGCGGCGGTTTCGTCGGGCTCTGGACCGCCATCACCCTCAAGCAACTGGAGCCGGACGCACGGGTCCTGCTACTGGAGCAGGACGTCTGCGGCGGCGGCGCTTCCGGCAGGAACGGTGGTTTCGTGATGTCCTGGTGGCCGAAGATCGGCACCTTGCTGGGCTTCTGCAACGAGGCGCAGGCGCGCTTCCTTGGCGAAAGCGCGGAGCGGGCGATCCAGGAACTCGGGGAGTTCTGCGCGCGGCATGACATCGATGCGCACTTCCAGCAGAAGGGCTGGCTGTGGACCGCCACCACGGCGCGCCACCTCGACGCCTGGAACGATACCCTCGCCGCCTGCGAACGGCTCGGCGTCAGTCCCTTCGAACGCCTCGACGCCAGCGAAGTGGCACGCCGGACCGGTTCGCCGGTGCATCTCGCCGGGGTCTTCGAGCGCAGCAATGCCACCGTGCAACCAGCCTTGCTGGTGCAAGGCATGCGCCGCGTGGCGCTGGCCCTCGGCGTGGAAATCCACGAGCGTTGTGGCGTCAGCCAGATCGTTCCCGGCCAGCCGGCACAGCTGCTGAGCGCCGGGGCCCGGGTTCAGGCCAAGGCGGTGGTTCTCGCGACCAACGCCTGGTCGGCCGCCCTGCCCAGGCTCTCCAGGCTGATCGTGCCGGTGAACAGTTCCATCGCGGTTACCGAGGCGATACCGCAACGGCTGGAGCGAATCGGCTGGACCGGCGGGGAAGCCATCACCGATTCCCAACTGATGGTGGACTACTACCGCACCACCCGCGACGGGCGCATCGCCTTCGGCAAGGGCACCGGCGCCATCAGCTACGGTTCGCGCATCGACCGGGTATTCGACGTCGACCGGGAGAGCCTGGCCCTGACCGAGGCCGACTTCCGCCGCACCTATCCCTCGCTAGGCGACATCCCGCTGGTCGACGGCTGGTCCGGCCCCATCGACCGTACCTACGACAGCCTGCCGGTCTTCGGCCGCCTGCACGAGAACATCCACTACGGCATCGGCTGGAGCGGCAACGGCGTGGGACCGAGCCGCCTGGGCGGGCGGATCCTCGCCAGCCTCGCCCTCGGCCGCGACGACCCGTGGAGCCGTTGTCCGCTGGTAGAACGCCGCTGCCGGAGCTTCCCCCCCGAGCCGCTGCGCTACCTGGGTGGCTCCCTGGTGCGCAACGCCGTCCTGCGCAAGGAACGCGCGGAACTCGCCGGTACCGCGCCCTCGGCCACCGACCGCTTTCTCGCGCGCTTCGCCCCCGCCGGCCTTGAAGACAAATCCTGAGGAGCCCATGGCATGAACCCTTCGCTCATCCGTCTCGACGACGAAAGTCCTTTCACCTCGCCCACGCCCGTCGGCCAGCCCCTGGGCGAACCGGTAGCCCTGACCCGTACCGCGGCCCACCGCCCGCTCGCCGACGGCAACGGCGTGACCGGCATCTGGGAATGCACCCCGGGGCGCTTCCGCCGACAGGTCGAGCAGGCCGAGTACAGCTACATCGTCAGCGGTGAAGGTCGCTTCACCCCGGACGAAGGCCAGGCCGTGGAGTTTCGCGCCGGCGACGCGCTCTATTTCGCCGCTACCACCCAGGGCACCTGGGACATCCGCCAGACCGTGCGCAAGACCTACCTGATCTTCGACTGACCCCGAAGAACCGAACTCCACCGCCCTGACAGAGGAAACAAGAAATGGGTATGCGAGAAGCGAACGACAACGCATCGGGCCTCAAGGCCCATCCCCTGGGCTCGCTCGAGACGATCGCGATCATCATCGGCACCAACATCGGCGCCGGCGTGCTGAGCATGGCCTACGCCGCCCGCAAGGTCGGCTACGTGCCGTTGCTGGTATGCCTGGCCCTGACCTGCCTCTTCTGCATCGTCACCATGCTCTACGTGACCGAAGCCTGCCTGAGAACCCGCGGCAACAACCAGCTCAGCGGCCTCTCCCGGCGTTACCTGGGCCCGCTCGGCGGCTGGCTGATCTTCATCGCGGTGGCGGCCAACAGCTACGGGGCCCTGGTCGCCTACATGACCGGCAGCGGCAACATCATGCTCGAGTTCTTCGGCCAGTACGGCCTCACGCGCGAGGTCGGCAGCCTGATCTTCTTCGTCCCCTCGGCGCTGGTGCTCTACCTGGGCCTGAAGGCGCTCGGCGTGGGCGAGAAGCTGATCAGCGCCGGCATGGTGGCCATCGTCTGCATCCTCATCGGCGCTACCCTGATGCACGACGACGCCCGTCTCGCCCACCTTTGGCAGAGCCAGTGGCAATACGTGGTTCCAGTGTTCAACCTGGCGGTCTTCGTGTTCGGCGCGCAGTTCCTGGTTCCGGAGCTGGTGCGCGGCAACCTGGCAACCCCCGCGCGCGTGCCGCGCCTGATCGTGGTCGGCATGCTGCTGACCTTCCTGCTGGTGGCGGCCATTCCTGCCTCGGTCATCGCCCTGGTCGGCCCCGACAACCTCAGCGAGGTGGCGACCTTGAGCTGGGGACGCTCCCTCGGCCAATGGGCCTACTACGTGGCGAACACCTTCGCCTTGCTGGCGATGCTGACCTCCTACTGGGGACTCGGCGGGTGCCTGTTCACCAATATCTTCGACCACTTCCGCCTGGGCAGCGAAAACAACCGGCGCAAACGCCTGGCGGTGCTCGCCGCGGTCTCGGTCCCGCCGTTCCTGCTGGCCTATGCGGGGCTCGGCGGCTTCGTGAACGCGCTGTACTTCGCCGGTACCTTCGGCGGCGTACTGATGGGCATCATCCCCATCCTCCTGCTCAACGCGGCGCGGCGCCACGGCGACCAACTGCCGGCATTCAGCTGCGGCTGGTATGCCCATCCGCTGATACAGGGGCTGATCGTCCTGGTGTTCGCCTCCAGCGGGGTCTACGCGATCGCCTCGGCACTGGGAATGCTGCCCGCCAGTTGGTGACAGGGCGCGCTGCCTGCGCCCGGGGCGATTACACTGAAGGCCCATGCCTGGAGTTTCCTGGACATGCCGCAGAGCATCCGCCACCTGATCGCCCTCCCCGAACTCCGTTCGCGCCTGCTGAGCGGAGCCGGCGGCCTCGACCGCCCGGTTCGCTGGGCGCATGTCTGCGAACTCGACGACCCCACCGAATGGCTCGGCGAGGGTGACCTGCTGATGACCACCGGGCTGGGCATACCGAGCGAGGCCGAGCGGCAACGGCGTTACGTCCGAAGACTGGCCGAGGCCGGCCTGGCAGGCATGATGATCGGCGAGAACATGGAAGCCCCGAGCGACCTCGATGCCCTGCGCGAGACGGCCGAGGCCCTGGGCTTCCCGTTGATTCTCACCCACTACGGCGTCCCTTTCGCCGCCGTGACCCGGGCCATCGTCGATGCGGGACAGAAAGACGAATACGAGCGCCGCAACGCCCTGGCCCGGATATACGAAAGCGCCCGGTTGAGCATGCAGGGACTGGGCCTGCCGGCGCTGCTGCAACGCCTCGGCAAGGACGTGCGAAGCAGCCTCTACCTCATCGTTCCCGACACCCTGGCGGCCTGGCAGCCAGGCCTGCCAGGGCTGCCCGCGGAGTTGGCCGACGCGCTGCGCAACCGCCGTCGCGAGCAGGCGGAGCCGCAGCCGATGGTCCTTCGCCATCCGCTCGCGGAAGGCGAAGCGCTCAGCATCGGCATTCCTTCCGACCGGAACTGCCTGCTGATAGCCCTGGGCGAGCGGCTGCCGGACTACAGTCTCCTGCACCACCTGACGGCAGTGCTCGGCATAGAGATCGAACGGCTGCGCGTCGAAAGCGAACGCCACCTGCGCCTGGGTTCGGAATTGCTCGACGACCTGCTGCAACGACGGCTATACCGGGAACAAGCCGAGGAGCGGCTGGAGGAACTGCTGCCCGGGCTCGATCTCGACGATGCAGTCGTTTCCGTGGCAAGTTCCGAGGGGCTCGCGACCGACCCTATCGGTCTTTTCCGGGGCCACGACTCACGCCTGCTGGTTCGCGCGCAAGGCCAGGAAATCATTCTGCTGCACCAGGCCGGCCTCGCCTCGACACTGCAGGAAGCCCTGGACAGCTCGCTGGGCGTGAGCGCTCCGCTCCGTCGTGCCGAACGTTGCGCCGAGGCCTTGCGCGAAGCGCGCCTGGCCCTGGCCCACAGCCATTCCCGGCGGCCGTTGTGTCGCTACGCGGAACTGGACGACGAGGCGCCCTGGCTACCCAGAAGCCTCGCCGAGGCTGAGCGGGCGTTCCGCCTGGTCCTCGGCGCCCTCCACGACTATGACGCGGCCAATGGCTCTGCACTGCTATACACGCTGCAGGTCTTTCTCGAGGAAAACAGGTCCTGGTTGAACGCCGCGCAGCGGCTACACATACACAAGCAGAGCCTGGTCTACCGGATACGCCGCATCGAGGAAATCAGCGGTCGCTCGCTGGACAGCACCGCCGATGTGGCGACCCTCTGGTTCGCCTTGCAGGCAACCCGGCTGTCGCCGGAAGCGAGGGGCAGGACGGCGAAGGGCAGCCTCCTGGAGCAGTCCGCGCACCATGGCGGCGACATGGACTGACGGCGGAGCCCCGATACCTGGCGCTTGCAGGGCGACGCCGCCGCCAACAGGCGCGGCCAGGAACAGTTGCCTGGCAGCGGCGTGGCCTGTGGATGCCGGACCACGGTGCATCGCAGCGAGCGCCGTTGCGAATGCATTAATCCCCCTTGCTAGCTAGCCACCCCGCCGCTGGAGCGGCGCGGCCCGCGCTTCTAGGCTCGAACGGTAAGACGGAAGCCCATCGGCGCGGCGCAAAGGAGGCCTGCGATGCGTAACGGAATCGACGCTGTATCCGCCCCGCTACCCACCCTGTTCGTATCTCCGCCGGCGGTCTTCACCGCCTCCCTCGAGCGACTTCCCCCACGCGCTCGGCAGGCCCCCGCCGCCCAGCGCCCGCCGGGGTCGCCCGGCATTCCCGGCAGCGCCCGGTTGCAGACTGGGGCCACCACGTCCCACTGACGTCCCAACGCCGACGGCCATGCCGTCGCAAGCGCTTCATCCCCCGCGATCCGCCCGTCGCGCTCGTCCCCATCGGGACCAACCGGGCCGCCCCCGGCCCGCTCCTTCGAACCTGCGTGGAGTCCATCCCATGAACGGAAGCAGATCCACCTTTCTCTACCTTCTCGCCGCCGCCGGCCTGGCGCTGACACCCGCGGCCCAGGCCGACCGGGGCAACGACGTGGTCGCCCGGCTCAACCAGTTGTACAACGACACCCGCCAGGATTGCGGCGGACCGTCGAAGCCGGCATTCCTCTGTTCCGGCGTGCTGTTCCGCGCCACCTGGCCTTCGACCGACTACATGTTCTACAGCATCAGTCCGAAGAGCCAGAAAAGCGGCGGCGTCTCCGCCTCCTACCTGCGCAAGGACGCCAAGTACCGCAAGCTCGCCTATGGCCTGAAGAGTGGCTTCATCTTCGACACCATCTTCGGTAATCCGAAGGACCACCAAGACTATGCGGTGCTCTGTTCCTTCCCCATCGACGCCGCCACCGACGACCGCGCCCAGCAGGGTTGCACCGATTCGCGGCGCACGCCGAACAGCGTCGAGAAGTCCTGCCAGGACATCAACGTCAGCACCGCCGAGCAGTGGGCGGCGAACTACCGGCAGAACCGCGGCGACCATTCGCGGCAGTGCTCCTTCGACGTCCGCGACGAGCGCAATACCGCCGCCGGCCCGGCCTTCTACCAGAGCATCCGGGCGATGGCGCAGATCGCCGACGAATCCTTCACCACCCAGAACGAACTGCGCCTGGCCAAGTGGGAGGAAAACCCGCCGAAGTCGCCGTCGATCCTCGCCGCGTTCTACACCGAGGACGCCGGCCTGGAGGGCGCTCGGCTCAACCAGATCCAGTGGTATCAGTCGGTCCAGGCATTCCTCCCGATCATCAACATGCGACTGCCGCAGACCCGCCAGCAGGACGCGCAGTTCGCCTACGACGGGCGTAAGCAGGCGATCTACCCGACCAGCGAGAAGAATGCCTGCGAGCGCTATGTGGAAAGCGCCACCTGGGTGGAGCGCGACGATCCGGGCTTCAGGAAGAAGATCATGACCCTGGAAGTGGTACCGACCGATTGCGGGCGCAAGATCCAGGACAACCAGACCAACAATTTCTTCAACGAGCTGGTGGTCGACCACTACCTGGACAGCGAATGGAAGGACAACCCGGACAACCGCGACAGCAATATCGGCAGCATGCGCCGACAACTGGTCTGCCACTTCAACGTCGCCCGCAACAAGCCCGAGTGGAACCTGGAACCCTCGCGGCCGTACACCTCCAACGAGGACTCCATCGCCAAGGGCTGCAATAACACCTGAGGCCGCTCCGCGGGGGCGCTAAGGCGTCCCCTGCGAACAGCGATATGGCCTTTTGATATCACACGCTCTACCATGCCGTCTTTCCAAGCCGCCAGGGAACGAACGCATGGCTTTCGATGCCGCCCGCTATGTCCACCGCTACTACGCCAGCCTGGCGCCCGCCCCGGGCAACGAATACCCGCGCCTGAGGGCCTGGGAGTACCTCTGGGAGTATGTCTGGGACCCCAGTCGCAGCTGGGACGACCTGACCGCCCCCGAACAGCTCGACACCACCGCCCTGCACCTGGGTTTCTACCTGGCCAACTGGGGCATGTTCCGTGGCTCCTCGGGACTGCTGCAGAACAGCAACCTGGACCTGATGAAAGCGCTGGCCCGGCAGCTCTTCAGCGGTGCCGGAGCGGAACTCTTCGAGCTGTCCCTGGTGGATTTCGCCGGCAACGGCGCGCGCCTGGCGCACAACCGCAAGCTGCTGGAAACGGTACTCGGGTCGATGGACGCCCTCAGCAGCCGGGTGAGCTGGACCGACACCCTGAAGAGCAAGATCCTGCTCGGCGTCTGGGGCGAGTTTCCCGCCCTCGACCGCCACTACGTGGCCGCCTGTCGCGCGCTGTATCCACGCCGGGGCCTGACGAGCGTCAACGGCGGGACCCTCACCGCGCTGCACCGCCTGATCGGCGAAGAAAGGCTGTCGTTCCCGCGCCTGGAGACCGCCCGCAAGGGGCTCCTCTACCCCACCGGGCGCCTGGCCGACATGGCTTTCTTCCAGTACGGCCTGGAAAACGCCTGAGGCGCTGCGCCGCCGATCCGGGGGACTTGTAGGCATGCCCTCGCTGTAAGTAGTATGAGACTCATTCTCAATTACAACAGCGACCCCCTCCATGCCGCCGGCCGACGCCTCCCTGCACGACGCTGTGAGCCATCTCTACCAGGACCACCATGGCTGGCTGCAAGGCTGGTTGCGGCGACGCCTGGGCTGCGCGGAAAACGCCGCCGACCTGGCCCAGGACACCTTCGCCCGCCTGCTCGCCTCGCGCCGGGTACTGGATGCGCGCGAACCGCGCGCCTACCTGACCACCGTCGCCAAGGGGCTGATGATCAACTGGTTCCAGCGCCAGTCGCTGGAGCGCGCCTACCTCGATGCCCTGGCCAACCTCCCGGAAGACCTCGCGCCGCCGCCGGAACAGCGGTTGATGGTGCTGGAAACCCTGCATGAAGTAGACGCCCTGCTCGGCAGCCTGCCGGACAGGGTCCGCCAGGCGTTTCTCCTGGCGCAGATCGAAGGCCTGAAGTACGAAGCCATCGCCGAGCGCCTGGGCGTGTCCCTGGGTTCGGTCAAGCGCTACATGCAGCAGGCCTTCCGCCAGTGCCTGGAGCTGATGGAATGAACGCCGCGGACGAAGGCCGGATTCCCTCGCCGATCCTCGACGAGGCCGCCGAGTGGCTGGTGCGCCTGCAGGACAGCGGCTGCACCGACGACACGCGCCAGGCCTGCGCCCAGTGGCGGCAGCGCAGCCCGCAGCACGCCCATGCCTGGGAGCGCGCCGAGCGCCTGCTGCAATGCCTCGGCCGACTGCCGCCGGCGCTGGCCCTGCCGACCCTCGGCCGCGAGCGCGGGCTGGACCGGCGGCGCGCGATCAAGCACCTCGCCCTAGTCCTCGGCGGCGCCTCGCTGGGGCTCGCCACCTGGCAGGCCGAACCGTTGCGCGACTGGCTGGCCGACCAGCGCACCGGCGTCGGCGAACAGCGCCGCCTGACCCTGCCCGACGGCAGCCTGCTGACCCTGAACACCGACAGCGCCGTGGACCTGGCCTTCGACGCCAGCCAGCGGCTGGTACGCCTGCTGCGCGGCGAGATCTTCGTCGATAGCCGCGCCGACCCGCGTCCGTTCCGCGTCGCCACCGCCGAAGCGCGGCTGCATGCCGGTGCCGCCCGCTTCAACGTACGCCAGGAGATGGCCGCGACCCGGGTCGCGGTACTCGCCGGGCGGGTCGAACTGAGCCCGCTCCACGGACGCGGGCGCTGGCTGGAAAGCGGCGAGTCGATGCGCCTGGGCGCCGACGGCGAAGCGCGCCGGCTGGCCTTCGACGGCCTGCCGGACGCCTGGACCCGCGGCATGCTGATGGCCGACCGGATGCCGCTGGCCGAGGTGCTCGCCGAACTCGCCCGCTACCGTCGCGGCGTACTGCGCTGCGACCCGCAACTGGCCAGGCTGGCGGTGTCGGGCGCCTATCCGCTGCTGGACCTGCGGCGCACGCTGGGCATGCTGCAGGCCACCTATCCGCTGAAGGTGCGCGGGGTGACCGACTACTGGATCAGCCTGGTGCCGGCGTGACGGCGCGGCCGCCATCCCCGTGGCAACCGCCCCCTCGCGTCCACCCCGGCAGGCCGTCCGCGGTTGCGCCGGAACAGACGTTGCCATCGACATACCGTGCTCCGCAGAAAAATAACCGCCTCGACCTGAGACCTTTTTCCTTCTCGGCTGGCAAGTAGAGGAATCCGCCCCGACCCAAGGTCCGCAGAGACCACGAGGAACCCTGTACATGCCCGTACGCACGCTTCGCCCCCGTTCGCTGTCCCTGGCCATCCACGCCGCCGCCATGACCCTCGCCCTCGCCGGCGCGGCCCCCGCCCTGCTTGCCGCCGAGGCGCCCGCCGCCAGCTCGGCGCGCAGCTATGACATCGCCCCCGGCCCGCTCGGCCGTACCCTGTCGGCCTTCGCCAGCGACAACGGGGTATCCCTGGCGTTCGACCCGGCGCTCACCGAGGGTCGCCGCAGCGCCGCCCTGCGCGGCCGCTACGCGCCGGTCGAGGCGCTGCACCGCCTGCTGCTGGGCAGCGGCCTGGAGTTGCAGCAGCGCAGCGATGGCAGCTACACCCTGGTGCCGGCAGCCACCGATGGCGCGCTGGAACTGCAATCCTCGCTGATCACCGCCCAGGCCGCCGGTGCCGAGACCCTGCCCGCCGAGTACGCCGGCGGCCAGGTGGCCCGTGGCGCGCGCCTGGGCATGCTGGGCAACGCCGACGTGATGGATGCGCCATTCAGCATCACCAGCTACACCGCCAGGACCATCGAGCAGCAGCAGGCGCGCAGCGTCGCCGACCTGCTACAGGCCAACGATCCGTCGGTGCGGGTCGTCGGCGGGCGCGGCGACCTGGTGGACAGCTACACGATTCGCGGCTTCAGCGTGCAGAACGCCGACGTCGCCTTCAACGGCCTCTATGGCCTGCTGCCGTTCTGGCGGGTACCGATCGAATTCGCCGAGCGCGTGGAAGTGCTCAAGGGACCGAACGCCCTGCTCGGCGGGATTTCCCCCGGCGGCAGCGTCGGCGGCACCATCAACCTGGTGCCCAAGCGCGCCGACGACCAGCCGCTGACCCGCGTCAGCGTCGACTGGACCCAGCGCGGCCAGCTCGGCACTCACCTCGACATCGGCCGGCGCTTCGGCGAGAACAACGCCTTCGGCGTGCGCTTCAACGGCGTCTACCGCAACGGCGATACCGCCGTCGACCATCAGAGCCGCGAGTTTCCCATGCTCTCCCTGGGCCTGGACTTCCGTGGCGAGCGCCTGCGCCTGTCCAGCGACCTGCTGTACCAGAAGGAAAGCCTGGAAGGCGTGGTGCGCCCGCTGCTGACCGGCCCGGGAACCACCCACATCCCCCACGCCCCGGACTCGAAGACACGCTTCGGCCTGCGCGATTCCTACCTGGACCAGGAGGATTACTCCATGGTCAACCGCGGCGAGTACGACCTCGCCGACAACCTGACGGCGTTCGCCAGCATCGGCGGCCGCCAGAGCAACTACGAAACCATCGCCGCCAACAGCATCCTCGTCGGCAACCAGGGCGATATCGTCAACAGCCTGGCACGCCAGCGCGGCGACCGCCGCACCTATTCCGCCGAGGTCGGCCTGCGCGGCAACTTCGACACCGGCCCGCTCCGCCACGACTGGACGCTCAGCGCCAACCGCCTGCACGAACGGCTGGGCATGGTCTATGCCTTCACCGGGATGCAGCCGGGCAACCTCTACCAGACCTCGCCGCATACGCCGCTGCCGGACTTCTCCAGCCTCGACGGGAGCATTCCGAAGACCAATGAAACCGACCTCGGCGGCGTGGCGCTGGCCGACAGGCTGTCGTTCCTCGAGGATCGCGTGCAGGTCACCCTGGGCGTGCGCCGCCAGCAGATCGAGTCGCGCAACTACGACCAGACCAGCGGCGCGCGCACCAGCCACGACAAGCGGCACGTGTGGACGCCGATGGCCAGCGTGCTGGTCAAGCCGCTGCAGGACCTGTCGCTGTACGCCAACTACATCCAGGGCCTCAGCCAGGGCGAGGCGGCGCCGATGACCGCGGCCAACGCCGGCCAGGTGCTGGCACCGTACAAGGCCGAGCAATACGAGATCGGCGCCAAGTACGACCTGGGCGGCTTCACCACCACCCTGGCGCTGTTCGAGATCAGGAAACCGAACGCCTATACCGACGCCAGCAACGTCTTCCGCGCCGACGGCGAGCAACGCAACCGCGGCGTGGAGCTGAGCCTCTATGGCGAACCGCTGGACGGCGTGCGGGTGATGGCCGGCGCCACCTACATCAAGCCCGAGCAGAACAAGACCGGCGACCCTGCCAGCGAAGGCAAGGACGCGCCCGGCGTGGCCCGCCGCCAGGCCAACCTGGGGGTCAGCTGGGACACCCCGTTCGTCGACGGACTGACCCTCGACAGCCGCTGGATCTACACCGGCTCGGCCTATGTGGACAGCGCCAACGCCCTCGCCGTGCCGCACTGGAACCGCGTCGACCTCGGCGCCGCCTACGCCTTCCAGGTCGCCGGCAAGCCGCTGGTGGCGCGCGCCAACCTGGAGAACGCACTGGGCAAGGACTACTGGACCGCAGCCAACGGCTACCTGTCGATCAGCTCGCCGCGCACCCTTTCCCTTTCCCTCACGGCGGACTTCTGAGTCCGCCCCACCATAACCAGAAACCGCCGATGACCAGCCAATGACCGCGAAAACCCTGCGCACCTGGTACCTGGTGCACAAATGGACCAGCCTGATCTCCACGATCTTCCTGCTGATGCTTTGCCTCACCGGGTTGCCGCTGATCTTCCACGAGGAGATCGAGCACTACTTCGAGCCGCATCCGCAGCTCGAGCCGCTCACCGCCGAGTCGCCGCGCATCGACTACGACGACGTGATCGCCCGCGCCCTGGCCGCCCGGCCGGGCGAAGTGGTGCGCTTCCTGGTATTCGAAAAGGACGACCCGCTGGGCCTGGTGATCAGCGCGCCGAGCCTGGTACCGCCGCCGGAGAACGGCCACATGCAGCCGTTCGACGCGCGCACCGGGGAATTCTTCGACGCGCTGCCGCCGCCGGGCGGCTTCATGTACCTGATGCTGAAGCTGCACACCGACCTGTTCCTCGGCCTGCCCGGCTACCTGTTCCTCGGCCTGATGGGCCTGCTGCTGGTGGCCTCGCTGGTGTCCGGGGTGGTGGTATACACGCCGTTCATGCGCAAGCTGGACTTCGCCACGGTACGCGCCGAACGCAGCCGTCGCCTGAAGTGGCTGGACCTGCACAACCTGCTGGGCATCGTCACCCTGTCCTGGGTACTGGTGGTCGGCGTGACCGGAGTGATCAACACCCTGGCCCTGCCGATCCTGATGCTCTGGCAAGGCGGGCAGTTGGCGGAAATGACCGCGCCCTACAAGGACGCGCCGCCGCTACAGCGCCTCGGCTCGCTCGACGCGGCCCTGGCCACGGCACGCCGGGCGGCGCCGGACATGGAGGTCAGCTTCGTCGGCTTCCCCGGCACCCAGTTCAGCAGCCAGCATCACTATGCGGTGTTCATGCGCGGCAACACGCCGCTCACCGAGCGCCTGCTGAAGCCGGCACTGATCGACGCGCAGAGCGGCGAACTCACCGACATGCGCGAGATGCCGCTGTACGTGAAGACGCTCCTGCTGTCGCAGCCGCTGCACTTCGGCGACTACGGCGGCATGCCGCTGAAGATCGTCTGGGCGCTGCTCGACCTCGTCAGCATCGTCATCCTCGCCAGCGGTCTCTACCTCTGGCTCGGCCGACGCAAGACGCCATTGGAGAAGCGCCTGGCGGAACTGCCGGACGGCAGCCTGGCGACGGAGGGCAAGGCATGAGGCGCGGTCTCTGGATGATCTTCCGCTGGCCCCTGCTACTGGCCCTGCTCGGCCTCTTCGGGCTGCTCTCGGCGCTGCTCGGCGACGGCCTCTACGACCTGCTCTCCTGGCTCGCCCTGGGCACTCCGCTGGTGCTGGTCGGCTGGGTCTGGCTGCGCCTGCCGCGAACCCGAAGGAACCCCTGAGATGACCACCCCGCCGCCCTCCGCCAACACCCTGGACCTGCGTCCGCTGATGTTCGAGACCTTCGTCTGCACCCTCGCGGTGATGTCCTTCGTCGCCCTGGTCGGCCCGCTCGCCCGCAAGCTCGGCCTGGCGCCCTGGCAGGCCGGCGCCGCGGTGACCGTCGGCGGCATCGCCTGGATGCTCGCGGCGCGGCCCTGGGGCATCGCCAGCGACCGGCATGGGCGACGGCGGATACTGCTCGGCGGGCTGGCCGGCTTCGCCCTCTCCTACGGCTCGCTCTGCCTGTTCATCGTGCTCGCCCTGCACTGGACGTTGCCGACCCTGCTCGCCTTCGCCGGTATCGTTCTCCTGCGCGGCCTCGCCGGCGGTTTCTACGCCGCGGTGCCGGCCTGCACGGCGGCACTGGTGGCCGATCACGTCGAGGCGCAACGACGCGCCGCGGCGCTGGCCGGACTCGGCGCGGCCAGCGCGATAGGCATGGTGATCGGGCCGGGGCTGGCCGGACTCCTGGCGACTCACGGGCTGGTCCTGCCGTTGCTGGTCACCGGCGCGCTGCCCCTGGTCGCCCTGCTGGCGCTCTGGCGCTGGCTGCCGCGCGAGGAGCGTCGCCAGCCGAACCGCGGCGCCGCCCTGGCGATCGGCGACCGCCGCCTGCGGCGGCCGCTGGCGGTGGGCTTCGTGGCGATGTTCAGCGTCACCGTGGCGCAGATCACCGTGGGCTTCTTCGCCCTCGACCGGCTGCGCCTGGATTCCGCCGACGCCGCGCGGGTGGCCGGCATCGCCCTGACCGCAGTGGGCGTCGCGCTGATCCTGGCCCAGCTCCTGGTGCGCCGCCTGGACTGGCCACCGCCGCGACTGATCCGGGTCGGCGGGCTGGTCGCCGCCATCGGCTTCGCCGCCGTGTGCTTCGCCGACTCGCCGCCGCTGCTCTGGCTGGCCTTCTTCGTCGCCGCGGCGGGCATGGGTTGGGTATTCCCGGCAGTCTCGGCGCTCAACGCCAATGCCGTGCGCGCCGAGGAACAGGGTGCCGCCGCCGGCACCCTGGTGGCCGTACATGGCTTCGGCCTGATCAGCGGGCCGCTGCTCGGCACGCTGCTCCACCAATTGGACAGCCGCGCCCCCTACGCGCTGGTCGGTCTGCTGCTGGCGCTGGCGGCGTTCTGGCCGAGCCAACCGACGCGCCCCGTGGAAACGAGGAGCGAAGCACCATGACCGCTGTCGACCTGCTGCTGGTCGCGACCCTGCTGGCGGCCCTGCTCGCCTGGTGGATACCCGCCCTGCCCGGCCACCGTGGCCTGCTGGCGCTCGCCTCGACGCTGGCGCTCGGCGCCGGCCTGTACGCTGCATGGGACGACCGCTGGCAAGCCGGCGTCGGCGCCTTCGCCGGTTTCTCCCTGCTGCTCGGCGCCTGCCTGCGCCGGAAGCCCGAGCGCGGCCTGCCGTTCCGGACCGGTTCGCTGTACGGCCTGCTGGTGCTGCTGGCAATCGCCGCGCTGTACCTGTTCCCGGTCGCGCCGCTGCCGGCGCCGAGCGGCCCCTATGCGGTCGGCGTGCGCGATTTCGAACTGGATGACCCCAGCCGGCCCGGCCTGCTCGGCACCCCGGCCGGGCAGCCGCGGCGCCTGCTGGTACGCGCCTGGTACCCGGCACGCCCGATCGCCGGCGCCGCGCCGCGTCACTATTTCGATCCAGGCGAGGCGCGCAGCACCGCGCGGGGCTTCGGTGAAATACTCGGCTTTCCGCCGTTGCTCGCCTACCTCAAGCACCTGCGCACCAATTCCTATCCGGACGCCCCGCTGCGCGACGATTCCGCTCGCCTGCCGGTGGTGTTCTACAGCCATGGCTACAGCGCCTTCGCCGGCGGCAACTGGACCCTGATGGAAGAACTGGCCAGCCACGGCTACGCGGTCTACGCCATCCAGCACAGCGGCGACGCGTCGCCGACCCGCCTGCCCGATGGCACGCTGCTGCCCATGGACCCCGGGCTGGTCGAACACCTGCGCCGGGCCGCCCACGACGGCTTGCCGCAGGCCATGCGCCAGGGCTATGTCAGCGACGATCTCGACCAGCGCCTCGACGGCCAGTTGCACACCGCCCTCGACCTGCCCGCCCCGGCCAACCGCGCCGTCAACCTCAGCGCGCCGGTATGGCTGGCCGACCGCCTGTTCGTCCATGACCGCCTGCAGGCCGGCGAGGTCCCGGACAGGGTCGCCGACCTGGTGGCCGCCAGCGACTTCGCGCACACCGGCGAGATGGGCATGTCCTTCGGCGGCTCGGCCACCGGCGCGGTCTGCATGGTCGACCGACGCTGCGCGGCGGCCGTCAACCTCGATGGCGGCGACTTCGACTTCGCGCCCTTCGATAGCGATCTCCCGGCACCGCTGCTGATGCTGCACGCCGACCTTGGCAACTTCTACCGGCTGTTCGGCATCGAACCGCCGGCCCGCCCGAGAAGCTTCAACGACTTTTCCTACGAACGCTTCGAGCACGCCGGCCAGCGCCAGGACATTCATCGCCTGGTACTGCGCGATTCGGCCCATGCCGGGCTTACCGACAATCCGCTGTTCATCCGCCGGCCGCTGCGCGACGGGCTGCTCGGCTCGGCACCGACGGAAGTCCTCATCCAGGCTCCCAACGCCCTGGTGCTGGGTTTCTTCGATCACTACCTGCGCGGCCGCGCCAACGACTTTCCGCAAGCGCAGATGGCGCGCTTCCCCGCCTGGCTGACGCGCTACGACAACTCGGCGGTGCGCGACTGGTGGCTGGCCAAGCCGGAAGCCCAGCGCCTGGCGCTGCGACAACGCATCGACGAAATGAAACGGCGCAAGACCGGGCTGGATCTTCCCTGACGACGGGTTACAGTGGGCGCCCCATCTGCGGAGCGCCGTCCATGCATATCCCGCCCGAGCTGATCATCCACCAGACCCGCCACTGGACGCTGAACCAGCGGATCGACTCGGCCCTGCCCGGCTACTGCATGCTCGGCTCGCGGCAACTGGCGACGGCCTTCCACCAGTTGCCGGAACAGGCCCTCGCCGAATTCGGGCCGCTGCTGGCCAGGGTCGAACGCGAAATGGACACGCTGCTGCGGCCGCGACGCATCTATGTCGGCCGCTACGGCCACATGCCCGGCCTGCCGGTGCATTTCCACCTGATTCCACTGTACGACTGGGTCGAGGAATTGTTCTGGGAGGACACGCGCTACCGGACGCTCCAGCAGTTCGGCGTGCCGACCGCCGACCCCCTTACCGATGGCGCCGAGCTGACCCTGTTCGTCTGGCGCGAATTCTGCGAACGCGCCGATCCACCGGCCGTGCGCGGCATGGATCGGCAACAGGCGATCGGCGGATTGCGCCGGGCATTCGGCTACGGCGTCCAACCCCGAACATCGTCTGGGCCGGACTCCGAGTCCGCGCAGGACGCATGACCGCGTGCGGTTGGGTGGGTTCCGAGGCCGCGTAGGGCGAATAACCGCTTGCGGTTATCCGCCATGAAACGCCGGCGCAGCGGCGGATAACGCCGGTGGCGTCATTCGCCCTACGACCCGGCTCCGAGGCCGCGGTACGCATGACCGCGTGCGGTTGGATGGGCTCCGAGGCCGCGTAGGGCGAATAACCGCTTGCGGTTATCCGCCATGAAACGCCGGCGCAGCGGTGTCGTCACGGTTGCAGGTAGCGGTGCTTCCAGCCTCCTTCGTCGCGGTCGTAGCGCAGGCGCTCGTGCAACCGCTCGGTGCCGTTGCCCCAGAACTCCACCGACTCCAGGCACAGTTCGAACAGGCAGTAGCCCGGTGGGCGCGGCAGCGGGCCGTCGGTTTCCGCCAGGCGCCGTGCTTCGGCGCGCAGGGCGTGGATGTCGGCGAGGGTTTCGCTCTGCCGCGAGGCGATCGACATCGGGTGGGTCTGGTACGGGCGGCTCAGCCACTGGGCGTCGGCGCGCTCGTCGGGCAGGCGTTCGGCGCGGCCGTTGAGGATGATCTGCTGGCTGCTCTCGCGCCAGTACAGCACCCCCGAGGCCCAGGGGTTCTGCGCCAGTTCGCGGCCCTTCTGGCTATCGGCGTGGGTGGCGAACACCACCCCGCGCTCGCCCAGCTCGGCGATCACCACGATCCGCGTCGACGGCCGGCCCTGCCCGTCGACCGTGGCCAGGGCCAGTGCCCGCGGCTCGCGCACGCCATAGCGGCGGGCGCGTTCCAGCCAGTTGCGCAGCACCTCCATGGGGTTCGCCGGCGGCGCCTCGAACTCCGGGAAAGGGGCTTCGATGGTCCCGGTGAGGGACTCGGAAATGTTCGCGTTGACGCCCATCACGGCGTTCCTCCGTTCTGCCCGTTCACAGGTAGGCCCGGCCTTCGGCGAAGGCCGCGCCGTTGCCCGACACTTCCACCGCCGAGACCCGCTCGCCGGCGCCCTCGGCGCGGGCGTACATGCGCGACGGCCGGCCGATCTCGACGCCCTGGAGGATCTCGATCTGCTGCCCGTAGGGGATCTGCCGGTGGCGCGCCAGGTGGATCGCCAGCGGCCCGGCGGCGGAACCGGTGGCGGCGTCCTCGACCACGCCGTAGGCCGGCGAGAACATGCGGCTGCGCCAGTGCCGCCCGGCGCCGGCGAAGCAGTTCACCGCCAGGTCCGGGAAGTCGCACAGCGCGCGGTGGTCGGGGTGCAGCGCGGACAGCGCGGCGACGCTCTCCAGGCCGACGAACACGTGGCGCGGGCCGTTGCGGTAGACCTCGATGGGAAAGGTCGAGCCCTTCAGGCCGAGGGCGGCGAGCAGCTCGGCCGGGCGGCTGAAGTGCTCCCAGGTGGGGATCGGCTGCTGCATGCTGCAGGCCACCACCTTGCCGTCCTGGCGCTCCAGGGCGAAGGGCACGGTGCCCATCCTGGTCTCCAGGAACAGCCTGTCCTTGTCGGTCTCGGCGCCCAGGGCGATGGCGGTGCCCAGCAGCGGGTGGCCGGCGAACGGCAGTTCGTTGACCGGGGTGAAGATGCGGATGCGCGCGTCGCCGTCCTGTTGCGGGCGGAGCACGAAGGTGCTCTCCGACAGGTTCATCTCCCGCGCCATGCGCTGCATGCGCTCGCCGCTGAGGTCGTCGCAGTCGAAGAACACCGCCACCGGGTTGCCTTGCAGCGGTTCGCTGGCGAAGGCGTCTATCACGACATATCTGTGCATGGGCTCTCCTGGCTCAGGGCCGCCGCTCGACCAGCGCGTGACGCAGCAGGTCGGCGATGATGCGCGGACCCTCGCGGGTCAGCACCGATTCGGGGTGGAATTGCATGGAGGCGAAGCGCGGCCCGCGCAGGGCATGGACCTCGCCGGTCTCGCGGTCGCGGCTGATCTCGATCGGGCCGACCTCGGGAATCTCGATGCGGTCCTGCAAGGCGCGCGCGGCGAAGGTGTTGTAGAAGCCGACGCGCTCGGCGGCGCCGAACAGGTCGATCTGTTTCTGCACGCCCTGGTTGGGCTCCTGCCGGCGTTGCAGGTCCAGGCCCAGGCACAGGCTCAGCACCTGGTGGCTCAGGCACACGGCGAGGAACGGCCGGCGCTCGCTGAGCAGCGAACGGATGGCCAGGTGCAGGTGGCCGATCTTCGGCTGGCCGATCTCGGTGGGGTTGCCCGGGCCGGGGCCCATGATCACCAGGTCGTAGCCGTCGAACGAGTACGGCTCCTGGAAGCCGCGCACGGTCACCGTCAGGCCCAGCGACTTGAGCTGCTTGGCGATCATCGAGGTGAAGGTGTCCTCGGCATCGACGATCAGCACCTCGCGTCCGGACAGGTCGGCCTGCAACTGCTGGCGCTCGCTGGCGCCGCGCAGCCAGAAGTCGGCGATCGGCGCGTTGCGGCTGGCCAGCGCCGCCACCACGTGCGGGTGCGAGCCCAGGCGCTGCGGCGCCTGGCTCTTCAGCGCGGCGATCAGCCCGGAAGCCTTGGCCCGGCTTTCCGCCGCCTCGCCCAGGGGATCGGAGTGACGCACGATGGTCGAGCCGACGCCGATGCGCAGGCGGCCGTCGCCCTCGATCTCGGCGGTGCGGATCAGGATCGCCGAGTCCAGCGTGCGCCCGCCCTGGCCATCGCCGCCGATCAGCGCCGCCACCCCGCTGTAGTAGCCGCGACCCTGCGGCTCGTAGCGGCGGATCACCCGGCAGGCGCTTTCCAGCGGGCTGCCGGTGACGGTCGGGGCGAACAGCGTCTCGCGCAGCACCTCGCGCACGTCGCGGCTGGTCTGGCCCTCGATGAAGTACTCGGTGTGCGCCAGGTGCGCCATCTCCTTGAGGTAGGGACCGAGCACCCGGCCGCCGTCCTCGCAGATCCGCGCCATCATCTTCAGCTCCTCGTCCACCACCATGTACAGCTCGTCGGCTTCCTTGCGGTTGTCGAGGAATTCCATGACCTCGGCCAGGTTCGGCCCGGCCGGCGGGTAGCGGTAGGTGCCGCTGATCGGGTTCATCACCGCCAGGCCGTCGCGCACGCTGATGTGTCGCTCGGGCGAGGCGCCGACCAGGGTGCGTTCGCCGGTGTGGACGATGAAGGTCCAGTAGGCGCCCTTCTCGCGCAGCAGCAACTGGCGGAAGAAACTCAGCGCGCTGGCCGTGGCGTAGCCGTCGATGCGCGCCTGGAAGCGCCGCTTGATCACGAAGTTGGCGCCTTCGCCGCGACCGATCTCGTCGGCGATGACCCGCCCGACCACTTCGGCGTAGGCCTCGTCGTCGAGGTCGAAAGCTTCCTCGCTCAGTTCCAGCGCCTGGTTCGGCAGCAGCGCCAGGGCCTGCTCCAGCGGCAGCAGTTCCTGCTCCAGGACCTTCAGCGCCAGCAGCGGCGTGCCGTCATCGAGCGCCTCGAAGCCGCGCTCGGCGATCTGCCGGTAGGGAATCAGCGCCAGCAGGTCATGGCGCGGCAGGCCCGGGCCGGGCTCGTCCAGCGGCAGGTCGGCCAGGCCGTGCAGTTCGAGCGCCTCGCCGCGGATCACGTCGAGCAGGCCCGGGCCATTGCTTTCCGGGCGGTAGAGCAAGGCGAACGGCGCCGGCCGTTCGAGCAGGCGCTGCAACAGCGATGTGGGCAGGGCGTTCATTCCAGCACCTCGTCGGTGGTGACCACCATCGCGCAGCGGCTGGCGGCGTATTCCAGGGCCATGCGGTGGTGCGCCTCGCTGAAGTCGGCGATGGCGTCGGCCACCAGGAACGGCTGGATGTCGTTGGAGTAGGCGTCGACCGTGGAGATCAGCACCCCGACGTGGGCGTATACGCCGCACAGCACCAACTGGTCGCGGCCGGCGGCGCGCATCCGCTGGAGCAGGTCGGAGTGGAAGAAGGCGCTGTAGCGCCACTTGGTCAGCAGCCAGTCGTCCGGCCCCGGCGCCAGCTCCTCGACCACCTCGCGGTCGGCCGGACTGGCGCGCATGCCCGGCCCCCAGAAGTCCTTGAGCAGGCCGCGCTGCTCCTCGGTCATGCTGCCCGGCTGGGCGGTGTAGGCGATCTGCACGCCCTGCTCGACGCACCAGCGGCGCAGCCGCGCGGCGTTGGCCACCAGTCCGGCGCGCAGGCTCTCGGGCAGCGGGCGCAGGAAGTAGCGCTGCATGTCGTGCACCAGCAGCACCGCGCGCCGCGGCTCCAGGCTCCAGCGCGCCAGGTTGGCCGGCAACTGCTGGGCGGTCGGCAAGGGATAGGCGGTGATTTCGGGAATGCCGCTCATGCCACGGTCTCCAGGGGGAAGGTTGCGCTCGGGATCGCTTCTGCGCCGGACCAGGCCATCACCGCGCTGAGTGCCTGCCAGGGGTTCAGCCGCGGATCGCAGAGGCTGGTGTAGTGCCGGCTGACCTGGTGCAGGCCGCTGGAATCGGCGACGCACTCGGTGACGTCGTCCGGGGTGGTCTCCAGGTGCAGCCCGGCGGCCACGCCGCCGGAGCCGGACACCGCCAGGCGGAACGCCGCCACCTCCTCGGCGATGCTGCGCACCAGGCGGGTCTTGTTGCCGCAGGGCGCGACGATGGTGTTGCCGTGCATCGGGTCGCTCAGCCAGATCACCGGGTGCCCGGCCGCGCGCACCGCCTCCACCAGCGGCGGCAGGCGCTCGCCGACCTTCTGCGCGCCCATCCGCGCGATCAGCGTCAGGCGCCCCGGCTCGCGGCGCGGGTCGAGGCGCTCGCAGAGCGCCAGCAACTGGTCGCGGCCGATCTCCGGGCCGACCTTGCAGGCCACCGGGTTGAGCACCTCGGCCAGCAGCGCCACATGGGCGCCGTCGACCTGGCGGGTGCGCTCGCCGATCCACGGCCAGTGGGTCGAACCGAGATAGACCCGGCGCTGCTCGTCCTCGCGCAGCATCGACAGCTCGTAGTCGAGCAGCAGCATCTCGTGGCTGGTCCAGACCGGCGAGGCATTCGCCTCCTGCCCGGACGCGGCGTCCCAGCCCAGGTGGCGCATGATGTTGCGCGCCGCCGCGTAGCCCTTGAGGATCCGCTGCGGATCGGCCCGGCGCTGCTCGGCATGGGCCTCGCGGCCGTTGACCATGTCGCCGCGATAGACCGGCAGGGTCTGCTCGCCGACCTGCTCGTGCGGCTTGGAACGCGGCTTGGCGTACTGCCCGGCGATGCGCCCGACGCGGATCACCGGCCGCCGGCCGGCCAGGCGCAGGGCGCCGGCCAGCAGTTCCAGCACGGCGGCCTTGCGCGCCACGTTCTCGGCATGGTGGTCGTCCATGTCCTCGGCGCAGTCGCCGCACTGCACCACCAGCGCCTCGCCGCGGGCGACCCGCGCCAGGGTCGCGCGCAGGGCCAGGATGTCGCCGGCGCGGATCAGCGCCGGACTGCCGCGCAGGTACGCCTGCACGTCGCGCAGGCGCGACGGATCGCCCCATTCGGGTTGCTGCAGCGCTTCGCAGCGCCGTACGCGTTGCAATAGATCGTCCATAGTTCACCCCTTCCAGGATGGCCTCAGGTGGGAATGCCTTCGCGTTTGATCTGCGGGACCGGAATGCTCAGGGCGCGCAATTGCTGGAAGACGTTCATGAATTCGCGGTTGCGCTTGATCTTGCCGTCGTCCAGCTCGAAGGAATGCAGGAAGTGGTTCTCGTAGTAGCCCTCGGGATACCCGGGGAAGAGGATCTTGCCGTGGCCGTCGCACTCGACCCAGAAGTGGTTGGGATCGTCGGTCTCGAAGACCTTGATGTTGTACCACTCCCAATCCGGGAAGCATTTCAGCGACCACACCGCGTGCTCGGCCAGCTTGTCCTTGCCACGAATGACGATGGGCGAGCCGGTATCGGTGGTCCATAAACCGCCACAGCCGTCCTCGACGAAAAGTTCATGGCGGCGCAGGCGATCCTGGCCTTTGGTGTTCATATACTTGACCACCGTCTCGCGATTCTTCCTGCGCAACTCCACGGCGTCTTCGAAACCTTGGGGAATGGCATTATCGAGCATCGTCATATCTCCTCTTGAATTGGAATAAACATTAATCAGGTGGGAATACCGTCACGTTTTATTTGTGGAACGGCTATTCCCAATGCACGCAATTTCTGCATCGGGTTCATGAACTCGCGATTGCGTTTTATCCGGCCGTTCTCGAGTTCGAAGGAATGGATGTAGTGGTTCTCGCAATAGCCCTCCGGATACCCCGGGACCAGCGCCTTGCCGCGCCCGTCGCACTCGACCCAGAAGTGGTTCGGATCCTCGGTCTCGAAGATCCGCACGTTGTGCCACTCCCAGTCGGGGAAGCAGCGCTCGAGCCACTCGGCGAGCCGCCTGAGGCTCTCATGGCCCCGAAAAACCAGGGGTTCGCCGCTTTCCGTGGTCCAGTTGCCGGCGCAGCCGTCCTCGACGAACAGGCTGTGCCGCTGCAACCGTTCGGCCCCCTTCATGCGCATGTAGTGCTCGACCGTGGCACGGTTGCGCCGACGCAATTCCAGGTTGTCGGTAAACCCTTTCAACCGTTGGTACTCTCGCATGGTGCGAATCTCCGCCAGTTCGAATCGACTGGCATTCATACCGGAAAGAAGACATCGGGATGACAGGCCGGAGAAATTGCCGTGAAGCTTTTTCCGGGCAAAAGTTGCCCGCTTCGGAGCGTCTCCAAAGTTTCAACTAATGCCGAATTGCCATGACCGAATGTTTCGCCTGAAACCCAGTTGTAACCAGATTTGACAGGGGACAAACTTATAAACGCTTTTTTGCAATAGCCATAACCCCTTAAAAATTACAGGTGTGGGGCAACGATTCCGTTCTATTCTTTGGCCGGTTTGCCAAGCGCCCGGAAAGTTGCACTAGCGTGCCGGACAACAGGAGGACGGGCGCAATGGCGAAGGGGGCAGCGGGGAAACGCTGCCGGTGGGAAGGCTGCGCTCAGGCGACCGGCGCAAACGCTATCCGGCCATTCGGTGAATGGCCGGACGCTTGCGCGGCGGCCTCGCTAGGCGACGAGGCGTCGATTCAGTTGAGCAGGCCGATGGCGTAAGCCTTCATGGTGGCCTCCGCCTTGTTGCTGGAGTTGAGCTTGCGCATCGCATTGACGATATGGAACTTCACCGTGCGCTGGTCGATCGACAGGATCAGGCCGATCTCGCCGTAGGTCTTGCCCACCGCGGTCCACTTGAGCATCTCGGTTTCCCTGGCGGTCAGGCGCACATTGCTTTCCGGGACGATGCGCGGCGCCAGCAGGTCGCCGAAGGTAGCCTGCAGCATGCTGGTGATCCAGAGCAGGAAGGATTCCTTCTCCAGGATTTCCGTGGCGGCGATGCTCTCGCTGGAACGCACCAGGGACAGCATGCTGATCAGCCCGTACTTGCCGCGGACAGGGATCGACCAGCCGTGACGGATGCCGTGATGCAGCGCTTCCTCCCAGAAGAAACGGTTCTCCTGGAAGTCTTCGCCATTCCAGATCAGCGGGGTGTATTCCAGGAGACCATGGCGCACGATCGGGTCGATGGATGTGTAGTCTTCGGAGATATATCTGCTTTTCCATTCCCCTGGGTAATTGGACAAGAAATGATATTTAGGTGCGGTCAGCGGGAAAGGCGCCCGCGCACCGAATGAAAAGAATTCGAATCCATAATTACCGCATATCTCGAGAACCAGGGAGAAGAACTCTTCCTCGGTTGTTATTCTTGACAAAACCTCGAGATATCCCTCTCTCTCATCATGCATGCCAGCTTCACCAGTCAACAATCGATCCCGGCAGGATTCGGTTCTTCAGCGTTTTTATTCTTTTTTGTTTCCGTCTTATCCACTCATGACAATTCCCTTTATCAAGCCGGACCTGGAAGTACATATCGCCACCGGCCCTGTGCGGGTGTTCCGGACGAGGTCGAGCCCATTCGCCGCCCGCCGGGCGACGACGAAACGAGGCTGAAGAGAACTTCTCGATGAGCACGGACACGAGGCGCCGCGCAGGAACTGCGCTGGGCTGGAGGGGACGGCGCCCCGGATCTTTGCGGAAACCGTAGAACGGCTCTCCGATGGGCCTCACGGCGGTCTTTCTCATTGTTCTTCTCGCACGCTCCATCGTCGTCGGGAGAGCCTCCCGACAACAAACCTTGGCCCATGGCGGGCCTCGTCGACGAGGCTCCCCGGGGACCAGAAATGGCAACTACATACTTCCCCCCCTATCTCTCCGCAGATACCTGCCCGGAAGGGCAGGTTGTCCCTGCCGGGCTGTGACAATTTAATTCGACCAGGCATTTCATTGTCCGTGCCGATTTTCACGAAGCGCATTCTGAGGCAATTAAAAAGAGCGCTCCATTCGACCATGGACAAGCTATCCACGCCTGACCGAGATCGCCTTCCGAATATAGCGAAGCGATAACCGCAGCCTGCCGAGAAGTGCTTCAGACAATAAACAGGACGCTGGCCTTTCGTATCGATGAAAGTTCCGCATGGCGTCCGCCCCTAAGGAAGAGGAGATAAATATGATTTATTACTTGATCGGAGTGGCGCTATTCATCTTCATGCTGGAACAGTTGGTTCCCGGCTGGAAATTGCCCAAGGTGAGCACCTGGGTGGCCCGGGTGATCTTCCTCAACATCGTCCAGGTGTCGATCGCCCTGCTCGCCGGCATCACCTGGAACAAATGGATGATGGGGCACAGCCTGCTGCACACCTCGGATGCCCTGCCACCACTGCTGGCCGGCTTCGCCGCCTACTTCGTCAACACCTTCGTCACCTACTGGTGGCATCGCGCGCGCCACGCCAACGACACGCTCTGGCGGCTGTTCCACCAGTTGCACCACGCGCCGCAACGCATCGAGGTATTCACCTCCTTCTACAAGCATCCGACCGAGATGGTCTTCAACTCGCTGCTGGGCAGCTTCGTCGCCTACGTGGTGATGGGCATCAGCATCGAGGCCGGCGCCTACTACATCATGTTCGCCGCGCTCGGCGAGATGTTCTACCACTCGAACCTGCGCACCCCGCACGTCCTCGGCTACCTGTTCCAGCGCCCGGAGATGCACCGCATCCACCACCAGCGCGACCGCCACGAGTGCAACTACAGCGACTTCCCGATCTGGGACATGTTGTTCGGCACCTACGAGAACCCCCGCCGCATCGACGAGCCGCAGGGCTTCGCCGGCGACAAGGAGCAGCAGTTCGTCGACATGCTGCTGTTCCGCGACGTGCACAGCCTCCCCGGAAAAACCCAGCCCGCTCCCGTCCTGGTCAAGCCCGACGTCAGGTGAACGCCATGATTCCAGACATCGATTCCCGTCTCAGCCGGAACATATTGAAATCCATCTCGTATGGCCTCCCCCTCGCCGAAGTGGTCCCCGACCATACCTATGCGCAACTGGAAACGCGCCTCGGCGAACTGAAACGCAGGTATCTGGAGCTGCGCATCTCCCACGGCGCGCGCGAGCTGCCGTTCAGCAACTACCTGTTCTACCTGATCCTCCAGTCGCGCCACCAGGAATTCGACTTCAAGCTGCGCCAGGGCAACTCGGTGGTCACCAACATCCACCGATTCAAGAGCAAGGGACGCATCCCGTCCCTGACCACCCTGCTCCTGGCCGATGCGGTCAACGCCAAGAGCGAGCTGGAGCTCAAGCATCCGGACATCCCGCAGCTCGACCGCCACGCTCGCGACATCGAGCGCTGGCTGGCCGCCGGCAACGTCATGCCGCCCAGCGAGCGGGCCCTGCGCGGCCTGGTTGAGGCGCTGGAGCGCGCCGCTGGCGAAGGCCGTCCGTTGCACCTGGTGAGCGCGGTATGCCCGGACTACTCGCACTCCAGCGATGCCGAGGGCAAGCCGCGCTACACCTTCGAGCGAGTCGGCGACCAGCCCGGCCTGGCCGGCGCCAAGCTGGTCAGCGCCGGCCAGGCGGTGGCGGAGCTGGCCAGGGCGCGCCAGGTGGAAATCCGCCACGCGATCCTCGGCGGCGAGTTCGAGTACCTATCGTTCAACCGCAACCCCGCCACCGGCGAGACCCGCGAGGGTTTCCTCGGCAAGGTCGAGCGCCAGCTCGAGCGGATCGCCGGGGCCCTGCCCTGCCCGGCCGCGACCTGCTCGTTCTTCGAGATGTGCGGCGGCGAGGACGGCTGGCACAGGGCCCACGGCGAGATCGTCCAGCGCCTGGAACAGGGCGACTACGGCCAGACCGGGCTGGACTACCCGGCCCTGGAATCGATCTTCCTGTCGCGCCTGCCGCTCTACGAGAAATGGTTCGCCAGCCAGTCGCGCGAGCAGATCTGGGCCAGCTTCGTCTCCCAGGCCGCCGAGTACGCATTGATGGGAAAACTCTTCGGCGAGCGCTTCGACAACTTCGTCGTGCTGGCCGTCGATCACTACCGGATGGAGCCGTTCTACTCGTTCTTCGCGACCGTCCCGACGCTCTACATCCGAACCGACTACCTGTAACGAGGGAGCGCCTGCGCCATGCAAGATGAACTGTTCAAGACCCGATACTCCAAGTACGGATACGGCATCGACGTGCGCCGTACCTACAAGGACCTGCCCTGCCAGCCGTTCTGGACCTGGGTCACCGGCAAGTCGCTGAACGACCGCCCGCCGCGACGGCCGAAAGACACCCTGCTCAAGCCCTGGCAGCTCTACCTGCACATCAGTTGGGGCTACGCGGTGTTCTTCCTCGCGGTGATCTACGGCCAGCAACTGCTCGCCTCGCAGCAGCCACTGTGGCTGAAGTGCCTGCTGGGCGCGCTGATCATGTGCCTGGTGGTCAACCGCCAGCGCGGCTTCCTCCATACCTTCCACTACACCACCCATGGCGCCAGCCTGGAGAACAAGGCGCTGGCCCGCTTCACCTGCAAGTGGATCCTGTCGATCCCGATCCTGCACACCCCGCGCGACGAGTACGTGAAGCTGCACGTGAACGAACACCACAGCGTACGCACCTTCAATACCGAGCACGACGTCGACCTGGTCTTCATGAAGCAGCACGGCTTCTACAAGGGCATGTCCGAGAGCGCCTTCTGGACCCGCCTGGTGCTCGCGCCCTTCCATCCGGCGCGGATCCTCGAGCACCTGAAGTTCCGCTTCGACGTCAGCTTCGTCTCCGCCCCGCGCCACGAGCGCGTCAGCCGGGCGCTCTACTGGGCCGCGCTGCTCGGCCTGGTGTACGCCAGCGGCTACCTGGAGGCATTCGCGCTGTTCTACCTGTTCCCGATCTTCATCCTCACCCAGTACTCGTCGTGGATCCAGCACGTCTCCGAGCACCTCTGGTTCGCCCGCAACGAGCACGGCCTGCCGCGCTTCCTGCACTACGGCTCGCTGAGCTGGGGACGCTTCCTCGGCCGCCCCTACCCGGCCGACAAGCAGGGCCTGGCCTTCGCCCTGGCGTTCGTTCGCTGGAGCCTGGGCGTGCTGCTGATCGACATCCCGCTGCGGGTGTTCTCCTTCATGCAGGACCTGCCCAGCCACGACTTCCACCATCGCAAGCCGGGAGTGAACTTCTGGCGCATCGCGCCGGAGCGCGCGGCCAACGAGGCGCGCCCCTCGAAGTTCGGCCCGATGACCGAGACCTGGGGCATGTGGGAGAACTTCCTGATCCTGCGCGACCACCTCTGCCGCGGCCAGTCGGACCCGTTCGGAATCGTCGACTGGTACCGCGAGAACCATGCCCGGCTCGCTCCGGAGACCGATGCCGCCAACCAGCCCCACACCAACCAACCCGCATCCCAGGCTACCGCCTGATCACACAGGAAACCCCATGAATACTCAGATTGCCCAGATCACCCAGAGCCTGGCAGCCAACGGCTGCGCCTATATCACCCCCAGCGACGCGCTCTACGACGAGCAGGACTGGGAACTGATGAACCAGGTCCTGGCCAACTCGACCCTGCCGTGGGAGAAGATCCTGATCGGCGACGCCGACGAGGAGAACGACCTCTACGTGGCCCGTTTCATGACCGACCGCGACCGTCCCACGGTGGTCAACCATGCGCTGTCGGAGCTGATCATCCCGCGCGTCTGCAACGACAACGTGATGAGCCTGTTCCGCAAGCTGATGGGCGACGACGCCTTCTACGTCCGGCGCATGCAGGTGAACCGGATGAAGGCCGGCTCGTTCATCGGCCGGCACCTGGATACCGACAGCAACCCGGACTACCAGTATTCCATCGTCCTGCAGCTCGGCACCTACTTCTCCGGCGGCCAGTTCGTGGTCTACGACCGCGACGGCAACCTGCGCAACGACATCAAGCCGGAGCCGCGCTCGGTGATCATCAGCGACTGCAGCTATCCCCACGAGGTCCAGCGGGTGACCGCCGGCGAGCGCGTCTCGCTGGTGTTCTTCGTCAGTCGCCATGCGGACCGGAACCGGCGGGTCTATTGACCCGTCGGCGTGGAGACTCGAAGCGATGTCGAAGAACGCACGTTACGCCTGGCGCCTGTCCCTCGGCGGCCTGCTGCTGGGGCTACTGGCCTGCGCGGTCTACCTGCTGGCCGTCCCGCTGGGCTTCAAGTACGGCGAGATCCAGGTCGGCCATGGCCTGGAACACGAGGGGCGGATCGCCTGGGACGCCGCCGGCGTCCCGCATATCCGCGCGCAGAGCCTGAAGGACGGCTATTTCCTGCTCGGCTACAGCCACGCCAGGGATCGCCTGTGGCAGATGGAGTTCGCCCGCCGCTATGCCGGCGGGACGCTCTCCGAAGTGTTCGGCGCCAAGACCCTGCCGATGGACAGGTTCGCCCGCACCCTGGGCTTCCGGCGCACCGCCGAGGGCATCTACGCCAACCTGGACGCGCCCACGCGCGTCCTGCTGCAACGCTACAGCGACGGGATCAACGCCTACCTGGAGCTGGCCCCGGCGGCGCTGCCGCTGGAATTCAGCCTGGTGCGCCACGAACGGCCGGGGCCCTGGGGGCCGGTGGACAGCCTGTCCCTGCACCTGCTCTATTCCTGGACCCTGAGCGCCAACCTGGGCATGCAGTTGCAGCGCCTGGCGCTGGCCGAGCACCTGGACCTGGCGCGGATCAACGAGGTGTTCGCCCCCTATCCGGGCGAGCGGCCGCCGGCCACCCGCGACTACGCCAGCCTGTACCGCTCCCTGCGCGGCACGCCGGACGCCGGCAAGCTGCTGGGGCAACTGCCCGGTTCCAACGTCGAAGGCATCGGTTCGAACAACTGGGTGGTCTCCGCCAGCCGCAGCGCCACCGGCAAGCCGCTGCTGGCCAACGATCCACACCTGCGCCTGACCAACCCGGCGGCCTTCTACCTGGCCAGCCTGAAGATCCCCGGCCTGAGCCTCACCGGCGCCAACTTCGCCGGCGCCCCGCTGTTCGTCATCGGCCATAACCAGCGCATCGCCTGGGGCTACACCAATACCGGCTCGCACATCCAGGACGCCTACCTGGAGCGCGTCGATCCCCAGGACCCGCGGCGCTACCTGACCCCGGACGGCTACCGGCCCTTCGAGACGCGCCTGGAACGCATCACCGTGCGCGACGGCGAGACGGTCTCGCTGGAGGTCCGCAGCACCCGCCACGGCCCGGTGATCAGCGACATCTACGAACCGGCGCGGCTGCCGCAGGCGCAGCGCGACCGGCTGGTGATCGCCCTCGCCTGGACCGGCCTCGACCGTCACGACAAGACCTTCCCGAGCCTGCTGGCGATCAACCGGGCCGAAGGCTGGGAACAGTTCCTCGACGCCGCCGCCGACTTCGGCGTACCGCCGCAGAACATGGTCTATGCCGACGTCGAGGGCAACATCGGCTACGTCTCCGCCGGTCGCGTACCGCTCCGCGGCGCCGACGACGACCTCCATGGCCTGGCCCCCTCGCCCGGCTGGGAGAGCCGCTACGACTGGGTCGGCTACGTTCCGGAAAGCGCCAAGCCACGCAGCCTCAACCCGCGCGAAGGGTTCATCGCCACGGCGAACCAGCGCATCGTGCCGCCCGACAATGCCTTCGACTTCGGCCACGACTGGGTCCTGCCCTACCGCTATGACCGCATCCGCGAGTGGCTCGGCGGCCCCGGCCAGCGCACCCTGGAAGACAGCCTGGAGTTGCAGAACGACGAGTTCTCCAGCGTGATGGCGAGCCTGTTGCCGAAGATGCTGGAGCAGGTCAGCGACCCCGAACTGCGCGCCAGCGAGGCCTTCGCCCTGCTCCAGGGCTGGAACCACCAGGCCGCCGCCGACCTGGCCGCGCCACTGATCGCCGGCTACTGGGTACGCGCCTTCACCCGCGAGCTGCTGCAACCGAGGATCGGCACGCAGTTGCTGGCCAGCGGCTGGAACCAGCGCAACTACGACGGATTCCTCCGGCTGATCCTCGACGGCCAGGCCGACCTGCGCTTCTGGTGCGGCCAGGAACAAGGCTGCGACCTCAAGCTGAACCAGTCGTTGCGCCGCGCCCTCGACGAACTGCGTGCCGCCCACGGAAGCGCGCCGAGCGGCTGGAAGTGGGGCGAGGCGCACGCCGCCCTCGCCGAGCACGTGCCCTTCCACAAGACCCCGCTGCGCGCGCTGTTCGACCTGAAGAACAACAAGGGCGGCGACAACTTCAGCGTCAACGTCGGGCGCTTCGACTACAGCGACCCGGCCAACCCGTTCAACACCCGGATCGCCGCGACCCTGCGGATGGTCATCGACCTGGCGGACTTCGACAACTCGCGCTACGCGCTGTCCACCCGCAACTCCGGCCTGCCGTTCGACGGCGCCACCGACCTCAACGAACTCTGGGCCCGCGGCGCGTACATCCGTATCGCCGACGACGCCCCCGACGCGACGGACCGCCAGTTGGTCCTGCGCCCTTCAGCCTCTTCCTCCGGCGAGCCACGACCATGACCAGCGATCCGCAGAAAAACGCCTTCGACCTCGACTACTCCAGCCGCGAACGGCAGTTCCCCGAGGGCTTCAAGCGCAAGATAGTCGCCGACCTGCAAGAGGGAATGCCGCAGTTCGACGTGCTGCAATACTTCGGCAACCAGCCGGATATCTTCGAGACCTACGACCACCTGGTATTGGCGACCGACCCGGAGGGCGAACGGATCATTGGCATCCTGGGCGCGAAGGACTTCGTCCGCGGCTCGACGCGCTTCCTCTACCTGTGGACGGCGATGGTGGTCGACCGCTACCACCGCACCAGCCTGTTCAAGCGGATCAACCAGTTCTTCCTGCGCCAGGTCAGCGAGCGCAACGGCGGGCTGCCGCCGCTGATCGTGGCGAAGACCTACAACCCGGTGGTCTACAACATGTTCCGCGCCCTCAGCGCGCGGATTCCGGGAGCGACGCTGTACCCGGACCTGGAAGCGCCGCGCCAGAACCCGGACATGGTCGACCTGGCCCTCGACGTGGTCGGCACGCTGTCCGCCAACCTGCGTCTGGATGCGGAAACCGGCCTGATACCCGGCGGGCAACGCAGCGTCGCCCCGGATTTCTTCCCGCGCATGGCGATGTCCAGCCACGCCAGGACCAACGACCACTTCGTCGCCCACGTCGGCAGCAGCGACCAGATCCTCTGCATGGTCCGCCTCGCGCCCGGTGCCGAACCCTACGTGCAGCAGAGGATCATCCGGTGAGCGGACTCGCGCAGCGCTCCGACGACCCGTGGCTGGCGGCGCTGCCGGCCGCGGTGCTCTACGGCGCCTGGGCGGCCTATGCCAACCAGGACGGCGGCCTGGCCGAGATGGGCGTCGCCGCCCTGCTCCAGGGCGCCGCGAGTCTCCTGGCGACGCGCTTCGGCCTGTACCTGTTGCAATGTCTCGGCCGCCGCCACGGCCTTGCGCAACGCCAGGCGCCCCTGCTGGTGGTGCTCCTGCTGACCGCACCGATGGCCGCGCTGCACTGGCTCTCGGGCACGCCGCATCCATTGGCGAGCGTGGCGCCATCGTTCGTCATCGGCTGGCTCTACTTCGCCCTCTGGGCGCGCCGCCGCCCGGGCCGCCGGCAAGCCAGCGGCGCCTAGCCGGCGCCCCCGCTCGAGCCGTTCCCCGTCGGCGGGATCGGCCCGTATACTCGGAGCCTTCCTATCCGCCCAAGGACGCGCCATCGCCATGCTGGAGATTCTCGGAAAGGCCTCTTCGATCAACGTGCGCAAGGTGCTCTGGACCTGCGCCGAACTGGACCTGCCCTACCGCCGCGAAGACTGGGGCAGCGGCTTCCGCGACACCCACGCGGCGGAGTTCCTCGCCCTCAACCCGAACGCCATGGTGCCGGTGCTGCGCGACGGCGAACTGGTGCTCTGGGAATCCAACAGCATCATCCGCTACCTGGCCAACCGCTATGCCGGCGAACGCCTCTATCCGCAGCAGGCGGCGCCGCGCGCGCGGGTCGACCAGTGGCTGGACTGGCAGGCCTCCGACCTCAACCGCTCGTGGAGCTATGCCTTCATGAGCCTGGTCCGGCAGTCGCCGGCGCACCGCGACGCGGCCCAGGTGGAGGCTTCGTTGCGCGGCTGGACGGGCTTCATGGAAATCCTCGAGGGACAACTGCTACGCACCGGCGCCTATGTCGCCGGCGAGACCTTCAGCCTGGCCGACATCGCCATCGGCCTGTCGGTCAACCGCTGGTACGAGACGCCGTTCGAGCATCCGTCGCTGCCAGCGGTGCGCGCCTATTACGAGCGCCTCGGCGCCCGTCCCGGCTTCCTCGCCCACGGCCGCAACGGCGTACCCTGAGCGAGGCGCGCGATCACTGGCCGAGCGCCTTGTTCAGGCGCTGCGCCAGGGCGGTGGTGTTGGCGCCGGCGGTATCCAGCAGCAGGTAGTCGTAGTCGGACTTGGCCACCGGGGCGATGCGATATTGCAGGACGCCCTCGACCACCTGCTGGCCGGCCGGCACGCTGAGGGTGCCGACGCAGGACAGCACGCCGCTGTCGGGATCCTTCTCGAGGATCGCCACGTCGCGCAGCGCGCTGTCCTTGAACTCCGGCGAGCGCTCGGTGATCGCGCCCTGGAGGAAGATCCGCATCAGTTGGTCCTTCACGTCCGGCGAGGCACAGGCCTCGGCCTCCTTCTTCGCGCAGGCGCTCAACAGCAGCGCGGCGCCCAATACAGCGAGCACGGGTAGCTTCATCATCCCCTCGGGGGTCGGTTGGTGATGCGCAGTTGGACTGCGCCGCCGGCGAATGATTCCCAGGCCCCGCGCGGCGCCTACCGCAGCCAGCACTGGCCAGCCGGCGCGTCTGCCAGTAGTCTGTCCGCCGCGCTGGCGACGCCGGCCCCACGCCAACTGGAGCAAGACATGTACCGAGACACCGTGACCCTCACCGTCAGCGCCGAGCAACGCGGCCGCGAAAGCGAGGCCGTGGACAACCCGAACGTCGCCATCGGCCTGGAAAGCGTCGAGCCGGGCGTGCTCAAGCTGCACTTCGAAGGCCAGCTGGACGCCCCGGAGAACGCTACCCACATCTGCTTCAGCCTGACCATCGGCCTCACCTACTACGGCCCGATCCTCGACGGCGCGGCCAGCGAGAACGGCGGCTGGATGACCTTCGAAAGCGACATGCTCGACCCGGCGCAACTGGCCTGAACCCGCGACGCGGTTGACAGCGCGCCGCGCAGCCCGTAGAAATTGCCCGTCCCCCTTTTTCCGGTATTCCACGGCATGTCCCTGTCCTTCGACTTCGAGCGTTTTCCGCTTGGCCCCGGCGCCAAGGCTCGGGGCCGTGCCGTTGCCGCGAAGAAATCGAAGAAACAGTCGCTCATTTGACCGGGGCGTGCTGTCCCGTCAGGTGAGCTGACAGGACACGCAGGCGCTCCCGCCTCCCGCCGAACCCCTTCCGCCCTCCTGACGCCGACAAGACGGTCAGCCACCAGGAGAGAGTCATGTCATCGTTCCAAGGTATCTGGGTCCCGCTGGTCACGCCGTTCCGCCATGGCGAGATCGACTTCGCCGCGCTGCCGCGCCTGCTCGACCACCTGCTGAATGCCGGTGTCGCCGGGGTCGTGGTCTGCGGTACCACCGGCGAAGCCGCGGCGCTCGAACACGGCGAACAGCTGCAATTGCTCGACGCCGTGCTCGAACGGGTGGCGCCGGAGCGCGTGGCGATGGGGCTGGCCGGCAACAACCAGGCGCAACTGCTGGCCTTCCAGCGCGAAGTGCTAGAGCGTCCGCTCGCCGGCCTGCTGGTGCCGGCGCCCTACTACATCCGCCCCTCCCAGGAGGCGCTGGTGCGCTTCTTCCATGGGGTCGCCGACGCGTCCAGCGTGCCGCTGATCGTCTACGACATTCCCTATCGCACCGGTGTGCGCATGGAACTGGAAACCCTGCGACGGATCGTCGACCACCCGCGCATCGCCGCGATCAAGGACTGCGGCGGCAGCCTGGAAAACACCCTGGCATTGCTGGCAGACGGCCAGGTGGCGGTGCTCGCCGGCGAAGACCTGCAAATGTTCAACGCCTTCTGCCTGGGCGCCAGCGGTGCCATCGCCGCCTCCGCGCACCTGCACCCACAGCGCTTCGTCGCGCTTCACCGGCAGGTCGTCGAGGGCCGGCTGGAAGCGGCCCGGGCCAACTTCTTCACGCTGTTGCCGTTGATCCGTGCGGCCTTCGCCGAACCCAACCCGGCGCCGGTCAAGGCCGGCCTGGCGCGCCAGGGACTGATCGGCGACGAGCTGCGCGCGCCCTTGCTGGGCTGCGGCGCGGCACTGGCGGAACGGCTCGGGAGCTTGCTCGCGGAGATCCCGGCGCGGCTCGCCTAGGCGTCGGCAGCCTCAGAACAGCGCCATCTGCCGGTCGACCAAAGTGGCGAAATCATCGCCGACGAACGGCAGGATGGCGTCGGCCACCGGCTGCAACTGCTTGCCCACGTAGTGCTCGTAGTCGATGGCCGAACGCCGCGCCTCGAGCGGCTCGGGACCGGCGACGCTGATCACGTAGCTGATCCAGCCGCCGCTCTGGTACTGCCGCGGGCGCCCGCGCTCGAGGTTGTAGTCGTCGGCGATGCGCGCCGCGCGCACATGCGGCGGCACGTTGCGCTGGTAATCGTCGAGGCGCCGGCGCAGGCGCTTGCGGTAGACCAGCAGGTCGTCCAGCTCGCCGGCCAGGGTCCGTCGTACGTAATCGCGCACGTAGTCCTGGTAGGGCTGGCGATTGAAGATGCGCAGGTAGAGTTCCTGCTGGAAGCGCTGGGCCAGCGGCGACCAGTCGGTGCGCACGGTCTCCAGGCCCTTGAAGACCATCTCCTCGCCACCGTCGGCGCGGCGCACCAGGCCGGCGTAGCGTTTCTTGCTGCCCTCCTCGGCGCCGCGCACGGTGGGCATGAGAAAACGCCGGTAATGGGTCTCGAATTGCAGCTCGAGGGCGCTGTCGAGGCCGAATTCTTCTTTCAGGTGCTCGCGCCACCAGTCGTTGACCCGCGCCACCAGCGCCCGGCCGATGGCCGCGGCCTCCTCCTCGGCGCGGGGGCTGCCGAGCCAGACGAAGGTGGAGTCGGTATCGCCATAGATCACCGTATAGCCCTCGGCCTCGATCAGCTCGCGGGTACGGCGCATGATCCGATGCCCGCGCAGGGTGATGGACGAGGCCAGGCGCGGGTCGAAGAAGCGGCAGCCGCTGGAACCCAGCACCCCGTAGAAGGCGTTCATGATGATCTTCAACGCCTGCGAGAGCGGCTGGTTGCGTTCGCGCTTGGCCGCCTCGCGGCCCTCCCAGACCCGTGCGACGATGGCCGGCAGGCAATGCCGGGTACGCGAGAAGCGGGCGCCGCGAAAGCCTTCCACCGAGTGCTCGTCGTCCGGCTGGCGCAGGCCTTCCACCAGGCCGACCGGATCGATCAGGAAGGTACGGATGATCGACGGATACAGGCTCTTGTAGTCGAGCACCAGCACCGATTCGTAGAGGCCCGGCCGCGAGTCCATGACGAAGCCGCCGGGACTGGCTTCCGGACGCTTCTCGCCGAGGTTCGGGGCGACGAAGCCGGCGCGGTGCATCAACGGCATGTACAGGTGGGTGAAGGCCGCCACCGAGCCGCCGCTGCGGTCCGCCGGCAGGCCGGTGACGGTGGCCCGTTCGAGGAGGAAGTCGAGCAGTTCGGTACGGGCGAAGATCCGCGTCACCAATTCGCAGTCCTTCAGGTTGTAGTGCGCGAGGGCCGGCTTGTCCTCGGCGAACATGCGATCGATCTCGTCCATCCGCTGGTACGGATTGTCGATCGCCTTGCCTTCGCCGAGCAGGGTCCGGGCGACGTTCTCCAGGCTGAACGAGGGGAAGCTCCAGGTCGCCGAGCGCAGCGCCTCGATGCCATCGATGATCAGGCGGCCGGCCGCCGCGGCGAAAAAGTGGTTGTTGCGGCTGCCGTGCTCGCGCCAGCCCATTTCGTCGCCGCCACGCCCCAGGCGCAGCGGCACCTTCAGGCGCTGGGCATGCTCATGCAGGACACGCAGGTCGAACTGCACCAGGTTCCAGCCGATGATGGCGTCGGGATCGTGCTCGGCCAGCCACTGGTTGAGACGTTCCAGCAGCCCGGCACGGCTGTCGCAATAGTCGAGGCGGAAATCCACGGCCGCGGCATCGCCGTTGGCCGGGCCGAGCATGTATACCTGGCGCTGGCCGCAGCCTTCCAGGGCGATGGAGTAGAGATCGCCGCGGGCGTTGGTCTCGATGTCCAGCGACACCAGGCGCAGGCGCGGGCGATAGTCCGGAGCCGGCTTCAGGCGCCGGGCGAGCAGGCTGCCGTCAGCCTCGACACTCGCCTCCAGGCTGACCGGCGCGGTGATGAAGCGCTCCATCAGGTAGCGCTCCGGCGGCCGGATATCGGCCTCGAACACCTCGACGCCGGCCTGGCGCAAGCGTTTCTCCAGATTCATCAGTTGGCGATGCTGCTGGCAGTACAGGCCGAGCACCGGCCGCTGCTGGAAGTCGCGCAGCGCCAGCGGCCGCAGCTCGGCGCCAGTCTCCCCGGCGAGCAGGGACTCGACGCGCCCGCGCTGCTCGGCGAGGACGAACGCCACCGACGGCTGCGGCGGCAGCCGCACCTGCCGCGGGCCCTGCTCGGTCGCCAGCCAGAACGCGACTTCCGTGCCGGCCGGCGTATCGCGCCAGTGCCGGGTCAGGACGAACCCTTGCAGTAACTCCACCATCGACCCCGAATCTCTCGCATCCGCCGATTCTACCCGGCCTGCCTTGGGAACGCTGGCATCTTCGGTCAGCCGGCAGCAGCCAGGCGCTTGTAGAAATAGGTGGTGGGACAGGGCGTGCCGTCCGGCATCAGGGCGTAGTCCGGGATTTCCCCGACCCGTGTCCAGCCGGTCTTCAGGTACAGCCGTTCGGCGGCGCTGCCGCTGACCGTGTCCAGCACCAGCAGGGACTTGCCGCAGGCCCGGGCGAGCCGGTCCAGCTCGCCCATCAGCGCCTCGCCGATGCCGCGCCGACGCGCACGCCGGTGCACCAGCATCTTCGCCACGTCGGCGCGGTGCGGCTGGTTCGGCGGTTGGTCGAGGAGCAGTTGCACGGTACCGACGATCCGCCCCTCCGCTTCCGCCACCAGCAGCAGGCGTTCATCGCCCGCCACGCTCTCGCCGACGCCGCGCCAGAAAGCCAGCGCCCGCTCCCGCGGCAACGGCCACATGAAGCTGACCGAAGCCCCGCCTTCCACGCAGTCCAGCAGTACCTCGGCCAGTTCGTCCAGGCGCGCCAGGATCTCCTCGCCAGCCAGGCGGCGAATCGTCGGTTCGGTCATCGCGGGCAAGCTCCAATGCAAGGTCGAATTTCCAATATATTGGACAGTGACTATCATGGACGAGAAAAATCCGCCAGGGCCACTCATGGATATCGACGAACTGATTGCCCGACGCCTAGCCGCCCTGCGCAAGGAGCGCGAGCTGACCCTCGCCCAACTGGCCGAACGCTGCGCGGTGAGCAAGGCGATGATCTCGCGCATCGAGCGCAACCAAAGCAGCCCCACCGCCAGCGTCCTCGGCCGTCTCGCCGGCGGCCTGGGGGTCGCCCTCTCCGAGCTGCTCGGCGACGCGCAGGTGCCGGCCGAACCGCTCTGCCGGCGCGCGCAGCAGGAAGTGTGGGAAGACCCGGTCAGCGGCTACCGCCGCCGCCAGGTCGGCGCTCGCGATCCGCGCAGCGGCTGCGAGATGGTGGAAGTGGAGATCCCGGCGACCACCCGCCTCGACTATCCCCGCTGGGGCGGCCGGCCCTACCGGCAGCGCCTGTGGCTGGTCGAGGGTGCGCTGCGGGTGGACTACGGCGAGCAGTCGTTCCACCTGCAACGCGGCGACCGCCTGGACTTCGGCGTCGACCGCGCGGTGACCTTCGCCACCGCCGGGCAAGCCTGCCGCTACCTGCTGGTGATCCTCCACGACTAGTCGTGCGGCTTTTTCCGCCGGCGCTCCGGCGACCAGTCGAGGGCGCCGACCCGGTGCAGGTAGAACAGTCCGACCAGCAGCAGGGAGACGAACAGCGTCGCCTCGACGAAACCCGCCCAGCCATTCTCCCGCAGCGACACCGCCCAGAGGTAGAGGAACGGCATCTCGATGCCGAAGATCACGAACAGCATGGCGACCAACGCGTACTTGACCGAGAAGCGCAAGCGCGACGAGCCGGTGGAATCCACCCCCGACTCGAACGGCAGGTTCTTCGCCCGGCCATGCGATCGGCCGCCCAGCACCCGGCCCAACCCCAGCATGAGCAGGCAAAGGGCGAGCGCGCCGAAGAGGTAGGCGAGCAAGGCCCAGGTCGCGGGAGCGAAGGATGCGTACATGATGGTCGCCCCTCAGCCCTGACGGGTCGCCAGCTTGAGAATGACGATGCCGGCCACGATCAGCCCCACCGCCAGCAGCCGCAACGGGCTCGGGCTTTCGCCGAAGAGCAGGATGCCCAGGGCGAAGGCGCCGACCGCACCGATGCCGACCCAGATGGTGTAGGCCGTGCCGAGGGGCAGGGTTTTCATGGAAACGGCCAGCAGGCCGAAGCTGAGGATCATGAACAGCAGGGTGACCAGGCTTGGCCACAGGCGGGTGAAGCCGGCCGACTCCTTCATGGCCGTGGCCCAGACGATTTCGAAGACACCGGCGAGCAAGAGATAGATCCACGCCATTTTCAGCCTCTCTGCAGGGTCGTCCCCGCGCAATGAAAGAGGGAAAACGGGTCGTCCCGCTTCCGGCTGAAAGTGCGTGCCGCCCGGGCGGGCGTCAGTCACCGACGGCAGCGATCCTAGCGCGTTGCCGATGCCGGGTGAACGCCTGCGCCGACGGAGTTGTTTCGCCGCGTTTCCGCGCCGTGCCCGCCGGGACGCTCGGCAGGATTGATCTAGACTTTCGCAGGATCGTGCAAGGCGTCCGTTTCGTCCTTCGCGCACACTTCGCCCGATGCATTCCTGCCTGATAAGAGATAACGCCCTGCCCGGGCCTTTCCGTGGAGAATCAGCATGCCCACCTCGCTCGTCCTGAACGGCAAGAACGTCACCCTCGACGTCGATCCCAACATGCCCCTGCTCTGGGCCATCCGGGAAAGCGCCGGCCTGCACGGCACCAAGTTCGGCTGCGGCATGGCCCAGTGCGGCGCCTGCACCGTGCAGCTGGACGGCACCGCGGTACGCTCCTGCGTGCTGCCGGTCTCCGCGGTCGCCGGCAAGCGCGTCACCACCATCGAAGGTATCCAGAGCAAGCCCGGCAAGGCCGTGCAGGACGCCTGGGTCAAGCTCCAGGTACCGCAGTGCGGCTACTGCCAGTCCGGCCAGATCATGTCCGCCACCGCGCTGCTGGAGCAGAACGCCAGCCCCAGCGACGCCGATATCGATGCCGCGATGAACGGCAACATCTGCCGCTGCGCCGCCTATGTGCGGATCCGCGCCGCCATCCACGAAGCCGCAGACACCCTGAAGGCCTGACGCCATGAACAGCAAGATCGATCTGAGCAACGCCCTGCCCGGCTCGCGCCGCGGCTTCCTCAAAGGCGCCGCGGTGGTCGGCCTGACCATCGGCTTCCAGTGGAGCGGAGCCCGGCGTGCCCTCGCCGCGGCCCTGCCGGACGCCGGCTTCGCGCCCAACGCCTTCCTGCGGATCGCTCCGGACGACAGTGTCACGGTGATCGCCAAGCACGTGGAGATGGGCCAGGGTGCCTATACCGGTATCGCCACCATCGTCGCCGAGGAACTCGACGCGGACTGGAGCAAGGTCCGCGTGGAAAGCGCGCCCGCCGACGCCAAGCGCTACGCCAACCTGGCCTTCGGCACCATGCAGGGCACCGGCGGCAGTTCGGCGATGGCCAACTCCTGGATGCAATTGCGCGAGGCCGGGGCCAAGGCGCGCGCGATGCTGGTCGAGGCCGCCGCCCGCCAGTGGCGAGTGCCGGCCACCGAACTGCGCACCCGCGACGGCTTCGTCGAACATCCGGCCAGCCAGCGCAAGGCCAGCTACGGTTCGCTGGCCGCTGCGGCGGCGGAACTGCCGGTGCCGGAAAAAGTGCAATTGAAGGATCCCAAGGACTTCCGCCTGATCGGTCACCAGGCGCCGCGCGTCGACGTTCCCGGCAAGACCGACGGCAGTGCGCAATTCACCCTCGACGTCAGCCTGCCCGGCATGCTGGTCGCCCTGCTCCAGCGCCCGCCGCTGTTCGGCGCCACGGTGAAATCGTTCGACGCCACGGCGACCAGGGCGATTCCGGGGGTGGTCGAGGTGGTCCAGGTGCCGCACGGCGTGGCGGTGGTCGCCAAGGGCTTCTGGGCGGCGAAGCAAGGCCGCGACGCGCTCAAGGTCGAGTGGGACGAGAGCAAGGCCGAGAAGCGTGGTTCCGAGGCGCTGATGGCGGAGTACCGCAAGCTCGCCGAGCAACCCGGCAAGCCCGCGCGCAGGGACGGCGACGCCGCCAAGGCGGTGGCCGGGGCGACCCGCAGGATCGCCGCCAGCTACGAGTTCCCGTTCCTCGCCCATGCGCCGATGGAGCCGCTGGACGCGGTGGTCAGGCTGACCGCCGACAGCTGCGAGATCTGGGCCGGCGACCAGTTCCAGACCGTCGACCAGGGCAACGCGGCGCGCACCGCCGGGCTGAAGCCGGAGCAGGTGAAGATCAATACGCTCTACGCCGGCGGCAGCTTCGGCCGGCGCGCCAACGCCTGGTCGGACTATATCGTCGAGGCGGTATCGATCGCCAAGGCGCTGGGCGCCAACGGCGTGCCGGTGAAGCTGCAATGGACCCGCGAGGACGACATCCACGGCGGTTTCTACCGGCCGATGTACTACCACCGGCTCGAAGCCGGGCTCGACGCCGACGGCAAGCTGGTCGGCTGGCAACATCGCATCGTCGGCCAGTCGATCCTGGAAGGCACGCCGTTCGCCGCGGTGATGGTCAAGGACGGCATCGACGCCACCTCGGTGGAAGGCGCCGCCAACCTGCCCTATGCGGTGCCCAATGTCTCGGTCGAGCTGAGCACCACCCAGGTCGGCGTGCCGGTCCTGTGGTGGCGGGTGGTCGGCAGCTCGCACACGGTCTACGCGGTGGAGGCGTTCATCGACGAGGCGGCGCAGGCCGCCGGCAAGGACCCCTACCTGTTCCGCCGCGACCTGCTGGCAGAGCAGCCGCGCCTGCGCGGCGTGCTCGAACTGGCTGCGGAAAAGGCCGGCTGGGACCCGTCCAGGCCGCTGCCCGCCGGGCGCGGGCGCGGGATCGCGGTGACCGAGGCATTCAAGACCTTCGTCGCCCAGGTGGTCGAGGTCTCGGTGGACAAGGACGGCAAGCTGAAGGTCGAGCGGGTGGTCTGTGCGGTGGACTGTGGCATCCCGATCAACCCGGACGTGATCGCCGCGCAGATGGAGGGCGGCATCGGCTTCGGCCTCGGCGCGATCCTGCACAGCGCGATCACCCTGAAGGACGGCAAGGTCGAGCAGAACAACTTCGACGGCTACCAGGTGCTGCGGATCGCCGAGATGCCCAAGGTCGAAGTGCACATCGTGCCCTCCGGCGAAGCGCCCACCGGGGTCGGCGAACCCGGTGTGGCGCCCATCGGCCCGGCGCTGGCCAATGCGATCTTCGCCGCCACCGGGCAACGCCTGTACAACCTGCCCTTCCCCACCTCCTTCGCCAAGGCCTGAGCGAGACGCCCGCCGGCAGCTCCACGGCTGCCGGCGCGGCGCGGGCGGCCCTCCGAGGTTCGCCGCCGACCATACGGGTCCCCCCGGTGTCGCGCCGATTTGCCTCCGCCCGGCGTCGGGCGCAGACTTCAGCGTCCATTCGCCCGCGTAGCCAAGCATGACCGAGCCTCTCCCTTCTTCGTCCCTGGGCCCCGCCCTGCGTCGCTGGCGCCTGCTGCACCGGGTCAAGCAAACGCATGCCGCCGAATTGCTCGGCGTGGCGCAATCGACCATCTCGCGCTGGGAGTCCGGTACCCAGGCGCTGCTGGTGGAGGAACGGGCACGCCTGGAGCGTCTGCTCGGCGCCCGCCTGGAAGCCGCCGCCGACCAGGCACTGGCCCGCCTGGTCGAGGCCAACCCGCAACCCGTGCACCTGATCTGCGACCTCACCCATCGCCTGTTGGCCTGTTCGCCGGCACGCGCCGCGC
This sequence comes from Pseudomonas sp. DL, assembly GCF_047199225.1. Classification (NCBI taxonomy): domain Bacteria; kingdom Pseudomonadati; phylum Pseudomonadota; class Gammaproteobacteria; order Pseudomonadales; family Pseudomonadaceae; genus Pseudomonas; species Pseudomonas sp. DL. The sequence goes on from NZ_CP178323.1 coordinate 3,530,596, forward strand.
AATTCGGCGTGCCTCTCGGCGAACTGCTCGACCGTTCGCTGTGGCCCTATTGCAGCGAGGAAATCCTCCGCCAGGAAGCCACCCTCGAGGAACTCGGCTGGCGCGAACTGCTGGCACCGCCGGCGCTGGAGTTCGCCAGCGGAGCGAACGCCTCGGCCATCGTGCCGATCCGGCGCAGCCGTTGCCGCTGGACCCGCATGACCCTCTCGGACGGACGCGCGGTGCGCCTGGTGGAAACCCTCTGAACGTCGCCGCGGATATTTTATCCATGGACCTTCAGCACCGCCGCGCCTAGGCTTGCAGGCTCGTTTCACCGGTAGCGGAGCCCGCGCCATGTCCCTCGAACTGCTGAGCAACCGCCTCGAATTCCTCCGCGAAGCCGAACGCCTGAAAGACGTCCTGCGCTCCGCGCACACCTCCTCCGGCCGCCCGGAAAGCACCGCCGAACATAGCTGGCGGCTGTGCCTGATGGCACTGGCCTTCGAGGACCAACTGGCCGGCCTGGACCTCGGCAAGGTCCTGCGCATGTGCGTGGTCCACGACCTCGGCGAAGCGATCCACGGCGACATCCCCGCCGTCGAGCAGGCCGCGCACCCGGACAAAGGCGAACAGGAACGCGCCGACCTGTTGCAGCTGACCCGTCACCTCGACGCGCCGCTGCGCGACCGCCTGCTCGCCCTGTGGGACGAATACGAGCGCGGCGAGTCCGCCGAAGCCCTGGCAGTGAAGGCCCTGGACAAGCTGGAAACCCTGCTCCAGCACACCCAGGGCGACAATCCGGCGGACTTCGACTATGCCTTCAACCTCGACTACGGCCGTCGCTATACCGACCGCGCACCGCTGTTCAAGACCCTGCGCGAGCTACTCGACGCCAGGACCCGACAGCGCCTCGCAGTTCGGCGCGACGCCTAGCGTGCGCCCGCCCGGGCAGCGTTACCAGCGCCACCGCCTACGTAGCTCGCCATGGCTACAGGGAAGCGGCTGGCACGTTTCCACCGACCGGGCCTGTCCTGCACGCCTCAGTAAAGGCGCGCCTTGATCAGCGGCCGCAGCAGGTAGTTGAGCACGCTGCGCTTGCCGCTGAGGATGTCCACCTCGGCGACCATCCCCGGAATGATCGGTAACACCTCCTCGCCGCGCTTCAACTGGCTGCCATCGGTCTTGATCAGCACCTGGTAGTAGGACTCCTTGCCATGCGGGGTGTCCTCCTCGATGGTGTCGGCACTGATCTGCTCCAGGGTGCCCTTGAGGTCGCCATAGATGGTGTAGTCGTAGGCGGTGATCTTCACCTTGGCCGGCATGCCGGGAACCAGGAAGGCCACGTCGCGCGGCTTGATCTTCGCCTCCACCAGCAGACGCTCCTCTACCGGGATCACTTCCATGATCGGCTCGCCGGGCTGGATCACCCCGCCGCGGGTGTTGATCAGCACGGTGTTCACCCGCCCGCGCACTGGCGACAGGATCTCGGTGCGGCGCAACTGGTCCTGGCGCTGCTGGACGATCGGTTCCAGGGCGCTGAGATCGGCCTTGCGCTGGGCGCGCTCGGTATAGGCATCCTGGAAATAGGTGCTTTTCAGCTCGGTCAGCTTGCCGCTGAGGGTGGCGATGTCCTGGCTCAGCTTGAGCGCCTCCATCTGGCTCACCGCACGCTTGGCCACCAGCGGGCGAACCAGGTCGAGCTGGCTCTGCGCCAGGTGGATCTGCCGCTGAATCGCCTGGGTGCCCTCCACCAGTTTGTCGCGGCGTGACTTGAACAGCTCGCGTTCGGAACGCGCCAGCGGCCCCTCGGGATCGACGTCCGGCGGGAACTCGATGCTCTTCTTGCCTAGCACCTCGGCGTCGAGCCGGGCAATGGCCGCGCGCAGCACGCTGGCCTGGTTCGCCGACTCCTGGAAGTTGGTGAGGAAGCGCGTCTCGTCGAGGCGCACCAGCGGCTGGCCGACTTCCACCAGGTCGCCCTCCTTCACCAGCAGGCGGTCGAGGATGCCGCCCTCCAGGCTCTGGATCTTCTGGATGCGGCTGAACGGCACGACCCGACCGTCGCCGCGGGTCACCTCGTCCAGTTGCGCCCAGGCCGCCCAGCCGATGAACAGCAGCACGCAACCGAGCAGGGTCCAGAGCAGCGGCCGGTAGACCGGGTGGGTAGCCGCCAGCAACGGGTCGGCCAGTTGCCGGCGCAGGGCGGCGGCGTCGCGGTCAGAGTCCATGGTTGCCTCCTTCGGCGGCCTGCGGTGCCTGTACCTGGTTGCCCTGCACCACCTGCTCCAGCGGGCCGTCCATGATCACCCTGCCCTGGCGCAGGACCACCGCACGCTCGACCAGGGCGAGCATGCTTTTCTTGTGGGTGGTGATGACCAGGGTGCGCTTGCCCAACCATTGCTGCAGGTAGTCGATGACCTGTTTCTCGCTGCCCTGGTCGAAGGCCGCGGTCGGCTCGTCGAGCAGCAGGATCGGAGGGTCCTGTAGCAGCACCCGGGCCAGCCCGACGGCCTGGCGCTGGCCGCCGGACAGGCTGGCGTTGCCCTGGATCGGCATGTCCAGCCCCAGCGGGTGGCCGCGGACGAAGGCGCCCAGGCCGACCCCGTCGAGGGTCTCCAGCAGTTCCTCGTCGCCCAGCGCGGCGTTCTCCAGGTTGAGGTTGTCGCGCAGGCTGCCATGGAACAGCGCCACGTCCTGCGGCAGGTAGCCGATACCGCGCTGGCGGTCGGCCGGGTCGATCTGGGTCAGGCTGACGTCGTCCAGCAGCAGGCGTCCCGCCTGCGCGTCGAGCAGGCCGCTGAGCAGGCGCAGCAGGGTCGACTTGCCGGCGCCGTTGCCGCCGAGCAGCGCCACCCGCTCGCCGGCGCGGATGTTCAGGGCCTGCACGTCGACCACCGGCGGGCTGTCGCCGTGGGCCAGGCGCACGCCCTCCAGGCGGTAATGTCCCTGCAGGCGCTCCTTGTGCACGAAGCGCTTGCCCTGGGGTCGCTCCTGCTCGGCGCTCATCAGTTGGTCGAGGCCTTCCATCGCCACCTTGGTGTGCTGCCAGCGACCGAGGATGCCGGCCGCCTGCGACAGCGGTGCGATGGCCCGCGAGGCGAGGATCGAGCAGGCCACCAGGCCGCCGACGGTCATCGCGCCCTCGCTGATCCGATAGACGCCGAAGACCACCACGCCGACGTAGCAGAGCTGCTGGACGATGCTCGCCGAGTAGCTCAGGGTCGAGGCCAGGGTATGGGTCTTCATCGCCGTACCGGCCAGTTCGCCGGTCAGGGTTTCCCACTGGTGCAGGCAGCGGCCTTCGGCGCGGGTCGCCTTGACCGTCTCCAGGTGCTCGAAGGCTTCCAGCAGCACGCCGTTCTTCATCGCCCCTTCGCGCAGGTTCTGCCGCGACAGGTGGCCGAGCAGGCGCTGGGTCAGCAGCCCCGGCAGGATCATCAGCACGCAGGCCACCAGCGGCACCCAGACCACATGGCCGCCGATCACGGCGATGATCAGCAGGAAGATCGCCACGAACGGCAGGTCGCTGATCAGCGCCGCGCTGGACGAGGTAAAGAACTCGCGCACCGACTCGAACTCCCGCACCTGGGTACTGAAGGCGCCCATCGACGCCGGCTTGGCAGCGACCCGGGTGCTCAGCACGCGGGAGAACAGCAGGGTCGAGAGTTGCAGGTCGAGGCGCTTGCCGAGCACGTTGAGCAGGTGGCCGCGCATGATCCGCAGGACACCGTCGAGGACGATCGCCAGGGCCACGCCGCTGGCGAGGATCCACAGGGTGTCGAACGCCGCGTTGGGCACCACGCGGTCGTAGACCTGCATGGCGAACAGTGCCGAGGCGACCGCCAGGACGTTGGCCACCAACGCCGCGGCGGTGACCTCGGCGTAGGAACGCCAGAGCCGCTTGAGCGGGCCGAAGAACCAGTGTTCGGGCAAGGCGCTGGCGTAGTCGCCGACCCGCCCGTCCGGGCGGTAGCGGCACTTGGCGAAGACCGCCGTGCCGCTGTACAGCGCTTCCAGCTCGGCCAGCGGCATCCTCTGGCTTCCGCCGTCGCTCTGCGGTACCAGCACCTCGGCGTGCTCGCCGTCGTTGCCCACCAGCACCAGGGCGCGGCCGTCGTCGAGCAGCAGCAGGGCCGGCAGCAGGTAGCGATCGATCCGGCGCAACGGCTGGCGGGTGACCTGGGCGGTGATGTCGGCGCGGCGCAACGCGCGGGCCACCAGGTGCAACGGCAGGCGACCGTGCTCCAGCGGCATGCCGTCCACCAGTTCGGCGTCGCCGAGCGGTCGGCCAAGCTGCCGGCAGAGCAGCAACAAGCCCTGGCGCAACGGGTCGACGATGGGGTCGTGGTTGAGGATCACGACGTTATCCGGGGTTTTCTCAGCTTCCATGATTCAGCCGGTTCTCCAATAGCGGACCCAACAGGCCGACTTGCGCGGCCGCCCGATACTCGATGCGCTTGCGTTCGATCCGCAGGTTGATCAGTTGCCGCTCTGCCTCGAACCGCTCGCGCTGCACGTTGAGCAGGTCGATCACGTCGCGCCGGCCAACCTCGAACTGTTCGCGATACAACTCGCCGACCTGCTCCGACTCGGTCACCTGCTGGGTCAGCGACTGTTCCCGCCAGCGCAGCGTGTCGCCGTTGTCGAAGAGGTTCTGCAGTTGCCGGCGGATGTCGCGCTGCATCGCGTCGGCGCTCCATTTCGCCGACTCCAGGCGCTGCTGCGCGGCGGTCGGCCGGCGGAAGTTGGAAAGCCCCTGGAAGGTGTCCATGCGGAAGCGCAGGGATACCACCGAGTCGCTTTCCGGATGCCCGCCGATCTCCCGGCGCAGCGCGCTGGCCTCCAGGTTCAGTTGCGGCAGCAGCGACGCCTTGGCCTCGCGGACCTCGGCCTCGGCGACATTGGCGTCCTCCAGGGCCTTGCGCTGCAAAGGCGATTCGCGGATCACCCGCGCCATATCGCTGGCCGCCAGGTAGCGTTGCAGCGACATCGGCTCGGGCTCCACCAGGTCGGCGGGCTCCTGGCCGACCAGGATCGCGTACTGGTTGCGCGCGTCCTGCAGGTTGCCCTTCTCCAGCGACAACTGCTCCTGGGCCCGCGACAGTTCCAGATTGGCGCGATCCAGCTCGCTGCGGTCGGCGTAGCCGTCGCCGCCGCGCGCCTGGGTCATCTCGCGGATGCCGTCGAGGCGCTGGATGTGTTCGCGCACCGCCTCCACCCGGCGCTCCGAGGCAAGCACATCGAGGTAGGTCTCGACGATATCCAGCGCCGCATCGTCGCGCGCCACCAGCACCGCCTCGGACAGCTTGCGCTGGGTCGCGCTGGCGCTGTCGACCTTGCTCGTCACCCGACCCCAGTCGTACAGCATCTGCGACGCGGTGAGATCGTAGACGATCTCGCCGAAGTCGAACTCCTGCGGCCCCCCGGACATCGTCACGGAGGGGTAGTACCCCCCTTTGGCCATCTCCACCTCGGTGCCTGCACGGTCCGCTTCGGCCATCGCGGATCGTACTTCCGGGTGGATCGCCAGCCCTGCCCTGACCGCCTGGTCGAGGGGCATGGCCGACGCGAACATCGGCAGACCCAGGGAAAGGAGCCAGATGGCTCCCTTCCCATGCCGCCGTCCCTTGCGCGCGTACTGCCTGCGCCCGCGCATCAGACCACGACCTGTACCGTGTTGTCCTCGATCAGCAGGGTGGTACTGCCGAAGGTGTAGACGTCGTAGGTAATGCCGTTGATCAGTTGCGTGGTACCGGTATTCACCGCGCCCACCACGTTCAGGGTGTCGTTGTTCTCGCCGGTGATCTGCAACGTGTTGTTGGCATCGGTGATGGCATCCACCTCCGCCGCGGTCAGGGTCAGCACGCTACCCGAATCGCCCTTGCCGAGGTCGATGCGCTCGAGGTTGCTGAGCGTGCCGACGCCGACGGCGTTGTAGTCGAGGTCGATGCCGTTGGCCAGGACCAGGGTGTCGAACCCGGCGCCGCCATCGATGCTGACGAAATCGGTCGCGGTGATCTGGATGGTGTCGTTGCCGTTGCCGGCCACCACGTGATCGCCGGTGCCCACGTTGAAGATCAGGTCGCTGCCGTCGCCGCCGTTGATGTGCTCCGAACTGCCGTTGGCGCCGGACAGCACGTCGTCGCCGGAAGTACCGTTGACATCGATCTGGCCGATATTGAGCGACAGTCCGTTGGGGGTCAGGGTGATCCCGTAGGCGGCGCTGTCGTTGCCATTGGAGTCGGTGGACACCAGGTTGAACGAGATCTGCGAGCCGAGGTTGAGGATGTCGGTGATGTTCAGCCCCAACTGGGTGAGGATGGTCGGGCTCAGCAGGTTCAGCGAGAAGTTTCCGGACGAATCCGCCTGGATCGGCAGCAATTCGACGTTCAACGCCGGGGTGATGACCCGGATCACCACGCTGGAGTCAGGCTCGGTGGTTCCGCTGAAACCGAAACGCGGGTTCAGCGGGTTGAGGCTGACGTCGAGGCCGAAGTTGCCGATGGTCACCGGTTGCTCGATGCTGGTGCCGACGCCGATGCTCGCCGTGTTGCTCGGGTTGCCGGCCGGGTCGCGTCCGACCACCGACACCTGGGCATTGAGCAACTGGTCCCAACTGAAGTCGATGTCCAGGTCGGTGAGCAGGTTCAGCGACGCCAGCCCGCTGTTGTCGGCGGTCACCGTGGCGGTGGCGGTCACCCCGCCGACGTCGACGGTCACCGTCAACTCGGTCCCTGGCTCCGCCGAGATGGTCAGGATGTTGCCGACCAGGGACAGCACCGGGGTCGCCGGCGGAATGGTGTCGATGGTGAACGGCACCGGGGTCGACGCGGTGCCGCCGTTGATGTCGGCGGTGACGGTCGAGGCGCCCTCCGGGAACGGGCCCATGCCGCCGGGAGGCGTCAGGGTCAGGGTCAGGTTGCCGGCGGCGATGTCGCCGGCGGTGAGGGTATGGCTGACCTCGGCCTCGTAGCCGTTCTGCCCGGCGAACTTGACCGTGACCACCTGGCCGACCTGCATGGTCGGACGGACCGTCACATCGACCTGGATGCCGTCGCCGATCTCCGCGGCGTTGATCCAGGTATCGGCGGCTTCCGGCACGCTGATGGTCGGCGGCGCCAGGTCCGGCGCGTTGATGGTGGCCGGCCCGCTGACGTTGCCGGCGGCGTCCACGGCAACCCCGGCGATCAGTTCGCCGGTGATCAGCGGCGGCGCGAACGGCAGGCTGAAGTTGCCGGCGCCGTCGACGGTGACCGTGATCGGGTTGGCGGTGTCGCCGTTGACCACGATACGCACCTGACTGTTCGGCTCGGCGGTGCCGGTCAGCAGCGCGCCGTCGGCGCTGATGCTCAGCAGCGGAGCGGACGGCGCCACCGAGTCCACCGTGGTGCTGGCCGGACCGCTGGCGTTGCCCGCGGCGTCTTCGGCGACGGCGTTGATCACCGTACCGTTGGCCAGCGGCGTGCTGGGGGTGAAGGTCCAGTTGCCACTGCCGTCGGCGGTGGTCTCGCCGATCGGGTTGCCGTTGCCGTCGGTGAGGATCACTTTGGCGCCGACCTCGGCGGTGCCGGTGATCACGCTGCCGTTGCTGGCATTGATCACCGGCGTGGCCGGCGCCACCGTATCCACCGTGGTGCTGGCCGGACCGCTGGTATTGCCGGCCGGGTCCTGGGCCACGGCGTTGACCACCGTGCCGTTGGCCAGCGGCGTGCCCGGTGTGAAGGTCCAGTTGCCGCTACCGTCGGCGAGGGTCTGGCCGATCGGGTTGCCATTGCCATCGGTGAGGATCACCCGGACGCCGGGTTCGGCGGTGCCGCTGAGTTCGACACCATTGCTCGGGTCGATCACCGGGGTGGCCGGGGCCACCGCGTCCACCGTGGTGCTGACCGGACCGCTGGTGTTGCCGGCGGCGTCCTGGGCCACCGCATTGATCACCGTGCCGTTGGTCAGCGGTGTGCCCGGAGTGAAGCTCCAGTTGCCGCTGCCATCGGCGGTGGCCTGCCCTATCGGGTTGCCGCCGCCGTCGGTGAGGATCACCGTGGCCCCGGCTTCGGCGGTACCGCTGATCACCGTACCGTTGCTCGGATCGAGCACCGGGGTGGCCGGGGCTACCGAGTCCACCGTGGTGCTGGCCGGGCCGCTGGCGTTGCCGGCGGCGTCCTGGGCCAGCGCATTGATCACCGAGCCGTTGGCCAGCGGCGTGCCGGGCGTGAAGCTCCAGTTGCCGCTGCCGTCGGCGGTGACCTGGCCGATCGGGTTGCCGTTGCCGTCGGTGAGGATCACCGTGGCCCCGGCTTCCGCCGTACCGCTGATGACGACTCCATTGCTCGGATCGATCACCGGCGCCGGCGGGGCGATGGCATCGACGGTGACGCTGGCCGGACCGCTGGTATTGCCGGCCGGGTCCTGGGCCACGGCGTTGATCACGGTGCCGTTGGCCAGCGGGGTGCTCGGGGTGAACGTCCAGTTGCCGCTGCCGTCGGCGGTGGCCTGGCCGATCGGGTTGCCGCCGCCATCGGTGAGGATCACCGTCGCACCGGCTTCCGCGGTACCGGCGATCACGCTGCCGTTGCTCGGGTCGATCACCGGCGCGGCCGGCGCCACCGAGTCCACCGTGGTGCTGGCCGGGCCGCTGGTGTTGCCGGCAGCGTCCTGGGCCACCGCATTGACCACCGTGCCATTGGCCAGCGGCGTGCCGGGCGTGAAGCTCCAGTTGCCGCTGCCATCGGCGGTGACCTGGCCGATCGGGTTGCCGTTGCCGTCGGTGAGGATCACCGTGGCACCAGCCTCGGCGGTACCGGCGATCACGCTACCGTTGCTCGGATCGATCACCGGGGCTGCTGGCGCCAGCGAGTCGACGGTGGCGCTGGTGGGACTGCTGTTGTTGCCGGCGGCGTCCTGGGCCAGCGCATTGATCACCGTGCCATTGGCCAACGGCGTAGCGGGCGTGAAGGCCCAGTTGCCGCTGCCGTCGGCGGTGACCTGGCCGATCGGGTTGCCGTTGCCGTCGGTGAGGATCACCGTGGCCCCGGCTTCCGCCGTACCGCTGATGACGACTCCGTTGCTCGGATCGATCACCGGCGCCGGCGGGGCGATGGCATCGACGGTGACGCTGGCCGGACCGCTGGTGTTGCCGGCCGGGTCCTGGGCCACGGCGTTGATCACGGTGCCGTTGGCCAGCGGGGTGCCCGGGGTGAACGTCCAGTTGCCGCTGCCGTCGGCGGTAGCCTGGCCAATCGGGTTGCCTCCGCCATCGGTGAGGATCACCGTCGCGCCAGCCTCCGCGGTACCGCTTATCTCGGTGCCGTTGCTCGGATCGATCACCGGCGCCGCCGGGGCCACGCCATCCACCGTGATCACCGCCGGCGCACTGTCGACATTGCTTGGGCTGCGCGCCACCACGTTGACCACCGTGCCATCCGGCAGCGGGATGCCTGGAGTGAAGGACCAGTTGCCGCTGCCGTCGGCGGTGACCTGGCCAATCGGGTTGCCGTTGCCATCGGTGATGATGATGGTGTTGCCGGCGTCCGCGGTGCCGCTGATCACCGAACCGTTGCTCGGATCCACCTGCGGGATCGACGGCAGCGAGGAATCCACCGTCGTGGTAGCGGGAGCGCTGGTATTGCCGGCGGCGTCGCTCGCGGTCACGTTGACCACGGTGCCGTTGGGCAGTTGCGAGCCGGGCGTGAAGCTCCAGTTGCCGCTGCCATCGGCGGTGGTCTGGCCGATCGGGTTGCCGTTGCCGTCGGTCAAGGTCACGGTGCTGCCCGGCTCGGCGGTACCGTTGAGCAGGTTGCCGTTGCTCGGATTGACCACAGGCGTGTTCGGCGCCACCGCGTCCACGGTAGTGCTGCCCTGCGGGCCGGTATTGCCCGCAGGGTCCTGGGCCACGGCGTTGACCACCGTGCCGTTGGCCAGCGGCGTGGCGGGCGTGAAGGTCCAGTTGCCGCTGCCGTCGGCGGTGGTTTCGCCGATCGGGTTGCCGTTGCCGTCGGTGAGGATCACCTTGGCCCCGGCCTCCGCGGTGCCGCTGATGGTCGTGCCGTTGCTCGGATCGATCACCGGCGCCGGCGGCGCCACCGCGTCCACCGTGGTGGCGGCCTGCGGGCCGGTATTGCCGGTCGGGTCGGTGGCCGTGGCGACGATCACCGTGCCGTTGGCCAGCGGCGTGCCCGGCGTGAAGCTCCAGTTGCCGCTGCCGTCGGCGGTGACCTGCCCTATCGGGTTGCCGCCGGCATCGGTGAGGGTCACGGTGGTACCGGCCTCGGCGGTGCCGCTGATGACGACGCCGTTGCTCGGGTTGATCACCGGCGCCGGCGGCGCGCTGGAATCGATGGTCACCGTCGCCGGCGGGCTGCTGTTACCGGCGGCGTCCTGGGCCACCACGTTGACCACAGTACCGTTGGCGATCGGCGTGGACGGGGTGTAGGTCCAGTTGCCGCTGCCGTCGGCGGTGACCTCGGCGATCGGATTGCCGTTGCCGTCGGTGAGAATCACCGTGCTGCCCGGTTCCGCAGTGCCGCTGAGGCTGCTGCCATTGCTCAGGTTGACGGTCGGCGTGGCCGGCGCGATGGCGTCCACGGTAGTGCTGCCCTGGCCGCCGGTATTGCCGGCCGGGTCGGTAGCGGTGGCGTTGACCACGGTTCCATCCGCCAGCGGCGTGGACGGCGTGAAGCTCCAGTTGCCGCTGCCGTCGGCGGTGACCTGCCCGATCGGATTGCCGCTGCCATCGGTCAGGGTCACGGTGGCGCCCGGTTCGGCGGTGCCGCTGATCTCCGCGCCGTTGCTCGGATTGACCACCGGCGCGGCCGGCGCCACCGAGTCCACGGTGGTGCTGGCCGGAGCGCTGGTATTGCCGGTCGGGTCGCTGGCCGTGGCGTTGACCACGGTGCCGTTAGCCAGCGGCGTGCCCGGCGTGAAGCTCCAGTTGCCACTGCCGTCGGCGGTGACCTGGCCTATCGGGTTGCCGTTGCCGTCGGTCAGGGTCACGGTAGCGCCCGGCTCGGCGGTGCCGCTGAGCGTGGTGCCGTTGCTCGGGTTGAGCACCGGCGCCGCCGGGGCTTGCGAGTCCACGGTGACGCTGGCGCCCGGGCTGCTATTGCCGGCGGCGTCCTGGGCCACCACGTTGACCACGGTGCCGTTGGCGATCGGCGTGGACGGGGTGTAGGTCCAGTTGCCGCTGCCGTCGGCGGTGACCTCGGCGATCGGATTGCCGTTGCCGTCGGTGAGGATCACCGTGCTACCCGGTTCCGCAGTGCCGCTGAGGCTGCTGCCGTTGCTCAGGTTGACGGTCGGCGTGGTCGGCGCCACGCCATCGACGGTGGTGCTGCCCTGGCCGCTGGTGTTGCCCGCCGGATCGGTGGCCGTGGCGTTGACCACGGTTCCATCCGCCAGCGGCGTGGACGGGGTGAAGCTCCAGTTGCCGCTGCCGTCGGCGGTGACCTGCCCGATCGGGTTGCCGTTGCCATCGGTCAGAGTCACGCTGCTGCCCGGCTCGGCGGTGCCGCTGAGCGTGGTGCCGTTGCTGGGGTTGATCACTGGCGTGGCCGGGGCTACCGAGTCCACGGTGACACTGCTGCCCGCACTGGTGTTGCCGGAGGCGTCGGTGGCCGTGGCGTTGACCACGGTGCCGTTGGGCAACGGCGTGGTCGGAGTGAAGCTCCAGTTGCCGCTGCCATCGGCGGTGACCTGCCCGATGGGATTGCCGTTGCCATCGGTCAGGGTCACGGTGGCGCCCGGCTCGGCGGTGCCGCTGAGCGTGGTGCCGTTGCTCGGGTTGACCACTGGCGTGGCCGGTGCCACGGCGTCCACGGTGACGCTGGCCGGCGAACTGGCGTTGCCGGACGGGTCGGTAGCCGTGGCGTTGACCACCGTGCCGTTGGGCAACGGCGTGCTCGGGGTGAAGGTCCAGTTGCCGCTGCCGTCGGCGGTGACCTGGCCAATCGGGTTGCCGTTGCCGTCGGTCAGGGTCACGGTAGCGCCCGGCTCGGCGGTGCCGCTGAGGGTCGTACCGTTGCTCGGATCGACGGTGGGCGTGGCCGGCGCGACGGCATCCACGGTAACGCTGGCCGGCGGACTGCTGTTGCCGGCGGCATCCCTGGCCACCACGTTGACCACGGTACCGTCCGGCAGCGGGGTGGACGGCGTGAAAGACCAGTTGCCGTTGGCATCGGCGGTGGTCTGGCCGATCGGATTGCCATTGCCGTCGGTCAGGGTCACGCTGCTGCCCGGTTCGGCAGTCCCGCTGAGTTCGCTGCCGTTGCTCGGCTCGACCACCGGCGCGTTCGGCGCCACGCCGTCGACGGTGATGGAGGTCGCCGGGCTGCTGTTGCCGGCGGCGTCCCTGGCCACCACATTGACCACGGTGCCATCCGGCAGTTGGCTACCGGGGGTGAAGCTCCAGTTGCCGTTGGCATCGGCGCTGGTCTGGCCGATCGGATTGCCGTTGCCGTCGGTGATCACGATGGTCACGCCCGCTTCCGCCGTACCGCTGAGGACGCTGCCGTTGCTGGCATTGACCTGGGGCGCGTCGGGGAAGTCGGGAGCTTCGGCGGTGACCGGGGTGCTGCTGTTGCCGGCCGGGTCGGTAACGATCACCGTCACCGTCTCGCCATTGGTCAGCGGCGGGTTCAGCGGGACCTCGAAGCTGCCGCCGGGGCCGACCACCACGGTGGTGTCCGGCTGGCCGTCGCCATCGGTGTCGACACCGACGGTGGCGCCCGGCTCTGCGTTGCCGGTGACGCTGCTGCCGTCCGGCGCCACCTGCACGTCGGTGGCCGGCGCCGGGGCTGTGGTGTCCGGCGCCTCGACGGTCACCGGGGTGCTGTTGTTGCCGGCCGGGTCGGTAACGATCACCGTCACCGTCTCGCCATTGGTCAGCGGCGGGTTCAGCGGGACCTCGAAGCTGCCGCCGGGGCCGACCACCACGGTGGTGTCCGGCTGGCCGTCGCCGTCGGTATCGACGCCCACCGTCGAGCCGGGTTCGGCCTTGCCGGTGACGCTGCTGCCGTCCGGCGCCACCTGCACGTCGGTAGCCGGCGCCGGGGCGGTAGTGTCCGGAGCGGTGACCTGGGCCGGCGGGCTGGCGTTGCCAGCCGGGTCGGTGACCACCACGGTGACCGTCTGGCCATTGGTCAGCGGCGGGTTCAGCGGAGCGGTGAAATTGCCGTTGGCATCGGCGATCACGGTGAGGTCCGGCTTGCCGTCGCCATTGGTATCGATGCCGACGCTCGCGCCGGCCTCGGCCTGGCCGCTGATGCTGCTGCCGTCAGGCGCTATCTTCAGGCCGCTGGCCGCCTTCGGCGGAGTGGTGTCCGGGGGCACCGAAGAACCGCCGCCGCCACCGCCACCGCTGCTGTTGGAAATCGCCACCCCGGCGCCGATGGCCGCCGCACCGACCAGCAGCGCAGTCCCTGCGCTCATGCCACCGAGCACACCGGCGCCGGTCAGCGACTCGAAACCGGCCAGGCTTTCCTGCGGGATGTAGCCGGCCATCAGCGGCCCGTCGGCGGCGACCGGCGGCAGGTCTACCGCCACCAGCTTGTCCTTGTCGGCCAGGAACAGCTGGCTGGAAGGCTGGCCTTCCGCATAGAAGTTGGCGATGCGTACGCTTTCCCCGGTCTTCAGCTGGACGATCAGGTCCGAACCGCTCTTCGAGTATCCCGCCACCGACTCCGGTGCGACATCGAGCGCGATATTACTGCTCTGGGAGAGTTTGAGTATCCCGTTTTCCGGAACCTCGACGGCAGCCGCAGAAGAAATACTCTGATCGATAGGGGTAACTTTCGCCTGGATCGACATTTCCGACATTCCTCTTGTCAAGCAGCGACCGAACGGCCGCACCATGTAATCCAGAAATAGCAGCTTTTAAACAAAAGGCGAGTCTGACTTTATATATAACGACTAAGAAAACCCTCAGCGAAAGTCCAATTGCGAAAATCTCTCGAGAACATGGAGTCACTTAGCCATCACACACCTATCTCATTGATAAATAATATATAATCAAAAAGTTATAATACTTTATAAACAACCCAAACCACCCATGCCGGCAAGTCGACCCAACAAACCAGCGGACAAATATCAGAACTCTACGATGCGGATTTCATAACAACTTTGCTGCAATGAAGAAGCACTACCCACAACTAGTAGTTCCTCGGCACGGCGTGCCGAGAAGAGGACCTCGGCAGATCTCATGGAATGCTTTGCCGGCCTTCCCGCGAAACGGCATTCATCGCCCTGCAATCAAAGCGTCATCGTTACGATGCCAAGTTACCCAACCGATCCTCTCCCGCGAACGCCCATGCACCACGGCATCTCTCCGCCCCAGGACGCCGATCCCTTCGGCCTGATCTACGGCTTCCGTTTCCGTCCCGGCGAAGCGGGCCGGGAAATCGACTCGGCCACCGCCCTCGCCTGCCTGCGGCAGGCCCCCGAGGAGGAGCCGGACGAGTTCCTCTGGCTGCACCTGAACCTCGCCCATGCCGCCTGCGAACGCTGGATGAAGAGGCATCTGGAACTGCCGGAGTATTTCTTCGAAAGCCTGCGCGAAGGGTCGCGCTCGACGCGCATCGAACATGTCGACTCGGCGCTGCTGGCAGTGGTCAACGACGTGGTCTTCAACTTCGGCCTGGTCTCTTCGGACGTCGCCACCCTGTGGGTCTGCGCCCGTGGCCGACTGCTGGTCAGTGCACGAGCGCAACCACTGCGCTCGGTGGACAAGCTGCGCTCTTCGGTGAAGCATGGCGAACCTTTCCGTTCACCCCTGCAGTTGCTGATCCACCTGTTGCGCGACCAGGGCGACGTGCTGACCCAGATCGTCCGCGAAACCAGTGTCGCAGTGGACCGCATCGAGGACCAGCTACTGGCCCTGCGCCTCTCCGCCAACCGCGCCGACCTCGGCGCCATGCGGCGCGTGCTGGTACGCCTGCAACGCCTGCTGGCGCTGGAGCCCGGTTCGCTGCTGCGCCTGCTCAACCGACCGCCGGAATGGCTACAGGATGCCGACCTGCGGGAGCTGCGCGAAGCCACCGAGGAGTTCTCCCTGGTGATCAGCGACCTGACCGCCCTGGGCGAACGGATCAAGCTGCTGCAGGAAGAGATCGCGGCCAAGCTCAACGAACAGAACAACCGCATCCTCTTCACCCTGACCAT
The DNA here is from genome assembly GCF_047199225.1 of Pseudomonas sp. DL. NCBI lineage: Bacteria > Pseudomonadati > Pseudomonadota > Gammaproteobacteria > Pseudomonadales > Pseudomonadaceae > Pseudomonas > Pseudomonas sp. DL. The sequence continues at coordinate 3,545,725 of NZ_CP178323.1, forward strand.
GGTCACGGTACTGGCCCTGCCGATCAACATCGTCGCCGGCTTCTTCGGCATGAACGTCGGCGGGATTCCCTTCGCCGACGATCCTGAAGGCTTCTGGATCATGCTCGTGCTGGTCGCCAGCTTCACCTTCCTTGCCGGCCGCTGGGCCTTCCGCAAGCGTGGCGACTATTGAGCGTGGACAACGCCGGTGGACAGTGGTTAGGTTGACCGACCACCGTCAGCCGGACCTTCCATGAGCCTTTCCCCCGCCGATCTCAAGCAACTCCAGGCCGCCAAGAACCTGCTGGAAAACCCTGGACTCACCGCGCAACTCACCAGCCTGCTGGGCACGCCGATCGAATATGGCCTGAAGAAGTTGCCGCGGAAGGTCAACGAGAAGCTCGGTTCGGTGATCGAGGGAGCGCTGCTGAAAGTCGCCCGCTCGGCCACCGCCACCCTCCAGGAAAACGCCAGCGGTCAGCCGGCGAACCGCCTGCATACCCTCGGCGCCGCCGTTTCCGGTGGCGTCGGCGGCTTCTTCGGGCCGCTGGCGATGCTGGTCGAGGTGCCGGTCACCACCGGCATCATCTTCCGTTCCATCGCCGACATCGCGCGCAGCGAGGGCGAGTCGATCAGGGACATGGACACCCTGATGGCCTGTATCGAAGTCTTCGCCCTCGGCGGCAAATCCGCCTCGGACGACGCGTCGGAGTCCGGCTACTACGCGGTGCGTACGGCGCTGGCCCAGCAGGTCAAGGCGGCCGCCGACTTCCTCGGCAAGGACGCCGGCAGCAAGAAGGCCGCGCCGATGCTCCTGGCCCTGGTGCGCAAGGTCGCCGAGCGCCTGGGCGTGCAGTATTCGGAAAAGCTTGCGGCGCAGATCGTGCCCATCGTCGGTGCCCTCGGCGGCGCGGCGATCAACACGGTGTTCATGAACCATTTCCAGGCCATGGCGCGCGGTCACTTCGTCGTCCGCCGCCTGGAACGCCACTACGGCAAGGATGTGGTTCGCGACGCCTACGCCCTGCTGCCCCGGCGCGGCTGAGCATGCCGGCCCACGCGGTCAGCCTGGCGCCGGGCGCGGCGGCAGCGACGCGCCAGCTGTTCAGCGCCGTTTCGCTCGCGGCGGAGCCCGGCTGGAGCCGGGCCCCGCGCCGACTCAGAGCGCCAGGCCGGGGTTGTACAACGGACGGAAAGCGCAATGGGTGGTGCCGGCGCTCTGGTTGTAGAAATAGTAGCGGCGACAGTCGTTGTCGTAGTTGCTGGTGCCGACGTTGATCCGGTACGGACCGAAGCTGGCGCCCTGCAGGGAAACGAAGGCGCCGTTGTAGAGCAGCGAGAAATGCAGGTGCGGTCCGGTGGAGCTGCCACCCTCGCAGAGCGCGGTGTTGATGTTGCCGGCATAGACGCCGAGCTTGGTGTCGGCGCTGACCTGCTGGCCGTTGCTCACCTGGATCTGGTCCATATGGTAGTAGTTGGTCGCCCAGCCGCTGGGGTGGGTCACCCGTACCTGGCAGCGCGACAGCACCCGTACCGTACCGGCGTGGGCGGCGACCACGCTGTAGGTCGCACTGCCCCAGCGCGGCCAGTCGTAGGACGCATCGAAGGACGAGTACGGATAGCCCGAGCCGGTGTTCGAATGCGCTCCGTTGGGCTGCCAGGAATAGCCCTGGCGCCAGGGCAATTGCATCAGGTTGGATGGCGGCGCCAGCGCGGCCTTCGCCTGGAGTTGCCGGGCCACGCGGTTGCGCGGCTGCAGGAGTTCGGCGGCCGGGGTGCCGAACAGGCGCTGGAAGGTCTGCGCGTAGGCGCCGAGCGGATTGCCGCCTTGCACGGCGGAGGCCTTCGCCCCCTCTCGCAACAGACCGAGCAGCGCGGCCGATGCCGCGTTCAGGCCGTCCTCGCCGACGGCCTTGCGCGCAGCCGCCTGGCGCAACTGGTATTCCTCGAAACCGTAGTAGCGCCGCGACAACTGCTGCAACACGTCGCGTACCTGGGCATCGAAGCCGCGTTTCGCCGACAGCCGCCCCAGCGGCGCCGCCAAGGCGCGCTCGTCCGGCCCCCCCAACGGCCCGGACTGCATGGCCATCAGGGTCAACAACACTTTCGGGTTGATGCTGTAGTAGCCGCTCCAGTGCTCCAGGTATTCGCTCTTGTCGCGCAGCGCCGGCGCGTTCAAGGCCAGGTAGGCCTCGAGGTCGAACGCCTCGGCGTCGCGACCGTAGAGGAACAGGTCGTCATTCAGCGGCAGGGCCACGCTGGGCAGTTGCAACTGGCCGAGTAACTCCGCCGAATAGCGGAAGGCCGGCAGGCCATCGTCATGGGCATTGGCCGTACCGCCCACGGCGAGCGCCAGCAAGACGAAGAGGAACGGCGAGCGCGAACTCGCCATCGCGCGGGATCTTTTGTGCTGCATGGGTAGCTCCTGGTCATCGAAGGGAAACCTTGAAAGCCAGCAGCCCGGCGACATCGCCTCCGACGGGATAGCCTGGTCCGCTCCGCCGGTATTTCGCCCAGGCCGGGTTGCACGCCGCAGGACCGTGCAACGCCGTCACCCGGGAAGACAACTATCAGCTTTTGCAGTAGATCCGGTGCCCCGCTCCGTCCGGCTGTAAAGCGTGCGGCAGCGCACTCCAACCGAGCCGAATCGATCACAGAACGCCAGGCGTCGGAAATACTTCGATACAGTCTGCGCGCTCAGCGTTCCTCGTCGGAGGAACCGTCGAGCGGATCACGACGCGCCAGCTCGGCCTCGTCGAGGCCGTGGCCGGCTCCGATCTCGTTGCCATGCACGACCCTCAGGCGCTTGTCCGCGGGCGATTCGCCGCCGCGCTCGGCCGGCGAGCGGGCGCCGCTTTCGTCGATCAGGGTTTCCGGCGCCAGATCGTCCATGCCGACGTTATCCTGGTAACCATCGTCCTCGTCCGGCTGCCCGCCAGCGTGGCCCGCCTCGCGTACCCGCCGCGAGGAAAATTCGGCCTCCACCTCGGCCTCGGGCCGCTCGTCGCCGATCCGCGCCTTACGCGCCTGGCGGCGCTCGTCGAAATCGAGCTCGCGCATCGAACCCATGCGGTCCTGGATATCATCGATTTCCTGGGGTGTTGTTTTCCGTCGTGTAGCCATGACGACCTCCGTTACGAATGGCGGGCACGCGCCGGGAATGGCACGCTGCCCTTGTTCGGTCGACCGGCGAGGCGCGGGAAGATTCAGGAAATCCAACCGACGGCGGCCGCCTCGCAATCGCGGCGGCGGGCAAAAAAAAGCCGGATCGGCCCGGGGCGGGCTGGACGATCCGGCGTAATCGAAGCGCGGGACGTCGCGCACCTTGCCGCCGGCACGGGCGGGAGGTGGCGCACAGCGTTTCGCAGGGAATGACCACGGCATCGGCCGGTGGTCCAGGGGGAGTCAGGTCGGCACGGCTTCCTCGAGATAGTCGATGGCCTGGCGCACGGTCTCGATCCGTTCCGCATCGTCATCGGCGATCTCGACGCCGAACTCCGCTTCCAGGGCCATGACCAGTTCGACTACCTCGAGCGACTCGGCACCGAAGTCGTTACGGAAGTCGCTGTCCAGCCGGATGTCGCATTCCTCCACGCCGAACCGGGCGGCTACCAGTTTCCTCACTCTGGTCTCGATGTCGTCCATGCATTGCGGTCCCACTGCCCGGCCCTGGAAAAAAGTGCGGCTACTAAAGCCTCCGTCCCCGCCAGCGACAACTGCCAGATCTGGCAGTGGCGCTGCGCTGGAGCGCGGCCGCCGCAGCGCGCCGGACAATCCGGTGGACGGAGCGCGACGCGAGGATTCGAAGTCCGTCACAGGGCGCTTCCCGGCGTATGCGCAATCACCCGCGCCTTCCCTCGCGGCAGGCTTTCGGGCAGTTCCGCCAGGGCCCGGCGTGCCTGCTCCGGGTCGAGGTAGTCGCCCCGCTCCACCGCGAACAGCTCCTGGCCATCGCGCAGTTCGCGGCGCAAACGCAACGACAGGCCCGGATGCCGCTCGATCAGCGCGCGCATGAAGGCTTCGCTGCTGCCCTCGACCAATCGCACGGCGTAGCGCTGGGGTGACGGCGGCTGCGGCGCGTGCGTGCCCTGGCGAACCTCCAGCACCTCGCCGCCGCGACCGTCGCCCAGGGACGCCGGGTCCGCCAGGCGCGGCTTCTCCATCAGCACCGGGGCTGGAGCCGGATAGCTGCGCGGCGAGCCAATAGGTGCCGGTGCGACCTGGGCGGCGGGACGCAGGTCGATGGCGCCGGCATCCTCGAACAGCGGGCGCGCCGGTTCGCCGGCGGCACCGCGCAGCAACTGGATGGAACGGTAACGGCCATGGCTGATGCGCTCCAGGCCGGCGGCATCGCGGACGATGCTCGGTCGCAGGAAGACCATCAGGTTGCGCTTCACCCGGGTCTCGCGGGACGAGCGGAACAGCCGGCCGACGCCGGGGATGTCGCCCAGCAGCGGTACCCGCGAATCGCTGCGCTGCAGGTCGTCCTGGATCAATCCACCGAGGACGATGACCTGGCCGTCGTCAGCCAGTACGGTGCTCTTGATCGAGCGCTTGTTGGTCACCAGGTCCACCGCCTTCGCCGCCAGGGTGGCGGTTGGCGCGATGGAGGATATTTCCTGCTCGATCTCCAGGCGCAGCATGCGGTCCTCGCCGATGTGCGGCGTGACCTTGAGGGTCACCCCGATATCCTTGCGCTCGACAGTGGTGAACGGATTGCTCGAACCGCTGGCGCTGGTGGTGTAGCTGCCGGTCTGGAACGGCACGTTCTGGCCGACCAGGATTTCCGCCTTCTGGTTGTCCAGGGTCAGCAGGCTCGGCGTCGACAGCAGGTTGCTGCGGCTATTGCGGCTCAGCGCGGTGACCAGTGCGCCGAAATCGCGACTGCCGAGGCCGACTATCGCACCGTCGGGCAGCTCTGCCGGCGGCTTGCCGGCCTGCAACGCGCCCAGCAGGGTGCCGATGGACAACCCGCTGTCGGCGAAGCCAGCGCCGCCGGCGACATGCCCGCTACGCAGCGCCCATTGCACCCCGAGGGCGTCGCCGATCTCGCCGGACAGCTCGACGATCGCCGCCTCCACCAGCAGTTGCGCGCGCGGCACGTCGAGCTGGCGGACGATGTCCTCGAGCAGGCCGACATCCTCCGGGTCGGCGAGGATCACCAGGGCATTCAGCGATTCGTCGGCGCGCACCAGCAGGCCGCGCTTGCCGCTTCCCCGGCCATCCTGGCCCCGCTCGCCGTGCAGCGATTCGCCGATCTCCCCGAGGGTGGCGGCAAGGGTCTTGGCGTCGCCATGGCGCAGGCGGATCACCCGGCTGTTCGCCGACCGCGACGAGGGGACGTCGAGCGACTGCGCCAGCCGCAGCAAGCGCGCTCGCGCCTGCGGCGGACCGAGCAGGACCAGGCGGTTGCTGCGGCTGTCGGCAAGGACCTGGACGGTGGCGGCGCTCTTCCCGGCGGCCGGGGTGACGCTGCGATCGAGCACCTCGGCGATTTCCGCGACCCAGGCATGGCGCATGTCGTAGATGCTGTAGTCATGTTCGCCGGCCCGGTCGAGGCTGCGCACGATCGCCTCGATGCGCTCGATGTTGGAGCGGCGGTCGCTGACGATCAGCGCGTTGGCCGACGGTACGGCGGCCAGATGGCCATGGGCCGGGACCAGCGGCCGGATCATCGGGATCAGTTCCGCCACCGAGGTCTGCTGCGCCTGGACCACCCGCGTCTCCAGGCTGCCCGGCCCATCGCGGACGGTCTTCTGCGCGGCGTCCTGGCGTGCCTCCATGTTCGGCACGATACGCGCCTGGTCGCCCTGCGGCAGCACCGCGTAGCCATGGGTGGCGAGCACCGAAAGGAACAGCTGGTAGACCTCCGCCAGGCTGAGCCGCGCCTGGGATACCACCGTGACCCGCCCCTTCACCCGCGGATCGACGACGAAGGTCTGGCCGCTGATGCTCGATACCTGCTCGATGAAGTCGCCGATCTCGGCATCCTTCATGTTGATCGTCCACTGCTCTTCCTCTTGCGCGGCGGCAGTCTCGGCAGGTGCCGGATGGACCGGCGGCGCCAGGCCGAGGACGGCCAGCGACAGGACCAGGAACAGCGGAGACAGGCGCTGGGCGGAACGGGTACTACAACGTGGCATGGGTGGTTTCTGCCCCTTCGGCTTTGGGGAAATACAGACGTTCTTCATAACCCTGGTCGCGCAGCACCACATGGTCGCGATGAACCGCCAGCAGCACGGTGCCGGGGCGCACTTCGGCGCCCGGCAGGAAGCGCTGCGAGCGCCCGGCCACCGCGATCAGCGCCGCCGAGCGGTCCTCGCGACGCGCCAGGAAGCAGGCCAGCAGGCGCAATTGCAGACGCTCGCCCGCCGTCGCGCCGCGCGGCGACGGAGCGCCACCGAACAAGCCGGCTAACGCCGCGCGCGGGGCCGCTGAAGGGTTGGCTGGCGGCGCCGGGGCCGCTGCGGCGGGCAATTCCGCCAGCTCGCGGCGCAGCGAGCGCGTCTGGCTGGCCAGGCTGGCGCTGAGCAACGCCAGCAGCAGCACGCAAAGCACAGCGGGCGCATGCCCGGCCAGGCTGCGCAGGGAAACGAAAGACGATGGAAGGTGACGCGACATGCAGCAGGCGGATTCCGGCAAACGGGCGCGCTGCATCGACGCGGCTCGCCCAGGGGCGGCGAGCATAAGGGATGGGGCTGCGGCCTACGGCCGCGAAAGGGCAAAACTGTTAAGGCTGCCCGCTTTGATCCTTCGTGGCGGGAACTGGCCCACAAAACGCCAGGCGCGGGAAAGGCCTCAGCGCTTGCCCATCGAACGACGGGTACCGCGCGGCGCCATGCCGGGACGCTGGCCCTTGTCGTGGATCTTCCGCTGCGGATAGAGCTGGGCCTGGTTCTTCTTCGCCAGGGCGGCCTTCAGCAACGCGCTGGCGTCGCTCGGCGCGGCCTGGGCCGGAGCGTCGTCGGAGGAAAGGGCCTGGGGAAGAGCGTCGGGAGCGGAAGCCATGGCGTATCCGGATCGGGGGAAATCGTGGGGACGCGATTATACATGGCTGTCCGGCTGTCCGGCAGCACCTGCCGGCGTATCGCCACGGGTCAACGCAGTTGCCACCAGCCCGGCAGCAACCGGCGCACCCTGGCCTGGGCGAAACGGTCGTCGATCAGGTGCACCACGCCGCGATCGCTGCGGCTGCGGATCACCCTCCCGGCGGCCTGGACCACCTTCTGCAGTCCCGGATACAGGTAGGTGTAGTCGTAGCCGTCACCGAACAGGCGCTGCATGCGCAGGCGGATCTGCTCGTTCACCGGATTCACCTGGGGCAACCCGAGGGTGGCGATGAAGGCGCCGATCAGGCGCTCGCCAGGCAGGTCGATGCCTTCGCCGAAGGCACCGCCGAGCACGGCGAAGCCGATGCCCTCGCCGCCCGCGACGAAGCGCTCAAGGAAGCCTCGGCGCTCCGCCTCGTCCATCCGTGGCGTCTGGCTCCAGCACGGCACCCACGGGTATGCCTGGCGGAAGACGTCCAGCGCCTGCTGCAAGTAATCGAAACTGCTGAAGAAGGCCAGGTAGTTGCCCGGCCGCTGGCGAAACTGCTCGCCGAGAATCGCTGCGATGGGCGCCAGGGATGCCTGGCGCTGCGCATAGCGCGTGGAAACCCGACGCTGTATGTGCACCTCCAGTTGCTCGGCGCTGAATGGCGAGTCCACTTCCAGCCAGGGCGTGCCCGCCGGCAGGCCGAGCAGGTCGGCGTAATAGTCGCGCGGCCCGAGGGTAGCGGAGAACAGCACGGTGGAGCGGCTGGCGGCGAAGCGCTCGGCGAGAAACGCCGCCGGCACCACGTTGCGCAGGCACAGCCGGGCCAGGCTGCGGCCGTTGCGGCCTGGGCGCTTCTCGATGTCGAACAGCGAATGCTCGCCGAACAGCTCGGCGAGACGGCCGAACTGCAGGATCGCGAAGTAGAACTCCTGCAACGCCGGCTCCAGCGCCTGCGGTTGCTCGGCGAGCAGGTCGTTGATCGCCGCCACCGCGTTCTGCAAGGCCAGGAGCAGCTTCTGCGGAGGCTCGTCGTAGGCCTGGTAGTCGTCCGCCTGGGTCTTGGCCAGTTCGTTCCAGGCACGCTGGATGCGCTCCAGCGGTTTCCTCAGGGCCTCCGGGGCGGTTTTGCGCACACCGAGGAAATCGCCCTGGTCGAGTTCGGCGGAATACATCCGCCGGCCGCGCTCCACCAGGTTGTGCGCCTCGTCCACCAGTACCGCCACCCGCCACTGGTTGACCTGGGCCAGGCCATGGAGCATGGCGCCGAGATCGAAGTAGTAGTTGTAGTCGCCCACCGCCAGGTCGCACCAGCGCGCCAGTTCCTGGCCCAGGTAGTAGGGACAGACCCGGTGCGCCAGCGCCACCTCGCGCAACCGCGCCTGGTCCAGCCAGCGCGCCTCCACGGCGGCGGCGCGGGCCGCCGGCAGGCGTTCGTAGAAGCCCTGGGCCAGGGGACAGGACTCGCCGTGGCAGGCCTTGTCCGGGTGCTCGCAGGCCTTGTCCCGCGCCACCAGTTCCAGCACCCGCACCGGCAGTCCGCCGGTCTCCCCTTCCAGGCTGCGCAGGGCATGCAGCGCTAGGGCCCGGCCCGGGGTCTTGGCGGCCAGGAAGAACAGCCGGTCCAGGCGCTGCCCGGGCATCGCCTTGAGTTGCGGGAACAGCGTGCCGATGGTCTTGCCGATCCCGGTCGGCGCCTGGGCCATCAGGCAACAACCGGCGGAGGCGGCCTTGTACACCGCCTCCGCCAGTTGCCGCTGGCCGTGGCGGAATTCGGCGTGGGGAAAGCGTAACGCGGCCAGTTCGCGGTCGCGCCGCTGGCGGTGCGCCAGTTCCTGCTCGGCCCAGGCGAGAAACGCCTGGCACTGGCTCTCGAAGAACAGCCGCAGCTCGTCAGCCCGCACCCGCTCGACGAAGCGGGTCTCCTTCTGGCTGCCGACCTCCAGGTAGACCAGCGCCAGTTCGACTTCCTCCAGCTTCCGTTCGGCGCAGAGCAGCCAGCCGTAGACCCTGGCCTGGGCCCAGTGCAGGTGCCGGTGGTTGGCCGGTTGCAGGGCGAGGTCGCCGCGGTGGGTCTTGATTTCCTCCAGGCAGTTCGCCTGCGGATCGTAGCCATCCGCCCGGCCGCGCACCTGCAAGTGACGGTAGCGTCCGTCCAGCGCCACTTCGCGCTGGTAGTGAGCGGGGCGCCGGGAGGTCACCAGGGTATGTCCGGCGATGCCTTCCAGGGCGCTGGGCGACGGGGTGAAGCGCAGGTCGAGGTCGCCGCGCTTGGCGCTGAACTCGCAAAGCGCGCGCACCGCCACCTGGTACAGCGCCTCGCCGCCCTGCTCAGTCATCGACATGCCAGCGCACGTAGCAGACCGCCACCGGCATCTCCCGCTCGCGGCAGAATTGCAGCCAGCGCAACTGGTTGTCCTGCAGGCGGTCGCCCGGTCCCTTGACCTCGACCATCCGGTAGCGCCGCTGCGCCGGCCAGAACTGGATCAGGTCCGGCAGGCCGGCGCGGTTGCCCGGGATATCCTCCAGCAGGCGTTCGAACCAGGCGCGCAGGTGGGCCGCCGGCAGGCAATCGAGCGCCTGTTCGAGCAGTTCCTCGCCAAGCAGTTCCCAGTAGACGAAGGGCGACTGCATGCCGAACTTGTCGCGGTAGCGACAGCGGATCGCGTCGCGGTAGCTGCCGTCCTCCAGCCGTCCCAGGCAGGCCTCGAACAGGGCGGCGCGGCGCTGGCGGAAGTCGGCGCTGTGCAGGTCCGCCGGCGCGCTGTGGAAGGGATGGAAGAACGCCCCGGGAATGGCGGCGAAGATCGCCTCCCAGCAGAGCAGCCCGAACAGCGAATTGATCAGGCCGTTCTCGACGTAGTGCACCGCGCAACCGGGCTCTTCCAGGTGCTCGCGAACCGCCCACTCGACGCTACAGGGTTCGCTCGGGTACGCCAGGCACAGGTCCAGGCGGTCGATTTCAGGAGCCGCCGCCCGCGCCTGTCGCGGCAGGCCGAGCTTGCCTTGCAGGCGCGGCAGCAATCGGGCCAGGCCCTGGCGTTCGGCGTCGCTTTCCGGCGCACAGCTGGCCTCCCGCGCCAATGCATGGGCTTCGGCGAAGCGCTCGCCGCGTTCCAGGCTGCGAATCGCCCGCAGGCGCGCGCCGGGGTGGCTGGATTGGCGATAGAGCCGCTGGGCCAGGTCGAAATCCCGCTGCTTTTCGCAGTGCTGGGCGAACTGGAACAGCAGCTTGACCCGCCGCCCTTCCAGCCAGGGATTGGCGTAGGGTTCGCCCGGCAGGCCGGCGAGCAGTTCCTCCAGCGGCTCGCCGAGGTCGAAGCGCTGGCGGCAGTCGAACAGGTGGAGATAGGCGTCGACGTCGGCGCGCAGGCGAAAGCCGCGGGAGTCGGCGGAAAACTCGACGCTTTCGTAACGATAGATACCCAGGTCGGCAAGGACAAACTCCGACCAGTCCTGCCACAGGTTGCCGAAATACATCAACCGCAACCGGTCGCAGAGCGCCATGCAGCGCAACTCGTAGACCGGTTCGGCGAAGTCGGCCTGCCACTCGGCGAGCCGCCGCGCCTCGGGGAACAACGGCTGGAGCCGTTCCAGCAGCGCATCCTTGCGCAGGTTCGCGCGCCCGAGATGGTCCCTGAACAGCTGCGACAATTCGTCCTTCCTCAGCAAGCCGAACAGTTGCGCCAGTTCCAGGGTCGGCTGCGCGTCCACCCAGCCCAATGCCAACAGCGGTTGCACGGCGGCGCGCGTGTCGCCGATCTCGGCATAGGCCAGCTTGCCTTCGCGGAACAGCGTGCCCTTGCGCATCACCATGCGCACCAGCAGGGCCTGGCTGGCCTCGGGCAGCTCGGCGAACGCGGCGATGAAGGCACGTTCCTGATCGTCGAGCAGATCGGCATAGCGTTCGCCGATCCAGGCGAGCACCGCGCGGAAGTTGTGCAGGTAGTAGAAGGGTTCGGGAAGCGCTGGGGAATTCACGGGAAGCGGAGCCTGGTACTGTTCATGCATACAGATACCAGCGCCCCCACGGCTTGGCAATGCGCATCCGATCAAGCGTCGCCGGCCTGACGACGACTATCCAGGCACAAGGCGTTCGTTATATAAAAATATTAACAACGAAACCTGCCCCGTATCGGTCCCGATGAAGAAGATCCGCCAACGCAACCTGCAACTGATCCTCGACGCCGCCTGCGAAGTCTTCGCCGACTGCGGCTTCAGCGCCGCCCGGCTCAGCGACGTCGCCGAGCGCGCCGGCGTGGCGAAGGCCAACGTGCTCTATTACTACCGCTCCAAGGCGCAACTCTACGAGGCGGTGCTGGACAGCATCGTCGAGCCCCTGCTGGAAGCCTCCCGGCCATTCGCCGGCGACCAGCCGCCCGCCGAGGCGCTACGCGCCTACGTCGACAACAAGATGCGCATCGGCGCCGAGCGGCCGCACGCGGCCAGAGTCTTCTCCTGCGAGATCATGCGCGGCGCGCCGCGCATGCCGGCGCCGCTGCTGGAACGCCTCGACGCCCAGGCGGAACGCAACGCCGAGCGCATCCGCCAGTGGATCGACGAAGGCCTGCTGGCGCCGCTGGATCCGTACCACCTGCTGCTCAACCTGTGGGCGATGACCGAGTCCTATGCCCTTGGCGGCTGGCAACTGGCGCGCCTCACCGGCCAGGCCGGGCTGGACGCAAGCGACTACCGGCAGGCGGCGGAAAACATCGTCCGCCTGGTCTGCGCCGGCTGCCTGGCACTCCCCGGCGAGGCCGCGCCGCGTCGGCGTTTCCGCGCGCTGGCCGGCTGAGCGACTTGCGCCGGATCAATTTCCGCGTAGCGCTATATTCCAAAAGCCATAGCGAACCCCTAAGCTTGCGCCAGCCCCGTCCGCCAACTTCGTTCGCCCCCCACAGGAGCACTCCATGACCACCCGCCTGCCCCAGCTATTGCTCGCCCTCCTCGCCAGCGCCGTATCCCTGGCCGCCAGCGCCGACGAGGTGCAGGTCGCCGTCGCGGCCAACTTCACCGCGCCGATCCAGGCCATCGCCAAGGAATTCGAGAAAGACACCGGGCACAGGCTGGTTGCCGCCTACGGCGCCACCGGCCAGTTCTATACGCAGATCAAGAACGGCGCTCCGTTCCAGGTTTTCCTCTCCGCCGACGACAGCACTCCGGCGAAACTGGAGCAGGAAGGCGAGATCGTGCCCGGCTCGCGCTTCACCTATGCCATCGGCACCCTGGCACTCTGGTCGCCCAAGGCCGGCTACGTCGACGCCAAGGGTGAGGTGCTGAAGAGTGGCAGCTTCAGGCACCTGTCCATCGCCAACCCGAAGACCGCGCCCTACGGCCTCGCCGCCACCCAGGCGATGGACAAGCTCGGCCTCGCCGCCACGCTCGGGCCGAAGCTGGTGGAAGGCCAGAACATCAGCCAGGCCTACCAGTTCGTTTCCAGCGGCAACGCCGAACTGGGCTTCGTCGCCCTGTCGCAGATCTACAAGGATGGTAAAGTCGCAACCGGCTCGGCCTGGATCGTTCCCGCCGAGCTGCACGACCCGATCCGCCAGGACGCGGTCATCCTCAACAAGGGCAAGGACAACGCCGCCGCCAAGGCCCTGGTCGACTACCTGAAGGGCGCCAAGGCCGTCGCGCTGATCAAGTCCTACGGCTACGAACTCTAAGGCGGGACCTGCATGGCGTTGCCACTCGACAGTACGGACCTGGCGGCCATCTGGCTGACCATCGAGCTGGCTTCGCTCACCACCCTCCTCCTGCTGCTGATCGGCACGCCCATCGCCTGGTGGCTGGCGCGCACCCGCTCCTGGCTGAAGGGGCCGATCGGCGCGGTGGTGGCCCTGCCGCTGGTGCTGCCGCCGACGGTGATCGGCTTCTACCTGCTGGTCAGCATGGGTCCCAACGGTTTCATCGGCCAGCTCACCCAGAGCCTCGGTCTCGGCACCCTGCCCTTCACCTTCGCCGGTCTGGTGGTCGGTTCGGTGTTCTACTCGCTGCCCTTCGTCGTGCAACCGTTGCAGAACGCCTTCGAGGCGATCGGCGAGAAACCGCTGGAGGCTGCCGCGACCCTGCGCGCGAGCCCCGTCGACCGTTTCTTCAGCGTGGTCCTGCCGCTGGCCCGGCCGGGTTTCGTCACCGCCGCGATCCTCGGCTTCGCCCATACCGTCGGCGAGTTCGGCGTGGTGCTGATGATCGGCGGCAACATCCCGGAGAAAACCCGCGTGGTCTCGGTGCAGATATTCGATCACGTCGAAGCCATGGAATACGCCCAGGCCCACTGGCTGGCCGGCGGCATGGTGGCGTTCTCCTTCGTCGTCCTCCTCGCCCTCTATTCGGGCCGGCGCCGCCGGCCGGGCTGGGCCTGAGATGGACGGCCTGCGCCTGCGCTTCCGCCGCGCCTACCCCGGCTTCGAACTGGACATCGACCTGGCTCTTCCCGGTCGTGGCGTGACCGCTCTGTTCGGCCATTCAGGCTCCGGCAAGAGCACCTGCCTGCGCTGTATCGCCGGCCTGGAAAAGGCCGCCGAGGGCGAGGTGACGATCAACGGCGAGACCTGGCAGGACAGCCGCCGCAACCTCTTCGTCGCGCCCCACCGGCGTGCCCTCGGCTACGTGTTCCAGGATGCCAACCTGTTCCGCCACCTGACGGTGCGGCGCAACCTGGCCTTCGGTCTCAAGCGCATCGCCGCCGCCGAACGCCGCGTCGAGCTGGAACAGGCCTGCGCCCTGCTGGGCATCGAGCACCTGCTGGAACGCATGCCGGAACGCCTCTCCGGCGGCGAGCAGCAACGCGTCGGCATCGCCCGGGCCCTCCTCACCAGCCCGCGCCTGCTGCTGATGGACGAGCCTCTGGCATCCCTCGACCTGAAGCGCAAGGGCGAGATCCTGCCCTATCTCGAGCGCCTGCACGAGGAACTGGACATCCCGGTGCTCTATGTCAGCCACTCGCCAGACGAAGTGGCGCGCCTGGCCGATCACCTGGTGCTGCTGGAGAACGGCAAGGTCCGCGCCAGCGGGCCGATCGGCGAAACCCTGGCGCGAGTCGACCTGCCGCTGGCGCTGGACGACGATGCCGGGGTGGTGATCGAGGGCACGGTCAGCGACCACGACCCGGCCTACGGCCTGCTGACCCTGGTCCTGCCCGGCAGCGCGCTGCAAATGCGCGTCGCCCACGCCCCGCTGGCCCCCGGCAAGCGCCTGCGCTTCAAGGTACAGGCGCGCGACGTCAGCCTGAACCTGCGCGACGACGCCCAGAGCAGCATCCTCAACCGCCTGCCGGTACGGGTCCTGGAATTGGTCGATACCGACACCGCGGCCCACGTCCTGGTGCGCCTGGATGCCGGCGGCAATCCGCTGCTGGCGCGGATCACCCGTTACTCGCGGGACCAGTTGCAACTACGACCCGGCCAGCTGTTGTGGGCGCAGATCAAGTCGGTGGCGGTGCTCGCCTGACCCCGGCCTCGCCTGCGGCGCCTAGACCCTGGGCCAACGGTAGCGGATCAGCCGCCCCATCCGCCGCAGGAAGGCGAAGCCGTTGTAGATCGGCAGCATCAGCCGCGACGACTGCGGCAGCTTGGCAACGTCCTGCGGGTCATAGTCGGTGACCTCCTCGATGAAGCGCAGGGCCGGATGCCACCGCTCGAGTTCGCGCGGGTCGTCGATGCTCCAATGCACCTGCGCCCCGGTCTCGCGCAGCGGCGGATACAGGCGCAGCAGCATGATGCCGAGGCGGCCGTAGCCGTCGAACAGCAGCTCGCCGCTACCCAGGTGGTCGACCAGGCGTTCCACCAGGCGTCGCACCTGGGACTCCCGCAGATAAGGCATCAGCCCCTCGGCCAGGACCAGGGCGGGCCGCTCGCGCGGCACCCCTTGCAGCCAGCCGTCGTCGTCCACCGAGTGGCGCAGCGCCCGATAGGCGCCGGCGCGCGGCGGGTAGAGTCGCTCGCGCAGGTCCATGACTTCCGGATAGTCAAGGTCGAACCAGGGCAGCTCGGCCGGCGGATCGACCCGGTAGATACGGCTGTCCAGGCCGCAACCGAGGTTGAGCACCTGCCCCTCGGGATGGCGGCCGAGGAAGTCGCGGCAGGCCTGGTCGAAGTAATGCGAGCGCATGGCCAGGGCCCGTTCGTTGCCCTTGCCGAGGGCGACCCTGGAGAAGTCGAAGTCGATCTGCCGCACCGCCTCCTCGGCGAAACGGTCATGGAGGATGGAATCGTCCAGGCGGCTATCCAGCGCCTTGGCGTAGAGGGTGATCAGGAGCGTCTGCTTTTCTCCGGTGAGGGTAATGTGGTGGCCGGGCATGAAAACCTCCTGCGGGCACGCGTGCCTCTTCAGTCCTTGCCGAAAACATCGCTATGCTTCGGCAATGATTGCCCTGGAGTCACGAATGAAAGCCAACTCCGATGAACTGCAAAGCTTCGTCAGTGTAGTCGACAGCGGTTCCATCAGCGCCGCCGCGGAACAGATGGGACTGACCGCCTCGGCCGTCAGCCGGACCCTCTCGCGCCTCGAGCACAAGCTCGGCACCACCCTGCTCAACCGCACCACCCGGCGCATGGAGCTGACCGAGGAAGGCCGCTACTTCCTCGACCAGGCACGGCAGATCCTGCAGCAGATGGAGGCGCTCGAGGAACGCCTGGCCCTGCGCCGGCAGAGCCCCGCCGGGCGCCTGCGGATCAACGCCGCCTCGCCCTTCATGCTGCACGCGGTGGTGCCGCACATCGGCGAGTTCCGCCGGCTGTACCCGGACATCCAGCTCGAACTCAACACCAACGACCTGATCATCGACCTGTTGGAGCAACGCACCGACGTGGCGATCCGCATCGGTGCGCTCAGCGACTCCACCCTGCACGCGCGGCCGCTGGGCGCCAGCCGCCTGCACATCCTCGCCAGCCCGGAGTACCTGGCCCGCCACGGCACGCCGGCGAGCATCGAGGGGCTGCGAGGGCACACCCTGCTCGGCTTCACCCAGCCCGAGCATCTCAACCGCTGGCCGGTGGTGCACGCCGACGGCGATCGCCTGGAGATCCAGCCGGATATCTCTGCCTCCAGCGGCGAGACGCTCCGCCAACTGGCCCTGAGCCACCAGGGCATCGCCTGCCTGGCCAGCTTCATGACCGACCGCGATATCCAGGATGGGCGCCTGGTGCCGCTGTTCGCCGAACAGATGAGCGAATACCGGCAACCGATCCACGCCGTCTACTATCGCAACTCGCAACTGGCGCTGCGCATCCAGTGCTTCCTCGACTTCATCCAGCAGCGCCTGGGCGCCTGAGACCGACCGTGAACGAATCCCTCGATTTCTCGCCCTACCTCGAGCGCTGGGCGTTGCAACCCGACGGCGAGCCCTTCGCCACCCACAGCAGCCGCCTGCTGCCGGTGCGCCATCGCGGCGCAGCGGCGATGCTGAAGATATCCAGTGCCGAAGAAGAGCGTTTCGGCCACGTACTGCTCAACTGGTGGGACGGCCAGGGCGCGGCCAGGGTGCTGGCCTACGACCACCAGGCGCTGCTGATGGAGCGTGCCACCGGCGGGCGCTCGCTGCTGGAAATGGTCAGGCGCGGCGACGACGACGAGGCTACGCGTATCCTCTGCCAGGCCATCGAACGCATCCATGCCCCGCGCCCGGGTCCGTTGCCGGAGCTGACCCCGCTGGAGCGCTGGTTCGACTCGCTGTATGCCGCCGAGCGCCGCTACGGCGGGCTCTACGTCGACTGCGCGAATGCCGCCCGCTACCTGCTGGAGACCGCTCGCGAACAGCGCCCGCTGCATGGCGACATCCACCACGGCAATGTGCTCGACTTCGGCGAGCGCGGCTGGCAAGTCATCGACCCCAAGCGGCTCTACGGCGAGCGCGGCTACGACTACGCCAACCTGTTCACCAATCCCGACGCGAAGACCGCCCAGGCGCCCGGCCGTTTCGAGCGCCAGCTGGAGATCGTAATCGCCGCCAGCGGCCTGCAGCGCCGCCGCCTGCTGCAATGGATCCTGGCCTGGACCGGACTCTCGGCGGCCTGGTTCGACGAGGACGGCAGTCGCGAGGAGACCGAAGCCGAGCTGGCCATCGCCCGCCTGGCCCTGGCAAACCTCGCTCGAACGCCTGCGCAATGAACTGTGCGGCGGCTCCCGCGCTCCAACGCGAGGCACTGTTCCGCCGCCGCGATCCGGTGTCAAATACACACCCCGCCAAGATGGCGGTGCCCACCACCCAGTAAGGAAACCCAAGATGGCCGGAGCCAGCCTCCTCACCCTCCTCGACGATATTGCCGCGGTGCTCGACGACGTCTCGCTGATGACCAAGGTCGCCGCGAAGAAGACCGCCGGTGTCCTCGGCGACGACCTGGCCCTCAACGCCCAGCAGGTCACCGGGGTCAACGCCGACCGCGAACTGCCGGTGGTCTGGGCGGTAGCCAAGGGCTCGCTGCGGAACAAGGCGATCCTCGTTCCCGCCGCGCTGTTGATCAGCGCCTTCGCGCCCTGGGCGGTGATCCCGCTGCTGATGCTCGGTGGCGCCTACCTGTGCTTCGAAGGCTTCGAGAAGATCGCCCACAAATACCTGCCCCATGACGACGAGCACGCCGACGAGGCAGCGCTGGCGGCCAATGTCGACGTGGCCGCCCTGGAAAAGCAGAAGATCGGCGGCGCGATCCGTACCGACTTCATCCTCTCCGCGGAAATCATCGCCATCACCCTCGGTACCGTCGCCGAATCCAGCTTCACCACCCAGGTGCTGGTGCTGGTCGGCATCGCCCTGGTGATGACCATCGGCGTCTACGGCCTGGTCGCCGGCATCGTCAAGCTGGACGACGCCGGCCTCTATCTGTCCAAGCGCGACAGCGGCTTCGCCCAAGGGCTCGGCGGCGCCATCCTGCGCACCGCGCCGTACCTGATGAAAGGCCTGTCGGTGGTCGGCATGGCGGCGATGTTCATGGTCGGCGGCGGCATCCTCACCCACGGTATCCCGGTGGTCCACCACGCCATCGAACAGGCCGCGCAGAGCGTCGCCGGCATCGCCACGCTGGGCCCATTGCTGGCGGCGATCACCCCGACCCTGCTGAACTTCCTGTTCGGCATCGTCGCCGGCGCGGTGGTGCTGGCGGGGGTGCTGCTGGTCAAGCGCCTGCTGCCGAAGAAGAAAAAGACTGGCTGAGCCTGCCATCGCCGGCAGCACCATCGCGGAGGGCGGATAGCCGCCCTGGCGCACATCCCACGAAGCGGTTGTGCGCCCTGCCCCGGAAGTCCCCCTCCGTTTCAATTCAATAATTTTGCACTGTAATAGCAACATTATTCGTTGGAGACGAATAAAGCTCCCCTCCTAGAATGTCCACCAGTGCCATGAGCCGTCTGTTCCGAGCCTTCCAGACGAAGATCCGACCTCCGCACTCCATCGACCCGGCAACGGGATACCCAGAAAAATACCGATAACCCAACGAGGACCCGAGGGTCGCGCCTGCTCGCCAGCCGGCCGGACCCCGGGGCCCGGCGTGCCAGCGACCATGAACGATACGGATAGCAGAAAAGATCCGGACGGCTACAACTACGACGTCGTCCGCCAGTTCACCCTGATGACCCTGGTCTGGGGCATCCTCGGCATGGGCCTGGGGGTGTTCATCGCCGCCCAGTTGGTCTGGCCGGCGCTCAACCTCGACCTGCCCTGGACCAGCTTCGGCCGCATCCGCCCGATCCACACCAGCCTGGTGATCTTCGCCTTCGGCGGCAGCGCGTTGTTCGCCACATCCTTCTACGTGGTGCAGCGCACCAGCGGCGTGCGGCTGATCTCCGATGCCCTGGCGCGCTTCGTGTTCTGGGGCTGGCAGGCGGCGATCGTGGGGATGATCGTCAGCTACCCGCTGGGCTATACCACCTCCAAGGAATACGCCGAGATGGAATGGCCGCTGGCGCTGTGGATGGCGATCGTCTGGGTGGTCTATGCCTACCTGTTCTTCGGCACCATCGCCCGTCGCAAGGTGAAGCACATCTACGTCGGCAACTGGTTCTACGGCGCCTTCATCATCGTCACCGCGATGGTCCATATGGTGAACCACGCATTGCTGCCGGTGAGCCTGGGCAAGTCCTACTCGGCCTATTCCGGCGCCACCGACGCGATGATCCAGTGGTGGTACGGGCACAGCGTGGTCGGCTTCATCCTCTCGGTCGGCTTCCTCGGCATGATGTACTACTTCGTGCCCAAGCAGGCCGGGCGACCGATCTACTCCTATCGCCTGTCCATCGTGCATTTCTGGGCGATCATCTCGATCTACATCTGGGCCGGTCCGCACCACCTGCACTACACCGCGCTGCCGGACTGGGCGCAGTCGCTCGGCATGGTGATGTCGCTGATCCTCCTGGCACCGAGCTGGGGCGGCATGATCAACGGCATGATGACCCTCTCCGGGGCCTGGCATAAGTTGCGCGACGACCCGATCCTGCGCTTCCTGGTGGTGTCCCTGGCGTTCTACGGCATGTCCACCTTCGAAGGCCCGATGATGGCGATCAAGACGGTCAACTCGCTGTCCCACTACACCGACTGGACCATCGGCCATGTCCACGCCGGCGCCCTCGGCTGGGTGGCGATGATCTCCATCGGCACGCTCTACCACATGATCCCGAAACTCTGGGGCCGCGAGCGGATGCACAGCGTCGGCCTGATCAACGCGCACTTCTGGCTGGCCACCATCGGCACCGTGCTGTACATCGCCTCGATGTGGGTCAACGGCATCACCCAGGGCCTGATGTGGCGGGCGATCAACGAGGACGGCACGCTCACCTACTCGTTCGTCGAGGCACTGGTGGCCAGCCATCCGGGCTACGTGGTGCGCCTGCTCGGCGGCGCCACCTTCGCCAGCGGCATGCTGCTGATGGCCTACAACACCTGGCGGACCCTGCGCAGCGCGCAGGACCAGCGGCAGCCGGTCCTGGCGGCCGGCCAGGGGGCCTGAACATGCTGTTGTCCCTGCTGTGCCTCTCCACCCTGGCGCTCGGCCTCGCCCTCAGCCTCGCCGGCAGTACCCGCGAGGAACGCGAGCAGGCCGCCCTGCTGCCGTTCGCCGACGATCCCGAGGCCGCCCGCCGGGTCGCCCGGGATACCGGCAAGATCTGCCGGCAGGTGGTCCGCCCCCTCGAGGAATCCCGCGAGGCCGCCGGCCCGCCGTTCCTCGCCTGAACCGACTCCATCATCCAGGGATGGATGCCTCCAGCACGAAAGTGCCTTACGGGGCCGGCAACGGCCCCTTTCTTTCGCTTCGAAGAGTTCCATGAACGACTCCCCCAGCACCGCCGTACGCACCTGGCTGAAAGGCTTCCGCCCCCTGACCCTGAACGCCCGACCACGCGACTGCCTGCGCGCCGGACTCGGCGCCTGCATCGGCGCGCTCGCCGCGGTATTCGCCTGCCAGGCGTTGTTCGGCAGCGAGCTGGCGCTGCGCCTGGCAGCGCCGCTCGGCGCATCCGCCGTACTACTGTTCGCCCTCGCCTCCAGCCCCCTGGCGCAACCCTGGTCGATGCTCGGCGGCAACCTGGTCGCCGCCCTGGCCGGCGGCCTCAGCGCCTATTGGTTCGGACACGATCTGGCCCCGGCCCTGGTCGGCATGGCCCTCGGCATGCTGCTGATGTTCGCCCTGCGCTGCCTGCATCCGCCGAGCTGCGCGCTGGCCCTGAGCGTGGCCCTCAACCCGTCCCTGAGCGAACTCGGCATCGACGTGGTCTGGCCGATCCTGCTCTCCACCCTGGTGCTGATCGGCTGCGCGCTGCTCTACAACAACCTGATGCGCTCTCCCTACCCGCGCCCCTACCAGTCGCCGCGGGCCAATCTCCATGGCACCCGCGACCTGGCGCCGAGCGCGCGTACGGACTTCTCCGCCCGGGACCTGGACCAGGCGCTGCAGGACTTCGGCGAATACGTCGACATCACCCGCGACGACCTCGAGCGACTGATCCACCATACCGAGCGCTACGCCTTGCGCCGGCGCATGGGCGAGCTGACCGCGGCACGGATCATGTCCCGCGACGTGCAGACCGCCAGCACCGAGACCTTCATCGACGACGCCTGGAAGCAGTTGCAGGAACACCGTCTGAAGGCCCTGCCGGTGCTCGACGAGCATCGGCGGCTGGCCGGCATCGTCACCCAGAGCGACCTGCTCAAGCACTTCCGCCCCGACGGCAGCCCGTTCAAGCGCCTGCGCTTCCTGCGCGGGACCAAGCTGAAGACGATCATGACCACCCCGGTGGTCTGCGTACAGGCCGACACCCACGCCGTCGAACTGGTCTCGCTGCTATCCGACGAAGGCCTGCACTGCCTGCCGGTGCTCAACGAGGCCGGCTACCTGGTCGGCATCGTCAGCCAGACCGACCTGATCGCCGCGCTCTACCGCAACTGGCTGCAGCACCTGGGCCAGGCCGATCAGATCACGTAGTCCCAGCGCTGCGACCAGTCGCTGTCCTCGCGGACCACTTCGCGCAGCAACTGGAACGCATGGCGCAGGGTCGGCGACAGGCGCTCGCGGGAGTACACCAGGTAGGTCGGGTAGGCGAACTCCGGCGCCTGCTCGACCCGTTGCAGGGTGCCGCCATCCAGGTAGCTGCTCACCACCCGGGTACGGAAATAACCGCTGCCGCCGTTCTGCATGATGTACTGCAGGGCCAGCGGACCGAGGTTGCAGGCTAGCGCGGCCTTGGCCCGGTCCGGCAGCGCGGCATCGTGCTGGCTGCGGAAATCCGGGCCCCAGTCGACATACAGATAAGGCTCCGCGGATAGCACGGAACGCACCATCACCAGCTTTTCCTCCAGCAACTGCTCGACCTGCAGCCCCGGCCAGTATTCCGGCTGGTAGACCAGCGCGGCGTCCAGCGCGCCCTGCTCCAGTTGCTTGAGCAGGTCGGCACCCTGGCCGATCTCGACCCGCACGGCGTGGCCGGGAATCGCCTCGCGCAGGCGCCGCATCCAGTTAAGCAGCAGCGGATTGCACAGGCTGACCTCGCCGCCGAGGTTGAGCAGGTTGCGGAAGCCGTCCGGCAGCGGCAGGTCGCGTCGCGCCGCATCCCAGGTCTGCACCAGTTGGCTGGCGTAGCCGAGGAAGTGCTCGCCGTCGGCGGTCAGGCGCGCGCCCGCGCGGTTGCGCACGAACAGCCGGCAGCCGAGTTGCCCTTCGAGGTTCTGGATGCGCGCGGTGACGGCGGTCTGGGTCAGGTGCAGGCGTTCCGCGGCAGCGACGAAGCTACCGCTGCGGGCGATCTCCAGGAAGGTACGGGCGAGGTCGATATCCATGCGAAGCGGTCCGCTGCCACAGGTGGGCCGCCATTCTAGGCTGTGCAGGCGCGGGCGGCGAGCGCAAGGCGGCCTGGCCGCCCTCCTGGAGTTCTGCGACAAAACACCGCGCCTAGCCGCTTCGGCACGCTAAAACCCTTCGAAAAAGCGACAACCTGTTGCACAAACGCGCCACGCCGTGACTTTTTCGCTTTCGAAAGCATCAGTTAGCGTGACCGAACACGGTGGAGCCGGGAAGCGCCACCCATGTTCCACACAGACATGAACGAGAGAGACCGACTCCCATGAACGCTACGCTCCGTTTCAACGAGGCTTTGCTGATCACCGGGCGCGCCTTCCAGCCATACCAGTGCGTTGCCTGGTCCGAGCTAGGCAGTGACGGCGGCCTGAGCCTGTCCGTAGTCGATCGCACTGGCACCCGCCTGCTGGGCCGTGCGCGCATTCCGAGCTCCGCCTACTCCGATCCGGAGCAGCTTGCCGGCCTGCTGCAACAGGCACGCGAAGAACTCAGCCACAACGGCTACAACCTGCAGGACTGGAGTATGCCCAGCCAAGGCTGAGCCGCTCCATACGACGAAAGGCGCCCACGGGCGCCTTTTTTCGTTTCCTCTATTCGAGGCGGTCGTGCTGCCGGAACGCCACGCGCACCGCGTTGCGCCCTGCATCCTTGGCCTCGTAGAGCGCGCGATCGGCCTCGCGATAGAGCGCGTCCAGGCCCATGCCTGAGGTCGAATAGGCCACCCCCAGGCTGATGGTCAGGCAGGGGCCGGCGCTGGAGCCCAGGTGCTCGATGCCCAGCGCCTCCACCGCCTGCCGCAGGCGCTCGGCGATGGCCAGGGTGTTGCCCTCCTCGCTGTCGTAGAGCAACACGGCGAACTCCTCCCCGCCCAGGCGCGCGGCGATATCCAGCGGCCGCCGCGCGCCCTGCCGGAGCACGACGCCAAGCTGGCGCAGGGCGGCATCGCCGGCCGGATGCCCGTAATGGTCGTTGTAAGCCTTGAAGTCGTCGACATCCACCAGGATCAGCGCCACCCCCTTTTCCTCGCGGGCGCCCTGCTCCAGGGCCCGCTGGGCGAGCAGCTCGTAGTAGCGCCGGTTGACCAGGCCGGTGAGGCTGTCCTGTTCGGCCATCATGCCCAGCAGCCGCCGGCCGAGGAACTGCTCGCGCTGGGCGTAGTCCTGCAGGTACAGGGCGAACGAACAGATCAAGACCACCAGGCCGTTGTAGAGCGTATTCAGCAGGTTGGTGCGCAGGTTCTCTTCGCCGCCGAAGAGCAGGAATACCGCCAGGTTCAGGGCCAGGCACAGCAACGCCAGGCGCACGCAGGCCCAGAACGCCAGGCCGAGCGGGAAGAACACCGCGAGGATGCCCAGGGTCGCGCCCAACTGGGTGAAGCGTGGCACCCCATGCCACTCGAACAGCACGTCGCAGGCCAGCACCGCCAGGTTGATCAGCAGCAGGCAGTAGGGCGCGATGGCATCGCCGACCTTGCGCAGGCTGGGCAGGAAGGCCGCCGGCCAGACCACCAGCAGCAGGCCGATCATTCCCAGGCGCACGCCCAGCAGTTGCTCGAACAGGTTGGGATGCAGGCGGATGTCCACCATCAACCAGTCGGCCACGATGAACAGCGTCCAGATCAGGAACGCCACCCCGATGGCAGCACGCCGCTGCATCAGCGAGTTCCAACTGAGAAACTCGCGAAACTCGTTTTCCAGCTCCTTTTCGAACCGCAACCAACGAAAACCGTTGCGCAACTGGCGCGCATACGGATTATCCGGCAGACCAGCCTGTACCAGGCCGTCGCGTGCAAGCATGCTGACTCCCCTACCTCGGACCGAACGCTGGAACAGGCCTGGACGACAATACCCTGGCGCCTCTACAGCGATGAGTCAAAAAGCCATCACCCGTTACCAGACAATAGGGCATGCGGCGTGCCGAGGCGATACCAGCCATCGGCGCAGCGGGACGCCCCGGCGAGCGAATGGCAAGATCCGTGGGCCAACTGGCATTGCGGCCAGGTCCGAAGGACGCCAGACTGCCGCCATCGCCATGAGGTCATGCCATGCCCGAACCACGCCTGATTGCCTGCCTGATCTATCCCGACGTGATGAGCCTGGACGTGACCGGACCGCTGCAGGTATTCGCCTCGGCCAACGTCGAACGCCAGCGCCAGGGTCTGCCGCCTTTCTACCGGATACAGGTGCTCGGCGAGCGTAGCGAAGCGGTGCCCAGTTCCGCGGGCATCCGCATCTGCGCCGACCTCGCCTGGCGCGACTGTCCGCCGGAAAGCCTGGACACCCTGTTGGTGCCCGGCGGCCTCGGTGTCGAGGCGCAGACCCGCAACGCCGACCTGCTCGCCTGGCTGAAAGCCGCCGAACCGCGCATACGGCGGCTCGGCTCGGTGTGTTCGGGAGCGCTGATCCTGGCCGCCGCCGGGGTTCTCGACGGGCACCCAGCGACCACCCACTGGGCCGACGTGGCGACGCTGCGCCAGGGGTTTCCCGGCGTCCATGTGCAAGGCGACCGCCTGCACACCTACGACCCGCGGTGCCGCGACGGCGACGCCCACATCTTCACCTCGGCCGGCGTCACGGCGGGAATCGACCTGGCCCTGGCGCTGGTCGAGGCCGACCTCGGCCGCAGCCTGGCGCTCAGCGTCGCGCGACGCCTGGTGATGTTCCTCAAGCGTCCTGGCGGCCAGGCCCAGTTCAGCGCCTGGCTGACCCCGGAACCGAGCCGCACCCCGCGCCTGGCCGCGCTGCTGGAGTGGATTCCCGCCAACCTCGCCGGCGACCTGTCCCTGGAAGCCCTCGCCGACCAGGCCTGCATGAGCCCGCGTACGCTGTCCCGGGTATTTCTCCAGGAACTGGGCGTGGCGCCCGGTCGCTACGTCGAGCGGGTTCGCCTGGAGGCCGCGCGCGCCCTGCTGCAGGACGCCCAGGCGTCGATCGCCACGGTGTCCCGGCTGTGCGGCTTCGGCCATCCGGAAAACCTCCGGCGGACGTTCCACAAGCATCTTTCGGTCAGCCCCCAGGAATACGCCGAACGCTTCGGCATGCTGGCCTGACGCTCCCACCGAGGACCTTCCCATGCTGGAACTGCGCCCCAACTGCGAGTGCTGCGACCGCGACCTGCCCGGCGACAGCGGCGACGCGCTGATCTGCACCTTCGAGTGCACCTTCTGCCGCGATTGCGCGACGACCCGCCTGGGCGGCCAGTGCCCGAACTGCGGCGGCGAACTGCTGGCCCGGCCAAGGCGTCCGCGGGATGCGCTGGTCCGTCAGCCTGCCTCCAGCCGACGCGTCGTCAGGCCCGGCGGTTGTCCGGAGTGACGCCATGCTGCTACGCAACCCGACCCTGCTCCTGCTGTTCTGCGGCCAGGCCCTGTACTGGTCCTGCTCGCTGATCGGCATAACCCTGACCGCCCTGGTCGGCGTCCAGCTGGCGCCGTTGAACAGCCTGGCTACCCTGCCCCTGGCCCTGCTGGTGCTGGGCAACCTGCTGGCGGTGCAGCCGTTGTCGCACTTCATGCAGCGCCACGGCCGACGTCCCGGGCTGATGCTCGGCGCCGGCGGCGGCGTGCTCGGCGGCCTGGTCTGCGCCGCCGGTGTCTGGACTGGCGATTTCCTCTGGTTCTGTCTCGGCGCGCTGGGCATCGGGGTCTACCAGGCCTCGGCCATGTACTACCGGTTCGCCGCGCTGGAGGCGGTGGATGCCGGGCGGAAAGGCCGCGCCAGCGCCTACGTGCTCGCCGGCGGAGTACTCGCCGCGCTGCTGGCGCCGAGCCTGGCGCTGTGGTCGCGCAACGCGCTGGCCCAGCCCTTCGTCGGCGCCTATCTGCTGATCGCCGTGCTGGCCCTCGCCGGCCTGCTGCTGATGGCTCTGCTCCGCGAAGGCCAGGCGCCACGCCCGGCACGACTCGCCTGGCGCGACATAGGCGGCCTGTTGCGGCGGCCGGTGGTCCGCGCGGCCATCGCCTGCACCGCGACCGGACACGGGTTGATGATCCTGATCATGAACGCCACGCCGCTGGCCATGAGCTTCTGCGGCCTGCCGCTGGAACAGTCGAGTCGGGTCATCCAGTGGCACGTGCTGGGAATGTTCCTTCCGGCGTTCTTCGCCGGACCGCTGGTCGACCGCATCGGCAACCGTCGCGTCGCCCTGCTCGGCGCGTTCCTGCTCGCCGCAAGTGCCGGCATCGCCCTGGACGGGCAGTCGGTCACGCATTTCCTGCTCAGTTCGCTGGCCCTGGGCAGCGGCTGGAACCTGATGCTCATCGCCGGCACCACCCTGCTCGGCGAGGGCCACGCCGAAAGCGAGCGCGGCGCCGCGCAAGGATTGATGGAGCAAGGCAACAGCCTGGTGGCGGCGCTGATGTCGTTCGGCTCCGGCGCCCTGATCACCAGCCTTGGCTGGAACGCGGTGAACCTGCTGGTCTGGCCGGCGCTGCTGGTGGCGCTGGCACTGCTCTGGCCGGTACGGCGAACGCGGACGCTGTCGCGCTGAAACGCCGGCAACGAAAAAGGCGACCTTGCGGTCGCCTCTTCTGCCTTACGGAAACGCCTCAGTAGTAGGCGTTCTCCTTGTTGCTGTGGTCGGTCACGTCGCGCACGCCCTTCAGTTCGGGAATACGCTCGATCAGGGTCTTCTCGACGCCATCCTTGAGGGTCATGTCGACCATCCCGCAGCCCTGACAACCGCCGCCGAAACGCAACACGGCGATGTTGTCCTCGACCACGTCGACCAGGCTCACCTGTCCGCCGTGGCTGGCCAGCCCGGGATTGATCTCGGTCTGCAGGTAGTAGTTGATGCGTTCGGTGATCGGGCTGTCCTCGTTGACCATCGGCACCTTGGCGTTCGGCGCCTTGATGGTCAGCTGGCCGCCCATGCGGTCGGTGGCGTAGTCCACCACCGCATCTTCGAGGAAGGGCTCGCTGACCGCATCGATCCAGGCAGTGAAGTCCTTCAGGGCGATGGCGGTGTCCTCGACCTTTTCCTCGCCCGGCTTGCAGTAGGCGATGCAGGTTTCCGCGTACTGGGTACCCGGCTGGGTGATGAAGATACGAATGCCGATACCCGGGGTGCTCTGCTTCTCCAGCAACTCGGCCAGATACGCTTGGGCAGCTTCGGTAATGGTGATGGCGCTCATGGCAACTCCTCGCAAATATGCCGACAGTTTACGCCAATCGGTACTTGCGGATAAAGCCCTAGTAAATTAGTAGGAATAATTCGCGATAACCGACCCGCCCCTTGTGGAGCGGGTCGCGAGACTCAGAGGTTCTCGTAGCGGTTCATGTCCAGTGCGCCCGCCTCGACCGGCTCGGTTTCGCGGATGTACGCCTCGAGATCGTGGAAGTAGCTCCAGAACTGCGGATTGCTGCGGCGCACGCCCCAGCGTTCGACCACCTTGTCGAAGTCCTCGCCGCTCTTCGCCGCCTCCAGGGCGCCGACGAAGGCCTCGGCATCCGTCGCCGGCAGATCGAACATGAAGTTCGGGTAGCTGGACAGCACGCCCGGGTAGATCGTCAGGGTGTCCAGGCCCGGCTGGTAGCGCAGCGACTCGCCGAGCATGAAGGCGACATTGCTGTGCGCGCGGTTGCGCAGCACGGTATAGACCTCGCGCTTGCCGCTGGACGTACGTATCCGCAGCATGGTCGCCTCGGGGAAGCGCTCGATGACCTTGAGGCCGGCCGCCGGCCGGCTCACCAGGCGACTGAAGGCCTGCTCGGCGTCCTGCAGTTCGCGGTCGATGCCCGGTCGATAGCAGTTGCCGTCCAGGCAGCGGTTGATCGGGTCGGGACGCGCATTGAGGTCGCCGTAGCGACGCAGCAGTTCTTCGGCGAAGGCCTTCTTCGGCTGCTTCTCCGGCAATCCCAGCGCGCTCGGCGTGTCGTCGTCGAAGGCCTGGTAGTCCATCCACATCTTCAGCTTGCCGCTGTTCTGGTACCAGTCGTCGAGCAACGGCTGGCGCGCGTCGACCGGCATCAGGCGGAGGAAGTTCTGCTCGGCGCCGTTGCGGATCAGGTCGAAGTACAGCCGCGTCTGCGCCTGGTGCGAGACGTTGCCGAAGACATCGAAGTTCACCACCAGCCCGTAGTAGGTTCGCTCGAACAGCGGGTAGTCCATCAGCCACAGGGTCTGCGGTACCTCGCCAAGCAGGCCCTTGCGCACCGAGGCGCTGTCGAACTGGCGGAAGATGCTCAGCAGGGCGTTGTCGTTGCCGTGCCAGATCGTGTTCCAGGTCGGCGGCGGCGCGTCGGCGTAGACGTCCTGGCGCAGGTCTTCGTACTCGTTGCGCTTGTCCCGGTAGGCGCTCCACAGGCCGAGCAGGTTCTTCAGCTCGTCGATCTGCCCCGGCAAGGCCAGCAGCGGCTCGCTCTGCGCGCGGAAGTTGGCGTCGGTGACGAACAGGTCCTGCTCGGGGTCCTGGAATACCACCCAGAAGTTGTCGCGGATCACGTCGGTGGCGATCTGTCCACGGCACACCGGCCCGCGGATGAAGGTACGGGTGAAGTATTCGGCGTTGTCCAGCATGAACTGGTAGCGCGCCCGTGGCGGGATCGCGGCGAAGGTGGCGAACGGGTTGGCACGGCTCTGCACGCCGTAGCCGGGAACCTTGTCGGTGTTCCACTGGGTGCCGAAGAACAGCTCCTGGACGCGTTCCAGCTTCTTCGCCGTCAGCGGATAGGTGATGTGCGTCTTGTGTACGATCACGCCCTGGATCGGCCAGAGGCGGTAATAGAAGCTGTTGCCCGGATCGTCGTTGGGACGCCGGGTCGGGATCGGGTCGATCGGCTGGCCGCTGGGCGTGCGCGAACGCACCAGCTGGAAGAAGTGGCCGGGCGCGCCCTGCTCCGGGAAATACAGGTGCGCCAGGAACAGGTGCTCGTAGAGCCAGCGCGAGACCAGGCTCTGCTTGGCCCCAGGCTGGTTGAGGAAACGCTCCCAGCTGGCCACCTGGCGCGCCTCGGCGGCGGTCGGCCGCAACGGCTGCTGGTCGACCGGGGCGCCCGCGGCCAGCCACTTCTGCAAGGTGGCGTATTCGTCGTCGCTCAGCCCGGCCACCGCGAAAGGCATGCCGGAACCTGGGTTCTTGCGGATGAACGCATCGATGCTGGCCGGCGTCGGGCACTGGTTGGCGCGGTTGATCGAAATGTCCAGGCCTTCGGGGATCTTCGCATTCGGCTGCAACGGCTGGCTGTGGCCAAGCTCGAGCATCCGCGCCATCAGTGCGGCCTGGCCGTCCTGCGGTTCGAGCACCGACCAGAAGTCCTTGCGCCGCCAGGCGTCGGCACCGTGCGCATCGAGGTACAGGCGGGTGGTTTCCTGCGCCTTGGTCCGAGTGCCGTCGTAGACCGGCAGCTGGTTGGCGCCGCGCTGCGCGCCCTCGGCGCTGCTCAGGTTGAGCTGGCAGGGCGAATCGTAGCAGGCGTGGCAGGCGACGCACTTGGCGGTAAAGATCGGCTGGACGTCACGGCTATAGGAAATTTCAGCAGCGGAAACAGACTGGATAAAAGACGACAAAACGAAGGCCAACCCAACCAACGGTCTTGGCAACATGAACCACTCCTCACTCGGCGACGGGCGATTCTAGCAAACCCGCCTCTCTACGCCGCACTTTCACAACGGCGGGCGAACGCGCCCCGGACATGAGCCGCCATTTCGCCAGCATTCCACCGGCTTCGGCCGCCACGTATGCTAGCCGGGCTCCCAGGCCCGCCCTGGCGATCAAGGACGATGACTTCGAGGAAACAGGGATATGTTTCGACTCGCCGCGCCCCATCCGCGCCGGTTCGCGTGCGCCCCACGTCCCCTCTTCGCCGCTTTCCGCCTGCTGTCGCCAGGCGGCGCTTCCGTTCGCGCCCGGCGCGGCCTGGTCCATCCTTTCGCCGCCCTGGCGGCCCAACGGAGAACCCGCCCCATGAAACTGCTCGCCGGCAGCTTCGCCGCTCTCTTCCTGAGCCTTTCGGCCCAGGCGGCGGACTGTACTTTCACCCAGCTGGAAATCGTGCCCCAGTTCGGCTCGCCGAACATGTTCGGCGGCGAGGACGAGCACGTCCGCGTGATGTTCAGCAACGAGGATCCCAACGACGACAACCCCGATGCCTTTCCCGAACCGCCGGTCTACCTGGCCGACCGCGACAGCGGCAACGATTGCCGCATAGAGGACGGCGGCATCTGGTCGCGCGGCGGCGTGTTCCTGAGCCAGGACGGCCGGCGCGTGCTGATGCATGAATTCAGCGGCTCCAGCGCCGAGCTGGTGTCCTACGACAGCGCCACCTGCAAGGTGGTGCACCGCGAGGACATCTCCGGCCAGCGCTGGGCGGTGGACAAGGACGGGCTGCGCCTGGGTGAGAAATGCTCGGGCGAATCCGTCGACAGCTGCGCGAAGATCGTGAAGCGTTCGCTCGCGCCGTTCTGCCAGACCGCAAAGAAATGATCCGGGCCGGAGCGCCCCTTATCGACACGCATAGGTGATACATGGACAGTCTCGATCAATGCATCGTCAACGCCTGCAAGAACAGCTGGGACAAGAGCTACCTGGCCGGCACCCCGAACAAGGACAACTGTTCCGGCTTCGTCCAGTCGGTGGCCGCCGAGCTGGGCGTACCGATGCCCCGCGGCAACGCCAACGCCATGGTCGACGGCCTGGAGCAGAGCTGGACCAAGCTCGCCTCCGGCGCCGAGGCCGCGCAGAAGGCGGCCCAGGGCTTCCTGGTGATCGCCGGCCTGAAGGGCCGCACCTACAGGCACGTCGCGGTGGTCATCAGCGGTCCGCTGTATCGGCAGAAGTACCCGATGTGCTGGTGCGGCAGCATCGCCGGCGCGGTCGGCCAGAGCCAGGGCCTGAAGTCGGTCGGCCAGGTATGGAATCGCACCGACCGCGACCGCCTCAACTACTACGTCTACTCCCTGGCCAGTTGCAGCCTGCCCAGGGCCAGTTGATTCAGGCCGTGCTGCGAATGAGCCAGACTCATTCGCAGCACGATTCCCACGAGCATCCCGACTCCACTCGCCCGCCCCTTCGCCGCCCGCCTGCGCACTCCGACCTCCGCATTCCGCCCGTATGCTGCGACAAAACGGCGCCAGGGGCTTTTCCGGCCCGCGGATGAACATCTTTCAACTTGAATGAAATTCATGGTCCAGCCACCCCCGGTCGGAAAGCCCCTGCCTTTGTTATGCTTTTCACCTTTCCGCCCACTGACGCCAGGTCCATCCATGTCCAGCCCGCTCACCGATCGCAGCGCCCGCCTGCAAGCCCTCCAGCACGCCCTCAGGGAACGTATCCTGAT
Source organism: Pseudomonas sp. DL (assembly GCF_047199225.1). Classification (NCBI taxonomy): domain Bacteria; kingdom Pseudomonadati; phylum Pseudomonadota; class Gammaproteobacteria; order Pseudomonadales; family Pseudomonadaceae; genus Pseudomonas; species Pseudomonas sp. DL. The sequence continues at coordinate 3,577,295 of NZ_CP178323.1, forward strand.
CCTCGATGGCGGCATGGGCACCATGATCCAGAGCTACAAGCTGGAAGAGGCCGACTACCGCGGCGAGCGCTTCGCCGACTGGCCGAGCGACGTGAAAGGCAACAACGACCTCTTGCTGCTGAGCCGCCCGGACGTGATCCAGGCCATCGAGAAGGCCTACCTCGACGCCGGCGCCGACATCCTCGAGACCAATACCTTCAACGCCACCCAGGTGTCCCAGGCCGACTACGGCATGCAGTCGCTGGCCTACGAACTCAACGTCGAAGGGGCGCGCCTGGCTCGCCAGGTGGCGGACGCGAAGACCGCCGAGACCCCGGACAAGCCGCGCTTCGTCGCCGGCGTGCTCGGCCCGACCAGCCGCACCTGCTCGATTTCCCCGGACGTGAACAACCCCGGCTACCGCAACGTCACCTTCGACGAACTGGTGGAGAACTACGTCGAGGCGACCCGCGGCCTGATCGAAGGCGGCGCCGACCTGATCCTGATCGAGACCATCTTCGACACCCTGAACGCCAAGGCGGCGATCTTCGCCGTCCAGGGCGTGTTCGAGGAACTCGGCGTGGAGCTGCCGATCATGATCTCCGGAACCATCACCGACGCCTCCGGCCGCACCCTGTCGGGCCAGACCACCGAGGCCTTCTGGAACTCGGTGCGGCATGCCCGGCCGATCTCGGTAGGCCTGAACTGCGCCCTCGGCGCCAAGGAATTGCGGCCGTACATCGAGGAACTGTCGACCAAGGCCGACACTCATGTCTCGGCCCACCCCAACGCCGGCCTGCCGAACGCCTTCGGCGAATACGACGAATCGCCGGCGGAAATGGCCGTGGTGGTCGAGGAATTCGCCGCCGCCGGCTTCCTCAATATCGTCGGCGGCTGCTGCGGCACCACCCCGGCGCACATCGAGGCGATCGCCAAGGCAGTGGCCAAGTACCCGCCGCGGGCCATCCCGGAGATTCCCCGGGCCTGTCGCCTGTCCGGCCTGGAGCCGTTCACCATCGACCGCAGCTCGCTGTTCGTCAACGTCGGCGAGCGCACCAACATCACCGGTTCGGCCAAGTTCGCCCGGCTGATCCGCGAGGAAAACTACGCGGAAGCTCTCGAGGTCGCCCAGCAGCAGGTGGAAGCCGGCGCCCAGGTGATCGACATCAACATGGACGAAGGCATGCTGGACTCGAAGGCGGCCATGGTCACCTTCCTCAACCTGATCGCCTCCGAGCCCGACATCTCGCGCGTGCCGATCATGATCGACTCCTCCAAGTGGGAAGTGATCGAGGCCGGCCTGAAGTGCATCCAGGGCAAGGGCATCGTCAACTCGATCTCGATGAAGGAAGGCGTCGAGGCCTTCAAGCACCATGCCCGCCTGTGCAAGCGCTACGGCGCCGCGGTGGTGGTGATGGCCTTCGACGAGGACGGCCAGGCCGACACCCAGGCGCGCAAGGAAGAAATCTGCAAGCGCTCCTACGACATCCTGGTCGACGAAGTCGGCTTCCCACCGGAAGACATCATCTTCGATGCGAACATCTTCGCCATCGCCACCGGCATCGAGGAACACAACAACTACGCGGTCGATTTCATCAACGCCTGCGCCTACATCCGCGACCACCTGCCCTACGCCCTGAGCTCGGGCGGGGTGTCCAACGTGTCCTTCTCGTTCCGCGGCAACAACCCGGTACGCGAGGCGATCCACTCGGTGTTCCTCTACTACGCGATCCGCAACGGCCTGACCATGGGCATCGTCAACGCCGGCCAGCTGGAAATCTACGACGAGATTCCGAAAGCGCTGCGCGACCGGGTCGAGGACGTGGTGCTCAACCGCACGCCCGAGGCCACCGAGGCCCTGCTGGCGATCGCCGACGACTACAAGGGCGGCGGCGCGGTCAAGGAGGCCGAGGACGAGGAATGGCGCAGCTACAGTGTCGAGAAGCGCCTCGAGCATGCGCTGGTCAAGGGCATCACCACCTGGATCGTCGAGGACACCGAGGAATGCCGCCAGCAGTGTGCGCGTCCCATCGAGGTCATCGAAGGTCCGCTGATGTCCGGGATGAACGTGGTCGGCGACCTGTTCGGCGCCGGCAAGATGTTCCTCCCGCAGGTGGTCAAGTCCGCGCGAGTGATGAAGCAGGCGGTGGCCCACCTGATTCCCTTCATCGAGGCGGAGAAAGGCGACAAGCCGGAAGCCAAGGGCAAGATCCTGATGGCCACGGTGAAGGGCGACGTGCACGACATCGGCAAGAACATCGTCGGCGTGGTGCTCGGCTGCAACGGCTATGACGTGGTCGACCTCGGCGTGATGGTGCCGGCGGAGAAGATCCTGCAGACCGCCATCGCCGAGAAATGCGACATCATCGGCCTGTCTGGCCTGATCACGCCGTCGCTGGACGAGATGGTCCACGTCGCCAAGGAAATGCAGCGGCAGAATTTCCAGTTGCCGCTGATGATCGGCGGCGCCACTACCTCGAAGGCGCATACCGCGGTGAAGATCGATCCGCAGTACAGCAACGACGCGGTGGTCTACGTCACCGACGCCTCGCGCGCGGTAGGCGTGGCCACCAGCCTGCTGTCCAAGGAGCTGAAGGCCGACTACGTGGCCCGCACCCGCGCCGACTACGCGGTGGTCCGCGAACGCACGGCCAACCGCAGCGCCCGCACCGAGCGGCTGAGCTACGAACAGGCGATCGCCAACAAGCCGGCGTTCGACTGGGCCGGCTACCAGGCGCCGACGCCTTCCTTCACCGGCGTCAGGGTGCTCGACGAGATCGACCTCGCGGTGCTCGCCGAGTACATCGACTGGACGCCGTTCTTCATTTCCTGGGACCTGGCCGGCAAGTACCCGCGCATCCTCACCGACGAGGTGGTCGGCGAGGCCGCCACCTCGTTGTTCAACGACGCCCAGGCGATGCTGAAGAAGCTGATCGACGAGAAGCTGATCAAGGCCCGCGCGGTGTTCGGCTTCTGGCCGGCCAACCAGGTCGAGCACGACGACCTGGAGGTCTACGGCGCCGATGGCGAGACCCTCGCCACCCTGCACCACCTGCGGCAGCAGACGATCAAGCCGGACGGCAAGCCGAACCTGTCGCTGGCCGATTTCGTCGCGCCGAAGGAAAGCGGCGTGCGCGACTACATCGGCGGCTTCATCACCACCGCCGGGATCGGCGCCGAGGAAGTGGCCAAGGCGTACGAAGCCAAGGGCGACGACTACAACAGCATCATGGTCAAGGCGCTCGCCGACCGCCTCGCCGAAGCCTGCGCCGAGTGGCTGCACGAGCGGGTGCGCAAGGAGTACTGGGGCTACGCCCGCGACGAACACCTCGACAACGAGGCCTTGATCAAGGAGCAATACGTCGGCATCCGCCCGGCACCGGGCTACCCGGCCTGCCCCGACCATACCGAGAAAGGCACTCTGTTCGAACTGCTCGATCCGCAGGGCCTGTCCGGCGTCAGCCTGACCGAGCACTACGCGATGTTCCCGGCCGCGGCGGTCAGCGGTTGGTATTTCGCCCACCCGCAGGCGCAGTACTTCGCGGTCGGCAAGATCGACAAGGACCAGGTGGAACGCTACAGCCAGCGCAAGGGCCAGGAAGCCAGCGTCAGCGAGCGCTGGCTGGCGCCGAACCTTGGCTACGATGACTGACCAGGAAGGCGACGATGAAATTCCTCACTCCCGAGCAGATGGAAAAGCCGCGCAAGCGCCGCCTGCGCAAGAAACTGCGCCTGGGCGAGTTCCAGGAGTTCGGCTTCAGCTTCGAACTGACCTACGACCGCAACGCCCTCTCCCACGACGATGCGCTGGACCATCTGATCGACTTCGTCGAGGCCCAGGGCTGGGTGTTCGGCGGTGGCGGCTCGCCGGAACAGGCGGAGATCAGCGGCTACCTGTGCCTGGCGCGGGTCGGCAGCCTGGACGAGGCGGACCGGGAAAGCGCCCGTCTGTGGCTGGAAGCCCAACCCTGGTGCAAGACCTTCGAGGTCGGCCCGTTGAGCGACTGCTGGCACAACTTCTTCGAGTGAAACCGGCGCCGGCATGACCTGGCCTGGCGCCGGCAGGCGCGAAGCTGCGACCTACGCCCGGATCAGGCGCGGTTCATGCCCCGTGTGGGCGAGGAAAGCCAGCAGGTCTGCGTAGCGGATGCACTCGGTGGCGGTATTCACCAACGGGTGGAAACCGAGCAACTGGTCCTGGCGGATGGCATCGTCGAGCAACACCTCGACCCTGTGCTGCGGATCGTTGACCAGCGCGAAAGGCGTCACGCAGCCCAGTTCGACGCCGAGGTATTCGCGCAGGCGCTCGACCGAGGCGAACGACAGGCGGCTTTCGCCGATCTGTTCAGCGATGCCCGGCAGGTCGGCCTCCTTGCGCTCGTCGAGCAGCACCAGGTAGTGGCGAGTACCCTTGCGGTTGCGCAGGAACAGGTTCTTGATGCCCTGGTCGGGCAATTCGATGCCCTGCGCGTAATATTCCTCGATGGAGGCGATCGCGGGATGCTCGACCCGCTGGCTGTCGATGGCCAGCTCGCGGAGCAACGCCAGAAGCGCCTGCTCGTCCATTTTCGCACTCATGGGACGCGCGCCCTCAGGTGAACTGCGAACCGGAACGGCGCACGAACTTGATCGACCACTTGAAGTTCGGCTTGCGCGTCACGCTGATCGGGCGCCGGGTCACGGTATCGATGGTGATGTTCCAGAACCCGGTGCTGGGCACCTTGATCTTCGCCGGGAAGCGGTCGAAGGCGCCGCCATGGTAGCTATGCCGCCCGCCATTCTTGAAACTGCGGAAATTGGCGTCGTTCATCAGGCGGATATTGCATTGCTGCGAGCACTCGATGACCACGATGTCGTCTTCGTTGAGGTGTTCGCGCTGGTGGACGAATTTCATGGAACGGTTCCGTTGCTGCGGTGGAGCGGAGCGCAACGATAGCACGTCGGCGCCGGCCATACCGCCTCATGACGGGCAATGGTAGGATGCGCGCCCCATGCGTAGCCAAGACCTCCACCAGCGCCTCGCCGATCTCGGCGCCAAGCCCCTGCATTGCGGGAGGATCGTCCGCGCCTGGCTGCAGGGCCGCGCCCTCGATGCCTGCACCGCCCGCCAGCGGGCCGAGGACTTCCTGCCGCTGGGCGTACGCCATGGTCTGCCCCAGGTAGCAGCGGAACTGGAAGGCATCGCCCGCCTGCACAGCGAGCATCCGGCGAGCGACGGCTCGTCGCGCCTGCTGGTGGAACTGGCCGACCGGCAGATGGTGGAAAGCGTGCTGCTGCCGCGCGGTGGGCTGTGCGTCTCGACCCAGGTCGGCTGCGCGGTCGGCTGCGTGTTCTGCATGACCGGCCGCAGCGGCCTGCTGCGCCAGGTCGGCAGCCTGGAGATGGTCGCCCAGGTGGTCCTGGCGCGCCGTCGGCGAGCGGTGAAGAAAGTGGTGTTCATGGGCATGGGCGAGCCGGCGCACAACCTCGACAACGTCCTCGAAGCCATCGACCTGCTCGGCACCGATGGCGGCATCGGCCACAAGAACCTGGTGTTCTCCACCGTCGGCGATCCCCGCGTGTTCGAGCGCCTGCCCCGGCAACGGGTGAAGCCCGCCCTCGCCCTGTCCCTGCACAGCACCCGCGCCGAACTGCGCCGGCAACTGTTGCCCAAGGCGCCGCCGCTGAGCCCGGAAGAACTGGTGGAAGCCGGCGAGGCCTACGCCCGCCGGGTCGACTATCCGATCCAGTACCAATGGACCCTGCTCGAAGGGATCAACGACAGCCTGGAGGAAATGGACGGCATCCTGCGCCTGCTCAAGGGCCGCTTCGCGGTGATGAACCTGATCCCCTACAACAGCATGGACGGCGACGCCTACCGGCGCCCGAGCGGGGAGCGGATCGTCGAGCTGGTGCGCTACCTGCACAGCCGCGGCGTGCTGACCAAGGTGCGCAACTCGGCCGGCCAGGACATCGACGGCGGCTGCGGGCAACTGCGCGCCAGGGCCACGCAGGCCACGGTGGAACGGCGCATCCCCGCCCGCCAGGCCTGAAGCCACCCTCCTCCCGCCAAGGGTCTAGACTCTCAGGGCAGGTATGGAAAAGGGAGGACCACCGATGGGTATCGAGACGGAAGAACCGAACCAGAAGCCGCCGACCTTCTGGCAGATGCTGCATAGCGTGATGGCTGCCGCCTTCGGCGTACAGAGCGGGCGAAACCGCGCCCGCGACTTCACCCACGGCAAGCCCGTGCACTTCATCATGCTGGGCCTGCTCTTCACCCTGGTGTTCGTGCTGTTGCTGGCCGGGATCGTGAAACTGGTGCTGAGCCTCAGCGGCCTGTGACCTCTGCGCCGCCGAGGCGGGCTTTCACTGGTGGCTGACCCAGAACACCGCGGTAGCCACCACCAGCAGGATCAGGACGAAGGCCGCGCGGGCGTCGACCACGCTGTCGCGGTTTTCCTGGGTTTTGCTCGGCTCGCTCATGACTCCCCCTGTTTCTTGTGGGTATCGGGACGAAGACATCGAAAGGCACTCTCCAGTTAAGACCAGCGCCGCCCATCGCTCAAGAAAGGCGCCGTTGCGAAGCGGTTATGCTTGCCTGGCGACTTAGTCTTTTTGGTTCTTACCATATACTCAAACATCACTTTTACGCATAAATATGAACTGGTATCGTGCGCCCACTCCGCGTGGAGCGCGTAGCCGTGCGCGCTGGTTAACGCAGTAAGCCGCATAGCCTGACAGCAGGAATATTCATGTACGTATACGACGAGTACGACCAACGGATCGTCGAGGACCGCGTCAAGCAGTTCCGCGACCAGACCCGCCGTTACCTGGCGGGTGAATTGACCGGTGAGGAGTTCCGCCCGCTGCGCCTGCAGAACGGTCTCTATATCCAGCGCTATGCCCCGATGCTGCGCATCGCCGTTCCCTATGGCCTGCTCTCCTCGCGCCAACTGCGCAAGCTGGCGCAGATCGCCCGCGACTACGACAAGGGCTACGCCCACATCAGCACCCGGCAGAACGTGCAGTTCAACTGGCCGGAGCTGGAAGACGTGCCGGAAATCCTCGCCGAGCTGGCCACCGTGCAGATGCACGCGATTCAGACCAGCGGCAACTGCATCCGCAACACCACCACCGACCAGTTCGCCGGCGTCGCCCGCGACGAGCTGGTGGACCCGCGCCCCTGGTGCGAGATCATCCGCCAATGGTCGACCTTCCACCCCGAGTTCGCCCACCTGCCGCGCAAGTTCAAGATCGCGGTGAACGGCGCGGTGAGCGACCGTGCCGCCATCGAAGTGCACGACATCGGCCTGGAGGCGGTGAAGAACGAGGCCGGCGAGCTCGGCTTCCGCGTCTCGGTCGGCGGCGGCCTGGGCCGAACCCCCATCGTCGGCAGCTTCATCAATGAATTCCTGCCCTGGCAGCACCTGCTCGGCTACCTGGATGCCATCCTGCGCGTCTACAACCGCTATGGCCGGCGCGACAACAAGTACAAGGCGCGGATCAAGATCCTGGTCAAGGCGCTGACCCCGGAAGTCTTCGCCGAGCGCGTCGAGGCCGAATGGGCCAACCTCAAGGACGGACCGAGCACCCTCACCGAGGCGGAAGTCCAGCGCGTCGCCGCGCATTTCGTCGATCCGGCCTACAAGGCCCTCGACGACCTCGACGAGTCCCTCGCCCGGCTCGACGCGGAGCACCCCGGCTTCGCCCGCTGGCGCGCACGCAACACCTTCGCCCACAAGAAGCCCGGCTACGTCGCTGTGACGCTCTCGCTGAAGCCCACCGGCACCGCGCCGGGAGACGTCACCGACAAACAGCTGGAGGCCATCGCCGATCTCGCCGACCGCTACAGCTTCGGCGAGGTGCGCAACAGCCATAATCAGAACATCATTCTCGCCGACGTCGAGCAGGGCGAACTCTTCGCCCTCTGGGGCGAACTCCGCGAACTGGGCTTCGCCACCCCCAACGTCGGCCTGCTGACCGACATCATCTGCTGCCCCGGCGGCGACTTCTGCTCCCTGGCCAACGCCAAGTCGATCCCGATCGCCGAAGCCATCCAGCGCCGCTTCGACAATCTCGACTATCTATTCGACATCGGCGACATCGACCTGAACATCTCCGGTTGCATGAACGCCTGCGGCCATCACCATGTCGGCCACATCGGCATCCTCGGGGTCGACAAGAAAGGCGCGGAGTTCTACCAGGTCTCCCTCGGCGGCAGCTCGGCGCGCGACGCCAGCCTCGGGCAGATCCTCGGCCCGTCCTTCGCCCAGGAGCAGATGGCCGACGTGATCGACAAGATCATCCAGGTCTACGTGGAACGCCGGACCGAGGAAGAACCCTTCATCGACACCTTCCGCCGTATCGGTATCGACCCGTTCAAGGAGCGCGTATATGCAGCGAATCATTAAGGACCGCCAGGTGGTCGACGACCGCTGGCACTTGCTGCCCAAGGACGCGACCCTGGAAAGCGTACCCAACAGCGACGACGTGATCATCCCGCTGGCCCTGTGGCTCGAGCACGGCCCGGCCCTGCGCGGCCGCGACGGCGGCCTGGGGGTCTGGCTGGACGCGGACGAGGAGCCGGAAAGCATCGCCGGCGACCTCGACAGGTTCCAGGTGATCGCGGTGAACTTCCCCGCCTTTACCGATGGCCGCGGCTTCAGCAGCGCGCGCCTGCTGCGCGAGCGCTACGGCTACAAGGGCGAGATCCGCGCGATCGGCGACGTGCTGCGCGACCAGTTGTTCTTCATGCGCCGCTGCGGCTTCGACGCCTATGCCATCCGTGCCGACCGCAGCCCGGAAGACGCCCTGGCCAGCCTGGACGACTTCAGCGAGGTCTACCAGACCTCGGTGGAGCAGCCTCTACCGCTGTTCCGCCGCCGCGGCTGACCCCCGCCCTGACGGAAAAGCCCCGCAGCCGCGGGGCTTTTTCATTCCCGAGGTCACGGACGCCTCAGGCCGCCCGCACGCTGTCCCACGCCACCTGCGCCAGCAGTTCGCGACAGTCGGCCAACGCCACCCGGGTTCGCCCGGCCAGCCACTGGCGGGCAAGGTCGTGGGCCGGGCCGATCACCACCGAAGCAAAGCAGTCGTCCGGCATCTCGCGGAACAGGCCCTCGGCCCGATATCCCGCCAGCGCCGCATGGATCCGTGCGAAGTGCGCCTGGTTGTCGGCCCGCAGGCGCTCGCCCAGCTCCCCCGCCTCCACCCGCCCGCGGCTGTGCAGGATGAAGCGTGCCCAGTCGGGATTCGCCACGACCCAGTCGATGTAGCTGGTGACCAGCAACCTGACCGTTTCCTCGGCGCTGCGCGCCCTGGCGAAGCCGGCTTCGAGCAACGCCGCGTACTGGCCGATCCCGGCCAGGTAGAGTTCGCCATGGATGCGTTCCTTGTTGCCGAAATGGTGGTAGAGGCTACCGATGCTCGCTCCGGAACGGTCGCGGATCATCTCGATGGTGGTGGCGTCTACGCCATGCTCGCTGAAGCAGGCCAGGGCGGCCTGGAGAATCTCGTCTTTGCGGGAAGAACGGCCCATGTCGGTCCTTGTCGTTAATCGTCGAAACGCTGACTAGAATATTTTTCTAGAATAAATTTCTAACCTTCGTATACTGCCCCGGTGCGCACACATCTTCAATCCTGAAACGCCCGGAGTTTTCCATGAGTCAGATGATGCAGATGTACCAGCAGGTCGGCCCGGCCCAGTTCAGCGCCATGATCGGCCAGTTCGCACCCTATTTCGCCAGCATCGCCCCGCAGTTCGTCGAACTGCGTCCCGGCTATGCCGAAGTCACCTTCCCCAAGCGCCGCGAGGTGCTGAACCATATCGGCACGGTGCATGCCATCGCCCTGTGCAATGCCGCCGAACTGGCCGCCGGGACCATGACCGACGCCTCGATTCCCGCCGGCCATCGCTGGATTCCGCGCGGCATGACCGTCGAGTACCTGGCCAAGGCCACTGGCGACGTGCGCGCGGTGGCCGACGGCAGCCAGATCGACTGGCAAGCCACCGGCAACCTGGTGGTGCCGGTGGTCGCCTATGTCGACGACAAGCCGGTATTCCGCGCCGAGATCACCATGTACGTCAGCCAGGCCTGACCGCCAAGGCGTCCCGGCCGTGCTTTCGGCCGGCTGGAGGCGCCCTGGCGGCCAGCTCTATTCTCGAAGCCATGAGCAGACCACGGAGACCGGCATGAACCCTCCGCAACCACGCCTCATCGATAACGGCAACGGCCATCCGCTGGTCAGCCATTGGTACCGGCCTGCCGGGGAGCCGCGCGGCTATCTCCTGATCGTCCCGGCGATGGGAGTGGAACAGCGCTTCTACGCGCCCTTCGCCGCCTGGCTGGCAGAGCGCGGCTACCTGGCCATCACCTTCGACTACCTGGGCATGGGGCAATCGCGCAACGGCTCGCTGCGCGGTCTCGAGGTCGATGTGCTGGGCTGGGCCCGTCATGACTGCAGCGCCATGCTCGCCGCCGCGCTCGCCGAGAGCGGGAGCAAGCCCCTGTACTGGATCGGCCATAGCCTGGGCGGCCAGATCCTGCCCTTCGTCGAAGGGCGCGAGCGTATCGATAGGGTCTTCAGCATCGCCAGCGGCAGTGGCTACTGGAAGGAAAACAGCCCGCGGTTGCGCAACAAGGTCTGGTTGTTCTGGTACCTCGTCGCGCCCCTGCTGACGCCGCTGCTCGGCTATTTTCCCGGGCGCCGCCTGGGCATGGTCGGCGACCTGCCGCGCGGGGTGATCGAACAATGGCGACGCTGGTGCCTGCATCCGCAGTACGCCCTCGCGGATGGCGAGGCCATCCGCCGCGCCTTCTCCGCCGTACGCACGCCCATCGTGTCGCTGTCGTTCACCGACGATGAAATGATGTCCCGACGCAGCATCGAGTCGCTGCTGGGCTTCTACCGCGAAGCGCCGAAAACCGCCTGGCGCATCGCTCCCGAGGAAATCGGCGCCCGCCACATCGGCCATTTCGGCTTCTTCCGGCCGCAGTTCGCCGAATCGCTCTGGGCGGGCTACCTGTTGCCGGAGCTGGGCTCCGGCAACGCCCTCAGCCGAGGTTGACCAGCACCCGGCCGACCAGCTTGCCGGCGAGGATCTGGTTGATCGCCCCCGGCAGCTCTTCGAGGGCGATCTCGCGCGCCACCTCTTCGAGGTTGTCGAGCTTCCATTGCAGCGACAGCTTGTCCCACATGGATGCCTTGACCACCAGCGGCAGCTCCACCGAGTCCACCCCGAGCAGGTTGACCCCGCGCAGGATGAACGGCAGCACCGAGGCCTTGAAGCCGGCGCCGGCGGTCAGGCCGCAGCAGGCGACGCTGCCGCCGTACTGCAACGACTTGACCACGTTGAAGAGGATGTCGCCGCCGACGGTGTCCACCGCGCCGGCCCACTGTTCCTTGAGCAACGGCTTGTCGACGCCATCGGCCACGGTGGCGCGATCGAGGATCTGCTTGGCCCCCAGGCGGTTGAGGAACTCGGCCTGCTCCAGCTTGCCGGTGGCGGCCGCCACGGTGTAGCCGAGCTTGGCCAGCAGTTCCACGGCGATACTGCCGACCCCGCCGCTGGCGCCGGTGACCAGCACCGAGCCATGGTCGGGGCGCAGGCCGCTGCGCTCCAGCTTTTCGACGCAGAGCGCCGCGGTCAGGCCGGCGGTGCCGAGGATCATCGCCTCGCGCAGGCTCAGGCCTTGCGGGCGCTTGATCACCCAGGCCGCGGGCACGCGGATGTACTGGCCGAAACCGCCGGCGGTGTTCATGCCCAGGTCGTAGCCGGTGACGATCACCTCGTCACCGGCCGCGAACTCGGCCACCGAGGACTCGGCGACCACACCGGCGGCATCGATGCCGGGGGTATGCGGGTACTTGCGGGTCACCCCGCGGTTGCCGCTGGCGGACAGCGCATCCTTGTAGTTCAGCGAGGAATACTGCACGCGGATCAGTACGTCGCCCGCCGGCAGGTCGCCGGTATCGCGCTCGACCACCTGCGTTTCGTAAACGCCGTGGGGCGCTTCCGTCACCCACAACGCCTTGAATACAGCCATTTCGACCTCCTCTCGTGAAAACCCTGAAGACAGCGTGTTCGTCCCTGTCGGCGCCGGCCTATTGCCAGAACTTCTGCTGGTTGAGCCGCCCCCACCAGGTCACCAGCACGCGGTCGATAACCACGCTGGCGGCCAGGCCGACGCGTTCCTGCAGGCTCTTGCGCTCGACGAATTGCACCTGGTAGACATCGCGCTCCCTGGCCTGCTCGGCCAGGTACTCGTCGCTGGTCTTGAGTTCGTCCACCAGCAGCTTGCCCAGTGCGGCCTGGCCCAGCCAGACCTCGCCGGTGGCGATCTCGTCCATGTTCAGTTGCGGCCGGTAGTGGGCCACGAAGTTCTTGAACAGTTCGTGGGTCACCTCCAGGTCCTCCTGGAACTTTTCCCGGCCCTTCTCGGTGTTCTCGCCGAATACCGTCAGCGTACGCTTGTATTCGCCGGCGGTAAGCACCTCGAAGTCAATATCGTGCTTCTTCAACAGCCGGTGGACGTTGGGCAACTGCGCCACCACGCCGATCGAGCCGAGGATGGCGAAGGGCGCGGAAAGGATCCGATCGCCGATGCAGGCCATCATGTAGCCGCCGCTGGCCGCCACCTTGTCGACGCACACGGTCAGCGGCACGCCGGCCTGGCGGATGCGCGCCAGTTGCGAGGCCGCCAGGCCGTAGCCATGGACCATGCCACCGCCGCTTTCCAGGCGCAGCACCACCTCGTCGTCCTTGCCCGCCATGCTCAGCACCGCAGTCACTTCGTGGCGCAGTTGCTCGGTAGCCGAGGCCTTGATGTCGCCGTCGAAATCGAGCACGTAGACCCGCGACTTCTGTTCAGGATGTTTCTTCGCCTGCTTCGCCGCCTTGCTCTCCTCCTTGCGCAAGGCCTTGAGGCTGGCCTTGTCGAGGACGCTGTGGCGGACCCGCTCGCGCAGGTCCTTGTAGAAATCGTTGAGCTTCTGCACGTCGAGGTGCCCGCCTGCGCCGCGCCGGCCGCGGCCGCGCAGGGCGACGATCACCACCAGCACCACGATGATCGCCGCCAGCACGGTCACGGTCCTGGCCAGAAAGCCCGCATATTCGGCAATGAACTCCACACAACCCCCTCTCTACTGTTGACGCACCCGTCTACGGGCGACACGATTGCGCAAGCATACCCAGGCCACCGACGGGCGGCCAGCGATGCCACTGCCTGGAGAGCCTTTGCAGGGCGCGCCCGGAGCAGCCGATAAAGGCAGCGAATGACATTCAAACAAGCGTATGTTTTTTCGTTGACAGCCCTGGGTGATCCTCATACCCTCGCGGAACTTTCACCCGCCGAGGTCCGCCCGTGGGCAGCATCTACCTGATTCGACATGGCCAGGCGTCGTTCGGTGCCGACGACTACGACGTGCTGTCGCCGACCGGCATCCGCCAGGCGGAAATCCTCGGCGACCACCTGCTGAATCTCGGCGTCCGTTTCGACCGCGTCCTCAGCGGCGGCTTGCGCCGCCAGCAGCACACCGCCCGCGCCGCCCTCGAACGCCTGGAGTCCTCCGGGCTGGCCACGCCGGAGCTGGAAGTCGATCCGGCGTTCAACGAATTCGAAGCCGACGCGGTGATCCGCGCGCACCTGCCGGACCTGCTCGATGAGCAGCCGGAAGCCTTGCACATCCTTCGCCATGCGGCCGAGCATCGGGCCGAGTTCCAGCGCCTGTTCTCCACCATCATCGCGCGCTGGGTTTCCGGCAACCATGAGAAAGATGGGCTGGAAAGCTGGCAGGAATTCCTCGATAAGGTCCATGACGGTCTTCGTCGTCTGCTGGCGCAGGCCAGCGGCAAGGACAGGGTCGCCGTGTTCACCTCCGGCGGTACCATTACCGCCCTGCTCCAGCTGATCGTCGGCGTTCCGCCGCTCAAGGCCTTCGAGCTGAACTGGCAGATCGTCAATACCTCGCTGACTCGCCTGAGATTCCGCGGCGAGGAAGTGTCCCTGGCTTCCTTCAACAGTCACGTGCACCTGGAACTGTTGAAGGCGCCGGAACTCATCACCTATCGATGAGCCGGCCTACCGCGACCGTTCCGGTCGCCGAAAAAACCCTAGAAGAAAGGAATAGAACCCATGACCACCGTTGCTGACATCGTCTCCACCATGAAAAGCAAGTTCAACGCCAGCGCGGCCGCCGGCCTGGATCTGGTGTTCCAGTTCAACATCGAAGACGGCGACAACCACTACCTGGTCGTCAAGGACGGTACCTGCGAAGTGGTACAGGGCGACGCCGAGAACCCCAACGTCACCCTGATCATGGACAGCGAAACCCTGAAGGGCATCACCAGCGGCGAGACCGACGGCATGCAGGCCTTCATGGCCGGCAAGCTGCGCGCCGAAGGCGACATGATGCTGGCGATGAAGCTGGGCGAACTGTTCCCGGTCTGACCGTTTCCGGCGCCATGCCAGAAGGAAAACCGGAGTCCCTCGCGGCTCCGGTTTTTTTTCGTCCGGCATTCCTCCAGGCCGACGATCAGGGACCGTGATGGAGCGGCAACACGCTTGCCCATAACGCCTGGCGGCGGCTTGTGAGGGCCGGGACAGGGCATTAGATTAGCCAATTATCGCCGGTCACCATCATTGCGCAGCCTGATGCGCGCACCGGCTCCCGCGGCTCCGCCGTGGCACCACGAGAAGGGAACCCCATGTCGCTGACCGACCAATCCACTCGCATCCGCGCCGGCGAAGAACTCGACGCCGCCGTCATCGACCCGTACCTGAAAGCCCATATCCCCGGCCTCGAAGGCACCCCGAAGATCAGCCAGTTCCCCGGTGGCGCGTCCAACCTGACCTACCTGATCGAGTATCCGCGCCAGGAGTTCGTCCTGCGTCGCCCGCCATTCGGCCACAAGGCCAAGTCGGCCCACGACATGGGCCGCGAATACCGCATCCTGAACCAGTTGAACGCAGGCTTCCCCTACTGCCCGAAAGCCTACCTCTACTGCACCGACGAGTCGGTGATCGGCGCCGAGTTCTACGTCATGGAACGGGTCAAGGGCATCATCCTGCGCGCCGAACTGCCGCCTGAGCTGAATCTCGACGAACAACAGACCCGCAGCCTGTGCAAGAGCTTCATCGACAAGTTCGTCGAACTGCACAACGTCGACTACGCCGCCTGCGGACTGGCCGACCTGGGCCGCCCGGACGGCTACGTGCAGCGCCAGATCGCCGGCTGGACCGACCGCTACGAGAAGGCCCTGACCCCCGACGCGCCGCTCTGGGAACCGGTCAAGGCCTGGCTCAAGGACAAGCAGCCGGCCGATCACCACAAGCCGGGCATCGTGCACAACGACTACCGCTTCGACAACGTGATCCTCGACCCGGAAAACCCGATGCAGATCATCGGCGTGCTGGACTGGGAACTGGCCACCCTCGGCGATCCGCTGATGGACCTCGGCAATACCCTCGCCTACTGGGTGGAAGCCGGCGACCCGGCTCCGGTGCAGCTGACCCGCCGCCAGCCCAGCCACCTGCCGGGCATGCTGACCCGCCGAGAGTTCGCCGACTACTACGCCGAGCGGGCCGGGATCCCACCGATCGACAACCTGGACTTCTACTACACCTATGGCCTGTTCCGTCTTGCCGGCATCGTCCAGCAGATCTACTACCGCTACTACCACGGGCAGACCCAGGACAAGCGTTTCGCCCAGTTCGTGCAGATGAACAAGCTGCTGGAGCAGATGAGCCTGCAGGCCATCGAGCGCTCCCGCCTGTAACCGACCACTACAAGGGGATAGCCCATGTCCAAGACCCACCTGTTCGACCTCGACGGCAAGATCGCCTTCGTTTCCGGCGCCAGCCGCGGCATCGGCGAGGCGATAGCCAAGCTGCTGGCCCAGCAAGGCGCCCACGTGATCGTCTCGAGCCGCAAGATCGATGGCTGCCAGGCGGTCGCCGACGCGATCACCGCGGAGGGCGGCAAGGCCACCGCGATCGCCTGCCACATCGGCGAGATGGAGCAGATCCAGAACGTCTTCGCACAGATCCGCGAGCAGTTCGGCCGCCTCGACATCCTGGTCAACAACGCCGCCACCAACCCGCAGTTCTGCAACGTACTGGAAACCGACCTCGGCGCCTTCCAGAAGACCGTCGACGTCAACATCCGCGGCTACTACTTCATGTCCATCGAGGGCGGCAAGCTGATGAAGGAACACGGCGGCGGCAGCATCATCAACGTGGCCTCGATCAATGGCGTATCGCCCGGCGAGTTCCAGGGCATCTACTCGGTGACCAAGGCCGCCGTGATCAGCATGACCAAGGTCTTCGCCAAGGAATGCGCGCAGTTCGGCATCCGCTGCAACGCCCTCCTGCCAGGGTTGACCGACACCAAGTTCGCTTCGGCGCTGGTGAAGAACGACGCGATCCGCAACCTCGCCCTGCAGCGCATCCCGCTCAAGCGCGTGGCCGAGCCGAGCGAAATGGCAGGCGCCGTGCTCTACCTGGCTAGCGAAGCGTCCAGCTACACCACCGGCGTGGCGCTGAACGTCGACGGCGGCTTCCTTTCCTGACGGAACGGCGAACGCGCGAAGAGGGAGCCAGGGCTCCCTCTTTTCATTTCAGGATTGCCAATGCCTCGCACCAGCGCGGGACAGGCGCCCCACGGCTATTCACCTGCGTTCTCGGGTAGCCGGACGAGTACCCCCATAGGCGTTACCCGCCGCTTCCACTTCAGTTGCCGACCCGCCAGCCACCGTTCACCGACACCACCGTTCCGGTGACGAACCCCGCCTCGGGCGAGGCCAGCCAGGCCACCGCCGCGGCGATGTCCTCGACCCGGCCGGTCCTGCCCAGCGGGGTCTCGCCGACGATGGCGGCGACCCGTTGCGGATCGAGGCCGCCGGGAAAGAACCGGGTGTCGGCGATGTAACCCGGCGCCACGCTGTTCACCGTGATCCCGCGCGAACCGAGTTCCCGCGCCAGGGCCACGCCGAAGCCATGCAGGCCGGCCTTGGCTGCCGCATAGCCCAGCGCACCAGGACTGCCGCTACCGGTCTGCGCAGCGATCGATCCGATATGGATGATCCGCCCGCCCTCTTCCGCGAAATGCGGCAACACCGCCAGCGACATGAGGAACGCGCTTTTCAGGTTGCCGTCCAGCAGCGCATCCCATTCCCGCTCGGCCTCAGCCAGCGGAGTGGTGGCGGCGATCTTTCGGGTGAACCCGGCGTTGTTCACCAGCACGTCGAGCCCCTGGAAGGTGTCGCCAACCCAGGCGGCCACCGCCTCGACAGCTTCGCGGCGAGAAAGATCGGCGGCCATCCAGGGCACACCGCCCAACTCGGCGGCAGCGCGTTGCAGGCGCTGGGAATCACGGGCCACCAGGGCGATCCGATAACCCTGTTGCCGAAGGCGCCGGGCGATGGCCAGGCCGATGCCCGACGAGCCGCCGGTGACCAGGGCGGTACGGGGGATTGGAGAATGAGTGTGCATGACGGGCTTCCTCTGTAATGGATGGAACGCCTCGTCTGGCCAGAGCGAGCGTACGGATGGATTTTCGACGGATCCGCCGCGATATATCCAATACTGTCTTTCTTAACTCACCATATCCGGGAGATATCGCAATGGCCGACTTACGCCAGTTCCGCCAGTTCGTCGCGGTTGCCGAGGAGCTGAGCTTCCGCCGCGCCGCTGAGCGCCTGCACATGGCCCAGCCACCGCTGACCACTGCGATCCGGCGGCTGGAAGAAGAAGTCGGCGCCAGCCTGCTGGAGCGTGACAACCGTATCCACCGCCTGACGCCGGCGGGCCGCGCGTTCCTCGACGAAGCCCGGCGCACCCTGGCCCAGGCCGAACGCACCCTGGCGGCCGCGCGCAGCGCCGCCAGCGGACGCAGAACGTTGCGCCTGGCGTTCGTCGACAGCACCATCAATATTCTGCTACCGCGCATACTCCAGGCGTTCCGCCAACAGCATGGCGCGCTGGACTTCCAGCTCCAGGAAGACACCACCGCAGGGCAACTGGAGGCGTTGCGCGAAGACCGCATCGATGCCGGCCTGATCGTTCTGCCGGTCGACCGCCAGCCCGGCCTGTACACACATCTACTGGTGGACGGCGACATGCGCGTGGCATTGCCCGAAGGGCATCGGCTGGCACGCCATGCGCGCCTGCGCCTGGAACAACTGGCCGGAGAACCCTGGCTGCTGTTTCCACGGCACTATGGGCCGGGCATGCACGACCTGATCGTCGCCGCCTGCGCGGCAGCCGGCTTCGTCCCGGAGGTGGTGCAGGAGGCGCGGCAGATGCAGACCATCGCCGGGCTGGTGGCCGGCGGCATCGGCGTCGCGCTAGTGCCTTCGCTGCTACAACCGTTGCGCCCGCCGGGGGTCACCTTTCGTCCCCTGCAAGGGCGGCGGGCGCGAATTCCCTATCGGCTGGCGCTGGCCTACCGCACGCCGTCGGAACTCATCGAACGCTTTCGCGAAACCGCCCAGGCGATCGCCGCCGCCCCGGCTTTTCGCATGGCCTAGCGCCAGTCCCTGAGCGCCTCCTCGGCCGCCAGGTTCATCGGCTCGGCAAGCAGCCCGGCGACGCCGTAGTTCACCGCGAACACCGCCTTGTCCGCCATCGGCAGGAAAGTCACCCGCCCCGCCAGCGGCTCGAACAGGAACAGGTCGTGCTCGCCGGCCCGCAGCCAGCGCCAGAGATCGACCCCCAGCGGACTCTGCGACAAGCCCAGGCGGCGGCCCCGGGACTGCTGCTCGAGAGCCAGGAAGCGGCCGCTGAGCGCGTCGAGGCGATAGCCCGGCGCCAGACCGATCAACGCGGCCAGCCCCTTCCAGCGGAAAATCCGCGCGTCCAGTTGCCAGAGTTCGCCGTCCAGCACCACGCTGCGCTCGTTGGCGCCCTCCTGGATCAGCACCCGGTAGCGCTGCGGCCCTTCGGCCTGGAAGCTCAGGGTGGCCATCGGCTGCTCGGGCTTGAGCAGCGAATAGCTGCGCAGGTCCCAGGCGAGCACCAGCAGCAGCGCCGCCACGGCGACGAAGGCCAAGCCGCAGGTGCCGCGCAGCCAGCCGAGGAACCAGGTGCGTTCGAAGAGGATGCGCACCGCGACCAGGGCGGCCAGCAAGGCCAGTAACGCGAATGCCCAGGCCAGACCGTCGTACTGCATGCAAGCGATTCCTTCTGCGTGAAATTGCGGGCATTATGCGCACCCCTCCTCCCGACGGCCAGCGAGGCCGTTTCCCGATTGGAAGCAGGTCCGGTTTTTCATGCCCTTCGAACTCGCGATAGACCCCAGCACCCTGATCATCCTGGCCGTGGTGGCCTTTCTCGCCGGCTTCATCGACGCCATCGCCGGCGGCGGCGGCCTGTTGACCATCCCTGCGCTGCTCACCGCCGGGGTCCCGCCGCACCTGGCGCTGGGTACCAACAAGCTGAGCTCGACCTTCGGTGCGGCGACCGCCAGCTACACCTTCTACCGGCGCAAGCTGTTCCATCCCGGGAAGTGGCGCAACGGTCTGCTCGCCACCGCGATCGGCGCCGCCATAGGCGCCTGGGCGGCTCACCTGCTGCCCGCCGAGTGGCTGAACCGGATGCTCCCGGTGGTGGTATTCACCTGCGGCCTCTACATGCTCTTCGGCGGCACGCCGAAGGCGCCGCTGGACGCCGATGCGCCGCTCGGACGCAAGCGCCAGTGGCCGCAGGGCCTCGCCCTGGGCTTCTACGACGGCGTGGCGGGACCGGGCACCGGAGCGTTCTGGACCGTCAGCTCGCTGCTCATGTACCCGCTGGACCTGGTCCGCGCCAGCGGTGTGGCGCGGAGCATGAACTTCGTCAGCAACATAGTGGCGCTGGCGGTGTTCATCGCCTCCGGCCAGGTGATCTGGTTGCTCGGCCTGTGCATGGGTGCGTCGCTGATGGTCGGCGCCTATTTCGGCGCGCGCACCGCCATCGGCGGCGGGGCGAAGTTCATTCGCCCGGTGTTCATCCTGGTGGTCCTGGCGCTGACCGCGCGGCTAGCCTGGCAGCACTGGTTCAGCGGCGCCTGAGCGGCGCGCCAGGTACAGGTCGATCAGGTGCCGGGCGATCGAGCGCTGCGCCGGTAGCGGCGGCAAGGCATCGAGGGAGAACCACTGGGCGTCCTCGATCTCGTCTTCCTGCGGGACGATCTCGCCGGACACGTACTCGGCGTGGAAACCGAGCATCAGCGAATGCGGGAACGGCCAGTTCTGGCTGCCGATGTATTCGAGATTGGCGACCTCCACCCCGACCTCTTCGCGCACCTCGCGGACCACGCACTGCTCCACCGACTCGCCGGCCTCGACGAAGCCGGCCAGGGTACTGTAGACCCCCGGCACGAAGCGCGGCGAACGCGCCAGCAACACCTCGTCGCCCCGGGTCACCAGGACGATCATGCTCGGCGACAGGCGCGGGTACTGGTGCAGCCCGCACTGCGGACACTGCATCACCCGCTCGTGGTCCTGCGCCTGCATGCGTGTGCCGCAATTGCCGCAGAACCGGTTGTGACGTGCCCAGATGCCGATCTGGCTGGCATAGCCGAGCATGCAGAACTGATCGAAATCGCCGTGCAGCATGAACTGCCGCAACGGCGCCCAGGCCATGCCCGGCAGCTCGATCGGCTCGTCCAGTTCCAGCACGTAGACCGGCTCGCCCTGCCAATGGCCGACCCCATGTTCGGCGAGCAGCGGGAGTTCCTGGCGTTTCAGCCATTCGCGGGGGAACAGCAGGCCGTTGTCGTCCTGGAGGAAGCGCTGCTGACAGTGCGCGAGCACCCAGCCGCCGACCTGGGCGGTAGCCGGCCGACCTGCCTGCCAGCGGAACTCGCCGGCCATCAGGCGGCCACCGGCAGTCCGAGCGCCTTGACGCTGGCGCTGGCCAGGTCGAGGACGTCCGGCTGGCCCTGCGGACGCAGCACGGCACCGCCCTCGAGATAGTATTCGAGACTGGTCAGGGCGTCGGCGAGGGTTTCCAGCATCTGCTCCGAAGGCATCTGCGCGGTCTCGATCATGCGCTGCTGGATGTAGTCGGCGCAGCCGCCGACCAGCAGCGCGGCGCGCTCCTGACCGAGGAACCAGAGACCGCCCCGGACCGCCTGCAGGCTGGCCGGGACGTTGGCCAGGTTGAGCTTGTCGCCATTGGATTCCAGGTACGCGGTGATCGCACGCTTGGCCAGGGCCAGGCCGGCCTTGGCCTCCTCGATCACCACGATGCGCGCCTCGGCCAACTGGTGCACGGCGAACGCATCGGCTTCCTGCCCGGGCTCCGCCGGAGTCGGCCGGATGATGCGGCGCTCGCCGCGCTCGAGGTTGCCGACCATGCTTTCCACGTAGAGCACCGCATCGGCCAGGCGCAGCAACGCCGGCGGCGAATCGGCGACGCCGCTGGCAGCCCAGGCGGCCACGGTGGGTAGCTGGGTCTGCAGGGCGGTGCCGGCCGAGTTCAGGCCGACCATGCCGAGGGTCTTGCTCAGCTTGCCCAGTTGCGCATGCAGGTTGGTCAGGCTATCCGGCTGGGCCACGCCGCGCTCGATCAGGTCGAGCATGTCCTTGACCCCGGCGAGTTCCTCGCGGATCGCCGTGGACAGCGAACGCATCACCGACTGGCCGGGGCCGGACAGGCGCTGCGATTCCTCTTCCAGCAGGTGGTCGGTGAACGGCAGCGGCGCCAGCCCATGCAGTTCGCGGACCTCGCGCGAACGCGGGCCCTGGCCGTCGGACAGCGCCACCAGGTAAAGCAGTTCCTTGAGCAGATGGCGCGGCGCCTCGTAGGCCGGGCCGATCAGCAATTGCTTGAGCTCGCGGTCGATGCGCGAGAACAGTTGCTTGCGCGACTTGCGCGGCAACAGTTGGCCATCGACGATCGACTCGATCGCCGCGGCGCCGATCCAGCACAGCCGCGAACGGGCCACCCCGCCGTGCAGACTGTCGAGGCGCGCCAGCGCGCGGCCCATCAGCTTGAGGCTGGGATAGAGGTTCTGTTCGCGGATCAGGCCGAGCAGGCCGATCTGGTACATGTGGCGCATCCGCCGGCTTTCCTCGCCCAGTTCGGCTTCGGAAGGCAGGTGGTCGATGGCAGTGCTCGGCGGCCGCGGGATATCCAGGCGGGCGCTGAAGAAGAAGCTTTCCGGCAGCGCCGGCTGCCCTGCGGCACAGCGCACTTCGTTGATCGCCGGCAAGAGCAGCTCGGGGATCTCCTGGCGATTGGCCTCGACGTTCTCCAGGTAGCGGCGCAGCACGTACAGGGCGTTGCCCAGGGCTGCCAGCTGGCCGTCGCGCTCCTCGCTGACGCCGGTGGGAATGTCGGTCGCCAGCTGCAGGGCTTCCTGGGCCAGCAGCTCGGCGCCGGCCAGCTCGATCAGGTTGAGGGTGCCGCGGATCTGTTGCAGGCATTCGACGGCGTGCTGCAGCAGGCTGCCGTTCTGCCGCTCGGCAATGAACTGCTCAAGACCCTGTTCGGCCTGTTCCATGGTGGCGAACAACTCGTCGCGCACCAGACTGAGGGACGTGGCTCCTGTGACCATCGGTCTAGTGCGCCTCCCGCGCAAGAATATACAACGGCATCAATCAGCGAATTCCGGCTTCTGCTTGGCCATATGCGCGGCCATCGCCACCCGCAGGTCGGCGGACTGGAGCATGGCGGCGTTCCAGGTAGCGACGTACTCGAGGCCGTCGTCGACCCGGTGGTCGCGCATATAGCGGATCATTTCCTTGGTACCACGGATGGCGATCGGCGACTTCGCGGCGATCTGCCGCGCCAGTTCGAAGACCCCATCCATCAATGCGGCCTGGTCCGCGTAGGTACGATTGACCAGGCCGATGCTCCGTGCCTCTTCGCCGTCGACCATGCGCCCGGTGTAGGCCAGCTCGCGCATCATGCCATCGCCGATGATCCGCGGCAGGCGCTGCAGGGTGCCGACGTCGGCGGCCATGCCGATGTCGATCTCCTTGATCGAGAACTGCGCGTCGGCGGTCGAGTAGCGCATGTCGCAGGCCGAGACCAGGTCGATGGCGCCGCCCAGGCAGTAGCCCTGGATCGCCGCGAGCACCGGCTTGCGGCAGTTGTCGACCGCGTTGAACGAGGCCTGCAGCTCGAGAATCTTGCGACGCAGGGCGTCGGCGTTGCGGCCGACGTCCTTGCCCAGTTGGCTGCCGACCTGGGCCAGCAGCATCAGGTCGATCCCCGAGGAAAAATGCTTGCCCGCCCCGGACAGCACGACCACCCGCACTTCGTCGGTATCGTCGACCCAGCGGAAGATCTCGATGATCTCGCGCCAGAAGTCCTGGTTCATGGCATTGATCTTGTCCGGACGGTTGATCTGGACGTGGGCGATCTTGTCTGCCAGCTCCACACGGAATGCGTTGTACTCGGTCACGGCGATAGTCCTCGGCAGAGCAACTGCGCTGTCAGAACGCAGAGATTTTTGTTGTGCGGAAAATCCCGCAACTATAACAAGGGCGAGCCAAATGTCGATGCTGCACTATGTGATGCACGGCACGCCCATTGATACCGCAATCTCTTCGATGATTGCGCTAAACGCTTGATCCAACGAAAGTCCTGCTGGCATTTTCAGTCTTTTCCTTGCCGTGGAGTCCATCGTGAGCAGTCCCCTGAGCCAGGCTTTCGCACAGAACTTCCTCGGGCATTCGCCGCGCTGGTACAAGCTGACGGTGCTCGCCTTCCTCTTGCTCAACCCCCTGCTGCTATGGCTGGCCGGGCCGGTGACAAGCGCCTGGGTGCTGGTCGGCGAGTTCATCTTCACCCTGGCCATGGCGCTGAAATGCTATCCGCTACAGCCGGGTGGCCTGTTGGTGCTGGAGGCGCTGCTGCTTGGCCTGGCTACCCCCGAGGCGCTCTATGCGGAATTGCAGCACAACTTCCCGGTGCTCCTGCTGCTGATGTTCATGGTCGCCGGCATCTACTTCATGAAGGACCTGCTGCTCCTGCTGTTTTCCCGCCTGCTGCTCGGCGTGCGCTCGAAGACCCTGCTATCGCTCCTGTTCTGCCTGCTGGCCGCCCTCCTCTCGGCCTTCCTCGACGCCCTCACCGTGACCGCCGTGGTGATCAGCGTGGCGGTGGCATTCTTCGCCGTGTATCACCGGGTCGCTTCGGGGCAGCGCGCCAGCGAGGACTACGATCCCGCCACCGACCGCCAGGTCCCCGAGCTGCACCGGGCCCATCTCGAGGAATTCCGCGCCTTCCTCCGCAGCCTGCTCATGCACGCGGCGGTCGGCACCGCGCTGGGCGGCGTCTGCACCCTGGTGGGAGAGCCGCAGAACCTGCTGATCGGCCACGAGGCCGGCTGGCATTTCGTCGAGTTCTTCCGCCAGGTCGCGCCGGTATCCATGCCGGTACTGGCGGCCGGCCTGCTGACCTGCGTGCTGCTGGAGAAGAGCCGCCGCTTCGGCTATGGCGCCCAGTTGCCGGCGGCGGTGCGCCAGGTGCTCGCCGAGTACGCCGCCAGCGAAAGCCGCAAACGCGGAGCGCAGCAGAAGGCCGCGCTGCTGGTGCAGGCCCTGGCGGCGCTGGTACTGATCGTCGGGCTGGCCCTGCATGTCGCCGAGGTCGGCCTGATCGGCCTGTTGGTGATCGTGCTGATCACTGCCTTCACCGGCGTCACCGACGAACACCAGATCGGCCGCGCCTTCCAGGAGGCCCTGCCGTTCACTGCGCTGCTGGTGGTGTTCTTCGCGGTGGTCGCGGTGATCCACCAGCAGCACCTGTTCACCCCGATCATCCAGGCGGTGCTGGCGCTGCCGGCGGAACGCCAGCCGGGCATGCTGTTCATCGCCAACGGCCTGCTCTCGGCGATCAGCGACAACGTATTCGTCGCCACCATCTACATCACCGAGGTGAAACAGGCGCTGGATGCCGGCCACATGAGCCGCGAGCATTTCGATACCCTGGCGGTGGCGATCAATACCGGCACCAACCTGCCCAGCGTAGCGACGCCCAACGGCCAGGCGGCGTTCCTCTTCCTGCTGACCTCCTCCATCGCCCCGCTGGTGCGCCTGTCGTACGGCCGCATGGTCTGGATGGCGCTACCCTACACCCTGGTGATGGGCGGCCTGGGCTGGTGGGCGGTCAGTCATTGGCTTTGAGCGTCGGCACTCCGTTGACCTGGTTGCGCCATTGCCGCCAGGTGTACATCGGGATACCGGCCATCAGCACCAGGAAGCCCCAGAAGATCGCCTGCTGGCCGGTGCCATACAGCGCCCATAGCGAGTAGGCGAAGCCCAGCGAGCCGATCACCAGCAATTGCCGGCGTGAACGCGGCGAGAACTCGTCCGGTCGCACCGCCAGCAGTTGCAACAGCGCGGCGGTGCAGAACGCGTAGGGGACCACCCCGGTCATGGTGCCGAGCAGGATGATCACGTTGAACACATCGACCAGGTCGCCATGCCCGTCGACCATCACCAGCGCCGTCACCAGCAGCCCCGAGGCCAGCAGGCCGTGGGCCGGCGCGCCGTTCTTGTTGAGCTGGCCGAGCGACTCCGGGAACAGCCCGTCGCGCGCCGGAGCCACCGGGATCTGGCCCTGCAACAGGACCCAGCCATTGAGCGCGCCCAGGCAGGCGATCACCGCCCCGGCAGCCACCAGGTAGTAGCCCCAGTCGCCCATCAGGATCCGCGCCGCGTCGGCGAACGGCGAGGTGGAGCGGGCCAGCACCTCCGGCGGCATCAGGCCCTGCACCGCAGTGATCGAGAGGATGTAGAGGGCCGCCGCGGCCAGCGTGCCGAACAGGGTCGCACGGGGAATGGTGCGGCGCGGATCCTCGACGTCGTCGGCCGGCACGGTGGCCGACTCCAGGCCGATGAACGACCACAGGGTCAGCGCCGCGGTGGTGGCGATCGCCTGGGCATAGCCCATGTTCGGCAGCTCGCTGCGCGCCGGGATCGCCAGGTGCTCGGGATTGAAGTGGAACCAGCCGAGGATACCGACCAGCAACAACGGCAGCAGCTTGAGGATGGTCAGCAGGTTCTGCACCACGCTGAAGGTGCCGATGCCTCGCAGGTTGATCAGGGTGCACAGCCAGATCGCGGCGATGGCCACGCTGACCATCAGCAGCGGATCCGCCAGCGCCGGGATGAATACCCGCAGGTAGCCGACCAGGGTCACGGCGATCGCCGCGTTGCCGATCCAGGCGGCTTTCCAGTAGGTCCAGGCGCACAGGTAGCCGGCGAAGCTGCCGAAACCGTCGCGGGTATAGGCGTAGGGGCCGCCGGCGCCGGGGTTGACCCGCGCCAGGCGGGCGAAGGTCAGCGCCAGCAGCACCGCGCCGGTGCTCGACACCAGCCAGCCGAACAGGCTGAGCCCGCCGAACGCCGCCAGGCTGGAGGGAAGCAGGAAGACTCCCGAACCGACCATGTTGCCGATCACCAGCGCGCTGCAGGTCCAGAACCCCATGCCGCGCTTGCCGGCCTTCTCTCCCCCCGCCATCGACACCCCTTAGCCTGTCGGCCTCATTCCTTTATGCATTCAACGGTATAGCAGCGCCCGGACGGTCCGTCCTGATGCTGCAGGCCGTGCACATCGGAGTCGAAACCAGGGAAGGCGCGCTCGAAGGTCCGCGCGAACTCGAGATAGTCGAGGATCGAGCGGGTCGCCTCGGTGAAGCGCTCACCCGGCATGATCAGCGGGATACCCGGCGGATAGGGTACCAGCATGACGGCAGCGATGCGCCCTTCCAACCGAGCGATCGGTACCGCCTCGACCTCGCCGCGCACCAGCTTGTCGTAGGCCTCGGACGGCCGCATCGCGACCTCCGGCAGCACCGTGTACATGCGCTTCATGGCCTTCGCCGTGGCGTTGTCGCGGTAGCTGGCGTGCATGGCGTCGCTGAGGTCGCGCAGGCCCACGCCGTTGTAGCGCTTGCCGCCGGCCTGGGCCACGGAGGGCAAGACGTCAAGCAGCGGCAGGTTGGCGTCGTAACAGCGCTTGAATTCGAGCAGTTCGGTGACCAGGGTGCTCCACTTGCCCTTGGTGATGCCCATCGAGAACAGCACCAGGAAGGAGTAGAGACCGGTTTTCTCCACCACCAGCCCGCGCTCCCAGAGGAAGCGGCTGACGATGGCGGCCGGAATCCCCTGCTCGCTGAGCTTGCCGCCAGCGCTCAGGCCCGGGGTGGTCAGGGTGACCTTGATCGGGTCGAGCAGCACGTAGTCTTCGGCGATATCGCCGAAGCCGTGCCAGTCGGCGCTCGGCTCCAGCACCCAGTCATGGGTGCCGACCTGGTCGGTGCCCTCCACCTGCTCCGGCTGCCAGACGCCGAACCACCAGTCGTTCCGGTCCAGGTTCTGCCGTACGTTGGCCAGGGCCCGGCGGAAGCTGAGGGCCTCGTCGAAGGTCTCCTGGATCAGCGAACGCCCGGCGGGCCCTTCCATCATCGCCGAAGCCACGTCCAGCGAAGCGATGATGCCGTACTGCGGCGAGGTCGAGATGTGCATCATGAAGGCTTCGTTGAAGCGCGCCACGTCCAGCTTCCGGGTCCCGCCATCCTGCACGTGGATCATCGAGGCCTGGCTGAAGGCGGCGAGCATCTTGTGCGTGGAGTGGGTGGCGAACACCAGGGGTCCCTCCTCGCTGCGCGAGGTGCCCATGCCATAGCGTCCGTCGTAGAACTCGTGGAACGCGGCATAGGCGTACCAAGCCTCGTCGAAGTGCAACACCTCGACGCTGTCGCCGAGGGTCTGCTTGATCAGCTCGGCGTTGTAGCACAGGCCGTCGTAGGTGGAGTTAGTCACCACCGCCAGCTTCACCTTCGGCTCGCGGCCGCGCGCCAGCGGGCTGGCGGCGATCTTCGCGGCGATCGACTGCTTGCTGAATTCGCTCAGCGGGATCGGCCCGATGATCCCCAGTTCGTTGCGTTCCGGAGTCAGGTAGAGCGGTATCGCCCCGGTCATGATGATCGAGTGGAGGATCGACTTGTGGCAGTTGCGGTCCACCAGCACCAGGTCTTCGCGACCGACCATGGAGTGCCAGACGATCTTGTTCGCGGTGGAAGTGCCATTGATCACGAAGAAGGTATGGTCGGCGCCGAAATTGCGCGCGGCACGGTCCTCGGCCTCGGCCAGGGGGCCGGTATGGTCGAGCAGCGATCCCAGCTCGGGGACCGAGACCGACAGGTCGGAACGCAGCGTGTTCTCCCCGAAGAACTGGTGGAACGCCTGTCCCACCGGACTCTTGCGATAGGCGACACCGCCGCCGTGGCCCGGCGTATGCCAGGAATAGTTGGACTGCGCGGTGTGCTCGACCAGCGCACGGAAGAATGGCGGCAGCAGCCCGGCCAGGTAGTTGCGCGCCGCCCGGGCGACCTGGCGGGCGAGGAACGGCACGGTGTCTTCGAACAGGTAGAGGATGCCGCGCAACTGGTGCAGGTCGGCCATGGACTCGGCCGGCGCGTTCTCGATGGTCACCTGCTCGCCGAGGGCGAAGATCGGCAATTGCGGCGCCCGCACGCGGGCCACGCGGATCAGTTCGACCACATCCTGCAGCAGGCGCTGGTTTTCCCCGGCACCTTCGGCGGCGACCAGGATGCAGGCCAGGCCGTGGTGGGTGGAAGCGACGATGCGCCCCTCGGCGGAGCTGGCGGTGGAGAGAATGCTGAAGCCGTCCTGCTCCAGTTCGTGGGCGATGCCCCGCACGCGTTCGCCGGCAACGGTGTCGGCCTTGATGTCGCGATGGACGATGAGGACGGGAAATTTGAGGTCTTTATACATTGTTGATCCCGAGCAGCAGGCGGGCGAACCCCGCCGGTCGGCTCAGGGTAGAGACTTGCCGGCACGCGCGTAACCCCCGGCGGCTTGCCCTTGTAAGAAAAGGTCGCGGCAACACAAGTCGGCGCGCCGCGCTTGCCTCCGCTCCCGCCAGCGAGGAGCATGGACCTCTCTGCCCTGCTACGGAGCGACAACGATGCGCAGCGCTTATCGGATCGTCAGCGATCACTATGCGGCCTCTAGCCGTGGGGACCTCGCCGGAATGCTGGCGGACATGGACGAACGCACCGAATGGACGGAAATGGCCGGTTTCCCGCTGGCCGGCACCTATGTCGGCGCGGCCGCCATCGGCGCCGGTGTGTTCCAGGCCTTGCAACGGGACTGGGAGGGCTTCAGGGTCGAGATCGAGCGCCTGATCGACGGCGGCGACAGCGTGGTCGCCGTCGGTCGATATGCAGCGACCCACCGTCGCAGCGGCAAGTCGTTCGAAGCGCGTGTGGCACACGTATGGACGGTAGAGGACGGCAGGATCCGCCGTTTCGAGCAGTTCTGCGACACCTTGCTGGTGGACCGGGCGACACGCTGAACGCGGCGCCCGTGGTGCATGGGCAGGCTATTCGCCGACCGGCGCCTCCAGTTGCGCCCAGAGTGACGGACCACCTGCCGACTTCTCGATCACCGCCAGCCGCGCCGCATGCGCAGCCAGCTCTTCGGCGTTGGCGCGCAGCACCGGGGTGGCTACCCGCGCCGGATCGAGCCGACGGATCGGGCTGACCATCGGCCGGCCGCTGCCGTCGCCTTCCGCGCCGCTGCCGGCCAGCGACAGGCTGGTCTGGCCGCCGGTCATCGCCAGGTAGACGTCGGCGAGGATCTCGGCGTCGAGCAACGCGCCGTGCAGGTCGCGACCGGAGTTGTCCACGCCGTAGCGCTTGCACAACGCATCGAGGTTGTTGCGCTGGCCCGGATGGCGCTCGCGGGCCATCAGCAGGGTATCCAGCACCGAGCAGTACTCGGTCACGTCCGAGCGGTCCTGCTGGCCCAGCAGGGCGAACTCGTTGTTGATGAAGCCGATATCGAACGCCGCGTTGTGGATGATCAACTGGGCGCCGCGGATGAATTCGAAGAAATCGTTGGCGACCTCGCGGAAGCGCGGCTTGTCCTTCAGGTATTCGTTGGTGATGCCGTGGACGGCGATCGCCCCTTCGTCGACCTCGCGATCGGGTTGCAGGTAGACGTGGAAGTGGCGACCGGTCAGGCGGCGCCCCTCCAGCTCGACACAGCCGATCTCGATGATCCGGTGACCATCGGTCACCGGCATGCCGGTGGTTTCGGTATCCAGTACGACGCTACGCATCTATAGAGCCTTTCTCTGTTTCGCTGCAGCCGCGGCTGCTGAACGCTTGTTTCGGTGTGGCCGCTCAGCGCGGCAATTCGGCGACGCCACGGTTGGCCAACTGGTCGGCCCGCTCGTTGCCGGGATCGCCGGTATGCCCGCGGACCCACTGCCACTCCACCTGGTGCCGGGCGACCTGCTCATCCAGGGCCTGCCAGAGGTCGGCATTCTTGACCGGCTGCTTGCTGGCGGTCTTCCAGCCGCGCTTCTTCCAGTTCGGCAACCATTCGGTGATGCCGCGCATCACGTATTCCGAGTCGGTGATCAGACGGATCGGACAGGAACGCT
The DNA here is from genome assembly GCF_047199225.1 of Pseudomonas sp. DL. NCBI lineage: Bacteria > Pseudomonadati > Pseudomonadota > Gammaproteobacteria > Pseudomonadales > Pseudomonadaceae > Pseudomonas > Pseudomonas sp. DL. The sequence goes on from NZ_CP178323.1 coordinate 3,607,672, forward strand.
TGAGTGCCGCCAGCGCCTGGATCGCCGCCATCAGCTCCATGCGGTTGTTGGTGGTGTCCGGCTCGCCGCCCCAAAGCTCTCGCTCGGCGCCCTTGTAGAGGAGCAACGCCCCCCAGCCGCCGCGCCCAGGGTTGCCCTTGCAGGCGCCGTCGGTATAGATCACTACCTGTTCTTTATCTGTCATGCCTAAATTTCGGAATCTCGCCGGCTGACTTTCGCCACCGGCATGGGCACCAGCTGACCGCGCGGTTCGCGCTTGCTCTGGCGCAACGGGCGCAACCCCACGACCAGCTTGCGTGCCACCAATAGATAGAAGCCGGCGCCCGAAGACTGCCAGGCGTCGCCCCAGCGCTCCAGGCGAGCCAGGCGCGATTGCCAGGCTGCCGACGCAAGCGGCGGACGATAGCACCCGAAGCGCCGTTTCTCCAGCGCGAAGCCCAGCAGGTTGAGCCAATCGCAGGCCCGCGACGGAGGAATGCAGCGGGCCTGGCGCAAGGCATCCCCGGCGAAATAATGACGGATGCCCCACAGGCTCCATGGGTTGATGCCGATCAGCAGCAGGTGGCCGCCCGGACGAACGGTACGCGCGGCTTCGCGCAGGAGACGGTGAGGCGACAGGCAGAAATCCAGGCCGTGTTGCAGCAGGACCACGTCCGCGGCATGTTCGCTGAGCGGCCAGGCGCCCTCTTCGCAGGCGATGTCCACGCCCGGCAGCGGCGGCCCCAGGCGCACGCCGCGCTGAATCTGCCCGGTGCTCGGCGGCAGTTCGGCATGCGGCCCGTAGTGCACCAGGTAGCCACCGAAGTAACGGGTCAGCTCGTCGCACAACAGGCGTCGCTCCTCGGCCAGCATCAGGCTGCCCAGCGGGCCCTGGAACCAGTCGCGCGCCCGGTTGATCGATGCCAGCCACTCGGCATCGGTCTGGGCGAAGGCTTGCGGTTCGTTCATGCGTACCTCCAGCGTCTTCCCCTTCGCGGCGACGGACGCCGGCACGACGGGAAAATAAGCAATACTATGCGCCAATGACTTCTGCTTAGCGACATCGACCCATGATACAGATCGACGCCCTGCCCGCCTTCAACGACAACTACATCTGGCTGTTGCAAGATGCGACAAGCCGTCGCTGCGCGGTGGTCGACCCCGGCGATGCCAAGCCGGTGGAAGCCTGGCTGGCCGCCCATCCCGACTGGCGGTTGAGCGATATCCTGGTGACCCACCACCATCACGACCACGTCGGCGGCGTCGCGGCCCTGAAGGAACTGACCGGCGCGCGGGTTCTCGGCCCGGCCAACGAGAAGATCCCGGCCCGCGACCTGGCGCTGGAAGACGGCGAACGGGTCGAGGTGCTCGGCCTGGTCTTCGAGATCTTCCACGTGCCCGGCCATACCCTCGGCCATATCGCCTACTACCACCCGGCGGAGACGCCGCTGCTGTTCTGCGGCGACACCCTGTTCGCCGCCGGCTGCGGCCGTCTCTTCGAAGGCACCCCGGCGCAGATGCATCATTCCCTGGCGCGACTGGCCGCGCTGCCGGCCAACACCCGGGTCTACTGCACCCACGAGTACACGCTGAGCAACCTGCGCTTCGCGCTGGCGGTGGAGCCCGACAACGCGGCGCTGCGGGAACGCTTCGAGGAAGCGACCCGGCTGCGCGAACGGGACCGCATCACCCTGCCGTCGGAAATCTCGCTGGAATTGTCGACCAATCCATTTCTTCGCGTTTCGGAAAAATCTGTTAAGAAAAAAGCCGACCAGCGGAGCGGCCAGCAAAACCGCACCCCGGAGGAGGTTTTCGCCGTCCTGAGGGCCTGGAAGGACCAGTTCTGAAGGTTGGCGAAATCTTGACCACTCTTGAGGTCATTTCTAGAATCGGCTGAATTTTTGCCCGGAACAGCACTCAGCCGATGCCGCCACAGACACGTAAAACCCCCGATCTAGACGCCCTGGCTCGCGCCGTTCGGGTGTCCATCCTGCTCATCGCCGGTGCGCTCGCCGGCTGCCAGGGCAGCGGCCAGATCAAGGGGGAGGCCCAGGCCAAAGCAGCACGTCCCGGCGCCCGAGCCGTCGACGTCCAGTTCAACCCCTCCTGGCTGCATACCCAGCCCGGCCAGAACGCCGCCTACAACGACATCTGGGACCGCATGCGCGACGGTTTCCAGCTCCAGGATGCGATCAGCACCAACCCGCGCATCGAACGCCAGCGCCTCTGGTTCCTCAGCAACCAGTCGTTCCTCGAACAATCGAGCGCGCGCGGCAGCCTCTACATGCACTACGTGGTCGAGCGCCTGGAAGAACGCAACATGCCGCTCGAACTGGCGCTGCTGCCGGTCATCGAAAGCGCCTACAACCCCTTCGCCCTGTCGCGCAGCAACGCCGCCGGCCTCTGGCAGTTCATTCCCGCCACCGGCCAGCATTTCAACCTGCGCCAGACCAATTTCTACGACGGTCGCCGCGACATCACCGCCTCGACCAATGCCGCCCTGACCTATCTCGAGCGCCTGCACGACATGTTCAACGGCGACTGGATGCTCGCCCTGGCGGCCTACAACGCCGGCGAAGGCACTGTCAGCCGCGCCATCGAACGCAACGAGAAACTGGGCCTGCCGACCGACTACTGGAACCTGCCGCTGCCGCAGGAAACCCAGGACTACGTACCCAAGCTGCTCGCCCTCTCACAGATCGTCATGGCGCCGGATTCCTACGGCATCAGCCTGAACCCGATCAACAACGAGCCCTACTTCCAGGCCGTCCGGGTCAAGCGCGGGATCGACCTGTCCAGCGTCGCCGCGCTGGCGAACCTGGACGAGGACGAGCTGTACCAGCTGAACCCGGCCTACAAGCGCCGCGTGACCATGGACGGCCCCCAGCAACTGTTGGTGCCGATGGAGAAAGCGGCGTTCCTGACCGCCTCGCTGGACACCCTCAAGCCGAAGGAAGTCACCGCCTGGCAGCAATACCGGGTGCGTAGCGGCGACAGCCTGCACAGCATCGCCAACCGCTATCGGATCACCGTAGCGGAGCTCAAGAGCGCCAACCGCCTGTCCAGCAACCACCTGCGCAAGGGCCAGCAACTGAGCATCCCCGGGCAGATCGCCGGCGGCGCCGTCAAGCCGGTCTACCAGCAACTCGCCCGACAGGCTTCCACCCCGGCCAGGACCCGCTCCTATAAGGTCAAGAACGGCGACAGCCTGTGGCAGATCGCCCGCAACAACGGCGTCGACGTCAACGACCTGAAGCGCTGGAACGGCCTGGACAAGCACGCCCTGAAGGTCGGCCAGACCCTCAAGCTGCAAGGCGGCACCCAGGCCCTGGCGGCCCGCAAGGGAAACGCCGCCGGCAAGCGCGACAGCGCCACCTACTACAAGGTCAAGCAAGGCGACTCGATGTACCTGATCGCCAAGCGCTTCAATGTCGAAATGAAGCACCTGCAGCGCTGGAACCCGCGCAGCAAGCAGGCGCTCAAGCCCGGCCAGACCCTGACCCTGTACCTGGACACCGCGAGCCGCTGACAGCCCATTGCAGGCCGTCCCGAAACGCCACGCCCGCTCCTGCCGGCGTGGCGTTTTCGCAAGCGCGGCCAGAACCCCGGCCCCTAGGCCGGACAGGCCCGCGCTCCCTCTTTTTTCCTGTGCGGGCAAGGTGTTACTGTTGCCTGACGATTCGTTGTCAAAAATAGCCAAGGACCCGGACACACGCCTGATGCGTCGCCTCTCCTTCCTGATCCTCGGCCTGGCCGTGAGCCTGCCCAGCTTCGCCGCGATTACCCAGAGCCATGGTTATGCCCAATTCGGCACGCTCAAGTATCCGGCCAATTTCCAGCACTTCGACTGGACCAATCCCGACGCCCCCAAAGGCGGCACCTTGCGCCTGATGGCCTCGGGCAGCTTCGACACGCTCAACCCCTACACCCTGAAAGGCACCAGCCCGATCGGCACCGGCGATTTCCTCCAGTACGGAGTCAACGAGCTGAACGAACCATTGATGGTGGGCACCGGCCTGTACGACCCGTCCGGCGACGAACCAGCCTCCAGCTATGGCCTGATCGCGAAGAGCGTGGAATACGCGGAAAACCGCAGCTGGGTGGTATTCAACCTGCGGCCGGAAGCGCGCTTCCACGACGGCAGGCCGATCACCGCCAGCGACGTGGCCTTTTCCTATCGCACCCTGGTCAAGCAGGGGCACCCGATGTACCGCACCTACCTGCAGGAGGTGAAGCGGGTCGATATCCTCACCCCCCACCGGGTGCGTTTCGTCCTGCGGCGCTCCGGCAACCCGCTGCTGATCCTGCGCCTGGGCGAGCTTCCGGTGCTGCCGCAGCATTACTGGAAGGATCGCGACTTCCGCGCCACCACCTTCACCGCGCCGCTGGGCAGCGGTCCCTATCGCATCGTCGAGGTCGATCCCGGGCGCCGCCTGGTGTTCGAACGCGTGAAGGGCTGGTGGGGCGAAAAACTGCCGGTGAACCGCGGCAAATACAATTTCGACCGGGTCGTGGTGGACTTCTACCGGGACAACGGCGTCGCCTTCGAAGCCTTCAAGGCCGGCGAGTTCGACTTCTACATCGAGCACCAGGCGAAGAACTGGCTGAACAACTATCGCTTCCCCGCGGTTCTGCGCGGCGATGTGATCCGCACGGAAATCCCGCACCAGATCCCCAGCCAGACCCAGGCGTTGTTCATGAACACCCGTCGCGCCGTGTTCAAGGAGCGCGCGCTACGCCAGGCGCTGGGCGAGATGTTCGACTTCGAATGGACCAATCGCGCCCTCTTCAGCAATTCCTACCTGCGCTCGCGCAGCTACTACCCGAACAGCGAATTCGCCGCCAGCGGCGTCCCGGAGGGCCAGGAATGGCTGTACCTGTCGCCGTACCGCAAGCAATTGCCGGCGCAGTTGTTCAAACAGCCGTTCAGCCTGCCGACCACCGAGGGGCGCGGCATTCCCCGTGAAACCCTCAGGCATGCACTCGGTCTACTGGCCGATGCCGGCTGGAAGCTGTCCGGCGACCGACTGCTGAATAAAAAGGGCGAACCGCTGCGCTTCGAAATCCTGCTGGTCAATCCGAGCCTGGAGCGTATTCTCCAGCCCTATCGCGAAAACCTCGCCAGCATCGGCATCGACGCGCGCCTGCGCACCGTCGACCGCGCCCAATACAAGCAGCGCCTGGACCAGTTCGACTACGACATGATCCTCATGACCCTGCCGCAGACCCTCAGTCCCGGCCTGGAACAGTGGCAGTACTTCCACTCCAGCCAGGTGAAGGTCAAGGGCAGCAAGAATTACGCGGGAATCGCCAACCCGGTGGTCGACGCCATGCTCAACCGCCTGCTCGGCGCCCACAGCCGCGACGAACAGGTCGCCGCCGCGCGCGCCCTGGACCGGACCTTGCTCTGGCAGTACTACAGCATTCCCAACTGGTACCTCAATTCGCACCGTCTGGCGTACCGCAACCGCTTCGCCTTCGTCGCCACCCCGCCCTACACCCTGGGCCTGCGCGCGTGGTGGCAGAAAAACCTGGAGACGTCCCGATGATCCGTCCCCGCTTCACCCCTCTGCTGGCAGCCCTGCTGCTCGGCTGCTGCGGCCCGCTCCTCGCCGCCCCGAAACATGCACTGACGCTCTACGATGAGCCTCCGAAGTATCCCGCCGATTTCAAGCATTTCGACTACGTGAATCCGGATGCGCCGAAAGGCGGCATCCTCCGCCAGGCCGACTTCGGCGGCTTCGACAGCCTCAACCCGTTCATCGGCAAGGGCGTCTCGGCCCCTTCGCTGGGCCTGATCTACGACACCCTGGCCTTCCAGTCGCAGGACGAGCCGTTCACCGAATACGGCTTGCTCGCGGAGAAGATCGAGAAGGCACCGGACAACAGCTACGTGCGCTTCTACCTGCGCCCCCAGGCCCGTTTCAGCGATGGCACGCCGGTCACCGCCGAAGACGTGGTGTTCACCTTCGAGACGCTGGTGAGCAAGGGCGACCCGATGTACCGCAACTACTATGCGGACGTCGACAAGGTGGTCGCCGAGGACAAGCTTCGCGTGCGCTTCGACTTCAAGCACGCCGGCAACCGCGAACTGCCGCTGATCCTCGGCCAGATCGCGATCCTGCCGAAACACTGGTGGGCCGACCGCGACTTTTCCAAGACCGGCATGGAAATCCCGGTGGGCAGCGGCCCCTACCGCATCGCCAAGGTCGATCCGGGACGCTCCATCAGCTACGAGCGAGTCAAGGACTGGTGGGCCAAGGACCTTCCGGTCTCCCGCGGACTCTATAACTTCGACACCATCACCATCGACTCCTATCGCGACATGTCGGTCGCCCTGGAAGCCTTCAAGGCCGGCCAGTACGACGTCAACCTCGAATATTCGGCGAAGGACTGGGCCACCGGCTACGAGTCGCCGGCATTGCGCGACGGGCGCTTCATCAAGGCCAGCATCCACAACCACAACCCGGTGGGGATGCAGGGCTTCGCCTTCAATATCCGCCGCCCGGTGTTCCAGGACCGCCGGGTACGCCAGGCGATCAGCCTGCTGTTCGACTTCGAATGGTCGAACAAGCAGCTGTTCTTCAGCTCCTACAAGCGCACCAACAGCTATTTCGAGAACTCGGAGATGGCCGCCCACCAGTTGCCCAGCGAAGCCGAGCTGAAGATCCTCGAACCGCTGCGCGGCAAGATTCCCGACGAGGCCTTCGACCAGGTCTTCCAGAATCCGGTCAATGACGGCAGCGGGGTGATCCGCGAGCAGCGGCGCAAGGCCTACCAGTTGCTCACCGAGGCCGGCTACAGGATCGAGAACAACCGCATGGTAGGTCCCGACGGCCAGCCACTGAGCTTCGAGTTCATGCTGTTCCAGGCCAACATGGAACGGGTCATCCTGCCGTTCAAGCGCAACCTGGCCGAACTTGGCATCGACATGCAGATCCGTCGCGTCGACGTCTCGCAGTTCGTCAACCGCCTGCGCTCGCGGGATTTCGACATGACCTCGGCGACCTGGCCGCAATCCAACTCGCCAGGCAACGAACAGCGAGAGTTCTGGCATTCCAGCAGCGCCGACAAGGCCGGCAGCCGCAACTTCATCGGCCTCAAGGACCCGGCCATCGACAGCCTGGTGGAAAGCCTGATCCAGTCCGACTCGCGGCAAAGCCTGATCGACCATACCCGCGCCCTCGACCGCGTACTGTCGTGGGGCTACTACGTGGTTCCCAACTACTACGTCGATACCTGGCGGGTCGCCTACTGGAACCGTTTCGGCCGGCCGAAGGTGACGCCACTCTACGACTGGGGCCTGATGACCTGGTGGCAGACCAGCGACAAGGCGCTGCCGAGCAAGGCGCAAGCCGAAGCCACGCAAGACGCCGAGCCGGAACGGGAGTAACGCCGCATGCTCTCCTATATCCTGCGGCGCCTGCTGCTGATCGTCCCTACCCTGTTCGGCATCCTGCTGATCAACTTCATCATCATCCAGGCCGCTCCCGGCGGTCCGGTGGAGCAGATGATCGCCAAGCTGGAAGGCTTCGACGCCGCTTCCGGCGGCGCCACCGGGCGCATCTCCGGCGGCGGCGGCGAAGTCGCCGTGGCCGGCTCGCAATACCGCGGCGCGCAAGGCCTGGACCCGGAGCTGGTGAAAGAGATCGAGCGCATGTACGGCTTCGACAAGTCGGCCCCCGAGCGCTTCATGATCATGCTGAAGAACTACCTGCACCTGGACTTCGGGCAGAGCTTCTTCCGCGACGCCAAGGTCACCGACCTGATCATCGAGAAATTGCCGGTGTCGATCTCGCTCGGGCTCTGGAGCACGCTGATCATGTACCTGGTGTCGATCCCGCTGGGGATCGCCAAGGCGGTCCGCCATGGTAGCGTCTTCGACATCTGGACCAGCTCGGCGATCATCGTCGGCTACGCCATTCCCGCCTTCCTCTTCGCCATCCTGCTGGTGGTGCTGTTCGCCGGCGGCAGCTACTGGGACTGGTTCCCCCTGCGCGGCCTGACCTCGAACAACTTCGACCAGCTCAGCCTCGGCGGCAAGGTGCTCGACTATTTCTGGCACCTGGCCTTGCCGGTAACCGCCCTGGTGATCGGCAACTTCGCCACCATCACGCTGCTGACCAAGAACAGCTTCCTCGACGAGATCGGCAAGCAATACGTGGTCACCGCCCGCGCCAAGGGCCTGACCGAACGCCGCGTGCTCTACGGGCACGTATTCCGCAACGCCATGCTGCTGGTGATTGCCGGCCTGCCGGCTGCGCTGCTGGGGATCTTCTTCACCGGTTCGCTGTTGATCGAGGTGATCTTCTCCCTCGACGGCCTCGGCCTGCTCAGCTTCGAAGCGGCGATGAACCGCGACTACCCGGTGGTCTTCGGCACGCTGTTCATCTTCACCCTGTTCGGGCTGGTCATGAAGCTGATCAGCGATATCGTCTACACCCTGGTCGATCCGCGCATCGACTTCGAGAACCGGGAGTAATCCGATGCGCCTGTCTCCCATCAACCAGCGCCGCTGGGCCCGCTTCAAGAGCAACAAGCGTGGCTGGTGGTCGCTCTGGCTGTTCCTCATCCTGTTCGTCGGCAGCCTCGGCGCCGAACTGATCGCCAACGACAAACCGCTGGTCGTGCATTACGACGGCGGCTGGTATTTCCCGGTCTTCAAACGCTACCCGGAAACCACCTTCGGCGGCGAATTCCCCCTGGAAGCCAACTACAAGAGCCCCTACATCAGCCAACTGATCGCCGAGAAGGACGGCTGGGTGCTTTGGCCGCCGATCCCCTACAGCTACGACACCATCAACTACGAGCTGAAGGTTCCCGCCCCCGCCCCGCCGTCGGCGGAAAACTGGCTGGGCACCGACGACCAGGCCCGCGACGTGCTCGCCCGGGTGATCTACGGCTTCCGCGTGTCGATCCTCTTCGCCCTGACCCTGACCGTGCTCAGTTCTCTGATCGGCGTCACCGTCGGCGCCCTGCAAGGCTACTACGGCGGCTGGGTCGACCTGCTCGGCCAGCGTTTCCTGGAAGTCTGGTCGGGGCTGCCGGTGCTCTACCTGCTGATCATCCTGGCCAGCTTCGTCCAGCCGAACTTCTGGTGGCTGCTGGGCATCATGCTGCTGTTTTCCTGGATGAGCCTGGTGGACGTGGTCCGCGCCGAGTTCCTCCGCGGGCGCAACCTGGAATACGTCCGCGCCGCCCGGGCCCTCGGCATGCGCAACAGCGCCATCATGTTCCGTCACATCCTGCCGAATGCGATGATCTCGACCCTGACCTTCATGCCGTTCATCCTCACCGGCGCCATCGGCACCCTCACCTCCCTGGACTTCCTCGGCTTCGGCCTGCCGCCCGGCGCGCCGTCGCTGGGCGAGTTGGTCGCCCAGGGCAAGTCCAACCTCCAGGCACCCTGGCTGGGCATTTCCGCCTTCGTGGTGCTGGCGGTCATGCTGAGCCTGCTGGTGTTCATCGGCGAAGCCGCCCGCGACGCTTTCGACCCGAGGAAATGAGATGAGCGAGAACATTCTGGAAATCCGCGACCTCGCCGTCGAATTCCTCTCCGGCGAGCAACGCCAGCGGGTGGTCGAAGGCGTCAGCTTCGACATCCGCCAGGGCGAGACCCTGGCCCTGGTCGGCGAAAGCGGCTCGGGCAAGTCGGTGACCGCCCACTCGATCCTGCGCCTGCTGCCCTACTCCGTCGCCAGCCACCCAGCAGGCAGCATCCACTACCAGGGCGAGGATCTGCTCAAGCTCCCGGAACGGCGCCTGCGCGGGATCCGCGGCAACCGCATCGCCATGGTCTTCCAGGAACCCATGACCTCGCTCAATCCGCTGCATACCATCGAGAAGCAGCTCGCCGAGGTCCTCGCCCTGCACAAGGGCCTGGGTGGCGCCAAGGCCAGCGCGAGAATTCTCGAACTGCTCGAGCTGGTCGGCATCCCCGAGCCGGCCAAGCGCCTGAAAGCCTATCCACACGAACTCTCCGGCGGCCAGCGGCAGCGGGTGATGATCGCCATGGCCCTGGCCTGCGAGCCGCAACTGCTGATCGCCGACGAACCGACCACCGCGCTCGACGTCACCGTCCAGTTGAAGATCCTCGATCTGCTCAAGGACCTGCAGGCACGCCTGGGCATGTCCCTGCTGCTGATCACCCACGACCTCAACCTGGTCCGGCGCATCGCCCACCGCGTCTGCGTCATGCAACAAGGGCGGATCGTCGAGCAGGCTTCCTGCCAGGAACTCTTCGCAGCCCCGCGACACCCCTATACCCGCGAGCTGCTCAACGCCGAGCCCAGCGGTGCGCCGGCGAGCAACCCGCCCGGTGAAACCCTGTTGGCGGTGGACGACCTGCGGGTCTGGTTCCCGATCCGCAAAGGCGTGTTCCGCCGCACCGTGGACCACGTCAAGGCGGTCGACGGGGTCAATTTCGAACTACCCCGCGGGCAGACGCTGGGCATCGTTGGCGAAAGCGGCTCGGGCAAGTCGACCCTTGGCCTGGCGATCCTGCGGCTGCTGGAAAGCCAGGGCGGCATCCGCTTCGAAGGCACCCGGCTGGACGGTCTCGCGCAACATGACGTGCGCCCGCTGCGCCGCGAGATGCAGGTGGTGTTCCAGGACCCGTATGGCAGCCTCAGCCCACGCATGTGTGTCGGCGAGATCGTCGGCGAAGGCCTGCGCATCCATAGGATCGGCAGCGAGGCCGAACAGGAGCAGGCGATCATCGACGCGCTGGTGGAGGTCGGGCTCGATCCGCAGACCCGCTACCGTTACCCCCACGAATTCTCCGGCGGCCAGCGCCAGCGCATCGCCATCGCCCGGGCACTGGTGCTGAAACCGGCACTGATCCTGCTCGACGAACCGACCTCGGCGCTCGACCGCACCGTGCAGCGCCAGGTCGTGGAATTGCTGCGGCAACTGCAGGGCAAGTACAACCTCACCTACCTGTTCATCAGCCACGACCTGGCGGTGGTCAAGGCGCTCAGCCACCAGCTGATGGTGGTTCGACATGGCAAGGTGGTGGAACAGGGCAGCGCCGAAGCGGTTTTCGCCTCGCCGCAACATCCCTATACGCAGCAATTGCTGGAGGCTGCCTTCATGGCCCCGGCAAGCGCGGAAAACTGAGTAGCAGACAAGGAACGGACCATGGGATTTCTCACAGGAAAACGCGCCCTGATCGTCGGAGTCGCCAGCAAGCTCTCCATCGCTTCCGGCATCGCCGCCGCCATGCACCGGGAAGGCGCCGAACTGGCCTTCACCTACCAGAACGACAAGCTCAGGGGCCGGGTGGAGGAGTTCGCCAGTGGCTGGGGCTCGCGGCCGGAGCTGTGCTTCCCCTGTGACGTGGCCGACGACAGCCAGATCGAAGCGGTGTTCGCCGCCCTGGGCAAGCACTGGGACGGCCTGGACATCATCGTCCACTCCGTCGGATTCGCTCCAGGCGATCAGCTCGACGGCGACTTCACCGCGGTGACCACCCGCGAGGGCTTCCGCATCGCCCACGACATCAGCGCCTACAGCTTCATCGCCCTGGCCAAGGCCGGACGGGAAATGATGAAGGGCCGCAACGGCAGCCTGCTGACCCTCTCCTACCTGGGCGCCGAACGGACCATGCCGAACTACAACGTAATGGGCATGGCCAAGGCCAGCCTGGAGGCCGGGGTCCGCTACCTGGCCGGCAGCCTGGGCGCGGAAGGCACCCGGGTCAATGCGGTTTCCGCCGGGCCGATCCGAACGCTCGCCGCCTCCGGAATCAAGAGCTTCCGCAAGATGCTGGCCGCCAACGAGCGGCAGACGCCGCTGCGGCGCAACGTCACCATCGAGGAAGTCGGCAATGCCGGCGCCTTCCTCTGTTCGGACCTGGCCAGCGGTATCAGCGGCGAGATCCTCTACGTCGATGGCGGCTTCAACACTACCGCCATGGGCCCGCTGGACGACGACTGATCACCCCGCCCATGAAAAATGGCCGCTTCGAGCGGCCTTTTTCATGGGCGGAATAAAGAAAAGGCCGCGTAAGCGGCCTTTTCTCTGCATCTCGGTCTCAGTATTTCTCGACTTCCGCCTTGTCCTGCAACTGACGGCGGAAGGCGGCGAAGTCTGCCTGTCCGCTGCGCGAAGCCAGGAAGCGGCGGTACATGGCCTTCTCGTCGTCGGAGATAGCCTCCTCCGGCTCGCTGACGCCATTCAGGCGGATCACCACGTAATCGCCATTGGCCAGGGTCACGCCAGAGAGCGAAGGCTTGTCCTTGGCCTCCGGACGCTGCATACGGAACACCGCCTGGAGCAGTTTCGGATCGACGCCTTCCTGGCCGCGGGAGGCCGCCTCGACCACTTTCCACGACTCCCCCGCTGCGGAAGAGGTACGGCCTTCACGCAGCTCTGCGATCAGGGCCTCGCCACGCTTCTGCGCCTCCTCGGCGGCCTTTTCGGCGGCCAGGCGCTCGCGGATGTTCGCCGCGACCTGCTCCAGCGGTTGCTCCTTCGGCTTGTTGTGTTCCTTGACCCGCAGCACCACCACGGTGTCCGGATCCAGCTCGATGGCGCCACTGTTGGCCGCTTCTTCCAGCACCTCGGCGCTGAACGCGGTCTGCACGATCTGGCGGTTGGCAGCGATGCCGTCGCCCCCCGAACGTCCGAACGGCTGGCTGGTCTGGACCTTCAGGCCCATTTCCTGCGCCGGCTGGCTCAGGTCGGCGGCTTCGTAGGCGGAGCTTTCCAGGTCCTTGGTAGCCTCGACGAAGCGCTGCTCGACCATCTGTTTCTTCAGTTCGTCCTCGAGCTTCGGCTTGAGGCTTTCCAGGCTCGGTACTTCCGGCGCCTGCACGCCCAGCAGCTTGATCAGGTGGTAGCCGTACGGAGTCTTCACCGGGGCGGATACCTCACCTTGCTTCAGCGCATACAGCGCCTCCTCGAACGCGGGGTCGTACACGCCGCGACCGGCGTAGCCCAGGTCGCCGCCGGTGGCGGCCGAGCCGATATCCTGGGAGAACTCCTTGGCCAGCGCGGCGAAATCCTCGCCCTTGGCCAGGCGAGCCTTGATCTCGTCGATCTTCGCCTTGGCCTGCTCGTCGCCGACCTTGTCGTTCACCTCGATCAGGATGTGTGCGGCATCGCGCTGCTCGGAAAGGTTGGCGATTTCCTTCTGGTACAGCGCCTCGAGGTCTTCCTGCTTCACCTTGACCTGGTCGAAGAAGGAGGACTTCTTCAGCTCCACGTATTCGACGACCACCTGCTCGGGAGTCATGAACTCGCTCTTGTGGCCTTCGTAGAAGGCCTTCACCTCGTCGTCGCTCACGCTGCTCTTGGAGGCGTCGGCCTTGATCGCCAGGGTGGCGAAGTCGCGGGTCTGCTTCTCGAGGCGAGCGAAGGACTGCAATTCGTTGTCGGTGACGAAACCGGTGCCCGCCAGGCCGGCGCGAAGCTGGCCGATGAGCATTTCCTGGCCGAGCATCTGGCGGAACTGCATGCGGCTGTAGTTCATCTGGCGGATGACCTGGTCGAAGCGATCCGCGTTGAACTTGCCGTCGACCTGGAACTCGGGAGTTTGCAGGATCAACTGGTCCAGCGCCTGGTCGGAGAAGGCGAACTTGTCGTCCTTGGCGGCCTGGAGCAGCAGGGTACGCTCGATCAGCCCCTTCAGGGCCGCTTCCTTGAGCAGCTTGTCATCCAGCATGGATGGATCGAAATCCTTGCCCAGGCGTTGCAGCAGCTGGCGACGCTGCATGTCCACGGCCTGTTGGACTTCATTGAGACTGATATCATCGCCGTTGACCTTGGCGGCCACGTTGGAGTGGTCGGTGGCCCGGATGATCGCGTCGAAGCCGGTCAGCGACAGGAGAACGATGATCACGCCAATGATGGTCTTGGCGATCCAGCCCTGGGAATTATCCCTGATGTTCTGCAGCATGCAGCCCCCAAAAACTGCCACGACCAGCCGTCTTGGGCGGCGCGGCGTGGGTAAGAGATGCGGATATAAGAAAGGCGCATCCGAGGATGCGCCTTCTCGTAACTGGCGGAGCGGACGGGACTCGAACCCGCGACCCCCGGCGTGACAGGCCGGTATTCTAACCGACTGAACTACCGCTCCGCAGCCAGGCCAGCCTTGGCCGACCTGGGTAGATCGAGTCCAAAAAGACGCTTAGTTGACAGCATCCTTCAGGGCTTTACCGGCTTTGAAGCCCGGGATCTTGGCAGCGGCGATCTTGATCGGCTTGCCAGTTTGCGGGTTGCGACCGGTGCGAGCAGCGCGCTCTTTGACAGCGAAGGTGCCGAAACCAACCAGCACGACGGAGTCACCAGCCTTCAGGGCGCCAGTGACGGACTCGATCACTGCGTCCAGTGCGCGACCGGCAACAGCTTTCGGGATATCAGCAGATGCGGCAATTGCATCGATCAGTTCCGACTTGTTCACTCTAAGTCCCCTTATTTCTGTTGAGTATGTTTCTATGTGTTAGGTGTAAGGAAATTCTGCGCTGGTAGGCCAACTGACTCAGCAAGTGCCGCTTTATAACAAGGGCCCAAAAACAGTGTCAAGAATACCTACCGACTAATGCGTGCTAATTCGCTCCTTGGAATCAGGCTCGCGTTTTTCATCCTTTGCAACCATCTCCGGAGCCGCATCGGGCAAGGGCTCCGGGGCGTATTGCAGCGCAATTTGCAGGACTTCGTCAATCCATTTAACCGGTTTAATAACCAGATCACTCTTAATATTGTCCGGAATTTCCTTCAGGTCGCGAACATTTTCCTCGGGAATGATCACCGTCTTGATCCCGCCGCGGTGCGCCGCCAAAAGTTTTTCTTTCAGCCCGCCGATCGCCAGCACCTGCCCACGCAGGGTGATCTCCCCGGTCATTGCCACGTCGGCGCGCACCGGGATCTGCGTGATCGCCGAAACCAGCGCCGTGCACATGCCGATGCCTGCGCTCGGGCCATCCTTCGGCGTAGCGCCTTCCGGAACGTGGATATGGATGTCGCGCTTCTCGTGGAAGTCCGCCGCGATTCCTAGGCTCTGGGCGCGGCTGCGCACCACGGTCAACGCCGCGGTGATCGATTCCGCCATCACGTCGCCCAGCGATCCGGTCTTGGTCAACTGGCCCTTGCCGGGTACCACGGCCGCCTCGATGGTAAGCAGCTCGCCGCCGACCTGGGTCCAGGCCAGCCCGGTCACCTGGCCGATCTGGTCCTGCTGTTCGGCGAGGCCATAACGGAACTTGCGCACGCCGAGGTAGTTCTCCAGCGTCTCGCTGGACACCACCGCCTGGATACGCTTGAGCTTGGCATGCTCCTTCACCGCCTTGCGGCAGACCTTGGCGATCTGCCGCTCGAGGCTGCGCACCCCGGCTTCGCGGGTGTAGTAGCGAATGATGTCGCGCAGGGCGCCTTCCTCGAAGGTCAGCTCGCCCTTCTTCAGGCCGTTGGCCTGGACCTGCTTCGGAATCAGGTACTTGGCGGCGATATTGACCTTCTCGTCCTCGGTGTAGCCCGGCAGGCGGATGACTTCCATCCGATCCAGCAGGGGCGCCGGGATGTTCATCGAGTTCGCGGTGCAGAGGAACATCACGTCGGACAGGTCGTAGTCGACTTCCAGGTAGTGATCGTTGAAGTTGTGGTTCTGCTCCGGGTCGAGCACCTCGAGCAGCGCCGAGGCGGGATCCCCGCGCATGTCGCTGCCCATCTTGTCGATTTCGTCGAGGAGGAACAGCGGGTTGCGCACGCCGACCTTGGTCATCTTCTGGATCAGGCGGCCCGGCATGGAGCCGATATAGGTACGACGGTGACCGCGGATCTCGGCCTCGTCACGCACGCCGCCGAGCGCCATGCGCACGAACTTGCGATTGGTGGCGCGGGCGATGGATTCGGCCAGGGAGGTCTTGCCCACGCCGGGCGGTCCCACCAGGCAAAGGACCGGGCCCTTGAGCTTCTTCACCCGCTTTTGCACGGCGAGATACTCGAGAATGCGCTCCTTGACCTCTTCCAGGCCATAATGGTCGGCATCGAGGATGTCTTCCGCCTTGGCGAGATCATGGCGCACCTTGCTCTCGGCCTTCCACGGCACGTTCAGCAGCCAGTCTATGTAGGAACGCACCACGGTGGCTTCCGCCGACATCGGCGACATCTGCTTGAGCTTGTTCAGCTCGGCAGTGGCCTTGGTGTGCGCCTCCTTGGTCAGGCCGGCGGCGTCGATGCGCTTCTTCAGCTCCTCGACTTCGTTGTGCCCTTCGTCGATATCGCCGAGTTCCTTCTGAATGGCCTTCATCTGCTCATTCAGGTAGTACTCGCGCTGGCTGCGCTCCATCTGCTTCTTGACCCGGCCGCGGATACGCTTTTCCACCTGCAGCAGGTCGATCTCGGCATCCAGCAGCGCCAGGACATGCTCAACCCGCGACGACAGGTCGGTGATCTCTAGGATGTCCTGCTTCTGCTCGATCTTCAGCGCCATGTGCGCGGCCATGGTATCGACCAGCCTGCTCGGCTCGTCGATGCTGTTCAGCGAAGAAAGCACCTCGGCGGGGACTTTCTTGCCCAACTGGACGTATTGCTCGAACTGGCTCAGCAGGCTGCGAGTGAAGACCTCGGCCTCGCGCTCGCCGACATTGGCGTCATCGATGGCCTGGACCGCGGCACGAATGTGCCCTTCTTCCTCGATGAAGCGCTCGACCTGGCCGCGCTGCTCGCCTTCGACCAGCACCTTGACGGTGCCATCCGGCAGCTTGAGCAACTGCAGCACGGTAGCGACCGTACCCATGCGGTACAGGCCATCTTCGCCCGGATCATCGTCCGCGGGGTTTTTCTGCGCCAGCAGGAGGATTTGCTTGTCGCCGGTCATCGCTGCCTCCAGGGCCTCGATGGACTTTTCCCGACCGACGAACAACGGGATGACCATGTGCGGGTACACCACCACGTCACGTAGCGGCAGCAAGGGCAATTCGACGAGTGTTTTCATAATGTCGGCTCTACAGCGGCACTTGGCCACGAAACAGATAGGAAGACCTTTCAGCCTAAGATGGGGTTAGGCCCGGGAAAAAACAAGCGTGCCAGTCGGAAAAGAAAAGGGGCCCGAAGGCCCCTGGTCTTTCATGCCTCAGGCGCAGCCTTGGCTGGCTTTTCGCTGTTCTCGTAGATCATCAGGGGTTGCGACGAGCCATCGATGACACTCTCATCGATGACCACCTTGCTGACATCCTGCTGGGAGGGAATCTCGTACATGGTATCGAGAAGGATACCTTCGAGAATTGAACGCAAGCCACGTGCACCGGTCTTGCGTTCGAGCGCCTTGCGGGCAACCGCCTTGAGTGCGTCCGGACGGAATTCGAGATCGACGCCTTCCATTTCGAACAGCTTGGCGTACTGCTTGGTGAGAGCGTTCTTCGGCTCGGTCAGGATCTGCATGAGCGCAGCCTCGTCGAGCTCATCAAGAGTCGCGATCACCGGCAAACGCCCTACAAACTCGGGAATAAGACCGAACTTGACGAGATCTTCCGGTTCGACTTCCTTGAACGCCTCGCCGACCTTCTTGCCCATCTCCTGACTGCGCACTTCGGCATTGAAACCGATGCCGCCGCGCGCGGAACGGTTCTGGATGACCCGCTCCAGACCGGCGAAAGCGCCGCCGCAGATGAACAGGATGTTGCGCGTATCGACCTGCAGGAACTCCTGCTGCGGATGCTTGCGACCGCCCTGCGGCGGTACCGAGGCAACGGTGCCCTCGATGAGCTTCAGCAGGGCCTGCTGCACACCCTCGCCGGAAACGTCGCGAGTGATGGAGGGATTGTCCGATTTCCGGGAGATCTTGTCGATCTCGTCGATGTAGACGATGCCCATCTGGGCCTTCTCCACATCGTAATCGCACTTCTGCAAGAGCTTCTGGATGATGTTCTCGACATCCTCGCCCACGTAGCCCGCTTCCGTCAGCGTGGTCGCATCGGCGATGGTGAACGGCACGTTCAGCAGACGTGCGAGGGTCTCGGCCAGCAGGGTCTTGCCCGAGCCGGTTGGGCCGATCATCAGAATGTTGCTCTTGCCGAGCTCGATATCGTCCTTCTTGTCACGCTGGTTGAGGCGCTTGTAGTGGTTGTATACCGCTACCGCCAGAACCTTCTTGGCCCGCTCCTGCCCGATCACGTACTGATCGAGGATGGTGCGGATCTCTTTCGGCGCCGGAAGTTTGTGCCCACTACTTTCCGCCTGCGCTTCCTGCACCTCCTCGCGGATGATGTCATTGCACAGGTCGACACACTCGTCGCAGATAAAGACCGAGGGGCCGGCAATCAACTTGCGCACTTCGTGCTGGCTCTTGCCGCAGAAGGAGCAATACAGCAGCTTGCCGTTGTCCTCGCCGTTGCGGGTATCAGTCATTCGATCGATCCAATGGGTAGCTTCAAACACAAGATGAAGGCAATTGTGGGCATTTTCAAGCCCACGAGGCGGCCGAATGTCTCGACCGCCAGTATTGCGGAGCCTTAGACGGCCAGGTCGCGCTGGGTCATGACCTTGTCGATCAGGCCATACTTGACGGCTTCGTCACCGCTCATGAAGCGGTCACGATCGGTATCGCGGGCAATGACGTCCAGGGGCTGGCCGGTGTGGTGCGCCAGGATCTGGTTCAGACGCTCCTTGATGAAGAGGATTTCCTTGGCATGGATCTCGATATCCGAGGCCTGGCCCTGGAAACCGCCCAGCGGCTGGTGGATCATCATCCGCGAATGCGGCAGGCAGTAGCGCTTGCCGGCGGCACCGCCCGCAAGCAGCAGGGCACCCATGCTGCACGCCTGGCCGATACAGGTGGTCGAGACGTTGGGCTTGATGAACTGCATGGTGTCGTAGATGGACATCCCGGCAGTCACCGAACCACCCGGCGAGTTGATGTAGAGATGAATGTCCTTCTCGGGATTTTCAGCCTCCAGGAACAGCAACTGGGCAACCACCAGGTTGGCCATGTAGTCCTCGACCTGGCCGACCAGGAAGATGATCCGCTCCTTCAGCAGGCGCGAATAGATGTCGTAGGCGCGCTCGCCGCGGGCGGACTGCTCCACCACCATGGGCACCAGGCCACCGGCGGCCTGGATATCGGGAACGTGCGGAATAAAAGAGTTGCGAGACATGTCTTGCGATCACTCCCTAACAGATAGTGAAGCCTCAAAGACGCACAAGCCAGCACTAAGGCTGGCTTGTGGGATTCGAACGAGAGGAACGAATCAGGCCGCTTGCGGAGCTTCGGCCGGCTTGACCGCTTCTTCGTAGGATACCTGCTTATCGGTCACAGTGGCCTTTTGCAGGACAGTATCTACGACTTGTTCTTCCAGTACAACAGAACGGACTTCGTTCAGCTGGGGCTCGTTCTTGAAGTACCAGGCGACGACCTGCTCGGGCTCCTGGTAGGCCGAGGCCATTTCCTCGATCATTTCGCGAACGCGACCTTCGTCGGCCTTCAGCTCGTGCTGCTTGACCACTTCGGCGACGATCAGGCCCAGCACCACACGGCGCTTGGCCTGCTCTTCGAACAGCTCGGCCGGCAGTTGGTCAGGCTTGATGTTGCCACCGAACTGCTGGACGGCCTGCACGCGCAGACGGTTCACTTCGTTGCCGATCAGGGCCTTGGGCACTTCGATCGGGTTGGCCTGCAGCAGACCTTCCATGACCTGGTTCTTGACCTTGGACTTGATCGCCTGGCGCAGCTCGCGCTCCATGTTCTTCTGCACTTCGGCGCGGAAGCCATCGAGACCGGTTTCCTTCACGCCGAACAGAGCGAAGAACTCTTCGTTCAGTTCCGGCAGCTTGGGCTCGGCTACGCTATTGACGGTAACGGTGAACTCGGCAGCCTTGTTGGCCAGGTCCAGGTTCTGGTAGTCCTCGGGGAAGGTCAGGTTGAGCACACGCTCTTCACCGGCCTTCGCCCCCACCAGCCCTTCTTCGAAGCCGGCGATCATGCGACCGGAGCCCAGTACCAGCAGGGTGCCCTTGGCGGAACCGCCGGCGAAGGCTTCGCCGTCGATCTTGCCGACGAAGTCGATGTTCAACTGGTCATCGTTCTGGGCGGCACGCTCGACCACTTCGAAACGGGTGTTCTGCTTGCGCAGGACGTCGAGCATATTGTCGACATCAGCATCGGAAACTTCGGCCTGCAGGCGCTCGACCTTGATGTCTTCCAGGCCGGAAACGGTAAATTCCGGGAAGACTTCGAAGGTTGCGATGTATTCCAGGTCCTTGCCTTTCTCGAAGGACTTGGGCTCTACCGACGGCGAACCGGCCGGATTCAGCTTCTGCTCGACCACGGCTTCGTAGAAGGTTTCCTGGATCAGATCGCCCATGGCTTCCTGGCGCGCGGAAGCTTCGTAGCGCTGACGAATGACACTCATCGGCACCTTGCCGGGGCGGAAACCTGGAATCTTGGCACGACGGGCGGTCTGCTGCAGACGCTTGTTGACTTCGGTCTCGATACGCTCGGCAGGCACACCAACGGTCATGCGGCGCTCAAGAGCGGAAGTGCTTTCAACAGAAACTTGCATGGATATTCCTCGTTGCACAGACGTAAGCCGGTCCTTCCGGCTCCCAGAATCAAGGGCATGCATTCTAGTAGAGGGAAAAGCAGAAGTCACCCCGCCAGGGTGCAGGCGGATCCCCGGGGTGTTTCCGGCCGCTTCCGCCGATCGCAGCCCGATCTCGAACGAGTCGCTGGAGCTTCGCCGGAAGCGGGCGCATATAATGCCAGCCGATTCCGCTCCGACCGATGAAACCCTATGGACTGCCCTACCCTCAGCAAGGTATTGCTCGTCGAAGACGACCAGAAGCTCGCCCGCCTGATTGCCAGCTTCCTTTCCCAGCATGGTTTCGAAGTGCGCCAGGTGCATCGCGGTGATGCCGCGTTCGCCGCTTTCCTCGACTTCAAGCCGCAAGTGGTGGTTCTCGACCTCATGCTCCCCGGACAGAATGGCCTGCAGGTGTGCCGGGAGATCCGCCGGGTCGCGAACCTGCCGATCCTCATACTCACCGCCCAGGAGGACGATCTCGATCACATCCTTGGCCTGGAGTCCGGCGCCGACGACTACGTGATCAAGCCGATCGAGCCACCGGTGCTGCTCGCCCGCCTGCGCGCCCTGATGCGCCGGCACGCGCCCCTTCCCGCCTCCCCGGAAAGCCTGACATTCGGCAAGCTGAACATCGACCGACGGCGGCGCGAAGCGGAACTCGAAGGCCTCGGCATCGAACTGACCACGATGGAGTTCGAGCTGCTCTGGCTGCTGGCCAGCCAGGCAGGGGAAATACTCTCCCGCGACGAGATCCTCAACCAGATCCGCGGCATCGGCTTCGACGGCCTGAACCGCAGCGTCGACGTCTGCATCAGCAAGCTGCGCAATAAACTGAAGGACAATCCGCGCGAGCCGGTCCGGATCAAGACCGTCTGGGGCAAGGGCTACCTGTTCAACCCGCTGGGCTGGGAGCTCTGAATGCTGCGCCTGTTCCTGCGCCTCTACCTGCTGCTGGCCCTGGGGTTCGCCGCCGCGATCTTCGTGGTCGACCATGTCATCGACGCGTTCTACGACAGCATCGTCGAGAACTATCACCGCGACGCCGTTCGCGGCCAGGCCTATTCGCTGGTGGAAAAGCTGGCCCCGCTGGACCAGGCCGGACGCCAGCGACAGCTCGAAGACTGGCGTCCCCACTACGGGCTCGAGCTGAGCCTGACGGATGCCAGGCAGGCGAAGCTGACGCAGGAAGAGCAGGCCCTCCTCGACAAGAACCTGCTGGTGGTACGCGAGGACTTCACGGAATTCATCAGCCGCATCGACGCGGGCCCGCAGCTGCTCGACATCAAGCTGCCGCCGGAACCCTCGCTGACCCCACTGTTCACCGTGCTGGCCTACATCCTGCTCGGCGTGCTGGTCGGCATCGCCCTGCTGGTATGGGTCCGCCCGCACTGGCGCGACCTCGAGACCCTGCGCCTGGCCGCGCAACGCTTCGGCGACGGCGACCTGTCATCGCGCACGCGCATTTTCCGACGCTCCGACATCCGCACCCTGGCCCAGCACTTCAACCAGATGGCCGACCGCATCGAAAGCCTGATCAGCAACCAGCGTGAACTGACCAACGCGGTATCCCACGAATTGCGCACGCCGATCTCCCGCCTGTCCTTCGAACTCGAGCAATTGAACAAGCAGGTCGACGCCGAAGTACGCCACGACCTGATAGAGGACATGCGCGCCGATCTCGGCGAACTGGAGGAAATGGTCTCCGAACTGCTGACCTACGCCCGCCTGGAGCACGGCAACGTCGGGAGCCACCGGGAAATCGTCGACGCCGCGAGCTGGCTGGATAGCGTCGTCGCCGACGTCGCCCTGGAAGCCGAAGCCGCCGGAGTCACCTGCGAGATCAGCGCCTGCCAGGTCGAACAGATCCGCATCGAGCCTCGCTTCATGGCGCGCGCAGTGATCAACCTGCTGCGCAACGCCATTCGCCACGCACACTCGCGCGTCGAAATCGCCCTCCTCAATCAAGGCGACAGCTGTCAGATACGGGTCAACGACGACGGCCCCGGGATACCGGCGGACGCCCGGCAGAAGATCTTCGAACCCTTTTCGCGCCTGGACGACAGCCGCGATCGCAGCACCGGCGGCTTCGGCCTGGGCCTGGCGATCGTCCGCCGGGTCGCGCAATGGCACGGCGGCTATGCGGAAGCGCTGGAAACGCCGCAAGGAGGCGCCTCCTTCCGCCTGACCTGGGAGCGACCCCGTTGACAGCGGAGGCTTAACAATCTTTCACAGATTGCTGACAAAGCCGTAAGGACTGCCAGCCAGGCCCGCCCTAGCATGGGACACCTCGCCTTTCCGCCAGGTATTCCATGTTTCGTGCAATGCATCTTTCCCTTCTCGGCTGCCTGCTCGGCACCAGCGGCTGCCACGGACTGCCACCCGCCCCGCCAGCGCCGAGCGCCGCCGTGGGCAACTACGGCGAGGTCATCGACTATCTGCAACGCCACATCCGCCGGGAAATGGAAAGGCAGGACGTGCCCGGCCTGGCCCTGGCATTGGTCGACGACCAGCAACTGGTCTGGGCCCGCGGTTTCGGCTATGCCGACCGACAGCACAGGATCAACGCCAGCGAGCACACCGCATTCCACGCCGGCGACCTGTCCAAGCTACTGATCGCCAGCGCGACCCTGCAACTGGCCGAACGCGGCCAACTCTCTCTCGACGCCCCGCTCCAGGACACCTTGCGCGAGTTCTACGTACGCTCACGCTTCCATGCCGACCAGAGCGAGGCGGATCGCGCGATCACTTTCCGCCGGCTGCTCAGCCACCAGTCCGGCCTTCCTGGCGAACACCTGCCGCCCCTGTTCGGCGAACGCCCGAGCTCACTCGGCCAACTGCCGGCGAAAGTATCCGGCGTCTGGCTGAGCAATCCGCCGGGAACCCAGGTCGCCTATTCCAACCTTGGCTACGAGCTGGTCGGCGCGGCTATCGAGCGCAACACCGGAAAGCACTTCGAGCAGCACATGCGGGAGCACCTGCTGGACCCTTTGCAGATGACTCGTTCCAGCTTCGCCAGGAACGCCCTGCCCCAGGCGCAACGCGCCCAAGGCTACAGCGGCGGCGGTCGCCCCGGCTCCGCCGCCGCCAGCGACCTCCCGGTCAACGACCTGTGGAGCAGCCCGGTCGACCTCAGCCGCTTCGTCCGCATGCTGTTCGCCAACGGGCGCCACAAGGAGCGCCAGCTTCTCCGGAAACACTCCGTCGAGGAGATGTTCCGCCAGCAGAACGCCGGCAATGCCCTGGACTTCGACTGCCAGGTGGGCCTGGCCTGGTTCCTCAGCCCGTGCGGCTCCGCGCCGCTGGAAGGGGGCATCCGTCACTATGAGTACGCCAGCGCCACCCCAGGATTCAGCGCCCACCTGGTTCTGCTGCCGGAACAGCGCCTCGCCGCCATTGTCATGAGCAACGCCGATGACCGCGGTTCGCTCACCGCCTCCCTGGCCCGGCAAGCGGCGTCGCTCATGCTGCAGGTCAGGCAGGGCGCTCGTCGCCCCGCCGTACAGCCCACCCCCGCGCGCGCCCCCGCACTGAAGGTGCCGAGCCCGGAGGACCGGCGACAGCTATACGGACGTTACGCAACCCGCCAAGGCCAGGTTCGCCTGTACGAGCGCAGGGGTCGCCTGTACGCAGATTTCGGCGAACAACGCGTGGAACTGTTGCGCGACACCTCGGGCTGGCTGCAGATGAGAAAAAGACTGCTGGGGTTCTGGCCTGTCGGCGTGGACAGCGCCGGACAGTTGCAACTGGACGTGGTCAGCTACGGCCAACGCCGAATCCTGGTGTCCCGCCGCCACGGCCAGGCCGCCTACCTCGGCGAGCGCATCGAGCCGACACCCCTGCCCCAGGCCTGGACCGAAGCCGTCGGCACCTACCGCGTCGCCAGCACGAGCCGGCACAGCTACCTGAACGGCCTGAGCATCAGGATCGAAGACGGCTTCCTGCTGGTGCGCGGGCAAGCCGGAGGAACCCGCTCCGGCGAGTTCATCCTGCACCCCATCGACAGCGCACACGCCGTCCTGGCCGGCAGCGGCCAGGGCCTGGGAGACACCTTCAGTCGCGACTTCGACGGTCTGAACGCGCTCGGCTACCGCTTCGCCCAGCAAGACACCAAGGCACGTCCCTGGCCGCAACGGAAGGAGCCCCCATGAGAAGCCCCTCCCCGTGCCTCGCCGGCACGCTCGCCAGCCTCTGCTCCGCCGCTGTCGCCGAAGAGTGGCATGACAGCATCGGCCTGGGCGTCCAGGTGAAACACCGTTTCTGAAACGCACCGAGAGAGAATACGAACATGTTCACCGCCTTCGCCTTCCGCGGCCGCCAACCCTATACCGTTCGCCGGAACACAGCCCAGGGCGCGACCTTGCGCCCGAAACTGGCGAACCGGCCGGATGCGCCGACTTCCGCCGGGAAGTCCTGAACTGCGGAGCGTCTACGGCCTCATTGGCAACGGATCACGCCGCTGGCGATTTCGTCGTCGATGGAGCGCAGCGCATCGGCATCCTGGTGCATCTGCTCGATCACCTCGAGCAGGCGCTGCGCCAGCTTCGGATCGTTCGCCCGCTCGACGGCGCGCATGACCTCGACCGCAGCCGATTCATGATTGTTCGCCATCTGCTTGAGAGCCTTGCGCAAGCGCTGCTCGGTCCATTTCATCGACATGTCGCTTCACCCAGACTGCATATACGGACCCGCCAGGAACGACGGGCTCGCTTAAGAGCGCCGGAGCTGGAACAAGTTCAACCTGCCGTCGCCCCATGAGGGCGGGCTGGGTGCCGGAAAGACAAGCGGAGAAGAGATCGTGAAGCGCAAACGAAAACGCCAGGCACAAGGCCTGGCGCTTCGAAATATGGGGTGGACGATGGGAATCGAACCCACGACACCAGGAGCCACAATCCTGTGCTCTACCAACTGAGCTACGCCCACCATATCGTGAATCGTGCCGGACGTTCCGGCTTCAACCGCAGCGGCCGGACAAGCCGAGCCTGAAGGTGGTGCGGACGGAGAGACTCGAACTCTCACGCCTTGCGGCGCTGGAACCTAAATCCAGTGTGTCTACCAATTCCACCACGTCCGCGGGACACTGCTTGGAAATGAAAACGCCAGGCCCCGGGCCTGGCGCTTCGGAATATGGGGTGGACGATGGGAATCGAACCCACGACACCAGGAGCCACAATCCTGTGCTCTACCAACTGAGCTACGCCCACCATATTACGACTTGCGGTAAAACATTGCCTGCTTCTTGCCGATTCGCCGAATGGCGCACCCGGCAGGACTCGAACCTGCGACCATCCGCTTAGAAGGCGGATGCTCTATCCAGCTGAGCTACGGGCGCTTTATTCATCTGCATTCAATGCTGAGCGCAAACTTTAAGCTCTGGCAATCACAAAGTCAGCAACCGACTTGCATTACCTCTTACCCTGCGTCCGGCTGTGCTCGGCAAGCGGGGCGCATGTTATACAGGGGGCGAAAGGCCGTCAACGGGTTTTTTAAAAAAATTCAGCTATATAAAGGAGTTACGGCAAATCCGCGGGTCGCCTCCTTTGCCCCGGGCGGCGTCCATGCGAAAATGCGCGTCCTTTTTCCACCCGATTCGATGGTTACCCTTCCGACATGACCGCACAACTGATCGACGGCAAAGCGATCGCCGCCAACCTTCGCCAGCAGATAGCCCAACGCGTGACCGAGCGCCGCCAGCAAGGCCTGCGCGTTCCCGGCCTGGCGGTGATCCTGGTCGGCACCGATCCGGCCTCTCAGGTCTATGTGGCGCACAAGCGCAAGGACTGCGAGGAAGTCGGCTTTCTCTCCCAGGCCTACGATCTTCCCGCCGAAACCAGCCAGGACGACCTGCTGGCCCTGATCGACCGCCTGAACGACGATCCCGCCATCGACGGCATCCTGGTCCAGCTACCCCTGCCCGCCCACCTGGACGCCTCCCTGCTGCTGGAGCGTATCCACCCGGACAAGGACGTGGATGGTTTCCATCCCTACAACATCGGCCGCCTGGCCCAGCGCATGCCCCTGCTGCGCCCCTGCACCCCGAAAGGCATCATGACCCTGCTCGCCAGCACCGGCGCCGACCTGTACGGCATGGACGCGGTCGTGGTCGGCGCCTCGAACATCGTCGGCCGGCCCATGGCTCTGGAGTTGCTGCTGGGTGGCTGCACCGTCACCGTGACCCACCGCTTCACCCGCGACCTGGCCGACCATGTGTCGCGCGCCGACCTGGTGGTGGTCGCTGCCGGCAAGCCGGGACTGGTCAAGGGCGAGTGGATCAAGGAAGGCGCCATCGTCATCGACGTCGGCATCAACCGCCAGGCCGACGGCCGCCTGGTCGGCGACGTGGAATACGAGGTGGCGGCGCAACGCGCCAGCTGGATCACCCCGGTGCCGGGCGGCGTCGGGCCGATGACCCGCGCCTGCCTGCTGGAAAATACCCTGCACGCCGCCGAACACCTGCACGACTGAGGTCGCCGGTAATGAAAAGCCCCGCGAACGCGGGGCTTTTCATTTATCGCTGCGGGTTCAGTCGGCCAGGCGCCAGGTAGTGCCGCCCTTGCCATCCTCCAGCACCACGCCCATGGCGGTGAGCTGGTCGCGAATCCGGTCGGACTCCGCCCAGTTCTTCGCCGCCCGCGCCTCCAGGCGCGCCTGGATCAGCGCCTCGACCTCGGCCGCATCGACCTTGCCCTCGGCGCCCGCCTGCAGGAAGGCTTCCGGCTCCAGCTGCAGCACCCCCAGCAGGCCAGCCAACTGCTTCAGGCGCGCGGCCAGCGCAGCCGCCGCCGACAGGTCGCTTTCGCGCAGACGATTGACCTCCCGCGCCAGCTCGAACAGCACCGAGCAGGCACCCGCGGTATTGAAGTCGTCGTCCATCGCCGCGGCGAAGCGCTCGACATACTCCGCCGCTTCCGCCGGCGCCGCCTCGGGCAGCCCCTTGAGCGCGTTGTAGAAACGGTCCAGGGCCGCCTTGGCCTCGCGCAGGTTCTCCTCCGAGTAGTTGATCGGACTGCGGTAATGGCTGGCGATCAGCAGGTAACGCACCACTTCGGGGTGATATTTCTCCAGCACTTCGCGGATGGTGAAGAAATTGCCCAGCGACTTGGACATCTTCTCGCCGTTGATGGTGATCATCCCGCAGTGCAGCCAGGACTTGGCGTAGGGCTTGCCGGTCGCGGCCTCGCTCTGGGCGATCTCGTTCTCGTGGTGAGGGAACTCCAGGTCGTTGCCACCGCCATGGATGTCAAAGGAATCGCCCAGGCAGCAGGTGGACATCACCGAGCACTCGATGTGCCAGCCCGGGCGGCCATCGCCCCAGGGCGACGACCAGCTCGGCTCGCCCGGCTTGGCGCCCTTCCAGAGCACGAAATCGAGCGGATCCTCCTTCGCTTCGCCCGGCTCGATCCGCGCACCGATGCGCAGGTCCTCGACCCGCCGCCGCGACAACTTGCCGTAGCCAGCGAACTTGCCGACCCGGTAGTACACGTCACCGTTGCCCGGCGCGTAGGCATAGCCCTTGTCGATCAGGGTCTGGATCATCGCGTGCATGCCGGCGATGTGATCGGTGGCGCGTGGCTCCTGGTCCGGCTTGAGGATGTTCAGCCGGGCCTCGTCCTCGTGCATCGCCGCGATCATGCGCTCGGTCAGCACATCGAACGGCTCGCCGTTCTCGTTGGCGCGATTGATGATCTTGTCATCGATATCGGTGATGTTGCGCACGTACGTCAGGTCGTAGCCACGGTGGCGCAACCAGCGGGTGATCACGTCGAACGCCACCATGCTGCGGCCGTGGCCCAGATGGCAGTAGTCGTACACGGTCATGCCGCACACGTACATGCGTACCTGGTTGCCGACCAGCGGCGTGAAGACTTCTTTGGTCTTGCTCAGCGTGTTGTAGATCTGCAGCACGGTCTTTCCTCAGCCCTGTCCCCAGGAGTCACGCAGGGTGACGGTACGGTTGAACACCGGCTTGCCCGGCCTGGAGTCCTTCAGGTCGGCGACGAAATAGCCTTCGCGCTCGAACTGGAAGCGATCCTCCGGGTTCGCCTGGCCCAGCGACGGCTCGGCGCGACAGCCGGTCAGTACCTGCAGGGAGTCGGCGTTGATGTTGTCGAGGAAGCTGCCGCCCTCTTCCGCCTTCTCCGGATTGGCCGAGCGGAACAGCCGATCGTACAGGCGCACTTCGCACTCGACGCTGCCCTCGGCCGGCACCCAGTGGATCACGCCCTTGACCTTGCGGCCTTCCGGGTTCTTGCCCAGGGTGTCCGGATCGTAGCTGCAGCGCAGTTCGACGATATTGCCGTCGGCATCCTTGATCGCTTCGTCGGCACGGATCACGTAGCTGCCGCGCAGACGCACCTCGCCACCGGGGATCAGGCGCTTGTAGCCGGCCGGCGGGACTTCCTCGAAGTCACCGGCATCGATGAACAGCTCGCGACCGAACGGCAGTACGCGCACTCCCATGTCTTCCTTCGGATGACGCGGCAACTCGAGGTTCTCCACCTGCCCTTCGGGGTAGTTGGTGATCACCACCTTGAGCGGTTTCAGCACGCACATGGCACGCGGCGCGGTGGCGTCCAGGTGGTCGCGGATGCTGAACTCGAGCATGCCGATGTCGACCACGCCGCTGGCACGGTTCACTCCGATCATCTCGCAGAAGTTGCGGATCGACTCCGGGGTGTAGCCGCGGCGGCGATAGCCGGACAGGGTCGACATGCGCGGATCGTCCCAGCCGCTGACATGGCCTTCGTCGACCAGTTGCTTGAGCTTGCGCTTGCTGGTCACGGTGTAGTTCAGGTTGAGCCGGGAGAATTCGTACTGGCGCGGTTGCGCAGGTACCGGCAGGTTGGCCAGGAACCACTCGTAGAGCGGACGATGGTCTTCGAATTCCAGGGTGCAGATCGAATGGGTGATGCCCTCGATGGCGTCCGACTGACCGTGGGTGAAGTCGTAGCTCGGGTAGATGCACCACTTGTCGCCGGTCTGGTGGTGATGCGCATGGCGGATGCGGTACAGGATCGGATCGCGCAGGTTCATGTTCGGCGAACCCATGTCGATCTTCGCCCGCAGCGAACGGGCGCCGTCGGGGAACTCACCGGCCTTCATGCGGGCGAACAGGTCGAGGTTCTCCTCCACCGAACGGTCACGGTAAGGGCTGTTGCGGCCCGGCTCGGTGAGGGTGCCGCGGTATTCGCGCATTTCCTCGGGACCGAGGTCGCAGACGAACGCCTTGCCGGCCTTGATCAGCTCGATGGCCCAGGCATGCAACTGGTCGAAATAGTTGGAGGCATAGCAGACCTCGCCGGACCACTGGAAGCCCAGCCACTTGATGTCGGCCTCGATGGCATCGATGTACTCCTGGTCTTCCTTGGCCGGGTTGGTGTCATCGAAGCGCAGATGGCAATCGCCAGCGAATTCCTGGGCCAGGCCGAAGTTCAGGCAGATCGACTTGGCGTGGCCGATGTGCAGGTAACCGTTGGGCTCCGGGGGGAAACGGGTGACGATCTTCGCGTGCTTGCCGGCATCCAGGTCGGCTTGAACGATCTGGCGCAGGAAGTTCGGGGCGGCGGTGGTCTCTGGCTTGCTCATGGGATCCTTGGTCATGCTCTCGCCCGACCAGGGTAGGCCGGGCAAATCAAAGCGCTTATCATAGCCGAAGCTGTCAACCCCCTGACAGGCCTTCGATTTTCACGACAAAGCGGATTACCCACATGATCAAGCTGCATACCAACCATGGCGTCATCACCCTGAAGCTCGATGAAGAGAAAGCCCCGGAAACCGCGGCGAACTTCAAGGAGTACGTGAAAAGCGGCCACTACGACAACACCGTCTTCCACCGCGTGATCAACAACTTCATGATCCAGGGCGGCGGTTTCGAGCCGGGCATGAAGCAGAAGCCCACTCGCGCACCGATCAAGAACGAAGCCAACAACGGCCTGACCAACAAGGTCGGCAGCATCGCCATGGCTCGTACCATGGACCCGCATTCGGCCAGCGCGCAGTTCTTCATCAACGTCGCCGACAACGATTTCCTCAACCATACCGCCCCCACCACCCAGGGCTGGGGCTATGCCGTCTTCGGCGAAGTGGTCGAGGGCATGGACGTGGTCAACAAGATCAAGGGCGTGGCCACCACCATGCGCAGCGGCCACCAGGACGTGCCGGCCGAGGACGTGATCATCGAGAAGGCCGAAATCGTCGAAGAATGAAGCGATGAGCGTCCTGTTCATCTCGGACCTGCATCTCGAAGCGGAACGCCCGGACATCACCCGGGCGTTTCTGTCTTTCCTCGATGAGCGCGCCCGTCGGGCCGAGGCCCTGTACATCCTCGGCGACTTCTTCGAAGCCTGGATCGGCGACGACGGCATGGACGCCTTCCAGCGCTCCATCGCCCAGTCCCTGCGCCAGGTGGCCGACGACGGTACGCGCATCTACCTGATGCACGGCAATCGCGACTTCCTCATTGGCAAGGCGTTCTGCCGCGAGGCCGGATGCACGCTGCTGCCCGACCCGAGCGTTATCGACCTGTACGGCGAGCCGGTATTGCTGATGCACGGGGACAGCCTGTGCACCCGAGACGAGGCCTACATGCGCCTGCGCCGCTGGCTGCGCAACCCGCTCACGCTCTGGGTACTGCGCCACCTGCCGCTGGCCACCCGGCACAAGCTGGCACGCAAGCTGCGCAAGGAAAGCCGCGCGCAGACCCGCATGAAAGCCGTCGACATCATCGATGTCACGCCCGAAGAAGTGCCCCGGGTCATGCGCGGGCATGGCGTGCGTACCCTGATCCATGGCCACACTCATCGGCCGGCCGAACACCCGCTGGACATCGACGGCCAGCCCGCCCGGCGCATCGTGCTCGGCGACTGGGACCGCCAGGGCTGGGCCCTGGAGATCGACGCCAACGGCCATCGCCAGGCGCCCTTCCCGCTCTGACCCACCCCAGGCCCGCCATGCGGGCCTTTCAGCGAAGCATTATGCGATTCGCATTTTTTCCACCGTCCATCTTGACGTCGCGGGCCACCTTTCAGCAGGATCGCGCTCCCCCACCCCGCATCAAGGAATGATCGTGATCATCTCGAAGGGAAACCTGATCAAGTTCGTCGCCGCCCCCCTCGGCATGCTCGCCCTCGGCTTCGGCCTGTTCAACGGCGTGTTCTTCTATAACGAAGCCGGCTTCATGACCCACGTAAGGACCATCTTCGGCGACGAGAAGATCGTCGATGACGTCGGCTACGCGACCAAGTGGTTCGGTCGCGCCACCACCTGGAAGAAGGCCATCAGCGTGCAGTCCGTGCTGGTCATGGACGATAACGACACCAATCCGGACAACGACGGCCTCGGCGCCACCATCGAGGCTTTCCCGATCGTGTTCCTCGGCAACGTCGACGCCAAGGTCGAATCTTCCGCGCGCTTTCGCCTGCCCGGCGGCGAGCCGTTCCTGAAGATGGCCCAGGAATACCGCAACCCGGACAATTTCATCCGCACCGCACTGGTGCCGGCGATCAAGGAAACCCTCCAGGCCACCGCTTCGCTGATGAGCGCCGACGACTACTACGCCGGAGCCCGCAGCGAATTCGCCGCCGAGTTCGAGAACCAGCTCAACGACGGCCTGTACCTGATCAAGCGCAAGGAAGTCCGCGGGCCGCGCGGCGCCATTCCGCACCAGACCGCGATCCTCCAGGCCGGCACCGAGCAGGGAGCGTTCGGCGACAACAACGCCAGCCAGTTCGTCACCGAGAAGGTCACCGATGCCAAGGGCATCCCGGTACGCAAGCAACAGCAGTTCCGCAAGTTCGGCGTCGAGGTGGTGGAAGCGCGGATCACCAACGTCGATCCCAACCCGCAGTACAAGCAGCGCATGGTCAAGGTCCAGCAGGCGCTCGCCGAGCTGGCGGTGGCGCGGCAGAACCGCCTGAAGGAAGAAGAGGAAAAGCTGCTGGTCACCGCCCGCGGCGAGAAGGAAGTCGAGGCCAAGCGCCAGGAAACCCTGCGCGACCAGATCGAACGCACCACCCAGGCGGAAACCGACAAGCAATTGGCGGTGATCAACGCCGAGCGCGAGAAGCAGCGCGCCGAGATCGAGAAGCAGACCGCCGAACTGCTGCGCGACAAGGCCACGGTGACCGCCCAGGCCACCAAGATCACCGCCGACGCCGAGGCTTACGCCCGCGAAGCGGTGATTAAGGCGGACGGCGCGTTGCAGCCGAAGCTCGACGCGCTGATCGCGATCAACAAGGTCTGGGCCGAAGCCGCCGCCCAGGCCCCCGTCCCCAGCGTAATGATGGGCGCCGGCGCCAACGGCGCGGCGAGCCGCCAGGACGAGATCGGCCAGCTGATGGGCGTTCTGGCGACCAAGGCCGCCCGCGACCTGGCCCTCGACCTCAAGGTCAAGGACTGATCCAGGCAGCAAAAAAAGCGCCCCGCGGGGCGCTTTCTTGTTTCCGACTCAGGCCACCAGGTCCACCGGGAGGCCGCTGTGGAAGCGGAATTCGTTGTCCGGACTGCTGATCAGCTCGGCCTCCTTGGCCCGCACCACCTCGATCGTCCGCTCCACGTCGGCCTCGTCGCCGTACTGGTAGGCCAGCTTCAGGTAGTCCTGGAAATGCCGCGACTCGGACTTCAGCAAACCGCCGTAGAATTTCGCCAGCTCCGCGTCCAGGTGCGGCACCAGGGCGGCGAAGCGCTCGCAGGAACGCGCCTCGATGAAGGCGCCGACCACCAGCGTATCGGTCAGCCGCTGCGGCTCCTGCTTGCGCACCAGGTCGCGCAGCGCCGAGGCGTAGCGGGAGGCGCTGACATTGACCACCCGGATACCGCGTTTCTTCAGGATCGCCAGCACCTGCTCGAAGTGGCGCAGCTCCTCGCGCGCCAGGCGGCTCATCTTGTTCACCAGGTCCAGGCGGCCGGAGTACTTGCCGATCAGTTGCATCGCCGTCGCCGCGGCCTTCATCTCGCAGGCCTTGTGGTCCAGCAGCATGACGTCCTGGCGCTCCAGGGCCGCCTCGACCCAGGCGGCGGGAGTGGAACAGGCAAGGAATTGGTCGATCTCGGGCAACATGGTGCAGGTCACTCATTCTGGAAAGGGCCTGCCATGACGCTGGTCGGGGCAGGAAAGGCGGAGCATTATACGGAAGCTGCGGCGGTCGGGCAGGCCGACCCGTTTGATATGCATCAAGAGCAGCGGCTGGATTGCGTCTAGAGTTGTTTCAGCGATAACCACAAGCACTCAGGGAGACGATCATGCAAGCCATTCGCAGCATCCTCGTGGTGATTGAACCGGACCAGCTGGAAGGTCTCGCCCTGAAACGGGCACAACTGATCGCCGGCGTGACCCAGTCGCACCTGCACCTGCTGGTCTGCGAGAAGCGCCGCGACCACAGCGCCGCTCTCAACGACCTGGCCCAGGAGCTGCGCGAGGAAGGCTACAGCGTCTCGACCAACCAGGCCTGGAAGGACTCCCTGCACCAGACCATCATCGCCGAGCAACAGGCCGAAGGCTGCGGGCTGATCATCAAGCAGCACTTTCCCGACAACCCGCTGAAAAAGGCCATCCTCACCCCGGACGACTGGAAGCTGCTGCGCTTCGCGCCCTGTCCGGTACTGATGACCAAGACCGCCCGGCCCTGGACGGGAGGAAA
The DNA here is from genome assembly GCF_047199225.1 of Pseudomonas sp. DL. Lineage (NCBI taxonomy): Bacteria > Pseudomonadati > Pseudomonadota > Gammaproteobacteria > Pseudomonadales > Pseudomonadaceae > Pseudomonas > Pseudomonas sp. DL. The sequence goes on from NZ_CP178323.1 coordinate 3,641,804, forward strand.
GATCCTCGCCGCGGTCGACGTCGGCAACAACGACGGCGAGCACCGCTCCCTGCACGCCGGGATCATCAGCCATGCCTACGACATCGCCGGCCTGGCCAAGGCCACGCTGCACGTGATCAGCGCCCACCCCTCGCCGATGCTCTCCTCTGCCGACCCGACCTTCCAGCTCAGCGAAACCATCGAGGCCCGCTATCGCGAGGCCTGCCGCACCTTCCAGGCCGAGTACGGTTTCAGCGACGAACAATTGCACATCGAGGAAGGTCCGGCCGACGTGCTGATCCCGCGCACCGCGCAGAAGCTCGACGCGGTGGTCACCGTGATCGGCACCGTGGCGCGCACCGGGTTGTCCGGCGCGCTGATCGGCAATACCGCGGAAGTGGTGCTGGATACCCTGGAAAGCGACGTGCTGGTGTTGAAGCCGGACGACATCATCGCCCACCTGGAGGAGCTGGCCAGCAAGGAGTGACCGCTGGTCGGACGGAAAAGCCGCCCAAGGGCGGCTTTTTCGCTGGAGACACCGCCTATCTGTCGATCGCCTGCAGGAACGAGGGCGCGATGTAGCGCTGGTAATGCGCTTCCGACAGCAGGAAGAATTCCCGGTCGATGGCATCGCGCAGGTCCGGCAGGCTCCAGTCGCGGAATTCCGGCAGCAGTGCCACGCCGTAGGCTTCGATCTGGTTGATCAGCCGGGAACCGCGGGCGATCAACTGGTAGGCCCAGCAATAGGGGGACTGCTCGGGGACGAAACGGATCTGCCGCTGCTCCAGTTGCAGGCGCAGGCGCGCGGCGTCGAAGACTTCCAGCTTGGCGGCCATCACCTGGGCCAGCAACTGCTCAAGGCGACTCCAGACAGCCCGCTTTTCCTCGGCGTCGTAGAGGTTCCAGTTGACCACCTCATGGTGGAAACGCTTGCAGCCACGGCATACCAGGTCGCCGTATACCGTGGAGCAAAGCCCTACGCAGGGGGTTTTGATTCTTTGCGAAGACATGGCCGGGACAACGAAAACAAAGCGGCATCTTAGCCCTTTGTCTAATCAAGTTCACCCCGTGGTTCCTAGGGTTTCCGACTTAACTTTGCGTCGAGTTTCCAGTAACATTGGCCCGCCTTTTTAGGCGCCAATGTCCGTTAGAAGCTGTTTTCAAAGCGTCACGAGCACAGTTTCCGGCAGGTACGCTGGCGACGGCGCCTCCCTCAAGCGTCTCGCCAGCCCCACCCCAGCCCGCCGGCGTAAAACTTTGAAAACAGCTTCTGTCTGGAACCTGCCGATGCCCTCGTAGGTTGGTGGATTACCGTCCACCTGGGCCTGACGAGCGGATCTGCGTCGGTTCCTGGATACGTGTCCCCCGGGACCACTGATGAGGGAAATACTGTGCTTGAAGCCTACCGCAAACACGTAGAAGAGCGTGCCGCCCAGGGTGTCGTGCCCCAACCGCTGAACGCCGAACAGACCGCAGGCCTGGTCGAGCTGCTGAAGAACCCGCCGGCCGGCGAAGAAGAATTCCTCCTTGACCTGATCACCAACCGCGTACCGCCGGGCGTCGACGAAGCCGCCTACGTCAAGGCCGGTTTCCTTTCCGCCATCGTCAAGGGCGAAGCCACCTCCCCCCTTATCGACAAGCAACGTGCCGCCGAGCTGCTGGGCACCATGCAGGGCGGCTACAACATCGCCACCCTGGTCGAGCTGCTGGACGACGCCGAACTGGCCAACACCGCCGCCGAACAGCTGAAGCACACCCTGCTGATGTTCGACGCCTTCCACGACGTCGCCGAGCGCGCCAAGAAGGGCAATGCCGCGGCCAAGTCCGTGCTGCAATCCTGGGCCGATGGCGAGTGGTTCAAGGCCAAGCCGGAAGTCCCGGAAAAGCTGACTCTCACCGTATTCAAGGTCCCCGGCGAAACCAACACCGACGACCTCTCCCCGGCCCCCGACGCCTGGTCGCGCCCGGACATCCCGCTGCACGCCCTGGCCATGCTGAAGATGGCCCGCGACGGCATCGAGCCGGTCCAGCCGGGTTCGGTCGGTCCGCTGAAGCAGATCGAAGCGGTCAAGGCCAAGGGCTTCCCGGTCGCCTACGTCGGCGACGTGGTCGGCACCGGTTCCTCGCGCAAATCCGCCACCAACTCGGTGCTGTGGTTCTTCGGCGACGACATTCCGTTCGTGCCGAACAAGCGTGCCGGCGGCTTCTGCTTCGGCACCAAGATCGCACCGATCTTCTACAACACCATGGAAGATGCCGGCGCCCTGCCGATCGAGTTCGACTGCACCAACCTGGCCATGGGCGACGTCATCGACGTATACCCCTATGAAGGCAAGGTCGTTCGCCACGACAGCGGCGAAGTGGTCACCACCTTCGAGCTGAAGACCCCGGTCCTGCTCGACGAAGTCCGCGCCGGCGGCCGTATCCCGCTGATCGTCGGCCGTGGCCTGACCGAGAAGGCCCGCGCCGAGCTGGGCCTGGGCGCCTCCGACCTGTTCCGCAAGCCGGAAGCACCGGCCGATAGCGGCAAGGGCTTCACCCTGGCGCAGAAAATGGTCGGCCGCGCCTGCGGTCTGCCGGAAGGCCAGGGCGTGCGCCCGGGCACCTACTGCGAACCGAAGATGACCACCGTCGGTTCCCAGGACACCACCGGCCCGATGACCCGCGACGAACTGAAGGACCTCGCCTGCCTCGGCTTCTCCGCCGACCTGGTGATGCAGTCCTTCTGCCACACCGCGGCCTATCCGAAGCCGATCGACGTCAAGACCCACCACACCCTGCCCGACTTCATCATGACCCGTGGCGGCGTGTCGCTGCGTCCGGGCGACGGCATCATCCACAGCTGGCTGAACCGCATGCTGCTGCCCGATACCGTTGGTACCGGCGGCGACTCGCACACCCGCTTCCCGATCGGCATCTCGTTCCCGGCCGGCTCCGGCCTGGTGGCCTTCGCCGCCGCCACCGGCGTGATGCCGCTGGACATGCCGGAGTCGGTGCTGGTGCGCTTCAAGGGCAAGCTGCAACCGGGCATCACCCTGCGTGACCTGGTCCATGCGATCCCTTACTACGCGATCCAGCAGGGCCTGCTGACCGTCGAGAAGAAGGGCAAGAAGAACATCTTCTCCGGCCGCATCCTCGAGATCGAAGGCCTCAACGACCTGACCGTGGAGCAGGCCTTCGAGCTGTCCGACGCCTCGGCCGAGCGTTCCGCCGCCGGCTGCACCATCAAGCTGCCGGAACAGGCGATCGCCGAGTACCTGAAGTCCAACATCACCCTGCTGCGCTGGATGATCGGCGAAGGCTACGGCGACCCGCGCACCCTGGAGCGTCGCGCCCAGGCGATGGAAGCCTGGCTGGCCAAGCCGGAGCTGCTGGAAGCCGACAAGGACGCCGAGTACGCCGCGGTGATCGAGATCGACCTGGCCGACGTCAAGGAGCCGGTGCTCTGCGCGCCGAACGATCCGGACGACGCGCGTCTGCTGTCGAGCGTACAGGGCCGCAAGATCGATGAAGTGTTCATCGGCTCCTGCATGACCAACATCGGTCACTTCCGCGCCGCCGGCAAGCTGCTGGACAAGGTCAAGGGCGGCATCCCGACCCGTCTGTGGCTGGCTCCGCCGACCAAGATGGACGCCCACCAGCTGACCGAGGAAGGCTACTACGGCATCTACGGCAAGGCTGGCGCGCGCATGGAAATGCCGGGCTGCTCGCTGTGCATGGGCAACCAGGCTCGCGTCCAGACCGGTTCCACCGTGGTCTCCACTTCGACCCGTAACTTCCCGAACCGTCTGGGCGATGCCACCGATGTGTTCCTGGCATCGGCCGAGCTGGCGGCGGTCTCCTCGATCCTCGGCAAACTGCCGACCGTGGAGGAGTACATGGCCTACGCGAAGGACATCGACAGCATGGCTGCCGACGTCTACCGCTACCTGAGCTTCGACCAGATCGCCGAGTTCCGCGAAGCGGCTGCGAACGCCAAGATCCCGGTCGTCCAGGCCTGATCCAGCGACGCGTCGAACAAGCCCCGCCCCGTGCGGGGCTTTTTCTTGCCCGGCGAAAACCCCCGCGCCGCCTGGCATAGCGCTTGCTGTGGCAGCTATGGAAAAGCGCGCCGACGACGGCGCCTGCGCACTGGAAAACGGGACGGCCCGCGCCGCCCTCCCGCACTCGAGGTGGTGATGACAGACAGAGCGATACGCAGCCAGGCCTGGGCCGGCGGTTCCGACGCACCGGAAAAGAGCGCCCTGGACATCGGTTTCATGGCGCTGACCGATTCGGCCTCGCTGATCGTGGCCGCCACCCAGGGCTTCGCCCAGCCCTACGGCCTCACGCTCAATCTCAGGCGCCAACCGTCCTGGGCCACCTTGCGCGACAAGCTGCTCAGCGGCGAGCTGGATGCCGCGCAGTGCCTGTACGGGCTTGTCTACGGCGTCCAGCTCGGCCTCGGCGGCAGCGCGGCAAGCGAGATGGCGGTGCTCATGGGACTGTGCCAGAACGGCCAGGCGATCAATCTTTCCGAACCGCTGAAGCAGGCTGGCGTGACCAGTGCGGAGGCACTGCTCCGGCATCGGCGCCAGAATGGTGCACGCCTGACCCTGGCGCAGACCTTTCCCACCGGTACCCACGCGCTCTGGCTGAACTACTGGCTGGCGAGCATCGGTCTGCATCCGCTGCACGACGTGCACAGCGTGGTGGTTCCACCGGCGCAGATGGTCGGCCATCTCCAGGCCGGGCGCATCGACGGGTTCTGCGCCGGCGGTCCCTGGGGCGCCCTGGCCGTGGACCAGGGCCAGGGCTTCACCATCGCCACCAGCCAGGCGATCTGGCCGGACCACCCGGAAAAGGTCCTCGGCACTACCCGCGCCTTCGTCGACGCCTACCCGAACACCGCCCGCGCGCTGGTCATGGCGGTCCTCGACGCCAGCCGCTTCATCGAACAGAACGCCGAGAACCGCCTGGGCACCGCGCAACTGATCAGCGGCCGCGACTATGTCGACGCTCCGCTCGGCGCGATCCAGCCGCGCTTCTTCGGCCGCTACCAGGACGGCCTCGGCAACGCCTGGCAGGACCCGCATCCGCTGCGTTTCTATGCCGACGGCGAAGTCAACCGGCCCTGGCTCTCGGATGGCATGTGGTTCATGACCCAATTCCGCCGCTGGGGCCTGCTGCGCGAAGACCCGGACTACCTGGGCATCGCCCGCAGGGTCCAGCAGACCGCGCTGTACCGCGATGCCGCGACGGCCCTTGGCCTGTGCCTGGACGGCGCCGACATGCGCCGCTCGACACTGATCGACGGGCGCACCTGGGACGGCAGCGACCCCGCCGGCTACGCCCGCAGCTTCCCGATCCACGCCCTGGCCGAAACCGGCCAGGGCATCGCCCCCTGACCCTGGTGCGCCCGCCATGCTGCGTATCCTGCTGATCGACGACACGCCGAAGAAAGTCGGACGCCTCAGGGCCGCCCTGCTCGAGAGCGGTTTCGAAGTGGTGGACGAGTCGGGGCTGACCATCGACCTGCCGGCGCGCGTCGAAGCGCTGCGTCCCGACGTGATCCTGATCGACACGGAGTCTCCCGGCCGCGACGTGATGGAGCAGGTCTGCCTGGTCAGCCGCGACCAGCCGCGCCCGATCGTGATGTTCACCGACGAGCACGATCCGGGAGTGATGCGCCGCGCCATCCAGTCCGGGGTCAGCGCCTACATCGTCGAAGGCATCCAGGCCAGCCGCCTGCAACCGATCCTCGACGTCGCCATGGCGCGCTTCGAGAGCGACCAGGCGCTGCGCGCTCAACTGCAGGCGCGCGAGGCGCAGCTGGCCGAGCGCAAGCGCATCGAGCTGGCCAAGGGCCTGCTGATGAAGATGAAGCATTGCGGCGAGGAGGAGGCCTACACGCTGATGCGGCGCCAGGCCATGAGCCGCCAGCAGAGGCTGATCCAGGTCGCCGAGCAGATCATCGCCATGCACGACATGCTCGGCGGCTGAATCCGGCTGGGCAGCTGGCGATCATATCGCCAGCCACCCTGCTGGCCCCCGGCGCAGAGCGGCGCGGCTATGCTCGTGCGCCCGGAACGGCCCTATCCGTTCTGGGAGCTACCCCCTCGCCACCCTCGACTAGCATGACCAGGGAGGCCCGCAGTGGACGCCCAGGGCTAGGAGCCGCAGGCGTCCGCCCGAACCGCACCGCCGACTCAGCGGTCAGGAGATGCTCAGCATGATCGATCTCAGCACCTGGAACCTTACCATTCCCACCGAACCCACCCCGCAGGTGATCACCACCCAGCAACTCAACAACGGCTACCAGAGCCGGTACTTCCAGCAAGGCAACGATGGCGGCCTGGTCTTCTGGGTGCCCATCGACGGCTCGCACACCGAGGACAGCACCTATCCTCGCACCGAACTGCGCGAAACCCAGGCCGACGGCAGCCTCGACAACTGGTACTACTGGCAGGCCGACAACGAACTGCGGGTGACCATGAGCGTCGAGAAGGTCCCCTCGAAGAACAAGGTGATCATCGGCCAGATCCACAGCAAGTCGCCACAGACCGACGACGGCGAACCTCTGGTGAAGCTGCAGTACTACTACAAGCCCGAGGAAGGCCTCGGCCGGGTCGAGGCGCTGGTACGCAACCACCCGGACGATTCCTATAGCCGCAACGTGTCGATCCTCGAGCAGGTACGCCTGGGCGAGCGCTTCAACTACAGCCTGCGCGTCACCTCCAGCGGCGAGTTGGCGGTGCGCGCGCGCAGCCAGGACGGCGAAGAGGACGCTTACTACCAGACCCTCGGCAGCGCCTGGAACGACCAGTTGCTCTATTTCAAGGCCGGCGCCTACGTGAACGACAACGCCGGCGACAGCGGCGAAGGCAGCCGCGTGACCATCTACCACCTGAACACCGCCCATCGCTGAACCGCCGACGGCGCACGGACGCGCCGCCCCAGCCCTGTGCAAGCCCCCGACGCCTGCCACCGCGGCGTGCACGCCCGACGCCATGGTTGTCCCTGCAACCGCTCTACGCCGCGCTTTCGACAACTTGGCAAAGAGCTTGCTACGTCCTGCCTGACGGTAGCCAACGGCGGTTACCCATCCCCGACAAAGACGTCGCGCGGCCTCTCCTTCCCGGCAGAGGCCCGTGGCGTCTTCGTCGTTTCGCCCCAGCGTCGGGGCGGGTGGGTGGTCCGCTGTCGGACGCTCACCTTGTAGCGATGCAACTTCCGCCGGGCGGCCGTTCCGCCCCGATTCCGCTGGATACGAGGTGTTCGATGAACAACAGCTTCTGGAAGGCCGGCCATGCGCCGACCCTGTTCGCGGCGTTTCTCTATTTCGACCTGAGCTTCATGGTCTGGTACGTGCTCGGCCCGCTGGGGGTGCAGATTGCCGGCGACCTGCAACTGAGCACCCAACAGCGCGCGATGATGGTCGCCACGCCGATCCTCGCCGGCGCCGTACTGCGCTTCCTGCTCGGCCTGCTGGCCGATCGCTGGTCGCCGAAGAGCGCCGGCATCCTCGCCCAGGTCATCGTCATCGCCGCCCTCGCGGCCGCCTGGCTGCTGGGCGTGAACAGCTATGCGCAGGCACTGCTGCTGGGGTTGTTCCTCGGCTTCGCCGGGGCATCCTTCGCCGTGGCCCTGCCGCTCGCATCGCAATGGTACCCGCCGCAACACCAGGGCAAGGCCATGGGCATCGCCGGCGCGGGCAACTCCGGCACCGTGCTCGCCGCCCTCTTCGCCCCCGGCCTGGCCGCCGCGTTCGGCTGGAACAACGTGTTCGGCTTCGCCCTGCTGCCGCTCGTCCTGACCCTCCTGGTGTTCGCCATGGTCGCGCGCAACGCCCCGCAGCGGCCGGCGCCCAAGGCCATGGGCGATTACCTGAAAGCCCTCGGCGACCGCGACAGCTGGTGGTTCATGTTCTTCTACAGCGTCACCTTCGGCGGCTTCCTCGGCCTGGCCAGCACCCTGCCCGGCTATTTCCACGACCAGTACGGCCTGAACCCGGTGACCGCCGGCTACTACACCGCCGCCTGCGTCTTCGCCGGCAGCCTGATGCGCCCGCTCGGTGGCGCCCTCGCCGATCGCATCGGCGGCATCCGCAGCCTGCTGATGGTGTACACCCTGGCCGCCATCTGCATCGCCGCGGTCGGTTTCCACTTGCCCAGCGCGATGGCCGCCCTCGGCCTGTTCGTGGTCGCCATGCTCAGTCTCGGTGCCGGCAATGGCGCGGTGTTCCAGCTGGTACCGCAGCGCTTCCACAAGGAAATCGGCGTGATGACCGGGCTGATCGGCATGGCCGGCGGCATCGGCGGCTTCTGCCTGACTGCCGGCCTCGGCGCGATCAAGCAAAGCACCGGCGACTACCAGCTCGGCCTGTGGCTGTTCGCCAGTCTCGGCGTGCTGGCCTGGTTCGGCCTCCACGGGGTGAAGCGGCGCTGGCGCACCACCTGGGGCTCGGCCGCGGTCACCGCCGCGCGGGTCTGAGCGTGGGGCTGCGACTGAGCATCGGCGAGGCCAGCGCCTGCGGGCCTCGCACGGAAAACCAGGACGCGCTGCGGGTGGTCACCCCGGCGCCGGCCCTGGCCGCCAGCAAGGGACACCTGCTGGCCATCGCCGACGGTGTCAGCCAGTGCGCCGATGGCGGCCTGGCGGCGCGCAGCAGCCTGCAAGCGCTGGCCCTGGATTACTATGCGACTCCGGAAACCTGGGCCATCGTGCAATCCCTGGACCGCCTGCTGCTGGCGCAGAACCGCTGGCTACAGGCCAACGGCGGCGGCCAGCCGCTGCTCACCACCCTCACCGCCCTGGTGCTGCGCGGCACCCGCTACACCCTGGCCCACGTCGGCGATTGCCGGGCCTACCTGTGGCGCGACGGCGAGTTGCTCCGGCAGACCAGCGACCACGTCTGGGAACAGCCGCACATGCAACACGTGCTGACCCGCGCCCTGGGACTGGACCAGCATCTGGTGGTCGACTATCTGGAAGGCGATCTGGAGCCCGGCAGCCAGTGGCTACTGGTCAGCGACGGCGTCTGGGCGACGCTGGGCGACAGCGGCATCCGCAGCATCCTGCGCAACGCCGAGGAGCCGCAGCGCAGCGCCGAGGCCCTGGTTCGCGCCGCCCACCTGGCAGGCAGCCAGGACAACGCCAGCGCCCTGCTGGTACGCGTGGAAGCCGTGCCCGCAGGCAGCCTCGGCGACGCCCTCGCGCAACTGGGCCACTGGCCACTGCCGCCGCCGCTGAAGCCCGGCCAGCTCTTCGAAGGCTGGCGGGTCCGGCAGTTGCTCGGCGAATCCCGCCAGTCCCTGCTCTACCGGGTCGAGGATGGCCAGGGCCAACCCTGGCTGCTGAAGACCCTTCCCGCCGCACGTGCCGACGATCCGCTGGCAACCCAGGCCCTGCTGCTCGAGGAATGGTTCCTGCGCCGCGTCCAGGGCCGGCATTTCCCCGAGCTGCACGGATTGGCGCAGCGCCAGCATCTGTATTACCTGATGCGCGAGCACCCTGGAGAGACTCTCGCCGAGCGCTTGCGCAACCATGGTCCGCTGTCGCTGCCGGAGTGGCTGGGGCTGGCCAACCAGCTGCTGCGCGGGCTTGGCCAGTTGCATCGACGCAACCTGCTGCACCGCGACCTCAAGCCGGAAAATCTCCACCTCGGCCGCGACGGCGAGCTGCGCCTGCTGGATTTCGGTCTGGCCTGGTGTCCGGGATTGTCGCGCGAAGACCCCCATCTGCTACCGGGTACGCCCAGCTACCTGGCGCCGGAGTGCTTCTCCGGCACCTCGCCCTCGGTGCGCCAGGATCTCTACGCCACCGGCGTCTGCCTCTACCAGGCGCTGACCGGGCGCTATCCCTATGGCGAGATCGAAGCCTTCCAGCACCCGCGCTTCGGTCGCCCCGTCCCGCCCAGCCGCTATCGCCCCGACCTGCCGGCCTGGATCGACGACCTGCTGCTGCGCGCCGTCGCCTGCGACCCCGCACAGCGCTTCGAGACCGCCGAGGAATGGCTGCTCTCGCTGCAACAGGGAGAAGCGTTGCCGGCCGCGGCAACCCGCCCATTGCTGGAGCGCGAACCGCTGCAGACCTGGCGCGCCATCGCCCTGCTGTCCCTGGCCGCCAACCTGGCGCTACTCCTGGTCTGGCTGAAGGGCTGAGTGGCACCAGCCCGGTGCGATACGCCCCGGCACGGAGCAGAAAGACCGCGGTGAGGCCCCGCGTTATCCCTGCAAGGCCATGGAGATAGGCAATAGCGCAAGTTGGCACGGCGCCTGCTTGGGTTCTCCCGACAATCGACAACAAAGCGCCTGCCTCAACGACGAGGCGGCGTTTCCCGACCGAACGGGACCTGGACAAAGGCGTCCTGCTGGCAACAGCGGGACGCCTTTTTTGTTTGCGCCAACCTTATGCAGGAGCTCCTCCGCATGAAGAAGATCAAGCTGGTGATGGTCGGCAACGGCATGGCCGGGGTCCGTACCCTGGAAGAACTGCTCAAGCTCAACTCGGACTTCTACGACATCACGGTGTTCGGCGCCGAGCCCCATCCCAACTACAACCGCATCCTGCTGTCCCCGGTACTGGCCGGCGAGCAGACCTTCGAGGAAATCGTCCTCAACGACCTCAACTGGTATGCGGAAAACGGCATCAAGCTCGTCCTCGACCGCAAGGTGGTGCAGATCGACCGGGTCCGCCGCAGGGTGGTCGCCGCGGACGGCAGCGAGGCCGAGTACGACCGCCTGCTGCTGGCCACCGGCTCGGTCCCCTTCATCCTGCCGATACCCGGCAATCGCCTGCAGGGCGTGATCGGCTACCGCGACATCGCCGACACCCAGGCCATGATCGACTGCGCCCGGACCCACAGCCACGCGGTGGTGATCGGCGGCGGCCTGCTCGGCCTGGAGGCGGCCAACGGCCTCAAGCAACGCGGCATGGACGTGACCGTCGTGCACCTCTCCGACTGGCTGCTGGAACGCCAACTGGACCGCACCGCCGGCAAACTCCTGCAAGGCGCGCTGGAAGCCCGCGGCATCCGCTTCCGCCTGAACACCCAGACCCAGGAACTGATGGACAACGGCAGCGGCCGGGTCTGTGCCGTGCAGTTCAACGACGGCGACGTGATTCCCGCCGACCTGGTGGTAATGGCCGCCGGCATCCGCCCCAATACCGAGCTGGCCGAAAGCGCGGGCATCCCCTGCAACCGCGGCATCCTGGTCAACGACACCCTGCAGACCTACGACCCACGCATCTATGCGGTCGGCGAATGCGCCAACCACCGTGGCATCGCCTACGGCCTGGTTGCGCCGCTGTTCGAGCAGGCCAAGGTCTGCGCCAACCACCTGGCTCATCTCGGCTACGCCCGCTACCAGGGCTCGGTGACCTCGACCAAGCTCAAGGTGACCGGTATCGACCTGTTCTCCGCCGGCGACTTCATCGGCGGCGAAGGCAGCGAGACCATCACCCTTTCCGACCCCATCGGCGGCGTCTACAAGAAGCTGGTGATCAAGGACGATGTACTGGTCGGCGCCTGTCTCTACGGCGACACCGCCGACGGCGGCTGGTACTTCCGGCAGATCCGCGAGAACCACAACGTCGCGCAGATCCGCGACCACCTGATGTTCGGCGAGAACGCCCTCGGCGATGTCGGCCACCAGGGCCAGAACAGCGCCGCGAGCATGCCCGACACGGCCGAAGTATGCGGCTGCAACGGCGTCTGCAAGGGCACCATCGTCAAGGCGATACAAGAACACGGCCTGTTCAGCGTCGACGAAGTCAAGAAACACACCAAGGCCGCCAGCTCCTGCGGTTCCTGCGCGGGATTGGTGGAACAGATCCTGATCAGCACCGTCGGCGGCGCCGCCGACGTCAAGCCGAAGAGCGAGAAGGCCATCTGCGGCTGCAGCGACCTCAACCACGGGCAGATCCGCAAGGCCATTCGCGAACACCGGCTGACCAGTCTCGACGCCGCCATGCGCTTCATGGACTGGAAGACCCCGAACGGCTGTGCCACCTGCCGCCCGGCCCTGAACTACTACCTGATCTCGACCTGGCCGGGAGAAGCCAAGGACGATCCGCAGTCGCGCCTGATCAACGAACGCGCCCACGCCAACATCCAGAAGGACGGCACCTACTCGGTGGTACCGCGGATGTGGGGCGGCGTGACCAACGCCGCCGAGTTGCGGCGCATCGCCGACGTCGCCGACAAGTACCAGGTGCCGATGGTCAAGGTCACCGGTGGCCAGCGCATCGACCTGCTGGGGGTGAAGAAGGACGACCTGCCGGCCATCTGGAAAGACCTCGACATGCCCTCCGGACATGCCTACGGCAAATCCATCCGCACCGTGAAGACCTGCGTCGGCAGCGAGTTCTGCCGCTTCGGCACGCAGAACTCGACGCAGCTGGGCATCGATCTGGAACACGACCTGTTCAACATGTGGTCGCCGCACAAGGTCAAGCTGGCGGTCTCCGGCTGCCCGCGCAACTGCGCCGAGGCCGGGATCAAGGACGTCGGCATCATCGGCGTGGACTCCGGCTGGGAGATGTACATCGGCGGCAACGGCGGGATCAAGACCGAGGTCGCGGAGTTCTTCGTCAAGCTCAAGACCGCCGAAGAGGTGCGCGAATACAACGGCGCCTTCCTCCAGCTCTACCGCGAGGAAGCCTTCTACCTGGAGCGCACGGTGCATTACCTGCAGCGGGTCGGCATGGAGTACATCCGCAAGGCGGTGGTCGAGGACGCGGAAAACCGCAAGGCGCTCAACGACCGCCTGCAATTCGCCCTGTCCTTCGAGCAGGACCCATGGAAGCAGCGCATCGAACAGCCGCAATTGAAGAAGGAGTTCGAACGGATTCCGCTCAAGCAACTGGAAAACGTCTGAATCCCTTGCCCGGGCCGTCCCACGGCGGCCCTCCCCCTACCGGAGTGAACCGATGAACTGGCTGGATATCTGCGCCCTCGATGAAATCAACCCGCTGGGCTCGCGCGTGGTCGCCGGCCCGAAAGGCGACATCGCCATCTTCCGCGCCGCCGACGACCAGGTCTTCGCCCTCGATGACCGCTGCCCGCACAAGGGCGGCCCGCTGTCCCAGGGCCTGATCTACGGCAAGCGAGTGGCCTGTCCGTTGCACAACTGGCAGATCGAACTGGAGAGCGGCGAAGCCGTGGCCCCGGACCAGGGCTGCGCCCATCGCCACCCGGTGCGGGTGGAGAACGGGCGGGTGCTGCTCGGCCTGGACAGCGTGGCGCTGTGCGCCTGATCTCTCGCCGATAACAGGAGCCGAGCATGTCGACAGATTCCCCGCTGCGCACCACCGCTTCGACCTGCTGCTACTGCGGCGTGGGTTGTGGCGTCCTGATCGAACACGACGGCGAACGCATCCTCGGCGTGCAAGGCGATCCTCGGCACCCGGCCAACTTCGGCAGACTCTGCAGCAAAGGCGCCAGCCTGCACCTGACCGGCGACCTCCAGGCCCGCGCGCTGTACCCCCAACTGCGCCTCGGCAAGCAACTGGCGCGGGCTCGCAGCGACTGGGAGAGTGCCCTGGAACATGCCGCCGGGCGTTTCGCCGAGACCATTCGCGAACACGGGCCGGACAGCGTGGCCTTCTATATCTCCGGCCAGTTGCTGACCGAGGACTACTACGCCTTCAACAAGCTGGCGCGGGCCCTGGTCGGCACCAACAACATCGACAGCAATTCGCGCCTGTGCATGTCCTCGGCGGTGGTCGGCTACAAGCGCAGCCTGGGCGCCGACGCACCGCCGTGCAGCTACGAAGACCTCGACTGCGCCGATTGCGTGCTGATCGCCGGCAGCAACATGGCCTTCGCCCACCCGGTCCTGTTCCGTCGCCTGGAAGCCGCCAAGGCCGCTCGGCCGGAGATGCGCATCGTGGTGATCGACCCGCGGCGCACCGACACCTGCGAGCTGGCCGACCTGCACCTGGCGCTGCTGCCCGGTACCGACGTCGCACTGTTCCACGGCATCCTGCATATCCTGCTCTGGGAGGACTGGATCGACCGTTCGTTCATCGCCGAGCATACCGAGGGTTTCGCCGACCTGAAGGAACTGGTGCGCGACTACACCCCGGCCGCCGTCGCCGACATCTGCGGCATCGACCGCGCCGACCTGCAGCGCTGCGCCGAATGGATCGGCCGTTCGCCGCGCTTCCTTTCGCTCTGGTGCATGGGGCTCAACCAGTCCAGCGCCGGCAGCGCCAAGAACAGCGCACTGATCAACCTGCACCTGGCCACCGGCAAGATCGGCCGCGCCGGATGCGGACCGTTTTCCCTCACCGGCCAGCCGAACGCCATGGGCGGTCGCGAGACCGGCAGCCTGGCCAACCTGCTGCCCGGCCACCGCGAAGCCGCCGATCCCGGCCATCGCGCCGAGGTGGCGCACTACTGGGGCGTGGAACAGTTGCCCACGTCCCCCGGTCTCAGCGCCATCGAGCTGTTCGATGCGGTCCACGACGGCCGGATCAAGGCGCTCTGGATCGCCTGTACCAACCCCGCGCAATCGCTGCCGGACCAGCGCAAGATCCACGAGGCCCTTGCCCGCTGTCCCTTCGTGGTGGTCCAGGAAGCCTTCGCCGGCACGGAAACCTGCCAATACGCCGACCTTTTGCTTCCAGCCGCATCCTGGGGAGAAAAGGAAGGCTCCGTGACCAATTCGGAACGGCGGGTCAGTCATGTCCGTCGGGCCGTTCCGCCCCCCGGGGAAGCACGCCAGGACTGGAACATCGTCTGCGACTTCGCGCGCCGCCTGGAAGGGCACCTGCGACCCGCTAAACCCGGCCTGTTCGCCTTTGCCGACAGCCGCAGCCTGTTCGACGAATACAAGCTGCTTACCGCCGGCCGCGACCTCGATCTTTCCGGCCTCAGCTACGCACTGCTCGACCGCCTGGGGCCGCAGCAGTGGCCATTTCCCACTGGCGCGGAGCAAGGCACCGCACGGCTCTATGCAGACGGCCGCTTCCCTACCGCCTCGGGACGCGCGCAACTGGTCGCCGAACCCTACCGCGCCGCCCAGGAAAAACGCGACGCGCGCTACCCGCTGACCCTCAATACCGGACGCTTGCGCGACCAGTGGCACGGCATGAGCCGGACCGGCACCTGCGCACGCCTGTTCGGCCATGAAGAGGAGGCCCTGGTGCACCTGCATCCCGAGGAACTGCGCCGCCGCCAACTGCGGGACGGGCAGCTCGTGCGCCTGAAGAGCCGGCGTGGCGCCCTGGTCCTGCCGGTGAGCGCAGACGACTCGGTGCGCCCCGGCCAGGCCTTCCTGCCGATGCACTGGGGCGATCGCTTCCTCAAGGGCCTGGGCTGCAATGTCCTGACCCTGCCGGCGTTCGACCCCCTGTCGAAACAACCCGAACTCAAGCACGCCGGGGTTCAGGTCGAATCCGTCGAACTGCCCTGGCGCCTGTTCGCGCTGGTGGAAACCGATATCCAGGCGCGTTTCGAGGCCCTCCGTGCGCTGTGCGAAGTCTTCGACCACGCCAGCTTCAGTCTCGCTGGACGCGAGCGCCCCGCCCTGCTGGTCAGCGCCGCACACCATGAGGCACCTGGCGCAGACCTGCTGGAGCGGATAGATCGCCAACTCGAATTGCTCGACGGGCCGATCCTCGCCTACGACGACCCCCGGCGCGCCATCGGCAAGCGCGTGCGCCTCGAAGACGGGCGCATCGTCGCCGTCCGGCTCGCCGGCGAAACCCTCGCCCGCGACTGGTTGAAAGAGCTCTGGCTTACCGGCCGGGCCGATAGCGAGCTACGCCGCTGGCTGCTCGCCCCACTCGGCGCGGCACCGGGACGACCCAGCCAGGGTGCGGGCGGCAAGACCCTGTGCAGTTGCCAGAACGTCAGCCAGCAAACGGTGCTCGGCGGCATCGCCCGCGGATTGGACCTGGACGGATTGAAGCGCGAGTTCGGCTGCGGCACCGGCTGCGGCTCCTGCGTACCGGAAATCAAGAGACTGCTGGCGGCCCCCCGGCCCATGGCGGCGAATGCCTGAGGAGAACGACGATGAGCGGTAAGGTCTGGCTGGTGGGTGCGGGTCCCGGCGATCCGGAACTGTTGACCCTGAAGGCAGTTCGCGCCCTGCAGGACGCGGATGTGGTGATGGTCGACGATCTGGTCAACCCGAGCATACTGGAGCACTGTCCGTCCGCCCGGCTGGTCCGGGTCGGCAAACGCGGCGGCTGCCGCTCCACACCGCAGGACTTCATCCAGCGCCTGATGCTGCGGCATGCCCGCCAGGGACGCAGCGTGGTGCGCCTGAAAGGCGGCGATCCATGCATCTTCGGCCGCGCCGGCGAAGAAGCCGAATGGCTGGCCCGGCACGGGATAGACAGCGAGATAGTGAACGGCATCACCGCCGGGCTGGCTGGCGCCACTGCCTGCGGTATACCGCTTACCTACCGCGGCATCAGCCGCGGCGTGACCCTGGTGACCGCGCATACCCAGGACGACAGCCCGCTGGCCTGGGAAGCCCTGGCACGCAGCGGTACCACGCTGGTGGTCTACATGGGCGTCGCCCGACTCGCGGAGATCCAGGCCGGGCTGCTGGCTGGAGGCATGGCCGAGGATACGCCGCTGGCGATGATCGAGAACGCCACCTTGGGCAACCAGCGCGAATGCCGCAGCAACCTCGGCGAGCTACTGCGGGACGCCGGACGTTTCGCCTTGAAAAGCCCGGCGATCCTGGTGATCGGCGAAGTAACCCGCGACATCGTGTCGCAACCGATTTCCCTGAGCGCCTGACGAGCGGTCTTTTTCCAGGCAAAGAAAAACCCGGCCTGGGCCGGGTTTTTCCTCAGAGGCTCAGCCGATTACTTGGCTTCAGCTTCTACTTCGGCTTCAACGCGACGGTTGATAGCGCGGCCTTCAGCGGTGGCGTTGTCGGCAACCGGGCGGGACTCGCCGTAACCAACAGCGTTCACGCGACCACCTTCTACACCGTACTCGTTGACCAGTACGTCACGAACGGCGTTGGCACGACGCTCGGACAGCTTCTGGTTGTAAGCGTCGGTGCCGACGGAGTCGGTGTGACCTTCAACGGTGGTGGAAGTGGACGGGTACTGCTTCATGAAGTCAGCCAGGTTCTTGATGTCAGCGTAGCTGTTCTCTTTGACCTTGGACTTGTCGAAGTCGAACTTCACGTCCAGCTGTACGCGTACGACTTCGGCGACAGCCGGGCAGCCGTTGGCGTCAACGGTGACGTTGGCCGGGGTATCCGGGCACTTGTCGACGTTGTCGCAAACGCCGTCGTTGTCGGAGTCGGAGCAAACGTCGGCAACCGGTTCCGGAGCCGGAGCGGCTTTCGAACCACCGAAGTTGAAGCCGACGCCCAGGCCAGCCATCCACTCGCCCTGGTGACCGTTGTCACGCTTCTCCAGACCGTACTGGCCGTCGAGGCTGGCCTTGGCGAAGAAGTTCTCGGTGAAGTAGTACTTCAGACCAGCGCCGATGTTGGCCATGGTCATCTGCTGACGGCCTTGGCTGTCGCTGTTGATGTTGGTGATGTTCTGGTGAGCCAGACCAGCCGACACGTACGGACGCAGACCTACGCCCGGGGTACCGAAGTGGTAGATGGCGTCCAGGGAGGTCAGGTTGCCGTGGACCTTCTTGTTGCCGGTTTCGTAGGTGCCACGAACGTCATGGTACTCACCGTAGGACAGCGCCAGCTCGACGTCGTCGGTCAGGAAGTAACCGATCGAGCCGCCGTACAGGTCCGCGTTCTTCATGTTGCGAACGCTGTCGGTGAAGTAGCGCTTGCCGAAGGCTTCGATCTCTACCGAGTTCTGGCCCTGGGCAAAGGCGTTCATTGCCGAAGCGGCAACCAGCGAGCCGATGACAACGCCTAAGGTGTTCTTCAGTTTCATCCGTTAAATCCCCATCTTGATGGTCAGTTAGTTGTCCAACAATCAGCCGCACAACTTGGGTGGCAAGTTTATCAGAACTTCCCGCATAGAGAGACAATATTTACCCAACTATGTTTCGGTCGCATCTGAAAACTTTTCGCGCAGGCGGTCCAGTGCCCGCTTGTAGCGCATTTTCGTCGCACTCAGACCCATGTGCATGATATCCGCTATCTCCTGAAACTCCAGTTCCGCGACGAAGCGAAGAACCAGAATCTCCCGATCTATCGGATTGACATGGACGAGCCAACGATCCAATCCGCCCCGCTCCTCAACCTTCGGCGACTTCTCCTCGGAAGCCTCCTCCAGCGGGTCGAGGCTGAGCGCATCCATCAATCGGCGCTTGCGGCGCTCCTTGCGGTACTGCGTGATGCACTCGTTGTACGTGATGCTATATAGCCATGTTTTGAACTTCGACTTGCCCTCAAAGTTCTTCAACCCGTACAAAACTTTCAGCATCACCTCCTGGCACACGTCGTCCGCGTCGCGGTCGTTGCCCAGGTAGCGGGCACAGACGTTGAACAGCGTGCGCTGGTAACGCCGCATCAATTCTTCATAGGCGCGCGTCACGTGGAACAGCTCCGAGTGCGCACGCTCGACCAGCTCTTCATCGGAAAGCTGGCGGGGGTCATACCGCTGTGACAGGGGGTGAGGCTTATTCAAGTGAGATCAGGCCAGTCATATCGTAAGCCGGGCCGCCCTGCAGAGCAGCCACGTCCATTATCTCTCCCGGATCAGCGGCTGGTAACTCGCTGATCGAGCAGTAGACGGTTGGCCAGCGACACAAGCTCTCCCTCTTCCGTCAGCAGGATGGTCTTGACCGTACCTATCTCTTCAATAGTGCCTTCAACGTCACCCACTTTCACCTGTTGTCCGACCTGATACAGCTCGCGGACGTAGATTCCTGCAATGATCTGCCCGGCGACCTCGCGGCTGCCCAGGCCCAGGGCCAGCGCAGCGGCCAGGCCGACGGTGATCAGGACGATGGCGATGATGTAGTTGAGCAGGTCGGTCTTGACCTCGAGCTGCCCCACCGCCACCGAGATGCTGATGATGATGACCAGCCACTGGGCGATCCGCCCCAGGCCGTTCGCGTATTCGAGGCCGACGCCGTCCGCCGCGCCGCGCACGACGCTGTTCACCAGTTGCGCCAGGAGCACGCCGACGATCAGCACCAGGGCCGCGCCGAACACCTTGGGCAGGTACAGGGCGAGGACGTCCAGCGTGGCGGATACCCGCTGCAGGCCGAGCGACTCGGCGGCGGATACGAGGAAGACGAGCAGCACGAACCAGTAGACGATCTTGCCGACCAGCGTCGAGACCGGAACCTGGATGCCGACCCGGGCCAGCAGCTTGGTCAGGCCGGTGCCACCCATCAGCCGGTCCAGGCCCAGCTTGGCCAGCAGCTTGGAAAGCAGCGCATCGAGCAGCTTGGCGATGACGAAGCCGAGCAGAACGACCACCAGGGCGCCGAGCAGGTTGGGAATGAAGCCTGCCAGCTTGCCCCACAGGGTGTTCATCGCGGTCAGCAAGCTCTGGGTCCAGATATCGAATTGCATGTTCACTCAGCCTTGTCAGCAGAAGATGCGTTTTTCGCGGAAATACGGGAAACCGGCGCCAGATGCGGCGAACCGTTGTTGATGCCGATCATCAGCGCCTGCAGCCAGTGCCCCATGAGGCTGAACAGGTCACCGGCGCCAACCTGGCGATTGGCGGTCTTCAGCACCCGTCCCAGACGCGCGTCGTCGTCCGGCTGGGGAGCCGAAGCCTTGAGCAGGTCCCGCAGGGACTCTTCGAACGGATCGTGCATGCACACCTCATGTCTGTACGAGGGAGTGACGCCCTCTCCTCACCCCAGGTCACGTCAGAGCCAGCGCAGCCGACGAAATACCCACCACTGGAAGGTGGCGACCCCGCCGATCAGCAGGCAGGCCAGCCAGAACCCATGCGGTGCATCCGCCCCCGGAATGCCGCCGACATTGATTCCCAGCAGGCCGGTGACGAAGCTCATCGGCAGGAAAAAGCCGGTGATTATACCAAGGAGATACATGGTGCGGTTCATCCGTTCGGTGATTCGCCGCGACTCGGCTTCCTGCAGGACGCTGATGCGCTCCCGTATCAACTCGAGTTCTTCGAGATTCCGCGTCAGCCGGTTGTTCAGCTCGTTCCAGTAATCGGCGTCGTCCTCGACGAACCAGGACAGCTTGTAGCGCGCCAGTTGCGAGTAGATGTCCCGCTGCGGCGCCAGGTAGCGCCGCAACCCCGCCGACCGGCGGCGCAGGGTACGCAACTGGTGCTGGTCGGGACTGGCACGCTCGTCCGCCTCGACCAGCTCCTCGACAGCATCGAGCTGGTCGGCTATCCCGCTGATCAGCGTGTCGACGCGATCGGTCAGGTAGTGCGCGAGGTAGTACACGACCTCGGATGCTGTCTTCGGCCCTTTCCCCGCCTCCAGGTCCTCGAGCAGATCGGCCACCGCCTTCAGCGGCCGCAGGCGCAGCGAGATCACCCGGCGCGCGTCGGCGAATACCCGCAGCGAAACCATGTCTTCCGGCTCCGCGCCCGGATTCAGGTTCACTCCACGGAGGAACACCAGCAGGCTTTCGGCCCCGAGATCGAGCAAACGGGGGCGGGTCGCCTCCTCCAGCAGCAGATCGCAGGCGAACTCGCTGAGCCCCGCGGAATCCCGCAGCCAGGCCTGTGCCTCCGGTACGCCGCGGTCCCAGTGCAGCCAAAGACTTTCCTCCGGCAGCAGGTCGAGCACCGCTATCTGGTTGCGTCCGACACGGCGTCCGCCGCCGCGCCCGTTGAGGACGTAGCCATAGATCAGGCCGCGCTCGTCACCCGACTCGTACGCTTGCATTGCGCTTCCCTTGGTAAAACGACCATTTCGACAGTAAAAACACAAGTCCGGTACCAGTCAATTCATGGACTTGCGGCACAACCTTAAAGCCAGTCCTGAGACCCGTATGCGCACCCCGGGTTCATTCCAGCAAAAAGCCCCGGGACGCTGCCTGCGTCACCGGGGCCGGAACGGCTGTTAAAAAGCCCTATTCGGGCATCTTCAAGGCCTGCGGAGAAACGATGATGCCGTTGTTGTCGGCATACACGAACTCGCCGGGGCGGAAGGTGACGCCGCCGAAGGTCACGGCGACGTTCAGATCGCCGATGCCGCGCTTGTCGGTCTTCAGCGGATGACTGGCCAGGGCCTGGACGCCAAGGTCGGTCTGGGCGATCACGTCGACGTCACGGATGCAGCCATATACGACGATCCCTTCCCAGCCGTTCTTCGCCGCTTTCTCGGCCAGCATGTCGCCCAGCAGGGCGCGGCGCAGCGAACCACCGCCATCGACGACCAGGACCTTGCCCTTGCCGTCCTTGTCGACCTGCTCCTTGACCAACGAGTTGTCTTCGAAGCACTTGATGGTGACGATCTCGCCGCCGAAGGAGTCGCGGCCGCCGAAGTTGCTGAACATGGGTTCGACGACCTGGACCAGCTCAGGATAGGCATCGCACAGATCGGGAGTGACGTAATGCATGGGAAGCTCCTGTGGGTGAAGGGATCGGCTCGGGCAGCTCCGGAGGAACATCGGCCGCCCGCCCCGGCGGCGCCGGCGTGACCGGAGCCGCCATTTGCGTCACATGTTAGCCGCTGATTCCGGCTTCCGATACGTCTAGCGCCTCGCTCCACGCGGATTCGTCGCCCGCCGGCGATCGCTGGCGCAGCCAGCGCTCCACCAAGGGCCAGACCTCTAGCTGGGCCGCCTTGCCGATCAGCATCTCGATATGCCCGTAGTCCTCGGCGTAGCCAGCCTCGCGTCCGAGCAACAGGTATTCGCGCTCGGACGAGGCGAACTGCTCGAACAACTTGCGACAGGCCCAGGACGGGTCCTGCCGGTCCCCAGCCCCGGCGACCGCCAATAGCGGTACGTCGACTGCGGCGAGCCCCTTCCACCAGTCGTTGCCCGGCTCGCCGAAGCGGCCGAACAGCCCATGCCAACGCAGGACCTCCAGCGCCAGGCCGACCGGCTCGTCTTCCGGCCCCTGCCGCCAACGGCTTCCGGACAGCGCATCGACGCGGCGCAGCAGCAGGCGCGCGAGGATGCCTGCCATGGGCAACCTGAACAGCCAGTGCGCGGTGCTGACCTGGCTACCGAACAACGCCACGGAAGCGATCCGCGCCTGATCCAGGTAACCCCCGCCCAGTCCCGCCGCCAGCACCACCCCACCGAGGGAGTGGCCAATCCAGTGCGCCGGCTGCCCGCACTGCTCGTGGATGAAGGAGGCCAGCGCCGGCAGGTCGTAGCGCGCGTAGTCGGCGACCCGGTTGTCCCGGTAACCATCGTTGCGAATCGACAGGCCATGGCCGCGCATTTCCGGCAGCCAGACATCGAACCCCGCCCGCGCCAGGTAAGGACCTAGTCCGAGCGCACGCGGCGAGTACCAGAAGCGGCGGTTGGAAAAACTCCCGTGCAGGAGGATCACAGGCGGTCCGCGCCGCTCGCCGGCGGCCTGCTGTCCAAGCCGGGTTACGACCAGCTCGACGCTGGCATCGGGGCTGTTGCCGGGCTTCAGGCGATAGATGTCTTCGGTAAGGTCGGCGCGCAACTCGGCGCTGACCAGGGCGACAGGAAAGAGGCGACTACTGCTTTGCATGCTTGTCTTGTACAGGAGGCACGAAAAAGGGCGGTGTTACCCGCCCTTTCCGGATACAGCGAGGACCGATCAGGCCTGGTCTTGCCCCTCGGCAAGGAAGAACCAGGTATCCAGCACCGAGTCGGGGTTCAGCGAGACGCTCTCGATGCCCTGCTCCATCAGCCAGCGGGCCAGGTCCGGGTGGTCCGACGGACCCTGGCCGCAGATGCCGATGTACTTGCCGGCCTTGTTGCAGGCAGCGATGGCGTTGGCCAGCAGCTTCTTCACCGCCGGATTGCGCTCGTCGAACAGGTGGGCAACGATGCCGGAATCGCGATCCAGGCCCAGGGTCAGCTGGGTCAGGTCGTTGGAACCGATGGAGAAGCCATCGAAGAACTCGAGGAACTCGTCGGCCAGCAGGGCGTTCGACGGCAGTTCGCACATCATGATGACCTTAAGGCCGTTCTCGCCGCGCTTCAGGCCGTTCCCGGCCAGCAGCTCGACCACCTGGCTCGCCTCGCCCAGGGTGCGCACGAAGGGCACCATGATCTCGACGTTGGTCAGGCCCATTTCGTTGCGGACCTTCTTCAGCGCACGGCACTCCAGCTCGAAGCAGTCGCGGAACGACTCGCTGATGTAGCGCGAGGCACCACGGAAGCCGAGCATCGGATTCTCTTCTTCCGGCTCGTAGAGCTTGCCGCCGATCAGGTTGGCGTACTCATTGGACTTGAAGTCGGACAGGCGCACGATGACCTTCTTCGGCCAGAACGCCGCGGCCAGGGTGCTGATGCCCTCCACCAGCTTCTCGACGTAGAAGCCGACCGGATCGGGATAGCCGGCGATGCGCTTCTCCACGCTTTCCTTGATGTCCGCCGGCAGGCCGGCGAAGTTCAGCAACGCCTTGGGGTGCACGCCGATCATGCGGTTGATGATGAATTCGAGGCGGGCCAGGCCCACGCCTTCGTTCGGCAACTGGGCGAAATCGAAAGCGCGATCGGGATTGCCGACGTTCATCATGATCTTGAACGGAAGGTCGGGCATGGCGTCGACCGAGTTCTTGCGCACATCGAAACCGAGTTCGCCTTCGAAGATGAAGCCGGTATCGCCTTCGGCACAGGAAACGGTCACCCCCTGCCCATCCTGCAGGATCTGGGTGGCGTTGCCGCAACCGACCACCGCCGGGATGCCCAGTTCGCGAGCGATGATCGCCGCGTGGCAGGTACGCCCGCCGCGGTTGGTGACGATGGCGCTGGCGCGCTTCATCACCGGCTCCCAGTCCGGGTCGGTCATGTCGGAGACCAGGACGTCACCCGGTTGGACCTTGTCCATTTCCGACACGTCGTTGATCACCTTGACCGGACCGGCACCGATGCGCTGGCCGATGGCACGTCCTTCCACCAGGACGGTCCCCTTCTCTTTCAGCAGGTAGCGCTCCATGACCGTGGCGCTGGCGCGGCTCTTCACGGTTTCCGGGCGTGCCTGGACGATGTACAGCTTGCCGTCGTCACCGTCCTTGGCCCATTCGATGTCCATCGGGCGGCCATAGTGCTTCTCGATGATCATGGCCTGCTTGGCCAGCTCGGTGACCTCGGCGTCGCTCAGGGCGAAGCGGGCGCGATCGGCGCGATCGACGTCCACTACCTTGACCGAGCGACCGGCCTTGGCTTCGTCGCCGTAGATCATCTTGATCGCCTTGCTACCCAGGTTGCGGCGCAGGATGGCCGGACGCCCGGCTTCCAGGGTCGGCTTGTGGACGTAGAACTCGTCGGGGTTCACCGCGCCCTGAACCACGGTCTCGCCCAGGCCGTAGGCACCGGTGATGAAGACCACGTCGCGGAAGCCGGATTCGGTGTCCAGGGTGAACATCACCCCGGCGGTGCCGGTTTCCGAGCGGACCATGCGCTGCACGCCGGCGGACAAGGCGACCAGCTTGTGATCGAAGCCCTGGTGCACGCGGTAGGCGATGGCGCGGTCGTTGAACAGGGAGGCGAAGACCTCTTTTGCTGCGCGGATCACATTGTCCACGCCGCGGATATTGAGGAAGGTTTCCTGCTGGCCGGCGAACGAGGCGTCCGGAAGGTCTTCGGCGGTAGCGGAGGAACGCACTGCCACGGCGAGGTTGTCGTTGCCGTTGGCCAGGGCGGCGAAGGCCTGGCGGATCTCGCTGTCGAGACGGGCCGGGAACTCGGCTTCCATCACCCACTGGCGGATCTGCGCGCCGGTCTTGGCCAGGGCGTTGACGTCGTCGACGTCCAGGGCGTCCAGGGCCGCGTGGATACGGTCGTTGAGGCCACTCTGCTCGAGGAAGTCACGGTAGGCCTGGGCGGTGGTGGCAAATCCGCCGGGTACGGAAACGCCGGCACCGGCCAGGTTGCTGATCATCTCGCCGAGGGATGCGTTCTTGCCCCCCACATGCTCTACATCATGGACGCCGAGCTTATCGAGGGAAACTACGTACTCTACCAAGGTGATCTCTCCACTATTGAATTGGAAAAGCTCAAGCGGGGCCAGGAGCAGCTCCGCTGGATTCTGGCCTGGCCCTTAGAAATAAGTGACAATGCTGCGACAGAAAGGCCTCTGACAACGCGCGGCCTATCATAGCCAAGAATCGTTCCTACCTTAAGGCTTTCGGTGCAAATGAAACGAACCGCATTCTTCATCTCGGACGGCACCGGTATCACCGCCGAAACCCTGGGCCAAAGCCTTCTGGCACAGTTCGAGAACATCAGCTTCGTCAAACTGACGAGACCGTACATCGATACCGAAGAAAAAGCGCGCGCCATGGTACAGCAAATCAATAATGCTGCCGAGTCGGACGGGGCCCGCCCGATCATCTTCGATACCATCGTGAACCGCGACATCCGGGCGGTCCTGGCGCAATCCAACGGTTTCATGATCGATATCTTCGCCACCTTTCTTTCGCCTCTGGAACAGGAGCTTTCGGCCGACTCGTCCTATTCGGTCGGCAAGTCCCACTCCATCGGCCACAACTCCCACTACATGGATCGCATCGAGGCGGTGAACTTCGCCCTCGACAACGACGACGGCGCCCGCACCCACTACTACGACAAGGCCGACCTGATCCTGGTCGGCGTCTCGCGCTGCGGCAAGACGCCCACCTGCCTGTACATGGCCCTGCAGTATGGCATCCGCGCCGCCAACTACCCGTTGACGGAAGAGGACATGGAGCGCCTGCAACTGCCGAACGCCCTCAAGCAGTACAAGCACAAGCTGTTCGGCCTGACCATCGACCCCGATCGCCTCACCGCGATCCGCAACGAGCGCAAGCCCAACAGTCGCTACGCCAGCTTCGCCCAGTGCGAATTCGAGGTACGCGAGGTCGAAAGCCTGTTCCGCCGCGAAAACATCGCCTACATCAACTCCACGCATTTCTCGGTGGAGGAGATTTCCGCAAAGATCCTCGTCGAAAAAGGCGTGGAACGGCGCTTCAAATAACCGCTCCGGGGCCAGCGGCTCGGCACCGCCAAGGTCCCTTGCCCGCTTCCGGTAACGCTTCGAGCCCCAGGATGGAATTTCGTTTCATCCCAGGGGCAAAACCCCGACCAAGTGGTATAAGCGGCTGTCGCTGCCGAAAAACCGCGTGATAGAATGCGGCCCGCATGCGCCTGGCGGGGCGCCCGGCATGCCCGGCCTGCCGAGCGCAGGTCGATGACGCAGGGTTTTCCGTCACGGACTGGACAGCGATCGCAAGATCGACCCGCCGAACGCGACACCAACCAGGACTTATGAAACTCAAGCCCTTAGCTCCCCTGCTCTGCCTATTCATCGCCGTACCAGGCCTGAGCGTAGCCGCCGAAAAGACGGTCTACGGCCTGAACGAATACGCGCGCATCAACGACCCGGACATCCAGCTGGCCGCCAAGCTCGACACCGGCGCCAAGACCGCCTCCCTCAGCGCCCGCGACATCAAGCGTTTCAAGCGCGACGGCGAAACCTGGGTGCGCTTCTACCTGGCCACCGACAACGCCGACGACACCCCGATCGAGAAGCCCCTGGCGCGGATCAGCAAGATCAAGCGCCGCCACGGCGACTTCAACCCCGACGAGGGCAAGGCCTATACCGCCCGTCCGGTGATCGAGCTGCAGGTCTGCATGGGCAAGGCGATTCGCACCATCGAAGTGAACCTGACCGACCGAAGTGCATTCCAATACCCGCTTTTGATCGGCTCGGAGGCCTTGAAGAAATTCGACGCACTGGTCGATCCGAGTTTGAAATACTCGGCCGGGAAACCCGGCTGCAAACCTGATGCAAAACCTGCTGAGTAAACGACATGCGCTCTCTCAACCTGCATCTGAAAGTCCTGATCGCCATCCTGCTGACCCTGGGTGTGGCGATCACCGCCTATCAGATTTTCGTCCAGGGTATTCCCGTTACCGAAGCCGAAACCGATGACCTCTGGAACATCGATGCCAAGGTCGACTTCGTCGCCACGCCGAAAACCCCGGTCAAGGTGCAGATGTTCGTTCCGCCGTTGAGCCAGGACTACGTCAGCCTCAACGAAAGCTTCGTCTCCAACAATTACGGCGTCAGCATCAATCGCGCCGACGGCAATCGCAAGGTGACCTGGTCCGCCCGCCGCGCCAACGGCAAGCAGACCCTGTACTACCGCCTGGTGCTGACCAAGCGCTACACCGGCGAGAAGACCAAGGAGAAAGGCCCGATCTTCCGCGACAGCCTGCCCCTGGAAGGCCCGGAGAAGATCGCCGCAGAAGCCCTGCTGGCCCCCATTCGCCAGCACTCGGCCGACGTCGAGACCTTCGTCAGCGAAGCCATCAAGCGCGCCAACAACGGCAACGACGACAACGTCAAGCTGCTGATGGCCGGCGACACCAGCCTGGAAAAGAAAGCGCATATCGTCGAAACCCTGCTGTCCATCGCCCACGTGCCGATGGAGCGGGTCCATACCATCCGCCTGGTCGCCGACCTGCAACAGAGCCCGGAACTGTGGCTGCGCAGCTTCAACGGCGAGAACTGGCTGTATTTCAACGTGGTCACCGGCGAACAGGGCCTGCCCTCCGATCGCCTGATCTGGTGGCTTGGCGATGAGCCGCTGATGACCATCGACGGCGGCAAGAAGGCCCAGGTCAGCTTCAGCCTGAACAGCAGCGAGATGAACGCCATCCGCCTGGCCAAGCTGTCCGACGAGAACACCGAGGCGGCCTTCCTCGAGTACTCCCTGTACGGCCTGCCGCTGTCCACCCAGCAGACCTTCCAGATCATGATCATGATCCCGATCGGCGTGCTGGTGATCCTGATCCTGCGCAACCTGATCGGCCTGCAGACCCTCGGCACCTTCACCCCGGTGCTGATCGCCCTGGCCTTCCGCGAGACCGGCCTGCAATGGGGTATCGCCCTGTTCACCGTGATCACCGCCCTGGGCCTGTCGCTGCGCTCCTATCTCGAGCACCTGAAGCTGCAGATGCTGCCGCGCCTCTCGGTGGTGCTGACCTTCGTGGTGGTGATGATCGCGGTGATCAGCCTGTTCAGCCACAAGCTCGGCTTCGAGAGCGGCCTGTCGATCGCCCTGTTCCCGATGGTGATCCTGACCATGACCATCGAACGCCTGTCGATCACCTGGGAAGAGCGCGGCGGCGGCCATGCGATGAAGGTGGCCATCGGCACCCTGTTCGCGGCATCGCTGGCGCACATCCTCATGCGCATCCCGGAACTGGTGTACTTCATCTTCACCTTCCCGGCCGTGCTGCTGATCCTGGTCGCCTTCATGCTCGCCATGGGCCGCTACCGCGGCTACCGCCTGACCGAGCTGTTCCGCTTCAAGGCCCTGCTCAAGGACTGAACCATGTCGATCTGGAAGACCTGGAAAGACCTGACCGCGAAAGGCGTGATGGGCATCAACCGACGCAATGCCGATTACGTCCTGAAGTACAACAAGCGGCACCTGTATCCGGTGGTGGACGACAAGATCATCACCAAGGAACGCGCGCTCGAGGCCGGCATCCACGTGCCGGAGATGTACGGCATCATCGAGACCGAGAAAGGCATCGACAAGCTCAACGAGATCATCGGCGAGCACAACGATTTCGTCATCAAGCCGGCGCAGGGCGCCGGCGGCGACGGCATCATGGTGATCGCCGACCGCTTCGAGGGCCGCTACAAGACCGTGTCGGGGAAGATCGTCAGCCACGAGGAGATCGAGCACCACATCTCGAGCATACTCTCCGGCCTCTACTCCCTCGGCGGTCATCGCGACCGCGTACTGATCGAGTACCGGGTGACCCCCGACCAGATCTTCAAGAGCATCAGCTACGAAGGTGTGCCGGACATCCGCATCATCGTGCTGATGGGCTACCCGGTGATGGCCATGCTGCGCCTGCCGACCCGGCAGTCGGGCGGCAAGGCCAACCTGCACCAGGGCGCCATCGGCGTGGGCGTCGACCTGGCCACCGGCGTCACCCTGCGCGGCACCTGGCTGAACAACAAGATCGCCAAGCACCCGGACACCACCAACGCGGTGGACGGTGTGCAACTGCCGAACTGGGACGGCTTCATGAAGCTGGCGGCCGGTTGCTACGAGTTGTCGGGCCTCGGCTACATCGGCGTGGACATGGTTCTCGACCAGGAGAAAGGCCCGCTGATCCTAGAACTCAACGCCCGCCCGGGCCTGAACATCCAGATCGCCAACGACAGCGGCCTGGTGCACCGCTGCCACGCCGTCGAGGCGCGACTGGAAGAACTCAAGGCGAAAGGCATCGAAGAGTCCGCGGAAGAGCGCGTACGCTTCTCCCAGCAGTTGTTCGGCCACGTCCAGCAGCACCAGGGCTGACGTGCTTCCGGTATGAAGAAGCCCGGCTCCGGCCGGGCTTTTTCATGTCTCGGATTTCAACGCACCACGGCCAGCTCGAAGCCGCCCTGCCGGGCGTGCTCATGCACCTGCATGCCCGCCTCGTTCACCGCCAGGTCCTGCAGCGGACGCTTGAACGGCTTGTTGTCGAGGGTTTGCAGCGAGCGGTCCTCGTCGGTAGTCAGCAGCAGCACGTAGCGCTCGCCGCGATTGGCTCGCACCGGCACCGTACCCTCGATGAAAGCGTAGCGATACCAGGTTTCCGGGTTCAGCTTGTACACCGCGTCGCTGACCAGCCGGGTCGGCCGCTTGTGCTCGTCGAGGAACAGCAGCGACGGGTAGACCACCTGGCGGTTGGCGAAACTGCGGATGCGCAGGCCGTAGACACCCTGGGAGCGCGGCAGCCGGATCGCCGCGTAGAAGCTCCTGCCCATGGGAAAGTCGAAGCTCGGCGAGAAGCGGTTCAACTCCTCGTAGCGCGGTTCGTCGGCATCCAGTTCGGTGAAGTCGCTCTCGGCGATCTGCTCGCAGCAGCGCCGTTGCAGGTCCTGGTAGAGATCGTCGATGGTCATCTCGGTGCCCTTGAGCAAAGCCTTCAGCGCATCGCTCTGCTGGCCGGCGCCATCCAGCCCGGGCAACGCCGTCGGACGCTGCTTGAACTCGATCTGCCGGCCCTCGGTGAAGGCGACCTGCGACGAAGGCGCGGCCTCCCGCTTGAAGCGCGCCGCGCGCTCCTCGGGCGGGATCTGCGAGTTGTGCATGCGGCCCTTCTCGTCCACCCAGGTGTAGTAGGGACTGCCGTTCTCGCTGCGAACGAAACCCTTGCCCTCGAAGGCCTCGGCATCGATGTATTCGGCGGAGTGCTCGCCGTTGGGCAGGACGTAGTCGGCGCGCTGGCCGGCGACCTGGGCGCCGGCATAGAAGCTGTTCTGCACGTTGCCGTTGGCATCGATCCAGGTGTAGTAGCGACGCTTGCTCTCCCCTCCGCTGCTGTTCCCCGGCCACTGCGTGGCGTTGTCCGCCTTGTTCAGCACCCGCGCCTGGTCGCTCTGGCCGATGCGCTGCCGCGCCTGGCGCTGCTGGCGGTCGAACTGGCCGTCGACGAAGGTGTTGTGCACCCCGCCATTGTCGTCCACCCAGGTCAGGTAGCGCCCGCCGGAGGCCCAGCCCGGCGAAGATGCCGGCAGCGCCAGGGAGAAGACGCAAAGTACGATGGATGCGCGCATCATGCTCCAGCCCTCAGAAGGTCGTACGGTAGGTCATGGCGAAAATATAGGCTTTCACCGTGGTGTCCACGTCCAGTCCCGCGTAGGGGTTGTACACCAGGTTGTCGAGCCCGGTGCAGTTCAGGTTGCAGCTGGTATCGGCCTTGACGCTCTGCTTGGTGACGAAGTAGTTGAAACCGACATCGATCACCGTGTCCTTGTCCCACTGGTAGCCCAGCCCCAGGCCGTAGAGATTGGCATCGCCGATCGGCACCAGGATGTCCGCCTGGCCCTTGGGGATCGCCGAAGGCCGGTATTCGTAGCCGGCGCGTAGCTGCAAACGGTCGTTGACGTCGTACTGCACGCCCATGGCCCAGCTCCAGGTATCGCGGTAGCCGCGGTCGAGGGTGATGCTGTGGCTGGTGGCGTCCTTCGAGTCGAGGTACTTGGCGATGCGCAGCAGGTCAAGCTCGCGGTCGAACTCGATCTTGAACTCGTTCCAGTCGCTGTAGCCGTTCCATTTCAGGTCGAAGTTGAATTGCCACTTCTTGAACGGGCGCAGCTTCACGCCGGTGGAGAAGGCATCCGGGTAGACCATGTTCATCGTGGCGTTGCCATGCTCTTCGTCGACGTTCCCGTAGGGGAACATCTGGCCGAGGATCGCACCACCGAGCGACTTGTGCACCCCGGTCCAGAAACCCTGCCAGCCTTGGCCGTAGTCGACCCGGTACTTGCCCTTGAGCCTCATCCGCGACTCGCTCTGGTAGGTCGCGCCCCAGGCGAACCAGTCGGTGGGCTCCCAGAGCACGCCGAGGTTGAAGCTGGGCGACAGCGACTGCTGCATGTCCAGGTCGATATTGGCCAGGTTCTGGAACGGACCGATGTTGCCGCCGCAGACGTTGAAGAACACCTCGAGGATCTCCTGCATTCCCGGCAGGCAACCGATCTCCTTGGTCTGCTGCAACAGCCCGAGCAACTGGTTCGGCGCCCGGAAATCCTCGTTCAACGCTACTGCCTGGTGGGAAAAACCCACCGACAGGCCGACCGACAGCTCGTCGTTGACCTGGTAGGCCAGGGTCGGCGAGAAGTAGGTGAGCCGCTGCAACGACACCTCGCGTCCCTGGTAGCGCGCCGGATCGCTATCGGAATCGCGGCTGTAGCCCAGCGCTTGCGGGGTGTAGACGTTGGTGGCGAAGGTGAACTTGGAACCCGGCGGGTTGATCGAGATCCCGGCCAGCGGCGCCACCAGCAACGGCACGTCGGTCATGCCGCCGAGGCCGGGCAGGTACATGGTCGGGGTCAGGGTCCGGCTGTGGCTGTTGGCGACCGGGTCGTCGCGCAGGCCGAAGGTGCCTTCGCCGTAGTTCGGCGGCGCCTTGAAGCCGGCGCGGATGTCCATCACCCCGGTGAGCAGCTTCACGGTCGCCTGGCGGCCCTTCATCCTGGTCAGTGCCGCCGGGTTGTAGTGCACCGAATCGATGCCGGTCTCGTCGGCGGTCACGGCGTTGCCGAGGGCCATGGCTTTCGGGTTGCCGATGGTCAGGTCGTTGGCCATCTGCGCGCCGGCCGGCGGAATCCAGGCCAGGCACACCCCTGCCAGCGCCAGCCAGAGCGGCGCAATGCGCATCTTCATAACAGGCCTCGCTCGCGGGTTACTGGGCCTTCAGCCCTTTGATATCGAGGGGTACGGATAACCCCAGCAGTACATCCGGCGAGTCTTCCGTGAGGCCGAAACCGGCGTTGACGTTGACGATGTAGTCCGGTGACGTCCGCAAGCCGAGCGAGAAGTTCATGATGCTACTGGTCTGTTCGGACGACTCGAACGTACCGGCAGTGGTGTGGTAGCGGTTCTTCAGCGTGTAGGCCATCTGGTACGAAGTCGCCAGCGAGACGTCGTAGGACAGCGCGTAGGCCATGCCCATGTTGAAGTTGATCGTGTTGCCGGGCGAGACCTTCTCCAGCTGGGAGTTGTCGGCCAGGGTCTGGTGCACGTCGTCCACCGGCAGGTTCCAGGTGTAGCCGAGCGAGCCGTAGAGGACCACCGGGTCGATCACATAGGACATGTTCGCGCCGAAGCCCAGGCTGTAGTAGCCGTTGCCGGTGGAGATGTCCTTGTCCAGGTTGGTCTTGTAGGGACTGTCGCCGGTCGGCAGGCCGATGGTGGTATACAGCGTGGTGACCGGCCGCCCGCGCACCGCCGCCCAGGGCTGCCAGCGCAAGGTCGCGGAAACGTCGCCGAGGCTGTAGGCGTGGGTATCCATCTCGGTGTCGTACTTGGCTACCAGCGGCAGGCGGAAACTGAAGGTGAGGTTGTCCCAGATCCCGTAGTCGAAGGTGAAGGAGTTGGTGAAGGTGTGCTGGGACTGGCTCTGCCGGCCGGCGAGGCCGTAGATCTGCGTGCCGCCGCTGGTCTTGGTCAGCGGCACCAGGGTCAGCCGCTGGTCGCGCACCAGCGCGTAGTCGAAACCGTAGGTCAGGGTCCGCTCGCCCTTCTTGAGCAAGGTGTAGCTCTTCTCGGCGGCCTGGAAGACCTCCTCCAGCGCCTTGGCGCTGTCGGCATCGTCATTCTTCTTGGCCAGCGCGTCACGGGCCTGGTCGACCGAGGCTTCCTCGGCAACGGACAAACCGCTGATAGACAGCATCAGCGCCGCCGCGCATGTGTACCCCCTGATTCTCATGGCGCTATCCCCAGAGATTGTTCTTGTTTTTGGGTATCTGCTACTTGGTGCGCAGGTGTATGACGTCGCCACCAGTGCCCAGCTCACGGACCTGGTTTTCAGTGATCTTGTTGATCTGCGGAAACTCGCGGAACGCCAGCAGGCTGACGGTGCGGTCGTCCACCAGGCGCATGTCGCGATCGTTCAGCGCCAGCGCGTTGCGGGGCTCCTGCCCACTCGGGAAGATCACGAACAGGACGTTCTGGTCCCAGATTTCCTCGAAGCGCGTCCGGGTGAAGCTGATGTTGCCCAAGGCCGGATCGGCGACGAAGACGTGATCGTTGTAGACATCGCGCACCACCACGAAATGCTTGAAGCCGGCATAGTGGATGGGGACCAGCGCCGGATGCTCGAGAGCGTCCAGGTCGCTGAACTCGGCGCGAAAACCACCGCTCTTGTAGCCCAGCGCAGCGGCGTAGCGCTTCATGTCGAGCAGCGAGAAACCGCGGCGCTGCACGATCTTATCGGCCTCGCCATAGCGCAGCAGCCCTTCCATGACCTGGCGTTCCTCGAGGTTGCGCCCGAGGTAGTAGTCCAGCAGCGTGGTAAGCGCCGCCGAGCCGCAGCTGTAGTCATAGGCCTGGCGGATGACGTTGCGGAACTGCAACTGGCTCATCGGCTCCAGCTGCACCGATTCGCGGTAGGGTCCATTGGGGGTCAGAGGCTGGCTGAGGTTGACCGTGCCCTGCGGTTGCGGCTTGGTATCGACCGTCTGGGTGAACCCGAACAGCCCGATCAGACTTCCCAGCAAAATCTCGAACATCGCCCCGTCGTACCTCTTTCGGAGAAAGACCCCGCCGATGCCTCGGCGAGGTCTTCGCGTCTCGACTCGGTTCCTGGATCAGTGACCCCAGACCTTGATGGTGGAACCGGCCATGTTCAGCCCGGAGACGGTCAGCGAGCCGATGCTGGCGGCGCTGGTGTCGCCCACCTTGATGGCGCCAACGGTCACGTCGCCGGTGATGGCCGGCAGGCCGATGGCCAGTTGCTGGGTCGACTTGCCGCCGATATCGGTGGTGACGACGTCGATGGTCAGCGGCTTGGTATCGTCGATGGTCAGCGCCGGCAGGCTGATGTTCTCCAGCCGCAGGGAGCCGCCGTTGGTGTCGGTATCGGTGTAGGTCACGGCCCCGACGGAGCCCTGGAAAGTACCGGAAATGCTGATGCCTGCCTGGCCGGTCACGTCGGACAGCGCGCCATCGTCCATGGCTTTCAGGTCGGCATGCGCCAGCAAGGGAGCAGCCAGAACAGCAGTTGCAAGGAACAGGTGCTTTTTCATTGTTATTTCTCCAGTGTTCAGGTGTGGTTTGCCCCAGGGCACTGCCGTTTGCATCCTGTCCCCGGCAGATCGACCGGCATCTCGCCGGTCTCCAGGTCCGGTACTGCTTCCCTAGGTGTCCCGGACATGGATTCGGTAGAGCCTCATGCTCTCTCGTCCTGGATTCCAAGCTACTGGGCCACCCCTTCCGCCGCCAGCCCATCCAAGGGATGGAGCGATGGCGGCTGCCGCTCACGCCTCGCTCAGCAGTCCCAGGCTTTTACCCTTTAGTACGGCTTGCGTTCTGCTCTTCACACCCAGCTTGGCGAACAGGTTGTGCAGGTGCCACTTGATGGTGGCTTCCGACAGGTGCACCGCCTGCGCGATATCGCGGTTCGACAAGCCCGCCGCCACCAGCCGCAGGATTTCCCGTTCGCGATGGCTAACATCCTGATTTTCATCGAAACTTTCCGGGTCCACGGAGAGCTTCCGGCACTGCTCGCGGAGCAGGTCGGCCAGCCCCTGCCAGGCCGCGGCACGCTTGGGTTCCGCTTCCCTCCAGCTTTCCCACATCGGCAACAGCCACAACGCGTCGTCCTGGAACAGCCGGCGGTAGCCGAGATTCCAGGCTTCCTCGAGCGTGGCGAGGAACAGGCCGATGGCTTTTTCGCTGTTACCTTTCTGCCAATACGCCACAGAAAGTAACAAGGACAAACGCAGCCGCCGATCCCTCTGGTAAGCGGAAGAGTAGCCGGCCAGACAGCTTTCCAGCTTGCTCTGCGCGCGTTCCGCGTGACGCTCGGACAATGCCAGCCGAGCCTCCGCCAGGACCAGGGCGGTCTGTGCGTCGGCATGCCGCTCGCCGGAGAGCCCGGCAAGATGCCGCTCCAGTTGCAGGCAGACCCGTTCGGCTTCGTTCGGACGGCGCAGCCACAGCAGGAACTGCACCTTGCAGCTCATGGCGTGAGCATAGACACGCTCGTAGCCGGGCGAGAGCAGACCGCTCAGCCATTCGTCGAGTTGCGCCAGCCCCTGCTCGGCGGCGCCGGAGAAGAAGCGCGCCTTGGCCATGACCAACTGGCCGCGACTGAGCAGTTCCACCGGCGTCGCGACATCCCGCCAGACCGTCGCCAGCGGTAGTTCGGCGAGCACGCCGGCATGCCGGTCCTGCTCGTAGAGCAGGTCGGCATAGGCCAGCGACAAGGGTCCGCCGACCCGGCTGCGCCGGCCGAATACCTGCTCGACCCGGTTGCGCGCCGACTCGGCGATCGCCCTGCCCCGCTCCAGGTCGCCACTCTCCTTGCAGATCAGGGATTCGATCAGGCTGGTCACCACCTGCAGGTACTCGCTGTCGGCGACTTTCAGGTCCTCCCGCGCGGAACCGATGGCGCCGGCGGCCTCGGCGTAGTCGCCGAGCAGCGCATGCGCCGAAGCCTGCACGCAGAGCAGGCTGGCGCGGAACACCGGCTGGTTGCTCGGGACCATGGACAGCCAGTGACGGGCGACCTTCAGGCAGGCTTCGAGCTTGTCCTGGTAGAGCAACACCAGGGCCTTGAGCACCTGGGCGGCGGCGAGCAACTCGCCGAGCCCGAAGTGCATGACCTTGCCGCGCCCCTGCAAGAGGCGGTGGCTGACCTCCTCGATCAACGCCTCGGCCTCGGCGAAGCGTTGCTCGAACGCCAGTTGCCAGGCGTAGAAGATCTGGAACACCGGATGCTCGCGGATCACCTCGGCGGGAATGCCGTTGAGCATGCCGAGGATGCCGTACACCCGGTTACCGGCGATCAGGCGCGCGCCCTGGCGCTCCAGCAACTCGGCGGCGAACAGGTAGTCGCGGGCGCGAAGGGCGTACTTGATCGCCCGGTCGGCCAGGTCGCGCCCCTCGCACCAGCGCGCCGCCGCATGCAGCAACGGGGTCGGATCGGCATGCCGGGACAGCCGCCCCTGGAGGAACTCGGCGAACAGATGGTGGTAGCGGAACCATTCGCGCTGGTCGTCCAGGGCGATGACGAACAACTGCTCGTTCTGCAGGCGCATGAGCATGTCCAGGCCGTCGCGACGCCCGGTCAGCGCATTGCACAGTTCCGCATTGAACTCATCGAGCACCGAGGTCTGGTCGAGGAACAGCTGCAGGTCGGCGGGCAGGCTGGCCAGCACGTCTTCCGCCAGGTAGTCGGCGATGTTCCGTTCGGTCCCGGAGAGCCCGCGGAGGAAACCTTCCCGGTCGGTATTGCGACTGAGGGCCAGGGCCGCCAGGTGCAACGCCGTGATCCAGCCTTCGGTGCGCTTGAACAGCAGCTTCAGCTCGCGCTCGCCCAGCTCCAGCCCCTTGAGGTCGAGGAGAAACGCATCGCTCTCCTCGCGCGAAAGTCGCAGGTCTTCCGCGCTCAGGCAGAAGGTCCAGGGCTTGAGGGTCGGTTCGTCGACCAGGAAGCGCGGGCGGAAGCGGGTCGAGGCCACCACCCGCACGTGATCGGGCAGGTTCTCGATCAGGTAGCGAACCCCATGCGGCAAGGCGGCGTGGCGGATGCGGTGGAAATCGTCGAGGAACAGGTACAAGGGGCCTTCCAGGCGACGCAGGTCGGCGAGGAAGGCATCCAGGATGCCCTCCAGCGGCACCGCGACGTCGGTGCCGAGCAGATTGGCGGTATTGCCGCCGAATGCCGGGACCACTCGCTGGATGCTCGCCAGCAGGTACTGGATCAGACGCTGCGGTTCGCTGTCGGTCTCGTCGCAGGACAACCATGCCACCGCCGCGCCCTGCTCCAGCAGGCGCAGGCGCAACTGGCAGAGGATGGTGCTCTTGCCGAAGCCGGCCGGCGCGCTGAGCACCATCGCGCGTCGCCCGCGGGCCTCGTACAGGCGGTCGATCAGCGCCTGGCGGGGAAGCAGCGGCAACCCTCCGGCGCCTGGCGGGAACAGCTTGGTCTGCAACAGCGGGATGGTGCTGGCGGGAACCCCGTCGCGATGGCCCATGGTCAGAGCAGGCTCAGCTCGCGGGCTCGCCGGATCGCCTGGGTGCGATTGCGCACCTTGAGCTTTTCGTAGATGTTGTGCAGATGCCATTTGACGGTCCCCAGGGCCAGCGACAGGCGCTGGCCGATTTCTTCGTTGGATAGGCCCTGTGCGGCCAGGCAGACCACTTCGCGCTCGCGCTCCGTCAGGCCTTCCTCGAGCGCATCCTGGGGCTTGCGCACGCCCTGCCCGGGCCAGATGCCGAGCAGGCCGCGAATGAAGGTCTGTAGCGCCGGCTGGCGCTCGGTGGATTCGAGTTGCTGGAGCAACTGGCGAATGCCGTCGCCTTCCTCGATGAAGAGGCTGCGCACCCCTTCCCGTTCGGCATTGATCAGGCATTCGCCGAGCAGGCTGTTGGCCCGTTCCTGGTAGCCCAGGCGCTGATAGCTGAGCGCCGCCAGGATATCCAGGCGCAGGCGCTGCAGGCCGTGCCAGCCGGGCTGCAAGGTGCCGCGCAACTGAGTGATCTCGTGCAGCGCCTCGCTGAAATGTCCTCGCCCCTGCAACAGGCGCACGCGGCTCACGCCCAGCGACCAGTTGACCGGGTTGAAGGCCATGTTGCGGTAGTGTGCCGCCATCTTGTTCCAGTCCACGCTCTTCAACCGCTGCTCGGCGCGCTTCAGGCGGTCGGGGCCGCTGTCCTGGAGGATCAGGTTGATCTCTTCGGCCATGGCCTGGGCGAAGAAGCGCCACGACTGATTGCGCGAGGCCAGGGCCTGCATCGCCGCCAGGCTGGCCAGCGCCTCCTTCGGCCGTCCCAGCAGGCGCTGGGTGCGCGCCAGGCAGATCTGCCCCTGGGCATAGAAATCGATCGGATTGATCACATCCACATGCCCGAGCGCCCAGCCCAGGCGCTCTTCCAGCCCGTCCAGCTCGATCCTGTAGTAGGCGGTCAGGGCCTCGGTGATGGTCGGCAGCGCCAGCGCGCTCCTGGACTTCTCGAACAGCGGCCGGGCACGCTGGCGGAGCCGCTCGATGAGCAGTTGCGCCTGCTTCACCTGGCCCTGCTCGAGTGCGAGGATCACCTCGACGTTGGCCAGTTGCATGTCCAGGTAGCGCCCTTCGAGGAAATGATTGCGCTGCTGCGCCAGTCCCAGCAGGCGCCGCGCCTGGTCGCCCTGGCCACGGACCACCTGGGCCAGCGCGGCAGTGATCAACACCGCCACTTCGAGGAAGGCAGCGTTCTGCCCGAGCTGGACTTCGACCCGGCGAGCCAGGGCGATGCACAGTTCCAGATCGTCCTTCTGCAACGCCACCACCGCCTTCACCGCCAGCGCGGAGAGGTACTGGTCGCCCATCGGCCCGTCGCCGCGGCTCTCCCCCCAGCGCGCCAGCAGTTCGTCGATGATCCGGTTGGCCTCGCCCAGGCTGAGGTCGCTGGCCCGCGACCAGACATCGGTAAGGACCAGGATCGGATAGCGCTCGGCGATTTCGTCCGGCACATGCTTGCGCCAACGGTAGATCAGGCTGAGCTGGCCGCGGTTGATCAGCTCCAGTCCGCATCCGTCGACCAGCGCGGCGATCATCTCCGGGTCTTCCGCCGCACAGGCATGCTCGATGGCGAACGTCGGCATGTGGTGGTTGGTGAACCACAGGCTGGCGTTGAAATGCAGTTGCTTGAAACGGTCCGGATCGGAGTCGCGCAGGCGGTTGCGGAGGAAGTCGGCGAACAGCAGGTGGAAGCGATACCACTGGCGTTCGCGATCCAGCGGCAGGAGGAACAATTGCATGGACTCCAGGCGCTCCAGCAGCGCCTGGCCGTCCTGGCGCCCGGTCAGGGCGTTGGCCAGGTCGCCGCTCAATTGGCTGGCAACGCCAAGGGCCAGCAGCGCTTCCTGCAGGTCGCCAGGCAAGCGTTCGAAGACCGCCGCCAGCAGATAGGCGCTGACCGCCTGCTTGTCGCCGTCGAGCAGGGCCATTTCCTGCACCTGCGGTTGCTGGCGCAGCCACAGGCTGACGAGATGCACGCCCACCACCCAGCCTTCGGTCTGGCCATAGAGCGCCTTCAGGCAGGGCTCGTCCAGATAGAGACCGCTGCGCTCGAGGTATTCGCGGGTTTCCTCGAAGCCGAGGCGCAGCTCCTCGAGGCCGATTTCCAGCAACAGCCCCTTGGCCCGCCAGGTAGCCAGGCTCAGCGCCGGCTGCGAACGCGTGCCCAGGGCCAGGACCAGCCCGGGCGGCGCGTACTGCACCAGGCGGTTGAGGCCGGTGAAGATGTCCGGGTTGCTAACCAGGTGCAGGTCGTCGAGCACCAGCAGCAACGGCCGCGCATAGCGATCGAGATCGCCGAGCAGGCTTTCGATCACCGCCACCACCGGGACCCGCATGGTGTTCTGCAGGTAGGTCTGGGCGTCGTCGCCAAGCTGCGGCACGGCTTCGCCCAGCGCCTCGATCAGCTGCCGGCAGAAACGGGCGGGGTCGTCGTCTTCTTCGGCAAGCGAGAGCCAGGCCACCGCCTGGTCTGCTACAGTGCGCTCCCTGGCCAGGGCGGCGAGCGCGCAGGTCTTGCCGAAGCCGGCAGGTGCGGAAAACATCAGAACGCGTGAATGGGGATTGCGATCCAGCAGGTTGCGGATCGCGGGGCGAAGAGAATATTCGGCTGGCACCTGAGGCGGCACTATTCTGGAGCGCGAAAGGCTGCCGGCTGCTGGATCCTGTACTGCATCCACGGCCTGTATCCCTGTGTCATTATCATTGTGGTACGGAGCCAAATCTCCGTGGGATATTTCCATAATTAGCAGATCACCCTTCTTACGTAAACTGAAGAAATGGCTCTAGGATCGACGATTCCGGCGAACTAGAATTCCTGACTGTCCCACTACCCCCACTTTCCATGCCCAGTTGTCATGTTCACCCCCTGCCCTACCATAGCGACCCAAGCTGTCTCTTTGCCATCATCCATGAGGCGCCCGGTGCGGTGATGCTCGATTCGGGTCGCCCCATCGCTACCCGTGGACGCTATGACCTTATGAGCGCCTGGCCATTGGCAGAACTGGCGCCGCTGCCCGACGAATCGGCCAACCGCTTCTTCGCCCGCCTACGCGAAGCGGCCGGAAGCCTGGGCCCCGCGCAGCTGCCAGCGCCGTACGAACTGCCCTTCGCCGGCGGTCTGCTGGGCTATTTATCCTACGACCTGGGTCGGCGCATCGAGCGCATCGGCGAACACGCCCGCGATGACCTGGGCCTGCCGCTGGCCTCCGTCGGCCTGTATGCCTGGGCGCTGATCAGCGACCACCAGGCCGGCACCAGCCAACTGGTATTCCACCCGCGATTGGACGAGCGCGAACGCCAGCGCCTGATCGCCCTGTTCAGCGAGGAAGCGCAAGGCGCGGCCGGCAACTTCAAGCTTCTGGGAAAATTCCGACGGAGCATCAGCGCATCCGACTATCGGCAGGCGATCCGCCGCATCCAGGACTACATCCAGGCAGGCGACTGCTACCAGGTGAACTATAGCCAGCGCTTCCAGGCCGCTTGCAGCGGCTCGCCGTGGCCGGCCTATCGCGCCCTGCGCGAGGCCTGCCCGACGCCGTTCTCCGGCTACCTGCGACTGGCCGACGGCGCGATCCTCAGCCTGTCGCCGGAGCGCTTCCTCAAGCTCGGCAAGGGCAAGGTGGAAACCCGGCCGATCAAGGGCACCCGCCCGCGCGGCAAGACCCCCGAGGAGGACATGGCGCTGGCGGCGTCGCTGCTGGCCAGCCCCAAGGACCGCGCGGAAAACCTGATGATCGTCGACCTGCTGCGCAACGACATCGGACGCAGTTGCCAACCTGGCAGCGTACGGGTACCGGAGCTGTTCGCCCTGGAAAGCTATCCCAACGTGCATCACCTGGTGAGCAGCGTCACCGGCGAACTGGCGCCGGGCAAGGACGCCCTCGACCTGCTGGAAGGCAGCTTCCCCGGCGGCTCGATCACCGGCGCGCCGAAGATTCGCGCCATGCAGATCATCGACGAACTGGAACCGAGCCGACGCGGCATCTACTGCGGCAGCCTGTTCTACCTCGACGTGCGCGGCGAGATGGACAGCTCGATCGCCATCCGCACCCTGCTGGTCAGGAACGGCCAGGTCAGTTGCTGGGGCGGCGGCGGCATCGTCGCCGACTCGCACTGGGAGGACGAGTACCAGGAAACCCTGGACAAGGTCCGGGTGCTGCTGGAAACCCTGGAAGGGATGGCCGGGACAGCGTCCCCGGAATAGAAAAGAGCCCGCGTTCCGCGGGCTCTTTCATCGGCGGCGCGGCTACAGACTCAGCGAACGGCTGGAAGCCTTGAGGAACTCGCGCTTGAGGTCTTCGTAGGTATGCACCGCGGGGAACTGGGGAAACTCGCGGATCACGTTTTCCGGGGCATGGAACAGGATGCCGGCGTGGGCCTCGGAAAGCATGGTGGTGTCGTTGTAGGAGTCGCCTGCGGCGATCACCCGGTAGTAGAGGCTCTTGAAGGCGATCACCGACTGCCGCTTGGGATCCTTCTGGCGCAATTGATAGCCGACCACCCGGTCGCTGTCGTCGATCTCCAGCTTGTGGCACAACAGGGTCGGGAAGCCCAGCTGGCGCATCAGCGGCTGGGAGAACTCGTAGAAGGTGTCGGAGAGGATCACCACCTGGAAGCGCTCGCGCAGCCAGTCGACGAATTCCACCGCCCCCTCCAGCGGCTTCAGGGTGGCGATCACCTCCTGGATGTCGCCCAGCTTCAGGCCATGTTCGTCGAGGATGCGCAGGCGCTGCTTCATCAGCACGTCGTAGTCCGGAATGTCCCGGGTGGTCGCCTTCAAGGCGTCGATACCGGTTTTTTCCGCGAACGCGATCCAGATTTCCGGAACCAGCACGCCTTCCAGGTCAAGACAGGCAATTTCCACAGGACTCTCCTCGAAATTCTCTGAACGATGGGGTGACGACGGACGCGGCACTCTAGCCCCTCGCCGAGGGCAAGGCAACGCCGGCTTATTCCTGGAATCAAGGTCG
This sequence comes from Pseudomonas sp. DL, assembly GCF_047199225.1. Taxonomy (NCBI): domain Bacteria; kingdom Pseudomonadati; phylum Pseudomonadota; class Gammaproteobacteria; order Pseudomonadales; family Pseudomonadaceae; genus Pseudomonas; species Pseudomonas sp. DL. The sequence goes on from NZ_CP178323.1 coordinate 3,684,295, forward strand.
ACAGGGGTAAATGGTTATTTAGGGCCATATGCCGCCCTTTGCTACCATTCCCGCCACAGAGCGCAACAGCGCCGCCCAGCACCAGGACCCCAGCCCGATGAGCCAGCCTTTCGACCTTCCCGCCCTCGCCTCCAGCCTTGCCGACAAATCCCCCCAGGACATCCTGAAAGCCGCCTTCGAGCACTTCGGCGACGAGCTGTGGATCTCCTTCAGCGGCGCCGAGGACGTCGTCCTGGTAGACATGGCCTGGAAGCTCAACCGCAACGTGAAGGTGTTCAGCCTCGACACCGGTCGCCTGCACCCGGAAACCTATCGTTTCATCGACCAGGTCCGCGAACACTACGGCATCGCCATCGACGTGCTTTCCCCCGACCCGCGCCTGCTCGAACCCCTGGTGAAGGAAAAGGGCCTGTTCAGCTTCTACCGGGACGGCCACGGCGAGTGCTGCGGCATCCGCAAGATCGAACCGCTCAAGCGCAAGCTCGCCGGCGTGCGCGCCTGGGCCACCGGCCAACGCCGCGACCAGAGCCCCGGCACGCGCAGCCAGGTGGCGGTGCTGGAAATCGACGGTGCCTTTTCCACGCCGGAAAAGCCGCTGTACAAATTCAACCCGCTGTCGTCCATGACCAGCGAGGAGGTCTGGGGCTATATCCGCATGCTCGAACTGCCCTACAACAGCCTGCACGAACGCGGCTATATCAGCATCGGCTGCGAACCCTGCACCCGTCCGGTGCTGCCCAACCAGCACGAGCGCGAGGGCCGCTGGTGGTGGGAGGAAGCCACCCACAAGGAGTGCGGGCTGCACGCCGGCAACCTGATCAGCAAGGCCTGAAACCGTCGATAGAGCGTATGCAATCGGGGTAAAGTGCGGGTCGAACCCCGAGCGGAGACCCAGCATGCGCATCACCATGGTCAAGAAAGTCCTCGCCAACGGCGAGGACTGCCGCAAGTGCAAGGAAGTCCGGCAACGCCTGGAACAAGGCGGCTACCTGCCGCGCATCCATCGCACCCTGGTGGCCGACGAACGCGACCCGAACAGCGCAGGCTGGATGGTCGCCGCCCAATATGGCGTAGAGACCGCGCCGTTCTTCGTGGTTCGCCACGACGACGGGCGCGAACAGGTCTACACCGTGTTCATGAGCTTCCTCCATGAAGTCCTCGAACCGCGAGCCGAGCAGTCCGCGGACGCTGATCGCGAAGCGCTGGCCAGGCTGGCCGGTCGCGACAATCTCGACATGCTCTGAGGGCCAGCCATGAAAAAGCCCGGCACCAGGCCGGGCTTTTTCATGGGCCGAGGCGATCAGTAGACCGGCAGTTCGATGCCGTCGAACAACTCGTCCAGCTCGGCCTTGTTGTGGCATTGCACGGCCTTGGCCAGCAGCTCGCGGGTCAGGTGCGGAGCGAATTTCTCGATGAAGTCGCACATGAAGCCGCGCAGGAAGGTGCCGCGGCGGAAGCCGATCTTGGTCACGCTGGACTCGAACAGGTGGCTGGCGTCGAGGATCACCAGGTCGTTGTCGAGCTTCGGATCGACCGCCATGTGCGCCACGATGCCGACCCCCAGGCCCAACCGCACGTAGGTCTTGATCACGTCGGCATCGGCCGCGGTGAATACCACCTTGGGCACCAGGCCGCGCTGGCTGAAGGCTTCGTCGAGCTTGGAGCGGCCGGTGAAGCCGAACACGTAGGTGACGATCGGCTGCTCGGCCAGGGCTTCCAGGGTCAGTTTCGGCAGCTTGGTCAGCGGATGCCCGTGGGGCACGATGACGCAGCGATTCCAGCGGTAGCAGGGCATCATGATCAGGTCGCCGAACAACTCCAGCGCCTCGGTGGCGATGGCGAAGTCGACGGTGCCGTCGGCGGCCATTTCGGCGATCTGCATCGGCGTGCCCTGGTGCATGTGCAGGGAGACGTCCGGGTACTGCTTGATGAAGCCGCTGATCACGTTGGGCAGCGCATAGCGCGCCTGGGTGTGGGTAGTGGCGATGGACAGCGTGCCCTTCTTCTCGTTGGAGAATTCCTGGGCGATCTGCTTGATGCTCTCGACCTTGCGCAGAATCTCGCCGGCGGTATGGATGATCCGCTCCCCCGCCGGCGTCACACGGGTCAGGTGCTTGCCGCTGCGAGCGAACACCTCGACGCCCAGTTCGTCCTCCAGCAGGCGGATCTGCTTGCTGATGCCCGGCTGCGAAGTATAGAGGCTCTGCGCCGTGGCGGAGACGTTGAGGTCGTGGTGCGCAACCTCCCAGATATAGCGCAATTGCTGAAGCTTCATGGAGATTCCTCGAAAAGGTTGTCGCGACCGGCGATCAAGAACCGAAGGTATATAACCATATTAATGGTTTGAGGAATAAAATTAGACGTTTTTTTTGATTTTGCACGCTTTTTCACCAGCCGACCGCTGGCCTACAGGTCGCGACTACGGTGCTGCAACATCGGCACCAGGTACACCGGTACCTCCGCCAGTTGCACCAGACGCGCGGCAGTCCGGCCCAGCGGCGTGTCGAGCTGGGTGCCGTGGCTATGGCTGCCGGCGACGATCAGGTCCACGGCCAGCTTTTCCGCCTCATCGAGGATCATCTGCGGCGGGTCGCCCTGCACCACCCGCACGCTCTTGACCAGCGCCGCATCCTGGGGCAACTCGCCGAGTTCATCGCGAAACCCTTCCAGGACCCGCTTCTCGATGCTTTCCATGACGTTGTCCAGCCCTTGCGCCCGCAGGTCCTGGAGACGCTCGGTGTCAAGGTAGGTCTGCAGGACCGACTCGGCGAACAGCCCGAGGGGCTCCACCACATGGACGACATAGAGCTCGGCGTTGTAGGCGCGGGTCAGCGACAGGGCGTGTTGCAGGACATAGGGAGCATAGAGCCCCAGATCGGTGGCATAGAGAATCGAACGAATCATGCGGCCTCCTCGACAGCCTGCGCGGCGGGCCTCATTAGCAGATTAGCAGCAAGCATCCATTCTCCTAGCGTTCCCTGCTGTTTCGGGCTTTTTCCGGCCCGTTGGGGTAAATCCCTTTTCTCCCTGCGAGCGCGGCGCCGGCTGGTCGCCGCGCTCGGCCCTTCAGCGCGGTTGCGCTTCGAGGAAGCGCAACGCCTGGTGCAGCGCCTCGACCCTGGGCATCCGGTAGCCCGCAGCAGCAGCGCGGGCCAGGGGCGCGGCATAGATCGCCGCCAGCTCCAGTGGCCGCCCATGGGCGAAGTCGTGGTACATGCTCGGCCGATAGTCGGGCATCCGCTCGGTCGCCGCCAACAGTTGGTCCGCATAGCCCTCAGGCAGGATGAAGCCGCAGGCGCCGGCAGCCCCGATGACTTCCTCCATGATCGCCTCGATCAGCGACCGACTGTCCGCGTTGGCCATCAGCGGCGCGGTGCTGCTCTTCAGCAATACCGACAGCCCGTTGTAGGGGATGTTCCAGACCAGCTTCTGCCAGCGCGCCTGCTCCAGGTCGGGCATCGCCGTGGACTCCAGCCCGGACTCGCGGAACAGCGCGGCACCCTCCTCGACGATCTCGCGCCGGCGTCGCTCGTCGGCCGGTCCGGAATGATAGCCGAGATTCACTCCGCCGTAGGCCTGGTGCTCGATCACGCCCGGTTCGCCGCGATGCACACAGATGAAGCAGAGGCCGCCCAACAGATGCAGGCTTTCCGGCAGCAACGGCCGCAGCCGCTCCTCCACGCCCAGACCGTTCTGCAGCAGCAGAACCTTGGCACCCGGCGCCGCCGCTGCGCGGATCAGGGGTGCCAGTTCGTCATTGCCGGTGGTCTTGGCGCCCACCAGCAACCAGTCGCAGGGCGGCATGTCCTGCGCCGAATGGTAGGCCTGGACCGGTGCCAGGCGCCGGGAGCCATGCACCGCACTATTCAGGCTGAGTCCGGCGCGATTGACCGCCTCGAACTCGCTGCGCAGGAGAAAATGCACGTCGTGACCGGCATGCGCCAGCATCAGTCCATAGAAGCCGCCGATGGCTCCCGTACCGATGACGCCGATCCGTTGCTGCTTTGAATCCATCAGGGCAACTCCTCAGGTAAAGCGGTCGACCCCGCCAGCACCGCACCCCGCAAGGCTTCCTGGTGCAGCGGAACGTTCAGTGCGCCATGGAAGCGGCCGTCGCGGACCATGAACAGGGCCGGCAGGTGAAAGACGCCGTAGCGTTCCACCAGGCCGCCATTGCGGCCGGCGTCCACCCAGCACAGGCGCTCGATGGGCAGGTCCATCGCGGGGAGATGGCGCCGGGCCCAGCGGCACGACGCGCAGCCTTCGCTGGTGAATACCAACAGCGAAACCCCTTCCAGGGCAAGCAACTGCCGGTCGGCGTCCAGATCGGTGAGTTCCAGGGACGGCACGCTGCTGACCTCGATAGAAAGGAAGAAATGGGGCCCGACCATCATCCGTAGGCTTCGGCTCCTGCGATAGCGCTGGCGCCCTCCTCGGCCAGCGGATACGCGCAAGGCGCGCCCCTCCGCAGCACCTGCACAATATCGTCCGCGGCGGCCTCACCTGCAACTCCGCTGGCAGCCTTGGCCCGGAGCAACGAAGAAAACGTGCGCAGAGCGGGGAAAACACCGGCGAACCGCGTCCCGCCCATTGTCTAGGCCCGGCCCGACACGTTAAGGTTCGTCTCCCCGTTTGCGAACTTCATGCCTGCGCCCTTTCGCAGGGGGCCTCCCGGCGGCCGGCGCCCGTGACCTGATTGAGTACCACGATGGCTGATTTACAGATCGACGACCTTAACGTTGCCTCCAACGAGACCCTGATCACGCCGGAGCAGCTCAAGCGTGAAATTCCCCTGACCGACAAGGCCCTGCAGACCGTGGCCCATGGTCGCCAGGTGGTGCGCGACATCCTGGATGGCAAGGACCACCGTCTGTTCGTGGTGATCGGCCCCTGCTCCATCCACGACATCAAGGCCGCCCACGAATACGCCGACCGCCTCAAGGCGCTCGCGGCCGAAGTGGCGGATACGCTGTTCCTGGTGATGCGCGTGTACTTCGAGAAGCCGCGTACCACGGTGGGCTGGAAAGGCCTGATCAACGATCCGTACCTGGACGACTCGTTCAAGATCCAGGATGGCCTGCACATCGGTCGCCAACTGCTCCGCGACCTCGCCGAGAAAGGCTTGCCCACCGCCACCGAAGCGCTCGACCCGATTTCCCCGCAGTACCTGCAGGACCTGATCAGCTGGTCGGCGATCGGCGCCCGTACCACCGAATCGCAGACCCACCGCGAGATGGCCTCCGGCCTGTCTTCCGCGGTCGGCTTCAAGAACGGCACCGATGGCAGCCTGACCGTGGCGATCAATGCCCTGCAGTCGGTCTCCAGCCCGCATCGCTTCCTCGGCATCAACCAGCAGGGCGGCGTATCCATCGTCACCACCAAGGGCAACCGCTATGGTCACGTGGTGTTGCGCGGCGGCAACGGCAAGCCGAACTACGATTCAGTCAGCGTCGCGCTCTGCGAGCAGGACCTGAACAAGGCGAAAATCCCGCTGAACATCATGGTCGACTGCAGCCACGCCAACTCCAACAAGGACCCGGCCCTGCAACCGCTGGTGATGGACAACGTCAGCAACCAGATCGTCGAAGGCAACAACTCGATCGTCGGCCTGATGGTGGAAAGCCACCTGGGCTGGGGCAGCCAGCCGATTCCGAAGGATCTCGACCAACTTCAGTACGGCGTCTCCATCACCGATGCATGCATCGACTGGGCGACCACCGAGAAGAGCATCCGCAGCATGCACGCCAAGCTCAAGGACGTGCTGCCGAAACGCCAGCGCGGCTGAGCGAGGCGGAAACGAAAACGCCGGGCTGATGCCCGGCGTTTTTCATTGCGCGCCTGCTCAGGCGGCCGGATCGGCCTGACGCTGGCGACGCTCGATGTAACGCTCCACGTAGGAGCAGGACGGGATCACGCTGTAGCCCATGCGGTCGGCGTACTGCAGGGCGTGTTCGGTCAGCGCGGCGGCGATACCGCGACCCCGCAGCGAATCCGGTACGAAGGTCCGGTAGATGTCCAGCGTCTGCTTGCCCAGGTCCATATACGCCAGATAGGCACGATGGCCATCCACCGTCGTCTCGAACTGATGGCCGCCCACGTCATGATGGATGGACAGGGACTCGCTCACTTTGGATCTCCTCAACGGGTTCGTAACCCGACCCGCACCTGATTGATAGGGTTCCTCGCGAGGATGCCCCCGCGTACCGGCCTTCAGCAGGCCGCCGGATAACTTCGTCCGTTCTCGTCCCGGCGGCTGAGCGCGCCTGGCGGACATCCTCGAAACGGGTGACCTGCACCGCATGCAAGGCCGGACTAACGATAGGGCCCATATTGCTGTCTTCCCCGGCCAGACTCAACCGTTTCTTCTGCCAGGAACGCGCAGGCGTCACTGGAGCCCTGCTCGGGAGGCCCGCGCAAGCACAATCACGCATGACCCGCGGGTCAGCCAAAGCGCTTTACGCCGACGACGCCCATCAGTAAGGTCTGCGCCACTCCACCAAAAGGAATCCTGCCATGAGCGAGTTGATCAGCTACCAGTTCGAAGACGGCATCGCCACCCTGACCCTCAACAACGGCAAGGTGAACGCCATCTCCCCGGCGGTGATCGACGCCTTCAACCAGGCTCTCGACCAGGCCCTGCAGGACAAGGCCGTGGTCATCGTCACCGGCCAGCCGGGCATCCTCTCCGGTGGCTACGACCTGAAGGTCATGACCTCCGGCCCGGAGAATGCCGTCAACCTGGTCGCCGCCGGCTCGACCCTGGCTCGCCGCCTGCTCTCCCATCCCTATCCGGTGATCGTCGCCTGCCCCGGGCACGCGGTAGCCAAGGGCGCCTTCCTGCTGCTCTCGGCCGACTACCGGATCGGCGTCGACGGGCCGTTCCAGATCGGCCTGAACGAAGTCGCCATCGGCATGACCATGCACCATGTCGGCATCGAACTGGCCCGCGATCGCCTGCGCAAGTCGGCGTTCACCCGCTCGGTCATCAATGCCGAGATGTTCAGTCCGGCCGCTGCGGTGGATGCCGGCTTCCTCGACACCCTGGTCAGCGCCGACCAGTTGCAGGAAAGCGCGCGTGCAGCGGCCCAGCAGTTGAAGAAACTCAACATGACCGCGCATCGCAATACCAAGCTCAAGGTGCGCAAGGCACTGCTGGAAACCCTCGACCAGGCGATCGAGCTGGACAAGAAGCACCTGGGCTAAGGCCCGCGCCAGCGAAAGCCCGGTTGGTACCGGGCTTTTTTGCGCCCAATAATTACTTATTACGCAAAGGTAACTCTCCATAACTGCTATTTTTAAAAAATTATTACGGATTATCCTGGTGACATTCCCAAGGAAAACCGGAGGTCATCATGAAACGCAACGTCTTCGCCGCCATTCTCCTCGGCATGGCTACCACCCTCGCAGTGCAAGCCAGCTTCGCCGACGAATCCAGCCTGATGGAAAACCGCATGGTCCAACTGAACCAGCACGCCATCGAGCAGGCCCAGCAGCAACAGGCCACGGCGCCAACCGCGAGCGACACCGATGCGCAGGGTTGAACGCCGCCTGCCAGGAACGTTTTTCTTTTCCCCGCAACCCTGAAAAGCCCGGCTCACGCCGGGCTTCTCGTTCAGGCCAGCTTTTCCTCGGCCGCCACGCCCTTGCGATAGACCTCGTAGAGAATCACCGGGATCTCCAGGTCGCCCAGGTGGCGAACCACCAGCGGCTTGACCTCGGACCAGTCCAGCCCGCCCACTCCCGTCGCCACGCAGGGCAGAGCCAGGCTGCTCACCCCTTCGCTGCGCACATAGCGGGCCAGCTCGCGCAGGGCATGGCCGACATCCTCCAGGCTCGCCTTGCCCGGCTTGGCGCTGCGACCGCTGTGCAGCATGCCCTGGGTGATCAGGTTGACGATGCACTGGGTCTTGCCCTGCTCGTCGACCCCGGCCCAGACCCAGATGCCGCCCGGCTCGGGCGCCCTGGCATGGGCGGCATGCCGGTAGTCGCGAACCATCGACGGCCAGCGTTCGCGCAAGGCGAGGGCCAGGCCGCTGTCGAAATGGTCCTGGGGCGCGATGCCGTGGGCGATCACCTGGGCCCCGGAAAGCAGAATGTCACCTTCAACTTCACGAATCATGAGCGTTTCCTTCTTGGCTTCGGGACAGGCGCTTCGTGCGCCGCCCTGCATCTTTCACCGTACGCCTTGCCCGCCGGCGCCAGTTGATGCGTATCAAAGACGGCCGGTCCCATCCGCTACGGGCCGACTAGACTGCATGCGAGGGAACCTTGGAGGCGCCTCGCCTCTCCATTGGATTCCAGCCTCGTGCCGTCTCATCCATGACAAGGAAACAACCGCCATGCCGAAATGGATTGCACTTTGCCTGATCCCGCTGTTGGCAAGCTGCGCCACCTGCCGCCAGGACAGCGACAGGGAAAAACTGCTGTACGAGAACGACATGCTGCAGGCGAAACTGATCATCGTCGCCAACGACCGCGATCGCCTGCCGCTGGCCCAGGCCCTGCTGGAGCGCGCGGCGCGCGACGACCGCAGCGGCGAGGCGGACTTCTACCAGGCCGTGCTGATCGCTCGCCGCGACGGCCAGACCAGCGATTGCGAGCGCATCACCCGCCTCCTCGAACGTTCCGCCGAGCGACGCTACCCGCTGGCCAACGCGATGCTCTACAAGATCTACGCCGAGCCCTTCCTGTTGCCGCGCGCCGACATTCCCAAGGCCGAGACCTATCGCCAGGCCTACGCCGAGCTGCCGGTCGCGCGCAGCGGCTACCCCTCCTTCGAGCGAGCCCGGCAGGTGGTCGATCGCCTGCTCGCGCCGACTTCGTCCTGATCCATCGGGCCCGAACCCGGGCCCCGCAACCCGTACCGGTCGTTCGGCCAAAGCATCATTTCTGTCGATAGTTAATAGCGCGACAATTCGTTATCCAATCGAATTCTTCTCCGCGATCCTATGCCCATCCGAGGTATCGATCACGGAAGCCGCCATGAAACGTCGCAGCCCACGCCATTACGCCCGCAACACCGCCCTGGCCACCCTGGGTCTGTACGCCATCCTCATGCTGGTCGTGCTGAGCCTCGTCGCCGGCGCCGAAAGCGCCAGGAACGCCACACCGGACAACGACACCGCCACGACCTTCTCCAACCAGATCGGCCAGGCCCTGCCAGGCCTGCTCTCGGGGTTGAACAGTCGACGCGCCGGTTGAACGCCGGCTTCTTTCCCGGGAAACAGCATGAGAAGGCAAACACGGAAATTCTGGATCGTCGCCGCCCTGGCGATATTGACCAATGGCTACTCGCTACTCGGCCTCGCCCAAGGCTCGGCAGGCGCACTGGCGCGCACCATCGAATGCAACCAGGCGATGGTCCGCGCGCTGGCGGCCAACCTGGCGCTGAAGCTGCAGAGCGGCACCCCGCCGGCACGCCCGCAGCGCTGGATCCCGGAGCGCTTCATCCTCGACTGCCCGGCCTGAAACGAAAACGCCGCCAACCCCGGGAGGCTGGCGGCGCTCGCATGGCGCGGAGCCGGCTCAGGCGCCGGTCGGCTGGCGCGCGACGAAACGCATCATCCATTCGGCGACGACGGTGCCCTGGTGGTCCCCCGCCAGGCTATCGACCCCCTTGCGATAGAGTTCCTCGCCCAGGTGCTGCTGGCGCAGTTCGAGCAGTTCGCGGGAGTAGTCGTGGACGAACTCGGGATGCCCCTGGAAGCACAGCACCTGGTCGCCGATGGCGTAGGCGGCATAGGGACAGAAGTCGCTGGAAGCGATCACCCGCGCGTTTTCCGGCAGCCGGGTGACCTGGTCCTGGTGGCTGATCAACAGGGTCAGGTCCGGCAGCGCCGGGCTCATCCAGTCGGCCCGTTCGTTCAACTGGTACTGGTGGATGCCCATGCCCCAGCCCTGGCTGGCGCGCTCGGCCTTGCCACCGAGCAGCAGGGCCAGCAACTGGTGGCCGAAACACACGCCGAGGAGCTTGTCGCCGCGCTCGTAGCGGTCCAGGAGGAAGGTCTTCAGGGTCTGGATCCACGGGTCGGGACCGAAGGAGTCGGCCTTGCTGCCGGTCACCAGGTAGGCGTCGAAGCGCTCGTCGTCCGCCGGATAGCGCCCCTCCACCACGTTGTAGATGACGAATTCGGCGGCGATCGGTTGCTTGGCGAACAGTTGCTGGAACATCCGGCCGTAGCCTTCGTAGCGCTCGATCAGCTCGGGACGAAGGATATCGGTTTCCAGGATACAGATGCGGAGCGACATAAAGACTCTCTGAAGAAGTGGGGTTATTGTCGTTTTCGTTTGATTTAATTAACACAGGAGCGCGGGCAAGGGAACCGTCGCCCTGGCCTCGAAAGGAATATCCGGACGATTCGCCAAAAAACAAGCAGCCGGCAGAAAGATTCCCGAGACGCCCAGCCGTAAAGAAATCTGCACAGGAGACGGAAGGACTCCCCATGCCCGGAACCGCCACGTAAACTGGCGGTTTTCCCGCGAGGCACACGCCATGTTGCTCAAGGCAGTACGTAACGGACTGGGTCAGGCGATTATCCTCGCCGACTTCGTCAGCCGCCCCCGCAAGCTGCAGCGCAGCGCCGAGGCCCAGGCCGAGGTCGAGCGGGCGCTGCGGAACCTGTCGCTCTACCAGTTCCGCGCCTGTCCGTTCTGCGTGAAGACACGCCGCGCCATGCACCGGCTGAACCTGCCGATGCAACTCAAGGACGCCATGAACGATCCGCAGGCCCGCCAGGCTTTGCTGGAAGGCGGCGGCAAGGTCAAGGTGCCGTGCCTGCGCATCGAGGAAAACGGCCAGGTGCGCTGGATGTACGAATCCAGCGAGATCATCGCCTATCTGGAGGGTCGTTTCGCCAACGCCTGAGCGGCCGATCAACCGCCCCCGGCCGCGTCCAGGGGCAGCCGGTGGATCAGGAAACGCGCCGGCACCTCGCCCTCGCGCCCCGGCAACAGGCGGTGGCGAATGCGGGACTCGCTGACATAGGCGCAACCCTGTCCGGTGACGGTCAGGTTGACCGGCGACTCCAGGCCCTCGCGTATCACTTCGATGCCGCGCCGCCCTGGAGCGAGCGGCTCGGCGATCCGCAGCACCTTGCCGGCGCCGCTGCGGATGGCGTTCTCCAGCACGATCAGCGAGCCGTCCGGAGCCAGCGCCATGCCGTCCGGATTCTCCAGCGTTCGGGGCAGCTCCATCTCGCGCAGCCGCGGACGCGTGGCGACCCCTTCGACGACATGGATCGCCCCGCTACCGAAGTTGCCGACCAGCAGGGTGTCGTCGTCCACCCGGACGATGCCCGCCGCGCCCAGGCCGCCGGGGCCGGCCAGGCGGCTGTCGCGCAGCAACACCTGGAACGCCGGTTCCCCGGGCCGCAGCCGCATCAGGCTGCCATCCCGGGTTTCGCTCAGGTAGACCGTTCCGTCCGGCGCCACCGCGAGATCGTTGCCCATCCCGTCGCCGGGCAGGGTCAGATATCGGCGCACGGCACCGGTCGCGAGATCCAGGGCGAACACCCCATGCGGCCGGCGCCGGCCAGCGGGTAGGAAGTCCGGCGAATTTCCCCAGAGCAGGCCACGCGGCTCGTCCAGCCGCAGCGCGGTGGCAGCGAAGATCGCCGGGCTGCCGGCGAAGAAGGTTTCCCACTCGCCCCCGGGAGGCTTGCGCAGGATGCGCCCGCTGGTGACCAGACCGACGTACAGCGTTCCATCGGCGGCATGGGCGATGCCGTTGGGATACCGGGCCCCCGCTGGCAGGACGATGCTCGTCGCGGCGCAGGACGGCTCGCGCTCGCCCGGCGCACGGGCGAAAACCGGCAAGACGGTCGCCGATACCATGGATACCAGCAGCAACACGGAAGCCTGTCGTCTCATCATGCTTTCTCCGTCGATGTGCGCCCTACCAGCGCGGGGTCCGGGCGCGCACCGTGAGCGGCGCCTCCAGCGTGGCGCACTCCTCTTCGGCGAGGTCCAGCGTCAGCGCCGCGAGGGCATCCTCGAGGTGATGCGGCCTGGACAGGCCGACGATCGGCGCGGCGACACCGTTCCGGCCAAGCAGCCAGGCCAGGGCGAGTTGCGCCGGTGGAAGCCCGCGGGCAGCGGCGAGTTTCTCCAACGCGCCAAGGGTCGACTCGACTTCCTCCCTGCCGCCGTACCAGCGCGGGGCCTGTTCGTCCGTCCGGGTCCGCAGCGTGCCGGCGCTTCGCGCTCCGGCCAGCAGCCCACGCGCCAGCGGCGACCAGGGCGTCAACGCGATCCCCTCTTCCCGGCACAGCGGAACGAGGTCCTCCTCGTCCTCGCGAACGATCAGGTTGTACTGGCTCTGCATCGAGATGAATTGCGCCAGGCCGTGGTGGCGCTGGAAGGCGAGCATCTTCATGAAGCGCCAGGCCGGCATCGACGAGGCGCCGAGGTAACGGACCTTGCCGGCACGCACCAGGCTGTCGAGGGTTTCGCAGGTTTCCTCGATCGGGGTTTCCGGATCGAAGCGATGGATCACGAAGAGATCCAGGTAGTCCGTACCCAACCGCCGCAGCGAGGCATCCACGCTGGCAAGCAGATGCTTGCGCGACAAGCCGCAGGCGTTGGGCCTGTCGCTCATGGGAAAGAACGCCTTGGTGGCGATTACCAGGTCCTCGCGCTGCGCGAAGTCCCTGAGCGCGCGTCCGAGGATCCGCTCACTCTCGCCGGTGGAATAGATATCGGCACTGTCGAAGAAGTCGATCCCGGCTTCCAGCGCCTCGCGAATGAACGGACGCGCCCGTTCCTCGTCCAGCACCCATGGACGCCACGCCGGATCGCCATAGGTCATGCACCCCAGGCAGAGTCGGGAGACTTTCAGGCCGCTGTTGCCAAGACGGACATGCTGCATCGTACGACCTCGTCGGAGGGCTCTGAAAAGAGCGGTTTCCCCGGCCCCACCCTGTTCATGAGCCAGGTTTCCCGACGATGCTATATTGCTGCCGAATAGCTAACTATCCTGGAAAAATCTCTTTCATTGATCGAGTTATTTTAATAATCCAATGAAGAAGCCCGATCTCGCCGGTCTCGCCGCCTTCGTCGCCATCGCTCGCGAACGCAGTTTCCGCCGCGCCGCCGCCACCCTCGGCGTAACCCCGCCGACGCTCAGCCACACCCTGCGCGAACTGGAAACCCAGCTCGGCATCCGCCTGCTCAACCGCACCACTCGCAACGTCTCGCCGACCGAGGCCGGCGAGCACCTGCTGGCACACCTGGACCCGGCGTTCGAAGACATCGCCGCCGCGCTGGACAGCCTTAACCGCTTTCGCGAAACGCCTCACGGCCTGGTACGAATCAACGCACCGCGAAACGCCATCGGTCTCGTCCTCGCGCCACGTTTCGGCGAACTGGCCCGCGACTATCCCGGCATCACCCTGGAAGTGGTGGCGGACGAGGGTTTCGCCAATATCGTCGAAGCCGGTTTCGACGCCGGCATCCGCCTCGGCGAAGACCTCCAGCACGGCATGCGCGCCGTGCGGGTCGGCCCGGACCTGCGCTTGGCCATCGTCGCGACCCCGGCCTACTTCCGACGGCAAGGCAGGCCGGGTAGCCCGGAGGAATTGCTCGGCCACCGTTGCATCGGCTGGCGCAAGGTGTCTTCCGGAGAGCTTTACAAATGGCAATTCAGCAAGGGCACGAAAGCGCTTTCGGTGGCCGTGAGCGGACCGCTGGTCCTCGACGACCCGCGCCTGATGCTACAGGCGGCGCTGGCCGATGTCGGGATTGCCTTCGCCATCGAGGAGGAAGTCGCCGAGCACCTCGCCGCCGGCCGCCTGGAACGGGTCCTGGCGGATTGGTGCGCCCCCTTTCCCGGTTTCCATCTCTATTATCCGAACCGCCGCAACCACCCGGCGGCGTTGAGCACCGTGATCGACCTGCTGCGCTACCCCGGCGAGGAACACCCAGGTCCCGCGTAGGCACATCGGCGGAAGCGCCCGTGGCGGCCTGGAGGCAAGCATGGAGGCTGGCCTGTATCGACGCACGGCGTAGGGCGGATAACCGCATCGCGGTTATCCGCCGAATCTCGGTATATCGGCGGATAGCGCCTGTGGCGCTATTCGCCCTACCAATGGCGGCTGGAGGCAAGGGCCTGTACCGACGCGCGGCGTAGGGCGGATAACCGCATCGCGGTTATCCGCCGAACCTCGGCATATCGGCGGATAGCGCCCATGGCGCTATTCGCCCTACCCGTGGCGGCCTGGCTGGCAAGAACCAGGGGATACCGGGGTGGCGTCATCCGCCGCGGTACGCAACCACGAGAAAGCCGGCCCGAAGGCCGGCTCTCCATGCGACGCCAGGACTCAGAACAGCTCGCCCTTCGCCGCCTTCTCCAGCAACAGCGCCGGCGGCTCGAAGCGCTCGCCGTACTGTTCGACCAGGTATTGGGCGCGGGCGATGAAGTCCTTCAGGCCGTACTGGTTGATGAACTGCAAGGCGCCCCCGCTCCAGGCGGCGAAACCGATACCGAAGATCGAGCCGATGTTCGCGTCGGCGGTGGAGTGCAATACCCCCTCCTCCACGCAACGCACGGTCTCGATGGCCTGGATGAACAGCAGGCGGTCGCGTACGTCCTCGGCGGATATTTGCGCATCGGGCTTCTCGAAGCGGCTCTTGAGTTCCGCCCAGAGATGTTTCCTGCCGTTCGCCGGGTAGTCGTAGAAGCCGGCGCCGGCCGCCTTGCCCGGGCGCTTGTACTCATTGACCATCAGGTCGATCACGGCGAACGCAGGGTGCGTCGGCAGAGCCTTGCCCTCGGCCTCGAGGTCGCGGGCGGTCTGGTTGCGGATGTGGGTCATCAGGCTCAGGGAGACTTCGTCGGAAATCGCCAGCGGCCCCACCGGCATACCGGCCTGGCGCGCCTGGTTGTCGATCATCGCGGCGCTCACGCCTTCGCCGAGCATGGCGATGCCTTCGTTGGTGAAGGTGCCGAATACCCGCGAGGTGAAGAAGCCGCGGCTGTCGTTGACCACGATCGGCGTTTTCTTGATCTGCAGTACGTAGTCGAAACCGCGCGCCAGGGTTTCGTCGCTGGTCTTTTCGCCGCGGATGATCTCCACCAGCGGCATCTTGTCCACCGGGCTGAAGAAGTGCAGGCCGATGAACTTCTCCGGCCGCGCCACCGCCTGGGCCAGACCGGTGATCGGCAGGGTCGAGGTATTGGACGCCACTACCGCATCGGCCAGGGCATGCTTCTCGGCCTCGGCGGTGACCTTGCCTTTCAGCGCGCGGTCCTCGAAGACCGCCTCGATGATCAGGTCGCAGCCTTCGAAGTCGGCTTCGCTGACGCTCGGCACGATCCGCGCGAGGAAGGCGTCGCGCTTCTCGGCGGACAGGTGCCCGCGCGCAACTTTCTTGTCCAGCAGCCTGGCCGAATAAGCCTTGCCCTTCTCCGCCGCTTCCAGCGAGACGTCCTTGAGCACCACCTCGATGCCGGCCGCCGCCGATACGTAGGCGATGCCCGCGCCCATCATCCCGGCGCCGAGCACGCCGACCTTTTTCGTCGCCCGCACCGGATACCCCTGCGGCCGCGACTTGCCGGCGTTGATCTCGTTGAGCTGGAACCAGAAGGTGCCGATCATGTTCTTCGCCACCTGGCCGGTGGTCAGCTCGGTGAAATAGCGCGCCTCGATCAGTTGCGCGGTGTCGAAATCGACCTGGGCGCCCTCCACTGCCGCGCACATGATCTTCTCGGGCGCCGGGAAGCAACCCTTGGTCTTGTCGCGCAGCACCGACGGTGCGATGGCCAGCATCTGCGCCACGTTGGGACTGGCAGGCGTACCGCCGGGAATCTTGTAGCCGGCGCTGTCCCAGGGCTGCTTCGCCGCCGGGTTGGCGAGGATCCAGGCGCGGGCCTTCTCCAGCATTTCCTCGGGGCTGTCGGCCAGTTCGTGGATCAGCCCGGCCTTGAGCGCTTCCGCCGGACGCACCTTCTTGCCTTCGGCGAGGTATGGCAGGGCTTTCTCCAGGCCAAGCAGTCGCACCATGCGCACGATCCCGCCGCCGCCCGGCAACAGGCCGAGAGTCACCTCCGGCAGGCCGAGCTGCACGCCGGGATTGTCCAGGGCGATGCGGTGGTGGCAAGCCAGGCAGATCTCCCAGCCGCCGCCCAGC
Source organism: Pseudomonas sp. DL (assembly GCF_047199225.1). Taxonomy (NCBI): domain Bacteria; kingdom Pseudomonadati; phylum Pseudomonadota; class Gammaproteobacteria; order Pseudomonadales; family Pseudomonadaceae; genus Pseudomonas; species Pseudomonas sp. DL. The sequence continues at coordinate 3,700,420 of NZ_CP178323.1, forward strand.
GCAGCGCCGTTGATCGCGGCGACCACCGGCTTGCCGAGGGTCTCCAGGCGCCGCAGTTGGCCCTTGAGTTCGAGGATGCCCTGGTAGAAGGCCGGGGCGTCGGCCTTGGTGACCTTGATCAGCTCGTTGAGATCGCCGCCGGCGAAGAAGGTCTTCTTCGCCGAGGTCAGCACCACGCCGGCGATCCCCTCTTTCTCCGCCTCCAGCCGTGCGATGGTCTTCGCCATCGCCTCGCGGTAGACACCGTTCATGGTGTTGGCGCTCTGCCCGGGCATGTCCATGGTCAGGACGACGACGTTGTCCTGGCCTTTTTCGTAACGGATAGCGTCAGTCATTCCGGTTCTCCCTTCACACGCGCTCGATGATGGTGGCGATGCCCATGCCGCCGCCTACGCAGAGGGTGGCCAGGCCGTAGCGCAGGTTGCGCCGCTCCAGTTCGTCGAGCAGCGTGCCGAGGATGATGCAGCCGGTGGCGCCGAGCGGGTGGCCCATGGCGATGGCGCCGCCGTTGACGTTGACCTTGCTTTCCGCCACGCCCATGTCCTTCATGAACTTCATCACCACCGAAGCGAACGCCTCGTTGACTTCGAACAGGTCGATGTCTTCCACCTTCAGACCGGCCTTGGCCAGGGCCTTGCGGGTCGCCGGCGCGGGGCCGGTAAGCATGATGGTGGGGTCGGTGGAGGTCACCGCGGTAGCGACGATCCGCGCCCGCGCCTTCAGGCCCAGTTCGCGGCCCTTGGCCTCGGAGCCGATGAGCATGGCGCTGGCGCCGTCGACGATCCCCGAGCTGTTGCCCGGCGTATGCACGTGCTCGATGCGCTCGACCTGGCTGTACTTGCGCAGCGCGGTGGCGTCGAAGCCCATCTGCCCCATCATCTCGAAACTCGGTTTGAGCGCGGCGAGCCCTTCCAGGGTGGAGTCGGCGCGAATGAACTCATCGTGGTCGAGCAGGACGATGCCATTCTGGTCGGCGACCGGCACCAGCGACTTGCCGAACAGCCCTTCGGCGCGGGCCTTGGCGGCCTTCTGCTGGGAGCGCAGGGCGAAGGCATCGACATCGGCGCGACTGAAGCCTTCCAGGGTGGCGATCAGGTCGGCGCCGATCCCTTGCGGGACGAAGCTGGTGTGCAGGTTGGTTTCCGGATCCAGTGCCCAGGCGCCGCCGTCGGAGCCCATCGGCACGCGTGACATGGACTCGACGCCACCGACCAGGACCAGGTCCTCGAAGCCGGAGCGTACCTTCATCGCCCCCAGGTTCACCGCCTCCAGGCCGGAGGCGCAGAAACGGTTGATCTGCACGCCGGCAACCTGTTCGTCCCAGTCGGCCACCAGCGCCGCGGTCTTGGCGATATCGGCGCCCTGGTCGCCCACCGGCGTCACGCAGCCGAGCACGATATCGTCGACCTGGGCGGTATCCAGGTCGTTGCGCCGCTGGACCGCGCGCAACAGCCCGGCCATCAGGTTCACCGGCTTGACGCTGTGCAGCGCGCCATCCTTCTTGCCCTTGCCGCGGGGAGTACGCACGGCGTCGTAAATGAATGCGTCGGTCATGGCGGTCTCTCTTATCCTGTTCTCGTCCGGCCGAGCGGGCCTCCGCCTACCTTAAACAGGCTCGCCGGCGGGACAATGACCGAACCGCTCAGGCTGATTGACCGCCCAGCTCAGCCTGCAACGCCGGGAAGATAGCACCATGCCATCTTTCGACCGGAAACCCGGACACCGGACGAACGGTCGAGACGCACGCCAGAGCCGTCACCACGCTGTCATATAGAGGGAATATGTCTAGACCGCAGCAGCTTGTATCCAAGTGGTCTAAGCCCGCGCAGGCCGGGGCTTAGACTGATTCATGCAAGCGTTCGAAAGGGAGGTCGACGCCGGGGATGCCGGGCCGACCGAAGAGTACGCCACTGCGTGGCAAGCCGTTCCGCCGGGCCGTAGCGCGGAGCAGGCAGCCACCCGACAACAAGAAAGGCAGACAGGCCATGTTGAACGAGCAGCCAAAAAGATGGCGGCAAGCGAGCCTCATCGTCTTCGCCACCACAGTCATCCTGATCCTTCCCAACCTTAACAGTCTGATCCGCTAGGGCACCTGCTGCCTGCACGCTGCGCACCGCCTCGCGGTCAGCGCAGCGCAGGCAGCCACCAGGTCAGCAGCAGCGGAATGAAGGCGAACGACAGCAAGGTCGAACACAGCACCAGGCTGGCGACCTGATCCGGCGAACGATTGCCGCGCAAGGCGTAGAGATAGTTGAACACCGCCACCGGCATCGACGACTGCACCACCAGCACCCCCTGCGCCAACGGCGGCAATTGCAACGCCAGCGCCACCGACCAGCCCACCAGCGCCCCCAGCAGAAGACGCAGGCCGCCATAGAAGAAGCCATTGCCCAGTTGCCGCGGGCGGATGCTGGCCAGGGACACGCCGAGGGTGATCAGCATCAGCGGAATGGTCAGCCCGGCCATCAGGTCGACAGTATTCGCCATCCAGCGTGGCAGTTGCAGGTCGAGCCCCATCAACAACAAGGCCAGCAGCACGCTGAGCAGGATCGGATTGCCCAGCAGCGAGCGCCAGGAGCGCTCGCCGCTCATCCAGAACACGCCGAGGCTGAAGTTGCCGATCGACATGATCAGGTAGAACGCCACCGCCAGGGTCATCCCCGCCTCGCCGAACGCATACAGGCACACCGGCAGGCCCATGTTGCCGACATTCGGGAAGCTGTAGGCCGGCACCAGCACCTGCCACTCCTGGCGCCCGAGGCGCGCCGCCGCCCAGCCCAGCGCAGCCATGCAGACGCAGATCAGCGCGCTGGCCAGGGCCATCCGGCCGAAACTGTGCAGGTCCACCCGGGTATGCGCCAGGGTGGCGAGGATCAGGCATGGCGAACCGATGTTGAACACGATGCGCGAAACGAACTCGGTCGGATAGGCGTGTCCGAGACGGACCCAGACGTAACCGACACCGGCGCCGAACAGCACGGGCGCCATCACGGCGAACAACTCGGCGAGCACGGGAACCCCTTGGTTAGCCAGCTATGCAATGGCCCGCATGCTACCGCGAGGCCCCCGTTCCGTGCCAATCTCTCGCTCCATGCCATAACCGGCGGATGCACGAGGAACCCGCATGCCTGTCACTCTCCCGCGCCTGGCGTTGCTAGGTGCCCTGCTCTTCCCTGTGGCTGCCGCCTGGGCCGCCGAGCTCCGCCTGGAACTGCCGGGGGGCACGCAGACCTGGAGCAGCGAAGAACTGCTCAGGCATCCGCAGGCCCGCGACCTGGACATCCCGGCCGACGTCGCCTACCGCCGGAACATGCGCTACCGCGCCGTGCCACTGGCGGCGTTGTTGAAAGGCGTGCATCCCGAAGACCATTTGCAGGCCGTGGCCAGCGACGGCTTCGCCGCCGAGTTGCCGGCCGCCCCGCTGCTCGCCGAACAGGGCTCGCAAGCCTGGCTGGCGATAGAGGATCCGCAGCGCCCCTGGCCGCCGCTGGGCGCCGGCAAGCCGTCCGCCGGGCCGTTCTATCTGGTCTGGAGCAAACCCGAGGAAAAACGCATCGGTCCGGAGCAATGGCCCTTCCAGGTCGTCCGCATCCGCTACCAGTCCCCTCTGGCCGAACGCTTCCCGGCCCTGCTGCCGGCCGCCGACGCCAGCGCGGAGGTGCGCGCCGGCTTCGCCGTGTTCCAGAAGAACTGCCTGGCCTGCCACCGTCTCAACGGTGCCGGCGACGCCCAGTTCGGCCCGGACCTGAACCTGCCGTACAACCCCACCGAGTACTTCCAGCCGCAATTCCTCGCCCGCTACATCCGCGACCCGCAGGCGCTGCGGCAATGGCCGCAGGCGAAGATGCCGGCGTTCCCGGAACGGGTGATCGACGACCAGGAGTTGCGCCAGTTGATCGGCTACCTGCGCCACATGGCCGGCCGCAAGGCGGGCGCGGCCGGCTGAAGCGGCGTCAGATGTTGTACGCCGAGGGCGGCGACGGCAGGCGCTCCAGCAAGTCGTGCAGGCCGGCGCTCCACTGGCGGCGGATGGCGCTGAAATAGGCGTCGTCCTCGGTGACCCGGTAGCCCTCCGGCAGGATCAGGCTGTCGCGGTGGTAGACCAGCAGGTCCAGCGGCATGCCCACCGAGAGGTTGCTGCGGATGGTCGAGTCGAACGACACCAGCGCGCAGCGCAGGGCCTGCTCCAGCGGCGTGTCGAAAGTCAGGTTGCGGTCGAGGATCGGCTTGCCGTACTTGCTTTCGCCCAGTTGCAGGAAAGGCGTGTCCGGCGTGGCCTGGATGAAGTTGCCCTGGGGATAGATGCTGTACAGCGCCGGCGGTCCGCCGGCGATCTGCCCGCCGACCAGGAAGGAACAGCTCAGGTCGGTATTGCCGGCCAGATTGCCGCCGTCGCGGGCCAGCACCTCGCGGGTGGTCTCGGCGACCAGCGCCGTGGCGTCGTAGACCGAGGGCACGTTGAGCAGGCTGGCGCCGTCCCGGCGGATGCGCTGCTGCAACAGGTTGATCACCGATTGCGAGGTCGCCAGGTTGCCGGCCGTCTGCACCACCAGCAGGCGCTCGCCAGGCGTGCCGAAGGTGAACAGCTTGCGGAAGGTGGCGATATGGTCGATCCCGGCGTTGGTCCGCGAATCGGAGGCGAACACCAACCCATCGGCCAGGTGCATCGCGACACAGTAGGTCATCTCGAATCTTCCTTATTCCGTCCGTCCCCGCCCCTCAAGCGTAAAGGCAATCGCCGATAACGCCAGGCGCGCAATGGATCGTCACTGTTGCTGCACCTGCAGCAGCGGCGCGCTGACCAGCACCCTCGCATGCATCTGCTCGCAACCGCCGCCACGGCGCAAGCCGCGCACCGGGCAGGCATCCAGGTAGTCGAGGCCGACGGCCAGCTTGAGATGGCGCTCCGGACGGCCGAGCCGGTTGGTCACGTCGAAGCTGTACCAGCCGTCGCCGAGCCAGGCCTCGGCCCAGGCATGGCTGGCCAGGTGCGTATCGTCCTCGGTGTAGAGGTAGCCGGAGACGTAGCGCCCCGGCACGCCCTGGCTGCGGACGCAGGCGAGGAAGGCATGCGCATGGTCCTGGCAGACCCCGGCGCGTGCGCCGAAAGCCTCGATGGCGGTGCTGTCGACGCGGGTCGCCCCCGGCTGGTAGAGGATATGCTCGTGCAGCGCATGCATCAGGTCGAGCAGGCCGCCGCGGTCCTTGCGGCCGCCCATGGCGCGTTCGGCGAAGGCGCGCATCTCGGCATCGGCGCCGGTCAGGCGGGTGCTGCGCAGGAACGGCAACGGCGACTGGCGATCGTGCTCCACCTCGCGCTCCTCGTCGATCTCGACCAGGCCGTGGGCGGCGATCAGGACCGACTCATGCGGTTCGTCCAGGGTCAGGACGTGCAGGATGTTGCCGTACGGATCGCGCAGCGGCCGCGCCGGGCGCGGCAGGTCCAGGCGCCAATCGACCACGTGCTGGCGCTCGCTGTCCTGCGGGGTCAGGCGCAGGTACTGGATGCTGGCGCGCACCCGGTCTTCGTAGCGATAGGTGGTGTCGTGGGTGATCGAGAGTCTCATGCGGCCTCCAGGTAGGAGCTGTGAATGGCGTTGGCCAACTGGCGAACCAGCAGGATGTAGTCGGTGATCCAGGTATGCAGGCCCTGTTCCAGCACCTCGTCGATGCCGGTGTAGCGCACCCGCGCCTCCAGCTCGGCGGCCAGGCGCTGCGCCGGCCGGCCGTTGACGCCGGGCAGGCCGGAAAGGATCTCGCTCAGTTCCTCGATGCAGGACAGCAGCGAACGTGGCACGTCCTCGCGCAACAGCAGCAATTCGGCGATGTTGCGCGCGTTGGGCGAGGCGCGGTACAGCTCGGTGTAGCCCTCGAAGGCGGATAGCGCCCGCAGCAGCGCGCTCCACTGGTAGTAGCCGCGCGCGGTGCCCTCGTCCGCCCCGGCGAGCGCCGCTTCGCCCTGGGTCTGGTAGCGCGCATCGAGCAGGCGCAAGGTATTGTCGGCGCGTTCGATGAAGGTTCCGAGACGGATGAAGCGGAACGCATCGTTGCGCATGCTGGTGGCGAAGGTCGCGCCGCGGAACAGGTGCGAGCGGTCCTTCACCCATTCGCAGAAACGACTGATGCCATAGCGCAGGATGCCCTCGGCGGCGATGCCGCGCATTTCCAGCCAGGTGGCGTTGATGTTCTCCCACATGTCCAGGGTGATCCGCCCGCGTACCGCATGGGCACTGGCGCGCGCTGCGGCCAGGCAGCTGTAGATGCTCGCCGGGTTGTCCGGGTCGAGGGCGAAGAAACTCAGCAGGCGCTCGGCGGCCAGTTCGCCGTGGCGCTCCAGGTAGGCGTCGAGGGTGCCGGTGATCAGCAGCGGCATGGCCAGTTCGTCCAGGCCGCCACCGTTGCGGTCCTGCGGCAACAGCGACAGCGAGTAGCTGACGTCGAGCATGCGGGCGAGGTTCTCCGCGCGTTCCAGGTAGCGCGACATCCAGTACAGGTCGGAAGCGGTCCGGCTGAGCATGCTTATTCCTCCACCACCCAGGTGTCCTTGGTGCCGCCGCCCTGGGACGAGTTGACCACCAGCGAGCCTTCGCGCAACGCCACCCGGGTCAGCCCGCCAGGCACCAGGCGAACCCGATCCGGCGCCGACAGGACGAACGGCCGCAGGTCGATATGGCGCGGCGCGACGCCGCTCTCGACGAAGGTCGGACAGGTCGACAGGGACAGCGTCGGTTGCGCGATATAGGCCTCCGGGCGAGCCTTCAGGCGCTCGCGGAACAGCTCGATTTCCTCCCGGCTGGCCGCCGGTCCGACCAGCATGCCGTAGCCGCCGGAACCCTGGGTCTCCTTCACCACCAGCTCCGGCAGGTGCGCCAGGACGTGCGCCAGTTCCTTCGGCTTGCGACATTGCCAGGTCGGCACGTTGTGCAGCAGCGGGTCTTCGCCGAGGTAGAAGCGGATCATGTCCGGCACGTAGGGGTAGATCGACTTGTCGTCGGCCACCCCGGTACCGATCGCGTTGGCCAGCACCAGGTTGCCGGCCCGGTAGGCGGCCAGCAGGCCGGGCACGCCGAGCAGCGAATCCGGGTTGAACGCCAGCGGGTCGAGGAAGGCGTCGTCGATCCTTCGGTAGATCACGTCCACCGGTTGCGGTCCGGCCGTCGTGCGCATGTAGACCCGCTCGTCGCGGACGAACAGATCGGCGCCTTCGACCAGTTCCACGCCCATCTCGCGGGCGAGGAAGGCGTGTTCGAAGTAGGCGCTGTTGAAACGTCCCGGCGTCAATACCACCACGCTCGGCGATTCGACGTCACTGGCCCGCTTTAGGGTGTCGAGCAGCAGGTCCGGGTAGTGGTCGATCGGCGCCACGCGCTGGCGGACGAACAGCTCGGGGAACAGGCGCATCATCATCTTGCGGTTTTCCAGCATGTAGGAAACACCGCTGGGCGTGCGCAGGTTGTCCTCCAGCACGTAATAGTTGCCGCTGCCGTCGCGGACCAGGTCGACCCCGGCAATGTGCGCGTAGACGTTGCCCGGCAGGTCCAGTCCCTGCATCGCCAGTTGGTACTGGTCGTTGGCCAGGACCTGCTCGGCAGGAATCACCCCGGCCTTGAGGATGCGCTGTTCGTGGTAGAGGTCGGCGAGGAACAGGTTCAGCGCCTGGACGCGCTGGATGCAGCCGGCCTCGATGTGCGCCCACTCCGCCGCGGGAATGCTGCGCGGGATGGTGTCGAAGGGGATCAGGCGCTCGGTGCCCTGCTCGTCGCCGTACAGGGTGAAGGTGATGCCGGCGCGGTGGAACAGCAGGTCGGCTTCACGCCGGCGTTGCAGCAGTTGCTCTTCAGGGGTGTCGGCCAGCCAGCGAGCGAATTCCCGATAATGCGAGCGGCATTCGCCGCCAGCATCGTGCATCTCGTCGTAAAACATGCGTGCCATGCCGGACTCCTTGTCGTCACGAACGATGGGGAACTCGCAAAGCCCGTGCCAGCGCGCGGATCACGGCTCGTCGGCGATTCGCAGGGTCGGCGCGGCGGGTTCGCCCCAGTCTGGTGCATCCTGCCCACAGGGAGAGGAAGGGCGCCCCGTTCGACGGCATGCGCGCCCCGCGGCCACGGACCGGCATCGACCTGCCGATCGCGAAGCGACCTGTGGGACCGATAAGTCTAGAACAGACCCGGAAGGGAGACGGCTTATCCCCTCCCTTCCATGCAGACAGCCGTCTCGCTCGAACGAGCGATAAAGCGGACCGGCGGTAGTGCCAGGGGGGCGCCCGCGGCCGGGAAGGTCAATCGATCAGCGACAGCCAATGACGGTAGAAACCCTCGGCCACCCGATTCAGCCCGGCAATCCTGGCAGGCAACCCGGCCAGCATGTCCTCGGCGGATTGCTGGCTGGGCTGGGAGGGATCGAGCAGGTGCGGCCAGCCGGCGATCCAGCGCCGCACCAGTTCCTCGGTCATTTCCGGATGGCCTTGCAGGCCGAGTACGTGACCACCCCAGGAAAACCCCTGGTTCTCGCACCACGGGCTGGACAGCAGGCGCTCGGCGCCCTGCGGCAGGTCGAAGGCATCGCCATGCCACTGGAAGATCGAGAAGCGCTCCGGCAGCCCGGCCAGCCATGGACTGTCGCGGCTTTCCCGCTGCATGGGCTGCCAGCCCATTTCGGTGTAGGGCTGGTGCCGCACCGTCGCGCCCAGGGCGCGGGCCAGCAACTGGCCGCCGAGGCAATGGCCGATCAGCGGGATGCGCCGCTCGATGAAGCGACGCAGCAGCGCCAGTTCGTCGCGCAACCAGGGCAGGTCGTCGTTGACGCTCATCGGCCCACCCATGATCGCCACCGCTCGCGGGCGTTCGGCGTCGAGACCGGCGAGTTCGCCGAGGTCGGCGCGGATCACGCGGAAGTCCAGGCCGCGCTCCGCCAGCACGGCACCCAGATGGCCTGGCGGACAGAACTCGGCATGGGTCAGGATCAGAATATCGCTCATGGCTTACCTCCTTCCCCAGTCTGAAGGAAAGCCTTCGAGGAAGGAAAGCCCGACGCAGGAGCCCCGGCCCGGGATCGCGGCCGGGGTCCCGCCGCCGTCACGGACGCAGCGAAGTGACCTCCTGGGTCACGCCCCACCCGTCCAGCACGCCGCCCAGCGGCACCACGACTTCCTCCAGGTCGTGTTCGAAGGCACCGATGGCGGCATGGGTGGCATACATCACCTTGCTGACCTGCAGGTTCCAGGAGCCATCGTCGCGAGCGACGACCTGGGCCCTGAGGGATTCGCCGCGAAACTGGCCCGCTGCCTGGCGAGCCTCCCGCTCACTGGGAAAGATGGCGAAGAAGTCGATGGGATGGATGCGCGCGAAGTCGAAGCCGCCTTCTTTCATGCGACGCAGGACATTCACGCTGACATCATCCGAGAAGGGCTTTTCCATGAGACGCACCTCCTGTCGAGACATTCAGAAAGTTCACCGATTCCCCATTCAGCTGAAGCCATCGTCGGCGATCATGAGAGTTTTTTGATCAAGCCAGAGGAAGATCGGACGACCATGGCTTCTTTCAGGGTAGCGTCAACCTGCCAGCGCTGCCGAGCTTTCCGCCGCCTGCCCCGGCGGGCGGCGACCGGCGGCAGACAAAGCGCTGTACAAAAGGCCCGGCCGTTGAGCAAGATTCCGCCTGCGCCGGCGACCGTTGGTCCTGCCCGATGGCATTGGCGAAAGCGACTCGTGCAATAATATCAGGTTGATATCAATCACTTCTCTCCCGCTATCCCGTTCGGACGCTTTCATGCTTATCAGCAGCTACAACCAGGTTCTTGTCGCCTTTTCCCTGATTGTGGCCATCCTGGCGTCCTACACCGCTCTCGACATGGCCGGCCGGGTGACCCTGGCGAAAGGCCGCGAGGCGCTCTCCTGGCTGATCGGCGGCGCTTTCGCCATGGGCTTCGGCATCTGGTCGATGCATTTCGTCGGCATGCTCGCCTTCAGCCTGCCGATCCCGCTCGGCTACGACCTGGGCCTGACCCTGCTGTCGCTGCTGCTGGCCGTCGGCAGTTCGGCCTTCGCCCTCTGGCTGGTGTGCCAGGCGGAACTCCCCTGGCAACGCCTGGCGCTGGGCGCCCTGCTGATGGGCAGCGGCATCGCCGCCATGCACTACACCGGGATGGCCGCCCTGCTGATGATGCCGGGGATCGTCTACGACCCGCTGTGGCTCGGCCTCTCCATCCTGATCGCGGTGATCGCCTCCGGCGCCGCGCTGTGGATCGCCTTCCGCCTGCGCCATGGCAGCCGGCGCATCGTCCTGGTCCGCGCCGGCGCCGCCCTGGTGATGGGCTGCGCCATCGTCGGCATGCACTACACCGGGATGGCCGCCGCGCAGTTCCCCCTGGGCAGCTTCTGCGGCGCCGCCGGCCGAGGCATCGACAACGGCTGGCTGGCGGTGCTGGTCATCGTGATCACCCTGGCGGTGATCGCCATCGCCCTGATCGTGTCGGTGCTGGACTCGCGCCTCGAGGCACGTACCTCGGTGCTCGCCACCTCCCTCGCACGAGCCAACCGCGAGCTGATCCAGTTGGCCCTGCACGACAACCTGACCAAGCTGCCCAACCGCATGCTCCTCGACGACCGCCTGGAGCAGGCGATCCAGCAGGCGATCCGCGACGATCGCCGGTTCGCCGTGCTGTTCATGGACCTGGACGGCTTCAAGGCGGTCAACGATGCCTACGGCCATCACCTCGGCGACCTGTTGCTGATCGAAGTCGCCGAGCGTATCCGCGCCAACGTCCGCGCCCAGGACACCATCGCCCGCCTCGGCGGCGACGAGTTCGTCCTGCTGATCGAGGCCCGCGAGCCCGCCGACGCCGCGACCCTGGCCGAGAAGCTGGTGAAGCGGATCAGCCAGCCGTACCAGATATCCCGCCACGAGGTGCGGATCTCGGCGAGCATCGGCATCGCGCTCTACCCCGGCGACGGGCAGACCCGCCACGAACTGATGATCAATGCCGACGCGGCGATGTATCACGCCAAGGACCAGGGACGGAACGGCTACTGCTTCTTCGAGAGTTCGATGAACGCCAACGCCCAGGAACAGTTGCAACTGCTCCATGACCTGCGCCAGGCCCTGGAGCGCCGGCAGTTGGTCTTGCACTACCAACCCAAGGTACTGGCGCCGAACGGACCGATGGTCGGCGTGGAAGCGCTGCTGCGCTGGGAGCATCCGCAACACGGACTGATCCCCCCCGACCAGTTCCTGCCGCTGGCGGAAAAAACCGGCCTGATCGTGCAGATCGGCGAGTGGGTGCTCGACGAAGCCTGCCGGCAGATGCGCCTCTGGCTGGACGGCGGGCATGCGGAGTGGAACATCGCGGTGAACCTTTCGGCCCTGCAGTTCGCCCATGCCGGCCTGGTCGACTCGGTGCGCAACGCACTCCTGCGCCACAGCCTGGAGCCCAGCCACCTGATCCTCGAGGTGACCGAATCGACCGCCATGCGCGATGCCGATGCCAGCCTGGTGATCCTCGAGCAGTTGTCGGCGATGGGCGTCGGCATCTCCATCGACGACTTCGGCACCGGCTACTCCAGCCTGCTCTATCTCAAGCGCCTGCCGGCGAGCGAACTGAAGATCGACCGTGGCTTCATCAACGAGCTGGCCCACGACAGCGACGACGCCGCAATCGTCTCGGCGATCGTCGCCCTCGGCCGCACGCTGAACCTGAAGATCGTCGCCGAAGGCGTGGAAACCGAGGCCCAGCAGGAGTTCCTGACCCGCCTCGGCTGCAATTCGCTGCAAGGCTTCCTGCTCGGCAGGCCGATGCCGGCCGAGCAGTTGCTCGCCAGCGTCGCCTGAGCGCCGCCAGCGGCGCGCCACGGGACCTGTCAGAAGCGGCAGATTCGCCCATCGCCGTCTCGTTGACTTCCGCCCGCGCTGCGAACACCTTATGTCGCGCCCGCCGGGCGGCATGCCGCGACATGTCACGCCGCCACGACGAGCGTCTATCCAATAACGAGAAAACATGCATGAACAGGCTGTGTGTACTGGGGCTTCTCATCGGGCTGAGCGGGAGCCCGGCACTGGCGGCTGGCCAGGGCGAATCCGGCAATCCACCGGCTACCGACAAGGAGCGTTTCATCGCCAGCCTGATGGCTCGCATGAGCAACGCGGAAAAGATCGGCCAGCTACGCCTGGTCAGCGTCGGCGCCGACCATCCCAAGGAAGCGCTGATGGCGGACATCCGCGCCGGCAAGGTCGGCGCCATCTTCAATACCGTGACCCGCCCGGACATTCGCGCCATGCAGGATCAGGTCCGCCATAGCCGCCTGAAGATCCCGCTGTTCCATGCCTACGACGTGGCCCACGGCCACCGCACCATCTTCCCCATCAGCCTCGGCCTGGCCGCCAGCTGGGACCCCGAGGTGGTCGCCCGCAGCGCGCGGATCTCCGCCCTCGAAGCCAGCGCCGACGGGCTCGACATGAGCTTCTCGCCGATGGTCGACATCACCCGCGACGCGCGCTGGGGGCGGGTCTCGGAAGGCTTCGGCGAAGACACCTACCTGACCTCGCTGCTGTCCGGCGTGATGGTCCGTGCCTACCAGGGCTCCAACCTGGCCGCCCCGGACAGCATCATGGCGGCGGTCAAGCACTTCGCCCTGTACGGCGCGGCCGAAGGCGGCCGCGACTACAACACCGTGGACATGAGCCTGCCGCGCATGTTCCAGGACTACCTGCCGCCCTACAAGGCCGCGGTGGACGCCGGCGCCGGCGCGGTGATGGTCTCGCTGAACACCATCAACGGCGTGCCCGCCACCGCCAACCGCTGGCTGCTGACCGACCTGTTGCGCCAGCAGTGGGGCTTCAAGGGGCTGACCATCAGTGACCACGGCGCGGTGAAGGAACTGATCAAGCACGGCCTCGCCGGCAACGAGCGGGACGCCACGCGCCTGGCGATCCAGGCCGGTGTCGACATGAACATGAACGACGATCTCTACTCGACCTGGCTACCGAAGCTGCTGGCGGCCGGCGAGATCGACCAGGCCGACATCGATCGCGCCTGCCGCGACGTGCTGGCGGCGAAGTACGACCTCGGCCTGTTCGCCGATCCCTACCGGCGCCTGGGCAAGCCGGACGACCCGCCGTTCGACACCAACGCCGAGAGCCGCCTGCACCGCCAGGCCGCCCGCGAGGTGGCTCGCGAAGGACTGGTCCTGCTGAAGAACCGCGACGGTCTGCTGCCGCTGAAGAAACAGGGGCGGATCGCCGTGATCGGCCCCCTGGCCAAGAGCCAGCGCGACGTCATCGGCAGTTGGTCGGCAGCCGGCGTGCCACGCCAGGCGGTAACCGTCTACCAGGGCCTGGCCAATGCCGTCGGCGAGCGTGCCACCCTGCTCTACGCCAAGGGTGCCAACGTCAGTGGCGACCAGGCGATCCTCGACTACCTGAACAGCTACAACCCGGAAGTCGAGGTCGATCCGCGCTCCGCCGAGGCGATGCTCGAGGAGGCCTTGCGCACCGCGCGCGACGCCGACCTGGTGGTCGCCGTGGTCGGCGAATCGCAGGGCATGGCCCACGAGGCCTCCAGTCGCACCGACCTGCGCATCCCGGCCAGCCAGCGGCGGCTGCTGAAGGCACTGAAGGCCACCGGCAAGCCGCTGGTGCTGGTGCTGATGAACGGCCGACCGCTGTCGCTGGGCTGGGAGCAGGAAAACGCCGATGCGATCCTGGAAACCTGGTTCAGTGGCACCGAAGGCGGCAATGCCATCGCCGACGTGCTGTTCGGCGAGCACAACCCCAGCGGCAAGCTGACCATGTCCTTCCCGCGCTCGGTGGGCCAGGTACCGGTCTACTACAACCACCTGAACACCGGCCGGCCGATGGACCACGACAACCCCGGCAAATACACCTCGCGCTATTTCGACGAAGCCAACGGCCCGCTCTACCCGTTCGGCTACGGCCTCAGCTACACCGAGTTCAGTCTCTCGCCCCTGCGCCTGTCCAGCGAACGGCTGGCCCGCGGCGCTACCCTGGAAGCGCGGGTCACGCTCAGCAACAGCGGCAAGCGCGCCGGCGCCACGGTGGTCCAGCTTTATCTGCAGGACCCGGTCGCCAGCCTCAGCCGTCCGGTGAAGGAACTGCGCGGGTTCCGCAAGGTGATGCTGGAGCCCGGCGAATCGCGGGAGATCGTCTTCCGCCTCGGCGAGGCAGACCTGAAGTTCTACGACAGCCAGCTCAGGCACACGGCCGAGCCGGGCGAGTTCAAGGTCTTCGTCGGCCTGGATTCGGCGCAAACCGAAAGCCGCAGCTTCACCCTGCTCTGAAGGCGCCGACCGCACCGCCAGCGTCGCCGCCGCGGGCGAACGGCAGCGTCTCAGCCCTCCGCCCGGAGCCAACGCCCGGGCCGGGGGCGGCGCCTGGTTCCCTCAACCGGCGTCCCCTTCCTCCTCGCCGCTCCGCGCCACGCTCTCCGTCAATGCGGCCTGCAACGCCGCCAACTGGCTGTCGAGCGAAGCGTCGATGATCCCGATCTCGGTTTCCAGGATGCAACCGCCCTGGTCCAGCCGGGCATCGCCGACCACTTCCAGGTAGCCCACCTCGGGGAAATCCTTGAGCACCCGGGCGACCTGCTCGCGCACCGCGGCCAGTTGTTCCGGCTGGACGTGCAGGATCACCTGCTTCTGGTTGCTCACCAATGCCAGTGCCTCGCGCGTGGCCGCCAGGGTCAGCTCGACAGCGTCGTAGTGGCGCAACACCTTGCGCACCGCCTGCAGCACCACCTCGCCAAGCTGGCGATCGACCTGCCGGTAGTAGCGATTGCAGCGCAGTAGCGTTTCCTGGATCAGCCCGGCCTGGCGCAGACGCGCCTCCTCCAGTCCGGCCTCCCAGCCCAGGCGCTTCTGCTCCTGGTAAACCTCGTGGGCCTCGCGCTCGATTTCGGCGGCACGCTCGCGGGCCGCTTCCACCAGGCGGTTGGCGCTGAGGTAGTCCTGGTAGTCGCGGGCGCGCAACAGGGCCTGCCCGGGGGCCAGCCGTACGCGACTGGCGTCTAGTTCAACAAATGGAAGCATTCATCGCTCGCTTGTCGGGCGACCTTCAGGCACAGGGTCCGCGCCAGGGATCGCCGTTGTTCGTCGAAGGTCCAGTCCGCCGGGGCCGGCATGGCCTCCAGGCGCAGGCGCAGGCGCCGCGAGAAACCGCAGTCGGCATCGCTACAGGCGGCCAGCCAGAAAGCCAGGCCGCAGCGCCGGAAATAGCCTTCTTCCGGGTTTTCCGGCAAGGCCCGCTGCCAGCCGGGCGGCCAGCGACCGATGAGCAGGTCGAGCTGCTCCAGGCAGAAACGCTGGCCCTGTTCGCCGATCTGCGCGCGGATGCGCCGTACCCGCGCACCGTCCAGCACCTGCCGCAAGGCCTGGCCGTGCAGCAGCGCGCCGAGCCAGCCCAGGGTCCGTTCCAGCGCCGCCTGCGGGTAAAGGGCCAGCCCGCCCAGTTGCGCGGGCATGCGGAACGCGCAGTCCAATTCCAGTTGCTCCAGCAGCCAGGCGTTGAGAACGCTCTGTCGCCGCCAGTCCGGCAGCGCCGGCAGCAACCGCAGCAATACCGCGGGCAGGTGCGACTCGTGGATGTAGCGGGCCGGGCAGAAGCGCAACTGGTAGGCCGTCAATGGCATCGCGCCGCTCAGCCCCGTTGCCGGTGCCAGAAGAACTGCGCCAGGTTGCTCGCCAGCAGCAACGCCAGCAGCAGGCCGAACAGGCCGAGCAGGCGTCCGCGCGAGTGCTCCGCCACCTGGATCGAGAAGACACTCTCGAAGCGTGGCGCCAGCGGGACCTGGCGGACCCCGGCCGACGGCACCAGCACCACGCTGATGCGGTCGTAGCTGAGTCCTTCGATGCCGTTGTTCACCAGTTGCTTGATCTGCGGCACGTAGGCATCCAGTTGCACGTCGGCGGCGTGCTTGATGAACACCGAGGCCGATGCCGGCGAGGACTTCCTGCCCAGTCCGTCGCGCTCCTCTGGCAGCACCACATGGACCCGCGCCACCAGCACGCCATCGATCTCGGAAAGGGTATGGGAAATCTCCTGGGCCTTGGCGTAGTTGAGCCGCGCGCGCTCTTCGATGGGCGAGGAAATCAGCCCGTCCTTGGGAAACACATCCTTCAGCGTGGAGAAGTTCTCCCGCGGATAGCCCTTGCGCTTGAGCACCTCCACCGCCTCGGCGATATCCGATTCCTCCACCAGCAGGCGCACGGTGCCATCCTTGTCCGCCTGCTTGTCCGCGGAAACGCCCTCCGAACGCAACAGCGCCAGCATCTCGTTACCTTCCTTCTGGCTGATCCCGGTATAGAGTTCGACCTTGCACCCGCCCAACGCCAGGACCAGCGCCAGGAGCGCCATGCGCGACAGACCTTTCACCGTTCGCCTCATTGGGTCTTCATCAGGGTTTCGACGTTCTGGCTCATGCGCCCGACGGTCTTGGCGATCAGCTCTTCCTGCATGGTGATGCGCATCAGCGACCACTGCATCTGCATCAGGCTGTTGGGATCGTCGCCGGGCGTCGACAGCTCCACCTGCAACTCCTGCTTGGCCTGGCTGAAACGCTCCCTGATCTGCCCCAGTTCGCTGAGCAGGTCGCCGCCCAGGCTGCCGGCACCGCCCATCGCCCGTTCGAACTCGGCGACGTGGGCCGCGCCGGCCGGGCCGCCGGAGAGTTCTTCGAGACTGGTGATCTGCGCCTGGGCGCCCATCCGAGAGATATCCATCATGACTCCAGGTCGAGTTTGTGGCTGTTGCGCACGAGGTTGTCGAGCATGCCGTTGAGCGGGATCAGCACCTGCAATTCGCGACGCGCCAGTTGCGCCAGGTATTCGCCGCCCGGCGCATGCTCGACTGCACCGAGCAACTGGAGGAGAAAGGTTTGCTGCTGGCGCCCCAGCGGCAGTTCCGCACGGAGCATCGCCTTCAGCTCCAGGCGGTCCGCCTCCAACCCTTGCAGCGGCTGGGCAAAGCGCTGCAGCAGGCGCTCGCTGAGAGCGCCGTTCTCCAACCCGGCCAGGCGGCGTCCGGCCGCCGGCGGCTCGCCGCCGAGGGCCTGCTCGAAAGCCAGCACCTGATCGACAGCCGGCAGGTTCGCCGCCTTTGGACTGGCCGACGGATAGACGGCGAATCCCGGCGGCGTGTCGATGCGGCTCATGTCCGCACCTGGGCGCGCATGCCGGCGGCGAAGTCGGCCAGGGCAGGATCGCTGCTGCCGCCCAGCCCGGCCAGCCTGCGGTCCAGCGCGGCGCCCAGCCCCAGGTGCCACTCGCACAAGGCGAACCAGGGCTCCAGCGCCGGCCAGGGATTGCCATGGGCGAAGGCCAGGGCTTCCTGATAGCGCCCCTGGTTGGCCAGGCTGGAAATCCGGATCAGCCGCGCCGCTTCGTCCTGTCCGAGGCGCTCCAGCCACTCGGCGATGCACAGCGCCTCTTCGTGGCAGTGCTGCCCGCTGCCGGCCAGCGCCAGTTCCGCCAATTCGCGTATCAGTGAAGTGTCCATGTTCAGATCTTCTGCAGGATGCCTTGCATCAGGTCGCGCAGCGCACGGGTCACCGTCGAGTTGATGTTGTAGATGACCGACCACTTGTTGATCTTGTGTTGCAGCTCGGCCAGCAGCGCCGGGTTGTCGGCATTGTCGGTCCCCTGCAAGGCCTTGATCGCGTCGTTGACGTCCTTGTTCGCTGCGTTGGCCTGCTCCTTCAGGGCATTGGCCACGGTATCGAGGGTATTCCCCGGGTTGGGGTTGAATATCTGCGCCATGCTTAGTCCTCTGTGAGCTGCGAAAGAATGCCGAGACCGCCTTCGAGGGCCCGGGCCTGCTGTTGCAGGAACTGGAAACGCTCCGGGCCGGCGCCTCTGGCCAGTTCCCGGCGACACTCCGCCAGCGCCGCCTGCAGACGCTGCCGGAGCGCTGCGGCATGCGTGCCGTCAGCGACCGACAGTCGCGTTTCCAAGGCTGTCATCATGGAGCACCTCCCCTTTGAGATTGATGATGAAAGGCTGCTTGCCGCGGGCCACCAGGATCGACTCCGGCTCGATGGCGAGGATTCGCACACCGCGGGATGTCGAGGCGCCCACCGGGTATTTCTGGCCGTCGCCGAGCACTACATAGGGCACCCGCCCCAGCGACACCGAGCGAATCGTGAACTCCAGTTCGTCGCCGCTGGCGCGCTTGCCGCGACTGAGCAGCTCCAGGCTCGGGCGGTTGCCGAATTCCTGCTGGAACTCGCGCTGCAGGCGGTAGAAGGCGCTGAGCTGGACCTCGTCGAGCGTGCCGCTCAACTCGATGCGTTCGCCGCGCTCGCGGAAACTCAGTTGCCGGTCGAGGCCGGCGTCCGCCAGCAGGCGCTCGAGGCGGCGCAGGTGCGAGCCGGCCACCCGGACCTGGTTTTCCACCCCGAGCAGGCCCGGCACCTCGGACTCCAGCAATGCGTCGATCCGCGCCCAGCGTTCGTCCTGTTCCGCCAGTTCGCCGTTGAGCCGGACCCAGCCAGGCTTGTCCGCGTTGCTGCTGAGGATCTGCCGATAGCCGAATTTCTGCAGGATGAAATCCACGCCCTGGCGAATGTCTTCCATGCTCCGTGCTTCCAGTCGGTAGTCCACGCCGCTGCCATCGAGGTAGCGCTGTAGCGCCAGGCGCCGGGCGTTGTCCTCCAGGTAGCCGCCGAGCAGGAGACTGTCGCCCTGGCGCTGCACATCCACCTCGCTCATGCCCTGCTCGCGCAGGTAGGCGCGCACCTTCGCCAGGGGCTCCTCGCCGGCCATGCCGTGCTGGCGGGCCGACCAGGGTTCGACGAGCATGCCCAGCAGACACAGCGCCAGCGCCAGGCTGACGCCGAGCAGCCAGGCCCCGCCGGCACGGGCGGACGACTTGCGGCGCACTGGCGCGGTCTGCACCTCGGCTTCGGGGAAACGCTCGGGAAAACTCCGCTGCGGGTCGCAGAATGCCCAGCGCAGCGGGCCGCAGGTCTGCCCGGCAAGCGCCTGCAGGATCGCTCCGGCGACTTGCGCCTGGCCGTCCTGGCGAGGCTCGCAGCCCTCCGCCCACTCCAGCAGGCGCACGCCCTGGGCATCGACCTCGAGCACCAGGTGGACTGCCGCGATGCCCTCGTCGAGCAACACCAGGTCGGCCTGCAACGGATCGCTGCCAAGCGCCACCCGGCCCTCTCCGAGCGAGACTTCGGCGCCCTGGTTCAGCCCGCTGTAGAAGCGGATCTTCCAGGCCATGCTAATTCCCGCGCTCCGCGCCGACGCACCAGGCGCCGTCCTTGGGACAGGCGCCGTCGGTCACCCGCCAGCCCTCCTGCGCACCCATCCGGCAGGGCGTGAGGAACGAACCCTGGCCGGCCTGGCGCAAGCGCTCCTGTTCGGCCCTGGCCGGCGCCAGCGCCTGGCAGCGGGCGCTACCGAGCAGCTTGCGCAACGACAGGCTCTGGTTCGACAACTCGTCGATTTCAAGCAGGCCGCCGCGCAGGTCGCGACGGTTGTTCAGCGCCAGGTAATGGCCGACGCCATCGTCGATCAGCCGCGGCTCGATGAGGAACAGCCGCACCGAGCGGCGCACGGTGTCCGCGGTAGTGCGGAACAGCGCGCCGAGATAGGGAATGTCGCCGAGCCAGGGTACCTTGCGCTGGCTCTGGCTCAGTTCGTCGCGGTAGATGCCGCCGATCAGCAGGCTCTGGCCATGGCCCACGCGGGCGATGGTATCGATCACCGTGCGGTTGATCGTGGGGATCTTGTCCAGGCCGGCGCTATTGGGTTTCTGGCTGCCGTCCTCGATGTGCAGGCTGAGGCTGATCTCCGGCGTATCGCCGAGAGTCACCACTCGCGGCGTCATTTTCAGCATGGTGCCGTAGGTGATCGCCTTCAGCTCGGCCACCCGCTCGCCCGTGACCCGCACATAGTAGGTTTCGCTCTGGTCGAGCACCGCCTGGGTATTCTCCTGGGTCAGCAGGGTCGGCCGGGATCCGATCTGCGCCTGTCCCTGGCTCTGCAACAGGGTGACCTTGGCCAGCAGGAAATCCAGCCCGCGACTGTCCACCAGGCTGCCGACCGCCCCGTTACCGGCGCCGCCGCCCTCCTCGCTATCCTGGCCGGTGGTGCGGATCTGGATCGACTTGTTGTTGCCCAGGCGAATCCCGGCGCTCCAGTCGACGCCCAGCTGGGCGAGGTTCTCGGCATTGATGTCGATGATCGACAAGCCGACCTCGATCCGCGCCGAGGGCCGGTCGAGGGCTTCGATCAGGCGGCGATACATGGGCAACCGGTCCTTGTGGTCGCGCACCACCACCGCGTTCAGCGACGGTTCCGCCTGGACCACCGCATGGCTCGATTGCGGTCCCGGGCGCAGCTTGCCCGGCTCGTCGCCCACCGCAACCACGTTGGCATCGCTGAGCACCCGCGAGAGGATGCTGGCGATGCCCGGCGCCTCGATCTCGTCGTCGCGGTACTCGATCTTGCGGTCCTCGGCGACCGCATAGCGCAGCGGGAAGATCTCCACGCTGAGGTCGCCGGTCTTTTCGCTGCGCAGGGTGTATTGCTGCTCCAGCACCTGGGCGGTCTGCTCGACCAGTTCGAGATAGCGCCCCGGACCGGACACGTGCACCAGCCGCCCGGAAGGGTCGGCACGCCAGCCGAAGCGCGCCTCCCAGATACCGGCGGCGGTCAGCGCGCGCTTCAGCTCGGCCTCGCCGACCTGCTCCAGCCTCACCAGCCGCGATTGCATCTCGGTGGTCTTGAATACGTACAGCACGGTGCCGTCGTAGTACCAGCCGAGGTTGTAGAGGGAGGCCATCAACTGCAGGAAGGCCTGCGGGCTTTCCAGGTCGAAGCGACCGCTGACCTGGTCGTTGACCTTGTCGCTGACGATCACCGAGGCATCGTAGTTGGCGCCGAAGTTGGCCAGCACGTCGCGCAGGCTTTCGCCCTGCGCCACATAGTCGTAAGGCAGGCTGGGCCAGTCCAGCGGCTGCGCGCGCAAGACCGCGCCAGGCAGCAGCGCCAGCAGTCCGCCGATCAGCAGGCGGCGCATCAGGGACGCCACACCGGAGCCTGCGGCGGCAACCCGCGGGGCAGCGGTTCCAGCTCCGGCGCCAGCGCCTCGAGCAGCCCCACCTGGGCGGCCAGGGCCCGTTCGAGTCGCTCGGGATCGAGGCCGTCGAGGCCCAGCCGCGCCTGCAACAGCAGGCGCCCGTCCGCGTCCAGGACAATGGCCTGGGGATAGCGCCGGCTCCAACTGGCGACCCGCGACAACAGCGCCCGCAGCAACCCCAGCTGGTCGCGCTGCGGGTCCAGGGGGGCGTGCTCCAGCGGGCTTTCCAGCAGCAGGTCGTCGCCCTGGCGCAGCAACAGGACGCTCTGTCCGTCGATGCGCAGGTGGTACGAACCCGTCCGATCGGCAACAAAGGGCCCTTGGCCCAGGCGAGTGGCCAATCCGCTCAACAGATGATCCATGATTCCTCGGTAGGGCCGGCTTTCGCCGGCCGCTCAGCTCTGCCAGTAGAAGTGATCCTGTGCCTGGCACAGGTTGCGTTCGTGCAGCCAGGCCTGGACGGCGTCCGCCGCGCCGACGTCGTCGTCCAGCCGGCAGAGAGGTTGCCAGAGGCATTCGAGGACCTCGGGGATCGGCTCGAAGCCGGCCAGCCCGCCGCTGGCGAGCAGCGTCGCCATGCCCCGCTGCCAGTTCGGCCAGGCGCTCTTCGCCAGTGCCGAAGCCGTCTCCAGCTTGCCGGCCAGTTCGGCCACCTGTTCCTGGGTGCGCGCCTGGCACTTGGCGACCCTGGCCAGTTCCTCGCGGGCCTGCTCCGGCTCCAGCTCGGCCACGCGGGACCAGAATTCGGACTTGACTCGCAGTTGCCGGGACTGGGTCTCCAGCTCCACCAGCGACAGGCGCCAGCCGGGGATCGCCTGGTCGAGCAGGCTTTCCCACCAGCCATAGACCGGCAGCAGGACCCAGTCGATCATCGACTGCGGCACGGCGAGGTTGACCCGGTCGCCCAGTTCGGCGCACCAGCCGTCGTCGTCCTGCGCCGCGCAGAGGAGAATCTGCCGCACCTCTTCGCGCCCCAGCGCCAGGCCGCGCGCCAGGCGCTGCTGCAACCACTCGCAGCGGAACAGTTGCTCCAGCCGCAGGCGCGGCAGCATCCGCTGCAGCAACGCCAGTTGCCGCGCACTGATGATTCCGGACTCACGATACAAACTGCTCGATGCGTAACCCGGCACCCGACCCCGCGAGCGGGCGTCCGAGCCCACCACGGATACCCGCCTGCCAGCGAACACCGCTTCTCGGGAGTACTGCTTATCGTCTTCCTGCTCCATTCTCTGCCTTGGCTTCCTCACTACATTGCGCGCTCGTCAGAGCCTGCAATTTGGGCCGATTCTACTCATGCAGCCGCTACCGGGCTTTCAAAAAACGTCAGTTATTTTTAGCCCGGCATTCGTCCTTCCCCTGCCGCGAGCGGCTCGGTGTGCAGCCGAAACGGCGGCGATAGCTCTGGGTGAAATAGGACTGACTGGAAAAGCCCGCCTCCATGGCGATGTCGACGATGCTCATGTCGCTGTTGAGCAGCAACTGATGGGCATAGAGGATTCTCCGCTCGCTGATCCAGGCGCGCGGCGAAACCCCATAGACACTGCCGAACAGCTCCTTGAAGGTGGTCAGCCCCATGCCGAACTCGCGGGAGAAGTCGGACAGCTTCCACTCGTTGAGGTAGTGCTTCTCCATGAATAGCTGCAGACGCTCGACATGCCGGTTGCTCAGTTGCCGCAGGACCGACATCAGCAGCGGCCCCTGCGGACTGAACGCGAAGAGCATCAGCAACTCCTCGATCTTCAGGCAGGCGAGCATCGGCGGATGCTCATGCACAAGCAATTCCTTCAACCCCTTGACGCAACCGGCCAGCAGAGGCGTGGCAGCGAACGCGATGATGCCCGGCACGGGCTCGTCGCAACGCTCGACTTCACTCAACAGCGCGCCGAAGCGCTGGACGAAGCCTTGTAGAAACTGGGCAGATAATGGAATCCAGAGTATTCGGCTGTCCTTTCCCTTGGTACTTACGACATAGCTTCCGCGGCGGACGAAAAGCAACTCGCCAGGCGCCAGGCAAAAAGTGGAATCGATGTCCTGGACGGTCAGTTCGCCCTCGAGCAGAACATATACGCCCTCTTCCTTGTTTACCCTGTATTCGAAAGTTGGAATGTTCCAATGACAAGACGTTATCTGCTTTCGGCCAAGAGATTTGGCTCCTTGCATATTATAAGAACCCCAACACTTCCCGTCGTACCTTGAATGCCCCGCCGAGCGGAGAGGCATGAATACGCTCCGTTTTATTGATTTTCAAAGCCATGAGCACGGAGTCGATTTTATAATAATCAGGATTATCCGACGTGCGCTGATTCGCAGAGCGAGTCGGCTTCCGCCAATTAATCCAGCCTTCTTTAGAAGCGGAACAAAAGTACCAGTTTTATTATTCGAGGCCTTCCCTGAAAACGAACGAGACTTGCACTTCTTTAATCTCCATACGCACTTTCCGAAACAGCAGGCAATGTATCAATCGTTGCCAGATCTTTCTTCCGGGCGAGCGGCCGTACAATTCGGAAAACAGTCGCGCCGAACCAGCCGGACCCGCTCATCGACGCCCGCCGCCACCTGTTGCCAGGCACTCGCCTGGACCGCCGCGACGCCCACCCAGGAAAGCTCGGTACGCAGGTACAATGCCTCGCCCTCCAACCTGTCGACCTCCAGATCGAACGCATAGCGCAACGGCAACCCGGACACCCGGTAGCGCCGCTCGGCAATCGTTTGCATCCTTCCCTGAACGACGGCATACAGGCGCAGCCTGAGTTGCGCCTGGCGCGCCTGCAGGGAAACGCCGCCCACCGAACCGCCCACCGTCACCTTCGGCGACATCGGCGCGGGCTGGCTGACGCAACCGCCGAGCAGCAACGCCAGCGGCAACAGCATCCAGCACCTCACCTGCGCCGGACCGTGCGCGCCTCCAGCGGCGTGCCGTCGCCGTCGGCGAGGCGCTGCAAGGCCTGCTCGCTGCGCGGATCACCAGCCACGTTGCGCGCCAGCCAGCGCGCCAGCCCGGCCACGCTGGAACGGTCGTCGCCGCGAACGGCCGCGCGGGTCACCGAACGCCCCTCGAAATGCCCCACCGTCTCGGCTCCTGCGTCTTGGGACGGCTGCACCGGCGAAATCGATTCGATTTTCATGGGACCACTCAAACCCTCATGCCGACCGCAGCGACCGCCTCGCGATCGCTGTCGCACGGCAGCAGGCGTTGCCAGAACTCGGCGTGGTCGAGCAGGTTGGCCAGGGTCGCCTCGAAGCATTCGAGGGTCAGTTGCGCTGCGAGAATCTGCGCATACAACTGGACCTTCCCGGTCAGCTCGTCGAAGCCGAAATGCAGATCGAAACGGTGCCAATGGCGGTTGAAGCTGGCGAGCTGGCGAAAGATCCCCTCGCCCAGCACATCGATGCCCGCCACATCGGCCTCCAGCAACAGACGCTCGCGCTCGGCGAGCAGCAACAGGGTGACGCCCACCTGTTCGTCGAACAGGAGGCTCGCCATGCCCTCCTCGTCGAGGGACAGGGAAGGCAAACCGATACGGCCTGCGAACTCGGCAAGCAGTCGGTTGACCTTGCTCGTTAAATCCATGGGGGCGCCTCCTAAAGCTCAGCGCATGCTAGCACCGGGCTATGCATCGCTTTTGTCACTGAGAGACTTTTCTTTTAAGAAAAAAGCCACATCGCTGTGGCCTTTTCCTCCCGCGCGGAGACGGCTCAGACCACTCCGGCCGCCGCACGCCAGGCCTGGTTATGGCTCTGGGTGTACTGCTGGATGAGCTGCAGGACGTCCTTCATGAAGCCGGCATCGAAGCTCATCTGGTCCTCGACCTTCTGCTTCTGGCTCTGCCCGATGGTGGCGTTGACCTCTCCTTCCCGGGCGCTCGCCTGCGATTCGCCCTGGCGCACCTGGACCGAGGCGTTGGCCATCTGGACGAAGGACTGGATCACCGTGTTGGCCACCTGCAGGGCGCCGTTGCGGCTCTCGAAGGCACGGCCCGCCGCACGCAACGCCACACTGTCCTGCACCTGGTCCGCCGCCCAGACCTTGCCGACGATCTTGCGATCCTCGTCGGAGGTCTTGCCAAGCGCCTGCATCTTCGCGTCGATCAGTTCGTTGCGCCCATCGATGTTCTTCTGCAGGGTCTTCTCCTGACTGATGGCCTTGCCGTTCTTCAACGCGCCGAGGCTGCCGACCACCGCCGAGGCCAATGCGCCGACGCCAGCGATCACCGCCATGGCGATCATCAGCGTGGCGCCGCTGCGCATCTCGTCCACCTGCGCCTTCTGCGCGTGGATGATCGACTGGTTCTCGTTGTCGCGCTGGAGCACGCCCAGCTCGCGCGCTTTCTGCGCGATGCGGAAGAGAATCAGCAGAAGCTCGACGCTGCTGTCCAGCTCGCTGCCGGCCGCTTCCATGCGCACCGGGTCGAGCACCTGGCGCGGAGCGTTCAGTTCGACCCGGTCGGCCCGCGCGGCCGGCACCTGCGGCAGGTCCGCAGCCGCTTGCGGCGTGCCGACGGAACGCCCGGCGGCGCCGGGAGCGATCGGCTCGGAGGGGATCGCGGCCTGGGTAGCCGCCAGGGAATATTGCGTGTCGATCATGTGACGTCTCCTCAGATCGCTGCCGGTCGGCTGGACAGGTTGTGCAGGGTTTCACCCTTGGCCTGGAGCATGGCGAAGATCCGCTCCATGATTTCCTGGAATGCTTCCAGCATGCGGCTCAGCTCTTCCTTCAGGCGCTCGATCACGCCCTGCAGGGTGGTCAGGTCGGCACGCGATTCCTGCACGTCGGCCTGGCGGTTCGCGGCCTTCGCCTGGAATCCCGAATGAGTGGCCTGGGCCGCGCCGTTGGCGACGTCCAGGGTCAGGTCGGAAACCTGCACGCCGAGTTTCAGCGAGTGCGACAGCGATTGGCCGGCCAAACTGCCGAACTTGCCGCCCAGGTCGGCGACCTTGCTCGCCAGGCTGGCGGTCATCTCGGCCGCCTTGCCGCCGATCTTCGCTCCCAGTCTGGCCAGCCCGCCGACCGCTGAGCCGCCGAAGCTGACCACCGCCGCCAGCAGCGCGACGGCGATCTCGATACCCATCAGTGCCGGGCCGAGCTTTTCCATCACTTCCTTGCTGATCAATCCGTCCGCGGCTGCCTGCTGTACCGACTGGGAGACCACTCCCATGACACCGCCCGCGATCATCAGTGCACCCGCGGCCGCGCCGACGCCGGTTGCCACCATGATTGCGCCGACGATGATCGAAGCTATTGCACTGATCCAACCAAAGATTTTGGCTGCCAGACCGGACTTCTGGGCTTCTTTCGCGGCTTCTTCCGATTCCCTGATCTTCTGCTGGTTGTCCTCCATCTTCTGCAGGTTCTGCTTTCGCGCCTGCTCGATTTCGGTCAGCTTGAGTTTCTTCTGCTGGTTCTCGACTTCGCCGGTGATTTTCGCCAGCTCGATCTCGAACGCCTGCGGCGACATCAGGCCGGCGGACAACAGCGTCGAAGCGCCGGCCAGCACAACCTGCCGCGCCAGTCCGACATCCTCGCCCACTGCTTGCACCAGGCTGGCGATCTCCGCACGATTGGCGACCTCCAGGCGCTGCTGGCTGGCTGCGGACGGCGGCGTCAGCGCCACCCCCGTGCCGCTCGCGGAAGCCGCAGCCGGCGCCGCCAGGCGCTCCACCCGCAGACTCTCGACATCCCTCGCGACCGGCCTGCCGAGCGCCGGGATATCCCCGGCGTCGGCCACCCCGTAGGGCAGTCCGGCGCGTTCAAGCGTTATCGGATTCATATGTTCGATCCTTTCTCGCGGTTACGGCTTCCAACATGGCGCCGGCACGCGCGGCCAGGGCCTCGTGCGCCGGCTGTGCCGCGGCCAGGGCCCGGGCCGAGTAGAAGCCACTCTCGGCTCCGTCGAGATCACCCAGTTGCAGGTGGCACTCGGCGGCATGGAAGGGAAAGCGCGGCTCGTTGATGTCCATCAGCGCGCCGTAGCTGTAGCTCTGCAGGGCCTGCTCATAGAGACCGAGGGACTGGCGGCAGGCGCCCAGACCGAGAAAGTAGCGGGCGTCGTAGTGGTCGAGCATGCACAGTGCCTGGAAGATCTTCTGCGCGTCGTCCCACTTGCCCGCCTGGTACTGGTTGAAGCCCAGCGCATAGAGCTGCTCCAGGGTGTCCTCGCTGAGTCCGCGAAGCATCGCCAGGGTGCCGCCGTCGCGCAGGAAGGCCTCCAGCGCCTGTTGCTGGTCGGTGTCGGAAGGGGTCGCTTGCTGGTTCATGGATACCTCTAGATCGCGCTGAGAATGTCGCGCAGGACGCTGTCGTATTTCTGGATGAAGCGGTTGAGCGCCTCGACCGCCGAGTTGTAGCGGGAGCTGGTGTCGTTGAGCAGGGTGGTCTTCTCGTTGACCTTGTCGTTCAGCGGACGCGAGCGGTCGCTCACCGTGGTGGCGAAATTGCCGACCGGGTTGTTGTCCTTCTCGAAGGGGTACTCATCGCTGAGGCCCTTGAGCTCCCCGCTCTGCTTCGGCGAGCCGCTGAGAAAATCCTTGATCGACAGCTTGCCGCTGAAGGTATCCAGATTGCTCAGCAGCGCATACTCGGGGCTGTCCTTCCACCTGGGATCGCCGACGGCATAGCCATAGAGCGTGGGGTCGACCAGATCGATACCGCCAGCGTCGATCCTGATGCCCTGCTTGGCCGACAGCGCGGCGTTGATCTGCGACTGGATCACGCTGTAGACCTTCAACTCCGCGGTCAGCGCCTTGAGTTCGTCGAGCAGCGCCTTGCGCTTTCCGTCCTGGGTCTGCAGGACATCCTTGTAGACACCGATGACATCCTCGTCGAGACGCCCGTGCAGGCTGAAATAGGCCGACACCAGGAACTCGCGCAGATCCCACTGCGCACCGGGCTGCCGACGTGCCTGCAGGACTTCGCGGAGTACCTCGAGGCCCTGCCCCGGAGGCGCGGAGGGATTGGCCGCGAGCAACCAGGCAAGCGCCTTGAGCACTTGCGCCTCGCTCAGCGGCTGGCCGGCGTGGGCCAGCACGATCCGCTCGCTGCGCAACAGGGCCAGCAGTTCCTCCTGCTCGGCACTGGCAGGCGCCGCCGACGCGGCCAGGAGCTCGTCCAGGAACAGCTCGCGAGCGGCATTAAGGTTTCTGACTTCCATCGTGATTCCTCAGATCAACAAGCCACGCATCGGCGTCGGACGCCGCGGCCGGGTACCCTGCTCGCCCTGCGTCGGCTGGGAACTGCGCATGCGCCGCAGTTCGGCCAGCAGCTCCTCTTCGGCGGCTCGCGCCAGCTCTCGCTCCGGCGCCTGGAACAGCAGCTCGCCGGCGTCCGCGGCAAGCCCCAGGCCTTGCCACATTTCCGCCAGCAGGCGGCCGCGTTCCTCGCTGTCGCGAATCGCCAGTTCGGCGGCCTGGACGGTCGCCCGCAGGGTGTCTTCGGTGTATTCGTTCATGTCGTCCATGGTAGGGATCGACGTTGCCGGAGCCTGTCAGGCACGGTCGGGTTTTTGTCGTTTTCGCAGGCTTCGCTGCGTCACCACCCGCCCGGCCTCCAGCTCGAACCAGCCGTCGGCGGGCTCGGCGGCGCCGGTCCAGCGGCGATAGAAGCGCGCCATGCGCTCGCCAGGCAGTGGGCTGCCGGCCAGCGCCAGGACCTTGCCGTAGAGACGCTGGCGCGGCCCCAGCGTATCGAGCGTGGCCTCCGCCAGCAGGTACAGCGCGGCGAATGGATTGGCCAATCCGCTGCGCGCCTGCCGCCGACGCAACATCACGATCCAGACCCGCTCGCCGTCGCAGCGCCAGGCCAGTTCGCAGCCATGGGCCAGGACCTGCCAGCCGAGCGCGATCGAGGTGTCGCGCAGGCAATGCGGACGCACCGCCAGGCCGCGGGCGAGAAACCAGGGAATCAGCGGATCGGCGCTCACAACACGATCCTGCCAAGCGGCTGGATGTTGATCTGCTGGGTCAGCTCCTGGTAGGACAGCACCGGCAGCCCGGCATAGTCGCTCTCCACCAGCTTGCGCACGTAGCGGCGGATATCCATGGAAACGATCAGCACCGGCCGGTTCTGCATCTGCGCGAGATCGCCGACGGTCTGCCGCACGCGCTCGAGGAAGGCCTGGGTTATCGCCGGGTCGAGGGCCAGGTAGCTGCCGGCGCTGGTCTGGCGGATGCCACCGCGGATCTGCTCCTCCACCGCCTGGTCCAGCAGATAGGCGGGAAGGATATTGTTGCCGCTGGAGTACTTGTAGCAGATGTAGCGCTTGAGGCTGCTGCGGATGTACTCGGTGAGCTGCACCACGTCCTTCTCCTTCTGCCCCCACTCCACCATCGCCTCGAGGATCGCCCGCATGTTGCGGATCGAGATGTCCTCGCCGACCAGGCGCTGGAGAATCTCGGTCATCCGCTGCAGGGGAACGATCCGCTGCGCCTCCTTCACCAGCTCGCCGTAACCCTGCTCCATCTGCTCCAGCAGGTAGCGCGTCTCCTGGATGCCGATGAAATCCTCGGCGTACTCCCGCAGCACATGGGACAGGTGCCAGGTGAGCACCTGCTCCAGGCCCAGGCAGGCACAGCCGGAACGCTCCAGGCGATCCTGATGCGCCTGCTCCACCCAGCTCGCCTCTTCTCCCGGCACCTGCAGCTCTGCCGGCTCGTGGGGGACCGCGAGCAGTTCCAGCTGCGCGGCGCGTTCGCGCACCAGCAACCAGCCCGGCCGCAGGCATCCGCGCGCGACCGGGACCTCCTGTAGCTGCACCAGGTATTCGCCATCGCCCATCGCTTCGTTGAAGCGCAAGTGGATACCCGGGAACGGCACGCCGAAATCCAGGTACAACGCGCGTCGTACCCGCACCAGCTCCTCGTTCAGCGACATCGCCTCGAGACGTTCCTGGAGGCTGGCATCGACGTCGATCAGCAACGGCACGGTGAGGGCGAATTCTTCCTGCTCGGCGAGACGCCCGGCCTTCGGCTTGCCGCCGCCAGCCTTGCCACGCGCCTTGGCCGATGGCGCTCCGGCGCCCTGCGCGAGCAGCGCCGGCAGGTCGCGGGAACCGGCGCTGGCCTGGGCCCGCTGGCGCCAGAGCATGAAGTAGCCGCCGCCGCCAACCAGCAGCGCGAGAGCCAGGAAGGTCAGGGTCGGGAAACCGGGAATCAGGCCGAACAGCACCAGCAACAGGCCGCCGATCAGCAGCGCCTTGGGCTGCGCCACCACCTGTTCGCCGATGTCGCTGCCGAGGTCCGCCGATTCGTCGGAAGACACCCGGGTGACGATGATCCCGGCGGTGATGGCGATCAGCAACGCCGGCACCTGCGAGACCATGCCATCGCCGACGGTCAGCACCGCGTACAGTTGCAGCGCGTCGGCGGTGCTCAGGCCCTTCTGCGTGACGCCGATGGCGATGCCGCCGAGGATGTTGACGACGATGATGATCAGCCCGGCGATGGCGTCGCCCTTGACGAACTTCATCGCGCCGTCCATGGAGCCGAACATCTGGCTTTCCTTTTCGATCACCGCGCGCCGCGCCCGCGCCTCGTTGACATCGATCACGCCGGCACGCATGTCGCCGTCGATGCTCATCTGCTTGCCTGGCATGGCATCCAGGGAAAAGCGCGCGCTGACCTCGGCGACCCGCTCGGCACCCTTGGTGATCACCAGGAACTGCACGATGGTGATGATCAGGAAGATGATGATGCCCACCACCAGGTTGCCGCCGACCACGAAGCTGCCGAAGGTGTTGACGATCTGCCCCGCGTCGGCCTGCAGCAGGATCATCCGCGTGGTGCTCACCGACAGCGCCAGGCGGAACAGCGTGGTGATCAGCAGCACCGCCGGGAACACCGAGAACTGCAACGGCGAGCCGATGTACACCGACATCATCAGCAGGACCACGGAGATGGTGATGTTGACGGCGATGAGGATGTCCAGCAGCAGCGGTGGCAGCGGCAGCACCATCATGAACACCACCGCCAGCAGCAACACCACCAGCAGGATGTCCTTGCGCTCGCCGACCCGGCCGAGAAGCCCGCTCAGGTCGTTCATTCCCGCGCCTCCAGCTCCAGCGCCCGGGCGTGCGCGGCACGCGCCGCGTCGAGACGCCCGGCGAGCTGTTCGGCACGGCTCAGGCAACGCCACAGACCGGGCTCCTCCTCGCCATCCTCCTGCAACTGCCGGCACAGGCGCACGGCGGGCTCGCCGAGGCCTTGCTGGAGCAACGCCAGGAGCAAGGCGCGGCGCCCGTCGCGGCGCTCCGGCGCAACGCTCAGCAAGGCCTCCAGCAACACCTGGGCGCGTCGCGGCTGGCCGCATTGCAGGTACAACCAGCCCAGCATCAGCAACAGGCGCTGTTGCGTCGGTTTCAACGTCATCGATTCATACCTTGTGCAACAGGTTCAGGGCCATTTGCAGCAGTCGCTCGTCTTCATCGCGCTCGCCGAGCAGGCAGGCCGCGGCCTGCAGGGCCGGCTGGCGGGGCAGCGTGAGGGCCAGTCGGAGATCGCGCAGCGCCCGGCGGAAGTCGCCGGGGCGCAGCAGGCCGTGCAACTCCAGCTGTGGCCGGGCGTAGTCGAACAGGCGCTGTTGCGCCTGCTGCGCGGGATACAGGCTGGCGACGTGGGTCTCCACCGGCCGGCCGTCGGGCGCCAGCAGATGGCGCTCCGGCAGGGGCGGCGCGAACGGCTCGGCATGCGCCAGGTCGAGCCGTTCGATGCCGATGTGCCAGGCACCGACCCGGCTCATGCGGCGAGCACTTCGCTGCGCGCCGAGCGCAGCGCCTGCAAGGCCTGGTGCAGCGTCGGGATGCCGACCTGCCGGGCTTCCAGGGTGATGCACAGCAGCAGGCGCGATTCGCCGCTCCAGGCGCAACGCAGCGGCAGGCTCCCGGCCGCGCGCGCATGGCACAGGCGCAACGCCCGCAGGGTGCCGCGATAGGCCTGGTGCCAGGCCAGGTCACAGGCCAGCCAGAGCGACAACTGTTCGCCATGGCGTTCCAGCTGCAAGGTGCCGCTGTCCTCGAAATCCAGTTGCACCACGCGCGCCAGCGGCGCCGGTACGCTCACCCGCAGGTCCTGGCAGAACTGCGCGACGGCCAGCTCAACCCAGTCCATGCTGCTGCTCCTCTTCGCGCTCGATCGCCAGGTCGAGTGCCATCTGGCAGGCATTCAAAAGATTCTGGCGCTGCTCGTCGTCGCCGAACACTTCGACCGGCAACAGGCGGTAGAGACGCTTCAGTTCGCGGAAGAAATGGATCTGCCGGGCGACGTCGGCCAGCGGCAACGGCTCGAGCAACGCCTGCACCTCGGCGACGCCGACCCAGCGCTTCTCGAGCAAGGCGATGACTGCGCCGGTCAATTCAGAAGGCCCGTATGCCATGGCCCCGCTCCCCCGTCACCAGCACCTGCCAGAGCGCCCCCACCTGCTCCGCCAGGCCGCCGAGCACGCGCAGCTTGTGCATGTCGCTCATGACCCGCTCCAGCTTCACCGGATCGAGCCGGCTCGACTGACTGTCCAGGTCGGCGCTCAGGGCTTTCTGCAGGAAGGCCACGACCCGCTCCAGCGGCGTCGCGGCGAAGCGCGCCTGGATGTCCTGCCAGGCCGCCGACAGGCCCCGGTAGTCGAGTACCGCGTCACGGTAGGTATCGCGCAGCGCCTGGATATCGCCGACACCGGCGGCGGAAGCCTCGGCGGCCAGCGGCTCGATGCGCAGGCCGAGTTCGATCTCCAGGCCCTGCTCGTCGGCCATCCGCAGCAACGCCTGGTCGACCAGCGCCAGCATCGCCCGCGCCTCCGGCCGCCCGGCCAGGACGTCGCGCGCCCGCGACAGCGCCAGGAAGCGCTGGCTGATCTCGCTGGAGAAGCCCTCCAGGTAAGCGCTGAGCTGCGCCAGGCTGCTCAGTTGACCGCTGCCCAGGTGGGCGATCAGCGCCTCGAGCTTCTGCTGGCTTTCCAGGTCCGGAATGCGCTTCCAGTACTCCTGCAGCATGGCCTGGACTTCGCTCAGGCGCGCATGGGCGTCGCTCAGGCGGCGCTTGGCCAGGGATTTCTCGGCGCGCTCGGAAAAGGCGAAGGTCAGCTCTTCCGCGGCATCGGCCAGCGACTGCGAAACGGAAACGTAGTGGACGCGCTCGCCCTGGAAGCTGCCGCCAGCCTGCTGCGCGGGGGCGTTGACCGCTTCCCGCGGCGCGAGGGGCGCGGCGGAGGAACTCTGGAGGATGTCCATCGTGGCTGTGGCTCCTGGTCTGCAAAGGCGGCGCAGTATAGGAACCGGCCCGGTGCCGCCGATGCCAATATCGGCCGGTTTTTTTTAGCCGCGGCGGCAACCGATTTCTAAAAACTCCCGGCTGGCACTGAAATTCGTCGCGCGAGGCTTTCTCTATAGTGCGCGCCGACTCCAGCCGAACCGACCCGCCATGCCCGCGCCTCTCTCTCCTCTCATCGTCCGGATGCGCCACGCCATCGAAGGCTGCCGGCCGATCCAGATCCGCGGGCGGGTCACCCAGGTCACCGGAACCCTGCTCAAGGCCGTGGTGCCCGGCGTGCGCATCGGCGAACTCTGCCAGTTGCGCAATCCCGACCAGAGCCTGGCACTGCTCGCCGAGGTCATCGGCTTCCAGCAGCACCAGGCGCTGCTCACCCCGCTCGGCGAGATGCTCGGGGTTTCCTCCAACACCGAAGTCAGCCCTACCGGCGGCATGCATCGCGTGGCGGTTGGCGAGCACCTGCTCGGGCAGGTGCTCGACGGCCTCGGCCGCCCCTTCGACGGCAGCCCGCCGGCCGAGCCGGCGGCCTGGTATCCGGTCTACCGGGATGCCCCGCAACCGATGAGCCGGCGCCTGATAGAGCGGCCGCTATCGCTGGGTGTGCGCGCCATCGACGGCCTGCTGACCTGCGGCGAAGGCCAGCGCATGGGCATCTTCGCTGCCGCCGGCGGCGGCAAGAGCACCCTGCTGGCCAGCCTGGTGCGCAATGCCGAGGTGGATGTGACGGTACTCGCCCTGGTCGGCGAACGCGGTCGCGAAGTCCGCGAGTTCATCGAAAGCGACCTCGGCGAACAGGGGCTGCGCCGCTCGGTGCTGGTGGTCGCCACTTCCGACCGACCGGCGATGGAGCGCGCCAAGGCCGGTTTCGTCGCCACCAGCATCGCCGAGTATTTCCGCGACCAGGGACGCCGCGTCCTGCTGCTGATGGACTCGCTGACCCGCTTCGCCAGGGCCCAGCGCGAAATCGGCCTGGCGGCCGGTGAACCGCCCACCCGCCGCGGCTATCCGCCATCGGTGTTCGCCGCGCTGCCACGCTTGATGGAGCGTGCCGGGCAATCCGAGCGGGGCTCGATCACCGCGCTCTACACCGTGCTGGTGGAAGGCGACGACATGAGCGAGCCGGTGGCCGACGAGACCCGCTCGATTCTCGACGGGCACATCGTGCTGTCGCGCAAGCTGGCCGCCGCCAACCACTATCCGGCCATCGACGTGCTGCACTCGGTGAGCCGGGTCATGAACCAGATCGTCGACGACGATCAGCGCCATGCGGCCGGACGCTTGCGCGAATGGCTGGCGAAGTACGAGGAAGTCGAGTTGCTGCTGAAGATCGGCGAATACCAGAAAGGCCAGGACAGCGAAGCCGACCAGGCCATCGAGAAGATCGGGGCGATCCGCCAGTGGCTGCGCCAGGGTACCCACGAAACCAGCGATTACGCACAGGCCTGCGCGCAGTTGCGGAGCCTCTGCGCATGAGCCTGGCGCTGCTGTTGCGCGTCCGACGCCTGCGCCTGGACCGGGCCGAGCGCGCCCAGGGCCGCCAATTGCTACGGGTTCGCGCCGCGGCGCAGGAACACACCGAGCGCCAGGCGGCGCAACGGGACTACCGCGACTGGCGACTGGCCGAAGAGCAACGGCTGTTTCTCGCCTGCCAGGCGGCCATGCTCGACCGCCGGCGCCTGGAAGCCTGGCAGCAGCAGGTAGGGCTGCTGCGGGAAAAGGAAGCCGGCCTGGAACAGGACTGCGCCGAGGCCGCGCAGCGCCTCGAAGGGGAGCGCGAGCGCCTGCGGCAGTGCCGGCGAGAGCTGCTGGAACGCCAGCGGCAACTGGAGAAGTTCGCCGAACTGGAGCGCCACGTCGACGCCGAGCGCCAGGGGCTGCGCGAACGCAGCGAGGAAGGCGAACTGGAAGAATTCACCCGCCACGAGACCTGGCCATGCTCAAGCTGAACGCCGTGGATACGGCTCCGCTCGTGTCGTCCGACACCCTTGCCCCCCTTCCGCCGCTGCGCGCGCAGCAGATCGCCTTCGAACAGGCCCTGCCCGCGCACCGACCGCCGGCGCCCAGGCCACCGTTCGACAAGGGCGACGAAACGACGGAGACCGCCGCGACAGCCGACGCGCCGACCTCGACGCCTCTCGCCGACCAGCCCGCGGCGCCTGCCGCCGACCGGCCGCCGACCATTCGGCAGCCCCCCATGCCAGTTGCCGCGGACGCAACGCCAACGCCAACGCCAACGCCAACGCCAACGCCAACGCCAACGCCAACGCCAACGCCAACGCCAACGCCAACGCCAACGCCAACAGTGTCGCCGTCCGGATCGGTAGCACGGCAAGCGCCGGCAGTCACCGCGCGCGTCGCGGCGTCCACGCAAGGCCGGGAGCCGGCCAGCGCTTCGGCGCCTCCGGTCGACGAACCGCCGCTGGTGCCGGTGTCCTCCCACCCGCAAATCGCAGGTCGGACGCATGAGCGGCCACAGCCCGGCCCCGGCTTCCCGGCGAAAACCGCTGCCGAGGTCGCGCCCACGGCGCAGGCCAGTGTCCAGGCTTCGCCGCCCGCGCCGACAGCGGGCGGCGAAGGCCACGGAGAGGAGCGTCGGCAACCCGGAGAAACCGATCCATCCGCACAGCCCCCCGACGACCAAGCGCCTGTGCCACTGCCCGCCATGCAAACCCCCGGCGACCGCCTGCTGGCACGCCTGCTGGCATCGAGCGGGAGCCGGCCACTGCCGCTGGCCGATCTCGCGCGCCTGCTCGATGCCGTGCAGGGGCGCATCCAGGTCGCCAGCGCAGCCGAAAGCCATGCGGCGCGCCTGCAGGTGCGACTGCCCCAGCTCGGCGCCGTGGAGGTGCAGGTCCTGCATGGCCATGGCCAGTTGCAGGTCGAGATCAGTGCCAGCCCCGGCAGCCTGGCGTTTCTCCAGCAAGCCCGTGGCGAGTTGCTCGAACGCCTGCAACGGCTGCATCCGGAACAACCGGTGCAACTCACCTTCAACCAGCAGCAGGACAGCGGCCAGCGCTCGCGGCAACGTCGCTACCTGCATGAAGAGTGGCAAGCCGAATGAACGGTACGGACCTCGACCTGCCGCTCGCCAGCCGCGCCGAACTGGATCTCCAGCGACGTCTCGCGCGTTGCCGTCGCCACTATGTCGGCAACGCTTTGCAAGCGCGCCTGGACATCGCCCAGGCCGCCCCCGACGTCGATCTCGAACTGAGCCTGGCGTGGGACGGCCTGCCCCTGCGCTTTCTCTGCCAGGCTCCGGCGCTGGCCCACTGGCTCGCGCCGAACCTGCAGGAGGCAGCCTTCGCCAGCCTGCCGGCGGCCCTGCAACTGGCCTTGCTGGAGCGCGAAGGCAACGTCTTTCCCGGCCTGGTCTGGTACGGCCTGAGCCCGGCGCAACCACGCGCTGCGATGGGCCTGCGTCTGAGCCTGGAACGCGACGACCAGCGCCTGGCGCTCTGGCTCGACGGCGATCCCGCGACGCTGCTGGCACGCCTGCCGCCGCGCCCCTCGACGCAACGCCTGGCCATACCGCTGCGCCTGTCGCTGCAATGGCCCGGCCTGCCGCTGGACGCCAGCGAGCTGCGCACCCTGGAGCCCGGCGACCTGTTGCTGCTGCCTGCCGGTCATCGCCCCGACGCAGCGCTGCTGGGGGTTCTCGAAGGACGCCCCTGGGCGCGCTGCCAACTCCACTCCACGCAACTGGAACTGCTCGACATGCACGACATCCCCTCCCTCGCCGACGGCGAGGACCTGCACGAACTCGACCAACTGCCGATCCCGGTCAGCTTCGAGGTCGGCCGCCGCACCCTGGACCTGCATACCCTCTCCACCCTGCAGCCAGGCTCGCTGCTCGATCTCGACAGTGCCCTGGACGGCGAAGTGCGCATCCTCGCCAACCAGCGCTGCCTCGGTATCGGCGAACTGGTCAGGCTCCAGGATCGGCTCGGGGTGCGCGTAACCCGCCTGTTCGGACACGACGAAGCATGATCCAGTTGCCCGACGAGCTCGGCCTGATCCTCGGCCTGGCCCTGCTCGCGCTGGTCCCGTTCATCGCGGTGATGGCGACCTCCTTCATCAAGATGACCGTGGTCTTCTCGCTGCTGCGCAACGCCCTGGGCGTCCAGCAGATTCCGCCGAACATGGCGATGTACGGGCTGGCGATCATCCTCAGCCTGTACGTGATGGCACCGGTCGGCTTCGCCACCCGCGACTACCTGCGCAACCACGACGTCAGCCTGAGCGACTCGGCATCGGTGGAACGCTTTCTCGACGAGGGCATGGCGCCCTACCGGAACTTCCTCAAGCGGCAGATCCAGGAGCGCGAACACACCTTCTTCATGGAAAGCACCCACCAGGTCTGGCCCAGCGAATACGCCGAGCGGCTCGACCCGGACAGCCTGCTGATCCTGCTGCCGGCCTTCACCGTCAGCGAACTGACCCGTGCCTTCGAGATCGGCTTCCTGATCTACCTGCCCTTCATCGCCATCGACCTGATCATCTCCAACATCCTCCTGGCGATGGGCATGATGATGGTGTCGCCGATGACCATTTCCCTGCCGTTCAAGCTGCTCCTGTTCGTCCTCCTCGACGGCTGGGCGCGGCTGACCCACGGCCTGGTCATCAGCTACGGAGGCTGACCATGAGCAGCGCCGACATCCTCCACTTCACCAACCAGACCCTGTGGCTGGTGCTGGTCCTGTCGCTGCCGCCGGTACTGGTCGCGGCCCTGATCGGCACCCTGGTATCGCTGGTCCAGGCACTCACCCAGATCCAGGAGCAGACCCTCGGCTTCGTCGCCAAGCTGGTGGCCGTGGTGGTGGTACTGTTCGCCACCAGCGGCTGGCTGGGCGGCGAGCTGTACCGTTTCGCCGAAATGACCCTGCTGAAGGTGCCGCTGGTGCGATGAGCGTCCAGGACCTGCAGCAACTGCTGCTGACCTACAGCCTGCTGCTGCCGCGGATCATCAGTTGCTTCGTGGTCCTGCCGGTGCTGGCCAAGCAGACCCTGGGCGGCGGCCTGGTGCGCAACGGCGTGGCCTGCTCGCTGGCGCTGTTCGCCTACCCGATCGTCGCCGGCAGCCTGCCGCCGGCCCTCGGCGCGCTGGACATCGCCCTGCTGATCGGCAAGGAAGTGCTGCTCGGCCTGCTCATCGGCTTCGTCGCCACCATTCCCTTCTGGGCCATGGAAGCGACCGGCTTCATCATCGACAACCAGCGTGGCGCGGCACTCGCCTCGACCCTCAACCCCAGCCTGGGCAGCCAGACCAGCCCCACCGGGCTGCTGCTGACGCAGACGCTGATCACCCTGTTCTTCTCCGGCGGCGCCTTCCTCGCGCTGGTCGGCTCGCTGTTCAGGAGCTATGCCAGTTGGCCGGTGAGCAGTTTCTTCCCGCAGCTCGGCAGCCAATGGGTGGCATTCTTCTACGCGCAGTTCTCGCAGATGCTGATGCTCTGCGCGCTGTTCGCCGCGCCGCTGCTGATCGCCATGTTCCTCGCCGAGTTCGGCCTGGCGCTGGTCAGCCGCTTCGCCCCGTCGCTGAACGTGTTCATCCTCGCCATGCCGATCAAGAGCCTGGTGGCCAGCCTGCTGCTGGTGCTCTACCTGGGCATCCTCATGGAGCACGCCTACGATGCCCTGCTGCTCGCCGTCGACCCGCTGCGCCTGCTGCGTCCCGTGCTGGAGACGCCATGAGCGCCGAGAAGACCGAGCAGCCCACGGCGAAGAAGCTGCGCGACGCCCGCCGGCAAGGCCAGGTGGTGAAGAGCAAGGAAATTGTCTCCAGCGCGTTGATCCTGTCGCTGGTGGCGCTGCTGATGGGCTTTTCCGACTACTACCTGGAGCATCTCGGCAAGCTGCTCCTGCTGCCCGCCGAGTACATCGACCTGCCGTTTCGCCAGGCGCTGGAGACCATCCTGGAGAACCTTCTCCAGGAGCTCCTCTACCTGCTGGCGCCGGTCCTGCTGGTCGCGGCGCTGGTGGTGGTGCTCAGCCATGTCGGCCAGTACGGTTTCCTGCTCAGCCTCGACAGCGTCAAGCCGGACCTGAAGAAGATCAACCCGGTGGAGGGCGCGAAGAAGATCTTCTCGATCCGGAGCCTGGTGGAGTTCCTCAAGTCGACCCTGAAGGTCGCCCTGCTCTCCCTGCTGGTCTGGTTGACCTTGCAGGGCAACCTGGCCAGCCTCCTGCGGATTCCCGCCTGCGGGCTGGACTGCGTGGCACCGGTGAGCGGGCTGATGCTCAGGCAGCTGATGCTGGTCTGCGCGGTCGGCTTCCTGACGATTGCCGTCGCCGACTACGCCTTCGAACGCCACCAGCACTACAAGCAGTTGCGCATGAGCAAGGACGAGGTGAAGCGCGAGTACAAGGAGATGGAGGGCAGTCCGGAGATCAAGAGCAAGCGCCGGCAATTCCATCAGGAACTGCAATCGAGCAACCTGCGCGCGGATGTCCGGCGCTCCTCGGTGATCGTCGCCAACCCGACCCACGTCGCCATCGGCATACGCTATCGACGCGGCGAAACGCCCCTGCCGCTGGTCACCCTGAAGCACACCGACGCCCTGGCCCTGCGGGTCCGGCGCATCGCCGAGGAAGAAGGAATCCCGGTGCTGCAACGAATTCCGCTGGCACGGGCGCTGCTGCGCGACGGCAATGTCGACCAGTACATACCGGCGGACCTGATCCAGGCCACCGCCGAAGTCCTGCGCTGGCTGGAAAGCCAGCAGACGGATACGCCCTGATCGCTATCGGGCAGAGCGGCCGCCTCGGCACCGGCGACGAAAGACGCTGCGACCTGGCGCCGAAAAAAAGGGGCCCGAAGGCCCCTTTCACATGCTTGCTACGGGTCAGTCCTTGTCCGGGATCCCGTGTACCACGCCCGCGGTATTCTCCAGCAGGCTCTTGGTCGCGGTCTGGATGAACGACTCCAGCTTCTTCTGCAGCTCGGCCTGGTCCGGCACTTCCTTGGTGATCACCGCCTTGGCATCGCCGCCCAGCTGGTAATCGTAGACGCGCACGTCACCGTCCTTCGGCCGCACCAGGATGCGGTTGCCGGAGACGATGGCGACGTTCTGCTCGCTGCCCGACGGCTTGATCACGCCGAAGCCCTTGTCGCCTTCCGGCAGGTTCAGCAGGTCGCGGCCCCAGCACTGGTGGACGGTCTCGCCGCCGAGCAGGCCCATGATGGTCGGCACGATGTCGACCTGGGTACCGACGGTCGGCAGGTGGGTACCGAACTTCTCCTGGATGCCGGGGGCGATCAGCAGCAGCGGCACGTTGAAGCGGTGCAGGTCCATCTCGGTGAGCTGCTCGGGGCTGCCGAAGCCATGGTCGCCGACCACCACGAAAAGGGTGTCCTTGTAGTACGGCGACTTCTTCGCCTTCTCGAAGAACTGGCCCAGCGCCCAGTCGGAATAGCGCATGGCGGTCAGGTGCTCGTCGAGCGAACCGTAGCCGGTCACGCGCTCCACCGGCAGGTCCTTCGGCAACGCATAGGGCACGTGGTTGGAGAGGCTCTGCAACAGCGCATAGAACGGCTTACCGGTGCTCGCCAGCTTGTCCAGTTCCTCGTTGCCACGGGCGAACATGTCCTGGTCGGAGACGCCCCAGGTCGGATCGGAGAACACCGGGTCGACATAGTCGTTGCGGCCGATGAAGGTGGTCATGCCCTGGTTGCTGAAGAAGCC
The DNA here is from genome assembly GCF_047199225.1 of Pseudomonas sp. DL. NCBI lineage: Bacteria > Pseudomonadati > Pseudomonadota > Gammaproteobacteria > Pseudomonadales > Pseudomonadaceae > Pseudomonas > Pseudomonas sp. DL. The sequence goes on from NZ_CP178323.1 coordinate 3,741,447, forward strand.
GGACTGGTTGTCCCAGGCGAAATCGCCGTTGTAGACGTAGACGTCCTCGTACTGGCGGGCGCTGAGCAACTGCGGCAGGCCGGAGAACTTGTGGCCGCCCTCCGGGGTTTGCATCAGGTATTCGAAGCCCGGCAGGTTGGGGAAGCAGGCCATGGTGGCGAACATGCCCTGGTGGGTATGGGTGCCGTTGGAGAAGAACTGGGTGAACAGCAGGCCTTCCTTCGACAGCTTGTCGAAATACGGCGTGATGTTGCCCGGCGCGCCCAGGGCGCCGACATAGTGGCCGGCGAAGCTTTCCAGCAGGACCACCACCACGTTGCGGATCGGCAGGGCATTCGCCGCCGGCGGGGTGAACTCGCGGCGCACCGCGGCCTCATCGGCGTCCACCAGCTTGTCGTTGGGGGTCAGCAACATCTGCCGGGTGGTCTCCAGGGCGACCTTGTCGTCCAGGGTGGCCTTCCAGATGTTCGCGCGGTCTTCGGAGAAGCGCTCCTTGGCCGCCTTGACCAGGGTCAGGGTGCCGTTCAGGCCCAGTTGGTTGGCGAACATGGATTCGGTGGTGAAGGCATCGCCCCAGCGCAGCGGCGGGCCCTGGCGCAGGGTGCCGCGGGCGGCGAGGACGCAGACCAGCACGCAGAGGAACAGCACCACGCCGCGCACGTACCAGGGCGCGGCAGCGCTCGGCCGGGCGATCACGCTGTCTTCGCGCGGCTTGCGCTGGCTCGGGCGGGTCGCCAGGTCGATGGCCTTGAACACCCGGTACAGCACCCAGGTGGCGAAGGCCCAGGCCAGCAGGTAGCGGACCACCGGGAAGCCGTACCAGAGCATGCTCATGACGGTCTTCGGGTCTTCCGACATGTACTGGAAGACCAGGCTGTTCAGGCGCTGGTGGAACTCGCGGTAGAAGTCCAGTTCGAGTACGCCGAGGAACAGGGTGATGCTGGCGAACAGCGTCAACCATGTACGGAACAGGCCGCGAGCGGCCATCGCGCGTACCGCGAACAACGACAGCACCAGCGGCGCCACTGCATAGACGACGACCCGCAGGTCGAAACGCACGCCGTTGCCGAACGCCTCGAGGAAGGTGCTCGCCGGGGTCGCGCCGATCAGTTCGCGGTTGTAGATCAGCAAGGCCAGGCGCAGCAGGCTGAACATGACCAGCAGCACCAGCGCGCTGAGCGCGGTGAACGCCAGGTGGCTGCGGATGGTGGGCTGGAACAGCCGTGGGGGCGATTGGGTGGTTCGGACTTCCGTTTGGTCCATGTTTACAATTCGCTCTTCTGTCGTTCGATTTCGAGAATGCGGTCCCGCCCCTGCTCGGCCAGCAGGTAGCGGCCGGGCCCGATGGGCAGTAGGGACTGTGCGGAACGCAGGCGCCGTACGATCACCTGCAGCGGCCCGTCGGGCGGCAGCAGCAAGGCTCGCGCGTTATGCGTCGAGTCCTCGGTGATCCACAGGCCTTCGCTGTCGCACAGCAAAAAGCTCGGTGCATTCAGTCCGTTCAGCACCACCTCGTCCTCGGCCCCCTCATGCAGACGCATGACGTGGCCACGTTTCTTTTCCGTGTAGAAGACGCTTCCGTCCGGGCAGGCGGCCACCCCTTCGGAGCGCTGCAATCCCTCGCGCAGTACCGTCAGTCCGCCGGTCTCCGGGTCGTAGCGGAGAATCCGCCCGTCCAGGTCGCGATCCTCGGCGGCGTACAGGTAGCGGCCGTCGCTGGCGACGCCCTCCACCTGGATGCCGTCGAACAGCGGCCGGGCCTGCTGGGCATGCCACCAGAACACCGGCGAGGCGCCCTGCTCCTGGCTGATCGCGATGCCGTCGCGGAAGCTGGCCATGCCGTCGGGCTTGGACAGCCCGTCGAGCACCGTATCGCGGCTGCCATCGGCGGCGATGCGGAACACCAGGCCCTTGCCGTCCTGCAACTCCTGGCTCACGTAGAGCAGGCCGTCCGGGTCGCGGGCCAGGGCGCTGACGTGGGGAATGTCCTCGAGCACTACCCGGTAGGTCCAGCCGGATACGGTGGCTGCCGGGGCGAAACGCTGCCAGCCGAGGAAGGCCAGGGCGATGAAGAGGACGCTACCGAGCAGGCAGGAGACTACTACGCCGCTCTGGCGCAATCGTTTGGTCAGCATTCGATGCACTCAAGGACAAAACTGCCATTTATAGCCATGGCAACGGAAAAAAGCGCGCAGATTTTCCCGGATCGATTGTGAAAAAAATGTTAGCTGGCAGTAACAGGGGATGTCGGAGCGACACATGAAAAAGGGCCTTGCGGCCCTTCTTGGTGAAGCGTCAGTCGTTGTCCTGCTTGCCGATGGCCTGCAGCACGTACTGCGGCAGAGCAAACGCGCCCAGGTGGATATCGGCGTTGTAGTAGCGGGTGGCGATGCCGCTGTCGCGGAAGCGCTGGCGCAGCGTTTCCAGCGGAAGGCGACGCAGGCCTTCGCGGGTCGAACCCCAGGCGAAGGTCATGGCGCCGCCGATATAGGTCGGCACCGCCGCCTGGTAGAAATGCCAGTCGGCGAACAGCCCGTCGGTACGTGCGGCGGTGGTGCGCACTTCCTCCAGTTGCATGAACGGCGTGCCGTTCTGGGTGACCAGGATGCCACCCTCGTTCAGGCAGCGCCGGCAGGCCTGGTAGAAGTTCTCGGAGAACAGCACCTCGCCAGGGCCGATCGGGTCGGTGGAGTCGGAGATGATCACGTCGAAGCGTTCTTCCGTGGTAGCCACGAAGCGCATGCCGTCGTCGATCACCAGGTTCAGCCGCGGGTCGTCGAAGGCGCCCTGGGAGTGGTTGGGCAGGAACGCCTTGCACATGTCGACCACGGTGCCGTCGATCTCGACCATGGTGATCCGCTCGACGCTCTTGTGCTTGGCCACCTCGCGCAGCATGCCACCGTCGCCGCCGCCGATGATCAGCACGCGCCGGGCCGCGCCGTGGGCGAGGATCGGCACGTGGGTGAGCATCTCGTGGTAGATGAACTCGTCGGCCTCGGTGGTCTGGATCACTCCATCGAGCGCCATCACCCGGCCCATCCGGGCGTTTTCGAAAATCACCAGGTGCTGGTGCTCGGTGCGCACCTCATGCAGCATGTTGTCGATGCTGAAGCGCTGGCCGTAGCCCTGGTACAGAGTTTCCTGATAATCGCTCATGGGCCGGGATCTCCCTGGTAAGGCTGCAATCTGGCAGCGGGACTTGCCCGCGCCGCGAAGAAAGGCGCGCATTCTACGCTGGCGGCAATGACAGGTCGAACCCCGCCGGCGGATGGCGCCGGCTGCGCCGGCCAGGTATCGTCTGCCCATGAGCCAGCCTACCTCTCCCCTCGTCCTGCACCTGCCCTACCAGTCACCCTGGGAATGGCGCCAGTTCCACCAGCATTTCGCCCTGCGCCTGCTCGCCGGTGTCGAAAGCCTGGGTGACGACCACTATGCCCGCAGCTTCCGGGCCAACGGTCGCCCGGCCTGGTTCGAGGTGCGACCGCTGGCGGAACGCCAGGTCCTGGCGCTGAGCCTCAGCCCGTCCGCCCATGCCCTGGCCGCCGAACTCGAGGCACGGGTCCGCCGGATGTTCGACCTGGACAGCGACCCGGCCGCCATCGCCCGGCATTTCGCCGGGGATCCCCTGCTCGGCCCGCTGGTGGCCGCCAATCCGGGACTGCGCCTGCCGGTGGCCTTCGATCCCTTCGAACAGGCGGTGCGCGCCATCGTCGGCCAGCAGGTCACGGTGAAGGCCGCGGTGACCATCACCGGGCGCCTGATCCAGCGCCTCGGCGAGCCGCTGGAAGATCTCGGCTACGACGGCATCAGCCACCTGTTCCCGACGCCCGCCGCGCTGGCGCAAGCCAACCTCGACGGCATCGGCATGCCCGGCAAGCGGGTACAGACGCTGCAACGCTTCGCCGCGGCGATCGCCTCGGGAGAGCTGAGCCTGGACCTGGCGGACGGCCCCGAGGCCCTGGTGGAGCGCCTCTGCGCGTTGCCCGGCATCGGCCCCTGGACCGCCGAATACATAGCCCTGCGTGCCATGGGCGAAGCCGACGCCTTCCCCGCCGCCGACCTCGGCCTGCTGAAATCCACGGTCTGGGGGCCGCAAGGCATCGATGCGCGCAGCCTGAAGGCCCGCGCCGAGGCCTGGCGGCCTTGGCGCGCCTACGCCGCGATCCACCTGTGGAACCACTACGCCGCAGGCGGCTAGCGCCGCGGCGGGAGGCTACAGCCTGACGTTGCCGCGCGGGCCGGCGATGGCCCAGATGATCAGGCCGAGCACCGGCAGGACGATGATCACCAGGACCCAGATGATCTTCATCCCGGTTTCCGCAGCGCTTTTCAGGATGTTGACGATGGCCCAGATATCCAGGGCCAGGATGACCAGGCTGATCAGCCCGCTGAGGGTGGAACCCATGGCGCGATGCTCCCGAGCAAGAGTGTTCCCTCAGGATAGCCGGCGCGTTCACTCCACGAGGATGTCGGCGAAGCTGGCCACCGTCGGATGGCCGTCCAGGCTGCCGCCTTCGCGGGCCAGGCCGAGCGTGCGCATGCCCGCGTCGCGCGCGGCATCCAGTTCCTGCACCACGTCGGAAAGGAAAAGGATTTCCGCGGCCGGCAGGCCGATGGCCCCGGCGATCCGCGCATAGGAGGCGCTTTCCCGCTTCGGCCCGCTGGTAGTGTCGAAGTAGCCGGAAAACAGCGAGCCCAGGTCGCCGGCCTCGGAACAGCCGAAGATCAGCTTCTGCGCCTGGATCGAGCCGGAGGAATAGACGTACAGGTCCAGCCCACGGGCCTTCCACTCGCGCAGCGCCTTCACCGCGTCCGGGTAGACGTGGCCCTTCAACTGACCGTCGCGGTAGCCCTGGGCCCAGACCATGCCTTGCAGGGCCTTCAGCGGCGTCGCCTTGCGGTCCTCGGCGATCCATTGCAGGAGGATCGCGATCGCCCGCTCGACATCGGCGTCCGCCTCACCGCTCTCGGCACGCACCGCCGCCAGTTGCGCGGCTACCTCGGGCTCCCCGGCGTGTTCGCGGACGAAGTCCGGCAGGTGCCGGGCGGCATAGGGAAACAGCACGTCGAAAACGAAGCTGACCGCGCTGGTGGTGCCTTCGATGTCGGTGAGGATGGCTTTGATGGTCATGCGGACTCCGGATGAAACCGCCCCCGGCAGGACCGGGGGCGCGGATGGTGACGGATGGGACGGTGCCTCGCTCAGTCTTCCAGCAGGGGGAAGCGGCTGGCGATGTCGTCGCCGGTGAACTGGGCGACCCAGCCCTCCGGGTTGTTGAACAGGCGCACGGCGACAAAATGCGGGTGCTCGCCCATGTCGAACCAATGGCGGGTGCCGGCCGGCACCGAGATCAGGTCGTTGCGCTCGCAGAGCACGGCGTAGACATGCTCCTCGATATGCAGGACGAACAGGCCGCGCCCGGCGACGAAGAAGCGCACCTCATCTTCGCCATGGCGGTGCTCGTCGAGGAACTTGGCGCGCAATTCGGCCTTCTGCGGGTGGTCGCTGTTCAGGCTGACCACGTCCACGGTGATGTAGCCGCGCTCGCGCTTGAGCCGCTCGATCTCGTGGGCGTAGGCGGCGATCACCTCGTCCTGGCTGGCGCCGGCGGCGATGGGCGCGGCGGCTTCCCAGCGTTCGAAACGGACGCCGACCTCGGCCAGGGTCGAAGCGATGTCCTCGGCATGGGTCAGCAGCTTCAGCGGCTGCTCCGGCTGGTTCTCGTGATAGACGGTAAGGCTGCTCATCGGCTCAGACTCAGTACTTTCAGTTCACACTCGAACAGAAACTCGAAAGCTTCCACCTGACGCAGGGCATCGCTCATGCGCGCGCCCCAAGTGTACAGCCCGTGGCCGCGGATCAAATACCCCGAGCAGTACGGATGCGCCTCCAGCCAGGGCTGCACGCGGCTGGCCAGGCGGGCGATGTCCTGGTCGTTGTCGAAGATCGGCACCTCGACCTGGCCTTCGTGGGTGGTGACCCCGGCGAAGGCCTTCTGCAGTTCGTAGTCCTGCAGCACCAGGCGGTCGCCGCGAACCAGGCGGGAAAGCACGGTGGCATTCACCGAGTGGGTATGCAGCACCGCGCCGATCGCCGGGTTCCAGGCATACAGCTGGGTGTGCAGGAGGGTCTCCGCCGAGGGTTTCTTGCCCGGTTCCAGGCTGTTGCCGGCCAGGTCGGTGGCCAGCACGTCGTCGAAGCCCAACTGGCCCTTGTGCTTGCCCGAGACGGTGAGCAGCGCGCGCTGTTCGTCCAGGCGCGCGGAGTAGTTGCTGCTGGTTGCCGGCGACCAGCCGCGGCCGTAGAGGAACCGGCCGGCGTCGATGATCTGCTGGGTCAGCTGTTCACGGTTGTCGTTCATGCCCGCACCTCTTGCAAACGGGTACTGATGATAGCGGCTGCCAGCAAGGCTGCCAGGCTGGCGATGGCGAAGGTCCAGGCAGGGCCCAGGCTGTTCCAGCTATAGCCGGAATACAGCGCGCCCAGGGCTCCGCCGGTACCGGCCAGCGCAGCATACAGGGCCTGGCCCTGGCCCTGCTGGCGCGGGCCGAAGCTACGCTGCACGAAATGGATGGCAGCCGCATGAAAACTGCCGAAGGTGGCGGCATGCAGCGTCTGGGCAAAGACCAGCAGCGCCAGGCTGTCGGCCAGGTTGCCGAGAAGCAGCCAGCGCAGCGACGCCAGCAGGAAGCTCGCGGCCAGCACCTGGCGCAGGCTGAAGCGTTGCAGCAGGCGTGGCATGGCGAGGAACAACATGACCTCGGCGACCACCCCCAGCGCCCAGAGCAGACCGATCAGCGCCCGGCTGTAGCCCAGCGATTCCAGGTGCAGGGTCAGGAAGGTGTAGTACGGCCCATGGGACAGCTGCATCAGGCACACGCACAGGTAGAACGCCAGCACGCCCGGCTGGCGCAACTGGGCGAGGAAGCCGCCCTCGCCTTCGCGCGGTTCGCGATGGGCCGGCTGGGCATTGGGCACCCACCAGCTGCACAGCACGATGCCGAGCATGATACCCAGCAGCGTCGCCGGGTAGACATCCAGGCTCAGGCGCTCGAACAGCGCGCCGAGACCGACCACGGTGCAGATGAAACCGATCGAGCCCCACAGGCGAATCCGGCTGTAGCTGGCGCTGCGCTCGCGCAGGTGGGCCAGGGTGATGACCTCGAACTGCGGCAGCACGGCGTGCCAGAAGAACGCGTGCAACGCCATCACCAAGGCCAGCCAGGCGTAGCTGTGGCTGACGAAGATCAGCGAGAAGCCCAGCGCCGTGCATACCGCGCCGAAGCGCACGATGGCCAGGCGCTGGCCGCTGCGGTCGCCCAGCCAGCCCCACAGGTTGGGCGCGACGCAACGCATCAGCATGGGAATCGCCACCAGCTCGCCGATGCGCGGGCTGGGGAAGCCCAGGTGATGGAAATACAGGGCGAGGAACGGCGCCGTGGCGCCGAGCAGGCTGAAATAGAAGAAATAGAAGCTGGACAGGCGCCAGTAGGGAACCGCGCTGGTCACGATCCGCCGTTCACCCGTCCCGCATCGCTGCCTGCCACAGCCCTCACAGCTGCGGCAGGACCGGCGTGTCGACGCGCACGTCGGCGTTCTGCCCACGCTGGCGCAGCAACTGGTCGAGCAGGACGATGGCCATCATCGCCTCGGCGATCGGCGTGGCGCGGATGCCGACGCACGGGTCGTGACGGCCCTTGGTGATCATGTCCACCGGCTCGCCGGCGGTATCGATCGAGCGCCCGGGAGTGGTGATGCTGGAGGTCGGCTTCAGCGCCAGGTGGGCGACGATCGGCTGGCCGGAGGAGATCCCGCCGAGGATGCCGCCGGCATTGTTCGACAGGAAGCCTTGCGGGGTCAGTTCGTCGCGGTGCTCGGTGCCGCGCTGGGCGATGCTGGCGAAGCCGGCGCCGATCTCCACGCCCTTCACCGCGTTGATGCTCATCAGCGCATGCGCCAGTTCGGCGTCCAGGCGGTCGAAGATCGGCTCGCCCAGGCCCGGCGGCACGCCTTCGGCAACCACGGTGATCTTCGCCCCGACCGAATCCTGGTCGCGGCGCAATTGGTCCATGTAGGCCTCCAGCTCCGGCACCTTGTCCGGGTCGGGGCTGAAGAAGGCATTCTGCTCGACGCTGTCCCAGCTCCTGAACGGAATCTCGATCGGCCCGAGCTGGCTCATGTAGCCGCGCACCTGGATGCCCAGGCCCGCCAGGTATTTCTTGGCGATAGCCCCGGCGGCCACGCGCATGGCGGTCTCGCGCGCCGAGGAACGGCCGCCGCCGCGGTAGTCGCGCACGCCGTACTTGTGGTGGTAGGTGTAGTCGGCATGGGCCGGGCGGAACAGGTCCTTGATCGCCGAGTAGTCCTTGGACTTCTGGTCGGTGTTGCGGATCAGCAGGCCGATCGGCGTGCCGGTGGTCTTGCCCTCGAACACCCCGGAAAGAATCTCCACCTCGTCGGCTTCCTGGCGCTGGGTGGTGTGCCGGCTGGTGCCGGGCTTGCGCCGGTCGAGGTCGCGTTGCAGGTCCCGGGCGGACAGTTCCAGCCCCGGGGGGCACCCATCGACGATGGCGACCAGCGCCGGGCCGTGGCTTTCGCCTGCGGTGGTGACGGTGAAGAGCTTGCCGTAGGTGTTGCCGGACATGCGAGGCTCCGCGTGAGGACGAGAGGGAAAGACATCGGAGTATACCCGTCAAGGACGGGCCTGCGAACCTTCCCCGGAGGACGCGATCAAAGCGCTATCATCGGCCCATGAAGACCTCCATGCCGCGCGCCCTCCTCGCCCTGTTCTGCCTGCTCGCCAGCCTGGCCCACGCCGCTCCCAACAGCATCCTGCACCGCCCCTACGACCTGGACACCGGGCACGGCGTGCTGCGCGGCTCCTTGCTGCTGCCGCGCAGCGCCGTGCCGCCGCCGGTGGTCCTGCTGGTCGCCGGCTCCGGTCCCACCGACCGCGACGGCAACAACCCCTTCGGCGGCAACAACCGCTACCTGTTGCGTCTCGCCGAGGCCCTGGCCGAACGCGGAATCGCCAGCGTGCGCTACGACAAGCGGGGAGTCGCCCGCAGCCTGGCGGCGGCGCCGCGCGAGGAAGACCTCAGCGTCGGCGTCTATGTCGACGACGTGGTCGCCTGGAGCGAGCGGCTGGCCCGCGACCCGCGCTTCTCCCGGCTGATCCTGGTCGGCCATAGCGAAGGCGCGCTGATCGCCAGCCTGGCGGCGCCTCGCACGCCGGCCGAGGAATTGATCGCCATCGCCGGCAGCGGCCAACCCATCGACCGGGTGCTGCGCGAGCAACTGCGCGGTCGCCTGCCGCCGGCGCAACTGCGCCAGGCCGACTCGGTGCTGGCTTCGCTGAAGGCCGGCGAGACCCGCGGCAATATCCCGCCGGCGCTCGCCAACCTGCTCCGCCCCAGCGTGCAGCCGTACCTGATCTCGCTGTTCCGCGAAGACCCGGCCCGCGCGTTCGGCCGCCTGCGCATCCCGACCCTGATCGTCCAGGGCCGCAATGACATCCAGGTCGGCGTCGCCGACGCCGAGGCGCTCCAGCGAGCCAAGCCCGACTCGCAACTGGTGCTCATCGACGGCATGAACCACATCCTGCGGATCGCCCCGAGCACCGGTCTCCAGCAGCTTTCCGCCTACAACGACCCGAACCTGCCGCTGGCCCGGCAACTGGTCGAGGCGGTCAGCCGCTTCATCCTGCGCGGCGCAGAGGCGGAAAAAGGCCGCTGAGCCGCTACAGAAATCGCTTCCCGCGCCGACAAGTTCTGAAAGCCGGCCCGTGAAGGCGGCCGGCCAGAGGATGTCCGATGATCGATAGCGATACCCAACCGGCCGCAGAAGAAGCCGAGAAGAAACCGCCGCACCCCTGGGCCGAACTGGCCCCGGAGCATTTCCGCCTGCTCCGCCTGGCGCCACTGCCCACCGACCGCGCGACCGGCGCCCGCCCCCTGCGCTTCGTCCAGCTCGGCAGGGTCGAACGGCACAGCGCGGACCAGAGCCTGCTGCGCCTGAGCATCCAGGTGCCAGGCCTGATGCTGCGCAAGGAGCAGAACCTGCTGGAGGTCTGGGCCGATCATCGCAACAAGGAAGTGCGTTTCGGTTCGGACGCCGGGCTCAGCCTGGAACCCTTGAACCGCGGGCTGGGCCGCTTCCTGCTGGCCCAGGCGATCGCCTGGGCGCAACGACGCTGGGCCCACTACAAGGTGGAAGGCGGCGCACTGGCGCTGAAGGATGGCCTGACCGAAGACGCACGCCTGCGCCGCGACCATTTCATCCGCGCCCAGGGCTTCGACGTCAGCTATGAGGACCAGCGGTTGCTCAAGGCCCGCTACAGCGCCGGCCGGGTCAGTGAGCTGCACAGCGATTGGCACAAGGACAAGGTGCAGATCGTGCCGCTGCTGGACGCCGCAGCGATGCTGGAACAGGCCGAGCAGACCCTGCAGGCCCAGGATGCGGAGATCCGCCAACTGGAACAGCGCATCAACCACTACCGCCGCGACGACACCAGCCTGCGCTTCACCATCGCCTGCCTGACCACCTTCGCGGTGTTCCAGGCCGGCCTGCTGATCTGGATCGCCACTCACTGAACCGGCGGCACCAGCCGCCTCCGATCACTTTTCCAAGCGCGAACGGAACAGTTCCCGGTGCTCGCGGCACTGCGCGGCGGACAGCATGAACACCCCGTGGCCGCCGTGCTCGAACTCCAGCCAGGTGAAGTCCACTTCCGGATACAGCGCCTGCACATGGACCTCGCTGTTGCCCACCTCGACGATCAGCAGGCCTTTCTCGCTGAGGTGGTCGGCCGCCTCGGCGAGCATCCGTCGCACCAGGTCCAGGCCGTCGTCGCCGCAGGCCAGGCCGAGTTCAGGCTCATGATGGAACTCCGCCGGCATGTCGGCGAAATCCTCGGCATCCACGTAGGGCGGATTGGACACGATCAGGTCGAAGCGCTGGCCGGGAAGCCCGGCGAAACCGTCGCCCTGGACGGTGTAGACCCGCTCGCCGAGGTCGTGGCGCTCGATATTGACGTTGGCCACCTCCAGCGCATCGAAGGACAGGTCGGCGAGCACCACCTCCGCCTGCTCGAACGCATAGGCGCAGGCGATGCCGATGCAGCCGGAACCGGTGCAGAGGTCGAGGATTCGCGCCGGCTCGGCCGGCAGCCAGGGCGCGAAGCGCTGTTCGATAAGTTCGGCGATAGGCGAGCGCGGCACCAGCACGCGTTCGTCGACGCTGAAGGGAATCCCGCAGAACCAGGCTTCGCCCAGCAGGTAGGCCGCCGGAATCCGTTCCTCGATGCGCCGCCGGAGGATCTCCGCCAACTCGGCGCGTTCATCGTCTTCCAGGCGGCAATCCAGGTAGCTGTCAGAAATTTCCCAGGGAAGGTGCAGGGAGCCCAGAACCAGGTGGCGCGCCTCGTCCCAGGCATTGTCGGTGCCGTGACCGAAGAACAGGCCGGCGGCGTGGAAACGGCTGACAGCCCAGCGGATGTAGTCGCGCAGGGTGAGCAGACGGGACTCGGACATGACGGAATTGCTCCTCGCAACGCACAAAAGGGCGACATTCTAGCCGATCGCGCCGGAGCTGGCCTCCAGCGCGGGAAGTCCATACCACTTTAGTGCGCATGCGGCAAAGGTTCACAGGCTCGCCGATAGGGGCCAGAATGAAAGGCATGTGCCTTCTCAGGAGTAGTGACATGCCTCATCCGCTCACCCTTTTGCAGATCAGCGGACGCGGCTACCCGCCAGCCCCCCTTCGGCAGAGCACCTTGCTGATCATCGATGCCCAGGAAGAGTACCGCAGCGGCGCCCTGCGCCTGCCAGGCCTCGACGCCGCCGCCGCGGAGATCGGCGTGCTGGTGCAGGCGGCCCGCGCCAGCGGTACGCCCATCGTGCATGTACGCCACCTGGGTATCCAGGGCGGCCTGTTCGATCCGCAAGGGCCGCGCGGCCAGTTCCTCCCGGAACTGCAACCGGAAGCCGGGGAAAAGGTCGTGGAGAAACGCCTGCCCAATGCCTTCTCCGGCACCGAGCTGCACGACCTGCTGCAGAACCACGGCCGTCTCGACCTGATCGTCTGCGGCTTCATGACCCATTCCAGCGTCAGCACCACCGTGCGCGCGGCCAAGGACTACGGCTACCGCTGCACCCTCGCCGATAGCGCCTGCGCCACCCGCGACATACCCACCCTGAACGGCGGGGTCCTGAGCGCCGCGGACCTGCAACGCGCCGAGATCGCCGCCCTCGGCGACAACTTCGCGGCGATCGTCGCCCAGGCCCGGGAACTGCTCTGACCGCCCATCCAGCCGCCCTCCCGTCCCGCCCTGCGGAGGACTAGTCTGCCTGCAGGGCCATGGCTTGCGGCGAGAAGACGAGCGGCGCACGGTTTGCCCACGGCTCCCGGGAATCCGGGAACCCGGCCGGAAGGTTCCGGTCCTAGCCCCGATGACACACGAGGAAGTCGGGATGAAGTTGTCCGATAGTTTCGATGCGCGCCGGCTGCGCCCGCGCCGGCCGAGAGTCTGGCGCTGGCGCCTGGCGGCGGCGTTCGCGGCCCTGGTGGCGAGCCTGGGCGTGCTGCTGTCGCTGGCCGGCACCTCGGCCTTGATCGGCCGCCAGCCGGCTGTCGGCATGCTGCATATCGAACCCGCCGCTGGCGGCGTCTTGCTGGCCCTTGGCCTGCTGTCGCTCTGCCTCGGCGTGTTCTTCTGGCGTTTCAGCCGCCGCCGCAGCCGCCGCAACAGCGACCTGAGCCTGTCGCCGAACCTGATGAAAAAGCGCGACTGAGCGGGCTGCCGGCGTCCGGCCGATCCGGTAAACTGCGCCGCTTCGCGGAGGCTCCCATGCAAGACGACGACTTTTCCCTGTTCAAGAGCGAGATGCGCGGCGTCAAGCGCATCTCGGTCGATCGAGCCGATACCGGCAAACCTCGCAACGACCGCCAGCAACTCAAGCAGCGCCAGCTCAATGCCAGCGTGCGCAACGACGAAATCCGCGTCGATGGCCTGTCCGACCAGTTCGTCATCGACGTCGGCCCCGAGGACGAGCTGTCCTGGGCCCGCGACGGCGTCCAGGAAAGCCAGTTGCGCAAGCTCAAGCAGGGCCTGGTGCCCTTCGACGGTAGCCTCGACCTGCACGGCATGAGCGTGGAGAAGGCCCGGCAGACGCTATGGGACTTCCTTGCCGAGGCCACCCGCCTGGAAATCCGCTGCGTGCGCGTGACCCATGGCAAGGCCGCGCGCAAGGACGGACGCAGCCCGCTGGTGAAAAGCCACGTCAATACCTGGTTGCGCCAGCACCCGCAGGTGCTCGGTTTCACCTCCTGCCTGCCACGCCACGGCGGCACCGGCTCGGTCTACGTGATGCTGCGCAGGACCATGCTCGAAGGCCGCGACGAGTAGCCGGCAAGCGCCGAGTCTTGCCAGCGGCCCGGCGACGTCCTACCCTCCGCGCTGGTAATCGTCTGACTGGAACGCCCATGTCCCTGGAACAACACTACTCCTCGATCCTCACCCAGCTCGGCGAGGACGTTAACCGCGAAGGTCTGCTGGACACGCCCAAGCGTGCCGCCAAGGCCATGAAGTACCTGTGCCGCGGCTACCAACAGAGCCTGGAAGAAGTCGTCAACGGTGCCCTGTTCAGCTCCGACAACAGCGAAATGGTATTGGTCAAGGACATCGAGCTGTACTCGCTCTGCGAGCACCACCTGCTGCCCTTCATCGGCAAGGCCCACGTGGCCTATATCCCGAACGGCAAGGTGCTCGGCCTGTCGAAGGTCGCGCGGATCGTCGACATGTACGCCCGCCGCCTGCAGATCCAGGAGAACATGAGCCGGCAGATCGCCGAGGCGGTCCAGCAGGTCACCGGCGCCCTCGGCGTCGCGGTGGTGATCCAGGCCCAGCACATGTGCATGATGATGCGCGGCGTGGAAAAGCAGAACTCGTCCATGGTCACTTCGGTGATGCTCGGCGAATTCCGCGACAACGCCGCCACCCGCAGCGAATTCCTCAGCCTGATCCGCTGAGGCCAGGTCCGCTGGCGAAAGAACCGGCCCCACTGGGCCGGTTTTGCGTTTCCTTCCCCGGCGATCAGCCGAAGAAGCGCTTCATCGAGCGCGACAACCAACCGCCCTCGCTCTTGTCCTTGACCAGTTCGGACATGCTGTGGCGTACCGCATCCACATATCCGGCGTCGTCGTTGCGGATGTGGTTGAACAGCCAGCGCGAGAGCAAGCCCTTGAGTTCATCGCCGACATCCTCGCCGGCCTGGAAGCGCACCCGGTATTCGGAGACCCGGCGGATGAACAGCTCGTGGATCTTCTTGTGCGCCCGGGAAAACTGGTAGCCGGCATCCTCCATCAGGGTTTCCTCGAAGGCGAAGTGCGACAGCGTGTAGTCCACCAGCTCCTCGATCACCTCGGCGATCGCCGCGTGTTCCTTGCCTTGCTGGGCGTCGTGCAGGTGATTGATCATCTCGACGATGCGTTTGTGTTGATTGTCGATGACCTGAATACCGGTATTCAGGTCATCCTGCCAGACCAGATGCGCCATGATGACTTCCCCCAAGCGAACAGCGAACGGCCTTTCCGAACGGCCTGGGGCCAGGGTATTTTTGTGACGCAGTACGGGTATTGACGCCGGTCAAGCGGGACAAGATGTTAATGAATTTCGCATGAATTCATTCGCCCCCCTCGCGGCGGCATGCCCGCTCGATCCGCTCGGTTTCGCGCGGCTGAACATCCGCCATCGTCGCCGGAAAGCGGCGTCACCAGTGGTCCCGACAGGACAGGAAGGAAATGAACCTGATCGCGCACGTGGAAATACCGGTGTCCGACCTGGGGAGGGCGATGCGTTTCTACGCCTCGGTGTTCGGAGTGGCGTTCGGCGAGGTAGCCACCCTGCACGGAAGCAGAATGGCGCATTTCCCCTTCGAGGAAGGCCGTGACGGTGCCAGCGGCGCACTCGCCGAGGGCGACGTCTACGTGCCTACGCTACATGGGGCGATCATCTACCTGAATGTCGCGGACCTGGATGCCGTCATTGCCCGGGCCCTCGGCGAAGGCAGCGAAATCCTCTTCCCGAAGACGCCGCTTGGCGACGGCGTGTTCATCGCCGAGATCAGGGACAGCGAAGGCAATCGTATCGCCCTGCAGAGCGCTTGCGGAGAGCGGCCGTAGAGGTCCTGCAAACCGAGCGCCGCCGGCTCAACGGGCAAGAACGCCGGCCAGCCAGGAACGCCGCGCGCCCAGCGCTTCCTGCAATTCGCGGACGCCGATGCAGCGCCGTTCGGGGTCGAGGCTCAGGGCGGTACGCAGCGCCGGCCAGCAGCGCCGAGGCAGGTGTCCGGGCGCGCGCAGCTGGCGCTCCAGCCCCTGCTCCCGGGCCTGGTTCGAGGGCAGGCGGCGGAACGGATGGCGACCGTCGGCCAGTTCGTAGAGGACGCAGGCCAGCGCATACAGGTCGGCCGCCGGCGACAATGGCGCGCCCTCGAGCAGTTCGGGAGCGGCGTAGCCCGGAGTCCAGGCGTCGATGCGGCCCCGGCTGAGCTGCGGCAGGCCATCCAGGATGCCTGCCTGCGCCTGGCCGAGGCCGAAGTCGAAGAGCCGCACGCCCTCTTCGCCGAGCATCACGTTGCTCGGCTTCAGGTCGCCATGCAGTACTCCTTGTTCGTGGACGTAGGCCAGAACATCCAGCAACGGCCGGGCGATCGCGCTCAGCTCGGACCAGGGCAGGCCTTCGGGACGCTCGCAGAGCAGGCGGTCGAGCGGCAGGCCAGGCATGAGTTCCATGACGATGTAGGCGCGCTGGCATGCGGTGTCGACGTCGAAGGTGAACAGACGCACGACGTTCGGATGGCGCAAGCGCCGGGTCAGGGCGAACTCGCTATAGAGCAAGGCGCTGGCGTCGGGTGACTCGGCGACCGACTCGTTGAGCAGCTTCAGCGCTACCAGCGGCGCCGGGTCGCCGAACTGCTCATGGAGCAGGTCCCGGGCACGGTAGACCGTCCCCATGCCGCCGGCGCCGAGCATCCGCTCCAGACGGTAGCGCCCGGAAAGAACGTCCGGCAGCGGACCGGGCAACACCGCCGGCAGGTCCGGCGCCGAGGCGGTCGGGGCGGCGAAGGCGAAATAGGTCAGGTTCGCGCCGCCCTCCTCCTCCGGCAGCAGCTCCAGCGACGACAGCGGTTCGTTCATTGGCGGATCACCACGGCCGTCAGGTTGTCCCGTGCGGCGCCGCTCAGGGCACCGTCGAACAGCCGCTCCACCGCCACCTGCGGCGATGCCAGGCTCAACGCGCGACCCAGCGCATCGGCGCTCAGCTCTTCGTAGAGCCCGTCGCTGCAGAGCAGGAAGACATCCCCGGGATGCACCTCCAGTTCCAACACGTCCAGCACCAGTTGTTCGCTGGCGCCGACGGCACGGGTCAGCGCGCGCGCCGAGGGATAGGCGCGGGCCTGCTCGATATCCATCCGCCGTTCGTCGACCAGTCGCTGCAACAGCGAGTGGTCGCGGGACAGCTGGTACAGCCGCTGGCCGCGCCACAGGTAGCAGCGGCTGTCGCCGACCCACACGCAGGCCGCCCGCGACCCCTCCACGACCAGCGCCACCACCGTACTGCCGATGATCCTGTCGCCGCGTTCGGCGCTGAGGGTGAGTTCCTCGCCCAGGCGCCGGTTGAGCCAGTGCAGGCACTGGCGCATCGCGTTCAGGCGCTCGTCGAATCCCGCCCGGGCCGGCAGTTCCGCCAGGCTGGTGACGATCATCCGGCTGGCCAGGTCGCCGGCCTGGTGCCCGCCCATGCCATCGGCGACCGCCCAGAGCCCGCGATCCGGGCAGTCCAGGAAGGCATCCTCGTTGCGCGCGCGGACCTTGCCGCGATCCGTGCGCGCCGCGCTGCGCCAGGGCTCGGTGCGTTGCATCAGAGCTGCACCGGCATGCGGAAGCTGCGCAGGACCGCGAGATCGAACGGATTCGGCGTGCGCTGGGCGAGCAGCAGGTAGTTGGCGCGCAGGCCGCCCAGGTCGGCCTTGAGCACCATCACGTCACGCCCGCTGAGGTACTCGGTCTGCATCAGGTCGAACAGCCTGAACAGCGACCAGGGCCCGGTATTGCGTTCGATTCCCACCGGTCGTCCGGCCATCTTCTCCAGCACCAGGCTGGTGCGGCCGCCGTCGGCGTCGCTGGGCCACTTGAACGACATCGGCACGATCGGGCCGTGGCGGTACTCCATGGACTGACCGTCGAAACGGAACTCGGCGCGGCTGACGCCAGGATCGAGGGTATAGGGCTCCAGGCGGAAGCGCACCTGTGGCTCGGCCGGGTTCTCGGCGAAGAAGCTCTGGCGGATCACCTGGGCCGTGCCCATCTGGTCGAGATAGACCTTGGACATCGGCAGGCTGTAACCGTCCACGCTGCGCAGGCGGTAACTGCCCGGGTCGCCGCTGACGAAGGGCCGCATGTAGGTTTCGAAGAAGCGTTCGGCGACGCCCTGCGCCTTGAAGAACTCGCGGAAATCGCTGACCGCGACATCGCTGGCGCTGTGCGCGTTGAACGGGTAGCGCTTGTTGATCGCCTTGCTGTAGAAACCGTACAGCTCGCTCTGGTAGCGCTGGTTGAGGTACAGGTAGGCATCGCCGAGGACCAGCCGCCAGGCGTCTTCGGCCAGCACGCTGAACCATCCGCCGAGCGGTCGCGGCAGTCGCGCGGAGGCGTTGCGCAGGTTGCTCAGGGCATCGCGCTGGCCGCCCATGCGGTTCTTCGCCATGTCGAAAGCCGCCTGCTCCGGCTGGCTGGCGCGCGCCAGTCCGGCGAGTTGCAACTGCAACTCGTTGAGCGCCTGCAACAGCGGGGTGAGGTCGGCCGCCGGGCCGTTGTTATCGTCGAGCAGGCGATGCAGGGGCTCGAAGCGGCGTTGCAGGGACTTCTTCGCGGTATCCGGCAGGTTCTTCGCCAACGCGTCCCTGGCCTTGCCGGCCGCCGCGGCGGCCGCCTTGCCCAGCTTGCCGCCCTTTTCCGCGGCCTTGTCGCTGGCCTCTGCCAGCGCCTCGGCGCTCTCCGCCAGGACCGGGAAACGGGTGTTCTCACGGACCTCCAGCAACAACTGGAGGATCGGCGAGTTGGCGGCGAGCAGCCCGGAAACCTGGTCGGCGCCCTCGCCGGCATCGTTGAACGGCAGCAGGCCCAGGCGTCCGACCGCCTCGCTCCAGAAGTTCGCGTAGTCGCGGAAATACAGCTGCTCGAGTTCGACCATCAGGCGCCGCAGGTCCATGTCACTGATCCCGCTGCCCTCGCCCAGGACCCAGTTGTCGCGAAGGATGTCGTTGACCAGGCTGGCGCCCTGGACCACGAAGTACTGCTGGTAGCCCTGCTGGGTGTAGAAGCCCGGGATCACGTAGTCGGTGCCGACGAACAGACCGGCCTGCGGCCCCAGGTGCTGGCCGAAGCGATACTCGGGCAGGCTTCGCGCCTGTTCGCGCAGCACCCGGTAGACCACGTTGGCCAGGGACTCGCTGCGCAGCACCTGGCGTGCCTGGGCCACCAGGGTCTCGTTCAGCGGATAGCTGAACGGTTGCTCGAGCAGACGGGCGAAATGCGTGTTCAGGCCATTCTGCACGGTGCCGTTGCCGGCATAGCGCTGCGACCAGTCGGTAGCCACCCAGTCCTTGAGCCATCCGCTCTCGCGGCGCTCGCGCAGATTCAGCATCAGGTAGGCCCGCAGGCTGTTGAGCAGGCGTTCGCGATTCTGCATGTTGCCGCGGATCTGCGCTTCGAGCATCCGTGCCACGCGCGGCAGCAGTTGCGTCTCCAGCTCGCGGCGATAGGCCGCGGCCAGCGGCGGGTTGACCTCGTTGCCCTGGTACAGCCCGGCGCGCTCGTGCAGCGAGACTTCCCCTTTGGGCGGAAACACGGTGGTCGCCGCATAGCTGCTATCCAGCGTCTTCAGCGCCGCCATGGCGTCTTCGCGCTCGCCAAGCGCCTGGCGCTGCTGGGCCCATTGCTGCGCCAGCTCGCGGACCCGCTCCAGGCGCTCGTGGTTGGCCGAGAAACCGCCAGCCCAGAGCAGGCCGAATAGCAGAAGGAGCGCCAGCGAACCGACGTACAGGGCTCGCTGGCCCCAGTGGATGCGCGTGCGTTCGCGGCGATCGAGACCTGCCAGGTTGGCCTCGGGGAAGATCACCTGGCTCAGCAGGTGATGGATGAAGCGCGAGCGCCCGTTGCGCAGGGTCGGCAGCAGGCCGCTGGCGATCCCCAGGTTGGCGCCGATGCCGGCGGTGTCCTCGTCCAGCTGCTGGGCCAGGTGCGGCGCGCTGGTCAGGTAGAAGCCGCGCAGGCGGCTGGCGCGCTGGTAGCGGTTGCCGGTGAAGGCGAGTTCGACGAACAGGCACAACCGCTCGCCGATCTGGCCAAGCTGGTGCGGGAAGTCGAGGATGCGACCGCGACGCAGGGTATCGCGCTCCTGGTGGATGCGCATGATCACCTGGCTGTTCAGGCGTCGCAGAAGGTCCTCGAACGCCTGGCGCAGGACCGTCACATCTGTGCCGTTCTGCTCCTTGCCGAAGCTGGTGCCCAGAACCTGGTCGCTCTCCTCGCGGCTCAACTGGTCGAAGAACTCGTCGAAGCCGAGCAACTGGTCGGCCTTGCTCAGCACCAGGTAGACCGGCAGATCGAGGTGCAGGGTCTGCTGGATTTCCTGCAGGCGCGCACGCACCTGGCGAGCCAGCGTATCCAGCGCCATCTCGTCGTCACTGAGCAACGTTTCTACCGGAATCGACACCATCACGCCATTCAGCGGCCGTGCGCGGCGGCGCTTGCGCAACAGGCCGAGCAGGGTCGCCCAGGCGCCCCCGTCGACCTCGCCGTCGGCTTGGGTCAGGTAGCGCCCGGCGGTGTCGATCAGGACGCCGTGGTCGGCGAAGTACCAGTCGCAGTAGCGCGTGCCGGCGGTGTCGCGGGTCAGCTTGCGGTCGATCCGGTTGATCGGGAATTCCAGTCCGGAAAAGTCCAGCAGGCTGGTCTTGCCGCTTCCCTGCGGGCCGATCAGCAGGTACCAGGGCAGCTCGTTGCGCCAGCGCTCGCTGCGGCCGCGGTACAGGCTGGAGGTCTTCAGGGTGCGCAAGGCGTCCTTGAAGCGGCTGCGCAATTCCTTCTGTTCGTCTTCGATCAGACCGTCGCGGCGCAGGCGCTCCTGGCCCTCGTCGCTGTCCTCGACGGCCTTGCGCCGCACTCCCGCGCGCCAGCTGACGAAGACCATCGCCAGCCCCCAGACCAGGAACATCAGGCTGATGCTCAGCAACCGCGAGGTCGGGCTTTCCCAGAACTTGTAGTCGGCGACCGCCAGCAGCGGCCCGACGAACCACACCAGCAATGCCGCCAGGAGTACCAGCAACAGCGTCCAGACCCACGTCTTGCGCAGGAAGGCGCCGACTTTCTTGAAGAAGTTTTTCATTTCGCGTCCCTGTGTTTACGAACCGGGCTGTCCTGCCGCCGCATCGAGCGACTGGTAAGGCTGCAGCACCGTGTCGCGTTGTTCGCCGAGAACCCAGGCGAATCCCGAATACATCACCACCAGGCAGACCAGGGTGAACAGCGCCACCATCCACCAGGGCACGATCCGCACCAGGCCGCGACGCTGGTCGCTGAGCCCCTGCCAGTGCGGCGACAGTTCGCGCGGCACGTCGCCGCGCAACTGGCGGATCTGCCGGTAGAGCGCATCGGAAATACCGTCCAGGTCGAGCACGCCGCGAGCCATAACCCGGTACTTGCCCTCGAAGCCGAGGGCCAGGCAGAGGTACATCAGCTCCAGCATCGGCAGGTGCTTGACCGGGTTCTTCGACAGCCGGTCGAGCAACTGGAAGAACTTCTCGCCGCCGAAGGTCTCGTTATGGAAGCTGCTCAGCAGGCTGATCTTCGACCATTCGCTTTCGTTGCCCCACGGGGTGGTCACCACCGCCTCGTCGACCACCGTGCACAGCACGTAGCGCGCCGCCATGACCTGGCTGTTTTCCACGCCATCCTGCACGGCGCGGAATTCGAAGAGCTTCATGGCGGAGGTCAACCGCTCCTTGAGCGCCGCAAGGTTCTCCAGCACGGTGCTGTGCTTGAGCCGGACCACTTCCGAAAGCAGTTCGGAAGCCGCCGCCACCAGCGGGTTCAGGCTGACGTTGAAGGCCTCGCCCGGACGCAGGCGCGCCGCGTAGATCATCCGCTCCTCGAGCTGCTCGAAGCGCGGCGGTTCGGCGAAATCGGTCAGCGGCCCCTGGGCCGGTACCTGTCCCTGGTGATCGAGGAGGACGGTCTTCTCGTCCTCGTGGTATTCCCTTTCCTTGATCATGTTCAGTTCCTGATGGCCCAGAATTTCAGTTCAAGCTCGGAGAACTCGCCGGATACGTGGAACGCGAAACCGCCGGAGCGCTCCAGCTGGGCCATGTCCTCGGCGTTGGGTTCGAGAATGAAATAGGTCTTGTTGGAGTGGAACGGGATCTGCCGCGGCGCCACCGGCAGCGGCTTGACCCGGATCCCCGGCAGGTGCAGGTTGACCAGTTGGCGAATGTGCTCGACCGCACCCACCTTGAGATGCGCGGGCAGCCGCTGGCGCAGTTCCTCCGACTCGCAATTGGCACTGGCGGCGAGCACGAACGAGGCGCTGCCGAGCAGCTTGTGGTCGTGCAGGGGCGAGACCAGGATGCCGTACTGGCGGGCCTGGAGAGGCAGTTCGATGGCATGCTGCTCGAGCACCATCGACAGGACCTGGCGGATCGCCTCCATCAACCTGCGGAAGCTGGCGCCCTGGTCGCTGTGCTGGTAACGGCTGTCCAGGCGCGGACGCTTGCTCTCGCTGCCGAAGGTGGCGAGGTCGCCGAGCATGGTCAGCAGCACCCGGTACAACTGCTCCGGATGCACCTGCTCCAATCCCAGGTAGTGGCGCAGCAGCAACTCGGTGCGATTGATCAGTTGCAGCATCATGAAATCGCCGACCTCCGCGCCGCCGACCTTGCCATTGGACCGGATACGCTCGGCGATGGTGTCGCCGCGATGGCCGAGCATGCTGATCACCTCCTTCAGGCAGGACAGCAGGTAGGCGGATGCGTGGGCGTGGAGGTAGCTCGGCACGAAGTCGGGGTCGAGGCTGATCACCCCGTCCGGCGTGGTATCCAGCACCACCGCCACCTTCAGTTTGACGTAGGCCTGGTCGCTCTGCTGCTCGCCGAGCAGCAGGCGAAAATCCGGCCGCGCGCAGCTGACCTGCACCATGGAATCCTCGCCGGCGTTGGAGTCCGCCACCTCCAGGTCGTAGGCGGTATAGCGCGCCAGGACCTCGGCCTGCTCCGGCCGGCGCGCCTCGATGTGGTTGCCGGTGACCAGCGGCAGGGCCAGGTAGATCGGCACGTTCGAGGTATTGGGCGGCACGTCGAGGGCGAGCGGCTCGGTGTTGCCGCCGAGTTCGAACAGGCTGCCGTCGGGCAATACGCCGGAGGCCTGGCTGATCACCAGCTTGCCCATGTTGAGGAACTGGCGGTCCAGCTCCAGGGCGAGGAAGCCCCAGTTGTAGCTGCCCAGCAACTGGGTCCGGGCCTTCATCTGGTTGTCGTAGTAGCGGTCGTTGTGTTGCAGGTGCTGCGGGCGCAGCAGCATGCCTTCCTGCCAGACGATCTTGTGCACGTTCATCGCGCGTCACCCGCCTTGCCGAGCAATTCGCCGGCATTCAGGATGCCCTTCTGGCCCAGCTTCAGCTCTACCCGGGTCAGCTCTTTCGCCGTGACCGGCACCACGTAGCGCCAGCTTGCCTCGCCGAGATCGCGGTAGGCGGCGAGCACGCCCACGTAGCGGCTCCCCTCCTCCACGCTGAGCTTGAGTTCGACCCGCTCGCCGGGACGCAGCTCCAGCTCCTCGCTGGTCACCAGGTCGGGGTCCAGGGTCTCCTTGGGACGTTCGTAGAGGCTGAAGAAGTCGGCGTTCTCGAACGCCACCGGGTGTTTCAGCTCGAACAGCCGCACTACCACCGGCGACGGCCGGCCATTGAGGTCGGGATTGACCCGCTCGCCGGCGCTCAGGGCGAGGTCGAGCTTGGTCAGTCTGGAATACGGCGACAGCGTGGAACAGCCGGCCAGCAGCGCCAGGACGGCGAGCATGGCCAGCGCCCTGGCTGGCGGGATCGGGCGACGAGACATGGCGATCATCCTTGGTGCTCGGTGTAGAGGGTGGAAATCAGGCGAACCTGCTCTTCGTAGGCCTGGGCGAAATCACGCGCCAACAGACGCTCGCTCCAATCGTCGTCCTGGCATAGCGACTGGTGGTAGCGACCATAGGCACGCCAGCGGCTGCCCGAGGTGGCCAGCAACGGCCGGCGACCGTCGCGCTCGAAACGCAGGGCCAGCTGCTGTGGCGAGAAATGCTCGAGGGTCGCGCGCACCGCCGCCCGGCTGGCGCCGAGCAGCGCCACCTGGTGCGCCTGGAGGTCGCGGAAACTGCGTGCGACGGCCTGTTCGCCACTCAACTGGCCAGGCTTGCCATCCCGTAGCAGATGACCCAGCGCCTCGCCGGCATCGGCGCTGAAGCGCAAGGGATTCTTGCCGGTATCGCGCAATGTGCTCAGCGACAGGCGCAGTTCGTTCTTCAGTTCGCTGCGGGTCCGCAGGCTCTGCTGCAAGCCGCCGATGCACTGCCGCAGCAAACCGGCGGCGTCGATCGCCAGCGCTTCGCGCGCAGCGCCGTCGAGGCCTTCGAGGTCCACTCCGAGCGCCTGGCCGAAACGCTGCCAGAAGGCTTCGTCGCGTTCCGGAGGCGGACTTTCCACGGGTTCCTGCGGAGCCGCCGGGGCGGGCACCAGCTCCGGTACGACCAGGCTTTCCATGTCGATCCGCGCGTAGTCCGCACGCGCCCCGGCCTCATGACTGGGCTGGGCGATCGCGCTCAGGTCGTCGAGTTCGTAGGCATCTGCACCGTCCTGGTCGAGCGCCTGCAACGGATCGAGGGCCAGGAAGGCATCGTCCGGAATGATGCTGCCCGCCGGCTGCGGCCGCCCGACGTCCATGGCGAGCTCGTCGGGCTCGCGCAGCAACCGCGCGCGGATCTCGAAGTCGCCGAGCAGGAAGACGCTGTCCTGCTCGATGCGCTGCGGCTCGCCATGCGGCAGGCGGCTGCCGTTGCCGGCGCGGATGCCGTTGCTGCTGGTGTCGGTCAGGTAGAACGCGCCGTTGCGATAGCTGACCCGCGCATGCTGCTTGGACAGGTGCCGCTTGCGATCGGGAATCGCCCAATCGCACTCACCGCCGCGGCCGATGAGGCCGCCGTTCCTGCCGAAGGTCTTGCTGCATAGCTCCGTCGGTACGAATTGCTTGGCGCTGAGCATTTCCAATACCAGTTCCATGAGATCGCTCCTTGCGGTCACTTGCCGCGATTGACCGCCTGCGGATCGCCAAGCGGGCGATAGTCGCCGTCGTTGAATTTGTAGTTGCCGCTGCAACCGGCGAGGCCGCAGAGGACGGCCAGGGCCAGAAGCACGGCGGGCCAGTGACGAACAGGCATCAGGGAGTCTCCATGGAAGGGACGCGGACGCCGCGCTCCAGGCGCGCGCCCGGCTGGGCTGGTTGGAAGGAAATCTCGATCATGGGCTTCAGGTCCGGGGATCGCCGAAATGAATGTTCAGGCGTCCCATGCGATAGATCAGGGTTCGTCGCGGCAGACCCAGTTCGCGCGCGGCGAGGGTCTGGTTGCCAGCGTTCCTGCGCAGGCAGGCGAGCAGCAGGTCCCGTTCGATCTGCTCCAGATGCTCGCGCAGCTTGAGCGGCGCCTCCGCTTCCGGGGGCGCGCGCAGGGAAAAGTGTTCGGCCAGCAGCACCTCGCCTTCGCAGAGCAGTACCGCGCATTCCACCAGTCCCTTCAGCTCCCGAACGTTGCCGGGAAAGCCATAGCCGTCGAGCAGTTCCAGCGCTTCCGCGGACCAGCCCAGCGGCGCGCGGCGCAGGAACACGCAGGCGCGCTCGGCGAAATGCCGGGCCAGTTCGAGGGCGTCGCCCTCGCGCTGGCGCAACGGCGGCAACTCGATGGGAAACTGCGCCAGCCGGTAGTAGAGGTCTTCGCGGAACTTGCCATCGCGTACCAGCAGGGCGAGGTCACGGTGGGTAGCGGCGATGATGCGTACATCGACCTTGTGCGTGTCGTTGCCGCCGAGCGGGCGAATCTCGCCTTCCTGCAACACGCGCAACAGCTTGGCCTGGAGCGACAGGGGCATGTCGCCGATTTCGTCGAGCAACAGGGTTCCGCCATCCGCGGCATCGAACAACCCGGGACGATCGCGCTCGGCACCGGTAAAGGCGCCCTTGCGGTAGCCGAACAGCTCGCTTTCCAGCAGGTTTTCCGGAAACGCCGCGCAGTTCTGCACCACGAATGCCTGTGCACGCCGCGGGCCGTACTCGTGGATCGCCCGTGCGACCACCTCCTTGCCGGTGCCGGTCTCGCCCTGCAGCAACACGGTATAGGGGTTGTGCAGGACCTTGCTGATCAGGCGGCAGGTCTCACGCATCGCCGCGCTCCTGCCGATCAGCCCGTAGCCGCTGACCACCGGTGCGCTGGACGGTCCCTGCGGCTCGCCGGAGGGTTGCGAGAGGCGTTGCAGCAGATGCAGCTGGGCCAGCACGAACGAGCCCAGCTGGCCCAGTGGATGGGCGAATCCCTGCAGGTCCAGTGGGCGCCGGGTAGCGCAGACCACCATGCCCTCGACCGTTTTCTCCGGGCTCACCAGCGGAACGCAGAGCAGGGACAGCCAGGGCTGCTCCCCTGCCGGCAGGAAGCCGGTCTCGTGCAGCCGCGACGGCAGGTCGACGAGACTGACCACGCGGTTCTGGCACAGGGCGAACTGCAGCAACTGCTCGCCGGTGTAGTCCGCCGGCAGGCTCGACGGCTCCAGCGCCTGCAACAGGCCGTCCCGGCATTCGGCGTTGAGGGTGAGCGCGGTATGGGTCTGGTCGAGCAGATACAACTGGCTCAGCTCGCAGCCGCTGAGTTCGCCGACTGCGCGTGCGAAACCGCCCAGCAGGGCCGCGATGTCGGTTTCCCGCGACAGCGCGCCGAACTGAGCGAGCAGGGCTTCGGCGAAGGCCAGGGGTTGCGGTACGCGGCTGAACATCGCACCCACCTCAGGCGAACTCGCAGAGCACGCGGCCGTGCTCGCCCAGCGTCGCATGGACCCGCTCGAGACGCTCGTCGTGCGCCATCGCTTCCAGCAAACGGTCGGCCACCAGCGGCAGCAGGTGCGTGTCCAGCAGGTGGTCGATCAACCGGGCGCCGCTGTCGCTCTGGGTGCAACGCTCGGCCAGGTGATCCACCAGCGCCTGGCTGTAGTCGAAAGCCAGCTGACGGCGGGCCAGACGCTCGCCGAGGCGTTCCAGCTTGATCTCGATCAGCTCGCGCAGTACCGGGCCGCCCACCGGGTAGTAAGGCACCACGCGCATGCGCGCCAGCAGCGCCGGCTTGAAATGCCGGCTGAGCGCCGGCCGGATGGTTTCCTCCAGGAGTTCGGCGGAAGGTCGCGCGCCGTCCTGGCAAAGCGCGGCGATGTGCTCGCTGGCGAGGTTGGAGGTCATCAGGATCAAGGTATTGCGGAAATCGATCTCGCGCCCTTCGCCATCGTTGGCCACGCCCTTGTCGAAGATCTGGTAGAACAGGTTGAGCACGTCCGGATCGGCCTTCTCCACCTCGTCCAGCAATATCACCGAATAGGGCTTCTGGCGTACTGCCTCGGTGAGCATGCCACCCTCGCCATAGCCGACATAGCCGGGCGGCGCGCCGATCAGGCGCGAGACGGTGTGCTTCTCCTGGAACTCGGACATGTTGATAGTGGTGATGAAACGCTCTCCGCCATACAGCAGGTCGGCCAGCGCCAGCGCGGTCTCGGTCTTGCCCACCCCGCTCGGGCCCACCAGCAGGAACACGCCGACCGGCGCATCGGGCTTGTTCAGCCCGGCCGCGGTGGCGCGCATCGCGCGGTCCAGGGCGCTGACCGCCTGTTCCTGGCCACGGATCCGCGTCCGCAGGTCGTCGGCGAACCCCATCACCTTGGCGTTGTGTTCCCGCGCCAGTTGTTCCACCGGTACGCCGGTCCAGGCGCCGATCACCTCGGCAACCAGGCGCGGGCAGACCTCGAAGCTGACCAGCCGCCCCTGGGCCTGGGCATCGGCGAGTGCCTGGCGGGTTTCGTGAAGGGCCTTTTCCAGGGCTTCGACACCGCCATGCTCGTCGGCCGGGAAAGCCTCCGTGTCCGCCTCGCTGCCCTGCTCTTCCCGGTTCGCCTCGCGGGCCCTGGCCAATTGCTGGCGCAGGGCGAGCAGGCGCTCGGCGAGTTCGCGCTGGCGGCTCCACTGGTCCTCCTGTACGTGCCGCTCGCTTTCCACCTGGGCCAGGCGCTCCTCCAGCGCCTGCAGGGCATCGTGGTCGATCGGCAGGCCTGCCTCGGCATCGCGGCGCAGGGCCTGGCGCTGGCGCTCGCCTTCGGCCAGCTCGCCGCGCAGGCGCTCGAGATTCTCCGGCGCCGCCGCCAGGCTGATGCGCACCCGCGCACAGGCGGTGTCGAGGACGTCGACGGCCTTGTCCGGCAACTGGCGACCCGCCAGGTAGCGGGCGGACAGTTCGGCGGCGGCCACCACCGCGTCGTCGCGCAGGTAGATACCGTGGCTTTCCTCGTAAACCCGGGCCAGGCCACGCAGGATCGTCACCGCCTCGGCAACGCTCGGCTCATGCAACTGCACGGGCTGGAAGCGCCGGGCCAGCGCCGGGTCCTTCTCGAAATACTTCTTGTATTCGGCCCAGGTCGTCGCCGCGATGGTGCGCAACTCGCCACGTGCCAGGGCCGGCTTGAGCAGGTTGGCGGCATCCGAGCCGCCGGCCTGACCGCCCGCGCCGATCAGCGTATGGGCCTCGTCGATGAACAGGATGGTCGGCCTGGGCGCTGCCTTCACTTCGTCGATGACGCCTTTAAGGCGCCGCTCGAACTCGCCCTTCACGCTGGCACCGGCCTGCAACAGGCCCATGTCGAGGGACAACAGCTCGACGTCCCTCAGCGCCGGCGGCACTTCCCCTGCGGCGATCCGCGAGGCCAGGCCTTCGACGATGGCGGTCTTGCCGACGCCAGCCTCGCCGACCACGATGGGGTTGTTTTTCCGCCGACGGGCCAGGATGTCGACCATCTGGCGAATAGCCCCGTCGCGACAGAGCACCGGATCGAGCTTGCCGTCGCGCGCCTGCTGGGTAAGGTTGTGGGTGAAACGCTGCAACAGGGACTCGCCGCCGCCCGGCTTGCCGCTGGGCGCGCCCTCCAGCGGCTGCGAGAGCGCGAAATCCTTCAACCGCTCTATGTCGAGCCGCGCCAGCAGCGGCTGGTAGCGGCTGCCGGCATAGCGCAACGGGTTGCGTAGCAGGGCCAGGATCAATGCCGCCTGGTCGATCTGGCTACGGCCCAGTTCGAGGTTGGCCAGCAACAGCGCATCCTGCAGCCACTGCACCAGCTCGGGCGCGAACACCGGATTGCGCGAGGCGCTGTGCTCGCCCCGCGCTTGCAACGCGGCGTTGAGTTCGCCGGCGTCCACCGCGGCATCCTGCAGGGCGCGCGCCAGCAGTCCCTGGGGACGCTCCAGCAGGCCCAGCAACAGGTCCTCCACCAGTACCTTGTTGCCGCCACGGGCTACGCAGCGCTCGGCCGAGCCTTCGAGGTCGCGCCGGGTGTCGGCATCCAGCGCCTGAATCAGTTGTTGCAGGTCTACGTTGATCATGCTCATCCATCCTTAATGAATCTTGCTGCCCAGCGTCACCACGCCATCGGCGCGCTCCCGGCCCAGCCAACTGGTCCAGCCAAGGCGGCAGGCGTTCTGCGCGCCGATGCGGAACTCGCGGATTTCCTCGTGGCGCAAGACCAGCCGGATGTCGTAGTCGAGCGGGTCGCGCAGGGTGAAGCGGACCAGCGCGCAAAGCGGCTGGTAGCCGGGACCGATCGGCAGGAACTCGTGGAAGCGCTGCCAGTCGAGCTGGCGGATATGAATGCGGAACTTGCCGCTGCGGTCGCGGACCCGTTCGCCCAGCACCGCGTCTTCGCCAAGCTGGCTGTTGAACAGGCCGAGTCGGTTGCGCTGCTCTTCGAGGATCGCGACGCGCCGTTCGATACACTGCTCGGCGACCAGTTCGGCATGCTTGAAGTAGTAGCGCAGCACCGACTCGATCAAGGCCGCCGAGTGCGCCCGCAGGCTGAGCAGGCCCAGGTAGGGCAGCAGGCGTTTCCAGTTCAGTTCCCTGGCCTTGCGGATCTCTTCCCCGCCCAATCCGACGAGGGCGAACAACTGAGCGGAGAACGCATCGCTCGCGCCGCTCTGGAAGCTCACCCGGTAACGGTACTTGCGCCAGATCGGCAACAGCAGCCGATGCAGGCGGTGATGGAAGAGATCGAGGAAGTTCCGCGTAGGATTGCCCTCCTCGCTGTCGCCCAGGGCCTGCTCGCTGTAGAACGCCGGCAACGGCGAACTGGCACCGAACAAGCCGATCAGGTTGAAACGCAGCCGCGCCCGCAGCATGCCGCGCTCTTCGAAGAACTCCACCCGATCGACATCGCTGCCCGGGAAGCCGAGGCTAGGATTGGCCTGGAATTCCAACTGATCGTAGAGCGCCTCGTCTCCCAGGCCGGGATGTTCCTCGCGCAGGCGATCCATGACCAGCAGGACCGCCTGGAACAGCGAGTACTCGCGAATGCCCCGGGCCAGCGCGCTTACAGCAGGGGCTGCAAACCCATGCGCGGTTTCCATTGGTACACGTCTCCCTGTGTGCTCCTCACCCGCAACTCGTGGTAGGAGTTGATGCTGGCGTAAAGCGCGAAAAATTCGTTCAGAACCGAAGCGAACACGAACAGGTCGCCCTCGCCGATGTAGCCTTCCGGATCGATCGTCAGCTCGGTACGCAAGCCGCGCAGCGGCAGGCCCCGATGCAGGCGGTCGACATGCTCGTGGCGGACCGCCTTGAGCCCGCCCAGCAGGCGCTTGCTGACCTTCGCCGCATGCTGGTCGTAGTAGCGCGGCAGGTCGTAGGTTTCGAGGATCACCTTGAGCGCGTCGACGTTGGCCAGCGACAGGTAGTTGAGCGACATGTTGCTGATCAGCTTCCAGAGGAAATCGCGGTTCAGCGGCGGCGCGTAGCTCGGCGTCGCCGGGGTGATATTGCGGAAACCGAGGAACTCCGGCGTGCCTTCGCAGGCGACGCAGATATCGCCCAGGCGCAGCCGTTGGGGCAGGTTCTGGTTGGTGCAGGTCAGTTCCACCGACAGCGTCTCGATCTGCTCGGGATGGCGGATGCCGAAGCTCAGGTAGGTGTCCAGGCCATCGTGCAGCAACGAGGTCCGTTGCCGGACGCTGTAGTGGGGCCGTGCTTCGGGAACGTCGAAGCTGGGATCGTGCTCGAAGGACTCGAACGGTACGTAAGCCTGGTAGCCGAGCCCGCCCGGCCGCCAGCCAGTGACGCCTTCTACCGAGAACACCCCGCAGTCCTCCAGGCTGTATTCGGCCGGCATCAGCAGGTACTCGTCCTGCTTGCCGTCGAGGCGGATCGGCAGCGCATCGTGGCGGAACAGGTTGGCCACCGGCGTACAGTACAGCTTGACGTTCTCCAGCGTCGGGTGCAGGCGCTGGATGCCGCTCTTGCGGATATCGAAGCGCAACTCGAGGCCGCGGACCTGCTTGAGGGTTTCCTCGGGCAGCGCGCCGAGCAGGTCCAGGCCATCCACGTCGACGAACAGGAACTTGTCCTGGAACGCGAAGTACTCCTGCAGGTAGCGATAGCCACGGAAGGTATTCAGCGGATAGGGAATCAACGCCTCGTCTTCGGCGAAACCCACCGGCTGCACCCGCTCGCCCGTCAGGCGGAACGACATCGGCTTGCCGGCCACGCCATCCAGCGGGCGCCCATGGGCGTCCAGCGGAATCAGTTGGATGCTCTCCAGGTTGCGCAGCAGGCACAGGTAGAGCATCTGGCTGATGTAGCGCTCGCCGGCCAGGTGCAGGCGCAGCCGACTCAGGCCCAGCTCGCCGAGGTGCCCGTCGCAGTTCATCGCCAGGCGCAGGCCGAGCAGCGCGCCTTCGCCGGTCACCGAATAGTTGAGCGCCTCCAGCACCAGCGGCAGGACCTCGGTGGCGTAGCAGGTACGGAAGCGACAGGCGACCTCGCCCACCGGCCGGCTCTCGACCGGCGTATCGCGCTCCACGCGCAGCGCCCCGCCCGGGCGGGTCAGGGGGTCGAACTGGAGAATGCTGAAAGCCGGCAGCGGGCGCATATAGTTCGGCCACAGCAGGTGCATCATCGAGTGGCTGAGTTCCGGCAACTCGTCGTCCAGCTTCTGCCGCAACCGCCCGGTCAGGAAGGCAAAGCCCTCGAGCAGGCGCTCGACATCCGGATCGCGTCCGACCTGCCCGAGAAACGGGGCCAGGGCCGGGCTACGCTCGGCGAAACGGCGCCCCAGCTGGCGCAGTGCGGTGAGTTCGCTCTGGTAGTAATGATTGAAGGACACGGCCTACCTGCTGGATATCGTTTCACTGATGGCAGTCGTCTGACCGCTGCCGCCAAAACCGCAATGACATTTCTGGCCTGAAGATCGGAAACCCACGGTGTCCGTTGTCTTTCCGTAATCGACCCGATTCGCGCCCATCTCAGAAGACCTCATGGACGAACCAGGCATCGAAGCGCGCCAGGCCGAGGCGTCACCCTGGCGGGCCGCCGCGAGGCCGTCGAAGAACACGTCGGCGGAACCGACGACGATGGGATTGCTGCCGTGCCCGGGGAGCGGACAAGCGGTTGGATCGGAAACGCGGGCTGCGGGTTTGCCGGACATCGAAACCTCCTTAGCTGACCGTCACTTGGCCGCTGCCATCCAGGCATGCGGAAAAACTCACCTGGCGCTTGAAACCTTCCACCTCCAGCAACCCTTCGATGCTGAAGGCCAGGCGGAGCTGGTCGTTGTCGCGTGGCAGGGAAACGACACGCACGTCGCTCAAGCGCGGTTCGTAAGCCTCGATGAAACCTTCGATGGCCGAGCGGGCCTGGCTCAGGGAGTCGTGCAGGCTCAGGCGCATGTCGTTGAGATCGGGCAACCCGTAGTCGGACAGCGTCTGCACGCTGCCCGCCCGGGTGCTGAGCATCTTGCCCAGATGGGCAGCCACCGACGCCATGGCGGAAACCTCGCGGCTCCAGCCGACGCGCTTATCCGCGTCGCCGTTCAGGCGCTCGAACAGGCTGCCGTATCCGGTCATGGAAAGCTCCGCTTACTCTTTGTCCAGCTTGCCGACCAGCGACAGGGTGAAGTCCGCCCCCATGTACTTGAAGTGCGGGCGCACGTTCAGGCTGACGCGGTACCAGCCCGGCTCGCCCTCGACGTCACTGACGATGATCTGTGCAGCGCGCAGCGGGCGACGGCCGCGCACTTCGGCGCTGGGGTTTTCCTGGTCGGCGACGTACTGGCGGATCCACTTGTTCAGCTCCAGCTCGAGGTCGGTACGCTCCTTCCACGACCCCAGCTGTTCGCGTTGCAGGACCTTCAGGTAATGGGCCAGGCGATTGACGATCATCATGTACGGCAACTGGGTGCCGAGCTTGTAGTTCAGCTCCGCGGCCTTGCCTTCGGCGCTGATGCCGAAGAACTTCGGCTTCTGCACCGAGCTGGCGGAGAAGAACGCGGCGTTGTCGCTGCCCTTGCGCATGGTCAGGGAAATGAAGCCTTCCTCGGCCAGTTCGTACTCGCGGCGATCGGACACCAGCACCTCGGTGGGGATCTTGGTCTCGATCTCGCCCATGCTCTCGAAGTGGTGCAAAGGCAGGTCCTCCACCGCACCGCCGCTCTGCGGCCCGATGATGTTCGGGCACCAGCGATACTTGGCGAAGCTGTCGGTCAGCTTGGTGCCGAAGGCATAGGCGGTGTTGCCCCACAGGTAATGCTCGTGGCTGTTGGCCACGGTCTCCTTGTAGGCGAACGACTTGACCGGATTCTCTTCCGGATCGTAGGGCGTGCGCAGCAGGAAGCGCGGTACGGTCAGCGCCACGTAGCGGGAATCCTCGGACTGGCGGAAGCTCTGCCACTTGGCGAACTGCGGGCCTTCGAAATGATCCTTCAGGTCCTTCAGGTCCGGCAGGCCGGTGAAGCTTTCCAGGCCGAAGAACTTCGGACCGGCGGCCGCCACGAACGGCGCATGGGCCATGCAGGCCACGCTGGAGACGTATTGCATCAGCTTGACGTCGGGCGAACTGGGCGACATGTAGTAGTTGGCGATGATGGCGCCGACCGGCTGGCCACCGAACTGGCCGTATTCGGCGGTGTAGATGTGCTTGTACAGGCCGGACTGCATCACCTCGGGCGAGTCCTCGAAATCGTCCAGCAGGTCCTGCTTGGAAACGCTGAGAATCTCGATCTTGATGTTCTCGCGGAAGTTGGTGCGGTCGACCAGCAGTTGCAGGCCGCACCAGGCCGACTCCAGCGCCTGGAAATCGGGATGATGGAGGATCTCGTCCATCTGCGTGCTGAGCTTGGCATCGATCTCGGCGATCATCCGGTCGACCATCGCCTTCTTCACCGGCTCGCCGTCGTTCTGCGGCTTGAGCAATTCCTCGATGAAGGCGGAGACGCCGCGCTTGGCGATGTCGTAGGCCTCGTCGTCCGGGCTCAGGCGGGTCTCGGCGATGATGCTGTCGAGAATGTTGTATTCGCCGTTCTGGTTCCGGCCTTGCTGTGCGGCACTGGTGCTCATGTATCTGCTTCCTTGGCTAGGGGTGGCTCAGGCGTCCTGGGAGGGGGCGGCGCTCAGCCCCAGCTCGCCCAGCACACGGCTACGGGACTCGTCGTCGGCGAGTACGCTTTCGATGGCCTTGCGGAACGCCGGGGCGTTGCCCAGCGGGCCCTTGAGGGCCACCAGCGCATCGCGCAACTCCATCAGCTTCTTCAGCTCGGGCACCTGCTCGACGATGCTGGCCGGGTTGAAGTCCTTCATCGAGTTGATCTGCAGCCCCACCGCCAGCTCGTCGCTGCCGCCCTCCTCCTGGAGACGATTGGGTACGCTCAGCGTCAGCCCCAGCTCCTGCTTGGCCAGGACCTCGTCGAAGGTCATCTTGTCGATGCCGATCGGCTTGCGGTCCTCCACCTTGCGCTCATCCGCGCGCTGGGTGTAATCGCCGATCGCCAGTAGCTTCAACGGCAGTTCGATTTCTTCCTGGGCACCGCCAGTGGCGGGCTTGAAGGTGACGTTGATGCGTTCCTTTGGGGCTACCGAGCCTTCTTTGGCCATGGCTTTTTCTCCTTGAGAATTGAGGGCGCGAAGCCCTATTCGAGCACCACCTCGAGATCGAGGTGGCACAGCCTGCGATAAATGTCTTCCTTGCGTTCTCGCACGGCGTGGTTCTGCGGCAACAGCTCGCAGCAGCTATGCAGCAGGTGCAATACATCCAGCGCCAGATCGGGCTCCCAGGCGTGCAATCCCGATTCGTGCAACTGATGGTCGAGGCTCTCCAGCTGGGTCTTGGCCAGCTCGTACTTCTTCGCCAGGAAGCACAGTCGCGCGAGGCTCAGTTGCCAGAAGAACCGGGCGCGTCCGCCGTGGGCGCGCTTCATGCCCTGCTTCAACACCTGTACCGCCGCCTTCAGGCCGTCCTTGCGCAACACCGGCTGGACCTCGTCCAGGGCGACGTCCCATTCGGCCTGCAGGGCCACGGTCTCGACCTTGCGCGGCGCACTGTCGTTCTGGAGATGGGGCATGACATGGGCGCTGATCCAGCCGCGGGTGGCCGCATCGGCGAATGCGCTGCCGTCGTGGAAACGCAGCTCCACCAGCCCCGGCAGACGCTGCAGGAGCAAGGCGAAATGCATTTCGACTTCCCGCATCGCCTGCTCGGCGTTGAGCCCTTGCAGGCACTCCCAGACCAGGCGCTGGCCGTCGAACCAGAACGGCGCCCGTGCCAGGCTCGCCTCCAGCTCCACCAGGAGATCGGCGTACAGGCCCTGGGCGAAACGCTCCTGGTAGCTTTTCAGCTTGTCCGCCGGCACTCCCCTTAGCGCGGTGACCTGTTCGGCATTGCGCTCGGGCATGGACTCGATGGGCAGCCAGAGCATCGTTCGGTTGAGGCGCAGCGCGCGCAGATCGGTGGCTTTCTGCTTCAGCCACCAGGCGCACAGGGGGCGTGCGGCCTCCTGCTGGGCGCGCATGGCCTTGTGGGCGTCGCGCTCGTTGTCGATGGGCGCACCCGGCGCCAGCAACTGGCTGGCCGCCTGCTTGACCTGGGCCACCACGGCGCCGACCACGCCAGGTTCGGGCTGGTTGTCGGCGGCGCGCTGGAGCATGCCCGAAAGGCGTCGGCTGATCGGCAGCAACAAGGGCGCGTCGTCGCCCAGTTGCGCGGTCAGCGCGGTATCGAGTTTTTCCAGGTGCTCGGCGAGACGCCGGAACAGGGGGAGTTGCTCCTTGATCGGTACGTTTTCGTTCAGTGCCTGCTCCAGCCGGGGCACCAGCCAGGCAATGGCCGCGGCGCGAGTGCGCGCCTTGAGCGGATGGATCTCGACCCAATGCCGGCTGCACAGACGTTCCAGCAATCCCAGTCCGGCCAGCAAACCGGGAAAGGATTCCCGTTGGTAGAGGGCCCAGGTCAACCAGGCTGCAACACGCAGGTCCTTGGATTGGGCACGAAGCAGCGCTTCGCTGTTTTCCAGGATTTTCAACCAGTCGGTCTGGCCGTTCTCATGGAGCGAGAGCGCCTTGCCCAGCTCATTTTCCAGCGCCTCGTATTCGCTGGAAAAACGCACATCCTCACCCGCAAAGACATCCTTTGAAATCGGCTGTTCCGCGAGTTCCAGATAATGCGAGGAGAGCTTGCTCGAATAGGTCATCCTAACCCTTCAATGCACACCATGTGCGCCAATGAATATCTTAACAATTCAACTAGTTGGCATAAAAACCGAGCGAAAATCCCAATAGTCTGAAGAGCTCTTTGCCTTTTCCATGAAAACAACATAAAAACTGGCAAGCAACAGGACATTCCCTCTTTGGGAATTTTCCTATTCATTGATACGAATCAATGAAAGATTTTCAGCCAAACGTCAGGCGTCTGCGTCCATGCCCTTTACGGCTTGGCTATAGCCATCATAACGACATTGATGGCCATTTGGAAAACCCTACCAAAACAGGTAGTTAACAATTTATAAAAAATAAGGCAGGCAGTATGGATTTCTCCGGAGAGCCTCGAAACATAGGCCTTCCAAGCGGACCAACAGCTGATTTAGAGCGTAATAGCGATTGTGCAAGAAGTTGCACAATGAAAACCAAGAAACATCCCCAATAACAGTCCACAGCCCTTGAAAATACTGGCCTGAACACTACTGCGCAAAAAGTTGCACAGCACTGCGCAACTTCTTGCTCAATTCACTTGTTATATTTCTTTTCAGAATGAGACATGGATAACAATAAGCCATTGAATGAGATTGATTAAAAGAGCCACGAAAAGACTGGCACGGGAATTGTTAGAGAAATTAATCGAGATGGGCGGTCCCATGGCCACCGGCGAGGAAGTTGCGCCGTGACCGACTGCAGGCGGGACGCACCGCTGCGTTTACCCTGGACACGCCCGTACCGCACCGGCTGGGCGGAAATCGATAGCGACCCGAGCAGTCAGGAAAGCAGGATTCGATGACCGCCGCAGCGCCTATCGCCAAGCCCTCGATGACCAACTTATGCGGTAGGCCGCGTACGGCGACGACAGAGAATTGCGCACCGCTTACCCGCTCGACAGTGCTGTGCGCCTACTGGCGAGAAAGCTGCCCGACAGTAGTCGGGTCGGCTAGCGCGGCCAGTCGGTCGATGCCCTCCTGGGCATCGACCTCAACGGCCAGTAACTGACCCGCCACCAGCGCAGCGCCGGGTACCAACAGCAGCGCCAGGAAAGCGAGCTACGAATAATCAGGAAAAACGCGCATCCAGCCCGATGCATAAAAATTTCGCTCTACCCGAAACTCCCGCTCATGACAGAAATCACTGCCTCGCCAACCGCTGATCGAAGCTCCCCTCAATCCAGCATCCCCACATACCCCGGCACCTCCCCCACTCGCTTGATCCACGCGCGGATCGCCGGGTAGGCCGTCAGGTCGAAGCCGCCTTCATGGGCGACATGGGTGTAGGCGTAGAGGGTGATATCGGCGATGGAGAACTGTTCGCCGACCAGGAATGGCGTGCGCGACAGCTGTTTCTCCATGACGTCGAGGGCCTTGTAGCCGCCGATCTTCTTCTCTTCGAACTCGGCGCGGCGGGCTTCCGGGAGGCCGAGGTAGAGCTTGATGAAGCGCGCCACGGCCACATAGGGCTCATGGCTGTATTGCTCGAAGAATTGCCATTGCAGCACCTGGGTGCGCAGGCGCGGTTCGCTGGGCAACAGGGCGCTGCCGTCGGCGAGGAAGTTGAGGATGGCGTTGGACTCCCACAGGCAACTGCCGTCCTCCAGCTCCAGCACCGGTATCTTGCCGTTGGGGTTCTTCGCCAGGAACTCCGGGGTCTGGGTCTCGCCCTTGAGAATGTCCACCGGTACCCACTGGTAGTCGATGCCGAGCAGCGACATGGCCAGCTTGATCTTGTAGCAGTTGCCCGAACGGTAATCACCGTAGACCTTGTACATCGTGTCGCTCCTCGGATCGGATGGCCGGCGCCCCGGAAGGAGCGCCGATGAGGGTTCAGGCCGCTTCGGCGGCCTGGGCGTCGCGGACGACCTTGGCCAGGCGCCGCAGGCCTTCGTGCAGGCGCTCCGGGGCGACGTGGCTGAAGTTCAGCCGCAGACGCCCGAGGTTCTGCTCCGGCTCGGCGAAGAAAGGTTCGCCGGGCATGAATGCGACATCGGCGGCCAGCGCCGGCTGGAGCAGGGTGCGGGTATCCAGCGGCTGCCTGAGGGTCAGCCAGAAGAACAGCCCGCCCTCCGGGATATTCCATTCGGCCAGCTCACCGAAGTGCTCCAGCAGCGCCTCCTGCATGGCGTCGCGGCGGACCCGGTAGAACTCGCGCAGTTCGGCCAGGTGCTGGCGGTAGGCCTCGCTGCCGAACCATTGCAGCGCCTGCCACTGCCCTACCCGGTTGGTATGCAGGTCGGCCGACTGTTTCAGCCGCAGCAGGTGGGGGAACAGGTCCGGGGTGGCGATCAGGAAACCGACGCGCAGGCCCGGCAGCAGGGTCTTCGACACCGTGCCGGTATAGATCCAGCTGGACTTGCGCAGGCGGCTGACCAGCGGGGTTGCGCGGCCCTCGTCGAACACCAGTTCGCGATAGGGTTCGTCTTCGATCAGGGTCACGCCGAATTCGTCTAGCAGCGCCGCCACCGTGTCGCGGCGTTCCTCGCTGTAGCGCACGCCGGACGGATTCTGGAAAGTCGGGATCAGGTAGGCGAAGGCCGGCTTGTGTCGCTCCAGGCGCTGCCGCAGGGCAACCAGGTCGGGGCCCTCGGCACCCAGCGGCACGGTCACGCAATCGGCGCCGAACAATTGGAAGGCCTGTAGCGCGGCGAGGTAGGTCGGCGCCTCGAGCAGCACCTCGGTGCCCGGATCGATGAACAGCTTGCTGGCCAGGTCGAGGGTCTGCTGCGAACCGCTGACGATCAGCACCTGGCTCGCCTCGCAGGGGACGCCGAGGGCACGCGCTTCGGCGGCGATGGCTTCGCGCAGGGCAGGCTCGCCTTCGCTCATGCCGTACTGGCCTATGGAGGCCGGCATCTGCTCCCACTGCACCTTCGGCAGCATCGGCTCGGCCGGCAGCCCGCCGGCGAACGACATCACCTCCGGACGCTGCGCCGCGGCAAGGATTTCGCGGATCAAGGAGCTTTTCAGGCGGGAGATGCGTTCAGAGAAGGCCATGGGATCACCGGTAGCGTAGGCGGGGAAAAATGAGTCAAACTGCTTGACCGAAACTACGATGCCGCACCCGGAAGCGTCAATATGCCTGACCTGAAAAACCACGCCGTCCAGCAGCAGGCCATGATGGAAGCCTTCTTCTTCGCGTACCAGGCCTTCACCACCAAGCCTGACGAGATGCTCGCCCGCCGCGGCCTGGGACGTGTGCACCACCGCGTGCTGTTCTTCATCGCCCGCTATCCGGGCCTCAGCGTGAAGGAACTGCTGGCCCTGCTCGGCGTGACCAAGCAGGCGCTGAACATCCCGCTGCGCCAGTTGCTGGAGATGAACCTGATCGGCAGCGCCACCGCCGACGACGACAAGCGCAAACGCCTCCTCGGCCTCACCGCCGAGGGCGTGCGGTTGGAAAAGGCGCTGCGTCGCGAGCAGTCGCGGCTGCTCCAACGCTGCTTCGAGGAAGCCGGCGGCGAAGCGGTCTCCGGCTGGCTGGCGGTCAATCGCACCCTGGCTCGGGCGCATGCAGGCAGCCGCGGCGAAGCGGCGACGGAGGCCGCCGACTGACGCCCCATGGGCCTGGCGCATGGACGCTCGACAAGCCGACCGGCTGCCCGCTAGCTCCGCTCCAACTCCCGCGCCGCGCGCCAGCAGGCCAGCGCCATGGCCACGGTGGCGGCCAGCAGCGGCAGTACCGCCAGCACCAGCAACAGCACCGAAGCCAGCATCGCGCCGCCGGCGATGTCCAGCCAGGCCATGATCCGCAGCGACGGATAGAGATTTTCCTGCTTGAGCAGACGCAGGCCCAGCCAGAGGGTGGTAGCTCCGATCAGCGCAAGCAGCGCGAAGTACACCAGCGCCTGCCAGTTCCAGCCCTGCAGCGCATCGTCGGTAACCGCCAGCAGGCTCCAGCCCTCGCCCAGCAGGGTCAGGAGAATCGACAACCATACCGGCCAGGCCAGCGAGGGGCCGCGAAAGCGCGACTCGACCAGGTGCTTGAGCCGCAGCAGCAGGTAGGCGCCGAGCAGGCTGAGGAGCAGGCCCAGCCAGTCGGCGTAGACCCTGAACGCGGCGCCGTCGCCGAATGCCTCCAGCAGGCTGAGCACCATCAGCACCACGCCGCCGGCTATCGAGGCCAGGCAGAGCCAGGCGAGGATGCGCAGTTGCGCGGGCGTCCAGCGCCGGCGGAAAGCATCCGGTATGCCCTGCTCGACCAATTCGACACGCGGCGTGGCGTAGGGGTTTGCATCCATGACGAAGCTCCTCGGCAAATGCCGGGAAGTTACCAGCTGCGCCAGCTTCCGGCAGCTGCGACTGTATGGCCAACTATGTCCGCGGCTGTACCGGGACAGCCCCTGGCCGGCTGTTTAGGCTGCGCAAAACAGAAAAAGATGATCGGCACTCCGCGCCTCGCGCAACCTGCCCCGTGGCTCCGCCCACCGCCGTGCCCGGTCGTCCCGCACACTCCATGGAAGTACCCGGCATGACCGAAACCAACCAGCCCCAGCCTCGTCTGCGTCCGTTCGCCGACTCCTCTCCCGCCGCCGTGGTGGCCGGCTTCGTCGCCATGCTCACCGGCTACACCAGCTCGCTGGTACTGATGTTCCAGGCCGGGCAGAACGCCGGTCTCAGCAGCGCGCAGATTTCCTCGTGGATCTGGGCCCTGTCGATCGGCATGGGCCTGGCGACCATCGGCCTGACCCTGCGCTACCGGGTGCCGATCGTGATCGCCTGGTCCACCCCCGGCGCGGCGCTGCTGATCAGCAGCCTGCCCGGAGTGCCGTACAGCGAGGCGATCGGCGCCTTCATCGTCTGCGCCCTCCTGATCACCCTGTGCGGCGTCACCGGCAGCTTCGAACGCCTGATGCGCCAGGTTCCCTCCTCGCTGGCCTCGGCGCTGCTGGCCGGGGTGCTGTTCCGCATCGGCATCGAGATCTGCAACGCCGCCGAGCAACAGACCCTGCTGGTGCTGGCGATGTTCTTCAGCTATCTGCTGTGCAAACGCTTCTCGCCGCGCTATGCGGTGTTCGCTGCGCTACTGGTGGGGGTGCTGCTGGCCGGGATACTGGGCCAACTGGACTTCAGCAGGTTCCGCCTGGAACTGGCGGTACCGGAGTGGACCACGCCGAGCTTCTCCCTGGCCGCCACCATCAGCATCGGCATCCCGCTGTTCATCGTCGCCATGGCTTCGCAGAACATGCCCGGCATCGCCGTGCTGCGCGCCGACGGCTACCAGGTGCCGGCCTCGCCGCTGATCTCGAGTACCGGCATCGCCTCGATCCTGCTGGCACCGTTCGGCTCCCACGGGATCAACCTGGCGGCGATCAGCGCGGCGATCTGCACCGGTCCCTCGGCCCACGAGGACCCGCACAAGCGCTATACCGCGGCGCTCTGGTGCGGCTTCTTCAACTGCGTCGCAGGAACCTTCGGCGCCACCCTGGCAGCGTTGTTCGCGGCGTTCCCCAAGGCACTGGTACTGTCCATCGCCGCCATCGCCCTGCTCGGCTCGATCATGAACGGCCTGGCCAACTCGATGGCCGACGAGCGCCAGCGCGAGGCCGCGCTGGTGACCTTCATGGTCACCGCCTCCGGCTTCACCCTGCTGTCCATCGGCTCGGCGTTCTGGGGCCTGGTGGCCGGCCTGCTGACTCAGTTCGTGCTCAACTGGCGGCGCGGCTGACCGACCTCAGTCCGGCGCCGTCACGGGCGCCGGCGCGGCCTGGTGGCCACGGCTGACCCACCAGCCGAAGGCCGCCGCGGTGAAGAACATCAACACTCCGTAGATCGCCGGCGGAATCGCCATGGTGCTGTTGTTCAGCAGGCTCGGACTCAGCGCCAGGGCGATCGCCAGGGTGCCGTTGTGGATGCCGATCTCCATGCCGATGGCCACCGCCTGGGCCTTCGGCAGGCGCAGCAGGCGCGGTACCCAGTAGCCCACCGCCAGGCTCAGCAGGTTGAAGGCCAGCGCGGCCAGCCCGACCACCGGCGCGTAGGTGACGAAGGTCTGCCAGTCCTTGGCCAGCGCCAGCAGGATGATCACCAGCAACAGCAGCGCGGAAAGGATCTTCACCGGCTTCTGCAGCCGATCCGCCACGGCCGGCAGGCGGTTGCGCACCAGCATGCCGATGGCCACCGGGCCGAGGACGATGACGAACACCTGCATGACCTTGCCGAACTGCAGGGGAATCGCCTGCCCGTCGCCCATGAAGTATTGCAGCGACAGATTGACGATCAGCGGCATGGTGAGGATGGCGATCACCGAGTTCACCGCGGTCAGGGTGATGTTCAGTGCCACGTCGCCATGCGCCAGGTGGCTGTAGAGGTTGGCGGTGGTGCCGCCGGGCGAGGCCGCCAGCAACATCATGCCGACCGCCAGGGCCGCCTCCAGGGCGAAGCCCTGGACGATCAGGAAACAGGCCATGGGCAGCAGGACGATCTGGCACACCAGGCCGACCAGCACCGGCTTCGGGTAGCGCACCACGCGGAGGAAGTCGGCCGGGGTCAGGGACAGTCCGAGACCGAGCATGATGATGCCCAGGGCGATGGGGAGGAACAGGGTCAGGATGGGATCGGCGGTCATTAT
Organism: Pseudomonas sp. DL; assembly: GCF_047199225.1. Classification (NCBI taxonomy): domain Bacteria; kingdom Pseudomonadati; phylum Pseudomonadota; class Gammaproteobacteria; order Pseudomonadales; family Pseudomonadaceae; genus Pseudomonas; species Pseudomonas sp. DL. The sequence goes on from NZ_CP178323.1 coordinate 3,783,909, forward strand.
TGTTATTGCTCCGATGCGATGGAGACGGGCTCAGGCCCCGGATTCTCGACCCAGGTTAGTCCCCCGGCAGTGGCCTGGCGCGCCAAACCGCGCGCCGACCTGTAACAGAATGCGAATGCCCCGCGCCGGGGCATCCCGATTGTATCGCCGCCCGCTCAGATCGCCGTCGCCCCGCCGTCCACCGGCAAGGCGATACCGGTGGTGAAGCCCGCGTTGTCGCTGCACAGGTAGAGCACCGCGGCGGCGATTTCCTCGACCCGTCCGACCCGACCCAGCGGATGCATCGCGGCGGCGAACTCGGCCTTGCGCGGATCGGCCTCGTAGGCGCGGCGGAACATGTCGGTGTCGATCACCGCCGGACACACGGCGTTGACGCGGATGCCCTTCTTCGCGTACTCGATCGCTGCCGATTTGGTCAGGCCGATCACCGCGTGCTTGGAAGCAGCGTAGATGCTCATCTTCGGCGCCGCGCCGAGCCCGGCGACCGAGGCGGTGTTGACGATCGCGCCGCCGCCCTGGGCCAGCATCAGCGGGATCTGGTGCTTCATGCACAACCAGACGCCCTTCACGTTGACAGCCATGATGGCGTCGAACTCGGCTTCGTTGCCGTCGGCCAGCTTGCCCTGCTCGATCTCGATACCGGCGTTGTTGAAGGCGTAGTCGAGACGGCCGTAGGCCGCCGCGCAACCCTCTACCAGCGCCTTGACCTCGGCGTCGCGGGTGACGTCGCAGCGAATGAAGACGGCTTCGCCACCTGCCTGGCGGATCGCTTCGACCGTGCCCTCGCCGCCGGCGCTGTCCAGGTCGGCGACCACCACCTTGACCCCGGCGGCGGCGAAGGCCAGCGCGGTAGCGCGGCCGATGCCCGCCGCACCGCCAGTGACCAGTGCGACCTGGCCGGAAAGAAGTTTGCTCATCTGCTGCTCCTCGGAAAATCGCCTTCCGCCAACCGCGACGGAACCGGGCCGCGCCAGTCTAGCCAGGGCCGGCGCAAGGCATAGCACTATCAGGGGACTGGAGGATGGGCCATCCAGCCCGCTGATAAGACTGATGGCGGCGAATCATCGGCATAGATGACCGGTCATTTCCGCACTCGCCTTCGCTTGCCGCCGGCGCCGGCGCCAGCTATCCCTAGGGGCCTGTTTCCCGACATTCGAGTGCCCTGCCATGACCTCCCAGATCAATCGGCAATACCAGTTGGCCCAGCGTCCCAGCGGGCTGCCCGGCCGCGACACCTTCAGTTTCGTCGAAACCCCGCTCGGCGAACCGGCCGAGGGCCAGATCCTGGTGAAGAACGAGTACCTGTCGCTGGACCCGGCGATGCGCGGCTGGATGAACGACGCCCGCTCCTACATCCCGCCGGTGGGGATCGGCGAGGTGATGCGTGCGCTCGGCGTCGGCAAGGTGCTGGTTTCGAAGCACCCCGGCTTCCAGGCCGGCGACTACGTCAACGGCGCCCTCGGCGTGCAGGACTATTTCATCGGCGAGCCCAAGGGTTTCTACAAGGTCGACCCGTCCCGCGCGCCGCTGCCACGCTATCTCTCGGCGCTGGGCATGACCGGCATGACCGCCTACTTCGCGTTGCTCGACGTCGGCCAGCCGAAGAACGGCGAGACCGTGGTGATCTCCGGCGCCGCCGGTGCGGTGGGCAGCGTTGCCGGGCAGATCGCCAGGCTCAAGGGCTGCCGGGTGGTAGGCATCGCCGGCGGCGCCGAGAAATGTCGCTTCCTGGTCGAAGAACTGGGCTTCGACGGCGCCATCGACTACAAGAACGAAGACCTCGCCGCCGGACTCAAGCGCGAATGCCCGAAGGGTATCGATGTGTTCTTCGACAACGTCGGCGGCGAAATCCTCGACACAGTGCTCACCCGCATCGCCTTCAAGGCACGCATCGTCCTCTGCGGGGCGATCAGCCAGTACAACAACAAGGAAGCGGTGCGCGGCCCGGCCAACTACCTGTCGCTGCTGGTCAATCGGGCGCGCATGGAAGGCATGGTGGTGATGGACTATGCCCAGCGCTTCCCAGAAGGCCTGAAGGAGATGGCCACCTGGCTGGCGGAAGGCAAGCTGCAATCGCGCGAGGACATCGTCGAAGGCCTGGAGACCTTCCCCGAAACGCTGCTCAAGCTGTTCAGCGGGGAAAACTTCGGCAAGTTGGTGTTGAAGGTCTGAGGTCCGCCGCCGGCGCGAAGAAGCGGCGGATAGCGCCTCGCCTCGAAGAGCGTGTGCACTGAAGAAATAATGATTCCCGGCAATCCTGCCGCCTGTCCTTCGGGCTAAGCTGCGGCATCCGCGCCTGCAAGGAATCAGCCGCATGCCGCTCGCCCGCTGGGTACCCGGACTCGATAGCCTGCTCCACTACCGCCGCGCCTGGTTCCGTCCGGATGTCCAGGCCGGGCTGTCGGTAGCGGCGATCCAGATCCCCACCGCCATCGCCTACGCCCAGATCGCCGGCTTCCCGCCCCAGGTAGGCCTCTATGCGTGCATCCTGCCGATGCTGATCTACGCCCTGATCGGCAGCTCGCGGCAGTTGATGGTAGGCCCCGACGCGGCGACCGCGGCGATGGTCGCCGCCGCCATCACCCCGCTGGCGGCGGGCGATCCGCAGCGCCTGGTGGACCTGTCGATGATCGTCGCGATCATGGTCGGGCTGTTCTCCATCGTCGCCGGCCTGGCCCGCGCCGGGTTCATCGCCAGCTTCCTCTCGCGACCGATCCTGGTCGGCTACCTCAACGGCATCGGCCTGAGCCTGCTGGTCGGGCAACTGGGCAAGCTGTTCGGCTACGAGGCGGCGACCAGCGGCTTCGTCGCCGGCATCCTCGCGCTGCTGGAGAACCTGCTGCACATCCATTGGCCGACGCTGATCCTCGGCAGCCTCTCGCTCTTGCTGATGGTGCTGCTGCCGCGGCGCTTCCCGCAGTTGCCCGGGGCGCTCTGCGGCGTCCTCCTGGCCAGCCTCGCCGCGGCGCTGCTGGGCCTGGATCGCTACGGCGTGGAACTGCTTGGCGAGGTACCGGCCGGGCTGCCGCAACTGAGCTGGCCGCAGACCAGCCTGGAGGAACTGAAAAGCCTGCTGCGCGACGCCACCGGCATCACGGTGGTCAGCTTCTGCAGCGCCATGCTCACCGCGCGCAGCTTCGGCGCCCGTCACGGCTACAGCATCAACGCCAACCACGAATTCGTCGCCCTCGGCCTGGCCAACATCGGCGCCGGGGTCTCCCAGGGCTTCGCCATCAGCGGCGCCGACTCACGCACCGCGGTGAACGACATGGTCGGCGGCAAGACCCAACTGGTCGGCGTGGTCGCCGCGCTGGTGATCGCCGCCACCCTGTTGCTGCTGAACAAGCCCCTGGGCTGGGTGCCGATGCCGGCGCTCGGTGCGGTCCTGTTGCTGGCCGGCTGGGGCCTGATCGACGTGCAGGCGCTGAAGGGCTTCTGGAAGCTCAGCCGCTTCGAGTTCAGCCTCTGCCTGCTGACCACCGTCGGCGTGCTCAGCGTCGGCGTGCTGCCGGGAATCTTCGTCGCCGTCAGCATCGCCGTACTGCGCCTGCTCTACTACACCTATCGCCCGAGCGACGCGGTGCTCGGCTGGATGCACGGCATCGACGGCCAGGTCGAGCTGGCCAAGTACCCGCAAGCCACCACTCTTCCCGGCCTGGTGATCTACCGCTTCGACGCCCCCCTGCTGTTCTTCAACGCCGACTACTTCAAGCAGCGGGTGCTTGCCGTGGTGGACGGCAGCGAGCGGCCGAATGCGGTGCTGCTCAACGCCGAAGCCATGACCAACCTCGACATCAGCGGCCTGGCCACCCTCCACGAGGTGCAACAGATCCTCAAGGCCCAGGGCGTGCACCTGTCGCTGGCGCGGGTGACCGGGCAGACGCTGGACCTGCTGCAACGCTCGAGCATGCTCGGCGAGATCAAGCCGCCGCTGGTGTTCAGCTCGGTGCGCTCCGGGGTCAGTGCCTATCGCTACTGGCTGCGCCAGCAGGAAAGACTCGCCGCCCAGGCCGCGGCTACAAGCGGAAATGCCTGACCATGCCCTGTAGTTCGCGGCCCAGCTCCGCCAGTTGTTCGCTGGACGAAGCCGTCGACTGCATGGCTTGGGCCGACTGATCGGCCACCTCGCGGATCGCCGTGACACTGCGGTTGATCTCCTCGGCGACCGCGCTCTGCTGCTCGGAGGCCGCGGCGATCTGCTGGTTCATCTGCTGGATCAGCGCCACCGCCGTGGCGATGTTGCCCAGCGCCGCCTCGGTCTGCAACGCGTCGTCGACGCTCTGGTCCACCAACTGGTGGCTGCGCTGCATACGCTGCACCGCCTGCTGCGTGCCATTCTGCAAGGCACCGATCAGGGTCTCGATCTCGGCCGTGGACTGTTGGGTGCGCCGCGCCAGCGCCCGCACCTCGTCGGCGACCACGGCGAAGCCTCGACCCTGGTCGCCGGCCCGCGCCGCCTCGATGGCGGCGTTCAGCGCCAGCAGGTTGGTCTGCTCGGCCACGCTCTTGATCACGTCCAGCACGCTGCCGATGCGCTGGCTGTCGGCGCTCAGCGCCTCGACGCTGGCGGTGGCCGCGCGCACCGCCTCGGCCAGTCGCTCGATCCGCTCCAGGGTCTGGCGTACCACCTCCTGGCCGACGCTGACCTTGCCGTCGGCGCTTTCCGCCGCCCCCGCGGCTTCCTCGGCGTTGTGCGCCACTTCATGGACGGTGGCGGCCATCTGGTTCATCGCCGTGGCCACCTGTTCGGTTTCCGCCCGCTGGCTGTCGATTCCCAGGCGGGTGCGCGTGGTAACGCCGGACAGCGCCTCGGAAGCGCCGGCAATCCGCCCGACGCCGTCCTGCAACTGGCTGACGATACCGCGCAGGCTGCCGGTCATGGCGCGCATCGCGGCCATCAGTTGGCCAACCTCGTCGCGCCGCTCGCTGTCGACCCGTACCGCAAGGTCGCCTTCGGCGATCCGCTGCGCCACACCCATCGCCTGGCGCAGCGGACGGACGATCAGCAGGCTGATGCCGAAGGCCGCGCCCAGGCCCACCAGCAGCGCCAGCACGGCGGCGCCGACGATCAGCAGGGAGTTTGTCCGCAGGCTGTGGAGCATGGCCTGCTGCTGCGCCTCCCAGCTACGGTCGACACGCGCCATCACCTGCCCGGCGCGCTCGCCCATGGCGGCGTACATCTGCCGCTCCTGGAGCTGACTGGCGCGGTACTCGGCGAGCTTGTCGGCGAAACCGCGGATATTGGTCAGCACGTCCTTGACCACCGACACGTAGGCATCGTCGGTGATCGCCTGCTCCAGCCGGGCTGCCAGCTCCAGCGCCTCGCGCAGCGATTTCGGCGGCCCCTCCTGCGCATCCGCGGCGCGCGCTTCGAGACGCGAGCGGGCCTCGTCCAGCCCCTGAAGGACCAGGCGATTGACCTGGGCGACCTGGGCCGCCTGCTGCAACAGCGGCTCGCCGTCGTGCCCCTGGCTCTCCTTCAGCGCATAGGCGCCATCCTCGGCCAGGCTGGACTGGAGGATATCGAGGCTGTTGGCGGCGCCGTTCAGCGACCAACTGGCGCTTTCCCAAGCCAATTGGCGTCCCTGGATGGACTGCTCGAAGCGGCCGAACGCTTCTAGGTATGCCGCCAGCACCTGCTCCACCTCGGCCATGCCAAGCGCCTGATCGGCGTCGCCGTCGGCCTTGAGCCGGCCCACCCGTTCAAGGGTCGCGGCCAGGCGCTGGCGCAAGCGCTCGGCGTCGCTCTTTTCCCCGTGCAGGGCAAAGTCCTTCTCGGCCTGGCGAACCTCCAGCACGTCGCGATTGATCGCGCTCATCTCCTGCAGGCGCGCGAAGCGCTGCCCCAGCGCATGCAGCGAGAGCACCGCGAGCGCGGCCACCAGCGCGGTCAATAGCAGGACCAGGGTAAAACCGATGGCCAGTTTCTTCGCCGTGCCGAGATCGGCCAGACGCCTGCGCAGCAACCCCAGCATGACTCCCCTCCCCCGTGACGCGCCGTCTGCGTGCGCATTTCCCGCTGTGTCGCGCGTTTTTCGCCGAACCTGAGCGGCCGGGCAAGGTAATGGCACGATAATGGCCAGGAGAGATATGCGCAGGTCGTTTCCAGGATATCCGGGCTGACGTCGGTCGAGCGCGGAGCCATACTGGGCGCCCCATGGAAAAAGGAGCTTGCCATGCGTCCCGTATTGCCGCTGTTGCTGTCGCTGAGTCTGTGCGCCCCCACCCTGGCCGACTGGAGCGGCCCGATCGAGCAGCCGCTCTGGTCGTTGCCGGCGGCGCCGGGCCTGTCGCGCTGGCTGATCGTGCACAACCTGTCGAGCGCGGCGGCCGACGGCCTGTACCACGTCGAGGTCCTGGAGCGCCGCCAGGGCCAGCAGCCCTGGCAGTTCCAGCGCCTGGCCGCGCACCTGGCGCTGACCGAACAGGCGCTGCGCGCGAGTATCGTGGCGCCGCTGAAGCGCGGCGGGGTGTATCCGGAAAGCTACCAGTTCGCCTATCGCCAGTGGCAGGAACGCCAGGCCGCGGGCCAGGCGCCGGTGTGCCGGCGCACGGTCGACGAGTGCCTGCGGGCGCCGGACTGAGCCCGGCTACCTGGGCCGGATCATGCTGAACGTGTCGCGGGTATGGCTGTAGTGGCTGCCGCCCAGGCGACCGACCAGGTCGAGCCGGGCGCTATCCACATGGCGCTCGTCGGCCAGCACGGCATCGTCGACATGGGCCAGCAGCACGCGGGCGAAGATCAGGTGGCAATTGGGGTTCTCCGCCGGATACGGCTTGATCTCCGCCACCTCGCACTCGAAGGCCACCGCCGCCGCGGCGATCCGCGGCGGCGCCACGCGTACGCTGGACACGGTAGGGATGCCGACCGTCTCGATCTCGCTCACACCATGGGGCAGCCAGGCGGAGGTGGCGTTCATGGTTTCGGCCTGGGCGGCGCCGACCAGGTGGATCACCAACTGCCCGGTGGCCTGGACGTTGCGCAGGGTGTCCTTGAGGCTGCCGTCGTCGCGCAGGCTGACGTTGACCATCAGGGTCGGCGGCTCGTCGCTGATCACCTGGAAGAAGCTGAACGGGGCCAGGTTGCTGGCGCCCTCGGCGGACAGGGTCGAGACCCAGGCAATCGGTCGCGGGGTGACGGTGGAAGCCAACCAGCGATAGGCCTCGGCGGGAGCGATGGTGGTGAAGTCCAGTTGCATGGCGGTCTCGCGGAAATCGACGGAGGGGACGCCGATTATGCCGCAGCCCCGCAGCTCTCGCGACCGTCTGCGCCGCAGCCCTGCGCCACCTGGAGGCAGCGGCTAGACTTGCCCTACCCTCACCCAGGAGCCCTGCCATGAACTATCGAGGAAGCTGCCACTGCGGAACCATCGCCTACGAAGTCGAAGGCGACCTCGACCAGGTGATCCAGTGCAACTGTTCACTGTGCAGCCGGCGCGGCTGGCTGCTGTGGTTCGTCCCGCGCGACCGTCTGGCGCTGAAGACGCCGGCCAGCGCGATGCACACCTACACCTTCAACACCCACCGCCTGCAGCATCACTTCTGCCCCACCTGCGGCTGCGCGCCGTTCAGCGAAGGCATAGGTCCGGACGGCCAGGCGATGGCCGCGGTCAACGCGCGCTGCCTGGAGGACATCGACGCCAGCGCGCTCCCGGTACAGCACTACGATGGCCGCAACGCCTGACGCTGGCGCAGGTAGCCGATCACCTCGGCCTGGTTGCCGCGGAACTCGACGCGGTCTTCCTTGCTCTGCCGCTGGAAGGCGTACATCGGGTCGTAGTACTCCTTGAGCAGCCCCTCGATCCAGCCGCGATGGGTATCCACCGAGCCGTCGCGGCCCTGCTCTTCCAGCGCCTGCACGAGGATCGCCGCCAGCCGCTGGTAGCGCTCGCCGCCGAGGCGCTTGACGATGCCGGCGAGGCTCTTCTGCAGGTAGGCGGAGAAGGCGGCGAAGCCCTCCTCCACGCCCACCACGCGCTCGAACTCGCTGCGCAGATCGATCACGTAGTCCCTGAGGATACGCTCGACACGCTGCTCGAAGGCATCCTCCAGCCAGACCAGCGGGTAGCCCTGCATACCCTGGTACAGCTCCAGCGGCAAGGAGCAGCTGCCGACGATCCGCCCCTCGTCCTCGAGGACGAACTGGCCGACGCCACGATGACGCTTCTTCAGGATGTCGATGGCCAGGCGGTTCTCGAAGTCGATCTGCGCCGGCTGCGGCGTGGCTCGCCGGCCAAAGCTGGAGCCGCGATGGTTGGCGTGGCCTTCGAGATCGAGGCTGTTGTCCAGCGCCGCGATCACCTCGGTCTTGCCGCAACCAGTAAGGCCGCCGACCAGCACGAAATCGCACTCGTCGACCGCCGCGCGGGTGGTTTCGAAAAGGAAGTTGCGCAACGCCTTGTAGCCGCCGATCACCCGTGGGTAGTCGATGCCGGCGTCCTGCTTCAGCCACTGCTGGACGATCTGCGAGCGCAGGCCGCCGCGGAAGCAATACAGGTAGCCGTTCGGGTTGGCTTCGGCGAAGGCTTTCCAGGCCGCCAGCCGTTCGGCCTTGAGCGCCCCGCAGACCAGTTCGTGGCCAAGGGCGATGGCGGCCTGCTGGCCGTGCTGCTTGTAGCTGGTGCCGACCTTCTGCCGCTCGATGTCGTTCATCAGCGGCCGGTTGACAGTGTTGGGAAAGGCGCCCTTGTGGTACTCCACCGGGGCGCGCACATCCATCAGGGGGATATCGTCGAGAAACAGTTCGCGGTAGTGCTGGGTGTTGTCGCGCATTACAGCACCTGTACCGCGAGACTCTGTCGCTCGACCAGCTCGCCGATCGGCGCCAGTTGCAGGCCGAGTTCCGCCGCCACGGCGAGGAACTCCGCCTCGCCTTCCGGAGCCACCGCCACCAGCAGGCCGCCGCTGGTCTGCGGATCGCAAAGCAACAGCTTCTGCACTTCCGGCAGTGGCGCGATGCGCTCGCCATAGCTGTCGAAGTTGCGCAGGGTGCCGCCAGGCACGCAGCCCTGCTCCAGGTAATATTCGGCACTGGCCAGGCGCGGTACCGCGGCGTACTCCACGCGTGCGGTGAGCTTGCTGCCGTCGGCCATTTCCACCAGGTGGCCGAGCAGGCCGAAACCGGTGACGTCGGTCATCGCCTTGACCCCCGCCAACCGGCCGAAGCGCGCGCCGGGCCTGTTCAGGGTGCACATCCAGTCACGCGCCACGCCGACGTCCTCGGCGCGCAGCCTGGCCTTCTTCTCGGCGGTGGTGAGGATGCCGATGCCCAGCGGCTTGGTCAGGTACAGCCTGCAGCCGGCCTCGGCGGTGTCGTTGCGTTTCATGAAGCGCTTCTCCACCACGCCGGTCACGGCCAGGCCGAAGATCGGCTCGGGGGCGTCGATGGAGTGTCCGCCGGCCAGCGGGATGCCGGCTTCCTCGCAGACCTTGCGGCCGCCGGCGATCACCTCGCGGGCGACTTCCGCGGCCAGCACGTTGACCGGCCAGCCGAGGATGGCGATGGCCATCAGCGGGTCGCCGCCCATGGCGTAGATATCGCTGATGGCGTTGGTCGCGGCGATACGGCCGAAATCGAAGGGGTCGTCGACGATCGGCATGAAGAAATCGGTGGTGGAGACCACCCCGCGCTCCTCGTCGAGGGCGTAGACAGCCGCGTCGTCGCGCGAGGCGTTGCCGACCCAGAGCTTCGGATCGAGGTTCTGCGCGCCGCTGCCGGCGAGGATCACCTCCAGTACCTTGGGCGAAATCTTGCAGCCGCAGCCGGCGCCGTGGCTGTACTGGGTCAGGCGGATCGCCTCGCTCATCGGTGTACTCCCGTGGATGTCGGAAAAGTGCCCATTCTAGCAAAGCCGGCGCCGCCGCCAGAGGACCGATCGCCGCGCCCGGCTCAGCGCCCGGCGCGCGACTCGCGGATATAGAAGCGCGCCTTCTCGGCCTTGCTGGTGCAGCCCTCGTAGGCCTCGAACTGCTGCTGGGTCTTGGCCCCGGTGAGCAGGGTCAGGGCCTTCGAGTAGCTGACGGTGCCGGCGAAGCCTTCGGCCTTGGCCAGGTCGAGTTCCTTCCAGGCCGCGTCCAGCTGGTCGGCGCAGTTCTCCCGGTAGGCGGTCTTGCCGGCGCAGCCGGCCAGGGTCAGGGCAAGGACGGGCAGAACGATCCAGGTTTTCATCGAACGATCTCCGGACAGGGAAAGGGCCGCGCATCGCCGCGACGCACTTGGCGGCGGCCGGGCGACACGCGTATCGTTTTCGCTTCGTCACGCAGTATTGGCAAGGGGTTGCAGATGAGCAAACAGGTCGCCCTGGTATTGGGCTCCGGCGGTGCGCGCGGCTACGCGCACATCGGCGTGATCGAGGAACTCGAGGCACGCGGCTATGAGATCACCTGCATCGCCGGTTGTTCCATGGGCTCGGTGATCGGCGGCATCTACGCCGCCGGCAAGCTGCGCGAGTACCGCGAGTGGGTGGAAAGCCTGGATTACCTCGACGTGCTGCGCCTGCTCGACGTCAGCTTCCGCCTCGGCGCGATCCGCGGCGAGCGGGTGTTCGGCAAGATCCACGAGATCCTCGGCGAGGTAAACATCGAGGACCTGTCGATTCCCTACACGGCGGTTGCCACCGACCTCACCAACCAGCAGGAAATCTGGTTCCAGGAAGGCTGCCTGCACCAGGCCATGCGCGCCTCGGCGGCAATCCCCAGCCTGTTCACACCGGTCATGCAGGGCAGCCGCATGCTGGTCGACGGCGGCCTGCTCAACCCGTTGCCGATCGTGCCGGTGGTGTCGGCCCACAGCGACCTGATCATCGCGGTCAATCTCAACGCCACCAACCAGAAGCAGTACCACCTGCCGGTGATCGAGCGTCCGGCCGCGCTCAAGGGGCGCTTCGACAGCATGATCGAGAGCCTCGGCCACAAACTCTCGTTCTTCCGCCGCCACGGCGACGACAATACCCCGCCGGAGCTGAGCGCCGACGCCCTGCTCCATCCGGTTCCGGCGGAATCCGAGGAGCCCGCCGAGCCGCAACTGCAACAGCCGGCCGCGGCGCCGCAAGGCAAGGACTCGCCGAAGTCGGCCAGCGGCACCACGGTGGTGGAAAGCAGCGGTCCGGCATCGCTGCTGGAACTGGTCAACCAGAGCTTCGAGGTGATGCAGACCTCGCTGGCGCAGTACAAGATCGCCGGCTACCCGCCGGACATCCTGATCAACGTGCCGAAGCGGGTCTGCCGCTTCTTCGAGTTCTACAAGGCGCCGGAATTGATCGCCCTCGGCCGGCAGATCGCCAGCGACACCCTGGACCGCTACGAGGAAGACAACGCCTGAGCCTCAGCGGCTGAACTCGAGGACCTCGTAGCCGCCGCGCCGTTCCGGGAACAGCAGGAGGAAGCCACCGGCGTGCGGGCGCAGCAGCGCGACCACGTCGGACTCAGCCGGCGCGCCGTGGGCCAGGCCACTGAAGGCCACCTGGGGCTCGTCGTTGACCGTGGCGCCGCCGAGGAACACGTAGCGCTGCGTGCCTTCGCGGAACAGGTAGCCGCTGACCCGCTGCGAACCGCTGGTCTTCTCCAGGAACAGGCCGCGGTCGGTACGCCGGATGCGGCACTGGAAGTTCGGATAGCGATAGATGCCGTACTGGTCGGCCTGGGTCGAGCGGCACTTCCAGTCGCCCAGCAGGCCTTTCTCGTCGACGGCGACGACGGGCTGCGCCAGGCTGAGTTCCAGTTGCTCCAGTTCCGGCAGGAATTCCTCGAAGGCACTGTCGTAGTAGCGCTTGTTGATGGCCTCGGCGTCCTGCTCGACGGCCAGCACGCTGCGCTGCTGCTGTTCGCTGGTGTAGCCACGCCAGTCCGGTTCGGCGGCGCCGGCATGCGCGCAGGCGGCGAGAACGGTGAGGCAGGCGAAGACACGGGAAACGGGGATCGGACGGGACATGGCGACCTTCCTGGCGAGTGGACCGGCGCATCCGGCGCCGGCAAGCGGTAGCCGCAGAACATAGCGCAGCGGCGCCGGGAATTCGAGCGCCGCCACGACGGGCGGCGGTTTCAGAAGATCGACCAGCCGATCCGCTCGCTGAGTTTCTCCAGCGCGGCGATACCCGCCAGCGAATTGCCCGCGGCGTTCAGTTCCGGCGACCAGACACAGACCGTGAAGCGCCCCGGCACTACCGCGATGATGCCGCCGCCGACACCGCTCTTGCCCGGCAGGCCGACCCGATAGGCAAAGTTGCCGGCCTCGTCGTAGAGCCCGCTGGTGGCCATGATCGCGTTGACCTGCTTGGTCTGCCGCTCGTTGAGTACCTGCTCGCCGCTGTGCTTGCAGAAGCCCTTGTCGGCGAGGAAGCAGAACGCCCGCGCCAGGTCGACGCAGCTCATGCGCAGCGCGCAATGATGGAAATAGCTGAGCAGCACCGCCTCGACGTCGTTGTGGAAGTTACCGAACGATTTCATCAGGTAGGCCGCCGCCGCGTTGCGCGAGCGGTGCTGGTACTCCGAGCGCGCCACCACCGAGTCCGACACCACTTCCGGGTTGCCGCACAGGCGCCGGACGAAATCGCGCATCGATTGCGCCGGCGCGGCGAAACGCGACTGGTTGATGTCGCAGATCACCAGGGCGCCGGCATTGATGAACGGGTTGCGCGGCTTGCCGCGCTCGAACTCCAGCTGCACCAGGGAGTTGAAAGGCTGGCCGGAGGGCTCGTGGCCAAGGCGTTGCCAGATGTCCTCGCCGGAATGCTGGATCGCCTGGACCAGGCTGAACACCTTGGAAATGCTCTGGATGGAAAACGGCCGCAGGGCGTCGCCGGCATGGAACAGCTCGCCGTCGCGGCTGTACACGGCGATCCCCAGCTGGTTCGGCTCGACGCCGGCGAGCGCGGGGATGTAGTCGGCGACCTTGCCGCGCCCGATCAGCGGGCGGACTTCATCGAGAATCTCGTTCAACAGTTGCTGCATGATGACCTTCGTGGTGACACCGGGGCACCGACCCGGGCGCATCCGGGCCAGCGCGAATGCGCGGCATCATAGGCGATGAACGCACGGGAGGCATGCCCCTCGCGCAGAATTGCGCTGCGCGTCAGCTGTCGCGCAGGCGATAACCGACACCCGCCTCGGTCACCAGGAAGCGCGGGCTGGCCGGATCGTCGCCGAGCTTCTGGCGCAGGTGGCCGACCACGACCCGCAGGTAATGGGTGTCTTCGACATGGGTCGGACCCCAGATATCCTTGAGCAGTTGCTGCTGGGTCACTACCCGTCCGAGATGGCGTGCCAGCGCGGCGAGCACTGCATACTCCTTGCGCGTCAGCGCCACTTCCGCACCCTCCAGGGTGACTCGGCGATAGGCGAAGTCCACCTGCAACGGGCCGACCGCCACCGACGCCTCCGGGCTTTCGCCCTGCGCCGCCTGGCGCAGCAGGACGCGCACGCGGGCGAGGAACTCCTGGATGCCGAACGGCTTGGTCACGTAGTCGTTGGCGCCGCCGTCCAGGGCCAGTACCTTCTCGCCCTCGCTGGCGCGCACCGACAGCACCAGCACCGGCACCTGCGACCATTCGCGCAGGTCGCGAAGGATGTCCTGGCCGTCGCGGTCAGGCAGGCCGAGGTCGAGCACCACCAGGTCCGGTCGGTTCAGCGCGGCCTGGGCCAGCCCCTCTTCGCCGGTGCCGGCCTCGAGCACCCGGTAGCCCTGGGCATTGAGGCTGATACGGAGGAACTTGCGGATCTGCGGTTCGTCGTCGATCAGCAGGATGCTGTTCTGCAATTGGGTCATGGCACTCGGCACGGCAGGTGAACACGGCGACAGGCCAGCGGCGGCGTCGCGGAAACGGCAGGAATAGCGCGAGCGCAGGCGCCAGGCAAGTGCGCCGGGCTCATTCGTCGCCCTCCAGTTGCCCGAGGTCCGGCTGCGGATGCAGCGGCAGGTGCAGGACCAGCGTGGTGCCGCGACCGTCGAGGCCTTCGCCGACGCTGATACGCCCGCCGTGGGCGCCGATCATGCCCTGGCAGATCGCCAGGCCCAGGCCGGTGCCCTGGCCACCGCGGTCGCCACGGGCAGCGGTGTAGAACATGTCGAAGATCTTCTCCCGCTCGGCCTCGGGAATCCCCGGCCCCTCGTCGCTCACCGCGAAACGCAGCTCGGCGGCATCCTGGCTGACCTCGATGCGCAACCGGCCGTGGTTCGGCGAGAAGCGCGCGGCATTTTCCAGCACGTTGATCAGCGCCTGCTCGATCAGCGCCGCATGCACGTAGAGCAACGGCAGGTCGTTGGCCACGATCGCCTGTACCCGGTACGGCGCCAGCACCGCGCGCAGGCGGTTCAGCGCGCTGCCGACGATGTCGCCCGGCGCCACCCAGTCGCGCGCCAGCTTCAGGCCACCGTGGCCGAGACGGGTCATGTCGAGCAGGTTCTGGATATAGCGGTCCAGTCGCTCGGCCTCGTCGCGGGTGCTTTCCAGCAGTTCGCGACGATCCGCCGGCGGGATCGCCTCGCCCAGCGCCAGCAGGCTGTCGATGGAGCCGCGCATGGCCGTCAGCGGCGTGCGCAGGTCGTGGGACACCGAGGCGAGCAAGGCGCTGCGCAGTTGCTCGGTCTCGCCGTGCAGGCGCGCGGCCTCCAGGTCCTCGGCCAGGCGAGCCCGCGCCAGGGCCTGGGCCAGAGGCTGGCCGAGGGCGGCGAGCAGGCGCCGGCGCTGCGGGCTCAGCGGCTGGCCGTCCAGCGGCGCGACACCGAGCAGTGCCAGCGGTCCCTCTTCCGCCGACAGCGGCCACCACCACCAGCGTCCTCCGGGCAGCGTGCCAGTACCGAGGCCGGCCGGCTGGTCGTGGGCCCAGGCCCAGTCCGCGGCGACCCGTTCCTGGTCGGCGAGTTGCCGCTGCACGCCGGCCCCGGTCTTCCACTCGCCATTGACCTGACCGAGCAGGCAGACCTCGACGTCCTTCCAGTCGTCGAACTGCTGGGCGGCGGCGGCCAGCACCGCCTGGCGGTCGGTGGCGGCGGTGAGCTTGCGCGACAGCTCCAGCAGCAGGCTGGTTTCCTCCTGGGTATCGCGCAGCGCCTCCAGCTGGCGCCGCTGGCGTGCCGCCAGGTTGCCGGTGAGGCCGGCCATGAACAGGAAGAACGCCAGGCTCAGCAGGTCTTCGTGGCGATGGATGGCGAAGGAAAAATGCGGCGGGATGAACAGGAAGTCATAGGCCAGGAACGACGCCACCGCGCACAGCAGTGCCGGCATCAGGCTGCTGCGCACTGCCACCAGCAGCACCGCCATCAGGAACACCAGGGAGATGTTCGGCAGCTCCAGCAGGTGCGCCACGATCCAGGCCAGGCCGCTGGCCAGGGCGGTCGCCAGCAGCGCCAGCAGATAGTCGTTCCACACCACCGGATAGCGTGGCCGCGGTTCCGCCGGGCGCAGGTCGGCCTCGCTGTCCAGGGCACTGATCTCCAGGCCCTGGCCGTCACGCAGCAGACGCCCGGCGAGACCACCGCCGAAGGCCCGGCGGTACCAGCGGCGCCGCGACTGGCCAACCAGGACCAGGCTGGCGCGGCGCTCGCGGGCATGTTGCAGGAGGGTCCGCGCCACCTCGCCGGCGCGCAGCACGACGATCTCGCCGCCGAGCCGCTCGGCCAGTTGCTGCGCACCCTGCAGGCGCATCCGCGCCTGCTCGCCGCGCAAGCCGCCGGTATCGACGTGTACCACGCTCCAGGGCAGGTGCCGACGTTCGGCGACCCGGCAGGCGTGGCGCACCAGGCGTTCGGCCTGTTCGTCACCGTCGATGCCCACCAGCAGCCGCCCGCGCAACGCCGGCGCTTCCTCGCCGCGCTGGCGGTAGCGGTGGTTGAGGTCGGCGTCGACCCGCGCGGCGGCGGTCTGCATCGCCAGTTCACGCAGCGCGGTGAGGTTGGTCTGCGAGAAGAACGCATCGATCGCCGCCCGCGCCTGTTCCGGCACGTAGACCTTGCCCTCGCGCAGGCGCTCCAGCAGCTCGCGCGGCGGCAGGTCGATGAGGACGATCTCGTAGGCCTCCTGCAACACCCAGTCCGGCACCGTCTCGCGGACCTGCACGCCGGTGATGTCGCGGACCTGGTCGTTGAGGCTCTCCAGGTGCTGGACGTTGACCGTTGTGTAGACGTCGATTCCCGCCGCCAGCAACTCCTGGATGTCCTGCCAGCGCTTGGCGTGGCGGCTGCCGGGAACGTTGCTGTGGGCCAGTTCGTCGACCAGGGCCAGCGCCGGCGGGTCGGCAAGGAGACCGTCGAGGTCCATTTCCTGCAGTTTCATCCCTCGATACTCGAGGCTGCGCAGCGGCTGCTGCGGCACGCCTGCGAGGAGGGACTCGGTTTCCGCCCGCGAGTGGGTCTCGACCACCCCGGCGCGCAGTTTCACGCCCTGGCGCAACTGGGCCTGGGCGGCCTGCAGCATGGCGAAGGTCTTGCCCACCCCCGGCGCCGCGCCGAGAAAGACTTTCAGGCGGCCGCGCCCGTCAGCGGGCAGGTCGGCCAGCAGCGCGTCGGCGCGTGCGGTGTCGGTCATGGATCGGTCGTACTCCGTTGCTCTGCGCCGCGCAGGGCGGACGATCGCCGGCGATCATCCGCCGATGCGGCGATATTGCAAGCCCTTGCGTGGGTCTCTGGGGAAACCTAGCGCTTCAACCCCGCCAGCGCCATGTTCAGCGCCAGCACGTTGACCACCGCCGGCCCCACCAGCGGCCGCTCGGTGTGGCTTTCCACCAGGTCTTCCACCAGCCGCAGCGGCAGCCCGCGCGCCGTGGCCACCCGCAGCGCCTGGTAACGCGCGGCCTGCGGCGGCAGCTGCGGATCGAGTCCGCTACCGGAGGTAGTGACCAGCGCCAGCGGCACCGGCCCCTGGTCGGCGATACGCTCCTGGGCGGCGTCCCTGGCGATGCGCTCGGCCAGTGCCGGGTTGCTCGGCGCCAGGTTGCTCGCGGCACTGGAAACGGTGGCGTAGTCGCCCGCCGAAGGCCGCGAATGGAACCACTCCTCGCCGTCGAACTTCTGCGCGATCAGCCGCGAGCCGAGCACCTTGCCCTCGGCGTCGCGCAGCAGGCTGCCATTGGCCTGCTCGGGGAACGCCAGTTGGGCGATACCGGTGACCAGCAGCGGATAGGCCACGCCGGTGACCAGGCTCAGCACCAGCAGTGACGCCAGTGCCGGACGGAGTTGCTTGAACATGTGCAGATCCTCTCTTCAGTCCCAGGCCCTCGCCCGACGGCGAGGGCCGTTGTTCATGCCAGGCCGACGGCGGTCAGCAGCAGGTCGATCGCCTTGATCCCGAGGAACGGCGCCACCAGGCCGCCGACGCCATAGATCAGCAGGTTGCGCTGCAGCAGTTGCGAAGCGTCCGCCGCCTGAACCCGCACGCCGCGCAAGGCCAGTGGGATCAACGCGACGATGATCAGCGCGTTGAACACGATGGCCGACAGGATCGCGCTCTGCGGGCTTTGCAGGCGCATCACGTTGAGCACGTCGAGCTGCGGGTAGATGCCGACGAACAGCGCCGGCAGGATGGCGAAGTACTTGGCCACGTCGTTGGCGATGGAAAAGGTGGTCAGCGCGCCGCGGGTGACCAGCAACTCCTTGCCCACCTGGACCACGTCGAGCAGCTTGGTCGGGTCGCTGTCCAGGTCGACCAGGTTGGCCGCCTCGCGGGCGGCCTGGGTGCCGTCGTTCATGGCCATGCCGACGTCGGCCTGGGCCAGCGCCGGGGCGTCGTTGGCACCGTCGCCGCACATCGCCACCAGGCGACCTTCGCCCTGCTCCTGGCGAATCCGCGCCAGTTTCTTCTCCGGGGTAGCCTCGGCGATCACGTCGTCGACCCCAGCCTCGGCGGCGATGGCAGCGGCGGTCAGCGGGTTGTCGCCGGTCACCATCACGGTGCGGATGCCCAGCCGGCGCAGTTCGGCGAAGCGCTCGCGAATGCCCGGCTTGACCACGTCCTTCAGGTGAATGGCGCCGAGCAGCCGGCCGTTGGCTACCACCAGCAGCGGGGTGCCGCCGCTCTGGGCGATCTTGTCCACCTCCCGCGAAAGCACCTCGGGCATCTTCTCCCGCGGCAGGTCGATGAAGCGCAGCGCCGCATCCACCGCCCCCTTGCGGTACACCTGGCCGTTCCAGTCGACCCCGGACAGGCGGGTTTCCGCGCTGAAGGCGATCGGCGTCAGCTCCTCGCGGCGCGGCTCCTCGATCGGATGCAGGATGCGCAGGTATTCGACGATCGACTTGCCTTCCGGGGTGTCGTCGGCCAGCGAGGCCAGCAACGCGCCCTCGGCCAGTTCCTTGCCGCTCACCCCCGGCGCGGCGTACAGCGCGCTGCAGCGGCGGTTGCCGAAGGTGATGGTGCCGGTCTTGTCGAGCAGCAGCACGTGGACGTCGCCGGCCGCCTCCACCGCGCGACCGGACTTGGCGATCACGTTCAGGCGCACCAGGCGGTCCATGCCGGCGATGCCGATGGCCGAGAGCAGGCCGCCGATGGTGGTCGGGATCAGCGTCACCAGCAGCGCCACCAGGAACACCAGCGGCAGGTTGCCGCCGGCGAACAGGGCGAACGGCTTGAGGGTCACCACTACCAGCAGGAAGATCAGGGTCAGGCCGATCAGCAGGATGTCCAGCGCCACTTCGTTGGGGGTCTTCTGCCGCTTGGCGCCTTCCACCAGGGCGATCATCCGGTCCAGGGTCGACTCGCCCGGGTTGGCGCCGATCCGTACCAGCAGCCAGTCGGACACCACCTGGGTGTTGCCGGTCACCGCCGAGCGATCGCCGCCGGACTCGCGGATCACCGGCGCCGATTCGCCGGTGATGGCGGCCTCGTTGACCGCCGCCACCCCTTCGATGACTTCGCCGTCGCCGGGAATCATCTCGCCGGCCTGGACCCGTACCACATCGCCCTTGCGCAGGCTGCTGGCAACGACGCTCTCGAAACTGCCGTCGGCGCGCCGCTTATTGGCGGAGAGGCCCTGGCTGCCGGCCTTGAGACTGTCCGCGCGGGCCTTGCCACGCCCCTCGGCGAGCGCTTCGGCGAAATTGGCGAAGAGCACGGTGAACCACAGCCAGAGGGCGATCTGCAGCGCCACCGAGGTCGGCACCGCCTGGTCGGGGACGAAGCACAGCAAGGTGGTGAGCACGGCGGTCAGTTCGACCACCAGCATCACCGGCGAGCGCAGCAACTGGCGCGGGTCGAGCTTGACGAAGGCTTGCAGCAGCGCCGGCCGCCACAAGGCGGCGAGGCTGGTGGACGCGTTGTGGCGACGTTCGAGCGATTTGTGCAAGGCGTTCTTGGACGCCTGGGTCTGAGCGTTCATGTACGATTCCTTCAGAAGCCGAGGCTCAGTTGTTCAGCGATCGGGCCGAGGGCCAGGGTCGGCAGGAAAGTCAGGCCGCCGACCAGCAGGATGGTCACGGTGAGCAGGCTGACGAACAGCGGACCATGGGTCGGGAAACTGTTCGGCCCCACCGGGCTGGCCTTCTTCGCCGCCAGGCTGCCGGCGATGGCGAGGATCGGCAGGATGTAGCCGAAGCGGCCGATGAGCATGGCCAGGCCGATCATCAGGTTGTGGAACGGCGTGTTGGCACCGAAACCGGCAAACGCCGAGCCGTTGTTGGCGCTCCCCGAGGTGTAGGCGTAGAGCAGTTGGCTGAAGCCGTGCGGGCCGGGATTGGTCACCGCCGAGGCCGGCCCCGGCAGGCTGGCGGCGATGGCGCCGAGCACCAGCACGCCGACAGGCATCACCAGCAGGGTGAAGACCAGCAGGCGGACCTCCTTCGCCTCGAGTTTCTTGCCCAGGTACTCCGGCGTCCGCCCGACCATCAGGCCGGCGAGGAACACCGCGATCAGGACGAACAGCAGCATGCCGTAGAGGCCGGCGCCGACGCCGCCGAAGATCACCTCGCCGAGCATCATGTTCAGCAGCGGCAGCATGCCACCCAGGGGGCTCAGGCTGTCGTGCATGGCGTTCACCGAGCCGTTCGAGGCGGCGGTGGTGGTGATCGCCCAGAGCATGCTGGCGGCGGTGCCGAAGCGACTCTCCTTGCCCTCCATCGGCGCGCCCTGCTCGATCGGCAACTGCGCCAGCGCCGGGTTCGGCTGGTATTCGGCCCACAGCGACAGGCCCAGGCCGAGGCAGAACAGCAGCAGCATGCAGCCGAGGATCGCGCGGCTCTGGCGCAGGTCCTTCACGTAATGGCCGAAGGTGAATACCAGCGCCGCCGGGATCAGGATGATCGAGGCCACTTCGAACAGGTTGCTCCAGGCGCTCGGGTTCTCGAACGGATGGGTCGAGTTGACGCCGAAGAAGCCGCCGCCATTGGTGCCCAGCTGCTTGATGGCGATCTGGCTGGCCGCCGGGCCGAGCGGGATGGTCTGCTCGGCGCCTTGCAAGGTGGTGGTATGGACATAGTCGAAGAAAGTCTGCGGCACGCCCTGCCAGACCAGCAGCAACGCCAGCAGCAGGCACAGCGGCAGCAGCACGTAGAGGGTGCCGCGGGTCAGGTCGACCCAGAAGTTGCCCAGCTGTCGTGTGGAGCGGCGGCTGATGCCGCGCGCCAGGGCCACCAGCACGCAGAGGCCGACCGCCGCGCTGACGAAGTTCTGCACCGTGAGGCCGACCATCTGGCTGAAGTAGCTCAGCGAGGCCTCGCCGCTGTAGGCCTGCCAGTTGGTGTTGGTGACGAAACTGACCGCGGTGTTGAACGCCAGTGTCCATTCCAGGCCCGGCAGGTGCTGCGGGTTCAGCGGCAGGCTGCCCTGCAGCATGAGGATCGAGAACAGCAGGACCAGGCCGGCCAGGTTGAATGCCAGCAGCGCCAGGGTGTAGGTCTTCCAGTCCTGCTCGCTCGCCGGATCGACGCCGAACAGGCGATAGCAGACGCGCTCCAGTGGCGCCAGCGGCGCGCTGAGGAGATTGCGTTGGCCTTCCATCACCTTGAAGCAGTAGCGCCCGAGGAACGGTGCAGGCACCAGGACCAGGGCGAAAAAGGCCAGGATCAAGAGAATCTCGTGGCTGTTCATGTGCCCTCCCCTAGGCACGGTCGGCGCGTAGCAGCGCCACCAGCAAATAGACGAACAGTCCCGTGGCCAGGGCCAGGGACAACCAATCCAGAACGGTCATGTGTGCGATCTCTCCTTCGAGCGGCCTCTGCCGCTTGAGGGAAAGTCTCCGCAAAGGGGGCGTAAAGAAGCGATTCAGGGCCGTGTCGGACGGCATAAAGAAAGCGTAAAGAGTGGCGCGGACAGCGCCTGGGACAGCAACCGGCCGGGGACTGCGCCACGGCCGGTGACAAGGCGAAGGATCGACGCTAGCCCTGGGCGGCGCGGATCATGTTGCGGGCGATCAGCAGTTGCTGGATCTGCGTGGTGCCCTCGTAGATGCGGAACAGCCGCACGTCGCGATAGAAGCGCTCGATCCCGTAGTCGCCGATATAGCCGGCGCCGCCGAATATCTGCACCGCGCGGTCGGCGACGCGGCCGCACATTTCCGAGGCGAACAGCTTGGCGCAGGACGCCTCGGTACCGACATCGCGGCCTTCGTCGCGCTGCCGCGCGGCGTCGATGACCATGCAGCGCGCCGCGTAGGCTTCGGCCTTGCTGTCGGCAAGCATCGCCTGGATCAACTGGAACTCGGCGATCGGCTGGCCGAACTGCTTGCGCTCCAGGGCATAGCGCAACGCATCCTCGAGCATCCGCTCGGCGACCCCCACACAGACTGCGGCGATGTGCAGGCGGCCCTTGTCGAGCACCTTCATCGCGGTCTTGAAGCCGACGCCCTCGACCCCGCCGATCAACTGACTGGCAGGCACCCGGCAGTCGTCGAAGATCACGTCACAGGTATGCGCGCCCTTCTGTCCCATCTTGCGATCCGGCTTGCCCAGGGACAGCCCGGGCGTACCGCGCTCGACGACGAAAGCGGAGATTCCGCCGGCGCCACGGATCGCCGGGTCGGTGCGCGCCATCACGGTGTAGATGCCGGCCTGCGGGGCGTTGGTGATGAAGCGCTTGGTACCGTTGAGCACGTAGTGCTCGCCGTCACGCACCGCCGTGGTCTTCAGCGAGGCGGCGTCGGAACCGGAGTCCGGTTCGGTGAGGCAGAACGAACTGAGCAGTTCGCCCGACGCCAGGCGCGGCAGGTAGCGCCGCTTCTGTTCTTCGGTGCCGTCGATGACGATGCCCTGGGAGCCGATGCCGTTGTTGGTGCCCAGCAGCGAACGGAACGCCGGCGAGGTCCGCCCCAGCTCGAAGGCGATGCTCACCTCTTCCTCCATGGTCACCCCGAGGCCGCCGTAGGCCTCCGGGATCGACAGGCCGAACAGGCCCATCTCGCGCATGCGGGCGATGATCGCCTCGGGGATGCGGTCGGTTTCCGCCACTTCCTGCTCATGAGGCACCAGGCTTTCGCGGACGAACTGGCGGATGCTGTCCAGCAGCAGGTTCAGGGTTTCCGGATCACGAATCATGCTCACTCCAATAGGCCACTAGGCCGGTTGCCATGATTCCGTCACCGGCCTCGGTCAGCGGGTGGCGGCCTCGATGTTGTGGACCATGTGCAGCAGGCGCGGGCCGATGTCGTCCTCCAGTTTCTCGCGCTTGAGATGGAAACTCGGCCCGCCGCAATTGAACGCCAGCAGCCCATGGCTCTCATGGTGCAAGGCCACGCCCACCGCGTTGACGTCGCGTTGCCACTCGCCGAGCGACAGGCAGAAGCCGTAGTCGGCATAGTCGCGGAAGGCCCGCTCCAGCCCCTTGCGCACTTCCGGCCAGTCTTCCGGGTGGCGCTTGCGGATGTGCCCGAGGATGAATTCCCGCTCGTCCTCCGGCATCGCCGCCAGGCAGGCCCGGCCGATCGCGCTGCGGTGCAGCGAGAGGTGGCTGCCGACCTGGCGACGCATGGTCAGGTTGGCCTCGCCATGCACCACATCGAGGTAGACCATGCTCAGCCGGTCGCGGGCCGCCATGGCCACCGCGGCCTTGGCGTAGCCGGCCATCTCTTCCATCAACGGGCGGGCGAGCGCGCGAATCGACAGGTTCGAGAGCATCGCGTAGCCGAACGACATCACCCCCACTTCCAATTGATACTTGCCGCTATGCGGCAGGTGACGCAGATAGCCCAGCCGGGTCAGGGTGTGGGTCAGACGCGACACCGTCGGCTTCGGCAGGCCGGTCTTCTTCGCCAGTTCCTGGTTGCCCAGCAGGCTTTCCCGTGGCGTGAAACAGCGCAGCAATTCCAACCCGCGGGCCAGCGCGGTGACGAACTGGCGGTCCTTGAGTTCCTCGTCTTTCTCCTGCATCGGGTCGATCAGCACAGCTTCGAAGGCGGACACTTCCGCTTCCGTACTGGCACCTTCCGCCGGACTCCGGCGCTCGTCGTTGCCGCGCATAGTAGGGACCTCTTTTTCAAAAAATCAATAAAACAAAATCATATTTCGCATAGCGAAACTAATAGAAGAACCCATGCACTTTCAACAACGAAAATAAAATCCTTTTAAAACAGTAAATTGTATAAGTAGATCGTCCGAAATCCGACGCGAGTATTTACAACGCCACGGCTGGCGCTGATTATTTTCGATAAATCATGAAACTATATTTCGCATAGCGAAATATCAATTCATCGGAGCTTCCATGTCCGCCGATCCTTCGCCCGTGGTCCTGCTCGAATTTCCCGCAGCCGATATAGCCCTGCTTCGCCTCAATCGTCCGCAAGCCAGGAACGCGCTGAACGACGAAGTGCGCCAGCGCCTCGCCAGCCACTTCCAGACGCTCGGCGCGGATCCGGCGATCCGCGTCATCGTGCTCACCGGCGACTCGCGCTGCTTTGCAGCTGGCGCCGATCTCCGCGATCTCTCGACGAGCACGGCGATCGGCCTGTACGGCCGCCACGGCGAGCGCTACTGGGAAGCCATCGCGCGCTGCCCGAAGCCGGTGATCGCCGCGGTCAACGGCTTCGCCCTGGGCGGCGGCTGCGAACTGGCGATGCACTGCGACCTGATCGTCGCCGGCGAGTCGGCACAGTTCGCCCAGCCGGAGATCAAGGTCGGGGTGATGCCGGGTGCCGGCGGCACCCAGCGCCTGGTACGGGCGGTGGGCAAGTTCCAGGCGCTGCGCATGCTGTTCACCGGCTGCCTGGTGAAGGCTCCGCAAGCGCTGGCCATGGGCCTGGTCAGCGAAGTGGTGGCGGACGAGTCGACGCTGGCGCGCGCCCTGGAACTGGCCATGGAGATCGCCCGCCTGCCCCCTCTGGCGCTGGCGCAGATCAAGGAGGTGGTCCTGGCCGGTGCCGACCTGCCGCTGGACAGTGCCCTGGCCCTGGAACGCAAGGCGTTCCAGTTGCTGTTCGACTCGCAGGACCAGAAGGAAGGCATGCAGGCCTTCCTGGAGAAACGCCCGCCGAACTACCAGGGGAAATAGACGATGCCCGATATTCGTTGTATCGCCGTGGTCGGTACCGGTGCGATGGGCACCGGGATCGCCCAGATCGCCGCCCAGGCCGGCCTGACCGTATGGCTGTTCGACAGCCGCGCCGAGGCCGCCGCCGAGGCACGCCAGCGCCTGCGGCAGACCTTCGAGAGCCTGTGCGGCAAAGGCAAGCTGAGCGCCGCCGACGCCGAGGCCGCGCAAAACCGGCTGCGGGTGGCGGAACGCCTGGAACAACTGGGCGACTGCGAACTGGTGGTGGAGGCCATCGTCGAGCGCCTGGAGGCCAAGCAGGAATTGCTGCGCCGGCTGGAAGCCATAGTCGCGCCGGAGACCATCCTCGCCAGCAATACCTCGTCGCTGTCGATCACCGCCATCGCCGCCGCCTGCGAGCGGCCGCAGCGGGTCGCCGGCTTTCACTTCTTCAACCCGGTGCCGCTGATGCGCGTGGTCGAGGTGGTCGACGGCCTGGCCAGCGCTCCGGAAGTCGGCGACGCCCTGCTCGCCCTCGCCGCGCGCCTGGGCCACCGCGGTGTACGGACCAAGGACAGCCCCGGCTTCATCGTCAACCATGCCGGCCGCGCCTATGGCACCGAGGCCCTGCGCATCCTCGGCGAAGGCGTCGCCGAATGCGCCGAGATCGACCGTGTGCTGCGCGAGTGCGCCGGCTTCCGCATGGGGCCGTTCGAACTGCTCGATCTTACCGGCCTCGACGTGTCGCACCCGGTAATGGAATCGATCTACCAGCAGTACTACCAGGAACCGCGCTACCGCCCACACCCGCTGACCCGCCAGTTGCTCGCCGCCGGCCGTCTCGGGCGCAAGAGCGGCCAGGGCTTCTATCGCTACGTCGACGGCCAGCCGCAGGACAAGCCCGGTCCGCAACCGGTGCCGCAGGCCGCCATCCGGCCCCCGGTGTGGCTGGGCTGCGAAAACGAGGACGACCGCCGCACGCTCGCCGAACTGCTGCATCGCCTCGGCGTCGAGCCGGAAACCGGCGAACGCCCTTCCGCCGCAGCGCTCTGCCTGCTGGCCGCCTGGGGCGAGGACCTGAGCAGCGCCGTGCAGCGCTTCGCCTGTCCCGCCGAGCGCAGCGTCGGCATCGACCTGCTCTGCGACCTCGAGCGCCGGCGCTGCCTGATGCTCTCGCCACTGACTATCCCGGCCATGCGCGACGCCGCCCACGCGCTACTGGCTGGCGACGGCGTCGGGGTCACGGTGCTGCGCGACAGTCCCGGCTTCGTCGTCCAGCGGGTACTGGCGATGATCGTCAACCTCGCCTGCGACATCGCCCAGCAGGGCATTGCCAGCGTCGAGGATATCGACCAGGCGGTGCACCTCGGCCTCGGCTATCCTCACGGCCCGCTGGAATGGGGCGACCGCCTCGGCCCGCGGCGCCTGCTGAGCATTCTCCAGCGCTTGCAGACGCTTACCGGTGACCCGCGCTACCGGCCCAGTCCCTGGCTGCGCCGACGAGCGCAACTGGGCATGTCCCTGCGCGCCGGCGAAACCGCCGCCGTAGGCTGACGCATCGGCGACCTGGCGGCGCAGCGTCATGCGTCTCGCCGCCAGGCCAACGCTTTTTCCCCGAGCGACGCTTTCCGGGCTTGCAGCTGCCGAGGTATCCTGCGCGCAAATTCATCCGATGATTGGATGTTTCTTCCGTGACCATTCCCCTCAAGCGCTCCCTGGTGGACATCGCCCTGGAGCAGATCCGCCAGCGCATCGACGCCGGCCATTGGCCGCTCGGCCAGCGCCTGCCGCCGGAGCCGGAACTCGCCGAGCTGCTCGGCATGAGCCGCAACACCGTGCGCGAAGCGGTGCGGGTGCTGACCTTCTCCGGCGTGCTGGAAGTCCGCCAGGGCGACGGCACCTACGTGCGCGCCTGCGCCGATCCGCTGGAAACCATGCTGGTGCTGGCGCGCAGCGCGGTGCAGCACTCCCTGGAGGCCCGCGGGATGATCGAGATCGAGGCGGCGCGCCTGGCAGCCGTTCGCCGCGACGACAGCGACCTGAGCGCATTGCGCGAACATCTCGACGCTTCGCGCCAGCGCTACGGCAGCGCCGACCTGCAGGACTACATAGAGCACGACGTCCGCTTCCACCAACGGATGGTCGATGCCGCCCACAATCCGGTGCTCAGCGAACTCTACCGCTATTTCTCGCAGGTCATCCGGACCTCGCTGGAACGCACCATGGCCGACCCACAAAGGGCCCAGCCCTGCTTCGAGCTGCACCAGCAACTGCTCGACGCCATAGAACGCGGAGACCCGGACGCTGCCGCCGCGGCCAACCGCGCACTGCTGATCTGAACCCGGGACAGACCCATGACTCACGCCTTGAATGCCCGGCCGGGAGCGCACCCCGGCCATCCTCCGGAAGAACTGCTGATCGATGCCGAAGTCGACGACGAACCAGTTCCGCCGGCGCCGCCACTACGCCCCTGGCTGCTCCTGCTGGGCCTGGTGCTGGTGGCGCTGAACCTGCGCCCGGCGCTGTCCAGCCTCGCCCCCCTGCTCAACCAGGTGCGCGACGATACCGGCCTCTCGGCCGCTGCCGCCGGCCTGCTGACCACCGCGCCGGTACTCTGCCTGGGGTTGTTCGCGCCGCTCGCGCCGCGCCTGGCCCGGCGTATCGGCGCCGAGCGCAGCGTGCTGCTGATCCTCTTCTGCCTGGCCGGCGGCATCGTCCTGCGCAGCCTGTTCCCGGTGTTCGGCCTGTTCG
Organism: Pseudomonas sp. DL; assembly: GCF_047199225.1. NCBI lineage: Bacteria > Pseudomonadati > Pseudomonadota > Gammaproteobacteria > Pseudomonadales > Pseudomonadaceae > Pseudomonas > Pseudomonas sp. DL. The sequence continues at coordinate 3,811,040 of NZ_CP178323.1, forward strand.
CCGGCAGCGTCCTGGCCGGCGCCAGCATCGGCATCATCGGCGTGCTCCTGCCGGGCATCGTCAAACGCGACTTCCCGCGCCAGGCCGGGGTGATGACCGGGGTCTACACCATGGCCCTGTGCCTGGGCGCAGCGCTCGCCGCCGGCGCTACCGCGCCGCTGGAGAAGCTCTTCGGCAACTGGGAACTGGCGCTGGCGTTCTGGTCGCTGCCGGCGATCCTCGCCGCCGCCTTCTGGCTGCCGCAGACCCGCCAGGGCCAGCACGCCCATCGCCAGGCCTTCCGTGTCATCGGCCTGTGGCGCGACCCGCTGGCCTGGCAGGTCACGCTGTACATGGGCCTGCAATCGTCCCTGGCCTACATCGTCTTCGGTTGGCTGCCGTCGATCCTGATCGACCGCGGCATGACTGCGGTAGAAGCCGGCCTGGTGCTGTCCGGCTCGGTGATGCTGCAACTGATCACCGCCCTGCTCGCGCCCTGGCTCGCCGCTCGCGCCAGGGACCAGCGCCTGGCGGTGGTGCTGGTGATGGCGACCACCCTCGCCGGCCTGCTCGGCTTCCTCTATGCGCCGCTGCAGACCATCTGGGGCTGGGCGGTCCTGCTCGGCCTCGGCCAGGGCGGTACCTTCAGCATCGCCCTGGCGCTGATCGTCCTGCGCTCGCGCGACGCCCACGTCGCCTCGCATCTGTCGGGCATGGCCCAGGGCGTCGGCTACACCCTGGCGGCCATGGGGCCGTTCATGGTCGGCGTGGTCCACGACCTGACCGGCGGCTGGAACGCGGTCGGCTATATCTTCATCGGCGTCGCCATCGCCGCCACCCTGTTCGGCCTCGGCGCCGGGCGCAGCCAGTACGTGGGGGCCCGCAGCGAACACCTGTAGCCCCGCAGACGCAAAAAGCCCCGCATCGCGGGGCTTTTTCTCCTTCGTCACTCAGGCATCCGGGCCGCGCCCTTCGGCGGGCGGCGTCCGCGGCGTGCTGGCGATCCAGTCGCTGAGCAGGTTGTAGGCCACTGCCAGCAGGATCGGGCCGAGGAACAGGCCCATGAAGCCGAACGCCAGCAGGCCGCCGAATACCCCGAGCAGCACCACCACCAGCGGCAGGTTGCCGCCACGGCTGATCAGGTAGGGTTTGAGGATGTTGTCCACCCCGCTGATGATGAAGAAGCCCCACAGGCCGAGGAACACCCCGTGGCCATAGTCGCCCTTGAAGAACAGCCAGGCGGTGGCCGGCCCCCAGACCAGCGGCGGGACCATCAGTAGGCTGCAGGCGAAGGTCAGCAGGCCGAGCAGCATGGCTCCCGGTACGCCGGCGATCATGAAGCCGATCCAGGCCAGCAGGGCTTGCGCCGCGGCGGTACCGATCACCCCGTTGACCACCCGCTGTACGGTGCCGGCGACAAGGTCGCGATAGTGCTCCGCGCGGTTGCCGATCAGGCGTTCCAGGGCACGGTGGACGATGGACTCCAGGCGCGGCCCGTCGCGGTAGAAGAAGAAGATCAGGATCAGGCTGAGGACCAGTTCAAGGATCCCTCCGCCGATCTTCGCGCTGCGCGCCAGCAGCCAGTTGCCGACCTCGCCGACATAGGGCTTGAGCACGTAGAAGAACGCCACGCCCTGTTGGTCGATGGAGTCCCACCAGCCGATCAGGCGGTCGCCGATCAGCGGTACGCCGGCCATCCACGAAGGCGGCGGCGGCAGGCCCTCGACCTGGAGATTCTTCAGCAGCTCCATCAGCGAGCGAACGTTGTCCGCCAGGCCGAAGCCGAGCCAGATCAGCGGCAATGCCACCAGGACGATCCAGCCCAGGGTCAGCAGGCCCGCCGCCAGCGACTCGCGGCCACCGAGCAGGCGCGTGAGCATGCGCATCAGCGGCCAACTGGCGAAAGCCAGCACCGCGGCCCAGAACAGCGCCGACCAGAATGGCGCCAGCACCCAGAGACTGGCACCGAGCAGACCGAACAGCAGCACGCGAAGCAACAGCCGATCGTTATCGAACATCAAGGCAGGCCTTCCTCAAAGGGGGATACACCGATAGACAGCGCTCGGCGTGCGCCGTTTCCAGCCGGAGCGTGGGGCGCGGGGGAAAGGCAGTCTACTCTGGCGGGCGGCCTTGCCGAAGGCATTTTCGCCATCGCCCGGGCCCGCAGGCCCGGGCGAACGCGTTCAACGCAGCCAGTTGAGGTGCAGGCCCTCGACCTCCGACTGGCCCAGCTCCATGCGGCTGTTCAGCACGCCCTGCCCGCGCAGGGCGTCGCGCCACTCCTGGGCGTGCTTGCCGGACAGCTCGACCCGCACCCCGGTATCCAGGCGCAGGGTCCGCACCAGCAGCTCCAACCAGGAGCCGGCCGGCTCCGCCGGCACATGGCTGAGGGTCAGTTCGCCGTTGGCCTTGAGCAGGCGCAGCAGGGTCGCCGGGCTCGGCAGCAGTTCCGCCAGCGGCGCATCGGCCTTGAGTTCCTCGGCCTGCAGGTAGGCGCGGCGATTGCCACGGGTGATCGAGTAGACCGCCACCAGGCTGTTCTCCTGCGGCGCCGCCAGACGCACCAGCAGGTAGGCCTGCTGCTCGTCCGGGCCGTACAGCTTGGCATTGCCGAACACGGCGTTGGCCAGCAGGCTGCTGGAGCCGCAGTCGCGTCGCTCGCACCAGAACAACGGCGTGGCGTCGGCCTTGAGCAGCGCGGTGCGCGCCGCGGCGAACGCCTCCTGGCTGCTGTGCTCGGGCGGCAAGCGGTAGGTCAGTGCGGTCAGCTCGCCTTCGGCGCGCACCTCGCCCTCCATGCGCAGGCGACCGCTGATGCGACTGATCGCCCCTAGCGGGTAGATCCGTTCCTCACTCGGCGCCTGACGGAAGTCGACGATCTCGGCGCGCGGGAAGCGCGGCAGGATGTCCAGGTCATGGCTGCCGGGAAGGTCGGCGGCCAGCGCCGAAAAGCTGAAAACGCCCAGGGATAGCAACAGGAACCCTCGCATACCGGCCCTCAACGGGTCAGCATCGACTGGGCGGTACGGATGGCGTCGTCGCCCTCCTTCTCCCGCCGCGGCACCAGCAGTCCGCGCTGCACCGCGGGACGCGCCTCGATGGCGGCGATCCAGCGCTGCAGGTTGTCCAGCCCGTCGACGGCGACACCGGACCAGTCGTGGATGCGCACCCAGGGATAGGTGGCGATATCGGCAATGCTGTAGTCGCCGGCGAGGTACTCGGCCTCGCCCAGGCGACCGTCGAGAACTTCGTAGAGGCGCCGGGTCTCATGCTGGTAGCGGTCGATGGCGCCCTGCAACTTCTCCGGGAAATAACGGAAGAACACGTTGGCCTGCCCCTGCATCGGGCCGACCCCGCCCATCTGGAACATCAGCCACTGGATCACCCGCGAGCGGCCCTTGACGTCGGTGGGCATCAGTTGCCCGGTCTTCTCGGCGAGGTAGATGAGGATCGCGCCCGACTCGAAGACGGCGAAGTCGTCGTTGTCGCGGTCGACGATGGCCGGGATGCGGCCGTTGGGATTGATCCTGAGGAATTCCGGAGCCTTCTGCTCCTTCTTGTCGAACGACAGCGCGTGCACCCTGTAGGGCAGGCCCATTTCCTCGAGGGCGATGGAAACCTTGTGGCCGTTCGGCGTGGCGGCGGTGTAGAGATCGATCATGCGGTGACTCTCCGTAACGATCCGTCCAGCCTTACGGCTGGACCCGGAATAGTCAAGGAAACAACGGCAAGCCGGTGTTTCAGCGCGCGAAGAAGGCCGCGAAGACCCTGGCCACCGCCTGCGCCCCGGCCTCGTCGTCCAGATGCAGGTGATGCCCGCCCGGCAGGTGGTGCCGCTCGAACGGCAGGGTCTCCAGCAGCGCCCGCATGCGCGGCTCCACCGCCAGCATGCCCTGTTCGGCCAGTACCAGGCTGACCGGACATTCCACGCTGCGCACGAAGTTCAGCGCGTGGGCCTGGGTCAGGCGCAGCGGCGACGGTAGGGTCAGGCGCGCGTCGGTGCGCCAGGTATAGCCACCGGGCACCGGTTCCAGGCCGCGCTGGGCGAGCAGTTCGGCGGCCTCCCGAGAGATCTCGCCGACCCCGCGCATCCGCGCTTCCACGGCTTTTTCCAGCTCGGCATAGACCGGCTTGCGCTTGTGGCGTAGCGCCAGTTGCGCCTTCAGCGCTTCGCCGAGCTTCTGCGGCGCCTTGTCGGCTTCGCCAGTGTAGGGAATCAGGCCATCGATCAACGCCAGCCGCTCGATGCGCTCGGGCAAGGCCCCGGCGAGCAGCACCGAGACGATGGCGCCCATCGAGTGCCCCAACAGGGAAAACCGCTCCCAGCCCAGTTGCTCGGCCACCATCAGCACGTCCAGCGCGTAGTCCCAGAGCAGGTAGCTGGCGCCCTCGGCACGATGCGCGGAATGCCCGTGGCCGGCGAAGTCGAGGGCGACGATACGCAGCCCGGCGAGCTTCGGCGCCAGGCGCGAGAAGCTCATGGCGTTGTCCAGCCAGCCATGCAGGGCGATCACCGGCTTGCCGTCCGGCGGACCGAACAGATGCGCGGCCAGTTCGATGTGCGGCAGGCTGATGCGTACTTCCTCGACCTGCAGGCTCATGCCGAACGCTCCTCGGTCGCCCGCGACCAGCGATCGAACACGCCTTTCAGCAGTTCGGCGGTTTCCCGCGGGCGCTCCAGCGGGAACATGTGGCCGCCGGGCAGCGACATGAACTCGCCGCGCGGCATCGCCCGGATCAGCCGGGTGTGGTGCGGCAACACCACCTTGCTGTGCCGCCCGCGCACCATCGCCAGCGGCACCTGCAACTGTCGTGGACGCCCCGGGCTGCTGTGCGGCACGCTACGGTAGATGCTGATCTCGGTGGCCGGATCGAAGCGCAGGCGCAGGCCGGAACCGCCGCCGCTGTCGGCCAGCCCGTGGCGTACGTAGGCCTCCAGGCAATCGGGGTCGAAGCGGCGGAACAGCGCCTTGCCGGAGAAGTACGCCCGCGCCTCTTCCAGGTCGGGGAACGCCTCGCGACGCCCCAGGGTGCGCCCGGCCGGAGTGATCCGGTCGATGAAGCCGAAGCGCTTGGCGGCACGGATCACCAGGCGGTCGGCGAGGGTCAGCACCGGCGAATCGAGCATCACCACGCCGCGGTAGAGTTCCGGCCGGCGCAGCGCCGCGTGGTAGTGCAGCACGCCGCCGAGGGAATGGCCGACGCCCCAGACCGGCTGTTCCAGGCTGGCGAGGTGGTGCAGCAGTTCGTCCACCAGGTTGTCCCAGTTGTCGTTCACCGGAAAACGCGGGTCGTGCCCGTGCATTTCCAGGTGATCCACCCGATACTCCGGCGCCAACGCCTCGAACAGCTTGGCGTAGGTAGCCGACGGGAAGCCGTTGGCGTGGGCGAAGAAAACCGATTGCGACATGCGCGACGTCTCGACAGGGCTGATGCCAGGGATTCTCCGGGAGCCTCGCCGAGGCGGCAATGGCTTTGCCGGCTGCCTTGCACGGCGAAGCGGCCAAAACCTCAGGCAGAGCGGACGAGATGCTCGAGGATCGCCGCCGCCACCAGCAGGAACACCACCCCGCAGGCCGCGTCCAGCCAGGGCACCGCGCGCAACAGGCGGGTCTGCAGGGCCGGGCGGGTAAGGGTCAGGCTGAGCAGGCCGAACCAGCAGGCGCCCATGCCGAACAGCAGCGCCGCCACCGCCAGTTTGCCGCCGAGCGACATCTGCGCGGGAATCAGGCTGCCGAGCAAGGCGATGAAGAACACCAGCGCCTTGGGATTGAACAGATTGGTCGCCACTCCGCGCAGCCAGGGCCCCAGGGGCGACGGCGGCAGTGCCCCGTCGAGCCGGCCCGGCTGGCCGTCGCCGCGCCGCAGCCAGGCGCGCAGCGCGCCGACGCCGAGCCAGGCCAGGTACAGCGCGCCGAGCGCCTGCAGGATGGCGAACAGCACAGGCGTACGGCTGAGCAGCAGCGACACGCCGGTCAGCACCAGGGTGGTATGCAGGAGAATCCCGCAGGCCAGCCCCAGCGCGCTGGCCAGGCCGGCCCGCCGCCCCTGGTGCAGGGACGTGCGCACCACCAGGGCGACATCGGGACCGGGGCTGACCAGGGCTATGGCGAACACCGCCGCCAGGGTCAGCAAGACAGACAATTCCTGCATGGCTACTCCACGAAAAAGGGATCGGAAAGGAAAACGCGAATCAGCGCTGGCGCAGGCGCGCCGGCGGTAACCCATAGGTGCGCCGGAACAGACGGCTGAAGTGCGCCTGGTCGTAGAAACCGAACTGCTGGGCCACCTGGCTCAATGGCTGCTCGCCGAGCAGAACCAGCGGCAAGGCGCGCTCCAGGCGCAGTTGGGTCAGCCACTGGTGGGGCGGCAGGCCGCAGTGACGGCGGAAGCGCCGCAGCACCTGCCAGGGGCTCAGGCCGCAGAAGGCGGCCAGTTCCTCCAGGTTCGGCGGGTACTCCAGGCGCGACTCCAGCCAGTCGCGCAGCCGCGTCCAGTCGCGCTGGCCGAAGCCTTCCCGGTCGCCCTCCTCCAGGCGCAGGCTGCTGCCCAGGCTGAGCAGGCAGGCCAGCGCCTGCCAGAGGTGCTCTTCCAGGGCCAGACGGTTCTCCAGCGCCGCCGCTCCGCCGAGCATGCCCAGGTGCAACTGACGCAGGCGCTGCTGCAGACGCTCGTCGCGGACCAGGCTGCTGGTCAGGCGCGGCGCCCCCCGGCGGCCGTCGCTGAAGTCACGGCTGGCGCGCTCCAGCCAGTCGGCATCGAGCGCCAGGACGCGGATACGGTAGCCCTCCTCGCCGGCGCTGCTGCCGTCGTGGATGCTTTCCGGCGCCATCAGCAACGCGTCGCCGGCCCCGGCCAGGCGCCGTTCGCCGCCGGCGGCATAGCGATGCCGGCCCTGCAACAGCAAGCCGATGTGGTACTCCAGGTGGAAGTGCCGGGGAAAGGAAAAGCGGTTGTGCTCGGCGTCTATCAGGCGTACGCCGGGAATCCCGCTGCTGAGATGGGTGATCTGTTCCATCCCGCTACTCTACCGCCCGCGGGACGGAACGATCTTGGACAAAATTGCGGACCGCGCTCAGCCCGCCCTGCCCGCCAGCGGCACCACCGCCATGGTCAGGCGGGCGATGCAGCTCGGCTTGCCGTCGTCGCCACTGAGGCGGATGTCCCAGACATGGGTGGTACGCCCCAGGTGGATCGCCCTGGCCACCGCAGTGACCCGGCCGCTGCGCAGGCCGCGCAGGTGGTTGGCGTTCACTTCCAGGCCGACGCAGTAGTACTGACTGGTGTCGACGCACAGGTAGCTGGCCATCGAGCCCAGGCTTTCCGCGAGGACCACCGAGGCGCCGCCATGCAGCAGGCCGAACGGCTGGTGGGTACGCGAGTCGACCGGCATGCTGGCGGTCAGCGACTCGTCGTCGAAGGCTTCGAAGCGGATGCCAAGCAGGTCGCCGATGCTGTTCTTCTGCGAGGCGTTCAGTTGCTCCAGGTCGGGCGTTTGTCGCCAGAGGCTCATGGGAATTCCTTGCGCAAGGGGGAAGCCCGGAAGGGCTTCCCGTCGGTGGGAGTCATTCGTGCCAGAGCACGGCCTCGCGGCGTTCCACCCATTCGTGGAAGCGCGAGCCATAGGCACCTTCCACCATATTGCGCTTGATCTTCAAGGTCGGCGTGAGGAAACCGTTGTCCACCGCCCAGGTTTCCTGCACCAGGACCAGGCCGACCAGGCGCTCGTGCTTGTCGAGCGCACCGTTGACCTGTTCCAGGTGCGCCCGCAGGCTGCTTTCCAGCGCCCCGCGGGTACCGTTGAGGGCCTCCCGGCGACCGACCTCGGAGAGCACGCAGAGCCCCAGCGGCGCGCTGAGGCCCTCGCCGACCACGCAGACCTGCTCGATGCGATCGTGCACCGCCAGGCGATTCTCGATCGGCGCCGGCGCCACGTACTTGCCCTTGCTGGTCTTGAAGATTTCCTTCATCCGCCCGGTCAGGCGCAGGTTGCCGTCGGCGTCCTGCTCGCCCTTGTCGCCGGTGCGCAGGAAACCGTCGGAGGTGAGCACCTCGGCGGTCTTCTCCGGCTCCTTGTAGTAGCCGACCATGGTTGCGCCGCTACGCACCTGCACCTCGCCCTCGTCGCTGATGCGTACCTCGACGCCGGGGCTGTTCTGGCCGATCCAGCCGGTCTTCTGCCGGCCGGGCCGGCAGACGTGGGAGTAGCCGCTGTTCTCGGTCATCCCGTAGACCTCGAGCACATCCAGGCCCAGGCGGCGATACCAGAGCAGCAGCGCCTCGGGTACCGGCGCCGCGCCGCAGAGCGCGTAGCGCACCGCGTCCAGGCCTAGCCCGGCGAGCACCTTGCGACCGACGATGCGGCCGAGGATCGGCAGCTTCAGCAGGCGGTCGAGCTTCTGCGCCGGCATCTTCGAATACACCCCCATCTGGAACTTGGTCCAGATGCGCGGCACGCCGAACAGCAGGGTCGGCCGCGCACGCTTCATGTCCTCGACGAAGGTGTCCAGGCTTTCGGCGAAGAACACCGTGGTTCCCCCGTAGAGCGACCCCATCTCGACGAACATCCGCTCCGCCACGTGGCACAGCGGCAGGTAGGAGAGCATCCGGTCGTCTTCGCGGGTGCCGAACAGTTCCACGCCGCGGCTGGCGGCGAAGGCGAAACTGCTGAAGTTGTGCATCACCCCCTTGGGCACGCCGGTGGTTCCGGAGGTGTAGATCAGGGTGGCGAGTTGCTCGGCAGCGGTCGGCGTGTCGCCTTCGAGCGGCGCGCAGGCCTGCAGGTCGCTCCACTGGCGGTCGAAACGCCCTTCCGGGTGCAACGGCATGGCCACGGTCGGTATGCCCTCGGGGACTCCGGGCGCCATCGCCGGCCAGTCGTCGAGCTTGCCGACGAAGACCACCGCCGACTCGGAATGCTCCAGCACCTGGCGCGCCGACTCGGCGGTGAGATTGGGATAGAGGGGGACGGAAACGTGCCCGGCCATCCAGATCGCCAGGTCAATGACGATCCAGTGCGCACAGTTCTTCGAGATGATCGCGATACGGCTGCCGGCGGGGAGATCCAGGCTGCGCAACCAGGCGGCTGCACGCCGCGCCTGGTCGCCCACCTCGCCCCAGCTCAGCTCCTCGACCCGGCCGCCACCGATGGGCTGCACCAGGTAACGCCGTTGCGGATGACGCTTTTCGCGCTCGAAGAAGACTTCGAGCGGCAGACGATTTGCAGTGACCACGTACCGCCTCCGTTGTTGTTGTTCTGGGAGATCGACCAAGCACTTGCTTGGTCGAATATTCCATCACAGCCAACCGCAGGCAAGCCGGGAAATGTTTCGGTTTGTAGTCGTTGTGCCAGGCGCTTCCTAGCCGTGCCGCGGGTGATGCAGCGAGACCAGGGTCATCAGCCCGGCGGCGGCGAAGTCGCCTTCCAGCTCGGCCAGCGAGGCAGTGCTCATCGGCAACGGATCGCGCCGGTTGCCATGCACCAGCAGACCGCCCAGCGCCCCGACCAGGGGCTGGTGGCTGACCAGCAGGAGATTGCGCTCGCTGCGCTCGTCGAGGAAACCGAGCACCTCGCGCGGATCGTCGTCGGGGGTCAACCAGGGCGCGGTGCCGACCGGCTCGACCAGGCCCAGTGCCTCGCGCACCAGCTCGGCGGTCTGCTGGGCGCGCACGTAGGGGCTGGCGAGAATCCCGTCCAGCGGCAACCCGGCCAGCCGCGCGGCGCTCTGCAGCACCTCCTTGCGTCCATGGGCGGTCAGGCGCCGCTCGGAATCCCGGCTGGCGTGCGGTTCGGCCTCGCCGTGGCGCAACAGCCAGAGTTTCACAACTTCGGCTCTTCGTCGCGCGCCGGGTGCGCGGCGGGCGGCACGCTGTGGGCGGCCTCGCCCTCGGCGGCGCGGGCGCTCGGCCAGTCGGCGAACGGCCAGGGTTTCTCGTCGCTGTGGAAGGTACCGAAACGGCCGATCTGCGCCAGGTACTGGCTGAGGCTGTCGCCGAAAGCCATCAGGCTGCCGTTCGGCGCGCCGTAGATCAGTCGGTAGACCAGTTGGATCACCACCACCGCCCCGAGGAGCAATTCGGCGACCTGCCAGACCAGGACGAACAGCAGCATCCAGAGGATGCGGATGGAGATCGATTCGCGTGCTTGCGGGTCTGCGGACATAGCGGTCTCCTCGTCAGAAGCCGGTGGTGGGAATGAAATCGACGTCGGTCTTCGGCTCGCCGCGCATCAGCAGCTGGATGACCTGCGCCAGGGTGCGGCCTTCGAAGAGGATCGCATGGAGACCGGCGACCAGCGGCATGTACACCTGCATCTCGTCGGACTTTTCCTTGAGTACCTTGAGAGTGTTCACACCCTCCGCGGTCTCGCCCATGCGCGATACCGCCTCCTCCAGGCTGAGCCCCTCGCCAAGGGCGTGGCCGACCTGGTAGTTGCGGCTCTTCGGCGAGGAACAGGTGACGATCAGGTCGCCGACGCCGGCGAGGCCGAGAAAGGTCATCGGGTTGGCACCGAGCTTGACGGCGAACCGGGTCATTTCCGCCAGCGCGCGGGTAATCAGCATGCTACGGGTGTTCTCGCCCATGTCCATCGCCGCGGCCAGGCCGGCCATGATCGCGTAGACGTTCTTCAGCGCACCGCCGAGTTCCACTCCGAAGCGGTCGCGGCTGGCGTAGACGCGGAAGGTGCGGCCGTGCAGGGCCGCCTGGACGCGGGCGCACAGCTCGTCGTCCTCGCTGGCGACCACCGTGGCGGTCAGCTCGTGCTCTGCGATCTCGCGCGCCAGGTTCGGGCCGGAAATCACCCCGATGCGGGCTTGCGGGGCGATTTCCTCGAGGATCTCACTCATCAGCTTGAAGGTGTGCGCCTCGATGCCCTTGGTCAGGCTCACCAGCAGCTTGTCCGTCAATGCCGCCTGGTGTGGTTGCAGCACCTTGCGCAGGGCGCTGGAGGGCAAGGCGACGAAGATCAGTTGGCAATCGGCCAGGGTGCGCTCCAGGTCGGTGACCGGCTCGACCCCGGGATGCACCTTGACCCCTTTCAGGTAGCGCGGGTTCTCGCGTCGGCTGCGGATCGCCTCGGCCTGCTCCGGGTCGCGCATCCACTGGCGGACCGCCTGGCCGTTCTCGGCCAGCAGGTTGGCGATGGCGGTGCCGAAACTGCCGCCACCGAGCACGGCAATCGGTTGCTGCTCTGTCATGATTCATCCATTTCTGGCCGCCACGCGGCAATCACGCCATTATACGGTCGGCCAGCCGGCCGACCAGTCTTGACGCCGGCGCTGGCAAAAGCCCGCGCCTCGTTTACCATGCCCGGGCCAGACAATACCTATCGAGAACAAGGTCGTTCCGTGCCCATCGCTTCACATGCTCCCGCCTCCCTGACCCTGCTGGCCCTGCTGTTCGGCGGCAAGCTCGCGGCCGCCGACCTGTTCAACGATCCCAGCGGCGTTCCCGAAGTATTGACCGCGACACGCCTGAAACAATCCCCGGCGGAAGTTCCCGGCAGCATCAGCGTGCTCGACCGCGAGCTGATCGTCGCCAGCGGCGCCCGCGACATTCCCGAACTGATGCGCCTGGTCCCGGGCATGATGGTCGGCTACCTGTCCGGCAACCAGCCCACGGTCAACTACCACGGCACCAGCATGTCGGGGGCGCGGCGCCTGCAGGTGCTGATCGACGGCCGCTCGGTGTACCGCCCGGGCCTTGCCAGCGTCGACTGGAGCGACCTGCCGCTGGCCCTCGAGGATGTCGAGCGGATCGAAGTGTTCCGTGGGCCGAATACCGTCAGCTACGGCGCCAACGCATTGATGGGGGTGATCAACATCATCACCCGCGCCCCCGGCGAGTCGCCCGGCACGCGCCTGAAGTACACGGCGGGCCAGCGCGGCATCCGCGACTGGTACGCCAGCCAGAGCATCGCCCTGGAAGACAGCGACTTCCGCCTGTCGCTGTCCGGCCAGGAAGACGACGGCTTCGACCGCGACCACGACGGTCACGCCCTGCGCGACGGCCGCCGGCTCAGCCGCTTCAACCTCAACGCCAGCCACAGCCTGGCGCCGAACCAGAGCCTGGAGTGGCAACTGGCGGCCAAGGAAGGCTCGAACCAGCACCCCTACGCCTACCGCTCGCCGTTTCCCCAGGTTCCCGACGACATCGACAACTCCGATACGCTCGCCCACGACTATGCCGGTTCGCTGCGCTGGAATGTCGACCTCGACCCGCGCCACAGCTTCTATATACAAGGCTACGCACAGCACTGGGAGCGCCGGCAGGAATGGAACGCCTGCGAGGCGGCCATTGCCTTCAGCCCGCAACTGGCGCAGCTCTGGGAACTGAACCCGGACTACCTGCGCAGGTTCGCCGACGATCCGACCCGGCTGCCGCCCGGCAGCGCCCAGGAGTTGCAACTGGCGACCCAGGTCCTCGACCAGCTACGCAACGGCGGACTGCGCCCGGTCTGCGGACGGGTCGACCGCAACATCCGGGAAAGCCGCTACGACCTGGAGATGCAGGACACCCTCAGCCTGGGCGACAACCTGCGCCTGCTGAACGGCCTGAGCTACCGCTACGACCAGGCAAACTCCGAGACCTTCTACGGCGGCAGGGTCAGCAGCCAGATCTGGCGGCTGTTCAGCCAGTTGGAGTGGCATGCCGGCGAACACTGGCTGCTGCAGGGCGGGGGGATGCTCGAAGACGTCGAGGGCTCCGGCAGTTCGTTCAGCCCGCGGCTGGCGGTGAACTACCTGTTCAACCCCCAGCACAGCCTGCGCGCGGTCTATTCGGAGGCAGTGCGGTCACCGGGCATGTACGAAAACGACGTCGACTGGCGCTACCGGGTCCGCCACCTGACACCGGCGCCCTATGGGCAGAGCGAAGCCTACTACTTCGCCAGCGCCCACGGCCCCGGCGACCTGGGCAAGGAACACACCCGTTCGCGCGAGATCGGCTACAACGGTTTTTTCCGCGAGACCGGGCTGGCCGTGGATGTACGCCTGTTCCACGAGGAAATCACCGGACTGATCAGCGATCCGCTCAGCGTCGTCGACTTCAGTCCCGACAACGGCGATCGCATCCGCTTCTCCGGCGCGGAAGGCCAGCTCGACTGGCGCCTGGGCCTACGCGACCGCCTGCGCGCCACCTACGCCTATCTCGACTACGACGCCACCAGTCGCTACGACCGGCGCCTGACCGCCCGCCACGGCGGCTCGGCCGGCTGGATGCACGACTGGGGCCAAGGCTGGTCCAGCGCCCTCTTCTATTATGGCGACGACTCGCTCAATGGACATCGTTTCGAACGCGTCGACCTGCGCCTGGCCAAGCGCATTCCCCTGGGCAAGGCCGCCCTGGAACTGGCCGGCGTGCTCCAGCAGCGTCTCGACGACGAACCGCTGACGTTTCCCGACAACCGCTACGACAGCCGCCACCTGCTCTACTTCAGCGCCGAGGTGACGTTCTAGATGCGTCGCTTGCGCCCCGCCCGCCGGGCTTTCCAGGCGCTGCTCGCGCTCGTCTTCTGCTGTCTCCCGCATGTCGGCGAGGCCGCGCAACTGGTCCTGGTCAGCGCCAACCAGGGGGCCGCGGTGAACGCCTTTCGCGATGCCCTGGCGCAGCGACGGCCGCAGGACCAGGTGGAACTGCGCACGCCCGCGGCCCTGGCGGAGGGGATGGTCTTCGCCGACGACACCCGCCTGCTCCTGCTCGGCCCCGAGGCTCTGGCCTGGCGCCTGCGCCAGCACCGGGCGCCGCCGACCCTGGCGCTGCTGCTCAACCGGGTCGATGGCCAGCGCCTGCTGCCAGGCGCCAACGGACATGGCGGACACGGCGTCGGAGGTCTCTGCGTACTCTGGAGCGACCCGCCGGCGTCCCGCCAGCTCCGCCTGGCGCGCCTGATCCTGCCGGGCATCCAGCGCATCGGCGTGCTCTACGGCAAGGACAGCGAATTCCTCCTCGACGAGCTTCGCCGCGAGGCCCGCAGCCAGGGGCTCCAGCTGTTCGTCGCCAGCAGCAGCGGCAACGACGACCCGCGCCCGCTGCAGTTCCTGCTCGGCAATAGTGACCTGCTGCTCGGCATCGACGACAAACAGCTGTACAACTCGCAGAGTATCAAGAGCCTGCTGCTCGGCAGCTACGCCAAGAACCGCGCGCTGCTCGGCCCCACCGCAGCCTTCGTCAAGGCCGGCAGCCTGGCGAGCAGCTACAGCGACCAGGAGGATTGGCTGGACACCCTCGACGAATTGCTCGGCCAGGCGCCCAGGCACTGGCCCCTCAGCCTCTATCCAGGGCATTTCAAGGTGCTCGGCAATCGGCAGGTAGCCCGTTCCCTGGGTATCGACCTGGCCAGCGACGCCGACCTCGGCCGGCGCCTCGCCGAAGGAGAAGAACCATGAGCCAGCGCCACGGCTGGGACATCCGTACCCGCATGCTGGCGATCAGCCTGGGCCCGGCGCTGCTGCTGACCCTGTTGCTCACCGCCTACTTCACCTACTCGCGCCTGCAGGACCTGCGCCAGGAACTGACCCATACCGGCCAGTTGATCGCCGACCAGTTGGCGCCGGCCGCCGAATACGGCGTGATCGCCGGCAACACGCCCGTGCTGCAGAAGCTGCTGCAGGCCACCCTCGACACCCCGCATGTGCGCTTCATCGAGGTACGCGACCGCAACGACAATATCCTGGTGTACGTCGAACAGTTGCCCGGCGCGTTGCAGAACGCCGCGCCGATCGACATCTTCCACTCCACCATCCAGCGCCAGCGTATCGCCCTGGCCAGCGACCCGCTGCTGGATGGCGCCAGCGAAGGCGACGGCCAGTCCAGCGAGGACTACCTCGGCCGGGTGGTGGTCGGCATGTCCAACGACGCCTTCAGCCAGCGGCAACAGGAAATCCTCCTGAAGGCCGCCCTGCTGGCCGCCTTCGCCCTGATCCTCACCTTCCTCGTCGCGCGCCGCCTGGCGCAGCGCCTGTCGGCGCCGATCAGCACCATGGGCCAGGCGGTCGAGGCGATCCAGAGCGGCGACTACAAGACCAGCCTGCCGATCCTCGACGACGGCGAGATCGGCGACCTGGCCCGTCACATCAACAATCTCGCCAGCGGGCTGGACCGCGCGAGCCGGGAACAGGAACAGGCGATCAGCCAATTGATCAGCGCCCGCGAGGAAGCGGAGCAGGCGAACCGGGCGAAGTCCGACTTCCTGGCGATGATGAGCCACGAGCTTCGCACCCCGATGAATGGCGTGCTGGGCATGCTGCAACTGCTGGAAACCACCGAGCAGACCCGCGAACAGGCCGAGTACACGGCGCTGGCCACCGAGTCCACCGAACACCTGCTGAAGGTCATCAACGACATTCTCGATTTCTCAAGGATCGAACGCGGCGCGCTTGAACTGGAGTGCATCCCCTTCAACCTGCTGGAACTGGTGCAAGGCTCCGCCCTGGTGTTCCAGCACAGCGCCCAGCAACGCGGACTGGCGCTGGAATTGCAGATCCAGGCCGGCCTGGAGAATATCGAGGTCTGCGGCGATCCGACGCGGATCCGACAGATCCTGGTGAATCTGCTGGGTAATGCGCTGAAGTTCACCGAGGAAGGCGCCATCCATCTCAGCCTGGAGTGGCAGGCTCTCGATCACGGCGTACTGTGGCTGACCTGCGCGGTGCACGACAGCGGCATCGGCATCTCGCCGGAACGCCTGGAACATATGTTCGACGCCTTCCAGCAGGCGGATTCGTCGATTTCCCGACGCTACGGCGGCACCGGGCTCGGCCTGGCGATCGCCAGGACCCTGGCGGAACGGATGGGCGGCACCCTGCAGGCAGAGAGCAAGGAAGGCTCGGGATCGACCTTCACCCTGGAGATTCCGCTGCCCTTCCAGCAGTCGCCGGCGCACCGGCAGCAGGCCGCCGGCGACGCCGCCCCGGTCGCCGCCGGTCAGGAAATCCTCCTGGTCGAGGACAATCCGGTGAACCAGACAGTCATAGAAGCCATGTTGCGCAGCCTCGGCTATCGCGTCACCCTGGTCGCCGACGGTATCCAGGCGGTACGCAGCGCCGAGCGCCAGCGCTACGACGCGATCCTGATGGACTGCCGCCTGCCGGTGCTCGACGGCTACTCGGCGACACGGGAAATCAGGGCCCAGGAGAACGGCCGGCAGGTACCGATCATCGCCCTGACCGCCAACGCCCTGCAGGGCGATCGGGAGAACTGCCTGCAGGCGGGAATGAACGATTACCTGGCCAAGCCATTCAAACGGGCGGAATTGCAACGCATACTGCAACGCTGGATCGGCTCGCAGCCGGAACTCCCCGTGACATCGAACGAAACCGGACGAGGGGAGCCGGAATGATCTACGACAAGGGCGGCAAGCGGGCGCGGGAATAAAGTGAACATCTGTTCGCCGGACACTGTGACTTTCACCGCAACGCAACAGTCTATGACTAGGCTGCCGCTGCGACGCCGATACAATAACCCGGCGCGACGGCCGCTGGACGAACCGCCACAACCCTGCAGTTCAGGGATTTTTGAGGAGCTCGCATGACCAAACAACACGCCTTCACCCGAGAAGACCTGCTGCGCTGCAGTCGCGGCGAGCTGTTCGGCCCGGGTAACGCGCAACTTCCCGCCCCCAACATGCTGATGATCGATCGCATCGTTCACATCAGCGATGTCGGCGGCAAGTATGGCAAGGGCGAGCTGGTCGCCGAGCTGGATATCAACCCGGACCTGTGGTTTTTCGCCTGTCACTTCGAAGGCGATCCGGTCATGCCCGGTTGCCTGGGCCTGGATGCCATGTGGCAGCTGGTCGGTTTCTACCTCGGCTGGCAGGGCAACCCCGGCCGCGGCCGCGCCCTGGGTTCGGGCGAAGTGAAGTTCTTCGGTCAGGTTCTGCCGACAGCGAAGAAGGTCACGTATAACATTCATATCAAGCGCACGATCAATCGTTCGCTGGTCCTGGCCATCGCCGACGGCACCGTCAGCGTCGATGGCCGCGAAATCTACAGTGCCGAAGGCCTCCGCGTCGGCCTGTTCACCTCCACTGACAGCTTCTAAGGGTTATCCGCATGCGTCGCGTCGTTATCACCGGTCTGGGCATCGTTTCCTGCCTCGGCAATGACAAAGACACCGTTTCCGCCAACCTCCGTGCGGGTCGGCCCGGCATTCGCTTCAATCCGTCCTACGCCGAGATGGGCCTGCGCAGCCACGTTTCCGGTTCGGTCGACCTGAACCTCGAAGAGCTGATCGATCGCAAGGTCTTCCGCTTCATGGGCGATGCCGCCGCCTACGCCTACCTGGCGATGGAGCAGGCGATCAAGGACTCCGGCCTGACTCCGGAACAGATTTCCAACCCCCGCACCGGCCTGATCGCCGGCTCCGGCGGCGCTTCCACCCTGAACCAGATGGAAGCCATCGACACCCTGCGCGAGAAAGGCGTCAAGCGCATCGGCCCATACCGCGTGACCCGCACCATGGGCAGCACCGTATCGGCCTGCCTGGCCACACCGTTCCAGATCAAGGGCGTCAACTACTCGATCTCCTCCGCCTGCGCCACCAGCGCGCATTGCATCGGCCAGGCCATGGAACAGATCCAGTTGGGCAAGCAGGACGTGGTCTTCGCCGGTGGCGGCGAAGAGGAACACTGGAGCCAGAGCTGCCTGTTCGACGCCATGGGCGCCCTCTCCACCCAGTACAACGACACGCCGGAAAAGGCCTCCCGCGCCTACGACGCCAAGCGTGACGGCTTCGTCATCGCCGGCGGCGGCGGCATGGTGGTGGTCGAGGAGCTGGAGCATGCGCTCAAGCGCGGCGCCAAGATCTACGCCGAGATCGTCGGCTACGGCGCCACCTCCGACGGCTACGACATGGTCGCCCCGAGCGGCGAAGGCGCGATCCGCTGCATGCAGCAGGCGCTGGCCACCGTCGACGCGCCGATCGACTACCTGAACACCCACGGCACCTCCACCCCGGTCGGCGACGTCGCCGAGATCCGAGGCGTGCGCGAAGTGTTCGGTGACAAGGCGCCGGCCATCAGCTCGACGAAGAGCCTGTCCGGCCACTCGCTGGGCGCCGCCGGCGTGCACGAGGCGATCTATTGCCTGCTGATGATGGAGGGCGGCTTCATCGCCGGCTCCGCCAACATCGACGAACTCGACCCGGAAGTGGCCGACCTGCCGATTCTCCGCGAGACCCGCGAGAACGCCAAGCTCGATACCGTCATGAGCAACAGCTTCGGCTTCGGCGGCACCAACGCCACCCTGGTCCTCAAGCGCTGGCAGGGTTGATTCCCTCCATCGCCGCATGAAGCGCCCTCCGGGGCGCTTTTTTGTACCCAGCGTTTCTTTACCCGGACTGCATGAACGGGCTAAACCTCCCGCCCTGCCTGCCGATAGTACTGGTCAGCCCCGTCCCTCTTCCTGCCCCCTGGAATCCGCCATCATGTCTTTGCGCAGTATGCCCATCGCGACCCGTGCCGCCCTGAGTTTCGCCCTGATCACCGCCCTGCTGGTCATCACCGGCATCTTTTCCCTGAACCGGATGGGTTCGCTCAACGAAGCCTCTTCGGACATCAGCGACAACTGGCTGCCTAGCGTCCGCGAAAGCGCCGAGTTGAACGTTCTGCTCGCCGAACTGCGGCAGGTGCAACTGGCCCATGTGCTGGCGGCGGACGATAGCAGCAAGCGCTTCCTGGAAAGCCGCATGACGGAAATCGGCAAGGAACTGACCGATCGCGAGGGCGCCTACCAACGGCTGATCAGTGGTGCCGACGAGCGCTCGATCTACGAGCGCTACCTGGCTACCCGGCAGACGCTCCTGCAAAGCCAGCAGACCCTGGTGCAGATGTCGCGCAGCAAGCCGCTGGAAGAGACCCGCCAGTACACCGAAAGCACCTTGCTCGACCAGTACCGCGCCACCCAGCAGCAACTGCAGGCGCTGATCGACTTCAACGTCAAGGGCGCCAGCCAGGCCAGCCACACGGCCGATGAGGTCTATGACAGCGCCTTCGCCGCAGTGATCGGCGTACTGCTGGTCGCCGGCCTCGCTACCGTGGTACTGGCCTGGCTGTTCACCCGCAGCATCACCCAACCGATCGGCGAGGCGCTGCGAGTGGCCGAGGTGATCGCTTCCGGCGACCTCACCAGCCGCATCGACACCTCTGGCCGCGACGAACCGGCCAAGCTGCTGGTCGCCCTCCAGGGCATGCAGGCACAACTGCGCCAGACCATCCAGCAGATCGGCAGCTCGGCGACCCAACTGGCCTCCGCCGCGGAGGAACTCAGCGCCGTCACCGAGCAGGGCAACCGCTCGCTGACCCAGCAGAACGACGAAATCCAGATGGCCGCCACCGCGGTCAACGAGATGACCGCCGCCGTCGAGGAAGTGGCGCGCAACGCCAGCTCCACCTCGGACGCCTCGTCCGCCTCCGAGCAATCGGCGCAGAACGGACGCCAGCGGGTACTGGAGACGGTCCAGGCGATCCGCCTGATGAGCGAAGAAGTGGACAATACCTCGGCGCTGGTCGGCGGCCTGGCGGAAAAGGCCCAGGACATTTCCAAGGTCCTCGACGTGATCCGCGGTATCGCCGAACAGACCAATCTCCTGGCGCTCAACGCGGCCATCGAGGCGGCTCGCGCCGGCGAGCAGGGCCGCGGTTTCGCCGTGGTCGCCGACGAGGTTCGCGCCCTCGCCCATCGCACCCAGGAATCCACCCGCGAGATCGAGCAGATGATCGCCAACATCCAGGAAGGCACCGGCGCCGCGGTCGGCGCCATGGACAGCAGCAGCGTACGCGCCCGCAACATGCTGGAGATCGCCGAAGCCGCCGGCCTGGCGCTGAACGAGATCGCGGAGCGGGTCGGCCAGATCAACGAGCGTACCCTGGTGATCGCCAGCGCCTCCGAGCAGCAGGCCCAGGTGGCCCGCGAGGTCGACCGCAACCTGGTGAACATCCGCGACATCTCGCTGCAGACGTCCGCCGGCTCCAACCAGACCGCCGCCGCCAGCCAGGAACTGTCGCAACTGGCCATCGACCTGAACAACATGGTCACCCGCTTCGTCGTCTGACCATGCCGTGCGCCGTCTCACGGCGGCGCACTTCCTCCGGTTGCCCAGCGTGAAGCCCGGGTTTTACCATGAAACCCGATCCTCTCCCCCTCCGGAGCCGCCCAGATGGTCAAGCGCACCAGCCACAAGCAAGCCAGTTGTCCAGTCGCCCGCCCGCTGGACGTGATCGGCGACGGCTGGTCGATGCTCATCGTGCGCGATGCCTTCGAAGGACTGACGCGCTTCGGCGAATTCCAGAAGAGCCTCGGCCTGGCCAAGAACATCCTGGCGGCGCGCCTGCGCAACCTGGTGGAGCACGGCGTGATGGTGGCGGTCCCGGCCGAAAGCGGCAGTCACCAGGAATACCGCCTGACTGACAAGGGACGCGCGCTCTTCCCCCTGCTGGTGGCGATTCGGCAGTGGGGCGAGGACTATTTCTTCGCCCCGGACGAATCCCATGTCCGCCTGGTCGAGCGCGACAGCGGCCAGCCGGTGCCGCGCCTGCAGGTACGCGCCGGCGACGGCAGTCCGCTCGCCGCGGAAGATACCCGGGTCAGCAGGGACTGATCGAAGGACGAACAGGCTACCGTCGGCATCCGTTCGTACGCCGCCCTACCGCACGCAGGCAACCCTTGCCCGGTAGAGCGAATGGCGCCCCCGCGTTATCCACGCCACACAAGAAAACCAGCGCTTTGCATGGCTCGCGCTCAGCGCACGTCGAAGGATTTCTCCGCCAGCAGGCGATCGCCCTGGAACACCATCAACCGCCATTCGCCCTTCACCACTTCGTGCGGCTCGGTGAATTCGTAGGCCATGACATCGGTCGGCGCGCCCGGCACCAGCTTCTGCACCACTTCGAACTTGTCATGCCGCTGACCATCCGGAGTGACCACGCCCGGGGTGAGGTAGAGCAGCGTCAAAGGCGTATCGCCTTCCTGCTTGCCGCTGAGTTGATAACGCATGCCGAACTTGGTGCCGAGCTTGGCCGGGACTTCGGTGGTCTGCTGGATGTTCTGCTCGCTACGGGTCAATACCCGTTCGCCGGGCTGGAAATCCTGGTAGCGGCTTTCGAACACGCCATATTCGATGGGGCCGTCGATACGCACCTCGGCCTGCGCCGCCACGGCGACGCCGGCGCCGAGCAGGAAGACGGAACGACTGATGCAAGAACGGATGAAGGACATGACTCACTCCTGGATGGGACTGGCGCGAGCCTATGACGCCGGCATGACAGACTGATGACGAATCCGGGTTATTCGCCTCGCGGATCGGCGGGCTGGCGCGGCAGCACCGCCAGAAAGTTGTCCCGCGCCACCTGGCGAGCGACCTGCTCGGGCAAGGCGTCGAGGAACGGATCGAAGCTCGCCATCAACTCGGGCAGGCTGTCGAACTGGCCGACCACATCGGAACCGAGCATGAAGCGTTGCGGAAACCGCTCGACCAGTGCCAGCCACTGCGGATCGGGCTTGCCCTGCTCGTCCAGCAGGTACGGGCGCAACACCGACCAGGACAGGTCGATGTAGAGGTTCGGGTAGCGCTGTAGCAGACGCCGAAGGGTCGGCAGGAGGAAGTCCAGTTTCTTCTGGTGGCGATGGATCTCCATGCTGGTCCCGGCATGGGCCCAGATGAACCGCACATGCGGGTGATTGCGCAGGGGCTCCTCGATTTCCGCCAGGTACAGCGGGTTGCGTTCGCGCTTGGAAGTGACGTTGGCGTGCAGCAACACCGGCAGGTCGAATTCGGCGGCCAGGTGATAGACCCGCGCCAGCGCCTCGTTGTTGGCCCTCGGCACGTCGCCGTAGGTCAGCGCGGTGAGGTCGTCGTGACGGGTAAAGATCTCGCCGATGCCCTGCCAGAGTCCCGGGTCCAGCTCCAGCATGCGACGGATGTGCGCGTCGGCGTTCTTGTCGGTCGGGTTGAAACCGGTCAGGAACGGATGCACGCGCCGCCGCTGCTCGGCTGGCAGGGATTTCACCGCCGCCGCCACGATCACGTCGGTGGCGCTGTACCAATAGGCTCCGGCATCGTCACCAGCGTAGTAGCGCGGCCGCTTCGGCTCGTCCTCGTGCCATTTCTTGGCGACCGCGACGCCGCTGAGCATCACATGGTCGACCCGGCCTTTGTCCATCGCCTCCAGCAGCCGCGGCATGCCTTCGCTTTCCTGGAAGAAATCCACATAGTGCACGTGAGCGTCGCTGTAGCGATAATCCCTGGCATGGGTCAAGGATGTCACCAGGGACAGGGCGAACAATGTCGAAAACAGGGCACGCGTACGGGGGCCAGCCATGGCATTCCTCCTGATAGGCCTGAGTGAACATAGACCGCTGCCGCTCGGCCAGGGTTCGCCGCTCCGCTGGCTGGCCCTGCTGTTCGGCCTGCTGGCCTGGCATGCCGGGGCTGGCGAACGGGTGATCTATCCGCGCCATTCCGAAGGGCGCAACCCCGAACCCTACGTCGTCGAGCTGCTGCAACTGGCGCTGGCCAGGAGCGGCGGCGACTACCGCCTGGAGCCCAGCGCGCAGCCCATGCCGCAGTCCCGTGCGCAACTGCGCCTGGAGCAGGACGATCCGGGCCTGCAGGTGATGTGGGCGCAGTCCCGCGACGACCTGGAAGAGACCCTGCTGCCGATCCGCATTCCGATCTATCGCGGCCTGATCGGCTGGCGCATTCCCCTGGTCAGCGCCGCCAACAAGGATATCCTGGCCTCGGCGCGGACCCTCGACGATCTCCGCCGCCTGCGCTTCGGCCAGCGCCAGGACTGGGCCGACACACCGATCCTGCGCGCCAACGGCCTGGAGGTGAAGACCAGCCAGAACTACGAGAGCCTGTTCCGCATGCTCGATGCCGGCCGCTTCGAGGTCTTCCCCCGCGAGGTCGTAGTGATCGACGGAGAACTGGAGGACGCCTCCCGCGCCGGGCTGCACCTGGCGATCGACCAGCACGTGGCCCTGCACTACCCCGCGGCCTTCTATTTCTTCGTTTCGCGTCAACGCCCGGAACTGGCCGAGGCCATTCGCCAGGGCCTGGAGAAGGCGATTGCCGACGGTAGCTTCGAACGGCTGTTCGAGCGACATTTCAAGACGCGGCTGGGCAAGCTTGCCCTTCGGCAGCGGAGAATAATCGAGCTGAAAAACCCCTATCTTCCAGGAAAAACTCCTTTTCAGCGCGAGGCGCTCTGGTACCGGCCGTGAGCTAGAATGAAGCCCTCACGCCACCACCGATGTCCAGCATGTCCCGTAACGCCCCGTACCGCCTCGACGACCAGATCGGCTTCATCCTGCGCCAAGCCAACCAGCGCTATGCGGCGTTGTTCGCCAATGGCATCGGCAACGGCCTGACCCCCACCCAGTGGGCCGCCCTGGTCCGCCTCGGCGAGACCGGACCCTGCCCGCAGAACCAGCTCGGCCGACTCACCGCCATGGACGCCGCGACCATCAAGGGCGTCGTCGAGCGCCTGGACAAACGGGGACTGATCCAGCGCAGCGCCGATCCGGACGACGGCCGGCGCCTGCTGGTCAGCCTCAGTCCTGCCGGACGCGCCGAACTCGAGGCCGGCCTGGCGGCCGCCCGCGAGATCAACCGGCAGGCCTTGGCCCCCCTCTCCCCGCAAGAACAGGAAACCCTGCGCGGGTTGCTCGCTCGCCTGACCTGAGGCCATTGCGGTCTATCCTTTTGTCCGCGTTGCGTCGCCCGGAGCTGCGCCTTTCGTCGTAGCGGCCTGCCATTGACAGTTCGCCGCAGGCGTTCATAACATGTTTGTATACAAACAAATTCCCGCATAGCCGCATGCTACCAGGCACGGCTGACGGGATATCCGCCTGATGAACAGCCATGCCGCCGGCATGGGGAGAAACCGCCATGAGCGATGCCCTTGCCCTGACCGTCAACGGTCAGTCCCTGCGCCTCGATGTCGCCCCCGATACCCCCCTGCTCTATGTCCTGCGCAACGACCTGCAACTGAACGGTCCCAAGTTCGGCTGCGGCCTCGGCGAGTGCGGCGCCTGCACCGTGCTGATGGATGGCGTCGCCACCCGCTCCTGCATCACCCCGGTGGAGGCCGCCGTAGGCCGCCGGGTGGTTACCCTCGAAGGACTCGGCGATGCCGCCCATCCCCATCCGCTGCAACAGGCCTTCATCGACGAACAGGCCGCCCAATGCGGCTACTGCATCAACGGCATGGTGATGACCGCCAAGGCGTTGCTGGATCGCAACCCGAACCCCAGCGACGGCGAGATCCGCCAGGAATTGGCCTACAACCTGTGTCGCTGCGGCACCCATGTGGAGATTCTCAAGGCCGTGCGGCGTGCCGCCGAGAGCCTGAAGGAGCATCAGGAGGAGCACCCGGCATGAGCCTGGCCAATCCCTCGCGACGCGGCTTCCTCAAGGCCGGCGGCCTGCTGCTGGTCACCGTCAACCTGCCCGCCCCGCTGCTCGCCCTTGCCGAGCAGGGCGCCACCGACCTGCCGCTGGACCAGGTCGACTCGTTCATCGCCATTGCCGCGGACGGCAAGGTCACCGCCTTCTGCGGCCACGTCGACCTTGGTACCGGCATCCGCACGGCACTGGCGCAGATCGTCGCCGAAGAGTTGGACGTCGCGTTCGAGCAGGTCGAGATGATCCTCGGCGACACCCGTCGTACACCGGACCAGGGGCCGACCATCGCCAGCGCCAGCATCCAGGTCAGCGCCGTGCCGCTGCGCCAGGCCGCCGCCGAAGCCCGGCGCTTCCTCCTGCGCCAGGCCGGAAGCCATTTCCCGGTGCATCCGGACAGCCTGCGCAGCGAAAACGGCCAGGTCTTCGCCGCCGCCAATCCGCAGCGACGGATCGGCTACGGCGAGTTGCTGCGAGGCCAGCGCTTCAACCTGAACATCGACGGCAAGGCGCCGCTCAAGCCGCGCAGCGAGTACCGTCTGGTCGGCAAGCCGGTGCGTCGGGTGGACATCCCGGCGAAGCTGACCGGTCAACTGACCTATGTCCACGACATGCGCTTGCCCGGCATGCTGCATGGACGAGTGGTACGCCCGCCCTATACCGGCGCGGATGTCAGCGCCCCGCTCGGCAGCGGCCTGCTGGCGGTGGACGAAAGCTCGGTCGCCGGGCTGCCGGGGCTGGTCAAGGTGGTCGTGATCGGCGACTTCGTCGGCGTGGTCTGCGAACGCGAGGAGCAGGCGATCCGCGCCGCGCGCCAGCTCAAGGTGCGCTGGAAGGACTGGCAGGGCCTGCCGCCGCTGGAACCCGACCGGCTCGAGGACACGCTTCGCCGGCATCCGAAGAAGCCACGCACGCTGCACGACTCACCCGGTCTCGAGCAGCACCTCGCGGGCATCGCCCGGCCGCTGTCGGCCACCTATGTCTGGCCCTACCAGTTGCACGCCTCCATCGGCCCTTCCTGCGCCCTCGCCGAGGTCGATGCGCAGCGCGCTCGCGTCTGGTCCGGCACGCAGAACCCGCACGACCTGCGCAACGACCTGGCCAGGCTGCTGCAGCGCGAGACCGGGGACATCGAGGTGATTCGCATGGAAGCCGCCGGCTGCTACGGACGCAACGGCGCCGACGACGTCAGCGCCGACGCCGTGCTCCTGGCGCAGGCAGTGGGCCGGCCGGTGCGGGTACAACTGATGCGCGAACAGGAACATGGCTGGGAACCGAAAGGCACCGCGCAACTGATCGAGGTCCGCGGCGGTCTCGACGAGCAAGGCCGGGTGGCGGCCTACGACTTCGCCACCTGCTACCCCTCCAACGGCGCGCCGACCCTGGCCCTGCTCCTCACCGGGCGGATCCCGGCCACCCCGCAGGTGGCCGACATGGGCGACCGCACCGCGATCCCGCAATACCGCTACCCGCGGATGCGGGTGGTGGCCAACGACGCCGCCCCCATCGTCCGCGCGTCCTGGATGCGCGGCGTCTCGGCGCTGCCGAACGTGTTCGCCCATGAGTCCTACGTCGACGAACTGGCGCACCTGGCCGGCATCGACCCCATCGCCTTCCGCCGCCGCTACCTGGACGACCAGCGCGCCCTGGCGCTGATCGACGCCCTGGTCGCCCGCGCCGGCTGGCAGCCACGCACCTCCCCCAACCCAGAGGCGCGCCGGGACGGCTTGCTGAAGGGACGCGGCTTCGCCTATGCGCGCTACTTCCACAGCAAGTTTCCCGGTTTCGGCGCCGCCTGGGCCGCCTGGATCGTCGACGTCGAGGTGAACCCGGAGAACGGCGCGGTGCGCGTCGCCAAGGTCTGGGTCGCCCATGACTGCGGGCAGATGGTCAATCCCGATGGGGTCAGGCACCAGGTCCACGGCAACGTCATCCAGTCCACCAGCCGGGTACTCAAGGAGTTCGCCACCTTCGACCGCCGTGGCGTCACCAGCCTGGAATGGGGCGGCTACCCGATCCTCGGCTTCCCCGAACTGCCGGAGATCGACGTACTGCTGCTCGACCGCCCCGAGCAGCCACCGATGGGCGCTGGCGAGTCAGCCTCGGTGCCCAGCGCCGCGGCCATCGCCAATGCGATCTTCGACGCTACCGGGGCGCGCCTGCGACAGGTGCCGTTCACTCCGGAACGCGTACTCGCGGCGCTGCGCAGCGCGCAGGCCTGATCCTTTTCCCCGGGGCGCCGCGGCGCCCCGCGCAGTGGATGACTGACAGATGAAGAAGGCAACACGCATCGGCCTCTGGGCCTCCGGCAGCCTCGTCGCGCTCGCCGCCATCGCCCTCGGCTACGCCTGGCAACCGGCCATCGGGCCACTGGAAGGCAGACCCGGTCCCTTCAGCGCCGAGCAGATCGCCCGCGGCGAACGCCTCGCCGCCCTCGGCGACTGCGCGGTCTGCCACACTCGCGAAGGCGGCCCGCGCAACGCCGGCGGACGGGCCTTGCCGACGCCGTTCGGGACGATCTACAGCAGCAACCTCACGCCGGATCGCGCGAGCGGCATCGGTGGCTGGTCCTACCCCGCCTTCGAGCGGGCCATGCGGCATGGCGTGGCCCGCGACGGCAGCTACCTGTATCCGGCGTTCCCTTACACCGCCTTCACCAGGACTCGCGACGAAGACCTGAAGGCCCTGTACGCCTACCTGATGAGCCAGCCGGCGGTGCACAGCGAAACGCCTGCCAACCAGCTGCCGTTCCCCTTCGACCAACGCCAGCTGATGGCCGGCTGGAACCTGCTGTTCCTGGAGCCCGGCGCCTACCGCGACGAGCCGACGCGCAACCAGCAATGGAACCGCGGCGCCTATCTCGCCGAAGGCCTCGGCCATTGCAGCGCCTGCCACTCGCCGCGCAATGCGCTCGGCGCGGAAAAGTCCGGCAGCGCGCACTTCGCCGGCGGCGAGGCGGAGGGCTGGACCGCGCCAGCCTTGAACGCCAGTTCGCCGGCGCCCATCGCCTGGAGCGAGGAGGCCCTCTACGCCTACCTCCGCCACGGCTATTCGGCCTACCACGGGGTCGCCAGCGGGCCGATGGCGCCAGTGGTCGGCGAAGGCCTGGCCAAGCAGTCGGACGAGGACCTGCGGGCCCTGGCCCATTACCTTGCGTCCTACGCCGCTGCCCCGGCCGGGGAAACCGATCAGCAACAGGCGCAACGCCTCGACCGGCAGGGCTACGGCCGCGTGCAACCGCCCAGCGGCAGCGGCGCGCGCCTGTTCGCCGGGGCCTGCCTGGCCTGCCACCATGACGGCGACGGACCGCGCTTCTTCGGCGTGCGTCCATCCCTGGCGCTGAACAGCAATGTGCATGCGGACAGCCCGGACAACCTGCTGCGGATCATCCTCGACGGCATCCACAGCCCGGCCACCGGCGACCTCGGCTATATGCCCGGCTTCCGCAACAGCCTCGACGACCGGCAAGTCGCCGCCCTGGCCAACTACCTGCGCGAGCGTTTCGCCGGCAAGCCCGCCTGGCCGGACCTCGCGGCCAAGGCGGCAAGCCTGCGCCGACAGGCGGCGCCCTGAAGCATGCGGCTCAGTTGGGCAAGCGCAGGGAGCGGGCGAAGCAACCGGGGGTCTGGCCGAAATGACGCTGGAACAGGCTGATGAACGCCGAGGTGGAGTCGTAGCCAAGGTCGCTGGCCACCCGCGTCACGCTGGCGCCCTCCTCCAGCGCGGCGACCGCGTTGAGCAGACGCAGGCGCTGGCGCCACTCGCGAAACGACAACTGGGTCTGCTCGCGGAACAACCGCGCCAGGGTCCGTCGGGACGCCCCCACCAGTCCCGCCCAATCCGAGATGCCGCGCGGATCGGCGGGATCCGCCTGTAGCGCGTCGGTGATCCGGCGCAAGCGCGGGTCGCCAGGCAACGGCAGGTTCAGCGGCGCCTCGCGAAGGCGCCCGACCTCATCGGCGACCACCTGCATGAGACGCTCGGCCTCGCCACCCGGCGGATATTCACGGGGAAACTCCGCCGCCCGCAGCAACAGTTCGCGCAGCAGGCCGGACACCTCCAGTACCCGGCAACCGCCGGGCAGCGAACGATCCAGGTAGAGACTGCGGAACAGCACAGGGTTGCAAGCCTCCGCGGCGTGCCGGACGCCCGGCGGAATCCACAGCGCCCGCTGCGCCGGCACCAGATAGCTGTGCCGCTCGGTGCTGGCGCGCAAGGTGCCGCTGGCGGCGTACATCAGTTGGCCCCAGGGGTGGTCGTGCATCTCCACCCGGTGCCCGGCGGGCATCTCGAAGGCGCGCAGGTACACCGCGCAGGGCAGGCTGCGGAATCGCGGCAGGTCGCGTTCTTGTCCCGTTTGCGGCATCGGTTGTCCCCATCCGTCGAGTGAGCGGTGCGTGGCCGATGTTAGCGTGTGGCTCCCCATAGACAAACCGGAGCCACGCCATGAGCAGTCATCGCCCGCAACATCGCCTGTCCGTTCCCGATATCCAGCGCCGCAAGGGTGCCGGCAGCCTGGTGGCGCTGACCGCCTACAGCACGCCCATGGCCCGCCTCCTCGATCCGCATGCCGACCTGCTGCTGGTCGGCGATTCGCTGGGCATGGTGCTCTATGGCATGCCCAGCACCCTGGGAGTGAGCCTGGAGATGATGGTCGCCCACACCCTGGCGGTGATGCGCGGCAGTCGGCGCGCCTGCGTGGTGGCCGACTTGCCGTTCGCCAGCTACCAGGAATCGCCCCGACAGGCGTTCCGCAACGCCGCACGCCTGCTGGCCGACAGCGGCGCCCAGGCGGTGAAGCTGGAAGGCGGTGAGGAAATGGAAGAAACCGTGGACTTCCTGGTACGCCGTGGCATACCGGTGCTCGCCCATATCGGCCTGATGCCGCAGCAGGTCAACGCCATGGGCGGCTTCAAGGCCCAGGGGCGTGACCCGGAAAGCGCAGAACGGGTACGCCGCGACGGCCTCGCCATGCAGCGCGGCGGCGCCTTCGCGGTGGTCATCGAAGGCGTAGGCGAGCCGCTGGCCCGTCGCCTTAGCGAAGAACTGGCGATCCCCTGCATCGGTATCGGCGCCTCGCCGGCCTGCGACGGCCAGGTACTGGTCAGCGAGGACCTGCTCGGGCTAAGCGGCGAACAGGTACCGCGCTTCGTCGAACGCTACGCGCGCCTCGACCGGGAAATCGACGAGGCGGCCCGGCGCTTCGCCGAGGACGTGCGCGAACGGCGCTTCCCCGAGGCCAGGCATTGCTTCGCCATGCGCGAGTGAGCCGGCGGTCTCAGGCGAAGACTTCCGCCAGCAGGTCGTCCATCGCCTGGAAGGCACGCCGGGAGGTCCTGGCGTCATAGTGCATCTTGCCCGGCAGCTTGGCGTTCGGATCGGTGAAGGAATGCACCGCGCCGCCGTAGCTGGTGAGCTGCCAGTCGACGCCGGCATCGGTCATCTCCCTGGCGAAGGCCGGCAACTGCTCGCGCGGCACCAGCGGATCGGAGGCACCGTCGAGGACCAGTACCGCGCCCTTGATGTTCCTGGCATGCGCCGGGTCCGGCGTATCCAGGGTGCCATGGAAGGACACGAAGGCCTTCAGCTCGGCGCCGTCGCGAGCCAGCTCCAGCGCGCAGCAACCGCCGAAGCAGAAACCGAAGGCAGCCTGGCGGGTCGTATCGACAGCCGCGAGCGCCTGTCCGCGCAAGGCCGCCAGCGCTGCCTGCATGCGCTTGCGCAGCAGGGCCCGGTCGTTCTTCAGCGGCATCATCGCCGCGCCCGCCTCGTCGCCGTTCTGCGGACGCACGTCCCTGCCGTAGAGGTCCGCCACCAGCACCACGTGCCCACGGCCGGCGACCTGCCGGGCGATGTCCAGCGCGGCGGCGCTCACGCCCATCCAGTTCGGCGCCATCAGCAGGCCCGGGCGCGGCCCCGCGTGGCTGGCGTCGTACACCAGTTGACCTTCGTACGGCTGCCCATCGATGTCGTAGGCGACCGGCTCTACACGAATCTCACTCATGGGTACTGCTCCTGCGAGAGTTGGAAAAGACAAAGCCCGCCGAAGCGGGCTTTGTCGGGGCTACTGCTTAAGCGGACAGCTCCACCAGCAGCTTGTTCAGTCGGCGTACGTAGGCGCCCGGATCCTTGAGGCTGTCCCCCGCGGCCAGGGCGGCCTGGTCGAAGAGAATATGCGACAGCTCGCCGAAGCGGTCCTCGTCCGGCTCCGCATCCAGCTTCTCGATCAGCGGATGCTGCGGGTTGATCTCGAAGATCGGCTTCGAGTCCGGCACTTTCTGCCCGCTGGCCTCGAGGATCTGGCGCATCTGCAGGCCAAGGTCCTGTTCGCCGATGGCGAGGATCGCCGGCGAATCGGTCAGGCGGTGGGAAACGCGGACTTCGCTGACCTGCTCGTCGAGCACCTTCTTCAGGCGCTCGATCAGGCCTTCCTTGCTCTTGGCGACTTCTTCCTGGGCCTTCTTGTCCTCTTCCGAGTCCAGGCTGCCCAGGTCCAGGTCGCCGCGGGCGACATCGACGAACTGCTTGCCGTCGAACTCCGGCAGGTAGCTCATCAGCCACTCGTCGATGCGATCGGTGAGCAGCAGCACCTCGATGCCCTTCTTGCGGAAGACTTCCAGGTGCGGGCTGTTCTTCACCTGCGAGTAGCTCTCGCCGGTGAGGTAGTAGATCTTGTCCTGGCCTTCCTTCATCCGACCGATGTAGTCGGCCAGCGCTACGCTCTGCTCGCCCGAATCGTCGCCGGTGGAGGCGAAGCGCAGCAGGCCGGCGATCTTCTCCTTGTTGCCGAAGTCTTCCGCCGGGCCTTCCTTGAGGACCTGGCCGAAGTTCTTCCAGAAGGTCTTGTACTGCTCCGGCTCGTTCTTCGCCAGCTTCTCCAGCATGTCCAGCACGCGCTTGGTCAACGCCGACTTCATCGAGTCGATCACCGGATCCTTCTGCAGGATTTCCCGGGAGACGTTCAGCGACAGGTCGTTGGAGTCGACCACACCCTTGATGAAGCGCAGGTACAGCGGCAGGAACTCGTCGGCCTGGTCCATGATGAACACGCGCTGTACGTACAGCTTCAGGCCCCGCGGCGCTTCGCGATGGTACAGGTCGAACGGCGCGCGGCCCGGCACGTAGAGCAGCGAGGTGTATTCCAGCTTGCCTTCGACCTTGTTGTGGCTCCAGCTCAGCGGGTTCTCGAAGTCATGGGCGACGTGCTTGTAGAACTCCTGGTATTCCTCGTCCTTCACCTCGGCGCGCGGACGGGTCCACAGCGCGCTGGCGCGGTTGACCGCTTCCCATTCCGGCTCGGCCGGCTTGTCGGCCTCTTCGCCGTGGAATTCCTTGGGCAGCTCGATCGGCAAAGCGATGTGATCGGAGTATTTCTTGATCACGTTGCGCAGGCGCCAGCCATCGGCGAACTCCTCCTCGCCCTTTTTCAGGTGGAGGACGATGCGGGTACCGCGCTCGGGCTTGTCGATGGTAGCGACGTCGAACTCGCCCTCGCCCTTCGACGACCAGTGCACCCCTTCGCTGGCCGGCTGGCCGGCGCGACGGGAGTAGACATCGACCTTGTCGGCGACGATGAAGGCGCTGTAGAAACCGACGCCGAACTGGCCGATCAGGTGCGAATCCTTCTTCTGGTCGCCAGACAAGTTCTTCAGGAAGTCGGCGGTCCCGGACTTGGCGATGGTGCCCAGGTGAGTCACCACATCCTCGCGGCTCATGCCGATGCCGTTGTCTTCCAGGGTGACGGTGTTGGCTTCCTTGTCGAAGCTGACGCGGATCTTCAGCTCGGCGCCGCCCTCGAGCAGCTCGGGATTGGCCAGGGCTTCGAAACGCAGCTTGTCGGCGGCGTCCGAGGCGTTGGAAATCAGTTCGCGGAGGAAGATTTCCTTGTTCGAATAGAGAGAATGAATCATCAGGTGAAGCAGTTGCTTCACTTCAGTCTGAAAGCCCAGTGTCTCTTTTTGGGTTTCCACGCTCATCGCTCCAAGCTCCATCAATGACATAAGCCGCGTACCACGGCGGATGTCCCCTAGGTGGGGCCTTCTTCCGGCTTTTCAAGCGCTTATGCGAAAAAACCGCGCACCATCGTGCGACGACTAGCGTTCGAGCAGTTCGAGACGGGCGATCTCCGCCGGGCGCAACAGGTAGCTCGCCTCCCCCGCACCGGGCATTTCCCGGCGGATCACCAGGCGCCCCTCGCTGTCGAGGCCGGTGAAACGGCCCTCGGCGATACGCCCGCGTACCGTAGTGGCCTTGACCAGGCGCTGGCTGTAGCGCTGCGGTTCGACCTGGACCAGCTCCAGGTCGAGGGTGGCGTTACCCGGCGCCGGCAGCGCCTGCGGCTCGGGCGGCGCCGCCGCCGCGGCCACGGTCGCAGGCTCCGCCGGCAAGGCGGGGAACGCGTCGCCGCGCACCGTCCACTCCCGCCGGGCGTTCTTCTCCAGCGTCAGCTCCAGCACCTGAGCCTGGCCGGCCACCAGGGCCTCGATACGCAGCGGCCGCGCATGGCTGGCCGCGCGCCAGGACGGCGCCCGCACGAGGCTGACGTCGCGGCTGGCGAAACGTCGCTGCAGATAGTCGCGCAAGACCAGGGCCAGGGTATCGTCGGAGTCGTAGCCCAGGTCGACCTTGCCGTGCCGATAGCGCAGCCGGTCGGTATACAGCTCGACGTGGCCGCTGAGGGTGGTCCGGTAGTCGCTCGGCAGGCTCAGGTGGAACTCGCCCTCCAGGCGGTTCGGCGCCTTGGGCCGCAGGTCCAGGTGCAAGGTATAGCCACGCAGGAGACGACGCGCCTCGGGCAGGTCCTGATCCGGTTGCAGCCAGCTCAGCTCGACTTCTGGCAACGCGCCGCCGTCCTCGGGCAGCACGTCCAGGCGCAGCGCCCCGAGCGGCTGTGCCGGAAGGCGGATCTGCAGCTCGCGCTGGGCGTAGAAATCGTGCCCCTGGCGCAGGCTCAGCACGCCGCCAATCAACTCGCCGCTCTGCGGCGCGAAAGGCTTGCCGTTGAACTCCCCGCTGAGCGCGATGGACAGTTCCGCCGGCGGCCTGGCCTCCGGTTTCAGCCAGCGCAGGCTGAGGATCGCCTCCAGCCGCGCAGCGTCGTGACTGGCCAGCAGCGCCAGGCCGACCACCAGCGGGATGCAACCCAGCGCGGCCAGCCCGACGCCCTTGCGCGCCGTACGCCAGTGCACGCCGATATAGGCCAGCGCCACCGGCGGGAAAAGGCTGCCGTAACCCCACAGCAGACCGGTACCGAAGGCCAGGACGATGACCCAGATATAGCCGGCGACCATCAGCAGCAGGCCGCCCAGAATCAGCAAGGCATCCATCGCGATATCCTCAGCCCACTTTCCGCAGCGTACGGCTCACGGCTCGTCCACCTTGAAATGCGCCCGCGCGGTGGCGATGGGCTCGCCCTGGGTGGTCTGCCAGGCGTTGATCGCGACGTTCGCCACCCGCCGCCCCTGGCGCCAGACCTGGCATTGCGCGTAGGTATCGCGGAAGTGCCCGGCACGCAGGTAATCGATGGAGAAATCGATGATCTTCGGCAGGTGCGGAATGCTCATGAAGGTCAGCAGGTGCAACATCGCCGCATGCTCCATGAAGCCGGCGATCACGCCGCCATGGATGGCCGGCAGGGTCGGGTTGCCGATGTTGTCCTTGTTCGCCGGCAGGCGGAAGACCATGTCGTCGCCCAGGCGCAGGCATTCGATGCCGAGCAGCTTGGCGTACGGGATCAGCTCCACCAGCGGGCTGTAGTCGTTGTTCCGACGCGCGTCGCGGACCAGTTGCTCGAGGCTGGTCGGGCTCATGCCGCACCTCCCTGCGCGGCCGGCCTGGCCGCCCCGGCGCGGGCCGAACCGCCCATGCGCATGAAAGCGCCGACGACATGGGCGATGGGCTGGCCCGGATCGTCCTGGTAGGCGAAGCCGCGGGTGAAGATCACGTTCGGCGTGACCCGGTAGCACTCGGCGAAGCCATAGACATCCTTGTGCGGTTCGGCGGGATGCATGTAGTCGATGCGCAGGTCGAGCGTCGGGCAGATCTCGAAGTCCGGCAGCACGCAGACCGTGGAAATACCACAGGTGGTGTCCATCAGGGTGGTGATCGCGCCGCCGTGGACGACCCCGCTTTCCGGGTTGCCGATGATCGCCTGGCTGTAGGGCAGGCGCAGGGTCAGTCCTTTCTCGTCGGCGGCCTCGACCGTCAACCCCAGCACCTGGCAATGACGCAAGGCCGAGAGAAAGCGCCGGGCGCGCTCGAGGAGAGGATTTTCCGACATGACGGCGACCTTGCTGGGAGTTTTCTGGAGGGCGAATCATACCCTGCCGCCAAAGCCCCGGCAGCCGGGGTTTTGGACATAACGATCGAAATAGTCGAAGTGTGTGGAACTTCACGCCAGCGCAAATGTTCAAAGGGCTACAACGAGGAAAGCCGCACATGGAGGCTAAACGATGAAAAAGACCGTAACTCTTGCCCTGCTGCTCGCTGCCAGCCTTGGCCTGGCCGCTTGCGACAAGAAAGAGGAAGACAAGGCAGCGGCCCCGGCAGCTCCGGCTACCGAGACCCAGCCGAGCGCTCCGGCTACTCCCCCTGCCGAGCCCAGCGCCCCGGCGCCGTCGAGCGACACTCCGGCAACCCCGCAGACTCCGGCACCGACTCCGGAGCAACCGCAACAGAACCAGCAATAAGTTCTCGTTGACGTACCCTGAAAGAGCCCGCGCAAGCGGGCTTTTTCATGCCCGGGATTCAGCCCCTGGGCACCTCGCCCTCGCCTTCCCGCGGGCTTTCGGCGATTGCGGTCTCGGTGTAGACCATCACCTCCAGCACGTCCGAATGGAATTCGCGGCGATACAGGACCAGCACCACGCCGGCCGTCACCAGCATGAAGAACCAGGAATTGATGAACCAGGCGAGCATGGCCAGGCCGAAATAGTACGAGCGCAAGCCGAAGTTGAACTGGTTGGCCGCCAGCGAGATGACCCGGGCGGCACGCTCGGCAAAGGATTTGCGCTCCAGCTCGCCGACGTTGCGCTCGCCGATCATCGGTGCCGAGCCGACCAGGATCGCCGCGAAATTGTATTGGCGCATGCACCAGCTGAAGGTGAAGAAGGCATAGACGAAGACCACTGCCAGGCACAGCAGCTTCAGTTCCGATAGTCCCCGGCTGGCCTCCTCCACGAACGGCAGGTCGGCCAGTACCGAGACGGCGCGATCGGTGGAGCCCAGCAGGGTGAGGATGCCGGCGAGGATGATCAGCGTGCTGGAGGCGAAGAACGACGCGTTACGCTCCAGGTTACCGATCACGCTGGCGTCGGCGATACGGTTGTCGCGCAGCAGCAACCGGCGCATCCAGTCCTCCCGGTAGAGGTGCAGGACGCTGGCCAGGCAGGCGGTGTCGCGACCCTTCCAGGTGGCGTAGCGGGTGTAGCCCACCCAGCAGAACAGGAACCAGAGCGCCGCCAGCAGGTGTTGCAGCAGGTGCCCGTTGAAAATGCCGAGTTCGGCGGTCATGAAAACTCCCTCTTGAGCCGGCCGGGAATCGCCCCGCCGTTGTTTCGCGCCGTTGGGACGCCGCTCGCCGCGGCCAGGACACGACTTTCGTCGGCTCATGAAAAAGGCCGCCCGGAGGCGGCCTTCCTGGGGTTCGCCTGACGTCTCAGGCGACCGCTTCGCGCGGCTTGCCCAGCAGCCGATCGCAAACGACTGCCAGGACCAGCGCAATGGATACCGGCAGCAGCCAGCCAAGGCTCTGATCGGCGAGCGGAAGCTTGGCGAAGACGTCCGGCACCCACCCGTTCAGCTTGGCCGCCCCCAGCCCGTCGACGATGCCGAAGAGCAGCGCGACGATCATCACCGGCACGAACACCCGCGGGGCCGACACCCAGAGCCGGTCGAACAGGCTCAGGGCGATCAGCACGATGGCGAGCGGATAGAGTCCCACCAGAACCGGTACCGAAAGGCTGATCAACTGGGTCAGTCCCTGGTTGGCGACCAGCAGGCTGAACAGCGAGAACACGATCACCACCGTCTTGTACGAAACCGGCAGCAGGTCGCTGAAGAACTCGCCGCACGCCGTGATCAGCCCTACCGCCGTGGTCAGGCAGGCCAGGGTGATGACCACCGCCAGCAACAGGCTGCCGGAAACGCCAAAGGTCTGCTGCACATAGGCGGTGAGGATCTGTACGCCATTCTGGGCGTCGCCGGCGATGCCCTGGCTGGTGGCGCCCAGATAGAACAGCGCCAGGTAGACCAGGGACAGGCCGGTGGCGGCGATGACCCCGGCGATCATGGAATAGCGCGTGACCAGCCGGCTGTCGCTGATGCCGCGGTCGCGAATGGCGGTGGCGATGACGATACCGAAGACCAGCGCACCGAGGGTATCCATGGTCAGGTAGCCCTGCAGGAAGCCCTGCACCAGGGGCGCGCTCTGGTACTCGCCGGAACTGCTGCCGATCTCTCCCGCCGGCGCGAAGATCGCCGCGCCGCCAAGGACCAGCAGGGCCGACAGCAGCACCGGCGTGATGACCTTTCCGACCCGGTCGACAAGGCGACCCGGGTTCAGCACCAGGAACAGAACCACGGAGAAGTAAGCGACGGTATAGACGAGCAACGGCACGCCGCCGTCCCCGGTGAAGGGTGCGACGCCCATCTCGAAGGACACCACGGCTGTACGCGGGGTGGCGAACAGCGGGCCGATGGCAAGATAGACGGCGATGGCGAACGCCACTCCCGCGCGCCGCCCGATCGGCTGGGTCAGGCGGCCAATACCGCCTCCGACCCGGGCCAGGGCGACCACCGTCAGCAACGGCAGGCCGACACCGGTAAGGAGGAAGCCGAAAGCCGCGCTCCATACGTGTTCGCCCGCCGCCATGCCGGCACTGGGAGGAAAGATGATGTTACCCGCGCCGAGAAAAAGCGCGAACGTCATGAAGCCAAGGGCGAGCAGGTCGAACCCTTTCAAATGAGTCATAGGAGGATGTACCACTGGCAGAAGTCTCGGTTGTTCGGGGTTTCCCTTTGGGGGTGTTAGGAAACAACGTCCTTCCGGATGAGGAGGACCGGTCAAGCCGCCCGACCCCTTTTGAGGGCCATGTGGCGTTATAGCTGCAGGCGCACTGGCCTGCGGGATGATGCGTGGCGCGCCCGGGGTTTTGTCGGACACGAACCGTTGGCAATGATAGCGCATCGCGGCAACATTCGTTTGACGGATGCGATAGAACGACGAAGGCCACCGCTGTGAGGCGGTGGCCTTCGTCCTGGAACTCAGAAAACCCGGGAAATCAGGCCTTCTTCACTTCCCAACCGGTCAGCTCGGCCAGGGCCTTGCCGATGTCGGCCAGGGAACGCACGGTCTTCACACCGGCGTCCTGCAGGGCGGCGAACTTCTCGTCCGCGGTGCCCTTGCCGCCGGAGATGATGGCGCCGGCGTGGCCCATGCGCTTGCCCGGAGGGGCAGTCACACCAGCGATGTAGGACACCACCGGCTTGGTCACGTTGGCCTTGATGAAGGCCGCGGCTTCTTCTTCGGCGGAACCGCCGATCTCGCCGATCATGACGATGGCTTCGGTCTGCGGATCTTCCTGGAACAGCTTCAGGATGTCGATGAAGTTGGAGCCCGGGATCGGGTCGCCGCCGATGCCCACGCAGGTGGACTGGCCGAAGCCGGCGTCGGTGGTCTGCTTCACGGCTTCGTAGGTCAGGGTGCCGGAACGCGACACGATGCCTACCTTGCCCGGCAGGTGGATGTGACCCGGCATGATGCCGATCTTGCACTCGCCGGGAGTGATCACGCCCGGGCAGTTCGGGCCGATCAGGCGTACGCCCAGCTCGTCGCACTTGACCTTGGCGTCCAGCATGTCGAGGGTCGGGATGCCTTCGGTGATGCAGACGATCAGCTTGATGCCGCCGAATGCCGCTTCCAGGATCGAGTCCTTGCAGAACGGAGCCGGAACGTAGATGACCGAGGCTTCGGCGCCGGTGGCTTCCACGGCTTCCTTGACGGTGTTGAACACCGGCAGGCCGAGGTGGGTGGTGCCGCCCTTGCCGGGGGTCACGCCGCCGACCATCTTGGTGCCATAGGCGATGGCCTGTTCGGAGTGGAAGGTGCCCTGGCTACCGGTGAAGCCTTGGCAGATGACTTTGGTGTCTTTGTTGATCAGGACGCTCATTACTTACCCTCCGCGGCCTTGACGACTTGCTGGGCAGCGTCGGTCAGGCTGGTTGCCGCGATGATGTTCAGGCCGCTTTCGGCCAGGACCTTGGCACCCAGTTCAGCGTTGTTGCCTTCCAGGCGGACGACAACCGGAACCTTCACGCCGACTTCTTTGACGGCGCCGATGATGCCTTCGGCGATCATGTCGCAACGCACGATGCCGCCGAAGATGTTCACCAGGACAGCCTTCACGTTGCTGTCGGACAGGATGATCTTGAACGCTTCGGTCACGCGCTCCTTGGTCGCACCGCCGCCAACGTCGAGGAAGTTGGCCGGCTTGCCGCCGTGCAGGTTGACGATGTCCATGGTACCCATGGCCAGGCCGGCGCCGTTGACCATGCAGCCGATGTTGCCTTCCAGCGCGACGTAGTTCAGCTCCCACTTCTGCGCATGGGCTTCACGGGCGTCGTCCTGGGACGGGTCGTGCATGGCGCGCAGCTTCGGCTGACGGTACAGGGCGTTGCTGTCGATGTTGATCTTGGCATCCAGGCAGTGCAGGTTGCCGTCTTTCTTGATCACCAGCGGGTTCACTTCCAGCAGGGCCAGGTCGTAGTCCTGGAACAGCTTCGCCAGGCCGACGAAGATATGGGTGAACTGCTTGATCTGGTCGCCCTTCAGGCCCAGCTGGAAGGCCAGCTCGCGGCCCTGGTACGGCTGCGCGCCGACCAGCGGGTCGATGGTAGCCTTGAGGATCTTCTCGGGAGTGTCGTGGGCGACCTTCTCGATGTCCACGCCACCTTCGGTGGAAGCCATGAACACGATGCGGCGGCTGGAACGATCGACGACGGCGCCGAGGTACAGCTCCTTGTCGATGTCGGTGCAGGACTCCACCAGGATCTTGCTGACCGGCTGGCCGTTGGCGTCGGTCTGGTAGGTCACCAGGTTCTTGCCCAGCCACTGCTGGGCGAACGCCTTGGCGTCCTCTTTGCTCTTCACCAGCTTCACACCGCCCGCTTTACCGCGGCCGCCGGCGTGCACCTGAGCTTTGACGACCCACTCGCTGCCGCCGATCTTGTCGCAGGCTTCTGCGGCCTCTTCGGGGGTGTCTACGGCAAAGCCCTTGGATACAGGCAGGCCGTATTCAGCGAACAGCTGCTTACCCTGATATTCGTGGAGATTCATGCTTGTCTACCGTTATTCGTCTAGGTATTGCGCATTTCGGCGGAGCGCTCGTGGCGCCCCACCACCTGTGACCGTCGTTTCGCGAACCACCCGGCTCGCGAAAAAACAGTCCGGCGGCATACGCCCGCGGCCACCTCGCAACGGTCGCCGGCGCTCACCCGCCGTGGTTCTTCTGAAAGTCTGCCGCCTGCGGCATCCCGACGCAGGCGGCAAACCGTGGATTCTACAGAACCCGGACCCGACAAGGCCAGGAACCTGTCCTGGCCTGACGGACGACGCGTCCCGCGTCGCTGTGACGCCCCTGGCGTGAACCGGGGCGTCGGATCACTCAGCGCTTCTTGCGGTTGGCGATGTGGATGGCATGGCCATTCACTGCCAGGGCAGCTTCGTGCAGGGCTTCGGACAGCGTCGGGTGAGAGAAGACCATCATGCCCAGGTCTTCGGCGCTGGTGCCGAATTCCATGCCGATCGCGCCTTGCTGTACCAGCTCGGCGGCGCTCGGGCCGATCACGTGGACGCCCAGGACGCGGTCGGTCTTCGCATCGGCGATGACCTTGACCAGGCCGGTGGTGTCGTTGGCCGCCATCGCACGACCGCTGGCGGCGAACGGGAAGGTGCCGACGTTGACTTCGACGCCCTCGGCCTTGAGGGTCTGCTCGGTCTTGCCGACCCAGGCGATTTCCGGGTGGGTGTAGATGACCGACGGAATCAGGTCGTAGTTCATCTGCGCCTTGTGGCCGGCGATGCGCTCGGCGACCATCACGCCCTCTTCCGAGGCCTTGTGCGCGAGCATCGCGCCGCGAACCACGTCACCGATGGCGAAGACGCCCGGAACGCTGGTCTTGCAGTGGTCGTCGACGTAGATGAAGCCACGCTCGTCCAGGGTCACGCCGCTGTCGGCGGCCAGCAGGTCGGTGGTCACCGGGCGACGGCCGACCGCGACGATCAGCTTGTCGAAGGTTTCCTTCTGCTCGCCGTTGGCGTCGGTGAAGGTCACGGTGACCTGCTTCTTCTTCACTTCCGAAGCGGTCACGCGGGCACCCAGGCGAATGTTCAGGCCTTGCTTGGTCAGGACCTTCAGGGCTTCCTTGGCAATCTGCTCGTCGGCAGCCGGGAGGAACTTGTCCAGGGCTTCCAGCACGGTCACCTCGGCACCCAGGCGGGCCCATACCGAACCCAGCTCCAGGCCGATGACGCCGGCGCCGATCACACCCAGCTTCTTCGGTACGGCCTGGAATTCCAGGGCGCCGGTGGAGTCGACGATGATGTCGTCGGTCAGCGGGGCCGGCGGGATCTCCACCGGGCGGGAGCCGGAAGCGATGATCACGTTCTCGGCTTCCAGGACCTGGGTCTTGCCGTCCAGACCGGTCACTTCCACCTGCTTGTTGGCCAGCAGCTTGCCGTGGCCTTCGAAGGAGGTCACGCCGTTGGCCTTGAACAGGGTAGCGATGCCGCCGGTCAGGTTCTTGACGATGTTGGCCTTGCGCGCAACCATCGCCGGAACGTCGATGGTGACGCCCTTGGCTTCGATACCATGGACTTTGAAGGCCTCTTTGGCCTCATGGTACTTGTAGGAGCTGTCCAGCAGCGCCTTGGACGGGATGCAGCCAACGTTCAGGCAGGTACCGCCGAGCGCCACCTTGCCTTCCTTGCCGATGTACTTCTCGATGCAGGCGGTCTTCAGGCCCAGCTGGGCAGCGCGGATGGCGGCAACGTAACCGCCGGGGCCGGCACCAATCACTACCACGTCGAATTTCTGGCTCATATCTCAATCCTTATTCGGGTGAAACCGGACGGCCCCACGAGGGGGCCGCCGTGAAGAGAAACGCTAAATCAGACGTCCAGCAGCAGGCGAGCCGGATCTTCCAGCAGGTCCTTGATCGCCACCAGGAAGCTCACCGCTTCCTTGCCGTCGATCAGACGGTGGTCGTAGGACAGCGCCAGATACATCATCGGCAGGATCACCACCTGGCCGTTCACGGCCATCGGGCGCTCCTGGATCTTGTGCATGCCGAGGATAGCGGTCTGCGGCGGGTTGACGATCGGGGTCGACAGCAGGGAACCGAACACGCCACCGTTGGAGATGGTGAAGGTGCCGCCGGTCATGTCTTCGATGGTCAGCTTGCCTTCCTTCGCCTTCTTGCCGAAGTTGGCGATGCCGCCCTCGATCTCGGCCAGGCTCATGAACTCGGCGTTACGCAGTACCGGAACCACCAGGCCGCGGTCGCTGGAAACGGCAACACCGATGTCCTGGTAGCCGTGGTAGACGATGTCGTTGCCGTCGATGGAAGCGTTGACCCCCGGGAAGCGCTTCAGCGCCTCGGTGGCGGCCTTGACGAAGAAGGACATGAAGCCCAGGCGCACGCCGTTGTGCTTCTTCTCGAACAGGTCCTTGTACTTCGAACGCAGGTCCATGATCGGCTTCATGTTGACCTCGTTGAAGGTGGTCAGCATGGCCATGGCGGACTGCGCCTCGACCAGGCGCTCGGCGACCTTGGCCCGCAGGCGGGTCATCGGCACGCGCTTCTCGACACGGTCGCCGGCGGCGAAGATCGGCGCCTCGGCAGCCGGGGCGGCAGGCTTGGCCGGGGCGGCCGGGGCGTTCTTCTTCGCTTCGACCGCAGCGACCACGTCTTCCTTGGTCACGCGACCGCCCTTGCCGGTGCCGGCGATGCTGTTCGGATCGATGCCGGCTTCCTCGGCCAGCTTGCGCGCGGCCGGGGACAGGATGGCGTCGTCGCCGCCAGCGGCGGCCGGAGCGGCGGCCTGTGCAGCCGGAGCGGCGGCGGGCGCAGCGGCAGCCGGAGCGGCCGGAGCGGCGGCGCCGCCTTCGTTCAGCTTGCCGAGCAGCTCGTTGCTCAGAACGGTGTCGCCTTCGTTCTTGATGATCTCGGCCAGCACGCCGTCAGCCTCGGCGAGAACCTCGATGACCACCTTGTCGGTCTCGATGTCGACGATCAGTTCGTCGCGCTTGACTGCTTCGCCCGGCTTCTTGTGCCAGGTGGCGACGGTGCCGTCGGCGACCGATTCCGGGAAGGTTGGGGCTTTGATTTCGATAGCCATTGTGTGCGTTTCCTTAAATTCGGTTTCTTCAGCGCGTAGGCGTTAAACAGTAAAGGCGTCTTGCAGCAGTTTTTCCTGCTGCTCGGCGTGCATCGAGGCGTAGCCGCAAGCCGGAGCAGCGGAGCCTTCGCGGCCGGCGTACTCGAGGTTGAGGCCCTTCTTGTGCGCGGCGATGACACGACGCATGTGATGCTGGCTGCAGAACCAGGCGCCCTGGTTCATCGGCTCTTCCTGGCACCAGACGATGTGCTTGAGGTTCTTGTACGGAGCCAGAACTTCCGCCAGGTCGTCTTCCGGGAACGGATACAGCTGCTCGATACGGACGATCGCGGTATCTTCGCGGCCTTCCGCGCGACGCTTCTCCAGCAGGTCGTAGTACACCTTGCCGCTGCACAGCACGACGCGGTCGACCTTCTTCGGATCCAGGCTGTCGATTTCCGGGATCACAGTCTGGAAGGAACCGTTGGCCAGATCTTCCAGGGTCGAGATGGCGAGCTTGTGACGCAGCAGGGACTTCGGCGTCATCACCACCAGCGGCTTGCGCAGCGGGCGGATCACCTGACGGCGGAGCATGTGGTAGACCTGAGCCGGGGTGGTCGGCACGCAGACCTGGATGTTCTGCTCGGCACAGAGCTGCAGGTAGCGCTCCAGGCGCGCGGAGGAGTGCTCCGGGCCCTGCCCCTCATAGCCGTGCGGCAGCAGCATGGTCAGGCCGCAGAGTCGGCCCCATTTGCTTTCGCCACTGGTGATGAACTGGTCGATGACCACCTGGGCGCCGTTGGCGAAGTCGCCGAACTGGGCTTCCCAGATCACCAGCGAGTTCGGCGTGGTGGTGGCGAAACCGTATTCGAACGCCAGCACGGCCTCTTCCGAAAGGAAGGAATCGTAGATATCCAGGCGCGGCTGGCCGTCGAACAGATTGGCCAGCGGTACGTAGACCGAGTCATCCTTCTGGTTGTGCAGCACCGCGTGACGGTGCGAGAAGGTGCCACGGCCGACGTCCTGGCCGGTCATCCGTACCGGATGGCCTTCGAACAGCAGGGTCGCGTAGGCCAGGGTCTCGGCGAAGCCCCAGTTGATCGGCAGGCCACCGGCCGCCATCTTCTGGCGATCTTCGTAGATCTTCGAAACCTGGCGCTGAACCACGAAGCCTTCCGGCACTTCCAGCATCTTGCTGGACAGTTCCTGCAGGGTCTTCAGGTCGAAGCGGGTGTCGTGACGCGCGGTCCAGGCATGACCCAGGTACGGACGCCAGTCGACGAACAG
Source organism: Pseudomonas sp. DL (assembly GCF_047199225.1). Lineage (NCBI taxonomy): Bacteria > Pseudomonadati > Pseudomonadota > Gammaproteobacteria > Pseudomonadales > Pseudomonadaceae > Pseudomonas > Pseudomonas sp. DL. The sequence continues at coordinate 3,855,084 of NZ_CP178323.1, forward strand.
TTCCTTGTTGGGTTCCTTGACCAGGCTCTTCACCACGTGCAGGCCGTTGTCAAGGGCGTCGCGGTAGTCGTCGATCTTCGACTGAACCTGCTCGGCGCTGAGCACGCCGGCATTCACCAGGGCATCGGCGTACAGCTCGCGGGTAGTACGCTGCTTGGCGATCTGCTGGTACATCAGCGGCTGGGTGCCGCTCGGCTCGTCCGCCTCGTTGTGGCCGCGGCGACGGTAGCAGACCAGGTCGATGACCACGTCACGCTTGAACTGCATGCGGTAGTCGACGGCCAGTTGGGTGACGAACAGCACGGCTTCGGGATCGTCGCCGTTGACGTGGAAGATCGGCGCCTGAATCATCTTCGCCACGTCGGTGGCGTACTCGGTGGAACGCGCATCGTCCTGGCGGCTGGTGGTGAAACCGACCTGGTTGTTGATCACCAGGTGGATGGTGCCACCGGTCTTGTAGGCGCGGGTCTGCGACATCTGGAAGGTTTCCATGACCACGCCCTGCCCCGCGAAGGCGGCATCGCCGTGGATGGAAATCGGTACCACCTTGTCGCCGGAGCTGTCCTTGCGGCGGTCCTGGCGAGCACGAACGGAACCCTCGACCACCGGGGAAACGATTTCCAGGTGCGACGGGTTGAACGCCAGCGCCAGGTGGACTTCGCCACCGCTGGTCATCACGTTCGAGGAGAAGCCCTGGTGGTACTTCACGTCACCGGAGCCCAGCTCGACGATCTTCTTGCCTTCGAACTCGTCGAACAGGTCGCGCGGGTTCTTGCCCAGGGTGTTGACCAGGACGTTCAGGCGACCGCGGTGAGCCATGCCGATGACGATTTCCTTGGCGCCGTAGGAACCGCAGCGCTGGATGATCTCGTCGACCATCGGGATCAGGCTTTCGCCGCCTTCCAGGCCGAAACGCTTGGTGCCCGGGTACTTGGTGCCCAGGTACTTCTCCAGGCCTTCGGCCGCGGTCAGGCGCTCGAGCAGGTGCGCACGCGCCTCGGCGGAGAAGCCGGGACGGCCACGCACGCTTTCCAGACGCTGGAGGAACCACTTGCGCTGCTCGGAATCGACGATGTGCATGAACTCGGCGCCGAAGGTACCGCAGTAGGTGCTCTTCAGGCTGTCGACGATTTCACGCAGGGTCGCCTCTTCCTTGCCGATGTAAAGCTCACCGGTGCGGAAAGTGGTGTCCAGGTCGGCACCCGTCAGACCGTAGTGGTCGATCGACAGGTCGGCAGGCGCGGGACGCTGCCACAGGCCGAGCGGGTCGAGGGTGGAAGCCTGGTGGCCGCGGAGACGGTAAGCGTGAATGAGACGAAGGACTTCGACCTGCTTCTTCTCGTGCTCGCTGCTCACGCTACCGGCGGAAACCGGCTGGGCACGGCGCTGGTTCTTGGCCAGCAGGACGAAATGATCGCGCACTGTGGAGTGCGAGACGTCGGGGGCGGGATTGCCATCGGCGGGAAGCTTCTGGAAATACGTGCGCCACTCTTCTGGCACAGCGTTAGGGTCGTGCAGGTAGAGCTCGTAGAGCTCTTCGACGTAGGCAGCGTTACCACCGGATAGATGGGCACTGTTCCACATCCGCTGCATTACGCTTTCGTGCATGCTAGGTCACCCTCGGTAAGGGGACAACCACCTGGCGAAACCTTGAAGGCTCCGAAGTCCTCAGGCAGCGACATCGGTATGGCCACTACAGATCCCGCAGATAGTCCGGGTACCAGCCCGGATGCCCCTGCTGGTCATATTTTTCAAATCTGGGCCATGGCTTTGTGAGCTTGGCCCGCTTAGTTGCTGCGACGCCGGAAGAACTCCGGCGCCACAGGTGTTGCTAGGTACAACTCATATAACAACTGCGAGAGGATCAGGTTCCGCTCTGCAGCAGCATATTACGCACGTGGCCGATCGCCTTGGTCGGGTTCAGACCCTTCGGGCAAACGTTCACGCAGTTCATGATTCCGCGGCAGCGGAACACACTGAACGGGTCGTCCAGCGAAGCCAGGCGCTCTTCGGTCTTGGTGTCACGGCTGTCGGCCAGGAAACGATAGGCTTGCAGCAGTGCGGCCGGACCGAGGAACTTGTCGGGGTTCCACCAGAAGGACGGGCAGGAGGTCGAGCAGCAGGCGCACAGGATGCACTCGTACAGACCGTCCAGCTTCTCGCGCTCTTCCGGGGTCTGCAGACGCTCGATGGCCGGGGCCGGCGTATCGTTCTGCAGGAACGGCTTCACCTTCTCGTATTGCTTGTAGAAGATGCTCATGTCCACGACCAGGTCACGAATGACCGGCAGGCCCGGCAGCGGACGGATCACCAGCTTGCCGCCCTTCAGGCCGGCGGCCGACAGCGGGGTGATGCAGGCCAGGCCGTTCTTGCCGTTGATGTTCATGCCATCGGAGCCGCAGACGCCTTCACGGCAGGAACGACGGTAGGAGAAGCCCTCGTCCTGTTCCTTGATCAGCGCCAGCACGTCGAGGACCATCACGTCCTTGCCGTTGGTGTCGACCTGGAAATCCTGCATGTACGGCGCAGCATCTTTGTCGGGGTTGTAACGATAAACACTCACTTGCAACATGGCGGGCACCCTTAGTAAGTCCGAACCTTGGGTTCGAATGCCGGAACGGTCTTCGGCGCGAAGTTGACGGAACGCTTGGATACGCGCTTCTCACCCGGGAAGTACAGGGTGTGGCACAGCCAGTTCTCGTCGTCGCGCTCCTCGAAGTCTTCACGGGCGTGGGCGCCACGGGACTCCTTGCGGTGCTCGGCCGCGATCGCGGTGGCCTCGGCCACCTCGAGGAGGTTTTGCAGTTCCAGCGCTTCGATGCGCGCGGTGTTGAATGCCTGGCTCTTGTCGTTGATCTTGACGTTGGCGATACGCTCGCGCAGGTCGGCCAGCTGGGCGATGCCCTTCTGCATGTACTCGCCGGTGCGGAACACACCGAAGTAGTTCTGCATGCAGCTTTGCAGCTCGCGCTTGAGCGGAGCGACTTCTTCGCCGCTGGTGCGCTCGTTCACGCCGTTCAGGCGCTTGAAGGAGGCTTCCAGGTCGCTCTCGGAAGCGCCGCGGGCGTCGATGCCCTCTTTCAGCGCTTTTTCCAGGTGCAGACCGGCGGCACGGCCGAATACCACCAGGTCGAGCAGCGAGTTGCCGCCCAGGCGGTTGGCGCCGTGTACCGATACGCAGGCCACTTCGCCCACGGCGAACAGGCCTTCGACGATCTGGTCGTTGCCGTTGGCGTCCTGGGTGATGGCCTGGCCATGGATGTTGGTGGCAACGCCACCCATCATGTAGTGGCAGGTCGGGATCACCGGGATCGGCGCGACGACCGGGTCGACGTGGGCGAAGGTCTTGGACAGTTCGCAGATGCCGGGCAGGCGGCTGTGCAGGACTTCCTCGCCGAGGTGGTCGAGCTTCAGCAGCACGTGGTCCTTGTTCGGGCCCACGCCGTTGCCGGCCAGGACTTCCTTGACCATGGAACGGGCGACTACGTCGCGGCCGGCCAGGTCCTTCGCGTTCGGCGCATAACGCTCCATGAAGCGCTCGCCGTGGGCGTTGATCAGGTAACCGCCTTCGCCGCGGCAACCTTCGGTGACCAGTACACCGGCGCCGGCGATGCCGGTCGGGTGGAACTGCCACATCTCGATGTCCTGCACCGGCACGCCGGCACGCAGGGCCATGCCCACGCCGTCACCGGTGTTGATCAGCGCGTTGGTGGTGGAGGCGTAGATACGGCCGGCACCGCCAGTGGCCAGGACCACGGCCTTGGAACGGATGTAGACGGTCTCGCCGGTCTCGATGCAGATGGCGATGATGCCGACCACCGCGCCGTCCTGGTTCTTCACCAGGTCGACCGCATACCACTCGTTGAGGAACGAGGTGCCATTCTTCAGGTTGGCCTGGTACAGGGTGTGCAACAGCGCGTGGCCGGTACGGTCGGCGGCGGCGCAGGTACGGGCGGCCTGGCCACCCTTGCCGAAGTCCTTGGACTGGCCGCCGAACGGACGCTGGTAGATGCGGCCGGTTTCGGTACGGGAGAACGGCAGGCCCATGTGCTCGAGCTCGAACACGGCCTCGGGGCCGACGGAACACATGTATTCGATCGCGTCCTGGTCACCGATGTAGTCGGAGCCCTTGACGGTGTCGTACATGTGCCAACGCCAATCGTCGTTCGGGTCGGCCGAAGCGATCGCGCAGGTGATGCCACCCTGTGCGGATACGGTGTGGGAACGGGTCGGGAAGACCTTGGTCACCACGGCGGTCTTGTGGCCGCCCTGGGCCAGTTGCAGCGCGGCACGCATGCCGGCGCCACCGCCACCGACGATGATGGCGTCAAAGGAAAGTGTACGAATGCTAGCCATGGATCACATACCCCAAAGAATCTGCACACCCCAGACGAAGAATGCGAACATCGCCATGCCGCAAACCGCCTGGAAGAGGAAACGCACGACTGTCGCCGCCTTGCCGAGAGCCATCGAAGTCAGGTAGTCGGTGGAGATGGTCCACATACCGACCCACGCATGGACGCTCAGGGCAACCAGGGTCAACAGGCTGAAGATGCGCATCCAACCCTGCGAGAACAGGCCGTGCCAGTCCGCGTAGGAAATGTTGGGGTGAGCAATGAGGTAGCCCAGCAGGAAAATGACATAAGCCGCGAGAACGACCGCGGAAACGCGCTGGGCCATCCAGTCGTAGAGGCCGGAGCGCGAGAAGTTTGTGACGTTAGTTACCATACCCATACCCCCGCCAGAACGATCAGCACCACCGCGATGGCGATGACGATTTTGGAGCCACGCTTACCGCCTTCCAGCGTCTCGCCGACGCCAGCGTCCATGACCAGGTGGCGAACACCGGCCACCAGGTGGTACAGCAGCGCAGACAGCAGGCCCCAGATCACCAGCTTGGCCAGGGGACTGGTCAGGCACGCCTTCACCTGCTCGAAGCCTTCTTCCGAACTCAGCGACTTGTCGAGCGCGAACAGCAGCACGGCAATACCGAGGAACAGGATGACGCCAGAGATACGGTGGAGAATGGACGTGTAAGCGGTGACAGGGAGTTTGATGGTCCTTAGGTCTAGGTTTACAGGTCGTTTGCTATTCACGGCTTTTTTCACACTGAGAGCCCTAACGAACAGGGCTAGTTGTCGGGAAGTGCACTTGTCAGGTACCCATCACCAGGGAGTGGCGACCGTCTATGAAAGCGGGCCAGGAATACCCCTTGCGGTCGGACGCCGAGTATAGACAGTTAGGCTACTAATGACAACGAAAACACCCATCGCCAAATGGTTGATTGCGGGCCTTTTATAAAAGGCGTAAATAGCCCCCTTTTTCTGCGAAAACCCCGCCACGGAAGGCTCTACGGCATGGATTCGCGCAAATTGACTTTCGAATTTATCCCTCTATAGTGGTGCGGGCCCTGCGTGGGGGGTACTGATGATTTCAAGCATAAATAGGAGGCCATCATGGCTGACAAAAAAGCGCAGTTGATCATCGAGGGCTCAGCCCCCGTCGAACTGCCCGTCCTATCCGGTACCATGGGTCCCGATGTAGTGGATGTACGGGGCCTCACCGCCACGGGCCACTTCACCTTCGATCCTGGCTTCATGTCGACCGCCTCCTGCGAGTCGAAGATCACCTATATCGACGGCGACAAAGGCGTCCTCCTTCATCGCGGCTACCCCATCGAGCAACTGGCAGAGAAATCCGACTACCTGGAAACCTGCTACCTGCTGCTGAACGGCGAGCTGCCCACCGCCGCGCAGAAGGAACAGTTCGTCGGCACCATCAAGAACCACACCATGGTTCACGAGCAGTTGAAGACCTTCTTCAACGGCTTCCGCCGCGACGCCCATCCGATGGCCGTGATGTGCGGCGTGATCGGCGCCCTCTCGGCCTTCTACCACGACTCCCTGGACATCAATAACCCGAAGCATCGCGAAGTCTCCGCGCATCGCCTGATCGCCAAGATGCCGACCATCGCCGCCATGGTGTACAAGTACTCCAAGGGCGAGCCGATGATGTATCCGCGTAACGACCTGAACTACGCGGAAAACTTCCTCCACATGATGTTCAACACCCCCTGCGAGACCAAGCCGATCAGCCCCGTGCTGGCCAAGGCCATGGACCGCATCTTCATTCTCCACGCCGACCACGAGCAGAACGCCTCCACCTCCACGGTGCGTCTGGCCGGCTCCTCCGGCGCCAATCCGTTCGCCTGCATCGCCTCCGGCATCGCCGCCCTGTGGGGACCGGCCCATGGCGGCGCGAACGAAGCGGTGCTACGCATGCTCGACGAGATCGGCGACGTGTCCAACATCGACAAGTTCGTCGAGAAGGCCAAGGACAAGAACGATCCGTTCAAGCTGATGGGCTTCGGCCATCGTGTCTACAAGAACTTCGACCCGCGCGCCAAGGTCATGAAGCAGACCTGCGACGAGGTCCTCCAGGAGCTGGGCATCAACGACCCGCAACTGGAACTGGCGATGAAGCTGGAAGAAATCGCCCGCCACGACCCCTACTTCGTGGAACGCAACCTGTACCCGAACGTCGACTTCTACTCGGGGATCATCCTCAAGGCGATCGGCATTCCGACCAGCATGTTCACCGTGATCTTCGCCCTGGCGCGTACCGTCGGCTGGATCTCGCACTGGCAGGAGATGCTCTCCGGCCCCTACAAGATCGGCCGCCCGCGCCAGCTCTATACCGGCCACACCCAGCGCGACTTCACCGCCCTCAAGGATCGCGGCTGAAACCCGTCACGCCCGGCGAGAAAGGCTGCTTCGGCAGCCTTTTTTGTGCCCGCCCCTTTCCGCCGGACACAAAAAAACCGCCCCGGAGGCGGTCTTTTTGCAAGGAAGGCGCGCTCAGCGCTTCTCGGCAGCGCTACGCAGGCCCTTGAGGGTGTTCAGCGGCGCGTCGACCACGAAGCTGTTGGCCAACCAGGAAGGAATGCTGCCACCCGGCTCGGTTTCCACCTGGTAGGTCACTTCCGTCACGCCCTGCCCCTTCGGCTGCAACTTCCACTCGCCGACCAGCTTGGGCACGCGGATCTGGCCCTTTTCCTCGGGGATATAGGTCGGATCGGCCTTAAGGTGACGGATCACGGTGCCATCCGCAGTCTTCTCGGTGGTGACATGGATGACCACGTCGCGACCGGTAACTGGCCAGGGCATGTCGATCTTCGAGTAGGTCCAGGCGTCGGCGCCTTCCTGCTTCAGGAGTTTCATCTCGGCGCAGGCATGGATCCACTTGCAGGAACCCTTGACGTCCTCCTGCAGCGCCTCGATGGTCGCCACGTCGGCCTTGATGTCGGTAACGCCGCGATAAGCCTTGTACTTGGAGCCCTGGACACTGCTGAGGTAGACCTTCACGCCATCCTCGTCCTTGGCCAGCTTCCAGTCTTCGGCCAGCGCATTGCCGGCCACCCCGAACACTGCGGCAGCCAGCACGGTCATACGCAAAATGCCACGCATCGTTCCTGTTCCTCTCTTTATGGTTATTTTCGGTTCGCCGGCCGGGCGGTCGACGCCCTGCAAGCCGCGATCCTGAGCCTTCGGCGCAGGATGCGCAGCAGTATGGCGTGAGACAGCCAGACTTCCAACCCGTTCAAGCGGCAGTGATGACTTCCCACTCCGCGATCAGGGCCAGCGCCTGCTCACGGCTGTCGCCGCAGATTTCCGGATCGGCGCCGAACTGGCCGCATACGGCCGGTCGCTCCGGTCGGCCGAACAGCCCGCAGAGATGGTTTTCGTCCAGGTGCAGGCAGCGTACGCCCGCGGGCTTGCCGGCCGGCATGCCCGGCAGCGGAGAGGAAATCGACGGTGCTATGCAGCAGGCGCCGCAGCCGGCTCTACATTGCATGGGAAGGATCTCGCCCGAAAGTTGGCAGAGGAGCGGCCAGGACAGCCGTCCGAAACGGGCGCAAAGAATACGGACCGGCCAGGCCGCCGCCAAGCCCGGCGGATCAGCGGCGCGTTTCCGCCTCGAGACGCGCGCTGCGAAGCTGCCACTGCTCGCGGTTGCCGGCAGCGAACAGCCAGGCCCTGGCCGACTCCGTCGCTGCCCGCCATTGCACGCGGCCCGGCTCGCGCAGGTCGAGGGATTGCGCCGCCGTCGAGTGGCCGAGGAAGGCGTTGCCAGCGGAACTCCAGTAGCCGGCGACCCCGGCCGGCAAGCCCCAGGAGCGACCTTCCGCCTCGTCATCGACGATACCGGACAAGCGCTCCCCCGCTCCACGCCGCCAGGACAGGGCGACCCGGTTCAGCTCGCTGTCCGCCAGCGCGACGCGCACCTCCACGCCGCCCTGGCGCGGCTCGAACGACAGCTCGTAGGCGCTGAGCCGGCCATCGGCGCAGCGCAGGTGCCCCTTCAGGGACAAGCGTCGACCGACCAGTTCGAAGCTCTCCAGGCTCTGCTCCTGGCAGCGCAACTGCAGGCGACCGGCGCTTTCCCGCCCGGCCCCGAGAAAACCGCCCTCGCTCTCCCACAACGGCGGCCGAGCGCTACCCGCCACTGACAGGGCGAGGCTCTTGCCGCCCCAGCTCAAGCGGTATTCGCCCAGGTCGAAATCGCGCGGGATGGCAAACGCCGGCGGCACCCGCAGCTCGCTCCACAGAGCCGGCTCCCGCGACGCCTGGCTCGCCCACCAGGCGGCCGCCAGCACGACGGCCAGCCCGCTCAAGGCGAGCCCCCAGACCAGCGAGCGTTTGTGAAACCGCATACCTTTCATCCTTTTCCGAGCACCAGCCCCTACCGGTCGATGCCTGCCCACTTGGATTTATCGCCGCAGCCAATTAGGCTGCGGCGCCGTCCCAATCCCCCGGAGCCCACCCATCATGCCCGTCTGGCTGCAAACCGCCTTGTTGCTAGCCTGTTCCAACCTGTTCATGACCTTCGCCTGGTATGGTCATCTGAAGACTCTCAACAGCAAGCCCTGGATCATCGCCGCCCTGATCAGTTGGGGTATCGCGCTGTTCGAATACCTGCTGCAGGTACCGGCCAACCGCATCGGCTACACCGAACTCTCGGTCGGCCAACTGAAGATCATGCAGGAAGTCATCACCTTGGCGATCTTCGTCCCGTTCAGCGTCTACTTCATGCAGCAGCCGCTGAAACTGGACTACCTCTGGGCCGGTCTGTGCCTGCTCGGCGCGGTGTACTTCATCTTCCGCGCCTGAGCCGCGTCACGAACGCAGCCGGGCGATCAGGCTGGAGGTATCCCAACGACCGCCGTCCATCGCCTGCACTTCGGCGTAGAACTGGTCGACCAGCGCCGTGACCGGCAACTGCGCGCCGTTGCGCCGCGCCTCGGCGAGCAGGATCGACAGGTCCTTGCGCATCCAGTCCACGGCGAAGCCGAAGTCGAACTCTCCGGCCAGCATGCTCTGGTGGCGGTTTTCCAGTTGCCAGGACTGGGCCGCGCCCTTGCCGATCACCTGCATCGCCGCCTCGCCATCGAGACCGGCGCACCGGGCGAAGTGCAGCGCCTCGGCCAGGCCCTGGAGCAGCCCCGCGACGCAGATCTGGTTGACCATCTTGGTCAATTGCCCGCTACCCACGTCGCCCATTCGCCGGACCATCCGCGCATAGCTGCGCAACAGCGGTTCGGCGCGTCGATAGAAGACCTCCTCGCCACCGACCATCACCGTCAGGGCGCCGTTGACCGCGCCTGCCTGGCCGCCGGAGACCGGCGCGTCGAGAAAGCCCAGCTCACGCTCGGCAGCCAGCAGCGACAGCTCGCGGGCGACTTCCGCCGAAGCGGTGGTGTGGTCGACGAACAGGCTGCCCGGCGCCATTCCGGCGAAGGCGCCCTGCTCGCCCAGCGCCACGGCACGCAGGTCGTCGTCGTTACCGACGCAACAGAACACCAGCTCGGCGCCAGCACAGGCCTCGCGCGGCGTATCGGCGCGCCGTCCGGCGTACTCCTCGACCCAGCGCAGCGCCTTGTCCGACGAGCGATTGTAGACACAGACGTCGTAGCCCTCTCGTTGCAGGTGCCCGGCCATCGGGTAGCCCATCGTGCCCAGGCCGAGAAATGCGACCGCAGTCATTCCGTCATCTCCTCGAAATCCGATCCCGCAGCCTAGCACAGCGGTTTGCCGAGGTCCGGAAGCCCCGCCATACTCAGCGCGGACCCTGGTATGGATAGCTCCGATGCCTCACTGGCTGGTAATCGATCTGGAGGCCACTACCGCGGAAGGCGGCTGGCCCCTGGAGGAAATGGAAATCATCGAGATCGGCGCCACCCTGGTCGCCGCCGCGGACGCCCGCGAACTGGACCACTTCCAGCGTTTCGTACGGCCGGTCAGGCGGCCGCTGCTGACCCACTTCTGCCGCGACCTCACGCATATCAGCCAGGCCAACGTCGATGGCGCAGCCCATCTCAATACGGTCTGGGAAGCCTTCGAGCGCTGGCTCGCCCAGCATCGTCCGCGACTGGCCGGCTGGGCCAGTTGGGGCGACTACGACCGCCGCCAGTTGGAGCAGGAATGGCGCCAGCACGGGCTGACCAGCCAGCTCAGCGAAGTGCCGCACGTCAATCTCAAGCAACGCTTCGGCGAAGTCCGCCAGTTGCCCCGCCCAGTCGGCCTGAACGCGGCCCTGCAACTGGCCGGGATGAGTTTCCAGGGCCAGCAGCACCGCGCCCTGGAGGATGCCCGCAATACCGCACGGCTGCTGCCGCTGGTATTGCCGGTGGAGCATTGAACGAGGCCCGCGCCGCCTAGTGACGCCTTTCCGAGGCTTGGGCATACTGGCGGGCCTTTTCAAACCCGCCTGTTCACCTCTTCAGGAGAAGCCCATGTTCAAGGTCAACGAATACTTCGACGGCACCGTCAAATCCATCGCCTTCGACATGACCGCCGGCCCGGCCACCATCGGCGTGATGGCGGCAGGCGAATACGAGTTCGGCACCAGCCAGCTGGAGATCATGCATGTGGTCGCCGGCGCGCTGACGGTCAAGCTGCCGGGCAGTGACGAGTGGCAGGAATACGCCAGCGGCAGCCAGTTCACCGTCCCGGCGAACAGCAAGTTCCAGCTCAAGGTCGCCCAGGACACCGCCTACCTCTGCGAATACCGCTGAGCCCGGGCAGACAGGAAAACCGGCCGCAGGCCGGTTTTTTCTTGCCCGTCGTCCAGCGGCTGCGGCGGAGGAATCGAGCTGCGCTCATCCGCCGCTGGAACGGCTTGCCCAGCCCATTCAGCCCTGCGGGAAGCGGTAGTGGCCGATGACCTGGTAGCGGAACAGCAGGTCCTCTTCCCGCACGCCGGCACCGATGTTGTGCAACACCAGCGGCCTGCCCTCCAGCCTGCGATCGGAAAGCACGCCGATATGCAGCAGGCCGTTGTCCAGGCGCCAGGCGACTATGTCTCCGGCCCGGTAGGCGGAAGCGTCGCGGCTAGGCGCCAGGGCCAGGCCCTGGCGGCTGAACCAGGTCATCAGGTTCGGTACGCGGCGGTGATCGATGTTGCGGTCGGTGCCTTTCATTCCCCATTGCTGCGGGTAGGCCGCGAAGTGGCGACGCATGTCCTCGTGCACCGCCTTCTGTAGATCCAGCCCCTGTCCGCGCAGCGCACGGACCACCACGTCGGTGCAGACCCCGGTCTGCAGCGGCACGTCGCCGCCCGGATAGTCCAGTTGCCGGTAGGCCGGGTCGTAGCCCAGGGTCACGCCCACCTGGGCACGCGCCGCATCCACCAGTCGCTGCGGTTCGACCGCAGCGGCCGCCACCAGCGGCAGTCCGAGCATGGCGAGCAGCAACAGGCGGCGCAGCGCGCCGGATACGTCCTTGTCCATCCTTTTCCTCCTAAGCGCCCGCGGGCGCGTCCTGGTCCTTCGCGTATCCCAGCGGATACAGCAGTTCTTCCTTGTAGCCGGCCCAGACCCGGATGGCGTCCGGGAAGCTGTCGTCCAGCACCGGGTCGCCGCTGTCGACCAGCAACGGGCGGCCCCCGAGGGTCCCCAGCTTGCGCTTGGTGGCGACCACCCGCATGCGCTCCAGGCCGATGGCGCGCAACACCCGGGGACTGATCTGCTGGTTGCCGCGACCGATCACGTGGCCCTGGCCGCCGATGGCGGTGACCAGCAGGTACGCCGGATGACCGGCCACCAGTTCGAACAGCCGCGCCTCGTCGACGTCGCGGGCAATCACCGCGCCATTCTCCAGCACGTCGACGCCCAGCAGGGTGGTTTCCAGGCCGAGGTTGCGCGCCAGGCCATGCAAGGTCGAGCCCGGTCCGAGCACATAGCGCACGCCGTCTTCCCAGTTTTCCGCCAGCCAGTCGGCGAGGTCCACCAGCACCAGCTCCTCGGACTCCATCCCTGCCTGCTTCACGTGCTGCATGAAGTGGCCCTCCTCCGGCACTGTCATCTCGCCGTACCAACGCGCGGCGACGCGGCCGGCGCGCAGCGCCTCTTCGTCGAGGTCGCGCACCTCGCCGCTGGCCAGGCGCACCAGGCCGCCCTCGACCAGGCGCCTGGCCAATTCGCCGGCCGCGCGCGGACTGATGGCATAGACCCCGGAGTGGATCTTCACCCCGGCCGGAATGCCGAGCACCGGCTGTTGCTCGCGCACCACCCCGGCAACATCCCGTGCTGTGCCATCACCACCGGCGAACAGGATCAGGGCGACACCGGCCTCCTGCAGGCGCTCGATCGCCAACCGGGTATCCGCCGCGCTGCTGACCGCTCCCTGCCACTCGCCGAGCAGGCGATGGCGGAAGCCCATGCGCTCGAGCAACTCGCCACCCATGGCCCCGGGAAAGGTCAGGAACTCGATCTTCTCGACCAGCGGCAACAGGCACTCCAGGGCTACCCGGGTGCGCTCCAGCGCACGTGGTTCGGCGCCTCTGGCCAGGGCCTCGGCGGCCACCCCGTCGCTACCCTTCAAGGCGACCGGGCCACCAAGCCCGGCCAGGGGATTGACCACCAACCCCAGGCGAAACATGTCCATACTCATCCTCGGGCGAACTCCAGGACGCCCACACCGGTCGGACCACTATAACCAGAAAAACCCAGCGGTAGCCGGCAAGCTGGCACGCCGACTGCAAGATTGCTATGGTCCATGGCTTTCGCGTTGGAGCGGCACGACATCCGCCGTTTGTCACGGCGGTTTCATCTGCGCTCCCTAGACTGCCGATAAACCTGATGAGGAGACGGGCAATGAATTCGCAACACACCGATACCGCCAAGCGCCGCGTGATCCCCTTCAATACGCAGCAGCACACCGGTGGCGCCATCATCGACGCCCAGGGCCGGGAGATCCCGATCACCGAGGTGATGATCCAGCGCGCCTGCCGCGAACTGGACAGGTCCCTGGAGCAGGAACAGAAGCAGGCCTGAGCGCCCGCCAGCACGACTTCGAAGCCCGGCATCCGCCGGGCTTTTTTTCGCTTGCGCGAAGCCGCGCCCTAGCTCGGCGCCGGCAGGTCCTCGCCGACCAGGTCGAGGAAGGTCTCGACGATCCGCCGCGAACGCTGTTCGCGCAGGCACACCAGGGTCTCGGTCAGGCGTCGCTGGCAATCGACGATGGGTAGCGCATGGACCCGCGTGTCGGCGCCGAACTCCGCGGCCGACACCACCCCCACGCCGATCCCCGCCACCACCGCCTCGCGCGAGGCCTCGCGGCCCTCGACCTGGATCGCCGGACGGATCCGCAGGCCGGCGCGGCTCATCTCCTCCTCCAGGGTCTGGCGGGTCACCGAGCCCTGCTCGCGCAGCACCAGCGGCATGTCGTCGAGATCGGCGAGCCGGATCGACTCGCGCCCGGCCCACGGATGGCTGAGCGAAACGAAGGCGACGATCGGGTCGTTGCGCAGGGTCAGCGAAAGCAACCGCTCGTCGCTGACGTCCCGGCCCAACAGGGCCAGGTCGGCCTGGTAGCTGAACAGTCGCTGCAGAGACTCGTCGGTATTGCCGGTCTCCACCCGCACCGCGATGCCCGGATAGCGCTCGCAGAAACGCGCGATCTGCGGCAATACGTGCACCGGCGCATCCACCGCCAGGGTCAGGGTGCCGGTCTGCAGGGCGCTGGAGGCGGACAACAGCTCCTCCGCCTCGGCCTCGATCGCGAACAGCCGCTGGGTCACCGCGAGCAGGCGCTCGCCCAGTTCGCTCAGGCGCACCGAGCGCTTGTTACGGTGGAACAGCAGCACGCCGTAACGCTCCTCCAGCTTGCGCACCTGGTCGGAAACCGCCGGCTGGGTGAGAAACAGGCGCTCGGCGGCGCGCGTGAAGCTGCCGTACACGGCGACCGCATGGAAAGCCTTCAACTGTGCATGGGATACCGACATGGACCTTCACCATTCCAGGCAGGACAAGGGGTTCCGCGCCATGGGCGGCGCACACGGGAATGACCGTTCGGTCAACTTCCTCGACCCACGCCGCGCCAGGCTTACGGACAAACAAGTAAAATTTATATTTAAAATTTGATAAATCGATTTCATTTATTTATCCGGAATTGTTTCCATCGCTTCACCACAGCGCGCCAGCGCCTCGGCAGCCAGCCCCTGCCAGGGCAGCCGCAACCCTTACCCAGGAGGTGAAGCCGACTCCAGATACCTCTGACCAGGCACCGCGACATGGCGGTGCGGAAGTGCTCATCAGAACAACAACAAGGCGTGTTCCCCTCACACCTGCCGGCACCGATAACAAGATCGAGGTCAGATCCATGAATCAACATCCCGGGACGGCGCTGCCGTCCTCTCCCGTGTCCAGCTTCCAGCGCTGGCGCCTGCAGATATTCGCGATCACCTGGCTGGCCTACGCCGCCTTCTATTTCACCCGCAAGGCCTTTTCCGTCGCCAAGCTCGGCATCGCCGAAGATCCGGACTTCCAGTTGGACAAGATGGCGATGGCCGATCTCGACGCCATCTATCTCGCCGCCTATGCCGTCGGCCAGTTCACCTGGGGCGTTCTGGCCGACCGCTTCGGCCCGCGCATCGTGGTGTTCGGCGGCCTGCTGATCTCCGCACTGGCCGCGCTGGTCATGGGCACCTTCGCCACCCTGCCGATCTTCGCCACCTGCATGGTGGTCCAGGGACTGGCGCAGTCCACCGGCTGGTCGGGGCTGTGCAAGAACATCGGCAGTTTCTTCGCCACCCACGAACGCGGTCGGGTGCTCGGCCTGTGGAGCACCTGCTACGCCTTCGGCGGCCTGGTCGCCTCGCCGTTCGCCGGCTGGTGGGCGTACAGCGTGTTCGGTACCTGGCACGCGGCGTTCTACTCCAGCGCCGCGGTGGTCGGCGGCGTGGCCCTGCTGTTCCTGCTGTTGCAGCGCAACCGCCCGGAAGACGTCGGCCATCCTCCCGTCGAACCGCAGGCCGCGAGCGAAGCCGTGCGCTATGCCGGCTTCAGGCCGGAAGGCGGCAACGGCGGCAGCCTGCAGGTGCTCGCCAAGGTGGTGCGCAACCGCACGGTGCTCTGCCTCGGCCTGGCCTACTTCCTGCTCAAGCCGGCGCGCTACGCGATCCTCCTGTGGGGACCGGTGATCGTCTACGAACGCATGCCGGCGCTCGGCAAGGTCGGCGCGGCGATCGTTCCCACCGCCTTCGAGGTAGCCGGCCTGCTCGGCCCGATCCTGATCGGCTTCGCCTCGGACAAGCTGTTCGGCGCACGGCGCATGCCGGCCTGCGTGATCAGCCTGCTGGCGCTGACCGTCTGCCTGGCGCTGTTCGTCCCGGCGATGACCACCGGCAGCATTCCGATAGTGGTCGGCCTGCTGTTCATGATGGGACTGACCCTGTACGGCCCGGACTCGATGATCTGCGGCTCCGCCGCCATCGACTTCGGCACCAGCGAGGCCGCCGGCACCGCCTCCGGCTTCGTCAATGGCTGCGGTTCGGTGGGCGCGATCCTCGGCGGTCTGTTGCCCGGCTATTTCGACACCTACACGGTGTTCATCGGCTTCACCATCGCAGCCCTGATCGCCACCGCGGTGCTCCTCCCGCACTGGAACAGCCGGCCCGGCGGCGCACGGGAAAGCCTGCGGAATATCCCCAGCCTGGCGGACTTCCGTCCCATCCGCTCCTGACCGTCCGCGGCGGGAACCTCCGCCGCGTCCTTCTCCACGAACCGGGAACCCCCTCATGCATATCGAACGTTTCGAAGTCGTCAAGCGTCGGGCCGAGATGGCCCTGCACGGCAACACGGTCTACATCGGCGGCCAGGTCGCAGACGACCCCAGCGGTGACATCCAGGACCAGACCCGCCAGATTCTGGAGAACATCGACCGGCTGCTCCAGAGCGTCGGCAGCGACCGCGGCCAGGTGCTCTCGGTACGCATACTGCTAGCCCACCGGGAGGACTACGCCGGTCTCAACCAGGTCTGGGACCAGTGGTTTCCCGAAGGCCGGGCGCCGACCCGCGCCTGCAGCCTGGCCGAGTTGATCGACCCGCGCTGGCGGGTGGAAATGATCGTCGTCGCCGCCCGCCCGCAGTGAGAGCACAGCCATGACCTTCCGACCCTTCTGGCTGGACCAGGCCCTACGCTCCGAACATGCGGCACCCTGCCCGCCGCTGGCCGGGGATACCCGCGCCGACGTGTGCATCGTCGGCGGCGGCTACACCGGCCTGTGGACCGCCATCATGCTCAAGGAGCACGATCCCGGGCTCGATGTGGTGCTGGTCGAGGCCGACCTCTGCGGCGCCGGCGCCAGCGGCCGCAACGGCGGCTGCGCGCTGTCCTGGTCGGCCAAGTTCTTCACCCTGGAACGGCTGTTCGGACTAACCGAGGCGATCCGCCTGGTCAAGGCCTCCGAAGACAGCATCCGGGCCATCGGCGCCTTCTGCCAGCGCTACGACGTCGAGGCCGACTACCGGCTGGACGGCACCCTCTATACCGCCACCAACCCGGCCCAGGTCGGCAGCACCGACAGCGTGATCGCCGCTCTGGAGCGCCACGGCATCAACTCCTTCGCCAAGCGCCCGCTGGCCGACGTGCAGCGCCTGGCCGGCTCGCGCAGGCACCTGGAGGGCTGGTTCTCACCGGCTGCCGCGACGGTGCAACCAGGCAAGCTGGTTCGCGGCCTGCGCCGGGTCGCCCTGCAACTGGGGGTACGCCTGTACGAAGGCACGCCGATGCGAGGACTGGAGCACGGCCGCCCGGCGGAAGTGGTCACCCCCCACGGGCGGGTCGTCGCCGGCCGCGTGGTGCTGGCGCTGAACGCCTGGATGGCGAGGGCCTTCCCGCAGTTCGAACGCAGCGTGGCGATCGTCTCCAGCGACATGCTCATCACCGAGCCACGACCGGACCTGCTGCAGGAGATCGGCCTGACCAGCGGGGTCAGCGTGCTCGACTCACGGATCTTCGTGCATTACTACCACAACACCCCGGACGGCCGGCTGATGCTCGGCAAGGGCGGCAACACCTTCGCCTACGGCGGACGCATGCTGCCGGTGTTCGACCGCCCCTCGCCGTATCTCGGACAACTGCGTGGCAGCTTGCGGGAGTTCTTCCCCGAGTTCGCCGAGGTCGCCATCGAGGCCAGCTGGAACGGTCCGTCGGATCGCTCGGTGACCGGCCTGCCGTTCTTCGGCCGGCTCGACGGCCGCGACAATGTGTTCTACGGCTTCGGCTACTCCGGCAGCGGCGTCGGTCCATGCCACATGGGCGGGCAGATCCTTTCTTCGCTGGCGCTCGGCCTGGACAATCCCTGGACCCGTTCGCCGCTGACCCAGGGGCCGCTCGGCCGCTTCCCGCCGGAGCCGATCCGCTATGTCGGTTCGCTGATGGTGCGCAACGCGATCCGTCGCAAGGAGCACGCCGAAGACGCCGGCCGGCGCCCGCGTCATCTCGACGTACGCCTGGCCAGGTTCGCCGCCGCCGCGGGCAAGGCCGACAAGGGTTGAGCCGCTTTCCGGGCGTCTCTTCAGCCCATTCGGGGGCGCCCTTCTTTTTCCTTCGGTTTCGATTTCGCTCAAGCAAAGGTCGTAAAAAGCGCATTTAATTCACCCGTCAGCCTGTGCGAGGCTGTTCCAACCCCTGGCCCAGTTTTCCTTCATGCACCTACCGACGACGCGCACCCTCCCCTACCACCCTTCCGCCAACCCGGCCGGAACGCCCGCGCGTCTACCCCGCAAGCACAGCCGCTGGCTGGAACTGGAGCCGCTCTCCCTCCCTCTCGAACTGGCCTTCTGGGCGCTCTGGCATTGCCGCCACGCGCGTCCGCCGGACGCTCGTCACGCCTGATATCCCTCCGGCCCCGCGCAACGGCGGGGCCGGCCTGCCGCTTGCATGCCGTTCCGCGACGCTGCCGTCGCCGGAGCGCCGCTGCGAGCGTCGCGACGCTACCGGACAAGACCGACAAGAGAGCCCCATGAACTTCGCCTGCGAACAAGAAGCCCAGGATTTCCTGGCCGCCAACCCCGACATCGAACTCTTCGAACTGTTCATTCTCGACGCCAACGGCGTGCCGCGCGGCAAGCTGCTGCACCGCGACGAGCTGCTGGCCGTCTACCGCAGCGGCCGGCCGCTGCCGAGCACCATCCTCGGGCTGACGATGAACGGCGAGGACGTCGAGGACTCTGGCCTGGTCTGGGACGTCGGCGACATCGACTGCCGCGCCTACCCCCTGTCCGGCAGCCTGGTGCGCCTGCCCTGGCGACAGATCCCGACGGCGGCGGTGCAGGTCAGCATGCACCCGAGCGAGGGCCTGCCCGCCAGCGTCGCCGATCCGCGCCACCTCCTGGTGCGCACCATCGACGCGCTGAAGAGCGAGGGCTATCACCCGGTGATGGCCGCCGAGCTGGAGTTCTACCTGCTCGACCGTGAGCGCGACGCCAACGGCCGCCCGCAACCGGCCCGCGACGCCGATGGCGGCCGCCCACGGGCGACCCAGGTCTACGGCCTGCGCGAACTGGAGCAGATCGAGCCGTTCCTCGCCGACCTCTATGCCGCCTGCAAGGCGCAGGGCCTGCCGGCACGCACGGCGATCTCGGAATATGCCCCGGGCCAGGTGGAAATCACCCTCGACCACAGCGACGCCCTCGCCGCCATGGACCAGGCGATCCGCTACAAGCGCCTGGTCAAGGGCATCGCGCACAAGCACGGGATGCTCGCCTGCTTCATGGCCAAGCCGTTCGACGACCTGGCCGGCACTGGCATGCACCTGCACGTCAGCCTGGCCGACGAACAAGGCCACAACCTGTTCGCCAGCGACGACCCCGCCGGCACGCCGTTGCTGCGCCAGGCGGTCGGCGGCATGCTCGCCAGCCTGCTCGACTCGCTCCTGCTGTTCTGTCCCAACGCCAACTCCTACCGGCGCTTCCAGGCCAACAGCTACGCGCCGCTGGCGCAGACCTGGGGCGTCGACAACCGCACCGTGAGCCTGCGCGTGCCGGGCGGCCCGGCCTCCAGTCGGCATATCGAGCACCGCATCTGCGGCGCCGACGCCAACCCCTACCTGGCCGCCGCGGCGCTCCTCGCCGGGGTCCACCGCGGCATCCGCGAAGGCATCGATCCGGGTGCGCCGGTGGAGGGCAACGGCTACGCCCAGGCCGGCAAGCGCCTGCCCACCGACTGGCTGACCGCCCTCGATACCCTGCAAGGCTCCGAGTGGGCGCGGGAAGCCTTCGGCGAGCCGTTCCTCGGCGTCTACCTGGCGGTGAAGCGCGCGGAATACCGGCAATTCATGGGCGAGGTCGGCGAGCAGGACTGGCGCTGGTACCTGACCCAGGCCTGAGATCCCGGACCCGCCCGCATACGGCGGCGCGCCGGCAGGACGCGCCGCACTGGAACAAGGAATACCCGATGAACGCAGCAATCCATCCCCGTCCGGCCGCGGAACGCGCGCCGTCCTACTACGCCGCCACGCTCAACGAAGAAACCGACTATCCGACCCTGCTGGGCGCGGTGACGGTCGACATCGCCATCATCGGCGGCGGCTTCACCGGCGTCGCCACGGCGGTCGAACTGGCCGAGCGTGGCTACAAGGTAGCCCTGGTCGAGACCCATCGCATCGGCTGGGGCGCCAGCGGGCGCAACGGCGGCCAGGTCACCGGCAGCCTGTCCGGCGACGCGGCGATGCACAAGCAGATGCGCCAATGGCTGGGCGCCGAGGTCGAGGACTTCATCTGGCACCTGCGCTGGCGCGGCCACGAGATCATCCGCCAGCGGGTGGAGAAGTACGGCATCGCCTGCGACCTTCGCCATGGCCACCTGCACGCGGCGATGAAGGCCAGCCACATGGGCGAGCTGCAGGCCTCCTACGAGGAGGCGGTGCGCCGCGGCATGGGCGACCAGGTGGTCCTGCTGGACAAGGCCGGCGTCCAGGCCCACCTGGAGACCGAGCTGTACTGCGGCGCGCTGAAGAACACCCGCAACATGCACCTGCACCCGCTCAACCTGTGCATCGGCGAGGCCAGGGCGGCGGCCGGCCTCGGCGCGCTGATCTTCGAACATTCCGAGGTGCTGGATATCGTCCACGGCCCGCGGCCGGCGGTGATTACCCGCGAGGGAAGGATCGAGGCGCAGCAGATCCTGCTTGCCGGCGATGTCTACCACAAGCTCGAACGCAGGCAGCTCAAGGGGATGATCTTCCCGGCCATGGGCGGAATCGTTACCACCCGGCCGCTGGGCGAGCTGGCACGGGAGATCAACCCGCAGGGGCTGGCGGTCTACGATTGCCGCTTCGTCCTCGATTACTACCGCCCCACCGCCGACGGCCGCCTGCTGTTCGGTGGCGGCGCCAACTACTCGGGCCGCGACTCGCGGGACATCGCCGCCGAGCTGCGGCCATGCATCGAGCGCACCTTCCCGCGCCTGAAGGGCGTGGAGATCGAGTTCCAGTGGAGTTGCGCCATGGGCATCGTGATGAACCGGATCCCCCAGCTCGGCAAGCTCTCCGACAACGTCTGGTACTGCCAGGGCTACTCGGGGCATGGCGTGGCCACCAGCCACATCATGGGCGAGATCATGGCCAAGGCGATGAGCGGGAGCCTGGAGCAGTTCGACACCTTCGCCCGTTGCAAGCACCTCAGGGTGCCGCTGGGCGACCTCTTCGGCAATCCGATGCTGGCCGCCGGGATGTGGTACTACCAGCTCATGGAGAAGCTGCGCTGAAGCGCGAGGGATGGCGGGGTCCGCGGAAGGCCTAGTCGGCCTTCTTGCGAATCCAGTAGAGATAGGTGCCCGCCTCTTCCTGCTGCTCGACCAGCTCGTGGCCGAGGAACACGCAGAACTTGGGGATGTCGCGGCGGGTCGAGGGATCGGTGGCGATCACCTTGAGCAGGCCGCCGGGCGCCAGGTCGCGGACCTTGTTGTGCAGCATCATCACCGGCTCGGGACAGTTCAGGCCGGTGGCGTCGAGAATGGCGTCGACAGAATGGGTCATCGGGAAACTCCGCAACAGAATCCGCGCATTGTCGCGCATGCGGCGCGGCCGGTCACCTGTCCCCGGCCGGAATGCCGCCGCCCCTCAGCGTTCGAGGCGGCGTAGATGGCAGGTCACTTCCTCGCGGTCGTGATACAGCTGCTTGCAGCCGATCGCTACCTTCAGGCCGCGCGCGTCGAAGCTCTCGCGCAGGCGCTGGAGGATCTTGCGCACCTCGGCGTAGCGCTGCTTCATCGGCAGCTTGAGGTTGACCACCGCCTCGCGGCAAAGCCCTTCGCCGATCCAGGTCTCGATCAACGCACCGGTGCGTGCCGGCTTCTCGACGATGTCGCAGACCATCCAGTCGACCCGCTGGCGCGGGCGGTACTGGTAGCCGTCGACCTTCTGGTGGTCGACCAGTCCGGAATACATCAGGTTCTCCGCCATCGGCCCGTTGTCCACGGCGGTCACCCGCATCTCCCGGTTCACCAGTTGCCAGGTCCAGCCGCCCGGCGCCGCGCCGAGGTCCACGGCGAGCATGTCCGGCGCCAGACGCTTGTCCCATTCGCTGCGCGGGATGAACTGGTGCCAGGCTTCCTCCAGCTTCAGCGTCGAACGGCTCGGCGCCTCGCGGGGAAACTTCAGGCGCGGGATGCCCATCGGCCAGAGCGCGCTGTTGCGCGGCTCGGCGAGGCCGACGAAGACTTCCCGGCCGGAGCGGAAGGTCAGCAGCAGGCGCGGCAGCGCCGGGTCCTCCTGCAACCGCCCGGCCTTCACCAGCGCCGCGCGCAGCGGTTTCTCGAACTTGCGGCAGAAGGTCGACACCTCCTTGCCGGCATTGGTGTCCAGCACCTCCAGCCAGAGGCTGCCGCAAACCGGATAACTCGCCAGTTCCGCCAGCAGCACCTCGATGCGCTGGCTTTCCGGCAATTCGATGAAGCCGGGTCCGCGCGCCCACTGGCGCGGGAAGATCAAGTCGGCGAAACGCAGGCGGCGCATCAGGCGCTCGGCGCCGTCGGCGTCCTGGCAGACGAACTCGACGTGGGCGCTGGCCGGCTTGCTCTTGGCGTAGCCGGGAATCTCGAGAGTGGCTGCATGCTCGGCGATTTCGGCGCAGACTTCACCTTCGAAGCCTGGCCGGCAGTGCATCAACAGGGTATTCATGGGGTTGTCTCCTTGGCCGCGCACTATAGTGCCGGGCATGCCTCAAGGGAACTGCAGCGACCGTTCGTCGGTCCAGTGTATATGGCAGGAGCCCTCGAGCCGGTCTAGCTTGAAGGTTTCGAACAACGCTATCCCAAAGTCTGACTCTCGCCAGCGGCCGGTACCGATGGGATCGGGCCACCGCGCATTACCGAGGTAACGGCATCCTGGCGTCCGCGGACGCCGCGGGTCCCGGGCGAAGCCAGGCACTATCGGCTCGACGACGGGCCTGGCGTCAGGACGAGGCCAGGCCCGCCGCCCCCGGGCCCGCCGTGAGGAAATCAGAAATGCCTGCTTTGGACAGCCTGAAAACCCTTCGCAGTCTCGCTGTGGACGGCAAGACCTACCACTACTACAGCCTCCCGGAAGCCGCCCGGACCCTGGGCGATCTCGGCAAGCTGCCGATGTCGCTGAAGGTCCTGCTGGAAAACCTCCTGCGCTGGGAGGACGGCAGCACCGTCACCGGCGACGACCTCAAGGCCCTCGCCGGCTGGCTCAGGGAGCGCCGTTCCGACCGCGAGATCCAGTACCGCCCGGCGCGGGTCCTGATGCAGGACTTCACCGGGGTGCCCGCGGTGGTCGACCTGGCCGCCATGCGCGCGGCCATGGCCAAGGCCGGCGGCGACCCGCAGAAGATCAACCCGCTGTCGCCGGTGGACCTGGTCATCGACCACTCGGTGATGGTCGACAAGTTCGCCAGCGAATCGGCCTTCGAACAGAACGTCGAGATCGAGATGCAGCGCAACGGCGAACGCTACGCCTTCCTGCGCTGGGGCCAGAACGCCTTCGACAACTTCAGCGTGGTACCGCCGGGCACCGGCATCTGCCACCAGGTCAACCTGGAGTACCTGGGCCGCACGGTCTGGACCAAGGACGAGGATGGCAGGACCTACGCCTTCCCCGACACCCTGGTCGGCACCGACTCCCACACCACCATGATCAACGGCCTCGGCGTGCTCGGCTGGGGCGTCGGCGGCATCGAGGCGGAAGCCGCCATGCTCGGCCAGCCGGTATCGATGCTGATCCCCGAGGTCATCGGCTTCAAGCTCACCGGCAAGCTGCGCGAGGGCATCACCGCCACCGACCTGGTGCTGACCGTCACGCAGATGCTGCGCAAGAAGGGCGTGGTGGGGAAATTCGTCGAGTTCTACGGCGACGGCCTGGCCGACCTGCCCCTGGCGGACCGCGCCACCATCGCCAACATGGCCCCGGAATACGGCGCCACCTGCGGCTTCTTCCCGGTGGACGAGATCACCCTCGGCTACCTGCGCCTGTCCGGACGTCCGGAAAGCACGGTCAAGCTGGTCGAGGCCTACAGCAAGGAACAGGGCCTGTGGCGCGAGAAGGGCCACGAGCCGGTGTTCACCGACACCCTGCACCTGGACATGGGCGAAGTCGAGGCCAGCCTGGCCGGACCGAAGCGCCCGCAGGACCGCGTGGCCCTGCAGAACGTCGCCAGCGCCTTCAACGAGTTCCTCGGCCTGCAACTGCATCCCTCCAGCACCGAAGAAGGCCGCCTGCTCAGCGAGGGCGGCGGCGGCACCGCGGTCGGCGCCAACGCCGCCTTCGGCGAGATCGACTACCAGCACGACGGCCAGACCCACCGCCTGAAGAACGGCGCGGTGGTGATCGCCGCCATCACCTCCTGCACCAACACCTCCAACCCCAGCGTGATGATGGCCGCCGGCCTGCTGGCGAAGAAGGCAGTGGAGAAAGGCCTGCAACGCAAGCCCTGGGTGAAGAGTTCGCTGGCGCCGGGCTCCAAGGTGGTCACCGACTACTTCAAGGCCGCCGGCCTGACCCGCTACCTCGACGAACTCGGCTTCGATCTGGTCGGCTACGGCTGCACCACCTGCATCGGCAACTCCGGCCCGCTGCTGGAGCCGATCGAGAAAGCCATCCAGCAGGCCGACCTGACCGTCGCCTCGGTACTCTCCGGCAACCGCAACTTCGAAGGCCGCGTGCACCCGTTGGTGAAGACCAACTGGCTGGCCTCGCCGCCGCTGGTGGTGGCCTACGCCCTGGCCGGCAGCGTGCGGATCAACCTCAGCGAGGAACCGCTGGGCACCGGCAAGGACGGCCAGCCGGTCTACCTGAAGGACATCTGGCCGAGCCAGAAGGAAATCGCCGAGGCGATCCAGAAGGTCGACACCGAGATGTTCCACAAGGAGTACGCCGAGGTCTTCGCCGGCGACGAGAAATGGCAGGCGATCCAGGTGCCGCAGTCGGACACCTACGAGTGGCAGGCCGACTCCACCTACATCCAGCATCCACCCTTCTTCGAACACATCGCCGAGGCGCCGCCGGCCATCGCCGACGTCGAGCAGGCGCGGGTGCTGGCGGTGCTGGGCGACTCGGTGACCACCGACCACATCTCCCCTGCCGGCAACATCAAGGCCGACAGCCCGGCCGGCCGCTACCTGCGCGAGCACGGCGTGGAACCGAAGGACTTCAACTCCTACGGCTCCCGTCGCGGCAACCATGAGGTGATGATGCGCGGCACCTTCGCCAACATCCGCATCAAGAACGAGATGCTCGGCGGCGAGGAAGGCGGCAATACCCTGTACGTGCCCAGCGGCGAGAAACTGGCGATCTACGACGCGGCCATGCGTTACCAGGAGGACTGCACCCCGCTGGTGATCGTCGCCGGCAAGGAATACGGCACCGGCTCGTCGCGCGACTGGGCGGCCAAGGGTACCAACCTGCTGGGCGTGAAGGCGGTGATCGCGGAGAGCTTCGAGCGCATCCACCGCTCCAACCTGGTCGGCATGGGCGTGCTGCCGTTGCAGTTCGAGAACGGCCAGGACCGCAAGAGCCTGAAGCTGACCGGCAAGGAGGTGCTGAACATCCGCGGCCTCGGCGGCGAACTCAAACCGCACATGCCGCTCAGCGTGGAAGTGACCCGCGAGGACGGCAGCCAGGACAGCTTCAAGGTCCTCTGCCGCATCGACACCCTCAACGAGGTCGAGTACTTCAAGGCCGGCGGCATCCTCCACTACGTGCTGCGCAGCATGCTCTGAGGCAGCGGCGGTACGCGCGGAGGGGTGGCTTCGGCCACCCCTTTTTCATTCCGGCGCCCGGGGCCGCGAGCGCTTCGCAGGGCGAACGACGCCCCGGCGTCATCCGCCGATACCCCGCAGGACCGGCGGATGGCCGCCTCGCGCTTATCCGCCAGGCCCCTCCCCAGCCCATGCGCGCCGCCGGGAACGACACGAAACCGTAACGCATTGACCTCCATCAGCGAATCCGCCATCTATCCGACCACGTGGTCGGTTCTCATGCTTTGGGTCAATAGCTATCTGTTTTTCCTCGTGAAAGCATTCACAAATCCCTCATGTGAAAGGCGTTTTCGCCGATGCAGAGGTAAATGCTTCACTTGTTTTGGAAGGCCCATGCGCAACAATCAGCCCATCACCCAGCACGAGCGCGTCTATCCGGCGGAACAACGCCTGATCACCACCACCAATCTCAAAGGCATCATCACCTACTGCAACGAAGCCTTCATCGACATCAGCGGCTTCAGTCGCGAGGAGCTGATGTCCGCGCCGCACAACCTGATCCGTCACCCCGACGTCCCGCCGGCGGTGTTCGCCCACATGTGGACCACCCTCAAAGCCGGCCGCCCGTGGATGGGGATCGTCAAGAACCGCTGCAAGAACGGCGACCACTACTGGGTCAGCGCCTATGTCACGCCGATCTACGACCAGGGCGCGGTGGTCGGCTACGAGTCGGTGCGGGTCAAGCCGACCGCCGAACAGATCCAGCGCGCCGAGGCCCTCTACCGTCGCCTCGGCGCCGGCAAGCCGGCGATCCCCCGGCGCGACCGCTGGCTGCCGGTACTGCTCGACTGGCTGCCGTTCATCCTGATCAGCCAGATCGGCTTCCTCATCGGTATCTGGCTGAACTCCTGGTGGGGCTTCATCCTCGCCGGCCTGCTCGCCGTTCCGCTCGGCCTGGCCGGACTGCGCTGGCAGAAGCGCGGGCTGAAGCGCCTGATGCGGCTCGCCGAACAGACCACCTCCGACCCGCTGATCGCGCAGATGTACACCGACAGCCGCGGCGACCAGGCGCGCCTGGAAATGGCCATCCTCAGCCAGGACGCGCGCCTGAAGACCTGCCTGACGCGCCTGCAGGACACCGCCGAATACCTCACCGAACAGGCGCGCCAGGCCGACACCCTGGCCCACCACAGCTCCGCCGGTCTGGAACAGCAGCGCGCAGAGACCGAACAGGTGGCCACCGCGGTCAACGAGATGGCCGCCACCACCCAGGAAGTGGCGAACAATGTCCAGTTGACCGCCGACGCCACACAGAAGGCCAACGAACTGACCTCGCGCGGCCGCGACATCGCCGCGGAGACGCGCAACGCCATCCAGCGCCTGTCGGAGTCGGTGGGCGAGACCGGGGCCGCGGTGAGTCGCCTGGCCCAGGACAGCAACGAGATCGGCGGCGTGGTCGATGTGATCAAGGGCATCGCCGACCAGACCAACCTGCTCGCTCTCAACGCCGCCATCGAGGCGGCGCGGGCCGGCGACCAGGGACGCGGCTTCGCCGTGGTGGCCGACGAAGTGCGCTCGCTGGCGCAACGCACCGCGGCCTCCACCGAGCAGATCCACCATCTGATCGCCAAGTTGCAGAACACCGCCAACGATGCGGTACATACCATGGAGAGCGGCCTGCAGCAGGCCGAAGCCGGGGTCCAGCGGGTGCTGGAAGCCGACAGCGCGCTGGTCGGCATCAGCGAGGCGGTCAGCAACATCACCGAGATGACCACCCAGATCGCCGCCGCCGCGGAGGAACAGAGCGCGGTGGCCGAGGAAATCAACCGCAACATCAGCACCATCGCCGCCCTGGCCGAGCAGACCTCCGACGAGGCGCTGCGCACGGCGAAACTGAGCGAGGAACTGACCACCACCGCGCAGAGCCAGTATTCCCTGGTCGAGCGCTTCAACCGCTGAGATCAGGCCGCGGGGAGGAAGCTCCCCGCGCCTGCCGTCACTTGAAGTCCCATTGCATCTGCGCCGGGATGCTCACCGCGCTTGACGACTGCACGCAGACGTCGAGGTAGTCAGTGAAGCGCGGCGGCGCGGAGATCCCCTCCTCAAGCAGACGGCTGTTGTCGAACAGGTAGTTGAGGTCGGCAAAGCCGCTGTACAAGCGCAACGCGCGCAGGACCAGACGCGGATTGGCCGGGCCGATGCGCGACTCGAAGCTCTTCGCCAGTTCCTTGAGGTCGTCCACCTCCACCTTGCGGTAGCGCTCGCCTACCGGCGCCGCCCCGTTGGCGCGGGCGAAGGCCTCGTCGATCTCGCCGAAGGTGCAGGCCGCGCGATGGCCGGCGGAGATATGATAGAGGCTGTGCCCCAGGCACGGCTTCAGCGCCAGGCCGATCAGCGCCTCGGCGCAGTAGTCGACCGGAATCACGTCGATCTGCTCGTCCAGGCCGCAGGTGAAGCTTTCCAGGGCGAAGCCCATGCGGAAGACCCAGAAGATGCTGCCGGAGGCCTGGCAGCCAAGGGTACGGTGGCCCACCACGATGGATGGCCGCGCCACCACCAGGGGCAGGCCCGGCAGTTCCTCGCGCATGCGCCGCTCGATTTCCGCCTTAGACGCGGTGTAGTCCACCAGTTGCTGCTCCGCCGCCGGGAATTCCCAGGACTCGCTGATCGGCGACTCTCGCTGCGGTCCGCAGCACATCGCGGTACCGACGTGGAGGAAACGCTTCAGTCGCTTCGAACGGCTCAGCACGTCGGCGAAGGCGAAAGTGCCGTCGACGTTGACCGGCCAGATGGTCGGGTTCTTCGAGAACGACGCCACGGCGGCGCAATTGATCACCCGCTCCACCTGCATCAGGCGCGGCGTCTCGCGGGCCAGCCAGGAGGTGTCGAGGAAATCGCCGCAGAGGATCTGCTCCGCCCGCAGTGCCAGGCAGTCGGCTTCGTCGACGCCATGCATCAGCAGGTTGCCGCGCAGGCGTTCGAGCCCCTGCTGGCGGGATTCGGCGCGGACCAGGAAGGACAGGTTGGCGCCGTGCCCGGCGGCGATCAGCTGGGCGGCGACCGAACCGCCGAGAAAGCCGGTGGCCCCCGTCAGCAGGATGCGTTCGCGGGTATCGATAGCGGTGATCTGCTCACCGTCGGCATGCATGTTCATGTCTTCCCCCCTCAGAGAAGTCAGTCGCCCACGCCTCGATGCGAGGGTGGTTGCGCCGCAGCTTATGAGGGGATGCCTTAAGGAACCGTTAATGGCCCTGGAGCCCGCGAAGGAAGCCGGCCACCTCCCGCGCCGTTGCCGCCAGGTGCTGCTCGTGGGTCAGGCCGGAGGCCTTCAGCGGCTTGAGGTCGTGGTCCGCCGCGGCCAGCCAGTGCAGGCGGATCGTCGGCGCCAGCGCATAGCCCGCCACCGCCTCGCGGTTGCCCAGGGCGTCGCGCTCGCCCTGGACGATCAGGGTCGGCGTGCGCAGCCCGGCGAGGTGCGCGACCCGCGGCTTCTCCGGCTTGCCGGCGGCGTAGAACGGGTAGCCGAGGCAGACCAGGGCATCCGCGCCCAGCTCGTCGGCCAGCAGGCTGGCCATGCGCCCGCCCATCGACTTGCCGCCCAGGGCCAAGGGCCCGTCCAGGGTCTCGCGGACCTGCGCATGGACTCGCCGCCAGCAGTCGAGCAACTGCGCCTGCGGATTCGGCGGACGCTTGCGGCCGTCCTCGCGGCGCTGGGCCATGTAGGGAAACTCGAAGCGCGCGACGGCGATGCCCTGGGCGGCGAGCAGTTCGGCGATGCGCTCCATGAACGGGCTGTCCATCGGCGCCCCGGCGCCATGGGCGAGAATCAGGGTGGCCGACAGCGAGCCGGCCGGGCGGTTCCATTTCAGCGACAACTTGCCACACCTCGTATGCAGTGGGGGTCGGGAAGCCAATTGATCCCGATCAATATTTCATAACGCCCCATTATCCATGCTTCCTCTCGCTAATTACGCCAATTAGACCAGCCCCAATGGGGGGACGCCCGGCATCCCAACTGCCGGAAAAAGCCATAGCGTATAACCGTGGATGGAAGCCCATAGCATGAGCACCACTAACCCAGAGTCCGCCTATAACTACAAGGTGGTCCGCCAATTCGCCATCATGACCGTGGTCTGGGGCATCGTCGGCATGACCGTCGGTGTCCTGATCGCCGCCCAGCTGGTATGGCCCGACCTGAACTTCGGCTTGCCGTGGACGAGCTTCGGCCGCCTGCGCCCGCTGCACACCAACGCGGTGATCTTCGCCTTCGGCGGTTGCGCACTGTTCGCCACCAGCTACTACGCGGTGCAGCGCACCTGCCAGGTGCGACTGTTCTCCGACACCCTCGCCTCCTTCACCTTCTGGGGCTGGCAACTGGTGATCCTGCTGGCCGCCATCAGCCTGCCGCTGGGCTACACCTCGTCCAAGGAGTACGCCGAGCTGGAATGGCCGATCGACATCCTGATCACGGTGGTCTGGGTCGCCTACGCGGTGGTGTTCTTCGGCACCCTGGTCAAGCGCAAGGTCAAGCACATCTATGTGGGCAACTGGTTCTTCGGCGGGTTCATCCTCACCGTCGCCATGCTCCACGTGGTGAACAACCTCGAGCTGCCGGTGACCTTCACCAAGTCCTACTCGCTGTACGCCGGCGCCACCGACGCCATGGTCCAGTGGTGGTACGGGCATAACGCCGTGGGCTTCTTCCTCACCGCCGGCTTCCTCGGCATGATGTACTACTTCGTGCCCAAGCAGGCCGAGCGTCCGGTCTACTCCTACCGCCTGTCCATCGTCCACTTCTGGGCGCTGATCGCGGTGTACATCTGGGCCGGCCCGCACCACCTGCACTACACCGCGCTGCCGGACTGGGCGCAGTCGCTGGGCATGGTGATGTCGCTGATCCTCCTGGCGCCGAGCTGGGGCGGCATGATCAACGGCATGATGACCCTCTCGGGCGCCTGGCATAAGCTGCGCAGCGACCCGATCCTGCGCTTCCTGGTGGTGTCCCTGGCGTTCTACGGCATGTCCACCTTCGAAGGCCCGATGATGGCGATCAAGACCGTCAACGCCCTCTCCCACTACACCGACTGGACCATCGGCCACGTACACGCCGGCGCCCTCGGCTGGGTCGCGATGGTTTCCATCGGCTCGCTCTACCACCTGATCCCGAAGGTCTTCGGCCGCGAGAAGATGTACAGCCTGGGCCTGATCAACGCGCACTTCTGGCTGGCCACCATCGGTACCGTGCTTTACATCGCCTCGATGTGGGTCAACGGCATCACCCAGGGCCTGATGTGGCGCGCGGTCAACGAGGACGGCACCCTGACCTACTCCTTCGTCGAAGCGCTGGCCGCCGGCCACCCCGGCTTCATCGTGCGCATGCTCGGCGGTTTCATCTTCCTGCTCGGCATGTTCCTGATGGCCTACAACACCTGGCGCACCGTCAGTGCTGCCAAGCCGGCCGAATACGAAGCCGCCGCACAGATCGCCTGAGGAGCCGAGCATGAAACACGAAATACTCGAGAAGAACGTCGGCCTGCTGGCGCTATGCATGGCCGTGGCCGTGAGCATCGGCGGCCTGACCCAGATCGTGCCGCTGTTCTTCCAGGACGTGACCAACACCCCGGTCGAAGGCATGAAGCCCTATACCGCGCTGCAACTGGAAGGCCGCGACATCTATATCCGCGAAGGCTGCGTCGGCTGCCACTCGCAGATGATCCGTCCGTTCCGCGCCGAAACCGAACGCTACGGCCACTACTCGGTGGCCGGCGAGAGCGTCTGGGACCACCCCTTCCTGTGGGGTTCCAAGCGTACCGGTCCGGACCTCGCCCGCGTCGGTAGCCGCTACTCCGACGACTGGCACCGCGCGCACCTGTTCAACCCGCGCAACGTGGTGCCCGAGTCGAAGATGCCGGCCTACCCGTGGCTGGTGGAGAACAAGCTCGACGGCAAGGACATCGAGAAGAAGCTCGAAGTGATGCGCACCCTCGGCGTGCCCTATACCGACGAAGACATCAAGGGCGCCAAGGACTCGCTGAAAGGCAAGACCGAGATGGACGCCGTGGTCGCCTACCTGCAGGTGCTCGGCACCTCGATCAAGAACAAACGGTGACGGCAATGGATATCGGGACGCTGCGAGGACTCGGCACGCTGCTGATCATGGTCGCCTTCATCGGTCTGGTGATCTGGGCCTACAGCGGCAAACGCAAGAAGAGCTTCGACGAAGCGACGATGCTGCCCTTCGCAGACGATCCCGAAGCCAAAAAGCACGTCGAGCAAGCTTCTAGGAGTAACAAAGAATGACCACCTTCTGGAGTCTGTACATCACAGCTCTTACCGTCGGTACCTTGATCGCCCTGCTCTGGCTGGTCTTCGCCACCCGCAAGGGCGAGGCCAAGGGTACTACCGAAAAGACCATGGGCCACTCCTACGACGGCATCGAGGAGTACGACAACCCGCTGCCGAAGTGGTGGTTCATGCTGTACATCGGCACCATCGTCTTCTCCGTCGGCTACCTGGTCCTGTACCCGGGCCTGGGTAACTGGAAAGGCGTGCTGCCGGGCTACGAGGGCGGCTGGACCCAGGACAAGCAGTGGGAACGCGAGATGAACATCGCCCAGGAGAAGTACGGGCCGATCTTCGCCAAGTACGCCGCCATGCCCATCGAGGAAGTGGCCAAGGACGAGCACGCCATGAAGATGGGCAGCCGCATGTTCGCCACCTACTGCTCGATCTGCCACGGTTCCGACGCCAAGGGCGCCCTCGGCTTCCCCAACCTGGCCGACAACGAGTGGCGCTGGGGCGGTGACCCGCAGAGCATCGAGACCACCATCCTCGGCGGTCGCCACGCGATCATGGCGGCCTGGGGCGACATCCTCGGCGAAGACGGGGTGAAGAACGTCGCCGCCTACGTCCGCACCGAACTCGCCGGGCTGAAGCTGCCGGAAGGCACCAAGGCCGACGTCGAGGCCGGCAAGCAGATCTTCTCGGTCAACTGCGTCGCCTGCCACGGCCCGGAAGGCAAGGGTACCGCCCTGGTCGGCGCGCCGAACCTGACCAACCCCGGCGCGTTCATCTACGGCTCCAGCTACGCCCAGCTCCAACAAACCATCCGCCATGGCCGCCAGGGCCAGATGCCGGCCCAGGAGCCCTACCTGGGCAAGGAAAAGGTGCACATCCTGGCCGCCTACATCTACAACCTGTCGCACAACCAGGGCAGCAACTGACCCCTCCCCCCACCCGCGCCCTCCCGGGCGCGGGTCCTTCCCCCGGTCTCAGACCTTAGTCCCAGGCGGCGCGACGAAGTGTCGCACCAGCGGACGCCTTTCCTACCCTTCCTTTTCAATCGCGTCTAAGCTGCTCTGCATTCGTCCCTCTCCGGCAGAGCGACGGGACACCTAACTTCACCGGCCGAACCCACTTGCCCGGATAGCGCCAAAAAGCCATACGGCCGCCTTGGAAAGCGCTCTGAAGCAGGCATCAAACTGGCGTCGCCCCTGGCCTGGCGCGTTGCAATGCCCACCCGCTTTCTCCATACTTGCCGCCGATTTTTTGTCCCTAAAAAAGTCCATTAACCGTGGAACCCCTAGCATGAGCACAGCAATCAGTCAGACTGCTTATAACTATAAGGTGGTCCGCCAGTTCGCCGTTATGACGGTGGTCTGGGGGGTCATTGGAATGGGTCTCGGTGTCCTGATCGCCGCCCAACTGGTATGGCCCGAATTGAACTTCGACCTGCCGTGGACGAGCTTCGGCCGCCTTCGCCCCCTGCACACCAACGCGGTGATCTTCGCCTTCGGTGGGTGCGCCCTCTTCGCCACCTCGTACTACGTGGTGCAACGTACCTCGCAAGCCCGACTGATTTCAGACACGCTGGCGGCCTTCACCTTCTGGGGTTGGCAGGCCGTGATCGTGGGCGCCGTGCTGACCCTGCCGCAGGGTTTCACCACCTCCAAGGAATACGCCGAACTGGAATGGCCGCTGGCCATCCTCCTGGCGATCGTCTGGATCACCTACGCGATCGTGTTCTTCGGCACCATCGTCAAGCGCAAGGTCAAGCACATCTATGTGGGCAACTGGTTCTACGGTGCCTTCATCCTGGTGACGGCGATGCTGCATATCGTCAACCACATGTCGCTGCCGGTGAGCTGGTTCAAGTCCTACTCCGCCTACTCCGGCGCCACCGATGCGATGGTCCAGTGGTGGTACGGGCACAACGCCGTGGGCTTCTTCCTGACCACCGGCTTCCTCGGCATGATGTACTACTTCGTGCCCAAGCAGGCCGAGCGTCCGGTCTATTCCTATCGCCTGTCCATCGTCCACTTCTGGGCGCTGATCTCCCTGTACA
This sequence comes from Pseudomonas sp. DL, assembly GCF_047199225.1. NCBI lineage: Bacteria > Pseudomonadati > Pseudomonadota > Gammaproteobacteria > Pseudomonadales > Pseudomonadaceae > Pseudomonas > Pseudomonas sp. DL. The sequence goes on from NZ_CP178323.1 coordinate 3,888,930, forward strand.
TCTGGGCCGGCCCGCACCACCTGCACTACACCGCGCTGCCGGACTGGGCGCAGTCGCTGGGCATGGTGATGTCGCTGATCCTCCTGGCACCGAGCTGGGGCGGCATGATCAACGGCATGATGACCCTCTCCGGCGCCTGGCATAAGCTGCGCACCGACCCGATCCTGCGCTTCCTGGTGGTATCCCTGGCCTTCTACGGCATGTCCACCTTCGAAGGCCCGATGATGGCGATCAAGACCGTCAACGCCCTCTCCCACTACACCGACTGGACCATCGGCCACGTGCACGCCGGCGCCCTCGGCTGGGTGGCGATGATCTCCATCGGCTCGCTCTACCACCTGATCCCGAAAGTCTTCGGCCGTCCGCAGATGCACAGCATCGGTCTGATCAACGCGCACTTCTGGCTGGCCACCATCGGTACCGTGCTGTACATCGCCTCGATGTGGGTCAACGGCATCACCCAGGGCCTGATGTGGCGCGCGGTCAACGAGGACGGCACCCTGACCTACTCCTTCGTTGAAGCACTGGTCGCAAGCCACCCGGGCTTCATCGTGCGCATGATCGGCGGTGGTTTCTTCCTCACCGGCATGCTGCTGATGGCCTACAACACCTGGCGCACCGTGCGTGCTGCCAAGCCGGCCGAATACGAAGCCGCCGCGCAGATCGCCTGAGGAGCCCGACGTAAATGAAGAACCACGAAATACTCGAGAAGAACGTCGGCCTGCTGGCCATCTTCATGGTGATCGCCGTCAGCATCGGCGGCCTGACCCAGATCGTTCCGCTGTTCTTCCAGGACGTGACCAATACCCCGGTCGAAGGCATGAAGCCGCGTACCGCCCTGGAACTGGAAGGTCGCGACATCTACATCCGCGAAGGCTGCGTCGGCTGCCACTCGCAGATGGTCCGTCCGTTCCGTGCCGAGACCGAACGCTACGGCCATTACTCGGTCGCCGGTGAAAGCGTCTGGGACCACCCGTTCCTGTGGGGTTCCAAGCGTACCGGCCCGGACCTGGCCCGCGTCGGCGGCCGTTACTCCGACGACTGGCACCGCGCGCACCTGTACAACCCGCGCAACGTGGTGCCCGAGTCGAAGATGCCTGCCTACCCGTGGCTGGTAGAGAACAAGCTTGATGGCAAGGACACCGCCACCAAGATGGAAGTCCTGCGCAAGCTGGGCGTGCCTTACACCGACGAGGACATCGCCGGTGCACGTGAAGCCGTGAAGGGCAAGACCGAGATGGACGCCCTGGTGGCGTTCCTTCAAGGCCTGGGAACCTCTATCAAGAGCAAACGGTGAGTGTGATGGATATCGGGACTCTGCGTGGACTGGGCACCGTGGTGATCATGGTCGCCTTCATCGGCCTGGTGATCTGGGCCTACAGCGGCAAGCGCAAGAAGAGCTTCGACGAAGCGACGATGCTGCCCTTCGCAGACGATCCCGAAGCCAAAAAGCACGTCGAGCAAGCTTCTAGGAGTAACAAAGAATGACGACCTTCTGGAGTCTGTACATTACAGCTCTCACCCTCGGCACCCTGCTGGCGCTGACCTGGCTGATCTTCGCCACCCGCAAGGGCCAGCGCAGCAGCACCACCGACGAGACCGTGGGCCACTCCTACGACGGCATCGAGGAGTACGACAACCCGCTGCCGAAGTGGTGGTTCATGCTGTTCGTCGGCACCCTGGTGTTCGCCGTGGGCTACCTGGCCCTGTACCCGGGCCTGGGCACCTGGAAAGGCCTGATGCCGGGCTACCAGTCCGCCGACGAATTCGCCGACAAGGAAAAAGGCTGGACCGGCGTCCACCAGTGGGAAAAGGAAATGGCCAAGGCCGACGAGAAATACGGCCCGATCTTCGCCAAGTTCGCCGCGATGCCCATCGAGGAAGTCGCCAAGGATCCGCAGGCGGTGAAAATGGGCGGTCGCCTGTTCGCCTCCAACTGCTCGATCTGCCACGGCTCCGACGCCAAGGGCGCCTACGGCTTCCCCAACCTGACCGACGCCGACTGGCGCTGGGGCGGCGAGCCGGAAACCATCAAGACCACCATCATGGCTGGCCGCCACGCCGCCATGCCGGCCTGGGGTGAAGTGATCGGCGAGGAAGGCGTGAAGAACGTCGCCGCTTTCGTCCTCACCCAGATGGATGGCCGTAAGCTGCCGGAAGGCGCCAAGGCAGACATCGAGGCCGGCAAGCAGGTCTTCGCTACCACCTGCGTCGCCTGCCACGGTCCGGAAGGCAAGGGCACCCCGGCGATGGGCGCTCCCGATCTGACCCACCCCGGCGCGTTCATCTACGGCTCCAGCTTCGCGCAACTGCAGCAGACCATCCGCTACGGTCGCCAGGGTGTGATGCCGGCGCAACAGGAACACCTGGGCAACGACAAGGTGCACCTGCTGGCCGCCTACGTATACAGCCTGTCGCACGGCGAGAAGAGCGCCGAATAAGCGCTCCCTCCCCCACGACCCAGACGGCGCCGGCAACCCCGGCGCCGTTTTATTTTGTGCAAAAGAAAAGCGCGAATGGGACAATACGCGACCAAAAGTCGCACAGTTACCGCAAAAAGCCTGATAGATCAGGCGTATAATCAGTAGGCGTGCAACTATTTTCTGACCCTGTCGGCATGTACCGGCCGGGCGCCCCCCACTGCCGTGGTACGCACTGATGAGCAAACAGATTCCCGTTCAAGACGTCACCCCGCCTGCCAAGGGCGACACCAATAACAACGATCTCTACGCCAAGCGCGAGAAGATCTACACCCGGGCCTTCACCGGTATCTTCCGCCGACTGCGCATGGTGGGCGGTGCGGCGCTCTTCCTCCTCTACTTCGGTACCGTCTGGCTCAACTGGAGCGGCCGCCAGGCCGTCTGGTGGGACCTACCCGAGCGCAAGTTCTACATCTTCGGCGCCACCTTCTGGCCGCAGGACTTCATGCTGCTTTCCTGGCTGCTGATCGTCTGCGCCTTCGGCCTGTTCTTCATCACCGTGTTCGCCGGTCGCGTCTGGTGTGGCTATACCTGCCCGCAGAGCGTGTGGACCTGGATCTACATGTGGTGCGAGAAGGTCACCGAAGGCGACCGCAACCAGCGCATCAAGCTGGACAAGGCTCCGATGAGCGGCAACAAGCTGCTGCGCAAGACCGCCAAGCACAGCCTGTGGCTGCTGATCGGCCTGGTCACCGGCCTGACCTTCGTCGGCTACTTCTCGCCGATCCGCGAGCTGATTCCCGAGCTGCTCACCGGCCAGGCCGACGGCTGGGCCTACTTCTGGGTCGGCTTCTTCACCCTGGCCACCTACGGCAACGCCGGCTGGCTGCGCGAGCAGGTGTGCATCTACATGTGCCCCTACGCGCGCTTCCAGAGCGTGATGTTCGACAAGGACACCCTGATCGTCTCCTACGATCCGCGTCGTGGCGAGAAGCGCGGCCCGCGCAAGAAGTCCCTCGACTACAAGGCCCAGGGCCTGGGCGACTGCATCGACTGCACGATGTGCGTGCAGGTCTGCCCGACCGGCATCGACATCCGCGACGGCCTGCAGATCGAGTGCATCGGCTGCGCGGCGTGCATCGACGCCTGCGACAGCATCATGGAGAAGATGAACTACCCGAAAGGGCTGATCAGCTACACCACCGAGCACAACCTCAACGGCCAGAAGACCCACCTGGCCCGGCCGCGCCTGATCGGCTACGCCATCGCCCTGGTGCTGATGATCTCCGCCCTGATCACCGCGGTGGTCCTGCGTCCGCTGGTCGGCTTCGACGTCAGCAAGGACCGCGTGCTCTACCGCGAGAACGAACTCGGCCGCATCGAGAACGTGTACAGCCTGAAGATCATGAACAAGGATCAGCAGGACCACACCTACATCCTCGGCGCCAAGGGTCTCGAAGGCCTGACCCTGGAAGGCCGGCGCGAGCTGAAGGTGGCGGCGGGCGACATCCTCAACCTGCCGATGGAACTGTCCATCGAGCCGGAGAAGCTGCCTTCGACCACCAACGAGATCGTCTTCACCATCGAGTCGGCCGACGACCCGAGCATCCATAAAGAAGCGAAGAGTCGCTTCATTGGCCCACGCACCCGTTGAGTAACTTGAGCATGCAGTCCGAGACCCACCCTCAACCCTGGTACAAACACTTCTGGGCCTGGTTCATCGTGGCCCTCCTGGCGACCTCGGTGGTGCTCGGGCTGAGCCTGGTCACCATCGCGGTGCGCAACCAGGACACCCTGGTCACCGACAACTACTACGAGGCCGGCAAGGGCATCAACCGCTCCCTGGAACGCGAGAACCTGGCCGTACGCCTGCAAGTCCACGCCAAGGTCAAGGTCGACGACCTGACCGGCGAAGTCGAAGTGCGCCTGACCGGCAACAGCCGTCCGGATCAGCTCACCCTCAACCTGATCTCGCCGACCCAGCCGGAGAAGGACCGCCGCGTGGAGCTGCTGCGCAGCAACTCCGACCGCGAGCGCTACGTCGGGCAACTGACCGACGCCGTCGAGGGCCGTCGCTTCGTCGAACTGCTCGGCCAGGAAGGCAGCGGCCAGTGGCGCCTGTTCGAGGAAGAGGTGGTATCGCCGACCGTGGTCATGGAGCTGGGTGACGAACCGCTCCAGGGAGCAGAAGCGAAGCGCCCATGAGCGCCCCCCTGCCCTGCTACCACTGCGGCTTGCCGGTCCCCGCCGGCAGCCGCTTCGAGGCCCGCGTGCTCGGCGAGACGCGGGCCATGTGCTGTCCGGGCTGCCAGGCGGTGGCCGAGGCCATCGTCGCCGGCGGCCTGGAAAGCTACTACCGGCACCGCAGCGAAAACGCCGCCAACCCCGAAGCCTTGCCCAAGGCGCTCAGCGAAGAGTTGCAGCTCTACGACCGCCCGGACGTACAGGGCGGCTTCGTCCGCCATGAGGGCGAGCTGGCGGAAACCAGCCTGATGATCGAAGGCATCAGTTGCGCCGCCTGCGGCTGGCTGATCGAGAAGCACCTGCGCCAGTTGCCTGGCGTGGCCGAGGCGCGGCTCAACCTGTCCAACCATCGCCTGCACGTGCGCTGGCAGGACAGCCAGTTGCCGCTCAGCCAGTTGCTCGGCGAACTGCGCCAGATCGGCTATGCCGGCCATCCCTACCAACCCGACCACGCCACCGAGCGCCTGGCCATGGAGAACCGCCGCGCCCTGCGCCAGCTCGGTGTCGCCGGGCTGCTGTGGATCCAGGTGATGATGGCGGTGATGGCGACCTGGCCGGAATTCAACCTCGACCTTTCCGCCGGCATGGACCGCATCCTGCGCTGGGTCAGCCTGATCCTCACCACGCCGATCGTCTTCTACTGCTGCGGCCAGTTCTTCCGTGGCGCCCTGCGCGACCTGCGCACCCGCCACCTGACCATGGACGTCTCGGTGTCGCTGGCGATCGGCGGCGCCTACGTCGCCGGCATCTGGTCGACGATCACCGGCCAGGGCGAGCTGTATTTCGACGCGGTCGGCATGTTCGCCCTGTTCCTCCTCGCCGGCCGCTACCTCGAACGCCGCGCGCGGGAGCGCACCGCCGCCTCCACCGCGCAACTGGTCAACCTGCTGCCGGCGTCCTGCCTGCGCCTGGACGCCGCCAACCAGGGCGAGCGCATCCTGCTCAGCGAACTGCGCGTCGGCGACCGCGTGCTGGTACCGCCAGGCGCCGTGCTGCCGGCCGACGGAGTGATCCTCGACGGCCAGTCCAGCGTCGACGAGTCGCTGCTCACCGGCGAGTACCTGCCCCATCCACGCCAGGCCGGCGACACCGTCACCGGCGGTACCCTGAACGTCGAGGGGCCGCTGACCGTCGAGGTCGGCGCCCTTGGCGACGACAGCCGCCTGTCGGCCATCGTCCGCCTGCTGGAACGCGCCCAGGCGGACAAGCCGCGCCTGGCGGAACTGGCCGACAAGGTGGCGCAGTGGTTCCTGCTCATCGTCCTGCTGGTCGCCGCAGCGGTCGGCGCACTGTGGTGGCAGGTCGACCACCAGCGCGCCTTCTGGGTGGTGCTGTCGCTGCTGGTCGCCACCTGCCCCTGCGCCCTGTCGCTGGCCACGCCCACCGCGCTCACCGCGGCCACCGGCAGCCTGCACAAGCTCGGCCTGCTGATCACGCGCGGGCACGTGCTGGAAGGGCTGAACCACATCGACACGGTAATCTTCGACAAGACCGGCACCCTCACCGAAGGCCGCCTGACGCTCAAGCAGGTGCTACCCCTGCGCGATCTCGACGCGGATCGCTGCCTGGCCCTCGCCGCCGCCCTCGAGAACCGTTCCGAACACCCCATCGCCCGCGCCTTCGGCCGTGCGCCGGAGGCCGCCGACAGCGTCGCAAGCCATCCGGGACTGGGCCTCGAAGGCCTGGTGGAAGGCCGCCGCCTGCGCATCGGCCAGGCCGCCTTCGTCAGCAACCTGGGCGGCAGCGCCACGCCCGCGATGCCCGGCGACTCCGGACAGTGGCTGCTGCTCGGCGACGAGCAGGGACCGCTGGCCTGGTTCGGTCTCGACGACCGCCTGCGCAGCGACGCCCCCGCCCTGCTCGCCGCCTGCAAGGCGCGCGGCTGGCGCACCCTCCTGCTATCCGGCGACGCCTCGCCGATGGTCGCCAGCGTCGCTGCCGAACTGGGCATCGACGAAGCCCGCGGCGGCCTGACCCCGGACGACAAGCTGGCCATGCTCGAACGCCTGCACGGCGAGGGCCGCCGGGTGCTGATGCTCGGCGACGGAGTCAACGACGTACCGGTGCTCGCCGGTGCCGACATCAGCGTCGCCATGGGCAGCGCCACCGACCTGGCCAAGACCAGCGCCGACGCGGTGCTCCTGTCCAACCGCCTGGACAGCCTGGTGCAGGCTTTCCGGCTGGCGCGCCGCACCCGCCATATCATCATCGAGAACCTGGCCTGGGCCAGCCTGTACAATGGCCTGGTCCTGCCCTTCGCCGCGCTCGGCTGGATCACCCCGGGCTGGGCGGCGATCGGCATGTCGGTCAGTTCGCTGCTGGTGGTGGTCAACGCCCTGCGGCTGACCCGAATCCCTTCGCCGAGGTCCGTATGGCCGCGCTCTACATCCTGATCCCCGTCGCGATCGTCATCGTCGCCATCGCCATCTACGTGTTCTTCTGGGCGGTGGACAGCGGCCAGTACGACGATCTCGACGGCCCCGCCCACAGCATTCTCTTCGACGACGAAGACCCGAAGCACCAGGCCGGCGTCGACGAAGCGGAGAAGCCGTCGAAACCCGAGGACCGACCGCGTGGCTGAACTGGCGCCGCTGCTGGTTTCCGCGCTGATCCTCGGCCTGCTCGGGGGAGGCCACTGCCTGGGCATGTGCGGCGGCCTGATGGGCGCCCTGACCCTGGCCATTCCCGCCGAACAGCGCGGCCGTCGTCTGCGCCTGCTGCTGGCCTACAACCTCGGCCGCATCCTCAGCTACGCCTGCGCCGGCCTGCTGCTCGGCCTGGCCGGCTGGGCGGTGGCGCGCACCCCGTTGGCCGGCGCGCTGCGGGTGGTCGCCGGGCTGCTGCTGATCGCCATGGGACTCTACCTGGCCGGCTGGTGGAGCGGCCTGACCCGCGTCGAGGCGCTCGGTCGCGGCCTCTGGCGCCACCTGGAACCCTTCGCCCGGCGCCTGCTGCCGGTCTCCAGTCTGCCACGGGCCCTGCTGCTCGGAGCGATCTGGGGCTGGCTGCCCTGCGGGCTGGTCTACAGCACCCTGCTCTGGGCCACCAGCCAGGGATCGGCACTGGACAGCGCGCTGCTGATGCTGGCGTTCGGCCTCGGCACCTGGCCGGTTCTGCTGGCCACCGGCATGGCCGCCGAACGGGTGACCGCCCTGCTGCGCCGTCGCGGCGTACGCATCGTGGGCGGCCTGATGGTCATCCTCTTCGGCCTCTGGACCCTCCCAGGACCGCACCAGGCCTGGCTGATGGGGCATTGACGGACGCCCGTCCCAACATCGGGCGACACATCCTGTATACATTCACCCGCTTGATACAAATCAACAGGCCTTCCCGGCGCAATCCCTAGACTTCCCGACTAAAGCTCGCCAACTGGGGATCTCTGGCATGCTCGACACCATTCGCTGGGACGCTGACCTGATTCGGCGCTACGACCTTTCCGGCCCGCGTTACACCTCCTATCCGACCGCCGTGCAGTTCCACGAAGGCATCGGCCCGTTCGACCAGTTGCACGCCCTGCGCGACAGCCGGAAGGCCGGACACCCCCTGTCGCTCTACGTGCACATCCCGTTCTGCGCCAACATCTGCTACTACTGCGCCTGCAACAAGGTGATCACCAAGGATCGCGGGCGCAGCGCGCCGTACCTTGCGCGCCTGGTCCGCGAGATCGAGATCGTCAGCCGCCACCTCTCCCGCGAGCAGGTGGTCGAGCAACTGCACTTCGGTGGCGGAACCCCGACCTTCCTCAGTCCCGGCCAGTTGCGCGAACTCATGTCGCAATTGCGCACCCACCTCAACCTGCTGGACGACGATTCGGGCGACTACGGCATCGAGATCGACCCGCGCGAAGCCGACTGGTCGACCATGGGCCTGCTCCGCGAACTCGGTTTCAACCGCGTCAGCCTCGGCGTACAGGACTTCGACATGGAGGTGCAGAAGGCGGTCAACCGCATGCAGACCCCGGAGGAGACCCGTACCATCGTCGAGGCCGCGCGCACCCTGCAGTACCGCTCGATCAACCTCGACCTGATCTACGGACTGCCGAAACAGACGCCGGACAGCTTCGCCCGCACGGTCGACGAAGTGATCGCGCTACAGCCGGATCGCCTCTCGGTGTTCAACTACGCCCACCTGCCCGAGCGTTTCATGCCGCAGCGGCGGATCAACGCCGACGACCTGCCGAGCCCGGGCCAGAAGCTGGAAATGCTCCAGCGCACCACCGAGCAACTCGCCGCGGCGGGCTACCGCTATATCGGCATGGATCACTTCGCCCTGCCCGACGACGAGCTGGCCAGCGCCCAGGAAGACGGCACCCTGCAACGCAATTTCCAGGGCTACACCACCCACGGGCACTGTGACCTGGTAGGTCTCGGGGTCTCGGCGATCAGCCAGATCGGCGACCTCTACAGCCAGAACAGCAGCGACATCAACGACTACCAGACCAGCCTCGACAACGGCCAGTTGGCGATCCGTCGCGGCCTGCACTGCAACAGCGACGACCGGGTGCGGCGCGCGGTGATCCAGCAACTGATCTGCCACTTCGAACTGGCCTTCGAGGATATCGAGACGGAGTTCGGCATCGACTTCCGCAGCTACTTCGCCGAGCTGTGGCCCGACCTCGAACGCTTCGCCACCGACGGCCTGATCCGCCTGGACGCCAAGGGCATCGACATCACCTCCTCCGGGCGTCTGCTGGTGCGTTCGATCTGCATGCTGTTCGACCGCTACCTGCCCAGCCTCAACCGGCAGCGCTTCTCCCGGGTGATCTGAAAGCGCACCGCCCTGCCCGCACGACAGGGCGGTGAATCCCCGCCCCTTCTACCGGCTGCCCATGACCTTCATGATCAGCGCCGGGTCGCTGATACCCATCTCCTTGATGGCCGATGCCATCGCTGCCGTTGCCGTCTGCAGGGCGGAGTTGAGTTGTTGCAACTCCTTCTGCAACTCAGGCACGCGAGCCTCCTTCGCCCCCGGATCGGACGACCTCATGGCCTCCTGCAGCTCCCTGAGCTTCTCTTCGATCTTCTTCTTCAACTCGCGGATCATCTTCACCATCGGCCGCAACTCCTGCGGGATATCCTCGTCCTCCTCCTCCACCGGCACCCCCATGGTGGCGGCCAGCTCGCGCCCTGCCTGGGAAAGCTGTACATGCTGATCGGCGGCGTCGGTACCGGCGGCCGGGTCTTCCGCCTGCTCGGCGGTGCCGGTCCGCGCGGCCTTGGCGTCCGCGGCGGCGCGCGATGAGGGCGGCACCTGGGTGGTGATCCAGCCACTGAGGGTCAACATTCCAGTCACTCCGGGAAAAATGGAATTCTTCCATTGGATCGGCCCACGCGTCGCGAACTTGAGCCCCCTTTTCGTCGCCCCTTGACAGGGTGCGACAGGTAGTCGCAGTTGTTTGACGCAAGTCACTGATTGGAAACGCCATCGGCCTGTCAGAAATGGTCGTTGCCAGACCTATGGCTGGCACCCGCATCGCGGCTGCGTTACCCTTACTCCTGTTGTGCCTTTAACCTAGCAAGGACCCCTCAATGGCCGAAACCATCAAGGTGCGCGCACTGCCCCAAGCACACTGCAAGGATTGCAGTCTGGCCCCGCTGTGCCTCCCCCTGTCGCTGACCGTGGAAGACATGGATTCGCTGGACGAGATCGTCAAGCGCGGTCGTCCCCTGAAGAAAGGCGAATTCCTGTTCCGCCAGGGCGATCCTTTCGGCTCGGTCTTTGCCGTGCGCTCCGGCGCCCTGAAAACCTTCAGCATCACCGATGCCGGCGAAGAGCAGATCACCGGCTTCCACCTGCCCAGCGAGCTGGTCGGCCTGTCCGGGATGGATACCGAGACCTATCCGGTATCCGCCCAGGCCCTGGAAACCACCTCGGTCTGCGAGATTCCCTTCGAGCGCCTGGACGAACTGTCCGAGCAGCTGCCGCAACTGCGCCGCCAACTGATGCGCCTGATGAGCCGGGAAATCCGCGATGACCAGCAGATGATGCTGCTGCTGTCGAAGAAGACTGCCGACGAGCGCATCGCCACCTTCCTGGTCAACCTGTCGGCGCGCTTCCGTGCCCGTGGCTTCTCCGCCCAGCAGTTCCGCCTGGCCATGTCGCGCAACGAGATCGGCAACTATCTCGGCCTGGCCGTGGAAACCGTGTCGCGGGTCTTCACCCGCTTCCAGCAGAACGGCCTGATCAGCGCGGAAGGCAAGGAAGTGCACATCCTCGACTCCATCGAGCTGTGCGCCCTCGCCGGCGGCCAGCTGGAAGGCTGAAGCGCCTGCGAACCGCCAACGGGCCCGCCTCAGCGCGGGCCCGTTGTATGATGGGCCCCGAAAAACGCCCAGCCCAGGATCTTCCATGATTTTCGACGAGTTCACCCTCAAGTCGCAGATCCGCGCCGTGCCGGACTTTCCCAAGCCCGGCGTGGTGTTCCGCGACATCACCCCGCTGTTCCAGTCGCCACGCGCGCTGCGCATGACCGTGGACAGCTTCGTCCAGCGCTACATCGAGGCCGATTTCAGCCACATCGGCGCCATGGATGCCCGCGGCTTCCTCATCGGCTCGGCGGTGGCCTATGCGCTGAACAAGCCGCTGGTCCTGTTCCGCAAGCAGGGCAAGCTACCCGCCGACGTACTCGCCGAGGGCTACCAGACCGAATACGGCGAGGCCTTCCTCGAAGTACATGCCGACAGCCTCTGCGAAGGCGACAGCGTACTGATCTTCGACGACCTCATCGCCACCGGCGGGACCCTGCTGGCGGCCGCGAGCCTGGTACGACGCCTCGGGGCCAGGGTCTTCGAGGCCGCGGCGATCATCGACCTGCCGGAACTCGGCGGCTCCACTCGCCTGCAGGACGCCGGCATCTCCACCTTCAGTCTCACCGCGTTCGCTCTCGACGAGCGTTGATACGCCGGGGCGCGCCCTGGCGCCCCGCGTTCGCTCCTTGCGCCCCATCTTCCGTCTGGTCGAGCCGACCTGGCCATTAATGACTTCGAAATGGCCAGGAATGACCTCCCGCTGTTGGACAATCCTGCAATAATTACATCAGCTAATGACACATTCAGAGGTGTTATAGCGAGCTCGCCATAGGGAACCCGAGGAAACCTGCGCGTTTCCCCTCCCCAGAACAACAAAAGGAGTTAGCCATGACTGCCACTGGCACCGCCTCCCCGGTTCGCGCCAATTTCCCCGTGCGGCGGATGGATTTCAGCTTCAGCGAAACCCCGAAGTACTGGTGGGACGGCCAACCCTTCATGACCCAGTTCATGAACAACCTGTCCTCGCTCTTCCCCTACGGCGAAAAATTCTTCGTCGATAGCGTGCGCGCGGTGCGCGACCGCCTGGAGGATCCGCAACTGAAGAAGGACGTCAGCGCCTTCATCGGCCAGGAGGCGATGCACTCGAAGGAGCATGCCGCCTACAACGAATATGCCGAGGAGCACGGGGTCGACCTGGAGTGCCTCGAACTGCGGATCAAGGTCCTGCTGGAAAACGTCAGCAAGGTCACCACCAGGAAACACCAGTTGGCGATCACCTGCGCCCTCGAGCATTTCACCGCGACCATGGCCGCGCAGCTGCTCAAGCGCGAAGACCTGACCATCCAGATGCAGTCGCCGAAGATGTACAAGCTGTGGATGTGGCATGCCATCGAGGAGAACGAACACAAGAACGTCGCCTACGATGTGTACCAGAAAGTCTACGGCGGCTACTTCACCCGGGTTCTGGTGATGATGCTGACCACCCTGATGTTCTTCGGCGTCATCGGCTGGTTCCAGCTCGACCTGCTACGCAAGGACGGCCAATTGTTCAACTGGCGCTCCTGGAAGCATGGCCTGGGCACCCTGTTCGGCCTGCGCAAGGGCTTCTTCACCCGCCTGCTGCTGCCCTACCTGGACTACTACCGGCCGGGCTTCCACCCCAGCGACCACGACACCGCGAAACTGGAGAAATACTGGAAGGACAAACTGGCCTTCGCCGATTGAAGCCCGCCTCCACCAGTGCCGCTCCGCCCCCGACGCCAGGCCCCGCCTGGCGTTTCTTATTCGAGAGAAGAACAGGATATTGCACAAGGAAAAGCCTCCGTTTCGACTACCGTTCCTGAATCCGCCATTTTACGGAGGAAATAATTAGTCAATTCCTATCGATTGGCTTTTTACGATGCCCTGAGGTAATATCATGTTCATTATGTTGAACACTAAGGCATTACCTCTCCCCACTTCCCGTCTGGTCTCCCGCGAGCGTCACTGGACCGGCGACCTCTAGCTCCCTCCCTCGACACCTGCTGTCGGTGGCGACCGCCCCTGCGCTTCGCGGTCTTTCCCGCCCCTCGCCACCGCTCTTCGTCATCTTTGGCCGCGGCCTCCATTCCGCGGTGCCCATGGGAGGGCAACATGCGTTCCTGGATCTATCTGTTACTGGCTATCGGCGCCGAAGTGATCGGCACCACCTCGATGAAACTGGCCGCCACCCACGCCCCTGTCGCAGGCATGCTGCTGATGTACGGGATGATCGGCCTGTCCTATTTCTTCCTCGCCCTGGCGGTCAAGCGTGTCCCCGTCGGAGTCGCCTACGCCCTTTGGGAAGGCATTGGCATCGTCCTGATCACGGCGGTCAGCGTCGCCTGGCTGGGCGAAAGCATCGGCCTGTACAAGGCCGTCGGCCTCGGCGTGATGATCGCCGGCATCCTGCTGATCAAGTCCGGCACCCGCAACGCCAGCGGCACGCCGGCGCAGCCCCGTGGGGAGGCCGTCACATGCTGACCCTGAACTGGATTCCCTTCGCCTGGCTCGGCCTGGCGATCGCCCTCGAGGTCGTCGCCAACCTGCTGTTGAAATACTCCGACGGTTTCCGCAGGCGCGGCCTCGGGATCGCCTCGATCCTCTGCGTGATGGCCGCCTTCACCGCGCTGGCGCAGGCGGTGAAGGACATCGAGCTGTCACTCGCCTATGCGATCTGGGGCGGCTTCGGCATCCTCGCCACCGTCGCCATGGGCTGGGCGCTGTTCGGCCAGCGCCTGGCCTGGCGCGGCTGGCTCGGCCTGTTGCTGCTGCTGGCCGGCATGAGCCTGCTCAAGCTGGCCTGACGCCTCGGCGTCCAACGAAACGCCCATCATCTGCAGGACCGCGGCGCCGGTGAACAACAGCAGTATCTGTTCCTCACCCAAGGCGCAGATTTCCCGACGCCGCTCCGGCTGGCCGATATAGTCCAGCGACAACTGAAACAGCTGGCGGCCGATCAGGCTGGAGAGGCGGCGGATGGTCGCCTCGCTCACCGCCGGCAACAACCTGAATTCGATGATGTCCTCCGACATGTCCTCGGCGAACTCATCCATGATCTGACGCAGGGCACCACGCAGCACCGGCGAAGCCCCATGCAGTTCGCGCACGCCGACGATGAACGCGGCGGGATTGCTCTCCACGAAGTCGAAGAACAGCCGCACCGTCTCCCGGCAGACCCGCCGCCCCCTTTCCAGGTCCAGCCCGAACGGCGTCGTCTGCGCTCGGGCGCTGGGCGCCGCACGAGTCGCGGCCTCGCGGCGAAGCTGGCGCAGCGGCTGGCGCAGCTGGGTAGAGATGTCGCGGATCATGGTCAGGCCAAGATCGTCGATATCGCGGAAATGCCGATAGAAGGTGTTCGGATTCAGGCCCGCCTCGCGCGCCAGCTCGCGCAAGCCGATGGCCCCCAGGCTGCGGCTGCTGCTGCCCAGGCGCAAGGCCGCCTCCAGCAAGGCGCGTTTGCCGGGAGCGTCGGCAACCCTGTCCTTCGTTTCGTTCATATCGCTCATGTTCCACCTGGTTGTTTCCATGCGCCACAAGTTCGGCCGTTGCGCCGCGCCGACCCTACCTAAGGTTGGCTTGACCCTGAAGTATACAGATGTCTACATTCGCAGGTAGACGAGTGTATACGCCAGCAAACAATCATAACAGGAGCTTGGCCATGAGTACCCAACCCACCCCTGCCGCCGCCCGGCACTGCAAGGTCGCCATCATCGGCACCGGTTTCTCCGGGCTGGGGATGGCGATCCGTCTCCGCCAGGAAGGCGAGGACGACTTCCTGATCTTCGAAAAGGACGCCGGCGTCGGCGGCACCTGGAGAGTCAACAACTACCCTGGTTGCGCCTGCGACGTGCAATCCCACGTCTATTCCTTCTCCTTCGAAGCGAACCCGGAGTGGACGCGGATGTTCGCCCGCCAGCCGGAAATCCGCGCCTATCTGGAGAAGTGCTGGGAAAAATACCGCTTGCAGGAAAAGACCCTGCTGAACACCGAGATCGGCAAACTGGCCTGGGACGAGCGGCAAAGCCTCTGGCACCTGCATGACGCCCAGGGCAACCATTACACCGCGAACGCCGTGGTTTCCGGCATGGGCGGCCTGTCCACCCCGGCCTATCCACGCCTCGATGGCCTGGAGAACTTCCAGGGCAAGGTCTTCCATTCCCAGCAGTGGGACCATGACTACGACCTCAAGGGCAAGCGCGTGGCGGTGATCGGCACCGGCGCCTCGGCGATCCAGTTCGTCCCGGAGATCCAGCCGCTGGTGGCCGCGCTCGATCTCTACCAGCGCACTCCGCCATGGATCCTGCCCAAACCCGACCGGGCAATCAGCGAAACCGAGCGCCGGCGCTTCCGGCGCTTCCCGCTGGTGCAGAAGCTCTGGCGCGGCGGCCTCTACAGCCTGCTCGAAGGGCGGGTGCTGGGCTTCACCTTCGCCCCGCAGGTAATGAAGCTGGTGCAGCGCCTGGCGATCCGCCACATCCACAAGCAGATCAAGGATCCGGAACTGCGCCGCAAGGTCACGCCGGACTACACCATCGGCTGCAAGCGCATCCTCATGTCGCACAACTACTACCCGGCCCTGGCTGCCGCCAACTCCACGGTGATCACCGAAGGCATCCGCGCCGTCACCGCCAATGGAATCGTCGACGGCAACGGCCGGGAACGCGAGGTCGACGCGATCATCTTCGGTACCGGCTTCACCGCCAACGACCCTATCCCCCGCGGAGTGGTCTTCGGTCGCGACGGCCGCGACCTGCTGGACAGCTGGACCAAGGGCCCGGAAGCCTACAAGGGCACTACCACCGCCGGCTTCCCCAACCTGTTCTTCCTGATGGGACCGAACACCGGCCTCGGCCACAACTCGATGGTCTACATGATCGAGTCGCAGATCGCCTACGTCCTCGATGCGCTGAAGCTGATGAAGCGCCGCGAACTGCTCAGTCTCGAGGTCAAGGCCCCGGTGCAGGAACGCTACAACGAATACCTCCAGCGCAAGCTGGACCGCAGCGTCTGGAGCGTGGGCGGTTGCAAGAGCTGGTACCTGCATCCGGTCAGCGGCCGCAACTGCACCCTGTGGCCGGGATTCACCTGGCGCTTCCGTGCCCTGACCCGGCAGTTCGACGCCTCCGCCTACCACCTCACCACGACACCGCTCGCCGCCCTGAGCAACGAAGCCCGCCAACAGGCCGAAGGGGTACCCGCATGAAGTCGTTCGAAAACAAAGTCGCCGCCATCACCGGCGCAGGCTCGGGCATCGGTCGCGCCCTGGCCGTGGAGCTGGGCAGGCAGGGTTGTCACCTGGCCCTGGCCGACGTCAATGCCGCAGCTCTCGAGGAAACCCGCCAATTGCTCGCCAGCAGCGGGGTACGCGTCTCCACCGCGGTCGTCGACGTGGCCGACCGCGAGCAGGTGCAGGCCTGGGCCGACAAGGCGGCCAGCGAACATGGCCGGGTGAACCTGATCTTCAACAACGCGGGCGTCGCCCACGCAGGTACCGTGGAAGGCAGCGACTACTCGGAATACGAGTGGATCATGAACATCAACTTCTGGGGCGTGGTGAACGGTACCAAGGCGTTCCTTCCGCACCTGAAGGCCTCCGGCAACGGCCACGTGGTCAATGTCTCCAGCGTCTTCGGGCTGTTCGCCCAGCCCGGCATGAGCGCCTACAACGCCACCAAGTACGCGGTGCGCGGCTTCACCGAGTCGTTGCGCCAGGAACTGGACATGGAGGACTCCGGCGTCTCCGCCAGTTGCGTGCATCCCGGCGGGATCAAGACCAACATCGCCAAGACCGCGCGAATGAACGAGAGCATGGCCAAGGTCACCGGCCAGGCTCCGGACAAGGCTCGCGAGCAATTCAACGACCAGTTGCTGCGGACCACCCCGGAGAAGGCCGCCCAGGTCATCCTGCGCGGCGTGCAGCGCGACAGCCGGCGCATCCTGATCGGCACCGACGCCCACGCGATCGACGTGATGCTGCGCCTGGCACCAGTGCTCTACCAGCGCCTGGTCACCGCCAGCATGCGCCTGGCAGCGCGCTTCGCGCCGCGCCCGAAGAGCCCCCAGGGCGCCCGCGAAGCCAGCGAGTGAACAGGCCCGCCGGGTAGCCGCTAGGCTGCCCGGCACGTCATACTCGACGGCCAGTCTCCAGGGTACGGCCGTCATGAACCCTCCCCTTCCTCACTTCCGCTACCATCCCGAACCGCTCGCCAGCGGCAGCATCGAGGCTTCCGCCACCACCTGCCAGTGCTGTGGCAAGGCTCGTGGCTACGTCTACACCGGTTCGCCCTATTCCCGCCACGAGTTGCCGCCCGGCAGCCTTTGCCCCTGGTGCATAGCCGACGGCAGCGCGGCCGCGCGCTACGAAGCGAGCTTTTCCGACGACTATCCGCTGCTCGACGCCGGCGTCGCCGCGGATATCGTCACCGAAGTCTGCGAGCGCACGCCCGGCTACACCTCCTGGCAGCAGGAGCGCTGGCTGGTTTGCTGCGAGGATGCCTGCGCCTTTCGCGGCGACGCGGGGCGTGAGGAAATCGGGCAACTGGGAGCCGAGGGCCTGGCGCAGCGCTTCGCCGATTTCGCCTGGCCGGCTATCACCTGGCAACGCCTCGTCGACGCCTATACGCCCGGCGGCAATCCGGCCATCTACCGCTTCGACTGCCTGCACTGTGGCCAGGCGCATTACGACCTGGACTTCACCTGATAGAACGCGGCCCTACAACCCCATCTGCTTGCCGATGATCTCGTTCATGATTTCCCGCGAACCGCCGCCGATGGAGAGAATCCGGTTGTCGCGATACAGCCGCTCCACCAGGCTTTCGCGCATGTAGCCCATGCCGCCGAGCACCTGCACGGCATCATAGGTCAGGCGATCGGCGACATCGGTAGCGAAGTTCTTGGCCATCGATATCTCCTTGATCACGCTCTTGCCGGCGGCCATCTTCGCTGCCTGGCGATAGGTGAACTCCCGGGAAACCTCCAGTTGCGTGGCCATTTCCGCGAGACGATGGCGCAGCACCTGGAACTTGCCGATCGGCTTGCCGAACGCTTCTCGCTCGCGCGCCCAGCGCAGCGACTCCTCCAGAGCCAGTTGCGCGGTCATGTTGGCCATCACCGCCAGGGCCAGGCGCTCGCTCTGGAAATTGGCCATGATGCAGGCGAAGCCGGCATTCTCCACGCCGATGAGGTTTTCCGCAGGCACCCGGCAGTCGTCGAAGAACAGTTCGGCGGTATCCGACGCCCACCAGCCCATCTTCTTCAGCTTGCGGCCGACACTGAACCCGGCAGTGCCCTTCTCCACCAGCAGCAGGCTGATGCCGGCGAAACCCTCGCCGCCGGTACGCACCGCCACCGTGTAGTAGTCCGCGCGCACGCCGCTGGTGATGAAGGTCTTGCTGCCGCTGACGCGATAGTGATCGCCATCGCGCACCGCACGGGTCTTCAGGTTGGCCACGTCGGAGCCGCCAGAGGGCTCGGTGACCGCCAGGGCCATGATCTTCTCGCCGCGCAGCACCGCCGGCACTACCCGCTCGCGCACCTCGGGACGGGCCCACTTGACCACCGGAGGCAAGCCGATATCCAGCGATCCCAACCCGGCGACCAAGCCGCCGGAACCGCAGCGCATGAGCTCTTCGCTGGCCGCCACCTTGGCGAACAGATCGCCTTCGCAACTGCCACCGTAGGCTTCCGGGTAGCCGATGCCGAGGATCCCGGCCGCGCCGGCCTTGAGATAGAGTTCGCGGGGAAATTCCTCGGCCTCCTCCCATTCATCGATGTACGGCAACACCTCGCGCTCGACGAAACGGCGCACCGAATCCCGGATCAGTTGATGGGACTCGTCGAAGTACTGCTGGAAGTCAGTCATGGCCGGGCTCCTGATGGGAGCCTCAGAACTTACCTAGCGCTTGCTTGGTTTTCAATACGGGAAACTGGCCATCGGCGAGGGCGTATAGGCCGCCCGTCCTATGGATACGGGAGGCACAGAGCTCAGGAGATCGGCCGCCGTCCGGCCAGGGCGTGGGCCAAGGTGCCGCCATCGACCAGCTCCAGCTCGCCACCCAGCGGCACGCCATGGGCGATACGCGACAAGGTCAGGCCGCGGCCGGCCAGTAGCTGGGCGATATAGTGGGCGGTGGCCTCGCCTTCCACGGTGGGGTTGGTGGCGAGGATCACCTCGCTGAAGGCTCCGTCCCTGATCCGCGCTTCCAGTTCGGGAATGCCGATCGCCTCCGGCCCCAGGCCGTCGAGCGGCGACAGGTGTCCCTTGAGCACGAAATAGCGGCCGCGGTAGCCGGTCTGCTCCACCGCGAATACGTCCAGCGGGCCTTCCACCACGCAGAGCAGCGAGTCGTCGCGTCGCGGGTCGGCGCACTGCGGGCACAACTCCTCCTCGCTGAGGGTACGGCACTGCCGGCAATGACCGACCCCTTCCATCGCGGCGGTCAACGCCTGGGCCAGCTTCAGGCCGCCGCTGCGATCGCGCTCCAGCAGCATCAGCGCCATGCGCTGGGCCGACTTCTGCCCGACACCGGGAAGAATGCGCAGGGACTCGATCAGTTGGCGGATCAGCGGGCTGAAACTCATGCAGGACTCGTCGGATAGAGGGAGGGGAATGGCTGCCGGGCGCCGTCCGAAGAAGGCGGACCCGGCACGAACGCGGGATCAGAAGGGCATCTTGAAGCCGGGCGGCAGTTGCATGCCCGAGGTGAAGCCGGACATCTTTTCCTGGTTGTTCTGCTCGATCTTGCGCACCGCATCGTTGACCGCGGCCGCGATCAGGTCTTCGAGGATTTCCTTGTCTTCCTGCATCAGGCTGTCGTCCAGGCTGACGCGCTTGACGTCGTGGCGCCCGGTCATCACCACGCTGACCAGACCGGCGCCGGATTGCCCGGTCACTTCGGCGTTGGCCAGTTCTTCCTGCATCTTCTGCATCTTTTCCTGCATCTGCTGCGCCTGCTTCATCAGGCCGGCCATGCCACCTTTCATCATGTTCTTCACCTCGAATGTCGTCTTGTTGCGTGCGCCAAGCGCCGGTCAGGCCTTGGCTTCCAAAGGTTCGATGGTACCGTCACGGACCACCGCGGCGAACTGCTCGCGCAACTGCCGGACCAACGGGTCGGCATCGATCGATGCCTCGGCCGCCCGCTGGCGCTCGGCACGCCGGCGTGCCGCTGCCTGGGCCGGGGTCTCCTGCTCAGGCTTCTGCAGGGTCACCTCCAGTTTGAGGGTGCGCCCCAGGTGCTGGTTCAGCGCATCGTTCAGCCGCCGCTGCTGGGTGGCGTTGAACAGCGCGCTCTGGCCCGGATCGAGATGCAGATGCCAGTGGTCGCCGTCGGCAGCTACCAGCGTACAGTTGGCACCGATGCTGGCGGTCAGGCCGCCGAGGCCGAGCCGCGGGAACAGCTCCAGCCACTCCGCGGCCAGGCCGGTGGCCGGCTTCGCCGCCGGCAGCGGCTCCTCCACCACGACCACGTCAGGCTCGGGCGCGGCATCCAGGTAGGCCAGGGTATCCATGTCGACTTCGTAGTAGTCGTCTGCGGGCGGTGGCTCGTCGTCCTGCTCGTCCTGCTCGTCAGGTGCTACCGGCAACGCAGCCGGCAGGGCTTCCAGAACGGTTTCCACCACCGCCTCGACCGCCACTGCCGGAGGGATCGAGGGAGCCTCCACGGCTAGCGGCTCGGGCTCGGGCTCGGGCTCGGGCTCGGGCTCGGGCTCGGGCTCGGGCTCGGGCTCGGCAGCGAGGCTCGGCGCCGGCTCTTCCCAGGGCAAGTCGACGACCTCTGCCGCAGCGGCGGGCTCTTCGACAACCGCTTCCGTGACGCGCGCCTCGACCGCCACCGGCGGCGCGGATGGCGCTGCCGGCGGGGCAGCCGGGGCTTCGACGGGCGCAGCCACGACAGGCGCGGGAGCAACGGTAGCGACCGGCGCAGGCGAGGCCGCGCCGGCCACGGGGGAGTTGGCGGGATCAGTCGTGGCCTTGCTGATCCCCAGGTCCTTTAGCGGCGTCCTCGGCGCGCCGTCGGCGTCCGCCGGGCGGAACGCGAGCATCCGCAGCAACACCATCTCGAAGCCGCTACGCGGATCGGGCGCCAGCGGCAGGTCGCGGCGGCCGATCAGGCCCATCTGGTAATAGAACTGTACGTCTTCCGCCGGCAACGCCTGGGCCAGGGCCAGCACCCGCTCGCGGTCGCCCTGGCCATTGTCGATCGCTTCCGGCAGGGCCTGGGCGATCGCGACGCGGTGCAGCACGTTGAGTATTTCGGCAAGCACGCCGCCCCAGTCCGGCCCCTGCTCGGCCAGGTGGCGCACCGCTTCGAGCAGGGCGCGCGCATCGCCCTCCAGCAAGGCCTGGAGCACGCCATAGACCTGGCCGTGATCGAGGGTACCGAGCATCGCCCGCACGTCTGCGGCCAGCACCTTGCCCTCGCCGAAGGCGATGGCCTGGTCGGTCAGGCTCATGGCGTCACGCATCGAGCCGTCGGCGGCGCGCCCGAGCAACCACAGGGCGTCATCCTCGAAGGGCACGTTCTCGGCTCCGAGCACGTGGGTCAGGTGCTCGACCACCCGCTCCGGCGGCATGTTCTTCAGGGAGAACTGCAGACAGCGCGAGAGGATGGTCACCGGCAACTTCTGCGGGTCGGTGGTGGCCAGCAGGAACTTGACGTGCGGTGGCGGCTCCTCGAGGGTCTTGAGCAGCGCATTGAAACTGTGCGACGAAAGCATGTGCACTTCGTCGATCAGGTAGACCTTGTAGCGTCCGCGGGTCGGCGAGTACTGCACGTTGTCGAGCAGCTCGCGGGTATCCTCGACCTTGGTCCGGCTCGCGGCGTCCACTTCGATCAGGTCGACGAAGCGGCCTTCGTCGATTTCGCGACAGACCGAGCATTCGCCGCACGGCGTGGAGCTGACCCCGGTCTCGCAGTTCAGGCACTTGGCCAGGATCCGCGCGATGGTGGTCTTGCCGACCCCGCGGGTACCGGTGAACAGGTAGGCATGGTGCAGCCGCTGGTTGTCCAGGGCGTTGATCAGAGCCTTGAGCACATGGGTCTGGCCGACCATTTCACGGAAGGAACGGGGACGCCATTTACGCGCAAGAACTTGATAACTCATCGAAAACCGTCGCAGAAGGGAAGCACAAGTCGGCCAATGCTAGCGCAATTTACCCCTTCTGCGCTCGCCGACTTGGCAAACTGCGTGCTAAGAATTCCCCTGGCCCTTCAGCAGCCCTCGTCGGTGGCAATGACTCTACCTTCCCTGACATCGTTCATGCCTCATTTCGGCGCACCTGCGCTGCTCCTGCTGCAGTTGCTCGCGGCCCTGCCAGCGACGGCCGCGGAGACCGACGCGACGCCATTGCGCTTCTCGGTGATGGAAAGCTGGAGCATGCCGTTGGTCCGCCTGCAACGGGGCCAGCCGATCGACGGCATCGTCTACGACATCACCCGCTCCCTTGCCCGGCAGGTCGGCCGCAAGGCGCTCTACCACCCCTACCCGCGCGGGCGCATCGAGCAGGCGATGAACGCTGGCGAAATCGATGTCCGCTGCTACATCAGCCCCGCCTGGCTCAGCCACGACTTCCCCGGCTATCGCTGGAGCGTCGCGCTGCTGGTGCAACGCGACATCCTGGTCGCCCGCGAAGGCTTCGCGCCGATTCCCGAGGCGCTGCCGGCCCAGCGTATCGGTACCGTCCTTGGCTACAGTTATCCCCGCTTGCAAGCGCTGTTCGACATCGGCCGACTGCGCCGCGACGATGCGCGCACCCAGGATCTGGTGCTGGAAAAGCTGCGCGCCGGCCGCTACCGCTACGCGGTCAGCCATCAACTGTCGCTGCACTGGAGCAACCGCCAGGCGCCGGGGCAGCCGCCACTCCAGGAAGCCGCGCAGCTCGAAGAGACGGCGGTGAGCTGCATGGTGCGGGACTCCGCAGAGGTTCCGGTGGAAGCGATACTGAAGACGTTCGAGGAAATGAAGCGCAGCGGAGAGATCGAGGAGATACTGCAGCGCTACCGATAAGAGCGGCGGCGGCGTGCGGAAAATGGCGGGCCTGAAATGGAGGCGGCCCCGCCAGCCACACCCCGGCACACGATGTTCCCGCTGTGGCTGCTTCCTTCCGGACCTGACCAGGTTGACGGGTAATCGTTGCGGGGGGACCGACAGGGCCACCATTGCAGCCTACCCTCGGGTAGGCCGCGCCATTCTACCGGCTTACGCGTAAGTTACAACCACTTCAAGCACTTACGTTTGCAATCCATTTCGCGGAAGCGGTTCATTGCTGCTGGATCAGACCCTCCGGCGGCGGCTGGGTCGATACGCTCAGCTCGGTATCGACATACAGGTCCAGGGTGCCCCAGCCCGGCTTGGTGCTGAACGACGCATACTTCTCCTCACCGCGATGGAAGGAGAAGGCGATCCGGTAATCGCTGCCGCCGAACAGCTTCACCGGAAACTCGCGGACCTGGCCGGGCCGGATCTCCCCGGAGAAGGTTTCCACGCCCTGCTCCTTGTAGCTGTAGGCGATCGGCGCCGAAGCCTGGCCACTGTAATGCAGCAGGATGCGCGGCCGCTCGCTCCAACCCACGTAGGCGCCGAACAGCACCACCAATGCGAGCACGCCCAGCAACCGCTGCTTTCTTGCCTTGTCCATCGTTAACTCCAGTCTTCGGAAATCTTTCGCAGCAGCGCCGCCGCTTCAGCGGGCGACGCCGTGCTCGTCGAACAGTTTCAGCAGGCCGTCTTCGTCGAGCACCTTCACGCCCAGCTCGTTGGCCTTGGCCAGCTTCGAGCCGGCGCCGGGCCCGGCGACCACGCAGTGGGTCTTGGCCGACACCGAGCCGGCCACCTTGGCGCCGAGCCCTTCCAGCTTGTCCTTGGCCACGTCCCGGCTCATCGCCTCCAGGGTGCCGGTCAGCACCCAGGTCTGCCCGGCCAGAGGCAGGCCTTCGACCGCCTTGCGCTCGCTCTGCCAATGCATGCCGAACTCACGCAACTGCGCCTCGATGGCCAGGGCACGCTGCACGTTGGCCGGCTCGTCGAAGAAATCGCGCAGGCTTTTCGCCGCTCGCTCGGGCAGACGCTCCACCTGGCGTAGATCGAGCCAGTCGGCGCGGATGATGCCGTCGAGCGAACCGAAGCGGCTGGCCAGCTTTTCCGCGCCGGTGGCGGCGATGAAGGGAATGTTCAGCTTGTCGATGAAACCGGCCAGCGAGGCACAAGCGGCGAACTCCGCGGCGACCTCGCCCTCTTCCTGCAACTGCACGCCATGTTCGGCATCGCGCAACTGGGCGATCACCTGGCGGTTGTGCTCGTCGGCGAAGAAGTTGTGGATCTCGTAGGCTACCTCGGCGCCGACGTCCGGCAGGTAGGTCAACACTTCCGGGAGCGCCTTGCCGATCCGCTCGAGCGAACCCAGCGAACGCGCCAGCAGCTTGGCGGTTTCCTCGCCGACGTCGGGAATCCCCAGGGCGAAGATGAAGCGCGCCAGCGAAGGCTTGCGGCTATCGGCGATGGCCGTCAGCAGGTTGTTGGTGGACAGCTCGGCGAACCCTTCCAGCTCGAACACCTGTTCATAGGTCAGGGTATAGAGATCCGCCGGCGAGGCGACCAGCCCGCGATCCACCAGTTGCTCGACGATCTTGTCGCCAAGACCGTCGATATCCATTGCCCGGCGCGATACGAAATGGATGATCGCCTGCTTCAACTGCGCCTGACAGGAGAGGCGGCCGACGCAGCGATAGATGGCGCCCTCGCTGATCGACTCCTTGCCCTTGCTGCGCTTGACCAACTGGGTCCGCTCCACGGCCGAGCCGCAGACCGGGCAATGCTCGGGCACCTCGATAGCCTGCGCATCCGCCGGGCGGCGCTCGAGCACCACCTGCATGACCTGCGGAATCACATCGCCAGCACGGCGGATCACCACCGTATCGCCGATGCGCAGGCCCAGGCGGGCGACTTCATCCATGTTGTGCAGGGTCGCATTGGACACCGTGACGCCGGCCACCTGCACCGGCTTGAGGCGTGCCACCGGGGTCACGGCGCCGGTGCGGCCGACCTGGAACTCGACACCCAGCAGCTCGGTCAGCTCCTCGCGCGCGGGGAACTTGTGGGCGATCGCCCAACGCGGCTCGCGCGCGCGGAAGCCCAGTTCGCGCTGGAAGGCGATGCGGTTGACCTTGAACACCACGCCGTCGATCTCGTAGGCCAGCGCATCGCGTCGGCGACCGATGTCGTCGTAGTAGTCGCGGCAGGCCTGGGCGCCCTTGACCAGGCGCAGCTCGCGACTGATGGGGATACCCCAGCCGCGGAACGCCTCGAGGATGCCCACCTGGGTGTCCGGCAGCGTCCCGCTGACCTGGCCGAAGCCGTAGGCACAGAATTCCAGCGGGCGACTGGCGGTGATCTTCGAATCCAGCTGGCGCAGGCTGCCGGCCGCCGCGTTGCGCGGGTTGGCGAAGGTCTTGCCGCCGGTTTCCACGGCCTTGGCGTTGAGCGCCTCGAAACCGGCCTTGGACATGAACACCTCGCCGCGCACTTCGAGGATCTCCGGCCAGCCTTCGCCGTGCAGCTTCAGCGGTACGTTGCGAATGGTGCGTACGTTGCTGGTGATGTCCTCGCCGGTGCTGCCATCGCCGCGGGTGGCGCCGCGCACCAGTTGGCCGCGTTCGTAGAGCAGGCTGACGGCCAGGCCGTCCAGCTTCGGCTCGCAACTGTACTCGACCTCCGCGCCACCGCCGAGCAGGTCGCCGCCAGGCAACAGGTCGGCCAGTCCTTCGCGTACGCGGCGGTCGAAGTCCAGCAGGTCCTGCTCCTCGAAGGCGTTGCCGAGGCTGAGCATGGGGATCTCATGGCGCACTTCGCCGAACGCCGAGGCCGGCGTGCCGCTGACCCGCTGGGTCGGCGAGTCGGGCGTCAGCAGTTGCGGGTACTCGGCCTCCAGCGCCTGCAACTCGCGGAACAGGCGATCGTATTCGGCGTCGGGAATGCTCGGTTCGTCGAGCACGTAGTAACGGTAATTGTGGGTGTCCAGTTCGGTTCGCAGTTGCGCGATGCGTTCGGCGGCAGCCTGGGTGTCGGTCATGGTGGGAGTCCGTGAAACGAAAAGAGCAGCCTCGGCTGCTCTATAGAGTAGTTCGCCCCCTCCCGTACGAAGAAAGGGGCTGTGGCCGGATCAGCGCTTCTGCATCAGGCTGCGACGCTCATGGTCGATGATGCGCTGGCGGTAGTGCTCGATGGTCTGGGCGGTCAACACGCTGCGCTGCTCGTCCTTCAGCTCGCCGTTCAGCTCGTGGGCCAGCTTGCGCGCGGCGGCAACCATCACGTCGAAGGCCTGCTTCGGATGGCGCGGCCCCGGCAGGCCGAGGAAGAAGCTCACGGCGCGGGTGCTGAAGTTGTCGATGTCGTCCAGGTCGAAAGTGCCCGGTTTCACCGCATTGGCCATGGAGAACAGGATCTCGCCATTGCCGGCCATGCTTTCGTGGCGATGGAAGATGTCCATGTCGCCGAAGCGCAGGCCGCTCTCGAGGATGTTCTGCAACAATGCCGGCCCCTTGAAGCCGCTCTCGTCGCGGGCGATGACGTTGATGATCAGCACCTCGTCGACCGGGGCAGGTTCGGCAGCAACCGCAGGGGCTTTCTCCCGCTCTTTCTCCTTGCGGCCCTTCGACTTGCCCTTGCGCGGCTCCACCGTCTCGGCGGCATCGCTCGGGTCCGCCTCCAGGGCCAGCCCCTCGTCGAGGTCCAGATCGCCCTGGCGCGGCTCTTCCTGGCGCTTGCCGCCCTTGCGTTCCTTGGCTTCGCGGGCGCTGACGCTGGGCAGGTCCTGTTCGTCGAAGGATGGCTCGCGATGCTCGACCACGCGCGCCGGCCCCAGCAGTTCAGCCGAGTCGCCGTCGTCGTCCGGCAGATTGGCGAAACTGCGGTCGAGCTTGAACTTCAACTTGCCCTTGCCGCCCCGCATCCGCCGCCAACCGTCGAAGAGAATGCCGGCGATCACGATAAGCCCGATAACGATAAGCCATTCGCGCAGACCGATATCCATGTAATTCCGTAGCCCCTAGTGAAAATGGTGAATAAAAAATGAAAAAAGGACGTCCTGTCCCTTGAAACGTGGAGCCAACCTTGTTCTGACAGAACTTTCCCACGCGATACAAAAAGTGGCCATTAAACTAACATGCCCATGCACAAGTTTACACTGCCTGACACTCAGGCTTCAGCCAATGCGACCGCCTCTTCCACGTCAACTGCAACAAGCCGTGAACAGCCCGGCTCATGCATGGTCACGCCCATCAACTGATCGGCCATTTCCATGGCGATCTTGTTGTGGGTGATATAGATGAACTGCACCTTTTCCGACATCTCCTTCACCAATCGCGCATAACGTCCGACGTTGGCATCGTCCAATGGCGCATCGACTTCGTCGAGCATGCAGAACGGCGCCGGGTTCAACTGGAAGATGGCGAATACCAGCGCCAGCGCGGTCAGCGCCTTTTCCCCGCCGGACAACAAGTGGATGGTGCTGTTCTTCTTGCCCGGCGGGCGCGCCATGATCGCCACACCGGTATCGAGTAGATCTTCGCCGGTAAGTTCCAGATATGCCGTACCGCCGCCGAATACCTTCGGGAACAATGCCTGAAGGCCAGCATTGATCTGGTCGAAGGTTTCCTTGAAACGATTGCGGGTTTCCCGGTCGATCTTGCGGATGACGTTTTCCAGCGTCTCCAGCGCTTCGGCCAGGTCGTCGTTCTGCGAGTCCAGGTAGCGCTTGCGCTCGGACTGCTGCTGGTACTCCTCGATCGCCGCCAGGTTGATCGGCCCCAGACGCTGGATGCGCGCCGCGAGACTCTCGAGACGCTCCTCCCAATCGCGTTCGCTGGCATCCAGGGGCAGGTTGGCCAGTACCGTATGCAGGTCGTAGCCGTCTTCGGCGAGCTGCTCCTGCAAGGCTTTGCGCCGCACCACCAGCCCCTGCCACTCCAGGCGCTGCTGCTCCAGCTGGCCACGCAGCAGTTGCGATTGCTGCTCGGCCTGGCCGCGGCGCTTCTCCACCTCGCGCAGTTCGCGATCGGCGTCTTCCAGGGCCAGCCGCGCCTGCTTGAGTTCGTCCTCGACGGCCATCCGCCGCTCCAGCAACTCCTCGAGCTTCATGCGCAGCTCTTCCAGCGGTGCCGCCCCCTCCTCCAGATTGAGGTTGAGCTGTTCGCAACGCTCGTTGAGGCGCGCCGACTGCTGGTCGAGGCGCTCCAGGGCCTGCTGGGTGGAATTGTGCTGCGCCTTCAGCGAGCCGACCCGCACCGCCAACTGGTGCGCATGGTCCTTGTGGGTGCGGGCATCCTGGCGAATCCGGTCGAGCCGTTCGCGCAGGGCGTCACGCTCCGCCAGCAGGGTTTCCCGGCGCTCGGTGTCCAGCGCCATGCTATCCAGCGCTTCCTGCAGGGTCAGGCGCGCCTCGCTCAGTTGCTCCTGTTCCAGCGCGCGCTGCTCGGCCAGTTCCGCCACTTCTTCGTCGAGACGGCGGCGACGCAGTACCAGTTGCTCGACCTTGGCCTGCTGCGCGGACAACTGCGCCTTCAGCTCGCCGTGCCGGCGCCCCTCCTCCTGGACCTGGCGCCGCACCTGCTCGCGCGCGCCTTCCAGCTCGCGCTGCTCGTCGCGGGCCGCAGCCAGACGCTCCTCGCCTTCGGCGACACGGGTTTCCAGGGCCTCCCGCCGCTCCTGCAACGCCTCCAGTTCCTGGGCGCGGGCGAGCATGCCGCCCTGGGCCTCGTCGCTGCGCCGGACCCGCAGGAAGTGCCGGCCGACCCAGTAGCCATCGCGACTGATCAGGCTCTCGCCGTCGTCCAGGGCGCCGCGCTGGGCGAGCGCCTGTTCCAGGGTCTCCACCGGTTTCACCCGGGCCAACCAGGGACTCAGGTCGGCGTCGGCGCGGACCTTGTCCAGCAGCGAACCGGCCGCCGTCGCGGCTCCGCGAGCGGGGCTGAGCAGGCGCAGCTCGCCCTTGCCGAAGCCGGCCAGGGCGAGCCCGTCGAAGCCGTCCAGCAAGACCGCCTGCAGATCCGCGCCGAGCACGGTCTCCACCGCCAGCTCCCAGCCCGGCTCGACACGCAAGCCTTCGGCGAGGCGCGGACGTTGTTCCAGGCCCTGCTCGCGCAACCACTCCAAGGCGCCCTGTCCGGGATCGAGAGCGGCCTGCTGCAGGGCCTCCAGCGAAGCGATGCGCCCGTTCAGGCGCTGCAACTCGCCCTGCGCCTGGTGCTGTTCGGCGGCCAGTTGCTGCAATTCCTGGCGCAATTGTTCGAGTCGCTCGGCTTGGCCCTGCTCCTGCAATTGCAGTTCTTCCAGGGCCAGTTCGGCGATCGCCACCTGTTCGTTGAGTTCGAGGATCGCCGCGTCCTCGGGGTCGGCCGCCAACTGGCCACGCTCCTCCTGCAGGCGCCGCTCGCGATCCTGCAGGCGCTCCAGGCTCTGCTCCAGGTGCTGGATGCGCGACTGCTGCACCTCGGCCTGGCGGCGGGGTTCGGCGCTCTGCTGGTTGAAGGCATCCCACTGCTGCTGCCAGGCCTGCATGCCCTGCTCGGCCTGTTCCAGGGCGATGCCCGCTTCTTCCGCGGCGGCCGCGCTGAGTTCCTGTTCCGGTGCGAGCATGGCCATTTCCTCGGCCAGGGTCGCGAGCAAGGTACGGTCGTGCCCGAGGTGCGATTCGGTTTCCTGGCGGGTCCGTTCGGCTTCGCGCAAGTCGTCCTGCAACTGGCGCTGGCGCTGCTGGCCATGCTGGATGCTCTGCTCGACCCGGGCGATGTCGCCGCCGACCGAATAGAAGCGCGCCTGCACCTGGTTGAAGCGTTCGGACAACTCGTGATGGCCGTCGCGCAGCCGTTCGATGCCGGCATCGGCACCACGCTGCTCGGCCACCAGGGCCTCGAAGGCGATCTCCTGGTCGCCGATGACCCGCTCGCGCTGACCGACCTGCTCGTTCAGGTCGCGCCAGCGCACGGCGCCCAGCTGGGCCTTGAGCTGGCGCTCCTCGGCCTTGTGTTCCTGGTATTTTTCCGCCGACTGGGCCTGCCGGTGCAGGCGTTCCAGTTGCCGCCCCAGCTCTTCGCGCAGGTCGGTGAGGCGTGCCAGGTTTTCCTGGGTCCGACGGATGCGGCTTTCGGTTTCGCGGCGGCGCTCCTTGTACTTGGAAATGCCCGCGGCTTCCTCGATGAAGTTGCGCAGGTCTTCCGGACGCGCCTCGATCAGCTTGGAGATCATGCCCTGTTCGATGATCGAGTAGCTGCGCGGCCCCAGGCCGGTGCCGAGGAAGATGTCGGTGATGTCGCGCCGCCGGCACTTGGTGCCGTTGAGGAAATAGGTGTTCTGCCCATCCCGCGAGACCCGCCGGCGAATGGATATCTCGGCGTACTGGGCGTATTCGCCCACCAGGGTGGTCTCGGCGTTGTCGAAGATCAGCTCGATGCTCGCCTGGCTCACCGGCTTGCGGGTATTCGAGCCGTTGAAGATGACATCGGTCATCGACTCGCCGCGCAGGTTCTTCGCCGAGCTTTCGCCCATCACCCAGCGCACCGCGTCGATGATGTTCGACTTGCCGCAGCCGTTCGGCCCTACCACTGCCGCCATGTTGCTGGGGAAGTTCACCGTGGTCGGATCGACGAAGGACTTGAACCCCGCCAGCTTGATGCTCTTCAGGCGCATGCGTGCGCTCCCGCCAGGGTCGCCATCAGCGTTCGGCGAGCGCGGCCAGCACCAGCTGGCAGTTGTGGCGGCCGTATTCCAGCAGGACCTCGCGGATCCTCGCCTCGTCACGGGCGATCACCGCTTGCAGGAGCTGAGCAAAACTGCCGAGGAACTGGTTCATTTCCGCCTTGCGCCGTTCCAGCGCCAGGTGGTAGGCGCGACTCACCGCCGGCAGCAGGTTTTCGACGGTCTCCTGCAGGTAGGGATTGTTCGCGAAAGGAAAGGCCGCGCGCATGATGTCGAAGCTGGCCTCGACGAAGCCGTCGATATCGCTTTGCGCCAGGTTGTTCAGCAGGCGCTGCTGGATGACCAGGAACGGTGCCAGCTCGGCTTCGCTGCGCCAGCGCCGGGCGACGCTTTCCGCCAGCAGGATGTAGAGCTGCACGATCAGCGCGTAGAGGCTTTCCACATGTTGCGGGGACAGTTCGGACACCTGGGCGCCGCGGCGCGGCAGGATGTTCACCAGGTGGCGGCGTTCGAGAATCAGCAGCGCCTCGCGGACCGAGCCGCGACTGACGTTGAGGGTCTGGGTGACCTTCTGCTCCTGGATACGTTCCCGTTCCTTGAGTTCTCCCCGGATGATGCGTTCCGCGAGGTGGTGGGCGATCTGCTCTGCCAGGCTGTCCGGGGCCTTGAACGTCATGGTGATCCTTTTATCCAGGGGCGCGTTTTCCGGGGGTATATGGATGGGAAGTGTAACACAGGGCGTTACCCCGCCGGCTTCCCGGCGAAGCGGCGGACAGAACGAAGGTTGGGATGGGGCAGGCCGGTCAAGGGAGGACAATTGTCAGACAATCTAACAAGATAAATACGAGGACTTCCCATGTTTGCCTCGCTTTCCTCTGCCTGGATGCTGCGTCTGAAAAAGTACGGCTACTGGATCTGGCTGATCGCGGTGCTCGGCATCCCGCTCAGCTACTGGTGGTCGCTCGGTAGCGACTACCCCAACGCCTGGCCCTGGCTGGTGATCAGCGTGGTGTTCGGGCTGATCCCGATCCTCGATGCCATCGTCGGCCGCGATCCGGCCAACCCCGAGGAAGCCAGCGAAGTGCCGGAGATGGAAGCACAGGGCTACTACCGCGTACTGTCCCTGGCCACCGTCCCGCTGTTGCTGGGCATGCTCGTCTGGTCCGGCTGGATCCTCGCCCACGAGACCCGCTGGGACTGGGTCGGCCAACTGGGCTGGATCCTGTCGGTGGGCACCGTGATGGGCGCCATCGGCATCACCGTCTCCCACGAACTGATCCACAAGGACCCGCAACTGGAACAGAACGCCGGCGGCCTGCTGCTGGCGGCGGTGTGCTATGCCGGCTTCAAGGTCGAACACGTGCGCGGCCACCATGTACACGTCTCGACCCCGGAAGATGCCTCGTCCTCGCGCTACGGCCAGAGCCTCTACTCGTTCCTCCCGCACGCCTACAAGCACAACTTCCTCAACGCCTGGCGCCTGGAGGCCGAGCGCCTGAAGCGCAAGGGCCTGCCGGCCCTGCACTGGCGCAACGAGCTGATCTGGTGGTACGCCATCAGCGCCCTCTTCCTGCTCGGCTTCAGCCTGGCCTTCGGCTGGCTGGGAGCGATCTTCTTCCTCGGCCAGTCGGTGATGGCCTTCACCCTGCTGGAGATCGTCAACTACGTCGAGCACTACGGCCTGCATCGGCGGCGCCTGGACAACGGCCGCTACGAACGCACCACGCCGGAACACTCGTGGAACAGCAATTTCCTCCTGACCAACCTGTTCCTTTTCCACCTGCAGCGCCATTCCGACCACCATGCCTACGCCAAGCGCCGCTACCAGGTGCTGCGCCACTACGACAGCAGCCCGCAACTGCCCAACGGCTACGCCGGGATGATCGTCCTCGCCCTGTTCCCACCGCTCTGGCGCGCGGTGATGGACCCGAAGGTGCGCGCCTACTATGCCGGCGAGGAATACCAGCTTACCGACACCCAGCGCATCTGAGCGTCCCGCCCCTGGGAAACGGCACCTTCGGGTGCCGTTTTCGTTTATGGGCAAACTGACTGACCTACAGGTCAAAAAATTATTTGACTCAAAAGTCAGTTTTTTCTAGATTCGCCTCCATAGCTCCTACCGTGGGGCCCTGTGCGGAAACCGCCCCACTCCGGCCGGTTCTCCTGCAAGGCCTAGAATTCAATAACAAGAACCCGCCTGGAGGCACGCCTTGATCAGGTTCCTGCTCAACCGGGAGATCCGCGTCGAAGAACGCCTGGACCCCAACCTCACCGTCCTCGACTACCTGCGCCGGCACCTCGGCAAGACCGGCACCAAGGAAGGCTGCGCCTCCGGCGATTGCGGCGCCTGCACCGTGGTGGTCGGCGAACTGGTCACCGGCGAGGATGGTGCCGAACGCATCCGCTATCGCAGCCTGAACTCCTGCCTGACCTTCGTTTCCGCCCTTCACGGCAAGCAATTGATCACCGTCGAGGACCTCAAGCACCAGGACCGCCTGCACGACGTGCAGCAGGCGATGGTCGACTGCCATGGCTCGCAGTGCGGGTTCTGCACGCCGGGTTTCGTCATGTCGCTGTTCGCCCTGCAGAAGAACAGCGCCGGCGCCGATCCGGCCAAGGCCCACGAGGCGCTCGCCGGCAACCTCTGCCGCTGCACCGGCTACCGGCCGATCCTCGACGCCGCCGAGCAGGCCTGCTGCCACAAGCGCGCAGACCAGTTCGACGCCCGGGAAGCCGCCACCATCGAGCAATTGCGCGCCATCGCTCCGCGCGAAACCGCCGAGCTGAACAGCGGTGACCGGCGCTGCCTGCTGCCGCTCACCGTCGCCGACCTGGCCGACCTCTACGGCGCCAATCCGCAGGCACGCCTGCTGGCCGGCGGCACCGACCTGGCGCTGGAGGTCACCCAGTTCCATCGCGAACTGCCGGTGATGATCTATGTCGGCCACATCCGCGAAATGAAACGCATCGAAGTGGGCGCCAACTGCCTGGAAATCGGCGCCGCCACCCCGCTGACCGACTGCTACCAGGCGCTGGCCGCGGACTACCCGGACTTCGGCGAGTTGCTGCAGCGTTTCGCGTCCCTGCAGATCCGCAACCAGGGCACTCTCGGCGGCAATATCGGCAACGCCTCGCCGATCGGCGACGCCCCGCCGCTGCTGATCGCCCTCGGCGCGAAGATCGTCCTGCGCCGCGGCGAACGGCGCCGCGAGCTGCCGCTGGAGGAGTACTTCCTCGACTACAAGGTCACCGCCCGCGAAGAAGGCGAGTTCATCGAGAAGATCCTGGTCCCGCGTGCCCGGCCCAGCCAGGCGTTCAAGGCCTACAAGGTCTCCAAGCGCATCGACGACGATATTTCCGCGGTCTGCGCCGCCATCAGCCTCGACCTGGAAGATGGCCGGATCGCCCGCGCCAGGGTCGCCTTCGGCGGCATGGCGGCGATTCCCAAGCGCGCCGCCGCCTGCGAAGCGGCGCTGCAAGGCGCCCGCCTGGAAGCCGCCAGCTTCGAACGCGCCGCGGCCGCCCTGGCGAACGACTTCACCCCGCTCAGCGACTTCCGCGCGAGCAAGGAATATCGCCTGCTGACCGCGCAGAACCTGCTGCGCAAATGCTTCCTGGAGCTGCACGCTCCCGCCGTCGAAACCCGGGTGACCGCCTATGTCTAACCATCGCAAGCCGCACAAGAGCCAGGAAGAGCTGGCCGACCTGTTCCGCGCCGAGTTGACCACCGGAGTCGGCCGCAGCGTCAAGCACGAAAGCGCCCCCAAGCACGTCAGCGGCGAGGCGATCTACATCGACGATCGCCTGGAGTTTCCCAACCAGTTGCACGTCTATGCGCGCCTGAGCGAGCGCGCCCACGCCCGCATCACCCGCCTCGACGTGACGCCCTGCTACCAGTTCCCCGGCGTCGCCATCGCCCTCACCGCCGCCGACGTTCCCGGCCAGCTCGACATCGGCCCGGTGGTGGCCGGCGACCCGCTGCTGGCCGATGGCAAGGTGGAGTATGTCGGACAGATGGTCCTGGCGGTCGCCGCCGACAGCCTGGAAACCGCGCGCAAGGCGGCCATGGCGGCGATCGTCGAGTACGAAGACCTGGAACCGGTGCTCGACGTGGTCGAGGCCCTGCGCAAGCGCCATTTCGTCCTCGACAGCCACCAGCACCGCATCGGCGACTCCGCCGCCGCGCTGGCCGGCGCGCCGCATCGCCTGCAAGGCACGCTGCACATCGGCGGCCAGGAGCATTTCTACCTGGAAACGCAGATTTCCTCGGTAATGCCCAGCGAAGACGGCGGCATGATCGTCTATTGCTCGACGCAGAACCCCACCGAAGTGCAGAAGCTGGTGGCCGAGGTCCTCGGGGTTTCCTTCAACCGCATCGTCATCGACATGCGCCGCATGGGCGGCGGCTTCGGCGGCAAGGAAACCCAGGCCGCGGCGCCGGCCTGCCTGTGCGCGGTGGTCGCCTACCACACCGGGCGTCCGGCGAAGATGCGCCTGCCGCGCATGGAGGACATGCAGATCACCGGCAAGCGTCACCCGTTCTACGTCGAATACGACGTCGGCTTCGACGACGATGGCCGCCTGCACGGCATCCAGATCGACCTGGCCGGCAATTGCGGCTATTCGCCGGACCTCTCCGGCTCGATCGTCGACCGCGCCATGTTCCACTCGGACAACGCCTACTTCCTGGGTAACGCCACCATCAACGGCCACCGTTGCAAGACCAACACCGCCTCGAACACCGCCTACCGCGGTTTCGGCGGGCCCCAGGGAATGGTCGCCATCGAGGAGATCATGGACGCCGTGGCCCGCAGCCTGGGCAAGGACCCGCTGGAGGTGCGCAAGCTCAACTACTACGGCAAGAACGAGCGCAACGTCACCCATTACCACCAGACCGTCGAGCACAACCTGTTGGCGGAGATGACCGCCGAGCTGGAAGCGAGCAGCGAGTACGCCCGCCGCCGCGAGGAAATCCGTGCCTTCAATGCCGCCAGCCCGGCCCTGAAGAAAGGCCTGGCGCTGACCCCGGTGAAGTTCGGCATTTCGTTCACCGCGACCTTCCTCAACCAGGCAGGTGCGCTGATCCACATCTATACCGACGGCAGCATCCACCTGAACCATGGCGGCACCGAGATGGGCCAGGGCCTCAATACCAAGGTCGCCCAGGTGGTCGCCGAGGTCTTCCAGGTCGACGTGGAGCGCATCCAGATCACCGCCACCAATACCGACAAGGTACCCAATACCTCCCCCACCGCCGCCTCCTCGGGCACCGACCTGAACGGCAAGGCCGCGCAGAATGCCGCCGAAACCATCAAGCGGCGCCTGGTGGAGTTCGCCGCGCGGCACTGGAAGGTCAGCGAGGAAGACGTCGAGTTCCGCAACAACCAGGTGCGTATCCGCGAGCTGATCCTGCCGTTCGAGGAACTGATCCAGCAGGCCTACTTCGGCCAGGTCTCGTTGTCCAGCACCGGCTTCTACCGCACGCCGAAGATCTTCTACGACCGCGAGCAGGCCCGTGGCCGGCCCTTCTATTATTTCGCCTACGGCGCCGCCTGCTCGGAGGTGATAGTCGATACCCTCACCGGCGAATACCGCATGCTGCGCACCGACATCCTGCATGACGTCGGCGACTCGCTGAACCCGGCCATCGACATCGGCCAGGTCGAAGGCGGCTTCGTCCAGGGCATGGGCTGGCTGACCATGGAGGAACTGGTCTGGAACGCCAAGGGCAAGCTGATGACCAGCGGCCCGGCCAGCTACAAGATTCCCGCCGTCGCCGACATGCCGCTGGACCTGCGGGTGAAACTGCTGGAGAACCGCAAGAATCCGGAGCAGACCGTGTTCCATTCCAAGGCCGTGGGCGAGCCGCCGTTCATGCTCGGCATCTCGGTCTGGTGCGCGATCAAGGACGCCGTGGCCAGCCTCGCCGACTACCGCGCGCAACCCGCCATCGACGCGCCGGCGACGCCCGAGCGGGTGCTCTGGGGCGTGGAACAGATGCGCCGGCTGAAGGCCGCCCAGGCGCAAGCGGCGGACGCCGCGGTCGAACCGGCCTGAACCGCCGCGATCGGGAGGATGACGAGATGAACTGGATCAGCGCCCTGGCCGAGTTGCAGCGTAGCGGCGAACCTTGCGTCCTGGTGACCATCATCGAGGAGCGCGGCTCGACCCCGCGCAACGCCGGCTCGAAGATGGTGGTCAGCGCCGAGCGGCTCTACGACACCATCGGCGGCGGCCACCTGGAATACAGGGCCCAGGCCATTGCCCGGGAAATGCTCGCCGCGCGGACCCAGGACACCCGCCTGGAGCGCTTCAGCCTGGGCGCCAGTCTCGGCCAGTGCTGCGGCGGCGCCACGGTGCTGCTGTTCGAGCCGATGGGCCAGCCGCAGGCACACATCGCCGTGTTCGGCGCGGGCCACGTCGGTCGCGCCCTGGTACCCTTGCTCGCCAGCCTGCCCTGCCGGGTGCGCTGGATCGATTCGCGGGAACACGAATTTCCCGCGCTCCTGCCCGACGGCGTGGAGAAAGTGGTGAACGACGAAGTGCTCGACGAGGTCGAGCGGATGCCGCCCGGCAGCCACTTCATCGTCATGACCCACAATCACCCGCTGGACCTGGAGCTTACCGCGGCGATCCTGGCGCGCAACGACTTCGCCTACTTCGGCCTGATCGGCTCGAAGACCAAGCGCGTCAAGTTCGAGCACCGCCTGCGCGAACGTGGCGTCGACGCCGAACGCCTGCAACGGATGCGCTGCCCGATGGGCCTGGAGCAGGTGAAAGGCAAGCTGCCGGCGGAGATCGCCATCTCCATCGCCGGCGAGGTGATCGCCACCTACAACGCCGCCTTCGGCCTGGAACGCAAGCAGGGGCCGTCGAGCGTCACCCGGCTGACCCCGGAGTCGCGCCGCGCCCACGAATCCTGAGCGGCCCCCCGCTCCCCCGCGTCCGCCGCCAGGCGGCGGACCTCCCACGAACCTTTTTTCGAGACTGCCATGACCCGCAACGCCAAAGCCTACCGCGCCGCCATCCTGCACAGCATCGCCGACCCCGCGGAGGTCGGCGTCGAACGCTCCTACGAATACTTCGAGGACGGCCTGTTGCTGGTGGAGGACGGCAAGGTCGCTCGCCTCGGTGACGCCGAAACCCTGCTCGGCGAGATCGGCGAGGTCGAGGTCTTCGAGTACCGCGACGCGCTGATCACCCCCGGCTTCATCGATACCCACATCCATTTCCCGCAGACCGGGATGATCGCCTCCTACGGCGAACAACTGCTGGACTGGCTGAACACCTATACCTTCCCCACCGAGCGCCAATTCGGTGACCAGGCCCATGCCGACCAGGTCGCCGAGATCTTCCTGCAGGAACTGCTGCGCAACGGCACCACCACCGCGCTGGTCTTCGGCAGCGTGCACCGGCAATCGGTGGAATCGCTGTTCGAGGCCGCCCGGCGCCTGGACCTGCGCCTGATCGCCGGCAAGGTGATGATGGACCGCAACGCGCCGGACTACCTGACCGACACCGCCGAGAGCAGCTACCGCGACAGCAAGGCGCTGATCGAGCGCTGGCACGGCCAGGGCCGTCTGCTCTACGCGGTGACCCCGCGCTTCGCCCCGACCAGCACCGCGGAACAGCTGGACATGGCGGCGCGGCTGCTGCGCGAGCATCCCGGCGTATACCTGCACACCCACCTGTCGGAGAACCTCAAGGAAATCGAGTGGGTGAAGGAGCTGTTCCCCGAGCGCAGCGGCTACCTGGACGTCTACGACCACCACGGCCTGCTCGGGCCGCGCTCGGTGTTCGCCCATGGCGTGCACCTGTGCGACGGCGAATGCCAGCGCCTGGCGGAGACTGGCTCGGCAGTGGCGTTCTGCCCGACCTCCAACCTGTTCCTCGGCAGCGGTCTGTTCGACCTGCCGAAGCTGGAGCGCTACAAGGTCAAGGTCGGCCTCGGCACCGATGTCGGCGCCGGCACCAGCTTCTCCCAGTTGCAGTCCCTGAACGAGGCGTACAAGGTCATGCAGTTGCAGGGCGCCCGCCTCGATCCGTTCAAGTCGCTCTACCTCGCCACCCTCGGCGGCGCCCGTGCGCTGGAGCTGGACGACCGGATCGGCAGCTTCGCCACCGGCAACGAGGCGGACTTCGTGGTCCTCGACTACCACGCCACCCCGCTGCTCTCCTACCGCCTGAGCCAGGCCGGCAGCCTGGCCGAACGGCTGTTCGCGCTGACCATCCTCGGCGACGACCGCACGGTGAAGGAAACCTTCGCCGCCGGTCGCTCGGTGCATCGCCGCGACTGACACGCTCATGAAAAAAGCCCCGAAGGTGTCCGAACTCTAGCTGGGGGGAACCACACTTCTGCACTGCTGAGTTTCGCGTGGCTGAGTCACCTGTATCGGTGGGCTGGAGCGGTCCTTAAATAGGCCACTGCTGGCCGGAGGCAGTCTCCCGGCCACCCTCACTCCCCCACCCGCCCCTCGACCCTCCGCAAGCGCGCCATGCTGTACACATCCACGAAGCGCCCGTCCCGCACCGCGTAGTCGCGCATCTCTCCTTCGGTCTCGAAGCCGAACTTGCGATACAGCGCCAGCGCCGGGGCGTTGTCGGTGTAGACGGTGAGTTCGACGCGGCGCAGGTTCATCCAGTTGTCGGCGATGTCCAGCAGTTCGCCGAGCAGGCGGCTGCCGACGCCCTTGCCCTGCCAGGCGACGGCGACGCCCATGCCGATGCTGCCGCTGTGGCTGCGGCGGATGCGCGGGTGCTGTTCGAGGCTGGCGCTGCCGATGACGTCGCCCTGGTGCAGGGCGACGAGGATCAGCAGGCGGTCGTCGTCCGCGCTGTCGTGCAGGCGCTTGCGGCGCTGCTCCACCGACTGGTAGGGCATCTGCAGGACCTGGCGGGCCACGGCGGGGTCGTTGTACAGGGCGGTGAGGCCTTCCACATGGCGTTCGCTGTAGCGTTCGAGGCGGATCGTCGGCGATTCGGCGGTCATTGCGGTCATCCCTGGGCTGTCTGGCCACCCAGCATAAGCGTCTGCGCCGGGCTCGACCAGCCGGTCGGAGATCGCGCTTTCCCTGCCGCGCGGCTCTGGCTAAGCTCGACCTTCGAACAACGAAAGGACGCCAGCATGGTCCAGAGCGCCCCAGCCAGCGAAATCGCCGCCCTCATCCTGCGCGGTTTCGACGATTACCGAGAGCAGTTCCGCGAGATCACCGACGGCGCCCGTGCCCGCTTCGAGCAGGCGCAGTGGCAGGAAGCGCAGCGCGCCTCGGCGCAGCGGATCAACCTCTACGAGGAAAAGGTCGCCGAGACGGTGGCCGGGCTGCGCGCGGGGCTGGCCGACAGCGAGCTGCTGGACGTGGAGCGCTGGCCGATCATCAAGAGCGCCTACATCGCGCAGATCGACCTGCGGCTGGACGACGAGCTGGCCGAGACCTGGTTCAACTCGATCTTCTGCGGGCTGTTCAGCCACGACAACATCAGCGACGGCACGATGTTCGTGCACACCACCCGGCCCTCGCTGCGCGCCCACGCCCGCGCGCCCTACACCCGCACCTACCGGCCAGGCGGCGACCTGCGCCAGGCGCTGGAGAAGATCTTCGACGACTACCGCTTCGACGTGCCCTACGACGACCGCGAGCGCGACCTCGAACGGATCGACGCACTGCTGCACAGCAACCTGCCGGACTGGGTGTGCAAGGACCCGGACCTGGCCATCGAGCTGATCGGCTCGGTGTTCTATCGCAACAAGGGCGCCTACCTGGTGGGCCGCCTGTTCACCCCGGACGAGCAGTGGCCGCTGGTGTTCCCGCTGCTGCACCGCGAGGGCCACGGCATCCAGTTCGACACGGTGATCACCGACGAGGCGGAAGTCTCGATCATCTTCTCCTTCACCCGCTCCTACTTCATGGTCGACGTGCCGGTGCCGGCCGAGCTGGTGGCCTTCCTCAAGCGCCTGCTGCCGGGCAAGCACCTGGCCGAGCTGTACACCTCGATCGGCTTCTACAAGCAGGGCAAGAGCGAGTTCTACCGCGCCCTGATCAACCACCTGGCGACCACCGACGACCGCTTCGTCATGGCCCCCGGCGTGCGCGGCATGGTGATGAGCGTGTTCACCCTGCCCGGCTTCAACACGGTGTTCAAGATCATCAAGGACCGCTTCAACCCCTCGAAGAGCGTCGACCACGCCACGGTGATCCAGAAGTATCAGTTGGTGAAGAACCACGACCGGGTCGGACGCCTGGCCGACACCCAGCAGTTCGCCGACTTCCGCTTCCCGGTGAGCAAGTTCGAGCCGGAGTGCCTGGCCGAGCTGCTGGAAGTGGCGCCGTCGACGGTAGTGATGGAAGGCGACGTGGTGCTGATCCGCCACTGCTGGACCGAGCGGCGCATGACCCCGCTGAACATCTACCTGGAGAACGCCAGCGAGGCACAGACCCGCGAGGCGCTGAACGACTACGGGCTGGCGATCAAGCAACTGGCGGCGGCGAACATCTTCCCCGGCGACATGCTGCTGAAGAACTTCGGCGTGACCCGCCATGGCCGGGTGGTGTTCTACGACTACGACGAGATCTGCTACCTCACCGAGGTGAACTTCCGCTACATCCCCGAGCCGCGCTTCCCCGAGGACGAGATGTCGTCCGAGCCCTGGTATTCGGTGGGGCCCAACGATGTGTTCCCGGAAGAATTCCCGCGCTTCCTGTTCGTCGACCTCAACCAGCGCCGGCTATTCGCCAAGCTGCACGGCAACCTCTACGACGCCAAATACTGGCAGGGCCTGCAGGAGCAGATCCGCGAGGGCAAGGTGATCGACGTGTTTCCCTATCGGCGGCAGGAGACGCCCGAGCAGTTGCTCGGGTAGGTGCGGAGACAGGAATCGACCCAGCCGCACGCCCCTAGACCAACTGCGCCCCCAGCGCCCGCACCACCCGCTGCAACTCCGCCTGTCCACCGGTGGCGACGCGCAGGCCGGTGATCTCGCGGCGCGGCGGGTAGTGTTTGCGCAGGGCGTCGAAGGCGGCGCGGCGGGTGGCGCTGTCGCCGGTCAGGCTGCGGCGGAAGGCGGCGTCGTCGCTGCGCGGGTCGTACACCGCGCGGCACAGCGTGGCCAGCGCCCAGGCCGGGTCGCAGCCGGGGTTGAGCTGCAGGCCGGCGAGCCAGGTTTCCGGCAGCACGTCTTGCAGGCTCACGCGTTCGGCGATGCCGCGCCAGGCGCAGTAGGCCTGGTAGATCTGCGCGGTGCCGCGCAGCTTGCCTTCCAGGCTGTAGCCGGCGATGTGCGGAGTGGCGATCAGGCAGCGCGCGGCCAGTTCGGGGTCGGCCTGCGGTTCGCCTTCCCAGACGTCCAGCGCCACTTCCAGGTCGGCGCCGCCTTCGAGCAGGCGGCGCAGGGCCTGGTTGTCGACCACCGCGCCACGGCTGGCGTTGACCAGCCAGGTACCGGGACGCAGGGCGGCCAGGCGGGGTCCATCCAGCAGGTGGCGGGTCGGGTGTTCGCCGTCGCGGTTCAGCGGAGTGTGCAGGCTGATCACGTCGGCCTCGGCCAGCAGCCGTTCCAGCGAGACGAACTCGCCGTCCGGCTCGCGTGCCTGGCGCGGCGGATCGCAGACCAGCACTTTCCAGCCCAGCCCGCGCAGCACCTCCACCAGCCGCCCGCCGACCTGCCCGGCGCCGACCACCCCATAGGTGCGTTCGGCCAGGTCGGCGCCGCGCACCTCGGCCATCGCCAGCAGGCAGCCGAGCACGTAGTCCACCACCCCGCGGGCGTTGCAGCCGGGTGCGCTGGACCAGGCGATGCCGGCCTCGGCGAAGTAGTCGAGGTCAAGGTGGTCGGTGCCGATGGTGCAGGTGCCGACGAAGCGCACCGGCGAGCCGGCCAGCGCGGCGCGGCTGACCTCGGTGACCGAGCGCACCAGCAGCACGTCGACCTCGGCCAGCGCCGCGCGGTCGATGGCGCGCCCGGGCAAGCGGCGAATGGAGCCCTGGTCGGCGAAGAAGGCGTCGACCACGGGAATGTTTTCATCGGCGAGAATACGCATGCAGACCTCCGCGAACGAGGCTGCACACTCTAGCAGGCCGAGGGCTCGCGGTGTTGCCGAACGGCTCGCGAGGCGGACCTGCCAGCGCCATGCGCAAGCCTCGACGATCGCGTTTTTCCCAACCACGACCGCGAACGATGGCCAGCTACAAGGAACAGAACCGCGAACGCCTCGTCCGTCTCCTCGACCAGGCGGCGGACGCCAGGGAGCCCGTTCATCGAGCCGGTAGCTCGCTCCGCTCCGGCATGGCCGCCAGGCGCTGGCGCATTTCCTC
The DNA here is from genome assembly GCF_047199225.1 of Pseudomonas sp. DL. Lineage (NCBI taxonomy): Bacteria > Pseudomonadati > Pseudomonadota > Gammaproteobacteria > Pseudomonadales > Pseudomonadaceae > Pseudomonas > Pseudomonas sp. DL. The sequence continues at coordinate 3,931,864 of NZ_CP178323.1, forward strand.
GCTGGCGGCAGGCCCGGCCTGCACGGTGCATTGCTCCAGCGGTACCGTTCGGCCATCGGCGAGAGCCGCCATGAACGAGCGCACCGGCCGCCCGCTTGTTCGCTCGACGAGCTGCACGCTCTGCCCTTCCTCTGCGTAGTGGCGATTGCCCCAGGCGACGAAAGCCATGAGCACGACGCGAAAATCCTCGCCCTTGGCCGTGGGCACGTACTGATAGCGCAGCGGGCGCTGGCTGTAGGGCTGGCGTTCGAGCAGGCCCGCCTCCACCAGCGCGTTCAGGCGCCGGGTGAGCATGTTCGGCGCGATATCCAGGCTGCGGGAAAATTCGTCGAAGCGGCGCAGGCCCTGTAGCGCATCGCGCATGATCAGGATGCTCCACCATTCGCCGACCCGTTCCAGGCTGCGGGCGATGGGGCATTCGGCATCGGCGAAGGTCTTGCGTTGCATGGTTCTTCCTTGGCGAGGCTCACAAAGTGCTGGTCCGCATGTTACTTTCATGATGATAGTTACGTCCACTGACTGCTATTCCAACGGAACAGAAGGACTCGGAACCTCATGAGCAAACGTATCGTCGTCACCGGCATGGGCGCGGTCAGCCCGCTGGGCTGCGGAGTCGAACCCATATGGCAACGCCTGCTGGCCGGGCAATCGGGCATCGCCAGGCTCCCGGCGGAGCTGATCGGCGACCTGCCCATCAGCATCGGCGGCCAGGTCCCCGACCGTGTCCAGGACCCGCAGGCCGGCTTCGATCCCGACCTGCTGCTGGCCGCCAAGGAACAACGCAAGATGGACCGCTTCATCCTCTTCGCCCTGGCCGCCGCGCAAGAGGCCCTGGCCCAGGCCGGCTGGGCGCCGCAGAGCGCCGAGGCGCAGGAGCGCACGGCGACCGTCATCGCCTCCGGGGTGGGCGGCTTCCATGCCATCGCCGAAGCGGTGCGGACCACCGACGGCAAGGGACCGCGACGCCTGTCGCCCTTCACCATCCCGTCCTTTCTCTGCAACATGGCGGCCGCCCATGTGTCGATCCGCCATGGCTTCAAGGGACCGCTGGGCGCCCCGGTGACCGCCTGCGCGGCGGGCGTGCAAGCCATCGGCGACGCGGCGCGGATGATCCGCGCGGGAGAGGTCGACGTGGCGCTCTGCGGCGGCGCGGAAGCGACCATCCACCGGGTCAGCCTGGCCGGCTTCGCCGCCGCGCGCGCCCTGTCCAGCGATTTCAACGACAGCCCCGAACGCGCCTCGCGCCCCTTCGACCAGGCCCGCGACGGCTTCGTCATGGGCGAAGGCGCCGGCCTACTGGTCATCGAGGAACTGGAGCACGCCCTGGCGCGCGGCGCCAGGCCCATCGCCGAGCTGGTGGGCTACGGCACCAGCGCCGACGCCTACCACATGACCGCCGGGCCGGAAGATGGCAGCGGCGCCCGCCGGGCCATGCAGCAGGCGCTGCGCCAGGCCGGCGTGGAAGCGGCCGCGGTGCAGCACCTGAATGCCCACGCCACCTCCACCCAGGTAGGCGACAAGGGCGAACTGGCCGCCATCAAGGCCGTGTTCGGCACCGGCAGCGGGCTCGCCATCAGCGCGACCAAATCCGCCACCGGCCACCTCCTGGGCGCCGCCGGCGGCATCGAGGCGATCTTCACGGTCCTGGCACTGCGCGACCAGCTCGCCCCCGCCACGCTCAACCTGGAAACGCCCGACACCGACGCCGAGGGCCTCGACCTGGTTCGCGGCGAAGCCCGGCGCTGGCCGATGGAACACGCGCTGTCCAATGGCTTCGGCTTCGGCGGGGTGAATGCCAGCCTGTTGTTCCGGCGCTGGGTGTAGCGCGGCCGGCCCTCCGCCAGGCACTCCTGAGCACACTGGCGGAGGGGAAGCCACTCATGTCGCTGCCGCAGGGAGTGTGGGCATTCCTGATGCTGTAACTGCGTCGTGACGGTGTGTAGGCACGATCTGGATTCGTGGGGGCGGGAAATTGCTTGTGGAGTGGGCGTTCAATTTGCTGCCCCGTCATCAGACGCGGTTTTTCCAATGGCTGCAACGGGTCGGAAGCTGCCGCTCGCCGAGGTCTGCTACCAACCCATAGCGGATAAACGGCAACTTTCTAACATCGAAAGTCAGCTAGATCCATGGGCCCCCGTGCTTCCTGCGACTGTACAGCCTAACCGCCTGTCATGTTCGGAAAGGGGTTATCGCTCTGCTGTAACCATTGCGCACGCCAGAAGCAAAAAAACCACCGCACTGCGATTTGCGCGCACAGCCCTCGCACTCAGGTACGTACTCGTTTTTCCAATCACTGATGGACTTGCGGTAATAGGGAAGTACATCGCTGCTCACCAGACACAGCTGGTGGTTATAGACAGACACGTTCATGCGATAGGCTGCCAGAATGCCAACCGCCTCACTGAGAATATCCCGGTAGTCAATGGGGTCGATCCACAGGGCGTCCAAATTGGCGCGTGTAAAGCCGATCATCTCCAGCCCCATCAGCGTCACGTGATCGACGAACAGTAGGTTTCTTGCGATGTATTCGCACAACTGCGGCAGGCGACTGATTGACTGTTTGTGCAGCACGATCCGAATCTCAACCTTTTGACCAAGACGCTTGAGGTTGAGGATCCCTTGCACGGTTTCCTGGAATGCTCCCGGTGCTTGAACGATGTAGTCATGCAGGTCGGGATCATCGGAGTAGAGTGGGATTCCGATCATGATGTCGGGGTGGTCTATCTCCGCATACTGGCGAGCAAAGCTCTCGTCAGCGAATGTCCTGCCATTCGAGAGCACGTGAACAACAGTTCGTGGCAAATACGATTTCATCATCTTTATGAGATTGATGAATCGAATACCAGCCAGGGTCGGCTCTCCACCTGAAAAACCTACCTCGGGCGTTTCCCTGGGGATTAGGGGTATCAGCGCCTCAAGTTCATCGAGGATCCAGCTGTCGTCGATATTCTTGGGTGGTTGAGAGCACATCAGGCAATAGTGGTTGCATTGCTCGGTCACCAGTAACGAGTTATGACCAGAGTTGGCCCTGAAAAGTACTCTAATCGCCTGGCCGTCCAACCGGATGATGTCGTTGTGGCCCAAGTAGTCGTAGTCATTGGGCAGCAAGGTGAAGGACCTCTTGCCTTCCAGCTCTTGAGCACGCCATTCGAGAGATTCCGGGATGAGGTAGTGCTGGTAGCCTTCCGGAATGTCCTGCGAAGAAATCAGGAACGCCCGATTCTCTCGCAGCACCTTCGGGAGCCCCAGATTGGTGCTCACCTGCAGCAGTAACGGGCGATCTCGGACTTCGATCAGTTGGATTCGACCGACTTTCCCCGCGAGTTTCAGCATGCGTTGGCCCACTGCATGAAGAGGCGGCGCGTGGATGCATCAGACTGCATCAGGCCGATGAGGTGTTTGAAGATCGTCATGTTCCGCTTGCAGAACGAAGACTCAGGTTTCCGGCCCAAGACATCTTTGAAAATGGCGTGGTGGAAGACCGGCTCGGCGCCGCAATAGGGCTCAAAGGCACAGTCAGAGCACATCGGCGCACTTAGGGTAAAAGACTGCTCCAAGGCATCGAGTAGCGCATCGGAGAGGATGATGTCTTCGTAGCTGTCAGTTAGGATGTTGCCCAGCCTGAACGACTGATCACCCATTTCTGCGAGCATCCGACTCTCGTCCGAGGCATAAACCGATCCATCGTAGTTGAAGACGATCGCCGCGATGCCGGCGCCAGCGGGGCTCATCAGGTCGACGTAGCCGGGGTCATTGCTAGTCAGCATCTTCTTCAGGATCAGCGATGCGTAGTGCTCAACGAAGGGGATACCCGCCTTGTTCAACTCAAGGATGTACGCGAGGCCTTCCTTGTAAAATTCCAGCCAGCGCTCCGTATCGTAGGTCATGAATTTGCGAGTTCTGATCGCAAAACCATACGGAGAAAGTGCCCTTAGAAAAATACCGTTGAAGCCCAGGCGGAGGTATTCATCGATGATTTCACGGACGCGAGGCAGGCTCTTATCCGTGGTAGTCATCAGGGCGCTGACTCTGTCCACGCCAAGAACGTTTCGAGCCTTGGCCAATCCTGCTTCGAAGCGCTCGAAGCTATCGCGACCGATACGCGGGCGATTGGCATTATGTAGATCTGCAGGGCCATCGAGCGAGGTCGATAGAATGATGTCGTGCTTGTGGCAGAACTCAAGGACTTCGTCGGTGAGCAGTGAAAGGGTCGTGGCGATGACAAACTCCAGATCACGCTTTTCAACCAGGTTACGTCGTTTGGCGGCCTCGACCACATAGCGCACCATCTCAAAATTCAAGAGCGGCTCGCCCCCCTGGAATTCGATCTTGATCGCTCGGTTGGGAGATCGGAAAACGAAATCCAGCGACTTGTCCGCCATCTCTGGCGTCATGTCGAACGAGGTTTCCCCGTCCATTTGCCGGGACACTTGGCAGTACGGGCAGCTATGGTCACAGCGCAGTGTCACGACAAAGATGTGCAGACTGGTGAAGCCTGTCAGCCGCGATAATCGTGTGCGGAGTTTCAGCGCAAGAAGATCCAGCGGCGCCTGCTCATCGGAGTATCGGATGAAATGCTTCGCACGCAGCGACGCATAGAGCGGATGCTCAGAGGTAAGAGCTTTAGAGAGGAGGGCGCGCAGCTCAGGCATCGGCACGACAAGATGTTCGCCGGTCATGTTGGTAATGACATAGTCATCACCTACGAGGCGATCGAATTTGAACGGCAGCAACTCATACCGATCTCGCCGGGTATAGACATCCAGTCCCTGGAATTTACTCACTCCAGTTCAGCCTGGCGTTGGAGAAAGCCAATCCCATGATGAGGTTTCGGATGGGAGCGGTTTCAATCTGAAGCTGCGCACGCAGCTGATAGTCGAGGACGTCCTTGCGAAACTCTTCGACAGCCCGTTCGAACGCGTCTTGCTCAGTTGTGATGTTGCCGATCAGCTTGCAAAGGATGATCCCGCCATCGACTTTAATATCGACCGTGAAGGCATGCATAGAGCGATATGCCGCCTTCTGGATCGCTTCGGTACCATACAACTGACTATCGAAGGTCAGCTCAGCGAGACCAGCCATTAGCGGCTCGAATAGTGTGAGCTGTGAGAGCTATGGGAAGCGTGCGAGCTATGTGAGTAATGCGCAGCGACCATCTTGCCGTCCTCACCACGCTTGAGGACGAAGCCAAAGAGGTTGTCACCGTGGCGACCGGTGACCATTTGCTCGCCAAAGTTAACAATTGGCAGTGTCACGCCGTGGTTCTCGATGGACATGCTTTCGTCAGCCTGATCGGTCTCGGGTATCACGGTGGAGGCCGAAGCTTGGTTGGCGGTAACGGCGGCGGTCAGGGTGGCAAGGGGCAGCAGGAAATCACGTTTTTTCATCTCAACATCCCTTTGAGGTATGTGGTTATAGCAACACTATAGGACTAGCTCTGGCTAGCGTCAAAGTGCCATCGATCGGTGTGATTCCCTTCGGTTCCGCAACGCAAAATGTGTTGCCCCCACAGTGAGCCACCTGTACGACGTCGCATGAGACTGTGATTTGAATTCTGTTCCGCTAATGAGCTCAGCAACATCACACCTAGCACATTTGGCATTCTTGTTTGACGCGGAGCCTCTGACGGATGAACTCAAAGGACATTGTGTCGCGGCGAACCTGCGCTTCGATGGAGGTCTCTCCGGCACAACTTGAACATTTGAATGATCTGCAAATTTGTGCGAAATCATCGCCCTGATCTCCCTATCAATTAGGTAAAAGGTACGCTCGTATATGCGGGGCAGCTATGACATTGCCGTGGGTCACTGCTACCTGTCGTGGCCGAATTTTCCATTGCATCGCTTGGTTGGCAGAGGCAGATGATCTTGTCTACCTGAATCCGCTTCTGGCCGATTGCTGCCCCGACAAGAAGCCCCAAGCCCCTCGAAAGTCTGTGCCCCGGTTTCAGACATCCGCCCCTGCCCTATCCTCCCCCGCCACAACAACAGGAGGTTCCATGCCGGTTTCGTTACCCTTCGAGCAAGTCGATGTCTTCTCCGAACAGCCCTTCAAAGGCAACGCCGTTGCCGTGGTGATTGGCGCCGACCGCCTGAGCAGCCAGCAGATGCTCGAGTTCGCCGCCTGGACCCAGTTGAGCGAGACGACCTTCCTGCTGCGGCCGACCGTTGCCGAAGCCGACTATCGCGTGAGGATCTTCACCCCGTTGCGGGAGTTGCCCTTTGCCGGGCATCCGACGCTGGGAAGCTGCCAGGTCTGGCTGAACCAGGGGGGCGGCAATGCTGCTGACGAGATCGTCCAGGAGTGTCTGGCGGGCCTGATCCGCATCCGCCGCAAGGGCGCCTTGCTGTCGTTCGCGGCGCCTCCCCTGCTTCGTGGCGGAGCGGTCGAAGACGAGGTGTTGCGACGGATCGAGAGCGGGCTTGGCCTGTCCCCGGGGCAGGTACTCGGCAGCCAATGGGTGGACAACGGACCCGGCTGGGTCGCCGTTCGGCTGGCCACGCGTGACGAGGTCCTGGCCATTCGCCCGGACTACGCGAAGCTCGACGGGCTCAACGTGGGCGTGGTCGCGCCCTGGCAAGGTCCCCAGGCGGAGGCGGATGTGGAAGTGCGCGCCTTCATGGGCGAGGAACTCAATGAAGACCCCGTTACCGGTAGCCTCAACGCGAGCCTGGCGCAATGGCTGATCGGCACGGGAGTCATGCCCGGGCGCTACACGGCGAGCCAGGGCACGGCCTTGGGTCGCCGGGGGCGGATAAGCGTCGAGCAGATCGGCGGCGATATCTGGATCGGCGGTGAGGTGCAGCCGGGCATGTCGGGGCAGGTCGTGTTCTGAGCCCATTCGTCGCAGGCAAACCGGTCGTGAGCGGACACTCGATGCAGGGCTGGAGGATGCGTGCCGCGACACTGACGTGCTGGGGCAGCCGAGTTCGTGCTGTCGAGCGGTCCCGCGTATGTATGGCTTTGATGCTAAAGTTGCGGAATGGAAAGAGGTTTACCGATGAAAAAGAGCAAAGGCTTAGTCGCAACCGAAATTCAGAGACTTGCCCAGGCCAATGGCGTTAGCGCGGAGCGCGATGGTCTGAGCCGGATGGCGCTCACCATCACGTGCCTGGCCGGCGACTCGGTATCTCTCGATAGCGTTGAGCAGATGCTGATCAACCTCAAGCGCAAAGGCGCACTAAGCAAGTCCCAGGCGTTCGATCTCCAGCGCCGCTACGTCATCGAGAAGCGCAAGGCGAAAGAGATACCTGGTGGATGAGTTTCGATCCCTTTGGTGACTTCGAAACGACTGGCTACCTGCGCAACAGCTTGGGTCTGAAAGATCCGGCGGAAGTGAAGGAAAACGAACACTTCTCCTTCGAAATGGGGCTCGATGAAGCCCTTTCCTATCTCGAACGCACAAAGAACCTGAACTACCAGGCCCTTTTGCAGGTACACAGGTTGTTGTTCGAGAAATTCTACCCCTGGGCCGGGCGTGACCGTCTCGAGCTGGTCCCTCATCTTTCTATCTGGAAAGGTCCCAAGGGCGCCCCCAGACGTACCTTCTTCGAAAGTCCCGCGATGATCGAACGCGCGGTGGACTATGCCCTGAGCCTGGCGAGCAAGAAGCAGGGATTCATGCAGAAGCCCGGTGAGGTCATGGGACTTCTTTGCTTTGCGCATCCCTTTCTAGACGGCAACGGACGCTCGATTCTGCTGTTCTACATGGAGCTCAGTTATCGAGCCGGCTTTGCCATCGACTGGGCCAGCACATGTAAGGACGACTATCTCCAGGCCCTGGACGATGAGATTCACAATCCTGGCAAGGGTCACCTGGACCGCTACCTTGTCCCATTCGTTGTGCCTATCCACAGCCGTGATCAGTGGCCTGAGATCATCGGGCAAATCAACGGACTCGATGGTATGGATGGTGAGAACATTACCTACGAAAACCTCGATGATCCCGAGGTTCAGAAAGTCTATGCGGCGTATCACGCCGAGCATCCCTACCCAGCCAAAGATGGCACACCCGACTCCGAACCCTAAGCTCTCCAGGCCGGAGGATGTATGGGATTTCGCGCAATCCAGGCCCTGAGTGCCCAGCACACTGAGCGCAATTGGCCGGTAGCTGCCGCCCCCGCAAGAACCCGCCCCCAACCGTCCTCTCTCCGAAGGCGTGCAGCCCTCGACGCCGCGGCCCAGACACCCACCGGGCCCAGGCCCGGTGGCTCCGCCCTCCCCTCACCAGTTGTGCGTATAGCTCGCCGTCAGCACCGTGCCCGGCGCCGGCAGGTGGCTGTTGTTGTTGTTGTTGCGCAGCAACTGGCTGTAGAGCGGGTAGTAGTCGCGGTTGAACAGGTTCTGGATGCCCAGGCTCAACTGGTCGTCGGGGGTGATGCGGTACTGGCTGACCAGGTCGACCGTGGTGTAGGTGCTGACCTGGCGCCGGCCGAAGCTTTCCACGCCGTCGAGACGGTAGTCCTTGGAGTCGAAGAAGGTGGCCTGCAGGCGGTTGTTCCAGTCGGCATCCGGCTTGTATTGCAGGTAGGCGGTCAGCTTCAGCGGCGGCACGCGGTAGCCGGTCATGTCCTGCCAGTCCTTGCCGTCCGGCTTCTCGCGTCCGCGCATCCAGGTGGCGCTGCCGCCCGCGCCCCAGACTTCGTCGTCGCTGAGCCAGTCGGCGCTGGCCTCGACGCCGTAGATGCGCTCCTTGGTGCGGGTGAGGATCAGGCCGTTGTTGAAGCTCTGCACGTCGCCCAGCTTGGAGGTGGTGTAGAACAGCGCCAGGCTGCCCAGGGTGTTGCCGCCGATGGCGCCGCGCCAGCCGAGTTCGTAGTTGTTGGTCTTCACCGGTTCGAGGTTCGAGGAGCCGATATCGAAGCCACGGCGGGCGTTGCGCAGCTGGATGCCGACGTCGGGCAACTGGAAGCCCTGGCTGAAGGAGGCATAGATTTCCTGGCCAGCCACCGGCGAATAGACGATGCCGAGGTTCGACAGCACCGCGTCGTAGTCGAGGTCGCCGCCCTTGACGGTCACCGGCGAGGCGGCCTTGGACTCGGAGAGCGGGACGAAGTCGTCGAATTCGGCGGTGGAGTATTCGTAGCGCAGGCCGCCGTCGATCGACCAGTGTTCGTCGAAGCGATGCTGCAACTGGGCGAACGCGCCGGCGCTGCGGGTGCGTAGCGGCGGCATGTAGGTGAGCTTGCCGATCTTGTCGAAGACCAGCCCGCCGCTGGCGTCGTAGGCCGCCGGGTCGAACACGTCGAGCGGCATGTCGCTGCGTTCCTGGTTGTAGTCGCCGCCCCAGACCAGTTCGGTATTGCCGCTTTCGCCCAGCGGCGTGCGCAGGGTCAGGCGGCTGCCGAACACTTCGCTGTTCTGCATGATCTGGTCGACATTGCCGCCGCGGGTGGAGACGGCGCGGGCGTCGAACGGAGTGAAGCGGGTGAAATAGTCGCGGTAGTAGAGCTGCGCGGAGAGCCGGCTGCCGAGGATGTCGAGGTTCTCGTACTCGAGGTTCGCCAGGGTGTTGCGGATGCGGTTCTGCTCGTCCAGCTCCAGGCCCTTGATCGCGTTGGCCGGGACCGAGCCCGGCGGCAGCCTGGCGACCCTCGGGTCGGTGGCGTAGTCGGTGTCCTGGCGGGCGTCGTAGTGGCTGAGGGCGAGCTGCACGCGCTGGTTCTCGTCGATGCGCAGGCCGAGCTTGCCGCCGATGTTGTAGACGTTCGAGTCGAACAGGTCGCCCTGGCTGGGTTCCGGGGCGATGCGGTCGCCATGGGCGTCGTAGGAAGCGCCGACGTGACGGGTGCCGAAGTCGAACGAATAGTCGAGCGCCCCCAGGGAGCCGGCGAAGTATTGCTGGAACTGGCCGCCGAGGCCATCGCTGCCCAGCCGGGTCAGCGACGAGGTGGCGCTGAGGCGGGTTTCCGCGCGGTTCTCGCCGCCGGCCGGACGGGTGGTGATGGAGATGATCCCGCCGGTGGCGCCGCTGCCGTAGATGGCGCTGCTGCCACGGATGACCTCGATCCGCTCGATCAGCGCCGGGTCGATGTTGGCCAGGTTGCGCGAGGAGTCGCGGTTGGTGTTCAGCGGCACGCCGTCGACCATCACCAGCATGCTGCGCCCGCGCAGGGTCTGGCCGTATTCGGTGATGGTGCGGCTGGAATCGGACATCCCCGGCACCGCCTTGGCCAGCACGGTGGCCAGGCTGTCGGAGCCCTGGCGCAGCTCCTCCAGTTGGGCATGCTCGATGACGGTGGACTGGCGCGTGGCGGAGACCAGGTCGCTGCTGGTGCGCGAGGCGGTGATTTCCATCTGCTCCATGTCCAGCGGTTCGCTGCGGGCTTGCGTAGCGGGCACGGCGGCTTCGCTGGCCGGAACGACGATGAAGGTATGTTCGTCCCTGGCCTGCGCCTTCAGGCCGCTATCCCTGAGCAACTGGCGCAATGCCTCTTCGGGGGTGAAACGCCCCTTCAGCGCGGGCGCCTGGCGGCCGGCGCCGAGATCGCCGGCGAAAAGGATCTGTACCGAGGATTGTTGCGCGAGGGCGTTGATCGCCTGGCCGAGCGGCGCGGCGGGCAGATCCACGTCGAGCTTTTCCTGGCCCTGGGCCGACACCGCCAGGAGCAGGCTGCTGGCGAGCAATGAAGGACGCAGGTGGCGACTGCGGAGGGAAAAATGCACGTCTCGATTTCCTATGCAGGTTGGCTTTTCCTGGATAGCCGCCACGGCGCGCGGGAAACCCTACCTGCGTCCGAGAATTATTTTCGCGTCGATTTGCGTTGGATCTCGACGCTGCCGTCCTCCTGCCGCGACACGGCCACGGGAAGGATGCTCGGCAGCAGGTCGAGCAGCCGGTCGGCGTTGTGCGCGGCGAAGACGCCGGTCAGCCGGAGGGAGGCCAGGCTGGGGTCGTCCAGGAGAATGGGCGCCTTGCGATAATGGCGCAGCAGCGCGACGGCTTCGCCCAGGGGCGTGCGCTCGAAGACCAGGCGGTCGTCTTTCCAGGCCATCGCCGTGGCGGCATCGACCTTGGCCAGCGGCATCAGTTGCCCACCAATGGCATCGACCTGCTGGCCCGGCAGGAGCACGACTGGCGCTTGCGCCGTAGCCGAGGTGCCGACCTCCACCCGGCCACGCTCCAGGGTCACGCGGACATCGTCGTCCAGGCGGCGCACGTTGAACCGGGTGCCGAGCACGCGGATGTCGGTCGAACCCGCGGACACCACGAAGGGCCGATAGCGCGCCGGGGATACCTCGAAAAGCACCTGCCCCGCGCGCAACGCGACCCGACGGCTGAGCGGGTGCCAACTGACCTCGATCTGGCTGCCGCTGTCGAGCAGGAGCTGGCTGCCGTCAGCCAGGGTCACGTCGCGCCGCTCACCGATGGCGGTGGCGAAGCGCTCGCGCTTGTAGGCCGGGTCCAGCCAGGCCAGGGCGCCGATGGCCAGCGCCAGCAATAGCGCGACGCCGGCCGCCTTGCTTGCCTTGCGCGATTTCGGCCGGGAGGGCGGCAGCGGGAACAGGTCCTTCAGCGCGTCGCGATGGCGCTCCAGGGCGTCGTCCAGCGGAACCTGCCCATTCCGTTTCGAGGGCTGGGTCATGGCCGTGCCTCGCCGCGGCCGAGCCGTTCCCGGCAGGCCGCCAGTCCGAGGCGCAGGTGCTTTTCCACGGTCTTGACGGAGATGCCGAGGCGGTCGGCGACTTGCGCCTGGGGAACTTCGTGGATCTTGTGCATGACGAAAACGGCCTGGCAGCGAGGAGGAAGCGTGGCGATGGCGTCGACCAGTGCCTGGAACTCGCGCTCGGCCTCATGGCGACCCATGGGCGTCGCCGCCATGCAGGCGACTTCCGGAAGCTCGGCGACGGCTTCCACCCAGGCGGTTCGACGACGGTCGCTACGATAGCGGCTCACGGCGGCGTCGTGGGAGATTTTCCGCAGCAGGGCCAGGGGCGTGTGCACGTCCTCCTTCTCGTCGCGTTCGAGCAACTGCACGCACACGTCGTGCACCACTTCGCGCGCCATGCCCCGGTCGCCGAAGCGCCGGCGAACATGGTCGACCAGTTCCTCGTAGTGACGAACCAGTGTGGACAACAGCGTCGGCTTGGCGGGATCGAACGGCACGATGCACCCAGGAAAGGAGCCTGGCTCCGAAGAATGGGGGTCGAGTGTAAATGAGAAACAGTCGCAGATGAAAGACCGGTCATCGTCAGGGATTGCCTGGGTTGGCGTGCGTAGCGGGCAGGTGGCTTTCGCCCGACCGCGCAACTGCCGAGCCAGGGCGGAGAGGGATCCCCTTTTCGCCCCGCTACTCAACCCCCCGGCCTTGCCGGGGGGCACCGCCTCCGTCGGTTATCGGTGTCTGCGTGCGTATTCCGCCTCGAACAGTGACAGGGCGTCGCTGAGCAACGACAGCAGGGAACCGGTGATGCGGCAGATGCTTTCACCGGGCTCTTCGGTTTCGTCGAGCAGGTCGAGGACGCTCAGCGTTCCGATCGCCGACTCCAGCCGGCGGCGGGCGGTGTCGAACAGGTCTTCGCTGGCTGCGCTGCTGTCCAGGTAGAGGGTGGCGCAACCGGGGTGCTGGTTGCATTGCGAGGTGCGTCGCAGGGGGATGAAGGTGGAAGGGGACTGTGCGGTTATTGCGGGATTCGACGTATCATCGGCCTTAGCCATGGGTCAGCTCCTATCGTTAAGCTGGTCTCTGGTTAGCGGGTCGTAGGTGTTCCTGCACCTGCGGCTCGCGTCTTTTCTGCCCCCAAGAAAACAGACTTGGCGACCCCTCCATCTTCCTCCTACTGGTTTTTTATCCAATTCCTGGGCGTCTGAGAGAGGCTGCGGAAAAGTCTGGGGGAGATGTCCGGCGTTTCCAGGGCATGTCATCCGCCGCTGTCACGGGTATCCGGCGGATAACCGCCAGGCGGTTATTCGCCCTACGGGGTCGGGCCTCAAGCGGGCAGCGCGGGGTCGTTTGTCTGCGCGTAGCGCGGTGGGGGGCTGGGCAACCGGCACGACCCTGCTGACCCTTCCTGACCACCCCGTCAACCCGTAAACTACGCGGTTCCCCTGCCCAGACAAGGACTGCCGTGAACAGCCCCGCCCTGCCCCTTTCCCGTGGCTTGCGCATCCGCGCCGAACTCAAGGAACTGCTGACCCTCGCCGCGCCGATCATGATCGCGCAACTGGCGACCACCGCCATGGGCTTCGTCGATGCGGTGATGGCCGGGCGCGCCAGTCCGCACGACCTGGCAGCGGTGGCGCTGGGCAACTCGATCTGGATCCCGATGTTCCTGCTGATGACCGGCACCCTGCTCGCCACCACGGCCAAGGTCGCCCAGCGCCATGGCGCCGGCGACCAGCCCGGCACCGGGCCGCTGGTGCGCCAGGCGCTGTGGCTGGCGCTGCTGATCGGACCGCTGTCGGGGGCGGTGCTGTGGTGGTTGTCGGAGCCGATCCTCGGCTTGATGAAAGTGCGCCCGGAACTGATCGGGCCGAGCCTGCTGTACCTCAAGGGCATCGCCCTGGGCTTCCCGGCGGCGGCGCTGTACCACGTACTGCGCTGCTACACCAACGGCCTGGGACGGACCCGGCCGAGCATGGTGCTGGGGATCGGCGGGCTGCTGCTGAACATCCCGATCAACTACGCGCTGATCTACGGCCACTTCGGCATGCCGAAGATGGGTGGCCCCGGCTGCGGCTGGGCCACCGGCTCGGTGATGTGGTTCATGTTCCTCGGCATGCTGTTCTGGGTGAACAAGGCCTCGATCTACCGCGCCAGCCAGTTGTTCTCGCGCTGGGAGTGGCCGGATCGCGCGACCATCGGCCCGCTGGTGGCGGTCGGCCTGCCGATCGGCATCGCGGTGTTCGCCGAGTCGAGCATCTTCTCGGTGATCGCCCTGCTGATCGGCGGGCTCGACGAGAACGTGGTGGCCGGCCACCAGATCGCCCTGAACTTCAGCGCGCTGGTGTTCATGATTCCCTATTCGCTGGGGATGGCGGTGACCGTGCGGGTCGGCCACAACCTCGGCGCCGGCCTGCCGCGCGACGCGCGCTTCGCCGCCGGCGTGGGGATGGCCGCGGCGCTGGGCTACGCCTGCGTCTCGGCGAGCCTGATGTTGTTGCTGCGCGAGCAGATCGCCGCGATGTATTCGCCGGACCCGGCGGTGATCGCCATCGCCGCCTCGCTGATCGTGTTCTCCGCGCTGTTCCAGTTCTCCGACGCCCTGCAGGTCACCGCCGCCGGGGCCCTGCGCGGCTACCAGGACACCCGGGTGACGATGATCATGACCCTGTTCGCCTACTGGGGCATCGGCCTGCCGGTGGGCTACAGCCTCGGCCTCACCGACTGGTTCCAGGAACCCACCGGACCGCGCGGTCTGTGGCAAGGCCTGGTGGTGGGCCTGACCGGCGCGGCGATCATGCTCTGCATCCGCCTGGCGCGCAGCGCGCGGCGCTTCATCCGCCAGCACGAGCGCCTGCAGCGGGAGGACGCGGAGGCCGCCTCAGTCCTTGGCCGGTAGCGCCGGGGCGGCGCCACGCGACTTGACGCTGAGGGTAGTGCCGACCGAGGCGAGGATGATCGCGCCGATGGCCAGCCATTGGGTCGGGCTCAGCCGCTCGCCGAGGAACAGCAGCCCGGAGAGCGCGCCGAAGGCCGGCTCGATGCTCATCAGGGTGCCGAAGGTGCGCGCCGGCAGGCGGGTCAGCGCGACCATTTCCAGGGTGTAGGGCAAGGCCGTGGAGAGCACCGCGACGCCCAGCGCCAACGGGATCAGCGCCGGGTCGAGGAGGTCGGCGCCGGCGTGGGCGACGCCGATCGGCACAACCAGGATCGCCGCCACCAGCACCCCCAGCGCGGCGCCCTGGGCGCCATGGTCGGCGCCGGCGCGCTGGCCGAAGAGGATGTACAGCGCCCAGCACACGCCGGCACCGAGGGCATAGGCGGCGCCGACCAGGTCGAGCGGCTCGGCGCTGTTGCCCAGCGGCAGCAACAGCCAGATGCCGAACACCGCCAGGCCGATCCAGAGGAAGTCCAGCAGGCGCCGCGAGGAGAGGATCGCCACCAGCAGCGGCCCGGTGAACTCCAGGGCCACCGCGATGCCCAGCGGCACGGTGCGCACCGAGAGATAGAACAGCAGGTTCATGCCGCCCAGGGCGATGCCGTAGACCACCACCGAGCGCAGCGATTGCAGGCTCAGGCGCTTGCGCCAGGGACGCAGGAGCAGCAGCAGGATCAGCGCGGCGAAGAACAGCCTTAGGGCCGTGGTGCCCTGGGCGCCGACCAGGGGGAACATGCTTTTCGCCAGGGAGGCGCCGCTCTGGATCGAGGCCATGGCGATCAATAGCAGGCCGACCGGCAACAGCGTTCCGGCGAGGCCGCGGGAGGTGGAGGTCATGGAAGAGGTCCGGCAGTGGGAAGCAGCCCGATGGACTGCGGGAAACGGGATGTGCACTATAATGCGCAAAACCGCGACAGTGAGCAATATATTGCCCAACCCTACCGAACGCCCCAGCGTCCTCGAACATGTCTCCGGCAACGTCCGCCGCCTGCGCCTGCAAGCCGGCCTCAGCCAGGAAGCGCTGGCCCGCGCGGCCAGTGTCAGCCGGCGGATGCTGGTGGGCATCGAGAGCGGCGACGTCAATGTCAGCCTGTCGACCCTCGACCGTATCGCCGCCGCCCTCGGCGTGCTGTTCCCCGACCTGGTCCAGGCACCGGCCACCGACCGCTCGCGGATCAATGCGGTGGCCTGGGTCGGCCACCACCCCGAGAGCCGCGCCACCCTCCTCGCCAGCGCACCGGCGCGGCGCGAGGTGGAACTCTGGGCCTGGTCGCTGGGACCGGGCGAGCGCTACGTATCGGAACCCGACGCCGCCGGCTGGCGGGAGATGGTTCTGGTCATCGAAGGTCGCCTGCGCCTGGAACTGGCCGACGGCGAACGGCGCATCGAGGCCGGCGACTTCCATGCCTTCGCCAGCGACCAGCCGTACGCCTACGTCAACGACGGCGACGGCGACGAGGTGGTGCGTTTCACCCGCAACGTGGTGAGCTAGGCTCTAGCCTCGAGCCAGCCTTCCAGAGGAGACCGCGATGAGCGCACGCGTACGACCCTTCCTGATGTTCCAGGGGGGCCAGGCCGAGGCGGCCATGAACTTCTACCTGTCACTGTTCGACGACGCCGAGATCCTCCAGATCCAACGCTACGGCGCCGAGGGGCCGGGCCCGGAGGGCTCGGTGCTGAAGGCGCTGTTCCGCCTCGGCGACCAGAGCGTGCATTGCATCGACAGCCATGTGCGGCACGCCTTCGATTTCACCCCGGCGTTCTCCTTCTTCGTCGACTGCGAGAGCAACGCGCAGATCGAGCGCCTGGCCGAGGCCCTGAGCGACGGCGGCAAGGCCCTGATGCCGCTCGGCGACTACGGCTTCAGCCAGCGTTTCGCCTGGCTGGCCGACCGCTTCGGGGTGTCCTGGCAGCTCAATCTGGCCTGAGCCCGGCAGTTGCCGTCAGGCTTCCTGGAGGACTTCCTGGCACACATCGACCCACTGCGCATCCACCAGCTCGGCCATCCGTTGCGGGGCGATGCGGACCGCGCTGTGCACCGCCCCGGCGGCCGGAAGCACTTCGTCGAAGGCTTGCAGCGAGACGTCGCAGTACACCGCCAGCGGCGTCGCCAGGCCGAACGGGCAGACTCCGCCGACCGGGTGCCCGGTCAGCTCGACCACGTCCTCGGCGCCGAGCATCTTCGCCTTGCCGCCGAAGGCGGCCTTGATCTTGCGGTTGTCCAGCCGCGCGTCGCCGCGCGCCACTACCAGTACGGTGCGCTCGCCGACCCGCAGCGACAGGGTCTTGGCGATCCGCCCCGGCTCCACGCCATGGGCCTCGGCGGCCAGGGCGACGGTGGCGGTGCTGGTTTCCAGCTCGATGATGCGCAGGTCCGGGGCTTTCTCGGCGAAGAACCGCCGGACGGATTCGAGGCTCATGGGGTGGGCTCCTTGGCGAAAACCCACGAACTTATGCAAGCACGCCGAGGCTGTCCAGCGCCGCGCGCTCAGGCGAAGCGCACGCAGTAGATCGGCGGCAGGTTGGCGGAGAGCTGCTGCCAGTCCTCCCCGCCGTTCTCGCTGAGCCACAGGCCGCCGGTGGTCGAGCCCATGGCCAGGCGCTCGCCGCTGGGGTCGATGTCCAGGCCGTGGCGGTAGACCAGGTCGTAGGCCGGGCCATCGGGCAGGCCGCGCTCGAGGGTCTCGAAGCTGTGGCCACCGTCGCGGGTGCGGGTGACCACGAAACGGGCGTCCCTGGGAATGCGGCATTCGTCCTTGGTCGCCGGGACGAACCAGGCCGTGTCCGGCTGCCGCGGATGCACGGCGACGGCGAAGCCGAAGCTGGACGGCTCGGCGACCACGCCCTGCCAATGCAAGCCGCCGTCGCGGGAACGGAAGATGCCGTTGTGGTGCTGCACCCAGAGGAACTCCGGGCGCGCCTGGCACTGCACCAGGCGGTGCGGGTCCTGGATCGCCGCCTCCTCGCTCTGCTCCGGCGGCATGTAGTCGGCGCGCATGCCTCTGGTGGTGCAGGTCCAGCTGCGGCCGTCGTCGTGGCTCTGCCAGACGCCGCCGCAAGACACCGCGACGGTGAGGTGGCGACTATCGCGTGGGTCGACGCAGATGGAATGGATGCCGGGATGGTCGTAGCCGCCGCCGAACCACTGGGCGCGTTCGGGTCGTTCCCAGAGTTCGCGGTTGAGGCGCCAGCTGGCGCCACGGTCGTCGGAACGGAACAGGCCGCCGGGGATGGTTCCGGCCCACAGCGTGCCGGGCCGGTCGGCGCCGCCTGGCTCGAGGATCCACAACTGCTGTAGCGACCAGGGTGGCTCCGCCGCCTGGCCTTCCAGCGGTTCGGCCGCTGGCGGCTGCGGCGGATAGACCGGCACCGCGCATTCCATCCAGTCCGTCGCGCCGGCGTCGCGACGCCACAGCTTGACGCCGAAATGGCCGAGATTCAGCGCCGCGTAGAGCGCGCCGTCGCGCGGGTCGGCGAGGAGCATGCTCAGCGGCTCGCCGAGGAAGTGGCTGGCCATCGGCAGCCACTGGCCCGCCGCGTTGCGCCGCAGCTCGAACAGGCCCTTGCGGGTGCCGACATAGAGTCGCTCGCTCACCGGATGTCCTCCTCTGTTGGTCAACCGCCGCTCAGCGCCTGCACCACGTAGATCTCGCTATCGTCTTGGAGCGGATCGCCCAATCCCCGGCGATCGCGGACCTGCACGCCATCGACGAACAGCGCCACATGCCGGCGCAGACTGCCCTGGTCGTCGAGCAGGTAGCCGCGCAAGCGCGGCTCGCGGGCGAAGGCCGCCTGCAAGGCGGCGGCGACGGTGGCGGCGCCGACGTCCAGCGCGGGCATGGCGACGTGCCGCTGGATGGCCGGGGCGAAGACGATACGGGGCATGCCGAGGCTCGCGGAAATGGCTCTGCCGGAACAGTGTAGAAGCCCTGCAGGCCACGGCTGGCGCGGCCCGCCCAGCGGTCGGCACACTCCGCAGCGACGCTCGTCGGCCACCCCGGCCGCTCGGCGCGGGCCTCCTATACTGCCCCGGCCAGCGAAAAAACCGCCGTCGCCTGTCGATCCGCCGGCCTGCCGTTCGACCAGTTCGGGAGGCGGGCCAGAACGGGCCGTCATTGCGCAGAACAACAAGGAGAACGCAGATGAGATTCATGGTGATCGTCAAGGCCACCCAGGCTTCCGAAGCCGGCGAGATGCCCAGCGAGGAACTGCTCGCGGCGATGGGCCGCTATAACGAGGAACTGGTCAAGGCCGGGGTGATGCTCGCCGGCGAAGGGCTACAGCCCAGCGCCAAGGGCGCCCGGGTGCGTTTCTCCGGCAACGCGCGGACGGTGATCGACGGCCCCTTCGCCGAGACCCGCGAGCTGATCGCCGGTTTCTGGATGTTCCAGGTGGCCTCCCTGGAAGAGGCCATCGAGTGGGTCAAGCGATGCCCGAACCCATTCGACGGCGAATCCGAGATCGAGATCCGCCAGGTCTTCGAGGCCGAGGACTTCGGCGAGGAGTTCACCCCGGAACTGCGCGAGCGCGAGGAGCGCCTGCGCGCCGAGCTGGAAAAACGCAACTGAACCGCCCCGCACTCCGCCAAGAACGAGGAAAGCGCCATGCAAATCGTCCCCTACCTGATCTTCAACGGTAATTGCCGGGAGGCCTTCAGCTGCTACCACCAGCACCTGGGCGGCACCCTGGAGGCCATGCTGCCGTTCGGCGACAGCCCCGAGTGCGGCGACATCCCGGCCGACTGGAAGGACAAGATCATGCACGCACGGCTGGTGGTCGGCAGCTTCGCCCTGATGGCCTCGGACAATCACCCGGCCTATCCCTACGAAGGCATCAAGGGCTGTTCCATCAGCCTCAACGTCGACAGCAAGGCCGAGGCCGAGCGCCTGTTCAACGCCCTCGCCGAGGGCGGCTCGGTCCAGATGCCGCTGGGCCCGACCTTCTGGGCGGCGAGCTTCGGCATGTTCACCGACCGCTTCGGCGTGGCCTGGATGGTCAACTGCGAGCAGGACCGGTAGCGTCCGCTACGCGGGCCCGCCGCCAGGTGAATCGGCGGCGGGCCCGCGTTCCACTGTGCGCGAGTCGCGATCGATAGACGCACTGCTGCGATAATTTAGGTTGCATTTTAAAACCAAAATTCCTAGCCTCCGCTTTAGTTTCATATTGAAACCTTACGGAGCGCTTCGCATGCCATCCTCGCCATCCTCCCTCCCCTCCGCGCTGGTGCTGCTGTTCGCCGTCGCCTGCGGTCTCAGCGTGGCCAACGTCTATTACGCCCAGCCGCTGCTGGACGTCCTCGGTGCCGAGTTCGCCATCGGCCAGGCCGGGGTCGGCCTGCTGTTCGGCGCGACCCAGGCCGGTTGCGCCCTGGCGCTGCTGCTGGTGGTGCCGCTGGGCGACCTGCTGGAGCGGCGCCGGCTGATGTTCGTCCAGCTCCTGCTGCTGGTGCTGTCGCTGCTGCTGGTGGGCTTCGCCGGCGATACCCTCGGCCTGGCGCTGGGGCTGCTCGGACTGGGCCTGCTCGGCACCGCCATGACCCAGGGACTGCTGGCCTACGCCGCGGCGCTGGCGGCGCCTGGCGAGCGCGGGCGGGTGGTCGGCGCGGCGCAGGGCGGCGTGGTGATCGGCCTGCTGCTGGCGCGCAGCCTGGCCGGGCTGCTCGCCGACCTCGGCGGCTGGCGCAGCGTCTACCTGGTCTCGGCAGCGAGCATGGGCGGGCTCGGCCTGCTGCTCTGGCGGGTACTGCCGGCGGCGCCGAGCAACGAACTGGGGCTGACCTACCGGCAACTGCTCGGCTCGATGTTCGACCTGCTGGCGAGCCAGCGCGTGCTGCAGGTGCGCGGCCTGCTCGGGCTGTTGATGTTCGCCGCCTTCGGGGTGTTCTGGAGCAGCCTGGTATTGCTGCTCGGCGCGCCGCCGCATTCGCTGTCGCACAGCGCCATCGGCGCCTTCGGCCTGGTCGGCGCGCTCGGCGCGCTGGGCGCGGCGCGGGCCGGCAGCCTGGCCGATCGCGGCCACGCCCAGGCGCTCAGCGGCGGCGCCCTGCTGCTGTTGCTGCTGTCCTGGCTGCCGCTCGCCCTCGGCGCGCATTCGCTGGCGGCGCTGATTCTCGGCGTGCTGCTGCTCGATCTCGCCGGCCAGGCGATCCATGTGCTCAACCAGAGCCTGGTCTTCGCCATCGACCCGCGCGCCCACAGCCGCCTGGTGGGTTGCTACATGCTGTTCTACGCCGCCGGCAGCGGCCTCGGCGCCAGCGCCGGCACCGCCATGTACGCCTGGGCCGGCTGGGACGCGGTGAGCCTGCTCGGCGCGGCGATCAGCCTGGCGGCCCTGGCGTTCTGGTGGTTCACCCGTGGCGTTGGCGGCGAAGCGCGTACGGCCTGCGCCAACGGCGCCTGAGCCGGCTTCAATCGAGTTCGCGCAGGCGCTGCTCGATGAAGCGCCGCTCCGGCTCCTGGCGCGCCAGGGCCAGCGCCGCGCGGTAGGCCTCGCGGGCCTCGCGGCGGCGACCGAGACGGCGGCAGAAGTCGGCACGCGCCGAGTGCGCCAGGTGGTAATCGGCCAGTTCACCTCGCGCCAGCAACGCATCGACCACGGCCAGCCCGACCTCGACGCCATCGCGCATGGCCAAGGCCACGGCGCGGTTGAGTTCGACCACCGGCGACGGCGCCAGGTACAGCAGCGCGTCGTAGAGGGCGACGATCCGTGCCCAGTCGGTGTCCTCGGCGCGCGGCGCCTGGGCATGCACCGCAACGATCGCCGCCTGCAGGGTGTAGGGCCCGACGCGGCGGCTGGCCAGGGCCCGCTCGACCAGGCCGAGCCCCTCGACGATCAGTCCACGATCCCACAGAGCGCGGTCCTGCTCGTCGAGCCGCACCAGTTCGCCGCTGGCCGAGATCCGCGCCTGGCGCCGCGAGTCGTGCAGCAACATCAGGGCGAGCAGGCCGAGGGCCTCGGGGTCGGGCAGCAGCTCGACCAGCAGGCGGCCGACGCGGATCGCCTCGCCGCTGAGATCGGCGCGGGTCAGGCTGGCGCCGGTGGAGGCCGAGTAGCCCTCGTTGAACACCAGGTAGATCACTTGCAGGACGTTGCCCAGCCGCTCGGGGAGTTCCTCCAGGGTCGGTACCTGGTAGGGAATCCGGGCCTCGCGGATCTTGTTCTTGGCCCGCACGATGCGTTGGGCGATGGCGCTGGGCGCGGCGAGGAAGGCGCGGGCGATCTCCTCGGTGCGCAGGTCGCAGACCTCGCGCAGGGTCAGCGCCACCTGTGCCTCGGGGGTCAGCGCCGGGTGGCAGCAGGTGAAGATCAGGCGTAGCCGGTCGTCTTCCACCGCATCGCCCTCCTCCGCCGGCGCCTCGGCCTGCTCTTCCAGTTGCTCGGCGAGCAGTCGCTGCGAGGCGTCGAAGCGCGCTCGCCGGCGCAGGTTGTCGATGGCCTTGAAGCGCCCAGCGGAAACCAGCCAGGCGCGCGGGTTGCGCGGGATACCGTCGCGCGGCCACTGCTCGACGGCGGCGATGAAGGCGTCGTGCAAGGCCTCCTCGGCCAGCTCGAAATCGCCGAGCAGGCGGATAAGGGTCGCCAGCACGCGCCGCGACTCCTCGCGGTACAGCGCCTCGATGCGGCTGCGCAACGGCTCGCCGTGCTCCCTCAATGGCTGGCCTGCGCATGGCAGCAGGCGCTTTTCGGCGCCTCGTCGTAGCGGTCGTGGTGACGCAGCCAGTCCATGATCGCGTCCTCGTTGCGCCCCTTGGGCGTCAGGTCGAGGAAGGTGTAGGTGGTGAGCAGGATGTCGAGGCCGCGCGCATAGGCCGAATAGGTGTGGAACACCTCGCCCGCCGGATTGCGCAGGAACACGCTGGCACCCGGCATTTCCTCGCCGGCGTCGGGGGTCGGCTGGTAGTTGTAGTCGACGCTGCCGGCGGCCAGTTGCGCCTTGTCGAAGGACACCCCGAAGTCACTGTTGAAATCGCTGCCGTACGAGGAGTACCAGTCGAAACGCCAGCCCATGCGCCGGCGGAACGCCTGGAACTCTTCCAGGGGCGCGCGCGATACCGCCACCAGGCTGACGTCGTGGTGCGCCAGGTGCCGGTTGGCGCCGTCGATGTGGTCGGCGAGGAACGAACAGCCGACGCAGCCTTCGCTCCAGCCCGGCGCGAACATGAAGTGGTAGACGATTAGCTGGCTATTGCCGCCGAACAACTCGGCCAGCGAACGCTCACCGCGCTCGCCCTGGAAGCGGTAGTCCTTGTCCACCCTGACCCAGGGCAGTTCGCGTCGTTCGGCGGCGACCTGGTCGCGCAGGCGGGTGAGTTGCTTTTCCCGCGCCAGCAGACGGCGACGGGCGTCCAGCCATTGTTCCCGGCTGCTCACCGGGTGGTCCTGCAAAGAAGGATTCATTGCCGATTCTCCACGGAAATTCTCGGTTTTCCAGCCTGCCCGGGGTCGTTCCGCCAGCGGCGCCGGCGCCCGGTCGCCAGGGCGAAGCCGGCCAGCGAAGCGCCGCCGGCGCACACCAGGGACAGGGATGCGATGCACAGGGGGCACATACTTCACCTCCGGCGCCGGGCGCCCTCACTCCCATTCCTTGACCGGTCGCACCTCGACGCAGCCGAGCCGTCCCGGCGGAATCTTCGCGGCGATCTGCAGGGCCTGGTTGAGGTCGCGCGCCTCGATCAGGTAGAAGCCGCCGAGTTGCTCCTTGGTCTCGGCGAACGGCCCGTCGGTCATCGCCAGCCGCCCGCCCTGGTGGCGCAGGGTGGTGGCGGTCTGCACCGACTGCAGGGCGTGCGAGGCGATGTAGTGGCCGGCCTTGCCCAACTGGTCGGAGTAGGTCATGCACTCGTCGACGATGGCGGCAAGCTCCTCGGCCGGCACGGCGGCCAGCTTCGCTTCGTCGAAATAGATCAGGCAGAGGTATTTCATGGCGGTGGGCTCCTGGTGCGGATCGACGATCCGTTCGTTCGGTAGTCGCCCGGCGAGGGCGCCTTTCGACAGCGGCGGGGAAAAAAGCCCGCGGCGCGGACGAACGGTCGGCGCTCGCCGTGGAACGCTGCCGACCGCAGCACAAGCCTAGACCCGCCCGGCCACCGGGCGCGGGCCGTCGGTCAGGGCTGGCGCGGTGCGTAGGGATTCAGGCGGGGATCGCGCAGCGGGCTTTCCCGGGTCGGCCCGGGATCGTCCTGGCGCAGGCGGAGACTGCCGTTGCCGATCTTCAAGCCGTCCTTGGTCGTCGCCTCCCCGTCGGCGCTGGCCGCGTCGCTGCCCGGCAGGTCCGGCTCGGCGGCCTCCGGTTGCGGCTGTGGCGCGCTGCCCATGGGCGACGGCGCGACCGGCGGCGCGGCGGGCAAGGCTGCCGGCAGCTCGTCCGGCAGGGGCGCGGCGAGGGTCGGTTGGCCCAGGCCGGCGAGCACCATGGCCAGGAGCAGGAAAAGCACACGCGACATGACAAAGCCTCGATAGGCCTCGGGACTTCCACCATAGCCGCGCAACGGCCCCGGCGAGCGAAGTACGGACCGGTGGCATCGCGCATTGGAAAAAGGGAATTCCTGGAATTGTTCGATAGGACCCTGGCCACCTCCGTCAGCTGTCAATCGACTTTTCGAACAACGCGCCCGCCCCCTATTAGAACAGCGCAAAAAAACTCGATCAAAAGTACAGCCTGGGCATGAGGTCGCGGATATAACCTGAAATCGAATTGCGCCCCGGCGTAGTTGCTCGGGTAACACTTCGCAGACGCAGGAGTCGAACGCCACCGAAAAGAAGATAGCACTTGCCAGAGAAACTTCCGCAGGACCCAACGAACATCCCGGCACGCACTCGCCTCGCCATCTTTCTTCCATTCAAAGACCCGCCCACATGTAAATGAGTGGAGTAGCCAATGACGCTATTGGATATCGAAAAGCTGCTGGACATGACTCACCACATGTCGGTGCACATTCCCATCGAACTGATCATTTCCTGGGAGCAGAGCGAAGAGGCCTGGAGTGTGAAAGACAACTGTCTCAACTTCGTCTATGTCAATCGTCGCTATACCGAACTGATCACCCCGCGGTTCGGCCAGAAGAACTCCCTGCTGTCCCCCTTCAGTGCCAGCATCGAAGAGCACGACAAGCTGGTCATCCAGACCGGCAAGCGCATCGAGGCCCTGGCGCTACTCAGGCCGGACGACCATCCGGCGCCCTGCTGCCTGTACTTCGAGCGCATGCCGCTGTATGACCGGCGCGGCAACCGCACCGGGGTGATCGCCCATGCCAAGACCCTGACCTCGGTCGCCCCGCGCGGCTTCATCGCCACCGACGGCATCGGTACCTTCACCTTCACGCCCCCCTCGGAGTTGTTCACCTCGCGCGAATGGGACGTGATCTACCTGCTGCTTTCCGGCCTCTCGGAAAAAGAAATAGCCGAACAGATCAGCCGCTCCCTGAGTACCGTCAAGTTCCACAAGAGCAACATCTTCCAGAAGGTCGGTTGCAGTTGCATCGGCGCCTTCAAGGCACTCGCCCGGCAAAAGAAGTGGAACTTCTATATCCCGCCGACCTTCGCCAGCGCCAAGTACATCATCAATCACTAGTCGCGCCTCGCGAGAGCCTTCGGCGTGCCGGGCGACGCTTTTGCCGGCGAAACCGAGCGGTTCGAATGGACAAGGACAACAGCATGTCTCGAAACAATCCTTCGCGTCATTCAATACTCGTCACTTCCAACATAAACGCGGCCAATGATGCGAATCGTCTTTCCGAGCTTTGTCGACAACTGGAAATACGCGGCTATCGACTCTTCCAGGCGCCAAGCCGCAAGGTCGCCCTGGATTTTCTCGGCAACGCCGCGCACCCCGCCGGCATCCTCCTGCTCGTCGCGGAGCCGACAGGCGAGAACGAAGCCGCACAATTAGCGGCGCTCGATGAACTCCGCCAGGTCGCGCCGTCCATCCCGCTGTTCCTGTTGTTTCGTCAACTGCGCATCGAGCAGTTGTCCAGCCAGCTACTGGACGAGGTCCAGGGATGCTTCAACCTGGCCGCCGGCCCCGCACGCTTCATCGCCGAGCGCATCGACAGCGACCTGCGTGAATGGCGCGCCCCGGCGGGCCCCAGGCGGCTGCGCGACTATGCCCCGCCGGTCCCGCGCACGCCGGTGAGCGCCCGCTACAACGGCCGCGCACGCCTCGATCTGGCGCCGGCCAAGCAGTGGCGGATCGGCTCGGAGAGCACCGCGGAGCACCTGGCGACGCCGCTGAACGACCTCTCCACGGCCTACCGCAAGACGTCCGCAGGAGCCCCGGCGGCGCACGCCGGCGACATCGCCGAGGCCTTTCGCCGGGCGCTCTGGGAAGCCGCCGCGCGGCTCGCCAGGGAGGATGGCGATACGTGGTTCTTCGAGATACTGCGGGGCAACCCGGGGCCTGGCATCGAGGCCGGCCGGGAGACGCCGGCGAAGCGCTGGCACGGGCTCGCCGAGACACTCGACAGCAGTCCTCTGCTGGACCCGCTGCGCGTCGCCCTGAGCGCCCCCGGCCTCGATTCGCGCGGTCGCCCGGCCAGCTTCGGAGTACCCGCCGCGGTGGTCTGCCGCTACCTGCGCCGGCACGGCATCGCCCCGTTGCGCACCGGCGACTATCGCTTCCTGCTGCTGTTTCCCCAGGGCGCCAGGGCGGAACACGCGCAGCCGCTGGTGGACAGGCTGTGCGAATTCAAACGCCGGCACGACGACAATGCGCCGCTGAAGCAGGTGTTGCCGGAGTTGCTCGACAGCTCGCCGCTGTACCGCTACATCGGCCTGCGCGAACTCTGCGCGATGATCCACGAAGCCAGCCTGCGGCTGCACCTGACCGCCCTCGCCGACGCCGCCGCCAGGGCTGCCGGCCACGCCGCGCTGGCGCCGGCCACGGTCTATGGGCACCTGGTCAGGGACGAAACCGAAGCGGTGGCGATCGACAGGCTCGGCGGCCGTGTGGTCGCCAGCCTGGTCGGCGTCCATCCGGCGGCCGCGCCGCTGCTGTTGCCCGGCGAACGGGTGGCCGATGAATCGCCGGCGCTGATCGACTACCTGCTGGCCTTGCAGGCCTTCGGCGAGCACTTTCCCGGTTTCGCTCCCGAGTTGCAGGGCATCGAGATCGATGAGCGCGGCCGCTACCGGGTCCGTTGCGTCAGGCCGGCCGCCCTCGCCCGCGGCTCCGGCCTGCGCCTGGCCACGCGCCGGCCGGACTGAGGCGCGCCGTTCAGCGTAGCGCCTTGCTCAACTGGCCACGGTGCTTGAGTTCCAGGCGCTGGACGAAGGCCTGGAGGATGCGCCGGTAGAGTTCGTCGCCGAGCTGGCCGTCCTCGACGCCGGCATCGATATTCGGGTTGTCGTTGACCTCGATGACCAGCACCTTGTCGCCGGCCTGCTTCAGGTCCACCCCGTAGAGGCCGTCGCCG
This sequence comes from Pseudomonas sp. DL, assembly GCF_047199225.1. NCBI lineage: Bacteria > Pseudomonadati > Pseudomonadota > Gammaproteobacteria > Pseudomonadales > Pseudomonadaceae > Pseudomonas > Pseudomonas sp. DL. The sequence goes on from NZ_CP178323.1 coordinate 3,958,815, forward strand.
ATCAGCCCGGCGGCCTCCAGGGCCAGCTCCAGCACCGCCGGCGGCACCTGCTCCAGCGGCACGGCGCGGCACTCGCCGTTGACGTCCTGGCCGTCGGCCTTGTGGTTGTAGATCTGCCAGTGGCCGCGCGACATGAAGTACTGGCAGGCGTACAGCGGTTGGCGGTCGAGCACGCCGATGCGCCAGTCGTACTCGGTGTAGAAGAACTCCTGGGCCAGCAACAGGACCGAGCGCTCGAACAGCTCGCTCGCCGCCGCCAGCAGTTCGCTGTCGTCGTTGACCTTGACCACGCCACGGGAGAAGCAGCCATCGGGAATCTTCAGCACCAGCGGGAAGCCCAGGCGCCGGGCCACCCGCTGCCAGTCCTGCGGGCGTTCCTTGTAGAGGATCTCGGTGAGCGGCATGCCCAGTTGCCGGCAACCAAGCAGGTCGGCCAGGTAGACCTTGTTGGTGCAGCGCAGGATCGATGCCGGATCGTCCATCACCACCAGGCCTTCGCGCTCGGCCTTCTCGGCGAAGCGATAGGTATGGTGGTCGACCCGGGTGGTCTCGCGGATCAGCAGGGCGTCGAACTCGGCCAGGCGCGCGTAGTCCTTGCGTCCGATCAGTTCGACGTCGATGCCGAGGCTGGCGCCGACCCGTACGAAGTTGGCCAGCGCCTGCGGGTTGGACGGCGGCAGCGCTTCGTCGGGATCGTGGAGGATCGCCATGTCGTAGCGTGCCACCCGCCGCGAACGCGGCATGCGCCAGGCGCGCCGGCTGAAACCGTCGAGGGCATCGGCGAAGACATCCTCCTGGTCGCTGCGCAAGCGGTTCAGCACGCCAGGGCGCACGCCCTCGATATGCCAGCCCTGCTGGCGACGGAACTCCACCAGCAGGATCGGACAGGGAAAGGCTTCGAACAACTGGCGCGCGAGGTCGGCCAGCGGCTCGAACTCGGTATGGCCGAAATACAGGGTCAGGGTGAAGCCGTCGGTGGCGCCATAGGGCGTACGGCACAGCGCCTTGTCCAGGGCCTTGTCGAGGCCACCCAGGGCCAGCCCGTACACCGACTTGCGAGCCAGTTCGCTGATGCAGCGCAGCGACGGGATCACCCGGTGGCCACGGGCCTCGGCCAGCAGCGAACAGTAGTAGCCGAGGCCGAGGTACTTGTAGCCGCGGCACAGGTTGATCACCTGCACGCGGCGGCCGCCGTGGTCGTGCGCCGATTGCTCGAGGTATTCCTGGGCGGTGAGTACTTCCTCGCTGGGCAGGTAGGAGGCCCAGTCCTCGCGTCGCTCGACGACGATCATCAGGCGGCTGCCGAGGTCGGCGAGAGCCGGCGGTCGGGGTTGCTCGACGGGGGTCATGCGGAGCGACCCGTCGAGGGTGGCTAACGAGGCAGCTGACATGAGTGGCGGTATCCTCTGAATGACGGTACCTGCCGTTCTAGACCTGCCGGCGCCTCCTGTCGCGCCTCGTTACGCAAGCTTTACGAGCGCCGCCGCCAGACGCCGGCGCGGCAACCGGCCAGGGCCGCCGGGTACCGCGCCGCGAGTGCCGAGGAGCATTTTTACGCTGGCGTTGCGCGCTCGTCAGGCCAGGCTGTCGAGCACCCCGCCGTCGACCCGCAGGGCCGCGCCGGTGGTCGCCGAGGCCTGGGTCGAGCAGGTGTAGACCACCAGGTTGGCGACTTCCTCGGGCGTCGCCAGGCGCTGGATGATCGAACTGGAACGGTGCTGCCGGACAAAGGCGGTGCCGGCCTCTTCTATGCTCTGCCCGGCCTTCTGCGCATCCTCGCGAAGCATCTCGGCGACGCCTTCGGTGAGGGTCGGTCCGGGCAGCACCGCATTCACCGTCACCCCGGTGCCGGCCAGGCGCTTGGCCAGGCCGCGCGACACCGAGAGGTTGGCGGTCTTGCTGAAGCCGTAGTGGATCATGTCCGCCGGGATGTTCAACGCCGATTCCGAAGACAGGAACACCACTCGCCCCCAACCGCGCTCGACCATTCCCGGGACGTAGGCGCGGGCCAGGCGCACCCCGGACATCACGTTGACCTCGAAGAAGCGGCTCCACTCGGCGTCCTCGATGTCGAAGAAGTCCTTCAGCTCGAAGATGCCCAGGTTGTTGACCAGGATGTCCGCCTTCGGCTCGGCCGCAACGAAAGCCGCGCAGCCTTCCGCCGTGCCCAGGTCGCCGGCGACGCCGCGTACCCTGGCATCCGGCTGGCCGTTCCGGATCGCCGTGATCGCACGGTCCACCGCCGCCTGGCTGCGTCCGTTGACCACCACGGTGGCGCCGGCGGCGGCGAGGCCGCTGGCGATGGCGAAGCCGATGCCGGCGGTGGAACCGCTGACGATTGCCAGTTTGTCGCTCAGATCGATCTGCATGGGAGTCTCCTGTCGAGTGACGAACCGCTCAGGAACGCGGCTCGGGGAACAGACGACAGCCTAGACCAGCCAGCGTTCCGTGCCCGTTCCTGGCCTCAGAGACGCAGGCCGAGGTTGATCATCGCCGCCGAATTGCCCAGCAGCACCAGCTCGCTGCCCAGCGGGCCGAAGCGAACGCCCACCGAGGGGATGATCGCCGGCGCGACGCCGAAGCGGTTCAGCGGGATCTTGTCGCGGTATTCGCCGCGATAGCCCTGCAACAGGCCGCCGGTGAGCTTCAGGTAGACCGGGTAGCTGTCACTGTCGAAGCGCTTGCCCAGGTAGGCGTAGTTGGAGCGCTGGCTGAACGAGTTGCGGAAGGTCGCGCCGCCGGCCAGCACGCCATCGGCGCGGTTGTATTCGAGGCCGAGCAGGTCCTGGTGATTGTTGTGTTCCGGATCCGGGTTGAAATGCCGGGTGTAGACGCTGGTCTGCAGGTACCAGAAGTCGCCGTCGTCGGCAGCCCAGGCAGGTGCGGCGAGCACGGCCAGCAGGCTCAGGATGAGATAGCGCATGGGGACTCCAGGCGGCCGTCGCCAGGTAAGGAAGGCAAGACGTGACGGCTTGCGCCTCGCAGCGTGAATTCTGCTGAACCCGGCCTGAATCGGGCCTGAACGAAGCCTGAACAATTTCTGAACGAACCGTCAGAAAAACCCGGAATGGCTCAAGAACGGACCTCGGCGAAACGTTCGGAAAACCGAACGCCATGCCCCGAAAATATTCGGAAGAGCGGACGAAAGGCCATTTCGGGGCATTTTCATCCAAATTTAATTTCTTTTACTTTCAATTAGTTAGGCTAAAAAAAGCCGGATTTCATAAGCTGGCATGCATCCTGCCACTACACTGTTCGGCAAGCACGATACTCTCGTGGCTTCCCCCGCCGGGGAAAACCGCGAAACACCCTGTCCCGGAGAGGCCAGGCGCTCGCGGCTCAATAAAAATCAAAACAAGTCGAGGAAGAAATTCATGCGTATCGCTCCCAGTCTGCTGAGCACCGCCATCGTGGCCGCTCTGTTGTCCGCTCCGGTCGTCGCTGACGAGCTCACCGGCACGCTGAAGAAGATCAAGGAAACCGGCACCATCACCCTCGGTCACCGTGACGCTTCGATTCCCTTCTCCTACCTCGGCACCGAGCCGGGCAAGCCGATCGGCTACTCCCACGACCTGCAACTGAAAGTGGTCGAGGCGGTGAAGAAGGAACTCAACCTCCCCGAGCTGAAGGTCCGCTATAACCTGGTCACCTCGCAGACCCGCATCCCGCTGGTGCAGAACGGCACCGTGGACATCGAGTGCGGCTCCACCACCAACAACGAAGAGCGCCAGAAGCAGGTCGACTTCTCCGTCGGCATCTTCGAGGTCGGCACCCGCCTGCTGTCGAAGAAGACCGCCAACATCAAGGACTTCGACGACCTCAAGGGCAAGAACGTGGTGACCACCGCCGGCACCACCTCCGAGCGCCTGCTCAAGGCCATGAACGCGGACAAGAAGATGGGCATGAACATCATCTCCGCCAAGGACCACGGCGAGTCCTTCATGATGCTCGAGTCCGGCCGCGCGGTGGCCTTCATGATGGACGACGCGCTGCTCTACGGCGAAATGGCCAAGGCCAAGAAGCCGGACGACTGGGTCGTCGGCGGCACCCCGCAGTCCTTCGAGATCTACGGCTGCATGGTGCGCAAGGGCGACGCGGCGTTCAAGAAAGTGGTCGACAAGGCCATCACCGATACCTACGCCTCCGGCGAGGTCAACAAGATCTACGACAAGTGGTTCACCCAGCCGATCCCGCCGAAGGGCCTGAACCTCAACTTCCCCATGAGCGAAGAGCTGAAGAAGCTGATCGCCAGCCCGACCGACAAGGCCGCCGAGCAGATGTAACGAGCGCCTGGCGTTCCTCCCGGAGCGCCAGCGCTTCGCGCGTCGCCCCCGCCTCGCAGCGGGGCCTCGGGGACGCGGGAGGGGCCTGCCCCTCCCCAGCCGTCTCCCCCGGAAGAGCAGCGCCGCCGGCCCGCACGGCCGCGCCGGCGCCTGCCTTCCCCGCCAGTGTCTGCAACCGATTGAACCGAGGGGAAACCCCAACATGAATTACAACTGGGACTGGGGCGTGTTCTTCAAGTCCACCGGGATCGGCAGCGAAACCTACCTCGACTGGTACATCGCCGGTCTGGGCTGGACCATCGCCATCGCCCTGGTCGGCTGGATCATCGCCCTGGCGCTGGGCTCGCTGCTCGGCGTCATGCGCACCGTGCCGAACCGCCTGGTATCGGGGATCGCCACCGCCTACGTGGAAATCTTCCGCAACGTGCCGCTGCTGGTGCAGCTGTTCATCTGGTACTTCCTGGTACCCGACCTGCTGCCCGAGGGCCTGCAGACCTGGTTCAAGCAGGACCTCAACCCGACCACCTCGGCCTACCTCAGCGTGGTCGTCTGCCTCGGCCTGTTCACCGCCGCGCGGGTCTGCGAGCAGGTGCGCACCGGCATCCAGGCGCTGCCCTACGGGCAGACCTCGGCGGCCCGCGCGATGGGCTTCCGCCTGCCGCAGATCTACCGCCACGTGCTGCTGCCGCAGGCCTTCCGGATCATCATCCCGCCGCTGACCTCGGAGTTCCTCAACATCTTCAAGAACTCCTCGGTGGCGTCGCTGATCGGCCTGATGGAGCTGCTGGCGCAGACCAAGCAGACTGCCGAGTTCTCCGCCAACCTGTTCGAGGCCTTCACCCTGGCCACGCTGATCTACTTCACGCTGAACATGAGCCTGATGCTGATCATGCGCCTGGTGGAGAGAAAGGTCGCCGTACCGGGCCTGATCTCCGTAGGAGGTAAATGATGGACTTCAGTGGAATCGTTCCCGCCCTGCCGAGCCTCTGGGAAGGCATGCTGATGACCCTCAAGCTGATGGTCCTCGGCGTCCTCGGCGGCGTCGCGCTGGGTACCGTGCTGGCGCTGATGCGGCTGTCGCACAGCAAGTTGCTGTCGAACATCGCCGGCTTCTACGTCAACTACTTCCGCTCGATCCCGCTGCTGCTGGTGATCACCTGGTTCTACTTCGCGGTGCCCTTCATCCTGCGCTGGATCACCGGCGAGGACACCCCGGTGGGGGCGTTCACCTCCTGCCTGGTGGCCTTCATGATGTTCGAGGCGGCCTACTACTGCGAGATCGTCCGCGCCGGCATCCAGGCCATCCCGAAAGGCCAGATGGGCGCCGCCCAGGCACTGGGCATGACCTACGGGCAGACCATGCGCCTGGTGATCCTGCCGCAGGCGTTCCGCAAGATGACCCCGCTGCTGCTGCAACAGAGCATCATCCTGTTCCAGGACACCTCGCTGGTCTATACCGTCGGCCTGATGGACTTCCTCAATTCGGCCCGTTCGCGCGGCGACATCATCGGCCAGGCCAACGAGTTCCTGATTTTCGCCGGCCTGGTCTACTTCGTCGTAAGCTTCACCGCCTCGTTCGCCGTCAAACGTCTGCAGAAAAGGTTAACCGTATGATTTCCATCAAGAATGTCAGCAAGTGGTATGGCGACTTCCAGGTCCTGACCGACTGCTCCACCGAGGTTGCGAAAGGCGAAGTGGTGGTGGTCTGCGGGCCGTCGGGCTCGGGCAAGTCGACCCTGATCAAGTGCGTCAACGCACTGGAACCCTTCCAGAAGGGCGACATCGTCGTCGACGGCACCTCCATCGCCGATCCGAAGACCAACCTGCCCAAGCTGCGCTCGCGGGTCGGCATGGTGTTCCAGCATTTCGAGCTGTTTCCCCACCTGAGCATCACCGAGAACCTGACCATCGCGCAGATCAAGGTACTCGGCCGCAGCAAGGAAGAAGCCACCAAGAAGGGCCTGGCCCTGCTCGAGCGCGTCGGTCTCAAGGAGCACGCGCACAAGCACCCCGGCCAGCTCTCCGGCGGCCAGCAGCAGCGCGTGGCGATCGCCCGCGCGCTGGCGATGGACCCGGTGGTGATGCTGTTCGACGAGCCGACCTCGGCGCTCGACCCGGAAATGGTCAACGAAGTGCTCGACGTGATGGTCCAGCTGGCCCACGAAGGCATGACCATGATGTGCGTGACCCACGAGATGGGCTTCGCGCGCAAGGTCGCCAACCGGGTGATCTTCATGGACCGCGGGCAGATCGTGGAAGACTGCGAGAAGGAGGAGTTCTTCGGCGACGTCAGCGCCCGCTCCGAACGTGCCCAGCAGTTCCTCGCCAAGATCCTCCCGCACTGATGTACCCGCCCTCGCCGGCCCGCCCGGCGGGGGCCTGCTCCACCCTCGCCTGCGATAACAATAAATAGGGAAAGCCCATGCAACCTGTGCTCTTCAGAACCCTGTCCCTCGGCGTCGCCATTGCCGCCGCATCCTCCTCGGCCTTCGCCGCCACGCTCGACGGCGGCGCCGTCGCCGCGCCCGACGAGTACGGCGCCAAGGTCGCCGCGCAGATCCTCAAGGCCGGCGGCAACGCGGTGGACGCCGCGGTGGCCACCGCCTTCACCCTGGCGGTCACCTACCCCGAGGCCGGCAACATCGGCGGCGGCGGCTTCATGACCCTGTACATGGACGGCAAGCCGTACTTCCTCGACTACCGCGAGGTGGCGCCGAAGGCCGCGAGCAAGACCATGTACCTGGACGACAAGGGCGAGGTGATCGAGAACCTCAGCCTGGTCGGCGCCAAGGCCGCCGGCGTGCCGGGCACCGTGATGGGCCTCTGGGAAGCCCACAAGCGGTTCGGCAAGCTGCCCTGGAGCGAGCTGCTGACCCCGGCCATCGGCTACGCGCAAAAGGGCTTCAAGGTCGCCGACAAGCAGTTCCAGTACCGCCAGGACGCCGTCGCCCTGTTCAACGGCAAGACCAACTTCGGCGACTACTTCGGCCACATGAAGGCCGGCGAGGCGTTCCTCCAGCCGGACCTGGCGAAGACCCTGGAGCGTATCGCCGACAAGGGACCGGACGAGTTCTACAAAGGCCATACCGCCGACCTGCTGGTGGCACAGATGCAGCAGGACAAGGGACTGATCACCCACCAGGACCTCGCCGACTACAAGGTCAGGTGGCGCGAACCGATGCGCGTCGACTGGCAGGGCAACACGCTCTATACCGCGCCGCTGCCAAGCTCCGGCGGGATCGCCCTGGCCCAGTTGCTGGGCATCAAGGAAAACCGTGCCGCCGACTTCAAGGGCGTCGAGCTGAACTCCGCGCGCTACATCCACCTGCTGGCGGAGATCGAGAAACGCGTGTTCGCCGACCGCGCCGACTACCTCGGCGACCCGGACTTCTCCAAGGTCCCGGTGGCGCGCCTGACCGATCCGGCATACCTGAAGCAGCGTGCCGCCGAGGTCAATCCGACGGCGATCTCGCCGACCGAGAAGGTCCGTCCCGGCCTGGAGCCGCACCAGACCACGCACTTCTCCATCGTCGACGCCGACGGCAACGCGGTGAGCAACACCTACACCCTCAACTGGGACTTCGGCAGCGGCGTGGTGGTCAAGGGCGCCGGCTTCCTGCTCAACGACGAGATGGACGACTTCAGCGCCAAACCGGGCGTGGCCAACGCCTTCGGCGTGGTCGGCAGCGACGCCAACGCCATCGAGCCGGGCAAGCGCATGCTCTCCTCGATGAGCCCGAGCATCGTCACCCGCGACGGCAAGGTCAGCCTGGTGGTCGGCACTCCCGGCGGCTCGCGGATCTTCACCTCGATCTTCCAGGTGCTGAACAACATCTACGACTTCCACCTGCCGCTGGAGAAGGCCGTGGCCGCGCAGCGCGTGCACCACCAGTTGCTGCCCAAGGACACGATCTACTACGACGCCTACGCGCCGCTCGCCGGCAAGGTCGCCGAGGAGCTGAAGGCGATGGGCTACACCCTGGAGGACCAGGGCTGGAACATGGGCGATATCCAGGCCATCCGCGTCGACGGCAAGGCCCTGGAGACCGCCTCCGATCCCCGTGGCCGCGGCGTCGGCCTGGTGGTGAAACCCTGACAGGACGGCGGGCGGCCGACGCCGCCCGCGCCTGATTGCGTGCAACGACGATAACCCTACCAACCTACCGACACGAGATATCGCCATGAAGCCATTGCTCCACGCGTTCGCCCCCGGTGTTATGGCCCTGATGCTCCTGCTGCCGCAGGCCGCCCAGGCCAAGGAAGTCGCACCGCAACAGAAACTGTCCAACGTGGTCATCCTGGCCACCGGCGGCACCATCGCCGGCGCCGGCGCCAGCGCCGCCAACAGCGCCACCTACACCGCCGCCAAGGTGCCGGTCGACCAGTTGCTGGCCAGCGTGCCGCAGCTCAAGGACATCGCCAACGTCCGCGGCGAACAGGTGTTCCAGATCGCCTCGGAAAGCTTCACCAACGAGAACCTGCTGGAACTGGGCAAGACCGTCGCCAAGCTGGCCGATAGCGACGACGTCGACGGCATCGTGATCACCCACGGTACCGACACCCTGGAAGAGACCGCCTACTTCCTGACCCTGGTCGAGCACACCGAGAAGCCTATCGTGGTGGTCGGCTCGATGCGCCCGGGCACCGCGATGTCCGCCGACGGCATGCTCAACCTGTACAACGCCGTGGCGGTGGCCGGCGACAAGTCGGCACGCGGCAAGGGCGTGCTGATCACCATGAACGACGAGATCCTCTCCGGCCGCGACGCGAGCAAGATGGTCAACATCAAGACCGAAGCGTTCAAGAGCCCGTGGGGCCCGCTGGGCATGGTGGTCGAGGGCAAGAGCTACTGGTTCCGCGCACCGGTGAAGCGGCACACGGTGAACTCCGAGTTCGACATCAAGCAGATCTCCGCGCTGGCTCCGGTGGAAATCGCCTACAGCTACGGCAACGTCAGCGACACCGCCTACAAGGCCCTGGCCCAGGCCGGCGCCAAGGCGATCATCCATGCCGGCACCGGCAACGGCTCGGTGCCCGCGCGCGTGGTGCCGACCCTGCAGGAACTGCGCAAGCAGGGCGTGCAGATCATCCGCTCCTCGCACGTCAATGCCGGCGGCTTCGTCCTGCGCAACGCCGAGCAGCCGGACGACAAGAACGACTGGATCGTCGCCCACGACCTGAACCCGCAGAAGGCGCGCATCCTGGCCGCGGTCGCGATGACCAAGACCCAGGACAGCAAGGAGCTGCAACGGATCTTCTGGGAATACTGAGTGAACCCTTCCGGCGCCGCCTGCCGGCCGTGCCGGAAAACCGCCCGCTCCGCCGCCCATCGTGGCGGCGGGCTGGCCTAGCCGCGACGACTGTGATGGAATCCCCCGACCCGCCCTGCAGCGTACCTCCGTCACTGACCGTGAAGCCCCGCCTCGTCCGCCAGTTGCTGCTCCCCATTCCCCTGCTCCTGCTGATGCTCGGCTTCGGCTACGGCGGCTACCGGATCAGCGAGAGCGCCGGCATCCGTGCCCTCGCCGAGAATGGCGAACGCCAGCTGGAGCTGCATGCACGGACGGTCGAGAGCGAGATCAGCAAGTACACCTACCTGCCCAGCCTGCTGGAGCTGGAGCGCAGCGTCAGTCACCTGCTCACCGACCCGACGCCATACCGGCGCAACCAGGTCAACGCCTACCTCGAAGGCCTCAACCGCCGCGCCGGCAGCCGCGCGGTGTACCTGCTGGACACCAACGGCCGGGTCCTGGCCACCAGCAACTGGAGCGACCCGGACAGCTACCTCGGCGAGGACCTGTCGTTCCGCGCCTACTGGCAGGACGCGATGAAGGGCAAGCCGGGCCGCTTCTACGGCATCGGCAGCACCCGCGGCGAGCCGGGCTACTACCTGGCCCACGGCCTGGTCCACGGCGGCCGGATCATCGGCGTGGCGGTGGTCAAGGTGAAGATGGACGCCCTCGAGGAACGCTGGGAGAAGGCGCGCCTGGAAGCCTTCGTCAGCGACGAGAACGGCATCATCATCCTCTCCAGCAACCCCGCCCTGCGCCTGAAGGCGGTGCGCTCCCTGAGCGCCGACGACAAGGAGCGCCTGGCGCGCAGCATGCAGTACTACTGGTGGGCGCTGAACGAGTGGCAACCGCTGCAGCGCGAGCCGCTGGCCGCCGGTGTGGAGAAGCTCAGCTTCCCCGCCGATGAGCAGCATCCGCGCGGCGAAGCGGTCACCTACCTGGCGCAGACCCGCGCGCTGAACGACACACCGTGGAACCTGACCCTGCTCAGCCCGCTGGAAGACCTGCGCCGCGACGCGGTACGCAACGGCATGCTGGCCGCCATCGGTTTCGCCCTCCTGGCATTCCTGCTGATCGCCTGGAACGAGCGGCGCAAGGTACTCGCCACCCGCCTCGCCGCGCGCGAGGCGCTGCAACGGGCCAACGGCGAGCTGGAAGTGAAGATCGCCGAACGTACCGCCGACCTGCAGGCCAGCAACGCACGCCTGACCGCCGAGATCCACGAGCGCCAGCAGGCCGAGGACACCCTGCGCAAGGCCCAGGACGAACTGGTCCAGGCCGGCAAGCTGGCGGTGATCGGGCAGATGTCCACCAGCATCGCCCACGAACTCAACCAACCGCTGGCGGCGCTGCGTACGCTGTCCGGCAACACCGTGCGCTTCCTCCAGCGCGGCAAGCTGGAGACCGCCAGCACCAACCTCGCCACCATCAACGAACTGGTCGACCGCATGGGCCGCATCACCGCCAGCCTGCGTGCCTTCGCCCGGCGCAGCGACGACGCCGGCCAGGCCAGCCTGGCCAAGGCGGTGGACGCGGCGCTGCTGATCCTGCACGGGCGCCTGGAGCAGGACCCGCCGACCCTGCACCGGCATTTCGACGACGTGCGCCTGGGCATCGACCAGACCCGCCTGGAACAGATCCTGGTCAACCTGCTGGCCAACGCCCTCGACGCCATGAGCGGGCAGGCCGACCGCCAGCTCTGGCTGGAAGGCCGGCGCGAGGAGGAGCGCTACGTCCTGCGCGTGCGCGACAACGGCCCCGGTATCCCGCCGGCGGCGCGCGTCCACCTGTTCGAACCCTTCTTCACCACCAAGCCCGGCGAACATGGCCTGGGCCTCGGCCTGACCCTCTCGGCCAGCCTGGCCACCGCCGCCGGCGGCAGCCTCAGCGTGCAGCACCCCGAAAGCGGCGGAACCGCCTTCGAGCTGAGCCTGTCCCTGGTTCCCGATTCCCCGACTGCGAGTCCCGCCCGATGAACGAGCCGCTTTCCGTCCTGATCGTCGAAGACGATCCGCATGTCTTGCTCGGCTGCCAGCAGGCGCTGGAGCTGGAGGACATCCCCTGCATCGGCGTCGGCAGCGCCGAGGAGGCGCTGCAACGGGTCGACCGCGACTTCGCCGGCATCGTCGTCAGCGACATCCGCCTGCCCGGCATCGACGGCCTGACCCTGCTGGAGCGTCTCAAGGCCCTCGACCCGAGCCTGCCGGTGGTGCTGATCACCGGTCACGGCGACATCTCCATGGCGGTACAGGCGATGCACGCCGGCGCCTACGACTTCATGGAGAAGCCCTTCTCTCCGGAACGCCTGGTCGAGGTCGCCCGCCGCGCCCTGGAGCAGCGCGGGCTGGCCCGCGAGGTCAGCGCGCTGCGTCGCCAGTTGGCCGGCCGCCAGGACCTGGCGCAACGGATCATCGGCCGCTCGCCGGCGATCCAGGCGTTGCGCGAGCTGATCGCCAACGTCGGCGACACCTCGGCCAACGTGCTGATCCTCGGCGAGACCGGCACCGGCAAGGAGCTGGTGGCGCGTTGCCTCCACGACTATAGCCGGCGCCACCAGCATGCCTTCGTCGCGCTGAACTGCGGCGGCCTGCCGGAGAACCTGTTCGACAGCGAGATATTCGGCCACGAGGCGCACGCCTTCACCGGTGCCAACAAGCGGCGGATCGGCAAGATCGAGCATGCCAACGGCGGCACGCTGTTCCTCGACGAGATCGAGAGCATGCCGGTCAACCTGCAGATCAAGCTGCTGCGGGTGTTGCAGGAACACACCCTGGAACGCCTCGGCTCGAACCAGTCGATCCCGGTGGACTGCCGGGTGATCGCGGCGACCAAGGCAGACCTCGCCGCCATGGGCAAGAGCGGCCAGTTCCGCAGCGACCTCTACTACCGGCTCAACGTGGTGAGCCTGGAACTGCCGGCGCTGCGCGACCGCCGCGAGGACATCCTGCTGCTCTTCGAACACTTCCTCCAGCAGTCCTCGCTGCGCTTCGACCGCCCCGCGCCGGAACTCGACCGTGCCACCGTGGCCAGCCTGATGGCCCACGACTGGCCGGGCAACGTACGCGAACTGCGCAACGTCGCCGAACGCTTCGCCCTCGGCCTGCCGGTGTTCAACAAGGGCGGCCAGGCCGTACAGACCGGCGGCCCGCGCTTCGCCGAAGCGGTGGAGGCATTCGAGAAGGCCCTGCTCGGCGACGCCCTGGCCCGCCACCACGGCAACCTGACCCAGGCCAGCCAGGACCTGGGCATGGCCAAGACCACACTGTTCGACAAGGTGAAGAAGTACGGCCTGCAATAGGCCGGAGCGCCCTCTTCGCCCTGCCCGCCTGGCGCAGGGCGCGATGCTTCATCCGACATTTCTCACCCGCCTGCGATTCCGCTCGGCGGATAACGCCGGGGGCGTTATTCGCCCTACCCGCCTGACGCAGCGCGTCATAGGCCATTCCTCCTCCCTCGGTGCGCCCTACCCGCCGGTGTGGGGAACGCGCTATCCGGGCATTCATGAATTGAACTCAAGTGTCATTTTCCCCGGCAGCGGTTTTTCGCACGAATCGTTCCGCCAATAATGCGCCCACCTTCTTCCAGTACGCCGCGCCGCGGCCGGCCTCACGAGCGAGATCGCCATCATGCTGTTCAGCCCCTATGCCCTTGGCCACCTGACCCTCCCCAATCGCATCGTCATGCCGCCGATGACCCGTTCCCGCGCCGCCAGTGGCGAAGTCGCCACCGCGCTGATGGCCGAGTACTACAGCCAGCGCGCCGGCGCCGGCCTGATTGTTTCCGAAGGCACCCAGATCAGCCGGCAGGGCCAGGGCTACGCCTGGACACCGGGCATCCACAGCGCCGAGCAGGTCGCCGGCTGGCGCCAGGTCACCGACGCGGTGCACGCCGCCGGCGGGCGCATCTTCGCCCAGCTCTGGCACGTCGGCAGGGTCTCGCACACCTCGCTGCAACCGGGCAACGCCGCCCCGGTGTCCTCCTCGGCGCTGGTGGCCGAAGGCGTGAAGGTCTTCGTCGATCCCCAGGGCCGCGGAGCGCAGGCCGGCGGCGGCGAGATGGTCCAGCACTCGGCGCCGCGCGCACTGGCCGTGGAGGAAATCCGGGAGATCGTCGCCGACTATGCCCAGGCCGCACGCAACGCCCTCGACGCCGGCTTCGACGGGGTCGAACTGCACGGCGCCAACGGCTACCTGATCAACCAGTTCATCGACTCCCAGGCCAATGCGCGCAACGACCAATACGGCGGCTCGCTGGAGAACCGCCTGCGCTTCCTCCGCGAAGTCGCCGAGGCGGTCACCGCGGTGGTCGGCAGGGAGCGCATCGGCGTGCGCCTGGCGCCGCTGACCACCCTGCAGGGCGCGGTCGACGACACCCCGCAAGCCACCTACCTGGCCGCGGCGCGGCTACTGGACGAGATCCGCGTGGCCTACATCCACATCGCCGAGGCCGACTGGGAAGACGCCCCGGCCATGCCGGCGGCGTTCAAGGAAGCGTTGCGCATCGTCTACCGTGGCAGCCTGATCTACTCCGGCATGTACACCAAGGCGCGCGCCGAGGAAGCCCTGGCCAGGGGCTGGGCCGACCTGATCGGCTTCGGCCGGCCGTTCATCGCCAACCCCGACCTGCCCTACCGCCTGGAGCACGACCTGGCGCTGGCCGACGGCGACCGCTCGACCTACTTCGGTGGCGGCGCCGCCGGCTACACCGACTACCCGAGCCTGCCGCAGGCGGCCGGTTGAACCCCCTAGCCGACCGGACCGCGAGCGCGCGGCCGGTTGGCGAAACATGCCGCCACAACCTCGCCTTTGGTCGACTAGAACCCACGGCTGGCGGGACCTAGACTCAATTCGCCAGATATTCATTATTAATAGGCCTGATTTCCTGGACAGGGGGGACCACCGATAGCATCGAGGAACATTTCGAGGAATCCGCCATGAGCAAGTCCCTGATCGTCTCCCTGGCCGCCAGCCTGGTCGTCCTGGCCGGTTGCGCCAACCCGCCGCGCAGCGTCGAACGCCCCTACAGCGACGCCGAAATCAAGTCCTACGCCCTCGACAGCCTGGAACGCAGCGACCTCTCGCCGAAGCGCCTCGACCAGTACCGCAGCGTGCTCGGCACGCCGCACCGGCAGACCCTGTAGCGCCTTCAGACGGGGCGCCGCCAGACGCTCGCCAGCCAGGGCTGCTGCTCGCGCGGCAGGCCCGGCGGCCGGTAGTAGTGCTCCAGCTCGACGAAACCGGCTTCCTCCAGTAGGCGTTTCCAGGCCGGGTAATCGTGGTAGGCACCGTAGCGTTGGCCATTCCAGCCCTCGCGGTTGTCGCCGCGCGGGTTGGAGCTGAACAGCACGCCGCCCGGCCGCAGCGCTTCGAAGAGTTCGCCGAGCACCCGCGGCAAGGCGCTGCCGGGCACATGGAACAGGCTGGCGTTGGCGAAGATGCCGTCGAAGTGCCCGGCCGGCAGTCGCAGCGCCAGGAAATTCTGTTGCCATACCTCGCAACCGCTGTCGGCCCTGGCCATCTCGACGAAGCGCGGCGTGCCTTCGAGTCCCACCGGCTGGTGGCCGAGGCGGCGGAAGGTGGCCAGGTCGCGCCCGGGACCGCAGCCGAAATCGAGGATCCGGTACGGCGGCGACCCGTCGATATGGCGCAGCAGCGCCTCGACGTTCTGGCTCACGTCATGGCCGCGGGTGCCCTCGCGGAAGCCTTCGGCGTTGCGCTGGTAGTCGGCCAGGGTGGTGGCGGTGATCGCGTCGAAATCCTCGGTGCTCATGTCTGCTCGCAGTGGCGGGGTTCCGCCCAGTCTAGCGCCGGCACGGGTTTCGCCTAAGGTTTTGTAATAGTTTCCCGCTGTGGCGAGGGCCCGCGACACAGTAGGATCGACTTCCCTTTGACTCTCAATGGCCATCATGACCACCCTTTCGGAGCCCCCCAGTCGTCCTTCCGGACAACCCTCCCCGCTTCGCCTTCGCCACCTGCGTCCGCCCCTCGACGCCGAATCCCTCGCCTCGTCCCCCTCCGTCACCGCCGGCTGCCGCAGCCGCGCCGTGCAGCGTCGCGCCAGCGCGACGGCCAGCCGGACCGGGAGGTAAGCGCACATGGAATGGATAGCTGACCCGACTGCCTGGCTCGGCCTGGCGACCCTGATCGTGCTGGAGATCGTCCTCGGCATCGACAACCTGGTGTTCATCGCGATCCTCGCCGACAAGCTGCCGCCGCACCTGCGCGACCGCGCCAGGGTCCTCGGCCTGTCGCTGGCGCTGCTGATGCGCCTGGGCCTGCTGGCGAGCATCTCGTGGATGGTGACCCTCACCGAGCCGCTGTTCGAGGTATTCGGCAAGAGCTTCTCCGGCCGCGACCTGATCATGCTGTTCGGTGGCGTGTTCCTGCTGTTCAAGGCCACCATGGAGCTGCACGAACGCCTCGAAGGCCATGTCGCCCAGCACGCCGGCAACAAGACCTACGCGCTGTTCTGGCCGATCGTCGCGCAGATCGTGGTGCTCGACGCGGTGTTCTCGCTCGACGCGGTGATCACCGCGGTGGGCATGGTCGAGCACCTGGAAGTGATGATGATCGCGGTGATCGTCTCCATCGGCCTGATGATCGTCGCCAGCAAGCCGCTGACCCGCTTCGTCAATCGTCACCCGACGGTGATCATGCTGTGCCTGGGCTTCCTGATGATGATCGGCTTCAGCCTGACCGCCGAGGGCCTGGGCTTCCATATCCCGAAAGGCTACCTGTACGCGGCCATCGGCTTCTCGATCCTCATCGAGGTGTTCAACCAGGTCGCCCGCAAGCGCCGCAAGAAGAGCCTGCAGGGCCACCGCCCGCTGCGCGCGCGTACCGCCCATGCGGTGCTGCGCCTGCTCGGCGGCCAGCGCCTGGAGGCCGACGAGGTCGGCGAGGAAGTCGCCGACCTGTTCGAGGAGGGCGACGACCAGGTGGTCTTCGACCGCCGCGAGCGGGTGATGATCAGCGGCGTGCTGCAATTGGCCGAGAAGCCCATCCGCAGCCTGATGACGGTACGCGCCGAGGTCGACTGCATCGACCTCGACAGCGGCCGCGAGGCGATCCGCGCGGCGCTGCTCGAATCGTCCTACTCGCGCCTGCCGCTGGTGCGCGACGGGCGCGTCGAGGAGCCGCTGGGCTACGTGCACAAGAAGGAACTGCTCAAGGAGCTGCTCGCCGGCGCCCAGCCGGACCTGGAAAGCCTGGCCCGCCAGCCGCTCAACCTGTTGCAGGACTGCTCGATCCTCAACGCCCTGGAGCAGATGCGCGAGGCCTCGACCCACGTGGCCTTCGTGGTCAACGAGTTCGGCGAGTTCATCGGCCTGCTGACCCTGACCGACATTCTCGAATCCATCGCCGGCGAGCTGCCCGACGCCAGTGAGATCGACGGTCCGGACGTGGTCGAGGAGAACGACGGCTATCTGGTCAGCGGTGCCATGAACCTCAGCCAGGTGCGTCGACGCGTGGGGTTCGACGCGCGCGCCACGGAGGACTACCAGACCCTCGCCGGGCTGGTGATGAGCCTGCTCGACCGCCTGCCGGTGATCGGCGACCGCCTGCAGTGGCAGGACTGGGAACTGCGGGTGGTGGAAGTGGAAGAACGCCGGGTGACCCGGGTCCTGCTGCGCAGGGGCTGAGCGAAGCGGCGGCCGCCGATCCGGCCGCCGTCCTCCCCGGCGCAGCGGCAGACCGCTACAGGCGGCGCTGCCAGGCCTGCGCCTGCTCGTCCTTCACCACCTCGACGAAAGCTTGCGGCAACAGGGTGCGGAACGGGCCTTCGTCAGCCTCGGCCAGCTCGACCATCCGCGCGATCATTTCCTCCGGATCGTACTGCTCGAAGGGAAAGCGCACGCCGCTGTGGTCGGTGAAGTGGCGCTGCGGGTCGTACCAGCGTTTCCAGGTTTCCATCATGCGATCGTTGAAGCCGGTCTGGTACGGGCCGGGATTGATGGTGCCAACCTGGATGCCGAACGGCTTCAGTTCGGCATGCAGGGCCTCGGCGAAGGCCTCCAGGGCATGCTTGGAGGCGCAGTAGGGGCCGGTATAGGGTCCGGTGATCAGGCCGGCGATGGACGACACGAAGAGCACCTTGCCGCCACGCTTCTGCTCGACCATGCGCCGGACGAAACCCTGGGTCAGTTCCAGGTTGGCGAACACGTTGGTCTCGAACAGCGCGCGCACCAGTTCCAGCGGGATCTCCGCGCTTGCCCCGGCCTCGGCGCTGCCGGCGTTGTTCAGCAGCACGTCGATATCCCATTCCCAGGCGCGTTCGCGATCGGCGGCGACGGTGATGTCGAGGGTTTCCACCCGCAGCGGGACGCCACGCCGCCCGGCCTCTTCGCGCAGGTCGGCGGCCTGCCCGGCGCCGCGCACGCCGGCGATCGTCCGATGGCCGCGGGCGGCCAGGCGCAACGCCACTTCCCGACCGAAGCCGCTGCCGGCCCCGGTCACCAGGATTCGCTTCTGTTTCATCTCGATTACCTCTGGATTGTTGCCATGGCCACGGCGGCCTCGGCGATGGATTGGTCCTGGGCCGCGCTGGCGCCGGAGACGCCGACGCCACCCAGGCAGGAAACGCCGGCATCGCCCAGCGGCATGCCGCCGGCGAAGCAGGCCAGCCCGCCGTTGCTCTGCTCGATGCTCCACAACGGCTGGCCCGGCCCGGCGAGTCGGCCCAGCTCGCCGCTGGGCAGGCGGAACAGCGCGGCGCTGCGCGCCTTGCGCTGGGCCAGGTCGATGGCGCCGGGAACGCTGTCGTCCATCCGTACGAACGCCAGCAGGTTGGCGTGGGCGTCAACCACCGCGACGCAGACCGCCAGGCGCTGCCGCTGCGCTTCGGCAATGGCCGCCGCGATGCAGCGTTGGGCATGTTGCAGAGACAGGTGGGTAGACATGGCCGGCGTCCTCATCGAGTGCTTGCGGGCCAGTCTAGAAAGGTCGAAGCTTTAACAGAACCGGCCTTCTCCTACGTAGACTTTCAAGTTTTTCTAACAATGAATCGACGCGATCCCCTCGCCGGCCTGCACGTCTTCAGGCAGGTCGCCGACACCGGCAGCTTCA
Organism: Pseudomonas sp. DL; assembly: GCF_047199225.1. NCBI lineage: Bacteria > Pseudomonadati > Pseudomonadota > Gammaproteobacteria > Pseudomonadales > Pseudomonadaceae > Pseudomonas > Pseudomonas sp. DL. The sequence continues at coordinate 3,977,454 of NZ_CP178323.1, forward strand.
CCCGCGCCGCCGCCCTGCTCGGGGTGACGCCGGCAGCGGTGAGCCAGGCGATCAACCAACTGGAAGCCGAGCTGCGTCTCAAGCTGTTCCACCGCACCACCCGCGGGGTCAGCCTGAGCGAGGCCGGGCAGCGCTACCACGAACAGACCGAACAGCCCTACCGCGACCTGGTGCGCGCCCGCGAAGCGCTCGGCGAAAGCCTCGCGGAACCCTCCGGGCAGCTGCGCATCAGCGCCCTGCACCTGGCGAAGAACCTGGTGATCGCACCGATGCTCAACGAGTTCGTGCGACGCTACCCGAAGGTACAACTGGAGATCCGCTACGAGGACCAGTTGGTGGATATCGTCAGGGAACGACTGGATGCCGGCATCCGCCTGGCCGACGCCCTGCAGCCGGGCATGGTCGGGGTGCAACTGACAGCGCCGCTGGCGTGCCTGCTGGTGGCCACTCCGGCCTACCTCGCAGAGCACGGTACGCCGGCCAGCGTCGCCGACCTCGATGGGCATGCCGCCGTGCGCTTCCGTTTCCCGCGCAGCGGCCGCCTGCACAAGTGGCGCTTGCGGGAAGACGGGCGGGAACTGGAAGTGGACCTGCCGGCACGCTTCGTCAGCACCGACACCGAGGCAATCATCGAGGCGGCCCGCGCCGGCGCAGGGATCGCCCAGGCATTCATCCGCGAGCGGGTCGCCGCGGACCTCGCCGCCGGGCGCCTGGTGGAAGTGCTGCCTGGCAGTTGCCTGCCGCTGCCGCCGATGTGGCTGTATTACCTGAACCGCCGCCACGTACCGGCCAAGCTGCGCGCCTTCATCGAACTGCTACGCGAGTGGCGGCAGCCGGCCTGAACCTCAGCGGCCCTTGCCGGCCGGCCCCGGCCGGCTCAGCAGGAGGTCGTCCGGTCCGTCGATCTCGATGAAGCGACCGCTTTCCAGCGCCTCCTCCAGCGGCGTGCCGGCGAGCACGTCGGCCTTGCGCAGGGCGCTGGAGAAACGCAGGTCGGCGCTGGCCTCGACCTTCGCCAACGGCACCTGGTAGGTCTTGAACGCACCGTAGCGGAAGCCTTCGCTGGGCATCATCCCTTCCTGCCCCAGCAGGTAGGCGGACACTCCCAGTTCGCCGCTGTCGGCGTCGATCATCGCCACCACCTTCCAGAACTCCAGCGGCACCTGCACGCCCTGGTAGAGCGGATCGTCGTCGCGGAACACCGGACCGGTGAACACCGAGATGCGGAAGCCCTCGCTCCTGGCGTTCTGCAGCACGTAGTCCTCCAGCGACAGCCAGCTGCGCTGGTTGAGCTGCGCCACCTGGGGCACCGCGTTGGTGTAGACGAAGGTGTCGTCCTCAGCCTGCCGGGCGACGGCATCGCTGTCGCCCCAGCCGGGATCCTCGCGACGCACCATGTGGCCCTTGTCGAACGAAGCCGGGCCGTAGAAGTCCTTGTGTCCGACCTGCGCGGCCGCCTCGATGCGCGGGTCGAAGCCCCAGGAATCCTTGCGCTTGAGCGAACGCTTGAGCGCGCCGTCGATATTCACCGCGGTGAGGATCGGCAAGCGCCGGCTGGCGCTCATCACCACCGAGAAATGCAGGTAGTCCAGGCGCATGCCCTTGCCCACCGGCAGCACCTGGTGGCTCTTGCCCGGCTTGGGCAAGGCCGCCTTCGGCCCGAGGAAGGCCTCGTCGAAACCCTTGCGCTCGGCCAGGTCGGCGACACTGCGCTGCTTTTCCTGGAAGCGCGGCACGCCGCGCTTCAGCTCCGCCCCGGCCACCGGCACCCAGGCGCGACGCGCCAGCAGGCTGCGGATCACGCTGGCCTTCACCGCATAGTTGGTCTTGCGGAACTGGCCGCCGAAGTGCAGGCCGACCACCTCGCCGCCGTCGATCGAAAGCACCGCCGAGCCGGAATTGCCGCCCAGGGTCGAGCAGTCGTGGGTCAGGTACCAGGCGTCATGGGGCAATCCCACGACTTCGCCGGGAGCGAAGCGCTTGACGTCGTAGATGTTGCCGAAGATATCTTCCATCGCCCCGGCGTCGTTGCGGCTGTCGCGCGCCGGATAGCCGACCACCGCCACCGCCTGGCGCGGCTCGGCATCCTGGCGCGCGAGGACCAGCGGCGGCGGCAGCAGGTCGCCCTTCACTACCTGGAGGATCGCCATGTCCGGCGCCTCGGAGACGTCCGGGGCAATCCACAGGACCCGCGCGATCACATGCTCGTCGCTTTCCGGCTGGCGGTATTCCTCGCGGAAGTCCACGCGGGTGCGCACCTGCTTGCCGGCCTGGTTGAGACGGAAGCGGAACAGGCTGCCCTGGCGTTCGGCGAACAGGCTGGCGACATGCCGGTTGGTGACGATCAGGTCGTCCTCGATGCGCCAGCCGGTACCGCACCAGTCCATGCTGTCGTGGTCGATCAATTCCAGCCGACCGACCGAGCGGATCGGCGTGGCCAGCGCGGCGCGATGCTTCTTCAGGCGCTGCTCCAGGCCGGCCAGCGGCGCTTCGTCGAAGATACCGTTCTTCACCAGCAGCACCGGCCGGCTCTTGAGCAGGACGATCGCCTCGCTGAAGCGCCGCGAGTCGAAGAACGAGGCGTCGGATTCCGGCGACACGCTCTTGCCCAGGTGGTCGGCGATCTGCTCGCGGCTGGCGTTGTACGCCGGCACGTTGCTCCACTCACCGCGGGCGGCGAGGTGGGCGAGTTCCTCGCGGGTGCCCTTTTCCTTCAGTACCGAGCAGACCCGCAGTTCTTCCGGCGTGGCCCGCCGGGGGTTGCGCTTGCGCATGGCCATGTCCCTCGCTGGGCGGATATCCCTGGCAGGAGTCTAGCCGAGGGACATGACAGGGCCATGTCCCGCTGGCGCACCGCCGCGCAGCTCAACCGGCGAACAGCCGGTAGGCCGGGTTGTGGGTTTCCTCCCAGTACGGATAGCCGATGGCTTGCAACGCCGCCTCCAGCTCGCCGCGCTCCTCGTCCGGCACCTGCAATCCGGCCAGCACCCGACCGTCGGCGGCGCCGTGGTTGCGGTAGTGGAACAGGCTGATGTTCCAGCGCGAGCCGAGCTTGTCGAGGAAGTTCAGCAAGGCCCCGGGGCGTTCGGGAAACTCGAAGCGGAACAGCCGCTCGCGGCGCACCTCGGTACCGTGGCCGCCGACCATGTGGCGGATGTGCAGCTTGGCCATCTCGTTGTCGGTCAGGTCGAGTACCGGGAAGCCCTGCTCGCGCAGGCCGGCGAGCAGGTCGGCGCGGCTGTCGGTGAGCGGATGGGTCTGCACGCCGACGAACAGGTGGGCCTGGCGGTCGCTGTGGTAGCGGTAGTTGAACTCGGTGATCTGGCGCCGGCCCAGCGCCGCGCAGAAGGCCTTGAAGCTGCCCGGCCGCTCGGCCACGGTGACGGCGATGATCGCTTCGCGCTGTTCGCCCAGTTCGGCGCGCTCGGCAACGTGGCGCAGGCGGTCGAAGTTGATGTTGGCACCGGAGTCGATGGCCACCAGGGTCTGCCCCTCGGTGCGTTCGCGGGCCACGTACTTCTTGATCCCCGCTACGGCCAGGGCGCCGGCCGGCTCGGTGATCGAACGGGTGTCGTCGTAGATGTCCTTGATCGCCGCGCAGATTTCGTCGCTGCCGACGGTGATCACCTCGTCGACATGGTCCTTGCAGACCTCGAAGTTGCAAGCGCCGATCTGCGCCACCGCCACCCCGTCGGCGAACAGCCCGACCTGGCCCAGCACCACCCGTTCGCCGGCGGCCAGCGCCGCCTGCAGGCAGTTGGAATCCTCCGGCTCGACGCCGATCACGCGAATATCCGGACGCAGGTGCTTGACGTAGGCGGCGATCCCGGCGATCAGGCTGCCGCCGCCGACCGGCACGAAGATCGCGTCGAGGCGGCCGCTATGCTGGCGGAGGATCTCCATCGCCACCGTGCCCTGTCCGGCGATCACGTCCGGATCGTCGTAGGGTGGGACGAAGGTCATGCCTTCGCGCTCGGCCAGTTGCAGGGCATGGGCCAGCGCATCGGGGAAGGCGTCGCCGTGCAGCAACGCCTCGCCGCCGCGCGCCAGCACGCCCTTGACCTTGAGTTCGGGAGTGGTGCGCGGCATCACGATCACCGCCCGCACGCCCAGGCGCTGCGCCGCCAGGGCCAGGCCCTGGGCATGGTTGCCGGCGGAGGCGGTGATCACCCCGCGGGCCTTCTGCTCGTCGCTCAGGCGCGCGACACGGGTGTAGGCGCCGCGGATCTTGAAGGAGAACACCGGCTGCAGGTCCTCGCGCTTGAGCAGCACCCGGTTGCCCAGGCGCTGGGACAACTGCGGCGCGACCTGCAAGGGGGTTTCCACGGCGACGTCGTACACCGGCGCGGCCAGGATGCTTTCCACGTAGCCGGCCAGCAGGGGTTTGCTTGCGCTGAGGGTCGAGGCGCTCATCGGCTGGCCTCCGCGCTCGCCGCCACCGAGGCCAGCAGGTCGGTGCCGTAGGAGTTGTCCACCGCGCAGCGCCACTGGCCATCGGCCTCCTGGCGGAACACGTACGTGGCCCGACGTTGCAGGCGTCCGGCCTTCGACTCGATCAGCGCCTCGGCCATGACCAGCGCAGTATCTCCCGCCTCGATCACCCGCAGGTCGTGCTGGCGCACTCGCAGGCTGTGCTCGAAGTGCCGGGCGATGGCGTCGAACGCCTGGCGGATCTGCGCCTTGCCGCAGGCGTTGAGGCCCGGCTTGACCACCAGGGTGGCGTCGTCGCAGTAGAAATCCATCAGGGCATCGAACTGCCCGGCATTGATCAGGGCGTCGGCCCGGCCAACGAGGTTCTGGAGGGTCTGGTGCTGCATGCTGTTCTCCCGGTTCGGTGGTTTTGGCCCAGGAGACAGAACGAAGAACCCGCCTCGAGGGCGGGTTCGGAGTGGACGCTGGCTAACCCGCCATAGCTGGAATGGCGGTAATAATGCTGCGGCGGGTAAGCAGGGTCGCGAAGGTCATGGGTATCGAAACTACGGCGCAGGCCCGTTGGCTGTCAAGCGGTCCGGCCGCGCCGGCAGGAAAAAGCCCCTGCCGCGATGGCAGGGGCTTGCCGTTTTGGCCGAACACCGCCGGAGGTCAGCGGGTCAGCAGCACCTTCTGCGGCTGCGAGCCGCTCACGGTGACCAGCTTGGTGACGGTGCCGCCCTCGGTGATGGTCTTGCCATCGCTCTGGGCGCTCCAGGTCAGCTCGCTGGAAATGTAGTAGGTGCCGTTGGGGATGTGGTCGAAGTCGAAGCGACCGTTCTGGTCGGTGGTCGCCTCGCGCACGTAGGTGGCGCGTCGCGGGTCGAGCACCGGCGGTTGCACGTCGGGATCGCGCTTGGCGGCATCGAGGTTGCCGAACTTCGCGTAGTAGGCCTTCATGTAGCTGGTCGCAGGCTCCAGGGTGACCTTGGTGTTGGTCCCCTTCTGGATCGCACCCGACGCACTGGTCAGGTACAGGTCGCCGTTGATCACGCCCTCGCCCACCTGCTGGGTCGCCGCGTATTCATGCTCCGGGAAATCCGGCAGGTCGTTGGGATTGGAGGCGCAGGCCGCCAGGGCCACGGTCATGGCCAGGAGGCCGAGGTTCTTCTTGATCGAAAGCATGGGCAATTCCTTTTTTCAAGCGAAGGTAACGAGTCCGTTGTGCGGCACCGACCGCGTGCTCAGGAGCGACGCCCGAGCAGGAAGCCGGCGAGCAGGCCCACCGCGGTGGTGATGGCCACGGTCTGCCAGGGATTGGCGCCGATATAGCTTTCCGTCGCATCCACCGCGTGGCGGCTGCGTTCGGCCACGGCGCTACCGCCCTTGCCGAGGGCATCGTTGGCCTTCTCCAGCAGCGCGCCGATCCGCGCACGGGCGCTGTCGGCCTTGTCGCCGGCGAAAGCGGCGCTGTCGGCGAGCATGCTGTTGGCTTCGGAGAGCAGTTCCTGCAGCTCGCTGTAGCTCTGGTGCTGGATCTGCTCGAGGTTGTCTTTCACTGCGTTCTTGCGTGCCATCGAAGAGGCTCCCTGAAAAATGACTTGCAAAGGAGTTGATAGGCGCCGCAGTGAAAAAGTTCAGAGGAAATCGCCGGGAAGAACCGGCGCCCAGGCAGTGGGCGCCGGCTTCCATGGCCTGCCTGCCGTCAGAACGCGTAGATCGCCGAAAGAATCGCCGTGCGACCGTCGCCATACTCGATGGCCGAGGAGCGCGACTGGTTGCCGTACACCTGGCGCACCCGCTCGACGTAGGCCTTGTCGAACAGGTTGTCGAGGTTGAGTTGCAGTTTCAGGTCGCGCGTCGCCTGGTAGCCGAGCATCATGTTGTGCACCCAGTAGGCATCCAGCTTGCCGTTGTCCACCGAGGTGACGTTGCGCTGGCTGACGTAGCGTGCGCCATAGCCCAGGGTCACGCCCTCGGGCAGTTCGTAGGTGCTCCAGAGGCTCAACGAGCGCGGCGGGGTATTGCCCAGGGCCTGTCCCTCACGCTGCGGGTTGCTGGATTTCAGGGTTTCGCTGTCGAGGTAGGTGTAGGTGGCGAAGAGGTCCCAGTGCTCGTTCAGCTTGCCGCTGGCGCTCAGCTCCAGGCCACGCACGCGCTGTTCGCCGGCAAGCACGTAGCTGCCGTCGGCCAGGCGTTCGCGAGCGTCCTCCTTCTTCACCTGGAACAGCGCCGCGTCCAGCTCCAGGCGCCGTCCGAGGAACTCCCACTTGGTGCCCAGCTCGTAGGTACTGTTCTTCTCCGGCGCCAGGCCTCCGGTCGCCTCGGTCACGCCCGAGCCGGTAGTGACCAGGTGTTCCGCCGAGGGGTTGAAGGAGGTGCCGTAGGAGAAGTACACCCGCCCGTTCTCCAGCGGCTTGAATACCAGCCCCGCCCGTGTGCTCAGCTTGCCGTCGGAACTGTCGGCGCGCACCGTCGGCTTGCCTGAGGGCGTGCTCCGCGAGGTGCCGTCGATCCAGTCGTAGCGCAGGCCCAGGCTGAGGTCCCAGCGCTCGTCCAGGGCGATGGTGTCGAAGGCGTACAGCGCCTTGACCTCCAGTTCGGTCCGGTTGCGCGCGCTGTCGCGCTTGTCGGTGGGGCCGTTCCAGTAGCCCGGCGGGTTGTGCAGGTCGAAGCCGTTGGCCGGGTAGAACTTGCCCAGGTTGTAGGAGTAGGTGGTGCGGTCGTAGGTCTCGCGGGACAGCTCGAAGCCGCCGATCAGCGTATGCGCCAGGCCGAAGGTATCGAAGCGGCCGGTGAGGTTGGTCTGGTTGATCCACATCCGCGTCTTCGAATCGCGCCCGTAGGCTTGCGGTCCCGCCGGCAGGTAGCGACCCGGCGGCAGGCCCTTCTGGTTGACGTGGGAGGCGGAGATCACCGTGTCCCGATGCAGGTGGGAATAGCGGATGAGGTTCTGCAACTGGAAGTCGTCGCTGAAATCGTGTTCGAGCTTGAGGGTGGCGACGTCGTTGTCGATCCGTTCCTCGTCCAGGTTGCGCCAGCCGAAATAATCGTGGCGGCTGACGCCGTCCAGCTTGCGCCCGTTCAGCGCCGGCACGCCATAGTCGGGAAGGTTCTCGTCGCGCTGGTGGAAGTAGCTCAGGGTCAGGCGGGTCGGGGTGTCCAGGCCGAAGGTCAGGGATGGCGCGATGCCCCAGCGCTGCTTGTCGATCTGTTCGCGCCCGGCGACGTCGTTGTGGTGGGCCATGAGGTTGAGGCGGAAGGCGGTCGATTCGCCAAGCCCTTCCAGCGGCTGGTTGGTGTCCAGGGTCAGGCGCCGGTAGCGGTCCGTGCCCAGCCCGGCGCCCAGGTGGGTGAAGGCTTCGGCCTTGGGCTGCTTGCTGACCATGTTGATGCTGCCGCCGCTGGTGCCGGCGCCGCCGAACACCGAGTTCGGTCCCTTGATCACTTCCACCGCCTCCAGGTTGAACAGGTCGCTGCGGCTGGTCTGGGCGCTGTCGCGCAGCCCGTCCACCTGCATGTTGGCGTTGGCGCTGAAGCCGCGGATGTTGATGCTGTCGCCGGAACCGCCGCCGCCCTCGCCGGCGTTGAAGGTGATGCCGGAGACGTTGGACAGCACCTGGCGCAGGCTCAGGGCGTTCTGCTCCTGGATCACCTTTTGCGGCACCACCGTGACGGTCTGCGGGGTATCCAGCAGCGGCACGGCGTACTTGGCCGAGGCCGAGCGTTCGACCCTGGACGACGCCTGCTCGCCGGTGACCGTGTCGGCTCCCAGTTCCAGGGGATCGTCCTTGCGCGCCGCGTCCTCGGCCAGGGCCGGCGAGGAGCAGGCGGCCATCAACAGCATCAGCGGCGCCAGCGGGCGTTTGGTGGGCAAGGGGGACGGCTCGTTGCGACGATCCATGAAGTACTCCATCTTGGTTATTGAGAATCATTGGCATTTGATTGATGGAGGGTTTTTTTCACAAGCCGGACAGCTCCGAAAAAGCTCCCGGAAAAATCTGATAACCAACGGCAGAGTCCCGGAACAGAGGGCTCGCCGCGCGGCCCTTCTGCCAGGCGGCGTCCGCATCCCTGCCATCGCGCAGACAAAAAAAAGCCCCGCCAATCGACCGGCGGGGCTTTCCCTAAAGCGTGTCGCCTCAGAACAGCGAGGCGACCAGATGGGTGGCGGGCGCCACCTGGAAGTCGATGGACATCATCACGCTCAGCGCGGTGATGGCGACGATGGAGAAGGCGAACAGCTTGCGCGCCCAGACCCGGTCGTCGGCGGTCCAGTAGCCGGTCAGGGCGATGGCCAGCCACCACAGGCTCACCGCCACCGCCACCAGCAGGTAGCCGTAGCCGGCGTAGCCGCCCAGGCACAAGGCGAGGGTCGCCGCCATGAAGGCGAGGATGTAGAGCACGATGTGGATCTTGGTCACCGCGATGCCGCGCGCCACCGGCAGTACCGGGATGCCAGCCGCCTCGTAGTCCTTCAGGCGGAAGATGGCGATGGCATAGGAGTGCGGCATCTGCCACAGGCAGAAGATCGCCAGCAGCGAGGCGGCGCCGGCGTCGAACTGGCCGCTCACCGCGCAGTAGCCGACCACCGGCGGCATCGCCCCGGAGAGGCTGCCGACCAGCGTGCCGTACTGCGAACGACGCTTGAACCACAGGCTGTACAGGCCGACGTAGACGAAGTAGCCGAAGCCGGCCAGCGCGGTGGTCAGCGGGTTGGTCCGCCACCACAGCAGGCCGAAGCCGGCGACCCCGAGGACCAGGCCGTGGGCCAGGGCAGCCTTCAGCGAGATCTGCCCGGTCACGGTGACTCGCCCGCGGGTCCGCTCCATGTGCCGGTCGATGTCGCGGTCGATGCAGTTGTTCAGCACGCACCCACTGGCGACCACCAGCGACAGGCCGATGACCGTGGCCAGCAACAGCATCGGCTCGACGCTGCCGCGGGCGGCGAGGAAGTATCCCCCCGCCACCGCGATCAGGTTGCCGAAGATGATTCCCGGCTTGGCCACCAGGAGATAGCGTTTCAGCTTCACGTCATGGCCCTCAGGGCATCGGCATCATCAGCATGTCGGCGCTGAAGATGATCCACAGCGAGAGACCGACCACCAGCAGGATGACGATCACCGTGAAGATGAACGCCATCACGTTCCAGCGCCCTTCCGACGACATGTTCATGTGCAGGAAGCAGATCAGGTGCACCACCACCTGCACCAGGCCGAGGACGACCATGGTGAGGATGGTCGCGTGGCGCGAGAAGCCGCCGTCCATGACCATGTAGAACGGGATCGCGGTGAGGATCACCGAGAGCACGAAGCCGATCGCGTAGGAACCCAGGCTGCCGTGGCCGGCGCCGTGGTTGTCGTGTGCAGCGCTGCTCATTACAGGGCCCCCATCAGGTAGACGACGGTGAAGACGCAGATCCAGACGATGTCGAGGAAGTGCCAGAACAGGCTCAGGCACATCATCCGGGTGTTGTTCTGCGCGGTGAGGCCGCGGGTCCAGATCTGCGCCATCAGCACCAGCATCCACAGCAGACCGGCGCTGACGTGCAGGCCGTGCATGCCGACCAGGGTGAAGAAGGACGACAGGAAGGCGCTTCGGCTCGGGCCGAAACCTTCGGCGATCAGGTGGTGGAACTCGTTGATCTCCATCCCGATGAACGCGGCGCCGAGCAGGAAGGTGACCCCGAGCCAGGCGATCGCCTGGCCCTTGGCGCCCTTGTGCGCAGAGAGCATGGCCAGGCCGTAGGTGCAGCTGGAAACCAGCAGGATGGCGGTTTCCACCAGCACGTAGGGCAGCTCGAAGATGTCCTTGCCGCTGGGGCCGCCGGCGGTGTGGTGAACCAGCACCGCGTAGGTGGCGAAGACGCTGGCGAACAGCACGCAGTCGGTCATCAGGTAGAGCCAGAAACCGAATACGGTGTTGCCGCCGCTATCGTGTGCATGATCGTGGTCGTGGCCCACTTCGTGGGCGTCGGCCAGATGCTTGTTCAATACTGCCGTCGACATGGTTCAGACCTGCTTGGCGAGTTGCTGGAAACGGGCGCTTTCGATCTTCTCGATCTCTTCGGGCTGGACGTAGTAGTCGACGTCCTGGTTGTAGCTGCGCACGATGAAGGAGCCGATCATGCCGACGAAGCCGACCGCCATGAGCCACCAGATATGCCAGATGGCGGCGAAGCCGAAGACGAAGGCGAACACGGCGATGGAGAAGCCCGCGGCGGTGTTCTTCGGCATGTGGATCGGCTGGTAGGCCGGCAGCTTGCGGTAGGCGGTGCCGGCCTTCTTCATGTCGTGGAAGGCATCCACGTCCTGTACCTTCGGCAGCTCGGCGAAGTTGTAGAACGGCGGCGGCGAGGAAGTGGCCCATTCCAGGGTGCGGCCTTCCCACGGGTCGCCATTGACGTCGGCCAGTTGCTTGCGGTTGCGGACCGAGACGAACAGCTGGATCAGTTGGCAGGCGATGCCGCAGAAGATCAGCACGGCGCCGAAGAACGCGACCACCAGGTAGGGCTTCCACAGCGGGTTGTCGTAGTGGTTCAGGCGACGGGTCATGCCCATGAAGCCGAGGATGTAGAGCGGCATGAAGGCCATGTAGAAGCCCACCAGCCAGCACCAGAAGGAACGCTTGCCCCACTTCTCGTCGAGGGTGAAGCCGAACGCTTTCGGGAACCAGAAGGCGAAGCCGGCCAGGTAGCCGAATACCGCGCCGCCGATGATGGTGTTGTGGAAGTGGGCGATCAGGAACAGGCTGTTGTGCAGCAGGAAGTCCGCGCCCGGGATGGCCAGCAGGACGCCGGTCATGCCGCCGATGGTGAAGGTCACCATGAAGCCCAGGGTCCACAGGATCGGCGTGCTGAAGCGCAGGCGGCCCTTGTAGATGGTGAACAGCCAGTTGAACAGCTTCACCCCGGTGGGGATCGAGATCAGCATGGTGGCCACGCCGAAGAAGCCGTTGACGTCACCGCCCGAACCCATGGTGAAGAAGTGGTGCAGCCACACGGTGAAGCCGAGGAAGGTGATCGCGGCGCTGGCCCAGACCATCGACTTGTAGCCGAACATGCGCTTGCCGGCGAAGGTCGCGGTGACCTCGGAGAAGATACCGAAGGCCGGCAGGATCAGGATGTACACCTCGGGATGGCCCCAGGCCCAGAAGAGGTTGATGTACATCATGGCGTTGCCGCCGAGCTCGTTGGTGAAGAAGTGCATGTCCAGGTAGCGGTCGAGCGACAGCAGGCCCAGCGCAGCAGTGAGGATCGGGAACGAGGCGACGATCAGGATGTTGGCGAAGGTGCAGGTCCAGGTGAAGATCGGCATCTGCATCAGCTTCATGCCCGGGGCACGCATCTTGAACACGGTGACCAGGAAGTTGATCCCCGTGAGCAACGTGCCCATCCCGGATATCTGTAGCGCCCAGATGTAGTAGTCCACCCCTACCCCGGGGCTATAGGCCAGCTCCGACAGCGGCGGATAGGCCACCCAGCCGGTACGGGCGAATTCGCCCAGGCCCAGCGACACGTTGACCAGCATGGCGCTGACCACGAGCAGCCAGAAGCTCAGCGAGTTGAGGAAGGGGAACGCCACGTCGCGCGCGCCGATCTGCAGCGGCACGGCCAGGTTCATCAGGCCGGTCATGAACGGCATGGCCATGAAGATGATCATGATCACGCCATGCGCGGTGAAGATCTGGTCGTAGTGCTCCGGCGGCAGGTAGCCGTGGTTGGCGCCTTCGGCCAGGGCCAACTGGCCGCGCATCATGATCGCGTCGGCGAAGCCGCGGACCAGCATGACCAGGGCGACGACGATGTACATCACGCCGATCTTCTTGTGGTCGACCGAGGTCAGCCACTCGGTCCACAGGTAGGTCCACTTGCGGTAGTAGGTGATCGCACCGACCACGCCGAGGCCCAGCAGGGCGACGACGGCCAGTGTGACCATGACGATGGGCTCGTGGTAAGGCACGGCCGAGAGTGTCAGTTTCCCGAACATCTGCGCTTACTCCTGGGTACTCGGTTGCATGTGCATGTCCTTCATGTCTTTCATGCCCTGCATGGCTTGCATGTCCATGTCCTGCATGTCGTGACCGGTCATGGCGGCTTCGTGCTCAGCCCCGGCGTGCTCGCCGTGCGCGGCACCCTTGGCGTCGCCGTGGTGCTCGTACTTGGTGAGGATGTGGCCGAACAGTTCCGGGCTGACCGAAGAGAAGTAGGTCGGCGGAACGTTCTCGCTCGGCTTGACCAGTTCCGGATAGGTGCCGATCGACAGGCTGGCCGGTGCCGCCTTGACCTTGGCGACCCAGTCCTGGAAGCCCTGCTCGGAGGTGGCGATGGCCTTGAAGCGCATGCCGGAGAAACCGCCGCCGCTGTAGTTCGCGGAGATACCGTCGAATACGCCTTCTTCGTTGGCGATCAGGTGCAGCTTGGTCATCATCCCGGCCATCGAGTAGATCTGGCTGCCCAGCTGCGGGATGAAGAACGAGTTCATCACCGAATCCGAGGTGATCTGGAAATTCACCGGGGTGTCTTTCGGGAAGGCGATCTCGTTGACCGTGGCGATACCCTGCTCCGGGTAGATGAACAACCACTTCCAGTCCAGCGAAACGGCCTGGATGGTGACCGGCTTGACCTCGGAGTCCAGCGGACGGTACGGGTCGAGCTTGTGGGTGCTTTCCCAGGTGATCCAGCCGAGGATCGCGATGATCACGCAGGGCACCAGCCAGACCACCGCCTCGATGCGGTTGGAGTGGTGCCAGTCCGGCTTGTACTCGGCCTGGGTATTCGAGGCGCGGTACTTCCAGGCGAACGCCAGGGTCATCACGATCACCGGGATGACCACGATCAGCATCAGCAGGGTCGCGGTAATGATCAGGGTGCGCTCGTCCATGCCCACCTGCCCTTTCGGGTTGAACAGGGTCATGTCGCAGCCGCCGAGCAGCAGCGCGGGCGCCAGGGAAAGCCATTTCAATGCGGCAAACGGGTTTGCTTTGGTCATCTTCCGGCCTTAATCGATGGAAGGAGCGAGTGGTCGCTCATGGATGTCTCCTTGCAAGGCTTGTGGCGGAGACCGCTGGCTTCAGCCAGTTCCAGACATGCAGTCGCCGCCGGGGTACGGAACGGCCATTGCCCGGCCACGGGAGAAGGCAAGCGGATACCTTTCCCGATTCCGGTGGCGGACTCGTTCCACGCGCTGAGTCGTTCCTTGATGAACAGCGTTTTCGAAGCTGTGCCGGAAGAGGCCAAGGGCGGCCAAGGCACGTGCATGCCTGGGCGAGAAGGATTGCCCTTCCCGCCGGGTGATCAGGTCGCAGTTATCGGTCGGCTATTTGTTGTGCAACAGGCAAGGCAGGAACCCATTTATCGCGATGCGGAGCAGAGACTCGCGCGACGCTCGTTGGACCGAAACTGAGCGTCAGTTATTACAATTCATTTCAGCTGAGGAGCCTATGACACATCTTGCAATAGACTTTCTCAAACATAGATAAAGTAGGGCTTTTACCTGCCTGCGACAGGTTGTCGCAGGCCATACCCTAGCACAACAGTTGGAATACGCGAATATTCTTCGCTTCGAGCAGCATAACGCAAGGAAATCGCCCCCGCACCAGCATCGTGACCCGAGAGTCAGCGTCTATCGGCCTGCAACTGTACCCCTGCCGTTCGTCCAGATGCGCCAACTGTATCCGCCGCCGGGCCGGCGCTAACGCGCAGGCGCCAGAGCAGCGCGGCGGCCAGCAGGGCGCTGGCTCCGGCCACCAGCATAGCCAGACGGAAGCCCTCGGCCAGCGCGGCCGGCAGCTCGGCGTCGAGCCCCGCCAGGGAACCAGGCAAGCGATGGGACGTGACCGCCTGGGTGGCGAGCCGTTGCGCATCGGCAATCCCCAGCCCCTCCAGCCGATCGCCCAGGACGACGATCGCCCGCCCGCTCAGCAGCGCTCCCAGCAACGCGATGCCGACGGCCATGCCGGCCTGGCGCAGGGTATTCATGGTCGCCGAGGCCATCCCGGAACGCTCGCGGGCCACGCTCGCCATGACCGCCAGACCGGTGCCGGGAACGGCCAGGCCCATGCCCAGGCCGAGCGCCACCAGCAACAGGCCGACCCAGGGATACGCGGTTCCCGTACCGCAAGCGGCCAGCGCCAGCATGGCCAGGCCGATCACCAGGTAGCCCAGCACCAGCAGGCGTCGCAGCGGTACGTGCCGCTGCAACCGGCCGAACAGCATGGACAGTGCGCCCATGGCGAGGAACTGCGGCGCCAGGTAGAAGCCGGCCTGCTGCGCCGAGGCACCCTGCACCTGCTGGAAGAACAGGGAGAGGAAGAACAGGCTGGCGTAGCCGGAAAAACCGAGGACGAACGAGGCCAGGTTGCAGACGGCGAACCCGGCCTGGCGGAACAACCCCAGGGGCAGCAGCGGTCGGGCGGTCCGCCGCTCGACGAAGAGGAAGCCAAGCAGGCCGACCCCGGCCAGGAGCAGCGCCGGCCAGGCCGTGGGAGACAACCAGCCGCCCTCTCCCGCGGCGATCAGGGCGTAGGTCAACGCTCCCAGCCAGACCACGCTGAGCAACTGCCCCAGGGGATCGAAGGCGGCGTGCTCGGGGTGCGCGGTTTCCTCGATGCCCCACAGGCCCAGGGCGAGCGCCAGCAGGCCGAGCGGCAGGTTGATCAGGAAGATGCTCTGCCAGCCGGCGTGCTCCACCAGCAGGCCGCCGAGCAGCGGGCCGAGGATCAGCGACAGCGCGCTGAAGGAGGTCCAGCCGCCGATCACCTGGGCGCGCTGGCCGGGATCGTGGAAAGCCTGGGTAAGGATCGACAGCGCGCCGGGTATCAACAGCGCCCCGGCGATGCCCTGGACCGCGCGTCCGAACAGCAGCAGCGGCAGCGAGGTGGCCAGCGCGCAGAGCAGCGAACCGAAGCTGAACAGGCCGACCCCGAGCAGCCAGGTCAGCTTGCGACCGTAGCGGTCGCTCAGCGGTCCGGAAGACAGCATGAAGGCGCTCAGGCACAGCGCATAGGCGTCGACCACCCACTGCAGGCCGGCCAGGTCGGTATCCAGGGCGTACTGCAGCGTCGGCAGGGCGAGGTTGACGATGCTGATGTCGAGCGAGGCGATGAAGGTTCCCAGGTAAATGGCGGCGACCAGGGCGACACGACGCGAAGGGTTCATGGAGTACTCCGATGAGAGGGCGCTGGCCCAGGAATAATCCATTGACCGACGGTCAGTCAATAAATATCGCGAAACATTCTCATCTTCCTGTCATGCCTCGTCTTCCCCTCCACGCTCTTTTACACTGCGGCCAACCCAACCACCGGATCCGCGCTCCATGCCCGATCGCCACGCCGAACAGCCTGCCCGCCAACCGCGCACCAAGCCTGCGGAGGTTCGTCTCGAGGAACTGATGGCGGCGGCGCAGCAACTGTTCCTAGACAAGGGTGTGGACGCCACCACCATCAGCGACATCGTCGCTGCCGCGGGGGTCGCCAAGGGTACCTTCTATCACTACTTCCAAGCCAAGACCGACATCCTCCTGGCCCTGCGCGAGCGCTTCACCCAGGCTTTCCAGCAGCGCATCGCGAATGCCGTCGAGGCCTGTCCGGCGAACGACCATCCCGGCCGCCTGCGCGCCTGGACCGAGAGCGGCCTGGCGGGCTACCTGGAGGGCTACCGGCTGCACGATGTGGTCTACAGCGAGCACCATCACCACCAGCGCGGCAACCAGGAGCGCGACCGCGTGCTGGAGCAATTGGCGGAGCTACTGGAGAACGGCGCGGCGGCCGGCGCCTGGCCGCTGCGCAACCCACGGCTGAACGCCCTGCTGCTCTACTCCGGGCTGCATGGCGCCGCCGACGACGCCATCGCCGGCGGCCGCCTGGATACCCAGCCGCTGGCCGGCGAACTCGCCGATGCCTTCCTGCGCCTGCTCGGTGCCAGCGACTGAGGCAGGCTCAGCCGCAGAAGGTTTCCTGCAGGTGGCGCCAGTACAGCCGCCCTTCGTCGTCACGGTGCAGGACTACGGTGGACAGGCGCTCGCTGCGACCCGCCGCGTCGGACTGGATTTCCCGATAGGCCAGGGTCGCGCCATCCACGCCTGAAGCCAGCAGACTCTCGCCGTCGATCTCGATGCGCAGCCCAGGACGGGTGCCGCCCTTGCTGCGGAACAGCTCGCCCAGAGCAGTCTTGTCCAGGACCACGCCATGCGGCGTGACCATCGAGAAGTCCTCGGCGAAACGCGCCATCAACGCATCCAGCGCGTCAGCCCGTGAGTCGCCGGCCAGCCAGTCGCGGATCGCCACGTGGGCATGGTGGATTTCCCGGCGGTAGGCACAAGTCATGGTGTAGCTCCTTTCAGGTCTGGACCAGGGCGCGAACCCCGGCGGAATCGATACGCCTCACCCACGGCAGAGGCAATAGCGTGAAAGCGGCGGCGAACAGGAAGCAGTGGACGAAGGCCGCGGGGTCGGCCCGCGCCTGCAACAGGTTGAGCAACCCACCGAGCACGGCCATGCCCAGGCAGAACGCCAGTTGCCGATTGATGTTCCACAAGGCGCTGGCATGGCCCATGCGCGCCGCCGGGACGTCGAGCAAGGCCATGCCCTGTGCCGCGCTGCTACACAGGCTGCCGCCGAATCCCATGGTCGCGTAGGCCCCCGCCAGTTGCCAGAAGCCGCTCCCCTCCCCGCTTCGAGCCAGCCACAGCAGGCCGCCGGCCTGTATCGCCATGCCCACCAGCAGCAAGGATTTCGGCCCCCAGCGATTGAAGCGTCGCCGGGTCAGGCCGATGGCCAGGCCGGCCGCCAGCGCCCAGGGCAGCATCAGCGCACCGGCACGGCTCGCGCTGAGGCCGAGGGGGCCTTGCAGATAGAGCATGGCGACCAGGTTGGCGCCCATGAAGGCTCCCGGCACGCAGAGATAGACCAGCATCGCCGTACGCAGCAATGGCGCCTCCAGCAAGCCAAGGTCGAGCAGCGCGTCGGTACGAGCGCGCCCGTCACGCCAGTAGCAGCAGCCCAGCACGCAGGCCAGCAGCGCCAGGAGCAGGCCACGCCCGCCGCCGCCGGGCGATCCCAGCCAGGCGAGCGCCACCAGCAGCGTGGCCAGCGCCGCCGAGCCGAGCAGCAGGCCGCGCAGGTCCAGGCGCTGCGCCGCATGCTTGTGCCTGGGCAGCCAGCGCATCGCCAGGGCCAGCACCAGCAGCGCCGGCGCCACGCTGGCGAAGAAGATCCCACGCCAGGACAGGCTGTCCACCAGCCAGCCGCCGAGGGCAGGCGCCACGGCGGGAACGATCAGCGCCACCAGCATCACCCGTGCGGTCAGGCCGGCCCGTGCCGACGCCGGGACATTCCGATAGGCCATGGCCTGGCCGAGGGGGATCAGTAACCCGCCGGCCAACCCCTGGCACAGGCGCCAGACGATCAACGTCGCCGCCGATCCAGCCAGGCCGCAACCCAGCGAAGCACTGGCGAAACCGGCCAGTGCCAGCAGCATCAGTCGCCGTTCTCCCAGGCGCGAAGCGAGCCAGACGCTCAACGGAATCACCAGGGTCAAGCCGAGCAGGTAGGTGTTGCCGATCCACGCCAGGGTCGCCACCGAAGCGCCAAGGGAACGCCCGATGTCCGGGTAGGCGACGCTGGCGATGAAGATGTTCACCAGGTCCAGGGCGAACCCCAGCAGGTACAAAGTGGCCAGGCGGGACGGTTGATTCATGGGCGCTCCGGAGGTTTGCCGGGGAGCATAGCGAGGCGCTCGCGCTATCTGGAGAGGCTAATCGCGCATAGACTGTCAAATCGAATTTGACAATAGGGTCGCCTTCCATGGTCAGCCTCGACCGCTTCGAAACCTTTCGCGCCGTGGTCGACTGCGGTTCCCTCAGCGCCGCCGCCGACACCCTCGGCCAGACGCGTGCGGTAGTCAGCTTCAACCTCAAGCGGCTGGAGGCCGAGCTGGGCGTTTCTCTGCTCAGCCGCAGCACCCGGCGGATGGCCCTGACCGATGCTGGCGAACGCTTCTACCAGCGCTGCGTGAAGGTGCTCGACGAGGCGCGCCTGGCCATCGACGACGCCCGCGCCGAGCATGGCGAACTGCGTGGCAGCCTGCGCGTCACCACCACCCAGGAATACGGCCTGCGCCAACTGGTGCCGGCCCTGCAGGCATTCGCCCGGCTGCACCCGGCGTTGCAGGTACAATTGTCGACCTCATCGCTGCATGCCGACCTGATTGGCGAACGCTTCGACGTCGCGATCCGCCTGGGGCGCCTGGAGGACTCCACCCACCATGCGGTGCAACTGGCCAGCTTCGAGGTCCTGGCGGTGGCCAGCCCGGCCTGCCTGGCGGCGCTCGGCGAACCGCCGCCGACCGACCTGGAGAGTCTGGAGCGCCTGCAGAATCTCGGTCACAGCCGGCTGGCGGACTCCCTGCCCTGGCAAGTACGCGCCCCCGACGGCGCCCTGCGCAGCTACCGCGGACCGCGCCATCCCATGCTGCTGGCCGACAACGCCGCGGCCCTGCGCGCCTTTGCCCTCGACGGCCTGGGTATCGCCGTGCTGCCGGACTGGCTGGTGCAGGCCGACTTGCGCTGCGGCGCACTGCAACGCCTGCTGGCGGACCACGGGTTTCCGCTCCAGGGCGTGCATGCCGTTTATCCGCCGACCCGCCACCTGCCGTCGAAGGTCCGCGCGTTCATCGACTTCCTCAAGACTCGCCTGGGGCACCCGGACGCCGGTTAGAAAACCGAGGCCGCCGCGGTTGCCCGCGGCGGCCTCGGCACAGACGTGGCTCAGTTACCCTGCGGCATCTCGCCGCGCGCCAGGCGCGCATTGATGTCGCGGACCACCGCCGGCAGCTCGGCGATGGTCTCGATCAGGTAGTGCGGACGCGAACCTTCGAACATCTGTTCGATACGCGTCCGCTCGCGCTCCAGTTCGGCCGCCGGCAGCGCCTTGTACTGCTCGTAGGTGAGGCCCAGGGCATTGCCCGAGCAGGTCAGCGCCACCGTCCACATCCCGGCGCGGCGCCCTTCGAGGATACCCGGCCAGGTGTCGTCGACCTTCACGCAGGCCGCCACATCGTCGATCCCCAGGGCGATCACGTTGGCCAGCGCCTGGGCCGGCCATGGCCGGCCGTTGGGCACTTCGTCGGTGGCCACCACGTGGTCGGCGACGTAACCGTTGGTCTCGGCCAGGGCTACCACCTTCTCCATCACCACCGCCGGATAACCGGAACAGGAACCGATCTTCAGGCCCATCCCGCGGAGTTCGGCGATCGCCTGCAGGGCGCCGGGGATCAGCGCCGAATGTTCGGCGATCTTTTCGATCTGCAGCGGCATGAAGCGCTCGTAGATGGCGGTGACATCGTCGTCGCTGGGCAGGCGGCCGAAGACGGCGCGGTAGCGCTCGGCGATCGCCGGGATGTCGCAGAGGGTGCGGATGTGGTCCCACTTGCCCATTCCCATCGGACCGCGCGCTTCCTCCAGGCTGACCTGGACGCCGAATTCGGCGAAAGCCTCGACGAAGATCTGGGTCGGCGCGAAGGAGCCGAAATCGACCACGGTTCCCGCCCAGTCGAGGATGGCGGCCTGGAGGGTGGCTGGCTGGTTGTAATTCATTGTCGTGAACCCTTTTCTGCTCGTTGTCGTTCAGTTCAGATCTCGAGGACTTCCAGTTCGCGCAGCGCCTCGCCGATGGCGGCGACCGCCTGCCGCATCTCCGCGGCGTCGACGTGGCCGATGCAGCCGACGCGGAAGGTTTCCACCTGGGTCAACTTGCCCGGATAGAGGATGAAGCCCTTCTCCCGCACGCGTTGGTAGAAGTCGGCGAAGCGGTAGCGCGGATCGCGCGGCGCGTGGAAGGTAACGATGATCGGCGCCTGGATTTCCGCCGGCAGGAAGCTGCGGAAACCGAGCCGGGCCATCTCGCCGAGCAGCGTTTCGCAATTGCTCGCGTAGCGCCGCTGGCGCGCCGGCAGGCCGCCCTCCTCTTCGTACTGGCTGAGCGCTTCGTGCAGGGCGGCGACCACATGGGTCGGCGGGGTGAAGCGCCACTGCCCGGTCTTGCGCATATAGGCGTGCTGGTCCTGCAGGTCCATGGCCAGGGAGTGGCAGTTGCCGGCGCTGGCTTCCAGGGCGGCGCTGCGGGCGAAGACGAAGCCCATCCCGGGGACGCCCTCCAGGCACTTGCCGGAGGCGGCGATCAAGGCATCGAACGGAACTTTCCGGGCATCGATCCCGATCGCCCCGAAGGAGCTCATGGCATCGACGATCAGGCGCTTGCCGTGACGCTCGACGACCTTGGCGATGGCCTCGAGCGGATTGAGGATGCCGGTGCTGGTCTCGCAGTGGATCAGCGCCACATGGCTGATCGCCGGATCGGCGGCCAGCAGACGCTCGACGTCAGCGGCGGTGGTCGGCACGTTCTCTTCGGTCTCGAAGGTGCTGAAGGGCCGTTGCAGGACCTCGCAGATCTTCGCCAGGCGCTTGCCGTAGGCACCGTTGATCAACACCAGGACCTTGCCGTCGCGCGGCACCAGGGTGCCGATCGCCGCTTCCACGGCGAAGGTGCCGCTGCCCTGCAACGGTACGCAGGTGTGGCTGCCTTCGCCGCCTACGATCTTCAGCAGGCGCTGGCAGACGCTGGCGGTGAGTTCGTTGAAATCGCTGTCCCAGGAGCCCCAGTCGACCATCATCGCCCGACGGGTACGGTAGGAGGTGGTCAGCGGACCGGGGGTCAGCAGGATGGGTGCGCGTTCGGCAGTGCTCATGCTCATTTCCTCTGCGGGAATCGGCCAAAGAAACCGGATCGGGCTTCGCGGTCCGGGCGGTCGTTCCGCGCCGGCGTTCCAGGGAAGCCTGGAGACATAAGGTGAGCGCCGCGCTACTATCGTTCAAATTGTTTGTTCCGATGCCAGCCATAAGCCAGGCCGATACCATGAATCTCTTCCAGCTCCGCGCCTTCGACGCCGTCGCCCGCGAAGGCAGTTTCACCCGCGCCGCCGAGCGCCTGTGCATCAGCCAGCCGGCGGTGACCGGACACGTCAAGGCACTCGAGGAGCACTACCAGGTCACCCTGTTCCGGCGCACCGCCCGGCGCATCGAACTGACCGAGGAGGGCTCGCGCCTGGTGGCGATCACGCGCACCCTGTTCGCCCTGGAGGAAGAAGCCGAGGCCCTGCTCGACGCCAATCGACAATTGGTCTCCGGCCGCCTCGAAGTCGCCGCCGACGGCCCGCACCTGGTGATGCCGATGCTCGCCCGGCTGCGCGCGAGCTATCCGGGAATCACCGTCAACCTGCGTCTGGGCAACGCCCAGGAGACCCTCGCGGCGCTGCTCAGCGAACACGTCGACGTCGCCGTGCTGACCGAGGTCGAGGCGCGTCCCGGGCTGTTCCTGGAGGAGTTGGTGAATTCGCGCATCTGCGCCCTGTTGCCTCGCCAGCATCCCTGGTGCGAACGCAACGAAGGCGTACCGCTGGAAGAGCTCGACCAGCAGATCATGGTGCTGCGCGAACCCGGTTCGATCACCCGCCGCACCTTCGACCGCGCCTGTGCCGAGCAGGGCGTGCAGCCGCGGGTGCTGCTGGAGCTGGACAGCCGGGAAGCGGTGACCGAAGCGGTGGCCGCCGAACTGGGCGTCGGCGTGGTGTCTTCCCTGGAGGTCGGCAACGATCCGCGGGTTCGCGCGGTGCCGCTGGTCGGTCCCGAGCTGACCAACCGCCACCTGATCGGCTGCCTGGAGAAGCGCCGCGGCCTACGGGTGATCAGGGCATTCCTGGAACTGGCGGCGGCCTGAGTCGCGCCTCAGCTCCAGTGACGCTCGCGGGTGCGGCGGTCTTCGCCGAAGCCGAACAGCGAGGCCAGCGAATACACGATCAGCTCGGCGATCCAGGCGACCAGCAAGGCGCAGCCCAGGCCCCAGGCGATCACCTCGGGCTTGAGCAGGACCTGGTAGCTGTAGCTGGCATAGGTTTCCATCAGCAACTCATGGTTCGGTGCGCGCAGCATGTGCCAGGCGCGGGCGTACCAGGGACCCTGCATGGCCTGCCACTCGGCGTCGAGCATGCGCGCGCGACGCATCAGGCGGTCGAGGTTCTCGCCGTCGCGCTGGAACACCGGATCGCTGTTGCTGCGGTAATGCCTGACCAGTTCCTCCAGGCTACCATTGAAGAACTGCCCGGCGGTCTGCTGGAAGCCCTGGATGTTCTGCGCGGCCTCTAGGCGATGGGCGTCGACGCGCTTGGCGTAGTCGTCGATGAAACCGGGCACCTGCACCCCGAGCAGCAGGCCCAGGGTGAACAGCAGCAGTCTCAGGTAACTGCGGAACATGCGCTCTCCTCGTTCACGGCGGCGATTCAGACCCGCCCCTTGGCCAACACCTCGCCGCCCCACCAGAGGACCCACTCGCCGCTCTGCTGCAAGGTCCAGTTCTCGTTGTCGGTGAGCGGCTCGGTGGCGATCACCGTGACCACATCGTCCGGCGTGGTTTCCGCATGGAAGTCCACGGTCAGGTCGGCATCCTTCAACCGCGCCGGGCCGAATGGCGCACGGCGGGTAATGTAGGCGAGTTTGCTGGAGCAGAAGGTGAACAGCCAGTCGCCGTCGCTGATCAGGGCATTGAACACACCTTTCTTGCGATATTCGTCACAGGCCGAGATCAGCACCGGCAACAGCACCTCCACCGGCACCGGCTCGGGGAAAGCCCGGCGCACGCGGTTCAGCAGGTCGCAGAAGGCCGCCTCGCTGTCGGTCTCGCCGACCGGGCGGTAGAAACCGGGCTTGGGCTGGAAGTCGGCCAGTTGGCCATTGTGCGCGAAGGTCCAGTAGCGCCCACCGAGTTCGCGGATGAAGGGGTGGGTGTTGCTCAGCCCGACCTTGCCGACGTTGGCCTGGCGGATGTGCCCGATGACCGTCTCGCTCTTGATCGGGAAGCGCTGCACCAGCCGCGCCACCTCCGAATCGACGCTCGCCAGCGGGTCCTGGAACAGCCGCACGCCGCGTCCTTCGTAGAAGGCGATGCCCCAACCGTCGCGGTGCGGGCCGGTACCGCCGCCGCGCTGCATCAGTCCGGTGAAGCTGAAGACGATGTCCGTCGGGACGTTGGCGCTCATGCCCAATAGTTCACACATGGCTCAAACCTCCCTGAGCAAGGCTGTACGTAGTAGTTCTCGTTCCCGCTGCAGACGCGCCTGCAGGCTCGCGCGACCGACCGGCAGGAAACGGGTCAGGGCGCGCCAGAGCAGTCGCGGCAGGTCGCCGCGACGCCGGGGAATCAGGTGCAGATGCAGGTGCGCCACGTGCTGGTTGGCCGCCACGCCATCGTTGAGCAACAGGTTGATGCCTTCCACGCCGAAACCGGCCCGGCGCAATGCGCGACCGATACGCTCGGCGAGCGCCAGGAGGGCGTCGCGGGCGGCGGCGGAAAGATCGCTCAGGTGCGGGGCGTGCTCGCGGGCTACGATCAGCACGTGCGCCGGTCGCAGCGGAAAGATGTCCAGCAGGACGATGAAATGCTCGTCCTCGAAGAGTCTGTGCGCCGGCTCGCGGCCACCCGCTATGGCGCAGAACACGCAATCCATGGGAAATCCCGACATAGGCCTCGCCTCATGCTGAACGCCTGCCGGGCGTAGCGCAAGAATGGATTTCGTCGCGAAAGGCTACAGGCGCGGCTCGATGCGCATGCGCCGGTCGCCGTGCTCGTCGGTGCGGGTGTCGACGTCCGGCATCAACTCGGGCTGCATCATCTGCCGCAGGGTCGGCTCGTCCTCGGCGTCCTGCGACGGATGCCGACGATTCTTCCAGGCCCGCTCCAGCGGCCAGCGGATGGCGGCGATCAGCAGGTACAGGCCGAAACCGAGCAGCGCCACCAGGGCCAGGTCGGAGACCGCGCGCCAGGCGTTGTTGCCGACCTTGAACACGACATCCAGCGCGGTGATGGCGATGGCCGGGGCGTAGAGGTCGTTCTGCGGGTCCACCGGAGTCGGCGTGAACAGCAGGATGAAGACGATCAGCCGCAGGGGTTCGCGCAGCCAGCGCCACATCCAGCCGGTCATCAGCCAGAACACCAGCATCAGGCCGAGTCCGGCGATGGCGTAGGCGCCCCAGGCGATCAGATAGTCTTGTTCATTCATGCGGCGTGCGTGGCGATAGCGGTGATGGGGGGCTTATGATAGCCGCTTTTGCATGCCGACGCGCCTACCCACCGATGGCGGGCGCCGCGCCGCCAGTTTTATTCAGATTTCCCGGCCTCGCGCATGGCCGGATCGACGAGGATTCCCGATGCCCCATCCGCAGCCCCCCATCGCCCGCCGCGACGCCGGAAGCGACCCCTACGCCTGGCTGGAGGAGCGCGACGCCCCGGAGGTGCTCGACTACCTGAAGGCCGAGAACGCCTACCTGGATAGCGAACTGGCCGACCAGGCCGGGTTGCGCGAGACCCTGTTCGAGGAGATCAGGGGACGCATCCGCGAGACCGACCTGTCGTTGCCCAGTCCGTGGGGTCCGTGGCTGTACTACCAGCGCACCACCGCCGGCGACGAATACCCGCGCCACTACCGCTGCCCCCGTCCGGCGGACGGCAGCCTGGCGGTCGACGAAGGCGCCGAGCAACTGTTGCTCGATCCCAACCAGTTGGCCGACGGCGGCTTCCTCTCCCTCGGCGCCTTCAGCATCAGCCCCGACCAGAGCCTGCTGGCCTACAGCCTGGACACCAGCGGCGACGAGATCTACCGCCTGTTCGTCAAGGACCTCGCCAGCGGCGCGGTGCAGGCCCTGCCCTTCGACGACTGCGACGGCAGCCTGACCTGGGCCAACGACAACCGCACGCTGTTCTTCGGCGAACTGGACGACACCCACCGCCCGCACAAGCTCTATCGCCACCGCCTGGGCGAGGCCGGCGCCGAGCTGGTGTTCGAGGAAGGCGACGGGCGCTTCTTCCTGCACTGCTACCGCTCCAGCTCGGAACGCCAGCTGATCCTCCTGCTCAACAGCAAGACCACCAGCGAGGCCTGGGTGCTCGACGCCGACCAGCCGCAGGGAACGTTCCGTTGCCTGGCGCCGCGCGAGGAAGGCCACGAGTACTACCCCGACCACGGTCGCCTCGACGGCCGGGGCCTGTGGCTGATCCGCAGCAACCAGGCGGGGATCAACTTCGCCCTCTACCAGGCCGAGGAGTCGCGGCCGACTTGCGAGCACTGGCAACTGCGCGTGGCCCACGACCCGCAGCGGACCCTGGAAGATGTCAGCCTGAACGCCGAGGCGGTGATCCTCGGCCTGCGCGACGGCGGCCTGCCGGTGATCGAGGTGCAACCGCAGGGCCTGCCGGCCTACCGCGTGCAGTTGCCGGACGCCGCCTACAGCCTCTACGTGCAGGACAGCCTGGAATTCGACAGCCCCTGCGTGCGACTGCGCTACGAGGCCCTGAACCGTCCGGCGCAGGTACGCCAGCTGAACCTCGCCGATGGCACGCAGACCGTCCTCAAGCAGACCCCGGTGGAAGGCCCCTTCGACGCCGACGCCTACGCCAGCCGGCGCATCTGGGCCAGCAGCGGCGACGGCACGCAGGTGCCGGTCAGCCTGGTGGCGCGCAAGGAAGTCCTCGACGGCATCGCCGCCGGGCGCCCCGCGCCGCTCTATCTCTATGGCTACGGCGCCTACGGGCATAGCCTCGATC
This sequence comes from Pseudomonas sp. DL, assembly GCF_047199225.1. Taxonomy (NCBI): domain Bacteria; kingdom Pseudomonadati; phylum Pseudomonadota; class Gammaproteobacteria; order Pseudomonadales; family Pseudomonadaceae; genus Pseudomonas; species Pseudomonas sp. DL. Next base: position 4,003,512 of record NZ_CP178323.1, read on the forward strand.
CCTGGTTCTCCCACGCCCGCCTGAGCCTGCTCGAACGCGGCTTCGTCTTCGCCATCGCCCATGTCCGTGGCGGCGGCGAACTGGGCGAAGCCTGGTACCGGGCCGGCAAGCTGGAACACAAGCAGAACAGCTTCGACGACTTCATCGCCTGCGCCGAGCACCTGCTCGCCGAGGGCTACTGCCGTCCCGAGGGTCTCGCCATCAGCGGCGGCAGCGCCGGCGGGCTGTTGATCGGAGCGGTGCTCAACCAGCGCCCGCAACTGTTCGGCGCGGCCATCGCCGAGGTGCCGTTCGTCGACGTGCTGAACAGCATGCTCAATCCGGACCTGCCGCTGACCGTCACCGAATACGATGAGTGGGGCAACCCGCAGGAGCCCGAGGTGCATGCGCGGATCGCCGCCTACGCGCCCTACGAGAACGTCAGGGCCCAGGACTACCCGCACCTGCTGGTGGTCGCCGGCTACAACGACAGCCGCGTGCAGTACTGGGAAGCCGCCAAGTGGGTGGCGAAACTGCGGGCGACCAGGACCGACGCCAACCTGCTGCTGCTCAAGACCGACCTCGGCGCCGGCCACGGCGGCATGAGCGGCCGCTACCAGGGGCTGAAGGACGTGGCGCTGGAATACGCCTTCCTGCTCAAGGTCCTCGGCCTGGTATGACCACCGCGGGGGCCGGCGACGCCGGCCTTCCGCCACGAAAAAGGGAACCTTCGTGAAACGACGCTTCTGGCCCGCCATGGGCCTGCTCGCCGCGATCATGCTGGCCGTCTACCTGGCGAATCCGTTCGGCACCGCCAGTCTCGACCCGCGCGCACGGCTCCTCGGCGTGGCGCTGTACAAGATCCCTTCGCGCTCGATGGAACCGACCTTGCAACAGGGCGACTTCATCCTCGCCAACGCCGCGCGCTACGCCTTCGCCGACCCGCAGGTCGGCGACCTGGTGGTGTTCCGCTTCCCGCCGCAGCGCAGCATCGCCTATGTGAAGCGCATCGCCGGGATACCCGGCGATCGCGTGCGGATCGATGGCGGCCGGCTCTACGTCAATGAGCGCCCGGTGACGGAGCCCTACCTGGCGCAACAGGCGCTGCGCCAGCCGGACTCCCTGCGCATGGCCCAGCGGACCGTCCCCGCCGGCCACTACTTCATGCTCGGCGACAACCGCGACAACTCCAACGACAGCCGCTACTGGGGCTACGTACCGCGCGCCGACCTGGTCGGCCGGGTGTTCGCCGTCTGGTATGCCGAGGACACCCGGCGCATCGGTTCGGTGCGCTGATGCCCCTCAGAAGAACTGGGTGACGCTGATCTTGGCGTTGCGTCCCTGGCTGTAGACCAGGTCGCCGCCCAGCGGCTGGCGATAGGAGCGGTTGAACAGGTTGTCCACGGTGAAGTCGATGCGGGTGTCCTTCAGGCCCAGCTTGGCCGGGACCCACTCGGCGAACAGCCGATGGGTGTCGTAGCTGTCGTTGGCCGCGTGATCCCAGTAGATATCACCGGAACCGGTACCCATCCCGCCGCTGTAGCGATCGCTGGGCAGGCGGTCGGTCTTGCGCACGAACTCGCCCTGCCAGCCGAGCTTGGCATCCCATTCCGGAACCTTCAGGCCGAGCATGGCCACCCATTTCGGCGGCGGGATGTCGCGCGCCCACACGTTCGGTCCCCAGGGATTGCTGTAGGCCCCATCGTGCTTGCCGGTCATCCACGAGTAGGACAGGCTGCCGAACAGCCGCTGGCTGTCGTAGAAGCTCTCGATCTCGAAGCCCTTGATGGTCAGGCCCGGCAGGTTGCGGTAGTTGCTCAGCGGCAGCATGTCGCCGCAGCTACCACCGATACTGCCGTTGTCGATCGACTGCTGGCGGCAGCCGACGCTGCGGGTGCGGAATATCTCGTCCTTGATGCGGTTCTGGAACAACGTGGTGCGGATCTGCAGGCTGTCGCCGGCGACCAGCAGGTCCGGCAGGTTGATCACGCTGCCGCCACGGATCGCATGGATGCGCTCGGCGTCCAGGTCGCGGCTGCTGCCACCGATGGTCGAACTGTTCTGCACTTCGTACTGCTCGTCGATCACCGGCGCTCGCCAGGTCTCGGTGTAGTCGGCGAAGAACGCCAGGTTCGGCGTCGCGGTCCAGAACACCGACAGCCGCGGCGACCAGCCGGAGTAGGTCTGGGCGCGATAGTCATGGCCGAGTTTGGGATTGTCGTAGATCGGCGCCAGGTTGGCCTGGCCGTCGTTGCGCACGCTGTCGAAGCGCATCGATGGGGTGACGGTCAGGCTGCCGTAGGTGATCGCGTCCTGGATGTAGAAGCTCTGCGTGTCCTGCTTGCCGGCCGGCATGAATGCCGGTTGCAGCCAGCCGTAATTGTAGCGCGGGGTCTCGTAGGTCTTGCCCGGCATGTGCATGAGGATGTCGCGCTTGTGCTTGTGCAGCGCCGCGCCCAGGGTCAGCTCGTGCTGTAGCGCTCCGGTATCGAAACGGCTGGTGTTGCGCAGTTCCAGGACCTTGTCCTGGTACTCGGTACGCATCCGCTTGCCACCGGTGGCGAGCTGGTAGAAGGCGGTGTCCTCGCGACGGTCGAGTTGCTCGGTGCGGGCGTCGGAATAGCTCAGTTGCAGGTCGATCCAGGGGTTGTCCAGCGGATGGTAGTTGTACTTGCCGGTCCAGGTGGTGTCGGTGGTATCGCGGTGGGCCAGCAGGCGGGTCAGGCCCAGCTCGTAGCCGTAGCGGTCGATGGTCCACTGGCTCGGCGGGGTCGGGTAGCTGCTGGCGGAGAACGGCGTCCAGCGCGAGCTTTTCGAGCGCAGGTAGGTGAAACCCAGGTCGTGCTCCTCGGTGGGGTGCAGGTTGAGCTTGAACAGGCCGGTCTTCTCGTCCTGGGCGCTGTTGGGCAGGCGCTTGGGGTTGATCGGGTAGTCGGTGGGCGACAGCGGCAGGTTGTCGGCCAGCTTCATGTCGCGGCCGTCGCGACCGTTGAGATAGAGCAGGGCATCGACGCGGCGGTCTTCGCTGCGACCGAACACGGCGCCGGAGTAGATCTTCTGCTGGTCGTTGGAGTGATAGCCGTACTTGAGCATGGCGCCGACGTCGCGGCCTTCGCGCAGCAGGTCCGGCGCGTCCTTGGTCTCCATGTGCACGGTGCCGCCGAAGCCGCCATTGCCGGTGAACACCGAGTGCGGTCCCTTCTCCACCTCGATGCGCTTGATCATTTCCGGTTCGATGAACACGGTGCCCTGCTGGTAGCGCTCGAAGCCGCTCTTCTGCGCGCCGTCCAGGGTATAGGGCACGTCCTCGGCGTCGCCCAGGCCCCAGATGTTGGTGGTCTGTCCGCCCGGCTTGGGCGAGCCGCCCATGGTCACTCCGGGCAGGGTCTGCAGCAGGCTGGGGATGTTGTCCGCCTGCTGGCGTTCGATATCCCGCCGGGTCAGGGTCGAACGGCCGACGTTGCTGGCGTCCACTTCGCGACCGTTGCCGACGATGGTCTGCGCGTCCAGTTGCAGCGCGTTGTCGCTGTAGGCGTCGACCTGGCGCCGGCGCACCACGTAGCCGCCGCCCGCCTCCACCAGCTCCAGCTCGGAACCGACCAGCAACCGCTCCAGCGCCTCGCGCACCCCGTAGCTGCCGCTCAGCGCCGGAGCGCGCAGGCCCCGCAGGAGCGACTCGTCGAACAGCACCTGGACCTGCGCCTGCTGCGCCAGGCGCGACAGCGAGGCGGCCAGCGGCTGCGCCGGCAGGTCGAAGCGTCGTTCGGCAGCGCTGGCGCCGGCGGCCCACAACGCGGCGCCGAGCACGGCGGCGGAACACAGCGGGCGCCAGGCGGCGCGGGTGAAAGGCAAGGTCATGCTGGAACTCTCCCCAAGTGACTGCTGGATGTCGCCGGCAGCGGCGACGGACAGCAGAGAAGACGCAGCAGGGAGAAAAACCCACATATGCGAATGAAAAATATTTTCATTAATGCTGACGACGCGCCTCAGCGCGCCAGGATCAGCACCTCGCCACCAGCCTGCGGCTGCACCCGCACCGGCAATAGCGCCGGCAGGGCGAGGAGAAAATCGTCGGGGCGGGCGATCCGCACCGTACCGGAGACCCGCTTGCCGGCAAGCCGGGGATCTCCCAGGCGGATCGGCGCGGCGCGATAGCGCGACAGTTCCTCCACCAGTTCGCCCAGCGGCTTGTCGCGGAACACCAGTTGCCCATCGCGCCAACTGGCGACCTGCTCCGGCGCCACATGGCCGAGTTCCAGGCGCTGCTCGGCGAGGTCCAGGCGCGCGCTGTCGCCAGCCAGCAGCACATGTTCGGCATCCTTCTCCAGGGACGGCTGCAACGCCACGCGCCCCTGTTTCACCGCCACCGCGAGGGCCTGCGCGTTGCGCCGGACGCTGAACTGGGTACCGAGTACGGTGACCCGGCTGTCGCCGCTGCCGACCCGGAAAGGCCGGGCCGGATCGTGGCTGACTACGAAGAACACCTCGCCTTTCTTCAACAGCACGTCGCGGGTGCGCTCGGCGTAACGCACCTGCACCTGGGTATCGACGTCGAGGAACAGCTTCGATCCGTCCGCCAGGACCACCTCGCGCTGCTCGCCAGGTGCCGTGCCGTAGGCGAGGTTCGGTCCGAGCGACTGGTCGCGCCAGAACAGGGTGGCGACGAGCAGCGCGCAGAATACGAAGAACGCCGCCGCCAGCGCCCGGGGCAGGCACCAGGCCGGCACCGGCTCGGGAATATCGTCCAGCGCCGGGCGCGGCAGGCCGTCGAACTCGCGCCAGAGCCGCTCCATGCCCTCGAGCGCTTCGCGATGGCGCGGATCGGCGCGTAGCCAATCCTCCAGCTCGGCCCGGCAGGCAGCGCTGAAATGCCCGGAACGACGCCGGCTGAACCAGTAGGCGGCGCGGTGATCGATGTCCTCTTCGGTTTCGTCTGCGAACAGCGGTTCCAGTCGTTCCAGCGGCTTCATCCTTCGCCTCCCTGGCCAAGCCGCCGCTTGCAGTGCAGCAAGGCGCTGGCGATGTGCTTTTCCACCATGCTCAGGGAGATTCCCATGCGCTCGGCCACTTCGACCTGGGACAGGCCGTCGAACTTGTGCAGGACGAACGCTTCGCGCCGCCGCGGCGGCAGCTCGGCCAGCGCGGCCGCCAGGTGGCTGAGGCGCTGCTGCTGTTCGAAACGCTCCCCCGGCCCGGCCGCCTCGCCTTCCAGCGCGGCGGGTTCGTCGTTCGCCGCCGGCCGGTCGAGATCCTGGCCGCGGCTCTGCTGCCGGCGCCAATGGTCGCGCAACAGGTTGCGGGCGATCTGGAAAAGAAATGCGCGCGGCTGCTCGACCGATTGCCGGCCCGGCCATTTCAGCCACTGGGCGAAAGTATCCTGGGCGAGGTCGGCGGCGTCCGCCGAACTGCCCAGGTGCTTGCGCAGGAAGCGCAGCAACTCGCCATGGAACGCCTGATAGGCATGCGAGACGGAACCACGGAAGCGCTCATCCATCCGTGCATCCTCCGGCGGCGCCCCCCGCGCCGTTGACCCGCTGCAACACCTCGCCTCCCCGCTTCCGTCGGATACGGAAGTCCCTTGCAAATATGCGAATGATAATACATATCATTTCACAAGGTAAGGAAGTGCGACGGACGCGAGCTCAGCCGGCGCGGAAGATCAGGTAGTCCTCCCAGTCGTCCTCGGCCACCTGGGTCTCGCTGAGCATGCGCCCGGACTGGGAAATGCGTTCCTTGTGGACCCGCTCCGGGTCGCCGCAGACCAGGTGGTGCCAGAGCGGCAGGTCCTTGCCTTCGGCAACCAGGCGATAGCCGCAGGTCGGCGGCAACCACTGGAACTCGTCGGCCTGCGCCGGGGTGAGCTGGATACAGTCGGGGACGAAACGGATGCGCTCGGCGTAGTTGGTGCAGCGGCAGCTTTGCAGGTCGAGCAGCTTGCAGGCGATACGCGTGTAGTAGACGCTGCCGTCGTCCTCGTCCTCGAGCTTCTGCAGGCAGCACAGGCCGCAACCGTCGCACAGCGACTCCCACTCGTCCTGGTCGAGTTGGGCGAGGGTCTTGCGTTTCCAGAAGGGTTCGACTTTGGCGGCCATGGCATCGGGGGCTGGTGAAAAGGCGCGATAGTCTAGTCCCCCGCCCCCTCCAGGCCAAGCACCGGCCGGCACATGGCTACTTCAGGTAGGAACGCAGCGCGGTCACCACCAGTTCCAGGTCTTCGCGACGCTGCTCCGCGCTCGCCTGCTCGGCGCCGAGGTGTTCGCGGATGTGCCCCTCCAGCACTTCGTTCATCAGGCCGTTCACCGCACCGCGGATCGCCGCGATCTGTTGCAGCACCGCCGCGCATTCGCTGCCCTCTTCCAGCGCCTGCTCCAGCGCCCGGGTCTGCCCGGCGATGCGGCGCACCCGCGCCAGGAGCTTCTTCTTCCCATGGATGGTATGGGCCACCGCTCTCTCCTCAAGGTAATATACTGGGGTATAGTATATTTTCGACGTCTCGACAGGACAGTAGCCAATGCCCGGCACCCCGACTACCCGGCCCCTGCGCCACTCCCATCGGTTCGACCAGGGCAACCCGCTGGCCGAGCGCAACACGCGCTGGGCGGTATTGCTCACCGCCTGCATGATGGTCGCGGAAATCGCCGGCGGCTGGCTGTTCAACTCCATGGCCCTGCTCGCCGACGGCTGGCACATGAGCTCCCATGCCCTGGCCCTGGGTCTTGCGGTACTCGCCTACGGCGCCGCGCGGCGCTATGCCAACGACCCGCGCTTCAGCTTCGGTACGTGGAAGATCGAGGTGCTCGGCAGCTACACCAGCGCCCTGCTGCTTCTGCTGGTGGCCGGGCTGATGCTCTACCAATCGGTCGAACGCCTGCTCGACCCCAGCCCGATCCACTACCAGCAGGCGATGCTGGTCGCCGCGCTCGGCCTGCTGGTCAATCTCGCCTGCGCCTGGCTGCTGCGCGACGGCCATGCCCACCACGGGCACGGCCACTCGCACCATCACCACGACCACGACCATCATGCCCACCGGCACGATCTGAATCTGCGCGCCGCCTACCTGCACGTGCTGGCGGATGCCGCCACCTCGCTGCTGGCGATCGTCGCGCTGGCCGGCGGCCTGCTGTGGAACGCGGCCTGGCTGGACCCGCTGATGGGTATCGTCGGCGCGGTACTGGTCAGTGTCTGGGCATGCGGCCTGATCCGGCAGAGCAGCCGGGTATTGCTGGATGCGCAGATGGACGCGCCGGTGGCTGCGGAAATCCGCGCAGCGATCGCCAGCAGCCCGCTGCCGGCGGAACTGCTCGACCTGCACCTGTGGCAGGTCGGCCAGGGCAAGTACGCCTGCCTGCTGAGTCTGCTGACCACCGAGGAAGGCAGCGCCGACTATTTCAAGCGCCGCCTGGCCGAGCATGAGGAACTGGTGCACATCACCGTCGAGGTGAATCCGCTGCTCCCGCTCGCTGCCTGAGGGAACGCGGCTCAGTAGCCGCGAGCGAAGTCCACCTCGCCACGCATGGCGGTGCCCGCCCAGAAGCGCGCGAGGTTGTCGCGGAACAGTTCGACCATCGCCCCCGGCAGGGTCGGCGCGGCGGTGTGGCCGGTCAGCAAGAGGCGCGGGGTATGCCAGAACAGGTGGTTGGCCGGCAGCGGCTCTTCGCGGCAGACGTCGATCACCGCGCCGGCCAACTGGTTGTTCTCCAGCGCCGCCACCAGGTCGGCGTCCACCACCGCGACGCCACGCCCGGCGTTGATGAACAGCGCCGTGGATTTGAGCCGGGCGAACAGCGCACGGTCGTAGATGTCGTGGGTATCGGGGGTGTCGGGCAGCAGGTTGATCAGGTAGTCGGCCGTCTCCACCAGGCGGCCGAGGTCGTCGAGCGAGCCCATGCGGTTGAACGGCACCAGCGAACGCGGATTCTTCGCCACCCCGGTCAGGTCCATGCCGAAGCCGGACAGGGTATGCGCCACCGCCTGGCCGATCTCCCCGGTACCCACGATCACCGCCTGCCGGCCACGCAACCCGCCAGGCGCGCGGCTATCCCATTGCGAACCGACCTGGCTGGCCAGCCGGCCGAGGAACTGGCGCTCGTGGGCGAGCATGTAGGTCAGCAGGTATTCGCTCATCACCTGGCCGAAGATGCCTACCGCGCGTGTCAGGCTGTAGTCCTTCGGCAGGTCGGCGGCCAGCAGTGGCGTGATGCCCGCCCAGGTCGACTGCACCCAGACCGGATGCACGCCCTGGCGCAGCATCTGCGCCACCAGGTCGGGCTGGCCGAGCCAGATCGAGCACTCGCTGGCGGCGTCGATGAGTTGCAGGGGGTCGTCCCCCGCCACCACCTTCAGGCTGGGGTCGGCCGCCATCAGCAGCGCGGCATAGAGAGCGTGGTCACGTTCGAGAATCAGCAAGCGCATGGGTCACACTGCCAAGCCGGACAAGGGCTGGCGATCAGGCCGGAGAATATTGTTCTTTCATGCATCACGGCTCCTGGAGGGAAGCCCTCGAGAGCAGCAGGATTGGCGCTGGTAGACCACGGTCGCTGCCAGGGGTTCCGCTATCGTGCGACATCTTGCGGACATCATGCACCGAAGGCGCAGCCTTGCACAGAGCGGGTTTCACGTCGTGAAAGTGGCGCCGGTAAGCCGGCGCCAGCGGGGTACGGCTCGCGTCAGAGCGGGTCGTTCATGCGCAGCAACTCTTCCGGGAGATGCTCGATGTACTCTTCTTCGCCCGGCGGCATCTGCAGGTGGAAGCCCTGCTTCTCGATGTTCTCCAGGACCTTGGCGACATCCTCGCGGGCCAGTTGGCGCTCGGGGGTGAGCAGCAGGTCGAAGACATGTTGCGGCGCGCCGAACGGCACCAGCAGGGCCTCGGGCACGCGGCTCAACGCCTCGCGCTTGTCGACGTAGAGGTACATCTCGTTCTTGCGCGGGCTCTTGTAGACGGAACAGATTCGTTTCATGCGCTCTCCAGGGCGTCCAGCAGGGCCTGGCCCATGCGTTCGCGGCGCCAGCCGCGGAGGGAATCGGGCAGTTCGTAGGGACCGTCGGGATAGCCGCTCTTGAGCAGTGCCTCGAGGACTTTCTTGCGCAGCATCAGTTCGGGCGCCATGCCCAGGGTCTCCGCTTCGCGCTGGCCGATGGCGCGCAGGCTCTTGAGCAGCGGGGTGACCTCCGGCGGCAGCGGCTCGGGCAGCGCCTCGGGCCATTCGCTCTGCGGCAGGCGCGCAGCCTGGGCGATCAGTTCGATGAGGAAGTCGCCGTCCTGGCGCACGGTGCGCGGATGCATGTCCTCGATCGCCGCCAGGTCGGTCTTGTTCTTCGGCAGCAGGCGCGCCAGCGGCCACAGGGTGCGTTCGCGCAGCACGTGGTTGCGCGGCCGGTTGCGCAGGCGTGCCTGCTCCTCGCGCCAGGCGCAGAGTTCGCGGAGCACCGCCAGTTGCTGCGGACGCAGCCGCCAACCCAGCTTGACCTCGCGGTAGGCCTCGCGCGGATCGCTCTCGCGGCAGAGGTTGGCGACCAGTTCGGCGCCGTCCTCCAGCAGCCAGGCGCGTTTCTCCTCGCTCAGCCGCGCATCCAGGGCCAGGTAGACCTGGGCGAGGTGCTGGACGTCGTCGGCGGCGTAGCGCATCTGCATCTCGGTGAGCGGCCGTTGCAACCAGTCGGAACGGGTCTCGTCCTTGGGCAGGTCGATGTCCAGCACCTCCTTCACCAGCTTCGAGTAGCCCATCGAATGGGCCATGCCGAGATAGGCGGCGGCCAACTGCGTATCGAACAGCGGCACCGGCAGGCTGCCGGTGAGGCGCAGGAACACCTCGAGGTCTTCGCTGCAGGCATGCAGCACCTTCACCACCCGCTCGTCTTCGAGCAGCTCGGCGAAGGGGCTCCAGTCCTGGATCAGCAGCGGATCGATCAGCCACTCCTGCCGGCCATCGCCCACCTGCACCAGACCGGCCGCGGGATAGAAGGTATCGACGCGCATGAACTCGGTATCGAGCGCGAGGTACGGCTGTGTGCGCCATTCCCGGCATTGCTGCGCCAGGCTGGCATCATCGCGGATCCACTGGATTTCGGGCGCGGTCACGAACATCTCCTTGGTCAAGTGCGGCGCATTATATAGAGCCTGGCGCCATGCGAGCATTCCGCTCGGCACCGCGCTTGCCGATGAGCGTAGCGAATGTCCATACTCCGCCCTTTGTCCGACAATCCGAACAAGGGAACTGCATGAAGAAGCTCAGCGGAATAATCGTCCTCCTGCTGGCTGGCGCGGCTCTTTACCTGGCCCTGAAGACCAGCCCGATCGACCCGCTCGCCTGGGATGCTCCGGCCGCTCCGCAGATGACCGGGGTCCTCGAACCCAACGACACCCTGATGAAGGCCGAGCTGCTTGGCCAGGGCCAGTTGCACGGCCCCGAGGACACCGCCGTGGACAGCCAGGGCCGCGTCTATGCCGGTCTCGCCGACGGCCGCGTGGTACGCCTGGACGCCAGCGGCAAGGTCGAGACCTTCGTCGACACCGGCGGCCGCCCGCTGGGCATGGACTTCGATGCCGCCGGCAACCTGATCCTCGCCGACGCCTGGAAAGGCCTGCTGCGCATCGATCCGCAGGGCAAGGTGGAAACCCTCGCCACCGAGGCCGACGGTGTCCCCTTCGCCTTCACCGACGACCTCGACATCGCCAGCGACGGCCGCATCTACTTCAGCGACGCTTCCAGCAAGTTCCACCAGCCCGACTACATCCTCGACCTGCTCGAGGCCCGACCGCACGGCCGCCTGCTGCGCTACGACCCGTCCACCGGCAAGACCGAGGTGCTGCTCAAGGACCTGTACTTCGCCAATGGCGTGGCACTCTCGGCAAACGAGGACTTCGTACTGGTCAACGAGACCTACCGCTATCGCATCACCCGCTACTGGCTGAAAGGCGAGAAGGCTGGCCAGCACGAGGTGTTCATCGACAACCTGCCGGGCTTGCCGGACAACCTCCAGGGCGACCGCAAGGGTACCTTCTGGGTGGCCCTGCCGACCCCGCGCAAGGCCGACGCCGACTTCCTCCACCGGCATCCCTGGCTGAAGGCGCAGCTGGCCAAGCTGCCGCGCATGTTCCTGCCCAAGCCGACCGCCTACGGGCTGGTCATCGCCATCGACGAACAGGGCAGGATCGTCCGCAGCCTGCACGACACCAGCGGCCACCACCTGCGCATGATCACCTCGGCGAAGCCGGTGGGCGACCAGCTCTACTTCGGCAGCCTGGAAAACGACCGGATCGGTCGCCTGGCGATCCCCTGAAAAAGCCGAGCGTCTAGTCCTGAAGTAGGTTTACACCTTGCTCCATCTAGTTCTCCGGAAAATCGGCATGGGAGGTGTAAACCTTATTCAGGACGGGACAGCGGAAACGAAAAAGCCCCGCATCGCGGGGCTTTTCAATGCTTCGGATCAGGCCGCCGAATCGCTGTCGGCCTTGGCCCGGCGTGGCTTCTTCTTGCCGCCGAGGAGGTGCGAGAACACCGCGTGCAAGTCGCCGGAAGCGTTGTCGCTCTCCAGGTTGAGCTTGCTGTCGATGTGCTCCATGTGGTGCATCATCAGGGTCACCGCGCGCTCCTTGTCGCCCTTCTCGATGGCGTCGAGGATCTCGTTGTGCTCGTCGAACGAGCAGTGCGAGCGACCGCCGCTTTCGTACTGGGCGATGATCAGCGAGGTCTGCGACACCAGGCTGCGCTGGAAACTCACCAGAGGAGCGTTGCGCGCCATCTCGGCAAGCTTCAGGTGGAACTCGCCGGACAGGCGGATGCCGGCGCCCCGGTCGCCACGGGCGAAGCTGGATTGTTCCTGCACCACCATCTCGCGCAACTCGGCCAGACGCTCGGCGGTGGCGTTGTCGGTGGCCAGTTCGGTGATGGCGCGCTCGACTGTGCGGCGGGCGAAAAGGATCTGCCGGGCCTCGTCGATGCTCGGGCTGGCGACCACCGCGCCGCGGTTCGGCCGTAACAGCACCACCTGCTCGTGGGCCAGGCGCGAGAGGGCGCGGCGAATGATGGTGCGGCTGACACCGAATATCTCGCCGAGCGCCTCCTCGCTCAGCTTGGTGCCGGGGGCCAGGCGTTGTTCGAGGATGGCGTCGAAGATGTGGGCGTAGACGATCTCGTCCTGGGTACCGCTGCGGGCAGCCTTGCCGGTGCGCGGTGGCTTCCTGATGTGTTGCAACTGATCGGTCATCGGTCTCGAACCTTGTGCGTCCGGCTTGTGGCCTGGGCTGATCCTCGCTCACGGGCGTGGGTGAGGCACGCCGGCGGCTGATAGCGAAATAGTGTACACAAGCAGCGGCATCCGACGCACCACCCCTTTCCGCCCCTCGTTCCGAGCGCGCGGCACCGCCCGGAAGGGGGCGTGACGGAAAGCTGATAAAAATGTGGCGAAACACCCTCAAACATTCTTTGACCTTTTTGTATACAAAGGCATAATCGCTCGCACGAGTTCTTGACCCAGAGGTCAGAAAATCGTGCCCTCACATCACCTTCGAGCCGCGTCAGGGACCTGGTAACCAACCGGCCCGCAGGACCTAACAACAAGAGCGATGAGGAGTACCTGCTGTGGAAAGCACCAAACAAGAAGAACAAGGGATCTACGCTGCGACACCGCCCGCCACCGGCCTGCTCGAACGCCTGTTCAAGCTCCGCCAGCATGGTACGACGGTCAGGACCGAGCTGGCGGCCGGGCTGACCACCTTCATCACCATGGCCTACATCATCTTCGTCAATCCCAACATCATGGCCGACGCCGGCATCGACCACGGCGCGGCGTTCGTCGCCACGTGCCTGGCGGCCGCCCTCGGCTGCTTCCTGATGGGCCTGTACGCCAACTGGCCGGTGGGCCTGGCGCCGGGAATGGGACTGAACGCCTTCTTCACCTACACCGTGGTCGGCACCATGGGCTACAGCTGGCAGATCGCCCTGGGCGCGGTGTTCATCTCCGGGGTGATGTTCATGCTGCTGACCTTCTCCCGGGTCCGCGAATGGCTGCTCAACAGCATCCCCCGCAGCCTCAGGTTCGCCATGGGTGCGGGAGTCGGCCTGTTCCTCGGCCTGATCGGCCTGAAGACCGCCGGCATCGTGGTGGCCAGCCCGGCGACCCTGATCAAGCTCGGCCACCTCACCTCGCCCGGCCCGCTGCTGGCGGCACTGTGCTTCCTGATGATCGCCGTGCTCGAGTACCGCCGGGTGTTCGGCGGCATCCTCATCAGCATCCTCAGCGTCACCCTGGTCGGCTGGGCCCTCGGCCTGGTGCAGTACGGCGGGGTGTTCTCGGCGCCGCCGAGCCTGGCGCCGACCTTCCTGGCGATGGACATCGCCGGCGCGTTCAACGTCACCATGATCAGCGTGATCCTGGCCTTCCTCTTCGTGCACATGTTCGATACCGCCGGCACTCTCATGGGCGTCGCCCAGCGCGCGCACCTGGTGAAGGAGGACGGGCGCATCGAGAACCTGTCGAAAGCGATGAAGGCCGACAGCGCCTCCAGCGTGTTCGGCGGCATGCTCGGTGTCCCGCCGGTGACCAGTTACGTGGAGAGCGCCGCGGGCGTGGCCGCCGGCGGACGTACCGGGCTCACCGCGGTGGTGGTCGGCGTGCTGTTCGTCGCCGCGATGTTCTTCGCCCCGCTGGCCGGGATGATCCCCGCCTTCGCCACCGCCGGCGCGCTGATCTACGTGGCCATGCTGATGATGGGCGGAATGGCGCACATCGACTGGGACGAGCACACCGAGACCATCCCGGCGATCGTCACGGTGATCATGATGCCGCTGACCTTCTCGGTGGCCGACGGTATCGCCCTGGGCTTCATCACCTACGTCGCGATGAAGGTCCTCACCGGCAAGCACCGCGAAGTCTCGGCCAGCCTCTATGCGTTGTTCGTGATCTTCGTCGCCAAGTTCATCTTCCTCTGACCCGCCCGGATGGCGGATGGCCGCACGCGGCTATCCGCCTCGAACCTGTCGTTGCCCCGCAGGGCTCGCGACGCGCAGCTTCATCCCCCGCCCATTCGTACCCTGCGCCGCATTTCCCTTCCTGCCCACGAGTGGCGGATAACCGGCAACCCTCGGCGCACTCCCCGCGAACGAAAAAAAGCCCGCTCGATGGCGGGCCAGGGAAAAGGACTCGGAGAGTCAGTGTTTCGTGGCACGCACCTAGCTGCCGCGATAGGTCGAATAGCTGTAGGGCGAGATCAGCAGCGGCACGTGGTAGTGATCGTCGGCGGAGGCGATGCCGAAACGCAGCACCACCTGGTCGAGGAAGGCCGGCTCCGGCAATTGCACGCCGCGGGCGCGATAGTAGTCGCCGGCGTTGAACACCAGTTGATAGACCCCGGGACGGAAGTCCTCGCCTTGCAGCACCGGCTGGTCGCAGCGGCCGTCGTGGTTGGTCAGGGTGGTGGCGATCAGTTCCAGTTGCTGGCCTTCTACCCGGTACAGCTCGATCTTGATGCCATGGCCGGGGCAGCCGTGTGCGGAATCCAGTACATGCGTGGTCAAACGTCCCATGGGTTGCGGGCGCCCGCTGGCGGACACCACTCCTCCTCTTGCCTTCGTTCGATGGGGATCGCTCCGGGACCTGCCCGGCGCCGCTCGCTTGCAGCCCGCCAGGGAGCCGCTTGCGAAGCAATATAAGTTATCCTTCGATGAATTGTATACAAAAAACACCGCCACAACCGAAAATGCGGCAGCCGCCCCGAAATCGGGCATTCCTTCCACAAGCCCCACCCCGCAGGGCCTCATTCTTCGCTAACTGACCAGTCGGGCAGGTTTTTTGCTGGATGAATGGCAGGGATCGGCAAGCAGGATTGTATTTACAGACCGCAGGCAAACTTGTATACAATAAATCCATCACGGCATCCCCGGCCCGTCCGGCCCGCCGCCCCATCCACAATAAGGAACACTGCTGTGAGCGCTGACTACCCACGCGACCTGATCGGATACGGCAACAACCCTCCCCACCCTCACTGGCCCGGCGATGCCCGCATCGCCCTGTCCTTCGTGCTCAATTACGAAGAAGGTGGCGAGCGCTGCGTCCTGCATGGCGACAAGGAGTCCGAGGCGTTCCTTTCCGAGATGGTGGCTGCCCAGCCCTTGCAGGGCGTGCGCCACATGAGCATGGAATCGCTCTACGAATACGGCAGCCGCGCCGGGGTCTGGCGCCTGCTCAAGCTGTTCAAGCGACGCAACGTGCCGCTCACCGTGTTCGCCGTGGCCATGGCGGCGCAGCGCAACCCTGAGGTGATCAGGGCGATGGTCGCCGACGGCCACGAAATCTGCAGCCACGGCTACCGCTGGATCGACTACCAGTACATGGACGAGGCCCAGGAGCGCGAGCACATGCTCGAAGCCATCCGCATCCTCACCGAACTCACCGGCCAGCGCCCGGTGGGCTGGTACACCGGACGCACCGGCCCGAACACCCGGCGCCTGGTGATGGAGGAAGGCGGCTTCCTCTATGACTCCGACACCTACGACGACGACCTGCCCTACTGGGACCCGGCCAGCACCGCGGAGAAACCGCACCTGGTGATTCCCTATACCCTGGACACCAACGACATGCGCTTCACCCAGGTGCAGGGCTTCAACAATGGCGAGCAGTTCTTCCAGTACCTGAAGGACGCCTTCGACGTGCTCTACGAAGAAGGCGCAGCGGCGCCGAAGATGCTCTCCATCGGCCTGCATTGCCGGTTGATCGGTCGCCCGGCGCGGATGGCCGCCCTGGAGCGCTTCATCCAGTACGCGCAGAGCCACGACAAGGTCTGGTTCGCCCGCCGCGAAGACATCGCCCGCCATTGGCACCGTGAGCATCCTTTCCAGGAGACCGAGGCATGAGCCGTTTCCAGACCCTGACCCCCGCCTCGCTGTCCCGCGAGGCCTTCGTCGAAGCCTTCGCCGACATCTACGAACACTCCCCCTGGGTCGCCGAGAAGGCCTATGACCTGGGTATCGACGACAACCTCAACGATATCGAGGGCCTGCACCAGCGCATGGCCGACATTCTCCTGTCGGCAAGCCGCGAGGCCCAGTTGGCGCTGATCAACGCCCACCCGGACCTCGCCGGCAAGGCGGCGATCCGTGGCGAACTGACCGCCTCCAGCACCTCCGAGCAGGCCGGCGCCGGGATTCACGAATGCAGCGCCGAGGAGTTCGCCCGCTTCACCGAACTCAACGACGCCTACAAGGCCAGGTTCGGCTTCCCCTTCATCAAGGCGGTGAAGGGCAGCAACCGCCATCAGATCCTGGCGGCCTTCGAGGAACGCATCCAGCACTCCGCCGACGAGGAGTTCGCTACCGCGCTGGCCGAGATCAACAAGATCGCCCTGTTCCGCCTGCAGCAGCTCTGAGGCCTGCGGAGACGAGCATGAACGCCGAACACGCGCCCTTCCGCCACTACCTCGACCTCGCCGACGCGCGCCTGGGCAGCCAGGTGGTCGCCGTCAGCGACGAATGGTTCGCCCCCGCCAGCCGCATGCTGCAGGCCGGCGAACCGGTGTGGAAGGAAGGCGTGTTCGACGACAGCGGCAAGTGGATGGACGGCTGGGAAACCCGCCGCAAGCGCTTCGAGGGCCATGACCAGGCGGTGATCCGCCTGGGTGTGCCGGGCGTGCTGAAGGGCGTCGACATCGACACCCGCTTCTTCACCGGCAACCATCCGCCGGCGGCTTCCCTGGATGGCTGCTTCTGCGCCGAAGGCGACCCGGACGACAGCACGTCCTGGAGCGAAGTGCTGCCGGCGGTGGGGCTGCAGGGCGATAGCCATCACTACCACCCGATAGACGACGAACGTCCCTGGACCCACCTGCGCCTGAACATCTACCCGGACGGCGGTATCGCCCGCCTGCGCCTCTATGGCGTGCCCTACCGCGACTGGAGCAGCCAGCCGCCGGGAACGGCGCTCGACCTGGCCGCAGCGGTCAACGGCGGCCGGGCGCTGGCCTGTTCCGACCAGCATTTCGGACGCATGGGCAACCTGCTCAACCCCGGACGTGCCATCAACATGGGCGACGGCTGGGAAACCGGCCGCCGCCGCACGCCGGGCCACGACTGGGTGATCGTCGCCCTCGGCCATCCCGGCAGCATCGAGGCGGCGGTCGTCGATACCTTGCACTTCAAGGGCAACTATCCGGAAAGCTGCAGCATCCAGGCCGCCTTCGTGGAAGGCGGGAACGAGGCCCGGATCGAGGCGCAGAGCCTCTTCTGGCGCGAGCTGCTGCCAGCGCAGAAGCTGGAAATGCACCAGGAACACCGGTTCGAGCGGCACCTCAACGCCCTCGGCCCGATCACCCATGTACGCCTGAACATCTTTCCCGACGGCGGCGTCAGCCGCCTGCGCCTGTTCGGCAGGCCACAATTACCGTGAGACCCGGGCCCCGCGTGCGTCCGGAATACAACAAACAGAATCGACAGGATCAGTATGCGCACTCTCAAGATCGAGCCGTTGACCAAGGAAGCCTTCGCCCCGTTCGGTGACGTGATCGAAACCGCCGGCAGCGACTATTTCATGATCAACAACGGCTCCACCCGCCGTTATCACAAGCTGGCCACGGTCGAGACCGCGCAGCCGGAAGATAACGCGATCATCAGCATCTTCAGCGCCGAGAAGCTGGAAATGCCGTTGCGCATCCGCATGCTGGAACGCCATCCGCTGGGCAGCCAGGCCTTCATCCCGCTGCTCGGCAACCCCTTTCTGGTCGTGGTCGCGCCACTTGGCGATGTACCTGTACCGGGCCTCGTCCGCGCCTTCCTGACCAACGGAAGGCAGGGCGTCAATTACCACCGCGGCGTCTGGCACCATCCGGTGCTGACGATCGAAAAGCGGGATGACTTCCTGGTGGTCGATCGCAGCGGTTCCGGGAACAACTGCGACGAGCATTTCTTCACCGAGGACGAACAGCTCCTCCTCGACCCCCAATCAAACCAATAAGAGAGGTCCTGCCGCCGGTCCGCCGGCCAGGGCAAGAGGTACAAGACTGTGGAAGCACATCTCATCGAATGGCTGAACCTGCTGGTGCGCTGGATTCACATGATCGTCGGGATCGCGTGGATCGGCGCTTCGTTCTATTTCGTCTGGCTGGAGAACAACCTCAACCGCAGCAACCCGCGTGAAGGCCTGTCCGGAGACCTCTGGGCAATCCACGGTGGCGGCATCTACCACCTGGAGAAGTACAAGCTGGCTCCGCCGAAAATGCCGGAGAACCTGCACTGGTTCAAATGGGAGGCCTACTCCACCTGGATGTCCGGGGTGGTGTTGCTGACCATCGTGTTCTACCTGAACCCGACCCTCTACCTGATCGCCCCCGGCAGCGACCTGGCGCCGGCAGCGGCCATCGCCATCGGCATCGGTTCGCTGGTTTGCGGCTGGTTCGTCTACACCGTCCTCTGCGATTCGGCACTGGGCAAGACCCCTGCCCTGCTCGGCCTGGTCCTGTTCGTCCTGCTGGTCGCCGCCGCCTACGGCCTGACCCAGGTGTTCAGCGGCCGCGGCGCCTACCTGCACGTCGGCGCGATCATCGGCACCATCATGGTCGGCAACGTGTTCAGGGTGATCATGCCGGCCCAGCGCGCGCTGGTGAAAGCCATCGAAGAAAACCGCGAGCCCGATCCGGTGCTGCCGGCCAAGGGCCTGCTGCGCTCCCGGCACAACAACTACTTCACCCTGCCGGTGCTGTTCATCATGATCAGCAACCACTTCCCGAGCACCTACGGCAGCCAGTACAACTGGCTGATCCTGGCCGCCATCGCGGTGCTCGCGGTACTGGTACGCCACTACTTCAACACCCGCCACGAAAGCAACCGCTTCGCCTGGGCACTGCCCGCCGGCGCGCTGGGCATGATCGCCCTGGCCTTCGTCACCACGCCGAACTACCAGCAGGCTTCCGCACCGCTGGCCAGCACCCCGGCGGCGGCACCGGCACAACCGGCGACCGGCGGCGACGCACCAGCCGCGCCCGCCGCGACCCAGGCCTCCAATGCCGGGGCCGCGAGCGGAGCCGACTTCGACAAGGTCCATCACGTGATTCAGGAGCGCTGCACCGTCTGCCACTCGGCGAAACCGACCAGCCAGCTGTTCAGCACCGCGCCAGGCGGGATCATGCTCGACACCCCGCAGCAGATCCAGCAACTGGCACCGAAGATCCAGGCCCAGGCCGTGGCCTCGCAGATCATGCCGCTGGGCAACATCACGCAGATGACCCAGGAAGAACGCAACCTGATCGGCAGCTGGATCGCCAAGGGCGCACAGATCAACTGAGCCTTGGCCGAAAGGCTAAGAACCGCACCTCCGGTTCCCCGCAGCAGAACAACCCTGCTGGCCCTACCCCAAAAGCCCTCTCCATAGAGGGCTTTTGGCCATAACTGGCCATATCTTTCAGCCCCCAACCTCTCCGATAACTCACTTTCCTTCACCCTGGGCCGATGGAACGAAACCGTGCGGCGCTCCACCATTGAAAGCGACCAACCAACCATCGCTATCCGCAGGTACGTGTCGTCTCGTATTTGCCCAGCAAACTTCGCTCGGGTGATCTGTGTGGCCGGGGGACCTGTGCTGCGTCGTGTGATAGTGCGCGCCCCATCTTCGGCTGCCTTGCCAATGAAGAACTGTGCAACTTTTTGGTTGATAACGTTGTGGATAGAACGCTAGGGAACAAATACCCAAAGGGCTCCGAGAGAGTGCGCAACTTTTTGCAAGCGGTGCGCAAAAAGTTGCGCAATTTTCAGTGTTCTTCCCATGAGAATCGCCAGCGAATTTTTGGCTTCCCCCAATAACGCCTTGATGGAAAAGAGTTTCAAGACCAGTGGCACGGTTCTTGTCTAGCACCGATGCCCCCGGCATATCGCCTGGGCACTTTCAACGACAAGGAACGTATCCATGGCAACCCCCGCCTATATGTCCATCACCGGCACCAAGCAGGGCCTGATCACCGCCGGCGCCTTCACCGAGGACTCGGTCGGCAACACCTACCAGGAAGGCCACGAGGACCAGGTGATGGTCCAGGGCTTCAACCACGAAGTGATCATCCCGCGCGACCCGCAGTCCGGCCAGCCGACCGGCCAGCGCGTGCACAAGCCGGTGGTCATCACCAAGGTCTTCGACAAGGCCTCGCCCCTGCTGCTGGCCGCCCTGACCTCCGGCGAGCGCCTGACCAAGGTCGAGATCCAGTGGTACCGCACCTCCGCCGCCGGCACCCAGGAGCACTACTACACCACCGTCCTGGAAGACGCGATCATCGTCGACATCAAGGACTACATGCACAACTGCCAGGACCCGGGCAACGCCCACTTCACCCACCTGGAAGACGTGCACTTCACCTACCGCAAGATCACCTGGACCCACGAAGTCTCCGGCACCTCCGGCTCCGACGACTGGCGCTCGCCGGTCGCAGGGTGAGTTGACAGGCACACCGGTCGTACACCTGTACGGCCGGTTCTCCGTCGAGCCGAAAATGTCCGCTACTTCGCGAAATAGACACCGAGCCAAGACTTTCGGCAGCGGCTGAGCAAGAGTAACGTGGGGCTCGCTTCTCCAACGGATGGGGGAGGAACCGCCCGCCAGGAACAAGGAACGATCCATGCGTCAAAGGGACCTGAAATTCACCTTCGTCGTCGGCGAAGGGAAACTCGCGTTCGATGTCGTCGAGTTCGAACTGGAAGAAGCGCTCTGCGAGCCTTTCCGCCTGAACCTGAAGCTGGCCAGCGACAAGAACGCCATCGATTTCAGGCAGGTACTCGACCAGCCGGGCACCTTCACCCTCTGGCAGGAGGGCCGTCCGGCCCGCTACGTCCATGGCATCGTCAGCCACTTCACCCAGGGCAGCTCGGGTTTTCGCCGGACCCGCTACGAACTGCTGCTGGAACCGCAGTTGGCGCGCCTGGAGCTGTGCTGCAACTGGCGGATATTCCAGGAGAAGAGTGTTCCGGAGATTCTCCAGGCGCTGCTCAAGGAGCACCGGGTGCTCGACTACGAACAGCGTATCTACCACGAGCACCTGCCACGCGAATACTGCGTGCAGGCCGGCGACAGCGATCACTACCTGCACGACCGGCTGGCCTTCGAGGAAGGCCTGGTCTACTACTTCCGCTTCGACGAACACCGCCACACCCTGGTCTGCAGCGACCGGCTCTACGTCCAGGAGCGTATCGTCGGCGGCCCGGTACTGTTCAGCGCCCAGCCGGAGGGCGACAACCCGCAGCCGGTGCTTCATTCTTTCCGCTACAGCGAAAATGTTCGTACGGCTCGACAGACCCAGCGGGACTACAGCTTCAAGCGCCCGACCTACGACCAGGAGCATCATCTCGCTGGCGAGGCGCTCGAGCATCAGGACTCGTCCTACGAGCGCTACGACTACCCCGGTCGCTACAAGCGGAGCGGCGCCGGCCGGCCTTTCAGCGAAAGCCGCCTCAGAGGACATCGGCGCGATGCACGGGTGGCATCGGTCAGCGGCGACGACCCGCGGCTGATCCCGGGCCACGCCTTTGCCCTGGAAGGTCATCCGCGTGCCGACTTCAACGCCTGGTGGCGGCCGGTGCGGGTGGTCCATCGCGGCACCCAGTATGCCGGCCAGGAGGAAGAGTCCGCCGACGCCCCTCTGGGGGTGAGCTACGACCTGCGCGCCGAACTGGTGCCCGAGGACGTCGAATGGCGTCCCGCACCGCTGCCTCGGCCGCGTATCGATGGTCCGCAGATCGCGACGGTAGTCGGCCCGGCAGGGGAAGAGATCCATTGCGACGAGTGGGGACGGGTGAAAGTCCAGTTCCCCTGGGATCGCGAGGGACGTCACGATGAGTTCAGTACCTGCTGGATACGGGTCGCGCAGAACTGGGCGGGTGCCGACTGGGGACACATGGCGATCCCGCGGATTGGCCAGGAGGTGATCGTCGATTACCTGGACGGCGACTGCGACCAGCCGATCGTCACCGGGCGTACCTACCGGGCGACCAACCGGCCGCCCTACGCGCTGCCCGACCACAAGATCCTCAGCACCATCAAGAGCAAGGAGTACAAGGGCAGCCGGGCCAACGAGCTGCGCATCGACGACACCACGGCGCAGATCAGTGCGGCGCTGATGAGCGACCACGGTGCCAGCGCGCTGCACCTGGGCTACCTGACCCATCCTCGGCCCGAAGGCGGCAAGCCGCGCGGCGAGGGCTTCGAACTGCGCACCGACGAACATGGCGCGGTGCGTGCGGCCAAGGGGCTGCTGCTGAGCACCGAGGAGCAGCTCAGGGCCGGCGCCGGCCATCTCGACCGAGGCGTCGTGGTGCAGGTGCTGGAGGCGGCGCTGGAGCTGGCCCGCGAGCTGGGCGACTACGCCGGGGAGCACCAGGGCGTGGGGCACGACGCGGCGCCGCAGCAAACCCTCCAGGAAGCCGTGCGCGACCTCGGCCACGGTGCCAACGACGAGTCCGGCAAGAGCAACGGAGGCAAGCCGGCGATCGCCTTGAGCGGTCCGGCAGGGATCGCTGCGGCGACGCCGGCGAGCCTGACCCTGGCCGCCGGCGAGCACGTCGACAGCGTGGCCCGGCAGAACCAGCAGGTGACCGCCGGGCAGAAGGTGGTGATCAACGCCGGCAGCGACATCGGCCTGTTCGCCCAGGGCGGCGAGCTGCGCCAGATCACCCACCAGGGGCCGATGCTGCTGCAGGCGCAGAAGAACGACATCCGCCTGGAAGCCGAGCAGAGCGTGGAGGTCAGCGCCAGCCAGCAGCACGTGCTGGTCACCGCGAAGGAGCACATCACCCTGATGTGCGGCGGCGCCTACCTGACCCTCAAGGGCGGCAACATCGAGCTGGGCATGCCCGGCAACTTCGTGGTCAAGGCGGCGAAGCACAGTCATGTCGGTCCCGCTCATGCATCGACCAGCTTCAACGCCTGGGATTCGACACCGTTCGATGACCGATATGTCCTGCGCGACGAAGCCACGCTGGAGCCGTTACCCAATATCGCCGTTGAAGTGATACGAGGCGATGGTGGTGTGGTGAAACTGATGACCGACAGCCAGGGCCGTTTACCCAAGCAACAACACCTGGCCATGGACCCGGTGCAGATACGCATCCTGGGCAAGGGCAGTCACAACAGCGACACGGAGTCCAACACATGAGCAGCGAACCGCTCGAGCCGAATCAGGATGTGATCATCCCTCGCTCTCGCGACAGTCTGGGACGGCCTGTCTACAAGGCGCAGTTGACCCGTACCGACAACCAGAGCGAAAAGGTGGCACTGATTCGGCAGACCGCTCCCCTGCCGGTGATCTTCATTCCGGGGATCATGGGAACCAACCTGCGCAACAAGGCAGATAAAAGCGAGGTCTGGAGGCCGCCGAATGGTCTGTGGCCCATGGATGACCTGTTTGCCTCCATCGGTGCGTTGTGGACTTGGGCCTGGAGGGGTCCAAAGGCCCGTCAGGAGCTCCTGAAGGCTGAGCAAGTAGAAGTCGATGACCAGGGTACGATCGATGTCGGTCAATCTGGTTTGTCCGAAGAAGCTGCCCGCCTGCGCGGCTGGGGCAAGGTCATGCGCAGTGCGTATAACCCGGTCATGGGATTAATGGAGAGGCGACTGGATAACATCGTCAGCCGGCGGGAACTCCAGGCATGGTGGAATGACGAAGCCCTCTCTCCTCCTGGAGATCAGGGTGAGGAGCAGGGAAAGGTTGGGCCGATCGATGAAGAGGAATTGCTCAGGGCCAGCCGATACCAGTTCGATGTCTGGTGCGCCGGCTATAACTGGCTACAGTCCAACCGGCAGTCGGCGCTGGATGTACGCGACTACCTCGAGAACACGGTGTTGCCTTTCTACCAGAAGGAGCATGGTCTCGATCCCGAGCAAGTGAGTCGTATGAAAGTCATTCTGGTCACCCATTCGATGGGAGGGCTGGTGGCTCGCGCCCTGACGCAGTTGCACGGCTATGAGCGCGTATTGGGGGTGGTGCATGGCGTACAACCTGCGACAGGTTCCTCGACCATCTACCATCATATGCGCTGTGGCTATGAAGGTATCGCACAGGTCGTGCTGGGGCGAAATGCCGGTGAAGTGACAGCCATTGTCGCCAATTCGGCCGGCGCGCTGGAATTGGCCCCTAGCGCGGAATACCGGGAAGGGCGTCCCTGGCTGTTTCTATGCGACGCGCAGGGGCAGGTGCTCAAGGATATCGATGGAAAGCCTCGGGCTTATCCGCAGAATCAGGACCCTTATGAAGAGATATACAAGAACACTACGTGGTATGGATTGGTGCCTGAGCAAAATTCACAATATCTGGACATGTCAGACAAAAAAGAAGGTTTAAGAGTTGGCCCCCGTGATAACTTTGAAGACTTGATAGATAGCATTGCTAATTTTCATGGTGAATTGTCAGCAGCAGGATATCACTCAGAGACCTATGCCCATTACGGAGCTGACGATAGCCGCCATAGTTGGCGCGACCTGATCTGGAAGGGTGACCCTACCCCTCTGGAGACCCCCGGTGCCACACTCAACGACGATGAGAACGGCACTTACAACAGTTGGTTCCGCCGGGGCTTGCCCACCATAGCGCAGGGTCCGCTGGAGACGGGAAATCCTCTGGACGCTTCCGGTAGCGGAGGTGACGAAACGGTACCGACCGACTCCGGCCAGGCGCCTGCCCTGGCGGGCGTCAAGGCCAGCTTTCGGCATGGCAGCAAGGGCAAGGGACAGGCCAATACCAAACGGGGCTATGAGCACCAGGAGAGTTACAACGATGCTCGTGCTCAATGGGCAGCGCTATATGGGGTGATCAAAATCACCCAGTTGGCGGATTGGCATCCTAATGACAAAGGAGGGACATGATGCATCCCCGTCGGTTGCTTGCTGTACTTGGAGTGGTGGTCTTGACCAGCATGACCAGTTGCACTTCGTTTTCTTCTTCTCGGAGCTCTTCCATGGACAAGACCGGATGGATTACTCATTGCTTTGGTCGCTTTCTGATTGATCTGCCACCTGACGCGGTAATCAATGCCGGATACTACCTATGGGGAGACAGAATTGAGTACTTAGATGATAAACCTACCGAACTGGCAGCCAGGGTTGATCGTCTTGAACAAGAGTGGAGGACTCAGAGACATAAATCCAAAGGTAACATGTTTCTTCGTAAAATTGACTTTGGCAATGAATCAGTAGGTTTATTGTCTTGGTCTTCAGAGGTTGCCTCTAAAACCTATTTATTGGATACCTATGTTACATCTAAGCCTACGTGGCATGCCTATCGTTGGAAAGGGAAAGTTTCGGTAGACAGAGAGCAACATGCTGTGGAGATATCTAGGGCTTTAGCTCGAAATCTACGTTCTCGCGCGCCAAAAGAAATCCCCAGCGAGCCGGGCTTTTGCATCGACCACGCTTATATTGCAGGGGATAGTTTTCAAGTGGAGAGGTTTGGAGTGGGAGTCACTTTCCCTGAGCACCCCGGCGCGCGCTTTGAATTCCGCTCCTCCACGGGAGCTGAGCTAAACAGCCTTCTTGAGCGAGTCGACGGCTTCGTGCAAAACATGCTCTCCACGTTTGCAGGTATGGAAACATTAAGAAAAGGAAAGCATCCTGTCGGGAGCCTTCCCGGAGAGGAGTATCTGGTTGCGGGAAGCGATAAGGGGCAGCGCGGCTATACCTTCATGTGGGAGGTTCAAGGCAAGGAGGAATCGCTAACCGAGCCCAATCTTACTGCGGGACTGGCGGTACTGGAACGCAGCAATGAAAACGGTAAACCACCGCCCCCTGCCTTCAAATCGGATAAAGAAGCATTGGAACTGTGGGACACCATTGTCGATTCGATTCGCGTGCGCCCGACGTCTTCATCGCCACGTGGCGGAAATGCCGGTCCTTCCCCTGCTCCGAAACCCGCTACGCCTGGCGGCCAAACGCTGGGTGATCACTATGTCTACGAGGAATTCCTCTCCAGCCTGAAGCCAAAAGACAGCTGGCTGGACGACCTATAGGAGCAACCCGCGATGGACATCATTCGCCTTGGCGACACCACCAGCCATGGAGGCACGGTGATTGAGGCGTTCGGCCAGACCGACCTCAACGGCAAGCCGATGGCCGGTGTAGGCCACCAAGTGGTTTGTCCCTTGTGCAAGGGAACCTTCCCCATTACCGAAGGTAGCGCCCTGCTGGATGTGAATGGGGTCCCGGTCGCGCTACATGGGATGAAAACAGCTTGTGGTGCCAGCCTGATTGCCAGTGGCCCGTTGGGCGCTGCCGAAAACTGAAAAAGGGGGACGTTCGATATGCCGAAAGACTTCGGCGACCTCCTTCGTGCCTCTCCTATAGAACGCTCAGGAAAACTCCGCCGGCTTCTTGTCCAGCATGACCTGCCCAGAGCCTTGGCACCTTGGCCAGTCTGCCGTTGTGCACTCCAGCAAGCGCTGGCGGCATTCTCTTTGCTCGTTGAGCGTCTCCATTGCCGCCAGGATCTACTGGCGCTCAGATAGCCGGTTGCTCTCGCGCACGTCGCTGCTTGTAGTCGCCAATGCAAGCAGGCGTTCCGCAAAGACCCATGGCTGATCCCGGGCGACAGGGTTCAAGGCCTTGCTGCACCGGGCTTGTGCCCACTGAGGTAGGGGTCGCTGAAAACTCCCAGCGGCTAGAGCACGTCGGCTATCCGACCAATGTCGTACACCGCCGGGCGTCCCGGGGGTAGCCGGCGCCAGTTCTATGGATACAGTGGAAGCAGCTCTGGAAAGCCTGTAGTAGACCGATTGGTCAACTACAAAAAATTACTTTGTATACAAAAAATCGATTGAATCGAGCACACAACGGGGATATAAAACACCCCACCGCATCGCCCTGAAGCCTGGGGTGGATGTTCGGCCAGAAATACCCGGCCGCCGGAACCTGCCTTTTCCGGTGTCCGCCTGCGACTGACAACAATAAAAACGCCTGAGGTGTTGCATGTCCGTGGTAACTGATCGCCGCATCCCCGACTCGCCCGTAGACCAGCGCCTGCCGCTGACGCAGCTGCTGCTGGTGGGCTTCCAGCATGTGCTGCTGATGTACGGTGGCGCCGTCGCCGTGCCTCTGATCGTCGGCCAGGCGGCCGGCCTCTCGCGCGAGGAAATCGCCTTCCTGATCAACGCCGACCTGCTGGTCGCCGGCATCGCCACCCTGGTCCAGTCGCTGGGCATCGGCCCGATGGGCATCCGCATGCCGGTGATGATGGGCGCCAGCTTCGCCGCCGTCGGCAGCATGGTGGCGATGGCCGGGATGCCCGGCGTGGGCATCACCGGGATCTTCGGCGCGACCATCGCCGCCGGTTTCTTCGGCATGCTCATCGCCCCCTTCATGTCGCGCATCGTGCGTTTCTTCCCACCGCTGGTGACCGGCACGGTGATCACCTCGATCGGCATGTGCCTGTTCCCGGTGGCGATCAACTGGGCCGGCGGCGGCAAGGGCGCGGAAGACTTCGGCTCCCTGCACTTCCTGTTCCTCTCCAGCCTGGTGCTCTGCACCATCCTCCTGATCAACCGCTTCATGCGCGGTTTCTGGGTCAACATCTCGGTGCTGATGGGCATGGGCCTGGGCTACGCGATCGCCGGCGGCATGGGCATGGTCGACCTCGGCGGTCTGGCCGAGCGCCCCTGGTTCGACATCGTCACCCCGCTGCACTTCGGTGCGCCGACCTTCGACCTGGCGCCAATCCTGTCGATGTGCCTGGTGGTAGTGATCATCTTCGTCGAGTCCACCGGCATGTTCCTCGCCCTGGGCAAGATCACCGGCCGCGAGATCACCCCGACCGAACTGCGCCGCGGCCTGCTCTGCGACGCCGGCGCCTCGTTCTTCGCCGGTTTCCTGAACACCTTCACCCATTCCTCGTTCGCCCAGAACATCGGCCTGGTGCAGATGACCGGGGTGCGCAGCCGCTACGTCACGGTGGCCGCCGCCGGTTTCCTGATCCTCCTCAGCATGCTGCCCAAGGCCGCCTTCCTGGTCGCCTCGATCCCGCCGGCGGTACTCGGCGGCGCCGGCATCGCCATGTTCGGCATGGTCGCCGCCAGCGGCATCCAGATCCTCCACGAGGCCAACATCACCGACCGCCGCAACCAGTTGCTGGTGGCGGTAAGCATCGGCATGGGCATGGTGCCGGTGGTGCGCCCGGACTTCTTCGCCCGCCTGCCGGTCTGGATGGAGCCGATCACCCATAGCGGCATCGCCATGACCGCGATCTGGGCGGTGGTGCTGAACCTGCTGTTCAACATCCTCAGCCGCAACGACCGCAGCCACTTGTGCGGCAGCCACGCGCCGGCGCCCAAGCACTCCTGACTCCCTGGCGGACCGGCGACACTCCCGGTCCGCCCTTCCCTCGGGCCGGACTT
This sequence comes from Pseudomonas sp. DL, assembly GCF_047199225.1. NCBI lineage: Bacteria > Pseudomonadati > Pseudomonadota > Gammaproteobacteria > Pseudomonadales > Pseudomonadaceae > Pseudomonas > Pseudomonas sp. DL. Next base: position 4,031,831 of record NZ_CP178323.1, read on the forward strand.
CGTCCGGCTTCTTTTTCTCCGCTCGCGGTCCGCACCACTCAGTCCCGCCGAAGGAAAGGCCCCGCCTTGCGCTCCAGCAGATGCAGCAATTCCGCCTGCATGTAGGCGTAGTCGTCCGGGATATCCAGGCAGACCAGGCGCTTGCCTTTCATCGCCGCGGCGTGCCGGCGCAGCAGCGCCTGCCGGTGGCGGCGCTCCATGACGACGACCAGCGTCGCCCACTCCAGTTGCTCCCGCTCCAGGGGCGTCTCGGCGTCCGCCGCCAGCCCGGCGGAATCGGTCTCGACGCCCGGCCAGTTGGCGAACAGCCGTTCGGCGCTGGGACTACGCAGGCGGTTGCGGCTGCAGATGAACAGGACCCGGTGCATGGGAGGCTTTCCTTTGCTGGCGCGGCAGGTAGCATGACTTCTTCGCCGCGTTTCGGCGTTGCGCCGCGTCGCTTTTCCCGGGACGGGGCAGCGAGCGGTGCGTGCCGGAACACGGTCACCCGGGTGGCATGGGGGAGGAAGCGGCGGATGGCGCCGTTGGTGCCATCGTCCCAGGAGGATACCGTCAGCCGCCGGTCATGCTCATGAAACGCAGCACCTGGACCTGCTCCTGGGCGTCGAAGTGATGCCGCTCCGGCTTCAGGTTCAGCGCCGCCACCAGTGCCGCGCTCAGGCGCTCGCGGTCGCCGGGATGGCTGCGCAGCAGTTCGCGCAGGTCGAGCGCCCCCTCGTGGCCGAGGCAGAGCACCAGCTTGCCCTCGGCGGTGACGCGCACGCGGTTGCAGTCGCCGCAGAAATTATTGCTGTGAGGTGAGATGAAGCCGATCCGGCTGGGCTCGTCGCCGATCTGGTAATACCGCGACGGCCCGCCGCTGCGCGCCAGGCTCGGGGTCAGCGGCCAGCGGCGCTCGATGATCGCGCGGACTTCGTCGCTGGTGCAGAGGGTCAGTTCGCGACGGTGGCTGGTGATGCTGCCCAGCGGCATTTCCTCGATGAAACTGATGTCCAACTGGTTGGCCAGGGCGTACTCGACCAGGTCGAGGATCTCGTCGTCGTTGCGGCCCTTCTGTACCACGCAGTTCAGCTTGATCCGCTCGAAACCGGCTTCGCGCGCCGCCTGGATGCCGTCCAGCACCTGCTCCAGGCGATCGCTACGGGTGAAGGCGGCGAAGCGTTCGCGCTGCAGCGAGTCGAGGCTGACGTTGAGGCGGCGGACGCCGGCGGCCTTCAGCTCGGCGGCGCGCTCGCGCAGTTGCGAACCGTTGGTGGTGATCGCCAGGTCTTCCAGTTCCGCACGCTGCCCCAGGCGTGCCAGCAGGCCGGTGATGCCCTTGCGCACCAGCGGCTCGCCGCCGGTGATACGAATGCGCCGCACGCCGAGGCCGATGAAGGCGTCGGCCACCGCGTAAAGTTCCTCCAGGCTGAGGACCTGGTCGCGGGGAAGGAACTGCATGTCTTCGCTCATGCAGTAGGTGCAGCGGAAGTCGCAGCGATCCGTCACCGACAGGCGCAGGTAGGTGATGCGACGGCCGAAGGGATCGACCAGGCGGGAATCGGACATAGTGACTCGTTCTGTTCCGGGGGCTCGCCCGGCGCTCGGTGGGTGAGTGCGAGCGGGCGACTCGATACCCCTAACGAATACTCCAAATACCGGAAAATGTATAGGGCAAATGAACCGGCGGGTCAGGATTTCCCGGGCCTCCGCCTCGCTCGCACCTTGCTTGAGGGGCGCTCCGGGCGGGTGCTACCATCCTCGGCTTCCTGCCGCCGTTGCAGCAATGAAGAACAAGGACTGATGACCAGCATCCGCGAGCGCAACAAGCGCCTGATCCTCCGCGCCGCCAGCGAGGAATTCGCCGACAAGGGCTTCGCGGCGACCAAGACCAGCGACATCGCCGCCCGCGCCGGCCTGCCCAAGCCCAACGTCTACTACTACTTCCAGTCCAAGGAAAACCTCTATCGCTGCGTGCTGGAAAGCATCGTCGAGCCGCTGCTGCAAGCGTCGGCACCGTTCCGCGTGGAAGACGACCCGCTGCTCGCCCTGCCCGCCTACATCCGCTCGAAGATCCGCATCTCCCGCGAGCTGCCGCATGCCTCCAAGGTCTTCGCCAGCGAGATCATGCACGGCGCGCCGCACCTGCCGAAGGAATACCTCGACGAACTGAACGCCCAGGCCCAGCGCAACGTCACCTGCCTGCAGACCTGGATCGACCGTGGCCAGCTCGCCCCGGTGGACCCGCATCACCTGCTCTTCGCCATCTGGGCGGCGACCCAGACCTATGCCGACTTCGATTGGCAGATTTCCATCGTCACCGGCAAGGAACAGCTCAGCGACGCCGACTACGACGCTGCGGTGGAAACCATCACCCGCCTGGTCCTGAAAGGCTGCACGCCCGACGGGCAATCCGGCAAGAGCACCGGCCGGCTTCGGCCGCTGCCGCTCTGACCCGCCGCGGCGCGCTCAATCACGTGCCGCCCCCGCCCCAGCGCCGGCTTCGCACCGAGCGGCGTGACGCGGTATTCGACCCGCGGCGGCAGCTCCGCATACACCTCGCCTGGACGCTATCGGCGGAGTTGCTCGAGCGCGGTATCCGGGTCAACGCCCTGAACCCGGGACCGACCCGGACGCCAGCGCTGGACAAAGCCGCTACCGATGTCGAGGCCACCCAGGCGCTGAGGGAGAAGATTGGCCGGGACGCCTGGGGGAGCCGCTGGAGATCGCCAGTGCCGCGCTATTCCTGGCCTCGAACGAGCCCCGCTGCAGGTATGGCACGGAGAGCCTGGTGGATGGCGGCGTACGCCACCTGAAGAAGGGAGCGAAGGCCCGGTCCTGGTGAGCGGGCCGCAAGCTCAACCGGCGTCGGGCACCAGCCCGACCGCCAGCACGCCCTGGATCGCGCATTGCTCGTCGATATCCGAGGTATCGCCGCTGATACCGACCGCGCCGACCACCTCTGCCTTGTCGTTGCGAATCAACACCCCGCCCGGCGCCGGAACCAGATTGCCATGGGCCAGGGTGTTCACCGCAGAAATGAACGAAGGCCGCTGCTGTGCATCCGCCGCCAGCAGCCGCGACGACTTGCCCAGGGCCACGGCGCCCCAGGCCTTGCCGATGGCGATCTGCGGTCGCAGCATGCTGGCGCCGTCCTCGCGCTGCAGCGCCACCAGGTGGCCGCCAGCATCGAGCACCGCGATGGTCAGGGGCGCGGTGGACAGCTCGCGCCCCACCGCCAGCGCCTGGCGGGTAATGCCCAGCGCGGTTTCCAGACTGATGGTGGTCATGGTCGTTCCTCTCGAGTTGTTAAGGCTAGAAATCGGGAAACCACCCGCTATGCGGGCGCGTTCGAAATTTGTACCCAATCTAGTAGCCGACCGGCCCTACGAAAGCAACATTCCAGAACAATATGAATATAATTTTGTATACATTTTTTCAAACGCTGGTTTTATAAGCCTGCTAACAAGCATTACAACTAATTGTTTTTATTATGAAAAAATGGATTTCAGCGGCTTTTTCAAGCGTATACAACCCATCTTGACCTTGCGCTCCCCCTCTGCCTAGAATCGTTCCAACTTTTGTACACAATTAGTATAAGAACGAGGAACAAAACGATGGCCAGAATGAGAGCAATCGAAGCCGCCGTACTGGTGATGCGCCGCGAAGGCATGGATACCGCGTTCGGCGTCCCCGGTGCCGCGATCAACCCCATGTACGCCGCGCTGAAGAAGATCGGCGGCATCGACCATGTCCTGGCCCGTCACGTCGAAGGCGCCTCGCACATGGCCGAGGGCTACACCCGTACCAAGGCCGGCAACATCGGCGTCTGCATCGGCACCTCCGGCCCTGCCGGCACCGACATGATCACCGGCCTCTACTCCGCCTCCGCCGACTCCATCCCGATTCTCTGCATTACCGGCCAGGCACCGCGCGCCCGCCTGCACAAGGAAGACTTCCAGGCGGTCGACATCTCCAGCATCGCCGCGCCGGTGGCCAAGTGGGCGACCACCGTGCTGGAACCGGCCCAGGTCCCCTATGTATTCCAGAAGGCCTTCCAGCTGATGCGCAGCGACCGGCCCGGCCCGGTACTGATCGACCTGCCGTTCGACGTACAGATGGCCGAGATCGAGTTCGACATCGACGCCTACGAGCCCCTCCCGGTGAGCAAGCCGAAGGCCACCCGGGTCCAGGCCGAGAAGGTCCTGGCCATGCTCGACGAAGCCGAGCGCCCGCTGCTGGTGGCCGGCGGCGGCATCTTCAACGCCGACGCCGCCGAGCGCTTCCGCGAATTCGCCGAGCTGACCGGCATCCCGGTGATCCCGACCCTGATGGGCTGGGGCGTAATCCCCGACGACCACCCGCAGATGGCCGGCATGGTCGGCCTGCAGACCTCGCACCGCTACGGCAACGCCACCCTGCTGGAGTCCGACCTGGTGCTCGGCATCGGCAACCGCTGGGCCAACCGCCACACCGGCAGCGTCGAGGTCTATACCGAAGGTCGCCGCTTCATCCATGTCGACATCGAACCGACCCAGATCGGCCGGGTGTTCATGCCCGACCTGGGCATCGTCTCCGACGCCGGCGCCGCCCTCGACGCATTCCTCGAAGTGGCCCGCGAATGGAAGGCCGCCGGCAAGCTGAAGTCGCGCGCCGCCTGGCTGGAAAGCTGCCAGCAGCGCAAACGCACGCTGCAGCGCAAGACCCACTTCGACAACGTGCCGGTGAAACCGCAGCGCGTCTACGAAGAGATGAACGAGTTCTTCGGCAAGGATGCCTGCTACGTCAGCACCATCGGCCTGTCGCAGATCGCCGGCGCACAGTTCCTCCATGTCTACCAACCGCGCCACTGGATCAACTGCGGCCAGGCCGGCCCGCTGGGCTGGACCATTCCCGCCGCGCTGGGGGTGGTCAAGGCCGACCCGAGCCGCCAGGTGGTGGCGCTCTCCGGCGACTACGACTTCCAGTTCATGATCGAGGAACTGGCGGTCGGCGCGCAGTTCAAGCTGCCCTATATCCACGTACTGGTGAACAACTCCTACCTGGGCCTGATCCGCCAGGCGCAGCGCGGCTTCGACATGGACTATTGCGTGCAGCTGGCCTTCGACAACATCAACGCCCCCGAGCTGGAAGGCTACGGCGTCGACCACGTCGCGGTGGTCGAGGGCCTGGGCTGCAAGGCGATCCGGGTGTTCGACCCGAACGAGATCGGCGCCGCCCTGGCCAAGGCCCGCGAACTGATGCAACAGCACCAGGTGCCGGTGGTGGTCGAGGTGATCCTGGAGCGCGTCACCAACATCTCCATGGGTACCGAGATCAACGCCATCAACGAGTTCGAGGAACTGGCCGAGAAAGGCGCCGACGCGCCGACCGCCATCTCGCTGCTCGACTGATCGCCGTCCTTTCCCGGAGGCGCGGACGGTGCGTGCGGCACCCCGCCCCCGGCGAAAGGCCTCCCGAACGTTTGACCGAACGATAGGAGCAAGACATGCCCCGTTTCTGCGCCAACCTGTCCATGCTGTTCACCGAGGTGGATTTCCTCGAACGCTTCGACGCCGCCGCCAAGGCCGGCTTCGCCGGCGTCGAGTACCTCTTCCCCTATGACGTCGAGGCCGAGGCGATCAAGGCCCGCCTGGAAGCCAACGGCCTGGAGCAGGTGCTGTTCAACCTGCCGGCCGGCGACTGGGCCAAGGGCGAGCGCGGCATCGCCTGCCACCCGGATCGGGTCCAGGAGTTCCGCGAGGGGGTCGACAAGGCCATCGCCTACGCCAGGGTGCTGGGCAACCGCCAGGTGAACTGCCTCGCCGGGATCCGGCCGCAGGGGCACGACTGCGCCAGCGTCGAGAAGACCTTCGTCGACAACCTGCGCTACGCCGCCGACAAGCTGGAAGCCGCAGGCATCCGCCTGGTCATGGAGATGATCAACACCCTCGACATCCCCGGCTTCTACCTGCAGAACACCCGCCAGGCCCTGGAGATCCGCGACAAGGTCGGCAGCGCCAACCTGTTCCTGCAATACGACATCTATCACATGCAGATCATGGAAGGCGACCTGGCCCGCACCCTGGAAAACCAGTTGGCGGCGATCAACCACGTGCAACTCGCCGACAACCCCGGCCGCCACGAACCGGGCACCGGCGAGATCAACTACCGCTTCCTCTTCGAGCACCTGGACCGCATCGGCTACCAGGGCTGGATCGGCTGCGAGTACAAGCCGGCCACCACCACCGAAGCCGGCCTCGGCTGGATGAAGACGCACAACGTCGTCTGATCCGCACCCACGAACAAGACGCTCCCGCCTCCCTGCGCGGAGCCACTCGACAGACAGAACCAGGAGACACTCTCATGGCCAAGATCGGATTCATCGGCACCGGAATCATGGGCAAGCCCATGGCGCAGAACCTGCAGAAGGCCGGCCACAGCCTGTTCCTTTCCACCCACCACGACGCCGCTCCGGCCGACCTGCTGGAGGCCGGCGCCATTGCCCTGGCCAACCCGAAGGAAGTGGCCCAGGAAGCCGAGTTCATCATCGTCATGGTGCCGGACACCCCGCAGGTCGAGGATGTGCTGTTCCGCAAGGACGGTATCGCCGAGGGCGTCGGCCCGAACAAGGTGGTGATCGACATGAGTTCGATCTCCCCCACCGCCACCAAGGGCTTCGCCGAGAAGATCAAGGCTACCGGCGCGCAGTACCTGGACGCCCCGGTCTCCGGCGGCGAGGTCGGCGCCAAGGCGGCGACCCTGAGCATCATGGTCGGCGGCTGCCCGAACAGCTTCGAACGCGCCCTGCCGCTGTTCCAGGCGATGGGCAAGAACATCACCCGCGTCGGCGGCAACGGCGACGGCCAGACCGCCAAGGTGGCCAACCAGATCATCGTCGCGCTGAACATCCAGGCGGTCGCCGAGGCCCTGCTGTTCGCCGCCCGCAACGGCGCCGATCCGGCCAAGGTGCGCGAGGCGCTGATGGGTGGCTTCGCCTCCTCGCGGATCCTCGAGGTACACGGCGAACGCATGGTCAAGGGCACCTTCGACCCGGGCTTCCGCATCAGCCTGCACCAGAAGGACCTAAACCTGGCCCTGGCCGGCGCCCGCGAGCTGAACCTGAACCTACCCAACACCGCCAACGCCCAGCAGGTGTTCAGCACCTGCGCGGCCATCGGCGGCAGTAACTGGGACCACTCGGCGCTGATCAAGGGCCTGGAGCACATGGCCAACTTCTCGATCCGCGACGAGTGATCCGCAGTCCGCGCGGGCCGTCACCCCGCGCGGAGCGACGAACCCCTTTTCGAAGGGCTCGGGGAGAGGAACGGTCGGCGAACTCCGGTGTTCGCCGCCGCCCTCTTCCTTCCCCGCCCACAAGGCGGGGTAAAGGAAGCGAACGCCCGGCCGGGAGATTCACGGCCTCTGCGTCCGGGCGCCTCGCTTCCATTCCCCAGTTCCCGCCGGCGCGGGTGCTGCGGAATGGAAGCGTCGACGACGCTGCGACCGCCGGTCCGACCGGCGGCACGACAACAAGAAATTCGGAGCCTGTCATGAGTACCGATCCACGCGCCTTTCTCACCGAGCTGTTCAATACCGCGGTGGCAGCCGGCCATCCCTACCAGGTGCTGGCCGACCACCTGCCGGAAGATCGCAGCGGGCGCGCCATCGTCATCGGTGCCGGCAAGGCCGCCGGAGCCATGGCCGAAGTGGTGGAGAAGCACTGGCAGGGCGAGATCCAGGGCCTGGTAGTGGCGCCTTACCGCTACGGCGCGCAATGCAGTCGCATCGAGGTGGTGGAAGCCTCCCATCCGGTGCCCGACGACGCCGGCGAGCGCGTCGCCCGTCGCGTGCTGGAACTGATCAGCGGCCTGAACGAGAGCGACCGGGTGATCTTCCTTCTCTCCGGCGGCGGCTCCGCACTGCTTTCGCTGCCTGCCGAAGGCATTGGCCTGGCGGACAAGCAGGCGGTGAACAAGGCGCTGCTCAAGTCCGGCGCCGCCATCGGCGAGATGAACTGCGTGCGCAAGCACCTCTCGGCGATCAAGGGCGGTCGCCTGGCCAAGGCCTGCTGGCCGGCCAGCGTCTTTACCTACGCGATTTCCGACGTTCCCGGCGACGAGGCCACGGTGATCGCCTCCGGCCCCAGCGTCGGCGACCCGACCACCTCCGCCGACGCCCTGGCGATCCTCAGGCGCTACGCCATCGACGTGCCGCAGAACGTCCTCGACTGGCTCGCCGACCCGCGCTCGGAAACCGTCAAGCCCGACGACCCGTGCCTGGCGCGCAGCCACTTCCAGTTGATCGCCACGCCACAGAACGCCCTCGACGCAGCAGCGGTGAAGTGCCGCGCGGCCGGCTTCTCGACGCTGATCCTCGGCGACCTGGAGGGCGAAGCGCGGGAAGTCGCCAAGGTCCACGCCGGCATCGCCCGGCAGATCCGCAAGCACGGCCAGCCGCTGGCGGCGCCCTGCGTGATCCTCTCCGGCGGCGAGACCACCGTCACCGTGCGCGGCAACGGTCGCGGCGGACGCAACGCCGAGTTCCTCCTCAGCCTCACCGCCGAGCTAAAGGGCGAACCGAACATCTGGGCCCTGGCCGGCGACACCGACGGCATCGACGGCTCGGAAGACAACGCCGGCGCGCTGATGACGCCCTGCTCCCATGCGCGCGGCGAAAAGGCCGGGCTGAAAATCCGCGACGAGCTCGACGACAACAACGGCTACGGCTATTTCCAGACCCTCGGCGACCTGCTGGTGACCGGACCGACCCGCACCAACGTGAACGACTTCCGCGCCATTCTCATCCTCGAGTCCTGACATGACAGCCGACAAGAAAGCCAAGATCCTCGCCACCCTCGGCCCGGCCACCCGCAGCCGCGACGATATCCGTGCCCTGGTGGAGGCCGGCGCCAACCTGTTCCGCCTGAACTTCAGCCACGGCGACTACGCCGATCACGGGCAGCGCTTCGCCTGGGTGCGCGAGGTGGAAGCGGAACTGAACTACCCGATCGGCGTGCTCATGGACCTGCAGGGTCCGAAGCTGCGAGTCGGCCGCTTCGCCGCCGGTGCCGTGCAATTGCAGCGCGGGCAGACCTTCACCCTCGACCTCAGCGACGACCCCGGTGACGAGCGGCGGGTCAACCTGCCGCATCCGGAGATCATCCATGCCCTGGAGCCGGGTATGAGCCTGCTGCTGGACGACGGCAAGATCCGCCTGGAAGTGGTCAACTGCCACAGCGACGCCATCGAGACCCGCGTGGCGGTGGGTGGCGAGCTGTCCGATCGCAAGGGCGTCAACGTGCCGGAAGCGGTGCTGCAACTCAGCCCGCTGACCGACAAGGACCGCCGCGACCTGGCCTTCGGCCTGGAACTGGGGGTCGACTGGGTGGCGCTGTCCTTCGTGCAACGCCCGGAGGACATCGACGAGGCCCGTGGGCTGATCGGCGACAAGGCCTTCCTCATGGCCAAGATCGAGAAGCCCAGCGCGGTGAGCGCCATCGAGGCGATCGCCGAGCGCGCCGACGCGATCATGGTGGCGCGCGGCGACCTCGGCGTAGAGGTGCCGGCGGAGAGCGTGCCGGGCATCCAGAAACGCATCGTCCAGGTCTGCCGCCAGCTCGGCAAGCCGGTGGTGGTGGCTACCCAGATGCTTGAGTCGATGCGCTTCTCCCCCGCCCCCACCCGCGCCGAGGTGACCGACGTAGCCACCGCGGTGGGCGCCGGTGCCGACGCGGTGATGCTCTCGGCGGAAACCGCCTCCGGGCAATATCCTCGCGAGGCGGTAGAGATGATGGCGAAGATCGTTCGCCAGGTGGAGGCCGAGCCGGACTACCACGTCCAGCTCGAGGTCAACCGTCCGCAGCCCGACGCTACCGTCTCCGATGCGATCAGCTGCGCGATCCGCCGGGTCAGCCGGATCCTCCCGGTGGCGGTGCTGGTGAACTACACCGAGTCGGGCAACTCGACCCTGCGCGCCGCCCGCGAGCGGCCCAAGGCGCCGATCCTCAGCCTGACCCCGAACCTGCGCACCGCGCGGCGACTGACCGTGGCCTGGGGCGTGTATTCGGTGGTCAACGAGCAACTGGCGCACGTCGACGAGATCTGCTCGACCGCCCTCGACATCGCCCTGGCCCAGCGCATGGCGCGCCGCGGCGACACCGTGGTGGTCACCGCCGGCGTGCCGTTCGGTCGCCCCGGCTCGACCAACATGCTGCGCATCGAGACCGTGGCGCCGCCGCTGGGAGGCCTCTGAAGCAACGAGTTCGGTCCGGCCCGCTCTGTCCCCCCGGGCATGCGGGTCGGGCCACCCTTGTCTCTCTCGGATGGATGGGGCCGGAAATACGGGGCCGCGTCTCCATCCATCCGGGAAAGACCTTCTTGTCGGACCATGGCCTCCCTCGCGCACTCCCATGCAGGCCATGGACATTCAAGGCCTCCGGTTCAACTCCTGCCGGAGGTCTTTTTTTCTTCTTGGAACGCCCTGCATGCATGACCCTCGCCTGGCCTTCTCGTCCGGGGTGCGTCGCCTCCGCTACCGGCCCTACAATTACCACCCCCGCCCCTCGCGCAGGCCTGGCATCTCCGTGCCTGCCGAGCGGCCCTTGCCGCGCTGACCGCCATGCCCCTGCAACCTCTCCTCAATGCATCCCGAATCCTCCTGCGCGGCATCAGCCAGGTGTTCCTCCAGGGCGACCCACGCCTGGGCCTGGCCTGCCTGCTGGCGATCGCCGTCGGCGCGCCGCCGCTGCTCGCCGGCGCCCTCCTTGGCGGCGCCCTCGGCCCGTTGCTGGCGCGCCTGTTGCGTTGCGCCGACAGCGACATCGAGGCCGGGCTGTACGGCTACAACGCCGTGCTGATCGGCATGCTGCTGGCATTCCGCTTCGCCTGGTCGCCGGGACTGGTGTCGCTGGTAGCGCTCGGCTGCCTGGCCAGCGTGGCGTTGCAGCGCCTGTTCCTGCATGGGCTGCGCCGACGCCGCTGGCTACCGCCCTATACCCTGGGCTTCGTCCTCAACGGCTGGTGGCTGGTGCCCCTCGGCGCCTGGCTAGGCCTGGCCCCGGCGACCCATGGCGGCTGCTTCAGCTGCGCCTGGAGCGGCACGGCGGAGCTGGCGGCGCTAGCGCAGGGGATCGGCGAGATCATCTTCCTCGGTGAACCGCTGGCAGGGCTGCTGGTCTGGCTCGGCCTGCTGCTGGTCTCGCGTCCCTCGGCCGCCTGGGCCCTCGCCGGCGCCGCGGCCAGCCTGCCGCTGGCCTGGCTGCTGGGCTACGACTGGGCGAGCGCGCTCGCCGGGTTCTACGGCCTGAACGCCGCCCTTGCCGGGCTGGCCCTGGCCTTGCGCTACCGCAGCGTCTGGCCGCCACTGCTCGGCATGGGCCTGGCGGTGGCGCTGCAACCGCTGTTCGGCCTGCTCGGCCTGCCGGCTCTGACCGCACCGTTCATCCTCGCCTGCCTGCTCTGCATCGGCGGCGAGCGCCTGTACCTGCGCCTGGCCGGCAGCCTCGGCGCGCGCCTCGGCCGGCGACGCTCCTGAGCGGGGGAACGCTGGCGCCGGCGGGCTAGTCTGGTAAGGTGCCGCATCCATCATCAGGAGCCACGATGAGCGCACCCGACAGCTGGCGCGAACGCCTCTACATCGTCATCTTCCAGACCGACACCCGCGACGGCCGGCGCTTCGACAGCGCGCTGCTGCTGGTGATCCTGGCCAGCCTGCTGGTAGTGATGATCGACAGCATCGACGAGATCCACCAGGACTACGGCGACCTGCTGGCCTACATCGAATGGGGCTTCACCGGCATCTTCCTGGTGGAATACCTGCTGCGCCTGTACTGCTCGCCCAAGCCGCTGCGCTATGCCTTCAGCTTCTACGGCCTGGTCGACCTGCTGGCGATCCTCCCCGGCTTCCTCGCCCTGCTCTACCCCGACGCCCAGTACCTGCTGATCGTCCGGGTGATACGCATGCTGCGGATCTTCCGCGTGCTCAAGCTGCGCCAGTACCTGAGCCAGGCCAATTTCCTGCTCACCGCCCTGCGCGGCAGCAAGCAGAAGATCATCGTGTTCTTCCTCACCGTGATGACCCTGGTCACCGTGTTCGGCGCGCTGATGTACGTGGTCGAAGGCCCGGAGCACGGTTTCACCAGCATCCCCCGCGGCATCTACTGGGCGATCGTCACCCTCACCACGGTCGGCTTCGGCGACATCACCCCGAAGACCCCGCTCGGCCAGGCCATCGCCAGCCTGGTGATGCTCACCGGCTACTCGATCATCGCGGTGCCCACCGGGATCTTCACCGCCGAACTCGCCACCGCGATGCGCCAGGACCCGGCCAACCTGTTGCAGCGGGATTGCCCGGTGTGCCGCAAGGCGACCCACGAAGTGCAGGCGGCATTCTGCTGCCGCTGCGGCAACCCGTTGTTCCCTCGCGAGGAAGGCAGCCATGGGAAGTCTTGACCGGCAGCGCTGGGACGCCCTCTGGCAGCGACTCGGCGGCAACCCGCCGGCGGATGCCTTCGACGCGCTGCTGGCGGCCTATGGCGGGGCCGACCGGCACTACCACGGCGATCGCCACATCCTCGCCTGCCTGGAGCACTTCGACCGCTGGCGCCAACTGGCGCGGCGGCCGGACCTGGTGGAGCTGGCGTTGTGGACCCACGACCTGGTCTACGACACCCAGCGCCAGGACAACGAGGCCGCCAGCGCCGCCAGCACCGAGCGCTGGCTCGACCAGGCCGGGCTGGCGGCGCTGCGGCCGGCCCTGCGCGAACTGATCATGGCCACCTGTCACCAGGCACCGCCGGGAGACGCCGACGCAGCCCTGGTGGTGGATCTCGACCTCGCCATCCTGGCCGCGCCGGCGCCGGTCTACGCACGCTACGAGGCGGACGTCCGCGCCGAATACGCCTGGGTGCCGGAACCGCTGTTCCGCGCCGGGCGCGGCAAGTTGCTGCGCCAGTTGCTGGAGCAACCGGCGCTGTACCACTGCGAACCGCTGCGGCAGCGCTGGGAGGCCGCCGCCCGCGCCAACCTGCGCGGTGCCCTGGAGCGCCTGGAACAGCCGGCCTGAGCCGCACGGGAAAATTTCTTCGCGCCGCTTAACCCGTCTTTCGCCGTGCTTGCGTCTCAGGCAGCAGGAAGGAACCGCACGCACGGGTTCCTCGCCCCTCCATCCGCCCAAGGAAGAGATATCGTGAATCGACTCGCCGCCTCTCCGCTCCTGTTCGCCGGCCTGTTCGCCAGCGCTCCGTTGCTGGCCGCGCCACAAGCGGTCGACAGCCGCATCAGCGCGGTCACCGTCTACGCCGACCGTGCCGTGGTCACCCGCACCGCCCGCCTGCAATTGCCCAAGGGCCAGCATGAGATCGCCCTGGAGCAACTGCCCTTCCAGCTCGACGACGCCAGCCTGCGCGCGTCCCTCGGCGCCAGCGCCGCCGCCACCCTGCTCGACGTCAGCAGCGCCGCGCAACGGGTCGAGCGCCCGGACGACAACCGTGTGCAGCAACTCGACCAGCAACTGCGCGAGATAGACCGGCAACTGCGGGAAATCCATGACCGCGGCAGCGTGCTCGAAGCGCAGAAGAAGTTCCTCGCCGACATCCAGAGCGGCAGCACCCAGCCCGGCAAGGATCGCCCCATGCCCGGCATCGACGAGCTGAAGAGCCTGCTGCAACTGACCGAAGGCAACCTCGAACGCCTGCTCGCCGAGCAGCGCCAGCTGGACGACCGCGCCGCCGAACTGGAACAGCGCAAGCAGCAGTTGCAGGAGCAGCGCGGCACCCTCAACGGCGACGGCAAGCGCTTCAAGCGCGCGGTCCTGCGGGTCGCCCTGGAGCAACCGGCACAGGTCGAGGTGAAGCTCGACTACACCCTGCGCGACGCCTCCTGGCAGCCGACCTACGACGCGCGCCTGCGCGACGGCGCGAAGACCATCGAACTGACCTACCAGGGCCTGGTCCGGCAGAGCAGCGGCGAAGACTGGACCGACATCGACCTGACCCTCTCCACCGCCCGTCCGGCCCTGGGCGGCAACGTACCGCGGCTGAATCCCTGGATCGTCGACATCGACGCGCCCAACGCCTACTACGGTGCCGAGATGGCCATGCAGGACGCTCCGGCGCCCATGCCGCAAGCCGCGCCCATCGCCAGGACCTCGGCGAAGATGGCCATGCCGGCCCCGGCGCCGAAGCTGGCCGAGGCGCGGCTCGCCACCGCGGAGGTCAGCAGCGGAGCCGCCAGCGCCTCTTTCCACATCCCCGTGCCGGCGACCCTGAACAGCGACGGCAGCGCGCAGAAGGTCACCATCGCCCGCCTGGAAATGCCGGCCAAGCTGCGCTACCTGGCGGCCCCGGCCCTGCGCGAAACCGCCTACCTGGAGGCGGAAACCCGCAACGACAGCGACTACCCGCTGCTCCCCGGCACCCTGAATACCTTTCTCGGCAACAGCTTCGTCGCCAGCGGCCATCTGCGCGGGGTGATGCCCGGGGAAAGCTTCGAACTGGCACTGGGCGCCGACGAGGGCATCGGCATCGAACGCAAGCTGGTCAAGCGCTACACCGACAGCAGCGGCCTGATCGGCAACCGCACGCGGGTCAACTACGAATTCCGCATCGACGTGCGCAACAACCACAAGAACGCCGAACGCGTGCAGTTCGAGGACCAGTTGCCGGTCTCGCGCAACGAGCAGATCCAGGTCACCTTGCTGGAACCCAAGGCGCAGGAAATCAAGCGCGAGGACGACGGCAAGCTGAAGTGGGACTGGACCCTGCAACCCGGCGAGAAACGCAGCGCCACCCTGAAGTTCAGCGTGGAGTATCCCAAGGACCTGGCGGTCAGCGGCCTCGACTAGCGCTGGCCAAAGCGCCGGCCGCGGCATAGGCTCGAGCGGGTAATAAGCAAAGCAGTTTTTGATATTTACCCTGCATATAACCCGACGTTATAGTCGAGCCACTACAACATGCCCAAAGGAACTGCCCTGTGAAACGACTGTTCAGCGCCTCCCTGCTGGCCGCCGGCCTGGCGCTCGGCGGCGCCGCTCACGCCGCCCAGCCCCTGCTCAACGTCTCCTACGACGTGATGCGCGACTTCTACAAGGAATACAACCCGGCCTTCCAGAAATACTGGAAAGCGGAGAAAGGCGAGAACATCACCATCCAGATGTCCCATGGCGGTTCCAGCAAGCAGGCGCGCTCGGTGATCGACGGTCTGCCCGCCGACGTCATCACCATGAACCAGGCCACCGACATCGACGCCCTCGCCGACAACGGCGGCCTGGTGCCGAAGGACTGGGCGACCCGCCTGCCGAACAACAGCGCGCCGTTCACCTCGGCCACCGTGTTCATCGTTCGCAAGGGCAACCCCAAGGCCCTGAAGGACTGGCCGGACCTGCTCAAGGACGGCGTCCAGGTAGTGGTGCCGAACCCCAAGACCTCCGGCAACGGCCGCTATACCTATCTCTCCGCCTGGGGCTACGTGCTGAAGAACGGCGGTGACGAGAACAAGGCCAAGGAATTCGTCGGCAAGCTGTTCAAGCAGGTACCGGTGCTCGACACCGGCGGCCGCGCCGCCACCACTACCTTCATGCAGAACCAGATCGGCGACGTACTGGTGACCTTCGAGAACGAAGCCGAGATGATCGCCCGCGAATTCGGCCGAGGCGGCTTCGAGGTGGTCTACCCGAGCGTGTCCGCCGAGGCCGAGCCCCCCGTGGCGGTGGTCGACAAGGTGGTCGAGAAGAAAGGCAGCCGCGCCCAGGCCGAGGCCTACCTGAAGTACCTGTGGTCGGACGAGGGCCAGACCATCGCCGCCAACAACTACCTGCGCCCGCGCAACCCGGAGATCCTCGCCAAGTTCGCCGACCGCTTCCCGAAAGTCGACTTCTTCTCGGTGGAGAAGACCTTCGGCGACTGGCGCAGCGTGCAGAAGACCCACTTCATCGACGGCGGCGTATTCGACCAGATCTACAGCCCCAACTGATCCCTCGCCGCTTGACGAAAAAGCCGGAAGCGCTCGCGCTTCCGGCTTTTTCATTCGGCTTGCAGTTCAGCCACTGCCGCCTCAGCGAAACTCGTGCTCCACCTCGGACCAGAGGCTGACCCGCTGTCCGCCGGCCTCGAAGAACTCCATCTCGCGGCGGATGCCGGCGCTGTCTCGCCAGCCCGGCAGGTCGAGGACGATCAGCTCTTCCAGGTGATCCATGTAGAAGGCGTCCACCGGCGCCCACAACCTGCCGATCGCCGCGCGGTCGAGCTCGGCCAGGCACAGGTTGATCGGGTGGGACATGGAGACCTGGCTGAATACCACGTGGCCGGCGCGGACGATGGTCGCCGCGACCTCGTTGCAGGCACGGAAGCGCTGCTCGACCACCTCGGCGTCGGCATGGCTGTAGGGACAGGCTAGGAATATCTTGCGCATGGTTACCTCGTTGCGGAAAGCGACGCCGCGATGGCTCGCGGCGCTCGTCGGGGGATGTTTCAGGCTGCGTGCAGGGCGCTTTTTTCCGCCTCGTCATGCTCCTGCTCCTGCCGCGCATAGCGCTCGGCGGCAGGCACCGAGATGCGGATGGCGATGAATACCGCCAGCAGGCCGCCGAACAATTTGCCGAGCAGGATCGGCAGGATCAGCGTCGGCTGGAAGTTGGCGGTGAATGCCAGGTGATCGCCGATGGTGGCCTGGGCGCAGACGCCCAGGGCCACGCAAAGCACCTTGTCGCGAGCATTCATGTATTTGAACAGGTGGTAGGTGGCGATGATGTTCGCCAGTACCATGACAAAGGCGGTGGCGCCCGGCTGGGACAGCCCCAGGTAACGGCCGAGGACCGCCATCGGGCGCTTGCAGTAGCGCTGGAACAGGTAGCAGATGGGGAAGGTCCCGGCCAGCATGATGCCGATGTAGCCAGCGATCTCGATGGCGCGGAACAACTCTTTCTCGTCGGCGAACATCGGGTCGAAGCCCCAGCCGCCGAAGACCTTGGTGAAGACTCCGGTGAAGTGCTGGACGATGGAAAGCGCCAGGGCCATCTTGATGAACGCGTCCATCACCTTGCCGAATACCAGGAACCCGGTGACCATCGCCGTCGCCCGGTACTTCAGGCCGGCGGCCAGCAGGAAGCAGAAGACGAACAGCGGCGCCAGCAGCCGAAGCATGTCGAGGAAGTCCAGCGACAGGTAGTGCAGGGCCGGCGAACCGGTCGATACCAGTTCGCGCACCGGGATGTGGTTGAGGGTAATCAGCAGCAACGCCGCCAGCACCGCGAACGGAATGCTGATCAACCCGGCCATCGCCCCCAGCGCCAGGTACTTGTGGTCCTTGCGCTCGAGCATGGTCAGGCCGACCGGGATCAGGTAGACGATGGTCGCGCCGGAGGTGTAGCCCACCAGCATGGCGGTAATCCACATGTCGCGGTTGGCGGTCAGGGCATCGGCCAACTGGTAGCCGCCCATGTCCACCGCGATGATCGACAGCGCGGCGATGGATACGTCGGAACCGAGGGTCTGGAAGAACGGGCCGAGGGCATGGGAAATCGCCTTCGACAGATAGGGAATGGCTACCATGATGCCGGCCTGGGCGAGGAACACCGGACCGATGGCGTGGATGCCGTTGACGAACTCGCGGCCCAGACCGCTTTCCGGGCGCAGGATGGAAGCCAGCGCGCCAAGTACCGCACCCAGCATGATCAGGTAAATCACATAGTTTCCGAACTCGGCCATCTGCGTCGTTCTCCCCTCGGCAGGCTCCCGTAGCGGGATGCGTTCTTCTGGTTGTCTGGTCGGGAGGCCGGCCACGCCGGTCGCTCCGCCGAAGCGAACACTCGCATTTCGCGTGCCACAATTTGGTTTTCGTGTTGATTTGAAGGTTCGTTTTACCTAAATTGGTCACCCATACGGTCAAGTAGGCGGCCAATCCAAGAGCGTACCTGCCTTACGGACCTGTGGGATTTTCCGCCGGGCCTGCGCAAAGCCTCGCCCCGCCCCCTTCCGCCCAGCGCCGCCAGGCGCTACCGGGCGATTCACGGTAACAATCGCCGCACCAGGATGCGGCCCATGGGAGAACACGATGCGCCCCGAGGAACGCCGCCGCCACATTCTCGAATTGCTGCGCCAGCGCGAGCGGATCTCGGTGGACGAACTGGCGCGGACCCTTTCCACCTCTCAGGAAACCATTCGCCGCGACCTCGCTGCGCTGGCCGAACAAGGCCTGGTCAGCAAATTCCACGGAGGGGCCGCCCTGCCGCCCAGCGGCGAGCACGAGAACGCCTTCCAGACGCGAATGAACGAGCACGCCCAGGAAAAACGCGCAGTCGCCCGCTACGCCGCCGGCCTGTTCGGGCCCGGTGACAGCATCTTCATCGACACCGGCACCACCACCCTGCTGTTCGCCCGCGAACTGGCGCGCCAGAGCCATCTGACGGTGATCACCAACTCGCTGTTGATCGCCGGCAGCGTCGGCGCCTCCGGCAACCGTGCATTCATGATCGGCGGCGAGTACCGCCCGGAATCCGAACAGAACGTCGGCGCCCTGGCCATCGAGCAGATCGCCCGGTTCAACGCCGAGCATGCGGTGATCACCGTCGGCGCGCTGAACGGCGATGGCGCCATGGATTTTTCCATCGAGGAAGCCGAGATCGCCCGTGCCATGATCGCCCAGGCCCGCCAACTGACGGTTATCGCCGACTCCTCGAAGCTCGGCCGGCGCGCCCTGTTCCAGGTCTTCCCGCTGAGCCGGATCAACCGCCTGGTGGTCGACCGCAAGCCTACCGGGGAACTCTGGGAAGCCCTGCAACAGGCGCGGGTGGAAGTCCACGAAGCCCCCCTGCGCACCCCGCAGGCCTGACTCCCCTCGCGCGCAGCCCCGGAGACAGGCCGGGGCTGTGCCGGTGGCTGCCCGTCGATTAATCGATTGACTGTTTCTCTTTCAGTTGCCACATTAAAACAACAAATTTCACATAGAATTCTGTGTGAAAATCAGTGTTACGGTCAAAAAGCAAACTGATACCAAAAGAAACAGGCAGAAACGATGACTGAGCCGCTTGCGACAAAGACCGCGATCTTCGACGTTGCAGTGATCGGCGCTGGCGTGGTGGGTTGCGCCATGGCCCGCCGCTTCGCCCTGGAAGGTGCGCGGGTGGTCCTGCTGGAAAAAAGCACCGACATCCTCTCCGGTGCCAGCAAGGGCAACAGCGCGATCCTCCATACCGGTTTCGACGCGCCGCCCGGCAGCATCGAACTGGCCTGCATGCAGGAGGGCTATCGCGAATACCGCGACATCCATGCGCGCCTCAACCTGCCGCTGCTGGAAACCGGCGCCCTGGTGGCGGCATGGAGCGACGAGGATCTGGCGCGCCTGCCGGCTATCGTCGAGCAGGCCCACGGCAACGGTGTCGATGACGTCCGCCAGGTCGGTCGCGACGAGGTCCTGGCGCTGGAGCCGCAGTTGGCCGGCAGCGTGCTCGGCGCGGTGCGGGTCCCCGGGGAACATCTGGTCGACCCTTGGTCCGCGCCGCTCGCCTATCTGCAACAGGCGCTGGCCCATGGCGCCGAGGCCTGTTTCGACGTCGAAGTGCTGGACGGCGCCTTCGACGGCGGCGAATGGCTGTTGCATACCCGCCGCGGCGATCTGCGCGCGCGCCAGGTAATCAACTGCGCCGGACTCTTCGGTGACCAACTGGAACAGCGCCTGCTCGGCGCGGCGAGCTTCGCCATCCATCCGCGCAAGGGCCAGTTCGTGGTCTTCGACAAGGCCGCCGCGGCGCTGCTGCGGCACATCCTGCTACCGGTACCCAACGAGCGGACCAAGGGGGTGGTATTCACCCGTACTGTCTTCGGCAACCTGCTCGCCGGCCCCACCGCCGAGGAACAGGACGACCGCGAACAGGCACGGGTCGACAGCGACACCCTGCAGCGACTGATCGACGCCGCCGTCGAGCGGATCCCCGGCCTGCGCGGCATGCCGGTCACCGCCACCTACGCAGGATTGCGACCGGCCAGCGAAAAGAAGGAATACCGCATCCGCAAGGTCGACGGACGCAACTGGATCAGTGTCGGCGGCATCCGTTCCACCGGTCTCACCGCGGCGCTGGGCATCGCACGCCACGTCTATCGTCTCTACCAGGGCGAGCGCTTCCACGAAGCGGTTCGCGAGCCGCTCTGGCCACAGGTACCGAACCTCGCCGAACACCTGCCGCGCGACTGGCAGCGTCCCGGCTACGACGAGATCGTCTGCCACTGCGAGATGGTCACCCGCCGGGAAATCCTCGCCGCCCTGGAAGGCCCGCTGCCAGCCGGCGACTTCGGCGGCCTGAAGCGTCGCACTCGCGCCTGCATGGGACGCTGCCAGGGTTTCTACTGCAACGCGCGGGTCGCCGAGCTGAGCGCCGGCCGCCTCGCCCAGC
Organism: Pseudomonas sp. DL; assembly: GCF_047199225.1. Taxonomy (NCBI): domain Bacteria; kingdom Pseudomonadati; phylum Pseudomonadota; class Gammaproteobacteria; order Pseudomonadales; family Pseudomonadaceae; genus Pseudomonas; species Pseudomonas sp. DL. Next base: position 4,052,174 of record NZ_CP178323.1, read on the forward strand.
CCCTCGCCACCGGGAGTTGCCATGAGCATCACTGAACAGGTCGACGTCGCCATCGTCGGCAGCGGTCCCGCCGGATTGGCAGCCGCCATCGAACTACGCCGCCAGGGCGTCGCCCGGGTCTGCGTGCTGGAGCGCGACGGCGAGGCCGGCGGTATACCCCGGCATTGCGCGCATCCGCCGTTCGGCCTGCGCGAACACGGCCGCCTGTTGACCGGCCCGGCCTATGCACAGCGTAACGTCGAACAGGCCGAACGGGCCGGGGTGGATATCCGCCTGCGCCATAGCGTGGTTGCTCTCGCCGCCGCCGGCCTGCTGCAATTGGCCACCCCGGAAGGCCCGCGCAGTCTGCGCGCGACACGCGTGCTGCTGGCCACCGGCGCACGCGAGACGCCGCGCTCGGCGCGCCTGCTGGGCGGCGACCGGCCACTGGGCGTGATCAATACCGGCGCGCTGCAAGCCTATCTCTATCTGCAAGGCCTGAAGCCGTTCGAACGGCCGCTGATCGTCGGCACCGAGCTGGTCAGCCTGTCCGCCGTGATGAGTTGCCGGCGTGCCGGCATCCGCCCGGTGGCCATGCTCGAACGCAACGCACGGGCCACTGCGCGTTGGCCGCTATCGTTGTTTCCCAGGCTGTGCGGAGTACCGATGCACTTCTCCAGCGAGCTGCTGGAGATCGAAGGCCGCGGCCGGGTCGAGGCGGCGCGGGTACGCCTGGGCGACGGGCGCGTCGAACGGATCGCCTGCGACGGCATCCTCCTCAGCGGACGCTTCGTTCCCGAATCGAGCCTGGTCCGCCTCAGCCACCTGGAACTGGACCCGGCCAGCGGCGGCCCGCGCATCGATCAGTTCGGCCGCTGCTCCGACCCCACCTATTTCGCCGCCGGCAACCTGCTCCGGCCGATCGAGACCGCCGGCTGGTCGTTCCGCGAGGGACGAAGGATCGCCGGCCTGCTGGCCGCCGACCTGCGGGCCGAACTGCCGAGTGCCGCACCTGGCATAGCCATCGATTGCAGTGGTCCGCTCAAGCTGTGCGTGCCGCAGCGGCTGCTGGCCGACCCGACACCCGGCCTGGCGCATCTGCAGCTACGCGTAAGCGAGGCTGCCAGCGGCCGCCTGCGGATCCTGGCCGATGGTCGCCCGGTGTGGGAGCGTGCCCTGTCCTGTCTGCCGGAGCGCCGCCTGCTGGTGCCGCTGGCCGCCCTGCGCCTACCGCCGGACACCCGGCGCCTGGAAGTCGCCTTCCTCACCTCCGGCCACTGAACCCGCGAAGAGAACCGACCATGCGAATCGCCGCCCTCGACCAGGGAACCACCAGTACCCGCGTGCTGGTCGCCAGCCAGGACGGCAGCGCCGATATTCAGTTGGCGCTGCGCCACCAGCAACACCATCCGCAGTCCGGCTGGGTCGAGCACGATCCGCTGGAACTGCTGGCCAACCTGCAACGCTGCCTGGAGGCCAGCGGCCGGGTCGACGCCATCGGCCTCGCCAACCAGGGCGAAAGCTGCATGGCCTGGGACGCCCGCAGCGGCGAGCCGTTGTCGCCGCTGATCGTCTGGCAGGACAACCGCACCACCCCGCACATCGAGCGTCTACGCGCCAGCGGCGCCGAGGCGCTGGTCCTGGAACGCAGCGGCCTGCCGCTCGACGCCTATTTCTCGGCCAGCAAGCTGGGCTGGATCGTCGAGCACCTTCCGGCCGCTCGCAGGGCTTTGAAGGCAGGCCGCCTGCGCCTGGGAACCAGCGATGCCTGGTTTCTCGACCGCTTGTGCGGAACCTTCGCCACCGACGTCACCACCGCCTCGCGTACCGCATTGATGAACCTCGCCGAGGGCCGCTGGGACCCCGACCTGTGCGCCCTGTTCGGCGTGCCGATCGAGTGCCTGCCGGAAATCCGCGATACCGTCGGCCATTTCGGGGTGATCGGCAACACCCCGCTGACGGCCTCGGTGGTCGACCAGCAGGCCTCGCTCTACGGTCACGGCTGCCGCCAGCCCGGTGATGCGAAGATCACCTTCGGCACCGGCGCCTTCGCCCTGACTCTCAGCGGCGAGCGGATCATCCGCTCGCCGGAGACAGGCCTGCTCGCCACCATCGCCTGGCAGATCGATGGCAAACCGGTGTACGCCATGGACGGCGGGGTCTACGACGCCAGCGCCGCGGTCGAGTGGGCCGGGCGTCTCGGCCTGTTCAGCGACTTCTCGGAACTGGCCGGCTTCGACCGGCCGCCGGCCATCGAGCGCGGCCTGGCCTTCGTCCCGGCCCTGTCGGGACTCGCATGCCCGCACTGGGACCGCAGCGCCGGCGCGATGTGGCTGGGAATGGACGCCGGCACCCGCCGCGAGGACCTCTGCCAGGCCCTGCTCGAAGGCGTGGTGCTGCGCAGCGCCGAGGTGATCCAGGCGATGGACGGCTACCTGAAGGTCACCGACCGCCTGTCCATCGACGGCGGCCTGGCGCGCAGCCCCTACTTCGCCCAGTTCCTCGCCGACAGCCTGCAACGGCGCATCGTCACCCAGCGCTTCGACGAACTCACCGCCTTCGGTTGCGCCGCCCTTGCCGCGCGTGGCCTCGGCTACGAGCTGGCGGAGCCGCGCAATACCCGCACGGAGTTCCAGCCGCGGGTCGACGCCGGCACCGCCCGGCGCTGGCAGGTGCGTTTCAGCGAAGCGGTGGCGCGCACCCGCGGCTGGCGCTGAGCCGCTTTCAGCGTCCCGGCCAGCCGGTCTCGCGCAGCGCCGCCAGGAGCCTCTCCCCCTTCAGCGCGGGCACCAGCCGGCCGTCCTCGGTGCGCATGTCCTCGCCGGCCAGCAGCACGTTGACGATGGCTTCTTCCACCGCCTCCGCCGCCGCGGCGAACAACGGCGAGATGTGGTCGTTGTTGAGCATCCGCAGCGGCGTGCTCTGCGGCAGGTCCTTGCGTGCATAGTCGGCTGGCGGCAGGTCCTGGTTGCCGGTGGCGAAGGCGAGGAACACGTCGCCGCTGGAGTCCTCGGTGCCACCGCCGGTGCGAGCGATGCCGATCGAGGCGCGCTGCGCCAGGCGCTGGCACTGGTGCGGCAACAGCGGCGCATCGGTGGCCAGGATCACCACGATGGAGCCCATACCCGGGGTGCCTTCCTCGCTGAACGGCGAGGGGATGTCGCCCAACCGGCGGCCGACAGGATAGCCGTCGACCCGCAGCTCGCGGCGCTGGCCGTGGTTGGCCTGGACCAGCGCGCCCACCGTCCAGCCGCCCTGCTCCGCCGGAAGCCGCCGCGATGCGCTACCGATGCCACCCTTGAACTCGTGGCAGATCATCCCGGTACCGCCGCCCACCGAACCTTCGCGGACCGGTCCGGACTCGGCGCAGGCCAGCGCCTCGCCGACCTGGCGGGCGCCGACGTGCTGGCCCCAGATATCGTTGAGCAGGCCGTCGAAGGTCTCCATCACCACCGGCATGCACCAGTACAGCCCGCTGTCGCCGAGTTCGGCGCGCTCCTCGGCGATCAGCGCGTCGCGCACCGCGCCGACGCTGTGGGTATTGGTGATGGCGATCGGGGTGGTCAGCAGGCCGGCCTCGCGGATCCACTCCAGGCCCGTGGCGTCGCCGTTGCCGTTGAGCACATGGCAGCCGGCGAAGCAGGGTTGCAGGCGCGCCGCACCGGCGCGCGGCTGGACCAGGGTGACGCCGGTGCGAACCTGCCTGCCGTCGATCCGCTGGTTCAGGGTGCTGTGGCCGACGCGCACGCCGGGAACGTCGGTGATCGCGTTGAACGGGCCGGGAGTGCCCAGGCCGAGGGTGATGCCAAGTTGTCGAGCGCGCATGCGGACTCCTGTTTCAAAGCTTCTGGAACGCCGGACTGAGCTTGCCGTAGGTGCAGTAGAGAATCACCGACACCGCCAGCAGTCCGACGATGATCATCACGTCCCTGGCCGAGGCCGCCAGGAACAGGTTGAGCAGCAGGTATCCCGCCCCGCTCGCCGCCAGCAGCGCCGGCAGCGGCCACAGCGGCATCCGGTAGGGATGCTCGCGGTCGCGCCGCAGCACCCGGCTGAACAGCGCGCAGAGGGCGACGATCAGGTAGACCATGACGATCAGCAACACGGTGAACGAGGTCAGTTCGGCCAGGTTGGAGCTGAAGCTCAGCGCCGCCGAGGGAATGGCGAGGAACAGCGTGGCCAGCCAGGGCGATTCCCAGCGCGGATGGATACGGGTGAAGGCACGGTTCAACGCCGGCATCCAGAGCGCGTCGCGACCGCTGCTGAAGATCACCCGGGCGCTCTGGATGACGATGGCGACGATGGCGTTGAACACCGAGAGGAAGATTCCCGCGCTGACCAGGCGCGACAGCGTCTCGTTGCCATGGCTGTTCAACAGGTAGCCGATCGGATCGGGGCTGGCGAGCATCGCCGGAAGCGACGGCGCGCCGATCAGCAGCGCGGCGAGCGGGACGATCTCGATCAGCACCACCAGCGCCAGCGACCAGAGCACCGCGCGATGCACGCTGTGGCCGCCGTCCTTCATGTCCTCGGCGAGCAGCACCGCGCCGCCGAAACCGTTGTAGGAGAACAGCGCGGTACCGACCGCTCCGATCACCAATGCCCAGGGTGCGATCGCCAGCAGCCCGCCGTCGCCGACTACCTGCGGCTGCAGAAGGACGCTCGCCGGTTGCTGTGCATGGCCGAAACCGAGGCCGACGATCACCAGCAGCGCCGCCACTTCCAGCAGCAGGCAGGTACCCGTGACCCAGGCGTTGACGCGGATGTTGAGGATGCCCAGCAGGTAGCTGAAGGCAACGATCGCCAGGGCCACGGTCTGCGCATCGAAGTGGGTGCCGAGGGCAGCGTTCAGGTAAGTCGCCGCGCCGGTGGCGAGCACCGGCGGGATGAACAGCAGCATCGCCAGCACCGTGAGGAAGGTGGCGTAGCCGGCCAAGCCGCCGAACACCCGCTTGGCGTAGACATACTCGCCGCCGGCGGTGCTGTGCGCCCTGCCCAGCTCGGCATAGCACCAGGCGAACATCAGCGCCAGCACCCCGGCCAGGGCGAAGGCCCAGAAAGCGCCGGTGCCGGCCTGCTGGATGGCGAAGGGGGCGATGACGAAGACGGAACTGGCGGGAGTGACCGCGGAAACGGTGATGGCGACCACGTCGAACACGCCCAGCGTGGGTTTCAGCGCACTTTCGGGCGCGGGGGAAGAGCTCATGTCGTTGTCCTCTGATTGTTATTGAAGTTGAGGCAGTAACGGAGACTCGCGGCGGCCCCTTGCCGGGGCGCTGGTTATGCGCCGACTCTAGGAGCGCGGAACCGACGGGCCAATCACCCTTTGGGGTTACGCCCCTTGACGCGGCGGGTGGAAAAGCCGCAAACCGGAGCCTGCGAAAACCCACCGTGGAGCGAATACGGATGCACACCCTGTTCCGGGACATCGGCATGCACGCCAGCCTGGGCCGCGCCATCGAACAGATCGGCGGCAACCGTTTCTGGAAGCAATTGATCCTGCTGCTGCGCCAGCACCTGCCGTTCGACAACGCCCTGGCGATCTTCTACCCCGCCAACGGCGTGCCGGTGGCCCTGGAGGAATACGACGCCGAACCGCACGCCGGGCCGGCCTCGATGCTCGCCTACCTGAACGGGCTGTACCTGCTCGACCCCTTCTACCAGGCTTGCCGGGAAGGCCTGGCCAGCGGCCTGTACCGCCTCGAGGAGATCGCCCCGGACCATTTCCGGCAGAGCGAGTACTACCTCAGCTACTTCCACGACAACGTTCTGGAGGACGAGGTGCAGTTCATCCTACAGGTGCCCGGCCAGGGCGCGCTGTCGCTGTCGCTGGGCATGCAGAGGATGTTCGCCGACGAGGAATGCGGGATGCTCGGCTTGCTCTCGAGCTGGGTCCTGGCGCTGATGCAGCAGCACTGGCAGCAACGCAGCCAGCGCCTGTTGCCGGCTGCACCGCAGGAAGAGATGGCCACGCAGATACGCGACGCCCTCAGCCACTTCGGCGCCAGCGTGCTATCGGAACGGGAACTGGAGATCGCCCGCCTGATCCTTCGCGGCTACTCGTCGAAGGCCATGGCCGAGCGCCTGGCGATCTCGCCGGAGACGATCAAGGTCCATCGGCGCCACCTGTACGCCAAGCTGGACATTTCCTCGCAACCGGAGCTGTTCTCGCTGTTCATACAGTCGCTCGGGCACGACCCGGAGAACCCCTAGGGATCATGGATTGGCGTAGCGCCGGCTGAGACCGGGCGGGATGCCGCGAGCGTCGGTCTCGGTCCATGGACCCTGCGGGCTGGTGGACCAGAACCAGCCGCCGTCCCACCGGTAGTAGGTGCGCTGGCGGTAGTAGAGATCGCGCTCGCCACGGATCACGTAGACCCCCAGGCTGCCGTCCCAGACGCCCTTGCCGCCTGGCGGCGGGGCGAACTGCGGACGCGAGCGGCTGGGCTGCGCCGGAGTCTGCGGTTGCGGGGTGATGCGCGGCGGGGTGGCGCCGGGCGCGCTGGACGGACCGGGCTGCGGCTGGCTCTGCGGCGGCAGCGAGGCCGGCGGTTCGCTGGTCTGCGGCGGATGCACCACGCACCCGCCGAGACCGCCCAGGAGAATCGCCAGACCCAGATACTTCGCCTTCACCGCCGCACCTCCCCAACCGATTGTCGTTATGGCCGGGCCGCCTGGGGCTGGTCCGGGCCGTCGATGGTCAGCGCTTGCGCCGACGACTGGGCAGTAGACAACGGTTTGCCGCGTCCGATCCACTCGCCGGAGATGGCGTTGCCGGCGCGGGATACCCGTGCCACCAGCTCGACCTGCGGGAAACCGCTGAGCTTGAGCTGCGGCATCATGGCGTCGGCATCGCTCAGGCTGACCTCGGCCGGCAGGTCGGCGACGGTCAGGCGCTTCACTGCCAACGGCATCGGCGGGCCGCCGACGGCGCGGGCGAAGACGAACACGCTGTCGTCGGCCTTGACCTGGCCCTTCACCGCGTCGCTGATATCCACCTTCACCGTCAGGGTCACCCCGGCGGCAGCGGGCGCGGCCGGCGCCGGCGGAGTCTGCCCGGCCTCGGTCATGCGCTCGCGGGCGCGCTGGATGCCGCCCTGGATCGCCGAGCGTGCCGGGTCCTCGTTCGGCAACACCGACACCAGGCGCTCCCAGAAGCCGATGGCGTCGGCGTAGCGCTGCTCTTCGAAGGCGGCGATGCCGAGCAGGCCAAGGGTGGTCACTTCGGCCGGGTCGCCCTTCAGCGCCTCGTCGGCCAGGGCCTTGATCTGCGCGGTCATTTTCTTGCCACCGGAGAAATACAGTGCCTGCGCCCACTGGCCGAGCACTTCCGGCTGCCGCCCGCTGAGTTCGGCGGCGCGTTCGAAGGCCCGCGCCGCATCGGCGCCGCGTTCCTGGGTCATGTAGGTGCGACCGAGGAAGTACCAGCCCTGGGCGGAATCCGGCTGGGCCTGTACCGCGCGCTCCAGGCGCGCAGTCATCTCTTCCATGGAGTGCGGCGCCTGGGCGAATTCGCGGGCCAGCTCGACCTTGTCGCTGGCGCCCCAATGCAGGTACAGGCCGAGCGCGACCAACGGCACCAGCAGCGCCGCGACCAGCGGGACCGCCCGGCCCAGGCGCGAGCTACGCTCTTCGCCGCTGCCCTCGGTGTCGGCGAGCAGTTCGCGGGCAGCCTCGGCGCGGCCATTCTCCAGTTGCTCGGCGGTCAGCGTGCCGGCGGCCTGCTGGCCGGCCAGCTCGGCGATCCGCTCCTGATAAAGCGCGACGTTCAGGGCGGTACGGTCTTCCTCGGCCTGGGCGCGACGGCCACGCAGCAGCGGAATCAGCAGGAATGCCAGGGCCGCCAGCAGCAGCAGGCCGGCAGCGAGCCAGAAATCGATCATTTGTCGTTCTTCAACAGGTTGGCGAGGCGCGCTTGCTCCTCGGCGGACAGGGTGGTTTGCACCTTGGCAGCGGTGCGCCGGCGGCGCAGGACGATCACGCCGATCACCAGCACGCCGAACAGCAGCAAGGCGCCCGGACCGAACCAGAGCAGCCAGGTACGCTCGTTGACCGGCGGCTTGTAGCGAACGAAATCACCGTAGCGGGCAACCATGTAGTCGACGATCTCGCCGTCGCTCTTGCCCTGCTGCAACTGGCCGTAGATCTGCTTGCGCAGGTCGGCGGCGATCGGTGCGTTGGAGTCGGCGATGTCCTGGTTCTGGCACTTCGGGCAGCGCAGTTCCTGGGTCAGGTTGCGGAAGCGTTCGCGCTCGGCGTCGCTGGCGAACTCGTAGGTGTCGATGGCGGCCCGGGCCACGCCGCAGAGGGCGAGACCGAGCAGCGCGGTGACGAGGAAACGCTTCATCGGGCCTCCGGCTCGTCCAGCAGTTGCTGGTACAGCGGCGCCAGTTGCTCGCGCCAGACTTTCTGGTCGACCACCCCGACGATCTTGTGGCGGATGATGCCCTGTTTGTCGATCAGGTAGGTTTCCGGCGCACCGTACACGCCCAGGTCCAGGCCCAGGGTGCCGTCGGCGTCGCTGATGCTCAGCAGGTAGGGATTGTGCAGCTCGTTCAGCCACTTGATGGCGGCGGCGTTGTCGTCCTTGTAGTTGATCCCGTAGATCACCACGCCCTGCTCGGCCAGTCGGGTCAGTTCCGGGTGCTCGACCCGGCACGACGGGCACCAGGTGCCCCAGACGTTGACCAGCGCCGGCTTGCCCTTGAGGTCGGCCTCGGTCAGGCGCCGGGCCGGGTCCTGCACGCTGGGCAGGTCGAAGGCCGGGAACGGCTTGCCGATCAGCGCCGAGGGCAGCTCGCTGGGGTCCAGCCAGAGGCCGCGGAAGAGGAACACCGCGACGATCAGGAAGATCCCCAGCGGCAGCAGCAGAATCGCTCGTTTCAAGACTCAGGCTCCCTGACCGGCAAGGCCCAGGGCCTCGCGCACACGTGTTTTCACCTTCACCCGGTAGCGCCGGTCGAGCGCCGCCAGGGCGCCGCCGAGGCCCATCAGCAGGCCACCGAACCAGATCCAGCGGACGAACGGCTTGACGTGCACGCGCACCGCCCAGGCACCGTTCTCCAGCGGCTCGCCGAGCGCCACGTAGAGGTCGCGGGTAAAGCCGGCATCGATCCCTGCCTCGGTCATCATCGAACTCTGCACGGTGTACAGGCGCTTCTCCGGATGCAGGGTGGCGATCTCCTTGCCGTCGCGGCTGACGTGGATGCTGCCCTTGTCCGAGGTGTAGTTCGGCCCTTCGTGGTGCTTCGCGCCGTCGAAGAGGAAGTGGTAGCCGCCCAGTTCGACGGTGTCGCCGGGCGACATGCGCAGGTCACGCTGGGCGCTGTACTGGCTGCTGAGGACGATGCCGATGGCGCACACGGCGATGCCCAGGTGCGCCAGTTGCATGCCCCAGTAGCTGCGGGTCAGGCTGCGGGCGCCGGCCAGCACGCCCTTGTGCCGGGTCTTGTCGAGGAAGTCGCGGAAACCGGCCAGGACCACCCAGGCGGACAGCAGGAACACCGCCAGCACCGCCCAGTTGAAATCGCCGAAGTACATCGAACCGGCCGCCGCCAGGACCGCGCTGGCCACCAGCACCGGGGTCAGCATGCCGAGCAGCCAGCGGCTCGGGGTGTCCTTCCAGCGCACCAGCACGCCGACCGCCAGGGCCGCCATCAGCGCCGCCATCAGCGGCAGGAACATGGCGTTGAAGTACGGCGGGCCGACCGACAGCTTGGCGCCGCTGAGGGCATCGAGCAGCAGCGGGTAGAGGGTCCCGAGGAGGATCATCGAGGCCGCCACCACCAGCACCAGGTTGTTCAGCAGCAGCAGGGTCTCGCGCGACCACAGGGCGAAGCCGACCTGGCTCTTGACCACCGGCGCGCGCAGGGCGAACAGGGTCAGCGAGCCGCCGACCACCAGCAGCAGGAAGGCGAGGATGAACACCCCGCGCTCCGGGTCGGAGGCGAAGGCGTGCACCGAGGTGAGCACGCCGGAGCGGACCAGGAAGGTGCCCAGCAGGCTCAGGGAGAAAGCGGCGATCGCCAGCAGCACGGTCCAGCTCTTGAACACGCCGCGCTTCTCGGTCACCGCCAGCGAGTGGATCAGTGCAGTGCCGACCAGCCAGGGCATGAAGGAGGCGTTTTCCACCGGATCCCAGAACCACCAGCCCCCCCAGCCCAGCTCGTAGTAGGCCCACCAGGAGCCGAGCACGATGCCGATACCGAGGAAGGCCCAGGCCACCAGGGTCCAGGGCCGCGACCAGCGCGCCCAGGCGGCGTCCAGGCGGCCGCCGAGCAGTGCGGCGATGGCGAAGGCGAAGGCCACCGAGAATCCGACGTAACCCATGTAGAGCATCGGCGGGTGGACGATCAGGCCGACGTCCTGCAACAGAGGGTTGAGGTCGTTGCCGTCCATCGGGGTCTGCGGCAGCAGGCGGCTGAACGGGTTGGAGGTGATGATCAGGAACAGCAGGAAGCCGGTGCTGATCATGCCCATCACCGCCAGCACGCGGGCCAGCATGACCTCCGGCAGTTGCCGGGAGAAGATCGACACGGCGAAGGTCCAGCCACCGAGGATCAGCGCCCAGAGCAGCAGCGAACCTTCGTGGGCGCCCCAGACGGCGCTGAACTTGTAGTACCAGGGCAGCGCGCTGTTGGAGTTGCCGGCCACGTAGGCCACCGAGAAGTCGTCGCGCAGGAAGGCCCAGGTCAGGCAACCGAAGGCGAAGGCGAGGAAGGCGAACTGCCCCCAGGCCGCCGGGCGCGCCAGGCTCATCCACTGGCGGTCGCCGCGCCAGGCGCCGACCAGCGGCAAGCTCGACTGCACCAGGGCCAGGCAGAGGGCGAGGATCAGGGCCAGGTGGCCGAGTTCGGGGATCATCTACTTGCCCTCCTGGTTGTACGAGGTCTCGCCGGCGGCCTTGCCGTTCTCGTAGTGCTTCAGTTGGCCGCTGTCCTTGAGCGCCTTGGTGACTTCCGGCGGCATGTAGTTCTCGTCGTGCTTGGCCAGCACTTCATCGGCCACCAGCACGCCGTCGCCGCCCAGCTTGCCGAGGGCGACGATGCCCTGCCCCTCGCGGAACAGGTCGGGAAGGATGCCATGGTAGGCGATGGTCACTTCCTTGGCGCCGTCGGTGACCACGAAACGCACGTTCAGCGAATCCTCGCTGCGTTGCAGAGAACCCTTTTCCACCAGGCCGCCGGCGCGTATGCGGGTGTCGGTCGGCGCTTCGCCGTTGGCGATCTGGGTCGGGGTGTAGAACAGGTTGATGTTCTGTTGCAGGGCCGACAGCGCCAGGCCCACCGCAGCGCCGACGCCCACCACGATGGCGAGGACGATGATCAGACGTTTCTTGCGGACCGGATTCACTGCTGGGCCTCCCGGCGCAGACGACGCGCCTCTTCTTGCAGGTAGCGGCGCCGGGCCAGCAGCGGCTCGGCGACATTGATCGCCAGCACCAGCAGGCTGATGCCGTAGGCCGACCAGACGTAGGGACCGTGATGGCCCATGGCGAGGAAGTCGCCGAACGATTCGAAGCTCATCGTGCCTTCTCCACCAGGGCCTTCACCTCGGCTTTCGCCCAGGCGGTGCGGGACTCGCGCTTGAGCACTTCCAGGCGCATGCGCACCAGCAGCATGGCCGCGAAGAAGCAATAGAAGCCGAGGACCATGATCAGCAACGGCAACCACATCTCCACCGGCATCGCCGGTTTCTCGGTGATGGTGAAGGTGGCCGGCTGGTGCAGGGTGTTCCACCACTCCACCGAGTACTTGATGATCGGGATGTTCACCACGCCGACGATGGCCAGTACGGCACAGGCCTTGGCCGCGCTGTCGCGGTTACTGATCGCCTGGCCGAGGGCGATGATGCCGAAATAGAGGAAAAGCAGGATCAGCATCGCCGTCAGGCGCGCGTCCCAGACCCACCAGGCGCCCCAGGTCGGCTTGCCCCAGACGGCCCCGGTAAGCAGCGCGACGAAGGTCATCCAGGCGCCGATGGGAGCCGCGCACTGCACCGCCACGTCGGCGATCTTCATCTTCCAGATCAGCCCGACGGCACCGGCCACGGCCAGCATGACGTAGCAGGACTGGGCGAGGAAGGCCGCCGGCACATGGATATAGATGATGCGGAAGCTATTGCCCTGCTGGTAGTCCGGCGGCGCGAAGGCCAGCCCCCAGACGCAGCCGGTGACGATCAGCAGCGCCGCCGCCACGGCGAACCAGGGCAGCCAGCGGCCGCTGATCTCGTAGAACCACTTGGGCGACCCAAGCTTGTGAAACCATGTCCAATTCATCATCAGGCTCTGTTTACAGGGCTCTTTGGAAATACCGGGCAGACCTTCCGCTGCCAGCCCGGGTCAAGCGTGGGCGGCACAGCCGCCCGGTACCGCACGCCCGCCGATGCCTTCGGCGGGCGGACTCACTCGCCTACGCTGATCTTCAGGCCGGCAGCGATGGCGAATGGCGTGAGTGTCAATGCTAGCGCCGTCAGGCTCGCCAGCCACAATAAATGTCCGCTGCTGGGCAGTCCCTGCAGCGAAGCCTGCAGCGCCCCGCTACCGAGAATCAGCACCGGGATGTACAGCGGCAGGATCAGCAGCGCCAGCAACAGGCCGCCGCGCTTGAGGCCCACGGTCAAGGCCGCGCCGACGGCGCCGAGCAGGCTCAGCACCGGCGTACCGAGCAACAGGGAAAGCAGCAGCACCGGTATGCAACGGGCCGGCAGGCCCAGCATCAGCGCGAACAGCGGCGACATCAGGACCAGGGCCAGCCCGGAAAACAGCCAGTGTGCCAGCACCTTGGCCAGCACCAGAAGAGCCAGGGGGTGCGGCGAAAGGACCCACTGTTCCAGAGAACCGTCCTCGAAATCGCTGCGGAACAGCCCTTCCAGCGAGAGCAGCACGGCCAATAGCGCCGCCACCCAGACCAGGCCGGGCGACAAGGTTTGTAGCAATTGGCTCTCCGGCCCGACCGCCAGGGGGAACAGGGCGATGACGATGGCGAAGAACACCAGCGGATTGGCCAGCTCCGCCGGTCGGCGGAACAGCAGGCGCGCCTCGCGCGCCAGGAGCAGGCTGAAGACGTTGCTCATGCCGGGTCGCCCAGCGCCGGCTCGACCGTCGCGCCGCTGGCCGCCTTGAGCGCACCAAGGTCCAGCTCGCGGTAGCCGGCGGGCATCTGCTGCAGGCTGTGGTGGGTGGTCAGCACCACCATCCCGCCGCGCTGGCAATGCCCGGCCAGGTGCGCTTCCAGTTGCGCCACCCCCTGTTTGTCGAGGGCGGTGAAGGGTTCATCGAGGATCCACAAGGGCGGTGCGTCCAGGTACAGGCGGGCCAGCGCCACGCGGCGTTGCTGGCCGGCGGAAAGGGTGTGGCAGGGAACGTCCTCGAAGCCACGCAGGCCGACGTCGGCCAGGGCCTGCCAGATCGCCTCGCGGCTGGCCGGCTGGTGCAGCGCGCAGAGCCAGGTGAGGTTCTCCTCGGCGCTGAGCAGGCCCTTGATTCCCGCGGCGTGGCCGATCCACAGCAGGCTGCGGGCCAGTTCGCCGCGCTGTTCGGCGAGCGGCCGGCCGTTCAGGCGGACTTCCCCGGCGGTCGGCTGCATCAGTCCGGACAGCAGGCGCAGCAGGCTGGTCTTGCCGCTGCCGTTGGGACCCACCGCCTGCAACATCTCGCCGGCGGCCAGGCGCAGGTCGAGGCGCTCGAACAGCATGCGCCAGTCGCGCTCGCAGGCGAGCCCGACGGTTTCCAGCAAGGGGCTGGCTGTGGGGACTTCAGCAGGATCGGACATCGAACAACATCGCCAAGCGTCTCTCCTCGTCGCGGCGCCGGAGGCCTTCACGGAACAGACCCTAAAGTCGGGATAAACACGGCCGCTATACTGGTGACGACGCGGCCAGCCTGTTTGACAGGCGCGGCATTATACACGCCCTTCCCCAGCCTCCGCAGGGTCGTTTAAGACAGGTTGTTACCCATGCCAGCCGAGATAGGCGCTTCCCCGCCACTACCCCCGGTCTCCGCCCCACGCCCGCTGCCGCCGGCGCAATCGCAGGGCAACGCCCAGGCCGACGCCGAGATGACCCTGAAGCTGGTGCAGACCCTGGCCGGCCTGCTGGGCGAAGGCGAGTCGGGCAAGGCCGAGGTGCTGGCGGTCAAGGAAGGCCTGGCGAACAATTTCCAGGTCCTGCTCAAGCTGACCCTGGCGAACAGCGGGCAGAGCCTGGTGGAAGTGCAGAGCAATCGGCCGCTGGTGCCGGGCAACCTGCTCAACGTCAGCGCCACCAGCAACACCAGCGTGGTTGCAACCCTGCTCGACAGCATGGCCGGCGCTGGCCCGCTGAGCAGCCTCGACCTGGAGCAACTGCCGCCCGGCACCCTGCTCCAGGGCAAGGTCCTGTCCAGCACCGCGCTGCCGGCGGACAAGGCCCAGCAGGTGGTCTACCGGGTCCTGCTGAACCTGCTCAACACGCCGCTCGCCGGCAGCAAGCTGAGCCTCGACTCGCCCCAGGCGCTGCCGGTCGGCAGCCTGCTCACGGCGCTGGTGAAAAACAGCCAGCAGATCGACTTCCTGCCGCTCAGCGGACGCCTCGACCAGCTTGCGCTGGGCCAGCAACTGGCCGGGCAGAGCGCCCGCCAGGCTTCCCTGGAAGGCCTGTTCGCCGCCCTGCAGGGGCTGAACGGCCGCAACGACCTGCCGGACAGCCTGCGCCAGGCCGTGGAGCGCCTCTTCGCCGGCCTGCCGGAGGCGCAGAAGATGGGCGATTCCAAGCTGCTCGGCCAGGCCCTGCAGCAGAGCGGCCTGTTCCTCGAGGCGCGCCTGATGCAGGGCGCCACCGATCATCTCGGCCAGGACCTGAAGGCCAACCTGTTGCGCCTGTTCGCCCAGCTGTCGCCGCTGCCGCCGACCGGCGCCCAGGCGCCGGGCATGTTCGCCGGCAACACGGCGAACCTGGCCCAGGCGCTGCCGGCCTTTGTCCGCAACGCCCTGGGCAACCTGGGACAGAGCGCCAACAAGACCCAGGCACTGAACTTTCCCCTGCCGAGCAAGGTTCTCCAACTGTTCGACGAGGACATGGAACTGGAGTCACTGCTGCGCCTTGCCGCCGCGGCGATCTCCCGCCTGCAGACCCATCAGCTGTCGAGCCTGGCGCAGACCAGCACCCTGCCGGATGGCACCCAACTGGCGACCTGGCAGATGGAGGTGCCCATGCGCCATCAGCACTCGGTGGTACCGTTGCAGGTGAAGTTCCAGGAAGAACAGCGCAAGACCGGCGAAGAGGCCCGCGAAAGCCTCTGGCGCGTCGAACTGGCCTTCGACCTGGAGCCGCTGGGACCGCTGCACGCCCAGGCGACCCTGCTACGCGGCAGCCTGTCCAGCCAGCTTTGGGCCGAGCGAGACGCGACCGCACGGCTGGTCGAGCATGAACTCGGCCACCTGCGCCAACGCCTGCGCGACGCCGGCCTGACCGTTGGCGAGATCACCTGCCAACGCGGCCGCCCGCCCCAGGGCCCGCGAGCGACCATCGAACAACGCTGGGTAGACGAAACCGCATGAACAGAAAGCAGTCACCCGCCCCGCGCCAGGCCATCGCCCTGAGCTACGACGGCCAGGCCGCGCCGACCCTTTCCGCCAAGGGCGACGCCGAACTGGCCGAGGCGATCCTGGCCATCGCCCGCGACTACGAGGTACCGATCTACGAGAACGCCGAGCTGGTCCGCCTGCTCGCCCGCCTGGAACTCGGCGACGCCATTCCGGAAGCGCTGTATCGCACCATCGCCGAGATCATCGCCTTCGCCTGGCACCTGAAAGGCAAGTGTCCCGAGGGATTCGCGCCGGACGCCGCGGATGGCAACCAGATGCTGCTACTCGGCGGTCCCGGCGACTGAGCCAGCCCGCACGGCGAAACATCCGCACGCACATCAGCTCCAGGACCTCGCCGCTGCGCGCTAAGCTGCGCAGCCTCCGACCTCGGCAAAGGAGCGCCCGATGAACTTCGTCTTTCCCCACCCGTTGGACACCCCGCGCCTGCGGCTACGCACTTTCCGAGAGGAAGACGCCGCGCCGCTGTTCGCCATGATGTCCGACCCGGAAGTCATGCGTTACTGGAACACACCGCCGTGGACGACCCCTGCGCAGGCCCGCGAGGCGATCCTGCGGGACAGCCAGGCGCTCGTCGACGGCGAATACCTGAACCTGGCCATCGAGCGTCGAGAAGACGGCCAATTGCTCGGCAGTTGTATCCTCTTCCATTTCGAGAAAGGCTCGCGCCGCGCCGAACTCGGCTACTGCCTGGCACGTGCAGCCCAGGGCCGGGGTTACATGGGCGAGGCGCTGCGCAGGCTGCTGGCGTTCGCTTTCGATGAAATCGACCTGAACCGCCTGGAGGCGGAGATCGATCCGCGCAACCGGCCTTCGGCCGCCAGCCTGGAGCGCCTGGGCTTCCGCCAGGAGGGCCTGCTCGCACAACGCTGGATCGTTTCCGGAGAAGTCTCCGACTCGGCGCTCTACGGATTGCTCGCCGAGCACTGGCGCAACCGCTGAAGGAGGAACCACCGGCAGGGCCCGCCATCCGTCGCTTTCCACAGAACCTGTCGTTCGCGCAACGGTCTTTAGACGGCACACCACATGCCTGCGGAGGCATCCCTCAAATGAAAAAACATACCCTGTTCGCCGTAGCTGCTCTCGGCCTGCTGTTCGCGGGCAGCACCCTGCTGCCTGGCGAGCTTTCTCCTGTCGGCTCCGCCTATGCCAAGGGCGGAAATGGCGGCGGCAACGGTGGCGGTCATGGCGGCGGTCATGGCGGCGGCAAGGGCGGCAGCCATGGCGGCAACCTCGGCGGCCACTCCAGCAAAGGCCATGGTTCAGCCACCTCCGGCATCGCCAGCTCCCGCGACAGCCGCGGGCTGTCGCAGGCCAGCGCGATCTCCGCCACCACCCCCGGCGATCACAACAGCAAGGGCTTGAGCAACGCCATCGGCTCCTCGACCAAGAACGACCGCTGACCGCCAGTGGCGACCACGAAAAAGCCGGCCTTCGCGCCGGCTTTTTCGTGCCCCGCCCACACGGCTCAGGCGAAACCGCCGTTGACCCGCAGCACCTGGGAATTGACCCAGGCCCCGTCCGGCCCGGCGAGGAAGGACACCGCCGCGGCGATCTCGTCCGGCTCGCCGAGACGCTCCAGCGGCGCCAGCCTGGCGATCTGGTCGATCTGTTCGGCGCTCTTGCCGTTCAAGAACAGCTCGGTGGCCACCGGGCCGGGCGCCACCGCGTTGACCCTGATGTCCTGGCCGCGCAACTCGTTGGCCAGCACGTGCACCAGCCCCTCGACCCCGGACTTGGACGCGATGTACGGACCGTAGCTGGGCAGCGCCCGGGCGATCACGCTGGTGGACAGGGCGATGATCCGTCCGCCGCGCTCGACATGCCGGGCAGCCAGGCCGAGCACGATGAAGGCGCCGCGCAGGTTGGTGCGGATCACCCGGTCGAAGCCCTCCAGGTCGCCGTCGGCGATCTTCAGGTAGGGCATCGTGCCGGCGCTGTTGACCACCACGTCGATGCGGCCGAAGGCGCCCCTGGTGGCTTCGAACAGCTTGTCCATGTCCTCCGGGCTGGCCACGTCGCCCTGTACGGCGATGGCCGTGCCGCCGGCGGCGACGATTTCGGCCACGACCTCGTCGGCCATGGTCTGGTTGCCGGCATAGTTGACCGCGACCGCGAAACCGTCGGCGGCCAACCGCCGGGCAATGGCGCGACCGATGCCGCGGGAGGCGCCGGTGACGATGGCGGCTTGGGTGATGTCAGGCATGCTGGGACTCTCCTGGAATGAGCGTGGCGGCAGCCACGCATCGACAGGGAAAGTCTAGAAGCCGGGTATTGGCGGATAAACAGCAGACAACCGTCATGACTATCCAGGATTTCCGGACAATACCGATACGCGGTCACGGCTTGCGCGCGATCCAGGCGTACTGCTGACGCTTCTCCTCGCCCAGGCGCTGGCGTCGGCGATGACTGGCGAACGCATCGCCGGAACAGTAGGTGCAGACGGCGCTGGCTTCGATCTGCGCCGGCCCGACGCCGGCGGCCTGGAACAACTGGCGACAGAAGGCCACCAGGTCCAGCCAGGCGCCCTGCTCCGCCTGCCTTGGCTCGGGCGGAGCGAACCGGGGTGGCCGCTCGGGGAGCGGACGACGCTGGCTCCAGGGCGGCACCGCGCCCTCCCAGAGGCGGCCGTGGCCGACCTGCAACGCCTCGATGAACCCGGCACTCACCTCGTAGCAGCAGGCTTTGATCCCGGGACCGATAGCGACCCGGATGTCCGCGCTGGCGACGCCGCGCGCATTGAAGCGCGCCACCGCCGCGCCGACGATACCGGCGACGAGCCCCTGCCAGCCGCCATGCAGGGCGGCCACCACCCGACCGTCGCGACTGCTCATGAGAATCGGCAGGCAGTCCGCGGTGACCACCGCGACCGCCAGCGGCCCTTCGCTGAAAACACCGTCGGCGGCATGCCGTCCCGATTCCGACAACGAGCGCGCGTCGACGATCTCGGCGCCATGCACCTGCCGGCAATGGAATATCCGCTCGGAGAGTGCCTGGCCGGCTTGCTGGAAGCCATGCTCGATGCCTTCGATCGCCTTGAGGATATCGGCCTGGACGGTCATGCGCTGTCTCGCCATGGAAGGTTGGAAAACGACCTTACCTCATCTTCCCGGAAGCCGCCTCAGGCGATGCCGCGCAGGAGGTCGGGGCAGCCGCGATCACGCTTGATCAACGCGGCCAGGGCGACCTGGCCCAAAGGCCGGTCGGACACCGCGCCGATGCTCAGGCCATGGCCTCTGCTCCACTCGAACAACAGGCGCTTCTCGCGGCAATCGAGTTCACCCACCAGCAGGAAGCGCCGGATGCTGCCGCTGCGTCCCAGCATCGCCAGCGTGCCCTTGCAGCCCTGGTCCAGGCGGAATCCGTCGTAGAGGCAATAGTCGTACGGGTAACCCTGGTCCAGGGAGCGCCGCAGCTCCCGTCGGTCCAGGCACAGGCTCAGGTGGAAGTAGCCGCAGCGGTTGAACAGCGCTCCGTACCTGAGCAGACGGCCGGGGTTGGCGCACAGCACCATGGCGCGCAGGGGTATTGCAGGCATCCTTGTGGCCTCCTGGAAACGTGCGGGTTGACCAGGACCGATTCTAGAAAGCGACAGCCGCGCAATTAATAGGACTTTTCCTCTAAATGCCTACCTGTGATCCGAAGCTTCCTCCTGGCCCAGGTTACGCAGGACACGCTCGGCCTGGCGCCTCAACGGCTCGCGCAACTCCAGCGGCTGCCTGACCTCGAAGTCGAACGGCAGGCCGCACAGGCGCCGGGCGAACCAGTCCAGGTCGTCGGTGCTGGCGCGCAACAGCGTACCGCCATCGACCTCGGCGAGCAGACCGAGGGGCTCGCCGAGCACCGCGACCACCTGCTCCCTCGCCGCCCGCATCAGGATTTCCACCGGGTAGGCGCGCGGCATCCGGGCGAAGCTCTCCCGCAGGTGGCGGAGGGTATCGAAATCCGCCGGGCGCTCGAAGCGCTCCGCCAGCATGCGCGGCGCGTCCAGGCGATCGAGACGGAACGAGCGCAACGCCTGGCGCAGGTGGCAGAAACCGCTGACGTACCAGCAGCCGTTGCGATAGGCCAGGCCGTAGGGATCGAGTTGGCGGAGGGTTTCGGCGCCCTGCGGGTCGCGATAGCGGAACTCGACCCGCGCACGGACCTGGGCGGCTTCGGCGAGGGTCGCCAGCGCCGCCACACTGGTTCCCGCCCGGGCGCGGGCCAGGTCCAGGCTGGCGGTCTCGCGGAGCGCCACGAGGCGCCGCCGCAGCGCAACGGGCATCACCCTGCTCAGCTTGGCCTGCGCACTTTCCAGGGCCAGCTCGCTTTCGCCCAGGCCGAGACTGCGCACCGCCAGCAGGCCGAGGGACACGGCCAGGGTTTCCTCCGCGCTGAACATCAGCGGCGGGAGCTTGAAACCGGCCACCAGGCGGTAACCGCCATGGCGTCCGCGCTCCGCCGAGATGGGAATGCCCAGCTCCTCGAGGGCGACGATATAGCGACGCAGCGTCCGTCCATCCACCTCCAGGCGCCTGGCCAGCTCGCTACCGCTGAGCTGGCCGTGGCTCTGCAGCAGTTCGAGCAGGGCGAGCACGCGCACCGTGGGCTTGGACATTTTTCGATCCGCCGGAAAAAACAGGACCGAATATAGCCTATATCCCCTCTACCCTGCGTTCAGCCCGGTTGCGATGCGCAACGTGCGTTACCTGAACGGAGATGGAAAATGGAACCTGTACTGTTTTATGGCGTACCCCACGGCTGTTCCTTCGGCTCGATCGTGGCCCTCGAGTGGCTCGGCCGCCCCTATCGCCTGTGTCGGATCGAGATGCCGCTGGAGACCGGCGAGCGCACCTACGTGCGCCTGAACCCGGCTCGCCAGACGCCCACCCTGCTCCTGGAGGACGGCCGCGCGCTCAGCGAAAGCCTGGCCATTCTCCAGCACCTGGCGGCGCGCGACCTGTGCAGGAAGCTCGGTTATCCGCAGGGCAGCGCCGAGTTCGACGAACTGAACTTCGCCCTCGCCCTCCTGCATACCGAATGCCATTCGGCCTGGGGAGCCCTGTTCTATCTGGAGGACGCCGACGCAACCACGACGGCAAGGGCGCTGACGCGCGCGGCGCGAGCCTATGGCCGGATCGACAAGCTGCTCGGCGACCGCAAGTGGCTGGCCGGCGAAGGGCCGAGCGTGGCCGACGCCTACCTCGCGGGTACCGCTCGCTGGGGACGGGAGCTGGGCTACTTCGACCTGCAACACGACTTTCCGCGCCTGCATCGACACCTGGAGAAGCTGGAGCAGGACCCGGCGGTGCGCTTCGCCCATGCCATCGAGGATCGCCTGCCGGCGCAGAGCTGCGGGGAGTTCAGGGGAGAGGTGACACTGGCAGAAGTGGCGAGCCGCCTGCTCGCCTGAAAAGCGCCAGCGCCAGCGCCAGCGCCGGGCCGGCGACCGTCACTTGCCCTTGGCTTCGTGCAGGCGCGCCACCAGCTCGGCCTCGGCCTGCGACAGACCGCAGGCCTGGGTCAGGTCTTCGGCGCTGGCGCCGAGCCCGACCAGGCGTGCGGCCTGGCTGAACGACAGCGTGGTCGGATCGCGCTGCTCCAGGCGCGCGACCCGGTCGGGAAGCGGCGCGAGTTGCTTGCCGAGGTCCTGCAAGGCCTCGCCCATGCGCACGTTGACCTGCTGGTAGGACTCGATACGCTTGCTCAGATCCTTGAGCCGGCGCTCGCGCGCGGCGCCCTCCTCCGCCTGCTGCGCCAGCGCAGCTTGCAGGCGGCGCAATTCACGGCGCAGCCACAGGCACGCCGCCGCCAGGCCGAGGCAGGCGGCGAGCGCCAGTGCCAGCGCGACGACCTCCATCTCAGCAGGCCCTCGTGTCGGTAGAACGCATCAGATGCTGCCCAGCTCCGACCATTCTTCCTCGGTCATCATCTTGTCCAGCTCGACCAGGATCAGCAGCTCGCCGTTCTTGTTGCAGACACCCTGGATGAACTTGGCCGACTCTTCGTTGCCGACGTTCGGCGCGGTCTCGATTTCCGACTGCTTCAGGTAGACCACCTCGGCGACGCTGTCGACCAGGATGCCGACCACCTGCTTGTCCGCCTCGATAATGACGATCCGCGTGTTGTCGCTGACCGGCGCAGGGTCCAGGCCGAAGCGCTGGCGGGTGTCGATCACCGTGACCACGTTGCCGCGCAGGTTGATGATGCCCAGCACGTAGCTCGGCGCGCCCGGCACCGGGGCGATCTCGGTGTAGCGCAGCACCTCCTGGACCTGCATCACATTGATGCCGTAGCTCTCGTTGTCCAGGCGGAAGGTGACCCACTGCAGGATCGGATCTTCGGCGCTTTGCGCGGTGGCTTTGCTCATTCCCCTAACCTCTCGAAAACCGCCGCAAGTGGCGGAAGCTGTCTATCAATGGTCGCCGTGCAGGCGCTTGACGGCGCCGCTGGCGATCAGTTCGGCGAGCGCCGCCACATCCAGCAGCGCACACATGTGTTCGATGACCGTGCCGGCCAGCCAGGGCCGCTGGCTACGCTGGCTGCGCCATTTCACCTCGGCCGGGTCGAGGCGGATCGAGCGGCTCACCTGGTGCACCGCCAGCCCCCACTCGTAGCCCTGGACCGAGATCACGTACTTGAGGCCGTCGCGATAGTCGTCGCGGTAGCGTTCGGGCATCACCCAGCGTGCGGTGTCCAACACCTTCAGGTTGCCCGCCTGCGACGGCAGGATGCCGAGGAACCAGTCGGGCTGGCCGAACAACGGGGTCAGTTCCTGGTTCTCCAGCGGATAGATCGAGCCGAGGCACACCAGCGGCACCGCCAGGGTCAGCCCGGCGACGTCGAACAGCAGGCACTCGAAGGGCTCCGCCGCCCAGGCCGGACGACCGTCGTCGAGCAGCGGCAGGTCGAGCAGCGGCGGCTCGCCGACGCTCGCCGGGGCGCTCGGCACGCGCAACTCGATGACTTCGTGGGGCCGTGGCTCGACCGGCAGCTCGCGCAACGTCGTCGGTTCGTCGAGCAGGGCCGCCGGCGCCGGCGGAACCAGGCGCGCATCGCGGACCTGCTCCTCGAGCACCGCGGCCTCGAACTCGTCGAACCCGTGGTCGACCGGCAGCGTTTCCAGCGCCGGGGCCGGTGTCGCCACTTCGGCGACCGCCAGCGCGACAGGCTTCAACGGCGCGGGCGCAGGCGCTGGCGGCGTCTCGACGAGAGGTTCCAGGTCCTCGAAAGTGGCCTCCTGGAGCAACGCATCCAGGTAGGACTGCAAGGCCAGTTGCGAACGGGTGGCGGTGGCGGCGCTCATGTGGGTATTCCGCGACAGGGGTCTACAACGGTTATCGGCCGCACTCCGGTGCGGCTTGAATGCGCCTGTCGGCGCGGCGACCGGCGCGCCATCAGGCCACCCGGGTGGCCGGCTGCTGCGCCAGCAGATGCTTGAGCAAGGCGCGGTAGGCGATCACCCCGCGACTCTTGCCGTCGTGCTGCGACGGCGTGACCCCGGCCCGGCTGGCATCGCGCAGGCGGGTATCGATGGGAATGAACGCCTGCCACAGGTTGTCCGGGTAGTTCTCGTTGAGAATCCGCAGCGTGCTCAGCGAAGCCTGGGTCCGCCGGTCGAACAGCGTAGGTACGATGGTATAGGGCAACGCCTGTTTGCGCGACCGGTTGATCATCGCCAGGGTGTTGACCATCCGCTCCAGCCCTTTCACCGCGAGGAACTCGGTCTGCACCGGGATCACCAGGTGCTGGCTGGCGGCCAGGGCGTTGACCATCAGCACGCCGAGCAGCGGCGGGCTGTCGATGATCGCATGGTCGAAATCCTGCCAGAGCTGCGCCAGGCTCTTCGAGACCACCAGGCCGAGACCGCTCTTGCCCGGCGACTGGCGCTCCAGGGTGGCCAGCGCGGTACTCGACGGCAGCAGGGAAATGCGTTCGTTGCTGGTGCTGCGCAGCAGCGAGGCCGGCAGCCCCTCGGGGACGTTGCCCTGGTGCAGGAACAGGTCGAAGGCGCTGTGCTCGAGGGTGTCCGGGTCATAGCCGAAATAGCTGGTCATCGAGCCGTGGGGGTCCAGGTCGACCACGACCACGCGCTTGCCGGCATCCGCCAACAGGCCGGCCAGGGCGATGGACGAGGTGGTCTTGCCGACCCCTCCTTTCTGATTGGCGACTGCCCAGACTTTCATTGCTCTACTCTTCCTGGCATGGGTCTACCCGGTTGGGGCCGCGCTAATGGCCAGTTCGGCCCCGGCGCCCGTACGCAAACCATGGTTCGCGCGCTCATGGCGAAGGCGACGGGGAATTGACGGTTGCCGGCGCGAGCGCCGGCGTACCGCCAGTATCTGCAGCTTGCGTGCCAGCTGCCGAGCCTGCGTGGCGGAGCGCCGAATCCGGTTGCGCCTTGCCGCTGCCGACCCCGCTGACGCTGCGCCGCACCTCCAGGTTGCGCGAGATCACCAGCACCACCCGGCGATTCTTCGCCCGCCCCTCGGCGCTGGCATTGTCCGCCACCGGCTGAAATTCACCATAGCCCACCGCAGCCATCCGCGACGGCTCGACCCCATCGTTGCCGAGCAGGCGGACGATGCTCGCCGCCCGCGCCGCCGACAGTTCCCAGTTGGTGGGATAGCGCGGGCTATGGATCGGCACGTCATCGGTGAAGCCCTCGACATGGATCGGGTTCTTGTAGGGCGCCAGGATCTTGGCGACCTTCTCGACGATATCGAAGGCGGCATCGTTGGGCAGCGCATCGCCGCTGGGAAACAGCAGGCTGGAATTGAGAGTGATCTCGATCCACAGCTCGTTACCGCGCACGCTCAACTGGTCGGAGGCGATCAAGTCGCCGAAGGCATCGCGCACGCTGTCGGCGATCCGCTCCAGCGAGTCGGCGCTGGCCGCGTTGTCGCTGGGCTGCTCCTCGACGCTGGTGCGCTCCGGCTCGGTGGTGCGCGGCCGCTCGTCGCCGATGGGAATCGGCTTCAACGAGCGGTCGGGCTGGTTGAACACGCCGGTGAGGGTCTCCGAGAGGATCTTGTACTTACCCTCGTTGATCGAGGAAATCGAATACATCACCACGAAGAAGGCGAACAGCAGGGTGATGAAGTCGGCATAGGAAACCAGCCAGCGTTCGTGGTTCTCGTGTTCCTCCTGGTGGCGACGGCGGCGCTGCATGCTCGGCTCCGGTCAGTCCATGAAGCCTTGCAGCTTCAACTCGATGGAACGCGGGTTCTCGCCCTCGGCGATGGACAGCAGGCCCTCCAGGAGCATCTCGCGGTAGCGCGACTGGCGCAGTACCAGGGTTTTCAGCTTGTTGCCGATCGGCAGCAGGAGCAGGTTGGCGAAGCCGACGCCATAGATGGTGGCGACGAAGGCCACGGCGATGCCGCTGCCGAGCTGCGCCGGGTTGGCCAGGTTGCCCATCACATGGATCAAGCCCATTACCGCGCCGATGATGCCGATGGTCGGCGCATAGCCGCCCATGCTCTCGAACACCTTGGCGGCCTGCAGGTCGCGACTTTCCTGGGTGAACAGGTCGACCTCGAGGATGCTGCGGATGACTTCCGGCTCGGCGCCGTCCACCAGCAGTTGCAGGCCCTTGCGCGCATAGGGATCGGGCTCCGCATCGGCGATGCTCTCCAGGCCGAGCAGGCCTTCCTTGCGCGCGGTCATGCTCCAGGAGACGATCCGGTCGATTCCCCCGGAAAGATCCTCGCGCGGCGGGAAGAACGCCCAGCCGAGCATGCCCAGGCCGCGCTTGAGCACGTTCACCGGGGTCTGCAACAGCGCCGCGGCCAGGGTGCCGCCGATCACGATCAGCGCCGCCGGACCGTTGAGCAGGGCTCCGGCGTGGCCGCCCTCGAGAAAGTTGCCGCCGACGATGGCGACGAACGCCAGGATGATCCCGACCAGGCTGAGCACATCCATCAGCGCGTCCCCTCGGCTCGGCGAAGGCGCGCGCAGCTCGTCACGTGGGTGGCCATCGAAGGCAGTCTCCTCATTCCTGCACGCACGCTTACTGGCACGCCTCGACCAGGTGCCGGCCGATGTCGTCGAGCCCGTACACCGCGTCCGCCAGGTTGGCCTTGACCACGGCCATCGGCATCCCGTAGATCACGCAACTGGCCTCGTCCTGCGCCCACACCTGGCTGCCGCCCTGCTTGAGCAGGCGCGCACCCTCGCGCCCGTCGGCGCCCATGCCGGTGAGGACCACCGCCAGGACCTTGTCGTTGTAGGCCTTGGCCGCCGAGCCGAAGGTCACGTCGACGCAGGGCTTGTAGTTCAGGCGTTCGTCGCCGGGGAGGATGCGCACCGTGCCGCGGCCGTCGACCATCATCTGCTTGCCGCCCGGCGCCAGCAGCGCCAGGCCGGGACGCAGGATGTCGCCGTCCTCCGCCTCCTTGACGTTGATCCGGCACAGCTTGTCGAGGCGCTCGGCGAAGGCCTTGGTGAAGGCCGCCGGCATGTGCTGGATCAGTACCAGCGGCGCCGGGAAGTTGGCCGGCAACTGGGTCAGCACCCGCTGCAAGGCAACCGGTCCACCGGTGGAGGTACCGATCGCGACCAGCCGGTAGGCCTTGCGCTTCGGCGCCGCCGAGGTCGACGCCGGGGCCGGCGACG
This sequence comes from Pseudomonas sp. DL, assembly GCF_047199225.1. Taxonomy (NCBI): domain Bacteria; kingdom Pseudomonadati; phylum Pseudomonadota; class Gammaproteobacteria; order Pseudomonadales; family Pseudomonadaceae; genus Pseudomonas; species Pseudomonas sp. DL. The sequence continues at coordinate 4,078,333 of NZ_CP178323.1, forward strand.
CGCCGGCACCAACACGCGCGCTCGCGCCGACGCTGGAGGACGACGCCGGCGCATGGCTGGACGAGGTGGCCGAAGGCAGCGGCGGCAGGCTGATCGAGCGACGATTGCTACGGGCGATGGTCAGGACCTTCTCGCAGAGCAACTGGCGGACCTTGTCCGGGTTGCGCGAGATGTCCTCGAAATTCTTCGGCAGGTAGTCGACCGCTCCAGCGTCCAGTGCATCCAGGGTCACCCGCGCGCCCTCGTGGGTCAGCGAGGAGAACATCAGGACCGGGGTCGGGCAACGCTGCATGATGTTCCGTACCGCGGTGATGCCGTCCATCAGCGGCATCTCGTAATCCATGGTGATCACATCGGGTCTCAGGGCCAGCGCCTGCTCGATGGCCTCGCGGCCATTGGTGGCGGTGCCGACCACCTGGATCTGTCCATCGGCGGAGAGAATCTCCGAGACACGGCGGCGGAAGAACCCCGAATCGTCCACCACCAGGACTTTGACTGCCATAGCTACTCCTCAGAGGGCGACGCTCCTGCGCCGCCGGAAACCCATACGCGGCGTCAGATGCGCCGTGCGTAACGCTTGAGCATGCTCGGCACATCGAGGATCAGGGCGATGCGCCCGTCCCCGGTGATGGTGGCGCCCGCCATGCCGGGGGTGCCCTGCAACATCTTGCCGAGTGGCTTGATCACCACTTCTTCTTGTCCCACCAACTGGTCGACGACGAAACCGATGCGCTGGGTGCCGACCGACAGGATCACCACGTGTCCCTCACCCTGCTCTTCGTGGGCCGCACTCGGCACCAGCCAGCGCTTGAGATAGAACAGCGGCAAGGCCTTGTCGCGGACGATCACCACTTCCTGGCCATCCACGACATTGGTGCGCGACAGGTCAAGATGGAAGATTTCGTTGACGTTGACCAGCGGGAAGGCGAACGCCTGGCTGCCCAGCATCACCATAAGGGTAGGCATGATCGCCAAAGTCAGCGGCACCTTGATGACGATCTTCGAGCCGGACCCCTTCTGCGAAAACACGTTGACCGTGCCGTTGAGCTGGGAAATCTTGGTCTTCACCACGTCCATGCCGACACCGCGGCCGGACACGTCGGAAATCTCGGTCTTGGTCGAGAAACCCGGGGCGAAAATCAGGTTGTAGCACTCCAGGTCGGTCAGGCGGTCCGCCGCATCGCGCTCCAGCAGGCCCTTCTCCACCGCCTTGTTGCGCAGCACCTCGGCGTCCATGCCCTTGCCGTCGTCGGTGATCATCAGGAGGATGTGGTCACCCTCCTGCTCCGCTGACAGCACCACCTGGCCGACCCGCGGCTTGCCGGCGGCCTCGCGCTCCTCCGGACTCTCGATGCCGTGGTCGACGGCGTTGCGCACCAGGTGCACCAGCGGATCGGCGAGGGCCTCGACCAGGTTCTTGTCGAGGTCGGTCTCTTCGCCCACCAGCTCCAGGTTGATCTCTTTCTTCATGTTCCGCGCCAGGTCGCGAACCAGGCGCGGGAAGCGGCCGAAGACCTTCTTGATCGGCTGCATGCGGGTCTTCATCACCGACATCTGCAGGTCGCCGGTGACCACGTCGAGGTTGGCCACGGCCTTGGCCATGGCCTCGTCGCCACTGTTCAGGCCCAGGCGCACCAGGCGGTTACGCACCAGCACCAGCTCGCCGACCATGTTCATGATCTCGTCGAGACGCGCCGTATCCACCCGCACGGTGGTCTCCGCCTCGCTTGCCGCGGGCCTGTCGGGCGCCGCCGGACGCGCGGCGGCGGCCTTGGCCGGAGCGACCGGTTTCGCCGCGGGACTCTTCGCTGCGATGTTCTTGGCTACCGCCGCGGCAGCCGCCACGGCCTCGGAGGCGCCGTTGAACTTGCCCTTGCCGTGCAGTTCGTCGAGCAGCGACTCGAACTCGTCGTCGCTGATCTCATCGCCGCCCGCGGCGGCCGGCGCCTTGCCCTGCTCCGCCGGCGCAGCCGCTGGAGCCGCGGCAGCCGGTGCGGCGGGTGTGCCGGCGGCTTCCGGGACATCGCCGAACTTGCCCTTGCCGTGCAGTTCGTCGAGCAGCGCCTCGAACTCGTCGTCGCTGATATCGTCACCAGCGGCAGCCGCGGCCGGCTCGACCGCCTCGGCGGGGACTTGCGCAGGCTCGGCCGAGACCGCCGGCGGGACGAACTTGCCCTTGCCGTGCAACTGGTCGAGCAACGCCTCGAACTCGGCGTCGCTGATCTCGTCGCCAGCGGGAGCCGCGGGCGCTTCTGCAACGGCGGAGGCCGGCGCTTCGTCGCCCTGCAGAGCATCCAGCAACTGCTCGAACTCGTCGTCGGTGATATCGCTGGAGGCACTCTGCGCGGGCGCTTCCGGCGGCGCCGCAGGCTCGGCTGGCGGAACGGCCGCCGGTGGCGCTTGCACAGGTTCCGCGGGCTCGGCGCCCTCGGGCTCGGCCAGGCGGGCAAGGGCCGCCAGCAGCTCGGGCGTCGCCGGGGTCGGTTCGGACTGCTCGCGCACCTGGTCGAACATCGCGTTGACCGTATCCAGCGCCTGCAGCACCACATCCATCAGTTCGGAGCTGACGCGCCGCTCGCCCTTGCGCAGGATATCGAAGACGTTTTCCGCAATGTGGCAGCATTCCACCAGCGCGTTCAGCTGGAGGAAGCCGGCACCGCCCTTGACCGTATGGAACCCACGGAAAATGGCATTGAGCAGGTCCATATCGTCCGGCCGGCTCTCCAGCTCGACCAGTTGCTCGGACAATTGCTCGAGAATCTCGCCGGCCTCAACCAGGAAGTCCTGGAGGATTTCTTCATCGGCGTCGAAGCTCATTCGGCTGCTCCCAGAGACGTGTTACTCGAAAGGATCGGCAGGACCGCTGTCCTGCCGGAAATACCGGCCCGGCTTTCCGGACCGACTTCAGCCCGCCCGCCGGGATCACCGGCATGACGAAGGCTGTGCCAGCAGCCCGCGGATGCCAGCGTTCAATGCTTACTTAACGGCAGCGATGCCGCAGTCTTGAGCCGGGCGGGTCAGAAACCCAGGCTGGACAGCAGATCGTCCACGTCATCCTGCCCGGACACCACATCCTCTCGTTTTTCCGCGGCGACCTGCGGCCCCTCGCCCTTGGCCGAACGCTCCAGCGCGGCCTGGTGGCGCATGCTCACGTGGTCGTGCTCGATTCCGGCGTAACGGTCCACCTGGCCGGCCATCCAGACCAGCTTCACGAGGTTGCTCTCGACCTCGGTGACCAGCTTGGTGACACGCTTGATCACCTGGCCGGTCAGGTCCTGGTAATCCTGCGCCAGCAGGATGTCATTGAGCTGCGAGGACAACTGGCCGGCGTTCTCGCCGCTGCGCACGAGGAACTGTTCGATGCGCTTGGCCAGCTCGCGGAAGCCGTCAGCGTCGATTTCCCGGCGCATGAAGCGTTGCCACTCCTGGTGCAGCTCCCGCGAATCGTCGCCCAACTGGTTGACCAGCGGGGCGCTCTGCTCCACTAGGTCCATGGTCCGGTTGGCGGCCTTCTCGGTCATTTCCACTACGTAGGAAAGACGATCGGTGGCATCGGCGATCTGCGACATTTCCTGCGCGTGGGGGGAATGCGGGTCGATCTGGAAATCGACGATGGCGTTGTGCAGTTCGCGGGTCAGCTTGCCCACTTCCTGGTAGAGGCCACGGTCCCTGGCCTGGCTGAGCTCCTGGATCAATTGCACCGCCTGCTGGAAGTGCCCCCGTTCGAGACAGTCCACCAGTTCGCGCGCATGTTTTTTCAGGGTCGATTCGAATTCGTCGCCCGTGGAATCGTTACCAAGCACCATGACACCCTCTTGGCCGGCTTCAGCCGTTGACCCGCTCGAAAATCTTCTCGATCTTTTCCTTCAGGACCTGAGCGGTGAAGGGTTTGACCACATAGCCGTTGACCCCGGCCTGGGCCGCTTCGATGATCTGGTCGCGCTTGGCCTCGGCGGTGACCATCAGCACCGGCAGGTGCTTGAGGCGCTCGTCGGCGCGAACCGCGCGCAGCAGATCGATGCCGGTCATGCCCGGCATGTTCCAGTCGGTGACGAGAAAGTCGAAATTGCCGCTGTGCAGCATCGGCAGCGCCGTGGTGCCGTCGTCGGCCTCGGCGGTATTGGTGAAGCCCAAGTCCCGCAAGAGGTTCTTGATGATGCGTCTCATCGTGGAAAAGTCGTCCACGATGAGAATTTTCATGTTCTTGTCCAAGTAAACCTCCGTACAGACCAGAGCGCGCCCCAGGGGACGCGCCACACATTCTTTTGCGTTAACGGTTACAAGCTGCGGTCGAGGCCGGTTCAGGCCGACCGCCAATCGGCCAGGCGCGCGCGCAAACGCGCGGCGCACTGGCTGTGCAACTGGCTGACCCGCGATTCGCTGACGCCCAGTACCTCGCCGATCTCCTTGAGGTTGAGTTCCTCGTCGTAATACAACGCCAGCACCAGGCGCTCGCGCTCCGGCAACTTGGCGATGGCATCCGCCAGGGCCGCCTGGAAACGTTCGTCGAGCAGGCCGTGGATCGGTTCGTTGTGACTGAGGCTGGTGTCTTCCGGCAATCCATGTTCGCCGTCCTGCAACAGGTCGTCGAAGCTGTACAGGCGGCTGCCCTGCGTGTCGCTGAGGATGCCGTAGTAATCTTCGAGGCTCAATTGGAGTTCGGCAGCAACTTCGTGATCTTTAGCGTCGCGTCCGGTTCTCGCCTCGATCGCGCGGATCGCGTCGGTCACCATGCGCGTGTTGCGGTGCACCGAACGCGGCGCCCAGTCGCCCTTGCGGACCTCGTCGAGCATGGCCCCGCGGATGCGGATGCCGGCATAGGTCTCGAAGCTGGCGCCCTTGCCGGCGTCGTATTTCTTCGCGGCCTCGAGCAGGCCGATCATGCCGGCCTGCATCAGGTCCTCCACCTGCACGCTGGCCGGCAGGCGGCCGAGCAGGTGATAGGCGATGCGCTTGACCAGTGGTGCGTAACGCTGGATCAGTTGCTCCTGGGAGTTCTGCGCTTGCGCCTTGCTATACATACGCACTCCAGAGGCCGCTGTCATACGGCCGAACCTGTCGCGGGGTGTTGGACCAGTCGTTCGACGAAGAACTCCAGGTGCCCGCGCGGGTTGGCCGGCAGCGGCCAGCTATCGACCTTCTGCGCGACCGCCTTGAAGGCCAGGGACGCCTTCGAGCGGGGGAATGCCTCGTATACGGCTCGCTGTTTCTGCACGGCCTTGCGTACCGACTCGTCGTAAGGGATGACACCTACATACTGTAGTGCGACGTCGAGGAAACGGTCAGTGACCTTGGTCAGTTTGGCGAACAGGTTGCGTCCTTCCTGCGGGCTGTGGGCCATGTTGGCCAGGACCCGGAAGCGGGTCATGCCGTGGTCGCGGTTGAGCAGTTTGATCAGGGCGTAGGCATCGGTGATCGAGGTCGGCTCGTCGCAGACGACCAGCAGCACCTCCTGCGCGGCGCGGACGAAACTGACCACCGAATCGCCGATCCCGGCGGCAGTGTCGACGACCAGGACATCGAGGTTGTCGCTGATATCGCTGAACGCCTGGATCAGCCCCGCATGCTGCATCGGCGAGAGGTGCACCATGCTCTGCGTGCCGGAGGCCGCGGGAACGATGCGCACGCCACCGGGACCGAGGAGGAGGACATCGCGCAGTTCGCAGCGTCCCTCGATCACGTCGGCCAGGGTGCGCTTGGGCGTGAGTCCCAGCAGGACGTCGACGTTGGCCAGGCCGAGGTCGGCATCCAGCAGCATGACGCGACGGCCGAGATCGGCCAGAGCCAGTGCCAGGTTCACCGACACATTGGTCTTGCCGACGCCGCCCTTGCCGCCAGTTACTGCGATCACCTGTACGGGATGCATGCTACCCATCTGCTTCATACCTTGTGTTGTCGTCTTCCCGGAACGCCCCTTCCAGCGCTCTCCGGTATTGGCGGGAACGATGCGCCATCGCTCCCGGCCCGGCGGAAGCCACCTTCGCTTCCGTCACCCGCGCCACGCGCGGTTCTTCCCACGTCCTCAGCCGGCACGCCGCGCCGGTTGCTGGTAGAGCCCGGCGAACATCTCGGCCATGGCGTCCTCGCTGGGCTCTTCCGGTGCCTGCAGGCTCACCGCCCGGCTGACCAGTTGGTGACTGCGCGCCACCTGCAGGTCGTCCGGAATCCGCGGCCCATCCGCCAGATAGGCTACCGGGAGACGCTGGGCGATAGCCAGCGCCATCGATTCACCGAGGCTGCCCGCCTCGTCCAGCTTAGTCAGGATGCAACCCGCCAGCCCGCAGTGCCGATAGGTCTGGTAGGCCGACTTGAGCACCTGGCTCTGGCTGGTGGTGGCCATCACCAGGTAATTCTTCACGTTCAGGCTCGGCGACGCCAGTGCCTCGAGCTGCATGCGCAATGCCGGGTCGCTGGCCGGCAGGCCGGCGGTATCGATCAGCACCATGCGCTTGCGCGCCAGCGGCGCCAGGGCCTGGATCAGCGACTGGCCGGGATCGACCAGGGTCACCGGTACGTTGAGGATCCGACCGAGGGTCTTGATCTGCTCCTGGGCGCCGATCCGGTAGCTGTCCATGCTCACCAGCGCCAGGCTCTGGGCGCCGTACTTGAGGACGTAGCGCGCGGCCATCTTCGCCAGGGTGGTGGTCTTGCCGGCACCTGCCGGGCCGACCAGGGCCAGTACGCCGCCCGCGTCGAGCGGGTCCTGCTCGGGGGTCTGCACGGCACGCGACAGGTGCGCCAACAGCATGCGCCAGGCCTGGCGCGTATCGCCCACCGCGGCGACCCGCTCCAGCAACGGCTTGCTCAGCTCCGCCGGCAAGCCCATGCGCTGCAGGCGCCGCCAGAGATTGGCCTGCTGCGGACGCTGGTGCTGCAACTGGCCCCAGGCGATGGAACCCAGTTGTACCTCGATCAGCTCGCGCAGGCCGTTCAGTTCGAAACGCATTGCCTCGAGGGTCTGGCCGCCCGCCTGGGGCTTGGCCTGCGCCGCCGTCATGGACTCGGCCAGGGACGGACGCGCCGGCTTCTCCTCGGCGAACAATTGACGGTCCTTGCGCTGGGTTTCCGCCGGACGCGCCGTCAACTCGGCGCGCGCCTCTGCGATCCGCGCCTGGGTCTTGCGCAGCTCCACTTCCAGCGCCGGGTTGGGCTTGCTCGGCGCCGGCGGGGCCTGGTAATCCAGCGCCGCGGTCAGCTCGATGCCGCCGGCGACCCGGCGGTTGCCGAGAATCGCGGCGTCCGGACCCAGTTCGTCGCGGACCAGTTTCATGGCCTGGCGCATATCGGCGGCGAAGAAGCGTTTGACTTGCATTGCCCGAACCCCTCAGTTCAGTAGTCTTGCCGGCAACCTCAGGTTGCCCGGTGTGCCGGCCCTGGAGCCGGCGCAGCCCTCGTTCAGTTCTGTCCCACCGTCGCGACGATGGTGACTTGCTTGTTGTCCGGGATTTCCTGGTAGGCCAGCACATGCATGCTGGGCACCGCCATCCGCGCGAAGCGCGACATCATCGAGCGGATCGGTCCGGCAACCAGCAGGATCGCCGGCTTACCGAGCATCTCCTGGCGTTGTGCGCTCTCGATCAGCGAGCGTTGCAGCTTCTCGGCCATCCCCGGCTCCAGCAACATGCCGTCCTCGGAGCCTTGTCCGGCCTTCTGCATGCTGTTCAGCAAAATCTGTTCCAACCTCGGCTCGAGCGTGATCACAGGCAGCTCCGGCTCAAGCCCGACAATGCTTTGCACGATTGCGCGGGACAACGCGACGCGAACCGCGGCGACCATCGCGCCGGGATCTTGACTCCGTGGAGCGACGTTGGCGATGGCCTCGGCGATGGTACGGATGTCGCGCACCGGCACCTGCTCCTGGAGCAGCGCCTGCAGGACCTTGAGCAGGGTGGACAGGGAAATCAGCCCCGGCACCAGCTCTTCCGCCAGCTTCGGCGAGCTGCGCGCGAGCAATTGCAGGAGCTGTTGCACTTCTTCATGGCCCAGCAGCTCGTGGGCGTGCTTGTGCAGCACCTGGTTCAGGTGAGTGGCGACCACGGTGCTCGCATCCACCACGGTGTAGCCCAGCGACTGCGCCTGGTCGCGCTGGCCGGGCTCGATCCATACCGCCTCCAGGCCGAAGGCCGGGTCCTTGCCGGCGATGCCGTTGAGGCTGCCGAATACCTGGCCGGGGTTGATCGCCAGCTCGCGATCGGGATAGATCTCCGCTTCGGCCACGCTGACCCCCATCAGGGTCAGACGGTAGGCGTTGGGCAGCAGGTCGAGGTTGTCGCGGATGTGCACCGAGGGCATCAGGAAGCCCAGCTCCTGGGACAGCTTCTTGCGTACGCCCTTGATCCGCGCCAGCAGTTGCCCGCCCTGGTTGCGGTCGACCAGCGGGATCAGCCGGTAGCCGACTTCCAGGCCGACCATGTCCACCGGGGTGACGTCGTCCCAACCCAGTTCCTTGACCTCCTGGGCGCGCTGCGCCGGCAGCAGCTCCTGCTGGCGCTGCACCTCCTGCTCAGCGACCTGCTTGGCCTTGTTCTGCCGGTGCCAGATCCAGTAGGCGGCAGCGCCGGCCAGGGCGCCGAGGCCGATGAAGGAAACATGCGGCATGCCCGGCACGGCGCCCATGGCGATCAGGATCGCCGCGGAAATCGCCAGCGCCTTGGGCGAGGCGAACATCTGCCGGTTGACCTGCTGGCCCATGTCCTCGGAACTGGAGACCCGCGTCACCATGATCGCCGCCGCGGTCGACAGCAGCAGCGACGGCAGTTGTGCCACCAGGCCGTCACCGATGGTCAGCAGGGCGTAGACCTTGCCGGCGTCGCCGAAGGACATCGAATGCTGGATCATGCCGATGGCGACGCCGCCGATCAGGTTGATGAAGAGAATCAGCAGGCCGGCGATGGCGTCACCGCGGACGAACTTGCTGGCACCGTCCATCGAACCGTAGAAGTCGGCCTCCTGGGCCACCTCGCTGCGGCGCTTCTTGGCTTCCTCCTGCTCGATCAGGCCGGCGTTGAGGTCGGCGTCGATGGCCATCTGCTTGCCGGGCATGGCATCCAGGGTGAAGCGCGCGCTGACTTCGGAAATCCGCCCGGCGCCCTTGGTCACCACCACGAAGTTGATGATCATGAGGATCGCGAACACCACCACCCCGACCACGTAGTTGCCGCCGATCACCACTTCGCCGAAGGCCTGGATCACCTTGCCCGCGGCGCCATGGCCGTCGTGGCCGTGGAGCAACACCACGCGGGTCGAGGCAACGTTCAGCGCCAGGCGCAACAGGGTCGCCACCAGCAGGATGGTCGGGAACACGGCGAAGTCCAGCGGCCGCAGGGCGTACACGCAGACCAGCAGGACGACGATGGACAGGGCGATGTTGAAGGTGAACAGCACGTCCAGCAGGAATGGCGGGATCGGCAGGGTCATCATCGCCAGCATGGCCAGCAGCAGGATCGGCACGCCGAGGCTGCCGCGCCCCAGCCCCGCCAGGTTGCTGCGCACATTGCTGATCAGTTGCGTGCGATCCACTCTCGACTCCCCTGCCCTGCGTATGGCGCCCGTAGGTGGGCGCCGAACAAACTTTTGACGCCGGAATGCGCGTCGGGCGGGTCATTGCAGGAACCGTTCCAACTTTTCAATTCATTGATTGAAAAAGGGTTTTCGCCAATCACCAACTGCCGGAGGCGCCACCACCGCCACTCGAGCCTCCGCCGCCGGAGAACGAGTCCGAAGACGAACTGGACGAACTCGACGACGAGGAAGACGAGGAACCCGATGAGCTAGCGTAATCGCCGCCGCGCCGACGCCCTCCCCCCGAGCCGCCGGCGCTGAAATTGCAACCGATGAGCAGCGGCAGGCAAGCGGCGGGCAGGATGATCAGCGCCTCGATGCTGTTCAGCGGGTCGTCCACCAGCAACAGCAGACACTCCAGGGCCAGGGTCAGCAGCAGGCCGAGCAGGCCCGGCAGGTAGGCCCAGCGCCGTCCTCTGCGCAGCCCCTGCCAGGCACCGGCCAGCATCAGCAGGGTCAGCCCCAGCGAAAGCGGCACGGCCAATCCGTAATGAAGCACCGGCAGGCCATAACGGCCGTAGGCCCAGAACAGCCCCAGCGCATAGAGCACAAGAATGGCGAAGAACCAGCGGGCACCGCGCGAATACTTGAGCAAGGCGCCGAAGCCGACGCCCAGGACCGCCACCATCTCCGCCAGCGCCACCATCGCCCCTGCCGGCCAGTGTCGCCCCAGTGCCAACGCCGCAGCGAGCGCCACTACCGTACCCAGGGTCCAGTACCAGGCGCGCGGGCGTACCAGCAGCGCCACCCCGCCGAGAGCGCCGAGCAGGAATGCGATAGCCAGGGTCTGCCGTACCGCGCCGGGCTCCAGCGGGTCGCGCGGCGGCGGCGGCAACGCCTCGCCGTCGATCAGTCGTACCAGGCGCTGCGCCGCCGCTTCCAGGCCGCCGGCGTAGTCTTGCTGACGGAACGCAGGGGTCATGTATTCGCGGATGATCCGCCCGGCATCGATGTCGGTGATCGTTCCTTCCAGGCCATAGCCGACTTCGATGCGCATGCGCCGGTCGTCCTTCGCCACCAGCACCAGGACGCCGTCATCGATCCCCTTGCGCCCCAGCTTCCACGCCTCGAATACCCGCGTCGCATAGGCCTCGATGCTGTCCGGATAGGTGCTGGGCACCATCAGGATCGCTACCTGGGCACCCTTCCGGGCCTCCAGCGCGGCCAGCGAAGCTTCCAGGCGGGCACGCTCGGCGGCGTCGAGGGTCGCGGTAAGGTCGGTCACCCGCCGCGCCGGCGCCGGAACCTCCGCGGACTCGTAGCCCGCATCGCGCGCTGCCTCGGCCTCGGCGCCGACCGCCGATGCCTCCACGGCCTCCTCCTCGACATCGGACGCTGCCACCGCGACGGTGACCGGCACCGTCGCGGTGGCAACGGAGGGAATCGCGGCGGCGCAGAGCAGCATGCCGAACAGCCGAAGCATGGCGAGATAACGCGTGATTGCAGACATCCTTGTCTCCGAATGAAATGAACGGGAACCCATTACCAACTGCCCGAGGCACCGCCTCCGCCGCTGGAACCACCGCCCCCGGAAAAGCCGCCGGACGACGAGGAGGAAGAGGAGGAGGAACCGCCGCCGGAGCTTCCCGACGAGCCTCCACCACCCCCACTCAGGCGTACCTGGCCGAACACCAGCAGCCCGAGCATGAGCTGGAACGGTAGCAGGGCCAGCCAGACCAGCGGTGCGTCCAGGCCACCGGACAGCAATCCGAGCAGCAGGTAGGCCGCCAGCAACGCCCACAGTCGGCGGTGGAAACTTTTCCGCCGCTCGCGCCATAGCGAGCGCATCAGGCGGTAGTTCGACCAGCAGAGAACCGCCAGCATCAGCACCCCGGCCGGCCACAGCAGGCCGTAGATGAAGGACACCGCGCTGAACCAATGCGCCGCCAGCCCGAGCAGGGCTACATAGACCAGTACGCCGATCACCAGGTAGAAGGCCGGGCGCACCGTCCACAGCGCGCCGAAGGTCGCGCCGCCGACCAGCATGCACAGCGGAGCGACCAGCAGCACGCTCATCCATTCGCCGGAAGCGCCGGCCAGCGTGCCCAGCAGCCAGCAGAGCAGCGCCCCGCCGAGCAGCCAGGGCCAGCGCAGCGCCCGGGCACTCAACAGCACTCCGGCCAACGATCCGTAGATGAAGGCGACCAGCAGCGCCCAGGCTTCCGCCGGCAATTGCCCCAGCGAGACTTTCGGCGCACCCGACGACGCGGCCGCCGGCAGCGTTTCGCCGTCGACCAGGCGGATCAGCTCGTCCACCGCGGCCTCGATCCCGCCGGCGTAGTCGCCCTCGCGAAATGCCGGGGCCATCCGCTCGCGAATGATCCGTCCGGCGACCACGTCGGGCACCGCACCCTCCAGGCCGTAGCCGACCTCGATGCGCATGCGCCGGTCATCCTTGGCCACCACCAGCAGCAGACCGTCGTCGACCGCCTTGCGGCCGAGCTTCCAGGCCTGGAACAGCTTGTCGGAGAAGGCTTCGATATCGAGGGTACCGGTAGTCGGCAGCATCACCACCGCGATCTGCGCACCGCGTCGCCGCTCCAGCACCTCGAGCTTCTCCACCAAGCGTTGGCGCGTCGCCTCGTCCAGCGTGTGGGTGGCATCCACCACCCGCTCCGACAGGGGCAAGGTGACCCATTCCGCCGGCGCTTCGGCGTGCACAGGCATCCAGGGCAGCAGCCAGGCCAGGGCGAGCAACAGGAGGACAGGCGGGAAAATACGATCAGACAAGGTTCGATCCATGAACGGCAAAGCTCTCATCCCGAGCGGGTACCGGCCAAGGTGCCACAGCGCGGCGCGCAGCTCCAGCCCGGTCACTCGTCGCGACGCAGGTCCGGCGGGATCGGCAGGTCCTTCAACGGGCTCGGCCGCTTGCCCTTGCCGGCCTGGTACTGCTTGAGCTGGTAGACATAGGCCAGTACCTGGGCCACGGCGAGATAGAGCCCGGCGGGAATCTCCTGGTCCAGCTCGGTGGAGTAGTACACCGCTCGCGCCAGCGCCGGCGACTCCATGACCATCACCTTGTGCTCCTGGGCCACCTCGCGGATCTTCAGGGCCAGGAAATCGTTGCCCTTGGCCAGCAGCAGCGGCGCCCCGCCGCCCGCCGGGTCGTACTTCAGGGCTACGGCGAAGTGGGTCGGGTTGGTGATCACCACGTCGGCCTCCGGCACCGCCGCCATCATCCGTCTCTGCGCCATCTCGCGCTGCATCTGGCGGATCTTCGACTTGACCTCGGGCTTGCCCTCGGAGTCCTTGTATTCGTCGCGGACTTCCTGCTTGGTCATCAGCAGCTTCTGGCGGTTGTCCCAGATCTGGTAGGGCACGTCCACCGCGGCGATCAGCAGCAGGCTGCAGGCCATCCAGAAGGCGCTCCAGCCGACCACCCGCACGCTGTGCAGGATCGCCTGCTCGAGCGGCTGGTGCGCCAGGGCCAGGAGGGCGTCGCGGTCGGCGGAGAGCACCAGCAGGGCCACCGCCAGCACCACCAGGAACTTGATCAGCGCCTTGCTCAGTTCGAGCAGCGACTTGGCGGAAAACATCCGTTTCAGCCCCGACAGCGGGTTGAGCCGGCTGAACTTGGGTTGCAGGGCGTCCATCGAGAACAGCCAGCCGCCGAGGGCGATCGGCCCGACGATCGCCGCCACCAGCAGCATCAGCAGGATCGGCCAGAGCCCCTGGGCCGCCAGGTAGGCCGAAGCGCCGAGCAATTGCAGCATGCTCTCGGTATTCATCGCGGTTTCCCGGGACAGCTCGAAATTGCTGCGCATCAGGCGCAACAGGGCGCCCGCCAGGTCGGCGCCGTAGATCAGCAGGCCGCCGGCGCCGGCCATGAGGATGGCCAGGGTGTTCAGCTCCCGCGAACGCGGCAACTGCCCTTTCTCGCGCGCCTCGCGGCGGCGTTTCTCCGTGGGTTCCTCTGTCTTGTCCTGCCCGCTCTCGCTCTCGGCCATGGCTACCTCGCCCGCACCAGTTCACGGAGGAATTGCAGGGCCTCGCCGGCCAGCACCTGGTACTGGCTGAGCAGGTCGGCGGTGCCGATCCAGAGGATCACCAGGCCCAGCACCAGGGTCAACGGAAAGCCGATGGAGAAGATGTTCAGCTGCGGCGCCGCGCGGGTCATGGCGCCGAAGGCGAGGTTCACCACCAGCAGCGCGGTGATCGCCGGCAGCGCCAGCAGCAGCGCCGCGCCCATCACCCAGCCGAGCTTGCCGGCGATGATCCAGAAATGGTTGCCGCTCAGGCCCTCGCCCACCGGCAGGGTGACGAAGCTCTCGGCGATTACCTCGAACACTACCAGGTGTCCGTTCATCGCCAGGAACAGCAGCGTCACCAGCATGGTGAAGAACTGGCCGAGCACCGGCACCGAGACGCCGTTGGCCGGGTCGACCATGGAAGCGAAGCCCAGGCCCATCTGCATCGAGATGATCTGCCCGGCGATCACGAAGGCGTGGAACAGCAACTGCAGGGAAAAGCCGAGCAAGGCGCCGACCAGGATCTGCTCGCCGATCAGCAGCATGGCCTTCATGCTCAGCGCGTCCACCTGCGGCATCGGCGGCAGGTTCGGCACCAGCACCACGCAGACGCCCAGCGCCAGGTACAGTCGCACCCGCACCGGCACCAGCTGGGTGCCGATCACCGGCATGGTCATCAGCAGCGCCGCGACCCGGAACAGCGGCAGCACGAAGCTGGCGATCCAGCCGCCGATCTGCGCGTTGGTCAGCTCCAGCATCAGCCGATCAGCAGCGGGATGTTGCCGATCAGCGTCTGGGTGTATTCCATCAGCTGCCGCAGCAGCCAGGGACCCAGCACGATCAGGGTGAGCAGGATCACCATCAGGCGCGGCAGGAAGCTCAGGGTCTGTTCGTTGATCTGGGTGGCGGCCTGGAACATCGCCACCACGAGACCGACCAGCAGGCTCGGAACCACCAGCACGCCGACGATCATCGCCGTCAGCCACAACGCCTCGCGGAACAGGTCGAGTGCCACCTCAGGGGTCATGTCTCTCTCCAGCGCGCCAGCGGCGCGTCAAGCCGGCGGCACCGCTAGACGGTGCCGAAACTGCCCGCCAGCGTCCCGATGATCAGCGCCCAGCCATCCACCAGGACGAACAGCATGATCTTGAACGGCAGGGAAATGATCAGCGGCGACAGCATCATCATGCCCATCGCCATCAGCACGCTGGACACCACCAGGTCGATGATCAGGAACGGGATGAAGATCATGAAGCCGATCTGGAACGCGGTCTTCAGCTCGGACGTGACGAAGGCCGGGACCAGGATGGTCAGCGGCGTCGCCTCCGGGCTGCCGATGTCGGTGCGCTTGGACAGGCGGACGAACAGCTCCAGGTCGGAGGTGCGAGTCTGCGCCAGCATGAACGCCTTCAGCGGTACCTCGGCCTTTTGCAGGGCTTCCTGGGCGGGAATCTGCTCGTTCAGGTAGGGCTGCAGGGCCTGGCTGTTGATCTTGTCGAACACCGGGGCCATGACGAACATGGTCAGGAACAGCGCCAGCCCCACCAGCACCTGGTTCGACGGCGTCGATTGCAGGCCCAGCGCCTGGCGCAGGATGGAGAAGACGATGATGATCCGGGTGAAGCTGGTCATCAGCATGACGAACGCCGGGATGAAGCTCAGCGCGGTCATGATCAGCAGGATCTGCAGGCTGACCGAATACTCCTGCTGGCCCTGGCCGTTGGTGGTCACGGTGATCGCCGAGATCGATGTCGGGTCGGCGGCCAGCGCCGGCCACGGCGCCAGCAGCAGAAGGCAGAGCGCGGCGAGCGCGCCGGCCAGGGAGATGCGCGGAGTCATGGCTTGCCCTTGGGGTCCTTGTTCAGCAGCTCCAGCAGGCGCTGGGCGAATTCCGGCGTGGCCGGCTCGCCGTCCGGCAGGTGTACCGGCTCCTTGAGCACGTGCAACGGCGTGATCCGGCCGGGCGTCAGGCCGAGCAGGATCTGCTCCTCACCGACCTGCACCAGCACCAGCCGGTCGCGCGGACCCAGCGGCTGGCTGGCAAGGGTGCGGATCAAGCGGTTGCCGCGCGGACCGGCCTGTTGCACCCGGCGCACCAGCCAGGCGAGCAGGAAGATCAGGCCGATCACCAGGCCCAGGCCGAGCACCAGTTGGGCCAGTTGCGCGGCGGCGCCGGAAGCGGCGCCCACCGTCGGCGCGGCGGCACCCGTCGTCCCCTCGGCGGCGCACAGCGGCGCGCTCAGCGAGGCGAGTGCCGGCAGGAAGCCGGCGAACAGGTAGCGACGCATGTCAGCGCAGCTTCTTGATGCGTTCGCTGGGACTGATCACGTCGGTCAGGCGGATGCCGAACTTCTCGTTCACTACCACCACCTCGCCGTGGGCGATCAGGGTGCCGTTGACCAGTACGTCCAGCGGCTCGCCGGCCAGGCGATCGAGTTCGATCACCGACCCCTGGTTGAGCTGCAGCAGGTTGCGGATGCTGATGTCGGTATGCCCGACCTCCATGGAAATGGTCACCGGGATGTCCAGGATCACATCCAGATTGGGCCCCTCCAGGCCGGAAATGGTCGGTGCCTTCGGCGAAGCGCCGAACTCTTCCATCGGCGCCCGCGGGGTACTCGGCTCCGCCACGGGAGTCGCGCCGCCCTGGGCCATCAGCGCATCGATGTCGTCCTGGCTGGCGTCGCCCGCCTCGGCCAGCGCCGCCGCCCACTCGTCGGCCAGTGCCTGTTCCTCGGTGGTCACTTTTTCTTCGTCTGCCATGGTTCGTCTTTCCTCCGGGGGAAGCGGTCAGCGCGAGCGCTCGACCGCTTCGAGAATCTGTAGCGCCAGGTTGCCCTTGTGGGCGCCCAGCTTGACCTTGAAGGCGGGCACGCCGTTGGCGCGCATCACCATGTGTTCCGGCATCTCCACCGGGATCACGTCGCCCGGCTGCATGTGCAGGATGTCGCGCAGCTTGAGCTGGCGGCGGACCACGGTGGCGCCGAGCGGTACCTGGACGTCCAGCACGTCCTCGCGCAGGGCCTTGATCCAGCGCTCGTCCTGGTCGTCGTGGTCGGACTGGAAACCGGCGTCGAGCATCTCGCGGATCGGCTCGATCATCGAATAGGGCATGGTGATGTGCAGGTCGCCGCCACCGCCGTCCAGTTCGATGTGGAAGGTGGAGACCACCACCACCTCGCTGGGACTGACGATGTTGGCCATGGCCGGGTTGACCTCCGAGTTGACGTACTCGAAGTTCATCTCCAGCACCGCCTGCCAGGCTTCCTTCAGATCGACGAAGGCCTGCTCCAGCACCATCCGCACCACCCGCAGTTCGGTCGGGGTGAACTCGCGGCCCTCGATCTTGGCGTGGCGGCCGTCGCCGCCGAAGAAGTTGTCCACCAGCTTGAACACCAGCTTGGCGTCGAGGATGAACAGCGCGGTGCCGCGCAGCGGCTTCATCTTCACCAGGTTGAGGCTGGTGGGAACGTACAGCGAGTGCACGTACTCGCCGAACTTCATCACCTGCACGCCGCCGACCGCGACGTCGGCCGAACGGCGCAGCAGGTTGAACATGCTGATGCGGGTGTAGCGGGCGAAACGCTCGTTGATCATCTCCAGGGTCGGCATGCGGCCCCGGACGATGCGGTCCTGGCTGGTCAGGTCATAGGACTTGACCGATCCCGGCGTCGCCTCGACTTCGGTTTCCACCAGGCCATCGTCGACGCCGTGCAACAGCGCGTCGATTTCATCCTGGGAAAGCAGATCTTGCACGGCCATGGGATACCTACTGCAGCACGAAATTGGTGAACAACACTTGTTCGATAGCCAGTTGGCCGGTTTCCTTCTTGGCCAGTTCCTGCAATCCGGCGGTCGCCTGCTGGCGGAGCATTTCCTTGCCCACCGGAGTCACCAGCGAGTCGAAACTCTGACTCGAGAACAGCATCACCAGTTTATTGCGAACCAGCGGCATGTGCTCGCGCAATGCGTCCATCTGCGCCTTGTCGCGCCCCATCAACGCGACGCCGACCTGCATGTAGCGCTGCCGGCCGTTCTGGTTGAAGTTGACGACGAAGGCCGGCGCCAGGATCTCGTAGAGCGCCGGCTGCTTGCCCGGCTTCGCCGCCTCGCTGGCGACTTCCTCGGTCTTCTCGGCCTTCAGCGACTTGCTGAGGAAGAACCAGGTGCCGCCCACCGACAGGCCGATCGCCAGCAGCAGGCCGACCACGATCAGCAGGATCAGCTTCAGCTTGCTCTTGCCGCCGCTCGGAGCCCCCGCGTCGGCGGGTGTCGCCTCTTTCTTAGCCATGCCAAAAATCCGTCGCTATAGCGTCAAATGAAGGGTTTCACAGGGGCAGAGCAAGGGTTGTGCCATTTCTGCAACGCCGCCCCGCCTCCTGGGACCAGCCCCGGAGGGCTGTCCGAGATGATAGACGGCGCGGATATTACAGCCTGGCCACAGGAAATCATCCCCGTCTTTTGCGAAATTGCCCGCTCCGGAAAAAGAAAGGCCTCCCGCAGGAGGCCCAAAGGGGAAATGCAGTCGTTCGCCTCAGGCGTAGTAGTCGACCAGACCGCGCGCCGCCGACGCACCCGGCCGGCTGCGGATCTCGCTGACTCCGGCGAGGGTTTCCTCATCGCCCGAGGCCTCGCCGGCCAAGCCGCGTCCGCGCGCCGATCCGCCCTCGCCCTGCTGCTGGCCCTGCCAGCCCCGCGCCAGCGACTGGTCGGAGACGTTCACGTCGAGCTGGTTCATGCCCTGCTGGCTGAACATGTCGCGCAGCCGGTGCATCTGGCTTTCCAGGGCGTCGCGAACGCCGGCGTTGGGACTGGCGAAGGTCACCTGGGTCTGGTCGGCGGTCATGTGGATGCGCACGTCCAGGCGTCCCAGCTCGGCCGGGTCGAGCTGGATCTCCGCCGACTTCAGGTTCTGGCTGGACATCCACATCACCCGGTCCACCACCGCCTCGCTCCAGCCGTTCTGCTGTATCGCCACCGGCTGGCCGGGCACCGTACCGTTCACCGGACGGTTGGTCAGGGCCTGCTGCGCCATGGCCTGGGTCAGCCCGTTGAGCTTGGCCGCGAAAGGCTCGCCGCGCGGCTCCGCCTTGCTCTCCAGCAGGCTCTCGGAGGCGGCGCTGGCGATGGCCGGCTCGGCGGTCTGCTGCAACTGGGCCTCGAGCGCCTTGCCGTCGACGGCCTTGGGCAAGGAGTCGGAAGTCAGGCTGGCAAGGGCATCGCCGAGGTTCGCCTGGCGCGGATCGGCGCTCTTCGCCGGCCCGCCTTTCGCCGCCTGCGCGGCGTCCTGGGCACCCTGCTCCAAGGCCATGTTCACCGCCGGAACGCCGTTGAGCTTGACCAGGGTCGGGTCGCTGCTGGCTTCGGTCAGGCTGGCCGGAGCACTGCTAGCCGTCGGCACGGCCGGCGGCAGCAAAGTCGCCTGGGTATTCTCGTCGAGCATCGGCACGGCGCCGCCGAGGCCGAGCAGTTGCAGCGGATCGACCGGCGTTTCGACTTTATCTTCGCCGTCGGCCTTGGCCTGGCCGTCGGCCGGCAAAGGCTTGCCGTCTTCGGCAACGGCCGGTTGCCCGGCGGCATCCGTCGGCTGCGCCTCGGCAGCCTCCTTGCCGGCGTCCCGCGGCTTGTCCCGCGAACCCTTGGAGGGACCGTCGGCGCGCTCGGCGGGCTTCTTCGCGGTCTCCTTGGCATACATGTCGGAGAAGCTGGAAGTCTTGTCGTTACTGGGCTCAGGCGTTTTCTGCTGGCTCTTCGGCGCAGCGGCCTTGGGCTTTACATCAGGCGTCGGCGGCAACAACACACCAGGGGCGACGGCCATGGGAATTCTCCATTTGCGAAGGGATTGCATCGTGGCTTGCGCAAGGGATGGAGCAAGGTCCGGGCCAACTTCGCCGAGAGCGTCCGTGAAACGCTCGCCAGGGCGCCGCAGCAGGCACGCTCGCTTTGCCCGCAGGTCCCGTCTGGACTACAATCCAGAGCCGCATCCCTCCCGAGGTAGTACCCTGATGTCCTTCGCCGAAAAACTGTCCCGTCTGCAAGCCTTCCTCGATGCCGATGACCTGCACGAAGAAGCGCTGGACTACGTGGCGACCCACGGCTACCTGACCGCCCTCTCCATCTGCCCGGAGCAGGTGCCGGAGCGGGAGTGGATCGACGCCCTGTTCGCCGAACCGCCGCACTACCGCAGCGATGAGGAGCGCCAGGAGATCGAGACTTCCCTCGAGCAGCTCAAGGCGCACATCACCCGCGTGCTGGCCAGCGACGAAGACCTCGAGCTGCCCTGCGACCTCGACCTCGGCGACGAGCCGGACGACTCCGACCTGCGCGGCTGGTGCATCGGCTTCATGGAAGGCGTGTTCCTTCGCGAGGAAGTCTGGTTCGAGCAGGCCGAGGAGGAAGTCAGCGAGCTGCTGCTGCCTATCATGGTCGGCTCCGGCCTGTTCGACGAGCAGCCCGAGTTCGACGAGATCGCCCGCGACCGCCACCTGGTGGACGACATGGTCGCGCAGATTCCCGACCTGCTGACCAACCTGTTCCTGCTCTGCCAGGCGCCGGAAGAAAAGCCCGCCCTGCTCAAGCCGCGCACGCACTAAGGAGCGCCGCGGTGGCGCAGCGGGAAATTCGCCCGAGCGCTCGCGCCTGGGTGCGCTATAGCCTCCAGGCCGTGGGTTTCCTAAGCGTAGCCCTGGGCGTGATCGGCATCTTCCTGCCGGTGCTGCCGACCACGCCTTTCCTGCTCCTCGCGGCGGCCTGCTTCATGCGCAGCTCGCCGCGCTTCTACCACTGGCTGGTCGGCCATCCACGGCTCGGCCCGTGGATCCGCGACTATCTCGACGGCGAAGGCATCCCGCTCAAGGGCAAGGTCTACGCCATCGGCCTGATGTGGGCCAGCATCGCCCTTTCCTGCTACCTGGTCCGACGCCCCTGGGCCCAGGGCTTCATGCTGACCAGCGCGGTACTGGTCAGCATCTATATCCTCCGCCAGAAGACCCGCCCGCCGCACGACGCCTGATGGCCCGCTCAGGACAGCGCCGGATCGCCCTCGCCCAGCGGCAAGCGGTCGCCGGGCCCGCGCCGCTCGGGGCTCAGCACGGTGAAGCCGAAGGTGTTCCAGCCGTCCGCGCTGTCGACGAACACCGAACCGCCGTGCATGCTCGCCACCGCCTTGACGATGGACAGGCCGAGGCCGTGGTTGGCCTCGCTGTTGCTGCGCGCCGCGTCGACCCGATAGAAGCGTTCGAACAGGTGCCTGCGGTGCTCGTCGGCGATCGGCACGCCGGGGTTGCTCACCGCCACCCGCACTTCGTCGCCGCGCCGCTCGACGCCGACCCGCAGCGTGCCGCCGGCGGCGGTGTGCTGGGCGGCGTTGTACAGCAGGTTGGTCACCGCCCGCTGGAACAGGGCGCGCTCGACCAGCGCGCGGGCCTCGCCGCGCACCTCGATACCGACCCCGGCCTCGTCGAAGATCACCTCGAGGAAATCCACCGTGGTGGCGATCTCGCCGGCCAGCGAGGTTTCCTCGCGCTCGCAGGCCAGGCGTCCCTGGTCAGCGCGGGCGAGGAACAGCATGTCGTTGATGATCGCCCGCAGCCGCTCCAGCTCCTCCAGGTTGGATTGCAGGACCTCTTCGTAATGTTCGCCGCTGCGTTCGCGGGACAACGCCACCTGGGTCTGGCCGATCAGGTTGGTCAATGGCGTGCGCAGCTCGTGGGCGACGTCGGCATTGAACGACTCCAGGCGCACGTAGGCCTGCTCCAGGCGGTCCAGGGCGCCGTTGAACGCTCCCACCAGCTCGCGCAGCTCGGCCGGCAGCGGCGAGAGCTGCAAGCGCTGCGACAACTGCCGCGGGCTGATCCGCCGGGCCTCCTCGGACAGCCGATGCACCGGCCACAGGCCCAGGCGGGCGATCCAGTGGCCAAGCAACGAGGCCAGCAGCACACCGAGGGCGGACAGGCCGAGCAGCCATTTCAGGGTGGAGGTCCGCGCCTCATGGAACGCCGCGCTATCGATGGCGGTGACGTAGGTCAGCCGCGGCCGCCCCTCGCGCGCCGGCAACACGCCGACCCGCGCAGTCAGCGCGTACCGGTGCTCCGGCAACTCCAATTCGTAGCGGCCGGCGCCATCGGCGATCAGCCGCTGCACCGGTTCGCTGAAGCGCCCGTAGTGATAGCGCGGGTCGTCGCTGTCGATCCAGAAACGGATCAGCTCGTACTCCTGGCTCAGGTTGTCCAGCTTGCCCTGCAGGTGCGGCCAGCGCTCGGCCAGGTCGGGATGGTCGAGCATCCGCGAGACCATGTTGAAGCGCACGTCCACCTCGCCCTGCTGCAGGCGCTCGGTCTGGCGGTCGAGGATGCAATAGAGCATGGTGCCGATGAGGGCGAAGATCACCACCGCGGCGCCGGCGAACATTCCCGCCAGGCGGGTCGACAAGGACATGCCCACCTCAGCCCGACTCCGCCAGCGCACGGTTCTCCAGGACGTAGCCCATGCCCCGGATGGTATGCAGCAGCTTGTTCTCGAACGGACCGTCGAGCTTGGCGCGCAGGCGCTTGATCGCCACCTCCACGACATTGGTGTCGGTATCGAAGTTGATGTCCCAGACCAGTTCGGCGATCGCCGTCTTCGACAGGATCTCGCCGCTGCGCTGGGCCAGCACGCAGAGCAGCGCGTACTCCTTGGCAGTCAGCTCCAGACGGGTGTTGCCACGGAAGACCTTGCGGCTGAGCAGGTCGATGGACAGGTCGGCGATGCGCATCTGCGAATGGCTTTCATGGTTGCCGCCGCGCCGGGTCAGGGCCTGCAGGCGGGCGACCAGTTCGAGGAAGGAGAACGGCTTGATCAGGTAGTCGTCGGCGCCCTCGCGCAGCCCGCGCACCCGGTCTTCCACGCGCTCGCGCGCGGTGAGCATGATCACCGGGGTCTGCCGCCGCTCGCGCAACGCCCGCAGAACGCCGTAGCCGTCGACGCCCGGCAGCATCACGTCGAGCACGATCACGTCGTACTCGCCATGGAGCGCCAGGTGGCGACCGTCGATGCCGTTGTCCGCCAGGTCCACGGTGAACCCCTGTTCGCTGAGGCCACGGTTCAGGTAGTCCGCCGTCTTCGCCTCGTCCTCGACAATCAGTACCCGCATCTATCGCCCGATCCTCTGTTCGCCTTCGCATCCCGGGCGGGACGCATGCCTGCCTGCATCCTAGCCACGCGCCGCCGTCCAGGAAAGCCGCGTCCGTTACGCCTCATGTCGCCGTCGCCCCAGCGGTTCCGCCGTCCGAGGTCGTCGTCCCGCGCCGGTGGAACAGCCGCTCCAGGGCCAGGTATACCACCGGCGTGCTGAACAGGGTCAGCACCTGGCTCACCAGCAGCCCGCCGACCACCGCGATGCCCAGAGGCTGGCGCAGCTCGGAACCGGTGCCGAAGCCGATCATCAGGGGTATCGCGCCCAGCAGCGCGGCCAGGGTGGTCATCATGATCGGCCGGAAACGGGTCAGGCAGGCCTGGTAGATCGCCTGCTCCGCGCTCATGCCCTGCTCGCGCTGGGCGACGATGGCGAAGTCGACCATGAGGATGCCGTTCTTCTTGACGATGCCGATCAGCAGCACGATGCCGATCAGCGCCATGATCGAGAAGTCCTGGCCCCAGGCCCAGAGCAGGAACACCGCGCCGATCCCCGCCGAGGGCAGGGTCGAGAGGATCGTCAGCGGATGTACGAAACTCTCGTAGAGCACGCCGAGGATGATGTACACCGCGATCAGCGCGGCGAGGATCAGCAGCGGTTGCGAGGCCAGCGAGCTCTGGAAGGCCTGCGCCGCGCCCTGGAACACGCCGATAATGGTCGAGGGCATGCCGATCTCCTCCTGGGCGCGCTGCACCGCCTGCACCGCCTCGCCGAGGGACACCCCGGCAGCCAGGTTGAAGGACAGGTTGACCGCCGGGAACATGCCGTTGTGGTTGATCTGCAGCGGCCCGGAGCGCGGCGCCGCGACCTTGGCGATGGCCGACAGCGGGACCATCTCGCCGCTCAGCGGCGAGCGCAGGTAGAACCAGTCCAGGCTTTCCGCGCGGCCGCGCTGGCGCGCATCGAGTTCGAGGACCACCTTGTACTGGTTGACCTCGGTCTGGTACTCGCCGACCTGGCGCTGGCCGAAGGCGTCGTAGAGGGTCTGGCTGACATCCTCGGCGCTGAGGCCGAAACGCGCCGCGGCCACCCGGTCGATGTCCAGCGCGGTGACGCTGGCGCCGACCTGCAGGTCGTTGGACACATCCATCAGCCCCGGCACCTGCTTCAGGCGCTCGGTGAGGCGTTGCGCCCAGAGCGCCAGCTGGGTGCTGTCGCTGCTGCGCAGGGCGTACTGGTACTGGGTCCGCGAGGGTCCGGAACTGAGGTTGATGTCCTGCGCCGCGCGCAGGTAGAGCATGATTCCCGGCACCTTGGCCAGTTGCGGGCGCAGCCGGTCGATGAACTCGCCGACCGAGACATCGCGCTCGCCACGGTCCTTGAGGACGATCCAGAAACGTCCGTTGGCCAGGCTCTGGCTACCGCCGGTGACGCCCACCGCATGGTTGTAGCTCTGCACCGCCGGGTCGCTGGCGATGATCTCGGCCAGTTGCCGGTGCTTGGCGACCATGTCGTCGTAGGAGATATCCTCGGCAGCCTGGCTCGTGCCGAAGACGAAGGCGGTGTCCTGCAAGGGGAAGAAACCCTTGGGAATCCCGACGTAGCCGGCCACCGCCACCAGCACGGTAAAGGCGAAGCCGACCAGCATCAGCCGCTGGTGCCCGAGCGCCCAGCGCAGGCCGCGTTCGTAGCCGCCGGTCAGCCATTCGGCGAAGCCCTTTCTCGGCGCGTCGGCATGCCGCAATGCCGGCATGAAGCGCGAAGCCAGCATCGGCGCCAGGGTCAGCGAAGCGAGCACCGAGATCAGGATCGCCACCGTCACGCTGACCGCGAATTCGCGGAACAGCCGGCCGACGATCCCGCCCATGAACAGCAGGGGAATGAACGCGGCGATCAGCGAGAAGCTGATGGAAATCACGGTAAAGCCGATCTCCGCCGCGCCCTTGAGCGCCGCCTCGACCTTCGAGGCGCCCGCTTCCAGGTGTCGGTGGATGTTCTCCACGACCACGATGGCGTCGTCGACGATGAAGCCGACGGCGATGATCAGCGCCACCAGGGTCAGGTTGTTGAGGGTGAAGCCGAGCACGTACATCGCCGCGAAGCTGGCGCTCAGGGACACCGCCAGCACCGTGGCGACGATCAGGGTCGCCGACAGCTGGCGGAGGAACAGGCCCATCACCAGCACCACCAGGCCAATGGTCAGCAGCAGGGTCAGCTCGACCTCGTGCAGCGACGAACGGATGGTCCGGGTGCGATCGTTGAGCACGTCTACCTCGATGGTCGCCGGGAGCATCTCGCGCAGGCGCGGCAATGCGGCCTGGATCGCGTCGGCGGTATCGACGATGTTCGCCCCAGGCTGGCGGAGGATCACCAGCGCCACCCCGGGCACGCCGTTCGGCCAGGCCTGCACGTAGTCGTCCTCGGGCGCCGAGACGATCCGCGCCACGTCCTTGAGGAACACCGGCGCACCCTGGCGGTAGGCGACCACCAGGTCGTCATAGTCGCTGGCGTTGAACAACTGGTCGTTGGCCGCGAGGGTCGACACCCGCCCCTCGCCGTAGAGCGCGCCCTTGGCCAGGTTGACGCTGGCCGACTGCAACGACTGGCGCAGGTCGGCCAGGGTCAGCTGGTAGGCGGCGAGCTTCTCCGGCTGGGCCTGGATGCGGATCGCCGGGCGCTGCTGGCCGACCACGAAGATCTGCCCCACGCCGTTCACCTGGCTGAGCTGGCGGGCGAGGATGGTCTCGGCGTAATCGCTGAGTTCGATCAGCGGCATCATCTCCGAGTTGACCCGCAGGATCATGATCGGGCTGTCCGCCGGGTTGACCTTGCGCCAGGTCGGCAGGTTCGGCATGTCCACCGGCAGCCGCCCCGCCGCGGCGTTGATCGCCGCCTGGACCTCCTGGGCGGCGACGTCGATGCTCTTGTCGAGGCTGAACTGCAGGGTCAGGGTGGTGGTGCCCAGGGCGCTGCTGGAAGTCATCTCGGTGATCCCGGGAATCGCGCTGAACTGCACTTCCAAGGGGGTGGCCACCGACGAGGCCATGGTTTCCGGGCTACCGCCGGGCAGCAAGGCGTTGATCTGGATGGTCGGGAAGTCCGCCTCCGGCAACGGCGCCACACCGAGCCGGAGGAACGCCAGCAGCCCCAGCAGCAGCGAGGCCAGGGTCAGCAGCGCGGTGGCGATCGGGTGCCGTACGCACCAGCCGGAAATCCCGGCGCGCGGCGTCACGGCTGCCGCTCCGCCGCCTGAGCCAGGCTCGGGCGCGGCTCCTGGATATCGACCAGGGCGCCGGGCATCAGCCGCGAGTGGCCGTCCACCACCACCTGGTCACCGCTGGCCAGGCCTTCCACCACACTGAGGCCGTCGATGTCCTGGAGCACCCGCACTGGCACCGCCTCGACCCGGTCGGCGGCGACCCGGTAGACGAAATTACCCTCCAGGCCGCGGCGCACCGCCTTGCTCGACAGCACCAACTGGTCGCGCCGGACCCCGGTGTGCAGGCTCACCGCGACGAACTGCCCGGGCCAGAGCCGGGCCTGGCGGTTATCGAAGGAGGCGCGCACGCGGATGGTACCGGTGGAACTGTCGATCTGGTTGTCGATGGTCAGCAACCGGCCCTCGCCCAGCGCGCTCCCGCCGTCGCGGCTGTAGGCGCGCACCGCCGCCTCGCCGCCGAGCAGCGCCTGCAACTGGGGCAACTGTTCCTGTTGCAGGGAGAAGACTACGGAGATCGGTGCGATCTGGGTCACGCTGAACAGGCCGAGACTGTCGCCGACCCGCACCAGGTTGCCGACATCGACGTTGCGGATACCGACCTTGCCGGATACCGGCGAGGTGATCCGGGTGTAGGACAGGCGCACCCGCTCGGCGTTGATGGTGGCATCGTTGGCCTTCAGGGTCGCGCGCAACTGGTCGACCGTCGCCTGCTGCTGGTCCAGCAGTTGGCGCGACACCGCACGCTCGGCATACAGGCTGCGGTAGCGTTGCAGGTCCTGCTCGGCGGATTTCAGCTGGGCCTGGTTGCTCGCCCTGGAGGCCTGAGCCTGCTCCAGCGCGGCGACGACGGCGCGGTCATCGATGGTCGCCAGCAACTCGCCCGCCTCGACCATCTGCCCTTCGCTCACCAGCAGGCGGGTCAACTGGCCGTCGATCTGGGTGCGGATCACCACGTTGTGCAACGAAGTCACCGTGCCGATGCCGCTGACCTGTTGCTCGACGTCGCGCCGCTCCACCCGCGCCACGTTCACCGGGACCCTGGCCGGCGCGGGCGCCGCCTTCGCCCCGGCGTCGCCGCCGAGCCATGCCCAACCGCCGAAGGCGACCAGGCCCGCCGCCAGCACGCCCACCAGGACCCGTCCCCCACCACTGCGCAACGCCTGCATCTGTCCACCTTTCCCAGTGGCCGGCCTCGCGCGGCCGACTTCGTTCTTCTTTATAAGCAGCGCAGCGGGACCCCACCCTGACCCCTGAATGACAATCCTGTCAGTTTCGCCGGACACCCCGCGCTGGCAGGCCGCCCGGCGCTCTCGTAGACTTCGCTGAGTCCTTCCGGAGCCCGCTCGATGTCCCCAACCCCCGGCGCCCGCCGGCCCTGCCCCAGGGCCTACGCCCCCTGGCTGCTGTCGCTGGCGGCGACATTGCTGCTGGCAGTCGGCGCGGCGCTGGCGCAGTGGGACCTGGAGTCGATACTGAGCCGTGCCGAGCAGCGCTACGGCGAGCTGGGCGCGGCGAAATCACGCCTGGGCGACTGGGGCCGCCTGCTCGAACAGGGCGGCACGCTCGACGAAGCGGCCAAGCTGCGCGCGGTCAACGACTTCTTCAACCGGTCGCTGCGTTTCACCGACGACATCGAGATCTGGCAACAGGAAGACTATTGGGCGACTCCGGTCGAGGCGCTGGTCAAGGGCGCCGCCGACTGCGAGGACTACGCCATCGCCAAGTACGTGACCCTGCGTCGCCTCGGCGTCGCCAGCGACAAGCTGCGCATCACCTACGTCAAGGCCCTGCGCCTGAACCAGGCGCACATGGTGCTGACCTGGTACGCCAGCCCGGGCGCCGACCCACTGGTGCTGGACAACCTGATTGGCGAGATCCGCCCCGCTTCGCAACGTGACGACCTGTTGCCGGTGTACGCCTTCAATGCCGAGGGCCTCTGGCTGCCCGGCGCCGACGGCGGACGCCGGACCGGCGACAGCAAGAAGCTGTCGCGCTGGCAGGACCTGCTGACCAAGATGCGCGCCGAAGGCCTCGACCTCGACGCACCCAAGGAGGATTGAATGTCACTGCTCAAGCAATTGTTCCTCGCCATCTGCCTGTTCCTCGTCGTCGCCTTCAGCGGCAGCTTCGTCAGCAGCGTGGAGAACTCCCGCGAGCAGTTGCGCGGCCAGTTGCGCTCCCACGCCCAGGACGCCGCCACCGCCCTCGGCCTGTCCCTGACGCCACACGTGGACGACCCGGCGATGGTGCAACTGATGGTCAGCTCGATCTTCGACAGCGGCTACTTCGCCAGCATCCGGGTGATCGACATCAAGAGCGGCAAGCCGCTGGTCGAGCGCGTGCAAGCGCATGCCGAGCGTACGGTGCCCGGCTGGTTCGAACGCCTGGTGGATCTCCAGCCCCAGGGTGGCGACGCGCTGATCATGCGCGGCTGGGAACAGGCGGCGCGGGTCGAGGTGGTCAGCCATCCGCAATTCGCCCTGGCGCGCCTGTGGGACAGCGCCCTGGGCAGCCTCTACTGGTTGCTGGCCTGCGGCGCGGCGAGCCTGCTGCTTGGCGGCTGGCTGCTGCGCCGCCAACTGCGCCCGCTCGACCAGATGGTGCGCCAGGCCCATGCCATCAGCCGGCGGGAATTCCTCAGCCTGCCCAGGCTGCCGCGCACGCCGGAGCTGCGCCGCGTGGTGCAGGCGATGAACCAGATGGTGGAGAAACTTCGCACGCTGTTCGCCGAGGAGGCCGCGCGTAGCGACAAGCTACGCGCCCAGGCCTACCAGGACAGTCTCACCGGCCTGCCCAACCGGCGCCTGTTCGACGCCCGCCTCAACGAACAGCTGGGTGCCGGCGAGCACGAGCATGCCGGGCAGCTCCTGCTGCTGCGCCTGAACGACCTGAACGGGCTGAACCAGCGTCTCGGCGGGCAACGCACGGATGAATTGATCCAGGCGGTCGCCCGCTTGCTGGTCGACTCCTGCGGCCAGCAAGGGCGCGCCGACTGGCTGCTGGCCCGCAGCCGCGGCGGCGAGTTCGCCGTGCTGGCTCCCGGTTGCTCCCGCGAGCAGGCCGAACGCCTGGCCGAGGAACTCTGCGAAGGCCTGGAGAACCTTGCCCGCACCGGTGCCAGCGATCTCACGCCGGTCGCCTATCTCGGTATCAGCGCGTTCGCCGAAGGCGACTCGCCCGCGGATCTCCTGGCCCGTGCCGACCAGGCCCTGGCCCAGGCCGAAAGCCAGCCCGCCCAGCCCTGGGCGAGCCAGGACGGCACCGCGCTCGCGGCGCTCAACGATAGCCAGGACTGGCACGACTGGATCGACCAGGCCCTGACGGAGCGCCGCCTGCTGCTCTATTTCCAGCCGGTGGTGGACTGCCTGGACACCCAGCGCGTCCTCCACCACAAGGTCCTCGCGCGTCTGCTCGACCCGCAGGCCACGGCCATCGCCGCCGGGCGCTTCCTGCCCTGGATAGAACGTTTCGGCTGGGCCGCGCGCCTGGACCTGGCGATGCTCGAACAGAGCCTGGAGCACCTGCGGCGCCATCCACGGCCGCTGGCGCTGAGCCTGTCGGCCGCCAGTGTCCGCAATGCGCAGACGTTTGCCCCGCTACTGGCCCTGCTCAAGGCGCATCCGCAGGAGGCGCGCCAGCTGACCCTGGAACTGGACGAGCGGCACCTGCCAGCCGCGGCCGAACTGGAACGCCTCAGCCAGGTCCTGCGCGAACTGGGCTGCGGTCTCGGCCTGCAGCATTTCGGCGGCCGCTTCAGCCTGATCGGCAACCTTACCCATCTGGGGCTGGCCTACCTCAAGCTGGACGGCTGCTACCTGCACGCCGTCGACCGGGAAGGCGACAAGCGGTTGTTCATCGAAGCGGTCTATCGCACCACCCACAGCATCGATCTACCGTTGATCGCGGAACAGGTGGAAACCCTCGGTGAACTCGAAGTACTGCGGGAAATGGGCTTGCGTGGCGCCATGGGACGCCTGTTCGGCAGCCCGGCGCCCTGGTCCGGGGATGCCTGATAGCGAGTCCGGAGCGGGTCGGACTCGCTTTACAGCGGATTCGGCATCGACGCCAGGCGCTCCCTCTCCGACAGAGAACGCGCCGGCGCGAGCCGACAGGTCCCCGTCATGAAACCGCCAGTCGCTGTTCCACCAGCACTCCCCCGTAAAGCGCGATCTGGGTCTTGGCATTGAGTTCGATGCGCAAGGCCACCGCGCGCTCGATGCCGATCTTCAGGTGCGGACCGAAGCGCGATACGTCCAGGCCGGCACGGATCATCATCTTCTCCACGCCTACGGTGGTTACCGTCACCAGCGTCTGGATGTCGTTCTGCAGGCTGTAGCGGGCCAGCGCGCGCATCGCCTCCAGCGTACAGTCGGAAAAGCCCAGCGAGCCTTTCTGTCCAGAGTTGATGGCGAAACGGCTGAGTTCCCAGATGTGCGGCGAGCAAGGCGCTTCCTTGCCGTGCAGAAGCTCCGGGAAGGTGTTCTTCAGCATGTAGGGGCCAGTGGTATCGAGAATTCGCCAGCAACCGAAAACCTGGGCTTCAGGAGTATCTTCCTGGATCAACATGTAATAAGGACTGAGTGCGTCATAACCATCGATTTCCATCTCGTCGATGACACTAACGTCCCAGCCTTTGCGCTCCTTGAACACTTGAGCACGCAACTTGTGCATCTCGCCCAGCAGTTTTTTATCGAACTCTTCGCGCCGACCAATTTGTACGATCATCTTCACTTCCTCCAAATAGGAAGCTGAAGAATTTATGCAAATTTCATAATTTTATAACTAGCAAATGAGATAGATTTCGGTGAACCCGGACCCTTGCTAGGCTCGAAGAAACGTCCGAAAAGATCAGAGCAATGGCTTCACACGAGAGAACACAGCCCCAAAACATGGCCTTCCGGGCAAAGGCCACCCGCACCGCCCGACGGGAAAGCCAGGAAACTTTCTGGAGCCGCTTCGGGATAAGCCAATCCTGCGGCAGTCGTTTCGAGAATGGCGAGAACCTGCCCTTCCCTATATATCTGCTTTTGCATTTCTATATAGAAGGGCAAATTACCGATCGCCAGCTCGCCGACCTGAGAGGCAAGATCAGAGAGTAATAAGACCCAAATTAACGGCCATAATGGCCGCTACGCGGCGGGAGGTCACACCGAACTTCCGCCGAATATTTCCCATATGGAAGTTCACATTGGCTTCCGAGCAGTTGCAGATAACCGATATCTCCCAACTGGTCTTGCCGATGGCGCACCACTGCAACACTTCCTTCTCCCGGCTGGTCAGAACCACCGGTTTGCTGACCGGATGTTCGAAGGCCAGTCCGGCACCGCTCTGCAGTGCGTAGTCCTTGAGCATCCACAGGGTCGGCAGGACCGACTCCATGAAACGGTTGGCCTCGGCCCGGTTTTCCGCTTCCACGCTGAGGCTCAGCGCGCCGAGTTCGCCGCGAGCACCATGCAGCGGCATGGTCAGCCCATACACCAGGCCGGCGGCCGAGGCTTCCTCGAAGAACTCGTGCTGCTTTCGCGTCTGGTAGATGGACGGTTCCCAGAAAATCGGCAGTACGCTCTGGGTACAGTGACTGACCGTCGGGTCGACCCGCGCGTAGCCAGCCCGGTCGTAATGCTCGCGCCAGGCGGCCGGGTAGTTGCCGACGATGAAGGCGTTCTCGTAGTCCTGGCTGTCCTTAGGCAACAGGCCGAACAGGATCTTCGAGAATCCAAGGTCGCTCGCCATCTTCTGCAGGATGGCGCTCCACTCCAATTTTCCACTTGAGCGTTCCAGCTCAAGAAAACCGTCAACCAAGGCCATAGCGCTACGTTCTTCTTAAACTATTAACCAATCAGCCAAATATGGATTCGGCACCCGATATCCGGCACGTTGTACGGCAGTCCGAGAATCCCGGCTTCCTGCCGAGGCGCATGCGCCCGTGCCCGACGACCCCTGAAGATGTCCAGTCAGCCCACTCTATAGAGTTGGCGTTGTGCCGGAAAGGCACATTTCAGTCCCACTTAACAATAGACCGCAGCGTTTGATGCACCTAGTACGATACCCGTCCTAGAGGGTAAGCAAACGTTTAAATGTGATATAGATCACATTTTATGCGAACTGAATACCCAGTCACACCTGGTCCCCGGGTTCACTGTCGGCCCATCGCCACGTGTGCGACCGCTCTCGGCTGGGCGATCCGAGGCGCAGACGTCTGTGCGCGGCGCACGGGCAAAGGCACAGCGCCGCGGCCAAGGGGGCGACCTCGCGGCGTCAGGCCTGCCGGGCACGGACCCGGCGACATAGCCACTTTTCCAGTTCGGCGACGCAGAACAGGCCGAGCCCGGCCAGCAGCACCCGCGCCCACTCGCCCGGGGCCAGGCCGACCGAGCCGAACAGCGCCTGCAACGGCGGCGCGTAGGTATAGAGCAGTTGCAGCACCACGCAGGCGGCGATCGCCAGCAAGACCTGGCGGTTGCCGAACAGGCCCTCGCGGCTGAGCACCGAATCGTAGATATGCCGGCTGTTGAGCAGGTAGAACATCTCGCACACCACCACGCTGTTCACCGCCATGGTCCGCGCGCTCTCCAGCCCGGTGCCATGCTCCAGCTCCCAGAGGAACAGGCCCAGGGCGCCCGCCATCATCAGCAGCGAGACCAGCAGCACCCGCCAGACGAAGAACAGCGACAACAGGGGCTCCGCCGGCGGACGCGGCGGACGCTGCATCAGGCCGCGCTCGGCCGGATCGAAGGCCAGCGCCAGGCCCAGGGTGCTGGAGGTGACCATGTTGATCCAGAGGATCTGCGCCGGTGTCATCGGCAGGGTCAACTGGAACAGGATCGCGGCGATCACGATCAGCGCCTCGCCACCGTTGGTCGGCAGCATGAAGAGGATGAATTTCTTCAGGTTGTCGTAGACCGCCCTTCCCTCGCGCACGGCATTGGCGATGGTGGCGAAATTGTCGTCGGCGAGGACCACCTCGGCCGCCTCCTTGGCCGCCTCGGTGCCCTTGTTGCCCATCGCTACGCCGACGTCGGCGCGCTTCAGCGCCGGCGCATCGTTGACCCCGTCGCCGGTCATCGCCACCACCTCGCCGCTGGCCTGCAGGGCCTGCACCAGGCGCAGCTTGTGCTCAGGGCTGGCGCGGGCGAACACATCGACGCCCGGCAGCACTTCGCGCAGACGCTGGTCGTCGAGCAACTCGATCTCCGCGCCGGTCAGCGCCGGCCGGTCGATGCCGATCCCGAGCATGGCGCCGATCGCCCGCGCGGTGTCGACGTGGTCGCCGGTGATCATCTTCACCGCGATACCCGCCGCCTGGCATTCGGCGACCGCGGCCACGGCTTCCTCGCGCGGAGGGTCGATGATGCCCACCAGGGCCAGCAGGGTGAAGCCATGTTCCACGTCGGCGAAATCCAGCGTGCGCTGCTCCGCCGGCATCGCCCGTCGGGCGATGGCCAGCAGGCGCAGGCCGCGAGCGGCGGTGTCGGTGGCCAGGCGCCGCCAGTAGTCCGGGTCCAGCGGCCGCACCGAGTCGCCCACCCGTTCAGCCTCGCACATGTCGAGGATGCGCTCCGGCGCGCCCTTCAGGTAGACCATCGCCTGGCCTGCGTGGTCGTGGTGCAGGGTGGCCATGAAGCGATGCTCGGACTCGAACGGAATCGCATCGCTGCGTGGCCGTTCCGCCGCCAGCGCCTGCGGATCGAGGCCCAGCTTGAGGCCGAGGCTGAGCAGCGCGCCTTCGGTGGGGTCGCCCTCCAGTTGCCATGCCTCGCCCTCCTGGTGCAGGCGCGCCTCGTTGCACAACAGCGCCGCGCGACCGATCTCCTGCAGATCGTCGCGTCCGGCGGGATCGAGGCCTTCGCCGTTGTGGCTGAAACCACCCAGGGGGGCGTAACCGGCGCCGCTGACCTCGATTACCTGGTCGGCGGTGACGATACGCTGCACGGTCATCTCGTTGCGGGTCAGGGTGCCGGTCTTGTCCGAGCAGATCACCGTCACCGAACCCAGCGTCTCCACCGCCGGCAGGCGGCTGACGATGGCGTTGCGCCGGGCCATGCGCTGTACGCCGAGGGCGAGGATCACCGTCATGATCGCCGGCAGTCCCTCGGGAATCGCCGAGGCGGTCAGCGCCACCACCAGCATGAACATGTCCACCATCGGCTGGCCCTGCCAGAGGGTGCCGAGGACGAAAGTGGCGCCGGCCAGCAGCAGGATCGCCAGGGCCAGCCAGCGACTGAAGCTGGCGATCTGTCGCAGCAGCGGAGTGGCCAGGGTGCGGACTTCGCGCAACAGCGTACCGATCCGGCCCAGTTCGGTATCCCCGGCGGTGGCGACCACCACTCCGCGCGCCTGGCCGCTGGTCACCAGGGTGCCGGAATAGGCCATGCAACGGCGGTCGCCGAGCAGCGCGTCGATGGCCACCGCGACGCAGCCCTTCTCCACCGGCACCGACTCGCCGGTCAGGGCCGACTCGTCGACATGGAAGTTCTTCGTTTCGAACAGCCGCAGGTCGGCCGGCACCCGGTCGCCGGAGGCCAGCAGCACCACGTCGCCCGGTACCAGGCGTTCGGCGTCCAGCGCCTGGCGCTGGCCGTCGCGCAGGACCAGGGCATGCAGCGAAAGCATGTCGCGGATGGCGTCCAGCGCGTTGGCCGCCTTGCCCTCCTGGACGAAACCGATCAGCGCGTTGACCACCACCGCCAGGAGGATTACCGCGCTGTCCACCCAGAAGCCGAGCAGCGCGGTGACCAGCGAGGCGAACAGCATCATGTACAGCAGGACGTTGTGGAACTGCCGCAGCAAGCGCAGCAGCGGCCCCTGGCGTTTCGGCGCGGGCAATCGGTTGTAGCCGTGCGCCGCCAGGCGGCGGGCGGCTTCGTCCGCGTCCAGACCGGCGGCGGAGCTGTGCAATCGTTCCAGCACCCGTTGCGGCGGGCTGGCATGGGCGTCGCGGGAAGACAGGGGTGGGATGCCGTTCATGGGATTCCTGCGCCTCGTTCTGATGAACAGAACTATCGGGCAGGCCTGCGCCGCAACGTTTGACCTGTCTCAAACGGATGCTTGCAGTTGAAAGCATCTGGCCGGGGAAAACTTTTCCGGATGTTGCGCGGCACCTCGCTCCACAGGGCGAGGTGCCGCGTCCTCCTACAGGCTCATGTGCAGCAGCGGGAACGGCCGCCCCGCCGAGTCGGTCGCGGAGCGGCCGGTCTGGCGGAACCCATAGTGTCGATAGAAGCCGCAGGCCTGCGGGTTCTGCTCGTTGACATCGACGCTCAGGCGCGGCCAGGTCGCCCGCGCATGATCGAGCAGGCGTCGGCCGATACCCCGGCCGCGCAGCCCGGGTTCGACGAAGAGCATCTCGACATGCGCCTGGTTCAGGCCGATGAAGCCCTGGGCCACGCCGTCGTCGTCGACCAGCACCCAGACCTCGACGGCCGGCAGGTACAGGTCGCGGACCTGTGGGTAAAGCTCGACGATGTCCGCTTCACTGAGAAAGTCGTGGGTCGCGCGGACGGAACGTTCCCACAGGTCGACCAATGCCGTGTTGTCGGCGTCGACGCGCTTGCGAATGTGCATGCTGGATTCCTTTATCCGAAAGATTCCAGGTAGAACGAAAGGCAGCCGCGACCGCCAGGCCGGGCGCCACGCTGAGGTTCGTCGCCTGGATGCCCGTGGCGCGAATCAACGCATGGACGGTGCACAGCGGCGGCGACGAGGGAGGAAGGGAGCGCCATCCTAGAAGAAAACGACCGGTCGGAACAGCCGCTCTTCCCATGCTTTTCCCGAAACGACGAATGAACGACACTGCGCCCGACTCTTTTTCCCGGTATCGCCCATGCCCAA
Source organism: Pseudomonas sp. DL (assembly GCF_047199225.1). NCBI lineage: Bacteria > Pseudomonadati > Pseudomonadota > Gammaproteobacteria > Pseudomonadales > Pseudomonadaceae > Pseudomonas > Pseudomonas sp. DL. Next base: position 4,114,031 of record NZ_CP178323.1, read on the forward strand.
CTCCCCGCTTCCTTCCGGCCGCAGGCTGCCCGCTTGCGCCTTCGCCGACATCGGCGAGCCCTACGCCGTGTTCCAGGCTCCCGGCGGCGCGCTCCTTGCGGTGGCCAGCGCCTTTCACGGGCAACACCCGGGCCGACAGCTCGACGTCTACGAACAGAGCCTGCGCCTGTACCGCGGCGGCGACCTCGAATGCATCGCCGTCCTGCCGGACCTGGGCTTTCCGCTCAACGCCATCGCCTGGCACCCGAGCCGGCCCGTACTGGTGATCGGCGGCGGACGCTACGACGGCGGCGCCTTCTTCGAAGGCGGTCTGCTGGCCTGGGACTACGCGAGCGGCAAGACCCAATCGCTGCTCGCCGACAACCGCGAAGTGCTCGCCTGCGACTTCGAGGACGACGGCCGGCGCCTGACCTTCACCGTCGCCCCCAGCGACGACCTGGAGGACCGACCGTTGTTCCGCCAGCGCCATTCGCTAGCCTTTCCGGTCGACGCCCCACTGGTGCTGGACGACTTGCCCGGCACCCGCCTGCCCTTCGACTGGGCCCTCTACCCTGCCTCGACACAACGCGAAGCAGCGCTGCCGATCCTGGAAAACCTCGCCCTGGGCAAAGATCGGCGGTTCCTGCATCGTCCACCGGTGTGGGACCTGTGTTTTCTCGACGGACAACGCCTGGCCATCGCCCGCGCCAACCCCCGGCTCGAGCTCTGGAATCTGGCCGACGACAGCCTGCGCAGCTTCGAACTGGCCGAACGGGGCCAGTGCCTGCAGGTCTTCCATAACGCCACGGACGACAGCCTGCTGGTCAATCTGCAACTCGGGTATGCCGCCCAGCGACTGTTCAAGGTGCCGCTGACACCGGGACAACCGCTGCTCCTGAGCGACTGCCGCCATCTGCTGGCGCAATCCGCCCAAGGCGGTTTTCTCGCCCGCCAGATCGCCCTCGAGGGCAAAGACCTGGAAGACCTCGTGCTCGACCCGGCCGGCCGGATCATCCACAGGCGCCGTCTCGGACACTACGACCTGTTCAACCACCATCTGCGCATCGACCGTGGCGAAGCCTTCTTCTACCTGGCCGGCAATCCGCCGGAGCAGCACCAGGACAAGGGCCTGTTCCGCCTCGACCCGCAGACCTTCAAGACCTGCGAAGTGCTACGCCTGGAGCGCCACCCGGAGCACTTCAACAACCTGCACGGCTGCCTGCTGGGCAATCGCCTGCTGCTCAACGCCAAGGTCTACAACTCGCCGCATCACGCCTACGGTACCCAGCGCCTGACCTGCTACGACCTGGAGAGCCGCGGCACGCTCTGGGGCGCGACCCTGTCCGCCCAGGTCAGCGCCTTCGCGCCGTTGCCCGGCGGACAATGGATCGCACTGGCGCTGGTCGATGGTCAGGTCGAGGTACGCGACCTCGCCAGCGGCGAATGTCGCTGGCGCTACCGCACGGCAGACGCCATACCGCTGTGCCTGGCAGTCAGCGACAAACTCCTCGCCATCGGTTTCAGCCACGGCGGAGTCAGCCTCCTGCAGGTAGCGGCGGATGGCCAGCTCATCGGTCCTCCAGGCGCCAACCCGCGGCAGTAGCCCGCAGTTCGCCGTCCAGCGCCAGGTGGCGGAGAAACACCGGGTCGTGGGACACCACCAGCAAGGCCCCACGGTACTGCCCGAGCATGCTTTCCAGGGCCTGCCGCGCAGCCAGGTCGAGGTGGTTGTCCGGTTCGTCGAGCAGTAGCAGCTGCGCCGGCCGGTCGGCGTAGAGCACCAGGGCCAGGGCCGCCTTCAGGCGTTCGCCGCCGCTCAGCGTCGCGCACGGCTGGGCGAGCCGTTCAGCCGGCAAGCCGAGTTGCGCCAGGCGCGTGCGCAGCCAGCTTTCGCCGCGACTGCGATTGACCTCCAGCAACTGCTCCAGCACGCCTCGCCCGTGGTCCAGCACGCTCAGCCGCTGGTCGAGATAGGCGGCGCCCACCGTCACCGCGCAGGTCCCCGCCAGCGGCGCCCGTTGCCCGGCCAGCAGCCGCAGCAGGGTCGACTTGCCGCTGCCGTTCGGGCCGACCAGTGCCAGCCGTCGCGGACCGCTCAGGAGCAGGTCGATTTCGCGCAACGGCCCGCGCAAATGCGGCAGGACCGCGCCCTTCAACTCGACGATCCGGCGCTGTGCCGCCAGTTCGGCATCGGGCGAATCGAGCAGCAGCGGCGACGCCTCCTCGACCTCCCGGGCAGCCTCGCGCACCTCGCGGCCGAGACGCTCGCGCTCCGCCTGGTGGGCGTTGCGCAGCTTGCCGGCGCTGACCTCGCTACGTTCCCTGAACCCACCGAGCAGGATCTTCGCCTGGTTCGCCGTCTTGCCTTCGCGCCGGCCGCTGGCCTGGCGCCGCTCCTGGCGCTGCTGCTGTTCGCGCATGGCCAGGGTCTGCCGCTTGCGCTCCAGACGACGCTGGTCCAGGCGACGTTCGGCGGCCTCGCGCGCCTCCTCCCGGCTCTGCGCGTAGAAGGAATAGCCGCCGCCATAGCTGCGCAGGCCGAGGGTCGACAGCTCGACGATCCGCTGCATGCCCTCCAGCAGTTCGCGGTCATGGCTGACCAGCAGCAGGCCGCCGTCCCATGCCGCCAGGCGCGCCCGCAGCAAAGCGCGTGCCGGCCCGTCGAGAGGGTTGCTCGGTTCGTCGAGGATGAGAAAGTCGGCGTCGTCGAGGAATGCACCGAGCAGCGCCACGCGCATGCATTCGCCGCCGCTCAGGCGTTCGCTCGGGGTGTCCGCGCGGAGATGGCCGAGCCCCTCGGCGGCCAGGGCGTCGGCCAGGCGTTGGCGGATGTCCCAGCGCTCGCCCAGGCATTCGTAGTCGGCGGCGTCGAGGCTACCCGCCTCGATCCGCGCCAGCGCCTCCAGCCATGGGCGGACGCCGGCCAGATCGGCGACGGTCGGGTAGTCGGCCGGTTCGAGCTGCTGCGCCAGGTAGCGCACGCGCCCCTGGCGCCGGACGCTGCCGCTGGACGGCTGCAAGTGTCCGGCGAGCAGGCGCGCGAGCAGCGACTTGCCTACGCCGTTGCGTCCCACCAGCCCGGTGTGCCGGGTGTCGAAGGTTTCGTCGAGATCGGAAAACAGAAGGCTGCCGTCCGGCAGCTGGAAAGAGACGCCATCGAGCGTCAGGGTCGACGTATTCGTCATGGATACCCCCTTGATGCCATGCATTCCCCCGGGCCCTCGGGCCAGGGACGGAAAACCGGCCGTGCAGACACGGCAGCATCAATTGCGCATCGGACGAACACCTCGTACGGAAGGAAAGACCGCGGCAGTCTACTCCGCCCATGCGGCCCTGCCAATCGGGCATACTTTTCGTTTCCGACAGACACGACCGACCGACATGGCCAGACCGCGCATCTCCGAACTCTTCGAACAGGAACCCTCGCGCTGGGGCGGCCGTGGCGACCCCTACCTCTGGCAGGAAATGGCCGGGCAACTGGCGGACGCGTCCTGGCCGGCTTCCGCAGCGGCCCTGGAACACCTGCTCGGCGAGACCTTCGAGCGCCTCAGCGGCCATTCGCTGGAATACGATGCCTTGATCTACCTCGCGCGCCACGCCCACGGCGGCATGTCCAGCGGCATGGTCAGCCCGGAGTTCTGGCGCGAAACGGCAATCCCGGAACTGCTCGACCGCTATCGGCGGCGGCGCTCCTGGCTGAGATGGTTGCGCCGATAGGTGTCCTCGCCCATCGCCGCGATCTGCCCCTCGATCAGGGCATCGAAGGGTTTCAGCAAGGCTTCGTGGGTACGCGGCGCCTCCAGTTCGTCGAGCGCCGCAGCGATTGCTTCGATGGTCGACAGCGCGCCCTCTCCCGGCGCCTTGCGCAGGCGATAACGCGACGCCATGCCTTCGGCCAGGCTCACCCGCGGCAGGGCCGCCAGGGCCGGGTTCAGGTGCAGGAGCTTGCGCGCCTTGCGCCAGGTGCCGTCCGGCACCACCAGCAGGAGGGGCTCGCCGGCGGCCTCGGCGGCCATCTCTGCCAGCGCACGCGCCTGCTCGCCGGGAAACAGCAGGCAGGCCCGGTAGCCCGGTACCCGCCAGGTCTCCTCGGCGAAACGCTCGCCAACCCGCAGCTCCGCATTGCACAAGCCGAGGACGGCCAATCCTGCGGTATTCAACGCGTGCCCGACCTCGCTGGGGTGCTGCAGGACCAGCACCCGCGTACGCGACGGCAAGGAGGGAATCAGCGCGCAGAGGCAATGGCTGGCGGGGCGAGCGCAACGCTCGCAGCGGATACGTGGCATGGGACGACTCCTGGAAGGGGCCCAGTGTGCCACAGGCGGAGGGGCTTCCTCTCACTCGCAAAAACGTCATATTTCCGACGAATGGCGGTAATTTGTTTCACCCATTAAGAATAACGACGAATTTTTGTCGTTCGATGAAAAAATACAATCGTCCCACCCTCTCAACTCCCGCCCATCGGCGCCGAAGACAGGGATGAGCCCCTCTCTCTATCCAAGGATTTTTCTCATGTTCACTCGCAAGTACCGACAGATGAACGCCGACTTGCAACAGCAACTCGCCGCCGAGCGCCTGCACATGGCGGCCCTGGACCGCTCCATGGCGCGCGTGGAGTTCGATCCGGACGGCAATATCACCGATGCCAATGAGAATTTCCTGACCCTGCTGGGCTACCGCCGCGACGAGATCCTCGGCAAACCGCATCGCCAGCTTTGCGACGGCGCCTACGCGCAATCGGAAGACTACCGGCGCTTCTGGGAACGCCTGCGGCGCGGCGAACACTTTTCCGGCCGCTGCAAGCGCATTACCCGCGAGGGCCGGCCACTCTGGCTGGAAGCCACCTACAATCCCGTACGCGACGGGCAGGGTCGACTGCTCAAGGTGGTCAAGTACGCCAGCGACATAGATGCCATCGTCCACCAGGAACACGAGATGCAGAGCAAGCTGGATGCCCTGTCCCGCTCGATGGCGATGATCGAGTTCGACCTCGACGGCAATGTCCTCGCGGCCAACGACAACTTCCTCGCCACCATGGGCTATGGCCGGGCCGAGCTGGCCAGCGCCAACCACCGTCAGTTCTGCGAACCGGGCTACCGCGACGGCCCGCAGTACGCCGACCTCTGGCGCCGCCTGAACCGCGGCGAGTACGTCACCGGGCAGTTCCGCCGGGTCCACCGCAACGGCCAGCCGGTCTGGCTGGAAGCCAGCTACAACCCGGTCTACGACGCCGACGGCAAGCTCTACAAGGTGGTCAAGTTCGCCAGCGATGTCAGCGACCGCATGCGCCGCTACCAGGCCGAGGCGGACAACGCCCACCAGGCCCATACCCTGTCCACCGAGACCCGCACGGTCGCCGAACACGGCGCGCTGATCATCCAGAGCGCGGTGGAGGAAATGCTCAAGATCGCGAATACCCTGGATGCTTCCTCGCTGAACATCGGCGAACTGTCACAGCACTCGCAACAGATCACCTCGATCGTCAACACCATCCGCGAGATCGCCGAGCAGACCAACCTGCTCGCCCTCAATGCCGCCATTGAGGCCGCCCGCGCCGGCGACCAGGGTCGCGGCTTCGCCGTGGTGGCCGACGAGGTGCGGCAACTGGCGGAACGCACCAGCAAGTCGACCAAGGAGATCGCCGACATGATCGGTCGCATCCAGACCGGCACCCGCAGCGTCATCGACGACATGCAGCACAGCCAGGAACAGGCGCGGCGCGGCGTGGAGCTGGCCAACGAGGCCGGCGCGGCGATCCTTGGCATCCGCGAGAGCACGCACAAGGTGGTAGAAGCGGTGCAGCAGTTCTCGCGCACCCTCAACGCCGATCTCTAGGGCTCAGGCCAGGCTCATCTGCGTCCGCAACTGGTCGCGGAAGGCCTGGATCAGCGGCTCGCGCGAGCGGCCGCGACGGAGGATCAGGGAGAATGGCGCCTGGTAGCCGAAGGTCGCCGGCAGCAGGGCGCGCAGGCGCCCCTGCTCGACCCACGGGTGGGCGTAGTGCTCCGGCAGGTAACCGATGTAGCCGCCGGAAAGGATCAGGATCAGTTGCGCCTCCATGCTCTCCACCGTTCCCGCGCTGTGCTTGAATCCGTGCCGGGCCAGCTCGGCCTGGCTCCAGTAGCCGCGGCCGACCATGCGTTGCTGGGTGATCAGATCGGCGGGAATTCTCCGCCCGTCGAACAGCGGATGCCGGTCGCTGCAGTACAGCCAGTGCTGTTCGCGGTACAGCGGCTGGTAGACCAGTCCGTTCATGCGACTGGAAAAGGCGCCGATAGCCAGGTCCTGGCGGTTCTCCAGCACGCTCAGTTGCAGTTCGTAGGGGCTCTGCACCAGCAGGTGCAGGTGAACCGCCGGGTGTTCGCGGCTGAAGGCGCCGATCACCTCGGCCAGCGGCAGCGCCGGGTCGCTCACCGTGGAATCGAGCACGCCGAGGTTCAGGGTGCCGCGCAGCTCGCCCTTCAACGCCAGCGCGTAGCGTTCGAAGCCTTCCAGTTCGCCGAGGATGCGCAAGGTTTCCTGGTGGAACAGCTCGCCCTTGCTGGTCAGGCTGAAGCCACCGCGGCCACGGTGGCAGAGCACGATGCCGAGCTGGTTCTCCAGTTGGCTCATGTAGGTGCTGATCGCCGAGGTCGACAGGTTCAACTCCTGCTGGGCGGCGGCGAAGCCCTGGTGGCGCACCACCGCGGCGAAGATGCGCAACAGGCGCAGGTCGGGCAAGGCGTTGGACACGGCGACTCCGGTTTGCGGGCGAGGATTTCGGACAGCAGGCCGAGGCAAAGGCCGCCGTCCGGGCTCGGCGGCGAAGTCTAGCCGCTTCGCCGTTAGTTTAGAAATCTCTGAACTGATTATTTGTAGCCAGCGATTTGACTCGCTACCGGCTGTGAAGAGAATCCATCCGACCCCTAAAACAACCACAACGACCGTGAGGCCACCCCGTGGACAAGAATCTCCACCAGCCCCTGGGCGGCAATGAAATGCCCCGCTTCGGCGGCATCGCCACCATGATGCGCCTGCCCCATGTCCAGTCCCCCGCCGAACTCGACGCCCTCGATGCCGCCTTCGTCGGCGTGCCCCTCGACATCGGCACCTCCCTGCGCTCCGGTACCCGCTTCGGCCCCCGCGAGATCCGCGCCGAATCGGTGATGATCCGTCCCTACAACATGGCCACCGGCGCCGCCCCCTTCGACTCGCTGAACGTGGCGGACATCGGCGACGTCGCGATCAACACCTTCAACCTGCTGGAAGCCGTGCGCATCATCGAGCAGGAATACGACCGCATCCTCGGTCACGGCATCCTCCCGCTGACCCTCGGCGGCGACCACACCATCACCCTGCCGATCCTCCGCGCGATCAAGAAGAAGCACGGCAAGGTCGGCCTGGTCCACGTCGACGCCCACGCCGACGTCAACGACCACATGTTCGGCGAGAAGATCGCCCACGGCACCACCTTCCGCCGCGCGGTGGAAGAAGACCTGCTGGATTGCGACCGTGTTGTGCAGATCGGCCTGCGCGCCCAGGGCTACACCGCCGAGGACTTCAACTGGAGCCGCAAGCAGGGCTTCCGCGTGGTGCAGGCCGAGGAGTGCTGGCACAAGTCGCTGGAGCCGCTGATGGCCGAGGTCCGCGAGAAGGTCGGCGGCGGCCCCGTCTACCTGAGCTTCGACATCGACGGCATCGACCCGGCCTGGGCGCCCGGCACCGGCACCCCGGAAATCGGCGGCCTGACCACCATCCAGGCGATGGAAATCATCCGCGGCTGCCAGGGCCTGGACCTGATCGGCTGCGACCTGGTCGAAGTCTCGCCGCCCTACGACACCACCGGCAACACTTCGTTGCTGGGCGCCAACCTGCTCTATGAAATGCTCTGCGTCCTCCCGGGCGTGGTGCGTCGCTGAGCCGTAGCGCGACCATGACCGACGACCGCGTCGAACAGGTGCTGGAGGCCGCCCGCCGACTGGTGGCGGCCTTCGCCCGCAACGATGCCGAGGCCTATTTCGCCGCCTTCAGCGAGGACGCCAGCTTCATCTTCCACAACTGGCCTCAGCCGCTGCGCTCGCGCGCGGCCTACCGCAAGTTGTGGGAGCGCTGGCGACGCGAGGACGGCTTCGAAGTGCTGGCGTGCGAATCCAGCAATACCTGCGTCAGCCTGCAAGGCGACCTGGCGATCTTCAGCCACGATGTCGCCACCCGGCTGCGCCTCCAGGGAACGGAAAGCCTGAACCGGGAACGGGAAACCATCCTGTTCCGCCTAGAACAACAAGAAGGCCGTTGGCTGGCCTGCCATGAGCACTTGTCGGCGATGCCGGAGTACCTGCCATCGACTAGCTAGCTCTCCCGGGAGAACGTCATGGATAACAACAATAACCAACACGCAATCACACGCATCGAAACCTTCGGGGTCGAACAGATTCCCGACCACGAACGCAACGCCACGCCGGTCGATCTGTTCCGCATGATCTTCGGCGGCGCCAATACCTTCGCCACCGCCGTGCTCGGCAGCTTTCCGGTGCTCTTCGGGCTGTCCTTCCAGGCCGGGCTGTGGGCGATCCTGCTGGGCGTCACGCTGGGCGCGCTGATCCTCGCCCCGATGGGCCTGTTCGGCCCGCTCAACGGCACCAACAACGCGGTCTCCTCCGGCGCGCACTTCGGCGTGCACGGGCGCATCGTCGGCTCCTTCCTCTCGCTGCTGACCGCCATCGCCTTCTTCTCGCTCTCGGTGTGGAGTTCCGGCGATGCCCTGGTCGGCGGCGCCCGGCGCCTGGTCGGCCTGGAAGAGAGCGAACTGAACCTGGGCCTGGCCTACGGCCTGTTCGCCGTGCTGGTGCTGACCGTATGCATCTACGGCTTCCGCTTCATGCTGCTGGTCAACAGGATCGCCGTGTGGGCCGCCAGCCTGCTGTTCCTGCTCGGCCTGTTCGCCTTCGCCGGCCCCTTCGACGCCGCCTACGCCGGCAGCGTGCAACTCGGCCAGCCGGGCTTCTGGGCCGCCTTCATCGGCGCCACCCTGCTGGCCATGAGCAACCCGATCTCCTTCGGCGCCTTCCTGGGCGACTGGGCCCGCTACATCCCGCGCCAGACCTCGCAGGCACGGATCATGCTGGCGGTGATCGGCGCGCAGCTGGCGACCCTGGTTCCCTTCCTGTTCGGCCTCGCCACCGCGACCATCGTCGCCGTCCGCGCGCCGGACTACATCGCTGCCAACAACTACGTCGGCGGCCTGCTGGCCATCGCTCCCGGCTGGTTCTTCCTGCCGGTATGCCTGATCGCGGTGATCGGCGGCATGTCCACCGGCACCACTTCGCTGTACGGCACCGGGCTGGACATGTCCAGCGTGTTCCCGCGCCTGCTCTCGCGGGTGCAGGCCACGGTGCTGATCGGGGTCGCCTCGATCGGCTTCATCTTCGTCGGCCGCTTCGCCTTCAACCTGGTGCAGAGCGTCTCTACCTTCGCCGTGCTGATCGTCACCTGCACCACCCCGTGGATGGTGATCATGCTGATCGGCCTGCTGACCCGTCGCGGCTTCTACCGCCCGGACGACCTGCAGGTGTTCACCCGCGGCCAGCGCGGCGGCGCCTACTGGTTCGAGCACGGCTGGAACTGGCGCGGAATGGGTGCCTGGATTCCCAGCGCGGCAGCCGGCCTGGCCTTCGTCAACCTGCCGGGGCAATTCGTCGGTCCGCTCGGCGAACTGGCCGGCGGCATCGACCTCAGCCTGCCGGTCGCCCTCGGCCTGGCCGCCCTGCTCTACCTGGCACTGCTGCGCCTGTTCCCGGAACCGCCTTGCGTCTATGGCCCGCGAGGACCGCGCTGGGTGCGCGCGCACGGCACGCGGAGGGCACCGGCGATAGCCACCGCCTGAGGTGGGGGACACACACGGCGGGACGCCAGCGTCCCGCGCTTCCGGCGCCTCGCCGGATACAACAATGACAATGAGAAACTTGGGAGACCTGATATGGCCCTCGACATATTCGTCGTTCTGATCTACGCCGCGGGCATGATCGCGCTGGGCTGGTACGGCATGCGCCGCGCCAAGACCCGCGACGACTACCTGGTGGCCGGCCGCAACCTCGGCCCCGGCTTCTACCTGGGAACCATGGCCGCCACCGTCCTCGGCGGCGCCTCCACCATCGGCACGGTGCGCCTGGGCTACGTCCATGGCATCTCCGGCTTCTGGCTGTGCGGCGCGATCGGCCTCGGCATCGTCGGCCTCAGCCTGTTCCTGGCCAAGCCGCTGCTGAAGCTGAAGATCTACACCGTCACCCAGGTCCTGGAGCGTCGCTACAACCCCGCCGCGCGCCACGCCAGCGCCCTGATCATGCTGGTCTACGCACTGATGATCGGCGCCACCTCGACCATCGCCATCGGCACCGTCATGCAGGTCCTGTTCGGCCTGCCGTTCTGGGTCTCGATCCTGATCGGCGGCGGCGTCGTGGTGCTCTACTCCACCATCGGCGGCATGTGGTCGCTGACCCTGACCGACATCGTGCAGTTCCTGATCATGACCGTCGGCCTGGTGTTCCTGCTGATGCCGCTGTCGATCAACGACGCCGGCGGCTGGGACGCCCTGGTAGCCAAGCTGCCGGCCAGCTACTTCGACTTCACCGCGATCGGCTGGGACACCATCGTCACCTACTTCCTGATCTACTTCTTCGGCATCTTCATCGGCCAGGACATCTGGCAGCGGGTGTTCACCGCCCGCAGCGAGACCGTGGCCAAGGTCGCCGGCTCCGCCGCCGGTATCTACTGCGTGCTCTACGGCATGGCCGGGGCGCTGATCGGGATGGCCGCCAAGGTCCTGCTGCCGGACCTGGAGAACGTCAACAACGCCTTCGCCAGCGTGGTCGAGCACAGCCTGCCGAACGGCATCCGCGGCCTGGTCATCGCCGCCGCCCTGGCGGCGCTGATGTCCACCGCCAGCGCCGGCCTGCTGGCGGCGTCCACCACCGTCACCCAGGACCTGCTGCCGCGCCTGCGCCGCGGCCGCGGCCAGTCCGACAACGGCGACGTGCACGAGAACCGCATCGCCACCCTGCTGCTGGGCCTGGTAGTGCTCGGCATCGCCCTGGTGGTCAGCGACGTGATCAGCGCCCTGACCGTGGCCTACAACCTGCTGGTAGGTGGCATGCTGATCCCGCTGATCGGCGCGATCTACTGGAAGCGCGCCACCACCGCCGGCGCCATCACCAGCATGACCCTGGGCTTCCTTACCGTGCTGGTGTTCATGATCAAGGACGGCCTCGACGCCAATACGCCGATCTACTACAGCCTGGCGGTCGGCCTGCTCAGCTTCGTCCTGGTCAGCCTGTTCTCGCGGCGCCCGACGGGTGTCGCCAGCGCCGCCTGAACCAGGCACAACCCCGACAGGCGAGGGACTTTCCCTCGCCTTTTCCATTCCCGAGAACATGAAAAAGGAACGGCCATGACCACCTGCGGCGAATTCCTCGTCAAGCAACTCGAAGCCTGGGGCGTCGAGACCGTCTTCGGCATCCCCGGCGTGCATACCGTAGAGCTCTATCGCGGCCTGCCCGGCAGCCGTATCCGCCATGTCACCCCGCGCCACGAGCAGGGCGCCGGCTTCATGGCGGACGGCTACGCACGGGTCACCGGCAAGCCCGGCGTGTGCTTCATCATCACCGGCCCGGGGATGACCAACATCCTCACCGCCATGGCCCAGGCCTACGCCGACTCGATTCCGATGCTGGTGATCTCCAGCGTCAACGAACGCGCGCGCCTGGCCCACGGCAACGGCTACCTGCACGAGCTGCCGAACCAGCGCAACCTGGTAGGCAACGTCTGCGCCTTCAGCCATACCCTGATGAGCGCCGAGGAGCTGCCGGCGGTGCTCGCCCGCGCCTTCGCCGTGTTCGACAGCGAGCGGCCGCGGCCGGTGCACATCGAGCTGCCGCTCGACGTCATCACCGCTCCCGCCGAACACCTGGCCCTGCGCCCACGCACCGTCGCCAGCCGCCCGGCGCCGGCCCTCGCGCCCTTGCGCGAGGCCGCGGCGCGCCTGCGCAACGCGAAGAAGCCACTGCTGCTGCTCGGCGGCGGCTGCGTCGACGCCGCCGCCGAAGCGCGTGCCCTGGCCGCCGCGCTGGACGCGCCGACCGCCCTGACGATCAACGCCAAGGGCCTGCTACCGGCCGACCACCCGCTGCTGCTGGGCAGCAACCAGTCCTGCGTGCCGGTACGCGAGCTGGCCGCCGAGGCCGACGTGGTGCTGGCCATCGGCACCGAGCTGGGCGAAACCGACTACGACGTGGTGTTCGACGGCGGCTTCGCCCTCGATGGCGAGTTGATCCGCATCGACATCGACCCGCAGCAACTGATGCGCAACTACACGCCGAGCTTGGCCATCCACAGCGACGCCCGGCTGGCCATGCGCGTGCTGCTGGCCGAACTGCCGGGCGGCGAGGCCTCGCCGGACAGCCCCGGGGCCCGGCGCGCCGCCGCCGTGCGCCAGCGCCTGGCCGAAGACTTCGCCGGCTGGTCGCACTATCGCCAGCTGTTCGCCGCGATCCTGGCCGAGTGGCCGGACGCCCGCTTCGTCGGCGATTCGACCCAGACCGTCTACAGCGGCAACCACCTGGTCGATCTCGACGAGCCGCGCCGCTGGTTCAACGCCTCCACCGGCTACGGCACCCTCGGCTATGGCCTGCCCGCCGCCATCGGCGCCAAGCTCGGTGAGCCGGGACGCCCGGTGGTCAGCCTGATGGGCGATGGCGGCCTGCAGTTCACCCTGCCGGAACTGGCCAGCGCGGTGGAAGCCAAGGTCGGCATCGTCGTGCTGCTGTGGAACAACCACGGCTATGGCGAGATCAAGCGCTACATGGAGCGGCGCGAGATCACTCCGCTCGGGGTCGATATCTACACCCCGGACTTCCTCGCCATCGCCCGCGGCTTCGGCTGCGCCGCCGAACGCGCGCGCGATCTCGAGCACCTGCGCGAACTGCTGCGCGGCGCCCCGGCGGACCGTCCGCTGATCGTCGAGGTGCTGCAAGCCGCGCCCTTCCATCCCTGACCCGGAGCCCGCCATGGACGATTCCGAACTCTACCGCTCCCTCTGCGAGATCCTCGGCGCCCGTGGCGTGCGCGACAGTGCCGCGCTCGCCGGGCAGGACCCCGGCTACCATCCGCAGAACCTCGCCGGAAGCTTCCTGGTCCTGCCGGAAAGCACCGACCAGGTCGCCGCCGTGGTGCGTCTGTGCCGCCAGGCAGGACGCGCCCTGGTACCCCAGGGCGGACTCACCGGCCTGGTCGGCGGCGGCGCCGCGCAAGCCGGCGACGTGCTGCTCTCGCTGCGCAGGCTGAACCGCATACATCGGCTGGATGCGGCCAGCCAGACCCTCGACCTCGACGCCGGCGTCACCCTCGAACAGGCCCAGGCGCTGGCCGCCGATGCCGGACTCGACCCCGGCATCGATCTCGCCGCGCGCGGCAGCGCCAGCATCGGCGGGCTGGTCGCGACCAACGCCGGCGGCATCCGCGCCTTCCGCTTCGGCACCATGCGCCAGCGCGTGCTCGGCCTGGAAGCGGTACTCGCCGACGGCAGCGTCTACAGCGACCTGCGCGGGCTGCTGAAGAACACCACCGGCTACGACCTCAAGCAGTTGTTCGTCGGCGCCGAAGGCACCCTCGGCATCGTCACCCGTGCGGTACTGCGCCTGGAGCCGTTGCAGCGTCCCGGCGCCACCGCCCTGCTCGGCCTGCCCGACGTCGACGCGGCGATCACCATCGCCGCGCGCCTGCGCCGCGAGCACGCCGAACGCCTGTTCGCCTGCGAGATCCTCTGGCACGACTACCTGCAATGCACCGCCGCCCCCATGGGCGACAGCGCGCCGAGCCTGGCGCCCTGCCCTCTCTACCTGCTGGTGGAGCTGGCCGAGGACCGCCACCTGGATGCCGGCGAGGCGCTCACCGCCCTGCTGGAAGACTGCTTCGAGGACGGGCTGGTGGAGGACGCCCTGCTCGCCGCCAACGAAACCCAGCGCCTGGCCATCTGGCGCCTGCGCGAAGACTCCGACGCGGCCATCCACGCCGGCGTCGACAGCCTGTCCTTCGACGTATCGCTGCCGGTGCCGGCCCTGGCCGGCTACGTCAAGCGCATCCGGCGGCGCCTGGACGACCTGGTGAAGGGCATGCAGGTCTTCCTCTTCGGCCATTTCCTCGACGGCAACCTGCACGTCATGCTCGCCGCCGACGTCCCGCTGCTGCCGCTGCACCAGGCGGTGGAGGAAATCCTCTACGGCGAGTTGGGCGAATGCGCTGGCGTGATCTCCGCCGAGCACGGCATCGGCCTGGAGAAGAAGGAAGCCCTGGGACGCTACGCCGATCCGCTGAAGCTCGCGCTGATGGCGCAGATCAAGGAACTGCTCGACCCCAGCGGGCTGTTCAACCCGGGCAAGGTCATACCCTGAACGCCTATCCTTCTGGGATAGCCTTTCCACCGACAGAGACCGCGATGAGAATCGTCAGCCGCGACCGCTGGTTCGAAACCCGGCACTTCTACAACGGTATCAGCCTGATCCACGAGCCCTACGTGCGCCCCTTCTATCGCTGCAACATGTGGCATGTCCAGGGCCGCGAGCGCGACGTGCTGGTGGACAGCGGCTCCGGTCTGGTCAGCCTGCGCGAGCAACTGCCCTGGCTAACCGAACGACCGCTGCTGGCGGTGGCCAGCCACACCCACTTCGACCATATCGCCGGCCACCACGAATTCGCCGAGCGCCTGGCGCATCCGGCCGAGGCGGAGATCCTCGCCGCGCCGGACGGCGACAACACCCTGGCGCGCGCCTATGTCGGCGACGAGATGTTCGAGGCGCATCCGGAGTGCCCGCTGTGCTATGCCGAGTACCGGGTGCGGGCGGCGCCGGCGACCCGCCTGATCGACGAAGGCGACGTGCTCGATCTCGGCGACCGCGTGCTGCAGGTTCTGCACACGCCCGGGCACTCGCCGGGCGGCATCAGCCTGTGGGAAGCGGCGACACAGACGCTGTTTTCTGGCGACATCGTCTACGACGGTCCGCTGGTCGAGGACGCCTATCATTCCAACCTCGACGACTATGCCGCCAGCCTCGCGCGCCTGCTCGAGCTACCGGTGCGCACCGTGCATGGTGGGCATTTCGCGAGCTTTTCCGGGGAGCGTTTGCGGGAAATGATCGTCGCCTGG
The DNA here is from genome assembly GCF_047199225.1 of Pseudomonas sp. DL. Classification (NCBI taxonomy): domain Bacteria; kingdom Pseudomonadati; phylum Pseudomonadota; class Gammaproteobacteria; order Pseudomonadales; family Pseudomonadaceae; genus Pseudomonas; species Pseudomonas sp. DL. The sequence goes on from NZ_CP178323.1 coordinate 4,129,182, forward strand.
TTCAGAAACCACGATCGATAGGCCAAAACCGGGACTCTGGCCAGCGCCGCAGGCGGAGGCCAGAGCGTCGGGGAACCGGCTCAGCGACGTTGCCGCGCGGCGAGGCGCCGGCGTTGCTCGTCGTTTTCCACCGGGATGGGTTGCATGCGCGGGGGCTCGATCAGGCCAAGGGCGACACCGAGTTGCCACGCCAGGTTTTGCAGCCAGAGTTTCATGACAGGCCCCTTGTCCAAGGGAAGGAGAATCGGGCGACCTGACAAGTCAGGTCGCCCTAGGAAAGAGTAGACCGGCGTCCCACTCTCCGCACGTTCCACTCCGTCCTTGGAAACAACTTTACTGCGGGAAACCGGCCCCGGACCCTGACCTGAATCAAGCCAACGCCGATTCCCGCCCTTGCAGGAGACCGATCCAGGCCTTCAGGTTGGCGCCGACCATGCCCTTGCGCCAGACCAGCCAGGTACTCGCCCGGGCGAACGGTTCGGCCAGCGCATGCACCGCCACCGACTCCCGCCCCGGCAGGCTTTGCAGCATCGACACCGGCATCAGCGCCACCCCGCCGCCGGCCACCACGCAGGCCAGCATGCTGTGGTAGGACTCGATCTCCATCACCCGGCCCATGCTCACCCGCGCGCTGGCGAACCAGGACTCCAGCAGCAGGCGATAGGAGCAGCGCGGGCGGAAGGCGATCACCGCGCTGCCGGCCACGTCCTCGGGACCGCGCACCGGCGGGTGGCCATTCTCGGTGACCAGCACCATGCGCTCCTCGAACATCGGCAGGCCCTCCAGGCCGTCGAAGTCCAGCGGGCCGTCCACCAGCACGGCATCCAGGCGCCCGCCCAGCAGCGACTCGACCAGCTCGCCGCTGGGCGCGGTCTGCAATTGCAGGTTCACCGCCGGATAGCGCCGGTGGTATTCCGCCAGGCGCGGCGGCAGATGGATCGCCGCGGTGCTGTACATCGAGCCGAGGGCGAAATCGCCCACCGGTTCGCCCCCCTGCACCGCCGCGCGCGCCTCCTCCTGCAGGGCGAACAGCCGCGCGGCGTAGTCCAGCAGGACCTTGCCGGCCGGCGACAGTTGCAGGCGCTGGCGTTCGCGGAGGAACAGGTCGACGCCAAGCTGTTCCTCCAGTTGCCGCAGGCGCGTCGACAGGTTCGACGGCACCCGGTGCAGGCGCTCGGCGGCGCGGGCGATGGAGCCCTCCTCGGCGACCGCCTGGAAGATCCTCAACTGGCCGAACTCCACGATCAATTCTCCAAAACAGAACAAGTAATTCACGATTATTCATTTTTACAGAATCGCCGCAAGGCCTAACCTGCTGCCATTCATCCCCCGGCAGGAATCCGCTCATGTCCCGTGATTTTCTTCGTTCGCCGCTGGTCGGCCTGCTCGCCTGCCTGCTGGCGCTGGTGGTCGCCATGGGGGTCGGGCGCTTCTCCCTGACCCCGCAACTGCCGCACCTGATCCGCGAAGGCCAGCTCGACCTGACCGGCGCCGGTCTGCTGGCCGCCGCCAACTACCTCGGCTACTTGGTCGGCGCGCTGGACGCGCTGTTCGCCCGCGAAGCGCGGCAGGCACGCTTGCGCCTGCTGGTCGGGCTATGGGCCTGCTTCGGCCTGACCCTGGCCTCGGTCTGGGCCGAGGGCTTCTGGCCGCACGCGCTGCTGCGCTTCGGTCTTGGCGTGGCCAGCGCCTGGGTCCTGATCATGGTCACCGCCCTCAGCCAGCGCCTCGCCGCGGAAAGCGGCCGGGCCCGGCTGGGCGCGCTGGTGTTCGCCGGCCCCGGCATCGGGGTGATGGTCACCGGCCTGCTGGCGGCATTGGGCAACGCCCTGGGCCAGGACTCGGTGTTCATCTGGAAGCTCTTCGCCGACCTCGCGCTGGTCCTGGTCCTCATGCTCCTGCCGCTGCTGCCGCGCCCGGCCGCACGCAGCGCCGGCCACGACGCGCCTGCCACGGCAGGCGAGAACGCCGGCCTCGTCCGCCTGACCTGGGCCTACGGACTGGTCGGCCTCGGCTACATCATCCCGGCCACCTTTCTCTCGCAGATGGCCGCGGCGCGTTTCCACGGGCAATGGCAGGCCGATCTGTTCTGGCCCTGCTTCGGCCTGGCCTCGGCTACCGGGGTGGTGCTGATCAGCCTGCGCCGGCAGCGCCCGGACGGGACCCGCCGCTGGCTGGTCGGCGCGCTCTGGCTACAGGCCCTCGGCGTGCTCGCCTGCCTGCTGCCAGGGATCGGCGGGCTGGCCCTGGGGGTAGTGCTGACCGGCCTGCCGTTCCTCGCCGGCATGCAACTGGTGATGCAATACGCCCGCGAACTGGCGCCGCATACGCCGCAGCGCAACGCCGGCCAACTGACCACCGGTTTCGCCCTCGGCCAGTTGCTCGGCCCGCTGCTGGCGGCGCTCAGCACGCATTTCGCCGGCGGCCTGCAACCGGCGCTGGCGCTCGCCGGGCTGGGCCTGGTCTTCGCCGGCCTGCTGTTGCGCCGGCCGCACTCGCTCAGCGTCGCAGCAGGCGTCGCAGCCACTGCTCGCCGCTGACCAGGGTGATGCCGGCGAGGACCAGCGCCGCGCCGGCGACGAAGTTCAGGCTGAGCGGCTCGCCCAGCAGCAATACACCGAAGGTGACGCCGAACAGGGGGGTCATGAAGGAGAAGATCGCCAGGTTGTTCGCCAGGTAGCGACGCAGTAGCCAGAACCAGCAGAAGTAGCTGGCGAACGACACCACCACGCCCTGGAACAGCACGCTGGCGGTGCTCACCGGGGTCCAGCGGACCTCGCCGAACTGGCCGCTGAAAAGAGCGATCAGCAATAACCCGGCGCATGCCACGAACAATTGGTAGAACAGCGTCAGGCTTGGCGGTGCCTCGGACAGCCGGGTGCCGCGCACTGCCACCGTGGTCGCGCCCCAGGACATCCCGGCGAGCAGGCCGAAAGCGTCGCCGAGCAGCATCCGCCCATCCATTTCCGCCCACGACAGGCCTCCGCCGAAGGCCACCGCTATGCCGCCGAAGCACACCGCCACGCCCAGCCACTGCAAGGGCCGCAGGCGTTCGCTGGGAAGCAGGAAGTGCAGCCCGAGGGCAGAGAAGATCGGCGCGGTATAGAGGAACACCGACATGTGCGAAGCCGTGGTGTATTGCAGGCCGAGGGCGATGAACAGGAACTCCAGGGCGAACAGCGTGCCGGTCAGCAGGCCGGCGCCCAGGGTGCCCTGGCGCAAGCCCTCCCAGCCGCCGCGCCAGCACATCAGCAGGCCGACCAGGGCGGCGGCGATGCCGGAACGGATGGCAGCCTGCATCACCGGCGCGATGTCCGTCGCCGCCCACTTGATGGTCACCTGCTGGATGCCCCAGATCACGCAGAGCAACAGCATCGTCTGGAAGGCGAAGGCATCGGCGGACTTACGCATGGCGGACTCACAGGCAGGCATGGAAGGAAGCGGCCGCCAGCGGCGACCGTCGGGCAGCGCCATTATGGACAAGCCGGCGCGCCCGGTCGAAGCCTGGAAGCGACCTCCAGCGGGCCGTGGGCGGCGGTTCCGGCCCGCTCGCCTGGCCTGCGGGGCGTGACGCATAGCGCCTGTGGCGCTATGCGTCCTGCGAACCCGCCATCTGGCCGCGGCCGCTCATTTGCCGGTCTTGATCTTGCTCCAGGTCCGCGTGCGCAGTCGCTCCAGCTTCGGCGGCAGCATCTCCACCGAATACAGCCTGGCCTGCACTTCTTCCGGCGGGTAGACGTTCGGGTTGTCGCGCAACTCCGCCGAGATCAAGCCGTCCGCCGCCTTGTTCGGGTTGGCGTAGGCCACGTAGTCGGAGATCGGCGCCACCACCTCCGGGCGCAGCAGATAGTCGAGGAAGGCGTGCGCCTGCTCGACGTTCTTCGCGTCGCGCGGGATCGCCAGCACGTCGAACCAGGCCGCGGCGCCCTCCTTCGGGATGCGGTACTCGATGCGTATGCCGTTCTTCGCTTCCCTGGCCCGGTTGGCCGCCTGCATCGCTCCGCCGGACCAGGCGATGGCCACGCAGACGTTGCCGTTGGCCAGGTCGCTGACGAACTTCGAGGAACTGAAGTAGGTGATGTACGGGCGCAGCTTCGCCAGGTGCTCCTCGGCTCGGCGGTAGTCTTCCGGTTGGTGGCTGTTGGGCGACAGGCCGAGATAGTGCAGCACCTCGGGGATCACCTCGGTGGGCGAGTCGAGGAAGGCCACGCCGCACTGTTGCAGCTTCGCCAGGTTCTCCGGCTTGAACACCAGGTCCCAGGAGTCCAGCGGCGCATCGTCGCCGAGCACCGCGCGGACCTTGTCGAGGTTGTAGGCGATGCCGTTGGTGCCCCACATGTAGGGCATCACGTAGCGGTTGCCGGGGTCCTTGCCGGCGAGCACCTTGAGCAGGGCCGGGTTGAGGTTCTTCCAGTTCGGCAGCTTGCTCTTGTCCAGCGGCTGGAACACCTCGGCCTTCAGGTAGTTAGGCAGGAAGCTGTCGCTGGGCACCACCAGGTCGTAGCCGGAATGCCCGGACAGCAGCTTGGCCTCGAGCACCTCGTTGCTGTCGTAGACGTCGTACTTCGGCGCGATGCCGGTCTGCGCCTGGAAGTTCTTCAAGGTGTCCGGGGCGATGTAGTCGAACCAGTTGTAGATCCGTACTTTCGGCGCGGCCTGAACCAGCCCGGCGGAAACGGCCAGCGCGAGGCCGGCCAGCAGCTTGCGAGTCGATTGCATGCTTCGCTCCTCAGCGGGCCGCGCCTTCGTAGCCCTGCAGCACGTTGACCGCGTTGATGCCGATGGCTTCCACCGCATAGCCGCCTTCCATGATGAACAGGGTCGGCAGGCCCAGCCGGGCGATGCGCTCGCCCATCCGCAGGTAGTCCGGCGAATCCAGCCTGAACTGGGAGATCGGGTCTTCCTTGTAGGTGTCCACGCCAAGGGAAATCACCAGGGCATCCGGGGCGTAGCCGGCGATCCGCACGCAGGCGTCGTCGAGCGCCGCCGACCAGAGGTCCCAGCCGCTGCCATGGGCCAGCGGATAGTTGTGGTTGCAGCCCTCGCCGGCGCCTTCGCCGCGCTCGTCTGCGTAGCCGAGGAAGTACGGGTATTCGACCCGCGGATCGCCATGGATCGAGGCGAACAGCACATCGTCGCGGCGGTAGAAGATATCCTGGGTGCCGTTGCCATGGTGATAGTCGACATCGAGGATCGCCACGCGCCGGGCACCCTGGTCGAGGAACGCCTGGGTGGCGATGGCGGCATTGTTGAGGAAGCAGTAGCCGCCCATGAAGTCGCCACCGGCGTGATGGCCCGGCGGACGGCAGAGGGCGAAGGCGCTGCGGGCGCCCTGGCGCATATGCTCCTGGGCGGTCAGCGCGACCTGGGCGGAGCTGTAGATGGCCTGCCAGGTGCCGGCGGTGATCGGCGCCTCGGTGTCGAAGCTGTAGTAGCCCAGCTCGCCCATCAGCGCCGTGGGGATCGGCCCGTCGCGGCGCAGGCGGCGGCCGGGGAAGGTGGTGGACACCAGGTCGCCGCTGTGGCCTTCGGCGGTCCAGCGGGCCCAGGCGCCCTGGAGGAAGTCCAGGTAGGCGGCGTCGTGGATGCGCAGCAGCGGCTCGCGGCCGAAATCCTTCGGCGCGATCACCTCGCCAAGGTTCTGCGACTTCACCCGGGCCAGCACGGTGTCGGCCCGGCTGGGCATTTCGAAACAGGGTTGCAGCTTGCCGTCGACCAGTTCCGACTGGCCGAAGTGCAGACGATGATCGTCGCTGTAGACGCTCAGCATGGAGAGACCTCGCAGGTTTCTTGTTCTTGGTGGAGGGATTCTGCCCAGCGCGCGGTCGCGGCAAAACGGCGGCGGCGGCCAAAAAGGGATCGATATGGCCAGAATCCATGTCCCTTTAGCGCCGCATGGCGATTATCGACGCGGGGAATTACTCGGTGCCCGCGCCGGTCCATACTGCTTGAGCCAGTCAGGATCGAAAGGGGGATTCGATGAGGCGCGCCAGCCTGCATATGTTGCTCTGCCAGTTCGCCATGGCCCTGGGCCTGCTCCTGAGCCTGGGCAGCGAGGCCTGGGCCGCCAGGCCGACTCCGCAGGCGGCCGTCGACCTGGAAGCGCCGGCCGCCCTGGCCGAGGACGCCAGCCTCGACCAGCTCAACGCGCAACTCGACCTGATCCGCCAGCGCGTCACCGCCGACGCCAGCGACGACCTCCTCGCCGAGTTGCGCCAGAGCGCGCTGCAAGTCCAGCGCCAGGCCGACGCCCTGCTCGCGCTGCGGGTGGCCGACATCGAGCGGCTCGACGATCAGTTGAAAGTGATCGGCCCGCCGCAGCCCGACGAGGCGGAAAGCCTCGCCGCCCAGCGCCAGGCCCTGACCCGGCAGAAGAACGCCCTGCTCGATGACGAACGCCAGGCCACCCAGCTCGGCCAGTCGTCCCGCGACCTGGCGGCACAGATCGTCAACCTGCGCCGCAGCCTGTTCAACTCGCAGATCAGCAGCCGCGCGGCGACACCGTTCAGCCCGAGCTTCTGGTCGACCCTGATCCGTCCCACCGACGACGACCTGCGCCGGCTGGACAAGCTGAAGGCGGAGGCCCTGGTCGCCTTCGACAGCGCCATCGCGCCCGGACACCGCTGGGCCTTCGCCGGAACCCTGCTGGCCACCGTGCTGGTCTGGAGCTTCGGCCGCCGCCTGCTGGAGCGCATGCTTACCTGGGCGATGATCCGCTGGCTGCCGGAAGGCCGCCTGCGGCGCAGCGCCCTGGCCCTGGCGGTCGGGCTGGCGACCATCCTGACCATCGTCGGCGCGGTGTCGCTGATGCGCTGGGGCCTGGAAAGCAACGCCAGCCTGAGCCCCGACATGGCCAGCCTGACCGATCAACTGGTGAGCCTGGCGACCTTCTGCGCCTTCATCGCCGGCCTCGGCCGCGCCCTGCTGATGCTGCCGCGACCATCCTGGCGGCTGCCGGCGATCCCGGACAGGATCGCCAGCGCCCTCGGCCCGTTCCCGGCGATCCTCGCGGTGGCGCTGATGCTGGTGGCCACCGAGGAACGGATCAACAGCGTCACCGGCACCAGCCTGGCCCTGACCGTCGCCCTCAACGGCCTGACCGCGCTGGTCACCGCGCTGATCTTCGCCGCCGCCCTGCTGCGCTACCACCATGTGCGGCGCAAGCACGACCTGGAGCGGCCAGGCGGGATCGCCGGGCTGATCCCCTTCGTCGCCTCGGTATGGATCGCGGCGATCCTCCTCGCCCTGTTCACCGGCTACCTCTCGCTGGCCTACTTCCTCACCGGCAAGCTGCTGTGGATCAGCGTGATCGCGGCCACCACCTACCTGCTGATCGCTTTCTTCGGCGACATCTGCGAAACCCTGCTCTCGCCCAAGCATCCCAGCGGCCTGGCGCTGGCCAATGCGCTCGGCCTGTCGCCGCGCCACCAGGCCCAGGCCAGCACGGTGCTGGCCGGGGTCGGCCGCACCCTGCTGCTGCTCACCGCGCTGCTGCTGGCCTTCCTTCCGGTCGGCTCGAGCCCCAGCGAACTGCTGCAGGGCTTCGCCCAACTGGGCGAAAGCAGCAAGACCCTGGGCAACCTGAACATCGTCCCGCAGGACATCCTGGTCGCCCTGCTGCTGTTCGTCGGCGGCCTGTTCGCCCTGCGCATCGTCAAGCGCTGGCTGAGCGAGCGGTTGCTGCCGGAAACCAACATGGACGCCGGCATGCGCGCCTCGCTGGTGACCCTGGTCGGCTACCTCGGCTTCGTGCTCCTGGCGATGCTGGTGATGTCCACCCTGCGCATCAACCTGACCAGCCTGACCTGGGTGGTCAGCGCCCTCTCGGTAGGCATCGGCTTCGGCCTGCAGGCCATCGTGCAGAACTTCATTTCCGGCCTGATCCTGCTGACCGAGCGGCCGGTGAAGGTCGGCGACTGGGTCAGCCTGGGCGGGGTGGAGGGCGATATCCGGCGGATCAACGTGCGCGCCACCGAGATCCAGATGGGCGACCGCTCCACGGTGATCGTGCCGAACTCGCAGTTCATCTCCCAGACCGTGCGCAACGTGACCATGGGCAATGCCCTCGGGGTGGTCGGGGTGAACCTGACCCTGCCGCTGGACACCGACGCGATGAAGGTCCGCGAACTGCTCCTGCAGGCCTTCGCCGAACACCCGGCGATCCTCGACGCACCGGCGCCCTCGGTGACGTTCAAGGATCTCGCCAGCAACGGCCTGGTGCTCAACGCCAGCGGCTTCGTCAACAGCCCGCGTTCGGTGGCCGGCGCGCGCAGCGACCTGCTCTTCACCATCCTCGACCGCTTGCGCAGCGAAGGCATCGCGCTGTCCTCGCCGCAGAGCCTGCTGATGATCCAGGATGGCGGCCCGGCCAACGCCGCGCCTGCGCCCGCGACGCCCGATTGAAGCGAAGGGGCGGACTGGCCGTCACGCAACGGGTAGAATCCGCCCCTTTTTCAACGCCGAACCGCCATGAATCGCGAAGCCCTCGATACCCTCCTCCAGCACCTTCTCGCCGCGCTGTCCCCGGCGCCGGCGGAGACCCGCCGTCTGTTCCATGGTCGCGGCCGCTGCTGGCCGGGCCTGGAACAATTGACCGCGGACTGGCTGCAGGGCGTCCTGCTGGTGACTCTGTTCAAGGAGCCGCAGCCGGAGGAACTGCAGGCCTTGCGCCGGACCCTGGAGCAACTGACCACGGCCCCGGCCTGGGCTGCGAGCCAGGGCCGGCACCTGGTCCTGCAGCACCGCTACCGCCCAGACAGCGCCTGCGAATGGCTTTCGGGCGAGCCGCTGGAAACCTGGGACATCGTGGAAAACGGACTGCGCTTCCGCCTCGACCTGGGGCGCAACCAGAACACCGGGCTGTTCCTCGACATGCGCCTGGGCCGCCGCTGGGTGCAGGAGCAGGCCGCCGGCCGCCGCGTGCTCAACCTGTTCGCCTACACCTGCGGCTTCTCGGTGGCGGCCATTGCCGGCGGCGCCAGCCAGGTGGTCAACCTGGACATGGCCCGCGGCCCGCTCAACCGCGGCCGCGACAATCACCGCCTGAACGGCCACGACCTCGGCCGGGTGAGCTTCCTCGGCCACGAACTGTTCAAGTCCTGGGGCAAGCTGCGCAAGCTCGGCCCGTACGACCTGGTGATCGTCGATCCGCCGAGCTTCCAGAAAGGCAGCTTCGTCCTGACCCAGGACTACCGCAGGATCCTCCGCCGCCTGCCGGAACTGCTGGTGCCCGGCGGCACCCTGCTGGCCTGTATCAATGACCCGGCCATCGGCCCCGACTTCCTCCTCGAGGAAACCGCCCGCGAGGCGCCGTCGCTGCACTTCGTCGAACGCCTGGAGAATCCGCCGGAGTTCCCCGATGTCGACCCCGCGGCGGGCCTCAAGGCGCTGCTGTTCCGCAACGCAGGCTGATCGACGCGCGGGCGGCGTGTCGCTAGGCTGTCGGCATGGACATGCCCGATGGCTTCATCCCCCTGCCGCCACGCGTCGAACCGCAGGCGGCCTTTCGCCCCCTGCTCGACGACCTGCGCCGAACCCTGGCCCGGCCTCCGTTCGAGCGGGCCGTGCACAGCGTCTACCTGTACGGCAGCGTCGCCCGCGGCGAGGCCATCACGGGGCGCTCCGACCTCGACCTGACCCTGGTCCTGCGCGACCCGCCCAGCCCCGAACTGGCCGCGCAACTGGAAACCGCGCGCCTGGCATTGCAGGCGCGCCACCCGGAAGTCAGCAAGATCGATTTCGATATCGGCCACCTGGACCAGGCCCGCGATCCGGCCAACCGCGATAGCTGGGGCTATTGGCTCAAGCACCGCTGCCGCTGCCTGTGGGGCGAAGACCTGGCCAGCGACCTGCCGCCCTTGCGTCCGGCGAAAGCCATCGCCCTGGCCCTCAACGGCGACTATGCGCAGGTGCTGGAAGACTATGCGCGACGCCTGGAAAGCGCGTCCTCGGAGGAGGAGCGCCGCCGCCTGCAACGAGAAGCGGCGAAGAAGCTGATCCGCTCCAGCGACATCCTTCGCGGGGAGACGGAGAGCGTCTGGCCGGAGACCCTGGAGCATTACCTGGCGCTGTTTCGCGCGCGGCACCCCGGACAGGCGCCGGCCCTGGAATATTTCAAGGCCGTGCTGGACGACCAGGTCACCGACCCGGCGGTGTTCATCGAGCGCCTGCGCGCATTCAGCGCCTGGATGCAGCGCCAGGCGTAGCCCGCCGAGACGGTCGTCCTCAGCGTCGGGCCAACAGGGCCGTGGCGCCCTGGGCCTTGCGCGTGTACCAGAGCACCCGGCTGACGCCACGGGTGATCGCCACGTAGGCCAGGCGCAGGCTTTCGTCCTCCATGGCCTGGTCGTAGCTGTTGCGGAAGAAACCCGATGCCGCGTACAGCGCGTTGCGCAACGGATGCTTCTCGCCCGGCAGGCAGTCGTCGACGACGATCGCCACTTCGGCCTGGAGGCCCTTGGCGCGATGGATGGTCATGCCCTTCACCGGCAGCGCGCGATCCAACTCCGCCTGGATCGCCTGCAACGGCTCGTTGCGCCGGCTCAGCAACAGCACCGCGGTGCGCTCGCTGCTCTCGCGAGCGGCGGCGTGCTCGCACTGGGCGCGGATTTCCGCCAGTAGCTTCGGCAGTTGCGCACGCAGGTCGAAACGCTGCACCAGCTTCACGCCATGGTCGCCCGGCTGGATCGGGCGGAACGCGCGGCAGGTCTTGTCCTGCTTGAAACGCACCCCGGCCAGCACCTTCTCGCCGTCGCGAATGATCGGTTCGACGGAGCGGTAGTTGGTTTCCAGCACCAGCAGCGCGCTCTTGCGTCCCCGCCCACGCGAGGGGAAGTGCCGGTCGAAGTCGATGAACAGCTCCGGCGAACTGCCGCGCCAGCCGTAGATCGACTGCCAGTCGTCGCCGATGGCCATCAGGCTCGGCGCGGTGCCCTGGGTCGCCAGGCGACGGTGCAACGCCTGTAGCCAGAGGACGATCTGCGGCGAGACATCCTGGAACTCGTCGATCAGCAGATGGGTGAACGGCGCCAGCGCCGTTTCCGCCAGGGCCCCGCCGGCCATCCGCTCGCCGAGCTGCTGGAACGCGGCGTCGAAGGTCATCAGGCCCTCCTCGCGCAACAGCGCCTGGAACCTCGCCCAGAACAGTGCCATGGCTTCGACGAAGATCTTCTCGCGCAACCCGCATTCCAGCTTGCCGCTGTCCAGGCGTTCGACGCGCAGGCCCAGGCTCTCGGCGAACCCGGCCTGGGCATGGAAGGCTTCGTACAGCGGCAGCGCCTGGAACTCGCCGGCCAGCTTGAACGGCTCCAGCGGCGCCTTCGGCTGCCGCCGCGCGCCCTCTTCCGGCTCCGCCGGCGGCGGCAGTTCCAGCAGCTTGTGGGTCTTGGCGCGGAACGCCGGGCTTTCCGCGTAGCACTGCTGGTAGGCCTGCTTCAGCAGGCGCTGCTGGGCCGGACGCAGGCGTCCGGCGGCAAGGGGGTTGTCCGGCTCGGCGGCGGGGTCGCGGTCGTCCAGTTGTTCGAACCAGCGCGGATTGCCGAGCACCTCGCGGGCCAGGCTGCCGAGCGCCGAATGGAAAGTGCGCACGCACTGCCGCGCCTGGGCCGCGTCGAACGGGTACTGCCAGTGCGCGAGCAGCCGCAGCAATTGTTCACGCAACTGCGCACAGGAGGCGTTGGTGAAGGAAATCACTGTCAGCCGCTGCGGCTCGACGCCCAGGTGGCAGAGCATGAACACCACCCGCAGGACCAGGGTGGTCGACTTGCCCGAGCCGGCACCGGCAAAGATCCGCGCCAGCGGCTGGCGGCAGAGGATCATCGCCCACTGTTCCTCGGACGGCGGGCGGACCACACCGAGCGTCACGGCCTGCGCCACCTGCTCGCGCATGGCGCGCTCCTGGGATTCGTCGACCTTCAGTGCGGCAGCCGGATAGATTCCCTGCGGCGCGCCCTGCGAGGCGGCAGCGGGCTTGCGTGGGGTCCCCCGAACGGCGCCCTTCGCAGGCTTGCCGGCGGCCTTGGCCGGAGCCTTCGCGGCGTTCTTCCTGGAGCGGGCCTTGGCCGGCTGCAACAAGGCTTCGCGAGCCTCGCGCTCGGCCTGCAGGTAGGCGGTGGTACGCGGGAAACAACGCGCCAGGGCGCTGGAGAGCATCGACTTGTAGCGCCGTACGGCAGACAGCATCGGGGACCGGTCCAGACAAAGCATGTGGCTGAATCATAAGTGTTTTCCGCCCTCGGCCGACAGTCGGACGCGGACCGCCCATCGCGCCAGGGCAACCCTTGCGCGACCGCGCCGGTCTACCCTTCGGGCCCTGCCGGCCTGCCAACTCAGCGAAAACAAGGAGCCTACCCATGAGCGATTGGGCAATCACCTACAGCAAGGACGAAGCCACCGAGCGCCAAGTCCTGCCGTTCCCCCACAAGCCGAGCCCCGAAGAGGTCGCCGAGCACCTGCTGGAATGGGCCGAGGCCAACCTCAAGCCGGGCCACTACAGCACCGGCAAGCTGGAAAGCGACGAGCCGGCGGAACTGCTGCTGCGCCGCTTCGGCATCGTCGTCACCGGCATCGCCGAAGCCTGATCCCTCCCGCGACCGGCAGACGCCGGTCGCTTCCGCCGATAAACGCCTGCTCCGCCAAGCCTACGAACGCGCCAGCCGCGTACCTGGGCCGCTGGGCCAAGCGACGGTTTTGCTCCGGCCACACGGCATCTCAGCGCTCGCCAAGGGCGGCGAGATAGGCGCAGAGCATATCGGCCAGGGCCTCAGCGTAACGCTCGATCTCCGCCTCGCTGCGCGGCTGTTCGGAGAACTGCTTGCCGACCGCGCCGAGGGTGGTGGTGAGCAAGTCGCCGGCCAGGCTGCGCTCGGCCTCGGCGACCTCCGGCAAGGCCTCCCGGAGAAACGCCTGGAACACCCGCGCGCCCTCCGCCTTCACCTCCCGCGCCTCGTCGGCGTCGCGATACAGCGGCGCCGCGTCGCTCAGCGCCACGCGTATCGCCGCCTCTTCGCACTCCGAGCGCACGAATGCCAGCACCAGCCGGCGCAAGCGCTCCAGCGGCGGCCGGGTGGTGTCCTCGAGGATCTCGCCGAGCAGACGCGTGGTGCGCCGCCACTCGTCGCTTTGCAGGCGGAAGAGGATCGCCGCCTTGTTCGGGAAATACTGGTACAGCGAACCGATGCTCACCCCGGCGCGCTCCGCCACCCGCGCGGTGGTGAAACGTTGCGCGCCTTCGCTGGCCAGAACCTGAACAGCCGCCTCCAGGATGCTCGCCACCAACTCACTGGAACGGGCCTGCTGCGGCTGCTTGCGCGAGGAAATACGCGGGTTTCGCTTGTCGCTCATGGAAGGCTCCGGAATGCGAATGGCGGAATGCGATGAATCCGTCGCATTCTAGGTCCACGCACTTACGCGCTCAAACATTCCCGGAGCCATCCATGAATACCCTCACCAACGCCCCGCTCGCCGATCTCCTGCAACGCCTGTTCGCCGAAGCCGAAGCCAGCGCACCGGGCGACAGTCCCGCCCTCGCCGACCTCTCGGAGGCCGAACTGAAGCGCCTCATGGGCAGCAAGACCGAATACCGCGAGTTCTACGGTCGCCTGAAGGACCTGGCGCTGCCCGTCTCCCGCGAAACCGGCTGCCTGCTCTACATGCTGGCGCGCAGCAGCTCGGCGCGCAGCATCGTCGAGTTCGGCACGTCCTTCGGCCTGTCCACCCTGCACCTCGCCGCAGCGCTGCGGGACAACGGCGGTGGCCGCCTGATCGGCAGCGAGTTCGAACCCTCCAAGGCCGAGCGGGCACGGCGCAACCTGGCCGCCGGGGGGCTGCTCGACCTGGTGGAACTGCGCGAGGGCGACGCCCTGCAAACCCTCGCCAAGGACCTGCCGGACAGCATCGACCTGGTCCTGCTGGACGGCGCCAAGGCGCTCTACCCGGAGGTCCTCGCCCTGCTGGAAAGCCGCCTGCGCCCCGGCGCGCTGGTGATCGCCGACAACGCCGAGCATAGTCCCGAGTACCTGGCCCATGTCCGCTCGCCGGCCAACGGCTACCTGTCGACGCCCTTCGCCGAGGATGTCGAGCTGTCCATGCGCCTGGGCTGAAGCCTAGCGACTGACGGCGTCTCGCGGGTTTGCTAGGGTCTGGCTCATGCCGCCCGGACAGCTCGAAGGAGACCCGCATGACCCGTGACCGACTCGCCGAGCGCTACCGCGCCTACATCGACTGCCTGAACCGCCAGGACTGGGCGCGCCTGGGCGACTTCGTCCATGACCGGGTGCGCTACAACGACGTGCAGATCGGACTCGACGGCTACCTGCGGATGCTCGAAGGCGACTTCCTGGCAATCCCCGACCTGCGCTTCGAGATCGAACGCCTGCTCGTCGATCCGCCGGGCGTCGCCTGCCGCCTGCACTTCGACTGCACACCCAGCGGCCGGCTGTTCGGCATCCCGGTCAACGGCCAGCGGGTACGCTTCGCCGAGAACGTCTTCTACGAATTCGAAGACGAGCGCATCGCCGGCGTCTGGTCGGTGATCGACAAGGCGGCGGTCGCCGCGCAGGTTCAGGTGGCGCCGCCGTCGTCCTGAGGCGCCAGGGCACTGCGGGCCGACCATCTACCAGGTATCCACGAACGGCCGCTTGCGCCCCGCCCTCGGCGCCGGTTCTCCGGCGACGGCCAGGCCGCGCAGGAGCCAGGCGCGGGTCTCCGCCGGGTCGATCACCGCGTCGATCTCCAGGTAGCTGGCCATGTTCAGCGCCTTGCCGTTGCGGTAGGCCTTGTCCACCATGCCGCGGAACAGCGCCTCGCGCCGCTGGGGGTCTTCCTCGGCCGCCAGCTCCTTGGCGAAGCCCAGCCGCACCGCGCCTTCCAGGCCCATGGCGCCGAACTCGCCGCTGGGCCAGGCGACGGTGAACAGCGGCGAATGGAAGCTGCCCGCCGCCATGGCCTGGGCTCCCAGTCCGTAGCCCTTGCGCAGGACCACGGTGAAGAACGGCACCGTCAGGCTGGCGGCGCTGACGAACATCCGCGAGACGTGGCGCACCGTGGCCTGTTTTTCCGCCTCCGGGCCGACCATGAAGCCAGGGGTGTCGCAGAGCGAGACGATCGGGATGTCGAAGGCGTCGCACAACTGCATGAAGCGCGCGGCCTTGTCGCCAGCCGCGGCATCGATGGCGCCGCCGAGATGGCCAGGGTTGTTGGCGATCAGGCCGAACGCCCGGCCCTCGATGCGCAGCAGCGCGGTGACCAGGCCGGGAGCGAACTGGCGCCGCAGTTCCAGCACGCTGCCCCGGTCGGCCAGGACCTCGATCGCCTGGCGGATGTCGTAGGCACGCAGGCGGTTCTCCGGCACCAGGTGGCGCAACTCGCGCTGGTCGGCGCAACTCCAGTCGGGCAGCGGGCCCTGGAAATAGCCGAGATAGCGCCTGGCCACCGCGACCGCTTCGGCCTCGTCCTCCACCAGTACGTCGATCACTCCGTTGGGCCCCTGCACGCCCGTCGGACCGACCTCCTCGGCGGCGAAACGGCCCAGGCCGCCGCCCTCGATCATCGCCGGGCCGGCCATGCCGATGGTGGCGTCGCGGGTGGCGATGATCACATCGCAGCAGCCCAGCAACGCGGCATTGCCGGCGAAGCAGCGACCGGAGACCACTCCCACCAGCGGCACCAGCCCGGAGAGCCGGGCCATGCCGACGAAGGTATGGCAATCGAGGCCGGCGACGCCGACGAAATCGGTATCGCCCGGGCGCCCGCCGCCGCCCTCGGCGAACAGCACCAGCGGCAAGCGCCACTGTTCGGCCAGGCCGAGCAGGCGGTCGGTCTTCTTGTGGTTCATCACCCCCTGGGTGCCGGCGAACACCGTGTAGTCGTAGGCCAGTACCAGGCAACGCGCGGCCTGCACGCCGAAGCTGGCCGCCCCCACCGTACCGGTGCCGGCGACCAGGCCATCGGCGGGGCTCAGCTCCAGCAACTCCTCGGCGGAGCGCCGGCGACGCTGGGCGGCCAGGGCGAAACCGCCATATTCGCTGAAGCTGCCCTCGTCCAGCAGGTCGAGCACGTTCTCCCGCGCGGTACGCTGTCCGGTCTTGCGCCGCCTGGCCAGCGCCTGCGGACGACGCTCGTCGCCCAGCGCTGCCTGGCGCTCGAGTACCTCGGCGAGATCGGCGCGGATATGCGCCAGGTCCAGCGCCTGTTCGGTCGGTGCCTGCTCGTCGTCATCCTCCGTCGGTTCGAGGAACAGCAGCGTCGCGCCCTCCTCCAGAGGCTCCCCGAGGCTCGCCGCGAGTCGCCGGACGATACCGCCGCCGGGTGCCTTGACCTCGAATTCCATCTTCATCGCTTCCAGGATCGCGACCCGCTGGCCGGCACGCACCCGTTCGCCCTCGGCCACTTCCAGGGCCACCAGCACCCCGCTGCTCGGCGCAGACAGCGGCAGGCTGCCGAGTGGCGCCTCGACCCGCGCAGGCGCGGCGTCCTCGGCGAGCGGGCACTCGGCGCGGAGCCGCGGATGGCTCGCCGGGATAGGCGCCAGCAGTGTCTCCAGGTGGCTTTCGACGAAGCGGGTGTCGACCCGGTTGGCCTGTACCGCCGGATGCAGCAGAAGGTTGCGCAGCAGATCCAGGTTGCTCGCCACGCCCTCCAGGCGGAATTCGCAGAGCGCCCGGTAGGCCCGGCGCAACGCGGCGGGATAATCCGCACCACGCACGACCAGCTTGGCCAGCAGCGAATCGTAGCTGGGGCTGACCCGATAGCCGGCATAGCCGTAGCCGTCCACCCGCAGGCCGGGACCGCTGGGCGGTTCGTAGGCGCCGATAGTGCCCACCGCCGGACGGGCGCTGCCGTCGGCCGCCAGGGTCTCCAGGTTGATCCGCAGTTGCACCGCGCAGCCGCCGATCGCCGGCGGTCGCTCCAGGCCGAGGGCGGCAAGCTCCATGCCGGCGGCGAGACGCAACTGGGCGTGCAGCAGGTCGACCCCGGTGACTTCCTCGGTGACGGTGTGCTCCACCTGGATGCGCGGATTGGCTTCCATGAAATAGAAGCGCCCGGGGCGCTCGTCGTCGACCAGGAACTCGAAGGTACCGATCCCCCGATAGCGCACCGCGCCGGCCATGCGCAGGGCGCAATCGATCAGCGCCTCACGAGTGGCCTCCGGCAGGTCCGGGCTGGGGGCGATCTCCAGCAGCTTCTGCTGGCGCCGTTGCAGGCTGCAATCGCGCTCCCAGAGGTGGCTGACCGCACCGCTGCCGTCGCCGAGCACCTGCACCTCGATGTGCCGCGCCCGCGCTACCCGTTGCTCGACGTATAACTCGTCCCGGCCGAACGCCGCCTGCGCCTCGGCACGGCAGCGGCGGTAGGCATCGGCCAGTTGCGCAACCTCCTCCACCGCGCGCATGCCACGTCCGCCGCCGCCGGCAAGGGCCTTGAGCATCACCGCGGCGCCATCGCCCAGCCCTTCCAGGAACGCCTCGGCCTCTTCGACGCTGACCGCACGGTTGATCCCGGCCACCAGCGGCACCTCCAGGCGCTCGGCCAGGGCGCGCGCGGCAGCCTTGTCGCCGAACAGGTCGAGCACTTCCGCTTGCGGCCCGACGAAGTGGATGCCCGCGCGCTGGCAGCGACGGGCGAATTCGCCGTTCTCGGCGAGGAAACCGTAGCCCGGATGGATCGCCTCGCAGCCCTGCTCCAGGGCCAGCGCGACCAGCCGATCCATGTCGAGATAGGCCGCCACGCCACGGCCGGCCAGCGGCAGCGCGACATCGGCCTTGCGCACGTGCAGGGACGCGGCATCGTCTTCCGCGAACACCGCCACCGAGCGGATACCCAGGTCGGCGCAGGCGCGGGCGATGCGAATGGCGATCTCGCCGCGGTTGGCGATCAGCAAGGCGTTGAAGGGAGCGGTCACGGCAGGTTCTCCGGGGAGCGGGTCAGGCGGCCGGCGAAAGGAGCTGGCCCGGCGGCGCGTTGGTCATCGTCGCAGGCATCTTAGGCAGCCGAAGGAAGCGGCAGAACTGAGGCTTATTCATCGAAATCCATGAAGCCTATGCATGGTTCTATCGGCGAGCATGCCTGCTAGGCTGGCGCCTTC
The DNA here is from genome assembly GCF_047199225.1 of Pseudomonas sp. DL. NCBI lineage: Bacteria > Pseudomonadati > Pseudomonadota > Gammaproteobacteria > Pseudomonadales > Pseudomonadaceae > Pseudomonas > Pseudomonas sp. DL. The sequence continues at coordinate 4,147,264 of NZ_CP178323.1, forward strand.
CCCAGACAGGCGCGCGCAAACATGAATCAGCCACATGAATGGTCGCCCCTCAGCCGTTTCGATCTGAACCTGTTCCGGGTCTTCGAAGTGGTCTATCGAGAACGCAACCTGACCCGCGCGGCGGGCCTCCTGCATCTCAGCCAGTCGGCCGTCAGCCACGCCCTGGCGCGCCTGCGCGACCAGCTCGGCGACCCGCTGTTCGTCCGCCAGGGGCGCGGGGTTGCGCCGACGCCGCTGGCCGAGCGACTGGCGCCGGGCATCCATGACGCCCTCGCCGGCCTGCACCGCAGCATGAATCGCTGCCAGACGTTCGACCCTCGGCGCGACGCGCGGACCTTCCAACTGAACATGCCGGAGCAACTGGAGCCGCTGGTGCTCCCGGCGATCCTCGCCCACCTGCGCCAGGCCGCGCCGCGCATCGAGATACGCTGCAACAGCCTGCACTGGGCGGACCTGAAGGCGGAACTGGGCGCCGGACGCATCGACCTCGCCATCGAGATCGCCCGGCCCACCGACGCCGCCCTGCGCCGCCAGCACCTGCTCGACGACAGCCTGTGCGTGATGGCCGGGCCGGGCTTCGCCGGCGACCTGAGTGCGGAGGAGTACCTGGCGGCGGACCATGTCGCGGTGACCTCGCGGCGACGCGGCATCTGCATCGAAGACCTGGCCCTCGGCCACCTCGGCCTGGCCCGCCAGGTGCGCCAGCGCTGCCAGCACTACCTGTCGGCGGCGTTGCTGGTGGCCCAGGGCGGCTACCTGCTGACCCTGACCCGAGGCTACGCCGAACTGATCAACCGCGGCCTGGGCAACCGCCTGCTGCCGATGCCGCTGGCCCTGCCAGCGGTGACTCTGAATCTCTACTGGTCGCGCCAGGCCGACGACGAAGCCGGCAGCCTCTGGCTGCGCGGCGAACTGGCGGAGCTGGCGACGCGCCTGCGCTGAGCGCGGGCGCTGCGACTAGGGCTTCGCCGCCTTGGCGCGGGCCTTCTGCAGCCACTGCCCGGCCTTCGCCGAACACTCCGTGACATAGGTCGTATCGATCGCGCAGCGCTCCCCGGTGGCCTTGAGCAGGTAGGCGGCATCGGCTACCTCGTAGTCGGTGTGCCGGCGCGGCGTACCGTTCGCCTGGGATTCGCGTTCGTCCTCGCGGATGTCGCAGTACAGCGCATTGCTGCGGGCGAACAGTTCGAGGCACTCGGCATCCTTGCCCAGCAATGGGTTGGCGCTGTCCTCGGCGGACTTGGAGCAGCCGCCGAGCAGCAGGCAGGCGCAGGCGATCGTGGCAAGCGGGCTACGCATGTGTCCGTTTCCTTGGCCATGGAGAGTGCGCCATTAAAACAGCCCCGGCGCCTCGGCGCATCCGCCATCGCCTCAGAGCCGCTCCCGCGCGGCAAGCCGTGCCCAGCCAGCCATTTCTCCCAGCGGCAGATGGCGGCCGAGCGGCTAGCCTGTCCGATGGTCCTCGGCCTGGAGATGCCCCACAAGCCACGCCTGCTGCGCTTCTTCACCGCGCTTCAAACCGATGCCCTGAAAGACGGGCGTCGCCAGCACGTGTCGGTATTGCGCGAACGTCGCTACAACGCGCGCCTGCCCATGTGGCTTGGAACAGGTCCCAGGCAAAAAGCCGAGGGGAGGCGGATATGGATAGAGCTCTCGATAGGGTTTGTTTGACTCCGCTCTATCCAAGCGTATCGATATCCAGATCGAACACCGCTCCAGGGGCATGGCCGCCTACCAGGGTAGCGATCGCGCGCTCATTGCTGTCGGCATCCGGCGGGGCCATCGCGAGTTGTTCATGCGAGCGATTGAACGAGTGCGCCAGCCAGCGCTCCAGGCTCACCGCCAGCGCCTCGGGCCGCTCGGCAACCCGGCCGTAGACCTTGGCCTCGCTGACACGCTCGACGCTCAATGCTTTCAGTCGCACAGCGGTCTGTTGCAACCTGCCGATTTCAGCGCGCAATGGCCCCATTATCTGTTGTTCCCTGGCAGAACCGTAGGCCACAGCCTCCTTTTCCCGCAACTGCGCCTTGAAGTCCTGCAGCGCTTCCCCGACCCGCTCATACTCGGTCGGAGTCACCACGGTGCGGCCTTCCTCCAAGGCCTCTTGCGCACGGCGCAAGGAAGCCCAGCAATGCGGAATGTAGCTGGCGACCATCTTGTGATCGGCATTATCCAGCATCTGCCGCAGCAGCCCGCCTCGCTCCGGCAAGCCATTCCTTGCAGCCAGTGCCTTGGCGCAAACCGCCGCGCCGCCGCGCTCGGTAATGCTTTCGCAGCCGGGCGTCCACAGGATCGCGGACTTGTGGCCATCGGCAAACGACACGGGCATGAAATGACGCAGTTTGCCGTGGTGCGTGTAAGGCTCGCCGACGATGTTGACGGGACTCAGGAGCACCACCGCCCCTCCGATGGCGGGGTTGAAGAGCATCAGCAGGACGCCCGCCCCCGACATGCGCCAGGACGTTTTCATCCAGGCCGCCGGGACACTGGGCACCGGATCGTTCTGGTTGACCATGCGGTGATGTACCAGAGGCCTGGCGTTTTCCACGAAGGTCTTGTCGCCTACGCGCGGGCTGCCGTAGGTGTAGAGCACGATGTCATATTTTTCTGGTTGTTGCCGCAACATCTCGGCGACCAGCAAAGCCACCGCGCCACCAAGGCTATGGCCGGTGATCACCAGCTTCTGCCCGCTGTAGAACTTATCCAGGTAGGTTGCAAAGAACTTGATGGCCACCTTGGCCGACTCGTAAACGCCGTTGTGTACCTTGCCTCTGGTTTCCTCGAACGGCGTCTGCGCAGCATCCACATCGCGCAGAACGTCAGCCATACTCGCGGTGCCGCGTACCACCAGCAGGATCAGCTCATCGTTGTGGGTGACATAGGCTTGCGTATCGGTACTCCCCCGTTTTTTGGCATCGTTCAGGTAATGGAGCCTGGCCGGATGTTCCTGATCCGCCCCGAGTTCGGGGCTGTTCACTTCGGGGTATAGCTCGGGGTCGAACGGTATGACCTCCAGGCGCCTGGAGTAGGCCACTTCTTCATACAGGGGGTAGTAAGCCTTCCCGCCGGCCTGAGTTGCGTCCACTTGCCACAGCTCATCGGACCTGGCCAGGGCATCGCCGAACCAGTTGCCGACGCTGGGTTGCGCCGGAAAGCTCACGGCGTCGGTTTCCACCGGTTGCGTATCGGGTTCCTGGCCAAACGGGCTATAGCTCAGGGTCGACATCAGCGCCAACTGGTACAGGTTGAGGTAGCAGAACGCTTCGCCCGTGGACAGGAGCGGACTCAGCGCCCGCAAGGGGCGCACCTCCAGCACATGGTGCCGGTTCGGCAACAGCGCGATACCGCGAACCCGGGGAGGCCTGGGAGCAAATCCCAACTCCGCCATGGCGGCCGAGGGACGGCGCATCAGCGCATGCACCTGGTGCCGAGGCGGAAAGTACCGGAGCGCCAGGGGCGGAAGATGGGCCCGGTGCTCCACCAGTTCGCTCACCTCGACCTGGCAGAAAGAATCGGCCTGGCCTTGGGCGGGGTTGGACCGGGTGCGGGCGCCGTCAGGGTTTACAAAGCGGGTCTTCTCGGCACGTACTTGCAGCTCAGTGATGGGGAGCGGGTAATGTGGCCTCTTTTGTAAAAACGTGTAGCTCTTCTCACTCCCTTGATAGGCTTGAGCGAGCTTAAGAACCACCGGCCCGCAATAGTGCCGATTGACTCGGCCTGTCCCTGTTTCGTCCAGAACACCAAGGTAGACAACCTCCTCAGAATCGCTGACTTCATAAGCCAGGCCGGCATAGGGCCTGCCATCCCCCCGCTCATCCACCAGTTGAAAACTGGTCGAGTGGGTGCGTCGCGGGCAGGCATGGATACGTTCACTGAAGAACGGCTTTTCCCACTCCTCCATCGGCCCAGGGGTCATGGGGTCACCGCCTTGTTTTCCGTACAACCGGGATAGAGGGTGCAGTTGCGTCCATCCGGCATTCTGAAGGAGCTGAAGTCCTTATAGTTTCCATAGCAAAATGCGTATTGATCTTCAAAGTTATCACCCAAGCAGCGTTTCCACCCTCCAGGTACCTTGACCCACGTGTCGCCGATAGCTGGCAGCTCTTCGTCAGCCAGCTTGATCCTCAACCTCACCGTCTTGCCGGGCAGTTGGTCCAGGGTGTAAGCCACGAAAGGTTTCGCTTTGCGCCGTACACCCGTCTCATCCATCCTTTTGCAATCGAGGAGCTTTCTCAGAACACGGGTCTTCCCGGCTGTACGAAACAGCCACTGGCATTGCCCGGCAAACTCGCTTTCCCCGGCCGCATTGAAAGTGCCTTTTTTCACCTCGACCAGCTTGTCTCGTACGACGATCAGGGCCGAGTCACGCCCGAAATCCCTCCAACTCTTGCCATACCAGCCATAGATATAGAAATCGATGTTTTGCAGTACCAAAGGGCAGCCACTGACCGTACGACGTAATAATATCTTCGAATCCCGTTCATATTTTTCCCGACCCGAGTTGTAGCCAACTTGGGTATCCTTTCCCCCCGGCACCGTGCAGGTTTCACCTTTGGCCGGCACATAAGTTGCCGTGGCTTCGTAAGTGAACTCAGGTGGCAGGTCCGCCGTAACGGTAAAACTGTTGGACGTGCCCAGGGCAGTGCAGCCCTGGGCCAGCGCAAGGCAACTGGCAAGGGTCATGTTTTTAAGGGTGCAGTTCATACGGGGGCGTCTCCTTGCCAGAACCGCACCTCCTGATACACACGCTCGAAATGCGTCGTGGGGGTTTCGTCAGGCAGGGGTGACCAGGACCTGGGCAGAGCGTGATCCGATGCGAACAGGCGTTGAAGCAGTAGAAAGCGGATCTGTTCAGGCGCCCGCCAGCCCCATGTGCGGGCCAGTTCCAACTGCGCCCGAAGCCAGGCGTCGGCATCCCGCTGCCCGGCCAATTCCGCAAACGGCTCCGTCCACTCGGCAATCAGGTAGCGCCAGGCGTTGTCGAACTGAATACCTGCCGCCGTCTCCGAAGCCGTGGGGACAACGAGCCACGCCGGTTCGGCCGGCACGGGATGGTCGCCAGGGGCAGGGTTGTCGGCATGGAGCCATCGCCCGGCCAGCCAGTAGCACGCGCTGGAGATCGGTCCAAGGAACGCCGGGCGCTGCTCCGGCTGCAGGTGTGCCAGGGCGCGACCCAGCACGCGACTGTCGTGAAAGCGATAAAGCGCCTGGTTCGGCCGCTCGCCCGTTACCAGGCGAGTGCGCCAATGCCGGGCCAGCGACTCCAGATCACTGCTCACGCTGCTGGCCAGCCAGCCCCAATGACGTTCGGGCGACTTGAGCAACGCCTGAATGACCGGATGGTCCAGCGCATCGAGCCGGAATAGGTAGGGACCTATCGCCGCCAGCGAACTGGCGGGCGTACCGCTATACAGATTGCCGTACTGATGGGGTTCGCGCCCTTCGAGCAAGGCATCGCGCTCGTCGAGCTGGCCATCGGAGTCCAGTACCAGGTACAGGTATCGGCCCAGCTCGCCTTGTTTCTGCAGCCATTGTTCGGCCGTGGTCATGCGGCACCTCCAACACGGCACAGTCCATCGCGACAGATTTCGCAGAGCGGGCAGAAGTCCGCGGCGCGTTGCCTGGCGGCAGCCACGAGAGGCAGCGAATTGGCGACGACGGTCTGTGCTGCTTCGGCCAGAGCCTGGAGTGCCTGCTGCGGTGCGATGCCGGCCATCGGGGCTCCGCCCTGCACGATCGGCACGCTGCTGAAAATCCCTGCGGAGTTGATGACGATATGCTGTCCACCGGCCTTGAGTGTCAGGTTCACGCCGGCATCGACCAGCACATTGGTGGCGGTGACACGGGCCTGTGATCCGGCCTGCACGACCCAGGTACCGTCCACGGCGATGCTGCCGGCGCCGCTGATGGAAAGCAGTTCGTTGCCGCCGATCCGGGTGTGGCGCTCACCCTGGGTGGTATGCAGCTCATCGCCCTTGATCAGGCTGGAACTGTTCATGTTCACCTGCTCAAAGCGGTCGTTTTCGACCAGGCTGCGGCTGTCCCGGCTTATCCGTTCGTGACGGTCATTGCCGATGCTGGTGTGACTGTCGTTGAGGATCAGTTGCTCGATATCACGCTGCGCGCGCAGGAAGATCTTTTCCTGGCCTGCCCGGTCTTCGATCGAAAGTTCGTTGTAGCCGCCGCTGTTCGGCGTACTTCGGCTACGCAATACGGTTCTGCTTTTGTTCGCCGGCAGCGCGTAGGGCACAGGCGTGGTCTTGTTCGGCACGACACCGGTAATCAGCGGGCGGTCCGGGTTGCCTTCGAGGAAGCTCACCACCACTTCCATGCCAATGCGCGGAATGGTCACCGCGCCGAAACGCTCGCCTGCCCAACTGGAAGCAACCCGCAGCCAGCAACTGCTTTTGTCGCTTCCCAGTTCCCGTCTGTCCCAATGCAGCTCGACCTTCACCCGCCCGTATTCATCACAGAAGATCTCCTCGCCGGCCGGACCGGTGACCCGAGCGGTCTGGCACCCCGGCAGGGGTCGGCGCGTCAGCAGCGGCGGCCGGAAAAACACATCCCATGGAATGGCGGTGAAGGTATTGCGATAACCCTGGGTGAAGCCGTCTTCTGCCTGGCTATCCCCGGTCACGGACTCTTCGAGTGACTGGGGTTGCCGACCAGAGTGCGTGACGCTCAGCAACAACCACAGTTCGTTGCATGTCTTGCGCGGATGTTCGGTCAGCTTGAAGAAGTGACCGCTGCGCAACGTCGGCTGATCGCTCTGGCCTTCGGCCAACTGGTAATCGACACGATGCCGTTCCAGAGCCTGTCTGGCCAACACCTGTCCACGCTCCAGCGTAGTGATCGGCGAAGGATAACGATAGTCCTCGAGGGCCGGCTCGAACTCCGCGGTGAACTGGCTTTCCAGCAACAGGCTTGGCCGCTTCAGGTCGTAGTCGCGGCGAGTCACCTTGCTGGTGCGGGAACTGAAACGCTGGGAAAACCGATTGACCACCGGATGATCGGCGACCGTCCCAGTATCCTGGCGGTATGGCGTACATCCCAGCAAGGGGAACCAGGCCTGGTCCTCGGTGAACACCAGCAGGTGATTATCCGCTGAATGCTGGTGGTGCCAAGCGATGCCGTCCTCGGCACACAGCCGCTGGATGAAATCGAAATCGCTTTCACCGTACTGGGTGCAGTATTCGCGTTCCGGGCTGGAGTGGACATTGAAGACGTAGACATCAGGCTGGATACCATGGCCTGCCAGCACCTGTGCGATGATCTGCGGTACTGTCAGGTGCTGGAAAATGCGCTGGTTGAAGCTGAACTGCAGGTAGTGCAATACCGGCACCAGGGTCAGGTGATAGCGCGCCAGGCGCCTACCGGCTTCGCCCACGTACACGTCTTCGATATGCCCATGGATCCCTTCGCCGCTCAGGCCGAACTGGAGAAATGCCGGTTGACCGAGCAAACCCTCCAGGTCGAAATCGGGGTTCTCGCTGACCAGTTCGATACGGACGGCATACAGGGTGCTGATGGCTTCGGTGCCATCGAAAGCCAGTACCTTGAAGTCGTTGCGTACGGAGGGGATCGATAGCGCAAAGTGCGCACTATTGGCTGGCGCGAACATTTTGCTTTTCCTTAAGCTGGACAGCGCACTTGTAAAAATGCAGCTGCGCGGGCATGGAGCGAGGACTCTAGCAAGTCGCCCTTCGAACGTATGCGCAGAAAATTCTGAAAACGCTGTCTGACCAGAAGTGGTTCTGTCGGGACCTGCTGCCGTCTCACTCAGGCAGTCAAGCGACTGTCAAGCCATACTCGCAACGCTACTGAACGTGCCGAGCCGCATGGTCTTGGCCTGTTAGGACCAAGGCCCCATGCCGGCGGCAGGACAAGGCGCACGACGTCTGATCGGCGCCGGGCCCATCGCTGCCGCTACTCCCCGTCGCCATGCCCCAGAGCCGCCCGGTACTTCACCGCCGCCGCGGTCCGCGACGGCACGTCCAGTGCCCGCAGCAGCGACGACACATGGATGCGCACCGTGTAGTGGGAGATGTCCAGGGCGCGGCCGATCTCCTTGTTGCTCTTGCCCTGGGCCAGCAGGCGCAGGACATCCAGCTGGCGCTCGGTGAGCCCCTCCAGGCGCGGGCTGGGCTGCAGCGGCAGGAGACCGGAGGGTTCGTAGCGCACCAGCACTTCCCCGGCGCGGATGGCCAGAATCGCCTGGCCGAGTTCCTCGGGCGCGATGCTCTTGCCGAGGAAGCCGTCGGCCCCTGCATTCATCACTTCGCCGATGAGCTGCGGGTCGTCGACCATCGAGACGACGATCAGGGTGGTGCGCGGGAACTGGCGGCGCAGGTCGGCGAGCATCTCGATGCGGGTCAGGCCGGGGAAACGCAGGTCGAGGATCAGCGAATCGGGCTGCTCGCCTTCGCCAGCCAGGCGCAGGACCCCGGCGAGATCGCCGGCCTCCTCGATCCTGGCCTCGGGCAGCAGGCGCTGGAGGATACTCAGCATGCCCTCGCGAAACAGCGGATGATCATCGGCGACGATGATGCGGCCAGTCATTCTTGTAGTCTCCAGGAGTCGCAGTTTCCGCCGCGCATGCTACCTTAGCCCGCTACCGCCGCGCCCACCCTTCGTCCGTCTTCGTGACGAAGGGGGCGAAACAGAGGAAAAGGCGCGCGGCGCTCCCATGCACACGGAGGTGCACATGAAGTTCGAGAAGAATACCGAGCTGGACCAGGCCAACCTGCGACTGATCGTGGCCACCTGCGCGATTCTCTACGTGGTGCTGATCGGCCTGCTGCCCGGCCTGAAGGTCGAGACCTACCTGCCGATCGTTGCCTACTACGGCCTGTTCCTGATCGCCTCCATATTGCTGCGCCAGGCCATCGTGCGCTGGCCGGGGCACTACCCGGCGCGGCGGATCTTCTGCATGCTGCACGACTACGCCGGCACCTCGTTCGGCCTGATCGTGGGCGGCGAGGCAGCGCTGCCGCTGTACGCGGTGATGGTCTGGATCAACCTGGGCAACGGCATGCGCTACGGCTCGCGCTACCTGGCCATCGCCACCGCCCTGGCGCTGCTCGCGCTACTGGTCATCTATCGACTGACCCCGGCCTGGCAGGCTCAGCCGTTCATGGTGCTGATGCTGATGACCACCAGTACCGTCATTCCCTTCTACGCGCACCTCCTGCTGGAGCGCACGCGCAAGGCCACCGAGGAAGCGTTGCAGGCGAACCAGGAGAAATCGCGCCTGCTGGCCCAGGCCAGCCACGACCTGCGCCAGCCGATCCACTCCATCGGCCTGTTCACCGCCTGCCTGCGCGACGCCCGCCTGGGCGACGAGGAACGGCGCCTGGTGGACAACATCGACCGCTCGCTGCTCAACGTCTCGCAACTGTTCCGCTCCATCCTCGATCTCTACACCCTCGACAACGGCCGGCTCCAACCCAAGCAGGAGAACGTCCACCTGGGCGAGTTGCTGCGCGACCTGGTCCGGCGCAACGCCGAAGCGGCGCGCTGGGCCGGGGTGGAACTGCGCCTGCGCCCTTGCCGCCTGTGGACGCGAACCGATCCGGGGCTGCTGTCGACCATGCTGCAGAACCTGCTCTCCAACAGCCTCAAGTACGCCGCCGAGCGCCCGCTGCTGATCGGCGTGCGGCGGCGAGGCGACGGCCTGGCCGTAGCCATCTACGACCAGGGCAGGGGGATCGCGGAGGAACACCTGCCGCGGGTGTTCGAGGAGTTCTACCGGGTACGCGAGACGCGCGACCGCGACGTCGAGGGAATCGGCCTGGGGCTGTCCATCGTCCGCCGCCTGGGGCAGTTGACCGGGATCGAGGTGACGCTGCGCTCGCGGGTCGGACGCGGCACCGCGGTGACCCTGCACGGCCTGCCGGCGGTCGCCGCGCAAGCCCTGCCCCGCCGCGACGATCCCCTGCAGGCCGGCCTGCTCACCGGCTTGCGGGTGTGCCTGGTGGAAGATGATCGCAACGTCCTGCGCGCCACCTCGGCGTTGCTCGAACGCTGGGGCTGCACGGTCCAGGCGGAAACCGAGGCGGACGGCTGGCGAACCGATTGCGACATCCTCGTCGTCGACTACGACCTCGGCCCCCACGCCTCCGGCGTCGAGTGCATCGAGCGGGTACGGCGGCAACGCGGAGAGGCGATACCGGCGCTGGTGATCAGCGGCCACGACATCGAGCGTATCCAGGCCAGCGTCGAAGACACCGACATCGCCCTGCTCTCCAAGCCCGTGCGCCCCACGGAATTGCGCGCCACCCTGCGCGCCCTGCGCGAGCGCCCGGTGGCCGCCAGCCACGCTTCCTGAGATAAGGCAGGTCGAGGAACGCAGGCCTACGGCGGGCCGTACTTGATGCCAGCGCAGCCGTGGGACAGCAGCAACTCGCCGTCGTCGGCCTCGAACTGGGTGATCCGCTTGCTCTTGTCGACGGTGACGGAAATGATGCAGCGATTGGGGTGGTTGACGGTATCCCAGTAGTTGGTGTTCACCATCACGTTGCCCTGCATCTCCGAGCTGGAGCCCACCACTTCATAGCGGGAATAGCTGGTGTCGGTGTACCACTGCATCACCACCTGCGAGCCGTCAGCGGTGCGCTCCATGTTCTGCGGCGTACCGAAGAAGGCTATCGCTTCCTCGGCGGAACGGCCCTTCCACTGGCTGCGGGCGTAGACCTCGGGCAGCGTGTCCATCTGGATACAGCCGCCCAGGGAAAGCGACGCCAGTAACGGCGCGATGAATATCCGGCGCATGGGTTGACTCCGTGTCTAGGGGTTCTTCGGCGGGTTGCCAGGCAGCAGGTCGAAGGTTCGCAGGCCCGGCGCGGCGTCCTGCCCGGACGCTTGCGCGCGGTTCGCCTGCTCGGCCACGGCCATTCCGCTCTGTGCGCCGACGGGTTTCCTCGACGCCGCAAGCGAACGCCCACCGGCAGAGAACGACTCGCGCGCCGGCTCGTCGCCGCTGCCGAAGCACCACCAATCGCTGGCCTCCGGGCCGGTGGCGAGTACGGATTGCCGAGTCATGGTTCCTTCCAAGTCGCGTGCGTCCTGCACAACCGGTTTCCGCGAAACGCGGGGATCAAGGGCGGGACTATAGCGTCGCGGCGAAGAAGCTCGAATAGCACAGAGGTACTATTTTCTCGGCTCGTCCGATCGGGAAGTCACCTGCGGTGAGTTCCGGTCGAAGCTGCGCCATTCCATCGACCAACTCTGCGCCCCGGAAAACGCTGGATGCGTTCCCCTGCTTTCTCGGTCTCCAACAGCACCCTCGCGACCGAACACTGCACGGCCATGGCTGGAAGACAAGTGAAACCAGCCACTTGCTTAAATACCTAAGGGAAAGAACATCCTACCGGAAAATCGGCATGGGAGGTGTGAACCTTATTCAGGACGGGACAGAGGCGAAAAAAAGCCCGGCGCAAGCGTCGGGCCAAGCCAATCGGACAAGCGTCCCGAGGGATAGAACACAGGAGCGGGTATCTCGGAACGAGCCGATTCTGCATGTCTGGACAAATCCCCCGCTGCCGGGCGAGGCTGATGACCGAGTAGGAATCTTCCTCGCCTGGAGCCAGCCCTTTCCTTTCGCCATTTCTCCACCTCGCCGCGCGACGCCGGGATGACGCGACGCGGTCCAAGGGGCATGATCCACCCATTCGCCACCGGCTTTGCTTCCCGACCCAAGGAGTCCGCGATGTCGTCCGCCCAACTGCTAACCGCGCAACAACTGGCCGCCCGCCTCAGCGAACCCGACCTGCTGGTCCTCGACTGCCGTTTCGCCCTCGAAGACCCGGCCTACGGCGCCCGCGTCTATCAGGAAAACCACATTCCCGGCGCGCATTTCGCCGACCTCGAACGGGATCTTTCCGCTCCCGTGCGCAAGGGCGTGACCGGTCGCCATCCGCTGCCGGATCCCGCCGAGCTAGCGCTCAAGCTACAAGCCTGGGGCCTGCGCCAGGATAGCCAGGTGGTGCTCTACGACGACGGCCCCGGCGCATTCGCCGCCCGCGCCTGGTGGCTGTTGCATTGGCTGGGCAAGCGCGATGGGGTCTACCTCCTCGATGGCGGCCTGGAGGCCTGGAAGGCTGCGGGGCTGGCACTGACCAATGGCGAAAGCAGCCTTCGACCCGGCGATTTCCAGGGCCAGCCCGATGCCTCGCTGCTGATCGACGCCGCCACCCTCCAGGCCCAACTGGGCCAACCCGGACTGGCGCTGCTCGATGCTCGCGCGCAGCCGCGCTTCCGTGGCGAAGTCGAGCCCATAGATCCGGTCGCCGGGCACATTCCCGGTGCCCAGTGCGCCGCCTTCACCGACAACCTTGGCAGCGACGGCCGCTTCCTTCCGCCGGAACAATTGCACCAGCGGTTCTCCGCCCTGTTGCGCGGTCGCCCGGTGGACGAGCTGGTCGCCTACTGCGGCTCCGGCGTCACCGCCTGCCACAACCTGTTCGCCCTGAGCCTCGCCGGCTTCCCGCTTCCGCGCCTCTACGCCGGCTCGTGGAGCGAGTGGATCACCGACCCGCGCCGCCCGGTCGCCACCGGCGACTGACGACGCCATACGCTCGGACGCGGCTTACGCCGCGTCGGGCAGCTTCCTGAAGTAGTCGAGCAACTCCTTCTGCAACGCCTCGTTGCGGAACAGCCCGAAATGCCCGACTGCCCCCTCGGCCCGTCCCTTGCGACGCAACTCCAGGTGCGCCGCGGCATAGACCTGGTGAAGCTTTTCCGCCGCAGCCCACGGCACGTAGTCGTCGTCCTCGAACAGGAAGCTGGCGACGGGGATGTCCAGCGCCTCGTAACCCTGCCGCTGCAATCCGAAGCGCGGTGCCAGGAGGTAGTCCGGCTGCCGCACCCAGCGCGCCCAGTCGCGCATGAAATGACTCGGCATATCCAGGCTGCCGAGGCCGAAGAAACGACTGGGAAAGCGTCGGAGCAGTCCGGTCAGTAGCGGCACCGCCACGCAGAACAGGCCGAACATCTGCCAGCGTTGCCTGCCTCGCCAGCGCCTCCAGTACGGAAACGAACCGGCGACGAACGCGGCGCCGCTCAATCCGCTGGCCTGACCAGCCAGACCGAGCAACTGCGCGCCGATGCTGTGGCCGACGAAATAGCGCGGTAGCTCCGGCGCGCGCGCTCGGCACCAGGCCAGCGCCGCATCGATGTCCTCGCGTCCCCAGTCGGCCAGGCGATAGCTAGCCACGGCAGGGTCGTCGCCTTCGCTGCCGCGGTAGCTGAACAACAGCACCTCATAGCCGGAAGCCGCGGCCAGGACGGCGAAGCGCTGGTAGAAGGCGCGCCTGACGCCGAGCGCGCAGGCCACCACGATGCTCCCCTGCGCATCGCCGACGGCCGGGAAGTGGTCGCCGGCCAGGCGCACACCGTCACGGCAGGCGATCTCCACTGCGGTACTCATTCGCTCTCTCCTTTGCCGTGCGGGTTCGAGCAGCCGGGACGGACGCAATGCTCGACGGATCGCCAGGCGTGCTAGCATGAACATACCGACGGTATGTAAGAAGGCAACAGTATGAATGTCAAGAGCAGGCAGCAGGAAAATGCCGAGGCGACCCGCGAGGCGCTGCTGGAAAGCGCCCTCTCCGCCTTCATCGAACATGGCTATGGCGGCGTCTCCATCGACGCCATCGCCCGCGAGGCGCGCGTGACCAAGGGCGCGTTCTACCACCACTTCGGCAGCAAGCAGGAACTGCTCGCCGAATGCTACGAACGCCAGGTACGGACGATCGCCGAGGACCTGGACAGGGTGCCGGCGCATGTCGACAAGTGGGCGGAGGCCGCCGCACTGGCCGAGGCCTTCATCGACAGCGTGATGGCGCGCGGCAAGCGGCAACTGTCGCTGCAGGAGGTGATCACGGTCGTCGGCTGGGAGCGATGGAAACGCATCGACTCGCGCCACACGCTGCGCTACGTCGGGCGCCTGGTGGACGAACTGGCGGCCAGTGGCGAACTCAAGGACTACCGCCGGGAAACCCTGGTCGGCCAGCTCTACGGCTTCCTTACCCAGGCCGCGATGAGTCTTCGCGATGCACGCAACAAGCGGCAAGCGGCCAATGAAGTGAAAGCCATCATCCGCGACTTCCTCTACAGCCTGCGCAGGGGCTGAGAATGCCGCCCAGCACAAGCGAAGCAAGGACGCGCCGGTTTAATTTCCAGCGGGCATATCAGCTGTTCTCTAAAGCTGGAAACAATTTAAAAACAGTCCTTTACAGCTGACTTGTTTCACTACACTTCAAATCAAGCGGCTAAGTCCGCTATCGGCGGGGCCATCGGAATAGAAGCTGCCAAACTGCCCGGCCCCGCCGATCCACCTTGCGCGAGGCCGTCATGGGTATTTCCGCCAACGATCTTTGCCAGCACGTGATACGCCCGACCCTGGACTACCTGTCCTGCCACAGCCCCGCCGCCGAAGCGCTGCTGCTGGGCGCGGCGGCCTGCCAGTCGGCGCTGGGGAGCGCCCTCGACGACCGCCGTGGCCACGGCCTGTACCGGATCGCCAGCGAACGCCACCAGCAGCTCTGGGACCAGTACCTGGCGCTGGACCCGGAGCGCGCCAGCCGGGTCCGCGGCCTGGCCAGCCAGCATGCCTTCCTCGCCGCGCCGCACCTGGAACTGACGGTGAACCTGCGCTACAGCACGGCCATCGCCTGGTCGCTGGTGGAAGCCGCGCGACTGCCACTGCCCGACCAGCACGACCACCTCGCCCAGGCTCGCGTGTGGCGCCAGGTATTCCAGCCGCACGGTCGCCTGCACGAGTTCATCGACGCCTGGCAACGCTGCATCGGCAGCCTCAGCCAGGTCGCCTGACGGCGAATGGAAAAATCCCGCGTCCGAAACAGACCAACCGGTCAGAAAATTTTTTACATACAGACACGAACGGTTGCGCTACCTTCGCTTCACTGGCACCGGAGCCAACCGCTCTGTTCCGCACCCTGCGGAACTTCGGAACACTGGCGCCGGTCTGGGAATCTTGGTAGTTTGCGCGCCGTTATACACAGGAGTTGCTCCAACAATGAAAACAATATGGTTTAAAACCTCTCTCGCACTGACCATTAGCGCTGTCTCCACCTACACCCTCGCCAACGGCATCGCCATCAACGAACAGAGCGCCAGCGGCGCCGGCACCGCCTACGCCGGCCGCGCCTCGTCCGCGCTCGATGCCAGCACCATCTACGGCAACCCGGCCGGCCTGTCCAAGCTGAAACGCACCGAAGTCAGCGGCGGTCTGGCCATCGTCAAGGCCAAGGACGACATCAGCCAGGCCCACAGCACCGCCCAGGGCAGCAACAAGGGCGACTCGGTACCGCTGGCCGCCGTACCGTTCGGCTACTTCTCCACGCCGATCAACGAAGATTTCACTTTCGGCCTGGGCATCTATGTGCCCTACGGCATCATCAACGATTACGAAAACGGCTTCATGGGCAGCTCCCACGGCTCCTATAGCAAGGTGCAGGTGATCACCGTGCAGCCGACCATCGCCTGGAAGATCAACGACAAGGTTTCCGTCGGCTTCGGTCCGACCTTCAACCGCATCGACGGCCAGTTGAAGAACACCCTGGCCACCAATGGCCTGCTCGGCAGCAACGGCGATACCAAGATCAACATCAAGGGCGACGACACCGCCATCGGCTACAACGTCGGCGTGATGGTCGACCTGACCGACGACACCACCTGGGGCCTGACCTACCACTCCAAGGTCAAGTACCACCTGGGCGGCAACACCGAAGTGAAGAACGCTCCGGGTGCCCTGGGCCTGAACGGCAAGTACGATGCCAAGCTGGACATCACCCTGCCGGAATCGGTGGATACCTCCATCACCCACAAGTTCGACGACAAGTGGACGGGCTACCTGGGCGCCGTCTGGACCCGCTGGAGCCGCCTGGAGAAGATCGAGGTGCGCAACAGCGGCGTACCGGCGCTCGGCCAGGCCCTGGGCTTCAACACCATCGGCGAAGACCTGAACTGGCGCGACACCTGGTCCTTCTCGGTAGGTACCTCCTACCAGGCCACCCCGGAGTGGGTGCTGCGCACCGGCTTTGCCTACGAGCCGTCGCCGACCTCCAACGAGGACCGCAACGTGCGCATCCCGGTGGGCGACCGCAAGGTCTTCACCGTCGGTGCCGGCTGGTCGCCGAACCAGGACCTGACCGTCGACGTGGCCTACGCCTACCTGTGGGAAACCACCGCCGGCGTCAACCAGGAAGGCAGCGCCCTGCAGCCGGCCTACAGCGCCAAGTACGACAACAGCGCGCATGGCCTGACCGCCCAGGTCACCTATCGTTTCTGATCACACGCGCCAACGAAGAAGCCGGGCAATGCCCGGCTTTTTCATGCCTGGCCGACCCTCAGGGCTGGCTGGCGATGGCCTTCTCGATGGCGGCCTGGAGCTGCGGATCGTCCGGGGTGGTCTTGCTGGAGAACTGCGCGACCACCCTGCCCTGGCGATCCACCACGTACTTGTAGAAATTCCAGCGCGGCGCCTGGCCGCTCTGCTCGGCCAACTGGCGGAACAACGGGATCGCCTCGTCGCCGCGCACGTGCTGCGGCTGGGTCATGGCGAAGGTCACGCCGTAGTTGCCATAGCAGATCTTCGCGGTCTCGGCGGTATCCGCGGCTTCCTGCTTGAAGTCGTCGGAAGGTACCCCGAGCACTTCCAGGCCCTGCCCCTTGTAACGCTGGTAGAGCGCCTCGAGCCCCTTGAACTGCGGGGTGAAGCCACAGTGGCTGGCAGTGTTGACCACCACCAGCGGCTTGCCGGCGTAACGCTGGCAAAGATCGATGCTTTCCTTGGAACGCAGCTTGGTCAACTGGCCCTGCAACAGTTCCGGGCAATCGGCGGCCCAGCCGCTCAGCGGCAGCCCGGCGAGCGCCAGGACGGACAACAGCACGCGAGGTTTCATGGAATGGCTCCTTGGCGACGAATGTCCCAGCTTACCCTTCCCCGCGCCTATCGCCACCTATCAGCATGCGCCCATGCCCAGTTCCAGCAGCGCCAGTCCGCCACGCTGCCAGCCCCACCAGGCGAGTCCCAGCAGCGCCCCGGCGGCGAGCAGCCAGGCCAGCTTCACGCCGCGCCTCCGGCCACCTGCAGGCGCGCCACCGGACGCTCGCGCACCGGCCAGTTGAGCAGCGCCGCGAGCAGGCTTAGCAGGATCGACAACTGCCAGACAAGGTCGTAGCTGCCGGTGCGGTCGTAGACCACCCCGCCCAGCCAGCCGCCGAGGAAGGCGCCCAACTGGTGGAAGAGGAACACGATGCCGCCGAGCATCGACAGGTTGCGCACGCCGAACAGGGTCGCCACGGTGCCGTTGGTCAGGGGCACCGTGGACAGCCACAGCAGCCCCATGGCCACGCCGAAGGCGTAGGCGCTGTAGACGCTCAGCGGCAGCCAGAGGAACAGCACGATCACTACCCCGCGCACCAGGTACAGCGCGGTCAGCAGGCGCGGCTTCGACCAGCGCCCGCCGAGCCAGCCGGCGATGTAGGTGCCGAACACGTTGAACAGCCCGACCAGCGCCAGCACCGTGGTGCCGACCTGCGCCGGCAGGTGCTGGTCGACCAGGTAGGCCGGCAGGTGTACGCCGATGAACACCACCTGGAAGCCACAGACGAAGAAGCCCAGCGCCAGCAGCCAGAACCCGGAATGCGCGCAGGCCTCGCGCAGCGCTTCGCCGAGGCTCTGTTCATGGCCCTGCGGCGGCAACGGGCGATCCTTCATCAGCCCGGCCAGCGGCACGATCAGCGCCACCAGCAGGCCCAGGGCGAGCAGGGCCGAGGACCAGCCCAGCCAGCCGATCAGGGCGAGGGTACCGGGCAGCATGGCGAACTGGCCGAAGGAGCCGGCCGCGCTGGAGATACCCATCGCCATGCTGCGCTGCTCCGCCGGCACTGCGCGGCCGACGGCGCCGAGGATCACCGAGAACGAGGTGCCGGAAAGGCCCAGGCCGATCAGCAGGCCGGCGCTCAGCGACAGCCCGGTGGCCGACTGCGAGAGTCCCATCAGGACCAGGCCGAGGGCGTACAGCAGGCCCCCCACCAGCACCGCCCGCGCCGCGCCGTAGCGGTCGGCGAGCGCCCCGATGAACGGCTGGGCCAGGCCCCAGACCAGGTTCTGCAAGGCGATGGCGAAGGCGAAGACTTCGCGGCCCCAGCCGAAGTCGGCGCTCATCGGCGCGAGGAACAGGCCGAAGCCATGTCGCACGCCGAGGGACAGGGCGAGGATCAGGGCTCCGGACAGCAGGATCCAGAAGGCGGCACGCGGCATGGGTCGCTCCATCTACGGGTATATACCCGCTTTATCGTGAACGAAGCGCCTCGGCGAGAGGCTTCGTCGGTTGTCAGTCCAGTCGCTCCAGTTCCACCAGCAACGCCGCCAAGGCGCCGCTGCGCTCCTCGCCAAGGCGCCCGGCGAGACGCCGCTGCGCGTCTTCCCAGGCCGGCGTTCCGCGCTCCAGGGCATCCAGCCCGGCAGGCGTCAGCTCGACCAGGCGGTTGCGCTGGTCCTCGCCACCGGTCAGGCGCAGCAGGCCGTCGCCTTCCAGCACCCGCAGGTTGCGACCGAGGGTGCTGCGGTCGAGTCCCATGGCTTCGGCGAGTTCGGAAATGCTCGGCCGGTCCAGGCGCCGCAGGTGCCGCAGCAGGGAAAACTGCGCCACCTTGAGGCCGGTATCGGCCAGCGCCTCGTCGTAGAAGCGGGAAACGCTGCGGGCGGCGCGACGCAGTTTGGTACAGAGGCATTGGGTCGGTAGCATGAATGCGTGTATATACCCGTACCTCTCGTCGGTCAAGCGGATTGTCCGAACTGCCAACGCCGTCTGTTGCCCCTGCCAAGGCCGGACGCCGGGCGCTGGCCTATAACTCGCGCTGTCAGCGGCGACCGGGAGCACCCGGCGCCCTCCATCCATCGCCGAGGTAGCCATGCCCGTTTACAAAGCCCCGCTGCGCGACACGCGCTTCCTGCTCAACGAAGTCTTCGATTTCCCCGAGCATTACCGCAACCTGGTCAACGGAGCCGAAGCCACGCCGGACATGGTCGATGCGATCCTCGGCGAATGCGCGAAGCTCTGCGAGGAAGTGATCGCCCCGCTCTACCACAGCGGCGACGAGGAAGGCTGCCACCTGGAGAACGGCGAAGTACGGACGCCGAAGGGCTACAAGGAAGCCTACGAGGCCTATGTCGCCGGCGGCTGGCAGGGCCTCTCGCACCCGGTGGAGTACGGTGGCCAGGGCCTGCCGATGAGCCTCGGCGCGCTCAAACAGGAGATGATGGGCACCGCCAACTGGCCGTTCTCCATGTATCCCGGCCTCTCCCTCGGCGCGATGAACACCCTGATGCAGCACGGCACCGAGGAACAGAAGCAGACCTACCTGGTTCCGCTCACCGAGGGCCGCTGGGGCGGCACCATGTGCCTCACCGAGCCGCAGTGCGGCACCGATCTCGGCCAGGTGAAGACCCGCGCCGAGGCCAACCCCGACGGTAGCTACGCCATCAGCGGGACGAAGATATTCATCTCTTCCGGCGAACACGACCTGACCGAGAACATCGTCCACATCGTCCTCGCCCGCCTGCCGGACGCACCGAAGGGCACCCGCGGCATTTCCCTGTTCATCGTGCCCAAGTTCCTTCCCGGCGAAGGCGGCGCGCTCGGCCCGCGCAACGGCGTGAGTTGCGGCGCGCTGGAGAAGAAGATGGGGATCAAGGCCTCGGCCACCTGCGTGATGAACTTCGACGGCGCCACCGGCTTCCTCATCGGACCGCCGAACAAGGGCCTGGAATGCATGTTCACCTTCATGAACAGCGCCCGCATCGGCACCGCCATCCAGGGCGTGGCCACCGCCGAGCTGGCCTACCAGGGCGCCCTCGCCTACGCCCGCGAACGCCGCTCCATGCGCGCGCTCTCCGGGACCAAGGAACCCGACCAGGTCGCCGACAGCCTGATGCACCACGGTGACGTGCGGCGCATGCTGCTGACCCAGAAAGCCATCGCCGAAGGCGGCCGGGCGCTGGTCTACCTGGCCACCCAGTACGCCGACCGGATGATCCAGGGCATCCTCAGCAACGACGACGCCGAGTACGAACGCTGGGACGACAAGCTCGGCTTCCTCACGCCGATCCTCAAGGGCTGCCTGACCGAACTCGGCCTGGAAAGCGCCAACCTCGGCATGCAGGTGTTCGGCGGCCACGGCTATATCCGCGAACACGGCATGGAGCAGATCGTCCGCGACGCGCGGATCGCCACCCTCTACGAAGGCACCACCGGCATCCAGGCCCTCGACCTGCTCGGCCGCAAGGTCCTGCTGATGACCCAGGGCAAGGCCGTGCGCGACTTCACCAGGGGCGTGGCCCGGTTCGCCGTCGACCTGCTGAAGAACGAGCCGCGCATGCGCGGCCGCGCCCTGGTGCTGCTCAAGCTCTGCGCCCAATGGAACCTGCTGACCCTGCGCATTGCCCTCACCGCGCGCAAGCAACGCGATCTGGTGAGCACCGCCAGCCACGACTATCTGATGTTCTCCGGCTACGCCACGCTGGCCTATTCCTGGGCCCTCCAGGAAGCCGCTGCGCGCCGGCGACTGCGCCAGGGCGGCAGCGAGTCGGCGGACTTCTACAAGGCCAAGATCGCCACCAGCGAGTTCTACTTCGCCCGCCTGCTTCCGCGCGCCAAGGGCCACGCGGCGGCAATGGCGAAGCCGACGGGTTCGATCATGGACCTGAAGAGCGAGCACTTCGCCTTCGACTGAGGCGACCACCCGCAGCGCGCGCCAGCGGAGCCTCAGTCTCCGCTGGCGCCAGCCGGGGTCAGCAACAACGCACGAACGTCGTCGAGCATCGAGTCCCACTCCTCCTGGCCAATGTCCATCAGGCGGAAGTAGCGCAACATGAAAGCGCCCTCCACCGCCAGGAACGCCAGGCGCGCACGGCGTCCCTCAGGTGCGGACAGGTCCAGGCCTTCCAACCGGCTGCGATACCACTGGTTGCTCCCCTCCAGGTGCTCGGGCGTCTGGATCAGCGCCGCCATCAGCGCCGCCGCCTTGCTGCTGGACAGCTCGTCCGAACGCTGGGTCGCCTCGGCATGTGCGCGAACCCGCGTCAGTGGCGTCGGCTGCTTCCCTGCCACCGCTTCGAACAGGCTGTCGTAGGCCTTGCCCCAGCGCTCGAAGATCGCGTCGATCAGCGCATCCTTGGTACCGAAGCAGTACTGCACGCCGCCCTTGGTAATGCCCATTTCCTTCGCCACCGCATCGATGGTCAGGCCGGCCGCGCCTTCGCGGGCGATCACCGCCTCGGCGGCATCGAGCAACTGGTCACGGTCGATCGTTCGTCGGCGTCCCATGGCTACCTCTTGAGTTTAAATCCATACGTATGTATTTATATTTTCACGCGCCCGCCCGTGGCGCGCAATTCCCGTTATCCACGGCGAGCGATGAACCGTTCGCCACAGAGGTTATCCCATGTTCCGGCAGAACCGCTGGCTGGTCCTGGCCATCGTCTCCAGCGCCCTGTTCCTCATCATCATCGACATGACCGTGCTCTACACGGCCCTGCCGCGCCTGACCCACGACCTCGGCGCGACGGCCGCGGAGAAACTCTGGATCGTCAACGCCTATCCGCTGGTGGTCGCCGGCCTGCTGCCCGGCGCCGGCTTGCTCAGCGACCGCCTTGGCCACAAGCGGCTGTTCCTCGCCGGCCTGCCGCTGTTCGGCCTGGCCTCGCTGTGCGCCGCCTTCGCCCCCAGCGCCGCGGCGCTGATCGCCGCCCGCGCCGGGTTGGCGGTGGGCGCGGCACTGATGATGCCGGCGACCCTGTCGATCGTCCGCCATGTCTTCCAGGACGAACGCGAACGCGCCCTGGCCATCGGCATCTGGGCCTCCGTCGCCTCTGCCGGCGCGGCGCTGGGGCCGGTGGTCGGCGGCGTGCTGCTGGAGTTCTTCTGGTGGGGCTCGGTGTTCCTCATCAACGTCCCGGTGGTGGTCGTCGCTTTGTTGCTGGCGCTGCCGGCCATCCCGGCCTGCGGCGGCCAGTCGCGGCGCCCATGGGACGCCCTCGGCTCGCTGCAGGTGATGTTCGGCCTGGTCGGGGTGGTGTATGCGATCAAGGAACTCAGCACACGCGCCCCGGACTTCGGGCTGGCCGTCCTGGCCGCGCTCGGCGGCATGCTCTGCCTGTACCTGTTCGTCCGCCGCCAGCGCCGCGCCCGCGAACCGATGATCGACTTCGCGCTGTTCCGCAACCGGCGCTTCGCCCGCGGCGTCGCGGTGGCCCTGGTGGCGACCATGGCGCTGGTCGGCATGGAACTGGTGTTCAGCCAGCACCTGCAACTGGTGCAGGGCCTGACGCCGCTGAAGGCCGGCCTGTTCGTCCTGCCGATCCCGCTGGCCTCGCTGGTGGTCGGGCCGCTGGCCGGCTGGCTGGTGCCGCGCTGGGGCGAGAACCGGGTGATGTGCGCCTCCCTGCTGCTCGGCAGCGCCGGATTGCTCGGCCTGGCCCTGTCCTACCAGTCCGTCACCGGAGCGCAACTGGCCAGCCTGGTGCTGCTCGGCGTCGGCTTCGGCGGCGCGATGACCGCCGCCTCCACCGCGGTGATGCTCAACGTGGACGAACAGAGTTCCGGAATGGCGGCCGCCATCGAAGACGTGTCCTACGAATTGGGCGGGGTGATCGGCGTGACCCTGCTCGGCAGCCTGATGAGTTTCGTCTACGGGATGTCGCTGAGGCTGCCCTCGGCCGAGCTGCCGGCGCGGGTCCGCGACAGCCTCGACGACGCCCTGTTGGTCGCCGAGGGCCTGGCGCCGGAGGTCGCGTCGCGGCTCGTCGAGCTTGCCCGGCAGGCTTTCGACCAGGCCTTCGTCGCCGTGCTGCTGGCCGCCGCCGCGCTGCTCTTCCTCAGCGCCATGGCGGTCCTGCGCCAGCCGCGTCCGGCTACAGAGCCAGCGCCACCAGCACCGCACACTCGGTAAGTTCGACCAGCGCGCCGGCGGTGTCCCCGGTGGTGCCGCCGAGGCGCGCGAGGAAACGGCTGCGCAGCCAGGCGAAGAGCATCAGCGTCACCAGCAACGCCAGCAGGCCGGCCAGGCCGAACGCCAGGGCCAGGCCGAAACTCACCCCCAGCACCCACGGCAGGCTGCGCGCCGGCAGGTGCTCGGCGATGGCCTGGCCGAGGCCGCCGGGGCGCGCGTAGGGCGTGGTCAGGAACAGCAGAGGCAGGCTGCTGCGCGCCAGCCACGGAGCCAGCGGCAACAACCCGGCCTCGCCCTGGCCGAGCAGCGCCGCCAGGGCGGAGAACTTCAACAACAGGACCAGTACCAGGACCACCACCGCCACCGGGCCGCTGCGCGGGTCCTTCATGATCGCCAAGGTCCGCTCGCGGTCGCCCAGCCCGCCGATCCAGGCGTCCGCCATGTCGGCCAGGCCGTCCAGGTGCAGCGCGCCGCTCAGCGCTACCCACAGGCTCAGCAGCAAGGCTGCCTGCAACAGCGGCGGCGTACCGTCGAGCGACCGCGCCGCGGCGTACAGCACGACGCCGATCAGCACCCCGACCAGTGGATAGCAGAGCACCGCGCGGCCGAACTGTTCCGGCGTCGGCATCGCCGACAGGCGCACCGGCAGGCGGGTGAGGAACTGCAAGGCGACCAGCAGTGAGCGCAAGGCTTCGCGCATGGCTATTCCCCTTCCCGGCATTCGTGCCAGCGATCGTCGCCCTCTCCGGCGCGCAGGCCGAACAGTGCGCCATGACCGACGTCCACCTGCAGCAAGTGCTCGCGCGGCAGGCCACGGGCGCGAGCGAGCAACAGACGGATGACGCCGCCATGGGTCACCAGCAGCACACGACGGCCGGCATGACGCTGGCGCAGGCGTCGCTGGGCGGCCAGCACCCGCGCCTCGAACTCGGACAGCGGCTCGCCGCCCGGCGGGGTAAAGGCGTAGGGATCGGCCCAGAAGCGGCCGAGCGCCTCGCTGTGGCCGTCCATCAGGCTGGCCGCCGAGCGCCCCTCCCAATCGCCGAAATGCAATTCGCGCAGATCATTTTCCAGTTCCAGCTCGATCCCCTGGCGCTGCGCCAGTTCCTCGGCGAAGGCGCGGCAACGTTGCAATGGCGAGCTGACCAGCAGGTCCCAGCGTCCGCCTTCCACCGCCGTGCGCATCTGCGCCCAGCCACGCGCGGTCAAGGCGTCGTCGAGGCTGCCGCGGAAACCGCCGACGGACTCGGTTTCGCCATGCCGCAGGAGGTCCAGGCGCAGGCTCATGCCGGGCGGTCCGAGACCGCCGCTTCGGCGAAGGTCGCCATCCCCGCGTGCAGCGCGCAGGCCTGGCGCAGCAGCGGCACCGCCAGCGCCGCGCCGCTGCCCTCGCCCAGGCGCAGGCCGAGGTCGAGCAGCGGTTGCGCCGCCAGGGCTTCGAGCACATGCCGATGGCCCGGCTCGGCACCACTGTGGGCGAACAGCAGCCAGTCGCGGCAGGCCGGGTTCAGGCGCACCGCGCAGAGCGCCGCGACGCTGCAGATGTAGCCGTCGATCAGGGCGACCATGCCTTTCTGCGCGCAGGCCAGGTAGGCGCCGGCCAGCGCGGCGATCTCCAGCCCACCGAGACGGCGGAGGGTTTCGAAGGGGTCGGCGCGATGGGCGCCGTGCAGGGCCAGGGCGCGCTCGATCACCGCGGTCTTGTGTGCCACGCCGCTGGCGTCCAGCCCGGTTCCCGGCCCGACCAGCGCGCTCGCCGGCGCATCCAGCAGCGCGCAGGCCATGGCCGCCGCCGCGGTGGTATTGCCGATGCCCATCTCGCCGCCGATGAACAGCTGGCTGCCGGCCTGCTCGGCGCGGCGCACGCTTTCGCGCCCGGCCTCGAGCGCCAGCAGGCACTGTTCGGCGCCCATCGCCGGGGCCTCGACGAAGTTCGCGGTACCCGCCGCCAGGCGCAGGTGGCGCACGCCGGGCAAGGCTTCCAGGGGGACGGCGGTGCCCAGGTCGACCACCTCCAGGCCGGCACCGAGTTCGCGCGCCAGCACGCTGATCGCCGCGCCGCCGTGGACGAAGTTGCGCAGCATCTCGCCGGTGACCGCCTGCGGATAGGCCGAGACGCCCTCGGCGACTACCCCGTGGTCGCCGGCGAAGACCGTCACCCAGAGCCTCTCCAGGCTCGGTCGTTCGCGCCCCTGCAACGCCGCCAGGTCGATCGCCACTTGCTCCAGGCGGCCCAGCGAGCCGCGCGGCTTGGTCAACCGGTCCTGGCGTTCGGCCGCGCGCCGGCGCATCTGCGGGTCCGCCTCGCGGCAGGTGTCGCGCCACCATTGCAGACTCATAGCGGTTCTCCTTTCAACGGCATGGGCAGGCCGGCGACGGTGAAGGTCACCCGCTCGCAGCGTTCGGCGATGGCCTGGTGCAGCCAGCCGGCCTCGTCGACGTAGCGCCGGCTGAGTTCGCCCAGCGGCACCACGCCGAGCCCGGTTTCGTTGCTGACCAGGATGATCCGTCCCGGCAGCGCGCCGAGACATTCCAGCAGTGCCTCGCGCTCGCCGTCGAGACGCAGGGGATCGTCGCAGAGCAGCAGGTTGGTCAGCCACAGGGTCAGGCAGTCGACCAGCAGGCAGCGTCCGGGCTCGGCCTCGCTGCGCAGCGTCGCCGCCAGCGCCAGAGGCTCCTCCAGGGTTCGCCAGTGGGCCGGGCGGCGCGCGCGGTGCTCGGCGATGCGCCGGCCCATTTCGCCGTCGCCGGCCTGGGCGGTGGCGATGTAGCTCACCGCCAGCCCGCTCTCGGCGGCCAGGCGCTCGGCCAGGCGGCTCTTGCCGGAACGGGCGCCGCCAAGGATCAGGTCACGCATGGGGTTCTCCGCAGAGGGCGAGCAATCGCCCGGTATCCAGGTGGCGCTCGACCAGGTCGGCGAGCCGCTCGATGTCGCGTTCGCGCAAGGCCTGGTAGTCCACCGCCTGGACCTCGCGCAGGCCGGCCCAGCGCAGCAGCGCCGAACAGGCCGCGGTGGATTCGAACAGGCCGTGCAGGTAGGTGCCCATGACGTTCCCGTCGACGCTGCGGGCACCATCCGCGCGGCCATCGTCGAGCACCACCGCCGGCCGCGCCAGGGCCTCGCCACGAGTGACCCCTGCATGGATCTCGTAGCCCGACAGCGGCGCGTCCTCCAGGCTCAGGCGGCCCTGTACGTTGCGCAATTGCTTGTCCGCCTCCAGGGTCGTTTCGAACGCCAGCAGGCCGAGGCCAGCGCTGCTGCCGGCCGCGCCTTCCAGGCCGAGCGGATCGTGCAGGCGCTCGCCGAGCATCTGCAGGCCGCCGCAGATCCCCAGCAGGCGGCCGCCGTAGCGCAGGTGGCGAAGGATCGCCTCGTCCCAGCCGCGCTCGCGCAGCGCCGCGAGGTCGGCGCGCACGCTCTTCGAGCCGGGCAGGACGATCAGGTCCGCCGGCGGCAGCGCCTGGCCGGGGCCGACGAAGCTCAACTCGACCTGGGGATGCAGGCGCAGCGGATCAAAATCGGTGTGGTTGCTGATCCTCGGCAGCACCGGCACCACCACCTTCAGGCGCGGCCCGACCTTGGCCGCCTGGCGCGTGTCGATGGCGTCCTCCGCCTCCAGGTGCAGGTCGCTGACATAGGGCAGCACGCCGAGCACCGGCTTGCCGGTGCGCGCCTCCAGCCAGTCGAGGCCGGGTTGCAGCAGGGCGATGTCGCCGCGGAAGCGATTGATGACGAAGCCCTTGACCCGCTCCCGCTCCGAGTCGGAGAGCAGTTCCAGGGTGCCGACCAGGTGGGCGAAGACCCCGCCGCGGTCGATATCGGCGACCAGGATCACCGGGCAATCCACCGCTTCGGCGAAGCCCATGTTGGCGATGTCGTTGGCGCGCAGGTTGATCTCCGCCGGCGAGCCGGCGCCCTCCACCATCACCACCCGGTAGGCGGCGGCGAGCCGCCCATGGGAAGCCAGCACCGCTTCCATCGCCACGCGCTTGTAGTCGTGGTAGGCGGCGGCGTCCATGCTGGTCACCGCGCGGCCATGGATGATCACCTGGGCGCCGATGTCGGTGTTCGGCTTGAGCAGCACCGGGTTCATGTCGGTGTGCGGCGCCAGCCGGCAGGCCTGGGCCTGGACCGCCTGGGCGCGGCCGATCTCGCCGCCGTCGGCGGTGACCGCGCTGTTCAGCGCCATGTTCTGCGGCTTGAACGGCACCACCGCGACGCCGCGCCGGGCCAGCCAGCGGCACAGCGCGGTCACCAGGGTGCTCTTGCCGGCGTCCGAGGTGGTGCCCTGGACCATCAGGGTCCGCCCGCGATCACTCATGAGCAGGCTCCTTGAAGCCGAGCAGCGCGGCATCGAGCCGGGCCCAGGCGGCCTCGTCGGCGGGCAGGCCGAGGCGCAGGCTGGCCGGCTGCTCGAATTGGCGGGTGAGGATGCCGCGCCGCGCCAGGTAGTCGTGCAACGCCGCGCAGCGTGGATCGACCAGGCGCTGGAACAGCGCGCTGCCGCCCGCCGGCGGCCAGCCGTGGCGGCGCAGCAGTTCCTCCAGGCGCTGGCTGGCGGCCAGCAGGCGCTCGCGCTGCTGGCGCTGTTGCTGGCGGTCGCGCAAGGCACTCTGGGCCACATGGCGCACCGGGCCATTGACCGTCCACGGACCGAGCTGCTCGGCCAGCGCCTGCAACAGCGGCCGTTCGCCGAGGGCGAAGCCGAGCCGCGCACCGGCCAGGCCGAAGAACTTGCCGAACGAGCGCAGCACGATCAATCCGGGCCGGTTGCTACAGGCCGCCAAGCTCGACTGCGGGGTGCAGTCCATGAACGCCTCGTCTACCAGCAGCCAGCCGCCGCGACGTTGCAGGCGGGCATGCCAGGCCAGCAGCTCGGCGGGCTCGAAGACCCGCCCGGTGGGGTTGTTCGGGTTGACCACCAGCAGCACGTCGAGGCTGTCGAGATAGGGCTCGACCTCGGCCTCGCCGATCTCCCGCACCAGGTGCCCGGCCTGGCGCCAGGCGTGGGCGTGCTCGGCATAGCACGGCGACAGGACGCCGACCCGCCCGCCCCGCCGCAACCTTGGCAGGGCCTGGATCGCCGCCTGGCTGCCGGCCAGCGGCAATACCCGTTCGGCGCCGTAGTAGAGGCAGGCGGCGGCTTCCAGGCCGTCGTCGCTCTCCGGCAGGCGGGTCCAGGCCTGCTCGGGGATCGCCGGCAGCGGAAACGGCCAGGGCGCGATGCCGGTGGACAGGTCCAGCCAGTCCGCCAGCGGAATGTCGTAGCGGCGCGCCGCCTCGCGCAACCGCCCTCCGTGTTCAAGCATGCAGCCACCCCATGGCCCAGAGTCCGGCCAGCACCAGCAGCCAGAGCAGCACGCCCTGGCGCACCAGCGCCAGGGCCCGATAGATGTCGCGGCCCTGCGGCTGCGGGCCGCTGCCGAGGAGCGGCCGCTGGTGCAGCTCGCCGTGGTAGATCGCCGCGCCGCCCAGGGAAACCCCCAGCGCACCGGCGCCGGCGGCCATCACCGGGCCGGCGTTGGGGCTGTCCCATTGCGGCGCCTGCTCGCGCCAGCAGCGCAGGGCCTGGCGGGTGTCGCCGAGCAGCGCGTAGGTCAGCGCCACCAGCCGCGCCGGCAGGTAGTTGAGGATGTCGTCGATCTTCGCCGCGGCCCAGCCGAAGCGCTCGAAGCGCGCGTTGCGGTAGCCCCACATCGCGTCCAGGGTATTGCTCAGGCGATACAGCACCACCCCCGGCGCGCCGGCCACGGCGAACCAGAACAGGGCGGCGTAAACCGCGTCGCTGCCGTTCTCCAGTACCGATTCGGTGGCCGCGCGGGCGACCCCGGCCTGGTCCAGTTCGCGGGTATCGCGGCTGACCAGGTAGCCGACACGTCGCCGCGCCTCGTCCAGGTCGCCGGCGCGCAAGGCCAGCGCCACCGGTTCGGCGTGCTCGCCGAGGCTGCGCAGGCCGAGCGCGGCGTACAGCGCCAGGGCCTGGACCAGCCAGCCGAGGTAGGGAAGTTCAGCGAGCGCCCAGGCCAGCAGGGTCAGCGGCAGTACCGCGAGGACCCAGGCGGTCACCCCGTGGCTGCGCCAGCCGACCCCGGGATCACCCTCGCCGGCCAGGCGCGAGCGGTTGAAACGGCGCTCCAGGCGCTCGGCCAGGCGGCCGAAGGCGACCAGCGGGTGCCAGCCCTGCGGCTCGCCGAAGCGCGCATCCAGCGCCACGCCGAGGATACCCAGCAGTGCGCTCATGCTCGCTCGCCCCAACGGTTCTGGTAGACCAGCTCGGCCAGCGGACGCGGTTCGCTCCAACCCTCCAGCGCCAGCATCGGCGCCGGGTAGAACTCCGCCACCGGGCCCAGGCAGAGCACCGCCACCGCCTCGCTGCCGGGCGGCAGGCCGAGCAACTCGCCCAGCGCGGCCGGATCGAACAACGATACCCAGCCCATCCCCAGGCCCTCGGCGCGACTGGCCAGCCAGAGGTTCTGGATCGCGCAGGCGAGCGACGCCAGGTCCATCTGCGGCAGGGTCCGGCGACCGAACACATGGCGTTCGCGGTCGTCCATCAGGGCGGCGACCAGCAGTTCGGCGCAATCCAGCACGCCCTCGACCTTGAGCCGCATGAACTCGTCGGAGCGCTCGCCGAGGGCTTCGGCGGTACGTCCGCGTTCCTCCTCGACCAGCCCGTGGATGGCCCGGCGCAACGCCGGCTCGGTGATACGGATGAAGCGCCAGGGTTGCATCAGGCCGACGCTGGGCGCCTGGTGCGCGGCCTCCAGCAGCCGCGCGAGCAGCTCCGGCGCCACGCTGCCGCCGCTGAAGTGGCGCATGTCGCGGCGCTCGGCGATGGCCCGGTAGACGGCGGCGCGTTCCGTGGCGCTGAAGGCGTGAGAAGAATCGGACATGTCAGTCGGCGTCTCGCGCGGGCGCCAGCAACGCGGCGGCGGCCTGCGGGTTGGAAGGCAGGTAGAAATGGATATAGGAAGCCGTCAGCCGGCCAAGACGGAACACCGCCTCCGCCGTGTTCCGGCCGTTCGGGCAGACGCCACGGGCCAGAGGCTCGACGGCGCAGTCGAGGGTCGAGTGATGGAAGGTATGCCCGCGCAGCCGCCCTTCCGGCAGCTCGACCTCCTGCAAGGCCAGGGCGGTCAGGCGCTTCTGCAGGCGCGCCCGGCCCGGCAGCAGGCCGAGCAGTTCGCCGCGCTCGCCGTCGGCGTCTTCCAGGCAGTCGAGCAGGTAGAGCATGCCGCCGCACTCGGCCAGCAGCGGCTTGCCGGCGGCATGGTGGGCTCGGATCGCCTCGGCCATGGCGCGATTGCCCTGCAGGCGCCCCAGGTGCAGTTCGGGATAGCCGCCCGGCAGGTACAGGCTGTCCACGGCGGGCAACGCCTGGTCCTGCAGCGGCGAGAAGAACGCCAGCTCGGCGCCGAGTTCGCGCAGCAGGTCGAGATTGGCCTGGTAGAGGAAGGCGAACGAGGCGTCGCGGGCCACGCCGATGCGCACGCCTTCCAGGCTGCGTTGCAGCGGCGCCGGAGCGGGCACCTCGAAGGTCACCGGCTCCGGCAGGTCGGTCTCGGCGCTGGCCCGCAAGGCGTCGGCGGCGGCGTCCAGGCGCACATCGAGATCGGCCAGTTCCTCGGCCTGGACCAGGCCCAGGTGGCGGCTCGGCAGTTCGAACTCGGCCGAGCGCGGCAGGCCGCCGAACCAGCGCATGCCAGTCGGCAGGCAATCGCGCAGGATGTCGCTGTGGCGCTGGCTACCGACGCGGTTGCCGAGCACTCCGGAAAACGGCAGGTCCGGCTGGAAATGCGCCAGGCCGTAGGCCAGGGCGCCGAAGGTCTGGGCCATCGCCGCGCCGTTGATCACCCCCAGCACCGGCACGCCGAAACGCCGCGCCAGGTCTGCCGCCGAGGGGTTGCCATCGAACAGGCCCATCACCCCTTCGATGAGGATCAGGTCGGCCTCGCCGGCGGCCCGCGCCAGCAGGCGTCGCGCTTCGGCCTCGCCGACCATCCACAGGTCGAGCTGGTAGACCGGCGCGCCGGAGGCGCGAGCGAGAATCATCGGGTCGAGGAAGTCCGGTCCGCACTTGAACACCCGCACCCGTCGCCCCTGGCGCGCATGCAGGCGGGCCAGAGCGGCGGTGACGGTGGTCTTGCCCTGGCCGGAGGCCGGGGCGGCGATCAGCAGGGCCGGACAGCGTGCCTGGGTCATGGGCGAAGCGTCTCCGCGCATGGCGCGGGCATCAGAACTCCACTCCTTTCTGCGCCTTGATCCCGGCCTTGAACGCGTGCTTGACCAGGCTCATCTCGGTCACCGTGTCGGCGGCCTCGATCATCCCCGGCTGCGCGCCGCGACCGGTCACCACCACATGCTGCATGGCCGGGCGCGCCTGGATGTCGGCGAGGACCCTGTCCAGTTCCAGGTAGCCGTGCTTGAGGGCGATGTTCAGTTCGTCCAGCACCACCAGGCCAACGTCCGGGTCGGCCAGCAATTGCGCGGCGACCTTCCAGGCCGCCTCGGCCTTGGCGATGTCGCGCTGGCGGTCCTGGGTCTCCCAGGTGAAGCCCTCGCCCATCACGTGATAGCTGACTTCCTCGGGGAAGCGCCGGAAGAAGGCTTCCTCGCCGGTGCTGGCGGCGCCCTTGATGAACTGCACGACACCGACCTTCATGCCATGGCCCAGGGCCCGCGCGACCATGCCGAAGGCCGAGCTGCTCTTGCCCTTGCCGTTGCCGCTATGCACCAGGAGCACGCCGCGTTCGTCGCGGGCCTGGGCGATCTTCTCGTCGACCACGGCCTTCTTGCGCTCCATCCGCTCGCGGTGGCGCTGGTCCTTCTCGGGGGATTCGTTCATCGTCGATCACTCCTTGCGGCGACGCGGCCGCGCCGTCGCCTCGTTCATTCGAAATACCCGGCCTCACAGAGCCTGGTAGCGCACGCTGAGGTAGACCGCCTGGCCAGGCTGGTTGTAGCCATACGCGGTTTCGTAGTCGGCACCGAACAGGTTGGCGATCCGGCCCTGCAGGCGCCATTCGTCGTTCAGCCGGTACTCGCTGCGCAGGTCGAGGGTGGCGTAGCCGCCCAGGCGCACCTTGTTGGCCGGGTCATCATAGCGTCGGCCTTCGGCGTGCACGCTGGCGCCCAGCGAAAGACGCTCGAAGCGCCGGTCCAGTTCCAGGTTGAACATCCGCCGCGCCCGGCGCGGCAGCTCGTTGCCGTCGTTGACGCCGCCGGAACGGTTTTGCGGGTCGAGGAAGGTTGCGTTGGCGTTCCAGTCCCAGCCCAGCCACTGGCTGCCGAGGACCAGTTCGACGCCACGGATGCGCGCTTCGTCGATGTTGTTCGGCTGCCCCCAGGGGCGCCCCGGCGCCGGACGCGGATCGTTGCCGATCAGGTCGTCGACGTTGGTACGGAAGGCATTCACCGCCCAGTGCCCCCAGCCATGCGTACCGCTCAGCCCGACTTCCAGGCTGCGCGAAGTCTCGGCGTCCAGGTCGGGATTGCCGTAGTCGGGGTAGTAGAGTTCGTTGAAGGTCGGCGCCTTGAACGCCGTGCCGTAGCTGACGGTGAAGCGCAGCGCGTCGCTCAGCGCGTAGCCCCAGGCGGCGCTGCCGGTGTCGTGCACGCCGAACTGCTGGTTGTCGTCGCGGCGCAGGCTCAGTTGCCAATCCTGGCGACCGTACTGGCCGAGGTACTGGGCGAACCAGCCTTTGTTCAGCCGCGAGTCGACGCTGAAGGCTTCGCTGCTGCTGATCTCGTCCTTCTGCCAGTCGTAGCCGAGGGTCAGCACATGGCCTTCGGCCAGGGTCAGGTCGTTCTGCCAGGACAGGCTGTCGCGACGGGTATCGAAGCGCGAGTAGAAACGGCCATCCTGATAGGCATCGGCCTTGTCCTCGCTGCGCCCGGCCTGGAGGGTCACCAGCCAGGGATCGAACGGAGTGAAGCGGGCACGGCCGCCGACCAGGTTCTGCTCGCCGTCGGCGTTGGCATTGAAACCGGAGTTGCCGAAGACCTGGTCATAGTTGTTGTGCGACTTGGCCCTCAGCAGGGTACCGTCGAGTTCCAGGCCATTGTCGAAGCGATAGCCGCCGCGCAGGTTGCCGGACAGGTTGCGGTAGCCGTCTCGGTCTGGCTCATAGCCCGCAGTACCGGCGCGCTTGGTGTTGATCCCCGCCGTATCGAAGCTGCTCACCCCGAGGCTGTACCAGCCGTTGCCGGCGCCGCCGCTGACCCCGGCGCTACCCTCCAGGGTCTGATGGGTGCCGTAACCGGCGGAGAAGAACGGCTTGGCGCCCTGGCCGTCGCCGCGCCGGGTGAAGATCTGGATCACCCCGCCGATGGCCTCCGAGCCGTACAGGCTGGAACGCGGCCCGCGGACCACCTCGATGCGCTCGATCAGCTCCACCGGCAAGTCCTGGAACGCGGTGAGGCCAGCGCTGGCCGAGCCGACCTTGATGCCGTCGATCAGCACCAGCACATGGTCGGACTCGGTGCCGCGCAGGAACAGCGTGGTGTTCTTGCCGAAACCGCCGTTGTTCGCCAGCGACACGCCGGGTACCTGGCGCAACAGCTCCGGCACGCTGCGCGCCTGGCTGCGCTCGATATCCTCGCGGTCGATGACGCTCACCGCCGCCAGGCTCTGGGAAGCGGTCTGGGCGGTACGGGTGGCGGTCACCACCTGGTCGGCAAGGCTGACCGGTTCGGCCAGGCTCAGGGAAGACGCGCCGCACAGCGCCACGGCTGCCGGGGTCAGGAAAACTCTGTTCATGCTCTACGCTGCTCCGTCGCTCTCACCCGCGCGACCTGGGTTGAGGCAGACGGAGGACGAAGCGACGGCAGGAGACGTCCGACAGCGCCCTCCGCGATGCCGTGGGTGCGTCAGGCCGGTCTCCGGGCTCGCGAGCGAAGCGCTGGACGCTTCCAGCCGCGCCTTCCCATGCCGGAGCACAGTGGTCATCGAGCGGCTGTCTGATTCGCCTACCGTTGCGGGGGCAGCGCTGGCCTGGTTCCGACGGAACGCACCAGCTTCCCTGTTTCACCCCTTGCGGGGCACCTGTCGCAAGGCGCGCAGCTTAGTGGTTCGGGGCTTGCGCGGTCAATGTGGGCGGCCACCGCAGAACTAGCGCCCGGCTCCGGGGAGCGGGTCCGCGCGCAGCGCCGTCCCGGCCGGAGCATGGCTGCGGCACCACTGCCGCCAGGTGGCCTGCAACTGCACCAGCGCGGCGCCGGCCAGCTCGCCGCGTTCGCTGCCGGCCAGCGGGCTGGCGGCCAGGGCCTTGAGCAGGCGCGCGGTCGGCGGGTCGAGGGCGTGTTCACGCTCAGCCCGCGGGCCATCGCCCAGCAGCGCCAGGCGCAGGCGCCGCAGGTAGCGGTCGCGGGCCTGCGCCAGGGACGCCGGGACCTCCTCCAGGCACTGCCGCAGGTAGAGCAGCTCGTCGCCGAAGTCGAGTCCCATCAGGCCGTCCGACCAGGGCTGGCGGCGCCCCTCCGGCAAACGGTCGTAGCGCTGCGCCAGGCGGATCAGGCGATCCGCGGTGCGCCCGCCGAACCAGGCCTCGGCCTGCGCCGGCGAGCGCAGGGTGAGCCGCGCCAGGTCGCCGAGGGTGGCCTGCAGCATGCGCCGGTAATGGCGTTCGCCCGGCCGCAGGCTGACCAGGTTGAACACCAGCACGGCGAAGGCCACCCCGAGCACCGTCGACAGGGCGTTGTTGAGGAAGTGCGCGAGGTCGTAGCTCATGCTGTTGCTCGGCGCGACGTTCTTCACGAAGAAGATGCAGAACGGCGAGGCGATCCCGGCCAGGCTCGCCCGGTTCACGCACAGCGCGGCGAAGAACAGCGGTACGCCCAGGCCCAGGCAGAGCAGCGGGAAGCCGTCCACGCCGGGCAGGTAGAACAGTGCGACGAAGCCGGCCAGCGGGATCGACAGGAGGATCCCGCGAAGGAAGTTCAGGCCGGCCTGGGCCGGGTTGTCGCGGCTGGCGAAGAGACTCAGCACCACCCCGGTGATCGACACCGCGCCCAACCCGCTCGGCCAGGCGCTGGCCAGCCAGAACGCGGCCACGCAGAGGAACGCCAGGGCGCTGCGCAGGCCGAACAGCACGCCGCGCTCGATATCCCGGTGCCAGGCGATGGCGCCCGGCGCCTGGCGGGTGGGCGCGCCATAGACCAGCGCCTCGACGCTGCGCCCGGCCGCCCTCGCCTCGCCGAGCAGGCGTTCGAGGCAGACCAGGCACAGGTGCAACTGTCCATGCGCCGCGTCCAGCGCCAGGCGCAAGCGCTGCCGGCAGGCCTCGAACTCGGCCTGGCGGCCCTCGCGCAACAGTGCCTCGAGTTCTTCCAGCCAGGGCTGCAAGGCGTGCGCGCTGGCCGGATCGAGCAGCCTCCGCTCGCGAGCCACCTTGCGCGCCGCGCGCAGCAGGCCGAGCAGGTCGAGGCCTAGCACGCGCAAGGCCTGGGAACGGGCGCGGCCGAGCGCGCCCTCGAACCAGGCGTGGTCGCGCTGGGCGTCCGCCGCGGCGATCCGCCCCAGCGCCGCGAGCAGCTCGCCGCGTTCGTCGGCGCCGCGCAGCTCCGCCGCGGCCGCCTGCAAGCCGGCCTCCCAGGCCGCCTTGCCCTGGTTCGCCAACTGGCGTTCCAGGCGCCGCGGCCAGAGCAGCACATTCACCAGCGCCGCGCAGAGGATGCCCAGGCCGATCTCCGAGCAGCGGGCCACCGCCTGGTCGAACACCGTCGCCGGATCGGCGCTGGCCGGCAGGGCGACGATGGCCGCGGTGTAGCCGGCCAGGACGAAACCGTAGGACGCATGATTGTGCAGCAGCGACGCGCCGGCGGTGCAGAACGCCAGCCAGAGGGCCATCAGCAGGAGGAAGGGCAGCGATGCCTGGCCATAGAGCGCGACCATGCCGATGGACACCAGCGCACCGGCGCAGGTGCCGATCAGGCGGAACATGCCCTTGGCCAGGACCATGCCGCTATAGGGCTGGCTGACCACGAACACGGTCATCAATGCCCATTGCGGCTGCTCCAGCTCCAGGCCGAAGGCCAGGTACAGGGCCAACCCGCCGGCCAGCAGGGCCTTCACGGCGAACTGCAGTTCGTGCAGACGCGGGCACAGCAGCACCTGCACCAGGTCGGAGGAAAAGAAGGAAGGCTTGGCCATCGCGGACGCCCCGAAATACATGAGCGAGCGAATTATTAGCAAGCTAATTTTCTATTGTCCAGCCTCCCCGCGAACTTTCCGGAAGAGCGTTTCGCCCTGCGAAACATGCGCCACGGAGGCCCACTGGAGCCGACCAACACGCCTGCGCAGAAGGCGCCAACCGGCAGCGGCACGCGCCAAGCGTTCGTATACAATATCCCGCACGTTCCCAACGCCATGCAGGTTGTCCCGCTTGCCTCTCTCCATGCTCAACGCCCCTAACCTGGGCATCGCCCCTTCGGCCTCCGAGATCATCGCCAAGCACCTGCGCGAAGCGATCATCGCCGGGCATTTCGCCGAGGACGAACCGATCCGCCAGGACGACATCGCGCAACT
This sequence comes from Pseudomonas sp. DL, assembly GCF_047199225.1. Lineage (NCBI taxonomy): Bacteria > Pseudomonadati > Pseudomonadota > Gammaproteobacteria > Pseudomonadales > Pseudomonadaceae > Pseudomonas > Pseudomonas sp. DL. The sequence continues at coordinate 4,183,770 of NZ_CP178323.1, forward strand.
CTTCAATGTCAGCAAGATTCCCGTCCGCGAGGCCCTCAAGCGCCTGGAGGCGGAAGGCCTGGTGCTGTTCCAGCGCAACAAGGGCGCGGTGGTGACGCGTATTTCCGAACCGGAACTGGCGCAGATGTTCGAAGTGCGGGTGCTGCTCGAGGCGCAGGCGATCCGCCTGGCGGTGCCGAACATGGACGAGACCACCTTCGCCCGTGCCGAGGCGATCTGCGCCGACTTCGTCGGCGAAGACAACGTCGGCCGCTGGGCCGAACTCAACTGGCAACTGCACGCCTGCCTCTACGAACCGGCGCAGCGGCCGTTCCTGGTCAACCTGATCCGCTCCATCCACGACAAGCTGGAACGCTACCTGCGCATGCAGATGAGCCTGTCCGAAGGCAAGCAGCGCGCCGACCAGGAACACCGCGAGATCGTCGCCGCCTGTCGCGCCGGCGATGCCGAACGGGCCGCGGCACTGATCGAGGCACATATCGTCGGGGTCTGCCGGACCCTCTACGAACACCTGCCGAACCGCCCGGCCAGCACCTGAGCCGGGCCATCCAGGCTATGCCGCTTTCGTCATCCGCCTGAGCGAAAACCCTCAAGCGCCCCGTCCCGCCGAAACGCCACCCTGTGGCGCATACCCCAGCACAGGCGAGGGCCACCATGCAACGCATCCGCATCATCGATTCGCATACCGGCGGCGAGCCCACCCGCCTGGTCATCGGCGGCTTTCCCGATCTCGGCCAGGGCGACATGGCCGAGCGCCGGCGCCTGCTCGGCGAGCGCCACGACGCCTGGCGCGCCGCCTGCATCCTCGAACCGCGCGGCAGCGACGTACTGGTCGGCGCCCTGCTGTGCGCACCGGTCGATCCCGAAGCCTGTGCCGGAGTGATCTTCTTCAACAACAGTGGCTACCTCGGCATGTGCGGCCACGGCACCATCGGCCTGGTCGCCTCGCTGGCACACCTCGGGCGGATCGGTCCCGGCGTGCACCGCATCGAGACGCCGGTCGGCGAGGTCGAGGCGACCCTCCACGAGGACGGCTCGGTCAGCGTGCGCAACGTGCCGGCCTACCGCTACCGTCGCCAGGTCAGCGTCGAAGTGCCCGGCATCGGCCGGGTCAGCGGCGACATCGCCTGGGGCGGCAACTGGTTCTTCCTGGTCGCCGGACACGGCCAGCGCATCGCCGGCGACAACCTCGACGCCCTCACCGCCTACACCGTCGCCGTCCAGCAGGCGCTGGAAGACCAGGGCATCCGCGGCGAGGACGGCGGCGCCATCGATCACATCGAACTGTTCGCCGACGATCCCCACGCCGACAGCCGCAACTTCGTGCTCTGTCCCGGCAAGGCCTACGACCGCTCGCCCTGCGGCACCGGCACCAGCGCCAAGCTGGCCTGCCTGGCCGCCGACGGCAAGCTGCTGCCCGGCCAGCCCTGGCGCCAGGCGAGCGTGATCGGCAGCCAGTTCGAGGGGCGTTACGAATGGCTCGACGGCCAGCCCGGCGGGCGCATCGTGCCGACCATCCGCGGCCGCGCCCACGTCAGCGCGGAAGCCGCCCTGCTGCTGGCGGACGACGATCCGTTCGCCTGGGGCATCCGCCGGTGAACGCCGAGGTCATCGTGGTCGGCGCCGGCATCGTCGGCAGCGCCTGCGCCCATGAACTGGCGCGTCGCGGCCTCGACGTACTGGTGCTGGACAGCCGCCGCGGCGGTGCCACCGCGGTGGGCATGGGCCATCTGGTGGCGATGGACGACAACCCGGCCGAACTGGCCCTCAGCGACTACTCGATCCAGGCCTGGCGCGCCTGGGCGGCGGATCTGCCGGAAGACTGCGCGTACCGCAATTGCGGCACCCTCTGGCTGGCCGCCGACGCCAGCGAACTCGCCGAGGCCGAACGCAAGCGCCAGGCGCTGCAAGCCGCCGGCGTTGCCTGCCGGATGCTTGGCGCCGCGCGCCTGTACGCCCTCGAACCGGCCCTGCGGCCGGGCCTGGCCGGCGCCCTGGAGGTGTCCGGCGACGGCATCCTCTACGCGCCCAACGCCGCGCGCTGGCTGCTCGACCAGGCCGGGCCGCGCCTGCGACGGCTGTACGCCGAAGTCAGCGAAGTGGACGGCAGCCGCCTGCGCCTGGCCGACGGCCGCTGGCTGAGCGCCGAGGCGCTGGTGCTGGCCAACGGCATCCATGCCGGCGAGCTGTGCGCGGAGCTGCCGATCCGCCCGAAGAAAGGCCACCTGCTGATCACCGACCGCTATCCCGGCACCCTCCGCCATCAACTGGTGGAACTCGGCTATGTCAGCAGCGCCCACGCCAGCAGCGGTACCTCGGTAGCCTTCAACGCCCAGCCGCGCCCCACCGGGCAGGTCTTCCTCGGCTCCTCGCGGCAGTTCGACACGCTCGACCCGCAGGTGGAAGGCCCGGTGCTGGCGCGCATGCTGCGGCGTGCCCTGGACTACCTGCCGGGGCTCGCCGGCCTCAATGCGATCCGCGCCTGGACCGGCTTCCGCGCCGCCACTCCGGACGGCCTGCCGCTGCTTGGCGAGCACCCGGCGCAGCCGGGCCTGTGGCTGGCGGTCGGCCACGAGGGCCTGGGCGTGACCACCGCGCCGGGCAGCGCGCGCCTGCTCGCCGCCCAGTTGCTCGGCGAAACGCCGCCGCTGGATGCCACGCCTTATCTGCCGCAACGCTTCCTCTCCAGCTCCGGGAGTGCCCGGCCATGATCGAACTGTTCATCGACCGGCGTCCGCTGCGGGTCGCCGTCGGCACCAGCGTGGCGGCCGCCCTCGCCCTCGGCGGCGACGGCTGCTCCCGCAGCGCGGTCGGCGGCGGGCGGCGCGCGCCGTTCTGCGGCATGGGCGCGTGCCAGGAATGCCGGGTATTGATCGACGGTCGGCGACGCCTGGCCTGCCAGACCGTCTGCCAATCCGGCATGCGCGTGGAGACCCAGGCATGAGCGCCGACTACGACCTGCTGATCGTCGGTGCCGGCCCCGCCGGCCTGGCCGCAGCGCTGGCCGCCGCGCCGAGCGGCGCGCGCATCGCCCTGGTCGACGACAACCCGGCCGCCGGCGGACAGATCTGGCGCGACGGCCCGCGTGCCAGCCTGCCGCCGCGTGCCCATCAGATGCGTCAACGCCTGGCCGGGCAGGCCAATGTCGAGCACTTCCCGGCGACCCGGGTGGTCGCCTGCGGTCCCGGCAGGCGCCTGTTGCTGGAAGACCCGCAACGTGGCTGGCAGGTCGGCTACCGACGCCTGGTCCTCTGCACCGGCGCCCGCGAACTGCTGCTGCCTTTTCCCGGCTGGACCCTCCCCGGCGTCACCGGCGCCGGCGGCCTGCAGGCGTTGGCCAAGGGCGGCCTGCCACTGGCCGGCCAGCGCCTGGTGGTGGCCGGCTCCGGCCCGCTGCTGCTGGCTAGCGCCGCCAGCGCCAGCCAGTGCGGGGCGCGCCTGCTGCGCGTCGCCGAACAGGCGCCGGCGAGAACCCTGGCCGCCTTCGCCGTACGCCTCCCGCGCTGGCCCGGCAAGCTGTGGCAGGCCGCCGGCCTGTTCGCCCGTAGCTACCGCGCCGACAGCTACGTGCTCGCCGCCCTCGGCGAGGAGCGCCTGGAAGCCGTGCGCCTGCGCGAAGGCGGTCGGGTCCGCGAGATCGCCTGCGAACGCCTGGCCTGCGGCTTCGGCCTGGTGCCCAACGTGCAACTCGGCCAGGCCCTCGGCTATCGCCTCGACGGCCCGGCGCTCGCCGTCGACGAATGGCAGGCCGGCAGCCTGCCCGACCACTACGCCGCCGGCGAATGCACCGGCTTCGGCGGCAGCGAACTGGCCCTGGTGGAAGGCACCATCGCCGGCCATGCCGCCGTCGACGAGCGCGACGCGGCTCGCCGCCTGTGGCCACGACGGCGACGCTGGCAGGGCTTCGCCGACACCCTGGCGCGACACTTCGCCCTGCGTGCCGAACTGCGTCAACTGGCGGAGGCGGATACCCTGGTCTGCCGTTGCGAAGACGTCCCCTTGGCCGCGCTGGCCGGGCATGCCGGCTGGACCGAGGCCAAGCTGCACAGCCGTTGCGGCATGGGCGCCTGCCAGGGGCGGATATGCGGCAGCGCCGCGCAATTCCTGTTCGGCTGGACGCCTCCGGCGCCGCGTCCGCCGTTCAGCCCGGCGCGCCTGGAGACCCTGGCCTGCTGGCAGGGCGACGCCGGCTAGCGACGCTCGGCGCGATACAGCCAGCCGAGGCCGGCCAGCGACAGCAGCAGGCCACCCAGCAGCATGGGTGTCAGCGGCTCGGCGAACATCCAGTGCGCCCATAGCAGGGTCAGCGCCGGGCTCAGGTACAGCGCCGCGCTGCCACCCTGTGCGGAAAGATGGCGCAGGCCCAGCCAGTACAGGCCGTAGCCGCCGAAGGTGGGCAGCAGCACCAGCCAGGCGAGCCCGAACAGGAATCCGCCGGACAGCGGCGGCCGCAGGCTACCCTCCGCCAGCGCCAGGCCGGCGAACGCCGGCAGCGCGGCGCCGATCTGCACGAACAGCACCACGGCCAGCGATCCCGGCGCATCGTCCCAGCGCTTCTGCAACAGGGTGGCCAGGGCCAGCGCCAGCATGCCCAGCAGCGGCAGGCCGTAGGCCCAGCCCGGCGCCCGCCCCAGCGCCAGCGCCGCATGCCCGGCCCAGAGCACCCCGGCGACGCCCAGGGCGATCCCCGGCCACTGCCCCGGCCGCGTTCGCTGCCCCGGCAGGACCAGCGCCAGCAAGGCCACCAGCAGCGGCAACAGGTCGGCCATCAGCGCCGCCACGCCCGGCGAGACGCCGAGTTCGATGGCCTTGGCGATCGGCGCGATGTAGCCCGCGTAGGCCAACGCCCCGATCAGCGCCTGGCGCCGCCACTGGCGCGCCGACAACCGGCGCAGCCCGGCCCAGGCGAAGGGCAGCAGCAGCGCCAGGCAAACGGCGAAGCGCCAGAAGCTGGTGAGGAACACCGGCGCCTGTTCCATGGCATAGCGGTAGCCGACGAAGCCGGAACTCCAGGCCAGTACCATGCCCAGTTGCACGGCCAGCAGGCGGGTCGCCCCGGGCATCGCTCGCGGGGTGCAGGTGGTCGCGCGCATCGCTCGCCTCCGTCGGTCAGGTTCGAGTCGAGGCTAGGCGGCCTCCGCCGCTACTATCAAACGAAACTATCTGCACCAGTCATGCAGGAAATCGGAACCATGAGCGCCAACCTGGATATCGAGCTGCTGCGTACCTTCCATGCCATCCTGCGCTTCGGCCGCTTTCTCGCCGCGGCCAGCCACCTCAACCGCAGCCCCTCGGCGGTGAGCACCCACGTCCGGCGCCTGGAGGAACTGGCCGGCGGCCGGCTGTTCGAGCGCGACAACCAGTCGGTGCGGCTGACCCCGCTGGGGCAGCGGTTCCAGCGCCAGACTGCAGAGCTGCTGGAGACCCACGACCGCGTGCTCGCCGGGTTGCGCAGACGGGAAGAGCCGCTGCGGGTGCGCTTCGGCATTTCCGAGGAATACGCCGGCAAGCTGCTCGGCCGTCTCCTGCCGCGCCTCAGCGCGGAACTGCCGGCGCTGGAGCTGGAGGTGCTCACCGACGCCAGCGGCAGGCTGGCCGGACGCCTGCGGCGCGGCCAGCTGGACCTCGCCCTGCTGGTGCAAGCGCAAGACGACCCCCCGTACGACGGGCACTCCCGCGAGATCGGCGGCACCCAGCCGGTGTGGGTTGCCGGCCACGGCCTGCGGATCGATCCGCAACGCCCGCTGCCGCTGGCCCTGCACGGCCAGGGTTGTCCCTATCGGCAGGCGCTGCTGGAAGCCCTCGGCGCGACGGGCCGGCGCTGGCGCACGGTGGTCAGCAGTCCAGGCGCGGCGGCGCTGGAAGCGGCCATCGAAGGCGGCCTGGCGATCGGCGTGATCGACCGTGCGCGGGTCGGCCCGACGATGCGCGTGCTGGGGCCGGCGGAGGGCTTCGCCGAACTGCCCGCCCACCGCATTCGCCTGGCCTTCGCCCCGGGAGAGCGGCCGCCGGCGCTGGAGCGCCTCGGCGAACTGATCGCCGAGGAGTTCCGGCTCTGAGCCGCTACAGCGCCGGGCGCTAGACCCGCAGGCGGTGGCCGTCTGTCAGTCTCCGGCAGCAGTCGCTCACTGCGCGGCGATGCTTTCCCGTTCACGCCACTCGCGCAGCAACGCCTGGCGCCGGCGCCGCCCTCGATGTGCGCGCCCTGCTGTCGCAGGGTGGCGATATCGCGGTAGAGCGTGCGCAGGCTGATCCCCAGTTCGCCGGCGAGCACATGCCCGGCCACCGGGTAACGATGCCGCCGCAGAATCTGCAGCAGGTCGAGCAGGCGCTGGCTACGGGACAGGGCGCCGACTCACAGTTGCTCCAGGCAGTCGCGGGCGTGGTCGTCGAGGGGGACGAAGACCAGCAGGCGATCGCCGTTCTTCGGCGCCGACCACCAGTTGGTCTGCTGCAGTTCGAATTCGCCACAGCGCGCATGACGGAAGCGCTTGAGCTGGTTTTCGATACCCATCACCTCATTGCGCCGCCAGATCTCGCGGAACTCCGCCGAAACCTCCAGGCAGCGCTGCAACTGCCGCTCCCACAGCGGATCGCCCATGCGCTCGACCATTGCCGCGCGGAAGAAGCCGACCATCCGCGGCAACGCCTCCTCGCGGTTGGCCATGCAGTAGCGCCAGCGCTCGTGGGTCAGCGCCAGGTAGATGCAGTTGCGGTCTTCCTCGGGGATCTCCGCCAGGTCGATGCCCACCAGCCGGCAATAGGCGCGGTTGTAGCCGCGGATGTCGAAACGGGCGTTCTGCACCATGGCCGGCAACGGGTCGAGGGCATCGAGGATGGCCTGGGTGGCGGCCGAAGGCTTCTCGCAGACCACCCGCCGCGCCGAGGTCGGCGCGGCCAGCCCGGCGAGGTTGAACAGGTGGTGGGTTTCCGTCTCGTTGCACAGCAGGGCCCGGGCGATGGCTCCGATCACCTGCTCCGAGGCGCGTACCGCGCGGCCCTGCTCCAGCCAGGTGTACCAGGTCACGCCGACCCCGGCGAGCTGCGCCACCTCCTCGCGACGCAGGCCCGGCGTGCGTCGGCGGCCGAGGCGGGAAATGCCGACCCGCTGCGGCTCGATGCTTTCCCGCCGGCGGCGCAGGAAGGCCCCCAGCTGTTCGGCGCGGGACGGCTGCGCGGGGCTTTCCGCAGCGTGGCTGGCAGGGGCGTCGAGGGGCATGGCGAAGTCCTCCGGAGGGCAGACGGGTAGCGCCAATACCAGGATAAGCAAGAACTGGTACCGGGTTAGCCAGAAGCGCATGCTGCCAGCCCACTCCCTTCCGCACAAGGACTCCGCCCATGCCCAGCACCGTCTCGTCGTCGCGGCTCGGCCTCGCCGGGCTCTGCATCCTGCTGGCGGGGCAACTGTTGCCGATGATCGATTTCTCCATCGTCAACGTCGCCCTCGACGCCCTCGCCCATTCCCTCGGCGCCAGCGAAACCGAACTGGAACTGATCGTCGCCGTCTACGGCGTGGCCTTCGCCGTGTGCCTGGCGATGGGCGGCCGGCTTGGCGACAACTACGGCCGTCGCCGCCTGTTCGATCTCGGCGTCGCCCTGTTCGCCGTCGCCTCGTTGCTTTGCGGGCTGGCCGGTTCGGTCTGGCTGCTGCTGGTGGCGCGCGCCCTGCAGGGCGTCGGCGCGGCGCTGATCGTGCCGCAGATCCTCGCCACCCTGCATGTCAGCCTCAGCGGCCACGCGCATTCCCGCGCGCTGGCCGCCTACGGCGCCATCGGCGGCCTGGCCTTCGTCGTCGGCCAGGTGCTCGGCGGCTTCCTGGTCTCCGCCGACATCGGCGGCCTCGGCTGGCGCAGCGTGTTCCTGATCAACCTGCCGATCTGCCTCGGCATTCTCCTTTGCAGCCGCCGCTGGGTACCGGAGACCCGCGCCGAGCATGCCGCCCGCGTCGACGCGCCGGGCACCCTGCTGCTCGCCGCGCTGATCCTCTGCCTGCTGCTGCCGCTGGCTCTCGGCCCATCGCTGCACTGGTCCTGGCCCTGCGCCCTGCTGCTGGCGGCGGCGGTGCCGCTGCTGGCCTGGCTGTGGCGCACCGAGCTGCGCCAGGAACGCCGCCAGGCCTGGCCGTTGCTGCCGCCGTCGCTGCTGCGCCTGCCGAGCATCCGCTTCGGCCTGTTGCTGGCGATCCTGTTCTTCGCCTGCTGGAGCGGCTTCATGTTCGCCCTTGCCCTGGCCCTGCAGGCCGGCGCCGGTCTCTCGCCGGTGCAGGCCGGCAATGCCTTCATCGCCCTCGGCGCCTCCTACTTCGTCTCGGCGCTGCTCACCACCCGGGTGGCGGCGCGGATCGGCCCGGTACGCCTGCTGCTGCTCGGCTGCGTCATCCAGATGTGCGGCCTGCTCGGCCTGATGCTGACCCTGCAACGGGTCTGGCCGCAGCCGGGCATCCTCAACCTGGCGCCGGCGACCCTGGTGATCGGCTTCGGCCAGGCGTTCATCGTCAGCAGCTTCTTCCGCATCGGCCTCTCGGAGGTGCCGACCGCCCAGGCCGGCGCCGGCAGCGCCATGCTCGCCACCGTCCAGCAGGCCTCCCTCGGCCTCGGCTCGGCGCTGCTCGGCGCGGTGTTCGCGCACAGGCTGGAGCGCCATGGCGACTACCTGGAAGCGACGCAGACGACCCTGGCCGTGGAGTTCGTCCTGATGACGCTGCTGCTCGGCGCCACCTGCCTCTTCTACCTGCGCCGCGTGCGCACGGTGCCATTGCGCTGCGACTCGCCGGGCAACTGAGGCGCGCGGCCGGGCCCTGTTCCCGGCCGCCGGCGCCCCGTATGCTGGCGCGGTCCCCCAGCCAGGCCTTCGCCCCGATGCACGACCTGCTCGCCGCCCCGCCCCCCGCCGACCTCGCCAGCCTGCTGGCCAGCCTGCGCCAGGTCGAGGCGCTGCTCGACGCCATGCCCGGCGTGGTGTTCTTCGTCAAGGACGAGCGCGCCCGCTACGTCCTGGTCAACCGCACCCTGGCACGCCGCTGCGGCGTGAAAGACAAGGCCGAACTGCTCGGCCGCAGCGCCGACGAGGTCTTCCCTTCCAGCCTCGGTCCGCTCTATGCCGAGCAGGATCGGCGCGTGCTGCGCGGCGGCGCGACGCTGGAGAACCAGTTGGAGCTGCACCTCTATCCCGGTCGTCAGCCGGGCTGGTGCCTGACCCACAAGCAGTCGCTGCGCGATGCCGACGGGGCGATCATCGGCATGGCCGGCATCTCCCACGACCTGCCGGCGGCGCAGTCGGCGCACCCGGCCTACGGCCGACTGGCGGCGGTGGACGCGCATATCCGCGAGCACTACGACCAGCCGCTCAGCCTCGCCGATCTCACCGCCATCGCCGGGCTCTCGGTGGCGCAACTGGAGCGTCACTGCAAGCGCATCTTCCAGCTCACCCCACGGCAGATGATCCACAAGGCGCGGCTCGGCGCCGCCTCGCAACTGCTCGCCGGCGACGCGCCGATCACCGAGATCGCCCTGCGCTGCGGCTACACCGACCACAGCGCCTTCAGCCGCCAGTTCAAGGCGCTCACCGGACTCTCGCCGAGCCAGTACCGCGAGACCCATCGCCAGCCCCGAAAAGCGTAACGCCTCGCCCCGCCACGGGGCGGCGGTAGCAATCCTGCTCCCTTTTGTAACACCGCCGGCCGCGCCCGAGCGGGGCGCAGTCCGGCGCGGCATGGCACAGCGACGCGCCAGCCAAAGCGGTCGCGCTCCAGCGAAAGGTTTTTTATCGGCGTCGGACGAGGTTCTGGCACAGCCATTGCTCACTTAAAATATCGTATACGAAATCACAAATACGGGATTTGCCGCCCTCCCACTCAACCGCATCGCCAGAGGCCCCCATGAATACCAAGAAGACCCTTGCCCTAGCCCTCACCGCTGCCCTGGGCTGTTCCCTCGCCGGTCTCGCCCAGGCCGACAAGCTCGACGACATCATCGAGTCCGGCAAGCTGCGCTGCGCCGTCACCCTGGACTTTCCGCCGATGGGCTCGCGCGATGCGCAGAACAACCCGGTGGGCTTCGACGTCGATTACTGCAACGACCTGGCGAAGGCCCTGGACGTCAAGGCGGAGATCGTCGAGACGCCCTTTCCCGACCGCATCCCGGCGCTGGTATCGGGTCGCGCCGACGTGATCGTCGCGTCCACCTCGGACACCCTGGAGCGGGCCAAGACCATCGGCATGAGCATCCCCTACTTCGCCTTCGTCAAGGTGGTACTGACCCGCGAGGACACCGGCATCGCCAGCTACGAGGACCTCAAGGGCCGCCCGGTCGGCGGCACCGCCGGCACCTTCGAGGCGCTGGCCCTGGAGAAGGACAGCAAGGCCTGGGGCGACGCCAAGGGCAGCTTCCGCGCCTACCAGTCCGAGGCCGACACCGCCCTGGCGATCAGCCAGGGGCATATCGACGCCACGGTCGTCTCTTCCACCGTCGCCGCCTCGTGGATCAAGTCGGGCAAGTACAAGGGCCTGAAGATCGCCGGCGACGCGCCCTATGACATCGACTACGTGGCCCTCGGCGCCAAGCGCAACGAATACGGCCTGCTCAACTACCTGAACCTGTTCATCAACCAGCAGGTGCGCACCGGCCGCTACGCCGAGCTGGCGCAGAAATGGGTCGGCGGCACGGCGCCGGAGCTGACCACCAGCGCGGTCTACCGCTGAAGCCGAGGGCGCGGTCCGCCGCCGGGCCGCGCCGTTTCCCCCCGTCCTGGATGCGCCGATGAAGCACGCACACCTCATCGTTCCCCGTACCCTGGTCGCCGGCAGCGCGTCCGGCGAACTGCTGTACGCACCGACCGGCCTGAGCTTCTGGGGCGGCGTCGACCCGCGCAGCGCGGAAGTGATCGACCGTCACCACCCGCTCAGCGGCCGCCATCTGCACGGCAGGCTGCTGGCGATTCCCGGTGGGCGCGGCTCCTGCACCGGCAGCAGCGTACTGCTGGAACTGATCCTCGGCGGACGTGCGCCGGCGGCGATCCTCCTGCGCGAACCGGACGAAATCCTCGCCCTCGGCGCGATAGTCGCCGAGGAACTGTTCGGCCGCTCGCTACCCATCGCCTGTCTCGGCGAGCGCTTCGACGAACTCGCCGCCTATCCCTGGGCGCGCCTGGCCGACGGTCGCCTGGAACTCCACCGCGATGCCCCGCCGCCGCTGGAGGCCCGGCCCGCCGAAGCGCTGGCGACCGATGCCGGCCCGCGACTGGACGCCTTCGACCAGGCCCTGCTCGCCGGCGAACACGGCGAAGCCGCGCGCCTGGCGATGCGCATCGTCCTGCGCATGGCGGCGTTGCAGGGCGCGCAACGGCTGGTCGAGATCCAGCGCGCGCACATCGACGCTTGCATCTACACCGGCCCGGCCGGCCTGCGCTTCGCCGAGACCCTGCGCGACCTCGGTGCCCGGGTGCGGGTACCGACCACCCTCAACGCCATCTCCGTGGACCAGCGCCGCTGGCGCGAACAGGGCGTACCCGCCACCCTCGGCGAGCCGGCCGCGGCCCTGGCCCAGGCTTATCTCGACATGGGCGCGCAGCCCAGCTTCACCTGCGCGCCCTACCTGCTCGACGACAGCGCGCGGGCCGGCGAACAGATCGTCTGGGCCGAGTCCAACGCGGTGCTCTTCGCCAACAGCGTGCTCGGCGCACGCACCAACAAGTACGCCGACTTCATGGATATCTGCTGCGCCCTCACCGGTCGCGCGCCGCTGGCCGGCTGCCACCTCGACGAGCAGCGCCAGGCGCGGGTACTGATCGAAGTGGAAGACCTCGGCAGCGTCGACGATGCCTTCTACCCGACCCTCGGCTACCTCTGCGGCCTGCTCTGCGACGGACAGATCCCGGCGATCGACGGCCTGCGGCAGCGGCAGCCGGACCACGACGCGCTCAAGGCCTTCGGCGCGGCGCTGGGCACCAGTTCCTCGGTGCCGATGTTCCACGTCATCGGCGTCACCCCGGAAGCCCCTGACCTGGCCAGCGCCTTCGGCGGCCGCGCGCCGCGGCGGACCCTGCGGGTCGGTCGCGAGCGCCTGCGCGACGCCTGGCGCGAGCTGGACAGCGCCGACGAGACGCGGATCGACCTGGTGGCGCTGGGCAACCCGCACTTCTCCGCCAGCGAATTCGCCCAGCTCGCCGCGCTCTGCCACGGCCGCCGCAGACACCCGGAGGTAGCGCTGGTGATCACCAGCAGCCGGCAGGTCGTCGCCCAGGCCGAAGCGGCCGGGCACCTGGCGACGCTGCAGGCGTTCGGCGCGCGGCTGGTCACCGACACCTGCTGGTGCATGCTCGACGAACCGCTGGTGCCGCCGGGCGCGCGCACCCTGATGACCAACTCCGCCAAGTATGCCCACTACGCCCCCGGACTGGTCAGCCGCCAGGTGCGCTTCGCCGGCCTCGCCGGCTGCGTCGAGGCCGCCGTCGGCGGACGGGCCCCCGCCGGGCTGCCCGCCTGGCTGAGCGAGGACTGCTGATGTTCGACTACACCTTCCACTGGCGCTCGGCGTTCAACGCCCTGCCGGAGATGCTCGCCGGCAGCCTGGTGACGCTCCAGGTCACCGCGCTGTCGATGCTCTTCGGCATCCTCATCGCCCTGCTCCTGGCCTTCGCCCGGCTCGGCGGCAACCGCCCGCTGCGCGCCGCCGCCGGAGCCTGGATCTCCATCGCGCGGAATACCCCGGCGCTGTTCCAGATCTACATCCTCTACTTCGGCCTGGGCTCCTTCGGCCTGCACGTCAGTTCCTGGTTCGCCCTGCTCGCCGGGGTCACCTTCAACAACGCCGGCTACCTCGCCGAGACCTTCCGCGGCGGCCTCCAGGCGGTGCCCGAGACCCAGTTGCGGGCGGCCCGCTCGCTGGGCATGAGCGCTCCGCAGGCCTATCGCCTGGTGGTGATCCCGCAGCTGCTGCGGGTGGTGTTCTACCCGCTGACCAACCAGTTGGTCTGGGCCATGCTGATGACCTCCCTCGGCGTGGTGGTGGGCCTGACCGACGACCTCACCGGCGTCACCCAGGCACTCAACGTCAAGACCTTCCGCACCTTCGAATACTTCGCCCTGGCCGCCGTCCTCTACTTCGCCATGGCCAAGCTGCTGGTGCTGGCCGCCCGCCTGCTGGGCTGGCGCCTGTTCCGTTACTGAGGGGAATGCCGTGTTCACCACCAGCCTCACCGCCAACGACCTGCTGTTCCTCCTGCAAGGCGCCTGGACCACCCTCGCCATCACCGCCATGGCGATGCTGATCGGCACCCTGCTGGGTGTCGTCTTCGGCCTGCTCCGCGCCCTGCTGCCACGCGCCAGCCTGCCGCTGGCGGCGCTGCTCGACGTATTCCGCAGCGTGCCGCTGCTGATCCAGTTCGTCCTGCTCAATTCCTTCAAGAGCATCCTCGGCCTCGACTGGAGCGCCTTCGCCGTGGCCTGCCTGGTGCTCGGCGTGTACGCCGCCGCCTACTGCACCGAGGTGGTCCGCGGCGGCGTCCTCTCGGTACCGCCGAGCGTGCGCCGGGCGGCGCGTTCGCTGGGCCTGAGCTATCGCCAGGACCTGTTCCACATCGTCCTGCCGATGGCCGCCCGGGTGGCCTTCCCCGGTTGGGTCAACCTGACCCTGTCGGTGATGAAGGACACCTCGCTGGTGCTCTGGATCGGCATCGTCGAACTGCTGCGCGCCTCGCAGACCATCGTCACGCGCATCCAGGAACCGCTCTTCGTGCTCTGCATCGCGGGGCTCGTCTATTACCTCATGAGCTGGGTGGTCGCGCGACTCGGCGCCCGGCTGGAACGGAGATGGCAGCAATGATCGAGATCAGCGACGTGCACAAGGCCTACGGCCAGTTCGAGGTGGTCAAGGGTGTCGACCTGAGGGTGGACAAGGGCGAGGTGCTGTCGATCATCGGCGGCTCCGGTTCCGGCAAGTCGACCCTGCTGATGTGCATCAACGGCCTGGAGCCGATCCAGCGCGGCAGCATCCGCGTCGACGGCATCGACGTGCATGCCCGCGGTACCGACCTCAACCGCCTGCGGCGGAAGATCGGCATCGTCTTCCAGCAGTGGAACGCCTTCCCCCACCTGACCGTGCTGGAAAACGTCATGCTCGCGCCGCGCAAGGTGCTCGGCAAGAGCCGCGCCGAAGCCGAGGCGATGGCGCTGAAGCAACTCACCCACGTCGGTCTCGGCGACAAGCTCAAGGTCTTCCCCCAGCGCCTTTCCGGCGGCCAGCAACAGCGCATGGCGATCGCCCGGGCGCTGGCGATGTCGCCGGACTACATGCTGTTCGACGAAGCCACCTCGGCGCTCGACCCGCAGTTGGTCGGCGAGGTGCTGGACACCATGCGCCTGCTCGCCGAGGAAGGCATGACCATGGTCCTGGTCACCCACGAGATCCGCTTCGCCCGCGACGTGTCCGACCGGGTGGCGTTCTTCCGCAATGGCCTGGTCCACGAGATCGGCACCCCCGACCAGGTGATCGGCAACCCGCAGCGGCCGGAGACGGTGGAATTCCTCCGCTCGGTGCTCTGAGCCCGCCCCCGCACAGGAGATAGCCATGCGTTCGCAGCGGATCGTCCACATCGTCAGTTGCCATGCCGAAGGCGAGGTCGGCGACGTGATCGTCGGCGGCGTCGCCGCGCCGCCCGGCGCCACCCTCTGGGAACAGTCGCGCTGGATCGCCAGAGACCAGGACCTGCGCAACTTCGTCCTCAACGAACCGCGCGGCGGAGTGTTCCGCCACGCCAATCTGCTGGTGCCGGCCAAGGACCCGCGCGCGCAGATGGGCTGGATCATCATGGAGCCGGCCGACACCCCGCCGATGTCTGGTTCCAATTCGCTGTGCGTGGCCACCGTACTGCTCGACAGCGGCATCCTGCCGATGCGCGAACCGCTGACCCGGCTGCTGCTGGAAGCGCCGGGCGGGCTGATCGAGGCCCGCGCGGAATGCCGCGACGGCAAGGCCGAGCGGGTGGAAATCCGCAACGTGCCGTCGTTCGCCGACCGCCTCGACGCCTGGATCGAAGTCGAGGGCCTCGGCTCGCTGCAGGTCGACACCGCCTACGGCGGCGACAGCTTCGTCATCGCCGACGCCCGGCGCCTGGGCTTCGCCCTGCGCGCCGACGAGGCCGCCGAGCTGGTCGCCACCGGCTTGAAGATCACCCACGCGGCCAACGAACAACTGGGCTTCCGCCACCCGACCAACCCGGACTGGGACCATCTGTCCTTCTGCCAGCTGGCCGCGCCGCCGGAGCGCCGCGACGGTGTCCTCGGCGCGAGCAACGCGGTGGTCATCCGCCCCGGCAAGATCGACCGCTCGCCCTGCGGCACCGGCTGCTCGGCGCGGATGGCGGTGCTCCAGGCGAAAGGCCAGCTGCGGGTCGGCGAACGCTTCGTCGGGCGCTCCATCATCGGTTCGGAATTCCACTGCCACATCGAGTCGCTGACCGAACTCGGCGGCCGTTCGGCGATCCTCCCGTGCCTGTCCGGGCGGGCCTGGATCACCGGCATCCACCAGTACCTGCTCGACCCGGACGATCCCTGGCCGCAAGGCTATCGGCTGTCCGACACCTGGCCCGGCGGCCACTGCTGACCACCCCGCCCGACCGCAGGCAGCGGCCGGGCGGAAACCGATCCGGCGCGTACCGGATCGCCCACGACGGCGAACGCTGCCGTCGCCCTGTGACTCGGACCGCAGCGGTCCGATTGAATTCGTATACGAAATACGAAAAAAGGAGAAACCATGAGCAAGCACGTCAACTGGAGCGGCGTATTCCCCGCGGTCACCACCCAATTCAACGCCGATTTCTCGGTGAACCTGGAGGAAACCCACACGGTCATCTCCAACCTGGTGCGCGACGGCGTGTCCGGGCTGGTGGTATGCGGCAGCGTCGGCGAGAACACCTCGCTGACCATCGAGGAGAAGATGGCCGTCACCGAGGTCGCCAAGGATGCCTCCGGCGGCCGCGTGCCGGTGATCTGCGGGATCGCCGAGTTCACCAGCGCCGGCGCGGCGAAGGTGGCCAAGGCGGTGGAGCGGGTCGGCGTCGACGGCATCATGGTGATGCCGGCGCTGGTCTATTCCTCCAAGCCGCACGAGACCGCCGAGCATTTCCGCAGCGTGGCCAGCGGCACCGACCTGCCGGTGATGGTCTACAACAACCCGCCGATCTACCGGAACGACGTCACCCCGGACATCCTGGTTTCCCTGGCCGACTGCGAGAACATCGTCTGCTTCAAGGACAGCTCCGGCGACACCCGCCGCTTCATCGACGTACGCAACCAGGTGGGCGAGCGCTTCATCCTCTTCGCCGGGCTCGACGACGTGGTCCTGGAAAGCGTGGCGGTGGGTGCCCAGGGCTGGATCTCGGGAATGTCCAACGTGTTCCCGAAGGAAGGCGAGACCATCTTCCGCCTGGCCAGGGCCGGGCGCTTCGCCGAGGCGATGCCGATCTACGAGTGGCTGATGCCGATCCTCCATCTCGACGCCCGTCCCGACCTGGTGCAGTGCATCAAGCTCTGCGAGCAACTCGCCGGTCGCGGCAGCGCCCTCACCCGTCCACCGCGCCTGGCCCTGCGCGGCGCCGATCGCGAGCACGTCGAGCGGATCATGGCCAAGGCCCTGGCCAGCCGGCCGGCGCTGCCGGACGTCGGCTTGTAGCCGACGCCCCGCCCTCGCCGCCTCGCTCCCCGGGGAGCGGCCGGCGAGGGCCAGCGGCAGAGCATTCCGTCCACCGTCCCCAGGGAGGCCCCATGCCCAGCATCCTCGGTCACAACTACGTTGGCGGCGCTCGCAGCGCCGCCGGCAACCTCATCCTGCGCAGCCTCGACGCCGACAGCGGCGAAGCGCTGCCCTACGCCTTCGTCCAGGCCACCGAGGCGGAGGTCGACGCCGCCGCCCGCGCCGCCGAACGCGCCTATCCACACTACCGGCAACTGTCCGCCACGCGCCGCGCCGGATTCCTCGAGGCGATCGCCTCGCGCCTCGACGCCCTGGGCGACGACTTCGTCGCCCTGGTCCGTCGCGAGACCGCGCTGCCCGCCGCACGTATCGAGGGCGAACGGACACGTACCGCCAACCAGTTGCGGCTGTTCGCCGAAGTCCTGCGGCGTGGCGACTTCCACGGCGCGCGCATCGACCGTGGACAACCCGGGCGTACCCCGCCGCGCCCCGACCTGCGCCAGTGGCGAATCGGTCTCGGCCCGGTGGCAGTGTTCGGTGCCAGCAACTTCCCGCTGGCCTTTTCCACCGCCGGCGGCGACAGCGCCGCCGCCCTGGCCGCCGGCTGCCCGGTGGTGGTCAAGGCCCACGGCGGACACATGGCCACAGCCGAATGCGTGGCCGACGCGATCCTCCAGGCGGCGGCCGACAGCGGCATGCCGGCCGGGGTATTCAACATGGTCTACGGCAGCGGCGTCGGCGAGGCGCTGGTGCGCCATCCGGCCATCCGCGCGGTCGGCTTCACCGGTTCGCTCAAGGGCGGGCGCGCACTGTGCGACCTGGCAGCGGCGCGGCCGCAGCCGATCCCGGTGTTCGCCGAGATGAGCAGCATCAATCCGCTGGTGGTGCTCCCCGAAGCCCTGCGCCGGCGCGGCCGGCAGGTGGCGGAGGAGCTGGCCGCCTCGGTGACGCTCGGCTGCGGCCAGTTCTGCACCAAGCCGGGCCTGGTGCTTGGCCTGCGCTCCCCCGGCTTCGACGCCTTCGTCGCGGCCCTGGGCGAGGCACTGGCCGCCAGGCCGGCACAGAGCATGCTCAACGCCGGTACCTTGCGCAGCTATGTCGAAGGACTGCAACGCCTGGAGCGCCATCCCGGCATCCGGCGCCTGGCCGGCGCGCCACAGGAAGGACGGCAGGCCCATCCGCAGTTGTTCAAGGCCGACGTGGGCCTGTTGCTGGAAGGCGACGAACTGCTCCAGGAAGAGGTGTTCGGCCCGGCCACCGTGGTCGTCGAGGCGGCCGACGAGGAACAGCTTGCCCGCGCGCTGGACAACCTGCACGGCCAGTTGTCGGCTACCGTGATCGGCGAAGCGGACGACCTCGCGGCGTTCGCCGGGCTGGTCCCGCTGCTCGAACGCAAGGCCGGGCGCCTGCTATTCAACGGCTATCCGACCGGCGTCGAGGTGTGCGACGCCATGGTCCACGGCGGCCCCTACCCGGCCACCTCCGACGCTCGCGGCACCTCGGTGGGAACCCTGGCCATCGAGCGTTTCCTGCGCCCGCTGTGCTACCAGGACTACCCCGACAGCCTGCTCCCGGACGCCCTGAAGAACGCCAACCCGCTGGGCCTGCTGCGCCTGGTCGATGGCCGGAGCACGCGCGAGGCGCTGGATTGAGCACGCCTGGGAGCCTGGATGGCGGATAGCGCCGTTGGCGCTATCCGCCCTACGCAGTCGTCCTCGTTGCGCCACGCTGTCCGGTCGGCCCCTCGCCTTGCGCTCACTCCAGCAACGCCAGCAGCTCCCGGTGCAACGCCTCGGGAATCGTCACACCGTCCCTGGCGCTGCGTTCGCGCGCTTCGAAGCGTCGCTGCGAGGGCAAGCGCGCGCCCTGTTCGACGATGCCTTCGAACAGCGTCTCGGCGCGCGCCAGGTGCTCCTCCGCCGAGGCGCCGAGCATGCGCCGCGGATCGATGGCGATCAGCAGTTCGCCACCGTAGGGAGAAGAACGGCTGCCCTCGTCGTAGGCCAGCGACTCGGCACTGGTCAGGTCGCCGATCAGCGGACCGGCGAGCAGTTCGACCATCGCCGCCAGGGCCGAGCCCTTGTGCCCGCCGAAAGTGAGCATGGCGCCTCGCAACGCGGCGCTGGCATCGGTGGTCGGCTCGCCCTGCTCGTCCACCCCCCAGCCCAGCGGGATTGGCTTGCCGGCGCGTTCGTGCAACTGGATCTCGCCACGCGCCACGGCGCTGGTGGCGAAGTCGAAGACGAACGGCGGGCCGTCCGGACGCGGCCAGCCAAAGGCGATCGGGTTGGTGCCGAAGATCGGCTTGCGTCCGCCCGCCGGCGCCACCCAGGCATGACTCGGCGTGGTCGCCAGGGCCACCAGGCCCGCCTCGGTGAGTGCCTCGACCTCAACCCATAGCGCGGAGAAATGCACACAGCGGTTTACCGCCATCGCCGCGATACCCTGGCTGCGGGCCTTCTCCAGCAGATGCGGCAGCCCCAGCCGGAATGCGCACTGGGAGAACCCGCCATGGGCGTCGACCCGCAGCAGGCCGGGAGCGATGTCGTGCAGTTCCGGCTCGGCGTCGGCGGATACCTTGCCGGCCTTCAGGGTGGCGATGCAGCCGAGCAACCGCCAGATACCGTGGGACGCGCATTCGTCACGCTCCCCCGCCACCAGGGTATCGGCCACCGCCTGTACATGGGCTTCGCTGAAAGCGTGCCGGCGCAGGATGCGCACGGCCAGCTCGCGGACCTCGTCCAGCGTCATTCGGATCACGGGCTTCTCCTTGTTCGACCAATCCCTAGGGTGGCCTGCCGCGACAGCCTTCTCTTGACCTCAATCGACCCGGAGCATGCCGAAAACGGCACAACCGGCGAAAACTTACAGAAAATTCCTAGCAATCATGTAAGGCAATTCCAAATAGCCCCGCAGCCCCTCAAGAAACCCTTCCGCGCCCCGCTACAGGACCAAGCACCTTCCCACAGCCCGGTCGGAGACCACCCCATGCTTCTTCGTCGTATCGCCATCACCCCACGCGCCGTCATCGGCTTCGCCATCCTCGCCTCGCTGCTGGTGGCGCTCGGCCTCTTCGCGCACAACCGCATGGGTTCGCTGAACCGCGCCGCCAAGGATATCGGCGAGGTCTGGCTGCCCAGCGTCGAAGCCTCGGCCCAGCTCAGCGGCCTGATGAGCGAACTGCGCCTCGGCGAGATGAACCACGTGCTGCTGCACGACGCCACGCGCATGCGCCAGCAGGAACAACGGATGGACGAGGTCATCGCTACCCTCGCCAGGGTGGAAAGGGAATACCGCCCCTTGCTGGTCCTGGACGAGGAGCGCGCGTTGCTCGACCAGTTCGTCCAGCGCCAGCAGGAATACCTCGAAGGACACGCCGCCCTGCTCGCGCTGTCCCGTGACAACCGTACCGACGAAGCCAGCGTGCTGATGGGCGGGGCCCAGTTGCAGCGCTACGAGCAGGTGCAGCGGACCCTGAAGCAACTCATCGCCCTCGACCGCGAGGCCGCCCGCGCCTCCACCGCCGAAGCCGCCGATGTCTACTCCCGGGCCTCCACCGCGATCCTCGCGGTGCTGCTGGTGGCCCTGGCGGCCAGCGTGACGATCGCCTGGCTGCTGACCCGCAGCATCGTCGTGCCGATCCGCCAGGCGGTGTCCTGCGCCGACCGCATCGCGGCCCGCGACCTGACCGGCGAGATCGCCAGCGACGGCGACGACGAGCCGGCGCAACTGATGAAGGCCATGCGCAGCATGCAGGCCAGCCTGCACGACACCATCGAGCAGATCGGCGATTCCGCCGCGCTGCTGGCCGCCGCTGCCGAGCAACTGAACGCGGTGACCGAGGAAGGCAACCGGTCGCTGGCCCGGCAGAACGATGAGATCGAGATGGCCGCCACCGCGGTCAACGAAATGAGCGCGGCGGTCGAGGAGGTCGCGCGCAACGCCAGCTCCACCGCCGAGGCCTCCAGTCTCTCGGAACGGGCCGCCGGCAACGGCCGCGCACGGGTCGGACAGACCGTCCGCTCGATCCGCCAGATGAACGCCGAGATCGGCCAGACCGCGCGCCTGGTGGAAGGCCTGGCCAGCCAGGCGCAGGATATCGGCAAGGTGCTCGACGTGATCCGCGCCATCGCCGAGCAGACCAACCTCCTCGCCCTCAATGCCGCCATCGAGGCCGCCCGCGCCGGCGAGCAGGGCCGCGGATTCGCGGTGGTCGCCGACGAGGTGCGCGCCCTCGCCCACCGCACCCAGCAATCGACCCATGAGATCGAAGGCATGATCGCCAGCGTCCGCGAGGGCACCGACACCGCGGTGTCCGCGATGCGCGAGAACGACCAGCGCGCCCGGCAGATGCTCGACGAGGCCGAGGCCGCCGACCACGCCCTGGGCGAGATCGCCGAGCACGCCACGCGGATCAACGAGCGCACCCTGGTGATCGCCAGCGCTGCGGAGGAGCAGGCCCACGTCGCCCGCGAGGTCGATCGCAACCTGGTGAACATCCGCGACGTTGCCGTGCAGACCACCCAGGGCGCCGAGCAGACCCGCGGCGCCAGCCACGAGCTGTCGCGCCTGGCCAACGACCTCAAGGGCATGATCGGTCGCTTCGTGGTCTGACCCGCAAGCGAGCTAGGGCGTCGCGCGGCGCAGCACCAACTGCCCGCCGTCGCCCTTCTGCACCCGGTAGTCGCCCTCGCCCTGGCGACCGAGGAGCATCAGGGTCAGGCCGCCGCGTTCGAGCAGCGCGATCCCGGCCGGGGTAGGCCTCCAGGCGCGCGGCTCGCTGGGCAGCCAGCGCGTGAGGCAGGCGGTATCGCCGCCCAGGTCGTAGCCACTGGCTTCCGCCACTTCGCTGTCGCGCAGCTCCAGGTGGCAGATCGCGGGCGCCTCGTCCTGCTGCAGGGTCCATTGCCCGGCGAGATCGGAAGCGCTGAGAAGAATCAGACTGCTGGCCATACTGATACCTGTGCTGAAAAAACCGCAGAGCAAGCAAACCATCCTGGAGAGCTTCGCGCTTGCCGACATCGAGAGATCTCCTTCAAGCCTGGAACATCGGATAACACGGCGAACGCCGCCCGCCATCCTCGCTTCGAACGCCAGCGCGCGCCAGGCGCCGCGGGCCTCCGTTCGTCCGCCAGGCCGCCGGCCCACGGGCGCGCCACAGTTCACAACTTCGCTCCTGTGGAAGACACCTATCAATTCGAACAGTGCCCGGCCGGCCGAAGGGCCGCGGTTCGTACCGCCGCACCGAACCGCGCCCGCTTCAGCGCGTCAGACGACGATGTCGGCCTGGGTCGCCTGGCCGATCAGATTGATCGCGAAATCGGCATGGGCGTCCCCGCTGAAGTCGATCGCCAGGCTGCCGGCCTTGCTCGCCGCGTCGTAGGACAGGATCGCCTGGCCGGCCTTGCCGGCGAAGGCGTCGACGTATTGCAGCACCAGCCCGCCGTTGACGAAGGCATCCAGCCCGGACAGGTCGATCTTGTCCTGGCCGCTGACGAAGTCGCGCAGGGTATCCGGCGCCGCCGCGGAGGACTCGGCGATATCGCCGTAGACGAAGGTGTCGGCCCCCGCGCCGCCCCACAACTGGTCCGCGCCGAGGCCGCCGTAGAGGATGTCGTTGCCGGCGCCGCCCTTGAGCACGTTGGCCACGTCGTTGCCGATCAACAGGTCGCTACCCGAGCCGCCGATGGCGTTTTCCACGGTGACCCCGGCAGCGATCGACACATTGCCCTTCAACCCGCCGACATCGGACAGCGCCTTCTCGTTGAGGTTGATCTTCTGGTTCTGGCTGAAGCCGGAGAAGTCCAGGGTGTCGTTGCCGCCGGCGTCCCACACCGAGAACACCAGCTTGGAACTGGACGAGGTGGCGCTGTAGAAGTCGCGCTCGGTGTTGGAGTTGAAGCCGTACACCGTGTCGCCGGTGCGGGTGGTCAGGTTGGCCCCGTAGAGCTTCTGGATCGCCGCGATGTCGTCCAGCAGCGGTGCCGAGGAATAGGCGCCCTTGAAGTCCTGGCCGGTGTTCTGCTCTTCCCAGTAGCTCATCACCGAATAGGCGCGGGTGTCCTCGGCGTAGGTAGCGTCGGCGTAGGTGGGATCGCCCTCGCCGGCGTTGTAGTCGCCGGGGTGGCTCAGGCCCAGGGTATGGCCGATCTCGTGGGTCAGGGTCTGGCGTCCGTAGTTGCCGTTGGCCGGATTGACGTTGGCGCTGTAGCTGCTGTTGATCAGGTACCAGGATTGCCCCTTGAGCGCATCCGGTACATCCGGCAGGAAGGCGAACGCCGCACCGCCGACACTACTGCTGAAGTTGCCGAAGGTCAGGTCGCCCTGATCGCCCTGGCCGGCGTCGACGAAGTGGATATTGGTGACGTCCGACCAGGATTGCAGCGACAACTTGGCCTGGGCCTGCTGCTGCGCGGAAAAGGCGCTGAACTTGCCCAGCGAGTAGATATCGCTGACATACT
The DNA here is from genome assembly GCF_047199225.1 of Pseudomonas sp. DL. NCBI lineage: Bacteria > Pseudomonadati > Pseudomonadota > Gammaproteobacteria > Pseudomonadales > Pseudomonadaceae > Pseudomonas > Pseudomonas sp. DL. The sequence continues at coordinate 4,206,919 of NZ_CP178323.1, forward strand.
TCCACGGCGTATTGAAGAAGTCGTTCGGTTTGGTCAGGAACGAATAGGACAGGGTCAGCACCGAGTCGCCCGGCGCTTTCTGCCAAGACGCCTGTTCGCGGAGGATCTGCTCCGCCGCCTGGTCGACGGTATAGGACGGATGGCCATTGACCAATTCGTCCCCGCCCCGCGCATAGGCATGCAGGAAGTTGTCTACCTGGGTATACGCATCGCTACGACCTTTCAATGCAAGAGAATTGCTGGACATTGTCATATCCCTTTAAGTTGTAAAGGAAATAACTCGGATACAATTATCGGATGGATAATTGCAGTTATCGGCCAGATCAGGCCGAAGTCCAAACTGACACAGCTCATTTTCCAATGTCCACAGGTTTCATGAAAAAAATTAAGCTGCACTTAAAGCATATGCACGAACGAATTCCGCATATATGAAATCATGCAGGAAAGATAAACTACCGAAGACACTGGAATATTATAAAAACCGTTTCATATAAATAGCGCCTTATTGAAAAAACAATTCCATGCGTATTGTTCGACCTCTGTCGACCCGCCCGGGACATCGACTTCACGCCAGGCGAACAATTGCCCGCACGTCCTTCGCGGTCTCAATGGAGCGCGCTCCGGTTTTCCTCCGTATCGGTCTTCGACAGGGTGTGCAGCGGCGCCGGGCAATCCGTCGTCGCGCAGTCGCGGCGGCGCGCCGGCGTCTCGCCGGAAACGAAGTTCGCCGCCACCAGTTCCAGGTCGGCTTCGTCCAGCACCCCGGCGTAGAAACGCAGGCGTGCCCAGGCCGTGAGGTAGTCGTACTTGGCCTTGGACAGCTCGTTCATCGCGCTGTACAGCGCCTGCTCGGCGTTCAGCAGGTCGAGGTTGACCCGCACCCCGGCGGCGATGCTCTTGCGCGTGGCCATCACCAGCGTCCGCGCCGAATCCACGGTCATCTCGTAGGCGCGGATCTTCGCCGCGCTGCTGCTGCTCTGGTTGTACATCTTGCGCACCTGGTTGAGGGTCTCGCGGACCTTGTCGTCCAGGTCGTAATGGCTCTTCTCCATGCGATGCGTGGCCTGGCGCGTCGCCGCCAGGGTCTCGCCGCCGGAGAACAGCGGAACGCTCAACTGGATGCCGACGCTGTCGGTCTCGTAGCGCTGGTTGTAGGTGTTCTCCGAACCGGACTTGGACTTGCCGGTGCTGGCGTACAGGCCCAGGCGCGGCAGGAAGTCGGCGCGGTTCTGCTCGACCTCGTAGCGGGCCACGTCCACCGCGTGGCGCAGCGAGGCCAGCTCGGGATTCTCGGCCAGCGCCAGGTCGCGCCAGGCGGTGTAGCTGGCGGGGCTCAGCGGGCGCACCTGGAAGCGTTCGCCGAGCGGCGCCAGGTCGGCGATCTCCAGCGGCGCCCCGACCAGCCGCTCCAGCTCGCGCAGGGCGGCATCCTGGCTGTCCCGCGCCTCGATTTCCTGGGCCTGGGCCAGGTTGAAGCGCGCCTGGGTCTCCAGGGTGTCGGTGCGGGTGCCGTTGCCGCGCTCGAACTGGCGCTGGTTGAGCTGGAACTGCTCGCGGTAGGAGCGTTTCTGCGCCCGCGCCAGTTCGATCTGGTCCTGGGCCAGCAGCGCGCCGGTATAGGCTTCCAGGACCCGGACCAGCAGTTCCTGGCTCTGGCTGCGGAAGCGCTCGTCGGACAGCAGCGCCTGGGCCACGCCCTTGCGGTAGCGGCTGAAGGCCTCGTAGTCGAACAACGGCTGTTGCAGGCTGAGGGTGGAGACGTAGCTGTCGTAGTCGCGGTCTTCCTTGAAATCGCCGCGGGTGGTGGCCTGGGTCACATCGGACCAACTGCGCCCACGGTTGTAGCTGTACACCAGGCGCGGCAGCAGCGCCGCGCGGCCGAGCGCACGGTATTGCCTGCCGGCCTCGTGCTCCTGGATCGCGGCCTGGAACTGCGGGTCGTTCTCCAGGGCCAGGTGATAGCCGTCCAGCAGGCCGAGGGCGAAGGCGTCCTCGCGCAGCAGCAACAGGAAGGCGCCGAACAGCCAGGTCATCAGGCGGCGCATGGTCATCGGTCAGTTCTCCGCCAGCGCCACGTGGGCGCGGTCGAACAGGGGCTTGAACAGGTAATTGAGCAGCGAGCGCTCGCCGGTGCGGACGAACACCTGCACCGCCATCCCCGGGCGGATCTGCAGGCCCTTCAGCTTGCCCATCGCGGCCGCGTCGACCTGGGCGCGCAGCGCGTAGTAGGGCTGCTTGTTCTGCTCGTCGAGCAGGCGGTCGGCGCTGACCATGGTCACCTCGCCGGTGACCCGCGGGGTCTTGCTCTGGTTGAAGGCGGTGAACAGCATCTCCACCGGCAGCCCGCTGTGGATCCGGTCGACCAGGTTCACCGCAAGCTGGCCCTCCACTTCCAGGCTGTCGCTGTTGGGCACGATGTACATCAGCAATTCGCCGGGGCCGATCACCCCGCCATCGGTGAACACCTTCAAGCCGGCCACGTAGCCGCTGACCGGCGCGCGGATCTCGGCGTGGCGCAGTTCGTAGCGCGCCGAGGACAGCTCCTCCCAGAGCGTCCGCGCATTGACCTGGGTTTCCGCCAGTTGCCCGTTGACTTCCTTGCGGTACTCCTCCTCGCGTTGGGCGATGCGCATCTGCGCCTCGGCGATGCTCTGGCGGATCTGCCCGAAGCGACCGCTGCTCTCCGATAGCCGGGCGTTCACCTCGGCCAGTTGGCGCTCCTGTTCGAGCAACTGGTTGCGCGGCATGTAGCCTTCCTCGGCGAGGTCGCGCGCACCGCTCAACTGGCTGTTCAACAGGCGTTGTTGCAGGCGCTGGTTGCCCTCGGTCTGGCGCAACCCTTCGAGCTGGGCGCGCAGCCCCTCGATGTTCGCCCGCAATGCGGAGAGTTCGTTGGCCAGCGCGGTCTGGCGGCTGTGCAGCAACTGCCGCTGCAACTCCAGGCGCTCGCCGAGGGTCGGCAGCGGGGCCTGCTCGGCCAGCCCCGCGGGCATCTCCAGGGTCCGCCGGCCGTCGTATTCGGCCTGCAGGCGCGCCTGGTTGAGCCGCGCGTTGGCGTACCGGTTGAGCAGCGAATCGACGTTGGCCCGGGCCTGGGTCGGTTCCATGCGGACCAGCGGCTCGCCCGCCTCCACATGCTGGCCGTCGCGCACCAGGATGTGCTTGACCACCCCGCCCAGCGGATGCTGCACCGACTTGCGCTGGCCGGAGATGATCACCGTGGCCGGCACCGCCACGCCCTGGTCGAGCGGCGCGAAGGCGGCCCAGAGCAGCGCGCCGCCGAAGCCGAACAGGACCAGCAGCCAGCCCAGTCGCGCATAGGCGTTCTCGTCGCGTTTCACCGTGCGGGTCATTCCACACCTCCCTGGCGCGGCGCGGCCACCACCTGCGGCGCGCCGTAGCCGGCCACCCGGTAGTCCGCGCGCTGCTGCGACGCCGACGCGGCGCGCTGGTTGTTCAAGGCGGCGAGCACCTGGTCGCGCTCGCCGTACAAGTGCAACTGGCCGGCGTTCAGCGCCAGCAGGCGGTCGGCGCAACCCAGCACGCCGGCCCGGTGGGTGATCAGCAGCACCGTGCAGCCACGCGCCTTGAGCGCCTGGATCGCCGCCAGCAGCGCCTGCTCGCCGCTGTCGTCGAGGTTCGAGTTGGGTTCGTCGAGCACCACCAGGGTCGGCGCACCGTACAGCGCCCGGGCCAGGGCGATGCGCTGGCGCTGGCCGCCGGAAAGCCCGGCGCCGCCGACGCCGAGCACGGTGTCGTAGCCCTGCGGCAGGCGCAGGACCAGTTCATGGACCCCGGCCAGGCGCGCCGCCTCCACCACCTTGTCGGCCTGCACCTCGCCGAAGCGGGCGATGTTTTCCGCCACCGTGCCGGCGAACAGTTCGATGTCCTGCGGCAGGTAGCCGATGCGCGGGCCGAGGGTCTCGCGCTCGTACTGGCGGATCTCGGCGCCGTCCAGGCGCACGCTGCCGTGCAGGGTCGGCCAGATGCCCAGCACAACCCGCGCCAGGCTCGACTTGCCGGAGCCGGACGGACCGATCACGCCGACCACCGAGCCGGCCGGGATCGCCAGGGTCAGACCACGCAGGGTGCGCGCCTCGCTGCCGGGCGGCGCCGCGTCCAGCGATTCCAGCAGCAGGTGGCCACGCGGCTCGGGCAATTCCATGCGCCGCTCGCGGGCGGGGAATTCGTCGAGCAGGCCGCTCAGCCGGCGATAGGCATCGCGCGCTGCGCCCCACTGCTTCCACACGCCGATCAGTTGGTCGATGGGCCCCAGCGCACGGCCCATCAGGATCGAGCCGGCGATCATCATCCCCGGGGTGATGCGTCCCTCCACCGCCAGCCAGGCGCCGAGGCCGAGCACCAGGGATTGCAGGGCGATGCGCAGGTATTTGCTCAGCGCGTTGATCCGCGCCGCGCGCTCGCTGGCCAGGCTCTGCTGGTCGAGGAACGCCTGGTGCAGCCGTTCCCAGCGCCCGCGCATGCTGCCGAGCATGCCCATCGCCTCGATCACCTCGGCGTTGCGCAGGTTGTTGCTGGCCAGTTGGCCGGACTTGATCGACAACTCGCCGGCCTTGGCCAGCGGCGCACGGGTGGCGCGTTCGTTGAACCAGGCGAGGGCCATCAGGGCCAGCGCGCCGACCAGCGAGAGCAGGCCGAGCCAGGGGTCGAAGAGGAAGATCACCAGCAGGTAGACCGGGAACCAGGGTGCGTCGAAGAAGGCGAACAGCGCCTGGCCGGTGATGAACTGGCGCAGGGTGGTCAGGTCGTGCAGCGCCTGGCTGGCCTCCTGGCCGCCGGCGCGCAGGTTGCGTTCGAAGGCGGCGGCGTAGATCCGCCCGTGCAACTGGCCGTCGAAGCGTTCGCTGACCCGCACCAGGACGAAGCTGCGCAGCGCCTCCAGCGCGCCCATGAAGACGAACACGCCAAGCGCCATCAGGGTCAGCATCAACAGGGTGACTTCGTTGGCCGAGGACAGCACGCGGTCGTACACCTGCAGCATGTACAGCGAGGGCACCAGCATCAGCAGGTTGATCACCCCGGAGAACGCCGCCACGCTGCGCAATGCGCCGCGGCTGGCCGCCAGGGCCTGTTTGATTTCGTTGGTAACGCTGGAACCGAGCCTTGCCATCGAGCGCGCTCACTTCTGCCACGACTGCCGCTGGAATCCCGAATGAGCCCGGATGGCACCTCCCTGTGCCGGGCGTTCCCTCGCCGTCAGGCGGCCAGGGCCTGATGCTCCGGCGCCGGGTCGGCGCCGATCAGCTGGATTGTCGGCGGCGCCGCTTCGCCGCCGTGGCCGAGCAGCGCCGCAAGCACCTTGCCGGCCCCGTCCAGTGCGCTGTGCGCGGTATCCCCGGCGATACCGGCGACGATCGACAGGTCATTGTCGAGGTCATGCACCAGCTCGATCTGGCCCTTCGGCCCGACCCCGGCGACATCGACACCGGCAATCGTTTGCGCATACAGCTTGCTGTCGAAGTGCAGGTCCAGCGTCGGCAGCGAGACACCGATGTCCTTGACCACCGGCACGTAGCCGAGGATGCCGCCGACGATGGGCAGGTCCTTGAGGGTCACCTCGTTCCAGCTCAGCAGCTTGACCTCGTTGTAGCTACCCAGCTCCAGGGTGCCGCCGAGATTGGCCACGCCGAGGTTGTAGCTGGGTCCGGCGATACCGTAGAACTTGGCGCTGAAGCCTTCCTTGTCGACCGAGCCGACCACTCCCAGGCCGCCGAGGTTGAGCGGCGCCAGCACCGGCACCAGCGGCGCGGTGATCGGATTCAGCGCCAGGGCTGCGGTGACCAGCGGAGTCAGCGGCGTCTCGCCGCCGAAGGTCAGGCCTTGCTCGGTGAGGGAGACGTTGATCGGCAGCGGGCCGAGGATGCCGCGGCTATCGGGAATCACGCCCTGGTCGTGATTGCCGCCGAGCAGCGAGCCGATCACATTGACCCCGAGCAGGCCGTCGCTATTGCCGAGGCTTAGCGAGCCACCCTGGTAGGCGGCGTGGTAGAGATCGTTGGCGGCCTTCAGGCTGTCGCTGCCGAATTCCCAGGCATGGCCGACGGTGGCACCGACGCCCTGCCCCAGGTCACCGACCAGCTTCAGGTAATCCTCCGGCTCGACGCGCCCGTGCAACAAGTCGTCGGCGATCGCCAGCGAGTTGCCGGCCAGCCCGCCCAGCGTGCCGACCGCGGAGCCTACGGTGTCGAGGGCGTCGCCGGCGATCTCGCCGAGCGTGCCGGCCACCGCGCCGACCGTACCCTCCAGCGCCTGCTCCACGCTGGCAACGGCGTCATGCACCGATGTCAGCGCTTCGTGCACCTGCTGCTCCACGGCGTCGACGGTGGAGCCCACCAATGTCCTGGCCACGTCCGCCACCGCCGTGACGGCGGTGGCGGCCACCTGCGTCGCACGCTCGTAGACCTGGCCGAACAGGTTCGCGGCTGCATTGAATAATCCCATCTTCTGTTCCTCGATTGAGTTGTCTCGGTTATCGCGTTTCCGGCGCAGGTCGCTGTTTACCGACCGAACCGGTCACGCGGTTAAGCGCAGTCAGTGAGTTCCGCGAGAAAACGGAACGCGGGTACCTGAAAGTTCATCAGGCCTGGCGACAACTTGTTTTTATTGGAAGACAGGAGCCCCCGAGGGCGAAACCCATTTAATCCCGAGCAGCCCGCAACAGAGCGCTCTCCACCGCTTCGCCTGTTAAGTAGGACTAACATGGGAAAGGCAAATTTGTACCACCACTTAAATCAGTTCAATACTTTGGTTGGGCATACCGACCTGTCAGTTCTGCCAGGTGGATTTCCAAGCCCCTGATTCCTAAACGGATTATTGACGCTTTTAATTAATATCGAATGACGGACGGTCGCCCCGGCACGAACTCTGACGAAAATCAGAAATGAAGAAAGGGTTATATCCTTATGCACCAAAGTGCCAAGCCGCCCTCGCGGCGTGCCCAACTAGCGTGCAACTTCGGCAGCGCCCTCTTCGAAGAAGCGAATGACACTTTTGCGTGGCTCATAAGGAATACTCTTATTGCGTGAAGCGCATCACAAAATATTGAATCGAACAGTCCAGGCGGATTGTTTTCTCCTGGTAAACGATGATTAACGGCGCGCTCCCAACGCCGGGTTATTTCCATGAATCGCTTCAGCCAACGCCTTGCCTGCCGATAGCCTCTGCCGTCACCCATTCCCGCCCTTGCTCCCCGCCTTGCCTGCCCCTATCCTGCGCCCGTCACGGCCAAATCCGTGACCGGGTTTGACAGCCCGAAGAGACGGCGCGATGCGCCGAGCGGTGCATGCGAAAGCAGCGAATGCTTTTGCAGGCATCGGCTCGACCGCAGTTTTCCAACTGCGGGCCTTCATGGCGGATCGCGTGGGGAGACCCTCGTGGTCTGCCGGTTCCGTTTCCCGGTCTGTCAACCCTGCGCGATCCTGCCTCCATCGATTGACAGCGAAGGCGGCAGGTCATGTGACTCTCAGAAACGGAGTACCCAGCATGACGAAGGATGAAAAGGAAAAGACCCACGTCGACGCAATCATCGAACGCTACAAGGACCTGATGGTCGAGATTCCCCCCGCCGACCGGCAACCCGGTCTCTCCCTGCTCTGGCCGGTTCCCGCCCAGCCCGCCATCGACAAGGGCGTCCGCCAGGCCGAGAACTGGCTTGCCGACCAGATCGAAGGCCAGCTCTGGACCGCCTTCGCCTTCGGCCGCGACAGCCTGCCCACACCGATGCAGAAGACCGCCTTCGAAGTGGCCTTCCTGACGCGCCTGCAGCAGCGCCTGGTAGCCGCTCGACGTTCCGGTTGACCCGACCATGGCGAATGACGCCGGTGGCGTCGTTCGCCCTATGGGACTGCTCTATCCATGCCGCTGCGCGAGCGTACTTCTACGGTTCATCCCCACGCATGTGGGGAACACCACACGAAAACCATAACCCGCCATAGAGTGGGCTTTCTCATGCCCGGAGAACTTGCATGACTACATACGCCACCGGTAACCCGCTTGGCTCCAAAGACCCGCCTGATCTGTACGATAACGCCGAGAACTTCGACGCGGCGATGAACGACCGAGTAAACACCACGTGGAGTGATCGTTTCGGCGTTATGCGCCCAACGATGAAAGGATATGCGGAACAGTTCTAAGACTGGCTGGATGCTCAAGGATTCGAACCAGGCTTTCCTTGAATATGTCGACGGCTCTCCGCTGATTGTTGATCGCCCGACTCAACTGATTCAGCGTGACGGGAACCTGTATAGCGTTCAACTGCCAGCAGATTTCCCGGTCAGCCTGAGCGGGAACTGGGCTACCGACGAGCCGCTACTTGTGAACCAGGTTGATCGCGCGCTACGCGCTGAGCTGGTCAATGAGACCGACCTGGCGCTTGGCGCGGCGGTTGTCGGCCGGTCCGCAGTTGTAGTTGAGTCACTTGCCGATCTCGTCGGATCGCCTCGGAAAACGACTCATACGTACCATGTTCGTGAGCATCGCCCAGGCATTACAACCGGTGGCGGCGTATTCGTCTGGGACCCGTTGATGCCTCGATCAATGCACAATGGCGGAACGGTAATCAGTCCGACGGTCCCTGCATACACCGCCCAGCCTGGCCTAGCAGACTATCTCGCCGGCGTCGGCGAGACGGAGCCGTCGGCGAGCGGTGCATTCGTTCGCCGGATCGAGAACAACGCTGTGCGGCTGGAGTACTTCGGCTGGGTCGAAGGTGAGCTTGGTACGGCACCGCTCGCGATGCTGCTCCGCGAAACTCGGTCAAACGAGGGCGATGGCGCCAACATTGGTGCAGTCGCCGTGCTGCCGCCGGGGACGATTCGCACAGCGCCATTCGTGATCGGTTCGAACCAGATTATAGGGGCGACCAGTCGGACGGTAGTTCTTCAAGAGCCAGGAACAGTAATCGGTGACAACGCCCCGTTCATCGCTATTGCCAGCCAGACAAACGTCTATATCCGCGGAAACGGAATGCAGATCAATGGTCAGAAGAACGAGGCAACTAGCGGAGAGGGACGCTATGGTCTGTTTCTCTATGGTTCAAAAAATGTACTTGTTCAGGATTTATCGATAAACGCATTTTCTGGTGATGGCGCTGCATTAACTGGTAATGTAGGGCTTCCCTGTGAAGATATAAATTTAGAGCGTGTTCTCTGCAACTATAACGGCCGGAATGGCGTTTCAATTGTTAACGCCAAGCGTGCAACTCTGACTAAGTGCCGGTCGACAAATACGAATACAAATGGAATGGGAGCCTCTGCAAACGGCCCGTGGGCTGGATTTGATATAGAGCCTAACGAAGGTTCCGGTTACTATTTTGAAGATATCAATATGTACGGGTGCTCGGCTCAGGGCAATGCGGGTTTTGGCTTGCAGTTCACAATACCAAACACGGACTCTGCAATCTCGGTTCGAGTCTACGGGTTCCAGTCCTATCGTAATGGTTCAGCCACACAGTATGGTGCAAAAGGGGGTGGAATCGGGTTCGTATATGGTGGGGGCAAGACTCCATCGTTAAATATGTATGGGGAAATTGTTATTCATAATCCACATATTGAGCAGCCATTTGGGTCGGCCATTCGATTCGGAAATTGGAGCGCAAAGAATGCCGCTGTTATTGTTAATAACGCTTCGGCCAGAAATCTTAATTTTGCTGGAGCTACTGGCAATATAAATCGGTGCGGTGTTTGGCTGGATTCCACTGACAGTCTGGAGGTTGTCGAATCCAAGGGGAATTTCGATATAAACGGGTTCACTGTATTTAACGATAATTTGCAGATGGTGCGCCCTGTGTGGTGTCTAGGGGCTACAAATGCTCCAGTCATTGCGAATATCCGAAACGTGCGCGTGAATCGCCATGGTTATCCATCTGTCGAGCGGATGCGCGTGAAAGTTGTTGGCGGTATCACATGGGACACTCCGCCAGTTGTCACGCTATCGACGGCCCCAGGTACAGACGCTTTCGAATATGCCGGACAACATATTGAAGCAGCTGTTGCCGGTGCGTTTCCCCTGCCCGAGGCCGCCCTCACTATCGGCACGACGTACATGATCCGCAACGCCTCTAGCGGAAATGTGGCCGTCACGCCGGCAGCTGGCGCGATCACAGCGAGTACCTACGGCACGTACACGAACAACGGCACGACGCTGACGCTCACGCCTGGGCAGTATGCGGAATTGAAGAGCAACGGTTCCAGTTGGCTGCTCAAGTGAGATCGGGCCGGGGCTTCTGCCTCGGCCTGACAGTTCTGGCCGGTTAAGGCATAATCCGCCGTTTGTCCTTGGATGGCGGCGGAGACGCTTCAATGTCAGCAATGAAGTACATGCCTGGTGTCGACGGCCTGAGGGCTGTCGCGGTGATGAGCGTTCTGCTCTTTCATGCGGGATTTAGCTCTCTGGCGGGAGGCTATGTCGGAGTAGATGTGTTTTTCGTCATCAGTGGATTTCTGATTACGAGACTCATCTATTCAGAAGTGTCGTCAAGTGGGTGTTTCGACTATCATAGATTCTACTCCCGTCGGGTGCGCAGGCTCTTTCCCGCTCTTTTTGTGGTAGTTTTCTGTAGTTTCTTTGTATCTCTGTTTTTATTCAGTTCTGAACATCTTAAGCGATTTGGGGGGGAGGTTGTTTACTCGCTATTTTCCCTTTCAAACTTCTATTTTTGGAGTGAAAGCGGTTACTTCAATACATCCTCAGGCTTTAAGCCGCTTTTACATACGTGGTCTCTTAGTGTAGAAGAGCAGTTTTACATGTTTTGGCCTGTTGTCCTTGTTTTTTTTGGAAAGAGATTTGGTGCGAAAGGAATAGTATCGTTTCTTGTTGTCGGCGGTGTGTTGAGCCTTCTCGCAAATTTTTCCTTCATAGATGGTTATAGCTCGGCCGTAGCTTGGGCTGGGCCAACAGTTGCCAAGTGGTTTGCAGATGGCGCCTCTACAGTTTTCTATCTGACACCATTTCGAGTGTTTGAATTCGCGATAGGCGCGATCCTTGTTTTTATTCCTCAGATTAAGTCGAATGCATTTCATAATGTTGCCTTTGCTGCTGGACTGGCATTGGTTGTCTATTCGATCTTTAAGTTTGATTCTTTAACTCCGTTTCCAACCTATAACGCACTACTTCCATGCATTGGTGCGGCTCTTATAGTGTTTTCCTCAAGTTCGCCCGTTTCGAGATATACGCTTTCTACGAAGCCGTTTGTTTTCTTGGGCATGATAAGCTATTCGGTCTATCTTGTTCATTGGCCGATAATTGTTTTCTATAAGTATTATTTCTCCGGGGAAGCGTCTGTTTATGAAAAATTCGTAATAGTATTTCTCTCGCTTGTTCTTGGATATGCACTGTATAAAACGGTTGAAACTCCACTTCGTCGACCTAACGAGAAGTCACTTACTAGTAATGGCTTCAATCTGACATGCTTGATGCTTGCCTGCCTTCTCGTAGTTCCTGCCTCGACGGCATGGGGAAGTTCTGGTTGGGTATGGCGCGTAGCAGAACCGCCTGAAGGGATAAAGCGTCAGTTGGCAGACTCGAAGCAATTTCATGTAGACCAATACGGTGGAAATGGATATCCCGAGCGTTATGGATGGATAGTTGGCGGTGCTGATGGACTGGCAGATATCGTCGTTATGGGAGATAGTCACGCACGACAGTATGCCTATGGATTCGATCATGCTATTGGAAAGCCAAATAAACTCAGCATTTATATTAGTACGGTTAGTTGTATAATGCTTCCCGGCGTCACGCGACTTACTCCCGGAACAGATTGGGACTCAACTTGCCCTGCCGCTTTAGATCAGGCGATTTCAGTTCTTAAAAAGAATCCGAATTCTGTTCTGGTTATTTCTGAGTTCTGGCATGAGCAGATAAAATATGCCGCGCGATTGGGTGAGAAGAAGCCAATTGATCAGGACTCAGCCTATCAGTTTTTGAATGGAAAAATTCTGGAGTTAAAGTCTCTTATTGGGAGCCACGAACTGGTTGTAATAGGGAATGTTCCTGGCGCTGGCTCGCCAGATATTGCTGGTTGCTATAGCAGGCCGTCCATCGGACGAGGAGATTGTTTGAAACGTATTGGAATTCCATACTCTGACGTTCCTTCAGCTAAGCTGAATAGGTCGCTTTCTCTGCTATCTGAAGAGAGTGGGGTTTATTTTGTTGATCCTCAGCGTTCACTTTGTGATGGGGGGTTCTGTAAATCCGTTAATAAAGAGAGAATTCTATATAGTGATAGTCACCACCTTTCAAAGGCTGGCTCAGAGTACGTGATTTATGCGAATAAGGACCTGTTCCTGCGCCTGGTAACTAAGCCCAGGTCAGTATCAACAAATAATTAGGGAAAAGGCTACCAATAAGCCGCGCTATGCGCGGCTTTTTTTGTCCGGAGAAAACATGCCCATCACTGAGCAGCAGTTGCTGCATGTCCTCCCGAACGCCGGCCCTCGAGCCGGCGTTTTTGTTGGTGCGCTGAACCGCGGGATGACGCGCGGTTCATCCCCACACCCGTGGGGAACACCCTTACCGTATCCCATTGTTTTAAAAAAAGAAAAACAACAGCAAAATTCTACCGGGCCAAGCGGCCCTCGCGCCGCTCCTGGAAATGAGGGCCGTACTCATCCCACAGCCTAATCCGGCAGCTCCCTCGGGACCATTCGAAACCTACCCGCATCGGGATCCCGCGGTCCCCCAAGCTGATTGAACGCAAGCGCACCCACCGCCCTCCTATATTCCATACGACCCACCACCTCAACCGGAACCGAGCAAGACTCCGCAGACATGGCACAGCCTTTCACCATCGAACCGGACCCGAACCCCCTCGACCATCCACCGACCTTCCTGGCCAACGGAGGAGCGGTCGGGAAACTGTTGCTCAGCCTCGACGCGGCCAGTTCGCCCCTCGGCCCGCCGGACGCCTGGTCGGCGAGCCTGAAGACGACGATGGCCACGCTGCTGCCGGCCAAGGCGCAGATCGTGCTGTTCTGGGGCGCGGAATTCGTCGCCCTGTACAACGATGCCTACGCGCCGAGCATCGGCGACAAGCATCCGCGCGCCCTCGGCCGGCCGGCGATAGAGAACTGGCGGGAGCTGTGGGATGACCTCGAACCGCTGCTGCGCGGGGTGTACGAGACCGGTGAAACCTTCGCGGCAAAGGATCGGCCCTTCTACATCGAACGCCATGGACGCGGCGAGACGGTCTATTTCGACGTGTCCTATTCGGCGGTGCGGGAAACCGACGGTTCCGTCGGCGGCGTGCTGTGCATCGTCACCGAGACCACCGAGCGGGTGCGTTTCGAACGCCGCCAGGCGTTCCTCCTGGAACTGGGCCAGACCCTGCCGTCCCTGGCCGATCCCCTGGAGATCGAAGCCACCGCCCTGCGCCGGCTCGGCGAGGAGCTGGGCGCGTCGCGGATATTCTTCGGCGAGGACAACGGCGACGGCATGACCTTCCAGGTCCATCGCGACTATCTCCACGACGGCCGCTCGGCGGTCGGTCGGCATCGCTACCTGGCGTTCGGCGCCACCCTGTCCGGCGAACTGCATGCCGGACGCAGCGTGGCGCGGGAAGACCTCGCCGGGGAGCGCGGCATGAGTCTCGACGAGGCGGCGAGCCGCGCGCGCCTGGGGCTGGGCGCCACGCTGCACGTCCCGGTGCTGCGCCACGGCCGGCTGGAGGCGCTGCTGGCGATCCACTTCGCCCATCCGCAGGCGCTCGGCGAAGATTCGCGCCGCCTGGCGGAGGAAGCCGCCAAGCTGGCCTGGACCTCGCTCACCCATGCCCGCGCGGAGCTGGCGCTGCGCACCAGTTCCGCGCAACTGGCGGCGATGTTCGACCAGGCCAGCGCGGGCATCGCGGTATGCGACCGGAACTGGCGCTTCACCCGGGTCAACGATCGCTACTGCGAGATCGCCGGCCGTTCGCGCGAGACCCTGCTCGGCCTGCGCATGCAGGACATCCTCGACCCCGCCGACTTCGCCCTCCCCGCGGCGCCAGGCGGAGCGACCGGCGCGGCGTTCGAGATGAGCGGCCGCTACGTTCGCCCCGACGGCGATACGGTGTGGGTGCAGAACCAGGTCACGCCGCTGGTGGACGAGCAGCATGCCGCCAGCGGCCTGCTCTGCGTGTGCATGGACATCAGCGCGCGGGTACGCGCCGAGAACGAGCTGCGCGAACTCAACGAAAGCCTGGAAGAACGTGTCGCGACCATGCTCGCCCAGCGCGAAAGCGCCCTGGCGCAGCTTCACGAGGCACGCAAGATGGAGATGGTCGGCCAGTTGACCGGCGGCATCGCCCATGACTTCAACAACCTGCTGACGCCGATCATGGCCTCGCTGGAACTGATCCGCCGGCGGCTCGACGACGCCCGCTCCACCGACCTCATCGACGGCGCGCTACAGTCCGCCGAACGGGCGCGGAACCTCGTCGGTCGCCTGCTCACCTTCGCCCGCCGGCAAACCCTCAAGCCGCAGGCGGTGGCCCTGCGCGAGCTGGTCGAAGGCATGCACGACCTGATCGAGCGCTCGCTCGGCCCGACCATCGAGGTCCGCATCGAGATCCCGGAACGCCTGCCTGCGGTGGTGGTGGATCCGCACCAGTTCGAACTGGCCATCCTCAACCTCGCGGTGAACGCCCGCGACGCCATGGGCGAAGGCGGCCGCCTGGAAATAGGCGCGCGGACCGACCTGGTGATCGACGGCGCGGTGGACGGTCTCGGCGCCGGCCGCTACGTGTGCCTGGAAGTCGCCGACAACGGCGGAGGCATGCCCGCCGAGGTGCTGGCCCGCTGCATGGAGCCGTTCTTTTCCACCAAGGGCGTGGGCAAGGGCACCGGCCTCGGCCTGTCGATGGTCCAGGGCCTGGTCGCCCAGTCCGGCGGCGGCCTGGGCATCCACTCGGAGATCGGCAAGGGGACCCGGGTGAGCATCTGGCTGCCGATCACCGCGGAGCAGACGCAATCCACCGCAGAAAGCTGCCCGGACGCACCGGAGGCGTCGCGGCCGACCCACGTGCTGCTGGTCGACGACGACAGGATGGTGCGCTACACCACCGCGCTGCTGCTCGGCGATCTCGGCTACCAGGTCAGCGAGGCGGCGTCGGCGGAGGAAGCCCTGGGCGAGGTCGAGCGCGGCCTGGCGCCCGACCTGCTGGTCACCGACCATCTCATGGCCGACAAGACCGGCGTGCAGCTTGCCGAGGAACTGCGCCAGCACTTCCCGCAATTGCCGGTGCTGGTCATCACCGGCTACGCCAACCTGAGGCCCGAGCAACTCAACGGCTTCGAGGTGTTGACCAAGCCGTTCCGCCACAACGAACTCGCCGAACGCCTCGCCCGGCTGCTGGAAGCCTCGCCGTGAGGCCCCGGGCCGGCGGAACGCCTCAGCGCACGCGCTCGCGGCTCTTCACCGCCAGGTCCAGGGCTTTCTGCATGTCCAGCCGCGCCGAGCGGCCGACGTCGCGGTGGTCCAGGCGGTAGCCGCGCTCCGAGGGCAGGATCGGTGCGGTGAGGTCCTCGGCATCGGCCGGCTCGAAATCGTAGTCGCCGCCGATGGTCATGGCGCTGCGCCGGAGCAGCATGCGGATCTCCTCGGGTCGCAGCCGCGGGTTGAGGGAAAGCATGGCGGCGACCGTGCCGGCGACCATCGGCGTGGCATAGGAGGTGCCGCAGTGCACCTCGCCCCGCGCGTCCCGCTCCAGGGTCGAGGCATGGGTACAGGCGGCGGCGGTGACATCCACCCGCATGTCGACGTTCGAGGTGCTGCGCTTGACCGCGTAGGCCGGGTCGTCCACCGCCAGGCCTTGGCGCTCGCTGCGCTGGTGGCCGCCCACCACCAGCAACTGCTCGGTAACGAAGGAGGACGGCAGGCGGTATTCGTCGGTACCGGAGTAGGACGAGCCGTTGCCGGCGGAGTTGACCACCAGCACGTCCGGATGCTCCTTGCGCAGCCAGAGGAAGAACTCCTCGAGCAACTCCTCGTAGCCGCTCATGGCGATCCCCGAGCGCACCAGCGAATCCACCTCGTCGCCATCGACGTCGCGAGCGCCGACGCGGTGGATGCCCCAGCTCCAGTTGAGCACCCGCACGCCATCCTCCACCAGGTTCACCGAGGCGGCGACGTTGGCCGTGATGCCAGCATCCGAATTGCGCTCGACGATCACTTCGAAACCCTGGCTGGCGCGGTCCAGCCCACGCAGGAAACCACTGTTGCCGCCCTGGTCCCAGCGCGCGGCGAGGATGCCGGCGACCGTCGAACCGTGGTTGTCGGGACGTTCGGCATCGCGCGCGTAAAGGCAGGTACGCGGTGCGGGCGCCTTGCAGGGGCCGAGGTAGTCGGCGAAGTCGGGAGCGTCGAAGTCGACGTCGCGCTCGATCACCCCGATGCGCACCGGGCGGGTCTCCAGCGGCGCCTGGCGGGCGCGGACCCGACGCTGGTAATAGTTCACCGCGTCCATGAAACGATTGGCCGCCCACTCGTCGGAGTCGCTGTCCGGCTTGTCCACGGGCCGGCGCGCCGCCTCGGTTTCCTCGCCCTTCTCCGGCGCGGACTCCTCCACCACCACGGCGTCCACGCTGGTCTCGCTGCCGATGCGGAGGACCAGCGCGTCGCGCTGGACGAGGTCGCGCGCCGGCAGGCGCAACTGGTAGAGGTTCAACGGCGGGATCGCGCCGACCACCCGCGCGCCATATTTATCGGCCAGGCGTTCGGCCTCCCGGCGACCGTCGTGGTTCTCCTCGATCAACAGGCTGACCAGGTCGACGTAGGTGGTCAGGCCATCCATGTTCTTCGCCACCTCGTCGGGACCGGCGGCGAGCACATGGCTGCCGTTCAGGGTCAGCCATACCGGATTGCTGCTGCGCCCGCCCTGCTCCAGCCAAAGCGGACCGCTGGCGTGGCCACGGCGGTCCAGGCGGAGCCGCAGGCCGTCGCCCTCGCGCCGCAGGGCGGTGGCCGGCAGTTCGCGGCCGTCCAGCAACAGGCGCGGCAGGCCGGAGCCCAGGCCGCGCACGCGCAGGCACCACTCCTGCCGCTCGCTGGCCAGGAGATCGCCGCAGCGCTCCAGGCGCTCCAGGCGCAGGGGTGTTTCGGCGGCGACCAAAGGACTGCCCAGGGACGCGAAAAGGATGGCGAAAACGGCACGGCGCAGCGGCATGGACTCGGCTTCCGGAACGGGGACCTGTTGTTCCGACCACCTGGCGAAACGCTTCGTTCAGGTTGAAGGCGGGCCCCCGGCCACGCCAAGGCGCAGGCTAGCCCACCAGTTGTTCCAGCGCCTGCGCCTCGTCGAAGGCGGGGTGAACCGCTGCTCCCGGCAGATCCACCGCATCTCCCTGCTGGCCATCCCGGCCGGGCTGCGGCCCGTACCTGATGCGGCAACGCTGAAAAATCCGCCGACTGTCCATTTCGCGACGATGACTGGCGCTTTTGCCGGCGCAGGCCGCCTGCGCCTGCCTTACCGTTCCCCGCTCTTTCAGACACGGGAGCAGGGCAATGCCGCTTGCCAGTCATCTGCGTTGCGTGGCGCTGGCGCTGGGGATCTCCACCGCGCTGGGCTGCGCGAACCGCAACCAACCCGCGCCACGCGCGGAAAGCCTCGACCCTGGCCTGTCGAGGGTGGCGGGAACCCGCGGCGACGCGCTGCCCGCCCAGTGGTGGACGCTCTACCAGGACCCTGGGCTGAACCACCTGGTGGCCGCCGCGCTGCGCCACAACCGCGACCTGGCCGCAGCCGATGCCCATGCCCGCGCGCTCCTCGGCCATCTGCGCGGCGCACAGGGCGAACGCTGGCCACGGACCGAGGTCGGCTATGGCTACCAGTATGGGCGCGACGGCGACGACCAGACCCTCGCCGAAGCCACCGACGAGGACCTGCACAGCCAGTGGAAACACACCGCCCGCCTCGACCTGTCCTACCAGTTGGACCTGTGGGGCGAAGTCCGCGCCCGCATCGCCGCGGCGAAGGCGGATGCCGAAGCGGCGCAAGCGGCGCGCGACCTGCTCAGGGTCAGCGTGGCCAGCCAGACCACCCTCGCCTACGTCCGCGCCTGCGCCCTGGCGCGACGGGCAGAGGTACAACGCCGATCGGTCGGCCTGCTCGACGCGAGCCTGGCGCTGAGCGAACGCCAGCTCGCCGCCGGCCTTTCCAGCGAGCTGCAGCGACGCCGGCTGCTGGCCTTGCGCGAGCGGACCCGCGCCGCGCTGCCGATGCTCGAGGCGCGGCGGCGCGCGGCACTCTACGAACTGGCGCTGCTCAGCGGGCGCTCGCCGCGCCAGTTGGACGCTCCTGCCGCGACCTGCGCCGGCATACCGCAACTGCGCCGTGCCCTGCCCACCGGCGACGGCTGGAGCCTGCTGGCGCGCCGCCCGGACGTCCGCGCGGCCGAGCGCCGGCTCGCCGCCGCCGACGCCCGGCGCGCGCTGGCCGAAGCCGAGCTGTACCCGCGCATCAGCTTCGCCGTCGGCGCCGAGACCTCCGCAGTGACCCTCGCCGGCCTCGGCGGCAGCGGCGCGCTGGCCTACGCGGCCGGCCCGCTGCTGAGCTGGCGCTTCCCCAACCGGGAAAGCGCGCGAGGCCGCCTGGACAGCGCAGCGGCAGAGCGCGACGCCGCCCTGGCGCGCTTCGACGGAGCGGTGCTCGGCGCCCTGCGCGAGGTCGAGCGTGCCCTGGCGCTGTATGCCGGCGAGCGCCAGCGGCGTGCCGACCTCCAGCGTGCCCTCGACGAGCAGCGCCACGCCTACCGGTTGGCGCGCAGCAACTATCGCGCCGGCGCCCTCGATGCCCTCGAGCTGCTCGACAGCCAACGCAGCCTGGTCGCCGACCGGGCGCGCCTGGTCGACGCCGAGATGCGCGTCGCCGAGCGCCAGGTCGAACTGTTCCGGGCTCTCGGCGGCGGCTGGCAAGCCGCTCCCAGCCCCTCCCATCAGGAAAACGGACAATGAACCAGGCAATCAGGGAACCCATCGAACACACCACTGGCGAAACCATGCCAGCAGCCACGCGCCGGCGCCGAACCTGGCTGCTGGGCGGCCTCGCCGGCGCCATCGCGCTCGCCGCCCTGCTGGCCTGGTGGTGGAGCAGCGGACGCTTCCTGGAGGGCACCGACGATGCCTATGTACGCGCCGACTGGGTGGCGGTCAGCGCGCAGGTCTCCGGCTACGTCGCCGAGGTGCTGGTGGCCGACGACGCCGACGTCCAGGCCGGCGACCTGCTGCTGCGCCTGGACCCGCGCGACTTCCGCCAGCGCCTGCGCGCCGCCGAGGCCCGCGAAGCGGCGGCGCAGGCGGCGCTGGAAGCCCAGCGCGCGAAGCTGGAGACCCTCGATCGGCAACTGCTGGAGCAGGCGCAGACGATCAGCCGCGCCCGCGCCGATGGCGAAGCGGCGCGAGCCGAATGGCGCCGCGCCGAGACCGACTGGCGACGCTACCGGCAATTGGCCGACGAGCATGCCACCAGTCGCCAGCGCCTGGAGAACGCCGACGCGGCGCACCAGCGAGCGCGGGCGGCGGCGCGGCGGGCAAACGCCGAGGAAGGCCGCCAGCGCGCCGCCAGGGACGTACTGAAGAGCCGGCGACGCGAGGCGGAGGCGGCGCTCGCCCAGCGCCAGGCGGAGCTGCAGGAAGCCGCGGCGGCGCGCGAACTGGCGCGCCACGCCCTGGACGATACCGAAATCCGCGCCCCATTCGCCGGCCGCGTCGGCCAGCGCAAGGTGCGCCTACGCCAGTACGTCACGCCGGGGCTGCCGCTGCTGGCGGTGGTGCCGCTGGAGCAGGCCTACGTGGTGGCCAACTACAAGGAGACCCAGCTCGAACGCATCCGCCCCGGGCAACCGGTAGAGCTGGAGGTGGACACGTTCGGCCGCCGCTGGCGCGGCCGCGTCGACAGCGTGGCGCCGGCCTCCGGCGCGGTATTCGCGCTGCTGCCGCCGGACAACGCCACCGGCAACTTCACCAAGATCGTCCAGCGCTTCCCGGTGCGTATCCGCCTGGACGCCGACGCCGCCGAGCGGGGCCGGCTGCTTCCGGGGATGTCGGTGATCGCCACCGTGGACACTCGCGAACCGGACGGAGCCTCCGCCGATGAGCGCTGACGACAAGGTATCGCTGCGTGCCTGGGTCGCCGTCACCGGCGGCCTGTTCGGCTGCTTCATGGCCGGCATGAACGTGCACGTCACCAGCGCGGCGCTGCCGGAGATAGAAGGCGCGCTGGGAGCCACCTTCGAGGAGGGCTCGTGGATCTCCACCGCCTATCTGGTCGCGGAAATCAGTATGATCCCGCTTACCGCCTGGCTGGTGGAAGTGTTCTCCTTGCGCCGGGTGATGCTCCTAGGCTCGCTGGTGTTCCTGCTCAGTTCGCTGAGCTGCGCGCTGGCGCCGAACCTGTCGACGCTGATCCTGATCCGGGTGATCCAGGGGGCTTCGGGGGCGGTGCTGATCCCGCTGTCGATGCAACTGATCCTCACCGAGCTGCCGTCCAGCCGGATACCCCTCGGCATGGCGCTGTTCAGCCTTTCCAACAGCGTGGCCCAGGCCGCCGGCCCGTCGATCGGCGGCTGGCTGGCGGATGCCTATTCCTGGCGCTGGATCTTTCTCCTGCAACTGTTGCCGGGGATCGCCCTGCTGGCCGCGGTGGCCTGGTCGATCCGCCCCCGCGACGGCGACCGCGAACGCCTGCGCCAGGCCGACTGGCTCGGCATCGGCGCGATGGTCGCCGGCCTCGGCGCGCTGCAGATCGTGCTGGAGGAAGGTGGCCGCCGCGACTGGTTCGAGTCCGGCTTCATCCGCGCCTTCGCCGTCCTCGCCGTGCTCGCCTTGCTGCTCTTCGTACAGCGCCAACTGTGGGGCGCGCGGCCGTTCATCAACCTGCGCCTGCTGGGCAGCTACAACTTCGGCGTGTCCAGCCTGGCGATGGCGGTGTTCGGCGCGGCGACCTTCGGCCTGGTGTTCCTGGTGCCCAACTACCTGTCCCAGTTGCAGGGTTTCAACGCCCGGCAGATCGGCGACAGCCTGATCCTCTACGGCCTCGTGCAACTGCTCCTGGCGCCGCTGCTGCCGCGCCTGATGCGCTGGCTGAACCCCAAGCTGCTGGTGGCCGGCGGCTTCGCGATCATGGCCCTGGGCTGCTGGATGGGCGCGCACCTGAACGCCGACGCGGGACGCAACGTGATCATCCCCTCCATCGTCGTGCGCGGCATCGGCCAGCCGCTGATCATGGTCGCGCTCTCGGTACTGGCGGTGAAGGGCCTGGACAAGGCCCAGGCCGGCTCGGCCTCGGCGCTGATCTCGATGCTGCGCAACCTCGGCGGCGCGATCGGCACCGCGCTGCTGACGCAACTGGTCTCGCTGCGCGAGCGCTTCCACTCCGAGCGGATCGGCGAGACCCTGACGATCTTCGACGGCGCCCTGCAGCAGCGCCTGGGCGGTGGCCAGGTGCGGATACAACTGCCGGAGCAGCAGCAGGCGCTGGCCCTGCTCGACCACGGGGTGCGCCAGCAGGCCTACCTGATGGCCTACTCCGACGCCTTCTACCTTTCCTGCGTGGCGCTCCTGGCCTGCGCCCTGGCCTCGCTGATGCTGCGCCAGAAGGACTGAACTCAGTCGCCCTCGGCCACCCCGTAGGCGGCGCCGCGGCCGAAATAGAGGCTCGGCGAAACGCCCAGGGTCCGGCGAAACATGGCGCTGAAGGCGCTCTGGCTGTCGTAGCCGAGGTCCAGTGCGACCTCGAGGATCGAGTGCCCTGCCGCCAGCGCATCGAGGCTGGCGAGCAGGCGCATGCGCCGCAGCCACTGGACGAAGCTGAGACCGGTTTCGCGCTGGAAGGCGCGGGTCAGGGTCCGCGGGCTGACGCCCAGGCGACGCGCGGCATCGCCCAGGCTCCAGTCGGCGGCCGGCTCGGCGCGCAGGCTGCGGCACAGCGCCGCCAGTCGCGGATCGACCGGCTGTGGCACGTGCAGGGCGAGGATCGGCAGCACCCGCAGTTCATCGAGGATCAGCTCCATCACCCGCTCGTCGCGGCCGCCCGGCGGGTAGTCCGGGGCGATCCGCATCGCCGCGACGATCAATTGCCGCAGCAACGGCGGCACGTCCACCACCCGGCAGTCCCGCGGTAGGTCGTGGCGCGCCTGCGGGGCGATGAACAAGGTGCGCATGCGCACCTGGCCGGCGAAACGCAGGGCATGCTCGATACCGGCCGGCAACCAGACACCGCGTCCCGGCGGCACCACCCAGGTGCCCTCGGCAGTGCCGACCGTGACCACCCCGCTGAGCGCATGGATCAATTGCGCGCGCGAATGCCGGTGCAGCTCGACGCGCTCGCCG
This sequence comes from Pseudomonas sp. DL, assembly GCF_047199225.1. NCBI lineage: Bacteria > Pseudomonadati > Pseudomonadota > Gammaproteobacteria > Pseudomonadales > Pseudomonadaceae > Pseudomonas > Pseudomonas sp. DL. The sequence goes on from NZ_CP178323.1 coordinate 4,229,239, forward strand.
TGGAGATAATCCTGGGCATAGGCGAAGACCGGACGGGTGGAAGGCAGGTCGATCAGCATCGGGCGGGCCTTGGCGGGCAGTGGGGGCGCTGTCTTTTTACCAGCCGCGCCATGCTAACGACCAGTCCCGGCGAAGCACGCCGGCGCTCGCCGCGACGCGGCGAGCGCGCTACCCTGGCCGCCCCGGCGTGGCGCGACTACCTGGCGTATCCGCCGCGCCATCCCTCCCCAAGCACAGGAGCGAAACCAGCATGGCCTCTTACGCGGAACTGTTCGATATCGGAGAAGACTTCGCCGCCTTCGTCGGCCATGGCCTGGCCACGGAACAGGGCGCGGTCGCGCGGTTCCGGCAGAAGCTGGAAAGCAACGGGCTCCCGAGCGCGCTGACGGAACGCCTGCAACGCATCGAACGGCGCTATCGCCTGCTGGTCGCCGGGGAAATGTGGTGCCCGGACTGCCAGATCAACCTGGCCGCGCTGGACTTCGCGCAGCGCCTGCAACCGAACATCGAGCTGGCGATCATTTCCAAGGGCCGCGCCGAGGACGACCTGCGCCAGCGCCTGGCGCTGGAGCGAATCGCGATTCCGCTAGTACTGGTGCTGGACGAGGAGTTCAACCTGCTCGGACGCTTCGTCGAACGGCCGCAGGCGGTGCTCGACGGCGGTCCGCAGGCGCTTGCGGCGTACAAGGCGGGCGACTACCTGGAGCACGCCATCGGCGACGTCCTGGCGATCATCGAAGGCGCGGCGCGCTGAGACAGCGCCTGCGCCCGCTTCTCAGTGCCGCGAACAGCCCGCGCCAAGGCCTCGGTACTGCAAGCGATGTAGGCGTCCGGCGCTGTCGCGGTAGAGCATCACCAGCGGCACCACGCCACAGGTGGCCGGCACCGGCGTGACGGAAAGCACCCGCTCGATGTCCAGCGGCATGCCGTAGTCGTAGCGCTCGATCGGCGGCAACTCTTTCCCGTCGTCGTCCGCCGCCTGGACCTGGGACCAGCAGGACAGCAGCAAGGCCAGCAAGAACGAGGTTTTCATGAGGTCTTTTCTCCATGCTGCGCCCCGTCGGACGAGACGCTTTGCGAATAGGCCCGGAGCAACCAGGCGAGGTCGGTGAGGATCGCGGCCAGGCGCCACTCGCCGGCGGCCGCCAGGCGGGCGCCGGCACGGCGTGCGTGCCGCGCGGCGAGCGGCGGATCGCGATGGCGGACGGCGATGGCTCGCAGTGCGCGCTCGATCCACCGCGCCTCCGCGGCGGCCGGGTCGAGCCCGGCCAGGGCGCGCCACAGGCGCCGCGACTCGCGGCCGAGTTGCAGGGATACGAAGCCGAGGCGCAGGGCCAGCGCGCTGCGCGGATGTTCCATGCCATGCAGCGCGCCCAACTGGGCGATGCGATGCTGCTGGCGGGCCTGCCAGGCATGCGCGTCGAAACCGGCGCGACGACGCAGCAAGGCGAGGGTCTCGCGGCGCAGATGGTCGAGCAGCGACGCCGAATGCCGTTCCAGGTCCTTCGGCAGCAGGCGGTAGACCAGCAGGCTGATGCAGAGCGCCAGCACCCAGGCGCAGGACTGGTTGGCGAAGTCGCCGAAATCGAAGCGGGCGAGATTGCCGGTGGCGACCAGGGTGTTGAAGGCGATCAGGTAGGCGATTCCCTGCAACGCCCGCCTGGGCACTGTGGTGGCCTGGATACCGAACGACCAGAAGAAGGCGAGGCACAGCAGCAGCAATGGAAAACCGTTGATCAGCGGTAGCAGAAGGAATTTGCAGAGCAATGCGGCAGGTATCGCGTAGAGCGTGCCGCGAATGAAATTGCGCGTGCCCTCGGCGGGAAAGGGCGAGGCTGCCAGCAGCGTGCAGTAGGGGCCGAGCACCGCCAGCAGGGTCGGCCCCTGGTCCCACCCGCTGAGGAACCACAGGGCGCCGCCGACCAGCATCGCCAGCCAGGCTCGCGCGCCGTTGCGCAAGGCCTCGCGGTAATGTCGATGGAAGGCCGCTGGGCGGACGTCGGCGCGGGCCCGGCCGTCGAGCCGGGCGAACCCCCGCAGGGCGGCCTGCAGGTCATCCAGTTGCTCGTCGAGACGCTCCATGAACAGCCCTTCGCGACAGGCATCCGCTTGGTCTGTCGGAAGTCCGCGCCGAATCGCCGCCAGGCGACCGCGCAAGCTCGCGAGCCGTCGCGCGGCGCCGGCGAAGTCGAGCTCGCCGCGCTCCAGTTGGCCGCCCAGCAGGCACAGGTCGTCGGCCATCGGCAGCGCCAGTCCACGCTCCGCCAAGCGCCGGGCCCAATGCGTCTCGCCGGCGAAGCGGAACTCCATCAGCGTGGAAAACAGCGCCGCCAGGCCACCGCGGATCGCCGGGAGCGCAACGCTCAGCGCCCGCGACTCGGCGCGACCGACGCCCAGCAGGTCGTCTACGGCGTAGACCTCGCCGGCCAGCGTCCGGCGACGGCGCTCCAGTTCCCCGTCAGCCGCACCGGCATGCCGCGCAGCGACCAGCGCCAGCGTCGCCGCGCAGAGCGAGACGAGACGCTGGCGCACCCGCCCGGACACGGTCCTGCGGCTGAAGAGCACGGTCACCAGGCTCAGGCAGCAGACCCCGACGATTACCGCCGAGGCGCGGGTGACGATGTGCTCGAAGGCCGCCTCGGGCTCGACCATGGCCGATCCCAGCGCCAGGCACACGGTGTAGCCGGCGACCACCGCGGCGGTGGCGTAGAAGTGCCGGACCAGGCTCATGACGCCGACGCAGAGACCCAGCCAGAAACCCAGGGCGACGACGAACAGCAGCATCTTCTGGGCGAACAGCGCGGTCAGGACGAAGGCAGCGAGCGTGCCGACCAGGGTACCCACGGCGCGCCACCAGCCCTTGCCGACCACCGCTCCCTGCACCGGATTGATCAGCAACAGCACAGTGGACGCCGCGGAAAACGGCGAATCCAGTTGCAGGTAGAGCCCCAGGCCGAGCGCCAGAGCGGCAGCGCCGATGCTGCGCAGCACGTAGTCCAGGCTGTCGGTCCGCCAGGGCAACGGCAACGCCGCGTACCAATCGCGCCCGCCGGACGCCGACGCCGCCATCAAAGGTACTCCTGCAACCAGCGGGTCAGCCGCCAGTGCCGCGCGGTCCCCGCCTGCAGCACCTCGACACTGCCGGTCATGCCAGCGGCAAGCACCACGCCCGCCGGTACCCGGTCGAGTTCGATGCGCACCGGCACGCGCTGCGCCAGGCGTATCCAGCTGAAGTTCGGGCTGACCTGCGGCAGGCCGCTGTCGGCACGGCTTTCGTTGAGGTCGGCGACACCGCGACCGATGCTCGCGACATGGCCGTCGAGCAGCGGATCGAACCCCATCAGCTTGATCGTCGCCGGCGCGCCGACCTGTACATTGCGCAGCTTGGTTTCCTCGAAATAGCCGGTGACCCAGAAGCTTCGCCGATCGACGATGAAGATGTTGGTCCGGCCCGCCGCCGCGTAATCGCCGGGCTGCACGCGCAACTGCGTCACATAGCCGTCCACCGGCGAGCGCAACTCGCTGCGCCGCAGGTCCAGCCGCGCCTGGTCGAGCGCCGCCCCGGCGGCCTCGGCGCGGGCGCGGGCGATACGCAGGGCGCGACCGGCGTTGGCGACCTCCTCGCGCGAAACCGCGCCGGCCAACTGCATGCGTCGGCGCCATTGCTCGTCACGTTGGCGCAGGGTTTCCCGCGCCTGCTCCAGCTCCGCCTCGCGCTGGCGCACGGCCAGGCGATAGCTGCGCGGATCGATGCGGTACAGCGGATCGCCGCGGGCCACCCGCTGGTTATCTGCGACGAACACCGCCTCGACGCTGCCGGGGACTTCCGGCGCGATGCGGATCACCTGCGCGCTGACCCGCCCGTCGCGGGTCCAGGGCGCCAGCACGTAGGCTTGCCACAACTGCAACGCCAGGCACAGGGCGAGCAGGCCGCAGGCGAAGGTCGCAGCCACCTTGGAAAGACGAACGATGGACATGGGGACCTCGGCTCAGAACTTCAGCACCAGCACGGACAGCACGATGAACGACAGGAAGAAACGCAGCAGGCCGGGATGCCAGGCGCATTCCAGCCAGCGCCAGGCGAGGCGCTCCAGCAGCAGGTAGAGCGGCATCGCCAGGCACAGGTAGAGGAACAATGGCGGCACGTAGAGGCCGGAAACGGAGACTTCGCTCAGCATGCAGGGCACCAGGGTATCGAGGGCGCGGAGCGGTCGGCCGCTCCTGTCGGGTTGAGGAGCACAGGCTACGGGTCGTGGCGATTTGCAAATATCGACTACTCAGCCAGAAAATAATCGAATTCGGACAACCACAGGACCTGCCGTGAGCCGTGAACCGCAGACCTACCTCGCCCAACGCTTCGATCCCGACGCGCTCGGCCAGCCGGCCCTGGCCCTGCAGCTGGAGGCCCGGCACAACGACACCGAAGTGCCGGTGCACCGGCATCGCAAGGGCCAGCTGGTGGTGGCCTGCCGCGGCGGCATCACCTGCACGGTGCCCGATGGCCTGTGGATGGTGCCGGCCGGGTTCGGTGTGTGGATTCCCGGCGGCATCGCCCATAGCAACCGGGTCACCGCCAACGGCAAGGTCTGCTTCCTCTTCGTCGAGCCGGGGGCGGCACGCCTGCCGAGCGACTGCTGCACCCTGGCCCTGTCGCCGCTGGTCCTCGAACTGATCCTGCACCTGAGCGCGCAACCGCAGGACTATCCGCACGACGGCCCGCTCGCACGTCTCGCCGGGGTGCTGCTGGAACTCCTGGAACAGGCGCCGACCGAACAGCTCTACCTGCCGCTGCCGGACAACCGCGGCCTGCGCCGCATCGCCGACGAACTGACCCGCGCCCCCGGCGACCGCGCCAGCATGGCCGAATGGGCCAGGCGAGTGGCGATGAGCGAGCGGTCCCTGGCGCGGATGGTGCGCCGGGAGACCGGCATGACCTTCGGCCAGTGGCGCCAGCAATTGCAGATCATCATCGCCCTGCAGCAACTGTCCGCCGGCGTTTCGGTGCAACGCACCGCCGAGATCCTCGGCTACGAGTCGGTCAGCTCGTTCATCGGCATGTTCCGCAAGGCGCTCGGCAGCCCCCCGGCCCGCTACGTGCGCGACAGCATGCGGCGGCCAGCCGACTGAACGGAGGTCGACGGAAAGGTCTTGCAGTTCGTCAGCTGTTCTCCCCCGAGGCTGGCACTCGAAGACACTTCTGGGAATAATGCCGCCCTTTTTTCTCCAGGAGGATCAGATGGTTACGCACTTCTTGAGCGAATCCGGCCAGGCAGCCTGCGGGCGCGGCGACAGCAACGTGAACGGCTCGAGCGACGTCGGCCAGGTCAGTTGCAAGACCTGCCGGCGCACCAACGCCTTCGCCCAGGCCCAGGAAAACGCCGCTCCGGCCAGTGCCCCTGTCACCCCCACCGCCGCTGCGCCAGTGACCGACAAGGCCGCGCCGCGGCCGAAAGCCGAGGCCAGGCCCGCCGCCGCGCAGCGCCAGGACCGCGATGCCGCCCGGAAGGCCTGGCAGGCGCGTCTCAACGAATTGTCCGGGAAGAACCGCATGCCGCGCTCGCGGCGCCGCGCGCAAGCCTATCTCTGAGCGGTAGCGGTACTTCGCGGCGGATGTCCGCACGCGGTCATATCCGTCCTGCCCAGCACAACCGCGCGTCCCCTCATCAGGCCAGGCCCTGCGCCTCCGCCAGGGCCAGGCCGTCGAGGGCGCCGGCGAGCATCTCCGGCAGATGGCGCGGCTCGTCGGCCAGCTCGGCCAGCTCCGACAGCCGATGCGCCGCCGTCAGCAAGGCGATCCGCCGACGCTCCAGGCGCCGACCGCTGAAGCGCTCGTAGGCGGCGACGATGCGCTCGGTGAGGTCGGCATCGATGAACGCGGAATAGATGAATTCCTGGTGCAGCGGACCGATGCCCGCGTCGGCGAAGTCGTACACACCGTTCAGCCGCCCGGCCTCGCTATCGAATGCCATGTTCCAGCCATGGCCGTCGAAGAAGCCGAAGATCGAACCCAGCGGATCGGCAGGCAGCTTGGCATATTCCCGCACCAAGCGTTCCGCGCGTTCGCGCCAGGCCGCAGGCAGCAGCGGCAAGGCGCGCCTGCGCATCGCCGCAGGCGACTCCCAGGGACGCACCGGCAAGGCTCCAACCGCCCGCATGCGCGCCGGTGGCAGTCGATGCAGCTCGGCGTAGAAGCGCCCCAACGCATCGCCGACCGCCTGCCGTGCGGGTTCGTCCAGGCGCCGGTAGTCCTCGCCCAGGAGGTAACCGCCAGGCAGTTTCTCGTGGCGGGAAAACAGCGGCGGTCCCGCAAACACCTGCGGCGCCGGCACCGGCAGGCTCACCGCCGGACGCACCAGGCGTAGCACGGCGGCCTCGCGCAGCAGCGCCGCCTCGGCCTCCGCGCCGCGCGGAAACTTGAACACCCAGCGCCCTCCGACCTCCACCGCCGTGGAATGCCAGCCCGAGGCCAGGATGGCGAAAGTGGCGTCCGCCAGCTCCGGACAGGCCGCCACTATCGCCCGGCGATATTCCTCCAGGGCACGCGGTTCCTTCACCGACGACTCCGCGCGACCATCGCCACGATCGCCTCGTACAGTTCCCGCCGCGCCTCTTCCGGGGCGATCTCTTCGGTGGCGGCCGCGTGCGACAGCGCTTCGGCGGCGCCGATCATTGCGCGCAGAGCGGCGACGGTCAGCCGTCCGCCGCCGGCGAAGGGCTCCAGCACGGCGCGGCACTTGTCCATGAAGAGAACCTCGTAGTCGCGCTTGATCCGCTCCAGCTCCGGCGAGCTGGCGAGGGCCGCGACCACCCCGGGAATCTCCCGGCCTTGTTGCATCACGCAGTCGACATAGGCGCGGGCGATGACGTCGGCGCGCCCCTCCAGGGTCGCCTCGCTCGCTTCCAGGGCAGCCTCCATCAGCGCCGTCTGGCGCAGGTCGTAATCCTGGTAGAGCGCCGCCAGCAGGCCGGCGCGGGTGCCGAAGTGGTCATAGACCACCGGCTTGGTCACCCCGGCCTGCTCGGCCAGGCGTCCGAGGGTCAGCGCCTCGGTACCTTCTTCGCGGACCAGCCGCCAGGCCACCTCGAGCAACTGGCGCTGGCGCTCGTCGCGGGACAGGCGGCGGCGTGGCGACGGGTCGTCTGGGGAGTGCATTGACATAGATAACCTACTAAAAGTAACTTACTAAAGGTAACCTACAGAAGGTAGGTTTTACCCAGACTATCGACTTGCCCCCCTTCCCGCAATTCCCGGAGGAATTCGCCCATGCATGCCCTGATCGTCGTCGCTCATCATCATCCCCGCTCTCTCACCCACGCCCTCGCCGCGCGCATCGCCGAAGGCGTGGTCCGCGCCGGTCATTCCGCGGAAACCGCCGACCTGGCGGCGGAAGGCTTCGAGCCGCGCTTCGGCCTGGCCGACCACGCCGTGCATCGCGGCCAGGCGTCGCCTCCCGCCGACGTCCTCGCCGAGCAGGCGCGCATCGATCGCGCCGATACCCTGGTGCTGGTCTACCCGATCTACTGGTGGTCGATGCCGGCCCTGCTCAAGGGCTGGATCGATCGCGTGTTCTCCAATGGCTGGGCCTTCGACTACAGCATCGGCGGCGACCTGCGGAAAAAGCTGCAGCGCCTGCGCGTGGTGCTGGTCGGTGTCGGCGGCGCCGATGCCGGCACCTTCGAGCGGCACGGCTACGCCGGGGCGATGCGCACCCAGATCGACCATGGCATCTTCGATTACTGCGGCGCACGGGTGGTCCGTTCCGAACTGTTGCTGGAGTCGGAGACCGCCGATCCGATCCGGCATCTGGACCAGGCCCTGCACATCGGCAGCCAGCTCTTCGCCGCACGCGGCGCGCAGGGGGCCGCCCAGGCGCAGCCGCTGGAGGCCTGACCCCAGGTCATTCGGCCAGGTGCATGGCGAAACCGGCCCGCTGCGGGGCAAGTTCGTCGCGCAGGGTCAGCGCCGGGATCAGGTAGTCGCCGCCGTTCTGCCGGCGGAAGGGGATCGGCGCAGCGCGCTGCAGGTCATCGAGGCGCCGGCCCAACTGCTCGCTCAGCGCGGCGAAACGCTCCGCGTCGATCCGGCCGCTGCGATAGACGACGAACGGCGGCAATACCTCGAAGCCGGGGTAATGCAGGATGCCGTGGTGGATGGGGAACAGCAGGTCGTCCATCGGTCCGTTGATACCGCGCGCGGCGTAGTGCGACTCCCAGCCGCCGGCGGTGACTACCAGCATCGCCCGCTTGCCCTGCATCCGGCCCTCGCCGTAGCGGTCGCCCCAGTGGCTGTCGGAATGTTCGCCGACCCCGTAGGCGAAGCCGCAGGCATAGACGCGATCGATCCAACCCTTGAGGATCGCCGGCATGCTGAACCACCAGAGCGGGAATTGCATGATCAGCGTATCGGCCCAGCACAGCTTGTCCTGCTCACCGGCGATGTCGACGCTCTGCCAACCGTTCTCGAAGGCGCGCAGGGAAGTTGCGGAAGGATCGAAGCGTTCGCTGGCCTCGCGCTCGAGGCTGTCGCCGGCATCGAGCACGGCCTTCCAGCCCATCGCGTAGAGGTCCGAAACCTGCACCGCATGGCCGGCCGCCTCGAGGCGGGCGACCGCGAAGTCCTTGAGCGCACCGTTGAGGGAGCGCGGCTCGGGATGGGCATAGACGATGAGTACGTTCATGGCGGATCTCCGGCAAAAGGTGGGCGCAGGATCGGCCATCGCCGGATTATAGTTGAAATGAATATCCGAAATTCCAGGTATATTGATGATTAATCTCCGGCGACTGGACCTGAACCTGCTGGTGACCCTCGACGTGCTGCTCACCGAACACAATGTGACGCGCGCGGCGGAACGCCTGAATTTTTCCCAACCCTCGGTGAGCGTGCACCTGGCCAAGCTGCGGGCGATCTTCGACGATCCCTTGCTGCTTCCCGGCCCGCGCGGGATGCGCCCGACGGCGCGGGCGGAGGAGCTGCGCGAGCCGTTACGCCTGGCCCTGGAAGCCCTGGAGCAGGCGGTGGCGCCGGCCGCGCCGTTCGATCCGACGCAGTCACGGCATACCTGGCGCGTCGCCGCCACCGACTACGCCGAGTCGGCGATCCTCCTGCCGATCCTCGCCAGTCTTCGCCGCCAGGCGCCGGGCAGCCGCCTGGCGGTGCTGGAGCTGGCGCCGACGCGAATCGTCAGGCAGGCGGAACGCGGCGAGATCGACCTGGCCTTCCACACCCTCGAAGAAGCGCCGCCGGGACTGCGCTGTCGCCGGCTGTTCAGCGAGCGCTATGTGCTGGCCGGGCGCGCCGGGCATCCGGGGCTGCGTCGGCGACCGACGCTGAAGCAGTTCTGCCGCCTCGAGCAGGCGATCGTCTCGCCCGACGGCGGCGGCTTCCTAGGTCCCACCGACCAGGCGCTCGCCGAACTCGGCGCGGAACGCCGGGTGGCGTTGTCGGTGCCGCACTTCCTGTTCCTCCGCGCGGTGCTGGAAAGCACCGACCTGGTGGCGCTGCTGCCGTCGCGACTGGTACGCGAGCGCGACAGGTTGCGGGTGGTCGAGGCGCCCCTGGAGGTGCCCGGCTACGACCTGGCCATGCTCTGGCACGAGCGCTCGCACCGCGATCCGGCCCATCGCTGGCTGCGCGAACTCATCGCCGCCTCGGTGTAACGCGGCGATACGCTTCGGTCGTCGCCGCGGTTTGACGCACCGTCGCGCTTTGCCCAAGCTAGCGGGCTTCGATCCACCACCAGGAAGTCCTTGGCGTGAAGTTTCCGTTCCATCCCTGGCGCCGCCTGCTGCTCTGCGCGCTCCCTTTCGCCGCCCTGCTGACCGCATGCGACGACGGCAAGAAAGAGCCCCCGCCCAAACCCGCCGAAGTCACCACCTACAACAGCGTGCCCTGGGACGCCCTGCCGGCCACCAGCGACGCCGACCTGCTCGCCGGCTTCAATGCCTGGCGCTCGGCCTGCGCGCGGCTGGCCAAGGACCCGGTATGGGGCGAGCCCTGTGCGAGCGCCACGACGGTCGCCGCCGATCCGACGGCGGTGCGCGCGTTCCTCCAGGAGCGGATGCAGGTCTATAGCCTGCGTTCCTCCAGCACCGGCGACCAGGGCCTGATCACCGGCTACTACGAACCGGTCTACCACGGCAGCCTGAGCCAGGGCGAAAAAACCCCGGTGCCGGTCTACGGCGTACCGGACGACCTGGTGGTGGTCGCGCTGGAAAGCGTCTACCCGGAACTCAAGGGCAAGCGCCTGCGCGGACGCCTGGAAGGCCGGGTGCTGAAACCCTACGACGACGCCGCGACGATCCGCGACAACGGCTCCAGCGCGCCGGTGCTCGCCTGGCTGGGCGACCCGATGGACCTGCAGTTCCTGCAGATCCAGGGTTCCGGGCGCATCCAGCTGGAAGACGGCCGGCAACTGCGGATCGGCTACGGCGACCAGAATGGCCACCCGTACAAGCCGGTCGGCCGCTGGCTGGTCGAGCAGGGCCTGGTGCCGAAGGAAGAGATCAGCATGAAGCGCATCCGCGACTGGGCCGAGGCCAATCCGCAGCGGGTCTCCGAACTGCTGGCGAGCAATCCCAGCTTCGTGTTCTTCAGCCTGCGCCCGGACAGCGACGAAGGTCCGCGCGGCTCGCTGAACGTACCGCTGACCGACGGCTACAGCGTGGCCATCGACCGCAAGGTGATTCCGCTGGGCAGCCTGATGTGGCTGTCCACCACCCGCCCTGACGACGGCAGCGCGGTGGTCCGTCCGGTGGCGGCCCAGGATACCGGCGGGGCCATCGTCGGCGAGGTCCGCGCCGATCTGTTCTGGGGCACCGGCGACGCCGCCGGCGAACTCGCCGGACACATGAAGCAGCCGGGCCGGCTCTGGCTGCTATGGCCCAAGGGTGCGCCGCTGCCCGCCTCCTGAAAACCTCCGGCCGGTGCCGACGCACCCGGCCGGGACGGCTGGCCAACGCAACGCCAGCGAGCGCCCGACACCGCCGACCAGCATCGACGGCGCCGGGCGCGCTTGCGGCAGCAACCATTCAAACGATGAATGACGCCGCAGAATCTTCTGTGATGATCGCCGCGCCAGCCGGACCTCCGCGCCTCGCCGCAGCGGCCAGCCCCCCCGAAACCACTTGTCCGTGCTACCCCCGGCAGGCGTAGCCGCGGCCGCCTGCCTCGGCAAAAAGCCATCAGCCGGCACGCTTCGAGGCCCCTCATAGCGCCCTTTCGCCAACTACCAATTCTCATAGTTGTGAGGGGAAATTTGTATCTTATTTTAAATACCCACGAAACATATAAAAACACACACACAGCGAAACACTTCGGAAAACCAACGCAAGGTGGAAGTGCAATGCGTGACCGTGAATCCATTCTCATCGCTTTTCTCTCTTTCCTGACGATAAGACTGCATGGCAGCAGTTGACTGCCCTTGAGTCGACGGCACTCCGTATTTCCATAACGGTTTTTCCGGGCAAGGCGCCTCGACGCTTGCCGCTCGCGTGAGCGAGCCGGTGGGCGGCGGACGACTGGCAGAGCCCGGGAAGACTCGGTGGCCGTCTTCGCGAAAAACCAAAAATCCTTCATTTAGCCGAAGAAGCCGGCAGATGGACTCATTTTTTCGAAAAAAGGCGATTGCCAGAATGTCCCAGAACTCCCTGCTCGACCTGTACGCGCACCCGACGGTGGTGGCCCGCTTCAGCGAAATGGCAGCGCTTCATCCCCATCGCGAAGCCATCAGGGACCGTTTCGGAAGTGTCGACTATCGGCAACTCCTGCATAGCGCCGAACAACTTTCAGACTATCTTCTCGAGCATTATCCGCAGCCGGGAGTTTGTCTTGGAGTGTACGGCGAATATTCTCGGGAAAGCATTACCTGCCTGCTCGCCATACTGTTATCCGGCCATCACTACTTATATATAGACCTGAAACAACCGGCGGCCTGGAATGCAGAGTTGTGCCGGCAGGTCGACTGCCGCCTGATCCTCGACTGCTCGACCACGCCGACGCCGGCCAACGGTCTTCCCTGCGTCCCGGTCAGGCACCTGCCTGCCGCTCCGGCCTCGGTCGCCCGGCCATGCTTCGCGGCGGACCAGATCGCCTACATCAACTTCTCCTCGGGCACCACCGGCCGCCCGAAAGCCATCGCCTGCACCCACGCCGGCATTACCCGCCTGTGCCTGGGCCAGTCGTTCCTCGCGTTCGCTCCGCAGATGCGCTTCCTGGTGAACTCGCCGCTGTCCTTCGATGCGGCGACCCTGGAGATCTGGGGTGCGCTGCTCAACGGCGGCTGCTGCGTGCTGAACGACCTCGGCCCCCTCGACCCGGGCGTGCTGCGCCAGTTGATCGGCGAGCGCGGAGCCGACAGCGCCTGGCTCACCGCCTCGCTGTTCAACACCCTGGTGGACCTCGACCCGGACTGTCTCGGCGGCCTTCGCCAGTTGCTCACCGGCGGCGACATCCTCTCGGTGCCGCACGTGCGCCGGGCGCTGCTGCGGCATCCGCGACTGCACCTGGTGAATGGCTACGGACCGACGGAGAACACCACCTTCACCTGCTGCCATGTCGTCACCGACGACGACCTCGAGGAAGACGACATCCCCATCGGCAAGGCCATCGCCGGCACCGCGGTGCTCCTGCTCGACGAGCACGGACAGGAGATCGCCGAGCCCGACCGGGCCGGGGAGATCGTCGCCTTCGGCGCCGGCCTGGCGCAGGGTTATCGGAACGATGCGGCGCGCACCCGCGCCAGCTTCGTCGAGTTGCCCTATCGCGGCCGCCTCCTGCGTGCCTACCGTACCGGCGACCGCGCTCGCTACGACGAGCAGGGCCGGCTGCGCTTCATCGGCCGCGGCGATGGCCAGGTCAAGCTGAACGGCTATCGCCTCGACCTCCCCGCCCTGGAACAGCGCTTCCGCCGCCAGCCAGGCATCCTCGACTGCGCCCTGCTGGTCCGCGAGCGCAACGGCGTCAAGCAACTGCTCTGCGCCTGGACGGGAAAAGCCGACGCCAGCCCGCAGGCCCTGCTCCGCCAACTGCCCACCTGGCAGCGCCCGCATGCCTGCGTCCGGGTCGAGGCCTTGCCCTTGACGGCGCACGGCAAGCTGGACCGCGCCGCCCTGCTGCGCCGCCTGGAAGAACCGCTGGAGCGCTGCGCCAGCGCGCTCGATCCCGACCAACGCGGCTGCGCGCAGCTGTGGAGCGAATTGCTGGGTTGCGAGGTCGGCGCCGCCGACCAGGATTTCTTCCTCTGCGGCGGCAACTCGTTGCTCGCCCTGCAACTGGTCGCCCTCTGTCAATCGGCGGGTGCGGGAGCAAACCTGGGACTCGCCGACTTGCAGGCAAACTCGCGCCTCGACCAGTTCAGCCGTCTCCTGCGCAGCCACGGCCTGGCGCCGGAGCGTCTGCTGGAACGGGCGGCGACGCCGGAGCAGCCGCTGGTGCTGTCGAGGAGCGCGGCATGAACGTCGGTCTCTCCGCGGAGGTGCGCTACCACTGGTTCCGCGAGCACCTGGTGGTGGTCGGCGATTGGCACCGCCTGTCCCCCTCCGAGCGCGACCGCCTGCGGCACCAACCGATGCCGGATGAGGTCGCGCAGTCCTTGCGCGTCGACCTGGCGCCCTGGTCCTGCGGGATGGTCTTCAGCGAGCTGCTCGGCGCCGACCTGACCCGCTTCGGCCTCTGCTACCTGGCTCCGGCCGAGGTGCCGGCATCCGACCTGACGCGCCTGGGACGGCGCCTGCGCGAAGAGTTCCCGTTGCTCGACAGCCAGGTGGACAGCGGCGCGGAAGGTTTCGAACTGGTCGTCCACGGGCAGCCCGAGGAGAGCCCGGCGCTGGAAGTCGGCCCCTTCGCCGACGAAAACACGCTCATCGCAGCGCTGCTGCAACGCCCGCATTCCCTGTTCGAGCGCGGCCTGCTGCGACTGTTCCACGGGCGCTGCGGAGGACGTGCGCGCTGGGGCGTCTGGCTGCATCACCTGGTCGCCGACGCCGACTTCGCCAGCGTGCTGCTGGCCCGCCTGGCCGTGCTCAACGCCGCCCCCACGACCGAAGCGGCGGCCCCCGAGTTCGGCTTCCTCCAGCAGCAATGGCGCCTGGAGCGCCAGCTGCGCGAGCGCAGGACCAGGCTGGAAGACTACTGGAGCGAGCGCGGCGAGGCGTTCCGCGAACTGGCGAGCCTGCCCTGGGCGGAGCGCGCCAGCCATTGCGAGGATTTCCGCTTGGCCGCCACGCCAGGAGGCGGCGAAGCCGCCCTGCTGACCCGGCTCGCCTGCGCCCTGGCTCTCGCCCTGGCCAGCCAGGGCGCCACCGGCAAGGTCCTGGCGCTGACCCCGGTCAGCCTGCGCAGTCGCCGAGGCACGGCGGTTTCCGGTTGCTGGCTGAACCTGGTGCCGCTGTTGCTGGACGCCGCGACCGCCGAGGACACCTTCGAACGACACAGGCTCGAGGCCTTCGAGCACAGCCTGCTGCCGGCGGAGGCCATCGCCGAACGGGCCGGGCTGCGCTATGCCGACGCCCAGGTGATGATCAATGTCATCGACCAGCCATTCCGCAGCGCCGGGTTCATCCACCGGCCGACACTGAAGAGCCGCCTGCCGCTGACCCTGACCCTGGTCCGGCGCGACGACGGCGGCTGGGACGCCAGCCTGGCCAGCCGCTTCGGCCGCGAACGGACCCTGGCGCTGGCGGCGGCCATGGCCGAGGCGCTACGCCCATGCTGATCCTGCTGCCTGACTTCATCGGCCACCCGAGCTGCTTCCGCGGGCTGCTGGCACGCCTCGGCGCAACGGACTGCCGGCTGGTCGACTACCACCGGCTGGATGCCTACGCCAGCATCGAAGCCCTCGCCAGCCAGGTACTCGACGGCCTGGCGGAAGAACCGGACTGGCTGATCGGCTATTCCTTCGGCGGCCTGGTCGGCTACGAGATGGCCCGCCAGTTGCCGGCCAGCCGCCTGCTGATGATCGACAGCCACCTGCCCTGGCCGGCCCTGCGGCGAATGCCGCCGAGCGAGCAATACCAGCGCTGGCTGAGCGCCGAGATGCGCGAATGGATCGCCCTGATGAGCGAGCTTGGCGAACTGCGCGAAGAGGTCCTGCTGCGCAATGTCGAGCTGTTCGGCCGCTGGCAGCCCCGCCATCGCCTCGCCCGCGCCAGCTGGGTGCGCTGCCGGGACGACGCCGGCCGCGACCCGGCCGCCGAACGCTGGTGCGACCTGATCGAGCGGCTCGACACCTTCCCCTGCGAGCGTCCGCACCACCTGGCCCTGCAGGACCCGGCGGTGATCGATTTCATCGTCCACACCGTCAGCAAGGAGTCCGTCCAATGAAACACTATCGGCAGGTGGTATCCCCGCAATTGCGCCAACAGGCGCTGGACTGGATCCTCGCCGCGGCGCAGCGGCCGGACCCGGCGCTGGAACCGGAATTCGACATCGCCGACGACGAGCGCCGCGAGGCGAAGAAGGTGCGCAACCTGCACCGCCACGACCCGCTCTTCTGGGACGACTGGTTCGCCCGCTCCGGGCTCGACGCGCTGGTCCGCGACCATCTGCGCAAGCCGCGCCTGCTGCGCCACGCGGCGTTCATCAAGCGCCACGCCGACGAGTCCTACATCCCGCTGCACCAGGACATCGCGCTATGGGAGAAGCGCTACGAAAGCGCGCAGACCTTCTGGGTCGCCCTGACCCCGTCGCGGAACGACAACGGTGGGATGTTCTATTACCCCGACGACCGCACGATCTTCCCCCACGAGTTCGACCTCGCCTACCCGATGTTCAAGTGCATCGACCTCCAGGCCAACGGCATTTCCCGCGAGCAACTGGTGGATGCCGAGCTGGACGCCGGCGACGTCCTGGTCTGGCCCGCCCGCACCGCACATGGCAGCCACAACAACCGCAGCGGCCAGCTGCGCATCGGCATGCCGATCGTCTTCGTCGACGACGACGAATTCCACCAACTGAATCGAGAGGACAGCATGAAAACCTGGATCGCTTCCAACCTGAAAAGCGTGTTCCCGGACGAGGCAATCACCGAGGACAACCTCGACCACTATCTTCCGCAGCTGTGCGACTACTCGCTGAAGATGGTCACCTTCCTCGCCCGTTTCTCCCGCCAGTTCGGCCATGCGCCGAAGATCCACGACTTCATCAGGGAGCCGCGGCTGGCGACGCTGTCGGCCTCGGACGCGGGAGCGAGACGATGATCCGGGTCATCGACTGCACCCTGCGCGAGGGGTGCCAGGCCCGCCAGTGCAGCTTCGACAGCGCGCAGTCGGTCCAGCTGGCGAGGGAAATCGCGGCGCTGGGGGTGGATATGATCGAGTGCGGCCACCCGCGGATTTCCGCGGACGAACGCGAGCGGGTACGCGCCGTGGTGGCGGCCGTTTCCACGCCGGTGCTGGCCCACGCCCGGGCGCGCCGGGAGGATATCGACGCGGTGCTGGAAACCGGTGCGCAGTGGGTCGGGCTGTTCGCCTCGATCAACGCGATCTCGCTGGAAACCAAGTTCAAGGGCATGAGCCGCGAGGAGGTGCTCGAACTGTTCCACGACGCGATCCGCTACGCCCGCGAACGCGGCCTGCGGGTCCGGGCCACGGTGGAAGACGCCGCGCGCACCTCGGTCAGCGACCTGGTCAGCATGATCGCCACCGCGCGCGACGCCGGCGCCGATCGCATCTGCTTCGCCGACAGCGTCGGCATCCTGCTGCCGGACGAGACCTTCGACGTGCTCTCGCTGCTGCGCCACGAGTTCCCCGACGTGGTCTTCGAGTACCACGTGCACAACGACCGCGGCCTGGCCCTGGGCAATACCCTGGCGGCGATCCAGGCCGGGGTCCAGTGGCACTCGGCGAGCTGCAACGGGATCGGCGAACGCGCCGGGATCACCGACACCTTCCAGTTGCTGACCCTGCTGCACACCAAGTTCGCCGCCGACCGCTTCAACCTTAAGAACGTCCTCGCGGTCTCCGAGCTGGTCGAGGCGCACAGCCGGATCAAGCGTTCACCGATGCACCCGGTGGTCGGCGAGAACGCCTTCGTCCATGTCGCCCGCCTGCACCAGTTGGCCATGCAGGAAAACCAGGACGCCTACAGCGCCTTCGATCCGGAACTGATCAACGGCCGCGTCTCGCTGCAACGCTACATGCCGATGCACCGCCAATCCCTGTTCCTCACGCCTTTCGAGAAATCCGCCAGCGAACTGAAGTACCACCGCCACGGCCCCGGCAAGCGCTTCGTCATGCTCGACCGGCGCCTGCTCGACGGCTCGCCGTTCTACTTCATCGCCCGCCAGTTCCACGACGTCGGCGACGGCGGGCCGGGCCACGTCGACAGCCACGTGCACAACTGCGACTCGGTGTTCCTGTTCCTCGGCAGCGACGAGGACTACCGCGGCCTGGAGGTGGAAGTCCTGCTCGGCGGCCAACTGCGCCGTTTGCAGAGCCCGGCCAGCGTGTTCATCCCCGCCGGCGTCGAGCACAGCTACCGCTACCTCGGCGGCAGCGGCACCTACATCAATTTCGTCCACAAGGGCGATTACCACGAGAGCCTACTGGAGATTACCCAATGAAGCAGTTCGACAAGCACGCAGACGCCTACAACGTGGTCCGCGGCAAGATCGCCTATCCGGATTCGCTCTACCGCAACCTCGCCGAACGCGCCCCGGCACGCGAAGCGGCGCTGGACATCGGCTGCGGCAACGGCGTCTCGACCGTCCGCCTGCAACCCTGGTTCCGCTACGTGGAAGGCAGCGACCTGGGCGAGGCGCTGATCGCCAAGGCCCGCGAGAACTACCCGGAGATCCGCTTCAGCGTGTCGCCGGCGGAAACCTTCGCGCCGCAACGCCGCTTCGACCTGGTCACCAGCGCCACCTCCTTCTACTGGATGGACCGCAAGCAGGTGCTGACGCGCATGGCCGACTGGCTGACCCCCGGCGGGCTGTTCTGCGCCTACAAGTACGACTTCCCGATCGCCTACGGGCCGCTGCGCGACTTCATCGAGCACGAACTGGTGAACAAGTGGGCCAAACACCGTGATCCGCGCCTGACCCGCTATGACGACACCCTGGAGATCATGGGCAGTTGCCCGCACCTGCGCGACTGCCGCCGCGAAGTGTTCGCCAACATCATCTTCCTCAGCCCGGAGGAGGTCGCGCTGTTCTTCCTCTCCACCAGCTACGTGACCCGCTACATCGAGCAGGAAGGCGGCGAAGACTACGCCGACCGCTTCATCGCCGCGGTGCGCGAGATCGAGAGCGCGCCGCAGGTGGCGGTGAACTTCGACATCCACGCCTTCACCGCGCTGAATCGCTGAGGAGCCGGCATGAGCAGCCTCCCCGTACCCGTATCGCTCGACAGCACCCTCCGCCATCTCGGCAGCGCCGACCCGCGGCGGCCGTTCCTGATCGACGCCCGCGAGCCGGAGCGACCGCTGGAATACACCTGGGGCGACGCCGACCGCCAGGTCGATGCCCTCGCCGAGCAGATCGCCGCGCATGCCTGCCGCAGTGTCGGCGTGCTGCTCGACAACAGCTACCGCAACCTCTGCCTGATCTATGCGGTCATGCGCGCGGGCAAGCATCTGGTGCTGATCGATCCCGAGTGGGGGGAGGCCGCGAAGCAGGCCATCGTCGACGAGATGCGCCTGGAAGCGCTGGCCAGCGAACATCCGCTCGAGGGCGCGCTGGCCGGGCTGCGCCTGGCGCTGGACTTCGAGCGCAGCGCGACGCGCCGGCTCGACCGCGCCGCGCACAGCCACATGATCCTGTTCACCTCGGGCACCACCGGTCAGCCGAAAGGCATCGAACTCAGCCAGCAGGCCATGCTCCATGCCTACCGCATCGGCCGCGACTGCCTGGGCATCGGCGAGCACACGCGCTCCGGTTGCTTCTACCGGATCAGCGGCCTGGGCATCCTCGGCATCAATTTCCTCTTCCCGCTGCTGTACGGCGGCAGCGCGGTGCTCCTGCCGCTGCACTGCTGGGCCGACAGCGAAGGCTTCTGGAAATGCGTGGAACGCTTCAGCATCAGTTTCCTCTACCTGGTGCCGCCGGTGGTCAACCACATGGTCAAGGAAGGCTCCCCGCCGCCGCGCCGCTTGCCGTTGCAGCGCCTGCTCTGCGTCGCCGGCTCGGCGCGCCTGGACGCCGACCTGCAGGCGGCCTTCCAGCGCGACTACGCGGCGCTGGCGAACATCTACGGCCTCAGCGAGTGCGGCTTCGCCTTCCTCTTCGGCAAGCGTCGCGGCGATGCGTTCGACAACTCGGTGGGACCTGCCGTCGGCCTGGAACTCAAGCTGACCGACCCCGACGGCCGCCCGCTGGAGGGCAGCGGCGAACGCGGGCGCCTGTGGGTGCGCACGCCGAGCCTGTTCTCCGGCTACGTCAACCGCCCCGACCTGACCGCCCAGGTGCTCGAGGACGGCTGGCTGAATACCCAGGACCTCGCCTACTTCGACGAGGACCGCTGCGTGCACGTCCTCGGCCGTTGCGACGGCACCATCAACAAGGGCGGCAACCTGTTCCACCTGAATGAATGCGAAAGGGCGCTCAACGGCCTGGACGAGGTGATCGACGTCTGCTGCCTGAAGGTCGACTGCCCGCTCTATGGCGAAGACTATGTCGCCGTGATCCACACCGCGCCGCAGGTCGAGTTCGCCTTCCTGCCCTGGCTCCAGCAGCAGCTCGGCACCCTCCGCGCGCCACAGCGCGTGGTGCTGTCGCACCAGGCCCTGCCGCTGAACGGCGCCGGCAAGCACGACCGCCGTGCGCTCGCCGCCCTGCTGCAACGGGAAGCCTCGTGATGTGCGGCATCCTCGGTTACGTCGGCACCGGTTTCAGTGTCTCGCGCTTCGCCGGAGCGCTACGCCTGCTGGCCCATCGCGGCCCGTTCGGCGAGGGCATCGCGGCCCTGCCGAACGGCGCCATCGGCATGACCCGCCTGCCGATGTCCGGCGCCGCGGCGGTACCGCTGCCGCCGCAGGAGGGCCAGCGGCGGGTCGCCTACAACGGCGAGGTCTACCAGGCCGGCTGCGAAATCCATGGCGAGATCCGCCTGCTGCTCGACGGCTTGCAGCGCGGGGTACTGCCGGACGGCATGTACGCCCTCGCCAGCTGGGACCCGCAGACCCGGCAATTGACCCTGCTGCGCGACGAGTTCGGCATCAAGCCGCTGTACTACAGCTACCAGCCCGAGCGCGGCCTGCTGGCCTTCGCCTCCGAGCCGCGGGCGCTGCTGCACCTGCTCGGCGGCGCCCGCGCCGACGCCGAGGCGATCGCCCAGGTGGTCGCCGCCGGCGTGCCGCTGGAAGGCCAGACCCTGTTCCAGCAGGTCCGTCTGCTGCTGCCCGGCGAGGTGTTGCGCTTCGATCTCTCCCAGGAGCGTCCGCGCCTCTGCCAGCGCCAGCGGCTGGCCACCGCCCCGGCCAGCGAGGTGGACAGCCTCGACGAGCAGCTCGGCGAAACCCTCGAACGCTGCCGCCAGACCTTCCGCCCCTGCGCCCTGCTGGTCAGCGGCGGGGTCGATTCCAACCTGCTCGGCAGCTACCTGGACCCGCAGTTGCAACGCTTTCACCTGTGCCTGGAAGGCGACGAGGAAAGCCTGCTGCCACACCCTCGGCTGCAACGCTTCGAGCTGCGCCAGGAAGCCTTCATGCCGCTGCTGCGTCGCGCGGTCGGCAACTTCGGCGGGGCGACACGGATGTCCAGCCTGCTGATGTACCAGCGCCTGGCCGACGGTATCGGCGAGCAGGGCTATCACTGCGTGCTTCTCGGCGAAGGCGCCGACGAACTGTTCTGGGGCTACCCGCGCCATCTCGAACTCTGGCGCCGGCGCGACGCGCCGGAACCGCGGCGCTTCGCCGCCGCCTGGTTCGGCGAGTACCGGCGCAAGGCCACGCTGCTGGCGGAACCGGCGGGCCGACGGGTCGCCGAGCGGATCGAGGAACTCGCCCACGAGGCCCTCGGCCAGGGCCTCGAGGCGGCGATCGGCCAGTTCGACCTGCACTACTCGCTGGAGCCGCTGCTGCGCCGCGCCGACCATCTGCTGATGTCGCGCACCATCGAAGCGCGCACCCCCTACCTGCATGGCGCCCTGGCGCAGCGCGCCGGGCGCCTCCAGCGGATCGTCGGCGACACCGCCAAGGCACCGCTGGTGGCGCTCCTGGAGCAGCGCGAGAAACGCTGGCAGGCACAGCCGAAACGGCATTTCCGCCTGCCGTTCGAACGTTGGCCGCAGGCCCTCGGGGAAATGCGCCGGCACCTCGCCGAACGCCTGCCGGCGCTCCACGATCTAGGCCTGGAAGGCCTGGATGCACCGAGCGTCGCGGCTCTGCCCGGCGACCAGTTGTTCACCCTCACCACCCTGTCGCTCTGGCAGCAGGAATACGGAGCCTCGCTATGACAACCATCCATCGTCGCCCCGCGCCCTGGCGGGGCAACGCGGTGTTCTGCGCTTCGGCCGCTTTCGCCGCCGGCCTGGAAACGCTGTTCGCGCGCCTGCTGGAGCGGCGTCCCGCGGATAGCGCGGAGGCTCTCCTGCGCCAGCGCCTGCATCACGAACTGGAGCATGGAAGCGGCGTGCTGCTGCACGATTCCGCGCTGCTGCGCGGACTCGCCGAGGACGAATTCCAGCGGGTGTTCCGCGCATTCTGCCAATGGCTGGGACGCACCGTGGCGATCAACCGCAACGGCGAGTACCTCAAGGAAGTGCGCGACCTCGGCCTGCGCGACGCCCGCGACGCGCCGCAGCGCGGCCACCTGACCAGCCAGGAACTGGCCTTCCACTCCGATCGCGCCGACCTCACCGTGCTCGCCTGCTGGTCGCCGGCACGCCGGGGCGGCGCCTTCCGCATCCGTTCCTCGGCCGACGTCCTCGCCACCCTGGAAGCCGCCAATCCGGCCTGGCTGCCCCTGCTCGGCCAACCGATCCCCCACGACCTGCGCGACGAAGGCGACGCCGACTACGCGCTGGTGCCGCTGCTCACGGAAACCCCGCGGACCTTCGTCTTGCGCTATATCCGCAAGTTCAACGAATCGGTGACGCGCCACGGGCTAAGCCTCGCCCCGCAGGTGCGAAGCATGCTCGACGGCCTGGACGAGGCGATCGAACGCGCCGACGGCTATGCCGAACTGGACTTCAGCAAGGGCATGCTGGTGCTGGTGAACAACCACACCACCCTGCACGCGCGCACCGAGTTCAGCGACGACGAGCGGCAGCGCCGCTGCCTGCTGCGCTGCTGGCTGAGCAGCGAGTTCACCCGCGAACTGCCGGAAAGCTTCCTGCCGCTGTTCCACCAGGTAGCCGCCGGCAGCCTGCGCGGCGGCATCCGTCCCCTCGCCCAGGAGCCCCGCCCGTGAGCGACAACACCTTCAGCATGCAACGCTTCCGCGCCCTGCCGACGGAAATCCACGTGATGCTCGTCGGTACGCTGCTGACCCGCGGCGCCTACTTCATGGTCTGGCCGTTCCTGGCATTGCTGCTGTGGCGCGAGTTCCGGCTGTCCGCCAGCGCCATCGGCCTGCTGCTGGCGCTGGCGACCGTCTGCGGCGCGCTCAGCGGCATCTACACCGGCTGGCTGTCGGACCGTTTCGGGCGCAAGCGCCTGATCTTCTTCGGCACCAGCCTCAGCGGGCTTTCCTTCGTGTTGCTGGGCTTCAGCGGCCAGCCGCTGTCCTACGGACTGGCGATCTCCGGGGTGAGCATCGGCTGCGCCCTGCTCGAATCCAGTTGCAAGGCGCTGATCGGCGACCGCGTCGAGGATCGCCGCTCGCGGGAACTGGCGCTCTACTGCCGGTACTTCCTGATCAACCTCGGCGCCGCCCTCGGCCCGCTGATCGGCCTGACTCTCGGCGTCGCCGCCCAGGCCGGCACCTTCCTGGTCACCGCGCTGGTCTACTTCTGCTACGGCCTGCTGCTCTGGCGCCTGCTGCACCACCTCGAACTTAAGCGGCGCAGCCTTGCCCCACGATCCTCGACGGGGTTCCTCGAAGCCTGCCTGAGCATGGCCCGGCATCGCGCCTTCACCCTGCTGTTGCTGTGCAACATGCTGGCCGCGCTGATCTACGCCACCTTCGATTCGACCCTCGTGCAGTACCTCACCCGCAGCGGTCTGCCCGACGTGGTCAACAGCATCGCCCTGCTGGTGACCATCAACGCGCTGACCATAGTGGTCGCCCAGTTTCCCCTCCTCCGCCTGCTGGAAAACACCGGCACCGGCGGCCGCCTGATGCTCGGCATGCTGCTCATGCTCCTGGCCCAGCTAGGCTTCGCCTGGACCCCGGTGACCCTGTTCGCCGGCCTGGCGCTGGCCACGGTGGTGCTCAGCCTCGGCGAACTGATCGTGTTCCCGACCTTCAGCGTGGAGGTCGACCAACTGACCCCCGACGACTTGCGCGGCAGCTATTTCGGCGCGGCCAATCTCTACAGCCTCGGCACCGCGCTGGCACCGCTGTACGGCGGGATCATGCTCGACCATGCCGGCAGCCAGGCGCTGTACCTCGGCCTGGCCGCGCTGTGCGGGGTGATCATGCTGCTGCAGGTCGGCGCGGTCGGCCTGCGCCAGGCCGAGCGGGCCGGCGGATGAGCGGCGCGCTGCTGGTCTCGGGATTTTTCCTGCGCCGCTCCGCCTGGTCCGTGGAAGGCGCCGGCTGGCGAAGCTGCGACCATCTGCGCGACGCGCCCGGATGCGACCTGGCGCATTGGCTGGACCAGGCCGCCGCCACGCTGGCCGGCGAGGAGCGGGTGATACTCTGCGGCCACAGCTTCGGCGGCTACCTGGCGCAATGCCTGGCGGCCCGCCTGGGCGAGCGCGCCGCGCACCTGTACCTGTTCAGCGCGCTGGTCAGCGAGGGCGGCGGCGCGCTGGAAAGCTACCAGGACAGCGGCCAGGACAATCTCCTCGGGCTATGCCGCCTCGACCCGCTCGGAGGGCGGGTCCGCCTGGAAGACCGCGCCGGCTTCCTCGAACTGCTCGGCGCCGAGGTGCCGACCAGCGCCAGCGAACCCGCGCAATTGCTGATCGACCCGCCGCCGCAGGTTCGTCCAGCCTGCCCGGTCACCTACGTGGTGGCGGCCGCCGACCGGCTCAGCCCGCCGCCGCTGCAACGTACCTTCGCCCACCGCCTGGACGCGCGAGTGCGGGAATACCCGGGCGGGCACCTCGCCGCACTGGCGGACCCGCGCTTCCTTCGCGCCCTGATCGAATCTAATAATTAGATAGATAAATCCGAAAATACGCGCTTTTTTATCGCAATGATCTGACGGATGATGACCCCATCAACCGCCCGCACCCTCGCGCAAACGAGCGGCGACGGGCCCAATGGAGATCCGATCATGATCGAACGTCGTCCCTTCGACCGTCTGGGCCATGCCAACCACGGCTGGCTGAACGCGCGTCATCATTTTTCCTTCGCCGACTACTATGACCCGGAGCGCGAGGACTGGGGCCGCCTGCGGGTCTGGAACGATGACGAGATCGCCGCCGGCAGCGGCTTCCCGCCGCACCCGCACCGCGACATGGAGATCATTACCTATGTCCGCGAAGGCGCGATCACCCACCAGGACAGCCTGGGCAACAAGGGCCGCACCGAGGCCGGTGACGTGCAGGTGATGAGCGCCGGTACCGGCATCGTCCATTCGGAGTACAACCTGGAAGCCGAGACCACCCGGATCTTCCAGATCTGGATCATCCCGGACCGCCGCGGCGACCAACCGCGCTGGGGCTCCAAACCGTTCCCGAAGGCCGAGCGCGACGGTCGTTTCGTCACTCTCGCCAGCGGCGACGAGCAGGACAGCGAAGCGCTGCACATCCGCGCCGACGCCGAGGTCGCCGCGGTGACCCTGAAGGCCGGCCAGAGCGCCGAGTACGCCCTGGAAAACGGTCGCCGCGCCTACCTGGTGCCGGCCACCGGCAGCATCGAGGTCAACGGCGTGCGCGCCGAGGCCCGCGATGGCCTGGCGGTACGCGACGAACCGACCCTGAAGGTCACCGCCCTGGAAGACAGCGAAGTGCTGCTGGTGGAAGTGGCCTGACCCGACAGCCCCTCGCCCCCACGGGCGAGGGGCTGCTTTCGTTGCGCCCCAGCCTCTCTCGACGCAGCGGCGTTATCCGCCGCAACGCCTCCGGCCCTGCCGACTGGGTTCTTCCCAGCTTCACGCTTCGCGCTCACACTACCCGCAGAAGAATTCGAGAGGCTCCGCCATGCGTGAACTGCAACCCCTGCTGGAGAACCACGGGCTGCTCCTGCTGTTCCTCAACGTGCTCTGCGAGCAGGCCGGGCTGCCGATCCCCGCCTACCCGGCGCTGATCGTCGCCGGCGCGCTGGCCATGCAGGGCGTCGGCGCGCCGCTGGGCGTGGTCCTGCTGGTGGTGGTGCTCGCCTGCCTGCTGGCGGACGTCGCCTGGTACCTGGCCGGACGCCGCTACGGCGGCTTCCTCCTGCGCAGCATCTGCAAGGTCTCGCTGTCCCAGGACAGTTGCATCCGCCAGAGCCAGAACATGTACCTGCGGGTCGGTCCGAGGGCGCTGCTGATGTCGAAGTTCCTGCCCGGCGCCAGTGCGTTGTCCACCACCCTGGCCGGCATGACCCGCACCCACCTGCGCCGCTTCCTCGCCTACGACGCCGCCGGCTCGGCACTCTGGGCCGGTTCCGCGCTGCTGCTGGGGGTGATCTTCAGCGATGCGGTAGACCACCTGCTGGCCCTGCTCAGCGACTACGCGGCCATCGGCGCGCTGCTGATCGCCGGCGCCTTCGCCGCCTTCATCGCCTGGAAGCTCTGGCAGCGCCAGCGCCTGCTGTCGCGCAGCCGGCGGATTCCGCGAATCAGCGTGGAGGAACTGGAAAACCTTCGCGAACAGGGGCAATTGCCGGTGATCCTCGATGTCCGCGCCCATCACGAAGACGAGCCGAGCGGCATTCCGGGAGCCATCCCGGTGGAGCTGAACGTGTCGCTGAAGGACCTCCCCGGCGACCTCAGGGACGCCAGCATCGTCATCTATTGCGCCTGTCCCCACGAACTTTCCGCCGCGATGCTCGCCCAGCGCCTCAACGCCTCCGGCTTCACCCGCACCTGGGCGCTGGCCGGCGGCCTGGACGCCTGGCGCAAGGCCTACGGGCAGGTCGTGGCGAACGCCTGAGCGACGCCCACCGGGTTCAGCCCAGGGCCTGCACCGCCGCGCCGCCGGCTTGCCGCTGCGGCGCCGGCGAGGAGAACACCAGGTAGCCGTCCTCGACCTTGCCGTAGCGCAGCAGCGCCAGGTCGAGGACGTAGTTCTGGTAAAGCTTCCAGGGCATCCGGTCGCCCTGCTTGGGCATGCGCTCGGCGGCGCGCTGGATGTAGCCGGAGTCGAGGTTGAGGAAGGGCTCCTCGCGCACGTCGCCGGTGCTGTCGCGGGCGGTCACCTGGCGCATGCCGGTGGCATCCATGTGATTGATCAGGCGGCAGAAGTATTCGCTGGAGAGGTCCGCCTTGAGC
Source organism: Pseudomonas sp. DL (assembly GCF_047199225.1). NCBI lineage: Bacteria > Pseudomonadati > Pseudomonadota > Gammaproteobacteria > Pseudomonadales > Pseudomonadaceae > Pseudomonas > Pseudomonas sp. DL. Next base: position 4,255,699 of record NZ_CP178323.1, read on the forward strand.
GTCCAACTGGCGTTGGTATAGCCGACCACCGCCGCCAGGTTCGGCAGGTCGCGCAGCATGATGCCGCGATAGCCCATGCTCTGGTTGACCTGGAACGGCTTGCCGTCGACCGCCAGCTCGGCGCCGCCGAACATCACCAGGTCGAGGCCGGTGGCGGTGACGATGATGTCCGCCTCCAGCACCTCGCCGGTCTTCAGGCGAATGCCCCGCTCGACGAAGCGGTCGATGTGCTCGGTGACCACCGACGCCTTGCCCTTGCGCAGCACCTTGAACAGGTCGCCGTCCGGCACCGCGCAGACCCGCTCGTCCCACGGCTTGTAGCGCGGGCTGAAGTGACGCATGTCGAAGCGTTTGCCCAGTTGCAGGCTGGCCAGCTTGAGCAGGGCCTTGCGGACCAGGCCGGGGAAGGTCCTGGCGAGCATGAAGAAGACCATCTGCATGGCCACGTTGCGCGCCCGCGCCTGGCGGTAGATCCAGGTTTCCGGAAGGAAGCGGCGGAGGAAATTGGAGATCGCGTCCTTCTGCGGCAGGGTGATCACGTAGGATGGCGAGCGCTGCAGCATGGTGACGTGGGCGGCCTTGTCGGTCAGCGACGGCACCAGGGTTACGGCGGTCGCGCCGCTACCGATCACCACCACCTTCTTGCCGCTGTAGTCGAGGTCCTCGGGCCACAGCTGCGGATGGACGACCTGCCCGGCGAAATCCTCGCGACCGACGAATTCCGGGGTATAGCCGGCCTCGTAGCGGTAGTAGCCGGTGCACATCAGCAGGAACTGCGCGGTCATGCGCAGCGGCTCGGGCTCGTCGCCGCGCTGCACGTCGAGGTTCCAGCGCGCATTGGCGGAATCCCAGTCGGCCCTGAGCACCCGGTGGCGGTAGCGGATCTTCCGGTCGATGCCGTTCTCCCGTGCGGTCTCCTCGATGTAGCGGCGGATCGACGGACCGTCGGCGATGGCCTTGGGATCGCTCCATGGCTTGAAGTTGTAGCCGAGGGTGAACATGTCCGAGTCGGAACGGATGCCGGGGTAGCGGAACAGGTCCCAGGTACCGCCCATCGCCGCGCGCCCTTCGAGCAGGGCGAAGCTCTTGCCGGGGCAATGCTTCATCAGGTGGTAGGCGGCGCCGACGCCGGACAATCCGGCGCCGACGATGAGTACGTCCAGGTGTTCGACAGGCATAAGGTTCCTCGATCGGCGGAAGCGTCCAGCCGTCTGCTGGGCTGATGCCCTCCACCCTACAGAGGGGATGCCGCGCGGGTATCCCAACCTTCGTACTGCGATATCCGCAAAGTATGGACCCAGGCGGGGGAATCACCCATGCCGGCGTACCGGCATGGGTCGGGCGCTAGGAGGCGCGGGAAGGTTTCTCCGGGGTCTCCGCCGCTACCGCGCCACGGTCTTCCAACTGGTCGGTCTGGAACAGCGTCTCCAGCTCGACCCGCGCCTCGCGAGCGCTTTTGATCAGCGCGTCGCGGTCGTTGTAGAACAGGTGCTGGGAGGCCAGGACCTCTTCGTCGTGCCGGCGGAAACGACGGATCCGCGCGTCCGCCTGTTCCTCGCTCAGACCCAGGCCGCAGAGCACCATGCGGCTCATCTCCAGGCTGGAGAAGAAGGTCTCGCGCACCGGCTCGACCCCGGCGTCGAGCAACAGGTGGACGTGCTGGCGGTTACGCGCGCGAGCGATGATCTTCAGGTGCGGATACAGCTTGCGCACGCGCTTGGCCGTCTCGATGTTGGTCTCCGGGTCATCGGTGGCGATGACGAAGAACTCGGCCTTCTCTACCTGGGCCGCGCGAAGGATCTCCGGGCGCATCGGGTCGCCGTAGAAGATCGGGATCGCGCCGAGGGTACGGGTCAGCTCGATGGTCTCCACCGAGGTGTCCAGGGCGATGAACGGCACGCGCTGGGCGCGCAGCACGCGAGCGACGATCTGGCCCATGCGGCCGACCCCGGCGATCACCACGCGCGGGGTGTCGTCGTTGTCGATGCGTTCCATTTCCGGCGGCGGCTTCGTCGCCTCCGGCTCCTTCGCCAGCAGGCGCGCGAGGCCGAGTACCAGCAACGGGGTCAGGGCCATCGACAGGGTGATGGAAAGCACCAGCAGGTTGTGCAGGTCGTTCTGGAACAGGCCCTGGTCGCGGGCCATCTTGAACACGACGAAGGCGAACTCGCCGCCGGCCGCCAGGACCACGCCCAGGCGCAGCGCCGAGGCCTTGTCGAGGCCGCCGGAAATGCGTCCGACGAAGTACAGCACCGGCGCCTTCAGGGCGATCAGCAGCACGGTCAGGCCGAGCACCATCCACGGCGACTTGAGCAGCAGGCTGATGTCCGCGCTCATCCCCACGCTGATGAAGAACAGGCCGAGCAACAGGCCCTTGAACGGCTCGATCTGCGCCTCCAGTTCGTGGCGGTACTCCGAGTCGGCCAGCAGCAGGCCGGCGAGGAAGGCACCGAGGGCCATGGACACGCCGGCCAGCTCCATCAGCAGCGCGGTGCCCATCACCACCAGCAGCGCGGTGGCGGTGGACATGTCCTGCAGCTTGGTCTGGGCGACGATGCGGAACACCGGGCGCAGTAGATAGCGGCCACCGACCACCACCGCGGCGATGCTGCCGACCACCTTGAGGGTCTGGGTCAGTTCGCTGCCGCCGGCGTCGCTGTGCGCACCGCTGAGCAGCGGGATCATGGCGATCAGCGGGATCGCCGCGATGTCCTGGAACAGCAGGATGGCGAAGGCCAGGCGGCCATGGGGCTGGGTAAGTTCCTTGCGCTCGGCGAGGATCTGCAGGCCGAAGGCGGTGGACGACAGCGCCAGGCCCAGGCCGAGCACCACCGCGCTGTTCACCGGCTGGTCGAAGCCGACCAGGGCCACAGTGCCGATCACCAGGCCGGTCAGCAGCACCTGCAGCAGGCCGACGCCGAACACCGACTTGCGCATCACCCACAGGCGCCGCGGCGACAGCTCCAGGCCAATGATGAACAGCAGCAATACCACGCCCATCTCGGAGATCTGCGCGACGCTTTCCGGGTTGTCCACCAGGCCCAGCACGCTGGGACCGATCAGCACGCCGGCCAGCAGGTAGCCGAGCACCGCGCCCAGTTGCAGGCGCTTGGCCAGCGGCACCATGAACACCGCCGCGATCAGGAAGACCACGCCGGACTGGAGAAAACTGCTTCCGTGTTCCACGCTCAACTCCCGCTGGCGGCGCTGGCGCCGAACCGGTCGCGGATGGTGGCGATGGTCTCCACATCCATGGCGATATAGGCCTGCTTGACGAAGGCGTCGTAGGGTAGTTCGTCGCCCAGCGGCTGCAGGTAGCGGGTGCAGTAGGCGAAACGCACGAACAGCGAGCCGGGTTCCGGCTCCTCGATGGTCATGTCGAGGCTGCCGCCGGCCACCTCGGCGCTCGGCTTGATACTGTAGTGGGCACTGTCCGGCGCCTTCAGCACGACTTCGTCCTCGACCACCAGACCCGGCAGGTACAGGCGCCGGTGCAGGCGGTCGCCGTCATCGACGAGGATCTCGAAACGCTCCAGGCCGACGACGAAATACTGTGGCTCGCGCGCACGGCAGACCAGGCCTTCCCAGAGTTGCAGCCGGTCGAGGACCGGCAGGTCGACAAGTGTCCGGTCGTTGACCTGGACCAGGTGTTCGAATTGCATGTGGCTCACTTCCTGTTCGGTGCATGCGATAGGCGAGTTCTGACCGGCGATGGGTGCAGAAAGTTTTCCCGCTGCCGGCGAATCGCCAGGCCGCAGGTCCACAACGATCGCCGACAGGCATTCGAGGACGCCGCCGGGGCACCCGGCGGCACATCGACCTCACTCGGCGTCGATCTTCCAGGGAATCGGCGGAGCGCTCAAGCGCGGCCCTTCCAGGGCGTCGAGCCGGCCGAAGCGGGCATCCCCCTCCTCCCAGGCCTTCTGCGCCCGGGCGATCTCGCCCTTGCTGTGGCCGACGAAGTTCCACCACATGAAGATCTCCGCACCGAACGGTGCGCCACCCAGCAACAGCACCCGCGCGCCAGGGTCGAGTTGCAGTTGCAGGCCGTCGCGGCCGTCGCCCAGGTAGGCCAGTTCGTTCACCGCGAAATGCTCGCCGCCCACTTCCAACCCGCCTTCCAGCGGCAGCAGGCCGTACTCGAAGTGCGGGTCGAGCGTCAGTTGCAGGGTCGAGGCGTCGTGGCAGGCCAGGTCGGCACCGAGCAGCGGCGAGTAGAGCCGGCACGGCGCCTGTCGCCCGGCCAGCGCACCGGCCAGCAGGGTGAAGGTGACCCCCTGCTCCTGCCAGCGCGGCAGGTCGGGATGATGATCGAAGGCCGGGGCGATGTCGCGCTGCTCGTAGGGCAGCGCGATCCACAACTGCGCGGCGTGGGCGTGGCGCTCGTCGGGCAGCGACTCCTCGGTGTGGGCGATGCCATGACCGGCGGTCATCAGGTTGACCTGGCCGGGGCGGATCACCTGGACGTTGCCCAGGCTGTCGCGGTGCAACGCCTCGCCCTGGATCATCCAGGTAAAGGTCTGCAGGCCGATGTGCGGGTGCGGGCCCACGGCCAGTCCGCCGCCAGGTTCGAATTCGGCGGGACCGGCATGGTCGAGGAAGCACCAGGCACCGATCATCCGCCGCTGGCGCGACGGCATCAGCCGACTGACGGTGATCCCGCCGCCGATTTCCGCGGCACGCGCGGTGACCCGTTGCAGCAGGTGTTCGCGGCGCTCCGGACAGTCCCGCGAGGAGGACAGGTCGCAACGCTCTTCGGTATTGCTCATGTTCAGGCTCTCCGGTGACGAGGCATTCAACCGCGCAGGCGGCGCACCCATAGCTGCAGGGCCTGCAACTGCTGCTGGATCAGCTCGCGCGCCTTGTCGTCGAGCAACCGGCCCTGGGCGTCGAAGGCGTTCTGCGCGCTGGAGATCATCACTTCCGGCTTGTTCAGCGGATGAACGTCGAGGAACACCAGCGTCTGGCGCAAGTGATACTGCGCCCGCGCGGTGCCGAAACGCCCGGCACTGGCACCGAGGATCGCCGCCGGCTTGCCGGAGAACGGCTGCTCCGGCGGCCGCGAGGCCCAGTCGATGGCATTCTTCAGCACCCCGGCCATCGAATAGTTGTATTCCGGGGTGGCGAACAGCAGCGCGTCCGCCGCGCGGATCTGCTCGCGGAAGCGTTCCACCGCGGGCGGGAAGCCGAGGGCGTAGACGTCCTCGTTGTACAGCGGGATGCCGGAGATGTCCGCCAGCTCGATGCTCATGCCCGGCGGGACCAGGCCAATCGCCTCCTGCAGCGCCGCGCTGTTGTAGGAGCCGCTGCGCAGGCTGCCGGAAATGCCCAATACCTTGATGTCGTCGCTCATGCCGTGCTCCTCGTTGTGCGTGCGGGTTCAGTCGCGTAGCTGGCTGCTGACGCTGACCTCTCCGGAGAGTACACGATGGATCGGGCAGGCATTGGCGATCTCCAGCAGACGCTGGCGCTGCTCGGCGTCGAGATCGCCGGCCAGGCGGATGTCGCGGCGGATATGGGTGAAGGGCTCCGGCTTGGTGCGTTCCTCGACGATGTTCAGTTGCACGTCGATACCCTCCAGCGGCCACTCCTTGCGCTGCGCGTACATCGCCACGGTGATCGCCGTGCAGGCGCCCAGCGCCGAGAGCAGGATCTCGTGCGGCGAGGGACCGCTGTCGGCACCGCCGAGGGCGGCCGGCACGTCGCTCAGCCACTGGTGGCTGTCGTCGCCGAGGGTCACGCGATAAGGGGTGGTGCCGAGGGAAGCGTTGACGACCTGGGTAGCCATGGGGTTTCTCCTGTGCATGGGGGGGGCGTGCCGGAACCTCGGGTTCCGGCGAAGCGGCGTTCCGATGAAAACACCTGGACGGAAAACGACACAAGGCACCCGATGGTCGGAGTGCCTTGTGTCCGGGACAGCGGCGAAGCCGGCTTACTTCTTCGTGCCGAAGCTCTGGATCAGGTTGGCGTACGCCGGCAGGTGGCCGCCGAGGATGGCACCGAAGCCTTCGATGTCGTTGCGCCAGTCGCGGTGCAGTTCGCAGCCGACGCTGAACCAGTTCATCAGTTGCGCGCCGGCGGCGGTCATGCGCGCCCAGGCGGCGTCGCGCACCACCGGGTTGAAGGTGCCGGAGGCGTCGGTGACGACGAATACGTCAAACCCCTCCTCCAGCGCCGAGAGGGTCGGGAAGGCTACGCAGACATCGGTCACCACGCCGGCGATGATCAGTTGCTTCTTGCCGGTGGCCTTGACCGCCTTGACGAAGTCCTCGTTGTCCCAGGCGTTGATGTTGCCGGGGCGGGCGATGTACGGGGCCTGCGGAAACATTTCCTTGAGTTCCGGCACCAGCGGGCCGTTGGGGCCATCCTCGAAGCTGGTGGTGAGGATGGTCGGCAGGTTGAAGAACCTGGCGATGTCGGCCAATGCCAGGACGTTGTTCTTGAACTCGTCCGGGCTGAAATCGCGGACCAGGGAGAGCAGGCCTGCCTGGTGGTCGACGAACAGCACCGCCGCATCGTTCTTGTCGAGTCGCTTGTAGGTGAAGGACATGGTGTTTCTCCGGTCTCGGGCGGCGTCCGTCGCCGCGCGGTGTGAAACGAAGCGCCTCCTGGGAGGCAAGCATGGGCGGTCTCGGGAGCGCACGCCGCCCATCAAGAGTAGTGACAGCGACAGCGATTTACTGCCCGGTAAAATGCGAAAACGGTGTTCTCGATACGAGAACAATGCCATTCCCCGGGCGCGCTACGCTTGCCCTGCCATTGTCTTTCCCGTACGTGCGACGCGCGCATCCCCTTACCAGGAGTTCTCCCGCATGCGACAGTCTGCCTCCCGATTGTTTCGAGATTCGCCATGAGCCTGCGCCTTGAAGACATACAGGCCTTCCTCAACGTGGTCGAGCTGGGCAGCATCAGCGCCGCCGCCGAACGCATGAGCCTGTCCAAGTCCGTGATCAGCAAACGCGTCAGCGACCTGGAGCGCCACCTCGGCGTGCGCCTGCTCTACCGCTCGACGCGCAACGTCGAGCCGACCGAGGCCGGCGGCTTCTTCTACAAGTCGGCCAAGGCCTCGCTGCAGGACCTGAACAACGCCGCGGAAAGCGTGGCCCTGCGCGAGAACGACCTGTGCGGGGAATTGCGGGTGATGGCGCCGATGAGCTTCGGCACGCTCTGGCTGGGGCCGCTGGTGATGGAATTCATGGCGCGCAACCCGCGCCTGGAAGTGGTCCTGCAACTGGACGACCGGATCGTCGACTTCGAGAAGGAAGGCTACGACCTGGCGATCCGCATCACCCGCCTGCAGGACAGCTCGCTGATCGCCCGCCAACTGGGCACCAGCCGCCGGGTAGTGTGTTGCAGCCCGGAATACCTGGAACGGCACGGCCCGCTGCAACGCATCGAAGACATCCTCTGCCATCCCTGCATCGGCTACAGCCACAACACCCCGTCGCAGCTATGGAGCTTCGAGCCGCGGGTGGCCGGCGAGCCGGCGCGGATGATCACCCCGCGCGGACGCTTCAACACCAACAACGGCCAGACCATGCGCGACGCCGCGGTGCGTGGCCTGGGCCTGGCGATGCTGCCGCTGTTCATCGCCGCCGAGGACCTGGCCGCCGGCCGGCTGGTCGAGGCCCTGCCGCAGGAGCGGCCGCTGGACGACCTGATCTACGCCATGTATTCGCGAGCGGCAACCCTCTCGCCGAAGGTGAAGCTGTTCGTCCAGTTTCTCCAGCAGGCCCTGGGCAGCCCGCCGTGGGGCGTACGCTGAGCCTCGCTCAGCGCTTGCGACAGACGCTCAGCCCGTCGCCGATCGGCAGCAGCGAGTAGTCCACCCGCGCGTCGTTCTTCAGCGCCAGGTTGAGCTGCTGGATGCCGCGGGTATCCGCACTCTTCGGCTGCGCTTCGAGCACCCGGCCGCTCCACAGCACGTTGTCGAAAAGCACCAGCCCACCCTGGCGCACCAGCGCCAGCGCGGCCTCCAGGTATTCGGGGTAGTTGGCCTTGTCGGCGTCGATGAAGGCCAGGTCGAATTGCCCGGCCAGGCCTTCGGCGAGCAACGCACGCAGGGTTTCCAGGGCGGGCCCGAGGCGTAGCTCGATGCGCTCCTCGACAGCGGCTTCGCGCCAGTAGCGGCGCGCAGTCAGGTGGTAGTCGCCGGGCAGGTCGCAACAGGTAAGACGCCCCTGCTCGCCAAGGGCGGTAGCCATGCACAGGGCGCTGTAGCCGGTGAAGGTGCCGACCTCCAGCGCCCGCCGCGCGCCGATCAGGGTCAGCAGCAAGGCGATGAACTGGCCCTGCTCGGGGGCGATCTGCCAGCGTGCGTTGGGCAGCTTCGCGGTTTCCTCGCGCAGGCGGGTCATCAGCGGGGTTTCCCGCAGCGAAACGTCCAGCAGGTAGCGGTAGAGGTTGTCGTCGAGGTTGAGGGTGCGGGTGGTCATCGGCCCGGACCTCCCCGCCTCAGGGCACCCGCGCCAACGGCGACGGCGCGACCAGCACGCGCTTGGCGTCCAGGTACGCGCGTTGCCAGTAGCTGTTCTGCAGGCTGTCCAGGCGCACCGTGCCGCCGGTGCGCGGCGCATGCACGAAGCGACCCTCGCCGACGTAGATGCCGGCATGGCTCACGGTGCGACCACCGGAGGTGGCGAAGAACACCAGGTCGCCGGTCTGCAGGGCCTGCACCGGCACGCTGGGCGCGCGCATGGAAATCATCTCGCGGGTCGAGCGCGGCAGCTTGATGCCGGTCATGTCGCGGTAGACGAAGTTGATCAGGCCGCTGCAATCGAAGCCCGAATCGGGCGTGTTGCCGCCCCAGCGGTAGGGCGTGCCGACCAGGCCGAGGGCACGGAACAGCACATCGTCGGCGGCGGGCGAGAAATTCGTCGCCGGACGGAATACGACCTGTTTGGCGGGCGCGGGGGGCGGCGCTTTGCTGGCGCAGGCGGTAAGCAGCGCAGCAAAGGCGAGGATCGAGAATCGGGCCAGTGCATGCATAGTGGAAGCCTTCCTGGTGAGGAATGCTTCCACTTTGCTACGACAAGGAGTTAAACGCAATACTTAAAGTAAAACTTTAAGTTTAGCGCTTGCTCGTCAGGGCATCCTTGTAGCCGGGTTCGAGCACCCGCTTGGCTTCCATGTAGCTCAGGCTCCAGTAGCTGGAGTCCAGGCTGTCCACCCGCACCCCGCCGCCGCGACGGCTGGCGGAATGGATGAACTGGCCATCGCCGATGTAGATGCCGGCGTGGCTGACGCGACCACGGCCACGGTTGTTGAAGAACAGCAGGTCGCCGGGCTGCAGCTCGTCCTTGGAGACCAGCGGTACGTCCATATCGATGAGTTCGCGGGTGGAGCGCGGCAGCTTGATGCCGGCCTCCTCGCGGAACAGGTAGCCGACGAAGCCGCTGCAATCGAAGCCTTTCGCCGTCGTACCGCCGAAACGGTACGGCGTACCGATCAGTTCGAAAGCGCGCTCGAGGATGCTGGACGCCAGCGCAGGCGTACCAGCCGATGAATTGTCCGCCCCTTCGTCCTCAACATCCTGCCAAGCGATCGCGTCGCGTTCGACGTCGATGCTGCTCTTGGCTGCGGTCGGCTCTTTGGCGACCTGCGGCTCCGGCGAATGGCTGGCGCAAGCGGCCAGCAGCAGAACGAAACTCATGGGCACGAGGGGTGCTAAGCGTTTAAGCATGGGCACGACCGTGTCTCATTAGTTTTACTAGCGGGCTAATTTGCCTTCTCGATCAATCCTATGCAAGTTTTTTATCGATAAATGTGACTTACCACCTGCGGCATGATGTCTAAGGCTCGTCCTGTCATTTTCACATCGACCCGCTCGCTGAGGTCGGTCACGCCAGGATTCACCTCCGCGGTGAAGCCTCCCGCCTGCCGCGTGCGCAGCACCGGTTCGACGATATAGGGGAAGCTCGCGGTGGTTCCCACCACCAGCACCGCATCGAAGCCTTTGCGCAATTCGCGGTACAGGGTATCGATCGCCTCTTCCGGCAACATTTCCTCGAACAGCACCACCGGCGGCCGCAGCACCCCACCGCAAGCGGCGCAGCGCGGCGGCAACTGGCCGTGCAGATGCTCCTCCAGGCCGCCGCTCTCGGCACCGCAGGACTGGCAGTAGAGCGGCGCCAGTTCGCCATGGATCTCGATCAGCCGCTCGGCCGGCGAGCCGGCCTGGCGATGGAAGCCGTCGATGTTCTGGGTCAGCACCCAGCATTCCGGCTTGTGCTTCTGCAACTCGGCGATGGCTTCGTGGCCGGCGTTGGGTCGGGCCGCCAGGCAAGCCTTGCCAAGTTCCGCGAGGTACTTCCAGCACAGCGCCGGATCGCGCCGCAGCATCGGTCCGGAAAGTGCCGCCTCGATCGGCAGGCCCTCTTCCGTGCGACCGTTGTAGAGACCGCCGAGGCCGCGATAGGTGGGCATACCGGAGTCCGCGGAGAGGCCGGCGCCGGTGATGACCAGGATGCGTTCGGCGCGCCGCAGGGCCTGGGCGACGGTGGCGATCGGGCTGTGGCTGTCCATGGTTGGCTCCTGTCAGGCTGGCGGATCGAGGGAAGCCGGCAAGCCGAGCCGGCGCATGCGCCCGAGCAGGGTCGTGCGCGGAATCCGCAACCGGGCGGCGGCCCGGGAGAGATTGCCGCGCGCCTGGCGCAAGGCGTCTTCTATCAGGTTGCGCTCCTGTTGCGCCAGCGCCTCGCGCAGGCCTCCGACCGCCGCGCTGTTCATCGAGAGCGCGGCCTCGCCGCCCACGGCCTCGGCGCCGTCGTCGGCGAACGCCACCTCATCCAGCAGTGCGCCGCCCTCCCCGTGCAGCAACAGGCTGCGCCGGATCACGTTTTCCAGTTGCCGGACGTTGCCCGGCCAGTCGCAGGCCAGCAACTGCGCCAGCGCCCGCTCGCCAAGAGCGGTGACACGCGGGTTGAGGCTGCGCGCATCGCGACGGACGAACGCCCGTGCCAGCAGTTCCACATCGCCGGGGCGCTCGCGCAGCGGCGGGATGCACAGGCTGCCCACGTCCAGACGGTAGTACAGGTCCTCGCGCAGGCGTCCCTCGGCGATCGCCTGGCGCGGCGGCTGGTTGCTCGCCGCGATCAGGCGCACATCGGCCCGCTGCGGGCTCAGGCTGCCCAGAGGCAGGTAGCTGCCGTCCTGCAGGACCCGCAGCAGCTTGCTCTGCATGGCCATCGGCATGGAATTGATCTCGTCGAGGAACAAGCTGCCGCCCTGGGCCAGGGCGAACATGCCCTTGCGGTTCTCGGCGCCGGTGAAAGCGCCGCGGGTGGTGCCGAACAGGGTACTTTCCAGCAGCGTCTCGGGAATCGCTGCGCAGTTCAGGCTGATCATCGGACCGCTGCGTCGCGGGCTCAGGGCATGGGCGCGACGGGCGAACAGTTCCTTGCCGGTGCCGGTCTCGCCATGGATCAGCAGCGGCAGGTCGGTGGCGGCGAAAACGTCCAGGCGCTGCAACTGCCGCAGCAGGCTCGGCGCCACGCTCAGGATGTTCGGGCAATCCGCCAGGCCTGCGGCCTCTTCGGTCTCGGCGACGACTTCGCCGAGTTCCATCGCGCCGAGCAGGCAACCGTCGCGCCCGCGCAGCGGGATCGCCCGGTGGCGATACTGCAACAGCTCGCCGCCGGCCCCCACGTAGGCCTGCAGCGTATCGATCGACGGCCGCCCTTCGGCCAGGCAACGCAACAGCGTGCTTTGCTCGGCCGCCAGCCAGGGAGCGCTCTGCAACAGGTGCATACCCAACGCCCGCTGCGGGTCGAGACCATCGAGCAGGCCGCTGGCACGGTTGTAGTAGACGAAGCGACCGGAGGGGTCGACCACCGTGACCGGTTGCCGCAGGCCGTCGAAAATCGGCGCCAGGCAGTCCACCAACCAGGCCAGTTCACCGCTTCGCGTGGAAATCGTCGGCTCCTCGACAAGCGCCATGCTCTCCCCCTCGGTTTCCCGGATGTCGAAATCTCGTCAGTTGTCCCATCTTCGACGCAGCGCGACCGAGCATCCTTGGCGTGGATCAACCAAGCCCTCGGAAAACCAGGAAAATCCTCCGATTTATCAAGGATTTCCAAGGCAATTCCCGGGCGTTGGCTGGCGCGTGGCTTGCAACGACCTCGTCGTCCCCACACGAGGAAAATCGTCATGTTCAAGCACATCATCGCTCGCACGCCCGCCCGCAGCCTGGTCGACGGCCTGACCTCCAGCCACCTCGGCAAGCCGGACTACGCCAAGGCCCTGGAGCAGCACAACGCCTACATCCGCGCCTTGCAGACCTGCGACGTGGACATCACCCTGCTGCCGCCGGACGAACGCTTCCCCGACTCGGTGTTCGTCGAGGACCCGGTGCTCTGCACCTCGCGCTGCGCCATCATCACCCGCCCCGGCGCCGAATCGCGGCGCGGCGAGACCGAGATCATCGAGGAAACCGTGCAGCGCTTCTATCCGGGCAAGGTCGAGCGCATCGAGGCACCCGGCACGGTGGAAGCCGGCGACATCATGATGGTCGGCGACCACTTCTACATCGGCGAATCGGCCCGCACCAACGCCGAGGGCGCCCGGCAGATGATCGCGATCCTGGAGAAACATGGCCTCAGCGGCTCGGTGGTGCGCCTGGAAAAGGTCCTGCACCTGAAGACCGGGCTCGCCTACCTGGAACACAACAACCTGCTGGCCGCCGGCGAGTTCGTCAGCAAGCCGGAGTTCCAGGACTTCAACATCATCGAGATCCCCGAAGAGGAGTCCTACGCCGCCAACTGCATCTGGGTCAACGAAAGGGTGATCATGCCCGCCGGCTATCCCCGGACCCGCGAGAAGATCGCCCGCCTCGGCTACCGGGTGATCGAGGTGGACACCTCCGAATATCGCAAGATCGACGGCGGCGTCAGTTGCATGTCGCTGCGCTTCTGAACCATGCCGCGGCGGACCGACCCGCCGCCTCCCGCCGTCGCACCCCGGCGCAGGCTCCGCCTGCGCCGGGCGCGACATACCGGATGCAGTTTCGGAGGTGCCACATGGCCGATTCGGACAAGGGAAAACTGGGGCTGCCGGCGCTGACCGCGCTGGTGGTGGGCGGCATCATCGGCAGCGGCATCTTCAGCCTGCCGCAGAACATGGCCGAAGGCGCAGGCGCCGGCGCGATCCTGATCGCCTGGGCGATCACCTTCGTCGGCATGCTGACCCTGACGCGGATATTCCAGTGGCTGTCGACCACCCGCCCCGAACTGGACGACGGCGTCTACGGCTACGCCCGCGAAGGCTTCGGCGAATACCTGGGGTTCAATGCCGCCTGGGGCTACTGGATTTCCGCCTGGGTCGGCAACGCCGGCTACCTGGTGGTGCTGTTCAGCGCCCTCGGCTCGTTCGGCGCGCTGGCCTTCTTCGGCGACGGAACCACCTGGCCGGCGCTGCTCGGCGAATTGACGGTGCTCTGGCTGATGCATGCCTTCGTCCTCCACGGCGTGCACAACGCGGCGATCACCAACGCCATCGTGACCCTCGCCAAGGTGGTGCCGATCGCCCTGTTCATCCTCTGCGTAGCCCTGGCCTTCCGCATCGAGACCTTTCACCTGGACTTCTGGGGCAGCCCGGCCCTGGGCAGCGTCACCCGCCAGGTGGAAACCACCATGCTCTACACCGTCTGGGTATTCCTCGGCATCGAGAGCGCCACGGTCTATGCCAGCCACGCGCGGCACGCGGCCGATGTCAGCCGCGCAACCCTGCTCGGCTTCGTGGTCACCCTGCTGTTGCTGGTCTGCGTCTCGGTGCTGTCGCTGGGCGTGGTGCCGCAGCACGAACTGGCGCAGATGAAGAACCCCTCGATGGCCCAGGTGATGGCCGCGGCGGTGGGCCCCTGGGGCGCCACGCTGATCAACGTCGGGCTGATCGTCTCGGTCGGCGGCGCGCTGCTGGCCTGGACCATGCTCGCGGTGGAAATGCTCTACCTGGCCAGCCGTGGCCCAACGCACACCGCGCCGGCACTGTTCGGCCGCACCAATACGGTGGAAACCCCGGCGCCGGCACTGTGGCTGACCAGCACGCTGATCTCTGCGCTGCTGCTGGTGGCCTTCCTCAACGCCTCGGGCTACAACGCGCTGATCCAGTTGGCCACCTCGATGGCGCTGATCCCCTACCTGCTCTGCGCCGGCTTCTGCCTGAAGCTGGTGGCGCGCCGCCCACACTCGGGCGCGATGCTGGCGCTGGCGCTGTTGGGGACGCTCTACGGGGTCTGGCTGATCTACGCCGCCGGGCTGAAATACCTGCTGCTGTCGATGATCCTCTACGCGCCAGGCCTGGGCTTCTTCCTGCATGCCCGTCGCCAGCGCGGCCTGCCGGCGTTCGGCAATCGCGCCGAAGGCAGCGTCGCGGCGCTGGTGCTGGTCCTCGCGCTGGCGGCGCTGTGGATGATCGGCAGCGGTCGGCTGAGCCTCTAGCTCAATGATTGACCGTATGTGCCAGCATCACCGACAGCTGGCACAGCGGCCGGCCGCTCTCCTCGCGCCACTGGTTGAAGGCTCCCTGGACGGCCGCTAGGTCCTTGAGGCTGGTGGGCGGCTTGTCGATGATTTCCTGGGCCTTCAGCGCGGCGACCATGTCGTCGCTGGGAATGAAGGTGTCCTTGCCGGCCATCCGCAGGAAACGCGGCGCCGACAAGCCGCCGAGCTGGTTGCCGCGCTTGGACAGCAGCTTCCACAGGCCGACGATGTCGGTTTCCGGCCAATCCGCGAGGAAGTTGCCGAAGCTGCCATGCTCGCGGGCCAGGTCGAGCACCATCTGCGCATTGCGCGGCACGCTCTTGAGCTTGCCCAGGTGGCGGATCAGGCGGGCGTCCTGCATCAGCCGCTCGAGATGCTCGGCGCTCATGAGCACGACCTTCTGCGGATCGAAGCCGAAGAACACTTCCTCGAAGGCTGGCCACTTGGCGTCCACCAGGCTGTGCTTGAGGCCGGCGCGGAAGATCCGCAGGCTGATCAGCGACAGGTAGCGGTCGTCACCCACCGCGCGCAGCTCGGCGGCGCTCTTCGGCTGCGGCAGGCGCGCTTCCAGCGCCTCCCTGGAGCCGAAGCGGTTCAGGCAGTATTCGTACATCCAGGCGTAGTCGCGCATCGGGAATCCTTGCAGACCGGAGAGAAGAACTGACCCGCGGCGCGGCTCAGAGGTTCATCACGTCGAGGAAGCGCGGCGTGGCGTTCTCGTCGATGCGCAGGTTGGCGAAGTCGAACAGGTTGCGGTCGGCCAGTTGCGACGGCACCACGTTCTGCAGGGCGCGGAACATGATCTCGGTACGCCCCGGCGATTTGCGTTCCCATTCCAACAGCATTTCCTTGACCACCTGGCGCTGCAGGTTCTCCTGCGAACCGCAGAGGTTGCAGGGGATGATCGGGAACTCCTTGAGCTGGGAATAGGCCTCGATGTCCTTCTCGCTGCAATAGGCCAGCGGCCGGATCACCACGTTGCGCCCGTCGTCGGCCAGCAGCTTCGGCGGCATGGCCTTCAGGGTGCCGCCGTAGAACATGTTGAGGAAGAAGGTCTCGAGGATGTCGTCGCGATGGTGACCGAGGGCCATCTTGGTCGCGCCGATCTCGTCGGCGAAGGTGTACAGCGTGCCACGGCGCAGGCGCGAGCACAGCGAGCAGGTGGTCTTGCCTTCCGGGATCTTCTCCTTGACCACCGAGTAGGTGTCCTTCTCGACGATGTGGTACTCCACGCCGATCGACTTCAGGTACTCCGGCAGGACGTGCTCGGGAAAACCGGGCTGCTTCTGGTCCATGTTCACCGCGACGATCTCGAAGCGGATCGGCGCGACCTTCTGCAGGTAGAGCAGGATGTCGAGCATGGTGTAGCTGTCCTTGCCGCCGGACAGGCAGACCATGACCTTGTCGCCATCCTCGATCATGTTGAAGTCGGTGATGGCCTCGCCGGCCAGGCGGCGCAGGCGCTTCTGCAGTTTGTTCTGATTGACCGAAAGGGTGCCCATGGTGCTCTGGAATCCGGGTGTTCGAGGAGAAAAGCTGGCTATTTTACGCACAAAGCGACGCCGACCCCAGCCCCTCCCGACGCCCGATGCTAGTCTTGTCCCATGACTCCCGACCTCGACCACCGCCTCGACCTCGCCGGGCAGATCCTCTGCCTGCTGCGCGAGCATCCCGAGGGGCTTTCCGAATACCAGTTGATCCAGCTGCTGAAGGCCCGCCATTCGACGCATATCCCCCATCGCGAACTGGCCGACAAGCTGGTGCTGTTCCGCACCCATTTCCTCCTGTTCAACGCGCTCTACCACCTGCGCGACCACCTCTGGGCCGAGCGCGAGGCGCACCTGGAGATCAGCCCGCTGAGCCTGCGCCTGCATCCTTACGTGGATGGCACGCAGGCGCTGGAACAGGGCGATCCGCTGCGCGACTACTACCTCGACCTGCGTCACCTGGGGGAGACCAGCGAGGCCGACGTCGAGCGGCTGCTGCAGAGTTTCTGGACGCGCATGCAGGGCAGCGAGGAGAAGGCTGCCGCCCTCGCCCTGTTCGAGCTGGAGGGCGCGGTCGACTATCCCGCCATCAAGCTGCGCTACCGGCAACTGGTCAGCCAGCACCATCCCGACCGCGGCGGCAGCACTGCGCGCCTGCAATCGATCAACAAGGCGATGGAAATACTGCAACGCTATTACAGCCGGCCGTGAAGCTTCGATTTGCTCTAAACCCGCGAGCGACGCGGGCTCGGGCCGTTCCTATACTGCGACATAAGGTCGCATAGGTCGGCCGAGCACCGGGTGGCGCTGTCCATGCGCGCCCGGCGCTTCGCTGGGGGGCGACCACATAAGAACGAGGAGGAAACGGCATGATCCATCATGTATGGGGGCTCTTCACCCATCCCGATCAGGAATGGCAGGAAATCCGTGGCGAAGAAGAAAGCATCAGCCACATGTACCTGACCCACATCCTGATCCTGGCTGCCATTCCGGCGATTTCCGCCTATATCGGCACGACCCAGGTCGGCTGGGTGGTCGGCGGCGGCGATCCGGTCAAGTTGACCCAGGCCAGCGCGTTGCAGATGACGGTCCTCACCTACCTGGCGATGCTCGCCGGGGTGGCGGTGATGGGCGCGTTCATCCACTGGATGGCGCGGACCTACGACGCCAACCCGAGCCTGACCCAGTGCATCGTGTTCGCCGCCTACAACGCCACGCCGCTGTTCATCGCCGGGCTGGCGGCGCTGTATCCGCACCTCTGGCTGGGAATGATCGTCGGGGTGGCGGCGATCAGCTACACGGTCTACTTGCTCTACGTGGGGATTCCCACCTTCATGAACATCCACAAGGACGAAGGCTTCCTGTTCTCCAGCTCGGTGCTGGCGGTGGGCCTGGTGGTGCTGGTGGCGATGATCGCCCTGTCGGTGATCCTCTGGGGCAGCGGGGTCGGCCCGGAATACACCAGCTGACGTCCAGCGAACGCATCGTACGACCGGGCCGCGGGCAACCGCCGCCCGGTTTTTTCTTGCCCGCCGCCGCGCTTGCCTGATCCTGCACCCCGGACGAGCGGTCGTCCCGACGCCTGCGCCCGCCCTCCTGTCTCCGGCATAATCGCCCGCTGCTGGAGTCTTCCCGAATGCCCGAACACCTCAACGCCCGCGTCGAGGCCTGCTATCGGCAGGCCGAACACTTCTTCCAACGCAGCTTCCCCCGCCCGACCGTCAGCTTCCGCCTGCGCGGCCAGAAAGCCGGGGTCGCCCATCTCGACGAGAACCTGCTGCGCTTCAATCCCCAGCTGTACCGCGAGAACCGCGAGCACTTCCTGGAACAGACCGTGGCCCACGAAGTCGCGCACCTGATCGCGCACCAGTTGTTCGGCCCGCGCATCCGCCCCCACGGCGAGGAGTGGCAGTTGATCATGCGCGGCATCTACGGCCTGCCGCCGGACCGCTGCCACACCTACGCGGTCAAGCGCCGCGCCACCACCCGCTACCTGTACCGCTGCCATTGCCCGGAGCACAACGACTTCCCGTTCTCCCCGCAACGCCACACCCTGGTGGCCAAGGGGCGCCGCTACTACTGCCGGCGCTGCAAGGCGACCCTGGTGTTCACCGGCGAAGTGCTCCGCGAGTGATTCAGGCGATGGCCCCGGCCGCCTTCAGCTCGGCGATCCGTTCGGCGGAGTAGCCCAGGCCTTCGAGCACCGCCACGGTGTCGGCGCCGAGCGCCGCGCCGATGTGGCGAGGCGCCGGCAGGCCGGCGGAAAACTTGATCGGACAGGCCATCTGCGCCTGGCTGCCGCCGTCCGCCAGCGGCACCCGGGCGACCAGCCCGCGCGCCTGCAACTGCGGGTGTTCCAGCGCCTCGGAGAGCGGCAGCAGCGGCTCCACGCAGGCATCCAGGGCGGCGAACACCGCCTGCCATTCGGCGAAGTCGCGTTTCTCGAACTCCATCTCGATCTCGCGCTTCAGCGCCCGCTGCTCTTCCGGCTTCGGCGACAGGCCGCGGGCGGCCAGTTCCGGGCGGCCGATGGCGGCGCAGAACTGCTGCATGAACTGCGGTTCCAGGCTGCCCACCGAGAACCAGCGGCCATCGCGGGTGCGGTAGTAGTCGTAGAAGCTGCCGCCGTTCAGCGCCAGCGCCTCCATCTCCGGCTCGACCCCGGCCGCGAGATAGCCTGCACCGGCCATGCCGTTCAGGCTGAAGGCGCAGTCGGTCATGCTGATGTCGACGAACTGCCCCTCGCCGGTCTGCTGCCGGTGGATGACCGCCGCCAGCAGGCCCATCACGCCATGCAACGAACCGCCGGCGAGGTCCGCCAGTTGCACCCCCAGCGGCAACGGGCCACGCTCGCGGCGCCCGGTGTAGCTGGCGACGCCGGCCAGCGCCAGGTAGTTGATGTCATGCCCGGCGCGCTCGCAGTACGGCCCGGTCTGGCCGTAGCCGGTGATGGCCACGTAGATCAGCCGCGGGTTCGCCGCCTTCAGCGCCTCGTAGCCGACGCCGAGCTTGTCCATCACCCCCGGACGGAACTGTTCGAGGACGATGTCGTATTCGCGTACCAGCTCCAGCACCACCTCGCGCGCGCCCTGCCGCTTCAGGTCGAGGCCGATGGAACGCTTGTTGCGGTTCAGGTAGGCATGGCTGGCCGAGGTGCCGTCGACGTGCGGCGGCAGCACCCGCACCAGGTCCATGCGCCCGGGCGACTCCACGCGCAGCACGTCCGCCCCCATGTCGGCCAGCAGCAGCGAGGCGAACGGCCCCGGCAACAGGGTCGAGAAATCCAGCACTTTCAACGATGACAACGGGCCTTTCATGCTCCCTCCTCTGGGTCGCCGGGCATTGGTCGGGATCGCCTGCCGAGCAGCCTATCCACCCGCCGCGCGGCGCGACATGGCCGTGGCGTCAGAGCTTCATGCCGCGGCTGATGATCTCTTTCATGATCTCCGAGGTACCGGCGAAGATCCGCTGGATGCGGGCGTTGGCGTACATCCTGCAGATCGGATACTCCCACATGTAGCCCCAGCCGCCATGCAGTTGCACGCCTTCGTCGACCACCTTGCCCAGCAGCTCGGTGGTGAACAGCTTGGCTTCGGCGGCGACCTCGGGGGACAGCTTCTTCTGGTTGTGGTCCATCACGCAGCGGTCGGTGAAGACCTGCGCCACGTCGATCTGGGTACGCATTTCGGCGAGCTTGAAGCGGGTGTTCTGGAAGTGCGCCACCGGCCGGCCGAAGGCCTGGCGCTCCTTCACGTAGTCGATGGTCGCCTGCAACGCCGCCTCGGCCCCGGCCACCGCGCCGCAGGCGTTGGTCAGGCGCTCCTGGGCGAGCATGTTCATCAGGTAGAAGAAGCCGCCCTTGGCGTCGCCCAGCAGGTTTTCCTTCGGCACCCGCACATTGTTGAAGAACAGCTCGGCGGTGTCCTGGCTCTTCATGCCGAGCTTCTTCAGGTTGCGCCCGCGCTCGAAGCCTTGCATGCCGCGCTCCACCAGGAACAGGCCCATGGCGTGCTTGTTCGCCGGATCGGTCTTCGCCGCGACGATCACCAGGTCGGCCAGCAGGCCGTTGGAGATGAACACCTTGGAGCCGTTGAGCAGCCAGTGGTCGCCCTTGTCCACCGCGGTGCTGCGCATGCCGGCCAGGTCGGAGCCGGCGGACGGCTCGGTCATGGCCACGGCGAGGATGGTCTCGCCACGGACGATCCCCGGCAACAGGCGGGCCTTCTGCTCGGCGCTACCGTATTCGGCGATGTACGGCCCGCACAACGCCGAGTGCAGCGGGATCATGAAGCCCGGCTCGTTGATCCGCGCCAGCTCCTCGCACATGATCTGCTCGTAGCGGAAGTCCTTGAGCCCGGCGCCACCGTACTCCTCGTCCGCCCAGGGCAGCAGGAAGCCCATCTCCCCCGCCTTCCTCCAGACAGCGCGGTCGACCACCCCGGCCTCTTCCCAGGCATCCTGGTGCGGTACCACCTCTTTGTCGAGAAAGGCGCGGAAGGCATCGCGGAACAGGTTGTGTTCGGTCTCGAAGATCTGCCGTTGCATGTACGGGGACTCCCTGCGGTCAGTGGTTCCGCAGGGTAGGCGGCGCCGGCCGGCGCCCTCAATGACGCGAGCGCTCAGGCTCGGTTGACCGAATCGGTCAGCTACCAGTCCATGCTCGCCGGCTGCACGCCCGGGTGGGACGGGAACAACGGCAGCACCTCCTCGGCCAGTTCCTGGATGACTTCCGCTGCCGGCCTGGCGGCGAACTGGATGCCCAGGGCGGCATGGTTGACGCCCGCCGCGCGCCATTCGCCGAGCAGCTCGATCAGGCCGTTGCGCCCGGTGCGCAGGACGTAGCCGCCGTGCAACGGCGTACGCGGATACGCCGGGTCGTCCACCAGGTCCAGCCATTCGTTGGTCATGTGCGGGCGGAACCCGCCGTCCGCGATGGACATCCTCCAGGCGCGGATCTTCCGGGCCAGGCGACGTGGTCCGGACGCATCGACAGTCGACTCCGGATAGGTCAGCCAGCCATCCGCCTGGCGTGCCAGCCAGTCCGCCGGCTGCCGCGCGGAGCCGGTGACGACCAGCGGGATGGCGCCGGCCGGCGGACGCGGCAACAGTTCGGCGTCGTCCAGCGTACCGAGCGGCGAGGCGACGTGCCGGCAGCCGTGCAGCAGTTGGCGCAGGTAGTCCAGGCCCTGGGCGAACCGCTCGCCGCGCTGCGCATGCTCCAACCCGTAGGCGGGGAACTCCACCGGCCGGTCGCCGGAGGCGAGGCCCAGCACCAGGCGTCCGCCGGACAACCGGTCGACGCTCGCCGCGGCCTTGGCCAGGTCGACCGGTTGGCGCAGGGCAAGCACCGCGCTGCCGGTGGCCAGGGCGATACGGCGGGTCCGCGCGGCCAGATAGCCAAGGTAGGTGAACGGGTCGAACACTTGTCCGGCATCGCCGAAGCGTGGGTCGAACAGCGGTACGTCGCGTACCCAGACGGCGGCGAATCCCAGTCGATCGATTTCTTCGACCAACCGCGCCTGGCCCAGCAGCACCCGCATGTCGCCCTGGTAGAAACGCAACGGCAGGAACAGGCCCAGGGTCAGCGCGTCTGCGGCGAACATGCGCCGATAGCCAGGGTGCCCGACGAAGGCCGGCGCCGAGGCGCCTTGCAGCAGGGCGCTCATGGACCCACCGCCGGTTCCGGCAGGAGGATCCCGCGCTGCACCGCAGGCCGCAGGGCCATGCGCCGGTGCCAGTCGTCCAGGTGGCGATAATGGCTGAAGTCGAAGTCGACAATCCGCGCCGTATGGGTCCAGCCGAAGGTGGCGATATCGGCGATGGAGTATTGCTCACCGGCCAGCCAGGGCCGTCCGGCCAGGCGCTGGTCGAGGGTGGCGAAAACCTCCTCGGAGAGCCGCCGATAGCGTTCGATGGCCGGCGGGTACCGCTCTTCGGCGAAGATCTCGAAATGCACGCGCTGGCCGAGGATGGGCCCCATGCTGGAAGCATGGAAAGTCAGCCAGGTCAGGGCCTCCCAGCGTTCCCGGGGGGCGTCGGGAAGCAACCGCCCGCTGGTCTCCGCCAGGTACTGCAGGATCGCCGCCGACTCGAACAGGGTGATGCCGGCGGCCCGGTCTACCAGCACCGGTATCCGGCCATGTGGATTCAGGCGCAGGAATTCCGGGCGGCGTTGCTCGCCATGGTCGATGCGAACGTGGTGCAGTGCGTAGGGCAGCCCCAGTTCCTCGAGGGCGATGGTGATCTTGAATCCGTTGGGTGAACTGTCGCTGTAGAGCTGGAGGGAAGGCATGGCAAGTATCCTTGCAGCGCTGGACTATCCGGCGCCTGGGCGATGGGGGCGGCGCCGACCGGGGAAACCGCCTCGGCCGCTTCCCGCACACCGAAGAAAGCAGCTAGGCTAAAGTCTCTCGTTTCGCCACACATGCTGAAGCCCAGGCCGGCGGATGAAAAACGATCCTTTCTACAACCTGTTTATAGAAAAACTGAATTCATGGGTGCCGTCCTCCCGCTCCTCGCGCTACGCGCTTTCGTCGAAACCGCCCGCCATGGCAATCTCACCCGCGCGGCCGCGGCCATGGGCGTCACTCCCGGCGCGGTAAGCCAGCAGCTCAGGGCTCTGCAGGCGCGCACCGGCGTCGTCCTGTTCCAGCGCTTCAGCCATGGCATGCGCCTGACGCCGGAGGGCGAGCAGGTCTATCCCGGCCTCCGCCAGGCCTTCGAGCAGATCACCGCGAGCCTTGCCCAGCTGGAGGCGATCAATGCCCGCCAGACCCTCACGGTCAGCACCGAGCCCTCCTTCGCCGCCACCTGGCTGGTGCCGCGCCTCGGTCAATTCAGCGCGTCGCACCCGCAGGTGGAAGTCCGCGTGGAGGCTACGGCACTGCTCGCCGACCTGCGCCGGGAACGAATCGACGTCGCCATCCGCCACGGGCTCGGCGACTACCCCGGACTCGACGTGCAGGCACTGATGGCCCCGCCGCTGATCCCGGTGGCCAGCCCGCGCCTGCTGGCGGAAGGTCCTGAGATCCGCGAAGCGATCGATTGCCTGGCCTACCCACTGTTGCAGGAGTCGGAGCGCAATGACTGGCGCCTGTGGCTGCGGGCGATGGGGGTGGAGGACGACCCGCGCAGCGAGAGAGGTCCGGCTTTCGCCGACGACCTGCTGCTGGTTCGCGCCGCCGAGGCCGGCCAGGGTATCGCGCTGGTACGGGAGATCCATGCCCGCGCCGAGATCGCCAGCGGCCGCCTGGCGGTCGCCCTCGAGCGGCCCTGGCCGAGCCGCTTCGCCTATTACGCGGTGAGCCTGCCAGGAGCGGCGCAACGAGCGCCCCTCTCGCTGTTCCTCGCCTGGCTGCGCGAGCAGGCCGCCGCCGAGGCATAAAAAAACCCGCCACGAGGGCGGGTTCGAAGGGCGGCAGGGAGCTCTTCACTTCCCCCTGCCGAACAGGTTTGAGCTTAGACCGCTTCGCGGCCGCCCACCGGAATATCGCTGGCAGGCGACGAAGCGTTGCCCTCGCCGGCCAGTTCGCGCTGCAAGGTGCCCTCGTCGAGCTGCTTGCACCACTTGGAAACCACTACCGTGGCCACGCCGTTGCCGACCAGGTTGGTCAGCGCGCGGGCTTCGGACATGAAGCGGTCGATGCCGAGGATCAGCGCCAGGCCGGCGACCGGCAGGTGGCCGACGGCGGAAAGGGTCGCGGCGAGCACGATGAAGCCGCTGCCGGTGACGCCGGCGGCGCCCTTGGAAGCGATCAGCAGCACCAGCAGCAGGGTGATCTGGTGGGTGATGTCCATCGGCGTATCGGTGGCCTGGGCGATGAACACCGCGGCCATGGTCAGGTAGATCGAGGTGCCGTCGAGGTTGAAGGAGTAACCGGTGGGAATCACCAGGCCGACCACCGACTTGTTGCAGCCGAGCTTCTCCATCTTGTCGATCATCCGCGGCAGGGCCGACTCGGAAGACGAGGTGCCCAGCACGATCAGCAGCTCCTCGCGGATGTACTTGATGAAGCGCAGGATGCTGAAGCCGTGGGCGCGGGCGATGCCGCCGAGGACGATGAGCACGAACAGGATGCAGGTGATGTAGAAGCACAGCATCAGTTGGCCGAGCTGCACCAGCGAACCCACGCCGTAG
Organism: Pseudomonas sp. DL; assembly: GCF_047199225.1. Classification (NCBI taxonomy): domain Bacteria; kingdom Pseudomonadati; phylum Pseudomonadota; class Gammaproteobacteria; order Pseudomonadales; family Pseudomonadaceae; genus Pseudomonas; species Pseudomonas sp. DL. The sequence goes on from NZ_CP178323.1 coordinate 4,279,800, forward strand.
GCGCCGATGGTGAAGGCCATGGCGCCGAACGCGCCGATCGGGGCGACCTTCATGATCACGTTGATGATGTTGAACATCACGTGGGAGACGCGCTCGATGAACTCGAACACCGGCTTGCCGTAGCTGCCCAGGCGATGCAGGGCGTAGCCGAAGAGCACGGAGAAGAACAGGACCTGGAGGATGTCGCCGTTGGCGAACGCGCCGACCACGGTGCCGGGGATCACGTTCATCAGGAAGTCGACGGTGCTCTGCTTCTCGCCGGCAGCGGCGTAGGCAGCGATCTTGCTGGTGTCGAGGGTGTTCGGGTCGACGTGCATGCCGGCGCCCGGCTGGACCACGTTGACCACTACCAGGCCGATGATCAGGGCCACGGTGGAGACGACCTCGAAGTACAGCAGCGCCATGCCGCCGGTCTTGCCGACCGACTTCATGCTCTGCATGCCGGCGATGCCGGTGACCACGGTGCAGAAGATGATCGGCGCGATGGCCATCTTGATCAGTTTGACGAAGCCGTCGCCGAACGGCTTCATCGCCACCGCCGTTTCCGGGTACCAGTGGCCGAGCGCGATACCGATGGCGATGGCGACCAGAACCTGCACGTACAGGCTCTTGTAGAAGGGTTGTTTGGTCATGGGCAGAGTCCTCACGGGGGCGCTTCGCCAGTTCCCTGGAACGCGCTCACCGGTAGCGTTACCCCCCTTGCTGGGGAGATTTTTTGTCGTGAACCGCCGCGGCGGAACCTTGCCCAGGCATTGCAGAGGCTGTGCCAGGATGCTCTTTATCTAAATAAAATCCTTATATATCAACAAGTTAAATAATAAATGAAAATTGCATAGCGGGCTAAGCGTGGCGGATTACCGCCCGGCGGGCCGGCTGTGCCGCGCGAGCATGGCGGGAGTCCGCCACCACCCTTGTCGTCTTCCGGGTGGCGCCCTACCATCGCCGTTCCAACAACAAGGACGCCGCCATGCGTGAGCGCACCATCGCCAGCCATTTCGTCCGCGCCGCGTTGCGCGGGGCCACGCGCCAAGGCCTGGACGGCCCCGCCCTGCTGCGTCGCGCCGGCATCCAGCCGGCCCTGCTGGACGAACCGCGGGCACGCATCGCGCCGGAGCAGTTCACCCGCCTGATGCAGTTGCTCTGGGAAGTGCTGGACGACGAATACATGGGCTTCGGCGAAGTCCGCAGCAAGCGCGGCACCTTCGCCATGATGTGCCACACCCTGATTCATTGCCGGACCCTGGAAAAGGCCCTGCAGCGCGGCGAACTGTTCTACGGCCTGTTCCCCCAGGCGCCGCTGATCCACCTGCGGCGCGACGGCGACCTGGTGCGCCTGAGCCTCGAGGAACGCCACCTGTCGGACCCGGATCACTTCCTCGCCGAAAGCCTGCTGGTGATCTGGCACCGCCTCGCCAGTTGGCTGATCGGCCAGCGCATCCGCCTGGAGGAAGCCACCTTCAGCTACCCGGCGCCGGACCACCAGGCCGAGTACGACCTGCTGTTTCCCTGCCCCCGGCGGTTTTCCGCCGGCTGCACCAGCCTGCTGTTCGCCGCCCGCTACCTGGGCATGCCGCTGCTGCAGGACGAACGCACCCTCAAGCAGTTCCTCCAGCACTCTCCCGCCGACCTGCTGGCGCGCCCGGACGGCGGCGACAGCCTGACCAGCCAGATCCGCCGCCTGCTCGGCCGCGACTGCCGGCGCTGGCCAGACCTCGACCAGGTCGCCCGCCAACTGCACATGAGTTCGCAGACCCTGCGACGCCACCTGCGCGAGGAAGGCGGCAGCTTCCAGCAACTCAAGGACCACCTGCGCCGCGACCTGGCGATCTACCACCTGGGTCGGGACGAGCTATCGATCCAGGACATCGCCGAGCAGCTCGGCTTTTCCGAGCCCTCGGCCTTCCATCGCGCGTTCAAGAAGTGGACCGGCCTCACCCCCGGCGCGTACCGGCACCAGGCGGAAGCCTGAAGCTCAGCCCAGCTCCTGGCGACGAAGCCCGCTGCGCAGTTGGTCGAGCACCGTGGCGAACGGCTGCGGCCGCCCGACCGCGTAGCCCTGGGCGAAATCCACCCCGAGGCGCGCCAGGTGATCGAGGATTTCCCGGCTCTCGACGAACTCGGCCACGGTCACCGCGCCCAGGCGGTGGGCGATCTGGTTGATGGAGTCGACGATGGCCTGGTCCACCGGGCTCTTGTCCAGGTTACGGACGAAGCTGCCGTCGATCTTGATCACGTCGACGACGAAATTCTTCAGGTAATTGAAGGAACTCAGGCCGGAGCCGAAGTCGTCCAGCGCCACCTTGCAGCCGAGGTCGCGCAGCTTGGCGACGATCCGCGAAGCCACCGACAACTGGTTCATCAACGCCGTCTCGGTCAGCTCGAAGTACAGGCGCTCCGGCCTCAGCGGCGAGTGTTCGATGCGATCCAGCAGGTAAGGCAGGAACAGCGGGTCGTTGAGCGAGTTGCCGGACAGGTTGATGCCGATGCTCAGGCCCTCCACCGCGGCGATCCGCGCGCCGAAGTTGATCAGCGCCTCGTTGATCACCCAGCGGTCGATGCTGGCCATCAGGTTGAAGCGCTCGGCGGCCGGGATGAAGGCGCCCGGCGGAGTCATCTGGCCATCCGGATCGTACAGTCGCAGCAGCAGCTCGTAGTGCCGGTCGCCGTCGCGGCGGGGGCCGACCGGGACGATCTCCTGCGCCTGCAACTGGAAGCGGTCGTTCTCCAGGGCCTCGCGCAGCCCGCTGGCGAGGAGTATGTCGCGGTGCTGGCGCTCCACTTCCTCATGGCCGAACTGGTACACCGAAACCCGGTTGCGCCCGGCATGCTTGGCCGCGTAGCAGGCCACGTCGGCCTGGCTCATCAGTTCGCTGGTGCTGCGCGAGGTGGCGGTAAGGGCGGTGATACCGATGCTCGCGCCCACGTCGTAGAGCCGCCCTTCCCAGGGAAAGCGCACCGAGCAGATCTGCTCGATGAGCTTGCTCGCCACCTGCTCCGCCTCCGCCAGGTCGCAATCGAACAGCAGCAGGCCGAACTCATCGCCGCCCAGCCGCGCCAGGGTGTCGGAGGCGCGGGTGCGGTCGGCGAGAATCCGGCTCAGCTCGCGCAGCAGCATGTCGCCCGCCGCGTGCCCGGCGGAATCGTTGACCACCTTGAAGCGGTCGAGGTCGATGAAGCACAGCGCATGCTGGGTCGCCCGCTCCTGGGCGTTGGCCAGGGCGCGTTGCAGCTCCTCCTCGAACTTGGTGCGGTTGAACAGCCCGGTGAGGGCATCGTGGGAGGCGTGATAGCTCAGCTCGCGCTGCATCGCCCGGGCCTTGGTGACGTTCTGGAACACCAGCACGGTGCCGATGATCTCGCCATCGCGGGTGCGCACCGGCGCCGCGCAATTCTGGATATCGTGCTGCTCGCCCTTGCGGCTGATCAGCGTGGCGCCGTCCTCCAGGTAGAACACCCGGGTGTTCTGCAGGCAGCGTCGCACCGGGCTTTCCAAGGCCTCGCCGGTGTCGCTGTCGAGCACGTTGAAGACCAGTTCGTGGGGCGCGCCGATGGCGTCCTGCAAGGTCCAGCCGGTCATCGCCTCGGCCACCGGGTTCATGAAGGTCACGCGGCCGCCGGCGTCGGTGGTCAACACGGCATCGCCGATGGAATACAGGGTCACCTGCAGGCGTTCCTTTTCCTCGTGCAGGGTTTCCGCCAGGGTGCGGATCTCGGTGATGTCGCTGTTGATGCCGATCATCCGCACCGGACGGTTGTCCTCGTCGCGCGTCAGCGTGGCGATCGCCCGCAGGTGGCGAACCTCGCGGTTGGGGCGGACGATACGGAACTCGCAGTCGAATTTCTGCAACCCGCTGACGGCGCGCTCCAGCTCGCGCAGCACGCGGTCGTGATCCTCGACATGCAGGCTCGCCTTCCACTGCTCCACCGTGGTCTCCCCGGGACCGCTGCGGATGCCGTACAGGTCGAACATGCGGAAATCCCAGTGCAGGCGGTTGCGCGCCAGGTCCCACTCCCAGATGCCGATCTGCCCAGCGTCGGTGGCCAGCTTGATCCGTTCGGCGAGGCGCTCGCGCTCCAGCTCGGCACGCTTGCGACTGTCGATATCCTCCACCTGGGTGACGAAGTACTGGGCGACTCCCTCCTCGTCGCGCACCAGCGACACGCTGATGCGCGCCCAGAAGGTTTCGCCGTCCTGGCGCAGGTAGCGCTTCTCCATCTGGTAGGAGTTGATACGCCCGGCGAGCAGGTCGCGCACCAGGTCGAGGTCCAGTTCCAGGTCGTCCACATAGGTGATCTCCTGGAACGACAGCTCGCCCAGGCGTTCGGCGGAATAGCCGAGCATCCGGCACAGCGCCTCGTTGACCTTGAACAGCCGCCCCTCCAGCGACACCAGGGCCATGCCGATCGCCGAGAATTCCATGGCGCCGCGGAACTGCGCCTCGCCGATGGCCACCTGATGCTGCTCGCGGCGGCTGCGCTCCATGATCACCGAGACCAGGAAGGCGGGAATGAGGGTCAAGGCCATCGGCAGGTACAGCAGCGGCTCGCCGAAACGTTGCTGGGACGACTCGGGGACGAACACGCCGAGGGCGATCAGCACGGCGATGAAACAGGTGTTCAGGCAACCGATCAGCGCGGTACCGAACACGCTGGTGCTGGCGGCGGCCACCAGCAGCGGCAGGAGCACGTAGATGAAGGCGTAGGGCAGGCGCGTCAGGGCCACGAAGCTGATCACCAGGGTCACCAGCAGGAGCATCGCGTTGTCCACTCCCGCCCGCCCCGACAGAGCGTGACGCCAGGCCGCCAGGTTGCTGGCCATGCATAACGGCAGCAGCGCGAGCATGCCCATCGCATCGCCCACGTACCAGCGCGCCCACATTTCCGGGAAACGCCCCATGCCGAAGACGCTGACCAGCACCGCGCCCACCGAGGCGCCGAGCAAGGGCGGAATCAGCGCGCCGGCCCAGAGCACGCGAACCGCCGAATGCAGGTTGAATTCGAAGTCCTCGCGCACCCGGTTGATGCGTAACAGCATCGCGGCGAAGATCGCTTCGCTCAGGTTGGCCGGCAGGAACGCCGCGCTCATCCACAGGCTGTCGCCATACAGGCGGTTGGCCGCCAGGTTGGCCACGGCGGAGCAGAGCAGGATCGCCGGCCACTGGCGCAGCGGCGCGCGCAGCAGGGCGGCGGTGAGGATCGCGTTGGGCAGCCAGATCGCAGCGATGGTGGCGGGCTGGCGCGACAGGTAGATGCAGGCCAGGGCGGCGAGAAAGAACAGCACACCGGCCTGGATGCCCGCCCACAAGCCCCTGTCGTCGGTTTTGCCACTGAACATCCGCTCGAATCCCCGGTACCTGCGTCAAAGGAACTGCGCCAGCCGAACAGACTTCAGCGTAGCGCGGAAACACCTCAGACGTAGGTAACGGCCGCCAAGTCTCAGACTGTAGCGAAACGTATGCGGAAGCAGGCGCCGCCCAGCTCGGAATCGTCCAGGCTCAGTTCGCCGTCGTAGCTCTCGATGATGTCCAGCGCCACGGCCAGGCCGATGCCCTGCCCCGGGTGCTGGGTATCGGCGCGCTCGCCGCGGCGGATGATTCGTGCGCGCTGTTCGGCAGGCACTCCGGGACCGTCGTCCTCGACCCACAGCTCCGAGTAACCCGGCCCCAGCCGGGCGCCCACGCGGACCCGGCCCAGGCACAGGCGATAGGCGTTCTCCAGCAGGTTGCCGAGCAGTTCCAGCAGCGCGCCGCGCTCCACCGGCACGCTGAAGGACGGCGAGAAGTCCCGCTGCAGGCTTACCCGCTTGTCGCGATAGACCTTGTCCAGCGCGTCGCACAGGGTCTCCACCAGCGGCGCCAGTTGCTCGCGATGGCGTACCAGGCCGCTCTTGCGCAGGCTGGCGCGCTGCAACTGATAGCCTATCTGCTGGCTCATGCGCTCGATCTGGCCCTGTAGCACCCGCACCTGCTCGCGGTTGCCGGGCTCCTCGGCGAGCTGGTCGCCGACCCCCTGCAAGACCGCCAGCGGCGTCTTCAGACTGTGCGCCAGGTCGCCGAGGGAGTGGCGGTAGCGCTCGCGCTGCTTGTGCTCGCTGCGCAACAGGCGGTTCAGCGAGTGGGTCAGGCGCAGCAGCTCGCGCGGATGCTCCTCGCTCAGGCTCTCGCGCTCGCCGGATTCGATCTGGTCCAGCTCGGAACTCAACCCGCGCATCGCCCGGAAGCCCCAGGTCAGACCCAGCCAGAGCAGCCCGAGCAAGACCAGCAGGGCGCCGCCGAGCCACAGGTAGAGCTGCTCGCGGAACCCCTTGAGCAGGCTCTCGAACTCGCTGACCGATTGCATGGTGACGATGCTGTAGGCCGCCTGCTTGCCGCGCAGCAGGTCGATCTCGACGTCGAACACGAAGAACTCCTCGCCCTTCGCATCGCGGGTGGTGTGGAATTCGTTGCCGCGGCCGTCGTAGCGCGGCGTGTAGTTGATCGACTCGTCGGCCGCCGAGGTGGAGCGCCAGAGCAGATCGCCATTCTGGTCGTAGATATAGCCGAGGACCTTGGCCTCCGGCAGGTTGAACTCCTCCACCGGCAGGTGCTCGGGCATCACCAGGCGGCCCTTCTCCACCCGCGCCGCCGAGACCAGGGTCGCCACGTCGGCGGCCAGGCGCTGCTCGATGGTGTTCTCCAGGGCGATGCCGAAGGCCCGCTGCAGGGCCGGCAGCAGCGCCAGCATGAACAGCACCGCCAGGGCGGCGGCGCCGAGCATCAGACGGATGCGCAGGGAACGGATCACCGGCAGCGCTCGGTGAACAGGTAGCCCTGGCCGCGCACCGTATCGATCGGCTTGAAGCCGCCGCAGGCCTCCAGCTTGCGCCGCAGGCGGCCGACCAGCACCTCGATGACGTTGGCGTCGCGCTCCTCGTCGTCGGGGTAGAGCTGTTCCATCAGGCGTTCCTTGGCCACCACCTGCTGGTGATGCCGCATGAGGTATTCGAGGATGCGGTATTCGTAGGCGGTCAGCGCCACCGGTTGCTCCTCGACCAGCGCCTGCTTGCGGTTCAGGTCGAGGACCAGGGGGCCGGCCTCGATGGTCGACTGGACGAACCCCGAGGAGCGTCGCAGCAACGCGTTCAGGCGCGCTTCCAGTTCCTCGAACTGGAACGGCTTGACCACGTAGTCGTCGGCCCCGGCGGCCAGGCCTTCGACCTTGTCCTGCCAGTTGCCGCGGGCGGTGAGGATCAGGATCGGGAAGGACTTGCCCTGCGAACGCAGCTCGCGGATCAGGTCCAGGCCGCTCATGCCCGGCAGGCCGAGGTCGATCACCGCCAGGTCGTGGTGGTATTCGCTGACCCGGTAGAGGGCTTCCTCGGCATCCGGTACCGCGTCCACCACGTGCCCCTGTTCACCCAGGCGGGTATAGAGGTGGTGGCGCAACAGCGCCTCGTCTTCCACTACCAGCAGTTTCATGAGGTTCCTCCGGATGAGATGCGGCCGGACCTTCCGGCCCGGCCATCGAAGCATGCCCTCGCGGGCGCTGCGCGGTCATTTAGAACTTGTAGTTGGCGCCCAGGTAGAATTGCGAGCTGCTGTGCAGGTCCAGGGAGCCCAGCTTGTTGCCGCCATGCGGGGTCATCTCGGTGCTGGCGTTGGTGCGCAGGTAACGATAGCCGCCTTCGATCGAGGCATTCTTGCTCAGCTCCTGCAGGATACCGGCCTGCAGCCCGGCAGCGTAGCCGACATCGCTGTCGCGCTTGAAGCCCTTGCCGTCCTGTTCCAGCTTGACCAGGCCGAGGGTGGCACCGCCGAACAGCTTGGTGTTGTTGTCGCCGATCGGCAGGAAGGCGTCGTAGCTGCCGAGCAGGTTCTGCTGGCGCAGCTTGTTGCCGCTGCTGGTGTCGGAGATGTTCTCGTAGGTCGCGTAGTAGCGGCCCTGCTCGAACTGCTGGCCGGCGCGGATGCCCCAGGTGCCGGTGTTGTCGATCACCTTGTCGAGGTTCGGGCTGTTCAGGTTGCGGTTCAGCGACTTGGATTTCTGGATGTTGTTGCTGGTCTCGCCCCAGGTCAGGCCGACGAAGTTGTCGGCGGCCTGGACGCCGGCGGCGGAACCCAGCAGGGCGGTGGCGATGAAGAGAGTCTTGAGTGCTTTCATGGTGTTTCTCCGTTCTGCGAGAGTCGTGTCGTTCACGGCTTGCAGAGTACGGACAGGGTACTGAACCGCCCCTGAACGCTTGCTGAACCCGGGCTGAACGACTCGCGTTTGCCGGCGAACGCTCTGTTTCCAGGCTGCCGCGCGCCGGCTCGGCGAGGTTTTTGCCCGTACTGCAAGTAGGGTCTAGGCTTTCTACAGTCGCCTGCATAGAGGCTGGGCCAATGAACGAACAACCCGACCAGGGACGCGTCAAGGGCATGGAAGCCAGGCTCTTCCTGTTTCTCGTGATCTGCCTGTTCCCGCTGCTGTCCGTCGCACTGGTCGGCGGCTTCGGTTTCTGCGTCTGGATGTACCAGCTACTGGCCGGCCCGCCCGGGCCGCCGGCCTGAGGTCGGGTATGAGCAGTCGCCGAGAGCTGTTCCGCCGCCTCGGCGGGCACCCGCCGACGCGTCGCCCGCCGTGGACCGCCGCCGACTTCGCCGCAGGCTGCACAGGCTGCGCCGCCTGCGTCGAGGCCTGCCCGGAAGGCGTGCTGAAGCTCGGCGCCGGTCGGCTCGTCGAACTCGACCTCTCCAGCGCCGGCTGCACGCTGTGCGGGGAATGCGCCAGCCGCTGCGAGGCCGGCCTGTTCGATGGCGCGGGCCCGGCCTTCCCCTGGATCGCCACGATCGGCGAAGCCTGCCTGGCCCTGGCCGGGATCCACTGCCGCAGTTGCCAGGACGCCTGCGAACCCGCCGCGATCCGCTTCCGCCCGGCCCCCGGCGGCGTCGCCCTGGCCGAGCTGGACAGCCAGCGCTGCAACGGCTGCGGCGCCTGCCTGGCGCCCTGTCCGAGCCAGGCCATCCAACTGCGCGCGCTATCCACCAAGGAGTCTCCACGACATGCCTGAAGCCCTGCAGATCGCCAGCCTCATCCTGCATTGCCGACCCGAGCGACTGCCGGCGGTGAAGGCCAACCTGGCGCTGCTCGACGGCCTGGAGATCTACCAGGAAAGCCCGCAGGGCAAGCTGATCCTGGTGCTGGAAGCCGAACGCGAAGAACAGATTCTCGACACCCTGGGCCAGTTGCAGAACCTGCCAGGAGTGCTCAACGCCGTGCTGGTCTACCACGAGATCCTGCACGACGACGATAGCAACGACGCGGCGGCCATGACCGACCGCGCGATACCGTGCTCGCCCGAGGAGACAATCGATGAACCTCACCCGTCGTGAATTCGCCAAGGCCAACGCCGCCGCCATCGCCGCGGCGGCGGCCGGCCTGCCGATCCTGGTCCGCGCCAGCAACCTGGTGACCGAGGCGGACGTCACCAGCCTGGTCTGGAACAAGGCCCCCTGCCGCTTCTGCGGCACCGGTTGCAGCGTGATGGTCGCCACCCGCGACGGCCAGGTGGTGGCCACCCATGGCGACATCAAGGCCGAGGTCAACCGCGGGATCAACTGCGTGAAGGGCTACTTCCTGTCGAAGATCATGTACGGCAGCGACCGCCTGACCCGCCCACTGCTGCGCATGAAGGACGGCAAGTTCGACAAGCAGGGCGAGTTCCAGCCGATCAGTTGGGAACAGGCCTTCGACATCATGGCCGAGAAGTTCAAGGCCGCGCTCAAGGCCAAGGGACCGGAGTCGGTCGGCATGTTCGGCTCCGGCCAGTGGACGGTCTGGGAAGGCTATGCGGCGAACAAGCTGTTCAAGGCCGGCCTGCGCAGCAACAACATCGACCCCAACGCCCGCCACTGCATGGCCTCGGCGGTGATGGGCTTCATGCGCAGCTTCGGCATGGACGAGCCGATGGGCTGCTACGACGACATCGAGGCCACCGACAGCTTCGTCCTCTGGGGCTCGAACATGGCCGAGATGCACCCGGTGCTCTGGTCGCGGGTCACCGACCGCCGGCTCAGCGCGCCGCAGGTCAAGGTCGCGGTGCTGTCCACCTTCGAGCACCGCAGCTTCGAGCTGGCCGACTTGCCCATGGTGTTCAAGCCGCAGACCGACCTGATCATCCTCAACTATATCGCCAACCACATCATCGAGAGCGGCGCGGTGAACCGCGACTTCGTCGAGCGCCACGTGCGCTTCGCCCATGGCGCCGAGGACATCGGCTACGGCCTGCGCCCGGACGACCCGCTGGAGAAGAAGGCGAAGAACGCCGACAAGGCCAACACCTGGAGCGATATCGACTTCAAGGCCTTCGCCGAGTTCGTCAAGCCCTATACCCTGGAGCGCACCGCGCGCGAAAGCGGCGTGCCGGCCGAGCGGCTGAAGGCCCTCGCCGAACTCTACGCCGACCCCAAGCGCAAGGTGGTGTCGTTCTGGACCATGGGCTTCAACCAGCACACCCGCGGGGTCTGGGCGAACAACCTGATCTACAACATCCACCTGCTCACCGGGAAGATCAGCGAACCGGGCAACAGCCCCTTCTCGCTCACCGGCCAGCCCTCGGCCTGCGGCACCGCGCGCGAGGTCGGCACCTTCTCCCACCGGCTCCCCGCCGACCTGGTGGTGACCAACCCGAAGCACCGGGAAACCGCGGAGAAGATCTGGAAGGTGCCGGCCGGCACCATCCAGGAGAAGGTCGGCTTCCACGCCGTGCAGCAGAGCCGGATGCTCAAGGACGGCGTGCTCAACGTCTACTGGACCCAGGTCAGCAACAACATGCAGGCCGGTCCCAACGTGATGCAGGAAGTGCTGCCCGGCTGGCGCAACCCGGACAACTTCGTGATCGTCTCCGACGTCTACCCCACCGTCTCGGCCCAGGCCGCCGACCTGATCCTGCCCAGCGCCATGTGGGTGGAGAAGGAAGGCGCCTTCGGCAATGCCGAGCGCCGCACGCAGTTCTGGCACCAGTTGGTGAAGGCACCGGGCGAGGCGAAGTCCGACCTCTGGCAGTTGGTGGAATTCTCCAAGCGCTTCACCACCGACGAGGTCTGGCCCGCGGAACTGCTGGCGAAGGCCCCCGAGCTGAAGGGCAAGACCCTCTATGACGTGCTGTTCCGCAACGGCCAGGTCGACCGCTTCCCGGCCAGCGACCTGGCCAAGGGCTACGCCAACGACGAGGTCGACGCATTCGGCTTCTATATCCAGAAGGGTCTGTTCGAGGAATACGCCGCCTTTGGTCGCGGCCACGGCCACGACCTCGCCCCCTTCGACGCCTACCACGAGGCGCGCGGCCTGCGCTGGCCGGTGGTGGACGGCAAGGAGACCCGCTGGCGCTACCGCGAGGGCTACGACCCCTACGTGAGCAAGGGCAGTGGCGTGCAGTTCTATGGCTATCCGGACAAGAAGGCGATTGCCTTCGCCCTGCCCTACGAGCCGCCGGCCGAGGCGCCGGACCAGGACTACCCGTTCTGGCTCGCCACCGGCCGGGTGCTCGAACACTGGCACACCGGGAGCATGACCGCGCGGGTCCCGGAGCTGTACAAGGCGGTGCCCGACGCGCTGGTCTACATGCACCCGGAGGATGCGCGCCAGCTCAAGCTGCGCCGCGGCAGCGAGGTCAAGGTGGTGAGCCGGCGCGGCGAGATCCGCGCGCGGGTCGAGACCCGCGGGCGCAACAAGCCGCCCCAGGGGCTGGTGTTCGTGCCGTTCTTCGACGCCAACAAGCTGATCAACAAGGTCACCCTGGACGCCACCGACCCGATTTCCAAGCAGACCGACTACAAGAAGTGCGCCGTTCGCATCGAACTGCTCAACCTGGCCTGAGGAGCGCGCCATGAAACCTCTGCTGACTGCCCTGCTCCTCGTCCTGCTCGGCGCCCCCGCGGCCTTCGCCGCCGACCTCGGCTACCCGCTGGACGCGCCCGCCCCCGACGGCCGCCGCCCCGGCGGCACGCTGGCCGAAAGCCGCCCCGCGCCGCCGCTGGCGGCCGAGGAAAACAAGGACCTGAAACGCGAGCGCAACTACCCCGAGCAGCCGCCGACCATTCCCCACAGCATCGTCGGCTATCGCATCGACAAGGACAGCAACAAGTGCCTGTCCTGCCACAGCCGCGCCAACAGCGCGCGAACCCAGGCGGTGATGATCAGCATCACCCACTACATGGACCGCGACGGCCAGCCGCTGGCCGCCGTCTCGCCGCGCCGCTACTTCTGCGTGCAGTGCCATGTGCCGCAACAGGACGTAAAGCCGCTGGTCGACAACCGCTTCGAGAACATCGACCAGATCCTCGAGAAAGAAGCCGCCAATGCGGCGCGCAAACCCTGAGGGAGGCCGCATGAAAGCACTCATCGCCTGGCTGGCCGGTTACTGGCGGGTCCTGCGTCGTCCCAGCGTGCATTTCAGCCTGGGCTTCCTCACCCTCGGCGGCTTCATCGCCGGGATCGTCTTCTGGGGCGGCTTCAACACCGCCCTGGAGGCGACCAACACCGAGACCTTCTGCATTTCCTGCCACGAGATGCGCGACAACGTGTTCGTCGAACTCAAGGACACCATCCACTACAGCAACCGTTCCGGAGTCCGCGCCACCTGTCCCGACTGCCACGTGCCGCACAAGTGGACCGACAAGATCGCGCGCAAGATGCAGGCCTCCAAGGAGGTCTGGGGCAAGATCTTCGGCACCATCAACACCCGCGAGAAATTCCTCGATCACCGCCGCGAGCTGGCCGAGCACGAATGGGCACGACTCAAGGCCAACGATTCGCTGGAATGCCGCAACTGCCACAACTTCGAGTTCATGGACTTCACCCGGCAGAGCGTGCGCGCGCGGCAGATGCACTCCACCGCCCTGGCCAGCGGCGAAGCCACCTGCATCGACTGCCACAAGGGGATCGCCCACCACCTGCCGGACATGACCGGGGTGAAGGGCTGGTAGCGCCGCCCGCGGACCGGGCGGCGCGGCGCAATCAGGGCTGGGCGCCCTTCAGCGCCTCGAGGATCTTGCGCCCGGCGCGACCGTCGGCCGGGGTCAGGCCGAGGCGCTTCTGCTCGGCCTGGATCGCCTTGCGCGTGCTGGTGCCGATCAGCCCGTCGGCCTCGCCGATGTCGTAGCCGCGCGCCAGCAACGCCTTCTGCAATTGCTTGCGCTCGAGCCGGCTGATGCCCGGGTCGTCGGTCGGCCAGGACGCCACCAGGCCGCTGCCGCCGCGCAGGCGGTCGGAAAGCAGGGCGATGGCCAGCGCGTAGCTTTCCGCGGCGTTGTAGGAATAGATCGCATCGTAGTTGCGATAGACCAGGAAGGCCGGGCCCTGGGCCCCGGCCGGCAGGAGGATCGCGGCCTTCTCGTCGCCGCCCGGCAGCGGCTGGCCGTCGACCCGCCTCACCCCACGGGCGACCCAGGCCGACAGCGGCTGGCGCTTGCCGCGCCCGGCCAGGCTGGCGGGGAAGTCGGCCGGCACCTTCACTTCATAGCCCCACGGCTGTCCCGTGCGCCAGCCAGCCTTCTTCAGGTAGTTGGCGGTGGAACCGAGGGCATCCGGCACGCTGCCCACCAGGTCGCGGCGACCGTCGCCGTCGAAGTCCACGGCGATCCGCGCGTAGGTCGATGGCATGAACTGGGTATGGCCGAAGGCCCCGGCCCAGGAGCCGGTGATGCCGGCGTCGCGGATGTCGCCGGCCTGCAACAGCTTCAGGGTGGCGAGGAACTCGCCCTGGAAGAACGACTGGCGGCGCCCGTAGCAGGACAGGGTCGACAGCGAGGTCAGCAGCGGACGCTTGCCGAAGATCCGCCCGTAGTCGCTTTCCACGCCCCACACCGCCACCACCGTGTACTTGTCCACGCCGTAGCGCGCGGCCACCTGGTCGAGCAGCTTGTCGTGCTGGGCGAGCATCGCCTTGCCATCGCTGACCCGCTGCTCGTCCACCAGACCGGCCAGGTAGTCCCACAGCGGGGTGGTGAACTCCGGCTGCGCGTCGAGCAGGTCGAGCACGCTGAGGTCGGCCTGCAGGCCGCTGGTGAAGCGCTCATAACTGTCGGCGGAAATGCCCTGCGCCTGGGCCTTCTTCTGCAGGCCGGCGAGGCAGGAAGGGAAGCTCGAGGCGTCGGGTTGCGCCAGGGCCAGGGCGGGTAGCAGGGCCAGCGAGGAGAGAAGAAGACTGCGCATGGGGTTTCCTTGTACGGTGAACGGTCATCCATGGCACCGGCGGGCTTCCCCCGGCGCCGAAGGCCTGGTGGCCTGTACGGTTGACTCGGTGATCGGCGTTCGACTGGTCGAGTCAGCCACACGGGCCACTAGCCTACCGTCCCGCCGGGTGCGGCGCCATCTCCGCCCTGAAAGGCGGGTGAAACCTTGCTCGGGCAGACTGGCGGCGGAATACGCATGCCGGGTGTCTCGCGGCCGATCCGCCGCGTCACATCCGTGCCCGAACGCGCTGCGCCACCCGCGCGTCCGTTTTCCGGGCACTGGCCGGGCGTTCGCCGGTCCAAGCAGTGTTCCCCGCCTCCGTCCACAAGCCGGAGCCGGCCCCGACGGTCCCAGACCACCGCAGGAAAGCCGGGCGGCCGCCACCCGCCACCGCCCCGGGCTTTCCACCCTCACTACACGTTTCGGAGTACAACCTTGATCCACTGGTTGAGCGACCCGACGTTCTGGACAGCCCTGCTGCAGATCGTCGCCATCGATATCCTCCTGGGCGGCGACAACGCCGTAGTCATCGCCCTCGCCTGCCGGCACCTGCCGGCGCACCGGCGCAAACAGGCGATCTTCGGCGGCGTCGCCGGTGCCATCCTGATCCGCATCCTGCTGCTGTTCTTCGCCCTGCACCTGCTCGACCTGCCCTACCTCAAGGTAATCGGCGCGCTCCTGCTGCTGTGGATCGGCATCAAGCTGCTGCTGCCGGAGGAGGAGAACGGCGACGACATCAAGGGCAGCACCCACCTGCTCGGCGCGATCAAGACCATCATCATCGCCGACGCGGTGATGAGCCTGGACAACGTCATCGCCCTGTCCGCCGCCTCGGCCGGGGATTTCTTCCTGGTCTCCCTGGGCGTGCTGATCAGCATCCCGATCATCGTCTGGGGCAGCCAGCTGATCCTGCGCCTGATCGACCGCTTCCCGCTGATCATCCTCTTCGGCGGCGGCCTGCTCGGCTGGATCGCCGGCGGCATGCTGCTCACCGACAGCGCCCTGAAGCCCTGGCTGGCGCCCTACGCGCAATGGGATTCCTACCTGCACTACGGTGCGGCGGCCTTCGGCGCGCTGTTCGTGATCCTCCTCGGCAGCCTCCTGGCGCGCCGCCAGTTGAAGCAGCGGCATGCCGCGCCGGCGGACGCCGCCGAAAGCGAAGGCCGCTAAGAGCAACGGGGCGCCCAGGGGCGCCCCGTCCTCTTTCTCCGGCTCAGATATTGGTGCTCGCCGGGATCCGGCTCGGCAACAGGTACTCGTAGGGCCTGCGGCGCGCCTGGTTGCGCGTGCGAATGGTCGCCTCGACCTCCTTCAGGCGTGCCTGGAAGCGCTCCAGCGGGCCGCCGCTGGCGGTCACACGCCTGTCCGAAAACACCGGCGCGTAGGGGAACCCGGTCTGCCGGTAGTCGCCCAGGCGACCGTGGTAGACCGAACCGAGCAGGTGATAGATGTTCACCTTCTCCAGCGCCACCAGGGTCGGCGGCATCATCTTCAACCAATCGGCCTCGCTCTTGCCGCCTGGCGAGTCCGGTGCCGGCGCCGCGCTCATGGCACAGATGGCTGGTGCGTAGGTCATCATCGAAGGCTGGGGAAAATTGACCGCCGCATGCTGCGCGGAGGCAGTGAAGATCACCATGGTCAGCACCTCGACCAGTTGGCTGCGACCGGTGATCGGGCGGAACCCGGCCACCTTGCCGCTGCCGATCACTTCGCCGACCCAGGCCGCCAGTTCGACGTCAGCGGTGACGTCGCCGTCGCTGGCGTAGTACACCGCCACGTAGTCGGCCGCCCACTGGCGGATGGCATTCCATACCAGCAGGCCGTCGTCGCGATAGGGGTAGTCCGGTAGCGCCAGCGGGTCGTCGACGTTCCGCGCCTTCAGGCTCTCCGGCAACATGCCGCGGTAGAAGTCGAAACCCAGCCGATTGCCGCCGGCGGTGGCCTGGGTGTCCTGGATCGGCGCGGCGAACATCACGTCGATGAAGCCCGCGCTGGGCAACAGGATCCGCGCCGCCCCCTCGTTGATGAACAGGGTGCCCTCGAAGTGCGGGGCGAGCAGGACGTGCAGCGGATGGCTGGGCGCCAGGGTGCGCTGGGTGGCTAGGCAGAACGCCTCGCTCACCAGGTGGGTCTGGGCCAGGTGGACGAACATCTCGTGGTAGTTCTCCTCGGCGACCTGGACCACCGTCTTGGCCATCTGCCAACCCCAGTACAGATCACTCTCCGACTCGGCGGGACGCACGAACATCGGATGGGTAGCGGGGTCCTGACCGCACTGGATGGCCACCGGCAATAGCCTCGCCCGATCCTTGCCAAGGGCGAACAGGGCGATTGGCGCATAGGCGAAGCCCGTCCCGGTGAGCAGTTTGTCCACCGCTCCCGACGGCGCCAGCTTGCCCAGCTCGGCGTAGTCCAGCAGATACAGGCGGCGGCTGGCGGCGGCCTCCAGCAAGCTGTCGTCGGCGCCCAACACCCGGCGGAACTGCTCCTCGCCCAGCGGAAAGTTGGCCGGCAGCGCATCGACGCGACGGATCAGCAGCGGATTAGGCCCGGCCACCCGCCAGTAGGCGAACGCTTCGTCGTCACGGAAGCTGTCGGCGACCTCCGGCAGGCGCAGGGTGCCGAACACCGCGCGGAAGCGATTCAGGCCGTCGCCCTGCCCCCCCTGGGTAACCAGGTTGCTGGCGCTCTTGAGAATATCGTCGACCAGCAGGCCGACCCGCGTCAGTAAGGCGATCACCCGCGTCTGCAACTCCGTGAAGCGCAGCAGCAGGCTGCCGGCCGCGGCCGGATCGTTCTTCGCCTCCTCCAGCAACGCCTCGTGGACCTGGCGCGCCGCCTCCAGGTCACCGCTGAGCCCGGCGGCGATCCGCTCGAACTGCGCGGCGGCCGACGCCGGCAACGAGGCGACGAAATTGACGATCAGCTCGACGATCACCCCGGCGGTCTTCAACAGCCAGTCGACATTCGGCAACTCGCCCAGCGGCACCGAGCGGGCCATCGGCACGCCTTTGACATTGGCGAAGTTCTCGGTCCAGACATATACCAGTTTCTTGCTGGTCAATACCGCACGCCGCGCCAACTTTCCGGCCAGGTTGTCATATTGCGGCAAACTCGGCGGAATCAGGTTGTCCAGCAAACTTCGCGAGGCATCGATAGATCGCTGTTGTTCCGCCCCGAGGTATTTCAAGGGTGAAAAGAATATCGAGTCATTGGCCAGTGCGGTTCCACTCAGGGCGACACCCGACAAGAGCACACTCCTGCGTTTCATATCATCGACTCCATCAATGCATTAACCAGGAACGACTCGATGCCTGAGCATCGAATCGCTCTTTCAACAGGTTGCGATCAGCTGTAAAGCCCTTCGCCGCTTTCCTTGTTGTAATGCAACGGAACATTGTGGTTGTCGGTCCCGCCGAGAATCTTGCCGACGGTGATCGCCGCCACCGAAGGCACCTGGAAGGCCAGCAGGTCGACCAGCTCGTGGGTACGGTTGAGGCCGATGGCGCTGGCCGCGTTGCCGATGCTGGAGAACAGCGGCGAGTTCAGGAAGGAGTTGGCCGCGTAGACGCCGTTGATGATGGCATCGCCCAGGAAAGTCCCGGCGCCAGAAACTTGTTCGATTTCACCCACACTTAGAACCGCCAGGGCATTCACCTGATTTTTCATTTCTGAATCTCCACATATTCGAATTTTTGAAACGAATGGTTCTCGCTGAAAACAGCAAAGAAACCTGTACGCCCGAACTTCTTCGGAACGTGGAGAAAGCAATAGCGAGAGGAAAAACCGGCAATAAGCTGACGCTTCGCACAGTTGACAGGAAAAGCCTGGAACAATAGTTATCCACAATAATTATTGACGGCGAACTTTTGACTTGCAAAGAACTACGCTGGCCAGCGGCAAGAGTGAATTTCATCCAGCCAGGGCTATACCAATCGTGCAAACCCGGAAGGGCGCTGCGCAAAACGTCACATTTATTCGGGGCGATACGCCAAGGCGGCTCCCTGTACTGAAGTACCAGAATCGCCAGATCGCGCGGCCTATTTCCCCTTGGAAAAATACGGATATTTTTTTCCGGGCCAGGTTTTCCTTCTTCCGCGCCTGCCAGATCTGGCAGTTGCGAAGCGCCACGACAACGCGAAGTCCGCGGCGCAGACGCCTCGACCGCTCATTGATGGCTAACGCGCAGCTCGCTGAATGTCGCCCGCCCGCCCTCGCTGGACGGTCCGCGGTTGTCCTGCAGGTAGAGTCCGGCCTTGAAATAAAGGCCCTGGTAGGCCCACTGCGGGTCCAGTTGCTGCTCCAGGGCGCTACCATTCACCGACACGCTGAGCAATCCGCTGCGAGACACGCCGATGCGGTAGCTGAACGACTGGCCGAGAGGAATCCCGTCCATCAGTGTGTAGGCTCTGGTCCCGCCGTCGTCCGGCCGCTCGCGGACCAGCGCCTGGACCCGCCCCTGGTCGAGCCGCAACTGGTAGAGCAGCTTCACCAGCGGCGCGGCCTGGCCGCTATTGCTGCCATCGCTGTGGATCTGGCCGATGATCATGCGCCGGGTCGAGGGCACCGCCTCGATGCGCAGGGTCGCCTCCAGCCAGTTGTCGGCCCTGGCGTAACGCCAGTTGTAGGGCCTGCCGCTGGACAGGGTCTCGCGCAACTCGCTGCGCGGAAACTCGCTGTTGCGCGTGTGGCTGCCGTTCACCGGCACCCAGAAGCGAATGCCGTCGGCGGTGCGCTGGAAATAGTCGCTGCGGTAGTCGCGCTGCAATTGGCTGGTGGAGATGGTGATGGCCGGGCGGCCCTGGGGAATGGTCAGGTTCCAGGTACTCAGGTCAGGCATCCAGACGGTGTCCTAGCGAGGGGAAGGGACTCGCCCATAGGGTAGATGAGCGGCGCACGCTTTGCCTGGCCGAATGGCCCGCGTTTGAGCGGCGCAAGGCCGGCACCGAGGGTTTTCCCCGCGTCCCGCGCACAAGCGTCTATCTTGATCGGGGACCCTTTCACGGAGAGATGCCATGCGCCTGTTCTGCGCCCTGCTGCTCATCGCCTGCGCCGCCAGCGCCCAGGCCGCTATCCAGACCCGCGAGATGCCTTACCGGAGCGCAGACGGCACGCGCATGGTCGGCTATTTCGCCTACGACGACAGCAAGCCGGGGATCCGCCCTGGGGTCATCGTGGTCCACGAATGGTGGGGGCTCAACGACTATGCCAAACGCCGCGCCCGCGACCTCGCCGAACTCGGCTACAGCGCCCTGGCCATCGACATGTACGGCGAAGGCAAGCACACCGAGCACCCGCAGGACGCGATGGCCTTCATGCAGGCCGCGACCCGGGATGCCGACGCCGCCAAGGCGCGCTTCCTCGCCGGCCTGGAACTGCTGAAGCGGCAACCGCAGACCGATCCCAGCCAGATCGCCGCGATCGGCTACTGCTTCGGCGGCAAGATCGTCCTCGACATGGCCCGCCAGGGCCTGCCGCTGGCCGGCGTGGCGAGCTTCCACGGCGCCCTCGGCACCGCCACCCCGGCCAGCAAGGGCAGCGTCAAGGCCAAGATCCTGGTGGAGCACGGCAGCGCCGACAGCCTGGTCCCGGCCAAGGACCTCGACGCCCTGAAACAGGAACTGAACGCCGCCGGCGCCGACTACCGGGTGGTGATCCAGGACGACGCCAAACACGGCTTCACCAACCCCGACGCCGACGCGCACAAAGGCCACGGCCTGGACATCGGCTACGACCGCCAGGCCGACCAGCGCTCCTGGGCAGACCTGCAGGCGTTCCTCAAGGACATCTTCGGGCAGGGTTGAACCCTGCGCCGACGCATAAAAAAACGGGAGTCCCCGGAGGGACTCCCGTCTTGAAAGGTCGAGACAGGACAGTATCCCGTCATCAACAAACAACCTCACCTGCATTCCACAGGAATGCGCGGCGCAGTCTGTCAAAACCGGGCCTCGCGGTCCGTTTTCCTTTGTTGCGCTTTTGCAATCTTGTGTAAGCGCCGCGTGACTGGTGGGCCACGTCGGGAACCGGCACAATGCGCGCCATGAACGACCGTCTCCCCTCCTTCTGCACCCCACTGGACGACCGCTGGCCGCTGCCCGTCGCGCTGCCCGGCGTGCAACTGCGCAGCACCCGCTTCGACCCGGCGCTGCTGCAACCCGGCGACTTCGCCCTGGCCGGCATCCAGCCGCCGGCGAACATCCTCCGCGCGGTGGCCAAGCGCCAGGCCGAGTTTCTCGCCGGGCGCCTCTGCGCACGCGCCGCCCTGTTCGCCCTCGATGGCCGCGCCCAGACGCCGGCCGTCGGCGAGGACCGCGCACCGGTCTGGCCGGCCGCGATCAGCGGCTCGATCACCCATGGCGACCGCTGGGCCGCCGCCCTGGTGGCGGCGCGCGGCGACTGGCGCGGGCTCGGCCTGGACGTGGAAACCCTGCTCGAAGCCGAACGGGCGCGCTACCTGCATGGCGAGATACTCACCGAAGGCGAGCGCCTGCGCTTCGCCGACGACCTGGAGCGACGCACCGGCCTGCTGGTGACCCTGGCGTTCTCGCTGAAGGAAAGCCTGTTCAAGGCGCTCTATCCGCTGGTGGGCAAGCGCTTCTATTTCGAACATGCGGAACTGCTGGAATGGCGCGCCGACGGCCAGGCCCGGCTGCGCCTGCTCACCGACCTGTCGCCGGAGTGGCGCCACGGCAGCGAGCTGGACGCCCAGTTCGCCGTGCTCGACGAACGCCTGCTCAGCCTGGTGGCGGTCGGCGCCTGATCAGGCGTTCCCCGGCGTGCGCCGCGACGGCCGCAGCGCGCGGCCGTCCGCCAGGCGCTCGACGGCGCGGGCGGCGGCGACCATGCCGAAGGTGGCGGTGACCATCATCACCGCGCCGAAGCCGCCGGCGCAGTCCAGCTTCACCCCTTCGCCGACGAAACTCTTCGACTGGCACACCGTGCCGTCCGGCTTCGGGTAGCGCAGTTGTTCGCTGGAGAACACGCAGGGCACGCTGTAGGTGCGCCCCGGCGTGCGCGAGAAGTTGTAGTCGCGGCGCAGGGTGGAACGCACCTTGGCCGCCAGCGGGTCGTTGAAGGTCTTGTTCAGGTCGGCGACCTGGATCTGCGTCGGGTCGACCTGGCCACCGGCGCCGCCGGTGGTGATCACCGGGATCTTGCGCCGCTTGCACCAGGCGATCAGCGCGGCCTTGGCGGCCACGCTATCGATGCAGTCGATCAGGTAGTCGAAGTCGACGATGTACTCGGCCATGGTCTCGCGGGTGACGAAATCGGCCACCGCGTGGACCCGGCAGGCCGGGTTGATGGCCCGGATGCGCGCCGCCATCACCTCGACCTTGGCCTTGCCCACCGAGCCTTCGATGGCATGCACCTGGCGGTTGGTGTTGGTCACGCAGACATCGTCGAGGTCGAACAGGGAAATCTCGCCAACGCCGCTGCGGGCCAGCGCTTCCGCCGCCCAGGAACCGACCCCGCCGATGCCGACCACCGCGACGTGGCTATCGGCCAGGCGTTGCAGCCCCTCGCGACCGTACAACCGGCCGATACCGCCGAAGCGCTGTTCATCCACCTGCATCACCAACCACCTCTGAAACCGAATCGCGGATTGCCGCGCGCATTATAAAAAGCCGCGGCCGCCGCGTCGCCTGCGTTCTTACGGCTCGTCGCGCAGGCCGGACTAGACTTGCAACAGACCCGCCGGCCCGGCGCCTGTACACCCCGGGGGGTGCGGGGTAGCATGCGCCGCCCCGTGTTCAGCGAAACATCCGGAACCTGGTTTCATCTCTATGTCTTCACGCAAGATCGGGCTCAACCTGGTGGTCATCGTCGCCCTGGCCGCCCTCTTCACCGGCATCTGGGCCCTGTACAACCGTCCGGTCAGCGTACCGGACTGGCCGGAACGCATCTCCGGCCTCTCCTTCTCGCCGTTCCGCCTCAACCAGAACCCGCAGAGCGGCCGCTACCCCAGCGCCGAACAGATGCGCACCGACCTGGAACTGGTCGCCCGGCACACCCACAGCATCCGCACCTATTCGGTCCAGGGCGCGCTCGGCGACATCCCGGCGCTGGCCGAGGCGTTCGGCCTGCGCGTCAGCCTGGGCATCTGGCTCGGCCCGGACCTGGCCAGCAACGAGGCCGAGATCGCCCGCGCCATCCGCATCGCCAACGAGTCGCCGAGCGTGGTGCGAGTGATAGTCGGCAACGAGGCGCTGTTCCGCCGCGAGGTGACGGCGGAACAGTTGATCGCCTACCTCGACCGGGTCCGCGCGGCGGTCAAGGTTCCGGTGACCACCGCCGAACAGTGGCACGTCTACCGCGAATACCCGGAACTGGCGCAACACGTCGACCTGATCGCCGCCCACGTCCTGCCCTACTGGGAGGCTACGCCGGTGGCCGACGCGGTGGACTTCGTGCTCGAACGCGCGCGCGAACTCAAGGCCGCCTTCCCGAGGAAGCCGCTGCTGCTCGCCGAGGTCGGCTGGCCGAGCAACGGGCGCATGCGCGGCAGCGCCGAGGCGACACCCGCGGACCAGGCCATCTACCTGCGGCGCCTGACCAACGCGCTCAACGGCGAAGGCTACAGCTACTTCGTCATCGAAGCCTTCGACCAGCCCTGGAAGGTCAGCGCCGAAGGCTCGGTGGGCGCCTACTGGGGCGTCTACAACGCCGACCGCAAGGCCAAGTTCAACTTCACCGGGCCGGTGGTGCCGATTCCCAAGTGGCGCGCCCTGGCCATCGCCTCGGCGGTACTCGCGGTACTCGCCTTCACCCTGCTGCTGATCGACAGTTCCTCGCTGCGCCAGCGCGGGAGGACCTTCCTCGCCGTGGTCTCGTTCGCCTGCGCCTCGGTGCTGGTGTGGATCGCCTACGACTACAGCCAGCAGTACAGCACCTGGTTCAGCCTGACCGTCGGCGCGTTGCTGGGCGTCGGCGCGCTGGGGGTGGTCATCGTGCTGTTCACCGAGGCCCACGAGCTGGCCGAGGCGGTCTGGACGCGCAAGCGGCGCCGGCCATTCCTGCCGATCACCGCCGCGCAGGCCTATCGGCCCAAGGTGTCGATCCACGTGCCCTGCTACAACGAGCCGCCGGAACTGCTGAAGCAGACCCTCGACGCCCTTGCCCGCCTCGACTACCCGGACTACGAAGTCCTGGTGATCGACAACAACACCCGCGACCCGGCCGTCTGGCAGCCGGTCGAGGCGCACTGCGCGCGCCTGGGCGAGCGCTTCCGCTTCTTCCACGTCGCCCCGCTGGAAGGCTTCAAGGCCGGCGCGCTGAACTTCGCCCTGGGCCACGTGGCGGCGGACGTCGAGGTGGTCGCGGTGATCGATGCCGACTACTGCGTCGACCCCGACTGGCTCAGGCACATGGTGCCGCACTTCGGCGACCCGCGGATCGCCGTGGTGCAGTCGCCGCAGGACTACCGCGACCAGCACGAGAGCGCCTTCAAGCGGCTCTGCTACGCCGAGTACAAGGGCTTCTTCCACATCGGCATGGTCACCCGCAACGACCGCGACGCGATCATCGAGCACGGCACCATGACCATGATCCGGCGCAGCGTGCTGGACGAGCTGAGATGGCCGGAATGGTGCATCACCGAGGACGCCGAGCTGGGCCTGCGGGTGTTCGAGAAGGGCCTGTCGGCCGCCTACTTCGAGCGCAGCTACGGCAAGGGGGTGATGCCCGATACCTTCATCGACTTCAAGAAGCAGCGCTTCCGCTGGGCCTACGGCGCGATCCAGATCATGAAGCGGCATACCGACGCCCTGCTGCGCGGCCGCGGTCCCGACGGCAGCCGCCTGACCCGCGGCCAGCGCTACCACTTCGTGGCCGGCTGGCTGCCGTGGATCGCCGACGGCTTGAACATCTTCTTCACCCTCGGCGCGCTGCTCTGGTCGGCGGCGATGATCATCGTGCCCAAGCGCGTCGACCCGCCGCTGCTGATCTTCGCGATCCTGCCGCTGGCCCTGTTCGTCTTCAAGGTCGGCAAGATCCTCTTCCTCTACCGGCGCACCGTCGGCGTCGACCTGCGCGACTCGTTCTTCGCCGCCCTCGCCGGCCTGTCGCTCTCGCACACCATTGCCAAGGCGGTGCTGTACGGCTTCGTCACCCGCGGCATCCCGTTCTTCCGCACGCCGAAGATGCGCTCCAGCCACGGCCTGCTGGTGGCCCTGGCGGAGGCCCGCGAGGAAGTCTTCGTGATGCTCCTGCTGTGGGGCGCGGCGGCCGGCATCGTGGCGGTTCAGGGCGTGCCGAGCCGCGACCTGCTGATCTGGGTCGCCATGCTCCTGGTGCAATCGCTACCCTACCTGGCGGCGCTGGTCATGGCCCTGCTCTCGTCGCTGCCGAAACCGCGCGAGGAACTGGCCGGCGGCGCCGAGCGGATCGGCGGTTGAGGTCGAGCGAGGCGTCGGGACAGCCGGCTCCGCTCGCCTAAACGGCGTCCCTTCGCCCGCGTTTATGCTTTAAGATTCCCCCTTTCCGCTCGACCCGCTCAGGATGCCCTCCCCATGACCGCCTCTTCGCCGAGTCTCTCGCCGACCCTCGAACTCGCCTGCGAGTTGATCCGCCGCCCCTCCGTCACGCCCCTCGACGCCGACTGCCAGGCCCTGATGATGCGCCGCCTGGAAGCCGCCGGCTTCGCCCTGGAGCCGATGCGCATCGAGGAGGTGGACAACTTCTGGGCACGGCGCGGCGGCGACGGCCCGGTGCTGTGCTTCGCCGGGCACACCGACGTGGTCCCCACCGGCCCGCTGCAGGCCTGGCAGCACCAACCCTTCGACGCCCTGATCGACGACCAGGGCATGCTCTGCGGGCGCGGCGCGGCGGACATGAAAGGCAGCCTGGCGTCGATGATCGTCGCCGTCGAGCGCTTCGTCGCCGACCACCCGGAGCACAAGGGTGCCATCGCCTTCCTCATCACCAGCGACGAGGAAGGCCCGGCCCACCACGGCACCAAGGCGGTGGTCGAACGCCTCGCCGCACGCGGCGAGCGCCTGGACTGGTGCATCGTCGGCGAACCGTCGAGCACCAGCCTGGTCGGCGACGTGGTGAAGAACGGCCGCCGCGGCTCCCTCGGCGCCAAGCTGACCATCCGCGGCGTACAGGGCCATGTGGCCTACCCGCACCTGGCGAAGAACCCGATTCACCTGGCCGCCCCGGCGCTGGCCGAACTGGCGGCGGAACACTGGGACGACGGCAATGCCTTCTTCCCGCCGACCAGCTTCCAGGTTTCCAACCTGAACTCCGGCACCGGCGCCACCAACGTCATCCCCGGCGAACTGACCGCGCTGTTCAACTTCCGCTTCTCCACCGAATCCACCGTCGAAGGCCTGCAGAAACGCGTCGAGGCGATCCTCGACAAGCACGGCCTGGACTGGCACGTCGAATGGGCGCTGTCCGGCCTGCCGTTCCTCACCGAGCCGGGCGAACTGCTCGATGCGGTGGCCGCCAGCATCAGGGCGGTCACCGGCCGCGAGACCCAGCCCTCGACCAGCGGCGGCACCTCCGACGGACGCTTCATCGCCACCATGGGCACCCAGGTGGTCGAACTCGGCCCGGTCAACGCCACCATCCACCAGGTCAACGAGCGGGTCCTGGCCAGCGACCTGGAGCTGCTCACCGAAATCTACTACCAGACCCTGGTGAGGCTGCTCGCCTGATGCTGATCTGCCCGCTCTGCTCCGCCGCCCTGGGCGAGGTCGACAACGGCGTCGCCTGCCCCGCCGAGCACCGCTTCGACCGCGCCCGCCAGGGCTACCTGAACCTGCTGCCGGTGCAGCACAAGAAAAGCCTCGATCCGGGCGACAACGCCGCCATGGTCGAGGCCCGTCGCCAGTTCCTCGGCGCCGGCCACTACGCGCCGCTGGCCCGGCGCCTGGCCGAACTGGCCGCCGAACGCGCGCCGCGACGCTGGCTGGATATCGGTTGCGGCGAGGGCTACTACAGCGCCCGGCTCGGCGAAGCCCTGGCCGGCGCCGAAGGCTATGCCCTGGATATCTCCCGCGAGGCGGTGAAACGCGCCTGCCGCCGCGCGCCGCAGTTGTCCTGGCTGGTGGCGAGCATGGCCCGGCTGCCGCTGGCCGACGCCAGTTGCGAGCTGATCGCCAGCGTGTTCAGCCCCATCGACTGGAACGAAGCCGTGCGCGTCCTCGCCCCCGGCGGCGGCGTACTGCGCCTGGGCCCGGCCAGCGCGCACCTGCTGGAACTGCGCCAGCGGCTCTATGACGACGTGCGCGACTACGCCGACGACAAGCACCTCGCCAGCCTGCCCGCGCAACTGCGCCTGCGCCACACCGAGACCCTCGAGTTTCGCCTGGCGCTGGACAGCTACGACGCGCGGGAAAACCTCCTGGCCATGACCCCGCACGGCTGGCGGGTCAACCCCGAGCGCCGCGCGCGAATCCTGGCCGAACCCTTCGAAGTCAGCGTGGCGGTGCGCTACGATTGGCTGCAACGCGACTGACCGTCCCCGAGGACCCCATGCGCCAACCGGATATCGAGATCTACCTGAAAGACGCCGAGCACGCGGCCGTCGCCGCCTGGCTGGAACAGGCGCTGGGACCCTGCGGCCCATGGCAGGAGCGCGGCCAGACCCTCAAGTGCACCGCCCGCGGCGAGCACGGCGCGGTGCGCGTCACCTGGCTGCCGAAGGCGGTGGGCAAGTGGCACAGCCTGTTCTTGGAGAGCGACAGCACGCCCTGGGACGACGACCTCGCCTGCGCCAGGGCCGCGCATGCCGCGCTCGGCGTGGAGATCCGCTGCGCGCCGGGCGGCTGGGAGGAAAACCAGGGCGAAGAGGACGCCGACCGCTGGCTGCGGGTCGACGCCGGGGGCGTCGAGGAAATTACCTGGCGCACCGCCTGAACGACGAAAACCCCGCGCTGCGAGGGGCCACCCAACGGGGGCCTGGCGGGGTGGATGCGCTGGATGACAAAAGCCCGTCTCGCGACGGGCTTTTGCTTGCGGGAATCAGACCTTGGAGACGTCTTCCGCTTGCAGGCCTTTCTGGCCCTGGATCACCGAGAATTCCACTTTCTGGCCTTCCACCAGGGAGCGGTGACCCTCGCCGCGGATGGCGCGGTAGTGAACGAACACGTCCGGACCGCTATCGCGTTGAATGAATCCATAACCTTTGGCGTCATTGAACCACTTGACGGTTCCGACCTCACGATCAGCCATTACCACACTCTCCAACTTGCAATTTTTTATAAGTGGCCTTCCCAATCCGGGAAGACTTCGACGGTTCGGCTGCGCAACGCTGTTCTTGTTATCCGACCCCGGCAAAATGCCGTTGGAGCGGGCATTTCGAATGGCGTTCCACTAGCCACCGCGTCCCGGAGTATAAACAAACGAGTCCAACTGAAAAGGACTTTTTTAGCCCCTGGCGGAATACTCGCCACGCCCGGCGGGACTGGCCTTTCGATATGTTTTCGCTACGCCTGGAATACGTCTGCGCATGCACTTGCAGATAGCTAGCCGCCATATTTCCGTCGGCTTTTCAGCGGTCGCGCAGACCCGCCTTGCGCGGCCAGGCCAGGGTGAAGCAGGCACCGCCCAGAGTCTCGCTGCGGCCGATGGAGGCCCGGCCGCCATGCCAGTAGACGATCCGCCGGACGATGGACAGTCCCAGGCCATGCCCGCCGGAAGCACGGGTCCGGCTATCGTCCAGGCGTAGGAATGGCGTAAAGAGCCGCTCCCATTGCGCCTCCGGCACCCCCGGCCCGTCGTCCTCGACATCCACCCGGCAACGCTCCAGGCTGACCCGGTAGCTGATCCTGACCCGACGATCGGCATGCCGCAGCGCATTGGTCAGCAGGTTCTGCAAGGCCCGATGCAGGTAGCGCGGCTCGGCCTCGATCCAACTGCCCAGCTCCTCAGGCACCAGCGCGCCCTCCTCGCAACTGACCAGCACCTCGCGGCGCAGCGGGGCGATCTCCTCCACCACCTGGCGCACCAGCACGCCCAGCTCCAGGCGCTGGTAGGTCAGCGGCGGCGAGCCCTGTTCCAGGCGCGCGTAGGTGAGCATCTCGTCGACCAGCTTGTCGAGGTCCTGGATATCGTTGTCCATGCCCTCCAGGTACTTCAGGCGGGCGCCGTCGGTCTCGGCGGTCTCGATCATCTCCAGGCCGAAGCGCAACCGCGCCACCGGCGTGCGCAGCTCGTGGGACACCGCGCGAACCATCTCGCGCTGCACCGTCAGCAGCCGGTGGATGTGCTCGGCCATATGGTTGAAGGCCGCGCCCAGGCGTCCCACCGAGTCGCCACCGCGCACCTCGACGCGAGTATCCAGGCTGCCGCGGGCGATCCGCGTGGCGGCCGCCTCCAGGCTGCGCAGGCGCTGCTCCAGACGACGCACCAGCAGGTAGGTGATCAGGCCGATGAAGCTCAGGCACAGCGCGCCGAGCAGCAACAGCAGCTGCGGCGGATAGAGGTTCATCTGGAACAGTGGGCCCAGCTCCAGCACCCAGGGCGTGTCGAGGATGCCGGCGAAGATGCGGATCGAGTCGCCGTCCTTGCCCAGCGCCATCACCGTGTCGCCCTCCACCACCCGCCGGCGCTGGTCGTCGTCGAGGTCCAGCTCCTTGACCTGGAGCAGGTGCACCGGGAAGCCGAAGCGCTTGTCGCGGACGATCCGCGCCAGGTGGTAAGGCTGTTCGCTGGCCGGGTAGCGCACCAGTTCGTCCATCAGCAGATAGACCGTGGCCCGCGCCAGTTGCTCGCTGACCTGCTGCACCTCGCCGCTGAGCACCAGGTTCTCGGCGGCGCTGGCCTGGGTATAGACGGTGACGGCGTGCTCGGCGGTCTGCTTCACCAGCACCTGGCCGTTCATCAGGCGCGCGCGGCTGCGTCCATCCATCCGCAGCTCATCCAGCCCGCGCAGTTGCAGGGGAATCCCCAGCAAGCGGCTCCACTGCGCCAGGGCGCGCTTGCGCTCGGTGGCGGTCATCGGTTGCAGGTTGTCGGCCATCAGGCGGAAGGTGCCGCGCGCCAGCTCCTCGCGGTAGTGCTCGCCGCGCACCTCGTTGATCCAGTGCAGGCCGAGCAGGCCCAGGCCGCTGACCAGCAGCAGGGCCAGGAGCATGCCGCCATAGATGCGCAGGAAGATGGATTTCATCGGCGAGCCCCCGGCCGCTGTCCGCTGCTGTTGATTCTGGCCGACCGGGACGCCCGCGCCCCGGCCCGCAGGAAAAAAGCGCCTCAGCCCTCGCCGACGAACAGGTAGCCCTTGCTGCGTACGGTCTTGATCAGCCGCGGGTGCATCGGGTCGTCGCCGATCTTCGGGCGGATCCGCGAGATGCGCACGTCGATGGAGCGGTCCTGGCCGTCGTACTCGATGCCGCGCAGGGCGTTGAAGATCTCCTCGCGGGAGAGAATGCGCCCGGCGTTCGCCGCCAGCAGCCAGAGCAGGTCGAATTCGGCGCTGGTCAGCTCGATGGTGGTCCCGTCCAGCCAGGCCTCGCGCATCGCGTTGTCGATCACCAGGCGACCGAACGCCAGGCGTTTGCTGTCCGCCGCCGGGGCGCCCGCTTCCGGCGCCTCGCTGCGCCGCAACAGGGCACGGATGCGCGCCAGCAGCACACGCGGGCGCACCGGCTTGCACACGTAGTCGTCGGCGCCCATCTCCAGGCCGAGTACCTCGTCCATATCGTCGGTGCGCGCGGTGAGCATCAGGATCGGACCGTCGAACTGCGGGCGCACCTGGCGGCAGATGGACAGGCCGTCCTCGCCCGGCAGCATCAGGTCGAGCACCACCAGGTCCGGGCGTTCGGCGAGGATACGCGCCGCCGCCAGTGCGCCGTTGGCTTCGATGTCGACCTTCAGGCCGTTGCCTTCCAGGTATTCCCGGGTCAGCTCGGCCAGGCGTCGATCGTCCTCGACGATCAGGATGCGCCAGGCTTCTTGCTCCACACAGCCTCCTCGTATCGCGGTCCCGGAGCCGCCGTGCGGCCCCCTCAGAGCGGCCCGCATTGTAGCCAATACGGGGGCCGCGCGGCAGCACGCGAGGAACATCTTGCAAACACTACATATTGTGGGTAGGGTGCGCGCCCCGAAAGGTTGGGGAGTAGGTCTGCGCCGGTGCTTTCCGAGGGCGACGAATGGCATTCTCCAGCGCTGCCGCGGCCTACGGACGCTTCCTAGGACTCACGCACAGAAGACCCACACTTTATCCACAGGTTTCCCCCAGACTGTCACCTTGCAAACACCCCATTAGCGCATTATCTTGTATCCCCATCGTCGCCACCCCCTATATCTTGGGTTTCGAGCGCACGAACGGCTACAACGGAACCAACCGCGCACGGACCACTCTGATGGCTCCGGCGGCTCCGCAAAAAAGCATTTTCCAGACGTACTGAAAGCATCGACGGCGCTCACCGCAAGGAGCCCTTCATGACGTTGGAAAAGCGGTACGGGTGTTGCAACGGACGCTGTAAACAGACAGTCAACACCACTAGGTATTGTGTTCGACGGCAAAACGCCACGAACCCGCCAGGGCCAGGGAGGCACTCACAGTCCCCACCCTCAGCATTCGAATGAAGCAGCCGCCGCGAGGCCGGCTGCCCGGCTCTTTATCGATTCAAGGGAATGGGCGCCCCGGCGCCCGCTAGCAAAACCATTACGAGAACGTGGAGATACCCACCCATGCATACCGACACCACACGCGAGAACCCGCAGGCCAGCGCGCCGCAGGCCGCCGATTCGTCGCAGGATCTGGCCGCCACCGCGCCGGGCCAGCTGCGCGTGATCAAGCGCAACGGCACCGTAGTCCCCTACACCGATGACAAGATCACCGTGGCCATCACCAAGGCGTTCCTCGCCGTGGAAGGCGGCACCGCCGCCGCCTCGTCGCGTATCCATGACACCGTGCGCCGCCTGACCGAGCAGGTCACCGCCACCTTCAAGCGCCGCATGCCGTCCGGCGGCACCATCCACATCGAAGAGATCCAGGACCAGGTCGAACTGGCCCTGATGCGCGCCGGCGAGCAGAAGGTCGCCCGCGACTACGTGATCTACCGCGAAGCCCGCGCCGCCGAGCGCAAGAACGCCGGCGCCGCCAGCGACGTCGCCCAGCCGCACCCGAGCATCCGCATCACCCGCGCCGACGGCAGCCTGTCGCCGCTGGACATGGGCCGCCTGAACACCATCATCAGCGAAGCCTGCGAAGGCCTGGCCGAGGTGGACGGCGCGCTGATCGAGCGCGAGACCCTGAAGAACCTCTACGACGGCGTCGCCGAGAAGGACGTCAACACCGCCCTGGTGATGACCGCGCGCACCCTGGTCGAGCGCGAGCCGAACTACTCCTACGTCACCGCCCGCCTGCTGATGGACACCCTGCGCGCCGAAGCCCTGGGCTTCCTCGGCGTGGCCGAGAGCGCCACCCATCACGAGATGGCCGAGCTGTACGCCAAGGCCCTGCCGGCCTACATCGAGAAAGGCGCCGAGTTCGAGCTGGTCGATGCCAAGCTGAAGGAATTCGACCTGGAGAAACTGGGCAAGGCCATCGATCACGAGCGCGACCAGCAGTTCACCTACCTCGGCCTGCAGACCCTGTACGACCGCTACTTCATCCACAAGGACGGCATCCGCTTCGAACTGCCGCAGATCTTCTTCATGCGCGTGGCCATGGGCCTGGCCATCGAGGAGAAGGACCGCGAGGCACGTGCCATCGAGTTCTACAACCTGCTGTCGTCCTTCGACTACATGAGTTCCACCCCCACCCTGTTCAACGCCGGCACCCTGCGTCCGCAGCTCTCCAGCTGCTACCTGACCACCGTGCCGGACGACCTGTCGGGCATCTACGGCGCCATCCACGACAACGCCATGCTGTCGAAATTCGCCGGCGGCCTGGGCAACGACTGGACCCCGGTGCGCGCGCTGGGCTCCTACATCAAGGGCACCAACGGCAAGTCCCAGGGCGTCGTGCCCTTCCTGAAAGTGGTCAACGACACCGCGGTCGCGGTCAACCAGGGCGGCAAGCGCAAGGGCGCGGTCTGCGCCTACCTGGAGACCTGGCACCTGGACATCGAGGAATTCCTCGAGCTGCGCAAGAACACCGGTGACGACCGTCGTCGTACCCACGACATGAACACCGCCAACTGGATCCCCGACCTGTTCATGAAGCGCGTCTTCGACGACGGCTCCTGGACCCTCTTCTCGCCGTCCGACGTCCCCGACCTGCACGACCTCTACGGCAAGGCCTTCGAGGAGCGCTACGAGTACTACGAGGCCCTGGCCAGCTACGGCAAGCTGAAGCTGCACAAGGTCGTCCAGGCCAAGGACCTGTGGCGCAAGATGCTCTCCATGCTGTTCGAGACCGGCCACCCGTGGCTGACCTTCAAGGACCCGTGCAACCTGCGCAGCCCGCAGCAGCACGTGGGCGTGGTGCACAGCTCGAACCTCTGCACCGAGATAACCCTGAACACCAACAAGGACGAGATCGCCGTCTGCAACCTGGGCTCGATCAACCTGGTCAACCACATCGTCGACGGCAAGCTGGACACCGCCAAGCTGGAGAAGACCGTCAAGACCGCGGTACGCATGCTCGATAACGTCATCGACATCAACTACTACTCGGTCCCGCAGGCGCAGAACTCCAACTTCAAGCACCGTCCGGTCGGCCTGGGCATCATGGGCTTCCAGGACGCCCTGTACCTGCAGCACATCCCCTACGGTTCGGACGCGGCCATCGCCTTCGCCGACCAGTCCATGGAAGCCATCAGCTACTACGCGATCCAGGCTTCCTGCGACCTGGCCGACGAGCGCGGCGCCTACCAGACCTTCCAGGGCTCGCTGTGGTCGCAAGGCATCCTGCCGATCGACTCGGAGAAGAAGCTGATCGAAGAGCGCGGCGCCAAGTACATCGAAGTCGACCTGTCGGAAACCCTCGACTGGGCGCCGCTGCGCGAGCGCGTACAGAAAGGCATCCGCAACTCGAACATCATGGCCATCGCGCCGACCGCGACCATCGCCAACATCACCGGCGTCTCGCAGTCGATCGAGCCGACCTACCAGAACCTGTACGTGAAGTCGAACCTCTCCGGCGAGTTCACCGTGATCAACCCCTACCTGGTGCGCGACCTCAAGGCCCGCGGCCTGTGGGACCCGGTCATGGTCAACGACCTGAAGTACTACGACGGTTCCGTGCAGCAGATCGAGCGCATCCCGCAGGACCTCAAGGACCTCTACGCCACCGCGTTCGAAGTCGAGACCCGCTGGATCGTCGAAGCCGCCAGCCGTCGCCAGAAGTGGATCGACCAGGCCCAGTCGCTGAACCTGTACATCGCCGGCGCCTCGGGCAAGAAGCTCGACGTGACCTACCGCATGGCCTGGTTCCGCGGCCTGAAGACCACCTACTACCTCCGTGCCCTGGCTGCCACCAGCACCGAGAAGTCCACCATCAACACCGGCAAGCTCAACGCCGTGTCGGCCGGTGGCAACGACGGCCTGCAAGCCGCCCCGGCCGCCGAGCCGAAGCCGGCGCCGGTGCCGCAGGCATGCAGCATCGACAACCCCGACTGCGAAGCCTGCCAGTGATCGCGCGTCGCTGAACGGCGTCCGTGTCGCGGCCGGGTAAGCCGGACTCCTCCCGTGAGTCCGGCTTGCCCGGCGCCTGACGGTCGCTCGTCCAGCGCCACGCTGGCAGCGCAAGGCCCCTCGCCAGGGCCAGGAACAATCCCCTTCTTCCCTCCGGGGGAGAAGAACGGCCCGGCCAGACCGTGCCGGACCACCGCTTTCGCGTGCACCTCACGCCCCATATCCAGGCCGCCGAGACGGCCGCCAGACCAGGAGAGAGCAAGATGCTGAGCTGGGACGAATTCGACAAAGAAGACCCGACCGAAGCCAAGGCCGCGCCCGCCGCCGCCCAGGCCGTTGCCCAGGGCCATGACAAGCTGGACGACGAAGCCGCCGGCTCGGTGGAAGAAGCGCGCGCCGTTTCCGCCGACGACTCCGACGCCGTCGCCCGCGCCAAGAAGGCCCTGAACGACCTCGACATCCAGGAAGGCCTGGACGATCTCGAAGGCTCCGCCGCGCGCGTGCAGGTCGGCGACAAGCAGATGATCAACGCCCGCGCCGACCTCAACCAGCTCGTCCCCTTCAAGTACGACTGGGCCTGGCAGAAGTATCTGGATGGTTGCGCCAACCACTGGATGCCGCAGGAAGTCAACATGAACGCCGACATCGCCCTGTGGAAGAGCAAGGACGGCCTCAGCGAAGACGAGCGGCGCATCGTCATGCGCAACCTCGGCTTCTTCTCCACCGCCGACTCGCTGGTCGCCAACAACCTGGTGCTGGCCGTGTACCGCCTGATCACCAACCCCGAGTGCCGCCAGTACATCCTGCGCCAGGCCTTCGAAGAGGCGATCCACACCCACGCCTACCAGTACTGCATCGAGTCGCTG
This sequence comes from Pseudomonas sp. DL, assembly GCF_047199225.1. Classification (NCBI taxonomy): domain Bacteria; kingdom Pseudomonadati; phylum Pseudomonadota; class Gammaproteobacteria; order Pseudomonadales; family Pseudomonadaceae; genus Pseudomonas; species Pseudomonas sp. DL. The sequence goes on from NZ_CP178323.1 coordinate 4,314,392, forward strand.
GGCATGGACGAGGGCGAGATCTTCAACATGTACCACGAGATCCCCAGCGTGGCGAAGAAGGCCTCGTGGGGCCTGAAGTACACCCGCTCGATCTCCGACCCGATGTTCCAGACCGGCACCCCGGAAACCGACCGCCAGTTCCTGCGCAACCTGATCGCCTACTACTGCGTGCTGGAAGGCATCTTCTTCTACTGCGGCTTCACCCAGATCCTCTCCATGGGCCGCCGCAACAAGATGACCGGTACCGCCGAACAGTTCCAGTACATCCTCCGCGACGAGTCGATGCACCTGAACTTCGGTATCGACGTGATCAACCAGATCAAGATCGAGAACCCGCACCTGTGGGACGCCCAGATGAAGGACGAGGCGACCCAGATGATCCTCCAGGGCACCCAGCTGGAGATCGAATACGCGCGCGACACCATGCCGCGCGGGGTGCTGGGCATGAACGCGGCGATGATGGAGGACTACCTGAAGTTCATCGCCAACCGGCGCCTGACCCAGATCGGCCTGAAGGAAGAGTATCCGGGGACCACCAACCCATTCCCGTGGATGTCGGAGATCATGGACCTGAAGAAGGAGAAGAACTTCTTCGAGACGCGGGTTATCGAGTACCAGACGGGCGGAGCACTGAGCTGGGATTGAGATTCTCGATTTAGGTCAAGACCGTTAGACGCTGTCGCCGGAAAGGGATTTCGGGACAGTGGTAGAGATGAAGAGCCCCGCCTTGTGCGGGGTTCTTCATTAAAGAGAAATAAAAACCCAAGGTGTTCAGCAAGTTAATTCACCAAATCAAATAGAAGATATGTGCCAAGCTCACTATCCCCAAGACACCATCGACAGACTATTTGAGGACTGTCAAACAGCCCTAGAAAACAAGAAATAAAAACATGCCCAACCATTCGCTCAATCTGAAATCTCCGTAGGGCGAATAACGCGCAGCGTTATCCGCCAGCTGGCCAAGGTACGCTCCGAAATCCTTCTGGATACACGGACGATCCCCAATGCCAAGCTACCGACGAACCTGGGTCCCCGGCGGCACCTATTTCTTCACCGTCACCCTGCATGACCGCCGCTCCAACCTGCTGACCCGCGAAATCGACCTGCTGCGCCGCGTGGTCGCCCAGACCAGGCGCCGGCATCCCTTCCGCATCGATGCCTGGGTCGTGCTGCCGGAGCACATGCATTGCCTCTGGACCCTGCCGCCCGACGACGCCGATTTCGCCACCCGCTGGAAGGTCATCAAGTCCGGCTTCGCACGGCGCATCCCCTGCCACGAATCACGTACCTTCGCGCAACGGCGGCGAGGACAACGCGCCATCTGGCAACAGCGCTACTGGGAACACCTGATTCGCAATGACACGGACTACCGGCGCCATTTCGACTACATCCATCTCAACCCTGTGAAACACGGGCTGGTTACGGCGGTCAAGGATTGGCCCTTCTCCACCTTCCACCGGGCCGTGGCTGAAGGGCTTTATCCCGAGGATTGGGCCGGTGATCCTTCCTTGGAGGTCCGAGCGGCGGAGCGGGTTTGAGTCTGCTGGCGGATAACGGCTGTGCCGTTACTCGCTCTACCCCGGCTACCAAGTCTTTTTCTCGGCCTCGCAGGATGGCCAGCCCCGAGAAAGTAACCAAAGCGCTTGCCCCTGCATTCGACCTCCTACACGACGATTCCGCTCGGCCTCCTGATGGGGCGGACCGGAGCGTCGGATGTTTCTCTGGAAGAGGTAGGGCGAATAACGCGAAGCGTTATCCGCAACTACACAGGATTTTCCTGTAACGCCCGAGCATCGGGGGATTGAAAGAACTTCGTCAAGTCGATGTACAAGCAATGGCTTCAGAGAATCGGCGGATAACTGCTTTGCAGTTATTCGCCCTACCGTTGACCGCTATCGGTGCGCTCCATAATCATTCTTCGGCGCTAAGAACGCATACCACCCAGCGGCAAACCGCTCCCGAAAGTAGCGGTGTATTCCATTGAGGAAATGCGTATGCCATTCGTTTTTCAACCCACCCCATTCATCCCCTCGCGGCACGACACCAACACCACCTCCCCGGAGGTGCGCCATGTCTGACACCCTCCTCCACCCCAGCCGTTTCACCCACCACCATCGGGTCCTGCACGCCGTGCTGCTGGATGAGGAAGGCTGGTTCGTGCTCTCCGACCTGGTACGGCTGCTGGGCCGTTACCTGGGCGGTCGGGCGCCGGCGGCGTTGTGTGACGAGGCGCCGTGGCCGCTGGCGACGGCGGCACAGCGCGAGCGCTTGTTCACCCTCTGCCATGTGCTGGAACGGCACCTGGATGCCGACCAGTGGCGGCTCGCCTGGCTCCATGACGAACGCCACGGGCCACGCCAGGATTGCCTGGTCAGCGAGTCCGGGCTCTACGCTCTGCTCTGGCTCGCAGTGCCTGGCGCGGCGCGAGGCTTGCGCCGTTGGGTCAGCGGCTCGGTGCTGCCACGCCTGCGCAGCCAGTCCCGCCCCAACGCCACGCCCCAGCGCGCCGTGCTGCACTGGAAAACCGCCGAGATCGACACCCTGCACTGGCAAGGCAAGACCTGGATCCCCCTCTCCGACTGCCCCCAACTCCTCGACAGCCCACGCCCGCTGATCCGGGCCTGACCCCGCCACATGCCCTGAAAGGAGTCAGGGCTTGAAGCAGCGGAGTGACCTGCTTTTACATGACTACTTGTCGTGGCCTGCAATCAGCACCGGCCTGTAATCCATCGCGGCCAACCAGAATTATCTGCGACTGACGGATAGGCTGGGCTCAGATTAATTGCGAGTTTGCAATCCATTCGACGGGCTAGTGCTCTTTGCGACTGACGCTCATACTGGTAATCCGGCACTTTGCATCTTTTCCTGCAACTCGGTCGCTCGCGCCGGGTCCAGCGTATTGCTGAACAACGCACTAACCTCCGTAGGCTTGGCATCGAACTGCTCTACCAGGCTTTTATGGTTTATCTTGCTAGTAGTCGACGTGCTTCTGCATCTCGAGACGGGAAGCCACTCTCTACGAGAAGACAGAAGCCCCTCACAGAGGCCTCTGTCTACGCCTACTAAAGTTCGGCTTATTATATGTATTTGTATTCTTTCAATAAATCACTCAGAGCTATTTTAAGTTCACCCTCTGTAAGTTCACCTGGGCGCTCTTTCTTTCCCTCGGTAAAGCTGTCGGCCAGACCAAACATTAAACTCAAGCATCTCCCAAGCGATGCATCATCTTGGGCCAGCACCCCTGAATCGCGCTCGGACCTCCAAGTCTTAAAAAATTCTTCGCTGAAGGTTTTCCCGTCAATCGATGAGGCTAATAGCTTCTTTGCAATATCTATCATTTCCATGCTCATCTTAAAGCACCTCATTTTTCATGTAAAAATTGTATTGATCCGTGCCAGGCTCAATCCTCCACCCAGAAACAAACATCCCATCCTCTCCAATGATAACAACAATATTAGTCCTGGCATTGTAATGTACTTTTGATTTTACTTCGGAGTGGTAAGTCCCTTTTTCTACGGTTGCAGGATCAGCAAGGTGCTCAAGAATTTTATCCCTAAACTCTGCAAGCGTTCCATTGTTGGCGCTTTTTTCACCCAGCCCAAAATCATATTTGTGGCTATCAAATTTTTTCTGTAGTTGCCTCCGTGTGAAGATACCACTATCAAGAGGACTACTGAGCATTACATAAACAGGTTTGACTCCAGAATCCGCCGGGAAAATCACGATCAGATCGTTTAGGTCCAGTAGCACTCCCGGATAGGACTCCGGCTCGGTCTTCAACGGTGTGAGGGTCACCCCCTCATATACCGGCACCGGCTTCGGTACGACCGGAGTGGTACTCGAAGGGTTCTGGTTTCCTGGAGGACTCGCCGGCGTCCAGGTCAGGATCAGTGGCGGCGCTTCTGCGGTCGTAGAGGGAGCCGTAACCTCGTACAGGCCTGTCGTGGCATTGTAGGCCGCCATCCGGACCGGAACGGCTTTCGGAACGCTCACACCATCGGTGCTGACCACCGAAAGGGTCGTCGTGTTGCCTCGTGCCTCGTTGGTCAGGCGCATCGGCAGATCGACGGTACCGCTGGCTTTTGCAACCGCGTTCAGGTTTACGCTTGGGGGAAGCCCCAATTTAGCGGCATCCATGCCCAGGGCGTAACGAACGCTATCGGGCGTTTGGTCCTGCCATTGCTCGGCAGTCCGGGAGGAGTAGGTCAGACTGGCAAAGCCCACGGCCATCACCGAGGGTGCTGAAGCCAGGACCCGGCCCAGGACGGCAATCGCATCGGAGATCGCTTGAGCAAGGGATGCGGCGCCTTGTGCGACCTGGATCAGACCCCGGCCTGCGGCGGTGGCGACAACGCTGCCATTGGCTGGCATGGCATAAGTATTGGCAGCCCTGATCGCCGCTTGACGAGCGATTTCCTTGCGCCTTGCCGTTTCGGCGTTCAGCTTGTCCAGCCGGGCTTGCAGGCTGGCGATTTCATCCACTAGGAGATCGGCGTTGTAGGTTGCCTTTTGTTTCTCCAGTGCATTGGGTGCCTTGGCAATCAAGGCATTGTTTGCAGTCTGCAATTTCTTCTTATTGGCGATCGCCTGCGTAACCAGTTGAGTAGCGCGTTCAAGCCACTGCTCTGGCGTTGGATTGGTCAGTTGAGGCAAAGCATTCCCAGCCTGGTCAAGCTCGGACTGCACTTTTTTCTCGACATTTGCCTTCCTGGCCTTGTAGTCCGCCTCCACCTCAGCAGCGGCTCGCTGGGCTTCTGCTTCCAATGACCGGGCTTTATTCTCCAGCTCTTGAGACGTTTGTTTCAAGATAGCGATTTGCTCCTTATAGATATCGGCGCTGTACGCTTTGGCCAGCTCACTCATATGGCGATCCAGGAACTCTCCATAGAATTTTCGGCTGGCCAGCAACTGACTCTGGTACATCGACTCTGACTTCTGAGGAAAGTCTGAAGCCGTATAAAGATTGGCCGGGCGATCCTCAATGACCTTTAGCGATTTTGCTTTGGCATCCATGAGTGCATCAACGATACTCTTTTCATCGCGGATGTCATTGGCACTGACCGCTTTACCTGGCAACCCCGCTTCATTCTTGAGTTCATCAACCTCCTTCAGGGTTTCATTTTTCAGGTTTTTCTTGAGCTCTGAATGGGACTTATCAAGCGTACTTCTTAGCTTCCTGTACTCCTGCATTCCAGTACCGACATACGGACTTGGTCCTGGTGGGACAAATGGTGGAGTACCGTAGCTTGATCGAGCAGGAATATACTGGATTATGTCACGCCCACCACCCTGCACATGTGTAATAACCATCGAACCAGGTTCGTAATCATTGACAGCCATAGATCGCCCCTACATTAATTTGAAAGTGTAATGTATTGAGCGACTCCCACCTCGAGAACCCTCTCCCAGTCAATAAGCCCCAATGCATCGGCAATACACTGCAATCAACTTCAATATCCCGTGTTTAGATGATCCAGAAGGTGCGCTCTCTCACCTCTTATAATCGCGCCTGCGTCAAACGGTCATTTCCTTAACGCACACCTCATCTACCCCGGCCAGTCACGGAAGCCGCATACCTTCGGTTCATTAACGAACTCCCACTTTCAAAATTCATCCATGCCGCCCCTTCGCGAGCTTCCGGACAAAACCACGCTGATTGCGAGCCCAGCGTTTTTGATTGCAAGCCGCTGCACTTGGTCAGGCCGTTTCCGCAGCGCATGAAGTCCTGGCCGATCTACCGGCAGGGCCAGCCATCGTTCGACGAATAAAGCCACCTCAGCCATGATGCCCTTTCCATCCCCAGCGGAACCCCGACATGGACGCCAAAGCCCTGCTCCTCGGCAGCCTCTGCCTGGCCGCCCCATTCGCCGACGCGGCGACGCTCGACAATGCCCTCTCCGCCTGCCTCGCCGCCCGGCTCGGTGCACCGCACACGGCGGAGGGCCAGTTGCACCTGCCACTCACCCTTGAGGCCCGGCGCTCCACCGGCGAATGCGGCTGTACCTCAGCGCTGGTGCGATATCGGCTGCTGGCCAGGGGCGCCAGCGCCGACAGCCTCGTGCTTCAAGAGGGGCTGCTCGATAGTCGCCAAGACACGCCGCGCACGCTGACCCTGGCGGCGGACGCCGGCTTGGCGAGCGGCCGCGAACTGGTCGTCACCCTGGGTTGCCAGGCGCCTGACTGACAGGCCGGGCTGCCACCACCAGGCCGAGATGGACGCCCTGCATGCACACGCCGATCGGCAAGCCTCCCGTTCGCACATTCACCACTCTGCAATCCAGTTCATAAATCCCATAAAAGCCCTCTTCCGCTCCCCGCCAGCCTCCCCGCATCCCGCACCCTAGACGCCCCGCCGCTCTCCGCCGGCTCGCCCGACAAGAAAAACCAACCGCTCGATCAGCCTCATCCTTCACCCATCACAGGAGCCATCGCGATGCACCTGATACCCCATTGGATCCCCCTGGTCGCCAGCCTCGGCCTGCTCGCCGGCGGCTCGTCCGCGTCCGCCGCCGAGGAAGCCTTCGACCTCTGGAACGAATGCGCCAAGGCCTGCGTGCTCGACCTCAAGGACGGCGTGCGTTCCAGCCGCATGAGCGTCGACCCGGCCATCGCCGACCCCAACGGCCAGGGCGTGCTGCACTACTCCATGGTCCTGGAGGGCGGCAACGACGCGCTCAAGCTGGCCATCGACAACGCCCTCAGCATCACCAGCGACGGCCTGACCATCCGCCTCGAAGGCGGCGTCGAGCCGAACAAGCCGGTGCGCTACAGCTACACGCGCCAGGCGCGCGGCAGTTGGTCGCTGAACTGGCTGGTACCGATCGGCCACGAGAAGCCTTCGAACATCAAGGTGTTCATCCACGAACTGAACGCCGGTAACCAGCTCAGCCACATGTCGCCGATCTACACCATCGAGATGGGCGACGAGTTGCTGGCGAAGCTGGCGCGCGATGCCACCTTCTTCGTCAGGGCGCACGAGAGCAACGAGATGCAGCCGACGCTCGCCATCAGCCATGCCGGGGTCAGCGTGGTCATGGCCCAGGCCCAGCCGCGCCGGGAAAAGCGCTGGAGCGAATGGGCCAGCGGCAAGGTGTTGTGCCTGCTCGACCCGCTGGACGGGGTCTACAACTACCTCGCCCAGCAGCGCTGCAACCTCGACGATACCTGGGAAGGCAAGATCTACCGGGTGCTCGCCGGCAACCCGGCGAAGCATGACCTGGACATCAAGCCCACGGTCATCAGTCATCGCCTGCACTTCCCCGAGGGCGGCAGCCTGGCCGCGCTGACCGCGCACCAGGCCTGCCACCTGCCGCTGGAGACTTTCACCCGTCATCGCCAGCCGCGCGGCTGGGAACAACTGGAGCAGTGCGGCTATCCGGTGCAGCGGCTGGTCGCCCTCTACCTGGCGGCGCGACTGTCGTGGAACCAGGTCGACCAGGTGATCCGCAACGCCCTGGCCAGCCCCGGCAGCGGCGGCGACCTGGGCGAAGCGATCCGCGAGCAGCCGGAGCAGGCCCGTCTGGCCCTGACCCTGGCCGCCGCCGAGAGCGAGCGCTTCGTCCGGCAGGGCACCGGCAACGACGAGGCCGGCGCGGCCAGCGCCGACGTGGTGAGCCTGACCTGCCCGGTCGCCGCCGGTGAATGCGCGGGCCCGGCGGACAGCGGCGACGCCCTGCTGGAGCGCAACTATCCCACTGGCGCGGAGTTCCTCGGCGACGGTGGCGACGTCAGCTTCAGCACCCGCGGCACGCAGAACTGGACGGTGGAGCGGCTGCTCCAGGCGCACCGTCAACTGGAGGAGCGCGGCTATGTGTTCGTCGGCTACCACGGCACCTTCCTCGAAGCGGCGCAAAGCATCGTCTTCGGCGGGGTGCGCGCGCGCAGCCAGGATCTCGACGCGATCTGGCGCGGTTTCTATATCGCCGGCGATCCGGCGCTGGCCTACGGCTACGCCCAGGACCAGGAACCCGACGCGCGCGGCCGGATCCGCAACGGTGCCCTGCTGCGGGTCTATGTGCCGCGCTCGAGCCTGCCGGGCTTCTACCGCACCGGCCTGACCCTGGCCGCGCCGGAGGCGGCGGGCGAGGTCGAACGGCTGATCGGCCATCCGCTGCCGCTGCGCCTGGACGCCATCACCGGCCCCGAGGAGGAAGGCGGGCGCCTGGAGACCATTCTCGGCTGGCCGCTGGCCGAGCGCACCGTGGTGATTCCCTCGGCGATCCCCACCGACCCGCGCAACGTCGGCGGCGACCTCGACCCGTCCAGCATCCCCGACAAGGAACAGGCGATCAGCGCCCTGCCGGACTACGCCAGCCAGCCCGGCAAACCGCCGCGCGAGGACCTGAAGTAACTGCCGCGACCGGCCGGCTCCCTTCGCAGGAGCCGGCCTTCTCGGGGCCTGGCCATACATCAGGTTTTCCTGATGCCAGCCCAATCGAATATGAATTCATCCTGATAGGTAATCCGCCTAACCTGCGTCTGCCACGCTTTCGCTCGTCCCGGAAGCGGCCATAACAATTCCAATAGCCGACGAGGACTCTCCATGCTCACCCATCGCATCGGTGGCATCCGCCTTTCCCCTTCCCCGCAGCGCTCGCCCGGAGACCGCCATGACTGATCTCCGCGATACCTCCCGCGACGAACGCCTGCTGGCGGCCCACGGCTATCGCCAGGAACTGGAGCGCGGGCTGAGCCTGTGGTCGTCCTTTTCCGTCGGCTTCGCCACCATCTCGCCGGTGGTGGGCATCTACTCGGTGATGTCCCTCGGCGCCATGAGCATGGGCCCCTCCTGGGTCTGGGTGGTGCCGCTGTGCCTGCTGCTGCAGTTCGGCGTGGCGCTGGTCTACGCCGAGCTGTCCTCGCAGTTTCCGCTGGCCGGCGGCTGCTACCAGTGGGTGCGGCGCCTGGTGGGCGACCGCCTGGCCTGGTTCACCGGCTTCCTCTACCTGGCTTCGGCGCTGGCCTCGCTGACTACCGTGGCCTACCTCGGTGGCTTCTGGCTCGGCCTGCTGGCGACCGGCGCGCCGCCGTCGGCCAACGGCCAGGTGCTCTGCGGCGCGCTGCTGCTGGCGCTGGGCCTGGCGGTGAACCTGCTGGGGATCAACCCGCTGAAGTACTTCGTCAATGCCGGGATCGTCGCCGAGGCCATCGCCTCCATCGGTATCGGCGTGCTGTTGCTGCTGTTCTTCCGCAACCATCCGCTCGATCTGCTGTTCAGCGGCCCGGGCGGCACAGGCGATGCGGACGGTTCCTACCTGGACGGCGTGCTGACAGCGCTGGCGGTGGGCGGCTGGGCTTTCCTCGGCTTCGACGCCTGCTCGCAGATTTCCGAGGAAACCACCGATGCCCGCGTCTCCACTCCCCAGGCGATCCTGCGCTCGATGCTGGTGGTGGGATTCACCGTGATGCTCACCGCCTTCGCCGTGACCCTGTCCTACCAGGACATCGGCGCGGTGGTCAGCGGCCAGGTGGTCGACCCGGTCACCCCGGCGGTGGTGGACGCCTTCGGCGCCTGGGCCGAGCGGCCCTTCGTCGCAGTGGTGCTGATCGCCTTCGTCGCCTGCGTGGTGTCGGTGCAGACCTACATCGGCCGGGCGATCTTCGGCATGGCGCGCGACGCCATCCTGCCCGGCTCCGCCCTGCTGCGCCGGGTCGACCGGCGCAAGGTGCCGATGGCGGCGATGGTCTGCAGCACGCTGCTGGCCAGCCTCGGCCTGGCCCTGGGGCTGAACGCCACGGCGGTCGGCACGCTGATCGCGTTCGGCAGCGGCGGTTTCTTCGTGGTCTTCCTGATCGTCGCCGCCTGCGCTCTCTGGGCCCGCCTCGTCGGCCGCTGGGACCCGGACAAGGGCGCCTTGCGCCTGGGGCGCGCGGGGCTGGCGGTGAACGTCCTGGCAGTCGCCTGGCTGTCGTTCGAGGCGCTCAACGTCGCCTGGCCGCGGGCCAGCCTCGCCCCGCCCGACGCGCCCTGGTTCCAGGTCTGGGCGGTGGTCGTGGTGTTCTCCGCGCTGGCCGCGTTCGGCCTGCTCTACATGCTCATCGCCAAGCCGCATCGGCGCATCGCCACCAGCCTCAGCTTCGCCGCTCCGCCGGCGGACTGACCCGCACGCGCCGGCCGTTCCGGCGCCTCCTCCGGTTGTTCCCGCACGCTGGCTTCGCGCCCGGCGGGGCCCGGATCATCCTGCTTTCACGGAGCATCGCCATGAGCGACCTGCATTACTGGAACTACCCCACCGATATCCTCTGCGGCGTCGGCGCCCTGGAACAACTGCCGAGGCGTTGCGCGCTGGCGGGCGCACGCCGGCCCCTGCTGGTCACCGATCCCGGCATGCTCGCCCTGGAGCCCCTGCGCCTGGTGCGCGAGTGCCTGGAACGCGCCGGCATCGACCATGACCTGTTCCACGAACTGTCGAGCAACCCCAGCCTCGCTGAAGTCCACGGCGGCGCCAGGCGCTTCGAGGCTGGCGGGCATGACGCGCTGATCGCTCTCGGCGGCGGCAGCGCCCTCGACGCGGCCAAGGGAATCGCCCTGCTCAGCCGCGATCCGCACGGCCTCGAACGCTTCGAATGGACCCAGACGCTGCGCAGCTATCCGACCCTCGCCGACTACCCGCTGCTCGGCCTGCCGCCGCTGCTGGCGCTGCCCACGACCGCCGGCACCGGCTCGGAACTGGGACGCGAGGCGGTGCTGACCGACACGCAACTGGGCATCAAGCGGGTCGTCGGCCATCGCGAGCTGCTGGCCGCCTGCGTATTCCTCGACCCGCGCCTGACCCGCGGGTTGCCGCCGGCGCTGAGCGCCGCCACCGGCATGGACGCCCTCACCCATCACCTGGAGGCGCTGTTCTCGCCGCTCTACCATCCGATGTCGGCGGGCATCGCCCTGGAAGGCGTGCGCCTGGTCAGGCAGCACCTGGAAAACGCCGTGCGCGACGGCAACGACCTCGCCGCCCGGGAAGGCATGCTGGTAGCCTCGGCCAGCGCCGCAGTGGCATTCCAGAAGGGGCTTGGCGGGGTCCACGCCCTGGCCCACCCGCTGGGCGCTCGCCATCACCTGCACCACGGCCTGCTGAACGCCGTGCTGCTGCCCTACGTTCTGCTGGCCAACCGCCCGGCGGTAGAAGCCGACGCCGCGCGCCTGGCGCGCTACCTGGAACTCGACGAAGCGAGCTTCGACGGCCTGCTGGCGTGGATCCTCGAACTGCGCGCGCGCATCGGCATCCCGGCGAACCTCGCCGCCCTCGGCCTGGATGGCGAGGACGCGCAATGGGTGGGCGAGCAGGCGCTGGCCGACCTGTCGTCCTCGGCGACCAACGCCCTGCCGCTCGATGCCCGGGATTATGCGCGCATCTACCGCCAGGCGGTGGCCGGGACTCTCGCCTGAGCGCTCAGGACGCCAGGCCGTGGACCTGCAGCAGGTCGTCGATGAAGGCGCGGGCGGCTTCGCTGAGGGGGCGCCCGGCATAGACGATCATGCTGTGCTCCACCGGGTAGCTCAGCCGCTCCGGCAACAGCGCGCGCATCCGCCCACGCTCGATCCAGGCTTCGGCGTAATGGGTCGGCAGGTAGCCCAGGTGGGTGCCGGCCAGCACGGCATGGGCGACCGCTTCCATGTGGTAGGCGGTGGCGCGGCTGCGCGACGGGCGTAGCGGCAGGACCAGGTTTTCCGGCAGAAAGCCGTGCATCACCCAGTCACAGGCGGCGATCCGCTCCAGGGTCGGCTGCGCCTCGGCGAACAGCGGATGGCGATCGCCGCAGAACACGCCGATCTCTTCGCGATACAGCGGGCGGTATTCGAGGCTCGGCCGCGAACGGCTGAAATAGGAGATCGCCAGGTCCAGCTCGCCTTCGATCACCGCCAGTTCCAGCTCGGTGGGCGAATTGACGAAAAGGTTCAGTTGGACATCCTGGTCGCGCCGCTGGAAGCGCGCCAGCGCATCGCCGAAACGGGCCTGGGGCAAGGTCGCGAGATTGTCCGCGAGGCCCAGGTACAGCTCCCCGACCAAACGTCCGGACAACGCCTGCGCCTGGTCGCGAAACAGGCCGATGGCGTCGAACATCGTTCGCGAAGCCTCCAGCACCCGGCGACCCTTGGCGGTCAGTCGGAAACCGCCCTTGCCGCGCTCGCAGAGCCGGTAGCCGAGGCGCTTCTCCAGGCTGGCGATGTGCATGCTGATGTTCGACTGGCTCATGTTCAGCTCGGCCTGGGCCGCGGTGAAACCGCCGCACTTCACCACGCAGGCGAAGATGCGCAACAGACGCAGGTCTAGGTCGGTGACGTTTCTCAGCATGGCGGTCCGATCCGGCGCGAGGTCCCGCAGTCTAGCCGAGCGCCGCGACACGCGGCCATCCAGCGGCGGCGCACGGCGCACCAGAGGCGCTGGCGTATCATCGAAAATCTGGTCTATTCCAATTTCTTGAAAATACGTAGAAAAGTCCCGCCCAAAGGTGCCGCCAGGACAAGAAAATGCACCAATCCCAGGCAATCCCTCGAAAAAATCGAATCGTTTCGCCCTGCTTTTGGTCTAGACCATAAAAATACCCAGTGCTAGATTGACCTTCGCCAGCCGGCCCAGCCTGACCGGATCGGCGCCATGCACCGCCACCAAGCCTTCACAATCCATCTCAGCCTCGGCAGGACCGAGCAGGAGCGCGTCGACAGCCAACCTTGCGCACGAAAAAAGTCATGGGAAAGGCATCTGGCCTAGACCATGCATCCGGACAGCTTTGCAGCAGCACAACAAGAACAACCTCCCCGCACTGTCTAGACCCATAGGGACCCACATGAACAACCACAACGGTACCCTGCACCGTGGCTGGCAATCGCTCCAGCGCTGGCGCATCCAGATCTTCGTCATCACCTGGCTGGCCTACGCCGCCTTCTACTTCACCCGCAAGGCCTTCTCGGTGGCCAAGCTCGGCATCGCCGAAGACCCCTCCTTCGAGCTCGACAAGAGCGCCATGGCCGATCTCGATGCCCTCTACCTGGCCGCCTACGCCGTGGGCCAGTTCATGTGGGGGGTGTTCGCCGACCGTTTCGGCACCCGCGTGGTGGTGCTCGGCGGTTTGCTCACCTCGGCGCTGGCGGCGCTGGCGATGGGTACCTTCGCCACCCTGCCGATCTTCGCCGCCTGCATGGTGGTTCAGGGCCTGGCGCAGTCCACCGGCTGGTCGGGGCTGTGCAAGAACATCGGCGCCTTCTTCGCCACCTACGAGCGAGGCCGCGTGCTCGGCCTGTGGAGTACCTGCTACGCCTTCGGCGGGCTGGTGGCGACGCCGTTCGCCGGCTGGTGCGCCTACCGGTTGACGCATGACTGGCGCATGGCCTTCCTGTCCTCGGCGGGAGTGGTGCTGGCGGTGGCCGCGCTGTTCTTCTTCCTCCAGCGCAACCGTCCGCAGGACGTCGGCCTGCCGCCCGTGGAGGCCGAGGCCGCGCCCCCCGCCAACGCGCCCCGGCCGAGCCATTCCGGCGCCCTGCTGAAGGCGCTCAGGAATCCCCACGTGCTGGTCCTCGGCATCGCCTACTTCCTGCTCAAGCCGGCGCGCTACGCGATCCTGCTCTGGGGCCCGGTGATCATCTACGAACGCATGCCGGAGATCGGCAAGGTCGCCTCGGCCATCGTGCCTTCGGCCTTCGAGGTCGCCGGGCTGGCCGGGCCGATCCTCATCGGCCTGGCCTCGGACAAGCTGTTCGGCGCCCGCCGCATGCCGGCCTGCGTGCTCAGCCTGGCGGCGCTGACCGTGAGCCTGGCGTTGTTCGTCCCGGCGATGCAGAGCGGCAGCCTGTACCTGGTGGTCGGCCTGCTGTTCATGATGGGCGTCACCCTCTACGGGCCGGACTCGATGATCAGCGGCGCCGCCGCCATCGACTTCGGTACCAGCGAAGCAGCCGGTACCGCCACCGGCTTCGTCAACGGCTGCGGCTCGGTCGGGGCGATCCTCGGCGGCCTGCTGCCGGGCTACTTCGACACCCTCACGGTGTTCTTCGTGTTCACCGCCACCGCGCTGCTCGCCAGCCTGCTGCTGGTGCCGTTCTGGAACAGCCGGCCAGGCGCGTGCCGCGTCGAACCGAAGGCGCATGCCGGCGGGCCGCTGCTGGCGGCCGGCAAGCCGCGTTGAAACCTCGCCGAACCACCGCCCGGCGCCAGGCGTGCCGGGCCAATCCCTAGCGAACAAGGAACCGCCTATGCCACTTGCCCTCTTCGACCTCGACGACACCCTGATCGACGGCGACTGCGCGACCCTCTGGGGGCGCTACATGACCGAACTGGGCTGGGTCGAGAAGACCGCCTTCCTGCACCAGGAACGCCGCCTCATGGAACTCTATGCCGAGGGCCGGCTGGCCATGGAGGACTACATGGACTTCAGCCTGGCGCCCATCGCCGGCCGCACCCCGGCGGAGATCGCCGGCGCCGTCGAGGATTTCGTCGCGCGGATCATAGCGCCGCGCATCCACGCCGACGCCCTGCGCTGCCTGGAACGCCACCGCCAGGCCGGCGACCGCCTGCTGATCATCTCCGCCTCGGCGCACTTCCTGGTCAGCGCCATCGGCCGCCGGCTGGGGGTGGACGAGGTGCTGGCGATCGACATCGAGGAGCGCGACGGCCTCTACACCGGGCGCACCCGCGGCACCCTCACCTACCGCGAGGGCAAGGTCCGTCGCCTCGACGCCTGGCTGGCCCAGGAGGGCGAGACGCTGGCCGGCGCGACCTTCTATTCCGACTCGCGCAACGACCTGCCGCTGCTCTCGCGGGTCGACCGACCGCACACGGTGAACCCCGACCCGGCGCTGCTCGGGCACGCCCGCGAGGCCGGCTGGCCAGTGCTGGAATGGCGCTGAGAAGGCGCGCCGCGCTATACCGCCGGCGGCCCGGAAGCATTACCCTGTAGCCCCCCGGAGCCCCAGCGGAGAAGCGTCGATATGCGCGACGAGCCGTCCCGCCCCCTGACGGTGATCTACCAGTCCCTGCGCGAGCAGATCGAGCGCGGCCTGCTCGCGCGCGGCAGCAAGCTGCCCAGCGAACGGCAATTGAGCGAGCTGTTCTCGACCACCCGCATCACCCTGCGCGAGGCGCTCGGCCAGTTGGAGGACCAGGGCCTGATCTACCGCGAGGAACGCCGCGGCTGGTTCGTCTCGCCGCAGCGGCTGCTGTACAACCCGCTGGTGCGCAGCCACTTCCACGCGATGGTCGCCGACCAGGGCCGGGTGCCGGAGACCGAGGTGCTCGGCGCGGCGATGATCCCGGCCAGCGTCGACATCTGCCAGCGCCTGGAGCTGCCGGCGCTGTCGCGGGTGTTCCAGATCCGCCGGGCGCGGCGGGTCGACGGGCGGCTGGTGCTGTACGTCGAGCACTACCTGAATCCCGCCTACTTTCCCGGCATCGAGCGCTTCGACCTGACTCGCTCGCTGACCGATCTCTACGCCAACCACTACGGCATCCGCTACGGCCGGGTGCGCTTCGAGATGGTCCCGACCATCCTCCCGGCGGAAGCCGCCGGGCCGCTGCGGGTTTCGGTGGGCAGCCCGGCGCTGCAGATCGTGCGGGTCAACCGCGACCAGGCGGGCCGCCTGATCGACTGCGACCTGGAGTACTGGCGCCACGACGCGCTACAGGTCAACGTCGAGGTGCCCGAGTAGCGCTCCGCGGTCCTGTTCCTGGCGCATGCATGACCGCCTGGCGGGTTTCCCGCCGCTTCCAGCGCATTGGTCGACCGCTGGGCACGCTGCGTCGACGCTGAGCGGTTGCCGCTGACGGCACGGCCTGCTAAAAGCGGCGACGACATTCGAAAATGCGATACGACCATGAGCGACAGTGAAAAATCGAATAGCCGCCTGTTCGACCTCGACCTGCTCCGCGCCATCGTCACGGTGGCCGACTGCGGCAGCTTCACCACTGCCGCCGCGCGCCTGCACTCGACCCAGTCGACCGTCAGCCAGAAGGTTCGCCGCTTGGAGGAAATGGCCGGACACCGCCTGCTGGAGCGCGGCAACCGCGACGTGTTGCCGACCGACGCCGGCGATACGCTGCTCGGCTATGCCCGCCGCCTGCTGGCACTGAACGACGAACTGGCCGAGGCGCTATCCGGCGGCACGGTGGCGCTGACGGTACGTATCGGCGTGCCGGACGACTTCGCCGCCGGCCGTACCACCGAGCGACTGGCGGCCTTCAACCGGCGTTATCCACAGGTCAAGCTGGAAGTCACCAGCGGCATGAGCCGCGACCTCAGCGCCAGCTACGACCGCGGCGAACTGGACCTGGTGCTGCTCAAGCAGCGACGCGCCAGCCGCGAGGCACTGGCCTGCTGGCCGGAAAAGACATGCTGGGTGGACAGCGCCAGGAACCCCTGCATCGACCTCGACCCGCTGCCCATCGTCACCTTCCCGCCGCGCGGGGTCTACCGCGACGAGATGATCGCCGCCCTGGAAGCGGTCGGCCGGCGCTGGCACATCAGCTTCACCAGTTCCAGCCTCAGCGGCCTGCAATCGGCCATCGCCGACGGCATGGGCATCGGCCTGCTGCCGCTGCGCGCGGTGAGCGCAGGCCATGCGGTGCTGCCGAAGAACGCCGGGCTGCCGGCGGTGGACGTGTTCGAAGTGGCGCTGCTGCACCGGCCGGCGGCGGATCCGATGGTGAAGGCGCTGGCGCGCGTGCTGTCGCGGGTGCTGGCGGAAGATACCCGGAGCCGCCCCGCATTCGAAAAATGAATATGCTGGATTCCAACATTTAATTTGTGCATGCGCCAGGCGCTGGATATCGTTGCCGTCAGCAACGGCTCGCGCCCGCCCGTTTCGCTCCGGCGGCGCGTGAGCCGGCAGCAAGACAACAACGAGGAAACGCTCCATGTCCAAGTCCAGCTACTACGCGCCGCACGGCGGGCACCCGGCACAGACCGAGCTGCTCACCGACCGGGCGATGTTCACCGAAGCCTATGCCGTGATTCCCAAGGGGGTGATGCGCGATATCGTCACCAGCCACCTGCCGTTCTGGGACAACATGCGCATGTGGGTGATCGCCCGCCCGCTGTCCGGCTTCGCCGAGACCTTCTCGCAGTACATCGTCGAACTGGCGCCCAACGGTGGCAGCGACAAACCGGAGCAGGATCCCAACGCCGAGGCCGTGCTGTTCGTCGTCGAGGGCGAGCTGAGCCTGACCCTGCAGGGCCAGGTCCACGCCATGCAGCCGGGCGGCTACGCCTTCATTCCGCCGGGCGCCGACTACAAGGTGCGCAATACCACCGGCCAGCACACCCGCTTCCACTGGATCCGCAAGCACTACCAGAAGGTCGACGGCGTACCGCTGCCGGAAGCCTTCGTCACCAACGAGCAGGACATCCAGCCGCTGGTGATGCCGGACACCGAAGGCCGCTGGAGCACCACCCGCTTCGTCGACATGAGCGACATGCGCCACGACATGCACGTCAACATCGTCAACTTCGAGCCGGGCGGCGTGATCCCCTTCGCCGAGACCCACGTGATGGAGCACGGCCTGTACGTGCTGGAAGGCAAGGCGGTGTACCGCCTGAACCAGGACTGGGTCGAGGTGGAGGCCGGCGACTTCATGTGGCTGCGCGCCTTCTGCCCGCAGGCCTGCTATTCGGGCGGCCCGGGGCGCTTCCGCTACCTGCTGTACAAGGATGTCAACCGGCACATGCGCCTGACTCTCAATGCGCCGCATTGAGGGCGGGACAGGCTGAAAGGGAACCCGGCGCCATGGCGCCGGGTTTTTCGTTTGCGGAAGGCGCCCAGCCCGTCGTCAGCTCCGGGCGCGGAGGACTTCAGGGCGAACCGAACATGGCCGTCCAGTAGATTCCCGCGTCGCTCTTCGGATCGGTGGCGTAGGCCGCGCCCAGCTCGCGGTAGCCGGGGCTCATCAGGTTGGCGCAGTGGCCCGGGCTGGCCAGCCAGCCGTCGACCACCTTGTCCACCCCGTCCTGGCCGGCGGCGATGTTTTCGCCGACCAGCCCGCCGCTGTAGCCGGCCAGCTCGGCGCGGTCGCCGGGGGTGCGGCCGTCGCGGTCGAGGTGGTCGAAGAAATTGCCGTTGGCCATCGCCCGCGAATGCGCTTCGGCGGCGCCGCCAAGGGTGGCGTTCCAGGCCAGCGGCTGGGCCGCTGCGTAAGGTTTGCCACCGCACTGGCGGGCTTGCCCGCGGGCGGCATTGATCCGTTCCAGGAGCTTCTGCCCTTCCGCCTGCCAATCGCCCATGCCGCCGCGCAGCAATGGCCGGGCGAGGACGATGCGCCAGTCGCGGTCCTGGCGGCTGACGCCGACGTCGACGAACTGCGGGTCGAGCACCACGCGACAGAAGCTTTCCTCCAGCGCCTTCATCGCCGCGCCGGCATCGCGCGGCCCGGAAAGGCTGACCGACTGCACGTTGACCATCGGGTAGGCGGCCTGTGCCATCGCCTGCTGCAGGTCGCCAGCGGCATTCACCGGCAAGGCCAGGCGCGGGTCGGCGGCCAGCGGCGGCAGTTCACCGCTGGCCTGCCCGCCGCAGGACTGCACCTGACCGCGGTAGGCGTTGATCGCCTCGATCAGTTGCGCCTCGTCGGCGGCACTGGCGGCCGCTGCGAGCGCCAGCCCGAGCGTCAGTACGGCCAAACGCGGGATGCTTGGGATTGCCATGGAAATCTCCTCGATCTGATGGCGCCTATGATGCGCGATTCCGCGGCGCGCCGCCGCATTCGACCGGAACCCGGCGCCGGCGCTGCAGGCTCAGGCCGGTGCTTCGGCGAACGCCTCCACCAACTGCTCGATCACCGCGCGGACCCGCGCGGTGTGGCGCAGGTCCTTGTGGGTAACCATCCACACCTCGTATGGCCGGCGTCGCTCGCGCTGCGGCCAGACCCGCACCAGTCCGTCGCGCTCGCCCATGTACAGCGGCAGCTCGCAGAGCCCCAGGCCGCGCGCCAGGGCCTGGCGCACCATCATGTTGGAATTCACCGCGATGACCACCCGGCCGTCGCGGATCGGCTCGCCGCCCAGGGTCAGTTCGCGCTGGCTGTGCCAATAGGGTTCGTACATCACCAGGTCGTGGCCGCGGAAACGCTCGCCGGGCACCGGCACGCCGTTGCGCCGCAGGTAGTCCGCGGAAGCGAACAGGCCCATGGGCCAACTGGCGAGTTTTCTCAGGATCAAATCGGGATTTTCCGGCCGCAGGGTGCGAATCGCGATGTCGGTCTCGCGCTTGGGCAGGTCGACCACGGCCGAAGCGCTGTCGAGCAGCACGCGGATATCCGGGTGTTCAAGGTGCAGGCGGCCCAGGGCGGGTAGCACGAAGTCGACGGCCAGGGAGTCGGTGGTGGACAACCGCACCTCGCCGGACAGTCGGTGGTCCATCCCGCGGGTCCGCCGCAGCAACTCCAGGGCCGAGCGCTCCATCTTCTCGGCCAGTTCGAAGGCCGCCTCGCCGGCCGGGGTCAGCAGGTAGCCGGACGAGGTGCGCAGGAACAGGGTCGAGCCCAGCGCCGCCTCCAGCGACGCCAGCCGCCGGCCCACCGTGGCCTGGTCGACGTGAAGCGCGCGGGCGGCGCCGCGCAGGGTGTGCTCGCGGCAGAGCGCGAGGAAGACGCGGGTGTCGTCCCAATTCATGGCGGTTTTCCTGATGCATTTTCGCATCAGTCTAATGAAAAAGCGCTGCGCGACCACGGCATCCGCGCTGCTTACCATGCGAACCAGGTCCGAACCACTTTCCCAGGAGCATGCGATGAGCAGCACGAACCGATTTCCCAAACGAATGACCGCCATCGAGATCGCCCGGCCCGGCGGCCCCGAGGTACTGGTGGCGACCAGCCGGCCGCTGCCGACGCCCGGCCCGCGCGAGGTCCTGGTCGAAGTCCGCGCCGCCGGCGTCAACGGTCCCGACGTGCTTCAGCGCAAGGGCGTGTACGACCCGCCACCCGGCGCCTCGGACATTCCCGGCCTGGAGATCGCCGGCACGGTGCGGGCGGTCGGCAGCGAGGTCAGCCGCTTCGCCGTCGGCGAGGCGGTGATGGCGTTGATTCCCGGCGGCGGCTACGCGCAGTTCGCGGTGGCCGACGAGCGCACCACCCTGCACCTGCCCGACGGCCTGGGCATGGAGGAAGCGGCGGCGCTGCCGGAAACCTTCATGACCGTCTGGGTCAACCTGTTCCAGCGCGGTGGCTTCAAGGCCGGAGAGACGCTGCTGGTCCACGGTGGCGCCTCCGGCATCGGCACCGCCGCGACCATGCTGGGCAAGGCCTTCGGCGCGGCGAAAATCTTCACCACGATCTCCAGCGAGGCCCAGCGCGAGGCCAGCCTGCGCCTCGGCGCCGACGTGGCGATCGACTACACCGAGCAGGATTTCGTCGAGGAAGTGCTGCGCGGCACCGAAGGACGCGGGGTCGATGTGATCGTCGATATCGTCGCCGGCGACTATGTGACGCGGAACTATCAGGCGGCGGCGATGAACGGACGGATCGTGCAGATCGGCGTGATCAAGGGCAAGGCCGCCGAAGTCGACCTGTTCCCGATGCTGAGCAAGCGCCTGGTCCATCTTGGCTCGACCCTGCGCTCGCGAAGCCACGACGAGAAAGGCGCGATCATCGCCGAACTGGAGCGCCAGGTCTGGCCGCACGTGCGCGCCGGCACTGTCCGGCCGCAGGTGTTCCGCACCTTCCCCCTGGAACAGGCGCGCCAGGCCCACGAACTGATGGACTCCGGCCAGCACATCGGCAAGATCGTCCTCACGTCAGCTCCCTGAGGCCGCTCAGACCTCGATATCGCCCAGGCGCAGCGCCCGCGCCACCGCCTGGGCGGTGGACGCCGCGCCGAGACGGCGGCGGGCGGCACGCAGGTGATTCTCCACGGTGCGCTCGGAAATCATCAGGATCGCCGCCACCTCCGCCTGCTGCTTGCCCAGGGCGATCCATTGCAGGACTTCCCGCTCGCGCTCGCTGAGCGCTTGCGCATCGCCCGCCGACACAGGGCCGCGCAGGCGCTTCAGGGCGAAGAACAGGATCGGGCAGAAGGCCTGGGCGGCGAGCTTGCAACCGGCATTCAGGTCCAGCCGCTCGCCGGCGAAAGACACCGCGCCCTCCAGGCCGTTGCGGCCGAACACCGGCACCTGCATGCCATTGACCTGGCCGAGGTCGCGGACCCCACGGACGATGCGGTAGGTCATGCGCTCGGGATCCTCCGAGGGGCTCTTCGACCAGAAGAACGGCTCGTCCAGTTCGAGGATGTGCCGGGTGACCGGACAGTGCAGAAGATAGGCGTCGCGCTCCTGGGCGCTGCGCCCTTCGGCCCAGTCGCCATGGACGAAGAACAGCTCGTCGATCAGTTCGTCCTCGTCGGGGCGGGGGAAAAGGCTGCAGACGATCACCCGGTCGAAGCCCAGGCGTGCGGCGAACTCCACCATCTCGCGGCAGACCGCCTCGGTGGTAGCGGCCTTGCGCAGCCGGGCGACGCTGTCGAAGAGAAGGCTGGCGTAGTCGGTCATGGAGCGGACGTTCCTGGCTTTTTCCGCATGATCCCCGGCTTGCCGGCAAAAGCCCATAGGGGAAAACCCTCAGGCGACCGATCGTGGGTTAGGGGATTTCCCCTATTTCGCCGGCCGGCGACCCCGCCTATCGTCTTGGTACGACCTCCATCACGCAGAAAGGAACGAGCCATGAGCAACGAGCGCGATACCAGCAGAACCCCGACGCCCGACCACGCCGAGCACAACGCGTTCTTTCCCTCGCCCTATTCCCTGAGCCAGTACACCTCGGCAAAGACCGACTTCGACGGCGCCGACTACCCGACCCCGTACAAGGGCGGCAAGAAGGTGCTGATGATCGGTACCGACGAACGCTACATCCTGATGCAGAACGGCAGCATGTTCTCCACCGGCAACCACCCGGTGGAAATGCTCCTGCCGATGTACCACCTGGACAAGGCCGGCTTCGAGTTCGATGTCGCCACGCTCTCCGGCAACCCGGTGAAGCTGGAGATGTGGGCGATGCCCGGTGAGGACGAGGCGGTGAAGAGCATCTACGCGAAGTACCTGCCCAAGCTGAAAGCGCCGCGGAAGCTCGCCGACCTCCTGGAGCAGGCCGTCGCCGACGACTCGCCGTACGCCGCGGTGTTCGTTCCCGGCGGCCACGGCGTGCTGGCGGGCATTCCGCACAGCCGGGAGGTGAAACGGCTGCTCAATGCCTTCCTCGCCAAGGACCGCTACATCATCACCCTTTGCCACGGTCCGGCCTGCCTGCTGGCACCGGCGGTCGACGAGAAGCCGGAGGACTACCCGTTCAAGGGCTACGAGATCTGCGTGTTCCCCGACGCCCTGGACACCGGCGCCAACCTGGAGATCGGCTACATGCCCGGTCCCCTGCCCTGGCTGGTGGGCGAGAACCTGCAGAAGCTCGGGGTGAAGATCCTCAACAAGGGCATCACCGGCCAGGTCCACCGCGACCGCAAGCTGCTCACCGGCGACAGCCCGCTGGCCTCCAACAACCTTGGCAAGCTGGCCGCCAAGACCCTTCTCGAAGCGTTCGCCCGCTGATTCCCCGCCGCGCCCCGTCCGTGCCCCACGGACGGGGACATCTCCCGTTCGTCCCGGCGTCATCGAACTTAAACCGGCCTGGCGCAGCATCGTCCTTCAGGAAGAGGAATGGCGCGTTGCCCGGCGCCGTCCGGCGAAAGACGAATCGATGACCGCACAGAAAGAAAACTCTGACAGCACCCCGACTAGTCGTCCTCCCTTCCCGCCGTTACGGTTCCGGGCTTGCGCACAAAGCCGAACCCAAGGGGGCCCTTCATGTCACTGCCGCCGTACCTCAAGCCCGGCGACAAGGTCGTGTTGTACGACCAGCACTGCCGCTTCTGCACGCTCTGGAGCGGTTTCCTGGCACGCCGCGCCGACCACCGGCTGAAGCTGCTTGCCGCGCAGTCCGCCGAAGGCCTGGCGATTCTCGATTGGTTCGGGCTGGCACCCGATCATTTCGACACCTGGCTGTTCGTCGACGGCGCCTACGCCTGCGACGACAACGATGCCCTGCTCGAGGTGCTGCGCCTGTTGCCGGGCCCCTGGCGTCACCTGCGCTGGCTGCGCCTGCTGCCAGCCTGGCTGCGCGACGAGTGCCACGAGGCGCTACGGCGCAACCGCTGGCGCTGGTTCGGCCGCCAGCGCCCACCCCTTCGTCGTCGCTCCTGGCGTCCCCGTCGAGCCTGACGCCTCTCCACGCTGGCCGTGGCGGGTTATGCTGCCTGCGCACCAGCCTGCGGACCCATACTTGCCATGGCCCTTGACCCGAGCCAACGCCGACGACTGCGCCACGCGCTATCCGACGCCTTCGTCGACACTCTCCTGGAGCCCGAGGATATCGCCCGGCGGATAAAGGGCGTCGACCCGGCGTTGCTGGAGCGGTTGTTCTTCGAGGAAGTGGCGCCGGTCTGCCACGGCAACCTGCTCAGCCCCGCTCCGGCGGTATGGACCGCCTTCGACGAGGCCTGGCTGGAAGAGGCCATCGAGCGACGCCTGGCGCGGCAAAGGAGCAGCGCCCTGCGACGCTGGCACGAGCGCTGCCTGGTCGCCTGGCTGCGATGGCGATACGCCGACACCTGGCGCGCGATCGCCGGCGCTCTTTGAGCGAGCGCCTCAGCGAAATACCGAATGGATGAGCTTGCCGGCCTTCTTCGTGTCGACCGCCTGCTGGCGTACCGGCGGCAGCGGCTCGCGCTTGTCCTTGTCTGCCTCGTTCATCTGCGCCACCCAGGCGTCCACCCGATCGCGGCTGACGGCGCCGTAGTTGAGACGGCAGCTGTCGACGAGGGTCTTGCCCTTCTTCTCCTTGTAGCTGCACTGCACGCGGAAGTCGCCGATGTAGTTGGTGGCGAAGCTCTCGGCACGGAACGGCGCGGAGAACGGCTTGGAGGTATAGGTCTCGTAGTAGTAGTCGGTCTTGGTCAGCGGCGTAGAACGACAGTTGGACTCCACGTTTACCGCCGTGTGGGTGACGCTGCGCTTCCTTTTCCGGACCGTCTTCTCCAGCGCCTCGCCGTTGGCCTCGCAGCGCTCCTCGTACGCACCGGTCTCGCGGGTGACGGTATAGGACAGGTACCTCACCTCGAACTCGTAAAGCTCGTAGTAGCGCGGCGTCAGTGCGAGGCTGAACAGCTCGGAGTACGACGAGGTGGTGACGTGGGCCGCATGGGTCTTGGAGGCGGGATCGCGGAAACGCAGGGTCAGGCGGGTGGACGGGTCGTTGCTGCCGGTGTTCTCGAAGCCGACCACGCCGGTGACGAAGCTGGGCGGATCGCCGGCGCGCATGGAGAACCAGGACGACACCGAGCCCTGGTTCGCCGGGTTGATGTTGCAGCCCGCCAGCGCTGCCATGCAGGCGAGCACGGCAGGTAGCTTTCCTTTTCTGGGCGTCATTGAAATCCCTTTGCTCGCGACAGGAGGAAAATATCGTTAGGAAACAACGTTGAGAGGCCGGCAAGGATACCCGACTGGCGCACGGGTCGCATCATTATGACATCACGCCGCCCGCCGGCGTTGCCGCGACCGTTCGTCGAACCTGTGAATTCCGGTAGTTTCCCTTGCCCTCGCTGGCGTCCCAGGATCGGGATTTCCTGTGTTCGCCGGGAGGGTCCTGGCGTGTCCACGACCAGCCTCTGCCCCTCCGCCACGCGGGAACACGGTCCCGGCGCGAAACGCGTCCTGCCTCTGCTGTTCCTCACCTGCCTGCTGGATGCCGCTGGCGTCGGCCTGATCGTGCCCCTGCTGCCGACGCTGATCGGCAGCGTGGCGCCGCTGGCGATCCGCGACGCGGCCACCTGGGGCGCCGCCCTGGTGATGACCTTCGCGCTGCTGCAATTGTTCTTTTCGCCGGTCCTCGGCAGCCTCAGCGACCGCTTCGGACGCCGCCCCGTCCTGGTCCTGGCGATGCTCGGCTTCGCCCTCAGCTATCTGCTGCTGGCGCTGGCCGACAGCCTCTGGATGCTGTTCCTCGGTCGCGCGCTGGCCGGGCTCACCGGCGCCAGCGTGGCCACCGCGATGGCCTGCGCGGCTGACCTCGGCACGCACGGGCAGCGCACCCGGCACTTCGGCTGGCTGTACGCCGGCCTCGCCCTGGGCATGATCCTCGGCCCCGCCCTCGGTGGGCTGCTGGCGGTGCACGGCACGACGCTGCCGCTGTTGCTGGCCGCCGGCCTGTGCCTGCTCAACGCCCTGCTCGCCGGCCTGTTCCTCGAGGAAACCCTGCCCCCGACGCGACGCCGCCGCCTGGACCCGAGGCGGATGAATGCCTTGCGCTCGATCAGCGGCCTGGCTCGGCAACCGGGGGTCGGACGCCTGCTGGCGGTGCTTGCCCTGGTATTCCTCGGCTTGCAGGCGGTGATGGTGGTCTGGCCGTTCTTCGTGATCGAGAAGTTTCACTGGAGCAGCGCCTGGATCGGCTACTCGCTGGCCCTCTACGGCGTGCTCGCGGTGCTCGCCCAGACCCTCGGCGTGAACCTCTGCAAGCGGCGCCTGGACGACGCCCGCCTGCTGCGCCTGGGCCTCGCCCTGCAAGGCTGCGGCCTGCTGCTGTTCGCCCTGGTCGACTCGTCATTCTGGCTGGTCTGCGCGCTGCTGCCCTTCGCGCTCGGCAGCCTCGCCACCCCGGCCATGCAGGGGCTGCTCTCGGCCCGCGTGCCGGTCGACCGCCAGGGCGAGTTGCAGGGCGTGCTGAGCAGCCTGATGAGCCTCGCCGCGATCGTCGGTCCGCCGCTGATGAGCGGCCTGTTCCACTGGGGCAGCGGTCCGCTCGCGCCAGTGCCCCTGGCCGGCGCGCCATTCCTCGCCGGCGCCCTTCTCGTTCTGGCCGGGCTGGTCCTGGCCTGGCAACTTCGACCTACGGGAGAAGAACGATCATGGACCGGATAGACATGGGCGTGCTGGTGGTGCTGTTCAATCCTGGCGACGACGACCTGGAACACCTTGGCGAACTGGCGGCGGCGTTTCCGCAACTGCGCTTCCTTGCCGTCGACAACTCACCGCACAGCGATCCGCAGCGCAATGCCCGGCTGCGCGGGCAAGGCATCGCCGTGCTGCACCACGGCAACCGGCAGGGCATCGCCGGCGCCTTCAACCAGGGGCTCGACGCGCTGTTCCGGCGTGGCGTGCAGGGTGTGCTGCTGCTCGACCAGGACTCCCGTCCCGGCGGCGCCTTCCTCGCCGCCCAGTGGCGCAACCTGCAGGCGCGCAACGGTCAGGCCTGCCTGCTCGGCCCACGGATCTTCGACCGGGGTGACCGGCGCTTCCTGCCGGCCATCCATCTCGACGGACTGACGCTCAGGCAATTGTCTCTGGACGGCCTGACGACCCCGCAGCGCACCTCGTTCCTGATCTCCTCCGGCTGCCTGCTGACCCGCGAGGCCTACCAGCGCCTCGGCCACTTCGACGAGGAACTGTTCATCGACCACGTGGACACCGAATACAGCCTGCGCGCCCAGGCGCTGGACGTGCCCCTGTACGTCGACCCACGGCTGGTCCTCGAGCACCGCATCGGCACGCGCAAGACCCGCCGCCTCGGCGGTCTCAGCCTCAGCGCGATGAACCACGCCCCGCTGCGCCGCTACTACCTGGCGCGCAACGGCCTGCTGGTCCTGCGCCGCTACGCCCGGTCCTCGCCGCTGGCCCTGCTGGCGAACCTGCCGACCCTGACCCAGGGCCTCGCGGTGCTCCTGCTCGAACGCGACAAGCTGCTCAAGCTGCGCTGCCTGGGCTGGGGCCTGTGGGACGGCCTGCGGGGACGCGGCGGCGCGCTGGAGACCAACCGCCCGCGCCTGCTGAAGCGCCTCGCCGGTCCGGCGGTGGCGCCCACAGTTCCCGGCAAGGCCAAGGCCTAGTCGGCGAAACGCATTCCCGCATAGGGCGCTTGCCGGCACGCCGCGAGCCGGCTGCGCAGGTCGCCGACGTGGGCCTCCAGGCGATGGCCGTCCGGGTCGAGGAAGTAGAACGAATCGCCCTCGCTGCGGTTCTGCTTCCATTCGCGCACGCCATGCGCGCGCAGCTGCGCGGCGAAGCGGGCGAAATCCGCGGCGGCGATGCCGAAGGCGTAGTGCGTGTAGTCCGCGGCCGGCCCGCCGCATTGCGGCTCCCGGGACAGGCACAGCCACAGAGAACCCAGTTCGAGATAGGCGCCCTGGTCCCAGCGCGCCTCCAGGCGAAAGCCGAGAAGATCGCGGTAGAAGGCGATGCTGGCCGGCAGGTCGGCGACCGCCAGGGTCAGGTGATTGAGACCGGTGAGCATGGGGGGCTCCTTGCAAGGTTTGGCGGGAGGACGATTCAGGCACGCCCCAGCCAGTCGCCGCGGATCATTTCCATCAGTTGGCGCAAGCCGGGTTGCGGCTGGCGTCGGCTCGGATAATAGAGGCAGAACGGCGCGCCCATCGAGGTCCAGTCGGGCAATACCAGTTGCAGCCGGCCGCTACGCAGCTCCTCGGCGATTCCCACTTCCAGGCAGTAGGCCAGGCCAATGCCGTCCAGGGCCGCGGCGACCGCCGTATTGCTTTCGTTGACGCTGAAAGGGCCGGGCACGTCGACCTCGACCATCCGCTCGCCGTCGCCCAGTTCCCATTTGTAGAACGAGTTGTCGCCCAGGCGCATGCGGATGCAGGCGTGCCGCAACAGGTCGTCCGGCCGCTGGGGCACGCCGTGGCGCGCCAGGTAATCGGGCGACGCGGCCACCACCCAGCGCAGCTCCCCGGTCAATGGCACCGCGACCATGTCCTGGGGCACCGTGCCGCCGTAACGGATGCCGGCGTCGTAGCCGTCGGCGACGATGTCGACCATGCGGTCCTCCACCGAAAGTTCCAGTTGCAGGTCCGGATATGCCTCGGTGAAGCGCCTGAGGACCGGCCCCAGCAGCAGCCGCGAGGCATCGCGCGGCACGTTCAGGCGCAGCCGGCCCACCGGCGAGGTGCGATAGGCATCGAGCTCGCCGAGCGCCTCGCCGATCACCTGGAAACCATCCTCCAGCTTGGCCGCCAGCGCGCTACCGGCATCGGTCGGCACCACCGAACGGCTGGTACGGTTGAGCAGCTTCACCCCGAGCCGCGCCTCGAGATTGCGCATGCTGTGGCTCAGCGCCGAGGTACTGACACCCAGCTCCTGGGCTGAGTGACGGAAGCTGCGGCGCCGGACGATGGTCATGAAGACGTTCAGGTCGGCGAGTTCGGAACGGGTGAAAGCCGGCATTCCAGGGCTCCTGGCAGTTCTCGGAGGTCAATGCAGCATTGAGCCACATTCAATCTCGGGTGATCTAGAGTAATCGCTCCGTGCCGCCGAGCGCATTGCCGGCAAGCGTTTTCCCGATCTGCAGGAGTATTTCCATGAGCGTTGAAAGCATTCGCATCGAGGGTATCGACACGCCGGTCTCGCGCATCGGCCTCGGCACCTGGGCCATCGGCGGCTGGATGTGGGGCGGCGCTGACGACGCGACGTCGGTGGAAACCATCCGGCGTGCGGTGGAATCCGGGATCAACCTGATCGACACCGCGCCGGTCTATGGCTTCGGCCATTCCGAAGAGGTCGTCGGCAAGGCCTTGCAGGGCCTGCGCGACAAGGCGGTGATCGCCACCAAGGCGGCGCTGGAGTGGAGCGACGCGGGCATCCACCGCAACGCCTCCGCCGCACGCATCCGCCGGGAGGTCGAGGACTCGCTGCGGCGGCTGAAGACCGATCGTATCGACCTGTACCAGATTCACTGGCCGGACCCGCTGGTGGCGCACGAGGAAACCGCCGGCGAACTGGAGCGCCTGCGCCGCGACGGCAAGATCCTCGCCATCGGCGTGAGCAACTATTCGCCGGAACAGATGGACGGGTTCCGCCAGTTCGCTCCGCTGGCCAGCGTGCAGCCACCCTACAACCTGTTCGAGCGCGCCATCGACGCCGACGTGCTGCCCTACGCCGAGCGTAACGGCATCGTCGTGCTGGCCTACGGAGCGCTGTGCCGCGGCCTGCTTTCCGGACGGATGAACGCCGAGACCCGCTTCGATGGCGACGACCTGCGCAAGTCCGACCCGAAGTTCCAGCAGCCCCGCTTCGCCCAGTACCTGGCAGCGGTCGCGCAACTGGAGGAACTGGCTCGCGAGCGCTATGGCAAGTCGGTGCTGGCCCTGGCCATCCGCTGGATTCTCGATCGCGGCCCTACGGTGGCGCTGTGGGGGGCGCGCAAGCCGGAGCAGTTGAACGGCATCGCCGACGCCTTCGGCTGGCGCCTGGACGACGAGGCCATGGCCCGCATCGAGTGGATCCTCGCCGAGACCATCCAGGATCCGGTCGGTCCCGAGTTCATGGCGCCGCCCAGCCGCAACGCCTGATCGGACGGCCGGGGCGGCACGCCCCTGGCCGCTGGCCTGACGGAGCGGCGGAAGGCAAAATGGCGGTTTTTCTCAAGGACTGCCGGATCAGTTATGGAAAACGTCTACAAGACCCCGGAAGCGCCCCTGGTGGAAACCCGCGGCGCAAAGCGGGCGCATTTCTTCGTCACCTCGCTGGGCAAGATGAGCGTGCTCTTCCTCCTCACCCTGGGGCTGTACGGCGTGTACTGGATGTACAAGCACTGGAAGGCCCAGCAACCGCAGATGGAGCGGCGGATCAGCCCGGTATGGCGGGCGATCTTCGGCATCTTCTTTTTCCACGCCCTCGCCCGGCGGATCCACCAGGCCCTGCCGGAAGAGCGCCAGGCACTATGGAGCCCGAGCGAGGATGCGACCTGGGCGGTGCTGCTGACGGTCGCGGCGAACCTGATCAGCCATCTCACCGACGTGGTCCCCGCGCTGGAGCCCTACTCGCTGCCCTCGCTCCTGCTGCTGCTCACGCCGCTGATCCCGATGCGCAACATCCAGCGCCAGGCCAACCTCGCCAGCGGCGACCCGCAGGGCACGGGCAACGCCGGCTATTCGGGCTACAACCTGCTGTTCATCGTGCTCGGCGCGCTCTACTGGCTGCTGATCCTGATCGGTTCCGCGGTGATCCTCTTCGGCTCGTCCCAGGGCTGAGCCGCCTCAGCCGGGAAACGCCCGGCGCAACAGTTCGGGCAGCACCTCGCCAGCCGGACCGACGAGACAGTGTTCGCGCGGATGGCGGGTGCGCACCGGTTGCGGGTTCACATGCACGACGCTGGCACCGTGCTCCAGCGCCAGTCCGGGTATCCGCGCCGCCGGCTGCACCACGCCGGAAGTGCCGACGCTGAGCAACAGGTCGCACTCGCAGGCCGCGGCGAAAGCCTCGCGCAGCGCCGCCTCGGGCAGCGCCTCGCCGAACCAGACCACGCCCGGCCGGACCTGTCCGCCGCAGGCCGGACAACGCGGCGGCTCGATCCGTCGTCCCTCTTCCGGCTCGACCGAATCGGGCAAGGCGTCCCGGTAGGCTGCCGCGCAGGTTGCGCAACGCGGCGCGTGCAGGCTGCCATGCAGGTGAAGGACGTCGCGGCTGCCGGCGCGTTCATGCAGGTCGTCGACGTTCTGGGTGACCAGCCGGGTGTTGGCGATTCGTCCGCTCAATGCGGCAATCGCCCGGTGCGCGGGATTCGGCTGGACACCCAGCACCTTCAGGCGGCGCCACTCGTACCAGCCCCAGACCAGCGCGGGATCGTCGGCGAAGGCCGCGGGCGTGGCCAGGGCCGCCGGATCGTAGCGCGCCCAGAGACCGCCAAGGGCATCGCGGAAGGTGGGAATCCCGCTTTCCGCCGACACCCCGGCGCCCGTGAAGATCACCAGGCGGCGGGCGCCGGCGAGCAGTTCGACGACAGCGCGCATCTCGCTCCTCCGCTTACAGCGCGGACAACGCGCGGTATTCGTCCTGGGCATGCTGGTCGGTCATGCCGCTGACGAAATCCTGGAGCATGCGGCAGCGGTGGTAGAACTCCCACTGCCGCTGCAACGGG
Organism: Pseudomonas sp. DL; assembly: GCF_047199225.1. Taxonomy (NCBI): domain Bacteria; kingdom Pseudomonadati; phylum Pseudomonadota; class Gammaproteobacteria; order Pseudomonadales; family Pseudomonadaceae; genus Pseudomonas; species Pseudomonas sp. DL. Next base: position 4,345,273 of record NZ_CP178323.1, read on the forward strand.
TCCTCCGCCACACCTTTCATGGCCTCCAGGTAAGCCTTGATCTGCTGGCTCGGCAGGCGCCGAACCAGCAGTTGCGGATGCGGCGCGGCGGCCTGGCGACCTTCGGCGAGGGCCTGGAACTCCTCGGCCGGCAGGCGCAGCAGCGGCGCGTAGAAATCCAGCAACCCCTGAATGATGCGGTAGCCCTGCAATTCCAGGGTTTCCACCTCCGGATGGCAGAACACCCATTCCATGGCCACGTCCTTGAACGTCTGGACGATGGCGTGCGGCAGGCTGCCGTCCTCCATCAGCGCGCGGCCGAGGGTGCCGGCATGAACCGCTTCGAAGTTGTCGATGAACTGCTGGGCGGCGTGCTGGACCAGCGGGTGGATCATTTTCACCCGCAGGCGGATGAAGAATTCGCTGACCTTGTTGATCGGCTCCCGCTCGGCCTTTTCCAGCGAGTAGTCGACCATCCGCTGGAAGCTCATGTTGTCCGCGTCGCCGGGAATCGGCGCGTCCGGCGAATGGTGGACGGCAAACTTCTTCACCAGCAGATCCGCCAATTGACGGATGTCGAGGATGCCTTTTTCCACCGAGTCTTCGATATCGGCCAGGCAATAGGAGATATCGTCGGCCGCTTCCATGATGTAGGCCACAGGGTGGCGAGTGCCCGGGCGCATGCCGAGGACTCGGCGCAGTTCGTCGACGAAGGCTTCCTCGGAAAGATAGAAGCCCGGCTTCTTGTTCAGGTAGTGGTTCGCCGCCGCCTTGTCCGGCTTCGGCTCGTAGGCCGGACGCACGTACTTGAGCAGGCCGGCGGTCTGGGTGTAGGTGAGGTTCAGGCGCAGCAGCTTCACCACCAGGCGGATGGCCTGGGCGTTGCCTTCGAAATGCTTGAGGTCGGTGAGCATGCGCTGCTGCAACAGGCCGTCGCCCTGGCCCGGCGGTATGCGGCGCTCGAACAGGGCGTCGAGGTTGCGTTCGAACCAGTCGTTGATGGCGTACTCGCCGAAATGACCGAACGGCGGATTGCCGACGTCGTGCATCAGGCAGGCCATTTCCACCAGGCTTTCCAGCGCGCCTTCCAGCCCGTCCAGGCCGACCTCCGCGGCACGCGGGCCCAGTTGGCGGAACAGCGTGCGGACGATGAAACGCCCGGTCTGCTGCACTTCCAGGGAATGGGTCAGGCGGCTGCGCACCGCCGCGTTGCGCTCCAGCGGGAAGACCTGGGTCTTCTGCTGCAAGCGACGCACGGCGGCGGAATTGACGATGCGCCCGCGGTCGCTTTCCAACTGGTAGACGATGTCTTGCAGATCGGTATTCCCGGCATGTCCGTAGGTTTCCCTGTCGTGCGGACGCTGGCGGGATATCCGCTCCTTGAAATCCACGGCCCCTGGCATCTGGCGCTGTTCTCCACTCGGTCGGCTGCGAACCCCGAGCCTAGCGCGTGGCGGCGGTTTAACCAAGGTCGCGACAATCCGTCCCACTACCGTTCGCGATCCGTCCTCTTCCCCGGGCGGCGGCAACTGGCAGAATACCCCGCTCGGCACCAGCGACCCCCGCCGCAGAACGGGGGCGCCGCCGATCATGCGTGCGCCCAGAGAAACAGGAACGTTCAGGGAGGTTCCGCATGAGCATCACATCCACCGACATCTGCCAGGCCGCCGATGCCCTCAAGGGGTTCGTCGGTTTCAACCGCAAGACCGGCCGCTACATCGTGCGTTTCAGCGAAGACTCCTTCGGCATGGACGTCGCCGACGACAGCATCACGCCCACCAGCGAGTTCGTCTGGAGTTCGGTACGCGACGACGTCATGCGCCTGGGCCGCGAGCAGTTGCAGATCCTGCTGGAACAGAACATCAACGAACGACTGAACATCGGCGAGCCGCTACTGGTCTATCTGCGCCGCCAGGACCTGCCGGAAATCACCGCACAACGCCAGTTGCGCTGAGCGCCGTCGATCGCCGCCCGCGCCGGGCGCTGCGCCACGCATTATGCTGGAAGCGTCCGCCGCCGTCCGGCGCCGCGGACGCCATCGGCCATCCGGCGCGCCACGCAGGTGCTGCGTGGTGAGGTGAACGCCATGAGCAAGGGACTGAACGCGAAGAAGGAAACTCGTAGGAAACCGCTGAAAACCGCCCAGGAGAAACGCCTGGCGAAACGAGCGAAAAAACACGCTCCGGCGGTGCCGCTCGGCACCCCATCGCGGAGCTGAGCCAGGCCGGAGCAGAGCCGCAGGCGCAACCGCTCAATCGTCCGCGGCGGGGTCCAGGTCGGGGAACAGCACCTCGGTGAAGCCGAACTTGCTGAAGTCGGTGATTCGCGAGGGATACAGGCGGCCGATCAGGTGGTCGCACTCGTGCTGCACCACCCGCGCATGGAACCCTTCGACGCTGCGGTCGATCGGCTGTCCCTGCGGGTCCAGGCCCTGGTAGCGGATGCGCCGATGGCGCGATACCGCGCCGCGCAACCCCGGCACCGACAGGCAGCCCTCCCAGCCCTCTTCCATCTCGTCGTCCAGCGGGGTGACCCGCGGGTTCAGCAGGATGGTCGGCGGCACGGCCGGGGCGTCCGGATAGCGCTCGCTGCGCTCGAAACCGAAGATCACCAGCTGCAGGTCGACGCCGATCTGCGGCGCGGCCAGCCCTACCCCGCCGACGTGATGCATGGTTTCGAACATGTCGTCGATCAGCCGTTGCAGCTCCTCGCTGCCGAACAGTTCGGACGGCACCGGCTGCGCGATGCGCAACAGGCGCTCGTCACCCATCTTGAGGATTTCCCGGATCATGCCGCCCCCTGATAAAGGTCAGTAACGCCCTACATGCTCAGCCAGAAAACCAGACAGGACAAGACGCAAAGCGCTTCCATCTCCGGCAATTGCGCCATTGATTTGACACCGAACGGCTTTCTTTCCCGGCACATCCGGTAATATTCGCCGCACACCGACTACACTGGCCAGTCGTGCCACCCCGCTACGTTTTCCTGGAGGAAACCTTTTTGCCTTCGTTGCCCACCTTGCAGCCCCTCGACCTCTACAGGCGCACCCTGGCCTGCCTGGTCCTGGCGGTTTCCTGCCTGGGCGGCGGAGGCCTGTGGGCGGACGACGCACGGACGTCGGTCGAGCAACGCAGCAATGCGGTCAGCCAGGTTCTGCTGGGCATATTCAGCTACGTGCGCTGGCCGAAGGAGCCGGCGGTCCTGCAACTCTGCGTGGTCGGACCGACCGAGTACGCCGACGGCCTGCTCCGCGGCATGGTGCAGGCCAATGGCAGGCGCGTGCATGCGGAACGCCGCGCGGTGGACAACCCGGACCTCGGCACGCTCTGCAACGTGATCTACCTCGGAGTGGTCGACGAGCGCGAGCGCCAGCAGGTGTTCCGCAGCCTGGCCGGGCATCCGGTCCTGTCCATCAGCGAGCGTGGCACCGAATGCAGCGTCGGCAGCATGTTCTGCCTCAACGTCGGCGGCCCGCGCATCACCTTCGAGGCCAATCTCGACTCCATCGCCCGCAGCGGCGTACGCGTGCACCCGAGCGTATTGAAACTGGCAAGGCGGCAGGCCACTCCGTGATGAACCGTCGTCGTCGCTATACGGGTTCCAATCCATCGCTGCGCCGGGTGCTCTATCGCGCGCACCTGGGCGTGGCGCTGGTCGCGGTATTCACCGCCGGGCTGGCGGTGACCCTGGTCGGCCTGCTGACCCTGCGCGCCTATGCCGACCCCAACCAGCAACTGATCGCCCGTTCCATCAGCTATACCGTCGAAGCCGCGGTGGTCTTCGGCGATGCCCAGGCCGCCGAGGAGTCCCTGGCGCTGATCGCCTCCAGCGAAGAGGTCTCCAGCGCCATCGTCTACGACCGCCAGGGACAGACCCTGGCCAGTTGGCATCGGGAAAGCACCGGGCCGCTGCACCTGCTGGAACAGCAACTGGCGCACTGGCTGCTCAGCGCGCCGACCGAACAACCGATCCTGCACGACGGCCAGAAGATCGGTTCGGTGGAGGTGAAGGGCTCCGGCGGCAGCCTGCTGCGCTTCCTGCTCACCGGTTTCGCCGGCATGGTCCTGTGCCTGCTGCTTACCGCCCTGGGCGCCTTCTACCTGTCGCGGCGGCTGGTACGCGGTATCGTCGGCCCGCTCGACCAACTGGCGAAGGTCGCGCATACCGTGCGCCGCGAACGGGATTTCGAGAAGCGCGTACCGGAAGCCGGCATCGCCGAGCTGAGCCAACTGGGCGAGGACTTCAACGCCCTGCTCGACGAACTCGAATCCTGGCAGGCGCGCCTGCAGGACGAGAACGCCTCGCTGGCGCACCAGGCCCACCACGACAGCCTGACCAGCCTGCCCAACCGCGCCTTCTTCGAAGGCCGCCTGAGCCGGGCGCTGCGCGATGCCAACGAGCATCGCGAGCAATTGGCGGTGCTGTTCATCGACAGCGACCGCTTCAAGGAGATCAACGACCGCCTCGGCCATGCCGCCGGCGACACCGTGCTGGTCAACATCGCCATGCGCATCCGTGGGCAGTTGCGCGAAAGCGACCTGGTGGCGCGCCTGGGCGGCGACGAATTCGCCGTCCTGCTCGCACCGCTGGCGTCCGGCGCCGACGCCCTGCGCATCGCCGACAACATCATCGCCAGCATGCAGGCGCCGATCCGGCTCAGCGACGGCAGCACGGTGAGTACCTCGCTGACCATCGGCATCGCCCTCTATCCCGAGCATGCGGATACCCCGGCGGCGCTGCTCCACGACGCCGACATGGCGATGTACATCGCCAAGCGCCAGGCCCGCGGCAGCCGGCGCCTGGCGGAACTCAACGACCCCCGCATCCTTCAGGAAGAAAAGGAGATAGACAGTGCTACCCCAGAGGCTCCACCCAAGTAGATTGCTTGCCCTCGCCCTGTTCAGCCTTGTGCTGGGCCTGGCCGGTTGCCAGACCAAGCCGCCGCAGACCGGCCTGAGCGCCGAGCAGATCGCCGTGCTCCAGGAGCAGGGCTTCGAACTCCGCGACGAAGGCTGGGAGTTCGGCATGTCGAGCAAGGTGCTGTTCGGCAACAATCTAGACCGTCTCAATCCCGACAGCCGCAACACCCTGACCAAGATCGCCCGCGCCCTGCTCGCGGTAGACATCGACAAGGTCCGCCTGGAAGGCCACACCGACAACTACGGCGACGAAGGCTACAATCAAAAGCTCTCCGAACGGCGCGCCGAGTCGGTGGCCGCGGTATTCCGCGAAGCCGGCATGCCGGCGGCCAACATCGAGGTCCGCGGCCTTGGCATGAGCAAGCCGGTGGCCGATAACAAGACCCGCGCCGGCCGCAGCGAGAACCGCCGCGTCGCCATCATCGTTCCCGCCGAGTAATCCTGCGCTCGCGGGCTGCGTACGGCCCACCCGTACCTGGCCCGTCCATCGCCCGGCCCCGCCACTACCCCGCTTCCGGCCTATGTTGAAGGAAGAAGCCAGCAGACCGGCGTACCGGCCGCCGCTGCCGCGGATGCTAGACTGAATGCTGCGCAAGAAACCGACAATCCCGGCCGACCTGCCGCTTGCGGGTGCTCCGGGATTCACCGACAGGGGGTATCGACCTTTGCCTGTTCGCCCAAGGAACAGGCCGTCAGACGATGGGAGGCATGCCATGAACCGGCATTACTACATCAGCGACAACCTCGACGAGCTGGAACGGCTCGAAGCCGAACTGGAAGCCAGCGGCATCGCCACCGAGCAGATCCACGTCCTCAGCGAAAAGGACGCGAAGACCGGCCAGCGCCATCTGCACGAAGTCTCTCCGTTCATGAAGAAGGATGTGGTCCGCTCCGGCCGTGTCGGCCTGCTGGTCGGCCTCGTCCTGGCCATCGTCGCCGTGGCCTTCGCCTATGCCAGCGGCTGGACGGAAACCGCCGCCGGCTGGATTCCGGTGATCTTCCTCGGCGCCGTGCTCTGCGCGTTCTGCCTGTGGGAAGGCAGCTTCTTCGGCCTGCAGCGCACCAACCGCGCCTTCCGCCCCTTCGAAGAACGCCTGCACCAGGGGCAGCACCTGTTCTTCGTCGATGTGAAGAACGCCCAGGAGCCGATCCTGGTCAACGTGGTCAGCCACCACCCGCGCCTGCAGGACGCCGGCACCGGCCCCGCGGTCTCTCCGCTGCTGCTGGGCTGGCAGCAACGCTGGCGGCAGTTCCGGCGGATGGTCTGAGCGGCGGGGCCTGCGCACCGCGCAGGTCCTGCGGCGTCCCTCCGGCTGCTAGAATATCCGGCTACCCGCCCGCCATCCCGGCCGGCGCGGCCCGTCAGGAAACTCCATGAAACTCGATAAAGCGGCAGCCATCGCACAGCTCAACCAGGCCTTGGGCATGTCCGTGCTGGATGCCGGCAACACCCTGCTCGCCCGCTTCAACAAGAGCAAGAACGTCTGGTGGTTCGATATTCCGCTCAGCCAACTGAAGGCCGGCAAGTTCCTCAACCTGCTGCTGGCGAACCCGGCCGGCGATGCAGTGGAGCACCTGAAGGTGCCCACCGGTTTCCTTCGCCAGCAGCAGGACAGCCTGGAACTGCGCGACAAGAACGCCCGCCGGCCGACCCTCAGCCTGGAGCTGAGCGCGGACCCCGGCAAGCGCCTGCGCGACGTCCGCCCCGGCGGCGCTGGCCTGGACTTCGCCCCGTTCCTCCAGCCCTGAGCGGAAACCTCAGCGCGGCAGTTCGATGCGTTCCGGGTGGATCAGGATCAGGCCTTTCTTGTAGAGGCCGCCGATGGCCTTCTTGAAGGTCCCCTTGCTGACCCCGAAGAGCCGGTGGATATCTTCCGGCGAACTCTTGTCGCTGAGCGGCAGGCTGCCGCCGGCCTCCAGCAGCCGGGCGAGAATCTGCTGGCTCAGCTCGACGGCGGCCTCGGCGCCGACCGGCTGCAGGCTCAGGGCGATCTTGCCGTCCGCGCGCAATTCCTTGATGTAGCCCTGTTCGCGCATGCCGCTGCGGAGGAACTTGAACGCCTCGTTCTTGTGGATCAGGCCCCAGTGCTTGCCCTCGATGATCGCCTTGAAGCCCATCTCGGTACGCTCCACCACCAGCAGGTCGACCGCCTGGCCGACGCTGTAGCGCGGCGGCAGGTTGTCCAGCTGGCGGTCCAGGCGTGCGGTGGCGGTGATGCGGTTGGTGCGCTTGTCCAGGTAGACGTAGACCACGCAGTAGTCGCCGACCTGCAACGGACGCTTCTCTTCCGAATGCGGCAGCAGCAGGTCCTTGGGCAGGCCCCAGTCGAGGAACAGGCCGATCCGGTTGATCTCCACGACCTTCAGGCTGGCGAAACCGCCGACCTGGACCTTGGGCGTCTGAGTGGTGGCGATCAGGCGGTCGTCGCTGTCCAGGTAGATGAACACGTTGAGCCAGTCGCCCACTTCGCTGGGCTGGTCCTTCGGCACATAGCGCTTGGGCAGGAGGATCTCGCCGTGCTGGGTACCGTCGAGATAGAGCCCGAACTCCGTGTGCTTGACCACCTGCAGTGAATTGAAACGCCCGATGACCGCCATGTTGTCTCCCCCTGTCGAAGGGGCGGCATTCTACCGGGCGCCACGCATGCGGGCGGAAGTTTTTGCCGGTACGCCGACGCCGCTCATCGCCTTGCCGGCCATTCGCGCCGAAACATCCTGAACCACGCGGACATTTCCCAAATGCCGACTGTCTACTGGCAGTAAGCACAACGATGTTTCAAAATCGTGAACCCTAAAGACTTTTTTGGAACATCCTTATCAAGGATTCTCGCTGCCGCTCATCAGGAGTTCCTGTGCGTCCACTCAGCCGTTGGCTCTCATCTTGCGGCTCGCTTCTGGCGCTGGCCGCGCTGTTCCTGGTCGTTCCCCTCGCCGGCCGCTACTGGCTCGGCTGGTCGACGCCGTTCGGCTATCTCTCGGACCTGGCCCTCGGCAGCCTGCTGGTGCTGCTCCTGCATCGACGCTCCCTGTGGTTCGCGCTCCCGGTCATGCTGCTCTGGTGCCTGTTCCTGATCGGCAATGCCGAACTGGTCGGCGCGGTCGGGCGCATGCCGGAACCTTCCGACCTCAAGTACCTGCTGGATCCGCAGTTCGTCAGCAGCTCCACCCAGGGCGGCGGCCTCGCCCACCTGCCACTGGCGCTCGGCCTCGGTGGCGCGACATTGCTTTGCGTGCTGCTCTGGCGTCGCCGCGGTCCGCGCCTGCCGCGCTATGCCTACGCGCTGCCGGCGGCGTTCCTGGCGGCGCATGTCGGCCTGCAATACCTGCGTCCGAGCGACGCCGACCAATGGCAGCAGTACAACCTGCCGCACAAGCTGCTGGCCAGCGCGCTCAGCAGTGGCCAACTGGCGGTCGAAGACTGGCTCGCCGACGACCGTCCGGACACCCCGCCGGACGTCGCCGGGCTCAACCAGCTCGACCTTTCCGGAACGCCGCTGCTGGCCGGCGGAGGGCGCGCGCGCAACGTCCTGATCGTGGCCATGGAGGGAATCCCCGGCGCGTATATCGCCGCCAACCGCGCCGCCATCAACAGCAGCTACCACGAAGCGCCGATGCCCAGACTGAGTGGCTGGGCCGAACGGGCGATGACCACCCCGGACTACGTGCTGCACAGCCACCAGACCATCCGCGGCCTCTACGCCATGCTCTGCGGCGACTACAGCAAGCTCGACTCGGGCACGCCGAAGGGCGTCGAGCTGCTCAACAACCCGGCCCGGGCCAGGGAGTGCTTGCCCGCCCAGCTGCGCCAGCACGGTTTCAGCACGCACTTCCTGCAGGGTGCCGGCCTGCGCTTCATGGCCAAGGACAAGGTCATGCCGCAGATGGGCTTCGACAAGACCCTCGGGCGCGACTGGTTCCGCAACACGTCCTACCTGGAGTTTCCCTGGGGCATGGACGACAAGGCCTTCTTCGAGGGCGCCGCGACCTACGTGAAGCAGCTGCGCCAGCAGAAGAAACCCTGGATGCTGACCCTGCTCACCGTCGGCACCCACCAGCCCTACTCGGCGCCTGCCGACTACCTGGCCCGCTACCCGAGCGCCAAGCAGGCCGCGGTGGCCTATCTCGACGACGCGATCGACGCCTTCCTCGCCGACCTGGAGAAACAGGGCGTGTTGCGCGACACCCTGGTGGTGCTCACTTCCGACGAATCCCACGGTGTCGACCAGGTGCGCCTCGCCTCGGCCTGGGGCTTCAACCTGGTACTGGCACCGGAACAGGCGGCGCTGCCGCCGATCAAGAGCGGCGTCTACGGCCACGTCGACCTCGCCGCGTCCGTCCTCGACTATTTCGGCTACCGCGTGCCGGCGGGGATTTCCGGGCGCTCGCTGTTCCGCGACTACGCCAGCGGCCGCGAAATGATGTCCTACACCAACGGCATGCTGCGCCACCACGACGGCAAGGACACCTTCGTCGAATGCGATTTCCAGCAGGTCTGCCGGCGCTACCGCAGCGAGGGCTTCATCGCCGACGAAGCCGAGTTCCTCGGTCGCTTCAGCGGTCGCCAGGCACGCCTGGTCAGCCAGCGCGCCGCCGTCCTCGACCACTCCGTGCAACAGGCCGGCCAGTTGGGCCAGGAGTTCCAGTTCGCCACCCACGAACGCATCCGCCTGAAGCCGGAAACCCACAACGACTGGACCGACAACCTGATCGGCGCGCAATACCTGGAGATGCCGAAGAACAGCAGGACCACGGTCACCCTGAAGATCCGCGCCTTGCAGATGGACCGCAACGGCGCCCGGGTGACGCTGAAGACCAAGGAGTTCGAACGCGACGTTCCCATACCGGTACCGGACATCCCGCGCCTGCTCAAAGGCAAGCCGCTGGACATGAGCTTCACCTTCGACAACCCGGAAGCGCGCAAGGCCTTCTCCTTCCACTTGCTCGCCGAGGGCCGCGGGATCATCGAGATCAGCGACTTCCACGTGGTCACGGCGGCCAACCCGGAACCCGTGGAAAGCCGCAGCCAGGTCGCCGAAGCGGCGAAGGAACAGCCGCTGCTGAGCACCCTGAAAAGCCTGTTCGCCAACCGCCCCGAAACCGAGGAAGCGGAACGCGCGGACGCCCCTCGGGAGCGCACCGTCATCCCCGAGCAGAAGGCCCTGATCCTTTCGCACTGACCGCGCCGGAGCGGCCCGCCCGGCCGCCGCGCGCTCCCCGCTGAACCCAGCGCCGTCGCGGGCGTCGAAGATTCGCAAGCAACCAGGCGAAACGGAGAACGGCATGAAGCACCTGGCATTCCTCGCCCTCGGCGGACTCCTGCTGGCGCCCCTGGCCGAAGCGGCCAGCTTCGATTGCGAAAAGGCTGAGCGAGCGGACGAAAAGGCCATCTGCGCGAACCGGGCGCTGAACGACAAGGACGTCGAGATGAGCGTCAAGTACCACTTCCTCCGCGGCCTGTTCGCCATGGGCGGCCGCGGCGCCATGCAGGACCGGCAGCAGGACTGGCTGCGCCAGCGCCGGCGCTGCGGTGGCGACACCGACTGCCTCTCCCGCGCCTACGCGCAGCGTATCGACGAGCTGGACAAGCAGTACGCGGGCATCGACAAGCCGCTCTGAAGCTAGCGTCCGCCGGCAGCGAACTGCAGTTCCGCCAGGCGCGCATAGAGCGGGTTCTCGGCGATCAGCCGGGCATGGCTACCAATGGCCACCAGCCGCCCCTGGTCGATCACCGCGATGCGGTCGGCGCTCTGTACCGTGGCCAGGCGATGGGCGATCACCAGGGTGGTACGTCCGCTCATCAGGCCTGGCAGGGCCTGCTGGATCAGGTGCTCGCTTTCCGCATCCAGGGCGCTGGTCGCCTCGTCGAGCAGCAGCACCGGCGCGTCTACCAGCAACGCCCGGGCGATCGCCAGGCGCTGGCGCTGGCCGCCGGACAGGCCGATGCCGCCCTCGCCCAGGTGGGTGGCGTAGCCCTGCGGCAGACCCAGGATGAACTCGTGGGCATGCGCGGCACGCGCTGCGGCCTCGACCTCGGCGGCGCTGGCATGCGGACGGCCGTAGCGGATGTTTTCCTCGACGCTGCCAAAGAACAGCGCGGGGTTCTGCGACACCAGGGCAAAGCTGCGGCGCAAGTCGGCCGGGTCCAGTTCGACGATCGGCTGCCCGTCCAGCAGCAGCCGTCCCTGCTGCGGATCGAAGAAACGCAGGAGCAGATCGAACAGGGTCGACTTGCCGGCGCCGGAAGGTCCGACCAGGGCCAGGGTTTCCCCCGGTTCGACGGCCAGGCTGATGTCGTCGATGGCCCAGTGTTCGAGACGGGTCGGATAGGCGAAGCGCACCGCCTGCAATTCGATCCTCCCGCTCACCCGTGCCGCCAGCTTGCGTGGTTGCGCTGGCGGGCGGATCTCGCTGCGCGCCCTGAGCAGCTCGGCGATGCGCTCTGCGGCGCCGGCGGCGCGCTGCAATTCGCCGATCACCTCGCTGAGGGTGCCGAAGGCCATGCCGACGATCAGGCTGTAGAAGACGAACGCGGCCAGTTCGCCGGCCGAGATGCTGCCGGCGATCACGTCGCGGCCGCCGACCCAGAGCATGACGCCGACCGCGCCGAGCACCAGCACGATCACCACGGTGATCAGCCAGGCGCGCTGGGCGATGCGCTTGCGCGCGGTGTCGAAGGCGCGTTCGACGGTGCCGGCGAAGCGCTGGCGATCCTGCGCCTGGTGGTTGTAGGCCTGCACGGTCTTGATCTGACCGAGGGTTTCACCGACGTAGCTGCCGACGTCGGCCACCCGGTCCTGGCTTTCCCGCGACAGGCTGCGCACGCGGCGGCCGAACAGCAGGATCGGGGCGATCACCAGCGGCAACGCCAGCACCACGATGCTGGTCAGCTTGGCGTTGGTGACGAACATCAGCAGCACCCCGCCGACCAGCATCAGGGCATTGCGCAGGGCCATCGACAGCGAGGAACCGATCACCGTCTGCAGCAGCGTAGTGTCGGCGGTCAGGCGCGACTGGATCTCGGAGCTACGGTTGGTTTCGTAGAAACCGGGATGCAACTCGATCAGGTGGTCGAACACGCGCTTGCGGATATCGGCGACGAAGCGCTCGCCGATCCAGGACACCAGGTAGAAGCGCACGAAGGTGCCCACGGCCAGGCCGAGCACCAGCACGAAGAACAGCAGGATGTAGCGATTGAGCAATTCGGGCGAGGCGGTGAGGAACCCCTGGTCCACCAGCAGGCGGATGCCCTGGCCCAGGGACAGGGTGATCGCTGCGGTGAACAGCAACGCCACCAGGGCCCCGAGCATGCGCCAGCGGTAAGGCGCCATGAAGCGCCAGGCCAGGCGCAGGGCGATACGTTGGCGGGAGGAGAGAATGGCTGGCATGCGGCGCTCGCTCGGCGGCTGGGGTTCCGCAGGTTAGCACCGGGAACGCAGCGAGGCGATGCATGCCCCGGCCGGCAGCGCGATGATATCGACGTATATATCCGGGCAACTTAGCCGATAACTAATCGTGAACTTTTCATTATTCTCGATATAGGTGAGATAGAGGCCCGGAGAACTTTCTCGCATCAACTAATGCAAACATTGGAATTCATGCCGGGATGCGCGAAGGGAGTTATCCACCTGGCGGTATCCTGCGTCGCCCGGGGTCGGCGGAACATCCAGCCGCGGAGACCTCGAGCAGTTCACCGCCGGATCGCCAATGCCGCAGCGCCTCGCTCGGGTATTGCCTAACGGACTTTATAGAAAACAGCAGGTTACGTCCGAAATCTGATCGACAATATTCAAGATGAAATAAAACGCCGCTTCGGTTATAATGAACGGCCATATTTAATGCAGAGACAGGTCCCCGGATATGGCCATCATGAAGAAAACCGTCGCGCCGAAAGCCGCCAAGCCGGCTCCCGCGGTCGAAACCCGCGAGTCCATCGAAGCGCAGGTCGCCGCCTTCCTCCAGGCCGGCGGCGAGATCCAGAAGATCGCCAAGGGCGTCAGCGGCCAGGTCTACGGCCCGTCGCGGCAGATCACCATCAGCAAGAAGCGCTGAACGCCCGCCCCTCGCCGGGGACTACGAAGGGGATGGCAGGCCGGCACGCAGATGTGCCACGCTCCATCCCCTTTTTCATTGCCTGAATCCCGAGCCCTTCATGCCTGGCCATCCCGATCCACTGCACGGCGTCACCCTGGAAAAACTGCTCACCGAACTGGTCGCCCACCACGGCTGGGCGGAGCTTGGCAAACGGGTCGACATTCGTTGTTTCAGGAACGACCCGAGCATCAAGTCCAGCCTCGCCTTCCTGCGCAAGACGCCCTGGGCCCGGGAAAAGGTCGAGGCGCTCTACGTCCAGCTCAAGCGCAACCAAGGCTGAAGGCTAGCGCGCCAACCCCAGGCGCAGCAATTGCCCGTCCTTCTGGTCGGTGAGCAGGTAGAGATAGCCGTCCGGGCCCTGCCGCACGTCGCGGATGCGCACCCCGAGATCGCCCAGCAGGCGCTCTTCGTGGACGATCCGGTCGCCATCCAGTTGCAGGCGGATCAGTTCCTGCGTCGCCAGCGCGCCGATGAACAAATTATGCTGCCAGGCCGGGAAGCGCTGCGCATCGTAGAACGCCATGCCGCTGATCGCCGGCGACTTCTCCCAGACATGGTGCGGCGCCTCGGTACCTTCGACGGCCTTGCCCCTGGCTTCGGGGATCGGCAGCAGGGTGTAGTTGATTCCATGGGTCGCCAGCGGCCAGCCGTAGTTCCCGCCGGCCTGGGGTATGTTGATCTCGTCGCCGCCGCGCGGGCCGTGCTCGTGGGTCCAGAGCCGGCCGGTCCAGGGATTCAGCGCGGCGCCCTGCTGGTTGCGGTGGCCATAGCTCCAGATCTCCGGCCGCGCGTCGGCACGGCCGACGAAGGGATTGTCCTTGGGAACGCCGCCGTCCGGATACAGGCGGACGATCTTGCCCTGCAACTTGTCCAGGTCCTGCGAGGTGCTGCGCTGGTTGTTCTCGCCGAGGGCGATGAACAGGTGGCCCTTGCCGTCGAAGACCAGGCGCGAGCCGAAGTGATGGCCGCTGGAAAGCTTCGGCAACTGCCGGAAGATCACGTGGAAGCCCTCCAGCCGTCGCTTGTCCGCCGATAACCGGCCACGTCCCGCCGCCGTTCCGGCGCGGCCGTCCTCGCCGGCCTCGGCATAGGTCAGGTAGACCAGCCGGTCCTCGGCGAACCCCGGCGACAAGGCGACGTCGAGCAGTCCCCCCTGGCCGCTGGCGAAGACCCTGGGTACGCCTTCCAGCGGCGCCGACAACTGTCCCTCGGGACTGACGAAACGCAAGCTGCCGGGCCGCTCGGTGACCAATATGCCCTGGTTGTCCGGCAGGAAGGCGACGGCCCAGGGATAGGCCAGACCGCCAACCACCGGGGTGACCTCGACGGCGCCCAGCTCGCTGTCGTGGCGACCGGCGTCCACCGCCTCGACCGACGGAGCGAGCAGCGCGACGGCGCTCAGCAGGATGGCATTCAAAGACAGGCCCGGCATGCGTTCTCTCCTTCCCCAAGCGAAAAACACCACTCTAGTCGCAGATCCGCCGCGCCTGGCGGTCCGCACACGGGCTGTAACAAACCCGCCCCTCAAAGCAAGGCGACCATTTCCTTGAGAGTCACCGCCCAGGTGCCCTTGGCATTGATATAGCGATAGCCGAACCGGGAACCATGCGCCTCGCTGGTGATCACCGCGTTCCAGGCCTGCCCGCGCGGCAGGTCGTGGGCCGGGTCGAGGAGCAGGAAGGCGCGCTCGCTCATGCCGATGGCCAGGCCCCAGTGGCGGATATCGCTGCCCTTGCGGCCGTGGAAACCGAGCACTACCGGAAAGCCGGCCTCCAGGTATTCGCGGGTGTGCCGGACCAACCTGCGCCCCTCGCCCTTGAGGGCGAAATGCTCGGTATCGTTGATCTCGGCCAGCAGCTCCAGCAGGTCGACGCCGGTGGTGCCGACGCGCAGCAGCGGGCCGTGCTGGTCCAGCGCCTTCATCAGGCGCCCGTAGCGACTGCGACTGTCGACCCGCTCCAGGCCCTTGGCCTGGCGCCGGCGCAGTTGGCCGCGGACCAGCATCGCCATGACCAGGCAGTAGGGCCCGCAGGCGCCGTCCATGTCGCCCTGGCGCAGATGGACCTTGTCGCCATGGACGTTGCACAGGCCGCCGCTGCCATCCTCGTCCAGGTCCCATTCCAGGCCATCGATCAGGCGTGACTGCATGAGGGTCTCCTCTCCGGTTCCTTAAGTTGGGACCGAGCGGGCGCCGAATCATTCCTCGGCGCCCATCGCCACAACGAGTAAACTGGCGGTCTTTCATTCCAGTAGCCTCGCCATGACCGACCCGATCCGCCTGTCCAAACGCCTCGCCGAACTCACCGCCTGCTCGCGCCGCGAAGCCGAGCTGTACATCGAGGGCGGCTGGGTCAGCGTCGACGGCGAAGTGATCGAGGAGCCACAGTTCAAGGTGCTCGACCAGCGCGTGGAGCTGCTGCCGGGCGCCCGCGCGGAAACGATCGAACCGGCCACCCTGCTGTTGCACAAGCCGGCCGGCTGGCGCCACGACGATTTCGAAGGCCTGCTCGCTGCGGGGCGGCGCTGGAGCGATGACCCCAGTCCCTTGCGAGCGCTGAAAAAACACTTCGCCCGCCAGCGTCCCACCCTTGCGCTGGACAGCGAGGCTTCGGGGCTGGTGGTGTTCAGCCAGCAGCACGGCGTACTGCGCAAGCTGGTGGACGACGGTGCACGGCTGGAGCAGGAATACCTGGTCGAGGTCGCCGGCGACCTGGCCGCCGGCGGCCTCGAGCGCCTGCGCCACGGCCTCGCCTACCAGGGCCGCAGGCTATCGCCGTGCAAGGTCAGTTGGCAGAACGAAAGCCACCTGCGCTTCGCCCTCAAAGACGTGCTGCCCGGCCAGTTGCGCTTCATGTGCGAAAGCGAGGGGCTGGAAGTGCGGAGCATCCGCCGCCTGCGCATCGGCGCGCTGTCGCTGGCCAGGCTACCGCTCGGCGAATGGCGCTACCTCGGCCTCCACGAACGCTTCTGAGCGCTCATTCGAGGCCACGCAGGGCGCGCCCCGGCGACTGCCCGCAGACCCGCCGGTACATGGCGATGAACGCGCTGTCGCTGGCGTAGCCCAGGGCGTGGGCGACCTCGGTCACCGAGCGGCCTTCGGCCAGGCGCCTCCGCGCTTCGAACAAGCGCGCCTGGGTTCGCCAGCGGGAGAAACCCAGGCCGGTCTGCTCGGTGAACAGACGCGCCAGGGTCCGCCCGCTGGCGCCGACCTCACGTCCCCATGCCTCGATGCTCCAGTCCAGCGCGGGTTGCGCCAGCAGCGCCTCGGCCACCTTCAGCGCCCGCGCATCGCGCGGCATCGGCAGGCTCGCGGCGTGTGCCGGCGCGCTCGCCAGTTCATCGAACAGTGCGCGCAACAGCGTCAGGTGCGGCCCTTCCAATTGCAAGTCGGCTGCCCAGCCGGTCATGCGCAGGATCAGTTCGCGCATTAGCGGCCCGACTTCGAGGACCTGGACGCTGTCCGGCAGCTCGGCGAACGCCGAGGGTTCGAAGTACAGGCTACGGTAGGCGAAGCGGCCGTGCAGGACCGTGCGATGCGGCACGCCGGCCGGCAGCCAGGCGGCCTGGAGCGGCGTCAATTGGCAAATGCGCTCGGCGAAATACAGCGTGACGCTACCGGCCGCCATGTACAGCAACTGCGCGCGCCGGTGGCAATGCCAGTCGCTGCGGTGGCCGGTGCTGTCGACCTCGAGGCCGACCACCGGGCAGCGGGCGAAATCGGGATCCTCGACCCGTTCGTAGGGATAGCGCGGCACCTTGTCCTCTTCGCGATGTTTTCCGTCCTGACCGCAGCATTCTGCCAGGCGCAGGCGGCCTAGGCTTGGCTCTTTTTTCCGGAGCCATCATGCCTGACCGTCCTCGCCCTCCCCTGCTGCTGGTGCTCGCCCTGCTAGCCCTGCCGCAAGTCGCCGAAACCATCCTTTCCCCCGCGCTGCCGGCCCTGGCCAGCCACTGGCGACTGGACGACGCTACCAGCCAGTGGACCATGGCGCTGTTCTTCGTCGGTTTCGCCCCCGGCATCTGGCTCTGGGGCTGGCTGGCCGACCGCCTCGGCCGGCGCCCGGCTCTGCTCGGCGGGCTCGGCCTGGCGGCCCTGGCGACCTTCAGTGCCTGGGCCAGTACCGACTATTCCTACCTGCTTGCCTGTCGCCTGGTCCAGGGCCTCGGCCTGGCGACCTGCTCGGTGACGGTGCAGGCCAGCCTGCGCGATGTGCTGCAAGGCCCGGCGTTGATGAGCTATTTCGTCACGCTCGGCGCGGTGCTGGCCTGGTCGCCGGCAGTCGGCCCCCTCGGCGGCCAGTGGCTGGCCGACCTCGGCGGGCACCCGGCGGTGTTCGCCACCCTGGCGGTGCTGCTCGCCTCGCTGGCGGCGCTGGTCGTCCCGGCCTGGCCGGAAACCCGTCCGCTGCTGGCGGGCACGCCCGAGCCCGCGACCCTGGCGATCTTCCGACGGGTCCTGGCCGACCGCCCGCTACAAACGCGCGCACTGCTGGTGGCGGTGCTCAATGTGCTGGTGTTCTCCTTCTACGCCGCCGGGCCGTTCATGGTCGGCGACCTGCCCGGCCTGGGCTTCGGCTGGATCGGCCTGGCCATCGCCCTTGCCGGGAGCCTCGGCGCCTTGCTCAACCGACGCCTGCCGCGCACCTGGAACAGCGCTCGCCGGGTACGCCTGGGCCTAGCGCTGGCGGCCGCCGGCGCGACAGCGCAGACGCTGTTGGCCGCCGTCGGATACGCCGAAGGCCTGTACTGGGCGCTGCCAGCCCTGCCGATCTTCATCGGCTTCGGCGTGGCGATTCCCAACCTGCTGGGTCCGGCGCTGCACGCCTACGACGATTGCCGGGGACGCGCCGGAGCCCTGTTCGGGCTCGCCTACTACCTGCTGATCGGCCTCGGACTGGGCGCGTCCACCCTGCTACCGTTCGACCGTCCCTGGCCGCTGGCCGCGTACTGGAGCCTGCTGGGCCTGGTCGCACTGCTGCTGGCCAGGCGGCTGCCGGAATGAAAGCGGCGCCAGGTACGCCCGTGCAAACCGGACGACCGGCCCGGAAAGCCGGATAGGGCGGCCGTCGCGACGCTGCTATGCTGTGATGGCACAGCGCCCATGCGGACCCGCAGAACGTGGCCAGAACGACGCTCGAATCGATCCAGCACGCCATCGAGGTGAATTCGTCCCTGGCCCTTCCCATCGCCCTGGAGAATCTCTCGCGTCTGACCCACCTCGCGCTGCTGACCGTCCCCTTCAACCTGATCCACATCCTGGTGTTTTCCCTGAAGGACTTCCGCCCGGACCTCGGCCATCAGCTCTGGCGCCAGGAAATCATGTACGCCCATGGCGCCATGGCCCTGCTCTTCGGCGGCATCGGCCTGCTCGCGCTATGGCTGCGCCGCCAGCCGCCCAAGCTGTGGCGCATGCGCCTGCTGATCCTGCTGGGCGGCGCAGGGATCATAGGCTTCGGCGTCGCCATCGCCTGCATCGACCAGCGCATCACCAGCAACATCACGCCGCTGCTGCTGGCCTGTTTCGCCTGCGCCATGTTCATCCTGATCCGCCCGGCCTACGCGGTGCCCTTCTACGGTCTGGCGATGCTGGCCTTCGAGGTGGCGATGGACCACGCCCAGGCCGACCCGCAACTGCGCCTGTCGAACCAGGCCAACGGCCTCACCGCGTTCGGCCTCGGCCTGCTGCTGTCGCTGATCCTCTGGCACGGCCACGTGCGCAACCTGCGCCAGCAACGCAAGCTGGAGTTGCAGCGGCAGGAGCTGGAGGAGAAGAATCGCCAGTTGGAGTACCTGGCCGGTCACGACCCCCTGACCGGCCTGTTCAATCGTCGCGAGTTCGACCAGTTGGTGCTCATGGAGCTCGCGCGCATCGCTCGCCAACCGCAGCCGCTGAGCCTGCTGATGGTCGACCTGGATCACTTCAAGTACATCAACGACCGCTATGGGCACCCCTTCGGCGACGAGGTCATCCGCCATGCCGCCAACCTGCTGCGCGGCAATACCCGTAGCAGCGACAGCGTGGCGCGCCTGGGCGGGGAAGAATTCCTCCTGCTCCTGCCCGACACCGCCGAGCAGCAGGCTCGCAGCCTTGCGGAAAAACTCCGCGAACGCCTCGAAGGTACCCCGCTGGCGACGCAGGACGGCGTGCTCTGCCTGACCGCCAGCTTCGGCGTGGCCAGCCTCGACGGAGGCGGCCAGGCCAGCTACGAGCAGCTCTACAGCGCCGCCGACCAGGCTCTCTACCGGGCCAAGAGCAGCGGTCGCAACCGGGTGGAAGTGATTCGCCTGGCCAGCCTCGCGGAAAGCCTGCGGTAACAATTGATCGGCCGGCCCTGACGAGCGGTCGGTCAGCCGCCCGAACCTTGGTTAAGATGGTCCGTGGCGCTCTAGCTCGCCGCTCTTCCTGCCCTTCCGACCTGCCCGACCTCGCCCGGCCCCATGCCGCGGCCTTGCCGTTGGCGTCGTGCGGGAAGACCGGCGCAGCGCCGTTGTCCGCATTACCAGGGGAGAACCATGCTCAAGCACCTGCTCGTGCTCACCTGTGCCCTGCTCGCCAGCTCCTCGGCCCTGGCCCAGGTGATGGCCCGCGACCTGGGCGATTTCGAACTCAAGCTGGCCACCAGTCCGACCCGCAGCATGGCCCAGGGCCTGGTCACCCCGGGCAGCTCCGGCAGTTTCCACGGCGGCCTCGACCTAAGCCACGAAAGTGGCTGGTACATCGGCAACTGGACCTCCAACCTCGACCCCGGCAAGCCCACCGAGATCGACTCCTACGCCGGCTTCAAGCGCCCGCTGAACAACCGCCTGGGCTACGAAATGGGCCTGATCCGCTACAGCCGCCCGGAGCAGCCGGCCAACGACGCAGCCGAACTCTACGGCGGCCTGTCGATCTTCGGCAGCCGGCTCGGCGCGGCCCTGAGCAGCGACCCGGGGCGCAACGACACCACCCTGTTCGCCGACCTCGGGGTCAACCCACCGTTCGGTTTCGACGTCACCCTGAAGTACGGCAACCATCGCCTGGACAACCCGGCGAGCCTCAGCGGCGGGGGCTACGTGAGCGTCTTCAACGACTGGTCGGTGAACCTCTCGCGGCCCTGGCTGGGCATCGACCTGAACCTGTCCTACAGCGGCACCAGCCTGACCGGCAGCGATTGCAGCGCCTACTCGGGACACAACAGCTACTGCGACACCACGTTCATGCTGAAGGCGTCGCGTCCGTTCTTCTGAGTCGTCAGTCGTCCTGGCGGCGGGTACGCTGGGCGAGTTCGTCGAGCTGTTTCTGCTCGCGCTTGTCCTCGGCCTGGCGCGCCTCTTCCAGGTAGCGCTCGACCAGCTTGCGCAGCCCTTCCAGGCGGGCGTATCTCTCCTGCCAGTTGAGCCGCGCCTTGTCCACCGCCTCGCGGTGCCAGGTCACGCTGTTGGCCTGCTGGGCGACGGCGGTCTCCAGTTGCGAGAGGAAGCGCTGGTAGTTCATCAGCCACTGGCCACTGACGCCCTTCTGGCCCTGGCTGATCCATTGCTGCTGGTAGTCGTTGCGGTAGCGTTCCAGCTCCGCCAGCTTCTGCTGTGCCGCGAGCAATTGCTGCTGGCACCTGCCCAGCTGGGTCGCGGCATCCCGCTCGGCCTTGCTGGCCATGTCCACCACCGGCGCCAGCCGCGCCGCGCGCTTCTCCATGCCTCAGGGCGCCTCAGGCCTGCCCGCCGGCGAGCAGGCTCGCCAGCCGCGCACGGCTTTCCGCCAGGCTTTCGCTTTCGTCGAGGCCCTGGCGCAGGAACTGGCGCATGACCGGGAAGCGCGCGATGGCCAGGTCGGTCTCGGGATCGCCGCCGGCCACGTAGGCACCGACGCTGATCAGGTCGCGACTCTGCTGGTAGCGCGACCAGAGCTGCTTGAAGCGCTGGGCGTCGCGCAGGTGCTCGGCCTCGACCACCTGCGGCATCACCCGGCTGATCGAAGCTTCGATATCGATGGCCGGATAGTGGCCTTCCTCGGCCAGCCGCCGGGACAATACGAAGTGCCCGTCGAGCACGCCGCGAGCGGCGTCGGCGATCGGGTCCTGCTGGTCGTCGCCCTCGGAGAGCACGGTGTAGAACGCGGTGATCGAGCCGCCACCGGCTTCGGCATTGCCGGCGCGTTCCACCAGCTTCGGCAGCTTGGCGAACACCGATGGCGGATACCCCTTGGTCGCCGGTGGCTCGCCGATGGCCAGGGCGATCTCGCGCTGGGCCTGGGCGTAGCGGGTCAGCGAGTCCATCAGCAGCAATACGTTCTTGCCCTTGTCGCGGAAGTACTCGGCGATCCGCGTGCAGTATTGCGCGGCACGCAGGCGCATCAGCGGCGCGTCGTCGGCCGGCGAGGCGACCACCACGGAGCGCTTGAGGCCTTCCTCGCCGAGGATCTCGTCGATGAACTCCTTCACCTCGCGGCCCCGCTCGCCGATCAGACCGACGACGATGATGTCGGCCCTGGTGAAGCGGGTCATCATCCCCAGCAGCACCGACTTGCCCACCCCGGTACCGGCGAACAGGCCGAGGCGCTGGCCGCGGCCGACCGTGAGCAGGCCATTGATCGAGCGGATGCCGACGTCGAGAGGTTCGCTGATCGGGTGGCGCTTGAGCGGGTTGATCGTCGGGCCGTCCATCGGCACCCAGTCTTCGGCGCGCATCCCGCCCTTGCCGTCGAGGGCGCGGCCGGCGCCGTCGAGCACGCGGCCGAGCATCGACATGCCCATCGGCAGGCGCCCGGTGTCCGGCAGCGGCACGACCCGCGCGCCGGGCGCGATGCCGGCGAGGCTGCCGACCGGCATCAGGTACACCTTGCTACCGGAAAAGCCCATCACTTCGGCCTCCACCTGCACCGGGTGGTAGCCGCTTTCGTTGATCACGTTGCAGCGGCTGCCGACCGCGGCCTGCAGGCCTTCGGCTTCGAGGGTCAGGCCGACCATGCGCAGCAGGCGGCCCTCGACCACCGGCTGCGCCGGCAGCGAGACAGCCTCGGTGTAGCCCTCCAGGCGCCTGGCGAAACTGGTTCGCTCAAGGCGCATCGACGTCTCCGGGGGCGTCGAGGTCGATCCGGATGTCGCTGGCCAGCGGATGGGTCGCCTGTTCGCGCTGTTGCTCGAACAGTTGCTTCACTGCCTGCGCCAGGCGCGTCTCGATGGTCGCGTCGATGCGACTGTGCTCGGTCTCGATGCGGCAGCCGCCGGGCAGCAACGAATCGTCCTCGAGAATCCGCCAGCTCTCTTCGTGGCGCTCGCGCAGCGCCTTGACCCGCTCGAAGTCCTGCGGGTTGACATGGATACGGATGTTCGCCGCGCCCATCGGCAGCAGCTTCAGAGCCTCGCGCAGGACCTGGCGGACATGGCTGGAGTCCATGTGCAGTTCGCGCTGGATCACTTGGCGGGCAACGTGGTTGACCAGGTTGACCATGCCCTGCTCGATCAGGGCGTCCTGCTCGGCGATGGGTTCCAGAAGCTGCGTCATCAGACGCTCGAGACTTTGCAGGCGCTCCTTCAGCGCCTCCTCGGCTTCCTGCCGCGCCTTCAACTGGCCGGCGTGGAAACCGTCGCGCTCGCCGGTGGCGAAGCCTTCGTTGTAGGCGTCCTGGCGGATCGCCTCGATCTCCTCCAGCGTCGGCGGCTTGACGGTCTCCAGCTCGACCTCTTCCACCGCCGGCGGCGCCGGCGCGGGTTCGGCGACCGCGGGCACCTGCGGCGCGGCAACGGCCGGCTCGTCGCGCGGCTCGTCGAAGCTCGGCAACGACCAGAGGCCGAAGGCCGCCACGTCCTTGCCGCGGATCAGTTCGCTGGGATTGTCTTTGTCCTTGTCGTGGGGGACCACCTCAGATCATCTCCTCGCCACCCTTGCCGCCCAGCACGATATCGCCGGACTCGGCCATGCGCCGGGCAATGGTGAGGATTTCCTTCTGCGCACCTTCCACTTCGCTGACCCGTACCGGCCCCTTGGCCTCCAGGTCGTCGCGCAGCAGCTCGGCGGCACGCTTGGACATGTTCTTGAAGACCTTCTCGCGGATCGCCTCGTCGGAGCCCTTGAGCGCCAGCACCAGTACGTCCGAGGAGACTTCCCGGAGCAGCGCCTGGATGCCACGGTCGTCGACGTCGGCGAGGTTGTCGAAGACGAACATCAGGTCCTCGATCTGTCCGGACAGGTCTTCGTCGACCTCGCGGATCGAATCCATCAGCTGGCCTTCGATGGAGCTGTCGAGGTAGTTCATGATGTCCGCCGCGCGCTTGACCCCGCCCATGGTGGTGCGGGTGGCGTTGGAATTGCCGGCGAACTGCTTCTCCAGGATCAGGTTGAGTTCCTTCAGCGCCGAGGGCTGCACGGTGTTCAGCGAGGAGACGCGCAGGACGATATCCAGGCGCACCTTGTGGTCGAAATGGCTGAGCACCTCGGCGGCCTGGTCGGGATCGAGGTAGGCGACCACGATGGCCTGGATCTGCGGGTGTTCGTAACGGATCACGTCGGCCACGGCACGCGGCTCCATCCACTTCAGGCTGTCCAGGCCGCTGGTGCTGCCGCCGAGGAGGATGCGGTCGATCAGGTTGTTGGCCTTGTCCTCGCCGAGGGCCTGGGTGAGCATCTTGCGGATGTAGCCGTCGGCACCGACGCCGAGGCTGGTCTGGTCGCCGACCACTTCGACGAACTCGCCCATCACCTGCTCGACCTGTTCGCGATGCACGTTGCGCATCGACGCCATGGCCACGCCGACCCGCTGCACCTCTTTCGGTCCCATGTGCCGCAGCACCTGCGCCGCGTCGGTCTCGCCGAGCGACAGGAGCAGGATGGCGGCCTTGTCGACCTTGGTCAGTTTGGCGGCGAGACGATTCTCACTCATGGCGCTTACTCATCGGCGTTGATCCACTCTTTCACGACCTGGGCGACGCGGCCCGGGTCCTGTGCGACCAGGTTCTTGATCGCGTTCAATTGCGCATCATACCCCTCCGTGGGGCTCGGCAGGAGGATGCTCGACGGCCCGCCGATGCTCACCCGGTCGTCGGCCAGCGAGCCTTCCAGGCCACTCTCGCCCAGCGCCAGGTCGCCGTCGCGACCGCCGCCGCCGGCCAGCGACTTGCCCTTGCCGCCGCCGGTGATGTTGCTCAGCACCGGACGCAGCACACCGAACACCAGGACCAGGATGAACAGCACGCCGAGCACCTGCTTGACGATGTCCCAGAACCACGGCTGCGAGTAGAACGGAATGCTGTCGATCTCTTCGGCCTGGGCCGGGGCGAACGGCGCGTTGATCACGCTGACGCTGTCGCCGCGGCTGGCGTCGTAGCCCACCGAATCCTGTACCAGGCGGGTGAAGCGCGCCAGTTCGTCGGCGCTCCAGGGCTGGTGGCTGACCTCGCCGGTCTTCGCGTCGACCTTCATCTGGTCGTCCAGCACCACCGCCACCGACAGTCGGCGCAAGCGCCCCTGCTGCTGCTTGGTGTAGCTGATCGAGCGGTCCAGTTCGTAGTTGCGGGTGGTCTGGTCGCGCTTGTCGGTCGGGTACGGCGCCAGCTCCGGCTTGCCGGTCTTCGGATCGATGATGGTCTGGCCGTTGGCGTCCTTCAGCGGCTGGCCCGGCGCGACGTAGTCGGCCGGCGCGCTGGCGGTGGCCTGCTGCGGCGCGCTGGCCGGGCCCGGCGGCTGGTTCGACAGCGCCCCCGGCACGCCCTGCGGGCCGGACGAATTCTGCCGTTCCTCGTTGTTGCGTTGCTCGCTGCGCAGGGCCGGCTGGTCCGGGTTGTACATCTCCGAGGTCGACTCGACCGCGCTGAAGTCAACGTCGGCGGACACCTCGGCCTTGTAGCGACCGTTGCCCAGCACCGGTTGCAGGATATTGTGCACGCGCTGGGTGAGCAGGCCTTCCATGCGCCGGGTAAAGTCGAACTGCTTGCCGGCCATGGTCAGCTCGGAGAGTTCCTGCTGGTCGGAGAGCAGGTTGCCCTTCTGGTCGACCACGGTGACCTGCGACTTGTCCAGCTCCGGCACACTGGTGGCGACCAGGTTGACGATCGCCATCACCTGGCTCGGCTCCAGGCTGCGACCCGGATACAGCTCGACCAGCACCGAGGCGCTGGGCTTGCGGTCGTCGCGGACGAACACCGAACTCTTCGGGATCGCCAGGTGCACGCGGGCGGCCTTGACGTTGTTCAGGCTCGACACGGTGCGCGCCAGCTCGCCTTCCAGGCCGCGGCGGTAGTTGGTGGCTTCCATGAACTGGCTGGTGCCCAGCGCCTGTTCCTTGTCGAGGATCTCGAAACCGACGTTGTTGTCGGTCGGCGCCACGCCGGCGGAGGCCACCTTCATGCGTGCCCGGCCGAGGTCGTCGGCCTTGACCAGCAGCGCGCCGGAGTTGGGTTCGACCTTGTAGGGAATGTCCGCCGCGGTCAGCGCTTCCACCACACGGTTCGCGTCGACCCCGTTGAGGCTGCCATAGAGCGGCTTGTAGTCCGGCTGCTGGGACCAGAGCACGACGGCGAAGCCGATCGCCACGCTGGCGGCGAGACCGACCAGCAGGCCGATCTGGCGCAGCATGGTCATCTCGGAAAGGTTGTCGAGGAACGACAGTCCCGGGAAGGATTTCTGCAGCATCCCGGCACCGCCGCTCTTGGCGGGAACCTGGCTGTCGATCAGTGCATCGGCCATGAACTAGTTATCCTCGCGCCGCTCAGACCGGCATCTGCATGATGTCTTGGTAGGCCTGGACCAGCTTGTTGCGCACCTGGGTCATGGCCTGGAACGACACGCTGGCCTTCTGGCTGGCGATCATCACGTCGGTCAGGTCGACGCCGCTCTGGCCGACCTCGAAGGCGTTGGCCATCGCGGTGGAGGCCTGCTGGGTCTCGTTCACCTTGTCCACGGCCTGGGAGAGCATTTCCGAAAAGCTCGGCGCCCCCGCTTCGGCCGGCGCCTGAGCCGGTTTGGCCTTGGCCATGGCTTCCATTTGCATGGAACGCATTTCCAGCATCAGACGATTGAACTCGACACCCTGACTCATGACTCTTCCTCCAACAGCCGCGGCTTTTTTGACGCCGCCCGGCACTTTGCAGAGGAGTTAGCAACAAGGGTGCCAAGTCGCCCCCAAGGCCCGGCATCGGCGTTCGCCGCCAATGCCCGCGACCGCAGCAGGGTCCGTCCCTGCTCCGGTTATCGGCAGGCGCGCACGCTCGAACAGCCCCGGGCGACGACCGGCGGCGGACGCAAAAGGCCCGCACGAGGCGGGCCTGGGGAACATGGCGAGCCCTCAGATGGCGTAGAGATAGGCCTCCACGTCCATCCCGGCGTCGCGCATCTGGGCGAGCTTGTAGCGCAGGGTCCGCGGGCTGATGCCAAGGCGCTCGGCGGCCTCCTTGCGGCGGCCGCGCTCGGTGCGCAGGGTATCGATGATCACCTGGAATTCGCGGCGGCGCAGGTCGTCGCCCAGCGCGCCGCTAGCGTCCTGGCCTGCGGCCGGCGACGGAATCTCGACGCTCGGCGGGGTGGCCGGTGGCATTGCCGGCATGGGCACCGGCACCGGGGCCGCGAGCGGCATGCCGATCGGCGCGGTGAGGCACAGGTCGGCGGGCTGGATCAGGCCGCCCTGTTGCAGGATCAATGCACGCTGGATGGCGTTGTCGAGTTCCCGTACGTTGCCCGGCCAGGCATGCCGGACCAGGCACTGGGCGGCCTCGGGGCCGAGCGCCACCGCGCCGAGGTTCATCTTGCGGCTGTGCTTGCGCAGCAGACGCTCGGCCAGCGGCAGGATGTCCGCAGGGCGTTCGCGCAGCGGCCGCCAGGCCAGCGGGAAGACCGACAGGCGATAGTAGAGGTCCTCGCGGAAACGCCCCGCCGCGACTTCCACCGCGAGGTCGCGGTTGGTCGTGGCAAGCACGCGGATATCCAGGTTGATCGGCTTGCGCGCACCGACCCGCTCCACCTCGCGCTCCTGCAATACGCGCAGCAACTTGGCCTGCAGGCCGAGGGGCATTTCCGATATCTCGTCGAGAAGAATGGTGCCGCCGTCGGCCAGCTCGAACTTGCCGGGCTGGGCGGCAATGGCGCCGGTGAAGGAACCTTTCTCGTGGCCGAACAGGGTGGCCTCGAGCATGTTGTCCGGGATCGCCGCGCAGTTGATCGCGATGAACGGCTTGCCGGCACGCGGCGATTGCTGGTGGATATAGTTGGCCAGGACTTCCTTGCCGGTCCCGGACTCGCCGGAGATCAGCACGGTGGAATCGCTGCGCGCGACCCGCGCGGCCAGTTCCAGCAACTGCCGGCTGGCCGGCTCCAGGGCCACCGGACCATCCTCCTCGCTGCCCGGCAACTGGCCCAGCGCATGGCGTGCCACCAGGTCGAGCAGCGCCCGCGCCTCGAACGGCTTGACCAGGTAGTCGGCGGCGCCCTGGCGCATCGCCTCGACGGCGCGATCGACCGCGCCGTAGGCGGTCATCAGCAACACCGGCAGGTGCGGGTAGCGTGTACGGATCAGGCCGAGCAACTGGTGTCCGTCCATGCCCGGCATGTTCACGTCGCTGATCACCAGGCTGAAGGCTTCGCGGGCCAGGACCGGCAGCGCCGCCTCCGCCGAGTCCACGGCGACGAACTCGTGACCGCCCAGTAGCAGGGTGTCGCTGAGGGCTTCGCGTAGTGCGCGGTCGTCTTCGACCAGCAGGACTTTGGCTGCCATGGGGTTACTCCTGAATCGCAGAAAGAGGCGCCGCCGGAATCAGCGGCAGGATCAAGGTGGCGCAGGTGCCGCGCCCCGGCCGAGAGCGCAACTGCAATTGCCCCTGGTGGGCGCGCGCCACGGCCTTGACCACCGCCAGGCCGAGCCCGGTACCGGTGGTCTTGGTGGTGAAGAAGGGTTCGCCCAGGCGCGCCAGGGTCGCCGGGTCCATACCCGGTCCGTTGTCGCTGACGCTGAGGCGCAGGCTGTCGGCGCGGGCATAGAGATGCACCTTCAGGCGCAGTTCGGGCCCGCAGGCCTGGATCGCGTTCTCCACCAGGTTGAGCACGGTGCCCACCAGGGTGTCGCGATTGCACAGCAGCTCGCCGCCGCGCGCCTCGCACTGCCAACGCACCTGGAGCCCCTGGACATGGACTTCGGCCGCCGCGCGCAGGCTGTCGAACAGCGCCTTCGGCGCCACCCGGTCGGTCAGTGGCAGCTCGCCGCGGGCGAACACCAGCATGTCGCGTACCTGATGCTCCAGTTCGTGCAGGCGCTCCTTCAGGCGCCCGGCGAAGCGTTGCTGCTGGTCGGTCGGCAGCGCCTGCTCGCTGAGGTGCCCGGCATAGAGCAACGCCGCCGACAACGGCGTGCGGATCTGGTGGGCCAGCGAGGCGACCATCCGCCCCAGCGCCGACAGGCGCTCGTGGCGCGCCAGTTGCTCCTGGAGACGGCGGGTATCGGTGAGGTCGTTGAGCAGGATCAGTTGCCCCGGTTCGCCGTTCAGCGAGCGGGTGGCGATGGACAGGCGACGTCCGTCGCGCAGGGAAATCTCGTGACCGTCATCCTCGCGCGGAGCGAAGCAGCGGGCGATCACCTCACGCCAGAGCATGCCCACCAACGGCTCGCCAAGCAGGCCCAGGGCCGCCGGGTTGGCCTCGCGGACCACGCCATGGGCATCGATGACGATGACGCCGCCGGGAAGCAGGTCGAGCAGGCTCTGCAAGCGGTTCGCCAGGCGCTCCTTTTCCGCCAGCTCCTCCATGCGCTGCGCGCTGACCAGGGCCAGTTGCCCTTTCAGCTCGGTAACGCGCTCCTCCAGCAGGCTATAGGACTCGCTGAGCTGGCTGGACATCTGGTTGAACAGCGCGAAGGCCTGCTCGAGGCCGGCGCGGCTGGTGGCCTCGGCCGTATCGGCTGGCTGCTCGGGGAAGGCGTGGAGGGCTGGTTGCATTGCGTTTCTCTCGGTCGGCGCGACGTCATGGTTCTGTCGGTCGACGGAGATATAGCAATACCCGTGCCTAAATTTTTTTCATTTGAAAATCAAAGCGTTGCGAAACGACCTGTCAATCATCCGACAGGTCGTCGTCGCGCCGGCTCATGCCGTACTTGCGCATCTTCTCCACCAGCGTGGTGCGACGGATGCGCAGGCGTTCGGCGGCCCGCGCGACCACTCCGCCGGCGTCGTCGAGGGCCTGCTGGATCAGGCCCTGCTCGAGGTTGGCCAGGTAGTCCTTGAGGTCCAGGCCTTCGGCCGGCAGCATCGCCGGCGCGTCCATTCCCGGCAGCCCGGCGTTGATCGCCGCGCGCTCTTCCAGCTCTTCGCGCAGGCTGCTGGCGAGTTGCTCGTCCTCGTCGTCGACATGGCGGAATTTCTTCGGCAGTTCGCCGACCCCGATCACCCCGTAGGGATGCATGATCGCCAGGCGCTCCACCAGGTTCGCCAGTTCGCGGACGTTGCCCGGCCAGTCGTGGCGGCAGAGCGACATGATCGCTGCCGAGTTGAAGCGGATCGACCCGCGCTTCTCATGCTCCATCCGCGAGATCAGTTCGTTGAGCAGCAGGGCGATGTCTTCCACCCGCTCGCGCAGCGGCGCCATCTCGATGGGGAATACGTTGAGGCGGTAGTAGAGGTCTTCGCGGAAAGTGCCGTCCTCGATCATCTTCTCGAGGTTCTTGTGGGTCGCGGCGATGATCCGCACGTCGACGTTCTGCGTCTTGTTGCTGCCGACCCTTTCGAAGGTGCGCTCCTGCAGCACGCGCAGCAGCTTGACCTGCATCGGCAGCGGCATGTCGCCGATCTCGTCGAGGAACAGGGTGCCGCCGTTGGCCAGCTCGAAACGTCCGGCACGGCTGGTGATGGCACCGGTGAAGGCGCCCTTCTCGTGGCCGAACAGTTCGCTTTCCAGCAGTTCCGCCGGGATCGCCCCGCAGTTCACCGGGACGAAGGGCCCCTCGCGGCGCTTGGAATGGTAATGCAGGTTGCGCGCCACCACTTCCTTGCCGGTGCCGGACTCGCCGAGGATCAGCACGCTGGCATCGGTATCGGCGACCTGCTGCATCATCTGCCGCACCTGCTGGATCGCCCGGCTGGTGCCGACCAGGCTGCGGAACAGGTTCGGCTCGCGGGAACGGCCGCGCTCGCGGGCCTGGTCGTACATCTCGCGGTAGACCTGGGCGCGATGCAGGGAGTCGAGCAGCTTGTTGTAGCTGGGCGGCATCTCCAGGCTGGCGAGCACCCGGCGGCGCAGCTCTTCCGGCCAGTCGGCCGGGGCCGGCTCGCCGATCAGCAGGATCGGCAGGTACTCGTCCCAACTGGCCAGCTGCTTCAGCAGCTCTACCGCCCCGCCCTTCGACTCGACGCTACCGAGCAGCACGCACAGGGCTTCGCGACTGTTGCTCAGGCCCGCCGCTACCTCTCGCCAATCCTCGCTGTTGCAGGTCAGCTGATCTTCGCCGAGGAAGTTGAGAATGACTGCCAGGTCGCGACTGCGATCGAGATTGTCGTCAATCAGCAAGAGTTTGGTTTCGCGCCACATTTTGATCAGCTGCCTTGCATCGAATGGGTCTCGCTCGACCCGAAAGAGGGCTGGGACTAATGCCTATTTCTAATAAGCAGCCAGCATTTGGCCACTAGTTAAGTCAAATGTGAACGATTAGTCAATTTTATGGCGTGTTTTTTTTGCTGTTTCCGACAGGGAGAGGCAATAAAAAACCCCTACAGACCGCATGGAAAGCAGTACTGGCAGGGGTTTTGGGGGATATGTAAATTTTTCCGAAAAGCCTTGCGCCAAAGTAACGGCACAAAGCCATGAAAAACTTATCCGAACATCTGGTAGACCTTGGCGCCTTGCTTCGACTGGTTCAGCTGGATCAGATCGGTGGCCAGCTTGCGCTGCTCGCCCTGGCAGACATCGATCAGCTCGCGATACAGCGCCAGCAGCTCTTCCATCCGCGCCCGCAAGGTGGCTTCGTCCTGTACATCGAGCATCGCCTCGTCGACGGCCTGGCGGCAACGCTGGTCGAGTTCACCGATGGCCTCCCAGTTCTGGCTGGCCAGGGCAACGCGCAGGGCGCTACCGGTTTCTTCAAGGATCTGTACAGCTGCACTCATTGCTTGGTCCCTCTGGGGATGCCTCTCAGGGGGCAATCGCATCCCAACCGGATTTGATGTTGCGCAACAGCTCGGAAACTTCCTCGAGCTTGCCCGCGTCGTTCTTCAAGTTGGCTTCCGTCAGGCGCATCGACATGTAGGCGTAAAGGCGGTCGAGGTTGGCTGCCAGCTCGCCGCCCGCCTCGAAGTCGAGCCCTTCGCGCAGGCCACCGACGATGGCGATGGCCTTGCCGATCAGCTCGCCCTTCAGCGCCACTTCGCCGCGCTCCAGGGCTCCGCGGGCCTGCGCCATCCGGGTCAGGCCGCCTTCCATCAGCATCTGGATCAGGCGATGCGGGCTGGCATCGATAGCCTGAGCCTGGGTACTGACATTCTGGTATTGCCGCATGGCTGCCATTGCGTTCATCGACGGTTGCCTTGTTCGGTGACTGATACGCTCTATATCGGTCGGCTACCGCGATTCTTTAGCGCCGTTCGCTGTCTTCGCCCTGCGCTTCGGCGCTGCCAATGGCATCCCAGGCCTGCTTGATCTGGCCCAGCAGCGCCTCGACCTCGTCCAGCGGACGCGGTGTGTCGTCCAGCGCGACACCAGCCAGGCGGCGGGTCATGTAGTCGTACAACGCATCCAGATTGCCGGCTATCTCGCCGCCCTGCTGGTGATCGAGGCCAGCCTGCAAGGCGCCGATGATCGACAACGTGGTGCCTACCGCTTCGCCGCGCAGCGCCGGGTTGCGCTCCAGCACCGCGCGCCGGGCCAGGGCGATGCGTTCGAGCGCGCCGTCCAGCAGCAGCTTGACCACCTGGTAGGGCGGGACGTCCTGTGCGCTGCCTACCTGCCGGTAGGTATCGATAGGACGCGACATCAGCTTTTCTTCACAAGGCCAGGCAGGCTGCTAAGAGCCTGGGCCATGCGTCCGCTGGTCTGGTTGAGCTGGCCGATCAACTGGTCCATGGCGGTGAACTGCTTGAGCAAACGATCCTGCAACTGCTCGACCCGGCGATTGAGCGCTTCGCGCTGGGTATCCACCGACTTGATGGTGTCCTGCAATCCATCCAGGCGCTGCTGGAGCACACCGCCGGTCTGGGTGTAAGGCGTGAGCTTGTCGTCGAGACGCTTCATCAGGCCGGTATCGCCGGTGAACAGAGCGGAAACCGACTCGAACTTGTCCTTCAGAACCTTGTCGAGTTTCTTGTCGTCGATTTCCAGGGTGCCGTCTTTCTTGGTGGTGATACCCATGTCGGCGAGCATGCGAACATCGGTACCTTGCCCCGGCTGGACCATCTCGTTGCGCATGGTGGTGAGCAGGTTGCGCACGCTGCTGTCACCGACCAAGGCACCGACCACGGGAGCCTTGTCGTCGCCCACCTTGGTCACGCCGGTCAGTTCCGAAGTCACGCCGACCAGCTTGTTGTAGGCCTCGACGAACTTCTTGATGTTGTCCTTGACGCCGCCACGGTCCTGCTCGACCGAGATGGTGATCGGCTTGTTGGTGTCGGTGACCGTCTTCAGCTCGAAGGTGACGCCGTTGATGACCTTGTCGACCGTATTGGTCGGACTTTCCAGGGTCAGGCCGTCGATGCTGAACTTGGCATTCTTCGCCTGGGTGATATAGCCGCTGCTGCTGGAGGAGGTACCGTCCAACTGGGACAGGGTCAGCTTGCCATCGGCGCCGACGCTGCCGATGTTGAAGTTCTCCAGGCCGGAACTGCCCTGGACGAACACGTCCTTGCCGGCGCCGGAATCCTTGCCGGTGAAGACCAGTCGCGAGGTTCCGTCTCCAGGGTTGTTGACGATGTTGGCGGTGATGCCCTTGTCCTTCAGCTGCGCGTTGAGCGAGTCGCGCACTTCGGCGAGGGTCGCGCCCGCCGCGACGTTTACCGTGACACCGGCATCGTCGGCACCCTGCTTGATGGTCAGGGTTCCGCCGGAAGTGGTCTTGTAGCCATCGGCAAACGACGCGGTGGCCACCTTGCTGACACTGGCCAGCTGGGTCACTTCGAGCTTGTAGATACCCGGCAGGGCGTCCTTGGTCGCGGTGGCGGTGGCGAACTTCTCGTCGCTGGTACTCGCCGAGCGCTTCTGGAACAGCTCGGGCTTGTTCAGTTCCTTGAGGATGGTCTGCAGGTCGGAGATCGCGCTCTTGAGCTGGCCGATGCCGGTGAACTTGGCGGTGGTGTCGCTTTCCAGACGCTTGAGCTGCGCCTCCTTCGGCGCCTTCTCGGCCGCCACCAGGGTGGAAACGATGTTCTTGATATCAAGGCCCGAGTTGTAGCCGTTGATCGTCGTACTGTTCGCCATCTTGCTTCACCTCGTCAGCTCATTGACGCTTTGTCCTTCCAATTCCAACAGACACTCAAAAGACGTGCCAATTCCGCTCAGGCTTCCGCCTTGAACAGCAGGCTGCGCGCTTCGTCCAGTCGCTCTGCCAGGCGCAGGGCCTCTTCGGAAGGGATTTGCCGGATGACTTCTCCGGAAGTCGAATCGGTCACCTTGACCACTACCCGCCCCGTGGAGTCGTCCAGGCTGAAACTCAGATCACGACGGATGCTCTGGGTGAACTTCTCGATGGAGGAAACCGCCTCCTCGACCGCAGCGCGTTGCTCCTTGTCGCCCATCCTGACGTCGCCCGTCCGTTGCGCGCTTGCGCTGGCGGCCGCCTCGCCGGCCTGGCCGGCCGGGCGTGCGCCATCGGAAGAAGACGCCGAGCCGAACAGCCGGATTACCGGAGCAGCCGTCGAATTGTTGACATTGCTGACGTCCATCGTCGCTACCTCTCAATGAGATACGAGGGGAAGCGCGCCAGCGCTCCCCCTCGTGACTTCACCTTGACCTCGCCGAAGCTTAGCGCAGCAGGCTCAGAACCGACTGCGGCAGCTGGTTGGCCTGGGCCAGGATCGCGGTGCCGGCTTGTTGCAGCACTTGGTTCTTGGTCAGGTTGGCGGTTTCGGCTGCGAAGTCGGTGTCTTCGATCCGGCCGCGAGCAGCCGATACGTTCTCACCGATGTTCTTCAGGTTGTTGATGGTGTTGTCGAAGCGGTTCTGCACCGCACCGAGGTCGGCACGCTGGGCGTCGATCTGCTTGATCGCCTCGTCGATCACCAGCACGGCGGACTGAGCGCCCTTCGCGGTGGAGATGTCGATCTTGGCGACGGTGTCGTTGGTCTTGGCGAAAGCGGTAGCGGAAGGGGCTACGCCAGCCGCGGTGCCTACGCCGGTGCTGCCGGTGTCAGCGATGACAACGCCGGAAACCGCGCTAGTGATCGCACCGGAGCCATCCTTGCCAGCTTTGGAAACATAGCTGATGGTATCGCCGTCGCTGAAGGCACCGATGCCGACGTTGGCGTCGTTGACCGCTGCGGCGATCTTGGCAGCCGCCTGCTCGGCGGTTTCGTTGCCCTTCATGTCCACCTTGACGTTCACGGCGCTGCCGCCGGTGATGCCGATCGCGATGTCGACGGTGCCCGAAGCGGTTGCAGCAGTGACCGCGCCGCCGCCGTCAGCCTTGAAGTAGGTGCCGTTCAGCGACTCTGCGCTCATCTCGTCGATGCCGACGCTGATGATTTCGTTGGCGGCCGAACCCACCTGGAAGCTGGCGACGCCGAAGGAACCGTCGAGCAGCTTGCGGCCACCGAAGGTGGTGGTGTTGCTGATACGATCCAGTTCTTTCTGCAGTTGCTTCACTTCGCCGTTCAGAGCGGTACGCTCGGAGTCGCTGTTGGAGCCGTTGGCCGACTGCAGGGACAGGTCACGCATACGCTGCAGGATGTTGGTCGACTGCTGCAGGGCGCCTTCAGCGGTCTGCGCCAGGGAGATACCGTCGTTGGCGTTCTTGGTAGCCACGTTCAGGCCGTTGACCTGGCTGGTCAGACGGTTGGCGATCTGCAGGCCGGCAGCGTCGTCCTTGGCGCTGTTGATGCGCGAACCGGTGGACAGACGCTGCAGCGAAGTGTTCAGCGACGCGGAAGAGTTGTTCAGGTTCCGCTGAGTGTTCAGCGAAGCGATGTTGGTGTTGACGGTCAAGGCCATCTTGATGCCCTCCAAGGACGATATGTTTGCCTGAGCTTGCGACCTCGGGTGGGCATCGCCCAGGCACCCCTAAAGTTCGCATTCGTGATCTTTATCGGCGCTTCCCTGGGGAGCTTTAGGTTTTTTTTTGACCATCCTCGTTTTTCATGCATCGGCCCCGTCGGAGGGGTTCGCGCAAGGCCTCCCGAGCGCTGCGGACAGCGACGGAAAGCCCCGCCGGCCGCTCAGTCCGGCATCCAGGCACGATACCAGGCGCGCAAATGCTCGCCGTCGAGCATCCAATCCGCCAGCACCCGTTCGCGCAGGTTATCCCCTGCCCTGGCCGCGGCATCCAGGTCGCGGGTATGCATGCGGATCGCCTCCACCCAGTCGCGGAAACGGTTCTTCACCCGCGTCACCGGCAGATCGTCCTGGTAGCAGCGCACGTCGCTGCAGACCACCGGGAAACCGCAGGCGCCGTATTCCAGCAGGCGCAGATTGCTCTTGCACTCGTTGAACAGGTTCTGCTCCACCGGCGCCAGCGCCAGGTCGAGATCGAGAGCCGCCAATGCCCGCGGATAGCGTTCGATAGGCACCCCCGCATGCACTTCCCTGACGAAGGGACGGATGGACGGCGGGCACATGCCGAAGAACACCCAGTCGACTTCGTCGGCCAGTTCCCGGACCACATCGGCGATCAGTTCCAGATCGCCGGTATGGCTCGAGCCGCCCGCCCAACCGACACGTGGCCGCTCGCCGCGCCGCCGCTGCGCCCGCAGCCCCTGCCACCACCCCACCGGCAGGCGGTTCTCGATCACCCGGATATCCGGGTGGAGACCGGCGAAGGCCTCTGCCAGGGCCGGCGTCGACACCACGAAGCGGTCGACGTAACCCAGCCCGCGACGCAGCGTGCGCAAAATGTCCTTCGGCAGGTGCTGGCGATGGGCGCTCTTGAGGGGCACGTTGGGCAGATAGTCGTCCAGCTCGTAGACCTTGAAGGCCCGCGAGAACGCCTGCATCCGCCGCATGGCCTCGAGACGCTCCTCGCCGACCTGGCGCTGCAGCACCAGTACATCCGGGTCGTAGCGCTCCAGATCGGCCACGTGCATCAGGCCGATCGACAGCGCGCCATCGATGGATGCCGACTCGCACAACGCGCTGAACGGCTGGATCACCCGGTAATGGCCGCAGCCGAACAGGTCGGCGGGGTGCGCCAGGACAGTGGGCAAGGGCCGCCACCCCTGCAACGGGCGCCAGGCCAGCTGCGGGTCGGCCAGCTTGAAACCGCCTTCGGCCTGCAACGAAAAGCCCGGGTTATAGGCGGGATCGCGTGCCAACAACGGTAGCCAGCGCGCGTACAGCGCATCTTCTTCCTCGACGCTCGCCGCCGTCGTGGCAGGCGCATCGAGCAACAGCCGCGCACGCGGCGTCCATACGTTCAGGTAGCCCGCCTGGACCGCCCGCAGGCAGATGTCGACATCGTCCCAGCGCGTCAGCGCCTCGTCGAAACCGCCCAATTCGAGAAACAACTCGCGGCGCATCAACAGGCATTCGCCAGCCACCGCCGAGTAGTTCTGGTCCACCTGCAGGCGCTGCAGGTAACCGGCGTCCTCGTGCGAACGCCCTTCGAAGGCCCGCCCGGCCGGTCCGCATAAGCCGAGCAGCCAGCCGGCGTGGCAGACCCGTCCGTCCGCCGCCAGGAGCTTGGCGCCTACCGCGCCGACTTCCGGACGCTGGCCATGGTTGAGCAACTGCTGCAGCCAGTCCTTGTCGAGGATGCCGCTGCCGGCATCGAGCCAGAGCAGGAATTCGCCACGCGCCCGGGACGCCGCCAGGTTGCGCAGAGCCCCACGGGATAACTGCCCATCGCCTCGCAGCACCCGCACCTGCTCGACACCCATGCCTTCGACGGCGAGCAGCCATTCGCGAACGTCGGCCGCTTCGCCACCCTGTTCCAGCAGAAGGATCTCGTAGTTGGGATAGGCGGTATTCTCCAGCACGGTTTCTACGCAACGCTGGAGCTGCGCCAGGCGCTCCCCGGCCAGCACCAGGATGCTGACCGGCGGTTGCCCGGCGTGGCCGTAGTCCAGCTCGTAGCGCCCCGGCAGCCGGCTTCCGACTGTCGCCTGCGCGTAGCCACGGGCACGCAGGTGGCCTTCGATCGCCGCACGCTCGGCGGTGCTGTCCTGCAGGCGCAGCGCTGGGCCAGACAGCAGTGGCTCGCTGATGTGTCCGATACAGCCCAGGCCCCGCTGCTCGACGAGACGCAACTGGTAGGCCAGCTCGAAAGCCTCGCCGGCGGTCTCGTCGAATCCGCCCGTGGCAAGCAGCGGCTCGCGGCGGAACAACCAGTGCCGGGACAGGCCGGCGGGGAAACTGAGCAGAAGGTCGAGATTCAGGTCCGGGCGCAACGCCGCGCCCAGCTCGCCGTCATCCAGGCGCATGAGTTCGTCGGCGTACACCGCCTGGCAGCTCTCCGGTGCCGCCAGCAGGTCCAGCGCCGCCACCAGCAGGCCGCTGACAGTGAATTCGACGCCCGCTTCGACCAGGAGCAACCAGTCGGTATCAAGCCGGGCAAGCGCCTGGTTGATCGTCGGTATCGGCCCCGCGGCAGGATCGAAGAGCATCGCTCCGTTCCGCGGACTCGTGCCCAGCGGCGCGAACAGGTGGCTCTCGACACGTGGATACGAATTGACGTGCTCCAGGCTCTGCAGGGTACGCTCCACGGCCTCGGTATCGCCGTGGGCATCGAGCACCAGCACCGCGAAGCGCGGCCCACCACCCTGCTCCTGCAGGAATCGATCGATCAGCACCTTCTGCACCGCATCCGGCCGCCGCGCCTCCAGCCAGGTCGACAGCGTGACGCTACCGAAGCCCGCCGCCCGCCTCAGCGCGGCGAGCAGGTTGACCG
This sequence comes from Pseudomonas sp. DL, assembly GCF_047199225.1. Taxonomy (NCBI): domain Bacteria; kingdom Pseudomonadati; phylum Pseudomonadota; class Gammaproteobacteria; order Pseudomonadales; family Pseudomonadaceae; genus Pseudomonas; species Pseudomonas sp. DL. The sequence goes on from NZ_CP178323.1 coordinate 4,383,232, forward strand.
GCTTGAAGACACGGGCGTCCAGGCGGGTGATCGGTGCCACCCGGACGAAGCGGTTGTCGCCGGCCTGGCGATACCAACCCAGTTCGCGGATAGCCAGGCGGAAGTCGGCATGGCCCTGCTCGCCGATACCGGGCTGGTCGCGCCCGACCTGGCTGAACTGCTGGCGGGAGACGCGGAAACGGGTCAGCGGCCGCGACAGGAACGCCAGGTCGCCACGCTGTAGCAACTGCGCACACATGGCCAGGTCGCCGATCCAGTCGATGGCCCGGCCGTTGAGCATCATCAGGCGTTCGCAGATCTGCAGCAGCGCATCGCGCCGGGCCATCAGACAACTGGGTTCGCCGATGAAGTTGATGGTGTGGTCGGCGAGGAACGAGACCAGCTCGCGACCGTCGATCAGGACGTCGCCGGCGAACGGGAAGCAGGTCGCCAGGATGTCCGGCAGCGGCTGCCCTTCCTCGTCGATACGCAACCGCCGCGACGAGGCCAGGACCACGTTCGGCTCGCGCTCCATCGCTCCCACCAACGCCTCGACGCATTCGGGAAGCAACACGTCGTCGTCGTGGAGAAACTTGACGTACTCGCCCTCCGCCAGGCGGATGCCTTTCGCCGTGCTGCCCAGCTCGCCGAGGCGCGTCTCGTTGCGGAAGTAGCGGATCGGGAATGCCGCGGAGGCGCGCTTCTGCTCGACCAGCGTGGCGATCCGCTCGTCGCTGCTGTCGTCGCAGATGATCAGCTCCAGGGCCAGATAGGTCTGCCCGAGCACGCTGTCGAGGGCGTCCTCGAAGTACTCCAGCTTGTAGGTCGGCATGACGATGCTGACGAGAGCCTGTTCACCCATATTCATTGACCGTTGTCGAAATTGAAGAGCATCGATTCGCCAGGCTAGTCTCTGTCGGGCCTTGCCTTTGGGAATCATCCATAGCCGCGGGCTGCTGTCCGGGTGCGTGTGTCGCTACATGCCGTAAATACTCGTGCAAGGAATGTCATAAGCCGTCTCCGTGACGGAAACCATGCCGGGCACGCTTTGCCGCGCACAGAACAGATTGAACAGTTCCTGCATATCCTGGTTGCGCGAGTCTCCCGGCGGATAGCCATCGAAACCGGCCAGGAGAATTCGTCGCGCTCTGCCGCTGGCGGCCACCGCCAAGGCATAACCGATGACCAGTGAGTTCGGAGCGACGCAGCCCTGAGGGAACACTTCGAACCTGCCGGACCTCACTCCCAACCCGAAATCCAGAAGTTGCTTATCGTGCAACGACATCAGTAATTCGGTAGGCAGGCTCGAGACAGGGGTTATGAGAGGCTGCGGCAGGCGCGCATGGGTTTCGCAATCCGCAAGCAGGCGTACTGGATGGCAGGCTACGCGGAGATCAATCAGGCTGGCGTCGAGATCCGACTGGGTATTCAACGCGACTACCACTGGCCGGGTACGCCGGATATAGGACTCGAGGGCCTGGCGGTGCCTGACCACGCCTGCGCCAGCCCCCAGCAGCAATACTTCCCTGCCTTCCAGCCAGTCGCATGGGGACCAAATCCCTTTCGGCGTTTCATCATAGAGATGACGGGCACTGACGAGCATGTCGCGACGGAAGCTCTGTCCACCTTGCCGACGTAGATAGTCGATAGCGGCAAGCACGTCCTCTTCGCCATAGCGCGGGTCGCCCAGCATTTCCTGGACATAGGTCGGGTGGATGGCATGCTTCCCGGAAAGGTAGTAGAACGCGTTGGTCCCCCAGCCATGCCGCACCTTCAAAGGGGCGAAGTATTCTCCGATCAGGGCCAGCAAGGGGACCAGGTTGGCCCGCGGCTCGGCAAGCTCGATCAACAGTTCCTCGATGCGCACATTGCCGGGGCCGCGTCCCATTCCGGTGATGGTGGCATCCAACCATTCGACGCCCTCGGTCCGCGCGGTCAGGGTGTTCTGTAACGCCAGGCCCATGTTGTCGTGCGCATGAAAACCCAGCGCCCCCGACCAGCCTTCCCGCAGCCAGGCCACGGTCTCGCAGACATCCGCGGGCTTCATGCTGCCCGTGCTATCGGCGAAGTACAGCACGTCGACGGGCCAGTCACTGGCCGATGACGCAAGGCGACTCACCTCCTCACGGGTATGGCCGGCCATTTGCATCAGGTTGAAGCCAACGGCATAGCCTCGGCGCTTCAGCCAGTCGCACGCGGGCAATACACGCTCGAACTCGTGGAAGTGGCAGGCGATGCGCACCATCTTCAGCGCGCTGGTTTCCGCGCTCTCTGGAACCAGTTGTTGCAACGCTGCCTCCAGGCCCATCTCGCCCAAAAGGTCGGCGCCGTTGAGCATCACCGCCAGGGCCAACCCTTCGGGAATGGCAAGGCTGCGGATGAAGTGGTCGGTGGTGTAGGCACAGGCTCCCTTGAACCCTTCGTTGCGCAGAAACCGGAAACCCAGCTCCACGACGTCGACCCGCGCCGCACGCATCGCATCGAGATAACGCTCGATGATCGTGGTGGGGAAGTCCCAGGCGGTGTAGTAGCCACCATCACGGAGGGTACAGTCGAGCACCTTGCTGGTGATCGCCGACAATGGCTGGACCATCCATCAGCTCCTGAGCGTGCAACGCATGTGGCTGCTCGCACCTAGCACTTTCAGCCATTGTTGGAATATAGCCAGGTGCTCCCTGGGCAACTGGTGGATGTGTATAAAAGGAGAGTCCATGGCGTCCTTCGGCAACCAGTTGGCAACCATGTCGACATCGAAATTTCCAGGAGTGTCCATCTGAACGATGCTGTAGCCCGAACGCATGGCGAAATGCCCGATATTTTGCGGAGTGAAAGCCTGCAAATGCATCGGCGGAAAAATACCATGGGCCAGCGCACGAAAGCTGTTGTAACCCAGTGCCTGGTTGTCCATACCGAGCGCGTTAGGTGTATGGAAATGATGGAGCCCTCCATCGCTCATGAGCTTCTTCGTGGCGACCATAAAACCGTGAGGATCGAACAGATGCTCGATCAGCTCGAAATGGATGATCAGGTCGAAGACCCCGCCACTACCGGCAGCAAACTCCTCGGCACTGGCAGCATGGAGCGTGAGGTCGCGGTCTTCGTTCCTAGCGATGGCCGAAGCGTCGATATCAATGCCGGTCAACTCGCATCGGTGCAGGAGATCGCTGGCGTGAAGGGCAGCCTTCAACTCGGATAACAAGCCGCCCGAATTGCAGCCGACCTCAAGGATGCGTATCCGCGCCCGGCCCAGCAGATACTCATCGATCAGAGTGAGGAGAAAGCGCACCCGATCGGAAATTATCCGGTCGCCTGAGCGCTGACGCGCCTTCAACAGGTCGCCGAGCATGCCGTTGCAGCGGCACTGGCTGTAATAATGACCAAGTACCGCCGGCGGCGGGCAAGGCGTTACATACGCGGTGGTGCAGCGCATGCATTTGGCGACACAATAGATACCCTGGAAAGGTTCGAGGTCGGCGCGCTCCTGCGCTCCGCAACAAGGACAACACCTTTCCACGAATGCATGAGAAAACTCCGTGTAAATCGCCAACGCATCGGCGATACGCTGCTCATAGATCGCCAACGCCTGTTCCCGGGTCCGGTTCTGCTGCAGGAAGCTGACATAGGCGGGCACGGAATAGAGCCCCATGCTGCTTTCAACTACCCCCTCTGCAGCCGAGTGGACGTAAGGAGATTCGCTCATGAGTCGCTCCGCCTATAGACCAACTCGTCCCAATCGGTAGGCAGCCTCTTGGGACTTTTCGATAGATTGGCGATATCCCACAACGCGAAGCCGATATCATCCATCTGCTGGAAGGCCTTCGCGGAGATATCACTCCTGCCGCAGAAACCGAAGAGAGACGCTTCGATGGCTATGTAATCGACTTGCCCAGGGGAGACAGCCTCCATCTCCTGGCACTCGTAGCCGTGCATGTCGATGTGGGCGTTACGCAGACACTCGCAATCCTCAACGCTATCGAGACCTGACTCGAGAGAATCCAGTCTGCACCCCAGGTCAACAAGCTTGGAAAACCACAACGACTCGCCAGGCTGTGCGTCGATGCCAAGTATGGTCGGAGCAATCGAGGACGCCAATTGCTCACAGAAGCGCCGAGGCAAATAGGTCCGAGCATAGTCGGCATCGCACCACTCGAAAGTACCGCAGCGAGACGAGTAGGCCGCCGAGTCGTCACGGGGCATGCTGGTCACCTCCAACGCTAGCGGTTCGCGGCTTGCGCTGGAGGATTGCGTCCAACACCCGCTCCACATCCTCGAGGTTATCCACTGAGATGGACTGGTCGCTCATTTCGATCATCTTGACTTCCCAACCCAATTCGAGAAAGCGCAGAATCTCGATGTCCTCGACCTCCTCCAGTGAAGTTTTCGTCGGCCTGGCTGCGAACGCTCGCAGCGCCTCACGCGGAAAGGCGTAGGCACACACCTGACGCCAGGCCCGACTAAACTCGCCTTGTTTGGTCGTCGGAATGGCTGCCCGCGACATGTAGAGCAAGCGTCCATCCGGACGAAAGACCACCTTAGGGACCGATGGGTTGCGAAACGTCGTTTCGTCAGCGATGCCACAGTAGCCATTGATAATCGCTTCCGGGCTCGCCTGGGCTGCATCGATCAGCTTGCGCAGATCGTCAGGATTGAACAGCGGCTCATCGCCCTGAACATTGATGAAGATTTCCGCTGAGACCCGTCCGGCCACTTCGGCGACCCGGTCGGTTCCGGTCAGGCAACGGCTCGAGGTCATGAACGTGCGAATCCCCTCGCCTTCGCAGACTGCGCGGATGCGTTCGTCGTCGGTGGCAACCAGCACATGCTCGGCGTCCACCGCCTGGATGCATTGCCTGTAGGTCCTGACGATCATCGGCACGCCGCATAAGTCGAGCAAGGGCTTGCCTGGCAAGCGTGTCGACGCATGGCGTGCGGGAATGACAACGGCGTACTTCATGGAGTCCCTCATCCGATGGGCGGAAACTGCGTTTTCCGCGACATTTAACCGACCCTACCCCGCCAGAAATCCCGCGAGTTCATGGCAAGTCGGCTGGCGGCCTCCGCCCGCAGCAGAGCTCCATCGCTATCGGAAAACAGGCGGTTCCAGCTTTCAGCGGAAAACGAATAGAACGTGTCACGCTCCAGGTTGAACAGCGCGGTGAACTTCAACGAGTACCAGCTCATATACGGCTCAAGGGCCAGGAGGCGCGCCTGTGCAAAACGGTAAGAGTCGGCCAGGGACTCCACAGGAAAGCCCAGACGCCGGGCATAATCTCGCCAGAGCGCAGATTCGAAGGTGTACTGAGACAGCTCCTGGTAATGCCGCTCCGGCGACAGTTCCAGCCGATCGGACAGCTCGTCGGCGGCCCAGTCTGCCGGACGCGGATCCTCGGGCAGGGACCAGAGCGCCAGCATATCCTCGGTTCTTGCAATCATCGCTTTCTCCGAGAAGTGGAACGGCATGTACTGCCAGGAAGCACCCAGCGAAACCGCGATCTTCCCGGCATTGCGGCCATGCGAGAAGAGTCCGTTGAGCGCCTGGTGAAGCGAACCATGAAGAATGTTGTCGCTGCGGCAACGAACAGCGAACTCGATCCCCTTGTCCGCCAGGCGCTGTACACCCAAGCGTGCCGAACGCAGGATCACATTGCGGTTCATCAAGCCGAGATTCTCCGGCTGTGGAACCAATATCAACTCATCCAGCCAGGGGCGGCAGCGCTCGAGCAATTCGCTGGACTGATGGTCCCAGGTCACCATGCACTGGTAGGCGGACGGGAAATGCGAGCGGTTCCAGGCCAGCACCAGCGGCGTGAAGTCGAACGCCAGGCCCTGGACGAAAATACCCATCCGACTGGAAGGCAGATCGCGCCTCATCGTCAGACTTGGGAGCAGCTCGGCGACGTCCTGCATTTCATCGAGCAGCGCCACGTTGCCCGGATCGAAATCGATAGCGCGTACCGTGCGGAACCTGCCATGAAACTGACTGATCTGGTTCATCACTTCGGGGAAGTGGTTGGCCATGACCACGATCACGGTGTGCTCCAGCGATTCCTGTTCGAGTGCAGACGGCGCCCGAACTTCCACGCCGTGGATGCGCTTCCCCTGATTTTCGGGATAGGGACAGATAGTGTATTGCAGGTTCAGGTACTCGCTCACACACGGGTAGAAATCCTGGAAAAACTGCCCCGCCCCCCATCCGACTAGGCGAACCTTGGAGAGGTCCAGGTCAGGGTACTTGAGGCGTGCACGCAGCAAGGTTCCGGTAACGATAGACATGTTCAAGACTCTTCAGATTACGAGACGAGCATTCGACGTCCACGACGACATTCATCCGCTGGAAGGTCATGTCTTACCCTCCGGGCCATGGAACGGAAGCCATAGGTGTCGATAGGGAGACGGCCTTTCATGCGGAATACTCCGGCCAGTCGACATACAGAATGGTGTCGTAGAAAAACATCGAATAGTGCCGTAGCCGCAACCGAGCCCCCGGGGCGATCTCATCGATCGCAGCGACAATCTCCAGCAGGTCCGCCACGTGGTGATAACAGGTAATGGCCATGCGCGGCCGGCATTCGCCGATCAGGCGCGCTGCGCCGCGGAGGACCCGCGCTTCGTGGCCCTCCACATCCATTTTGAGCAGGCTCATACGGTCCAGGACGTCGTCCAGGCGCACACAACGCACTTGAACCGCACCATCCGCCTGGACCCGACTGCCCATGGTGCCGTGCGCAGCGAACGCAAGATAGCCCTCATCGTCGGACACGGCCAGGTTGTGCAGCTTCAGCCTGGCATGTCCGTTTAGGGCCGCGTGCATGCGCTGGTAGTTCGCTGGGTCGGGCTCGAAGGCGTGGATCGAGGCGTATCGATGACGGGCTGCCAGCATGAATTTCTTCACCGTATCACCGTCGAAGGCGCCGATATCCACGTAGTGCTCGTCGGTTCGCAGGTCGATCGGATGTCCGGCGCCGCGGTATAGGGAAAAGTATTCCTGCTCTCCCGGACACACGACATCCAGCAGAGCGGAACGGTTTCCATCCAGGCGCAAGCGCATGATGGCATCCAGGGTCTTGCGGCTTGGCTCGTCGGCCAGACGCTCGCGCAGCGAGACGAACTCGGCATGATATTTCACGGCCAGCTCGCGAGTCAGCGCACCGGTCTGGTAGACCAGCGGAATATCCAGCAGATAGAGGAGTTCAGGTAAGTCGAGGGTGGCGCATTTCGCGGCGCTTGAGAGACGGTCCAGCGTCAGCCATGCAGACAGCGAATAGGCGCAGTTCACCGCCGGCCTCCCGGCATGACGGGGATCGCTCAGGTGAGCAGTGGGGATCACTTCGTCGAAGCCATCGACAGTAGTGCCTTCCCTGAAGAGCACATCATCGACGGCGACCAGGCGCACATCAGGCAGGCGCCTGGCCAGGCCGGACGCGATATGGGGTCGATAGATACGCCCGAGATAGGAGCTAGGCACCAGCAACATGAGATATCCACTCTGTTCGCAACGCGCTAGAAAATCCGCTTGTGCAATGCTGCCACCATCCACCATCGACCACCCCTCAATTGTTCAGGATGCGCGCCCCATCGGGCATGAGTTCATCGTAAAAGGAGTAATTGGGCAGCTCCCGGGGAAGCCTGCCCGGCAACAACCATTCGCAGTGTCGCCCCACCCGGGTGTCGGCGAGCGCGACGCTGCCCGCACCCAGCGTGCTGCCCTGGCCGATCTCCACTCGCCGTCCCAACTGCACGCCAGCGAGCAGCGTGCTACAGGTTCCGACCCGGCAGTCCTCCTCCACCAGGACCTGCAGCTCCAGCCAACTGCCAGTGCCGATGCGGGCACGACCGGCGAGCACGCAACCGGCGCCGACGAACACGTTGCCCAGCAGTCGCACGCCTTCGCCGACGATGGCCTGAGGCGAGACGATATCGAATAGCCGGTAGCCCGCCAGGCGGATGTCCGCGATGAGCTTGTGGCGGGCGTAGTTCACCGCCCGCTCGTCCAGCGCCACGAATACTTCGCTTTCCGCAGCGGGGTAGCGTTCGAGCAGAGGCGCAATATCGAAGTTGTGTCGATCCGCAGCATTCAGCTCCAGGACCCGGTGTTCCAGTCCCCGTTCCCGCGCGGTACTGTCCGCCCGTTCGAGCGCGCGCCCTTCCCCGACGATGATCGCTTGCTTCATGCCCTCTCCCCCAGTACCTGCGCGCGATACCACAGGTGCTGGCGCACCAACTGCACCTCGTAGTCGCCGTGCATGAACGGCGGCGAATGTGCACCCAGTCCCTCCTGGAGGCGTTCCAGGACCAGGGTGTCCTCGCCGATCACGTTACGCTCGCCGCGAATCAGGGTGCTCAGCAAAGCGCTGAAATCGGTCTTCGGATCCTTGCGCCGGGCAGTCATCATCCACAGGTGGTAGTCGGTCTCGCCGGGTGCCACCGGATCGTACTGCTGGAGCAGGAAGTGCTCGCCACGGACGCTGCAGAAGTTCACGTTCGGGTAGATGAACCAGTTGTAGTAGGCGTGCTCGTCGCCGTAGCCCTCGCAGAGGTCGGAGAACCAGCTCTTGTAGGGCTGGATCGGCGCCTTGGTGGGGAAGCTCAGCGAACGCAGCTCCGGCGTTTCGCCTTCCTGCAGCAGGCGCAGCACCTCGGACGGCACCGCAGCCTCGCGTGCCAAACCGCGCACCGGAGCGGTCATCACCGGGAGGAAGGTCTTCGGATGGACGAAAGGAACGTGGTTGTAGTCTTTCACGTTCTCCATGTTCAGCTTCCAGTTGTAGCGCACCTTGTGGCAGCTGTAGATCAGCCGCGTATCCAGGTGCGAGGAGACCTCCCGCAAGGTTTCCAGGAATCCATCATCGAACTGCTCGCGCAGCGGCAACGGGTCGTCCGCCAGGTTGACGAACAGCAGTTGCCCCACCTCTTCCAGGTGCAGCTTGCGCAAGCCGATCCGCGCCCGCTCCTCGGCGCTGAACTGGTACAGGCTGGAGTTCGGAATGCCCTGTAGCTGCCCCTCGGCACCGAACGACCAGGCATGGTACGGGCAGACCAGCGGTCGCTGGCCGGTGCATTCGGTCTGGATCGCCGACAGACGATGCGGACACTGGTTGAGAAAGGCCCGAATGCCGGACTCGGTACGCTGCACCACGACCGGCACGCCGGCGATCTTGCGGGTGAAGAACTGGTTGCGCTCGCGCACCATCGAACTGAAGCCGACGAAGATCCAGAGCCTGCCGAACAGCCTTTCGCGCTCCAGCGCGAGCGTCTGCGGCTCGGTGTAGTGCGCTGCGTCCAGCGCATGGCGAGTCATGTCCACATCCACAACCTTCACTTGCTGAAAATAACCCGGGCCGGATTGCCGACCACGGTCTGTCCGGCCGCCACGTCCTTGAACACCACCGCGCCCATGCCCACCACGGCGTCTTCGCCGATACTGACGTCGCGGGCGATCATCGCCCCGGAGTTGATCACCGCGCGATCGCCCACCTTCACGTAGCCAGCCAGCAGGCAGCGCGGGCCGATGTGTACATAGTCGCCGATGACCACGTCGTGGCCGAGCATGGTTTGCTGGTCGATGAAACCGTAGGCGCCGATACGGCAGTCCACGCCGCTGCTCACGTCGTAGCCGAAGAAGGTCGGGCCGTAGCTGGTCCGCACGCCAAGGGTGCAGCGGGTGCGGATAGCGACGAACTCGGCGCCCTTCGCCAGCAGGCATGCGACCTGCTTCTGGCGACTGAGCGGATCGCCGACCGCGGCGACGAACAGTTGGTCAGGCTCGGCGACGAAGCTCTCCGGATACCCGAGCCACGGATAGTAGAGCGACTCCGCGACCGCTTCGGGGCCGCGCTCGTCGAGAAACCCGCCGATCACCCAGTCGATGCCGTGACCGTAGTCGACCTGCAGCTGGGCCAACACCTGACGCCCCAACCCACCGGCGCCGAGGATGATGATCCTCTTCATTGCATCGTCCTCAACTGATGGTCAGGCCGCCGTCCATCACCAGGGTCGTGCCGGTCACCCAGCGGCTGGCATCGGAAAGCATGAAGATAGCGGCGTTGGCGATATCCTCGGGCTTGCCGAAGCCCAGCGGATAATTGTTGCGCTCGGTGTCCATGGAACCCACGACCTGGGCCGTAGCTTCCAGCAGCGGTGTTTCCACCAGCGCCGGCGACAGGCAATTGACCCGGATCCGCCGTTTCACCACTTCCATGGCCAGGCAGCGGGACATGGCGATCAGAGCGGCCTTGGTTCCCGAGTATGCGCCCACTCCGGCAACCCCGATGTGGGCGGCGATGGAAGCGATGAACAGGATCGAGCCGCCGGCCGCGATCAGGTTGCGCTTCAGCAGCGCCTGGGTAAGCAGCATCGGCGAGTCGACATTGATCGACTGAACCTCGCGCAGGTGCGCTTCGCTCATCATACGGACCGGACATAGACGGGAGATCCCCGCGCTATGCACTACCCCATGGATTTCGCCATCGAGCGCCGCGACCAAGGCGGCACGCTGCTCGGCGACCGTGAGATCGACCTGGATCGCCTGGTGCGACAAATCGGAAATCGCCTGCAACGCTTCCAGGCTGGCGCCCAGGCGCTGTGGGTCGCGACCGCTGACGATCAATTCGGCGCCCATCCGCGCGCAGCTCTGCGCGATGGCCAGGCCCAGGCCGGAACTGGCGCCGGTGACCAGGATGCGCCTGCCCGACAGGCTGAAGGGATTGAAGGAAGTCTCGTCGTTCACTTGGCTGATTCCGCGTTCAAGGCACTCAGGATTCGATCAGATCGGGGAACTTCGCCCCTTCGATATCCACCAGGCAGGTACCCCAGGACAGGCCGATACCGAAGCCGCAGAGCAACACGCGATTGCGGCCGGCCTCGAGTTCCCGGTTGATCCGCGCGGTCATGGTCACCGGCAGCGAGGCGCCGCTGGTGTTGCCGAAGTCGCGCAGGGTCGAAGGCACCTTCTCTACCGGCAGGCCGAGCTTCTTGCGGATGGTCTCGTTGATCATCCGGTTGGCCTGGTGGAAAACGAAGTAGTCCACTTCGTCCTTGCTCGCACCGGCATAGTCGAGCAGCTTTTCCACCGCCGGCGGTACGCGCTGGGTGGAGAAGCTGAGTACGGCGGTGCCGTCGAGCTGCAGGTCGATGGCACGGTGCCAATGGTCGTTCTCGTCCTCGCGGAACGGCATCAGGTGCTGCACGCCGACCGGTTCGCGATGGCCGCCCACCGGCAGGATGATGGCCTTGTAGCCGCTGCCGTCGCTGTTCAGGTCGAAGTGCATCGGCGGCGCGCCTTCGCAGAACTCCAGCGCCGTCGCGGTGCCCGCGTCGGAGAAGATCGGATCGTTGACACTGGCGCCGCGGTCGCCGACCAGCACAAGGCCCTTCTTCACCCCGCCGGCGGCAATCAGCGAACCCAGCAGGTTGAGGGCGAACGGATAGGCCGAGCAACCCAGGTTGACGTCGAAGGCCACGGTGGAATGCGGCAGCCCCAGGCGGTCCTGGAGGATGATCGCGGTAGCCGGCGCCAGGTAGTCGGGAGACTGGGTCACGACGATCAGCGCATCGACCTCCTCGCGCTTCCACTCCAGGCTTTCCAGCAGGCGCTCGGCGGCGTCGAAGGCCAGGTCGGAGAAGCACTGCCACTCCTGCGCCATGCGCCGCGTCTCGATGCCGATGTTGCGCACCAGGCGTTCGCGCTCGGCGCGCAACTGCGGCTTGCAGTCGGTCAGGTTGGAGATAACGCGCTTGGGGACGCAGGTCGCCATCCCGGCGAAACGGACGTTCTTCAGCGTGGAGGTGGCCATGGTCAGAGTCCGAGCATCTGGTAGAGGTCGCCCACCGTGCGAGCCTTGATCAGGTCTTCGCCGGTGATGGTCTTGCCGTATTCCATGTCGAACATGACGATGACCCCGAGCGCGGCCAGCGAGTCCCATTCCGGCAGGTCTTCGAGCTGGGTGTCCATGCTGACCTCGACGGGATTCTGGAAATCGGTGGCGGAAAGGAAGTCTTCGATGAATTTTGCTTGGCTCATTTATTGTCTACCTGAGTGAGGCGGTTGTTCATTCTGTTATCGGTCGCGACGGGCTCAACTTGATGCTCGCCGCCGCGGCATGGCGGCGGAAGCGATCAGGCCGGCGACGAACTCGACGTCTGCGGCGGCCAGCCCGGGATAGATCGGCAGGCACAGCACCCGCGAGGAAATCGACCGCGCCACCGGAAGATTGGCGGGCGCCGCCGAGGGCAGCGAATGGTACATGGGGAAGTCGCTGATGAGTGGGTAGAAGTAGCGCCGCACCAGCACATCCCTGTCGCGCAGGCGCTGGTACAGCTCGTCACGCGAAAGCGGAAAATCGACTTCCACCAGGATCGGGAAATAGGCGTTGTTGGCGAAGGTCTGGGTACCAGGCCGGAGGCACTGGATGCCAGGGACGCCGGCCAGCAGGCGCCGATAGCGCTCGGCGATCTCCCTGCGCTGCTCCAGGGCCTGGTCGACGTGCTTGAGTTGCAGCAGCCCGAAGGCAGCGCCGACCTCGTTGAGCTTGCCGTTGATGCCGGGCATGACCACCGTGACCTCGTCGACGAAGCCGAAATTCTTAAGGTGGTTGAGGCGTTGCCGGGTGTTTTCGTCCGAGCAGATGATCGCACCGCCCTCGAAGGTGTTGAACACCTTGGTGGCATGGAAGCTGAGGATGCTCAGGTCGCCGTGGCGCAGCACGCTGCCGCCGGCGTCGCGCACGGCGAAGGCATGCGCGGCATCGTAGATGACCTTCAGGTGGTGGATATCGGCGATCCGCTGGATCGCCTCGACATCGCAGGGGTTGCCGTAGCAATGCACCGGCAGGATCGCGGTGGTCTGCGGGGTGATCGCCGCCTCGATCCGCGACGGGTCGAGATTCATGGAGTCCTGATCGATGTCCACGAAGATCGGCTTGAGCCCGTTCCACAGCAGCGCGTGGCTGGTGGCGACGAAGGAGTACGGCGTGGTGATCACCTCGCCGGTCACCCGCAATGCCTGCAGCGCGGTGATGAGCGCCAGGGTGGCGTTGGCGAAGAGCACGATGTGCTTCACCCCCAGGTATTCGCACAGGGCCTCTTCCAACGCATGGTGCATGTCGCCCCCGTTGGTCAGGAAGCGGCTCTCCCAGATCTTTTCCAGGTAGGGGATGAACTCTTCCAGGGGCGGCAGCAGCGGGCTGGTGACCGGGATCGTCTTGTTGTTCATGTAGGGCCCTGATGAATGGATACTCAGGCGAGTAAAGGGCGAAAAACCCGAGCACGCCACTCTATGCAAGGCCCGTACCCAAAGAGCCTGATGCAGGTCAAAGCCCCTGGTCGCGCGGCCCCTGGCTGTTCCACAGGCGCTGCGGCGCGAATCGGCAGTCAAACTTCTGACAAATTCTCCCGTGTTTCCGTAGACCTTGCGGAACATACCCTCCAGCGACACAGGTCCAGTCCCTGCGAACGAAAAGGCCCATGACGGAGTCATGGGCCCTGTTTCACAGAGGGACTGTCACTTCAGGTAGTTGAACAGGCTCAACCCCTGGATCTTCACGTAGCTCTGCTGCGCGGCATCCATGATGGTGGACTGCAACGACAGCCGCGACAACGCCTCGGCGTAGTCCAGGTCCTGGATCTGCGACATCACCGACGCATTCACCAGCTTCACATCGTCGATGAAGGTCTCGGTGCTTTCCACGGTATTCAGGCGCGCGCCGATCTTGCCCTGGCCGCCATCCACGGCGGCAGCCACGGCGGAGAGGTTGGTCAGGGCCACCGCCGTCGCATCGCGGATGGCGTCGTTGCCGGCCTGGTTGTCGGTGGAGCTTTCCAGGGCCTTGCGCAGGTCCGACACCACGTTCAGCAGGCTGCGCTTCTCGCTGCCCGGCTTGTAGTTGACGTTGAACTCGTCGCCCGCCTTCGGCGTGCCGTCGATCGTCACGCTGACGCCGGCGTAGAGCACCTTGTCGATGGTCTTCGGGTCGTCGTCGATGGCGCCCTTGGACAATTGCCAGGCCGGCGGCGAATTCGGATCGTAGGTGGTCCAGTCATAGCCCGGAGGCAGGCTCTTCGGATCGTAGACCACATACTCCTTGTCGCTGACGAAGTGGATGTTGAAGCCGTCGGTTGCCGCAGGCGGATTGCTCGCCGGGAACTGGCTGTCGAAGGCCAGCTCGTCCTCGACCAGGCCGACCGAGATGCGACCGTCGCCGGTATTGCCAGCCGCCGCCTTGGTATCGAGACGAGCGGCATTGACGATGTCCTCGAACAGTACCTTGCCGCTGTCGCTGACCGGAATCCGCGTGCTGCTGGCGATCTGCACCTCGCGCTGGCTCTCGTCGCCCATGTAGCTGTAGGTGCCGTCCTCGTTGCGCACGAACGGCTGCACCGAGCCCTGGGACCCGGAAAACAGGTATTTGCCACTCGCGTCGCGGCTGTTGAGCAGGTTCAGCAACTCGTCCTCGCGCTGGCGCAACTCGCTGGCCAGCGACTTCTTGTCGTTGGAGTCCAGTGCGCCGTCGCCGGCCTGGCCGGCGATCTCACGGATGCGCTGGAGGACGTTGCCAACCGAACGGAGGATGGTTTCTTCCTGGCTCAGGCTGTTCTTCGCCTCGGTCATGCCGGTCTTGTACTGCTCGTTCAACCCCTGCTCCTGGTCCAGGCGCAACAGGCGTACCGAACCGACCGGGTCGTCCGCCGGTGTCAGGATGCGCTTGCCGGTGCTGATCTGCTCGAAGGTACGGTTCAGGTCCGCGTAGTTGCGGGAAATCCCGTTGACCGAGTTGTTGAAGGCCTGGATGGTGGAAATGCGCATGGTGGCGGTCTCGCTGGCTTAGGCCCCGTCGAGAGAACTCAACGGAACGCTCCAATCAGGGTATCGAACAGAGTGCGGGCAACTTGAATCACCTGGGCCGAGGCACCGTAGTACTGCTGGAACTGGATCAGGTTGGCCGCCTCTTCGTCGAGGCTCACCCCGGACAACGAATCGCGGCTGTCCTGGGCCTGCTTCAGCACCGTGGCGCTGGCCTCGCTACTGGCACGCACCTGGGCGGTCAGGGTGCCGACCCGCTCGACCAGGCCACCATAGGCCTCGTTATAGGTGGAACCGGTGTTGTCGGTGCCGCCGACGGTCGGCTTGGTCTGCAAGGCCAGCAGGTTGAGAGCGTTGCGGTTGTCGGAAATACCCTTGTCGTTGAAGCCCAGCTTGAAGCTGTCGGAGTTCTGCGGTACGCCGCTGAGCTCGAATTCGTAGCTGTATTTCTGCCCGCTCGGGTCGGTGAACGCCATGCGCACGGTATTGGTATTGCCGCTGGTCAGCGTCGGGCTGCCGGTCAGGGCGTTACCGTCCTTGTCGACGTAGCTCCAGCCGGCCGGCAACGGCGAGGACAGGGTATAGGTCTTGCCGTCGGCGCTGAGCGTCGCGCCCAGGCTGATCCCGTTGGGCCCGAACGCGCCCTGTAGCACAGTCGGATCCACCGGCGACGGACCGCTGGTGAGGGTCGGCGCGCCGATCTTGCCGGTGCCGCGGTTTTCGGTGGTCGACTCGGTACGCGCGGTACCGGCGAACGCCAGTTGCGAGGCATTCTTCAGCGTCGCCTCGATATCCGCCGCGCCACGCCGGGTCGGCTGCAGGGTGAAGCGGTCGCCGGCAGCCGGGAGCTGGTCGAGGGTCAGGTTGAAGCCCTGGTCGACGCCGTTGGCATCCTTGAACGAGAGGGTGTAGGGACCGGTACCGCTGACCGTGACCTGCATGCTTGCGTCGTCGCCCAGGCGCCGCGCGGTAAAACTGGTGCCGTCGAAGTCCAGGCGGAAATCGCTGGAATTCAGCTTGCTGGTATCGGTGATGTTCAGGTTGGCGTGGACATTACCGGTGTTGCCATTCTTCGCCAGGACCCGCAGCGCGGTGATGTCCGGATCGTTGATGTCGCCGAACAGGTTGGCGCCGGCCTTGCCGGCTAGGTCGAGGCCCTGCCCCAGCTGCTTGTTGATGGTATCGGCGAGGGTGATCGCCAACTGCCCGAGCTTGTTGTAGCTGCTGTCCAGGGCGCTGTTGCGGTAGGCCAGCAAGCCACCCATCTCGCCGCCGGACACCAGGCCGGTGACGTTCTGTATGGAGTTGCCGTTGCTCAGTTGCACCTGGTAGCGGGTAGGGTCATCCAGCCCGGGCACCACGCTCAGGGTCGACACGGTATTGCCCACCACCAGCGGCTGGCCGCTACCGATGAACAGGCTGACGCTGTTGTCGTCCTGGGTGACCGCGGTCACCCCGATCATCTCGGACAGCTTGCGCACGGCTTCGTCGCGCGCATCCATCAGGTCGTTGGGCACCGCGCCCGCCGACTTGGCCTTGGCGATGGCATCGTTGTAGCTGGCCACGCTCTGCGACAGATGGTTGACCTGCGAAGCCAGCGCGCCCAGTTGCTGGTTGATCAGGCTGTTCTGCTTGTCCAACTGGTCGTAGAGGGTATTGAAGGTCTTGCCCAGCCCCTCGGCCTGGGCAAGCACTGCCTCGCGCGCTTCGGTCGAGGAGGGATTGTTGGCGGCGGCCTGCAGTGCGGCGAAGAAGCGCTGCATGGCCGGGCTGACGCCGGTGGTGGTGTTGGACAACAGGCCGTCGAGCTGCTCGATCTGGCTACGGAATGCGCTCAACTCGCTGTTCTGGCTGGTGGCGTTGCGCAACTGGCCGGTGAGGAAGTCGCTGGCCAGGCGGCGCACGTCGACGATCTGGCTGCCCGAGCCCATGTAGCCGGCACCGCTGAACTGCGGGACCTGGGTCTGCTGGATGGCATCCTGGCGACTGTAGCCCGGCGTCTTGACGTTGGTGATGTTGTGCCCGGTGATGGTCAGCCAGGTCTGGCTGGTGCCGAGGCCGGACAGGCCTATCGAGAGTAGGTCGGACATGGGTCAGTTCCTCCTTGCTCAACCCAGAGGCGGCGTGCCGGCGGCGGCGACGGCCTGGTAGGTCTGCATCTGTCTGGCGATCTGCGCCACCTTGCGGGCGTACTGCGGATCGGTGGCGTAGCCGGCGCGCTGCAGTTCCTGCATGAAGCGCTCGGGGTTGGCGGCGCTGTCCAGGGCGTTCTGGTAGCGGTCGTTGCCCTGGAGGAAGCTGACGTAGTCGTGGAAGCTCTGCTCGAACGACGAGTAGGAGCGGAACGCCGCGACTTCCTTGACCGCCTTGCCGCCTTCGTATTCGGTGGTGAGAGCGCGCGCCGAGGCACCATCCCAGCGGCTGCCGGTCTTGATGCCGAACAGGTTGTGGCTGCTGCCGCCATCCTGCTGGCGGATGATCGATTTGCCCCAGCCGGTCTCCAGCGCGGCCTGGGCCACCAGGTAGCGGGCATCGACGCCGATCCGCTCGGCGGCCTTCTGGGCCATCGGCAGCATGGTGGCGATGAACTCGTCGGCCGAGGCGAACATCGACTTGCCCCTGGCCAGCGGCGGCTGGGCGATGCGCCGGCTGCCCTGGCTGTCGACGCCATCGGTGGAGAAACCGCGGCGGCTCGCCGCCGGGTAGCTCTGCGCCGGCAGGTAGCTGTCCTGGCCCAGGCTCTGCATCTGGCTGGCGGCCGGCGAGGCGGAGGGAACGATGCCGGCGAGCATGCGCTCGGTCAGCTTGCCCGGCAGCGCCAGGCGCCTCTGGTTGAGCAGCTTCGAGTCGTCGCGGCCGGCTTCCGGCATCGGCAGGGCCTTGCCGGCCTGCGCGCTGGGGTTGCTCGGCCAGCGACCGGCGCCGTTCTCGGCGACCCGGGCGAACGGGTTTTCGCCGTTGCCCCTGGAGCCTTGCTTCATCTTCGACAACTGGCGCACCAGCACGTCGGCCAGGCCGATGCCGCCGGCATTCTTCGACAGGCTCACCGACAGTTGCTGGTCGTACATGTCCTGGTACTGCTTGGTGGTCTGGCTGTTCATGAAATTGCCGTCGCCCAGCGCTTCGTTGGCCGAACGCATGGATTTGAGCATCTCGTTGAGGAACAGCGATTCGAATTCCTGGGCGACCTTGCGGATGTTCGCCTCGCCGTCGCGGTCCTTGCCGACCTTGAGCTGGTTGAGGCGGTTGAGATCGGTATAGGAGCCGCTGTCGGGGCCTGCGCCGATACCGCTGAGCAAACGGGAATCCATGGCGTCGTCCTCAGATCACGATCAAGTCGGCCTGCAACGCGCCGGCCTGCTTCAGGGCTTCGAGGATCGCCATCAGGTCGCTCGGCGCGGCGCCGACCTGGTTCACCGCGCGGACGATGTCGTCCAGGGTGGTGCCGGGACCGAACTTGAACATCGGCTTGGTCTCCTCCTCGGCGTTCACCCGCGAGCGTGGCACCACCGCAGTCTGGCCGTTGGAGAAGGCACCGGGCTGGCTGACGATCGGGTCCTCGGTGATGCTCACGGTCAGGCTGCCGTGGGTGACGGCGGCCGGCGATACCTTGACGTTCTGGCCGATGACGATGGTGCCGGTGCGCGAATTGATGATGACCTTGGCCACCGCCTCGCCCGGCTGCACGTCGAGGTTCTCCAGGATCGACAGGTAGTCGACCCGCTGGTTCGGGTCGAGCGGCGCGCTGACCCGCACCGAGCCGCCGTCCACCGCATGGGCGACGCCCGGACCGAGCAGTTCGTTGATGCGGTCGACGATGCGCTTGGCAGTGGTGAAGTCCGGGCGGTTGAGGTTCAGCGTCAGGCTGTTGCCCTGGTCGAAGCCGCTCGGCACCGCGCGTTCGACGGTGGCGCCGGCCGGGATACGTCCGGCGGACGGTACGTTGACGGTGATCTTCGAGCCGTCGCGGCCTTCGGCGTCGAAGCCGCCGACCACCAGGTTGCCCTGGGCGACCGCGTAGACCTGGCCGTCGATACCTTTCAGCGGAGTCATCAGCAGGCTGCCGCCGCGCAGGCTCTTGGCGTTGCCGATGGACGACACGGTGACGTCGATCGGCTGGCCCGGCTTGGCGAACGGCGGCAGGTCGGCATGCACCGATACCGCGGCGACGTTCTTCAACTGCACGTTGCCGACGTTGGCCGGCACCTTGATGCCGAACTGCGCCAGCATGTTGTTGAAGGTCTGCAGGGTGAACGGCGTCTGCGTGGTCTGGTCGCCGCTGCCGCTCAGGCCGACCACCAGGCCATAGCCGATCAACTGGTTGGTCCGCACGCCCTGGATGCTGGCGATATCCTTCAACCGCTCGGCCTGGGCCGCGCCGGCGGCCAGGAGCAGCGCGGCGAGGGCCAGCAGGTGCTTGAACTTGGTCATCGCGAGCGTCCTCAGAACGGCCACAGCGGGCTGAGGAAGAAGCGGTCCAGCCAGCCCGGCTGACTGGCATCGGCGAAGGCGCCGGTGCCGGAGTAGGTGATCCGGGCGTCGGCCACGCGGGTCGAGGACACGGTGTTGTCGGTGGCGATATCGTCGGCGCGGACCAGGCCGGCGATGCGCACCAGCTCGTTGCCGGTGTTCAGGGTCATCCACTTCTCGCCGCGCACGGAGAGGATGCCGTTGGGCAGCACCTCGGCCACGGTCACGGTGATCGAGCCGGTCAGGCTGTTGCTCTGCCCCGCCTGGCTATCGCCCTTGGCGTCGCGCGAGCCGCCGTATTCGGCGCTGAGGCTGAGGTCGCCGCCGCCGATCGGGTTGTTGGTGGTCATGCCGCTGCCGAACAGCGAGGTCAGCCCCATCTTGGTCTTGCTGTCCTTCTGGATATCGGAGTTGGCTTTCTTGCTCGCCTGGGTCTTCTCGTTGAGGGTGATGGTGATGATGTCGCCCACGCGGAAGGCCTTGCGGTCGTCGTAGAGGTTCTGCTCGAAGCCGGCCTGGTAGATCGCGCCGTTGTTCTGCGCGGCGGGCAGCGGGGTGCGCGGCAGCACCGGCGCGTAGTACGGATCGTTCGGCTTCGGCGGTGGATTGACGCAACCGCCCAGGGCGGTGGCGATGCCAAGCAGGGAGACGATCATCAGCCGGTTCATATCAAGCTACCTCGCGGCGTACAGCCAGGGCCCGGTCAGGGCCCGTCAAAGATTCTGGGTGACGAAGGACAACATCTGGTCGGCGGTGGAGATGACCTTGGAGTTCATCTCGTAGGCGCGCTGGGTGGTGATCATGTTCACCAGTTCCTCGACCACGTTGACGTTGGAGTTTTCCAGGGTGTTCTGGGCAACCGTGCCGAGGCCGTTGAGACCCGGCGTACCGACCTGGGGCGCGCCGCTGGAGCCGGTTTCCAGGAACAGGTTGTTGCCGATGGCCTGCAGGCCGGCCGGGTTGATGAAGTCGGCGGTCTGGATGTTGCCGATCACCTGCGGCTGGGCGTTGCCGGTGGTGGTCACCGAGACGGTGCCGTCCTGGCCGACGGTGAAGGTCTGGGTCTCGTTGGGCACCACGATCGCTGGCTCCAGGGCGAAGCCGTTGGAGGTGACGATCTGCCCGTCGGAGTTCAGGTGGAAGCTGCCGTCGCGGGTGTAGGACACGGTGCCGTCCGGCAGCAGGACCTGGAAGAAGCCGCGCCCGTTGACCGCCATGTCCAGCGGCTGCTCGGTGGTCTGCAGGCTGCCCGGGGTGAAGATCTTCTGGGTGCCGACGACGCGCACACCGGTACCCAGTTGCAGGCCCGAAGGCAGCTCGCTGTCCTGGGTCGACTGGCCGCCCGGCTGGCGCCGGATCTGGTACAGCAGGTCCTGGAACTCCGCGCGGTCGCGCTTGAAGCCGGTGGTGGATACGTTGGCCAGGTTGTTGGAAATGGTGGTCAGGTTCATGTCCTGGGCGGACAGACCGGTCTTGCTGACCCACAGTGCCGATAACATCGTCGTGCTCCTCGGGTGCCGGTTTTATGGCACCACGCTCAAGTGATTAGCTGATTTGCAAAACCCGCGCCATGGCCGCCGAATCGTCCTCGGCGGTGCGCATCATCTTCACGTGCAGCTCGAATTGACGGGACAGCGAGAGGATCGCGGTCATCTCTTCCACCGCGTTCACGTTGCTGCTTTCCAGGAAACCGGAGACCACCTTCACGTTGGCGTCGGCCAGCGGCGCCTGCTCGCCCGGCTGCGGCTTGTAGTGCAGCAGGCCGTCGGTACCCTTCTCCATCTGCTTCAGGTTCGGGTTGACCAGTTTGATCCGGTCCACCACGGCGACCACGTTGGGGTTCTCGCCAAGGGCGCGGATGCTGATGGTGCCGTCCTGGCCGATCTCCACCTTTTCCTCCGGCGGCACGGCGATCGGCCCACCGTTGCCGAGCACCGGCAAGCCGTCGCCGGTGCGCAGCATGCCGAGGGCGTCGATATGCATGCCGGCGGTACGCACGTAGGCCTCGCTGCCATCCGGCGCCTGGACCGCGACGAAGCCGTCGCCGTCGATGGCGATGTCCAGCTCGTTGCCGGTTTCCTGGAGGCTGCCATGGCTGAAATCGGTACCGGGCCGCTCGCTCATGGCGAATACCCGCGCCGGGAAGCTGTCGCCGAACACCTGCATCGAACGCGCCTGCTCGAAGTCGCGACGAAAGCCGCTGGTCGAGATGTTCGCCAGGTTGTTGGCATGAGCACGCATCGCCAGGGTGTTCTGGCTGGCCCCGCTCATGGAGACGTACAGCATCTTGTCCATCGAATCCTCCAGGCACCGGCACAATCCGCCGGGCTTTCTTGCAGGTTATCCAGCAAGCACCGTGCCAGAATTCGAAAAAACAATTAATACATTGATTTAAAAGGATTTTATAAAACAGAAAGCCTCCTTTCGGAGGCTTCGGGGGCAACCCCTGGCCAGGGGTTGCCGCTGGCGGCAAGGGCCTTGCCGGTGCCCGGACGGCACCGGCACGCCGTCATCAGCGCAGGTTGATGATGGTCTGGGTCACCGCATCCTCGGTCTGGATGGTCTTGGCATTGGCCTGGTAGTTGCGCTGGTGGACGATGAGGTTCACCAGTTCGTTGGAGATGTCCACGTTGGACGCTTCCAGCGCGCCGGATTGCAACGCCCCCAGGGTGCCCGAGCGCGGCGCGCCGACCGCCGGCTCGCCGGACTCCGAGGACTGCACCCAGGAGGTCTTGCCGATCGGCGTCAGGCCCTGGATGTTGGCGAAGTTGGCCAGCACCACCTGGCCCTGCACCTTGGACTGGCCGTTGGTGTAGCGGGCGAAGATCACCCCGGTGTCGTCGATTTCCAGGCCTGCCAGCTGACCGGTGGTGTAGCCGTCCTGGATCGGGTTGCTCTGGGCGAACGCGGTGGAGTACTGGGTGGTCTTGCGCATGTCGAAGGAGATGCCGCTGGCGGCACCGGTCGCGCCATTCCAGGCGTAGGTCGGCGGGGTCTTGCCGTCCGAGGCCGCCGGAATCCAGCCGGTGCCGGGAGTCGGCGGATTGCCGGTGGCCGGGCTGAACTGGATCACGTTGGTGGTCGCGTCGATGCTGAAGCCCGGCCCGCTGGTGCTGCCGTCCGGAGCCCGTACCGAGGTCATCTGGCCGCTGGCGTCGAAGGTGACGTTGAAGCTCATCGGCGTCTTGTTCGACGGGTCGAGCGGATTGACCCCGTCGATCAGCACTTTCATGGTCCAGCTGTTCTCCGGAATCGGCGGGGTCGCATTCGGATCCGGCTCGTTCTTGATGAAGAACTGGCTCATGGTGTGGGAGTTGCCCTGGCTGTCATAGATGCCCAGCGAAGAGGACGAGTTGTAGGTAGCGGCGTCGGACGGATCGAACGGCGTCACGGTCGGCGGCTTCAGCGTCGAGTTGAGGTTGTACGACTGCTGGATGCTCGAGGTGGCCTGCGGCGCCTGATTGGCGCGCTCGACCTTGAGGTCGGTGACCACGCCGTTCTGCAACTGGCCGTTCGGCCCGACGGCATAGCCCTGCAGGCGGTAGCCGTTGTTGTCGACGATGAAATCCTGCTTGTCGGTATTGAAGTAGCCGGCGCGGGTGTAGCTGATCGCCCCGTTGTTGCTGGTGACGAAGAAGCCGTTGCCGTTGATGGCCAGGTCCAGCACGCTGTTGGTCGAGTCGATGTTGCCCTGCTTGAACATCTGCGAGACGTCCGAGAGCAGCACGCCGCTGCCCTGCGGGTTGCTGCCCGAACCCAGCACCGAGGCGGCGTAGACGTCGGCGAACTCCGCGCGGGATTGCTTGAAGCCTACGGTGCCGGCGTTGGCGATGTTGTTGCCGGTGACGTTCAGGCCGCTGGAGGCCGCCTGGATGCCGCTCAGGCCGATGTTGAAACTCATGGATAGCTCCTTGCCGGAAACGCCGGCTTACTGGCCGATGATCTGTACTTTGGACAGCGCGATGCTGCCCAGGCCTGCGAGGTTGAGCATCAGCTCGCCGCCGTTCTGCCCCAGGGTGACGCTGTCGACGTTGGCCGGCAGGTAGGTCTGGAGCCCGTAGGTCTTGCCGTCGATCGAGGTCTGCGCCTCGAACTTGTAGGTGCCCGGCGGCATGATGTTGCCGCTGCTGTCCTTGCCGTCCCACATGAAGCTGACGCTGCCGGCAGCCTGCTGGCCGAGGTTGATGCGATTGACCACGGTGCCCTTGTCGTCGTAGACGTTGACCCATACGTTGCTGCTGGAGACCGGCAGGTTGAGGGACGCCTTGAAGGTGTCCTTGGTGTCCACCACCGACTTGTCGGTCGCCACGATGACCTTGCGCCCCACCAGCGACGAGGCTTGCAGGGCCTGCGACGACTGGTAGTTGGAGAGAATGCTCTCCATGCTCTTGTTCAGCGACTGCACGCCTTCCACGGTGCTGAACTGGGCCAGTTGGGCGATGAACTCGCCGTTCTGCTGCGGCGACATCGGGTCCTGGTTCTTCAACTGGGCCACCAGCAGCTTGAGGAATTCGTCCTTGCCAAGGTTGCTGCTGCCCTTGACGCTCTGCCCGGTCTCGGTGGCGCCGCTGCCGGCGGCACGCTTGCTGCCGTTGACGTTGCCGGTGTTGCTGCTGGTGCCGCTGACGTTATCGATGCTCATGCTCTACTCCGCTCACTGACCCAGGGTCAGGACCTTCTGCATCATCTGTTTGGCGGTATTCATCATTTCCGCGTTGGTCTGGAAGGCACGGCTGGCGGAAATCATGTCGGCCATTTCCTCGACCACGTTCACATTGGGGTAATACACGTAGCCGTTGGCATCCGCGGCCGGATGGTTCGGCTCGTAGCGCGGCATCAGCGAACTCTGGTCCTCGACGATGCCCAGCACCTGCACGCCGGCGCCGGAGCTGTCCTGGTCGGCGAACAGCGAGCCGCTGTCGCCCTGGGCCTGCTGGAACATGGTGGAGAACACCGGATGGCGGGCGCGGTAGGTCTTGTCGACGCTGGAGGAAACCGTCTCGGCGTTGGCGATGTTGCTGGCCACGGTGTTCAGGCGGGTGCTCTGGGCGCTCATGCCGCTACCGGCAATGTTGAAGACACTGGCGAGGGACATGGCGGTTACTCTCCACGCAGGGCGCTGACCAGCCCTTTGAATTTGCTGTTGAGGAAGGTGAAGGACGCCTGGAAGTGCATGGCGTTCTCGGCGTAGTTGGCCTGCTCGATCTGGGCGTCGACAGTGTTCTGGTCGATCGACGGCTGGACCGGGATGCGGTACTGCAGGCTGCCCTCGCCCATGCCGAAACCTTCGGCGGCGATATGCCGCTCGTTGGTGGTGCGGATGGCGAAGGTACCCTTGGCGGCCTTGTCCTTCTGCTCGGCGAGAACCGCGGCGAAGTCCAGGTCGCGAGCCTTGTAGTTCGGGGTATCGGCGTTGGCCAGGTTGTTGGCCAGCACTTCGGCGCGCTGGGCGCGGAAGCTGAGGGCCTGCTGGTGGATACCGAGTGCTCTGTCGAAACTGATGCTCATGGCTGCGAACCTGTTTGCCGGTGTGGCTTTCGTCGCCAACACTTCAGCAAGGCCCGTGCCAAATTATTAAAAACCTTTATATTCAATAACTTGAGTTTATTTAAGAGCAACCCGGAAGCGGCAAGCGGCAAGCCGTTTCCGCTTGCCGGCAAGGGTGGCAAGCCCCTGGAACGGCCTCTCCGGCAAACGAAAAAAGGCCCGATATCGTCGATATCGGGCCTTTCCCATGCTTCCGGCCGCCGGGGACACGGCTCACTCGTGGCGAATGATCCGCTCGAGATCCACCGGTTCGCCGGGATGGGCATGCAGCTTGGCGCGAATATCCTCGAACATCGCATCGTATTCCTTGTGCACCCGGGTGATCGCGCCGAACTTCGGGTGCAGGCCGTGCTTCTGGGCGACCCGCGTGGCATCGCTGGCGAAGTTGAAGGCGGTATCGCGCGGCAGCTCGAAGGAGTCGCTGAACGGCTTGCCGTCGATCTCGCCGTCCATGTCGAAGTGCACATAGGCGCCGGATTCGGCGTTCTGCCGCACCTCGTAGCGGATATGGATATTGATGTCCTGCTGGTCGAGGCCGGGCAGGCTGACCAGATGGAGGTGGCCTGGTTCGAACATGACGAATCTCCTGGTGGGAATCGGAATCAGTCTAGCCAGGGTCGAGCGAAAGAAAACCGCCCTGGATCAGTGCAACGTCGCTTTTTCCGCGCGTTCCTGAATGACCACCCAGGGCGCCACCACCACCGCCCAGAGGGTCGGGTCGCGTTCGAGGAAGTCCTTGGCCGCATCCTCCCCGACCTTGCTCAGGCCGCCGCCGGAAAGCCAGGCGGCGACCTTCTCGCGGTCGTCCCCGGCCAGGGCCTCGGCGACTTCCACCAGGTCCAGCGCGGCATCGACCTGGAGCAAGGCGCCACGGGCGAAAAACGGTTGCAGCTCGGCCCAGGAAATGACCGCGGTCTCGCCGAGCAGCTTGGCATAGAGGGTGCTAGTTTGTTCTGTCATGGGATCTACCTGGATTGCATGGGCGCCATGATAACGCCCGCCGGTAGCCCACGACAGCCGAAGGGAAACCGGGCCCAGGGAGGTGAGGCAGGTCCGCGCCGTTTTTCTATACGTTTATGTCAACCAGGCGACACGACTCACGGGAGCTCGCCGTGCCGTGCTTTTCAAGCGACGAAGCGCCGCTCTACACTGTACCGGTACAGTTCCCGGGGTCCGTCCATGACGATCACCCGGTCTCCTCCGGCCCCCGCGGCCGCGAGACTACAACAATGACAACACACAAGAAGAGTGGAGCACTATGAAGAAGGGTACTCAGCGTCTATCCCGCCTGTTCGCCGCGATGGCCATTGCCGGGTTCGCCAGCTACTCCATGGCCGCCGACACCATCAAGATCGCCCTGGCTGGCCCGGTCACCGGTCCGGTAGCCCAGTACGGCGACATGCAGCGCGCCGGTGCGCTGATGGCAATCGAACAGATCAACAAGGCAGGCGGCGTGAACGGCGCGCAACTCGAAGGCGTGATCTACGACGACGCCTGCGATCCCAAGCAGGCCGTGGCGGTCGCCAACAAGGTGGTCAACGACGGCGTCAAGTTCGTGGTCGGCCATGTCTGCTCCAGCTCCACCCAACCCGCCACCGACATCTACGAAGACGAAGGCGTGCTGATGATCACCCCGTCGGCCACCGCCCCGGAAATCACCTCGCGCGGCTACAAGCTGATCTTCCGCACCATCGGCCTGGACAACATGCAGGGCCCGGTGGCCGGCAAGTTCATCGCCGAACGCTACAAGGACAAGACCATCGCGGTACTGCACGACAAGCAGCAGTACGGCGAAGGCATCGCCACCGAGGTGAAGAAGACCGTGGAAGACGCCGGCATCAAGGTTGCCGTCTTCGAAGGCCTGAACGCCGGCGACAAGGACTTCAACGCGCTGATCAGCAAGCTGAAGAAAGCCGGCGTGCAGTTCGTCTACTTCGGCGGCTACCACCCAGAAATGGGCCTGCTGCTGCGCCAGGCCAAGCAGGCCGGGCTGGACGCGCGCTTCATGGGCCCGGAAGGGGTCGGCAACAGCGAAATCACCGCGATCGCCGGCGACGCTTCGGAAGGCATGCTGGCGACCCTGCCGCGCGCCTTCGAGCAGGATCCGAAGAACAAGGCCCTGATCGACGCCTTCAAGGCGAAGAACCAGGATCCGAGCGGCATCTTCGTCCTGCCCGCCTACTCCGCGGTCACAGTGATCGCCAAGGGCATCGAGAAAGCCGGCGAGGCCGATCCGGAGAAGGTCGCCGAGGCCCTGCGCGCCAACACCTTCGAGACTCCCACCGGGAACCTCGGGTTCGACGAGAAGGGCGACCTGAAGAACTTCGACTTCACCGTCTACGAGTGGCACAAGGACGCCACCCGGACCGAGGTCAAGTAAGCATCGTTGCAGTACGGAGCCCACGTCACCCACCGTGGGCTTTGTTTTAGTACCCGCATGATTCCGCGAGCGGCGGCCCGGCAAGGGCAGGCGAAGACCGGCAGCGTTCACTCCTGGTGGACGGGAGCGCGGCTTTCCCCTGCCTCCCGCCGGCCCGCCGCGCGCCGGATCGTGACGGGTCTCAGCAGCGTTCCGGCCCCACACCCGCGAGCCGAACGTCTACCTGCCGTACAACGGCGGGCGTTTAGCGAGAGAGTCCCATGCCCGAGATTTATCATTACCTACAACAATTGGTTAACGGCCTGACCGTCGGCAGCACCTATGCGCTGATCGCGATCGGCTACACCATGGTCTACGGCATCATCGGCATGATCAACTTCGCCCACGGCGAGGTGTACATGATCGGCTCGTACATCGCCTTCATCGCCATCACCCTGCTGGCGATGATGGGGCTGGACAGCGTTCCGCTGATGATGCTCGCCGCATTCGCCGCCAGCATCATCGTCACCAGTGCCTTCGGCTACAGCATCGAGCGGGTCGCCTACCGCCCGTTGCGCGGCGGCAACCGCCTGATCCCGCTGATCTCCGCGATCGGCATGTCGATCTTCCTGCAGAACGCCGTGATGCTCTCGCAGGACTCCAAGGAAAAGGCCATCCCGACCCTGCTGCCCGGCAACTTCGTGTTCGGCGAAAGCAGCATGAACGGCGTGGTGATCTCCTATATGCAGATCCTGATCTTCGTCGTCACCTTCCTGGTGATGTTCGGCCTCACCCTGTTCATCTCCCGCTCCCGCCTGGGCCGCGCCTGCCGCGCCTGCGCCGAGGACCTGAAGATGACCAACCTGCTGGGTATCAACAGCAACAACATCATCGCCCTCACCTTCGTCATCGGCGCCGCCCTGGCCGCCGTCGCCGCGGTGCTGCTGGGCATGCAGTACGGCGTGATCAACCCCGGGATCGGCTTCCTCGCCGGGATCAAGGCGTTCACCGCCGCGGTGCTCGGCGGCATCGGTAGCATCCCCGGCGCCATGCTCGGCGGCCTGCTGCTGGGCGTCGCCGAAGCCTTCGGCGCCGACGTGTTCGGCGACCAGTACAAGGACGTGGTGGCCTTCGGCCTGCTGATCCTGGTGCTGCTGTTCCGACCTACCGGCATCCTCGGTCGTCCGGAGGTGGAAAAAGTATGAGCCAGTCCCTCAAGCGCGCGCTGTTCAGCGCCCTCCTCGTGATCCTGGTGTCCTATCCGATCCTAGGCCTGAAGCTGCGCACCGTCGGCATCAAGCTCGAGGTCCTCGGCGCCGATGCGCAGACCCTCTGGACCATCGCCGCGGCCGCCCTGGCCATGTTCGTCTGGCAGCTGTTCCGCGACCGCATCCCGCTCAAGCTGGGTCGCGGCGTCGGCTACAAGGTCAACGGCAGCGGCCTGAAGAACTTCCTCAGCCTGCCATCGACCCAGCGCTGGGCGGTCCTCGCCCTGGTCGTGGTGGCTTTCGTCTGGCCGTTCTTCGCCTCGCGCGGGGCGGTGGACATCGCCACCCTGATCCTGATCTACGTGATGCTCGGCATCGGCCTGAACATCGTGGTCGGCCTGGCCGGCCTGCTCGATCTCGGCTACGTCGGCTTCTACGCGGTAGGTGCCTACACCTACGCGCTGCTCGCCGAGTACGCCGGGTTCGGCTTCTGGACCGCCCTGCCGATCGCCGGGATGATGGCCGCGCTGTTCGGCTTCCTCCTCGGCTTCCCGGTGCTGCGCCTGCGCGGCGACTACCTGGCGATCGTGACCCTCGGCTTCGGCGAGATCATCCGCATCCTGCTGCGCAACATGACCGAGATCACCGGCGGCCCCAACGGCATCGGCTCGATCCCCAAGCCGACCCTGTTCGGCCTGACCTTCGAACGCCGCGCGCCGGAAGGCATGCAGACCTTCCACGAGTTCTTCGGCATCGCCTACAACACCAACTACAAGGTCATCCTGCTCTACGTGGTGGCCCTGCTGCTGGTGCTGCTGGCCCTGTTCGTGATCAACCGGCTGATGCGCATGCCGATCGGTCGCGCCTGGGAAGCGCTGCGCGAGGACGAAGTGGCCTGCCGCGCTCTCGGTCTCAACCCGACCATCGTCAAGCTCTCCGCCTTCACCATCGGCGCCAGCTTCGCCGGTTTCGCCGGCAGCTTCTTCGCCGCCCGCCAGGGCCTGGTGACGCCTGAGTCCTTCACCTTCATCGAGTCGGCGATGATCCTTGCGATCGTCGTACTCGGCGGCATGGGTTCGCAGCTCGGCGTGATCCTCGCCGCGGTGGTGATGGTGCTGCTCCAGGAAATGCGCGGGTTCAACGAATACCGCATGTTGATCTTCGGCCTGACCATGATCGTGATGATGATCTGGCGTCCCCAGGGACTGCTGCCGATGCAACGCCCGCACCTGGAGCTGAAGCCATGAGCCGACCGATTCTCGAAGTGAGCGGCCTGACCATGCGCTTCGGCGGCCTGCTGGCCGTCAACGGCGTCAACCTGAAGGTCGAGGAAAAGCAGGTGGTCTCGATGATCGGCCCGAACGGCGCCGGCAAGACCACCGTGTTCAACTGCCTGACCGGCTTCTACCAGCCCACCGGCGGCCTGATCCGCCTCGACGGCGAGGAGATCCAGGGCCTGCCCGGTCACAAGATCGCTCGCAAGGGCGTGGTGCGGACCTTCCAGAACGTCCGCCTGTTCAAGGAAATGACCGCGGTGGAGAACCTGCTGGTCGCCCAGCACCGCCACCTCAACACCAACTTCCTCGCCGGCCTGTTCAAGACCCCGGCATTCCGCCGCAGCGAGCGCGAGGCCATGGAGTACGCCGCGCACTGGCTGGAGGAAGTCAACCTTACCGAGTTCGCCAACCGCAGCGCCGGCACCCTCGCCTATGGCCAGCAGCGACGCCTGGAGATCGCCCGCTGCATGATGACCCGCCCGCGGATCCTCATGCTCGACGAGCCGGCCGCCGGCCTCAACCCGAAGGAGACCGACGACCTCAAGGCGCTGATCGCCAAGCTGCGCAGCGAGCACAACGTGACGGTATTGCTGATCGAGCACGACATGAAGCTGGTGATGAGCATTTCCGACCATATCGTGGTGATCAACCAGGGCGCCCCCCTGGCCGACGGGACGCCGGAGCAGATCCGCGACAACCCGGACGTGATCAAGGCTTATCTGGGGGAAGCGTGAGCATGCTGAGTTTCGACAAGGTTTCCACCTACTACGGCAAGATCCAGGCGCTGCACGACGTCAGCGTGGAAGTGAAGAAGGGCGAGATCGTCACCCTGATCGGCGCCAACGGCGCCGGCAAGTCGACCCTGCTGATGACGCTCTGCGGCTCGCCGCAGGCGGCCAGCGGCAGCATCCGCTACGAAGGCGAGGAACTGGTCGGCCTGCCCTCCTCCACCATCATGCGCAAGAGCATCGCGGTGGTCCCGGAAGGCCGCCGGGTCTTCTCCCGCCTGACGGTGGAAGAAAACCTGGCGATGGGCGGCTTCTTCACCGACAAGGACGACTACCAGGTGCAGATGGACAAGGTGCTGGAACTCTTCCCGCGCCTGAAGGAACGCTACGAACAGCGCGCCGGGACCATGTCCGGCGGCGAACAGCAGATGCTCGCCATCGGCCGCGCGCTGATGAGCAAGCCAAAGCTGTTGCTGTTGGACGAACCTTCGCTCGGCCTGGCGCCGATCATCATCCAGCAGATCTTCGAGATCATCGAACAGTTGCGTCGCGAAGGCGTCACCGTGTTCCTCGTCGAGCAGAACGCCAACCAGGCGTTGAAGCTCGCCGATCGCGCCTACGTGCTGGAGAACGGCCGGATCGTCATGCACGACACCGGCGCCGCCCTGCTGACCAACCCGAAGGTGCGCGACGCCTACCTCGGCGGCTGAGCACCGTCCCGCCGGAGACTTCAGCGCATACGAAAACGGCCCTCACGGGCCGTTTTTTATGCCGAGGCGTACCGGCTACAGGCCGTAGCGCTCGATAGCGTCCAGGTGCGGCTGGGTGTCGACCTCCGCCGCTTCCGCCAGGCGCAGCCAGCACATGCGGTGCGGCCATTGCCCGGTGGCCTCCTGCAACGCCTGGTGCAGGTCGCGCGGCGCCTGCTGCGCGGGTGTCGCGACGGTGAAGTAGATCGCCCGCAGTTCCTCGCCGCTGCTGGCATCGGTGACCTGGTAGTCGCGGTTGCTGTGCACCCAGACCTTCCAGCCGCGCGCGTCGAGCGTTTCGCGGAAGGCGTCGAAGGCCTCGTCGCCCGGATAGACGCCGTCCACCAGCCAGCTCGGCGAGTAACCACCGCTCTCGAGGACGTGCACCACCGCATAGGTGGGAACGAAACGCTTGCGTTCCTCCTCATCTTCCGGAGCCGGATAGATCAGGCCGGCGTCGAACACCACCCAGTCACCGACCCGCTGGCTGCGGTTGCCCGGCGCGTTCTCGAGGACCCGCGCGGTCACCGGGCCGGTGCGCCGGGCGTAGTAGTCGAGCGCTTCGCCATCCTCGATGTAGCGGACGATCACCCAGCCCCAGTCTTCCTCGATCGGTCCGTCGCCGGCGGCGAACTCCATGCCCATGCCGGCAGCGACCTCGCGCAGCATCGTCCAGTCGCGCGCGGCGCTGGCGGCGGTCATCTGGTCCCACTGCACCGACTGCGGCTCCTCCAGCTTGCCGGCCAGACGCTGGTAGGCCAGCGCCGCCTCGGCGAAGCGATCCTGCTCCATCAGCGCCTTACCCAGCAGGCTGTGGGCTCCCAGCGAGCCGGGAGAAATTTCCAGCACCGATTGGCAGGCGCGCTCCAGCTCCGGCCAGTCGTTGAGTTTCTCGGCCAGCTTGACTTCGCTCCACAGCGCGATCAGCGGCACGCTGTCGGCGTAGAGCCGGCCGAGGCGCTTGACCTGGTCGTACTCGCCGCGGGCCAGCAAGGCATTGAGCAGGTAGTAGGCCAGTTGCTGCTCCTCGTCGGTGTGGCGCTCGACGTACTCCCAGAGCAGGTCGATGGCCTCGTCGTCGGCGGAGCAGGCCTGTAGCGCCGAGGCGGCCACTTCGCGCAAGGCGGTGTCGTCGGGCCGCTCGGCCAGCGCCTGGAGCAGCCACTGCACTTCTTTCTCCGGGTTGCGCGGCGCGTCTTCGCTGCCCTGCGCAGCCAGCCAGTCGAGCAACTCCGCAGCCGGCACCGGCAGCTCCTGCTGCTGCGGCGCGGCATCGATCTCCTCCCTCAACCCGGCGAGCAACTGGCTGGCGCCCCGATCGCGCTGCAACTGTTGAGCATGCTGTTCGGCCAGCGCCAGGTGGCGCCTGGCGCTCCATACCGAACCGCGTTGCAACGCGAGGCGGATGGCCTGGCTGGCAACATCGATGACCACCCGGTGCGCGCCCTTCTGCGAGTAGTGTTCGAGCATCTGCTGCAGGCGCCCGCCGAAGTCCCAGGTGTTGCGCTCAGGGGTCCGTTGCAGCAGCAGGTAGACGGCGCGCAGCCAGATCGTACGATAGCGCGGGGCAATCTCGGAGAACGGCAGCAGCGCCTCCAGGGCCTCCTCGTCGCGCCCCAGCAACGCCAGGCCGTGGGCCTTGTACAGACGCCGCGGCTGGCTGATGTTGTTCCACTCCGCGCCCTCGACCTTCTCCTCCATCTCGCCGATCAGGGCCAGCGCCTGTTCCGCGCGCCCCAGGTTCAGCAGGATCGCCACGCGCATCTCCAGGAGGCTGTCGAATACCTCCTCGCCGGCGGCGAGGATCTTCTTCTCCTGTTCGGCCAGGAAGGCCAGGGCATCTTCGCCGCGCCCGTCGTCGAGCAGCGCCTCGGCCTTCTCGTTGCTCAGACAGTGGAAGCAGGCCCAGGTCGGGTCGATCCGCGCCAGGGTCTCGTCGCACACCTCGATGCGTTCCTCCACCCAGCCCGGGCCGTCGACGTTGGCGTAGCACGACGCCAGGTCCTGGGTCACGCAGACCGACTGCGGGCAGGCCTGGGTGTCGTCGCGGTTGGCCAGTTCGAACAGGGAAACGGCGTCGGCCAGGGCGGTCTCACCCTCCAGTTGGTTGCCGACCCGGTTACGCATTTCCCAGTGGCGGACGAAGATTTCCAGCCACGGGTTGTTCAACGTCCGGCTCAGCGCCTTGACCTCCGGCAACAGCGCCTCGGCGCGCTCCACCTCGAGGTCGCAGACGTACGCGGTGAGTTCGTCGATCAGCCGCGCACTCTGCTCCTGGCCGGCCTCACGCAGGTCGGCGCGGAGCTTCTCCACCCAGTTCCAGATATCCATATGCTTCAGTCTCCATCAGGCGTGTTGCGAATTTTCTTATTGCCCCAGCAGGCGCTTCACCGAATCGGCGAGTCCGGCCAGGGCCTGGTTCAGCGAGGTCGCGGGCTGGCCGCGTCCCTGTCCGGCGATGATCACTTTGAACGAGCGCAGCAGCAACGCCGCATGGGCCGCTTCGTCGCGTTCCTCGCCGACGGCCGCGAGCAGCGCCTGCACCGCCGGATTGTCGAGGTTGACGTAGAGCCGGCTCGGCTGGCAATTGTCGAGCTTGCGGGTGAACTGCCGGGCCAGGCGCAACGCCGCGGTGGAAATACGCTTGTCGGCCTCGTCGTCCTCCAGTCGCCGCTTGAGTTCGGCGTCGCGGTCAGGCACCACCACAAGCGGCAATTCCTCGGGGCTGAAGCGGGCGATCACCAGCTGCTCCTCGGCGCCGCCCAGGTGTTCGGCCAGCCAGCCGGTCTCGCGCTCGGGCAGTCGGTCGAGGCGGAACAACTGGCGGTTGCCCTGCTCGGTGCCCAGCTCCACCAGGCGCATCCCCTTGGCCTGCGCCCAGCGACGGAGGAAGGGTACTACCGCATAGCGATTGCCATGGGCCACCGGTACGCCCATGGCACGGAACAGCATTTCCTCGAAGCCGCTGTCGTTGTCCAGCAGCACATGCACCGCTCCGCGCGAAAGGAGTTCGGAAGCCGGGAGGTCGCCCTGGGAGGTGGGTACGCGCAGGCTGTCCATCATCAGCGCGAACAGACGCTCGTCGCACAACGCCGCTCCCAGCAGGGCCTCGTTGTGCCGCAGCAGGACCCGCCGCCAGGCCTCCGGCTGCTGCCGCGCCACCTCGCCGAGCCCGGCGATCAGCGCCTCGGCCAGCGCATGCTGGATCGCCGCGTAATGGTCGTCACGCTGCAGGTCCTCGCGGCTGGCGGTGGGCGTCAGGCGGTTCGATTCGATCACCCCGCCGACGAACCCGGCCCAGGACGGCAGCAGGTCGCGGGCGTCATCGTCGAGCAGCATGCCGCGAAGGAATACCGAGAGATTGCGGTTGTCGCTGGTGCCATAGGTGCCGCCGTCCTGAATCCACAGCAGGCCCTGCACGTCGACCCGCTCGTCCGGGCGCACCGGCAGGCAGCAGATCGGCTCGAAGTCGTGCTCGAAGCGTGCGGCGAACTCCAGGTCGCGGCGCTGCCGTTGCAGCGGGTGCAGCGCGGCGTCGGCGGCCAGCCGCCACGGCGGCGGCTCCGGGTTGATCGACTGGGCGTCGCCGCCGACGTGGATCGGCTCGCGCAGCAGCACGCAGTAGCGTTCGAGGATCTCGCGCAGGCGCGCGGCCTGGGTCAGCGCACTGTATTCGTCCTGCATTTCGAGGGTGATCTCGGTACCCACCGGGCGCGCCGGCATCGGCGTCACGCTGTATTGCTCGGCGTTGCTGGAGACGTAGCAGAAGCCCAGTTCCGGCTGCTGGTAGGACGTGGTCCGCACGCTGACCCGGCGGGCCAGGACGAAAGCGGAGAGGAAGCCCAGGCCGAACATGCCGATCAGCCCGCTGTCCTCGTGGCCGGACTGGCGCAGTCCGCGGGTGTAGCCGACGCCGACGGTGGCCAGGTAGGCGTGGATTTCGTGCTCGGTGAGCCCGGCGCCGGTGTCGACGATGCGCACGGTGTTGCTGGCACTGTCGCCGATCACCTCGATTCGCGACGGCCCTTGCCAGTCGGGCTGCTCCAGGCGGCGACGGAGGATCGAGTCGTGGGCGTTCTGCACCAGCTCGCGCAACGCCACGGTGGGCGTGGAATAGAGGTGCTTGCTGAGCACCGACATCACGCCGTTGAGGTCGACTCCAGCGCGACGGATCTGGGGAGTGTTCGATTGCGGAAAGCTGCTTTGCATGTCCCTATCCAAGCGTTCGATGAATGGCGTCCGCTCGCACGCGAGCGGTCCGGTGCGGGATTCTGCCACGTTCCGTCACGTTCCTTGTGCAACGACGTGCCCGCGATGAGCTTCAGGCCGCATGGAAGCGGCCCGGAGTGCAATAGAGCCGCGTCGCGGCGAAATGTTCAACCCTCCAGGCCGATCAATTGTCGCCGGCTGCGCTCGAACCAGTCGAGCAGGTAATCGGCGAGTACCTGGGTGCGCCGCGGCAGGCCGCCCTGGAACGGATGGACGAGGAACATCGGCGTGCTGCGCGTCTGGTAGTCGCGCAGCAACCAGGCCAGGCGGCCGTCGCCCAGTTCGTCGTGGACCATGTATGACGGCAGCCGGGCGATGCCGGTGCCGGCCAGCGCGGCTTTCTTCAACAGGCTGTAGTGGTTGCTGGCGAGAAAGCCGGCAACCCGTACCCGCTCCAGCCGATGGTGGCGGTGATAGAGCCACTCCTCGTGGCCGCTGTAGTGCGAGTTCAGCAGGCACTCGCGCTCGGCCAGCTCGGCCGGGCGTTGCGGCTCGCCGTGTCGCGCCAGGTAGGCGGGACTGGCGCAGGTGATTTCCTGCAGGACGAACAGCGGCCGCGCCACCAGCCGGGCGTCCTGCTCGACCCCAGAGCGAATCGCCAGGTCGAAGCCCTCACCAACTAGGTCGCGCAGGCCGTTGTACAGGTCCAGCTCGACGCGCAGCAGCGGATGGCGTTCCTGGAAGTCCTCCAGCAGTGCATCGAACAGGGTCTCGCCCAGCGAGACCGGGAGGGTCACCCGCACCCGTCCTTCCGCTCGCTCCTGCAGGCGCGCCACAGCCTGCCGCGCGCGCTCGGCCTGCACCAGCAAGGCCTGCGCCTCGGGCAGCAGCGCGGCGCCGGCGGCGGTCAGCGAAAGACGGCGGGTGGTGCGGTGCAAGAGGGTCACGCCGAGCTTCTGCTCGAGGACGCCAATGCGCTTCGACAGTTGGCCCTTGCTGCAACCGAGACGCTCGGCGGCGCGGGTGAAACTGCCCAGGTCGTGGAGTACGGCGAAGGCGGCGAGATCGTCCAGGTCCTTCACGATTGTTTCCCTATGAAAACGGTAGGTTGTCGATTGACAGGATTATCCATGGCAAAAGCGACTCTACACTGGAAACCACTCACCTTCACTCAACGAGAGGCCTGTATGAAAATCATCCTGATCGGCGCCAGCGGCACCCTTGGCAAGGGTATCGACAAAGAACTCGGCGAGCGCCACGAGATCGTCCGGGTAGGCCACAGCAGCGGCGATTTCCAGGTCGACATCAGCGACTCAGACTCCATTCGCGCCCTGTTCGAGAAAACCGGTCGCTTCGACGCGCTGGTCGCCGCGGTCGGCAAGGTGCACTTCGGCGCCCTGGAGGAAATGGGCGAGGCGCAATACCAGCTCGGCCTGCGCGACAAGCTGATGGGCCAGGTCAACCTGGTACTGCTCGGCCGCGAGTACGCCAACGACGGGGGCTCCTTCACCCTCACCAGCGGCGTGCTCGCCGAGCAGCCGATCCGCTTCGGCAGTTCGGCGAGCATGGTCAACTGCGCCGTCGAGGGCTTCGTCCGCGGCGCAGCCCTGGAGTTGCCGCGCGGCCTGCGCATCAACGCCGTCAGCCCGACCGTGGTCAGCGAGGCGCTGCCCGGCTACGCGCCCTACTTCCGTGGCTTCAAGCCGGTTCCGGCGGCGGACGCCGCGCTGGGTTACGCACGCAGCGTGGAAGGCGCGCAGACCGGCCAGGTGTACCGCATCTGGTAAGCGATATTTCTCAGGAGAGGCGGTCGGCGTAGCAGGTCGGCGAACTGCCCGGCTGCTGGCGGTCCAGCTCCTCCTCGAGGAACTCGGCCAGCACCACGGCATTGTTGTGCTGCTGGTCGTGGGCGCCGTAGAGCAGCGTCAGGGTGCCCTCCCGAGCGCTGTCGAGCAGGCCCCACCAATGTTCCGGGTGCGCCTGCAACTCGGCGCGGTAGTGTTCGCGGAAGCTGTCGAAGAGTGCCGGATCGTGGCAGAACTGCTTGCGCACCTCGTTGGAGGGCGCCACGTCCTTCAGCCAGTCGTCCATGGCCAGGGCCTCCTTGCGGATGCCCCGCGGCCACAGCCGGTCCACCAGTACGCGCCGGCCATCGGCGGGCGACGCCGGTTCGTATACACGCTTGCATTGGATCATCGATCGACTCCCTGGTTGCGATGAAGTCCGATCCGGACTTGAGCTAGGCCCGGACGCTCGGTAACGTGGGCGCATTTTCGATGGAGTCTTCCCTATGCGCCCTGCCCGTCTGCTGGTCTACAGCCTGCTCCCCTTGTTCGCCGCCTGCCAGGTGTGGAAGCCCGAATCGCCGAGCACCAGTGTAGACACCCGCTTCCAGGGCGAACTGGTGAAGATCAACGGCGCGCTGCAATTCCGCCCCTGTACCGAGAAGCGCCTGTTCAGCATCGAGGACGTGGCCAATACCGGCCTGCGCCGCGAAGCCGACAGCCTGTTCGACGACGGCGCCCAGGGCCTGTTCGTCGACCTGCGCGGCACCATGGGACCGGCCAAGGTCCGCGGTACCGACGGCAAGCTGGAGGTCAGCCGACTGTACCGCGTGCAGAACGAGGGCCCCGGCTGCGACGACCCGAACTTCAAGCTGCTGACCTTCGCCGCCAACGGCAACGAACCCTTCTGGAGCGCCAGGGTGAACAACCAGGGCCTGCGCCTGGACCGCCCGGAACACGAGACCCTGGCCTTGCCTTACGTCGCCGAGGAACTGCCGAACGGCAGCACCAGCTATTCCAGCGAGGCGAACGGCAAGAAGGTCGAACTGTGGATCGCCCCGTCGTCCTGCACCGACAGCATGAGCGGTGCCTTCAGCAGCTACTCCGCCGAACTGCGCATCGATGGCGAGACGCTGCGCGGCTGCGCCTATCCGGGCGCACTGGGCAAGTGAAGCGAGGGGCCGCGCAGCGGCGGCCCTTCCCTACAAGAGCAGTCCGGCCTGCTCCAGGCGCCGCCGCAGCGCCGTCAGGCCGCCCTCGTACTCCCAGTAGGCGACGCGCCCGTGGGAGGCGCTGACCAGCAGGTATTTCTCGCTGATCGACTGGATCCGTTCGATGCGCAGCAGTTTCTCGACGAAGCGTTCCTCGCCGATCTGCTCGACGATTTCCCGGTTGTCCGCGTCGTAGCCGTGGACCATGAAGGCGGCGCGCACCTTGAGGCGGATGAAACTCATCGCACGGCTCTGCGCTGGAGGGAAAGATTGCGATGGCACACTGTCGAGCGCCCCGAGCCGTTCGGTCGCCGCGCCGGATCGGCGTAGGTTTCCAGCTCGACGAAGCCGGCCTTGCGCATCATTCCCGCCGACGCCAGGTTCTCTTCGTGACGATCGATATAGACGTCCTCGATGCCTTCGTCGGCCAGTTGGGCCAGCACCGCCTCCAGCAACGCGCTGCCGAGCCCCTGGCCGGCCGCCGCCGGATGCACTACCGCCTCGCAGATGTAGGCCCGCGGCGCATCGGCACGCTGCGGCTGGTAATGGGCGAAATCCTCGGTGCGACGGAAGCTGGCGAACCCCAGCAGCCGATCGTCGCGCTCGGCCAGGACGGCACGTACCTCGCCGTCGGCGATGGCTCGCAGATGCGCACGCACCCCCTCCTCCGGCAAATGGTTCCAGGGATTCGGCCCGTGGCGCAGCAACAGGTCGGTCATGGCCTCGATATCGCCGGTTTCGGCAGCTCGCAAACGGTGCATATCCACTCCTTCAAAGTCCAGCCACCAGCAGCCCGTCGGGCAACGCCACGCCCCGCTCGATGCAGGCAGCCAGCGCCTCGACCAGGGGTTCCAGCGCATAGCCCTGCCTGGCCAGCCAGACCGGATCGTAATAGGTGGTCGCATAGCGTTCGCCGCCGTCGCAGAGAATCGCCACCAGCGAACCCTTCTCGCCGGCCGCGACCATTTGCCGTGCGGCCACCAGGGCGCCGATCAGGTTGGTTCCGCTGGAGCCGCCGACCCGCCGCCCCAGACGCCGGGCCAGGTAATGCATGGCCGCCAGCGACCAGGCGTCCGGCACCTTGACCATCGCGTCGATCACTTCCGGCAGGAAGGACGCCTCGACCCGCGGCCGGCCGATGCCCTCGATCCGCGAACCGCAATCCAGGGTCAGGCCACGGTCGCCGCTGACATAGGCGTCGAAGAACACCGAACGCTCGGCGTCGGCGCAGAGTACCCGGGTGCAGTGCTGGCGATAGCGCACGTAGCGGCCGAGGGTCGCCAGGGTGCCGCCGGTACCGGGGCTGGAGATCAGCCAGGTCGGGGTCGGGTACGGCTCGTGGCGCATCTGCTGGAAGATCGATTCGGCGATGTTGTTGTTCGCCCGCCAGTCGGTGGCGCGCTCGGCATAGGTGAACTGGTCCATGAAATGGCCACCGCTCTCCCGCGCCAGGCGTTCGGACTCGGCGTAGATCTGGGTGGGGTCCTCCACCAGGTGGCTCTGGCCGCCGTAGAAGGCGATCTGGGCGATCTTTTCCTTCGAGGTGCTGGCCGGCATCACGGCGATGAAGGGCAGGCCCAGCAGGCGTGCGAAATAGGCTTCGGAAATCGCCGTGGAACCGCTCGATGCCTCGATCACCGGCGCGGCCGGCCTGAGCCAGCCGTTGCACAGCGCATAGAGGAACAGCGAGCGCGCCAGGCGATGCTTGAGGCTGCCGGTGGGGTGGCTGGACTCGTCCTTGAAGTACAGTTCGACGCCAGGCAGGCCGGGAGTCTCCAGGGGGATCAAATGGGTATCGGCGCTGCGCTGGAAATCCGCTTCGATGATGCGGATCGCCTCGCGGGCCCATTGGCGGTGGTCGACGGTCATGGAAACTCCTTCAGTTCAGGACGCCGGCCGGAGGCGGCGGCGGAGCGCTGCGCCACTGGCTGATGGCGACGCCGATGAAGACCAGGCCGGCAGCGAGCATCTGCGGGCCGTTGAGGGTTTCGCCGAGGAACAGCGCGGCGAATACCAGGGTGAAGACCGGGATCAGGTTGATGAAGCCCGAGGCCTGGCTGGCCGGCAGTCGACCGACGCCGAAGTTGTACAGGCCGTAGGCGCCCACCGTGACCACCACGCCGAGATACACCACCGCCTGGATCCCCAGCGCGCTGGGCTGGCTCGGCAGGTCGGCGCTGGCCAGCGCCAGCGGCAGGAAGAACAGCGTGCCGACGAAGGCCTGCATGGCGGTCAGGGCGAATGCCGAGTAGCGCGCCGAAAGGTGCTTCAGCAACAGGGTATAGCCGGTGGCGCAGAGCATCGCGAGAAGTTCGAAGAAGTTGCCCAGCAGCGGCTGCGGCGCGTGCAGGTCGGGCTCGCCGGCGAGGCTCAGCCAGATCGAACCGAGCACCGCCAGGCCAAAGCCGATCCAGGTCATCCGGCCGATGCGCTCGTGCAGCAACAACCAGGCCCCCACCGCCACCAGCAACGGCAGCAGCGCGGTGATCATCCCGGCCTGGGCCGCGCTGGTGTACTGCAGGGCGAAGGACTCGCAGAGGAAGTACAGGCAGGGTTCGCAGACGGCCAGGCCGAGCAGGTACTTCCAGTCGCCCGGGCGGTAGTCGATGCGTCCGCGCCAGCGCCAGGCAACGAGGAACACCAGGCTGCCGAGGGCCATGCGGCCGAAGATCACCCAGAGCGGCGGCAGTTCGCGGAAAGCGACCTTCAGCACCACGTACGAACTGCCCCACAGCGCCATCGCCAGGATCAGGCAGGCCAGGGCGAACCAGCGCGTCCGAGTCAAGGGAATCTCCACCACGGGCGCCGCGCGGCGCCGGAAAAAGGACTCCCAGTATAGGCAGCCGGCTAGCTGCGCCGACAGGCACAGAAAGCGGGCAAAACTGTTGCGCCGGGCCTCACTGCTCCCAGGGCTTGCCGCGAGTCTTCTTCTCCAGCGGCAACTGCTGCAGCACCGCGGCCTTGGCCAGCATGTAGGCGCTGACCGGGGCGCTGATGAAGAGGAACAGGCTGATCAGCAATTCGTGCAGGCTGATGCCCGCCTGGCGGTTGGAGAAATAGATCAGCGAGGCGACGATCACCCCGCCAACCCCGAGGGTGGTGGCCTTGGTCGGCCCGTGCAGGCGCATGAAGAAGTCCGGCAGGCGGTACAGGCCGATCGCGCCGATCAGGACGAAGGCGCTGCCCAGCAGGAGGAACGCCGAGACGATGATTTCCAGCCACAGGCTCAGGGGTTCGCCAGTCATTCGATGATGTCTCCGCGCAGCATGTATTTGGCCACCGCCACCGTACCGACGAAGCCGAGCACCGCGATCAGCAGCGCCGCCTCGAAGAACAGGTCGCTGTCGCGCCAGATGCCGTACAGCACCAGCAGGGCGATGGCGTTCACGTAGAGGGTGTCCAGCGCCAGCGCCCGGTCCGGCAGGCACGGCCCCTTGACCAGGCGCGCCAGGGTCAGCAACAGGGCCAGGCCGAGCAGCGCCAGGCACAGCGGGATCACGTAAGCGAGCATGGGAAGATCTCCTTCAGCGGCGCTTCGTAGCGTTGCTTGATCTCGGCGATCAGCGCCGCCTTGTCCGGCACGTCGAGGCCGTGCACCAGCAAGGTCTTGCGGTCGTCGCTGAGGTCCGACGACACCGACCCCGGGGTCAGCGAGACGATGCTCACCAGCACGCTGATGGCGAGGTCGTTCTCCAGCTCGATCGGCACCTCGACGAAGGCCGGACGCAAGCGCTCGATCGGTCCGAGGGTCAGGCGGGCGACCTGGATGTTGGCGACGAGGATGTCCCACATCACCAGCACCAGCAGCTTCAGCAGCAGCAACGGATGCCACTCCTGGCTGCGCCCGACCAGCAGGCGGTTGGTCAGCAGCGGAATGCACACGCCGAGGAAGGCGCCGAGCAGCCAGTGGCCGATGGCGAAGGAATCCACCAGCAGCAACCAGACCAGCAACAGCAGGACACTAAGCACGGGATGAGGCAGTACGCGAAGAAGCGGACGCGGCAACGAACGGCTGATCATGCGGCACCTCCGCGGGTGATGATCTGGCGATACAGGTCGAGGTCGTGCAACTGCGCCGCGGTGGCCTGGACGTAGGCCAGCAGCGGCTTCGCGGCGAACACCAGCAACGGGCCGGCGGAGAGCAACAGGATGCAGGCGAACAAGCGGCCGTGGTCCAGTTCGGCGCTAC
Organism: Pseudomonas sp. DL; assembly: GCF_047199225.1. NCBI lineage: Bacteria > Pseudomonadati > Pseudomonadota > Gammaproteobacteria > Pseudomonadales > Pseudomonadaceae > Pseudomonas > Pseudomonas sp. DL. Next base: position 4,425,739 of record NZ_CP178323.1, read on the forward strand.
CGAGCACGGTATGCCCGGTGCGCCAGAACAGCGTGCTGCCGGCCCGGCTCAACGCCACCAGCGCCACCAGGCCGCTGCCCAGTACCACGCTCCACAGGGCCAGCGCCTGGCTGCCGGGAGCGACCGACTGCAAAAGCATGACCTTGCCGAAGAACCCCGACAATGGCGGCAGACCGGCAACGGCGATGGCGCCGATGAAGAAAGCCCCGCCGAGCAACCGAGGATTCTGCAACGCCGGGCCCTGGACCAGGTCGCCGGCCTTGTCGCCGCGCTGGCGGGCGACCAGGTCGGCGAGCAGGAACAGGCCACCGGCGATCCAGGTACTGTGCAGCAGGTAGTACAGCGACGCCGCCAGCGCCCGCTCGCTGCCCAACGCCACGCCAGCCAGGAGGGTTCCGGCGGAGACCACCACCAGGTAGGCCAGCAGGCTTTGCAGGGTCCGCGCCGCCAAGGCACCGATCGCGCCCAGGCCGAGGGTCGCCAGGGCCAGCGGCCAGAGCCAGGCCTGCGCCAGGTTGGCCAGCTCGCCGGCGGCATCGCCGAAGACCAGCGTGTAGACCCGCAGGATCGAGTAGATGCCGACCTTGGTCATGATCGCGAACAGCGCCGCCACCGGCGCGCTGGCCGCGGCATAGGCGCGCGGCAGCCAGAAGTACAGCGGCAACAGCGCCGCCTTCAGGGCGAACACCACCAGCAGCAGGAGCCCGGCTGCCGCCAGCAGCGGCGCGCGCTCGGCATCTGCCATGGCGATCTTCTGCGCCATGTCGGCCATGTTCAGGGTGCCGGTGAGGCCATACAGGGTACCCACGGCGATCAGGAAGAACGCCGAGCCGACCAGGTTTAGGATCACGTAGTGCAAGCCCGAGCGCACCCGCTCCGCGCCGCCGCCATGCAGGAGCAACGCGTAGGAGGCGATCAGGAGTATCTCGAAGAACACGAACAGGTTGAACAGGTCGCCGGTCAGGAAGGCGCCGTTGATACCGAGCAGCTGGAACTGGAACAACGCGTGGAAATGCTTGCCCAGGCGGTCGTCGCCACGCAGCGCGTAGATCAGCGCGGCGCTGCCGAGCACCGCGGTGGCCAGCAGCATCAGGGCGGCGAGACGATCGAGCATGAGCACGATGCCGAACGGCGCGGCCCAGTTGCCCAGGGCATAGACGCTCAGGTCGCCGCTGGCGGCCGTACGTATCAGCAGCAGGCTCAGGGGGATCAGTGCCAGCGCCGCGAGCAACGACAGGCCGCGCTGCCAGCGCTCGGCCAGCGGCAACAGCAGCAGGCTGCCGGCAAACAGGGGGAGCAGGATCGGCAGGATCAGCCAATGGCTCATGGGCGCGGCTCCTCCTCGTCCGGACGGCCATCTACGTGGTCGCTGCCGAGGTCACCGAGGCCACGCAGGGCCAGGACAACGACAAAGGCGGTCATGGCGAAGCCGATGACGATGGCGGTCAGCACCAGCGCCTGCGGCAACGGATCACCATACTCCCCGGGAGTGCCGATCACCGCGACGCTGCCGCCGAGTCGGCCCATGGCGAACAGGAACAGGTTGACCGCGTAGGAGATCAGCGTGAGACCGAGCACCACCGGGAAAGTCCTCGCCCGCAGCAGCAGGTAGACGCCGCTGGCGGTGAGCAGGCCGAGGGTGATGGCGAACAGGGCTTCCATCAGAGCGCCTCCTCTTGTGCGACGGGTTCAGGCATCAGGCTGAGCTTGCCGAGGTAGGACAGGATCAGCAGCGCGGCACCGACCACGGTGAGGTACACGCCGAGGTCGAACAGCATCGCCGTGGCCAGCTCGATCTCGCCGATCAGCGGCAACTCGAAGTGGCCGAACGCGGAAGTCAGGAACGGATAGCCGAACAGCCAGCTGCCGAGCCCGGTGAGCCCGGCGATCAGCACTCCGGCGCCAGCCATGGCCGCATAGTTCAGCGGTAGGCGCTGCTCGACCCACTGCGAGCCGCTGGCGATGTACTGCAGCACCAGGGCGATGGCAGTCACCAGGCCGGCGATGAAACCTCCGCCCGGCAGGTTGTGGCCGCGCAGGAAGATGAACACCGAGATCAGCAACGCCAGCGGCAGCAGCACCCGCGACAGGGTTTCCAGGATCAGCGGGTGCTTGGCGTGGGCCCAGTTGCGACCCTGCGGGTCGCAGGTCGGCTTGTGCAGGGCGAAACCGGCGAGCATCGCGTAGATGCCGACGCCGGCGATCGCCAGCACGCTGATCTCGCCGAGGGTATCGAAACCACGGAAGTCCACCAGGATGACGTTGACCACGTTGTAGCCGCCGCCCCCGGAGACGCTGTTCTCGACGAAGAATCCGGCGATGCTCTCGTAGGGCCGGGTCAGCACCGCGTAGGCCAGCAGCGCCACCAGCATGCCGACCCCGCCGGCCAGCGCCACGTCGCGCAAGCCGCGCAGGCTGGAGGACTCCGCCGGAGTGCGCGAGGGCAGGAAATACAGCGCCAGCATCAGCAGGACCATGGTCACCACTTCCACCGACAACTGGGTCAGCGCCAGGTCCGGGGCCGAGAAGCGAGCGAAGGCCAGGGCCACCAGCAGGCCGGCGACGCTGAGGATCAATAGCGCGACCAGGCGCATACGATGGAACAGCGCCGTGGCCAGGCCGCTGAAGGCCAGCACCAGCATGCCCAGGGCGGTGATACCGTCCAGCGGGGTCAGGCCGCGCGAGCCGGTCAGCCTCGCCAGCGGTGCCAGCTCGACCGCCACCACGACCAGCGCCGCGCCCAGCAGCCAGGCCAGGTAGCGCTGCAGTGACCCGTTCTCCAGCCAGGCGGTCAGGCGCGCGGCCAGGGCCACCACACGTTGCACCTGCTGCTCGAAGACCAGCTTGGCGTCCACCTCCGGTAACCCGGCGTACCAGTTGAACAGCGGCTTGCGCAGGACATAGACCAGCACACCGCCAACCAGCGCCACCACGCTCATCAGCAATGGCAGGTTGAAACCGTGCCAGATCGCCAGGCTGTATTCCGGCAGTTGCCCGCCAAGGCTGGCACTGGCGGCGGCGGCCAGCAGCGGCGCCACGGTGTAGGCCGGCAGCATGCCGACCAACAGGCAGAGGAACACCAGGATCTCCACCGGTACCTTCATGTAGCGCGGCGGCTCGTGGGGCGGGAACTTCGGCAACCGGGCCGGCTCGCCGTTGAAGAACACGTCGTGGATGAAACGCAGCGAATAGGCCACCGAGAACACGCCGGCCAGGGTCGCCACCGCCGGCACCAGCCAGTTGAAGCTGCCCAGCAGGTTCTGGCTGAGGGTTTCGCCGAAGAACATCTCCTTGCTGAGGAAGCCGTTCAGCAGCGGCACCCCGGCCATCGCCAGGGAGGCGACGATGGCCAGCACCGCGGTATGCGGCAGGTACTTCCACATCCCGTTGATCAGGCGCATGTCGCGGCTGCCGGTCTCGTGGTCGATGATCCCGGCGGCCATGAACAGCGAGGCCTTGAAGGTCGCGTGGTTGATGATGTGGAACACCGCGGCGACGTTCGACAGCGGGGAGTCGAGGCCGAACAGCAGGGTGATCAGGCCCAGGTGGCTGATCGTCGAGTAGGCCAGCAGCCCCTTCAGGTCATGCTGGAACAGTGCCATGCCGGCCCCCAGCAACAGCGTCACCAGGCCGCTCAGGCTGACCAGGTAGAAGAACCACTCGGTGCCGGCCAGCGCCGGATACAGCCGGGCCAGCAGGAATACGCCGGCCTTGACCATGGTCGCCGAGTGCAGGTACGCGGAAACCGGGGTCGGCGCCGCCATCGCGTGGGGCAGCCAGAAATGGAAGGGAAACTGCGCCGACTTGGTGAACACGCCGAGCAGGATCAGTATCAGCACCAGCGGATACAGAGCGTGGGCGCGGATCAGCTCGCCAGCCGCGAGGACCTCGGTGAGTTCGAAGCTGCCGGCGATGTGGCCGAGCAGCAGCACCCCGGCCAGCAGCGCCAGGCCGCCCCCTCCGGTAACGGTCAGGGCCATCCTCGCACCCTTGCGGGCGTCGGAACGGCTGCCCCAGAAGCCGATGAGCAGGAACGAGGACAGGCTGGTCAGCTCCCAGAAGAGCATCATCAGCAAGAGATTTTCCGCGAGCACCACGCCGAGCATGGAGCCCATGAACAGCAGCAGGAAAGCGAAGAAACGCCCCATCGGCTCCTGTTCGGAGAGGTAGTAGCGGGCGTAGAGGATCACCAGCAGGCCGATGCCGAGGATCAGCAGGGCGAAGAGGAAACCGAGGCCGTCCAGGCGCAGGCTGAGGTTGATGCCGATTTCCGGCAGCCAGGAATAGCTGGCGGTCAGGGTCTGCCCGGCGAACACCGTGCCGCGCTGCCCGAGCAACAGGATCAGGCCGATCAGCGGCGCCACGCCGGCGGACGCCGCGCACAAGGTGCGGCCGCCACGCTCGGCAAGCAGGGGCAACAACGCCCCCATGAACGGCAGCGCGATGATCAGCGCCAGAATCATGGGCTACTCCTCTTCGATGGCGGAGCCCCCGGCATGCCTGGCCGGCGGTGCTTCCCCGCGGTTGTCGGTGCGCGGCCGGATCGCCAGCAGCTCGAAGCCCCATCGGCCACCGGCAGGCGCGGCGCGACGGAACTACGATTATCGCAATCTATCGAACGAACGTCATGGATTGAATTATTACAAAATTCAGGCGTTCCGACTGCCGGAAAGCCGAAAAAAACTCTGCAACGGCAACGACTTGAAGCTTAGCAAGACAACGCCGGCAGTGGTTCGGCGCTACAACGAAAACGGCCGGCGAAATGCCGGCCGCGGGATAACGTGGGAAGAATCAGTGGGCGACGCGGCTGGTGCCGTTGACGGTCAGGATGCGCACGCGCTCGCCGACGCGGAAGATCTGGCCCTGGTCGACCTGCTGGACATAGGCGCGGGTGCTGCCGTCGTCTTCGCGCACGGTGATCTCGACGCCCTGGGTGCGCGTCAGGCCTTCTTCGGTAGCCGCGCCCAGCAGGCCGCCAGCGACCGCGCCGATGATGGCCGCGACGTAGCTGCCCTTGCCGCCGCCCACCGCGCTGCCGGCGACACCGCCGACGCCGGCACCGGCGATGGAACCGATCGGGGTCTTGGTGCCTTCGATCTTGACCGGGCGCAAGGCCTGGATGGTGCCCATGCGTACAGTCTGCACGGTACGGGCTTCCTCACGGCTGTAGGTATCGCCGGTGAGGCTGGATTGGCAGCCGCCAAGAGCCAGGGCCATGGCGGTGAAGGAAGCAACGATCAAGGCAGACTTGCGCATAACGGCATCTCCGAAAGGGATAACTGACGAATATTAGACTCTCCCGCAGCCGCTCCTGTCACCTGGCCGGCGCGAGATAATCGAATCGATTCAGCAATGGTACAGGTTCGTTCAGTTTCGACCGAACCCTCCCGCTTTCATCGGCGGGACCGATCGGCTAGGGTGAGCGCCCGCAGAAGGAACAGCCATGGACTATTTCATCATCGTCGTCACCACCGCCGCCGGCCTGTATTTCCACTGGTGGATCTACTGGCGCATCCGCCGCTGGATGGACCGCGACCTGGCGCTGTCATTCGCCGGCGACGACCCGCAAAAGCGTGACTATCTGTTACAGCGACTGGCCGAGGCCAAGGCCAGCAAGGTGAAGCGGCGCGACCTGCCGGCCTGGCTGGAGCGCGCCGCCGCCGACTACCCTTCCCGCGAAGCCTGAGCCAGGCGCCAGAGCCGGGCGATCTGCTCGGCGCGCGCCTCCAGTTCCGCCGCCGCTCCGGCACAGGCCTGCTCCAGGCTGATCGGTCCCGGCGCCAGGCTGAACGCCGCATCGATGCCGGCGTCGTGCAGGCGCTGGTAGCCGTCGCCCAGGCTGCCGGCCAGGGCTACCACGGGAACGCCGGCCTGGCGCGCGATCCGCGCCACGCCCACCGGGGTCTTGCCGTGCAGGCTCTGCGCATCCAGACGGCCCTCGCCGGTCAGCACCAGGTCGGCACCGACCAGCGCATCGGCCAGCCCGGCCAGCTCCGCCACCAGTTCGATGCCTGGGCGGAAACGCGCGCGGAGGAATGCCCTCGCGGCGAAACCCAGGCCGCCGGCGGCGCCGACGCCCGGCACCCGGCTGAAGTCCTCGCCAAGGGTCGCCGCGACCACCTTGGCGAAGTGCGCCAGGGCGGCATCCAGTTGCGCCACCTGTTCGGCGCTGGCGCCCTTCTGCGGACCGAACACCGCCGACGCGCCGCGCGGCCCGCATAGCGGGTTGTCGACGTCTGCGGCGACTTCCACCGCGACATCCACCAGGCGCGGATCCAGCCCGCCCAGGTCGAGACTGTGCAGGCCAGCCAGCGCGGCGCCGCCGGGCGCCAGTTCCTCGCCGTCGGCAGCCAGGAAACGCACGCCGAGCGCGCCCAGCAGGCCGGCGCCGGCATCATTGGTAGCGCTGCCGCCGAGGCCGAGGATAATCTTCCGCGCCCCGGCGTCCAGCGCCGCACGGATCAGCTCGCCAGTGCCACGGCTGCTGCTGCGCGTGGCGTCGCGGCGGTCGCGCGGGACCAGGTGCAAGCCGCTGGCGGAAGCCATTTCGATCACTGCGGTGGCGTCGTCCAGCCAGCCCCAGTGCGCCAGGGTCGGCTCACCGAGCGGGCCTTCGACACGGCATTCGCGACGTTCGCCGGCGGTGGCGGCGAGTACCGCATCGACCGTGCCTTCGCCGCCGTCCGCCAGTGGCCGCAGCAACACCTCGGCCTGCGGGAAGACTCGCCGCCAGCCGCGGGCGATAGCCTCGGCGACGTCGGGCGCGGACAGGCTTTCCTTGAACGAATCAGGAGCAATCACGATTTTCATCAGTCACCTCGCAGGGCCGGGAGTCCCCGGCCCCGCTTCAATCAGAGCAGCACAAGGCTGAGCAGCCATACCGCGAGCATACCGGCGATACCCTGGACCAGGGTCGCCAGGGTCTGGGCGCGATAGGCAGTGGATACGGTCATGCGGCTGAACTGTGTGACCACCCAGAAGAAGCTGTCATTGGCGTGGGACACCGTCATCGCTCCGGCACCGATCGCCATGACCGTCAGCACCCGGCCCATCTCGCTGTCCAGGCCGAGCTGCGGCAGCAGCGGAGCGACCAGCGCCGAGGTGGTGACCAGCGCCACGGTGGTCGAGCCCTGTGCGGTCTTCAGCGCGGCCGCCACCACGAACGGCATGAACAGGCCGATGCCCAACGCTGACAGGGTGCTGCCCAGGTAGTCGCCGAGCGGAGTGATCTTCAGCATCGCACCGAAGGCGCCGCCGGCGCCGGTGATCAGCAGGATCGGCGCGGCCGACTGGATGCCTTCCACCACGCGCTCATGGAATTCCTCGCGCTTGCTCTGGCCCTTGAGCAGGGTGCAGGCCAGCGCCAGGCCGACCAGCAGGGCGATCACCGGTTGACCGAGGAAGTTCAGGCAGGCGAACAGTACGCCCTCGCCCAGCGGCTTGCTCGGGAATACCGCGACCGAGCCAAGGCAGATCAACAGGATCGGTACGAAGATCGGCGCGAACGCCTGGGTGGCGCTGGGCAGCTTGCCGTAGCGGGCACGCAGCTCGCTGAAGTCCTCTTCGGTCTGGACGACCTGGCCGTCGTCGACCAGGGGAATGTCCTTGCCGACGAAGCGATTGGCCCACCACATGCCGGCCATCGCGGTGACGAAGGCGACCACCAGGCCGACCACGATCACCAGGCCAAGGCTGGCGTCCAGGCCGAGGTTGCCGGCCGCGGCGATCGGTCCCGGGGTCGGCGGCACGAAGGTGTGGGTGGCGTAGAGACCGGTGGCCAGGGCCACGCTCATGGCGATGGTGGATATCTTCATCCGCGCCGCCAGGGCGTTCTTCAGCGAGTTGAGGATGACGAAGCCGGAATCGCAGAACACCGGGATCGACACCAGGTAGCCGATGATCGACATGGTCAGGGTCGGGAAGCGTTCGCCGAGCAGGCGGATCACGCTTTCCGCCATGGTGATCGCCGCACCGCTGCGCTCGAGGATCACCCCGATGATGGTGCCGAGCACGATGACGATGCCGATGTAGCCGAGGATGCTGCCGAAGCCGCCGGTAACGGTCTTGACGATTTCCGCCGTGGGTACCTGGTAGGCGAAGCCGGCGATCAGCGCGGCCGCCAGCAGGGCGAGGAACGGGTGCAGCTTGAGTCGCGTGGTGGACAGGACGATAAAGGCGATCAACGCCAGCAGGATCAGGACCAGGGTCATGAGCCGCCTCCTTGTTGTTATGGGTGTGGGATGGGCGCCCAGGGGCGGGTCATTTTCGCTCCGTCGGGACCGGACACGCCTTGTGCAACGGCCAGAGGAAGACGGCGCTGGAAGGGGAACATTTTGTGCGACTGCACAGTGAATCGATTGATCGCCCGTTACCCGCGGCGCGGAACGAGCAATTGCAGCCCCAGCAACAATTGCTGGCGGTGCTCCAGGCGAGCGAGATCGAGCCCGCTGATCGAAGCGATGCGCTCCAGTCGGTAGCGCAGGCTGTTGCGATGGATTCCCAGCGCCTGGGCACAGGCCTGGGCGTGCCCGTCATGGGCGCACCAGGACTCCAGGGTAGCGGCCAGCGAACCTTGCGGATCGTGGTCGAGCAACCGCTGCAAGGGCGCCAGCAGCTGCCGCACCTGCCAACTGTCGCGCTGGCTGAACAGCAGGCTGGCGAGGCGGTGTCCGTCCAGGATCACGACCCGCCGACCGGGCAACCGGCTGCGCGCATAGTCCAGCAGGTCGCGCGCGGCGCAGGCCGAGGCGCGCAGCTCGGCCAGGTCATGCGCCGGGTCGCCGGCACACAGGCGCGCCACGCCCCAGCCGCGCGCGTCGGCGCGCTCCAGCCAGTGCTCGAGCGTATCTGCGTGGGCTACCGGCCGGCACCAGAACACCAGGCGCTCGCCCAGCGCCGCGCTCCAGTGCTCCGCCCGGCCGCCGAGTGCCGCCAGCAGGCGAGCCTGGCAAGGCAGCGGATCGGCATGCTCGGGCAACTCCAGGAAGACCGCCTGGCGCGGCCAGTGCATGGCCAGCCCCAGGTGTTCGGCATCGGCCGCCAGCGCCCCGAGGCCGTGGCCGGGATCGAGCAACTGGCGCAGCCAGGCTTCGTGACGCTGGCGTTGCCAGTGTCGCTCGTCCTGCATCTGGCGCTGTTCCATGAGCATTTCCGCTGCCATCCGCACCAGCTCGGCATAGGGCCGGACCACCTCCGGCGCGCCGGTGATGCCGAGCACGCCGACCAGCCGCTCGGCGTGCAGCAACGGCAGGTTCACCCCTGGCCGCACCCCGCGCAGGCAGGCGGCGGCCTGCTCGTCGATTTCCACCACCCGCCGGTTGGCCAGCACCAGTTGCGCCCCTTCGTGGCGGGTATGCAGGCGCGATGGATCGCCGCTGCCGATGATCATGCCCTGGGCATCCATCACATTGATGTTGTGCGGCAGGATCGCCATCGCCCGATCGACGATGTGCTGCGCCAGCGTCGAATCCAGTTCGAACATGGAGGATTCAGGGCGCCAGGCGTTCGCGCCGCCAGCCGCCGTCCTGGCGTCGATAGTCGAGACGGTCGTGCAGGCGGCTCGGCCGCCCCTGCCAGAACTCGATGCGCTGCGGCAGGAGACGGTAGCCGCCCCAGTGCTCGGGACAGCTCGGCGGCTGGTCGGCGAAACGCCGCTCGGTGTCCGCGAGCAGCCGTTCCAGCTCGGCGCGATCGGCGATGACCCGGCTCTGCGGCGAGGCCCAGGCGCCCAGGCGACTGCCCAGCGGACGCACCTGGTAGTAGGCGTCGGATTCCTCGGGAGTGACCTTCTCGACGCTGCCTTCGATGCGCACCTGGCGCTCCAGCGCCGGCCAGAAGAAGGTCATGGCCGCCCGCGGATTGGCCGCCAGTTGCCGGCCCTTGGCGCTTTCGTAGTTGGTGAAGAAGGTGAAGCCGCGCTCGTCGAGGCCCTTGAGCAGGAGGATACGGCAATGCGGATAGGCGTCGGCGTCGACGGTGGCCAGGGTCATGGCGTTGGGTTCGACCGGCAGGCGCTCGGTCTTCACCGCGTCGTCGAACCACTGGCGGAACAGGCTGAAGGGATCGCTAGGGGCGTTGGCCTCGCTGAGGCCATCGCGGGTGTACTCGCGGCGCATATCGGCCAGGGACTGGGTCATGGCGCATCTCCAGGGGGAAATGCGCCATAGCTTAACCGCAGACTCCGCCTCGCGCTTGATCCGGGACAATGGCGCCAAGCGCCCTGCCCCGGTTCGGCTCAGTTGCCCTGGGCCAGGGACAGCAGGCTGGCGCGCTGGGTATAGAGCACTTCGACGCGACGGTTCTGGGCGCGGCCGGCGGCGCTGGCGTTGTCCGCGCGCGGCATGTCGGAACCGACCCCCTTCAGGCGCAATTGGTCGCCTTTCAGGCCGCTGAGGCGGAAGATCGCCGCCACCGACTGGGCACGCTCGAAGCTCAGCTTGTCGTTGACCGCCTTGCTGCCGGTGCTGTCGGTATGGCCGAGTACCAGGATACCGCTCTGCGGATCGGCCTGGGCCATCTTGGCGACCTTGCCCAGCGGGTTGAGGGTGATCGGCATCAGCATGGTGTGGCGCTTGGGATTGAACGAGTAGTCGGCGGGGGCGATGACGATCAATGCGTTGTCGCGGCGTTCGAGGGTGAACTCGCTACCGGCGATCGCTTCGCGCAGGGCTTTCTCATGGGCATCCAGCCACTCCTTGGTGACCTTCTGCTGGACCAGTGCCGGCTTGCCCGACGCCTTGCTCGCCGAGCTGGCGCCGAACGGCCACCACCAGGGGTTGGCGGCCTTCGGCTCGGCTGCGGCGGCGACTTCTTTCTTCGCCGCGGCGATCTCGGCCTTCTGCTCCGCTGCCTTGGCGGCTACGTCCCGACCGCCTTCGTCCTTGCCGAACGGCCACCACCAGTGGCTGGAGCCGACATGCTCGGCTTCGGCCTTCTGTTCCGTGGCCTGCTTGGCGACGGTCTGTCCGTCGTCCTTGCCGAACGGCCACCATGAATGGCTGGAAGCCTGCTCGGCCGGAGCCTTGGCTGGCTGCGAGGAAGCGTCCTGGGTCTGGAAATAGCTGCAGCCGGAGGCGGTCATGCAGAGAAGAAGCGTCGAGGTCTTAAGCAGTTTCATACGTCGGGGTCCGTTGGAAGTGAAAGAAGGCGAGCCCGATGGAACATTCGGCTCAACCGCCGGTCACATCGCAGCGATGCCGGAGTCGATCCACTGCCCCGGCAACGCCCTATCTCATACGACGCTTTAGATTGTGTCGCTAAGCCATTATTTGGCAATGAAATTTAGCGTCGAGCCGACAAGCGGTTAAAAGTTAACCAACGGATTACAGACACTCCCCCGCGACACGCGCCAGCTGCTGCGCCCGCGGATCCATCAGCACATACGGCCCCAAGGCGTTGCTGACAAAGGAAAAAGCCAGGTCGCGCTCGGGATCGGCGAAGCCGATCGAGCCACCCGCCCCAGGGTGGCCGAAGGCCTTGGGGCCGAGTCCGTAGGTCGCATTGGCCACGCCCGGTTGGTCGAGCATGGTGCCGAGGCCGAAGCGGGTCCGGGTCAGCAAGGTCCGATCCTCGCCTACCGCGTGTTCGTGGGCCAACTGGCCCAGCAGTTCATCTTCCAGCAAACGTCCCCGCAACAGGCCGCTATAGAAGCCGGCGAGCGCGCGCGCGTTGCCATGGCCATTGGCGGCCGGCTGCTGCATGCGTCGCCATTCCGGCTTGTTGGTGCTGGTGAGGATCGACGGCGGATTGGTGAAGGCACGGGTGGTCAGCGCCAATGGCTCGCTCATCATGGTCTTCAGCATGCGCTGGGCGGCAGCGTCGCCGAGGCTGCCCTTGCTCCGTGCCATGTGGGCGACGCGGCCGAACTGGCTGTCGTCCAGGCCGACATGGAAATCCAGGCCCAGCGGTGCCGCGGTGCGCGCCACGATGGCCTCGCCCGGCTCGCGGCCGTCGACCCGGCGGATCACCTCGCCGAGCAGCCAGCCATAGGTAATCGGTGCATAGCCGTGCGCTTCACCAGGCGTCCACCAGGGCTCCTCGGCGGCCAGTGCCGTGGTCATCGCCTGCCAGTCGTAGAGTGCCTCGGGCGGCATCTGCTCGCGCAGCGCCGGCAGGCCGGCGCGATGGCAGAGCAACTGGCGCACGCTGATCGCTGCCTTGCCGGCCGCGGCGAACTCGGGCCAGTAGCGTGCCACCGGCGCGTCCAGTTCGAGCTTGCCCTCGGCCACCAGTTGCAGCACGGCAACGGCGGTGAAGGTCTTGGTGCAGGAGAACAGATTGAGGATGGTGTCGCGCTGCCAGGGCTGCTCGCCGTCCTTGTCCGCGACGCCGCCCCAGAGGTCGACCACCGTCTCGCCACCGACCTCCAGGCACAACGCCGCGCCGCGCTCCTGCGGATTGTCGAAAAGCCGGGCGAAGGCCTCGGCAAGCGGGGCGAAACGGCTGTCACAGTGGCCTTGGGGCGTCATGGGCAAGTTCCGGTGGGAAAGTGGTCGGGGCATTCTTCCAGCCCTCGGCGGCCTTGTGAACCCTGACATAAGAGGGGTTCGCCGCAAGCGGGCGGCGGTGAATGCGCGCTCATGAACCGGCTGAATCCTCGCGCGGCGGCAGAGGCTCGACGGCAGGCATGGACCTGGCCATCGCCGACAGTCGCGACAGGACGGCAAGGTTGCTTCGGCGCACCGTGTCGACGAAGCCGGCGAACGGCAAGCCCGTGATCCCGACCAGGCCTATATGGCCGTTCTCGCCGTCCAGCAGACGCCCGCTGGCCGGTTGGTCGAGGTACTGGAACCAGTGGGCGCCGACGATATACGGACTCTTCAGCGCCGCCTCCAGGAACGTTCGGTAGGAGTCGCCGCGCGCCCGCTCATTGGCCGCCTCGCTGACACCACCCCAGAACGGACCGCGATCCCGCGAGCCGAAGTGGAACTCGCTGATCAGCACCGGCTTGTCCAGCCGCGCCAGCAGGGAGTCGTCCAGGCCCTGCCCGGGCAACGGCGTATAGAGGTTGAAACTGAGGAGGTCGCAATACCGGGCGCAGGAGGTGATCGCCTCGGGAGTGCTGACGGCGAAGCGGCCGCCGAGCAGGAGGTGGTTCGGTGCGTGCCATTGCAGGGCGTCGCGCAGGGTCTTGAAGTAAGCGTCGGCATACAGCCGGAGGAAGGCGCTGTAGTCCTCGGCGATGGCCGGATGCCCCTCGCCCGGCAGCGGAGCCGCGTAGCCCGGCGCCTCCAGGGCCTCCCAGGCGGCCAGCTCGATGCCCCAGGCCTCGGCCAATGCCTCATGGCCCAGGTACTTGGCTTTCAATTGCTTGACGAAGGCGCGCTTCGCCGGACTGTCCATGGACAGCGTCAAGGCTCCGAAAGCGAGGCCGTAGCGCGCCTGGGCCGAGCCGTCGCGCCCGGCCCAGGCCAGTTCGTTGTCGGCGTAGTAGCCGAGCAGCCAGGGATCGTCGCGGTGGTCGCGAGCAGCGATGGCGATGACGCGCTCGGCGGCCATGGCGAAGCGCGGGTCGAAGGGATCGGGCATGGCTCCCCACCAGTCGAAACCGCTGCTGACCGTGGCGTAGTCGCCGGCGATCGACAGCGGCAGGCTGTAGGGCATCCGCGTCTGTGCGGCGAGCGCCGGATCGCTCCAGTTGCCGAGGCTGTTGAAACCCCATGCCGAGAGGCGCTCCAGGGTGCGCTGGCGCCATTCGCCGGCGAGCTGGTCGGCACTCGCCTGGGGAGCGATGCGCTGGCGATTGGCACCGAGGAAATCGAACCAGCGACCATGCCCGAAGCGCCGCCCGGCCTGCGCGGCGACGCCGCGGCGGTCGTCGCCCTCACCGAAGAATGCGGCCAGCGGCTCACCCTCCGCCGGCAGTTCGGCGAACATCGGCTCGCGTCCTTCGACGTAGGTCCGGCTGCCGTCGGCGGTCACCGCATTAACGCCCAGCGACCAGAACGGATGTCCTTCCGGAGTAACCAGCCACCAGCGCCCGCCACGTTTTTCCGTGCGGAAGAAACCGCTGGCTTCGAACACCGGCCCACCCAGCAGGCCGCCGAAACGGTCGCGCGCCGGTGTCTGCCGTTCCCAGTCGCGGAGCTGTGCGGCCTCGGCCGCATAGGCGCTGCGCAACTGTTCGTCGGAACGAATCTTTTCCGGCCAGTCGGCGCGGCTGTACTGGCCATAGCGATCGATCAGGCCGGTCAGGATGCTCCGCTCCACCGCTCTCCCTGCGCGTATGCCGAAACGTCCGAGCAGGATGCTCTGGGGAGCTTGCGGCGAGCGCAGGGACAGGCTCAGCGCCCCGACCCTGGCGCGGTCCAGCGAGCCCTCCACGCGTGGCGCCAGCAGCACCCGCTGGCCTTCGACCATCTGCGGCATCGGCGGCCCCGCACGCATGCCCAGAGCCTCTGGCGAAACCGCCCGCAACGGCACCAGCAGGGTCTGCGGCGGGCCTGCCGGAAGCTCGATGGATGCCTGCAACCCCGGCGCGCCCTGCTCGCCCTCGATCGCGACCTCCAGGGTCATGTCCCAGCTCATCGCGTTCTGGATGCGCAGGCTCACGTAGTCCGCTGCGGACCAGTCCCAACGGCCCTGCGCCGGACTCATGCGCAAGGTGGGCCGTTGCGCCGGGCTGAAGGTGACGCGACGGAGAATGTCGCCCTCCGGGGTGGCCTCCGCCGTCACGCTGGGCAGGTCGGCATCCTCCAGGGTGATGCCGACCACGGCCATTGGCTTGACGAAGTTGAACAGCACCTGCTGGGTGTCGTTCGCCGCCAGCGGCGCGGCCACCGCGAGCAGGCCGAGAAGCAGGGGAAGATGCCAACGCGAACGGATCATGAAGCCTGTTTTCCTTAACTCCATCCCGGCATGGACAAATGCCGGGAATTTCCCGATGCGGCTCGGACGTGAAGGCTGGCGCCCTCCGCGCAGATCAGCGCGTCAGGCGATTTCCCGGCGGAACGGCGGCAATGCATTGAGGATAGCCTTGCCGTAGCGCTGGGTGACCACGCGGCGATCCAGCAGGGTGATGGTGCCGCGGTCCTGCTCGGTGCGCAGCAGCCGCCCGCAGGCCTGGACCAACCGCAGCGAGGCGTCTGGCACGGCGATCTCCATGAACGGATTGCCGCCGCGCGCCTCGATCCACTCGGCCAGCGCCGCCTCCACCGGGTCGTCGGGTACCGCGAAGGGAATCTTGGCGATCACCACGTGTTCGCAATAGGCCCCCGGCAGGTCCACGCCTTCGGCGAAGCTGGCGAGGCCGAAGAGCACGCTGTCCTCGCCGTCGTCGACTCGCGACTTGTGCTTGTTCAGGGTTTCCTGCTTGGACAGGTTGCCCTGGATGAACACCCGCTTGCGCCAGTCGCGGTCGAGACCGTCGAAGACTTCCTGCATCTGCTTGCGCGAGGAGAACAGCACCAGGCTGCCGCGCGCGCCCTTCACCAGTTCCGGCAGCTCGCGAATGATCGCCGCGGTGTGCTCGGCGGCGTTGCGCGGATCCGCCTTGAGGTCGGGGACCCGCAATACCCCGGCCTCGGCATGGTGGAAGGGGCTCGGCACCACCGCGGTGACCGCGTTGCGCGGCAGGCCCGCGCGCATGCGGTAGCGGTCGAAGGTGCCCAACGCGGTCAGGGTCGCCGAGGTCACCAGCACGCCATAGGCGACGTTCCACAGGTTGCGGCGCAGGGTCTCGGCGGCGAGGATCGGGCTGGCGTTGGCTTCGATGTCGTAGAAGCTGCCGCTCTCGGCGAGGGTCAGCCAGCGCGCCATCGGCGGGCTGTCCTGCGGGTCCTCGCAGGTGAAGGCGGTCCACAGTTCCCAGTTGCCCTGGGCGCGCGCCAAAAGACTACCGAACAGCGGGTACCACTCCTCCGCCTGGTGGCTGGCGATGCCGCCGGCGCCTTCGCCGTCCATCGCCTCCTTGAGGATATCGGTGAGGCGGGTGAACAGGTCGGTCAGCTTGGAGAAGCCTTTCTTCAGCTCGATGCCCATCTCGCGGATATGCTCGGGGACCACCCCGCCGACGAAACGGTGACGCGGCCGCTCGCGACCCTCCATGTCCTCGCCGGCGCGGAAATCGCCGATCTCTTCGCAGGCGGTGAACATGAACTGCTGCTGGGTCTTGATCTCCCGGGCCAGCTCCGGCACCTGTTCGATCAGGCGGCCGAGGTCGCCCGGCAGCGGGTGCTGGGCGAGCAGCTTGGTGAGGTTCTTGGCGACCTGCTCCAGCCAGTCGGCGGTAGCGCGCAGGCGGGTGAAATGGGCGAAATGGCCAATCGCCTTGTCCGGCAGGTGATGGCCCTCGTCGAACACGTAGAGGGTCTCGCGCGGATCGGGCAGGATGGCGCCGCCGCCCAGGGCCAGGTCAGCCAGGACCAGGTCGTGGTTGGTGACGATCACGTCGACCTTGGTCATCCCTTCGCGCGCCTTGTAGAAGGCGCACTGCTGGAAGTTCGGGCAATGTCGGTTGGTGCACTGGCTGTGATCGGTGGTGAGCTGCGCCCAATGCGCGTCGTCGATCGCCTCCGGCCAGCTGTCGCGGTCGCCGTCCCAGCGGTTGCCGGCCAGGCGTTCGATCATCTGGTTGAACAGCTTGCTGCTGGTCTCGTCGACATCGATGTTGAAACCGTCGTCGGCGAACAGTTGCGCCGTCGCGCTCTGCGCCTGGCCTTCCTGCAGCAGCACGTCGAGCTTGGACAGGCACAGGTAGCGCCCGCGGCCCTTGGCCAGGGCGAAGCTGAAGGCCAGCCCGCTGTTGCGCAGCAGGTCGGGAAGATCCTTGTGGACGATCTGCTCCTGCAGGGCGACGGTCGCGGTGGCTATCACCAGGCGCTTGCCACTGGCCTTGGCGCAGGCGATCGCCGCCAGGCTGTAGGCCACGGTCTTGCCGGTACCGGTTCCGGCCTCCACCGCGACCACCGCCGGCTCGCCCTCGCGGTGCCCCTCCTCGTCCTCCTTGATCACGCCGAGGGCCTTGGCCACTTCGGCGATCATCAGGCGCTGGCCATAGCGAGGCTTCAGCTCCTTGGCTTCGAGAAAGCGGGTGTAGGCACCCTGGATCTGGGACTTGAGTTCGGCGCTGAGCATGGAATTCCTGGGCCCGGCGCGCAGCGGAAGGCGAATCCGCCGGCGCGCCATAGCTGGATAAATTTTCAGTGGTTCGACAGGGCGGCTATGATAACGCGCTTCGTCACAACCGCCAGCGGAGATCGCCGAATGACCCCCTACGCCCTCGTCTACGCCCTGCATGTCCTGGCCGCCCTGGTCTGGGTCGGAGGCATGTTCTTCGCCTGGACGATACTTCGTCCGGCGGCCGTCGCCGCGCTGGAGGCCCCAGCCCGCCTGGGCCTGTGGCTGGAGGTGTTCCGCCGTTTCTTCCATTGGGTCTGGGCGGCGGTGATCCTGCTGCCGATCAGCGGCGTCGGCATGCTGCACCTGAGCTTCAACGGTTTCGCCGGCGCGCCGCGCTACGTACAGGTAATGATGGGGCTCTACGTCGCCATGCTGGCACTGTTCCTGCGGGTGCAGGCGCTGCAAGTGCCGGAACTGCGCCGCGCGGTGCAGGCCCAGGACTGGCCGGCAGGCGGGCAGGCGCTGGGGAAGATCCGCCGCACCGTCGGCTTCAACCTGCTCCTCGGCCTGTTGCTGATAGCCCTGGTAGCGGCACGCCCGAGCCTCTGAACCGGCGATGCGCCGGAAGCCGTGCTGCCGGCCTCTCCTCAGAAGCGCACGACGTCCAGGCTGCCGTCGCTGCCGTTGGTGCCGTTCGCGCCGTCCTCTCCGCTGCGCCCCGCACGACCGGCATCCACCGAGTAGATCCAGCAACCGGTGGCGTTATCCGCCGCACCCGGTTTGCCGGCCTTGCCTCCAGCGCCGCCGACGCCGCCTTGCAGACGGGTTTGCAAGCGCTCCAGAGGAAAATCGCCCGGCACTTCCAGACGAATCCGACCGCCCGCCCCGCCCGGACCGCCGTCGCTTCCGGATTGGCCGTCGCCACCTTTCAGCGCGCTGCCCCAGAGGCAGCCGGAGGCCTTGCCGGAAGCCCCGTCCAGGCCATCGTAGCCTGGAGCGCCGACGCCACCGCGGGCGTCCAGCAGCAGGCTTTCCACCTCCACCGCCTGCAGGCGCAAGGTCAGGTCGCGGCCGTTACCGGCGCTTTGCCGGAAGGTGCCGGTCGCGCCGGGCGCGGAAATGATGCTGCCATCGGCCAGGCGGCCGCTGACGACTTCGATGCTGATTCGCTCCTCGCCTGGCGCCACGCCGATCCGGGCGTTCTTCGCCATGTGCAGTTCCTCGATGCGCAGGACGCTGACCTCCAGCGGAATCAGCAGGGCGGCATCCTCGCCGATCTCCACTCTGCGCAGGCGCAGCTCCTGGGCCCGCTTGGGCAGGCGCATCACCGAGTTCGCCTGCACCTTCACGGTTCCGCCGATACCCTGCTGGCGTGCCGGCGGCGCCTCGGCCGAAAACACGGCGCCAGCCCAGGCCAGGGGAACGACCAGGAACAATCCGAGCATGGCCTTACGCATGATCGTCCTCCTTGTCCTGCGGTAACTCGCTGGCCGGGCTCAACGCCGGCAACGCAAGCATGTGGAAGACCCCGAACAGCAAGACCTGGAGACGATCCAGCCAGGGATGCGCGCGCGCTTTCAGGCGTCCTCCGAGGACGAGAATCTCGATCAGGTGGATCAACAGGATCAGGCCGCCGGCTATCGACAACAGCCAGTTCAGCGGATAGGCGAACGGATGCAGCAGATTGACCAGCACCGCGCCCCAGAACACCAGGGTCACGAGCTTGCCCAGCCCGAGAAACGCTTTCATGGAACTCCCCCCAAGACATCGTGTGCGGGGGAACATACTCGCCAGCCCGCCGCGGCGCCAGCCATGAACGAAAACGGGGGCTTCGACGCCCCCGTTCTGCTCCGCGCCGCCTGCGTCATTCGCGCTTGATGAGGATTTCCACCCGGCGATTCTCGGCCCGCCCTTCGCGAGTCTTGTTGTCGGCGACCGGCTGGCTTTCGCCCAATCCCTGCACGCCGACGATGATGCTCGAAGGCACCCCGGCATCGATCAGATAGTTCGCAACGGCATTCGCGCGCCGTTCCGACAGCTTCTGGTTGTAGGCATCGGAACCGACGCTGTCGGTATGCCCGGTGATACTCAGGCGCGTACTGGCCGCCTCGCCTTTCAGGCGTTCGGCGATGCCGTTGAGCTTCTCGCTGTCGGCGGCGTCCACCTTCGACGAATCGAAGGCGAAGTGCAGGTCGCGCACGACAATGGTTTCTTCCTTGACGACGGGAGGCGGCGGCGCGACTTCCTCGACCGGCTGCGGAGGCGGCGGCGCGACCTGTTCGCCGGCACCGTGCACCCAGCAATAGGCGGCACCGACGCCACCGCCGATCAGGGCGCCCCAGCCGGCCCAGCTGCTGCTTTCGATCGCGCCCAGGCCGGCGCCGGTAACACCACCGACCGCCGCACAGGTCGGCCAGTCGCTTTTCTGCAACCCTGCGCAACCGGTCAGCAAGCCGCTGACCAGAATCAGGGGTAAAGCGGTCCTCGTGATGCTCATTGGAACTCTCCTCGTGGATCGGTTGTAACCGACAAATAGGGAGTAAAGACCCCAGCCGAAAAAAGCGCCAGCACTAGGCCATGCAGGCGCTTCAGGCTAGTCTTGGCGAATCCCAGGAGAGTGTTTTCCCATGAGCGAACCGATTTCTCCCCGCACCCCGCAGCAGGCCCTGGCCGCGTTGCTCGCCCGCTACGCGCCGAAGCGCTTGCTGCTGGTCGGCGCCAGCCGGCTGCCGGCGGTGGAGGCCTTCATCCACAACCATCCCCAGTGCCAACTGGCGCACAGCCCGGCGGCGGCATTGCCCGCCGAACTGGCCGGCCAGCGCTTCGACCTGGCGCTGTTCGTCGATTGCCTGGAACACCTGCCGCAGCGCACCGGTCTGCAGTTGCTCGCGGGCGTGCGCAACCTGAACGCCAGCCGGGTCGCCGTACTGGTCGACCTCGAGGCCAGCGACTGGCAGGAAACCGACTTCTTCGCCCTCGCCATGCAGAACAGCGAACGCTTCCAGCGCGAAGGCCAGACGCTGACCCTGTACACCTACGACCTGTACGAATACAAGCAGGTCCCCGATTGGCTGAACGCCAAGTTCTGGGCCAACCCGGAAAACTTCGGCAAGTACTGGTGGTAACCATGACCCAACCCTCCTGCCCCTGCGGCAGCGGCGACCCGCTCGACGATTGCTGCGGCCGCTATCACCAGGGACATCCCGCGCCTACCGCGGAAGCCCTGATGCGCTCGCGCTACAGCGCCTACGCCCTCGGACTGGTGGACTATCTGCGCGACACCACGCTGCCGGCGCAACAGGCCGGCCTCGATCTCGACGGCATCCGCGCCTGGAGCCACGGCAGCACCTGGCTCGGTCTGGAGGTGGAAAACCACGAGGTGCTCGGCGGCCAGCCGGAGCATGCGCGAGTCACCTTCGTCGCGCGCTGGCACGACGCCGACGGGGAACATGCCCATCGCGAATGTTCCGGCTTCGTCCAGCGCAACGGTCGCTGGTACTTCCTCGATCCGACCGTGGCCCTGAAACTCGGCCGCAACGATCCCTGCCCCTGCGGCGCCGGCGGCAAGCTGAAGAAATGCTGCGGTCCGTGGATCACCTGATGCATTCGCTCGCCAGCTATATCCGCGCCATCCATGCCCTGCCCTCGCCGGTCTCGATAAGCGATGCGCAGGTCGAAGAGCAACAGCGCTGCGAGGACGGCGTCGAGATCCACAGCTGCGAAGCGCTCTACCGTTTCGACAACGGCGTGCGCCTGCGCCAGCACTGCGAGCGCGACCTCCTGCCGAGCAGCGGGGCCTGCGAGGAATGCTGGATCGGCTACGAAGTGCTGGATTCCGCCGGGCAGGAAATCAGCCCACGCTACAAGCACTTCGTCAACGCCTGCCAGGAACGCTTCTGGTTGCGCATGCACGCCTGAGATGCTGCGCCAGGCTGCGCGGTTTGGGCGTTGACGAGCGCTCGGGTAGAATGCGCAGCCTTTTCATCCGGGCCCCATCCCCATGCTGCTGACCGTGCTCTACATCATCGCCATCACCGCCGAAGCCATGACCGGCGCGCTGTCGGCCGGCCGGCGCAGCATGGACCTGTTCGGCGTGGTGCTGATCGCCTGCGTCACCGCCCTGGGCGGCGGCTCGGTACGCGACATGCTGCTGGGCCATTACCCGCTGACCTGGGTCCGTCACCCGGAATACCTGGCGCTGACCGCAGTCGCCGCGCTGGTGACAGTGTTCATCGCGCCGCTGATGCGCCACCTGCGCTCGCTGTTCCTGGTACTCGACGCGGTTGGCCTGGTGGCCTTCACCCTGATCGGCTGCCAGGTCAGCCTGGAAATGGGCCACAGCCTGCTGATCGCGGCGATCAGCGGGGTGATCACCGGGGTGTTCGGCGGCATTCTCCGCGACATCCTGTGCAACGACGTACCCTTGATATTCCGCCGCGAACTCTATGCCAGCGTGTCCTTCGCCAGCGCCTGGTGCTACCTGATCTGCGTGGAGCTGGAACTGCCTTCCGAGCAGGCGATGCTGATCACCCTGTTCAGCGGCTTCCTGTTCCGCCTGCTGGCCATCCGCTTCCACTGGGAAATGCCCAAGTTCGTCTACCAGGACGATTTCGACCACTGAAGCAAGCGCCTGCCCCCTGGCCGACGCGTTCCTCCAACCCCTCGCCTGTCCCCGATGCCACGGCCTCGCGACGCGGTTATCCGCCCCACGCCCTGGCTTGTCGCAGGCCGCTGCCCGCCTCAGTCCTGCAGGCGCAGGTGGCTGGTGTCCGGAGCCGGAGCCGCTGGCTCGGAGCGTGCCTGGCCCATGTCGCTACCGACCGGGGCGACGCTGAAGCGGCTCAGGTCGAGTTTCGGCGCCTCGGCTTCGGCCTTGGCGTCCTGTAGGTCGGCGCCTACCGGAGCCAGGCCGAAATCCGGCGCATCGACCTCGGCGAACGCCGCCATGTAGCCGTCCCGCGGCGCTACCTGCAAGCGTCCGGCGGGCGCGCTGGTACCAGTAGCGGCGCGGGTCTGCGGGGCCTCCACGGGAGTCGTCTGCGCAGGCGGCGGCGCCATGACCACCTCCTCGACCTCCATCTCGGCGACCACGGCGATCGCTCCCGCTCGCTCCAGCACGCTGCGGTATTTTTCCGCGGAGGCGGCATCGAGGTTGTTCTTGATCACCACCCGGCGGCCGGAGAACAGCAGTTCGATACGCTGCGCGTCGGCCTGGAACAGCTTGGCCAGGTTGGCCTTGACCACCTCGGGACGGGCGCCGGCGACCAACTGGCCGGAAAAGGCGATTTCAAAGCGGCTCATTGGCATCTCTCCGAGTGAAGGGCCGCTCGGCATGGCGGCCCTGGCGTTTCGTCGAGCGATTGTACCCATCGACAGCCACGCGTGGAGTGACTGGGTCCGGCAAATCGGCCGGCGGGTCCGTTCAGGTTAGCCGAGCCGGTCACGCCAGCCGACGGGAAGACTTGCACGGGCGTACGCGCTTCTCCATGCTCCCCCGACTGCGCTATGGGAAACATATGGACACAGGCCTGTACCTGAAACATCTTTCCTCTATACAACAATAAGTTGCAGCACAATCACTGCTTGTTAAACTGGGGCGTCTCGGGGGGAATAGCATGAATTACCAGGCGCAAATGATAAGAATTATCAGCCTAATAATGGCGTGGGGAGTTCTCTCCCATCTCTCGGGCTGCAGCTGGATGACCGGCAGCTTCGAAGACCCCGACGTCAAGCTGCTGAAGGTGGAAGTGGTCAAGGCACGCTTGCTGGAACAGGAGTTCGTGATGCGCTTCCGCATCGACAACCCCAACGATTTCAGCCTGCCGGTACGCGGCCTGCAGTACACCGTGCAACTGAACGACATCCAGCTCGCAGAAGGCGAGTCCGGCCAGTGGTTCACGGTTCCCGCCCACGGCCACGAGGTATTCGACGTGCCGGTGCGAACCAATCTCTGGCGCCACATGAAATACATCGTCAAGCTCCTTGAGCGTCCCGAGGAGCCGATCCGCTACCGCCTGCAGGGCGAAGTGAAGACCGGACTGATGTTCGGCCGCAGCGTGCACCTGAGACGAAATGGCGAGATAATTCCCGGCGATTTCATCCCAGAATAGGTCCACCATGAGTCAGGAACCCCACGTACACGGCCCGAACTGCAACCACGACCACGATCATCATCACGATCATGGCCATGGTCATGTCCATGGTCCGCACTGCAACCACAGCCACGAGCCGGTGCGCAATCCGCTCAAGGCCGTAGGCCGCAACGATCCCTGCCCCTGCGGCAGCGAGAAGAAATTCAAGAAGTGCCACGGCGCCTGACCCTTCGCACGCGCCGGCATCCGAAGGCCCGCTGAGCAGCGGGCCTTTTCGTTGGCGCGCCACCAGCCCCGCCGGGGCGTCATGCGCGACAGCGGTTTGCATCGAACCTACGTTCCTGGCGTAGAGTCTTCCGTTCGTAGCCCATCGACGAGCCGGAGACGCACCGATGATCGACCTGTACTACTGGACCACCCCGAACGGCCACAAGATTACTCTTTTCCTGGAAGAAACCGGCCTGCCCTACGCCATCCATCCGATCAACATCAGCCAGGGCGACCAGTTCCAGGCGGATTTCCTGAAGGTGTCGCCGAACAACAAGATTCCCGCCATCGTCGATCGCCAACCGGCCGACGGCGGCGCTCCCCTGTCGCTGTTCGAGTCCGGCGCCATCCTGCTCTATCTCGCGGAAAAGACCGGACGCTTCCTCGCCAAGGACCTGCGCGCGCGCCAGGAAACCCTGCAGTGGCTGTTCTGGCAGATGGGCGGGCTGGGGCCGATGGCCGGGCAGAACCACCATTTCAACCGCTTCGCCCCGGAGAAGATTCCCTACGCCATCGACCGGTACGTCAAGGAAACCGCGCGCCTGTACGGCGTTCTCGACCAGCGCCTGGCGGACCGCGCCTTCGTCGCCGGCGACGACTACAGCATCGCCGACATGGCCATCTATCCGTGGATCGTCCCGCACCAGTGGCAGGAGCAGGATCTCGCCGACTTCCCGCACCTGCAGCGCTGGTTCGAGAGCATTCGCCAGCGTCCGGCGACGCAACGCGCCTATGCTTTGGTGGAGCGCATCAATCCGCCGAAGTAGCGAGTCCCGAGCCGGCCTGCGGACGTCCTCGCGGACGACCGCAGGCGGAGCTTGCGCAGCCCTGCGCTCCTCACTAACGTAGCGCCTCTCGACGCGACCACTCCCGCAGGAGCCCCCACCCCATGGCCTCGCCAGCCTTCATGCGTTTTCTTCCCCGTTGCGGCGCCGCCGCGGCCTTCGGCACCCTCCTGGGCCTGGCCGGTTGCCAGTCCTGGCTCGACGATCGCTACGCCGACAGCCTGCCGCCGACCTCCGGCGTACAACCGATCAAGGGCCTGGCGCAAAACGTATCGATCCGGCGCAACGCGCTGGGCATGCCACTGATCGAAACCGGCACCTTCCATGACGCGCTGTTCGCCCTGGGCTACGTACACGCCTCCGACCGCCTGAGCCAGATGGTCAGCCTGCGCCTGCTGGCCCAGGGACGGCTGGCCGAGATGGTCGGCCCCGGCGCGCTGGAGATCGACCGTTTCATGCGTACCGTGAACCTGCGCCAGGCTGCGGAGATCCAGTACAGGAACGCCTCGCCGCGCCTGCAACGCTTCTTCGAGGTCTACGCGCGCGGGGTCAACGCCTACCTGTATCGCTATCGCGACAAGCTGCCGATGGACCTGGCCCAGTCCGGCTACCGTCCGGAATACTGGAAGCCCGAGGACTCGGCGCTGGTCTTCGCCCTGCTCAACTTCGGCCTGGCGGTGAACCTGCAGGAAGAAATCGCCTCGCTGACGCTCGCGCAGAAGGTCGGCAGCGACAAGCTGGCCTGGCTGACGCCGACCTATCCCGACGAAAACCTGCCGTTCGACGAGGCGGAAAAGCTCAAGGGCCTGCGCCTGGACGGGCAGGTTCCCGGCCTCGCGGGCGTCGAGGGCGCGGCGCGGCAGGTCGCAGCGCTGAGCATGCTCGGGGTCGCCGCCTCGAACAACTGGGCTATCGCGCCGCAACGCAGCCGCAGCGGCAAGAGCCTGATGGCCAACGACACCCACCTGCCGCTGAGCATGCCGTCGGTGTGGAACTACGTGCAGATCCGCTCGCCCAAGTACCAGGCCGCGGGCGTTTCCATTGCCGGTCTGCCGGGCGTGGTGGCGGGCTTCAACGGCAAGCTGGCCTGGGGCATGACCATGGTCCTGGGCGACAATCAGGATCTCTACCTGGAACAGTTGCGACGCCAGGGCAACCGGCTCTATTACCTGGCCGACGGCAAGTGGCAGCCAACCCGCGAACGCCAGGAAACCTTCTTCATCAAGGGCCAGCGGCCGATCCGCGAGGTCATCCACGAAACCCGCCATGGCCCGCTGCTCAACAGCGCCCTGGGCGAGCGCAAGAACATCCTCCAGCCGCTGCCGCTGAAGAGCGGCTACGGACTGGCCTACCGGAGCATCCAGCAGGAAGCCGACAAGACCCTGGACGGCTTCTTCGACCTGTCGCGGGCCAAGACCATCGAGCAGGCCTTCGACGCCACCCGCGAGATTCGCGCGATGCCGCTGAACATCGTGTTCGCCGACGAAAAGCACATCGGCTGGCAGGTCACCGGACGCTATCCGAACCGCAAGGAGGGTCGCGGCCTGCTGCCCTCCCCTGGCTGGGACGGCCGCTACGACTGGGATGGCTATGCCGACCCGATCCTCCACCCCTCCGACCAGGACCCGCAGCAGGGCTGGCTGGGTACCGCCAACCACCGCACCGTGCAACCCGGCTACGGCGCCCAGTTGTCCAACTCCTGGTACTACCCGGAGCGCGCCGAGCGCATCGCCCAGCTCGCCGGTGCCAGCAAGAGCCACGACACCCAGAGCATGATCCGCATGCAGTACGACCAGACCTCACTGTTCGTCGCCAAGCTGCAAGCCATGTTCGACAATCCCGGCATGGCGCTGCCGCTGCGCCAGGCCATCGACGCCTTGCCGGAGGCGCAACGCAGCCGGGCGCGGGAGGCCTACGACCGGCTGATGGCGTTCGACGGCAAGCTGACAGCCAGCTCCAGCGACGCCGCGCTGTACGGCGCCTTCCTCCACGAGAGCGCCAGGCAGATATTCCTCGACGAGCTAGGACCGGAGGACGGCCCTGCCTGGAAAGCCTTCGTCGAGACCGCCAACCTCTCCTACTCGGCGCAAGCCGACCACCTGCTCGGGCGCGACGACAGTCCGTTCTGGGACGATACCCGCACTCCGCAGAAGGAGGACAAGCCGGCAATCCTCGCGCGCAGCCTCGCCGCCGCCGTGGAGTTCTGCGAACAGCGACTGGGGAGCGAGCGCAAGGCCTGGCAATGGGGCAAGCTGCACACCTACGAATGGCAGAGCGACAGCTCGAAAATGGCCCCCTACCTGGGGGCCGGCGAGCGCGCCGGACTCGGCGCGATCAAGGGCTATCTCGATCGCGGGCCCTATCCGGCCGGCGGCGACCACACCACGCTGGACGTATCGGCCTACGGCTGGGGCCAGGACTTCGACACTTGGCTGATCCCGGCGATGCGGCTGATCGTCGACTTCGGCCAGAGCGAACCGATGATCGGCGTGAACAGCAGCGGCCAATCCGGCAATCCGGCCAGCCCGCACTACGCCGACGGTATCGACGCCTGGCTCAAGGGGCGCTACGTCAGCTTCCCGTTCCAGCCACAGAACCTCGATCGCGTTTACGGCAACAAGCGGCTGACGCTCACTCCCGCTCGCTGAACGGACGGCGCGGAACTTTCCTCCGCGCCGTGGCTCTGAACAGCCGACTTACTCCATGATCATCTTCAGGGCGTCCTTCCGGACGCCCTTCTTTTATCCCCCTCCCGGAAAGCCTCCGTTTTCTCGAAAGCCCGGGCACGGGATCGAACCGATCTCACTCCTCTCCGGCCTCTTCCACGGGCGCCACCAGCGCCCGGTCCAGCCAGTCCGTCGGCAGGCTCTTGCTGGCGCGGGCACCGAGCAGCTTGAGTTGCTCGCTGCGACTGATCAGGTTGCCACGTCCCTCGGTGAGCTTGTTGCGCGCCGCGGCATAGGCCTTGTCCAGTTGCTGCAGGCGCGAACCGACCTCATCGAGGTCCTGGACGAAGAGCACGAACTTGTCATACAGCGAACCGGCACGTTCGGCGATTTCCCGCGCATTCTGGTTCTGCCGCTCCTGGCGCCAGAGGCTGTCGATTACCCGCAGGGTGGCCAGCAGGGTGGTCGGGCTGACGATCACGATATTCTGCGCGAAGGCGTCCTGGAACAGGTTCGGCTCGGCCTGCAGGGCCGTCGAGAAAGCCGCCTCGATCGGCATGAACAGCAGGACGAAGTCGAGGCTGTGCAATCCTTCCAGGCGTCGATAGTCCTTGCCGGAGAGGCCTTTCACATGGTTGCGCAACGACGTTACGTGCTGCTTCAGCGCCTGCTGGCGCAGCAGATCGTCGTCAGCGGCGATGTACTGCTGGTAGGCCGTGAGACTGACCTTGGCATCCACCACCACCTGCTTGTCGCCGGGCAGGCGGATCAGCACGTCCGGCTGGAAGCGTTCGCCCTCGGCACCCTTCAGGCTGACCTGGGTCTCGTATTCCCGGCCTTTTTCCAGGCCTGCATGCTCGAGCACCCGCTCCAGCACCAGTTCGCCCCAGTTGCCCTGGGTCTTCTGGCCCTTGAGCGCGCGGGTCAGGTTGGTCGCTTCCTCGCCCAGGCGCAGGTTGAGCTGCTGCAGACGCTCCAGTTCCTTGCTCAGGGAGAAACGCTCGCGCGCTTCCTGCTGGTAGCTTTCCTCCACCCGCTTCTCGAACGCCTGGATGCGCTCCTTCAGTGGATCGAGCATCTGCCCCAGGCGCTGCTGGCTGGTCTCGGCGAAACGCTGTTCGCGCTCGTCGAAGATCTTTCCCGCCAGTTCGGCGAACTGTGCCCGCAACTCGTCGCGGGCCGACTGCAGGTCGGTCAGGCGCTGCTGGTGGCTTTCCTGCTGCTCGCGCAGTTCCGCAGCCAGCGCAGCCCGTTCGGAAGCCAGGCGACGCAATTCCTCTTCCCGGCCCTGGCGCTCGCTGGCCCAACGTGCCTCCGCCTGGGACGCCCGTTGCCGCTCCTCCCCCATCAACTCGGCTTCCCGACGCAGCGCGGCGACCTCACCGGCGAGCCTGGCATGGCGCTCGCCGAGTTGCTGGTAAGCCTCCCTGCTGGTCTCCAACTGCGCATTCAGCCCGTCCTGGGCCAGTTGCGCGGTCGCCAGTCGCTCGCCGAGCAAGGCTATCTCGCGCTCCGCCAGGCTGGCCCTTCTCTGTAGCTGCCATGCCAGGCCGGCCAGGGGAATCGCGGCAGCCAGCAGGCCAAGCAACAGGTTCGGTAGATCGACGGGCATGGGGCACTCCAGCGGAAAACGACGCAACACCCGCCTGGCAGGCGCGCGTGCAGCGGATTCTAGGTTCTTGGGAAAAGACCGTCGAGCGAATAGCGCCGCGCCGAACGAGCACTCCGCTTCCGAGCTGTGCGTACCCCATGCGCAGGACATCTCAGATACTTCCGTAACGGAAGCCATCGCCCTGCGCCCTTCGCCGCCAGGACATTTCTGCTTCCACGGCATTTTTGTCGCGGCTACAGGGCTTGCCTTGGAGCGTGCGATGTGCTGTCGAGCAAGCGCTTGGGAAATCCACAGATCCTGTGGATAACCCAGTGGAAAAGCCCCTAAAAAACTGCCGAACCCCCGATGGAGTGGGGCTATGGGACAGATTGACGATTTTTTCACCAACTATTTTTATCGTTATTTTTCAATAAGTTACGTTTCAAACATGAAAAATCAAGCGTTTAGAGCCTAACGCTCTCAACCCTTGACAAGCTGCTTTCCATTTGTGCACAAATTTTCGCCGAAGCCTCTTGCCGCCCCATTGCAGGGCAATGCCGTTCGAAATCCTCAGCCGCTCTTTCCCTCGGGGCATGCAGGCCAGCCCTGCCCAACAGGCAGGTGGCGGCCTTCAGACGGTGCCCCCGGATCGCTGGCAACCGAGCCCCCTCCACTCACGCCGGATGCGGCAACTTTCCGTCCACCAGGAACAGCTCCCAGGAGAAGATTTTCGGCGACCCCGGCACATGCGCCGGCTTGAAGGCCACGTAACCGGCCGTGGTTTCGCACAGCCAGGGCGTCAGGTTGCGAGGACGCTTTTCGGTGAAGGCCGCGGGCGTGAACAGGGCGACATTGCAGCCGCGCTCCGGGCAACGCGCCGAACGGTATTCGAATGCCTGCACCCCGGCGCTGCGCATGGCACTTCCCAGTTCCTGGGGAGCGCGGTAGTCGGCGATGTCGGTCAGCGCAGCCTCGTGATCGGAGAAAGGCGGCGCCTGCAGACGGATTCCCCGCTCCACCTTCCAGCCCGCCTCGAACGAAGCGTGCTCGGACAGAATCCTCCCGCTCGGTGGCGGCACCACCATGCCACTCCACAGGACGCAACGGTAATACGCGCTTTCGGCCATGGCCGTTTCCAGCTTCAGCGCGGCGTAGAACAGGCTTGGCTCGTGGCGACGGCCAAACCGCGACCCCCAGCGCAAGGGCGGATAACGGAACGGGGTCTTCAACAGGTAATGCAATGGCTCGGCATCCGCCGGCACCGGCGGCTTGCTCGACTCGAGCAGTTCCTCGAGCAACGCCTGTTCTTCCAGGGTGTCGACCAATTGCAGGGTCGCCACCTGCTCCTGGCTCTCCACCAACCGCACCAGGCGCCCCTGGAGCGGTCGGATATGCCGCTCACCCTTGCACTGTCGCCAGATCTCGCTCACCTTCCGCCCCTCGCTTCCTGTGGTGTCGGATGCCAGCGTAGCGGCACCGCAGTCTCCATTCAGCCAGGCTTGTCGCCTCTGGCTGCCAGCCTTTTCCGTGACAGGCGTAGGCCCCCGTACAGGCGCGCCGGGTATCAGACCTTGCCGCGGATCGCATCGAGGTATTCCAGCACATGAACCAGGCCCTGCACCTGTCCCATCAGTGCCAGCGGCTCGCCCGCCAGGTGATGGTTGGGAGTGCGCAGGAAGTGGCGCATGTCCTCCTGCTGCCCGCCGAACAGGGCATACAGTGCGCGATAGACTCGCACCAGCAGCAGAGCCAGCTCGCCGGTCTTGCTGTCCACCCGCAGGCCCTGGGTCTTCCAGCGGCTGATGGCGCTGCGATCGACGCCGACGATGCCGGCCAGTTCGAGCTGCGTCAGCCCCAATTGCTCGCGCGCGGCCAGGACGGCCTTGGCCAGGACGGCATCGGCGCTGGGACGTTCCTTGATGAGAGCGCTCATGACGACCTCCTCATGTGTGTTTACAACAAACTATCATTATTTTGCTGAAAACACACCTTGATTCGGTCGAGCCTAGAGAACCACGCGCAAGCATTGACCGGCGTGATAGAGAGAAAAACCCATCTCGTAGGCGCAACTGCGCAGCCTGGCCGCGGGGACGGGCTTCATGTCACTGAACGGCAACGGCAATGTCGCTCGCTCGCCGCTCAGCAAGTAGTCGGCGAACGCCTTGCCCACTACCGTACCGGTGGTCACGCCGCGTCCGTTGTAGCCGGTCACCGCCAGCAAGCCTTCCGCAGGCTCGAACAGGCGCATCAGATGATCGGGGGTGAAGGCGATGCAACCCGTCCAGCTGTACTCCCAGTTGACCTGGCCCAGGTCGGGAAAGTAATGGCTCTGGATTCGATCGGCCCATTGCCGCAGGAACCAGGCGGGCTTGTTCGCGCCATTGCCGAGGCTTCCCAGCAACAGGCGACCCTGGGCATCGCGACGAATGCTGCTGAGCACCGTCCTGGTATCCCAGGAACCCTGGCCGTGAGGCAGGATGCGCTCGGCCGCGGCGCCGTGCAGCGGCGCCGAAGCCACCTGGTAGTAGTAGCCGGGAAAGAAGTGCCGCCTCAGGTTGGTCCACTCGCCCTCGGTATAGGCGTTGGAGGCGATCACCACCTGTTCCGCCAGTACCGCCCCCGCGGCGCTGCGCACCGCCCACAGCGCGCCCTGCCGCTCCAGGGCGAGCACCGGCGAGCGCTGGTACAGTTGCCCACCCCGCTGTACGACGGCGGTAGCCAGTCCACGCGAATAGGCCATGGGATTGAGAGTGCCGGCGCGTCGGTCGAGCAACGCCGCGCTGATTCGCCGGGTGCCGCAGGCCTCGTGGCAAGCCGCGCCGGTCAGCAACTCCAGCGGAGCGCCGCGGCGCGTCCACTGCGCGTGACGGCGTTGCAGATCGGCCACGCCGCTGGCGTTGTGCGACATGTGCAGGGTGCCCTCGCGGCGCAACTGGCAATCGATGCCGAGGCGTTCGATGGTCTCCATCACCAGCGCCGGCGCCCGCCCCAGCACGGCGTTGAGCTTTTCTCCCTGCTCGGCGCCGAGGGTGGCGACCACCTCGTCCGGGGGAATCCAGGTGCCGGCGTTGATCAATCCGACATTACGTCCCGACCCGCCGTGGCCGACCTCGTACGCTTCCAGCACGCACACCGAACGGCCGGCCTCCAGCAGGTGGAGCGCCGCCGAAAGCCCGGTGAAACCGGCGCCGATCACACATACGTCGGCGCGCTGCTCGCCGTTCAGGCTCGCCGCTCCGGACAGGCGAGGCGTAACCACTTCCCACAGACACCGTTGCTGCAAACCGCCCATGCGCGACTCCGCTGCCAGCCTCATTGCCATGCGGCGGGAGCCCGCCGCGCCCCGTTCAATCGAAGGTGATGCCCTGTGCCAGCGGCAGCTCGCGGGAATAGTTGACGGTGTTGGTCTGCCGTCGCATGTAGGCCTTCCAGGCGTCCGAGCCGGACTCGCGGCCGCCGCCGGTCTCTTTCTCGCCGCCGAACGCCCCGCCGATTTCCGCCCCGCTGGTGCCGATGTTGACGTTGGCGATCCCGCAGTCACTGCCCGCCGCGCCCTGGAACAGTTCCGCCTCGCGCAGGTCGGTGGTGAAGATGCACGACGACAGTCCCTGGGGAACCTCGTTGTTCAGGCGCAGGGCCTCGTCGAAATCGCGGTAGCCGACCACGTACAGGATCGGTGCGAAGGTCTCCGTGCGCACCACTTCGGTCTGTCCCGGCATCTCGACGATGGCCGGCGACACGTAGTAGGCATCCGGATAGCGCTCCTGCAATTGCCGCTCGCCGCCGAACACCCGCCCCCCCTGCTCGCGGGCTCGCGCCAGGGCGTCCTGCATGGCCAGGTAGCTGCGTTCGTCGATCAGCGGCCCGACCAGGTTGCCCTCCAGCGGATGACCGATACGGACCCTGGAATAGGCTGCCTTGAGGCGCTCGACTATCTCGTCCTTCACCGACTCATGGGCAATCAACCGGCGCAAGGTGGTGCAGCGCTGCCCGGCGGTGCCCACCGCGCCGAACAGGATGCCGCGCACCGCCAGGTCGAGGTCGGCGCTTGGCGCCAGGATCATCGCGTTGTTGCCGCCCAGTTCGAGGATGCAGCGAGCGAAACGCGCCGCCACCCGCGGCGCCACTTCGCGCCCCATGCGAGTGCTGCCGGTGGCGCTGACCAGGGCGACGCGACGGTCGTCCACCAGCGCTTCGCCGGCCTCGCGGTCGCCGATCAGCAATTGGCTCAGGTGCGCCGGCGCATCGCCGCCGAAGGCCCGCGCGGCACGCTCGAACAGTGCCTGGCAGGCCAGTGCGGTGAGGGGGGTCTTCTCCGAAGGCTTCCAGACCACGGAATTACCGCAGACCAGCGCCAGCGCGGTATTCCACGACCACACCGCGACTGGGAAGTTGAACGCGCTGATCACGCCTACCACGCCCAGCGGGTGCCAGGTCTCGCGCATGTGGTGGCCGGGACGCTCGGATGCGATGGTAAGACCGTACAACTGGCGCGAGAGGCCCACCGCGAAGTCGCAGATATCGATCATTTCCTGGACTTCGCCGAGGCCTTCCTGGGTGATCTTGCCCGCCTCCCAGGACACCAGTTCGCCGAGTTCGGCCTTGTGCCGACGCAATTCCTCGCCGAACAGCCGCACCAGTTCACCACGGCGCGGCGCCGGCACCTGGCGCCAGGCGCGGAACGCCTGTTCGGCGCGCTCGACCTTGGCGGCAACGGCGGCGCGCCCCTCCAGTCGCACCGCAGCCAGGCGACTGCCGTCGATGGGGGTATGCACGGCAAGCTCGCCATCGCGAAAAGCATTGGGGTCGAGGCCGAGACTGCGCAGCAATCCGTCGATCATGTGAGGTTCTCCTGGCTGTTCGTTTCCGCTCGTTTTAGTCGGTTTGCCCGGTAGCGACAAACGACCTTTATTCGCCACGTCATTCCGAGTTTTCATACTGGCTCCGAGCTGTCGCGATCCGCCGTCTTTCCCGTACCATGCACGCCTTCGCCGGCCAGCCCCCGCCTACCCGACATGGACAAGAAAAAGCTGTTGCGCCTGATCACGGAAAAGCTCGCCGCGGACCTGGAAGTCGCCGTCCGCGCCGCGCAGACCGCCCATGAGACGGCAACCCACGAAGAGAACGTCGCCGAGAACAAGTACGACACCCTCGGCCTGGAAGCGGCCTACCTGGCCGCCGGGCAGTCGCGCCGGGTCGAGGAGATCCGCCAGGCGCTGGGCCTGTACCGCAACCTGGTGCTGCGCGATTTCGACGAGGAACAGGGCATCCAGCTCACCGCGCTGGTCACCCTGCTGAACGCCGACGGCAGCCGGCGAACAGTGTTCCTCGGCCCCGAGGCGGCCGGGCTGAAGATCGATTGCGAAGGTCGCGAGGTGTTGGTCATCACGCCTCGCTCGCCACTGGGCCAGAGCCTGATCGGCAGGCACCCGGGCGACGAGACCGGGGCGAAGGACTCCCCCCTTGCGGTGGAAATCCTCGCCGTCGACTGAGGCTACTGCTGCGGCGCACCGCAGGCGCCGCAGAACTTCGCGCCCGCCGCGAGATCGGCGCTGCAGGCGATACAGCGCAGCGGCGCCAGGGCGCCGCCGCAGCCCTGGCAGAATCGTGCCGTCGCCGCATTCGCGGTGCGGCAGGCGCGACAGGCCATTCCCGCCGCGACTGGCGCCGGCGGATAGCCGCCCTGACCGCGGTGATGACCGCCGCCGTGATGACCACCGCCCTGTCCATGATGACGCCCACCCATCAACAACCGTTCGAAGAACCCCATGGCACAACCCTCTCGTCTGGATCTGACGGCTTCCAGTGAAAAGGCTGTAGCCACTACAGGGTCAATGGCGCGGAAACATCGGGAAACTCAAGTCCGCTTCACCACAGCGGCAACGCGTAGCTGACGATCAGCCGGGTCTCGTCGATGTCGTTGCCGAAATCGCTGCGGAAGGTGCCGTTGCGCAACTTGATCCCCAGGTTCTTCAGCGGCCCCGATTGCACCAGGTAGGCGATATCGGTGTCCCGCTCCCATTCCTTGCCGCGCCCACCGCCGTCCAGAAGGTCGATGTGTTCGCCACGCAGGTAGCGGCTCATGAATGTCAGGCCGGGCAGGCCGATGGCGGCGAAGTCGTAGTCGTAGCGCAACTGCCAGGAGCGCTCGTCCTTGTTGGCGAAATCGCCGATCTGCACGAAGTTGACCAGATACGGATCGGTCCCGGCCAGGTAGGCGAAGCCGCTGTCGCCGGACATGCGCTGGTAGCCGAGGCCGAAGGCGTGGCCACCCAGGCGATAGGTGAACAGCGCATTCAGCGCGCGATTGTCGACGCGGCTGCCGCCCTCGTCGGTGGAACGCGCCCAGCGGATGTCGGACTTCAGCGACTGGTCATCGGTGAGCGGCAAGAGGTGCTGCACGCCGAGATAATGCTGGCGGTAGAAATCCTCCAGGTTGGCGTAGTGGTAGCTGCTGCTCAGTCGCTCGCTCCAGCGGTAGGTACCGCCGGCGAAGTCGAAGCGGTCGCTGCCGGGGTGCCGGCCCGCCAGTACGTTGCGCTTGTTGCCGCGGGTGATGCCGAGGTCTTCGGCGTTGGTCGAGTCGCGCTGCTTGACCTGGCGCAACTGGCCAAACTGCAGCGCCAGCCCGTCGATCTCGTTCACTTCCAGCAGTCCACCCTGGAAGGTTTGCGGGTGCAGGCGCGTGTCGTTGAACTGCACCACCGGCAGCCTGGGCATCAGGCTGCCGATCTTCAGCGTACTGTGCGAGACCCGTAGCTTGGCGGTCAGGCCCAGGCTGGAATAGTCGTGGGCGGCGCGCCGGTCGCTCGTCGAATACGGCAACAGACCACTACCGGATCGCTCTGGCGAGGAGTCCAGCCTGACGCCCAGCAGGCCCAGCGCATCGACGCCCAGGCCGAAGAGCCCCTCGGTGTAGCCGGACTCGTAGCGCAACAGGAAACCCTGCGCCCACTCCTCCGAATAGGACTGGCTGGCGCCGGGCTGGCGATAGTCGCGATTGAAATAGAAATTGCGCAGTTCGAGGCCGGCCTTGCCGTCGGCGAAAAACTCCGCCTGGGCGAACGACGGCAGCAACGCCAGCCCCGCGGCCAGCATCGGAACGGGAAGAATTTTCATTGTTGTTGTCTCTTCGTCGTCAGTGGATAGACACGGCGCCGCGACCACTCCCTGCCGCGACCGCCGTGGCGGAGCGGATCAGACCCCGGCGAGCATGCCCTCCAGGCGTTGACGCACCAGTTGGCGCGCCTGCTCGACGATGTCCCTGAGCAACTCGGCGCAGGCCGGTTCGTCGTCGATCAGGCCCTGGACCATGCCGGCCGACCAGATCCCCAGGTCGGCATCGCCCTGCTGGTACACCTGGCGACCGCGCTGGCCGCTGACCAGCGCGGCGATATCGGCGTAGCCGCCGCCGCCGCGTGCCTCGATCGCCAGTACTTCCTGGCTGATCGCGTTGCGCGCCACCCGCGCGGTATTGCGCAGGGAACGCATGATCAGGTCGGTGGAACGCTCGTCGGCCGCACGGATCGCCGCCTTCACCGCAGGGTGTATCGGACATTCGCGAGTGGCCAGGAAGCGCGTGCCCATGTTGATCGCGTCGGCGCCCAGCGCCAGCGCCGCGACCAGGCCACGTCCATCGGCGAAACCGCCGGAGGCGATGATCGGCACGCGTAGCCGGTTGGCCGCGGCCGGCAGCAACACCAGGCCGGGGATGTCGTCCTCGCCCGGGTGGCCGGCACACTCGAAGCCGTCGATGGAGACGGCGTCCACGCCCAGTCGCTCGGCCTTGAGCGCATGGCGCACGGCGGTGCACTTGTGGATCACCTTGACGCCGTGTCGACGGAATTCGGCGATGTGCTCGCCGGGGTCGTTGCCGGCGGTTTCGACGACGCGGATTCCCGTCTCGATGATGGCTGCGCGATATTCGGCATAGGGCACCGGCTTCTGCGTCGGCAGCAAGGTCAGGTTGACCCCGAACGGCCGATCGGTCAGCTCGCGGCAGCGGGCAATCTCCGCAGCCAGTGCCTCCGGGCTCGGCTGGGTCAACGCCGACAGCGTCGCCAGGCCACCGGCGTTGGCCACCGCCGCAGCCATCTCGGCACGGCCGACCCACTGCATGCCGCCCTGCATGATCGGGTGTTCGACGCCGAAGGTCTCGGTGAAACGGGTCCTGAACACGCCCATGGATTGCCTCCTCGGTCAGATCGGGTCCCAGGAGAACACGTCCGGGCTGCGCGCCAGGTCCATGAAGCTGCCGCGCAACGCCGGCATGCCGTGCTCGGCGATGCTCTGCGGGGTCCAGCCGTGCTCGCTATGCACACTGCGCAGCGGCCGGCTCTGGCTCATCAGGAAGAGTTCGTGGTGACGCGCGGCGAACACCTGGCCGGTGACCTCGCGGGCGGCGTCGGACGCCAGGTAGACGGCCAGCGGCGCGTTCTTCTCGGGGGTCATGCGCTGCAGCTTGTCGACGCGGGCCTTCTGCTCCGGGGTTGCGGCCGGGATCGAGTCGGTCATCCGGCTCCAGGCGAACGGCGCGATGCAATTCGAACGCACGTTGTAGCGCTGCATGTCGAGGGCGATGGATTTGCTCAAGGCGACGATGCCCAGCTTGGCCGCGGAATAATTGGCCTGGCCGAAGTTGCCGATCAGCCCGGAAGTGCTGGTCATGTGTACGAAGGCGCCGGCCTGCTGGGTACGGAAGCGTTCGGCGGCGGCCCGGCTGACGAAGAAGCTGCCGTTGAGATGGACATTGATCACCGACAGCCAGTCGTCGGCGCTCATCTTGTGGAAGATCGCATCGCGCAGGATGCCAGCGTTGTTCACCACGATATCCAGACGCCCGAAACCGTCCATGGCGCATTCGACGATACGCCGCGCGCTGTCCCAGTCGGCGACGCTGTCGGTGTTGATCAGACCTTCGCCGCCTCGCTGGCGGATCAGGCCAAGGGTCTCTTCGGCCGGCGAGGCCGACCCGCCCTCGCCCTGTAGCGATACGCCGATATCGTTGATCACCACCCGTGCCCCGGAATCGGCCAGGGCCAGGGCGATCTCGCGGCCGATGCCGCCGCCCGCGCCGGTAACGATCGCGACCTTGCCTTCATTGAGTCTGCTGCTCATGGGTAATCCTCTTCGTCCCGTGGATGTCGTTCGGTTGCGCTCAGCCCGGCAGGCCGAGGACGCTCTTGGCCAGGATGTTGCGCTGGATTTCGTTGCTGCCGCCGTAGATGGTGGTCGGCCGCGACTGGATGAAGATCCCCGCCGGATGCAGCTCGGGGTCTTCGGCGAAGGGCTGCAGCAGGGCCGAGTCCTCCCCGGCGACCTCCAGGCCCAGCTCGCTGATGCGCTGGAACAGTTCGGACTGGAAGATCTTCAGCATGGATACCTCCGGGCCGAGGCTCTCCCCACGCCGCAGGCGTTCGGCGAAACGCTCGTAGAGCGCCTTGTGGCTGTCCAGGTCCATGCTCAGCGCGGCGAAGCGGCGCACGAACAGAGGGTCGTGCCACAGTCCCAGGTGCCGGGCCAGGCGCTCCAGGCGCTGGAGAGCGAAGGTGGACTGCTTGGGCGAACCGAGGAAGATCCGCTCGAAACCGAGCAGCGCCTTGGCCATGCTCCAACCCTGGTTGATTCCGCCGACCAGGCTGTCGTAGGGCACCCGCACGTCGTTGAAAAACACTTCGCAGAACTCGCCGTGCAGCTCCAGGTTGAGGATCGGCCGCACCTCGATGCCCGGGCTGTCCATCGGCACCAGCAGGAAGCTGATGCCGTGCTGCGCCTTGGCGCTGCGCTCGGTGCGGACCAGCAGGAAGATCCAGTTGGCCTCAGAGCCCATGGTGGTCCAGGTCTTCTGTCCGTTGATCACCCACTCGCCGTTTTCCAGGCGCGCCTCGGTGCGCAGGCTGGCCAGGTCGGAGCCGGCGTTGGGCTCGCTGTAGCCCTGGCACCAGATGTCTTCGCCGCTGAGAATGCGCGGCAGGAAGCGCGCCCGTTGCGCCTCGTCGCCATAGCGGATCAACAATGGGCCGAGCATGGTCACGCCGCTGTCGGGCAGGCGCGCGCAGCCGTACTCCTCCATTTCCTCCATCATGATCAGTTGCTTGCCGGCGCTCAGCCCCATGCCGCCGTACTCCCTGGGCCAGCCGGGACACAGCCAGCCCTGGCGCGACAACAGCAGGTACCACTCGCGGGTTTCCTCGCGCCCCAGGCGACGGGGCGGATTGCGGATGCGCTGCGGATAGTTGGCGGCGATCCACTCACGGACCATCAGGCGAAAGGCGTTGTCGTCGAGACTGTCGTAGTCGGTCATCTCAGTTTCCTCTGAATACGGGGGGACGCTTGGCGAGAAAGGCCGCCTTGCCCTCGGCGTGGTCGGCGCTGAGAAACAACTGGCTCTGCAACTCGCCCTCCCGCTCCAGCAATAGGTCAAGGCCCTCGGCGAGCAACGCCTTGGTCATCGCCAGGGGCAACGGCGCCTGCTGCTCCACCCGCCCGGCCAGCTCCAGCGCCATCGCCAAGGCGCCGCCAGCGGCGCAGAGGCGGTCGGCCAGGCCGATGCGCAGTGCCTCCTCGGCCTCTACCACCTGGCCGAACATCAGGATCTGCCGTGCCCGCCCCCAACCGATGCGCGCCGGCAAGGTATGCAACTGGCCGAGGTCGGCGAGCAGCCCGACCTTGCCGAAGCCGGCGGCGAAGCGGGCGCCGGCGCCGCAAACGATGCTGTCGCAGGCCAGCGCCACGGACAGCCCGGCCCCCACCGCCCAGCCCTCGACCGCGGCGATCAGCGGCTTGCCCATGCGCACCATCTGCCGCACCAGCCGCGCGTTGTCCTGCATTCGCGCCCTGCCGGCGGCCAACTCGGTCACCCGCATGTCGCCCAGGTCGCCGCCGGCGCAGAACACCTCTTCGCCACCGGTCAGCAGCACGCTGCGGATCGATGGGTCGCATTCGGCCGCCTCCAGGGCCCGCAGCAATTCCATGCGCAGCGCCGGCGACAGTGCGTTGCGCCGGGCCGGGTTGTCGAAGCGCAACAGGCGCACCGTGCCGCGCGTTTCCTGCAACAAACCGCTCATCAGGCCACCTCCCGCTGTAG
The DNA here is from genome assembly GCF_047199225.1 of Pseudomonas sp. DL. Classification (NCBI taxonomy): domain Bacteria; kingdom Pseudomonadati; phylum Pseudomonadota; class Gammaproteobacteria; order Pseudomonadales; family Pseudomonadaceae; genus Pseudomonas; species Pseudomonas sp. DL. Next base: position 4,465,284 of record NZ_CP178323.1, read on the forward strand.
CAGCGCGGCGTAGCGCGCCTTGTGGAACGCCAGCGAGCCGTGGGCATTGAGCAGTACCATGGCGCGGCGCAGGAACAGGCCGATGTCCGCCTCGTCGGTGTAGCCGATGCCGCCGTGCAACTGGATGGCCTGGCGGGTCACCAGCAGAGCCGCTTCCGAGGCCCGTACCCGTGCGCTGGAAACCTGCCGCTGGCGCTCGCTTTCCGACGCCCCGGCATCGATCGCGGCGGCGGCCTGCTCGACCATGGCGCGCGACAGTTCGATCTGGATCCTCAGGTCGACCATGCGGTGCTGCAGCGCCTGGAAACTACCGATCTCGCGGCCGAACTGGCGACGTACCTTGAGGTACTCCAGGGTTCGCTCGAAGGCGCCATCCATCAGTCCGACCAGATAGGCCGCGCAGGCCAGCGCTGCCTCGTCCAGAACCTGTTCCGTTACCTCGCCGGACAACCACCGTGCCGGCGCATCGCGGAAACGCAGGCGCGCCAGGTGAGCGCCATCCTGGGTCGCCTCGCAGAGCAGTTCCACGCCATCGGCATCGCGCTCGACCAGCGCCAGGCCCTGCTCGCAGGCCACCAGCCAGGCATCGGCGGCACCAGCCAGATGTACGTGAGCGACTTCGCCGTGCAACCGCCCTTGCTGCATACGAGGGCGTCGCCGCCCATCGCGGTAGGCGATGCCCGCCGGCAGGACCAGCCGCTCAGCGGCCAGCAACGCAACGCGCTCGTCTTCCGGCAGCAGCGGCGCCACCAGCCCGGCCTCGATCAGCGGCTCGGGCAGCAGGCCGCGCCCCAGCGCCTCCAGCAACGCCGCGTATTCGCTCATGCCCAGGCCGCTGCCGCCCAACGCTTCATCCAGGCGCAGCGCCGGCCAGCCCATGGCGCAGACCTCGCGCCAGGCCTGGCGGTCCACCCCGCTACCGGTGAAACGACCGCGGCGCACGCGGGTCAGGTCGCCGTCGCGTGGCACCAGCGAAGCCGCGCTGTCGCGGATCATCCGCAGACGCTGCTCGCGCTCGCCGGCCCACTCGTCTTGCTCACTCATCTGTTCGCCCTCCTGTCGATACGCCGTCCGCCCGTCCGTCATCTGCACGGGAGGCGCCGGCTTGTCCGCGCGGAGCGACCGCGCAGGCCGTGGTCCGGACGCGCGACGGATGGCTCCGCTGCCGCGCCGCCGGAACTCCGCTACGGCTTAGCCGCGCGGTACCTGAAGCTGCCCGAGGCCATGGCGATGACCTCGCCGTCCTCGTTGCAGATTTCCGCCGTGCAGAAGCAGATCGTGCGGGTCCGTCGCACCACCCTGCCAACCGCACGAAGCTCGCCGCGGGCGCTACCCATGAAGTGGGTAGCCATGTCGATGGTCACCATCGAGCAGTCCGGCAGGCAGGCACGGATCGCCTGGGCCATGGCGGCGTCCAGCACCGACATCAACACCCCGCCGTGGAACTGTTGCAGGTAGTTCATCAGTTCCGGGCGATGCCCCAGGCGCACCCGCGCCACCCCGTCGGCATCGGTCCAGCGCTCGAGGCCGATGAACTCCTGGAAGCTGGCGGGCCGCTGCTCCGCCGCTGGCTGTCGTGGAAAAGAACTCATGGATGTGCACTCCTTCCGCAGGATCAGGCCTTGGCCGCGCGCCGCTCGGCGGTATCCCCGGCACTGCCCGGCGCTTGCCGTCGGGAAGCGCTCTCGGCATCGCGGGACTCGCGGTTCGGGTCGTAGAGCCGGTCCGCAATGAACAGCGCCGGGATCAACCCGGTGAGCACGTAGGTGATGCCCATCACCAGGAAACCCGCGCCGATCGACACGTGGGTGGCCAGCAGGCCGATGCCGGCGGGCGCCACCGCCGCGCCGATACGACCCAGGTTGTAGGCGGTGCCCACCGCCGAGCCGCGGACGCGGGTGGAGAAGCTCTCGGTCATGTAGGTGGCCAGCACCCCGACCGGAACGCCATAGATGAAGCCGAAGGTGATGAGGATCCAGAGGATGTTGGAAGGCGAGTGGTAGAACACGATCAACGGCATGAAGGCGGCGCTGCCGATGGCCCCGGCGGCGAAGGTCAGGCGCCGGCCGAAGAGATCGGCGCAGACGCCGGCGGCGACCTTGCCGAGGATCATCGCACTGTAGGTGCCGACCATGTAGCCGGTCATCGACTTGAAGTTCATCCCCAACTCGCTCTCCAGGTAGGACGGCATCCAGTTGTTGGTGCCGTAGTAGCCGAACAGCAGGAAGCAGGAGGTGAGGCTCCAGAGCAGGAACATGCCGCGCGTTTCCGGATCGCCCAGCATCCGTCCCAGCGGGCCGGCGCCGCCAGCCTCGGCGTGGCTCTGCGGAGCCGCGCCGGGACGCTGGCGCCCGGCCTGGGCCGCGAGCCAGGACGGCGACTCCGGCACCCAGGGCCGCAGGGCCAGGCAGACCAGCGCCGGCGCCACGGCGGTGAAGAACAAGGCGCGCCAGCCGAACTCGGGGATGATCTGCCCCGCCAGCAGGGTCGCCACCAGGTAGCCCACGGTCCAGCCGGCCTGCATGGCGGCGAGGATGGTGGTGCGGTACCTGGTTCCGACGCACTCGGACATCAGGATGTTGCAGGCGACGAACAGCGAGCCGAGGCCGAGCGAGGCGACGAAGCGGATCAGCGCGAACTGCCAGTAGTTCTGGGTCAGCCCCAGCAACGCGGTACCGATGGAGAACAGCACGATGGTCCAGGTCACCACTCGCACCCGGCCGAAGCGGTCGCAGCACCAGCCGCCATAGATACCACCGACGGCCATGCCGGCGAGAGTCAGGCTGCCGAGGGAGCCGGCTTCGAAGTTGCTCAGGCCGAATTCGGCCTTCAGGCTGTTGAGGCTGTAGGCCAGGAACATCAGGTCGACGCCGTCGGCGAGCAGGCCGAGGAAGCAGAAGACGAAGGCGATCAGCATGGTGCGCCGGGAAATGGCCGGCGCCGGGTTCGGGGAAAGCGCGGTTGCATTCATTATTCTTGTTCTCGCAAGCAGGATTTCGGTTGATCTTCACGGCAGCCCGACGGTCGTTCCCTCGCGCCGCCGCCCTTCGCTTCAGTCCGGCCGCTCTGGCGGCGGACCTACCCGGCCGTTGTCCAGCACCACCACATCGCGCTCGACGACGCGAGTGCGGAACGAGCCGTCGCTCCACATCTCGGTACGCAAGGTCTCGCCGGGAAACACCGGAGCCGAGAAACGCACCTGCAGATGTCCCAGTTGCTCCGCGCGGTAGTCGGCGAGCCCGCGCAACACCGCGTGGAATGCCACGCCGAGGGTGCACAGGCCATGCAGGATCGGCCGCGGGAAGCCGGCCCGCAGCGCTGCCGCGGGCTCCGCGTGGAGCGGGTTGTCGTCGCCGTTGAGGCGGTAGTACAGGGCCTGCTCCGGACGGGTCGGCAGGTCGAGTCGCAGGTCGGGTGTCCGTTCAGGCAAGCGATGCGGCGTTTCCGGCACCTGCCGGGAACCACCGAAGCCGCCGTCGCCGCGAAGGAAGGTGGTGCTGCGGGCGACAGCCAGCACCTCGCCGCTGAGCGCGTCGCTGAGCACCTTCTCGCTGTAGAGCAGCGCGCCCTTGTCGGCGCCCTTGTCTACCAGACCGGTGACCCGGGTCCGGCCGATCACCTCGCCTTCCGCCGGCAACGGCCGCCGCCACTCCAGGCGCTGCTCGCCGTGAACCAGGCGCAGCGCGTCCACGCCAGTCGCCGGATTGCCCAGCCAGAAGCCCGGATGACCGAGCACCAGGGCCATGCACGGCAATGCCTGGAGATCGCGGCACGGATCGACGTAGGCCAGTTGGCGCTCGTCCAGCGGGTCGCCGCCCAGACCGAGGCTCAATGCGTAGAAGGCGCTGTCGCGCCGGCTGTAGCGCTGGCGTACTTCGGGGATCGGGTAGTTCAGGAGCACCTCAGGATCGAGCGCCATCGGCCACCTCCTCGACTTCCAACACCGCATCCACCGCCCAGGCGCCCTGGCCCTCCGGCAAGGCGATGACCGGGTTGAGGTCCACCGAGCGCAAGCGCTCTCCCGCCTCCCAGGCGAACCGCGAGAGATTCGACAGCAGCCGTGCCAGCGCCGCGACGTCGGCCCGCGGCCGGCCACGCGCGCCGAACAGGAGCGGCGCGCCTCTGATGCTACGGATCATCGCCTCGGCTTCGTCGACCTCGAACGGGCAGCGGCGGAACACCACGTCCTGCAGCACTTCGACGAAGATCCCGCCCAGGCCGAACAGCGCCACCGGGCCGAACAGCGGATCGCGCTGGATCCCCATGAAGCACTCCACCCCGCCCTGCAGTTGGCGCGCCACCAGGACGCCATTGAGACGCGCCTGCGGCGCCTTCTCGGCGGCCCGGCGCAGGAGCAGTTGGAAACCGGCGCGTACCGCGTCCGCATCGCTTACGCCAAGCAGCACGCCGCCGATTTCCGACTTGTGCTGGATGTCCGCCGAGGCGAGCTTCAGCACCACCGGGTATCCGATGCCCTCGGCGAAGGCAACCGCCTCTTCGGCACTGCCCAGCACCGCCTCGGCGGCGGACTCGATACCGGCGCGCGCCAGCAGGCGCTTGGCCTCGGCTTCGCCGGGCGTGGAGGCGGGCAACTGTAGCCCGCCGGCAGGCCGGCGCAGGCGCAACGGCCGGGCGAAGGCTTCGCCGAACCGCCCCATGGCCTGGATCGCCACTACCGCCCGGGTGGGGTCTTCGAACAGTGCGAAGCCGGCCTCCTCGTAGGGTGCCAGCTCCTCCCCCTCGCCCATCACCGAGACCACGAACAGACGCTCGGGATGAGCCTCCTTGATCCGCCGGAACTGCTCGGCCAGACGCGCGCCGATGGAGGCGGCGGTGCCGGCCTGGGTGAAGAAGGCGAGCAGCGAACGGTAGCCACCGTCGACCACCATCGACTCGGTAAAGTCGCGCACCAGCGTCAGGTCGTTCAGGGCCTGCGCGGTGCAGTCCACCGGGTTGATCGGCGAAGCGAAGGACAGCCGTGCCTTCAGCCGCTCCTGGGCCATGTCCGGCATCGGCGGCATCGGCAGGCCGACTTCCTCGGCGACATCGCTGACGATGATCCCGGCGCCGCCGCTGACGGTGATCATGCCGAGGCTGTTGCCCACCGGATAGATACGCCGGGTGGCGAGGTAGGCGATGTCCATCAGTTCCTCGGTGGTCCTGGCGCGGATCACCGCATAGTCGCCCAGCACGGCGTCCAGCACCTTGTCGTCGCCGGCCAGCGAAGCGGTGTGGGACAGCGCCGCGCGGCTACCCAGGGCGCTGCGCCCGACCTTGTGCAGGATCACCGGCTTGCCGGCGCGATGCGCGGCCTCCAGGGCGGCGAGGAAGCTGTCGACGTTGCGGATGGATTCGGCGTAGGCCATCACCACGTCGATCTCCGGCGACTCCACCAGCCAGCCGATGCTGTCGCCCAGGGTGACGTCGGCCTCGTTACCGGTGGCCACGCAGATAGGGGTTCCCAGGCGGCGCTCGCGCGCCATGCCGAGCAGGTGCGCGCCGTATGCGCCGGACTGGGTGGCGATGCCTACCCGGCCGGGCAGCGGTACGCCACGTTCCAGGCTGGTGGAGAAGAACGCGTAGTAACCGAGGTTACTGTTGAACGCGCCCAGCGCATTCGGACCGAGCAGACGCATACCGTACTCGCGGGCAGCGGCTACCACCGCATCCTGCATCGCCGCGCCGGCCTCGCCGACCTCGCTGAATCCGGAAGAGAACACGATGGCACTGCGCGCCCCCTGGCGGCCCAGTGCCCGGACGGTCTCCAGCACCTGAGGCGCAGGCACCGCGACAATGGCCGCGTCCGGTGCCTGCGGCAGCTCCGCGACGCTGGCGAAGGCCGGTAGCCCCTGGATTTCAGCACGGTTCGGATTGACCGGGAGGATTTGCCCGGCATAGCCATGGCGCAGCATGTAGGCGATGGGTCGGCCACCGATGCGGGTCGGGTCGCTGGAAGCGCCGATCACCGCGACCGAGCGTGGTTCGATCAATGGAGTAAGACTGGCGAAACGGGGAGCGTCGATGAGCTGTTGCGAGTGGTTCGCTGACATGGGTTCACCTGATCCGTTTGTCTGTGGCCGGCACGACAACCTTCTCGCGGGCGAGCGCGCCCGCGGGACGCCGCCACGGCAGCGCCCGGAAGGCCTGTCGGCCAGGGGTCTAGAGCGTGTCGCCGGTACCGAGCAACGCGGTTACCTGGCTGGACAGCGTGCCGCCGTTGCCGTGCAGCAACGCCACGTCGGCCTTGGCCAACTGCCGCTCGCCGCCCTGGCGGCGGAGCTGGGTCACCGCCTCGATGATCAGGAACATCCCGTACATCCCCGGATGCACGCAGGACAGCCCGCCACCGTTGGTGTTCACCGCCAACTCGCCGCCGGGCGCGATGCGTCCGCCCTGGACGAATGGGCCGCCCTCGCCCTTGGCGCAGAATCCCAGGTCCTCGAGGAACAGCAGGGTGTTGATGGTAAAGGCGTCGTAGAGCATCACCAGGTCGATGTCGGCGTGCCGCACACCGGCCATCTGCATGGCTCGCGGAGCGCTTTCCGAGGCCGCCGTCACGGTGAGGTCGGGCATCGACACGATCGAGCGATGCCACTGCGCTCCGGCCGCGCCAAGGAAGTACACCGGCGCATTGGGCAAGTCGCGGGCGCGCTCGGCGCGCACTACCACGCAGGCGCCGCCGCCGTCGGTGACCAGGCAGCAGTCGGCGGCGCTCAGCGGGTCGCTGACCATCCGCGCGGCAAGGACGTCATCGACGCTCAACGGTCCGCGGGCGAACGCCTCGGGATTCAGGTTGGCCCATTGCCGGGCAGAGACCGCCACCTCGGCGAGCTGCTCGCGTGTGGTGCCGTACTGGTGCATGTGCCGGCTGGCCGCCAGGGCATAGGCGGTGATCGGGTGGCGCGGCTTGTAGGGCGTCTCGTGCCATTGTGGCTCGCTCATCGATACCAGGCGGCCGCCGGCGGTTCGCTGGTTGGAGCCGTAGCAGATCAGCGCAGCGTCGCAGAGACCGGCCTCCAGTGCCAAAGTGGCCTGCAGCAGGTGCAGCTCGAAACTGGAGCCGCCGATATTGGTGCCATCCACGAATTTCGGGCGGATGCCGAGGTATTCGGCGACCGACAAGGTGGGAAAGGCATGGGAGCTGGTGGCTGCGAAGATCGCGTCGATGTCGGAAAGCTTCAGGCCGGCATCGGCAATGGCCCTGAGCGACGCCTGGCCGAGCAGTTCGATGGCGCTGTAGCCCGGCGCCTCGCCGACGCCGGCGCTACCGATGCCGACGATGGCGGTCTTGCCACGGATGGCTGCGCTCATGGTCGTCCCTCCTGGTGGGGAACGAACACCACGACATTGGCACCATCCTGCTCGACGATGCGCGCCTGCACACGGGTGCCGATCGGCAGGCTCTGGTGCCCGTCGATCCGCGACATCATGCGCACGCCCTCGTCCAGGTCGACCAGCGCGACATTGTGATTGCCGCCGCGGGAGCGATTGACAGTGATCGCGTAGAGCGTACCCAGGCCGCTGGCGGGAACCCACTCGAGATCAGTCTCGCCGCTACCCGGCACCAACTGGCGCGGGTAGAACACATGGCGACCGCTGGAACGGCTGCGCTGCAACATGAAACGGCCCTGGGCGAGAAACGCAAGGTACTGCGCCTCAGGTCCCGGAGTACTGCCATCGGGAAGATCTGCCACGAGGTTTCTCCTTTGTTCTTGTCGACCTTTGCTGCAAAGTGCATCGCGCTGGACGCCGAACCGGATACTGCTTCCGCCCCCGGTTGTACGTTCCGGAAGGCCAGAATATATTCACTATCGTGAATGTCAATCACAATACTGAATGAAAAGAGGAAAAATGACCAAGGACGCCACAACCAAAGGCACCAGCAGCAAAGATGTCGGCGCGGTAGTGAACGCCATTCAGATACTTCGCCACCTGGCCCACGCCGACGGACCGCAAGGCGTGGCCGCCATCGCTCGCGCCACCGGTATCAGCCCGAGCAGCGCCTTCAATATCCTGCGCACCCTGAGCAACGAACGACTGACCTCCTTCGACGATGCGGGCAAGACCTACCAACTGGGCCTTGGCCTGTCGGAACTGGCCGTAGGATTCGTCGGACGCAGCTATGCCGACCTGATCCAGCCAGAGCTGGAGCGACTAAGCCTTGCCCACCACATCCTCATCGCCCTGTGGCAAGTCACCGACGATGCGCACATCCGCGTCATCGCCCTTGCCGCGCCGCCCGTCGCCCACGTCAACGTCGCCGTCGGCACGCGCCTGCCGGAACTGGTCGGCGCCGCCGGGCGTTGCATTGCCGGCCTGCGCGAACTGCCGGAGGACGAACTGCGCCGCCGACTGACCCGCGTGCGCTGGGAAAATCCGCCGAGCTTCGAGCGCTACCAGGCCGAAGCGACCGAGGCCGTCGAGCGCGGCTGGGCTATCGACCAGGAACACCTTTACCGCGGCGTGAGCATGGTCGCCAGCGCCATCACCGACCGCGACGGACAACCGCGCTTCGCCATCTCCGCGATCGGCATCAGCGCCCAGCACCAGCCCGACGACCTGGAACGGATCGGCACCAGCCTGCGGGATACCGCGCGCTTCGTGAGCCGCGCGCTATTTCCCCAGGGCGAGGCACTGAAGGGGAAATCCTGAAATGATATTCAACCCACTGAAAGATTAGCCGGCCCGCCGTTATCGACCCGCGACGTCGGTACCACCTTTCAACCCGAGGACCGGCAGATAACGGAGGAAGCGCCAGAATCGCTTCAGCGTCACCCGGTCCCACGCCCGCAGCGGCACCGAGCGGAACAGCTGCCAGGCATATCGCCCATCCTGGACAACAGCCTTCTTCAGCGCCTTGTTCAGGATCAGTTGCCGGGCCCGGCGATAATTCGGGTGAGCCCGATAAGGCTCGATGGCTTGCATATCCGCCTCGTAATTGAGCTTGTACCTGCCGGACAGACCGCTTCCATGCCGACGATAACGCCCCATGTAGGCCGGTAGTCGATGAATTTCATAGCCCTGCGCCGCGATCCTGAGGGTGATCTGGAAATCCTGCACGCGAATCGACGGGTCGAAGAAATCCGCCCGCTTCATCGCGTCCATGCGGTAGAGCGCCGTAAGCGGCATGACCACCAGGGTCTCGGCCAATGCTGCATCGAACCCCCAACGCTCCACACAACCCTCGCTGAAACCGTCTCGCGCCACTTCGTTACCGGCACTGTCGATACAGATATTGAAACCGCCCACGCACCCGACCTCGGGGTGCGCAAGCAAGTAGTCGACGCGCGTGTCGAGCACTCCAGGCAGGACAATGTCGTCGAGGTCGGGAGTCATCACGAACTCCCCCCGCGCATGACGCAAACCGTGATTGAGCGCATCGCTCACCCCTCGGTTAGCCTGGCGGTAGAGCTGGAAACCGTGACGCTCGCGGAGCATGGCGAGACGCTCATAGGTGTCGTCCGTGGATCCGTCATCCACCACGATCAACTCGAGATTGGGATAGCCCTGCGCGTAGATGCTGGCAATCGCCTCGTCCAGATACTTCGAGATATTGAAACAGGCGCAAACGACGGAAACGAGCGGTCGCATTTCTTCCTCCCCAGCCCCGGCTCCGGGACTCGGCACAAACCGATAACCTGGCTGTCCGCTGGAAGGAAACCGTGCCATGCAGCTCGGCCACACATCCGCGGCGCCTTCAAGCGCCGGGATACTAAGAAGAACCGCCCCGACCATCGAAACCGGCAGGTCGCCCGACCCGGCGCTCGAAGGACAGAAAATCGGAAGCAATGGAGAAATGCGCGCTCAGCGCACCCACGAAACCCAGACAGAGCGGGACGACCACCCAGAGGAGAAGGAAGGACAGAACGAAGGAAGGGCCCGCAGCATTCCTAGGAGAACTGCACGACCTGGCCAATACCCGAAACCATGGCACGGCTTTCTCGCCCGCCCCGCAGAGGGGACGCCCGAACGCTCGCCAGAAAAGACAAAGCCCCTGGAACGCCAGGCATTCCAGGGGCTTTGCTCATATGTAATGGCGGAGAGATAGGGATTTGAACCCTAGGAGCCATTGCTGACTCAACGGATTTCGAATCCGTCCCGTTCGACCACTCCGGCATCTCTCCGTGCGGCGCGCATGATACCAGCTTGTACGAAGAACGCGAAGCTTTCTTGAAGATTTTTTCGCGTTCTTTCAGATGGTTGCGCGCATTTAGAGGTTAAAGCGGCACGCCCAGGCGCTTGGCTACCTCTTCGTAGGCTTCGATCACATCGCCGAGGCCCTGGCGGAAGCGGTCCTTGTCCATCTTCTTGCGGGTTTCCTTGTCCCACAGACGACAGCCGTCCGGGCTGAACTCGTCGCCGAGGACGATCTGGCCATGGAACAGGCCGAACTCCAGCTTGAAGTCCACCAGCAGCAGGCCGGCGTCGTCGAACAGCTTGTTCAGCACTTCATTGACCTTGAAGGAATAGGTCTTCATCTGCGCCAGTTGCTCGGGAGTGGCCCAGCCGAAGGCCTGGACGTGGGATTCATTGATGAACGGATCGCCCAGGGCGTCGTTCTTCAGGAACAACTCGAAGGTGGGAGGAGTCAGGGCGATGCCCTCTTCCACGCCGAGGCGACGCACCAGGCTGCCGGCGGCGAAATTGCGCACCACGCACTCGACCGGGATCATGTCGAGCTTCTTCACCAGGCACTCGGTATCCGACAGCAGCTTGTCGAACTGGGTCGGAATGCCGGCAGCTTCCAGCTTCTGCATGATGAAGGCGTTGAACTTGTTGTTCACCGCGCCCTTGCGATCGAGCTGTTCGATGCGCTTGCCGTCGAAGGCGGAGGTGTCGTTGCGGAACAGCAGGATGAGACGATCGGCATCGTCGGTCTGGTAAACCGACTTGGCTTTGCCGCGGTAGAGTTCTTCGCGTTTTTCCATGATGGGCTCCGCTTACGGGTAATAGGGCCTAGGCGATCTCGCGCCAATCCAGGCCTGAATGCTGATCGGCCACCTGCAGCCAGTCCGGATCGCACCCGAGGGTGTCGACGAAGGTTTGCCGGGCCAGCTGCGGCGAGTTGTTCTTTTCGCTGAGATGGGCCAGCACCAGGTGCTGCATGCGGCCCCAATCCAGCTGCTTCACCAGTTCTGCGGACTGATGGTTGTTCAAGTGCCCTCGCGAACCGCCTACGCGGGCCTTGAGAAAATAGGGATACGGGCCACCGGCAAGCATCGTGCTGTCGTGGTTGGCCTCGACCACCAGAGCATCCACCGCACGATAGCACTCCAGCACCTCGGCCGTGGCCATTCCCAGATCGGTGAGCATGCCGAAGCGCCGCTGCCCATCGGACAGCACGAACTGGGTAGGCTCGCGGGCGTCGTGCGAGACGCCAACCACCTGCACTTCCAGCCCGCGGATCGCCAGGCGCTGGCCGGCCCTCAACAGCTCGGCGGGGTGCACCGGGCGGCGCATGCCGCTCAGGGTACCCGCACTGAGATAGACCGGGATTTGGTAATGCCGCGCCAGCAGTTCGACGCCATGGATGTGATCGGCGTGTTCGTGCGTGACCAGGATCGCGTCCAGCTGCGCGGGGCTCAGCCCCAGGCGCGCCAGACGCTTGATGATTTCACGCAGCGGGAAGCCGCAATCGATCAGTATCCGGGTGTCAGAACTGCTCACCAAGGCCGAATTGCCCCGGCTTCCGCTGCCCAGAACCGCGAACCGCATTGCGCATGCTCTCCTGGAGTTTTTCCAGTACGTTTTGCGCGACATCGGCCGGCGCAGAGGTGTTGATGTCCTTGTCGACGGTGACCTGCACGGCGTCGCTGACGGTGGTCAGGCGGACCTGGTAGCGCTGCGCCTTGGCGTCTTCCTCTTCCTTGGTCTTCTCGCCGCCGCCGAACAGGCGACTGAAGAACCCGGGCTTGTCTTCGTCGGGCTTCTTCGCCCCTTCGGCGATGTTCACGTAGTACACGCCAAGGCTGCGGTTGAGGTCGTCGACGCGGATATCGGCGTTATCCAGGGCACGCCCGACACTGACCCAGGAGCGGTCGAAGTCGGATTGCAAGGTCAGCACCGGGTTGCCGCTGCCGTCCTTGCTCAACTCGAAGGTGCCGGGCGTGTCGTAGATCGAGTTGGCTGCCAGCAGGGAGACCGAGCCGCCCTGCTCGGCGCTGCGCGCCATGCTCGCGACCATCTCGTCGAGCAGCGCCGCGTCGAGGCTCGGCGCCACCGACTTGCTCGGCCAGCTCGGGCTGCTGGTGTCACCGGCGGCGCGGGTCTGGCTGAGCACGTAGACCTCGCTGGTATTGCTTTGCACGCCGGGCTCGATACGCACCCGAACCCGTGCCTGGCCGTCCGGCTCGACACCGCTCACGCGGCTGCTAAGGCGGCGTGCCAGCGGCGCGGAAAGCTGCGACAGCGATTGCCAGTCGGAACTGAACTCGCCGGTCTGCGGGCGCTCGTCGGCGATGCGGAAACCGTTCTCCTCGAAGAACTGCCGGGCCACCGGCCAGACTTCCGCCGGCGGACGCTGGGCCACGACCCAGCGGCTATCACCGCTGCGCTGCAGGCTGTAGTCGCTGATGTCGCCGGCGTTGGCCAGCGGCTGCGGACGCGGAACCTCGTACTCACCCTCTTTTTCGTGGGTGGTGGCGACGTTCAGCGGAATCGGCAGCAGCGGATCGAGCGGCTTGCTGTGCACCCCTTCGGGCAATTGCATGGGAGGCGTTTCGCGGGCGCCGAGGTAGTCGTCACCGCGGTCGCGGAAATAGCCCTCCGGCCCCCACAGCCAGCCGCAGCCGGAAGTGTTGCCGATAACCAGGGCGAGGGCGGTCAGTCCAGCCAGTCGCTTCATTGCGTGGAGCTCCTTGATCAAGCCAATACGCCGGTCTGGCGCATGGCCTGACGCAGCGGCTCGTGGCAACGCGGGCTGAGCCAGGTCAGGGGCAGGCGGATGCCCTCGGGGATCAGACCCATCTCATGCAGGGCCCACTTCACCGGAATGGGGTTGGATTCGATGAACAGCGCCTTGTGCAGCGGCATCAGGCGATCGTTGATGGCGCGCGCGGCTGCGGCGTCGCCGCGCATGGCGGCGGCGCACAGGTCGCTCATGGCGCGCGGCGCGACGTTGGCGGTCACGGAGATGTTGCCCTTGCCACCCAGCAGCATCAGCTCGACGGCCGTGGCGTCGTCGCCGGAATAGACGAGGAAGTCCTTGCCGACGCGCTCGATGACTTCCTTGGCGCGTTGCAGGTCGCCGGTGGCCTCCTTGATGCCGATGATGTTCGGCACCTTGGACAGGCGCTCGACGGTCTCCGGAAGCATGTCGCAGGAGGTGCGGCCCGGTACGTTGTAGAGGATCTGCGGGATCGCAACGGCTTCGGCGATATGGCGGAAGTGCTGGTACATGCCTTCCTGGGTCGGCTTGTTGTAGTACGGCGTCACCAGCAGGCAGGCGTCGGCGCCGCCGCTTTTCGCGGCCTCGGTCAGCGCCACCGCCTCGCGGGTGGAGTTGGCGCCGGTGCCGGCGATCACCGGGATGCGGCCCTTGACCTGGTCGACCACGCGACGGATCACCTGGATGTGCTCTTCCACGTCCAGCGTGGCCGATTCACCGGTGGTGCCGACGGCGACGATGGCGTTGGTGCCTTCCTGCAAGTGGAAGTCCACCAGCTTGGCGAGGCTGTCCCAGTCCAGTCGACCCTGAGCATCGAAGGGGGTGACCAGTGCCACCATACTGCCCGCAATCATGCAACCGCTCCTGCCGCGAAATTAAAGCGGTAATGGTACTGTCGGCGGCAGGCCTTGCACAAGACGAGCGCCACCTCGTCGGAAGCCGCTGACAGGCGGCAGACGTTTCCCTCGGCGGCGCTTTTCGCTACCCTTCCCGCTTTAGGTACGGCCCGTGCCGCCAGCGTATTCCAGGAAAGTTGAATGTCCACCAGCCAACCCCGCGAACAATTCCTTCTGATCAGCGCCCTCGGCCCCAATCCGATGGAGCTGACCACCCTGCTCTGCCGCGCCTGCGTCGAGAGCCGCTGCGCCGTGGTCAGCAGCCGCCTGACCCGCCACGGAGAGTTCAGCGCCCTGGTGCTGCAGATCTCCGGAAGCTGGGATGCCCTCGCCCGCCTCGAGGGCAGCCTGCCGGCCCTCACCAAGCGCGGCGACATCACCCTCAGCATGACCCGCAGCAACGCCCACGTGACCCGCGCCCAGGCGTTGCCTTACGTGGCCTATGTCAGCGCGGTGTATCGCCCGGACATCCTCAACGAACTCTGCCAGTTCTTCATCGACCACAACATCGAGCTGGAGAACCTGACCTGCGACACCTACCAGGCGCCGCACACCAACACCACCATGCTCAACGCCACGATTACCGTGACGCTGCCCGCCGGCACCCAGATCAGTTGGCTGCGCGACCAGTTCCTGGACTTCGCCGACGCCCTGAACCTGGATGCCCTGATCGAACCCTGGCGCCCCCAACACCCCTGAGGAGCCGAGCCATGCCGGTCGCAATCGACAAACCCGTACCCGACTTCACCGCCCCCGCAACCAGCGGCAAGGAGGTGACCCTGTCCGCGCTGAAGGGCAAGCAGGTCGTCCTGTACTTCTACCCGAAGGACAGCACCCCCGGTTGCACCACCGAGGGCCAGGGCTTCCGCGACCAGTACGCGGCGTTCCAGAAGGCCAATACCGAGGTCTTCGGCATCTCCCGCGACGGCCTGAAGTCCCACGAGAACTTCAAGTGCAAACAGGAATTCCCCTTCGAGCTGATCAGCGACAAGGATGAAGCGGTCTGCCAGCTGTTCGACGTGATCAAGCTGAAGAAGCTCTACGGCAAGGAATACATGGGCGTCGACCGCAGCACCTTCCTGATCGACAGGGACGGCGTACTGCGCCAGGAGTGGCGCGGCGTGAAGGTGCCCGGGCATGTCGACGCGGTTCTCGCCGCCGCCCAGGCGCTCAACGGCGCCTGAGCCCCGCCCCGAAAAAAAAGGCCGCATCCGCGGCCTTTTGCATTTTTCATGCGGCCGATGCTATCGCGTGGCTGCCGGAGTCTCGGGAAGGTCCTTGGGCCAGGCATCCAGCACCGCTTTCACCAGGGTCGCCAGGGGGATCGCGAAGAACACGCCCCAGAAGCCCCAGAGCCCGCCGAACAGCAACACCGCGCAGATGATCGCCACCGGGTGCAGGTTCACCGCCTCGGAGAACAGCAGCGGCACCAGCACGTTGCCATCCAGCGCCTGGATGATCGCGTGGGCCACCATCAGGTAGATGAACTGGTCGCTCCAGCCCCACTGGAAGAAGGCGATCATCGCCACCGGTACGCTCACCACCACCGCGCCGATGTACGGCACCACCACCGACAGGCCGACCAGCAGGGCCAGCAGCGCTGCGTAGTTGAGCCCCAGGTAGGCGAAGGCGATGTAGGTCACCGCGCCGGTAATAACGATCTCGATGACCTTGCCGCGAATGTAATTGGCGATCTGCTGGTTCATCTCGGCCCAGACCTGTTTCATCAGCCCGCGCTCGCGCGGCAGGTAGCGGTGGAACCAGGTATGGAAGCGCTTCTTGTCCTTGAGGAAGAAGAACACCAGGATCGGCACCAGCACCAGGTAGATCATGACGTTCACCACCACCGGCAGGCTGGCCAGCGACGAGGTCAGCGCCCACTGGCCGATCTGGCCGAATTCGCCGCGCGCGGTCTCGATGGCCTTGAGCACCTGCTCCTCGCTGATCAGGCTGGGATAGCGCTCGGGCAGCATCAGCAGCACGCTCTGCCATTCGCCGAGCATCCGCGGCAGTTCGTTGAACAGGGTGAACAATTGCTGCCAGAGCAGCGGCAGCAGGACCACCAGGAACAGCGCCAGCAAGCCGAGGAAC
Source organism: Pseudomonas sp. DL (assembly GCF_047199225.1). Classification (NCBI taxonomy): domain Bacteria; kingdom Pseudomonadati; phylum Pseudomonadota; class Gammaproteobacteria; order Pseudomonadales; family Pseudomonadaceae; genus Pseudomonas; species Pseudomonas sp. DL. The sequence goes on from NZ_CP178323.1 coordinate 4,481,157, forward strand.
AGGCTGTAGACCAGCCACACGGCGAACAGGTGCGGCACCCGGAAGCGTTCCAGCATGCCGACCACGCCCTGGATCAGGAAGGCGATCACCATCGCCGCCAGTACCGGCGCGAGCATCCCGCCGAAGGCGAGGATGACGCTGAAGCCGAGCACCAGCATGATCGCCAGCACCACTGCCTCCTCGTCGGAGAAGTAGCGCTGCATCCAGTCGCGTAACACCTTGATCATCGGAAATCCTGAATCGGAACGGCGAAGGCTCCGCTAACGCTTGCGCAGCCAGTATCGATAGACGCCTTCGGCGGCCTCTTCGCGCAGCAGTTCATGGCCGGCGAGCTGGGCGAAGGCCCGGAAGTCTCGCTGCGACCCGGCATCGGTGGCGATCACCTTGAGCACCCCGCCGCTGGGCAGGCGGTTCAGCTCCAGCTTGGCCTTTAGCAGGGGCAGCGGACAATTGAGACCACTGGCATCCAGCTCCGCGTCACATACCAGGGGGGATGAATCGTTATCCGTCATGACAGCCTCTCCCGAAGGGCCGACAAGCATACCCAAGCCTATCCGCCGCTGGCCAGTTGAAACGGCGCTCGAAGTCCAACAGCTTCGGGTCTCGGGCAGATACCTAGGCAGTGCCGATAACCAACGGCTAAAGTAAGGCCTTTGCCAACCTGAGCCTCCTGCATGAATGTACTGCGCCCTGCCCTGTTGACGCTCGCCTGCATGCTCGCTTCGCCGGTCATGTCGGACGATCTGCCCTCCCTGGGCGACGCATCTTCCTCGATCGTTTCGCCGGAGCAGGAGTTCCAGCTGGGCCGCGCCTGGCTGAGCATGCTGCGCAACCAGGTCGATGCGATCTCCGACCCGCAGCTCAAGGACTTCGTCGAAAGCAGCGTCTACCGGCTGGCCGAAACCAGCGACCTGCAGGACCACCGGCTGGCCTTCATCCTCATCCGCGACGCACAGATCAACGCCTTCGCCGCGCCCGGCGGCGTGATCGGGGTCAACGGCGGGCTACTGCTCAACGCCCAGACCGAAGGCGAGTATGCCGCGGTGCTGGCCCACGAACTCGGCCACCTGATCCAGCGCCACTTCGCCCGCGGCATCGAGGCACAGCAGCGCATGCAACTGCCGGTGATGGCAGCGATGCTCGCCGGCATCGTCGCCGCGGCCGCCGGCGCAGGGGATGCGGGTATCGCGGCGATCGCCGGGACCCAGGCGGCGGCGATCCAGAACCAGTTGCGCTTTTCCCGGCAGAACGAGCAGGAAGCCGACCGCGTCGGCGTCACCAACATGGTTCGCGCCGGTTACGATCCGCGCTCGATGCCGAACATGTTCGAGCGCCTGGCGCGGCAGTACCGCTACGACGGCAAGCCGCCGGAGTTCCTCCTCACCCACCCGGTCACCGAATCGCGTATCGCCGACACCCGCAACCGCGCCGAACAGTATCCCCAGGGCGGCAAGGAAGACAGCCTGCGCTACCAGCAGATGCGCGCGCGCACCCAGTTGCTCTTCGAGGAAACCCCGGGGATGGCCGGCAAGCGCTTCCGCGCCATGCTCAACGACAATCCCAAGCTGGATGCCGCGCGCTACGGACTGGCCATCTCGCAGACGCGCATCGGCCAGCTCAACGATGCCCGTGACAACCTCAGGCAATTGCTGGCGAAGGCACCCAACGACGTGGCCTACAACCTGGCCCAGGTCGAGCTGGACATCACCGCCAACCGCCTTCCGGATGCCGATCAGCGGTTGAAGAAGATGCTCGCCCAGTTCCCCAGCAGCTACCCGCTGAAACAGGTGCGCGCCGACCTGATGCTGAAGATGGGCAAGCCGCAGGAATCGGAGAAGATCCTCGACGACCTGAGCAAGGCGCGGCCGCTGGACCCGGATGTCTGGAACCGTCTGGCCGAGGTGCGCAGCCTGACCAACAACGCCATCGGCGTGCACCAGGCCCGTGCCGAGTACCTGTCTCTGACCGGCGACTACCAGGCCGCCATCGAGCAGCTCGATTTCGCCAAGCGCCGCGCTGGCGGCAACTTCCAACTGGCTGCGCGACTCGACGCTCGCCAGCAGGAAATTCGCCAGCAGGAAAAGATGGTCAAGGAAATGTTCCGCTGAGCGGCATATCCGAGGAAAAACACCCGGCGAAGCTCATCGAAACAGGGGGTTGGGCGAACAACCGCACCGCGCTTACTCGCCCTACGCAGCGGCACGCCCTCGCCAGGATCAGGCGTTCCCGGCCTGGCGCAGGCGCGCGGCCTGGGTGAAGTCGAGCATGCGCTTCAGCGGACGGACCGCCCTCGGGATCAACGCCGGGTCGACGAAGATTTCCCCGCTGCCCTCGCGCAGGCAGGCCAGGGTCCGCTCGAGCGTGTTCATCGCCATCCACGGGCAGTGCGCGCAGCTGCGGCAGGCGGCGCCGTTGCCGGCGGTGGGGGCCTCGATGAAATCCTTGTCCGGGCACAACTGCTGCATCTTGTAGAAGATGCCGCGATCGGTGGCGACGATGAAGGTCTTGTTCGGCAGGGTCTGCGCGGCCTTGATCAACTGGCTGGTCGAGCCCACGGCATCGGCCAGCGCGACCACGCTTTCCGGCGATTCGGGGTGGACCAGGATGGCGGCGTCCGGGTAGAGCGCCTTCATGTCTTCCAGCTGCTTGGCCTTGAACTCCTCGTGGACGATGCAGGCGCCATCCCAGAGCAGCATGTCGGCCCCCGTCTCGCGCTGGATGTAGCGTCCCAGGTGCTGGTCCGGCGCCCAGAGGATGGGCTCGCCGTTGTCCATCAGGTGTTCGACGATCTCCACCGCGCAACTGGAGGTCACGACCCAGTCTGCGCGTGCCTTCACCGCCGCGGAGGTGTTCGCATAGACCACCACGGTCCGTTCCGGGTGCTGGTCGCAGAATGCCGAGAATTCATCCACCGGGCAGCCCAGGTCGAGCGAGCAGGTCGCTTCGAGGGTCGGCATCAGCACACGCTTCTCAGGGTTGAGGATCTTCGCCGTCTCGCCCATGAAGCGCACCCCGGCCACGACCACCGTCTGCGCCGGATGCTGGTTGCCGAAACGGGCCATCTCCAGCGAATCGGATACGCAACCGCCGGTCTCCTCGGCCAACGCCTGGATCACCGGGTCGCAGTAGTAATGCGCCACCAGTACAGCATTTTGCGCCTTCAGTTCGGCCGCGATCGCCGCGCGATGCTCGGCGCTCTCCTGCTCGCTCAACACACGGGGTTGCTTGGCGGCCAGGTGGGCCTGTACCAGGAGTCGTTCGGAAATGTGCGTCATAGTCGCTACACCTGAAGGCGCAACAGCGCGTCTCTCGATTTTATACCCGGCGGCAGGCTGGACCGCAGGGAACTGACGATTGCAGGTTTCGGGCACGGCACCCGTGTCCCCTTGAGCAAACCCCGGGGATCCGCCTGCAAGGCCGCGGATTCTAACCGCATAGGTCGCGCCAGGGCCATCCCGGCATCCGTACCGGCCTGGCCGGTGGCTACGCTAACAAAAGACATAGGTTTCGGTCGTTAGACCTACGCGACATAATTTTTTCGTTTCTTAGAACCGTCCCTGGCTCGGCTCGCTCCACGACCGAACACGACATGCCGGCATGCCAGCGTTAATACTTTGGTATTAGGCCCTTGGTATTAACGTTAAATAACCGGTAAATATCCGGATTTTCTTTTCGTCGAATTTACGAGCAATATGAAACATATTTCGTTGAAATAAGCTCTTCTTTCACATAATTATAAAAATATCCTGAAACAGAGCCGTCATCCCTCACCTCCAAAACGACGACTCCCCGTGCCGTGCGCCCGCCGCGCAGAAAGCGAGCCGGCGGCCGATTCCACCCTCGCACGCCAGCCCTTGCGCTTCACTGACCGACGGGAGGTTTCCCCGATGAAAACGTCATCCAGAAGACAAGTTGAAACACTCGGGCGCTATCTATCGAGTCCTCGACGCTTCTTCCACAGTAGCGGCAACCTGACCCGATCAAGGGAAGCGGCACGCGCCACCCAATAAAAGGAATAAGGGATGCCTATTCATAACCTGAATCACGTGAACATGTTCCTCCAGGTCATCGCCTCCGGTTCGATTTCCTCCGCTGCGCGGATCCTGCGCAAGTCGCACACCGCGGTCAGCTCGGCGGTCAGCAACCTGGAAATCGACCTGTGCGTGGAGCTGGTCCGTCGGGACGGCTACAAGGTCGAACCCACCGAGCAGGCGCTTCGCCTGATCCCTTACATGCGCAGCCTGCTGAACTACCAGCAGCTGATCGGCGACATCGCCTTCAATCTCAACAAGGGTCCGCGCAATCTCCGGGTGTTGCTGGACACCGCCATCCCGCCGTCGTTCTGCGATACGGTGAGCAGCGTACTGCTCGACGATTTCAACATGGTCAGCCTGATACGCACCTCGCCCGCCGATAGCCTGGCGACGATCAAGCAGGACAACGCGGAAATCGATATCGCCATCACCATCGACGAGGAACTGAAGATCTCCCGCTTCAACCAGTGCGTGCTCGGCTACACCAAGGCGTTCGTCGTCGCCCATCCGCAGCACCCGTTGTGCAATGCCTCCCTGCACAGCATCGCGAGCCTGGCCAATTACCGGCAGATCAGCCTCGGCAGCCGCTCCGGGCAGCATTCGAACCTGCTGCGGCCGGTCAGCGACAAGGTGCTCTTCGTGGAAAACTTCGACGACATGCTGCGTCTGGTGGAAGCCGGCGTCGGATGGGGCATCGCGCCGCATTATTTCGTCGAGGAACGCCTGCGCAACGGTACCCTGGCAGTCCTCAGCGAACTCTACGAACCGGGCGGCATCGACACCAAGGTGTATTGCTACTACAACACCGCGCTGGAATCCGAGCGCAGCTTCCTGCGCTTTCTCGAAAGCGCCCGCCAGCGCCTGCGCGAACTCGGCCGCCAGCGTTTCGACGATGCGCCGGCCTGGCAACCGAGCATCGTCGAAACGGCGCAGCGCCGCTCAGGCCCGAAGGCGCTCGCGTACCGCCAGCGCGCCGCACCAGAGTAGAGCGTTCTCCAGCAGACGCTGGCCGTGGGTGGTGAGAATCGACTCGGGATGGAACTGCAAGCCCAGCTGTCGATTGCGCGGATCGGCCATCGCCATGATCTCGCCATCGGCATCGGCCAGGCAGTCGGAACCTTCCGGCAGGCGACTGACCACCAGCGAGTGGTAGCGCGCGACGCGCAGGTCAGCGATGCCGTCGAACAGCGGGTGACGCTGATCGAAACGCAGGGACGTGCTCTTGCCGTGCAGCGGCTTCCTCGCCTCGCCCACCGCGCCACCGGCGGCCAGCGCCAGCGCCTGGTGGCCGAGGCAGACGCCGAGCACCGGCAAGCGCCCGCGGGCCCAGGCGAGCAATTCCAGCATGCAGCCGGCGTCTTCCGGCCGACCGGGCCCCGGCGACAGCACCAGCAGTTCGCAACCGTCGGCCAGCAATGCCGCCTGGATCGTCGGCAACGGCGTATCGTTGCGCATCACCCGGACCTCCGCGCCGAGCAGGCAGAACTGCTCGACCAGGTTGTAGGTGAAGGAATCGAAGTTATCCAACAGCGTGATGCGCATCGCGCTCTCCCCTTTCGCGTTCGGCAGCGGCCACGGCGGTCAGCACCGCCAGCGCCTTGTTGCGGGTTTCCTCGGCCTCCAGCCGTGGATCCGAATCCAGCACCACGCCGGCGCCTGCCCGGACCCGGGCGATACCTTCGCGGACCTCGGCGGAGCGGATGACGATGCTGGTATCGAGGTTGCCGGCGCTGTCGAGAATGCCGATCGCGCCACCGTAGCTGCCGCGATAGCCATCCTCGTACTGCCGCAGCAACTGCATGGCACGGACCTTCGGCGCACCGACCAGGGTGCCCATGTTCAGGCAGGCACGGTAGGCATGCAGCGCATCCAGTTCGCCATGCAGTTCGCCAGCCACGCGCGAGACCAGGTGCATCACGTGGCTGTAGCGATCGACCTTGAGCATGTCGCGCACCTGCCGCGTACCGCTGCGGCAGACCCGCGCCAGATCGTTGCGCGCCAGGTCGACCAGCATCATGTGCTCGGCGATCTCCTTGGCGTCCAGGCGCAACTCCGCTTCCAGGCGATTGTCCAGTTCCGCATCGATGGCGCCCCGGGCATCGCGTCCGCGCGGGCGGGTGCCGGCGATGGGATAGAGTTCCACCTCGCGACTCTCCGCGTCGTACTTCAATGCCGACTCCGGCGAAGCGCCGAACAGGCAGAAGTCCCCCGCATCGAGGAAGAAGCGGTACGGGCTGGGGTTGCGCAGGCACAACTGGCGATAGGCCCGCCAGGGGTCCGCACACGGCATGCTGAAGCTGCGCGACGGTACGATCTGGAACACGTCGCCGGCCCTCACGTGGGCCTGCAGGCGCTCTACCTGGCGGGCAAAGCTCGCATCGTCCAGGTCGACCTGGTAGTTGCCGGCCCGTACGCCTGCCACCGGCGACTCGGAAGCCTCCTCCACGGCGCCATGGAATTCGTCGGCACACTGGCGCAGGCTGGCGGCCAACCGGTCGTGCCCGGCCGGATCGTGGACGAACGCCTGCAGCGAAGTCCGGCGCGCCAGGTGATCGATGTCCAGCAGCAACTCCGGCACCAGGAACAGGTAGTCCGGGCAATGCCGCGCAGGTTCGGCCGGCGCCGGCAAGGGTTCGAACTGCTCGGCCAGGTCGAAGCTGAACAGGCCGCCCAGCAGCGCGGGCCCCTCCGCGTCGCCCAGCGTTCCGAGCACGCGGCGCAGCGCCTCCAGGCTGGACAGGCCATGCAGGCGTCGCCACTCGTCCGCATGCGACTCTTCCTGGGGGAAGCGCCAGTGCAGGGTGTCGCCGTCACGCAAGCAGGTGACCTGGGCCGGACAGGCCTCGCTCAACGGCGCCAGCAAGGCGCGTCCGTTGGAGTTCAACGCCCGCAGCACCACATCGCGCCCCCAGCACTCGATGCGCAGGCAGCTGGAAAGGATCGCCACGCTACGCCGCGCAGCCTTGCTGTCCACGTCGAAGCAGTCGAACAGCATCCGGTTGGCGCCGGCCATGCGCCAGATCGACAGCGCCTCCGGCACCAGCGTGCGGTACTCCAGACTTTCTTCCAGTCGATAGCCAACCCCGCTCACGAGCCACCTCCTCGCGCCCATGGGCGACTGGCCTGCGCGACGCTAGCGCGCAACGGCATGTTCATCATCGGTAACCCCCCTTTTCCCCCAATTGCGACCGCTGCCGTCGGCGGCGATCGCCGCAATGGATGTCCCGTCTCAGTCCAGAGGCAGCGCCTGGCGGGAGAGAATCTCCAGCATCCGGCGCATGCTCCCCAGGTGCAGTTCGCCGGGCAGGAAGTCGACGCTCTGCCCACCCCAGGCGCGGTGCAGCTCCTCGCTCAGTTCGTCGAGGGATTCGCCCATGGACTGGCGCCAGAGCAACCGCCGGCACAGGCGCAGACACTCGGTATAGGCCGACTCGGCCCCATCCGCGGCCAGCCGCCCCCGCAGCAGGCCGCCGTGTCCCGGGATCAGTTGCAGCAGGGTCGGCAGACGCTGCAGACGTTCCAGGGACTCCAGGTAAGCCTCCATGTCGTCGAACACCAGCGGCCGCCACACCCCCTCTGCCTCGTCGAACTCGCCCAGGGCATCGCCGCAGAACAGGCGTCGGCGTCGCACGTCGTAGAAAACCACGTGATCGTCGCTGTGGCCGTGGGCCTCTATGACCTGCAGGCGATGCCGCGGTCCCAGCTCCAGCCACTCGCCGTCGGCCACCGCGCGAACCGGCAGAGCGTCCCAGGCACAGGCCTCGGGCAACCGCTGCTCCGCACGCAACAGTTGCCGGTTCAAGCGCTCGACCACCCGCACCGCGCTTTCCGACTTCCAGGCCTGGCAGGTCCGCTCGGACGCCAGGACCTGTACGTTCGGCAGCCGCGGACACAGGTAGGGCAGCAGGCCGCAGTGGTCGTAGTGCTTGTGGGTGATCAGCCAGTAGTGCACCTGGGACGGGTCGGCGACCCAGCGGCACAGGTCCGCCCAAACCAATTCGGCATCCCGGCTGATCCCTCCTTCAACCAGCGCCCAGCTCGCCTCACCGAGACGCAGCAGGAACACCGGCACCTGGACGTCCCCCAACAGGCACAGGTCATCATCCAGTTGACCGGGAGCCGAAAGCCTCAACATGGCCGGTTCACCTCCTCAGGTTTGCGGTACAGCGCCGCGCCCCAGGTCGCGCCGGAGCCGTAGGTCAGGACCAGCACCCGCTGTCCCGGCTGGATGTCCGGCCAGAACATCGCCAGCGTGACCGGGGTCGAGGCCGAAGCCATGTTGCCCAGACGATCCACGGTCACCGCGAACTTGTGCTGGGGAATGCCCAGTTGCTCCTGCACCGCATCGAGGATGCGCAGGTTCGGTTGATGGCAGATCACATGGTCGATGTCGTCCAGGGTCAGCTCATGGGCCGCGAGCATTTCGCCGGCGATCCGTACCAGGGTCTGGCTGGCATGCTCGAACATCGGCCGGCCGCGCATGAGGAACTCGCCCCCGCCCTCGCGCAGGACATTCTCGTCGAGGAAGGTCGGCGAGGCACTGCCCGGCGCCGCAGTCATCAGCAGGTCGAAGTAGTTGCCGTCGGCGCCCAGGCGCAAGTCCAGCAGGCCGTCGTCGAGGCTCTCGCCGGCGCTGACCACCACTGCGCCGGCACCGTCGCCGAGCAGGATCGACAGGTTGCGGCCGCGGTCCGAACAGTCCATGCGCTTGGACAGCACCTCGCCGCAGACCACCAGGACATGCCGTGCCAGCCCGGCGAGGATCTGCCCGCGAGCCATCTGCAAGCCGTACAGCAACCCGCTGCACTGTGCCCGGATATCCAGTACCGGGATGTGCCGCAGGCCCAGCAGCGGCTGGATCAGGCAGGCCTGGGACGGGTCGTGGTGGTCCGGCGACAGGGTGTTCACCAGCAACAGGTCGATGTCCTCCGGCAGCAGCCCGGCAGCCTCGATGGCCTGGCGCGCCGCCGGCACCATCAGCGCGCTGACCGCCTGTTCCGGCTCGACGTGATAGCGGGTGCGCACGCCGGTACGTTCGACGATGAACTCGTCCGACGTATTGATGCGCCCTACCAGGTCATGATTGCTGACCTGGCGTTTCGGCAGGCTGAAACCCAGCCCGGCCAGGATCGGATTACCCATGTGCAGCCCTCCTCGGACACCGTGGTTCAACATGGCGATGCCTCAGCACACCAGCACCTCGCCCAATTGCCAGACCTGGGCGGCGAACCCCCAGCCAGTGGCTGCGCCGGCCATGACGATACGATCGCCGGGGCGGATCTTGCCCTCGCGCAGGCCGGTCATCAGGGTGTACGGGATGGAAACGGAGATCATCACGCCGGTATCGCCCATCGTCAGTTGGTACTGCTCAGGACGGGCACCGATGCCCTCGGCCCAGGCCTTGACCAGGAACGGCGCTGGCTGGTGGAAGACGAAATAATCGATGTCATCGCTGCCCAGGCCGGCCTTTTCCAACGCCCGGCGCATCGCGATCGGCACGTTGGTCGGGACGAAGCTGGCCATCTTGTTCTGGCCGTCGCTGAACAACGAGAAATAAAGCCGCGGCTTGGCCTCGCCGGTCGGGTTTTCCGGCAGGCGCCAGCGACCGGTGGCCACTTCATAGAACGTAGCGTCGCTGTGTTCGGCCGAAGCCAGCAGGTCGCAGCTGTCATCGTCGCCGCGGGTCAGCAGGGCCACCGCGCAGCCATCGGCGAACAGGGTCGAGGTACGCGAGGTGAAGTCGAGCAGGTTGGAGATGTACTCGCTGCACACCACCAGCACTTTCTCGGCCTTGCCCTGGCGGATCATGCTCGCTGCCAGGCGCAGGTTGAGCAGGAAGCTGGCGCACTCCATCTGCGAATCCAATGGCAGCGCCCGACTCAGGCCGAGCTGCTTGGACAGCACGTTGGCCATGCGCGGGTAGAGACGTCCGCGCAGGTCCGGCAGGACATCGCCGGCGTCGGTCATGATCGGCGAGGAAGCCGAACAGATCAGCATGTCCACGCTATCCGGCGCGGTATCGCTGCTACGCAGCAGGCGCTCGGCGGCCCGGACCACCAGGCTGAACTCGTTCTCGCCGTTCCGCGGGTCGAAATAGCCCCGCCGATTGACGCCCCAGAATTGCCACCAGGACTCGCTGAGGTCCGGTACCGCAGCGAACACCGGATCGTCGTTTTCGTAGCTGCGAGCCGGAAGTTCACAGGTGATCGCTGCCAGTTTGACCTTATGCATGAGCTTCTCCCGCCAGTTCCAGGGTCACGCCCTCCACCACCATGCCGAACGGATCGAAGCTGATCAGCAGCAGTTCATCCAGACGGTCGCGCTGTGCCGCGCGCAGTTGCGACGCCAGTTCGAACGGCCCCAGGCAACGACCATCGGGCCGTCCCTGGCCGAACCATTCCTCGCGCACCCAGTTCAGTTGCGGGAAGTCCCCGGCCAGACGGGTGAATCCGGCGCGTACCGCTTCGGGCAATCCAGGTTGGGCCGGCAGGTTGAGGTGTCCCTTGACGTCGCCTACCTGGCGAATATCGGTATTCAGCGGAATGCTCAGCGGCAGCCATTCCTGCGCCGGATCACCGCCCAGCGCACCGCGACGGAACGCGGCCTTGCCGGTCGGCCGGCAGAGCAGCGCCAGGGCGCCGTCGGCAAGGGCGAAGCCGGACTCGCTGTCCACTTCCAATCCCTGGCTGGATTCGCCGCGCACGACCAGGACGTTGCGATAGCCCTGGTCGCTGGCGAGGGTATCGACCACGTAGAGGGCGCGGGCCAGGCTCGAGTCGGTGAGGTCGAAGACATGCGCGCGATTCGCGCCGAGGACCTTCTGCAACGGATGGCCAATCTTCGGCGCCATGATGTCGCGGTTCTCGATCAGATGGTCGGGAGACAGGGCGAGGCCGACGATCAGGTCGATCTCCTCGGGCTTGACCGCCGCCTCGTTCAGGGCTTCGCGAACCGCCGGCAGCAAGCGCTGCATCAGCATCTCGTCGCCCTGGGCGCGAGGGCGTTCGCCTCCCAGCGGCCCCTCCAGACACACATAGGATGGGGGCAGGTTCACCCCCACAGCCTGAATCAACATGCCCGTTCCTCCGGAAGGTTGTCGTGATAAAGGGTGTCGGCCAGGTGGCGCAGCTCGGCGCGCGCCAACTTGCCGTTGTCGTTGCGCGGCAAGGCCGGCAGCACATGCAATTGGCTGGGCAGCATGTGCGAGGGAATCTGTTCGGCGAGATGCTGGTCGATGCGCTGCGCCAGCAGGATCTGGTTGTCGTCCAGCGGAGTGGCCAGGGTGACGAACAGGGTCGGACGCAAGCCGTCGTGCAGCCGGCAGGTAGGAACCAGAACCGCCTCGCTCACTTCCGGCAGATGACGGCAGATCGCCTGCTCGACCTGGGTCGGCACCACCCAGCGGCCATTCACCTTGAACAGATCGTCTTCCCGCCCACAGTGACGGTAGGCACCCGACTCGTCGCGCTCGAACAGGTCGCCGGTGCGGTACCAGCCACCTGCGAAGCGCGCCTGCTGCTCTTCGCTGGCCCGCCAGTAACCCGGACTCAGCCCAGGGCCACGCACCAACAGCACGCCTTGCCGGCCCGCTTCCTCGATAGTGTGTCCTTCGCGGTCCACCAGCCGGCACTCATAGCCAGGCAACGGCAGCCCGGTGCTGTCGGCACGCGCCTGGCCCGGGCGGTTGGCGAGGAACACATGGCCGACCTCGGTAGCCCCGATGCCGTCGCAGATCTCCAGCCCGTGCGCGGCCCAGAATTCGAACTCGCCGCGCGGCAGCGGCGAGCCGGCGGAAAACGCCAGGCGCACGCTGCTCAACAGCTCCCTGGCCTGCGGACGCAGCGAGGCATAGATGGCCGGCACCCCAAACAGGACCCGGGGGCGGAAGGCGACCAGGTTCTCCAGAACCCGCTCCGGGCTCGGCCAGGTATCGTCGAGCAGCGCCGAGGCTCCGCTGAACCAGGGAAAGAACAGGCTGTTGCCCATGCCATAGCCGAAGAACATCTTGGGAATCGAATACAGCCGGTCTCCCGCCTGCAATGCCAGCAACTCCGTAGCGAACGCCCGGCAGAAACCGAGCGTGTTGCGCAGGCTGTGCATCACCCCCTTGGGCGCCCCGGTGGAACCCGAGGTGTATTGCAGGAAACAGGCTGCCGCCGGGTCCTGGCGATGGAAGGCACTCCAATCGAGGTCCGCAGGGCCGACCAGCGCGTCCAGCGAGAAATCGTCGAGCAAAGGGCGACCGGCGGCCGCACGCAGGGTCAACGGCGCCAAAGGACCGCTCAGCGACGGTGCATCGGCTTCACGCACCACCAGGCTGGCCTGGCAGTCGGCAGCGATATCGGCCAGGGCCTGCTCGCGGGACTTGGGATTGATCACGGCGGGAATGGCGCCGACCGCGATGCAGGCCAGGAACAGGCAGGCCAGCGAAGGCGAGTCGTTCAACGCCAGCACCACGCGATCGCCGGGCTTGAGCAGGCGGGCCAGTTGGCTGGCCTGGGAGAGAATGTAGGTCCGGCATTGCAGCCGGCTGAGAGTCTGGCCCCGATAGTGATAAACGGCGGTATCGGGATCGAAATCGAGGCGGAACAGAACCTCGGTCAGGTTGGCCAATGTGGACATGACAGAACGTTCCCTCTTCAGCGATATGCATCCGGATCAGGAGATGCCTGAGCCAGAGCGCTTGCTTTGTCAGGAACGGGAAACTAGCGGCGCTGGGCGAAGCGCGATATTCGGAGTCCGAACGAAAAAGTTTCGGGGAGAAGAACCAAGGGCTTCGTAGGCCGCGGCAATCGGCGCGATCCAAACCGCGAGAAATTTGGCACACCCACCGGGCTGCGCGGGATCCGAGAACGGCAACCAAGCAAGAAGGGCGGCAGCCTTTTTACGCAAGAGCCCATTGGCCAGACAAAAACCGTTACAACCCTTGCTCGAGGCCTCGTCCGAACCCATGAGATGGCAAACCAATGACAACCCACTTTGCTCGGCAAATCGCCTCCCAGATCTCACAGTTCGAGGCGCTCGGCCTGGGCTCCAAGGGGGCGACGGCATGCCTGGAAGCAGGCGGCCATCCATCGGGCCGATAGCGCTCCGCCCCGCCTCGCCTGCCATTTGCAGGCTTCCCTGTTGAAATCCCATTGCGTAGTACACTGGGCGAGCCTGCCGAAGAGGACACCTACATGCCCCATAGCTACAGGAAAATGGAATCGCCGGTCGGGACACTGACCCTGGTAGCCAGGGACGATGCCTTTCTGGTCGCGATTCTTTGGCAGCATGAGCGTCCCAACCGAGTACCGCTGGACGAGATGCGGCTCTCCGAGGACAGCTCCCTCCTGGCGGAAACCGAACGCCAGTTGCGGGAATATTTTTCCGGCAAACGTTCCCGGTTCGAACTCCCGCTCGACTTCCAAGGTACCGAATTTCAGAAAAAGGTCTGGTCCGCCCTGCTCACCATTCCATTCGGCGAGACCCGCAGCTATACGGAAATAGCCGTGCAGATCGGCAGCCCCAACGCAGTACGGGCGGTTGGAGCCGCCAACGGACGGAACCCACTGTCCATTGTTGCACCTTGCCATAGGGTGATCGGAGCCTCTGGCGGCCTCACCGGTTTCGCCGGTGGGTTGGCCGCCAAGCAGTGGTTGCTGCGTTTGGAAACCCGAGGCAGGACACCAGACCTGTTGAGCATGATCGAGGACGAGTGAGCTGCCGCTTGCCCTCGCGCCCGGTGTTCACCGGAAAAATCCTCGCCTTTTGACTTGACCCGACTGCAGCGGGGACATTTCAGATCGAGGACCGACGGCAACTGAGCGCAACTCGTTCGTAAGTCAGGTCCTTGTTCCTGGGCGGCAACTGATAGTCGACGGAACAGGAGCCATCGCTCCAGCGAATGGACAGGCGCCCCTGGTCCTCGATACCGAACACCAGCAAACGGGACAGGTTGTCGACCATTCCCACGACCCGCTCTTCCTTGTCGTATGCCTGTGCACCGAAGGGAATCTTTCCTCCAGAGTCCATGCTCAGGTCGAACTGCACCCGCCGACCGGACTCCGCGGAGAAACGCTTGGCGATCACGGCGCCCCGGGTCGGCACGGCCATTTGCGTGCTGTCGCTGATCTCGGTATCGCTTCCAAGGGTATTGGTATCCAGGTTCACCCAGTTGTAACGATAGGGTTGCATGTAAGGGAGCACGGCATAGCCACGGCCGTCGGTGCGAACCGAAGAGTAGCCGTCGAGGCCGACGCCGCCGACCTCCGGAACCTCCACCAGGCCGAACGTTTCCCCCACCGGCTGGCCGAAGGTCACTCCCCCCGAATGCACCACTACCGAACCGCTTGCTCCCAGGTTGATCTGCTTGTTGTCGCGCCCCTGGCTGTAATTGGCGGACAACTTGGCCTTGGACGTGTCCCAACCCAGGCCGACGCTGCCGGAGTTGCCGCCGTCCTTGCTGTAGTTGGCCTGTGCGCTGTAGTTGAACGCATTGGCTTCATCCAGGTATCCGGAGATACCGGTGTTCAGGCTCGAATCACCATGCTGTGAACTCACGGCATTGGCATATACCTGACTGGAGCGTGCGCTACCGCCCAAGGGGATGCTGACGGAGGCCGTGAACTGGGTATCGGAGCGCCCGAACGAACCCGTCTCCTGGGTACGGGAAACCGCCAGGCTATAGCTCGCGCGCTTGATGCCGCTGCTGAAGCCGAACTGCACGCGACGGCTGCTGCCGGGGCGATTCCAATATGTGGTTTCGCCCGCCGTGAGATAGAGCGAACTGCGTCGGAACAGCGTCTGGTTCACCGTCAGGTCTATGCGGCTCTTCTGCCGACTGGAACTTGAGCCATAGAGGTAGCTCTCTTCGGACATGTCGTCGATATGCTGGCTGAGAGTACGGTAGCCTTCCGTGGAATAGCGATAGCCCACCACGGTAAAGCTGGTTTCGGTGGCGTTGATGGTCTTGGAATAGAGAAGCCGCAGACTCTGTCCCTGGTTGCGCCCACCCCGCCGCGTGCGGGACTGGCTATGGGTCACGTCCGCAGAAAAACCGCCCAGGGGCGTGTTGAAGCCGAGGCCCAGGTTGGTGGCATTGTACTTCTCCGCAGCGAGCAGGCCGCCAAAGCCGGTAACCCTGTCGGACAAGCCATACACAGCCGACCCCTGGAGCAGGTTGACCGACGGCTGGCCATCATTATGGTACTCACCGGCGGCCAGGCCATAGCGCAGGTTCCCCTTGCGGGTCATGACCGGCAGGTAGGAATAGGACTGCTTGAAGGACCGCTGGCGTCCGTCCGCCTCGATGATCTTGACCTCCAGGTCGCCATTGGAGCCGCTGGGATAGATGTCGGTGATCTCGAACGCACCGGGCGGTACGTTGGTGGAATAGATCACGAAGCCATTCTGGCTCACCTCGACCGTCGCATTGGTTTCAGCGATACCGCGCACCACCGGGGTATAGCTGATCTCGTTGTCGGGCAGCATGCCGATATCGGATTGCAGTTGCACGCCGCGCATACGCACGCTCTCGAAAGCATCCCCCTGAGCGGAGGTATACAACTCGCCGAGGGACAAGGTCCCCTTCAGGGCACGAATGTCACGTTCCACATAGGTACGGTTGCTACTGAACTTGTTGCGCATGCCGGTACCTCCGCTCAGGGAGGAGTCGTTGCGCAGACGCCAGCCAAACAGGTTGAAGCCGTTGCGCAGGCCCAGGTAGCGATAATCGCTGTTCTGGCCAAAGTTGGTGTTGCGCGTGAAGTTGGCCTGGTAGTTGGAAAACAACGCGGTGACACCGTCATCCCAAAGAGAGGGATCCACATAGCCACGCGAGTGCCGCTGTACATACAGCTGTGGAATGCTGACCAGCAGGGAAAGGCTGTTGACGTCGAACTCGATGGATGCACCGGGGATGAGTTCGGCGACATTCAGGGGCGTATTGTTTTCCAGATTATCCGGAATGAGTTTGTCTCGCGTCAGCCGGGCTATATCGACCCCGATCTCCTTGAGCAGCCCTACCCGGACGACCGGACGAACGCTTCCGGTTTCGGGATCGGCACTGAACACGACATCTTCGCGCCGGATCATGATCTGGTTCAAATGAATGTCGACGCTGTAAGTGCCGGGCGACACCGAGTTGCCGTTCTCGAAATACTTCAGTTCAACGGGCGCCCCGCCCTCGTTGTTCAGGAACTCGGCGTTGAATTCCACCGCGAAAGTTACGGCAGGCAAAGCCAATCCCAAGGCCATGAGACAGGAAGACCTGGAATAGACGGACAACTCGAAGTCGAACTTTTTCCTAAATATGGCCACGCGAATATTCCTTGGACTAATTTCCGACAAAACGGAAACACCCATCCATAGGGGAAGTTAAGAGCAGTTCTTCTGCTCTTCTACTCTGCTCTTCTGAGCTTCAGTCGGATAAGGAGCTGGAATGTTTATCGAGTCCGCCATAGTCATTTACGCTCTGGAACTCGACATTTCCAGAAACGCCGGATGGAGTTCCCTTGATTTCGAATCGGCGACTCGACTTCGGCGCGACCATGTCGGCATCAACAACATAGTAGGCATTGCCAGCTTTTAATTTCACGCTGGCCAAAGAGACATGAAACGCAGTATCGTTGGAAACTTCGACAACCGACTTTCCACCCTGACGGACAAGACGCCAGCTCAACTTTCCAGGCGCTTCGGCGGAAGTTCCCGACAAGTTATCGGGGCGGTAGAAGACCTTGATACGCTGGCGCAAAGCTATCTGCAACGTATTAGCCGAGGCAGATTTTTGCGGAATTTCCTGGACGTTCAGGCGGAATACGGATTCCCTGTCGCTCGGCAAGCCCTCCCCTTGAAACAGGATACGCAGGGTTTGCTGCTTGTTGCCTCCCAAACGACTGAGGGCAGGCGTGATGACAAACGGAACCTCACGTTTATCTGCCCCATTATCAGCCTCTACCCAGGATTGAATCATCACGTCCTTGGAAGCCTGGTTCCTGACCAGGATCGCAGCCTCCTTGGCAGGCGCCTGCAGAACGACCCGGGTTCCTCCCAGTGTGATTCCCGCATTGGCCAGGGTGGAAAAAAGCAAAAGGATGCCACCCCAGATAACTCTGGAAGAAAATGGATATTTCATGATGAACTCGCACCTCATGGAACGGGGTATATACATACCCCGCCCACGTAGCAGAACTTAGTTGTAT
This sequence comes from Pseudomonas sp. DL, assembly GCF_047199225.1. Taxonomy (NCBI): domain Bacteria; kingdom Pseudomonadati; phylum Pseudomonadota; class Gammaproteobacteria; order Pseudomonadales; family Pseudomonadaceae; genus Pseudomonas; species Pseudomonas sp. DL. The sequence goes on from NZ_CP178323.1 coordinate 4,498,372, forward strand.
TCCAGGGTGAACGGCAGGGAGCCGTCGGCACTACCAGCCGTAGGAGCTACGGAGCCGGATTTGACATAAGCGGCACGCAGATTCAGCTTGGCACTGTAGACAGTGATGTCATTGCCTTCGCCATCTTTTTGTACCTTGGAATCCAGGGGAGCATCGATGGTCTCGTTCGCCGACAGGTTCAGCAGCTTGCCATCGGATCCATAGATACCGATGCCGACACCGGTGGCGGTGCCGACGGTTTTCAGCAGGCTCTCATTGTTCGGGTCAATAGTGCTCCCAGACATCGGGTTGAACTTCAGCTTGACGGTGGTCAGGCCGGTACCGGTCTTGCCACAGTCCAGGTTCAGGTTCAGGCTGGTACCACCAGCGATGCTGCCGCCCGCGGTGCCGCCCAGCGAGTCGATGCTGATCTTGCCAAGGTTTACGTCGATGGTCTGGTTGCCCGCAGCACCGCCAACGGTGGTGCCGGCACCACCAGTGATGCTGCAAGCGGCCGCGGTGATTTCACCTTTGAAATTGATGGTGCCGTCTGCCGCCATGGCATTGCCGACGACCAGGCTGGCTACTGCGGCAGCCAGAATGCTTTTCATGGAAATGGACACGATTGAGCTTCCTTTTGACAGTGAAAGTGTTGCGATTTTTGAACTCTATAAGAGCCAGCAACATTCTCCGAAAAGCCGAATAGAACGACAACGAAGCACTTCCCAGGCAATCGTGTGAAATCTCCCCAGTGCTTGTATGAAGTTTCCTACAAGCGGAAAAAACCTCGTAGTTAAAAACCCTCCGACACCATAAGCCCGCTACCACTAATAGCCAAACAAAATGAACGATCCGAAAGAAGCGCATCAGCTTCGATAGCGCCTCTTATATAGAAAAATGAAAAACCAAGACAAACCAAAGCAAACCCAGCAGGCTCCCAATTATCCCATTACCCCAGCAGCAGGCGCGGAGCTTACGGGAACGGGAAATCCATGCTGGTGAATAGATGCGATTCAGGTTATGGAGAAACCTGAACAGCTTCTGAAACCTCTATCTGGTCCGATCTCTAGAGCTTTGCCAATTCGGTTGAGATACTGATTTCGAACGCACTTAGTTTGCCTTCCAATGAAGAGGCCAGATTGGCTATCCGCTCGGAAGACTCCGATGGGTTCTGGCAAGCCTTTTCAAGGCAGGAACAAGACTCGACCAATAGGCTGCTGCCCACCACCCTCGCAGCCCCTTTTATCCTGTGCGCAAGTTCGGCCACTCCTTGCAGGTCTGCGAGTTCAAGCAATTCCGCCAACCGAGTACGATCATCCCGACTGCTGGCCAATAAAGTTTCCAGCAACCGCTGCAATGCAGCCGGCTCGCCGCCGGTAATGGCCTCCAGTGAACGAATGTCGAAAAGACTTTCCATCGGCGATTCCGAACCAAGCTCTTTCATACAGACTCCATCGATATGCTTAAAGGAAGGTCACTGCGCGTTGCGCTGTCCCGCCTGCGGGACTCCAGGCATCCGTAGAACGACAAGGCCGTACATGCCGTCCGGGCCAGTTATCCGCAAGCAGCATAAGGGAATTGCCTCCGCCTCTGCCGTCCAAACAGGGGAGCATCGCTTGTTGCGTCTCCTCGAACGGACCCAAACGGCCCTGGAAACGCTCATGGCCGGCACGGAGTCTACCTTTGCCAGCCGACCGCAGCCGGCCCGACCGCTCGTTTCGGGGAGGGAAACTCCTACGGTAAGTCTGTGCGAAGAGGCGTCATCGGTTGCGACCGCCTGACGGTTCGAAGCGAACCTGGCGGAGGAGCCATCGCTGCGACAGGCGAGTCTGGGTTACGCGCAGGTCGCGATGAAACAGCGGCATAAGCCACTATTGGCGCACACAGGCATACGAGGAAGACGCAGGGAACACCTGGTTGAAAACCAGCTCTACAGATCATCGAGCGGCGAGGGTTCTATCTATGGCAAATCCATTGGACGGCTTGCACGACGCGGACCACGCGAAGGCCGAAAAAACGGAAGGAAGGATGCCATCGGTCAGCGATCCCAGGGCGCTTGCCCGTCTTCTGGAATTGATACTGTCCACCGCCCAGGCCGGTCTCGCCTTCTCCAAGGACCGCTTCGACATCGGACGCTTTCGCGCGCTCCAGCATGCCGTTGCCGAATTCATCGCCAGCGACCAGGGGGTAGCGTACGAACGGGTCGAGAACTGGATCGCTCTGGACAGCCACTACCCGACCCCGAAACTGGACGTCCGTGCGTTGATCCTCGACTCGCAACAGCGGGTTCTGCTGGTTCGGGAGGCCTCGGATAGTCGCTGGACCCTACCAGGCGGCTGGTGCGACGTAAACGAGTCGCCGGCAGATGCGGTAGTTCGCGAAACCCAGGAAGAAAGCGGACTGGAAGTTCGAGCGATACGCCTGTTGGCATTGCTGGACAAGCACAAGCATCCCCACCCTCCCCAACTGCCGCATGCGTTGAAAGCCTTCTTCTTCTGCCACGTCACCGGAGGCAGTCTTCAACAACAAACGGACGAAACGTCGGCGGCCGAGTACTTCCCGGTGGACGCCTTGCCGCCGCTTTCCGAGCACCGGGTACTGGCCTCGCAGATCCAGACGTTATGGCAGCGAATCCACGCGGAAACGCCAGAGGCGCTTTTCGACTAGCCCCCCGACCTCATGGAGTCATCGCGCGGCAGACGGCCTGACCCTAACGACGTCCAGCAGGCGTACCCGGCAGATCGACCGGCCAGTCGACGAGCGCCTGCCGCCCTCCCCCATCGCCGGCAGCTTGATGCCGCCAACAGCGGCGCAGCGTGCCTTCCGAGCAGTAAAGCCGGCCCGTCGTTCTCGTTCGAATGCATGGCGGAGCGCACCCGAGGCGCCAGCCATCGATCATCCCGAACGTGCCGATGGAGCGAACTCCGAGCGAGTTCCCCCGCTTCGTCCATAGCTCATCCGTGCTAGTCGACCCTCACCTTGGGCTGCACCTATGATTCGTCCCTTGGATGACCCTCCGCGGTCGGGAACAAGACATTCAAGGACGAACTCATGGGCAAACCATTCCTTCACGCTCGGCGCTGGCTGCTGCCGCTCACCTTCATCTGCACGGCAACGACTGCGGTCGCCGAAAGCACCGGCGACTACTGGATCGTCTACGGCAAGGGCGAACGCTACAACAACGAGGTATTCGTCGCCAACGCCACCGGCATCTTGCAGCAACCCAAAGGTATCCAGTCGGCGCAGATCATCCAGCTATTCGAAGACCAGTCGATGCCGACGCTGACGGCCTACGAGGTCCAGTTCAAGTGCAAGGAGCGCAGGGTCCGCTTCGACAACGCACGCGCCATGCGCCGCATCGACAACGTCATCACCAACGTGAAAACCGTCGACGGCTGGATCGACCCGGGGAAATACGATTACTGGCTGCAACGCTCGTTCGCTTTCGTCTGCGCCCCGGCCATCCGCGACAACAACCAGATGTTGCCGCTGGGCAAGATGCCCATTGCGCGCATGGTGCAGACCGTCCAGGCAATGTTCGTCGAACTGCAGGGCGTCCAGGCCAAGAAACAGACCATGCGCGATCTGGATGCGATGCTCGGCAACGAGTAGAAATGAAGGAAGGCGGCTTGCCGCCCTCCTCCGGAGCCCCACGGAGCAGGTCAGCGGCATGCCGCTCGCAGCGTCCTGCCGGCCGTAGCCAGCGCCGCGACGAATAGCCAGAATGTTTCTCTATGCGAGGAGCGCGCGGAGCTGCGCGGGGACCTCCATGACTTCGCGGGTATCCGGGGAGACACAGACCTGCGTCAGGCTCGCAGTGAACGCCACCACGTCCGGCGAAAGACGTCCTTCGACTGAAAACGAGAAAGAATGCGTCCCCACGTTCGACACGCCCACCTGCATCGTGAGCTCGTCGTCCCAGGTGACCGGATGCAGGAATTCCAGGGAGAACGCTCTCGCCGGGGGAAGAATCCTGAACCCCAGGAGGGTTCTGAGCCCCGGGCCGCCCAGCCAGACCCCGAGCGCCTCCTGCACCGCTTCCAGCACAAAGTATGAAAAACGTGGCGTATAGACGATCCCTTCGGGATCACAGTCGCCAAACAGTACCGTTCTCTTTATGAAAACCGGGGTCGGCATCGGGTCACTCATCCGGTCGCCAGGAAAGGAACCTCACTCTATGGGAGTCCCGGTCCGCTGACAAATCCTCGGATAGCCGTGCACCAGTTCACCAGGCTGCGCGGGGTCTGACAGGAACACGCCAGAACGAACGGGAAAGCGGCTGCCAGTACCGATATGACTGGCGGAAGCGCGAAACCGGCCTTCTTCCCGATGTCGATAAGGATAAGAGTTGCGGTGCGCTGGGGATGAGATATCCGGACTGCGGAAACAGAAAAGCCCGCCTTGTCGGGCGGGCTTTTCATATCGACTCGGTCGATTCTGGCCAGTTTCCTGGCCAAGGCATACTGCAGCTCCGAAGCTAAAGTTGTGAGCTCTACGGAGATCTACAGAAACTCCTTTCTAATATGGTGGGTCGTGTATGTAGTGGTCAACCCATCCCGGACAGTGGGTTGAGTTTTTCTTCGGCCACCGCAGGTGGTAACCCGTCGTTGAATTGATGCGGCCTGATCCAGTTGTAGCGGTGCATCAAGTAATGACTGATGTCCCGTTGGGCCTCCTGCGCCGTCAGGTAACCCGTTGACGGGACCCACTCCGACTTCAGACTGCGGAACAGGCGCTCCATCGGCGAGTTATCCCAGCAATTCCCTCGGCGACTCATGCTCTGCTGCATCCGATAGCGCCAGAGCCGTTGCCGAAACAGGCGGCTGGCGTACTGGCTGCCCTGGTCTGAATGGAACAGCACCTGCTGTGGCTTGCCGCGCTGTTCGTAGGCCATGTCCAGGGCCTTGATCACCAGTTCGGCATCCGGCTTGGCCGAGAACGCCCAGCCGATCACCCGCCGGGTATGCAGATCCAGCACCGCGGCCAGGTAGTGCCAACGGCCTTGCGCCCAGACGTAGGTGATGTCGCCACACCACACCTGATTGGGATGCTCGGTCGCGAATTCGCGGTTCAGCCGATTCGGGATATCCGGCCGCTCAACCGTGGCCTGTTTGTAGGCGTGCGAGCCCGGTTGCTTGCTGACCAGGCCCAGCTCACGCATCAACCTACGCACTCGGAAACGGCCGATGGTCACGCCCTCTTCGCGCAGCATGCCCAGAATGCTGCGGCTGCCGGCCGAGCCCCGACTCTGGCTGAACAACTGGTTGACCTGGCTGCGTAGCGCCACGCGGCGAGCATCGACACGCCGCCGTCGAAGACGGTGGACGTAGTAGCAAGACCGCGCCACATCGAAAGCTGAACAGACCACTTCCACCGACTCCTGCTCACTCAACTGGTCTATCAGCGCGTACGATCGAGTTCGTCCGACATCAAGAGAGCGGTAGCCTTTTTTAATATCGCTTTCTCCCGCTCCAACCGGTTGATCCGGGCTTCCAGCTCCTGGATCTTTTGCTGCTCAGGCGTCAACGCCTTGCTCTTCGGGGTCACACCCTGGCGCTCCGCCTCGAGCTGCTTCACCCAACGGCGCAAGGCCGAATCCACCACCCCCAGCGAACGGCAGGCGTCGATATGGCTGTAGCCTTGGTCCAACACCAGGGCCGCGGCCTCTCGTTTGAACTCGGCGGAAAACGTACGTCGTTGCTTGCTCATCAGGCACCTCTCTCACGGCAAGGATTTTCGCCTAAATCGGTGTCCGGGATCAGTAGACCACTACACAAACCCAAGCCGGCCAAGGCGACCGCCCAAGCTGAAACGCCAGTCAGGAAGGAGCTCAAGCTGGGTTCCCTCGATCAACTGATCGCCCCGGTTGATCCGCTGACCTGCTGATCCACACCTCCCACCAACCCTGCCGGGAAACCATCCCGCAGGGTGGTTTTCCGGTATTTTTCGAGGAAAACCATGAAATCGAAACGTTCTGCATTCGCAGACGATCTCCGAAAAATCGGTACCACTGCCGTTGCGGCGAGCCTGGTGGGCATCTTCCTCAGCGAGCACCGCTTGCTGACGGCATATGCTTTCGTCATGGGTATGGTAATCTGGCTCATAGGTATCGCTCTCACCGAGGAGGAGGAGTGAAATGTCCCAGACCGAGTTCGGCATGATCATCATGACCAGCCTGGTGGTTATCTGCTCCGGCATAGCCCTCTGGTTCAGTTGGCCTCAGGTCAAGACCTGGTGCCAAAAACATCGGATTCTTCCCCGTCATCATTGACCATGAAAGCGCCCAACACTGGGCGCTTTTTTCATTTCATGGGTATTGACATTCATTTTTCCCCTGCCCATCCTTTACCCCGTGAGCTGCTGACGTTGTCGGCAACCCTCCCCCAGTAGTCATGATCTGAAAGACTACGACACGGACTTCCGTGTAGATCGAACCCAAGGTCGCACCAGCTTCCGGTAGCGCGATCAATCAACCCACAGGTTGATGGAAGCCCTCTCCCTCTGATTTACCTCCCAATACCGACCCATGCGGGGAATACTTTTCCCTGACGGGCAAGGTGTTTCTCCGCTTTCGCTTACGAAACTGGAGAATCATCATGAGCAACAACACCCAAGCCCAAGAAGCCAAATATTTCGACCTGCACACCACCGGTATCGGCTACCTCAATCGCATTCGCGAAGTGAAAGTCCGCAAAGGTGATCCGTTCCTCGCCGTAACCGTCGCAGCCCTCCATGGCTCGACTGACAGCGTGGAGTACTCCTACATCGACTGCAAAGTGGTCGGCGCCCAGGCTGAAAAGCTTGTCCGCCGTTGCATGGAAGCAGTCGATGCCGAGAAGAAGGTTCTGATTTCCTTCCGTATCGGCGACATCTGGGCGGATTCCTTCACCTACGAGAAAGGTGAGAAAAAAGGCCAGTCCGGCGCAAGCCTCAAAGGCCGGCTGCTCTTCATCTCCTGGATCAAAGTGGATGGCACCACCGTCTACGATGCGAAGGAAGAAGCTGAAAAAGCCCAGCAAAGCCAAGGCGAACCGCAAGGTGAGCCCGCAGCTCCTGCTGAGCACGCTGAACAAGCCGCTGCTTGAGCACGGCTTGATCGAATACCGGCCCTCATCCCGAGGGCCTTTCACTACCTACGCTATGCGCCACTCTTCATCGCATACCCATCCGGGGGGCACCATCTCCCCCAGGGCGTGGTGTTCTCCATTATCTGGAGATCATCATGAGCAATATCCAAATCGTAGATCTGCCCGCCCTGCCGGAAGTAGAGGAAGTTTGCCTCTCCGAAGTCGAGGACGAGTTGCTGCTTAGCAGTCATTTCTGCAACTTCGCCTGGCTGCTCCTGGCCAGCAACAATGCCCAGGTATCTGCCCTGGCATAATCGCCAAACATTTCCCATTTAGGGGACCTCAGTCCCCATGGGACTGGTGTTTTCTACCGAAAGGAGAATCACCATGCACTACGGAAAGCGGGCACTCGCCCATCTTCGTCTCGAACTGCCGCTGCAGGTTCTAATGTCCAACGCCGGCTTTTATATCGGCACCCTTGATGAAGAAGGACCAGCCTCGCGCGAGTCGGTTGAATATTACCCCTCACGCGAACTTGCCCAACAGGCATTAGACAACGGCACTTGGACGCAACGGGAATATTAAGAAGACCTATCGCGTTAACTGCAACAACTCGACATCACCAGGGCGCTTCGGCGCCCCTTACTCACCTGGAGGTCCATAGCCTCCAAGGGCATGGGCTTCCCGGCAACCGGAGATATCCCATGACTCAACTCAATCCGTTTATTCGCGGCTATGAGAGTTTCCGCATCGAGCGAAACCTACAGATCACTGACGAAGGCGACAATCTACCGTGCTACCGCGCACTGCATGAAACCCAGCAGCACCTCCCAGACGAATATTTTCAGTGCGAGCTGTGCTACTTCAATGGCGATTTCGCCGTGGTAACCCAAGACTTAGACGATGAAAGAGTTGAAAAATGCCCTCACCAAGGAATAGTGAGAAACGTACTTTACAGCATCTACGGTGAGCAGGACGGCAGAAAAAAGCTTATCGGAGATCAATACTCACTGACCGAAGCCGAGAGTGTCGTTCGATACCTTTCGTTCGGCGGCGGTTATAACCGCTGCTGGGAGATCAGAAAAACACATCTACCCATCAGCGCGTGGAATAGCCTCTACGAAAGGTTCTCGACCAAGATGCCAATCCGCTTGCCCTCGGTGTTGGTATCGCTCTTCTGGTGTAACGAGCACGGTGCCGTGGGCTTTCGCTTGCACAACACCCCTTGGACGGATGAGTGTCTGGAGATCCTGGAGATGACCGCAGCCGCTCTTCGACAAGAACAGCTTGCCTTCGGCCTCGACGAACACCTGGTCGATCTGCTTCACCTCGCGGGACAAGCAGACATTCGGCTCCTGGTACTTGATCCATTCGCGCCCACGCTCAAGGGCCTGCCGCTTTATGACGATTGAGCAATCCGGCCGGCGGGAAATCCCGCCAGCCCCCGAATTCGAATTGGCTCGCTGTCGTTGACAGCGCCTCCCAAGGAGCCAGAGTTTAAGGCTCCGGCGCGCAAGCGCTAACCCACCCAAGACCGCCACAGCACTCGGCAGCGCGGTCGCATCACGCAAGTGATGGAGTGCATCCTACCCACCCACGCGGGGACCTCATCCCCGCGGGAGAGGCCTGCGTATTCGGAGACCTCTCATGACCTCTCTCAACAACCACTCCAGCGCAGGTCACACTGCTGCGTACCTCAAACTCCCGATCGTTCTCACCAACGCGGCCTGGCTGCGCCTGGTCTATCTCGCCAACCCTGCCAGGGTCGACGAGATGGGCACCCGGCTGGCCAGTGTCGTTCAAACCGCCTGGCAGGAGCTTTCGCTCCAGCCGACCGCGAAGCACATCCAATTCCACCTGTACCACAAGGAGGAAGAGGGGCAGGACCGCGCGCTCGCGCTGCTGGTCCTCTCGATAGTCGAGCCGTCCGATGAGCCTTCCTACCTGCGCATCGAGCTGCAGGAAGAAAGCCTCCAGGGCAACCCGGATACCGAGTAGTTCTCCCCTCACCACGATCCCGCTTCGGCGGGATCATCCTTTTCGCAGGTCACGCCATGATCAACATACCCGGCCAGTTGGCCATTCGAACCATCAACGGTCGCAATGGCGAGTTCAACGTGGGAAAGCTCTCGACCTCGATCGGGGAGTTCGTCATCAAGGACGCTCTCCTGGACCAGCACATCGAAGGCAAGTACCGCGGTGATTTCGCCATCACAGAGATCCGTCCCTCCTACTACACCACCGGCGGCCGGCTGGTCGTCGAGATCCGCGCGAAGCTCGACAGCATGACTCTGGACGACGTGGACAACCTCAGCGACGAGGAGGCAGAGCGTCTCTCTGGCAATGAGGTGGATCCGCTCGACGAAGTGCCCGCGATCCAGCAACCCACTGCCGCACCGGCGGCACCGCCGAAGTCGCCCCAGAAACCGAAGCCTCTGCGCCCCGCTGCAACCGGGGACGACGCGCCTTTCGGTATGGACCCTCCGGCTCCTGCAGAGCAGGCCGCCACTCTGGACACAGACGCAGATGCAGAACTGTTCGGGACGGTCTGGCCGCTAGGCGAAATCGTCAAGCTGGACACCACGGTCGACCGCAAGCGACTACGCCAACAGTGTGTGCGACTCGGCGCGCTGGGCTATGAGCTCGACTTCAAACAACAAGTGTGGACCCGCAAAGCGTGCCCTCTGTTAGAGCCAACGCCGGGGTCAATCAGTCGCTAGACGATGACTACGAGCGCCGCACGGCAGCCCGGAGTGCTACTACAACCTGTTCCACCCACCAGGCTATCAGCGCAATGACTGTAAGCGCTGCTGCTATTGGCGTTGCTCTGTCAACCAACTGACTCCTCCAGCGCCTTGAGCGCGCAACACGCTGAAGCAACACCCTTCCAACCCCTGCCGGGCTCTCCCGTCAGGGAGACCTGGCCAACCACAGGAGCACACCTATGAGATGGCTTTTCTCACATCAGACGAAGGAAGACCTGCTGCGTGAGCTGCTGGCCCCAACCAGTACCTTCGCAGGCAGCACCGAGGTGCTGGCACACGCAGTCTCCGGCAACGAACTTTGGACTGTCGTAAAACGAACCTTCCACCTTGCCGGATTCTATTTCGGCAAGCCGGCCGGTCACTCGATCACCATGATCGAGCTGCACTTGCTGGACTGCTCGGCCGGGCAATGGGGCTACAAGACCATTCCGGAGAAAGCAGGCCCGTTCTACTACGGCTGTCCGCTGGAGTTTCTGGACCTGGCTCACGATGAGACCAACAAGGAGTGGCGAGACCGTTTGACTCAAGAACACCAAGCCTGACCGCACCAACCACTTCCCTTGAGGGGCTCCCTCAAGGGCGCTCCTCGTCTACCACCAGAAGCACACCATGAACCCACTGTTCACCAACCTCACCCAGGAAACCCTCGCCTACCTCGAGGACCAACTGTCCAACAACGACGTCGCCGGCGACGACGAGCTCATCGACCTGTTCATCGAGGAGCTGTCGCTGACCTTGGAGCAGGCGGAAGCGGCTGTCGCGCTACGCGATCAGTACCTCTGCCAGGTCTTCCTGAACGGCCAAGGGCCGCTGCACCAAGACGATGGGCTCAGCTTCGACCCTCACACCAAGAGCGTTCGGTAACCACCACGCTCCCCTGCACCAGTTGGACCACACCCCGAGGGGCTTCACCGCTCCTCGAGGGCGGCGTGGCTCCTCCTTCCAGGAGGTTCCTATGCCCAGTCCCACCCCGCTCTACCAGATCGAAGAGTGCCCAGACCTGTACGTCGACGCCTGCGTGTGCGACGAGCAGCGCAACCTGGTCTTTCTTTCGGCTTGGGGCCGCGACACTGTGACACAAGAGTTCCTGGCCAGGCTCTGAGCCGGGAAGAGAGTGGCGAGACAAAATTTTTCAGGACAAACTCCCAAAAATCCATCTTTCACTCCACGCGCCCGCGTAGGGCGCGACATTCCCTGATAGCCGTCACGCGACAACGGCAGTTGTTCAATCCACGCGCCCATGCGGGGCGCGACCTCACCGGCTGCGGTCATTACGACCTGGCCAGGGCTGTTTCAATCCACGCGCCCGTGCAGGGCGCGACATGCCAGGCACGAACGTGCTCTCGGAGCAATGGTTTCAATCCACGCGCCCATGCGGGGCGCGACCTTCCATGTGATTTCCCTTTCCACTGGCGCACCCGTGTTTCAATCCACGCGCCCGTGCGGGGCGCGACACCGGCAAAAGTAGCCCGCCTCTCCACCCTCAAGAAGTTTCAATCCACGCGCCCGTGCGGGGCGCGACCGCCACTCATCCTGCGGCATGCGCGCGTCGCAGATGTTTCAATCCACGCGCCCGTGCGGGGCGCGACCTTCGGCATCTTCCGGATAGTCGGGGACTTCCAGTTTCAATCCACGCGCCCGTGCGGGGCGCGACAATACTTTTTTGACATCCATTTCGCCCTGGGTAAGTTTCAATCCACGCGCCCGTGCGGGGCGCGACGCCTGGTTCCCGCGCAAGGTCGTCGATATCCCGGCGTTTCAATCCACGCGCCCGTGCGGGGCGCGACAGTATCGCGGGCGCGGCCTGATCCAGCTGACCGGGTTTCAATCCACGCGCCCGTGCGGGGCGCGACATAGGCCACCACCACACCCGCGCCGTTGGTCACGTTTCAATCCACGCGCCCGTGCGGGGCGCGACGTGGGACTGCCTTCCGAAACCGCAACTGCCTGACATGTTTCAATCCACGCGCCCGTGCGGGGCGCGACGTGATCGAAATCTACCCATCGCTCCTTGACGGAGTTTCAATCCACGCGCCCGTGCGGGGCGCGACCTTGATCTTTCCCGACTACATCCTGCCGCCCAGGTTTCAATCCACGCGCCCGTGCGGGGCGCGACCGCTAATGCTGCGCCCATAGTTCGCCTCGCATAGTGTTTCAATCCACGCGCCCGTGCGGGGCGCGACTTCTCCAAACCAAAATCATTTGCAGGTGAAACGGTTTCAATCCACGCGCCCGTGCGGGGCGCGACGTTCCGAACAGACCTAGCATAGCGTCGAGCCATTGTTTCAATCCACGCGCCCGTGCGGGGCGCGACGACTGGATAATGTGGTTATCGATCAAAAATCTATGGTTTCAATCCACGCGCCCGTGCGGGGCGCGACAGCGAGGCGCGCCGTGACTGGGGCATCAAGATGTTTCAATCCACGCGCCCGTGCGGGGCGCGACCAGCGACCTGCAGGGCGCCGCCCTTCAGGAACGTGTTTCAATCCACGCGCCCGTGCGGGGCGCGACGTCAGGTAGCCTTCCGCCCACTCGCCAGGCGTACCGTTTCAATCCACGCGCCCGTGCGGGGCGCGACATACGGCGGTTTTTTCTCCACCGCGATGAAGACGTTTCAATCCACGCGCCCGTGCGGGGCGCGACACCAGCCTGGAGCGCGGTCTGCGACTTGTCGAGTTTCAATCCACGCGCCCGTGCGGGGCGCGACCGCCCACTTATAACTTACTGATCAGCATGAAAAAAACCTTTTACTTCAGCGAAACATGCCTTATTTAGGCAAGGCGCGCGCCATCAAACTGCTAACGTCAAAAAAAGAGTATATAAATCAATCAGCTAGAGAGCTGCGAACCCCTCAGGGTTGGGTCGGTCGCTTTAGGTTCGCGCCGACGCTAAAGAATCAGCGGGCCATTTAGGTCGAGTACAACCTTGGCCCCAACATGCTCCATACGATGTTGCCAGTTCGTGCCCAAGTAGTAGAAACGTAGGCTGTCTTGTTCCGGATTGATTAGGTCGCACAGACGATGCTTAAGGAGTGTCCACTGCGCGCTATCTACCTCGATCTCGAACACCGAGTATTGCACTCGCTGACCATAATCGCGGCAGGCCTTGGCCAGGCGGCGCAAGCGCTTGCCACCTGCAGCATCTTGAGTGCTCACGTCATAGCTGACCAGAACCATCATGTCGCCACCTCACTTCCACAGAAATGGCGGATAAGCCTCCAGATCGCCGCGCAAATGGCGAGCGAGCAATTGCGCCTGAATGTAAGGGAACAAACCAAGTGGTGCCTTCTCGCCGAGGAAACCATGCTGTACTTCCTCACGCTTGCGCTCCTGATAAGCAGTCAATAACGTCTTGCGCGCCTCGTCCTTGAGGAGCACGGCGCCATTGTCCAAGGTACGGAAATCGCGTTCGCCCAATTGTTTGCGGTTGATCAGGGAAAGCGCCAAGCGATCGGCCAGCACAGGACGGAACTCCTCAAGTAGATCCAGCGCCAAGCTAGGTCTGCCGGGACGGTCGCGATGTAGGAAGCCTACGGCTGGATCCAGTCCTACGGTTTCCAACGCCGAACGACAATCATGTGTCAGCAAGGTGTAGAGAAAGGACAGGAGTGCATTGACCGCATCCAGAGGCGGTCGGCGGCTGCGCCCGGCGAAACGTAGCGTCGGGTTGTCGATACGGATCAGATGATCGAATACGCCGAAATAGGCCTGGGCGGCCTCGCCCTCCAGCCCTCTGAGCAGTTCCACCCCAGGTGCCTCAAGCAACCTGTCGGTGATTCGCCGCAAACGCTTGTGGCTATGTGACAGAGAGACTCGCGCCTCTTCCGCCAAGACCTCGCCATGGTCACGCAGAGCCCGCCCCAGCACCGCCCGTTGATTGTGCACCTTGCCTAGCAGTAGGTTGCGCACCAGTGCCGCACAGCCGGCCTGGTCATCGCTTCGACGGTACTGTTCTCGACGCAGCAGGACATTGCCAGACACAGGCCCTTCCACCCGAGCCAGGAACTTGCCGTTGGGCGATAAGTAGCAGACACTAATGCCCTGCTCCGCGCAGTACCCCAGCAGGGGCGGTGACACCAATACGCGGCCCATGCAAACCAGGCTTTCGAGCATATGAGCTGGCAAGCGTCCACGTATCTCGCCCGCCACCTCCATGACGACATTAGCTCCGTCCTTCTTCAGCCAGGCGCCCTCGGTGGTGACATATAGGGTATTGAGCTGTCGCCGCATGTCTCACTTCTCCTTAAGCTGCAGACACAGCCAGCCTTCAACGCTGGTGCTACGTTTGAGCAACTTGGGCTGGCACAGATCGATCAGCGAACAGGGGTCGCAACGCTTGGCCTGGTACTCGGCCAAGGGCGTGCGCCTCACGGCCAGCAATTCTCGCGTCGCATGAATGACCTGCTGGGTCAACCGGCGCAGCGCATCGTCAAACATCACGACCTTGCGCCGCCGGGTTTTTCCATAAAACAGCGCGCCTTCCGCTAGCGACTTGCCGAGCATCGCCTCCAGGCAGAGGGCCTGAGCACAGAGCTGCACTTCGTCGGCGCGATGGGCCTTGGGCCGACCGCGCTTGTATTCCACTGGATAGGCGCGTTCCTCATCGTCAGTAGTGGTACGGAACTCGACCACGTCTGCCACGCCCGTAACACCCAATTCCAGATTAAGCAGTGGCATGGCAGTAACGGCGCGTACGCCATGACGTCGCTCAACGTGATGCTGATCAGCGCGCTCGTGTAACAAGCGCCCTTCGGCGGTCTGCCGATTCTCCGCCCACAGTCGCTCGACATGGATCAGTGCGCATTGGCGAGGGCAGTAGAGATAGTGCTGCAGGGCAGACAGGGGGATGAGATCATCGTCTTCCATGGCTGCCAACTCCTGAAACTAGAGGTACTCGCGCACGCTCACGCCCTGAGGCAGAGCTTCCGCATCGATGCTGACACGGTAATCCTGGAAACCGCGTGCTGGTGTATCTGCGTCCCCCTCGACTCGCTCGACCTTAACGCTGCCGAACAGCACATGGGCGGGTGCATTGCCCATGGCATGCTCATGCTTGAAGACGATCAACTTGCGCGCTGCCATCTCGCCACGTGCCGCCGAGCGGTCGTGTTCGAACATATTGGCCAACGCGCGCCATAGCAGTTCCAAGTCGTCGTCGGAAAAGCCGGTTCGCTCGGCCAACTTGGCAGAGATGAAACCATGGGCGCGGTACAAGCCGTAAGGCACGATGTGCTTGCGTCCCATGGTGCGTTCCTTCTCCAAATCCTTTTCGTTAGTCACCGCCATGCGGGTGATGGATACCTCCATAGGCAATACCGGGTCGATAGACGTGGCGAATGCCAGTTGGATCGGTCCACGCACCTGGCCGGCATTAATCTCGGTGGTCATCACCGCCCCGAAAGCACGCACATCGAAGAAGTTCTTGCACATCCAAGAGGTCAGCTCGCGCGCCTTGGCTTCGTCCTTGGGCAGTTTCTTCGCCTCTGACTCGATGCCGAGCGCCTCGTAGGCCTGTTTGTGCTGGTTATTCAGCACGGATTTTTCCCGCATATAGATGGCATAGCCGGGGACACCTTCCTGCTCCAGGCTGACATAGTTTCGGATCTTACGCTTGAGGCAAACGTCGGTGACCAACCCCTGGTTGGTTTCTGGGTCGAGGCGCGGCATGTTGCCGGCATCCGGGTCGCCGTTGGGATTGCCGTTGCTGACATCAAACAAGTAAACGAACTCGTAGCGGTTGGCGATGGCGGTCATTCTTGTCTTCCTTGCTCGACGGGGTCGATTTCGGTGAGGGCGGGGTCACGATTGAAACGGGCCTGGGCTTGTTGGTAGTAACCAATGGCGAAGCGTCCCTGGTCTTCCAGGCGGAGACTGCGCGGGAATTGGCTCTGCATACCGTCGATGATTTCGCCGATATCGCGCTCCAGGTTCACCGCCAATCCGGGCTTGTCCTTGCGGAGCTTGGCCAAGTGGTTCTGGGTATTGCGCAGCAGCATCGGGAAGACCGTGGCCGGTGTCGCGGAAGCGGCGCCATAGTAGCGGTCGCGGATGGTGGCATTAACCTTGTCGCCCAGGGCAGCGCGCTGGGCGCCTTCCAGTACGGCGAACAGCCGCCCCAGGCGATAGCCGAGGTTGCTGGCGTCCTTGTCGAGACTCATGGGTAACTCCTCTTGGTGGGGCTTGCCGCTCAGGCGCGCCTCGCGGGCGAGCACGGCCTTGCACAACGCGACGCGTATGCCGGAGACGTCGCCGTCGGCACGCATGCGCATGATCAAATTGGCTAGCAGGCTGCGCGGATAGCGGCTGCCGGTCAGGATGGCGCGCGTTATTTCACCGGCCAGTTGCGGAGGTACGTCTTCGGCCTTGGCTCTGCCGTCACGGCTGGGCGCGGTGGCATAGAGCAAGCGCCAGATGGCGGGTTCCGTCTTCCAGGGCAGCGGTTCGAGGCGCAGATCCCGGAAATGCTCGGCCAGACGCCGGGAGAAAACCTCCAAACTGTCGACTGCCCAGAAGCGGATAGACAGCCGCGAGGCATTGGGCGCCAGCCCTAACACAAAAATGCGGGTGCCTTCCTGCAGTTGCGGGTCGAGTTTGTGCAAGGGCCGCCCCTTGGTCACGGAATCCAGCACGCCACGCAGCTTTTCCGCTTCCTGACCATCGTCGGCGGGTGGCTCCAGCAGGCTCCAGAAGGTCGACTCGGCGGCGGCCGCCTGCGGAGGGGTGGCGGCCTGCGCCCAGAACACCACACTCGCATCGCCGATCTGCAGGCGCTGGCGGTTGTGCTCGTCGCGACGCAACAAATGGTTGAGCACCGTGGTATAGGCAAAGGCGGCCTGTTCGGAGACCGGCGCATTTTCCCCCTGGCTCTTGCCGTAGGAGGAAAAAGCGTCGAGGTTGAAGGAGACGATGGAAGCCCCCGAACTCTGGGCACCATTGACGCCCTTGACCGCTGGATGCAGGCGCGCCAACGGCTGACGCTGGCCGCTGACCAGGCACAGCCCCTCGCAGCAATCGGCGTCGGCCAACAGCCGGGCACGCACCGCCTGTGCCGCTGGTGTCTCGTGCAAATAGCGCTGTTGGCCGTCCAGGCGGAACACCAAGTTGCAGTCGAGCATTTCTTCGCTGAACTGCGGCGGCTGGAACTGCTCCGGCTGCCAGCGCTCGAGGAACTGGAGCAAGGCCTGCAGACCGGGGTCGCGTTCCCCGATCAGGATCTGCCGGTGCAGCGTCTTGAATGCTTCGTGTTCCTGCTGGGTGCGCTCTCCGCCCTTGGCACTCACGCCCAGCACATAGCTGGTCTTGTCCCACAGTACGTTGGACTTGATGCCCGAGGTGCGCTTCTCCGGCTGCGGCACACTCATAAGCCTGGGTTGAGGCTTCTTGCCAGAGAGCAAGCGAATGTCCTGCACGTCCAGCAACTCTCCTTGCGCGGACAGCAGCAGGGCGTAGCTAATCTTTTCTTGGCTGTAGCCGAAGGGTGAGATATCCGACTCATCCCGCTCCAGCAGGCGCTGGTAATAGTCACTGAGGGCCGAAAGGATCATGTCTTGACCTCCGTCGCCCTGAACGCTGGCACCTCGATCAGCCCATCGCGCATCAGGGCGCGGAAGAAGTGCGGGGTCATGCCATCGGAGAAGTCAATGTCATGCAACATCCAGCCCAGATCACGCTCACCGCACAGGGCAATATCGACTGCAGGTTCGGCACTGTCCTCTTCCAACAACCGAAAACTGGCCGGAAATTCACGCACTCCCAGGCAGGGTGCATGGAAGCACTGCCCCTTCCGCGCGCGGCGGTTGAAGATATCCAGGTGCTTGCCCACCGTGTCGTCGGCGCCGGCCCTGTCGGTCATCTCGAAATGCGCCTCGATGACATAGGCGACATCGCGCAGCAGAGTAGTGGCGCGCTGCTGGCGATCCTCCTCGACCAGATTCATTAGACCATCGGTGCGCCCGGCCTTCATCGCCTTGCCGACGCTGGCGGCGGACAGCTTGCCGCCGACCTCATTGCGCCGGATCGATTCGAAGCGGATCGGCTTGAGCACCTGGATGCGATCCACTACCCAGCGAATCGCCGGTTTCCAGTGGATAGCCTCGAGTATGCCGCGCGCGGCGGACGGAGTGATCGCATCGTAGGAGACGCGCTCCACCTTCATTTCGGGGCGGGTGAAGCAGGCACGCTCACCCCAGACCATTAAGCGAACTCCGTAGGCCATCGGCCCTCCCTTCCCATCATCCAAGCCAGGCCGCTGTTGCGCGCCTCGACTACCAAAATAGCCGCTCGCTGCTAACAAAGG
Organism: Pseudomonas sp. DL; assembly: GCF_047199225.1. Classification (NCBI taxonomy): domain Bacteria; kingdom Pseudomonadati; phylum Pseudomonadota; class Gammaproteobacteria; order Pseudomonadales; family Pseudomonadaceae; genus Pseudomonas; species Pseudomonas sp. DL. The sequence continues at coordinate 4,516,478 of NZ_CP178323.1, forward strand.
CCGGATTATCCCAGTGCAACCCGAATTGGTGGTGATACAGATCAGGGTTGACCAACGCCATAAACTGCTCGCCATAACGCTCGCTAGCCACCGACTGGATCGCCCCGGCATCCTGCAATGCCTGATAGCCCTTGCGTGGCATCTGCACCAGGTAAGGTTGCAGGCGGCGGGCGATGGTGGCGCAGCCGTCGACGAACTCCAGCTCGCGCAGGGCAGCCCTGGCCTCGTCATCGAAGGGGATGATCACTGGCAGTTGCAGGCTGTCGATCATGCGGAACTTGCTGGCCAGGGTCTCGTAGGGCAGGCTGTCGAGCCGGCCTCTCTCGATCAGGCCGAGCAGGTTGCCCGCATCCAACTCCTCCGCGCCCTTCTGCCAGTAGAGCAGGCGAAAATAACGTTCGATGGCCGCCATGGACAGGCAATCGTCCGGGTGCAGGCGCATCACTTCGCGGGCGGCCTGGGCGAATTGCTTGAGTTCCTCGGGTGGCGCCCAGTCGGAATTGGCCGTGGAGAACACTAGCACCTCACTTTCGGCGAGCGGCCGCCTGCCTTCGCGGTTGCAGCGACCCGCGGCCTGAGCGATGGAGTCCAACCCGGCCTCGGCGCGCAATACCACGGGAAAATCCACATCCACTCCGGCCTCGATCAGCGAGGTAGCCACCAGACGACAGGGCTCACCCGTTATCAGCAACTGGCGCACCTCGGCCAGCACCTGGCTACGGTGCTTGGCGCACATCAGGGTGGTGAGATGGCGAGCACCGGGCAACTCGGCAAGGGACTCGTAGAGCGCACGGGCATGGCGTCTGTTGTTGACAATGCACAGCACCTGATCACGCCTGGATATCTGCTCGGTCAAGGCCGCATCTTCGAGTGAGCCCAGTGCTTGCACCCGTACCCGCTCCAGCTCCCGGAACAAGCGCCCCGGCTCGGGCGCCAGTTCACGCACGTCCTGCAACCCGCCGACGAAATCCGGTGACTGCAGGGCCGGTTGGGTGGCCGTACAGAGCACCGGACTGCAACGGTAGTTGAGAGCCAGCTCATCAAGGGCGGCAACACAAGGCCGCAACAGCTTGAGCGGCAGGGTCTGTGCCTCGTCGAGAATCACCACGCTGCCGGCGATGTTGTGCAGTTTGCGACACCGGGCTGGACGGTCCGCGAACAGGCTTTCGAAGAACTGCACTGCAGTGGTCACCACGATAGGCGCGTCCCAGTTCTCCATTGCGAGGTTCAGCTTCTTCCGGGCCTCCAGGCTCTGCCGACGCTCATCGACGAAGGCGCTGTGATGCTCCAGCACCGCCTGTTCGCCCAATGCCCCGAGCGCGCGGCGAAACACCGCCGCGTTCTGCTCGACGATGCTGGTGAAGGGAATCACGTAGATTACGCGGCGCAGACCGTGGGCCAGCGCGTGATCCAAAGCGAAAGCGAGGGAGGCCAGGGTCTTACCGCCTCCTGTGGGCACCGTGAGGGAAAACAGCCCAGGTTGCTCGTTCGCCTTGCCGCGCACGCCGGCCAGTATCTCCCCGCGCAGGAGGTTGACCAGCGTATCTCCCTTGAACTCCGCCAGGTGCCCATCAAGGGCTGCGCGTAGCTCGGCCAAGGACGGCCGCGCTTGTTCGCGCAAAGAGCGTCGCCCTTCGGTGCGGTCATAGAACGCCTCGGTATCCAGGTAGTCCGCATCAACCAAGCAGGAAAACAGCATCCGGCCAAGAAAGGCCAACTGAAAGAAACCTCTTCCAGGGCGCGGTTTGAGCGGCGGTGGCTGAAGGCGGTCGGGTAGCTCGATTTCCGCGTGCCAAGTCTCCAATAGCCGTGGCAGATCGACACCCTTAAGGCGGTCGGCCAAAGCAGTTCGCTCGCCAGCCTCGCGTCCATTGGCCAACCCGGCATGGTGGCCGGCGATGCCGTAGGCCAGCAATTGGCCTAGCGCGCCATAGCGTTCTACCGCCAGTATGGCCCCGCGACTAGTGTGATCGACACGGATGGCATCACCCGCAATACGCCGCTGAAACTCGTCAGTGTATTTACCCAAGTCATGCAACAGACCAGCAAGAGCAGCTAATTCACCGCCGCCGAAGAAGGCAGCCTTCTCTCCTGCCAGACGGGCAACAGCCTGTAGATGCTCGACCAGAGGCTGCCAGTCGCTGCGATCTGCCTTTAAGGTGGAGTGAGCAAAAAAGTGAGTATCGCTAGCCTCCGCGTCCATAGGTGCGCTCCCTGCCAAGTCTGCGGATGTCGCATAACAATCTAATTGCTAGAGGCCATCACGCCAACTGTTCTCGTAGCCGAGCGTGTCCATAGCTTTGGATAGCACTGTTTATAAACCTACCGAACAGCCCGCAACCTCACCCGAAAAAAATCCCTCCCTCTCCTACCGAGTATTTTCTACTGCATCGGGCATGGTCCATCTGAGAGGTTGTCCTTGGCTTCGCGCGAGGACACCCATGAAACACCCATCCCCTGCATCAATGATTCTTGGCCTCTGCTTGACGGCAATGGCCGGCCTGCTGGGCTACCAGCAGTACCAACTCATTCAGCTCCGATCAGGCGTGGACAGTGCCGCGGAAAAGACCTCGCTAGAGGCGATCCTGGCGCGCTTGAATCGAGTCGACGAGCGCCTCGACGCCGTGGATGGACAGCACCTGGTCAGCAACGAGGACTTCCGCTCAGGCCAGCAGGCACTGTCCAACCGCATTGACGCCGCGCAGGCCTTCGCCAAGCAGGCCTCCGATGCCGTCGAGAACCTGGCTCAAACCACCGCCTCGGCCGGCGATCTCCTGGTGCTCAAGGCAACAGTGGAGACGCTGGACGGTTCTGTCCGCACGCTGCAAGAGAAGCAAGCCAAGGCTCCGCCGCTGATCGTGCCTCCACCGAAGCGCGGTGCCTTCCCTGTCAAGCCCAAGCCGAAACCCAAGCCGAAACCCAAGCCGATCGAGCCTCCGCCCTTCTCAATCCTCGGCGTGGAGTATCGCGGGGGCGAACGGTTTCTGTCGGTTGCACCTCCGGGATCCACCCAGCTCAGCCAGATCTACCTCATTCGCCAGGGCGATGCCGTCGCCGGCACGACCTGGCGCCTGACCGACCTTGACGATCGTACCGCGCACTTCGACGTCGCCGGCGCCTCGCGCAGCGTCCGCATCCAACCATAGGACCCCGCACATGAACAGAACCGTATCGCTCCTGTCCGGCCTGGTGCTGCTGCTGAGTTATCCCGCAGTCGGTCAGGAGGCTGCGGCAAGCCGAGAGACCAGCAGCCAGCTGTCCGGTAGCCAACTCGGCACGCTGAAACAACAGACATCTCAGGGCGACCTGGCCCAGGAGTGGGGACTGAACCAACAGGAATGGATCCGCTACCAGACGCTCATGCAAGGCCCCAGGGGCGTGTACTCGCCTGGCATTGACCCGCTGACTGCGCTGGGCATCGAGGCACGATCGGCAGAGGAACGGCGGCGGTATGCCGATCTACAGGTCCAGGCCGAACGGCGCCGGGTCGAGAAGGAACTCGCCTACCAGCGCGCATACGACGAAGCCTTCGCCCGCGCCTATCCAGGCGAGGGGGTCATCCGCCTCGCCGAAAGCAGCGCGGCCAACCCGTCGGGCGCGCCGAACATGAGCCCTGCGTTGCAGAGCAGCGGGCGCCTGGCCCTGTTCGTCCAGGACAACTGCACCGCCTGCATCCAGCGGGTCCGCGACCTGCAGCAGCAGAACAAGGAGTTCGATCTCTACTTCGTCGGTAGCCAGAACGACGCAGAGCGAGTGCGGCACTGGGCAATCCTCGCCGGCGTCGACCCGAAGAAGGTTCGCAGCAAGCAGATCACGCTCAATCATGACGAGGGCCGCTGGATGGCCCTGGGACTGGGCGGGGTCCTTCCCGCCCTGGTACAGGAGGTGAACGGCCGATGGCAACGTCTGTAATTCGCGCCCTCCAGCTGGCCGCTCTGCTGGTCCTGGCCAACATCGCTCAGGCCGCCGTGGATCCACCGCCGGCGTACAAGCAGATCGCCCTGCCCAAAGGGGTTCCGGCCGAGGTGCTCTACTCGGTCGCACTGACCGAGAGCAAGGTCCTGCTGCGCGGCGAATACGTTCCCTGGCCCTGGACATTGAACATCGCTGGGAAATCTTACTACTACGCGACCCGCACCGCCGCCTGCACAGCGCTACTCGCGGCGATCAACCTCTACGGGGCCAAGAGCGTCGATTCCGGCCTCGGCCAGGTCAACATCGGCTGGAACGGACATCGTTTCTCCAGCCCCTGCGAGTCCCTGGATCCGTACAAGAACCTGGACGCCACCTCCGACATCCTGATCGAGCAGCGGGACGCCCTGTATGCATCCGCCCCGGGAAGACCGGTGGACTGGATCCAAGTTGCCGGCCGCTACCACCGCCCCGCCGGCGGCGCGCCTGCCGCCAAATACCGTAGGACGGTTTCCCGCCACCTTAGCCAAGTCCTCGGCGTCAACCTACTGGTGACCAATCCATGAAGAAGATCCTCGCCACGCTGGCATTTTGCACAGCACTCGCGACTCAAGCCTGGGCCGCCGGGCTGATCGTTGTCGAAGACCTGGGCGGAGCCTCAGCGCTCCCCTACTACCAGGGTCTGGATCCCCAGCCATCCGCAGCCGCACCAGGACCTGGCGACCTGGGTGTCCGTGGCTCAGGTGCATTTCCAGTTCGCTCGGCACGCCTTTCGCCAGGCCAAGTCCAGGGACGCGCCATCAACGCTCCAGGCCTGCAACCGCTGTTCCTGGTCGGCGACGACACTCTGTCTCGAACCTGGCTGAAAGAGCGAGGCGACGAGCTCCGAGGCCTCCAAGCCGTGGGCCTGGCAGTGAACGTGGCCAGCGAAGCGCGCCTGACGGAAATCCGGGCTTGGGGGGAAGGACTTCAGATATTGCCGGCGCCGGCGGACGACCTGGTCGACCGGCTCGGACTGCGGCACTACCCCGCCCTCATCACATCCACCGCCATCCAGCAGTAGGAGTCCTCATGACTACTCATCTGATCACCCTAGTCATCAAGCAGCCGAGCGACGCTCAGGCACGCCAACTCATGTACCAGGGGTTGCTCGACCTGGTCTCACGCTACGGCGGTGAGGTGGCGTCCAAGGCCTTAGAGGACGAGTCGACCCTCTGCGAGCTGCTGGAGCAGATGCTGCCTGATCATGAGGTAGAGCAAGCCAGGAAACAGGTGCTCGAACTTCATGCCAAGGGCCGCCGACCGGGCCGCCTGCAGGCGCCGGCAAGCCTGAAGGTGTAAGCCATGGCTGGCCAGTACCCGTTGGAAGCGCTCTTGCGGCCTGCCGTGGAGCTCTACACCACCACCGTGTGCTTCACCGCGGCCGCGCTCTGCATCGTCGCGCCGTGGACGTTCGCCCTCACTCCGCTGTTCGGCATCGTGGCCGCGCTGGGCTTCGCCTGGCTGGGTATCGTGCGGCTGAAGCAGGCCGGCGTGGTGCTCCGCTACCGGCGGAACATCCGCCGACTGCCGAAGTACACGATGACCAGTGCCGAAATGCCGGTCAGCAACGAACACTTGTTCATCGGTAAAGGATTTCGCTGGACGCAGAAGCATACGCAGCGCCTGGCAGATACCTACCTACCCCAGTTCGCCTCCTACGTCGAGCCCTCGCCGCTCTACGAGCGCGCGCGCCGGTTGGAGAAGCAGCTCGAGTTCGCCCCCTTCCCCCTGAAGCTGGTCGCCAAAGCCACTGCCTGGGACGTGGCCTGGAACCCCGCTCGGCCGTTGCCACCCGTGGGCGGTTTGCCTCGGCTCCATGGCATCGAGCCGCGCGAACAGGACGTAGGCCTGCAACTGGGCGAGCGCGTCGGCCACACACTGGTACTCGGCACCACGCGGGTGGGTAAGACGCGCCTCGCGGAGCTGTTCATCACCCAGGATATTCGCCGCACCCACTGCCGGGGCCGACGCCGGCGGGTGAAGATGGGCCGGCGGACCCAGACGGTTCACCACGGCCACCGGCGCCGGCGCGCAGAGGAGCAGCCGGACTACGAGGTGGTGATCGTCTTCGACCCGAAAGGCGACGCTGACCTGCTCAAGCGTATGTACGTGGAATGCGAACGTGCCGGCCGCCTGGACGAGTTCTACGTGTTCCACCTCGGTCATCCTGACCTGTCGGCACGCTACAACGCCGTCGGCCGGTTCGGCCGGATCTCCGAGGTCGCCACCCGCGTCGCCGGCCAGCTCTCCGGCGAAGGCAACAGCGCGGCGTTCCGTGAGTTCGCCTGGCGGTTCGTCAACATCATCGCCCGCGCGCTGCACGCGCTGGGTATCCGCCCTGACTACCAGCAGATCCTCCGCCACGTCGTGAACATCGATGCGTTGTTCGTCGAATATGCCCAGAAATACATCAGCGAGCACGATCCCAGGGCCTGGGACACGATCATCCAGATCGAGGGCAAGCTCAACGACAAGAACATCCCGTTCAACATGAAAGGACGGCCCCTGCGGGTCGTGGCCATCGACCAGTACCTGACACAGAAACGCATCGCCGACCCGGTCATGGAAGGCCTGAAGAGCGCAGTGCGCTACGACAAGACCTACTTCGACAAGATCGTGGCCTCGCTGCTGCCGCTGCTGGAGAAACTCACCACTGGGCGGATCTCGGAGCTGCTTTCGCCCAACTACGCGGACCTCAACGATCCGCGACCGATCTTCGACTGGATGCAGGTCATCCGCAAGCGCGCCGTGGTCTACGTCGGCCTCGACGCACTATCGGATACCGAGGTCGCCGCCGCGGTGGGCAACTCCATGTTCAGCGACCTGGTCTCGGTGGCGGGTCACATCTACAAGCATGGTGTCGATGACGGCCTGCCCGGCTCGCTCGCTGGCGGCAAGGTCCGCATCAACCTGCATGCCGACGAGTTCAACGAGCTGATTGGCGACGAGTTCATCCCCATGGTCAACAAAGCGGGCGGCGCCGGCGTGCAGGTGACGGCCTACACCCAGACCATGAGCGACATCGAGGCCAAGATCGGCTCCCGCGCGAAGGCCGGTCAGATCATCGGCAACTTCAACAACCTCTTCATGCTGCGGGTACGAGAGACCGCCACGGCCGAACTCCTGACCAACCAGCTCCCCAAGGTCCAGATCTACACCAGCACGCCGGCGAGCGGCGCCAACGACGCGATCAACAACAAGAAGGCAGCCTTCACCTCCAGCTCGCACGACCAGGTGCAGATGACCAGCGTGCCGATGCTCGAGCCAGCCCACATCGTGGGGCTGCCCAAAGGACAGGCGTTCGCGCTCCTCGAGGGCGGCAATCTCTGGAAGATCCGAATGCCGCTGCCGGCGGTCGATCCCGACGAGGTGATGCCGAAAAGCCTGCAGGAGCTGGCTGCCGGTATGCGCAAGGGCCAGGCCGCCAACAGCGAGTGGTGGGAGGCGCCGGGATACTCCGCCCTGCAGGATGGTCTGCCCCAGGACCTGGTCGACGATTTCCGTCACCTCGGCGCCGATGAGGATGCCGCCTGATGGCTGAAGTCACTCAACGTGCAGAGCAGCAACAAGAGAGCCAGAAGACCCTTCTCGGCACCATCATCAGTACGCCCTTCCAATTTCTCGGCGTGATGTTCGGGTCGCTGATCGGCGCAATCATCGTGGAGTGGGTTTGCCTGTATTTCTTCTGGCCTGACGCGGGCTGGAAGCATGCCCAGGCTATGTTCGAGCACGAACTCAGTTGGCTGTCGCAGGGGCTGCTACACAGCGTCGTCGTGCAGGAGCCAGGTCGAACCGCCACCTGGCTGGCCCAGTTGGCCTATGACTGGTTGTTCGTGAAGACCGGGATAGTCGACTGGATGACCAACATGACCACCATCGCGCAGGCAGGGCCACGGAGCCCTCTGGACGTTCGCTATCTCACCGCCCAGGGTGTCTCCACGCTGCAGAACTACGGCCTGGCCGCGCTGTACACGGTGCTGACATTCATCGTGCGCCTGGTGATTCTGGTCATGACGATCCCGTTGTTCCTGATGGCCGCGTTCACCGGCCTGGTGGACGGCCTGGTGCGCCGGGACCTGCGCAAGTTCGGCGCCGGCCGGGAGTCCAGCTACCTCTACCACAAGGCGCGCGGCAGCATCATTCCGCTAACGGTCGTCCCTTGGACGCTCTACCTGGCAATCCCCATCAGCATCAATCCCCTGCTCATCCTGCTGCCCTGCGCCGCGCTGCTCGGCGTAGCGGTATGCATCACAGCATCCACCTTCAAAAAGTACCTGTAGGAGACCCGCCGTGCAGTGGACTCACGAACAGTCACCGATCATCCAGTCGAAGGCATCGAAGATCCTGGTGCGAGCCTTCGCCGGCACTGGCAAGACCACCACCCTGGTGGGCTTTGCCAAGGCGAACCCTACCCTGAGAATCCTCTACCTCTGCTACAACAGCTCGGTGGAAAAGGCCGCGAAGGGCAAGTTCCCCCGCAACGTAATGTGCAAGACCGTCCATAATCTGGCTCATGCGATATACAGCACTCAGTACACCCACAAGATGACGATGAATTGGAAGATGAAGCGAAACCGCGGCGTCACCAGCCATGCCAGCCAACAAGACTGCCTCTGTTACGAGCACTCGCTACCAGCCAAAACATCACTAAGGCCGTCGAGCGGTCGGACTCTTGCTTGCACTAAACAGAAAGCCGCTCTGAATCAACTCTCTGAACCACCTCACGTTTTCTAGCCTCCAAGCTTCCCGATGGCTTAGAAACACCTATGAAACCAGAGTCGATTCAGGTGTGATGCGCGTGTATAGCGCTAGCTAGACAGAAGCCCAATTGAAGCAGATTCTTGATGACGTGGTTAAAATGGATTAGATTCTCACATAGATGCATACTTGGCGTAAAACTAATGCTTGGAAATAAATGAAATACGATAAACTTAAGCGAAAACATCGCAATAAGCATAAAATTATTTTAACTCGAATTATTCAAATCCTATCTAGCCTCGGCGCATTCAGCTTCTTGATTGCGACCTTCTATAGCTTTTTTATGAATGATGTTCGGCTTACTTTCGAAAGACCATATGGGAGGTCATATATTTTCTCGTTTAGCAACGATACCCCCGCTGATATACGAGTGGAGAGGTTCAGAGTTACCTCCCCTAACCAGCCAGTGATCGCGAAAACCACCCGAGATATTTATGCAGAGTCACGTGACGGGAGCCTAGTTATGCCAGGTGGAAACGTCAGCACGGTACCTATCACGGAGTTCCATGAATTGGATGGAGAGACCATACCCTCTCATGACATCCATAAATTTAGACTCCCCCCATTAAACAGCCGGGACTATCTCCAACTGGAGGCCGCTATTTTTGAGATTGAGTATAAAATAACACCAAAAAGCAAAACACTTAGCTTCATAGACAAGACTCTCAAGCTCATAGGGCTACGAAATGGAAGTGAAACCATCCGATATTTAGTTATCGATAACTATTGGATCCCGACCCGCTCTCCATCGCCCTACGAAGCCATCCGGGTTGCCTGTCGCGATAACGATATGCTTTCTAAAGATCTGTGTTCAGAGTCAGCCTTCCGTAACAGATGACTCTCCCCAAACTAACCTCCTTTAGGAAACCAACTACGCGAAGCTGCTTTCTAAACATCAGCCAAATTCTTGCTACTCGGCAAACAATACCATTTTTAGCTATGATCTTTAGGAGAAGCCACTAGGCTAAGATACTGTGCTTTTCTACTATACTCAGTATCTCTGAACCTTCTGAAATTGCACACTTCCTTAGGTCTCATTTTTCAGTGGCCTTTTTCGCCCAGATGTAGGTTCCCTCTACCCAAATCAGCAACAACGAAACCGGCCCATACTTCATAGTCCAGCGCCACATTTACTCAAACCTTTCTAAACGTTCAAGCCCGACCAAATTACGCGCATAATAATTTTATATTATTTAACTATGATTTTCTTCCGAGCCACATTAAACAGCATTGATACAACCGATACCAACATCAAGAAATCAACAGCGCCCAGTCCGAGTATTTTCGGTTGAAACCCTCCTCCTATTCCTGAAACCGTGCTGCTCCGTTCGGACTCATCTAGGAGCACACCATGAGCACAAGACAGTCCTTCGAATACCATGTCGAGAACATCGACATTCCCTACAAAACCCTCACCAAGGGCGTCGCGATGTTCAAACACAAAGAAGACACCTTGGAACCCGACGACCACGCCTTGCTCAACCCTCTGCGCTGGGCCGAGGTCGTGCGTCTGGGCCGGGAAGGCTGGGAGTTGGTGAGCGTTCAGCCACTCATGCGGGGCGTAACCGAGATCGGCAATCAAAACGCCCAAGGCTGGGCCTGGGGCGTCGCTCTGCCCGTCAGCTACCTGCTGTTTTTCAAACGCGCAACCTCATAAAAAAATACCCCGGACCCGCGCCGAGTATTTCTTGCGGAATGGAATCAGGGCGATCGGCAAGCTGATCGCACCCTGATCTGCAAGAGATTCGCCGTGAACACTCCACATCCATCCCTTCGCCGAAGCTGCCTGGCCGTCTTGGCCTGCAGTGCGCTGGTCGCACAGGGAGCTTTCGCAGCGAGCGCCTCCGAGCAGGCGAACCTGGAGGTGATGATCCGGCAGCTCAACGCCCTCGAGGACACCGCCCGCCGCAGTGCCCAGGGCGCCGATGAGCCCGGACAGCGCTTCTACTTCGACTACTCACGCCTGGCCGCTGACCTGCAGCGCATCCGCCAAGGCCTGCAGGACTACATGACCCCCAGCCGCGCCCAACCGCGTGACCCTTCAGACCTATCTGGGAATTACACCCTGCGCGGAGGGCCGATGCCGTGAGCATGAGCGGAGCCCAGACATCAGCGTTCCAGGCCGCCGCTGGCTTTCCTCCATCGGCCGGCGAGGGGCTGTTCATTGGAGCAGCGATGACCTTCCTTCTGCTGTGGTCCGCCTGGGCGATGTACAGCACCTGGCGCGGCTGGGCCACCAACAACCTCGACAGCGCCACTGCCGGCGCTTCCGCCATACGGATCTTGGTCCTCCTCGGCATCACCTCTTTCTTCCTCCTCAGCTGACCCATACGGAGACACTCATGCTGAAATTCACCATCCAGAAACTGTCCACCCTCTGCCGGCGCCTGGCCGCCATCAATTTGGCGCTCCCCGGTTTCGCCTTGGCTGCACTCCCCAAACCTGAGGCACCTACCCGTGGGGAGGGCTCGGGGATCATGCAAACCATCCAGAACTTCGGCTATGACGGAGCGATGTTCCTCGCGGCACTCATCTGCGTGGCTGTCTTTTTGGGGGTCGCTTGGCATACCTACGGCACCTATCACGCCATCCATGACGGGAAGAAGAAGTGGTCGGATCTCGGAGCGGGCGTGGCCGTAGGTGTAGGCCTGCTGATCTTGATCATTTATCTCGTCACCAAAGCCTCCACCATCATGTAAGGGCCTTCCCATGCCCGAAGAACATCTGTTTCAGGATGGGACCCTCAGCTTCCTGCCGACCCGTTTGAACCGGCAACCGGTGGTCATCGGCGGCCTGACCGCAGACGAAATGTGGATCACGGTCTTCACCAGCGGAGCAGCCGGGTTCGTTCTTGGCATCCCGGCTGCCTTGGTCGCAGGTAACGCTGCCTGCATTCCACTGGGCGCGCTGCTGGTCGGCGCCCTCGGCCTGGGTATCGGCAGCCGCGTCCTGCGGCGGATGAAGCGGGGGCGGCCCGATACCTGGTTCTACCGCCAGGTGGAGCTGGCCCTCTCGCTGCGCTTTCCCGTCTTCGGCAACCGTCGCCTGGTGACGCGCTCCGGCGCCTGGACCAGTCGACGCACGGAGTCCCCATGAGCTTCAGAAAACACACCGCGCAACAGCAGGCTCACATCAACACGTTCCGGTTCATCACCGGCTTCCTGTGCATGGTCATCGTGGTGCTGGCCTACTGCGTCTGGGAAGCCCGCAAGGACCTCTGGATCCACATTCCGCCCGACTTGCGCTCAGGAAGCACCCGGTTGTGGTGGGACATTCCGCCAGAGAGCGTCTATGCGTTCGGCCTCTACATCTTTCAGCAGGTGCAGCGTTGGCCCAAGGACGGCGAGGTGGACTACAAGGGAAACCTGTTCCGCTACGCCGCCTACCTCACTCCCTCCTGCAAAGTCTTCCTGGAGAAAGACTTCGAGTTTCGTCGTAACGCCGGCGAGCTCAGAGGACGCGAGCGCACCACCTCGGAAATCCCCGGTCGAGGCATTGGCGAGAGCAATGGCCGCGTGATCCAGCACTCGATCAATGACTGGACCGTCAACCTGGACATGGACAGCACGGAGTACTACGCCGGCGAGAAGATCAAGCGGGCGCTGGCCCGCTACCCGTTGCATGTCATCCGCGCCGACGTCGAGCCGGAGACCAATCCCTTCGGCCTGCAATGGGACTGCTACTCCGACACGCCTCAACGTATCGAACTCGAGGAGCCGGCCGCCCCCACCAAGCAGGAGGGAGGTCTATGATCCGGAAGTCGACAGGCTCGCTCTTGCTAATGCTTGCCCTACCCACACTGGCCCACGCGGTGGAGATTCTGCGCTGGGAGCGCATTCCGTTGGCCATTCCATTGACGGTCGGCCAGGAACGCATTGTCTTTGTCGACAGAAACGTGCGAGTTGGCGTTCCTCGGGATCTGCAGGGCAAGCTGCGCGTCCAGAGTACCGGCGGCGCACTCTACCTGCTCGCCAACGAGCCGATTCCTCCAGCGCGCCTGCGCCTGCAGGACGCGACCAATGGCGAGCAGATGCTCATCGATATCGCCGCCACCGAGGCAGCGGCCGATCAACAGCCGCGCGAGCCGGTCAGGATCGTCGCCGGCGAGCCCGTGGCTCCGCACTATGGCCAGCCCCGGGAAGCCCAGCCATCGGCAGCAGCGAAACAGACCGAGCAGGTAGATGCACCGAAGGCCGTGCCGCGCGAAACGCCCGTCCCCGTGGTTCTGACGCGCTATGCGGCGCAGATGCTCTATGCCCCACTTCGCACGGTGGAACCGGTGGATGGAGTCGGTCAGGTGCGCGTCAAGCGACAGCTCGACCTGAATACCCTGCTCCCCAGTCTGCCCATCACGGCTACCGCCTTGGGCGCCTGGCGGCTGGACGACTACTACGTCACGGCGGTGAAGCTGCAGAACGCCAGCGCCCAGCACCTGGCCCTGGATCCCAGGGACCTGATGGGCAATTTCATCGCCGCAACCTTCCAGCACCCGTACTTGGGACCCCGGGGCGACGCTTCCGACACCACCACCGTGTATCTGGTGACGCGCGGCCGCGGCCTTGCCGACGCGCTCCTGCCCTCCGCCATCAGCCAGATCGATCCCAAAGGAGGCCGTCGTGGCGCTGACCGGTAATCCCCTCCTGAAGCTGCTGGTCATCCCCGTCGTGATCGGCGCCATCCTGATCGGCGTGAGCATGATGGGCAAGAAGGACAGCGCGCAATCACAAGGCGCCGCAACCCCGACGGTAACGTCGGAAGAAGCGGCAACCTTGGGCATCGACGGCGACACACCCGCCGACACACTACGCACCATCGTGGCGGAAAGCCGGCAGCTCAAGGACCAGATCAGCAAGGTCATCCAGGAGAATGACTCGCTCAAAGCTGCCAATGAGAACCTGCAGGGCCGCCTGCGCAACATCGATCAGAACATCGAGCAGAAGCTCAACAACACCGCCCAGGAGCTGCAGCAACAGCAGGAGAACCGTAGCCAGACGATCCTGGACCAAGTACAGAAACGGCTCGAGAACCTAACCCACGTTCCCGAGGCCGGCGACACCGACCTGCCCGTAGGATTCGGCGTGCGACCAGAGGATGGCCAGCACTTTCAGGGAGCGGGCTCGTCTTCATCGGACATCGTCTGGATCGAGCCCCAGGACGCCCGCGCAGTCGATGCCAATGGCCAGCCGCTGGCCGCCGGCTCCACCACCCAACCGAGCGGATTCAGCTTCCCGACCTCCTTCGGCAATGCGGTCGATCGCGGCCAGAACGCGCTGGAGCGGATCGATGACGGGCTGCACCCCGTCGGCCAACAGCGATCCGACCTCGAGAACCGCAAGCTCGTCCGCAAGACCTACACGCTGCCGCAGAACTCGACGCTCATGGGCTCGGTGGCCATGTCTGCGCTGATCGGTCGTGTGCCGGTCGACGGGACGGTCAATGATCCTTACCCGTTCAAAATCCTCATAGGCCCGGACAACCTCACCGCCAACGGCATCGAGCTGCCGGACGTCGCCGGCGCGGTAGCCAGCGGGACCGCCTCGGGCGACTGGACACTCTCCTGCGTGCGTGGGCAGATCCGCAGCCTCACGTTCGTGTTCAACGACGGGACCGTGCGCACCTTCCCGGCGCCGACCGAGGAGGTGAATGACAACCAGAGCAACAACAACCAGACCGCCAGCGCCGACCAGAAAACCATCCAGGGCGGCTTCGGCTGGATCAGCGACCCCTACGGCATCCCATGCATCGCCGGTGATCGCCGATCCAATGCCAAGGAGTACCTGGGCAACCAGAGCCTACTCACGGCTGCCGGGGCCGGCATCGCCAAGCTCCTGGACGCCGACGAGAACAACACCAGCACCGTCTTCAGCGGCAACGGCACCAGCTTCGGGACGACCGGAACCAACAGCAACTCGGCCCTCAACAGCATCCTCTCCGGCGGCGTCAGCGATATCCGGCAGTGGATGAACAAGCTGTACGGCGAGGCCTTCGCCGCCGTCTACGTGCAACCGGGCGCGCGCGTCGCCGTGCATCTCGATCAGCAACTGGCGATCGACTACGAACTCAAGGGCCGCAAGGTCGACTACAGCTCTGGAGCCGCTCATGCAACAGCAGACCTGGACTAACCCCCTTCTTCGTCTCTGCGCCGGCCTGGCCTTCGCGCTGACTCTGGCAGCGTGCTCCACCAGCAAGGAGGAGATGCTGCCCCACGGCGAGGCCAACATGCTCGACGTCTGGCAGCAAGGTGCAACCAGCTCGATAGGTAACAGCCGTGGCCGGCTGCTCCTCGATGCCAGGCAAACGCTGCGGCGCCCGATCGATCCGCAGCAGGTTGCCTCCGCGAACGACCAGGCCGACTACACCCGCACGGCCAGCAACGAGATCCACAGCCAGTTCAAACGACTGCCCAATCCCGACCTGGTCATGTATGTGTTCCCGCACCTGGCCGGCAGCGATCCCGCCCCGGTACCGGGCTATACCACCGTGTTCCCCTTCTACCAGCGAGTCCAGTACGCCATGCCGGGCGAGCGCACGGAGGACTACTGATGGGCCTTTTTCAAACCCTTCTGCGCGGTCGCACACAGCCTCAGTCGGTACCGGCAGACGCTCCCGAAGATTCAGGAGCGCTGGACGTAGCGGCTGCGGAAGAAGCGACTGAACGCTATCTGGCGCGACTGGCCGCCATGGGTATTCCTCTGCCCAACACCGGGAGCAAGAATGGCGCCACGCAGGCTGAAGCGTCACGCCTCTACGATCACGACCCATCGTTCGTAGACCTGCTGCCCTGGGCTGAGTACCTGCCCGACGAGCAGGTGATGCTCCTGGAAGATGGGCGTTCGCGCGCCGCGTTCTTCGAGCTGGTGCCCTTGGGCACCGAAGGCCGCGATCCCAATTGGATGCAGAACGCCCGGGACGCATTGAAAGAAGCCCTGCAGAACTCCTTCGACGAGCACGAAACCTCGCCCTGGATCGTCCAGTTCTACGCCCAGGACGAGATCAGCTGGGACAATTTCCAGGAGCAGTTGAGGCAGTACGTCCATCCTCGAGCGCGAGGATCGGCCTTCAGCGAGATGTACCTGGCGCTCATGAAGCATCACCTGGAGGGCATTTCGAAGCCGGGCGGACTGTTCGTCGACACCGCCGTCAGCAAGCTGCCCTGGCGAGGACAACAGCGGCGCGTGCGGATGGTCGTCTACCGCCGGATCCGCAAGGCAGATGCGCAGATTCGCGGACAGGACCCGGCGGCGTATCTGAAATCCATCTGCGAGCGTATCCAAGGCGGCCTGGCGAACGCCGGCATCGTCGCTTCGCGCATGGGCGGACAGGAGATCAGGAACTGGTTGATCCGCTGGTTCAACCCGCATCCGGATCACCTCGGCAAGACCGATGCGGATCTACGTCGCTTCTACGAACTGGTCTGCCGGCCGGACGAACCGATCCTGCAGGACGAGTTGCCGCTGGCCGACGGCACCGACTTCTCCCAGAACCTGTTCTATCGGCAGCCTGTTTCCGATGCCACCCACGGCGTATGGCTCTTCGATGCTATGCCGCACCGTGTGATCGTGGTCGACCAGTTGAACAAAGCGCCGCTGACAGGCCACGTCACCGGCGAGACGCTCAAAGGCGATGGCCTCAACGCCCTGTTCGATCGAATGCCCGAGGACACGCTGCTGTGCATCACCATGGTCGTGACGCCGCAGGACATGCTGGAAGGGCATCTGCAGCAGCTCTCGAAAAAGGCCGTTGGTGACACCCAGGCCTCGATCCACACCCGCGAGGACGTGGCCACCGTTCGACGCCTGATCGGCCGGGAGCACAAGCTCTATCGCGGAGCGATCGCTCTGTTCGTGCGCGGCCGCGACCACACCCAGTTGGAGGAACGCTGCATCACCCTGAGCAACGTACTGCTCGGCGCCGGCCTGGTGCCGGTCGAACCGCAGAACGAAGTCGGACCGCTGAACAGCTACCTGCGCTGGTTGCCCTCGAACTTCGATCCAAACGAGAAGCGAGCCCTGGAGTGGTACACCCAGATGATGTTCGCACAGCACATCGCCAACCTGTCACCCATCTGGGGGCGTACCACCGGTACAGGACACCCTGGCTTCACGCTGTTCAACCGTGGCGGCGCGCCGTTGACCTTCGACCCGTTCAACAAGCTGGACCGGCAGATGAATGCCCACGGCTTCATCTTCGGGCCAACTGGCTCCGGCAAGTCGGCGTCCCTGACCAACCTCATCTGCCAGATGCTCGCCATGTACCTGCCGCGGATGTTCGTCGCGGAAGCGGGCAACAGCTTCGGCCTGCTGGCCGACTTCGCCAAGCGGTTTGGCCTCTCGGTCCACCGGGTCCGCCTCGCCCCGGGCTCCGGCGTCAGCCTGGCACCGTTCGCGGACGCCATCAAGCTGGTCGAGAGCCCCGACCAAGTGAAGGTCCTGGACGCCGAAGACATCGAGGCCTCGGACTCGGTCCAGGGCAGCAAGGCCGACCTCGAGGACGACCAGCGAGACATCCTGGGCGAGATGGAGATCGTCGCCCGCCTGATGATTACCGGCGGCGAAGAGAAGGAAGACGCGCGCCTGACCCGTGCCGATCGCAGCGCCGTCCGCCAGGCGATCCTGGCGGCGGCCAAGACCTGCGCCGCCGCGAACCGCACGGTGCTGACCCAGGACGTGCGCGATGCGCTCTACGAGGCCTCCAGGAGCGATGGCACCGCGCCAGAACGGCGCGCGCGGCTGGCCGAAATGGCGGAAGCCATGCAGATGTTCTGCATGGGCGCCGACGGCGAGATGTTCAATCGCGAAGGCACGCCCTGGCCTGAGGCCGACCTTACCGTGGTGGATTTCGCGACCTACGCACGCGAAGGCTACGCCGCCCAGCTCGGGATCGCCTACATCTCGCTCCTGAACACCGTGAACAACATCGCCGAACGCGACCAGTTCAAGGGCCGGCCCATCGTCAAGATCACCGATGAGGGGCACATCATCACCAAGCACCCGCTGCTGCTGCCCTATGCCATGAAGATCACCAAGATGTGGCGGAAACTGGGCGCCTGGTTCTGGCTCGCCACCCAGAACATCGACGACATCCCGGCCTCCGGGGCTCCGATGCTGAACATGATCGAGTGGTGGTTGTGCCTGAACATGCCCCCCGACGAGGTAGAGAAGATCTCCAGGTTCCGCGAGCTGTCGCCGGCGCAGAAGTCGATGATGCTCTCGGCCCGCAAGGAAAGCGGCAAGTTCACCGAGGGCGTGCTCCTGGCCAAGGGCAAGGACAAGGAGTTCCTCTTCCGCGTGGTTCCCCCGAGTCTCTACCTGGCTCTGGCCATGACCGAAAACGAAGAAAAGAACCAGCGCTACAACATCATGCAAGCCACCGGCTGCGACGAGCTCGAGGCGGCCTTGCAGGTCGCAGCGGATCTCGACCAGGCGCGCGGCCTGCCACCCTTCCCCATTGTTTTCCCAGACCAACCGGCAGTGGAGTGCCAGGACGAATGAGAGCTCTGAATTCGCTGACCCAGAACCTGATCGACAACCTGACCCAGATCCTGCAGAACCCCGAAGAAGATGCCCTGCAGACGCTCAGGATATGCGCTCCTGTACTGATCGAGGAGCTGCAGCAGATTCAACTGAGGGCGGTCGATCGCCGGGACATAGTCCCGCAGATAAAGCAGCTCCTGGATGAATGGCTGCAACAGCATCCACAGCCTGATACAGCCCAACAGGCGCTCATCGAGGCCGTGGACCGTGCGGAAATCCTACAGCGGAGGCAAGCGTGAGACTGTTGAAGGGCGGCTGGGCAGCAAAACGATTTCAAGGTCCCGCCCTGCCCTGGGCGGGGCTGCTGGTCTTGCTGGCTGCATCCGCCGTAGGGGTAGAGCTTCTGGTGAAGGGGCTGCCAGCCAACCACAGCCTCTACGGCGATGCGAAAGCGCGCTGGACGATCAATGAATACGCCGACCTGGAGTGCCCCTTCTGCAAGGTCTACACCCCGCGGCTTAAGCGCTGGGTAGACAGCCATCCGGACGTGAGCCTGGTTTGGCGGCATCTTCCCCTGCAGATGCATGGCGAGGCGGCCCGCCATCAGGCTCGCCTGGTGGAGTGCGCGGGGATCCAAGGCGGCGCCAGAGCCTTCTGGAGCGCTATCGATGCGATCTTCGCTCAGTCGGTCGGCAACGGGGGCGGGCTGGCTGGCGGCACATTGGACTTTCCTGAACTGGACCAGTCTCGACTGGAGAAATGTGCGAAAGACATGGACCTGGTGGACCAGTTGATCAAGACGGACATCGACACTGCACGGTCGAACGGCATTACAGCGACCCCGACCCTGGTCATACGGGACAACCAGACGGGACGAAGCGTGAAGCTGGAGGGAATGGCCGACGAAACCACGTTGCTGTCGGCGATAGACTGGCTAGCCAAGGATCTCTAGCGTCGCGCCAAGAGACTCTTGGCTAAGAAATCGGCGAGGATCCCAACATCCCTCTTTTGGGCCTCCAAGATGCCCTGCACTTCACCTGGCAGAACCTCGACCTCCTCCCCATCCACCATCTTCACAATTCTCTTGCGGCCGGAGCTGGTGAGGCTAAGCCTCAACTCCATCGCCGGCCGGGCATTGATGTAAATGCTCTCGAGCAAGCGCTCCATGACTTCGACCACTCCTTAACATCAATTAGCCAGCTACATACAGGAATTATGCTACCCAGGACATGAAGGCGTCACCCCTACTTATGTACGCAGCAGCGCTCGATCACGGCTCGAAAAAATACACCACCTACGAGTTGATGATTTCCTGCAGCTCCATCGGAAGCGATCCTGTCTCCTGTCTGTACCTTCCTCGAATCGGTACAGACCCATGCTTCTCCATCACTCTCCCCCTGGCTGGCGGCCACAAATGCTGGTCGTTGGCTTACTACTGATACTGCTGAGCGGCGCGAGTCAGGCCGAAACCTGGATCATCACCGACACGACTCATCCGGTCACTGCTACCGGATCATCGCGCGTTCCGCTTCGGGACGCCCCTGGAACACCTCGAGAAACAACTGACTGCGGCCTTGTCCCAGGATCCCCGGCATTTCAGCGGTAACCTTCCAACACAGCGCAGATTTTTCCGCCATACCTACTAAGTTTCACAGTAAATCCTCCTCATCAACTCCTGGCTCTGGGCTATAGGTATTTGCAGTAATCACACAAGAGCAGGGGATCATGGACCGAGTTATCATCGTCGGCGGCGGAGTAGGTGGCACCATGCTCGCCAACCTTCTCGTGGCCAGGCTCTACGCTGAGGTCCTCAGCGGCAGAGTGCAGGTGATGCTGCTATCGGATTCGCCCGATCACTACTACAAGCCGGCGTTCATGTACGTCGCCTTTCAGCAGTTCTTCCTAGAAGATCTGAAGCGACCGGAACGTTCGCTGTTGCGCCCAGAAGTGGAGTTCCGAGTCGACCAGGTGGTCCGCTTCGATTTCGCTCGCCAAGAACTGCATACCCGCAGTGGCAAGCGGCACGGCTATGACTATCTGGTCATTGCCACTGGCTGCGTGCCGGCTCCCGAGCGGATTGAAGGCCTGAAGGAAGCCGGCGAGCACTTCTACCAGTACCAGCCGGCGCGCCGGCTGGCGGAGCGCCTTGCCAACCTGGAATCGGGCCGGATTTTCATCACGGTGAGTTTCCCGAAAACACCGAACGTGCCCCACCAGTGCGGGATCGCGCCTGTGGAGACCACCCTGATGCTCGATGACTATCTGCGCCGTCGGGGCGTCCGCGAACGTGTGGAGATCGTCTACACCTATCCCACCACTGCCCAGCTGCTACGCAACTGCCTGTTCCTGCAACGGCCAACCTGCGAGATCCTGCCGAGTCTATTCGAGCAGCGTGGCATTCGTTTCCAGCGTGGTTTCACCTTGGCCAGGGTCGACCCCGAGCGGCGCATCGCCTATTCCGAAGAGGGCGATGAGCAGCCCTTCGACCTGCTCATGGCGACGCCGCCGATTCGCGCAGTGGATGTCGTCAGGGAGTGTGGCCTGTCGCAATCCGCCGCCGACGAAGGCTGGTTGCCGACGAACCATGAAACCTTGCAGGTGTATGGTACCGAGCGGGTGTATACCCTGGGCGATACCGTCGATCTACCGGTGAGCAAGGCCGGAGGCGCCTGCCACAACCAGGCGCCGGTGATCGCCAACAACATCGCCGCTGAGATCCGCCTCGGCAGCCCTTGCGCAACCTACGACGGACGGGTTCAGGCCGTCGCACAGATGGGCCTGAACACCGGCATGCCGCTATGGTACGACTACAGGCACGAGGTCCAGCCGACCCCGCCAACCAAGCTTGGAGGTCTGTTGCGCCAGGGTTTCAATCGCGGGCTGTACTGGGCGGTCGCTCGCGGAATGCTTTGACCCCACACGGGGAGGAGCCGACATGGATAGCCATCAGCAGCCTCGCGCCGCGGCGCAGGCCGATATTCCCCTGTTCCCCCAGCAGACCCGGGAGGGCCTGCAGGCCCTGCTCGACAAGCTGCAGCCACTGATCGAGGGGCACCGCCTGGACAACCTGGTCGACCTGCTCTCGCTACTTTCGGATCTCATCGACCTGCTCGACCCGGCCATGGTGGACAGGCTGGCATCGCTCTTCGAGCAGGCCACCAATGTCGGCTGGTCCGTCGGCAACGCAGTGCGCGTGGCCAAGGCCGAGGTGCTGCGTGAGCAAGCGCCGAACCTTAAGGACCTATTGCGGCTGTTGCGCGATGCCGATACCCGACGCGGCCTGGCGCTAGCCCTGAGGACCTTGCGCAGCCTGGGGCGCCAGCTTGCCGCCGAGCGGGAGATCACCCATGGTGCGTGACGACCAGCTCAGCCGTGCGAACACCGAGACACACTGGGATCCTTCCGCCTACATGCAGTTTGCCCGGCTACGCCAGCGGCCGGTGGTCGAGCTGCTCGATCATATCGAGATGCACGCCCCCCAGCGGATTTATGACCTCGGCTGCGGCACCGGCATTGCCACCGAATTGCTCGCCCGCCGCTGGCCGGATGCCGAGTTGCACGGCGTGGACAGTTCCGCGGAGATGCTCGCAGAGGCGGCGCGCTTGCCGATCAAGGCATCCTGGGAACGTTCCAACCTGCAGCACTGGTGTGCCGAGCGTCCGGGCAGCCTGATATTCGCAGCGGCGGTGCTACATTTCATTGAGCGCCACGGAAGCCTGCTTCCGCGCCTGCTCGGGCAGTTGAGCCCCAGCGGCTGCCTGGCGGCGCACATGCCGAACTGGCGCGATGCATCCTGGTATCGCCTGATGCTCGACGCGCTGGACAGCGCCGGTCCCGCTGGCTCTCCACTAGGCAGCCCAGCGCTGCGCTACCTGATGCAACAACGCAATGTGCTGTCCTTAGACAACTACTACCGCCTGCTGGCACCGCTCTGCGCAGAGGTAGATATCTGGGAGACCGAGCACCTGCAGGTGGTGGATGGTAACGACCCGATCTTCGACTGGGTGAAGGTGTCAGCCCTGCGTCCGGTGCTCGGCGAGTTGGACGAGGAGGCCCGGCGGCGTTTCCTCGACCGTTACCTGGAACTGCTGCACCGTTACTACCCACGGGAGCTAGATGGACGAACGCTGTTCCCGTTTCGTCGCGTGTTCATCGTCGCCAGCCTTGCGCCACTGAAGACTCGGGCAAACTTCCGCCCTAAGGATGAAGCTTAACCCCTGGCGTACAGAACTAAGCAAACAACCGAAAATCCGCTAGAAAAATACTCCGTCGTCGCACTGATGATTTCCTGCTGCCCCATCGGAAGCGATCCTGTCTCCTGTCTGTACCTTCCTCGAACCGGTACAGACCCATGCCCCTTCATCACTCTCCCCCTGGCTGGCGGCCACAAACGCTGGCCGTTGGCTTACTACTGGTACTGCTGAGCGGCGCGAGCCAGGCCGAAACCTGGGTCATCACCGACAAGGCTCATCCGGTCTCTGCCACCGGATCGTCGCGCGTTCTGTTTCTGGATGCCCAGGAACACCTCGAAGAGCAACTGACTGCCGCCTTGCCCCAGGATCCACAGCATGCTCAAGCGGCGTTTAAGCGATTGCTACAAAGCCCCGATGGGCGCCGCCTGCAGGCAGAGCTGGTCAAGGCACAACAAGACGTCGCCGATGCGTGGAGTCTCGGTGTCGAGAAGATCCCTGCCGTAGTAGTCGATAGGCAGTACGTGGTCTACGGCGAACCGGATGTTTCGCGCGCTCTTGAGCTGATCGCCAAGGCCAGGAGGTCGCGCTGATGACCAGCCTCAACCTCCGCCGCCTGGCAGCTGCGGCCGCTACCTTCAGCCTCTCGTTCACGGCCTCGGCCGCGATCAACAGCGCTGCCATCGTCTCCTCCACCCTTTCCCCTCAGTGCCTCGAATACAAGGTCGTCGGGATCTGTTACTGGCTGCTCTGCGGCCCGCATGGCTGCAAAGTGAAGACGTCGGTCAAGGTCCGCCACTACGTGCCTGACGCAGTCGTCTCCAGCTACGCGAATACCGGGAGCAACCCCTGGACCGAGGTGTCGGCGCTGGGCACACCGAATCCACTCGCCCAGGCCGGCAATGACGCGACCACCAACTACAAGGCCGAGAACAGCATCGGCCGCTTCAAGGAAGCGGATGTGATCGGCCATCCTGGCGGGGCCACGTTCAGCCGGTTCGCCAGCACCTCTGGGTACGTTTGCCCTGGCGCCACCTTCCCGCTGGTGCCGTACTTCCTCAGCACACTGGACGCCATTGGCTGGCGGCATGGAATTCCCGAGCAGGTGTACCCCGAAGCGTTGGTCCCAGGGCTGCGCGAGGTGGGTGGAATCTTCTCCGCAGACATGTGGGGGAACCTCTATCCGCGCAGCGGATTCCTGCACCAGACCGACGACTACAAGACGGCGGCCGTCATCGCCCAGCGCGCCGGCGACATCACCACGCGAATCGGCCAGCTCCACGTCTACCTCCCCATGCGCGCAGCTCCAAAGGACGGTTACTGGCCGGCGGGCGATCTGAGAGAGGGCGATGCCTCGACCGGGAAATGGCAGGAGCTGACCCCGACCCTGAGCCTCAACTGCGCGGTGTTTCCCAACTCAGGGCCGAAGACGCAAGCCGTCGACGGCGATTACGTCTGGGCGCTCTGGCGACCCTACTCCTGCTGCCAGCGCAAGGGGCAGATCTTCCTCGGCAGTACCGACTTCCAATAAGGACACGGAGACGAATCATGCGAATGAACATCACCTCGGTCGCACTGACGTGGCTGCTCGCAGCGCAACTTGCCCAGGCCGACGACCCGATCAACGTGTCCAAGACCGGCACGGTGCTCAGCGACGAGGTCCTCTACAGCATTGGCGGCGGCAGTGCGGTGAGCATGGGCAGCGCCGGCCAGATGGACTCGATCGGCGTCGGCTTCGGCTGGAACAACGACATGATGTGCGGAAACATGAACCTGAGCACCACCCTGGAGAACCAGCTCAACGGTGCCACACAGGGTTTCCAGAACATCATGGGCTCAGTCATCCAGAACGCGACCGGCGCGGTCATGTCGCTGCCGGCGTTGATCATCCAGCGCGCGAACCCTCAGCTCTACAACCTGATCACCAATGGCATCCTGCAGGCGCGGATCGACTACGACCGCTCGAAAGGGACTTGCAGAGCGATCGCCGAGAAGATGGCTGACATCGCTGGCGAGCAGACCGGCTGGGGGAAAATCGCCGAAGGCCAGGCCCTGGGAGCCACGCTGGCCTCTGGCGGGAAAGACGCCGTATCCGCCCTCGAAGCAGTGGAGAAGAAGGGCGGCAACGATGGCGTAACCTGGGTCGGTGGAGACAAGGCCGGCGGCTCCGGCCAGAAGCCCATTCGCATCGTCAACGACGTGACCCGGGCGGGCTACAACCTGTTGACCAGCCGCTCGGTGAATGACTCGTCGAGCGTGCCTTCCACCAGTTGTAACAACGGCCTGGTCTGCAACACCTGGTCCTCCCCCCAGGAAGCCGCCGCATTCGCCACCCGGGTACTGGGGGAGCAACAGCAACAGACCTGCGAAGGCTGCCAGAAGACGGTGACGGCGGCAGGTGTCGGCCTTACCCCGTTGATCCAGGAGACCTACGACAAGAAACTCCAGTCGCTGCAGGAACTGCTGTCGAAGAGCAAACCACTGACTGCAGAGAATCTGGCTGCGGCCGGCACCGATGCTCTGCCAATTACCCGCGGCGTCATCGAGGCGCTGCGCGACGAGCGTGACCAGGACGTCCTGGCGCGCCGCCTGGCGTCCGATGTCTCCCTGATGGACGTGCTCAGCAAGGCACTGCTACTGCAGCGCCTGATGTTCGCCGGCGCCAAGGAGCCCAACGTCGCCGCCAACGGCCTGGCCACCCAAGCCGTCGATCAGCAGACCAGCCTCCTGCAGCAGGAGATCTCCAATCTCAAGACCGAACTGGAACTCCGTCGCGAGTTGGCCAGCAATTCCCCCATGCGGGTCATCGAGCGCGGGCAACAACGCACCTCAGGGTCCAGTGGCGTGTTCGAGTCGGCGCCCGATGCTGATCGCCTCGATCGCCTGCAGGCCCCCTCTGCCGCCGGCGGCAAGTCGGGAGGGAGACCGTGATGGCAGATACGCTCACCACCCGAAAGCTTATCGGCCAGCTACTGGTCGGAGTGCTGATCGTCATCGGACTGGCAGTGGTCGGTACGCTGCTCAGCCTCTTCGCCCTGAACCACTTCGGTGGCATCCAGGGCCTGGAGGCCTGGCGGCAAAGCAACTACTGGAGCTTGTTCGCCTGGCGGGCGCTGCTGTACTGCGCCCTGGCCATCGCCTGGTTCCGGCTCAAGCAGCGCAAGGAACTGAGCGCGCATGAGCGGCAGCGCATTCGGCGGATCGAGATCCTGGTGCTGTTGCTGGTCCTGCTCATCGAATTCAGCAAAGCCTACTTCCGCACGGGAGGCGCAGCATGACCTTCATGACCAATGACTACCTGGAGTATTACCTCACCCTCCTCGGCTGGATCATCAACAACGGGATCTGGAACATGATCTCGGACACGGGCCTGTTTGCGGTGCCGTTCGCGGCCATCGTAATGCGCGAATGGCTGAAAGTTCGCGGGGAAGGCGCCGACGAGGGCAACAAGGGCGTGCTGTCTCTGGCCCGCATCGAGACGCACATCTACGTCGGCTACATCGTGGTCGCCCTGGCGGGGATCCCGGTCGTCAACGTGAGCTTCGACACCATTGAGTTCGACCAGACTCGCGCCCAGCAGTGCCAATACAATCTGCCGGCACCGGCGGACACCGGCTGGTCGAGCTCCTTCAGCAGCCTGGCCGGCAAGAGTGCGCAGATGCCGCTCTGGTGGGCGATGATGCACGCCCTGTCCAAGGGCTTCACCAGCGGCGCCATCGCGGCCATTCCGTGCGGCACGGATCTGCGGCAGATGCGAATGGAAGTGGACAACACGCGCGTGAACAATCCGCTGCTGGCACAAGAAATCGCTGATTTTTCCAGGGACTGCTACGGGCCTTCCCGTGCGCGGCTGTTCATGCGGCAACCCGACCTGGGCTCCGTCGCCGAGGACAACAAGGCGTTGCAAGACCTGAACTGGATCGGCTCCCGATTCCTGTTGAACACCCCGGGGTACTACGACACCGACTACTCGAAGAGTCCCCGTCAGTCGTGGCCCTACAACGCCACCCGCGATGCCGGCCTGCCTCAGGTGGGCGGTGGTGGCGGCTACCCAACCTGCAAGCAGTGGTGGGCTGACTCAGGGATCGGCTTGCGTGATCGGATCAAGGGCCAGGTGGATCCGGACCTGATGACCAGCTTCCTCAAGTGGGCGAAATGGTTGAACCAGGACGAGGTGACCGAGGCTGTCATTCGCCAGGTGATCTCACCCTCCAGCCAGGTCAAGGGCAACGTCTACACCGATTACGGCGGGCAGGTAGGCGGAACCGTCTGGAATGGACTGGCTCGTGCCGGAGGCACCCTCGGAGTGGCAATGGGCAGCCTGGCCTACTTCCCAGCGATGGATATGGTCCGCCAGGCGCTGCCGATGGTGATGTCGTTCCTGAAGATGGCCATGATCATCTGCATTCCGATGGTCCTGGTCATTGGCACCTATCAACTGAAAGTTGCCATGACGATGACGGTCGTCTTCTTTGCGATGATGTTCGTCGACTTCTGGTTTCAGTTAGCCAGATATATCGACAGCACGATACTTGATGCCTTCTATGGTTCGGGGTCACCGCATCTTTCGTTCGACCCAGTCATGGGGCTCAATACGGCGACTCAAGATGCAATCTTGAACTTCGTGATGGGTTCTATGTTCATTGTTTTACCTCTGCTGTGGATGACAGCGATCGGCTGGTCCGGAATTCAAGCAGGGTCTGTACTGAACGGATTGAGCAGAGGGACCGAAGGTGTTCAAGCCGCCGGCAAGGAAGCAGGAAATAGAGTTAAAAACGCGGTTTGAAAAAGTATAAAGCCATTACCGGGGCTAGTCCCGGTAGTGGTGAGCTGCCTGATAGTCAAACAGCTCTGCTACAGATTCAGTTTCAGCTTGAGAAGTCATTGTTGTGACATCTCGACTTGGAGAATCTTTGGAGACGGTGATATCCCCTTTAACTAAGGCAACCCCCACCAGAAAGACACACAGTAGAGTCATTGATACCCCAGCAAGCCACATAAAGTTCTGTGACACTACAAGAGCTGCTAACAAGAATAGGCTAACTCGCTTAACCCAACGTAGAGCTGGACGGCGATCATGCAGGCAGAAGCGCACAAACGTGCCCAGACCGAAACCGGCCCGGGAGGCGAAACCTTTGCTTGCGTGTGCGTTCATGATCAATCTCCTGGATCCAAAAGGAAGGCATCCTGCTATCCAGCTATACGATGAAATGAGTGAAATGGCAAGCCCTGTGGCATATTATGCCACTAGCTATCTGTGGACTGGAGCATCCCATGGCAACTCGAAACGTCGTCCTTCCTGATCCGATGGAGCAGGACATCAACGAACTAGTGGAGACCGGCCGCTATCAAAACCGCAGCGAAGTCATCCGGGCAGGCTTGCGCCTGCTGCTGCAACAGGAAGCCCAGAATAGCGCCAAGCTCGAAGCCCTCCGCAACGCAACATCCAGTGGGCTGATGCAACTGGAACGCGGCGAGTACGACGAGATCACCAGCGACGACCTGGCCCAATACCTCGACGAGCTCGGCAACCAGGCGAGCCACTGAAGCATGGCCAAGTACCGCATCTCCCATGGAGCCCAAGCGGACATCGTCGATATCCTGCGCTTCACCCACAACCGCTTCGGCGATGCCGCGCGCCGACGTTACCAGGCACTCATAGGGGCGGTGCTGGAAGCAGTTGCGACAGACCCACAACAGGTAGGCAGCATCAGCCGTGAAGAACTGGGAGCTGGGCTGCGCAGTATCCATCTCGTTTACTGCCGCTCGATGCCCAACGTCGGTAAGGTTGTTCGGCCCAGGCACCTCGTCTTCTACCGGGTTGCGACAGACCATGTGCTCGAGGTGGTTCGCGTGCTACACGACTCCATGGATTTGGATCAACACCTGCCTCCTCAATGAGCAGCCGTAGCAGGAGCAAATGGCCCAAAGGGGAAATGGCTTGAAAGGTGAAGGGAATGGTTCACAAGGGTAAAAGCCCTACCCGAAAGGGCCTGCCGGAAGGCAGAAATGGCTACGTTCGCACCGGCGAACGGCAAGAAAGGGCCACCGGTTCACGCCTAGCAACAGGTTCTCTCATTACAATGCGCTAGCTTGATAGAGCGGTGGCAATCGGCCGTTTACTGCCATTTGCAAACTTCACAATTCCGATCTGAAGGTGCGATGTCGATTGGAACAGAGAGCCAAGCCTCACCCCTCTCAGCTACTCAGGAGAAGGAGGTGTTTTGGCGGGCCAATCCTCCCCATAACTGAGCCCTTCTACAACGCCAACCACACCCGGCGCTGACGACCACCACTCTTCCATACATTTATCTATTTCACAGCGCAGCATAGCAGCGCTCCGCCAATGCCCTGGGACGTGGATCCATCAGTACATGGCCGCCCATGGTGGTGGTAACGAAGGCGAAGCTCAGGTTACGTTCCGGGTCGGCAAAGGCGACCGGACCGCCGAGACCGACATGGCCGAACGCCTTCTGCCCCATACAGTACGAGGCCACCGGATCGGCAGCGTTTTCCAACATGCAGCCCAAACCGTAGCGCATCGGCCGGCACAACGTCCGGTCGATGCCACAGCTTTGCTCCTGGTGAAAGTCGCGCAGCAGTTCGGTGCCGATGAGGCGTCCACCCAGCAGAGCGCTGTAGAAGCCCGCAAGGCCATGGGCAGTAGCATGGCTGCAGGCACCAGGTTGGTGGTAGGCCCACCAGCGGGGGTCGCTGGTATTCTTCGAAGACATGCTTGGATTGGTGAACGCTAGGGTAGCGACATCCCCAGGTCGATTGACAATGATTTCGCGCAGCTCCCGGGCGTAGTGTTCACCCTGGCGACCCGCGGCGTACTCGAAGTGAGCGATCCGCTGGAAATCCTCCGCCGCCACGCCCGCATGCACTTCCAGCCCCAGCGATCGGGTGATCCGCTCCTGGATGAAGGCCTGCGAATCCCTACCGTCGACCCGCCTGATCAGCTCACCGAGGATCCACCCGTAAGTCGTCGCGCCGTACCCCAATTCCATCCCCGGAGCCCACCATGCGGGCTCGGCGGCCACCGCCTCCACCATCGCCTCCCAGTCATACATTATTGGGGTTCGATCTGGAGGACGCAACGCGGGCAGGCCGCTGGTATGGCAGAGAACCTGACGCAGAGTAATTCGCTCCTTGCCGTTCTGCGCGAACGCCGGCCAGTAGGCGCACACTGGCACGTCCAGCCCCAGCCGGCCCTCCTCTACCAGCATGAGCGCGGCCACGGCGGTAACTGGCTTGATCACGCAATAGGCGTTAACCAAGGTATCGCGCTGCCAGGGAACCTGCCCATGGAGGTCGGCGACACCCGCCCACAGATCGACGACCGTCCCCCCTTCGACCTGTACGCACAGACCGGCGCCGCGCTCGGCTGGATTGTCGAAGATCGCCTCGAACACCTGGCGGACCTCCTCGAAGCCACTTGCGCAGTGTCCTTTCGCTTCCATCGATGGCCACTCCCATCAAGCCGCAATGCCTTGAAACTCTATCGGCGAAGCGCTGGGGAGAGCTGACCCAGGTCAACCGAGGCTCGGCGTAAGCGCGCTCAACTCCCTGCCTGAACTAGCAGTTGCCTACAGTCTGTGGGGCGTGGTCTCGACGGGCAGCCTAGGATATTCCGTCAGTGGGCCAGGGGGCTGCTGTTGGAAATCTGTGCAGTTCAGGCTGCTGTTTGTGGCGAGGCTTGGCATCTGCAATTACCACTGCAGCCATTGCACCACGATTCGCCCTTTCATAAGAGCGAAAACGTATTGCGGTCGACTGACCCAGTGAATGTTCTGGTGGGTCGCGGATACTCGTAACACACCGCTAAAGACCTTCTAGTAGCCACTCGCAAAGGGCTGCTACCAGCCAGAGGCGAGCGCCTCGGACCAAGCTAGAAAAGCAGGCGTTGTCAGGGCACTGCTAACACCACTCAAGCAAAAAACCAAGTTCGATTTCGCCTTCTGATACCGGTTCGCCTCAAATGCAGCGATCCAGATGAGCCCCGCAGCCGAATGTCCCCAATGCCAAGCCCCACGCAGGGTGGCTCAGTAGCCTGCGAAGAATCATCCCTCGCCAAAATCTGTACATTTGAAAATTTATGTACAATTATTAGCAAAACAAACGACGAGATGCCCCCATGCGTCAGTCATTTCTCCTGCGTGCAATCGGCCTGAGCATGGCGCTGTGGTGTGGCATCTGGAGCGCGCCTGGATGTGCGGAATGGCAGCGGGATCTGCCGGATGCCGTGCAGATCGGGCAAGGGCAGTTCACCTGGTACGGTGTTCCGATCTACCACGCGAGCCTATGGAGCGCGGCCAAGCCGGCCGGATGGGAACACCCCTTCGCGCTGGAACTGGTCTATCGGCGAGACCTGTCGCTGGAAACGCTGGTGCAAAGCAGTGTTAACGAAATGCAGCGTCTGGGTGCCAACGACGAGCGCTTACTGACACGCTGGGCCGCCGAAATGCGCAAGGCCTTCGTCGATGTGCGCGCCGGACAAAGGATCACCGGTGTCTACCTGCCTGAACAAGGCTGCCGGTTCTACGTCGATGGAGCGTTTCGGCACGCGGTGGCGGATAGCGGATTCGCCCGGGCGTTCTTTTCGATCTGGCTGGACCGGCGTACACGCAATCCCGAACTGCGCCGGGAGTTGCTGGGCCTGAACGGAGTGGACGAATCATGAACCTGAACTTCCGCTTACTTCTCCTCTCGTGCTGTCTCCTGCTGGGCAGTTGCGGCAACGTCGGGGTCGAGAGATATACCGCGCAGCGTCCCTCGCTGGACCTGCCGGCATTCTTCTCCGGCCCAGTGCAGGCCTGGGGCATTTTCCAGAAGCCGTCCGGCGAAGTGGTCAAGCGTTTCAAGGTGGACATCACCAGCCGCCGCGAGGGCGAGCGGCTAATCCTCGACGAGCGCTTCCTGTATAGCGATGGCACCCGCCAGCAGCGGGTCTGGACCTTGACGCCAGAGGGGCACGGGCGCTGGCTTGGGCGCGCCGCCGATGTCGTCGGCGAGGCGTCCGGGGAAATCGCCGGCAATGCCCTGCGCTGGCGCTATCGTCTGAACCTGGAGGTGGATGGCCGGACCTGGGAAGTGAGCTTCGACGACTGGATGTACCTCATGGACGAAGACACCCTGATCAATCGCTCGAGCATGAGCAAGCTGGGCTTCGAGCTTGGCCAGGTGACGCTGTTCTTCCGCCGCCAGGCTGGCGCACCGGGGAGCATCAAATGACGTTGCAGGAACTCCATGAGGCCGCGGCGGCCGGTCGGGTCGAAGGCCTCGACGTCGTCTCCCTGGAAGGCGGCTTTTACATCGTCCAGGTGCGCCAGGCCAACGGCCTGAAACGACTCTGCGACGAAAGCGGACAGGTACAGCACCTGCGCTCCACCACCCAGGTCCGCACCTTGCTGGCCGAGCTTGGACCGCTCCCCTGTGAACTGATCCAGCACTGCGTCCACGACGAGATGGGCGCCGCCCGTGAAACAAACGTGCAGCCTCTGCGCATCCCGATCGCCCTGAGGCCATCGTCGTGACGCACAAGGCACGGCGGCTGGGGCTGCTACTGGGCGACCAGCTCAGCTTCGATCTGTCGCTGTTCGATGCACTGGATCCGGCCCAGGACACGATACTCATGGCGGAGGTGAATGAAGAGGCGCGCTACGTGCCCCACCATCCGCAGAAGATCGTGCTCATCTTCAGCGCCATGCGCCACTTCGCCCAGGCGTTGCGGGAACGCGGCTGGCGAGTGATCTACACCAGGCTGGACGATGCCGACAACAGCGGCAGCATTGCCGGCGAGGTGCTTCGCTGGCATGCCACCCTGGGTGAACCGGCCGTGCATTTCACCGAATGCGGCGAGTGGCGACTGGAGCAGGCGCTGCGCCAGTGCGGGATACCGCTGGCCTGGCATGAAGATCGCCGCTTTCTCTGCTCCCGAGCCGAGTTCGTCCACTGGGCGGGCAATCGCCAGACGCTGCGCATGGAGCATTTCTACCGCGTGATGCGCCGGCGCACCGGCCTGCTGATGGAGCCCAGTGGCCAACCTGTCGGCGGGCACTGGAACCTTGACGCCGACAACCGCAAGCCCTTGCCCCGAGGAACGGCAGGGCCGTTCGCGGCACGCTTCGGCCAGGACTCCATCACCCGCGAAGTGATGACGCTGGTGGCCGAATATTTCAGCAACCATTACGGTCGCCTCGACAGCTTCGACTATCCGGTGACTCACGAGCAAGCCCGGGAACTCTGGCGGCACTTCCTGGAGTTCGCTCTGCCGGCGTTCGGCGACTATCAGGACGCCATGGCCGAGGGTGAGCCTTATCTCTTCCATGCGCGCATCAGCGCTGCGCTGAACATCGGATTGCTCGACGTTCGCCAACTGGCGGCGGACGTCGAAGAGGCCTATCGCCAAGGGCAGGCCCCGCTCAACGCGGCGGAGGGATTCATCCGCCAACTGATCGGCTGGCGCGAATACGTCCGCGGCATCTACTGGCTGCGCATGCCGGATTACGCGGAGCTCAACGGTTTCGGGAATCGCCGGCCGTTGCCCGCATTCTACTGGACCGGCCAAACGGACATGCGCTGCATGGCCCAGGCGATCGGCCAGACCCTGGAGCTGGGTTACGCGCACCACATCCAGCGGCTGATGGTCACCGGCAATTTCGCCCTGCTGGCTGGCATCGCGCCGGCGGCCATCTGCGACTGGTACCTGGCGGTCTACCTGGACGCCTTCGATTGGGTCGAGTTGCCCAACACGCTGGGCATGGTGATGCACGCCGACGGGGGCTACCTCGGGTCGAAACCCTACTGCGCAAGCGGCCGCTACATCCAGCGGATGTCCGATCACTGTGGCGCCTGCCGCTACCGAGTGGACAAAGCCACGGAAGACGACGCTTGCCCGTTCAACGCGCTCTACTGGCATTTCCTCATGCGGCACCGCGACCGTCTCGGGCACAACCCTCGCCTGGCCATGCCCTACCGTAACCTGCAGCGCATGGGCGATGAGCGCTGCCTCGCCCTCTGGCAACGCGGCGAAGCGCTGCTGAGACGTCTGGACGCGGAGTTGCCGCTATGAAGAAAGCCCATCTGCCGGAAAAGACCTGTGCTGTCTGCGGCCACCCCTTCACCTGGCGGCGACGCTGGGCAAGATGCTGGAATGACGTTCGCTATTGCTCCGAGCGCTGCCGGCGCTCACCAGCGAAGCGCCAGCTTCAGCATCAGGGGTAGCCAGACGGCCCAGACCAGCGCCAATACCACGGCTGAGGCGCCATTGCCCCAGGGCAAACCGACACCGGCCAGCGATGCGCCGCCCCAGTAGGCCAACGGCCCACCCGCCGCGCCCAACAGGCCTCCCCACCACGCGGGGCTCGCGGCCCATGCAAGACAGTGCCGCAGACCGCTGGCGAACACCAACCAGAGCAACGCCAGCCATACCGGTAGGATTTCGCCATGAAAATCGAACAGGCCGAGCACACCCAACAGCACATCCAGCACACAACCCGCCACGCCAACCGTGAGGATTGCCAGGCACTCCCCTGCCCTTTGCCGACACAGCCAGAGATGCGCAATCAGCCCGGCCGCCACCGCCGCAAGCAAGGCGACATGTTGCGCCCCCAGCACGCACCCCCACCACCCCAGCTGCAGCCACAGGGCATTGCCAATCAGCCAGCCGCGGCTAGACATCAGGCTTCCAGATGATCCACCAGGGCCGCCTTGCGCGCGGCCGGCCCCGCCCATAGCAGGTGCGCCACGCCGATGGCGCGCTCCTCGAAGCCGCCCTGGCAGTAGCACAGGTAGAACTCCCACAGGCGCTGAAAGTGCTCGTCATAACCCAGTTCCAGCAACTCGGCACGCGACTGGCGCAGGTTCTCGCGCCAATGCCGCAACGTACGGGCGTAGTCGGCGGCGAAGTCTTCGAGCTGCACGAGGTTGAGCTGCGTGTGGTTCGTGGCGGTCTGCAACAGTACGGTGATCGATGGCAGCGCACCGCCGGGAAAGATGTAGCGCTGGATGAAGTCTACCGAGCGACGAGCCTGCTCGTAGCGCTGGTCGCGGATGGTGATGGCCTGCAGCAGCATCAGTCCGTCATCCTTGAGCAGCGCCGCACAGCAACGAAAGTACTCGGGCAGGTAGCGATGGCCGACGGCCTCGATCATTTCGATGGAGACCAGCTTTTCGAAGCGCCCGCGCAGGTCGCGATAGTCCTGCAGCAGCAGCGTGACGCGATCCTCCAGGCCGTAATGACGGATTCGTCGCTCGACACAGGCATACTGCTCCCGCGAGAGCGTCGTCGTCGTCACCCGACAGCCATAATGCGTCGCGGCGTGGAGCGCCAGGCTGCCCCAGCCGGTGCCGATTTCCAGCAGGTGGTCCTCCGGTCGCAGGTCCAGCTTGCGGCAGATGACATCGAGTTTTTGCAGTTGCGCCTGTTCGAGGCCCTGCTCAGGGCTGGAGAAGATCGCCGAGGAGTACATCAGGGTGGGGTCGAGCAGGCGCTCGAACAGGTCATTGCCCAGG
The DNA here is from genome assembly GCF_047199225.1 of Pseudomonas sp. DL. Taxonomy (NCBI): domain Bacteria; kingdom Pseudomonadati; phylum Pseudomonadota; class Gammaproteobacteria; order Pseudomonadales; family Pseudomonadaceae; genus Pseudomonas; species Pseudomonas sp. DL. The sequence continues at coordinate 4,551,369 of NZ_CP178323.1, forward strand.
TCGTAATGGGCCATGATGTTGCGCTGCGAACCGCGCCGGCTGTTGCGGTTCAGCCAGTGCAGCAGCCTGAGCGCCGGGCGCCCCAGCCTGGCCAGTCCACCCTCCAGCGCATCGAGTGCGTCCAGGTTGGCGACGAACAAGCGGGTCACCGCCGCCAGGTCCGGACTGCTCCAGTAGCCCTGGATGTAGGCCTCGCCAGCACCGATCGAACCGTTGCAGGCAACCATGCCCCACAACGCCTCGTTCCGCACGTCGATCACCGCTCGCAACGGACTGAGCCGGTCACCGAAATCCAGCACGGTTTCCCCATGACGCACCTGCAACCAGCCCTGGCGCAACAGGCGCAGGCGCCCCATGACTGCCTGCCGCAGCAGGCTTCCCGCCAGCGGGGCAGTGATTAGGGCCTTACCGGCGCTCAGGGTGGGGTCGGTCATGGTCGGACTCCTTCTGTACGATGTGCCCGACACTCAGGCAGTCAACGCTTGCCTGGTGGTCATGCACGGGAATGCGTTTGAGCAGCAGGCGCAGGGCCTGCCAGTAGATGGCGGTGACGGTGCGCAGGCTCATCCAGGGGAAAGCCAGCAGATGACGGCGCAGCGCAGCGGCGTCGAGCGTCTGGCGTTGCAGGTCGAGGCTGGCCTGGAACATCAATTGCTCCTCATGCCAGTTCTCCATGTGCACGTGCACGCGCGACTCCCCGATCAGGAAGCGCATGCGGTATTGCATGTGCCGTGGTAGGAAGGGGGATACGTGAAACGCCTTCGCCACCGCAAACTCCTGCGGTGCGCCAGACGCAACGGCAAACACGTAGTGAAAGCGCTCCCGCCAGGGCGTGTTGCGCACCTCGCAAAGAATGGCGGCCAGACGGCCATCGGCGTCATGACAGAAATAGAAGCTGACCGGGTTGAACCACAGCCCCCAACTGCGCAGTTGGGTCAGCAACTCGATTCGCCCCGTGGGCGCTTCGCCCAGGGCCTCGCGCAACAGACAACGTACCGCCTCCGCCAGCGGCAGCCCCTGGCTCGTCCATGCCGGCAGATAATCGCGTTCATCCCAGCTCAGCGGCGCGAACCGGTTAGCCCGCAGCAACGGAGAGAGCTGCAGTAGCTGCGGCTGTTCTGCAAGGTCCAGCAGGATCATGCCGACCGGATAGCGAAAGGCGTGCAACCGCGGCAGGACCCGCCGGTGGCTGACCCAACCGCGGCACAGGCAGCTGTTCACAGCTGCTCTCCGAAGTGATCGGCCACTTCCAGTGCACTGACCACGCCGTCCTCGTGGAAACCGTTGCCCCAGTAGGCACCGCAGAAGTAGCTGTGGTGATGCCCCTGCAACTCGGCGCGGCGCGCTTGTGCCGCCACGCCCGCCAGGCTGAACTGGGGATGCGCATAGTCGAAGCGCGCCAGCACCTGGGTCGGATCGATCTGCTCGCTCTGGTTGAGACTGACACAGAAGGTCACCGGCGCCTCGATGCCTTGCAGAATGTTCATGTCGTAGGTCAGCGCGGCCGGCGCCTGCGTCGGCCCACCGAGCCGGTAGTTCCAGCTCGCCCAGGCAAGACGTCGTCTGGGCAGCAGACGCGTGTCGGTGTGCAGGACGACCTCGTTGCTGGCGTATGTCAGCGCGCCGAGCACATCGCGCTCTTGCGGCGTAGGGGAGTCCAGCAGGCCCAGGACCTGGTCGCTGTGACAGGCGAACACCACCTTGTCGAAACGTTCGCAGCCGGCGGCACTGAGAATCTCCACCCCCTGCCCGTCCCGCTTGACCCGTTGCACCGGGCAAGACAGCCGAATGCTCTGGCGAAAGCTCGCGCTCAAGGGGGCTACGTAACTCCGTGACCCACCTTCCACCACCCGCCACTGAGGCCGCTCGCTGACGGAAAGCAAACCGTGATTGGCGAAGAAGCGCACGAAGAACTGCAGCGGGAAATCCAGCATGCGCTCCGGCGACATCGACCAGATGGCGGCGCCCATGGGCACGATGTAATGATCGATGAAGCGGGCGCCATAGCCATCGGCTCGCAGATAGTCGCCCAGCGTCAACGACGCTGGAATGCGTTGTTCGGCCAGATCCTCGAGGGCCGTGCGATTGAATCGGAGAATGTCCCGCAGCATTCCCCAGAAGCCCGGAGACAGCAGATTGCGCCGCTGGGCGAACAGCGTGTTTAGGTCATGGCCGTTGTACTCCAGCCCGCTGGCCGGATCGTGCACTGAGAAGCTCATCTGCGTGGGCCGCGACGCGACGCCCAGGTGTTCCATCAGTTGGATGAAACGCGGATAGGTCCAGTCGTTGTAGACAATGAAACCGGTATCCACGGCGTAACGCCGCCCCTGCCAATCGATGTCGACGGTGTGGGTATGCCCGCCAATCCAGTCGGCAGCCTCGAAGACGGTCAGCTCGTGCTGACGAGCCAGCAGGTAGGCGCAGGTCAGCCCGGAGATGCCGCTGCCAATGATCGCGATGCGCATGGCTCAGGCCTCCGCCGGCGGACGCGCCAGGCGCCGCCCCAGGCCCAGGCGCCAGCGCGCCGGCAGCCGGCCCAGCAGCTTCAGCGCCAGAACGAAGGCAAACGGGAAGGCGATCTCTAAAGGGCGGGAATCCAGCCTCGCGACGATATGTTCGGCGGCGCGCCGGGCTGGCCACAGCATCGGCATGGGAAAGTCATTGCGCCGTGTCAGCGGTGTGTCGACGAAGCCAGGACTGACTAGGGTGAGGTCGACACCCTCCTCCGCCAGATCGATCCGCAACGACTCCACCAAGTACCGCAAGCCCGCCTTGGAGGCACCGTAGGCACCGGCACGCGGTAGGGCCAGCCAGGTCACCGCACTGCCGATGATCACCAGATGCGGGCGCTGGCAGTGGCGCAGCAAGGGCAACGCGGCCTCGATGCAATTCGCCGTCCCGATGAGATTGGTCGTGACAACGCGCCGCACCAGGGCGGCGTTGAAGAGCCCAGGCTCCAGGTATTCGCAGGTTCCGGCATTGAAGATGACACGATCCAGACCGCCCCACGCCTGCCCAATGGAGCGGGCAGCCACGGCGACTTGGTCCGCGTCCGCGATATCCGCGGCGACTATCAGCACCTGCCCCGGATAGCGCTGCGCCAAGGTCTCGAGCGATTCCGCCCGGCGCGCCGTCAGCGCCAGGTGGTGACCGTCCGCGAGCAGCCGTTCGGCCATGGCAGCGCCCATGCCGCTGCTGGCCCCGGTCAGCCAGACGCGGGTCATGCCAGCCTCCGCTTGAGCCAGCCGATGACGCCGCCCATTACCGGCAGATGCTCGTAAAGCAGCGCTCCAGCGTCGAAATAATCCCGGTGGTAATCGACCCGCTCGCTCCATCGCAGAAAGCTGCAGCCATCCAATGAGATCAGTCCGCCGCCAGCCAGCCTCGCGTGGCGAAAGTTCAAGGTCCAGCGCAGGTATCCGCTGCCCTGCGCGACTTCGTCAAAACCATGGAAGTCGTAGCGCAGTTCGCGAACATTGAGGTAGATCGATTCGAAATAGCGGCGCAGCTCGGCTAGCCCTTCCACCCGGTGCAGCGGGTCCTGGAAGTGCACATCCTGGCTATACAGCTCATCCAACCGATGAAGGCTCGTGGCATCCAGCGTGGCAAAACGTTCGGCGAAGGGCTGCAGGAACGAAGACATGGGAAGCTCCGATAATTTCTGTACAGATTAAAATTTCTGTACAGGCATGATCGAAGCCTACGGCAAAAATTGTACAAATCAAGAGATTTTGTACAATTATTTTGGTACAAAACTGTTCCTTCCCTGCTCGGCGGTAGCCAATTGACGCTTGAGCTCGGCCACTTCCGCCTCCAGTTGCCTGACCCGCTCCAGCGCCGCGACCTCAGTACTGACATCGCGCTGGATGCCGATGAAATAGGTGAGGTGATCCGCCTCGTTGCGTACCGGCGTGATGGAGAGTTCGTTCCAGAACGGCGTGCCATCCTTGCGGAAGTTGCGCAGCACCTCGCGGCAGGGTTGGCCACTGCTTATTGCTTCGCGGATAGCCGCCAGCCCTGGTTGCTGCCGCTCAGCTCCCTGGAGAAACCGGCAATCGCGGTAGAGAATGTCATCCACGGCATAGCCGGTCAGGTGCTCAAAGGCGCGATTTGCGTAGATAAGGATGCTGTCATCACCCTCCTGCTCAGCCACCACGACACCGTCGTTGGAGGCTTCGACCATCAATTGCAGCAGCTTGGCGTTGATCATCGCGGCGTTCCCGTCCGGTTTTTAATCATCTGCCTAGGGTAGTCGGCTAGCTTCGCGATGCCCAGCGCGCTCATGGGCGTAGGCGCTGGTTTACAATCCCCGTACCTTCGCCTCCCCTGGCCGCGCCATGAACGACATTATCGACACTGACCTGCTGCCCATGCGTGAGATCGTGCGCCTCACCGGCGTCAATCCGGTAACCCTGCGCGCCTGGGAGCGACGCTATGGTCTGGTGAACCCGATACGCACCGAGGGAGGCCACCGCATGTATACCCGAGGCGATCTGCAGATCATCCTGGACATCCTGCTCTGGTCCAGCCGGGGCATTGCGGTCGGCAAGATCGGCGAACTCCTCGCCAAATCCAGGCGCCCAGAACCGGAGCAGGCCGACGACGAACTGCTGCAATGGCGCGAAGCGTTCGAGCGGGCCAGTGCAGCGTTCGACCTAGATACACTCGATCGTCTTTACGGCCAGGCCTACAGCCTCTACCCGATCCTCACCCTGCTAGAGGACATCCTCCAGCCACTGTGGCGCTCCCTTCTGACGCTCAATACCTTTGGCTCCCGCAGCCAGTGGCTATTTCTCGATGCCTTCCTGCGCTCCCGTGTCCTCATGCACCTGCAGATGAGCCGCACGAGCGAAGCCTACGTCTTGCTGTCGGACGCCACAGGAAATCTCCGGGAGTTCGAATTGCTGGCGATGGCACTTATGCTCAGCAACGATGGAGTCCAGGTCCGGCCCCTTTCACCAGGCGCGCCACTGGAGGAATTGCCATTGCTCTGCCAAGCGATGCAGCCAGCCGCCCTGGTGCTTTTGGCCCATGTCGCGCTGGCCGGCGAAGGGTTCAAACGCCTGGAGCGCCTGCAACTGGCTATTGACTGCCCGCTGGCAGTGACCGGAGAGGCGGCGCAGGACATAGCGAGCGAGCTACGCGGCGTCCCTCTCACCGATCTCGGCAACAGCCCGACAGACGCTCGGCGTCGCCTGCGCGCTTTAGTGCAGGGAAAATTGCAGCTCTGAGTCGCCACTTCTGAATCGCGGGAACCGCCGACGAATCGAGAGGAGGCCGCCCCCTCCTGCGTCTTCGGACCTTCTCTATGAGGTGCATGCTGCCGCTGGCTGAGAGCAGCTATCGGCCAAAAGCGGCCTGTTGCACAGATCAGAACCTACAGCTGTCGCCCCTTAATCGGTACTGAAGAGCTCAAATATGCCGAGGTAGGTTACGCCACCTGTCTGTTAACAGGCGATCACAAACCTCCCTATCAGACGCTCGATGCACACATCAATCACCGAGACAGCTAGCTGAACACTGCTGTAAGCAATGCCTGTAGTGGTCTACTGATCCCGGACACCGATTTAGGCGAAAATCCTTGCCGTGAGAGAGGTGCCTGATGAGCAAGCAACGACGTACGTTTTCCGCCGAGTTCAAACGAGAGGCCGCGGCCCTGGTGTTGGACCAAGGCTACAGCCATATCGACGCCTGCCGTTCGCTGGGGGTGGTGGATTCGGCCTTGCGCCGTTGGGTGAAGCAGCTCGAGGCGGAGCGCCAGGGTGTGACCCCGAAGAGCAAGGCGTTGACGCCTGAGCAGCAAAAGATCCAGGAGCTGGAAGCCCGGATCAACCGGTTGGAGCGGGAGAAAGCGATATTAAAAAAGGCTACCGCTCTCTTGATGTCGGACGAACTCGATCGTACGCGCTGATAGACCAGTTGAGTGAGCAGGAGTCGGTGGAAGTGGTCTGTTCAGCTTTCGATGTGGCGCGGTCTTGCTACTACGTCCACCGTCTTCGACGGCGGCGTGTCGATGCTCGCCGCGTGGCGCTACGCAGCCAGGTCAACCAGTTGTTCAGCCAGAGTCGGGGCTCGGCCGGCAGCCGCAGCATTCTGGGCATGCTGCGCGAAGAGGGCGTGACCATCGGCCGTTTCCGAGTGCGTAGGTTGATGCGTGAGCTGGGCCTGGTCAGCAAGCAACCGGGCTCGCACGCCTACAAACAGGCCACGGTTGAGCGGCCGGATATCCCGAATCGGCTGAACCGCGAATTCGCGACCGAGCATCCCAATCAGGTGTGGTGTGGCGACATCACCTACGTCTGGGCGCAAGGCCGTTGGCACTACCTGGCCGCGGTGCTGGATCTGCATACCCGGCGGGTGATCGGCTGGGCGTTCTCGGCCAAGCCGGATGCCGAACTGGTGATCAAGGCCCTGGACATGGCCTACGAACAGCGCGGCAAGCCACAGCAGGTGCTGTTCCATTCAGACCAGGGCAGCCAGTACGCCAGCCGCCTGTTTCGGCAACGGCTCTGGCGCTATCGGATGCAGCAGAGCATGAGTCGCCGAGGGAATTGCTGGGATAACTCGCCGATGGAGCGCCTGTTCCGCAGTCTGAAGTCGGAGTGGGTCCCGTCAACGGGTTACCTGACGGCGCAGGAGGCCCAACGGGACATCAGTCATTACTTGATGCACCGCTACAACTGGATCAGGCCGCATCAATTCAACGACGGGTTACCACCTGCGGTGGCCGAAGAAAAACTCAACCCACTGTCCGGGATGGGTTGACCACTACAATAAGACCATGTCGCCTATGTGCATTTTCCGGAGCCTAACCCTCTTCGGTTACTGCACTAAAGGCTCAGTCGCAAGCGGTGTCGCTGACAATCGAGAGGCACCCGCACTTGGCCATCGATACACTCCACTTCGACGCCGTCGAGGAAAGCCTCGCGCACGCCGTGGCTTCGCCCTTCTCCGGACTCCACCTGAATCTCGTAGTGCCCCCCCTCCACCTCCAGGCTTACCTCGAAGCCCGACCATGTCACCGGAATGCACGGATCAATCAGCAACCAGGCACCCTGCCGGCGAATTCCCAGTAAACCTTCGAGTCCGGCGCGGTACATCCAGGCGGCAGAGCCGGTATACCAGGTCCAGCCACCACGGCCGACATGCGGCGCCTCGGAGTAGATATCGGCGGCCACCACATAGGGTTCCACTCGATAGCGTTCCACCTGTTCCGGTGTGAGCGCGTGGTTGATTGGATTGAGCAAGGAAAGCAATGTCCCCGCCTTGTCCCCTTTGCCCTGGCGGACAAATGCCAGGACCGCCCACATGGCCGCGTGGCTGTATTGCCCGCCATTCTCCCGCAGGCCCGGTGGGTAGCCGCGGATATAGCCGGGATCCGTGCCCCTCTCGTCGAAAGGGGGCGTAAACAGCAGCGCCAAGCGATCGACTGGACGTAGCAGGTACCTCTCCAGTGCGGTCATTGCCATTCCCGCCCGCAGTGGGTCGGCGCCCGCCAGGACGGCCCAGGACTGTGCGATCGAATCGATGCGGCAGGCTTCACCATCCTTCGAACCCAGCCAGGTTCCGTCATCGAAGGTCGCTCGGCGATACCAGTGGCCGTCCCAGGCCTCGAGCTCCATGGCCAGACGCAACCGCCCGGCATGTTCGCGCCAGTGACGGGCTCGCTCAGGGTCACGCGAACGGGCATAGCCATCGAAGCGCGCGAGAGTCTCCAGCAGCAACCAGCCGAGCCAGACGCTCTCTCCTGTGCCGCCGGCACCGACGCGATTCATGCCGTCGTTCCAGTCGCCGGAACCAATCAGCGGCAAGCCCAACTTACCGGTCAGCGTCAGACACTGGTCCAGGCCTCGTGCACAGTGCTCGAATAGCGACGCGGACTGCTCCGACGGCATCGGCTGGAAGAAGGTGTCCTGCTCGCCCTCTTGCAACGGCGGCCCTTCGATGAACGGCAGGACTTCGTCGAGAATCCCGATGTCGGCCGTCGCCTCGAGATACAGCGAGGCAGCATACGCCAGCCAGACCCGGTCGTCGGAAATCCGCGTCCTCACCCCCTGTCCCGAGTGCGGCAGCCACCAGTGCTGCACATCGCCCTCGCGGAACTGCCGACCGGCGGCGCGCAAAAGATGTTCGCGGGTCAGCGCCGGAGCGGCCAGGGTCAGAGCCATGCCATCCTGCAGTTGATCACGGAAACCATAGGCGCCGCTGGCTTGGTAGAACGCCGAGCGCGCCCAGACGCGACAGGCCAGGGTCTGGTACAGCAGCCAGCCGTTGAGCAGGATATCCAGCGAACGCTCGGGACTGCTCACCTGAACGGCTCCAAGCAAGGTCCGCCAGTGCCTACCAACAGCCGCCAGCGTCTCTTCCGGATCAGTCCGACGGTATCGCGTGACCAGATCACGGGCATGAGCCAGGGAGTCCGCCTGGCCGAATAATGCGACGATTTCCACCACCTCCCCCGGTGCCAGCTCGATCGAACACTGCTGCGCCATGCACGGGTCGAGCCCGGCCCTCGTGCATCCGGAAAGTCCCGGCTCGCCGAGCAGCGCCGCAGGCGCCGAGGGGTCACCGAGCGGCCCGAGGAATTCGCGACGATCACCGCTCCAGCTGCTTTGGCGGCCACACAGGTCGGCGAAAAGGACACGCCCGGGAAAGGCTGCGTTCCAGGGGTTGCGCGCAAGCAGCGCACCGCTTTCGACATCCTGGCAGGTCTCGATGAAGGCCGCCGATGTCGCCCGGGCGTTGCCGAGTACCGGTTCCGCATAGCTGGTGAACGACAGCCGTCGTGACTTGCCGGAGAGGTTGCGCAGCACCAGTCGGGAAATCTTGATCGGGTCCGCCAGCGCGACGAATTGCACCAGATCCATGTCGATGCCCTGGCAGCGATGGCCGAAACGGCTGTAGCCGAATCCGTGGCGTGCGCTGTAGAGCCCATCGTCGCGAATCGGCCGCGCAGTGACGCTCCACAGCGCCCGGCTGTCCTCGTCGCGGAGGTAGAACGCTTCTACGCAGGGATCGCCGAGCGGATCGTTGGACCAGGGCGTCAGTTGATTTTCGCGACTGTTCTCCGCCCAAGTATAGCCACTGCCCTCCGCCGAGACCTGGAAGCCGAACCGGGGATTGGCGATGACATTGATCCATGGCGCTGGTGTGCTTTCACCCTTTTCCAGAAGAATCACGTACTCCTGGCCGCGACTGCCGAAGCCACCTAGCCCATTGAAGAACTCGAGAGCCTCACCCAGACTCGTCTTATCCGCCCCCCCCTCGTCGCTGGCCACCAGTCGCGCCGTACCAGCAGTCGCAGCCGGAGTCGGTATAGGCCTGGAGGAGCACAGGGCGGCCAGTTGACTGGCGATCGGCCCTCGCCGGGCGAGCAGTACCACGCGTGCGACCGCCAGCAACAGCGCCCTGCCCTCCTGGCTCATGAGATCGGCGCGCAAGGTGTGCACCTGACCGCGCCGCGCCGCGTCTTCGCCCTCACGGGTACGCGACGGGCTGCTGCGCACGGCGGTCTCGATCGCCACCTGGAGATCCTGGATGTAGGACGAAGCGCGCTCATTGACGACTGCCAGGTCCACCTCCAGGCCTTTCGTCCGCCAGTATTGGTGAGCCCTCAGGATCTGCCGCAATTGTTCAAGGTCGTCGCTGTCGTCAAGTCGCAGAAGCAGGATCGGCAGGTCTCCGGATATCCCCAGGGGCCAGAGCCCGGACTGAGGCCCTGAACCGTGCCGGATCGACTCGGGCGGAGCACGGTAACGTGCGTCGGCATACAGCAGCGGCGCCGCCAGGCGCTGGAAATCGGCGGCCTCTCCGGCGGCGATATCGAGATCACGCAATTGTACCTGCGCCTGGGTCCAGGCCAGCGTCCTGGCGCGGTCGAAGCCGCTGCGCTCGTGGTGTTTGTCGATCAGGTCGAAGAGCGCCTCGCGGGTCTCAGCGACCACGATCCAGAAGGACACCCTCGCCATTTCCCCAGGCGCGATACGCAATCGCCGGCGCAGAGAGAAAACCGGGTCGAGCACCGTGCCGGCGCTGCCGGATAACGGCCGCCGCAGGTCCGCCAAGACATCGCGCAAGGTCCTTCCGCGGCCAAGGAAGCGGGCACGGTCGGACTCGTATTCGACAGGTGCGGTCAGGGCGCCCTCCACCACCGCGAAATGCGCGGCCCAAACCGGCGTCTCGGTGCCGGAGCGCAAACGCCGGGTAGCCACTAGGGCGGCGTACTCGGCGACGTATTCGGTCTGCACGAAGAGCTTGGAGAACGCCGGATGGGCATCGTCAGCGGCAGCCGGCGCGAGGACCAACTCGGCGTAGGAAGTCAGTTCGATCTCCTGTGAACGACGACCGTTGTTGACCAGGGTAATGCGCCGCACCTCGCCGTCGTCCTCGCCCGAGACCAAGACTTCTAGCACGCTGCTCAGACTACCGTCGTGGCGGCTGAATTCCGCCCGGTCTTCGTCGAAGAGGATCTCTCCGCTGACCGGTACCTGCCCGCTCGGCTGGGTGGTGGCCGCCCACGTGCGGCCGTCATGAACGTCGCGCAGGAGGACATAGTAGCCCCAGTCGTCGCGCGTCGGATCTTCTCGCCACCGGGTCACGGCGATGTCACGCCAGCGACTGTAGCCAGCTCCCGAAGCGGACAGCATTACTGAATAGCGACCGTTGGAAAGCAGGTGGGTAACTGGTGACTCGCCCGGCGTCAATGCTACGCGCCGAAGCGTCGAGGCCTCGATTCCGGCTTCGTATGACGAGACGCGCACTTCCTCAGCGCGCGGATGGGCCAGGAAGACATCGGAGGGAATGCGCTCCTGGAGCAGCAGCTCAACCGCACGGATCATCGGCTCGCGATGGAAGCGAGTGCGCATCCGCCCCTCATCGAGGGCGTTGGCGATCGCCACGATGCTCATGCCCTGGTGATGGGCCATATAGCTGTGGACGAGCGCCACCGCCGTCGCGTCGGGCAGCCGCGACGGCGTGAAGTCCAGCGCTTCGTAGAAGCCGTAGCGCCCGCGCGCACCCAGTTCGGCCAGGCGCGCGTAGTTAAACAACGCCGCACGCGGCTTGATCATCGCCGCCAACCCCGTGGCATACGGCGCCACCACCAGGTTCTCGGCCAGACCGCGCTTAAGCCCCAGCCCCGGCACACCGAAGTTCGAGTACTGGTAGGTGAACTCCAGGTCCCGCGCGTTGAAGGCCGACTCCGAGATGCCCCAGGGAACACCTTTCTTCCGCCCGTAGGCCTGCTGCACCTCCACCACCAGGTGATTGCTCTGTTCCAGCAGGCTGCCGACGGGCGCCCGCATGACCAGCGATGGCATGAGATATTCGAACATCGAGCCAGACCAAGATATCAGCGCCGATGCCGTCCCCACCGGTGTCGCCGTACGACCCAGGCGGAACCAGTGGCGGGTAGGGACATCGCCTTTGGCGATGGCTATCAGGCTGGCCAAGCGCGCCTCCGAGGCCAACAGGTCGTAGCAACTGCTGTCCAGGCTGTTGTCGGCCAGGGAATAACCGATAGAAAACAGGTCACGCTCGGTATTGAAGAGGAACGCGAAATCCATCCCGGCGACGAAGGCCCGGGCCTGCTTCGCCACGCTCCGCACGCGAGCCTCCAGCAACGGCGCAGCGGAAAGCAGGCGGTCACGCTGGTGTTCGACCACGGAGTTCCTCAGTGCGTCGAGCCAGAACAGAAGCTCATCAGAAACTACGTCCATTCCCCGGGGGGCCGATGCCACGGCATCTCTCACGGCTTTCTCCGCGAGCCGCCGCAATCCTGCCAAGCCCGTCTCGGCGGACTGCGGACCATCGATCTGCGCCTGGATCTCTTCCACGGTCGTACGTAGTCGCCGCCAATGTCCGGCGCCACGGGGAAGCCCATCGAGCCCTTGCCGCACCAGCGCCAGCGTATCGCCCAACCCGTTGCGCCAAGCCGGCGACAGCGGCTCGTCGAGCCACTCTTCGCATGCATTGGCCAAGGCGATCAGATGACCGGCCAGGTTGCCGCTGTCGACCGAGGACACATAGGCCGGCTCAAGCACATGCAGGTCGAGCGTGGCGTACCAGTTGAAGAAATGCCCCCGATGGCGCGATAGGCGCTGCATGGCCGCCAGGGTCGCCTCCAGGCGCTCAAGGGTTTCCTGCGTGCCCGCCCAGCCGAAGTCGCGAGCGGCGACCGCGGAAAGCAGATAGAGGCCGATGTTGGTCGGCGAGGTACGGTGTGCCACCACGGGCCTTGGCTGGTCCTGGAAATTGTCCGGCGGTAGCCGGTTGTCCTCGGCGCCGACAAAGGTTTCGAAGAATCGCCAAGTCTGTCGCGCGATCAAACGCAGCCCCATTGCCTCCTCCGGCGCCAGGACCTTGCGCTTCGACGGCCGCGGCACTCGACTGCTGTATACCGCCAAGGCCGGCGCCAGTGCCCAGAGCAGCATGAAGGGTACGCCCAGAGCCAGGGAGGACGGCTGCAAATACAGCACCAGTGCCGCCGCGCCAAGTATCAGGGAGGTACCGCCAACCATCTGTAGATAGCTGATAGACAACCCGGGACGCGGTTTCCCCACCGACTGCGCGGAGGTGGTCCACTCGAGCAGATGGCGACGAGTGACGAACATCCGCAGCAACGTCCGCACGATCGCATCGCCCATGCGCCAAGCCTGATCGGCCAGAAAAGCCAGGGACAGCAGCGTCTGTAACAGAGCGCGCCGAAGTTCGGCGGCCCAGGCGCTGAAGTGATGACGCAGGCCGATACCGCGACGCCGTGGCCACAGTCCCAGGCACACCGGCAAACAGGCCGGGAGTGCCAGGCTCCCAACCAGTAGCAGGCTGCCGAACAACGCCTGAGGCATCGGCAGCAACCAGGAAAACAGCAGCGCGAGCGCGGCGGAAGGCGCAAGCAGCGAACGGCGCAGGTTGTCGAGCATCTTGCTGCGGCCGACCCACGGCACTGCCCATTCACCGCGCCAATGACCGATGATCCATGGCAGCAGTTGCCAGTCACCGCGTGTCCAGCGATGCAAGCGTTGAGCGACAACATCGAAGCGCGCCGGCGCTTCCTCAACCACCTCCACATCGGAAGCCAGTCCTGCACGGGCGAATATGCCCTCGAACAAATCATGACTGAGAACGCTGTTTTCACCGATGCGGCCGGCCATGGCGGCTTCAAAGGCATCTACATCGTAGATACCCTTGCCGGTGTAAGAGCCTTCGCCGAACAGGTCCTGGTAGACATCCGAAACCGCGGCTGCATATGGATCCATTCCACCCGGCCCGGAGAACACCCGCTGATAAAGCGAGCCTTCTCGGCCAAGCGGCAGTGCCGGCGTAACCCGGGGCTGGAGGATAGCGTAGCCACTAACTACGCGCTGAGTCTCCGCCTCGAACAGCGGCTGGTTCAAAGGGTGGGCCATCTTGCCGATCAGACGCCGCAACGTCTCGCGTGGCAGACGTGTGTCAGCATCCAGGGTAATGACGAACCGCACCCCGGAAGGCACCGTCGGTCCTGACTCGCCGAGGCTGGCGAAGCTGGTGTCGGTCGCGCCCCGCAAGAGGCGGTTCAGCTCATGTAGCTTGCCACGCTTGCGCTCCCAGCCTATCCAGCACCGTTCTTGCGGATTGAACCGGCGCTGCCGGTACAGCAATAGGAAACGCGGCCCGCCGGGGGCCGGAGCATGGCGCCGGTTGAGCCGTTCGATCGCTGCGGCGCCCAGTTTCAGCAGCCGAACGTCGCGCTCGAGCACGGACTGTCGCGCATCAATGCCATCGGCCAGGAGGGCGAAGCTGAGATCGCCGCGAGTGCCGGTTAGATAATGCACCTCCAGTTGCTCGATCTGCTCCAGCAGCTCCGCTTCGCCGCCCAGCAGGGTCGGCACCACGACCAGGGTCCGAAGCTCCTCCGGTATTCCATCGGCCAGTTCCAGTCCCGGTAGGATGGCAGCTCTCACTCCACCGGTTACCGCACGGTTGACCAACGCCACCGCGGCCTCGCTGAACGGAACGAACAGGGCACCTACCAGCGCCAGCCACTGCCACCCACCGTCTCCCAGCCCCGGCACCTGCAGGACGTAGACGGTCACGCCGAGCAGAAGCCCGCTGAGCAGCAGCGTTGCGCCGACATAGCCGAGGATCCCCAGACGTCCGCCGAGACGACCGAGCCACAATGACGGCGGCGACCGGAAGCCGATATGGGCTTCGAACGCGCGACGTCCGCCGCCGATCAAGTGGTAGCCCGGCTCGCTCCAATGTTCGCCCAGTATGCCGGGCGCCGCGGTGGAGCGTGCCTTCGCCAGCGCCTGTTCGGCGATAGCCAGTTCGCTGAGCGGAGCGCTGCGGGCCAGTTGCTCGATGGCGCTGCGATAGAGGTTCCGGGTGGGGAAGTCCATCCTGCCGAAGGAGCCGTCCGCATCCAAGCGGGCATCAACCAGGCTCACGCTTTCGAACAGTTTCGCCCAGTCGATGGCAGAGATCAGGCGCATGCTGGTAATGACGTTACGCACGCTGACGTTCGAGGCGCCCTGCCGCTGCTGCGCGTGCTGCACCGCCTGCTCCACCGAACTGCCTTGCTGTTGGAGCCGCTCGTCCAACCAGTTGAGCGCTGGATTTGTCTTCGGGTCCTGATCGCGCAGGCGCCTGGCCAACTGGGCGGCGAAGATCTCCGATAAGGCTGCCGGCGAGCGTCGGGCGATGTCCGTTGCCAGTGCCGAGGCGGCGCAGCCGGGCGTCAGAAGGGCATCTGCCAGGGCATCGGCTTCGGCCCGCTCGGCCCTTCCCTGGCCGATTTGGTCCACCAGGCGCCGCAGGTTCTCGACAAGGACGATGCGCAAGGTGATCGCCACCGCCCATAGTTCCCCGATGCTCAGCGGTTGGACACGCTGGTAGGCGGCGATGAAACACCGCAACAACTCAAGATCGAGATGGCTGTCGGTATGCGCGACGAAAGCCCATGCCAACCCGAAGACCCTCGGGTAGCCAGCAAAGGGGCCCGACGCGAGCTTGGGCAACTGCCGGTAATAGCCGGGAGGCAGGTCGTCGCGGATCTCGCGGATCTGCTCTTCCACCACGTGGTAATTATCCAGCAGCCATTCAGCGGCGGGCACCACCCTGCGTCCTCGCTCCAGTTCGCTGGCGCTGGCCCGGTATGCCGTCAGCAGCGCCGCCGCGTTGTCAGCAAGACGCCTGCGCAGGGGGCGGACGATGGGAGGACACGCAGTGACCGGCTGGGCTGCGGCCAGGCTTTCTCCGTGCTGCTCGAGGCGTTCGACGCCGAACAGTTCCTCGCGTACCGGGGCCCGGTCGTTCCACGGCGGGGAGGTGCGCCGCCAGCAGAGTCGGCCAAGCAGATCTGCCACCCTCGACGAGGTCCTCGCGAAGCCCACTCCAGGTGCGCCAGGCACCTGTTCTGAATGACGGCTCAACGGGAATGTTTTGGCAGGAGCTTCAAGACCCATGCACGGGTCCCGGCATAGCACTGCCGAGAAAGACACGCGACCGCCCGTCCGCGTTCGCCCAGCCACGCCCATTCGCTGGCAAGCCAGACCGGCAGTGCAGCCGGAGGATACGGCGGCAACAGAGTATGGGCATCGTCGGTGCCAGGCTCCGTCGATCCTTCGGCACGATGTGCGTCCCAAATGGGTCCGGACGTGGCTGACGAGGGCTCCGTAGGGGTATTCATGATGAACTCCACTGCAAACCGGCACCGGCACGATTGCCGACCCCTGGCTTTTCCAGCCTGCACCGTCTCAGGTGGCCGGGTCGGTGCGCTGCCACACTTAGCGCCGCTCCCCTACTGAGTCGAAGCGCCGGGTTGCGCCTGGGTGCGGCAACGCACCGACAGCAAGACCGCGGCTCACCACAATGCCTGTCCCAGCGTTCGACACTTTCGCCGAGCGCGGGACACGATCCGAGGCAACATCATGGACAAGCACACCAAGCAAGCGCCGCGCAATGGTAATGGCGCCAACAGCCCCCCCGAGCACCAGTCCGGCCAGCCCCCTGCCAGCCCCAGCAAGGCGGAACGCTACTCCGAGCGCAAGCCCTCTGAACAGAAGCCGGAGTCAGACGCCAAGGCAACTCGCGATCCCGTGAAGAATGGGCAACAACCGCAGGCCGCCCGCGGTGACGACGACCTGATGAGCCAGGAAGCCGGGCACCAGGGGCCGTCTTCACAACAGAAATGAGCGAGCCTGGCACATGAGACTGACCTTTGAGCAGGCCCGGCAGCTCATCGAACCCTCCTTCTCACCGTTCACGTGCAGTTGCACACGAGACCGGGACGGAGCGATGAGCATCCTGCTGGGTAATGCCTTGACGGGCACCATCGAGGCATTCAGCACCGGCATAGGCACCGAACAGTGGCGTACACCCGAAGCGGTGACCCAGCTCATCCGTGATCTGCGCCTGGACATCGCCCCCTAGCCACATCACTTCTAAGCGAATCCCTCCCAAGGGGGATTCGCCCTTCCGTTCCGCCTCTCATCGCTAGCCACGCTTTTCCTGGCCATTGCGGCTACACTGTCAGAGCTGATCCTCGAAAATATCTCAGCGCCCTGCGTTTCCCCTGCGCCCACTCCACTGGCAATGTCAAGCGCAATCACGCCTAACCACCACAGGGAACCCACTGGTGGCCGACATGACCAATGACGTTTCTCCCCTGCAGAACCATCTGCTCGCCGCGCTTACCCAGGAGATACAAGAGCGTCTGATCCCGCACCTGGAGCGAGTTACACTGCCGCTCGGCAAGGTCCTCTATGAATCGGGCGATGCCCTCCGACATGTCTACTTCCCCACCGACGCCATCGTTTCGCTGCTGTATGTCATGGAGGACGGCGCCTCCGCGGAGATATCCGTCGTCGGCAACGAAGGACTCATCGGCGTGGCGGTGTTCATGGGTGGGGAAAGCACTCCGAGCCGCGCCATTGTGCAAAGCGCTGGGCATGCCTACCGATTGCCCGGACAGAAGCTGAAGGACGAGTTCAATCGGCATGGCGAGATGCTGCAGTTGATGCTCCGCTACACCCAGGCGTTGATCACCCAGATGGCTCAGACCGCGGTGTGCAACCGCCATCACTCGATCGACCAGCAACTCTGCCGCTGGCTGCTGCTGTCGCTCGACCGGCTACCCAGCAACCAGTTGAGCATGACCCAGGAACTCATCGCCAACATGCTGGGGGTCCGCCGCGAAGGCGTCACCGAAGCGGCCGGCAAGCTGCAGAAACTCGGCGTGATCAAGTACAGCCGAGGGCACATCACCGTTCTCGACCGTCCGCAATTGGAAGCGCTCTGTTGCGAATGCTACGCGGTGGTCAAGCGCGAGACTGATCGCCTGCTTCCCTATCTGCCCGCCCGATGAGGATTTCGTCGCACGGCAACGAGACGGCGCGCCAGGCCGCTCACCCTCTTCATCTTCCGGAGGCGACACCATGAACATCGACGACGATATCTACGTACCCCGGCTACTTGCCGAAGGTCATCTACCCGAAGGACGGACCCTGCGCGACTACTTCATCGCCCACGCACCGGCGGAACCCCAGGAGTGGTTCCAGCCGCGGATGCCGGAAGAACCGCTGAAGAAGTTCGGCGGCGACAACGGCGTCGAGTACTCCACGTTCCGGGAAGCCAAGGAGGCAGGCTCAAACAGTTTCACGCAACTGAACGTGGAGGAAACCGAAAACTGGAAAAGGGAGTTCGACAAACAGCGCTATGTCCAGTGGCCATTGGCCTGGGCCGACGCCATTCTCGAAGCGCGGCGCGCCGCCACTGCGGGTAAAAAGACTCCGACCTGACCTGGCAGCGATGCGCAGGTCGGCCGCCCTGGGTTCGCTTGCGCACAGACGTCGCTGGCCCCCGCCCGTAGACTGGGAATCCATACCTTCCGGGAGATCTGCCATGGTTGGCTACAGCCACCAGGTATCGGCCGTTTTCAACCTCCGGGCGCAGGCCGAAAGCGTTCGCAAACGTCTGGTCGACCGAGGCCTCGGCCTCGAACAGTTGAGCATCCTCGGCGCTGAAGACGTTCCACTTCCAACAACGCGCCGGCGTTCGTTCATCCAGGTGCTGTCAAGTGGCGCAGCCGGCGCGCTAGCGGGGCTCCTCGTCAGCACGCTGGTCACATTCGCTCTGACGCGAACCGAGGCCAGCCTGTTCGGTGATGCACCGTTGGCCTTGCTGGGTTGGAGCAGCGCCCTGGGAGCGCTGTTCGGAGGAGCGGTCGGCGCATCGGTGGATGTCAGCCAAGTCAGCGGTCCCTTCAGACAGGCTATCGCCCAGGGCCATGTCGTTCTGCTGGCGAATACCCGTTCGGAAATCGAGTCCCTGCTCGTGCGTGATGTCATCGAGAGTTCCGTGGGGGTCGGCGTGCACATGGACATCAGTCTGATCTGACCTCGCTCCGGGCACCTCGACTCGGTTACTCGCGATGTAAGTTCGATATCAGACAGACCTGGGCCAGGACCATACAGGACACTCCGCTCCGGATGAACCGAGGTCGACATGCCACTCTTCAAGCTCGAACACAGTAAGCTCGTACACCGGACCGATATCGCCTTCTACGTTGTCGGGGTACTGGTGCTGGCCGTTTGGCTCGGCCTTTTCTGCCCCGCAGAACTGCGTCTGGAATGCCTGCTGCTGGCCGCGTTAGGTCTGGTGGCATGGTCGCTGCTGGAATACCTCCTGCATCGCTTTGTCCTCCACGGACTATCACCCTTTCGCCAATGGCACCAGTCCCATCACCAACGGCCCGGCGCGCTGATAGGGCTATCCACCCTGTCCAGTGCGGCCCTGTTCATCGGCCTGGTCTACCTACCAGCGCTGCTCGCACTCGGCCCCTGGAGAGGCTCCTCGCTGGCTTTGGGCATCATGTCAGGCTACCTAGCGTACATCCTGACCCATCACGCCGTGCATCACTTCGATCACTCTGGCAACGCCTGGCTGGCTCGCCGCCAGCTATGCCACCATCTGCATCACAGCGCACTCTGGCAAGCCGGGCACTTCGGGGTTACCTCGGCGTTCTGGGATCGCCTATTCGCCAGCGATCGCCTGCCCCCCCGAACAGCCTCCGGCAAGTGGCGCAACGTCGCCGAGATCACCACCCGCCACGCCCGCAGCCTCAGCGCGCGCAAGTCGTCAAAATTGCTCGGCCAGTTGTTCCGTGGCACAAGTAGCCGTATGAACGCTCGGCTGTGGGACGGCACACTCCTGCAACTGGGGCCCACTGCCGGTACTCAGGCCCCATTCACCTTGGTCTACAGGCATGCGGACGGCGTACAGAAGATGATCCTAAGCAATAGCGACCCACAGCGCCTGGCCGAAGCCTATTTCCGCGACGACTTCGACATCGAGGGCGACCTCTTCGCTGCCCTGGCGCTCAGGGAGCACATGCAAACCCAGCGCAAGGTCTGGCACCGACGCGCACGCCTGTTGTTCGGCGCCATCATGCTGCCGAGCTCGGTCACTACGGAATCCGACAGACAGAAAGGGTTCTTGCGCCAACAGATTACGACGGGGATGCACTCGGACGCAGAAAAACCCGACGCCACCACCTTCCGCTACGACCTGTCCAATGCGTTCTACGGACTCTGGCTGGATCCGGCGATGGTCTACTCCTGCGGCTACTTCGAGCAAATCGACGATAGCCTCGAACAGGCTCAACGGGCCAAGCTTGAGCTGATCTGCCGGAAACTCCAGCTGCATCCCGGCGAGCACCTGCTCGATATCGGTTGTGGCTGGGGCGCGTTGATCCTCCATGCAGCGCAATACCACAGGGTACACGCCCATGGCATCACCCTAAGCCGGGAACAGCTGGCCCTGGCCCGCGAACGAATAGACGCGGCGGGGCTCCAGGCGCTAGTGACGGTGGAATGCTGCGACTACCGCGACCTAAAAGGTCAGCAGGTATACGACAAGATCGCCAGTGTCGGACTGTCCGAGCACCTTGGCCCGGACAACCTGCCGCTATTCTTCGACACGGTACACCGCCTTCTCAAGGATTCTGGGCTGTTTCTCAACCAGGGCATCACTCAGTGCCCGGACGGGGGGCAACGGACCGCGTCAGCCCGCCTGATCAATCGCTATCTCTTCACCGACGGCCAGCCGGATACCCTGGGCAGCCTTGTGCGCAGGATGGAACAGGCGCAGTTGGAAGTCACCGATGTCGAATCACTGCGCCGTCACTACGGCCTGACCCTGCGCCTTTGGGTCTCTCGCCTAGAGCAGCGGCAGGGGCTTGCCGTCGAATATGTCGGCGAACCCACCTACCGGGCCTGGCGCCTGTTAATGGCCGCCAGCGCGCTGGTGTTCGAGGCCGGGGAACTGGGCGTCTTCCAAATCGTAACGAGCCGACACAACGGAGCCCCCAGCTCTCTGCCCCTGACCCGCCGCCCCTTGTATCGCGACGACTGCTCCATTCAGAGGCTCAGCGAGGCAGTGGACGCAACGCCATCCGCTCACCCGCCTCGCGCAAACGCCGACAGGCCCGGTCGCAGTCGACCCTGCTCGGTACCACGAAAATAGTCTCGGTATCCACAGGCTGGCGTTCACGGTAAGTGGCGTACGCAACGTTGCAAATCTAGCAGGCGATCATGAAACATGGATCTCCTCTTGAAGTCGATCCCCAGACCGGTACGTCCCCTCTTCCACGACTTCTCGTGCCCGCTTCAACGGCGAATCTACGGCACGATCTGCCGCGGAGCGTACAGGCTGTAGCTGCACAGTAGCCCGGCAAACTCCCTCAACGGACGTATCCCGCTGGCTTCCGCCTCGGTTACCCAGCGTTTCAACGCCGCATGTACTTCGCCCAGGTCAGCCCCCGCATCGCTCCATGTGCGCTGTAACGCCAGGCGATGCGCGCAGGCTAGCTGCATCACCTGGCTCCTGCCGACAGCTGAATGGAACAGGCTCTGCTGCAGATCGCTCAGCCTGTCTGGGTCCCGCACCAGCAAACGGCTGGCGCGCCGCAGCAAATGCCAGGTCGCCGCATCACAGCGAGCGCTTTCTTCGCGTGCCAGCGGCCGCATTACCCGTTTCCCGTATTGGGCCATGACCAGCAGACGATTGCGCAGGATGACTCCGCTGGCTTCCAGATCCAGCGCTCGCTTGTCACAGTCCCACTGGATGGTGGGCAGCCCACGGTTGACCTGAGCCAGTCCGAGTGCTCTCAGCAGACATATCCACGCCCAGCCCAGATCAAACTCCCAGGCCTGCACGGAAAGCTTGGCCGAGCCCGGGTAGGCATGATGGTTGTTATGCAACTCCTCGCCGCCGACGAGGACTCCCCACGGCAGCAGATTGCTCGAATCGTCCGGGCATTCGAAGGTGCGATAGCCGAAAGCATGGCCCAGACCGTTGATCACACCGGCAGCCCAGAAGGCGATCCAGATCATCTGCAGCGCCCAGACTGTCAGCCCCGCGACGCCGAATAAAACCAAGTCCACACCGAGCATGAGGCCCAGCCCGGCGTTCGGAAACCTACTGTAGAGGCGACGCTCCAGCCAGTCGTCCGGGCAGCCTCGGCCATAGGTCTGCAAGGTTTCCGGATTGCGAGCCTCGGCTCTATACAGCTCGGCACCTCGCAGCAACACCGTGAGCAGCCCCTTGAACCTCGGGCTGTGCGGATCGTCGGGCGTTTCGCAGCAGGCATGATGCCGGCGATGAACGGCCGTCCACGCACGGGTGTTCATTCCCGTCGTCAGCCACAGCCAGAAACGGAAGAAGTGCTTTAGCGCAGGGTGCAATTGCACCGAGCGATGAGCTGAATGGCGATGCAGATATAGCGTCACACTGATGATACTGACATGGGTCAGCGCCAAAGTCGCGACAATCAGTTGCCACAGCGTTGGCTGTAAGATGCCGTGATACCACATGTTGAACACCTCTCTATAGCCATATGCCGGTCCCTTCTGGGCACCGACGGATCAATAGACCTCCCTCCATATTGGTGAACTTAGAATACGGTGTCGGTGCACCAGCGTACATATTCACCTCGCACAAACCCACGAGACAAAACGACCAAAAGAGTTCGACAACGCACAGAGCACGCATTAAGAAACGACCAATATAGTGTAAACAGGAACAATCAGAGAAATAATCATGAATAGTAATCGAACGGAAACCCGTCAATTTAGCACTAGCCCTCGACACATGCCCGTTCAACGCTCTAACTTATCCAAGAAGAGCGGAAGGCAGAGAGAACGCTCTGCACGCCCAAGGATTAAGATCATCACCTTCTCAAGGCAGCGGAAGATATCATCATGAGCATTTTCAATCTTGACGGCTGGTGCAAGCTCTCGGATGAAGCCCAAGCTATTTCACTAAAGAACATTCGATTTCACCTCAACGATGGCGATGAAAAGCTCCTTGCCCAAGCGGAAGTGCATCTGCAAATCACTGGTGAAAAAGAGGTTCATATCCCTATTGACCAAGCCAGACTTAAGCTTGTGTTACCACACGAATGCGGGCCTATACGTGACTGTCGACTACGAGTTTATCTCGACTCAAATACTAAACGGGGTCGCTTTAACTTGACCGGGTATCGAATAAGCGACGGCAGCCTGATCTACACCAGCGCGGTAACTATTGAAAAAGTGTATCCAATTCATCCCCGTTGAAGCGATGGAAAATTATCAAAATTGACTTACTAAGCTTAAGCAGCATTCAGATACCTTAAACTAAAGGCGACGAATAAAAAACGAAAAAACAAGCGCCAGAAGTAGCACTTTGCCATAAAAAATACCAACTACTTGAGGTGAGGATTTTCTGTTGTTCCTCTTCCCTGGAATAAGGGAAAAGCCCGCTCCATGAATCACGATGGAGCCTCCCATGTTTCAACTCCTTTCCTGGATATCCAGGAAGCCGTCCCCCACCCCACCAACCAAAGCTGCCCCAGGGGTATTCCTCCTTCCTCTAAGCAGTACGGAACTGCTCGACACGCCTCGCCGCCGCCAGCTACTGGAGAACATCTGGCAGCGCGCCTCGCTATCCAAGCAGCAATTCGAGGAGATCTACCGGCGGCCACTGGCCAACTATGCCGAGCTGGTCCAGCAGCTCCCGGCTTCAGAAAACCATCACCATGCCCATCCAGGCGGGATGATTGATCACGGCCTGGAGATCGTGGCCTACGCACTGAAGGTACGGCAGACCTACCTGCTCCCGATCGGCGCAGCGCCGGAGTCACAGTCAGCCCAGACTGAAGCCTGGTCGGCCGCCGCAGCGTATGGCGCCCTGGCTCACGACCTAGGCAAGATCGTCGTAGACCTGCAGGTGGAGCTGCAGGACGGCAGTACCTGGCACCCTTGGAACGGACCGATCAACCAGCCCTACCGCTTCAAGTACGTGAAGTCCCGCGAATACCAGCTCCACGGCGCTGCCTCAGCACTCCTCATCCACCAACTGCTACCGCGCACTGCACTCGACTGGCTCAGTCGTTTTCCAGAGCTGTGGGCTCAATTGATCTACTTGTTCGCAGGGCAGTACGAGCACGCCGGGATCCTGGGCGAGATCATCGTGAAAGCAGACCAGGCCTCCGTCGCGCAGGAGTTGGGAGGTAATCCGGATCGAGCGCTGGCTGCACCGAAGCAGTCGCTGCAGCGGCAGTTGGCAGACGGGCTACGCTTCCTGGTGAAGGACAAATTCAAGCTGAATCAGCCGGGCGGCCCGTCCGACGGGTGGCTGACTCAGGACGCACTCTGGCTGGTGAGCAAGCCCGCGGCCGATCAGTTGAGGGCCTACCTGCTGGCTCAGGGAATCGAAGGGGTCCCCTCCTCCAACGCGTCATTCTTCAACATGCTCCAGGACCAGGCCGTCATCCAGACGAACGCCGAGGACAAGGCCATCTGGACGGCCACGATAGACAATGGCGCCGGGTGGAGAAACAAGCTCACGTTGCTCAAGGTCGCTCCAGCCTTGGTCTGGACAGACCCTGCCGAGCGTCCCGCGCCCTACGGCGGATCACTCGTCGTTGAAGATGGAACCACCTCCACGGAAAAGTCGGAAACGACCTGCGAAACCCCCAACGAACCGGTTGAACAGCCAGAGGTACCAGAAGCCAAGATGACGCTCCGTCAACCTGCACCGAGCGTTGCGAAGCCGTCAAACGAAATGCGGGCGATTGCGAAGCCCTCAACTGATGATCAAGAAGAAACAGACGATTTGTACGCACTTCTTGGTAATATCAATTCGCCATCAGAAGAGCTAGACACTAGCCACGACTCACCGGCTGCTTCTTCTACGAACACTCGCGGGGAGGAGAACCTACAGCAGCCACTAGGGAACAAGGAGCCAACAGATTGCGCTCCTGAAGCAGTTGAAGATGTATTTATGCCTAGCAGAAGCACTGATCTGGGACAGGGATTCGTTGGCTGGATGAAATCTGGTATCGCGACCCGTCGCCTGTTCATCAACGACACCAAAGCCTTGGTGCATACCGTCGACGGGACCGCCATGCTGGTCACGCCAGGAATCTTCAAGCGTTATGTCCAGGAGCATCCAGAGCTCGAAAAGCTGGCCCAGGCCAAGGATACGACCGGCTGGAAGCTGGTGCAGCGCGCGTTCGAGAAACAGGGTCTACACCGGAAGACCAGTAAAAACCTGAACATCTGGACCATCAAGGTTTCTGGTCCTCGCAAGACGAAAGAGCTCAAGGCTTACCTGCTCCAGGACCCCAAATTGCTGTTCCCTGAGCAGCCTCTGGGCAACCCAAGCCTCACGGTCATCACCGATGCCGAAGGAGGTGTGGAATGACGCCGCAGCAGCTCACCGAGGAGTACATCTTCGCGCACGATCTCCGGGAAGCCAGCGCGAAGATCTACCGCGCCGCGACCAAGGCGCTGCTCAAGCACTTCGGTCCTACGGCAACCGTACAGGACGTGGACCACAGGGCTGTCCTGGGATGGCGGCGCAAGGTACTGGAACAAGGCCTGTCCAAGCGGAGCTGGAACACGTATTCGAATCATCTGCGAACGATCTGGGGCTATGCCATCGAGCACGAGCTGGTGACGCACTCCCAAGTCAACCCGTTCAGAAAGACCACCGTCATCCCCCCCAGGCGAGCAAGCAAAACCGTCGCAGCCGAAGCCATCCTGCGCGCCCGCAATTGGCTCAACATGCAGGTCGGCGCAGAGCGCTGCACCGGCGATCGCGCACGCATCACTCCCGCCTGGTTCTGGCTTTGCACGTTTGAGGTCTTCTACTACACCGGCATCCGGTTGAACGCGCTGCTGTGCATCCGCAAGCGCGACATCGACTGGGATAATCAACTGATCCTCATCCGCGGCGAAACAGAGAAAACTCATAAAGAGTTCGTAGTGCCAATAACGGAGGGGCTTGTGCCTCACCTATCGCGGCTCCTGAAGGAGGCCGATAAAGCCGGGTTCGCCGATGATGATCAGTTGTTCAACGTCAACCGGTTCTCACCGCACTACAAGAGCAAGGTGATGAACTCCGACCAGGTCGAAGCCATGTACCGGAAGCTGACCGAACAGGTTGGGGTGCGGATGACCCCGCACCGTTTCCGGCACACCCTGGCCACCGACTTGATGAAGGCACCCGAGCGGAACATCCACCTGACGAAGTGCCTACTCAACCACTCGAATATCCAGACCACGATGAGCTACATCGAGGCCGACTACGACCACATGCGTGCCGTGCTGCATGCTAGGAGCCTGGCCCAAGGCGCGCTAGAGAACGTCAGAAAGGTGGATTACAGCGGCTCCCCGCAGGCCTCTGCCAAACCGAAGCCATGCAGGCAACCTCTCGCTCGAATGGGTGAAGTACCGCCGCCGGAGGCCAGGACAGCGCCTGCAGAACCAAGGGAGCACACACCAGGGACAGGCATTCAGGGAGGTCCAACCGTGTGGGAAGAAGCGCTACCACAGCCACCTGACACCTTCGAGCAAAGCGTGCTGTTCACTCTGATGGCTCAACACTTATCGAACCGTGCCGCCTCGGCATCCGCGGCTCCCGCTGCAATAAGCGGATCTGGTGGATGTGGATCTGCCGCCCGATGCAGTCTCGCCTAGCGATACCGGTACTGAGAGGCCGGCTACCGGACGAAAGGTAGCCGCGCCTCCCAGCAGATCGCTAGGCCTGTAGGAAAAATCTGGAATTACCGAGAGCGCCTGGGTTCCAGCGCCGGCGTGCTGGCAGAGCCGCGCAATTTCAAGGCCAACACCGCAGTACCCGCTGTAATCGCTGATTACGTCGAGGGCGCATTGCTACGCCTGCAGAGTGGTTTCAGGGCCTTAGAAACAGAAAAACCCACCTAAATAGGCGGGCTATTCCATATTGACATCACGTCAATGCGGGCCTAATGTTCGGCCCAGACGGCTGCTGGACAAGTAAAAGGTGCAACACCCCTTCCTAGGCCTGTGCAACTCGCCCCTTCGAAAATGGTGGGTCGTGTAGGATTCGAACCTACGACCAATTGGTTAAAAGCCAACTGCTCTACCGACTGAGCTAACGACCCAACGCGAGGCGTATAATACTGATTTCTAACGTAAAAACAACACCCCTCGTGAATTTTTTTCAGAAATATGGCGTCGGGTCGGAAATACCAGCCGCCGCGAAGCCATCCGCACGCAGCCGGCAGCTATCGCATTTGCCGCACGCACGTCCCTGCTCATCGGCTTGATAACAGGACACCGTCAGGCCGTAATCCACCCCACGCGCCACGCCCGCCTGGATGATCTGCGCCTTGGACAGATACTGCAGCGGCGCCTGGATGCGAAAGCCATTGCCTTCCACGCCCGCCTTGGTTGCCAGGTTCGCCATGCGTTCGAAAGCCTCGACGAACTCAGGGCGACAATCCGGATAACCAGAGTAATCCACCGCATTCACACCGATGAAGATGTCACGGGCATCCAGGACCTCGGCCCAGCCCAGGGCGAGCGAGAGGAACACCGTATTGCGCGCCGGCACGTAAGTCACCGGTATACCTTCGCTAGGCGACTCGGGCACCGCGATGCTCTCGTCGGTCAATGCCGAGCCGCCCATGCCATTGAGGTCGAGCCCTATCACCTTGTGCTCGATCACGCCCAACTGCCGGGCCACGCGCTCGGCGGCCTGCAGCTCGGCGCGATGGCGCTGGCCGTAGTCGAAACTCATGGTGTAGCAGGCGTAGCCGTCGGCCTTGGCCATGGCGACAACGGTGGCGGAGTCGAGGCCGCCGGAGAGCAGGATGACCGCTTTCTTCTGGTTCATGATGAATTCCTCGTCTCAATGGCCCGGTTCGTCGTTCCAGAGAATCTTGTGCAGTTGCAATTGCAGGCGGACCGGCAGGTTGTCGGCCACGATCCAATCGGCCAGTTCTCGCGCGCTGACCTGATGGTGGCTCGGCGAGAACAGGACTTCACCGGCACGCTGGTCGAGGCGGTACTCGATCAGCTTGGATACCGCCCAGTCGTAGTCCTCTCGCGAACAGACGACGAACTTCACCTGATCGTTGTCGGTCAGCAACGGGATATTTTCGTATCGGTTGCGTCCGACCTCGCCAGATCCCGGCGTCTTGAGGTCGAGAACCTTGCTTACGCGCGGGTCGACCCGTGACACGTCGAGAGCCCCGCTGGTTTCCAGGGAAACCTCGTAGCCGGCGTCGCAGAGCCGTTCCAGCAGAGAGATGCAATTCGGCTGGGCCAGCGGCTCCCCGCCGGTCACGCAGATGTAGCGGGGCTTGTAGGCGGCAACCCGCTCGAAAATGGCGTCCAGGCTAACGACGTCGCCGCCGCTGAAGGCATAGGCGGTATCGCAATAGTGACAGCGCAAGGGGCAGCCGGTCAGGCGCACGAAGACCGTCGGCAAGCCGGCGGTACGTGTTTCCCCCTGCAACGAGTAGAAAATCTCGGTGATGCGCAGGGTCTGTTGCATATTCAGCCACGGGCGTGACGACTGAACAGGTCGTCCGCCTCCGTTGCGGTAAATGAAGGAACGCCACGGGACGTATCCTGTCGTGGCGCTCGAAATCCCGGAAGGTCTCGCGTGGAGAGGCACGAAGATCAGCCGAGCTGAAACCATGCAGCTTCACGGGGGCGCCGATTCTAACGAAAAAACCCGCGACAGGCGCGGGTTTGTTCATCGGGAACGGGATCAGCGAAGGTTCTTGAGATCGCGCTGCGCCAGTTGAGCGGCCGAAGTGCCTGGGTACTGGGAAATGACCTGCTGGAGGATACCCTTGGCCTTGTCGTTGTTACCCAGGCGACGCTCGACGTCCGCCAGCTTGTACAGAGAGTCGGGCACCTTCTGGCTGCTGGGGTAGCTCTGGCTGACCCGCGCGAAGGCCTGGCCGGCACCTTGCAGGTCGCCCTTGGCCAGGTTCACCTCGCCGAGCCAGTACTGGGCGTTGCCGGAGTACTGGCTGTTCGGGTACTTGCGCAAGAAGGCATTGAACGCCTGGCTCGCCTTGTCGAAATCCTTGCTCTTTATCAGGTCGAAGGCCGCATCGTAGTAGAGCTTCTCCTTCGCCGGGTCGCCCGGCTCGCTGCTCGGCGCCGGTGCGTTGTTGCCTGCGGGAGCCGCAGGCGCCCCATTGGCGTTGATGGCGCCAGCGGGTGCGGAATTCTGTGCAGCGGGAGCGCCACCACCGGAAATCCGACGGTCGAGGTCCTGGTAGCGTTCCAGGCTTTCCTGCTTGAGCTGCTGGATCTGGTTCTGCTGCTCCTCGAGCGTGCCACGCAGGCGAGCCAACTCGTCCTGCATCTGCTGGAGCTGCATGAACAGTTCGCCCTGCACGGAGGTGGGGGTTGTCACCCCACCTCCGGCAAAGGCGCCGCCGGCACCTGCCGTGCCATACCCGGAAGGAGGAACGTTGCCGCCATTGTTGGCGGCAACGCCGTCATACACAGGAACTTCCGCCCAGGCCGCTAATGGCAGGCTGAGCGCGAGGAACGTCAGGACACGCAGGTGCTTGGGCATAACGACTTCTTACTTCTTCAGCTCGACGCGACGGTTCTGAGCCCAGGACTGCTCGTCGTGGCCGGTAGCGACCGGACGCTCTTTACCATAGGAAACCAGTTCCAGCTGGGCCGGCGAAACACCCTGCAGCACCAGGTAGCGCTGAACGGCCTTGGCACGACGCTCGCCCAGAGCCATGTTGTACTCGCGGGTGCCGCGTTCGTCGGTGTGGCCTTCCAGCACTACGCGCTGACCGCTGCCTTTCAGGTCTTTCGCGTGTACGTCCAGAGCGCGCATGGCTTCCGGCTTCAGGTCGGAGCTGTCGTACTCGAAGTAGAAGGTGGTGATCGCACGCAGAGCGGCTTCGTCGCTCAGGCTGCCGTCAACGGCACCGCTGTTGGCGCCATAGCCTGCGTTCGGGTCGACGCCGCCATTGGCACCTTCACCGGAAGCATCGCCGCCCTTGGAGGAGCAACCCACAGCCACAGCCATGGCCAGAGCCAGCGCAGCAAATTTGCCGAATTTCAGCATTTCCATCATGTAACTCCTAATGAACCCCAGTGTATAAGTTTGTAACCGTTGGCGACCGTCAGTTCAGGTAAGGGGACCAGGAAGGCTCGCGCACATCGCCCTGAGCGGTAGGGAGAGGTATCCGTACGCGTCCGTTGATGGATACGAGCATCAGCACGCCCCGGTCCTGCTGGCGGGTGGCGTAGATTAGCATGGTGCCATTGGGCGCAACAGTGGGCGAATCGTCCAGAGTGGTGTTCGACAGCACCCGCAGATTGCCGCGCTGGAGGTCCTGGGCGGCGATCTGGAAGTTGGTGTAGCCCTGCTGGCGGTGGACCATTACCAGGGTCTTCTCGTCGGCCGAGAGTTTCGGGTTGGCGTTGTAGTTGCCGATGAAGGTTACCCGGTCCACGGCACCGCTGTTCACGTTCATCTTGTAGATCTGCGGCTTGCCGCCACGGTCCGAGGTGAAGTACAGGGTAGAGCCGTCCTTGCCCCAGAAGGGTTCGGTATCGATCGCCAGGTTGTTGGTCAGGCGGCGCAGTGCGCGGCTGCCAAGGTCCATGACGTAGATTTCCGGGTTGCCGTCGCGCGACAGGACGAAGGCCAGGCGGTTGCCGTCAGGGGAGAATGCCGGAGCGCCATTCAGGCCCTCGAAATTGGTGATCTGCTCACGACGGCCAGTATCGACGTACTGGATGAAGATACGCGGGCGCTTCTGTTCGAAGGAGACATAGGCGATACGGCGGCCATCGGGCGAGAAGCGCGGCGACACGATGGGCTCGCGCGACTGCAGCAGGGTCACCGGGCGGGCGCCGTCGTAGTCGGAGCGCTGCAAGGTGTAGCGGGTGTTGTCGACCGAGAAACGCTCGGCGGTGACATAGAGCATCTTGGTGGAGAACGCGCCCTTGATACCGGTGAGCTTCTCGAACGACTGGTCGGCGATGTAGTGCGACATGTCGCGGAGCTGATCGGTGCTGCCGGTCACGCTGCCGGTCAGGACCTGCTGCTCGGTGCCGACATCGAACAATGCGTACTGCACCTGCAGGCGTCCGCCGGCAGGCACGATGTTGCCGACCATCACGTAGTTGACGCCAACTGCCTTCCAGTCACGGAAGATCACTTCGCTGGCCTGCGCCGGCTGGCTGATCATGTTCTGCCGGGGCAGCGGCTCGAAGTAGCCGGAGTTGCGCAGGTCGTTGCCGATGATATTGGACATGTCTTCCGGCAACACGTTGCCCCCCTGGAAGCCGAACGGCACCACGGCGATGGGAATGGCACGGTCGTTACCGCTGGAGATCACCAGCGGGTCGGCAGCCTGCGCAGCACCTGCCACCAGGGCCAGGGCGAACAGCGCAATGCGAATCAGGGTACTCACAGACTCAAATCCTCCGGTTTAAAGATGATGCGGCGCTGACGATACAGGCTGTCGAAGGTAGCCCGCGGCAATTGCTGCATCTCGGGAATACGGCCGACGTTGCGCACCGCCGCCACCGCCGAACTGTCGAAAGGCTTGTCGCCACTCGAACGGCTGACGCTGGCATTGGTGATGGTACCGTCCGGCAGCATTTCGATCAGTACTTCTACGCTCATTCCATTACGCGCCGATGGAGGACGCCGCCACTGCTGGCTCACCAGGTTGACGATCAGGTCGTCGAGACTGCCGGTGACCTCGCTGCCCACCTCGTCGGCCAGGGCCTGCTGGCGCTCGGTCGTATCCGAAAGCAACTCGGCCAATGCCTGCGCCTTCTTGTCCTCGGCAGCCTTGCGGGCTGCCGCGGCAGCGGCGGCGGCCTTTTTCTTGGCGGCCTCGACGGCAGCTTTCTTCTTCGCCGCTTCCGCAGCAGCCTTCTTCTTGGCCTCCTCGGCCGCTTTCTTCTTCGCGTCCTCGGCTGCCTTTTTCTTGGCGTCCTCAGCGGCCTTTTTCTTGGCCTCGTCCTCGGCGCGCTTCTTGGCTATGTCAACCTGCTTCTTCTGTTCGGCGGCCTTGGCCTCGGCAGCTTTCTTGGCTTCATCGGCCTTTTTCGCCTCGGCGGCTTTCTGGGCCTCGGCCTTTCGAGCCTCGTCAGCCTTCTTTTGTTCCGCCGCTTTCGCAGCAGCGACCTGCTGCTGTTCCAGCTTTTGTTGCTCGAGTTTCTGCTGCTCGAGCTTCTTCTGTTCGAGCTGCTCGACTTCGTATTGCTTGGAGGCGGTCTTCTTCGCCTCGCCAGCGATCTTCTGGTTGGTCTGTGTCGTCGCCTGGCTCTTCGACTTGAGCTGGTAGAGCGTGGCCTGCACGATCGGCTTGGAGGGAGGAAGCTCCGGAGCAAACGCCCAGCTGACGAACAGCATGGCGAAGATCAGAACGTGCAGGACCACCGCCAGGACGACGGGCCAGAAATAACTCTCGGAAGGCGAGCGTTCGAACTGTTGCTTCAAGATCAGGGGGCCTCGGTAATCAACCCGACGTTGGGCACACCGGCCTGCTGCAAGGCACCCATGGCGCCAACCACCGCACCATAGTTCACCGCCTTGTCGCCGCGGATGAATACCTGGGTGTCCGGACGGGCACTCATGATCTTGGTGACTGCATCGGTCATCTGTTCCAACGACACGGCACTATCGGTCTGTTTTTCAGTATCCACTTCGCTGCCGACGTTCCAGTAATAGGAACCGTCGGCCTTCACCGAAAGGGTCAGGACCTGCTTGTTGTTGTCCTGAGGCAACGCCTCGCTGGACACCTTCGGCAGGTCGACCTTGACCCCCTGGTTAAGCATCGGTGCGGTCACCATGAAAATCACCAGCAGTACCAGCATCACGTCGATGTAAGGCACCACGTTCATTTCCGCGACCGGCTTGCGCTTGTGACGAACCCTTGCCATATCGGCTTACCTCTCAGTCGTCTTAGTCGTCGCTGGTGTGCACCTTGCGGTGCAGGATGGCCTGGAACTCGTCGGCGAAGGTGTAGTAACGACCGATCAGCATCTCAGAACGTGCGGAGAAGCGGTTGTAGGCGATGACCGCCGGGATCGCGGCGAACAGGCCGATGGCGGTAGCGATCAGCGCTTCGGCGATACCCGGGGCGACGGTGGCCAGGGTTGCCTGCTGCACGGTGGCCAGGCCACGGAAGGAGTTCATGATACCCCAGACGGTACCGAACAGGCCGACGTACGGGCTGGTGGAACCGACGGTTGCCAGGAATGGCAGGCTGGCTTCGAGTTTCTCCTCCTCACGGGAGATGGCCACACGCATGGCGCGCGCCACGCCCTCCATCACCGCATCGGGATCGACGCCGGGCTGCTGGCGCAGACGGGAAAACTCCTTGAAGCCGGCACGGAAGATCTGCTCGACGCCGGAGTCCGGGTCCGGATTGCTACCGGCCTGGCGGTACAGCTTGGACAGGTCGATGCCCGACCAGAAGCGTTCTTCGAAAGCATCCAGTGCCTTCTTGGCGGCGCGCATGGCATTGCCGCGCTGGAAAATCATGATCCAGGATGTGACCGAGGCGGCCACGAGGGTCAGCATGACCAGCTGCACCACGATACTGGCGTTGCTGATCAGGCTCCACATGGAGGTATGGTCGACGACGTTCGGTTCCACTTTAATCTCCTGCTGAAAAAGAATCCGGGCTTCCGGCAAAAGCCGCACGCAACGTTTCGGGGATAGCACGTGGCTTCAGGGTGTCCGCTCGCACGCACGCCACCAGGAACCGCCCCTCGCAGAGCAGGACGGAGTCCGACGCTCGACGAACCTGTTGACGAAACTTCAGGCTCGCCCGGTTCAACTCCTCGACCTCGGCGCTGACAAGCAGTTCATCATCGAGCTTGGCCGGGGCGTGGTAACGCGCCTCGGCGGAGTGCACGACGAACAGCAGATTGTCGCCGACCAGTTGCGATTGGGCGAACCCCAAAGCTCGCAGCCGCTCGGTCCGAGCCCGTTCCATGAACTTGAGATAGTTGACGTAATAGACGATGCCGCCGGCATCCGTGTCCTCGTAATAGACCCGGAAACGCTGCTGGAACGGCTTTCCCCCGTGTTGCGCGCGCATACTCTAGAACCAAGTCCCGGCTTTGCCAATCGGCAATCGCCCACAAATGCAATTAATTACCATCTTCAGACGTGAACAGATCCGTCGTCACCCCCGGCCCCAACCTTTTCGGAATATTCAGGCCAAAGTGCAGGTACGCATGGCGTGTTACCACGCGCCCCCGCGGTGTCCGCATGATGTAGCCCTGCTGGATCAGATAGGGCTCCAGTACATCTTCGATCGTGTGCCGCTCCTCGCTCAACGCCGCAGCCAAGTTGTCGATTCCTACAGGCCCGCCATCGAACTTGTCGATCATGGTCAGCAACAGACGACGGTCGAGGTGGTCGAAGCCACGCTCGTCCACATCGAGCAGGTTCAATGCCTTGTCGGCGATCACCCGGGTAATGTCGCCCTGCCCCCGGACCTCGGCGAAGTCGCGTACCCGGCGCAGCAGGCGATTGGCGATTCGCGGCGTACCGCGGGCGCGCTTGGCGATTTCCGCCGCGCCCTGCGGCTCGATCTCCAGGCCGAGAATGCCGGCCGACCGACTGACGATGGTCGCCAGGTCCTCGACGTTGTAGAACTCCAGGCGCTGGACGATACCGAAGCGATCGCGCAGTGGATTGGTCAGCATGCCGGCACGGGTGGTCGCGCCGACCAGGGTGAACGGCGGCAGGTCCAGCTTGATGGAGCGGGCCGCGGGCCCTTCGCCGATCATGATGTCCAGCTGGAAATCTTCCATGGCCGGATACAGCACTTCTTCGACGATGGGCGAAAGACGGTGGATCTCGTCGACGAACAGGACGTCGCCGGCCTCCAGGTTGGTCAGCAACGCGGCGAGATCGCCGGGACGCTCGAGCACCGGCCCGGAAGTACTCTTGATGGAAACGCCCATTTCCTGGGCGATGATATTCGCCAGGGTCGTCTTGCCCAGCCCCGGCGGACCGAAGATCAGCGTATGGTCGAGCGCCTCCTGGCGGCCGCGCGCGGCATGGATGAACAGCTCCATCTGCTCGCGCACGCTGGGCTGGCCGATGTAGTCGGCCAGCTTCAGCGGGCGAATGGCGCGGTCCAGCTGCTCATCGCGTTCGCGACCGGAAACGGCGGATATGAGGCGATCAGGCTCGATCATCGGGCGCCACCTAGACCATGCCCTTCAGGGCCTGGCGGATCATTTCTTCGCTGGACAAATCCTCTCCCGGTACGGCTGCGACGGCACGACTGGCTTCCTGTGGCTTGAAGCCGAGGGCGATCAGCGCGCTGACTGCATCGGCCTCGGCGCTTGAGACTGTAGCGCTGGCACGGGGTTCCATCACCAACGGTGCAATCGTGGGCATGTTTTCCCAAGCCTTGAAGCGGTCCTTCAACTCCACCAGCAGGCGCTCGGCGGTCTTCTTGCCAACACCGGGGATCTTCACCAGGGTGGAGGTGTCCTGTGCCTGGACGCAACGCACCAGTTCGTCCACTTCCAGGCCCGACATCAGCGCCAGGGCCAGTTTCGGACCCACGCCGTTGAGCCGGATCAGCTCACGGAACAGCTCTCGCTCGCGCTTTTCGGCGAAGCCATAGAGCAAGTGCGCATCCTCACGCACAACCAGATGGGTATGCAAGGTCACCGGCTCGCCCACCGAAGGCAACCGATAGAGGGTCGTCATCGGCACTTCCACTTCATAGCCGACGCCATTCACATCGAGGATCAGGTGTGGCGGCTGTTTCTCCGCCAGGGTGCCACGCAAGCGTCCGATCACGAAGAGCTTTCCTTATTCAAAGACGCAGGCGCCCGCCACGTCGGCGTGCGCCCACCAGGCCATGGGGGACCAGACTCTGTTGGGTATGGGCATGACACAGGGCGATGGCCAGGGCGTCGGAAGCATCTATCTGCGGTTTCTGGGTCAGCTTCAACAGATGCATGACCATCATCTGCACCTGCTGCTTGTCTGCACCGCCGGTCCCCACGACTGCCTGCTTGACCTGCGAGGCGGTGTACTCCGCCACGCTCAACCCCTCCTCCATTGCCGCGACGATGGCCGCCCCCCGCGCCTGCCCCAGCTTCAGGGCCGAATCGGCGTTGCGCGCCATGAACACCTGCTCGATGCTCAGGGCCGTCGGGCCATGGGTGCGGATCACCTCGCGGACGCTGCGAAACACCACGTGTAGACGCTCGTGCAAGGGGCCATTACCGGTCCGTATACATCCGGACGCCACGTATTCGCAACCGCGCGCCGTTTCCCGCACCACGCCGAAGCCGGTGATGCGCGAGCCCGGGTCAATCCCTAGAATCAAAGTCATAAGCTGGATACTAAAAGCCGGAAGCGGGGTTCGAACGCATCAAGCGTACCCCACTTCCGGCTTCGCGTTATCGCTCCGATCGGCTCAGCCGAGCTGCGCCATCACGTCGTCCGGGATATCGGCATTGGAATAGACGTTCTGCACGTCGTCCAGGTCCTCGAGCATGTCGATCAGCTTGAGCACCTTCTGCGCGGTTTCCAGGTCCAGGGTCGCGGTGGTCGAAGGGATCATGGTGACTTCGGCTTCGTCGCCCTTGAATCCGGCGGCGGCCAGCGCCTCGTTCACCGAAATGAAGTCGGCGAAGGTGGTGAACACGTCGATGGAGCCATCGTCGTTGACTACCACGTCATCGGCGCCAGCCTCCAGGGCCGCGTCCATCAGCGCTTCCTCGTCCACGCCGGGAGCGAAGCTGATCTGTCCCTTGCGCTCGAACATGTAGGCGACCGAACCATCGGTGCCCAGGTTGCCGCCACACTTGCTGAAGGCATGACGCACTTCGGCAGCGGTACGGTTGCGGTTGTCGGTCATCGCCTCGACGATGATCGCTACGCCGCTCGGCGCATAACCTTCATAGGAAAGCTCGACCATGTTGTCGGCATCGTTGGAGCCGACGCCGCGCGCAATGGCACGATCGATGGTATCGCGGGTCATGTTGGCGGTCAGCGCCTTGTCCACGGCCAGGCGCAGACGCGGGTTGTCCGCCGGGACGCCGCCGCCCTGCCTTGCAGCGACGGTCAGCTCACGGATCAGCTTGGTAAAGATCTTGCCTTTCTTGGCATCTTGCCGCTCTTTGCGGTGCTTGATGTTGGCCCATTTAGAATGACCAGCCATAACTCACTCCGTATTGCTCTCTCGGCAGGAGGCGCCGCAAGCGGCGCCTCCGCGGGTTGATTCGAATCACTCGGCCTTCGGCTGCTCGCGCAGGCGAATGTGCAGCTCGCGCAGGGCCTTGCCGTCCACGGAACCCGGTGCCTGGGTCATGACGTCGCCAGCGCTCTGGGTCTTCGGGAAGGCGATCACTTCGCGGATAGACGATGCACCGGTCATCAGCATGACCAGGCGATCCAGGCCGAAGGCCAGGCCGCCATGCGGCGGCGCACCGTACTTGAGCGCGTCGAGCAGGAAGCCGAATTTCTCTTCCTGTTCCGCCTCGTCGATGCCCAGCACACGGAACACCGCCTGCTGCATGGACTTGTCATGGATACGGATGGAACCGCCACCCAGCTCGGTACCGTTGAGCACCATGTCGTAGGCGCGGGAAAGTGCCGCGCCCGGATTGGCCTCAAGCTCAGCCGGGGTGCACTTGGGCGAGGTGAACGGGTGGTGCAGCGCGGACAGCGAGCCGTCGTCGTTCTCCTCGAACATCGGGAAGTCCACGACCCACATGGGCGCCCACTCCCGGGTGAGCAGCTTGAGGTCATGGCCGACCTTGATACGCAGCGCGCCCAGGGCATCGCAAACGATCTTGGCCTTGTCGGCGCCAAAGAACACGATGTCGCCGTCGACCGCGCCAACGCGATCGAGGATCACGTTCAGGTTGGCCTCGGGGATGAACTTCACGATCGGCGACTGCAGGCCTTCCACGCCCTTGGCGCGCTCGTTGACCTTGATGTAGGCCAGGCCCTTGGCACCATAGATGCCGACGAACTTGGTGTAGTCGTCGATCTGGCTGCGCGGCATGGAGGCGGCGCCCGGTACACGCAGGGCGGCGACACGCCCCTTCGGATCGTTGGCCGGACCGGAGAAGACCTTGAACTCCACTTCCTTCAACTGGTCGGCGACGTCCACCAACTCCAGCGGGATGCGCAGGTCGGGCTTGTCCGAACCGTAGCGGCGCATGGCCTCTTCGAACGGCATGTGCGGGAACTCGTCGAACTCGACATCCAGCACTTCCTTGAACAGCTGGCGCACCATCTTCTCGGTGATGCCGATGATGTCGCTCTCGTCGAGGAAGCTGGTCTCGATGTCGATCTGGGTGAATTCCGGCTGGCGGTCGGCACGCAGGTCCTCGTCACGGAAGCACTTGGCGATCTGGTAGTAGCGATCGAAGCCGGCGACCATCAGCAGTTGCTTGAACAGCTGTGGCGACTGCGGCAGGGCGAAGAAGTGGCCCGGGTAGGTACGGCTCGGCACCAGGTAATCGCGCGCGCCTTCCGGCGTCGGCCGGCCGAGGATCGGGGTCTCGACGTCGAGGAAGCCGTTGTCGTCCAGGTAGCGGCGAATGCTGCTGGTGATGCGCGCACGCAGCTTCAGCTTGGCGGCCATCTCCGGACGACGCAGGTCGATGAAGCGGTAGCGCAGGCGCGTTTCCTCGCCCACATCGGAATATTCATCCAACGGGAACGGCGGAGTCTCGGCCTGGTTCAGCACTTCCAGTTCGTAGCCCAGTACCTCGATGGAGCCAGACGCCATGTTCGGGTTGCGCGCGCCTTCAGGGCGCAGGCGCACCTTGCCGGTGATCTTCACCACGAACTCGCTGCGCACCCGGTCGGCCTTGGCGAAGGTTTCCGCACGGTCCGGATCGAACACCACCTGGGCCAGCCCCTCGCGATCGCGCACATCGAGGAAGATCACTCCACCATGGTCGCGGCGGCGGTGAACCCAACCGCAAAGGGTGACTTCCTGGCCGTCCAGGCTCTCGTTCAGTTGGCCGCAATAGTGGCTGCGCATCATGGTGTGGTTCGCTTCTCGTAAGTCTTGGATTCTGTGGAGCCGCCGGCTGCCTGGCGACCATTGCCGGGCTCTCGCCGGCCCTGACCGAGCACCGGAACCATCGGTACGCCCCCGGAAGGACATCTCCCGCGCTGCCCGGTGAACGGCAACGGCGAAGCACCCGCATCCGGGCCCACTTCGCATTGAAGGCGGGGATTATAGCCTGAAAAATCCATGGCTTGCAGCCAGCCCCGCCGGCCTGTCACGCGGGAAGCCAGGCCGTTGAACGGAAGCATTTCGCCTCCCCCTGCGAACCATTCGCTTGACCGGGCAGTCGGAATAGATTCTCCCTATCGCCGCCTTTGACATAGACCAAGAGCGCTGGGAAAAACCCTGTGTTAGCCTCACTCCAACTGTTTCGGAGTGCCCCATTCACAAGGCCGACTGAAAGGAGAACGCCATGGAAATCAATATCGGAATCGGCGAACAGGATCGCGCAGCCATTGCCGAGGGCCTGTCGCGGCTACTGGCCGACACCTACACCCTCTACCTGAAAACCC
This sequence comes from Pseudomonas sp. DL, assembly GCF_047199225.1. Taxonomy (NCBI): domain Bacteria; kingdom Pseudomonadati; phylum Pseudomonadota; class Gammaproteobacteria; order Pseudomonadales; family Pseudomonadaceae; genus Pseudomonas; species Pseudomonas sp. DL. Next base: position 4,590,255 of record NZ_CP178323.1, read on the forward strand.
ACAACTTCCACTGGAACGTCACCGGCCCGATGTTCAACACGTTGCACCTGATGTTCGAAGGCCAGTACACCGAACTGGCCGTTGCCGTGGACGACATCGCCGAGCGCATCCGGGCCCTGGGCTTCCCGGCGCCCGGCACCTACGCCGCCTACGCCCGCCTGTCGTCCATCAAGGAGGAGGAAGGCGTTCCGGAAGCCGAGGAGATGATCCGGCAACTGGTCCAGGGCCAGGAAGCCGTGGTGCGCACCGCCCGCAGCATCTTCCCGCTGCTGGACAAGGTCAGCGACGAACCCACCGCCGACCTGCTCACCCAACGTATGCAGGTGCATGAAAAGACCGCCTGGATGTTGCGCAGCCTTCTTGCCAGCTGATCGTCGATCGCTCGATAGAAAGCGGGGCCCGCCTCAGGGTCCCGCCCTCCCCCTCCGGCGCCAACCGCTTGATTTGAGTAGCCTCCTGCTTTCCTGTTAAATAGCCGCCGTGCGTCACGCGCATAGGCCGGCCTTCCTTCCGCACCTTTCGTTTCATGCACCGAAGCGCTGTCCGGCTACTTGATCGTTACCCCATCAAGGTGAACTCATTGACATGTTGAAAATCGTCCTTCTGGTCACGGGCGTCGCCGCCCTATTGCTGTCCTTCATTCCCAGCCTAAGAACCGAAGCCACACCCTTCCTGCAACATCCCGATGCCATCTACCTGGCCATTCTGGGCCTGATCAACCTGCTCTTCGCTCCCGTACTGCAATCGTCACATCCAACCCGCCCGCTGCAGGCCGGCGCAGCCGCCCTGCTGGTCCTGGGCGTCGTCCTGCAGGCACTGATCCTGCTGGCGCCGCTGCCGACCATCGCCGACCAGCCGGCGATCGTCCTGCCCCTGCTAAGCCTGGTGCTGGCCACGGCCCTGCAACTGGCGGGCAGCCTGAAACCCGGCAAGCCGGTCTCGCGCAGCGCCAGCGCCCCGGCAGCCCTCGGCGGCAGCCAGGACAGCGGCAACCGGGAGACCGGTACCGTGAAGTGGTTCAACACCTCAAAAGGTTTCGGCTTCATTTCCCGCGATTCGGGCGAGGACATCTTCGTCCACTTCCGAGCGATTCGCGGCGAAGGCCACCGCATCCTCATCGAAGGCCAGCGCGTGGAGTTCTCGGTGGTACAACGGGACAAGGGCCTGCAGGCGGAAGACGTGATCGCCTCCCGCCGCTGACCGCCGCGAAAAACAGAAAACCCGCCGAACGGCGGGTTTTTTGTGCATTCAATAATGGGGAGGAGGCGCTTCGTCTTCCCCCGCCTCGCCCACCAGCCCCTGGACGTCTTCCAGACGCTTGATCAATGCCGCGACCTGAAGCTGCAGTCGCTCGATGCTGCGCTGCTGCTCGACCACCACATCGTTGAGAGCCTGCAAAGTGTCATCCTGGAAAGCCTGGCGGCATTCCAGGTCATCCATGCGCGCGTCCAGCTCCATCTAGGCCTCCCCGGCAAAACGGAAGCCGTCGGTCAGCACCATCCGCAACTTGCCGCGGATCGCCTCGACCTGCTCGGAAGAATAAGGCCGAGCCGGATGGCGCCCCCAGACAGGGCCGGGCCAGGCGTCGTCACCACGTCGCCGGACGATCACGTGCATGTGAAGCTGGCTGACCACATTGCCCAGGTTAGCGACATTCATCTTGTCCGCACGGAAGGTGTCCTTGAGGACCTCTGCCAGCAGCGTGGCCTCGCGCCACAGCGCCTGCCGGTCATCGACATCGAGCTGGAACAGCTCGGTGACATCCTCCCGCCTCGGCACCAGGATGAACCACGGATAGCGGGCATCGTTCATCAGCAGCAGGCGGCTGAGGGGAAAGTCGCCGAGCAACAGGGTGTCCTGCTCCAGCCGGGGATCCAAAGCGAACATACTGACCTCTCCTGTTCGACCGTCGTTCATGGACAGCTTAGCCCCTCCCTCCGGGAAGGGCCCCGCCGTAACTGCCGCGCAGGATACTTCGCCGCCCGGCCAAAGCAAGCCCACACATCCGCCCGCCCCAGCTTGGCGCGCCTCTCCAGCCGAACGCCCCATAAGATGCCGGCCAAATGAATACAGCGCGACGCCGAACATAAGACATGCCGTGGATACAAACGCATTCGCCACAGACAACTCGATGGCAACCAACCCTTGAAGCAGACGGATTACAATCAGGTTTCAAAGCATAATTCGTTTGCTTTCAAACAGAATAGCCTCGCTCTCGAAGAGACCAACTGGAATACATAGGCGAAGCCATTTTCCAATTTGTGCACGGAGTTTGCTTATACCTCTTTCATCACAGTAAGAGGGGCCGTACGGAACATGACATTTTTATTACAAGGCCCCGCCAATCGGGAAAAGCGACTTGAGAAGCGACCTCAACAAGAGTGACCAACCCCGCGACATACGTCATTTTTTCAACTGCGCACCTACGCAGATGCGACATGCGTCATGCAATTTTGCGACAGCACGGTAAAGAATCCGTCGCTTCGGAACCTCAACTATCGCCAAGAAACACTGCGTGCTATAAGTTAGCGCCGACAAGAAGAACTAGCCGTCACTGCGGCACTGTGATGGCAGAGATAATTTCAAAACCAAAGGAGCAATCACAATGAAAGTGATGAAGTGGAGCGCCATTGCACTGGCGGTTTCCGCAGGTAGCACTCAGTTCGCCGTGGCCGACGCATTCGTCAGCGATCAGGCCGAAGCGAAGGGGTTCATCGAAGACAGCAGCCTCGACCTGCTGCTCCGCAACTACTATTTCAACCGTGACGGCAAGAGCGGCAGCGGGGACCGCGTCGACTGGACCCAAGGCTTCCTCACCACCTATGAATCCGGCTTCACCCAAGGCACTGTGGGCTTCGGCGTCGATGCCTTCGGCTACCTGGGCCTGAAGCTCGACGGCACCTCCGACAAGACCGGCACCGGCAACCTGCCGGTGATGAACGACGGCAAGCCGCGCGATGACTACAGCCGCGCCGGCGGCGCCGTGAAGGTGCGCATCTCCAAGACCATGCTGAAGTGGGGCGAGATGCAACCGACCGCCCCGGTCTTCGCCGCTGGCGGCAGCCGCCTGTTCCCGCAGACCGCGACCGGCTTCCAGCTGCAGAGCAGCGAATTCGAAGGGCTCGACCTCGAGGCAGGCCACTTCACCGAGGGCAAGGAGCCGACCACCGTCAAATCGCGTGGCGAACTCTATGCCACCTACGCAGGCGAGACCGCCAAGAGCGCCGATTTCATTGGGGGCCGCTACGCAATCACCGATAACCTCAGCGCCTCCCTGTACGGCGCCGAACTCGAAGACATCTATCGCCAGTATTACCTGAACAGCAACTACACCATCCCACTGGCATCCGACCAATCGCTGGGCTTCGATTTCAACATCTACCGCACAAACGATGAAGGCAAGGCCAAGGCCGGCGACATCAGCAACACCACTTGGTCCCTGGCGGCAGCCTACACTCTGGATGCGCACACTTTCACCTTGGCCTACCAGAAGGTCCATGGCGATCAGCCGTTTGATTATATCGGCTTCGGCCGCAACGGCTCTGGCGCAGGTGGCGACTCGATTTTCCTCGCCAACTCTGTCCAGTACTCCGACTTCAACGGCCCTGGCGAGAAATCCTGGCAGGCTCGCTACGACCTGAACCTAGCCTCCTATGGCGTTCCCGGCCTGACTTTCATGGTCCGCTATATCAATGGCAAGGACATCGATGGCACCAAGATGTCTGACAACAACGTCGGCTATAAGAACTACGGCTACGGCGAGGATGGCAAGCACCACGAAACCAACCTCGAAGCCAAGTACGTGGTCCAGTCCGGTCCGGCCAAGGACCTGTCGTTCCGCATCCGCCAGGCCTGGCACCGTGCCAACGCCGACCAGGGCGAAGGCGACCAGAACGAGTTCCGCCTGATCGTCGACTATCCGCTGTCGATCCTGTAATCGACCGACAGGCAACGAAAAAACCCGGCATCGCCGGGTTTTTTCTTCTTGGCGGCAACGCGCCTATAAAGGAAGGGCGTAGGTACCGGTGACATGGGCCACCAGGTCTTCCTCATTACTCTGCGAAAACACCCCGACCTCGCAGACGACCTGGCGCCGCCCCAGCTTGAGGATGCTCGCCTCGGCCAACAGGTCCTCGGGCCTGGGCTTGCTGAGGAAGTTGATGTTCAGGTTCGAGGTCACGGCCATCTCGACCGCCCCGAGACGCCCGAGAATGACCGCGTACATCGCCGCGTCGGCCAGCGCCATGATGGTCGGGCCGGACAGCGTTCCACCGGGACGCACCAGCTTGCCGTGAAAAGGTATGCGCGCCAGCGCATGTCGTTCGTCGAGACGCTCGACACGAAAATCGATGTCCTCGGCCATGGGTAGCCCCATGCGGATCAACGCCTGTACCTGCGCCGCGTTCATTGCCTGCTGACTCCTCATCATCGATGGCCGGCGCCCTGTACGCAGCCAGACCGGCACCGTACAATGCCCAGCCATTCCTCCCGATACAACCGACATAACGGCCAAAGATGCGTACCAGTCAGTATCTGCTTTCCACGCTCAAAGAAACCCCCGCCGACGCGGTGGTAATCAGCCATCAACTGCTGCTTCGCGCCGGCATGATCCGTCGCCTGGCCTCGGGTCTCTACACCTGGCTGCCAATGGGCCTGCGGGTACTGCGCAAGGTCGAGACCATCGTCCGCGAGGAAATGAACGCTGCCGGCGCCCTGGAAGTGCTGATGCCGGCGGTGCAGCCGGCCGAGCTGTGGCAGGAGTCGGGGCGCTGGGAGCAATACGGCCCTGAGCTGCTGCGCCTGAAGGACCGCCACGAGCGCGAATTCTGCGTAGGCCCGACCCACGAAGAAGTGATCACCGACCTCGCGCGCAACGAGCTGAACAGCTACAAGCAACTGCCGATCAACTTCTATCAGATCCAGACCAAGTTCCGCGATGAGATCCGCCCGCGCTTCGGCCTGATGCGCGGACGCGAATTCATCATGAAGGACGCCTATTCCTTCCACCTGAGCCAGGACTCGCTGCAGCAGACCTACGACGGGATGTACCAGGCGTACAGCAAGATCTTCTCCCGCCTCGGCCTGGATTTCCGTCCCGTGCAAGCCGACAACGGCTCCATCGGCGGCAGCGGCTCCCATGAGTTCCACGTGCTGGCCAACTCCGGCGAGGACGATATCGTCTTCAGCGACAGCTCCGACTACGCCGCGAACATCGAGAAGGCCGAAGCCGTGCCGCGCGAGAGCGCCCGCGGCAGCGCCACCGAGGACATGCGCCTGGTCGACACGCCCAACACCAAGACCATCGCGGCCCTGGTGGACGGCTTCCAGCTACCGATCGAGAAAACCATCAAGACCCTGGTGGTGCATGGCGCCGAAGAAGGCACCCTGGTCGCCCTGATCGTCCGCGGTGATCACGAGCTCAACGAAATCAAGGCCGCCAACCAGCCGCTGGTCGCCAGCCCGCTGGTATTCGCTTCGGAGGCCGAGATCCGTGCCGCCATCGGTGCCGGCCCCGGCTCGCTGGGCCCGGTCAACCTGCCGATCGCCTGCATCGTCGACCGCTCCGTCGCCCTGATGAGCGATTTCGCCGCTGGCGCCAACATCGAGGACAAGCACTACTTCGGCGTGAACTGGGAGCGCGACCTGCCGCTGCCCGAGGTCGCCGACCTGCGCAATGTCGTCGAAGGCGACCCCAGCCCGGACGGCAAGGGCACCCTGGTGATCAAGCGCGGCATCGAGGTCGGTCATATCTTCCAGCTTGGCACCAAGTACAGCGAAGCGATGAAGCTGAGCGTCCTGAGCGAACAGGGCAAGCCGGTCAACCTGATCATGGGCTGCTACGGCATCGGCGTATCCCGCGTGGTCGCCGCCGCCATCGAGCAGAACCATGACGAGCGCGGCATTCTCTGGCCAAGCGCATTGGCGCCGTTCCAGATCGCCCTGGTACCGCTGAAGTACGAAACCGAGAGCGTCAAGCAGGCGACCGACAAGCTCTATGCCGAGCTGACCGCAGCCGGTTTCGAAGTGCTGCTGGACGATCGCGACAAGAAGACCAGCCCCGGGGTGAAGTTCGCCGACATGGAGCTGATCGGCATTCCCCACCGCATCGTGATCAGCGACCGCGGCCTCAGCGAAGGCGTCCTGGAATACAAGGGCCGCCGCGACAGCGAGTCGCAGAACCTGCCGATCGGCGAACTGATGTCGTTCATCACCGAAAAACTCAGCCGCTGAGCGTAACGATGCCCACCGGAAGACCCCTGCGCCTATTCGCCGCCGCCCTGTGCGGCGGCCTTCTGCTGAGCGGCTGCGCCAACCAGTTGCCGCAGCGTAGCGAGCATGAGGAGCGCGTCGAGCGGAAGCTGCTCGAACACACCCTGCAAGTCGATGTCGGCCAGCCCGATGTGCTCGAACTGCCGCAGCGCCGGGTCCGGATCAACGACCAGAAGTCCTTCGAGGTCACCGAGTTCGAGGTGACGCGCCGTTACGACCGCTATACGCCGTACCAGGCCTGGCGGGAGATCTACGAGATCCCGTTGGGCGCGGTGGCGCTGGTGGCCGGCGTCGGAGCGAACATCGTCAACGTGGTGACCTTCGGCAGCGTACCGGACAACATCACCCACGGCTGGATCAACTACGGACTGGCCGGGGTGAATCCGTTCATGAACGTGGAATCCAACGGTCGCGCCGAACAGAATCTCGCGAGCATCGACGAGAAACAGCGCGACAAGCGCCTGGAATACTCCAGCCTGCCCTGGGCGGAGCGTCCGGTCCTGGTCAGTTCCGGCAAGGAACTCAACGAACTGCTTACCGACCGTCATGGCGTGCTGCGCCTCAACCTGCTCGACAGCCCCTTCGCCGAACAGGACATCAGCCGCATCTCGCAGATACACCTTTCGGTGAGCGACCCACAGGATGGTACCCGCGCCGATGCCAGCCTCCGCGTCAGCCGCAGCCTGCGCGGCAAGCTCCTGGAAGCTCACGCCCTGATCTATGACGACCTGGAAGGCGATGACGTCCACCACTGGGTCCATCGGGTGAAACGCCTCGCGGAGCTGGGCCTGGAAGAAGAAGCCAGCGAACTGGAACAGAGCCTGATCGAGCTCACGCGCAACGACCCCGAACTGCAGCAGCAGTTCATGCATGCCCTGCTCCGGGATGCCGGTCGCCTGGCCGCGGACCCTGGCGAGACGCCCTGACGGCGAACTCGCCTCGTCAGCGACGGACGACGAAGCCAGCGATCCCCTGCAGCGGCATTTGCTCGACCTCGACCGCAGAGACCTCCGCGTGCCGCGGGCCCCGCCCCAGCCATCGCTCCAGGGCTTTCGCCCGGTCCTCCTCACCCTCCCAGACGACTTCGACACGCCCGTCATCCAGGTTTCGCACCCAACCGTCGAGTTCGAGGCGATCAGCCTCTTCCCGGGTCGCCTGACGGAAACCGACGCCCTGTACCCGGCCGCCGACATAGGCATGCAAGCAGATCCTCGCCATCAGCGTCCCTCCCGCAAAGCCTCGAGCTGTTTCAATATGCCATCGGCCGTCTGCTCGCCCAGCAGACGCTGACGCATTTCCCCCCGAGCATCGACGATATAGGTGACGGGCAACGCTTCGCTGCGAGGGAGCTTGAAGCGAGGCGCCGGATCATCGGCCAGCACGGTGAAGCGAATCCCCATGCCATCGGCCGACTTCTTCAACTCGGCATCGCGCAGGCCATCGAAATTCACGCCAATGACGCGCCCGCCCTGCCCTTCCAGCACCTGCGCAAGGCGATTCATCTCCGGAATCTCGGTCCGGCAGGGCGCGCACCAGTCAGCCCAGTAATTGACCACCAGCCAATGCCCGTCCAACTGCTCCGCAGCGACAGGACGCCCGTCCTGGTCGACTCCGTAATCCGCCGAACAGCCCGCGAGAAACAACACCGCAGCAGCGCCCAGCGGGCGTAGCCAACTCCCCATGTCAGGAACCTCTCGAGTCAGGAAAACTTCGGCCGGACCAGGGCAACCCGGCGCGGCACTATGGCGAGACCTTACTGGAAGCCATCCACCTCTGCAAAACCGAGTGGAGACGAATATGGGAAGAAGAAGCCCCGATACTTCCTACAAGGCACAAAGTGCGAGAAGAGTCACGACGATCGCCGTCGAACCGCACAGTTTGACGCAAAGGACCACCCCTATAATCCGCGTGCCACACACGACACGACGACTCAACCGGCCGTATGCCCAGGCATCGGCAGGATCGACTTGGGGAGAAGTCGAGAGCGACGAGTCCGAAGCCCTTTTAAACGGACACACTGCTGCTTATGAAAGACCATCTGATCGGAAGCGTCCCCGCACACCTGGTGGATGCCGCACGCCCGACCCTGACAGCCCACGAGGGCCTGGTCGCGGACTACAACATTGCCGCCTGGCTACATCTTCCGGATGCCTGCGACCTGCTGGTGTCACTGGTGGTCAGCTATCTGGATGGCGGGCGCCAGCGCGAAGTGGCGGTGGATCACGGACGAATCGACCGCCAGCAACGCATCCTGCTTTCCGGCATTGCCCGCCTGCCCGTACGGCAGAAAGTGGAAAACATGCAGGTACGCCTGAAGTCGGCGACGGCCTTTTCCCGACTGGTCGTGGAGGAGTTCTTCGTACAAGCGGTGGAGCAGGAAAACAGGTCCCAGCAGGTGTCCGAAGCTTGAGCCGGATCGCTCAGCCCTGGCGCACCTGATCGAGCAGGGGTTCGTCCCGCGCTTTCTCAGGCGACGGTTCGCTGACGCTGCGCGCCGGCACCAGCGACTCCGGCCAACTGCTGAACTGCAGCCCGGTAATCCGGTTCAAACGCTCAAGCGCTGCCTGCTCATCCTTGTGATGCAAATGGACGACCTTGTTCGACATTGGGAGCATGAACGGGAACCTCGGCGGAACTACGGAGTGAAACGACTGTCACACGAGGGTTTGCCAGAAGCGTGCCAACAGCGCTTTCCCTGCGCTTGCTGGGGTTCCTCCGGCAGCATGCAGCGCCTCATGCACATCGTTCGCCGCAAACTGACACTTTACGTCACCTTCGCTCCCGAGGTTCCGTCCGCCAGCCAGTGGGCCAGGCTTTCTCCGAACAGCGCCTCCTGCTCCACCTGCAAGCGCTCCATGGCCTGCTGGAACGGCGGATACCACGCCTCGTCCAGACTCGCAGGCATGCGCTCTCGGCTAGGCATGGGCCAGGGGCAGCGATTCAGCAAGCGATGCAGACTGTAGGCGCCAAGATCCCGGCACAGCACCCACTCGCCTCCGCCGGCGCGACAGACGAACTGCTCCTTCTCGAGAAAGTCCAGCAGTTCCTCCCACTCATCCTCGGGCAACAGCCAACCCGCACGATGCAAGTGGGTCAGGCGCAGCGACTGTCCAAGCTGCTGGCGCTGGAGGAACACCCTCAGCACGCCGAGCAGGACGATCAGCTTGGGCAGCGAGCGCCGCCGCCAGAGACGGGAAGAAGAGAGATTGCAGACCAGCACCGCGCCGAACAGAACGATCATCCAGGAAAGATAGATCCACAGCAGGAAGATAGGCACGGTGGCGAAGGCACCGTAGATCAACTGGTAGCCGGGAAACAGGCTTACGTACAGCCCGAACAGGGTTTTCGCGGCTTCGAACAGTACCGCGGTGAACACGCCGCCCATCAGGGCATGGCGCACCGGGACCCGGGCGTTCGGGACCGCCGAATAGAGCAGGGTGAAGGCCGCCACGCTGAACGCCAGCGGCATCAGCCCCAGCAGCGTCTCCGCGCCCGGCAACGCGTCCGGGCCATGGAGCAGCGACAGCGAAGTGATGTAGGTGGTCACGGCGAAGCCGGCCCCCAGCAACAATGGGCCCAGGCTGAGGATCGCCCAGTAGAGGAGGAACCGCCCGACACCGCGGCGTGGCTGGCGAACCCGCCAGATCTCGTTGAAGGCTTTCTCGATGGTCACCAGCATGGTGAAGGCGGTGACTGCCAGAAAGACCACCCCGACCCAGGTCAGGTGCCGGGCCTGGGTGGTGAAACTCTTCAGGTAGGTTTCCACCGCTTCTCCAGCGGAAGGCACGAAATTGCGAAAGATGAAAGTCTGGATCGACTCGCCCATGCCATGGAATGCCGGAATCAGCGAAAGCATGGAAAACATCACCGTCATCATCGGCACTACCGCGAACAACGTGGTGTAGGTCAGCGCCGCCGCGCTGTTGGGAGCCTTGTCGGTGACGAAGCGATGAGCGAGGAAGCGAGCGAACTCGACCCCATCGTTGAAATGTTCGCGCATGCCCTCTCCTTGAAGTCGCGCCGGTTCTTCGCCTCTCGGGGCGGTACTTCGCGCCGACGGGTTCAGTCCTGGTCGACGAGGCGGTTAGAATAGCCGTCACTTCACCGGCCATGCGACCCCTGACATGAGCGAACTGATCCTGTTGCACAATCCGCGCTGCTCGAAATCCCGCGCAGCGCTCGAACTGCTCGAAGCCCGCGGCCTGCAACCGCAGGTGGTGCGCTATCTGGAAACCCCGCCGAGCGCCGCCGAGCTGAAAGCGATCCTGGCCAAGCTCGGCATTCCCGCCCGCCAGTTGCTGCGGACCGGGGAGGACGAATACAAGGCCCTCGGCCTGGATGAGCCCAGTCTTGGCGAAGAGGCCATCATCGAGGCAATGGCCAGGCATCCGAAGCTGATCGAGCGCCCGGTGCTGGTCGCGGGTGACAAGGCGGTGGTTGGCCGGCCTCCGGAAAGAGTCCTGGAGATCCTCGCTTGAGCAGTCCCTACATCCTGGTGCTGTACTACAGTCGCCATGGCGCTACCGCGGAAATGGCCCGGCAGATCGCCCGTGGCGTCGAACAGGGCGGCTTCGAGGCGCGTGTACGCACGGTTCCCGCGGTATCCACCGAATGCGAAGCGGTCGCCCCCGACATCCCCGCGGAGGGGGCGCTGTACGCAACCCTGGAGGACCTGAAGAACTGCGCGGGCCTGGCCCTCGGCAGCCCGACCCGCTTCGGCAACATGGCTTCCCCGCTGAAATACTTCCTCGACGGTACCAGCAGCCTGTGGCTGACCGGCAGCCTGGTCGGCAAGCCGGCAGCGGTCTTCACCTCCACCGCCAGCCTGCACGGCGGCCAGGAGACCACTCAGTTATCGATGCTGTTGCCATTGCTGCACCACGGCATGCTGGTCCTGGGCATTCCCTACAGCGAACCCGCCCTGCTGGAAACCCGCGGCGGCGGCACGCCTTACGGCGCCAGCCACTTCGCCGGCGCCGATGGCAAGCGCAGCCTCGATGAGCACGAACTGACCCTGTGTCGCGCGCTGGGCAAACGCCTGGCGGAAACCGCCGGCAAGCTGGGGAGTTGAAATGGCCCGCAAGAACAAACCGCTGCCCGAAGTAGCGTGGCTGCAGCCGCGCCTGGCGCTCAGCCGCGCCATCAGCCTGGGAAGCTTCGTCGGCCTGGTCCTGCTCATCCTCATTCGCGACCTGATCTACGCGGACGCCCATGGTGCGGCGAGCTGGGTGCCCTGGCTGGTCCTCGCCTTCAAGCTGCTGCCGCTGCTGGTGGTGGCCCCCGGACTGCTCATGGGCAGCGCGCGCGGGCATGCCTGGGCCTGCTACGTGGTCAACCTGTATTTCATCCTCGGCGTACTCGCCGCCTTCGATCCCACGCAGCGCCTGTTCGGCTGGGCCGAAGTGCTACTCAGCGTGACCTTGTTCTGCGCCGCGCTGCTCTATACGCGCTGGCGATTCCAGTACGACCGAAGGGTCGCCGGGGAACGCTGATGGTAAGGCAGGAGCCCCCTCCTGCCCTGCCGACCGCCGGGAAGCCTGCGGACAGCGCTCCAGTATTGCCGGCGCATGGATGGAGAGACGGATAGAAGGCGGTCACTTCCTGCCGCAAGCGAAACCCAAGGACTGCGGCACGGCCATGCGGGAGTTCGCCGACGGACTGTCGACGCTTACCAGCCGAGGGTTTCCTTGAGGAAAGGAATGGTCAGCTTGCGCTGAGCCTGGAGCGAAGCGCGATCCAGTTGCTCCAGCAGATCGAACAGAGAGTTCATGCTGCGCGAACCGCGGTTGAGGATGAAACGACCGACTTCATCGGTCAGATGCAGGCCACGACGGGATGCCCGCAGTTGCAGGGCACGAAGCTTGTCCTCGTCGGAAAGACCGTGCAACTGGAAGATCAGCGCCATGGTGAGGCGGGACTTCAGGTCCGGCAGCTTGACCTGCAGCTCCCGGGGCGACTTCGATGCCGCCAGCAGCAGGCGCCGACCGGTATCACGCAGTCGATTGAACAGGTGGAACAGCCCCTCTTCCCATTCTCGCTTGCCAACCAGCACATCCAGGTCGTCGATGCAGACCAGCTCGCACTGCTCGAGATCGTCGAAGATTTCCGGGCCGTACTGCACCAGATCGGCCATCGGCAGGTAGATGGTTCGCTCTTCGAACTGCTCGAAACGCAAGCAGGCCGCCTGCAACAGGTGGCTGCGGCCGACGCCGTCGTGTCCCCAGAGGTAGATGAGGCTTTCCGCCCAGCCAGCCTCGGCTTCGCACAAACGCTCGACATATCCCAGTGCCGCGGCATTGGCACCGGGATAGTAGTTGGCGAAGGTGGCGTCGTCGCGCAGACGCACACTGAGGGGAAGCTGAATAGGTTTCATGCCAGGCTGGGCGGACAATCCGAAAACGCCGCAGGAGTCACCGTAAAGGCTGCAAAGTTTATACGCCTCGGCAAGGCCGCACAATGAGCAACTAGGCAAGCAAAATCAAAGGTTTGCCGATAGCCGAGGCTCCTTGCCCAGAGCATCGGCCGGTCGCGCGCCGGCCCGCTCCGTTGCATAGAAGCGGATCGGCGCGCCGACTCACTGCCAGCGGAAATTCAGTTGGGTCGACGACGGCACCGCCGCGCTGGGCGCTGCGGGCTGGCCGGAGGCATCCAGCGGTACGCTGTCGGCCGGGATTTCCTGCAACTGCGCCAGGCCCAGTTGGGCACGCAATTGCTCGGGACTGGCCTTCACGGAATAGTCGAGGCGATCGCCCCGCACGCCTACCAGACGCGCGCCGAACGGATCGAGCAGGCGTTGCAACTCGGCATAGCGTGCCAGTGTCGCGCCCTGGACCTGGAGGGTCAGGCCGGTCGCCGCTTCCGGCGTGGCAACGAAACGAGTGGACAGGCGGTTGCCGACGGCCAGCATCACGCTGTCTGCCAACGCGTCGGGCGTAGCGCCTTCAGCCTGGCCTTGCTCTCGCGAATCGCCCATCCACAGCCGCCATTGCGCCTGCCATTTGCCGTCCGCCTCCTTGGCGTCCACTGCCAGCAAGGCATCGGCGGCATAACGCTCGGAGGCTGCGCGCAGGGCATCGGGTTGGGCGGCGGTGAGGTTTTCCGGGGTACCGACGATCTGTTCGTCGAGATCCGCCAGAGGCAGGCGCAACGGCAAGCCGCGGTTCTGCGCCGCACGCTTGAGCGGTTCGGCCGAGGCCTGGTTGTCACCGACCAGGGAGCTGCCATCGGCGCTTTCGTTCAGCCACCAGGCCAGCACCGCCGGCCGGTTGGCGCCCCAGCTCGGCAGGCCGGCGGCCCGCAGCGCATTACCGGTGGCGGTCGGATCGAAATCGACCACCAGCGCCAGCGGCGGACCATTTTCGAAGGCGTACTGGCTGATCAGTTGCTGCGGATCCTTCAGGTACCCCGCCAATGCCGGGTTCTGCGGCGCCTGCGGATTGCCGGTCAGGCGCACCAGCAGGGTCTGCAGGGCTCGCACCAGTCCGGCATCGCGCTCCCCGGGCTGCTGCGACGAAACCGGCTCGTGGACCTGGTAGAGATTGGGGACCGTTGCCGCGAAGACGGGCAAGCCTAGCAGGGAAAAACAGAGAACGAAGAGTCGGGCTATGCGCATGGAGGGCTCTCGACGAACGGATGGGAACGGCGGCGACGAGCTGTGAAGGCCGCGCAAGTGGACCTATACCTTAAACAGCAGTCCGTCCAGCGGCAACCGAGATGGCCGCTGCGTGGCAAGCCTGATAAAATCGCGCGCCTTCAAAACCGGCAAACAGCGTTGCACGCCTGGGCGGCCGGCCGATCTCCGAATTACCCCTATAGGCCTGGATTTATGAGCAGCAAGCAACCCTCGTTGAGCTACAAGGACGCTGGTGTGGACATCGACGCCGGCGAAGCCCTGGTGGAACGCATCAAAGGCGTGGCCAAGCGCACCGCACGCCCGGAAGTGATGGGCGGCCTCGGCGGCTTCGGCGCCCTCTGCGAAATCCCGGCCGGCTACAAGCAGCCGGTGCTGGTATCCGGCACCGACGGGGTGGGCACCAAGCTGCGCCTGGCGCTCAACCTGAACAAGCACGACAGCATCGGCCAGGACCTGGTGGCGATGTGCGTCAACGACCTGGTGGTCTGCGGCGCCGAGCCGCTGTTCTTTCTCGACTACTACGCCACCGGCAAGCTCAACGTCGACGTCGCCGCCACCGTAGTCACCGGCATCGGTGCCGGTTGCGAACTGGCGGGCTGTTCCCTGGTCGGCGGCGAGACCGCCGAAATGCCCGGCATGTACGAAGGCGAAGACTATGACCTGGCCGGCTTCTGCGTCGGCGTCGTGGAAAAGGCCGAGATCATCGACGGCTCCAGGGTCCAGGCCGGCGACGCGCTTATCGCCCTGCCCTCCTCCGGCCCGCACTCCAACGGCTACTCCCTGATCCGCAAGATCATCGAGGTTTCCGGCGCCGACATCGCGCAGGTCCAACTCGACGGCAAGCCGCTGGCCGACCTGCTGATGGCGCCGACCCGCATCTACGTCAAGCCGCTGCTGCAACTGATCAAGCAGACCGGCGCGGTCAAGGCCATGGCTCACATTACCGGCGGCGGCCTGCTGGACAACATCCCGCGCGTCCTGCCGGACAACGCCCAGGCCGTGATCGATGTCGCCAGCTGGAACCGTCCGGCGGTATTCGACTGGCTGCAGGAACAGGGCAACGTCGACGAGACCGAGATGCATCGCGTACTCAACTGCGGCGTCGGCATGGTCATCTGCGTGGCCCAGAGCGACGCCGAGAAAGCCCTGGAAGTCCTGCGTGCCGCCGGCGAGCAACCCTGGCAGATCGGTCGCATCGAAACCTGCGGCGCGGACGCCGAGCGCGTGGTCCTGAACAATCTGAAAAACCACTGATGCCGAAACTCTGCAATGTCGTGGTGCTGATTTCCGGCTCCGGCAGCAACCTGCAGGCGCTGATCGACAGCCTCCGGGACGGCGCCACGCCGGCCCGGATCCGCGCGGTGATCTCCAACCGCGCGGACGCCTATGGCCTGGAACGCGCACGCCAGGCCGGCATCCAGACCGAGGTGCTCGATCACAAGGCCTATGCCGATCGCGAAAGCTTCGACGAGGCCCTGGCACAACGGATCGATGCCCATGAACCGCACCTGGTGATCCTTGCCGGGTTCATGCGCATCCTCAGCGCCGATTTCGTTCGCCATTACCAGGGGCGTCTGCTGAATATCCATCCCTCGTTGCTGCCGCGCCACAAAGGGCTGCATACCCATCAACGCGCCCTCGAAGCCGGCGACCGCGAGCACGGTTGCAGCGTGCACTTCGTGACGGAGGAACTCGATGGGGGGCCACTGGTCGTACAGGCAGTAATCCCGGTAGAGTCGCAAGATACGCCGGAACGCCTGGCCAGACGGGTTCACGAGGAAGAACACCGGATCTACCCGCTGGCCATGCGCTGGTTCGCCGAGGGCCGCTTGCGCCTGGGCGAACAGGGCGCCCTGCTGGATGGCCAGGCCCTGCCTGCCACCGGCCATCAGATTCGCACCAAGGAGATTCGCAATGCGTAAAGCCATGCTGTTCCTGCTGACGCTGCTGACCCTGCCGGCCTATGCCTTCGAGCTGAAGCCGTTCACCGCCAGCTATACCGCCGACTGGAAACAGATGCCCATCAGCGGCAATGCCTCCCGCAGCCTGAAGGCTCTCGGCGACGGCCGCTGGCAACTGGACTTCGAGGCCTCCATGCTGCTGGCCAGTCTCAACGAAGTCAGCACCTTCAAGGTCGAGAACGACACCTTCCTGCCGCAGACCTACCGCTTCGCCCGCCAGGGTCTGGGCAAAGGTAAGCAGATCGAGCTGGACTTCGACTGGTCGCAGAAGCAGGTGCTCGGCAGCGACCGCGGCGATGCGGTGCGGCAACCCCTGAATCGCGGTCAACTGGACAAGTCCACCTATCAACTGGTCCTGCAGCATGACGTTGCCGACGGCAAGAAGAGCATGAGCTACCAGATCATCGAGGGCGAGGATGTCGATACCTACGACTTCCGGGTTCTCGGCGAGGAAAAGGTACGCACCCAGGCCGGCCTGATCAACGCGATCAAGGTCGAGCGCGTGCGTGATCCGGGCAAGAGCAACCGCAAGACCATCCTCTGGTTCGCCAAGGACTGGGACTACCTGCTGGTCCGCCTGTACCAGATGGAAACCGACGGCAAGGAATACCAGATCATGCTCAAGGAAGGCACCATCGACGGCAAGACCGTCACTGGCGAAAAGAGCTGATCCCCCCTCCCACGAAAAGCCGGGCCATTGCCCGGTTTTTTATTGCCCGCGGATCAGCCGCAGGCCTGGTGCTCGCGGCAGATCAGTTCGGCATCGGCATCGCTCAACGGCTCCCCGGTTAGACCGCAGAAGGGCGAACCCGCACGCCGTTGATGGAACCGGCAGGACCGACAAAGGCCGAAACCAGGCACATCCTCCTGACGCTGGATGACGACCAGAAGATCACGCAACAAGCCTTGCAAGTGTTCGCCCTTCTCGCCCAGTGCCGTGACGGCCTGCTCGAGGAACTGCGGCGGAATCACCGCCTCGATCAGCGCGCGCCCCGCATCGGTCAGCCGCAGATGAACGCTGCGCCGATCCCGCGCATCCGGCAGCTTGCTGATCAGCCCCCGCCCTTCCAGCACCTTGAGCGATTGCGACACTGTGCCCTTGGTCAAGCCGAGGTATTCGGTCACGCCCAGCGGAGTATCCGAATAGCGATTACAACGCGCCAGGTAATGCAAGGCGCTCAACTGCACCGGCTGCAGCTCAGCCACCAGCGGCTGCTCGCGGGACCAGGCACGCATCAGGCTGGTCAGCCTTTCCAGATAATCGTAAAGGGCGATGGCGGACATGGGATACCTCCTTGCCAATATAGTATCGACTAAAAACATGTTTGACAAAGAGGTCGCGCCTTGTTTAGGCTGAAAACGTATCGTATCGATACTAACTTCCCACAGGAGAATCAGCATGACCAAAGCCATCTACTACCACGCCGGCTGCGCAATCTGTGTCGAAGCCGAACGTTCCTTGCTGCCATTGCTCGATCGCAAGCAGGTGGACATCGAAGTGGTCCATCTCGCCGAACAATCGGCACGCATCGCCGAGGCGGAAAAGGCCGGGGTCAAGTCGGTTCCTGCCCTGGTTGTCGACGGACAGGTACTGCACCTTAACTTCGGTGCGGCGCTCAGCGATCTGAAATAAGGAGAACGGCCATGGAGGTGAAGATTTTCGACACCCATGTGCGAACCCGCGACGGCCGCTACCTGCACTTCGATGTCCTGGTCACGGAGGAGCTGGGGGCTCGCGCCGGCGAGTTCGCTCGACGCTGGCTCGCCGGAAGAGGCATAGACGAGGCCGATATCAGCCAGGGGCATTGCAGCTACTGCCACAGCGAGATTGCGACAGCAGAGGTTGCCGAAGCCATTCGGCTCCATGGCCATTACATCCTTCCCCTGGAAGGCTGTTGAGGCCAATGGACAGCTACCGCCCGATCGCCTGCGATCTCCATGACTACCTGGAGATCGCCTGCCTCTACCGCTACCGGTTGCTCCTCGAACTCGAGGACGGTGTTCGCTTCGAAGCCGAGGCGCGCACGACGCATACCCGGGCCGTTCGGCCAGGCGGCGGCAAGGAGGAATACCTTGAGGTGGCCGTCGAAGGAGCGACTCTGCTGCTGCGCCTGGATCGCCTGTTGGCGATTACCGCCCTCACGGAAGCGGCCTTGTTCGGCCGCATACGCCTGAGGGAAGAGGCCTGTTCCAGAGCATCCGGCATGCCATCTTCACACCTTGGAAACTGAAAAGGTTTTTCTCAATTCCAGGGCTATTTGATTAGCCTGCTATTGAAATAGGCTGGATTTGCCTTGATGCAGATCAACCCTGGAGCAGAAAGATGAGTGTGACAGTGACCGAGCGTGACGATGACCACAAATCCCGCGAGCTGCGTGCGCTTGGCCGCCGCTGCTGGGACGTGCATCAGCAGGGACTGCTGGTTGGCGTCTTCCATAACGAGGATGACGCCCACGCCTATCGGATCAAGCTGGAGAAAGAAGAAGAACTGCGGCAGATAGGTGAATCGGCCTGAACCATGCGCCCCCGCGTACTTCGGGGGCGCACCTTTGATCTCAGGTCCCTGAAAGGCTCCGGTCGAGGCTGACGACTCCCGGCGGCAGGCTATCTTCCTGTACCCGTTGCCGAGGGGTACGCAACATCGCCCGAACCAGAGCCACCAGCACGCCGAACACCAACCCGCCCAGGAGGCCCAAGGCCACCACCAAGGCCTTGCGCGGCTTGATCGGTTTCAGAGGGGTCGAAGCCTTCTGGTCGATCCGCACCAGTTCGATCTTCAGCTCGCTCGCCTTCAGAGTCTTGAGGCGCGCCTGCTCTCCACGCAGCTTGTCGATGTTTTCGAAGAAACGCTCCTCGCCCTTTCGAGCCTGCAGGTATTGCACTTCACGGTTGTTCTCCAGCTGCTTCAGCTCCTGCTGGATCTTCGCCACGCGGGGCTCGGTGAAGTCATCGCCCTTGCGTTTGAGCAAGGTATCGCGCTCGGCGGTCAAGGCATCGACACCCATGAAATACAGGGGTATCTGCTGGTTATTCACCTCGGTGCGGAAAACGCTGCGCGAGCCATCCTGCCCGACCTCTCCCAGTGCGCCCGGGGTCGTCGGCTTGACGATCCCCAGCCGGGTGGCGATCTGGATAGCCTCGTTGAGCTGCTGGATACGCGAATCGCGCACCATCTTCAGCCGCCCGCGCAACGCCTTGAGCTCATCCTCCAGGCCGGCCCGCCGGATGCTGTCCGCTTCCAGCAACCGGGCGATCTTGCCCTCCTTGGTAGCCTGGTAACTGGCACGCTTGCCTTCGATATCCTGCTCGAGGAATTGCAGGCGACCGTCGATACGCGCCTGGAGGTCGTCCAGGATTCGCTGACGCTCGTTCTCGATGGTCGACGCGAGCATGCCGTTGAGAATGGCGGCACCATCCATGCCCTGGGGATACTGCATGGACAAGCGGAAGAAAGGCGCCGCCTGGGGGTCCTTCTTCAAGTCCGCCTGCTGCATGCTGAAGGCATCCTGGTTGAACTTCCAGAAAGCCTGCTCGGGGGACAAGCCCTCGGCGTTCAATTGCTGGAATAGCTCTGGATGGGCTTCGAAATACTCCAGCCTGCCGGAGTAGGCTGCCAGCTCGTTGCCGACGCGATCCAGCGCTTCCCGCGGAGTCAGGGCATACAGCCCGTTGACATTGACAGCCTCCAGGGCCTTGGTCTGGATTGGCCGCAACAGGACATCCACCTGGTAGGTTGGAACAGCCAACAGCGCGTAGGCGAGCGCAGCGGCGGTCGCCAAGGCCGCGATCAGCGCTATCAGCCATTTCGACGCCCACAATTGCTGGAACAGCTGAACGAGATCGATCTCCGAGGGCGAAGCCCCCGGAAGCTGTGAGGAAGGCATACCAACGTCCTTTTCGATAGGCGGCTAGCCCACAGATGCACGCAAAGGCAACCGTAGGATATTTCTGAGGAAAGGCATTATGCTATCGAAACGAAATCATCGGTAGTTATTTTAGAACTGCTTCGCATTCCAGAATTGGTAGTTGACCGGCATCCGTACCGGTCAAGCGACACTCCGGATGCGGGCCTCACCACATGAGATCGTCGGGCACCACATAGTCCTTGTAGGGATCGTCTTCGTCCGGCTCCTGGCTCTGTACGTTGAGCAGCACCACCCGCCGCGGATCGCGCTCCTGGATCTTCACCGCCGCATCCCGGGGCACGATCTCGTAGCGTCCGTCATAGCTGACGATAGCCAGGCTGCCTCGGCTCAGCTTGTCGCGGATCAGGTCGTTGACCGCGATCCGCTTGACCTTCTTGGCGTCGACGAAATTGTAGTAGTCGTCGCTTTCCAGCTTGGGCAGGCGCGTCCCTTCGATAAGTTGCTTGATCTGCGCGGCCTTGGCCTTCTTCTCGGCTTTTTCCTGCTGCTGGCGGTTCAACTCCTGGTCGCGCGCCAGCTTTTCCGCCTTGGCCTGCTCCGCCGCCTGGCGCTGGGAGTCGTCCTTGTCGACCTGGTTCTTGTGCTCCAGGCGCTGCTGTTTCTGTTTCTGCTTGGTGGCCTGCTTGGCCTGTTTCTCATTGACCAGCCCGGCTTTCAGCAACTGGTCACGCAATGACATGCTCATTCGTCAACGACTCGCTCGCGTGGCACGCCCGGTGGGGTGCGGCATAATCTTCCAGCCGACTGGGGTTCAGCCGGCCCTCGCAGGGGGTATAATCCTCCAGCCTCAGCCGCCTCAACGCAAGTCTCGGCGGCTCGCAAACTGCCACGCATGCCCTGGAGACCCCTCCCTACCGTCCCGAGCACCCGCAGGCACTCCTCCCGGCCCCTGATATCGAAGGCATGGAAAGCAAGGCATGAGCGTTTCTCTCCTGGTAAAAGTCACTCTGGTGGGCCTGTTCGTCGCCAGCGTCCTGTTCGTCCATTTCCGTGGGCGCGCGCGCTTGCCCTTCCTGCGCCAACTGGTCAACCACTCCGCCTGGTTCGCCCCCTACAACTCGCTGATGTACCTGTTCTCCAGCGTTCCCTCGAAGCCCTATCTGGATCGCAGCCGTTTTCCGGAGCTGGACGAACTGAAGAACAATTGGCAAACCATCCGCGAAGAAGCCCTCAACCTGTTCGACGAGGGTTATATCCGGGCTGCCCTGAACAATAACGAAGCCGGCTTCGGCTCGTTCTTCAAGAAAGGCTGGAAGCGCTTCTACCTGACCTGGTACGACGGCCCGCTGCCCTCCGCCCAGCAGCTCTGCCCGAAGACCGTAGAGCTGGTGAGCCGCATCCCCAACGTCAAGGGCGCGATGTTCACCCTGCTTCCCGGCGGCAGCCACCTGAATCCGCACCGCGACCCCTTCGGCGGCTCGCTGCGCTATCACCTCGGCCTGTCCACGCCGAATTCGGACAACTGCCGCATCTACGTCGACGGCCAGCCCTACGCGTGGCGTGATGGCGAAGACGTGATGTTCGACGAAACCTTCGTCCACTGGGTGAAGAACGAGACCGAGCAGACCCGGGTGATTCTCTTCTGCGATATCGAGCGGCCGCTCCGCTCCCGCCTGCTGACCCGCCTCAATCGCTGGATCAGCGGCATTCTCGGGCGTGCGACCGCACCGCAGAACGTCGAAGGCGAACGCGTCGGCAGCATCAACCAGGCCTACTCGGTCGCCATTCGCGGCGGCAATGCCATCGGCGCCCAGGTGAAGCGCTTCAAACGCGCCTACCCGAAGGCCTACCGAATCCTCCGCCCGGTGCTGGCGGTGATCCTGCTGGTCATCCTCTATCGTTGGATCTTCGGCTGATTCAGATGCCGTGGCAGCCCGGCTGCCACGGTAATTTTCCCATTAACAGCCGGGCGCGCTCCTCTCCGCTTTCTTAGCCTCGCCCCAGAGGCTGTCCAGTTCCTCCAGCGAACACTCTTCGGCTTTCCGGCCGGCTTCGCGCAGGTTCCGCTCGATGAACCGGAATCGCCGCTCGAACTTGCCGTTGGCCTGGCGCAGAGCAGCCTCCGGATCGACCTTGAGATGCCGGGCCAGGTTGACCACGACGAACAGCAGGTCGCCAACCTCCTCGCCCACGGCACCCTCGTCACCCTCTGCCATCGCCTCGAGGACTTCGTCCAGCTCCTCGCGAACCTTGTCCACCACCGGCAGCGCTTCCGGCCAGTCGAAGCCGACCTGCGCCGCGCGCTTCTGCAGCTTCGCCGCCCGTGACAACGCCGGCAGGGCGACAGGAACGTCATCCAGCAGCGACAACTGCTGCGGCTCCTTGGCCTTGGCGGCACGCTCCTCGGCCTTCAGTTCTTCCCAGCGCTGCTTGACCGCCGCTTCGGCCAGCTTCGCCGCATCGGGCTTGCCATAGAGATCGCCATCGAGGAATACGTGGGGATGTCGACGGATCAGCTTGCGGGTGATGCCGTCCACCACCTCGTCGAAAGCGAAGCGATCCTCTTCGCGAGCCAACTGGCTGTAATAGACCACCTGGAACAGCAGGTCGCCCAGTTCCTCGCGCAATTGCGGGAAATCCCCCTGCTCTATGGCGTCCGCTACTTCGTAGGCTTCTTCCAGGGTGTGCGGGACGATGGTCGCGTAGCTCTGCTGGAGATCCCAGGGGCAGCCGAATTCGGGATCGCGCAGGCGCGCCATGAGGTGGAGCAGGTCGTCGAGTCGGTACATGGGTATCTCGGGTCTTCAGTGAACGGTCCGGGCATTCTGCCCTTTCCGGAAACGAAAAGGCCACGGGCAGCCTGCGAGCGCCCGTGGCCTGTTTCCGCCTCGCCTCAAGGCGTACGGTTGCGCCGCGCCTCGATGATGTTGGGCAGTTGCGAGACGCGCGCCAGCAGGCGTCCAAGAGCGTCCAGACCGGGAATCTCGATGGTCAGTTGCATGGTCGCGGTGTTGTCTTCCTTGTTCGAACGGGTATTCACCGCCAGAACGTTGATCCGCTCGTTGAGCAGCACCTGGGACACGTCGCGCAACAGGCCGGAACGATCATAGGCACGGATCGCGATATCCACCGGATAGGTGCGAACCGGCTCCGGCCCCCAGCTGACCTGGATCATCCGCTCCGGTTCGCGTCCCGCCAGTTGCAGCGCGGTGGCGCAATCCTGGCGGTGGATGGTGACCCCACGGCCCAGCGTGATGTAGCCGACGATGGGATCTCCCGGCAGCGGCTGGCAGCAGCCGGCCATCTGCGTCAGGAGGTTGCCGACACCCTGGATCTGCACGTCGCCGCGCTTGCCGTGGCCGATCTTGCTCGGCTTGCGCGGGATCAGTTCGAGTTGCTCGCTGTCGCGGTCCGGCTCGACCAGTTGCTGGGCATAGTTGACCAGGTGCGCCAAGCGCAGGTCGCCGGCGCCGAGAGCGGCGAACATATCCTCGGCGGTACGCACGTTGGCCTTCTCCGCCAGCCGGTCGAAATCCACCGGCGGCAGCGCCAGGCGCGACAGCTCGCGTTCGATCAGGGCCTTGCCGGCAGCGACGTTCTGGTCCCGCGCCTGCAGCTTGAACCAGTGGACGATCTTCGCCCGCGCCCGGGAGGTGGTGACGTAGCCCAGGTTGCTGTTCAGCCAGTCGCGGCTCGGACCGCTGTGCTTGCCGGTTATGATCTCGACCTGCTCGCCGGTCTGCAGGCTGTAGTTCAGCGGCACGATGCGTCCGTTGATCTTCGCCCCGCGGCAGTTGTGCCCGACTTCAGTGTGGACCCGATAGGCGAAATCCAGCGGGGTCGCGCCCTTGGGCAGGTCGATGGCATGGCCGTCGGGAGTGAAGACGTAGACCCTGTCCGGCTCGATATCGACCCGCAGTTGCTCCGCCAGGCCACCGATGTCGCCCAGTTCCTCGTGCCATTCGAGCACCTGGCGCAGCCAGGAGATCTTTTCCTCGTAATGGTTGGAGCTGGCCTTGACGTCGGTCCCCTTGTAGCGCCAGTGCGCGCAGACTCCGAGCTCCGCCTCTTCGTGCATGGAGTGGGTACGGATCTGTACTTCCAGCACCTTCCCCTCGGGGCCGATCACTGCGGTATGCAGCGAGCGATAGCCGTTTTCCTTGGGGTTGGCGATGTAGTCGTCGAACTCCTTGGGAATGTGCCGCCAGAGGGTATGCACGATGCCCAGCGCGGTGTAGCAGTCGCGCATCTCCGGAACGAGCACGCGCACGGCGCGAACGTCGTAGATCTGGCTGAAGTCCAGGCCCTTGCGCTGCATCTTGCGCCAGATCGAATAGATGTGTTTCGCCCGTCCGCTGAGATCGGCCTGTACGCCGGTGGCCGCGAGAGCTTCCTTCAACTGGCTCATCACGTTGGCGATGTACTGCTCACGATCCAGCCGGCGCTCGTGCAGCAGCTTGGCGATCTGCTTGTACTGGTCGGGCTCGAGGTAACGGAAGGACAGGTCCTCCAGCTCCCACTTGATATGCCCGATGCCCAGGCGGTGGGCCAGCGGCGCGTAGATATCGAAGACTTCCCGGGCGACGCGGTGGCGCTTTTCCTCGTCGGCGTTCTTCACCGCGCGAATGGCGCAGGTGCGCTCGGCCAGCTTGATCAGGGCGACGCGAACGTCGTCGACCATCGCCACCAGCATCTTGCGCAGGTTCTCCACCTGCGCCTGGGTACCCAGCACCATGGAATGGCGCGGATTGAGGCTGGCGCTGATCGCGGCCATGCGCAGCACGCCCTCGATCAGCTTGGCCACCACCGGCCCGAAATGCTTGTTGACCGCTTCCAGGGTGATCTTGCCTTCCCGCACGCCTCGATAGATGACCGCGGCGACCAGGGACTCCTGATCCAGCTTGAGATCCGCGAGGATCTCGGCGATTTCCAGTCCGGTCTGGAAGCTGGACGTGCCTTCCGCCCAGGAGTTCTGTGCGGCGATCGCTCGCTGCTCGGATTCGCGAGCGAACTCGCAAGCCTCCAGCAAGCCCTGACGATCGAGCCCGGGGACGAGGTTCTGGACGTGGTCCAGCCAGGCCTCGAGGTTGATACTGCCGTCGGTGTTGACCGGCTGGTGCGCTCTCACCTGTACCATCTTGCCTACCCTTTACCACGGTGCGCGTAGCCCACCGATGACTGCGCCAGCCTTCGAACGGGCTGGTCGGATTACGCAGGCATCCTAGCCTGCCTCGAACAAAGCCATGGCCTCGACATGTGCGGTCTGCGGAAACATATCGAGGATTCCGGCGCGCTTCAGACGATAGCCCTGCCTGGCCATTTCGCCAGCATCGCGCGCCAGGGTCGCCGGATTGCAGGATACATAGACTACCCTCCGGGCACCCAGAGAACTCATTTCGCGTACCGCCTCGAACGCGCCGTCGCGCGGCGGATCGAGCAGCACAGCGGTAAAACCTTGCTCCGCCCAGGGCGCTTCGGCAAGCGCTTTGGACAGGTCGGCCTGGAAAAAGTGCGCGTTGCCAAGGCCATTGGCCAGCGCGTTGGCGCCTGCCCGCTCGACCATCGCCGCCACGCCCTCCACCCCGACTACCCGCGCCACCCGGCGCGCCAGCGGCAGGGAGAAATTGCCCAGCCCGCAGAACAGGTCGAGGACCCGCTCGTCGGCGGTCGGCGCCAGCCAGTCAAGGGCCTGGCGGATCATCGACTCGTTCACCGGCGCATTGACCTGGACGAAGTCTCCGGGTCGGTATGCCAGAGTCAGTTGCCAGTCACCCAAGGAGTAGCCCAGTTCGGCGGCCGGCTCCACCGGCAAGGGCTGTTCCGCACCTTGCAGCCAGAGCTGGGCCTGGTGTGCGGAGCAGAAAGCGGCCAGGCGCTGGCGATCCTCGTCGACCAGGGCAGTCGTATGCCGCAACAGCAATGCACTGGCCGTGCCATGGAAGAGCTCCACGTGGCCGATGCTTTCCGGCTTGCGGAAGTCCTGCAGAAGAGCAGGCAGGGCACGGGCAATCGTTTGCAAAGGCGGCACCAGGACCAGGCACTCATCGAAGGCGACGATCTCCTGGCTGGCCGAGGCACGGAAGCCGACATCCAGACGCCGCGCCCTGGCATCCCAGCGCACGGCGATCCGAGCGCGGCGCCGATAGCCGAATTCGGGCCCGACCAGAGGGGCGGCCCATTCTTCCGGCTCGATCCCGGCGAAACGCTGCAACTGCTCCTGCAAGGTACGCTGCTTCAGGGCCAACTGCTCGCCGTGTTCCAGGTGCTGCAGGGTGCAGCCGCCGCAGCGACCCGCTACAGTGCAGGGCTCGCGGCGACGCAGGTCGCTACTGCTGAACAGGCGCTCGCTGCGCGCGTCGACCACCTTGCTTCGTGCGCCCAGCACCCGGGCCTCAAGTTCCTCGCCAGGCAGCCCTCCGCTGACGAACCAGGTCATCCCCGCCTCGTGGGCGATACCTCGGCCGTCATGGGCCAGGCGCTCGATGGTCAGGCGCTGCTTCTTGCCTACCGGTATCGCGGGACCGCGCGCACCACCGCTGGGCTGGAAGCGCAGCCCGCCCTTATTTCTGGCCATGGACATGCTCAGCGCGGGTCATAGACGCCGGAAGACAGGTAGCGGTCGCCGCGGTCGCAGATGATCGCCACCAGCACGGCATTCTCCAGTTCGCGGGACAGGCGCAGCATCGCCGCCACCGCCCCACCGGAGGACACGCCGCAGAAGATGCCTTCCTCGCGGGCCAGCCGGCGCATGATGTCCTCGGCTTCGTCCTGGTGCATGTCGACGACCCGGTCGACGCGACTGGCGTCATAGATCTTCGGCAGGTATTCCTGCGGCCAGCGTCGGATTCCCGGGATGGCCGAGCCCTCCATGGGTTGCAGGCCGACGATCTGCACCGCCGGGTTCTGCTCCTTGAGGTAGCGCGAGACGCCCATGATGGTCCCGGTGGTGCCCATGGAGCTGACGAAATGGGTGATGCTGCCGCCGGTCTGCTGCCAGATTTCCGGGCCGGTGCTGTGGTAATGGGCTTCCGGGTTGTCGCCATTGGCGAACTGGTCGAGGACCTTGCCGCGGCCTTCGCGCTGCAGCTTGTCGGCCAGATCGCGCGCGCCCTCCATGCCCTCTTCCTTGCTGACCAGAATGAGCTCGGCGCCATAGGCGGTCATCGCCGCCTTGCGTTCGGCCGTGGAGTTGTCCGGCATGATCAGGATCATCTTGTAACCCTTGATCGCCGCCGCCATGGCCAGGGCGATGCCGGTGTTGCCGGAAGTAGCCTCGATCAGCGTATCGCCGGGGCGGATGTCGCCGCGCAGTTCGGCACGGGTGATCATCGACAGGGCCGGGCGGTCCTTCACCGATCCCGCCGGGTTGTTGCCTTCGAGCTTCACCAGCAGGGTATTGGAGGTTTCCCCGGGAAGGCGCTGCAGACGCACCAGAGGGGTATTGCCAACGCAGTCGGCGATAGTCGGGTACTGCACGGTCATGGAGGCACTCGTTCGGCACTGACGGTAAAGGCTGAGCATGATACCGGGAAACTGGGGCCGGACCCTAGCACCGCAATATCCGGTCATGCATGCCGATTCAGCCGAAAGACCGCCCGAAACGGCATGCGATGCGATGACCAGAGGCGTCCGAAGAGAAAACCTGGCGTTGGACAGCCGATGCCTGACCAACGCCAAAGAAAGGTCCGACAGGCGTTGCGCCTGCCGGTGAAAGCGCGTTGGCCGCGGCGATCAGAACGAGGTGGTCATCGAAACGTAGTAGGCGCGACCCGGCTCGTTGTAGGTTGCCGCGCCGGCGTCGAAGGAGTTGCCCTGGCGGTACAGGCGCTTGTCGAAGAGGTTGCTTACCCCGCCCCGTACGCTCAGGTTCTCGCTGAAGGTGTAGCCGGCGCTGACGCCCCAGATGCCATAGGTACCCACCTCTTTTCGCGAGACCACCGGCGTGTTGCGGCTGGTGCCATGCTTCGGCGGCTCCTGGCGGCCGTAGATGGTGCTGGTCAGTTGGGTGGAAAGACGCTCGCTGGCCTGCCAGTCCAGGGTCGAGTTCAGGGTGTACTCGGGGATCACCGAAAGCGGGTTGCCGGTGTCCTTGTCCTTGGATTGCAGCATATAGGTCAGGTTGGTGCTCCAGCTCAGGTCCTCGTGCAGGGGGACCAGCAGGTTGCCTTCCAGGCCCTCGACCACTGCTTTCTTCGCGTTGCTCCATTGCAGGATGTTGTTGCCGGTCCCGGTCTGTCCCATGACATCCAGCGGCGCGACGATCTTGTTCTTGTAGTCGTTGCGGAAGTAGGTGAGCCCGGCGACCCAGCCATCGCGCCGGAACTCGATGCCCAGTTCCTTGTTTACGCTGGTCTCGGCGTCCAGGTTCTCGTTGCCGACCAGGTAGCAGCCGCCGCTGCTAGTCTGGATCGGGCAACCGTTGCCACGGGTATAGAGCAGGTAGTTCGGGTTGCTCTGGTACAGGTTGGGCGCCTTGAAGGCCCGTGCGATACCGGCCTTGACCGTGAAGTATTCGCCGAGCGTTTGGGAAGCGTTCAGGCTCGGGCTCCAGTTCAGGCCGAAGTCGCTGTGATCGTCCAGGCGCAGCCCGGGGGTGAGCATGGTGCCGGGGCGCAGTTCGATATTGTCTTCCACGTACAGCGCGCGGATCTCCGCCTTGCTTTTCGGGCTTCGCGAGCCGGCCGCGGGGGTCCCCGGCAAGCTATCGCTTCCCACGAAGCCCTGCTTGAGCGAGGACGGGTCGTTGAGGGTTTCCTTGTTCCACTCCGCGCCCACCGTCAGCACCTGCTCGAACAACGCATGCAACGGAAGGTTGAGTTCGCCGCTGAGGCGATAGCTCTCCAGCTTGCTGGTGCTGAACGAACGGTCGGCGCCGATCTGCCCCTCGACGGAACCGGCCAGCCCCTCCTCCAGACGGTTGTTGCGGGTGGAGTCGTACTGGGCGACGAACCTGGAAGTACCGAACGACCAGGTCCCGTTGTGGGTGATGGCGTAGTTCTCGCGATACATGCGGTTGGTCTCCGCACCGTCGTCGGCGAGTCCCTGGGTATTGGCGGTGCCGTTGTTGTTCTGGGTATCGCCGGCATAGATGTTGCCCTGTCGGCTGAAGCCCGCTTCGAAATCGACGACCTGGTCGGGGGTCACCTGCCACGACAGCATCCCGCTGAGATCGCGATTGCGTACCCCTTCGCGTCCGGCCACGGTACGGCTCGGGTTGACGGTATGTCCGAGGTTGATGTCGGTATCGTCCGAATCGGTCTTGTTCGCGCTGCCGTACGCGCGGAAGCTCAAGGCTTCGGTCAGCGGCCCGCTAAGGCTGAAGTTGGCGCGGCGCGTGGCGCCATCCTTGGAGCTTTCCGGAATGTTGGTGAACACCGTCATGGAACCACGCAAACGATCGGTCGGGCGCTTGGTGATGATGTTGACTACCCCGCCCGCCGCGCCGGAACCGTAGCGTGCCGCCGCGGGCCCACGGAGGACCTCGATGCGCTCGACCTCCTCCGGCGGCACCCAGTTGCTGTCGCCGCGGGTGTCGCGTTCGCCGCGCCAGCCGTAGCGCACCGAGTTGCGCGAGCTGACCGGTTTGCCGTCGACCAGGATCAGGGTGTTCTCCGGCCCCATGCCGCGGATGTCGATCTGCCGGTTGTTGCCGCGCTGGCCGCTGGAACTGTTGCCGGTGAGGTTGACCCCGGGCATGGTGCGGATGATCTCGGAGAGATCGTTCACCGGCGGGCGCTTCCTGATGTCCTCGGCGGTGATGATGGATACCCCCGGTGCCTGCTTGAGCTCCTGTTCGGCGGTGCCCAGCACCACCTCGTCACCCAGCTGGACCACCGATTCGGCGCGTTCGTCCAGTTCTTCCAGGCGCTCGTCCTCGGCCAGGGCCTGCCCGCCCAGCAGGCTCGATGAAGCGAAAAGGACGGCAGCGGCGAGATGGCCGCGACGGAATTGGGGGTACATGCGTGACTACTCCTGTCGAGGGAAAACGGGTAGCAGGCGAGCCACGAGGGATACGTTGACGTTTTTTCTGAAGCCTGGGTCGCCGGCGTTGCGCGGGTGACGTCTCGGCACGGGTAGGACAGGGCGCAGACCCGGAACAAGGCCGGCCGAGGAGATCGGCACGGATGATAATCATTAACAAAAGAGAGTAAAGATCATTTACATCCAGGCCAAATGTAAAGGCACCTGCGCCTCGCTAGGCAGAAGGCAGCACCAGGCACAGGCGCAGCCCCGGATCGGCGGCTTCCGCCCATAGGCGGCCGCCCTGGAGCACCACGGCGCGACGGGCAATGCTCAGTCCCAGGCCGAAGCCCTTGCCGGTACGTGCCGAAGACAGCCGGGTGAACGGGCGGAAGATGGTCTCCAACTGGTGCTCGGCCACACCCTCGCCCTGGTCTTCCAGGCAAAGCCACCAGCAACTTCCTTCGCGCCGACCATGCAGGCGGATCACGCCGCCTTCCGGCGAATGCCGGATGGCGTTGCGCAGCAGGTTCTCCAGGGCCTGGGCAAGTGCATTGAGGTTGCCACGCACGACACAATCCTCGGGCAGAGCGCTGCGGAACCGCTCGGCGGCCCAGCCGCTTTCGAAGCGTGCGTTCTCCACCAGCAGGTCCCATAACGCCGGGATGGAAATGTCCTCCAGCGCCAATACCGGGCGTTCGGTGTCCATCCAGGCCAGCTCCAGGGTGTTGTCCACCAGTTGCTGCATGCCCTGTACCTCCTGCTCCAGGCGCTCGCGCAGGAGCTGCGCGGACAGCGTGCCCTCTGCCGCCACCTGCAGGCGCGCCAGCGGCGTGCGCAGCTCGTGGGAGAGATCGCGGAGCAGTTGGCGCTGCAACACCATGTGCTCGTCGAGTCGCTCGGCCATATGGTCGAACGCCCGCCCCAGATCGCCCAACTCGTCGCTGCGCCGGCTGATCTCTGCCTGCGTACGCGCCGTCAGGTCGTTGCCGCGCAGGGCATTGGCCTGCGCTCGCAGGCGTCCCAGCGGCACTATCCAGCGCCGATACAGCAACACTCCCAGCAGCAGGGCCAGCCCGGCCGGCACCAGGCCATGGGTGACCAGGCGCTTGGCCGGCGACAAGCCGGGAGGGACGAACTCGGCGGGAAGACGCAGGACCACCCGGCCTTGCTCCGGATGTTCGGGGAAGCGCAGGCTGATGAACGGCCGCGACAACGAGCGGGAGCTCATCGGCCAGTCGACGCCCCGCAGGAAAGTCAGGCGCTCGGCTTCCTCCGTGGTGAGCGGACGACTGCCCAGCGATTGCAGCCGTCCGTCGAGCACGACCACCCAGTCCAGCGCCCGCTGGCGCGGCTCGGCCAGCCAACGGTCGATGCCCTCGCGGCCATCGTCGAGCCAGGCACGTTCGGCTCGCCGCGCATAATCCGCCAAGGCGGAGCGGGCTTCGGCGGACAGGTAGTAACCCTTCAGTTCGGCACTGCGTCCCCAGGTCCAGGACAGCCATACCGATAGCAGGAAGAACGCCACCAGCACCAGGGCCAGGCGCCAGAACAGCGAATGACGGTTGGGCATCATGGCGCCGGTGTCAGGACGTAACCCTTGCCCCAGACGGTATGCAACTGGTGACCGGCGTAACCGAGGCGTTGCAGCTTGCGCCGCAGGTGACTGACGTGCATGTCCAGGCTGCGATCATGCTGGGTATGACCGCGGTGCAGGACATGCTGGTAAAGGAAGGCCTTGGTCAGGGTCTCGCCTTCCGCGGCGAGGAAGGTTTCCAGCAGGCGGTATTCGGTCGGCGTCAGGCCGGCGAACCGCTCGCCAAGGCTGACATCGCAGACATCGGCAGAGAATTGCAGCGAGGGCCGCGCCAGCGGTTCGGCGCAGCGGCCCGGCGCGCCCCCCCGCTCCAGGGCGATCCGACGCAGGATGGCATCGATGCGTACCCGCAGCTCGGCCAGGCTGAAAGGCTTCGGCAGATAATCGTCGGCGCCCAGGCTGAACCCGGCGATGCGGTCCTGCTCGGCGCCCAGGGCTGACATCAGGATCACCGGCAGCGCCTGCTCCTGGCGGAGTTGGCGAAGAATCTCGAGGCCATCGCGCCCGGGCAGCATGATGTCCATCAGGATCAGGTCATAGCCGCCGCTGCGCGCAGCCGCCAACCCCTCTTCCCCGTCTCGGCACCAGGTCACCTCGAAACCGCTGCCATTGAGGTGCTGGAACAGATGTGCGCCCAGTGTCGGATCGTCCTCGATGGCCAGCAGTCGGGGGTCGGGCGTCAGGGATGGGAACATGGCAGCCAAATAAGATTGATTAGCAATCGTGCCAGTATTCACGATCTTTCCGCTTCGTCGCAAGCCGAATCCGCCGGGCTGCGCACATCGGTGCAGATTCCCCTTCCGCGACCCGCTAAACTGCGCGGGGTAAACGTATGGCCGGGGAGCGTCGGCCATCCCGATCTGGCTCGACGGAGAGACGTGTGTTCAAGGATCTCGGCATCAAGGGGCGCGTACTGCTGCTCACCCTGCTCCCCACCAGCCTGCTGGCGATGGTGCTTGGCGGTTACTTCACCTGGGTCCAGCTGTCCGACATGCGCGCCCAGTTGATCGAGCGCGGGCAACTGATCGCCGAACAACTGGCGCCGCTGGCCGCCACCGCGCTGGCGCGAAAGGATACCGCCGTGCTCAACCGCATCGCCAACGAGGCGCTGGACCAACCGGACGTGCGCGCGGTGACCTTCCTCGACGCCCGCCAGGAACGCCTCGCCCATGCCGGGCCAAGCATGCTCACCGTCGCCCCGGCCGGCGACGCCAGCCATCTGAGCATGTCCACCGAACTGGACACCACGCACTTCCTGCTACCGGTTCTTGGCCGCCACCACAGCCTGTCCGGCGCCACCGAGCCTGACGACGAGCGCGTACTCGGCTGGGTCGAACTGGAACTGTCGCACCACGGGACTCTGCTGCGCGGATATCGCAGCCTGTTCACCAGCCTCTTGCTGATCGCCGCCGGCCTCGGCGTCACCGCCCTCCTCGCCCTGCGCATGAGCCGCGCGATCAACGCGCCGCTGGAACTGATCAGCCAGGGCGTCGCCCAGCTCAAGGAAGGCCGCATGGAAACCCGCCTGCCACCGATGGGCAGCAACGAGCTGGACGAACTGGCCTCTGGCATCAACCGCATGGCGGAAACGCTGCAGAGCGCCCAGGAGGAAATGCAGCACAACATCGACCAGGCCACCGAGGACGTACGGCAGAACCTGGAAACCATCGAGATCCAGAACATCGAGCTGGACCTGGCGCGCAAGGAGGCCCTGGAGGCGAGCAGGATCAAGTCCGAGTTCCTCGCCAACATGAGCCACGAGATCCGCACCCCGCTCAACGGCATCCTCGGTTTCACCAACCTGCTGCAGAAGAGCGAGCTCAGCCCGCGCCAGCAGGACTACCTCACGACCATCCAGAAATCGGCGGAAAGCCTGCTGGGGATCATCAACGAGATCCTCGATTTCTCGAAGATCGAGGCCGGCAAGCTGGTTCTGGAAAACCTCCCTTTCAATCTCCGCGACCTGATCCAGGACGCCCTGACCATGCTGGCTCCGGCCGCCCACGAGAAGCAACTGGAACTGGTCAGCCTGGTCTACCGGGATACCCCGATCCAATTGCAGGGCGACCCGCAGCGGCTGAAGCAGATCCTCACCAACCTGGTCGGCAACGCCATCAAGTTCACCCAGGGCGGCACCGTCGCCGTACGCGCCATGCTCGAGGACGAAAGCGACGACCGCGCGCAGCTGCGGATCAGCGTCCAGGACACCGGTATCGGCCTCTCCGAGGAAGACCAGCAAGCCTTGTTCAAGGCCTTCAGCCAGGCCGACAACTCACTGTCGCGGCAAGCCGGTGGCACCGGCCTGGGCCTGGTGATCTCCAAGCGCCTGATTGAGCAGATGGGCGGCGAGATCGGCGTCGACAGTACGCCTGGGGAAGGCGCCGAGTTCTGGATCAGCCTGAGTCTGCCGAAAAGTCGCGACGACAACGAGGAGCCGGGCGCCTCCTGGGCCGCGGGCCAACGCGTGGCGCTGCTCGAACCGCAGGAACTGACGCGCCGCTCGCTGCACCACCAGCTCACCGACTTCGGCCTGGAAGTGAGCGAATTCGCCGACCTCGACAGCCTCCAGGAAAGCCTGCGCAACCCGCCGCCCGGCCAGTTGCCGATCAGCCTGGCGGTGCTCGGCGTCTCGGCCGCGATCCATCCGCCGGAAGAGCTGAGCCAGTCGTTCTGGGAATTCGAACGGCTCGGCTGCAAGACCCTGGTGCTCTGCCCGACCACCGAGCAGGCGCAATACCACGCGACCCTGCCCGACGAACAGGTCGAGGCCAAGCCCGCCTGCACCCGCAAGCTGCAACGCAAGCTGCAGGAGTTGCTTCAAGTCCGCCCGACGCGCAGCGACAAGCCCCACGCCATGGTTTCCGGACGGCCGCCACGGCTGCTCTGCGTCGACGACAACCCGGCCAACCTGCTGCTGGTGCAGACCCTGCTCAGCGACCTCGGCGCCCAGGTCACCGCGGTGGACAGCGGCTACGCGGCCCTCGAGGTGGTGCAGCGCGAGCGCTTCGACCTGGTCTTCATGGACGTGCAGATGCCCGGCATGGACGGCCGCCAGGCCACCGAGGCGATCCGCCGCTGGGAGGCCGAGCGGGAAGTCAGCCCGGTGCCGGTGATCGCGCTCACCGCACATGCGCTTTCCAACGAGAAGCGCGCATTGCTGCAGGCCGGCATGGACGACTACCTGACCAAGCCGATCGACGAGCAGCAATTGGCCCAGGTAGTGCTGAAGTGGACCGGACTGAGCCTGGGCCAGTCGCTGGCCAGCATGAGCCGTGCGCCGCAGCTCGGCCAGTTGAGCGTGCTCGATCCCGAGGAAGGGCTGCGCCTGGCCGCCGGCAAGGCCGACCTCGCCGCCGACATGCTGGCGATGCTGCTGGCCTCGCTGGCGGCGGACCGCCAGGCGATTCGCCAGGCCCGCGACAACGACGACCGCACCGCTTTGCTCGAGAGGGTCCACCGGCTGCATGGCGCCACCCGCTACTGTGGCGTGCCGCAGTTGCGCGCGGCCTGCCAGACCAGCGAAACCCTGCTCAAGCAGAACGATCCGGCGGCGGCCGCGGCCCTGGACGAGCTGGACAAGGCCATCGAGGCCCTGGCCGACACTGCCTCGGCCACCACCCACCTGTCCTCCACCAGCCTCGACTCCAGCGAACTCTGACCATGCGCATCCTGTTCTTCAGCACCCAGGCCTACGACAGCGAGAGCTTCCAGGCCAGCAACCACCGGCACGGCTTCGAACTGCACTTCCAGCAGGCCCACCTGCAGGCGGACACGGCGGTCCTCGCCCAGGGCTTCGAAGTAGTCTGCGCCTTCGTCAACGACGACCTCTCGCGGCCGGTACTGGAACGCCTGGCCGCCGGCGGCACGCGCCTGGTCGCCCTGCGCTCGGCCGGCTACAACCACGTCGACCTGGCCGCCGCCGAAGCGCTCGGCCTGCCGGTGGTGCACGTCCCGGCCTATTCGCCGCACGCTGTCGCCGAGCACGCGGTCGGCCTGATCCTGACGCTCAACCGGCGCCTGCACCGCGCCTACAACCGGACCCGCGAGGGCGATTTCTCGCTGCATGGGCTGACCGGCTTCGACCTCCACGGCAAACGCGTCGGAGTGATCGGCACCGGACAGATCGGCGAGACCTTCGCCCGCATCATGGCCGGCTTCGGCTGCGAGCTGCTGGCCTACGATCCCTATCCCAATCCGCGCATCCAAGCGCTCGGCGGCCGCTACCTGGCGCTCGACGCCCTGCTCGCCGAGTCCGACATCGTCAGCCTGCATTGCCCGCTGACCGCCGACACCCGCCACCTCATCGACGCGCAGCGCTTGGCGACGATGAAACCCGGCGCGATGCTGATCAATACCGGCCGTGGCGCCCTGGTGAACGCAGCGGCGCTGATCGAGGCGCTGAAGAGCGGACAACTGGGCTACCTCGGCCTGGACGTCTATGAAGAGGAAGCGGATATCTTCTTCGAGGATCGCTCCGACCAGCCCCTGCAGGATGACGTGCTGGCACGCCTGCTGAGCTTCCCCAACGTGGTGGTGACTGCCCACCAGGCCTTCCTTACCCGCGAGGCGCTGGCGGCGATCGCCGACACCACCCTGGACAACATCGCCGCCTGGCAGGACGGGACGCCACGCAATCGGGTCCGGGCCTGATGGCGTGTTAGCATGCGCGGCTGATTGGAGGCTCCATGGCTGAACACGATTTCCGTTACACCCTGCTCAACCCGCAATACACCCTCAACGAATGCCGCGCGCTCTCCCCGGGGCGCTACCAGGTCACCGGCACCGGCGGCTCGATCAAGGCCGACGACGTGCTGCTGGTCAGCCTCAAGGGCAGCAAGACCCTGAGCATGCGCCTGACCGTGGAAAAGGTCCGCCACCTGATCAACCCGCCCGGCCAGTGGCTGGCTGTCGCCCGCGGCCCGGCATTCCGCGAACTGGCGATCCATACCTGGCAGGTCGACTGCGACCAGTGCCAGGCTCGTCTCGACTTCGAGTTCGCCGTGGACGCCAGTCTCGGTCGCAAGGCCCTGGCGCCGGCCGCCGAAGAGCGCATTCACGAACTGGGCTGGAGCAGCCGCGAAGGCAAGCACCTGTGCCCGAAATGCCAGTAGGGCGAACGCTCCGTCCGACCGACGGTCTGTGAACTATCGCCCGTACGAAATGCGCAAAGGAAACGCCATGAAACCCTCTCTCGCCCTCTTCGCCTCCACCGCCCTGGTACTGGGCGGTTGCGCCAGCCAGGAGACCACCCTGGAAACCGAGCAGGCCTACCAGGTCGACTGGGTCGGGGCACAACCGACGATGGACTACAGCCACATCAGCCTGACCTTCGACGGCCAGGGCCGTGCCTTCGGCAACGGCGGCTGCAACCACTGGTTCGCCAGCTACACCCTGCAGGACGACCTCCTTCAGTTCGGCGCCATCGGCAGCACCCGCCGCCTGTGCGCGGCGGAGATCATGGAGCAGGAACGGCGCTTCCTGGCCCTGCTGCAGAGCGTCCAGCACTGGGACATTTCGCCGTCCGACGAGCTGCGCCTGTGGCCGGCCGAAGGCAAGCCGCTGCGCCTGGTCCCCGAGCACGACTGAAGCCTGAAGCGGCGCTACCCGGCGCCGCCCGTTTACATTTTTTTGACATCCATTTCATTCCCGCTTGACCACCACGTCCCTAGGCTTCCGCATCCTCGCCCGGAGACGCTTGATGTTCGCCCCACCCAGCACCGAGACACTCAACCGCTTCTTTCTGTTGTCGTGGCTGGTGGTGCTCTGGCAGGTGCTGCGCCTGCAGGACGGGATCGTCTTCGACGACGCCTGGCTGCCGCTCTGGAGCGTCGCTGCCAGCCTGAGCTACGCCTTCCTTTATATAGTCCCGGTGTACCTCGCCTGCCGACTGCTCCTGCATTTCCATGATCGCCTTCCCGTGCGCCTCAGTCCGTGGCTGGCAGGCGTGCTGGCCATCGTCGGCAGCGCGGCGGTACAGATACTGCTCTACGCCGACCGCACCCTCTACGACCTGTACGGATTCCACCTCAACGGTTTCAGCATCGGCCTGCTGGTCTCGCCCGGCGGCCTCTCCAGCCTCGGCAGCGGCGACGGCACCCTGCTCAGCGCAAGCCTGGCGGCCCTGGCCCTGCTCTGCCTGCAGGTGCTGCTGTACAGCGCCTGCCAGGTCAGCCGCGAACGCCTTCCCGCGCTCCCTCGGCGCGCCTGGCGCTACCTGTTGGCGGCCTTCCTCTGCCTGGCCCTGGGCGAACGCCTGGTCTATGCGTTCAGCTCCCTGCGCGACTACCGGCCGATCCTGCTGGCCAGCGAACGCTATCCGCTTTACCTGCCATTGACCGTCCGCAGCCTGGCGCGAAGCCTGGGCATCCAGCCGACGCCCACCCAGCGCGAGCTGCTCCAGCAGCAGAGCGACCTGCACTATCCTCTCCGGCCGCTGGAGATCAGCGCCCCGGCGCACCCATTGAACATCGTCTGGATCGTCGCCGAGTCGCTCCGCGGGGACATGCTCGATCCGCGCTACATGCCCAGGCTGTGGGACTTCTCCAACCGGGCGATCCGCCTGGACAACCACTACAGCAGCGGCAACCTGACCCAGATGGGCGTCTTCGGCATGTTCTACGGGCTGCACGGCGGCTACTGGGACGCCGTGCTGAAGGCCGGCCAGCCGCCGGTGCTCATGGAGGTACTCAGGCAGCAGAACTACCAGTTCCGGATCAATGCCGCGCAACGTTTCAGCTATCCGCCCTTCGACCGCAGCGTGTTCGTCAACCTGCGCCCCCAAGACCTGCACGTGCTGGATAGCCCGGAGCCTGCCTGGCAGCGCGACGCCCGGAACACCGACGACCTGCTGCGCTTCGTCGATCGCCGACTACCCGACCGGCCGTTCTTCGCCTGCCTGTTCCTCGAGTCGAGCCACGCCAACTACAGCTTCCGCGACGAGACCGCGAAAATCCGCCCCTATCTGGTCAACTTCAACTACCTGACCACCGATTTCCAGGCGCAGATGCCGCTGATCAAGAACCGCTACCTGAATGCCGTGCGCGAAGTCGATACACAGATCGGCCGCCTGCTGCAGCACCTGGAAAACCAGCACCTGCTGGAAAACACCGCGGTAGTGGTGCTCGGCGACCATGGGGAAGAGTTCATGGAACGCTCGCGCTGGGGCCACAATACCGAGTTCAATCGCTACCAGACCGGCACCGTCGCCGTGCTGAGCATTCCCGGACAGGCGCCCCGTGCCGTCCGCGGCATCACCAGCCACATCGACCTGCCCGCAACGCTCCTGCCGCTGCTGGGCGTACGCAATCCGCCCCGCGACTACTCGCTGGGACAGGACCTGCTCGCAGCGGACTACCATCGCGACTATGCGGTGAGCGCCGATACCACGCGCATCGCCTACCTGGGCGAAGGCTTCAAGGTGAGCTTCCCACTGCGTGGCGCGGACCGTCACCACGGTCCGGTGAGCGATGGCGACGACCGCCCGCTCGACGTGGAACAACAGGAAGCCATACGCGGCCCACTCCGTGCAGCACGCCTGGAACTGCTGCAGGATCTCGGCCGCTTCAGCGCCTTGCCGGTAGGGGAAGAGCCGTCGCCGCGGAACCTCGCGACTTCGTTGACGCCATGAGGAGCATCAGAACAACCTGAGTTGTTCGTGGGCGCCCTGCAGGTCGAGCAGGCGCACGCCGACGCCGATCAGGCGCACCGGACGATTGCCACGGGCAAAGGCCTGGCCGAGCAATTGCCGGTAGCTCTCCAGGTCGCGCCCGGCGCCGGACTGTTCCACCGTGGTCTGGGTGAAATCGTGAAACTTCAGTTTAACGAACGGCTTGTCCGGCCGATAACTGCCATCCAGGCGTTGCAGGCGTCCGTCCAGCTCCTCGAGCAGGGTCGGCAGTTCCTCCAGGCAAGCCGCCAGGTCCGGCAGGTCGCGATCGAAGGTACATTCGACGCTCACCGACTGGCGCCGGCTGTCGACTTCCACCGGTCGCTCGTCGATACCATGGGCCAGTCCCCACAGGCGTTCGCCGAAGCTGCCGAACTCGCGCACCAGGCTCAGCTTGCTGCCCTGGCGCAGGTCGGCGCAGGTGCGGATGCCCATCCGCGCCAGGCGCTCCGCCGTGACCTTGCCGACGCCATGCAACTTGGCCACCGGCAACTCGGCGACGAACCCGTCGACCTGCTCCGGGGTAATCACGAACAGCCCGTCCGGCTTGCGCCAGTCGCTGGCGATCTTGGCCAGGAACTTGTTCGGCGCGACGCCCGCCGAAACGGTGATGTGCAGCTCCTCGGCCACCCGGCGGCGGATGTCCTGGGCAATCCGCGTGGCGCTACCGGCGAAATGCGGCGAAGCGCTGACGTCCAGGTAGGCCTCGTCCAGCGAAAGCGGCTCGATCAGATCGGTATAATCGCGGAAGATCGCATGGATCTGCTTCGACACCGCCCGGTAGACATCGAAACGCGGGCGCACCACCAGCAGATCGGGACACAGCTTGAGCGCCGTGCGCATGGCCATCGCCGAGCGCACGCCATAGGCTCGCGCCTCGTAGCTGCAAGTGGCGACCACTCCGCGCTTGTCCGGCGAACCGCCAACCGCCAGCGCCTTGCCGCGCAGGCTGGGGTCGTCGCGCATCTCGAGGGCGGCATAGAAACAGTCGCAGTCTATATGGATGATTTTCCGCACCGGAATCTCGCTACAAGCCCCGCCGGGCCTGCCCCGGAGCGCTGAATTCTAACATTGGGCAAGCGCTAAGCATTTGAAGAAAAAACACTTTTTTCGAAAAATCGATTGACAGCCCGACGAGAGTCCGTAGAATGCGCCCACACAGACGCGGGATGGAGCAGTCTGGTAGCTCGTCGGGCTCATAACCCGAAGGTCGTTGGTTCAAATCCAGCTCCCGCAACCACATTCGAAAAGCCCCGGCACTAGCGATAGCGCCGGGGCTTTTTGCATTCCGCCCCTCCTGTTCCACTGCATCGCCTCGCCCTCCGTTCGCTCGCATCATCGCACATTTAACTGTATATTCGTACAGCCAGCTCAGCCTTCGATGAATGCTCGGTAACGGATACGGAAAGGACAGACAGATGCTGAACGTCGAACAATTGAAGCGCAGCGTGAACCGGATGGAACTCGACGACATCCGCCAGGCAGTGGACGAACTGCAGATGGACGGCCTGGTCACCGACGGCAAGACGCCGTTCACCCGCGTGCACTTCAACACCTGCTTCGCCGAGATCGAGGCGCTGTTCCAGCGCGCCGGCTTCCACCGGCCGCTCGATGTGGTCGGCTACCAGGGCGAGATCTATGCGTTGTACGACCCCTCTCGCTGGGAGGCCGTGGAAGTGCTGCGCTGGTTGAAGGAATACCGC
Source organism: Pseudomonas sp. DL (assembly GCF_047199225.1). NCBI lineage: Bacteria > Pseudomonadati > Pseudomonadota > Gammaproteobacteria > Pseudomonadales > Pseudomonadaceae > Pseudomonas > Pseudomonas sp. DL. The sequence continues at coordinate 4,630,911 of NZ_CP178323.1, forward strand.
GAGGAATCGCGTCACCTGACTCCGGCGTGAGCGCAATGCCTGCGTCAGCGCAACTCGTGTGCCAGGCGCGCGCAGGCCATCCCCACGACCAGCATCACCAGCGGACCGAAGGCCCGCATGGAGATCCGCGCAAGGCTCCAGGACTCTTTCGCAGCGAACAGGCTTGCCGGATTCACCGAATAGACCAGCAGGGAACCGCAGAACAGCCCCAGGCCCAGCAGGCCCAGGCGGCGCAACCAACCGTCGTGGCGGAGCAACACCACCAGCAGGGCGCCGTACAACAGGCAATCGACCCGCGCCACCGAGTCCTTGACCTGCAACGACTGTTCCCAATCCCCCAGCCACCATCCAGCGGCCACGCCCAGCACGACTCCGGCGCCGACATGAATGCCCGCCTGGATCATCGTCACCCTTCCCCCCTCGGAAATGGTCGGACAGTGCAAGCCGCCACTATGCCCACGGCAAGCTGAACCATCGCTGAACGAATACCAGCAAATGGCCTTCGGCCACTTCGCCGACGCAACTCCTGCAAAACCCGGCGGTCTTCTCCCTGTGACAGGACGCCGCCCCGCACAGAAAAAATCTGCTGCGACCACTTGGGAACTCGCCCGAGAGGCCATACTCTGTCGCGCAAATTCCCATGAGGTGGCTGATGCGCACCGACGCTCCCGTTCCAGAACATCCCGCTCCACCCAGCTCTCCCGCGTCCCCACAACGCATCCGGCTGATCGATCGGATTACCGCCTACCGCCAGCCCATCGGCCTGGTCTTCACCTTGCTGCTGTTCGGCCTGGCGCTGGTGGCCTGCTACCACCTGCTACGGGAGATCGATCCCGGCGCCCTCCACGATGCCATCGCCGACGTGCCCAGGCCGGCGCTGCTCGGCGCCCTGAGCGCGACCGCCCTCGGCTTCGTCATCCTGCTCGGCTACGAGTGGTCGGCCAGCCGCTTCGCTGGCGTCACGCTGCCCATGCGCAGCCTGGCCACCGGCGGCTTCAGCGCCTTCGCCATCGGCAATGCGGTAGGCCTGTCGCTGCTTTCCGGCGGCTCCGTACGCTACCGACTGTATTCCCGGCATGGCATCGGCGCTGCCGAAATAGCCCGGATGACGCTATTTGCCAGCCTTTCCCTGGGCTGCGCACTGCCGGTGCTGGCGGCACTCGCCGCACTCTGCGACCTCGACGATGCGGCGTCGGCGCTGCACCTGCCCCGCGCCCTGGTCGCCGTCATCGCGATCGCCGTCCTGTCGCTGGCTGTCGGCCTGGTGGCGTTCCTGGCCCGGCACCGTCTGCCGGGAGAACGGCCGTCCCCCGACAGCCTGCTGGTCCGCCTCGGCCGCCGCAGCCTGCGCCTGCCAGGCCTGCGCCTATCGCTGCTGCAACTGCTGATCACCGCCCTCGACGTCGCCGCCGCCGCTACCGTCCTTTATCTGTTGCTGCCGGAAACCCCACCCTTCGCGGCGTTCCTGCTGGTCTACCTGCTCGCCCTGGCCGCCGGCGTGCTCAGCCACGTACCGGGCGGAGTCGGGGTGTTCGAGGCGGTGCTGCTGGCCGCGTTCGCCGGCCAACTGGGCGCCGCGCCGCTGGCCGCGGCCCTGCTCTTGTACCGCTTGATTTATGTGGTACTGCCACTGCTGCTGGCCTGCCTTTTGTTGCTGTTCCTCGAAGCGCGCCGGTTGTGGGTGACGCGCCAGGCGATCCGCGTCGCCTCGGGTTTCGCCGCACCGATCCTGGCGATCCTGGTCTTCCTCTCCGGTGTCGTGCTGCTGTTTTCCGGCGCCACACCGGCGATCGACACCCGCCTGGAACACCTCGGTTTCCTCATTCCACATCGCCTGATCGATGCCTCGCACCTGGTCGCCAGCCTGATCGGCGTGCTCTGCCTCCTGCTCGCGCAGGGTTTGCGCCGACGGCTGTCGGCCGCCTGGGCCCTGACCCTGGTGCTGTTGCTGGTGGGCGCCCTGCTTTCGCTGCTGAAAGGCTTCGACTGGGAGGAAGCCAGCCTGCTGAGCCTGACCGCCGCGCTGCTCGCCATGTTCCGCCGCTCCTTCTACCGTCCCAGCCGGCTGATGGAAGTACCCTTCTCGCCGCTTTACGTAGGCGCCAGCATCTGCGTGGTCGGCGCCTCGGTCTGGCTGCTGCTGTTCGCCAACCAGGACGTGCATTACAGCAACCAGCTCTGGTGGCAGTTCGCCCTGGACGCCGACGCCCCGCGCGCCCTGCGCGCCGCCCTCGGCAGTTGCCTGCTGCTCCTGGCCCTGGCCCTTGGCTGGCTGCTGCGCGCGGCACCGCCGGCGATCCGCGAGCCGAACGCGGAAGAGCTGCAGCGCGCGGCGCGGATCATCCGCCACTCGGACCAGCCGGATGGCGGCCTGGCCCTGACCGGCGACAAGGCCCTGCTCTTCCATGAGAGCGACGACGCTTTCCTCATGTACGCCCGCCGCGGTCGCAGCATGATCGCCCTGTACGACCCGATCGGCCCGGCCATGCAGCGCGCCGAACTGATCTGGCAGTTCCGCGACCTCTGCGACCTGCACCATGCCCGCCCGGTGTTCTACCAGGTGCGTGCCGAGAACCTGCCGTTCTACATGGACATTGGCCTGACCGCCCTCAAGCTCGGCGAAGAAGCGCGAGTCGACCTGCTGCGCTTCGACCTGGAGAACAAGGGCAAGGAAATGAAAGACCTGCGCTACACCTGGAACCGCGGCCAGCGCGACGGCCTGGCCCTGGAGTTCCATGAACCGGGCCAGGCTCCGCTGGACGAGCTGAAGGCGATATCGGACGCCTGGCTGGGCGGCAAGCAGGTGCGCGAGAAAGGCTTCTCCTTGGGCCGCTTCACCCCGACGTACCTGAACTTCTTCCGCATCGCCATGGTCCGCCACCAAGGCAAGCCGGTGGCCTTCGCCAACCTGCTGGAGACCGACAGCCGCGAACTGGCGAGCCTCGACCTGATGCGCGTGCACCCGGACGCGCCGAAGCTGACCATGGAGTTCCTCATGCTCGGCCTCATCCTCCACTACAAGGCCCAGGGCCACGCGCGCTTCAGCCTCGGCATGGTGCCGCTGGCCGGGCTCCAGCCAAGGCGCGGCGCACCGTTGACCCAGCGCCTGGGCGCGCTGGTCTTCCGGCGGGGCGAACAGTTCTACAATTTCCAGGGGCTGCGACGCTTCAAGGACAAGTTCCAGCCCGACTGGGAACCCCGCTACCTGGCCGTGCCAGCCGGGCTCGACCCGCTGGTGGCCCTGGCCGATACCGCCGCGCTGATCGCCGGCGGCCTGACTGGATTGGTGAAACGCTGATATGTCTGTCGTGAAACGTCACTGGCGCCGTTTTCTGGTCGCCGCCCTGGTGCTGATCGTCGGTGCCGCCCTGCTGCTCTGGAGCCGACCGGCGGCCCAGGCGAAACTGGAAGCCCTGGACCTCGACGACGGCGGCCACGCCACCCTTGCCGAACCCGGCGAGAAGCCGCGCTCGCGGGTGGTGGTGATCGCCGCCCCCGAACAGCAATTGAACGACGCCCAGATGCTGAACCTGGCTCACGACAGCGCCGCCCGGGTGATCCAGTACTTCCCTCCGGAAAACGGCGATTGCAGGGCGCAGCAGTCCCGGCTCGAAGCGGTCATTGCCCGCCTCGGCGGCAAGCCGAACCTGGTCGCCGGCATCGGCCCGGGCTCGACCACCGCCTGGCGCTGGCTCGCCAGCCAGGACGACGACAAGGCCAAGGCGCTCTCGGTCGGCTTCGACATTGCCCTGGCCGAGCGCGACTGCGACGCCCCGCTGCCGCACCAGGCGTCGCACGGCCAGTGGCTGCTGGCCTGGAACGACAACCCGGACGACGACACCGCAGTCTTCGTCCGCAAGCAGTCGAGCGCGGAAACCAGCATCAGCGACTACGACACCCCGCTGTCCGACGTGCTCGCCCATCAGTTGCGCCTGCAACTGCAAGGCAACGCCGAGGCCCTGCCGGTACTCGAGGTCCCCGCGGCGCAACCCTCGGACATCGTCACCCTGTTCTATTCCGGCGACGGCGGCTGGCGCGACCTGGACAAGGACTCTGCCGAGCATATGGCCAGCATGGGCTACCCGGTGGTCGGCATCGACACCCTGCGCTACTACTGGCAACACAAGAGCCCGGAACAGAGCGCCGCCGACCTCTCCAAGCTGATGCAACACTACCGCGAGAAGTGGGGCGCGAAACGTTTCGTCCTGGCCGGCTACTCGTTCGGCGCCGACATCCTGCCGGCGATCTACAACCGCCTGCCCGGAAAGGACCAGCAGCAAGTGAAAGCCATGCTGCTGCTGGCGCTGGCGCGGACCGGCAGCTTCGAGATCGAAGTGGAAGGCTGGCTGGGCAAGGCCGGCGAGGAAGCCGCCACCGGCCCGGAAATGGCCAGATTGCCGGCAGCCAAGGTGTTCTGCATCTATGGCGCCGAAGAAAAGGACGAAAGCGGCTGTACCCAATCCCAGGCCGTCGGCGAGAAGCTCGAACTGCCGGGCGGCCACCACTTCGACGAGGACTACCTGTCCCTGGCGAAGAAGATGCTCCAGGCCATCCGCGACCGCGAGAACGCTCCCGACGCCTGATCGCGATCAAGCTCTCCCCGCTCCGCCCTTCTTGTCCCCGGTCGGCGCCAGCTAGACTGAGCCTGCCGGGGGCATTCAGGCTGGCTTCAGCGGAGCCGCCGAGAATACCGGCCGACCCGCCTCAGAGCGGGCTCCCGAGAGCCGAAGAGAAGGAACCGTGATGAGCTGGAAAAACACCGAATCCCGTTATGGGAGCCTGACCATTGCCCTGCACTGGCTGACCCTGCTGCTGATCGCCGGGGTCTACGCCTGTATCGAACTGAAGGGCAATTTCCCCAAGGGCAGCGAAACCCGCGAACTGCTCAAGCAATGGCACTTCATGCTTGGCCTGAGCGTTTTCCTGCTGGTCTGGTTGCGCCTGCTGGTGCGCCTGGCCACCCCTACCCCGCGCATAGAGCCCGCCATCCCCGCCTGGCAGGCGACGCTGGCCAGGCTGATGCACTACGCCCTCTACCTGATGATGATCGGCCTGCCCTTCGCCGGCTGGCTGATCCTCAGCGCCGCCGGCAAGCCGATACCGTTCTTCGGCCTGGAGCTACCGCCGCTGGTCGACAAGAACCCCGACCTCGCCGGGCAAATCAAGGAATGGCACGAAACCATCGGCAACGCCGGTTATTTCCTGATCGGCCTGCACGCCGCCGCGGCGCTCTTCCATCACTTCGTCAGCCGCGACAACACCCTGGTACGGATGCTGCCGCAACGGCGCTGAGAAACGCGCAAAAAAACGCGCCCAATCGGGCGCGCTTTTTTGCAGCGGAGCGGATCAGATCTCGACCTGGGTTCCCAACTCGATCACCCGGTTGAGCGGCAGGTTGAAATAGCGCAGGTTGCCGTTGGCGTTCTTCAGCAGGAAGGCGAACAACCCCTCGCGCCAGCGCGCCATGCCGATGCGCTTGGATGGAATCACCGTCTCCCGGCTGAGGAAGTAGGTGGTGCGCATCGGGCTGAAGTCCAGTTCGTTGAGATGGCACAGGCGCAAGGCAGCCGGGATGTCTGGCTCTTCCATGAAGCCGAAGTGCAGGATCACCCGAAAGAATCCGTCGCCATAGGCCTCGACCTCGAAACGGCGATCCGGCGAAACCCGTGGGCTGTCTTCGTTGACCACGGTGAGCAGCACCACCTGCTCGTGCAGCACCTGGTTGTGCAACAGGTTGTGCAGCAGCGCGTGAGGCACCGCGTCGGTACGCGCGGTAAGGAACACCGCGGTCCCCTGGACCCGGTGCGGCGGCTGCACGCGCATGCTGGAAATGAACACCGAGAGCGGCAGCGAGCCCTCGTCGAGACGCTCCACCAGCAGTTGGCGGCCACGCTTCCAGGTGGACATCAGGATGAAGATGACGATACCCGCGATGACCGGGAAGGCGCCGCCCTGGATCACCTTGGGCAGGTTGGCGGCGAAGAACAGGCTGTCTACCGCGAGCATCACGCAGAAGAACGGGACGCCCAGCCACAGCGGCCATTTCCACAGGCGCCAGATCACCACGCCCATCAGCAGGGTGGTGATCAGCATGGTTCCGGTCACCGCCACGCCGTAGGCAGCCGCCAGCGACGCCGAGGACTCGAAGCCGAGCACCAGCAGGACCACGCCGACCATCAGCGCCCAATTCACCCCGCCGATGTAGATCTGCCCCTGCTCGTGGCTGGAAGTGTGCTGGATGGTCATCCGCGGCACGTAGCCGAGCTGGATCGCCTGGCGGGTCAGGGAGAAGGCGCCGGAGATCACCGCCTGGGAGGCGATCACCGTGGCCAGGGTGGACAGCGCCACCATCGGCAGCAGCGCCCAGCCCGGCGCCAGCAGGTAGAAGGGGTTGCGCGCCGCCTCGGCGTTGGAAAGGATGGTCGCGCCCTGGCCGAAGTAGTTCAGCACCAGCGCCGGCAGCACCAGCAGGAACCAGGCACGGGCGATCGGCTTGCGACCGAAGTGGCCCATGTCGGCGTACAGCGCCTCGGCGCCGGTCAGCGCCAGTACGGTGGCGCCGAGGATGGCGACACCGATGCCGGGATGCGAGCTGAAGAAACGCACGGCCCATACAGGGTTCATCGCCTGCAGCACTTCCGGCTGCTGGATCACCCCGTAGACGCCCAGCGCCGCCAGGGCGCCGAACCAGAGCACCATGACCGGGCCGAACAGGATGCCGATCCGCGCGGTGCCGTGCTTCTGGATCAGGAACAGGCCGATCAGCACGATAAGCGCCAGCGGTACCGTCCAGTGCTCCAGGCCGTCGAAGGCGATCTCCAGCCCTTCTACCGCCGACAGTACCGAGATCGCCGGGGTGATCATGCTGTCGCCGTAGAACAGCGCCGCGCCGATCAGGCCGGCAACCACCACGAAAGTCTGCAGCCTGCCGAACGGCGCCGCCGCCCGGCGCGCCAGGGCCGACAGCGCCATCACCCCGCCCTCGCCCTGGTTGTCGGCACGCAGGACGAAGATCACGTACTTGATGGAAACGACCCAGACCAGCGACCAGAAGATCAGCGACAGCACGCCAAGGACGCCATCGTGGTTGGCCTGCACCCCGTAGCCGCCGATGAAGACCTCTTTCAGGGTATACAAGGGACTGGTGCCGATATCCCCATAGCAGACTCCAACCGCCCCGACCATCAGGCCGATGGCAGAGCTGGAATGCCCCTCCGACGTCTCCTCGGCACGCGTCGCTGCATCACTCATGAAACGCTTTCCCCCGGAAAAATTCGGCAAATGCTGCGCCCATGCCGTCCGCGATGCAAGCGCCGAGGCCACGGACTGCTATGACTATAGAAGGCCGGGGAGCCGATTGCCGAGCGCCCGCGGTGAGTTTTTCCAGGGCCGGAAAAGAGCTGCACGGGAGACTGGAAAAGCCGCGGCGCTGCCGCTAGAATTGCGCACTTTTTGATCAGAGGCGCCAGCAAGCGCGCCCGCCTACCGAGGTTAGCCATGTCCACCCCCACTCCCAAAGTCGGCTTCGTCAGTCTTGGATGCCCCAAGGCGCTGGTCGACTCCGAGCGCATCCTCACCCAGCTGCGCATGGAAGGCTATGAGGTCGTTCCGACCTACGAAGACGCCGACGTCGTGGTGGTCAACACCTGCGGTTTCATCGACAGCGCCAAGGCCGAGTCCCTGGAAGTGATCGGCGAAGCCATCGCCGAGAACGGCAAGGTCATCGTCACCGGCTGCATGGGCGTGGAAGAGCACGCGATCCGCGACGTGCATCCAAGCGTGCTGGCGGTCACCGGCCCGCAACAGTACGAGCAGGTGGTTACCGCGGTGCACGAAGTGGTGCCGCCGAAGACCGAACACAACCCGCTGGTCGACCTGGTCCCGCCGCAAGGCGTCAAGCTGACCCCGCGCCACTACGCCTACCTGAAGATTTCCGAAGGCTGCAACCACAGTTGCAGCTTCTGCATCATCCCGTCCATGCGCGGCAAGCTGGTCAGCCGGCCGGTCGGCGACGTGCTGAGCGAGGCCGAGCGCCTGGTCAAGGCCGGGGTCAAGGAACTCCTGGTGATTTCCCAGGACACCAGCGCCTACGGCGTGGACCTGAAGTACAAGACCGACTTCTGGAACGGCCAGCCGGTCAAGACCCGCATGAAGGAACTCTGCGAGGCGCTGAGCAGCATGGGCGTGTGGGTTCGCCTGCACTACGTCTACCCGTACCCCAACGTCGACGACGTGATCCCGCTGATGGCCGCCGGCAAGCTCCTGCCGTACCTCGACATCCCCTTCCAGCACGCCAGCCCGAAGGTGCTCAAGGCCATGAAGCGCCCGGCCTTCGAGGACAAGACCCTGGCCCGGATCAAGCAGTGGCGCGAGATCTGCCCGGAACTGACCATCCGCTCGACCTTCATCGTCGGCTTCCCGGGCGAAACCGAAGAAGACTTCCAGTACCTGCTCGACTGGCTGACGGAAGCCCAGCTCGACCGCGTCGGCTGCTTCCAGTACTCCCCCGTCGAAGGCGCTCCGGCCAACGAGCTGGGCCTGGAGCCGGTGCCGGACGAGGTCAAGCAGGACCGCTGGGAACGCTTCATGGCCCACCAGCAGGCGATTTCCGCCGCTCGCCTGCAGCTCAAGGTGGGCAAGGAAATCGAAGTGCTGATCGACGAAGTCGACGAACAGGGCGCGGTCGGCCGCTCCTGGGCCGACGCTCCGGAAATCGACGGCAACGTGTTCGTCGACAGCGACGAGCTGAAGCCGGGCGACAAGGTCCGCGTGCGCATCACCGATGCCGACGAGTACGACCTCTGGGCCGAGCTGGTCTGAGCCTCCCTGAAGAGCCCCGCCCCGCGGGGCTTTTCATCGCCAACCGTTCCGGAGAGCACGATGCTCAACAACGACGTACTACGCAGCCTGCGCTACCTGCTGGATCTTCCCGATGCACATCTGGCCGAACTGGCCGCCCCGTTCGGCGAGCAAGTCGAAGCGGACCTGCTCGAGGCTTACCTGAAGAAGGAAGACGAAGACGGCTTCCAGGCCTGCCCCGACCGCTACCTGGCGCGCTGCCTGGACGGACTGATCATCCAGCGCCGCGGTCGCGACGAGTCGCGTCCGCTACCGCCGCTGGAGCTGCCGTTGAGCAACAACATGATCCTGAAGAAGCTGCGGGTCGCCTTCGAACTCAAGGAGGAAGACCTCCATGCCATCCTCGACAGCGTCGACTTCCCGGTCTCCAAACCCGAGCTGAGCGCCCTGTTTCGCAAGCCCGGCCACAGCAACTACCGGACCTGCGGCGACCAGTTGCTGCGCAACTTCCTCAAGGGCCTGACCCTGCGCGTCCGTGGCTGAACGCGCGGAGCCGCTGCTGGCGGTTCTGCTCCAGGCGCCGCCCTGCGTCGACCCCTGGTTCCTGGAGTGCCGCCAGGATCGCGCCGGCCTGACCATCCTCGTCCGCGACCTCGCCAACCAGCGCACCTGGCGCGTCGAGTTCGTCGAAGTCGAAGGCCTGCGCCAGCTCGACGCTGCCGACCTGCTGGAATTCTGGCCAGCCTGTGCGGCATCCGAGGGTTGGCTGTACCGGGTCGAGCAAGGCGGCTGGCTGGACCAGGAATGCCGTCGCGAGGGCTTCGTCGCCCGCGAGACCAAGGCCGTCGACGAGTATTTCGTCAATGGCGGCGATCGCTGCCTGAGCGTGCTGTCCTGGTCGCCACCGAAGGTTTCCCCGCTGATCTGACCGCCATGAAAAAAGCCGCCCGTGGGCGGCTTCTCGCGTGGCGCTCCGGCTACATCAGGAAGATCGTCGCCAGGCCGAGGAAGATGAAGAAACCGCCGCTGTCGGTCATCGCAGTGATCATCACGCTGGAGCCCATCGCCGGATCGCGTCCGAAACGATGCAGGGTCATCGGGATCAGCACTCCCATCATCGCCGCCAGCAGCAGGTTCAGGGTCATCGCGGCGGTCATCACCACGCCCAGTTCCCAGTTGCCGTAAAGATAGAAGGCCACCACGCCGATCACTCCGCCCCACGCCAGGCCGTTGACCAGCGCGACGCCAAGCTCCTTGCGCAGCAGGCGGTTGCGACTGTTGCTGGTCGGCTGTACCTGGTCGAGCGCGATGGCGCGGACGATCATGGTGATGGTCTGGTTGCCGGAATTGCCACCGATGCCGGCAACGATCGGCATCAGCGCGGCCAGCGCCACCAGTTTCTCGATGGAGCCTTCGAACAGACCGATCACCCGCGAGGCGACGAAGGCGGTGATCAGGTTGGTGGCCAGCCAGGCCCAGCGGTTGCGCACCGACTTCCAGACCGAGGCGAAGATGTCTTCTTCTTCACGCAGACCGGCCATGTTGAGGACTTCGCTTTCGCTTTCCTCACGGATCAGGTCGACCATCTCGTCGATGGTCAGACGACCGATCAGCTTGCCGCCCTTGTCCACCACCGGCGCGGAAATCAGGTCGTAACGCTCGAATGCCTGGGCGGCGTCGTAGCCGTCCTCGTCCGGGTGGAAGGTCACCGGGTCGGTGGCCATGACTTCCAGCACTTGCTTGTCCGGATCGTTGACCAGCAGGCGCTTGATCGGCAGCACGCCCTTGAGCACGCCGTCGTAGTCGACCACGAACAGTTTGTCGGTATGCCCGGGCAGTTCCTTCAGGCGGCGCAGGTAGCGCAGCACCACTTCCAGGCTGACGTCCTCGCGGATGGTGACCATCTCGAAGTCCATCAGCGCGCCGACCTGGTCCTCCTCGTAGGACAGCGCCGAACGCACTCGCTCGCGCTGCTGCGCGTCGAGGCTTTCCATCAGTTCATGGACCACGTCGCGCGGCAGTTCCGGTGCCAGGTCGGCGAGTTCGTCGGCGTCCAGGTCCTTGGTCGCGGCGATGATCTCGTGGTCGTCCATGTCCGCGATCAGGGTTTCCCGGACCGCGTCGGAGACTTCGAGGAGGATGTCGCCGTCGTCCTCGGACTTGACCAGTTGCCAGACCGTCAGGCGGTCGTCCAGCGGCAGCGATTCGAGGATGTGGGCGATGTCGGCGGGGTGCAGTTCCTCCAGCTTGCGCTGGAGTTCTACGAGATTCTGCCGGTGGACGAGGTTTTCCACCCGGTCATGGTGCTGGCCTTCCTGACGATGGGTCAGGTCTTCCACCACCTTGTGGCGATGCAGCAGTTCGACCACCTGCGCTAGGCGGTCCTGCAGGCTTTCCTGCGGCTTCTTGGCTTCTACTTCGGTCATAGCGCGCTCCACCCCCAGTAGCGGAGCACGCCAAAGGGGTCAATCAGAAACGTGATTGGTCAAACGGGAAACTGTTCGAGTTTCTACTGGGTAAGTCCATGGGGGTGTTCCAAGGGCCCTCTCGGGGCAGATACGGATAATGATAACACTCCGCTTGCGTTTTGCGCGTTACAAAATGGCGGCAAGAACAAGCGCTTGCGGCACAAAGTTCATCGTCACTCGACGCCTGACTGCGACGCCGGAAATTTCACTCAGGACACTCGGCCCCGCGGAAAAAGGCAACGCGTTAGCCTGCACTCACCCTTATCCGACCCGGAGTGCCGCCCATGCGTTCCCTGTCCCTCCTTCTCCTCCTCTCGCTGGCGTCCACCTGCGAGGCCGCTGCGGTATTCCGCTGCGAAGACGCCAGCGGCCATGTCAGCTTCACCCAACTCGGTTGCCCCGCCGGGCAGGCCGGCGAGACCGTCGTGGCGGACAACCCGCCGCCGGGAGGCAGGAGCGTCACGCCGATGGCCGAGACGAAGACGAAAAAGGCGTCCATCGGCCGGAAAAGCGTGCCGCTCGCGGTGATCGGAGAAAGAGAAGATCGCTGCGGCAGACGCCTGGACGAGAAGGAACGCCGCAAGGCGATCGTGGAGCAGCGGATCATGGCGGGAATGACCCGCTCCGATGTGGAGCGGGCGCTGGGAAAGCCGGACCGGGTCAGCGGGAACAATGCGGAGGTGCGTTATCAGTACAAGGCCGACAAGCGACGGGGAGCGAGAAGCGTGAGCTTCGATCAGGAGGGATGTGTGAAGGGAAAGGGAAGGTACCGGGTGGAGCGAGTCGATCCCGGGAGCTAAGGCCGGGCCGTCCTCATACCGATGAAAGCAGGACCGGCATCGCCCTTAGCGTGCCGGGCAGGGTGTCGCCCTGCCTGCATGGAAAAGACGGACGACAGTCTTCAGCAACCTACCGCCTGCCCGCCGCGCACGCCTCTGGCTGGCGGTTATGGTCAGGCTCAATCCTCTTTCTGCGGTTCGCCGGGCAACAACGCGCGTGATGAACAGACCGCGATACAGGTGGAATCCCGTTTGCACGTCCACCGTTTCGGAAGCGCCTTGCAGTGAAGTCAAGGCAGCGATGCCCTTGCGCACACGGCACTCGTTCAACGCGCGGCTGCCTCCCTCCATCGGCAGCAAGGAGGGCAACGGCTCGCCAGCGGGCGCATGGTCGACAATGCTGCCGACGATGGTGATGAGCTGGTCGCCGCGCGCGCTGACGGCAGCCTGCGCGAGGTTTTCGGAAATCACCGCATCCAGGCGAACGATGCCGACGTGACGATTGATCAACATGACCATGGATCTCTCCTCTATGTATGGATGGCATCGCTACGATGCATCGCAACGACCTCTAGGAAGCCGTTCCACCCGTCCCCCCGGAGGCCTGCCCGGGAGCGGTGCGCTCGAGGTCGACGAGCAGCACGTGTTCGTGAGCGAGAACAAGGTCGAAACGAGCCTGCCCCAGCGCCTGGCCATCCTGCACGACGGACAGGTTTTCGATGGGTGTCAGGCGCAGCAGGCTGGCCTTCAGCACGCGCAGGCGCTCGCCGGCATTGCCTGACTGCAGCAGGCAGCGGGCATCCTGCAGGTACTGGTGCGCCTCAGGACCATGCCAGGTCAGGCGAAAGATGCTCTCGCAACTGGCCAGCAGGGACTCCTGCTCGCCACTGGCGGAAAACTCCCGCCGCACCTTGCCAAGCAGGCTCGAGGACTCCAGGCGCAAGGTCATGAAGGGGATGGCCGGCGGGGCCAGCAGTTGATCGGCATCGATGACGCTGCCGGCGGGCAGGCCGAACAACTGCCGCAACGTTTCGCGCAGGGCGGCGTGATCCAGGCGCACGGTTGCACTGGACATGGCGAACTCCTTTTTCAGGATGGATGGATGACGGACAGGCACCGACGCGGCGGATACAACCGCCGGCCAGGCCGGAGCGAAGTACGTTCGTTCAATGCAGGCGCAGGACCCGCGCCAGGTTGCCGCGCGCCTGCAACAGCAGGACCAGCAGCACCAGCAGTACCCCGAGCATCCACGGCGAGAGGTGCTCGGCACGATACAACCCGGCCACTATTCCCAGCGCCTGGCAGCCGGTGCACAACGCCAGCAGGTAGGCGCACAGGGAAACGCCGGGGCGGAAACGCGCGCCGGCGCGGCGATAGGTGATCAGGCGCATGCAGATCGCCGAGCAGACCAGCACGGTCAGGGTGGACAGCGGATCAACCATCGGACTTGCCTCCCCGGCGGCGCAACAGCCCGCGCATCCAGCTGGGCAGTTCGCCGCCACGCATCCACTCGAGCATGCCGATGCCGCCGGTCACGCAGAGGGTCGCGGCGACGAAGGCGGCCATGCCGCTGGTCTGGGTCAACCCGCGGCCGAGCGCCTCGATTCCGGCGTAATAGCCGCCGACCCAGGACACCAGCAGGTAGCCGAGGCGGGTCAGGGCGTTGTAGTCACGGGCGAACACGACAAAGAAGATGGCGCCGCCGAAGCCTCCCAGCAAGGCGTTGCCATCGATACCCGGCAGGTACATGGCCAGGCCGACGCCAGCCATTGCGCTGGCGGCGGAGGCCGCAGAGCTTGGCTCGGACATGGATGACTCCCGGAAATGCAAAGGCCCGCCGAAAAGGCGGGCCCGGAACGGCCGAAGCCCGCATCGGCGGGCTTCGGCCAGAGGAATTTCAATCGTGGAGAATTTATACCTTTATCGTCCCATAGCGTCAATATGGGAAAACCCGTTTTCATACAGAAATTTTTTTAGCGCTCGCCCACGATCCCCACCTCCGCCATCGGCTCCTCCAGCCGCTGCAAGGCCTGGCGCAGCAAAGCGACGACCCGCTCGCGCCATTCCTTGTCCCAGCGATGCAGGGTGCTCTTCGACAGCCCGCTGAGTCGCTCGATCTCGCGGATGCTCGACGGCGGACGACGGAACATGCGCATCAGCAAGGCCAGGGTTGCCCGCTGCTCGATCGGGTCGGCCCCGGGCTTCAGCCAGTCGCGCAAAGCCGCCAGGCCAAGGACGAAATCCCGCCCGCGGGCGAACTCGGCCCGCACCACCGCCAGCTCCAGTGGGTGCGCAGCCAGCTGGCGCTGGGCGAAACGCACGGTCATCACCGCCTGGGCCTGCCATTCGTGCGGACTCAAACCGCTGGGCAGGTGTTCGATGAAGCTGCGATCGAAGCGCTCGCGCAGGCCATCGATCACCATCGCCGTCGACGACTTCGGTCCCGGCTGGTGCTCGAACATCCAGTAGGCCACGGCCAGCGCCTGCTCGGTACTTTGAAACATGGTATTCCCTCCTTGGCCGGCCCACCTGGCTGGCCGCTCGCATTAGCCACCCGCAGTGGCTGTGTTGGGCCGCCGTCCTACCCGACGCGAGTAGGAAAGCGCTGAAATTATGGTAATACCCATATACGGACGCTTGCAATGCCACAGGCACACCCTTAGTCTTTCCACCTATGGAACTCAAAGATCGCATCAAGGCGGCGCGCAAGCACGCCCATCTCAGCCAGGTCCAGCTTGCCCAGGCGGTAGGCATGACCCAGACCTCCATTTCCGATCTGGAGCGCGGCAAGTCCCGCGCCACCAGCTTCGTCGCGCAGATCGCCGGCGCCTGCGGCGTCAACCCCCTGTGGCTGGCGGAAGGTCGTGGCGAGATGCTCGCCGAGCGCGGCCAGGCGAATGCAGGCCCCAATGCCAGTTGGCTTGGCGCAGTAGAGTCATGGGACGACGAAACGCCCCTGGATGCCGACGAGATCGAACTGCCCTTCTACAAGGAGATCGAGCTGTCCGGCGGCAAGGGCAGCACGGTGATCCTGCAGACCGGCGGGCGCAAGCTGCGCTTCGGCAAGTACACCCTGCGCAAGAAGAACATCGATCCGGCCAGTGCAGCCTGCGTCACGGTCAGCGGCAACAGCATGGAGCCGGTGCTGCCGGACGGCAGCACGGTAGGCGTGGACACTAGCGCGCGGACGATCAAGGACGGCGACATGTACGCCTTCGACCACGACGGCCAACTGCGCGTGAAACTGCTTTACCGCCTTCCAGGCGGCGGCCTGCGCATTCGCAGCTTCAACAGTGACGAGCATCCGGACGAGCGCTACGAGCCCCAGGAAGCCGCCGAGCACATCAACGTGATCGGCCGGGTGTTCTGGTACTCGGTGCTGGTCTGACCCCTTCCCGCCCCGCCTGACGACGGGGCCGCGTTCCGGCGGAAGAAAAATCCCGGGCAAAGAAAAAGGGCCTGCATTGCTGCAGGCCCTTTCGGTATGGCGCACTCAGGAGGATTCGAACCTCCGACCGCTCGGTTCGTAGCCGAGTACTCTATCCAGCTGAGCTATGAGTGCGTGTCGGTGCTTTTTCCGGCCACCTGCCGGTAACGCTTGTTTTACCGTGAAAGACCGCAACTGTCGATCCTTCGCTCGCCGAGCCCCTGACGAGAGGAACCCTTCGAAATATGGCGCACTCAGGAGGATTCGAACCTCCGACCGCTCGGTTCGTAGCCGAGTACTCTATCCAGCTGAGCTATGAGTGCGTCGTGGGGGCGCATTATAGATTGTGGATTTTATCCGTCAAGCGATTTTTTCAATCAAATCAGTAACTTAGTTACCAAGATGGCTTTCGCCGCCTGAATCAACCTCTAACACTTGAATGGCGGAGAGGGGGGGATTCGAACCCCCGACACCCTTTTGAGGTGTACTCCCTTAGCAGGGGAGCGCCTTCGGCCACTCGGCCACCTCTCCGCAACACGGGGCGCATGATACCCATCTTTACCCCGTTTGCAAAGGGAAAATTAGATAAAAATTAATGGTTTGGCTCTTGATCTTTCTCTTTCTGGATGCGCTGGTAAATTTCCTCCCGGTGTACGGCGACTTCCTTCGGCGCGTTGACGCCGATGCGCACCTGGTTCCCTTTGACACCCAGTACCGTCACGGTGACGTCGTCACCTACCATCAGGGTCTCTCCGACCCGACGAGTCAGAATCAGCATTCCTTTCTCCTCACGCGAATATTTCAGGACAACAGTCTGCAAAAAAGAAATGGCGGCGGATCCGCAGAAATCAAGAGCGCGATCCTTCACCCAGTATTGACCAGTCCCGCCGGAATGAAAGTTCCTGCCAAACGGTCAAAAACGACAAAAGGCGCGGGGTTGCCGCGCCTTTCGCCTGTCAGCGTCACTCACCCTGTCGCGCCGGCGCGTCGAGCTCGAACGCCGTGTGCAGAGCACGTACCGCCAGTTCCAGGTACTTCTCTTCGATCACCACGGAAACCTTGATTTCCGAGGTGGAGATCATCTGGATGTTGATGCTTTCCTTGGCCAGCGCTTCGAACATGCGGCTGGCCACGCCGGCGTGCGAACGCATGCCGACGCCGACGATGGAAACCTTGGCGATGTTGGTGTCGCCGATGGCTTCGCGCGCGCCGATGTTGGCGGCGGTCTGCTTGAGGATTTCCAGGGCGTTCAGGTAATCGTTGCGATGCACCGTGAAGGTGAAGTCGGTGGTGTTATCGTGCGCCACGTTCTGCACGATCATGTCGACTTCCACATTGGCGGCACTGATCGGCCCGAGGATCTTGAAGGCCACGCCGGGGGTATCGGGTACGCCACGGATGGTCAGCTTGGCTTCGTCGCGGTTGAAGGCGATGCCGGAGATGATCGGCTGTTCCATGGATTCCTCTTCATCATCGATAGTAATGAGGGTGCCCGGACCCTCCTGGAAGCTGTGCAGCACGCGCAGCGGAACGTTGTACTTGCCGGCGAACTCGACCGCCCGGATCTGCAGCACCTTGGAACCGAGGCTGGCCATTTCCAGCATTTCCTCGAAGGTGATCTTGTCCAGCCGACGGGCCTGCGGCACTACGCGCGGATCGGTGGTGTAGACGCCGTCGACGTCGGTGTAGATCTGGCATTCGTCGGCCTTCAACGCCGCCGCCAGGGCCACCCCGGTGGTATCGGAACCGCCGCGGCCCAGCGTGGTGATGTTGCCGTTGCCGTCGACGCCCTGGAAACCGGCGACCACCACTACCCTGCCGGCCTTGAGGTCGGCGCGGATGTGGGTGTCGTCGATGTGCAGGATGCGCGCCTTGGTGTGCGCGCTGTCGGTGAGGATACGCACCTGGTTGCCGGTATAGGAGACCGCCGGCACGCCGCGCTTGATCAGGGCCATGCTGAGCAGGGCGATGGTCACCTGCTCTCCGGTCGAGACCATGACGTCCAGTTCGCGCGGAACCGGCTGCTCCATGATCTGGTTGGCCAGGCCGATCAGACGGTTGGTCTCCCCGCTCATGGCGGATACCACCACGACGACGTCATCGCCCGCTTCGCGGAATTTCTTCACCTTCTCGGCCACCTGCTCGATACGCTCGACGGTGCCGACGGAGGTCCCTCCAAACTTCTGTACGATCAAAGCCATTTCAAACCGCCTGATTCCGTGAAGGGCGCCCTTTTGAACCTGCCACATTCTTTCGCTACCCGGACTGGCGGGGCGCACCGCCGGCCGGGCATCAAGGGGCGCTGGCCGCCCGGCCCCGCGTCGCTCTGGCGCGGGGCCGGCATGGCATCAGAGCCCTTGCTCGACGAAGCGCTGGGCCAGGGCCAGGGCCTCGTCCAATTTCGCTGCATCGGTGCCGCCGCCCTGGGCCATATCCGGGCGTCCGCCACCTTTGCCACCAACTGCCGCCGCGGCTTGCTTCATAAGCTCGCCGGCCTTCAGTTGGCCGGTCAGGTCCTGGGTCACGCCTGCGACCAGTACGACCTTCCCGTCCAGCTCGCCGCCGAGCAGGATCACTGCGCGGCCGAGCTTGTTCTTCAACTGGTCGACCAGCGCCAGCAGCGCCTTGCCGTCCAGACCATCGAGGCGCGCGGCGAGTACCTTCGCGCCCTTGATTTCCACCGCCGCCGCCGAAAGGTCGTCGCCGGCCGCGCTGGCAGCCTTGGCCTTGAGCTGTTCCAGCTCCTTCTCCAGCGAGCGGTTGCGCTCCAGCAGGGCGCCGAGCTTGTCCAGCAGGTTGTCGCGGCTGCCCTTGACCAGGCTGGCGGCTTCCTTGAGCTGCTCCTCGGCACCGTTCAGGTAGGCCAGCGCCGCCGCGCCGGTGACCGCCTCGATACGGCGTACGCCAGCAGCCACGCCACCCTCGCTGGTGATCTTGAACAGGCCGATGTCGCCGGTGCGGGATACGTGGGTGCCACCGCACAGCTCGACGGAGAAATCGCCGCCCATGCTCAGTACGCGCACCTGGTCGCCGTACTTCTCGCCGAACAGCGCCATGGCGCCCTTGGCCTTGGCGGTGTCGATATCGGTTTCCTCGGTCTCGACCTCGGTGTTGCGACGGATTTCGGCGTTGACGATATCCTCCAGGGCCTTCAGTTGTTCCGCCTTGATCGCCTCGAAGTGGCTGAAGTCGAAACGCAGGCGCTGGCTGTCCACCAGCGAGCCCTTCTGTTGTACGTGGTCGCCCAGTACCTGGCGCAGCGCGGCATGCAGCAGGTGGGTCGCGGAGTGGTTGAGCGCGGTGGCCTGGCGTACCGAGGCGTCGACCTCGGCCTTGACCGCGCCGCCGACGCTCAGGTTGCCCCGGGCGACCACGCCATGGTGCAGGTGCGCGCCGCCAGCCTTGGTGGTATCGCGCACGTCGAAGCGCACGCCAGCCGCCTCGAGGTAGCCACTGTCGCCGACCTGGCCGCCGGACTCGGCGTAGAACGGCGTCTGGTCGAGGACCACGACGCCCTCCTCGCCCTCCTCCAGGCGCTCGACGGCCTGGCCGTCCCTGAACAGCGCGACGATCTGCCCGGCGCCGGAGACGCCCTGATAGCCGAGGAAGCGGGTCTCGCCGTCGACCTTGACCAGGCTGTTGTAGTCCATGCCGAAGGCGCTGGAAGCGCGGGCGCGCTCGCGCTGGGCCTCCATCTCGCGCTCGAAGCCGTCCTCGTCGATGGTCAGCTCGCGCTCGCGGGCGATGTCATTGGTCAGGTCGACCGGGAAGCCATAGGTGTCGTACAGCTTGAACACCACGTTGCCGGGAATCACGCTGCCCTGCAGTTCGGCGAGGTCCTGTTCGAGGATCTTCAGGCCTTGCTCCAGGGTCTTGGCGAACTGTTCTTCCTCGGTCTTCAGCACGCGCTCGATGTGTGCCTGCTGTTGCTTCAGCTCGGGGAAGGCATCGCCCATCTCGGCGACCAGCGCTGCGACGATCTTGTGGAAGAAGGTGCCCCTGGCGCCCAGCTTGTTGCCGTGGCGGCAGGCGCGGCGGATGATCCGCCGCAAGACGTAGCCGCGACCCTCGTTGGACGGCAGTACGCCGTCGGCGATCAGGAAGCTGCAGGAACGGATGTGGTCGGCTACCACCTTCAGCGACGGCGCGTCGTCGTTGGCGCAGCCGATGGCCTCGGCGGAGGCTTTCAGCAGGTTCTGGAACAGGTCGATCTCATAGTTCGAGTGCACGTGCTGGAGTACCGCGCTGACGCGCTCCAGGCCCATGCCGGTGTCCACGCTCGGCGCCGGCAGCGGGTGCATGACGCCGTCCGCGGTGCGGTTGAACTGCATGAACACGTTGTTCCAGATCTCGATGTAGCGGTCGCCGTCCTCTTCCGGCGAACCGGGCGGGCCGCCCCAGATCTCCGGCCCATGGTCGAAGAAGATCTCGGTGCAGGGACCGCAGGGTCCGGTATCGCCCATCGCCCAGAAGTTGTCGGACGCATAGGGCGCGCCCTTGTTGTCGCCGATCCGCACCATACGCTCGGCGGGCACGCCGACTTCCTTGGTCCAGATGTCGTAGGCCTCGTCGTCGGTGGCGTAGACGGTGACCCAGAGCTTTTCCTTGGGCAGGTTCAGCCATTTCTCGCCGGTGAGGAACTCCCAGGCGTAATGGATGGCGTCGCGCTTGAAATAGTCGCCGAAGCTGAAGTTACCCAGCATTTCGAAGAAGGTGTGGTGCCGCGCGGTGTAGCCGACGTTTTCCAGGTCGTTGTGCTTGCCGCCGGCGCGCACGCATTTCTGGCTGGTGGTCGCACGGGTGTAGGCGCGCTTTTCCAGGCCGAGGAAGCAGTCCTTGAACTGGTTCATGCCCGCGTTGGTGAACAGCAGGGTCGGATCGTTCGCCGGGATCAGCGAACTGGAAGCGACACGGGTGTGTCCCTTCTCTTCGAAGAAGCGGAGGAAGGCTTCACGGATTTCAGCGCTTTTCATAGGTTCTTCCACGGAAAATTGGCGGCCACGAATCGCCGGCAAAGGGCCGCATTATATCGGCCCTTGGGCAAGGTTGTAGTGTATTTGCGCGATAGTTATTGCCTATTGCCGACCTTTTCGCTTATGAGCGACGAAAGGCCGCGAAGGCATCCAGTACTTGTCCTATGGACTCGGCGGAAACGTCCAGGTGGGTGACCAGGCGCAAACGCGCCGCCGCGCTGATCCGCACCCCGCGCTCGGCGAGGAAGTCGCGCAGCGCGACCGCCCGCTCGCCGACATCGACATAGACCATGTTGGTCTGCACCGGCTCCACCGCATAGCCCAGTTCGCGCAGCCCGTCGCCCAGGCGCGCGGCGTTGGCGTGGTCGTCGGCCAGGCGTGCCACCTGGTGGTCGAGGGCGTACAGTCCGGCAGCCGCCAACAGGCCGGCCTGGCGCATCCCGCCGCCGACCATCTTGCGCCAGCGGCGGGCCTTGCCGATCAGTTCTACGCTGCCGCAAAGCACCGAGCCCACCGGCGCACCGAGGCCCTTGGACAGGCACACCGACACCGAGTCGAAGTGTCGGGTGATCTCGCTGGCGTCTACGCCCAGCTTCACCGCCGCGTTGTACAGGCGCGCGCCATCCAGGTGCAGGGCCAGGCCACGCGCGCGAGTGAAGGCGCGCGCCGCGGCCAGGTAGTCGAGCGGCAGCACCTTGCCCTGCATGGTGTTTTCCAGGGCCAGCAGGCGGGTCCTGGCGAAGTGGAAATCGTCGGCCTTGATCGCCGCCGCGACCTTGTCCAGGTGGAGCGATCCGTCGGCCTCGCCGTCGATCGGCTGCGGCTGGATCGAGCCCAGCACCGCGGCACCGCCGCCCTCGTATTTGTAGGTATGCGCCTGCTGGCCGACGATGTATTCGTCGCCGCGCTCGCAGTGGGCCATCAATCCGAGCAGGTTGCTCATGGTCCCGGTCGGTACGAAGAGCGCCGCGGCGAAGCCCAGGCGCGCCGCCAGTTCGGCCTCCAGGCGGTTGACCGTGGGGTCCTCGCCATAGACGTCGTCGCCCAGTTCGGCCGCGGCCATGGCTTCGCGCATGCCGGCGGTGGGCTGGGTGACGGTGTCGCTGCGCAGGTCGATGACAGGCACGGAGGGCTCCTCGGTTCGGCGGAAAAGCCCGATCCTACGGCGCTCTACCGACAGCCACAAGGGAAGTCGGGAAATCTTCCCGGCCGCAACGGAAACGGAGCGCCGAAGCGCTCCGTCATGATCGAGAGGGAAGGCCGATACGCCTCAGAGCTTGGCCGGCACCACCAGGATTCCGGCACGCAGGCCGTTCTTCACCCGTGGATTGGGGAAGATGATGCGCGCGCCGACCTCGTCCACCACCCAGCGCGTACCGCCGATATCCTCGGCCAGCAGGTAGCCCGGCGAGAGTTCGGTGAAGTTGGCCACGTCGTCGTCGAGGTGCAGGCGGAAGTGGTCGCTGTGCTTGATCACCTCGCGCGACACGCTGAACAGCTTGAGGCCGTCGAGCCGGGAGCCGTCCGGCTGTTCCTCGCTGCCGTCGATCAGCAGCTCCAGGCTCCGCTCCAGGCGCTCCAGGTTGACCTCCTGGTTCTCTCCGAACGGACGTGCCTTGCCCAGTTCCAGGGTAAAGGCCTCCGCGCCGAGCTGGCCGTAGGTGTAGGCGCTGAAGGTGATGCCCGGCTTGTTCTGCAACAGCACCGCCTCGATGCCGGCGTCGCGCAGGCGGGCCAGTTCGCTGCGGGAATGCTCGCGGCCTTCGGCCCAGGGGTAGAGGGCGAACTGCTCGATCTTCGAGCCGCGGATCGCGGTATGCAGGTCGTAGTGCAGGTGGACTCGCTCGGTCTTGCTGAAGAACACCTGGGCCAGGCGCTCCAGCTCGGCGGCACGGAAGGCCTCGTTGCCGCTGCCCTCCTCGTGGCGACCGTTGAACAGGCGGTTCATGTCCTGTTCGACGTAGCGCTCGCCGCGGCGGATGGCTTCGGGGTTGCCGAACAGGAAGAGGACCCTGGCGGCAGGCTTGAGGGTGCCAGCGGCGACCTTGCGGATCAGCCGTTCGAGCAGTTCGATGGGCGCGGTCTCGTTGCCGTGGATACCGGCCGAGAGCAACAGGTCGACGCCGTTATCGCGGGCGCCGATCGGCGTGACTTCCAGCGCGCCCTCGGCCAGCCAGTGCAGGCGGGTGCCGTCGGCGGTGAGCTGGATCTTCTCGGTCGGCTCGCGGCCGGCCAGGGTCAAGTCGAGCAGTTTGCCGAGGGCGAGCATGGGATGTCCTCAGTCAGTGGGTGTGGTCGCAGCCGCAGTCGGGGCCGTGCTCGTGGTCGTCGCCCTCTTCGATCGGCTCCATCTCCAGTTGCAGGCTGACCAGGTTGGTCGCCATCGGCCGCAGCAGCAGGTTGGTGTATTCGGTATCGCCGTCTTCGACGTCGACGCCGATCAGCAACTGGCCGTTGCCGGCTTGCTGGACCCACACTTCCTTGCCCTGCCAGACCACGGCGAAACGGGTGCAGGAAGTTTCCAGCTGGGTGCCGTCGGTATCTTCGAGGATCAGTTGCAGGCTATCGGACATGGTGGCGAGGCTCTCAATCGAGTTGGAAGGAATAAACCGAGCCCAGTTTAAGGATCTGCGTCAGTTCATCCAATGCCGTCCGGCACTCCAGCAGCAGTTGGGGGTCGGCCAGGTCGGTCTCGCTCAGGCGGTCGCGGTAGTGCCGGTCGACCCAGGCTACCAGCGTGTCGTACAGGCCGGCGCTCATGATCACCCCCGGATTCACCGCCGCCAGCTCCCGTTCCTGCAGCGCCACGCGCAAGCGCAGGCAAGCCGGACCGCCGCCGTTCTGCATGCTCTGCTTGAGGTCGAAGACCTTCACTTCGCGGATCGGACCGTCGTCGCCGGTGAGCTGGTCCAGGTAGTTCCAGACCCGCGGGTTGTTCCGGCACTCCTCCGGTACCACCAGCAGCATCGAACCGTCGGCCTTCGACAGCAGTTGGCTGTTGAACAGGTAGGACTTCACCGCGTCCTCCACCGCGACCTGGTCGCGCGGCACGCAGATGGCGCGGAAGCGGCCGCCGCGGCGGCCCAGCTTGTCGTGCAGTTCGGCAAGGACCTTCTCGGTATCGAGGAAGGCGTCCTCGTGATGGAACAGCACCTCGCCATTGCCCACCGAGATCACATCGTTGTGGAACACGCCCTGGTCGATCACCGCCGGGTTCTGTTGAGCGTAGACCACTCCGGCCTCGCTCAGCCCGTGCAGACGCGCGACGGCCTGGCAGGCTTCCAGGGTCTGGCGCGCCGGATAGCGTTGCGGCGCCGGGAAGCGACTGTCGAAGGCGCTGCGACCGAAGACGAAGAACTCCACGCCGGCATCGCCATAGTCCTTGCAGAAGCGCGTGTGGTTGGCCGCGCCTTCGTCGCCGAACTGGCTCACTGCCGGCAGCGCCGCGTGATGGGCGAAATGCCGCTCGTCGTTGAACATCGCCGCCAGCACGCGGCTGGTGGTGGGATGCTCGATGGATCGGTGGAACTTGCAGTTCAGGTTGGCCGCGGTGAAATGCACGCGGCCGTCGGCGGTGTCGGCACTCGGGCTGACCGTGGCGGCATTGGCGGTCCACATGCTCGACGCCGAGCTGCAGGCGGCGAGGAGAGGCATCGCTTCCTTCGCCGCACGGCGGATCACCTCCTCGTCGCTGCCGGAGAAGCCCAGGCTACGCAGCGCAGCGGTATCCGGGCGGGCTTGCGGAGCGAGTACCCCCTGCTTGAAACCCATCTCCATCAGCGCCTTCATCTTCGCCAGGCCCTGCTTCGCCGCTTCCTTCGGGTTGGACACCGCCTGGCTGTTGCTTTGCGAAGCGACATTGCCGTAGGACAGGCCGCCGTAGTTGTGGGTCGGGCCGACCAGGCCGTCGAAATTCACTTCATGGGCATTCATAGGCTGATCCCGGGAGTCAGGGTGGCAGGAAGGGACACGCTGGGGCTTTCCAGCGAGGCGACCGGATAGGCGCAGTAATCGGCGGCGTAGTAGGCGCTCGGCCGGTGGTTGCCGGACGCGCCGATACCGCCGAACGGCGCGCTGCTGGCGGCGCCGGTGAGCTGCTTGTTCCAGTTGACGATGCCGGCGCGGCTTTCCACGAGGAACTGCTCGAAACGCTCGCGGGAATCCGACAGCAACCCGGCGGCCAGGCCGTACTGGGTGGCGTTGGCTTCACGGATCGCCGCAGCGAAATCGGAGTAGCGGATCACTTGCAACAGCGGCCCGAAGAACTCTTCGTCCGGTCGCTCGGCCACCGCGCTGACGTCGAGGATGCCCGGGGTCAGCAGGGCGGCGCCGTCGATCGGCTGGGTCATCGCCAGCAGCGGCTGTGCGCCCTTGCCGATCAAATGCTCCTGGGCCTTGAGCAGGTGCTCGGCGGCGCTCAGCGAAATCACCGCGCCCATGAACGGCGCCGGCTGTTCGTCGAAGCGACCGACCCGCAGGGTAGCGCTGACCGCCACCAGGCGCGCCAGCAGTGCGTCGCCCCAGGCGCCCTGCGGCACCAGCAGGCGGCGGGCGCAGGTGCAACGCTGGCCTGCGGAGATGAAGGCGGACTGGATGATGGTGTAGACGGCGGCGTCGAGGTCGGCGACCTCCTCCACCACCAGCGGGTTGTTGCCGCCCATCTCCAGCGCCAGGATTTTCTGCGGCTGGCCGCCAAACTGGCTGTGCAGCAGGTTGCCGGTGCGACTGGACCCGGTGAAGAACAGACCGTCGAGCCCACGGTGGGCGGCCAGCGCGACGCCGGTTTCGCGACCGCCCTGGACCAGGTTGAGCACGCCGGCCGGCAGGCCGGCCTGGATCCAGGCCTTGAGCGTCAGCTCGGCGACCTTCGGGGTCAGCTCGCTGGGCTTGAACACCACGCAGTTACCGGCCAGCAGCGCCGGGACGATATGCCCGTTGGGCAGGTGGCCGGGGAAATTGTAGGGACCGAATACCGCCACCACGCCATGCGGCTTGTGCCGTAGCACGGCGGTAGCGTCGGCCAGCGGACCGGATTTCTCGCCGGTACGCTCGCGGAACGCCTGCACCGAGATCGCCACCTTGCTGACCATGCTGGTCACTTCGGTGGCCGACTCCCACAGCGGCTTGCCGGTTTCCTCGCCGATCACTCGGGCCAGCTCGTCGGCGCGGGACTTGAGGGTCGCAGCGAAGCGCTCGAGCAACTCGATGCGCTGCTCCAGCGGGCGCCGCGCCCAGGCCGGGAAGGCCTCGCGGGCGGCGCGCACGGCAGCGTCGACCTGGGTGGCGTCAGCGCCGCGCCCGGACCAGACCACGCCCTGGCCAACCGGGTCGAGGGACTCCAGGGTCTCGCCCTGGCCCGCCAGCCACTGGCCGGCAATGTAATGGGTACTCATCATCGACTCCTCGGGCGCCCTCGCCGGGACGCCTCCATCAGGCTTTCAACCGCGCTTCTGCGCCGACAGCGGCACCGCGCGTACCGAGGCGCCGGCCGACAGGCGCAGGCGCTTGGCAGTCAGCGGATCGACCACCAGGGTGCCGGCGGCGGCCCGCGCCGGCGCGGCGGTGATGCGACAGTCTTCGCGCTTGCGGTTGTGGATCAGGTAGGGCTCGGCGTCGTCGCCGGGAGTGCCCACCGCCAGCACCAGGTTCTGGCTCTCGGCGATGGCGCGGATCTTGTCGGTCTCGGCCTCGATCGCCGGGCCGGCGTCGAAGATGTCGACGTAGCCCTGGTAGCTGAAGCCCTCGGCCTTGAGCATGGCCAGCGCCGGCTCGGTGTTCGGATGGACGCGGCCGATCACCCCGCGCGCCTCCTCGGAGAGGAAGCAGGTATAGAGCGGGAACTTCGGCATCAGCTCGGCGATGAAGGCCTTGTTGCCGACCCCGGTGAGGTAGTCGGCCTGGGAGAATTCCATCTTGAAGAAGTGCCGGCCGAGGCTTTCCCAGAATGGCGAACGCCCCTCCTCGTCGGACATGCCGCGCATCTCGGCGATCAGCTTGTCGCCGAACAGGTGGCGGAATTCGGCGATGAACAGGAAGCGCGCGCGCGACAGCAGCTTGCCGTTGAGGCCGCTGCGGTGGTCGGCGTGGAGGAACAGCGAGCACAGCTCGGAATTGCCGGTCAGGTCGTTGGCCAGGAACAGCGTGGGGATCTCGCGATGGATGTTGAGTTCCTGCGAGGCGCTCACGGTGAGGCCGACCCGGTAGTTGTACCAGGGTTCGCGAAGCCCCACCGCTCCGGCGATGGCGGAGATGCCGACGACCTTGCCGGCGTCGTCCTCGAGGACGAACAGGTAGTCGGCGTCGCCGCGTTCGGCCTCGCCGCGGAAGGCCTTCTCGGCCCAGCTGACGCGATGCTGCAGGCGCTGCTCGTTGGCCGGCAGGGTGGTCAGGCCGGTGCCGGTGCTGCGCGCCAGCTCGATCAGGGCCGGCAGGTCGGCGCTGGTAACAGGACGTACGATCATGACTGGCTCCTTCAGACCGCTACCAGGCGCACGCTGGCGCCTTCGCCGACGCCCAGGGCCTCGGCGGCTTCAACACTCAGGGCCACCGGCTTGCCGGGCGCCCAGTCCAGGTCCAGCACGACCGCGCGGAAGTCCTGCAACTGGCCGTTGGTGACCAGGTATGGACGCCCGCTCTTCGGCGCCTCGCCGATCTTCACCGGAACCACCCGGCTCTGGGCGATCGAGCGAATCCCCGAGGTACGCGCGTGCAGGGTCGGGCCGCCATCGAAGATGTCGATGTAGTTGTCGGTCTCGAAGCCTTCGCGCATCAGGATATCGAAGGTGATCTGCGCTCGCGGGTGGACCTGGCCCATGGACTCCTGGGCGGCATCCGGCAACAGTGGCACATAGATCGGATAGTGCGGCATCAGTTCGGCGAGGAAGGTGCGGCTCTTCAGCCCGGAGAGCTTTTCCGCCTCGATGTAGTTCAGGTCGAAGAAGTTGCGCCCGACCGCGTTCCAGAACGGCGATTCGCCCTGCTCGTCGCTGTAGCCGACGATCTCCACCACCACCGCGTCGGCGAAGCGCTCCGGATGGCTGGCCATGAACAGCAGGCGACCGCGCGAGTTGAGTTCGGCGTAGACGCTCTGCACCAGGTCGCGCTGTACGTAGAAACTGGTCAGCAGGCTGTTGCCGGTAAGGTCGTGGCACAGCGAGAGGACATGGATCTTGTTGTGGATCGACAGCGAGCGCGAGGCGTGCACGAAGGTTTCGTTGCGGAAGCTGTAGAACGGTTCCGAGAACCCGGCCGAGGCGACGATCGCCGAGCAGCCGACCAGCTCGCCGCTGGCGCTGTCCTCGAGGACGAAGAAATAGCTTTCCTCGCCGTTGTAGCTCACCTCCGCGGCGAACGAGGCCTCGGAAGCGAGGATCTTGTCGCGCAGGCGTTCGGCGTCATCCGGCAAGGACGTGACGCCTACCGGGCTGTCCGCCGCCAGACGCTGCACCTGTGGCAGGTCGGCCGCTTGGGCGGGGCGCATCACCAACATGGCGTCACTCCTTTCTCAGACAACGATGATTGCCGCATCCATGCGCGGGACCGCGGCACCTTCCTGTGCCACGGTTTCGAACGTCCAGCAGGGAAGATCCCGCGCCACGCACGGCGGCACGGTTCCCGGCTCCGGCGCGGGCCGCTCCGGGATGTCGCATCGGGTGCCCCGGCCTGCGCCGGGGCCCCGTGGGTTCGCTCAGCCGCGGACCAGCTTGGCCACGGCGCGCTCGAAGCGCTCCAGGCCTTCGTCGATCTCGGCGTCGTCGATCACCAGGCTCGGCGCGAAGCGCACCACGTCCGGGCTGGCCTGAAGCACCATGACCGCCTCTTTCTCGGCGGCGTTGAGCACATCCCTGGCCTTGCCCTTCCACTCGTCGGTCAGCGCCGCACCGATCAGCAGGCCCATGCCGCGGATCTCGTCGAAGATGCCGTACTCCTGGCCGATCTTCTGCAGGCGGGACTTGAAGCGCTCATGCTTGGCCTTCACGCCATCCAGCACTTCCGGGGTATTGATCACGTCCAGCGCCGCCTCGGCCACCGCCGACGCCAGCGGGTTGCCGCCGTAGGTGGTGCCGTGGGTGCCGACCGACAGGTGCTTGGCGATCTCGCCGGTGGTCAGCATCGCACCGATAGGGAAGCCGCCGCCCAGGCTCTTGGCGCTGGAGAGGATGTCCGGGACCACGCCGTAGTGCATGTAGGCGAACAGCTCGCCGACCCGGCCCATGCCGCTCTGGACCTCGTCGAAGACCAGCAGCGCGTTGTGCTCGTCGCACAGCTTGCGCGCCCCTTCCAGGTAGGCCTGCTGCGCCGGCAGCACGCCGCCCTCGCCCTGGATCGGTTCCAGCACCACGGCGCAGGTCTTGTCGGAGATCGCCGCCTTCAGCGCTTCCAGGTCGTTGTAGGGAACGTGGGTGATACCCTCGAACTTGGGCCCGAAGCCATCGGAATACTTCGGCTGGCCGCCGACGTTGACGGTGAACAGGGTGCGCCCGTGGAAGCTGTTGCTGGCGGCGATGATCTCGTACTTCTGCGGGCCGTAGACATCGTTGGCGTAGCGGCGAGCCAGCTTGAAGGCCGCCTCGTTGGCTTCGGCGCCGGAATTGGCGAGGAACACCCGCTCGGCGAAGGTGGCGTCCACCAGCTTGCGCGCCAGGCGCAGGGCCGGCTCGTTAGTGAAGACGTTGGAAACGTGCCAGATGCGCTGGGCCTGCTCGGTGAGCGCCTTGACCAGCGCCGGATGCGCGTGGCCCAGGGAGGTCACGGCGATGCCGCCGGCGAAATCGATCAGTTCGCGGCCGCTCTGGTCCCAGACGCGCGATCCCTCGCCTCGCACCGGAATGAAGGCGGCGGGGGCGTAGTTGGGGACCATATACCGGTCGAAATCGGCACGTTCTACCTGCGCATGGGGAGCGGACATCGGTGTTTCTCCTGCCTGAAGGCGGCTATCGATGAAAGGATTGTAGGGATTGGGACCGGGCCGGCATTGCCGCCATGCGACAACTTGTTATAGCGCCAACCCGGGAATTTCCGCGGCTTTCGGAAATGCGACAGAAAGCATCGGGAAGGCGCAGTGTAAACGCGCGATGCACTCGGGTGCATACTTCTTCTACGCCGCCCCGCGGGCGGGAACAGCAGGGAAACAAGCCATGCCCATCGAGGGAATCGACTACCGTCTCGTCTTCGCCTCCGACGTCAATCCGCGCGACGGCCTCGGCCTGGAGTGCTGGCGCGGCGAACAGCCGCTGTTCGAGGTATTTCGCGACGACGCCGGCCGGCGTTTCGTGGTCAACCTGTTCGCCAGCGACGTTCCGCTGGAACTGCTGGAGGCGATCATTCCGACGGCCCGTCGCGAACTCGGCGACTTCCCGAGGCGATCCGCCTCCCGGGGCGTCGCAAAGCCCGGCTGAAACCGCCGCGCCGTTGGCGATCAGCCGCGTTCGACGGGAGTGAAGGTCGTCTCGAAGGCGCTGCCGCCGCGCCGCTGGTTGCGGTCCTCGCGCGGAGTGACGCCGAAGAAGTTGCGGTAGGCGCTGGAGAAATGCGGCCCGGAAGAGAAACCGCAGGACAGGCCGATCTGGATGATCGACTTGCTGGTCTGCATCAGCATCTGCCGCGCGCGGTTCAGGCGCAGCTCCAAGTAGTACTGGCTGGGTACGCGGTTCAGGTATTGCTTGAAGATCCGTTCCAACTGGCGCCGCGAAACACACACATGCTGGGCGATTTCGTCGGTGGTCAGTGGCTCCTCGATATTGGCTTCCATCAGCAGTACCGCCTGGGTCAGCTTCGGATGGCTGGAGCCGAGGCGATTCTTCAGCGGGATGCGCTGGCGCTCGTTGCCTTCGCGAATGCGCTCCACCACCAGCTCTTCCGAGACCGCGCCGGCCAGTTCAGCGCCATGGTCGCGGGACAGCAGCGCCAGCAGCAGGTCGAGTACCGCCATGCCGCCGCAGGCGGTCATGCGGTCGCGATCCCACTCGAACAGGTGATTGGTGGCGATGACCTTGGGGAAGCGCTCGGTGAAGTCATCGTGCCAACGCCAGTGCACCGCGGCGCGATAGCCGTCGAGCAGGCCGAGCTGGGCCAGCGGGTAAATGCCGGCGGACAGCGCGCCGATCGCCGCTCCCGAACGCGCCAGTTGCTTGAGCGCCAGGCCCAGCGCTGGCGACACCGCCGCCGGCGCCTCGTCGGCGACCAGGAACAGCCGCGAGCATTGCTCCAGCCTGCCGTTCCAGGCCGTTCCCGGCAGGCGCCAGCCCTCCTCTTCGGCCGGCGCTTCGGCGAGCAGGAACAGCGGCTCGTAGAGCGCCTCGGGGTGCAACCGCCGGGCCGCCCGCAGGGCTTCCTCGGCAAGCGATAGCGTCAGCGCGCGGGTGGCGGGCCAGAGGAGGAAACCGATGCGTTGGGGTTGGGCAGTCATGGGAGCAGCTTAGCCGGCCTCTGCGATGAATGTTACTTGAGGCTGCCGGAGAGGAACTGCTTGAGGCGGTCCGACTGCGGGTTGGCGAGGACTTCCTTCGGGCAGCCGTGTTCCTCGACCAGGCCCTTGTGCAGGAACACCAACTGGTTCGACACCTCGCGGGCGAAACCCATCTCGTGGGTCACCACCACCATGGTGCGGCCTTCCTGGGCCAGGTCCTGCATGACCTTCAGCACTTCGCCCACCAGTTCGGGGTCGAGCGCCGAGGTCGGCTCGTCGAACAGCATCACTTCCGGCTCCACCGCCAGCGCCCGGGCGATCGCCACGCGCTGCTGCTCGCCGCCGCTCATGTGCGCCGGGTAGGCGTCCTTGCGGTGCGCCACGCCGACCTTGGCCAGGTAGTGCTCGGCCTTCTCGATGGCTTCCTTCTTCGACACGCCGAGCACATGCACGGGCGCCTCGATGACGTTCTCCAGGGCACTCATGTGCGACCACAGGTTGAAATGCTGGAACACCATCGACAAGCGCGAGCGCATGCGCTGCAACTGGCGGGAGTCGGCGGCCTTCAGCGCGCCGTCGCGGCCAGGCACCAGCTTCAGCTCCTCGCCGTTGAGCAGGATCTTGCCGGCGTGCGGCTGTTCCAGCAGGTTTATGCAGCGCAGAAAGGTGCTCTTGCCGGAACCGCTCGAGCCGATGATGCTGATCACGTCGCCCGCTTTCGCCGCCAGCGAGACGCCCTTGAGCACCTCGTGGCTACCGTAGCGCTTGTGCAGGTCTTGGACTTCCAGTTTGTACATGTGTGTGTTCTCGGCTAATCAGTCGCTGAGCAAGCGTCCCTGACGGATCGGTTGACGACCGGCCACCTTGGCCAGCCAGAGTCCCGGCTGCGCGTAGCGCATCCGTTCGATGGCGAAAAGCACGCCGGAAACCCCGGCGCACACGGTGCTGGCACGGTCGGCCAGGGGATCGATGACCTGGAACAGCGGTTCGCCCGCCTCCACCCATTCGCCCGGCCGGCGCAGGAAACTCACCACGCCGGTATGCGGGGCGTGGACGTATTCGGTGCCCTCGAAGGGCAAGCCTTCGCAGCAGGCTTCGGGCGCCGCCGGCCATTCGCCCTCGACGAAGCCCTGCTCGGCGAGGAAGGCCAGGATCGCCGCGGCGTTGGCCTCGGCCTGCTGCACGGTGGTGTCGGCCTGGCCGCCGAGTTCGACGGTGGTCGCCAGGCAGGCCAGCGGCAGCTCGGCGCGCGGATACAGGCGCGACAGGCGCAGCCACGGCACCGAGCAGGCCTCGTCGAAGGAACCGCCGCCGGACTCCTCGGCGAGCAGCCCGACAGCGGCGCCCAGGCGTGCGGCCAGGGAGGCGAAGGTGGGCCATTGTTGCGGCAGGGTATAGAGATGGATGGCGGCCTCGAAGTCGCAATGCAGGTCGAGCACCAGGTCGGCGTCGCAGGCGTGGCGATAGAGCACGCGCTGCATGCCCTCCAGTTCCGAGGTCGCCGGCGGCAGGGCGTCCAGCGCCGCGCGCAGGGCCTGGCGGACCAGCGCGACATTGGCCGCCGGATCGCTGCCGAGACGCTCGCCGACGCTGTCGATCACCGCGTCCAGCAGGTCGGGGAAATCGCGATTGAAGTTGCGCCCGCTGCTCATTTCGAAGCGCCCCTGGTGCAGCGCCTGGATCATCTGCCCGAGACCGACCGGATTGGCCACCGGCACCAGCTCGACGGTGCCGCGCAGGCGGCCTTCCGCCTCCAGCAGGCGCAACCGCTGCTTCAGCTCCCAGGCGGTGCGCATGCCCGGCAGCTCGTCGGCGTGCAGGCTGGACTGGATGTAGACCTTGCGCGCGCCGCAGCCGAAGCGGAACACGCTCAGGCGCTTCTCGCTTCCCAGGGTGCTCCACGGCAGCAGGTGGTCGATACGCTCCATGCGGTCCTCCGGATCAGGATTTGCGCGGCGCCAGGTAGGCCAGCCAGCGGCGCTCGGCAAGCTTGAACAGGCGCACCAGGATGAAGGTCAGGCACAGGTAGAACAGGCCGGCGGTGATGAACGCCTCGAACGGCAGGTAGTACTGCGAGTAGACGGTCCGCGCGGCGCCGGTGATGTCCACCAGGGTGACGATGGACGCCAGGCTGGTGGTCTGCAGCATCATGATCACTTCGTTGCTGTACTGCGGCAGGGCGCGCCGCAGTGCCGACGGCAGGAGGATGCGGCGGTACATCTTCAGGCGCGACATGCCCATCGCCCTGGCCGCCTCGATCTCGCCATGGGGCGTGGCCTTCAGGCTACCGGCGAGGATCTCGGCGGTATAGGCGCTGGTGTTGATGGCGAACGCCAGGCAGGCGCAGAAGGAGGCGTTCGACAACCAGGGCCACAGCGCGCTCTCGCGCACCGCGTCGAACTGCGCCAGGCCGTAGTAGATCAGGAACAGCTGGACCAGCATCGGCGTGCCGCGGATCACGTAGGTGTAGAGCCAGGCCGGGAAGTTCACCAGCGGCTGCTTGGAGACCCGCATCAGCGCCAGCGGCACCGCCAGCAGCAGGCCGATCAGCAGGGAGATCGAGAGCAGCTTGAGGGTGACCAGCAGGCCGTCGAAATAGAGCGGAAGGCTGTCCCAGATGACGGAGAAATCGAAGATCACGATAGGGCCCCTTGACTCACAGTTCCGCGGTTTTCACGCCGACCGAATAGCGGCGTTCGAGCAGGCGCAGCAACAGCAGCGACACGCTGGTCACCAGCAGGTACAGGCCGGCCACGGCGAGGTAGTAGGTGAACGGCTCGCGGGTCGCATCGGAGGCCTGCTTGGCCTTGAACATCATGTCCTGCAGGCCGACCACGGAAATCAGCGCGGTGGCCTTGACCAGCACCAGCCAGTTGTTGGTGAAGCCGGGGATCGCCAGGCGGATCATCTGCGGCACCTGGATGCGGAAGAACACCTGGCGGTGGCTCATGCCGTAGGCGTAGCCGGCCTCGCCCTGCCCCTTGGGAATCGCCATGAAGGCGCCGCGGAAGGTCTCCGAGAGATAGGCGCCGAAGATGAAGCCGAGGGTGCCGACGCCGGACACGAAGGGATTCAGGTCGATGTAGTCGTCGTAGCCGAGTTGCGGGGCGACCCAGTTCAGCAGGCCCTGGCCGCCGTAGAAGATCAGCAGGATCAGCACCAGGTCGGGGATGCCGCGCACTACCGTGGCGTACAGGTCGCCGCACCAGGCCAGCCAGCGCACCGGCGACAGGCGGAAGGCCGCGCCCAGCAGGCCGAGGACGATGGCCAGGAGCATGGAAAGCAGGGCCAGCTGGAGAGTCAGCCAGGCGCCATCGACGATGGTCGCACCGTAGCCAGTGATCATCAAAACGGTACCTCTATGCAGCTAATGCAGCGCTAAAGCAGTGGCGTCCAGTCAATAAAAAAGTGGCACAAACAGCGCGAGGCGTCGCGGACGTTTGTGCCACCTCTGACGGATAGCGTCAGTTCGAACCGTAGACGTCGAAGCTGAAGTACTTGTCCTGGATCTGCTTGTACTTGCCGTTGGCGCGCAGCGCGTCGATGGCCGCGTTGAACTTGCCGGCCAGCTCGCTATCGCCCTTGCGCACGGCGATGCCGACGCCTTCGCCGAAGTACTTGGCATCGGTCAGTTGCGGACCGACGAAGGCGTAGCCCTTGCCGGCATCGGTCTTGAGGAAGCCATCTTCGAGGTTCACCGAATCGGCGACCACCGCGTCGAGGCGACCGGCCACCAGGTCCATGTTGGCTTCCTGCTGGGAGTTGTAGCGCACCACTTCGACGCCGGCCGGGGTCAGTTCGGCGGAGGCGTAGCGGTCGGCGGTACTGCCACGCAGCACGCCGGCCTTCTTGCCCTTCAGGTCGGCCTTGGGATCGTTGAGGCTGGCGCCTTCCTTCATCACGAAGCGCGCCGGGGTGTTGTAGTACTTGTTGGTGAAGTCCACCGAACGCTTGCGCTCGTCGGTGATGGTCATCGACGAGAGGATCGCATCGATCTTGCGCACCTTGAGTGCCGGGATCAGGCCGTCGAACTCCTGCTCGACCCACTTGCACTGCACCTTCATCTCTTCGCAGAGGGCATTGCCGATATCCACGTCGAAGCCTGCCAACTGGCCGTCCGGGGTCTTCAGCGAGAACGGCGGGTAGGCCGCCTCGATGCCGATGCGCACCGGCTTGTCGGCGGCGAAAGTGGGCAGGGAGAGCACGGACAGCGCCAGGGCGCCGAGAAGTGCGAGCTTCTTCATCTGGAACTCCTTCGAAGGGGATGGCATCGATTGGCAGGAGAAATAGAACCTTGCCCAGGCTGCCGACGGATATGCGTGATCACCGGCTCTTGCGCATGGCGCCTTCTCGTGGACAGGGCGCCAGCTGGGGTGAGCGGCATTCTAGCGACAGGCCGAAAGTGGTTATTTCTTCAATGCGACAACTAATTATAAAAGCACCGAAGAGGGCGTTCGGCGATATTGACAGGCAGCGACATTTGTGCCCGGAAAGCGCGAAGTTTAATCAATGAGTAAAGCAAATCTCAAGCCATAAATTGCCAATTCCTTCTCCTTCAATGGCTTGGCCGCTACGACTCGCCTCGACTGCTACCCCGTGTCGCACCTTGGCTGTGCGTGGCGTTTCCTCTCGCCCCAATTATGCGCAGGCGCGCATCACCGAAGTGTTACCGCCGCCCCATTCCCGGCGCGAGCCCATTCGAAACGCCCTCCTCCTCGGCCCGCGCCAAATGAAAGACCCCGCGCGGCTCGCACCGCGCGGGGTCGTTTCGGATCAGGCGGAAGTCAGGCGGCCTGCATCGAGCGATGGGTCTCGATCAGGTGCTGGACCACGCCCGGGTCGGCAAGGGTGGAGATGTCGCCGAGGGTGTCGTACTCGGCCGCGGCGATCTTGCGCAGGATGCGCCGCATGATCTTGCCCGAACGGGTCTTCGGCAGTCCCGGCGCCCACTGGATCACATCCGGCGTGGCGATCGGACCGATCTCGCGGCGAACCCATTGCTTCAGCTCCTGGCGCAGCGCCTCGCTCGGCTCGACCCCGGAGTTGAGGGTGACGTAGACATAGATGCCCTGCCCCTTGATGTCGTGCTGCATGCCGACCACCGCCGCCTCGGCGACCTTCGGGTGGGCGACCATCGCGCTTTCCACCTCGGCGGTGCCCATGCGGTGGCCGGAGACGTTGAGCACGTCGTCGACCCGCCCGGTGATCCAGTAGTAGCCGTCCTCGTCGCGGCGCGCGCCGTCGCCGGTGAAGTACATGCCCTTGAAGGTCTTGAAGTAGGTGTCGACGAAGCGGTCATGGTCGCCGAACAGGGTCCGCGCCTGGCCCGGCCAGGAGTCGAGGATCACCAGGTTGCCCTCGGCGGCGCCCTCGATCAGGTTGCCGAGGTTGTCCACCAGTGCCGGTACCACGCCGAAGAACGGCTTGGCTGCAGAGCCCGGCTTCATCGCGTGGGCGCCCGGCAGCGGGGTCATCAGGCAGGCGCCGGTCTCGGTCTGCCACCAGGTGTCGACGATCGGGCAGCGCGACTGGCCGACGGTCTCGTAGTACCACTGCCAGGCTTCCGGGTTGATCGGCTCGCCCACCGAACCGAGCAGACGCAGGCTGGAACCGTCGGCACCGGCCACCGCCGCCTTGCCTTCGGCCATCATCGCGCGGATCGCGGTCGGCGCGGTGTAGAGGATGTTGACCTTGTGCTTGTCGATGATTTTCGCCACGCGGGTCACGTCGGGGTAGTTCGGCACGCCCTCGAACAGAATGGTGGTGGCGCCGTTGGCCAGCGGGCCATAGACGATGTAGGTGTGGCCGGTGACCCAGCCGATGTCGGCGGTGCACCAGTAGACTTCGCCCGGACGGTAGTCGAAGACCCGCTCGTGGGTCAGCGAGGCGTACACCAGGTAGCCGCCGGTGGTATGCAGCACGCCCTTCGGCTTGCCGGTGGAGCCGGAGGTGTAGAGGATGAACAGCGGGTCCTCGGCGCCCATTTCCTTGGGTGCGCAAGTGCTGCCGGCAACCTTCATCAGGTCGTCGTACCAGACGTCGCGGTGCTGGTTCCACTTGATCTCCGCACCGGTACGCTTGCAGACGATGATCTTCTGCACGCTGGAGGTTTCCGGGTTGGTCAGGGCGTCGTCGACATTGGCCTTCAGCGGAGTGCGCTTGCCACCGCGCACGCCTTCGTCGGCGGTGATCACCACCTTCGACTTGCAATCGATGATGCGTCCTGCCAGGGCCTCGGGGGAGAAGCCGCCGAAGACCACCGAGTGGATCGCGCCGATGCGGGTGCAGGCGAGCATGGCGACCACGGCCTCGGGGATCATCGGCATGTAGATGGTCACTACGTCGCCGCGGTGCACGTCCTGCCCGCGCAGGGCGTTGGCGAACTTGCAGACCTGCTCGTGGAGCTGGCGGTAGGTGATTTCCTGGTGGTCGGCGGGATCGTCGCCTTCCCAGATGATCGCCACCTGGTCGCCGCGTTCGGCGAGGTGACGGTCGAGGCAGTTGTGCGACACGTTGAGGGTGCCGTCGGCGAACCACTTGATGTCCACGTGATGGTCGTCGAAGGAGGTCTGCTTGACCTTCTCGAACGGCTTGATCCAGTCGATCCGCTGGGCCTGCTCGCGCCAGAAGCCGTCGGGGTTGACGACGGACTGCTGGTACATCGTCTTGTAGGTGGCTTCGTCGGTGAAGGTCCGTGCCACCGCTTCCGGGTGCACGGGGTACAGGGATGCCGCAGACATGGCTTTAACCTCGGTACGTGAGTGTTGTTTTTGTTGTGCCCAGTTGTAGCGAGCGCACACCCCACGAACCATACGACCATGGTCTTACCACTGCGCGACAGCGCCGATAGTAGCTATAAGCCGCGCCGATCGTAGCCTTGCGCCAGCGGCGGAGCGCGTCCCGCGCCCCGCCGCCGCGACCTCAGCTCATGCCCAGCAGGCCCGGCAGCCACAGCGAGATCAACGGCACGTAGGTCACCAGGATCAGGAACAGCAGCAGGATCATCAGCCACGGCAGCGCCGCGCGGATGGTCGCCCCCAGCGGCATGCCGGTGACCGCCGAAGTGACGAACAGGTTGAGGCCGACCGGCGGGTGTACCAGGCCGATCTCCATGTTCACCACCATGACGATGCCCAGGTGGATCGGGTCGATGCCCAGCTTCATGGCGATGGGGAAGAAGATCGGCGCCAGGATCAGCACGATCGCCGAGGGCTCCATGAAGCTGCCGGCGACCAGCAGCACCACGTTGACCATCAGCAGGAAGCCGATCGGGGTCAGGCCTTCCTGCACCACCCATTCGGTGATCTGCTGGGGGATCTGCTCGGTGGTCAACACGTGGGCGAAGAGCATGGCATTGGCGATGATGAACATCAGCATGATGCTCAGCCGCCCCGACTCCAGCAGCACCTTGGGACAGTCGCGCAGGCGCATGTCCTTGTACACGAACAGCGCGACGAAGGCCGAATACACCGCCGCCACCGCCGCCGCCTCGGTGGGGGTGAACAGCCCGGAATAGATGCCGCCGAGGATGATCACCAGCAACAACAGGCCCCAGCCTGCACGGCGTGCGGCGGCCAGCCACTCGCGGAAGCTGGCGCGCGGCTGCGCCGGCAGCTTCTTGAC
This sequence comes from Pseudomonas sp. DL, assembly GCF_047199225.1. NCBI lineage: Bacteria > Pseudomonadati > Pseudomonadota > Gammaproteobacteria > Pseudomonadales > Pseudomonadaceae > Pseudomonas > Pseudomonas sp. DL. The sequence goes on from NZ_CP178323.1 coordinate 4,669,388, forward strand.
CCGCGCGACGATGTAGATCACCACCATCAGGATCACCCCGAGCAGCAGCCCCGGAACCACCCCGGCGACGAACAGCTTGCCCACCGAGGTCTCGGTGGCGGCGGCGTAGACCACCATCACGATCGATGGCGGGATGAGGATGCCCAGGGTCCCGGCATTGCAGATGATCCCCGCGCCGAAGGCGCGCGGATAGCCGGAGCGGACCATGCCGGCCACAGCGATCGAGCCGACCGCCGCCACTGTCGCCGGCGACGAACCGGACAGCGCGGCGAACAGCATGCAGGCAAGCACCGCAGCGATCGCCAGGCCGCCGCGGATATGCCCGACGCAGGCATTGGCGAAGTCGATCAGGCGCCGCGCCACGCCACCGGTGGTCATGAACGCGCCGGAGAGCAGGAAGAACGGGATCGCCAGCAGGGTGTAGGCCTCGGAGGTCTCGAACAGCTTGATCGCCAGCGAGCGCACCGAATCCGGGCTGAACAGCAGGATCGTCAGGGCGCCGGACAGCCCCAGGGAGATGGCGATGGGCACGCCGATGAACATGAACAGGAACAGCAGCAGGAACAGGATCAGCACGGTCATGGACGGTTCTCCCCGGCCTCTTCGCCGGCCAGTTTGGAGGCCTCGGCGGCCTCGTCGGCGAGGCCCAGCCCGAGCTGGCGACCGCGCAACAGGTTGACGAGGATTTCCAGGTAGCGCAGCAGCACCAGGCCGAAGCCGACCGGCACCACCACCGCGATGTAGGCCTGGAGGATGCCGAAGTGGTCGAGGTCCTCGGCGCCGATGCCGGCGACGAACAGGGTCTTCACCCAGTCGTAGCTGGCGACCATGAACAGCCCGGCGTAGCCCAGGCAGCAGAGGCAGGCGAGTATCCCGATCAGGCGCTGCAAGGGACGCGGCGCCAGGCGCACCAGGGCATCCACCCCGAGGTGGCCGGCGGTGCGTACGCCGTAGGCGATGCCGAGGAAGATCAGCCAGCCGAACAGCGCCTTGGTCAGCGCGTTGCTCCAGGACATATCCTGGGCTACCCCGAGGATCGCGTCGCCCATTGAGTACAGCGGAGCCCGCAGTGTCGGCAGGCGGTCGCCGAGGTCGTAGAACAGGGTGAAGACGTTGGTCATCACCACATAGAGGAAGGTCACCAGCGTCATCGCCGCCAGCAGGAAGGCGATAGCGCCCTCCTCGAAGCGGTTCCAGACGCGCACGAGTCGATTCATCGCAGCGTTCTCCACAATGCCCCGCCCGGCCGGGCGGGGCCGGACGGGTCAATCGGGACGGTTGGAAGCTTCGGCGGCCTGGAGCAGATCGGCACCGACATTGCCGCGGAATTTCTGCCATACCGGCTGCATCGCCTGGCGCCAGTCGGCGCGCTGCCGCGGGCTCAGGGTATGGATCTCGCTGGCGCCACTGGCGAGGATGCGCTGGCGGGCGTCGCGGTTGAGGCGCTCGGCCTCGAGGTTCACCTGCACGGTGACCTCGTCCATGATCCGCTGCAGTTCTTCGCGGATGTCCGCCGGAAGGCCATTCCAGAACTTCGCGTTGGTGATCACCATGTAGTCCACCAGGCCGTGGTTGGACTCGGTGAAATACTTCTGTACCTCGTTGACCTTCTGGCTCTCGTAGTTCGACCAGGTGTTCTCGGTGCCATTCACCACGCCGGTCTGCAAGCCCTGGTAGACCTCGGCGAAGGACATCTTCCGGGAGATCGCGCGGAGCTGGCGGAACTGCTCGTTGAGCACGTCGGACGCCTGCACGCGGAATTTCAGCCCGCGCGCGTCTTCCGGCTCCAGCAACGGGCGATTGGCGGAGAGCTGCTTCATCCCGTTGTGCCAGTAGGCCAGGCCGAGGATGCCCTTGCCCTGCATGCTGGTCAGCAAGGCGCGCCCCTGCGGGCTGCGCTGGAAGCGGTCGACCGCCTGGATGTCGTCGAAGAGGAACGGCAGGTCGAAGATCTGCACCTTGCGCGTGTACTGCTCGAACTTGGCCAGGGACGGCGCCAGCATCTGCACGTCGCCCAGCAGCAGCGCCTCCATTTCCTTGCCGTCGCCGAACAGCGACGAGTTGGGATAGACGTCTACCTCGACCCGGCCGCCCAGGCGCTGTTCGACGAGTTTCTTGAACAGCAGCGCGCCCTGGCCTTTGGGCGTGTTTTCCGCGACCACGTGGGAGAACTTGATGACGATCGGCTGCGCGGCATTCGCCAGGCAGGAGCCACCGATCGCCAGGGCGCACAACAGCGCCCGTACCATCGTCTTGAACATTTCGTGACCTCAGATTGTTGTTGTGCTTTCGAGGTATCGACGAGCCTGACGCAGCCGGCGCGTTCGGAGAATTCGCCATTGCTCAAGCCCGCGTTCGCGTCTGTCGAACGCGTTCAGCCACCCTCCCCGGCCCGCTCCAGCAGGCGTCGCGCGCGCCCCAGCACCGGCGCGTCGACCATCTCGCCGTCGACCACGAAGACGCCGGCACCGGAGGCGCCGGCCTCTGCCACCCGACGCGCCCACTCCAGTTCCGCGGGACTCGGCATCAATGTCTGGTGGATCGGCTCGACCTGGCTCGGATGGATGCACAGCAACCCGCCGAAGCCCATGTCGCGAGCGAAGCGCACTGCCTCGACCAGTCCGGCACGGTTCTGGATCGCCGGATAGACGCCGTCCAGCGGCGGCGCCAGGCCTGCCAGGCGCGTTTGCAGGAGCAGTGCGTAACGGGCGTGACCGAGAATCTGTTCGGCTGCGTTGCTGCCGCTGTTGAGATCGAGGTCCAAGGCCAGGTCGAGGCTGCCGAAGGACAGCCGCTCGACCCCCGCGGCGGCGGCGATCTCGCCCAGCGCGGCAAGGCCGCGGGCACTCTCGACGATGGGCCAGACCGGCTTGCCGCTGGCCACGGCGGCGTGGCGCACCTGGGCGGCGCTCTCCACTTTCGGCAGGAGCAGGCCGATCACTCCGGCGTGGTCGCGGCACAGCGCCAGGTCGTCGGCATGCCCGGGATGCTCCGCCGCGTTGATCCGCACCAGCACCCGGGCTTCCGGCGTATCGACGAGGAAACGCCGGAGATTGGCCCGCGCCTCGACCTTCAGCCCCTCCTCCACCGCATCCTCGAGGTCGACGATGACCCGGTCGGCGCCGCTGGCAAGGGCCTTGGGGATCCGCTCCGGGCGGGTCGCCGGGACGAACAGCGCGCTGCGCACGATCTGTCGGTTCATGTCCGTCTCCTCATACCGTTCCGGTCGCGCGCAGGCGCTGGATATCGGCCGCGGTACAGCCCAGTTCGGCAAGCAGTGCGTCGCTGTCGCCGCCCAGCGCCGGCACCGCATCCATGCGCGGAACGAAGGCGCTGCTGCTGGCCGGCGGCAACAACGCCGGCAGGCGCCCGGCCGGGCTGTCGATGGAGGTCCAGCGTTGCCGCGCCTGTAACTGCGGGTGCGCCCAGACCCCGGCCATGTCGTTGACGTGGGCGTTGGCGATCTGCGCCTGTTCCAGGCGCGCCACCACCTCGGCGGCCGGCAAGGCGGCGAAGGCTTCGACGATCAGCGCACGCAGCTCCTCGCGGTTGGCAGAGCGCTTGAAGTTCGCCGAGAAGCGTTCGTCGTCGGCCAGTTCCGGGCGGCGCAGGACCTTGTCGCAGAAGGCCCGCCACTCGCGCTCGTTCTGCAGGCCGAGCATCACCGTGCCGCCGTCGCCGGCGGGGAATGGCCCATAGGGGTAGATGGTCGAGTGCGAAGCGCCGGCGCGCGGCGGCGGCGGCGCGTCCTGGTAGGCGTAGTACATCGGGTAGCCCATCCACTCCACCAGGCTCTCCAGCATCGACACGTCGATGCGGCTGCCCTCGCCGGTGCGCTCGCGCAGCAGCAGGGCCGAAAGGATGCTGCTGTAGGCGTACATGCCGGCGGCGATATCGGCGATCGAACAGCCGGCCTTGGCCATCTCGTTCGGCCCGGCGCCGCCGGTCACCGAAAGGAAGCCGCCCTCGCTCTGGATCAGCAGGTCGTAGGCCTTCTTCTTCTCGTAGGGACCGCCTTCGCCGTAGCCGGAGATATCGCAGACGATCAGTCGCGGGAAGCGCTCGCGCAACGCCTCGTAGGACAGGCCCAGGCGCGCGGCGGCGCCCGGCGCGAGGTTCTGCACCAGCACGTCGGCGCCGGCCAGCAGCTTCTCCAGCAACGGCAGCGCCTCGGCCTGCTTGAGATCGAGGCTGAGGCTCTGCTTGGAACGATTGGTCCAGACGAAGTGCGACGACAGGCCGTTGACCCGCTCGTCGTAACCGCGGGCGAAATCGCCGACGCCGGGGCGTTCGATCTTGATCACCCGCGCGCCGAGATCGGCCAGTTGGCGGGTGCAAAAGGGCGCGGCGATGGCGTGCTCCAGGCTGACCACGGTGATGCCGTCGAGCGGGCGCGGCTGGTGGGATTGCGTCATGGGTCGGACTCCCTGCCCTCGTCCGTCGAAGACGAGGTGCGGCTGGTTCGGTTGATCAGATCAGGGGCGTTACGGAAGGCGCCTGACGCAGGCCCCAGGCGCGCTGGATGAGGATTTCCGCCTCGGCGTCGGTGGCCGCGCCGGAGAACGCCAGCAGGCGGCGGAACTTATCGGCCAGTTCGTCGCGGCTGAGGGTATTGCCGGGATCGCCCTTGGGTTCGTCGATGGCGGCGGTATGGCGCCGCCCCTGGCGATCGAGCACTTCGACCCGCCCGAGCCAGCGCTGCGGATAGGCGGCGTCGACCTCCGGGTCCAGGCGCATCTCGACCCGCTCGCGGAACGCAGCGACCCGTGGGTCGCTCAGCGCATGCCGATGGAACTCGCCGAGGCCGGCCTTGCCGTACACGGCGATCAGGCCCAGCACGGTGCCCATGGAGAACTTCGCCTGGTGCACGGTCTGCGGCTCGACCACCCGGCCGAGCACGTCGATGGCGCCCTGGTGGACCCGCGCAGTGACCGCGGTGATCTGCGAGTGATCGAGCCCTTCGCGCTGCATCAGCGCCAGCAGCGCGTCGGCCGCGGGATGGGTATGGCGGCACGAGGCGTGGAACTTGAACGAGGTTTCCAGCAACGCCCAGCGGCTGCCGAGGCGATCCACCAGGCGCTCGGGGTCGGCGTCGCTGGACATCCCGGCGGCCATCCCCTGCTCGCCTTCGAGGATGTGTCGCGCGCCGCTCAGGCCGTCGGCGGTGAGATAGGCGGCGAGCAGCCCGTCGGCGGCGGCCTTGGCGGTATGCAACTGCTTGGAATCGGCGGCGTCGCGGAGGAACTCCCAGAGCCCGGCGGCCTGGGTTCCGGCGCTGCCGAGCAGGTCGACGAAGCGCTCGCGGTCGAAGTCCATCAGCTTGCCCACCGCCACTGCCGCGGCGAGGGTGCCGACCGTGGCAGTGGTATGGAACACCCGGTAGTGGGAACGGCCGAGGAATTCGCCGATGCGGATGCCGGCCTCGTAGCCGGCCACCGCCGCGAGGATCAGCTCGGCGCCGCTGCGGCCGAGGTCCTGGGCCGCGGCCAGGGCAGCAGGGAAGACCACCGCCGCGGGGTGCAGCACCGAGCTGTTGTGCAGGTCGTCCTGCTCCACCACGTGGGAAGCCGCGCCGTTCACCAGGGCGGCGAAATACGGCGAGCTGCGCCGCCGGCTGGGCAGGATCTGCGCGCTACCGTCGGCCGGGCCCATGCGTTCGGCGTAGCGCTCGAACAATGGGATCGGATGCTGGCCCTTGCCGGCCAGCGCCGAGCCGAGCCAGTCGAGGAACAATTCTTCCATCCGCGCCAGCACCGCCGGCGGCAGGTCCTGGTAGCGCAGGCCGGCGAGAAAGCCGGCGAGTTGCTGGGTGTAGTCGGTCATGACCAACGCTCTCTTGTAGTTGTCCCGAGGCACGCGGCCTACAGCGGGTTGCTCAGTTCGATCAGGTTCAGGTCGGGGTCGCGCAGGTACAGCGAGAGGATCGGCCCGCCGGCGCCGGTGCGCTGCACCGGGCCCTCGAGGATTTCCACGGCCTGCTGGCGCAGTTGCTCGGCCACCGCCTCGAGTGGCGTGGCGACGATGAAACAGAGGTCGGCGGACCCTGGCGTAGGTCGCTCGGCCTTGGGTTCGAATTCGCCCCCGGCCTGGTGCAGGTTGATCTTCTGCGCACCGAAGGCGAGGGCCTTGCGACCCGCGCCGAAGGTAACGGCGCGCATGCCCAGCACGCGGGTGTAGAAATCGATGCTGGCGTCGATATCGCGGACGGTGAGCACCAGGTGGTCGAGACGGTCGATCTGCATGGGTGGCTCCCGCTTCAGAACGAGCGCGGCAGTTCGAGCAGGTGCTCGGCCACGTAGGACAGGATCAGGTTGGTGGAGATCGGCGCCACCTGGTACAGGCGGGTCTCGCGGAACTTGCGCTCGACGTCGTACTCGCAGGCGAAGCCGAAGCCGCCGTGGGTCTGCAGGCAGGCGTTGGCCGCCTCCCAGGAAGCTTTCGCCGCCAGGTACTTGGCCATGTTCGCGCTGGCCCCGGCGTTGAGCCCGGCGTCGTACTCCTGGCAGGCGCGCCAGCGCATCAGGTCGGCGGCCTCCACTTCGATGTGCGCCTCGGCGATGGGGAACTGCACGCCCTGGTTCTGCCCTATCGGCCGGCCGAAGACCACGCGGTCGCGGGCATAGTGGCTGGCCTTGTCGATGAACCAGCGGCCGTCGCCGATGCATTCGGCGGCGATCAGGGTGCGCTCGGCATTGAGGCCGTCGAGGATGTAGCGGAAGCCCTTGCCTTCCTCGCCGATCAGGCTATCGGCGGGGATCTCCAGGTTGTCGAAGAACAGCTCGTTGGTCTCGTGGTTGACCATGTTGGCGATCGGCTGCACGGTCAGGCCCTTGCCGATGGCCTCGCGCAGGTCGACGAGGAAGATCGACATGCCTTCGGACTTGCGCTTCACCTCGGCCAGCGGCGTGGTGCGCGCCAGCAGGATCATCAGGTCGGAGTGCTGGATCCGCGAGATCCACACCTTCTGCCCGTTGATCACATAGCGGTCGCCCTTGCGCACGGCTGTGGTCTTGATCTTGGTGGTATCGGTGCCGGTGGTCGGCTCGGTCACCCCCATCGATTGCAGGCGCAGCTCGCCGCTGGCCAGCTTCGGCAGGTAGAAGCGCTTCTGCGCCTCGCTGCCGTTACGCAGCAACGTGAACATGTTGTACATCTGCCCGTGCACGGTGCCGGAGTTGCCGCCGCAGCGGTTGACTTCCTCCAGGATCACCGAGGCCTCGGCCAGGCCCAGACCGGAACCGCCGTACTCCTCCGGGATCATCGCCGAGAGCCAGCCGGCGTCGGTCAGGGCCTTGACGAAGGCCTCGGGAAAACCGCGCTGCTCATCGATGCGGCGCCAGTAGGCGGCGTCGAATTCGGCGCAGAGGGCACGTACGCCCTCGCGGATCGCGTTCAGCTCTTCGCTGTTCGGATTCATCGGTGACTCCTCGATTCTTGTCGTTGGATGGGCGCTGGGGCCCTTTCAGTCGAATTCCACGTCGCCGCGCTGGGCCAGGCCGGCGCCATTGCCGACCCATACCTCGGCCTTGCCGGCAGCGAGCAGGCGGCCGCCGACCTCGAACGGTTCGGGACAGATCAGCGGGCGCAGGCCGCGATAGGCGAAGCGACGCAGGCGCGCCTGCGGATTGGCCCGGCAGAACGCGCGCAGGGCCAGGGTGGCGATCAGCGGACCGTGCACCACCAGGCCCGGATAGCCTTCGGCATCGGTGACATAGGGCCAGTCGTAGTGAATGCGGTGGCCGTTGAAAGTCACCGCCGAGTAGCGGAACAGCAACACCGGATCGGGCTCCAGCGCCTCGCGCCAGTCGCCCTCGGGCAAGGCCTCGGTACCGCCGAGCTTGGGCGGGGTCGGTTCGCGGTAGACGATGTCGTGCTCTTCGCTCAGCGCCAGTTGGCCGTCCTGGCGGTAGTCGTGGCGCAGGGTGACGAACAGCAGCGCGCCGCTGCGACCGTGCTTCTCCTCGACCCGGAGGATGGTCGAGGTGCGGCTGGCCTCGCCGCCGACCCGCAGCGGCTGGTGGAACTCCAGGCGCCCGCCGGCCCACATGCGGTTGCGATCGTCCGCCGGCGGCAGGAAACCGCCGCGCGCCGGGTGGCCGTCGACGCCGAGGCCGGCGGCCTCCACCGGGTCCTGGAAGAACGCCCAGTGCCAGAGCGGCGGCAGCGCTTCGCCGTGGGCCGGGGTCGGCTCGCCGAAGGTGGCGGCGATGCGCTTGACCAGGTTGCGGCTCAATTGATCGTGGGTTTCTTCCTGGCGACCGATCCAGGGGGCGAAAGCGGACTCACTCATGCGTGGCTTCCCATGACCTAGGGGGTGATGGGAGGAGAATGATAGGATGCTAGCGTTTTGAGAATTTGCAATTACGCAATGGCGCGTTCGGATTTGCCGAACGCCATGGAGTGCCCATGCATTTCGATCTCGCCGACCTGCGCCTGTTCATCCATATCGCCGAGTCGCCCAGCCTGACCCAGGGCGCGCGCCGCGCCTTCCTTTCCCCGGCCGCCGCCAGCGCGCGGGTCAAGGCGCTCGAAGGCCAGCTTGGCAGCCGCCTGCTGTATCGCGACAGCCGCGGCGTCGAACTGACCCCGGCGGGCCAGCGCCTGCTACAGCACGCGCGGCTGATCATGCGCCAGGTGGAATACCTGAAGAGCGAGTTCACCGAGTACGGCAGCGACGCCGCCGGGCATATCCGCATCTTCGCCAATACCACCGCGGTCACCGAATTCCTTCCGGAAATCCTCGCCGGCTTCCTCGCCGCTCGTCCCGGGGTCACCGTCGACCTGCAGGAACGCCTCAGCCGCGACATTGTCCGCGGCGTGCTGGACGGCTCCACCGACCTCGGCATCATCGCCGGGCCGGTGGCGGCCAGTGGCCTGCAGGTCCTGCATTTCAGCACCGACCGCCTGGTGATGGCGGTGCCCCAGGGCCATCCGCTGGCCGGACAGGCCAGGGTACGCCTGCGCGACACCCTGCAGTTCCAGCATATCGGCCTGCCCGAGGGCACCACCCTGCACGCCTTCCTGTACGAACGGGTGGAGCAGATGGGCGAGCAGCTATCGCTGCGCATCCAGGTCTCCAGCTTCGAGGCGATCTGCCGGATGATCGAGGGCGGCGTCGGCATCGGCGTGATCCCGCAGTCCGCCGCGCGCCGCCACAGCCGGACGATGAAGCTGGCGACCATCGAACTCGACGAGCCCTGGGCGATCCGCGAGCGCAGCCTGCTGGTACGCGACCTGGAAGCACTGCCGAGTTGCCTGCGGGCGTTGATCGAGGAGTTGCAGAGGGTGGGAGACAGCCTGTAGGGCGGATAACGCCCCTGGCGTTGTCCGCGGGGCTCCGGAGAATCGGCGGACAACCGCCAGGCGGTTATCCGCCCTACGACTCCCGACAAGCCGGGGTGCGATCGTCGCGAAGGGCGCCGCCCACCACTCCCGCTCAGTTCGCCAACCCACCGCTCTCCGCCAGGCTGTGCTCGTCCGCGGCGAGCATCGCCGGCATGTGCTCGCGGAGGAACTCGACCCAGGTGCGGATCTTCGCATCCAGGTACTGCCGCGAGGGGTAGAGGGCGTAGACGTTGAGATGGAACAGGCTATAGCGCGGCAACACCCGCACCAGGCTGCCGTCCTTCAGGCCGTTGACCGCCGCGTACACCGGCAGCGCGCCGATACCCATGCCGGAGACCACCGCCTCGGTCATGGCGTCGGCGGTGTTGACCTGGAAATGCGTCTGGTTGATACAGGCCAGTTCCTGGCCGTCGGGACCGTCGAACAGCCAGCGGTCCAGCGACATCACCGAGTTCACCAGGCGCAGGCAACGGTGCGCGGACAGCTCCGCCGGCAGCTTGGGGAAGCCGTGCGCGGCAATGTAGCCCGGCGAGGCGCAGAGGATGCTGTAGGTCTGGCCGATGCACTTGGAGACGAAACCGGAGTCCGGCAGCTCGGGGGCGATCACCACGGAAATGTCGTAGCCCTCGTCGAGAATGTCGGTGATCCGGTTGGCCAGGGTCAGGTCGAAGCCAACCTCCGGGTAGGTCTCGCAATATTGCGAGATGGCCTTGATCAGGTAGTGCTGGCCGATGCCGGTCATCGCGTGGACCTTCAGCGTGCCCGACGGCCGCGCATGGGCGTCGCCCGCCTCGGCCTCGGCCTCCTCGATGTAGGCGAGTATCTGCTGGGCGCGCATCAGGTAGCGCTGCCCGGCTTCGGTCAGCGCGATGCGCCGGGTGGTGCGATGCAGCAGGCGGGTCTGCAGGTGGGCCTCCAGCTTGGCCACCGCACGGGAGACATAGGCGGTCGTCAGGTCCAGGCGCTGGGCGGCGGCAGTGAAACTGCCGGTCTCCGCGACGCTGACGAACGCGCGCATATTGAACAGGATATCCATCACGGCCCTCTAGGCTCTGACGCTTATGGCGCGTCTCTTTTCCACGCAACCCGGAGGACACCCCAAGGCGGCGCAGATTCTGTCACGAGTCAACCCACCTATTATTGCCTTTTGTGACAAAAATTTTTCACCTATCCGAGCTCTTATCCGCAAGCGCGGGCGCTCCTAGAATTCCCAGCCGTTTCGGCCTCCCCTCGCCGTCGTTCAGGATTCGCAGCAGTGCCCCGCGCCACCCGGAAAGGTCTCCCCCTGGTTCCACCGGCTCCCCTCGCGTTCTTTCCCAGCCCCGACGAATTGCGCCGCGCCCTGCTCGAATGGGCGCGTAGCGACGGCGTCGCCTGGGTCTTCGTGTTCAAGGCCCTGCTCACCGCCAGCCTCGCCCTGTGGCTAGCCTATCGCCTGGAACTGCCGCAGCCGAGCACGGTGCTGGTGACGGTCTTCATCGTCATGCAGACGCAGAGCGGGCAGGTCCTGGCCAAGAGCTTCTACCGCATCGTCGGAACCCTGATCGGCCTCAGCGTGATGGTCACTCTGATCGCCCTGTTCGCCCAGGAGCGCGTGCTGTTCCTCGCCTGCCTGGCGCTCTGGGTCGGCCTGTGCACCGCCGGCGCCGCGCGCTACCGCGATTTCCGCGGCTACGCCTGCGTACTCGCCGGCTACACCGCGACCATGATCGGGATTCCAGCCACCGCGCACCCGGAAGGCGCTTTCATGGCGGCGCTGTGGCGGGTCCTGGAAATATCCCTGGGCATCCTCTGCACCGGTACCGTCAGCGCCATCTTCCTGCCGCAGACCAGCGGCGCCGCCCTGCGCAACACACTCTACGGGCGCTTCCGCGACTTCGCCGGGTTCGCCGCCGAAGGCCTGCAGGGCAGCCTCGACGGCGAGCGCTTCGGCGAGCTCAGCGCGCGCTTCGTCGCCCAGTCCGTGGGCCTGGAAAACCTGCGCAGCGCCACTACTTTCGAAGATCCGCACATGCGCCTGCGCAGCGGCCGGCTGATTCGCCTGAACAACGAATTCATGGTCATGACCAGTCGCTTCCACGGCCTCCACCGCCTGCTCGAACGCCTGCGCGGGCGCGGGGCGCAGAATGTCCTGGAGGTCCTGGCGCCCTGCCTGGCGGAGCTTGCCGGGCTGCTCGCGCCGATTCGCGAACGGACGCCCACCGACGCCGACGCCGCGCGCCTGGCCGAACGCATCGAGGCCTACAAGCCGGAACTGATGCAGAACATCCGCCAGGCCCGCCAGCGCCTGGTGGAGCAGCGCCCCGGCGAGAACGACCTGCTGGATTTCAACACCGCCGCCGAACTGGCCTTCCGTTTCACCGACGACCTGCACAACTACGCCCTGACCCACGCTTCCCTGGCCGAACACCACCATGCCCGCGAGCAATGGAAGGAAAGCTTCGTCGCCCGCGCCAACCCGGTCGCCGCGCTGGTCGCCGGAGCGCGCAGCGCGCTGATGATCGGCCTGCTCGGCACGTTCTGGATCCAGACCTCCTGGCCCCACGGCGGCACCTTCGCCCTCACCGCGGTACTGATCTCGGCGCTCTCCTCGACCTCGCCGAATCCCGGCCGGTTGTCGCTGCAACTCACCCTCGGGACCCTCGCCGGGGCCTGCACCGGGCTGTTCGTGCTGCTCTACCTGCTACCCCACGTGGACGGTTTCCCGATGCTGCTCTGCTGCCTGCTGCCGGTCTTCGCGGTCGGCGCCCTGCTGCTCTGGCGGCCGCAGTGGAACGGCTACGGCGTCGGCCTACTGGTGTGGTTCTGCTTCGCCTCGCTGCCGGCCAACATGGCGCGCTACGACGCCCTGGCCTTCTTCAACGAATACCTGGCACTACTCTTGTCGATGGTCCTCGCCACGGTCGCCGCCATGGTGATCCTGCCGCCGAACCGGCCGTGGATGTGGAAGCGCCTGGAGCACGACCTGCGCGAGCGGGTGGTGTTCGCCATCAGCGGCAAGAGCAAGGGCCTGGTCTCCGGTTTCGAAAGCGGCACCCGCGACCTGCTGAACCAGGCCTACACCTTCTCCGCCGGCCGCCCGGACGTGCAACGCCGGTTGCTGAGCTGGATGTTCCTGGTGCTGGAGGTCGGCCAGGCGATCATCGAGCTGCGCCTCGAACAGCAACGCCTGCCCCAGGAGCCCTGCTACGCCGAACGCACCGCCTGGCGCCGGGCGATCCGCCTGATGGGCCGGGCGCTGATCCGGCTGTTCCTGCAACCCGGGCCGAGCAACCGCCAGCGCGCCCTGCACGCGGTGAACCAGGCGATCATGGCGGTACGGGCGGCGCCGGAGCCGCGCGCACCGCAGTTCGATACCTCGCCGCTGCGACGGGTGCTCAGCTACCTGCACTTCATTCGCAGCGCCCTGCTCGACCCGCAATCGCCCCTGGGCCAGGAAAGAAACCCGTGAGCCGGTCGCAAAGCCGCGGCGCAGAAGGCCACAGGGATATTGTTACCGATCCGTACAAGGTTCTTGTCTTGACTGAGTCTATATGTCGCAGCCTATCCCAACTTACAATAAACCCAACAGCCGAAGTTAACTCCCGTTGAACTTCGACTCCGCAACTTGATTGCAGACTTACTTACCCAGCCTTGTTTATCGAGTTGCCCCGGTGACCTGTCCGCCTGTCTTCCGACGGCAGATCGTACCCACTCAGAAACTACTCAGGTAAATAGTAATGAAGGCTTTCGCCCTGATGGCCCTGTTCGCCTGCTCGCCGCTGGTGATGGCGGCTGGCGCCCAGGATCAACCTGCCAGCCAGCAGGAAAACGCTGTTGAAGAATATGCCTATGGCATGCAACTGGATGTGGCTCGCGTTATATCTTCAACCGACACTTCCAATGCCTGCGGCATCGTTCCCGCACGCATGACCTACGAAGATTCGAACGGCCAGAAACATACCGTCGAATATCAGGTCTGGGGCAACGGCTGCACTGGCGGCTAAACTCTGCTCGACCTCCGAAGGATCGCGCCACGAGGGGCAGCTCGCCCATCCGGCGCGATCATTGTGTACTCGGCGGCGACAATCCCGCCCCTCGGCGAACATCCTGGCCGTCTTCCCCACGCCTCATCGTGCTGCCGCCCTTTCACAAGGGCCGACGCCTCCACCGTTTCTTTCCCAGCCTGCAACAAACCGGCAAGCATGCCGCTCAGCCCTCGCTTTGCCCCACGCCATGCTGGCGCAGCTTGTTCGCCGCCGTGGTATGCGAAACGCCGAGGCGCTTGCCCAACTGGCGGCTGCTCGGATGTTCGCGGAACAGGCGCTCCAGCACCGCCTTCTCGAAGCGCCCGACGATGGCGTCGAGGTCTCCTTCCAGGGAAAAATCCCCCAGCGGCTGCGGCGCGCCGTAATCCGGCAGGCGGATGTGCTCGGCCTTGACCGTTCCCCCTTCGCACAGCGAAACCGCCTGGAACAGCACGTTTTCCAATTGCCGCACGTTGCCCGGCCAGTGGTAGCGTTCGAGACGTTCCAGCGCCTGCGCGGAAAGCTTCGGCAGGCCGCAGCCGATCTGCCGGCTGGCCTGGTCGAGGAAATGCTCGGCGAGCGGCGCCAGGCCATCCAGGCACTCGCGCAGCGGCGGGATGTGCAGCGAGAGCACATTGAGACGGTGATAGAGGTCCTGGCGGAATTCGCCCTTGGCGCAGAGTTCGGACAGGTCTACCTGGGTGGCGCAGATCACCCGCACGTCCAGGTACACCTCCTCGTCGCTGCCGACCCGGCGGAAACAGCCGTCCTGCAGGAAGCGCAACAGCTTGGCCTGCAGGCGCGGGCTCATCTCGCCGACGCCGTCGAGGAACAGCGTGCCGCCGGCGGTAAGCTCCAGCAGGCCGAGCTTGCCCTCCGGGCGGGCGCCCTCGAAGGCTCCCGGACCATAGCCGAACAGCTCGGTCTCGGCCATGGATTCCGGCAGGCCGGCGCAGTTCAACGCCATGAACGGCGACTGCCCGCGCGGGCTGGCCAGGTGGCAGGCGCGCGCCAGCAGCTCCTTGCCGGTGCCGGTCTCGCCCTCGATCAGCAGCGGCGCGTCCAGCGGCGCCATGCGCCGTGCCTCGCGGACCACCGCGGCCATTACCCGCGAACTCTGGAAGATACTGTCGAAGCCACGCAGCTCCTGCTTGCGCACATGGTAGATGCGCTCGCCGACGCGATCCGCGCGATGCAGGGTCAGCACCGCTCCAGCCAGCGCCTCGCTCTCGTCGTGCTCGGATTGCAGCGGCGCGATGTCGGCGAGGAACACGTCGCCCTTCACCTTCACCCGCAGCCCGTTGATCCGCGCCTTGTTGGCGCGCACCAGTTCGGGCAGGTCGAGGTCCTCCACATAGCGCGACAGCGGAATCCCCGGCACCTCGTCGACGCGCACGCCGAGCAACTGCGCGGCGGCACGGTTGGCGGCGACGATCTGCCCGCCCATGTCCACCGAGAGCACCGGGAAGTCCAGGGCGGCGAGCAGCGCGTTGAGTTCCAGGTGCCGGCGCTCGCTGGGCATCAGGCCGACGCGCTTGACCCCGAAGACCCCCGGCACCGCCTCCAGCTTGGGCCGCAGCGACTGCAACTGGAGGTTGATCATGTTCGGACAGAGCAGGTAGATGGCGTTGCCCTGGTCGCCGCCGACTTCGCCGCGATTGACGTTGATGCCGTAGTCGACCAGCAGGTTGAGGATGTCGCGGAGGATGCCTACACGGTTCTGGCAGTGCACTTTGATACGCATGGCGTGGCCCGGTGTTGTCGTTCTGATGGGCTCGCGGCCGGTTTTTTTAACTCCCGGCCGGAAATTTCCGTCAAGAATATGTGACAGTTAGACTCACCAGCAACAATGCCTGGCCCAATGAACAGGCGACCCAGGCCAATTCGTAAGGAAAACTTTACGAAAACGCCGATTCATCCCCGTTGCCCGGTCCCTATCCGGGGCTGCACGGACCGTCCCGACGCGGTATCGATAAGGCAACGACAACAACAAAGACCCCGCGGCCACAAGCCGCTCATGGAGTCCGTATGAAAACGACGCAGTACGTGGCCCGCCAGCCCGACGACAACGGTTTCATCCACTATCCGGAAACCGAGCACCAGGTCTGGAATACCCTGATCACCCGGCAACTGAAGGTGATCGAAGGCCGCGCCTGTCAGGAATACCTCGACGGCATCGAACAGCTCGGCCTGCCCCACGAGCGGATCCCCCAGCTCGACGAGATCAACAGGGTTCTCCAGGCCACCACCGGCTGGCGCGTGGCGCGGGTTCCGGCGCTGATTCCGTTCCAGACCTTCTTCGAACTGCTGGCCAGCCAGCAATTCCCCGTCGCCACCTTTATCCGCACCCCGGAAGAACTGGACTACCTGCAGGAGCCGGACATCTTCCACGAGATCTTCGGCCACTGCCCACTGCTGACCAACCCCTGGTTCGCCGAGTTCACCCATACCTACGGCAAGCTCGGCCTCAAGGCGAGCAAGGAGGAACGCGTGTTCCTCGCCCGCCTGTACTGGATGACCATTGAGTTCGGCCTGGTCGAGACCGACCAGGGCAAGCGCATTTACGGCGGCGGCATCCTCTCCTCGCCGAAGGAGACCGTCTACAGCCTCTCCGACGAGCCGCTGCACCAGGCCTTCAATCCGCTGGAGGCGATGCGCACGCCCTACCGCATCGACATCCTGCAACCGCTCTATTTCGTCCTGCCCGACCTCAAGCGCCTGTTCCAACTGGCCCAGGAAGACATCATGGCGCTGGTCCACGAGGCCATGCGCCTGGGCCTGCACGCGCCGCTGTTCCCGCCCAAGCAGGCGGCCTGACGAGAAACGCCGCCGCCGCGGCTGACCCCGCGGCGGCCTTGTACTATGGTGGACGGGCACGGCCCGTCCGCCGCTCCCACATGCGACAACCAAGGACTCCCACCATGACCGCACTCACCCAAGCCCATTGCGAAGCCTGCCGCGCAGACGCCCCGCACGTCAGCGACGAAGAACTGCCCGTGCTGCTGCGGCAGATCCCGGATTGGAACATCGAAGTCCGCGACGGCATCATGCAACTGGAGAAGGTCTACCTGTTCAAGAACTTCAAGCATGCCCTGGCCTTCACCAATGCCGTCGGCGAGATATCCGAGGCCGAAGGCCACCATCCGGGCCTGCTGACCGAGTGGGGCAAAGTCACCGTGACCTGGTGGAGCCACTCGATCAAGGGCCTGCACCGCAACGACTTCATCATGGCGGCGCGCACCGACGAGGTAGCGAAAACCGCCGAGGGACGCAAATGAGTCATTTCGCCAAGGTCGCCCGCGTACCGGGCGACCCGATCCTGGGCCTGCTCGACGCCTACCGCAACGATCCGCGCGCGGACAAGCTGGACCTCGGCGTCGGTGTCTACAAGGATGCCCAGGGCCTGACCCCGATCCTGCGCTCGGTGAAACTCGCCGAGCAGCGCCTGGTCGAGCAGGAAACCACCAAGAGCTACGTCGGCGGCCACGGCGATGCGCTGTTCGCCGCGCGCCTGGCGGAACTGGCGCTCGGCGCCGCCTCGCCGCTGTTGCTGGAGCAACGCGCCGACGCCACCCAGACGCCCGGCGGCACCGGCGCCTTGCGCCTGGCCGGCGACTTCATCGCCCATTGCCTGCCCGGCCGCGGCATCTGGCTGAGCGACCCGACCTGGCCGATCCACGAGACCCTGTTCGCCGCCGCCGGCCTGAAGGTTTCCCACTACCCCTACGTCAGCGCCGACCACCGCCTGGATGTCGAGGCGATGCTTGCTGGCCTGGAGCGCATTCCCCAGGGAGACGTGGTGCTGCTGCATGCCTGCTGCCACAACCCGACCGGTTTCGACCTGAGCCACGACGACTGGCGCAGGGTGCTCGACGTGGTGCGTCGCCGCGAGCTGCTGCCGCTGATCGACTTCGCCTACCAGGGCTTCGGCGACGGTCTCGAGGAAGACGCCTGGGCGGTACGCCTGTTCGCCGGCGAACTGCCGGAGGTGCTGATCACCAGTTCCTGCTCGAAGAACTTCGGCCTGTACCGCGACCGCGTCGGTGCGCTGATCGTCTGCGCGCAGAACGCCGAGAAGCTCACCGACCTGCGTAGCCAACTGGCCTTCCTCGCCCGAAACCTCTGGTCGACCCCGCCGGCGCATGGCGCCGAGGTGGTCGCGGCGATCCTCGGCGACAGCGAGTTGAAGGGACTCTGGCAGGAAGAGGTCGAAGGCATGCGCTCGCGCATCGCCAGCCTGCGCATCGGCCTGGTCGAAGCCCTGGCGCCGCACGGCCTGGCCGAGCGCTTCGCCCATGTCGGCGCGCAACGCGGGATGTTTTCCTATACCGGACTGAGCCCGCAGCAGGTCGCTCGGCTGCGCGACGAGCACGCCGTTTACCTGGTCTCCAGCGGCCGGGCCAACGTCGCCGGTCTCGACGCGCGCCGCCTCGACCGCCTGGCGCAAGCCATCGCCCAGGTCTGCGCGGACTGAACCCTCACGGTTACCCTGAGCCGGCTGTGATGGCCGGCTTTTTTTCGCCCCAGCGAATGCCGCGCACTCCCGCCGAGGCGGCGGATAACCGCGTTGCGGTTATTCGCCCTACCGCACCACGACCTTGTGGGCGTAGGGCGAATAACGCCACAGGCGTTATCCGCCGAACCTCTCTGAACCGGGCCAACCATAAGTCAGCACTTTCAAAGCCCTACGTGCTTTTCCTACAAAAGAGCATAAAATGCTCAATTATGGGCACCAGTTCACACTGCGCCCCACGGCCCCCACTTTCTCGTCTTAGTGAGCAACGCACGTGAGAAACCGTCTCCTGTCACTGGTCACCCTGTTCCTGTCCCTCAGCGTTGCCACCGCGGTATCCGCCTCCCCGCCGCCCAAGGCCGGGCTGCCGCTGCAACAGGAGCTGGCGTCGGGCAGCGCGCTGGTTACCGACCAGAACACCGGCAAGGTGCTCTACTCGCGCAACCCCGACCTGGTGGTGCCGATCGCCTCGATCACCAAGCTGATGACCGCCATGGTCGTGCTCGACTCGAAACTGCCGCTGGACGAGGTACTGCCGATCGCCATCAGCGAGACCAGCGAAATGCGCGGGGTGTTTTCCCGGGTGCGGGTCGGCAGCCAGATCAGCCGCCGGGACATGCTCCTGCTCGCCCTGATGTCCTCGGAGAACCGCGCCGCCGCCAGCCTCGCGCAGAACTATCCGGGCGGCAAGAACGCCTTCGTCAAGGCGATGAACGCCAAGGCCCACGCCCTGGGAATGAAGAACACCCGCTACGTCGAGCCGACCGGGCTGTCGCTGCACAACGTCTCCACCGCTCGCGACCTCACCCGCCTGCTGGTGGCCAGCCGGCAATACCCGCTGCTCAGTCAGTGGAGCACCACTCCGGAGAAGACCGTGGCCTTCCGCCACCCCAACTACACCCTGGGCTTCCGCAACACCAACCACCTGATCAACAACAAGACCTGGAACATCCAGTTGACCAAGACCGGCTTCACCAACGAGGCAGGCCACTGCCTGGTGATGCGCACCACGATCAACCGCAGCCCGGTCAATCTGGTGGTGCTGGACGCCTTCGGCAAGTACACCCACTTCGCCGACGCCACGCGCCTGCGACGCTGGCTGGAAACCGGCCAGGTCACTGCGATCCCGGCCGCGGCCAAGGCCTATCGCCTGCAACGCGACCGCGAGCGCGGCCTCGGCCAGCCGGTGGCCCAGGCCGTACGCTGATCCGTCGCGAAGACCGGCCGGCTCAGAAATCCACCTTGCCGCGCCCGGCCTTCACCGCGCCGCGCTTGGCCTTGCCGTCCAGCCGGCGCTTCTGCGAGCCGCGCGTAGGCTTGGTCGGGCGCCGCGCCTTCTGCACCTTGGCCACGCTGCGGATCAACTCCGCCAGGCGCTCCAGGGCATCCTCGCGGTTCTGCTCCTGGGTCCGGTACTGCTGGGCCTTGATCACCACCACGCCGTCGCCGCTGATGCGCTGGTCGTTCAGTGCCAGCAGACGCTCCTTGTAGAACGGCGGCAACGACGAGGCCTGGATGTCGAAGCGCAGGTGCACCGCGCTGGAGACCTTGTTGACGTTCTGCCCGCCGGCGCCCTGGGCGCGAATGGCATTCAGCTCGATCTCATGGTCGGGCAGGTGGACGGCATTGGAGATGATCAGCATGGGGCGGCACGGTGGACCAACGGGCTGCCAGCATAACCCCTTTGCCGAGCGGAAAAGCAGGCCAAAAGAAACCCGGCCGCGGCCGGGTTCCTTCATTTCGGCTAAGGCGCCAGGTCGAACTCAACGCTCCTTGCAGGCGACCCCGTCGGTGGGCTCGCCGCCCTTCCAGTCGCCGTAGAGGGTGGCTTCCTCGCCCTTGGTCCACCAGATGTACTGGCCGGCGGCGTACTTGGCCCCGGAGGCGGAAATCACATTGCTGAAGACCAGCGTCGAGTTGTCGCTGACCGGCACCACGGCGAGGCTGTTGTCGCCCTTGTTCAGGTACTGCACGGTGAACTTGCGACCGTTCTCGCACTTGTAGTCGACGCTGCGGGTATCCAGCTTGGCATCCCCCGGCAGGGCCAGGTAATCGACCTGGGCGGTCTGCTTGTCGTCGTCGCTGCCGCCGCAGGCGACCAGGACCACGGGAACGGCAGCCAGAAGCAGCCAGAGCGCTTTTTTCATGGAAATCCCTCTAACGAGAAAAAATGGCGCTGCCACTGTAGGAATACGGCACCTGCCGCGTCAACGACAGGCGCCCCTAGAAAAAGTCTTGTGGGCCGCCGGGACACGCAAAGGAGCGCTCCCCTCTCCTCTGCGCGCCGGCGCCCCATCGATCACTCGGTGACCGGCTTCACCCGCAGGCCCGGCATCGGCCGCGGGGCTCCCTTGAGTCGGTAGCAGGCCCACATCACCAGCAGCCAGACCGGGATGGCATAGACCGAGACCTGGATGCCGGGGATCAGCAACATGACGCCGAGGATGAACACCACGAAGGCCATGCACAGGTAGTTGCCGTACGGATACCAGAACGCGCGGAAGTGCGTGCGGGTGCCCTGGCGGTCCATCTGCGCGCGGAACTTCAGGTGCGCCATGCTGATCATCGCCCAGTTGATCACCAGCGCCGCCACCACCAGCGACATCAGCAGCTCCAGCGCCTGGTGCGGGATCACATAGTTCACCACCACCGCGAGGAAGGTCACCAGCGCCGATACCACCAGGGCGCGTACCGGTACGCCGCGCTTGTCGACCCTGGCCAGCGCGCGCGGGGCATCGCCCTGCTCGGCCAGGCCGAGAAGCATGCGGCCGTTGCAATAGGTGCCGCTGTTGTACACCGACAGTGCGGCGGTGAGCACCACGAAGTTCAGCAGGTGCGCGGCGGTGCCGCTGCCGATCATCGAGAAGATCTGCACGAACGGGCTGCCGCTGTAGGCATCGCCGGAAGCGTTGAGGGTCTGCAGCAGGCTGTCCCAGGGCGTCAGCGAGAGCAGCACGACCAGGGCGCCGATGTAGAAGATCAGGATGCGATAGATCACCTGGTTGATCGCCTTCGGGATCACCGTCCTCGGCTTGTCCGCCTCGGCCGCGGTGAAGCCGAGCATTTCCAGGCCACCGAAGGAGAACATGATGATCGCCATGGCCATCACCAGTCCGCTCACTCCGTTGGGGAAGAAACCGCCGTGTGCCCAGAGGTTGCTCACCGAAGCCTGCGGACCGCCGCTGCCGCTGAACAGCAGGTAGCAGCCGAGCAGGATCATGCCGATGATCGCCACCACCTTGATGATCGCGAACCAGAACTCGGCTTCGCCGAAGGCCTTGACGTTGGTTAGGTTGATCGCGTTGACGACGACGAAGAACAACGCCGCCGTGGCCCAGGTCGGCACCTCCGGCCACCAGTAGTGGATGTACTTGCCGACCGCGGTCAGTTCCGACATCCCGACCAGGATGTACAGCACCCAGCAGTTCCAGCCGGAGAGGAAGCCGGCGAAACCGCCCCAGTACTTGTGCGCGAAGAGGCTGAAGGAGCCGGCGACCGGCTCCTCGACGATCATCTCGCCGAGCTGGCGCATGATCATGAAAGCGATGAAGCCGGCGATGGCGTAGCCGAGGATCATCGACGGGCCCGCCGACTTGAGCACCCCGGCCGAGCCGAGGAACAGGCCGGTGCCGATGGCGCCGCCGAGGGCGATCAACTGGATGTGACGATTCTTCAGGCCGCGCTTGAGCTCGCCCGAATGCGGATGTTGGCCGTCCATTGAATTATCTCACGCAAGTGGAAATTTATTGTTGTCGGAGGCGAAACGGGGCCGTGCGGCTCAGGCGGCAGGCGCACGGCGGGCGCCATGCGGGGCGCGTGGCGGCGGGCGGTCGGCTGGGCGGAGGGAGGACTCACGGATCATGCGTCACCTGTTTGTTGTTGTACGTGACGTGAATGGGCCGCCAGGCTCGTGGCTCGGCGGTGCGGGCAAGGCTGGCGCGATCGGCGCCGCTGGAACGGAAACGCGGAGCGCAAGGAAAACCGCCAGCCCCGGAAGAGGCTGGCGGCAGCGGGATCAGATCACGCCGCGGCGAATCTGATCTTCCTCGATGGACTCGAACAGGGCCTTGAAATTGCCCTCGCCGAAACCCTGGTTGCCCTTGCGCTGGATGATCTCGAAGAAGATCGGGCCGATCACCGTGTCGGTGAAGATCTGCAGCAGGATGCCGTCGTCGCCCGGGGCGCCGTCGATCAGCAGGTTCAGTTCGCGCAGTTGCTCGAGCGGCTCGCCATGCCCGGCGACGCGGGTGTCGACCTTCTCGTAGTAGGTGTCCGGGGTCGACATGAACTTCACGCCGTTGTCGCGCAGCTTGCGCACGGTGGCATAGATGTCGTCGGTGGTCAGGGCGATGTGCTGGATGCCTTCGCCATGGTATTCGCGGATGAATTCCTCGATCTGCGAGGTATCGTCGGCCGACTCGTTGATCGGGATGCGGATCTTCCCGCAAGGTGCGGTCATGGCGCGGGAGAACAGGCCGGTGAGCTTGCCTTCGATGTCGAAGTAGCGAATCTCGCGGAAGTTGGCGATGCGCTCGTAGAAACCGGACCAGACGTCCATCTGGCCGCGCTTGACGTTGTGGGTCAGGTGGTCGATGTAGGTCAGGCCGACCGAGTTGTCGTTGGCGCTGCGGCCTTCGATGAACTCGAAGTCGACGTCATAGATACTGCGGTCGCCGTAGCGGTCGACAAGATACAGCAGCGAACCGCCGATGCCTTCCAGGCAGGGGATGTTCAGCTCGCCGAAGTTGGCGTGGCTGCCCACCAGCTTGGCGCCCTGGGATTCGGCGTAGGCGGCGGCCTGGGAAGCGTTCTTCACCCGGAAGGCCATGGCGCAGGCGCTCGGGCCGTGCTTGAGGGCGAATTCATGGACATGCCCGGTCGGGCTGCCGTTGAGCACGATGTTGATATCGTTCTGCTGGAACAGGAAGACTTCCTTGGAACGATGCTTGGCGGTTTCGGTGAAGCCCATCATGTTGAACAGCTGGCGCAGCTGCTCGATGCCCTTGGCGTCGGGGGCGGTGAACTCGACGAATTCGAATCCGTCGGTACCGATGGGATTGTGCTGTTCGATCTTGGCCACGGCGTTCATCCGGCCTCCTCGTTGTTCTTGTTGAATGGACCGCCGCCGGTCCAGGCGGCCGACGACATGGGAGATGCCTTCATCTCACCCCGTGGCGGCGCGGCGGACAAGCCGTCGGCAGGGCCCGGCACAGGGCCTGGCGCAGGGTTTCTGGCAACTATTCCTTACGCGCCGGCGGCATGCATGGCGAACGCCCGGTCTTCGTAAAGTTATCTTTACAGTGCGGTGCGAAAAGCTGCCAGCAGCGCTGTCACGGCTGCGCTGAAAGCCGGCGCTGCATGATCGGCGTCAAGCGGTTAACCTGCGTCTTTCCTCCGCGACGGCATTCCCATGGCACGACCCGCACCACCCGACCTGAGCGACAGCCGCCGGCCCCTGCGCGGCGTCGCCCGCAGCTATCCTGCCGGGCACCGCGTCGATGCCCACGAGCACGCCTGGGGCCAGGTGCTCTATGCGGTGTCCGGGATGATGTGGCTGGAGACGCCCGACGAGGCCCTGCCGGTCCCGCCGCAACGGGCGGTCTGGTTGCCTCCGGGCCTGCGCCATGCGGTGCGGGTCGCCTCCGAGTTGCAGATGCGCAACATCTACCTGAGCCCGGAACTCTCCCGCGGCCTGGAGGACCGCACCCTGGTGCTGGTGGTCGGCCCGCTGCTGCGCGAGCTGATCGTCAGCCTGGTGGAGCAGGAACGACAGAGCGACCCCCACTACTATCGGGCGCTGGCCGATCTCGCCGTGCTCGAACTCGGCCGCGCGCGCCGTTCCAGCCTACGCGTACCGCTGCCGGACGCCTCCGACAGGCGCCTGCTCGCGCTGTGCCAGGCGGTGATGGCCAATCCCTCCCTGGACATCGGCCTGGAGCGCCTGGCCGAAGACGCCGGGGCCAGCGTGCGGACCCTCTCGCGCCTGTTCCAGCGCAGCCTGGGCATGGGCTTCGCCGACTGGCGGCGGCAGGTGCAGCTGGCGACCGCCGCCGCCGCACTGATCGATGGCCGTCCGGTGGCAGGCATCGCCCATGCCCTGGGATATACGCCGAGCGCCTTCAGCGACATGTTCCGCCGCGAGCTGGGCGTCTCTCCCACCGAGTACAGGGCCGAGCATCACCAGCCGTTCCAGCCTTGACCGGTATTCGATAGCGATTGGCCGATAGATGTTTTTTCGGCCAACTAGACTGGCACCATCGTTCACCGTCCCTGTCAGCCGCCATGAACTACCTGATCTCCCTCGGCATCGGCCTGCTGGTCGGCGCGCTCTACGCCGTCCTCGACTTCCGCTCGCCGGCGCCCCCCGCCATCGCCCTGGTCGGCCTGCTTGGCATGCAGCTCGGCGAACAGCTTTTCCCCCTTGGCCGCGACCTGCTGCAGCAGTGGCTGCACTGATCGCCGCGACGACACGGAGCCCCCGATGAAAGCACTGCAATTCGACCGTACCGGCGACCTCGCCGCCCTCGAGCTGGTGGACATGCCCGACCCGCTTCCCGCCGCCGATGAGGTGCGGGTGGAAATCCGCGCCGCCGGGCTGAATCCGAGCGACGTGAAGAACGTCCTCGGCCGCTTCCCCTATACCACCCTGCCCCGGGTACCGGGCCGCGACTTCGCCGGGGTGGTGGTGGAGGGACCGAAGGCTCTGCTCGGCCAGGCGGTCTGGGGCACCGGGCGGGAGCCGGGATTCTTCCGCGACGGTAGCCACGCGCAGTTCCTGACCCTGCCGGCCGCCGGCGTCGCGCTCAAGCCGGAAAGCCTGAGCTTCGCCCAGGCCGCCAGTTGCGGGGTGCCCTACAGCACCGCCTGGGACGCCCTGCAACGCAGCCAGGTCAAGGCCGGCACCCGGCTCCTGGTAATCGGCGCCAACGGCGCGGTCGGCAAGGCCGCGCTGGCGCTGGCCAAGGCCCTGGGGGCCGAAGCGATCGGCGCGGTGCGGCGCGAGGAGCAACGCCAGGCGCTGGAAACGCAGGGCATCGCCGCGCTGCTGCTGGGCGAGCCGGCCGAACTGGCGGCACAGGTGGAAGGGATCTTCCCCGGCGGGGCCGAGGTGATCTTCGATACGACCGGTTTCTGGCTCGAGGCGGCGGTCCCGGCGCTGGCCGCCTTCGGTCGCCTGGCGATCATCGCCGCACCGGCCGACGGCCATGTGCGCCTACCCGCATTGAACCTGTACCGCCGCGGTGGCTCGGTGGTGGGGATCAACTCGCTGCTCTATGGCGTGGAAGCCTGCGCAGGCTTCCTCGACGCCTTCGGCAAGCTGTTCGACCAGGGCCGCCTGCCGCTGCCGGACGGGCTGCGGGAAGTCCCGCTGGAGCAGGGCGTTGAGCAGTACCGGGCAGTGAACGAAGGCACCTGCGAGAAGATCATCCTGGTGCCTTGAG
The DNA here is from genome assembly GCF_047199225.1 of Pseudomonas sp. DL. Taxonomy (NCBI): domain Bacteria; kingdom Pseudomonadati; phylum Pseudomonadota; class Gammaproteobacteria; order Pseudomonadales; family Pseudomonadaceae; genus Pseudomonas; species Pseudomonas sp. DL. The sequence continues at coordinate 4,694,695 of NZ_CP178323.1, forward strand.
GACCAGCGGAATCCCGGCAGAACACGCCGGGATTCCGCTGCGCGCAAGACTACTCCGCGCCGACCGCGAGCTTGCGGGCGCTGCGCGCCTCCTCCAGCTGCATGCAGCGCTCGAGGAACAGGTACATGTAGTCGTAGCTCTTGCAGATCGCGTCGCGCAGTTGCCGGCGCAGCTCGGCGCTGGGATTGGTGCCGGCCAGGGTGCAGATGATCTCCAGCGCCTCCCAGGGGTGGGCATCGTCGTACTGGGCGTGGAGCTTGAGCCACTTCATGGCGCGCTTGCGGCCTTCCTTGGGGAAGGCGTTTTCGTAGACGCCGTTCGAACAGACCAGCGCCGACCACTCGCCGGTGACGCCTTCGATGGCGTAGTTGGTGGCGGCCATGGCCACCGCCAGTGAGTCGCTGGCGCAGGTGTGCCAGCACCAGTGGCTGAGCGCGTGCAGTTCGGCCGGCACGTCTTGCGCCTGGATCTCGGCCAGGCTCACGCCGTGGGCCTCGGCCCAGTGCAGCCAGTAGTCGGCGTGGTTGAGTTCGACCCGAATGTTGCGCATCAGCCAGCGGCGCGCCATGTCTTCGCCGGGATGGCGGGCGAAACGGGTCTTCAGCAGGTTCTGCGACATGTACAAGGGGAACTGCTCGACCACCGGCCAGCCGCCGATCAGGTACAGGCGCATCAACGCCGGGCTCAGCTCGGCGTCGCGCATGCGCCGGTACAGCTCGTGACCGGAAACCCGGTCCTTGCTCGCCTGGCAGTCGACGATCAGTTGCTGCGCCCACTGCGGATAGCTTCCCGCCTCCTGCAAGGGGCCCGTACGGTCAAAGAACTCGCTCACACCCGTCTCCCTTCTCTTCTTGTCGGCAACGGCCTCATAGCAGCGAAACTACTCTTTCTTCGCCCCGCGGTCACCTACCGGAGGTTCTGTCCCAGGCTCGGCCACAGGCCCTGGGCATCCACTCCAGCCCCCGGAGGCTGGCGACTGAACGGCAGGGGCGCGCCGATGGCCAGGCCCTGGGCATAGTCGATGCCGATCTCGCGCAGCGCCTCCATCACTTCGACGGTCTCGACGAACTCCGCGATGGTACGTTTGCCCATTACGTGGCCGATATGGTTGATCACCTGGACCATGGCGCGATCGATGGGATCCTCGAGCATGTCCTTGACGAAGCTGCCATCGATCTTCAGGTAATCCACCGGCAGGTGCTTGAGGTAGATGAAGGACGACATGCCGGCGCAGAAATCGTCCAGGGAGAAACGACAACCGGTGTCCTTGAGTTCGTTGATGAAGCGGATGGCGCTGGCCAGGTTGGCAACCGCCACGGTTTCGGTGACCTCGAAGCAGATCGTCTGCGGCGGAATGCGGTAACGGGCGAACAGCTCGGTGAGGAACTGCAGGAACGACTCGTCGCCGATGGTCGCGCCGGAGAGGTTGATGGCGCAGGTGCCGATCGGCTCGGCGCGAGGGTCCTGGGCGCGCTCGACAAGGGTGCGGAAGGCATTCTCCACCACCCAGCGATCGATCAGCGTCATCAGGCCGTAGCGCTCGGCGGCGGGTATGAAGCTCAGCGGCGGCACCAGGCGCCCGCCCTCGTCGCGCAGGCGCAGCAGCAGTTCGACGTGCAAGCCCTCCTCCGCACCTTCGCCCAGCGGCACGATGGGCTGGGCATAGAGACTGAAGCGGTCTTCCTCCAGCGCCAGGTGGATGCGCTGGACCCAGGTCATCTCGCCGAAGCGCATCGATAGTTCGACGTCGTCCTGATGGAACACCTGGACCCGGTTGCGGCCCTTTTCCTTGGCCATGTAGCAGGCCATATCGGCGGAGCGCAGCGCCTCCTCGAGGGTCGAGATACCCGGCAGCAGGTGCACCAGGCCAACGCTGACGGTGCAGTTGAACGGCTGCCCGCTCCAGGTGAAGTGCAGGTCCTGGATGGTCTTGCGCAGATGGTCGGCGATCTCCACGGCTTTTTCCGCCGGACAGTTCTCCAGCAGGATGCCGAACTCGTCGCCGCCCAGCCGCGCCAGCGTGTCGCCCTCGCGCAAGCCTTGTTGCAGCAGGGTACAGACCTGGCGCAGCAGTTCGTCGCCGGCGGCGTGGCCGCAGGTGTCGTTGACCAGCTTGAACTGGTCCAGGTCGAGGAACATCAGGGCGTGCCGCCCGCTGTTGCGCTCCAGGCGTTCCAGCGCTATCTGCAGGCGATACTCGAACTCGCGGCGGTTGGTCAGCCCGGTCAACGCATCGTGGGTCGCCTGCCAGGACAGGCGCGCCATGTACTGGCGCTCGCGGGTCATGTCGTGAAGCACCAGGACCACCCCGGTGATCTCGGCGCCGCGGTGGATCGGCGCGCCCACCAGGGTCACCGGCACGCTGCTGCCGTCGTGGCGCAGGACCAGCTTGGAATGCTCGCGGCCGCCGTCGATCTCGCCGCTGAGGATCTGCTCGATCAGCAGCATGCCCTCCTCCCGCGAGCTTTCGTCGACGATCCGGAACAGCGACGCCAGGGGCAGGCCGCGGGCCTTGTCCAGCGTCCAGTTGGTCATCTGCTCGGCGGCCGGGTTGAGGTAGGAAATGCCCCCCTGGGTGTCGGCGGTGATCACTCCGTCGCCGATCGAGGCCAGGGTGATCTGGGCCCGTTCGCGCTCGGCATCGAGGGCGTTCTCCACTTCCTGGCGCTGCATCAGTTGCTGCCGGGTCCGCAGGAACGCCAGGAGGATGAGCACGCTGGCGGTGGTCAGGTTGGCCACCAGCAGCAGCCTGAGCAAGGCCCGCGAGCCCTCGCCGAGGGCGTCGCTGAAGGCCTTGGCAGCCGGCGTGACCTTCTCGTTGATCGCATGGATCTCGGTCTTCCACTGTTGCACCTGCTCGGCACTGGCCTGCCCGGCGCCGATGCCCGCGCGCATCTTGCCGGCGACGTCGATCAGTTCCATGACGTACTTGTCGCCCACCAGCCACAGCTCGATGGCGCGCTCGAAGTAACTGAAGTCGTGGAAGTTGCGGTACAGCCAGATGATCGCGGTAACGTCGTCGGCATGGTTGCCGCCCTTGAGGATGCCCTGGCGGGCCGCCTCGATGTCCGGGTCGGGCTGGTCCAGGGCAAGGCGCATCTCGCGGTCGCCGAGGGGGATCGCGATGGCCTCCTCGTAGCGGCGGAAGTCTTCGTCGGCGCGTGAGTCGGCATAGAGGGTGAGATAGTAGATGGCATCCTTCTGGCCCTTCGACCAGAGGCTTTCGCCGCCGACATAGCTGCGCACCGCGGAGAGGACGTAGAGACTGCCGCCCGCCAGCATGGCCTGCAACAGCACCACGACGATGAAGGGCCATACCAGGCCGAGCAGGCGGGGCTTGTCGAGAGTCCGGTTCTGCCTCATTCCATCTACCATTCAAACTGGCGCTAAGCGATCGGGTGCCGTCTCCGTCACCCCTGACTGCATCACCTGTCGGCCGCTCAAGATCCCGTCGCAGAACTCCCGAGGCCTTGCCTGCCGGCAGCCACGACGCTGGAGGAGGCGGACACCCGGCAAACAGTAGGAGTCTAGTGGCTGTTTGCCGAACCTGCCCTGCACCTGGCGGAACAGACAGCGTTTTTTATTGCCGCAGCCAATAAAAACCGGATGTCTTATATGGAATATACGAGAAAAACCGCCAGGCGACAGCCTGGCGCCTCACATCTGTTGCAGATGTCCGTAGAGCCGGGCGTAGAGGCCGCCTTCGGCGATCAGTTGCTGGTGATCGCCGTCTTCGGCGATATGCCCGCCATCGAAGACCAGGACCCGGTCGGCCTGCTTCACCGCCGACAGCCGATGGGCCACGATCAATGTGGTGCGGCCTTCGAGGAAGTCCCCGAGCGCCTGGTGCAGGGCGTACTCGGTAGCGGCGTCGAGGGCCGAGGTGGCCTCGTCGAGGATCACCACCTTGGGCTCGGCGAGGATCATCCGGGCGATCGCCAGGCGCTGCCGCTGACCGCCCGACAGGCGCACCCCGGAACGCCCGACCACGGTGTCCAGCCCCTGCGGCAGGCGCCGCACGCCGTCGGCCAACTGGGCGATCTCCAAAGCCCGCCAGCAGGCCTGGTCACTGCGTTCGCGGCCCATGGTCAGGTTGGCCCGCACGCTGTCGTTGAACAGCGCCGGATGCTGGAGGACCACCGCGACATGTTCGCGCACGCAGTCCAGGCCGATTTCCTCCAGGGGCACCCCGCCGTAGCGGATGCTGCCGCGCTGCGCACTGTAGAGGCCGAGCAGCAGTTGCACCAGCGTGCTCTTGCCGCCGCCGCTGGCGCCGACCAGGGCAACCTTCTCGCCGGCGCCGATGTTCAGGTCCAACTGCTCCAGGACCTTGTCCTCGCCGTAGGCGAAATCCAGCCCGCGCACCTCGATGCCAACGGTCGTGCGGCCGGCGAACGGATCGCGCAGCGGCGGGTAGCGCGGCTCGTCGGCCCGCGCCAGCAACTCGTTGATCCGCTGCAACGCGCCGCCAGCGGCGTAGTAGGCGTATTGCAGGCCGAGCAGCTGTTCGACCGGACCGATCATGAACCAGAGGTAGCTGAACACCGCGAGCATCTGGCCGATCGACAGGTCCGAGAGCAGCACGGTGAGCATCGCCGCGGCGCGGAACACGTCGATGCCGAACTGGAACAGCAGGCCGCTGGCGCGCCCGGCGGCGTCGCTCTTCCATTGCGAGGCCACGGCGTAGTCGCGGACCTCCTGGGCGCGGTGGCCGAGGCGGCCGAGGAAATAGCCCTGGCGATTGCCGGCGCGGACTTCCTGGATCGCCTCGAGGGTCTCGGTGAGCGCCTGGGTGAAGCGCGCGGTGCTGTCGTTCTCGAGCTTCTTGAGGTGCTTGACGCGCTTGCCCAGTTGTACCGTGGACCAGATCACCAGCGGGTTGAACAGCAGGATCAGCAAGGCCAGCTGCCAGTGCATCCAGACCAGGATCGCGGCGGTGCCGAGCAGCGTCAGCAAGGCGACCAGGAAGCGGCTGAGGGTTTCCCCGACGAACTTGTCCAGGGTGTCCAGGTCGGTCACCAGGTGGGCGCTGATCGAACCGCCGCCGAGGGTTTCGTATTCGCCCAGGGCGATATGCCGGAGGCGCTCGATCAGACGCAGGCGGATGCGGTAGACGATGTCCTTGGACAGCCGCGCGAACAGCTTCGCCTGGAGCACGTTGAACACCAGCGCCGCCCCCCGCAACAGGAGGGTCGCCGCCAGCATCAGGCCGATGTAGCCGAACGCCACCTGCCAGTCGGCGGGCAACAGGCGGTCCATGAAACGCAGCGCGCCGTCGCCCTTGCCGAGCAGCACTTCGTCCACCAGCAACGGCAGCAGCAAGGGGATCGGCACGGTGCAGAGGGTGGCCAGCACCGCCACCAGGTTGGCGAGCAACAGGGCTTTCTTGTGGCGCAGTGCGAGTCGACGAATCTCCGCCCAGCTCAGGCGGTCTCCGCGCTCACTCATGCCGGCCCCGTTCCAGCCAGCGGCCGAGCAAGGGTGAAAGTTCGGCAAGCGGCTGGTAGCCGTTGGTGAGCAACGCCAGTTGGCCGTTGCGTTCGGCCAGCAGGGTCGGGAACCCGGCGATGCCGAGGTCCTGGACCCAGGCGAAATCGGCGGCGGTGGCGTCACGCGCCTCGCCGCTGTCGAAGGCCGCGGCGAACTCGATGCGCGGAAGCCCCACCGCTTCCGCCAGGCCGGCGAGCACCGCCGCCTGGGTGACATCGCGACCCTCGGCGTAGAACGCCCGCTGGATCGCCCTTACCAGCGGCCAGGCGCTTTCCTCGTCGAGGCTGCGCGCCGCCACCAGGGCCCGGCAGGCCGGCTCGGTGTCATAGACGAAGCCTTCGGGCAACGCGTCGTCGAAGCGGAACGGCTGGCCGGTGGTCTGCTGCACGGTCTGCCAGTGGCCGAGGATGTAGCCGCGGGTATTCGGGTCGAGCGCCGCGCCGTGGCCGGCGCGCAGGCCACCGGCTACCAGGTGGAAAGCGACGCCGTCGGCGGCCGCCTGCCGGGACAGCGCCTCGGCGACCGGGGCGAAGCCCCAGCACCAGGAGCACATGGGGTCCATCACGTACAGCAGGCGGGCCTTGGCCAAGGTTCAGTTCTCCAGCGTGGACTGGCGCGGATCGCGACCGAGCGGGTGCGGCTGGTTGCGCTGCCGCGCCAGTTCGATCTGTTTCTGCCGCTCGCGGGCGCCGGCGCGGGTCTTCTCGCTCAGCGAGTCCCAGCAGTGCGGACAGCTGATGCCGGGCACGTAGTGCTCGGACTGGCGGTCCTCCAGCGAAACCGGGTTGCGGCAGGCGTGGCACTGATCGTACTCGCCCTCGCTAAGATCGTGGCGCACGGTCACGCGGTTGTCGAATACGAAGCAGTCGCCGCGCCACAGGCTCTGTTCCTGCGGCACCTCTTCGAGGTACTTGAGGATGCCGCCCTTGAGGTGGAAGACCTCCTCGAAACCGGCGCCGAGCATGTAGCTGGAAGCCTTCTCGCAGCGGATGCCGCCGGTGCAGAACATCGCCACCTTCTTGTGCCGCGCCGGGTCGTAGTGGGCCTTGATGTACTCGGGGAACTCGCGGAACGACCTGGTCTTCGGATCGACCGCGCCCTCGAAGGTGCCGATCGCCACCTCGTAGTCGTTGCGGGTATCGATCAGCAGGACTTCCGGATCGCTGATCAGGGCATTCCAGTCCTTCGCCTCGACATACTGGCCGACCTGCTTGTTCGGATCCACGCCAGGCACGCCGAGGGTGACGATTTCCTTCTTCAGCTTGACCTTGGTGCGGTAGAAGGGCTGTTCGTCGCAGTAGGATTCCTTGTGCTCGATATCGGCCAGCCGGGGATCGCTGCGCAGCCAGGCGAACAGCGCATCGATGCCTTCGCGGCTACCGGAGACGGTGCCGTTGATGCCTTCCTCGGCCAGCAGCAAGGTGCCTTTCACACCGTTGTCGAGCAGGGTTTGCAGCAGGGGTTCACGCAGCGCCACGTAATCGTCGAGAGTCACGAACTTGTACAGCGCCGCCACGACGATGGATGTCATGGGGATATAGCCTCCAGGTGGTCGCCCGCGTAAAGGGCGGACCGGAACGAAAAGCGCCAGCCGCTGGCGCCATGGAAACGACAACGCCGGCGGAAGGCCGGCGCTGGGTGCGTAGTCTAGCGCAGCAGGGGCAGGCTCTGCACCCCGCCGCGACGGACGCCGTCTCAGGGTATGTCGTGCTTGCTCCCGCCGCGGCAGGTCGGCGAGGCCGGCACCGCAGCCTGGCTCCACTCCTCAGGGGTGAAGGTATGCAGCGCCAGGGCGTGGAACTCGCCCATCAACCCACCGAGGGTGGCATATACCTTCTGGTGCCGCTTCACCGCGTTCAACCCGGCGAACTGCGGGCTGACCAGCACCACCTTGAAGTGGGTCTCCAGCCCGCGGCTGTGCATGTGGCTCTCGTCGAGCACCTCGACGTGTTGCGGATCGAGGGGCTGCAGGGCGGTCTGGATACGGTCACGCATGCTCATCGCGAATCACGACTCACTTTTTCTTCTGGGCCGGCGCGGCGACGCCGAGTTCCTTGTCCATGTCGGCCATCAGCTTGTTCACCGGCTCGACGGCGCCTTGCAGCTTGGCCTGGGTCAGTTGGGCGGATTCGGCGGTCAGGCGCGGCATCTTCTCCAGCACCTTCTTGCCCAGCGGCGACTGGTAGAAGGCATTCAGGTCCTTCAGCTCGGACTCGGTGAAGTTGGTGGTGTAAAGCTTGATCAGCTCGGGCTTGATCTTGTCCCAGCCGATGGCGCGGTCCAGTTCGGCATTGGCCTTGGCCTGGTAACGCTCGAGAACCGCCTTCTTGCTCTCCGGCGCCTTGGCCTGGGCGAAGCGCTGGGCCAGCATCTGCTGCACCTGGGCATAGACCGGGACCGTCAGCTTGTCGGCATGGACCAGCTTGAGGAATTGCTCGGCCTGGCTGGCGGAATCGGCCATGGCCATGGAGCTGAGGCTGAGCAGCACGGCGCTGCCGATGAGGCGAAGACGGGTCATGGAAAATCCTTGAGGTTGGGTAGATGTGTCCGTGGGACCCGACATTCTGCGCCTAAGTTCGAAATCCGCTCAAGCGCGGCGCCGAATATCGGGAGAATCCTATCCGGCGCCCGCCCGCTCCATGCCGTCTACTATCAGTTCTGTAGTGGGTACTTGCCGCCTTCCTTCCGCAGCCGGCATGCTTGCGTCGGCCTGTCACATGGATGTGTTAGATGAACGGAACCGCCGCCGATACCCTCGCCGTATCGCCCCCGCCCCTGCGCAACCTCTGCGACGGCCACGGCCGGCTCGATCCCCGGGCGGTCGGCTGGTCCGCCCGGCCGCGGGTGCTCTGCCACATCCCCGGCCACTTCGGCCGGCGCAAGCGCTGGAACCACTGGTGCATCGTCAGCCCCGGCTGGATGCTCTCGCTGACCATCGCCGACCTCGACTACCTGACCTACGGCGCCGCCTATTTCCTCGACCTGGACAGCGGCCAGGCGGTAGCGCACACGCAGATCCGCTTCTTCGGCCTCGGCTGCCAGTTGCCCGACGAGCCGCAGGCCAGCCATGCCTTCGAGCATCCCCGCCTGCAATTGCGCTTCGACGAACAGCCCGGGCGCCTGCGCGTCACCGGCCAGGCCCCGGACCTCGGTGGCCTGCCGCTGGAGCTGGCGCTGGAAGTGCGACGACCGTCGCACCTGGAGTCGGTGAACCTGGTGGTGCCGATGGGCGAACACACCTTCCATGCCTGCAGCCGCCAGCTCGGCCTGCCGATCAGCGGCTGCCTGCAGCTCGGCCGCCGACGCTACGACTGCCAGGCGGGCCAGAGCTTCGCCGCGCTGGACTTCGGCCGCGGCGTCTGGCCGCTGCATACCTACTGGACCCGCGCCGCCTTCGCCGCCCCCGGCGGCATCGCCGGCAACTTCGGCACCGGCTGGACCGAAGCCAGCGACCTGCGCGAGAACGCCCTGTGGTTCGGCGGCAAGCTCAGCCGCGTGCTCGACGACGTGCACATCCGCGAGCCTCGCGACCCGCTGGCCGAATGGCGCCTGGACAGCGCCTGCGGTCGCGTCGAGCTGCTCTTCCGTCCCGAACAGCTGCACCAGGCGCGGCCCAGCGTCGGCCTGTTCTATGCCAATACCCGCCAGTGGTTCGGCCGTTTCAACGGCACCCTGCGCCACGACGACGGCGACTGCGTGCCGGTGGACGGCGCCCTCGGCTGGATCGGTTCGACCCGCGCGCGCTGGTGAGGCCGGCGGCGGGCAATCTATTTCCGACCCGCAGCGCGGCGAAAAATGCCCACGAGGAAGCGACGGCAGCGGAACCCAAGGCGGGAGCGAAGGCCTAAACTGCCGGATACGCACCCTGGAGAACACTCATGAGCCGGACCGAAACCGATAGCCTGGGCACCATCGAGGTGCCCGACGACGCCTACTGGGGCGCCCAGACCCAGCGTTCGCTGGAGAACTTCGCCATCGGCGGCCAGCGCATGCCGCTCGCCGTGATCCACGCCCTGGCGCTGATCAAGAAAGCCGCCGCGCGGGTCAACGACCACCTCGGCGAACTGCCGCCGGAAGTCGCCCGGCTGATCGAACAGGCCGCCGACGAAGTCCTCGCAGGCCGCCACGACGAACACTTCCCGCTGGTGGTCTGGCAGACCGGCAGCGGCACCCAGACCAACATGAACGTCAACGAGGTGATCGCTGGCCGCGCCAACGAACTGGCCGGCAATCCGCGTGGCGGCAAGTCGCCGGTGCATCCCAACGACCACGTCAACCGCGCGCAGAGTTCCAACGACAGCTTCCCCACCGCCATGCACATCGCCGCCGCCAAGGCCGTGCACGAACAATTGCTGCCGGCCATCGCCGAGCTTTCCGGCGGTCTCGCCGAACAGTCGGCGCGGCACGCCAGTCTGGTCAAGACCGGGCGCACCCACCTGATGGACGCCACGCCGATCACCTTCGGCCAGGAACTCTCGGCCTTCGTCGCCCAGCTCGACTACGCCGAGCGCGCCATCCGCGCGGCGCTGCCGGCGGTCTACCAGTTGGCCCAGGGCGGCACCGCGGTGGGCACCGGGCTCAACGCGCCGAAGGGCTTCGCCGACGCCATCGCCGCGGAAATCGCCGCCGAATCGGGCCTGCCCTTCGTCGCCGCGCCGAACAAGTTCGCCGCCCTGGCCGGCCACGAGCCGCTGGTCATCCTCTCCGGCGCCCTGAAGAGCCTGGCGGTGGCCCTGATGAAGATCGCCAACGACCTGCGCCTGCTCGGTTCCGGCCCACGCGCCGGCTTCGCCGAGGTGAAGCTGCCGGCCAACGAGCCGGGCAGCTCGATCATGCCCGGCAAGGTCAACCCGACCCAGTGCGAGGCGCTGTCGATGCTGGCCTGCCAGGTCATGGGCAACGACAGCACGATTTCCTTCGCCGCCAGCCAGGGCCATCTGCAACTCAACGTGTTCAAGCCGGTGATCGTCTACAACCTGCTGGAGTCCATCCGCCTGCTCGCCGACGGCTGCCGCAACTTCAACAAGCATTGCGTCGCCGGCCTGGAGCCGGACGCCCAGCGCATGGCCGACCTGCTGGAGCGCGGCCTGATGCTGGTCACCGCACTGAACCCGCACATCGGCTACGACAAGGCCGCCGAAATCGCCAAGAAGGCCTACGCCGAAGGCACCACCCTGCGCGCCGCGGCGCTGCAGCTGGGCTACCTGGACGAAGCGCAGTTCGACGAATGGGTACGGCCGGAGCAGATGCTGGAGGCCGGCCACCATGGTTGAAACCGCCAAGACCGGCGCCACCCCGCTGGAAGGCGACGGCAAGCGCATCCTGCTGATCGTCGGCTCGCCCAAGCGCAAGAGCTTCTGCCACCTGCTCGCCGAATGCTACGCCCAGGGCGCGCGCAGCAAGGATCACGTGGTGCGCGAACTGAAGCTGGGCGAGCTGGCCTTCGACCCGATCCTCCACGAAGGCTACGAACAGAGCCAGGTGCTCGAACCCGACCTGCTGGAAGCGCAGCGGCAGATCCACTGGGCCGAGCACCTGGTGTTCGTCTACCCGGTCTGGTGGGGCGGCCTGCCGGCGTTGCTGCAGGGCTTCTTCGACCGCGTCCTGCAGCCGGGCTTCGCCTTCCGCTACCGCGGCACCCAGGACAAGGACTGGGAGCAACTGCTGGGCGGGCGCAGCGCCGACCTGCTGGTCTGCCACGACCAGCCGCTGTCGCGGCTGCGCTTCCTCAAGGGCCCGCCGGCGCACCGGCAGATGGTGCGCAGCGTGCTCGGCGCCTGTGGCATCGCCACCCGCCGCCTGGAAGAGTTCGCGCCGATGCGCAGTTCCAGCGAGGAACAGCGCCAGGGCTGGCTGCGTCGCGCCGAACAGCTCGGCAGCCAGGTCTAGTTCCCTTCCCGCCCGGCTGCGGCCGGGCGCGGACACTGATCGTTCTGACAGGTCCGCCACCTTCCCGCCGGCTTCCCTTCCCCGCCCCCATGGCGGCCCTTTGCCTGCCTCTACCGGCTCACAGTGCGGGTGCCGACCGCTTTGCATTCCGCGACATCCATCAGGAATGGGTAGCGAATCTGACCGGCCCGTCACATTTGGTAGGGACCTCAAACCGGCACCGAGGGCTAGGATCAGCCCGCTTCGAAATGAATCCGGTTCTGGAAAAAAGGACTTGTCATGAAACACTACTCAGCCACCCTGGCACTCCTGCCACTCACCCTCGCCCTGTTCCTGCCCCAGGCAGCCCATGCCCACGGCTCGATGGAAACGCCGCCCAGTCGGGTCTACGGCTGCTTCCTCGAAGGTCCGGAGAATCCCAAGTCGGCCGCCTGCAAGGCCGCCGTCGCCGCCGGCGGCACCCAGGCACTGTACGACTGGAATGGCGTCAACCAGGGCAACGCCAACGGCAACCACCAGGCGGTGGTCCCCGACGGCCAGCTCTGCGGCGCCGGCAAGGCACTGTTCAAGGGCCTGAACCTGGCTCGCAGCGACTGGCCCAGCACTGCCATCGCGCCGGACGCCAGCGGCAACTTCCAGTTCGTCTACAAGGCCAGCGCGCCGCACGCGACCCGCTACTTCGACTTCTACATCACCAAGGACGGCTATAACCCCGAGAAGCCGCTGGCCTGGAGCGACCTGGAACCCGCGCCGTTCTGCTCGATCACCAGCGTCAAGCAGGAGAACGGCACCTACCGGATGAACTGCCCGCTGCCCCAGGGCAAGACCGGCAAGCATGTGATCTATAACGTCTGGCAGCGCTCGGACAGCCCGGAAGCCTTCTACGCCTGCATCGACGTGAGCTTCAGCGGCGCCGTCGCCAACCCCTGGCAAGCGCTGGGCAACCTGCGCGCGCAGCAGGACCTGCCAGCCGGTGCTACCGTCACCCTGCGTCTGTTCGATGCCCAGGGCCGCGACGCCCAGCGTCACAGCCTGACCCTGGCCCAGGGCGCCAACGGTGCCAAGCAATGGCCGCTGGCGCTGGCGCAGAAGGTCAACCAGGACTCCACCCTGGTCAACATCGGCGTGCTGGATGCCTACGGGGCGGTCAGCCCGGTGGCCAGCTCGCAGGACAACCAGGTCTACGTGCGCCAGGCCGGCTACCGCTTCCAGGTCGACATCGAACTGCCGGTCGAGGGCGGCGGCGAGCAACCGGGCGGCGACGGCAAGGTCGACTTCGACTATCCGCAAGGCCTGCAGCAATACGACGCCGGGACCGTAGTGCGCGGTGCCGATGGCAAGCGCTACCAGTGCAAGCCCTACCCGAACTCCGGCTGGTGCAAGGGCTGGGACCTCTACTACGCCCCGGGCAAGGGCATGGCCTGGCAGGACGCCTGGACCCTGCTGTAACGCCCTCGACTGCCGCCCGCTCCGGGCGGCAGTCGTTTTCGCCGCCAGGCACCCGCCGCGAGACGGCGAATCCGCGCAACGGTACAGTCCCCCGGCGAAACCCTGGCTACGTGTGCCTGTTCAAGCTGCCGTGCGCTCCCTAGGCTGGTCCGACCACCAGCACGGGGAAACCACGCATGCCTTTTTCTCTCGCCGCCCTCCAACAGGCCGCCGCCATCGTCCACCAGAGCCTGCCGCCGACGCCGCAGATACGCTGGCCGCTGCTATGCGAGGCACTGGGTTGCGAAGTGTGGATGAAGCACGAGAACCACCTGCCGGTGGGGGCCTTCAAACTGCGCGGCGGCCTGGTGTATTTCCACCACCTGGCGCACCAGGGCGAGCGGCCGGCCGCCGTGATCAGCGCGACCCGCGGCAACCACGGCCAGTCGGTGGCCTTCTCGGCGAGCCGCTACGGCATCCAGCCGATCATCGTCGTGCCGCACGGCAACAGCCGCGAGAAGAACGCGGCGATGCGCAGCCTTGGCGCGGAGCTGATCGAGCACGGCGAGGACTTCCAGGCCTCCCGCGAATACGCCGCCGAGCGCGCCCGGCGCGAAGGCCTGCACCTGATTCCGGCGTTCCATCCCTGGCTGGTGGCCGGGGTCGCCAGCTACAGCCTGGAGTTGTTCGCCGCGCTGGCCGACCTTGACGAAGTCTACGTGCCGATCGGTATGGGTTCGGGCATCTGCGGTCTGATCGCCGCGCGCGACGCGCTGGGCCTGAAGACCCGCATCGTCGGCGTGGTGTCCGCCCATGCGCCGGCCTACGCCCTGTCGTTCGAGGCCGGCACGGCGATCAGCCACCCGGTCGACACCCGCCTGGCCGACGGCATGGCGTGCAGTACGCCGGACCCGAGCGCGCTGGAAATGATCCTGGCCGGCGCCGATCGCCTGGTGCGGGTCAGCGACAGGGAGATCGGCGCGGCCATGCGCCTGTGCTTCACCAGCACCCACAACGTCGCCGAGGGCGCCGGGGTGGCGGCGCTGGCCGCCGCCTGGCAGGAGCGCGAGCGCCTGAAGGGGCTGAAGGTAGGCCTGATCCTCAGCGGAGCGAACGTCAACCGCGAGGTATTCGCCGAGCAACTGGCCGCCGGCGACTGAGCCGGCGCCGCTAGGCCAGCCCCGCGAGGAGCAGCAGCCACCAGGCGAGCACCAGCAACTGCACGAAGAAGCCGGCAAAACGCAGCCAGACGAACAGCGCGGAGGTGCTGACCAGGTGCATCAGCGACTGGAACAGCCGGGCGCCGAGCACCAGTGGCGCCAACGGGTCGGTCAGGCTGCTCTGCCCGCTGGCGATCGCGTAGAGCAGCGCGCCGGCCAGCAGCGGCAGGTTCTCCACGCAGTTGGCATGGACTCGCACCAGCCGCTGGCCGAAACCGCCAGGCGTGTTGCTGCCATCGGCGGCGAAGGCGTTCACCGCCATCCGCCCGCCGAGTACCAGCAGGCCGCGCTGGCTGACCAGCAGGAAGACCAGCAACAGGGTCCAGGCGATCAGGCCGAGCAGGCAGATCGCGCTAGGGCTGAGAAACATGGATGACGCTCCTTCTATTGTGTTGTCGTGGGAAGGATGAAGCGTCTGGATTCTAGGCCGGCTAGAGCAATTGCTCTATTCGCAGTCCGCCGTCCTTAAGTCGTGTTCTGCCGGCACGCCGCTCGGCCCCGATGTACGCCGTCGGCGGATGCGTAACCGGACGACCCACTGCCCGCGGCCTTCCGAACGGACAAAGAAAAGCCCCGCCGAAGCGGGGCCTTCCTTGCACGCAGCACTCAGGGCTGTCTTCTCATCAGAGCGAATCGAGATAGCGCTCCACATCCAGCGCGGCCATGCAGCCGGCGCCGGCCGAGGTGATCGCCTGGCGGTAGACGTGGTCGGCCACGTCGCCGGCGGCGAACACACCCGGTACGTTGGTCGCGGTGGCGTTGCCTTCGCGCCCGCCGTTGACCACCAGGTAGCCGTCCTTCAGGGCCAGTTGCCCTTCGAACAGCGAGGTATTGGGAGTATGGCCGATGGCGACGAACATGCCATCCACGGCGATCTCCTCGCTGCCACCATCGCGGGTCTTCAGGCGCACGCCGGTGACGCCCATCGTGTCGCCAAGCACCTCATCGACCTCGGCGTTGAGCTTGAGCACTATCTTGCCTTCGGCGACCCGCGCCTGCAGCTTGTCCTGGAGAATCTTCTCGGCGCGGAAGGTTTCGCGACGATGCACCAGGGTCACCCGGCTGGCGATGTTGGCCAGGTACAGGGCCTCTTCGACAGCGGTATTGCCGCCGCCGATCACCGCCACTTCGCGGTTGCGGTAGAAGAAACCGTCGCAGGTGGCGCAGGCCGACACGCCCTTGCCCATGAACGCCTGCTCCGACGGCAACCCCAGGTAGCGCGCGCTGGCACCGGTGGCGACGATCAGTGCGTCGCAGGTGTAGGTGCCATTGTCGCCGCGCAGGGTGAACGGCTTGCCGGCCAGGTCCACGGCATGAATGTGGTCGAAGACGATCTCGGTCTCGAAGCGCTCGGCGTGCTCCTGCATCCGCTGCATCAGTGCCGGGCCGGTCAGGCCGTGGGGATCGCCCGGCCAGTTGTCGACCTCGGTGGTGGTGGTCAACTGGCCGCCGGCCTGCATGCCGGTGATCAGCAGCGGCTTGAGGTTGGCGCGCGCGGCGTAGACAGCCGCGCTGTAACCGGCGGGACCGGAACCGAGGATGATCACTCGGGCGTGGCGGAGGGTATCGGGCATCTCGTCGGACTCCTGCCGACATCAGCGTCGGCGCGAATAAAAACGGGGCCACCAAAGCACATGGGGAAGGCTTGGAAGGAGCGGTCGCCCCGGGAAAAGGTCGGCCGGGCACACTTCGCGCCCGGCATCGGGATCACAGTGCCTCGGCGTTCTCGGCCAGGTACGAGGCCACGCCCTCGGCGCTCGCCTTCATGCCTTTCTGGCCCTTGCGCCAGCCGGCCGGGCAGACCTCGCCGTGTTCCTCGGTGAACTGCAGGGCCTCGACCAGGCGCACCATCTCGTCCACCTCACGCCCCAGCGGCAGGTTGTTCACCACTTGGTGCTGGACCACCCCGGCGCGGTCGATCAGGAACGAAGCACGCAAGGCCACGCCGTCCTCGTGCTCGATGCCGTAGGCGCGGGTGATCTCGTGCTTGACGTCGGCGACCATGGTGAACTCGACCGCACCGATGCCGCCCTTCTCCACCGGCGTGCTGCGCCAGGCGTGATGGGTGAACTGCGAGTCGATGGAGACACCGACCACCTCGACGCCCAGCTCGCGGAACTTATCCATGCGGTTATTGTGGGCGATGATTTCCGAGGGGCAGACGAAAGTGAAGTCGAGCGGCCAGAAGAACAGTACGACGTACTTGCCGCGCAGGCTGGAAAGCTGGAAGGCATCGACGATGGAACCGTCGCCGAGGACCGCGGCGGCAGTGAAATCGGGGGCTTGCTTGTTGACCAGTACGCTCATCGCGAGGCTCCTAGAAGGTTGGGTTCCGCCCGGCGACGCCAGGCTCCCGGAAGAATATGCAGCGCAGGTTACCCAGCCACGACGATGCATTGAAATGTCGAATTTCAATTCGCACGATAGAGTCAGCCTATGCTCTCAACCTGCGGCTAGACTCATGCTGTCGCCCATTACCCGTCCTCACCGCATGCCCCTACGCACACGCCTGCTCTGGCTGTTCCTGCCGTTGCTGGCCGCCAGTCTCGGCGGTATCTGGCTCTTGTCGGAAAGCATCCTGCTGAGCCGTTTCGACCGAGAGGACCAGCAACGCCTGCAAGAGGGCGCCACCGTCCTGCACAACCGGCTGGACTTCGAGTTGAAGCGCCACCTGGACATCGTTCGCACCTACGCCTGGTGGGATGCCAGCTACGACTTCATCCAGCGCCCCAACGAGACCTTCGAACAGGAAAACCTCGACCACGAGATGCTCGACGACCTGGGATTCGACTTCGTCCTGTTCCTCGACGACCGGGGTCACCTGCAACTGAAGCAGTGGTCCCCGCCCGCGCCCGACCAGCGCGTGCTCTTCGGCGCCCCCTCGGCGAGCGACCAGGCCCTGCTCGAGGCACTGCAGCAACGCGCCATCCGCCTCGGCGCGCTGGACTTTCGCGGACGCACCGACCACAGCCTGAGCGAGCTGCTGCTGGTCGACAACCTGCCGACCCTGCTGGTCAGCGTGCCTATCAGCAACAACCAGGGTAGCGCGCCGGCGAAGGGCGCGATCCTCGCCGGCTACTTCCTCGACCGGGAACGCCTGGCCAACCTCCGCGAACAGATGCAGGCCGACCTGCAACCGATGCCCAACATCGCCACCGACTCCACCTGGAAGCCGATGCGCAGCCGCAGCGGCAGTACCCACAACCAGGCCCTGCTCAGCCCACGGCGGTTCATCGGCGAACATGTCCAGCAGGTCTCGGTGCAGTACCTGAGTTCCAGCGGCGAGCCGCAGCTGCGCTTCGACATCACCAAGAAACGCCTGCTCTACATCCAGGGCGAGAAGGCCATCAACTTCTTCCTCGGCGCCTCCCTGCTGGTCGCGCTGGGCGCTTTCCTGGTCGGCTACCTGGCCCTGGAGCTGTGGGTCCTGCGCCGGGTCCAACGGCTCAACCGGGAGGTCGCCGAAGTCGGACGCAACGCCCACTCGATACGCCTGAGCGACTTCGGCAACGACGAGCTGGGACAACTGGCGGGCGAGATGAACCAGATGCTCGAGCGCCTGGAACACAGCGAGGCGCGCGACCGGGCGATCCTCCAGTCGATGCGCGACGGCTACTTCGAAATGGACGTCGACGGCGTGATCCTCACCGTCAACCCCGCGCTCTGCCAACTGCTCGGCCAGACGCGCGAAACGCTGATCGGCCATCCCTACTACGAACTGCTCGGCGAAGACGACCTGGCGCGTGCCCGCCAACCCTTCCAGCGCGCCATGCAGAGCGGCGCAGGCAAGACCTTCGCCATCCCCCTGCAGCGCGCCGACGGCAGCCTCGGCTACTTCGAGGCCACGGTTTCGCTGATCCACGACCTGCAGGGCGAACTACGGGGCTACCGCGGCATCGTCCGCGACGTCAGCGACCAGATCGCCTACCAGCAGCAATTGCTGGAAATGGCGTACCGCGACCCGCTGACCGGCCTGGGCAACCGCAAGGCCTTCGACGAACAGCTCGGCCAGGCGTTGCTTCGCGCCGGCTCCGGCGGAAGCGAACTGGCGCTGCTGTACCTGGACCTGGACCGCTTCAAGGAGGTCAACGACCGCTTCGGCCACGACATCGGCGATGCCCTCCTCAGGACCGTCGCCGAACGGGTACGCAGCACCCTGCGGCAGCCGGACAAGGCCTACCGCCTGGGCGGCGACGAATTCGCCGTGCTCCTCGAGGACAGCCAGGAAAACAATCCGCAGCGCCTCGCAGAACGCCTGCTGGCGGCGCTGGTCCAACCGATCGCGCTGAATGGCGAACGCATCGACTTCGTCACCCCGAGCATCGGCATCGCTCTCTACCCGCGGCATGCCGGCGATGCCGAAGGACTGGTCCGTGCCGCCGACAGCGCCATGTACGAGGCCAAGCGCCAGCGCAACCACTATTGCCTGTACCAGGCGCCAGCCTGAAATGCGCGGTCAAACAGGCTCTGTCGCGGGCTTTCGCCAGTCTGCTAAGGTTTCAGCCCGCATCCCATCGGAGAACCATTCCCTATGCCAGCCCTGAGCGGCCCGCAATACCTCGGCGAAGGCCTGAAGCTGATCATGCGTCCCGGCCTGCGCCTGTTCGTGCTGATCCCCCTGACCCTCAACCTGCTGGTGTTCGCCCTGCTGATCGGCTTCGCGATGCAGCAGTTCAGCCACTGGGTCGACCTGCTGATGCCCAGCCTGCCCGACTGGCTGAGCTTCCTGCAGTACATCGTCTGGCCGTTGTTCGTCCTGCTGGTGCTGGTGATCGTGTTCTTCACCTTCACCATGGTCGCCAACATCATCTCCGCGCCGTTCAACGGCTTCCTCTCGGAAAAGGTCGAGGTGGTGGTTCGCGGCCGCGACGACTTCCCGCCGTTCAGCTGGGCCGAACTGCTGGCGATGATCCCGCGCACCATGGGTCGCGAGATGCGCAAGCTCGCCTACTTCCTGCCGCGCGCGCTGGTGCTGCTGGTGCTGAGCTTCGTGCCCGGGGTCAACCTGATCGCCACGCCGCTGTGGATCCTCTTCGGCATCTGGATGATGGCGGTGCAGTACATCGACTATCCGGCGGACAACCACAAGCTCGGCTGGAACGAGATGCTCGCCTGGCTGCGCAGCAAGCGCTGGGCGTGCATGGGTTTCGGCGGGGTGACCTACCTGGCGCTGCTGATCCCGCTGGTCAACCTGGTCATGATGCCCGCCGCCGTCGCCGGCGCCACCCTGTTCTGGGTCCGCGAGGAAGGCGAGAAGGCGCTGGTGAAATAAGCATGCGCCCGGTGTCCGCTGTCGGCATTGTCAGGCGGGCGTCAGCACCCTGACAGCCGGCGTCGGGCACACTACGAATGCCCTCGGGAGCGTCGGCGCAGGCCGCAGCCGAGACCTGCGCCAGCCCTTGCAGACCGGCTCGACGCTGCCGAACCGACTGGCCGCCGGTGCCTCCCCACGCAGGCGGCCTTTTTTTACCCGCCTGCCTTGCCGTCCATGCAGGATGGCCGGCGCTCACCCCCTTCCTGTCCGCTACGCCCCCCTCGACTCCACCCCCCTGGCACTACAGTGGCAACCAGGCGAAGCAGGCTCCGGCCCGCTTTCGATGACCACCGTCCCCAGCCCGCCCAGCGGCGGAAAACAAGAAGAGGGTCGCCATGTCACGTTCCGCATTCACCGCGCTCTTGCTGTCCTGCGTCCTGCTGGCGCTCTCCATGCCTGCCAGGGCCGACGACCTGCCCTACCGCTTCGGCCTGGGCAAGGCGGACATCACCGGCGAAGCCGCCGAAGTCGGCATGATGGGTTACTCCTCCCTCGAACAGAAGACCGCCGGCATCCACATGCGCCAGTGGGCGCGTGCCTTCGTGATCGAGGAAGCGGCCAGCGGACGTCGCCTGGTCTACGTCAACACCGACCTGGGGATGATCTTCCAGGCCGTGCACCTGAATGTCCTGGCCCGGCTCAAGGCGAAGTACCCCGGTGTCTACGACGAGAACAACGTGATGCTCGCCGCCACCCACACCCACTCCGGTCCGGGCGGCTTCTCCCACTACGCGATGTACAACCTGTCGGTGCTCGGCTTCCAGGAAAAGACCTTCAACGCCATCGTCGACGGCATCGTCCGCTCCATCGAGCGGGCCCAGGCCAGGTTGCAGCCCGGCCGCCTGTTCTACGGCAGCGGCGAGTTGCGCAACGCCAGCCGCAACCGCTCGCTGCTGTCGCACCTGAAGAATCCGGACATCGCCGGCTACGAGGATGGCATCGACCCGCAGATGAGCGTGCTCAGCTTCGTCGACGCCAACGGCGAGCTGGCCGGCGCGATCAGTTGGTTCCCGGTGCACAGCACCTCGATGACCAACGCCAATCACCTGATCTCCCCGGACAACAAGGGCTACGCCTCCTATCACTGGGAGCACGACGTCAGCCGCAAGAGCGGTTTCGTCGCCGCCTTCGCCCAGACCAATGCCGGCAACCTGTCGCCCAACCTGAACCTGAAGCCCGGCTCCGGTCCCTTCGACAACGAGTTCGACAACACCCGCGAGATCGGTCTGCGCCAATTCGCCAAGGCCTACGAGATCGCCGGCCAGGCCCAGGAGGAAGTGCTCGGCGAACTGGATTCGCGCTTCCGTTTCGTCGACTTCACCCGCCTGCCGATCCGCCCGGAGTTCACCGACGGCCAGCCGCGCCAGTTGTGCACCGCGGCCATCGGCACCAGCCTGGCCGCCGGTAGCACCGAAGACGGTCCAGGCCCGCTGGGGCTGGAGGAAGGCAACAATCCGTTCCTCTCGGCCCTTGGCGGGTTGCTCACCGGCGTGCCGCCACAGGAACTGGTGCAATGCCAGGCGGAAAAGACCATCCTCGCCGACACCGGCAACAAGAAACCCTACCCCTGGACGCCGACGGTGCTGCCGATCCAGATGTTCCGCATCGGCCAGTTGGAACTGCTCGGCGCCCCCGCCGAGTTCACCGTGATGGCCGGGGTGCGGATCCGCCGCGCGGTGCAGGCGGCCAGCGAAGCGGCCGGTATCCGCCATGTGGTCTTCAATGGCTACGCGAATGCCTATGCCAGCTACGTCACCACCCGCGAGGAATACGCCGCCCAGGAATACGAAGGCGGCTCGACCCTCTACGGCCCCTGGACCCAGGCCGCCTACCAGCAGTTGTTCGTCGACATGGCGGTGGCGCTGCGCGAACGCCTGCCGGTGGAAACCTCGGCGATAGCGCCGGACCTGTCCTGCTGCCAGATGAACTTCCAGACCGGAGTAGTGGCCGATGATCCCTATATCGGCAAGTCCTTCGGCGACGTGTTGCAACAACCCAGGGAAAGTTATCGCATCGGCGACAAGGTGACCGTCGCTTTCGTGACCGGACATCCGAAGAATGACTTGCGCACCGAGAAGACTTTCCTGGAAGTGGTGAATATCGGCAAGGATGGCAAACAGACGCCCGTGACCGTTGCCACCGATAATGACTGGGATACCCAATACCGCTGGGAGAGAGTGGGTATATCTGCCTCGAAAGCGACTATCAGCTGGTCCATTCCACCAGGGACCGAGCCCGGCCATTACTACATCAGGCACTATGGCAACGCGAAGAACTTCTGGACCCAGAAGATCAGCGAAATCGGCGGCTCGACCCGCTCCTTCGAGGTGCTCGGCACCACTCCCTAGCGGGCTCCAGCCAAGGTTTCGAGATTCGCCAGCCAACTTTATGACGCATGAAAGTCGTCAAATAAAATGTGATTTAAAACACATGAACAAGTGACCTTTCATTCAGCCGACAAGGGCATGGAACTCTGTTTCCGTGCCCTTTGTTTTTATCCCGAAAAACTTCTCAAGTTGTCGCTCAAGGTCATATCGAAGTCGCTTTCGGGATCAACCGATAAATTATCGCCATGAAACCATCGGCTCGCTGTATTCCCTGCCGGAAAAACAGCGAAGACGATTAATCATCTCGAAACAAGAAGTACGCAGATTGATGGAAATCAAAAAACCACCCGGGAAATAAAACGATGACCGAAAACTGGAAATTCCGCCGTCGAACCTTTCTCAAGCACGGCGCCCAGGCCGCTACCCTGGCCGGCCTTTCCGGGCTGTTCCCGGAGACGCTCCGGCGCGCCCTGGCCGTCGAGCCGGACATCCGCACCGGGACCATCCAGGACGTCCAGCACGTGGTCATCCTGATGCAGGAGAACCGCAGCTTCGATCACTACTTCGGCCACCTCAACGGCGTCCGCGGCTTCAACGACCCTCGCGCGCTCAAGCGCCAGGACGGCAAGCCGGTCTGGTACCAGAACTACAAGTACGAGTTCTCCCCCTATCACTGGGATACCAAGGTCACCAGCGCCCAGTGGGTGAGTTCGCAGAACCATGAATGGTCGGCCTTCCACGCGATCTGGAACCAGGGCCGCAACGACAAGTGGATGGCGGTGCAGTACCCCGAAGCCATGGGCTACTTCAAGCGCGGCGACATTCCCTACTACTACGCCCTGGCCGACGCCTTCACCCTGTGCGAGGCCTACCACCAGTCGATGATGGGCCCGACCAATCCGAACCGCCTCTACCACATGAGCGGACGCGCCGCCCCCAGCGGCGACGGCAAGGACGTACACATCGGCAACGACATGGGCGACGGCACCATCGGCGCCAGCGGCACGGTGGACTGGACCACCTATCCCGAGCGGCTAAGCGCCGCTGGCGTGGACTGGCGGGTCTACCAGGAAGGCGGCTACCGCTCCTCGTCACTCTGGTACCTGTACGTCGACGCCTACTGGAAATACCGGCTCCAGGAGCAGAACAACTACGACTGCAACGCCCTCGCCTGGTTCAGGAACTTCAAGAACGCTCCGCGCGATTCGGACCTCTGGCAGCGCGCCATGCTCGCCCGCGGCGTCGACCAGTTGCGCAAGGATGTGCAGGAGAACACGCTGCCGCAGGTGTCGTGGATCGTCGCGCCCTACTGCTACTGCGAGCATCCCTGGTGGGGCCCCTCGTTCGGCGAGTACTACGTGACCCGGGTGCTCGAGGCGCTGACCAGCAACCCCGAGGTCTGGGCCAGGACCGTGTTCATCCTCAACTACGACGAGGGCGACGGCTTCTATGACCACGCCAGCGCCCCGGTGCCGCCGTGGAAGGATGGCGTCGGCCTTTCCACGGTCAGCACCGCCGGCGAGATCGAGGCATCCAGCGGGCTGCCCATCGGGCTCGGCCACCGCGTCCCGCTGATCGCCATCTCGCCCTGGTCGAAGGGCGGCAAGGTCAGCGCCGAAGTGTTCGACCATACCTCGGTGCTGCGCTTCCTCGAACGCCGCTTCGGCGTCGTCGAGGAAAACATCTCGCCCTGGCGGCGTGCCGTCTGCGGCGACCTGACTTCGCTGTTCGACTTCCAGGGCGCAGGCGATACCCAGGTCGCCCCCGACCTGACCAACGTCCCGCAGAGCGACGCGCGCAAGGAGGACGCCTACTGGCAGCAGTTCTACCGGCCCAGTCCCAAATACTGGTCCTACGAGCCGAAGAGCCTGCCCGGCCAGGAAAAGGGCCAGCGCCCTACCCTCGCGGTGCCCTACCAGTTGCACGCCACGCTGGCCCTCGACATCGCCGCCGGCAAGCTGCGCCTGACCCTGGGCAACGACGGCATGAGCCTGCCGGGCAATCCGCAGGGACACTCCGCTGCGGTATTCCAGGTGCAGCCGCGGGAAGTCGGCAATCCGCGCTTCTATACCGTGACCAGCTATCCGGTGGTCCAGGAAAGCGGAGAGGAACTGGGCCGGACCCTCAACGACGAACTCGACGACCTGCTCGACGCCAACGGCCGCTACGCCTTCGAGGTGCACGGCCCCAACGGCTTCTTCCGCGAGTTCCACGGCAACCTGCATCTCGCCGCGCAGATGGCGCGGCCCGAGGTATCGGTCACCTATCAACGCAACGGCAACCTGCAGTTGAACATCCGCAATCTCGGCCGCCTGCCGTGCAGCGTGACGGTGACGCCGAACCCGGCCTATACCCGGGAGGGCAGCCGTCGCTATGAACTCGAACCGAACCAGGCGATCAGTGAAGTGTGGCTGTTACGCAGCAGCCAGGGCTGGTACGACCTCAGCGTGACCGCCAGCAATACGGAAGCCAACTATTTCCGCCGCCTGGCCGGACACGTCGAGACCGGCAAGCCGAGCAGGAGCGATCCATTGCTCGACATCGCAGCGACCTGAAGCGAGGAGTCCATCGCATGAGACCTACCCTGACCTGGACCTTGCTGGCCCTGCTGCTCTGCGGCACGGCCATCGGCGCCGTCCTGTTGCTTTACCCATCGGAGCCGGCGCCCGTCGCGCCCTTCGCGTCTCCCCCGCAGGCCACACCGGCGGCAAAACCTTCCATTCCTTCCCGAGCCCCCGAGATGAATACAGCCACCGCTCCCGACAACCTGGAACAGCAACTCGGCGAGTTCGGCCGCAACGCCGGGCAGATGTCCGAGATCGAACGCAAGCAGGCCGCCGAAGGCCTGATCGAACAGCTCAAGCGCGAGGTGGCGGTCGGCGCCGATCCGCGCCAGACCTTCGAGGAGATCCAGCGTCTGACGCCCTATGTGGAGGCCGATGCCAGGCGCCGCGAGGCGCTCGACTTCGAGATCTGGATGGCGCTCAAGGACAACGCCTCCGTCCAGCAGCAAGCGCCGACGCCTGGCGAGGAAGAGCAACTGCGCGAATACGCGCAAGAGTCGGACAAGGTGATCGCCGAGGTGCTCGCCAGCGTCGACGACGAGGAGCAGCGTCACGCCGCCATCGACGAACGCCTCAAGGCCCTGCGCAAGCAGATCTTCGGCGAGGAGAACCCACGCCTGCTGCAACGCTGAAATCCACGGCGCCCCGACAGGGGCGCCGTCACGCAAGCGTCACCAAAACTTCACATCCGCTACACGGCGTCGGTCGACACTGACGTCATGAGCAGACCTCTAAGCATCGCCCTGATCAGCGAAACCTACCCACCGGAAGTCAACGGCGTCGCCAATACCCTGGGTCGCCTGCATGCCGGTCTCCAGCAGCTTGGCCATCGGGTCCAGGTGGTGCGCCCGCGCCAGCCCGGCGACGACGGCCGGCGCAGCGACGCCGAGCTGGTGCTGACCCGCGGCTGGCCGTTGCCCGGCTACCCCGGCCTGCAATGGGGCATGTCGAGCCTGCACAAGCTGCTGCGCTGCTGGAAGCGCCAGCGCCCGGACGTGCTCTACATCGCCACCGAAGGCCCGCTCGGCTTCTCTGCCCTGCGCGCCGCGCGGCGCCTGGGCATCCCGGCGGTCAGCGGCTTCCACACCAACTTCCAGCAGTACAGCGAGCACTACGGCTTCGGTCCGCTGACCCGGCTGGTCACCGGCTACCTGCGCTGGTTCCACAACCGCACGCAGATGACCCTGGTGCCCAGCGGCAGCCAGCGCATGGAATTGCAGCGGCGCGGTTTCGAACGTCTCAACCTGCTCTCCCGCGGGGTCGACAGCCAACTCTTCCATCCCTCCCGGCGCGATCCCGAACTACGCCGGCGCTGGGGCCTGGGCGAACAGGACATCGCCGTGCTGCACGTCGGCCGGCTGGCGGCAGAGAAGAACCTCGGCCTGCTCGGCGGCACCTTCCGCGCGCTCTGCGCCGCCCATCCGCAGCTGAAGCTGCGCCTGGTACTGGTGGGCGACGGGCCGGAGCGCAGGCACCTCGAACGGGACCTGCCCGAAGCGCTGTTCTGCGGCGTCCAGCGCGGCGAAACCCTGGCCGCCCACTACGCCTCGGGCGACCTGTTCCTCTTCCCAAGCCTGTCGGAGACCTTCGGCAACGTGGTCCTCGAAGCCCAGGCCGCCGGCCTCGCGGTGGTCGCCTTCGACCAGGCCGCCGCCGGCCAGCACATCCGCCATGGGCACAACGGCGTGCTCGCCGCGCCGGGCGACAAGAGCGGCTTCGTCGAAGTCGCCAGTTGGCTGCTGGACGACCAGGAACGCCTGCGCCGGGTCCGTCTCAACGCCCGCCAACACGCCAGCCGGCAAGGTTGGGACAGTATCGTCGAGCACTTCCAGAACTACCTGGAAGACGCCTGCGCCAGTCCGCTGGTCCAGCCCGCTCGGTCGAAGCCCGAGCGGCCGCCGGCAGAGGATGGCGGGGCCTTGCCTCGCAGCCGCGAGTAGCTCTCAGGCAAAGGCTTTCGGCGTGGCGATGAAGCCCAGGCTCATGGCCCCGGCGCCCAGGTTGATGCCGCCGGTAGGGCTGAGCATGCCCAGGTGCAAGTGGATGTCGCGCTCGCGGCAGGCGTTCTCCAGCGCGGCGAAGCCCGGCAGGTCGCGCAGCGCGGTCGGATCGCCGGCATAGCTGAGACCCAGTTGCGGTGCCAGCAGCTCACCCGCCTGTACCCGCGCCAGGGCATAGCCGAACAGCTTCTCCGCCGACTTCTCGAAGCTCGGCGAGAGCGCCACCGGTTTGTCCTCGCCATCGGCCAGGCTGAACACCGGCTTGACGTCGAGCAGCGAGCCCAACCCCAGCGCCGCGCCCTTGACCCGGTCGACGAAACCGCTGCGATCGCCCTTCTGGAAGCCGCGCCGGCGCAAGTGGCCCAGGTCGTCGGCGACCAGGTAGGTGCAGGTCTGCTGGCTGAGCTGTTCGAGGCGCGTGCGCAGCGCGTTGGGGTGGCTGCCCTGCGCCAGCAGGCGCGTGCCCTCGGCCGCCAGGCAGGCGATGCCGGCGAACACCGAGTGACTGTCGAGTACGCGCAGGGTGAAGGGACCGGCGATGCCGGCCGCGTGGCGGCGCTCGTGGTAGTGCTGGAGCAGGCCGAAGGAGGCCTGGGTGGCGTGCTCGAAGATCGGACTGCGCAGGCTGTCGACGGTGAGGCAGACCACGTAGTCGAAGTCGGTCACCAGTTCGTCGAGGAACCATTGTTGCAACTCGGCGGCGGAGAGCGGCTGGCTGCCGTCCTTGCTACCGACCTTGGGCAGGTGGTCGCGGTAGAAGCTCAGGGTGGTGTCGGGGTCGCGTCGATCGATGAGCCGCTGCTCGCCCAGGCGGATCCCGATCGGCATCACGCGGATGCCGTGGGCGGCGAGGAATTCGGGCGGCAGGTCGCAGGTCGCGTCGACCACCAGGCCGATACGCATGGATTCGCTCCTCTGGCCGTTTCTCGGCCTATTGTTGTGTTGGCGGTCATACAATGCCGGTTTCGGACTTTGAAGTCAGCCGGTCGCAGGGCGGGTTTTCGGAAAAAATCACGGCCATGAAAAATCCCACCCCGAGGGGTGGGATCTGCTTGCTGGCGCGGCGCCGGGCCGGTGCGTCGCGGACGCGCCTTCAGACCAGGCTGGCCAGGGCCTCGCGGCTGAACGGCTTGATGTCGCCGATACGCCCCTCGCGGACCTTCACCGCCCACTCCGGATCCACCAGCAGCGCGCGGCCCACCGCGACCAGGTCGAACTCGCCCTTGTCCAGGCGCTCCACCAGGCCGTCGATGCTCGCCGGCTGCGCCACCTCGTCGGTTTTGCCGAAGAATTGCAGGAACTCGCTGCCGTCCAGGCCGACGTTACCCACGGTAATGGTCGGCTTGCCGGTCAGCTCGCGGGTCCAGCCGGCCAGGTTGAGTTCCGAGCCTTCGAACTCGGGAATCCAGAAGCGGCGGGTCGAGCAGTGGAAGATATCGACGCCGGCCTCCACCAGCGGCGCGAGGAACTCGCGCAGGCCCTCCGGGGTTTCCACCAGGCGCGCGGAATAGTCCTGCTGCTTCCATTGAGAGAAGCGGAAGATGATCGGGAAATCCGCGCCGACCGCCGCGCGCACCGCCCGCACCAGCTCGACGGCGAAGCGCGAGCGATTGGCCAGGCTGCCGCCGTACTCGTCGTCCCGCTGGTTGCTGCCTTCCCAGAAGAACTGGTCGATCAGGTAGCCGTGGGCGCCGTGGATCTCCACCCCGTCCATGCCGATCGCCTGGGCGTCGCGGGCGGCCTGGGCGAAGGCGGCGATGACTTCCTGGATGTCGGCCTTGCTCATGCCGTGGACCAGCACCTTGCCGTCCTTGGCCTTCTCCATCGGGCCGTAGCCGGGCACGCTGGCGTCCGGCTCCACGCCCAGGCGCCGAACGCTGCCGACGTGCCAGAGCTGCGGAACGATGCGCCCGCCCTCGGCATGCACCGCGTCGACCACCTGCTTCCAGCCGGCCAGGGCGTCCTCGCCATAGAAGCGCGGCACGTTCGGATAGCCGTTGGCGGCCTTGTGGCCGACCGTTGTGCCTTCGCTGACGATCAGGCCGACGCCGGCGGCGGCGCGCCGGCGGTAGTACTCGACGACCTTGGCGTTGGGTACGCCGCCGGGGGAAAAGTTGCGGGTCATCGGTGCCATCACCACACGGGTGGGCAGTTCCAGGGCGCCGAGGCGGAACGGTTGGAACAGGGCTTCTACGGGGGCACTCATGGACGGACTCCTGAGGGGGAATGGGAGGTTCGGGCAGGTATCAGGCGCGGAGCAGCAACTCCAGGCGCGACATGAAAGCATTCAGCGGAGCGAGGCCGGTGCCGACCTTGAAGCGCGCCAGGGCGCCCTGCCAGGCGAAGCCGATGAAGCCGGCCAGGCTCGCGCAGTCCTCGTCGGCGGCCAGTTCGCCGGCCTCGCGCGCCTGCTCCAGACAGTCCTGGAGGATTCGCGCGGAAGCCTGCAGGATCGACTCGACCTTGGCCGCGATCGGCGGCGACAGCTCGGCCATCTCGAAGCTCAGGCTGCCGATGAAGCAGTGGTATTCGGGCTTTTCCTGGCGGGCGAAGTGCTCCAGCAGCTCGCCGTAGTAGCGCAGCACCCGCTCGCGCGGGCTGAAGCGGCTATCGCCGAGGGCCTGGGCGTAGCGCGCCAGGCGCGGCGCGTAGACGTGCTCCAGGGCCTGCTGGGCGAAAGCTTCCTTGCTATCGAAGTAGTGATAGAAGGAGCCCTTGGGGATGCGCGCGGCCTGGACGATCTCCAGCACCCCGGTGCCGTGGTAGCCACGTCGGGTCATGACCTCGGAGCCCTTGGCCAGGATCAGTTCGCGCTTGTCGAGACGGTTGCTAGTCATGGAACGAGAGAATATGACCGGTCGTCTCGTCCGCCCAGCATTATCAACGGCGGTGATCAGGCGTTACAGGCAGGGGCTTATCGCGTTGCGTCATGAAGCGGCGCAAGACAGGAAAGGAAGCGGCGGGACGCGAACGCGTCCCGCGGGAGATCAACCCAGGGCCTTCTCGATGGCTTGCACCAGGGCCGGATCGTCCGGCGCCGTGCGCGGGCTAAAACGCGCCAGCACGCGACCGTCGGGACCGAGCAGGAATTTCTCGAAGTTCCAGGTGATGTCGCCGGGAAACTCCGCGCCCTCGCCCGCCAGCAGGCGATAGAGCGGATGCCGCGCGCTGCCGTTGACCTCGACCTTGGCGCTCATCGGGAAGCTGACGCCATAGTTCAGGCTGCAGAAGGACTGGATATCCGCCTCGCTGCCCGGTTCCTGCCCGGCGAACTGGTTGCAGGGCACGCCGAGCACCGCGAAACCGCGCTCGCGGTAGGTCTGGTAGAGATTCTCCAGGCCGGCGTACTGGGGTGTCAGGCCGCATTTGGAGGCGACATTGACCACCAGCAGCACCTTGCCCTTGAACGGGGAAAGCGGCAGGTCCTGTCCATCCAACCCCTGCAGGGTGAGATCGTGAAAGGCACTCATGACGTACTCCTTGCGCATTCAGCGACACAACGTGCCAAGCCCCGCACCGGGCAAGAACCCTGGCTGCGGCGCATCCCCAGGGACGGGGTAAAGAGCCCAGGCATGGCGCATGACGCGAAAGGCGCCCACAGGCGCCTTTCGCTATACCAGCTTAGCAGTTCCGCCGGCGGACGGCCCAGGCCATCAATCGGCGAATGAACGCCGATCAGTGGTGGTGACCGCCTTCGCCATGGATGTGGCCGTGGGCGATTTCCTCGGCGTTGGCCTCGCGCACGTCGACTACCTTGACCTTGAAGTTCAGGCGCTGGCCGGCCAGCGGATGGTTGCCGTCGACGGTCACGTCGTCGCCGTCGATGTCGCGGATGGTGACGATCTGCATGCCGCCGTCCGGAGCCGAGGCGTGGAACTGCATGCCGACTTCCAGTTCGTCGACGCCTTCGAACATCTCGCGGGTCAGGGTCGCGACCAGTTCGGCGCTGTATTCGCCATAGGCGTCTTCCGGCTCGATGGCGACGCTCAGTTCGTCACCGACGTTCTTGCCTTCCAGGGCCTTCTCCAGGCCGACGATGATGTTGCCGGCACCGTGCAGGTAGACCAGCGGCGCGCCACCAGCGGAACTGTCGATGACATCCCCGGCGTCGTTGGTCAGGGTATAGTCGATGGAAACCGCCTTGTTGGCCGCGATCTGCATGGTTCGAAACCTTTTCGATAAAGAAGATGAATGCGTAAGTGTACGCATCAATAGCCCCGAAAGCGACCGCGCCCCTGATGAACGGGGCGCGCGAGCGCCGTCGCGGGTGATTGATTTTCATCAGGACGAGGAAGGCCATTGGGTGGCAGTCTTGTCCTGTGGCCATACTCAACACCTGCGCCACCAACCGCCCTGGCAATCGCGCGCCTGGGTCCTTGACGAAAACGAGCGGCACAGACAGCTCGGCCGCGAATTTCGCTGCGGCTGGTGTGCCCGGGAAGAAGAAGAGCAGACCAAGGAGCAGTGATGCCCTCACGCAACATACTGGTGATCAACTGCGGCAGTTCGTCGATCAAGTTCGCCCTGGTCAACGAGGCCCACTCCCTGTTTCCCCTGCACGGCCTCGCCGAGCGCCTGGGCAGCCGCGATGCGGTGCTGCGCTGGAAGCGCGGCGGCGACAGCGACAGCCTGATGATTCCCAACGCCGACCACCGCGCCGCCCTCGCCCAGTTGCTGCCGATGGTGCAGAACGCCGCGGGCGGCAAGCTCCACGGCATCGGCCACCGGGTGGTGCATGGCGGCGAGCTGTTCACCCATGCCACGCGCATCGACGACCGGGTGGTCGAGGCGATCCGGGCCACCGCGCCGCTGGCGCCGCTGCACAACCCGGCCAACCTGCAAGGCATCGAGGCAGCGATGACGCTGTTTCCCAAGCTGCCCCACGTCGCCGTGTTCGACACCGCCTTCCACCAGAGCCTGCCGGAGCACGCCTACCGCTACGCCCTGCCGGAAGCCCTCTACCGCGAGCATGGCGTACGCCGCTACGGCTTCCACGGCACCAGCCACCGCTACGTCAGCCACCGCGCCGCGGAAATGGCCGGGTTGGCGGTCGGCGACAGCAGTTGGCTCAGCGCCCACCTCGGCAACGGCAGTTCGACCTGCGCCATCGTCAACGGCCAGAGCCTCGACACCAGCATGGGCCTGACCCCGCTGGAAGGCCTGGTAATGGGCACCCGCAGCGGCGACGTCGACCCCAACCTGCACAGCCACCTGGCGCGGACCCTGGGCTGGAGCCTGGAGCGCATCGACTCGATGCTGAACAACGAAAGTGGCCTGCTCGGCCTCTCCGACCTGTCCAACGACATGCGCACCCTGGAGCAGGAGCGCGAGCAGGGCCACCCCGGCGCGGCCCTGGCGATCGAGGTGTTCTGCTACCGCCTGGCCAAGTCCCTGGCGGCAATGAGCTGCGCCCTGCCGCAACTGGACGGGGTGATCTTCACCGGTGGCATCGGCGAGAACTCGCCGCTGGTGCGCGCCAAGACCGCCGCCCACCTGCGGCTGTTCGACCTGCGCCTCGACCAGGAGGCCAACGCCCGCTGCGTGCGCGGCGTCGCCGGGCCGATCCAGGCCGCGGGGCATCCGCGGGTACTGGTGATCCCGACCAACGAAGAGCGGCAGATCGCCCTCGACACGCTGGCCCTGCTCGACTGAACTGGATCGACGCCCCCGCCCAACCAGGCGGCGTGGCCAAACGCACGGCTTAAGGAGCCCAGATGCATACCTTCTTCATCGCCCCGACCGGTTTCGGCGTCGGCCTCACCTCGATCAGCCTCGGCCTGCTTCGCGCCCTGGAACGCGCCGGGCTGAAGGTTGGCTTCTTCAAACCCATCGCCCAACTGCATCCCGGCGACCTCGGCCCGGAGCGCTCCAGCGAACTGGTGGCGCGCACCCACGGCCTGGATACGCCGAAGCCGCTGCCGCTGGCCCAGGTCGAGCGCATGCTCGGCGACGGCCAACTGGACGAACTGCTCGAAGAGATCATCAGCCTCTACCAGCGCGCCGCCGCCGACAAGGACGTGGTGATCGTCGAAGGCATGGTACCGACCCGTCACGCCAGCTACGCCGCGCGGGTCAACTTCCACCTGGCGAAGAGTCTCGACGCCGAGGTGATCCTGGTCTCCGCGCCGGAAAACGAGACGCTCACCGAACTGACCGACCGTATCGAGATCCAGGCCCAGCTGTTCGGCGGCCCGCGCGATCCGAAGGTGCTCGGGGTGATCCTCAACAAGGTCCGCGGCGAGGCCGACGCGGCCAACGCCGAGGACGGCGTGGCGGACTTCGCCCGGCGCCTCACCGAACACTCGCCGCTGCTGCGCGACGACTTCCGCCTGATCGGCTGCATTCCCTGGCAGGACGAACTCAACGCCGCGCGCACCCGCGACATCGCCGACCTGCTCAGCGCACGGGTGATCAACGCCGGCGACTACGAGCAGCGCCGGGTGCAGAAGATCGTGCTATGCGCCCGCGCCGTGCCCAACACCGTGCAACTGCTCAAGCCCGGCGTGCTGGTGGTGACCCCCGGCGACCGCGACGACATCATCCTCGCCGCCAGCCTGGCCGCGATGAACGGCGTACCCTTGGCCGGCCTGCTGCTGTGCAGCGACTTCCCGCCCGACCCGCGGATCATGGAACTCTGCCGCGGCGCCCTGCAGGGCGGCCTGCCGGTGCTGTCGGTGGCCACCGGCTCCTACGACACCGCGACCAACCTGAACCGGATGAACAAGGAAATCCCGGTGGACGACCGCGAGCGCGCCGAGCGGGTCACCGAGTTCGTCGCCGGGCACATCGATTTCGAATGGCTCAAGCAGCGCTGCGGCACGCCGCGCGAGCTGCGCCTGTCGCCGCCGGCGTTCCGCTACCAGGTGGTGCAACGCGCGCAGAAGGCCGGCAAGCGCATCGTCCTGCCCGAGGGCAGCGAGCCGCGCACCGTACAGGCGGCGGCGATCTGCCAGGCGCGCGGCATCGCCCGCTGCGTGCTGCTGGCCAAGCCGGAAGAGGTCCAGGCGGTGGCCCATGCCCAGGGCATCGTGCTACCGGAAGGCCTGGAGATCATCGACCCTGACCTGGTGCGGCAGCGCTACGTCGAACCGATGGTCGAGCTGCGCAAGGGCAAGGGGCTGAACGCGCCGATGGCGGAGCAGCAACTGGAGGACAGCGTGGTCCTGGCGACCATGATGCTTGCCCTGGACGAGGTCGACGGCCTGGTCTCCGGCGCCATCCACACCACCGCCAGCACCATCCGCCCGGCGCTGCAACTGATCAAGACCGCGCCCGGCTACAACCTGGTGTCGTCAGTGTTTTTCATGTTGTTACCGGACCAGGTGCTGGTCTACGGCGATTGCGCGGTGAATCCCGATCCTTCGGCCAGTGACCTGGCCGAGATCGCCGTGCAGAGTGCCGCGTCGGCGCAGGCTTTCGGCATCCCGGCACGGGTCGCGATGATCAGCTACTCCACCGGCGACTCCGGTTCCGGGGTGGATGTCGACAAGGTTCGCGAGGCCACCCGCCTGGCGCGCGAGCAGCGCCCCGACCTGTTGATCGACGGACCCTTGCAGTATGATGCCGCCGCCATCGCCAGCGTCGGCCGCCAGAAGGCGCCGAACAGCCCGGTGGCCGGGCAGGCCACGGTGTTCATCTTCCCCGACCTGAACACCGGCAACACCACCTACAAGGCGGTGCAGCGCAGCGCCGATTGCGTCAGCGTCGGGCCGATGCTGCAAGGCCTGCGCAAACCGGTGAACGACCTGTCGCGCGGCGCGCTGGTGGAAGACATCGTCTACACCATCGCCCTCACCGCCATCCAGGCGGACGCCCAGGCCCCGGCCTGAAGGAACGCCGCCCAGTGGGCGGCACTGGCTTCGGCCAGGCACGAGGATGTGCCATGTGAACGGCGGGACCACGCCCCGCTCCACGCGCCCGGCCCTGGCCGGGCGCCTACGTACAAGGACTCCTTGATGCTGTCGTTTCTCCCCCATTTCCTGCGCGGCTCCCTGGCCGGCCTGCTGCTGGTGTCCAGCACCCTGTGCTGGGCCTGCCTGCTGTTCGGCATGACCCTGGTCAAGCTGCTCCTGCCGTTCGCCGCCGCCCAGCGCCTGTGCAGCAAGATCATGAGCCTGATCGCCGAAGGCTGGATCGCCTGCAACAAGGGCTGGATGAACCTGGTCCAGCGCACCCGCTGGAACGTCCAGGGCCTGGAGGGCCTGGAGTACCAACACTCCTACCTGGTCACCAGCAACCACCAGAGCTGGGTCGACATCCTCGTCCTGCAATACCAGTTGAACCGACGCATCCCGCTGCTGCGCTTCTTCCTCAAGCAGGAACTGATCTGGGTCCCGATCATCGGCCTGTGCTGGTGGGCCCTCGATTTCCCCTTCATGAAGCGCTACAGCAAGGCCTACCTGGCCAGGCACCCGGAGAAGAAAGGCCAGGACCTGGCGACCACGCGCAAGGCCTGCGCCAAGTTCAGCCGCATCCCGGTAGCGGTGTTCAACTTCCTCGAAGGCACCCGTTTCACCCGCGCCAAGCACGACGAGCAGCAGTCGCCGTTCCGCCACCTGCTCAAGCCCAAGGCCGGCGGTATCGCCTTCGTCCTCGACGCAATGGGCGAGCAATTGAAGACCCTGGTCAACGTGACCATCCACTACCCGGACGGCAGCCCGACCTTCTGGTGCCTGCTTTCCGGACGCCTGAAGGACGTCGTGGTGCGCTTCGAGGAACTGGAGATTCCGCGCCAGTTCGTCGGCAAGAGCTACGACCAGGACGCCGGCTACCGCGCGGAATTCCAGCAATGGGTCAACCAGCTGTGGGAGCGCAAGGACCAGTTGCTCGACAGCCTGCACCGCGAGTTTCCCGGTAACGCCAAGGCGTAGGACGAAGAGCGCCGACCAGCGCCCATGAAAAAGCCCGCCGAATGGCGGGCTTTTTCGTCCAGGCCGCGATCAGTACTGCGGCTGGGTCTGCGCCGGGCCCTGGGCGCCCGGAACCGGTCGCAGGTTGACCTCGACGCGCCGGTTCTGCGCGCGACCGTCGGCAGTGGAGTTGCTCGCGATCGGCTGGTCCGGGCCCATGCCGCGGGTGCTCAGGCGGGTGCCGTCGACGCCCTGGGCGGTCAGGTAGCCGGCCACGCTCTGCGCACGACGCTGGGACAGGTCCATGTTGTGCTGGCGGCTGCCGGTGCTGTCGGTGTAGCCGACGATCTCGATGGTGTTCTGGTTGTACTGCTTGAACGAGTTCGCCAGGTTGTTCAGCGGCGCGTAGAAGCTCGGGGCGATGTTCGCCGAATCGGTGGCGAAGGTGATGTTGCCCGGCATGATCAGCTTGATGTCGTCACCTTGGCGCTGCACTTCCACGCCGGTGCCTTCCATCTGCCGACGCAGCTCGGCTTCCTGCTTGTCGGCGTAGTAGCCATAACCCGCGGCGGCCGCGCCGGCAACGGCAGCGCCGATCAGCGCGCCCTTGCCACGGTTGTTGTGGTCGATCGCAGCGCCGGCGACGGCGCCGGCCAGCGCACCCAGTCCGCCGTACTTGGCCGTCTTGCTCATGCCACCCTGGCTTTGGCTTTGCGTGTCGTAGGGGTTGTTGTTGGCACAACCGGCGAGCAGCGCCAGTGCGGTGACGGCTGCGGCCAGAGGCAGGCAACGGGAGGTGAACATGGGAAAACTACTCCTCGAGGTACTGAAACGCCCCTGCGTGAGGGGCGGGCGATATCTTAGAGCATAGCCAAGTGGCAAAATTCCCGATGCTCGGAAAAATCCTTTTCAGCCCCTGACGAAGGGGTTCTCGCGCATCTCTTCGCCCAGCGTGGTGTCCGGGCCATGGCCGGCGACCACCGTGGCGTCCTCGTCGAGGCTGTACAGACGCTGCCTGATCGAACGCTGGATCGCCGCCGAGTCGCCGCCCCACAGGTCGGTGCGGCCGATGCCACGGCGGAACAGGGTGTCGCCGGCGATCAGCAGCTTCGCCCGGGGGAACCAGAAACTCATCGAGCCCGGCGTATGCCCCGGCGTGTGCAGTGCCACTCCGCAACCGCAGGCCAGTTCCTCGTCGTCGGCCAGCCAGCGGTCCGGGTCCGGCACCGGCGTGTAGGGCACGCCGAACAGTTGGCACTGCATCTCCAGGTTGTCCCAGAGGAACTGGTCGTCCTTGTGCAGGTGCAGGCTGGCGCCGGTGCGCTTCTTCATCTCGCCGGAGGCGAGGAAGTGATCCAGGTGCGCGTGGGTATGGATGATGCTGACCACCTGCAGGCCGAGGCGGTCGAGGCGCTGCAGGATCAGTTCGTGGTCGCCGCCCGGATCGACGACGATGGCCTTCCTGGTCAGCGGATCGCCAATGATGGTGCAGTTGCACTGCAAAGGCCCGACGGGAAAGGTTTCGCGGATCAGCGCGGGGGATGTCGACATGCAAGACTCCGATCACGGTCGGCGCGGCAAGCGCGCCATGGATTTCTATGAAACGCCAAGCATGGCACATCCATCCGCTGCCGAGGATCGCCGGCGTCGGCTCAGGGCGCTTCGCGGTAGTCGCTGGGCAGCTTGCCGGTCCACTTGCGAAACGCCCGGCGGAAGTTCGACGAATCGTTGAAGCCGAGCAGCAGGGCGATCTCGTACAGCGGTAGCTGGGTGGTGGTCAGGTATTGCAGGGCCAGGCGCTTGCGCACATCGTCGAGGACCTGCTGGTAGGTGGTGCCCAACGACGACAGGTGCCGGCGCAGGCTGCGCCCGCTGGTGTGCAGTTCGCGGGCGGCCTGTTCGAGATCGGGGAAGTCGCCGGGACGCGCCAGCAGCAGGCGGCGCACACGGGTCAGCAGGCCTTCCTGGACGTCCAGGGTGGCCAGCAGCGCCTCGCACTGCTGCTCGCACATCTGCACCGTGGCCGGGTTGGCCAGCGCCATCGGTCGTTCCAGGTACTCGCTGGGCATGCTCAGCCAGTGCCAGGGCTGCTCGAACTCCGCGGCCACCCCGAACACCTCGGCGTAGCGCCGGGCATGGGCCGGCGGCGGATAGGCGAAGCCGACCCGCACGTCCTGCAACGGCTCGCCGACCAGGAAGCAGGCGATGGAATACAGCGTCGCCATCAGGCCCTCGGCGGCGAACACCGAAGCGGCGCCCAGCGGCATCGACTCCACCGCGCGCAACTCGGCGCGGCCGTCATCGAGCACCAGTTCCAGTTCGTAGGCCAGGCCGAGCACCCGGTAGTACTTGAGGGCGAACTGGATGGCCTTGCCCAGGTTGGCGCTGGACAGCACCGCGTAGCCGAGGATGCCGTGGGCGGAGACGTTCAGGCGCTGGCCGAGCACCAGCCCCAGCGCCGGCTCGCCGCACAGGGCCTGGGCGCCGTAGGTGAGCTGGTTGAAGTCGAGGAAGGACAGGCGGCCGTTCGGGCTGTCCAGCACCTCGGGACGCACCCGCGCAGCGTCGAACAGCGCCTGGCGGGATACGCCGTACTCCGCGACAAGATCGAGGAGTGCCTCGGCATAGGCCACCGGCACCAGTTCGGCGGTGAAATTGAGCGGTTGTTTCATGGCTGTTTATTGTTCTGACCGCTGGCCGGATATGACCGGAAAGTTGGCAGAAGATAACCTTGTGAGGCTATCCCCCGCAAGCGATAGTCGATCCCATGGTCCTTCACCATCACAGGGAGCCGCTATGGCCAGCACCACCCCCGAAGGTCTGGAGATCCGCCCGCGTCATCTGGACTTCGACCTGCCCGATCCGATGCCGCGCCATTGGCACAGCGGCGACGCTTTCAAGACCCACATGTTCAACGCCATGTCGGTGCTGTTCCCCGATGGCGAGCGCTTCTTCATCGACTCCGTGCGCCACTACCGCGAGCGGGTCGAGGACCCGGCGCTGAAGCAACAGATCCGTGGCTTCATCGGCCAGGAAGGCCACCACAGCCGCGAGCACCTGGTCTACAGCGACCGCCTGCGCGCCCTCGGCTACGACATCGACCGCCTGGAAGGCGGCGCCAAGCGGCGCATCCGCTTCGCCCAGCAGAAACTGCACCCGTCGCGGCAACTGGCGGCCACCGCGGCCCTGGAGCACCTCACCGCGATCATGGCCGACGGCCTGCTGAGCAACCCCAGGTGGCTGGAAGGCGCCGACCCGACCATGGCCCGCCTGTGGCGCTGGCACGCACTGGAGGAAACCGAGCACAAGGCGGTGGCCTACGACGTGTTCATGCTGGTCAACGGCAAGGCCAGGCTGCGCCGCCGGGCGATGGTCCAGGGCACCTTCTTCTTCGCCCTCGACACCACCAAGGGCCTGGTCCACATGCTCAAGCGCGACGGCCTGCTGTGGAACTTCAAGGTCTGGCGCGACGGCATCAAGTGGCTGTGGGGCAAGGACGGCGTGTTCCGCTCGCTGGTGGGCGTGTACCTGGACTTCTACAAGAAGGACTTCCACCCCTGGCAGCACAATAACCTGCACCTCATCGAGCAGTACCGCGACCAGTTCGAACCGGAACCGAAGGCCGCCTGACCCTCCTCGCC
The DNA here is from genome assembly GCF_047199225.1 of Pseudomonas sp. DL. NCBI lineage: Bacteria > Pseudomonadati > Pseudomonadota > Gammaproteobacteria > Pseudomonadales > Pseudomonadaceae > Pseudomonas > Pseudomonas sp. DL. The sequence continues at coordinate 4,733,417 of NZ_CP178323.1, forward strand.
TGGTATTTCGGCCTTTCGTCCATGCATTAAAAAGCCCGCGACTGACCAGCGCGGGCTTCTTCATGACGGCCTGGGATCAGGCCATCAGGAAGCGCAGTGCATCCGCCGCGGTCTGCTCGGGAATCTCCTCCATGGGGATATGCCCGACGCCCGGATAGGTCTTCACCTGGATCCCCGGCAGGTCGCGTTGCCACAGCGGTACGTGCTTCGGCGAGATCCAGCGGTCGCGTTCGCCCCACATCAGCAGGGTCGGCGCGACGATCCGGGCGATGCGTTCGCCGGAGGTGCCGAGTTCCTCGCGGTTGACCTTCAGCAACACGCGGAAGATCTCCATCATGCCCTTGCGGTTGCCCGGGCGGCGGCTCAGGTCGTAGTAGCGGTCGACCACCCCCGGCTTGATCCGCCCCGGCTCGCCATAGACTTCCTTGATGCCCTGGGCGATCAGCGCTCGCGGCATCCACAGCGGCATCGCCAGGGTCGAGCCGGGCAGCGCCGCCGAGGCGATCATCCACGGCACCTTGCGCATCTGGTAGCCAGCCGGGTCGATCAGCACCAGCCGCTCCACCCGCTGCGGCTGCGCCAGGGCGAAGTTCCAGGCGATATAGCCGCCCAGGGAGTTGCCGGCGATCGAGGCCTTGTCGATCTTCAGGAAATCGAGCAACTGGCCGAGGATCGCCACCATGCGCTCGCCAGAGTAACGGCTGTCACGCCCCGGCCCGGTCAGGCCGAAGCCCGGTACGTCGAAGCGCACGATGCGGAAGTACGGCGACATCGCCTTCACCCAGTCGTCCCAGGTGTGCAGCGAGGCGACCACGCCGTGGATCATCACCAGTACCGGCTTGTCGCGGCTGCCTTCGTCGCGGTAGTGCAGCGGGAAACCGTCCAGCTCGATGAAGCGCGAGCCGCTGGACGGTGCGGCGTAGCGCTCGCGCAACGACTCCAGCGAGAGGGAGCCGAAGCCCAGGCGGGCGAATCCGACCGCCAGCGGCGGTTGCAGCAGATAGGGTGTCGCGGACATGGACGCACGTCTCCCGTCTTGTTGTTATGACAGGGCATCAGAGCATGGCCACGGCGGGCTGCGAGCCCAACCTAGGTTCTGTAGGCGCGAGCGGCGACTGCCCGGCTGTTACCCTTGCAGTCTCGTCGGAGCCTGGGTGCTGGGACAGAGCGTACCCACCAGCAGGTCGCCGAGCACCCGCTTGACCCGCGGCAGCTCCAGCGGGTCGCTGGCATTGAGCAGCTCCAGCGAAGCCGCCTCCATCGCCCAGATCAGCACCCGGTAGGTCAGCGCATCGTGGGCCGCGCCCTGGGCGCCCAGGCGCTCGGCCCACAGCTCGATAATCTTCAGGTGCGCGCGCTGCCGGTGCGCCGCCAGCGGCGAGCCGGCATGCAGGGCCTCCTCCTGCATCATGCGGATGATCGGACCGACCGCCAGGTGGTAGTCGAAGAACAGCGAGACCATCGCCCGCAGCCAGTCCTCGTCGCTGCCTGCCTCGCTGCGCAGCCCGCCGAAGCGCGCCAGCAGCAATTGCACGGCGCTGTGGTAGATGCTTTCCAGCACCTCCAGCTTGCCGGCGAAATACTTGTAGAAAGTCCGCCGCGAGACCCGCGCCGCCTCCAGCAGGTCGTTGACCGTGGTCTCGGCGACTCCCTTGCGGGTGAACACCGGGATCGCCGCGAGCTGGATGTTGGTCCGTTGCAGATGCCCCACCAGCGGCCCCTCGCCCTGCGCCGCCTGGCGCGCCAGCGCGCCGTAGCCGCCGAGGTCCTCGAATACCGCCTGCAAGCCGTCCCACTGCGCCGTTGCCATCCCGTCCGCCCCAATCGAAGCGCGGGGTGACGGCGGCCCCGGCCATCGCTAACCTAGGCCGATCCACGCGCCCCGCAAGGAAAGTCCGTGCCGACCCTATCACGCCGCCTGCTCTGGCCGCTGGCCATCCTTTTACTGGTTCTCGGCCGCCCGCTCGCGGCCGCCGACCTCTACTACCTCGGCCAGCGCATCCCGGACATCCAGAAGCCCTGGGACAGCCACGACTACCAGGTGCTGATCGACGCCCTGAAGAAGATCGAGGAAACCCAGAAGAACGCCCTGCCGCGACGCAGCGGCGAATTCACCGGGCCGCTCTACCTGCGCATGGTCAGCGAGGAAAACTTCCGCCCGCAGCTGAACATCTACAGCCCCCTGGAGATCCGCCAGAACGAGGCCCGCGAAGTACTGTTCAAGCTCAAGGAGCTAATGCGCCTGTACTTCGACTTCCGCGCCGCCAAGCAGCCCTACGGCGCCGAGGCGCTGGGCCTGATGAGCTACTCGCTGCGCGAGCAGTCGATCCTGTTCACCCTCACCGTCGAATTCTGGATGACCCTGTCCCAGGCCGAGCAGCGCAACCCCGCGCGCCTGCAGGGCATGCAGGAAACCAAGGCGGCCGCGGCGATGCTCACCGGCAGCGCCCTCGACTACCTCGGTCTCACCGCCCAGTTCGAGCGCCAGGACCTGGTGCTCTACTCCGCCGAACTGGCCAAGGAAATGCCCGAGCTGTTCATCCACCTGCCCTCCCCGGTGCGCGCCCAGTTGCTGGAACGCGTCGCCGCTTTCGCCAAGGACCACCCTTACCCCGAGGTCCGCGACAACATGCGCGACCTGCAACCGGTGTTGCAGGCGATCCAGGCGGATGTGGAAAAACAGCTGGCGCCCGGGCAGAACGCCAAGGCACCGGACAAACCCCTGGACCTGAGCCCGCCTCCGGAGGGGAAACCCAGCGGCGTCAAAGGTTTATGAGCGGCGGATTGGACTCTCGCAGCCCTTTGCCGTAGACTGGTCGTCGACCTGTCAAGGTTTTGGGGCCGATTAGGATTCGACGCCGGTAACAAAACTTGAGGGGCATGCCGAGCTGGTAGCAGAACTCGTAAATTCGCTGCTGCAAACTTATAGTTGCCAACGACGACAACTACGCTCTAGCTGCTTAATGCGGCTAGCAGTCGCTAGGGGATGCCTGTAAACCCGAAACGACTGTCAGATAGAACAGGATCGCCGCCAAGTTCGCTGTAGACGTAACGGCTAAAACTCATACAGCTCGCTCCAAGCACCCTGCCACTCGGGCGGCGCGGAGTTAACTCAGTAGAGCTGGCTAAGCATGTAGAACCGATAGCGGAGAGCTGGCGGACGGGGGTTCAAATCCCCCCGGCTCCACCAAATTCAAACGATAAGCCCCTGATTTTCCTAGCTAATTTCAGGGGTTTTTTCGTTTCCAGCGATACGTGTCGAAATCGTGTCGAAACGCTCACACTGATGCAAATCCTCTTTCAATTCAGGTAGCCTTCACTCACCTGCTTACATGGATGGCACAGTGATGGCGCTAGAAAAAATACAAATCAGTGGTTACCGCGGATTCAAGGAGCTAGCAACGGTAAATTTTGCCGTGCCAGTCCAAAACAAAGAAGGCAGCGGGCTTAGCATCATAACCGGAGCAAATAATTCTGGTAAATCAACCATCCTTGAATGCCTAAGAGCAAGATCAGGCTATAACACACCTAGCTTTTCTTCAGGTGTTCGGAATGCGTCAACAGAATTTATAAATATAGTATATTCATTCACAGATATTGAAGAGAGAATTCACTCCATCCAAAAGGGATCAAGCGAAGCGATCCACACCATTCCAAGATCAGACTCAAAAATATTCTGCCTTCCCTCAAGACGAACTTTCTCCCCTTTTTTTGGGAAGGGAGGTATTAATGATCGACAAACTAGAATTCAGCAATTTGGCCTTCCCAGCGCTCGATCACCAATGCTGGATGGCTTTGAGTCCAGGTTATTTAAAATCACCAGCTCAGAAGAGCTAAAGACAGAATTCAACAAGTTACTATCTGAAGTTCTGGGTTTTACCCCCGACTGGGCTATTGACCTCTCGGAGCAAGGGGGGTATTTCCTAAAATTCTTTAACTCAGGACACTCCCACTCTAGTGATGGCCTTGGAGAAGGGATAGTAAGTATATTCTCTATTATCGACTCCCTATACGACTCTACCGCCAAAGACATAATTGTCATTGACGAACCCGAGCTTTCCCTACACCCATCGTTACAACGGCGGCTTTCAGATGTATTTTACAGATATTCAAAAGATCGGCAGATTATAATATCCACGCACTCTCCCTATTTCATAAATATATCCGCCCTAAAAAATGGCGCAAAAATAACCCGAGTCATCTCCACCAAAAGCGGCAGCAAAGTCCATCAGCTCACACCTGAATCGACAGAAGCTATAAATAAACTTTCTTCTGGCAACATTTACAACCCACACACTTTTGGACTGGATGCCAGAGAGTTGTTCTTTCAAGATGATGGAATTATTCTCACTGAAGGACAGGAAGACGTTGTGCTATTCCCTCAAATAGCAAATTCCTTAGAGAAAAAAATTTCTGGTAATTTTTTTGGCTGGGGTGCAGGAGGAGCGGGAAATATCATACATCTCTGCAAAATACTCTCTGACCTAGGTTTTAAAAAAGTAACAGCCATACTCGATGGAGACAAATTAGAGGAAACTGAAAAACTTCGCCCACTCTTCCCCAATTACAATTTCTGCAATATTCCAGCAGATGACATTAGGACCAAGAGCGCCAGAGAAGCCACAGAAGAAAAAGCTGGACTTCTTGACAAAAAGAACAACATCAGACGAGAGCACATAGAAAGCATTAAAACTCTATTCGAATCAATAAATAAATATATGCGCGACTAGTATGAAGCAAGGGTAATATCTATATTCGGCCCAAAACGGATGGCATCCTGCAGATGACCAGGCGACAGATGCGCGTAACGCATGGTCATCGTCAGGGTCGAATGCCCCAGGATTTTCTGTAGGGTGAGGATATTGCTGCCATTCATCATAAAGTGACTGGCGAAGGTGTGCCGTAGAGCGTGACTGGCTTGCCCTTGCGGCAACCGAATCGTGGTTCGCTCCAGGGCGCGTCGGAAGGATGTGATGCAGGATGTGAACGGACCATGCATTCGCCAATGCGCCCTCACCCGGTCAGCCAGCTCTGGTGGAATCGGTACGTGGCGCACCTTCCCTGACTTCGTTCCGGCATAGGTCACGACGTTGCCCTGGAGTCGTTGCGCGGGGAGCTTTTCCGCCTCGGACCATCTAGCCCCCGTAGCCAGGCAGAGCAGTGTCACCAGCTCCGTATGCGGGTTGTCGCAACGGCTGCGGATTGATTCGAGAAGTTCGCCGATCTGCTCGGTCATCAGCCACGACAGTTCACGCTCTTGCAGCTTGAGCAGCTTCACTCCGGCCAGCGGGTTGTCGTAGTCGATCTGGCCTAGGTCCTTCAGCTCATTGAACACCGCGCGGATATATCCCAGTTCGTTGTTCAGGGTCTTCCCGGATATCCCCTCCTCCAGCCGCTTCCGCCGCAAGCTCGCGTAAGAGGATGCATCCAGGGCCGTCGCTACCGGGTCACCCTATCGGGCAGCCAATTGCAGCAGCTTGGAGAGTCGTCGAGGCGCGTCGCGCAGTGAATGGCCGTGCAGGTCGTACCAGACTTGCACCAGCTCGGAGAGCCTTCGGCGATCCTTGGGTTTGATGCTCCACGCCGGGTTCTCTGTGCACTTCTGCCGCACCGTGGCTTCGAAGCGCTGGGCCTCGCCCTTGGTCTTGAACCGCTTGCGGAAGCGCTTGTCCTTGATCGGTTCGACGTCAACGAACCAGAGGCCGTCCGGGAGCTTGGTGATGCTCATCAGACGGCATAGCCTCGCCTGAGGTAGCGGTCGGAAATCAGGTGCTTGATGTACTGCTCCAGCTCGCGGCGAGTCCAACCCTTGGCCAGATAGTGGTCTTCGATGACGTGCCAGAACTCCAGTCGGTGGGCGGACTCAATCGCCTTTTTTGCGGGGATGCGCTCCCGTGCGATCAGGCAGATGAACTGGCCCAGGAACATCTCGCAGTTCTTGCCGGAGAAGCCCATGGTCGTCTTGTGGTAGCGGCGGTATTCGACGCGTTCGATCAGCGGGTCGGCTTCGACCTGGACCTTCACGTCCTGCATGATCAGCGACCAGAACGGGTCATACACGGCATCACGGGCGAGAAGCTTGTAAGCCTCGCAGGCGTAGCCGAACAGGCCTTGCAGGTGCGCTTCGGGGGACTGACCAAGAACACCGCGTAACTGGTGACGCTGTTCGCCCTGTCGAACCTATGGATGGCTCGTCGGCACTTGCTGGCCGGCGCAGGAGAGGTACGCCTGTAAAACACAGAAGCCAGGGCAAAAGCCTGGCTTCGGGTGAATCAGCCCCCGAAGGCTGGGCTGAAAAAGGAGTCAGGTCGCCAATCGGTTGCGTGTGACTGACTTGTTCGGAGCTTCCTTAGGCGCCTGCCTCTTCGATATCCGCGAAGTTGCTGATTTTCACCGCGCCATCCGGGAAGCGTGCAATCACTTCCAGCTGACCGCCCATGGCTTCGATGTGGCTGCGCAAGGTGGAGATGTACATATCCGTACGCCGCTCCATTTTGGCAATTGCCGGCTGCTGCACCTGCAGCACTTCAGACAGCATCTTCTGCGACAAGCCTCTAGCCTGGCGCAACTCATTCAGGGGCATTTCAGCCAACAGTTCCTGGGCCTTGGCCTCGACGCGGGCCTGTGCCTCAGGCGACATTTGCGCCCGAAGGTCGGAGAATTTCTTAACCATCGATCAGTCCCTCCTCACGGAGCTGGTGCAAATGTTCGTCATAGAGGCGGTCGGCAATGGGCACGTTCAATTCGTACCAACGATCATCGCCAGTCTTGTCGCCACCGATCAGCAGTATCGCGGAGCGTCTGGGGTCAAACGCGTAAAGCGTTCGGAAAGGTCGCCCGCCGTGTTGAGTCCGTAGCTCTCTCATATGGCCATGGCGGGAGCCATTGATGCCGCTGCTGTGGGGGTGCCCCAAGGATGGCCCCCGCTCCTCAAGCAAGCGAACCGTCACAGCTAGCGACTCCTGCTCATCCTCGGACAGAGAACCCCACCAATCACCGAACTCGTCGGTGTACTCGATATCCCACGCCACAAAATATAACCCCCAGGGAATATTCCATCAAAGGAATCCTACTTAAAGAGACCGCTTCCCGACAACGGACAGAACGCACGGAGTCCTGAAGACGATCCGGCGCCAGACGGACGAACCAGGACCAGCGAGGCAGCCTCATTCCGTGTGTCGAAAAAGTGTCGAAATTACTCGCCCATACAGGCCGGCATAGCACAGAGCTTGGCCCGTCCCCTCCGATCCAGCCCCAGTCCTGCCCAGCCTTGGCTATTTATGACCATTAACGAGAACGGGCCGGGGGCACCGCCTCCGTCGGTTATCGGTGTCTGCGTGCGTATTCCGCCTCGAACAGCGACAGCAAGGAGCCGGTGATGCGACAGATGCTTTCACCGGGTTCTTCGGTTTCGTCGAGCAGGTCGAGGACGCTCAGCGTTCCGATCGCCGACTCCAGCCGGCGGCGGGCGGTGTTGAACAGGTCTTCGCTGGCTGCGCTGCAGTCCAGGTAGAGGGTGGCGCAGCCGGGATGCTGGTTGCATTGCGAGGTGCGTCGCAGGGGGATGTAGGTGGAAGGGGACTGTGCGGTGACGGTTTGCCCGGACAAAGCGCCGCTCGGGCAAGGTGCGAAGCGCTTCACAAAATGCCAAACAGAGGGCGAGCGCATCCCATCGCCAACACGCAATCGCCTTGAATGGCCGCTTCGATTCCTCGTCATGCGGGGATGCCGTGCCCGGCTCCAGCGCATCGCCACCCACACCGGAAACCCTATGCTCTACCGCGTTCTCCTGCTCATCCTGGCCCTGACGCCCGCCCTCGCCTCCTCCGCCACCCTGGACGAACGCCTGGGCGACCTTGAACACGCCTTCAAGCCCGACCTCGACGGGACGGAAAGCGCAAAGCCGGCCAGCCCGCCGCCGGAGCGGTTCAAGCTGGCGCCGCTGGGCAGCGTGGTGCGCAAGAAAGAGTGCGCGACGTCGAGCCTGCCGGATGAGCAGTCCAGCTGCGCGGCGCTGGAGTTCTGCACGGACTGCGCGCAGTAAGCGCAGCCTCCAGGCGGAGCGCCGGCAATCTCACTTGGCGAACAACTGACCCATGTCGCGGAAGCTCTTGAACTCCAGCGCGTTGCCGCAGGGGTCGAAGAGAAACAGCGTGGCCTGCTCGCCGACCTGGCCCTTGAAGCGGATGTAGGGCTCGATCACGAAGCGGGTGCCGCGCTGCTTCAGGCGTTCGGCCAGGGCGTGCCAGTCGTCCCATGCGAGGACCACGCCGAAGTGCGGCACCGGCACGTCGTGGCCGTCCACCGGGTTGCTGCCGGCGTGGCGCTGGGAATCGGTCTGCGGATGCTGGTGGATGACCAACTGGTGGCCGAAGAAGTCGAAGTCGACCCAGTGCTCGGCGGAGCGGCCTTCGCTCAGGCCGAAGACCTCGCCGTAAAAGCGCCGGGCGGCCGGCAGGTCGTGGACGGGGATGGCGAGGTGGAAGGGCATCAGGCTCATGGCGTGGTTCCTCTGTGGGTGTGCCGGGATTATTTGTCGTGCCAATTTCGATGGAAAGCGCATAATATTTCGCCTGAGCAACACTTTTTTCGAGGCTTGGATGATCCGCGAACTCCGCACCCTGGTCGCCGTGGCGCGCCGGGGCTCCTTCGCCGCGGCGGGGGAACAGGTGGGGCTGACGCAGTCGGCGGTGAGCGCGCAGATCCGCGCGCTGGAACGCAGCGTCGGCGTCGAGTTGTTCAAGCGCACACCGCGCGCGGCGCACCTGAACGAGGTCGGGCGGCAGGCGGTGCGTACGGCCGAGCAGATCCTCGCGCTGTTCGACGGCATCGGCCAGGGCGACAGCCCGCGCGGACGCCTGCGCATCGGTGCGGTGAACACGGCGCAGACCGGGCTGCTGCCGGAGGTGCTCAAGCGCCTCGCCGAACAGGCGCCACACATCGAGCCGCAGGTGGTGCCGGGCGTCTCGCTGCACCTGCTGGACCAGGTGGACGCCGCCGAACTGGACCTGGCGATCCTCATCCGCCCGCCGTTCAACCTGCCGCGCGGGCTCTCCGCGCAACGGGTCGAGCGCCAGCCGTTCGTGCTGATCGCGCCGCCGCAATGCACTGCGACGGATGCGCTGGAATTGCTGCGCACGCAACCGTTCATCCGCTACGACCATGTGTCCTTCGGCGGTCGCCTGGTGGGCGATTTCCTCGAGGCGCAACAGCTCAGGCCACGCCAGGTGATGGAGCTGGATGAGATCGACGCGATCGCGCGGATGGTGGAGAACGGTCTCGGCGTGGCGCTGCTGCCCCGGGCCGGGCTGTGGCTACGCGAGCCGGCGCGGGTACGGGTGATCGAACTGGGCGCGCTGGAATTCCAGCGCGAGCTGGTGATGGTCAGCCGCAGCGGTTCGGCGCAGGACGACCTGGTCGGTGAATTCCGCCGCGCCCTGCTGGCCGAGACGGCGGCTCAGGAGGCCGCGCCGACCACCGCGTAGCGCGGCGCCGGGCGCGCCAGCTCGCCGAGGAAGGTCCACAGGCGTTCGGCCTCGCCGGGTAGCGGCAGGCGGCGACGGATCAGGGTGTAGCGCAACGGCACGTCGAAGCGCTGGCCGCCGGCGCGCACCAGGCGACGGCTGGCGAGGTCCTCGCGGACCAGGGTATGCGGCAGCCAGGCGACGCCCAGGCGCGACTGGGCGAAGAAGCGCAGCCCCTCGGTCTGGCTGGAGCTGTGATGGCGCTGGAGGAACAGGCCGCTGTCGCGCAGCAGCGGTTCCAGGGCCCAGCCCAGGTGGCATTCCTCGGAGTAGCCGAGGAACGATAGCGCTTCGGTCTGCAGGCGGTCGAGGTTGAACAGCGGCTGGCCGGCGGCGTCCGGCGCGCAGACCGCCACCAGTTGTTCGTGGCCAAGCTCCAGGCGCTGGAACTCGGCTTCGCTGTCGATGCCCAGGCGGCGCGACACCGCCTCGCCTTCGTCGAGCAACGCCACCACGTAGTCCACCGAGCCGTCGCGCAGGCGCGACAGGCATTGCGGCAGGTAATCGCAGTCGACGCTGAACTTGGCGCTGCGGAAGTCCGCCTGCAGGCGCGGAATCCAGTGCGGGAAGAACACCGAGGAGAGGATGTGCGGGGCGCAGAAACGAATGCGCCGCTGGGCGTCTTCGTCGCGCTCGCGGATCGACTGGCGCAGGTTGTCCAGGGCGCGCACCGCGTCCTGCGCCACGCCTTGCAACTGGCGGCCGGCCTCGGTCAGTTCGAGGGCGTGCTTGTGGCGCTCGAAGACCGGCGCGCCGAGCCACTGTTCCAGGGTCTGGATACGCCGGCTGAGCCCGGACACGGAGACATGGCACTCCTGCGCCGCACGGCTGAAGCTCTTGATCCGACAGAGGACGAGGAAGTCCTTGAGCATCACCAGGTCGATCATCGTTGCGCGTTCCTCAACGGTCGGGCGTTTTCAGTCTACTTCGCGCGGCGGTGCCTGTTGCAAGGCTAAAGTTCGGTTTGTTTTGCCGATTTGGCAAGCAGCTCGTCGACTCCCGCAAAACAGACCGGGAAAAGCGGCCCACAGTAGTGAGGTCGCGCTTTTCCAGCCATCGACCCGCCCGAGCATCGTGGCCGGGCGGGTCCGCCACGAGGACAGGACCATGCAGACATCCCCCGCTCCGGCCATCGTCGCCGGCGGCGCCTACCAGCCGGTGGTGCTCCACGCCGGCATCGCCTACGTCAGCGGCCAGTTGCCGCGCCAGCACGGCGAGCTGCGCTGGACCGGCAAGGTCGGCAGCGAACTCGACCTGGAACAGGCCCGCCAGGCCGCCCGGCTCTGCGCGGCGCGCTGCCTGCAGGCGCTGGAGGAGGCGCTGGGCGGCCTGCAACGGGTCGAGCGGCTGCTCAAGGTGACCGGCTACGTCGCCAGCGCGGCGGGTTTCGTCCAGCAGCCGGCGGTGATCGATGCCGCCAGCGAATATTTCGACGAGGTGCTCGGCGCGCGCGGCGGCCACGCCCGCGCCGCCGTCGGCGTGGCCGAGCTGCCGCGCGGCGCCGCGGTGGAGGTGGAACTGATCGCGGCGGTGCGGCCATGAGCGCGCTCTTCCCCGCCGCCCCCGACGCCTTCGGTGCCGACGAACTGCTGCGCCTGCGCCGCGAGACCCCGGCCTGGGGCAGCTACGCGCACTTCGCCCATGGCTCCGCCAGCCTGCCGCCGCAGGTGCTCTACGACGCCCTCGACAGCTGGCTGGAAGCCGAGCGGCGCTGGGGCGTGCAGCGCGCCGCCGAGCATTTCGCCGAGCCCTTGCTGGCGGTCCGCGACAGCGTCGCGCGAGTGCTCTGCACCCAGCCACGGCACATCGCCCTGCTCGACTGCGCCAGCCGCGCATGGTCGGTGGCCTTTGCCGCGGCCCTGGCCGCCCATCCACGGATACGGGCGATCAGCAGCTTCGACGAATACGGTTCCAACAGCCTGTGCCTGCTCGCCGCGCGCCAGCAGCGCGGGCTGGAGCTGCGCCTGATCGACGCGCGCGGCGACGCCGCACAGCTGTTGCAACGGCTCGACGAGCAGTTGCACGACCTCGCCCCCGGCCAGACGCCGCTGCTGTCGCTCAGCGCGGTGCCCACCGGGCATGGCGCGGCTACCGCGCTGGAGGGCGTGGCCGAGCGCATCCGCGCCCATGACGGGCTGTTCTTCCTCGATGCCAGCCATGCGGTCGGCCAGTTGCCGCTGGCGGTGGAGGCGATCGGCTGCGACGTGCTGGTGTTCCCGCCGCGCAAGTGGCTGCGCGGGCCGAAGGGACTCGGCGTGCTCTATCTCGGCGAACGTGCCCTGGAGCGCCTGGCCCTGCCCGACGGGCTGGACGTCGGCGGCGCGCAATGGAGCGACGCCTTCGCCCTGCAGGCACGGGATGACGCGCGGCGCTTCGAATGCTCGGAGTTCAACCCGGGGCTGCGCCTGGCGCTCAAGGCCAGTTGCGACTACCTGTTGCAGACCGACGTCCGGCGCATCGCCCGGCGTAACCGCCAGTTGCGCGAACGCATCGCCCAGCAGCTCTACCGCCGGCTCGGCTGGACGCCACTGGAGCAAGGGCCGCACTCCAGCGCGTTGATGACCTACGCAGCCCCCGAACTGAGCGGCGAGCAATGGCTGAAGCGCCTCCACGCGCGCGGCGTGAACGCCTCCTACATCGGCCCACAGTATGCCCGCTGGGCGCTGCGCGAGCAGGCGCTGCCGGGGGTACTGCGCCTGACTCCGCACTACCTAACCGACGACGGCGAGATAGAGCGCCTCGGCGAGGCCCTGGAGGATTGCCTGCGACAGCGCGCCGCCAGTTGAGCGACCTTGCGCGAATGGCAACGTTGCGCCGCCGTGCCGGCGGTTGGCGCAACGCCGGGCGATTTGCGCAAGGTCTTTGTGCCGGCGGCAACGAGCGTTGCCGAATGCGCCGCGCACGGCCGCCGCCATGCGGTTTAAATCCCTCTCGTAGAACAACGCATAACGATCCCGCCAGCGACATCTTTCACCTGCCTGAGACACCGACGACTTTCGACGCCCTGGGCAGCCTTTCGGTCCGCCGCGGACCGCTCCGCCCTCAATGGAATGATGAATGGAGGAAAGACGACCATGACCGGATCCCGGAAAACCCTGATTCTCGGATGCGCCTCCACCGGCGCCAAGTTCACCCCGCGCAACCACGCCGCCACCGGCGACCGCCTGCTCGACAGCATCTGCACCGGCGCCACCATCCGCACCGCCCCCGGCGAACTGCTGGACGAAGCGCGCCAGCTCTACGAGATGGGTTGCCGCTACTACCACTATCACGCGCGCAACCCGCTGACCCAGGAACAGACCACCGACAACGACATCTACCAGGCGGTCAGCCGCGCCCTGCAGAACCGCTTCCCCGACCTGATGTTGAGCTTCGGCGCCAGCCGCAACGGCAGCGAGGTGCAGGAGAACATCCGCCGCTTCGGCGAGTGGGAGCGGGTCAGCCACTGCGCCATCCCGCTGCACCTGGGCGGTGCGCACTTCGTGACGATCCAGGCGGCCATCGAATTGCAGGTGATCTGCGAGCTGGAGAAGCAAAGGCGCAAGCTCGACCTCGACTATGCCTCCAGCCCGGCCTTCCTCGCCGACCTGCGCGACTACCAGCCGTCGACGGCGCTGGAAAAGGCCGAGTTGCAGACCCACTCCACCAGCAAGGGCGCCGACTACGGGGTGACCTCGCCGATGACCCAGTTCCAGGTCTACCGCAACGCCATCCAGGCGCGCCAGAAGCTCGGCCTGTTCCACGAGGTGGAGTGGGTGCAGCATGTGCGCAGCTACGCCATGACCCGTTTCGCCGTGGAGCACCCGCGCCTGCGCCTGGGCGGTTCCGGCCAGTTGAACGTGATCCTGCTGTTCGGCTTCTCGCCACGCCTGCCGTTCCCGGAGACCTACCAGCAGTTCCGCGCGGTGATCGAGAGCGCCAAGAGCCTGGAGTACGACATCGGCGAACCCGGCGTGCGCAAGCGCAAGGTCAGCATCACGGTCGGCGCGGCGGTGATGCCGCAGCATGCCGCGCAGCACTTCCGACCGCTCGACGTCGGCCCTCGCGCCGGCACCCCGCTCTGCGCGCTACGCCGGCTGGCCGCCTATGCCGCGCAGGCGGACAGCCAGGTCGACGTGCTGCGGGTCGGCATGGAGGACACGCCCTACGCGGTGGACGATGACGGCCAGGTGACGCTCAGCGACAACTGCCAGTTGCTGCGCCAGGCTCTCGACGAACTGCGCGCCAACGGCGCCGAGGCCGAGCTCGACGGCGAACGGATCTTCCAGCGCATGGGCATGGAACGCACCCTCGGCGAATACCTGTCGCTGCAGCGCCTGCATCCGCTCGGCGAAGCCAACTTCACCCTCGCACGGGAGTTCGTCCAGTGACCGCCGCCCTCGCCGCGAACCCGACCCAGCGCTACCGCTGGGTCATCCTGCTGATCGCCACCTTCGCCCAGGCCTGCGCCTGCTTCTTCGTCCAGGGCATCGGCGCGATCGCCGTGTTCATCCAGAACGACCTGCAACTCTCGTCGCTACAGATCGGCCTGCTGGTGTCGGCGGCGCAGCTGGTGCCGATCGTCGGCCTGCTGGTGGCCGGCGAGCTGCTCGACCGCTACTCCGAGCGGCTGGTGGTCGGCCTCGGCACGCTGATCGTCGCGCTGGCCCTCTGCGCCTCGCTGTGGGCCACCGACTACCTGACCATCCTGCTGTTCCTGGTGGTCGTCGGCGCCGGCTACAGCACGGCGCAGCCGGGCGGCAGCAAGTCGGTGTCACGCTGGTTCGCCAAGACCCAGCTGGGCTTCGCCATGGGCATCCGCCAGGCCGGGCTGCCGCTGGGCGGCGCGCTGTCCGCCGCGCTGCTGCCGTACCTGGCGGGGATCTACGGCTGGCGCAGCGCATTCCTCGCCGGCGGCCTGGTAGCGTTCCTCGGCGCGCTGGCCTTCATGCTCTTCTACCGCACCCCGCCGGACGCCCCCGCGCCCGGCGCGAACCCCGCCGAACGCGACCTGGGCGCGGTGGTGAAGTCGCGGCTGGCGATGATCACCGACCCGGCGATGAAGAACATCGTCTGTTCCGGGGTGGCGCTGATCTCGGTGCAGTACGGCATCCTGGTGTTCACCGTGCTCTACCTGCACGAGACCCTGGAGATCGGCATCGGCATGGCCGCGACCCTGCTGTTCGTCGCCCAGGGCAGCGGCGTCGCCGGGCGCATCCTGCTGGCCGCCTGGAGCGACCGCTGCCGCGCCGGGCGCTACTTCCCGGTGATGGTCTGCCTCGGCGCGGTGATCCTCGGCCTGCTGGCGCTGGTCCTGCTGCCCCTGCAATCACCGTTGGGGATGGGCCTGGTAGTGGCCTGGCTGGGCTTCTTCGGCTTCGGCTGGTACGGTCCCTGGGTGGCCTATGTGGCGGATACCGCGCCGGTCGGCAAGACCGGCTTCGCCCTCGGCCTGGCGATGGCCATCAACCAGTTGGCGATCGTTCTCGCGCCGCCGGCGCTGGGGCTGCTCAAGGACTTCAGCCACAGCTTCGTCCCCGGCTGGCTGGCGCTCTGCCTGATGGCGGCGGTAGCCCTTGTGGTCACCGCCTGGAGCGGCCGCGGCCTGCCCACCGCGCTGCCACAGAAGCACTGAAGCGATGACGGCCACGGCCGAGGAGGCACGATGCGCGCGATCCTGTTCGATGTGTTCGGTACCCTGGTGGACTGGCGTTCCAGCCTGATCGAGCAGTTCCAGGCGTTGGAGCGCGAACTCGGCGGGACCCTGCCCTGCGTGGAACTGACCGACCGCTGGCGCCAGCAATACAAGCCGGCGATGGACCGGGTACGCAACGGCCAGGCGCCCTGGCAGCACCTCGACCAGTTGCACCGGCAGAGTCTCGAGGCCCTGGCCGGAGAGTTCGGCCTGGCGCTGGACGAGGCCCTGCTGCAACGCATCACTGGCTTCTGGCACCGCCTGCGGCCGTGGCCGGACACGCTCGCCGGGATGCACGCGCTGAAGGCCGACTACTGGCTCGCCGCGCTGAGCAACGGCAACACCGCGCTGATGCTCGACGTCGCGCGGCACGCCGGGCTGCCCTGGGACATGCTGCTGTGCGCCGACCTGTTCGGCCACTACAAGCCCGACCCGCAGGTCTACCTCGGCGCCTGCCGCCTGCTCGACCTGCCGCCGCAGGAGGTGATGCTCTGCGCGGCGCACAACTACGACCTCAAGGCCGCGCGCGCCCTCGGCCTGAAGACCGCGTTCATCGCCCGGCCGCTGGAATACGGCCCCGGCCAGTCCCAGGACCTCGCCGCCGAGCAGGACTGGGACCTGATCGCCAGCGACCTGCTGGACCTGCACCGGCAACTGGCGGCCTCGGCCTGACCGACTTCCTCCTTCCTGCCCCCTGAACCGCTCGCCCAACCCGCGCGCCACGGCGCGCCGGGAAAGGCGCGCGCAGCGCCGGCACGCGTCCGGCAGGAGCTTCGTCATGTCCGCGAAGGATACCCCGGCCCCCCAGGCCGCCGAGCCCGGTCGCGCCCAGCCGGTCGAAGTCCCCGGCGGCGGCCACTGGTGGCGCCGCCTGCTGGCCTTCGCCGGCCCCGGCTACCTGGTCGCGGTGGGCTACATGGACCCGGGCAACTGGGCCACCGACGTCGCCGGCGGCGCGCAACTGGGCTACCTGCTGCTCTCGGTAATCCTGCTCTCCAGCCTGATGGCGATGCTGCTGCAGGCGCTGTCCGCGCGCCTGGGCATCGCCAGCGGCCTGGACCTGGCCCAGGCCTGCCGCGAACGCTACTCGCCGAGCACCTGCCGCCTGCTGTGGCTGGCCTGCGAGACGGCGATCATCGCCTGCGACCTGGCCGAGGTGATCGGCACCGCCATCGCCCTGAAGCTGCTGTTCGGCCTGCCGCTGGCCTGGGGCGCCTTGCTCTGCGTGGGCGACGCGCTGCTGGTGCTGGTCCTGATCGGACGTGGCCAGCGGCCGCTGGAGGCCTTCGTGGTGGCGTTGCTGACACTGATCTTCGCCTGCTTCGCGGTACAGTTGCTGCTCTCGCGTCCCGAACTCGGCGAGGTGCTCCAAGGGTTCTTGCCGAGCCCGCGGGTGCTCAGCGACCCGGCTGCCCTGTACCTGGCGATCGGCATCGTCGGCGCGACCGTCATGCCGCACAACCTCTACCTGCATTCCTCGCTGGTGCAGAGCCGCGCCTACCCGCGCAGCCTTGCCGGCAAGCGCCAGGCGCTGCGCTGGGCGGTGGCCGACAGCAGCCTGGCGCTGACCCTGGCGCTGCTGGTCAACGCGGCGATCCTGATCGTCGCCGCCAGCGTGTTCCACCGCAACGGGCACACCGAGGTGGTCGATATCGAGCAGGCCCACGCGCTGCTCTCGCCATTGCTCGGCCTGGAACTCGCCTCGCTGCTGTTCGCCGTGGCGCTGCTCGCGTCCGGCCTCAACTCGACGGTCACCACCACCCTGGCCGGGCAGATCGTCATGGAGGGCTTCCTCCGCCTGCGCCTGGCGCCCTGGGCGCGGCGCCTGCTGACCCGTGGCGTCGCGGTGCTGCCGGTGCTGCTGGTGACCCTGCTCTACGGCGAGGACGGCACCACGCGGCTGCTGATCTTCAGCCAGGTGATCCTGTCGATGCAGTTGCCGCTGGCGGTGATCCCGCTGCTACAGTTCGTTTCCGACCGGCGCCTGATGGGCCCGCTGGCGATCGGCACCGGGACCCGGTGGCTGGCCTGGGCGGTAGCGCTGGCGATCGTCGGCCTGAACCTGCAACTGCTGGCCGACTTCGCGTTCGGCTGAGCATTGCCTGAGGGCACGCTGCGCGGTGCGGGACGCGCACTCAGGCAATGCTCAGCCATCGAGGCCGCGGGGAAAACGGTCGGCCACCAGGTTCAAGGCGATGCCATGCTCCAGGCAGGCCTTGAGTCCGGCCAGCACCAGGGTGAAACCTTCGGTGGCGTCGACCACCCGCGGGATGACCTCTTCCGGGGTGCCGACGAAACCGCTGTTGCGGATGCTGACGAAGGTCCCGGCGCCGGGCAGTTCCTCGAACAGCCACTCCACCTGGGAAGGATTGCTGTCGCCATTCGGCCATTCGATGAGGATGCGGCGGTTCGTCTGCAGGTCCTTCACTTCGATTTCCTGGGAAACCCCGTACATGTCCCAGTGCCAGCGCAGCCGTTTCCCGGCTTCGAGGCGGGCATCGCCGCGGCTGAACCAGAACCTGGCGGTGATGGCCGGATCGACGAAGGCTTCGAAGACCTCGGCGATGGGGCGGCGGATCAGCATTTCCGCCTTGGCGACGACCTGTGCGACGGCAGTCATGGCAAGTCCTCCATGGGGGTGGGCAAGGGAGCGGCCGCCGCATCGGGCGGCCGCTCGCGGTTAATGGCTCAGGCCGGGTATTTCTCGTTCAGAGCGTAGAGGATCGCCGCCGTCTCCACATCCAGCGCGCCGTCGTAGTTCTCCGGGCGGAAATGCATCTGGAAGGCGCGCAGCAGGCTGGCGAAGTAGGCGTCGTCGACCGTCGCCGGCAGCGCATAGCCGTACAGGCGGAACGCCTCCAGCAGGTCGGCGCGCGGCGGCAGGCCGTCGCGCTCGAAGCCTTCGCGATAGCGATCGCGGGTGGCGTCGTCGTACCAGGCGCCGATACCGGCCTCGTAGAGTTCCTTCCAGGGCAGCTTCGGACCCGGGTCGGACTTGCGCCCGACGGCGATGTCGGAGTGGCCGACCACGTTCTTCGGGGTCATGTCCGGGTAGCGCTGCAGGATGTTCTTCGCCAGTTGCTTGAGTGCGTTGATCTGCGAGCGCTCGTAGTCGGGGAAGGTGAACACGCCGTCGTCGTCGCGGGCGAGGTTGACGATCTCGATGCCGATGGAGGTGTCGTTGAGGTTGTCGCGGCGCGCCCAGCCGCTGACGCCGGCGTGCCAGGCGCGGTCTTCCTCGGCGACCAGGTTGAAGATGCGCTGGCCCTTGAAGCCAGCGGCCTTGTAGCTGGGGTCGTGCGGCGCCGGGATCAGGTAGTGGGCGCTGGCGGCGCCGGTGGTCAGCGCCTTGACCGAGGCGGCGAAGTCGAGCGCGGTGTAGTGCAGCACCAGGAAGCGCACGCGTTTGCCGTAGGGGGTAGTGGTGCGATAGCTGTTGTAGTCGATGGTCAGCATGGTTTTCACCTTTTTGCGGATGATGGAAAGCCCCCGGCCACAGGCTCGCCTGTAGCTAGGGACGTCGATGCAGCGATGAGGTTCAGG
This sequence comes from Pseudomonas sp. DL, assembly GCF_047199225.1. Lineage (NCBI taxonomy): Bacteria > Pseudomonadati > Pseudomonadota > Gammaproteobacteria > Pseudomonadales > Pseudomonadaceae > Pseudomonas > Pseudomonas sp. DL. Next base: position 4,752,158 of record NZ_CP178323.1, read on the forward strand.
GGCCGGCCAAGGAAACGCGGGCCCCGGCTAAACCGGAAGGAAGAAGACCGGGCATAAAAAAGCCCGGCACGCGGCCGGGCAAAAGGGATACACCAAAGGCAAGCCCCAGCGAACTGGGGGTACGGGGGCTCACCGAGGCCACTGAACGATGGCGTTATGACAGCACCCGGCACAACCGAACTTTAAGTTGGCCGGACGCCGTGCGGGCGCACCCCAGAGCCTTTCGCAGCGGTCGCCGCCCGGTGCGTCCGGTTGCGCGGCGGGCGGAAACGACGAAGCCCGGCGCTGGGGCCGGGCTTCGAGGGCGACCACGGGAAACGTGATCATGGGAAAAAACTACCGCGAGCGTCCCGCCGCGTGCAACACCGTTCGTCCGTTGGCCGCTCTACTTTGCACTTCTTCACAAAGTTCACCAATAGCCATACAGACCCTCGACAGAGCGGCTACTACTCTATCCACGCCAGGTCCGATTGCTCCTCCATCTCCTGGCATTCCCGGCCACTGTCCACCCCCGCACAGTGGCTTTTTTTCGCCTGCGCCTAGCGTCGTGCCAGCGGCGCCTCGTCCCGCGCCAGCATCAGCGCCAGGATGCAGCCGAGGAGGAACGCCTGCAGCGCCAGGCGAGCGGCCAGCAGCGTCGGCGGGAAGGATGGGAACAGGTCGGGGTGCTGCCACATGTAGAGGTTGGCCGGGGTCATGCAGAGGGTCAGGATGAACAGCCCGCACGCCGCCAGCCGGCGCCATGCCGGCACCAGCAGGGCGGCGGCGCCGAGCAGTTCGAAGACCCCGCTGACCCACACCGCCGCCAGCGGCCAGGGCACGTAGGGCGGGACGATGCCGACGAAGAAATCGGTGAAGACGAAGTGGCCCAGCCCACCCAGCAGGAACCAGGCGGACACGAAGGCCACGAGCAGCGTGCGAGCGGGCGACGGCATGGATAACCTCGGCGCGGCGATGGAACGGCAATCCTGCCACGCGCCGCCGACGCCAGGCCCATAACCTTTGCCCGGTTGGCAGGCGTCCGCCGAAACAGATGCTCAAACATTCCCGCCGCCGGGGCGACATCTGCTCAAAAAATGTCCTGGCCTTTCTTCGTCGAAAGACATACAATCCGGGACTGCGTACCAAACTGAAAGTCAATCAGGCTTTACCCCACGACCGGGCCCACAGATGAAAAGGGCTCTACCATCAGGGTTACAGCCTTCCGATGGTTCTTCGGTCGCCACTCTTCTGAAGCAATCCCCTGCCACGCAGGGCCGATGGGAAGACCGGCGTCCCGCAATACCACCCGCAGATTGATCAGGATCCTGGCCTGGAAACTTTCCTGCCAATCGATCCTCTGATTAGTACCTGAACTGCCAGCTTGCTCTTTTCGAAAAAAGCCGGCATAACCAGTACGTTCCCCCGACACAAAGCTTTCTTGGCACTGTCACGGAGCGGGAACATTTGCAATATACGCTGCTCCATAAGCGTGAAAGTAAAGGAACATAAGAATATGTCTATTCAACATCGTACTCAGGATGCAATTCGCACCCTAACCGCCGCATTTGCGCCGTTCGACTGCCTGATCCAGGCAACTCGTAAAGGAAACTTCAGTTTCACCATCGTTGACCAGCATGGCGTGGCCTGCCACAGCGAGCGCCTGTATCCGGAGCAGTACGACGACTCCGGCAAAATGGAAGAAGTGATCAATCGAGTTCGCAAGAAAACACTGGCTGCCTGAATCATGCAAGCATCAGCGCGAATGCAAGGAAAAGCCCCGTCCCCGACGGGGCTTTTTTGTGGGACAGCGAAAAGTACAGGTTAAGTTGAAGAAAGTTCCCACGCAGGAAATAAATATTTACTTATTCCTTTTTAAATATTTCCTCGCCAACTTCGTCATATTCCCGCGGCCAGGGGAAACAAGCGCAGGCCGTTTCTCCCGTACTCCACTCAGACGATCGCCAGGTTTCGCTTGCGGGTAGGCGGCGGAAACGCCTGGTCGAGCGCCCGCAGGTCATCGGCGCTCAGTTCCAGGTCGGCCGCCGCTGCATTCTGGCGGATGTGAGCGGACGTCACCGCCTTCGGGATCGCGATCACCCCCTGCTCCAGTAGCCAGGCCAGGGCGACCTGGGCGCTGCTGGCGTCGTGGCGCGCGGCGATCTCGCCGAGCGCCGGGTGCCGTAGCAGCCTGCCGCCCTGCCCCACCGGACAGTAGGCCATCACCGGCATGCCGCGCTCCTGGCACCAGGGCAGCAGGTCGTATTCGATACCGCGTTCCTCCAGGTTGTACATCACCTGGTTGGCGGCACAGGCGCTGCCGTCCAGTTCGTACATGTCGCCCAGGTCGAAGTTGGACACGCCCCAGCGCAGGATCTTGCCCTGGTCGCGCAACCGCTCGAAGGCTTCGATGGTTTCCTCCAGCGGATACCGGCCCTGCCAGTGCAGCAGGTAGAGGTCGATGGTTTCGCAACCGAGCCGGCGCAGGCTGCGCTCGCAGGCCGCCGGCAGACCCTTGCGGCTGGCGTTGTGCGGGTAGACCTTGCTGACCAGGAAGACCTCTTCGCGGCGTCCCGCGATAGCCGCGCCGACCACGTCTTCGGCGCCGCCCTCGGCGTACATCTCGGCGGTATCGATCAGCGTCATCCCCAGCTCGATGCCTTCGCGCAGCGCCGCGACCTCGCGCTTGCGTTCGCCGGGCTGCTCACCGATATGCCAGGTACCCTGGCCGATGGCGGCGACCTCCTGGCCATCGATCAGCGTGAGCGTTTTCATGCAGCGTCTCCTGTGGTGAATGGACGGGGCCTCATGCCCAGGGATCATAGCTGCCGAAGCTCCAGACGTGGCCCTCCGGATCGCGGCAAGTGAAGCCGCGACCGCCGTAGTCCTCGTCCTTGATGTCGATGACGATCTCGGCGCCGGCGGCCTGGGCGCTGCGGAACAGGGCGTCGGGATCGGCGACCACCAGGTAGAGGCTCTGGGTATTGCCGCCGGCTTCGTCGACGTGCCGCATCAGCCGACCGTAGGCGTTGTCGCGGACGCTCGAGCCGAGCATCAGCATGCCGTTGGCGCCGTTCGGGCTGGCGTAGGTCAACTCGGCGTGGAGCACCTGTCCGTCCTCGCCGGGCACCACCAGCTTGCGCTGGAAGCCAAAGGTCCGGCACAGCCAGTCGATGGCGGCCGGCGCATCGCGGTAACGCAGGCAGGGAATGACGCTGGCGACGGTGTTGCTGGCGGGCGTGTGCATGGCGCATACCTCCGGGGGAAAGCACGACCACCAGCATAGACGCTGGACCGGACCGCCCCCGAGGCACGGATGGGCGGCGCGCCCTTCAGCGCAGCAGCGCCAGCACCCCGCCGAGCAACGGCACTCCGGCGGCGCAAGGCAATGCCCAGCGTGGCCGCCAGGCGAGCAGCAGGACCAGCGTGCCGGCCGCCAGCATCAGCAGGCAGGACCAGAAGACGATGCCGATCTCCACGCCCTGCCGGTGGATCGAGAAGGCCAGTGCCAGGCCCAGGTCGAGCAGCGCCACGCCGCGTAGCAGAAGCACCCGGGAAGCCGACGGCTCGTGGCCGAGGAGGTTCTTGTGGTGGCGGTTCATGGCCAGGCAGAGAGCGGTGAAAGCCAGCAGGTTGAGGCCGAAGACCAGCAGCATCAGGCCACCTCCTGGACGTTCAGGCGTCGCCGGACGGGCTTGCTCGACGCTTGCCGACGTCGCCAACCTAGCCAGGCGCAGAGCAGGCCGAGGCCCAGCAGGCTGAGGTCGACGCCGGCCAGCACCCAGTCGCCGCGCTGCAGGCTGGCCAACAGGTTGCCTTCCGGGCTACGCAGCAGGCCGAGCAGCGGCAGGCCCAGCGCCAGCACGGCGGCGAGGCGCAGTTGCGTGCGACCGAGGGTCCCGCTGTTGCGGCGGACGATGGCCCACAGCGCGACCAGCGCCCAACTGGCGCAAAACACGCGGATCTCCCAGGTGTCGCGGCCGGCCAGTTGCGTCGGCAGCAGGCGGTTGCCCCACAGCAGCGCCAGGCTGGCCAGCGGCAGGCCGCCGCAGACCGCCAGGTTCAGCGCCCGCACCAGACCAACGCCACGACTGCCGCGGACCTCGCGCTTGGCCAGCCAGACCTGCAACCCGCCGAAGATCATCATCGCCCCGGACAGCCCGAGCAACAGGTACATCCAGCGCACCAACTGGCCGCCCCACTGGATCATGTGCAGGCCGGTCAGCCAGCCGTAGGTGGCGTAGCCGGGCGCATAGGACGGCTGGGCATGCAGCAGTTCGCCGCTGGAGGCATCGAAGTTGACCGTGCGCTGGTCGTCGAGGATGCGCGAGGCGTCGCGCCGGCGGATGTCCACGGTGGCCGCCTCGTCATAGGGATGGTGGACGCTGATCCAGCCCGGCGCGCCGCCGTCGCCCCAGACCTTGCCGGCCTCGACGATCAGGCCGTCGATGGACGCCGGCGGCCCCGCCGGGCGGCCGACTTCCTCGCGTTCGTAGGAGCCCTGCACTTCATGGAAGAAGCGCTCGCCATCGTTCTGGTAGACCACCTGCAGGCCCGCCTGCATGTAGTAGACGATGAAGATCACCAGGCCGGTGTAGGCGATCATCAGGTGGAACGGCAGGCCGATCACCCCCAGCACGTTGTGCGCGTCGAGCCAGGCGCGCTGCCGCGCCGCCTGCGGGCGCAGGGTGAAGAAGTCCTTGAAGATCCGCCGGTGCACGATGGTCCCGCTGACCAGCGCCACCAGCATCAGCATCCCGGCGATGCCGACGATGTACAGGCCGACCATGCCGGCGTGCAGGTCGTAGTGCAGGGTGAAGAAGAACTCGCCGCCGACTGTCTTCGGCAGCGGCTGGCCGCTCACCGCGTCCAGCTGAAAGACCTTGAACTCGCTGCCGTCGCGCGGCTCCCAGCCGGCGTTCCAGTAGGGCGCCCGCTCGCTCGGCGGCAGCATCCACCAGGCATGGGCATCGGGGGCGCGCTGGCGCAACCAGTCGCGCACCTGGTCGGCGCCCAGCGACTGCGCGCCGGGCAGGTGCAGGTCCGGCTGCATCCAGCGGGTCAGCTCCTTGTCGAAGCTGGCCAGGCTGCCGGCGAAGACGATGACGAACAGCAGCCAGCTGACCAGCAGCCCCGACCAGGTATGCAGGCCGGACATCGATTGACGCAGGTTCATGGACGCGCTCCGTAGTCGAGGCCGAGCCAGGCCAGGCCGCCCAGCGCCAGGCTGGCCAGCGCCAGCACCCAGCAGGCGCGCCAGGCGCTGCGCGCGGCGAAGGCGTAGACGATGGCCGCGACCCACACGGCGAAGCAGCCGAGGCTGCCGAACGAGACCCGGTCGGGACGCGGCAGCGGCAGGTAGATGCTCAGGCAGGCGGTGACCGCATAGGCCAGCGCGTAGCCAAGCAGGACCGCGACGAGGATGCGGCCGGTGACGGACAGTCCGCCGGCCAGGGCCTGGCTGGTCATGGGGCGGCGTCCCGGGTGGAAACTGGGCCTTGCATCGTCGCTACCTCGTCTGGCTGGCACGGCGACGCCGCGCTCGCGGGTGGCGAGGCGGTCGTCGATTCGGAAGGTTTGCGACTGTATCTCAATTACGTTCGCATTTGTACTTGCTCCGGACGACCGCCAGGTCGCGTCGCGCCAGGGATTGCCGGGGTCCGACGAGTGCGGGTCGTATCCCGTCGCATTCGTCCGCCGCGCCATACGTCCATCTCCGCTCTGCGCAAGCGCGCCGAGCTTGGTAATATCGGCTGTTTGCGGTTTCGGCTGGTTTCGCCGAAGGACATACCGGATGACTTCACCCTCCGCCCCAGACACCCAGCTCAGCCTGGCCATCGACCCGGCCCGGCCGTATGCGCGGCTGACCCTCGGCAGCCACGTGCACAGCGGCTACGACCTGCGCAGCGGACGCATGCAGAGCATTTCCCGGCACCGTGCGGCGCTGGCCTTCATCTATGCCGGCGAGGCGGTTTCCGGGCGTCCCGGCAGCGAGCCACGGGAGGCCCAGCGGCGTATCGAACGGCGTCCGGCGCACGAGCAGGAATACCGCGAGACCCTGCGCCGCCTCGGCTTCAAGCCGGCGACCCGGCGCAGCGACGCGCTCGAGGAGAGCGCCGGCGAGATGTTCGAACTGCCCGGCGACAACGCCTGGCTGCACTTCATGCAGGACGACCTGCCGCGCCTGCGCCAGCAAGGCTGGTTCATCGACATCCGCGCCGACTTCGCCTACGACCTGACGCCCATCGACGCCTGGTACGCCGAGGTCGAGGAAGCCGACGACCGCCAGTGGTTCGAGCTGGAACTGGGCATCCAGGTCGCCGGCCAGCGGGTCAGCCTGCTGCCGGCGCTGACCGAACTGATCCGCCGCAGTCCGGCCCTGCTCGATCCGCGCGCCCTCGCCCGGCACGCCGACGAAGAGCAACTGGTGCTGCGCCTGGAACTCAACCCGCCGCTGCGCGTGGCGCTGCCCTTCGGCCGCCTGAAGCCGGTGCTGGCGGCGCTTTCCGACTTCTACCTGGGCGACCCCGAACCGCAGCGCAAGCTGCGCCTGGGCGCACCGGACGCGGCGCGCCTGGCCGATCTCGACGAGTTGCCGCTGGCCTGGGAAGGCGGCGACAACCTGCGCGACTTCGCCCGCCGCCTACGCAGTTTCCAGGCTCGTCCGGCGACCCCGCCGCAAGGCCTGCGCGCCGAACTGCGGCCCTACCAGCTCGAAGGCCTGAGCTGGATGCAGACCCTGCGCGAACTCGACAGCGGCGGCGTGCTGGCCGACGACATGGGGCTGGGCAAGACCTTGCAGTCGCTGGCCCACGTGCTCCTGGAAAAGCAGGCCGGGCGGCTCGACACGCCGGCGCTGGTGGTGATGCCCACCAGCCTGATCCCCAACTGGCTGGACGAGGCCGAGCGCTTCGCCCCCGATCTGCGCGTGCTGGCCCTGCACGGCGCCGGCCGGCGCCGCGACTTCGCCCGCATCGACGAGCACGACCTGGTGCTGACCACCTATGCCCTGCTGCCACGCGACGCCGCCGAGCTGGGCAAGCGGCGGTTCCACCTGCTGATCCTCGACGAGGCGCAGAACATCAAGAACGCCACCACCAAGGCCGCCGTCGCCGCCCGCGAGCTGGCGGCACGGCATCGCCTGTGCCTGACCGGCACGCCGCTGGAGAACCACCTCGGCGAACTCTGGTCGCTGTTCCATTTCCTGATGCCCGGCTGGCTCGGCGACGCCCGCCAGTTCGCCCAGGACTACCGCACGCCGATCGAGAAGCACGGCGACGAGGCACGCCTCAGTCACCTGGCCGCGCGCCTGCGGCCGTTCCTGCTGCGACGGACCAAGGAACAGGTGGCCTCGGAACTGCCGCCGAAGAGCGAGTTCACCCAGTTCGTCGAACTCAGCGAGGCGCAACGCGAACTCTACGAGACCGTGCGCCTGGCGCTGGACCGCAAGGTCCGCGAGGAGATCGCCCGGCGCGGCCTGGCGCGCAGCCGCATCGTGATCCTCGAGGCGCTGCTCAAGCTGCGCCAGGTCTGCTGCGACACGCGCCTGCTGCAACGCCAGGAAGACGGCGCGCGCAGCGGCCGGGCGCTCAGCTCGGGCAAGCTGGCCTACCTGCTCGACATGCTCGACGAACTGATCGCCGAGGGTCGCCGGGTCCTGCTGTTCTCGCAGTTCACCTCGATGCTCGCGCTGATCGAGGACGCCCTGCGCCAGCGCGGCGTCGACTACGTCCTGCTGACCGGCGAGACCCGCGACCGCCGCGCCCCGGTACAGCGCTTCCAGAGCGGCAAGGTGCCGGTGTTCCTGATCAGCTTGAAGGCAGGCGGGGTCGGCCTCAACCTGACCGCGGCGGACACCGTGATCCACTACGATCCCTGGTGGAACCCGGCAGTGGAGAACCAGGCCAGCGACCGCGCCTACCGCATCGGCCAGGACAAGCCGGTGTTCGTCTACCGGCTGATCGCCCGCGGCACGGTGGAAGAGAAGATCCAGCACCTGCAGCAGGAAAAGGCCGCCCTCGCCGACGGCCTGTTCAGCGAAGGCAACGGCGACGGCTGGAAGCTCGACGAGGCCGATATCGACGCGCTGTTCGCGCCCTTGCCCAACGCGCTCTGAGGGCCGCCCGGATTCAGCGCGCGACGCCGCGGTAGACGTAGGTCATCGGCCGCGGCCCGGGCAGGTAGCCCTGTTCCAGCTCGTCGATGCGAAAGCCGGCCTCGCGCAGCAAGGCCGGCATGTCGCGGTCCAGGTGGCAACCGCCGGCCAGCGGTTTCCACCAGGGCGTCAGGCGCCGTTGCCAGGCCAGCACCGAGGCGTCCGGCGCGCGCCCATGCTCGCAGAACAGCAATTCGCCGCCACGCTTCAGCACCCGACGCATCTCGCCCAGCGCCGGCAGCGGCGCGGCGATGGAGCAAAGGGTGAAAGTGCAGACGATGGTGTCGAAGCTTTCCGCCTCGGCGCGGATCTCGCCAAGCTCGAGGGCGACCATTTCCACCGGGATGCCGATTTGCGCCGCGCGCTCGCGGGCCAGCGCCTGCATTTGCGCGGCCGGGTCGACGCCGACGATCGCCGACACCTTCGCCGCGTCGTAGAAGCCCAGGTTGAGCCCGGTGCCCAGACCGATCTCCAGCACCCGCCCATGGGCGCGCGGCACCAGCAGCGAACGCTGCTTCATCACGTCGCCCATGCCGCAGGCGAAGTCGATCAGGCGCGGCAACACGTAACGGTCATAGATGCCCACGAAACTCTCTCCTGGCACAGCGGCTGGAGGGGAAAGCATAGACCAGCGATGCATTAGACGATTGTCGACAATCAAGCGACGAATGATTGACCCCACGCAATCCAGGCGGTAGCTTTCGCAAACATTGTCGACACATCGACCCGAACAGCCAGTACCATGACCCAGAACCCGCCCCCTCTCGAGATTGCCCATGACGACGGCGAGACCTTGTCGGAACACGTCTTCCGCAAGATCCAGAGCGCCATCGTCAGCGGCGAGATCGCGCCGGGCAGCAAGATCTCCGAGCCGGAGCTGGCGCGCACCTACGGCATCAGCCGCGGCCCGCTGCGCGAGGCGATCCACCGCCTGGAAGGCCTGCGCCTGCTGGTGCGGGTGCCGCATGTCGGGGCGCGGGTGGTGTCGCTGAGCCACGCCGAGCTGATCGAGCTCTACGAGATCCGCGAGTCCCTGGAAGGCATGGCCTGCCGACTGGCCGCCGAGCGCATGAGCCAGGCCGAGATCGACGAGTTGCGCCGGGTGCTCGACACCCACGAGCGCGACGAGGCGTTCCAGGCCGGGCGCGGCTATTACCAGCAGGAAGGCGACTACGACTTCCACTACCGGATCATCCAGGGCAGCGGCAACGCCACTCTCACCCGCATGCTCTGCGGCGAGCTCTACCAACTGGTGCGGATGTACCGCATCCAGTACTCGACCACGCCGAACCGGCCGCGCCAGGCCTTCGCCGAACACCACCGCATTCTCGACGCCATCGCCGACCGTGACGGCGAACTGGCCGAGCTGCTGATGCGCCGCCACATCAGTGCGTCGCGCCGCAATATCGAGCGCCAGCTGGAACCCCAGCCGGCGAAGCTCGCCTCCGCTTCCTCCACCGTCTAAGAGGTCCGTGATGAGCCAGACGTCCCTTACCCCCGGCCAGCGCTTCCGCGAAGCCGTGGCCACCGAACACCCGCTGCAGGTGGTCGGCACCATCAACGCCAACCACGCCCTGCTGGCCAAGCGCGCCGGCTTCAAGGCCATCTACCTGTCCGGCGGCGGCGTCGCCGCCGGTTCCCTGGGCCTGCCGGACCTGGGTATCAGCGGCCTCGACGACGTGCTCACCGACGTGCGCCGGATCACCGACGTCTGCGACCTGCCGCTGCTGGTGGACGTCGACACCGGCTTCGGCTCCTCGGCGTTCAACGTCGCCCGCACGGTGAAGTCGATGATCAAGTTCGGCGCCGCCGCGATGCATATCGAGGACCAGGTCGGCGCCAAGCGCTGCGGCCATAGGCCGAACAAGGAGATCGTCTCGCAGCAGGAGATGGTCGACCGCATCAAGGCCGCCGTCGATGCCCGCAGCGACGACTCCTTCGTGATCATGGCGCGCACCGACGCGCTGGCCGTGGAAGGCCTGCAGGCCGCCATCGACCGCGCCTGCGCCTGTGTCGAGGCCGGTGCCGACATGATCTTCCCGGAAGCCATGACCGAACTGGCCATGTACAAGGAATTCGCCGCCGCGGTGAAGGTGCCGGTGCTGGCCAACATCACCGAGTTCGGCGCCACCCCGCTGTTCACCACCGACGAACTGGCCTCCGCCGACGTGTCCCTGGTGCTCTACCCGCTGTCGGCCTTCCGCGCCATGAACAAGGCGGCGGAGAACGTCTACACCGCGATCCGTCGCGACGGCACCCAGAAGAATGTGATCGATACCATGCAGACCCGCATGGAGCTGTACGATCGCATCGATTACCACAGCTTCGAGCAGAAGCTCGACGCGCTCTTCGCGCAGAAGAAGAACGCCTGAACATCGAGCCCGGCGTGCGCCTGAGCGCCGGTCCGCGAACCCCGTGAAACCGAGTTGCAGCATCCAGAAAAAGTTCAAGAAAGGAGAGAGCAATGGCTGAAGCAAAAGTACTGAGTGGCGCCGGCCTGCGTGGCCAGGTGGCCGGTCAGACAGCCCTGTCCACCGTCGGCCAGGAAGGCGCCGGCCTGACCTACCGTGGCTACGACGTCCGCGACCTGGCGGCGGCGGCGATCTTCGAGGAAGTCGCCTACCTGCTGCTCTACGGCGAACTGCCGAACAAGCAACAGCTCGACGCCTACCTGAAGAAGCTCCAGGGCCAGCGCGACCTGCCGCAGGCGCTGAAGGAAGTTCTCGAACGGATTCCCAAGGACGCCCACCCGATGGACGTGATGCGCACTGGCGCCTCGGTCCTCGGCACCCTGGAACCGGAGCTGAGCTTCGACCAGCAGCGCGACGTCGCCGACCGCCTGCTCGCCGCCTTCCCGGCGATCATGACCTACTGGTACCGCTTCACCCACGAAGGCCAGCGCATCGACTGCAACAGCGACGAGCCGACCATCGGCGGGCACTTCCTCGCCCTGCTCCACGGCAAGAAGCCCAGCGAGCTGCACGTGAAGGTGATGAACGTCTCGCTGATCCTCTACGCCGAGCATGAGTTCAACGCATCCACCTTCACCGCGCGGGTTTGCGCCTCGACCCTGTCCGACCTCTACTCCTGCGTCACCGGCGCCATCGGCTCGCTGCGCGGCCCGCTGCACGGCGGCGCCAACGAGGCGGCGATGGAACTGATCGAACGCTTCTCTTCGCCGCAGGAAGCCACCGCCGAGCTGCTGAAGATGCTCGAGCGCAAGGACAAGATCATGGGCTTCGGGCATGCCATCTACAAGGATTCCGACCCACGCAACGAAGTGATCAAGGGTTGGTCGAAGCAGCTCGCCGACGAGGTCGGCGACAAGGTCCTGTTCGCGGTTTCCGAGGCCATCGACAAGACCATGTGGGAGCAGAAGAAGCTGTTCCCCAACGCCGACTTCTACCACGCCTCGGCGTATCACTTCATGGGCATCCCGACCAAGCTGTTCACGCCGATCTTCGTCTGCTCGCGGACCAGCGGCTGGACCGCCCACGTCTTCGAACAGCGCGCCAACAACCGCATCATCCGCCCGAGCGCCGAGTACACCGGCGTCGAGCAGCGCGCGTTCGTGCCGCTGGAGCAACGCTGATCCATGCCGTCCGGCGCGCCGAACGCGAGCGCGCCGGACGGTTGCCGCACCCAGAATTCGAAAGGCCGGCGTGGGCTGCGCCACGGCGCGAGCGACACGCTTCCGAACACCCCGTGATTGAGTCCGAGCCATGAACAGCGCACACCGCAAACCGCTCCCCGGCACCCGCCTGGACTACTTCGACGCCCGCGAGGCGGTCGAGGCGATCCAGCCCGGCGCCTACGCCAAGCTGCCCTATACCTCCCGCGTGCTCGCCGAAAACCTGGTGCGCCGCTGCGACCCGGCGACCCTGGAGGCTTCGCTGCGCCAACTGGTCGAGCGCAAGCGCGACCTCGACTTCCCCTGGTACCCGGCGCGGGTGGTCTGCCATGACATCCTCGGGCAGACCGCGCTGGTCGACCTCGCCGGCCTGCGCGACGCCATCGCCGACAAGGGCGGCGACCCGGCCCAGGTCAACCCGGTGGTGCCGGTGCAACTGATCGTCGACCACTCGCTGGCGGTGGAATGCGGCGGCTACGACCCCGAGGCCTTCGCCAAGAACCGCGCCATCGAGGACCGCCGCAACGAGGACCGCTTCCACTTCATCGACTGGACCAAGCAGGCCTTCCGCAACGTCGACGTGATCCCGCCGGGCAACGGCATCATGCACCAGATCAACCTGGAGAAAATGTCGCCGGTGATCCAGGCGCGCGACGGCGTGGCCTTCCCCGATACCTGCGTGGGCACCGACAGCCATACCCCGCACGTCGACGCCCTGGGCGTGATCGCCATCGGCGTCGGCGGCCTGGAAGCGGAAAACGTGATGCTCGGCCGCGCCTCCTGGATGCGCCTGCCGGACATCGTCGGCGTCGAGCTGAGCGGCCGTCGCCAGCCGGGCATCACCGCCACCGACGTGGTGCTGGCCCTGACCGAGTTCCTGCGCAAGCAGAAGGTGGTCGGCGCCTACCTGGAGTTCTACGGCGAAGGCGCCTCCAGCCTGACCCTCGGCGACCGCGCGACCATCTCCAACATGGCTCCGGAATACGGCGCCACCGCGGCGATGTTCGCCATCGACCAGCAGACCATCGACTACCTGCGCCTCACCGGCCGCGACGACGAGCAGGTCGCCCTGGTGGAGGCCTATGCGCGCACCGCCGGACTCTGGGCCGACAGCCTGGTCGACGCCGAGTACGAGCGGGTACTGAAGTTCGACCTGTCCAGCGTGGTGCGCAACATGGCCGGCCCGTCCAATCCGCACGCCAGGGTCGCCACCAGCGAACTGGCGGCGAAAGGCATCGCCGGCAACCTCGAGCGGGCCCGCGCCGAGGAAGCCGAGGGCCTGATGCCGGACGGCGCGGTGATCATCGCCGCGATCACCAGTTGCACCAACACCAGCAACCCGCGCAACGTGATCGCCGCCGGCCTGCTGGCGCGCAACGCCGACCGCCTCGGCCTGGTCCGCAAGCCATGGGTGAAGACCTCGCTGGCACCCGGCTCCAAGGTGGTCACCGAATACCTGCGCGAAGCCGGCCTGCTGCCGCACCTGGAAGCCCTCGGCTTCGGCGTGGTGGCCTACGCCTGTACGTCTTGCAACGGCATGTCCGGCGCCCTCGACCCGGCGATCCAGCAGGAGATCGTCGAGCGCGACCTGTACGCCACCGCGGTGCTCTCCGGCAACCGCAACTTCGACGGGCGCATCCACCCCTACGCCAAGCAGGCCTTCCTCGCCTCGCCGCCGCTGGTGGTGGCCTACGCCATCGCCGGGACCATCCGCTTCGACATCGAGCGCGACGTGCTCGGCGTGGTGGACGGCAAGGAGATCCGCCTGAAGGACCTCTGGCCGAGCGACGAGGAGATCGACGCGGTGGTCAGGGCGGCGGTGAAGCCCGAGCAGTTCCGCCAGGTCTACATCCCGATGTTCGACATCACCCACGGCGAGCGCGAGAAGGTCGACCCGCTCTACGCCTGGCGCCCGACGAGCACTTACATCCGCCGCCCGCCGTACTGGGAAGGCGCCCTCGCCGGCGAACGCACCCTGCGCGGCATGCGCCCGCTGGCGGTGCTGCCGGACAACATCACCACCGACCACCTGTCGCCGTCCAACGCGATCCTCGCCGACAGCGCGGCGGGCGAATACCTGGCGAAAATGGGCCTGCCCGAGGAGGACTTCAACTCCTACGCCACCCACCGCGGCGACCACCTCACCGCACAACGCGCGACCTTCGCCAACCCGAAGCTGTTCAACGAGATGGTGCGCAACGCCGACGGCAGCGTGAAGCAGGGTTCGCTGGCGCGGGTCGAGCCGGAAGGCAAGGTGATGCGCATGTGGGAAGCCATCGAGACCTACATGGAGCGCAAGCAGCCGCTGATCATCGTCGCCGGCGCCGACTACGGGCAGGGTTCTTCGCGCGACTGGGCAGCCAAGGGCGTGCGCCTGGCCGGGGTGGAGGCGATCGTCGCCGAGGGCTTCGAGCGCATCCACCGCACCAACCTGATCGGCATGGGCGTGCTGCCGCTGGAGTTCAAGCCGGGTACCACCCGCCTGACCCTGGGGATCGACGGCAGCGAGACCTTCGACGTGCTCGGCGCTCGCCGGCCGCGCGCCGACCTGACCCTGGTCATCCACCGGCGCGACGGGGAGCGGCTCGAAGTGCCGGTGACCTGCCGCCTGGACAGCGACGAGGAAGTCTCCATCTACGAAGCCGGCGGCGTACTGCAACGCTTCGCCCAGGACTTCCTGGAGGCGGCCGGCGCCTGATGGCGCCGGCGAAACACCCTGGTAGGACGGACGACGCGTAGCGTCATCCGCCGACGACCGGCAGCGGCTGTCGAACGCAGCCGCTGCCCCTGAATTCGATTGCCGAGGACGACGACGCATGGCCCACCCACCCCAGATCCGCATCCCCGCCACCTACCTGCGCGGCGGCACCAGCAAGGGCGTGTTCTTCCGCCTGGAAGACCTGCCGGAATCCTGCCGGGTCCCCGGCGAGGCGCGCGATCGGCTGTTCATGCGGGTGATCGGCAGCCCCGACCCCTATGCCGCGCACATCGACGGGATGGGCGGCGCCACCTCCAGCACCAGCAAGTGCGTGATCCTCTCGAAGAGCAGCCAGCCGGGCCATGACGTCGACTACCTCTACGGCCAGGTCTCCATCGACAAGCCCTTCGTCGACTGGAGCGGCAACTGCGGCAATCTCTCCACCGGGGCCGGCGCCTTCGCCCTGCACGCCGGGCTGGTGGATCCGGCGCGGATACCGGAAGACGGCATCTGCGAGGTGCGCATCTGGCAGGCCAATATCGGCAAGACCATCATCGCCCACGTGCCGGTGAGCGGCGGCCAAGTCCAGGAAACCGGCGACTTCGAGCTGGACGGAGTGACCTTCCCGGCGGCCGAGATCGTGCTGGAGTTCCTCGACCCGTCCGACGACGGCGAGGACGGCGGCGCCATGTTCCCCACCGGCAACCTGGTGGACGATCTGGAGGTGCCGGGGGTCGGTACCTTCAAGGCGACCATGATCAACGCCGGGATTCCCACGGTGTTCGTCAATGCCGAGGAGATCGGCTACCGCGGCACCGAGCTGCGCGAAGAGATCAACGGAGACCCGCAGCAACTGGCGCGCTTCGAACGGATCCGCGTCGCCGGCGCCCTGCGCATGGGCCTGATCAAGACCCCCGAGGAAGCCGCGACCCGCCAGCACACGCCGAAGATCGCCTTCGTCGCCCCGCCCCGCGACTACCGCACCGCCAGCGGCAAGCTGGTGGCGGCCGGCGATATCGACCTGCTGGTCCGCGCGCTGTCCATGGGCAAGCTGCACCACGCGATGATGGGTACCGCGGCGGTGGCCATCGGCACCGCCGCAGCCATTCCCGGCACCCTGGTGAACCTCGCCGCCGGCGGCGGCGAACGCAGCGCGGTACGCTTCGGCCATCCCTCCGGCACCCTGCGAGTGGGCGCCGAGGCCAGCCAGGCGAACGGCGAATGGACGGTGACCAAGGCGATCATGAGCCGCAGCGCGCGAATCCTCATGGAAGGCTGGGTGCGCGTACCCGGCGACGCCTTCTGAACCGACCTATCCTTGCCCCGGCCTTCCGCCACCGCGAAAGGCCGGGGCGTCTTGCAGCCACGACAAGAAAAACCATCCCCGAACCAGCCTGACCGAGAGGAAACCCACCACTTACGAACCACTGGAGTACGCGATGAGTGCCAACGTCGATCTCAACCAACGTCCCGACTACGACGCCGTCCTGCAGGACATCGCCGACTACGTGCTGGACTACCGCATCGATTCCACGGAGGCCCTGGACACCGCCCGCAACTGCCTGATGGATACCCTCGGCTGCGGCCTGCTGGCGCTGCGCTTCCCGGAATGCACCAAGCACCTCGGCCCGCTGGTCGAGGGCACCCTGGTCCCGCACGGCGCGCGGGTGCCGGGCACCTCCTTCCGGCTCGACCCGGTCAAGGCCGCCTGGGACATCGGCTGCATCGTCCGCTGGCTGGACTACAACGACACCTGGCTGGCCGCCGAGTGGGGCCATCCCTCGGACAACCTCGGCGGCATCCTCGCCGTCGCCGACCACCTCTCGCAGAAACGCCTGGCCAACGGCGAAGCGCCGCTGAGCATGCGCCAGGTACTGGAAGCGATGATCATGGCCCACGAGATCCAGGGCGTGATCGCCCTGGAGAACTCGTTCAATCGCGTCGGCCTCGACCATGTGCTGCTGGTCAAGGTCGCGTCCACCGCCGTCTGCGCCAAGCTGATGGGGGCCGACCGCGAGCAACTGCTGGCCGCCCTCTCCCACGCCTTCGTCGACGGCCAGGCCCTGCGCACCTACCGTCACGCACCGAACGCCGGCTCGCGCAAGTCCTGGGCCGCTGGCGACGCGACGAGCCGCGGCGTGCGCCTGGCGGACATCGCCTTGCGCGGCGAGATGGGCATCCCCGGCGTGCTCAGCGCGCCGCAGTGGGGTTTCTACGATGTCCTGTTCAGCCACACCAGCAAGGACCTGGCGACCAAGCCCGAGGACAAGCGGCGCTTCAGCTTCCCCCAGGGCTACGGCAGCTACGTGATGGAAAACGTGCTGTTCAAGATCAGCTTCCCCGCCGAATTCCACGCGCAGACCGCCGCCGAGGCCGCCGTGCGCCTGCATCCGCTGGTGAAGGACCGCCTGCAACGGATCAGCCGCATCGTCATCACCACCCACGAGTCGGCGATCCGCATCATTTCCAAGGTCGGCCCGCTGGCCAACCCCGCAGACCGCGACCATTGCCTGCAGTACATGACCGCCGTGCCGCTGATCTTCGGCGACCTGGTGGCCGAGCACTACGAGGACGCCTTCCACGCCGCCCACCCGCTGATCGACCGCTTGCGCGAGAAAATGGAGATCGTCGAGGAGCCGCGCTACAGCCGTGAATACCTGGAGGCGGACAAGCGCTCCATCGCCAACGCCGTGGAAGTGTTCTTCGACGACGGCAGCAGCACCGGCCAGGTCGCCGTGGAGTACCCGCTCGGCCATCGCCGCCGGCGCGCCGAAGGCATCCCGCTGCTGCAGGAGAAGTTCAAGGCCAACCTGGCCACGCGCTTCCCGCCGCAGCGCTGCCAGAGGATCTTCGACCTGTGCAGCCACCAGGCATCGCTGGAAGCCACGCCGGTGAACCGCTTCATGGACCTCCTGGCGATCTGAGCGCGCCCGCCTGGAAGGCGCTGGGCGGCTGGCCGAGGACCCGGCGGAACATGGTCGAGAAGGCTGCCGGGCTCTGGTAGCCGCAGTCCAGGGCGATGGCGGTGACCGTTTCGCCGCCGGCCAGCCGCGCCAGTGCCTGCACCACGCAGGCGCGTTGCTTCCAGGCACCGAAGCTGAGGCCGGTGTAGCGACGGAAGGTGCGGTTGAAACTGCGCAGGCTGGTATGCAGCAACCCGGCCCAGCGTTCGGCGCTGGCGCGGATGTCGGGCTCGACGAGGAACGCCTCGCAGAGCGCCAGCCAGCGCGGCTCGGGCGGCAAGGGCACGTGCAGCGGCAGCGTCTCGGCCGCCGCCAGCTCATGGAGCAACAGCGTCGCCAACGCGCCGTCGCGACCTTCGGTGTCGTATTCCAGGGGCATGTCCACCGCCGCCAGCAACAGTTGCCGCAGCAGCGGCGACACCGCCAGCACCTGGCAGTGCGCCGGCATCGCCATGGCGCTGCCGGGCTCGATGTACAGGCTGCGGGTGCTCACCCCGAGCATTCGCACCTCGTGCTCGACGCCCGGCGGAATCCACACTGCGCGCTGTGGCGGCACCACCCAGCCGGCGTCGCCGGTACGCACCTGCATCACCCCGCTGGCACCGTACAGCAATTGCGCGCGACGATGCCGATGGCGCGGCAGCAGGTAGCCGTCGGGATAGTCGGTACCCATGGCCACCACGGCCCGGGGCGTGGCGTCGTACTGCTCGATGGAAGCGTTGCGCATGGTCGAAGCACCTGGCCGAAACGCGAATAGTATTGGCCAACCTCGCGAAGCGGGCCAGTCCCGGGACGCCTAAGCTGGCCTTCCGCTCTCGCTCCGGAAACCCGCCATGTTCTATCTCCTGCTCTTTCTCTGCGGCTGCCTCACCGGGGTCAGCGCCGTGTTGTTCGGCTTTGGCGGCGGCTTCGTGGTGGTGCCGCTGCTCTATCACCTGCTGCAACTCGGTCGCGCCGCCGACGACCCGCTGGCCCAGGCGGCCATGCAGGTCGCGGTGGCCACCTCGACCTGCGTGATGATCGTCAACGCCGCCCTCGCCACCTATCGCCACCGGCGCGCCGGCAGCCTGCTGCGCGCCTATGTCTGGCCGCTGGGCGCGTACATCGGTATCGGCGCGGTGCTTGGCGCGGCGCTGGTCGGCCTGGCCAGCGGCGACTTCATTCGCCTGGCCTTCGTCGCCTACCTCGCCATCACCATCCTCGACTGCCTGTTGCGTCGCGGCTTCCTCAGCCGCGCCGAGGAGCGCCAGGCGCGGCCGCTGGGCGTCGGCGAGACGCGCCTGGGCGGAACGCTGATCGGTGCGATCGCCACCTTCCTCGGCGTCGGAGGCAGCGTGATGACCGTACCACTGCTGCGCCGCTGCGGGCTGAGCATGACCCAGGCGACCTCCATGGCCAACCCGCTGAGCCTGCCGGTGGCTCTTGGCGGCACCCTTACCTACCTGGTCCTGGCCGGCTACCAGGAGCAAGGCCTGGGCCGAGGCTTCGTCGGCTACATCGACCTGCTGGCCTTCGCCACCCTGGCCGGCGGCGGCTGGCTCGGCATCCGCCTGGCGACCCCGCTGATCGGGCGGATTCCCGATGCGCTGCATGCACGGGTGTACGTCGGCCTGCTGGCGGCGGTGATGCTGAGCATGCTGGCGGGCTGATGCCCCAGCCTGGGTAGGGCGAATAACGCCAACGGCATTATCCGCCGGATGCACCGGACCGGATATCGGCGCAACGAAAAAAGGGCCTCGTCCGAGGCCCCTTTTCTTTTCCGGCGCTACACCGCTCAGGACGCCGCGCGGCTTACCGAGCCGGTGCCGGCAGGCTCCTTCGGCGCCAGGTTGAAGGCGTAGTACAGGACGGTCAGCAGCAGGATGAACGGCGGGCCGATGTAGAGGGCGATGCGGGTGTCCTCGAAGAAGGCCATCAGCACCACCACCATCACCAGGAACGCCAGCGCCAGGTAGGAACTGACCGGGTACAGCCACATGCGGTATTGCAGCTTGTCGCACTCGGCCGGGCTGAGCGTCTTGCGGAAGCGCAACTGGGCCAGCAGGATCATCGCCCAGGTCCAGATCGCGCCGAAGGTGGCGATGGAAGTCACCCAGACGAATACCTTCTCCGGCACCAGGTAGTTCAGCAACACGCCCAGCAGCAGCGCCAGGATCGACAGGATCAGCGCCCGGCGCGGTACGCCGCTGCGCGAGGCCTTGCCGAAGAAGGCCGGGGCCTGGCGATGCTGGGCCAGGCTGTAGAGCATGCGCCCGGTACTGAAGATGCCGCCATTGCAGGACGACAGTGCGGCGGTGATCACCACGAAGTTGATGATCCCGGCGGCGGTCTTGATGCCCATGCGCTCGAAGGTCATCACGAAGGGGCTGCCCTGGGTGCCGATCTCGTTCCACGGATAGAGCGACATGATCACGAACAGCGAGCCGACATAGAACAGCAGGATGCGCCAGAACACCGAGTTGATCGCGCTGGGAATGGTCTTGGTCGGGTTACGCGCTTCGCCGGCGGTGAGGCCGATCATTTCCACCCCGAGGTAGGCGAACATCACCATCTGCAGCGACATCAGCACGCCCTGGATGCCATTGGGCATGAAGCCGCCGTGGGCCCAGAGGTTGGAGATGCCGGTGGCGATGCCGTCGTTGCCGAAGCCGAAGGCGATCATGCCGATGCCGACCACCACCATCGCCAGGATGGTGACGATCTTGATCAGGGCGAACCAGAACTCGAACTCGCCGAAGGCACGCACCGCGATGAGGTTGATCGTGCCCATGCTCGCCAGGGCCGCCAGGGCCCAGATCCAGCGCGGCACGTCGGGGAACCAGATACCCATGTAGACGGCGACGGCGGTGATTTCGGCGACACAGGTCACCAGCCAGAGGAACCAGTAGTTCCAGCCGGTGATGAAGCCCGCCAGCGGGCCCAGGTAGTCCTTGGCGTACTGGCTGAAGGAACCGGCCACCGGATTGTGTACCGCCATCTCGCCGAGGGCGCGCATGATCACCAGGATCGCCAGGCCGCCGAGGATGTAGGAGATCATGATGGCCGGGCCGGCCATCTGGATGGCCTTCGCCGAGCCCAGGAACAGGCCGACGCCGATACAGGCGCCGAGCGCCATCAGGCGGATGTGTCGCTCACCGAGCTCGCGCTTCAGGGAGCCGTCTTGAACCTTCTGTTCGCCGACAGACGACATGGGAACAACCTCATTTTGTTATTGAGATAGATCAGTTGCGGACTCGCTCGTGCGGTCGGGGTAGGGAAGCGGATTTCACCAACGGCGCGGCCCCTGCGCGATACCGCACAGCGGGCGACGACGGGGCGTCATAGGTTCCAGGACTGCACACCGGAAGAGGCTGTCCGCTCTCGTGGAGCGGACGTGGGCATTGCGGGAGTCGACTACAACTGAGGTCGGGCCGGAGTTTTACACAAGATTTCAAGGCCGTCATGCCCCGCGATGGGGCAACTGGACCAAAGGCGTAAGGACCGCCAACGCTGAATGGATTCACTCCCTGGGCCGCGCGCGCAGCAGCAGGGACAGCGGCCGGCCGAGCCGGGAGTGGACGGTTTCGCGCTGGCCTTGCAGGCGCCAGCTGCGCTCGAGCAGCCGGCTGCGCTGCATGGGGTCAGCGCAGGGGTTCGCGGCAGCGGAGATCGCGGTAGGGGCCGTCGAGCCTGACCCAGCCGTCTCCCGGCGAGGTCTGCATGCAGGCGACCTGGCCGTCGAGCTTGCTCTGCCATTTGTAGAAGGGCGCCGGCGCGGCCTGCGCCGCGAGGCCGGAGAAACCCGCCAGGACGACACCGACGAGAAGGGGAAAAAGTGTGCGCATCGACATTCCGGACCCGAAACACAAGGAACTCAGACAGACACTCTAACCCCTGCGCCACGCCGCTCCAATCCTCGGTCGTCCGATTGCCACCGGGGAGATTTTCCTTGCACGAATGACAGCAGGGTTGCAGCGGGACAACTAGACTTCCCCCCAGGTGCGGATGAATTGCGCAGCTACAGGCGGTGCGAGCATGGGTGCATCAGAACGATCCACGAACGACCCTTCCGAGCTGCAACCCTGCAGTCTCCCTGCCTCCGCTTCTCCTCGAAAAAGCCGTCTCCGCCAACGCCTGATGCTGATCGGCTTCGCCTTGCCGATCCTCGCCGCGGTGGGCATCGTGGTACTTCACGAAGCGCACACCTCGCGGCTGCAGGCACGCGAGCTGGCACGCTATGCCGCGACCCTGGACTACGAGGTGCGCCAGGGTCCCAGCGAGGCCATCCTGTTCCCGGCGGACGGCCCCTTCGACCGCCGCCTCGGCTACCAGTTGCTGCCTTCGTTCATGCAGCGCCTGTACGACCGCGACTACGCCATCACCCGCCAGGCGCACTTCTCCCCGGCACTGATGCGCTACGCCGAACACCGGCTGTTCCCGCCCTACGCGGAAAAGGCCCAGGCCGGGCTGGACATCGCCGATTGCCGCGGCGTGCCGATCTACGACTTCCGCTATCCGCAACGGCGCTACGCGAACTTCGCCAGCCTGCCGCCGCTGGTGGTGCAGAGCCTGCTGTTCATCGAGAACCGCGACCTGCTCGATCACGAACGCCCCTACCTCAACCCGGCGGTGGACTGGGGTCGCTTCACCCAGGCGGCGCTGTCGCAGGTCGGCAAGATGCTCGGCTTCAGCGCGCACTCCTCCGGCGGCAGCACCCTGGCGACCCAGATCGAGAAATACCGCCACTCTGCCGAAGGGCGCACCGGCAGCATCGGCGACAAGCTGCGGCAGATGCTCTCGGCCAGCGTACGCAGCTATCGCGAAGGCCCGGCCAACTTCGCCGCGCGCCAGGACATCGTGCTCACCTACCTCAACTCGGTGCCGCTGTCGGCGGCGCCGGGCTACGGCGAGGTCACCGGCCTGGCCGATGGCCTGTGGGTCTGGTACGGCGCCGACTACCGGCAGGTCGGCGAGGCACTCGACGGCAAGGCCGGACTCGCCGCCCAGGGCCTGGCCCTGCGCCAGGTGCTGGCGCTGATGATCGCCCACCGCCGGCCTTCCTTCTATCTGGCGCCGCGCGGCCGCGACGAGCTGGACCGGATGACCGACAGCCACCTGCGGGTCCTGACCCAGGCCGGCGTCATCGAGGCGCCGTTACGCGATGCGGCGCTGGCGCAGAAGCTGGCGTTCCGCGACCCACGCAGCCAGCCGACGGTGCAACCGCTGCCGACCAACAAGGGCGTGACCCTGGCTCGCACCCGCCTGGCCGGGATGCTCGGCGTGCCACTGTACGACCTCGACCGTCTCGACCTGCGGGCCAATACCACCCTCCAGCACGAGTTGCAGGAAAGCGTCACCGCCTACTTGCAGAAACTCGCCGACCCGGACTACGCCGCCCAGCTCGGGCTGATCGGCGAACGCCTGCTGACCCCGACCTCGACCCGCTCGGTACGCTACAGCTTCACCCTGTTCGAACGTACGCCGAGCGGCAACCAGGTGCGGGTGCAGACCGACAACACCGACCAGCCCTTCGACATCAACGAAGGCAGCAAGCTGGAGTTGGGCTCCACCGCCAAGCTACGGGTGCTGGCCAGCTACCTGGAGACCGTCGCGCAGATCCACCGCGACTATGGCGGCATGAGCGTCGCCGAGCTGCGCAAGGTGGAAGTGGAGCCGCTCGATTTCATCCTCCGCTGGGGCATCGACTACCTGGTCGCCAGCCGCGACCGCGATCTTTCCGCGATGCTCCAGGCGGCCATGGAACGGCGCTATTCGGCCAGCCCCTACGAGAGCTTCTTCACCGGCGGCGGGCTGCACACCTTCAACAACTTCCGCAAGGAAGACAACGGCCGCCGGCCGATGCTGCTGGAAGCCCTGCGCGAATCGATCAACCTGCCCTTCGTGCGCCTGCTGCGCGACCTGATCCGCCACGATATCTACCAGAACGCCGGGAGCAAGGTGCAGTTGCTGGCCGACGACAAGGACCCGCGCCGCGCCGACTACCTCGACCGTTTCGTCGACAAGGAAAGCCAGGTCTACCTGCGCCGCTTCTGGGTCAAGTACCGCGACAAGGACGCCAACCAGCGCCTGGAGACCTTCCTCGACGGCCTGCGTCCCTGGCCGGTGCGGCTGGCCGCGATCCACCGCTACCTGCAGCCACAGGCCGACCTGGCGAGCTTCAGCGCCTTCCTCCGCGAACGCCTGCCCCACGGCAGCCTGACCGACAAGCGCGCCGCCGAGCTGTACGAGCGCTACGGCCCGGGCAAGTTCAACCTCAACGACCAGGGCTACGTCGCCCGCGTGCACCCGCTGGAGCTATGGCTGCTCGGCTATCTGCAGAAGCAGCCGCAGGCGACCTTCGGCGAGGCGGTGGCGGCCAGCGGCGCCGAGCGCAAGGAGGTCTACGGCTGGCTGTTCAAGTCGCGGCACAAGAACGCCCGCGACAAGCGCATCCGCATCCTGCTGGAGGTGGAGGCCTTCCTCGACCTGCACCAGCAATGGAAGAAACTCGGCTATCCCTTCGATCACCTGGTGCCCTCCTACGCCACCGCCCTGGGCAGCTCCGGCGACCGCCCGGCGGCGCTGGCCGAACTGATGGGGATCATCGTCAACGATGGCGTGCGCATGCCGACCCTGCGCCTGGAGCACCTCGACTTCGCCCTGGGTACGCCCTACGAGACGCGCTTCGCCCCGGAAGCCACCCTCGGCCAGCGGGTGATGACCTCGGAGGTCGCCACGACCCTGCGCAACGCGCTGTCCCAGGTGGTCGACGCCGGCACCGCGCGGCGCCTGCAAGGCACCTTCAGCCGTCCGGACGGCGCGCCACTGGTGATGGGCGGCAAGACCGGCACCGGCGACAACCGCCTGCAGACCTTCAGCGCCGGCGGCCACGTGCGCAGTTCGAAGGCACTGAACCGCACCGCCACTTTCGTCTTCTACATCGGCCCGCGGCACTTCGGTACCCTCACCGCCTACGTCGACGGCAGCGAGTCGAGCCAGTTCAAGTTCACCTCGGCCCTGCCAGTGCAGGTACTCAAGGGCATGGCACCGCTCCTCAGGGACTACCTCGACCCACGCACCGCCACCCGCTGCCAGGTACCGTTGTCGCCGCAACAGATCGGCCGCCTGTAGCGGTTCAGCGCACCGGCCAGTACCAGGCCGGTCGGTCCAGCTCGCGCAGCCCCTGGATGCGGGTCTCGCCGAAGTCCTTCTCCAGCCCCAGCGAATGGCATTCCGGGTGCTCTTCGAGCGTCGCGACAAGCCGCGCGGCGTGCGACACCACCAGCACCTGGGAGTGCTGCGCGGCCTGGCCGACCAGGCGCCCGAGGGCCGGCAGCAGGTCGGGATGCAGGCTGGTTTCCGGTTCGTTGAGCACCAGCAGCGCCGGCGGCCGCGGCGACAACAGGGCGGCGATCCACAGCAGGTAGCGCAGGGTGCCGTCCGACAGCTCCGCGGTGCGCAGCGGCCGCAGCAGGCCGGGCTGCTCGATCAGCACTTCGAAGCGCCCTCCCGGGTTGTCGATGTGCAGGCGGCTGCCGGGAAAGGCATCGTCCACCGCCTCGTCCAGCGCCGCCGCATCACCGATCTCGCGGATGGTCTGCAGGGCCGCGGCCAGGTCGGCGCCGTCGGCGCCCAGCACCGGCGTATGGGTGCCGATCTGCGGCCGCCGCGCCGGTGCCTCGGCGTCGCTGCGGAAATGGTCGTAGAAGCGCCAGGAGCGGATCCGCTCGCGCAGGCCGAGCAGTTCCGGCACCTGTCGCGGGTCCACCGCCGCGCCCAGCATGCTGTCGAAGGTGGCGAGGTGCTGCGCCGCCACTTCCCAGCGACCGCCGCCGCGTGCGCGCAACAACGGCCCGCGACGGTCGACGAGGACATTGGCCGGGCGCAGGAACGGGCCGGCCCAGATGCATTCGCGCTTGATCACCGGGTCGAGACCGAACTTGCTCTGGCTTGGCTCCGGCAGGCCGAGGTCGATGCAATAACCGAAATCCTCCCCGGCGAAGCCCAGGCGCAGGTTCACCGACTGCCGGCGCACGCTGCCTTCGATCGGCTGGGCGCCACTGCGCATGGCCCGGCTGATGTCCTCCGGTCCCGCCCACAGGGTCGATGGCAGGCCGCCCTCGCGCGCCAGCGACGGGATCACTTCGCCGCGCGCGCTGTCCGCCAGCAGGCGCAAGGCCCGGTAGACGTTGGACTTGCCGGCGCCGTTGGCGCCGGTGATCAGGTTCAGGCGCCGCAGCGGCATCACCAGGTCGCGCAGGGTGCGGTAGTTGGACACCGCCAGGGTGGTCAGCATGGCTGCTCTCGAAGGAACGGAAACGCGGCCGATTGTAGGCCAAATGCCGCATCGCTTACTTGAGCCCGGCCACCCCGGCGACGATCAACCCGACAGAAACCAGCTTCACCGCCGTCAGGCTCTCGCCAAGCAGCAGGACGCCGAGGAACACCGTGCCCAGCGAGCCGATCGCGGTCCAGATCGGATAGGCGACGCTGACCGGCAACTCGCGCAGCGCCAGGGTCAGGAAATAGATCCCGCCGATCGCCGCGACCACCGTCAGCAACGACGGCCAGAGTCTGCCGAAGCCGTTGGAGAACTTCATGCCCATGGCGAAGGCGACCTCGAAGGCCGCCGCCACCAGCAGATGGAACCAGGCCATGGCGGCTCCTCAGGCCGACCGCGCCAGCGCCAGCAGGCGCTGTTCCGCCTCGGCGCAGGAGTCCTCGAAGGACCTGCCGCCGGATTCCTCGCCTTCCGCCGCGACCACCGTGACCTCGTCGATGCCGATGAAACCCAGCGCGGTGCGCAACCAGGGATCGGCGTGGTTCATCGCCTGGTTCTCGCCGCCCGGGCCGAAGCCATGGCCACCGCGACTGGTGACGATCAGCGCACGCTTGCCACGCAGCAGCGGCCGGTACTGGGCGACGCCATTGTCGAGGACGAAATCGAAGGTCACCCCGAGGCGCACGATCTGGTCGACCCAGGCCTTCAGGCCGCTGGGCACGCTGAAGTTGTACATCGGCGTGGAGATCACCAGCAGGTCGCTGTCGAACAGTTCGCCGACCAGTTGGTCGCTCAGCGCCAGGTCGGCCTGCATCGCCAGCGAACGCTGTTCCGGCTGGGGATGGAAGGCGGCGGCGACGAAGGCCTCGGTGACCGCCGGAAGCGGTACCCGGCCGACTTCGCGGCGAGCCACGCGGGCCTGCGGATGGGCTTCGCGATAGGCCGCCAGGAAAACCTCGGCGAGACGCCGGGACTGCGAGCGCTCGCCTCGCGGACTGGCATGCACTGCAAGAATTCTACTCATCTGTATCTCCTTGGATTCGGCTAGACTCGAATGGCCTCAAGGCCCTTCTCCTGGAGCCAGAAATTATTGGCAGCGGGGGTTCCCGACAAATGAGCAATAGTTGTTCAGGGTGAATTCAGTTCACCCATGGAGATTCCAATGTTCGCTTCCCTGCCGCTGACCGCGTTGCGCACCTTCGAATCGGCGGCCCGCCAGTCGAGCTTCAAGGCCGCCGCCGAGGAGCTTGCGGTAACGCCAACCGCGGTTTCCCACCAGATCCGTTCGCTGGAAGCCTGGCTCGGCGTTCCGCTGTTCCAGCGCCTGCCACGGAAAGTGCGCCTGACCGACTGTGGCGAACGGCTGTTCCGCAGCCTGCACGGGGCCCTGCTGGAAATTTCGCAGAGCGTCGACACGCTGCGTCCGCAGCGCAGCGTAGGCAACCTGACGGTCTCCACCACCCCGGCCTTCGCCGCCCTCTGGCTGGTGCCGCGTCTCGGCCGCTTCTACGCCGCGCACCCGCAGATCAACCTGCGCCTGGACACCAACTGCGAAGTCCTCGACCTGCACCAGGACGCCAGCATCGACCTGGTGATCCGCTACAGCCTCGACGACCATCCGAACTTCTACGGTCTCTGCCTGTTCGACGAATGCTTCGCGGTCTACGGCTCGCCGGCCCAGGTCGCCCTGGCCGCAGAACGGCAGCCGACCCTGATCAGCGTGCGCTGGCACAACTCCAGGCTCTACGCCCACGGCTGGGAGGCCTGGTGCGCGCAGGCCGGCGAAGACTGGATGGAGGGCCAGCCGGTGATCCGCCAGTACGACGAGGAGCACTACGCCCTGCAGGCGGCCATCGCCGGCCAGGGACTGGTGCTGGCCAGTTCGATCCTGGTTTCGGAAAGCGTCGCCAGCGGCCTGCTGCGACCCTACAGAGCGGATATCAGTGTCGACGGCGCCGGCTACAGCGCGCTATGCGTGCCCGGACGGGAACGTCATCCGCCGGTGAAGGCATTCTTCGAATGGCTGAGGCTGGAGGCACGACAGTCGGGGCACGCTTGCCGGCTGGAGCGGGACGCCTGAGCGGCGCGGCGGGACAGGGACAACGCGGCTGCCGTTATCCGTCCTGCGCGGCCAGGCGCAGCAGCCGCCGGACAAAACGACGGCCCGCACCTTGCGGGGCGGGCCGTCTCCATGCGCGGGCGCTTTACCCGCCCGCAGGCTCGATCAGCGCTGGGTTACCGGAGCGGCGGAACCCTGGTGCGCCTCGCGGTACTCCTGCTCCGCATCGTCGAAGCGCTTGAGCATGCTCGTCGAAGGCGCCTTGCCGAGCAGGCTGAAGACGACGATGGCGACGCTGGCGAAGAGGAAGCCGGGGATGATCTCGTACAGGCCGGTCCAGCCCAACAGGTTCTTCCACAGGATCACCGTCGCCGCGCCGACGATCATGCCGGCCAGCGCGCCGTTGCGGGTCATCCGCTTCCACAGCAGGGAGAACAGCACCAGCGGGCCGAAGGCGGCGCCGAAGCCGGCCCAGGCATAGGACACCAGGCCGAGCACGCGGTTTTCCGGGTTGGAGGCCAGCCAGATGGCGATCACCGCCACCAGCAGCACCATGGCGCGACCGACCCAGACCAGTTCCAGCTGGCTGGCGCCCTTGCGCAGGAAGGCCTTGTAGAAGTCCTCGGTGAGCGCCGAGGAGCAGACCAGCAGCTGGCAGCTCAGGGTGCTCATGACCGCGGCGAGGATGGCGGACAGCAACACGCCGGCGATCCACGGGTTGAACAGGATCTTGGCCAGCTCGATGAATACCCGCTCGGGGTTCTCGCTGACCGCGCCGGCCTGCTCCGGATGCGCCTGGAAGTAGGCGATGCCGAAGAAGCCCACGGCCACGGCGCCACCGAGGCAGAGGATCATCCAGGTCATGGAGATGCGGCGCGCGGCCGGGATCGATTTCACCGAGTCGGCGGCCATGAAGCGCGCCAGGATGTGCGGCTGGCCGAAGTAGCCCAGGCCCCAGGCCATCAGCGAGATCACGCCGATGAAGGAGGCGCCCTTGAGCATGTCGAAGCTGGTCGCGTCCTTCAGCTCGATGGCGGTGAAGGTCGGCTCGACGCCGCCGGTGGCGAGCATCACGATCACCGGGGTGAGGATCAGCGCGAAGATCATCAGCGAGGCCTGCACGGTGTCGGTCCAGCTCACCGCGAGGAAGCCACCGATGAAGGTGTAGGCGATGGTCGCCGCGGCGCCGGCCCACAGCGCGGTCTCGTAGGAGAGGCCGAAGGTGCTCTCGAACAGGCGCGCACCGGCGACGATGCCGGAAGCGCAGTAGATGGTGAAGAACACCAGGATCACCAGGGCCGAGAAGATCCGCAGCAGGCGGCTGTTGTCCTCGAAGCGGTTGGTGAAGTAGTCGGGCAGGGTCAGCGCGTTGCCGTTGTGCTCGGTCTGCACCCGCAGGCGGCCGGCGACGAACAGCCAGTTGAGGTAGGCGCCGACGATCAGGCCGATGGCGATCCAGCTTTCGGACAGGCCCGACAGGTACACCGCGCCGGGCAGGCCCATCAGCAGCCAGCCGCTCATGTCGGAGGCGCCGGCGGACAGCGCCGTGACGAAGCTGCCGAGGCTGCGGCCACCGAGGATGTAGTCGGAGAAGTTGTTGGTGGAGCGATATGCCGCCAGGCCGATCAGGACCATGGCCGCGATGTAGATCACGAAGGTGATCAGCGTGGGCGTATTGACACTCATAGGGACTCCCCTATTGCTTGTTTTTATCCGGGCCCTTGCGTGTGCAAGCAACGGGTAGCGGGCCCTTGGTTGGCAGAATGGCGCTTGTGGCGTCACTCCGTGAGCGCTTGCCGGAGCAAGCCGGAAACGTGGGTGGCCTCAAACGAGTCCGAACAGGCCCACGCCTCACGATCCCTCCCCTGTCGGGCAGGGAAAATCGTCCTTTATGGTCCGTTCCGGGCACGCACCGGAACGGCGGTCATTTCCCTCGGCGTTCGCTGCGGCGAACCCCGGAAACCGACCCGGGCGCCAAGGCGCCCGGGAACGGAGTATCACTCGGCGTCGGCCAGCGACAGCAGCGACGCGTTGCCGCCCACCGCGGTGGTGTTCACCGACGTGGTGCGCTCGCTGACGAAACGCAGCAGGTAGTTCGGCCCGCCGGCCTTGGGACCGGTGCCGGACAGGCCGTGGCCGCCGAACGGTTGCACGCCCACCACCGCGCCGATCTGGTTGCGGTTGATGTAGAGGTTGCCGACCCGCGCCAGCTCTTCGATGCGACGGGCGGTTTCCTCGTTGCGGCTATGGACCCCCATGGTCAGGCCGAAACCGGTGGCGTTGATCGCCTGCACGACCTTTTCCAGGTCCTGCGCGGCATAACGCACCACGTGCAGCACCGGGCCGAAGTTCTCTTTCTTCAGCTCGTCGATGCCGCTGATCTCGAACGCGACGGGAGCGACGAAGTGACCGTTCAGGTTGCCCGGCACCTTGGTCTCGGCGATCAGCTTGCCGGCGGCCTTCAGCGCGGCGATGTGCTGCTCCAGGCCGGCCTTGGCCTCGGCGTCGATCACCGGGCCGACGTCGCTGACGCGCACGTCGGTCGGGCCGACCTTCAGCTCGGCCATGGCGCCCTTGAGCAACTCGATCACCCGCTCGGCGATGTCCTGCTGCACGTACATCACGCGCAGCGCGGAGCAGCGCTGGCCGGCGCTGGTGAACGCGGATTGTACCGCATCCTTGATCACCTGTTCCGGCAAAGCGGTGGAATCGACGATCATCGCGTTCTGCCCGCCGGTCTCGGCGATCAGGGTGGCGATGGCGCCGGGCTTCTCGGCCAGTTGGCGGTTGATGATGCGGGCGGTGTCGGTGGAGCCGGTGAAGGCCACCCCGGCGACCCGCGCGTCACGGCAGAACACGCCGCCGAGGGTGGCGCCGTCGCCCGGCAGCAGGGCGATAACGTCCTTCGGCAGGCCTGCTTCGAACATCAGTTCGACGGTGCGCGCGGCGATCAGGCTGGTCTGCTCGGCCGGCTTGGCCAGCACAGTGTTGCCGGCCACCAGCGCGGCGCTGATCTGGCCGAGGAAGATCGCCAGCGGGAAGTTCCACGGGCTGACGCAGGCGAAGATGCCGCGGCCTTCGTAGAACAGCTCGTTGCGCTCGCCGGTCGGGCCGCGCAGTTCCTCGCGGACCAGGCGCTGGCGGGCCTGCTGGGCGTAGTAGCGGCAGAAGTCGACCGCCTCGCGGATCTCGTCGATACCGTCCTGCAACGACTTGCCGGCTTCCAGGGTGCACAGCGCCATCAGCTCGCCGCGCTGGGCTTCCAGCAGGTCGGCGAGACGCTCGAGGATGCCGGCACGCTCGTCCACCGGGGTGGCGCTCCAGCGCGGCCAGGCCGCCTGCAACACGTCGAGGGCCTTGCCGGCCTGCTCGGCGGACGCGTACTGGACGCTGCCGACCAGCCTCTCCAGGTCGTACGGGCAACGCACTTCGTGGGCCGGGCCGGAGAGCTTCTCGCCGTTGACGATCGGCGCGGCTTGCCACTGGCGGGTCAGGTGCGGCTTGTAGGCGAGCTCCAGCTCGTTCCACTGGTTCTGGATGTTCATGTTGATGCCCTGGGAGTTTTTCCGCCCGGCGCCGAAGATCGCCTGGGGCAGAGGGATACGGTCGTTGGCCAGCGTCTTGAACTGGCGCAGTTGGGTAACCGGGTGCTGGATCAGCGTCTCCACCGGCACGCGCGGGTCCACCAGCTTGTGCACGAAGGAAGAGTTGGCGCCGTTCTCCAGCAGGCGGCGGACCAGGTACGGCAGCAGGTCCTTGTGCGCGCCGACCGGGGCGTAGATGCGCACGTTGCGGCGGTACTTCTCGATCACCGTGTCGTACAGCGCGTCGCCCATGCCGTGCAGGCGCTGGAACTCGAAGTCGCGCTCCTCGCCGCCGGCGGCCCTGGCTTCGTCGGCCAGGGCGAGGATGGCGGTCACGGTGTGGGCGTTGTGGCTGGCGAACTGCGGGTAGATCACCCCGCGGGTGTGCTCGCTGAGCAGGTAGCGGGCGCAGGCCAGGTAGGAAGTGTCGGTGCCTTCCTTGCGGGTGTAGACGGGGTAGCCATCGGCGCCCTGCACCTGGCACTGCTTGATCTCGCTGTCCCAGTAGGCACCCTTCACCAGGCGCAGCGGGATGCGTGCGCCAAGCTCGCGGCCGAGCAGGGTCAGCCATACCAGCACCGGCAGGCAGCGCTTGGAGTAGGCCTGGATGACCAGGCCGAACTCGCCCCAGCCGGCGATGGCCGGGTCGCGCATCAGCTTCTCGTAGAGTTCGAGGGACAGCTCCAGGCGATCGGCTTCCTCGGCGTCGATGGTGATGCCGACGTTCAGCTTGCGCGCGCGCACCGCCAGTTCCAGGACATTGGCGAACAGCTCGCTGAGCACCCGCTCGCGTTGCGCCACTTCGTAGCGCGGATGCAGCGCCGAGAGCTTGATCGAGATCGACGGCCGCGGCCCCGGACCGACCTGCGGCTCGGCGCCGACGGTGTCGATGGCCTGGCGGTAGTCGGCCATGTATTTCTCGGCGTCGGCGGCGGTCAGCGCGGCCTCGCCGAGCATGTCGAAGGAATAGGTGTAGCCCTGCTCGCGGCATGGACGACCGTTCTTCAGCGCTTCGGAGATGGTCCGGCCAAGCACGAACTGCTTGCCCATCAGCTTCATCGCCTGGTTCATCGCGGCGCGGATCACCGGTTCGCCAGAGCGCTGCACCAGCCGGCTGATGACGCTCGGGGCGCGGCCGTCGGTGCGTTCGTCGATGTTCACCACCTTGCCGGTCATCACCAGGCCCCAGGCGGCGAAATTGACCAGAACGTTGTCGCTCTGGCCGAGATGGCGCTGCCAGTCGGCGGCGGACAGCTTGTCGCGGATCAGCGCGTCGGCGGTCGCCGCGTCAGGCACACGCAACAGCGCCTCGGCCAGACACATCAGCATCAGGCCTTCCTGGGTGTCCAGGCTGTATTGGCGCAGGAGTGCGTCGAGGGTATCGACGGCGTTGTCCCGGCTGCGCACGGTTTCGATCAGTGCGCGGGCGTTGCGGCGGATAGCCTCGATGCCGTCGGGACCGGGGTCGGCGAGCTGCAGCAGTTCGCCCAGGTAGGCTTCCTCGTCGACCGCGTAGTTGGCGCTGATGACAGGGAAGAATTCGGCTGCGGACCGGGTCTGGTCCTCGCCCTGCAAGACGTGACTGGCTTTGAACATCACGCCCTCCTCTTGTGGAGCCATTGTTATTGAAAGAAGTCCGGCCAGGCGTCCATTGCCCGGGGCACCGCCGCCGGCGGGTTGTGCCGGCGGCGCGGCACGTCCTGTGGCGCGGGAATACGGATCAGTATGGGTCAGGCCCATTCCGCCGGCGCGAGGCACCAGCGGATAGCGGAATGTAGTGGCTGCGAGAGGGGCGATTCTTGCGAAAGACTCTGGAGTTTTTGCGGAAAACTCCTGGCTGCGGAACTTTCCCGTTCCTCTTCGCCGGCAGGCATGCGGACATTGCCGCTGCACGTCGGCACGACGCCATGCAGAGTGGCTACGCGGGTCTACCGACACAAAAAGAAATAATATAACATCCCAATAAATACGCCGATCCGACCCCGTCGCCCTTCCTCCGGGAAGGGCCTGGGTTCGCTTTGGCCTGAAAAAAGTCCGACCCATGACCATGGAGCCCGCAATGTCCTCTTCCGGCCTTTTCCCTTCCCGTCCGCTCTGGCCTCTCACGCCACTGGCGCTGGCCTGCCTGATCGTTTCGGGGGAAACGCTCGGCGCCGACGGCCGCCCCAGCGAATTGCCCTCCCAGGTGATCACCGCCAACCCGCTGGGCAACGAATCTCCCGCCACGCCCAGCAGCGTGCTCGAAGGCGACGAGCTGACCCTGCGACAGAAAGGCAGCCTCGGCGAAACCCTCAACGGCCTGCCCGGGGTGTCCTCCACCTACTTCGGACCGGGCGCCAGCCGACCGGTGATCCGCGGCATGGACGGTGATCGCATCCGCCTGCTGCGCAACGGCATCGGTGCGCTCGACGCCTCGTCGCTGTCCTACGACCACGCGGTGCCGGAAGACCCCAACAGCGTCGAGCGCCTGGAAGTGGTACGCGGCCCGGCCGCCCTGCTCTACGGCGGCAATGCCATCGGCGGGGTGGTGAACAGCTTCGACAACCGCATCCCCAGCGAACCCGTCGACGGCATCCACGGCAGCGGCGAACTGCGCTACGGCGGCGCCGACACCACCCGTAGCCGCTCCGGCGCACTGGAGGCCGGCGACGGCAACTTCGCCCTGCACGTGGACGCCGCCAGCCGCGAGTTCAACGACGTCAGGATTCCCGGCTACGCCCATTCCAGCCGCCAGCGGCAGATCGACGGCGACACCGGCAAGCATCGGGTGCAGAACAGCGACGGCCGCCAGGACGGCGGCGCCGTCGGTGGCTCCTATCACTGGGAGCACGGTTACGCCGGCCTCTCCTACAGCGGCTACGACAGCAACTATGGCTCGCCGGCCGAGGACGACGTGCGCCTGAAGATGCAGCAGGACCGCTACGCCTTCGCCTCCGAGATCCGCGACCTCGAAGGCCCGTTCACCTCGCTGAAGCTGGACGCCGCCTATACCAAGTACGAGCACAAGGAAATCGAGGACGGCGAGACCGGCACCACCTTCAAGAACGAAGGCTACGAAGGCCGCATCGAGGCCCGCCACCGCCCGCTCGGCCCGCTGAACGGGGTGGTCGGCGCGCAGTTCGCCAACAGCCGCTTCTCCGCCCTCGGCGAGGAAGCCTTCGTGCCGCACACGGAAACCGACAGCGCCGCGCTGTTCGCCCTGGAGGAATGGAAGCTCAGCGACCGCCTCGACCTCAGCTTCGGCGCCCGCCTGGAGCACACCCGCGTGGACCCCGACGCCAAGGGCAACGAGCGCTTCGCCGAGAACGACGGTTCACAGAGCTTCACCACCGGCAGCCTGTCCACCGGCGCGGTGTACAAGCTGACGCCGACCTGGTCGCTGGCCGCCACCCTCAGCTACACCGAGCGCGCCCCGACCTTCTACGAGCTGTACGCCAACGGTCCGCACGCCGCCACCGGCACCTACGAGGTAGGCGATGCCGACGCGGACAAGGAAAAGGCGGTCTCCACCGACCTCGCCCTGCGCTTCGACAACGGCGTGCACAAGGGCAGCGTCGGGGTGTTCTACAGCCGCTTCTCCAACTACATCGGCCTGCTCGCCAGCGGTCGCCATCGCAACGAGGAAGGCGAAGTGGTCGCCGCCGGCGATGACGAGGCGCTGCCGGAATACCTCTACAGCGGCGTTCGCGCGGACTTCTACGGCGTCGAGGCGCAGGACCGCATCCACCTGCTGGAAAGCCCGTACGGCAACTTCGACCTGGAACTCTCCGGGGACTACACCCGCGCCAAGAACAAGGACACCGGCGAACCGCTGCCACGCATCGCCCCGCTGCGCCTGAACACCGCGCTGATCTGGGAGTTGCAGCAGTGGCAGGCGCGGGTCGACGTCGAACACGCCGCCTCGCAGCACCGCGTGCCGGAGGAAGAACTCTCCACCGACGGCTACACCACCCTCGGCGCCAGCCTCGGCTACAACTTCGACCTCGGCGAGAGCCGCTGGCTGGCCTTCGTCAAGGGCACCAACCTGACCAACCAGACCGTGCGCTACGCCAGTTCGATCCTGCGCGACCGGGTGCCGGCGGCGGGACGCGGCATCGAGGCGGGGGTGAAGGTGGCGTTCTGAGACAGGCCGTGCGGGACGAATTCGCTCGGCGGATGACGTCCGCGCCGTTATCCGTCCTACACCACTCCCGGTAGGGCGAATAACCGCCTGCGGTTATCCGCCGAAGGTGGCGGATGGCGCTCAGCCCTTGCGCAGCGACTTCGGCGTCAGCCCCAGGTAGCGGCGCATCGCCGTGGTCAGCGCGCTCTGGCTGGAGAAGCCGCATTCCTCGGCGATCCGCACCAGAGGCAGGCGGCTTTCCCGCAGCAACCGCGCGGCGCAGTCGAGGCGGACCTTGAGCAGGTACTGGTGCGGGGTCAGGCCGACGCTGTCCTTGAACTGCGCGTGGAAATGGCTCGGGCTGAGACAGGCGACCTGGGCCAGTTCGGCGACCGTGATGCGCCGCGCCAGGTTCCGCACGATATGCGCGTCCAGGCGCTCCAGGTCGAGCGGCCCGCTGGCCGCCAGGGGCTGCTGCTCGCCGAACAGGCGCAGGTGCAGGGCGCGGATCAGCACTCCGCCGAGGGCACGGGTCAGCAGCGGGTCGCTGCCGTAGCGGGCCAGTTCGGCGCCGGCGTAGCTGAGCAGGTTCTGGAAGTCGGCGTCCAGGGTCGGGTAGCGCGGCGCCTCGAACAGGCGCGCGAGCAGGTCGGGGTCTTCCGGGGTCGGGTTGTCCTCGCCCAGGTCGATGATCAGCATGCGGTTGTCGCCCACCCCGGCGAACACGTGGCCCGCCTCGCCCGGCACCAGGCAGGCGCGCATCCGGCAGACTTCCCCGCCACAGCCGTTGACCTCGAATTCGGCGCGCCCGGCCAGCGACATCACCAGTTGGTGATGCTCGTGGGCGTGGGTGTGCGACTGGTCGGGCAGACGGATGAGGCGGGTGTCGAACATGAACGGCAACTGCTCAATTTTTGCGCACTCTACTCGACTTGCCCGACGCTGCCCAGCACCTTGCCGCAAGTGGTACCCGCGTACCGCGTGCTGCGTGGAAACCTTCGGCAACATCCTTGAACGGACAGGGATTGAAACCCGCCCCCGGGGCCCCATCTAGACTCTCATGTTTCAGTCAGTCAGGTGCCTCATGAGCGACCAGGACGTTAATCCCGAACACATCAGCGACGCGCAGCCCGCCGGCACCGGCCTGGTGCTGCCCGGCCAGACCCTGCCGACCACCCTCTACGTGATCCCGATCCACAACCGCCCGTTCTTCCCGGCGCAGGTGCTGCCGGTGATCGTCAACGAAGAACCCTGGGCGGAAACCCTCGAACTGGTGGCCAAGACCGACCACCATTCGCTGGCCCTGTTCTTCATGGACAATCCTCCGGAAGACCCGCGCCACTTCGACGTCAACAGCCTGCCCGAGCACGGCACGCTGGTCCGGGTGCACCATGCCTCGCGCGAGGGCGGCAAGCTGCAGTTCGTCGCCCAGGGCCTGTCGCGGGTGCGTATCCGGGGCTGGATCAAGCGCCATCGTCCGCCGTTCATGGTGGAGGTGGACTATCCGAAGACCCCGATCGATCCCAGTGACGAAGTGAAGGCCTACGGCATGGCCCTGATCAACGCGATCAAGGAGCTGCTGCCGCTCAATCCGCTGTACAGCGAGGAACTGAAGAACTACCTGAACCGCTTCAGTCCCAACGACCCGTCGCCACTCACCGACTTCGCCGCGGCCCTGACCACCGCGCCCGGCGGCGAACTGCAGGAAGTGCTGGACACCGTGCCGATCCTCAAGCGGATGGAGAAGGTCTTGCCGCTGCTGCGCAAGGAAGTGGAAGTCGCGCGCCTGCAGAAGGAACTGTCCGCCGAGGTCAACCGCAAGATCGGCGAACACCAGCGCGAATTCTTCCTCAAGGAACAGTTGAAGATCATCCAGCAGGAGCTGGGCATCACCAAGGACGACAAGAGCGCCGACGCCGACGAATTCCGCGCCCGCCTGGAAGGCAAGGTGCTGCCCGAGCAGGCGCGCAAGCGTATCGACGAAGAGCTGAACAAGCTGTCGATCCTCGAGAGCGGCTCGCCCGAGTACGCCGTCACCCGCAACTACCTGGACTGGGCCACAGCCCTGCCCTGGGGCGTGTACGGCAAGGACAAGCTCGACCTCAAGCATGCGCGCAAGGTCCTCGACAAGCATCACGCGGGCCTCGACGACATCAAGGATCGCATCCTCGAGTTCCTCGCCGTGGGTAGTTTCAAGGGCGAGATCGCCGGCTCCATCGTGCTCCTGGTCGGCCCGCCGGGAGTGGGCAAGACCAGCATCGGCAAATCCATCGCCGAGAGCCTCGGCCGGCCGTTCTACCGTTTCAGCGTCGGCGGCATGCGCGACGAGGCGGAGATCAAGGGCCACCGCCGCACCTACATCGGCGCCCTGCCCGGCAAGCTGGTGCAGGCATTGAAGGAAGTCGAGGTGATGAACCCGGTGATCATGCTCGACGAGATCGACAAGCTCGGCGCCAGCTACCAGGGCGACCCGGCCTCGGCGCTGCTGGAAACCCTCGACCCGGAGCAGAACGTCGAATTCCTCGACCACTACCTGGACCTGCGCCTGGACCTGTCCAAGGTGCTGTTCGTCTGCACCGCCAACACCCTCGACTCGATCCCCGGACCGCTCCTCGACCGGATGGAAGTGATCCGCCTGTCCGGCTACATCTCCGAGGAAAAACTGGCCATCGCCAAGCGCCACCTGTGGCCCAAGCAGTTGGAAAAGGCCGGCGTACCCAAGGGCCGCCTGAGCATCAGCGATGCCGCGCTGCGCGCGGTGATCGAGGGCTATGCGCGGGAAGCCGGGGTGCGCCAGTTGGAGAAACAGCTCGGCAAGCTGGTGCGCAAGTCGGTGGTCAAACTGCTGGAGGATCCCGAGTCGAAGGTGAAGATCGGTCCCAGGGACCTCGAGGACTACCTCGGCATGCCGGTGTTCCGCAGCGAGCAGGTGCTTTCCGGGATCGGCGTGATCACCGGGCTGGCCTGGACCAGCATGGGCGGCGCCACCCTGCCGATCGAGGCGACCCGCATCCACACGCTGAACCGTGGCTTCAAGCTCACCGGCCAGCTCGGCGACGTGATGAAGGAATCCGCCGAGATCGCCTATAGCTACATCGGCTCGCACCTGAAGAAGTATGGCGGCGACCCGACCTTCTTCGACCAGGCGTTCGTCCACCTGCACGTGCCGGAAGGTGCCACGCCCAAGGACGGTCCCAGCGCCGGCGTCACCATGGCCAGCGCCCTGCTCTCCCTGGCGCGCAACCAGGTGCCGAAGAAAGGCGTGGCGATGACCGGCGAACTGACCCTGACCGGCCAGGTCCTGCCCATCGGCGGGGTCCGCGAGAAGGTGATCGCCGCGCGCCGGCAGAAGATCTTCGAGCTGATCCTGCCGGAAGCCAACCGCGGCCACTTCGAAGAGTTGCCCGACTATCTCAGGGAAGGGCTGACCGTGCATTTCGCCAAGCGCTACGGCGACGTGGCCAAGGTGCTGTTCCCGGCCTGAGCCGGCGGCGGATGGCCGACCGGTTCAGCCGTCCGCCGCGCCAACCTTGGCACTCGGGCGCCAGCAGGGTTTATGCTGGCGCCCTTTCCATTCGAGCCGAGGAGCGCTGCATGTCCTTTTCCCCCCCCCGTCTGCTGCTGCCATTGTCCATCGTGGTCCTGGCCGGCTGCGCCGGGCAACAGAAGCCGGTGGTCACCCTGGACGACGCCGACGACTGTTCGCCGCTGAAGCTGACGCAAGGCCAGGAACTGGTGCTGACCCTGCCGAGCAATCCCACCACCGGCTTCCGCTGGGAACTGCGCAACCCTGCTGCCAGCGTGCTCAAGCGCCTTGGCCCGGAGGTCTACAGCAATTCCGAAGAAGACAGTGGCCTGGTTGGCAGCGGCGGCGAATCGACCTGGCGCTTCCGCGTCGCCGCCAGCGGCGACGACCGCCTGGAACTGGTCTACCGGCGGCCCTGGGAAAAGGACGCGGAACCGGCGGAAAGCTTTTCCTGCGCGATCCAGGTGCGCTGAAACCGCTGCCCGCGGCGGACACATTCTGTACGAAGACCGACGTCCTGCGCCGTGGCGACCTGGCCTATCCTGACAGGCCCCGTCGCCCCGAGGACTCCATGCTCCGCGCCTCCTTCGTCCTGCTCGCCCTGTCCTGCGCCGCTCCTCTGCTCTCGCTGGCCGAACCGTTGCGCTTCGCAGGCGACGACGGCTGCCCCTACCTGTGCCCTGGCACGCCGCAGCGGCCCGGCTACCTGGTCGAGGCGCTCAGCCAGGTCCTTCGGGAGCCACCGCACTTCGACAGCCTGCCCTGGCCGCGCGCCGTGCAGATGGTCCGCGACGGCCATCGCGACGGCCTGGTCGGCGCCTATGGACTCGACGGCCTGCGGGTCGGCAGCGAGCCCATCGGCTGGGTCGGGCTGGCCTTCTACACCCGCCACGACAGCGACTGGCGCTACTCCGGCGATGCATCCCTGCTCGGCCAGCGCCTGGGCCTCGCCCAGGGCTACGTGAACAATCCGCGCTTCGAAGCCTGGCGCAGCCAGGCCGGCGACGACGACCTGCACCTGCAGGTCCTCGGCGGCGAGCGCGTGCTGCCGCGCAACCTGCAGAAACTGCTGCTCGGCCGCATCGACGTGCTATTGGAAGACCGCGACATCATCGAGCACTACCTGGAGCATCATCCGCAGCTCGCCGGACAGGTCCGCCGCGCTGGCGAACTGCCCGGGCGGCAGCCGCTGCACGTCGGCCTCAGTCCGCACCTGCCGGAGGTCGACGCGCGTCTCGCGGAACTCGACGAAGGGCTGCGCCAACTGCGTCGCGAAGGCACCCTGAAGGTCCTCGGCGAGCGCTATAGGCTTTCTTTCGAATGACTTTCCGGGCCGCCGGAAATCCGCCGCCAGACCAGCAACCACGCTGCTTTCAGCCGATTGAATAAATTCCGGCAGGCCTTTTTGGCGTCGTCTATTACTCAATCTACGACGGCACCGAAAGGAGGCGCGTCATGGGCACCGCTCTTCGTTACTCACTGCTCTGGGCATCCACTGTCTTCGTTTCCTCCTGCGGCAGCCTGCTGCCCAGCGAACGAGCGGAAGTCCAATCCCCCTTCGTCGACTACCTCGATGCCGAACTGCGCTATTCCCAGGCGCAACCCGGCAGCACGACCCGTTCGCAGCTGTTCGGGCTGGGTTTCGATCCATTGACCCAGGGCAACGGCCGCATGCTGTCGTTCATCGACGTGCGGCTCATGTTCATCCAGCCGAACATCCCCATCGATTACCTGCCGGGCGGCCTGGTGCAATGCCTGGAAGCGAAGGACCGTTGCATCGGCTACGCCTTCGATTTCAGCAAGACCGACACCCAGCGGGTCGGCAGCTTCTGGGCGGACGTGTTCAACTTCCGCAAGAAACGGGAGTTGCAGGGCTGGTCGTTCAAGGCGGTGTTCGTCTTCGTCAACGACGTGCTGGTGCACAAGGTCAGCAACGGCGAACCGAACATCCATCGCCTGGAAGACAAGAAGAACCCGCTGGGTCCGCTGCAGGGCGCGGGAGAGTACTTCTCCGACAAGCTCAGGTGATTCGCCTGCGCGCATGGGTGAATCGTCGCCGCGCAGTTGGGCGACGCTCATCCCTCGGCTACAATTCGGCCCCCTGAAAAGCCGTGATGCCCGAGGTCACCCGCGTGAGCGAGTCCGATCGCCTGTTCGCCCAACCCCAGCAACGTGTCGCCGACTTCGTGTTCAACGAAGACGTGGTGCGCGTGTTCCCCGACATGATCAAGCGCTCCGTGCCGGGCTACCCCACCATCGTCGAGAACATCGGCGTACTCGGCGCGCAGTTCGCCCAGCCGAACAGCGTGCTCTACGACCTAGGCTGCTCGCTCGGCGCGGTCACCCAGTCGTTGCGCCGCCACGTCCGCAACGACGGCTGCCGGGTGATCGGGGTGGACAACTCGCACGCGATGATCGAGCGCTGCAGTGAATACCTGCATGCCCAGGACGCCATGTACCAGGAGCTGCTGCCGGTCGAGCTGATCGAGGCCGACATTCTCGCCCTGGACCTGCAACCCACCTCGCTGGTGGCGATGAACTTCACCCTGCAGTTCGTCGCCCCCGACCAGCGCCTCGGCCTGCTGCGCAGGATCCGCCAGGCACTGCTGCCCGGCGGCGCGCTGATCCTCTCGGAGAAACTGCGCTTCGCCGATGCGCAGGAGCACGCGCTGCTCACCGACCTGCACATCGCCTTCAAGCGTGCCAACGGCTACAGCGAGCTGGAGATCGCGCAGAAGCGCAGCGCGCTGGAAAACGTCATGCTCCCCGACACCTTCGAGGAACACCGTGAACGGCTCCTGGCCGCCGGCTTCAGCCGGGTCAGCCAATGGTTCCAGTGTCTCAACTTCGCCTCGATGATCGCCCTGCCATGATCCAGCACCTCGCCCTCGACGCCCTCCAGCGACACCTCGCCGGCTCTCCGCTGTACGGCTGGGCGACCAGCCTGCCCGCGCAGATCGCCGCGCGCATCGAGGAAGGCCACGGCGACCTGGCCCGTTGGTGGAGCGCGGTCCAGCGCCTGCCCCAGGTGCCCGCGCCGAAGGTCGAACTGGCCCAGCGCTTCGCCCTGCACAGCGACCACGATGCGGCGCTACAAGCGCAGGTGAAGGAAGCGCTGCAAGGGCTGATTCCCTGGCGCAAGGGGCCGTTCGACTTCTTCGGCGTACAGGTCGATACCGAATGGCGTTCCGACTGGAAATGGGAGCGTGTCTCGCCACATGTCGAACTGCGTGGCAAACGCGTCCTCGACGTCGGCTGCGGCAACGGCTACTACCAGTGGCGCATGCTCGGCGCCGGCGCGGAAAGCGTGGTCGGGGTCGATCCGAACTGGCTGTTCCTCTGCCAGTTCCTCGCCGCCAAGCGCTACCTGCCGGAGCTGCCGGCCTGGCACCTGCCGCTGGCCCTGGAAGACCTGCCGGAGAAGCTCGAAGGCTTCGACACGGTATTCTCCATGGGCGTGCTCTATCACCGTCGCTCGCCCATCGACCACCTGCTGGCGCTCAAGGACTGCCTGAAGCGCGGCGGCGAACTGGTCCTGGAGACCCTGGTGGTGGAAGGCGACGCCAGCACCGTGCTGGTGCCCGAGGACCGCTACGCGCAGATGCGCAACGTCTGGTTCCTGCCCTCGGTGGCAGCCCTGGAGCTCTGGCTGCGCCGCGCCGGGTTCGCCGACGCGCGCTGCGTCGACGTCAGCCTGACCAGCGTCGAGGAACAACGCTCCACCGAATGGATGCGTTTCCAGTCGCTGCCGGAATTCCTCGATCCGCAGGACCGTTCGCGAACCGTCGAAGGCCTGCCGGCACCGATGCGCGCCACGCTGGTGGCGCGCAAGCCCTGACAGCGAATAGGGAAAAGCCCATCCTCGGATGGGCTTTTTTTCATGCTTTCATCCGCCCCGCAGGTCGACGGGAAGCGGGGCGCGATTGCCTCAGCGCTTGGTCGCCGCGGCCAGCATCAGCGCTTTCATCTCGGCCACCGCCTGCCTGAAGCCGACGAACAGGGCGTGGGCGACGATGGCGTGGCCGATGTTCAGCTCGTTGATGCCGTCGATGGCCGCGACCGGCTCGACATTGTGGTAGTGCAGGCCATGCCCGGCGTTGACGATCAGGCCGAGGGAACGCCCGAGGGCCACGCCCTCGCGTACCCGCTGCAGCTCGCGGGCCTGCTCCTCGGGGTCTTCGGCGTCGGCGTAGCGACCGGTATGCAGTTCGATAGCCGGCGCGCCGACCCGGGCGGAGGCCTCGATCTGCCGCGGATCGGGATCGATGAACAGCGACACTTCGCTGCCCACCGCAGCCAGGCGTCGCACCGCGTCGCGGATGCGCTGTTCCTGGCCGGCGACGTCGAGGCCGCCCTCGGTGGTCAGTTCCTCGCGGCGCTCGGGGACCAGGCAGCTATGCGCCGGCCGGATCTCCTCGGCGAAGGCGAGCATTTCCTCGGTGACCCCCATCTCGAAGTTCATCCGCGTCTGCAGCACTTCCTTGAGCACCCGCACGTCGCGTTCCTGGATATGCCGGCGGTCCTCGCGCAGGTGCACGGTGATACCGTCGGCGCCGGCTTCCTCGGCGTCCAGGGCGGCCTTCACCGGGTCCGGATAGCGGGTGCCCCGGGCCTGGCGCAGGGTGGCGACGTGATCGATGTTCACGCCGAGCAGAATTCGAGTGGCTTCAGTCACGGGGTGACTCCTTACGGTTCATGAACAGCTCGCGGCTGACCAGCGGCCGGCCGCCCAGATGGGGAGCGAGCGCCTGGCGCATCAGGCGCTTGGCCGCCGCCAGGGCGCCGGGGGCGCTCCAGTCGGCGTCGGCCATGGATAACAGTTCGGAGCCCTGGAACAGCCCGGGTTGCAGTTGCGCCACCGGCTCCAGGCCGGCCTCTGGCAAAAGCTGGTACAACGCCTGCGGCTCGATCGGGCGCCCATCGATGTCGACATCGAGAGCGAAACCATAGCCCAGTTGCTCCAGCAGGCGCCATTCGAACGCGCGCAGCAGCGGTTCGATGGGGCGCCCCGCCGCCAGCAGCGGCAGGGTCGCGGCGTAGTGGGCGAAGATTTCCGGCTGCGGGTCTTCCGCCGGCAACAGGCGGATCAACAGCTCGTTGAGGTAGAGACCGCTGAACAGCGCCTGGCCATTGAGCAGGTTGGGAACACCGGCGCTTTCCAGGCGGGCCACGGTCTTCAGTTCGCCGCGCCCGCGCCACTCCGCTTCCAGCGGCACGAATGGCCGCGCCAGGGCGCCAGCCTTGCCGCGGGCGCCGCGCAGGACCGCGCGCAGGCGACCCAGCGGGGTGAAGAAGTCCACCAGGGCGCTGGTTTCCTTGTACGGCCGGCTATGCAGCACGTAGGTGGCTTGGGCGGCGGCGAAGGACATGGCGGGTCGACCGGGCGCGAGAGGGATGGCGCCCGGCTGGCGCCGGGCTGCCGGGAACGGTCAGAGGTCGCCGTAGCCCAGCGAGCGCAGGGCGCGCTCGTCGTCGGACCAGCCGCCCTTGACCTTGACCCAGAGGTTGAGCATGACCTTGGAGTCGAACAGCACTTCCATGTCTTTGCGCGCGTTCTGGCCGATGCTTTTG
Organism: Pseudomonas sp. DL; assembly: GCF_047199225.1. Taxonomy (NCBI): domain Bacteria; kingdom Pseudomonadati; phylum Pseudomonadota; class Gammaproteobacteria; order Pseudomonadales; family Pseudomonadaceae; genus Pseudomonas; species Pseudomonas sp. DL. Next base: position 4,796,686 of record NZ_CP178323.1, read on the forward strand.
ATCCGCTCGCCCTTGTCGCCGATGATGATCTTCTTCTGCCCCTCGCGCTCCACCAGGATCAGCGCATGGATATGCAGGATGCGACCTTCCTGCTTGAACTCCTCGATCTCCACGGTGATCTGGTAGGGCAGCTCGGCGCCGAGCTGGCGCATGATCTTCTCGCGGACCAGCTCGGCGGCCAGGAAGCGGCTGCTGCGGTCGGTGATCTGGTCTTCGGGGAAGAAGTGCTCGCTTTCCGGCAGACGCTCGGCGACCAGCTTCTCCAGCACGTCCAGGTTGGTCCCGTGCTGCGCCGAGATCGGTACTACCTCGGCCTTCGGCAACTGCTGGGTGAGCCATTCGAGGTGCGGCAGCAGGTCGGCCTTTTCCTCGATGCGGTCGGTCTTGTTCACCGCGATCAGCACCGGGCAACTGACGTACTGCACGCGCTCCAGGACCATCTGGTCCTCTTCGGTCCAGCGGGTGCGGTCGACCACGAAGATCACCACGTCGACATCCTTCAATGCCGCGCTGGCGGTACGGTTCATGTAGCGGTTGAGGGCCTTCTCGCCGCTCTTGTGCAGGCCGGGCGTATCGACGTAGACGGCCTGCACCTCGCCCTCGGTCTTGATCCCGAGCATGTTGTGGCGGGTGGTCTGCGGCTTGCGCGAGGTGATCGCCAGCTTCTGCCCGAGGATGTGGTTGAGCAGGGTGGACTTGCCCACATTGGGGCGCCCCACGATCGCCACGTAGCCGCAACGGCTGCCGGCGGGGATGTCGTCGTGCATGTCAGTCATGGCCATTCTCCACGCCCAGGGCCACCAGCGCGGCGGCCGCGGCCACCTGCTCGGCGATGCGGCGGCTGCCGCCGTGCCCGTGGGTCTTGTCGCTCAGCAGGGCCACTTCGCAATCGACGAAGAAGGTCCGGCAATGGGGTTCGCCCTGGATATCCACCACCTCGTAGCGCGGCAGGTCGCAGCCACGCGACTGCAGGAACTCCTGCAGGCGGGTCTTGGGGTCCTTGTTGGTGTCCACCGGGGTCAGCTCGCGCAGTTGCGGTCCGAGCCAGGCGATGATCCGCTCGCGCGCGGAGTCCATGCCGGTATCCAGGTAGATGGCGCCGATCAGGGCTTCCATCGCATCGGCGAGGATCGACTCGCGGCGGAACCCGCCGCTCTTCAGCTCGCCCGAGCCCAGCCGCAGGTAGTCGCCCACCTCGAAGCCGCGCGCCAGCAGGGCCAGGGTCTCGCCCTTGACCAATCGCGCGCGCAGGCGCGAAAGCTGGCCTTCGCGAGCCTGCGGGAAGTGGTGGAACAGCGCCTCGCCGATGACGAAGTTGAGAATGGCGTCACCGAGGAACTCCAGGCGCTCGTTGTTGCGCCCGGCGTAGCTGCGATGGGTCAGGGCCAGGACCATCAGGTCCCGGTCTTTGAAGGTATAGCCGAGCTTGCGCTCGAGTCGGTCCAGCGAATTACTCACGGCATGCGTACACGGAATTCTTTGTCGAAGTGGACCACCAGGTCGATATTGCTGATCAGTGGCTCGCGTTTTTCATATTTCAGGTGCGCCCGGAATTGGTTGTCTTCCAGTTGCACCTCCAGGGCCTTCTCCAGGTCCAGGTTGCGGATGCCGTTGATCTGCATCCCCTTGCCGACGTAGCTGTAGAACTCCGGCACGGAACGCACCTCGGCCGCCTTGTCGGTCTCCACGGAAGTGATCACCTTCTCCAGCGAGTAGTAATCCAAGTAGTGCGGGATGATCTTGAACGCGGCGCTGGCGAAGAACGCCACCACGCCCAGCACCACCAGCCACCCCAGCAGGGACATCCCCTTCTGCGAACGCGCGAACCTCATGTCGGACCTCATGTCAGTGTAGTTATTCCGTCCAGCGAGCGGTAACGCCATCGGGCAGGGCCCTGCGGCGGCGTTCGCGGAAGTGAAAGCGGGGCTGCCCTCGGGAGCAGCCCCGCTTCGCGATTATTCAGCAGGAGCGCCCTTCCGCGTGGCGAACCTGCGCACAGGTCAGTGAATCACGCCGACCCGGGAGAAGTTCGGCAGGTTGCTCATCTTCGGATCGGGCCAGCTCATCCATACAGCGAAGGCCTTGCCGACGATATTGCGGTCCGGAACCATGCCCAGCAGATCCTTGGGGATCTTCGGATCGTTCCAGTAGCGGCTGTCGTTGGAGTTGTCGCGGTTGTCGCCCATCATGAAGTAGTGGCCGGCGGGAATGGTCCACTGGCGGTCGGGCTCGATGCGATAGCGGCTCATTTCCTTGCGGATCAGGTGCTCGGCCTGGCCCAGCTTCTCCTGGTACAGGGTCACGCTGCCCAGGGTGCCCGGTTCCTCGCCGACCAGTTTCTCCGCCACCAGCTCGCCGTTGACGTACAGGCGCTTTTCCTTGGTGTAGCGCACGGTGTCGCCGGGCAGGCCGACCACGCGCTTGATGTAGTTGATGTTCGGTTCGCTGGGATAGCGGAACACCATGACATCGCCGCGCTGCGGATCACCGATCGGGATCACCTTGGTGTCCAGCACCGGCAGGCGGATACCGTAGGCGAACTTGTTGACCAGGATGAAATCGCCGACCTCGAGGGTAGGTTTCATCGACCCCGAGGGAATCTGGAACGGCTCGACCAGGAAGGAACGCAGCACCAGCACGATGAACAGCACCGGGAAGAACGACTTGCCGTACTCCACCAGCAGCGGTTCCTTGTTGAGCTTCTCCAGCACTGCCGGATCGGGCTCGTTCACCTGCCCTTCGTAGGAAGAGATCGCGGCCCGCCGACGCGGCGCGAACAGCACCAGGTCGACCAGGGCCAGGGCGCCGCATACAGCCACGGCGATGACCAGCAACAACGGGAAATTGAGTGTCATGGGTTCTAGCTATCCACTTTGAGCACGGCGAGGAAGGCTTCCTGGGGAATTTCCACGCTACCGACCTGCTTCATCCTTTTCTTACCAGCCTTCTGCTTCTCCAGCAGCTTGCGTTTACGGCTCACGTCGCCACCGTAACACTTGGCCAGCACGTTCTTCCTGAGCGCCTTGACCGTCGAGCGGGCGATGATCTGCCCACCGATGGCTGCCTGGATCGCCACGTCGAACATCTGCCGCGGGATCAGTTCCTTCATTTTCTCCACCAGCTGGCGGCCCTTGTAGGGGGCGTTGTCGCGGTGGACGATCAGGGCGAGGGCGTCGACCTTCTCGCCATTGATCAGCACGTCGAGACGAACCAGGTTGGACGGCTCGAAACGATCGAAGCTGTAGTCCAGGGAAGCATAGCCGCGGCTGGTGGACTTGAGGCGATCGAAGAAGTCGAGCACCACCTCGTTCATCGGCAGGTCGTAGACCACCTGCACCTGGCCGCTGAGGAAGTGCATGTCGCGCTGCACGCCGCGCTTCTCGATGCACAGGGTGATCACGTTGCCCAGGTGGTCCTTGGGCACCAGGATGGTGGCGCGGCAGATCGGTTCGCGCATTTCCTGGATCGACGCCAGGTCCGGGAGCTTGGACGGGTTGTCGACGTAGATGATCTCGCCATTCTTCTGCACGATCTCGAAGACCACCGTGGGCGCGGTGGTGATCAGGTCCAGGTCGTATTCGCGCTCCAGGCGCTCCTGGATGATCTCCATGTGCAGCATGCCGAGGAAGCCGCAACGGAAGCCGAAGCCCAGGGCTTCGGAGCTTTCCGGCTCGTATTGCAGCGACGAGTCGTTGAGGGTCAGTTTCTGCAGGGCGTCGCGGAAGTCCTCGAAATCGTCCGAGCTGACCGGGAACAGGCCCGCGTAGACCTGCGGCTTGACCCGCTTGAAGCCCGGCAGGACCTCGACGTCCGGCGTGTTGTTCAGGGTCAGCGTATCGCCCACCGGCGCGCCGTGGATATCCTTGATACCGGCGATGATGAAGCCCACCTCGCCCGCCTTCAGGTCGACGGTCTCGGTGTGCTTCGGAGTGAATACCCCGACGCTGTCCACCTGGTGGACCTTGCCGGTGGACTTCACCAGGATCTTGTCGCCCTTCTTCACCCGGCCGTTCTTCACCCGTACCAGCGAGACCACGCCGAGGTAGTTGTCGAACCAGGAGTCGATGATCAGCGCCTGCAGCGGCGCCTCGATCTCGCCTTCCGGGGCGGGGATGGCGGTCACCAGGCGCTCCAGCACCTCCAGCACGCCCATCCCGCTCTTGGCGCTGCAGGCCACGGCGTCGGTGGCGTCGATGCCGATGATGCTCTCGATTTCCTCTTTCACCCGCTCCGGCTCGGCCTGGGGCAGGTCCATCTTGTTCAGCACGGGCATCACTTCCAGCCCCTGCTCGATGGCGGTGTAGCAGTTGGCGACGGACTGCGCCTCGACGCCCTGGCCGGCGTCCACTACCAGCAGCGCGCCCTCGCAGGCGGCCAGCGAGCGGCTGACTTCGTAGGTGAAGTCGACGTGGCCGGGGGTATCGATGAAGTTGAGCTGGTAGGTCTTACCGTCCTGCGCCTTGTAGTGCAGGGTCACGCTGTGGGCCTTGATGGTGATCCCGCGCTCGCGCTCCAGGTCCATGGAGTCCAGGACCTGGGCCTCCATTTCGCGATCGGAGAGGCCGCCGCACATCTGGATGAAGCGATCGGCCAGCGTCGACTTGCCATGGTCGATATGGGCAATGATGGAGAAATTGCGGATATGGCTCAGGTCGCTCACGGCTCAACACACTCGAAAAGGGCAAGGGCGGCAATCCGCCGAAAAATAGCCGGGGAGTTTACCTGATGCTCGGGCAAGGCGTCACGCAGGTAACGGATTGACGGGCATGAAAAAGGGCGGTGGAAACCGCCCTTTTTTCGCCAGCCGGCTTATTCGGCCAGCTTGAAGGTAATGAAGCTGGCGCGTCCCTGGCGCAGCACCCGCATCGAAACCGAACGGTTCTTCGGCAGGGCCTTGGCCACGTCGGCGAAGACCTTGGTCGAGGTCACCGCCTTGTTGTCCAGGTGGGTGATGACATCGCCCGGACGCAGGCCGATGACCGCGGCCGGACCGTCCTGGACTTCCTTGATCACCACGCCGCCCTGGATATCCAGGCTCTTGCGCTGCTCGGCGGTCAGGTCGGCGACGGTCACGCCCAGGCGGTTGCTGCTGCGCTCGGCGCCCGGAGCGCCCATCGAGGCGATTTCCTCGTCGTCGTCCGGAAGGCTGCCTACCGCCATGCTCAGGGACTTGCGCTGGCCGTTGCGAATCACGTCCAGGTTGATCTTGTCGCCCGGCTTCATGTTGCCCACCAGGTGCGGCAGGTCGGCGGACTCGTTGATCGACTGGCCGTTCAGGCTGAGGATCACATCGCCCACCTGCAGGCCACCCTTGGCCGCCGGGCCGTCTTCCACCAGTTGCGCCACCAGCGCGCCGGACGGCTTGTCGAGGCCGAAGGACTCGGCGAGATCCTTGTTCACTTCCTGGATCACCACGCCCAGCCAGCCGCGACTGACCTTGCCGGCTTTCTTCAACTGGTCGGCGACGTTCAGCGCGACATCGATCGGAATGGCGAAGGACAGGCCCATGAAGCCGCCGGAACGGGTGAAGATCTGCGAGTTGATGCCGACCACTTCGCCCTGCAGGTTCAGCAGCGGACCGCCGGAGTTACCCGGGTTGATCGCCACGTCGGTCTGGATGAAGGGTACGTAGCTCTCGTTCGGCAGGCTACGACCCTTGGCACTGACGATACCGGCGGTGACCGAGTGATCGAAGCCGAACGGCGAACCGATGGCCAGGACCCATTCGCCCACTTTCAGCTTGTTCGAATCGCCCAGTTTCAGGGTCGGCAGGTTCTTCGCCTCGATCTTCAGCACCGCCACGTCGCTGCGCGGGTCCGCGCCGACCAGCTTGGCCTTGTGCTCGCTACGGTCGGACAGGCGCACCAGGATCTCGTCGGCATCGGCCACGACGTGATTGTTGGTGAGGATGTAGCCGTCGTTGGAGATGATGAAGCCGGAACCCAGCGATTGCGCCTCGCGCTGCTGGCCGCGCGGATTGCGCGGAACCTGCGGGATGCTGCGTTCGAGGAAGTCGCGGAACATCGGCGGCAGCCCTTCGAGGTCGGGGATCGACAGCTGCCCGCGCGCCATGGCGCGATCCGGCAGCTTCTGCCGCGTACTGATATTCACCACCGCCGGCGACGCCTGTTCGACCAAAGGCGTGAAGTCCGGCAGTTCTGCCCGGGCCGTCATCGCCAGGCTCAAGGCCAGCAAGGCCACCATCGCAGCCATACAGCGTTTTAGGGTATGCATCGACTACAGCTCCCGTGATGTTCGAGGGAAGAGAAAGACTCAGGCCGAATCGGACGGCCCGGAAATCAGCGCTCGCAGAACCACCGGCTGCGAGGCTGGATCATCGGCATGACGACGAGCATGCCGACGCACCAATAGCCAGGCCGCCAGCAAACCCGCCAGCCCGGACACGATGATCAGAGGTTCGACAAGGCCCGCCCGGGTCGCCAGCAATGCTGCCACGAAAAACCCGAGCAGAGGGAAAAGATAGAAGAGGACGGAGGCGCGCAACAACAGGTCTTCATGAATTCCTAGGACGACCGCATCGCCGACCCGCAGGCTCAGGTCGCTCAACGCGCGCACCCGGGCACGCCCCGCGCCGACGCCCAGGCGCTGCATCAGCCCCTGGCCGCAACCGGCATTGGCCGAGCAGGACGAGCAGGTACTGCGGCGCACGGTCTCGACCCATACCGCTCCCGGCTCGGTCGCCACCACTCGCCCCTGCTCCTCGATCATTTCTGGGCGGCGGCCTCGGGCCGGATGGACAGCGCCACCCGCTCGGCGGTGCCCAGCGGCACTTCGCCGACGACGGTCACCATCTGGCCGCCGTCATCGGTCTGCAGGCGCTTGGAAACCACCACGGTCGGGCCGAGCTGGCTGCGCGCGTCGCCAACCATGGCACCGTGCAGCGGCTCGATGAACACCGAGAATCGTGCCAGGCCATCGCCATAGGTCAGGCAGGCGACCGGATCGGGGGTGACCGGACTGCGACGCATGAAACTGCGGGTCAGGGTGAAACCTGGCGGCAGCCATTCCGAGCGCCAGGCCACGGTCTTCTCGCCGTCGGCCTTGGCCGGGCCGACGACCTGGCATTCGGCGCCCGCCTGCAACTGGTCTTCGGCAGGTGCCGCGCCGGTATTCAACTGGGTGAACTGGAAGCGCTCGAGCAACTGCCCCTTCTCGTTCAGCAGCAGCGACTTCAACGGCAGGCCGGTGTCGCGGTCCAGGTGCAGCTCGAAGCCGTAGCGATGCTGGTCGCGCGGAGTCACCGCAAGGACCACTGCCGGGCGGCCGGCGACACGGGATTCGCCGACCAGGCGCAGGTCGTACCAGGAAGCCAGCTGGGAGGGATCGAACTTGCGCACCGGCCACAGCTGGGCATCGGCCAGTTGGTCGGCAAGGCCGCCGCTGATGCACTGGGTGCGCCCGTCGACCCGGACCACTTCCTGGCGCGCGCCGTCGAGCTGGAGCAGGCGCTCGCGAACCGCACCATCGCTCTCCACGCGATGCCAGATCTCATGGGTGGAGAAGCTGCCATTGCGCTCGTAGACGAAGGTGCCTTGGAAACTGTTCTGGCGATCGGCCTCGGCGAGACGATTCAGCCAGTCGGAAGCGTCGGCAGCCTGAGTGGCGGGAACCGCCATCAGGCTGCCAAGCAAAAGCAACAGGGAGGTGGTGCGCATGTCTCTCCTCAGCGGTTTTCCAGGCTGGCTGCCCGAGCGTAGGGCAGCGCGCTCTCTGTACCACTGACGGCGGATTGTTGCACGTGCTGACGCAGGTAGATCGGCAGACGCTGCTCATGCCAGCGGGTATCGCTGGACGAGGAGTTGGTGATCACCTGCGGCGCCCCCTGCTCTTCGCTGTAGCCGGCCAGCACGGCCGGGCCTTTCACCTGAGGCAGGGCGATCTGCGGGGTGGTCCCCTGTTGCGCCATCTGCGGCAGGGCGTCGTTCTGGTTGTACAGACGCACGCCGGCCAGCACCGCCAGGGTCACCGAGGCAGCGACCGCCAGGCGACCGACCATCCGCCACGGTCCCTTCTCCGCTTTCGGCGGAGCGGCCTCGTCGGCCAGGGCAGCAGAGACCGCCGCAGCGATATCCAGCTTCGGCAGGGTAGGCTCGCGGTGCATGACGGACCGCGCCAACTGGTAACGCGACCAGGTGGAACGCAGCTCGGCATCCTCGCCGCAAGCTGCGAGCACCCGCCGCAACTCGAGTTCATCCGCTTCGTTATCCATCACAGCGGACAGAGTTTCCTGCAGGGCTTCACGACTCATAGCGATACCTCTCTTGGCATTTGCCGCTGTGTCAGGCTTCTCGCAACAAAGGCTGCAGAGCTTTGTCGATTGCTTCACGAGCGCGGAAGATCCGCGACCGTACCGTCCCCACCGGACACTGCATCACGGTGGCGATATCTTCGTAACTCAAACCTTCGAACTCGCGCAGGGTCAGGGCCGTGCGCAAATCCTCGGGCAACTGCTGGATGGTCTGGTGCACGGTGGCCTCGATCTCATCCCGCAACATCGCCCGTTCCGGCGACTCGATGTCCTTCAGGGCGTGGTCGCCCTCGAAGAACTCCGCATCCTCTGCGGTCACATCGCTGTCCGGTGGCCGACGCCCGCGAGCGACCAGGTGGTTCTTCGCGGTGTTGATGGCGATCCGATACAGCCAGGTATAAAAAGCACTATCGCCGCGGAAATTGCCGAGCGCACGGTATGCCTTGATGAAGGCTTCCTGCGCTACGTCCTGGGCTTCCTGAGCGTCGTGCACGAACCGCACGATCAATCCCAGTATCTTGTGCTGGTATTTCAGTACCAGCAGATCGAAAGCCCGCTTGTCTCCGCGCTGTACCCGTTCAACCAGTTGCTGATCCTGTTCCTGGGTTAGCATGAAAGCTCCTCTTCGAACCTGGAGGAGCTTCGAGCGTCCCAGCGAATCGTCTTGCCAAGATAGACTCGGGCTTCTTGCAAAAGTTCTCCCCTCCAAGCATGCGTCACGAGTTTTTTCCTCGCTCGTGACGTGCGGCCCCGGACATCGTGTCCGGGCCCCGCGAAAATGGATTGCATCGGGCTCAGGGCCCGGCCTCTGTGCCGCTGGGTAGGCCAACCGGACGAGGTCTTCAGGCATCCTGCTTTGGAACCGATGCGTCTAAGAAAGTTCCAGCACTACATCGCCCCGCTCTGATGACGCCTGCCGATGACAGGCCCGCAGCTCATCCGCCGGACCGGCAGCGGGGGTGCGCTATTGTGCCGCCAGGCCCTTCTATATACTAGGGCTCCACCACGGGGAAATGCGGGCATGAGCCAACATTATCAACACGATGTACTGGTCATCGGCAGCGGCGCCGCCGGCCTGAGTCTGGCCTTGACCCTTCCGGAACACCTGCGCATCGCCGTCCTCAGCAAGGGCGAACTGTCGCAGGGCTCGACCTACTGGGCCCAGGGCGGCGTGGCCGCCGTGCTGGACGATACCGACACCGTGGAATCCCACGTCGAGGACACCCTGGTCGCCGGTGGCGGCCTGTGCCGCGAGGATGCGGTGCGCTTCACCGTGGAGCATAGCCGCGAAGCGATCCAGTGGCTGATCGAACAGGGGGTGCCCTTCACCCGCGACGAGCAGCACAACCACGAGGAAGGCAGCTTCGAATACCACCTGACCCGCGAAGGCGGGCACAGCCACCGGCGCATCATCCATGCCGCCGACGCCACCGGCGCCGCGATCTTCAATACCTTGCTGGCCCAGGCCCGGCGGCGACCGAACATCGAGTTGCTGTCGCAGCGGGTGGCGGTCGACCTGATCACCGAGCGCAAGCTAGGCCTGCCGAGCAAGCGCTGCCTGGGCGCCTACGTGCTGAATCGGGAAAGCGGCGAAGTCGATACCTTCCGTGCCCGCTTCAGCGTGCTGGCCTCCGGTGGCGCGAGCAAGGTCTACCTTTATACCAGCAATCCCGACGGCAACTCCGGCGACGGCATCGCCATGGCCTGGCGCGCCGGCTGCCGGGTCGGCAACCTGGAGTTCAACCAGTTCCACCCGACCTGCCTGTACCACCCGCAGGCCAAGAGTTTCCTCATCACCGAGGCATTGCGCGGCGAAGGCGCCCTGCTCCGCCTGCCCAATGGCGAGCGTTTCATGCCGCGCTTCGACCCGCGTGGCGAACTGGCGCCCCGGGACATCGTGGCCCGCGCCATCGACCATGAAATGAAGCGTCTGGGGATCGACTGTGTCTACCTGGACATCAGCCACAAGCCGGCCGAGTTCATCAAGGCGCACTTCCCCACCGTCTACGAGCGCTGCCTGGACTTCGGCATCGACATTACCCAGCAACCGATCCCGGTAGTGCCGGCCGCTCACTATACCTGCGGCGGCGTGCTCGTCGACCAGCACGGGCATACCGACGTGCCGGGCCTCTACGCCATCGGCGAAACCACCTTCACCGGCCTGCACGGCGCCAACCGCATGGCCAGCAATTCGCTGCTGGAATGCTTCGTCTATGCCCGCTCTGCCGCCGCCGACATGCTCCAGCGCCTGCCCGGCACGCCCGTGCCGGAAAGCCTGCCGAGCTGGGACGCCAGCCAGGTCACCGACTCCGACGAGGACGTGATCATCGCGCACAACTGGGACGAACTGCGGCGTTTCATGTGGGACTACGTCGGTATCGTGCGCACCAACAAGCGCCTGCAGCGCGCCCAGCACCGGGTACGCCTGCTGCTCAGCGAGATCGACGAGTTCTACAGCAACTACAAGGTCAGCCGCGACCTGATCGAGTTGCGCAACCTGGCACTGGTCGCCGAACTGATCATCCGCTCGGCCATGCAGCGCCGCGAAAGCCGGGGCCTGCACTACACGCTGGATTATCCGGACCTGCTGCCCGAAGCCCGCGACACTATCCTGGTGCCGCCCATCTACGGCGACTGAAGCGCAGGCGGACACGCAGGCGCCGATGGCTGTCGGCGCCCAATGCATCGGCCGGGATACAGCAGCCGAGGATGCGCCAGCGGCCCGGCAGGCGCACGCGCAGTACGATCAGCCAGGGCAACGCCAGGCTGTCAGGGCGCAATTGCACCGCTTGCCAGCCGCTTCCGGCGCTCCACAGCTGCCAGCCCCGCTCGTCATGGCGCAAGCCGCGGAAGGCCCGCGAGCCGCGCAGCAGTACCTGGCGGTACAGCCCCCAGGCACCGTAGGCCAGGCAGACCAGCGCAAGCGGCGGCTTCAGCCAGACCGGCAGCGCCGCCAGCAGGATCGACAGCAGCGCCAGGGCCCACAGTGCCAGGCTCGCCGCCAGCAGGATCGGAGAGACCCGCCAGCGGCATTCGAACGGCTCAATCCGGCTGGACACGGTCCAGGATCATCCGCACCATCCGCCGCAGGTCGGCGTCTTCCGGCTCGCCGCGCTGCATGAACCAACCGAACATGTCCTGGTCCTCGCACTCCAGCAGCTTGCGGAAGCGCGCCTGGTCCTCGGCGTCCAGGCCCGGGTAAACCTCCTGCACGAAAGGCACCAGCAGCACATCCAGTTCCAGCATGCCGCGACGGCTGTGCCAGTAGAGTCGTTTCAGTTCGGTTTCATCTGCCATGTTCGGGCTCCTCGAAAACGCCCGGCATTATAGGGCGGTTGCGCTCGAATGGCGCGGCCCGATGACGAGGCGTCGCTCCGCCGGCGTCCGCCCTTGGTCGTATTGCCCGGAAAACCAAGGGTATCCGCGCGGGACGCAGGCCCATGCCGACGGCGGCCTCGGAAGTGTCCGACAACCGCCAAGGCGGATGCGCCAGGCATTCTTGCCCGCTGACAAGCCTCGGACCGAGTTCTATGATGACGGTCCTGACTGACTGACCGCGCAGCATCGCAATGGCCGACCCCGCTTTCCACACCCCGCTAGTCCATGAAGGCATCCTCGCCGTCCGCGGCCCTGACGCCGCCAAGTTCCTCCAGGGCCAGCTGACCTGCAACCTCGCCTACCTCAACGACGAGACCTCCAGCCTCGGCGGCCGCTGCAACATCAAGGGCCGCCTGCTATCGAGCTTCCGCATCCTGCCCGAGGGCGACGGCCTGCTGCTGGCGATGGCCGGCGAGCTGCTCGAGGCCCAGTTGGCGGACCTGAAGAAATACGCCGTATTCTCCAAGGCCAGCCTTACCGACGAGAGCGCAGCCTGGCTCCGCATAGGCTTGCGCGACGCCAGCGAGGCACTGCGCGCCCTGGGGATAGACACCCCGGCGGAGAGCGGCAGGATCGCCCGCCACGGCGACCTGCTCGCCGTCGCCCTGGGCGACGGCCGCGTCGAGCTATGGGTTCCGGCGCAGCGCGCCGAGGCGGTGCTTGCCACGCTCCGCGAGCACAGCCGCGAGGCGCCGCTCGACGATTGGCTGCTCGGCCAGGTGCGCGCAGGCATCGGCCAGGTGTTCGGCGCTACCCGCGAGCTGTTCATCCCACAGATGATCAACCTGCAGGCGGTCGGCGGGGTCAGCTTCAAGAAGGGCTGCTATACCGGCCAGGAAATCGTCGCCCGCATGCAGTATCTCGGCCGCCTCAAGCGCCGCCTGTATCGCCTGGCGCTGGACGCAGACGAGGTGCCGGCGCCCGGCACCGGGCTGTTCTCGCCAGTCCATTCCACCAGCGTCGGCGAAGTGGTACTGGCCGCCCGTACGCCGGAGAACAGCGTGGAATTGCTCGCCGTGCTGCAGGACGACGCCGTCGCCGACGGCCGGATCAGCCTCGGAAGCGCCGAAGGAGCGCCGCTCGTCCTCCTCAATCTGCCTTACACGCTGGACAGCGACCGCGAAATCCAGCGCTGACCGTAAACTGTGCCTCGCCGTCCGCGGACGGCCCGCCAGTATTCCCATGGCCGGTGCACGTAGAGCGTGCTCCGGCCATTGCGTTTTCAAAGGAAATGCCATGAGCAAGCTTGCCGACAAAGTCCAACAGGACCTGATCCGCGCCATCGATCAGGATGAACTGGTGCTGCCGACCCTGCCCGAGGTGGCCCTGCAGGTCCGTGAGGCGGCGGAAGACCCGGATGTCAGCATCCAGGCCCTGAGCAAGGTGATCGGCAACGACGCGGCGCTGACCGCGCGCATCATCCGCGTGGTGAACAGTCCGCTGCTGCGCAGCCCGAAGGAAATCACCGACCTGCAGATGGCGATCAGCCGGCTGGGCATCAACTACACCTGCAACCTGGCCACCGGCCTGGCCATGGAGCAGATGTTCCAGGCCACCACCGACGTGGTCGACCGCAAGATGCGCGAAGTCTGGAACAAGAGCACCGAGATCGCCGGCATCTGCCACGTGCTGGCCCGTCACTACACCCGCCTGGCGCCGGACCAGGCGACCCTGGCCGGACTGGTGCACCAGATCGGCGTGCTGCCGATCCTCACCTACGCCGAGGATCACAACGAGCTGCTGTCGGACTCCATCAGCCTGAGCCATGTGATCGAGCGCATCCATCCGCTGATCGGCGAGCGCATTCTCAAGGCCTGGGATTTCCCCGCGCCGATCGCCGAGGTCCCGCGCCAGCACCTGGACTTCGCCCGCAACTCGCCGCGCGCGGACTATACCGACCTGGTCCAGGTCGCCACCCTGCAGAGCTACCTTGGCAGCGAGCATCCCTATACCCGCCTGGACTGGAGCCAGATCCCGGCGTTCGCCAAGCTCGGCCTCGAGCCGACCGTCGACATGAAGGAAGACGAAGACCTCTCCAGCGCCCTGGAAGCCGCCACCAGCATGCTGCAATAGACCCCGCCCTACTCCGCCGGGAAGCGCACCCGCACCAGCAAGCCGCCCAGTTCGCCCTGGTCGAGCTGGATCTGCGCCCGGTGCGCCCGGCAGACCTCGCCGACGATCGCCAGCCCCAGGCCGCTGCCGGGGCTGTCGCCGCGCCGGTAGAAGCGCTGGAAGACCCGCTCGCGGTCGGCGGCGGGAATTCCCGGACCATCGTCTTCCACTTCCAGCACGCCCCCCTCCAGCACCCTGAGGATCACGTTGCCGCCCTGCGGGGTGTGCGCCAGCGCGTTGTCCAGCAGGTTGCTGAGCAATTCGTTGAGCAGCGTCGGTTCACCCTGGATCCACACCGGCCCGGCGCTTTCCAGCGCCAGCGAGGCTCCCCGCGCATAGGCCAGCGGCGCCAGCGCCAGGCCCAGTTCCCGGGCCAGGGCGGTCAGGTCGATACGCTCGGCGCCACCCTCGGCAATGGCCTGGGCGCCGCTTTCGATGCGCGCCAGGGAAAGCAGCTGGTTGGCCAGGTGGATCAGGCGGTCGGTGTTCTTCGCCGTGGTCTCCAGGGTCGAACGCCAGGCTTCCGGCTCCTGCTCGCGCAGGCCCAGTTCCAGGCGCGCCTTGAGCGCCGCCAGCGGCGTGCGCAACTCGTGGGCGGCATCGGCGATGAACTGCGACTGCCGCTCGAACAGGCTGCGCAGGCGCTGGGTGAAGTGGTTCAGCGACTCCACCAGCGGCCGCAATTCATGCTGGACCTCTAGCATCGGCAACGGCCGCAGGTCGTCCGGCTGGCGCTCTTCCACCTCGCGGCGCAGGCGATCCAGCGGACGCAGCGCGGCGCTCACCGCCAGCCACACCAGCACCAGCGCGCCGACGCCGAGGACGCCCAGGCGCAGCAGGGTATCGGTCATCAGGCTGCGCGCCATGCGCTCGCGGGCGCCTTCGGTCTCCGCCACGCGGATCTCCGCCATGCCGCTCATGCTCGGTTCGCTGACCGGTTGCAGCAGGCTCACCACGCGTACGTCGACGCCCTGGTAGACGCCGTCGTAGAACTTGGCCAGGGCCGGGTAGTCGTCGGTGCGCAGGGTATCGGCGGGTGCCGCCGGAAGATTCTCGTAGCCGGAGATCATCCGTCCGTGGATGTCGTTGACCTGGTAGAAGATCCGCCCGGCGCTGTCGTAGGCGAAGGTATCCAGTGCCACGTAGGGGACGTCGGCGCGCAGGGTGCCGTCCTTCTCGTAGAGCCCGTCGGCGATCGCCCGCGCCGAGGCCAGCAAGGTCCGGTCGTAGGCGGTGTCGGCCACCTCGCGACCGTTCCAGTAGGCGCTCAGGCCGCTCGCCAGGAGCACCAGCAGCAGGAGCAGGGCCAGCCACAGCAGCAGCCTTCCGCGCAGGCTGCCGGCATCAGTCACCCTGCGCCTCCAGCAGGTAGCCGAGGCCGCGGAAGGTGACGATGCGCACGGCGCCGCCTTCCAGCTTCTTGCGCAGGCGGTGAACGTAGATCTCGATGGCGTCGGCGCTGGCCTCCTCGTCCAGGCCGAAGACCTGGGCGGCCAGTTGCTCCTTGCTCATCACCCGCCCCGGACGGGCGATCATCGCTTCCAGCACCGCCTGTTCCCGCGAGGTCAGGGTCAGCGGCTGCTCGTCGAGGCTGAAGCGCCGGGTGCCGAGGTCGTAGACCAGGGCGCCGCAGCGCTGCAACTGTTCGCCACCGAGCACGCTGCGGCGCAGCAGGGCCTTGACCCGCGCCTCCAGCTCGGACAGTTCGAAAGGCTTTGCCAGGTAGTCGTCGGCGCCGAGATTGAGGCCGTGCACCCGGTCCTTCACCTCGCCGCGCGCAGTCAGCATCAGCACCGGCAGGGTCTTGCCGCGCCCGCGCAGGCGCGCCAGCACCTCGAAGCCGTCCATCCGCGGCAGGCCGACGTCGAGGATCGCCAGGGCGTACTCCTCGCTGGCCAGGGCCAGGTCGGCGGCCACCCCGTCCTGCAGCAGGTCTACCGTCCAGCCGGCGCCCTTGAGCGCCTGGACCACGCTTTCGGCGAGCTGCGGATGATCTTCCACCAGAAGGATGCGCATGGACGGTTCTCCACCACCGGATGAGGGCACAAGAGGCGAAGTGTACCGGGGAAAACCCTCCGGTAAATGGCTTCTCTGCCACCGGGGATTGCTGAAAGCCTGGCGAAAGCTTGGCGTCTTAGGATCAGTCGATGGACGGCGCAGATCGTCCGCCAAAACGCCCTGCAGCGTGGTGCTCGGCGTACAAGAACAAGAATCGGAGACCACTGCATGTCGACTTCCCTGCCGCAGGCCGCAAGGTCTGTACGTTCGTCCCGCAGCACCACCCTGACCACCACCGCCGTCGTGCTCGCCGGCATCGCGCCCCTGGGCAACGCCGCCGGCTTCCTCGAAGACAGCAAGGCCAGCCTGGAAACCCGCAACTTCTACATGAACCGCGACTTCCGCGACGGCCCCGGCCAGTCCAAGCGCGAGGAGTGGGCGCAAGGCTTCATCCTCAACCTGCAGTCCGGCTACACCCAGGGCACCGTCGGCTTCGGCCTCGACGCCATGGGCATGCTCGGCGTCAAGCTCGACTCCGGCCGCGGCCGCAGCGGTACCGGACTGCTGCCGAAGGATTCCGACGGCCGCGCGCCGGACACCTACTCGAAACTGGGCCTGACCGCCAAGGTCAAGGTCTCGCAGAGCGAGCTGAAGGTCGGCACGCTGATTCCGAAGCTGCCATCGGTACAACCGAACAACGGGCGGATCTTCCCGCAGATATTCGAAGGCGCGCTGCTCACCTCGAAGGAGATCAAGGACCTCGGCTTCACCGCCGGGCGCCTGGAAAAGACCAAGATCCGCGACTCCAGCGACTCCGAGGACCTCGCGCTGAACGACAAGAACGGCCGCTTCGCCGGGGTCAGCGCCGATCACTTCGACCTCGGCGGACTGGACTACAAGCTCACCGACCAACTCACCGCCAGCTATCACTACAGCAACCTGCAGGACGTCTACCGCCAGCACTTCGTCGGCCTGCTGCACAGCTGGCCGATCGGTCCCGGCGAACTGACCAGCGACCTGCGCTTCGCCCGCAGCACCGACAGCGGCTCGGCCAAGGCCGGCGGCATCGACAACAAGTCGCTCAACGGCATGTTCACCTACAGCCTTGGCAACCATGCCTTCGGTGCGGCCTGGCAGCGAATGAACGGCGACGACGCCTTCCCCTACCTGGAAGGCAGCAACCCGTACCTGGTCAACTTCGTCCAGGTCAACGACTTCGCCGGCCCCAAGGAGCGTTCCTGGCAACTGCGCTACGACTACGACTTCGTCGGCCTCGGCATTCCCGGCCTGACCTTCATGACCCGCTACGTCAAGGGCGACAATGTCGAACTCGCCGGGCAGAGCGGCGAAGGCCGCGAATGGGAACGCAACACCGAACTGCAGTACGTGTTCCAGAGCGGCGCGCTGAAGAACCTCGGAATCCGCTGGCGCAACGCGACCTTCCGTTCCAATTTCACCCGCGACATCGATGAGAACCGCCTGATCGTCAGCTATACCCTGCCGATCTGGTAAGCCAGAACAAGAACTCCACAGGAGCACCGATGATGATGAAACTGTCTTTTCGTCCCCTCGCCTTGGTTGCCGCCGGCCTGCTGCTGGCCGGCGCCGCCGTGGCCGAACCCAAGCGTCCCGAATGCATCGCCCCGGCGTCCCCCGGCGGCGGTTTCGACCTCACCTGCAAGCTGGCCCAGAGCGCCCTGGTCGAGGCCAAGCTGCTGAGCAAGCCGATGCGCGTCACCTACATGCCCGGCGGCGTCGGCGCGGTCGCCTATAACGCGGTGGTCGCCCAACGCCCGGGCGACGCCGGCACCATCACCGCCTTCTCCAGCGGCTCGCTGCTGAACCTGGCCCAGGGCAAGTTCGGCCGCTTCGACGAGAACGCGGTGAAATGGCTGGCCGCCATCGGCACCAGCTACGGCGCCATCGCGGTGCGCACCGACTCGCCCTACAAGGGCCTCGACGACCTGGTGAAGGCGCTCAAGGCCGACCCGAGCAAGGTGGTGATCGGCTCCGGCGGCACCGTCGGCAGCCAGGACTGGATGCAGACCGCGCTGATCGCCAAGGCCGCCGGGATCAATCCGCGCGACCTGCGCTACGTGGCCCTGGAAGGCGGCGGCGAGATCGCCACCGCGCTGCTCGGCGGGCACATCCAGGTCGGCAGCACCGACATTTCCGACTCCATGCCGCACATCCTCAGCGGCGACATGCGCCTGCTCGCGGTGTTCTCCGAAGAACGCCTGCCGGAGGCGGCGATGGCCAACATCCCCACCGCCAAGGAACAGGGCTACGACATCGTCTGGCCGGTGGTTCGCGGGTTCTACCTCGGGCCGAAGGTCAGCGACGAAGACTACGCCTGGTGGAAGAACGCCTTCGACCAACTGCTGGCCTCCGAGGACTTCGCCAAGCTGCGCGACCAGCGCGAGCTGTTCCCCTTCGCCATGACCGGCGAGGAACTCGACGGCTACGTGAAGCAGCAGGTCCAGCAGTACAAGCAACTGGCCAAGGACTTCGGCCTGATCCAGTAAGCCAGCCCGCGCGCGGCCGGACCCCGGCCGCGCCACGAGGATCGTCCCATGACCCGTTCCAACCTGTACCAGCGCCTGTTCGCCGGGCTCTGGCTGCTCGCCTGCGTCGGCCTGGCGGTCGCCGGCTGGCGTTACCAGGCGCCGTTTTCCTACGAACCGGTCGGCCCGCGCGCCTACCCGCTGCTCTGCCTGGCACTGATGGGCGCCGGCCTGGCGTGGCTGATCGCGCGGCCGACGCCGATCCGCCACGCCGAGGACGAACAACCGCTGGGCGGCGCCGTGCTGCTCAAGGTGCTCGCCTGCATCGCCCTGCTGCTGGTGTTCGCCGGCCTGTTCGAAACGCTCGGCTTCATCCTCAGCGCCGCCCTGGTCGGCTCCTGCATGGCCATTCTCTACGGCGCCCGGCCAATCCCTGCGGTGGTCACCGCGAGCCTGCTCGGGATCGGCCTCTACTGGCTGTTCGACCGCGCCCTGGACGTCCCGCTGCCGCTGGGCGTTCTCGACTTCCTGCCGCTGTGAGGACTTCGTGATGGAAACCTTGAACTACCTCGGCCAGGGCTTCGGCGTCGCGATGACGCCGACCAACCTGATCACCGCGCTGATCGGCACCCTGATCGGCACCATCGTAGGCCTGCTGCCAGGCCTCGGTCCGATCAACGGCGTGGCACTGCTGATCCCGGTGGCCTTCGCCCTCGGCCTGCCGCCGGAAACCGCGCTGATCCTGCTCGCCGCCGTATACCTGGGCTGCGAATACGGCGGGCGGATCAGCTCGATCCTGCTCAACATCCCCGGCGAAGCCTCGACCGTGATGACCACCCTCGACGGCTACCCGATGGCACGCAAGGGCCTGGCCGGCGTGGCCCTGTCGCTGTCGGCCTGGAGTTCGTTCATTGGCGCTTTCATCGCCACCTGCGGGATGGTCCTGTTCGCCCCGCTGCTGGCCAAGTGGGCGATCGCCTTCGGTCCGGCGGAATATTTCGTGCTGATGGTGTTCGCCATCGTCTGCCTCGGCGGGATGGCCGGCGACCGCCCGCTGAAGACCCTGCTGGCGGCGCTGCTCGGGCTGTTCCTGTCGAGCGTCGGGATCGACGCCAACAGCGGCGTGTACCGCTTCACCGGGGACAGCATCCACCTCGCCGACGGCATCCAGTTCGTGGTCCTGGTGCTGGGCCTGTTCTCGGTCAGCGAGATCCTCCTGCTGCTGGAGAAGACCCACCACGGCCAGGAGGCGGTGAAAGCCACCGGACGCATGCTGTTCAACTTCAAGGAGGCCGCCAGCGTATTCCTGGTCAACCTGCGCTGCGGTCTGCTCGGTTTCGTCATGGGCGTACTGCCCGGCGCCGGCGCGACCCTGGCAAGCGCGGTGGCCTATATGACCGAGAAGAAGCTGGCCGGTGCCAAGGGCGAGTTCGGCAAGGGCGACATGCGCGGCCTGGCCGCTCCCGAGACCGCCATCGGCGCCTCCGCCTGCGGCGCCATGGTGCCGATGCTGACCCTCGGCGTGCCCGGCTCGGGTACCACTGCGGTGATGATCGGCGCCCTGACCCTGTACAACATCACTCCCGGCCCGCTGCTGTTCCAGCAGCAACCGGACATCGTCTGGGGCCTGATCGCCTCGCTGTTCATCGCCAACGTCATGCTGATCATCCTCAACGTGCCGATGGTCCGCGTATTCACCCGCATCCTCGCGGTGCCGAACTGGGCCCTGGTGCCGGCCATCGCGATCATCACCGGGATCGGCGTGTACGGCGTGCATGCGACCACCTTCGACCTGTTCCTGATGGTCGGCATCGGCGTGATCGGCTATATCCTGCGCAAGCTCGACTTCCCGCTCTCGCCGCTGCTGCTGGGCTTCATCCTCGGTGGACTGATGGAGCAGAACCTGCGCCGCGCGCTGTCGATCTCCAACGGTGAACTGGGCATCCTCTGGTCGAGCCCGATCAGCCTGGTGACCTGGGCGCTGGTGGTGGTAATGCTGCTGTTGCCGCTGGTCCGCGCCTGGCGCCGCCGCGTGGCCCGTCGCGCGACAGGGCTGGCCGATGCCTGAGCGCGTCACCTGGAGGCTGTACTGGGCGACGCCGCTGGTGGGCGCCCTTGGCGGCTGGCTGGCAAGCCTGGTCGGCTGGCCGCTGCCGTGGATGATCGGCTCGCTGCTTGCGGTGATGCTGGTGCGTTGCCTGGCCGACCTGCCGCTGGCCGAAGTGCCGGGGGCACGCAAGTGCGGGCAATGGATCGTCGGCATCGGCATCGGCCTGCACTTCACCCCGGCAGTGATCGAGCAAGTGCTGGCGCATAGCGTGATCATCGTCTTCGGCGCCGTGGCCACCACGCTTTCCAGCGTGCTGGCGATCGCCTTCATGCGCCGCAGCGGCGAGGACCGCGCCACCGCGTTCTTCGCCAGCATGCCCGGTGGTGCCAGCGAGATGGTCAACCTCGGGCAGCGCCACGGCGCGGTGCTCAGCCGCGTCGCTGCAGCGCAGAGCCTGCGCCTGTTGCTGGTAGTGCTGCTGGTGCCGGCGGCGTTCCAGTACCTGCTCGGCGGCGGCCAGCCAGGCCCGCACCAGGCCGCGCCGGTGGACTGGCACTGGCTGGCCCTGCTGTTCCCGGCCGGGGCGCTGGTCGCGCTGGGCTGGCAGAAGTTGCGCCAACCCAATCCCTGGCTGCTCGGCCCGCTGTTGCTGGCGGCCGGCGTCAGCCTCGGCTTCGACCTGCATATCGGCCTGCCGGCCGGTTCCAGCGGCGTCGGCCAATGGCTGATCGGCAGCGCCCTGGGTTGCCATTTCAACCGCAGTTTCTTCCGCAGCGCTCCAGCCTTCGTCAGTCGTACCCTGGTCTGCACGCTGTGGATGATGTTCGCCGCGGCGCTCGCCGCCGAGTTGCTCGGCTGGCTGACCACCCTCGACCACCAGTCGCTGATGCTCGGCATGATGCCCGGCGGCATCGCCGAGCTGAGCCTGACCGCCGAAGCCTTGCAGCTCTCGGTGCCGCTGGTCACCGCCTTGCAGGTACTGAGGCTATTGCTGGTGCTGTTCCTCGCCGAGCCGTGCTTCCGCTACTGGAGGAAGCGCGCCGGCTGATCGAGCCACGCCGCCACACTGGATGTGTGGCGTTTTCCAGCCCGCCTCGTGCGGGCTTTTTTTTCCGGGCGCGGTCAGAGGCACACAGCGGCGCCCACCATGTGAAGAGCTGGGCGACAGCGGCCTTCAGAGGTCCGGCAGCGACCAGTCGATAGGCGTCTTGCCGTTCTGCTCGAGGAACTTGTTGGTGCGGCTGAAGTGGCCGTTGCCGAGGAAACCGCGGTAGGCCGACAACGGCGACGGGTGCGCCGACTTGAGAATCAGGTGGCGCTGCGGGTCGATCAGCTTCTGCTTGCTCTGCGCGTGGCTGCCCCAGAGCAGGAACACCAGGCGCTCGCAACGCTCGTTGACCACCTCGATGACGCGGTCGGTGAACGGCTGCCAGCCGGCATTGGCGTGGGAGCCGGCCTTGGCCTGCTCGACGGTCAGGGAGGTATTGAGCAACAGCACGCCCTGCTCCGCCCAGCGCTGCAGGTAGCCGTTGTTGGGAATCGGGATGTTCAGGTCGCGGTTGAGTTCCTTGTAGATGTTCTGCAAGGACGGCGGCGTCGGCACGCCGGGCTGCACCGAGAAGCACAGGCCGTGGGCCTGGCCTGGTCCGTGGTAGGGATCCTGGCCGATGATCACCACCTTGACGTTCTCCAGCGGCGTGGTGTTCAGCGCGTTGAAGATCAACGGCCCGGGCGGGAAGATCACCTTGCCGGCGGCTTTCTCCTGGCGCAGGAACTCGCCCAGTTGCTTCATGTAGGGCTTGTCGAATTCCT
Organism: Pseudomonas sp. DL; assembly: GCF_047199225.1. Taxonomy (NCBI): domain Bacteria; kingdom Pseudomonadati; phylum Pseudomonadota; class Gammaproteobacteria; order Pseudomonadales; family Pseudomonadaceae; genus Pseudomonas; species Pseudomonas sp. DL. Next base: position 4,818,809 of record NZ_CP178323.1, read on the forward strand.
CGCGCAGCGCTTCCTTCCAGCTCGCCTCGAGCTTGATGCGGTCGTCGTTATCGGTCATGGAACCCCCTGTCTCGGTACTGAAAAAGTCGTCCGGCCTTTTTCAGAAGGTCGCCGACAGCCTGTGGCCGCGGAACCGTAGAAAAGCCCGCCGCGCTTGTCAATCTCGGGACAGGCGGGCCTCTTCCACCGGATACTTCACGCGCACCCGGTTGCGGTACAGGCACTCGCTGGCCAGCAGGGTGCCGGCCTGGCCCTTTTCCCGGATGTCGCGCCAGATCTCGTTGAGCCTCAGCACCGCATCGCCGTCGCGGACAAAGCGCTGGGCCCTCTCGTAGACGTGGTAGCGCACAGGGCGCGGCGCGCTGCACAGCAGTTCGCCTTCCAGTTGGTGGGCGGCGATATGGAAGCGCAGCTGGAAGGTATCCGCCGTCGGATTGTGCAGCACCAGGTCGATGAAGTTGTAGAAGATCGCCGCGCCCGAGCCGAACGGCAGGATCCGTCCCTCGTCGGGAAACGGGTCGAAGCTGTGGTTGGCCCGCTCCACCACGCGCAGCGGGGAATGCAGGGCCATCCAGTGGATCAGGTTGCTCAGTTGGCAGATGCCGCCGCCGATTCCGCTGCGCGCCTCGCCGAAGGACAACTCCATACCTTCGACGAAGCCACGCCGGGCGCTGGGCCGACCGACCAGCCGGCAGAACGAGAAGTACTCGCCGGGGCCGATGCTCACGCCGTTCATGCAGTCCACCGCCAGGCGCAGGTTGACCACCTTGTTGCGTTGCAGGGCGAGGTCGCTGTCGCCGAGGCGGCGGATCAACTTCGAGGTGTGCTTGATGTAGCGGTACGGCAGCCGCTCGTCGACCGATGGCAACCGCACGTAGCGACGGCCGCCAAGACGCCAGCGGCAGTGCCGCCAGAGACGTCGTTGCCAGACCCGCAGCCAGTAGAGCCAGGGGTGGTAGAGCGATAGGGGTTTGCGCATCGACGATCCTTGTCGGTCTCGGCCCACGGGCAGGATGCAGCATTATGCCCGGAGCACTAGCCCTGGTGCAGCGCCCGGTAGTGACTGGGCGCCATGCCCACCACCTTGCGGAACAGCCGCGAGAAATAATAGGGATCGGCGTAGCCGAGCTGCTCGGCGATCTGCCGCACCTCCAGCGCGCCCTCGTCGAGCAGGCGGCAGGCATGGGCCATCTTCATCTGGATGAAATCCTGGATCGGCGCCTGGCCGGTCAGGGCGCGATAGGTCTTGGCGAAATGGAAGCGCGACAGCTTGAACTGCGCCGCCAGCTCGTCGAGGTTGAGGCTGTCGTGCAGGTGCGCGCGCATCAGCGCCTGCACCGCGTCGATGTCCAGCACCCGTCCGGATTTCAGGCTGGCCCGCGCCGGACGCACCGCCAGCGAGGTGAGCAGGCCCTGCAACAGGTGCGCGGCATGGATGAAGTGCGGCAGGCTGAGGCCCTGGCGACGCAGCGCCAGCAGCGCATCGAACTCCGCCAGCAGGCGCGGCTGCATGCCCAGGCGCAGGCGCGGGGCGCTGCCCAGCGGACGCAGGAAATCCTCCGCCAGTCCGCCTTCGAAATGTACCCAGTAGATGCTCCAGGGCCGCTGCGAGTCGGCGCCGTAGGCATGTTCCCGGCCCTTGGGCAGGACCAGCAGGTCGCCGCCGCCGACCTCGACGCGCTCGCCGGCACACTCCAGCCAGCCGCGTCCGGCCCGGCAGTAGATCAACAGGTTGTCGTCCGGCGCGCGCCGCTGCATGTGGTGGCCATGCGCCTCCGGATAGTAACCGAGGGCCAGCGGGTAGCAGGCCTGGCCGAGCGGATGGCGGGCCAGGGCGCGACGCAGGCGGGGCGGCGTGATGAAACGCACCCCCTGGTTGGGCAGGGGCCAGGCGGAGGTCTGTACGGAACGCTTCACGGCGACGCGACTCGGTAGTCTGAATCCCAAGATCGTCCATCCCTTGCGCAAGATCGTCAATCCACAGGCGGCTTGCGGCCGGCTATAACGACTCAAAACAACATCCCGGTCCACCGGGAAGCGGAGGCGACGATGGCCAAGGCAATCCCCCAGCTGATCGACGGCGAATGGCGCGGCAGCCGTTCCCGCGAGCTGGTCGAAGTCACCGATCCGGCGACCCAGGACGTCCTCGCGCTGGCGCCGAAGGCCACCGCCGACGAGATCGAGCAGGCCATCGCCAGCGCCCAGCGCGCCTTCGAGACCTGGCGCGAAGTCCCGGCTCCCGAGCGAGCGCGGTTGATGCTGCGCTACCAGCACCTGCTCAAGGAACACCACGACGAACTCGGCGAACTGCTGGCCCGGGAGACCGGCAAGAACCTCGCCGATGCCAAGGGCGACGTGTGGCGCGGCATCGAGGTGGTCGAACACGCCGCCAACGTGGCCAGCCTGATGATGGGCGAGACGGTGGAAAACGTCGCCCGCGAGATCGACACCGCCAGTTGGATCCAGCCCCTCGGCGTGTGCGCCGGGATCACCCCGTTCAATTTCCCGGCGATGATCCCGCTGTGGATGTTCCCGCTGGCCATCGCCTGCGGCAACACCTTCGTCCTCAAGCCCTCCGAACAGGATCCGCTGACACCCAACCGCCTCGCCGAGCTGTTCCTCGAGGCCGGCGCGCCGAAGGGCGTGCTGCAGGTGATTCATGGCGGCCGCGAGCAGGTCGATGCCCTCCTCACCCACCCGGACATCCGGGCGATTTCCTTCGTCGGCTCGGTCGCCGTCGGCCAGCACGTGTACCGCACCGGCACCGCGCACCTGAAGCGGGTGCAGGCCTTCGCCGGGGCGAAGAACCACATGGTGATCCTCCCCGACGCGAACAAGGCCCAGGTTCTCGGCAACCTGGTCGGCGCCAGTTGCGGCGCCGTCGGCCAGCGCTGCATGGCGATCAGCGCGGCGGTGTTCGTCGGCGCGGCGCGCGAGTGGATTCCCGAACTGGCCGAGCGGATGGCCGCCCTGCGCCCCGGCCACTGGCAGGACCCGGACGCCGCCTATGGTCCGCTGATCAGCCCGCAGGCGCGCCAGCGCGTGCTGCGCCTGATCGCCGAAGGCAAGGCGGAAGGCGCCGAGTGCCTGCTCGACGGCTCGCAGTGCCAGGTCGAAGGCTATCCCAACGGCAACTGGCTCGGTCCCACCCTGTTCCGCGCAGTGACGCCGAAGATGGGCCTGTACCGCGAGGAAATCTTCGGCCCGGTGCTGGCTTGCCTGGAGGTCGATACCCTGGAAGAGGCGATTGCCCTGGTCAACGCCAATCCCTATGGCAACGGCACCAGCCTGTTCACCCGCTCCGGCGGCGCCGCTCGGCGCTACCAGCACGCGGTGCAGGTCGGCCAGGTGGGGATCAACGTGCCGATCCCGGTACCGCTGCCGTTCTTCTCCTTCACCGGCTGGAAGGGTTCCTTCTACGGCGACCTGCACGCCTACGGCAAGCAGGCGGTGCGCTTCTATACCGAGACCAAGACCGTCACCAGCCGCTGGTTCGACGATGAACCGACGACCGACGAATCGTCGGCCGGCCCGAACATGACCATCCATCTCAAGTGACCCGAGGACCTATGGATTTCGACCTCACCGAAGAACAACGCCTGCTGGTGGAGAGCGCCCGCGCCTTCGCCCGCCACGAACTGGCGCCGAAGGCGGCCGACTGGGACCGCGACCATCACTTCCCGGTGGAAGTCATCCGCGCCGCCGCCGAACAGGGCTACCTCGGCCTGTACATCGCCGAGGAAGACGGCGGCCTGGGCCTGTCGCGGCTGTCCACTTCGCTGATCTTCGAGCAACTGGCCGCCGGCTGCGTGGCCACTACCGCCTACATCAGCATCCACAACATGGCCGCCTGGATGCTCGCCTCGTTCGGCGACGCGGCGCTGAAGGAGGCCTGGCTGCCCGGCCTGATCGGCGGCGAGTCGCTCGCCTCCTATTGCCTCACCGAGCCCGATGCCGGCTCCGACGCCGCGCGCCTGCGCACCCGCGCCCGCCGCGAGGGCGACGAATACGTGCTGGACGGCAGCAAGTGCTTCATTTCCGGCGCCGGCAGCACCCAGGTGCTGATCGTCATGGCGCGCACCGGCGAGGACGGCGCCAGGGGCATCTCCTGCTTCCTGGTGCCGGCCGACGCGCCCGGCATCCGCTACGGCCGCAACGAGGACAAGATGGGCTGGCGCGCGCAGCCGACCCGCACCATCACCTTCGAAGGCGTGCGCATCCCCGCCGGCAACCGCATCGGCCCGGAGGGCCAGGGCTTCGTCTATGCCATGAAAGGCCTCGACGGCGGCCGCCTGAACATCGCCAGTTGTTCCCTGGGCGCCGCCCAGGCGGCGCTGGAGCAGTCGATGCGCTACGTCGAGGAGCGCGAGCAGTTCGGCAAGCCGCTGGCGACCTTCCAGGCCTTGCAGTTCAAGCTCGCCGACATGCTCACCGAACTCACCGCCAGCCGCCAGATGGTCCGCCTCGGCGCCCATCGGCTGGACCGCGGCGACGCCGAGGCGACCCTGTACTGCGCAATGGCCAAGCGCTTCGCCACCGACCGCTGCTTCGATGTCTGCAACGAGGCCTTGCAACTGCACGGCGGCTACGGCTATCTCAACGATTATCCGCTGGAGCGCTGGGTACGCGACACCCGCGTGCACCAGATCCTCGAAGGCACCAACGAAATCATGCGGGTGATCGTCGCCCGCCGCCTGCTGGAGCAGGGTGGCATGCTCGATCGCCTGCTGTGAACGCCGCGAACCATCGCATCCGATAGTGCCGGGACGCCCCGGCCCATGATCCAGTGAGGGACTTCATGAACACTGCCGTCGAACCCTACAAGGCTTCCTCCTTCGACCTGACCCACAAGCTCACCGTGGAAAAGCACGGGCACACCGCGCTGATCACCATCAACCACCCGCCGGCCAACACCTGGGACCGCGACTCGCTGATCGGCCTCCGCCAACTGATCGAGCACCTCAACCGCGACGACGATATCTACGCCCTGGTAGTGACCGGCCAGGGGCCGAAGTTCTTCTCCGCCGGCGCCGACCTGAACATGTTCGCCGACGGCGACAAGGCCCGCGCTCGCGAGATGGCCCGCCGCTTCGGCGAAGCCTTCGAGGCGCTGCGCGATTTCCGCGGGGTGTCGATCGCGGCGATCAACGGCTACGCCATGGGCGGCGGGCTGGAGTGCGCCCTCGCCTGCGACATCCGCATCGCCGAGCGCCAGGCGCAGATGGCCCTGCCGGAGGCCGCGGTGGGCCTGCTGCCCTGCGCCGGCGGGACCCAGGCGCTGCCCTGGCTGGTGGGCGAAGGCTGGGCCAAGCGGATGATCCTCTGCAACGAGCGGGTGGATGCGGAAACCGCCCTGCGCATCGGCCTGGTCGAACAGGTGGTGGACAGCGGCGAGGCGCGCGGCGCCGCCCTGCTGCTGGCGGCCAAGGTGGCACGCCAGAGCCCGGTGGCGATCCGCACCATCAAGCCGCTGATCCAGGGTGCCCGCGAACGCGCGCCGAACACCTGGCTGCCGGAGGAGCGCGAGCGCTTCGTCGATCTGTTCGACGCCCAGGACACCCGCGAAGGGGTCAACGCCTTCCTCGAGAAGCGCGATCCCAAGTGGCGCAACTGCTGAGCCTTCCCATCGAACCCGGCGGGCTGCGCCACAGCCCGCCCGAGCCGAGAGCCCCGACATGAACGTGCTTTTCGAAGAACGCCCGAGCCTGCATGGCTTCCGCATCGGCATTGCCACCCTGGATGCGGAAAAGAGTCTGAACGCCCTGTCCCTGCCGATGATCGAGGCCCTGGCGGCGAAACTCGACGCCTGGGCCGAGGACGCCGGCATCGCCTGCGTGCTGTTGCGCGGCAACGGCGCCAAGGCCTTTTGCGCCGGCGGCGACGTGCGCAAGCTGGTGGACGCCTGCCGTGAGCAACCCGGCGAGGTACCGGCCCTGGCGCGACGCTTCTTCGCCGATGAATACCGCCTCGACTACCGCATCCATACCTACCCGAAACCCTTCATCTGCTGGGCCCACGGCTATGTGATGGGCGGCGGCATGGGGCTGATGCAGGGTGCCGGGATTCGCATCGTCACCCCGTCCAGCCGCCTGGCGATGCCGGAGATCGGCATCGGCCTGTACCCAGACGTCGGCGCCAGCTGGTTCCTCGCCCGCCTGCCCGGCAGGCTCGGCCTGTTCCTCGGCCTGAGCGCGGCGCAGATGAACGCCCGCGACGCTCTCGACCTCGACCTGGCCGACCGCTTCCTTCTCGACGACCAGCAGGACGCCCTGCTCGCCGGCCTGGTGCAGATGAACTGGAACGAGTCGCCCCAGGTGCAACTTCACAGCCTGCTTCGCGCCCTCGAACACGAGGCCCGCGGCGAACTGCCGGAGGCCCAGTTGCTCCCGCGCCGGCCGCGCCTGGACGCACTGCTCGACCAGCCGGACCTGGCGAGCGCCTGGCAGGCGCTGGTGGCGCTGCGCGACGACGCCGACCCGCTGCTTGCGCGTGGCGCGAAGACCCTGGCCGAGGGCTGCCCGATGACCGCGCATCTGGTCTGGCAGCAGATCGAGCGTGCGCGCTACCTGTCGCTGGCCGAGGTGTTCCGCCTGGAATACGCCATGAGCCTGAACTGCACGCGCCATCCGGACTTCGCCGAGGGGGTACGCGCAAGGCTGATCGATCGCGACAACGCACCGAACTGGCATTGGCCGCAGGTGGAATCGATCCCGCAGGCGGTGATCGAGGCGCACTTCGAGCCGACCTGGGAGGGCGAGCATCCGCTGGCGGGGCTTTGATCCGCCGCGCCGCCCTCTGCCGAAGGAGGGCGCGGGCCCGCCACGTCCATAGCGTCTAAGCTGTTTCACAGCATCCCCAAGAGGCCTCGCGGCCGCCACAGGAGGAGCTCCATGAAACAGATCGCCTTCATCGGCCTCGGCCACATGGGCGCGCCGATGGCCACCAACCTGCTCAAGGCCGGCTACCTGCTGAACGTCTTCGACCTGGTGCAGAGCGCCGTCGACGGCCTGGTCGCCGCCGGCGCCAGCGCCGCCCGCAGCGCCCGCGACGCGGTGCAGGGCGCCGACGTGGTCATCAGCATGCTGCCGGCCAGCCAGCACGTCGAAGGCCTGTACCTCGACGACGATGGCCTGCTCGCGCACATCGCCCCCGGCACCCTGGTGCTGGAATGCTCGACCATCGCCCCGACCTCGGCGCGCAAGGTCCACGCCGCCGCCCGCGAGCGCGGCCTGGCGATGCTCGACGCGCCGGTGTCCGGCGGCACTGCCGGCGCGGCAGCCGGCACCCTGACCTTCATGGTCGGCGGCGACGCCGAAGCCCTGGAGAAGGCCCGGCCGCTGTTCGAGGCCATGGGTCGCAACATCTTCCATGCCGGCCCCGACGGCGCCGGCCAGGTCGCCAAGGTGTGCAACAACCAGCTCCTCGCGGTGCTGATGATCGGTACCGCAGAAGCCATGGCCCTGGGCGTGGCCAACGGCCTCGACGCGAAGGTGCTGGCCGAGATCATGCGCCGCAGCTCCGGTGGCAACTGGGCGCTGGAAGTCTACAACCCCTGGCCGGGGGTTATGGAGAACGCTCCGGCGTCGCGCGACTACAGCGGCGGCTTCATGGCCCAGTTGATGGCCAAGGACCTCGGGCTGGCCCAGGAAGCCGCCCAGGCCAGCGCCAGCAGCACGCCGATGGGCAGCCTGGCGCTGAGCCTGTACCGTCTGCTGCTGAAGCAGGGCTATGCGGAGCGGGACTTTTCCGTGGTGCAGAAATTGTTCGATCCGACCCAAGGCCAATAGACAGGCAGGCGGGTCCGCGCCCAGGCTGGTCGATTCGACGATGCGAGGAGCCCGCCTTGAACGCCCTGCTGCTGCGTTACCGTTTCCGCCTGCTGTTCTTTTCCACCGTGCTGTTCACGGCGATCCTCGGCCTGCCGTCGAGCACCAAGCCACGGGTGCTCGGCAGCCTCCTGCTGCTGGTGCTGGCCGGGATGAACACCTTGCGCAGACGCAGTCCGCTGGTCTACCTGACGGCCTTCTTCGGCCTGTTCAGCCTGGCCCTGTACACCACTGCGGACTTCAGCAGTCCCTACTCCAGCCTGCCGCCCGGCCTGCTGCGCGGGCTGAGCCTGATCCTGCTGTACCTGACCCTGTTCGCCGCGCTGTTCCGCCGCGTCACCCAGGAGCGCCCGGTGACCCACGAGCTGCTCTACGGACTCTGCGCACTCTACCTGCAGATGGCGCTGGCCTTCGCTCTCGCCTACTACATGGTCGAACAGATGCAGCCGGCCAGCTTCATCGCCAGCCATGGCGCACTCGGCCTGGATACCTTCGTCTACTACAGCCTGGTGACCCTGACCACCGTGGGCTACGGCGACATCCAGGCGATCAACCCGCTGGCGCGCCTGCTGGCCGGCAGCGAAGGAGTGATCGGGGTCCTGTTCATCGCCCTCGCCGTGGCCCGCAGCCTGACCCTGATGAGCGACAGCGAGGAGGTCTGATTATTAAGCTGGGCTAACGAGTGCATCCCCCGCGCAGCGGTTTATCCCGGCGAGCGCAGGGCGGATGATGCTGATCGACGCCGCTCTGCGGCATTTCTCGAACGGAAGGTGCAGCATGAAAATCGCCCTGATCGGCGCCACCGGCCACGTCGGCCACTATTTCCTCAACGAAGCCCTGCAACGCGGCCACGCGGTGACCGCCCTGGTCCGCGACCCGAGCAAGCTGGCGGCGCGCGACGGCCTCTGCGTAGTGCAGGCGGACGTCAGCGACCCGGCCCAGGTGGCCAGCGCCGTGGCAGGCCACGAAGTGGTCATCAGCGCTTTCAACGGCGGCTGGGGTAGCGCCGACCTCCGCGCCCGCCACACCGCCGGCAGCCAGGCCATTCTCGACGGCGTGAAACGCTCCGGCGTGCCGCGCCTGCTGGTTCTCGGCGGCGCCGGGAGCCTGGAGATCGCCCCCGGCCAGCGCCTGGTGGACAGCCCGGAATTCCCCGAGCAGTGGAAGCAGGGCGCCCTCGGCGCCGCCGACGCCCTCGACCAACTGCGCGGCGAGCAACGACTGGACTGGGTGTTCCTCAGCCCGGCGATGCTCCTCGAACCCGGCCAGCGCAGCGGCAAGTTCCGCCTCGGCGGCGACCAGGTTCTGTTCGACGCCAAGGGCGAGAGCCGGATTTCCCTGGAAGACCTGGCGGTAGCCATGCTCGACGAGGCCGAGCAGCCCCGTCATCATCGCCAGCGCTTCACCGTGGCCTACTGAAAAGACCAGGCGCCCCTCTCGGGCGCCTTCGTCGTCAGCCTTCGGACTTCGCCGCCGGCGTGACGATATCGAACCAGAAGTCGAAGTCGCCGAGCATGCCGAACAGTTGCCCCAGCAACAGCGGATTGCCGGAACTCTTCAGCTTGCCCTCGAAGACCAGGCGTACCGCCGATACCTCTTTGAGCAGCAGCCGGTTGAGATCGGCGCGGTCGATGCTCACGGTCTGCCCGGCGTCCTCGCTCTGCACGCCGCGCAGGTTGTTCAGGTGCGAGTTCTTCAGTTCCAGCAGGTAGTTCTCGCCGATGTCCGGCAGGCGCAGGTTGATGCTCAGCGCCTTGCCCTCCGCAGCGCCGGCGTCCAGGCGCACGCCGAGATAGTCGAACAGCAGGCCGGTGTCCATCGCCGCCAGGGCATCGGCGCTGCCGGCCTTCATCGTCGGCTGGTCGCGCGGTACGCCGTGGCGCAGTTCGTAGGCGGCGCTGAGGTAGCTGTTGCGCCAGCCGGCGTTCTCCGCCTGGTAGCCGAGCTGCTCCAGGGCGTCGGCCTGCAGCTCGCGCGCGGCCCGGTTATCCGGCTCGGCGAAGACCAGCCTGTTGACCACCTCGACCACCCAGCGGTACTCGCCCCTGGCGTACGACGCCCGCGCTTGCTCCAGCAGGCGCTCGGCGCCGCCCATGTATTCCACGTAGCGGCCCGCCGAGTCCTCCGGGCTGAGCGGGTCGAGGCTCGCCGGGTTGCCGTCGTAGTAGCCCAGGTAGCGGTTCAGCACGGCCCGTGCGTTATGGCTGACCGAGCCGTGGTAGCCACGGTCGTACCATTCCTGGTCGAGGCTGGGCGGCAGGCGCAGGCGGTTGTGCACCTGGCCGATGGTCACGCCCTGGTTGGCCAGGTGCAGGGTCTGGTCGTGCAGGAAGCCGTACAGGTCACGCTGCTTCTCCAGCACCTCGACGATCTCCGCGTTGCCCCAGCGCGGCCAGTTGTGCACTGCGAACATCACCTCGGCCTGCCTGCCGAAACGATGCAGCGCCTGGTTGATGTACTTGCTCCAGCCCAGCGCATCACGTACCTCGGCGCCGCGCAGGGTGTACAGGTTGTGCAGGGTGCCGACCACGTTTTCGGCCATCAGCAGGGCCTTCTGCCGCGGCAGCCAGATGTTCATCTCCGCCGGCGATTCGGTACCCGGCGTGTTCTGGAAGGTGAACGGCACGCCGTCCAGCGCCAGGTCCTCGCCCTCGCCTTCGATCAGGCGGGTCGGCGCCAGCAGGCTCAGCGGTCCGCGCGCCAATCCCTTGCCGATGGCCATGTCGACCTGCCCCTGCGGCCCCTTGGGCAGTTGCGTGCCGTACTGGTAGGTGGCGCGGCGCATCATGGCGTTGCCGGCCAGGACGTTCTCCTTGATCGCCGCCTCCATGAAGCCGGCCGGAGCGATGATCTGCACCGCGCCGCTGGCGACCTGCTGTGGCTCTACCAGACCGCGCACGCCTCCAAAGTGATCAGCGTGGGCGTGGCTGTAGATCACCGTACGGATCGGCCTCTCGCCCAGCTCGCGGCTGACCAGTTCGTAGGCCGCCCTGGCGGTGGCCGGGGTGGTCAGGGTGTCGACCACGATCCAGCCGCTGTCGCCGCGGATGAAGGTGATGTTGGCCAGGTCGAAGCCGCGCACCTGGTAGATACCCTCGGCAACCTCGAACAAGCCGTACTTGAGATTGAGCAGGGCCTGGCGTTGCAGGCTGGGATTGATGCTGTCGCGAGGCTTGCCGTCGAGGAGGAAGTCGTAGCCACCGAGCTGCCAGGCGACGCTGCCGTCGGGGTTGCGGATGAGTAACCGCTCCGGGCGCCGGATCAGGCCGCGTTCGGCGCGCTCGAAGTCGGCGCGGTCGGCGAAGGGCAATTCCGCTTCGACCCGCCGCTGGGCCTCGACGGTGAAGGCACTGGGCGGTTTGGGCGCGGTGGTTTCGGCGGCGCCGGCGAGCAGCGGGGCGAGCGCCAGGAGTGCAAGCAGACGGCTCATCGGATACTCCGTTTTATTGTTGTGGGCTTCGGCTGGCACTATGCCGAGCGGCACGGCAATAATTCCAATGCATTCCAGGTCCACATTCGATGCGGAGTCCGCATGAGCGATCTACGCCAGTTCCGCCACTTCGTCGCCCTCGCCGAGCACGGCCACTATGCCCGCGCCGCCGAAGCGGTGAATCTCAGCCAGCCGGCGCTGTCACGCAGCATCCAGGCGCTGGAGGGACAGTTGGGTTGCACCCTGGTGGAGCGCGGCAGCCGCGGCGTGGCCCTCACGGCCCACGGCCGGCTGGTGCTGGAACACGCTCGGCGCCTGCTGGCCGGGCATCGCGCACTGCACAACGCGGTGAGCCAACTGGGCAATCTCGACAGCGGCGAGCTACGCCTGGGCGGCGGTCCCTTCCCCGCCGCACGGCTGTTGCCCGAGGCACTGGCCGGTTTATCCAGCGCCCACCCACGCGTGCGCGTCGTACTGCTCATCGAAGACTGGCAGACCCTACGCCAGCGCCTGCTGGATGACGCCGTCGAACTCTTCGTCGCCGATATCCGCGAGCTGCAAGGCGATCCGCAGTTGCGCATCCACCCGCTACGCGAGTATCCCGGCGTACTCTTCTGCCGCCCCGGCCATCCGTTGCTGCGTCTGGTGAGGCCGAGCGCCGAGCAACTGGCCGACTACCCGCTGGCCGGCCCGCGCCTGCCCGAGGCAGTCCGCGGCGACCTGGCGCGCCTACTGCAACGCGAAGAACCGCTCGGCATACAGTGCGACGACGTGCTGATGCTCAAGGGCCTGGTCGGCTCCAGCGAGCTGATCAGCCTGGCGCCCTGGGACGTGGTTGCCGCCGACGTCGAGGCCGGCCGTCTGGCGCTGCTGCCCTGGCCCGCCGGCGCCGAGCCCGCCCGCGCCAAGGGCTCCGCCTACGGTCTGGTCAGCCGCGCCGGCCGCAGCCTGTCGCCGGCCGCGGCAGTGTTCGTCGAGCGGGTGCTGGAACAGGACCGGCGCTTCGCCGCCACCTGAGGATCAGCGCCAGCGAGCGTCGTCGCGGCGCTCCTGCCAGGAACGGTTCCAGTCGCGCCCGCGGTTGTCACGGTCGCGGTCGTGATAGCGCTCGTAGCGGTAGTCGGGACGATGCCGGTGGTCGTTGCGGTCGTAGACCACGCAGGCCGACAGCGGCAGGACGAGGATCAGCAGGGAAAGCAAACGACGCATGGCGCCTCCTGTGCGGTTCCGGCCTCTCCTGCGGATGCGGGAGGATTGCCTGTTCCGGAACCTGCACATCGGACTGCGCGGCGCGCGGGCGGTGCCCGCGGCGAGAGTAAAGCCTGTGTAAATCAGCCGAGGCTACGCAGGTGCAGGACGCCGAACAGCAGCACCTGGAGGCGCTCCAGCCAAGGTGCCGGGCGCGCCTTGAGACGCCCGTTGAGCAGCAGGATCTCGGCGGCATGGACCAGCACCAGCACGCCGGACAACAGCAGGATCGGTCGATGCAACTCGCCCAGCGGGTAGGCCAGGTTGACCAGCGCGACGAGCCAGAACATCGCCAGGGCGCCCTTGGCGAACGACAGAAAATGACTCATGGGAACCTCCTCGTTTCGGTATCGGCAGAGTGTGCCGAGCAAATGCGCCAAGAGGGTCCGCACTTTCGACTGGAAAGCACGACGGCGCCCGCAGGCGCCGCCTTTCCTTGCGCACCTCAGTTGCGCCAGCGAGGTGTCCCGCCCTGCTGGCCCTGGTGTCCCGGACGATCCTGCCGACCGTGTTGTTGCCAGCGTTGCGGAGAATGCCCGCGCCATTGCGGCTGGCCGCCGCGCTGCCAGTTGCCCGGATGCCGCTCGCCACGATGGGCCGGGCGCGATTCGTGGTAGCGCTGCTGGTAGCGATATTGCTCGCGCCGGTAGTCGCGGTGGCCATCGTAGCGGCGTGGCGCCGGGTAGTAGCGTTGGTCGTAGTAGCGCGTCGAGTAGTAGCGCCGTTCGCTGCGCCAGCCATCGTCATACACGCGATAGCGCGGCACTTCGTAGGCGTAGCCGTAGGGCTGGCCACGATAGTGGCGCCAATCGCCGTCATCGTAGTCGTAGTCATACACCGCGCAGCCACCCAGGCTGGCGAGAAGCAGAAGAAGCGGGACTCTCAGGAATGTGCGCCACATGGCAGCCTCCTGCGGCCCCGCTGCCGACCGGCCGGACGACCGGCGACGCCGCGAGGCGCGCATACGACGTGAAGACTCGGGAAAAGGAAGTGGGCTCAGCACCAGCCTTTCTTGGCGTGGCCCGGAGGACAATGGGGCGGGCCGCCGCGATCGTAGCCGTAGTAGCCATCGTCGAACGGATCCAGTTCGACGTAGGCGCCCGGCACCCGAACGCTGCAACCGCTCATCAGGAAGGCCGCCAGTAGCAGCCCGAACAATCGCATGACCATCAGCATTCTCCTTCATCGCAGAACGCAGCCGAACCACGCCTGGACAAAATCCCGATGGAGCGGGAAGCCGGTTGCGGCGGTTGCAACCCGGCTGCAATAGAGACCGAAGGAAAAAACGGAAATTCCCTGAATCCGACCAACGACACGGACCTCCAGAACGTGACCGCAGCCGGCGTTTCTCGGTAGAGTGCGCGGACCAAGGACTGCCGGCCCCGCCGGAACCGCTCAAGGAGCATGCATGCAACCCATCGACCGCGCCCAGGCACAGCAGCGCGCCAACGACATCCTGGTGTTCCAGCGCGAGCTGCAACGCCTCGACCAGGAGCAGGCGTTCCGCCTCGAACCGGCCCAGGCCCGGCAACTCGCCGACTATCACCTGGCCCTGCTGGACAGCTACCGCGACCGTTTCGACATCGACCACGACCTGCGCAGCCAGCAACTTTCGCTGGGCATGCGGGTAGCCTCGTTCTTCGGCGCCCTGGCCTTCGCCGCCAGCGTGTTCCTGCTGTTCTATCGCTTCTGGGGCCTGTTCCCCACCGTCGCCCAGGTGGCGATCCTGATCGGCAGCGCCTTCGCCGCGTTCTTCGCCACGCTCTGGGTCCAGGCCAAGGACGCCTCGGGCTACTTCAGCAAGCTGGCGGCGATGGTCGCGTTCGCCTGCTTCGTCCTCGACCTGACCATGCTCGGGCAGATATTCAACGTCACCCCCAGCGACCTGGCGCTGGTGCCCTGGGCGCTCTACGCCCTGCTCCTGGCCTACCTGTGCAACGCCCGCCTGCTGCTGGCGGCGGCGATCCTCTGCGTGATGGGTTTCATCGCCGCGCGCGTCGGCACCTGGGGCGGCGGCTACTGGCTGAGCGTAGGCGAGCGACCGGAGAACTTCTTCCCCGCCGCCGCGCTGATCTTCGCCGTGCCGCTGTGCTTCGATCAGCGCAACTTCAGCGGCTTCGCCGTGATCTACCGGGTGTTCGCCCTGCTCGGCCTGTTCCTGCCGATGCTGGTGCTGGCCAACTGGGGCTCAGGCAGCTACCTGGCGTTACCGTCGGCGCTCATCGAGGGGCTCTACCAGGTCGCCGGCTTCGTCGCCGCCGCCCTTGTGATCTGGCTCGGCGCGCGACGCAACTGGGCGGACGTGAGCAATACCGGGATCACCTTCTTCGTCATCTTCCTCTACACCAAGTTCTTCGACTGGTGGTGGGAAGCGATGCCGAAGTACCTGTTCTTCCTGGTGCTCGGCCTCAGCGCCCTGCTGATCCTGCTGGTCCTGCGCCGCCTGCGCACGCCCCTGGGCATCGCCGCGAGGACTGACGCATGAATCGCAACCGTCGCAACGCCCTGATCGCCGGCAGCCTCCTGCTGCTGGCAGCGAACCTGGCCGCCCTCGGTGGCGTCGCCTGGAACCGGTCCGGCGAGGCCGAAAGCAAGCTGGTGCTCAGCCAGCGCGAGCTCCAGCGCAACTGGTCCTACGGTTTCTGGAGCGAAGAGAACAGTGGCGTCGAACTGCGCCTGGAGCTTCGCTCGCCGAGCAGCGAGCCGCCCAGTGACCTCGCTCCCCCGCTGCCGCCCGAGCAGATGCGCGCCCTCGGTTTCAGCATCCCGGACGCGCTCGACGAAGAGAGCGTACGGCGCTACCGCCGCCAACAGGAAAAACAGGTGCTGCTGGTCCTGGAGCTCGACGGCCCGGCCTATCGCCGCGAAGTACGCCTGGCCGAGGAGCGCCTGGCCGAGGCCAGCGCCCGCAGCAAGGCCCTGCCCAAGGACGAAATGCTGTCCAGCCAGATGGAAGCCGCTCGCCACCAACTGAAGCATGAGCAGGGAGAGGCCAGCCGACTGTTCATCGTCGACGCCGGCCTCGACCTGGCCGCCCTGCGCCAGCGCTACCCCGAGCGCCAGCGCTACGCCATCGTCAAGGGCCGGGTGCGTCCCTGGTCCGCGGTCGACGGAGGCAGGACGCTGGTCGGCGGCTACATCAGCCGTACCGACCTCGCCGCGATCAACGTGCCACGACAATGGCACGCGGTATTCGCCAAGGTCGACGAACAAAACTACCGGCTAGCGCCGCTGGAACTGCACCTCAGCTTCGGCCAGCGCCTGGAGCCCTGGATCACCAACGCCGTTCGCCGCTGAAACGCCCCGCCTGGCGCACGATGCTTGCATCCGCGCGCCGGGCCCTGCACCCTGGGCACCCGCCAGCCATCCACCGCGCCATGAACAGCGAAATCGATCCAGGCCGCTGCCCGCTGTGCCAGCAATCCAACCGCTGCACCCTGGCCTATCCCGCTAGCGCCACCCAGGCTTGCTGGTGCTTCACCACGGAGATCGATGCGGCCGTGCTGGAGCGGATTCCCGCCGAGCTGCGCCGCCGCGCCTGCCTCTGCCCACGCTGCGCGCAACTGCTGCCGCCCGACGCCGACGACTGATGCGCCTGGACCGCTTCCTCGCCAATCTGCCCGAACTCAGCCGCCGCGACGCGCAGATGCTGATCGCCGGTGGACACTTGCGCGTGGACGGCCAGGTGGTGCGCGACGGCACCCACGAGGTGCGGGTGTTCAGCCGGGTGGAACTGGACGAGCGGCTGCTCCAGGCTGGCAAGCCGGCGCGCTACTACATGCTGCACAAACCGATGGGCTGCGTCAGCGCCACCCGCGACCCGCAACACCCGACCGTCCTCGACCTGTTCCCGGAAGACCTGCGCGACGACCTGCACATTGGCGGTCGTCTCGACTACAACACCACCGGCCTGATGCTGCTGACCAACGATGGCCAGTGGTCGCGCCGCCTGACCCTGCCGGGCAGCCGGCGCGACAAGGTCTACTACGTGGAAACCGAGGCGCCCATCGACCAACGCTACGTGGATGCCTTCGCCGCCGGCCTCCACTTCCGCTTCGAAGACCTGGTCACCCTCCCCGCGCAGCTCGAACCGATCGGCCCACGCTGCGCCCGCCTGACCCTGCACGAAGGCCGCTATCACCAGGTCAAGCGCATGTTCGGCCACTTCGACAACAAGGTGCTGCGCCTGCACCGCGAGCGCATGGGCGATATTTGTCTCGACCCGCAGTTGCCGCCGGGTGCCTGGCGCCCCCTGAATGCTGAAGAAATCTGTTCGGTGTGAAACCCCGCCGCCCGCCGCCTGTCCACCGAAAGAGGCCGGACCGCATGGGTTTGGCCGGCCGTCGCGAGCGACGCTAAGCTGAATGGCATCTGTCGGAGCGACAGCCTTTCCCGCATGGAGCAAGAGAAAGCGCCAATGAAAAGATCCCTTGCCGTACTGCTGCTGGCCTTCGCCGTCGGCAGCCTCCACGCGGCGCCCGCCAGCCCAGCGAACGCGCCTTTGCCGCCGGCCGACATCAAGGCGCGGCTGAAGAGCATGAAGCCCGGCGAGTACCTCTGGTACCCGGAGGTTTCCCCGCAGGGACCAGTGACCATCGTGGTCAGCCTTACCGAACAGAAGGCCTACATCTACCGCAACGGTATCGCCATCGGGGTCAGCACCCTCAGCTCCGGCAAGAAGGGCCGGGAGACCCCGACCGGAGTGTTCTCGATCCTGCAAAAGAGCGTCGACCACAAGTCCGACCTCTACAACAGCGCGCCCATGCCCTACATGCAGCGCCTGACCTGGGACGGCATCGCCCTGCACGCCGGCAACCTGCCCGGCTATCCCGCCTCCCACGGCTGCATCCGCCTACCCATGGCGTTCGCCAAGAAGCTCTACGGCATCACCGGCTTCAGCTCCACCACGGTAATCATTTCCAACGCCAGCAGCGCGCCGAAGGAAGTCGACCACCCCGGCCTGCTGGCACCGACGGTAGCGGACGGGCGACCGGTGACGCTGCCGGTGGAGCCCGGAGAAATCGCCTGGAACGACCCCGGCGCGGAACGCGGTCCGTTGTCGGTGCTGATCAGCCGCGCCGACCAGCGCGCCTATGTCTATCGCGGCGGCCAGCGCATCGGCACCGCACCGGTGCAGTTGCCGGCACGCCCGCAAACCGGCATGGCGGTGTTCTCGCTGCTGGAAAAGCCGACCCCGGAAGAAATCAGCGAGACCTCGCCGAACCTGCGCTGGTCGGTGGTCCAGGTGAGCAACCCGGGACAGGGCCTGACACCCTCCGAGCAACTGGGCAAGATCCGCATGGACCCGACCTTCGTCCGCGAAATGCTCGGTGCCATGGACGTCGGCAGCACCCTGGTGATCACCGACTGGGCCTCGACCCGGGACACCCACAGCGACTCCGATTTCACGGTGATCGCCACGGAAACACCGAACAATCCGACGAAATCGCTTAAAAAGTAGTCGGCAAGTTGTTCAAAAATCGAGCACAATGCCTCTCATCCGGTAAAAACCACACTGAACCGATGGGAATACTGCTCGTATGCCAACCTTCCTCCGTGCCGCCCTGCGCAGGCTGAGCCTGGCGGGCGCCACCCTTTGCGCACTGGCCAGCGGGCCGGTATTCGCCATGCCACTTCCCTCCGCCAAGGACCTGCAGAAACTCGCTCCACAGGCCAGCCTGCCAACCCTCGAACTGGCCCTTACCGCCTATGCCTGCGCGAGTGCCAGCCAGGGCGGCGACAACGGCCTGCTGACGGTGATCGACTACTCGCGGCCGTCACGCGACAAGCGTCTCTGGGTATTCGACCTGAAGACCCGCAAGCTGCTCTTCGAAGAGTGGGTGACCCACGGCAAGAACAGCGGCGATGATCTTGCCACCTCCTTCTCCAACCGGCCGAACAGCTACCAGTCGTCGATCGGGCTGTTCCAGACCGGCCAGCTCTATACCGGCAAGCATGGTCAGTCGCTGCGCCTGGTTGGCCTGGAGCCGGGCTTCAACGACAAGAGCGAAGAACGCGCCATCGTCATGCATTCCGCTGCCTACGCCGATCCCAGGGTGGTTCCCGGGCTCGGTCGCCTGGGCCGCAGCCAGGGCTGCCCTGCGGTACGCCCGGCCGTGGCGGCCCGGCTGATCAACACCCTCAAGCGCGGCAGCTACGTGTTCGCCTACTATCCGCAGCCGAAGTGGCTGGAGACCTCGCGCTTCCTCGCCCCGCAGAGCTGCGCCGTGGCACGTGCGGCGCGTACGCCGGAAGTCATCGCCAGCCTGCTCAAATGAACCGCCGGGGCGGCGGCCGCGCCGTCCCTTTCCTTCCCGGCATCCCGAAATCGCAGCATCGGTACTTGCCTCGCGGCATTTCGTCGGATTCCAGCCCCCCTTCCCCCATCCAAAAGCGAAACAGGGCTTGCAGTCCGGCACGCCGGCTGCTTAACTGACGCTCACGTTGTGACTGACCAGTCACAAACGACTTCCAAGAAAGCCCGCGTGACTGCCCGCGCTTCGGCGCCGGCCTTTCCTGCCCGGCCAATAGCCGCTTCGCCAAAATCCGAGAGGATTTCGGACGCTCTCTATTTGCCTGTAAGTCGTTGAAAATCAAAAGTTTATCAAATCCATCCGAATGACATTCAACTGTCATTGGGAGGCGCTTTCATCTGCCCATGAGCATTTTGTATTCGCCGCGACAAGCAGGTCGCCGCGTTCCCATCGAACGATTCCAGGAGGAAGCGACATGAGGCCGGAAACAGCCATCATCGAGATCCACGGGCAATACAGGATTCACACCGAGTTCTACGGCAACCCCGCGGCGCAGCAGACCATCATCCTGGTCAACGGCTCGCTGTCGACCACAGCGTCCTTCGCCCAGACCGTGAAGTACCTGCAGCCGCATTACAACGTGGTGCTCTACGACCAGCCGTATGCCGGCCAGTCCAAACCCCATAACGAAAACCGCACGCCGATCAGCAAGGAGTGCGAGGCCAGGATCCTGCTGGAACTGATCGAACGCTTCCGTGCCGACGTAGTGATGTCGTTCTCGTGGGGCGGCGTCGCCACCCTGCTGGCCCTGGCGCAGCGTCCCGGACGGATCCGCAGGGCGGTGGTCAACTCATTCTCGCCTCAGCTCAACCCGGCCATGCTCGACTACCTGCATCGCGGCCTCGACTACCTCGCCGCCTGCGATCGCACCCAGGTCGGCAACCTGGTCAACGAAACCATCGGCCGCTACCTGCCACAGTTGTTCAAGCGCTACAACTTCCGCCACGTCAGCAGCCTGGACGAGCACGAATACCACCAGATGCACTTCCATATCCGCGAAGTGCTGCGCCTGAACGCCGATAGCTATACCGAGAGCTTCGCCGGCATCGAGATCCCGGTGCTGTTCATGAACGGCGAGCTGGACATCTACACCACGCCCCACGAAGCCCGCCAGTTCGGCCAACTGATCCGCGGCGCGGAATTCCACACCATCCGCAATGCCGGCCACTTCATCGACGTCGAGCACAAGGCCGCCTGGCAACAGACCCAGGACGCCCTGCTGGCCTTCCTCCGCCCGCAGCGCACGCAGCCGCTCAACCCGATCTACCGCCCCCAGCCCAACGGCGCCAGCGTCCCCCTCGCCGCCCTCGCCAGCTAACCGCCACCGCCACGGGGAGCCCCGCTCCCCTGGCGGAAA
Organism: Pseudomonas sp. DL; assembly: GCF_047199225.1. NCBI lineage: Bacteria > Pseudomonadati > Pseudomonadota > Gammaproteobacteria > Pseudomonadales > Pseudomonadaceae > Pseudomonas > Pseudomonas sp. DL. The sequence goes on from NZ_CP178323.1 coordinate 4,838,984, forward strand.
AACCCAGCGAAATCAACAAAAACCCCGCCCCGGGCTTCACCTGCCGCCGCGCATCTGGTAAAAAGGCGCCCTGGCCGCAAAAGCCATCCGAGCGGGCGTCGTATAATGGCATTACCTGAGCTTCCCAAGCTCATGACGAGGGTTCGATTCCCTTCGCCCGCTCCAATATTCATGGGCCATTCAGATCCGGCTGGCCAATTCCAGTGACAGTTTTGATGACAGTTTGGCAACGTCTAGCATCAAACTTTCTCCAATCGAAGCTGCCAAAGGGCTATGATCATCACAAGCCCCATTGAGGTTCATGAGCCAAGGAGGTCACATGTTTCTTCAACTCCTAAAATCGAAGACAGAAGAAGAGAAGGAACTCACGCGACTCATCTCGCAGCTTCCAGATGATCTTTCTGTTGTGGGCCGCGGCACAATTGTCATTAAGCCTAAGGCAGTTTTCGACTCGCCCGAATTCAAGACTGCGGTAGAATTCGCCACAAAGATCGTTAAACGATAATGGGATTAGTCCTTATAATACCGCTGCTAGTCAGCGGTTTTTTAGTTTACCACCATCATCCCGTACATTTTTATAAACTGCATCGCCATGAAGGCCAATATCTTTACATACAATGCGCCCGCCTTGGCTTATACAGCCTTATAATATCTTTCTTAATTTGCACCATCCTCTACCACCTCCTAACCTATTATAGAATTGGCGACTTCGACCTAGAAAAAATAAACCTTTTTTCATGGACGGCCAAACACCTAGCTAACATTGGAATTGTTAAAAAAGAAGAGTCTACGACTTACGCACTCTTCATATGGGCCATCATTCTCTCTCTATGGCCAATACCACACATTTGGGGTAGCTTGACCCGCTTTTTCTTCTTCAAACTAAGACTAGGCGCAAAGAACGCTACCCAAACAAAAGTCGCAGCAATGGCACAAATATTCAAAGACAGTCCGCTTGATGACTTTCTTTTTAAATCAGCCATCAATAAAGACACCGTCATGCTGCACATGGATGATCGAAAAGTATATGTCGGATTTATTACAACCATGGGCGAACCGAATGAGACCCAAGGTGCAGATCAAGAAATAGCCATAAAACCCGTTATGAGCGGGTACCGAGACAAGGACACCTTGACAGTAACCTTTACTACCCAGTACAGAGAAGTAGGAGCAGATGTCACTCTTATCCTACGTCAAGAAGAGATCATCTCCGCCACAAAATTTGATTCATCTGTATACGAAAAATTCCAAGCTTCGAAACCCCGTAATTAGGAGTCGTCATGGAAGAGTCGCAACCAAATTCACCTTGGTACGAGATTGCCCAGAAAGACTTAGCAGACCCCGTCTTTACTAATTTCAGTTGGAATGGCAGGACTACAGATTGGTTCCTTCAGGAGTTAGTGGGTAACGTGAATCGCTATCCGGAGGCGCGGTTGAGCATCACGCTCTTCACCATGAGCGGCATGCTATCCGGCACCTTAATAAGTGCAGAGGAATATTTTCAACTGTTCGCTGACAGTTTCTGCCAAGGGTGGGAGTCTGAAGAAAAAAAAGCTACTGCTCGAAGCTACTTCCTCAGTTTAGGTCCGTCCCGCAGCAAAGACGAGGAATCCTCATTGACTGAGGATGCACCATCTCAATACATCCATCTAAAGAACGCCAAACATTTCTCCCCCACAGGAGAAGTTCCAAATAACGACGGCTTACTCTGGCGCGGGACTATCGCCTCTATTTCCGGATTTTCTTTAGGGCAGTTACAGCGCGTTCAGACATAGCGACTCGTATATCACCAGGCGTCCAACAGGACGCCTGGTGATATGGATCGAAAAACTTCCAATAGAACTTATATGGTTATCAGCTATTGCCTTTGCTGTAGCAAATTCGTAGCAGAGCCATCTAGGGCGAGCATTTCTCATCAGCCCCGCCACTGACCCGACCGTTTCTCCTCGGCCAGTTTCCGCTCGTCGCCTCCCGAGGATTACTGTATATTTATACAGCATAATTTCCGGCCCAACCGCCCGCCGGAGATTCCCATGTCCTACTCCGACCCCCGGATCTGCCATAACCAGCGCGTCACCCAATGGCTCGCCGCGATGCGGCAGCATGCTGCCTGGCTGTACGCCGCGGATGAGCAGTACCTGTACCTGGTGGGAGAGGCAAATGAGCTCTACCAGTGCGGCGTCGTGGGGTTGCAGGACAGGCACGACATGGTCACCGACGCCTTGGGCATGTACTCCTGGGCGATCGAGCACGGCATCACGCGCGAGACGCACTACTGCTCGGACTGCTGCTACGACGTGCTCGACGGCGGCGTCGTCGTCGGGAGCGTGGACGACGAGGGCATCTACCACGGGCCCGCACCCGCACGACAGCGGCTGGGCTACCTCGGCCGGGATCCCCTGGACGGGATAACATACTTGCGCCTGGGCCAGGCGCTTGAGCGTGCCGGCATTGTGCGCGGCCTCGTGATCGAACTCGACGCCGGCGGCACGCTGCAACTCGCCGAGCAGATCCCGGATGACTTCCGACCATGGCGCTGGCCACCATAGCCCCTCACAGGCGATAGCCCATACCGCGCCGCTTCGCTTGCCCCAAAGCGAAACATGTCTAGCCTTATCTGGGTGACTTTCTCCTATGGTCACGGAGACTCCGGGAGCTGCCCAACCTCCCAGAGTCTCCACTTTCTGCTGCTTCCCCTCTTTGCAATCAGCAGCTCATCGCAGGTCACAACGAGGGTATTTCATGAAGATCAGTTTCGTTGCCATAGGCATGCTGCTCGCGGCAGGTATAGCGATGTGCGTCTATCTGGTCATGAAGGCTGCGTCTACTGTGTGAGGCACATAATGTGCGGAAGGCTCAGCCAGTACACTGGCTTGCACGAATTCGTCGACGCGCTGTCGATGCCAGCCATGTTGGTCAACTTGGTCGGCGAACAGCCACAGCGCTACAACGTCGCGCCGTCGACGGCGGTGACGACGCTACGGCTCGAAGGCGATGCGCTTGTAGCTCAGCCGATTCGATGGGGCTGGCGGCCCTTCTGGGCCAGGGATCGCGCGGCGCCGATAAACGCTCGGGTTGAAAAGGTGGCGCATGGACGCTTCTTCAGCACCGCGTGGAAACACCGAGCGCTGACGCCGATCTCGGGCTGGTTCGAGTGGGTCGATGGAGGCGAGGCGCGGAAACAGCCGTATCACATCCAGCACGCTGACGGCTCGCCGGTCTTGTGCGCAGCGATCGGCCAGTTCCCCGGCCTCGATGACGAACCAGGAGAACAGCATGGATTCGTGATCATCACCGCCGATAGCGCCGGCGGCCTGGTAGATATTCACGACCGGCGGCCCGTCGTGCTATCGCCCGAGCTGGCCCGCGAGTGGCTGGACCCGGCGACGCCGCCGGAACGCGCAGAAGAGATCGTGTTGATGCAGGGCGAGCCGAGCGAGGCGTTCACCTGGTACGCGGTCGACCCAGCAGTTGGGAACGTCCGAAACCAGGGCGCCCATCTGATAGAGCCTCAGCGCTCCGCTTCGTAGGCTGCTACGCCTGCGCCGACGGCGATCCATCCATCTGGCGAGTGCGCGGTGTCGCAGATCGATACGTCCACCGTCTGGCCTTCCTTGGGCTCGGCTGGAAGGATCGCCGCAGTACGCCGCAGGTCGTTCGAAGACGGCGCGAAAGTGCTTTCAGAGCAGTGGAATGCCCATATCCCGTGTTTTCCGGAACTGCCGACCTGCCTGTCGAGCTTCAGCGTCCACTTCCCCGCCAACCGAATCACCAGCATCGCTCTGCTCCGTAGGAAAAGGCCGTAGTCTACTCCTAATTCTGACAGGCCCTGTTGGCCGCCAGCAGTTGGGCTTCATACCCGATCCGCTGCCGCCGCTCGGCCAGCAGCGCACGGACCTTGGTCTGGATATCGTCGCTCTTCTTCAGCCCAGCGGTTGCCCAGGCCGGTACCTCTACCGCCGGCACTCGGCACGGCACCGCAACGGGCACTTCTACGCGCACCGTGCGCGGCTCAGGCTCGATCTGGCCGGCGCATCCCGCCAGCGCGACCATCACCAGCATCAGCACTGCCTTCATAGACCCAACTCCTGATCGATGACCGCATCGGCGGCCGCACACTGCTCGCCGGCGGTTCGCTGGCTCAGCAGGCGATGGGCTGCTGCATACTGCTCGGCAGCCTGCTGTCGTCCCTGCTCCACTGCCTGTGCTGCATCCCGGGCGCGCTGCTCGCCGGCATGGCGCAGCGCGGCAACCTGCCTGCCCTGCTCAGCTACTGCGGCCTCCAGACTGCCCCGAGTGGCACGGCAGGCGACCAGATCCGCCTGCGCGGCATCCAACTGCAGCCGGTAGTGCCGCGCGCCGAACCAAACACCGCCAGCGGCGCCGAAGCCGGCCAGAAGCAGGCAGGCCAGCATGATCGAGACAACGCGGGCCGAGATCACGACAGCACCCTCTTCGCCCGCTCCCACAGCGCCATGCGCTCCACCTGGCCGTTCATGTTGCCGTTGATCCGGCGGGTGGTGGCAGCGAACTCGCCGCGGTCGGCCAGTTCGTTCAGGCCATGTGTCGACCACCACCAGGACGCCGACAGTGCCGAGAACTCTGGCTGCTCAAGCAGATCGGGGTCGTGTTCCAACGGCAGGCCCAGCCCTGCGCCGGCGGCGCGGTAGTTCGACCGGCCGGTGATCTGTAGCAGTCCGCGCCCGCGGAAACGCCAGCCGTCGCCGGACACCTCGTCGCCATTGCCGTTGCGCGAGGCATAGGCGTTGTTGGCGATCGCCCGGGGGTTCCGGGCCAGGCGTTGCGCCAAGGCGTTGGGCTGGCCGTCGGCACCGCGGTACCGGCTCGGCCAGGTCGCCGCCAAGCCTTGGGCGCTGTAGTTGAGGTTCTCCACCAGCCGGGTCAACTGGCTGCTTTCGTGGCCGACCTGAGCGAGGAACGCCACGACCCTCACCGGCGAGGTAATGCCGAAGCGCCCCATGGCAGCATTCAGTGCGGGCACAAAAAAGCCGGCGCGATGGCCGGCGTTCGGAAGTATCTGCAGCAACTGCTGCTCGGTAATCAGCATCGGTTCTCTCCAGTAACGTTAATGCTCTGCTATCGGTAGTCGTGAAGGGGTTCCGGTTTGCTATCGTTCGCCTGCCAGGTAGGAGGCGAACCACGATGAATAAACGGATGTTGCCCGGGCTACGCGCCCATGTTGATCAGCTCTTGCGCGATGGCTGGTGGATCTCCGCACGCGATCCGCTCACCTTGAAACGCGGGGCCGACCGCCTGCAGTGCCTGGACGGCATGCTGGTCGGATCGGCTCAGTCAAACCTCGATATCGAACTGGGGGAGTTGCGGCGCCGGCCCGGTCACCATGCCATCGCTGATGAACGCCATCTGCCCGGCCGGCACCGCCGTGCCCCGGGCCGCGATCACGACGTTGTTTCGCAGGCGGACGCGGCAGGTGCCGGCGCCCTCGTCGACGTCGATCACCTCCCCCACCGTGCGCGCGCCGCCCGGTAAGAGCCCGATGAACCGACGCCAGGGGTTGACCGTCGCCATCAGGAACCTCCCGGATAGTGGCGCTCGATTCGCAGGGTCTGCCACACGCGGCTAGCCCCTACCCCCTCGGCCGAGATATCGGTAGCCAGGCAGAGCCCGCGCCAGGTCGCCTGTTCGTCCCTCACCTCGACCAGCATTCCAGGCTGCACCAGGCCCGGTACCCCATCATCCTTCTGGAACAGCGGGATACGGCGCGTCTCGATCGCCTGGTTGCCTCCCTTGGACAACTCGCAGATCCCGCGCGAGCGCGCCACCTCGGTGCTGGTCATCCAGTCCTCCATGACGTCGGGCGCCGACTCCTCGCCGGCGGTACCGGCGCGCCGCACCTGCACGCTGACGCCGTAGCTGGTACCGCTGACGTAGACGAAATTCCATGCCGGCTGGGGACTCCACTCGCTGCCCCACTCGGCGACGATGGCGGCCGGGATGATCCGGTCGGGAATCGCGGTGTCCCAGTACCAGGTCGCCTCACGATACCGCGGCAGGATCGTCATCGAGTCGTCCATCAGACCCGGCCGCACGATGCCGCCGGCGACCTCGGCCAGCTTGACGATGACCTGCATCGGCGTCTGGTCCTGGTAGCTGAAGGCGCCGGCCGGCAGCGTCCAGTCCGGCGGCCCCATGTTCTCGACGTCCCAGGACACTGAAAAGCCGGTGTACTGCAACTGGTCGTCGACAACCTGACGTGCGTTCAGCGGCGCCGTGTTCACCGCGCTGCGCTTCGGCGCATAGGGCGCGTCCAGCAGTTGGGTGCGGCTCGCGCCGCTGATGGTGTAGCGCTCGCTCGGATGCTTGCCGCTGCCGCTGTAACGCTCGACCAGAAACCGCCAGGTCCAGCCGTTGATCTCCAGTTCTACCGTCTTCGGCCCGTTGGCATCCGGCGCCGCCAGGTCCAGCGAGGTGCGACCGAACAGGTCAGCCGAGAACGACCAGGCGAACGAGTCGATATCCAGGCCGATGCGAATGCTGGTCGCATCCAGCGGCGTGCGACTCGGCAGCACCACCAGGGTGACCGTGTTTCCTATCATGTAGGTCTCCAGTATCTCGGGCTCGGTAGGTGGATCTATCGGTACCACCGGCCCCGGATAGTCGGGGTAGATAATGCCCGTCGGCACCGGATCGGTCGGCCGCCCCAACGCCCAGGGAATCCGCCGCAACGCATCGAAGCGGGTCGGACTGCCGTAGCTGCTGCGCGCCCCGGCGTCCACCGGCCGGATACCACGGACCGGCACCACGTAGCGGAAATCGAAGAACACGTCGGGCGTGTTCGCCGGGGTGTAGCGGGTTGGGCCGAAATTGAAGTCGAGCAGGCCGGTCGGGATGTAGAGACTGGCACGCCTCTCCGAAAGTGCGTCACGGAAGCGGTCGAACTCGGCCGAGCGCCGCCACCCTGGCGGACGGCCGGCGTCCTTGGCCGCCGGGCGCGGGTTGTAGATCAGCGACAGGCGCCGATCACGCGGACGCAGCGTCCGATCCCAGCCTAGCTCGCGCTCGACGTCCAGCACCCGGGTGCTGTCCCAAGCGCTGCCGGCTGTCGCGTTGCGCTGCTCGGCGTGCTCCCAGCCACTCCCCCAGCCCGCATCACGCACCGGTACACCGGACCAGCCACTGGCGCAACGCCGTGCCAGTGGTCGGCCGGAGCCCCACAGCCCGCCGCTACGCACATCGGCAAGCACCAGGCGCTGCCAGCGCAGCGGGACGGCGCGCACGGAAAGCGGCGCCGCCCTCTGCCAGGGGGCGCCGAAACTCGCATTGATCATAGAGCCTCGACAGGAAAGGGCCCGTGGCTGAGCGGGCGGTAGTAACGCGTCGCCTGCAGACGGGCCGTGCCGACCTGGCGGCTGGGGTTGTCGCCCTCGATCGGCCACCACTCCGGCTCAGCCACCGGCAGCACCCCGGCCTCGGTCACCTCGTAGAGCCAGCCAGAGAAGATCGTCGGACGCACGCGCTGGCCCAGGCTGACGACGAGACGCGGCTCGAACAACGCGCCCCAGTCATCCAGCCCCATCGCGTAAGTGGTCCCGCCGGCCGTCACCTCCAGGGCGATCTCGGCGCGCCCGGACTCGGCCGTCTGCCCTACGCCGGCTACCCGCCATTCGCCATCGAGCTTGCGCTCGATGACCACCACCTGGCGCAAGGCCGCACCGCCATCGACCGTGACGACCGCCCGCACCTTCGCCGGGTCGGTCGGATCTCGACCGCCCGAGCCTTCGGTCAGGTCATAGGACAGCAGGCGCGTATCGGCATCGAGGACCGGCCAGCGAATGATCCCCAGGCGCGGGTCGCCTTCGTCGGTGACCTGGATCACGAACTGTCCGCGCAGGCCCGATGCCTCGAAGCGCTGCACCGTCTCGCCCTCGTAGACCTGGAAGGTCGCCGTCATCGCGGTCGCGGTGACCACCGTCCCGCGATACAGCGTGGCGATCTTGCGCGCCGGAGTCTCCTCCCCTTCGCGGGTGACCTTCACGGCGAGGGTCTGGTAGATCGCCTGCCCGGCCCCCGACCAGGCGACTGCCACCGGCGGGCGAAGGGTCTTCGGCCCAATGCCGAACCGCTGCAGCCAGGTATCGGGCCGGGCCTGGACCGGCGGCACCACCTGCTGCATCAGCGCGCTCATGCTGGCCACCACGCCGGATCCACAGACAGGAACCAGAGCCCCCAGCGGTCCATATGCACATGGTAGGTCTTGCCATCCATCTGGACTGCCTCCGCCACCGCCGTTGCGCCCAGGGACAACCCCAGCCGCTCCAGCAGATGTCCGTGGCGGTAATGGCCCAGGATCGGGTCGAAACACACACCCTTCAGGCGGCCGACGTAGTTCGCGCCATTCGTCACATAGGGCTGCTGCATCCGCCAATAGGGTGGATTCTCTCCCTCCGTCCGGTCGTAGTAGGTGCTCTGATACTGCATCTGGTCCATCAGCGCTCCCACGCTGGGACCGCCACCCTGGATGATCTCTCCCGAGCGCTGGTCACGCAGCGAACTGAAGCCACTCCCGAAGGACCAGTTTCGGCTGTACCCCGTTGTGTTCTGGTAACCCTGGGCACCGCCGACGGCAATAAACCCCTGAACGCCGGAGGCGCCGCTGAAGCTCTCGTACTGCCCGACGTAGAGGCCGAGCTGGTACGCCTCGCTCGTGTTTTCGTAACCGGTGGATTGGAGGACGCAGAAGATGAACGTCTCGGCGTCCGCACAGATCTGCCAGTACGTCGCATGGTTCCAGTACATGTACCCCAGGTAGATGACATGAGCGTCATTGCTGGTGGGATTGGTGTCAGCCGACCAGGTACGTGACCGCGTATTGACGCCCTTTGGGAGCGGAGTGCTGATATCCAGCATGCCCTCATGCACATAGACTGCGATGTAGTCGTTGACGCTGCCGCTACCGGTTAAGTGCCTGTAGAACGTCACCTGCGCGCAGTTGGACGCCGGGGCCAGGGTGATGGCGGTGTCGAACTCGCTTACGACGGTCCACCCTGCCGGTGGCTTGTTGCCGTAGCCATCGACCAGCGCCGCGCGCAAGTAGCTCTTGAACTTCTGGAACGGCGTCACCGCCGCCGGGAAGAGCGCCGGCGGTGCGCCGGCGTCCCGATAGCTGTACTGTCGAGCGGTCATCAGTCCGCGTCTCCTCTGATCTGCAGGTGGAATTCATCGTCCTCGACGGTGCCCTTGCCGCTGAGTACCGTCCGCACGATCCACATCGGCCCCAGGCACGAGTCGGTGTTGAAGCGCACCGCGTTGCCGGCCGCCCAGCCACTGCCCCAGCCTTCCTTGCGGATGGTGAAGTACGGCGTGTTCGTCTCCGGGTTAATCGGCGCCGTGTCGGTGGTGGTAGTGCCGTTGGCGATGACCCCCAGCTTCTCCTCCACCACGCTGAAACTGGTCGAGGAGTTGAACACCAGCGCCCACTTCGCATCGATCGCACCGCGGTTGGCGATCAGCGGCGGATAGGCGAGGCTGTTGTAGTTGGCGGTGGTCCCGTCGCCCTTGGGCTCGTCGGTCCAGTTCGGCGAGCCGATATCCCAGGTCCGCTGGGTGAACCAGTGGTGCAGCCGCGCCTGCAGGTCGCCCCAGCTCAGCGCACTGGACGCCAGCGTTTCGCCCGCCGGCAGATCCCAGGGCAGCGGCGAGGAGATTCCCAGCTCGCCGTTCACTTGGACCTCGGTGCAGAGGGTCATGTGCTCAACCCGGTCACGCACCACTAGCGGCAGGGTCAGCGGGTTGCCCTCGGCATCCTGCAGGACCAGCGGGTTGGCCCATGTCACCCGGCCGCGTTCCAGGTCGACGCTGTAGCCCGCCGAGGCCAGTTCCACCGCGTTGGCGTCCACCACCTTGATCTCGGCCTGCTGGTCGCGGCCGAGCTGCAGCACGCCGCCAGCTTGAGGACTCGGCACCGTGGTCTCGGCGGTATGGGCAACCACCATCACGTCGCCCTCGCGGAACACTGGCACCCGCCCGTCCGCCGGCAGTCGCACCGGGTCCAGGCCCAGCAGGGTGGCGTCCAGCGGCAGCGAGGTGAAGACGACCGCGTTGTAGCGCAGCAGCAGCGGAATCACCGGGATATCGCTGGCCCCAGTGGTGTCCTCCAGATTGCTGGTGAAGCGCAGCCGGACGATGCCGGTCACGATATCGACGCTACCCTTGATCACCGCGCCATTGAGCTTACCGTTCGCGTCCGCCGTGGTGGTCACGATCTGCGCGGTATCCAGGCGAACCGCCGTCACCTGCAGGCTCGCAGAACGCAGCGGCGCCCCCGGCGTGCGGAAGGTCATGCTGGTGACGCTGAAGCCGGCGTTGGTAGTCAGACAGGCCAGCAGCGTGACCGTCGGCGCCGCCCCCGAGCCATAGGTGTTCAGCGTCGCGGTACGGCCGGCGTAGTCCACCGAGCCGACGGCGATGCCGGCGTTGGTGCTGCTGTTGATGTTCTTGTAGAGCACACCGGAGCGATCGACGTAGACCTCTCCGGCCCAGGTGAACACCAGCGAGCCCGGCAGGATCGGCTCGGCAACGCCGGGCAACAGGTCCAGGGTCACCGGCGCGACGGTCTGCGAATCGGTCTGCTCGCCGTACTCGACGCCGCGGCTCTGCGCACGCACGTTCAGCGTGCCGCCGAAACCCTCCAGCAAGGTGGTATCGGTGGCCACCAGGCGCAGCTTCTTCATGCCGAAGTTGTCGACCGTGTCGGTGTAGTAGGTGTACTCCTTGAACACGTAGTTGCCGGCCACCTTCAGGCTGAATTCGCCGGTCTCGTAGTTGATCGTCCCGGCGCGCCCGGCCCAGCCGCCGGCGGCGTCGTCGGTCACCGAGTTGTCCACGGTGATCTCCGATTCGAAGATCGGCAGCGCCCCGGTGCCCATGTCAGCACCGAGGGTCGGTGCCGCCTGGCGACGCTTGGTGATCCACGATAGGCGCACGCTGCCCGCCTTGAGCGGCGCCCCGGGGAGAGTGCCGATGCACATGCCGGTGCTGTCGGAGGTCACCGCCAGCGGGCTGTCGGTCACGCTGCCCTGCTGGTAGGTATGCACGATCCCACTCCCGGCATCCGGGGTGGCGCTCAATTCCATGCTGACCTTGCCGTCGGCATAGTTGATCTGGCCGCTGCCACCGGTACCGCTGAGCGAGCCGTTGCCGCTATCGAGCACGGTGCGCTCTACCCCGCCGACCTTGAACGTCGCCTTGTAGGAGCCGGGCAACAGCCCCTGGTGCGGCAACGTCCGGTTGATCCGCGCGCGCGCCTGCACGCTGGTGCCGGTGCGCTGGGTCAGCGCCGCATCGTTCTGCCCGACGTAGGCGTAGATCAGCGAACTCCCCACGTCCGGCAGCGCGCTCAGGGTGATGGATACCGAGCCGGTCGCGAAGTCCACCGTGCCGGTGCCTTCCCCGGCCAATTCGCCGTTGCCCTGGTCACGGATCTCCTGCCATTTGCCCAGGGCGAGGAACGAGACCACCAGGGTGCCCGGCTGGGGCGGCGCTTCGGACAGCGACAGGGTGTAGACGAAGCCGCGGTTGCCCAGTTCGATAGGGATCTCCCCGGTCACCGCTTCGCCCGTCGCCGCCGCGGCAGGCTGGTAGGTGGCGCTCGCTGTCCCGCTCCAGCCGCTGCCGGAGGCCGCCATCTCGATTGCGCCGCTCTCGTAGTCGACGGTACCGCTGGCAATCCAGTTCGAACCGCTGATGTAGCGCAGGCCTCCCTTGCGGTCGTCGGCGAACACACCGCCGCCGGCGCTCAGCGACAGCGAACCCGGCGCGCAGCCGGTGCCGAGGAACGTCCGCGACCTGCCGCTGCCGATATTCGCGACGCTCAGGTTGACCGTCCGCGCCGGCCCGGCCGCGACGAACAGGCGCCGCTGATAGCCGGCCAGTTGGTCGACCAGCGCGTTTTCCCGGGTGGTACTGGGCACCAGTTGGGAATAGACCGACTTGACCCGCAGGCTCAGCGCGCCGCGGCTGACAGCCTCGGCCAGGGGGCTGATGCCGTAGTACCGCGCGGCATCGGCGACCTGGGTGCTGAGCACCTGGCTTTTCGGGCTGGTGGTGCCGCCTGGCGTCACCTGGCCGCCGGGGAAGGTCGCGCCCAGCGGCGCGCTGATCGACAGGTCCAGCCGGCGCCGGGTGAAGTTCACGAAGTTGCCGTTGCCGTAGTCGTGGGCGAACTGTTCCAGCCGCGCCTCGACGTCGGTGATGCGGACATACTGCGAGCGCGACTCGAACACCAGCTGATAGACCTCGCCGATCTCGGGCAGCCGCTGTTCTTCGCGCTGCACGCAAGCGATGGCGCGCTGGCCCTGCAACTGGTTGCCCAGCAGTTCGAACGAGGCAGACACGGCCGGCACCACGAAGGACTCGATGGCGTTGCGCGCGTCGCGGCGCTCATCGGTCTGGCTGCCGGTGTTGAACAGCAGCACCGAGACACGCGGATCGGCCGGCGCCCGCGTGACGATGGCATGAGCGCCCAGGTACGGCTCGGCGCTGTTCGAGCTGATGCCGGCGAAGGCCTTGCGCAGGTTGATCCGGCCGATGGTCCGGTCCAGGCGCGAGATATCGGGAAACAGGTTGTTGATCTCGCGATCCACCACGGCCTGCCCGGTGGCACGGCCGCCGCCGTCGTCCTCATCGGTGAGGCGCTGGGATTTCAGCAGCTTTACATCATCGACGGTGATCGTCATGGAACACTCCAGCCAGAAAAGAAAACCCCGCCGAGGCGGGGTGTGGGATCAAGGGTCGGGGGTGGGCGGTGCCGAGGGCGGCGCTACGGTGAGCAGTCGCAACGTCACCAGGTAGTCGGCGTCCGGACCGGGGTTGACCTCGCGGAACAGCGGTTCGGCTTCCAGCGGCGCCCCGTCGGCACGGTTGAAGATCACCGAGAATTCGCGGCCGTCTGGTAGCACCAGCGGCATGACCCGCAGGCGCTGGTCGCGCAGCACCTCCAACTGCCGCACGACCCACAGCGGCGTCCATACCCCTCCCCCGGAACGCAGTGTGATCGGGCGTCCATGCAGCTTGGTGCCTTCCTGCACCAACAGCGCGCCGGTCAGGGAGCGTTCCTGCTCTTGTGCCACCGCATCCCAGGTGAACTCGTCCACCCATTCGAACTGGTCGCCCAGTTCCACCGCATCGAGCCTCATCGGCCGGTCCTCATGCTGGCCTGCTCGAGCACGCCGAGCAGGTTGGTTTCGTCCTGTTCGCTGGCCACCGCCACGTCAACGGCTCCCCGCGCCGTCTCGAAACGAACGACCCGGGGCGGAGGACTCGAAGCAGGCGGCGAGGCAGGCGGCGCCGCCGCGGCCTTGGCGGCGTTCTGCTCGTCCACCCGCTTCTGCTGCTCCTCCCGCTGCCGCTTGGCGTCCGTCTCGGCCTGGATCTGCTGCAGGGTGGCCAGCGCCGTCATCAGGTTCTGTACCGCGTTCATGTCGCCGCTGCCCTGGGCCTCGGCCAGTTGCTGCTGCAACTCAGCCTTACGGCTGTTGAACCGGCTGCGATCCACGGCCTCCTGCTCGCCACGCAGCCCCGCCAGTTCCTCGCGCAGGCTGACCAGCGTCGACTTCGAGCCTTCCTTGAGCTGCTGGATCTTCTGATTGGCCGCCTCGATTGCGCTCTCCAGTTGCCGCATGTCCGAATCGTTCAGCAGGCTGAGGCCATTTCGAGCGCCCTTGGCCGCCGACACGAAGTCGCCCAGCTTCATGGTCCCGCGCTCGTAGTCGTCCATCAGGCTCTGCAGGCTGCGCTTCTGCTCCAGGTACGCAGCCTGGATCTCCAGGCTGGCCCGCTGGGTATCCATCGCCCAGCGCCCGAAACCGCTCATGCCCACGCCCGACTCGGCCTTGATCCGGGCCAGTTGCTCACTGACCTTGGCCAGGGAGCGCGAAGTGGCGTCCAGGCTGCTGGTGTCGATGCTGAGATCGACGGTGGAGATCCCACGCATCGCATCGAAGGCGTTCAGCGCTTCCTGGCTCAACTGCGCAACGCCCTGCCGCGCGGTGCTCAACACCCCACCGAAGAACCCTTCGAAGGCGCCCATGTCGTCCTTCGTCGACGCTACTCCCTTGCGGGTCGCCTCCATCGATTCGCCAATGGCCTTGCGCTGGTCCGAGAGCGATTTGGCCGCCTTGTCCGAGGACTCCGCGACCGCCTGCATACCCTTGGCGCCCTCCTCGCCGGCCGCCTTCAGTTCCTTGACCTTGGCGGACAGCTTGGTCTGTTCCTGGTTGAACTCCCGCGCGCTGATCGTGCCGTCGTTGTACAGCCGGCCCAGCGCCGTCCGGATGTTCTGGATATCGACCGTGGTCTTCGCGCTGCTGATCGCGTCCTGGACCTGCTTCAGGTTCTCCAGGCCGGTACTGAGGTCAGACACCCCCAGGGCGGCGCCGCTGGCGGTCGACTTCAGTTCGGTCAGCTTCGCGTTGAGGACACCGGCGCCGTTCGCATACTCCTGCTGGCTCAGCGTGCCAGCCTGGTAGGCCTTGAGCATTTCCCCCTGCAGGGCGGTTAGTTGCTCGGTGGTCTTGGCCGCGCTGATCTGGTCCAGGGCATTCTGCAGGCTGGTCACCGCCTGCACCGACTCGGCGGCCGCGCTCTTCGCACCCGCCTTCAGGTCGGTGAAGGTGTCGGTGATCGCCTGGCTCTGCTGCTGTGCGGCGGAGGCGGTAGCCGTGGTGCTGGTGTCCCAGGCATCCGCGATATCCTGCGCGTCCTGCTGGATCTGCTGGCGAAAACCCTCGCTCATGCTGCTGAGCAGGTCGTGGACGCCGGCGACGGAACTGCGGAGGCGCTCCCCACCCAGCGCCGCCGGGATCTTCTCCGCCACTTTCTCGATGCCGGCGACCATCAGCGACAGGGTGCCGGTCCAGGCCAGGGCGATAGCGCTGATGCCCGAGGTGACACCGTTGAACAACGTCCGGAACGGCGCGATGAACAGTTGCACCCGCGAGGCCATGTCGTCCAGCTGGGTGCTGAAGCTGCTAAGCCAGGCCGAGGTCTTGTCGATCAGGGTGCCGAAATCGACGTCGGCCAGGCGCTTGATGAAGCGCTCGACCCATTCCGAGCCCTGGACGAAGGCATCCGACAGCCCCTTGGCCAGCGTGTCGAGGCGCCCGTCCTGGTCCATCTGCGCGATGGTATCGCCCAGTTCCTTCAGCTTGTTCTTGACGTGGTCCAGCGCGCCGGCGTTGGCAATGCGGTTGAGAAAGTCGGCCGCAGTGTCGCCGAGGTTGCTGACCAGACCGGTCAGGGTGCTCATGGCCTTGGCCGCGGCCCCTTCGGAGCTGCGCCCCATTTCGTCGACCAGCGCCTTGATAACGTCCCGGCCAAGCTTGCCCTTGCTCGCCAGATCCTGCAGCTGCGCGGCATTCTTGCCGGTGACCTTGGCCAGCATGTCCCACACCGGCACGCCACGCTCGACCAGTTGCAGGATCTCCTCGGTCTGCAGCTTCTGCTTCGCCCAGGCCTGGCCGACTGCCGTCGTGATGCCCTCCAGGCGCTCCATGCCGCCGCCCAGCTTCTCCGACTGGTCCTCGATCGCTTTCAGCGACCCATCCATCGGGTCCAGGCCGTAGGCCTTCAGCAGCGCGAAGGCGTCGGTGACGTCGCTCAACTGAAGCGGCGTGTCCTTGGCAAAGGTCTTGATCCAGGCGGTTGCCCGCTCACCTTCGGCAACCGAGCCCATCAGCGACGTGAGCCGATTCTGCAGGTTCTCGAACTGGTCGCCGGTGGTCAGCATCGAGACGATGCCATCACGCACCAGGCCGATTCCACTGCGCACCAGGTTCAGTGCCGCCTGGATGCCGATGAAGGCCGCGGCGTAAGCGGCTGCCTGGCGAACGCCGGACGACATGGCCTCGCGCAGCGCCGTCACGCGCGAGGTGTGGCCAGCCGCCTCCCGCGCCGCTCGCATCTGCGCACGTTCCAGCTCACGGATCTCGCGGCTGTTCTGCGCGATGCTCTCGCGGGTGTTGTCGACCACCGACGCCAGCCGCCGCTCCTCGTTGGCAAGCTGCCCGGTATCCACACCCGCCGCCCGCGCCGCACGTTGTTGCTCAGCGTGCCGAGCAGTCAGTTGGTCAAGGGTCCGACGCAGACCCGCTGCGTCACGCTCCGCGATCTGCAGGGACACGGCCAGGCCCCGGCTCCCGGGGTTGCGGTCCAACGCCTCGCGCAGGTCCGCAATGGTACGGTCCACCCGCTGCACCGACGTCTGCGTCTGTGCGATGGCGCGTTCGGTAGTTCCGAGCGCGGTCACCAGGCCGCGGGCCCCCTTCGCATCGTCCAACTGCCGGTTCAGGTTCGCCGCCGTGGTGCGCAGCCCTTCCAGCGCCTCGGTCGACTGCTGGGCTGCGGGCGACAGTTCGTCCCGGCCGCGAAGAACGAACTGGATCAGGCGCTGCATTGGGCTCGCCATAAGAATCTCCGGACAATAAAAAACCCGCCAGATGGCGGGTTCTTTGGTTATTCTGCAGCTTTGCTGACTTCAGACAAAGCGAAACATCATTTAGAAGCGGTTTCGGGGCCGCTCGTCTCTTCCGCGTACGAGTCTTGGTCAGTAATCTGAGTAACCTTTTCGATTTCTGCCTTAATAAGCTTCCCTGCTCGCGTCTTTGTAGCCAACTGCAACAGAACGACCTTTCCACCCCACTCCGCCTCTTGAACAATATCAAGAATCGCATCCGTAACAAACGAACCATCTTTGGGGAGCGTCGCAGTAATTTCAACTTTCCTTACAACATCGTAGAGAGTTAGCTTATATTCCTCTCTTGAACGATGGTCAACTCCTCTTATCCGATAAACGCTAGCAATACGGTCAGAAACCGCAACATTTCTCGGTGTATGACTAAGCTCATCAACAAATGCGCCTGGAAGTTTTACACCATGAAGATCTACAGAATCTGAATCAGTGGTGCTCGAAATAAGCTTATCGTAGGTTCCAGCCATATGCTCTGAGATCGTTTGGACCTGAGGAATCTTTTCAGTAACCATCTTGAACAACTCGGCATTTCTCTTCGCCTGAGCCTCGTCCATGCCCTTGAAGAGTTCCAGCGTTTTAAGGCGTTCTTCCCGCTCAGCGTCGGATTCTAGTTTTGCAAGTTCCGCCTGCCTAGTTTCCTTCTGAGCTTCCAGATAGTTACTAAAACCAAGATGGCCGAAACCCATAACTCCGATAGCAAGAAGCGCTATTAGTTTATGTCTGGAGTCCATAGTCTTGAAACCCTCAGCGATCCCTTTCGCAAGCGTCTCAGCCTGCTCCTCAAGCTTTGCAACAAAGCCAGAACTGCCCTCCGCGACATGGACAAGAATTTTCAGCTCTTCACGATCAGCATTCGTCAGGCGACGGCTAGAGTCAGCATAGCGAACTAGAGCAAACGACTTATTGATCGTCTTTTGCAAATCCAGAAATGCTTCCATCAACTCTGGAGTAATTGTCGAGTGGTAGCGCTCCCCCTTTACGTGCATTTCAAACCGAGGCCAATCCTTAAACTCGACCTCAGGCAAAGGTAAATCAGAGTCCTTCAACAAACTCTCGAGCAGCTTTAACGCAGAATCATCGTCTTTGATTACGTACTTCGCCATCCTAGGGTCTCCCTACCATACAGGCGAGCAAAGCTACCATATTGCCAGCACCAAAACCCAGAGTGCTCCTGGGCCTTGGTGCCACGCACTTCACGGATAGCGGGCCGCAGCCCCATCATATTAGGCCGCCTGCGCGAGATCCATCTGGCAGAACTTGGAAATGTCGGTCGCGGTCACGCGCGAATCTGCGAGCAGTTCCGCCGGGCCGGTGAGCTTGGCGTATTCCTGGCCCAACACCGCCAGCTCCTGCAGGAGACCGAACTTGACGCGGCGAGGACGCAGCGCGAACGGCTCGCCCGACTGCGCGTCGTTCAGGCCAGCGATGAACAGCTCCAGCTCCTTCTGCGAGCCGTTGAGCATATGCACCGCCCGGCTCGGGCGCGGCGTGTAGCTGACCTTGATGCCGGTTGCATCGATCTTGCCGCCGCTCAGCACCTGGATGCCGTGGGGTACCAGCAGGTAGTCGGTGCCCGGGGCCACCTCGACGTCCCCCGCGGTCTTCACCGTCACGGGCTTGGTCAGGTCCGGCAGGTACTTGAACGGGATCAACTCCAGCGCAACCCCCTGAGAGGTATGCGCCTCGTCGGTGATCGCGGCGGTGGGCGCCACCTGGATGGTGGAGCGCGTCACCAGGGCGACATTCTCGGCGGTCAGGTCGAACATTCCGATGGAGGACGTCACGTCGGTGACGCGCTCGCGGACGTTGCTGTTGCCGCCACCTCCCATGTAGTTGGGCAGCGTCTTGCGGTCGGTGGCGAAGCTGATGTTGAAGGTGTCGCAGTTGCCGAGCGGCAGAAACGGTTCCTGCGATCCGTACAGGCGGGCATGGATGATGCCCTCGCCGATGAACGAGCGGTCGATGGTCTGGAGCATGGGGCTCTCCTGATGGGTTCGGGTGGGTTACTTCTGGTCGCCGCCGGTCGGCTCGGCGGTAGCTGCCGGAATCGGCGCCTTGGCCTTGGCCTCGGTGGCGTAGCCCTTGCCCAGGGCATGGGCAGCTACGGCGGCGGTAACGCTGATGGCGCCCTTCGACACCGGGTAGTGGGTCGCGTCGAGCCCCTCGCGGTAGTTGAACGGCCTGGTAACGATGATCTCGGGCATGGAGCCCTCCGGAAATGTAGAGGCCGCCCGGAGGCGGCCTGGTGGATGGGTTACAACTGCTGCGAGTAGCTGACCTGCAGAGGGATGGCTCGATAGGCCCAGCGCCGGCCGGGCTCGGGCAGGCGCACAGCGGATGCCGGAAAATCGACACGCACCAGGCCGGGCACCGTCAGCCCGGCCTTGTGGCCCTTGAGCACCCGCTTGATCGCCAGGCGCGCCTCGCGCAACGCCTGGGCGGCGTCCCTGCCGCGCGCCATCGGGACGATGTTCACGGTCCACTCCTCCACGACACTGCCCGGCGACCGGTCTCGTTCCACGGTGTCCCCTTCCTGCAGGATGATCAGCCGTTCGGGCTCGTCGCTGTCCTCGGCGTCGAGCACCCCGGCCACCCAGTCCTCACGGACGGTATCGCCGAACACCGGAACCGCGGCGAGCAGGTCCAGCAACTGGCCGATGACCGCGGTCTGTACATCGATCACATCGCTCATTCGGGCACCACGTAGAAAGTGATCCAGTCGCCGTCGTCGGCATGGATGCCGTCGATGCGCCAGACCTGGCCATCGGAATCGAGGAACGCCCCCTTGCGATCAAGGGGCTGCAAGAACGCCTTGCGGCACGCAATGGTGCGGTACCGATCCAGGGCGCCGGCCTCCATGCGCTCAACACCTTCCTCAACGATCACCGCAGCATTGCCGACCTGCCGGCCAGAGCGGTCCAGGTAGCCAAACTCACCATCGCCGAGGACGTCGGCGATGATCTCGTCCATGTCGGCGACCAGTTCAGAGAAACCCGCCACGGTCAGAGGGTCAGTTCGCGCACCGCCAACGGGCGGGTGCACAGGTGCAGCGGGTTCGATTGCGCTTCCCCAGCCACGCCTTTGTCGAAGGGCAGACGCTCAAGCTTGGCGTAGTACGGCAGGCCTTCGGTGTTGACGACCTCCATGTAGTCCGCCGGCGCAAAGGCGCTGATGAACAGGTCCGGAACCCCCTCCGGGACCAGTTGGGCACTGCCATCGTCCACGAACGGCTCCCCGTCATGCTTGCCGCGATAGCGCTCCCAGACCACGCCGCCGAACTCGAACGACTGGCGACGGTCACCCCGCAGTTGCGCCGCCTGCAGGGTGTTCAGGTAAGTGCCGCGCACTTTGGGGTGATCGATGAGCTTGGCCCAGAAGTTCTTGCCACAGAACGCTCGCGATCCGGTGCTGGTGACGTTGCCCAGCGCGTCGTCCTGCTCGTCGAGCAGGTCGGCCAGAATGCCGCTCAGGTCACCCTCGGGGTTACCCAGTTCGAGCGATCGCGGCTTGGGCTTCCTCAGTCCGAAGGCCTGGTAGATATCCAGCAGCACCGTCGAACCGTCGGCATCGAGAATCTTGCCCTTGATGGCGCCGATGCGCTGATACTCGTGGGTCAGGTCCAACTGGCGGCGCGCTTTTTCCAGGCGCTTGGCCACGACCGCCTCGGCGGACTGCAGCTCGGTCCGGCTACCCACCGCACGGATACCCTGGATTTCATCGGCGAGGATCTGGAACGTCTGCGGCAGGTGAACGGTGTTGAAGGGGACCAATTGACGCTTGTCACCAGTCACGACCTGGCCTACGCCGCCGCGGGCTTTGGCCTCCACCAGTTGCAGCGTGGTGCCGTCCTTTTCGATCTGCACCACCAGCGAGGACACACCCTGTTCCTCGAACAGGCCCAGCGCGGCGAGTTGCCCCGGCACCGGGTGATCGGTGTTGATCACCGCCAGCAGCGCCTCCACCGAGAACGCCTCATCTTCGAAAATGCTGATTTCAGCCATGTGAATACTCCAGAAATGAAAAACCCCGCGCAGGCGGGGCTTGAGGTGGTTGAGGGACGGAGGAGGATCAGGTACGAAGGATGAGGCCCAGCGCCTTGAGGTCGGCCTCACCGGCGGCATCCAGGCCGGTCAGCAGGCTGGCGATCACTTCGGCATCACGGACCACGGCCACCGCCTTGACGTCGGCATCCGTGGCATCCACTGGACCGAACAGAATGCCGCCAGCCGCGCGACGGCCGTCATCGGCACCGTCGTCGTCGTAGGGCGTCCACTCGCCGAGCCCTGCCAGCACCTGCAGGTTGAAGCGATCACCCACCACGAAGTCGGTGGCCCCGTCGGAAAGGGTGAAGCCAATTCCGCCGCCGGTGAACGCCTGGCCGACTTGACCAGTGCCCACCTGGTGTCCCTGCGGGTCGACCACCTCGAACTTGCCGCCATTGGCTCCGGCCTCGGTGATTTCCAGCACGTAGGTTCCGCTGATGGCGGCGCTGGTTACCACGGAGGCACCGACAGTGCCGTCGCCGGTGTTCCCTGCCGCCGCGGTCGCGGTCAGCGCATTGGCGGCGGTAATGGGGGCGATCAAGGTACCCGCCACTAGCCGACCGGAGCCGGCGGTGATGACGATGTTTTCGCGGCTGCGCGAGCCGTTGGCCTCCGACAGGAGGAACTCTCCGGCGTGAACGCCTTCGGTCTTGATGGTCATGCTTGCTTTCCTCCTTTCGAGGCATTGAGCCGGCGCTTCGCGTACACGTCGCTCGGCGCCGGGGGTTGGTAAGCCTTGTTCTGCGGCTGATCGTCCGTCGGTACGCGGTTGTCGATCTCCACCTGGGTGCTGCGCGCTACGATCTTGTCGTACAGCCGCAGGCGGGCGCCGTCGGCATCCAGGCCCTCCTCGATGAGCGCCTTGGCCTCATCGGGCATTTTCGCGACGAGGCATACCGACCGGACGGCCTTCGCCCGGTCCAAGGCCGCGCGCACAGTCTCGCGATCTTTCAGGCCCGAGGCCTTGATCAGGTACGCCGCGCAGTCGGCCAGACCGGCCTGGGCGCAGTCCGCCGTCAGCTCCGCAGCCAGTTCGGCCGACGTCAGTGCGGGGTCGCCCACCGGCTCCCGACTGGCCAGCAGCCGGCGCGCCGCGTCGGGCGTGTTGCGATAGCGATTCAGCACCTTGCCCAGGCGTGCGTTCACGCCGATCGGCTCGGCCGCGCCGAGCACCTCGTCCACGAACCCCTTGTCCTTCGCCTCAGGCGCGGTGAGCCAGGTTTCGTCGTCGATCATCCGGCGCAGTTCGGCGTCGTCGACATTCAGCGGCCGATGCTGGTAGCTCGCCACGATGCCCTCGAACGCCTGGTCCATCATGTCGGCGACCTTGCGCAGGTCTTCGCTGTCGCCTGCCGCGAAGGTCCAGGGGTTGTGGATCATGAACAGCGCGTTGTCGGCCATTTCGACCCGGTGCGCGCCGCAGGCCGCGACACTGCCCGCGCTGAAGCAGGCCCCGTCGATCCGGGCGGTGCAGCGTTCGCCCAGAGCCCGGAGCGCGTTGTGGATGGCGATGCCGTCGAAGAGGTCGCCGCCGATGGTGTCGAAGTGAACCAGTACCGGAGAGGTGCCGTCGTCGACTGCTTTCAGGTCGCGGATGAAATCCGCGGAGGTGATGCCCCAAAAGCCGATTTCGCCGTAGATATAGATCTCGATGGAGGCGACCGAGCCGGCACCCTCAGCGCTCAGCGCCTTGACGCTGTACCAGTGCTCGGCCTGCAGATCCGGCGCGACCTGCGCCTTGTTCTGGATGCGCGGATCGGCGAGCGTGCCTACGCCCAGCAGCGCCCACAGGGCGGCCAGCGCCAGGGGCTGTTCATTGCGTTTCTTCATGGGTGTCCCCTTGGTCTCTCACCGGTTGCCCGGTGTCGGTGGTGTAGTGCAGGTTCAGGCTCTCGGCCCGGGCGTTGTCCTGGGCGTTCTCCCGGTCGATCACCTCGGCGTCGTATCCGGTGCGTAGCGCATGCTCGCTCCGGCTGGCGAGGCCTCCGCCGATCTCCAGCAGCTTGCCCTGGACGTCCTGCACCGGATGGATGTAGGCCCAGCCCTGTGGGATCCAGCGAGTGCGCAGGAACTCACGTCGCCGCGCCGGATAGTCCGGCAGGTCGACTGCTCCGCTGAGGTACGCGGTATCCAGCCACCACGCGCGCACCGGGCGGCAGAGCTGGTAGACGTACACGCTGAACTGAACCTGTTCGATCCGGCGCCGAAACTCGTTGAGCAGCACCCGCAAGGTGCGGTCGCTGATATCGCCCATGTCGCCGGTGAGTAGCTCATACGGCAGGTCGACACCGACCGCCGCTGCCATCAGTTGCTGTCGCATGAAGTCGACGTAGGTGTTACCGGCGTCCGGCGGGTCGGAGAAAACCACCTCCTCCCCTTCCAACAGTTCCTGCATGGTCCCCGGCTCCAGACCGACCATCGGTGTCCCGTCGCGATCCTGCGCAGGAGCCAGCCCGGTCGACGGATCGAAGATCGGCGCCCCATCCTGTCGAGGCCTGGTGATGAAGCCGGCGAACAGGTTGGAGACTTCCTGCCTGAACAGCACCGCGTCGTCGTAGTTATCCAGCGACTTCAGCCGCAGGAGAACCGGCGACAAGCGCGGCACACCGCGCAACTGGCCACCCTCCAGCGGTTCGAAGATGTGCAGCACCTGGTCCGCCGGTATGCGGTTGAGCTGGTTGTAGCCGCGCCGGGGCGCTGCCGGATCGCCGGGATGGCTCTGCCACATCCAGTAGGCAACCCGGCGGCCGATGGCGTCGAACTCGATTCCCGCGCGCACCACGTTGCCGCTGCGGGTCTTGAAATTGCGATCCACCGGGACGAAGTCAGGCGGGAGCACCTGCAGTTGCAGAGGTACCGCCAGGCCGTCCTCCGGCCGCCGGTTGCGGCGCCTCACGAAGCACTCGCCCGCTTCCTCGACCATCCGCGCAATGATCATCTGCAGGCCGTAGAAATCGGTACGGTCATCCGCGTCCGACTCGTCTACCCAGTCCTCCCACAGCAGGTTCAACGCCTCGCGCAACGCCGCGTCGTCCAGACGTGCGCGCGGCGTAATGCCGGTGCCGATCAGGTTGCTGACGCGCTTGCTGATCGCGCTCGCGGCGTAGGGGTCATTCCTCACCGCCGCTCGCGAGCGCTTGCGCAGGGTCGGCAATGCCGGAATGGCTACCGCATTCAGCGCCGCCTCGGGCGCGTCCCATCCAGCGGCGCGGCGTCCGGTGCCAGCGCCCTCGTAGCTGTTGCGAATGCGCTTCGACGTGATTCGGTATCGGGTAGCCATCAGATCCCCTTGCCTCCGCTGTAGAGGCGAACCTGGCGCGAGCGTCGGTTGTTCGTAGCCGCCTCCAGGGCTGCGGCTTCGGCGTACTGCTGCTCCAGAACGCGCAGACTCGCCAGTTGCGCGCGGTCGACCTGGCGGTCTCCCTTGCGCACCGACTGCCCTTTTTTCAGGATGTCCTGAATCGCCACCCGGACCTCGTCCAGGCGCTGCTGCGCTGTGCTCATGCTGACCTCGTCTATCGGCGGCTCAGATACCCGCTGCGCGAGGTACGCCGGCCAGTTGGTTGGGATGGTGGGATCGCGCTCCGCGCGGGAGGTGCCGGCCGCACTGGGGCGCTTGGCGCCTCGCCCTGCGGCTCATGCTCGTCCGCTTCGTCGGCCGCGCTGGGCACCGTGGCGACTGGGTCGGCGAACAGGCTGCCTTGACCTACCGCTGCGCGCAGGCTGCTCCACTGCGGAGCGTGATAGCGATGCAGGCCGAGGAAGTGGGCCGCGGCCAGGTTGTACACGATGAGGTCGAGGGCCTCGTTTCGCTCCGACTTGGCCTTGACCCAGTCGGTGCGCTTGAACCCCTTCACGTAGCGGACCACCTTGCGCTCGGCCACGCACTGGTCGAAGAAGTCAGGCGGCAGGTCTGCGGAGAAGTGCAACGCCCCGGGGCCATCCTTGAGTTGGTAGCGGTTGTAGACCCAGTCCTTCGCCGTGTCGGTACCGACCATCCATAGTTCGGCGCCACTCTTCTCGGTGTTGCCCTGCCAGGTGACGTCAACCTTGGACGGCCGCTGGGCCAGCACTGGGCGGCCGCGCTTGCTCGCCCCCTTCACCGCCAGCACGTTTCGCCAGCGGCGCAGGCGGGTGAACTGGTAGACCTCATGGGTATGGTGACCGCCCGAGTCGATGCAGACCGCGCAGATGGCCAGGTCCACACCGCTGACGTGCCGATATCGAGCCTTCAGGCGCTCGTCGAGCAGCGCCCAGGTACGCTCGTCGGTCGGGTCGCCGGGGATCACCTGGAAATCGACCGTCCAGCGCTCCAGGCCCTCGCCCCAGCCCATCACCAGCATTTCCAAGCGGTTGTGCTGGGTATCGACCGCCGCGGTCAGCAGCAGCGCTCCGGCGGGTACCAGACCCAGCCGATGCCCCTCGGCCTCAGCTCGCTTGCGCAGCTCGTCCGCCTTGGTCATTTCCTCGGCGCTGTCCCACAGCCGGGCCAAGCGGGTGTTGTAGAACACCTGCATGGACCCGGGATCGCCCTTCTCCTGTAGACGCTTGGCCTCGTCGTACTCCTTCGCCAGGTCCGTCCAGGTCAACCAGCCGGGAGGCGCATACAGCGCGCTCAGGGTGAAACTGACGGTCTCGCCGTCACCGACGGCATGGGCTCGCCACTCGCCAGCGGACAGCATGGCCGCCTTGTGGTGCTCCTCGATCAGGGCGCCGCACTCCTCGTTGCAGCACATGTACTGCACAAGGCGGTACTCGGGGTCGTACTTCAGGCCCTCCCATTCCAGCACCTGCATCGTTCCGCAATGCGGACACGGGACGTAGTAGTGCCGCTGGTCGCCCTGAGTGAAGAGGTCGGCGATCCGCGAAACGCCTTTCAGCGTGGGCGAGCTGGAGTAGTAGAACTTCGCGCGGCGGCCGAACGTCGAACCGCGCGCCTCGGCCTGCTTGACCGGGTCGCCGTCGTCGTCGACGTCCATTTCCCAGCGGTCGATTTCGTCGCCGTACACGTACCGAGCGGACAACTCGGCCAGGTTAGAGGCCGAACCGGCTGACGCGCAGTACAGCGCGCCACCCTCGAACTCCTTGGTGTCGAGCGTGTTTCGCGAGTCGCGCGAGCGGGCCTTGGCAACGCGCGCGGTCAGCACCGGCACGGCCTTGATCGTCTTGTCGATCCGTCCTGATACCCGCTTACTCAGCTTCTCGGTAGGCAGCAGCACCAGGATGTTGGCCGGTGCCATGTGGATACAGCCGCCGATCCAGTTCAAGGCGACCTGGGTCTTCATCAGCTGCGAGGCGATCATGGTCACCACGCGCTTGGCTGGGAACAGCGGCGACAGGCAACGCATCGGCTCGCGCGCATAGGGGGTCCGGTCGGTGTGGTACTTGCCCGGCTCGGCCGCCCCCGTATCTGCCGGGATCATCTGGAACTCGTCCGCCCACTCATCGATCCATAGTTCGGGGTCGGGCTTCAGTCCTCGACGGTATGCCGCCAGGTACACGGCGGCACCGTCGGCATACGGTTGTTCCATGGTTCAGTTCGGCTCCTTGCCCCCTTGTTCGATCTCGGCATCGAGCTGCAGGAGGCGGTCGGCATCTTCCAAGGCACGGCGCAGCGCCTGGGTCAGGCGGCGTTCTATCTCCCAGGGGTCGGTCAGTGTCACCAGGTCGCCGGCGATCTTCGGCGGTACGCCCATCAGCAGATCGCGCAGAGCGCGCGCAGCGGTGAAGGCGGCGGAGTCGACACGCGCGCGCTCGACCGTCTCGCCACGGCTCTTGCGGTGTTCGTCTTCTGCCAGCAGAGCCAGGGCGTACTCTCGCCGTGCGCGGGCTTTCTGGTAGTCGGGCAGCGGTGCGGTCTGCCCCGGTGCCGGTAAGGCCGGGCTCGGGGCTGCACCTGCGCCTATGTGGGCGTACACGCCCTTCTCCACCCGCTCCTGCCGATGCCGCTCGGCCACGGCAGCCTTGCTCGGGTCTGCGCTGGCGGCCAGCAATTCGTCGCTCGCCTGGACATCGACCTTTCCGTCGGCGGTGAGGACGAGGCGTCCTTGCCGGACCAGCTTCGACACGTAGGCGCGCGACCAGCCTTGGCGGTCCGCGAACGCTGCCTTGGTCATGAACTCCATGTGCGGTACCTGTTAACCACGATGAACCGAGGGGGTTAACCCGGTTAACCCTGTTAACTAACTTCCCGGCCCAGCCACTAGCGCGAGAACGGGGTTCGAATCACCCTTGTCCGGGGCGGCGCTTCAGGGGCCCCCGGTGCTTTTCGAGTAGCACGCCACTGCCCCGATTTTCGTGGCGACCCGCCCGCAACCGGCCACTGCCGGCTCGGGTTGAACTAACCTCGCTCCGCCCGGCCAGACCACCCACCAACGATTCAGCGCAACACTTTCGCCAGGGCCCGCTCGATGTTCGCTTCTAGGCGCGCGTCGTCCTCGGCAACACGCCGAACGACTTCGTGAAACTGGAAGCGCACGCGGTACTGAGGCTGGCGGACGAAGGCGAGGACCATGGTCAACGTCCGTCCACGGCGCTCGGCGATGCCAATCGGCCGGCGGCCACGGCGCATCACGAAGTACGCCAGTTGGTGTCCCTTCGCCAGGGAGCGCGCCGACTGAGTGGCGTTTCCTTTGAACCCCGCTCGGTATTCCAGGGCGCCCAGGCCGGAGAGGATCTGGATCATCTGGCCGCGGCTCATGTTGCCGTACTGGTCCAGCCGAGCGCCCTCGCCCGGAACGACGAACATGCCCGCCGGCAGGATGCCTCGGGCTCGGAGGTTCCGCTCCGACGCCTTGTCCACCCTCGGCCCCCCGAAGACTTGGGGAGCCACCCAGTCCTCCGGCGCCTGCCCCTTCGAGGCATGGTCCTTTTCGTCTTTCACCCACAAGGCCGCCTCAAGGCGGCGTGAGGTGGCATGCAGGATGCGGATGGCGTTGCGGGTGAACGGTGTCGGCCGGTCGAAGACCTGGTCGATCTCCCCGACCAGCGCCTGATTCGCCTGGTTCGCCGTGTGGTTCAAGGCGTCGGCCAACACAGCAGCAGGCAAGTCGCCACCGAGCTGCTGCAAGGACCGAACGGCGTCGTCCAAGTCCCGCGCAGTGATAGCCCCTCTCACTCCGAGTCGGCCCGACGAGGCGGCACCTCAGAGCCGCCCGCTTTCCGCTCAAGCCAACGTGTGTAAAAACCAGATGCCACGTCGGCGCCGAGGCACGCGACCACGCTACCGAGCGCGGCGGCAACCGGCAGCCCCGCACCGCTCGCCGTGGCGAGCAACACCGAGGCCAGACCGAACACCACCGACGCCCCCGAGCGCAGCAGGACACGTTTCAGCAGATCGCTGACCGTCAGCCCTGCCGCCTCGGCGCGCCACAGCTCCCCGGACAGGCCGGCCATCGACACCAGCACGAACAGCCAGGTCGGGATATCGCTCAGCGTCTGCTGAACGTCGTTCTCTGTCGCCATGTTCACCTCGGTCTGAGTAGGCGGCCCGTCCCTGGACCCGACACCCCGCCAGGGAGGCAAAGGCGCCGAAGTCGAGCCAATAAAAAACCCGGCACGATGGCCGGGTTCCGATGATGTGGAGCGTGTGCCTCAGTGGCGCACCTCTACGAGAGTGCCTACTTTTTACCCCTTCAGTTCGGTGGCAGCAACCCCGTTTCATTGCCACCTTGCGAATATCCCATGAACGCCTGGGCAATCCCTGGCGAATACTCGGTGAATATCTGCCTACGGTTATCAAGCGCCTCCGGCGCTGTCCTACTGGTCAGTAGGTGGGTCAGCAGGTGGGACAGATAACCCATTGTTTTATATGGCGTTGTCTTACTGTCCCACTTGTCCTACTACTTTCTACGCATATAAGAGAAGAATAATAAGAGCACACGCTACGCGCGTGCGCGCGATGCGCGCCTATGTGCGGGCGGGTGTGTGAAAGGTGGGACAGTGGGACAGCCCCAGCGGCGACGGGGCTTTGCGCTGTCCCGCCTCGAAAAACGAAGCGGGACAGAGTAGGACGGTGGGACAGCGCCCGGCCAAGTCAGGCCGCCCGCCGCAGCAGGATTTCAGCAATGGCCGCATGGGCCAGGTGCAGGCGCTGGTAATACTGGGTTCTACCGCACCCGCACGCTTCCCATTTCATCGGGTCCGACATGTCGTAGTCCGTGTAATGCAACCGCACCACTCGCTCGATGGGCGGCGGAAGGTGCTTGTTCACGATCAGCTCAATGTCCGCCGTGCGATCCAGGGGACAGCGAGCCCCCGCTGTGGAGCGAGTCAGGCTTCCCCTGGTCGCAATCAGCATAGCAATCACATTGCTCCCGCCGCTAGCGTTGCCGGCAGAGCCTACGCCGTTCGGTGGGTGCAGCTCGGCGGCCCAGGTCCGTAGCATCTCGTCAATTGGCTTGATCAAAATGCGGCCTCCTTCTGCGTCGGCTGTCCCTTCCACGACGGTGGCCGCTCGTAGCCCCACGGTCGCACCGGCGATTTACCGGATGCGGGCAGGCGTCTACGCCGCCAGCCCAGACGATGCATGATGTGTCCAACTCGCATCTGCTCCGGCTTGCCCCAATGCCCGAAGTCGAGGTTGAGCGCGCCCCCCAGCAGATCGGCACTGGTAACGGTCTCGCCGACGTATCCCTCAAGCCAGCCGATCAGCTTGTGCTCCCAGGCGTCGACGGTGTAGCGCTTGTCCTGCTCCTCCTCGAACAGCGCGCGCTCCTCACGCGAGACCCACCACTGATCCCCGGCGCGGTAGCAGAACAGCGCTTCGGCCCATAGCTGGTCCCGGATCTCGCGCAGCAGGTCAAGATCCACCTTCGTGCAGAGGACCGGCCAGTATCGACGGTTGCCGGTGGTGTCTTTCAGATACTCGTCTTGGTTGGTCGTACCCACGAAAACACACTGTCGTGGCACATCGCGGGTCCTGCGGCCGTAGCTCTCGCGGAAGGTATCGACCGAGGCCGAAAAAAACTGCTTTGCCTTCGTGCTGTCGGCCTTGTTGAAGGCATCCAGCTCGCCCAGCTCGCTGATCCACTTGCCGCGCAACATCTGGAACGTCTCTTTGTCACCGAGCACGAACGGGGTATCCATGAACCACTCGCCGCCCAGAATCGACATGGCGGTCGACTTGCCTTCACCCTGCAACCCTTCGAGGATCAGCACCGTATCCATCTTGCAGCCTGGGCGCATAACACGCGCAACAGCGCCGATCAGCCAGCGCTTGCCGGCCTTCATCGAGTACGGGGTCTCCTCCACGCCCAGGGCCCTGTTCAGCCAATGCTCGATCCGCGGCGTACCGTCCCACTCCAGGCCCTCAAGGTACGCCCGCACCGGGTGAAAGCTGTTCTTGCTGGCCACCACCGACACCGCTTCCAGCACCGGCGGCACCTTCGTCAGCAAACCGTACTGCTG
The DNA here is from genome assembly GCF_047199225.1 of Pseudomonas sp. DL. NCBI lineage: Bacteria > Pseudomonadati > Pseudomonadota > Gammaproteobacteria > Pseudomonadales > Pseudomonadaceae > Pseudomonas > Pseudomonas sp. DL. The sequence continues at coordinate 4,868,942 of NZ_CP178323.1, forward strand.
GGCCAGCCACTCGCACGCCAGCATGTCGTCCAGATCTGTCCACTCCCCCGTACCACCACCATAGGGCGGCGTCCGCAGCTTCATGGTCTTGGCGCTGAACTCGTCGTAGCCGAGCACTCCGTGCCAGCGCTCATCGTTCTGTAGGATCAGACTGATGTTCACCATGTGCGCCGCCAGGCCGCCGCCCTTGATCCGCAGAAGGCAGTCACGCCAGCCACCCTCAGCGGGTGGCCGGACTACCGCCATGACCTGGGCGCGAACCACCTCCAGCCCCTCGGCACAGTGCAGGTCGTTGAAGTCAGTCCAGCCCTCCTCGCGCTCGCTGCCGAAGCGAGGGAGCACGAACTGGCCGCCAAGGATCGTGGCGGCGTTCTCCGCAGCCTGAGCGCCCGGATTCCAAGGCGACCCGTCCTGGCGGATGGTCTTCCAGTCGTCATCGCCGCAGAAGATCAACGGCCGAGACGGATACTCGGTCTGCATCGCCTTGCCGACCGGCAACAGGTTGCCGGCATCGAAGGCAATAGCCACCGCACAGCCCGTCGCCATATGCAGGCTGACGCCGGTCGCGTACCCCTCGGCAATCAGCACCGGCTCGCCGGGTTCGGGGCGCGGACCGATCAGGCAGAACGCTCCTTCCTTCTGCATGCCATAGGGCCAATACGCCTTGTCCCGGCCGGTATCGGGCTGCTTCTCGGGGTAGATGATTTGCAGTCCCACCAGCCCCTTGAGGGTCCGCATGGGCACCATGAAACGCCCGCCGTAGCCGTAGCGACCGCCGATCCCGACGATCTGCTTGCGGTCGAGATACGGCGCCTTGCCCTTCTCCGATAGCCGTTCCCACAGCCGCGCTGCGCCCTGGGCGGCACGCTGCGCTGCATATGCGGCCTTCGCTGCCGCCTTGCGCTTGGCCTCTTCCTGCCGCGCGTGCATCAGCTCGCGCTCCTCGGCAGTCAGGCGAACACCCTTGAGCTTGAATTTCTCGTTAAGATCCTGCCGCCAGTTGCCGAAGCGCCCGAAATAGAGGGTCTTGCCGCTGGCAGTGGTGTATTCGTGCAGGACGTACCAGCCAGTTGCCTCCCCGTTCCGGTCGCCCTCGACCTTGCAGCGCACCAGCTTCCCGAACACCCAGCCCGGGCTCCGCTTGGTGAAGGGTTCAATTCCATGGTCTCGAAGCTGATTCAGCACTTCGTCCAAGGCTTCGTTACTCACCGGCGCCCCCTCCGCTCGTTGAAGGACTGGCATTCAATGCAGGTTTGGCACCCCGGCACAGCTTCGCGACGGCGCGGCGGGATCGGCTCGCCACAGCACTCGCACTCATGAGCCGATTCGCCAGCCACTACCAGCGCTCGGGCAGCCAACGCCGCCTCCATGCGCTCCAGCACCAGGTCATTGGCGTGATCCGCGATATCAGCCATTGGCCACCTCCCCGCGTTCGGCGCCCTTGGTGGTCTGGTGGACGTAGCGAGCCCGCTCGTAGAGGCCAACCGCCGCGCGGATGATGCTCATCGCCAGCTTTTGGGTTTCGGCCAGCTCGGCCGCATCGATGCGGCCGTCCTCGATATGGCGCGCGATGGTGGTTGCCGCATTGGCCGACGTGTGCAGGATCTCGCCGGCGCCGGCAATCAGGCTGGCCGGCACATCCTCGAACTGAAGCGGCGAAACGAAGAACCACAGGCTGTCGCCCAGCTCGGCATGCAGCGCATCGAGCACGACCGCCCGCCCCTCGGCCGACACGTACCGCAGGAAATCGAGCACGTCGTAGATGTTGAGGATGTGGCTGGGATGGTTCGGGTCGAACTTGTGGGCCGTGGTCGAGACATTGCGGCCGGTGGAGTGTGCGAAGCCGGTAATGCCGCCGTGGCACATCCGCTGATTGCGGGCAACGAGGTTGAGCGCTTCGCCCAGGGGAAGCACCTCGCGGCCCATGCGGTCGAACTGATCCGCGAACGAGGGTCGGGACATGGCAATTATTCCTTGATACTGCCAGTGCCACGGAGCCATCAACCGGGTTAGAGTAGGCGCCGTGGTCACATTGCATGGTGGTCACAAGGCAGATGGCCGCTCTGTGGTGGAAACGCCAACTGCCACGATGGCCGGGTGATCGGCATCCCTGATCACCCGACCGTTACAGCCAGCAGCTCTGTGGTGGAGAGGCTGGCAACCCCGAGGCATCCGTGCCTCGGGTCTGGGAAGCTCGGCCGGCTGTGGTGGTACTTAGCGTGCTGCTCCAGCCGGCCTGGCTCCCCACCCTCGGTGGTGGCGAGGGATTAAGCTGCTTTCCTAGAGTGCTTCGCTGGAAGCGGAAATAGATCCGGCAGGTCCGGCCGTAATTCGTGTGCGGCAACAGCACCTTTGCATGCTCGCACTACAGCAGGCACACGCTCAGCAGGCACCCCGCGCTTTTTCCACTGGGAAACAGCCATTGGGCTAAGCCCCATTGCTTGTGCGAGTGCCCGCCCACCTCCAGCAGCGTTAATTGCCTTTTCCAATGCAGATTGATCCATAAACGCACCGTTTTTTTCGCATTCATGGATACACATTACGTTTATTTAAACACAATGTCTACCCCTGTAAACTCTGAGTTTATGAGCACATCCGGCACCAGATTGCGCAGCCTCCTCGATGAGAGAGGAATCGCCTATAGCGAGTTCGCAGCAACGCTAGGCGTTGAGCCCCAACACATCAACAATTGGTTCAAACGCGGGATTCCAAAGGCCCGCGTTTTCGCTATTGCTGACGCACTAGCCGTCAATCCCCGCTGGCTGAGCGATGGAACAGATAGCGAACCCCCATCGGACTCTCTAGCCACAGGCGGTAGAAGCTCTCTGCTCTCGCCCCTCGAGCCCTGGGATGACAGAACGCCCCTAGATCCGGACGAGGTTGAAGTGCCGCTGTACAAGGAAGTTGAGCTATCCGCCGGCGCAGGCCGAACAGCGGTGCGCGAGATCAAGGGAAGAAAGCTGCGATTCTCCTACGCCACGCTCCGAAACGCCGGGGTCTCCCCTTCAGCGGCGTTCTGCGCCACGGTCAGCGGTAACAGCATGGAGCCATTGATAATGAATGGCGCCACCATCGGAGTGGACAGGAGCGCAACCCGCATTCTGGACGGCGAAATCTATGCCCTTGAACACGACGGAATGCTACGAGTGAAATACCTATATCGCCTGCCAGCGGGCGGTATGCGCCTGCGGAGCTTCAACACAACAGAACATCCAGACGAAGAATACTCAGCCGAACAGATCGAGACCCAACAGATCCGAATCCTGGGCTGGGTGTTTTGGTGGTCGACGCTCCGAAAAAAGAAAGGCCTTGCCTTCGACCAATAAACAAAATAAACAAAACGTATTGACCAGCCATTAAACAATGCGTTTAATTACCTCGACTCTCCACCACAGAGACGAGGTAACACCATGCAACGTTCCGCCACGGTACACGTCCACCCGGCCTGTACCTCCTCCCCCCAGCAGATCCAACGCCTCCAGGCCGACACTGGCTGCCTTGTCGTCATCTTCAACGGCAAAGCCCAGCTTGTAGCCAGCCGTACCCCGGGCCGCCGTCATTCGGTAACCGCCACCTCCCCGTTTGGAGGTGACGCGGCATGACCTACGCACTCCGTCAACCGTCCTTTGTGCGGCTCAAGGCTCAACTCAGCCTAAACGGCCGCTTCAACCACGCCCTCTACGACGCGGAAACCCGTCAAGCAGTCCACGCCACTCTTGACATTGAGCGCGGCGCTGAACAGGTCCACGTCGTCGTTCGAATGGGCTCCACGCTGAATAGCCTGGGCCTCCCGGTCGACGCCCCTTCCAACCCCAACACCGTGGCCGACTACCTCGAATCCATCGCGAATGGCCGCCTGGACACGGCGGACGACACCCCGGCTCGCCGCCGTTTCGACCAGGCTGCGTAGGGGGCCGCGATGAAAGACTTGTCCCTGCACCAGGCCGCGCAGCGCCTCGGCCTAAGCCGTCCCGAGCTGATCAAGCGAATGAAGGCGGCCGGCCTGCTCGACAGCAGCAACCTTCCAGCCGTACCGGTCCGCGATCGCCTCTACCTGCGCGCAAAGGAAACGTCCTGGCACCACCCCGAACTCGGCATGCAGTACAGCCACTCGACGAAAGTGCGCCCGGCCGGAGTGGCATGGCTGGCCGACAAGCTCGGCATCCCCCGAGTCTGCCCGCCGGCGGTCCCGGACCGCCGCGAGGTTGGCTGACGAGCCCCGGCCCCGCGAATACGCCCGCCAGATCGTCGCCCTTCGAACCAAAGAGGAACGCAGAGCGGCCCTGGAGCGGGTGCCGGAACACCTACGGGAACTTGTACGAACCCACGTAGAGATCGCCTGGAACCATCCGAAGGGAAACAAATGAACAACGCACGCCGACGCCAACTGCAACAGATCACCGCTCAACTCGAAGAGATCCGCGAGCAGATCGAAACCCTGGTTAGCGAGGAGGAGGAGGCCCTGAACGCTATGCCCGAAAGCCTGCAAGTCAGCAACCGCGGGGCGCGAATAGAAGAGATCGTCGACCAGCTCAACGAAGCAGCCAGCGGCATAGAAGATGCGGTAGCCGTGCTCAACGAGGCCGCCGCATGAGCAGCCAGGCCGACATCATCAAGCCCGACTCGCGCATCGTGGTCCAGTTCAGTTGCGGCGCCGCCTCGGCGGTCGCCGGGAAGCTGGCTCTGGCGCAGTACGGCGACACCCACGACGTCCAGTTCCTCAATGCCTATCTGGCCAACGAGCATCAGGACAACCGACGCTTCCTTGCTGACTGCGAGGTCTGGACCGGCCGAAAGATCACGGTGCTGCGCGACGAAAAGTACGGCGCCGACGTACTCAACGTCTTCCGCCGCGAGCGCTACATGAAGGGCCGTACTGGCGCGAGCTGTACCAAGCTGCTGAAGCGTCGCCTGCTGGACACCTGGAAGCGTCCCGGCGACGTGATGGTGCTCGGCTTCACTGCGGAAGAAGAGCACCGCCTGGACGACTTCCGGGAGCGGAACCCCGACCGCCCGGTGATCGCGCCGCTGATTGAGCGCGGCCTGGGCAAGGAGGACTGCAAAGCCATCATCGCCCGCACCGGTATTGAACTGCCAGCCATGTACCGCTTGGGCTACGAGAACGCGAACTGCATCGGCTGCGTGAAAGGTGGCGAAGGCTACTTCCGGGCGATCCGGGAGGACTTCCCCGAGCAGTTCGAGGCCCTGTGCAAGGTACAGGACGAGCTTGGCCCGGGTTCGTATCTCTTCCGCAACCGCCAAACCGGGGAACGCTTCTCGCTCCGCGACCTTCCTCCTGGGCCGATCCTCCGCAACGAATCCATCCCCTCCTGCTCCTTCTTCTGCGAAATGGCAGAGGCCGACATGATCCACAAGGAGCCCGCCGCATGAGCACTCCTCACGACAACCAACCCGAGCTTCGCCTGACTCCGGCCCCACGCCCGGAGACGGTAGAACTCCTCTACCGCACCTTCGGCGACGTGCTGATACCGCTGGAGCAACTGCGCACCAGGTACTTCAGGAACCTCAACGAAGACAGCTTCAGCCTGGCCATCAAGGCCAAGCGGATAGCCCTCCCGTTGACCACCCTGGACCCCAGCCGCAAGGCGCCTTTGTTCGTTGACGTACGCCACCTTGCGGCCCTGATCGACTCCCGAGCCTGGCAGGCCGACGAGGCATATGCCCGACTCGGCAGTAACGAGTAACCACACCGGCCGCCACCACCGGCCACCCACCACCAATGGAGAAAACCACCATGCATACCCAACACATCATTCTCGCGGCTACCACTCTCGCCGCGCTGCTGATCCTGATCGCCACCGCCTATCTTGCTGGGCGCAAGGACAGGAAGAACGCACTACAGCAGGCGGTCGGCGAAGCACTTTACCTCTGCCGCGCCTCGCACAGCCAGGAACTGACGGCGCTGCATGCCGACCTGGCCAAGCTGCGCACCAATGCCCAGCGCCACGAAGAGCAACAAGCGGAACTGAAGCGCCTGGAGATGGAGCTGGAGACACGCATCGCGACCAATCATCGGCAGGCTGAGACCGTAACGCTCCTCCGCGAACAGAACTTGGCCGCCGAAGAACTGGACGCCATCCGCACCGCCAGTCGCCTCCTCAGCGGCCACGCTCGACAGTTCCAAAAGACCGGCACCACCAAGCGCAACGCAGACGCCGAGGCCCAGCAGCAGCTCGCCGCGATCCTCCAGCGGCTCGCCCTCACGGATCTGGCCAGCCAGAGCGCAGACGCCGAAGCGCAGGAGGCCGCATGAACTACTCCAGCCTCTCCACTTCCGACCTGCTGAAGCACCGCAGCCACCACGTCGACAGCCTGACCCGCCTGCGCCGCGCCCAGCCACAGTGGGACGAGGACGCTGCTCGACGCGCGGAAATCACGATGACCGATATCAGCGACCAGATCCGGGAGATCGACGAGATCCTGCGCCCCAGCGGCTGGGAATCGGTCGACCTCGACTACTCCGGCGACACCGCGTCGATGTGCATGTGAGGCCGACCATGAACCGGATACTCGACATTCTGATTCCCCGCTTCATCACCGAGCGGGTGGCGCTGATCGAAGCAAATGACGGCCATTTGGAGATTGCATGCGCCCTCTCTGACGTCCGGCCTGGCGAGCGCTTCGACGCCATTGCAACAATGCGCGGCGTCAACCTGCTGGGCCGCATCATCTTCCCACGCATGATCGGCGCCCCCCGACCGTGGCCGGAGTACATCGAACCGCTGGACCTCCCGCCCTGCCCGTTCTGCGAAGGAACCCCGGCGGTCGCGGTACAAAGCCCCTTCACACCTAACGACCCTGTATGTCGACAGGCCGATTACGGGTGTGATGGGCGCGATGTGGACGCCTATGTCTTCTGCGAATCCTGCGGCGCCCAAGGACCGCAGTACGAGAACGTCATTTTCGAAGAGGCTGATTTTCTGAGCGCGAAGATAGAGGCCGCACGCCTCTGGATTGAGCGCACGGCCAAGCATCGCCACCTCTACGATGCCAACGCCAAGAACGGACTCACGACCTACCCGCGTCCGGAGAACCGCCCATGACTCGCCCCTATTCGGCTAGCCGCGTAGCGGCACAAGACCAGGGCGTCGCCCTGGCACACGCCACCTACAGTACCCAAGCCCCGGCCGCGCAAAAGCGCGGCGGCGGCATGGCACGTCGCATCCAACTGATCGCCATCGCCCAGGGCCGCCAACCGATGCCCGAGGGTGGCGCTATAAAAAGCCACTGCTGCGCAGCAGCAGGCATATTCCAACCCAACCTTCAGCACTCGCCGAAGGCACGCATACCCCAAGAAAGGCTGCGCCGGGGCGCGAAGCACATAGCCACGCTTCGCTTAATGACTCGCTCGCCCGCGCAGCTTGTCGAGGGGGGAAAGCGCCCACCGAAGCCCACCGATAACGCACTGATCCGCACGCTGTGCGCACAGATCCGCGAGCAGAACCAAGAGATTGCCGCGCTGCGCATCGCGAACACCGACCTCCTCCAGCGCCTGGAGAAAGCCGAAGGGGGACGGGCATGAGCAGCTTTCAGCAGCACCTCCACCAGGCAGCCCAACAGCGCGCCCTCCCGTTCCAGAAAGAGCTTTATGTCGACCTCTTCGCCGGTGCCGGCGGCGCAAGCAGCGGGGGTGCTCGCGTCTATCGAGATCCAGACATTGCAATCAACCACAACCCCATTGCCATTGCCGTTCACCGAGCCAATCACCCGAACACCCTCCACTTCAGGACAGACGTTTTCGAAGTAGATCCGCTAGAGGCTACCGGCGGGCAACCCGTGGGCATTCTGTGGGCCTCGCCCGACTGCCGCCACTTCAGCAAGGCCAAGGGAGGCGCGCCTCGCAGTAAGCGGGTCCGCTCCCTCGCCTGGGTCGTGGTCCGCTGGGTACACGCTACGCGCCCACGTATGTTCTTCCTCGAAAATGTGGAGGAGTTCCAAGACTGGGGGCCTCTCGACGAGTCCGGCAAGCCGATCAAGAGCGAGGCCGGCCGCACGTTCAGGGCATTCATCGCTTGCCTGACCACCGGCTTGGCCGAGGACCACCCGGACATGCCCGAGATAATCGACGCAATCGGGCTTTGGGTTCCCAGGCAAGCACTGGTGCGTGGCCTGGGCTGTGATGTTCAGTGGCGTGAACGCCGAGCAGCCAACGCAGGCGCCCCGACAATCCGCAAGCGCCTATTCATGATCGGCCGCACCGACGGACGCCCGATCGTCTGGACCTCCCCGAAACGTCACCAGGCTCCGCAGCCGGGCCAGCTACCTTGGCGCTCTGCCGCTGAGTGCATCGACTGGAGCGACCTGGGCACCAGCCTGTTTGACCGCGCGCGACCACTGGTGGACAACACCTGCCGCAGGGTGGCCAAGGGGTTCTGGAGGCACACCGTCATGGCCGACCAGCCCTACCTTGTCCCGATGGATGCTCAACACCTGGCGGCGGCCAGTCTCACGGAGTTCGCCAACGCGAGCAACCAACGCACCTTCAGCGTGGCCGAGCCCCTGCGGACGCAAGTTGCCCAGGTCAAGGGCGGACACTTCGCACTGTCAGCCGCAACGCTGGTAGAGATCGGCTACGGCGAGCGAGCCGGACAAGCTCCCCGCGCCCCCGGTTTGGCCAAGCCTCTAGGCACCGTCGTGGCGAGCGGTCGAAAGCACGCCCTGGTCACCGCAGCGATGGTGACGCTGCGTAAGGGATCTGTGGGCAATGGGCTCCTTCAGCCGATGAACGCCATTACCACCGGAAGCGGGCACCATGCCATCGCTGCATGCCACTTCGAGCAAGCCAACGGAGGGTTCTATACCGGTGACGGACGGGCTGCCGATGCGCCGCTCAGTACGATCCTGGGACGCGGCACGAACCAACGCCTGGCTACTGCGTACCTGGTGAAATACTACGGCACCGGGCACAACTGCCAGGACTTACGCGAGCCCATGCATACGCTTCCCACCAGAGAGCGCATGGCACTGGTTACGGTGACCAAGGTTCCTGCCAGCATCCTGCCGCCCGAGCTGCTGGAGCGCGCAAAGCGGTGCGCGGAGTTCCTACGCAAGTATCTGCCGGAGCACTTCAGCGAGCCCGCCGACGTGGTGCTACTGGGGGACTATGCCCTGGTGGACTTCACCCTGCGCATGCTCAAGGCACCGGAGCTGAAGATGGCGCAGGGCTTCAGCCCCGATTACATCATCGATCGCGGCTTGTTCGAGACCGCCGATGGCCAACTCGAATGGCGCCCCATCAACAACACCGAACAGATCCGCCTCATCGGCAACAGCGTTTGCCCGGATGAAGCGGAAGACCTCATCGCCGCCAACGCCGCGGACCTGATCGACCTTTACCAACGGGAGGCAGCATGAGCCAGAAGACCCAACAAGACAGCATGCCCATCGCCGAGGCGGTCGACCTTCCAGAGATCAGCGTGGAGCACTCCACCGAGTTTCTGACCGGTTCCGCACCGTGCGCCGGCGTATCCCGGCCACTGCCCGCCGCCTGGCTCGGGCAGCGCGGCATCTATCGCTCCAGATTCGAAGCCGTCTGCAACGGAGAGCAGTTGGTGGATCCGCTGACGCTGGGGGAGTTGATCCAGCGCGCCTGGCCTTCCCCTTCGACGGAACTCGCCGAGCGCGGTACGCAGCACCGTTTCAGCACCACCAAACAGACCTGCCGGCACGACTTCTATGGCGTCTGGTGGAACGATAGCGGCGTGACAAAAACCGGCCGAGAGTGCCGGCACTGCGGGTTCTTCGTGGCGGACATGACCGAGGGGGCGGCAGAGCATGCAGAGGTGGAGCGGCCGGAGGGAACTGCCGATCTTCTGGCAATCGTGAGAGAGGCTGTCGCGGGTGCCTACAACGAGTGGAAGATGATCAGTGAGGCGGTAACCGAAATCATGGAGGCGCATGAGCGCATCGTCGGGGCGCTGCGGGCGGAGAACGCGAAGCTGAGTGAGGACCTGAACCGCCTGTCTATCATTCGCGCCAGGCTGAATCTGAGACTCGACTTCGCCCTGGACAAGATCTCGAAGCTTGAAAGCCGCTGGCCGCACGGTGAGTCTCCGGAAGAACGGTTCGAGCACTACATATCGAACACCATTGACAGAGCACCGGAGCCACTGCGCCGCCTCGGCAATTGGTTGAGCCACGTTCTAGACGAAGACCAGTGGACAACCGCTGAGCGGATGCTCACGAGTGCTTGTGTCGCAGCGGAAGAACGAGCCGCGGCACAAACTCAGCACAGCGTGCCGGAGGGCTGGAAGCTGGTTCCGGTAGAGCCGACCGAAGACGTACTCGAAGCGATACACAACGGCGGTTATGTCGGCGATGACCAAGAACTGCGTTGGTTTTACCAATCCATACTCGCCGCCGCGCCGGCACCGGGAGGTGAGTGATGCCCGTCTTCGAAGTGGTGAGCGGAGGTGACCGCCGCAGCCTGATGAAGCGCTTCGAGCGCAAGAGCAAGCAGCAGGCTATCAGCGAACTGGTGGACTTCCATCTGCTGAACTGCGCCCGGATCGAGAAACTGGAGCGCGCCCTACAGACGGTTGTCAACGCTGCCGACCATGGATCGTGGCCGACTACCGTTATGCACGGCATCGAGGTGGCGCGCGCTATGCTCGCCGCCGCGCCCGGCAAGGAGGGAGTATGATGGGCTACATAAACCCACTACTGCAACTTCCTGCCGGGCAGGCTCTGCTTCAGCTTCCTGCGGAAGATAAGGCCAGGATTGAGGCGGTAATGCGAGAGCTACGTGTCCAGGCGAACACCGAGGCGGAGAACGCTTGGCGCCGCCGGAAGGGGCCGATGGCCGCATACTGGCGAGCGGTTTCCACGTACGCCCGGCACATCGCCCACGCCCTTTCCAACAGCAATAAGACGGAGGGGGGCGACAATGCGTAGAGCACTGACTGCCCTCGGTATCATCGCCGCCATCGCCTTATTGGTCGTGGTCGCAGGGAAGGCACTCCCTCTGGCAGCCGTTTTACTCTCCTGGGAAGTGGGGTGCATGTGATGGCTGTCGAGATCGAGCGGTACCTTCGCGAAGCCCAGGTACTGGAGTTCACCACACTTTCGCATGCCACGCTGTGGAGAGAAGTTAAAGCAGGTCGCTTCCCGAAGCCGGTTCGACTCTCTCCCGGCCGCGTGGGATGGAAGGCATCTGAAATTGCACGCTGGATGAGCGACCCGGAAGGGTACAAGCAACTTGAGGCGGCTTAGCCGCCTCAAGGCTTTACCTTGGCGACCTTCATCAGCCAGGTCGCCCACACTCTTAACCCCTCACGCTTTTCCTTGAAGTAGTCATAACGGTCATAGTGCTTAGACGACACATCGTTGAAGGCATGCCCCTGTATACGATCGCGCGTTTCCTTACTGATCCCAGCGACACCCATTAAAGTCTTGCACGTCCTGCGTATATCTCTCAGCGTAAACGGCCCGTCGAACTTATCAGGATGGCGTCGGTAGAGCTTTGTGACTGCCCGAGAGAGTGATTGCACGTTGATCGACTCGTTTTCATAACGCCCCATGAACGGATATGCCGCCTCACCACTGATCGGCTCCAGCCGAGCGAGACAGGCTTTGCTCAGTACATTGAAAGGCACTAGGTGAATCTGCCGCTCCCCTTCGACTCCTTTCAAGCTCCGGATGGCAAAGTGATCCTTCTGAAACATTCGACGATCCGACCCCAGCAACTGCTCAGGTCGCTGCCCTCCGGACGCAATCAGGAACTTGATCAACTCAGCCGTGACTAGGCTGAGCTGCTCCGGAAGCAGGTTCCAGAGTGTCGCAAGTTCCTTGGCGGAGAGGGCACGCTGCCCTGCGCGCTCCCAGTCCTCCTGCACAGGAATGCTTGCTACAGGGTTGTATTTGAGTCCGAACTTAACCGAGGTGCTACCGTAGCTGCGCGGATTGAATTCCTGGCCCAGCCCATGCTGATAGGCCGCGTGCAGACTGGAGCGGACCCGGTTGCAGTAGGTCGTCACTCCATCGCCGATCATCTTGGCCAGGATATCGCGTATGTCCCCTGGCTCTATCTCACTGGCCGCCCGCTTCGCCAGATGCGGCCATGGCCCGGTGACATACTTCTTCATCGCCCACCGAACATTGCCGGCTGACGCTGCGCCCTCGGCGTCCAGCTTACCCAAGTAGGACTCGATCAGCTCGGCCAACGATCCATCACCCTCAGAACTCGGGGTCTGCTGCCGGACCTTCTCGCGCGCCTCAGCCAAGCTAAGTGCGGGCCAGGTCCCGAGTTTTCGCTGCCTCTTTTTCCCCTGAACGTGCCACTGGTAGTAAAACTCCTTCGTGCCGTTCTCCCGCACCTTTAGGAGCAGCACACCTTCTCCGCGAGCACCGCGGCCATCCGACTTGACGTAGTCGCGCCCTGGCTCTGGCTTGAGCGAGCGGACTTGTTTATCTGTGAGCATTGGTGACAGTATCCAGTGACAGTTAGCTCGAACTAAGGCGCCCCATATTGATATAAGGCGATACACCCGAACGAGCCAAAACCCTTGTACGGCGGGCATTGTAGCCCTATTGGATACCGCCAGGTAAATACTGATATTTCAGCCGATACAGATTCCCAAGCTCATGACGAGGGTTCGATTCCCTTCGCCCGCTCCAGATCACCCTGCCAAGCCCCTGAAATGCCTAGCGTTTCGGGGGCTTTGCTTTTTAGGGATCGGAAACGTGTCGAAAAAGTGTCGATAATGCATCCGTAGCCATCGCGGAAAGGAGTCCCCACATGCATTACCTTTGCGGCAAACAGATAAAGATCGGCGATACAGTCTTAATTGAATCCGGCCAAACAACTGGAACCGTTGAGGCAATAATCGTCACAGCCGAAGACATGAACCAATGGCAAGTCAACGAGCCAGGAATTCTCGTTAAAGCAGACCCGTTTGGCCTTGTATTCTGGCCACAGAGCGATCCCGACCCTGTGCTATTGCAGCCTACCCAACACGGATAACGTTAAGCGGATTCAATTTCACAGCTTCGGATAGATGCTCTTCCGATAGATGCGCATAGCGCATCGTCATCGATAACGAGGCGTGCCCCAGGATGTGCTGTAGGGTCACGATGTGCCCACCGTTCATGATGAAGTGACTGGCGAACGTATGGCGCAGTACGTGGCTGGCCTGCCCCTTCGGCAGCTTGATCGAGGTCGACAGCAGCACTAGGCGGAACACGCCAAGGCAGTTCGTGAAGGGCCCGTGGGTCTGCCAATGCCGGCGAATGTCGGCGGCCAATTCTTCCGAGATCGGCACCGAGCGCACACGCTTGGACTTGGTGTTGGCGAAGATCACCGTATTACCTTTCAGACGTTCCGGCGTCAGCGCCTGAGCCTCACCCCATCGTGCCCCTGTCGCGAGGCAGATACGAGCGACCATCTTCGGATGTGGCGACGTGGTGCGCGCATCCAGGGCCGTAAGCAGTTCGGACACCTGTTGCTTGGTCAGGTACGACAGCGGTCTTTCCTGAAGCTTGAGCGGCCGCATGCGCCCTACAGGATTCTCATAGTCAATGACGCCGAGTTGGCGCAATTCGTTGTACATGGACTTGAGGTAGCCAAGACGGTTATTCGCGGTCTTGCCCGACATGCCATTGGCTATCTGCCGGCTACGCAACCGAGCCACTTTCGCAGGCTCCAGGGAGACAGCGACCGGGTCGCCCAGGTCCTTTGCCACCAACCGCAGAATCGCCACGCAACGATGCCCGTTGCTCAGGGTCTGGCCATGCAGTTCATACCAGAGTTCGACCAACTCGGAGAGACGCCGACGGTCCTTCGGCTTGAGCGTCCAGCTGGGGTTCTCCGCACACTTCTGACGCGCAGTGGCCTCGAATTGCTGCGCCTCCATCTTGGTCTTGAACCGCTTGCGAAAGCGCTTGCCCTTGATCGGTTCTACATCGACGAACCAACGGCCATCGGGGAGCTTGGTGATCGACATTAGACGGCATACCCCCGCCGCAGATACCGATCACACATCAGCTTGTGTATATGCCTTTCCAGATCGCGACGAGTCCAACCCTTGGCGAGATAGTGGTCTTCGATAACGTGCCAGAACTCCAATTTGCGGGCGGACTCAATAGCCTTTTTTGCCGGGACACGCTCCCGCGCGATCAGGCTCACGAACTGGCCAAGGAACATCTCGCAGTTACGCCCGCTGAAGCCCTTGGCGGTCTTGTAATAGCGCCGGTACTCGGTACGCTCGATCAGCGGATCGCACTCGACCTGTACACGGGCGTCCTGGCTGATCAGGCTCCAGAACGGATCGTAGACCGCCGTCCGGCTCAGCAGCTTGAAGCTTTCGCAGGCGTAGTTCCACAGCCCTTGCAGGTGCGGGCAGAGGCCCTCGTAGGTGCGGCAGCCAATGACCTCCCCCGAGGCCATACGCGAGCCTTCGGAGAATTGCTGGACGATGGAGTGGTGGAAACGGAATTCGAGCCGCCACACCGTTTCCAGGGGGTTATAGGCCGGGTCGCCATCGCCGAACGGATCCCCGTTCAGGGTCGCCCACACGCTTTCCCAATAGTCGAGCTTGTCGGTGGCCCGAGCCTGGAGGGTCTTGTTATAGATCGACAGTTGCAGGCCGTTGGCCGAGCCGAACATGAAGGTCTCGCCACGCCCGTAGACCGAGGCGTTGCCGTCGAACTCGATACGCTCGATCCCGCTGATTTGCCGTACCCGGCGCGAGCGGCAATGCATGCGGTCCACCAGATCGCGAGGCGGTTTCCAGCCCTGCACGTCCAAGGCGATATGCACAGCGGCTTGGTTGGTTTCGCAGTGACTCAGCACGGCAGCGGCCAAATCATCCAGCACGCCCTGGAGGATGCGCGGATCGGCGCCATCGAGGGCGTGAGGCGATACCTCGATCTTGAGGTGCGAGCCAATGGTGTCGACCTTGATGTTGTGGTTCTTGATCAGCAGGATCAGACCCATTTCAGCGTTCTGCAGGCGGTACTGATAGCCGGAGTCGCGACCGATGCGGCCCTTGGACCACTCGTAGCCGGCGAACTCGACCACATCCACCGAGAGGTCAAACAGCGCCATGACTTCCGGCCGGAGTTTGCCGTTGTACAACTGCCGCACCGTATCCACGCCGCACCGCAGAATGCGCACGCCTGACAGGTCGGTGAATTGAGCTGTGGTGTCGTCGAAGAACAACCGCCCTTTCGGGCTTTCCAAGACCTGACCGTCCGACTCGATACTGACGCGAATTTGATGGCTGATTTTCTTCATCTTCAACGATCCAAATTAGTACGAATTGAAACCGCAATAGGTGGCTTATCCGACGTGTTACAGGGGCGTCAGCCGGCCCCGCCGTGGCGCTTGCTCACTCCGAGACGAGCCGTTCGCGCGCGCCCCGGCCAGGCCGGCTACAGCGGCCATACCGGCCCCGTCGGCGTCACCGCCACCGCGAAGAAAAAGCCCGCCAGATAGGCCAGGAACGCCAGCCCCAGAGCGGCGAAATAGCTTGTCCAGTTCATCGGCTCCCCCTCAGTTGATCGAGCGCGGCAAGCGGCTGGTGTCAGGAACCACCGTCACCCGCACCGCGGCGCCGTTCGCGGCGGCGGGCGGCACGTTCGGCGCGGCGGCCTGAGCCGGCGGCGCATTGCCCAAGGCGCTACGCCCGGCGCAGGCGGCATAGCCGGACCAACCGCCCTTGAAGCTCAGTTCCGCGGCGCAGTTGCCCCGCGGCACCACGGCATAGCCGGTGTCGGTCAGGTCGCGATCGGTGAGAGTGAATTCGCTGCCGTCCTGGCCCCGGACGGCGAACAGATAGGTGCGGCGCCCGGAGGCGGACAGCAGGGTTGCCTTGACGATGAAGTCGCGGCCGGCGAAGGGATGGCCTACAGGAGCAGCGCCCGGAACGCCTGCGTGCCCAGGTACATCATCAGCAGCATCAGGACCAGCCGCACCAGTAGCACGCGCAGCACCCACAGCAGGGCCGGCTTGAGCAGGCGCAGCAGTTCCAGCAGCAGGCGGCGATACAGGGTCGCCCATGAGCAAACGAGGTCCACCGTCATAAACCACAGACCCAATAGCAAGGGCCGGAATTGCCATGAATAGAAGAATCTTAGGTTGTCTAAAAAGGCTCTTGCCGGCGATGGTGTCGGTGACGGAGCCGGTGGCTGTCGATTCATAGAGGGCGAAGGTCTCCTGGCGGATTTTCTTGATCTCGACGATCACGTCGCGGGCCGGCGGTTTGTTGTCCTGCGCCGAGTGCTGGCTTTCCTTGTAGCGGCCCCGAATGCCGATGACGGCGAGGTTGGAGTGCAGATAGGCCTTTTCCGCCGTCATGCGGATGTCGTCGCGGATATAGGCGATGTTCGGCGTGGTGAGGATGATGTCCCAGTTGAAATGCCGGTGCCGGGTCCAGGCATCCAGCCAGCCCATGGGCCGCCCGGCTGCCTTGGCCGCTTCCGGGCCGTCCGGGAAGTCGAAGCGCTTGAGGTCGGCTTCGCGCCAGGACTTCAGAAAGATCAGTTGGGTTTCGTCGAAGATGATGAACGCGCCACGCGGCGCCCACATGAACCAGGTGCGCATCTTTTCCATGTCATCCAGGTCCTCGAGGTCGAGGTTGATGACGTCGCAACTGGAGGGCGTCTCCGGCATCACTTGGAAGATCCGTTCGCGGGTCAGGCCGCGCACGTTGGTGATGATGACGCGGCCCTTCTTGATCGCGGGGATCAGGTCATCTTGGATCGCGCCGGAGGTCTTGTAGGAGCCGTTCGGGCCGTGATGAATCTTGATCGCCATATCACTTACCTATGAAGGGGATGAAGGACATGGAGAAGCGCGTGCCGATGGCGGCGAAGATCATGTTCACCGCGTCCGGCAGGCCAAAGAACGCCAGCAGCGAGCGCAGGTCGCCGTCCAGGGACGAGTAATAGGACGTGATGGTCGAGCCGATACCGATGCCGCCGACGACTTCGCGGAACGCCTTGTAGCCGATTTCCGCGACGAACAATTGCATCTCGAACCAGCCCTTGATGGCCATCTTGGTCAGCAGGACAAAGGCGTCGGTGACGAAGTCATAGACACCGCTGTAGAGGAAGTCCCAGAGGGATTGCATCCAGGCGAGAATGTCGGAGAGAAAGGGAATGTCCATGGCGTTTCCTCAGGAGCGATAGAAAACGATCCATCCGGCCAGGATCGCGGCGATGAACAGCACCACGTAGCGGATGACGGAGAGTTCTTGGGCGTACTGGGTGAGGCAGACGTCGTAGCGCTGACCGAGGGCGGTAAAGTCCCAACACGGCAGAGAGCCGCCGCCGGTGCCCAGGTGAATATCGAACTTGGAAGCGAGGACGCTTTCGAACTTGCCTTGCAGTTCCTGGAAGTCCTTTTGCGCCTTGGCGATGGCGTCGTCGTATTCCTTGATGGTCTTGTCGAAGGAGCCTTGCTTCGGCTCTTTCAGGCCACCCCCGCCGGAGCCGTCGCCACCATCGCCACCGGTCCCGCCGCTGGAGCCGGACCCGTCGCCATCGCCGCCGCTACTGCCGTCACCGCCGGGCGAGGTGCCGCAGTCACTGCCAACATGGCCCTGACAGGGGTTGTTACCGCCACCGCCCCCACCGCCGCCGCCACCACTGGAGCCGTCATCGCCACCGCCGTTACCGGGCTTGGTGCCGCCATCGCTTCCACCGTCGCCGCCGGGCGGGTTGCTGCCACCATCGCCCCCGGTGCCGCCGTCCCCACCCGGAGGCGGACCGTCCCCCGGGCCCACGTCGCAGCCAAAGGCACAGGAACCATTGGAGGTGAACCAGTTACCGGTGAACGAGCCGATGACCTTGCAGTACGTCGCGCCGGCTTGACCCTCAGCGGGGCCGATACAGCCGTCAATCGAACTGACGGCGATCTCGCAGCCGAGGTAATTGATGAAGCGGGAGATCGGCGCTTGGTGGGATTTTTCGTAGAGCGAGCCGGCCAGGATTTCGCACTTGTTTTCCTTGCACTCGCCGATCTCTTTATTGAAGTCCGTGCCTTCCGGGCAACTGTCGCCGGTCAAGATGGCGGACGACGTCTGCCAAGTGATTCCTCCAGTACCCGAAACATTGCACTGAACTTCCTTGTAGCTCAGTTTGTTGATTTCCTTTAGCCAGTTGGCCGACGTGTTATCGAAGTAGTACTGGCATGCCGCTGTATAGGATGGAAAGAAGGCCGTGGGATTTCCGGGGATGGAAATCTTCCATTGGTAGAAGTCCGCGTGGGCCGCCGATGCAAGCACCAGGGCGAAAATGAGTAGTACGAAGCGAGGCATAAAAAAGGGGCCTTTCGGCCCCTCCTCCTGTCACTGATACTGGCCGATTTTCAATCCCGTCAGCAGCGCGGACGCCATGAATGCGCCCAGCATCAGGGACCAGATCACGTCAGGCCTTGCGCATCGCGCCGATGACCAGGGCAAGGCCGACCAGCACCGCCACGGCGGCGATCACCAGCTTGGCCACGGACCCGCCATCAGTGCTGGCTTGCGCCAGAACCCCCTTGGTGGTTTCGTCGAGCAGCGATTCGGCGAAGGAGACGTTGGCCACGGCCAGGCCGACGGTGGCGATGGAAGCGTTGCGGAACAGGGTTTTCATTTTTTCCATGATTGGAACCTCATTAATTGCGCGCTTTGCGCATGGCGGAAATGATCAAGCCAGCCCCCAAACCAACGGCGAACAGCCCGATGGTCCCGGCGAAGCCGAGGCGGAAGGCCGACGGGTCGAAACCACCCATCAGCAGAGTCAAATAGCCCTCTGCCTCAGGCGGCAGCAGGTAGGTCTGTATCCACTCAAGGTGCGTACAGCCAACCGTGCCGTCCGCGTTCTGGACCCAGGTCTTGCACACTTGAACCGATACAGAGCCTTCCATTCGTGCAGTCCTCAAACAGCCAGGGAGGCCGCTAGGCCGTCGATCCAGCCCCAGGCGTAGCCGGTGGCCAGACCTACCGCGAACAGCGAGAGATAGCGGAGCATCGCGGCCTCCTAGGGCTTACGCCTTGGCGTCCAGAGACTTGTCTTGTTTGTCCTGGCCCTGCGGCTGCTGGGCCGGGCGCGGGGCTTGGGCCTGTGCTTGCGGGCGGGCCGGGGTTTGGGCGGTCGGCGTCATCGGCTTGCCGCCCACGGCCAGCAGATCCACAAGGACCTGGGTATTGGTGATCCGACCGAAACGGTCTTGGGTCGGGCGGACCACGCTGGCGAACTTGCAGAGCACCGGCTGGCCTTCGAAGACGATGGCGTCCAGCAGGGTCGGCTCGATGTTGTATTCGCTGATCTCGAAGCCCTTGGCATTGCCACGGGCACCTTCCGGGATCGGGGCGATGGACTGGACCGAGGCGTAGATTTCCCCGGTCTTGGTCGAGGTGTAGGTGTCGGTCTTGGTGACCCACAGTTCGACGACGCCGCCTTGGGTTGCAAACATGTTCATCGGTGTTTCTCCTTCAATTCGCCTTTTTCGGCGTGAGTTGTCCCGCTGCTGCAAATTCGGCTGTTTCGCCTTCATTCAGCGGTGTTGGGTGAAAGTGATTTGTCGGGCGATCCCTTCGGGCCGGGCTCTATTCGCTAGCGAACCAAGCCAACCACGGGTGTTCGTCTCAGCCCATTCGAGTAACGGTCCCTATCGCAACGTCGCCGCCGACGGCCAAGGGGAACGCTTCCCCTTGGAACCCGCAGAGCAACACCAAGGGCTCTGCCCTTGTCATCCCGCTCTTGCCGCCGAGGGCTCGGGAGCGCGGGGCGGAGAAGCTGCCCCACACTCCCCAGCGAAGGCTGTTTCAGGGGGGAAGCGTTCAAGGGTGCGCTCCGCCCGTGCTTCCGTTCGCCGGAACGGTGAAGCTGTTCCGACGAGCCGGGAGCGCGGCCCTTGACCGGATCGGCCACGGTGCGGGCGGCCTGGATCAGGCAGAGCAGGAGCAGCGCTTTCAGGGTGTCAGCGAGCATGGGTCAGCCCTCCAGGACACGCAGCAGGTCCTGCTGCTCGGGGTGAAAACTCACAGATTCTGGTTCCGCCAAGGCCCGCATCACATAACGGCCCCACTGCTCGGCCATCGCCTCGGCGATACCGATATAGGTCCGGCTACGGTCCTTCCAGCGGTCAGGGCCTGGCGCCATGTAATGCACGACCGGAGAACGTCCATCGACAATACGGGTCGGCTCCAGAAGCGGCAGGTTCTGCAACCAGAGGTGCGTTTCCTTGCGCTCGCCATGTCCGAACATCCAGGGCTGGATGATCTGGTCCGGCTTGCGAATATGGCTGGAGATCACAGACTTGGGGTTCTCCAGTGCCTTGAATCGAATAGGCGCCGACAGCAGGGTACGAACGAACTCCAGGGCACGTGCCTGACGACCGTCAGCAATCTTCTCGGGAAACCAGCGGGCACCCGAGGTAGCCAGGTCAGTGCAGGGCGGGTGGGCAATCAGCAGATCCCACCCCCAGTCCAGCATTTCCAGGACATCCCCCTGGACGTGTTCCCCTTCGGTTTCCGAAGGCAGCAGATCGCAGCTCACGGCGTAAAAACCAACCCGGGCCAGTGCATCGCGGACACGCCCGGAGAACTCGCAGGCAATCAGTGCGGTTGGCTGTCTCATAAGGCAGTCACTCCAAGACGAAAGGTTTGTGCAGTCGAACGCCGGGCGTGGGTTTCCCGCTGTCGTACACAACGTGCCAGTACTTCGGCGGACGCCGGGACGGGTCGTGTTTCGCGCAGAAGGAACGGGGACGGCAGAGCCAGCGGCCACCTTCCCGATAGGGCAGCCCAGGGGGCCGGCAGTCCGGACACGGCGACGGGCTGTGCAATGGGATGGCCTGCCTTGCAGACCAGCACACAGAGCAGGCGCAGTCCTGGGCGTGGGTTTGGCGTAGGTAGTTGCCCTGATGCATCAGTAGCTCCCTCCCCTTCGAAGCTCTGCTGAATACGGAGAACCAGTTCAGCGTTCAGCGAGCGCAACGAGGCTTTCGCAGCCTGTTCAACCCGAGCGCAAAGGGCTGGAGGCATACGGAGCTTGAATTGCGGATCGGTGCGGCTCATGCCGTCCACTCCTGTTCCAACAGCCAGTTGCGAAGCAGCGCGCTATTCACCATGCGCAGCTTTCCGAGCTTCACGGACGGCAGCACGCCCCGGTAAACCCAGGCGCGAGCGGTGCCATAGCTAATGCCGTTGCGCTCCGCCCACCGTTCGATGGACTCCACATCCTGTTGCGGCCCTATCAGGGCGCCGGGGTTAAGCTCTTCCAGTTCCATGCTCGTTCCGTCACTATTCGTCGCTATGCGTGCCGGTATGCATTTAAGCATCCATACTGACGAAATATTCGTCATCGACAGCAATATTAATGACGAATATTTCGTCTGACAAATATTTCGTCAGACTTTTATAGAGCTTTTGGGAATGATCGAAGAGAGGCTTAGAACTCTTGTGCGCCATCTAGGCGCCGCAAGGCTTGCAGAAGCGTCCGCTATAAAAAATCGCCGACGCTGGCAAACAGTTGCGACCGATCTAAAGGTGAAGACCAGAATTGAGGACTTGGAGGAGCTGCTAAAAGCGTTCCCTCAATACGAGCTCTGGTTGTGGAAGGGCGAGGTAGACCCTGCCCGTGGTCAGGTAGCACCTGGCTATGAGGAGGCGGATGCCAAATTAGCCAAACCCAGCGCGGGATAGAGCTAACCAGGAAGGTGGCACTGCGCTGGTTCAGCAAAGGATGTGGCTAGTATGGCAATCCGACCAATGACGAGTGCCACCTCGCCAAGCGACAGCAAAAACACTGTTTATTTAAACAGTTTTACGCCATGCTTTTTAATATTCGCGCATGCGCCACTATCCCTTGGACGTGCGAGCTTCGACAAAGCTCCTGCACTCCGGGGGGGAGGGGGAGGGGGGAGACGTGTGGATCAGGATGCCCTCAACCTCACCACTCAACCGCCCTACCCACATCGCCGAAATCCCCAAAACCAGCCCCGGCGAATCGATACTGCCAACGCTCCACAACGTACAGATTCACGGCATGGCAACCAATGCCCTGGTGATCACGGGCATTGAGTTCCAGCTGCAGCACCTCTTTGAACGGAATTTGCCGGACCAAAGCAGCTCTTCGCTCTAATTACCTAAAGCAGAGTTTCCGTGTG
The DNA here is from genome assembly GCF_047199225.1 of Pseudomonas sp. DL. Classification (NCBI taxonomy): domain Bacteria; kingdom Pseudomonadati; phylum Pseudomonadota; class Gammaproteobacteria; order Pseudomonadales; family Pseudomonadaceae; genus Pseudomonas; species Pseudomonas sp. DL. The sequence continues at coordinate 4,891,059 of NZ_CP178323.1, forward strand.
GTCCGCTTTCGCAGCTTGCTAAGCTGAAGCGTCGGGGGATGCCCTTCGCAACGATCCATCTCGAAAGGACATCGCGGATCGGCTAAAACTGAGCACATCGTCGGCTGTTTTGATGTCAAAAGGCCCATGATTAGCTATGATACCCACCTCCAGATCCAGGGAGGGCATATGCCAGTAATCGATTTGTATTCAAAGCGTAGGAAGCGTGAGCTCGGCCTGCTGCCTGACGTTTACACCTACGACAACTTTACTTCAAGTCTTCGCACTCAAATATGTTACGTGATTAGTGATGCGCTCGGCATTCAAGATCAAAACGAAAAAGAAATAAACTACGAATCCATTTGCGAAGTACTTCGACGGGAGTATGGAGTCTACAGGCTTGTAAGTGACCTCCATCCTCGGACAAAGGCGCCGCAAGAATTGCTTAATTTTATATCTTGCGAGCAGGATATAGATCGAGTTCTCGATGCCGTTGAACTCAGCTTCTTAGTCGCCGAAAGCTACAGGGGCAGAGCATATGTCTATGGCTACTCCAAGGGGGATCCCAGCGCCTACCTCGACGAGTGTGTCTCAGAGATAAATTCCAGATTTAAAGAGCACGGCAAGGGATACGAAATAAGCAGTGGAAAGGTGCTGAGGATTGACTCCGAGCTTCTTCATAATGAAATAGTCAAGCCCGCCATAAACTTCCTAAACCAAGTTGAGTATGCTGGGCCCAGGGATGAGTTCTTTAGTGCATACGAACATTACAGACATGGCAACATAAAAGAAGCTCTCAATGATGCACTAAAGGCATTTGAAAGCACTATCAAAGTGGTTTTGGAGTTACGAGGATGGGAGTATGACAAGACATCTCCTGCGAAGAGACTTTTGGCGGCACTGCTGGCCAATAAGTTCCTTCCGTCATATCATCAAAATCATCTGAACGCTCTGTCTACATTGCTGGAGAGCAGTGTCCCAACTATCCGCAATAAGGAAGGTGGGCACGGGCAAGGTTCGGAGGTTTCAGAAGTAGAGCCTGAGGTTGCTGCCTACGTCTTGCACATGACCGCTTCCGCCATTGTTATGTTGTGTAGCTTGGAAAAGAAGTCCAGCAAGCCCACATCTCAGGATTAATGTGAAGACTGCTACGACTGTGGAACTTCGGGCCTAGTGTCGAAAATGTGTCGAAATCAATGACACGTAAAGATACGGAACGAGTCTCCGAAGCGACGGAAGCAGTATAATTGACACGCATAGCAACGCATTAAAGCGCTGTTCTAAAGGGTTCGATTCCCTTCGCCCGCTCCAGATCCCAATGCAAAAGCCCCTGACACCAACCAGTGCCAGGGGCTTTCTGTTTTCAGGCTTTACCGCGTAAAGCCCGGGAAAGATCGGAAGCGCCCCCATGGATTTCGGCGGAGACGCAGCCGGAAGGTTCCTCTCCTTTACATCATCAGCGAGTAGGCCCGCTCCAACTGGTCCAGATCGATATCCAAGGGCAGCGGCAGGGGCGCTTCGCCGATGCGCTGCTCGCTGGCGAACTTTCCCTCGGCCAACACACGTGCCGGGTCGTTGAGGGCGAGGAAGTCGCCCCCGTCGTATTCCCAGAAATTCAGCGGGGAGCGGCCGGAATAGGTTTCGTTCCAGCAGGCGACGTACGAACGTTCGCCCAGGACTTTCGGACGGCAGGAAACGTAGGGTTCCAGATAGACCTCATGGGTGAGGTACAGGAAGGTGAGGTCATCCACGCGATAGGCCGGCGCTTCGCTGACCTCCTGAGGCTCCTCGTCCAGTTGCGCTTCGGGGTTCGCTCCCGGATCGACCGCTGCGACAGCGGAAAACCCATCCGCCCCCCCTGGCTCTCCCATGGCCATGCCTCCACAGATGAAAAGGGAAGCAACCACGACCAATAACTTCAACACGACGCGTCCTCGCCTGAAAATCGCGGAGATTACGCCGCCAACTTTTCAGGTATGCGATCAGGGTGGCCCGCAACCTTCCGCCCCGCCGCCCGATATCGGGCAATTCCTACACGACGGAAGACGCATCCACCTGGGCCCGCACCCGGCTCGTCTTCTCTCTCAGCGCTCTTTCACGGTGTTCCGCAGCAAATTAGTAATTATCTGTAGGAATAACTCCTCAACAGCCTCGTATCACTTCCGCTCGAGCCGAATCTCGACCAGCTTGCCATCGATGAAGCGCAAGTGTCGGTAGACGCCTCCACTGGGGCCATACACCCAGAATTCGGTGCGTGCGGCATTCAACTTGGGCACGCCGTTGTTGCGCAGGGCAGGCTCGTTGACGATCCTGCTCAGCGGTTGCCCGCACCTTTCCAGGACTTGCTCGACGCTGTCGCCCTCGTCCACCAGGTGCGTGCCGCATCTCATCGAGGCGAGGGCAGGAATTGCCAACGAAGACATGAACAGCATCAGCGCCGTGCGAAACATGGATACCTCCCGCCTCCCCCGATAATGAAAGCGCGGACCGCCGCGGGGCGAGGCGAACTCCCTCACAAAGGCGCAAGCGTCGCACAGCGGCATGGCGACGCAGGCAGTTCCTTGCCGTCGCTTCGCCAGCTTCGTTAGACTGCCGCATCGCAGCACGCTTTCGTGGCTGCGCCCTCCCCGATCCGAGGCTTGTATGTTGGAGATAGTAATCATCCGATAACCGCCACTTCGTCATCCCGCACGAGGTGTCGCCGGTTATCTGCCTTCGCCATGGCTCGCACGCGCCTTTTCGCGCCGTGCGGCCGCGTTGTCACACCGATGATTACAGGTTCTACCGACATGAACGTTTCCAAGCCGGAACAACGGACGCTTCACGCCTTGGCCCAGGGCGGCCATATCGCCTTCCTTCGCGACGCTTCGGGCAAGATCACCCGCGTCGAGTGCTACAACCGCGACGGCCACCTGCTGCTCGACTGCACCCTGGCGGTGTTCTCCAGGCTGAAGAACAAGGGCCTGGTCCACTCCCGCCAGGGCAGGCCCTACCGGATATCCATGGCCGGGCTGAAAGCCGTGCGCCCGCAGGCGGACAATCGCTGACCCCCTTCCTTTTCCATTGCCCCCGCCGGGACAAGGCGGGGGTTCCGAGGAGTGCTTGCATGAATATTTCCATCCGTGCGGAGACGCCCGGCGACATCGACGCCATCGCCCGCCTGACCGAAGCCGCGTTCCGCAACGAAACGCATAGCAGCCATACCGAGCAGTACATCGTCGATGCCCTGCGCCGTGCCGGCGCGCTGACGTTTTCGCTGGTGGCCGAAGCGAACGGCCAGGTGATCGGCCATATCGCTGCCTCACCAGTGACCATCGATGGCGAAGCGGGCGGCTGGTACGGCCTCGCGCCGCTATCGGTGGCGCCCGGGCGACAGCGCCAGGGTCTCGGTTCGCAGTTGGTCCGGCGCCTGCTCACCGAGTTGCGACTGCTGCCCGCGGGTGGCTGCGTGGTACTGGGCGAACCGACCTACTACTCGCGCTTCGGCTTTCGGGTGGAAAGCGGCCTGGCGTTGCCCGGCGTTCCCGCCGAATACTTCCAGGCACAGTCCTTCAGTGGGCGCATGGCGCGAGGAATAGTGGCCTTCCACGCCGCATTCGACGCCAGCGACTGAGCCGGAACGACAGCAGCCGCTATGTCGCCCCCTGGTCGCGGGCTCAATCGAACTGGGTACCCTTCTGGATCAGTTCCACCTTGTAGCCGTCCGGGTCTTCGAGGAAGGCGATCACGCTGCGTCCGTGCTGCATCGGCCCGGCCTCGTGGGTGACCCGATAGCCCAGCGCCCTGGCCCGGGCGCAGGTGACGGCGGCATCCCCGACTTCGATGGCCAGGTGGCCGTAGCCGTCGCCCTGGGTGTAGCCGTCCCGGTCCCAGTTGTGGGTCAACTCCAGGGCAGCGGCCGCGCACTCGTCCTGGTAGCCGACGAAGGCCAGGGTGAAGCGGCCTTCGGGATAGTCCCGGCGCCGCAGCAGGCGCATGTCCAGGGCGCGGGTGTAGAACTCCAGCGCGGCCTCGAGATCGGCCACGCGGAGCATGCTGTGCAGGATTCGCATGGAAATTCTCCGTGGAATCCGGCGGCGAGCCGCCGGAGCGGGAATCAACCCTCGACGCGGTAGCCCTTGAACAGGAAAAGCGGACCGAAGGCATAGCTGTCGATCAGTTCATAGAAGCGCGCGATGGTTTCGTTGCGGCAATGCTGGAGGAACGCCGCCTCGTCTTCGTACACCTCGTCGAGGTAGAAGCGGTTGCGGTTGTTCTCGTCGCGGATCACCTCGAAGCGCAGGGTGCCCGGTTCATTCTGCAACGAGCCATTGGCATCGAACAGGCCTGCCGCGGCGAACGCTTCGCGCTTGTCGGAGGGAACGTCGAACTGAACCAGTACGTGGTAGGTCATGGAATCTTTCCTCGTGAAATGGGGTTGGAAGCGATCGCGAGGTCCATGCTAGGGTGGCCTTTCACTCATTAAAAGTAATCAATAATCAGCAAAGTACTCACTTAAAGAGAATGATGTGAAACTCTCCCAACTCGGATTCTTCTGCGCGGTGGTCGAACGCGGCACCATCGCAGCCGCGGCCGAACAGTTGCATTGCGTGCCGTCGAACATCACTACCCGCTTGCGCGAACTCGAAGGACAACTCGGCGTAGCCCTGTTCAATCGCGAAAGGAATCGCCTGCTGGTCACCCCCGAGGGCCGCCTGCTGTACCGCCACGCCACGCGCCTGCTGGCGCTGGCCGACGAGACCGCTGCGCTGTTCGCCGGCGACCAGGCGCACGGCGCGCTACGGGTCGGCGCACTGGACGTGGCCCTGGCCAATCATCTGCCCCAGCGCCTGGCCCGCTACCGCCGCGAGTCGCCGGGCGTTGAACTGCACATCCGCCCGGAGCATTCGCTGCTGCTCGAGCGCCTGCTGATGGAGGGAGAGCTGGACCTGATCGTCACCGACGGCCCCATCGAACACCCGTTGCTGGCCAGCCGCCTGGCCTTCCGCGAGCGCCTGTTGCGGGTCACTCCCGCCGACCTGCCGGCACCCACTCCCGAGGACCTCGCCAGCCTCGAACTCTATGTGTTCGGCCACACTTGCCACTACCGCCGCCAGGTCGACCGCTGGCTGGCGGAAAGCGGTATCCAGCCGCGTGCAACCCTGGAAATCGAGTCCTACCCGAGCCTCTTCGCCTGCATCGAGGCCGGTCTCGGCTTCGCCTGCGTGCCGGAGAGCTTCGTTGCACGCATGCCCTCCGCGCGACGGGGTTTCCATGCCGAACCGGTAGCCGGCCTGGACTCCAGCGATATCCATTTCGTCTGGCGCAAACAGCAAGCCTCGCCGCTGATCCAGGGCTTCATCGACAGCATCGGCGCCGACTGACGCCAATGATCGATGCCGCAACACAAACGCACTCGGAAAAATCGGTAACAGCGGAACCACTGCACAGACCAGAGAAAAAGCCGCCACCAACCAGGCCTGGCGGCGACACCGGAAGTACCCTCGGCGGCCGATTACCGAGCCGATCCCCTACCTGCCCCCTGGGTTTTCCGACGAAAGACCTTGATTCGTGGGAGGTAGGGTCGTCTCCGCTAGATACCCCTCAACCCTGCGTGCGGGCTCCATGCCCGAGCGCCTTGGCGAGATTTGCCCATAGAGCCATCACTTATGACTGCGACAGACAGAACGCCCCCGCCATTGAAATGGCTCTGCCTCGGCAACCGTGATGCGAACGACGGATTCGAGCTCTTCGCCCATGGCATCTATGCGAGGAACGGCGCGTTGGTCGGCAGCAAGCTCTCCCTGCGCGAACGGCGCCAGCGCGTCGACCTGTCGGCCTTCCTTTCCGGCGCACCGCCGCTGCTTGCCGAGGCGGCGGTCAAGCACCTGCTGGCACGCCTCCTGTGCGTGCACCGGCACAACACCGACCTCGAACTGCTCGGCAAGAACTTCATTCCCCTGCATGCCAGCAGCCTGGGCAACGCCGGGGTCTGCGAGCGGATCCTGGCCTCGGCCAGGCAATTGCAGCAGCACCAGGTCGAACTCTGCCTGCTGCTGGCCATCGACGAGCAGGAACCCGCCTCGGCGGAGTACCTGGCGTCCCTCGCCCGGCTACGCGACAGCGGCGTGCGCATCGCGCTGCACCCGCAACGCATCGATACCGACGCTCGCCAGTGCTTCGCCGAAGTCGACGCCGGCCTCTGCGATTACCTGGGCCTGGACGCGCGCCTGCTTGCCCCCGGCCCGCTGACGCGTAACCTGCGCCAGCGCAAGAGCATCGAGTACCTGAACCGGCTGTTGGTGGCACAGGACATCCAGATGCTTTGCCTCAACGTCGACAATGAGGAACTGCACCAACAAGCCAACGCACTCCCCTTCGCCTTCCGTCACGGCAGGCACTATTCGGAGCCTTTCCAGGCCTGGCCGTTCAGCAGTCCGGCCTGCTGAACGCCGACGCGGCTGCCAGCCGTCACGCCAGGCTGGCCCGCTATCCCACCAGGCGCTACCCTTGGCGGTTTCGACGGACAGGGACGACGGTCATGGGCAACTATTTCGAGAGCCCCTTCAGGGGCAAGCTGCTCTCGGAACAGGTCAGCAACCCGAACATACGGGTGGGGCGCTACAGCTACTACTCCGGCTACTATCACGGGCATTCCTTCGACGACTGCGCCCGCTACCTGATGCCGGACCGCGACGACGTGGACAAGCTGGTCATCGGCAGTTTCTGCTCGATCGGCAGTGGCGCCGCCTTCATCATGGCCGGCAACCAGGGACACCGCGCCGAATGGGCGTCGACCTTCCCCTTCCACTTCATGCACGAAGAGCCTGTCTTCGCCGGCGCCGTGAACGGCTATCAGCCAGCCGGCGACACGCTGATCGGCCATGACGTCTGGATCGGTACCGAGGCGATGTTCATGCCAGGCGTACGGGTCGGCCACGGAGCCATCATCGGCAGCCGCGCGCTGGTGACCGGCGATGTCGAGCCCTATGCCATCGTCGGCGGTAACCCGGCCCGGACCATTCGTAAGCGCTTTTCCGATGGCGATATCCAGAACCTGCTGGAAATGGCCTGGTGGGACTGGCCACTGGCCGATATCGAGGCAGCCATGCCACTGCTGTGTGCCGGGGATATCCCCGCCTTGTACCGGCACTGGAAACAGCGCCAGGCCACGGCCTGACGGTTGGACGAAGGAGGTCGAGGATTTTTCTCGGGCCCGATGGCCTACCCTCTATGCTTCCGACGGTATACTGTCGCGATGCCTGGCCATCCAGGCATGCGTGCCAGAGCCACTCCAGCGACCGTACCGGCGGAGCGAAACGCTGTGTTTCCGACAGCCCGCGCCGAGCACCGATCGCCGGAACGATCGCAGGACTTCATGACCGACGGCCCCCTGGAACGGCTACCGGGCAAGACGAGTGACAAGAACGACACATGATTGAAGAAGCCACTTCCAGCAAGCACTCAGGCACGACGGACGCCCCGCTGGTATCCGTCGTAGCGCCCTGCTTCAACGCGGAAAAGTACCTGGAAGAAGCCCTGCGCAGCATCTACGAGCAGGACTACCCGAATTTCGAAGTGATCATCGTCGACGACGGTTCCACCGACAACAGCTACGCCATGCTGGAGCAGTTGCAGAAAGTCCACGGTTTCCAGCTCTACCGCCAGCAGAACCAGGGCGTCAGCGCAGCGCTGAACTTCGGTCTGCAACACGCCCGCGGCGACTACGTAGCCACGCCGGACCTGGACGACATCATGCTGCCGCACTCGTTGAGCGTGCGCGCCGCGTACCTCGACCAGCACCCGGAAGTCGGCTGCGTCGGCGCCCTGGTGATCTACATCGACAGCGAAGGCCAGGAAACCAAGCGGCAGAACGGCAACCGCATCCGCCAGCTGGACTTCGACTACCTGCTCGGCAACGCCTATGTCTGCGGCGCCCCGGTGTCCCTGTACCGCATGGAGGCCCTGCGCGCCGCCGGCTTCTACGATCCCGAGATCAAGGTGCAGGACTTCCAGATGACCCTGCGCATCGCCAGCCAGGGCTACCAGATCCACAAGCTGCCGGTGCTGGTCACCCGCTACCGGCGCCACCCCGACAACCTGTCGCGGCGCTACAAGGTGCTGCTCGATGCCGACCTGCGCACCATCGCGCCCTACCAGTCGCATCCCGCCTACGAGCGCGGCCGCACGGAGCTGGTCAACAAGGCCCTGAAGTACGCCGTGGTCGCGGACAAGCGGCATGCCTGGCAACTGCTCCGCTCGCTGCCGCTGCGGCAGTGGAACCGCACCACCTTCCGCCGGTTGAAGCGCTTCCTTCTCCATCACGAGACCACCTGAGCCCCGTGGACTCCAAGGTGGCAAGGTAATTCGATGAAATTCCTGGAAAAACTGAAAAAACGCAAAGAGCGGAAGTACTTCCGTGGCTGGGAAAAGATCTTCAAGGCCCCGGAGAAGATCCGTCTTGCCTACCCACATTACGAGGTCGGCGTGGGCACCTACGGGATCCCGGAGGTCACCGAGTTCGGCGACAAGGCCACCCTAAGGATCGGCGCCTACACCTCGATCGCTGCCGGCGTGAAGATCCTCCTCGGCGGCGAGCACCATACCGACTGGCTCACCACCTACCCCTTCCCGAAGATGATCGATGAGGTCGCCGACATCCCTGACAGCACCACGACCCGCGGCGACGTGGTCATCGGTAGCGACTGTTGGATCTGCACGAACGCGCTGATCCTCTCCGGGGTCACCATCGGGCATGGTGCGGTAGTCGCCGCCGGCGCGGTGGTGACCCGCGACGTGCCACCGTTCGCCATCGTCGGCGGCAACCCGGCCCGGCAGATCCGCTGGCGCTTCGAGGAAGACATCCGCGAAGCCCTGCTGGCTTCGGCCTGGTGGGACTGGCCGGTGGACGAGGTGAAGCAGGTCGCCCGGACCCTGTGCAGTACCGACATGACAGCCTTCCTGCGCTACATCGAGCAACGCAAGGGCTGATTCCCCGGCGGGAATGATCGCCGGTCATGGGCTATACCTCCCCGATACACCTTGGTTTCGAATCGCCGCCCGACAACGGGTAGGCCGGCCGCTTGACGCCCGCGGCCGTTCTTCGAGGGAGCTTGAATGACCGCGCTGCACGACCTCCCGGGAACCCGCCTGCTGGCACTGTTCGCCCGCCGGGAACTCTCGCCTGGCGAGTACTACGAGCATCTGCTGGCCCACATCCAGCGCTGGGAACCGCATCTCAACGCGCTGTATCGCTTCGACCCGCAACGGATTCGCGAACAGGCCGCGGCGGCCACCGAGCGCTGGCGCAAGGGACAGCCCAAAGGCCCGCTGGACGGGCTGCCGGTAACCATCAAGGAGCTGATCGCCACCGCTGGCGAACCTATCCCATTGGGCAGCGCCGCCACCGCCCTGCAACCCGCGCCCTGCGACGCGCCGCCGGCCGCTCGGCTGCGCGAAGCCGGCGCGATCGTCCTGGCCAAGACTACGGTTCCGGACTTCGGCATGCTCTCATCCGGCCTCTCCAGCTTCCACGGAGTCACCCGCAATCCCTGGAACCTGGCCAACAATACCGGCGGCTCCAGTTCGGGCGCGGCAGCGGCGGCCGCCGCCGGCTACGGACCGCTGCACCTGGGCACCGACATCGGCGGCTCGGTGCGACTGCCGGCGGGCTGGTGCGGCCTGGTGGGCTTCAAGCCAAGCCTCGGGCGGATCCCCATCGACCCCTACTACACCGGTCGCTGCGCCGGTCCGATGACCCGCTGCATGGACGACTGCCTGCTGCTGATGCGCTACCTCGCGCAGCCCGACGCCCGCGACGCCACCAGCCTGCCGCCGGAAGCGCTGGACTGGAGCGCCGAGCCGCTGTCGGTGCGCGGCCTGAGGGTCGGCCTGCAACTCGACCCCGGCTGCGGCCTGCAGCCCGACGCGGAAATCCGCGCCGCGATCAAGGCCGCAGCGCAGCTGTTCGAGGAGCACGGCGCCCAGCTCAGGATCGTCGAACCGCTGATGGACCGGAGCCTGCTCGACGGCCTGAACGACTTCTGGCGCGCCCGCCTGTGGAGCGAACTGCTGCTCCTCGACGAGACGCGGCGGGCCAGGGTGCTGCCCTATGTCCACGCCTGGGCCGAGGGCGGCGCACGGGTCAGCGGGGTCGATGCGGTGCGCGGTTTCAACCAGACCTTCGAGATGCGCCGGCGCGCCGCCCGGCTGTTCGGCGAGATCGACCTGCTGCTGACGCCGACCAACCAGGTCGAGGCCTTCCCCGCCGACTGGGCCTCGCCGCTGAACGATCCGCAGCGGCCGTTCGAGCACATAGTCTTCACCGTGCCGTGGAATATGGGCGAACAGCCCGCGCTCTCGATAAACTGCGGCTTCACGGCCGCCGGCATGCCGATCGGCCTGCAACTGGTCGCGCCGCGCTTCGCCGATACCTGGCTGTTGCGCATCGGCAAGACCTACGAAGGCTGGCGCGGTCCGATCCACGGCTGGCCCCGGCCGCCGGCTGACTGAAGCCGGCGGCCGCTCGTCGCTCGGCTCCAGGCCTGAGTGTTTCAGTCGTCACTCCGAGAGGGCCTTCGCCATGCGCTCCCCCACCCGTCCCCCGGCGGCCGCCGATCCGGCCAGCCGCCGCAGCGTCTTTGCCGTGGTCCTCGGCAACGCCGTGGAGTTCTTCGACTTCGGGGTCTATGCCACCTTCGCGGTGATGATCGGACGGACTTTCTTCCCCTCCGACAGCGCCTTCGTCAGCCTGCTCCTGTCGGTCACCGCGTTCGGCGTCGGCTTCATCATCCGCCCCCTCGGCGCGATCCTTATCGGCGCCTACGCCGACCGCGCCGGGCGCAAGCCGGCGATGCTCCTTACCCTGTTCCTGATGGCGCTGGGCACCGGCGGCATCGCGGTGCTCCCCGGCTACGACAGCATCGGCCCGGCTGCGCCGCTGCTGCTGGTGCTGACCCGCCTGCTGCAAGGCCTGGCCTGGGGCGGCGAGGCCGGGCCGGCGACCACCTACATCCTCGAGGCGGCACCGCCGCACAAGCGCGGCACCTACGCCTGCTGGCAGGTCGTGGCGCAAGGCATCGCGGCGGTCGCCGCCGGGCTGATGGGCTACCTGCTCACCCTCTGGCTCGACGAGCGCCAACTGCAGGAATGGGGCTGGCGGATTCCCTTCGCGGCCGGCCTGCTGGTCCTGCCGATAGGCCTGTACATCCGCCTCAACCTGGCCGAGACCTTTTCCGGACGCGGCCGCCAGGCCAGCACCCGGAACCTGCTCGGCGAGTTGTTCGGCAATCATCGACGGGCCCTGCTGCTCGGCCTGCTGATCCTCTCCGGAAGCACCATCACCCAGTACTTCCTCAACTACATGACCACCTTCGCCCTTACCGAGCTGCACCTGCCGGCGGGCATCGCGATGCTCTCGACGCTGGTCGCCGGCGCCGCACTGGCGCTCTCGGCGTTGCTCGGCGGCGTGCTCTGCGACCGCTACGGGCGCCGCGCCGTGCTGATCCTGCCGCGCCTGGCGCTGCTCGCGGTGCTGTTCCCGGCACTGCAGGCAATGACCCGTCACCCCGAGCCGGCAGTCTTCCTCGCAGTCCTCGCCCTGCTCTCGGCCCTGCATGGCATGAGCGGCGCGGCGCTGATCGTGCTGCTGGTAGAAAGCTTCCCCCGGGCGCTGCGCTCCACCGGTTTTTCCCTGGTCTATGCGACCGGCGTCGCCGCGTTCGGCGGCACCGCGCAGATCGTGGTGACCTGGCTGATCGGCGTCACCGGCAATCCGCTGTCGCCGCTGGGCTACCTGCTGCTGGCCAACCTGGTCTGCCTGGGTGGGGCCTGGCTGGCCCGCGAGACCTGGCCGGGTCGCGGGGACATGGGAGGCGCGCCGCTGGTGCTGCGCGACTGAGAACTTGCGCGGTTCGTTCAAGCGCCGCCGGCCTGTCGCGAGCGACGCTGGGGACCTCATTCATCCGGAGGTCCCACCATGCAGTTCTTCCTGCGCTACGCCTACGCGCCCCTCTTCTGGTCCGGCTTCATCGGCCTGGCGACCTGGCAGGTCGGCTATCGCCAGGCTTCCCACGCCTGGCTGGTCGCCCTGTTCCTCGGGGCGCTCGGCCTGTCCTCTCTCTCCGAACGACGACTGCCCTACCAGCCACGCTGGAACCGGCCGCACGCCGACCGCCTGCGCGATGTCCTGCACGCGTCGGTCAACGAAAGCCTGAACGCACTTGGCATCCTCGCCCTGCCACTGCTGGCCGGAGTCCTGGGCTTCTGGCCGGTATGGCCGCAGGCCTGGCCGCTGTGGCTGCAACTGCTGCTGGCGATCGTCCTGGCCGATCTCGGCATCACCCTGGTGCACTACGCCAGCCACCGTTCGGCGCTGCTTTGGCGGCTGCACGCGGTGCACCATAGCGTGCAGCGCCTGTACGGTTTCAATGGGCTGATGAAGCATCCCCTGCACCTGGGCCTGGAAGCGCTCGGCGGCACCCTGCCGCTGTTGCTGCTCGGCGTGCCGCAGACGGTCGCCGCGCTGCTCGCCTTCGCCATCGGCATCCAGTTGCTGCTGCAACACAGCAACGTCGACATGCGCATCGGCGGGTTACGCCATGTGTTCGCCTGGGCACCGCTGCATCGCCTGCACCACATCCGCTACGGGCGCGCCGGCGACGTCAACTTCGCGCTGTTCTTCAGCGTCTGGGACCGCCTGCTCGGCACCGCCCTCCATCGTCCCGACTACCGCCTGGACAGCACCGACATGGGCATCGGCGACCAGCCTGACTATCCCCGCGACTATGCCGGCCAGTTGCTCGCGCCATTCCGCGACCTGCCACGCAGCAGGCACGTCCCACAGCCGCCGGAAGGATTGGGACGTTCAGCCGGCCAGGCGTAGGTGCGGCAGCGACAGGCCGGCGCGGATACCGAGCAGGCTGCGTACGCTGCGCGACAGGTGCGCAGCGTCGGCAAAGCCGGCGTGATGGGCCGCCTCGGTCAGGCTGCGCCCCTGCAAGGCCAGGGCGAAGGCCAGGTACAGGCGGCGCCAGAGCACCAGGCGGCGTACCGACAGGCCGACCTGGACGGCGAACAGCCGCTCCAGTTGGCTCAGCGAAAGACTGGCGCTGCGCGCCAGTCTTTCCGCCTCGACCCGCGCCGCGAGTTGCTCGTCGAGCGCCGCCAGGGCCTTTTCGACGCGGCGGTCGAGCCGTCGACGAGGCAGCCGCGCAAGCCGCCCCAGCAACGCCTCGGGCTCGCCGGGAGCGTCCTCGAGAAGCTGACGCAGGTCGTCGCTGTCGAACGCCAGCGGCTCGGCGTACAGCGCCAGCAACGGCTGCGACGCTTCGACGCAATGGGCTTGCAGCGAGGGCACCAGCAAGCGCCGGGCCTCCAGTATCTGGCCAGCGACGCGCACTCGCAGCGGCGTCTCCGCCAGCAGCAACTGGTGGGCATAGTGCGCGTGCTCGCGGGTATCGCCGTTGACCCCGGCGAACAGCGCGTGGTCCCGCGCCAGCCAGACCTCGCCCTGCCAATGCCGCTCCGTCATCGCGTACCTTCCGTCAACCGTTCCGTGGCGAAACGGTGTCGGCTATGGCGACCGCCGTCAAGCCCGCAAGGTCAGCGTCCGAACCAGTCGCGCCGATCGTCGAAGGCGTGCTCGATCAGATCGAGCAAGGCACGCACCTCCACGCGGTTCTCCGCTTCCGGCTGCACGCTCATCCAGACTTCCCGCCGCATCGGCTCGTCGAAGACCTGCGGCAACGCCGCCAGGTTGCGCTCCAGGCGTCCGGCGTAATGCGGCAGCAGGCCGATGCAGGCGCCCCAGAGGATCGCCTGTAGCAGCAGGTCGTGGCTCTGTACCTCGATCACTCCCGACTGGCGAGCCGCCACCCGCCGGTTCCAGGGCGCCAGGGCGGCGCTGGCGGCGTGACCGTGGAGCTGCGCCAGCAGGTAGTCGTCCAGCTCGTCCTCGCTGGCCGGCCGCGTGCGCTCGCGCGAATAGCGCTTGCCGATGTGCGGCTGGTACTCCAGCTCGGCGATGCGCGCCGGTGCGGCGAAGTGGCCTTCCATCGCCGGATGCGGCTGCCCCGGATCGGCGATCCAGATGGCGATCTCCGCCGGCCCTGCGCTTTCCGGCCAGCCCTCGCGCAACTCGGCGAGGGCTACGCGCAGGTTGGCGTTCTTGCGCAGGTAGCCCCACAGCTCGCGACTGAGCACATCGTGCAGGATGCTTTCGGCCACCGCCAGGCGCACCAGCGGCTGTTGCCGGTGAAGATCGGCGTGGCTCTGGCTGTCCTCGACCAGGCGCTGCCCGGCGGCCTGGACGATGCGGCCCTCGCGGGTCAGCGAGAGGGCGTTGCCCTCATGCACGAACAGATGCAGGCCGAGGCGCTCCTCGAGCCGGGCCAGGGTCTTGCGCAGCAGCGTCGGCTTGACGTCCAGGCTGCGCGCAGCCTGCATGAAACAGCCGCAACGGGCGGTGACCAGGAAGAAATGCACCACCTCCAGAGAACCGAACAGCTCGTGCCAATAGGCACGGTCGTCGCGTCCCTGCGCGGGCCTGAGCAGTGCCGGGCGCTGCCCGGCGGACTCCGATAGGGCCATGCTTCCTCGCTAGCGTCCAGGCATGAGGCGAATCCGCAGTTCGATCGGCTGCGGCATGTGTTCCGGCGGCGGCAGGCGCAACGAACGGTCCATCAGCGCGCGCCGCAGTTCATTCTCGATCGGCTCGGCGTCGCTGCGCAGGCAGGCGAGACGGACGATCCAGCCGCGTTCGTCGAGCCAGACCCGCAGGTCGATGTCGGTATTCGGCAACTGCCCCGCCGCGCGCCGCGACTCCAGGAAGGCCAGCAGCCGCGGCGCGGTTTCGGCGTCTTCGCCCAGGCGCTGCTGGACCTGCTCGCCGAGCCATGCGGCATAGGCGCCCCAGAGCCGCTGGCGTTCGTCGCGGAACCGCTCGGGCTCGCCGAACAGCCAACTGCGCAGGTGCCGCCAGCGGCTCGCGCGCGGCCCACGCCTGGCCTCCGGCGTGCCGCCCATCAGTGCAGTTCCGCCAGGGTCTTGCCGAGCAACGCGCCGTCGATGCTCAGGGTAGCGTTGTTCACCAGGCCATCCAGGTAGGCCTTGGCAATCTGCTCCTGGCGTTGCGCGCGCAGGCTTTCGCGCAGGCGACCACGGACCTCGTCGAGGGTGGCGAGGCGAGCGTCGCGACGCTCGGTCAGCTTGACCAGGTGGAAACCGTTGGCGCCCTGGATCGGCTCGGACACCGCGCCGACCTTCAGCCGTTCCAGCGCCGGACGGATCGCCGGCAGCAGTTGCGCCTGCGCCAGCAACCCACCGATGTCGCCGCCGTTGCGGGCGGTCTGCGGGTCGTCGGAATGCTTGCGCGCCAGTTCGGCGAAGTCGCCGTCCGCGGCCTGCCGGTAGAGTTCCTGGGCGCGCTTGCGCGCTTCGGCAAGCCCGCCGGCCGCAGAGGCGGCGATGAAGATCTGGCTGACCCGGTACAGCGCCGGTACAGCCAGTTGCGCCTTGTTCGCCTGGTAGGCGGCCTGCAGTTCGGCATCGCTGGGGTAGTCCTCAGGCACCGTGCTCACCGACTCCAGGTAGGTACGCAGGACGATCTGCCGCGCCGCCGCATCGATCAACGTCTTCACCTGCGGACGCTGTTGCCAGTCCTGGGCGCTGGCCTGTTCGTAGAGCGCCTTCTCGGCGAGCCGCGCACGCATCCAGCGTTCCAGTGCGTCGCGGTTCTCGCTCAACTGCGCGCGGGTTTCCGCCGGCACCTCGGCCAGCAGCGCCTTCAGTTCGTCCGGCGCCACCTGCAAGGCGCCGAGGCGGGCCACCGCGGGTTCCGCGGCGGCGCTGGCAGATGGCTTGGCAAGCGCGGCCTGGGCCTGGCCCGCGCCGCCGTCCTCGCGCTGGCCACAGCCGGCGAGAACGGCAAGCGCGAACGCCAGGACGCCGCAACGAAATGCCGGCCGCATCGGCTCAGGCCTCGCCATCGACGGGTTGACCGGCATCCTGCGCCATGCCCTGCTGCTCCGCGGCCAGGCGGCTGTAGTCGCGCAGATAGGCGATGAACTCCTGCAGCAGGCGATCCCACAGTTCGATATGGCTACGCAGGTTGGCCGGGCTGACGCCGCCGGCGACGATCACGTCCATTTCCATCACCAGGAACTCGCCCTGCTGCGACAGGCGGCCGAAGCGCCGGCTGAGATTCCAGCGCTCGGTCAGCCCGGCGGGCAATTCGCCCTGCACGCGCAGGGCGCAGCTGAAGGTGAAGTCGAGGTAGCTCGCCGGCGTCGCCGCCGGATTGCCGAAGCGCACCGCGTAGCCGATTCCCTGGCTGGCGCTGAGCAGTTGCACGACGCCGTTCTGCTCGCTGCGGTTGACCCGATAGCCGGCCTCCTGCAAGGCCTCGGTCAGGCTGTCGACGGAAAGGTGTTCGATCAGGGTGATGTCGTTCATGTCCGGGTTCCTGGTTTGCTATCGGATTTCACTGGGCGAGCGCCGCCTGGCGGTTCTCGACCTGAGTCTTGTAGAGATCGTCGCCGAGCTTCTGCGCCATCTCTTCGAATTTCACCCGCGCACCGCTGGCGAACGGTTGGCGGATCTTCATCACCTCGGCGACGCTGACGTTCTCGTAGGCGTCGAGAATCTCCTTGGCCACGCCATACATTTCCCGGTTCTTCGCGGTGCACTGCTGCAACTGCTGGTCGTGCTCGCGGAACGCCAGGTCGAGCTTCTGCCGCTCGGCCTCCTTGGCTCGCGCCATGACCAGCAACTCGTCGTAGGCCTGCTTGTACTTGCCCAGTTGCTCGTTGCTCGCCTCGACCATCTGCCGCGCCCGGTCGTGCAAGCCCTGTTGCTGGGCCGAGAGCTGCTCGGCCTGGCCCTTGGCCCGGGCCAGCTCGGCGCTCAGTTGCTTGACCTGGGCCAGCGCCGCATCGCGCTGGCTTTCCAGCGCGGCTTTCGCCGCGGTGGCCTGGGCCTGTTCGGTCTGCAGCGCCTGGAGTTGCTGGGTGGTGCTGCGCAACTGGGTGCGCAGGCGTTCCTCCAGGCTGTCGGCGTAGGCCGCCTGGCTGGCGTAGGCGGCGAAGGCGGCCCCGGCGAGCAGCGCCTGGGCCCAGATCGGTAATGAGAAAGGTCGCGTGTTCATGGTCTGCCTCTTCATGGTCTGCCTCGAGGAGCGCTCAGAAGCGCGTGTTGACCTCGAGTTGCAGGACGTCGATGGAGAACGGTGCGCCGTAGACCTCGTCGGAGCTGAGCCAGCGCGCGGTACCGTAGACGCGCTTGTCGAAGCCATAGCTGGCGCCGAGGATGTAGCCCTTGGCGTTGGTCCCGCCAAGGTGGAAGGTGGAATCGTTGAAACCGTCCGGCAGGGCATCCGGCTGGATGTACTTGTAGGCGGCGAAGACCTGCCAGTCGCCGGCGTCGCGCATGTCCAGGGCGTTACCCAGGGTGAACTGGAGCATCCAGGCGTTCGCCCCGCTCTTGATGTCGCCATCGGAGCCGAGGTTGTTGGCGATCTGCGCCACACCGCCGGCGCGCTTGCGCATGTCGCCCTCGTCGTAGCCCAGGTTGTGCACGTAGTTGCCGGCCACCCGCAGCTTGAAGTCGTTGGGCAGCTCGGCATCCCAGCCGAGGTTCAGGTCGAGCAGGTTGAACTCCGAGGCCAGGCCGACGTACTGCGGGTTCGGCGTGTTCGCCGGGTCGGCCGGGTTGGGCACGATGTCGCGCAGGAGGAACACCGTGTTGCCCTTCTGCATGAAGGTCGGTCGGCTGCCGTCGGTGTCGCACTCCGGATCTCCGGCCCAGGGCCGGCAGGGGCTGGAACGCCGCCCTTCGATATCGTCGAAGCGGTAGTAGGCCAGCGCGCCGGTAAGGCTGTGCTGCGGGTTGATCTTCCAGGTGGCGCCCAGTTGCGCGCCGTACATCCACTTGTTGTCGCTGTCTTCCTTGTCGAAACCGTTCGACGAGGCGGTGTCCGAGCTGTACTCCACGGGGAACGCGCCGACCGTGCCGAACAGCGAGACATCGCGGCTCAGCGGCTGGTTGAAGATCGCCGCCACGCCGTCGAAGTTGAGGTCGTTGGAATACAACAGGTCGGTGGACAGGAACGGATTGGCGATCCGCCCGCCGGTCAGGCTCAGGCGCTCGCTGGGCTTCCAGGTCAGGTAGCCCTGGTCGAGCCAGAGGTCCTTCTTGCCGAAGCCGCCGCCGAGGGTCTGGGTGGTCGACACCGGGTTGTTGTCCGAACCGGTGCCGATGCGGATGCCGGCGCTCCAGCTTTCCGACAGCGCCGCCTTGAGGCCGAAGCGCGCGCGCAGGCGCAGCAGGCTGTCGCGGTCCTCGCGGGTATTGAGCAGCGGCGGCAGGCCCGAGCTGGTATTCGGGTTGACGTCATAGGGACCGTCGTCGTTGAGTTCGGCGAAGTCGGTGATCTGGTTGCTGTTGCCGTTGCCGAAGGAGCGCGACTCGTAGCGCAGGCGCACGTCGCCGTCGAAACTGATGCGCGAGGCCCAGTCCGGGAAGGCGTTGGGCTGCGCCCAGTTCTCCGCCTTGGCCTGGGTCATTACCTCGGCCTTCACTTCGTCGCGGATCTGGTCGCGCACCACCTGCGGGATATAGGGTACGCGGACCTCCCCGGGGACCGCGGCGACGGCCGCCGCGGGCGCCACGGCCTGGCGCGCCTGCTGGGCCTGCAACGCCTCGGCCTCGGCCTGCCTGACCAGCGCATCGGCCTGTTCCTTCTTCAACACGCCCTGCTGTACCAACAGGCGGATCAGGTTGATCGTGGCGTTCTCCGAGGGCGCCGGCGGCTGGGCCTGCGCCTGGCCGGCCAGCGCGGCGAGCATGACGCCCATCCCCAGCGCCAGTCGGTTCACTTTCGCGTTCATCTGTGTACGGCTCCTAAGGTCCTTCAAGGCAGTCGCCTGCCGGAAATCGTTCTGGGTTGGCGTCTTCTCATCCCGGCCGCTTGCCCTGCAGGGCGATGCGCACCGGCAGGGTCAGCGAAGCCGGCGGGCGTTCTTCCAGGCGGCCGGCGGCGCGCAGCGCGGCCAGCACCTTCTGGTCGGTCTCGGGGTCGCCGCTGGAGCGGGTCAGTTCGGCCCGGGTGATATCCCCCGAGGAACTCAGCCAGATCTCCGCCTGCAGGCGGAACGCCAGGTTGCGCAGCTCCGGGTTGTCCCGCAGCAGGCGCTGGAAGGCGTAGGCCAGGTACTGGCTATAGCTGGCGTTGCCGGCGCGACCGCCGCCGGAACCGGCCATCCCGCCGCCCTTGCCGGCGCCGATGTTGAAAGCGTCGGAGCCGGACTGGGCGTCGCCATCCATCTGCATCGGGTCGGCCAGGTCGTCGGCCGGCGACGGCGGCGCTTCCTCCTGCGGCTTGACCTCCTCCAGTTCGGGTTGCGGTTCCGGCTCGACGATCTTTTCCTCTTCCACCGGCTGCTCCGGTTCCGGCGGTTTTTCCGGCGGCGGCGGAGGCGGTGGCGGCAGCGGGATGATCGCCGGCACCTTGGGCGCCTCGCGGCGCACGCCGCTCATGTCGTTGGCCCACTCCCAGACCAGCCAGGCGAGGCCGGCGAGCAGCAGCGCGCCGAGGCCCCACTTGAGGTAGCGCAGGGTCGGGTTCGCCGGGCGGCCGTCGATGGACAGCGGCGCGGCATTTTTCGGCTCGGGGGTGTGTTTGGGATCGGCGGACATGTTCATCCCGGGCCTCAGGTCGGTTTGCCGGTGACCAGGCCGACCTGGGACAGCTCCAGGCGGCGCAGCAGGTCGAGGACCTCGATAACCTTCTGGTACTGCACCGTGGCGTCGCCGCGGACCACTACCGGGAAGTCGGGGTTGAGGGCCTTCTCCGTACGCAGGCGGTCCTCCAGCTCGGGCAGGGTCACCGGGTAGGCGTCGAGGAACACCTGGCCGGCGTCGTTCACCGAGATCGCCTTGGTCTTGGGCTGCGACAGCACCACGGTGGCACTGGCCTTCGGCAGGTTGATCTGGATCCCGGCGACCTGGGCGGTGGCGGTGAGGATGAACATCACCAGCACCACCATCAGCACGTCCACCAGCGGGGTGATGTTGATGCTGTCGACGGCGCCGTCGTCGTCATCGTCGTGGCTGCTGTTCACGGAAGCCATGGCGTTCTCCTCAGGCCGGCAACGGCTGGCCGTTGCGACGATGGGCCACTTCGCTGAGCTGGCTTTCGCCATGCACCTCGGCGAGGCGGGTGACGAACTCGTCGACGAACACCCGCATGTCCGCGCTGACTTCCTTGTTCCGCGTGACCAGGCGGTTGTAGCCGAACAACGCGGGGATCGCGACGAACAGGCCCATGGCCGTGGCCAGCAGGGCGGCGGCCATGCCCGGGGCGATGGCATTGATGTTGACGTCGCCGGCCATGGCGGTGCCGAGGAACACCACCATGATCCCCAGCACGGTGCCGAGCAGGCCGATGTAGGGGCCGCCGGCGATGGCGTTGGACAGGCTCGACAGGCGCGAGCCGAGCTGCTGGTTCTCCTTGGTGCGCACGCCGTCCATGGAGGCGCGGATCGCCTCGATGGTGGCCGCGGAGACGGAAGAGGTGTCGGCGCCCTGCTCGCGGCGGGTGCGGATCTCCTTCACCGCCACCTGGTACAGGCGCCACAGCGAGGAGTGTTGCAGGCGGGCGGCCAGCTCGCGGTCGTCGGCGAGCAGTTCCAGGCGCGTGCCGACCTCGGCGAAGCGCTCGCGAAACAGCCCGTTGGCGCGACTGACACGGCCGACGTTCTGGTTCTTGCGGTACATGATGACCCACGACTGGACCATCATCAGCGCCAGGATCGCGATGATCACCCAGGCATCCAGCGGCACTGCGTTGAGCAGGAAGCCGAGCTTGCCGAAGCCGAAGCCGGACTGCTTCTCGTCGACCCCGTAGGCCACCAGGCGCGACTCGGCGCCCTGGGCGGTGGCGTCGGCGAGGAGCAGCGCCGCCGGGCGGGCGATCTTCGACAGGCGCAACTCGTCGATGGCGCCCTGGAAGGGTTGCAGGGTCGGCGCCGCGGCGCTCGCCTCACCTTCCCCGCTTGCCGCTTCGGTGGCGACCGCAGGCGCGGCCTGGCCTTCCGCGCCGATGGCGATCGCACCGCTGAACGCCGGCAGCGCCGCCGCCAGGCTGGCGACTTCGCGCCCCCCGAGATACAGCGCCAGCCGGGTACCGTCGGCGACCAGCGCCAGATGCTGCCATTGCCCCTGCGCCAGGGCCTGGCTGGCGGCAGCGCGCTGACCGTTCAGCTCGACGAAGGGCGCGCCCTGGGCCAAGCCGACCAACAGGGCGTTGCCGCCTTCGCGGCGCGACAGCAGGACCTGTTCACCGGCCAGTTGGTCGGGACGCACCCAACCGCTGAAGCTGAAGGTGCCACCGGCGCTCACCGCCAGCGATGGGCTGGCCGGCAGCAGCAGCGGCTGGCCCAGCAGTTGCGCGGAGCGACCGATGACGCCCTCCACCGGACTGCCGGCGGCGGTCTGCGCATTGTTGGCGTAGGCGGTGGAGTCCCGCGGCGGAGTGCCCGGCGCACCGTCGAAGTGATAGACCAGGGTGTAGTCCGGGTCGAACACCGACTGGCCGTTGCCGCTCTCCGGCGCCTTGGCGTTGCCGTAGTACATCCAGATGTCCTGGCGCTGGCCACCCTCCACCCGCGGCACGTCGACCCAGATCAGGGCCATGCCCATCAGCGGGTCGAAGCTCTCGACCTGGTGGCGCAACACGGTCTTGTCGTCGGCGGCGACGAAGCGAATGTCCGAGCCGTTCTCGTTGACCCCGTCGAAGGTGAAGTTGCCGGTATGCAGGCGCACCAGCAACGGCAGGCGACCGAGACTCTCGTTGATCGCCGCGCCTTGCGGGGTGGTATCGACCGAGACCTGCTTGCGGTACTGCCAGTCGTCCTGCCACCAGGCACTGGCGCTGGCCGGGGCCAGCAGGCCCAGGCAGATCAGCGATGTCAGCAATAAGCGATACATGTGGGGTTACTCCGGGGTCAGCGTCAGAAGCTCGCCTGCACGCTGAAATGCAGGCGCGAGTCGTGTTTGTCGGTGTTCGTCCCTTCCAGCAGCGGGAAGGCCCAGTCGAGGCTGCCGGACAGCCAGTCGGCGAGTTGCGCGCGGGTGCCGATGCCGACGCTGGCCAGGCTGAAGTCGTCGTCCTGCTCGGGCAGCGCATCCTGCAGGCGCAGTTGCGCGCCCTCGGCGAACACGTAGAAGCGCCAGTCGTTGACGTAGCCGCCGGCGCGCTTGCCGAGGAAGCGTCCGAGGGACGGCGTACGCCATTCCTGGGAGAGCAGGTAGCCGTCGTCGGCGGTGTTCTCCGCCGCCAGGTAGCCACGCACGCTGGTGGCACCGCCGGCGGCGAACTGTTCGTTGGAAATCAGCGGCCCGGAGGCGAGCTGGAAGGCCGCCTTGGTCGCCACCTGCCAGTCGCCGCCGAAGGTCAGGGTGTGGTTGAGATCGCCCTTGAGCACGCCGAAGCCGGACTTGGCGCGATAACGCTTGCGGTCGAATTCCTCGTCGTCGTCGCCGTAGCCGAGGAGACTGCCGGTACCGGCCACCAGGCTCAGGCCAAGGGCCAACTGGGAACGTTCGGTGTAGCGGAAACCGTTGTAGCCGAGGGTCAGCGGGGCGTACTTGATCGGCACCCTGTCGTTGTTGCCGCCGATCCGGGTCTGTTCCTCGAAGTCCTTGAAGTCGACGCCGAAGGAGAACGAGTGCGACCAGAGGCCGGTGACCGGCAGGCTGTAGATCGCCGCCACGCCATAGGAATGGCCCTGGCCGACCACATTCATGCTGCCCACCGTGGCCACGTCGCTGTCGGACTGGTAGCCGGACAGCTGCACGCTCCAGCGCTGGCTCAGCGGCGCGGTATAGGAGCCGGACCAGACCTTGGCGTTGTCCTGGTCCTGCAGCGCGGTGAAATAGGTCAGCGAGATGGCGTGGCCGAGTTGCCAGAGGTTGTCGTAGCCCAGCGAAACCACCGAGCGCAAGTGACGGGTGTCGGCGCTGTAGTCGTTGTTCAGGCCGATGCTGGCGTGCCAAGGATTCTTGTCTTCCACCTGCAGGTCGACGTCCATGGTGCCGGGCCGCTGGCCCTCGCGCACCATCGGCAGCACCTGGCGGCCGGGGGTGCGGTTGACCTGCGCCAGCTCGCGCTGGACCTGGGCGAAGTCGGGCACCTTGCCCTCCTCCAGGGCCGGCACTTCCTCGCGCAACTCCACCGGCGAATAGTGCTTGGCGCCGACCACCCGGACGCGACCGACAGTGGTCTCGGTGACCTGCAGGTAGACCACCCCGCCGCTAACCTGCTGCTCCGGCAGCTCGACGTAGACCGACTGGTAGCCCTTCTCCTGGTAGGCGGCCTGCAGCGCATCGCGCGCCCCCTCGATGTCGCCCAGGCTGCGCTGCGGTCCGAGGAAGGGATACACCGCCGCCTCGATGGCGCGGTTGTCCAGCACGGTGTTGCCGCGTACCACGTACTCGTTGATGTCCACCAGACGCTGGGTCTCGGCTCCCGCCGCGGCGGGAGGGGCCTCGTCGGCCAGCGAAGCGCACGACAATGCGACAGCCAGGCAACCGATCGACCAGCGCTGGCGAAACGGGTGCGCACAATTGAACAGCGAACGCTTCACACGGTCCCCCGAAGTTCCATCGGGACTTATTGTTCTAATGCAACAAGTCCGTTCATCGAACAGTTCTGTGAAAGACAACAAACTAGCGGCGACGCATGAACAACCTGTTAAAAACGGCGCCCGCCCTTATGAAATCTCGTTCTTTTCTATTTTCACTTTCGTGCTAGATATTCAGCCGTCGCGCTCCGCCATGGCGCGCTTGCCATGTATGCAACAAGGCGAAGTTCAGGGAGAACTCCGGCATCTGCATGAGATCCCCGGAAATCACTTCCCCGATAATCCTGCCTATTATCCTTACCGCCTCCGCGCTGTTCAGCAGGACGGTTATATCGCTGACGAAAACCGGAAAATTCCAGATCTTCTGCTTCATTTCCAGGCCGACGAACCAGCGATACAGCAGGTTGTAGTTCAATTGCTCGTACAACTGCTGCTCGCTGGGAATCGCGTACAGCAGTTGCAGCAGCAGCGCGTGGATCAGCGGCTCCGGGGCCAACTGCATGCCATGTTCGCGGGCGAGCGCCGAGAGGACTTTCGCCTCTTCGCCAAGGAGACTTTCTATTTGCGGTTTCAGCAACGCCAGGGAATGTCCCGGCGGTATATAGCTGGACACTTCCTTGAGCGCACCCTGCCAATCTTCCTGGGACACTATCCAGACCCATGGCGCCCCATATCGATAAACCGATACCGGTTTCTTGCGTGCGGCTTCGACGATCTTCGATAGGCGCTGGTCAAGTTCCTGCATACCGACTTTCGAGTAACTTTCCATCAATACTCACCGTCCTTCGCCGTATTCACCGGAGTGACCACGGCCGTTAGCGGATACTGTTCTCTTGTTTCAGAGCGGAACGCGTCTTTCTCGAACGACACGCTCATTTCCAGCAACCGGTCAGCGCAACCGGGAAATGGCCGATTCCTTTCGTTCCCGTCCCTGCCTTTCACCGCTGAATTCCGTTTTCCTCATTCACACCTGTTTGACGGCAACCCCGCCGCACCACCGAACTTTTGTCATGAAAACTTCATGCGGCCGGCCATTCGCGCGCCACCGGCGGGGACGAACGGGCATTCACCCGAGAATCGACCAGCGCCTCGGAAGTTCGCAAAAAAAGGGCCCTCCGTGGGGAGGGCCTGGCGGGTATCGTGCCTCCGCGGCGGTGCCTTACAGGATCAGGTTGCCGCGCTCTTCATCGGTCAATTGGCTGCGCGCCTGTTCGCCGAGGGCTCCGGCGCCGAGCACCTGCACGGCGCTGTCCGGGTTGTAGCCCGGCGAACGACTGGCGCCGTCGCGCGAAGGCTCCAGGCGCTCGTTGCCGAACCCGAGCACCTGCACCGTGATCACCGACGGCATGCGCTGCCGCGCGGCGGCCTGCTGCTGGCGACTGACGTCCTCCGCCGCCTGGGTCGCGGAACTCGCCGCGGCGCTGGCGGAGGTCAACGCCCCGGTATTCACCGAAGCCACCAGCGGAATGCCGCTGGACTGGCCCTGGGTCTGGATGTTCGCCGCGTTGACCACCTGCAGCGCCGCCACGTTGACGTTGCCGGAAACCCGGATGCCCGCCTCGCCGGCATCGATGGTGCCGAGCGGGGCGATCAGGTCGATGTCGCCCGGTGCCACTTCGGGAATCGGGTTGAGGGTGGCGATACCGGCGCCGGTGCTGGGCACCTGTGGCGACAGGCTGACGTTGCCCCAGGCGTCGTAGATGCGCCGCGGCGGGGTGTACACCACGGTGGTCTGGGAACCGCGACCGGCGTTGATGTCGCCTTCCGCCGACCAGGCCAATATGCTGCCGCCGAAGGTGGTCATGATGCGGCTCTGGCCGAGCAGGATGCTGTCCCGCGAATAGGCCTGGATATTGCCCTGGCCCTGGGTGACGATGCCTGCGGTGGACGGCGGCGCCTCGCCCTCGATACCGAACACCTGGCGCCCGCCGGGGCTGAGCAACTGGATGTCGCCGCCGAAGTCGGTGTGCACGCCGGCACCGCCATACATGACGATATCGCCTTCGTAGCTGATCGGATTGCCCGCCGGATCGCGCTCGGGGAACAGCGCGGCGATCGCGTTGCGCCCGCGCAGGTAGCTACCCTGGCGTACCCCGCCGACTTCGTTGTACTCGCGGCCGCCGGCCCTGAGTTCGGCGAAGTACACCTGGCGGGCGAAGATCCGCTGCTGCTCGGCGGGCAGGCCGGCGAAGAACGCCTGGGCCTGTTCCGCGTCGCCGGCGA
Organism: Pseudomonas sp. DL; assembly: GCF_047199225.1. Lineage (NCBI taxonomy): Bacteria > Pseudomonadati > Pseudomonadota > Gammaproteobacteria > Pseudomonadales > Pseudomonadaceae > Pseudomonas > Pseudomonas sp. DL. Next base: position 4,916,879 of record NZ_CP178323.1, read on the forward strand.
AGCCGAAGCGCTCGTTCAACCACTTGGCCAACTCGCTTTCGTAGGTCCTGACCACCTTGCCCGGCTGCTCGGCCAGCGGGGTGCCGCCCTGCGCCAGGTTGGCCGGATCCAGGTAGCGCTCGAGGAAGGCCTGATAGTCGGCCCCCGCCGCGCCGGCCTGGAGCACGATATCGGCACCCGGCCGGCTGTCGCCCGGCACCACCGCGCCGAGACTGGTGATCGCCGCGCGATCCTCCATGAGAATGTTGCGCCCGGCGCTGATCTCCAGGGTACCGGGGCCGGCGACGTTGAAGTTGCCGTAGAGGATGTCGCGGCCGGCCTGGACCAGCGAGAGGTCGTTGGGGTCGTCGTGGACGAAGAGGTTGCCGGTGAACGAGGCATCCGTACTGATCTGACTGGGAGCGCTGATACGCTGTCCCAATGGGGTTCCGGAGGCTACGATGTCGCGCCCGGCGCGCATCCAGACGGGACCCGCACCTTCATACCAGGTTTGCCCGGCGCGGTTCCCCGCCTGCTCGCCGAAACGAATCTGCGCACCGCTATTGAGCCCGACGATATCTCCTGTCAACGCATAGAAACGCGCCGGTTGCAGATCGCGCGCCAAGCTCGCAGCGCTATCGGGGCCGAAGTAGAACAGAGGCAATCCGCCAATGACGGCCGGATTCCCGTCCGGACTGCCGTTGCCGGCTATCGGGTTGAGCAGCGCGGCATCGGAGTAGCCGGCAAATGCCGGCGTCCAGATCGATGGCAGGTTCGCAGGATCGGCACCTGAGCGTTGCACCGAATAGCCACCGGCATAAATGGAGTCTCCAGCCAGCAACTCCAGTTCACCGTTGAGCGACGGTGCCAGTAACAAGGAGTAGGGAGTGGTCGAGACATTCAGGCTCACGCCTCCCATGTAACCGCTGGAAGGACCGAGATAGATACTTCCTTCCGGGGCCGCCGCACGTACTATCGATGGATAGATGAATCGCCCATCGCTAGGCGACAGGTTTCGGCCTGCCATGGGAATAGCGTTGGTTGCCTCGACCAATTGGGTGCTGGGCGTCAGGTTGCCGCCCGCCGCAAACAGATCGATCGAGGTGTGTGCAGTCCAGAGACTGAACCAAGCGATCCCGCCCCCTTGGTAGACGCTGCCATCGGGAGCCGTGAAGCCAACGGTATTCGGCACCCCCACCCTACCGGGATCAGTCACCCCGCCCAGGACCAGGTCGCCACGGGTTTCCAGACGCATGCCAGTATCTCCGGCCACCAGGGTGAGGCCGCCCGTGGAGCTAGCCAGCGTCGGGCTGAACGCATCCCTGCTGCGCACTTCGGCGGGGTCCCGCAGTAGAGTGTCGTAGCGAGGATCGATGCCTCCCAGCGCACCACTGTACAAGCTCGCGGAACCGCGCAGATTGATGAGGGCCCCCTGCAGATCGTGAATGGTGCCGCCGCTGTAAAGACCGTCAAACCCCGAACTCGAGTAGGTCTGGGTAGCCCGCGCCTCCCGGCTCGGGTTCACCTCCCCGCCAATTCTCACATTCAGGTCACCGCCGCCGCCAAGTTGCAGCGCGCCGTCGGAGGTGAGCCGGCCAGTGCCGGCAACCGCCAAGACCAGTCCCTGGCTGCGCGGATTAAGGTTACCGGACGAAGGTATCGAACCATCTCCGCGTGGCGCGATATTGCCGGCATCACCTCCGGTTCGCATGCTGAGATTGCCGCCTCCCAGAGTGCCGAAACCGGTGAAGCCGACCAGATAGGGAGCATCTCCCTCCGCGCCACGCACATAGCTGCCGAAATTGACCCACCAGGCCGTCGGCACTCCTTCCCTGTCGGCGCTGCCCTGGCGCCAGAGCCAGTTGCCGACTGCAGCGCTGGGGGGCAAGGGGCGAATGGGATCGCTACTTGTCAGTTTCTCGGCCCATTGATCGCCAACCACATCACCGCCAACGGCGATATCGAGGTTGCCGCCATGTTCCGGATACCAGGCCTGGTACTGGCTGGTTGAGAGCACTTCGTAATCCGCGCCACCGGCGCCCAGTACCGACCCATTGAACAGACCGCGAGGCTGATTGAATCCCGTCGCGACATCGGCGGCCTGCGTTCCGGCGGTATAGACGCCGTACGGCGACCATTGCGTAAGGTTACCGGCACTGGCCAGGTCAAGATCGCCAGTGCCGGTGCGCAGCACACTGAACAACTGGTTCTGCGGTGTGACCACGGTTTTGCCGAGATTCTCGATACACAGGGACGGATCGACACTGCACCACCACAGATCGCCCTCGCCGATCGCCGTACCAGCAGGCATGCCCAGGTAATTGCCGGGCGCCCAGGTCCAGCGGGGAGGCTCGGCACAATACGGCCCCAGCCCGCAGATCCATTCATTGCTCTCGTCGACCGGAGTTCCCGGGGTGATCCCCCAGTCGGTAGCCTGATCGGTGAACACCAGCCCTCCCGAGCTCTGTTCGATCTTCGCCTGATAGTGCGTATCGGCCAGGTTCAGGCTGGCCGAGGAGTCCGGACGCACCAGACGGTTGTCGGCAGCCGCGAGATCGGCACCGGCGACCAGGCGCATGGACCAGGACTGGCTACCGGCCGGCAGCATCTCGGCCAATGCCCAGTTGCGTCCCTGGCGGACACCGTCGCTGGGCCGCAACTCGATGAAAGGCGCATCGCCAGCCAGTACCACCTCGGTCTGCGAAGGGATCAGAGAACCACGTGCCAAGGCCAGCTCTCCATTGAGCAGCAGGACATTGGGTCTGCTTGGCCCCTCGCGCAGGATGCTCGGCAAGGGCACGCCCGCAGGCCAGGTCATCGCCTGCACGCTGGCCGGTGCAGCCAGCAGGGTACCGGCACCCAGCCGGCTGCCGACCTCCAGCGTCACCCCGTCGCGCAGCAGGCTGCCCGCGGCGTACAGCAGGTTGCCGGCGGCATCGTGGATGTCCGCTACCAGCACGCTGCCGGCGGCCAGGGTATAGGGCTGTTCGAGTACCGCCTCGGTGGCCAGACGGGTGCCGGCGGCCAGGGTGGTGCCCTTGATCGGCAGGTCGTAGTTGAGGGTGCGGCCGCCGAGGAACGCGGTACCGTCGCCGAGCACCACGCCCGGGCCGGGAACCACCAGGTCGCCACCGAACGGCTGCACTCCCGGGGTGAGGATCCAGCCCTTGTCGTCCGGCGAGTCCGGCGGCGGCGCGAAGCCGTCGTTGATACTGCCGTAGAGGTTCAGGTCACCGCCGGCGCGCAGCACCAGCGCGCCGACCTCGCCGGAACCGTAGACCTCGGTCAGCGGCGTGTTCGGATTGAGGCTGGCGTAGCGGTAGCCGGACAGATCGAGATCGCCCTGCACCACCAGATCGCCGTCCGCCGTTGCGCTGACGATCTCCACCCCTGGACGCAGGTGGAAAGCATCCGCGTAGGTGGCATTGGTCAGTCCGGCCAGCTTGCCGTCGAGCAACTCGCGGTTGGCCAGCGCCGCGGCGATGAACGCGCTGCTCTCGGCATGCCGCGCATCGAGGTAAGCCTGGTCGATCACCTGGTAGGACCGCCCGCCGGCCGCCGGATCGTTGCCCCAGGGCGCATCGTCGTAACGCTGCATCGCGTTCAGGGCGATGCTGCCGGCGCCGCGGATATCCAGCGCGCCGCTGGCATCGATGGCGATGTCGCCGGCGCTGACCCCGCCCAGGCGTGGCGCGTTCAACTCCAACGTGCCACGGGCGACGCCATCAACCTGTTCCGCTGGCGCCGCGGTGCCATGGCGCAGGTCCATGCGCGCGCCGCCGGCCAGGACCAAGGTGCCGCTGCCGGAACTCAGCTCGACCATCGCCCGGTTCGGGCTGTCGATGATCTGCCCGTAGCTGTCGCGCCGCAGCAGGCTTCCATGCGCATCCAGCAGCGCGTTGCCACCCAGGCTCAGGCCGCGGCCGCCGGCCAGGCGGATCTCGCCGACCTGCGCGCCGCTGGCGTCCACCGTTCCGCTCACGCCGAGCTGGCCATTGTCGAGGGACACCTCGATGCGATGCGCCTTCAGGCCGTCGCCGATCTGCAGGTCGCCTTGCTTGAGCTGGAAGCGCCGGGCGCCGAAGACCTCGCCCTGGTTCAGGCGCTGGTTCAAGGCGGTGAACTGCTCGCTCAGGCTGCCGCCATCGCCCAGGCGCTGGGCGCGGATCTCCAGCTCGCCACCGAGGAACGGCACGCGGGTGCCGCCGGCATCGTAGTCGCCGCTGGCGCCACCCAGTATGCGGCCCTGCAGGTCCACCACCCCGGCGTCCTCGGCCAACGCCACGGCGCTCAGGGTACCGCCGCGGTTGTTGCGCGCCGACAGGTCGATCAGCGAACCGGCGGCCTGGCGGATGTCGCCGGCGCGACTGCTCAGCAGCAGGTCGCCACCCCAGCTGTATTTATCCACATCGTTGAAGCTGGCCTTGCGTCCGGCCAGATCGATGCGCGCGCCATCGCCCAGCTCCAGGTCGTCTTCGGCGCTCAGGCTCAGCTTGCCGCTGGGTAGCGAGACCGCGCTATCCAGGCGGATCTCGCGGGCGCTGAGGGACAACTCGGCACCAAGCCCGGCGGTGCCGCTGTCGAAGGTCACCGCGGCAGCGCCCGCCGGCGCCGCCAGGCTGAGGCTACCGCCGCTGCTGATCCGACTCAGCGAGCCGGCCTCGCCGGTCAGCAACGGCGTGCTCAGGCGCAGGTCGCCGCCACTGTAGCGCAGGCCTTCGCCGGCGACGTAGCCGTCCAGGCGCTGGTAGACCCGCAAGCTGCCCTTGTGGTTGGCGCTGATCCGCTCGCTGGCGTTCAGTTGCACCTCGGCGAAGCCCAGCGCCAGGCGTGCCTCGTCGGTCTCGCCGGCCGGCTGGGTATTCGCGCCGTAGCCCAGGGTGATGCGCTCGGCATCCACCCGCAGGGTTCCGCTACCGCTACCGGCGCCGCCGGCGACCGGTGCTGCGGCCGGCTGGCTGGAGCCGCTCCAGACCAGGCTGGCGGTGCGAATGCTGGCGACATCCTCGCCGGTGCCATGGCCGTAGATGGCCGGGGTGCCCAGCACCAGGTTGGCCAGGCTGGATTTGCCGGTGGCCGGGTCGTAGGTGTCGAGGCTGACGCTACCGTATATGTTGACCGCATCGCGGGCACTGAGGATCAGGTTTTCCAGGGCCGGAATACCCGCCCCGCGCTCGCCGCGCAGCAGGCGCTGGAGCACCGTCTGGTCCAGCGCCAGGCCGTTCGGCAACACGCCGCGAGCGGCCGCGTCGGCCAGCGACTGGCTGGAGCCGATATTGATCGTACTCAGCGCCAGGCTGAGATTGCGTGTCCCGTAACGAACGTTGTCGCCAAACGTCACCGTACCATTGGTGGCGATACCCAGAGTGCCCTCCGAATAGAGTTCGGTGTCGGCGCAGCCCGCCCCTTCCGCACAACCTCCGAGACGAACCGGTAACGAGCTATCCGCTGCGGGTGCCAGCAGGTTCAGCCATCCGTTGGACAAGAGCAGCAGGTTACGGCCGCCGGGTTGATAGATGAAACCATCGGACGAATCGTATGCAGTCTTGCCTTTCCCCAGAGTGCTGATGCCACTCCCGCCTTCAAGGGTGATATCCCTGCCAATGATCACCTCCGGTGCGGAAAGGTGCGCGCCCTTTCGCAGCACAACGGGAAAGAGCCGGTTGCTCCCGCCGAACTGGACGAAGTTTCCTTGCTCGCCGTATTCGACGTAGGGCAGCGTGCCAATGGCGATACGGCTGGCGCCTATTGCATTCAGATCGTCCGCAACCAACGACACGCCAGCGAAATCGGAGTCGGGCAGCCCACCTTCAGGCAGAATCTCGATGCCCGCCTCGGCATCCACGATGAGGCTGCCGCCATATCCGCTTTCTTCCGGCGTGAAGTCGACCTTCCCCTCGAAGCTCAGGGCGTTTTCCCGAAGCTCCTCATCCGCGCGCAATCCCAGGTAGAGGGATCTGGCATCCACTGGCAACATCGCTCTGGGGATGTTCTTGCGCGCGGCATCGGCGCGAATGAAATCCGCATAGCTCATTTCGTTGTACTGCGAGTAGCGGCGCAGCGTATCGGCGGAAGACAGGATGACCTGACGGCTCAGACTGTCGCGGATGGACGTGCCGGCAATCGACAACTGCCCGGACGTCGCCCAGGAGCCATTGCGCAACCCCTGCGTCGCCATGGGCGCGCCTTGCCCCGCCAGACCGTTGATCTCGACGCGGAAAGCGCCCGGCAACAGGGCATAGGTCGAAGGCAGCAAGGTGTAGGTACCGGCGGCCAGGCCGGGAACGCCATCCCCGATGGTGACCTGTTGCCCGACCAACGGCTGGATGGCGCCCGCCTCGCCGCCCAATGGCGCACTAACGGCCTGGTGTCCAGGCACGATGGCATACACCGGGTTGCTGGACAGCTCCGGCAGACGGAACCCATCATTGTCCTGCTGCACCAGGGGATGAAAACGCGCATCGGTCGAACCCCCTCTGCCGGAGATGAATCCAGCCCCCGCGAGTTCGCCGCCGCCGGACAGGTCCAGCCGCGCGCCCTGTTGCACATCGACCTCGCTGGCATAAAGGCCGACTCCCGCAACCAGTGTCCCAGCAGCGAGAGCGCCCCCGGCACCGGTCAGTTGAATGGGGACCTGGTTGACCAGATAGTTGATCCCATCGGTCGTGCCTCCATAGGGCATGACCAGCTCAGCGCCGCTGACCGAGGTCAGGCTACCCGGCAACAACCTTACCGTGCCCGGGGCACGATCCAGATTGCTGCCGAACTGGATGAGCCCCAGCGGCGCACGCACCACGCCACCCTGCTCGATATTCGATGCCATGAACGCCAGACTGCCGAATACCGACAGCGGAGTGTCCGGCAAGGACTCGCCGCTACGTTCGATAGCCAAATGCCGTTCGGCATCGAAGACGGCCTGCCCCCTCTCATCCAGTCCATACCCGGCATAGAGGGTCGAACTCGCTCCCGTCACCGGATAGAGTTGGGCCGCAGTCAGTTGCAGATCGCCGTGGGTTATCAAGCGCCCCGACGGATCGCCATTCTCTGGATAGTCGCCAGCGAAACGCAGGTCGCCCTCGCTGCGCAGCGTTACCTTCTCGAAACCTGGTCGCTGATAGCGGACAGCCTCTGCGTTGACCCCATTGATCACCCCGTCGCTACCGAATGACAAGCGCCCGGCGATATCCAGCAGGCGCCCGGCAGAAACCTGCAAGCGAACCTGCTCCGCTGTCGCGGTCGGCCCGTACGTGAGACGCGGACGAAACTCGCCAGAGGCCTGCTGCCCATACATCCCGATGCCGGAAAGGCGGACATAGGGCGCCTGCAACTTCACCTCGCTCGGCCCGCCACCTGTGGCGGCTATCGTCCCCGCGTACAGATTCAGGCTGCGCCCCATCGCAAGATCGATGTTCCCCTCGAACGACAGCGGACCGTTGCTGAACAACGAAAGTTGGTCGAATCCGCCGCCCGTCAGCGACTGCGTCCCAACTCGGCTCTGGCCATAGCGCAGAGCCGAATCGTCCATTCCCGGTTGCAGCAAGGTCGGTAATCCCGAATCGGCATGCCCTGCCGTCAGGATCAGCTCGCGCATGGCCAATACCCGGTCATCCACGACAGTAAAACCTTGGTACAGGGGAGCGTCCGCAATGATCTCCAGGCTGCCGCCCGCCGCTCCCGAGCCGCCGGCTGCGGCGCGCAACGAACCGTCAAGATACAGCCCATTGTAGGAACTGAGAGCGATGCGCCCGCCGTCGCCGGTCAGCAAAACCCTTCCCAGTCCCGGTACATCCAGCTGTGCCTGGCTGCCGGAGGCCTCCAGTCGTGCACCGGGGCGTACGATGACGAACGCATCCGCCGAGGTCGCGATCGCCTTGCCCGGATCGATCTCGCCGCCGATGACGATGCTGCCGCCGGACTGTACTTCTCCATAGCGGCGACCGCGCCCATCCACGGCAGTGACAGCGCGGCCGGCAACATCCAGCAATGCCTGCTCTCCAATCCAGATGGAGCGAGCATGGGGCTGGCCTTGCGCCTTGGGCTGATTGTCCTGGGTAACGTCGAGCGCGCCGAACTGCTGCTGGCGCACGTCGATGCGTCCGCCCCAAGCGTTCAGAATGCCATCCAAGGTGATCTGTCCGGGACCGCGCAGGACGATGGCGCGCCCCGGATCGACCTCGACCAGCGAACCGCGCCCCAGCTCCAGCGTCTGGCTGGCGGGATCGAGCTGCCCGAGGATATTGCCGTCGCCGCCTGCCTGCAGGTACAGGTCCGCCCCTTCGCGTTGGACCAAGCGTCCGGCCAAGGCATCCTCTAGGTACAGCGGCGGTATCCAGGCCTCCAGCGCCTCTCGCGGCGCCTCGCCAGCCGCGACCTCGCCGGCCCCGCTGGCGAAACGGTAGACCGGCCGCGCGACCCGCACCTGGGCATCCTCGGCTACCGTCAATCCGGAGCGACCGACCACCCGGTAGCTGGCGAAGCCCTGCTGGAAGAAATCTTCGGCCAGTTGCAGGCTGCCATCCCCGAGGTCGTCGCCGCCGATCCGCACCTTGCCGCTCTGCAGCGACAGCGTGCCGGCGCCACTCGTGCCGAGACCATTCAATGTGCCGCCCAACTGCAATTGGCCATCGCTGGCCTGCGCCAGCCCGGCACTGGCGTGCAAGGCGATGTCGCCGCCGCGTCCGCCCAGTCGTTTGCCGTCGGCCAGCAGCGCCGCCCCGGACGACACGTCGAGCAGACTGCCCTGTCCCAGGCTCAGGTCGCCGCCGCTGCGCAGGGAAATCCGTCCGCCGTCGCGGTAGGCCAACGTATCGTTGTCCTCCGGCGCCAGCAGCAGGTTGCTCCACAAGCCGCTGGCATCCAGTCGTACACCATCGCCCACGCGCAAGATGCCGGCTTCGCGGCCGGCATCGACGAAACCATCGATCGTCCCGTTCGGGGAAATCTGCGCCAGTACGTTGCCGGCCTGCAGGCTGCCGCCATGAGCGGTGATGTCGGCGTCGATCGCCACGTCGTTGGCGAACAGGATCGCCTCGCCGCCATTGGCCAGGGTCAGCGCGCTGTCGACGCGGATGCTCTCGCCGGCCGCCACCTTCAGGCCGCCCAGCTGGAAGCCGTTGAGCAGTTCGCTGTCCAGGCTCAGGCGGCCCTGGCGCTCGGCGGCCACCGGAGCGTCCAGGGTCGGCTCCTCGGCCGCCACCTCGCCGGCACCGATGACCACCTGCTTGAGGCTGCCGGCATCGGCGCCGAGAGCGTACTCCAGCAGGCCGCTGCTCTTCACGTAGTAGGGGGTGTAGCGCCCGACGACCAGCTGCGCGCCGCGCGCCACGGCATTCTGCGACTGGTTGTAGCCGTCCAGGCCGGCCTGTGGCGCTTCGGTCTGCCGCTCGCCGCGATAGGTATCGCCGACCACCTGGCCGTCGAGCCGCGCATTGGCGCTGCCGATCACCAGACTGCCGGCGTCGCGGCCAACGCTGTAGCCGTTCTCGTAGCGCTGGGTCGGCGCGATCAGCGGATTGTAGAAATAACGGGTCTGGTCCCAGCGCTCGCTGTGTGCCTCGTAGCCGCGGTAGATGCCGTCGTAGAGCAGGTCACCCGGCGCCGAGCCGAGTTCGTAGAGGCGTCCGTCCGACCCCTTCAGCCAGGTCTGGCGGATGTAGCCGCCCTGCACATCGAGGGTTCCGCCGGACAGGTTGATCTGTGAACCGGCCTGGGTCACCACGTCGTTGCCGGTGAAACTGACGATGCCGCCCTGGGCCATCCACTCGCCCGCCGAGTGGCCCTGGGTGCCCAGGTAGCCACCGACCTCCAGCAGGCCGCCAGCGGTGTACCAGCGGTCGCTGGCATAGCCGTTGGTGCCGGCAGGCACCCGTACCAGGTCGCGCACGTCGACCCACACGTCCTGGCTGTTCAGACCGCCGCCCTCGCGGTTGACCGAGGCGTCGCGCTGCTCGTTGCCGCGCACGTTGACCTTGATGTTGTTGGTCTCCATGGCCACCTGCACGCCTTGCGCGCCGGAGACATCGATCACCGCGCCGTCGCGCAGCAGCGCGCGCTGGCCAGCGTTGACCGCCACCTGGCCACCGCTGGCGAGGGTGATGGAGCCGTCGCGGAAATCGACGCTGCCGGCGGAGTCGATCTCCACCCGCGACAGGTCGCGGCGGTCGTCGTCGCCCCGACTGACGGCGGCACTGGAGCCGTTCAACGGCTTGAGCAAGGCCTCGCGCTGGCTGTCGAGGGCGGCGCTGCCGCTGCTATCCACCAGGATGGCGCTGGTGGCACCTTCGGCCAGGGTGATCCGCTCGCTGGCCTTCAGGTGCAGGGTGCCGCGGCTGTCCACCGAACTGCTGGAAAGCAATACGCCGGCCTGCTCCACCTCGCGGCCGCTGAGGCTGATATCGCCGGTGGCGGCCTGCACCAGGCCGCTGTTGCGCACCCGGCCGGCACTGCTGTCGGCGGCGAAGCCCGGCAGCACCTCGTTACCGCGGGTGGTGGAGGTCAGGTTGCCGTCGGTGCCCTGGCCACGGCGGATGACGAAGCTGTCGCCGGCGGACAGGACCGTCTGCCCCTTCGGTGTGACGATGCTGCCGGCGTTGTCCACCTCGCTGCCGAGCAGCAGGACGTAGCCGCCGCCCCTGGTCGAGCCGGACGGCGCTGCCGTACGCAACTGTGCCCCCTGCTCCACGCGCACGGCGCCGGCCGCGTCGGTGAAGGTCGGACGGCTGCCGGCGTTGTCGTAGTAGAGGCCGCGCTGACGGAACTGTTCGTCCGAGATGTTCGCCGCCGCCACCGTCAGGTTGCGCACGTCCACCTGGCTGCTGCCGGAAAACACCACGCCGTTGCGGTTGACCAGCATCACCGTGCCGTCGGCCTTGATCTGCCCCTGGATCTGGCTGGGCCGCGCGCTGGGGTCGTTGACCCGGTTGAGCAGCGCCCAGTCGGCGTGCTGCTGGAAGTCCACGGTGGTGTTGCGGCCGACGTTGAAGGTCTCCCAGTTGAGCACCGCCTTGTCGGCGGTCTGCTCGATGCTCACCGTGGTCTTGCCGGCGGCCTGGGTCTGCACCGGTCCCTTGGCGTTCTGCCAGGCCTGCTCGAACGGCAGCGAGGCGTCGACCTTGAGGCCGCCCTCGCCGAGCCCGTCCGGAACATCCTGCGGGAGGTTCGGCGCCGCCTGGCGTCCGGCGGCCTGGGCGGCCTGCTGGGCGGCAATGGCGGCGACGGTGTTGTTCAGGTTGGCCATCGAACGCTGCAACTGCTGGTTGACCCGCTGCTGCTGCGCCAGCGGCGGCGGCGCCCCCGGCAACTGCGCTCCCGGTCGCGGCGCCCCGGCAGCGCCGCCCTGAGCCGCGCCCTTGGCGGCGAACCAGGCGGCGCTGAACGGCTGCCCGGCGGCCTGGGCGCCCCCTGCGACCAGCAGCAGGGCGATGGCCTGGGCCAGCGGCTTCAGGCGCGGCGCGTAAAGCGCGCGGGAGGAACGGGCGGACGACGGCGAACGGGACGGCATGGCGAAGGGGTCCTTGAGCATGAAGTCGGTCGGGCGCCCGCAACGACGCCCGTTACTGGTAGACGGCCTGGCGGAGGGTGGGCCGAAGACTTGTCATGGAAAGTTCATGGAGCGGAGCGAGGAGCCTGGGCGAACGGAAACACGACGGCAGCCGGATTTCAGCCACCGTCATGACAGGTCACTCATGGACGCCCTTTGCCGTTGCAGACGGAGGGATTGTTGATCGCGAGGTTTTCGCTGGTACCAGTGATGAAGGCGCTCATGATGGCGCTCTTCCAGGAAGCGACCAGGGGTACGAAACGGTGGTCAGCTACCGCTCTATTTGTAGTGGTGCCGCCATAATGCTGGGTAAGGAAGGCACGCAGGTCGGCGGCAACAGTGGCATCCTTGTAGCACTGGCCAAAGACAAAGTTGGTATAGCCGACGATGGAGTAGCCTGCGTTCGGGTTGACGAAGACCGGTATCCACTTGCTCGGATCGGCGCGATCTGCAGCGACACCCGGCGGAGCCACGCTACGAACAGCGATCACGCGATTGGCTAGAGTAGGGAGCAAGCCATTCACTCGCGCGATCTTTGAATTGTCGCTCAGGTCCACACCATCAGGCCCCTCATAGCCGATCGAGCCTGACACATTGTCGACGGCATTCCTGACACTTTCATAAGGCTGTACTGCCACCCAGTTGCTCGGCAGCGCACCGCCGGCCGGCAGACGGGCGTTCGTGAAGATCGAGTTGGTGGCGAAGCGAGTCGGGCAGACCGAGTTCAGGTGGCGGGTCAGCAACTCGGTGGCTCCACTGCCGCCCCGCTGGTAGACGATACGAATCGGCGTACGGTCGGCGGGGTTCCCCAATAGTTGCCCCCAAGTGACCTTGGCGCCGGAAAAGGCATCGCAGAGCTGGGCACTGGTCAGGTTCAGGTCGGTAATATCGGGCTTCTTGTAAGGAATGGTTACTGCGGTACCCGCCAATGGAATCTGGATCAGTGGACCATATGCGCCTCTATAGTTGGTTGAATAGGCGCTCAGTTCGCTGCTACTCAAGATCGAGTCACTACCAATGTAGTGGACGGTGCCGGTAGTAGCGCCAAGCAGCATGGGGTTATTCATCAGGAAAGCGGTCTTGCCAATGCCGCTGCCGCTTGCGGCATAGCTGAAGTTGATTGGCAGGATGCTGTCGGCAGAACCTTTGTACAACTTGGCCGGCATGGAAGCACCACCGCCGGTCACCGTAGCGCCCAGCGTTGTATGACTGGTCAAGAGCGTCAGAGCAACGACGCCAAACATTGGCTTGAGCATGAAAACCTCCTGGGTTCCCCACAAGAAAAAAGACCGGCAGCCATAGGGCTGCCGGTCCTCGTATCGATTCGCCTAGGCGAAGCGCTTACGGGCGGCCTTTGGTGTTGCAGACGTTGGTGTTGCCGATGGCCAGGTTTTCGCTGGTGCCGGTGTAGAAGGCGCTCACGATGGCGCTCTTCCAGGCCGGAGTCAGCGGGATGAAGCCATGGGCGGCAACTGCGGCGTTGGTGGTAGTGCCACCGTAGTGCTTGTTGATGAAGGCGCGGACGTCGGTGGAAACGCTGGCGTCCTTGTAGCACTGGCCGAAGACGAAGTTGGTGTAACCGACGATGGAGTAGCCGGCGCTCGGATTGGTGAACACCGGAACCCACTTGCTGGGGTCCGCACGGTCGGCGGCGTTGGCCGGCGGAGCCACGCTGCCCAGGGCAGTGGAAACGTTAGCCTGGGTCGGCAGGTTGCCGTTCACACGGGAAACCTCGGCGTTGCTGTTGATGTTCACCGCATCCGGGCTGACATAGCCGAGGGAGCCGTTGGTTGCCTTGACGGTCGACACCACGGTGGAAGTGGCGGCGACGCCAACCCAGTTGCTCGGCAACGTACCGCCGGCCGGCAGACGGGCGTTGGTAAAGGTCGAGTTGGTGGCGAAGCGAGTCGGGCAGATCGAGTTCAGGTGGCGGGTGAACAGTTCGGTGGTGCCGCTGCTACCGGTGCGGTAGACGATGCGGATCGGCGTGCTGTCGGTGGTGCCCAGCAGTTGACCCCAGGTGGTCTTGGCGCCGGAGAAGGCGTCGCAGAGTTGGGCGCTGGTCAGGTTGAGCGTGGTGTTGCCGTCCTTGCGATAGGGCACGGTGACCGAGGTGGCTACCGACGGGATCTGGATCAGCGGACCGTAGGTGCCGTTGTAGTTGCTGTTGTAGGTGGTCAGTTCGCTACCGCTGAGGACCGAGTCGCTACCGGCATAGTGAACGGTACCGGTGGTGCCGAACAGCGAGGAGTTGTTGGTCAGGAAAGCGTTCTTGCCGGTGCCGCTGCCGGTCACGGCATAGCTGAAGTTGGCCGGCAGGATGCTGTCGGCGGAGCCTTTGTACAGCTCGGCCGGCAGGGAAGCGCCACCGCCGGTGACGGCCATGGCTTGGGCGGATACGAGGGCGGCCACGCTCAGCGAGGCAGCGATCAGAGAGCGCTTGAACATGAAGAATCTCCTTTCATCGTGGTGTTGGTACGTTGAGGAAGTCGTCTTGCATGAGGCGGCGCCGTGCTTGCCGGGCTTTGCATCCCTAGCCGGTCGAAGGGGCCGCTGGGGATAAAACTCGCAAGTTCCGGTGACAGATCGGGGAAAAAATCTCGGGAGCATCGAATTGTTTTCGCAGCCTTTCCTCGGGTGTTCGCAGGCTCTGCGCCGGGCCTTTTCGCGGGACCTGCGAGGTTCCGCGAGCGCCTCCCGGCGGCCGGCCCGCGACGGCCATGGCGCGCCCTCGGGGCAACCTCGCTGAAACATGCACCCGAGCCCTGGCGAGGGGCCACACGGGTTGATGACAGCGAGAGGAAGGCCGGCTTGCACAAGCCCACCCGTAGGGCGGATTACGCCAGCGGCGTTATCCGCCGATACCTCTCTTCGGAAGATTGCTGAGACGCCCCATCCCCACGGCGGATAGCCGCGAGCGGTTAATCGCCCAGCACGGGAAGGGCTTGTTCAGGCACGGACTACTGGACCAGTTGGTTCATCTCGATGATCGGCATCAGCACCGCCATCACGATGGTCAGCACCACCCCGCCCATGACCACGATCATCAGCGGCTCGAGCAACGCGGTCATGCCCATGGCGCGGCGCTCGATGTCGCGCGACAGGGTCTGCGCCGCGCGGTCGAGCATCGGCGGCAGCGCACCGGTCTTCTCGCCGCTGGCGATCAGGTGGGTGAGGATCGGCGGGAACACCTGCCGCGTGCGCAGCGCCGAGGCCAGCGAGACACCTTCGCGAACCTGCGCGGTGGCCTCCTCCACCGCCTGCGCGAGGCAGTCGTTGGCCAGCGTCTGGCGCGCCGCATCGAGCGCGCGCAGCAGCGGTACGCCAGCGCTGCCGAGGATCGCCAGGGTGGAGGCGAAGCGCGCGGTATTCACCCCGAGCACGAAGCGTCCGAGCAGAGGCAGGCGCAGCACTCGCCGGTGCCAGCCGAGCCGCGCCTGCGGGTCGCGCAGGTACAAGCGCCAGCCCCAGTAAGCGCCGCCGATGGCGCCGGCGCAGAGCCAGCCCCAGGCGCGCACGAAGTCGCTGGCCTGGAGCATCGCCCGGGTCAGCGCCGGCAGGTCCTGGCGCGCCTGGGAGAAGGCGCTGACCACCTGCGGCACCACGTAGCCGAGGAGGAAAATGACGATGCCGATGGAGACCACGCCGACCACCGCCGGGTAGATGAACGCGGTGAGGATCTTGCCGCGCAGGGCGTTGCGTTCCTCGATGTAGTCGGCCAGGCGCTCCATCACCTGGGCCAGGTCGCCGGACTCCTCGCCCGCAGCCACCAGCGCCCGGTAGATTTCCGGGAAGTCCCGCGGCCGTGCGGCAAGGGCGTCGGCCAGGCGCATGCCGCCGCGCACGTCGCTGCGCACGGCGCTCAGGGTCTGGGCGATGTGCTTGCGCTCGGCCTGGTCGAGGGTGGCGCTCAGCGCCGCCTCCAGCGGCAGGCTGGCGGCCAGCAGGCTGGCCAGCTGGCGGGTGGCCCAGGCCAGGTCGCCGTCGGACAGGCGCGGGGCGAACAGCGCGCCCGCCCCTTGCCCGGTCCCGCCGCCAGCCTGCTCGCGGACCTCCAGCGGGGTCAGGCCGCGGGCGCGCAGTTGGCCGAGGGCGCCACGCTGGCTGTCCGCCTCCAGGGTGCCGGTCTCGATCCGGCCCTGGGCGTCGGCGGCTTCGTAACGGAAGGTCTGCATCAGGCGTCCCGGGTCACGCGGAGGATTTCCTCCAGGGTGGTGGAGCCGCTGGCGATCCAGCGCTCGCCGTCCTCGCGCATGCTGCGCATGCCGGCGGCGCGGGCGGCTTCGCGGAGATCCTGCTCGGCGCGGCCCTGGTGGACCAGGCGGCGGATCTCGTCGTCGATCACGAACAGTTCGTGGATGCCGGTGCGCCCGCTGTAGCCGGTCTGGTTGCAAGCCGGGCAGCCGACCGCGCGCCAGCCGCCGTCCTCTTCGACCCGGCAATGCGTGCACAGGCGCCGCACCAGGCGCTGGGCGAGTACGCCAAGCATCGACGAGGCGAGCAGGAACGGCTCGACGCCCATGTCCACCAGCCGCGTCACTGCCGACACCGCGTCGTTGGTGTGCAGCGTGGCCAGCACCAGGTGCCCGGTGAGCGAGGCCTGCACGGCGATCTGCGCGGTCTCCAGGTCGCGGATCTCGCCGATCATGATGATGTCCGGGTCCTGCCGGAGGATCGCCCGCAGGGCTACGGCGAAGGTCATGTCGATGCGCGCGTTGACCTGGATCTGGCTGATCCCCGGCAGGTCGTACTCCACCGGGTCCTCGACGGTGAGGATGTTGCTGGTGCTGGCGTCGAGCCGCGCCAGGGCGGCGTAGAGGGTGGTGGTCTTGCCGCTGCCGGTGGGCCCGGTGACCAGCACGATGCCGTGCGGCTGGCGGATCAGGTTGTCCAGCGGCGCCAGCACGCCGGGAGCCATGCCCAGGGTCTCCAGCCTCAGGCGTCCGGCCTGCTTGTCCAGCAGGCGCATCACCACCCGTTCGCCGTGGCCGGTGGGCACGGTGGAGACGCGAATGTCGATCGGCCGCCCGGCTACCCGCAAGGCGATGCGGCCGTCCTGGGGCAGGCGTTTCTCGGCGATATCCAGCTGCGCCATGATCTTGATCCGCGACACCAGCGCCGCGTGCAGCGCCTTGCGCGGCGCGACCACGTCGCGCAGGGCGCCGTCGACGCGGTAGCGCACCACCGAATGGGTCTCGAAGGGCTCGATGTGGATGTCGCTGGCCTCATCGCGCGCGGCCTGGGTCAGCAGCGCGTTGATCATGCGGATCACTGGCGCGCCATCCTGGGTGTCGAGCAGGTCGGTAACCTCGGGGATATCGTCCATCAGGCGGTCGAGGTCGACCTCGCTCTCCGCCGCGCCGACCACCGCCGCGGCGCTGCCGGTATCGGAGTAGGCGCTGGCCAGCAGGGTGTCGAGCTCGTCGTCGCGGACGCTCTCCAGGCTGGCCGGCGCATGCCGCTGGCGCACCTCGCTGATCGCCCAGCCGGGCGTGCGCGGGCTGACCAGCAGGGTCGCGCCATGCTCGCCCGGCCGCAGCAAGGCGCGCTGCGCCTTGGCCCAGGCGTAGGGCAGCAGGCTCATAGCGGCGCCGCCTCGCCCAGCGGTACCGCGCGCAGCGGCCGCGGGCTCGGGCGCAAGTCGTAGGCGGCCTGCGGAATGCCCTGCTGCGCCGGCGGCAGCACCGGAGCCTGCATGTCGCCGATGCTCCAGTCCTGGCGCGGCTGCACGCGCTGCTGGGCGCGGCGGATGAAGTCGTAGCGGTTGAGGGTGATGCTGCGGCCGGCGGCGGCGTCGCGGACGATGTAGGGACGCAGGAAGACCATCAGGTTGGTCTTGGTCCGCGAGCGCTTCTGGTAGCGGAACAGCGAACCGACGCCGGGGAGGCTGGAGAGTCCGGGAACACCGTCGGTGTTGTCCTGCACGTTGTCTTGCAACAGGCCGCCGAGGACCATGATCTGGCCGTCGTCGAGGAGGATGCTGGTATCGATCGCGCGCTTGTTGGTGACCACCCCGGCGGCGGTGCTGGCGCGCTCGTCGACGCTGCTGACCTCCTGGTAGACGTCGAGCTTGACCGTTCCTCCCTCGGAGATCTGCGGACGGATGTTCAGCTTCAGGCCGACGTCCTCGCGCTGGATGGTCTGGAACGGGTTGTTGCTGGTACCGCCGCCGTCGGTGACGTACTGGCCGCTGACGAAGGGTATGGTCTGGCCGACCATGATGCTCGCCGACTCGTTGTCCAGGGTCAGCAGGTTCGGGGTCGACAGGACGTTGGTGCCGCCGCGGCTCTTCAGCGCCCGGGCGAGCACCTTGAGGTCGAGGATCTTGCCGATCCCGGGGATGTCCACGGTGCCATCCACCAGGCCGATGTTGAGCCCCTTGGGCAACACGTCGATGGTGTTCTTGCCGGCCGTGTTCAGCGCCGACTGGCCGAAGTTGACCCCGCCGAACACGCCGTTGCCGCCGAGGTTGCCGGCCTGCCACTGGATGCCGAACTCGCTGGAGTCGTCTTCGCTGACCTCGACGATCAGGCTTTCGATCACCACTTGGGCGCGGCGCTGGTCGAGCAGGTCGATGACTTCGCGGAGGTTGCGGTACAACGGCTCGGGTGCGGAAATCAGCAGGGTGTTGGTGGTGGCGTCGGCCTGTACGGTGACCCCGCCGGCGGAGAACGCCGAGTTCTCCTCGCCCATCGCACCGGGTCCGGCGCCGCCCTGGCCGCTGCCCATCGCACCATAGGCGCCGCCGCTGCGGTTGCTGCCGCCCAACCCGCTGGAACCGCTGCCCGTGGTATTGCCGCTGGTTCCCAAGCCCTGGCTACCAGTACCGCTGTTGCCGCTACCGAGCATGCCGCCGCCGCTCAGGCGCGCGCGCTGCTGGTCGCCCTCGTTGCCCTCGCCGCCGCTGTCGCCGGTGATCAGCCCGCGCAGGGCCTGGGCCAGGCGGGTCGCCTGGGCGTTGCGCAAGTAGACCACATGGAGGTTGCCGGGATTGCTTTGCACGCTGTCCAGCTTGCCGATCAGGTCGCGCGCCAATTGCGTGCGCTCGGGGCTCGGCGAGCGGATCACGATGCTGTTGGAGCGTGGGTCGGCGAGCACCACGGTCTTCTGGCCCTGCTCGGCGCCGCCGCTGCCCTGGCTGTCGAGCAGTTCGGAGACGGTGCTGGCGATGTCCACCGCGATGCCGTTCTGGATCGGCACCACGTCGGTGTCGCTGGCGCTGGGGATGTCGATGCTGGCGATGATCCCGGCGACCCGGTCGAGGTTTTCCGCGTAGTCGGTGACCACCACGGTGTTGTTCCCCGGATAGGCATTGATCGGGTTGTTCTGCGCGACGATCGGGCGCAGTACCGGGATCAGGTTCACCGCGTTCTCGTAGCGCAGGCGGAAGGTCCGCGTGACCATGCCGTTGGCCGCCGGCCGGTCGGCGCCGTAGACCGGCCCGCCGAGCAGCTTGGCGTCGGCCTCCGGCACCACCTGGCTGACCCCGTCGACGTCGACCACGCTGAAGCCCTGCATGCGCAGGGCGCTGGTGAGCATGCGGTAGGCGGTGCGCGCCGGCACCTGGCCTTCGGAAACCAGGGTCAGCTTGCCCTTCACCCGCGGGTCGACCAGGAACTGCCGGCCGGTGGCGCGCGACAGCGCGCGCACCACCGCTTCCACCTCGGTATCGACGAAATTCAGGCTGACCGGCTGCTCGCCGAGTTCGGCCGCTGTCGCTGAGACCGGAGCCACGCCACCGGAGCGCGCCACGCCGCGTCCGGCACTCAGCGCGCGGCGGGCCTGCTCGGCCTGGGGCCGCTCGCGGACGTCGGCGCTGCGCAACGGCGCACCGGAGCGGACACTGCTCAGCGGCCGACCGACTTCCTCGTCGGCCGGGGGCACGCCGGGGACCTTCGGCGTCTCGCTACACGCCGCGACCAGTAGCGCGCCCAGCGCCACGCCCAGTACAGGCCAACGACGCCGGGCATGGTGGAAAGCTGATTGCCTCATGGGGAATCCTTGGGAGCGGAAGTCGACTGCAAATGGATCGAGGCGGACACCAGCCCGCCGGACGGCTCGTTCGAAGAGCCGGAGCGCTCCTCGGAAGGAGCATCGAGACGCGTCACCTGCGCCTCGCTGACGCTCAGGCGCAACGCTGCCGGGCTGCGCGCCAGCCAGCGCAGCAAGGCCTCGCCGGACACGCTGGCGAAGTCCAGTTGCCATTGGCCCGGTTGCGGGGCGTCCAGTTGGAAACCGTCGAGTCCCTGATCGCGCAGGCTGCGACGGATCGCCTCGGCGTCCGCCGTACCGCTCAGGGTCGGACCGCGCAACGCCTCGACCTCACGCAACACGCCGTCCACCGCCGCAGCCTGCGCACGCAGGCGCGGCAGTTCGGCTTGCCAATGCTCGATCCGCGCCAGCGGCGGATCGACGAACACTTGCCAGGTCAGCGCCAGGCATAGCGCCAGGCCACCGCCGGCGAGAATCTTGCGCTCGCGCGGCGCCAGTTGCCGCCAGTAGGCCTGCAATCGCAGCAGCAGGGGACTCCAGCGCTGCGCCGGAGTATTCAGCAGGCCCGCCAGGCGCTTATTCATCTTCATCGGCAGCCGCCTCGGCAGTGCCACTGTCTGCCGCGCCAGCGGCCGGCGCTGGCGGCGCTTCCATGGCGCGCACCTGCCAGCCCTTGTCGGAGGCATCGGCCTGCAACCCGTGCTTGCCCAACTCGCCCTGCCAGGCAGCGGCATCGCCGCCTGGCGGTCCCGGCAGCAGCTCCAGGTCCAGTTCGCCGGCGTGGTAGTCCAGTCGTTGCAGGCGCCCGGCGAGGAACGGCATCGCCTCGCCGGCGCCATGCAGCAGCGCGGCCAGTCCCGGTGCGGCATCGCCATCGGCCTTGCCGGCCAGATAGGCGTCGCGTCGCTCGCGAGCCTGGCGCAGCGGATCGAGCACCACCGGCAGTTCCGGGAAGGCCTGCTGCACGCGTTGACTGCTCTGCCGTTGCAAGGACTGGCCCTGCTCGGCCAGTTGCCCGGCGTACAGGTTCAGACCGGCGACCCACACCAGCAAGGCCAGGGCAGCGCAGAACAGGGGCATCTTCCAGGTGCCGTTGCCGGCGCTCGTCGCCGGCGCTTTCAGCGCCAATCCCCACGGACTGGCGGGCCCGCTCCAGCGCAGCGCTTCGTCCAGCGCCTCGGCCCGCTCCAGGGCTGCGGAGCGCCACGCCGGTCGCTCGCCCAGCCAGAACAGCCGCAACTCCTGCGGGACCTCAGCGAGGCCCTGCTCCGGCAAGGGATGGACCACAGCGTCGCTCAGCGAGCGGCGCAACAGCAGATGGCCGTCCCACTCGCCGGCCACCCAAGCGTCATCGCGCAACGGCAGGAGGAACGGCGCGGCCTGCACCTCCCGCACGTCGAGCCGCAGCCGCTGTACGGCCTGCTCCAGCGAGGCCAGCGCCGACGCCTCCAGCCACCCCAAGGTCAGGCGCCCGTCGGCGCCGCGCGGGCCGTGGGCCAGGCGTAGCTGCGCCGGATCGCCGAGGACCAGCGCCTCGGCCGCACAGTTCACCGCGGCGGCAAGCTTCGCCGCAGGCAGCGCCGGCAGTTCGAGACTGACCAGGCGGCAATCGCGCGGATGCAGGAACAGCGCCACCGGCAACCCCTGGCGCCGCCGCGCCAGTTCCGCGAGCGAGACCTCGATTCGTTCCTGCACCGCGCCGCGCGCATCCAGGCGCAAACAATGCAGCGGCGCCGCCTCGGCGAACTCGCTCAGCGGCGGCAGCAGGCAACGCCAGGCGGCCTTCATGAGCCCACCCTCATCCAGTTGACCGCCGTGCTTTCACCGGCCTTGCGCTGCACCAGGGCTTGCAGGCGCACCTCTTGCCGGTCGCGCCGGGCATAGGCGGTGAGCAGGAACCAGTCGCTGGTGATCCCGACCTTCACCGACTGCGCCTGCAATTGCGGCATGTTCAGGCGGTTGACGAAGTCGCCGCGATTGAGGAACCAGCGGCCCCGGTCGCGCTCGCCGAGCACCCGCCGCGCCTGGTCCAGCCCGAGGCCGGGGACACAGGCGGCGAGCACTTCGGCGCGCGCGGTGTTGCCGTTGATCCAGGTGGTTTCGGGCAGGATGGTGACGTAGGGTCGCAGGCGTTCCAGGGTCGCCGGCGGAATGCCCAGCCGCGCCAGGTCGTCGAGACGCCTGAGCGCCGGCATGCGCGCCGGAAGCGCACGCAACACGGCGCCCGGCGAAGTCTCGCGGCCGCTGTCGAAACCTGCGGGTTGCGTCTCGGCCGGCGGCGCTTCGGCGGGCAGCCGTGCATAGGAATCGAGTACCCGCTCGACGATCAGCCGCGTCTCCTTCGGGCGCACGCCGAGCAGACCGGCGAGGCGTTCGAAGTTCGCTCGCTCCTGGAGATCGGGGCGTTGGTCGACCAACAGGTTGCGCAGGTTGAACTTGCCCTGCTCGTCTTCCAGTTGGCCGTTGAACGGCAATTCGGCGCTGCTCAGACGCAAGCCACGCATCGGTTGCGCCCAGCGCTGGTCGAGGCGGGTCAGCGGGTCGCGGCGGCTGTCCTCGAGCAGCAACTGGCGGCTCCATTCCAGGCCGCCGCGCAGCATCCAGCCGGCCTGGATGCGTAGCTGCTCGCTTTCCAGGGCGCGGATGAATGCGCTCTGGCGGGCGATCAGGCCGGCGGCTATGACCGCGACCACGGTGACGATCAGCAGCGCGCTGATGATCGCCATGCCGCGCTGGCGATGACCGTTCATGGCGCGCTCAGAGCTGCCAGGAGCCGATGTCGGCGTTGATGCCCTCGCCGCCCGGCTGCCCGTCGGCGCCGAGGGAGAACACGTCGATCTCACCGTTCACGCCGGGATTCAGGTACTGGTAGGGCTTGCCCCAGGGATCGTTGGGCAGGCGCTCCAGGTACGAGCGCCAGTTGCTCGCCGAGGCATCGGCAGGGCGCTCCGCGAGCACCTTCAAGCCCTGCGCCTGGCTCGGATAGCGGCCCTGGTCGAGGCGGTAGAGCTTGAGCGCCTGCATCAGCCCGGAGATGTCCTGGCGCGCCGCGGTGGCGCGGGCCTGGTCGGGACGGTCGAGCACCTTGGGCACCACCATCGCGGCGAGGATGCCGAGGATCACCACCACCACCATGATCTCGATCAGGGTGAAGCCCCGCTGTCCCCGATGTCCTTTCGGGCTGGAGCTGAACTGCACGACATCCATCTCGACACTCCTCGGCATGGTTCGATTCGCCGCGGATTGTTTCAGGAAGATATGTCAACGATATTGAAAATCCTCGGGTGCGCCGCTCTTCCGGAGGCGCCCGCAAGGCCCTGGAGCCGGGCTTTCCGGCAGGCGCCGGGGATGGCTCGCGGGGGCGCCCTCCCGAGCTTTTGTCAGGGATCGGTCAGATTTCCCGGCTAGCCTGGAAGTCCCCTTTCGCCGACCTTTCCGCGATGTCCACGCGCCTGTCTTCCCGCGGTTTCACCCTGATCGAAGTGCTGGTCGCGCTGGCCATCGTCGCCATCGCCCTGGCCGCGGCGATCCGCGCGGTGGGCCTGATGACCGACGGCAATGGTCTGTTGCGCGACAAGTCGCTGGCCCTGCTGGCAGCGGAGAGCCGGCTCGCCGAGCTACGCCTGGGCGTCGGCGCGGCTCCGGGAAACAGCGATTTCGAATGCTCCCAGGGCCGCCTGCGGTTGTACTGCGAACAACGCGTCGAGGCCACCGACGACCCCGCGCTACTGTGGGTGGAAATCCGTGTGCGCACGCAGCGCGAACAGGCGGTGCCGCTGGCGCGCCTGAACACCCTGCTGAGCCGCTCCCGGTGATCTCAACCGCGCTTGAGGGTAGCCAGCGGCGGCGGTTCGGCGAGCCGCTGCATGGCCACCCGGCGAACCTCGCCGTTCTGCTCGATGAGCACCGCGTCGGCCTCGATCCGCCGCACCTTCGCCGCACGTGCCAGGACCTCGCCCTCGCGATAGGCCTGGGCCGGCGCGCCGTTCACCGAGAGGATGGCGATCGCCGCGGGACCACCGCTGATCAATCCCGCCAGTTGCACCTCTACCTCACCGGAAGGCGCCGCGAACCAGCGTTGAGCGGCGTCCTCGCCGCTGGGCGGCGGAACGTCGGCGACCTCGGCCTGGACCACGCCGGGAATCGGCGCCAGCAACAGATAGCCCCAGAACAGCAGGCCGGCGAGGATCGCCAGCACGGCGGCGAACTGGACCAGGCGGGGCGGATCGATACGGGGCATGGCCGGCATGGCGGGCTCTCCTGGCGTATGGGCGACGGGCGCCACGAACGGCGCCCCGGCACCAGCCTAGCGCGGAATTCTCTCCGTTATGTTTCACACGCCGATCATCTTCGTCGGGCACTCTGGAAACCTCTCTCTTCGCGGAGCGGCATCCGGTGAGGCGACCCCGGCAAGGCGGTTTCACCCTGATCGAACTGATGGTGGTGCTGGTAATCGTCGGCATCGCCACGGCGGCCATCAGCCTGAGCGCCCGCCCCGACCCGACGGGCCTGCTGCGCCAGGATGCCGCGCGCCTGGCGCGGTTGCTGGAAATAGCCCAGGGCGAAGCGCGGGTACGCGGTACGCCGATCCTCTGGCAGCCCAGCGCCAAGGGCTATCGCTTCAGCCCGCAGGCCTATCGCGGCAAGACCGACGCCTTCGCCGCCGACACCGAATTGCGCGCGCGCGACTGGCAGGCCGCGCCGCTGCGGGTCAGCGTGCGCCCGCCGCGACCGGTGTTGCTGGACGCCGAATGGATCGGCGCGCCGTTGCGGATAACGCTCTCCGACGGCCAACACAGCGTCACCGTGCTGCGCGAGGCGAACGGCCATGTCCGGGTACGCTGAACGCGCGACGACGCGGCGCCGGCAAGCCGGCTTCACCCTGATCGAGGTGATGGTCGCGATCATGCTCATGGCCATCGTCAGCCTGATGGCCTGGCGCGGCCTGGACAGCATCGCCCGGGCCAGCGCGCACCTGGAGGACAGCACCGAGCAGGGCGCCGCGCTACTGCGCGCGCTGAACCAACTGGAGCGCGACATCGCCCTGCACAGCGCCATCCGGGAGGAGACCGGCCTGCCCAGCGGCGACGAGCCGATCCGGGCCGGCGACAGCCTGCCGCCCGGACTCGCACTGAAGCGCCTGAGCGAGATCCCATTGCGCCTGGACATCGTCCGCGCCAGTACCGAGCCAGGCGCGCCGCTGCAGCGCGTGCGCTGGTGGCGACAGGGCAAGGTCCTCTACCGCGCCGCCTCGCCCAGCGGCGACCGCCTGCCGTTGCCGCCGCTGGCGGAGCGGGTGGCTGTGCTCGACGACGTGAGTCGGTTCGAGATCCGTGCCTGGGTGCCGGGAAAGGGCTGGACGCGCCTGCCGGCACGCAGCAAAGTCCGCGCCAGCGGACTGGAGATCAGCCTGGCACGGGTCACCCGCAACGGCGTGGAGCGCTATCGACGGGTGGTGGCCCTGCAATGAAGCGGTGGCTCAGCCGAGCAGCACCACCCCGCCCGGCAGGCGGGTGACCTCGATCCCATAGGCATCCCGGATCAGGGTCGCCACGTCGGCCAGTTGATCGAGGCTGAAACGGGCCTGGACCCGGCGTCGGCCAAGGGCCTTGTCCAGCAGCAGGAGCATGCCGGGACGGTAGCGGTTGATTTCGTCGATCACCGTGGCCAACGGTACGTCGTTGAACACCAGCATGCGCTCGCGCCAGGCCATCACCTCGGCAACGTCGAAAGGCACCGGCGGACCGTTGCGTCGCTCGTCGAAGGTCAGTTGCTGGCCGGCCTGGAGGTCCAGGCGCTGGCCGAGGTGTTCGAGCCGCACGCTGCCCTCCAGGCAGGTCACCACGCAGACGTCACCGCTGCTGCGCACGTTGAAGCGGGCCCGGCTGGCGCTCAGCCAGGCGCTCCCGGCCATCACCCGCAGGCTGCTCTGCGGCGGGTGGCTGGCGATGATCTCGGCCTCGCCGCCGAGCAGTTCGATGGTTTCCTGCTGCTCTTGATTGCGCCGCACGTTCAGGCGGGTGCGGGTGTTCATCTCGATCCGCGTCTCGCCGCTCACCTGCACCTGGCGCTGCTCGCCGACCGCCGTGACGTAGTCGGCGCCGCCCAGGCCATGGTCGAGCAGCGACGGGCGCAAGACGAACAACGCCACCGAGGCGGCCAGCGCACCGCCGACGAACCAGCGACGACCGAAACGCCTCGGCGCGATCTGCGCCACGGCCGGCGACTCCAGCGGCAGAGCGGCGGCACTGCCGAGTGCCTGCCAGAGATCGCGCGCCTCGACGAACGCTCGCAGGTGTTGCGGGCTGCGCGCACACCACTGGCGGAAGGCCCGCGCCTCGCCCTGGGTGACGCGTCCGGAGGTCAGGCTGATCACCCAGGCGTGCGCTTCGTGGCGAAGGTCGCCGGTTTCATCGGCGGCGGAGTCTGAGGCTGTCATGACTGTGCTGTACGGACACCGGAATGGCTCATGGGAGGGATATGGCGGCGGTTTTCCACCTGCTTATGCTTATGACGGTTTTCCGGCCCCGGGACCGAACCTCTGGATGACTTTTCTTTCCAGGCGCTCCGCGCAGAACCACAGGGCGGCCTTGAGTTCCTTCTCCACGGTGCGGGTGGAGATGCCGAAGCGACGGGAGATTTCCGCATGCGGCGTCTCTTCCAGGCGCGAGGCGATGAGAATCTGCCGACGCCGCGCCGGCAGTTCGCAGAGCGCCTCCAGCAGGCGACGGATCTCGGCATGACCGCCGACGATGCGCTCCGGGTCGAGGCCTTCGTCGGCCACCTGCAACAGCTCCGCCACCTCCTCCCCGGTGAGCAGGCGGGCGTCGCCCTCGCGGCGGTCGGCGGCAATGTTCAGGGCAATACGGAACAGGTAGGCCTGGGGCTTCTTGACCTCCAGGGCATCATCCAGCCGGTCGACTCTCAGGTAGGTTTCGTGCAATACGTCGCACGCCAGGTCCTCGGAGCCCAGGCGCCGTTTCAGGCGCGCCTTGAAGTCGTCGTAGGAGGCGAGGAACAGCTTCACCATCGCGCTTTGCCGCGAATCGCTCATGACCCTCCCACTCCCTCCGTCAGCTTGCATTCCATGGCCTTGCCCGTCGTCTTCGGCAGCAACAGGATGGTCAGCGGCTGGGCCAGCGTAGCGGGCGTCGCCTGCATCACCCGCACGCCGCGCAGGCTTTCCACCAGGGCGCTGTCCCGCTGCGGGTCGCCGGTCGAACCGAGCAGGCGACTGTGGCGAACCTCGCCGAAGCGACCGATCCAGAGTTGCAGCACCGCGCGATAGGTACCCGGACGAGTGCGCGGCGAGCGGCACAACTGTTCTTCCAGCGCCGCCTGGACCGCTCCCGCGTAGCGCCGATCCAGCGGCTGCTCGACCTTCGGCATCTCTGCCGGCAGCGGCGCAGCGTTCCTGACGGCCTGCGCCGGCAGCAGGGTGAACGCTTCCTGGCTGGTGTAGCGCGCCATCAGGCCGGTTCCGCCGAGCAGTCGGGTCAGGGCGTCGCTGGCGGTGAAGCGCCCCTGCAAGCGGGCCGAGCGCCGTCCACGGGCCAGCTCGCCATCCACCAGAACCGCCATTCCCGTCACCCCGCTGTAGGTCACCAGCGCCGATGCCAGGCTCTGCGGAGGAATATCGAACGCGTGCACCGCCAGGCGCAACGGCGGCCTGCCGCCATCGCCCGGCACGGCGCCGGACGCCGGCAGCAGCATGCCGAGACCGAGCAACGACACTGCGCACGACCTTGCCACCCCGAGGATCGACATCAACGGATTCCAGTCCGAACTACCCGGTTCAGGCCAGATGGCCATCACCCAGGAGGGACATCCTGATGGCACTGTGTGACTGTGGTGTGACGGTACCTGCGGTGACATGTTTTCACCGATTGCCGTATAAGCGGGAAACCACCATCCCAGCGCGGGAGAATCGCCATGCACCGTTCATCGCAGGTTCTGCCGGCCCTGATCCTGGGCCTGGCCATGAACGCCACCCTGGCCGACGAGCCGACGCCGCCGGCGAACTGCATCAACACCGAGGTCAACGGCTACCAGGCTTTGTCCTATGAATGCCTGAGCCAGCAGATGGCCGATCCTGACAGCGCGGCCAGGGCCCGCCGCGAACAGGAGCTGGATTCCGCCGCCATCGTCCGGCGTCCGCCAAACCAGCTCGGCCTGTACAACCAATCGGCGACGCGCATTCGCCTGGGCACCTCGTTCGGCAACTCAGTGGAAGCGCAGCGGCCGCCTCGCTAAGGGCTTCCGCAGGTCCGCGTTCCTGGCCGGCGGCGCAAGACAAAAAACCCCGGCAACCAGGCCGGGGCAATCGTCGTCGGCGAGGTTGGCCGCCGATCAAAGGACAAGGAACGCCCCTCAGGCGAAGGTACGCTCCAGCAGGTCGCCGAAACGATTGAAGGCATCGCTGGCGCCCTTGGCGGCCAGGCGCTCTTCTTCCTCGTTCAGCTCGATGCCGTCGAGGATCGCCACGAAGCTCTTCCAGCCTTGCGCGCGGCCGCCTTCCGGTTCGGCCAGATGGCGGGCGCCGAAGTTCTCGTCGAGTTCGAGCGCGGCGGCTTTCTTGAACAGGAACGCAGCGCCCAGCTTCGAACCTTCGGAAACGAACAGCCAGCCCAGTGCCTCGGCCAGGCTCAGGTCGGCCTCGCGCACGCTCTGGTCGCCCTCCGGCACCGGATGGCCGAGGTCCGCCAGGTCTGCACGAGCGGCGTCGTCGCGGGCGCGGGAAGCCAGGCCGGGGAACAGGCGGGCCAGCGCTTCGTTGCGATAAAGCGGCTCCAGGTCATGCTGGAAGAGGTACTGGGCGGCGACGAAGCGGGCGAAATTGTCCCGGCTGGCAAAGGGTTCCTTGCTTTTCACCAGGCTCTCCAGGCGCTGGTGCGGCTCGTTGGTCAGCAGGTTGAGGCGTTGCGAACGCAGGTTTTGCCGAGTGGATTCAGGGGCCAGGGTATCCATAGGGGAATTCCTTTCGAGGGACGGAACGCACTGGGCCGACATAGCGCGCCCAGGATCAATAACGATTCTCAATTATATTCGTTATTGAATCTCAGTGTCACATGAAAGGATGCCGACCGACTGCCATTGACCAGAAAAGGACTACAGCAAATACTGTATTTACATACAGCATTCGAGTTATTTCCTTGGCCTCCCTTTCATCCGTAGCCGACATCTCCCCACCCGCAGCCGTCGCCGGACGAGGCAATGGCATAGCGCTGAGTGCGCTGCTCGACGCACGTAGGATCTGGAAAGGCCAGTCCGCCGTACCGGCCGGCGCTTCCCTGCCCACCGGGCATGCGCGCCTGGACGCACTGCTGCCCGGCGGCGGTTGGCCGGAGCATGCCCTGAACGAAATCCTCCATGCCCGCGACGGTGTCGGCGAACTGCAACTACTGATGCCGACCCTCGCTCGCCTGACCCAGGCGCAACGTCGTGTCGTCCTGGTCGGCGCCCCCTATGTACCTTATCCGCAGGCCTGGCTGGCCGCCGCGGTCGACCTGCGCCACCTGGTCCTGTTGCAGGCCAGCGGACGCGACGCCTTGTGGGCTGCCGAACAGTGCCTGCGCTCGGGCAGTTGCGCCGCAGTGCTGTGCTGGCCGCAGCAGGCCGACGACCGCGCCCTGCGCCGCCTCCAGGTCGCCGCCGAAAGCGGTCAGGCCCTGGGTTTCGCCTATCGCCCCCTGCGCGAAGCGGTCAATCCTTCGCCGGCAGCGCTACGCCTGTGCATCGAAACCCGCCCCCCACGCCTGCGCATCCTCAAGTGCCGGGGCGGCCTCGCGCCGGCGACCGCCCTGCCGGCCAGCGCCTGGCAATGAGGCGGCCATGCTCTGGGCTTGCATTCTCCTGCCGCAACTGGCCATGGACAGCGCGCTGCGTCAACGGAGCAATCCCGACGCACCGCTGGCGCTGCTCGGCGGCCCAGCGCAGCGCCGGCAGTTGCAGGCGGTCAACCCTGCGGCACGCGCGCTCGGCCTGAAGCCCGGTCAATCGCTGGTCGCCGCCCAGGCCCTGAGCCGGGACTTCGCCACGGCGGAATACGACCTCGCCGCCGTGGAGCGCTGGCAGGCCTTCCTCGCCGCCTGGGCCTACGGTTTCAGCTCGCAGGTCAGCCTGCACTATCCGCGTGCGCTGCTGCTGGAAGTGCAGTCCAGCCTTGCCCTGTTCGGCCCCTGGCCACGCTTCGAGGCCCGCTTGCGCAAGGAACTCACGGCGCTGGGCTTCCGCCATCGCCTGTGCCTGGCGCCGAACCCGGTGGCGGCGAGGGTCCTGGCGAACAGCCACGACGGCCTGGCCATCGAGGACGAGACAGCGCTGCAACGCCAGTTGTCCGCCCTTCCGCTGGACCGCCTGGGACTCTCGCGGGAGCTGGCCGTCGCCCTCGGACGCATGGGACTGCGCTATCTGCGCCAGGTCCTCGAGTTGCCGCGCGCCGCCCTGGCCCGTCGCTTCCCGGCCGAACTGCTGTTGCACATCGACCGCCTCTGCGGCCGCAGCCCACTGGCGCTGGAGCACTACCGGCCGCCGGACACCTTCGACCTGCGCATCGAACTCAATTTCGACGTGGAATCGCACCAGGCCCTGCTCTTCCCCCTGCGACGGCTGAGCGCCGATCTCGCCGCCTTTCTCGCCGGACGCGACAGCGGCGTGCAGCGCTTCACCCTGCACCTGGAACATCACGGGCGCGCCGACAGCCAGGTCACGGTCGGCCTGCTCAGCGCCGAACGCGAGGCGGCCATGCTCTTCGAACTGACCCGCGGCCGTCTCGAACAGCTGCAACTGCCCGCCCCCGTGCATGCCGTGCGCCTGGAGGCCCGCGAGCTGCCTCCTTTCACGCCGCAGCACCGCGAACTGTTCGACGAGCGCCCACAGCAGTATCTCGGCTGGGAACAGTTGCGGGAACGCCTGCGCGCGCGGCTGGGCGACGAGGCGGTACAGGGCCTGAGCGCCGTCGCCGAACACCGTCCGGAGCGAAGCTGGCGGCCGCACAGCTGCGACAGGGCGCAATCGCCGGCAGCCTGCGGCCTCCGCCCCGGCTGGCTGCTGGCGGAGCCACGCCCCCTCGGCGAGGCCTTGCCCACCGTGCTGGCCGGCCCGGAGCGGATCGAGTCGGGCTGGTGGGATGGCGAAGACATCCGCCGCGACTATTACCTGGTGGAAACCCGCAGCGGACAACGTGCCTGGGTCTATCGCGAGGTCGGCAGCGAAGGGCCGCTGTGGCTGCATGGCTGGTTCGCATGAGCGCCTACGCCGAACTGCATTGCCTGTCCAACTTCAGTTTCCAGCGCGGCGCCTCCAGCGCCGCGGAACTCTTCGCCCGTGCAGCACGCCTGGGCTATCGGGCCCTGGCGATCACCGACGAATGCAGCCTGGCCGGTATCGTGCGGGCCTGGCAGGCGGCGCGGGAGCATCAGGTACAACTGATCATCGGCAGCGAAATCCGCCTCGAACAGGGGCCCAAGCTGGTCCTCCTGGCGGAGGACCTGGAGGGCTACCAGAACCTCTGTCGCCTCATCACCCGCGGCCGGCGACAAGCCGACAAGGGCCACTACCGGCTGCTGCGCGAAGATCTGCAACAGCCGCTCGCCGGCCTGTTGGCGATCTGGTTGCCGAACGACCATGGGGACGAGCAGGCTGCCTGGCTCCGCGAACGCTTCCCCCAGCGCCTTTGGCTGGGCGTCGAGTTGCATCGCGGCGCCGATGACGATGCCCGCCTGGACAAACTGCTCGCGCTCGCCTCGCATCTCCGGCTACCGCCCGTGGCCTGCGGCGACGTCCACATGCACGCCCGCGGCAGGCGAGCCCTGCAGGACTGCATGACAGCGATCCGCAACCATCTGCCGGTCAGCGAGGCCGGCGCCTATCTCTTCCCCAACGGGGAACGCCACCTGCGTACCCTGGAGGCCCTGCAGGGGATCTACCCGCAAGCCCTGCTGGCGGAAACCCTGAAGATCGCCGAACGCTGCCGGTTCGATCTGGAACAGCTGAAATACCAGTACCCACGCGAATTGGTACCGGCCGGACACGACCCGGCGTCATGGCTCCGCCATCTCACCGAACAGGGCATCGCCAGGCGCTGGCCGAACGGCGCGAGCGCCAAGGTCCGCAAGCAGATCGAGAGAGAACTCGAGCTGATCGCCGAACTGGGCTATGAAAGCTATTTCCTCACCGTGCAGGACATCGTCGCCTTCGCCCGGGGCCGGAAAATCCTTTGCCAGGGCCGCGGCTCGGCGGCCAACTCGGCAGTGTGCTTCGCCCTCGGCATCACCGAGTTGGACCCGGACCGGACCAACCTGCTGTTCGAGCGCTTCCTTTCCCGCGAGCGCAACGAACCACCGGACATCGACGTGGATTTCGAACACGAGCGCCGCGAGGAGGTCATCCAGTACGTTTTCACACGCTACGGACGCCAGCGCGCGGCGCTGACCGCGGTGGTCAGCACCTACCACGGCGCCGGCGCGGTGCGCGACGTAGCCAAGGCCCTGGGTCTGCCGCCCGAGCAGGTCGACGTCCTGGCCAACTGCTGCGGCCGCTGGAGCGACCAGGCCCCCAGCGCCGAACGCCTGGAAGAGGCCGGCTTCGATCCGCAGAGTCCGATCCTGCGCCGGGTGCTGGCCCTGACCGACGAGTTGATCGGTTTTCCGCGCCACCTCTCGCAGCACCCCGGCGGCTTCGTCATCTCCGAACAGCCATTGGACACCCTGGTCCCGGTGGAGAATGCCAGCATGGCCGAGCGCACGGTGATCCAGTGGGACAAGGACGATCTCGACGCGGTCGGCCTGCTCAAGGTCGACGTCCTCGCCCTGGGCATGCTCAGCGCCCTGCGCCGCAGCTTCGACCTGATCCACGCGCTGCGCGGCGGCAAGCGGTTGAGCATCGCCAGTATCCCGAGCGAAGACCCGGCCACCTACGAAATGATCAGCCGCGCCGATACCATCGGTGTGTTCCAGATCGAATCGCGCGCACAGATGGCCATGCTGCCACGCCTGCGCCCGCAGAAGTTCTACGACCTGGTGATCCAGGTCGCCATCGTCCGGCCGGGGCCGATCCAGGGCGACATGGTGCATCCTTACCTGCGCCGGCGAAACGGTGAAGAGCCGGTGGCCTATCCATCGGCCGAACTGGAGAAGGTCTTCGAACGTACCCTGGGCGTCCCGTTGTTCCAGGAACAGGTCATGGAACTGGCGATCGTCGCCGCCGACTACACGCCGGGCGAGGCGGACGAACTGCGTCGTTCGATGGCCGCCTGGAAGCGTCATGGCGGCCTGGAACACCACCGCGAGCGGCTGACCCGGGGCATGCTCGCCAACGGCTACGAGGCCGACTTCGCAGCGCGCATCTTCGAGCAGATCAAAGGCTTCGGCAGCTACGGTTTCCCTGAATCCCACGCCGCCAGCTTCGCCCTGCTCACCTACGCCAGCAGTTGGCTGAAACGTCACGAGCCGGCGGCCTTCGCCTGCGCCTTGATCAACAGTTGGCCGATGGGCTTCTACAGCCCCGACCAGTTGCTCCAGGACGCCCGCCGCCACACCCTGCAGACACGCCCGGTGGATGTCCGCCACAGCGGTTGGGATTGCAGCCTGGAGCCGTTCGGCCAGGCGCAACCGGCCATACGCCTCGGCCTGCGGATGATCCGAGGCTTTCGCGAGGAGGATGCCAGGCGTATCGAGCAGGTCCGGGAGGCCCAGCCGTTCCTCGACGTGCACGATCTCGGCCGACGCGCCAGGCTCGACGCCCGGGCCCTGGAGTTGCTGGCCGATGCCGGCGCCCTGCGCGGTCTCGCCGGACACCGGCACAAGGCGCGCTGGGCCGTCGCCAGCGTCGAGCCGCAATTGCCACTGTTCGCCGAAGGGACCGTCATCGAAGAAACCACGGTCAGCCTGCCGCTGCCTTCGCGCGGCGAGGAACTGCTGAGCGATTACGCTCTCCTCGGCACCACCCTCGGCCCGCATCCGCTGAAACTCTTGCGTGGACAGCTCAAGGCCTGCCGCTGCCGCGACTCCCGCGAACTGGCGAAACTGGG
The DNA here is from genome assembly GCF_047199225.1 of Pseudomonas sp. DL. Taxonomy (NCBI): domain Bacteria; kingdom Pseudomonadati; phylum Pseudomonadota; class Gammaproteobacteria; order Pseudomonadales; family Pseudomonadaceae; genus Pseudomonas; species Pseudomonas sp. DL. The sequence goes on from NZ_CP178323.1 coordinate 4,950,418, forward strand.
ACATGGACGACCGATACGGGTCGCCGGCCTGGTGATCGGCCGGCAGCGCCCACAGACCGCCAGCGGCATCACCTTCATCACCCTGGAGGACGAGTTCGGCATGCTCAACGTGGTGGTCCGGCACGACCTCGCCGAACGGCAGAGGCGGCCATTCCTCGAGTCCCGGCTGCTGCAGGTGGAGGGCATCCTGGAGTCCTCCGGCGAGGTGCGCCACGTCATCGCAGGGCGCCTGCATGACCTGACCCCTCTACTCACCGGCCTGGACGTCCGCAGCCGGGATTTCCATTGAGACAAAGAAAAAGGCAGCTCGAGAGACGAGCTGCCTTGGGATGGCCAACAGGGATGGCCACGAAGGGGGGAGCGCTCAAGATACTGTTTATTCATACAGTAAATCAAGCGATTCCCTTCATCGGAAGCCACCTTTCGTCTTTCTCCTCGAAGCGAGGCTCTAACTCGCGGATCGGGATCGGTACGGCGAACGCAAGAGCGCCAGCGCCATGCGGATCCCCCCGGACTCTCGCTACGCTAGACGCGAAAGAGGGCATGCCAGGAGGGTTTCGGCAAGGTGAACAGGAAGCACGCCTTTTTCCGCGCGCAAAAGCAAAACCCCTGATCATCGCTGACCAGGGGTTTTGGGATAGGAGCTTGACGATGACCTACTCTCACATGGGGAGACCCCACACTACCATCGGCGATGCGTCGTTTCACTTCTGAGTTCGGGAAGGGATCAGGTGGTTCCAACGCTCTATGATCGTCAAGCAATTCGGTTGGATATCCGTTCGCTTGGGCTTACGTCTATCCGGATTCAGGTATGTGATTTCAAGGTGTTTGCGGTTCATGCGAACTTTCGGTTCGTCGACTTCACCTTACAACACACAATCATCAGATTGTTTGGGTGTTATATGGTCAAGCCTCACGGGCAATTAGTACTGGTTAGCTCAACGCCTCACAACGCTTACACACCCAGCCTATCAACGTCGTAGTCTTCGACGGCCCTTCAGGGGAATCAAGTTCCCAGTGAGATCTCATCTTGAGGCAAGTTTCCCGCTTAGATGCTTTCAGCGGTTATCTTTTCCGAACATAGCTACCCGGCAATGCCACTGGCGTGACAACCGGAACACCAGAGGTTCGTCCACTCCGGTCCTCTCGTACTAGGAGCAGCCCCTCTCAAATCTCAAACGTCCACGGCAGATAGGGACCGAACTGTCTCACGACGTTCTAAACCCAGCTCGCGTACCACTTTAAATGGCGAACAGCCATACCCTTGGGACCGGCTTCAGCCCCAGGATGTGATGAGCCGACATCGAGGTGCCAAACACCGCCGTCGATATGAACTCTTGGGCGGTATCAGCCTGTTATCCCCGGAGTACCTTTTATCCGTTGAGCGATGGCCCTTCCATACAGAACCACCGGATCACTAAGACCTACTTTCGTACCTGCTCGACGTGTCTGTCTCGCAGTCAAGCGCGCTTTTGCCTTTATACTCTGCGACCGATTTCCGACCGGTCTGAGCGCACCTTCGTACTCCTCCGTTACTCTTTAGGAGGAGACCGCCCCAGTCAAACTGCCCACCATACACTGTCCTCGATCCGGATCACGGACCAGAGTTAGAACCTCAAGCATGCCAGGGTGGTATTTCAAGGATGGCTCCACGCGAACTGGCGTCCACGCTTCAAAGCCTCCCACCTATCCTACACAAGCAGGCTCAAAGTCCAGTGCAAAGCTACAGTAAAGGTTCACGGGGTCTTTCCGTCTAGCCGCGGATACACTGCATCTTCACAGCGATTTCAATTTCACTGAGTCTCGGGTGGAGACAGCGCCGCCATCGTTACGCCATTCGTGCAGGTCGGAACTTACCCGACAAGGAATTTCGCTACCTTAGGACCGTTATAGTTACGGCCGCCGTTTACCGGGGCTTCGATCAAGAGCTTCGCTTGCGCTAACCCCATCAATTAACCTTCCGGCACCGGGCAGGCGTCACACCCTATACGTCCACTTTCGTGTTTGCAGAGTGCTGTGTTTTTAATAAACAGTCGCAGCGGCCTGGTATCTTCGACCAGCCAGAGCTTACGGAGTAAATCCTTCACCCTAGCCGGCGCACCTTCTCCCGAAGTTACGGTGCCATTTTGCCTAGTTCCTTCACCCGAGTTCTCTCAAGCGCCTTGGTATTCTCTACCCGACCACCTGTGTCGGTTTGGGGTACGGTTCCTGGTTACCTGAAGCTTAGAAGCTTTTCTTGGAAGCATGGCATCAACCACTTCGTCATCTAAAAGACAACTCGTCATCAGCTCTCGGCCTTGAAACCCCGGATTTACCTAAGATTTCAGCCTACCACCTTAAACTTGGACAACCAACGCCAAGCTGGCCTAGCCTTCTCCGTCCCTCCATCGCAGTAACCAGAAGTACAGGAATATTAACCTGTTTCCCATCGACTACGCTTTTCAGCCTCGCCTTAGGAACCGACTAACCCTGCGTCGATTAACGTTGCGCAGGAACCCTTGGTCTTTCGGCGTGGGTGTTTTTCACACCCATTGTCGTTACTCATGTCAGCATTCGCACTTCTGATACCTCCAGCAAGCTTCTCAACTCACCTTCACAGGCTTACAGAACGCTCCTCTACCGCGTCACTTACGTGACACCCGCAGCTTCGGTGTGTGGTTTGAGCCCCGTTACATCTTCCGCGCAGGCCGACTCGACTAGTGAGCTATTACGCTTTCTTTAAAGGATGGCTGCTTCTAAGCCAACCTCCTAGCTGTCTAAGCCTTCCCACATCGTTTACCACTTAACCACAACTTTGGGACCTTAGCTGGCGGTCTGGGTTGTTTCCCTTTTCACGACGGACGTTAGCACCCGCCGTGTGTCTCCCATGCTCGGCACTTCTGGGTATTCGGAGTTTGCATCGGTTTGGTAAGTCGGGATGACCCCCTAGCCGAAACAGTGCTCTACCCCCCAGAGTGATACATGAGGCGCTACCTAAATAGCTTTCGAGGAGAACCAGCTATCTCCGAGCTTGATTAGCCTTTCACTCCGATCCACAAGTCATCCCCTACCTTTTCAACGGGAGTGGGTTCGGTCCTCCAGTCAGTGTTACCTAACCTTCAACCTGCTCATGGATAGATCGCCCGGTTTCGGGTCTATACCCAGCGACTAAACGCCCTATTAAGACTCGCTTTCGCTACGCCTACCCTATACGGTTAAGCTTGCCACTGAATATAAGTCGCTGACCCATTATACAAAAGGTACGCAGTCACCTAACAAGTAGGCTCCCACTGCTTGTACGCATACGGTTTCAGGTTCTATTTCACTCCCCTCTCCGGGGTTCTTTTCGCCTTTCCCTCACGGTACTGGTTCACTATCGGTCAGTCAGTAGTATTTAGCCTTGGAGGATGGTCCCCCCATGTTCAGACAAAGTTTCTCGTGCTCCGTCCTACTCGATTTCACTTCAAAGATCCTTTCGCGTACGGGGCTATCACCCACTATGGCCGCACTTTCCAGAGCGTTCCGCTAAAATCAATGAAGCTTAAGGGCTAATCCCCGTTCGCTCGCCACTACTAAGGGAATCTCGGTTGATTTCTTTTCCTCAGGGTACTTAGATGTTTCAGTTCCCCTGGTTCGCCTCTTGCACCTATGGATTCAGTACAAGATACCTAGGTTATCCTAGGTGGGTTCCCCCATTCAGAGATCTCCGGATCAAAGTCTGTTTGCCGACTCCCCGAAGCTTTTCGCAGGCTACCACGTCTTTCATCGCCTCTGACTGCCAAGGCATCCACCGTATGCGCTTCTTCACTTGACCATATAACCCCAAGCAATCTGGTTATACTGTGAAGACGACATTCGCCGAAAATTCGCGCTTGAACTCGCAAATTTTACCTTGACTTGAATGATCACCAGTGAAAGAGATCATTCAGTCTTACTTCTATCACATACCCGAATTTTTAAAGAACAGTTCTGGTGCAAAGACCAGAAATCAATGTTCATCTACGAACATTCATTTCTGAGCTTTCGACGATTGTTTGGATGGTGGAGCCAAGGAGGATCGAACTCCTGACCTCCTGCGTGCAAAGCAGGCGCTCTCCCAGCTGAGCTATGGCCCCGTATCGGATCACGCAGCACACCAACAATTGGTGGGTCTGGGCAGATTCGAACTGCCGACCTCACCCTTATCAGGGGTGCGCTCTAACCAACTGAGCTACAGACCCAATCGTCTAACCAGTGAATCAAGCAATTCGTGTGGGAGCTTATGAAGAAGCCGGGATCTTCGATTAAGGAGGTGATCCAGCCGCAGGTTCCCCTACGGCTACCTTGTTACGACTTCACCCCAGTCATGAATCACTCCGTGGTAACCGTCCCCCTTGCGGTTAGACTAGCTACTTCTGGAGCAACCCACTCCCATGGTGTGACGGGCGGTGTGTACAAGGCCCGGGAACGTATTCACCGTGACATTCTGATTCACGATTACTAGCGATTCCGACTTCACGCAGTCGAGTTGCAGACTGCGATCCGGACTACGATCGGTTTTATGGGATTAGCTCCACCTCGCGGCTTGGCAACCCTTTGTACCGACCATTGTAGCACGTGTGTAG